>NZ_CVRB01000010.1 GCF_001048695.1 Neobacillus massiliamazoniensis | reverse complement strand
ACCTCACCGCCGCTAACCTTCGGGAGCAAGCTCCCAAAGATTCGCTCGACTTGCATGTATTAGGCACGCCGCCAGCGTTCGTCCTGAGCCAGGATCAAACTCTCCAAGAAAGTTGATTTAGCTCGAATTTACGTTGGCTTCACATCATTAAATGAAGTGAATAATTATTGTTTGTTGACGTTTTTGTTTGTTTAGTTTTCAAAGAACAATCACAATCGCTTCTTAACTTCCTTCAGAAGCAACCTTATTAATATATCAGATCATAAGCAGCGAGTCAACACTTTTTAAAATTAATTTTTAACTTCATTGTGTTGTTTACTCGTCATTAACGACTGCTAAAATATATTATCATCTTCAAAATAAAACGTCAATAAGTTTTTTATATTTTTTTCGGGATGCTCCCCATGAAACAAAGTTTTGAAACAGACAATAACTACGATCGTTTAATCAGATTTCGGTAAAATAATCCACGAATAAATCAGATTTGGCAGGGAATCAAAATAACATAGAGATATTTAAAAAAGGAAAATTACTGCCCCTTCTCTAAAGCAAATGCATGGTTTCCTTTTGTTTTAGTCATCGAGAAAAAACTATGTAAATCTATAGAATAAGGAGCTTTCGATTATGTACGGTTTATGTCAAAGGTATTATCCGATTTTCTTGACTGTTTTACTGGTTTTAGCATCCTATAATATTTTTTATAGCTTGGGCACATTCCCCATTTCCAGTTGGGATGAAGCAAGGCATGGAGTAAGTGCTTACGAAATGTTAAAAAAGGGGAATTTTCTCGTAAATACATATCTTAATCAAATCGACTATTGGAACTTGAAACCTCCATTAAGTTTTTGGGCAAATATGGCCGGCTATAAAATTGCAGGCTACAACACCCTAGGGCTTCGACTATTCTCAGCCATTTCAGCAATACTAACGATTATATTTGTTGCTGTTTTCGTAAACCTAAAGCACGGAAAATTAGCCTCCCTCATATCCACGTTAACTTTAGCAACATGCACGCAATTCTTAACAGATCACAGTGCAAGAACCGGGGATGCAGATGCACTATTTGTTTTTTTCTTTACTACAGCAATTTTGTCACTTTTACTTTTTAAAGAAAAGCCAATTTTCCTCTATATGTCCGGGTTTGCATTCGCTCTGGCTTTTTTAACAAAAAGCTGGCACGCCGGCAATATTGCAGCCATCATCTGTTTGTACCTACTATTAACAGGGAGCTATAAGAAACTCACTTATATAAATTGGATTTTATTATTCACCTTCATGTTCGCTCCCATATTTGCTTGGGCGTGTATAAGATATCAATATGATGGTATGGAGTTTTTTAATAATATGATTGCTTACGACCTGCTCAAAAGGTCATCGAATGCGATCGAGGGACATATCGGCGGGTATTCCTATTATTTTTTAACTTTATGGAATTACTTTTCCTTTTGGCTCTTGCTTCTTATTGGATTAGTTCTTCTGTATCCCTTTAGGGAGTTATCTATTTCCAAATTGAAAGCAGAGAAAGCTACCTATTATTTAGGTTTATGCTTGTGGATTATAGTACCTATTTTGTTCTTTACCTTTGCCAAGACGAAAATTAGGTGGTATATCTTACCTGTTTATCCTACACTTTCGGTTATAATCGGTGCCCTTTCTAGCAAGATCCTCTTGAACGGAAAGACTGCAACTAGGGCTGCTCTGTTATTTTCTATTCTGGTTGTATCGTTGTTCCATGAGTGGGAGATTCAAACCTATTTAGGGAATCCCCCCTCAAAATTGCACATCAGATTGATTCAGAACGTCCAAAAAATAGACGATTTAAAGGGATACAGTTTGTTTGTTCATAATCCGAAAAGCCCATTGAAGTGGACTCAAAATATGGTCTTGGCATCAAAATTATATGGTGACTTACTTATAGAAAATGGTGACGTTAGTGATTTTTTAAAAAGGGAAAATGCTTTACTACTATTAAGAAAAGGACATGATTCAGAGGATATCATTAATTCCAATCAATTAACGATTATTACTTCTAATAAGTGGGGGTATATTGTTCGGAAAAACATGTAGAAGAGCCAGCCTAAACCTTGGCCGGCTCTACCTTTTTATTTTGTGATTTTTACAATTCCCTCTTGTTTCAGATCAGCGTGTCCTTGTTTTTCAATGACAACCTTTTCACCTTCAGCCAAGTTGGTGAAGACAATTGGTGTTATGGTTGATTTTGCATGCTCTTTAATATAAGCAACATCAAATTTTAACAACGGCTGCCCTTTTACAATCCGGTCATTTTCAGAAACTAATGTTTCGAAGCATTGTCCTTTTAAGTTAACCGTGTCGATACCAACGTGAATTAGGATTTCACGGCCGTTATCTGAAAGAATGCCAATAGCGTGTTTCGTTGGGAACAGGTTAACGATTTTACCATCTACAGGGGAAACCACCAAACCTTCAGCTGGTACAATCGCAAAGCCGTCGCCCATCATTTTCCCAGCAAAAACTGGATCAGGTACTTCCGTAATTGGAACTATTTCCCCATTAAGAGGTGAAACAAAAACATCGTCGTCTTTTTGTTCAGTTTGTAGCGCACTAGGATTTATTTCTTCAATTTGCTGTTCCACACCTTTTTCCGGTGAAACCTCAGCAGTTGTACGAGGGCGCTTACCTTCCATTATATCCTTCATTTGCCCTTTGATGATTTCAGAACGCGGGCCAAAAATGGCTTGAATATTGTTTCCTACCTCAAGGACACCTGCTGCTCCAAGGCTTTTCAATCTTTTTTTATCTACATTTTTAATATCATTTACCGATACACGAAGACGGGTAATACAAGCATCTAAGTGAGCAATATTTTCCTTTCCGCCCATCGCATCTAAAATATCGCCAGCAAGATCACTGGAGCCAGCTTTACCTGTTGGTGCTTGATCTTCTTCTTCTTCCAATTCACGTCCTGGTGTTTTTAAGTCCCATTTGCGAATCGCAAAACGGAATCCGAAGTAATAAATAAGAGCAAATACTATACCTACTGGAATGACGCGCCACGCATTTGTCTGCGGATTAAGTAAACCAAATAGAGTATAGTCAATTAATCCCCCGGAGAACGTCATACCAATCTTTACATTTAATAAATGCATTACCATGAATGATAATCCGGCAAAAATACAGTGAATAGCAAATAATACCGGTGCAACAAATAAGAAAGAAAATTCAATTGGTTCTGTAATACCTGTTAAGAAAGAGGTTAAACCGGCTGAGAACATCAAACCGCCGATAATCGCTTTCTTTTCCGGTCTAGCTTCATGATAAATCGCTAATGCAGCTGCCGGAAGACCAAACATCATAAATGGATATTTACCTGTTGTAAATGTTCCAGCAGTTAAATGTTGCACTCCATCCTTAATCTGTGCCATAAAAATCGCTTGGTCACCATGAACGACTTGACCGGCATGTGTTGTATAGCTTCCAAATTGATACCAGAATGGCGCATACCAGATATGATGCAATCCAAATGGAATAAGGGAACGTTCAACAACACCGAAAACAAAAGCCGAAAGAGTTAAATTAGCATCCACCATGTGTGTTGAGAAATAATTTAAACCATATTGGATTGGCGGCCAAACGATGATCATGAGTAAACCTAAAACAACAGCACTTGCTGCCGTAACAATCGGAACAAAGCGCTTACCAGCAAAGAAACCTAAATAAGATGGCAGTTCAATATTAAAGAATCTATTATACATAGATGATGCAACAATACCAACGATAATACCGCCAAATACACCTGTTTGCAGGGTTGGAATACCTAAAACAGATGCATAAGTGTTTGGATCTTTCGCTACTGTTGCTGGAGTAATCCCTAATGCAGTTCCCATTGTAACATTCATAATGAGGAAACCGACAATTGCAGCTAGTCCGGCTACACCTTCTCCTCCTGCTAAACCAACGGCAACCCCTACCGCAAAAAGAAGTGCAAGGTTACTAAAGATAATACCGCCTGCTTGTGCCATAATGTTAGCAACCATTGCAACTGCATGGTTATTTAAAAACGGTGCTAAATCTGTTAACGTAGGATTTTGAAGCGCGGTTCCAATAGCCAATAAAATACCTGCTGCCGGTAAGATGGCAACTGGAAGCATTAGCGCTTTACCTACTTTTTGCAAGACGCCAAAAGCCTTTTTAAACATTTGTTATCCCCCCCCAAAAAATTTTTCAAGCTCATTAAGCGTTTACATTACAGACAAAAAAAAACAAATAAAAAAGGCATGAGTAAAAGTAATTAGAATGGAGATTTTTAGGAATAGAATTCCCCTAAAACTTCATTTCAATTATTACTTTCACTCATGCCTGATCGTATCAGTAACACGTAAAAATAATAGCTATTTAATTTTATTTTGAATTCTTTGCAGATGCATCGTCAAATAAACAGCTTCCGCATCAAAAACTTGCTTTTTTAAGGTTTGCTGCATCACTTTAATGAGCTTCCAGGAAAGATAATAGCATACCGGATATTCCTCTTTCAATAGGGCTGCAATTTTTTCTGGTTCCTCGACTTTTTCACCTTTGATCACACGTTCAATAGCAAATCGAAGGTGCCGGATAAGCCTCACGTAATCAATACCTTCGCGGTCGATCGTAATGTCAAACTGCTCTTCCACCATCTCCACCAGCCTGCTGATCAGTTGGGAATATTGATTTACATCAGATAAGCTTTTATTGGTAATGGCGCTATGGATGTGAAGGGCAATGAAGCCAACTTCACCAACTGGCAGCTGTATCCCTATTTTTTGATTCAATAATTGAACAACTTCTAAAGCGATTTCATATTCACGCCGATAAAGGGCCTTTGTTTCAACTAAAAACGGATTATTGACCGCCATCCCTTGCGAAGCTCTTGTAATCGCAAACATTAAATGGTCCGTTAAAGCCACATGAATATGTTCATTTAGCGTCGAATTTGATCGTTGTTTGATAAGGTCGATGGCAGAAATAATGATTTCTAAATAGTCTGTGTCGATAAATGGAAGCAATTTAATATAGTTTTCTTGTTCCTTTTCATCTTTTAAGACAAAAAGCTTTTCAACCGCGTTCGTATCGATGTATTCCCCGCGTTTTCGATTAAAGCCGATGCCCTTTCCAATTAGTACGACTTCTTCATAAGTTGAGTGTTCTGCGATTAACACATTATTATTTAAGACCTTTTCAATCAATATTTTTGCCATACCATTATTCTCCATTTCACAGAACTTTTCTCTATCATAAACATGTTAAAGGAGACGAAACAGGAAGTCAACGACATCATTCGACAGTATTTTTAAATAGGTTCATTTTTTCATACTTTATTTAATTATAGGATTTTTCAACAAATAAAAAAACCGCCAATTCATCAGGCGGCTTTGTTCACTTTATTTTAGGATCCTTTAAACTCACCTGTTGATTTCCGCTCCAGGCGCTCGCTTTCCGCGGGCGGTTCGGGGAGCCTCCTCGGCGCTATTGCGCCTGCGGGGTCTCCCCTGCCCCGTACTCCCGCAGGAGTCGAGCGCCTTCCGCTCCAATCAACATAGTAGCAAAATCAACAATGAGCTTTAACATAGCCTTATTTTAAAATAAAATATACAAGAAAGATGACGAAGAATACATACATGATTGGATTTATTTCCTTGATTCTTCCTTTCACAATCATAGTGATAGGGTAGAAAATAAAACCAATGGCGATACCCGTCGCAATACTGTAGGAAAGTGGCATTGCAATCATGGTTAGAAACGCGGGAACAGCAATTTCGAATTGTTTCCAATTAATGTTACCCAGCGATGAAACCATTAATACTCCGACGATAATAAGTGCAGGCGCTGTAACAGGCGTCGTAATAACGGATAATAACGGATAGAAAAAGATTGATAGAATAAAGAGCCCAGCTGTAACTAATGAAGCAAACCCTGTTTTGGCCCCGGAAGCTACCCCTGCAGTTGATTCAATATAAGAGGTAGTTGTTGACGTTCCTAATACCGCTCCTACCATTGTAGCAATGGAATCAGATAACAACGCTCTTCCTGCGTTTGGAAGTTTGTTATCCTTCATCAATCCTGCCTGGTTGGCAACTGCGACAAGTGTCCCAGCATTATCAAAGAAATCTACAAATAAGAAGGTTAATATAATTCCAATCATACTGGTTGACCAGAAGGAGTGGTCTCCAAATGCCGAAAATACTGCGCCAAATGTTGGTTTAATGCTTGGTACACTACCTATCAATTGATGTGGGACAGGAGTTAAATGAAAAATCATTCCGACAATAGCAGTGACAATCATCCCATAAAAAACGGCCGCTTTGATTCCTCTTGTCATCATGATGACGGTGATCACAATTCCAAAAATCGTCAACAAGGTAGTTCCATTCGATAAATTTCCTAACCCAACAAGTGTGGCATCATTTTTTACAATAATACCTGATTGCTGGAATCCGATAAAGGTAATAAATAAACCAATCCCTGCTCCTACAGCATGTTTTAAATCAACTGGAATCGCATTGATGATTTTTTCACGAAGACCAGTAAGAGTTAATAGAAAGAAGAATACTCCGGAAATCAAAACTGCACCTAGTGCATGCTGCCAAGGAATATGGCTTCCCAGCACAACGGTATAAGCAAAAAAGGCATTTAACCCCATCCCTGGTGCCAGCGCTAGCGGATACTTTCCGAGTAACCCCATGACAATGGATCCAATGGCAGAAGCTATTGCCGTTGCTACAAAGACAGCGCCATGATCCATTCTTAATACATCAGGGAAATCCTTAATACTTGCTAAAGACAACGTCAGCGGGTTGACCACCAAAATATAGGCCATAGCCAAAAAGGTTGTTAAACCACCAATAAATTCTTGACGATAACTTGTTCCTAATTTTTCAAACTCAAAGTAATTCTTCATTGCTCTCCCCCTGGAATTCTCTAATGAAAAAAACGCTCCGATGACTACCGGAGCGTTTGACTAGGGCATGTGTAAAGAAAGAGAAAGAAAAAAGTTACACTCTTCTTCCATTAACACTTACCTCGTAGTCAAACCATTTACGGTGGCTCGGTAGAAACTCTTGGGCCATATTCCCAATATTATACGACGTAATTAGACGTTAATTTAATTCTCTTTCATAATAGCAATGAAAAATAACTTCGTCAAGATAAAAGACGAACATTTTTATAAAAGTATTATTAATCGTTCGTGATTATTCCCACTCAATTGTTGCTGGTGGCTTGCTGGTAATGTCATACACAACCCGATTTACGTGTGCCACTTCGTTGACGATTCGAGTCGAAATAACCTCAAGCACTTCCCATGGAATACGTGCCCAATCTGATGTCATTCCATCAATAGACGTAACGGCACGGATACCAATCGTGTAATCGTATGTTCGTGCATCTCCCATTACACCGACACTGCGGATGTCAGGTAGAACCGTGAAATATTGCCAAATATCGCGGTCAAGCCCGGCTTTTTTAATTTCTTCGCGTAAAATCCAATCCGATTCCCGAACAATTTCTAATTTATCATCAGAAATTGCCCCTAAAACACGAATGCCGAGACCCGGACCTGGGAAAGGCTGCCTCCAAACAATATCATCCGGAATTCCAAGCTCTGTTCCTAAAGCACGAACTTCATCCTTGAATAATGTGTTTAGCGGCTCGATTAATGTAAACTGCATATCTTCTGGAAGACCGCCCACATTATGGTGGGATTTGATTGTTTGCGCAGTAGCCGTGCCGCTCTCAATAATATCAGTATATAGCGTTCCTTGCGCTAAAAACTCAATTCCTTCAAGTTTCGCTGATTCATCGTCAAATACATAGATAAACTCGTTACCGATGATTTTCCGCTTTTGCTCTGGGTCAGAAACGCCCTTCAATTTTGTTAAGAAGCGATCCTTCGCGTCAACCTTTATGACATTCATATGGAAGCCTTCGGAGAATGTTTTCATGACACTATCCGCTTCATTCTTCCTAAGTAATCCGTGGTCAACAAAAATACAGGTAAGCTGATCGCCGATAGCTTTATGAATAAGAACAGCGACAACTGAAGAATCGACACCGCCGCTTAGTGCGCAAAGAACCTTCTTCGTGCCAACTTGTTCGCGAATCTTCGCGATTTCCATATCAATATAGTTTTCCATTGACCATGTGTCGCTGCAATCACAGACGTTAAATACAAAGTTCTTGAGAAGGTCATTCCCGTAAACAGAATGGCGTACCTCTGGGTGGAATTGCACGGCATAAAGCTTTCTAGACTCATCGCTCATCGACGAAATCGGGCAAGATGGATTAGTACCGTCAATTGTAAAGCCTTCAGGAGCTTCAACCACTAAATCACCATGGCTCATCCAAACAAGCTGCTCTTCAGGCAAAGCGCGGAATAAAGCGGATTCGCGCTGAACAGTCATCATAGCTTTCCCGTACTCACGCTGTTTGGCTTTTTCAACTTTGCCACCAAAATGAACCGTCATTAATTGCATACCATAACAAATCCCAAGGATCGGTAGACCCATGTCAAAAATAGCCTCATCACAGCGGAATGAATTTTCATCATATACACTGTTTGGACCGCCAGAGAAAATAATCCCTTTTGGGTTCATTTTTCTAATTTCCTCTGCGGTAATCGTATGAGGGTGCAGCTCGCTATACACTCCAAATTCACGGATGCGGCGTGTAATAAGCTGATTGTACTGACTTCCAAAATCCAAAACCACGATCATATCTTGCTTGTTTGTCAAAACGGCCACCTCTTTCAAAAATATATGATTAGCTTTTGCAATAACCTGATAAAATAAGGCTTTTTTTAAAAAAATGTTGTTTTCAGCCCTGCTCCGGAGATTTATCTGCGAATTATATCGATATATCTGCGAAAATTAGAATATATCTGCGCATTTAATGAATATATCTGCGAAATTCCGAATATATCTACGAATCAAATGAAAACGAAAAAAACTAGAATTCGCACAACTATAGTAAGAAGGCAGAATTCTAGTTTTCTTGTAAACAATCGCAAAACTTCATTCCGCCTTCATAGTCAGGTCCTTTACGGCGACCCGGTAGAGACTCTCGACCCATATTATCGAGGATATATGAAGGTAACGTACCTATTTAGAAAAGCTACAGCCCAAAGAACTGTAGCTAGACATTGAATTTAAAATCTATTGTAACAATGACATTTTTACTGGTCAAGCGATTGTCTTTTTAATTAAATTTTCCCACAATTCTTGCGTCTGTTGCCACGTTCCTTCCGGTATATGTTGATGATACAAATATTGTTCATACACTGCTGTTAAGCTCGTCATTTCCCTTGTTGAAAAAAAGGTGTCGATGTAGCGGGCATAGCTGCGAAGTGTCTGGTTTTCTTGGCGTTTTAGCCCGAAGCGGTCGAGTTGTTTCAATAAAACCAAATACGCATCCCCCATGCTTTCGTCCTGCTTCTTAAATCGATAAAACAGCACGATCACATATGGAACCCATTTTCCGCGAATTCGATAAAGAATTCCCGTCAAAATTCCTAGGAGGATGATGATAAAAACAATCAGCTGCCAATGATTTTTTAAAGTTGAATTTATATTTTTCCACATGTTTTTTGCATCAAAAGATTTCTTCGTATTCTTTGCTTTTCCTGTGTCCTCTTGTTGCTGATCCTTCTCAGGCTTCTTCACCGGTGTCGGCGTGGTTTGTTGATTATCCGTCGGAGTATTGGCGTCACTTTCGTAATTAATAATCAGCTCATTTGAAAACCCTTGAGTTGGTTCAAATGGCACCCAGCCTTGATTGGGGAAAAAGACTTCTACCCATGCATGGGCATTTTTGTTAGTAACTACATACTCCTGCAACGAAGAATCGTCATTACTATGTTGATCGATGTCTCCACCTGTGTAGCCTTTTACCCAGCGGGTTGGGATTCCAATCGTTCGCAGCATGACCGCCATTGCGGTAGAAAAATTATCGCAGTAGCCGCGTTTCGTCTCAAATAAAAACTGATCAACATAATCTTGTTTTTCAGCCGGATAGGCAACGTTTTTTTGGTCATACGTGTATCCGTTTCCCCCAAAATAGCGTTCAACCGCTTTTGCCTTGTCAAACCAATTTTCCGCACCGGAGGTTATTTGTTCGGTTAATTGCTTGATTCTTGGCGGCAATCCAGCAGGAAGAGATGTATAGCGCTGATAAAATTCACTATTCATTACGGAAGGGTCATATTCCGTTGTTTTCGTTAAATCACTTGCTTTGTATTTTGGAATATCAAATTCAACTGTGTATCTAAAAATATCCCCTCTACGAGATATAATCTTATCTGTATTCGTATCCATCTTAAACCTATATGGATCTGCTTCAGGAACTTCAGGAACAACACCTTGGATTCTTTGAACCCCCGCCGGATACAGTAAAAAGGATAATGAGGAATAGTCAAAATATACCGTGGCATATTCCTTAATGGTTTCAACCGAATTCGGGATCGGGTAAATAGGTATTAAATCGCCCTCATTAAAGGTCACGGAAGTTGATCCGGAAGGCATCCAGCCTTTTCCGGTATAGACATCTTTTGTTTCGACCTTCCAATAATTTTTTCCATTCCCCACATACCTGAAAACAGAATTACTATCGCCAATAAACGGCCCGCCTAGTCTATCATCATTTGTACCATAACCAATTCTTTTCGTCCCATTGCCTTCACCGCCATCTTTGCTTTTGGCCGCCTTAAAATAAGAAACAGGATCGGGCCAAATCGGTGCGGCTTTTGGAGCAGCTACACCCACAAGGACACTAAAGGCAATCATTCCAGCTAATGGGACCATCCATTTTCGAATGAAAGAGGGTTCCTGCTTTACTTTTTCCTTCAGAATTATCCGGTAAAAGGTCAGCATTCCCATTACAGTAAAACCAACTACAACCGTACGAACGATCGCATACTTTGCATTGTACGTAGTAAATGTATCCAAAAAGGTAATGTAAACGAGTGTCATAAAGAAAAAAATAAAAATCTGCTGTCGTCTTAAGAGCCAATAATGAATTAAATAAACCATGATCCAAAGCAATAGAAAAAACAATATGGTACGAAACTCATTGGAAAAGCCATTCCATTTTAGTGTAAAAAGCAGGATGATATCGTTTTTTACATCAAATAGACAAGCCTTTAACCAGCTTGAGTGAAAAAAGCTTTCTTGATAGTAGAAACGATTAATAGAAGCCAAAATATAGATCGTTTTGATCAAAAACTGCCAAAACCACTTTACGTTCAAAAAAGACAAAAGAAAGGACAGGAGCAGGAAAACAATGAAGGTTCCAATATGATTGGTATCAGTCAATTCTTCAACCGGCCTAAGCCATTCCCAAAGCAACAGGAAGCCCAGTGCATACAGAAGAAACGACGGAAAATCTCTTTTGATCACCGCAAATTCACCTCCGAAAAGGCCGCAGTAAAGTTTCCTTCATGAACCATTACCACCCGAACTCCTCGGGCATTTGCTACACCTATTAAAGAGCGCTCTGTTTCCGTTGGTGATTCTTTTTCTGCTTTGATGAGAAATAGAGTAACAGAACCTTTTCTTTGTCCAAGAAAACTTGCTTTTTCAATTAAGGGTTTCGTCAATTGTGCTGTAACTAATAAAAAGGAGACAATTTGTTGAATAAAAAGGCCATCGGTTTCGAGAACTTTTTCTAACGACGAAAAACTTTTGGCTTCGATTTTGGCGAGATGGTAAAAAATTTGCTGGAGGTGCTGCTCCCCACCCCTAATGGGAAAAGAAGCTCTCTCCTTGCTGATGGTCAGCAGGCCTACCTGTGCCCCCTTTTTCAACACTGCCCGCACTAGCGATGCCGTGAAGGAAACGATGACTTCAAAGCGCTTATCCGGTACACAATCCATCACCACATATACATCATGGGATTGACGTTGCTCAAATTCTTTCGTCATCAACATGTTTCGTTTGGCGGAGGCCTTCCAGTTAATCCACGAGAAGCGGTCACCCGATTGATAATCTCTTACACCGGTTGCCATGGATGTATCGCGCTGCACTCTTTCCCTTGAAGCGGTAAGCCCCTGTTCAAAGTGGTTCTCAAATGGCTGATACAGGAGCTCTGTATAAGCCGGATAAACAATAATTCTTCCATCGACTGTGTATGTTTTTTCTTTTTCGATTAAACCGAGCGGGTCACCAAGGTTAATAGTAATGTTGCGAAAAAAATGCTCTCCCCGCGGCAGTTCATTAATGATGTACTCATAGGTAAATTGTTTTTTTATGCCTGGAAACAATAAGGCTTTTGCCTTTTTTTCTTGATTAGCGTGGTTCAAAGAGTCATCCAATTGGTCTGTTATCATCAAATAAAAGAGAGGGAAAGAGGAATACCTTTTAATCGTTACAGTTACTTTTAACGGCTCCCCGGCATTGTAATCCGTTTTTGGCAAGACCCTAGTTACTTTTAGTTGATTCAACGAATAAAGGGTCATGGCTATACAGTAAATTGCAAATGGGCTAAAGCTGTAAAATAAAAACCAGCTGACAAACCCGCCTTGAAACATCGCATACGAGAATGTTAGGACAATCAAAAAGAGTAATAAAATGAACTTCCAAGCTTTTTTAAAAATATTCCACCATTTTTTCATTTTATTTCACAAGCCTTTTCACCGGAACAGGCACTCTCGCCAAAATTCGGTTCACTACTTCTTCTGCAGAAATCCCTTCAAATTTCGCTTCAGACTTTAAAATGATCCGGTGGGACAGGACAAACGGTGCCAAATATTGAATATCATCCGGGAGAACAAACTCGCGGCCATACATATAGGCATAAGCTTGGGACGTTTTCATTAAGGCAATCGAACCCCTTGGACTTGCACCGAGATAAACACTGCCATGATCCCTTGTCCGTTTCACAATATCAACAATATAACGCTTCATAGAATCGTCGACATAAACATCTTTAATTTCTTTTTGCAGGATTAACAACTCTTCAAGGTCGATAACCGGGTCCAGTTCTTCAATAGGAGGTACCTTTTGTGCCCTGTTCAACACTTCGATTTCTTCATCAATATCCGGATAGCCCATTTTCATTTTTAAAAGGAAACGGTCGAGCTGTGCCTCCGGCAATGGATATGTACCTTCATATTCAATCGGATTTTGCGTGGCCATTACGAAAAATGGCTTTTTCAGCTTATGTGTCACCCCATCGATGGTGACACTTGCTTCTTCCATTCCTTCTAAAAGAGCCGACTGTGTCTTCGGTGAGGTTCGGTTAATTTCATCAGCAAGAATGATATGACCCATAAGAGGACCGGGGTGAAATTGGAACTCCATCTCTTTTGGATTATAAATAGAAACGCCGGTAACATCGGATGGTAATAGATCTGGGGTGAATTGAATGCGGCGGAAGTTGGCATCAACGGATTTTGCGAGGGCCCGGACCATCATCGTTTTTCCGACACCTGGTACATCCTCTAGCAGGACATGGCCCTCCGCAAGCAAAGCAATAAGACTCAGCTCTGCTACATTTCTCTTTCCAATCATGACTTTTTCAATGTTTGCAAGAATTTTTTCAATTGAGGGGTTCATTTGTTCACGGGACAACTCTATTCCTCCTTTTTGGCGGATCAGCAATTTGTGGCATCAAATATATGTATTCTATATATTCCGAAAAAAACCTTTTACAAAAATTCCAAAAACCACCTTTTGTTAAGACGTTTCATGCATGATCTGCCATGGTTACATTTTGATTGTTTTTTGAAGCTTCTACGCTCATGGTTTGGGGATTTTCTCGGGGTTTTGTTCACGTAAAGGGCTTCTACGTTCACGGATTTGGGGGTTTCTCGGGGTTTTGTTTACGTATAGGGCTTCTACGTGCATGGTTTTTGGGTCTTTTCGGGGTTTTGTTTACGTTTAGGGGTTCTACGTTCACGATTCGGCTTTTCTCTTGGGTTTCGTTCACGTATAGGGTATCTTAGTAACCGGATCAACTCTAATTTCATTTATTCGGGCACTATTTTCCTTCTTATTTATTAGTTTTCAAAAAAAGACGTATGCCAAATTAAATGACACACGTCTTTTTTAATGTAGACAAAACGATTACACGAACTTAGACTGAATTTAATTCTTAGATCTTCACGGCTTCTGTCCAACAAACTGAATGACATGAGCCAGCCCATTGTGTAGTTCACCTTCATGACGGACAACCTCTCCCATGAAAAAGTGAACGATGCGCCAATCTGGGAATGTTTGCAAAAACTCTTCTGGAGTATATAAGAACTCTAATTCTTTCGGTCCTCCACTTTTATATGGAATTTGGTGAATTGAGTACACCTCTGAAATAAAATACCCACCTGGTTTAACTGCTTCTTTTACGCCTCTAAGTGTTTTCTGACGTAATTCCGCTGGGAAATGCCCAAAAATACAAACTAGTTCATCCCACTGATTTGTTCTCCAAGATGCTTCATTTAAGTCAACGAGTTCTGTATGAACTGCAACACCTCGTTCTTCTGCTAACTTTTTGGTTTTTGTCAAACCGGATTCAGCATAATCCCACGCAGTTACATTCATTCCTTGTTCTGCTAAAAAAACGGCATTACGACCTTCACCTTCTGCAATGGTTAAAGCGTCCCCTGACAATTGAAGCTTTTTCTGAATATCTGTTAAAAATACATTGGGGTTAGTTCCGTAAATATAGTTCTTGGCTTGAAAACGAGTATTCCAATGGTTCATTATTATTCCCCTTTTCAATGTAAATTTTATTATTACTCTCTTTCTCGAAGAACAATGCTATTAACTCTGATTATACAAAAAAATGACACCCACTTTTCAAATGGGTATCATTTTTTATCTAATATATTCTAGTCCGCTAGATAATATTATTTGAAAATATGCTTTGAATCCATAAGCAGCTTATGCTTCTTTTTCCTCATTGTTATCAACGATATTTTCACTCTGGGTTTCACTTGTGCTATTTTCATCTTCTTGTTTTGAAGCGATTACTGTAACAATTACTTCGTCATCATCATGGTTAATCGTAATATTGCTATAGTTTTTTCGAATCGCTCCTACTTTTATTGTATGGCCTATCTGCAATTCGGAGACATCGATTTCAATAGTTTCAGGGATTTCTTTAGGTTTAGCTGTTATGTTTAACTGGTGAAGAGATTGCTGCAGAACCCCTCCATCTTCAACACCTTTTGAAGTTCCCATCAATGCAACATGCACTTTTGCATGTATTTCAGTAGACATATTAATATGCAGAAAGTCTGCATGGATAATTTCATGATTGATCGGATTTGCTTGAAAATCTTCAAGGATAACATTCTGTTTTTTACCATTAATATCAAGAGAAATTATTCCATTTCTTCCGATTTCTCTAATGTTTTTGAGTAGATCAGCATTTTTCACAAAAATCGGTTTGCCTTCTTCATGTTTCCCATAGACAACTGCTGGGATATACCCCTGCTTTCTTAATTGAGTTAAAATTGACTTTCGAAATTCCTTACGCTCTTTGGCAACTAATGTATTATTCATTGCCTTTCACCTTCCTGATACTTCAGAATTTTAGACATAAGTATAAAATCTTTCTAATATAGGAATGTCTAAGTGTTAAATTATTTCTTTTAACCCTTCTATTATAAAAACAAAATTTTTACGATAGCAAATATTTTGCACTATGGCAATTTGGTTTGTCAGTCAATTTATCCCGCATTAACGGGCAGTAAGACCCCCACCTCATGATTGAGAGAGAAGCGAGGAAGATAGGTGGGGGACAACTGCCCCTAAAAGCCCGATTGGTTCAACTAACCATCAGTGGGGGATGTAAAAAAAACCACTGATGGAAGTTTCACTTTATTTTTACTACTTTTACTTGCGGCAAATTTTTATAACATAAAAAGACTACCTCCTTGTTTTTCAAATGGAAAAGGAGCAGCTTAATTGCTGCTCCTCCCATTTGAAATAAATGGCCGCTTTTAAAAAGCAATCATCGTACCCCCTGTATAAAATAAAAATCACGACTTAAAATGCTTACCCTTCATTAACCTTTAATAACATTCTCATTCCAAATAAAGCCGCCCATAGTTTGTTTTCCTGATTAAAGTAAAAGTGAATTGGCTTTTCATTGTCCATCATCACAAGCGTATTCTCATCGCTTGTTCTTAATGGGCGTACTTCGTTATCCAATATTGCTTTTAATTGGCTATTTTTCCAAACGATTTGAAGACATGTTTCTTCATTTGATTGGTAGGTGCCTACAAATCGCTTTTGTTTGTCTTCAGACAGTTTCACATAAGGTTCAGTGCTTCGTCTTTCTTCTAGCGGCAGACCTAATAGGCTATTAATTGCTTCCAACCATATCTCACTCGCTGAAGCATCAGAAACATTCGTTAGTACTGCTGCAACGAGATTAAGTTCGGGGATGAAGCCAAAATTTGCCGAAACGCCAGGCTGTCCACCACTATGCTCAACAAGTGTCACACCATGATAATCCGAAGTTACTTTCAATGCATATCCATAATACGAATTACGATCAAGTTGGGAATACGGCTGCCACATTTTTTCTAGTTGTTTTCCAGATATGAATGTCTTGCCGTTACTTACACCACTATTAACATACAGTTCACCGTACTTTAATAAATCTAGAACAGTTGAACGAATACCACCACCTACTTCATAATTTCCTAAAGTAGGTCAAGGTTGGTTTTGATATTCTTCCCTTTTTCGATCGTAGACATAGGGTGTTGATACATTCTCCAGTTTATTTATTTCTTCTAGGCTATATGTTGAACGATACATACATAATGGATTTAATAGCTCTTCTGTAATATATCTTCTAAATAAACTTCCCGTAATCCTTTCAATAATGGCGCCTAACAATAGAAATGTGTCATTGCAATAACTAAAGTATTCTCCCGGCTTGCCGAGCAAATCATGTTCATTTTCGGACAAATATGTCAAATGTTCTTGAAACTTCGTTAGCTCTTCTTTCCGATGTAGAGGTGCTAAACCAGTTGTATGCGTTAATAAATGATGAATTTTGATCGATTCAATCGGATCAATAGTAGGAATGTTAAATTCGGGCAAGTATTTAATGACCGGGTCGTGGATAGAAAGCTTCCCATCTTCCTCCAACTTCATTATTGCAAGTGCCGTAAATGACTTTGATACTGACGCAATCCCGAAAATTGTTTCTGGCGTAATCTGATCATTTGATTCAAGATCTTTCGCTCCAAATCCCTTCTGATAGATGATCCTTCCATTTTTGCTTATCGCTACGGCTGCCCCCGGGATATGTTCCGTCTTCATTCGAGTAGAGATTTTCTCCTCAATCAATTTCCAATCCATTTTACCACCTCGAAATATTTAGCATTGAAATGATAATCTTGTTTATTATTCAAACGGATAGGCGTGAACGACATGCCCATTTCTGCCTTTGGTTGTTACGGCTTGTGATAATGCGTTTAATATGGCTTCTTCAGCTGCCTCAGCAGCACCGGTAAATAGTTGGTTCATGATCGGATGGTCTTCCCTTAGCTGCTCCCGTGCTTCTACCATTTCATTCGTAACATGTGGAATTTTATGAGCAGTTGAAAAGGCGATGACAATATCTCCGCTTCCATGGCTATAGTGACTTCCTGTTCTGCCAAGCCCGATTCCACATCGTTTTGCGACTCTGAGCAACTGTCTGTCGCTAAGTGGTGCATTCGTTGCTAGAACGAGGATAATTGATCCATCCGAAGTTTTAGATAATGCAGAAACATTTTCTGTTGACTTAATGGAGTATTTCACGGTTTGAAACTCTTCTTTTTTCCCAAAATTACATAATACTAGGCAGCCAACTGTGTACGTACAACCACTCACTTCATCATTGACGATTCGGGACGAGGAGCCAATTCCTCCTTTATATCCGAAGCATACCATCCCTTTTCCGGCTCCAACAGCACCTTCCTCCGCCACATCATTCTTTGCCTTATTGATGGCCTCAATCGCGTGCTCCGGTTTAATAGGAAAACGGCGAATCGAGTTTAAATAGCTGTCATTACACTCACCGACAACGATATTAATCGTACCTGTTGTATCCCCTATTTCTGGATTGTTTTCAAACATATATTGCAGCGTACCTTGCGTAACTGCGGGTACCCCGAACGTATTGGTTAACATAATCGGTGATTCAATTATTCCTAATTCATTCACTTGCACAAGCCCTGTTGTTTTCCCAAAACCATTTAACACATAACTTGCCGCAGTTACTTTTTCTTTAAAGAGGTTGCCATCATGTGGTAAGATAGCCGTTACACCCGTACACGCATAATCTGTCTCGTTTTCTTCAAGAGGGTAATCGAGTGTAACATGACCTACCTTAACCCCTTCAACATCCGTAATACAGTTTTTTTCACCGACTGGTAGCTTGCCTATGACAATCCCTCTTTCTCTAACTTTCACAGGTTGACTCTTTTTCAAGGTAATCCCTCCGCATATTAATTGTTTGGCATGCTACAAATGATTTGATTTTATTATAACGTTTCTCAAAGTCGATTCGAAATAAGTTCTGATCATATAAAAAAGACTACATCCTAATCTTTAGGAAGTAGTCTTTTCTTAATTTATGTGACCAATTCTCGGTTTGGCCGGAAAATGTATTTAACCATTTCTCAAATGAGAGTGATTAAATTACATCATGCCCACCATAAGGTAAGAGTGTGTAAATTTTACTTTAAGTTTTTAACTCCAGTTTCTAATATTTCCATTTGCAGCAGTGTCTGTTCGTCTGTAATGGTTTTATCTTTACCATTAATGATGGCTTCATATAAATCATCATATACTCTTCCATAATCACCATTTACTGATTTCACTTTTTCTTCGTGGATTGTACCTTCTTCATCAATATATGTCAGTACACCATAATGTTTTATTGTATCTATACCAAAATCTTTGTTATCAGGCATGTAAAATATCTTTAAATGTTCTTCCTGACGATCTTTGGTTTCTTTCACAAAGCATCCCTTTTTGCCATGAACGACGAAGCTGGGTCTTTCTTTAAGTCTATAATAACTGGATTTTACAGATACTTTTAACTTACCATAATATATATCTAAATCAAAATAATCATTCATTCTTCCTTGTCCTAATAATTGCCTTACATCATAATGTATATGATTCGGCTTGCCAAAATAGCTGATGACCTGATCCAGTGTATGACAGCCATGTCCATATAAAAATGACCAAACAGGATTAAAAGAATGAACAGACTCAGGTACTTCGGGACGATAATAGTCATAATGCATTTCCACTTCCAGCAAGTCCCCTATTTTCCCTTCTTCAATGACCTTTTGAACTGTTAAAAAGTCACTATCAAAACGTCTGTTTTGATACGCCTGAACAATTAATCCTTTCCCTCTTGCCAATGCAAATATTTCTTTTGCCTGTTCTGAGGTTTCCATAAAAGGCTTTTCAACCAAACAGTTTTTATTATGTTCTAATACTAATTTTGCGTATTCATAATGACTGTCATGTCTTGTGCAAACCACAATGAGTTGAATGGCCTTGTCATTTAATAATTCATCTAAATCAGAAGTATAATTTACTCCTGCAATCCTATCCCAACTTTCATGCTCAGGATTTCTTTGATAAATTGTTTTTACCTTTATATTCTCTCTTTGCAGTACGAACGGCAGATGATATCTGTTAGTGCTTTTCCCATTTCCAATATAACCAATAGTAAGCATAGCAGCCCCCTAAAATATATTTATATTTAATATCTTCTGTTAATACTATTCAACCTGTGTTTCTTGCGATTGTTTGGACTTCAAAACTATGGGACAATGGTAAGTTTTTGTTTTGGCATATGAAAAGCACCTCCTTAAATTGATAGGCTTATCATACCAGGAGGTGCTGCTCTATTTGTATGCGTTGTTTGAATACGGGCTTACATTTGATCCTTGAAAAAAGCCTAGGCAAGAGTCTTTATTTATTACATTAAGTGTATTAAATGGAATACTATACCAACAGCGAACAATCCAAGAATCATAACGATTGGAGAAACTTTCTTCTTAAGCAGCCACATGCAAAGGAATGTTATCGCCAATCCGGCTAAACCAGGAATTAAGCTATCCAAGTTGTTTTGTAAAGTAGTGATTTTAACAGGTTCTAATGAAAGACCAGCGGCTTGCTGTTCCAACGCAGTTTTAATCCCTTGCGCTCCAGCAGGTAAATGACTCCAGTCAATATAAGCACCTTTTGAAAGTTTAACCGAGGATACAACTGGCGTAAATTTTACAGATACCCAACGGTTAACTAATGAACCAAGGATAAACATGCCCAGAATGGATGCCCCTTTAGTAATATCTTGAAGTAATCCACCAGATAAGTCTTCAGTAATTTTAGAACCAGCTTTGTAACCAAATTCTTGCGTATACCACGTGAATCCCATACGAATGAGATTCCATAAAACGAAGAAAAGAATTGGCCCAAGGATGTTACCGGTCAAAGCAAGAGAAGCAGCTAACGCACCAAGGATTGGTCTAACCGTGAACCAGAAAACTGGATCCCCGATACCTGCTAAAGGTCCCATCATACCGACTTTAACCCCTTGAATGGCTGTATCATCAACCGGTGCACCATTTGCACGTTCTTCTTCCAGGGCTAAAGTTACACCAATAACAGGTGAAGCTACATATGGGTGAGTATTAAAGAACTCTAAGTGACGTTTTAGTGCAGCAGCACGATCTTCTTTTGTTTTATATAATTTTTTGATTGCTGGAATCATTGCATATGCCCAACCACCGTTTTGCATACGTTCATAGTTCCAAGAACCTTGAATGAAAGTTGAACGCCACCAAACAGAAATACGATCTTTTTTCGATAATTTCAATTCTTGTGCCATTTCTATGTCTGCCTCCTTCTTAGTAATTATCAATAATATTGCCTAGTGGGTCACCAGTGTTTCCATTTCCGCCATTACCTGAACCGCCTTGTTTAGAAAGCGCTAAATAGATAAGTGCAAGAGCCACACCGATAGCACCTAGACCGATAAGTGTGATTTGTGAAACAGTCGCTAATACGAAACCAATCGCAAAGAACGGCCATACTTCTTTTGTAGCCATCATGTTAATAACCATTGCATAACCAACAGCTACGACCATTCCCCCACCGATTGCTAAACCGGCTGTCAACCAAGTTGGCATAGATGTAAGTAAGTCTCTAACTGGAGCTGCGCCAATAGCTATAATTAATGCAGCTGGGATTGCAATACGTAACCCCTGCAGGCAGATAGCGACGATTTGCCAGAATTCAACTTTTCTGATGTTCCCTTCATTAGCTGCAGCATCCATAAAATGTACAATTGCTGTTGCAATCGTACGGACGATGATTGTCAATAATAAACCTGCAACTGCAAGCGGAACAGCAATCGCAATTGAAGAAGCCACACCAGCTTCCCCTTTTCCACTTAAAACTAAAATAATTGCAGATGCAACTGATGCTAACGCAGCATCCGGTGCTACGGCAGCTCCGATGTTTGCCCAGCCTAAAGCGATCAGTTGAAGAGTACCACCTAAGATAAGACATGGTACCAAGTTTCCTGTAACTAAGCCGATTAACGTACAAGCAATGATTGGTTGGTGGAATTGGAATTCATCCAAAATTCCTTCCATACCAGCTAAAAATGCTATGATAATGACTAATATTATTTGAATCGAATCCATGATTATTAATCCTCCTTTTTCTTTGATAATTAGGATTATTTTTGTTTGTTTAACTCATTTTGAGCCTTCTTGATAATTTCGTCCATGTCGCCTTTTGAATCGTTCGGAACTTTACGTACATCGAAGTTCAAACCAGCTTCTTTTAACTTAGTGAAAGTATCAATATCATCTTGGTTAAAGGCCAACACCTTATTCGGTTGAACTTTACCAGGTGAGTGTGCCATAGAACCAACGTTGATTGTCTTCAATGGAACCCCACCTTCAACCGCTCTAAGCGCATCTTGTGGGTTTTCGAAAAGAAGTAACGCGCGCTGGCCGCCAAAGTGTTGATCATCTTTTGCAAGTTCGATCATTTTATTGACAGGAACAACGTGTGCCTTTACACCTGGAGGAGCAGCCTGTTGGATCAATTTCTTACGAAGTTCATCCTTAGCTACTGCATCAGATACAACGATGATACGTGTAGGCCGTGTAGTTTTTGTCCAAGCAGTCGCTACTTGTCCGTGAAGTAAACGAGAGTCGATACGTGCTAACACGTATTCAAATTTACCAGGGGCGCCTGCATTTGATGGTTGAGCAGCAGCTGTTGCAGGTGCTGTTGCTGGTTCTAATTCTTCAGGTCTTACTTTAACGCCTTCTTTAGCTGTGCCTAAAATATGCGCGGCAATTTCATGCGCTGTGTTCATTGAGAAGCGCGATGCATAAGCTTCAATCAACATTGGTAAGTTAATACCAGAAACGATTGCCCATTTGTCTTTGTGTTCTTCTAACAAGCTGTTGGCTTGGTTGAAAGGAGTTCCACCCCAAAGATCGACTAAGAATAATACTTCGTCTTGGTTGTCGAAAGAGGCGATTGCGTCTTTCATTTTTGCCTTTACATCATCAGGTCCTTCGCTCGGCATCAATGTAACAGCTTTTACATTTTCTTGTTCTCCAAAGATCATCGCTCCAGATTGCAAGATACCATTGGCAAATTCACCGTGACTAGCAATGATAATTCCTACCATCTTTTTACCTCCTATTATTATTGTTACAGCTTTTTCAGCTCATCTAAAGCGGTTACAGTTTCAACAAAAAAAACAACAAAAAGGCATGAGCAAAAAGTAGATTAAATGAAGGTTTGGGTATAAAATGCCCCATATTCTTCATTTCAATCAATACTTTTCACTCATGCCTGATCGAATCAGTAACACGTAAAAAATAATGGCTATTTAAATTTATTTTGCAAACGCTGTCAACGGAGTGTTAAATAAGCAGCTTTTGCATCAAATACATTCTTTATCAATGTTTGCTGCATCACTTTAATGAGCTTCCATGAGATATTATAGCACACCGGATATTCCTCTTTCAAGAGCGGAGTTATTTTTTCTGGTTCCGCCATCTTATCACCTAGGACTACTCTTTCAGTCGCATAGCGGAGATGCCGGACAAGCCGTTTATAATCGATACTATCCTTATCAGTTACGAGAGTGCGCTTCTAGGCTTCAAATTTCCCCGTTCCCAATAGATATTGCTTTACTTCTTTCTTGTTATGTTTTTTTGTTTTCGTTTACATTTTTATTCCAACATCAAAAGTTAGCGTTCTCAAGAAATAACACATAGAAGTTGCGCACAAACTTTGTGCAAAGTTAAAAAAATTTACTTTAAATTTGTAACAGTTTATCAGCTAACAATTTTGGATTTGTCCCAACAAAAAAAGACAAGTTCCAACCTGTCTTGTATGTAAAATTATTACTTTTTAAATTTACTCTTCAAGCCGCGTTTGATAACATCAAAGAAACCTAATGATTGGACCATATGATTCGGATCAACGTATTCACGAATTGCTCGCAAAACTTTTTTCGGTTCTTTAGAAGAAAATGAATACATCCCATTTCGCTTAGTTTGGAAAGAATAACGTGGGATCCATTTCCCTTTGAACATGACTGAAGCGATCACGTAATCAACTTCTTCCCAAGGAATTTGAATAAACTTACGAGCATCACGATTATTGAAGAATTCAAATCCTTTGTCTCCAATCATAATTTTACCATAATCTGAAGTACCCATATGTGAGGTTGCATCCATAACTAAATCGACTTTTGTATTGATTGATTGGACCATTTGATCTACTCCATTTCTTTCTTTTAATAAATAATTATTATACTCTTTTTATCACTTTAAGCAAAAAATACTTGGGACAAGTTCGAGCATTATCTTCAAAATTATAATAGACCGATTAAGTGTCCGACAATATCGACTAAGAATAGACCTAAGATGATAATGATTGGAGAACCTTCTTCTTAAGCAAAAACAAACAAGGTAGATGTTCTGGGAGAATAAAATCTGTACAAACTAAAACTCAAAAATACCGGTTTATTGGAATCTTGTAATAACTAGTGATAACATAGTTGATCCAAAATTGAATATTTCCTCTTTACTAGTGTAGGATGCATGAAATTGATTGTTCTAAACTTTCTTAATATCATTGATAGATATGTTTTTTTTACTCTCACTTACTAAAAAATCATATTAAAAAAGACTATCATCAAAAGCCAATCCAATAACTACTATTCAAGAATTTATAAGTAGTAAATGTCGTTATTTTTGATTTCGTGTATTGGTATTTCGTGAGAAAATGCCTTTAGATTTAAAAAAATCGGATAATAATCTATTCCTGTTAACTCTTCGTTTGGCTTTCTCCCTGTTCCAAATCCGAAAACCTAGTTTCGTTTTGGAATTTGGCTAGATTGGGGCTAAGGCTGTATTAGTACTTCTCACAGAAAACTTATTAATAGAAATAATGTACCCCCACTCATACAAAAGACACTCACCTTGATTAGTGAGTGCCTATACAATCTCCTTTTTACTTTTCCGCTTTCTAATCCTTATTTAATCACTTGTAAATTTTCATGGCGTGTAACAACAAAAAAACCACTCCCTATTTTTATAGGAAGTGGTCTTTGCTATTGATATAAATTATTTGCATGACTACTTCACAAAATGGGTGAAAAATAGCCGTAACTATTTCTCATTTTGCGTACATGTGAAAGGCTTAAAAGCCCTACATCATACCGCCCATTCCACCCATGCCGCCCATTCCGGACATGTCAGGCATTCCAGCACCAGCTGGTTCTGGCTTGTCAGCAACAACTGCTTCAGTTGTTAAGAACATAGCTGCAACAGATGCTGCGTTTTGAAGTGCAGAACGAGTTACTTTAGTTGGGTCAACGATACCGGCTTCGATCATGTTTACCCATTCTCCAGTAGCTGCGTTGAAGCCTGTGCCTACTGCTTCACGCTTTAAGCGATCCACGATGACAGAGCCTTCTAGGCCAGCGTTTTGCGCAATTGTGCGAACTGGCTCTTCGATAGCACGAAGAACGATGTTGATACCTGTTGCCATATCGCCTTCAGCTTGAAGCTCAGCAACTTTTTTGTAGATGTTTAGAAGGGCTACACCACCACCGGATACAATACCTTCTTCAACAGCTGCACGAGTAGAGTTCAATGCGTCTTCGATGCGAAGCTTGCGCTCTTTTAATTCTGTTTCAGTAGCAGCACCGACTTTGATTACGGCTACACCGCCAGCTAATTTTGCTAGGCGTTCTTGTAATTTTTCACGATCAAATTCAGAAGTAGTTTCTTCTAATTGAACGCGGATTTGGTTCACGCGAGCTTGGATTGCTTCTGCGTTGCCAGCACCTTCAACGATCGTAGTATTTTCTTTTGTTACGATCACTTTTGCAGCGCGGCCTAAAGAAGTGATATCCGTTGTTTTAAGGTCACGGCCTAGCTCTTCTGTGATTACTTCACCGCCAGTTAATGCAGCGATATCTTCTAGCATTGCTTTACGACGATCACCAAAGCCAGGAGCTTTAACAGCCACTGCATTGAATGTACCGCGAAGTTTGTTCACTACTAAAGTAGCAAGGGCTTCCCCTTCAACATCTTCAGCAATCAACAATAATGGTTTACCTTGTTGAACTACTTGCTCAAGAACTGGAAGGATTTCTTGAATGCTAGTAATTTTCTTATCAGTGATAAGGATATATGGATTTTCTAAAACAGCTTCCATTTTGTCAGTATTTGTAACCATGTATGCAGAAGCATAGCCACGGTCAAATTGCATACCTTCAACAACATCTAGTTCAGTTGTGAAGCCTTTAGACTCTTCGATTGTGATAACGCCGTCGTTACCAACGCGCTCCATTGCTTCAGCAATTAAGCGGCCTACTTCTTCGTCAGCAGAAGAGATGGCAGCAACTTGAGCGATGGAAGCAGAGCCTTCGATTGGTTTAGAAATTTCTTTTAAGCCTTCAACAGCAGCTACAACAGCTTTTTCAATGCCTTTGCGGATTCCCATTGGGTTTGCGCCAGCAGTTACGTTTTTCAAGCCTTCAAGAATCATTGCTTGAGCAAGAACTGTTGCAGTAGTAGTACCGTCACCAGCAATTTCATTTGTTTTGCTTGCTACTTCGGCAACAAGTTTTGCACCCATGTTTTCGAATGCATCTTCTAATTCGATTTCTTTTGCGATGGTTACACCGTCATTTGTGATAAGTGGAGAACCAAATTTTTTCTCAAGAACCACGTTGCGTCCTTTAGGTCCGAGCGTTACTTTTACTGCATTTGCAAGGGTATCAACCCCACGTAGCATTGCACGACGAGCGTCTTCACTAAATTTAATTTCTTTAGCCATTGTTAAAAAACCTCCTCTAGTAATTTTTCAGTTATTTTAATTTCGCTTCGAGCGATTACTCAATTACAGCAAGGATATCGCTTTCGCGTAAAAGTAAATATTCTGTTCCTTCGTATTTCACTTCTGTACCAGCGTATTTTGAGAAGATAATGCGATCGCCTACAGAAACTTCAAGTTCTGCACGTTCACCATTATCAAGTACACGACCTGTACCGACGGCAACAACTTTTCCTTCCTGAGGCTTTTCTTTAGCTGAGTCAGGTAAAACAATACCGCTTGCAGTTTTTTCTTCTGATTCAACAAGCTCAATGACAATGCGATCACCTAATGGTCTTAACAAATCAAACAACCTCCTCAAAAATATATGTAATTTGGATTTATTAGCACTCTATCATAGCGAGTGCTAACACAATTATTATAATAATGAATCAATAAAACTTTTGCAAGCATGACGTATAAAATTTTTTTATCTTTTTCACAACCTTAAAAATATATGAAATATCGCTTTTTCTATACGTTATTTCTAAAAAAATCTTCAAAATTGAAACAAAGCCAGCTTTCAGAGTAGAATGAAGAATAGTGCATAATAATTAAGAAAAGCGGAAGGCGCCCGTTTATCGGCGACAAGCACGAGACCAACCGGCCGAAAGATGCTTTCTACCTTTTGGACGGATTGGCTTGTGACCTCGAGCCGATAGCGCCTGAGCTGGACAAAAGAAAGAACTCTAAAGGAGAAAAAAATTTGAAACGGGAATATTGGATTATCTTAATTGTTTATATTGCTATGCAGCTTTCGAGCTTTTTCGGGATTCCTTTGTATGCGGGCCTCTTCAGACATTTAGGGATAAACGTGCAGCTGGCCATTCCTTATTGGCTTATTACCAGTTTTTCAATTGCCCTTATTATCATTCTTTTCCTTTTACGAAAAGAAATGAAAGATCATAACCGCAGTGAAAAAAGAAGTTCGATTGGCGAATCTATCATATGGGCGATTTCCGGTGTATTTTTAGCCCTATTTGCACAAGCTATTGCAGCCAATATCGAGCGGCTCATCGGGATTCCGATGGGGTCTGAAAACACGAAGGATATCATCAAAATTATCAATACCTTGCCATTAACCATTTTGGTCAGCTCTATTTTCGGTCCGATTTTAGAGGAAATCATCTTTCGAAAAATTATTTTTGGCTCCTTGTATAAGCGGTTTAACTTTTTTGTTGCTGCCCTTATTAGCTCATTGATTTTTGCATTGGCACATATGGAGCCGCAGCATATTATTATTTATGCGTCAATGGGCTTCACATTCGCATTTCTATATGTCAAAACCAATCGAATTATCGTACCGATTTTTGCCCACCTTGCGATGAATACAATTGTTGTTATTCTTCAGTCAGTTTACAAATGACGATATTGAAAAGCTGATTCGGATGCTGAGTCAGTTCAACACTTTATTGGAGGATTTTTATGAGACGATCACCGCTGTTTTCCGTCTTGATCTATTTCTTGCTCGGCTGTTTATTCACCTACTTTGCCATAAATGATGTCACTCAAAACGGCTGGAGCTTTTTCAGTTTTTTACTGGTAATCTTAGCTACCTTTGACATTGGCTCAGGCCTAAAGCTGTTGTTCTTTTATTTTAAATATAAGGATCAAATGAAATAAAGAGGGTGTCCCAAAAGTATTAAACTTTTAGGGGCACCCCCTTTTTATATAAATGGTCCGTTAAACTTGTCTTTTGATTTCCGTTCCAGTCGTTCGCTTTCGCTCCAATCAACATAGCGAAAAAATTATCATGACCATTGTTCATATAGTGGTGCCTGTCACCTTTTGGAACTGCCTCTTTTTTCTTTATCCTTCATTCTTTGTATACACCATTCGTTCCTTCCCTAAGATAAAGATTAAGAGGAATGCCAAGCAGGCTGGAACAAGGGCCCATGTAAAAGTGTGAACGATTGAAGAGGATAAGGCATCGGTAATTTTCGATAAAATTTGCGCTGGGATGTGGCTTCTCGCCTGTTCAGACAAAAGCGCCCGTGAATCGCCAAAAGATGCGCTTTTCGGCATTGGACCCATTCCCGCGAATGCATCTTCCAGTTTCGCTTTAAAATTATTTCTCTGGATCGTGCCAAAAATGGTAATTCCGATTGTCATTCCAAGCGAGCGGATAAAGTTACTTGTTGAAGTCGCCGATCCTCTTTGCATCATTCCAAACGGATGAATCGCTGCCATACTTAAAACAGAAAACGAGAACCCGACACCTAAACCTACGACAATCATATAAACGGTCAAAAGCGCCCGGCTCGTGTCAGGTGTGATACTGCTTAATAACAAAAACCCGCTTATTAAAATCACACCGGACAAAAACATAATGTTTCGATAGCTCATTTTCGAGGTCAAAAACCCGCCAACCTGTGCCGTAACCACGGAACCAAGCATCATGGGCAGCAAAATTAAACCCGAATTGGTGGCACTGCCTCCATATACACCTTGAACAAAAATAGGAATATAAACCGTTGCCGCCATAAAGGCAGCACCGTAAAACAAACCGACAAGCGTACTACCACAAAACAGGCGATTTTTAAACATGGAAAAAGAGATGATCGGATCCTTTGCTTTTGTTTCAACAAAAAGAAAGACAAGGAACAAGACTGCAAATCCTGCAAACAAGCTTATAATGTTGGTAGAATCCCAAGCGTATTTCTGCCCGCCAAGTTCAAGAGCAAACATTAAACAGACGACAGCCCCAATTAAAGTAGCAGCTCCCCACCAGTCAATGGATTGCTTCTGGTGAACAGGTGATTCCTTATAAAAAACGGCAATCAGGATAAAGGAGAGAATTCCAAGTGGAAGGTTGATATAAAAGATCCAGTGCCAACTGATATGATCCGTTATATACGCACCAAGCAAAGGGCCAAATATACTCGATAAGCCAAATACCGCCCCAAACATTCCACCCATTTTTCCGCGTTTTTCCGGTGGAAATAGATCAAACATGATGGTAAAAGCAATTGGAACAAGAGCTCCTCCGCCAATTCCCTGTATCGCGCGGTAAATACTTAATTGGGTGATGTTCTGAGAAGTTCCACATAAAGCTGAACCTGCCATAAACAAGAGTAGGCCAAAAACAAAGAACCTTTTTCGTCCGTACATATCGGATAGTTTACCGAAAATCGGCATGCCCGACATTTCCGCCACCATATAGGCGGAAACAACCCAAACGAAGCTATCGAGTCCGCCAAGATCGCCGACAATCGTTCCCATCGCTGTCACCACGATGGTGTTATCCATTGAGGCCATCAAAATCCCCAGCAAAAGACCGACAACAACGAAACCTAGTTTACTTTCCTTTGCAACCACCTATTCTCCTCCTATCTTTTTCGTCATTTTTACAGTTGAATTGGCGTTTTCCGAAAAATCATTTGTATATTCGACAAGGCCGATTTGGCAGCCGGGGCCGATATTGACTTTGTTCCCCCTGACAACTTCTGCCCTTGTATTTTCGAGATAAACATCATCGCCTTCAATTACTTTGGCAGCAAGGGACCCTTCTTCTCCAACAAACGGAATGAATGAATTTCTTTTTCTTTTAACCGTAATGTTCCCGCCGCCGATCTCTTCAGCCTTGCTCTCTCCATAACGCAAAGCAATTTTGATTGTATCCGCATTTAGCAACCCTTTAATGTCAAAGCCTCCACTTGATTCGAAGGTTTCATATTCAACGTCGCCTTTTACAGAAATACTTCCCTTAATCGTTGCTTCGTTGCCACTCAAACTTTCTCCCACTTCAAGGGCTCCAAACACTTTCATTTTTTTCAAAATGGCTTTACCGTCGATAGCCATTGACCCCATGATCAGCGTTTCCTCGGCCTCCACATTTCCTTTGATTTTGGCTTCCCCCAGTATTTTAGCTGAGCCTGTCGACAGATTCTCTCTTGCCTCGCACGTTCCATAAACATGAAAAACTGAACTTTCCACTTGATTCAATATTGTTCCTTCTCCACGGATACTGATTTTATCGTACGTACCGCCGGGATACTCTCCCGACCCATTTATAATCAAATTATTTTTCATCGTGCTCCCCCCTATTTAACCTTTCTGCTTTCCCCGACAGAGGCTTGTTTATCGATCTCTATTTCATCTGTATATTCGACAAGGCCAATCGAACAATTCGGTCCAATTTTAATTTGGTTTCCGCGGACAATTTTGGCATTCGTACTTTCAATCTCAATTTTGTCGCCTTCGATTAATTCTGTTTCCAGCTGTGTTTTTATTAGTTGTTCGAATAAACTCCCAATCAAGGAACCTTTATATTTTTTCACGGTGATGGTTTGTCCGCCAATCTCTTTTGCTTTACATGGACCATAAATGAGAATGTCAATTTGATCGGCATTTAAAAGCCCGTTCACCTTAAACTGGGATTCTGCTTTGAATACCTCAGCTTCGCAATCCTCCTCGACTGTTAAAACACCCTTTACCTGTATTTCCTCACTTTTTACCTTTCCACCGACGGAGGCTTTACCAGCAATCTTTACATTTTCCACATACACATTTCCGCCAATATTGGCCGTCCCGTCGATGGTTAGGGACTTACTTTCGATATTTCCTATAATCTTGGTCTTACCTTTCACATTCGCTTTCTCTGCTTTGATGTTTCCATTGACCGTTCCCGATCCATTCGATTCCAATTCGCTGCATTCTACATCACTGTTAACTGTTCCAAAACCATTTAATGTGACAAGATGGAATTGTCCACCATTTGATGAACCAAAACCATTGATAACTAAGTCTGCCTTTTTATCCATTTCTATTCTCCTTTATAGTAATTTCGATTTAATTTCTTCCATACAGGTCATCAGCGAAAGCTGTGAGACAATTTTTGTTCCACGCTCAAATTGAAAGGCTTCTGCATTTAGCAATAATAAGCATGATGAAACTCCAAGCTTTCTAGTGATCACCAATTCACTATTTTTTTGCTTAATAAAGGCCCGATTGTCCTTTAGCACCTGTAGAAGCATTTTCCCTTCATCGAGGTTGATTTCCCCAGATTGAAGTAATTTCTCGATCACAAACACTTCAAGCATTCTTGAAAAATCAAAATTCAGGCTGCCATTTTCATTCTCAACATAAAATTTAAGGACTTGTTCTGAAACAATGTTACGTTTTATCAATTCATCCTTCGTTAACTGTAGGTCTGCTACATTCGGTGAAAACATATCAGCTAGTTCATCCAGCGAAAGATTTTCCTTCATCGTTTGAATCTTGTCGATTCTTTCTAAAATCTTTTCCTTTGGAAAAAAGGTTTCCTGACCAGTAAAGGTTGATTTTCTGACAAACCACTCTTCAGGTATGAGGTCCTTTCGCTTCCAACGGTAGAGCTGACCGTATGAAATCCCTGTCAACTCCAACAAATCCTTCTTCGATATTAACTCCTCACTCATAGTTATAACCCCTTTCTAAAACTAATGTAACATAACACTGTTACGTTGTAAAGTTATGTAAATAAAAATAGGCTTTTCCACGTTATTTTTTCGTGAAAAAGCCTATTTTTTATTCTACTTCTACTGTTGGATAATGCTTTAAAAAGTATACGAGTGATTGCAGTTCGACGGCCAAATCAATATGATGAACCCTAATTGATGGTGGGACATTTAACCTTGCGGGAGTAAAATTTAAAATTCCTTTGATGTTCGCCTGTACCAAACGGTCTGTAATTACTTGGGCAACCGGAGCAGGTACTGTAAGAATCGCAACGGAGATATTTTCTTTCGTAACAAATTCCTCCAGATCATCCATTGCACAAATAGGGACTTCTCCAATCATGGTGCCAATTTTTTCAGGGTCTACATCAAAAGCAACTGCAATTTTTGTATTATTATTTTTTAAAAAATTATAGTGTAGGAATGCTGTGCCAAGATTACCAACCCCAATTAGCGCTACCTTCGTTAATTCGTCTTGGTCCAGGGTTTTTCGGAAAAAGGTTAACAGGTAATTGACATTATACCCGTACCCTTTCTTCCCCAATGCACCAAAGTAGGAAAAATCCCTACGAATGGTGGCTGAGTCTACTTTCACCGCTTCACTTAATTCCGCTGAAGAAACACGTTGTTTGCCTGAGGCATAAAGGTTTTGTAAAAATCGATAATACAACGGCAAGCGTTTAGCTGTTGCCTGTGGTATTTTCACCGTATCATTCGTCATGTTACACCTTCTCCCTGAAAGAATGTTTTATTTTGTTCTTTTAAAATCGCCGCTTTTACCGCCGGTTTTTTCCACTAAAAAGGTTGGGCCGATGATCATTCCTTTATCGACCGCCTTACACATATCGTAAACTGTAAGCGCACAGGCAGACGCAGCTGTTAATGCTTCCATTTCAACACCTGTTTGCCCTTTGGTTTTAACGGATGCCTCTATGTTTAATTTATATTGATCATGTCCGTTTTGTTCCCATAAGAAGGAAATATTGACTCCTGTTAACGGAATCGGATGGCACATTGGAATAATATCCCACGTTTTTTTCGCCGCCATCACGGCAGCGACCTGTGCAACTGCCAAAACATCGCCTTTTTTTATTTCGCGATTCGTTATTTTTTCATAAATTTCTTTGTTGACTGTTATGCTAGAGTGAGCAAGAGCTGTGCGCGCTGTTTCCGGCTTCTCACTGACATCAACCATTTTTGCTCTTCCCTCTTCATTAAAATGCGTTAAATCGGCCATTATGAAATCCTCCCTAAAAATCATACACTATTTTTTCTTTAATGTGTGTGAAACTTTGAACGAATAGGCCCATCTTTGCCATTTTTCCTTCGACATATTTCTCCATATTTGCCTTAGTTTATTGCCGACATACTGGGAATACGGTACACTATTCCTAAGTATATAGAGGTGAATGGATATGATTTTGCTGCAAGTCAATCAACTGACAAAATATTATGGCGCTGACCTTATTTTATCGAATATAAAGCTAGAATTACAAACTCGAGACCGTGTGGCCTTAGTCGGCCGCAACGGAGCGGGAAAATCGACCTTATTGAAAATGATCGCCGGCCACATCTCCCATGATGGCGGCGAAATCATGAAACCTAAAGAGGTAACGGTCGGTTATTTGGCCCAAAATACCGGCTTAGAGTCGAATTTGTCGATTTGGGAAGAAATGCTGACGGTGTTCGAAGGACTTCGCTCGATGGAAACAACTCTGCGCCAATTAGAAGAGCAAATGGCGGACCCAAATGCTTTTGGACATGATCGGATTTTAAAAGAATATGACCAGCTTCAGGTGAAATTTAAGGAGCAAGGCGGTTATCAATTCGAAGCAGATATTCGCTCTGTTTTGCATGGTTTGAATTTCCATGATTCTACCTTAATGATTTCTAGTTTAAGCGGTGGCCAAAAAACAAGATTAGCTTTAGGTAAGCTATTATTAACGAAGCCGGATATCTTAATATTGGACGAGCCTACTAACCATCTTGATATGGATACCCTCTCATGGCTTGAGCAATATCTACAAGGCTATGATGGGGCCATCCTGATTGTCTCGCATGACCGCTATTTTTTAGATAAGGTCGTGACACAGGTATATGAGGTTTCACGAAAGCAAATTCAAAAATTCTCAGGAAACTATAGTGCTTATCTTGATCAAAAAGCAGCCAATTATGAACGTGATATGAAGCTTTACGAGAAGCAGCAGCAAGAAATCGCCAATCTCCAAGACTTCATTCAGCGCAATCTTGCTAGGGCTTCGACCACGAAACGAGCGCAAAGCCGTCGAAAAAAACTGGAGAAAATGTCAATTATGGACCGTCCTCAAGGGGACGAAAGGTCTGCATCCTTTTCCTTTGAAATTGAAAAACAAAGCGGCAATGATGTCTTAACCATCGATTCGCTTGCGGTGGGTTATGATGGAAAAAAGGTTTCCGATTCCATCTCTTTTCGCGTGTTTAAAGGGGATAGCATTGCTCTAGTAGGGCCTAATGGGATTGGAAAATCTACGTTATTAAAGACGATTATCCAAAAACTCCCTGCACTTGCCGGAAGCATCCAATACGGGACAAGCCTTTCAATCGGCTACTATGACCAGCAGCAGGCCGAGTTAAAATCAAACAAGCGTGTTATAGAAGAATTATGGGATGAATACCCACTAAAAAGTGAAAAAGAAATCCGAAGTGTTCTAGGTAATTTCTTATTTTCCGGTGACGATGTTTTAAAAACAGTGTCGACCTTAAGCGGTGGGGAAAAAGCACGACTTGTTCTCGCAAAGCTCATGCTTGAAAAGGCGAATCTGTTAATTTTGGATGAGCCGACAAACCACCTTGATCTTGACAGCAAGGAAGTTCTTGAAAATGCCCTGATTGACTACCCTGGTACGATTCTATTTGTTTCGCATGATCGCTATTTCATTAATCGAATTGCCTCAAAGGTAGTCGAACTGAGCCGTAATAGCAGCACAGAATATCTTGGGGATTATGATTATTATGTCGAAAAAAAGCTTGAGCAGGAAGAACTAAAGGCACTAGCACTGGCTGCTTCCGGGCAAAAATTTACCAAAGTAGAGTCAGCCGACAGAATCTCCTATCAGCAGGACAAGGAAAGCAAAAAACTCGAGCGACAGCGAAAGCGAAAATTAGAGGAAATTGAACAAAAAATCGCTTTGCTAGAAGAACAAATTGAAGTGTACGAAAATCAATTATGCGATCCTGAAATATTTCAAGATCACGGAAAAGTGCTAGAACTGAACAACAAAAATGAAGAAGCAAAGGCCGAGCTTGATTCGTTAATGGAAGAATGGGCAGTGCTGGCTGAATAACTGCTAAAAACCGGACTGATTTGTCCGGTTTTTTCACATTAGTATGAACATTTCCACAGCTTTATCCCCAATCCAATAGGGAAAATTTTTAATTTTTTCACATTATCCACAATAAACACAGTTTTTATCCACATTATTAACAATTTAACACGACTTATCCACATTCCTATTTTGAAAAACTATTTTAGAATCCTGTTTTTATCCACAAAAAAGAGGGTGTCCCAAAAGTATAACTTTTAAGGGCACCCTCATTTTATTAATGGTCTGTTAAACTTTGTTTGTTGATTTCCGCTCAAGAAGCTCGCTTTCCGCGGGTACGGGGAGCCTCCTCGGCGCTACCTGCGCCTGAGGGGTCTCCCCTGCCCCGTACTCCCCCAGGAGTCGAGCGCCTTCCGCTCCAATCAACATAGCGGAAAAATTATCATGAACTTTGTAAATATAGTGGTGCCTGTCACCTTTTAGGACACCCTCAATTAAATATTTCAATATCCAGGCCAGGATTGGCATTTAAGGACAACTCTGCCCTAATTCCTTTTTCAAACATTACACTACCCGCAGCTGCAATCATAGCAGCATTATCGGTACAAAGTGATAAGGGAGGAATAACTAATTCGATTCCTTCTTGACCAACAAAAGCTTTTTCCAACGCATTTCTAAGTCCTTTATTAGCTGCAACTCCGCCCGCTAGTAAAATTTGGCCAACCCCATATTCAGCGACAGCTCTTTTCGCCTTTGTTACTAACACTTCAATAACACTTTCCTGAAAGCTGGCAGCAAGGTCTTGGGGGGCAATGGTCTCCCCACGCTGCTCGGCATTATGAACCGTATTAATGACAGCTGATTTTAAACCGCTGAAGCTAAAGTCGTAGGAGCCTTCTTCGAGCCATGCCCGGGGTAAATCAATGGTTGGGCTCCCCTCCTGCGCAAGCCGGTCAATGTGCGGACCGCCCGGATAAGGAAGATTTAACGTTCTTGCTACTTTATCATACGCTTCTCCAGCGGCATCATCTCTCGTTTCCCCAATTACTTCAAAATGACCGTGCTCTTTCATATAAACAAGCTCGGTGTGCCCTCCTGAAACCACAAGAGCCAACAGCGGAAACTTCAGTTCAGATACTAACCTGTTTGCGTAAATATGCCCAGCAATATGATGGACAGGTACAAGTGGAAGGTTATGAGCAAAAGCGAGAGCCTTTGCAGCATTTACCCCTATTAACAGCGCTCCCACAAGCCCTGGCCCTTCTGTAACAGCAATGGCATCAAGCTCATTAAAAGTGAGATTGGCTTGATTTATTGCTTCTTCTATGACAATGGTAATTTGTTCGACATGGTGACGTGAAGCAATTTCCGGGACCACTCCGCCAAAACGCTTATGGCTTTCGATTTGCGATGCCACAACATTTGCGACAATTTCACGACCATTTTTTATGATAGCAACGGCTGTTTCATCACAGCTCGTCTCAATTCCTAAAATATATTGTTCTTTCATCATAAATTCACCCACATGATAAGTGCATCTTCTTGATTATCTGAATAGTAATTTTTCCGAATTCCGCCTTTTTGAAAACCAAGCTTTCGATAAAGCGATTGTGCTATATTGTTTGTTACACGGACCTCAAGGGTCATACTCCTTGCTCCCATGCTCCTAGCAACCGAAATCATTTTTTCCATCAATGCTTCCCCTAGCTTCCTGCCCCTGTATTCAGGAAGAATAGCCACATTCGTTATATGAGCCTCATCTATCACAATCCAGGCGCCACAATACCCAATGATCTTTCCTTCCACCTCAATTACGATGTAGACAGCAAATTTATTATGATGCATTTCATTATAGAAAGCATCCCGGCTCCACGGCAGCGTAAAAGAGGCATGTTCAATCTCTAAAATCTGATCAATATCTTCTTCCGTCATAGAACGAAATACAAATGAATCTACCATTTCACTATTTCCTATCTATTTAGATTTTCCCTTTAGCCTCTAACCACTTAGCCTCAGCTTCGGCTAAGCGAATATAATTCGGAACAAATGTATGGATATCTTCATCTTGTTTGTCTCTACCCAAAAATGCCAACTCAGATGGTCGCGGGTTAAACTCAGTGATTTCTGCAAAAACAGCCTGATTACCTAGGATGTCCTTAATAGTATTTTGATGTAGAGGCAAGTCGTTACCAACGAAAAGAATAGGTTTTGGCGAATCCTTTAATTTAGTGGCCCAATCTGCTATCATCACCAGTTGATCGTGTTCAGCTACTTCAATATGACTGTTTTCGAATCGATACAAGCCGGTATATACCTGTCCTCTTCTTGCATCAAATATCGGGGAAACATAGCCATCAAAGTAGCGGCCTACCCCCGCTAAAATCTCCAAACTCGAGATTCCGACAAGAGGAAGTTTAAGTGTCCAAGCCAACGTCTTGGCAATGGTAACACCAATTCTAACTCCTGTATACGAACCAGGACCTTTTGCCACTACAATTTTCGTTAAATCTGAAGGAAGGAGTTCACAATCCTTCATTAATCTCTCGATCGCCGGCATAATGCGGACAGAGTGATTCTTTTTTAAATTGGTTATATACTCTCCAAGCACTTGATCCTTTTCTAATAGAGCTACTCCTAAAGCAGCATTAGAAGTATCGATTGCTAAAATTGTCATGAAAATAGCTCCTTACATAATTGCTCGTATCTTTCTCCCTGCGGAACGAGGACCATTTTTCTCTTCTCCTCGCCTTCATGGTATAAGAAAATTGTTAATCGTTCAGCCGGAAGCTGCTCTTCAATTAAATGAGCCCATTCAACAACGGTTACGCCTTCTCCTTCGAAATATTCATCAAAGCCTAAATCCTCAAATGCATCTTCCACCCGATAAACATCCATATGATAAAGCGGTAACCTGCCATGATACTCTTTAATAATCGTAAATGTTGGACTATTAACGGTTTTTTTTATTTCTAGCCCTATTGCCAAACCTTTCGTAAAAGTGGTTTTTCCCGCACCTAAATCGCCTTCAAGTGCAATCACATCTCCTGGTTTTAGCAATCCCGCTAGCTTGCCCGCAAAATGTGCCGTCTCTTCCGAATCGATTGTATGTAATTCATATTGTTTCATTCTATCACCTATTATTATAACATGCTTAATACTATCTACATTTTACCTTATTTGCGTGTAAAAAAACCTTAGGAAGTGCTCCTAAGGATAGATTTTATTATTAGTATCCAATTTCTTAAAGTGAATGGATGCAATTAATTGGGCATAAAAAAAGACGAAACCAAGTTTCGCCCATTTTGCAACTTATAAAAAATACGGTCTGGACGGGACTCGAACCCGCGACCTCCTGCGTGACAGGCAGGCATTCTAACCAGCTGAACTACCAAACCAAATTGCGGAGGCAGGATTTGAACCTGCGACCTTCGGGTTATGAGCCCGACGAGCTACCAGACTGCTCCACCCCGCGACGATAATAAGTACTGCCTATAGACAATAACAATAAAATTAAATTAACAGCCTGGCAACGTCCTACTCTCACAGGGGGATAGCCCCCAACTACCATCGGCGCTGAGAAGCTTAACTTCCGTGTTCGGTATGGGAACGGGTGTGACCTTCTCGCTATCGCCACCAGACTATTTACTTAAGGGATCATTCCCTCAAAACTAGATAATACAGAAGAAATAAGTTTGAACCAGTAAGCCTTGTTCATATAATATGACTTGGTTAAGTCCTCGATCGATTAGTATCAGTCAGCTCCACATGTTACCACGCTTCCACCTCTGACCTATCAACCTGATCATCTTTCAGGGATCTTACTAGCTTGCG
>NZ_CVRB01000009.1 GCF_001048695.1 Neobacillus massiliamazoniensis | reverse complement strand
CTATGGGAGCCAGGATCAAACTCTCCAAGAAAGTTGATTTAGCTCGAAATTTACGTTGGCTTCACATCATTAAATGAAGTGAATAATTATTGTTTGTTGACGTTTTTGTTTGTTTAGTTTTCAAAGAGCAATCTTTATCATCGCTCGAAAGCGACTATATTATCTTACCAAGTTATCGTTTAAAAGTCAATAACTTTTTTTATTTCTTTTTTTGTTGCTGCCTAACTGTTTCACAGCAACGGATACTAATATATCATCATACAAAGCGAAGCGCAATAGGTTTATTTAAAGAAATAATATTCTAAATTTTTATTTTCTGCTAGAAATGAAAAAGTGCCGGTTTGTCCGGCACTTTTTCCATTTATTTATTACGCATTAACGGGAATAATAGAACATCACGTATAGATGGAGAATTTGTTAACAACATGACCAATCGGTCAATTCCGATTCCTAATCCACCTGTTGGAGGCATTCCATATTCTAATGCTTCAATGAAGTCCTCATCCATTGGATGTGCTTCATCATTTCCTTGTTCACGCTCTTTTAATTGCTCTTCAAAACGCTCTCTTTGATCGATTGGATCGTTTAACTCTGTGAAGGCATTCGCATGTTCACGAGCTACGATAAATAGTTCAAAGCGATCAGTAAATCTTGGATCCTCATCATTTTTCTTAGCAAGAGGAGAGATTTCCACTGGATGTCCATAAATGAACGTCGGTTGTATTAGTTTTTCTTCTACTTTTTGTTCAAAGAATTCATTTACGATATGACCATAAAGCATATGTTCATTAATTTCGATACCGTTTTCTTTCGCTAATCGGCGTGCCTCTTCTAGGTCAACATTCCATAAATCTACACCGGTATATTCTTTAATCGCATCAACCATGTGGAGTCTTGTCCATTCTGGCGTTAAATCAACCTCATACTCCCCATATTGAATCTTGGTTGTGCCGTGAACTTTTTGAGCAACATGGGCAACTAAGTTTTCAGTTAGGCTCATGATATCTCGATAATCGGCATATGCCTCATAGAGCTCAATCATTGTAAATTCTGGATTATGACGAGTCGAAACACCCTCATTTCTAAATACGCGGCCTATTTCATATACTTTTTCAAATCCTCCGACAACCAGCCGCTTTAAATAAAGTTCAAGGGCTATCCTAATATAAAACGGAAGATCAAGGGCATTGTGATGCGTAATAAATGGACGTGCAGCTGCGCCTCCTGGAATTGCATGCAACATAGGGGTTTCAACTTCCAGGTAGCCATGTGCATCTAAATAGTTACGTATTTCGCTAATAATACGGCTTCTAGCAATAAACGTCTCTCTGCTTTCTTGATTCATGATTAAATCTAGATAGCGTTGACGGTAACGCTGCTCAATATCCTTTAAGCCATGAAATTTATCTGGTAATGGACGAAGTGCCTTCGACAAAAACGTAAAATCCAGTACTTTTACAGAAAGTTCACCTGTTTTTGTTTTAAATACCGTTCCGGAAACCCCAATAATGTCCCCTAAATCAGCAGAATCGAAAATGTTATATTGTTCTTCCCCAATCGCGTCTTGTCTAACGTAAATTTGGATTTGGCCAGATAAATCCTGAATATGAGCAAACCCAGCTTTCCCTTTTCCGCGTTTTGTCATGATGCGTCCCGCTAGTATAGCGGATATATTTTTAGCTTCCAGTTCATCGTGATCAAGGTCGCCATATTGATTAATCAAATCCATCGCACTATGAGTGCGTTCAAAACGCTTACCAAAAGGATCAAGTCCCTCTTTACGCATGGCAGCCATTTTTTCGCGTCTGACCAGCAATTGGTCATTTAATTCTTCCAAATTCATTTCCTAATCAACTCCAATAGTTTCTTATGATGTAGAATTCTACACAAACAAAAGTATTAATTTTTCTATATACTTTATATTTTACACAATTTAAGAGGTTCAGACATTAAAAAAGTTCTAAATAGAATAAAAACTGCCAGTCCTACTGGCAGTTCAATCTTTTACAAAATTATAGAAAAAAAGATTCTTTATGTCAAATGACTTGAGCCTGTTCTTTTTCCTCTACTTCTAAAACTAAATCGTTTAATAACGTAACTAATTGATCTCTTGTGTCACACTCATTGATAGCATTCCGAACTCTTGCATTTCCTTGGACCCCTTTTAGATACCAAGCCGCATGCTTGCGCATTTCCCGAACAGCAATATCCTCATTTTTCAATGCAATCAAGCGATCTAAGTGGAGGATACAAACATCCATTTTTTTGCGAACAGATGGTTCATCCATTAGTTTCCCTGTTTCAAGGTATAGAACAGTACGGTAAATCATCCATGGGTTTCCTAAGGCTGCACGGCCGATCATCACGCCGTCAACACCTGTCTCATCCAGCATTCTTTTTGCATCCTGAGGTGTTTGCACATCGCCATTGCCAATGATAGGGATGTTAACGGATTGTTTTACTTCACGGATGATGTCCCAGTTTGCTTTCCCTTCATACATTTGCACACGTGTACGACCATGGAGAGCAACTGCCTTACCGCCCGCACGTTCGACTGCTTGGGCATTTTTAACGGCAAAAATATGATCTTCATCCCAGCCCATCCGCATTTTTACAGTAACTGGTTTTTCAACAACATCAACAACAGCAGAAACCATTTCATAGATTTTGTTTGGATCAAGAAGCCATTTTGCTCCCGCATCACATTTTGTAATCTTCGGTACTGGGCAACCCATGTTAATATCAATAATATCCGCATTGGTATTTTGATCAACAAATCGGGCTGCTTCTACTAATGTTTCTTTTTCACCGCCAAAAATTTGCAAGCTGAGCGGTTTTTCTCGCTCATCCATATACAGCATATTCATGGTTTTTTCATTTTTAAACACGATGCCTTTATCACTGACCATTTCAGCACAAACCAGTCCTGCGCCAAACTCCTTAACCGTTAACCGGAAGGCGGAGTTACAGACACCGGCCATCGGTGCTAAAACAACCGGGTTTTTCATAACAATATCGCCGATTTTTAACACGAAATACTCTCCTCTCCTATTCTAATAATCTTCACTTGGTGGTGCTAATTCATCTAAGCTTATATTTAAAGTTTGTTGGATTTTTTTAAGCAAATCTTCTCCCGGCAGACGGTTTCCTCTCTCAATCTCCCCCATGATTGATACAGAAACACCTAATTGCTTTGAAAAGCTTTCTTGGGTAAAACCCTTTAGTTTTCGATAGGCCCGGATACGTCTTCCCCATTTTTCTGCTTCCATACTCGCACTCCTTCTTTGTCTGCTAATTCATTTAAGTAGGTTTTAAGAGGCTTTTCCATCCTTGGAATGAAAAGGTCTGATTGAATCTCTAGCAAAGGAATCAGTACAAAGGCCCTCTCATGCATGCGCGGGTGAGGAACCATTAGCTTCTCTGTTTCAATATTTTCTTGGTTAAAGAGGAGAATGTCAAGGTCTATTGTTCTGGGACCCCATTTTATTTCCCTTTTTCTACCAAGTTTTGCTTCAGTATTTAAACACACATCTAATAACTCCTGAGCATTATAATCCGTTTTGATCTCTATTACCATATTTAAAAATAAATCTTGATCTTCATATCCGACAGGGTCGGTTTCATAGATCGAAGAAATATTTACTAACTGGATTTTGGTATCATGCTTTAATAGCTTGATAGCATTCATTAAATAATCATACCGAATTCCTAAATTTGATCCAAGAGCAATAAATGCCGAATTTTCCACTATTATCTACCCCTTGTAATTTCTACTGCTACAGACCTGTAATGGCCCGGTATTGGCGGATCTGGTTTTATCACTTTAACCTTTACTTCCTCAATAAGAGGAAATTGCTGCAGCAGGCTGCCTGCTATTTTTTCAGCAACTGATTCAACCAGCTTGTACGGCTTCCCTTCAACAATTTCTTTACAAACTTGATAAAGCTCGCCGTAATTAACGGAGTAATCTAGATCATCTGTCTCTCCCGCTTTTTTTAAATCCAAGGAAACAGTGAGGTCAACTGCAAAGCGCTGCCCGAGACGGTTTTCCTCTGGAAAGACACCATGGTAGCCATAAAACTCCATTCGATCCACATATATTTTATCCAATACCTTCACCCTTTCCCATTAGGGCATCCATCATTTTGGCCATTCTGCTCATTTCTTTAACATCATGAACACGAATGATTTTACACCCCTGTTGAATTCCATAACAAATGGTCGCACCCGTCCCTTCCATTCTTTCGTTCACAGGCAAGTCCAGTGCCGTACCAATCATGGATTTTCGGGAAGTGCCTAACAAGACAGGATAGCCAATTGCCGTAAGCTTATCTAAATGTTGCATCATGAGGATATTTTCGTGAAAGTCCTTCGCAAAACCGATGCCCGGGTCCAAGATAATGTTCTCATCCTTTACGCCGGCTTTTTTTACTATTGCAATGCTTTCATATAAATCATTGAGTACATCTCGGAAAAAAGAAGAGTAGTTTCGATCATGGCGGTTGTGCATTAAGATTATTGGCACATTGTACGCTGCTGCTACATCGGCCATTCTTTCATCTGCTTTTGCCCCCCAAACATCATTAATGATATGGGCTCCTGCTTCAATTGCCTGTTTAGCAACCTCCGCTTTATATGTATCGATAGAAATCGGTACGTTAACTTGCTTTGAAATAGCCTCGATGATGGGAATAACGCGTCTGAGCTCCTCTTCCAAAGGAACCTTTGCGAATCCCGGTCTAGTAGACTCTCCGCCAATATCAATAATATCAGCACCATTTGCAACCATTTCTTTTGCTTGAAGAACAGCCTTCTCCCTATCATTAAACCTTCCGCCGTCCGAAAACGAATCCGGTGTGATATTTAATATTCCCATCACCATCGTCTTTTTGCTAATGTCTAAGGTATATGGACCGCAATCGATTTTCTGTTCATTCACAGCTTTCATCCCCTTTTTCTTCCTAAAAAAATCTTGTCTTGTTTCATCATACAAAAGGTTTATTTTTTTCGCAAAGGCTCTTTTAAACTTGACTGTTGATTTCCGCTCCAATCAACATAGAGCAATATCAACATTAAGCTTTAACATAGCATTTACAAAAAAGAGGCGCCGGCCAACTACGCCAGCACCTCTATGGTTTTATTCAGCTTCATATTGATAAAGTGATGTACTTAAATAACGTTCGCCGTTATCCGGAATGATTGCTAGCACTTTTTTCCCTTTTCCCAACTTCTTCGCAACCTGTAACGCCACATGAATAGCGGCACCTGACGAAATTCCTCCAAGGATTCCTTCTTCTCTTGCTGCGCGTCTTGATGCAGCGAAAGCCTCTTCCGTTCCAACTTGAACAATTTCATCATAAATCTTTGTATTTAAAGTATCAGGAACAAACCCTGCACCAAGTCCTTGAAGCTTATGAGGACCTGGTTTACCACCGGATAGGACAGGAGAATCCTGCGGCTCAACGGCATATATTTTTACATTCGGGAAATTTTCACGTAGTACGCTGCCTGCTCCCGAAATCGTTCCTCCCGTGCCAATTCCTGAAACAAATGCGTCGAGTTGATCCATTTGCTCAACAATTTCTTTCCCTGTTGTTCTTCGATGAACCTCAGGATTGGCTTCGTTTTTGAATTGCTGCGGCATAAAATAACCATGTTCAGCAGCTAATGCCTCCGCCCTAGCAATGGCCCCTTTCATTCCTTCTGGTCCTGGTGTTAATACAAGCTCAGCACCATAAGCACGAAGGAGGTTCCGTCTTTCCAAGCTCATTGTTTCAGGCATAACAAAAATTGCTTTGTAACCTTTTGCGGCTGCAATCATAGCAAGACCAATACCGGTATTTCCACTCGTAGGCTCAATAATGGTATCAGCACCCGGTTTTATTAAACCTTGTTCTTCAGCAGCCTCAATCATCGATAAACCAATTCTGTCCTTTACACTACTACCTGGATTAAAATACTCAAGCTTCAAATACACATCAGCACTGTTTTCGTCTACTATTCTGTTTAACTTAACAATTGGCGTTTGACCGACTAGATCGGCAACTGAATTTGCTACACGAACCATTTAGGGCACCCCTATTCCGAGTATTTTGATTGGATTTATTAACAATTTACCAGTATTATGCTTGTTTTGTCAATTACTTTCCCTAATATTTTGATAAATTATTGGCTGTGTTAAACTTGCCTGTTGATTTGAGTTCCAGGCGCTTCGTTTTCGGCGGGCATTTCACTCCAATCAACATAGTTTTAAAAATCAACAATGACCTTTAACACAGACAAATTATTAAAAATAAGACTGCCCAAAAGGTCATACCTTTCAATCACAATATACTCTAATTCAACCGAGATATATTGTGTTTTGTGAAGGGGTAGACTCTTTTATGACAGCCTCTGACTAGTTTGTACCCTTTTTCCCATAAACCCAGTCTACATTTGCTTCCTTCCAAAAAGTTCCTGCTGAGACCGGTGTTTTTATTTGCTCAAGAGCCATTTGCCTGCGAACTTGCTCTTTTACCTCACTATACGAATAATCCTTGCCCGTTATTTTTCCTTCAAGCTTTACAATTGCGTATCCTTGGTCGACCTTAATCGGGGAGCTGACATCTCCTGACTTCAGCTTTTTAGCTGACTGAATATATTCAGCAGGATATCGCTCATCATTTTCAGTTATGTAACCAATATCTCCGCCTTCATTCGCTGAAAACTGATCAGTTGAACGTTCCATGGCTAAAGCAGAAAAGTTCGATCCTTGTTCTAATTCTTTTATTGCCTTAACTGCTTCTTCCTTTGTTGGAACAATAATCTGGGATAAGTGATAAGCAGTCGGAATATTAAATTGAGCTTTATTTTTTTGATAATAAGCTTGCATATCTTTATCTGAGAGGACAACATCCTTCGTCAGGATTTCTTCAAGAAGAAGGGTATTGTGAATTTGCTCCTTCCACTTTTTTTCATCCCTATTTTTATTGTTCCCAGGAGAGTAATTAGTGGTTTCCAGTAATCTATATTCCCGCTCTACTTCCTGATCTGATACTTGAATTTTATATTTTTCTGCCATATTTTTAATGACTTGTTGATCGATCATATCTTTTAGAACATCTTTTCCGTATCTCGCTACTAGTTCATCAAGCCATTGCTGACGTGAAATCGTGTTCTTCCCCACATTGGCTATTACCTCGTTCTCGGAAGCATTTCCGCTCGTTTCCTTCGATTTCGAAAGAAAAAAGGTAAACGTAAAGACATTTAGTAGCAATAAGGCGGCAATGATTAGCCAAAGCTGCTGTTTTTTCAAACTACTCCTCCCCCCATAAAAACATTTATTTCGCTGCGTTTCGCAACTCTTCTAATTCTTCTTTAGAATATTGATATCTCTCATTGCAAAAATGGCAGTGAGCCTCCGCCTTACCGTCCTCATTAATCATATCGGTAATTTCTGCTGCCCCCAAGCTAACAATCGCATCAGCAAAACGCTCCTTCGAACATGTGCATTGAAACTTCACAGGAATGGTTTCCAATATCTTTACCTGTTCTTTGCCAAAAAGCTCTGTCAATATTTCTTCAGGAGTTAATCCTTTTTCAATTAACTTAGAAATGGGTGGAATCTCTTTTAAGCGATTCTCTATTTTTGTAATGACTGCTTCTTCAATACCAGGCATCAATTGAAAAATAAAACCGCCTGCCGCCAAGATGGTATCATCCGGATTCACTAAAACGCCAACACCAACCGAAGAAGGTACCTGTTCAGACGTAGCAAAATAGTAGGTGAAATCTTCCCCTAATTCTCCTGAAACAAGCTGAATCTGACCGGAGAAAAAGTCACGCAAGCCGATGTCCTTGACAACCGTTAAGGAGCCCGTAGTACCAACCGCACGGCGGACATCAAGCTTTCCAAGTTCATTGGCCTCAAAATCTACCTCAGGGTTGGAAACATAACCGCGGACTTCACCCTTAGCATTGCTGTCAACAAGAATGACGCCAATAGGACCTCCGCCGTCAATTTTTATTGTTAATTTTTCCTCTCCCTTAAGCATGGCCCCCATCATCACCCCTGCTGTGAGAGTACGACCTAAAGCAGCCGAAGCCGTTCTCCATGTTTTGTGGCGCCTTTGCGCCTCGCTGACTGTCTCCGTTGTGCGGACAGCATAAGCCCTAATATAGCCATCATAAGCAAGTGCCTTTACTAAATAATCGTTCATCACCTATCTCCTTTCTAGCTATTCGTTTTTAGGTTCTCCATATTTCTTTTATAGATAAGCTTTAAGCCTTTTAAGGTTAAATATGGATCAACAATATCAATGATCTTTGATTCTTGGGCAATTAAAGTGGATAACCCCCCCGTGGCGATTACGGTTGGCTTCTTCTCGCTTTGTTCCATCATGCGCTTGACGATGCCTTCCACTTGTCCCACATATCCATACACAATCCCCGCCTGCATCGCTGCAACGGTATTTTTTCCAATCACACCTTCTGGGCGGGTGATTTCAATTCGCGGCAATTTTGCTGCTCTTGAATATAGAGCTTCAGTTGAAATTCCAATGCCAGGAGCAATTGCACCACCCAAATACTGACGCTGTTCATTGATATAACAATAGGTTGTCGCTGTTCCAAAATCGACAATGATCAGCGGGCTTCCGTATTCATGGATGGCAGCAACGGCATTTACAATTCGGTCTGCCCCCACCTCGCGCGGATTTTCATATTTTATGTTCAATCCTGTTTTGATACCAGGGCCGACAATAAGTGGTTTTCGATGGAAATACTTTTGACACATTCTCTCTAAGGCAAACATGATCGGGGGAACAACGGAAGAGATAATAATCCCATCAATATCCGAAAGGGAAAGGCCCGCATGTTCAAACAATGATTTTATTATCATTCCAAACTCATCTTCCGTCCGGTTACGATTTGTCTCAATCCTCCAATGATGACAAAGCTCATCCCCTTTATACACACCTAAAACAATATTGGTATTTCCTACATCAAATACGAAAATCAAAATGATCACTCACTTTTTCAGATTATTCTTTTCAACTGCAAACATAATACCATAATTATGACAATCATGATAAGAAAAGCTTAAGCGCCTCGTCCAGCCCCAACAGGCATAAGACAAAAAAAAGAGTGCTTCAATGAAGCACCCCATTTACTTATTACTTATAATCAATATCATCAGGAGGAAGGTCCAAGAAAGATGTTTCCTCTTTCTCCTTCTCTTCCTTTTTTATATTGATGTTTACCTTAACATCTTCTGTTTTCTTTGGATCTACCTTAGCTAATTCCTCAGGATTGTCCGGTAATTGCCCATTATCCACTAAATATTTGATTTGTTCTGCATTTAGGGTTTCTACTTCAAGCAATGTTTTCGCGATTAAGTCAAGCTTATCACGATTTTCTGTAAGAATCTTTTTACACCTTGCATATGATTCTTTAATAATCCGCTGAATTTCAAGGTCAATTTCATAGGCAATTGCATCAGAATAATTTTGCTCATTATGAAGGTCACGACCTAAGAATACTTGACCGCCTTGAGCTTGACCGAACTGCAATGGACCGAGCTTTTCGCTCATACCAAATTCAGTAACCATTTTGCGAGCAATTCCTGTGGCGCGTTGGAAGTCATTGTGAGCACCTGTACTCGCTTCCCCAAAGACAATTTCTTCTGCCACACGTCCGCCCAATAAGCCAACGATTTTATCAAGTAATTCCGGCTTTGTCATAAAGTAACGGTCTTCTTTTGGAAGCATAACGGCATAGCCGCCCGCTTGGCCACGCGGTACAATGGTCACTTTATGAACCATTTCCGCTTCATCAAGCACTAAACCAATGACAGTATGACCACCTTCATGGAAGGCCACAATGTTCCGTTCTTTTTCAGAAATTACCCGGCTCTTTTTCGCTGGACCGGCAATGACACGATCTGTTGCTTCATCAATATCAACCATGTCAATTTTCTTTTTATTAAACCGAGCTGCAACTAAGGCTGCTTCGTTCAAAAGATTTTCTAAGTCTGCACCTGAAAAACCAGGTGTACGCATAGCGATATTTTTCAAATTAACCGATTCATCCAAAGGCTTGTTTCTTGCGTGCACTTTTAAAACGGCTTCACGGCCATTGACATCTGGACGGTCAACAGTGATTTGACGGTCAAAACGACCTGGACGTAATAGGGCAGGGTCCAAAATATCGGGACGGTTGGTCGCAGCAATAATGATGATACCTTCATTTGCGCCGAATCCATCCATTTCAACCAATAATTGGTTTAAAGTTTGTTCACGTTCATCGTGACCGCCGCCAAGACCGGCACCACGCTGACGTCCCACCGCATCAATCTCATCAATGAATATAATACATGGAGCATTTTTCTTTGCGTTCTCAAATAAATCACGAACACGGGATGCCCCGACCCCAACAAACATTTCAACGAAATCAGATCCGCTGATTGAGAAAAACGGTACGCCTGCTTCACCAGCAACAGCACGGGCAAGTAATGTTTTACCTGTTCCTGGAGGTCCAACTAGAAGCACCCCTTTAGGAATACGGGCACCTAGCTCAGCAAATTTTCGTGGGTCCTTTAAAAACTCCACTACTTCGACCAATTCGGCTTTTTCTTCATCCGCTCCCGCTACATCTCTGAAACGGACCTTTTTCTTATCATCGTTATAAAGCCTTGCTTTACTTTTCCCAAAGTTCATTACTCGGCTTCCGCCGCCTTGAGCTTGGTTCAATAAGAAGAAGAAAAGAATAAAGATAATCACAAACGGGATGATGGAAGTAAAAAAGGTTACCCATCCGCTTGTTTCCTTCGCAGGCATCACTTCGACCTTTGCAGGGGATTTATCGATACGATCAAGAATTTTTTCACTGTTTGGAACATAAGTGATAAAGTTTTTCCCTTTATTCGTATCTTTCATTTCACCCCGGACTTCAAATACTCCTCGGTCTGGCTGCATCGTAAAGGATTTGACCTCATTTTTGTCTAAAGAAGAAACAAATTGATCATACGATATATGATTCGTAGGCTCATTAGTTCCATTAAAGAAGCTGACAACGCCAATAATGACTAAAAATATCAATAAATAAAAGATGGTATTACGGAAAATCCGATTCATCTCTTACCTCCTCCCACGGGTAAACAAACTATATTAAATAGTATCATAGAAAATCATTCCAATTCAAGCAATTACAACTAGTAACAATCTTTTATGTATTCTTCCCAAAAAGGAAGAATATAGCCTTTTCGTAAAAGTTATTTGCTATATACTTCTGGTTTCAATACACCAATGTATGGAAGGTTTCGATATTTTTGAACGTAATCTAAACCATAACCTACAACAAACTCATCTGGCACAATAAAACCAACATAATCTGCCTTAATGTCGCTTTTTCGACCAGTAGGCTTATCGAGAAGTGTACAGATTTTTATGGATTTAGCTTTTCGGTAACGAAATAAATCAACCAAATAGCTAAGAGTTAAACCGCTGTCAATGATATCCTCAATGATTAAAATGTCTCTTCCTTCTACTGAAGTATCTAAATCCTTAAGAATTTTAACTTCACCGGAAGATACTGTGGAATTACCGTAACTTGAGACATCCATAAAATCCATCTCAAGATAGCAATCCATCCCTTTAAGTAGATCGGCCATAAAAGGCATTGCACCCTTCAAGACACCAATTGCGAGAGGGAAGCGATCCTTATATTCTTCTGTAAGACGAACTGCTAGTTCCTTTGTCTTTTCCTGAATTTCTTCTTCCGAAATTAACACCTTTTCAATGTCGTGTTTCATGATAAATTGTGCCCCCTAGAAGATAAATATGTGAGTAATATATAATGATTTGCTTTATCATCCATGCCTTCATCTGAAGATTTTTTTAAACCGGGAAGCCAAATGATACATCCTTCTCCATCGGTAATGACAGGCCACTTATTTCGATCCGAAAGTGGAACTTTAGAATCAATAAAAATGCTCTTTAGCTTCTTTGATCCTGGCATCCCTTTCAAGGTCATTCGATCCCCTGTTTTCCTTGAGCGGATTGTGATCGGCCATTTCAGTTTATCTGCATTAAACACAGCATAGGAATGGTGTGTAATGACAGGTTTCTCGATTAAGGACAATTGAATGCTTCCGCCATACGGTAAATCAACCACTCCTGGACCGTTCATTTCAATATGATACGATTCCGACTCGATTACTTGAAATTGAAAGCAAAGGTCAAAATAAGACCTAATGACTTTTAACCCATTGGGTAAATCAAGTTGTCCCGAGGACCGAGGCTGATGAATGAACGATAAAATTTGATCGATATGTATTGCGGAAAGTGAAGCAGGCTTTTCCTTGTAAAGATAGTTTAATATTAGTTGAATCCCTCTTCTTTGTAAAGGCAAAGGCATTTCAAGAAATTTTTTAATATCAATAGATATTCCATTCACTTCATCTATTTTCATTACTGTATTCATGCTTTGAACCGTTAATTCCTGCAAGAAGGATTCATCACTTTGTAATTCTTCACTATATCGCTGAAAATGTTCGTGGACATGACCATTTTCCTTCTTTAAAAAGGGTAATACTTTCTTCCTAAAGCGATTCCTACTATATAGATCTGTTTCATTGGTCGAGTCAATCCTTGGCTCTAAGTAGTACTGATTACAATATTGCTTAATCTCATCCTTTGTTACACATAAAAAGGGGCGGAAAATTACTCCATTTTCAAATGGTCTGGTAAATGGGATCCCTGCACGTGCCTTCCCCGTGCTACCTCTTGTTAATCGCATAAGAATCGTCTCGACCTGGTCGTCTCCGTGATGAGCAAGCGCTAAAATGGAATACCCATACTTTTTCATGACTTTTGCAAAGAATTCATATCTAGCTTCCCTTGCTTCTAATTCTGAACTTTTCCCTGACAGTTTCATTCTTTCAGGTACATTTATTTGTGCCATTTCAAACGGAATGGCATTTTGTTCACAATAGTTTTTCACAAACATTGCATCATCAAAGGACTCCTGACCACGAAACATATGGTCAACATGTGCTACTACAATGGAGAGGCTTCTCTTTTCTTTTTGCCTCAAGAGATAATGAAGTAATGCAAGCGAATCAGGCCCCCCCGAAACACCCACAACTATTTTTTTATGTTCTAATGTAAACGAGTGACGATCGAGAAATGCCTCTACCTTTCCTTCTAACATTTGCGCTCTTCCTTAAACATCTGACTTTGAAAATTGTCCAGCTCCAGCGCCCCTGACCAAGGCGCTTTCGCTTTTCTTTATAGCTTACCATTATTATAAATTATCTATCAAAAACAAAGGCTTCATTTTATTAAGAAAAATAAAAAAATATTTCTTAATTTATACGCAAATTCATAAGAATGGTTTCAAATTTATTTTGTAGTAATATACCACATTCCTATTCCAAGTATAATGATCATTAAAATGGTAATGATCCACGTTTCAATCAAGCCGCTCTTTTTCTTCTTCTTTCGGTAAGCTTGTCTGGTATTTTTTCCATTTGTGTTAGATTTCGGTAACGGAGATTGCGTTTGCTTTTGGTTGGGTAAACCTGAGTGTCTTGTAGGTGGTTCTGTTATTTTTTTATCCATCATTATATCTACTAGATCAGACCTCATTTGCTTTGCACTGGTGTAATACCCTTGCAGCGATTTGAGAATGACTTTTTCAAGTGGGAGTAATTCTGATTTTTGTCTTATCATCGCTTTTAGCTGTTCAATTCCCCCGGTTGTTTTATTAAATCTTTTGGGATAGGCAGTGTTAATCATCATCATGGCAACTGAAAACAAATCATATGAGGGCTCTGCCTTTCTCGTGCCCAATCCCCAATACCCCCGGTCAAAAAATTCTGTATATTCTTTAATGGCCCTTCCCTGAATGGTAGTGCCGCCAACATCAATGCAGCGAATCCTCGGAGGCGGCCCGGTTACAATCAGGTTTTCAGGCTTTAGATCACCGAAGACCCACCCATTTTCATGAAGCCTATTTAAATCATGTAAAAGCTGCAAAAATAAAACGGTCGTCCAGGACTTTCCCTTTTGCTGAAGAAAGCTAAGTAAGTCTGGCCCATGGATATATTCCATTACATAAAAGGAGATTTGACCACGCCCTTTGAGCCAATCATCAACATCAAGCAAAGAAGGCCCGAGGGCTGACCCTTGGACCTTTGCAAAGGATTTTAATACATTCACCTCAGAAGTAATGGACATACTGTTCTCACTCATTTTCAATGCGACATGAGTGTTTCTATGCTGTGCAAGGTAGACAATCCCGTTTGCTCCATATCCTAGTTCCTTTAAGATGGTATAGTGATTGGAATGCCATTTGCCGATAATAACTGTGCCAGAAGGTACTTTACATTGATTCTTCGAGATAGGATTCATCATCGTTTGAAAGTAGGCTCCTTACCGATTTCTGTTGATTAAAGGATGACAGCGCTGTCCTTAAGGCGGGTCCTGTCGGTGTAATGCCACCTGTTGAAAGCTGGGAAAAAACAGTTGTCAGTTTTTGTAGATTTGGTGTCCAGTCCAGCAAATTTTCGACATCATTCTTTTTCCCGGGAAATATAAAAACAGAATAGTAGTTATTGCCTGAGCGGGCATTAAGACTAAGGGAAAGGTCAAGTAACGCCTCTTTAACCGTTGGTAGCTTGTGCTTCATGCTTGCACTTGTATCGACAAGAATCAACACCTCTAATTCGACAGTTTCCCCCAATTCATCGACAACCTCCATGACTTCGCCGCGTTTTTCAGGCGGAAGGTCCTCGATCGTTTTCGAACGTCCTAAAATCTGCTGTAATTCTCGATTGACAACTCCTTGGATTGTTTGGGTCATCCCTTTACGAGTCACCATCTGCACTGTTTGACTAAGCTGCTGGGCATAGACAATCTGACTTACTCCGCCGCCTGATAGGGCAATTTCTTCAATTTCTGTCACTCCCTTTTCGTCAATGACATCACGCTCCATTACACCAATGACATTCACGGTGATACCTTGTTCCTTTGCAAGGGCAGCCATAGCAATAGGATTTTCGCCTTGATTTGAACAGCCATCTGTAATCAATAATATTTGACGTATTTTACCAGTGTACATAGTCCTTCTCCCTCCAGTCATGTAATTAGTACCATTTTCGACTAGGACATCGGGATTTATACATATTTCCTTGACTAGAGGATCAAAATAATCGTTTAGGCCATCCGCTTAACTTTTTGGACTGGAATACTTGCCCATTTAGGAGTATTGTGTTTTATTCTTGCAACTGCCACCGTCATATCGTCCTCAATGAAACCCTCTCGTGAACGAATGACTTCCTCCATGATTAAATCACAAACCTCTTGTGGGTCATCTGTTTCTATCTCCTGAATTTTTCTCTTCATCCATGCTTCAACATTTTCCACATGCTTAGGTCCTTCAAAGACACCATCGCTCATCATAATTAATAAGTCGCCTGCTTTTAACTGTTCGCTTACCACATCCACTTCAACATCATCTAGAATACCAATGGGCAAATTGCTTGCCTGAATTTTTATGATTTTTTTTCCTCGTTTAATAAAACTTGGGGTTGAGCCGACTTTTAGAAATCTTGCTGATGCGTTTTGCAGGTCGATCATGGCCAAATCCAAGGTTGCAAAAATTTCATCTGTTGTCCGAAGGGAAAGAATTGAATTTATCGATTTGATCGCTGTCTTTTCTTCAATACCTGACTGGAGGATTTTTTTCAAAAGCTGTAAAGTCTCATTGCTTTCATAATGGGCTCTTTCTCCATTTCCCATCCCATCACTGATGGCAATTGCATACTTGCCGCCACCAAGTTCAACTGTGGAAAAGCTGTCTCCCGATACAAATCCCCCACCCTTAGCAGCATGGGCAACCCCTGTTTCTACCTTGTAGGCTTTCGAAGAACTGAATGTAGCATGGCAAAAACCACTTGGATATGTGGCACATTCCTCCCTTTTTACGACGATCGTTTCCCCGAGAATATCTGACAACATCGGGGCGATTAACTTTTCACATTCCCCGTGGCCACGGCAATAAGGGATCGATATTTCAATATCGACATTTCCTTTTTCTAGACTATAAATCTCCACTTGTTCGATATGAATGCCAAACTCCTGAATCGCCTCTAATATTTGTTCTTCCTGTTTATGATGATTTTCCCTCTCTTTCAGGATTTCCTTTGCAAAGTCATCCATTACTTCGGAAACTCCTAATAATTGTTCAGCTACTAGTTTTCTACTTTCATGTACTTGTTTTTTTAATTTTTGATTTGCTTGATAAAAAGTCAATTCTTGCCCGATTGCATCAAAGACTCTATTTGAACGCGAACATAATTTTTCCCATTCTCTTGATAGCTTTTTAGATACAATTCCACCATTTTGGTCCATTTCATGGATCATCTCTTCCATAAAGGAATAGGTTGTAGTAAAATTCTTAGACCAACATTGATCCTTTCTAAAGCATGTTTGACATGTTTTTCTTGTCACATTACTCAAGAAAAAGTCCATTTCCCGCTGATTTTGGTCCTCATCATGTTCTACGTCTATTTGTGAAAAACTTTTTGAAAGGGCCTGGAAAACATTTGAGAATTGAGTCACTCGATGTGCTGTTACATCTCGCATTTTTCGCAAGTATTTCTGCTGCTCTGACGTAAATTCCGGCGTTCCTGGAATATACTTTGCCAATCTAGAAGTAAGGTACTGTGGAGTTAATAGAAATAGGATGACGGCTACTGTCGTTTCTAGTACATTGATGGAGAGATTGCCTCCCCCTCCTCCATCGCCATACATTCCGATGAGCAGTGTTGCTATAAATAAACCAATTGCTACACCAATCTTTCTCCCTTCCTTCATTAATCCGCTTAAGACGCCTGAGAAAGCGAGCAGGCTCATATGGTAGAAACTCGAAACACTAGCAAGACTAAAAATCAACCCGGTAACGACCCCTACTGTCGACCCTACCGTTGCACCCGCAACAAACGCAAAGATTAAGACCAAATATCTCGACATAATATGTTCAACAGATAAACCATATACGTTCCAGCCAATGGTACCTGTCATAATTGAGGCAATCATGATAATTAAACAGACAATTTCCTCCGTTTTTAACAATTGCCTGCGTTTATTAAAGGTGATCAATGGAATGCTTTGCAAAAAGATAAGCGTTAAAATAAACGATAAGCTCATCTGTACGCCTGCCATCATTCCATCATACAATGTCAACTGTTTTGTAAGTAAAAAGGTTTCGGCTATTTTACCGGCCCCTAGAATAATCCCGACAAAAAAGGGCATGGCACGCATCTCATTTTTGAGCCATTTCCTACTAATTCGAAAGATAATTAGAAATGTTAGGCTAATGAAGAAAGTAAAAGCAGAATTTTCGAGTGAAAGAGTCGCCCCACCAGCAATCAATCCAATCAGAGCAAGTGGTGCAAGATCCCGCTTCAGCAAAAAAATAGTGGCAAAGAACGGGAGACTAAAAGGAGTTAATTTAGACAAGATTAAGGCACGGCCGAGCAGAAAACCTAACAACACTAAAATGTATCCCTTTTTGATAAAAAAGGACTCGATCTTGACTAAGAATTTTTTCATTCCCTTAGCCATATCCTGCTTTATTGGATCAAAGCTGACTTCACTAATTGGCTCTATGAATCTCCGTTCTACCTTTTCCATAAATTACACTCCCCTATCATTTTATCGTTGAAAACTATTATAAAAGTGATAGAGTTAAAAATTTGTCAAACTATTGAAAAAATTTAAAAATTCGTTCGACCGTTTTCACTATTTTTACCCAATTAATATGAATAAACTAAATATATGTCGGAAAATTGTAAAAATATTAGAAATACAAAAAAGACAAGTCGCTGTGACTTGTCTTTACTTATTCAATAGCCCAAAAAACCTGCCTTCTATTTTAAACAATAAGCAGCAAGTTAACCTCTTCTAGCTCCACGTCCACCACGCTTAGACTCTGTATTACGTTTCAAGGAAGATAGACGATCCTCACTATCTTTTAAAAAACGTGCCATTTTTGATTCAAAGTTTTCGGGTTTAGTGTTATTCCGATCATTTGCTCTGCCCTGACGAGGACGCCCGGTGTGGGAGTGTGAATGAGACCTTGGTGTCTCCGGCCTATCTTTTGCTTTTTTTATCGATAGTCCAATTTTTCCATCTTTTTCCATGTTGATGACCTTCACTTCTACTTGGTCGCCAACCTTAAGATGATCATTAATATCTTTTACGTAGTTGTCCGCAACCTCGCTGATGTGCACGAGTCCAGTTGAACCATCCGGTAGCTCCACAAACGCTCCGAAATTTGTAATCCCTGTTACCTTTCCTTGTAACTTGCTGCCTACTTCAATTGACATAAAAAGAATGTTCCTCCTTAAAAATATAAAAAATCAATCTTACTATATATTATACAGAAAGGAAAAATTCAGTGTCAACAAGACTACTCGTTGGTTCATTTTTCCTTCTTTTTTTCAGGGATATTAAAAATGACTTCATTCTTATCCGAGAAAAAATAATCTTTTCTTGCAAGCTTGGCAATGTAATTATCATCATTTAAATTGACAATATCTTGTTTCAGGTTATCCTGCTGCTTTTTTAAATCAGCTAATTGCTTTACAGCCTGCTTTTTTTGAGTAGTTTTTGCATCCAAGGTAGCTTTTTGAGAAAGAATGCTTGAGATCATGATATACGAGACAAAAACGGCAAAAGCCAAGAACAATGATAGCCTCCGAAGCAATAGTTTCCTTTTCCTCGCTGAAGCAATTTCAGCAAACTCCTGCTGTTTTACATAGGTTGTCTGAATTTTTGCCACATTTTTTTCTCGTACCGCACTCATCCCATAGCCTCCTTACTTTTTTCGCTTTTTCCATTTATGAAACCATTTACTACAATAATTCTTTATTTCCTTGAAATTTCCTGCTGTTTTATTATATAACTTCTCGACGTTTTTTTTAAGACCTTTCGGCAAAAGATCCCATAAAATTAAAAATATTTTTTTGAACGGAATGAAAATACAAAATTTTACAACAGTAAATAAAACTTTTAATACAAATTTAACAAGGGTATAGATTCCCCTCCCAAGAAAAAGGGCAATGAAGAGGACCAAATGGATCAATCCAACAATCGGCTTATATACGAGAATTTGAAAGGTGCTTTTTATAAATCTACAGATCGTAAGGACAGAATAAATAAGAATTTCTAAGAACCTTAAATAAATCCGTTTAAACAAGCTCTGATACGCCGCAAAACCGCAAAGGAGGGCAACAAAAATATAGAACCTTAATTCCCCGTTATTTACTAAAAATAGCGTATAAAAGATTAAAACAGCTTGAAGAATCCAAAATAATACATCGTTTACGAACACAATCCAATACTTTCTTTGCGGTCGATTTAAAAAGCGCTGGTACGTATCAAACATCGCACCAAACGCCGAACCCATCCCAACCATGGATAGCATCGTGAGAAATTGAGTCGATAGTGTCATCGGAACAACTTACTAAAGAAGCCTTTAGCTTTCTCCCCGTGTTGTTCATCTAAATAGACTAATTCATAGACTTTTCCCTTTATGGAAACGACTCCTTTTTCGACATCAAGATTTTTCATTTGAAGGTTTTGACCCTTAATAGCTAAAAAGCCCATCGAAGTTTCTAATAAAAATTCTTCATTATCAAAACTTTCTACTTGTTTAACACCAGTAATATCAAGCAGCTTTCGGCCTCTCATGATGACATCATGGTCTGGAATATTCGCCTTTGTTGTGTTCGTCTCATAAAATTGGCTCATCATTCATCCCTCACAATCATTTGTACAACCATTTAGTACATATGTATGTGCAGAAACGATGAAATAGAACAAGCTAGTCAATGTCGTTTTCTACTGAACCTACCTTTTCTTCTTTCAAAATGGTATACATTTCAGCGGCATCCTCTTTCCGTGAGGTTTCTTGAATTCGGTCAATTCTGACTGTAACTCGCTTTTGCCCGAGGCGGAGTGTCAACTCATCCCCAACTTTAACTGTTGTACTTGCCTTTGCCTCTTTTCCGTTCACTTCAATTCTGCCCTGATCAGAAACCTCTTTTGCTAAGGTCCTCCTTTTAATTAATCTTGAAACCTTCAAAAACTTATCTAAGCGCATCCTTACTCCCCCTATTTTAAAGTCCCTTTACTTTCGCTTCATCCCAATATAGATCCAGTTCCTCAAGGGAATGTTCCTCGAATGGCTTCCCGCTTGCCATTACCTTTTCCTCAACATAGCGGAATCTGCGAATAAACTTTTCATTCGTTTCAAACAAAGCCTCTTCAGGATGGATCCTTAAGAACCTTGCCACATTCACAAACGCAAACAATATATCGCCAAATTCTTTTTTAGCTCGGACTTGATCGCCATTTAACCCGGTTAGTTCATCCTCAAACTCCTGTAGCTCTTCCTTTACTTTCTCTAATGCAGGCGTTATTTCCTTCCAATCAAAACCAACTTTTGCAGCCTTTTTTTGCAATTCATAAGCTTTTAAAAGATTAGGCAGTGATTTTTCAACACCATCAAGAAATGACTTTGTTGTTTCTCCCTTTTCCTGTTTCTTGATTTCTTCCCAGTTACGAACGACCTCTTCTGCGTTGTCAGCTTGTGTTTCACCAAAGACATGGGGATGTCTGCGAATCATCTTCGCAGAAAGGGTCTCAATTACCTCATCAATCGAAAAATACCCTTCATCTTCGCCAATTTGTGCATGAAGCATCACCTGAAGGAGAACATCGCCAAGCTCCTCGATTAAGTTATCTATATCACCACTGTCAATCGCAGCCATCACCTCATACGTTTCTTCTATTAAATATTTTTTTAGCGATTCATGGGTTTGTTCCTTATCCCATGGGCAGCCATTTGGCCCCCTTAATTCCGCAATAATTTCACGTAGCTTCGAGAAGCTCTTGAGCATGATTTGCTCATTCTTAACAGGCGGAACGTAAAGAGTGGTGAGGTTATTTACGGTTACCCTTCTGTCTAACTCATACAATGGGACCTTTTCTACGGCCTCATCCTTGCTGCCTGCAGCTGTAACGATATAGACCTCATACTCATCCGGTAATTTTTCCATAAGAGTTAGCTTTACGTTGGATGCAACAAATGAATCATATACCTGACTGATAAAAATATGCTGGTCAATTTGTAGCTGGTTTGAAGAAAGGGATGTACCATCTAGCAACTGAAAACCTTCAATAGGATCTATTTTTAGTGCTTGAAATAGCGGATCGATAAAGCTTTGTCCGCCGCCAATCGCGATTTCTACACCCGCTAATGGTCCTTTTTCTAGTAGAGTCTGTACGGCTTGCTCCGCTACAAGCGGGTGTCCCGGAACAGCATAAATAAGCGAATCATTTTGTGCATTATTCAATAAGGTTTGGACAATTTCCTCGTAAACATCCGCAAATTGATCATGCTTTTCATAGATGGAGTCAAAAGATAGATAGTGAAAGCCTTCCTTCTCCAGTTCCTGCACAACAGGATGTTCCTTTGTCCTAAGGTATACATGATTCGAATTTTTTAATTTCTTATATACCCCTAATGACAGCTGGTCTATGTCCCCAGCCCCTAGGCCGATAATTTCAATTTTTTTTCTCATATCATTAACTCCTATCCTTTTTAGGCAATAACAGCATTAATTTGCTTCCAAACGGAAATAAGGTAAGTTCATGAGGTAGGAACACGCCCCCTCTTACAATAATCAGCAGGAACAAAAATCCTCCCAATAACGCTGAGCTTAATGATTGAAAAGCTGCTTCTATTCGAGGACCGACATAACCGCCCAACATGAAATGTGTCACAAATAAATAGCCCTTTAAAAACAAAATCATCGCAGCCGCCGCTGTTATAAGCGTCAACAGAAATCTTAAAGAAAAGATCCTTATGCCTAAACTATGTTTAAATTTAAATATCAAAAGCAGTGTGATTAGCGCTAATGTGATGACGCTGGATATTGCCGCACCCATTGTCCCGAATAATGGAATTAATAAAGCATTTAAACCATACTTGATTGGAAATGAGGCAGCAACAGCAACAGCAGGAAAGAGCATCTTCCCCAGCCCCTGCATAATGGCAATGATAGTTGTGATTATGGAAGTAAACAAAATCACAAAACTAAGTACACCCAATACGGAGGAGCCAGATTCATTTTCAAAAAGCATCATATTCGTTGGGCGAATAATGGCCCATAATCCCACAGAAGCTCCGACACCAATCACCATACTAATCTTGATGGCAGTTATCATTTTATTTTTTAAAAAGGAGGGATTTTCCTTTACCCTTCCACTGGAAATGAGCGGAACAAGCGACAATGACATCGAAGTCGCAGCAACCGTACCTAATTGAATTAACGGTTGACCGCGGTCAAATACTCCTTTTAAGCTTTTGGCTACATCTTTACCAACACCGTTTGATACAAGCAAAGAATAAAGGTTTAAAGCATCCGCCATTTGGATAAAAATCATCAGCATTCCGCTAATGCAAATAGCTAATCCTTGAAACACAAGAGCTTTTAAAATTAGCTTTGCCTCATGGGAGTAATTCTTAAGCATCCCACGTTTTGGGGCAATTATTCCCCATTCTTTACGTATCCAGATAAAAGTAAACAAAATAAGAGCAGAAAGAATGCTTCCCGTAATCGATCCAAACATCGCACCGCCACCAACAAAATAAAGGGAGTAACCCTCTTTTGTGAAGAAGTACGCCAGCAGGACAATCGTTAAAACACGGGTGGTCTGCTCGCCAACTTGCGACAAGGCAGTAGGAACCATTTCCCCAATCCCTTGATAATAGCCTCTTAGTAAAGAAACAATCGGAAAAGTTAAAAATACAACAGAAACCACTCTTAGTAAAACCGATAACTGCTCATCATGCATCCAATCTGCGATTAGTCCGGCACCAAAATATAACACAAGAAAACAAAGAAACCCAAAAGCTTGCAAAAAGAGAAACGAGGTTAAAAGAAGGAGCCGATTCCTATCTTCATCGCCTTTTTCTTTCTGTTCAGCATATAGCTTGGAAATGACGACTGGGAAGCCAGTTGTAGAAAGCACAATAGCCATCCCATAAAATGGATAAATTTGCTGATAAATGTAAAAACCAACATCCCCAACGATGTTTTGAAACGGGATTCGGTAAAAGGCACTCAAAATTTTTGTAATGAGAGAGGCAAGAGTTAAAATGAAAGCTCCCCGAAAAAGAGCCTTCGATTGATTCACAGGCTTCATTCATACACCACCAAAAACAAACTACAGAGTATTATATAGTAATAATAAAAAAAGCGGAAGGCGCCATCGGCTCGTGTCCTCGAGACGATGGCGCCTTCCGCTTTTCTATTTTATTGTTCCATTTGTCTTGCTAAAAATCCTGCTGCTGTTTCCACCGCTTTTTTCTCTACTTCGCTAAGCGTTCCCTCTTTTGAAAAAATAATAACTGCTCCAATTGGATCACCATTTGCAATGATGGGCCCAATTGTATAAGATGTAACAGTTTCCTGGCTTCCTTCGGCCAAAGAAATATCTCCGTGATGGGTAACAAGAACGGAATTGCGTTCTTCCATTGTTTTTTCCACTAGATCGCTAATGTTTTTATTTAAATAATCTTTTTTAGATCCTCCAGCAACGGAGATATAAGCGTCTCTATCACAAATCAAAACAGGATTTCCGAGGCTGTCAAAAAGGGCTTCTGCATACTCTTTGGCAAAATCGCCTAACTCGCTGATTGGTGAATACTTCTTCAAGATCACTTCTCCGTCTCGATCGACAAAGATCTCTAACGGATCCCCTTCGCGGATACGCAGGGTTCTGCGTATTTCTTTCGGAATGACAACACGCCCCAAATCATCAATTCGACGAACTATTCCAGTTGCTTTCATCCAATGTTGCCTCACTTTCATCTGATGATTTTTTCAACTTGGCGATTGAGTGCTAAATATATGAAATATAGCTTTGAACATAGATAACTGTCTGGCTTCAGCGCCCCTGAGCATTAAGGAATGCTCATTAGAATGCTCTTCGCAGGAACAAGCTGTGCTTGTTCCGAAGGCGCTTCCGCTTTTCTTTGTCTAGCTTCAGCGCCTAGGGGCTCGGGGTCATAAGCCAATCCGTCATGAAGGTAAAACCCAACCTTCACGCCGGCTCGTCTTATGCCTGTCGCCCCTGACCAAGGCGCTTCCGCTTTTCTAGCAATCGCCAACTTTGAACTTAGTATCTTTCATCTGGAAACTTCTATACACAAACGTTTATATTTTTTGTCACATTTACAATAAATTTTCCAAACTTGGATAGGTCTAAAAATCAGATTTATTTAGAGGCAGGAGCAACCTTATTTTACTGTTTCTTCCTTGCCTTTTTTTGCCTCGTTTAATCCTTTTATTGTTTCATAAACTATATTTAACCACGCTGTTGTTTCATATCCTCTTATTTGAATAACCATCTTAAACTTTTTACCTTCCATTCCAGGGTTAACGGTTCTTCCATACTGACTGCAAATCTTTTTGAGCTTGTGAACATCAATTTCTTCACTTACCCTTTCATTAAGTAAGATCGTAACTTCCTGTTTCACCTGCTTTACAAGCTCGACACCTGCGAGGATGGCATAGACCTTCATTTCAGCGATTTGAAAAAGGTAGGCGACTTCATCCGGATATTCACCAAAACGGTCAATAATTTCCTTTTGTAGTTCTTCAATATCTTCTAATGTCTGCGCACCCCTAAACCGCTTATACATTTCTATTTTTAGATGCCCATCCTTAATGTATGAATCTGGAATATACGCATCAATTTCTAAATCCATTTCGACGGTGGCTGTTTTTTGTTCAGCTACAAGATCCCCTTTTCTTTCTTCAATCGCTTCTTTTAACATTTGCGAATAAAGATCAAAACCAACGGAATCAATAAAACCATGCTGCTGTGCACCTAACAAATTACCGGCCCCGCGAATTGATAAATCTCGCATCGCAATTTTAAAACCGGACCCTAATTCTGTAAACTCCTTGATGGCCTGGAGTCGTTTTTCTGCTACTTCTGTCAGAACCTTGTCCTTCCGATACGTAAAATAGGAATAGGCAACACGATTCGACCTGCCCACCCGGCCCCTCAGCTGATAGAGCTGGGAAAGTCCCATTCGATCGGCATCGAAGACAATCAGCGTATTGACATTGGGAATATCTACCCCTGTTTCAATGATTGTCGTGCTGACAAGCACATCAAATTCCCCAGCTAAAAAACTAATCATCACGGATTCTAGTTCATTTTCCGTCATTTGACCGTGTGCATAGGTAACACGTGCATCCGGTACAAGCATAGAAATTTCTTCTGCTTTCCGTTCAATATCCTCTACCCTGTTATAGAGAAAATAAACTTGTCCGTCGCGGGCAAGCTCCCGTTCGATGGCTTCCCTTACTAACGAACCGTTATATTCCATTACATAGGTTTGAACAGGGAAACGGTTCTCAGGCGGTGTTTCAATGACAGATAAATCCCGAACACCGAGCATGGACATATGAAGAGTTCTTGGGATAGGAGTTGCGGTTAACGTTAACACGTCTACATTTGTTTTTAACTTTTTAATCTTTTCTTTATGGGTAACCCCAAACCTTTGCTCTTCATCAATAATCAATAAACCTAAATCCCGATAAACCACATCCTTTGACAGCAAGCGATGTGTGCCGACGGTAATATCAACTGTACCAGCTTTAAGTCCTTTAAGCGTTTCCGTTTGTTGCTTTTTTGAACGGAAGCGGCTTAATAGACCAATACTGATAGGGAAGTCTTGAAACCTTTCTCTTAACGTTTCAAAATGCTGCTGTGCCAAAATTGTCGTCGGCACAAGGAGGGCTACCTGCTTCCCATCCGCAATCGCTTTAAACGCTGCCCGAATGGCCACCTCAGTCTTACCGTAACCAACATCACCACATAATAATCGGTCCATTGGGCGCGGTCTTTCCATATCCTTTTTAATTTCATGAATGGAGCGCAACTGATCTTCAGTTTCTTGATAGGCGAAGGATGCATCAAATTCCCTTTGCATATCCCCATCCGGGGTAAAGGCATAACCCACAGCCGCTTCCCGCTCCGCATATAACTTGATGAGATCATCGGCAATATCCTGAACAGACGATTGGACCTTCGTTTTCACTTTTTTCCAATCGGTTCCGCCAAGCTTATAAATCTTTGGTTCCTTTCCTTCCGAACCTACATATTTCTGAACAAGATTAATTTGATCTACCGGAACGTAAAGCTTATCTGTTCCTTGATAGCGGATATGAAGATAATCTTTATGGATTCCGTTAATAACAAGTGTCTCAATCCCTAAATATTTTCCAATTCCATGACTGACGTGGACAACATAATCGCCGACCCGAAGTTCAGAATAACTTTTAATCCTTTCGGCATTTGATAACTTTTGCCTGCTTTTTGGTTTTTTTACCCGTTTATTGAATAACTCTTCCTCTGTAATGACAGCAATCTTTTGAATGGAAAGCTCAAAGCCTGTTTGCAGGTTCCCTTTCATAATCTGTACCTTACCAGGTAAAAGCTGCTGGTCTCCTGTTAAAGGGGTAACATCAATATCGTAATCCTCTAATACACGCTCAAGTTTGTGTACCCGCTCTTCATCCTGTCCTAAAAATAGAATCGAATAATGGCCTTTTTTCCACCGTTCTACTTCTGACTTTAACAAATGCATCTGCCCATGGAAATTTTGCATTTGCTTACAGGAGAGATTAATAATATTTTGCGGGCTAGTATTCGCTACATGGCGAAGAAATAATGATAAATAGAGAACAGGAAATTCCCTTTTTTGAAGTAGCCCTTGAATGTCATGTGACATATGTAAATCATGAACAATCTGACCTTCTGCAAGCAATGAGATGTACCATTCTGCCTCTTCTTTGACAAGGGAATCATTCATCTCTTGAACTCTGCTTATTTCATCAATAAACACAATACCATTGCTTGGCAGGTAGTCTAGCAAACTATTTCTACTTTCATAGGCTAGTGATAAATATTTAAAGACCTGGTCAGGCTTCTGCCCATTTTTGAGAAGTTCGAGTTCATAACTAATGTTTTGTGACAGTTGAAGTTTGGCTTTTTCATCTTTTATTTTTCTTAAGCTAGCCGATAAGCTGTCCTCTAGTTTACCTATGATTCGACTATAGTCCTCTGCTTCAAGCAACACCTCAGTTGCCGGCCCAATCATCATTTCGGAGACCTTTTCTTTCGAACGCTGGTCTTCGAGCGAGAAATAACGAATCGAGACAATTTCGGTATCAAATAATTCAATTCTTATTGGATTAGCTTCAGTCAGCGGATATATATCAATAATACCGCCCCTTACACTAAATTCCCCCGGGGTTGAGACCATTTCCGTCCTAACATAGCCCATTTTAACTAGTTTATTTAATAGGGACTCTATATCGATATCTTCCCCTAATTTGATTGAAAGTTGATAGGTTTTCCACCTTGATTTAGGTGGAATCATTTTTCGTAATCCTGCGATGGGGACAATTAATATTCCTTCGTTCTTTTTGCTCCAATGGTTCAACGTCTCAATTCTTTGGGCTTTTAATTCAGGGCTGGCAATGCTCATCTCAGCGGCAATTAATTCATTTGCCGGAAAAAGAAAAACATCATCTTCACTTAATAGATTCACAAGGTCATCATATAGCTTTTGTGCTTGCAATAGATTATGAGTAACCATCATGATGGGCCTTTTCATTTGTTCGTAAATCGAAGCTGCCAGCACGGTTCGAGACGACCCAGATAGCCCGGCAATCAGCTGTTCCTTTAGCCCTGCCTTCACACCGGAGATAATAGAGCGAACATCCTCCTGCTGAAGAATCAATGATTTTAAACCTTTCAAACGATCATCCTCCTCTCATAGAAATGCGGAAGCGCCTTGCTCAGGGGCACGAGGCTAGACGAGCCGGCTTGAAGGTTGCTTTTTTAACCTTCATGACGGATTGGCTGTAGACCTTAGAGCCCCTAGGCGCTGTAGCTGGACAATAAGAAATGCGGAAGCGCCTTGCTCAGGGGCGACAGGCATAAGACGAGCCGTCATGGAGGTTGCTTCTTAACCTCCATGACGGATTGGCTTATGACCCCGAGCCCCTAGGCGCTGTAACTGGACAATTCTCAATGTCCAATGATTTAAACTCTGATTAATCAAAATACTTAATACCCTAATATGCCATTTATTAAACAGAAAAATGCTTTGGAGTTCATTCCAAAGCCGGTTAATGAATGAAATAATCATATTGATGGTAGTCTGGGGTTCGTTCCAAAGCTTCTTGACAGTTTTCACAAATGGCAGCTATGTGAATATCTCCTGATGAATCGTAGGATACCATTTCTTGTCTTTCTCGCTCTGTTAATTTATGAAGACCAAGCGTTTCGCTGTGTATAGATGTCCTCTCAATAGAACCCAAATTCGTACCACAATGACGACAATGATAATGGATTGCCACGCCCGTCCCTCCCTATTCTCAATTCGCTACTAGTATTAACTTGATAGGGAGAAATTATTCAACATTTTCAACCGGATCACATCACCGTCAGATCACTGTCGATAGATGTTTTCTTTATTTTATGAAAATAGAAGGGCTATCATGAACCATTTACTGATTAAATTCATTCATTACTTGTAAAAACGGTTTATCCAGCCAGGCCTCACATGCATCTGTACTTTTTTTAACGGCTTCAAGCATGAACGGCTGCTCATCCTTATGGAATTTTCCTAATACATAATCCGACACGCTCATCCCGTTTTTAGGGCGGTCAATCCCAATACGAATTCGGTTAAACTGTTGTGTACCAAGATGTGCCACCGTAGACTTAATTCCGTTATGACCACCTGGACTCCCTTTTTGACGAAGCCTTATTTTACCAGCAGGTAAATCAAGGTCATCATAGATGACAAGTAAATCTTCCAAATCCAATTTATAATAATCCATTACCGCTTTGACGGATTCACCAGATAAATTCATATAGGTTAAAGGCTTCAGCAATAAAATTTTTTCCCCTTTGTGATGGCCCATTCCATACAGTCCTTTGAATTTCGACTGGTCTAGCGGTATAGCAAATTGGCTTGATAATGCGTCGATTACCTCAAAGCCAATATTATGCCGAGTATGCTCGTACTGCTTTCCTGGATTCCCCAAACCAACAATCCATTTCATTTTCCCCACCACTTCCCGCTTAGTCCATCCTCTAAATATTTTTTTTAACATTTATTTTTCTCCTGTAAGAAAAGAGTAAGGCGCCCGCCAATCGGCTACAAGAGTACAATATTCGCCTTTTAGGGGGATCGCCATGGTTAAAACCCACATAAGCTACCGTTTTCTCGATTTTACTCTATTTTCGGTCGCTTAGAATCCCCATAAGCTACTGTTTTTTCGATTTCACTCTGTTTTCGGTCGCTTAGAACCTCTATAAGCTACCGTTTTTTCGATTTCACTTTGTTTTCGGTCGCTTAGAACCTTTATAAGCTACCGTTTTTTCGATTTTACTCTATTTTCGGTCGCTTAGAATCCCCATAAGCTACCGTTTTTTCGATTTCACTCTGTTTTCGGTCGCTTAGAATCCCCATAAGCTACTGTTTTTTCGATTTCACTCTGTTTTCGGTCGCTTAGATTACTAAACCTCTAACAAGCATTTATTGATGATCAATATTAAATCGTTTTACAATGAGTGCTAATTTTTATAAAAATCAAAGTCAATGTTTAACAGAGCCAAAAGGGTAAAAGAAAATCGCAAAAAACGTAACCGTTAATGGTTACGTCTTGCTTTCTATTCACTAACCGGTTCGGTTTCTCTTCCTTCTTCGTTATCAGGATGCCCGCCCGCTTGTTGTTCGCCTGCGTTAATTTCCACTTCTTGTCTAGGCGGCAGAATCGATGCCACTAATTCGTCATCCGGATGGTTGATCGTAAAATTACCTTGATAGAGAATGTCAGCGATGGTCACTGTTTCTCCGACTTTAAGATTCGAAATGTCTACTTCAATATGCTGTGGTATTTCGTTTGGTGTAGAGGTAATCGATAGTTCATGTACAGGCTGCTGCAGAACACCGCCGTCCTTCACACCTGGTGCATCACCGACGAGAATCAGTACTACCATTACATTTATTTTTGATGACCGATCTACGGCAAGAAAGTCAACATGAATAAGTTCCTTTTTAAATGAATCCTCTTGATAATCCGTTAACACGACATCATGTTTACTGCCGTTAACATCCAAAGAAATGACTCCATTCCTGCCTACTGTCCGAATGATTTTTGTTAAGTCAGCCGAGCTGACAAAAATCGGCTTGCTTTCTACCTTTTTTCCATACATAACTGCAGGTATATTTCCATTATCCCTTAATTGCTTTAAGACTGAATTTCGGAACTCTTTTCTCTCGGTTGCTTGTAAAACGGTACTCATGTGTTGATCACCCTCCTATTTTAGTTCACTCCTATATAGAAATTTCCCCAAAACAGGTTGGTCTAAACATAAAAGTACAGATTCTCTTAAAAACTACGAAAAAATGACAACAGAAGGACCTGCTTAAATAGCAGATCCTATCATCATACATTAATCAAACAACGTACTTACGGATTGATCCTCATGGATACGGATAATCGCTTCACCAATTAACCCTGCAACAGAGAGGTTAATAATGCAGTCAAATTTTTTCTCTTCCGGAAGCGCAATCGAATTTGTTACTACTAATTCTTTAATTTTGGAATTTTGAATTCTTTCAATTGCCGGGCCTGATAAAACAGCGTGAGTACAGCAGGCGTATACTTCCGCTGCACCGTTCTCAACCAAGGCATTGGCAGCAAGGGTTATTGTTCCAGCCGTATCAATAATATCATCAATTAAGATTGCTATTTTACCCTCAATATTACCAACAATATTCATGACTTCAGCAACATTTGGCCTTGGACGACGTTTATCGATAATCGCAATAGGAGCTTTTAGGCGCTCTGCCATTTTCCTGGCTCTTGTCACTCCACCATGGTCCGGAGAAACAATCACAATATCCCCATTAAATTCTTTATTCTTAAAGTAATCTGATAAAATAGGCACACCCATTAAATTATCAATTGGAATATCAAAGAAACCTTGAATTTGCGGCGCGTGCAAATCGAGACATAATACGCGAGTGGCTCCGGCCGTTTCAAGCAGGTTTGCCACCAACTTCGCAGTAATCGGCTCACGTGCGCGTGCTTTACGGTCCTGACGGGCATAGCCATAGTATGGCATTACAATATTAATCGTTTTTGCAGATGCTCTCTTTAGTGCATCAATCATGATAAGCAATTCCATGAGGTTTTCATTAACAGGTGAACTTGTTGATTGAATCACATAAACATTACAGCCACGTACGCTTTCTTCAATATTAATTTGAATTTCTCCGTCGCTGAATCTCATAACAGAGCTTTTTCCTAATTCAACACCAATTACTTTTGCAATTTCTCTCGCCAAGGAAACATTTGAATTTAAACTGAATACCTTTAAATTTGGGTCTAAATATTGATTTGACATGAGGGCCTCCTGAATGATTAGCTTTATTTCTTAAAATTCAGCTTTTGAACGTAATTTTCTTTATTTTCCTGCCGAGCACGGGCAATGGACAACGCCTCACCAGGAACGTTTTTCGTAATGGTTGAGCCTGCTGCTACATAAGAACCTTTTCCGATTGTAACAGGTGCAACAAGATTAGAATTACAGCCAATAAAGACATCATCTTCAATTTTCGTTAAGAACTTATTTTTCCCATCATAATTAACCGTGATCGAACCACAGCCAATATTGACATTGCTACCAACCTCCGCATCACCAATATAGCTGAGGTGACTTGCTTTGCTTCCTGTGCCGAAATTCGACTTTTTAATCTCAACAAAGTTGCCAATTTTCACGTCATCACTAATAGCTGATTTAGGGCGGATATGGGCGAAAGGTCCAATATTGACCCGGTCCCCAATTAAGCTATCGTTGGCTACAGAATGGCGGATAACGGTTGCATCCCCAATTTTACATGAATCAATTTCCGTATTAGGGCCGATTTGGCAATCAGCACCAATAATCGTTTTACCCTTTACCATTGAACCTGGATAAATAACTGTATCCCGTCCAATTTCCACATCTGTTTCAATGTAAGTAGTCGCAGGATCAATAATAGTGACCCCATTACGCATATGAGCTTCATTCGTACGATGTCGCATAATCCTCTCTGCTTCAGATAATGCTACCCGATCATTGACACCTAATGTTTCTTCAAATTCATTTGTTTGGAAAGCCGTTACCACTTCCCCTTGTTTCTTCAATATTTCAATGACATCTGGCAAATAATATTCCCCTTGAACATTGTCATTGGAAACATTTTTTAATGCTTCAAATAATGCGATATTGTCAAAGCAATATGTCCCTGTATTGATTTCATTTATTTTACGCTCTTCCTCTGTAGCGTCCTTGTGTTCGACAATTTTTTCCACAAAGCCGCTATCATTACGGATGATACGTCCATATCCTGTCGGGTTCTCAATGCTTGCTGTGAGAATAGTAGCCTTTGCAGATGATTCCTCATGTTGCTTAAAAAGAGCTTCCATTGTTTCTGCTCTAATTAACGGGGTATCACCGCACACTACAAGGGTTACCCCTTGTTTCCCCTCTAATCTTGGACACGCTTGCATAACAGCATGTGCCGTCCCAAGCTGTTCTTCCTGAAGCGCATATGAACACACGTTTCCTAACTGAGCTTTAACCATTTCTGCCCCGTGGCCGATAATGGTGACCATATCTTGTATATGAAGCTTCTTGATTTGATCGATAACATGCTCAACCATCGGTTTACCGCATACTGGGTGCAATACTTTATAAAGCTTTGATTTCATCCGCGTTCCTTGTCCCGCGGCCAAAATCACAGCATAACGATTAGACATAAACAGGCCTCCATTTACCTTTTTATCCATTACAAATATTATCGTACTTGGTCATTCATTTCAAGGAAGGAACGCAAAGTGTCAAAATTGTTTATAAGGGAAATTTACTGGATGTAGAGGGAATTAGTGGAGTTGATGAAGAATAAAGAAAAGCGGAAGCGCCTTGATCAGCCCCGACAAGCTAAGACCCTTCCAAAAAGAAGGCGTTTTTTGCCTTCATTTTGGAAGGGGCTAGGCGCTGGAGCCGGACCATTCTCGAAGTCGAAATTAATAAACTTTATCAAATAAAAAGAGCCTTACTTGTGAAGTAGGCCCTAGTTGTTAAAATCCTTATGAAGCTCCGGCTTCTTCAAATTCTACTTCCATCTCACCTAAACGGTGATACTCAGCCAAAACTGCTTCTTGGATTTTTCCGCGCGTTCCAGAATTGATTGGATGCGCGATGTCACGAAATTCTCCGTCTGGAGTCCGTTTACTTGGCATAGCGACAAATAAACCGTTGTTTCCGTCAATAACACGAATGTCGTGGACAACAAATTCGTTATCTAATGTAATTGAAGCGATTGCCCTCATACGGCCATCAGTATTAACGCGGCGTAATCTTACGTCTGTTACTTCCATGTGCTCACACCCTTTTCTCTGTAAATAAAATGCTAGTTAATAAATTCCACAAAAACTTCAATAGTCCTTCTTAAATTTAAAATATTTTTGAAAAATTAGGTCAAAATAGTGAACGTTTGTAAAAAATGGTTTTATTTTCACAATATTAAACCCACCTTAATGGTTGAAACCTGTTAATTTACAAAAAGGCTGTGTTAAACTTACCTGTTGATTTGCGCTCCAGAAGCAAGCATCCGCGGGCGTTTCGGGGAGCCTCCTGGGTGCTTAAGCGCCTGTGGGATCTCCCCTGCCCCGTACTCCCGCAGGACATTGAATTACATCCTTGAATCCGCCCACGCACGAAGGAAATGCGATAGCATTTTCGAGGAGTCTCGCGCCTTCCGCTCCAATCAACATTGTTTCAAAAATCAACAATGACCTTTAACACAGCCTACAAAAAAAACGCTCGTTTACTTTACGAGCGCAACCACTTCAATTTCAATTAAGGCATCTTTTGGCAACCTGGCAACCTCAACACATGAACGTGCAGGTTTATGTGCAGAAAAGTATTCTCCGTACACTTCGTTTACAGCTGCAAATTCGTCCATATTTTTGATAAATACCGTTGCTTTTACTACTGTATCAAGAGATGCACCTGCTGCTGACAGGACCGCTTTCAAATTCTGAAAAACTTGGTGTGTTTGCTCCTTTATCCCGCCTTGAATCATAGTACCTTCTGCAGTCAAAGGGATTTGTCCTGAACTAAAGAACAGATTATTGACAACCATTCCTTGAGAATACGGACCGATTGCTGCTGGTGCTTGATTGGTTTGAACTATCTTCATTTACTTTCGCCCCTTAAAATAATTTCCTTCTCTTACATTAATCCTTTTTTCTTTTACATCAACGTCCGATAACTGTACAAGCGACAAATAATCATCTACGAGACGCTCTTCGATTTTCTCTGCTTCAACCAAAACAGCAATACCCGCAACACTTGCATTAAATTCCTCAAGTAAACTAATCATTCCCATTACGGTTCCGCCCGCTTTCATAAAATCGTCGACGATGAGGACACGAGACCCTTCTGCGAGGCTTCTTTTTGAAAGGACCATCGTTTGGATTCTTTTAGCTGAACCTGAAACATAATTAATGCTTACCGTCGGCCCCTCTGTTACTTTATTATCTCTTCTCACAATAACAACCGGTACATTTAACTGACTAGCAACTGCATAGGCAAGAGGTATTCCTTTAGTAGCCACCGTCATCACAACATCAATTTGAGAATCTGCATAACGAGAGGCAATAATTCGTCCGGCCTTTTGCACGATCTGGGGGTTGCCAAGAATATCGGTTAAATATAAATACCCTCCAGGTAGCAATCTATCAGAATGTGCAATTAACTCACAAAGTTCATTAATAAATAATGTAACCTCTTTTTCGCTTACCTTTACAAAAAACTTGACTCCTCCTGCAGCCCCCGGCACGGTCTTTAATGTACCAATTCCTCTTTGCTCTAACGTCTCTTTCACGATTGTTAAATCTTCACTTATGGATGATTTAGCGGATTGGTAGCGCTCTGCGAAGAACGTAAGCGGTACTAGCTGACGTGGATGATCAAGTAAATAATTTGTCATATCAATTAATCTTTCACTACGGCGAAATTTCATGGCGACCCCCCTAAAAGGCGAATATTGTACCCACATAATACCATTATCGTACGTAATTATTCAAGAGGATGACGGTCACCTAACAACCGAACCGCAAAAACTTGATCACAAAACCCTCTCAACCCATTATAAATTCGATGCATCCTTGAATCATGATGGACAATTCCAAACACCGTAGGTCCGCTTCCGCTCATTAGAACAGCATCTGCTCCGAAACGCTTCATTTGCTCCTTTATCTGAGCAACTTCCGGATGGAGGCTTAACGTCACATCCTCGAGAACATTGCCTACATTCTGGCACACTCTTTGGTAATCATTACATTTAATCGCTTCAATCATGCCGTGAATACTCGGATGTTTAATCCCATTTACGTCTAGTCTCCGATAAACATCAGATGTCGAAACACCAATAAAAGGCTTGGCAAGAATCACCCAACAGGTTGGCGGTGCAGGAAGCTCTGTAATGATTTCTCCACGTCCTTTTGCAAGAGCAGTCCCTCCATAGACGCAGAACGAAACATCTGAACCAATTTCTGCCCCCAATACAGCCAATTCATCTAAGGTTAAGCCCAAATTCCACAGCTTATTTAACCCTCTTAAAGTAGCAGCAGCATCACTGCTCCCGCCAGCAAGTCCCGCAGCAACCGGAATGGTTTTTTCTATTGAAATCACTACGCCTTGTTTTATTTGAAAACGATCCTTTAAAAGCTGCGCCGCTTGATAAGCTAGATTGCGCTGGTCATCTGGGACATACCGATTATGGGAAAGAATATGTATGGCGTCTTGATTTAATAATGTTAATTCAACCCTGTCGGACAGATCAATTGTGGTCATAATCATTTCAACCTCGTGATAGCCATCAGGGCGTTTATGTAGAACATCTAATGATAAATTAATCTTTGCCGGTGCTTTTACTAAAAGCTTCAAACTTGTCCACCTACTTCTGTATATTCCGTTCTGTTTTGTCCTATTTTACCACAAAAGGGTTATTGTAAGACACGACTATGATAATCCTACCAAATCAACGATAGAGAAAAAAGTCCTGAATTCAGAAAAGAAGGCGCCCGCTTATCGTCGACAAGCACAAGACGAGCTGGCATGAAGGTTTGCTTTTTAACCTTCGTGACGGATTGGCTTGTGACCTCGAGCCGATGGCACCTCCGCCGAAAAACTCACGTTTTTCGGCGTGCGAGGTATCGCTTTCGAAGCTAACTCTTATGGAGCTGGACCATTCTCAAAGTCAAAATTATATACTTTTCTTATAAAAATTAAATACCAGAAGGTTAACCCCTCTGGCATTGCCGCAGTGAATGATTTGTTTTTGTTTAAACTTATTAGAAGCCAGACCATCCTGGTCCGAACTTAGGGCTTACGATTGTTGTCCCCGACTCCGCAACTGTTCCTCTGCAAGCTCAATGGCGCGTTTCACCATATTTCCTGCATCTCTTGCCCGGATACCGCCCCAGCCTTCCTTTTGAACAACGTCATAAAAGCCAAGGTCTTTTGCCAGTTCTTCTTTAAACTGATCGGACATAATCCCTCTTCTTCTACCCATCTAAACAACCCCTTTCATCACATGCAGCATTATTAGTATGTAATAAAACCTTTAGAATTAGTGATAGGGAAAACGAAAAGCGAAAGCGCCTCGTCCAGGGGCGACAGGCATAAGACGAGCCGGCATGAAGGTTGCTTTTTAACCTTCTTGACGGATTGGCTTATGACCCGAGCCCCTAGGCGCTGCAGCTAGACAATACGAAAGGCGAAAGCGCCTTGCTCAGCCCCGACAAGCATAAGACGCTTCCAAAAAGAAGGCGCTCTTTGCCTTCATTTTGGAAGTGGCTTATGACCTCGAGGGGCTAGGCGCTGCAGCTAGACAATAAGAAAAGCGAAAGCGCTTGCTCAGCCCCAACTAGTTTAAGACGTTTCTAAAAAAAGCAAAAAGCAGTAAACTCTCGTTTACTGCCATTCATTGCTTATATACTTTAGCTTAACGCTGCATGTCCTGTTGTATCTTCAAAGAAGGTGATTTGAACTGTTTCCGTTAAAACATCCGCGTAACTGTAAGAAACCCGTTCAAAAGCATTTTCATCCTGATCTAACTCAATAATAAAAACAGATGGGTACGTTTCAGCTAACACACCTGAACGTTCAATTGTTTTTCTGCGTCCTCCGTTTGCCTTAAGTAACAATCTTTTACCCAAATTTGAATCAAGAGCCTTTTTTATATCGGCTAAAGTTTTTGGCATTCGGTCCACCTCACTATGTAAAGTTTATCACATTGACACAGTTATGTCAAATAAAAATATAAATTATATCAGCACAACAATTTAATTGTCAACATTTTTTCCTCTACTTTTTCTTCTAAATTTCAACATTAGTTATAGTTGCCTATTTTGGACAGAATTATGTATAAATAAATGAAAACTCGCCGAAAGGAAAAAAACGTTAAGACCGTTCGTAAGACTGAGTTTAATTTTTGTGACATAGGAAAGTATAAATTGAGTAAATTTATACTCCCCTATTAGCTAAAAAAATAAGCCCTATTTTCCGTAAAGGCTTATTCTTCTTCATTATTTACAGGTCGATAGGGCATTCCTGTTCGTAAGACTCCTTTTGTTTCTAAACCTCCCAATCCTTTTTCTCCTGTTAACGTATTGCGTAGCACATCCCAAACGTTGATTCTTTCCATAAACGGTGTGAAGCTTATTTTTGCGACAATGTATACGGGGTCGAGGGCGTGAATATTAATTCTTGTTGGAGAACTGGCAAAATTGGCACCAGCATTAATTAGTGACTCAAAGTGTGATTGACAGGCACCAGCAAAAATAACAAGTTGGTCTAAATGAGGAACTTTTCTTCTTGCTTCTATTACCGTCTGGACGAAATGCTTCGAGTGGCGGTAGGCGTTAATATCACTAATCTTGCCCTTCGCCTTGGAATAAGCATCATGTCCGGTAATAACCAAAATATCAGGCCGATAATGGTCAATCAGTTCACCTATTTTATTCGGCATTTCCTTTTCATTACAGTGGATGCCAATGACAGGTACGCCTATTTTTTCATACAACCCCATACATTTCCTCAAATAATTTGGATCGCCATCTAAATGGAGAACCTTGCCAGGAATCTGAAAATAACTGCTTGGCTTCACATAGCCGCTTGTTGCCTCATATTCCTGCCTCTCCTTTAGTAGATACACATCTTGCGTAAAAAGCCGAAAAGACTGTTCTTCTAGGGTTCTGTACTCCTGTGTCATCCTAACCCTATCATTTTGATTAATGATGACTAAATCTTCGCATGGTGCATCCGCAATCAGACGGAAATCTTCACCATATAAAACGGCCATTTTCCGACCATTTGTTTCCCGGATATCGATTACTCGAAACAGAATATCACAGTGATATGACCGTCTGCCGACCATTTCCATTAATTTTATATCCACTGCTGTCACTCCAATAAGACCAGGAAATAGGCCTTTCAAATAAAGTTTTCTTTAAATAGGCTATGCAAATGCCCTTTTAGATGTTACTTTGCTAGGCTAGGGAGTGATGGAAGTTAAACCTTTTTTATCTTTGGCCGTGTTAAACTTGCCTATTGATTTGCGCTCAAGAAGCGAGCATCCGCGGGCGTTCCGCTCCAATCAACATAGTTTCAAAAATCAGCAATGACCTTTAACACAGCCTTATCTATAGAAAAAGAAAAAAAGACCCTTTACCTCGGGTCTTTAATGGAAATAGGGATATAATTCGTCACTTAACCGACCAAATTCGTCTAATGAAAGAGTTTCTCCCCTTCTTGAAGGTTCAATCCCGCTTTTCTCTAGTGCCTGAAGGATTTCCTCCTTCTTCTCTTTTCCACTAGGAAGCTGGCTGGTCAAATTATTTAGTAACGTTTTTCTTCTTTGTGCAAAACTTGCCTTTGTTACAGTGAAAAAGAATTTTTCATCTTTTACGATTACAGCAGGTTTTTCCCGAACGGTCAGCCTAATTACGGCTGAATCGACATTAGGCTGCGGAACAAACACTGTTTTTGGAACAATCATTACCGTCTCAGCTTTAGTATAATACTGAACAGCAATCGATAATGATCCGTAATCCTTTGTACCAGGCTTTGCCGATATTCGGTCGGCTACCTCCTTCTGAAGCATCACCACGATGCCACGAATAGGCAGATGCTCTTCAAGCAGCTTCATGATAATCGGCGTTGTCACATAATAAGGTAAATTCGCCACCACCATGATATCATCTATCTCGTGGAATTCTTCCTCCATTACTGCACGAACATCCGCTTCGAGGATATCTTTATGAATAATCGTTACATTTTTATAGTCGGCCAACGTATCATTTAAAATCGGTAATAATCTCTGGTCAATCTCAAATGAAACCACCTTCTTACTGCTGCGGGCAAGCTGCTCTGTAAGAGCCCCGATTCCCGGCCCTACCTCAATGGCACCAGTATTTTCACTCATATCGGCAAACTCAACGATTTTACGTAAAATATTGGTATCAATAAGAAAATTTTGACCAAGGCTTTTCTTAAAGGAAAAGCCATATTTTTCGAGGATTGCCCTCGTCCTTACAGGTGTTGCAATGTCCTTATTCATTGGTTTTCTCCTTTCGTATCACTTCTAGAGCTTCGGCAAATTCCTGTTTGCTGATCTGAAACATCATCAAGCGTTTATGTAGCTGTTTTCCATTTGTATACCCTATCTTTAAAAGTTTCCCTAACCATTCTCTTCTCTCTTTTGCGCCTGTCCCGCCAATCAACCCAGCAGTAATTAAATCTTCTTGAGTAATTTCTTCCGTAATCGTTTCTTGCATCATGTGAGCATCTTTTAATGCCTCTCTAATCGCATCGGGGTGGGCATGTTCAACGCCAAGCCCTTTGCCACCCTTTGCAATGGCAGCCTCTTTTGGTAAAAAGGCATGTTTACACCCTGAAACTTGCTGCTCAATGGTCTTCCTGATTTTCTCACCTGGAAAATCAGGATCGGTGAAAATAATCACCCCTCTTGTTTTCTGCACCCGCTTAATTTTCTCAATGGTTGCCTGGTTAACGGCAGACCCATTCGTCTCAATTGTATCTGCATCAACAGCCCGTTTTATTGCTACTGTATCATCCTTACCCTCAACAACAATAACTTCTCTTAACTTCATTTATTGCCTCCAAAAAATAAAAATAAATTGAAAAAAAACTGAAACAATTTTGTAATGTCTATCGTCTATATTAACGAAATCATTCATACACTAAAGTAAAGCTGAATCCGGTATGTATCAGTTGTTAGTATAAAGAAGTTTAGGAAAAAAGTAAAAAGATGCAGAGAAAGAATTCTCTGCACCCACTAGTTTAAAATTTTGATTTTCACCTTCCTCACTCCCCAACGATATGCATCCGCTGTAGACGGGAAGAAAACATCAATTTTGTATCCTTTAATTGCTGAACCTGTGTCAGCAGCTATCGCATAGCCATAGCCCTCCACAAAAACTTTTGTTCCAAGCGGAATAATACTCGGGTCAACAGCAATTATTTTTGCGTTCGGGTTTGCACGGAGATTGATCCCGGTTGCTGTAGCTCCGGAACAGCCATTACAATCTGCTGTATAGGCGGTAGAATTCACATAATACTCTACACCTGTATCCGTTGCACCACGGGAAATCTGGTTAGCTAATTCATTTGTTCCGACAGCGACTACTTTATCCTGCTTTTCTCTAACATTTTGTTCATTTATCAGTTTTCTCGCGACCTCTTTGCCGTTTTCAAGAATAACTTCATATTCTTTAGAAACAAGTCCGTGCAACCCTGCACTAATGGTTTTCTGTTGGCCTTTTTCTAAACTGCTATCATCTTGTGTAATCACAGCAAAATCAATTGGTTCTTCCACTACATCGGTGACCTTTTCTACCCGAAAAATGTTTATCACATCATTCTCTGATACTGTCGCAGTTAATGACGGTTCAACTCGGTCAAATTCATTTAGTTTGATGCCCTGCTGGACCAAAAAGTCAACGACCGTAGCCGAAGTGGACCATACTTGCTGCTCTTTTCCGCCATCATTGTAAGTAAGATGAATGGCCGTTTGAATGCCTATTTTCATCTTATTTCTTATTGCCGCTTGTGGTTTGGGTGAGATTTGGTCGTGTTCGTTCAAAACAATTTTCCGTTCCTTCAGAAGCTCAGCCACTGTATCAGCTGTTGTCCAAATCGTTTTTTCTTTATGGTTATCATCGAGTTGGACCTGTTTTGCCTGCTTCAAAACAACTTTAAGATGGTCTCTCACCTTTGTGTTTGCTGAAGGAGTTAAAAAATCTTGTGAACGAACCGGTACATTCATTTCCTTCAATAGTTCCTGGATCGTACCTGCATGTGTTTTTACGACCCTTTCCTGACCATTAAGAGTGATAGCAACTGTTTTCTTTGAGCCTTGATAATAAAGAATCCCAAGAGTTGTTGCGAAAACTACAAAACTAGCAGAAGCGATGGTCAATGTTTTCTTGCTCAAAGTCTTGGAAAACAGGTTTTTCATGTGCCTTAAAACGATGAAAAACGCCTCCTTTTCTTGGAGAGATTTATAGAACCACGCCGTCGACTGTCAACTATTGCATTCCCTGAGAACGTAACCTAATTATGCATAATCTTGGAATGGATGCAAAGAAAAACTTATCGACACGATTATCCTATGAAGAAAAGGAGACTTGTAGAACTTTTTGTTATCAGAAAAACATTGGACAGGTTTCCCTTGCCTTCGACACGTTTCTTTATCAGTTTATGTCGAACACTTTTTTGGCATTTTGCGACGTAACATCTGCTACTTCGTCAAATGGAATTCCCTTTATTTCGGCAATTTGTTCGGCCACTAGCTTTACATAGCCCGGTTCATTCCGCTGTCCACGATAAGGATGCGGGGCTAAATATGGGCAGTCAGTTTCGATTAAAAGCTTATCAAGAGGAATTTCCGCCGCAACCTCCTTCGGCTTTTTCGCGTTTTTAAATGTAACCGGCCCGCCAAGTGAAATGTAAAAATTCATTTTCACACATTCTTTAGCCACTTCAGGGCTCCCACTAAAGCAATGCATAATACCCCCAACCTCTTCAGCATGCTCTTCTTGTAAAATTTCCATTATATCTGCTGTTGCCTCACGGTTATGAATGACTATTGGGAGATTTACTTTTTTTGCAAGCCTAATTTGTTTACGAAAGACTTCTTTTTGGACTTCCTTTGGAGACTTGTCCCAATGATAATCAAGCCCCATTTCTCCAATGGCTACTACCTTAGGGTGTGCTGATAGTTCCTCGATCCACCTTAAATCTTCGTCTGTCATATCAATTGCATCAACTGGATGCCATCCAACACAAGCATAAATAAAGTCATAACCTTCAGCCAGTTCCATTGCCTTTTCAATAGTAGGCCGGTCAAAGCCTACGACGACCATATGAGTGACCCCCTCTTTTTGCGCCCTGGCAATGACTTCATCTAAATCCTCATTATATTGTTCCGCATTTAAATGGGCATGTGTGTCAAATAACATAATAAAGCCACCTCTCTCTTTAATTTTGTAGAAAATCGACGTCGAATCTTAAATAAAAAAATAGAAATGTCCCGAAAATTGTTACACGTGGAACATTTCTATCGAAAATCGTCACCTGAAAGTTACTTTACTTTTGCTCCATTTGGCAAAGTTTGGTCAACCGTTGCCAGAGATAGTTCTCCATCTTTAGAGCCAGCCAAGATCATTCCCTGCGACAATTCTCCACGAAGCTTAACCGGTTTTAGGTTTGTAATACAAATGACCTTTCGACCGACTAATTCTTCCGGTTTATAATATTGTGCTATGCCTGAAACGACCTGACGCTTTTCATATCCAAGATCAAGCTGCAGCTTCAAAAGCTTATCTGCTTTCTTAATAGGTTCTGCCATGATGACTTCCGCAACCCGTAGGTCAATTTTCATGAAATCATCGATAGCAATTTCATCAATTTCTGCAGGCTTTTCCTCTTTCTTTTCTTCGACTGATGGTGCTGCACCTTGCATTTTCGTCTTAATAAATGCCACTTCATCGGCAATTTCAAGTCGTGGGAATAATGGAGCATCCTTTTGAACCTTTGTTCCAGAAGGGATTACACCAAATTGTTCAAGACTTTCCCATGTTTTAAGGGCCGTATCTTGTATTCCTAATTGTTGAAGCAAAGCATTAGGAGTGCGTGTTAAGAACGGCTGCAGTAGAATCCCAATTCTTCGTAATGATTCTGCCAAATGGACCATAACACTTTCCAATTCGCCTTTTCGGCTCTCGTCCTTTGCCAGCGTCCATGGCTGTGTTTCATCAATATATTTATTGGCTCTGCTTACTAATTGCCAAATGGACGTTAATGCAATGGAAAACTCCATTTTCTCCATCGCTTCCTCATATTTTAAAACCGTTTCGCGATTAACCTGAAGCAAGGAATCATCAAATTCAGTAACAGCCCCAGTATAATCAGGAATAATTCCGTCAAAATATTTTTCAACCATAGCAACGGTTCGATTAAGAAGGTTACCTAAATCGTTCGCTAAATCAAAGTTGATTCTTTCAACAAATCCCTCCGGTGTGAACACTCCGTCTGCTCCAAAAGGAACTTCGCGCAGTAAATAATAGCGAAGAGCGTCGAGTCCATAGCGATCAATCAACGTGACAGGGTCAACAACATTCCCTTTCGACTTCGACATTTTACCATCCTTCATTAATAACCAACCATGAGCGAAAACCTTCTTAGGAAGCGGAAGATCCAATGCCATTAACATAATCGGCCAATAAATCGTGTGGAACCGGACAATTTCTTTTCCTACTAAATGAACATCTGCCGGCCAATATTTTAAATATTTACTATCATTCTCTGTGCCGTAGCCTAATGCTGTAATATAGTTGGACAACGCATCAATCCAAACATAAATTACATGCTTTGGATCTCCTGGCACTTTAATACCCCAATCGAACGTAGTCCTTGAAACAGCTAAATCCTCAAGTCCCGGTTTGATGAAATTATTAATCATTTCATTTTTACGAGATTCAGGTTGAATGAATTCTGGATTTTCCTCGTAATATTGAAGCAGGCGATCGACATATTTGCCCATCTTGAAAAAGTACGACTCTTCCTTTACCTTTTCAACCGATCTACCGCAATCAGGGCAATTTCCATCCACCAGCTGACGATCCGTATAGAATGATTCACAAGGGGTACAATACCAGCCTTCATATTGATCAAGGTAGATGTCCCCTTGCTCAAGTAACCTTGCAAAGATTTTTTCAACTATTTGTTTATGTCTTTCTTGTGTGGTGCGGATAAAATCATCATAAGAGATATCAAGCTTTTTCCATAACTCCTGAATTCCAGCGACAATTACATCCACATATGCTTGAGGCGTAATACCGGCTTCTTCTGCTTTCCTTTGGATTTTTTGACCGTGTTCATCCGTACCAGTTAAATACATGACATCGTAGCCGCGCATCCTCTTATAACGTGCCAATGCATCACCCGCGACAGTTGTATATGCATGTCCAATATGTAGATTACCACTAGGATAATAAATGGGTGTCGTAATATAAAAAGTCTTTAGTTTTTCCTCCATCGGTATTCCTCCTAATTTAAATAGCTCGATTTCACCATTATTACCTTTTTTTGCCCTCTTCTATCAACAAAATATTACCGAAAAACAAACCTTTCTGCAACAAACCGACATGACAAAAGATCCAAATCTAAAAAATTCCATTCCAACCCCCAAAAATGGTAAAAGAGTTTCGAAATATATTAAGTAAAAAAATCAAATAATGTAGAATTATGTCGAAAACTATAAGGTTGAATGATTACTTAATTTCCAATTCCCTTTTATTAAAAACAAATTAAAATTGAATTATAATTCAATAAACACTAGCAAATCAACTTTTCCTCGAAAAAAAAAATAATTTTTCTACGTTTTTTCAGAATAAAATAATTGACGTATCTGGGAATGGATGGTAGTATAAAGGCATAAGAAATTTGTCGAATAATGACGAATTAAAAAATTTTAAAATAGAATATTAGAGTGAGAGGAGCTCATATAAATGAAATCTACAGGTATTGTTCGTAAAGTTGATGAATTAGGTCGTGTCGTTATTCCGATCGAATTAAGACGTACTCTTGGAATTGCAGAAAAAGATGCTCTTGAAATTTACGTTGATGACGAGCGTATTATTCTAAAAAAATACAAGCCAAATATGACTTGCCAAGTAACTGGTGAAGTTTCTGATGACAACTTTGCACTTGCAGGCGGCAAACTAATCCTTAGCCGTGAGGGTGCAGAGCAATTAGTAAAAGAAATCGAAAACGCATTTGAAATGGCGAAATAATAAGAATGAGGATGTCCCTAACACTTTAGGGACATCCTCTTTTTAATGAGATTAAGAAAGATATATTTTGGCTTCGAGAATTGTCTAGCTTCATAAGAGTAAGCTTCGAAAGCGATACCTCGCACGCCGAAAAACGTGAGTTTTTCGGCGGAGGCGCCCAGCGACTAGTGAACTTCGCTAAACGGACGCCTTGCGCTTTTCTATTGCTCTATATGATAAGCCTGGTATACTTCTCTTTTGTTTAAGTCTCGATCTTTAGCCGTTAGTTTGATTGCCTCTTTTGAAGAAATATTTTTCAGGGCTATGTAATGGTTTACGTGTTCTTCCACCGTTAATTCACTCCACCAGTTTACTTCTTCCTCTGTTTCTTCCTCAGCACCTTCGACAATCAGGCAGAATTCTCCGCGAATTTCATCTTGATTTGCCCACTCTATCGCCTCTTTTAGATTGCCTCTAATAAATTCTTCAAATTTTTTTGTTAGTTCTCTGCTAATGGCGATTCTTCTATTTCCTAATATATCTAACATAAAGGATAATGTTTCTTTGAGCCTATGTGGCGATTCATAAAAGATGATCGTCGCCTTCTGCCGCTTCAAGCTTTCTAATTCTCGCTGTTTTTCTTTCTTATTACGGTCTAAAAATCCGTAAAAATAAAAAGGCTGGCTTGGGAGCCCGGATGCAATTAAGGCAGTGAGAGCTGCATTCGCACCCGGTAACGGGACAACTGTCACCTTCTCTTGAATAGCCGCAGTAACGAGTTCATATCCAGGGTCAGATATTGTCGGCATTCCGGCATCGCTAACTACGGCAATCTTTCCTCCGTCCTTTATCTTTTGAAGGAGTCTTTCGCCGCTTGTTTCCTTGTTATGCTCATGATAACTGATGATCGGTGTATCAATTTCAAAGTAGTTACACAGTTTCTTTGTATTCCTAGTATCTTCAGCGGCAATCACATCCGCTTCCTTTAACATTCGAATGGCCCGAAAACTCATATCCTCCAAATTCCCAATCGGAGTAGGGACAAGATAAAGAATTCCTTTTTGTTCCTCATTCTCAAAGCTTTTCTGCTGCCACATCATTACCACCCGTTTCTATACGTAAAAACTCAAGCTTTTCTTTCCGAGATAAATGTTTAAAATAATACTCCGCCTTCATTGCCTCACTTTTATTATCAAAACATTGATAAAACGTTAACGTAACTGGGCCTCTTCCTCGTGTATATTTCGCTCCCTTGCCTTCATTATGTTGCTTAATCCGACGCTCAAGATGATTGGTGTAACCTCCGTAAAGACTTCCATCCTTACAAGTTAATACATAAAAGAAATGGCTGTTATTCTCCATATAAAATCTCTCTCAATTCGGGTGTGTATTCATCTTTTTCGTTATAGACAATTAATGGCGGGAGAATTTTTAAGTCCGGATTTCCATCTTTGATTGCTTCAACCAAGACGGTATTTGCTTCCTTCCCTGCCTTTGGATAAATAAATTGAATTCGTTTTGGCTCAAGCCGATACATCCGCATCAAGGTAATAAGATCAATGAATCTGCCTGGCCGATGTACAAATGCAACCTTTCCGCCTTGCTTTACTAATTGACTTGAGACCTTAACAGCATCCTCAAGCGTACAATGGATTTCATGGCGGGCAATTGCCAAGTGTTCGTTAAGGTTGATTTCTTCCTTTTTCGGCGTAATAAAATAGGGCGGATTACATGTTATAACATCAAACTTTCCGTACCCTAACTGCTTTGGCATTTCCTTAATATCACCGTGAATCATCTTAAGACGATCCTGAAGCCCGTTAAATTCAATACTTCTTTGCGCCATATCAAATAGCCGTTCTTGTATTTCGACACCAATAATGTTCCCTTTTGTCCTAGTACTTAAAAATAATGGGATTACCCCATTACCGCTGCATAGGTCAATGATGTTCCCCTTCTGAATAGGAACGTATACAAATCTCGCCAATAATACGGCATCAAGTGAAAAGGCAAATACCGATGGACTTTGAATAATTCGCAAATTTTCAGCAAGTAAATAGTCCAACCGTTCATCGTCTTTCAAATTAATCATCGAATCCTCCTATTAGAAAAGCGTTAGGCGCCCGTAATCGTCAACAAGCGCAAGACGAGCCGGCAGGAAGGATAATTTTATACTATCTAATCTTTCAAAAATAGCCTCCCTTTTAAGGAAGGCTCTAGCTTATTTCTTATTAAGAAAGGAAAGACAAAATAAACAATCTCCATCCTTCCGCAAGCTTCCAAAATGAAGGTTACAAATATGAAAACCCTCTTGATAAAGCCTGGCAAGATTATCATACCCTTCACCCACATCAAAAGGCTTAACTCCAGCTCTTGATAATTGCTTTGAAGCTACATCCCTTTTGGTTGTCACATCTTTTTTTTCAATTTCCGTGGTTACATCTAGACGACGCCTTAAATGCTCATTTTCAAGCTTCAAATAATGATTCTCTTCAATTATTTCAGCTAAGTGCTGCTTTAATTCCCCAAGCCGTTGGTAAAGATGGCCAATTTGTGTTTCCATATTACTTACTGAATCAAATATTTCTTTTTTATCCACGTCTTCCACCTCATTAATCTGTGGATTGTATAGAAAAGGCACCCTCTTTAATAATTTCATCCAAAGTATACTCGAGAACCCGTTCTTGTTCCGTTAGTTCAACTTGAAGAACCCGCTCTAAAATATTTAAGCCTACGACTTTACCTTCACCTTGTGGAGTAGCAATGATTTCTCCTAAATCAGGCAGCTGCTCCTTTGCGGATTCGTATTCATCGTTTTCATATTTTAAACAGCACATCAGCCGGCCGCATAAACCTGATATTTTCGTTGGATTTAAGGAAAGGTTCTGGTCCTTTGCCATTTTAATCGAAACAGGGTCAAAGTCGCCTAAAAAGGTAGAGCAACAAAGCATTCTTCCGCATGGACCAATGCCGCCAAGCATTTTGGCTTCATCTCTAACTCCAATTTGGCGCAATTCAATTCGGGTTCGAAAAATGGCTGCTAAATCCTTAACAAGTTCACGGAAATCAACTCTTCCGTCAGCGGTAAAGTAGAATATAACCTTGTTTCGATCAAAGGTATATTCAACATCCACTAACTTCATATCTAGCTGATGTTCTATAACTTTTCCATTACAAACTTCATACGCTTCTTTGGCAGCTTGTTTATTTTCATCAACAATCATTCGATCCTTCTGATCCGCAATTCGGACCACTTTTTTGAGTGGCAGAACAACATCGTGGTCCTCAACTTGTTTACGAGCAATGACCGCCTTCCCAAATTCGACACCACGTACCGTTTCGACAATCACATAATCATCTTTTTGAATAGAGAGGTCTCCCGGATCAAAATAATAGATTTTTCCCGCTTTTTTGAAGCGTACTCCTATAACATCATACAAATGAAGATCCCTCCTGCAATTTTAACACAAGCTGTTCCATCATAAGCTGAGGATTCATATTAGCCGCTAATCTTTTCTTTGCTTCAAGAATTGCAGACATTTGATCCGATAAGCGTCGTCTTGATGCTTGTAAAGCAAATTGCTGTAACCGTTCACTTTCTCCCTTATAAGCAATTTGCTCCTGCTTGTCTAGCTGTATATATAGTAAATCCTTAAAAATAAGAAGTAATAGATCTAAACCACGATTGATTTGCTCTTTTTCTTTAAAATGCTGAAACCATTCCCCCTGAAGCGTTACCATCGCTTCAAGTGGGTGCTTTTTCAACACCTCATATAATTTTAACACTATTTTTTGGGCTTGTGCAAACCAATCATCGACATTTAACGCTAAAGCTTCGTCAAGGTTATTCGTTAGATGTGCTAAAATAGGTGCCTTTGTTGATTCCACGCCGTTTTCCGTTAACTGTTTCACCATTGCCTGAGGTGATAATGGATTGAATGTTAAAATTTGGCATCTAGAAAGGATCGTGGGGAGCATTTGCTGTGGCTGCTCTGTTAAAAGGATGGCTGTCGTTTGCGCTGTTGGCTCCTCGAGAAACTTTAACAAACTATTAGAGGCACTTCCACTCATTTTGTCAGCATGAACAATTATATAAACCTTGCTTGAGGATTCTAAACCTTTTTTCGAAAATTCCTCCTGCAAATTTTGAATCTGTTGTTTTTTAATGGATAACCCATCAGGCTCCACAATATGAACATCCGGGTGATTCCCATTATTAATCCGCCGGCAATTATTGCAGGATTCACATGGTTTATAACCTTCTAGTAAGGATTGACAAAAGAGGGCCTTTGTTAGCAGCAAACTAATCTCCTTTTTCCCTGTCCCTCTCATTCCCTCGAAAAGGTAGGCATGGGCCACCCGATTTTTTACTAAACTGTTTTTTACCATTTTTAGCACTGTCGGCTGCAGTACTTCTAACTGCTCCCATGTCTTTACCACGATCATCACCTTCTTACCTATTACTGTAGATCACCAAGTTGTTACCAAGTTTAAAATTGCAAGAACTGCTCAATCGGCAGGACGAATACAGTTGCCCCTCCTACTTCCACTTCGATCGGATAAGGGACATAAGAATCGGCATTTCCCCCCATTGGCGAAACGGGTGCGACTAATTGATCGCGCGCCCTACAATTTTCCTTAATAATTTGGAGAGCACGGTCAACACGAATATCTTCGGTGCCAATCATAAATGTGGTGTTGCCCGATTTCAAAAAACCACCTGTACTAGCTAATTTTGTTGCTCTAAAATTATTCTCTACTAGCACTCTTGAAAGTCGGTTACTATCCTGATCCTGAACAACAGCAATGATTAGTTTCATCTAAACCACCCTCTCCACTATTTGTCCTGCTTTTCCTCTATTATATCAGGTATTCGTTCGCCTTACATAGAAAAGTGGAAACGACTTGCCAAGGGCACCAATCTAGACAAGCCGATATGAAGGTTGCCTTTTAACCTTCATATCGGCTTGACCGTAGATCTTAGAACCCCTAGTTGCTCCGCCGAAAGCCTATTCTTATGGTACTGGACAATTCTCGATGTCGACATTATTTTCTTATTTTATAGGATGTGTTAAAGATCATTGTTGATTTTTGAAACTATGTTGATAGGAGCGGAAGGCGCGAGACTCCTCGAAAATGCTATCGCATTTCCTTCGTGCGTGGCCAGATTCAAGGATGTAATTCAATGTCCTGCGGGAGAGACCCCACAGGCGCATAAGCGCCGAGGAGGCTCCCCGGAACGCTCGCGGATGCTCGCTTCTTGACCGCAAATCAACAGGCAAGTCTAACACAGCCATTTTATAGAAAAAAGCCTTAAACAGAAGGCCTTTTTTGCTCAATCTTTTCAATCACCAGCTTGATCGTTTTTTCAAAAACTTTCTCCAATGTATCGGAAGCATCAATTTTGACGATTCGGTTGGGGAAACGCTCCATTAAGATTGCGTACCCTTCTCTTACCTTATGATGAAAATCAAGATTCTCTAAATCAAGTCGATTTACTTCTCTTCCTTTGTTTTTATTAATCCGTTTCAAACCTAACTCTGGTTCAATGTCAAAATATATAGTTAAATCAGGCATCATATCCTCAATGGCAAACTGATTTATCTTCAATACTTCGTCAATTCCTAAACCACGTGCATGCCCTTGATAAGCCAAGGAACTATCTACGAAACGGTCACACAACACCACTATACCCTCTTCTAGGGCTGGTTTAACCTTTTCCATCAAATGCTGTCTCCGTGCCGCTGCATACAGTAATGCCTCTGTCCTTGGATCCATAGCTGTATTTTCCCTAGCCAAAATTACCCTTCTTATCTGCTCAGCTATATCAATCCCGCCCGGTTCTCTCGTTAGCAAGACGTTTTCAAGTTGTTCTGTAACCATGTTAATGATGGTTGTTTTACCTGCACCATCCGGGCCTTCAAATGTAATAAATATTCCCTTGTTCATTTATTAATCCTCCAAAAAAACCTTTAATAAACCGTGTTCCAAAGATGACCCTCCTTGGAACCTCCCTCCAACCTGTAATAGCTCTTTTAGGTATTTTATTTTTTCCATTGTTATTCTTTCTCCCCTTAAAAGCAGCGGAATGCCTGGAGGGTAAGGAATAACCGTTTCTGCACATACTAGATTAATTGCATCCGCGATGACTACTTGTTTTTCCTTATAATGCACCATTTCTTTATAGGGGATTGCTAATTCAGAAATTTTCTGGCCCGTTACAGGTAATTCTTCTATTGTATGCTGAATCGACTGACTGGCCAGCTCACTTTTCATTTTGATGACTGTGTCTTTAAACGGATAACTTTGTCTTTCCTTTAGTAATGGCATAATCAATAAGACATTATTCGGGTCAGCCAGCTCCGTATAAATACCTACCCCTTCCAATCTCCTCTGCAACTCAAAGCCACTTAATCCACACGTGGATTGTATCGTTACCTTTAATAGGTCTCCTTGGCTGTTTGGATATTCTAATACCTTTATCGCGGTAATTTCCGCTAATTCCTCTTTAAACTGTTTTATTTTTGAAGATAAATACCGTATATCCTTTTCTCCATATGCAGCTAAGTAACTCCGTGCCAAATCTAATGAAGCCATAATGGGATAGGAGGGGCTGCTTGATTGAAGCATTTGCAGATAATCCGTAAGTCTATTAATGTTAACTAAATCGCTATTAACATGCAAAAAAGAACCCATCGTCATGGCCGGCAACGTTTTATGAGCAGATTGCACAACAATATCAGCCCCCATTTGCACAGCGGATGATGGAAACATAGTACTCGCAATAAAATGGGCTCCATGTGCCTCGTCCACTAATACTGGGATCCGATGTTGATGTGCATGTTGAATTACACCTTGTAAATCATATACCATTCCATAGTAATTAGGATAGGTCAATATGATCGCTTTTGCTTCAGGATATAAGTGGATGGCCTCTTTAACCGTCTCAAGACTAACACCTGAAGCAACCTTCCATTCGCTATCGTATTCCGGATCAAGAAAAATCGGCTTTACGTTCGCCATTTTTAAGGCATTTAAAACCGACTTATGACAATTTCGCTGCACCAGCACATGTGATTCTTCCGGGCAGACTGCCATAATCATTGCAAGATTACCAACAGTTGAACCATTTACGAGAAAAAAACTTTTCTTTACTTGGAATAACTCCGCTAACAGTGATTCTGCCTCAAAAATAACACCCTCTGGTGAATGTAGGTCATCTAACCCGGACAGTTCTGTTGCATCGAGTTTTAATAGTTGTTGAAAAATATCTGCTCCCTGTGGAAAAATACAGCCATATTTATGTCCCGGAACGTGAAACGAAACCGGACTTTTACTTAAATGCTCCATTAGAGCTTCGTATAAAGGTATTTTTAATTGTTTGGTCATATTATTAACTTCCTTCTAAGCGTCTCATCTATTTTAACAAAAAAATAAAGCCCTTATTAGGACTTGTTATGAAAATATTTCTGGATTTGTAATTTTTTTAAGCTGTTTAAGAAAATATTTATATTTTGGGTCACTTGTTCCCGTATGGATTAAATCCTTTTCACAATCAATACAAATAAAAGAAGTATATAGATGTAAGCCTACCGGTTTTAAATCCTCACAAATCACACACGTTTCCCCATGCTGACAATGTGCTAATGAACTCAAATCCCTCCACCTCCATACACCTATTCTTTCCATTAGTTTAATTTGTATACACTTTTTCGAATACTCTTATCCTTATTTATTATTTTATGTTACCGTTTGCCTTTGGGTGTATGTCTATTTTCGAATAGTTCGTTCTTTTTTGGTTCAGTTCGTTACTTTGTTTTCTCAATAAAAGGAGATTTGCGATTCGCAGATATATCGGTTAGATTAACAGATATATTAAAAAATCCGCAGATATACCGACCGAAATCGCAGATATATTGAAAATAGTGCTTAGACAAAAATCCATTTACTGGCCGATGTCTTCGATTCGCGCATATCATCTCTAGATTCGCGCATATAATTTAATTCACAGTTAAAAACTAGGACGATTTACTGTTAAAAGTAATGATTCTTATAAAAATAGTAATAAAATACAAAAAAGACAACCAAATTCGGTTGTCTTTCATTCATTTGCCTGGCAACGTCTTACTCTCACAGGGGGATAGCCCCCAACTACCATCAGCGCTGAGAAGCTTAACTTCCGTGTTCGGTATGGGAACGGGTGTGACCTTCTCGCTATC
>NZ_CVRB01000008.1 GCF_001048695.1 Neobacillus massiliamazoniensis | reverse complement strand
TAAGCTGGTTCAACGTCCTGCGGGAGTACGGGGCAGGGGAGACCCCACAGGCGCTTAAGCGCCGAGGAGGCTCCCCGGAACGCCCGCGGATGCTCGCTTCTTGAGCGCAAATCAACAGGCAAGTTTAACACAGCCTTATTTTTTCTATCATTCTATGTACAAGCTAGAAAAAAAAGACCTCAAGAAAAAGCAAAGCTCCAGCGTCTATGTCAGGTCAAAACCCTTTACCATAGAGCTGGAGCTTAATAAAGCTTATGATCTTATTGTTACATTCCTTTGTTTTGCTTCTCTTAACAAAAAAATATACTTAATTTCTGCTATTTTGGTTTGGCAAATTACTTCTTCAGAAGGATCAAAGCTTTTTTCTAAAAGAAATTTTTGACGGTGCCAATCCTCTTTATATTCATTTAACTTCGTAATAAGTCTTTCATCAAACTCTTTTCGAAGCTTTCCGTTACGCCGAAAAAACATGATCGATTCCTCCGGTAATTAGGTTCAGCGATTTAATATCTGTTTGTTTACATTTTTTGTTCTATCAATGAATCTCGCTGACGGAAAGGGTGTTTATAATTCCCTTCTACCCTCTAACGCCTTAGACAAGGTCACCTCGTCTGCATACTCAAGGTCACCGCCAACCGGAAGTCCATGGGCAATTCGTGTGGTTTTAATTCCCGATGGCCTTAACAATCGAGAAATATACATGGCTGTTGCTTCGCCTTCAATATTAGGGTTTGTCGCCAGGATTACTTCCTGGACAGTTTCATCCTGAAGCCGTTTTAGAAGACCCGGGATGTTAATATCCTCAGGGCCAATCCCATCCATAGGAGAAATGGCTCCATGTAATACATGATACAAACCGTTGTATTCCTTCATTTTTTCCATTGCTATGACATCCTTCGGATCTTGAACGACACAGATGATGGTTTTATCCCTGCGCACATCCTCACAAATATAACAAGGATCTTGATCCGTTATATGACCGCAAACAGAGCAATATGTTAAATTCCGTTTTGCATTCACCAATGCTTTAGCAAAATCAAGCACGGTATCTTCTTTCATACTTAAGACAAAAAAAGCCAGACGTGCGGCTGTTTTCGGGCCGATACCTGGCAACTTCATAAAGCTGTCGATCAGCTTCGAAATCGGTTCAGGATAATGCATTATCTATTATTCCCCCTCTTAAAAAGGAAGATTTAATCCTTTTGTAAATTGCCCCATGGTATTGTTTGTAAGTTCTTCTACCTTTTTAAGAGCATCATTTGTAGCAGCTAAAACTAAATCCTGAAGCATTTCAACATCATCGGGATCCACAGCCTCAGGGTTGATTTTCACTTCAACTACTTCTTTATGGCCAGTCATTGTGATCGTAACCATACCGCCGCCGGCTGTACCTTCAATCTTTTGCTCTCCTAATTTTTCTTGAGCTTCACCCATTTGCTTTTGCATTTTTTGCATTTGCTTCATCATATTTTGCATATTACCCATTCCACCACGCATCATGTACATCTACCTCCAATTAGTTAATCAATAATTTCAACAAATTCAGCACCAAACAAATTTTTCGCCTCAGAAATATGAGGTTCTTCTTGGATACTTTCACTGTTTTCTTCATCATCTATATGCTGATTACTTAAGAAGTTTTCACGAATTGTTAGCCACTGGTCTTCCGGCACACCTAAAATGATGAGCTTCTTTCCTGTTAATTCGTATAAAACACTTGAGACTTCATTCAGAAAGCTGTTTTTATCCATGGCCATTTGGCAGTGAATTTCATGTTTAAATTTTAAAATAAAAGCAGTGGATGACGCAGCGACTGGCTCTGCCTCATTCAAAAGGGCTGCATGTGACTTCATTATTCTTGCCCTCATATCGCCCCATTTGCCTTTAATTTGGTTTAGATCATTCTTTGTTGCATTTTTTAAAATTTCATTTATTTTTCCAACTGCCGGCTGGAATCCTTTTCTTGTCGGCCTATGAGCAGGCTTTTGCGGTAAAGAAGCTGCCTCTTGTGTAACCGTTACTCCATGCGCCTTTAGTTGTTCCAATTCATTCTCAAGCTGTTCGATCCGGGCAATCAATTGAGAGTCTTGCGCGGAAGGGAGCTTTTCGGCATGTTGATGTTCAATTTGACATAGTTTTACAATGGCAACCTCAAGGAAAATCCTTGGATTGTTCGTCCAGCGCATTTCCTGCTGTGTCTTATTTAACAACTCAATAAGCTGATAAATTTGGTCAGTTGCAATCGATTCAGCCATGTGGCGAAAATCATCATCAAGCATCACCCGTTCGAGCGACTCTTCAAGATTTGGTGCCGTTTTATGCAACAGCATATCGCGGTAAAATAGGATTAAATCCTCAATAAATCTTGCCGGGTCTTTCCCATGAAAGAGTAGCTCATCTAACGCTTCTAATCCGCTCGCAACATCTTTCTCCTGAAATGCTATCGCTATTTTGGACAAAAAGCCCTGTGAAACTGAACCTGTTACCGTTAACGCATCTTCCTCCGTTACGCGTTCCCCGCTGAATGAAATTGCCTGATCCAGCAAGCTTAGCGCATCACGCATACCCCCATCGGCCGCACGGGCAATAAGCTGGAGTGCTCGTTCATCACAAAGGACCCCTGTTTCTTCAACGATGAGCTTCATGCGATTCACAATCGCCCCCGCTGTAATGCGGCGAAAATCAAAACGCTGACAGCGAGAAATAATCGTAAGCGGGATTTTATGAGGTTCTGTAGTTGCTAAAATAAAGATCACATGCTTAGGCGGTTCTTCTAGTGTTTTTAAGAGAGCATTAAAAGCACTAATGGACAGCATATGCACTTCATCGATGATATAGACTTTATACTTGACTGCCGTTGGGGCGAATTTCACTTTATCAAGAACATCTCGCATTTCTTCGACTCGAGAATTAGATGCAGCATCAAATTCCAATACATCAGAAATTGTTCCGTTTGTTATCCCTTGGCAAGCCGCACATTCATTGCACGGTTCTGAAACTGGAGCATGCTCACAATTTACGGCTTTGGCTAAAATTTTCGCTGCACTTGTTTTTCCCGTTCCTCTTGGTCCGGAAAATAGATAGGCATGTGATATTTTCTCCTGAAGCAGGGCGTTCTGCAATGTCTTGGTTACATGTTCTTGTCCTACAACATCAATAAAGTTCTGCGGACGCCAAACACGATATAAAGCTTGATATGCCAAAACAAAAGCCCCCTTCCGAATTTTCATCTCATTTATTATACTCTATACCGTTTCAATTTTCCAAAATGAATTAAAAAGAAAACAGAAGTTGGACCATTTTGATAAATAAAAAAACCCACCTCTTGTTAGAGATGAGTTTATTTAAGTAATATGTAATAACTGCCGTGCACCTTCCTTCGACTGACGCCCATAAGCGTTACTTAAGCAGTTAGCTCGGCCCAGGCAACCCTGCGGCACATGGGAGCGTCCACTTAATGCTGCTTCCTTCCGGACCTGACATGGTTCATGGATTCCCATTGCGCAGGACCCAGGCGTCAACACCACTTACTTAAGGCAGGCCCTACAGGACATCAGCCTCGGGAAGGGATTCAGCCTCGCTAGAGCGGATTGCGAGTACAGGGCACCGCTACCTCCCCACCTAGCACGGCAAAGTTGATACCAAATGGTAGATACGTCTTATATGACGCTTTTTCAGTATACTAACTTTCCTGAAAAAAATCAATCTTTATCAACTGTCAATTTCTGTAATCTCAACCTACTGTGTTTTTAGCTTTTTTTCTAATTTTTTTCGCTCACGTATCCCGCGGAAAAAATTAGAAAGTAATTGACTGCATTCACTCTCTAATATCCCATCAGTGAGCTCAGATTGATGGTTGAAGCGCTCGTCCTGCAATAGATTCATCAACGTACCGGCACACCCACCCTTGGGATCTGCCGCCCCATAAACAACCCTGCTTACTCTCGATAATAGGATGGCACCTGAACACATAGGACAGGGCTCTAATGTCACGTAAAGGGTGGCGTTTTCTAGTCGCCATGAGCCCATGATTTGGCAGGCTTTCTCAATGGCAAGAAGTTCAGCATGAGCGACGGCATTTTGCTGACTTTCCCGTAAATTATGCGCCCGGGAAATAATTTTTCCATCAATGACTATAACGGCACCAATTGGCACCTCATTTAATTCCTCAGCCTTTTTTGCCTCCCTAATGGCTTCCTTCATAAAATATTCATCTTCACTGAGTTCTAATTCCATATTTAAACCTGCCTTTATTTACGATTCATGTCCATTATAACCTATTTCAGTCCTGACATAAGGACAAGTAATGATTATGACGCTAATGGTTTACTTATTGGCGGTGGGTATGTTTGATTTTTTTCAGAATACATATATAAAGATGAATAAGTGAAAGTGAGGTATGGTATGGATGGTGATTATACATGTTGTAAAAAGCGGAGATACGATTGATCGCCTTGCACAGCAATACGGTGTGAGTACAAATGCGATTGTAAGAGCAAATGGACTAGAAAATCCTAATCAATTAGTGATAGGTTTTGCCCTTATCATTCCGTCGCCATATTTACGTTATACAGTCCGTTCAGGAGACACTTTAGACGCGATCGCAAGGAGGAACGGGACAAATGTGCAAGAACTGATGCAATTAAACCATTTAACTAGTCCCACCTCTATTTATCCGGGGCAGCGTCTGATTATACCTATAATTTCTTATACAGTAAGGTCAGGTGATAATCTTGCCTCTATCGCACGACGGTTCGGTGTTAGTGAACAAGCCATTTTACAAGCAAATGGTTTAACAAATCCTTCCCAAGTTACGGTAGGAAGAACCCTTAGAATTCCTGAAGCGCCGAAACGAACCATTGACGTGAACGCCTTTACAACCGTTTTTGGTCAAGCAGGAGCGCGTGAAGTAAAAGACGTTGCTCACGACTTAACCATTGTGAGTCCATTCGGTTATCGAATGAAAAATGACGGTACCCTTGAACCGCTCGATGATGGACCGACCATTCAAGCTGCCCATAATGGTCATGTTGTTCCAATGATGGCCATCACGAATTTTTCAGCTACTGAAGCAGGTACAACTCTTGCGCACACCATCCTGTCAAATCCTACCCTTTCTGACCGAATTTTAACGAATACTCTTTCAACCATGAGGGCAAAGGGATACAGAGGATTAAATATTGATTTTGAGAATGTATCGCCTGAAGACCGCGAAAACTATAACCGCTTTTTACAAAAAGCAGTTGATTTACTGCATCCAGCCGGCTATTTTGTATCCTCTTCTTTGGCGCCAAAAACAAGTGCGGATCAAAAAGGATTGCTATATGAGGCCCATGATTATCCTGCACATGGCCGTATCCTTGATTTTGTTGTCCTAATGACTTACGAATGGGGCTACCGTTTCGGCCCTCCACAGGCCATTTCTCCTATCAACTTGATTAGAAAAGTTTTAGAATATGCCGTCACAGCCATTCCGAGAAATAAAATTTTGATGGGGTTTCAGGTTTATGCAAGGGATTGGGTACTCCCTCATGTCCAAGGCCGACAAGCAGAAACCTTCGATATGCAGGAAGCTATTAGGAGAGCGACTGAGTATAATGCTGTCATTCAGTACAACGAAACGGCCCAATCACCATTTTTCAGGTATACCGATCGTCAGGGGAAGCAGCATGAAGTATGGTTCGAAGATGCCCGCAGTGCTCAAGCTAAATTTAATCTTATAAAGGAATTTAATTTGAGAGGCGTAAGCTATTGGGTGCTAGGATATCCATTCCCACAAAATTGGACCTTGTTAGAAGATAACTTTATCATAAGGAAAAGATAAAACAAATGTTACCACTACTACTATTCTTACGACAAAAACTGCCCCTCTTCGGCAGTTTTTTCATGTATTTGACAAAATACTCACATCTTCTAAATTTTCCATATCCCTTACCGATATAGAGTATGATAAAATATTCTTTGCGTCTTAGAAAAGCGGAAGGCGCTGGGCGCCTGGAGCTGGACAATTCTCGAAGTCCAATGATTCTAATAATATAAGAAAAAGGTTTATAACTAGTACCATACGAATAGTATAAATCTAATTGATCATAGAGAGTACAGGCCGTTGGAGAAAGGGGAGCAACAACATGGGTGGTACACCCTTTATTACTGTTGAAGGGCCGATAGGTGTTGGGAAAACATCTCTCGCAAAGGCCATTTCGGACCATTTTAATTTTGCTTTATTAAAAGAGATTGTCGATGAAAATCCATTTTTAGGGAAGTTTTATGAAAATATTGAGGAATGGAGCTTCCAAACAGAGATGTTTTTCCTTTGCAATCGTTATAAGCAATTAGGGGATATTAATACCCATTACTTAAGCAAACATCAATCTGTAGTGGCCGACTATCATATTTTTAAAAACTTGATTTTTGCACAACGAACGTTAAATCACGAAGAGTATCAAAAATATTATAAAATTTATCAGATATTAACTGCTGATATGCCAAAACCAAATGTCATTATTTATTTACATGCTAGCCTTGATACTCTTTTAAAACGAATTAAAATAAGAGGGCGTGAACTCGAGAAAAACATCAGCCCATTATATTTAGAACAGTTATCCATTGACTATGAGGAAACCATAACAAGTTTCGCGCAGCTTCATCCCGACATCCCGGTTCTACGTTTTAACGGCGATGAATTGGATTTTGTGAACAACGAACAGGATTTGAACCATATTATTGAAAAGCTTTCATTAACATTAAAATCAAACAGCTGGAGCAACACTTTATAGAAACAGGGGGATTTCGTTGAGTATCGTTATTGGTGGAATGATTGGTTTAGGCAAGACAAGTGTGGCCGATACTTTGAATGCACACTTTAGACATAAGGGAATTGACAGTAAAGTTTTTTATGAAGTGGTGGATGATAATCCGATTCTTCCGCTTTATTATGAGCTTACACCTGAAGAGCTAGATGCAAAAAGAATTCCCTTTCTCTTACAGTTATTTTTCTTAAATAAACGCTTCAAAACCGTAAAAGACTGTATCAACTGGCACGAGCCTATCTTTACGATTCAAGATCGTTCTATTTACGAAGATTGGTATTTTGCTTATGTAAATAAAAAACTAGGCAGAATTTCTGACCTTGAATTCAAAATTTATGAAGACCTAGTCGATAATATGATGGAAGAGCTAAGTCAACTTCCTAAGAAGGCTCCGGATTTAATGGTTTATTTAAAGGGATCATTTGATACTGTGGTTGACCGCATCATGGCACGCGGCCGCAGCTTTGAAATTAATCCTGAACTGAAAGAATATTACTTTGAAGTTTGGAAGGGCTATGACGAATGGGTCATCGAACATTACAATGCCAGTGAAGTGTTAATTGTCGATATGGATACTACTGATGTCGTAAATAACGACCTCGATGCCGAGCGAGTTTGCCGCGAGGTAGAAGAAAAGCTAAATGAAATTTTAAATAGATCAAAAGCACATATTGGTTAAGCCAATATGTGTTTTTTATTAGAAAAGCGCAAGCGCCTGCTTCTTTATCTTTTCAAAAAAAAATTCGCCGCAATCTCTTGCGGCGAATTTCAATCTCCAGTTTTATGCGCGATATTAAAAATATTGTTATGGCGGAGGAAGAGGGATTCGAACCCCCGCGCGGTTTAACCCGCCTGTCGGTTTTCAAGACCGATCCCTTCAGCCGGACTTGGGTATTCCTCCATGACAACAAATGATAATTTATCACATAATGCTTTGGATGTCAAACGTTATTAAAAATAAATTCCGGACGGGATTTTTTCCGCCCGGAAATTTGTTTTTTTAGAACGGTTTAATGACCTCACGGTTACCCATATAAGGTCGCAGTACGGTTGGAATCACAACACTGCCATCGGCCTGCTGATAATTTTCCAAAATTGCGGCAACCGTACGGCCAATAGCAAGTCCTGATCCATTTAAGGTATGAACATGCTCAGGTTTTGCTTTTAGATCGCGACGGAAGCGAATATTAGCCCGTCGTGCTTGGAAGGCCTCAAAATTACTGCAAGAAGAAATTTCTCGGTACATCCCATAGCTTGGGATCCAAACTTCAATATCATACTTTTTGGCAGCCGTGAAACCAAGGTCACCCGTGCACATGCTTAAGACTCGATAAGGGAGTTCTAATAATTGCAAAACTCGCTCTGCATCATTTGTCAGTTTTTCAAGCTCTTCGTAAGAATCCTCTGGCTTTACAAATTTAACAAGCTCCACTTTATTAAACTGATGTTGACGAATCAAGCCACGTGTATCACGCCCTGCAGACCCCGCCTCAGAACGGAAACATGCACTATAGGCAGCATAACGAATAGGAAGCTCCTCACCGGTTAAAATTTCATCACGATACAGGTTAGTGACGGGTACTTCCGCTGTTGGAATTAAGAAATAATCTTCACTTTCAATCAAAAAGGCATCCTCTTCGAATTTTGGTAACTGACCTGTTCCCGTCATGCTGGCACGATTCACCATGTAAGGCGGAAGAACCTCTGTATAGCCGTGCTCATCGACATGGAGGTCAAGCATAAAGCTGATTAACGCACGCTCAAGGCGGGCTCCAAGGCCTTTATAAAAAACAAAGCGGCTCCCAGTAACCTTCCCTGCTCGTTCAAAATCTAGTATTCCTAAATGGTCGGCAAGATCCCAGTGCGGTTTTGCTTCAAAGGCAAACTCACGAACCTGACCCCATTTCCTTATTTCAACATTATCATCCTCAGATTCGCCAACAGGGACGCTTTCATGTGGGATATTAGGAATGCTTAGCAATAATAACTCAAGGGTTTCTTCTACACCTCGAAGCTCATCATCAAGTACTTTAATACGGTCGCCCACTTCACGCATTTCTTGAATCAGATGATCGGCATCTTGTTTTTCCCGCTTTAGGACAGCTACTTGCTGAGAAACCTCATTTCTTCGGCTTTTTAATTGCTCAGACTCCACGATTAATTCGCGTCTTTTTACATCAAGCTCTTCAAACTTTCCTAAATCAGTTAAATCCTCACCACGATGCTGCAGCTTCTCTTTCACTTCAGCAAAATTTGCTCTTAAATATTTTAAATCCAACATAGCTTTGACAACTCCTTTTTAAAAATAAAAAACTCCCGTCCCCAAAACAGGGACGAGAGTTACCCGCGTTACCACCCTGGTTGACAGAACAATCTGTCCACCTTGAAAAAATTTAACGGTTTTACCGAAAGTACTTACTAACTTCAAAAAGAAGCGTTCCGTACCTTGCTCGAGGATGGATTCACAAGTATCAAACACCGGTTTCCACCAGCCACCGGCTCTCTTTAGAATGAGTATCCTGTTACTAATTCCTCTCATTGCTTTTTCATTATGAATATTTATATTTAAGTTACTATAATTATGGTCCAATTGCAACCAAATTATGCAAGTTTCTTTTGCTTTGCTTCTTTTACCATCTCGATAAAGTATGCAGTAAGTTGATGGTTGTCCGTTAGCTCAGGATGAAAGGAGCAGCCAAGAAATTGACCTTCCCGTGCCGCAACAATGCGGTCATCATGCTTTGCTAGGATTTCCACATCAGGTCCTGCATCCACAATATGCGGCGCACGAATAAACACCGCAGGGAAATTCCCTACTACATCCTTAATATCGAGGTCGGCCTCGAAGCTGTCTACCTGGCGTCCAAAGGAATTACGTTCAACCGTAACGTCCATCACACCGATATGAGGCTCCTTGTAACCAACAACATTTTTAGCAATCAGAATGAGGCCAGCGCATGTCCCAAACATCGGTTTTCCCGCGCGGGCAAATTCCTTTAGTGCATCCATAAAATCATATTTATCAATCAAACGCCGCATTGTCGTGCTTTCGCCGCCAGGGAGAACAAGGCCATCCACCTCTTCTAGCTGTTCTTTGTGTTTGATGGCAACGGCTTCTACACCACATGCTTCAACCGATTGGATGTGTTCACGTACTGCCCCTTGTAAGGCAAGCACCCCTACTTTCACCATAGAAATTACTCCTTGTCCAGCCATCGCGGCTCGTCTTATGCTTGTCGCCCCTGACCGAGGCGCTTCCGCTTTTCTTCCTGTCTAGCTCCAGGTGCCATCGGCTCGAGGCACAAGCCAATCCGTCAAGAAGGTTAAAAGGCAACTTTCATGCCGGCTCGTCTTGTGCTTGTCGCCGATAAGCGGGCGCCTTCCGCTTTTCTTTTTACCAGCCGCGTTCCTGCATGCGGTCTTTGGCAGCCAATGATGAAATTTCAATTCCCTTCATTGGTGTTCCAAGATTTTTTGAAAGCTCAGCAATTAGTTTGTAATCTTGATAATGGGTCGTTGCTTCAACAATTGCTTTTGCAAACAAAGCAGGGTTTTCGGATTTGAAAATACCAGAACCAACAAATACCCCATCAGCTCCTAATTGCATCATAAGAGCGGCATCAGCTGGTGTAGCAACTCCGCCTGCTGCGAAGTTTACCACTGGAAGACGGCCTAAACGTTTGATTTCAAGTAAAGTTTCATATGGTGCACCTAGTAGCTTTGCTTCTGTCATTAACTCATCTTCGTTCATCGCAACAACTTTACGTACTTGAGCATTTACCTTACGCATGTGGCGAACAGCCTCAACGATGTTCCCAGTACCTGGTTCACCCTTCGTACGAAGCATGGAAGCGCCTTCTCCAATCCTGCGAGCAGCTTCGCCTAAGTCACGGCAGCCACAAACAAATGGAACAGTATATTCCTTCTTGTTTAAGTGGAATTCTTCGTCAGCAGGTGTTAATACTTCACTTTCATCGATATAGTCAACACCCATCGCTTCTAGCACACGTGCCTCGACAATGTGACCAATTCTTGCTTTCGCCATAACAGGGATACTTACAGCATTTAATACCTCTTCTACAATTCGTGGATCAGCCATTCTTGCAACTCCGCCTGCAGCACGAATATCTGATGGGACACGCTCTAGTGCCATAACGGCTACTGCGCCGGCCTCCTCAGCAATTTTTGCCTGTTCTGCATTAACAACGTCCATAATGACGCCACCCTTTTGCATTTCAGCCATTCCACGTTTTACACGATCCGTACCAGTTTTCATAGTAATTCCTCCTATTGAGCCGATTTTAATAATGTTTTGATAAATTAAACAACAATCTAAACAACAATCAGGAAATCTTTACCTATTCAGTCGGAATTAAATTAATTTTTCCCACAAATTAAAATAAACAACAAAAAGGGGTTCATGTCAAGACATGAACCCTTTTTAAAAGTGGCTATTTCTAGAACCATCCTTTAACGGTATGGCCGATACTGTGCCCAACATTCCCGAAAAAGCCGCCGATTCCACGCATCATAAGAACGAACCAATTTGCTTTTTCAACATCCTGTGCAGCGATGACATCTACTTGTGCTTCTTCCCCTGTAAGATAGCTTAGTTTTTCGCCATTTTTCGGTACAAGTGTCACATAGCCGACTTTGTCGCCTTTTTTAATTGGGGCCATTAATGCGCCATTTTTATCTACTTTATTTTTATCCAAAACTAAAACAGGCTTATAATTATTCTTATCACCATTTAAAGTGTCTATGTTCACCGCTGTTTTTGTATAAATTTTCACTTGCTTCGCTTTTCCGCTGGTCACAGGGACCGTCTCATTACCTTTTATAACATAATGCTGCGGTAATACCTCTTCTTTTGAAAAATTAGAAAAAGCGAAATCCATCATTTTGCGTGTTTCGTCAAAGCGTGCTTTATATGTACTTTGACCATTTGCTTCTTTTGCATTTTGGACAACAGTAATATACCTTTTGCCATCACGCATAGCTGTTCCTGTAAAACAGTTACCTGCCAAATCAGTATGTCCTGTTTTAAGCCCTTCCATTCCTTGATAACTATATACTAAGCTTGGTAGCATCCAGTTCCAGTTATCCATTTTTATCTGATCGGTTGTTCCACCTCTAAACATCATAGTAGGGGTGCTAGCGGTCTTAAGGACTTCTGGGAAATCATTGATTAAGTGAAAGGCTAACGTTGCTACAGAACGAGCAGACATCAAGTTTTCATCCTCAGCACTACCTGTTGGCTGCATGCCATTGTAGTCCTTATTACTTAAACCAGTCGAATTGACAAATTTATAATCCTTTAATCCTAATTTATTGGCTGTGTCATTCATCATTTTTACAAAGTTTGCTTCTGTGCCTGCTAATACTTCTGCAAGGGCAATGGTTGCGCCATTAGCAGAATAAATAGCCATAGCATCATATAATTCTTTTACCTTGTACTTACCATCACGGCGCAGCGGTACATTGGATAAAGTTTTATTTTGCGAAATTTTATACACTGTATCACTAACTGTATATTCTTGATCCCATTTCACTTTGCCTTCTTTAATGGCATTCAGCAAAATATATTCCGTCATCATTTTTGACATACTGGCAATACCCAGCATACTATCTGCATTTTGTTCAAATAAAACCTGACCTGTTTTTCCATCAACAAGAATGGCACTATCACCATTGATTTTAAATGCCGTATCTGCTTTTGCTTGACCTAATCCGGCAAATAGGCTAAAAAACATCACCATTGCCAAAATTCCAGCAATATATTTTTGCGAAAAAAATTTGTTCACTGTAACGCCCTCCAAGTATTAATACACTTTGGTTATTTTAACACAATATCTATAGCGATGCATAGAGCAAGTCTAGGCTCATTCTTTTTCCAAATCTATCAGTTTTTCAAAAAATAATAGATCTTTTTTCATATAAAAGAGTGGGCTTGCTGTTCGATTCCAAAAGAAAAAGCAGAGAAGATTTTTGCTTCTCTGCTTGTCATTTTATGATAAGGAGTAGTTTGGAGCCTCTTTTGTAATTTGAACATCATGCGGGTGACTTTCCCTTAGACCTGCTCCGGTCATCCTAATAAATTGTGCCTTTTCTCTTAATTCATAAAGGTCCTTAGTACCACAATACCCCATGCCGGCACGAAGACCGCCGATTAACTGGTAAACAGTTTCAGCCAAAGGTCCTTTATAAGGCAGACGCCCTTCAATTCCTTCTGGCACAAACTTTTTATTTTCCTCTTGGAAATAACGGTCCTTTGAGCCTTTCTCCATCGCCGCAACTGATCCCATTCCACGATACACTTTAAAGCGACGCCCTTGGAAGATCTCTGTTTCACCTGGACTTTCAGAAACTCCTGCAAGTAAGCTTCCAAGCATAACAGCATGCCCACCAGATGCCAGTGCCTTTACGATATCGCCGGAATATTTAATTCCACCATCAGCAATAATTGTCTTTCCATGTTTTTTTGCTTCTGTTGCACAATCATATATAGCAGTAATTTGTGGAACACCTACGCCTGCAACCACTCTTGTCGTACAAATAGAACCAGGACCAATTCCTACTTTGACTACATCGGCTCCTGCTTCAATAAGATGCTTTGTAGCTTCAGCTGTTGCCACGTTACCAGCAATAATCGTTAAGCTTGGATAAGTATTTCTAATTTCTTTAACGACATCATAGACCCCTTTTGAATGACCATGAGCTGTATCAACAACTATAACGTCCACATTTGCTTTCACAAGCGCTTCGACCCGCATCATCGTGTCTTTGGTTACCCCTACAGCTGCGCCGGCTAATAAACGGCCCTGATGGTCTTTAGCAGCGTTAGGAAATTCAATTACCTTTTCAATGTCCTTAATTGTGATAAGGCCTTTTAATACCCCTTGCTCATCTACAAGAGGGAGCTTTTCAATTTTATATTTTTGAAGGATTTCTTCTGCTTCTTTTAACGTTGTGCCAACTGGCGCAGTAACAAGATCTTCTTTTGTCATGACATCAGAAATTTTAAAAGAATAGTCCTGATCTTGAATAAAGCGAAGGTCCCTGTTAGTAATAATTCCGACAAGCTTTTGTTCTTCCATGTTATTGACGATTGGCACACCAGAAATTCGATATTTTCCCATTAAATGCTCTGCATCAAATACTTGATGCTCTGGAGTTAAAAAGAATGGATCGGTAATAACCCCACTTTCCGAACGCTTAACCTTTTCTACCTGCTCAGCCTGCTGATCAATTGTCATATTTTTGTGGATGATTCCTAAACCACCTTGTCGAGCCATGGCGATTGCCATTTCCGACTCCGTTACTGTGTCCATCCCCGCACTAATAATAGGAATACCAAGTTTTACAGTATTAGACAATTGAACTTGAAGATTAACATCACGAGGCAAAACCTCTGACTTACCAGGAATTAGTAACACATCATCAAACGTTAATCCTTCTTTAACAAATTTACTTTCCCACATTATAAAAGGCCTCCAGGAGAAAAATTTTTATTTGTAGGTTAACAATTGGATAAAATACTGTCAAGAGAAAATTAGATGTTAGATTTTTCAGAATAGGGTGATTTTATGTTTCAGGGCTGGAAAAGCTATAGTTGTTTTTATTCTGCTGAGTATTGTCAGTTATTTTTAAAAAGTCATTATCAAACGTTTAACATTGAAAATCCGGAGCAAAAAAGCTATGGAAACAGCTATGCCTTTCTTTATTATCTTGAACATGGTCAAATTTATTACGAACAAGCTGAGAAATCTCCGCTTATATTAAAACCCATTCTTCTTTTTTACGGACTAGTTCATTTAATTAAAGCATGTATACTCACCATTGACCCTTTCTATCCGGAAACCACTGCCGTTTTGGCCCATGGAGTTTCAACTAGAAAAAGAAAAAAGCAAAATTATCAATTCTTTCAGGATGAGGTTAAATTTCAAAAAAATGGACTTTTCCCATTTATGTCAGAAAGGATGTTTCACATAAAACACCTAGAAGGGGAAAAAGTCATCATGGAGGACTTGCTTCAACTCATACCTGAATTAGATGAATTATTTTTCCGATTAGAGGGGAAAAAAACATTTACAAAAATACTTACTGATGGTGAAAAATTTATAATTCCTGAAGAAGTTTTAGATCAGTATCATATGACAGCAAATCGATTTAAAGAATTTATTACTTCAAAATTTGAAAGACCCATTGATTTTTCAAGTGAAGGCTTAACCTTTACAATGGACGCTCAAGCACTAAAAGGCACGTCCCCTATAAAATATCATCTTGAGGACGGATGTCATTCCTTGCCCACGAGAAAGAGCAATTGGTTGCATTTCCCGGAGCTGCTAATCCACTATTTGATTCTTTATAATCTTAGTATGATTGCCCGATATGAAACGGAGTGGTGGAGTGATTTAACAAAAACGATGCCAAATAAAGACTTTCCTTTTATTCAATCCTTTTTAGAGATTACATTACGAAAAGGTCCATTTTTAATTTATCAGTATTTAATGGGGTGAATTTTCCAAACAATATGGTTGATTTTTTAATTCGTATATCTAATCTCTGAATTGAGAGTTTATTTTTCTGAAAATAGTGGTCAACAGTAAAAATAAATATAGATCCTAGTGAAGTTAGATTTTTTTTATTAAAATGCTAAGTTGATTTTTAACTTAAAAATAAAGCCACATTTTTAGCGACTTGGGTAGTCCATTAGAGGTTATTACATGTCCATAATTGATTTTTTATGGGTAAATTGGGAAGCCGGTCGGGTTATTGTTGGCTATTCTGCTTTCTATTTCGGATTTTAGTCACCAATGGAGATTATTGGTGACCTGTTTTTTTATTTTTTCTGGATTTCAGTCACCAAAGGACCTTGGTTACCCGTTTTTCTCTTTTTTCTCTTTTTTCTCGTTTTCGGTCACCAAAACACTTTTTGGTTACCTATTTTTCACTTTTCTCCCGTTTTCGGTCACCAAAATACTTTTTGGTTACCTATTTTTCACTTTTCTCTCGTTTTCGGTCACCAAAATACTTTTTGGTTACCTATTTTTCACTTTTCTCTCGTTTTCGGTCACCAAAATACTTTTTGGTTACCTATTTTTCACTTTTCTCCCGTTTTCGGTCACCAAAACACTTTTTGGTTACCTATTTTTCACTTTTCTCCCGTTTTCGGTCACCAAGAACCTCATTGGTAGCCTGTTTTTCTTTATTTTCTCGTTATCGGTTACTTAGAACCTCTATAAGCTACCATTTTTTCGCTTTTCACCTAATTTCGGTCGCTTAGAACCTTTATTAGCTACCGTTTTTTAATCTAGAAAAAAGACGAAAATACAAAAAAAGACAACCAAAATAGGCTGTCTTTCATTCATTTGCCTGGCAACGTCTTACTCTCACAGGGGGATAGCCCCCAACTACCATCAGCGCTGAGAAGCTTAACTTCCGTGTTCGGTATGGGAACGGGTGTGACCTTCTCGCTATCGCCACCAGACTATTTACTTAAGGGATCATTCCCTCAAAACTAGATAATACAGAAGAAATAAGTTTGAACCAGTAAGCCTTGTTCATATAATATGACTTGGTTAAGTCCTCGATCGATTAGTATCAGTCAGCTCCACATGTTACCACGCTTCCACCTCTGACCTATCAACCTGATCATCTTTCAGGGATCTTACTAGCTTGCGCTATGGGAAATCTCATCTTGAGGGGGGCTTCATGCTTAGATGCTTTCAGCACTTATCCCGTCCGCACATAGCTACGCATCGTCGCCTTGGTGAGCCGTTACCTCACCAACTAGCTAATGCGCCGCGGGCCCATCTGTAAGTGACAGCCGAAACCGTCTTTCAGCTCTCCCTCATGTGAGGAAAAGGATTATCCGGTATTAGCTCCGGTTTCCCGAAGTTATCCCAGTCTTACAGGCAGGTTGCCCACGTGTTACTCACCCGTCCGCCGCTAACCAATGGGAGCAAGCTCCCAAAGATTCGCTCGACTTGCATGTATTAGGCACGCCGCCAGCGTTCGTCCTGAGCCAGGATCAAACTCTCCAAGAAAGTTGATTTAGCTCGAAATTTACGTTGGCTTCACATCATTAAATGAAGTGAATAATTATTGTTTGTTGACGTTTTTGTTTGTTTAGTTTTCAAAGAACAATTGCGCCGCTTCTTATCTTTCTTCAGAAGCAACTCTATTAATATATCAGATCGTCAGTAATAAGTCAACACTTTTTTAAATTTTTATTTCTTTATCAAGTTGTTTACTTGTTATTAACGACAGCTTTTATATATTATCACTTTCAAAAGGAAACGTCAATAATTTTTTATATATTTTTCGTTCCCGTTTATAGCCCATGATACATAGTTTTGCCACAGATCATGTATGAAAACTACGTTCTAACATAGTAGTTGAATCAGATTTCATAAATTTTATAAGACTTGGAATCAAAATAACATAGATATTGCGACGATTTCCCTCTTTTCTCCGATTTCGGTCGCCTAGGACTTCGATAAGCTATCATTTATTCACCATTCCTTCTATTTCGGTTACTTATCATCACTTTCAATTTTAATCTGTACGAAAAAAGACAGCCTTATGCGGTTGTCTTCATTCAAATGCCTGGTAACGTCCTACTCTCACAGTGGGATAGCCACCAACTACCATTGGTGCTGAGAAGCTTATCTTCCGTGTTCGGTATTGAAACGGGTGTGACCTTCTTGCTATCGCCACCAAGCCTACATCACTGAATTTGCTTCATTGCTGGCTTGCGAAAGGTGAACATAATCTTCCTCGAATTTGCTGTGCCGAAGGAGCAGACATTCAATGTGTAATGATTTATAGAATTAATGGAAAAAGTAAAATAATCTTAAGGGATCATTCCGTCAAAACTAGATAATACAGAAGAAATAAGCTAAAACGAGTGTACCATATTCATTTAAAATGACTTGTCTAGCTTCGGCTCCTAGCTTTTCGGTCGTTTCGATCCGTCCCTATAAATCTTAAATGCAGGATTTCAAAACTGTATAAAAAGCTTTCGACTTATTAATATAGTTTAGAGAAGTTAATTAATTTCTAATTTACGTGACCCTATTTATTAGATTGGCTCGAATCGGGGCTCGTATATCGTATATAACCACTATAAGCTACTGTTTTTTGCTTTTCACCCAATTTCGGTCGCTTAGAGCCTCGATTATGAATATTAGCCCTTCTTTCTTGGAGAAAACCGGAGTATATCATTAAATTTTGACTACTATTAAAGGCTTAAAGTTACAATATTTCAGGCTATCAGCGAATTTTAGTATCATATCCGCGAATCGTAAAAAAATGCAGAATACAAAAAAAAGACAACCTAATGCGGTTGTCTTCATTCATTTGCCTGGCAACGTCTTACTCTCACAGGGGGATAGCCCCCAACTACCATCAGCGCTGAGAAGCTTAACTTCCGATACGGCTACCTTGTTACGACTTCACCCCAATCATCTGTCCCACCTTAGGCGGCTGGCTCCTTACGGTTACCCCACCGACTTCGGGTGTTACAAACTCTCGTGGTGTGACGGGCGGTGTGTACAAGGCCCGGGAACGTATTCACCGCGGCATGCTGATCCGCGATTACTAGCGATTCCGGCTTCATGTAGGCGAGTTGCAGCCTACAATCCGAACTGAGAATGGTTTTATGGGATTGGCTTCACCTCACGGCTTCGCTGCCCTTTGTACCATCCATTGTAGCACGTGTGTAGCCCAGGTCATAAGGGGCATGATGATTTGACGTCATCCCCACCTTCCTCCGGTTTGTCACCGGCAGTCACCTTAGAGTGCCCAACTGAATGCTGGCAACTAAGATCAAGGGTTGCGCTCGTTGCGGGACTTAACCCAACATCTCACGACACGAGCTGACGACAACCATGCACCACCTGTCACTCTGTCCCCCGAAGGGGAACGTCCTATCTCTAGGAGTGTCAGAGGATGTCAAGACCTGGTAAGGTTCTTCGCGTTGCTTCGAATTAAACCACATGCTCCACCGCTTGTGCGGGCCCCCGTCAATTCCTTTGAGTTTCAGCCTTGCGGCCGTACTCCCCAGGCGGAGTGCTTAATGCGTTAGCTGCAGCACTAAAGGGCGGAAACCCTCTAACACTTAGCACTCATCGTTTACGGCGTGGACTACCAGGGTATCTAATCCTGTTTGCTCCCCACGCTTTCGCGCCTCAGCGTCAGTTACAGACCAGAAAGCCGCCTTCGCCACTGGTGTTCCTCCACATCTCTACGCATTTCACCGCTACACGTGGAATTCCGCTTTCCTCTTCTGCACTCAAGTCCCCCAGTTTCCAATGACCCTCCACGGTTGAGCCGTGGGCTTTCACATCAGACTTAAAGGACCGCCTGCGCGCGCTTTACGCCCAATAATTCCGGACAACGCTTGCCACCTACGTATTACCGCGGCTGCTGGCACGTAGTTAGCCGTGGCTTTCTGGTTAGGTACCGTCAAGGTACCGGCAGTTACTCCGATACTTGTTCTTCCCTAACAACAGAGCTTTACGACCCGAAGGCCTTCTTCGCTCACGCGGCGTTGCTCCGTCAGACTTTCGTCCATTGCGGAAGATTCCCTACTGCTGCCTCCCGTAGGAGTCTGGGCCGTGTCTCAGTCCCAGTGTGGCCGATCACCCTCTCAGGTCGGCTACGCATCGTCGCCTTGGTGAGCCGTTACCTCACCAACTAGCTAATGCGCCGCGGGCCCATCTGTAAGTGACAGCCGAAACCGTCTTTCAGCTCTCCCTCATGTGAGGAAAAGGATTATCCGGTATTAGCTCCGGTTTCCCGAAGTTATCCCAGTCTTACAGGCAGGTTGCCCACGTGTTACTCACCCGTCCGCCGCTAATCTTCGGGAGCAAGCTCCCAAAGATTCGCTCGACTTGCATGTATTAGGCACGCCGCCAGCGTTCGTCCTGAGCCAGGATCAAACTCTCCAAGAAAGTTGATTTAGCTCGAAATTTACGTTGGCTTCACATCATTAAATGAAGTGAATAATTATTGTTTGTTGACGTTTTTGTTTGTTTAGTTTTCAAAGAACAATCTTTGTCATCGCTCAAAAGCGACTTTATTAATATACCACCTGTGAAATAAAAAGTCAACAATTATTTTTTGTTGTTTTTATGTCATCAGCGACGTTTATTAATATAACAAGATTATTAAGTAATGTCAACACTATTTTTTATAAAAATAAAACTGCTAACTACCCTTTCATTCTGCCCTTCTTATCATGTCGAATGTATTTAAAACATTCATTTGGTGAAGCCAACCTCCTGAATAAAGTAAATAAAATTTTATATCTTTCCTCCATTGCTCTTTTAACAATCTGGTCGATTCGCTCATCGCGTAAGTCAAATAGGATTTCATCCATTTCTCTTTTTATTAGATATTCAATTTCTTTTACTTCTTTTTCATTTATGAGAAGTCCAAGCATTAAATCCCTCCACAAAATATCTAGTTATAGTAGTCTTTTCCAATTTATTAAAATTTATTATTATTTTCTTTTATCATATTATCTAAAAAATTTGCATAGGCTTGAGACAAGGATGGTATGGGACGAGGTGGTCAAAGTGAATTTCTTTTATGTGTTAAATGGTAAATCTTTGCGGAGCGTTTTATTAATATTAATGGCAGCCTTTTTTGCTGCATGGTTCTTTTACATGGAAAATCATGCGCAAATTTCTGTTTTCTCCACAAAGGATGGACCTAAAGCCGTTTACCGAGGCGAAAAAGACATCGCTCTCACCTTTAATATTGGCTGGGGTGATGAAAAAGCAGAACCGATTTTAGATACGTTAAAAAAAGAGAATGTTAAGGGTGCTACCTTCTTTTTAGCTGGCTCCTGGGCAGAGCGTCATCCCGATCTTGTAAGTCGGATTGTAAAGGATGGGTATGAAATTGGTATCCTTGGCTATGCTTACGAGGATTATATTGATTTAGATGATAGGGAAATTGGAAAAGATATTTCAAAAGCACAAGAGGTTTTTAAAAAGTTAAATGTTAAGGATATAAAGCTGCTTCGTGCTCCGACCGGTCATTTTGATAAGCGAACGTTAAAAATTGCTGAGCGTTATGGTTATACGGTAGTGAGCTGGAGAATTGATTCAAAGGATTGGATGAATCCGGGTGTAAATAAAATCGCAGAAAATGTTAGTAATGCAAAAAACGGGGATATTGTTCTTCTTCATGCATCTGATTCTGCTAAACAAACCGCCAATGCCCTCCCGATGATTATTAAGGATGTTCAAAGCAAGGGTATGAAACTTGTTTCCGTTTCTGAAATGATTGCTAATGGCAACGCACAATCGCAGGAAGTAAAATAACAACAAAAAAACCGTCCAAACTCACATGGACGGTTTTTTTGTTAGTGCTTTTTTATTACCACTTAGTGGTTTATGATTATTGGATTGACTAGCACGCTTTTGTCTTTCCTGTGCAGATTTTGCATTCAATTTATGTAGAATTAATAACTGGTAGGCATTGCAAGCCATTAAGGCAAGCATCATGAGGTATAGCCAACTTCTATCATTCACTTTTAGTGCGGGGACCCATTCCACTAAGGTTACAATTGTCATCACAAAAAGGGCTGGAATGAACGCTTCCCGATTGGTCTGTTTCATTTTTATCCGGGCTACCACTAAACCAGCTACTAGCAAAATGAGAGCTGGGCCAAAATAAGGGATTATGGATTCTCCTTGTTTGGCAAAGTTAACGTATCGTAAATAGATGAGATCAAAGAATCCAAAGAGAATAAACACAATCTGAACAGCATTCCAAAGGGATACGGATTTAAAAATTCCTAGTCCAAAGCGATGCACTGTCAAATAAGCAAAAAAACCCAGCTGGCTTACTAAACTAAAGAGAAAGCCCATCCCAATTAGCCAAATAAATGCGGAAAGTATATCAATTATTTTAAATTCAGTGAAGTAGGGCTGAAACTCATTCCATCGAAGAATAAAACCAAAAATAGCCGTCGTAATTCCGCCTATTAATAATGTGGTCATGAACAATTTTACCCAATTACGGCTAGTCACAATACGAACCCCCATAGTTAAAAAATCCATTTATTTTGATTGTATCAATCCAATATTGAAAAATCTATCTTTTGATGAAGTTAGATGTATAATCCTTACCGATTTTCTTCATCCTACATGTAAGGATTCTTATGTGAAAGGAGCTTGGAAATGAGAGTAAAGGGTATGATGCTCCTCCTCCCTATTATGATGTTGCTCGCGAGCTGTTCTCCGCAAGATACAAGCAGCAGCGGGCAGCTTGATTACGATCAAACGAAGAAAATGGTTGTCGATATTCTTAAAACAGATGACGGCAAGAAAGCCATTCAAGACGTGATGTCCGATGATAAAATGAAAGATAAGCTTGTTATGGATCAAAAGGTTGTCTCCGACACCATTCAACAAACCCTTACTTCCGATAAAGCGACGGAATTTTGGAAAAAAACCTTTAGCGACCCTAAATTTGCAAAAAGTGTTGCCCAAAACATGCAAAGTGAGAATAAAAAACTATTGAAGACGCTGATGAATGACCCCGAATATAGAAATATGATGATTCAGGTTTTTAAAGAGCCTGATATTCAAAAAGAGTTGGCGGATGCTCTTAAAAGCAAAGACTACCGTGAGCATCTTCAGAAGGTCATTACAGAAACAATGGATAGCCCATTATATAAAGTGAAAATGCAAGACATATTGATGAAGGCTGCTGAGGATATGAAAACAAAACCTAGTAGCAAAGGCGGACAAGAAACAAGCGGTGGACAAAGCCCAGGCGGGGCATAAAGGTCATCTAACTGAATAAAGAAAAGAGCCTCTCCACAGTAAAATGGATGAGGCTTTTTTCATCTATTTTTTTAGCTTGCTTGCAACTTTTTCAGCAATTTCTAAATAAATTTTTCCGAGCTTATGGTCTTCCTGATAAATGGATGGGGCAAAGTCGTCTTCATTCCAGTCTGGCTGAGCAAGAGGTAGACGTCCAAGAATTTCGGTATTTAACTCTTCGGCGAGTTTTTCACCGCCGCCCCTGCCAAAAACATACTCTTTTTCGCCTGTTAGTTTGCTTTCAAAATATGCCATGTTTTCAATGATTCCAAGGACTTCATGCTCGGTGCGCAGTGCCATAGCACCAGCTCGGGCCGCTACAAAGGCTGCCGTTGGATGTGGGGTTGTCACTATAATTTCTTTACAAGCAGGGAGCATCGTGTGAACGTCTAATGCCACGTCCCCAGTACCCGGAGGTAAGTCTAACACTAGATAATCCAATTCTCCCCATTCAACTTCGCTAAAAAAGCTGTTAAGCATTTTTCCTAACATAGGTCCGCGCCAAATAATCGGAGCATTGTCTTCGACAAAGAAGCCCATCGAAATTACTTGAACGCCAAAGCGCTCAACAGGAATGATTTTTTCACCACGGACGACAGGTCTTTTGGTAATTCCCATCATATCAGGTACGCTAAACCCATAAATATCAGCGTCAATCAGCCCTACTTTTTTCCCTAAGCGGGCCAAGGATACGGCAAGGTTAACGGAGACCGTTGACTTCCCAACACCGCCTTTACCACTAGCTATGGCAATAAAGGTTGTATTTGAATGTAAAAGGTTGTTCTCCTCCGCTGCGCCGGCTGCATGACGATGCTGCGCTAAAACTTCTTCAGGCAATTCACTAAAACGGATGCCTACCGTTGCTGCTCCCGCTTCCTTTAATAGATTAACGATTTGCGTTTGCAATTGCAGCTGTTCGGACGTACCTGTTTTGGCGATTAATACTTTTACGCTGACATGATTCTTTTCTTCTTTTATCTTTATTTCTTCGATTGCTTGCAAATCAGCGAGTGATATATGTAAAAATGGTTCTTTGAGGCTCCCAAGAACCTCACGAATTCTTGCTTCTGTTAACATTAAAAAAACACCTCACCTAATGAATTCGATTTCACGTTCTAGTATACCATAACAAATTACCGATACAGTTAAATGAAAGCGTAAGAAAAAGAAATAAAGGAAGGTATCCTGACCTTCCTCACTCTGTTTCTTTTAATTCCTTTTCATTTGTAAAGTAACGCAATATCCCTTTATAAATGGATATAGACACTTTTTCCTGGTAGGAGTCTTTTTTTAGCTTTTCTTTTTCAGTTGGATTAGACAAAAAACCAACTTCGACTAAAACGCCGGGCTTCTTCGCATTTTTTAATATATAGACTTGGTTAATCGGCTTTGCCTTACGGTTTGTATTCCCTAAGTTTTTGCGAAGCTCCTCTTGAATAAATTTTGCCGCTCTTGCATTTTCCTCATGCTGTGGTGCATAAAAGGTTTGGGCCCCGCTCCATCTTGAAGACGGAATGGCATTTAAATGAATGCTGACAAAAAAATCATTATCTGAATCGTTGATCATTTTTAATCGTTGTTTCAAGTCTTCTACTTTTCTTCTGCTATAGCCTCTTGTATCGGGATCTGCTAGGTCTGTATCCGTTACTCTCGTCATGACAACAAGGGCACCTTGTTCCTGTAAATAATCCCTTACCTTTAACGTGATTTTTAAAGCAATGTCCTTTTCTAATGTATCACCACTGCCAGCTCCCCCATCCGGACCGCCATGACCCGGGTCAAGCAAAATTATTTTCCCCGACAAGGGTAGATTCCATGTTTTCCATGAAACTTTATCCAAAAAATTATGCTGTAAAATGAGAAATAAAACAGCCAGTCCAATGATGAAACCGATCGTTTTCAGCCAACGCTTTCTCAATCCAGATCATTCCTTCCCGCTCGCCCCTGTTCCCTTTAACTATATGGGACAAGGGGAAGTTTTAGAACTGATATTAATGAAGCCTCAGCTTATGCCGTCTCTGGCCCTTTTCGAAGCCCTCCCGCCACCACACCTGTACGTATTGCTCGCAATGGTAGAATAGAGACTCACTCATCGCTCCTTCATGACCGGATCCCCAATAAAGTAAAAAATTATACAAAGTATCCATTAAATGCTTTTCTTCACGCATACAGCGCAAGCGCACTTCTTCTATTCCTTCTCCGTGGAAGCCGAATTTGCTAAATTTCGCTCCTAACAGATAAGCTTCAAGCGCCACATCATAACATGCCTCTTCGATACCAGTGTTCATAAGAATGCTTGAAGCAATTCTAGTTGATCCAAAGTATTGCTTTACTCGTTCCTTTAACGTGTTTATCGATAAATCCCGCAGGACTGAACGCTCATATTTGACTTGCCTCTCACGGCGTTTATCATTAAGGGTTGTAATTACATTCACTTACATTTCACCTCTTAGGACTATTCTTCATCCCGCGATGTGAAGAAATACAAGGACTCGATTGCCAATATTTGATTTTAAAAAAACTCCAACCAAAAATGGCTGGAGTTTTTCCTAACTATTCACCTAAATCAACATTGTGGTACACTCGTTGAACATCATCTAAATCTTCTAAAACATCGATCATTTTTTCAAACTTTGCTTGTGCATCTTCTGGAAGAGTGAGATCATTTTGTGCAAGCATTGTTAGTTCAGCAACAGTAAATTCTGTTATCCCTGCATTTTTGAACGCTTCCTGAACTGCGTGGAACTGATCAGGCTCTGCATAAACGATGATCTGGTCCTCTTCTTCGATAATGTCACGAACATCTAGATCAGCTTCCATTAAAAGTTCTAACACTTCATCTGAAGATTTTCCCTCAACACCGATGACAGCTGTTTGATCAAACATATACGCAACAGAACCGCTTACGCCCATGTTCCCGCCATTTTTACCAAAAGCCGCACGCACATCAGAAGCTGTTCGGTTTACGTTATTTGTCAATGCATCTACAATGACCATGGAACCATTTGGACCGAAGCCTTCGTAACGAAGTTCGGAATAGGCTTCATCTGAATTGCCTTTCGCTTTGTCAATTGCACGATCAATAATGTGTCTTGGTACATTATATGTTTTTGCACGCTCGAGGACGAATTTTAGCGCCTGATTTCCTTCCGGATCTGGTACACCTTGCTTTGCTGCTACGTAAATTTCAACCCCAAACTTTGCATATATACGACTCGTATTAGCATCCTTTGATGCCTTTTTGTCTTTAATATTGTTCCATTTACGACCCATTATGAACACTCTCCTTCTTTTGTGAATCTCCAAAAAAGACTCCCAAACCAAATGGTCTGAGAGCCTTGAATACCAGCAAATTAACGCTTTGAGAACTGAGGCGCACGACGAGCACCTTTAAGACCGTATTTTTTACGTTCTTTCATACGTGGGTCACGAGTTAACAGACCAGCGCGTTTTAAAGATGGGCGGTATTCTGGATCAGCTTGAAGTAATGCGCGGGCAATACCGTGGCGAATTGCGCCAGCTTGACCAGTGTAACCTCCGCCGCCTACGTTTACAAGAACATCGTAGCTGCCAACTGTTTCAGTCGCAACTAATGGTTGTCTTACAATAACACGTAAAGCTTCAAATGGGATATAGTTTTCAATGTCACGATCGTTGATAATAATTTTTCCTGTGCCTGGAACTAGACGCACACGTGCGACAGAGCTCTTACGACGGCCAGTACCAATATATTGAACTTGTGCCAAGTTAATTCCCTCCTTCTAAATTAACCGCGAAGTTCGTAAACTTCTGGTTTTTGTGCTTGATGCGGATGTTCGCTACCAGCATATACATGTAATTTTTTGAACATTTGACGGCCAAGAGAATTCTTTGGAAGCATGCCGCGAACAGCAAGCTCAAGCATTTTCTCTGCATAGTTCGTACGCATTTCTAAAGCAGTTCTAGTTTTTAAACCACCTGGATGTAAGCTGTGACGGTAGTAGACTTTGTCAGTTAATTTCTTACCAGTTAACTCAACTTTAGATGCATTAAGAATGATAACATGATCACCAGTGTCAACATGTGGTGTGTAAGTTGGCTTATGTTTACCACGTAGGATTGATGCAACTTCAGAAGCAAGACGACCTAAAGTTTTGCCTTCTGCATCAACTACGTACCATTTGCGTTCGATATTATTGGCATTTGCCATAAACGTAGTACGCATGAATTTCCCTCCTAAAATAAATCCAATAAAGATTAATATTTTTCGCGTTTCAATGGAGCATTCTGAGCTTCAAACTGTTCCGGGAATGAAAGTCAAATGCCTTTTAACGCCTTAGTTTTGGTTTCGTATATTTCAATCACGATGAAGACTTTCCGGGGCTTTATCGTGGGATTAAAACACATACATATGATATGATAAACGCTTAATGCCACAAAGTCAAGAAAATGTTACACCAGGATGGGTTGTTATTTGTAAAAAACCTTCCACAAATATAATCCATGTCCCGGCGCCGTTTTTCCGGCGAAGCGGCGATCTCTTTTGGCTATAATATCCGGTATGTCAGATGGAAGTCTATCCCCTGTTCCAACCTCTAGTAATGTACCAACAAGAATACGAACCATATTATACAAAAATCCATTGCCAACAAAGCGAAAGCATAGCTTGTCTCCTTCTAGGGTGATCTCAATGGCATTAATCGTTCGAATACGGTCCTCTATCTCAGTCTTTGCCGAACAAAAGCTAGTAAAGTCATGCGTCCCTATTAAATATTGACTGGCTTCTTTTATTGTTTCCAGATCCAGCTTATAAGGGTATTGATACGCATAATTTCGCTGAAATGGGTCTCTCACCGATGACATTTGCAGATAATAGCGATATTCCTTCCCAATGGCATCGTATCTGGCATGGAAAGTATCCTTTGCCTTTTCAACCGATAAAACAGAAAGATCATCAGGCAACAAGGAGTTCAAAGCCATTGCCCACTTTTCCATTGGAATGACAAGTGGGGAATCAAAGTGAATAACCTGACCCTTTGCATGGACACCCGCATCGGTTCTTCCGGAAGCAGAAACCTTAACAGCCATGCCTTTATGCATTTTTGCTAAAACCGCCTCAAGCTCACTTTGAACCGTTCGTTTATTCGGTTGGACCTGATAACCGGAAAAGCCGATGCCGTCATATGAAATGATGCATTTATACCGTTGCATGATATCGCTCCATCATTTACGAAATAATAGTAAGAGAATGGTTAAAATGGCTAGGAACACAATTTGAAGTGAATCAGGAACGCTCCAGCTTAACTGCCGATACTTTGTTCTTCCCTCACCGCCACGATATCCTCTTGCCTCCATCGCAATAGCGAGCTCCTCAGCTCGTTTAAACGCACTGACAAACAATGGGATTAACAGAGGAATAACTGCTTTAATTCGATCTTTGATGGGACCGGAATTAAATTCCACTCCACGGGCTATTTGCGCCTTCATAATTTTGTCGGTCTCTTCCATAAGGGTTGGGATAAAACGTAAGGAAATGGACATCATCAACGCCATTTCATGTACGGGAAAACGGACCTTTTTTAATGGATTTAACAATGTTTCCAATCCATCTGTTATTTCAATAGGTGTCGTTGTTAATGTTAATAAGGATGTCATTAATATAAGGAAAAAGAATCGTAATGAGATAAAGATTCCTTGTTTAACACCTTCATCATAAATTTTAATAGGGCCTAGCTCATATAATAAATTCCCACTCTTTGTAAAAAACAATTGCAAAACTAATGTGAAAAGGACAAGCCAAATGACTGGTCTTAAACCTGCGTACAAAAAACGAACCGGGATTCGTGACAGTCCGAGCATCATAAAAGTATATATCGCTATAAGTGCGTATGTTACACCATTATTTGCGAGAAAAATAATACACACAAATAAAAAAATAATGATTAGCTTCGAGCGGGGGTCGAGCTTATGAATCGAAGAGTCAGCAGGTACATATCGGCCAAAGATCATTTTTTCCATCATACCCGCTCACCACTTTGTAAAAAATCTGTCACCGCTTTTGATAACTCATCAATCGACAAAAAGATTTTTCCTAATTTCTTGCCCATTCTTTTCTCTAATTTAAGCTGAAAGCGAACCACCTCTGGTACGTCGAGCCCCATTTGAATCAAGTCCGAAGGTGCAGAAAAAATCTCTTGCGGTGTACCTTTTTTCATTACTTTGCCATGCTGCATGATGACAATTTGATCTGCGTATCTAGCGGCATCCTCCATACTGTGAGTTACCAGGATCGTAGAAAGGTTACGTTCCTTATGGAGATGGTAAAACATATCCATAATCTCCTTGCGTCCGCGTGGGTCGAGTCCAGCCGTAGGCTCGTCCAATACGATTACTTCTGGGTCCATGGCCAGAACACCCGCAATCGCAACCCTGCGCATTTGGCCGCCTGACAAATCAAAAGGAGACTTTTCTAAAATTTCTTCCTGTAAGCCTACATGATTGAGAGCCATTCGCGCCCTCTTTTTCGCTTCTCCTTCTGATACCCCAAAATTCATCGGTCCAAAGATAATATCCTTTTCAACCGTTTCTTCAAACAATTGATGCTCAGGAAATTGAAAAACAATCCCTACCTTTTGGCGGATTGGTTTAAGATTTTTATTTTTTTGCTTTGCCTTCAATTCACGCTCCCCAATCCTAACGCTGCCATCAGTTGGCTGAAGGAGAGCATTTAAATGCTGCAAAACAGTGGATTTTCCAGAGCCGGTATGTCCAATGATTGCCATGTAGGTACCTGTCGGGATATCTATGGAAACATCTTGAATGGCAAGGTGTTCAAAGGGGGTGTTTGCCTGATAGCGAAAATCTACATGTGTTAGCGCGATGTCCATAGCTCATTCACCAACTCTTCTTCTGATAAATAGTGCTTTGAAAAATGAATCCCATTTTGACGAAATGCTTTACTCATTTTTACTGAGAATGGAATATCAAGCCCTAACTGAATTAATTGTTCATCCATTGAGAAAATTTCCTCAGGTGATCCTTCCCGGAATACTTCACCTTTATTCATCACGATAATCCTGTCAGCTTTGGCCGCTTCCTCTAAATCATGCGTAATCGAGATTACTGTTAACGATTTTTCATCCTTTAATTGGCGGACAGTCTCTAATACTTCTTCACGCCCTCTAGGGTCTAGCATCGAAGTCGCTTCATCTAAAATAATAATCGCGGGTCTCAAAGCAAGGACTCCCGCAATTGCTACCCGCTGCTTTTGACCGCCTGATAGATGGTGGGGCTCTTGATTAAGAAAACGATCCATTTTCACTCTTTTAAGTGAATCCTCGACCCGTTGGACCATTTCATCTCTAGGTATTCCGTGATTTTCTAAACCAAAAGCCACATCATCCTGAACCGAGGTACCAACGAATTGATTATCCGGGTTTTGAAAAACCATCCCTAATTTGCTCCGAATATCCCAAACGGATTCTTCGGTTAGTTTGCTGCCACACACATTGATTTCCCCTTGATTTGGGAAATGCAGCCCGTTTAACAGCTTAGCCATCGTCGATTTTCCAGATCCATTATGCCCGACAATCGCCAGCCATTCGCCTTCGTAAATATCGAAGGAGACATTATTAAGCGCATACCTGTCCCCTGTATCATATTGAAAACAAACACCCTTTAGAGATACAATCGATTTTTTCAAAGCACGAATCCTCCCCTCACCTAGTCTCAACTATTCTAGTCTATTTTAAGAAAACGCAAGCACCTTGGTCAGCCCCAACAAGAAAGCATAAAATGCTCCCAAGAGAAAATGCGCTTTTTGACTTCCTTTTGGGAGTGTCTTATTACCATAGAAGGGCTTGGCGCTTGAGTTAGACATTTCTCGAAGTTCAATAATAGAAAATCTGATTCTAACAAAAAAAGCCTGCACCTCTCCCTAGGCAAAAAACGATTTTCATCTGCCTACTAACGGAATTTCCTAAAATAGAAATAGGAGAGGTGCACCAGAGCTAGACGAGACGTGAAAAGGAAAAGCTTCTTCCTTCCAAAGAGATAGTTACTCTCTACAAATGCTCCAAAAAAGGAGTCACGCTCATCATAACACTCGCTTGGCTTGCTTCGTACGTATTATAGAATTCACTTACAGAAAAAGGGCAAAGAACAAGTTTGTTAGTAAACTGTCCAGCGCCCTTGTTGTCTGTGAAATAGTATTAAACTAACTCGATAATAACCATTGGTGCAGCGTCACCGCGGCGTGGTCCAATTTTCATGATTCGAGTATATCCGCCTTGACGCTCTTGATAACGTGGAGCGATATCAGCGAAAAGTTTTTGTACTGCATCTTGACCATTTTCAGCATTAGCAACTTCATTACGAACGTAAGAAGCAGCTTGACGACGAGCATGCATGTCACCGCGTTTGCCTAAAGTGATCATCTTCTCAACAGTTGAACGAATTTCTTTCGCACGAGTTTCTGTTGTTTCAATGCGCTCATTAATAATTAAATCTGTTGTTAAATCACGTAGCATAGCTTTACGTTGTGCACTTGTGCGTCCTAACTTTCTGTATGCCATGAAGGGTTCCCTCCTTTGTTGAAGTCATTAATCAGAGAGGATAGCGATAAAGATTAATCTAGGTTAATCATCTTTTCGCAAGCCTAATCCCAGCTCTTCTAATTTTGCTTTCACTTCTTCAAGTGATTTGCGGCCTAAATTCCGAACCTTCATCATATCTTCTTCAGTCTTATTCGCTAATTCCTGAACAGTGTTGATACCAGCACGTTTTAAGCAGTTATACGAACGAACGGATAGATCAAGCTCCTCAATTGTCATTTCAAGAACTTTTTCTTTCTGGTCTTCTTCTTTTTCAATCATTATTTCAGCATTCTGAGCTTCGTCGGTCATACCTACGAAAATATTCAAATGCTCAGTTAAAATTTTTGAACCAAGAGCAATTGCTTCTTTTGGCCCAGTGCTTCCATCTGTCCAAACATCAAGTGTCAGCTTATCATAGTTTGTCATTTGACCAACACGGGTATTCTCTACCTGATAGGACACACGAGAAATCGGAGTATAGATGGAATCAATCGGAATCACACCAATTGGCTGATCCTCTCTTTTGTTTTGGTCAGCCGGTGTATAGCCGCGACCGCGTCTAGCTGTTAACCGCATCCGAAGATGTCCGTTTGCTGCTAATGTAGCAATTTGAAGATCAGGGTTTAAAATTTCAACATCACTGTCATGGGTAATGTTTCCTGCCGTAACCGGTCCTTCGCCCTGAACATCAATTTCAAGTGTTTTCTCTTCGTCAGAGTAGATTTTTAAAGCTATTTTTTTAATGTTTAAGATGATGGAGGTTACGTCCTCTACGACGCCTTCAATTGTTGAGAACTCGTGAAGTACCCCATCGACCTGAATCGATGTTACAGCTGCACCTGGGAGTGAAGATAATAGGATACGACGTAAGGAGTTACCCAAAGTGGTACCATATCCACGCTCAAGTGGCTCTACGACGAACTTACCGTACTTGGCATCATCGCTGATCTCAACCGTCTCGATTTTTGGTTTTTCTATTTCGATCATCAACTAACCCTCCTTCAAAACGTCGAAACCTCGACTAGTAAATCCCTAATCGAAATTCCCCCATGTATACGTTCCCGTTTTGTGCACAACAACTGGAATAAATCTTCTGTAAAAAAGGCATAAAACAAGTATCATATCCCATTATAGACGGATGATACAAATTTTATACAGAAAAATTAAACACGACGACGTTTTGGTGGACGGCATCCATTATGAGGAACAGGTGTAACGTCTTTGATAGCTGTTACTTCAAGACCAGCAGCTTGAAGTGCACGAATTGCAGCTTCACGGCCTGCACCAGGTCCTTTAACGGTTACTTCTAATGTTTTCATACCGTGTTCAATCGAAGTTTTTGCAGCTGTTTCAGCGGCCATTTGTGCAGCATATGGAGTGGATTTACGTGAACCTTTAAATCCTAGTGCACCTGCACTTGACCATGAAATCGCATTACCATGAACATCAGTGATGGTTACGATCGTATTGTTAAAAGTTGAACGGATATGAGCAATACCTGCTTCAATATTCTTTTTAACACGACGTTTACGTGTATTTGTTTTACGTGCCATTTACATTAACCTCCTTTGCCGATTACTTCTTCTTGTTCGCAACAGTCTTACGAGGACCTTTGCGAGTACGAGCGTTGTTTTTCGTATTTTGTCCACGAACCGGTAAACCACGACGATGACGTAATCCACGGTAGCAGCCGATTTCCATCAATCGCTTAATGTTTAAAGAAATCTCACGACGAAGATCTCCTTCAACCTTTAACTTGTCGATGATGTCACGGATTTTATTTAATTCGTCTTCTGTTAAATCACGAACTCTAGTATCTTCAGAAACGCCAGCTTCTGCCAAGATCTTTTGAGCAGTATTTTTACCAATACCATAAATATATGTTAAAGAGATAACCACACGCTTTTCACGTGGAATATCTACACCAGCAATACGTGCCATATTTAAGCGCACCTCCTTCAGTATTAACCTTGTTTTTGTTTATGTTTAGGGTTTTCGCAGATAACCATAACTTTTCCGCGTCTACGGATAACTTTGCACTTTTCGCAGATCGGTTTTACAGATGGTCTTACTTTCATTATCCTAACCTCCTTAATAGTACGGAGTGCAACAGATTATTTAAAACGGTACGTAATTCTACCGCGAGTTAAGTCATATGGAGAAAGCTCAACAGTCACCTTGTCACCCGGAAGAATTCGAATGAAGTGCATCCGAATTTTACCAGAAACATGAGCTAACACAGTATGACCATTTTCTAATTCTACCTTAAACATTGCATTTGGCAAAGTTTCAATTACTTTACCCTCAATTTCAATTACATCATCTTTGGCCATCGATCGCATCTCCCTTCTTTTGTCAAACATAGTAAGCAGGTCTTTTCATTCGTACAGTATTAGCAACCTTACAATTTTAACATATTGTTTTGTCTTTGTCCGCAAGTAATTTCTACATTATGAGTAATACAGGTTTCCTCATGAAGTCTTGCCCAACTCTCGGTCCTACATACTCAGTACAATAGAAAAGCCATATGTTTTCGCATACTTATGAACCTTATGGGAGATGTTCGAGAGTCGCATGCCCGGTTTTTCGGGGTATTGCAAGGAATCATTAATGTAAGCCCCCGAATAATTGCTCGATATCAGCAAATACTTTATGAATATCCTGCTGACCATCAATCGTACGTAAATAACCCTTTGTTTCATAAAAATCCAATAATGGTTTGGACTGTTTGATGTTAACATCTAAACGATTTTGAACAGTCTCTTCGTTATCATCTGCTCTTTGGTATAGTTCTCCGCCGCAACGGTCACATACGCCCTCTTTTGCCGGAGGATTAAAAACAAGATGATAAGTAGCGCCACAATCCTTACAAATACGGCGGCCCGTCAAGCGCTCCAATAAAATGCCCTTATCAACATCAATATTGATCACATAATTGATCACTCTATCTAATTCAACAAGAAGATTTTCCAAAGCTTCTGCTTGAGGTACTGTTCTAGGAAAGCCATCAAGTAAAAAACCCTTTTGACAATCAGCTTTACATAATCGTTCACGAACAATTCCAATGGTGACTTCATCTGGAACAAGTTCACCTTTATCCATAAAGGATTTTGCTTTTCTGCCTAGTTCCGTTCCTTCTTTAATCGCTGCACGGAACATATCTCCGGTAGAGATATGAGGGATGCCGTATTTCTCGACGATTTTTTCGGCCTGCGTGCCTTTACCGGCACCTGGAAGCCCCATTAATACTAAATTCACACGTGTTCCCCCTCGTGCTATAAATAGGTTTCAGGGCCCATTAGGTCCCTAAAACCATTCTATTTTATAAAGCCTTTATAATGACGTTTAACCAATTGTGCTTCAAGTTGTTTCATCGTATCGAGGGCAACACCGACGAGGATGAGCAAGCTTGTTCCGCCGATCTGTGCTGATTGCGGCAGGTTTGCAAATTTTATAAATAAAACAGGCATGACTGCAACAACAGCTAGGAAAAGTGAACCGACAAAGGTTAAACGATATAAAACGCGTGTTAAGTATTCCTGCGTACTTTTCCCTGGACGAATACCAGGAATATATCCGCTTTGCTTTTGCAAGTTTTCCGCAGCTTGTTCCGGATTTACCTGAATAAAAGCATAGAAATACGTAAAAGCAATGATTAATGCTGCATAAATAATCATACCAACTGGTTTGGTATAATCAAATACATTCATAATCCAAGTTGTTACACTATTCTGTGGGAAGAATGATGCAATCGTCCTCGGTGTAACGATAAACGAAACGGCGAAGATGACAGGGATAACACCCGCAGCATTTACCTTTAACGGCATATGCGTAGATTGTCCCCCAACCGGATTACGACCAGCAACCATGTGCTTTGCATACTGGATAGGAATCTTACGGTTCGCTTGTTGGAAAAAAATAACCCCAACAATAATCGCAATGATGGCAATAGCAATGATGACTACAGTTACAATCCGTAAGAATAATGCATCTCCTGCATTCGTAAATTGTTGAGTTAAATATTGAGTAACGGTCGTTGGGATATTTGCAACAATACCTGCAAAGATGATAATAGAAATTCCATTTCCAACACCTTTTTCAGTAATCTGCTCCCCTAACCACATCAAGAAAGAAGTTCCGGCCGTTAACACAACAGCGATTAATAAATACGTTCCAATTCCAGGGTTTTTAATTAATTGACCGCCGGCTAAATTATTAAAACCATATGACATCCCAAGTGCTTCAATAAATCCAAGTACGATAGTCATATAGCGAGTCAATTGAGCCGTTTTTCGACGACCAGCTTCCCCTTGTTTCGACCATTCCGTTAATTTCGGAACAACGTCCATTTGCAAAAGCTGAATAATAATTGATGCAGTAATATACGGCATAATCCCCATGGCAAAGATGGAGAATTTTTTTAACGCTCCACCGCCAAAGGTATTTAAAACACCAAATACACTAAGTTTATCTTGAGCACCTAGTAAATCTGCATTTACATTCGGTACCGGAATAAACGTACCAAGTCGAAATACGACTAACATTAAAAGGGTGTATATAATCTTACGTCTTATATCACCCACGCGCATAAAATTGGAGATCGTCTGAAACATTAGAGCACCTCAGTAGTTCCACCAGCAGCTTCGATTGCTTCCTTAGCGGCAGAGGAAAATTTATGAGCTTTAACAGTCAATTTTTTCTCTAGCGTTCCTTTAGCAAGAATTTTGATTCCTGCTTTTTCGTTACTTACAACGCCTGTTTCGATCAGAAGTTCTGGAGTAACTTCTGTACCGACTTCAAAGCGGTTTAATGCATCAAGATTGACAACAGCGTACTCTACACGGTTGATATTGGTAAAACCACGTTTAGGTAAACGACGGAATAAAGGTGTTTGACCACCCTCGAATCCAAGACGTACACCACCACCAGAGCGGGCATTTTGACCTTTATGACCTTTTCCAGCAGTTTTTCCGTTACCAGAACCAATGCCGCGTCCCTTACGTTTACGTTCTTGACGAGAACCCTCCGCAGGTTTTAATTCATGAAGTTTCATATTGGCACCTCCTTATGAAAGAAAACAAACCATTATTGTTCTTTTACTGTTACAAGGTGAGCAACTTTGTTAATCATACCGCGAATAGCAGCGTTATCTGATTGCTCAACTGTTTGATGAATTTTTCGTAAACCTAAAGCTGTAACTGTTGCGCGTTGGTCCTCGGGGCGACCAATGACACTACGGTTGAGGGTAATTAAAAGTTTATTCGCCATTTGATTTCCCTCCTTATCCTAACAGTTCTTCTACTGATTTACCACGTAATTTTGCTACGTCCTCAGCACGTTTTAATTGTTTTAACCCCTCAACGGTTGCACGAACCATGTTGATTGGGGTATTTGTTCCTAGTGACTTAGAAAGGATATCAGCTATCCCAGCTAACTCAAGAACGGCACGAACCGGACCACCAGCGATAACTCCTGTACCTTCAGAAGCAGGTTTTAGAAGGATTTCGCCAGCACCAAAACGTCCAATTACTAGGTGAGGAACAGTTGTTCCAACCATTGGGACTTCAACCAAGTTTTTCTTTGCATCTTCAATTGCTTTACGAATTGCATCTGGTACTTCTTGCGCTTTACCAGTACCAAACCCGACATGACCGTTTTTATCTCCAACTACTACAAGAGCAGTGAAACGGAAACGACGTCCGCCTTTTACAACTTTAGCAACACGGTTAACCGTTACTACGCGTTCTTCTAGTTCAAGTTTGTTTGGATCAATACGACGCATCTTTTTGTGTCCCTCCTTTGTCTATTAAAATTGTAAGCCGTTTTCGCGGGCTGCATCTGCTAATACTTGAATACGTCCGTGATATAGGTAGCCTCCACGATCAAAGACAACAGCAGTGATACCTTTTTCTACCGCACGTTTTGCTACTAATTCTCCGACCTTTTTGGCAGCTTCAACGTTACTTGTAGAATCAAGAGATAAATCTTTGTCTAAAGTAGAAGCACTTGCTAAAGTAACACCATTTAGGTCATCGATTACTTGAGCATAAATATGTTTGTTTGAACGAAACACATTAAGACGTGGACGAGCTGAAGTTCCGCTAAGTTTCGCACGAACACGAGCATGTCTTTTCTTGCGAGTAGCGTTTTTATCAAGCTTCGTAATCATTTACGTCACTCCTTTCTTTACAAATAAGGCATTACTTACCTGTTTTACCTTCCTTACGGCGAACGAATTCACCTTCGTAACGAATCCCTTTACCTTTATAAGGCTCTGGAGGACGAACTCCACGAATATTGGCAGCTAATGCACCAACGCGTTCTTTGTCAGTACCTTTTACAGTGACCTTTGTATTCGTAGGCACTTCAATTTCTAAGCCTTTTTCAGGTTCAATTTCAACTGGGTGAGAGTATCCAACGTTTAATACAAGTTTGTTACCTTGCTTAGAAGCACGGTATCCAACCCCGATTAATTCTAAATTTCTTGCGAAACCATTGGAAACACCTTCAACCATATTGGCGAGGACTGCACGAGTTGTTCCGTGCAATGCGCGGTGTTTTTTCTCATCAGATGGACGAGAGATATTGATGATATTATCTTCAACTTTGATATCGATATCAGGATTAAAAGTACGAGTAAGTTCACCTTTTGGTCCTTTTACGATAACAGCACTATTGTTAACAGTAACTGTAACTCCTGCAGGAATTTCAATCGGTTTTTTCCCTATACGAGACATTTATTGCACCTCCATTCATTCAGATACAAGTTTACCAAACGTAAGCTAATACTTCTCCGCCGATTTGTTTGGAGCGAGCTTCTTTATCTGTGATAACACCTTGTGATGTTGATACTAGCGCGATACCAAGACCGTTAAGGACACGTGGTACCTCATTAGATTTTGCATATACGCGAAGTCCAGGTTTGCTTATGCGCTTCAACCCAGTAATAACACGTTCGTTATTTGCACCGTATTTTAAGAAGATACGGATAATACCTTGTTTGTTGTCTTCGATAAATTCGAAGTCACGTACGAAACCTTCACGCTTTAGAATTTCAGCGATTTGTTTCTTCACATTAGAAGCAGGCACTTCTAATTTTTCGTGACGTACCATGTTCGCATTACGAATGCGAGTAAGCATATCAGCAATAGGATCTGTCATGACCATTATTTTTACCTCCTTCCACAGCCTCTAGTTTTACCAGCTAGCTTTTTTAACACCAGGAATTTGTCCTTTGTATGCTAATTCACGGAAACAAATACGGCAAAGCTTAAATTTGCGGTATACAGAGTGTGGACGTCCGCAGCGTTCGCAGCGTGTGTACTCTTGTACTTTGAATTTAGGCGTGCGTTTTTGTTTCGCAATCATTGACTTTTTAGCCACGTTTTCGCCTCCCTTATTTAAGGATTACTTTTGGAACGGCATTCCAATTTGAGTTAAAAGTTCTCGAGATTCTTCATCAGTGTTTGCAGTCGTTACAATAACGATATCCATACCACGAACTTTGGTTACTTTATCGTAATCAATTTCAGGGAAGATTAATTGTTCTTTTACACCCAAAGTATAGTTACCACGACCATCGAATGCTTTCTTAGAAACACCACGGAAGTCACGTACACGAGGTAAAGAAACAGAAACTAATTTATCCATGAATTCGTACATGCGTGCACCGCGAAGAGTAACTTTTGCGCCGATTGGCATACCTTCGCGAAGACGGAAGCCAGCGATCGACTTTTTCGCACGAGTAACTACAGGTTTTTGTCCTGTAATTTGTGTTAGTTCTTCCACCGCATTATCAAGTGCTTTCGCGTTTTGAACGGCATCACCAACACCCATGTTTATCACGATTTTTTCAAGTTTTGGGACTTGCATAACTGAATTATAATTAAACTTGCTCATAAGAGCAGGAGTAATTTCTTTTACATACTTATCTTTTAGGCGGCTCATTCATTGTACCTCCCTTCTAATTTAAACTATTTATCTAGAACGTCACCGGATTTTGCTACGCGGACTTTTTTACCATCAACCACTTGGTATCCAACACGAGTTGGATTGCCAGACTTAGGATCGATTGGCATAACGTTTGATACATGAATCGGAGCCTCTTGGCTAATGATTCCGCCTTGCGGATTCACTTGAGAAGGTTTAGCGTGTTTTTTCACGATGTTAATACCTTCAACAAGTACGCGGGCTTCTTTTGGATAGGCAGCTAGGATTACGCCTGTTTTGCCTTTATCCTTACCAGAGATCACTCTTACCTTGTCGCCTTTTTTCACATGCATCCGAAAGCACCTCCTTAAAGGCAATTAAATTTTATTATAGTACTTCTGGAGCTAAAGAAACAATTTTCATGAAGTTGTTGTCGCGCAATTCGCGAGCAACTGGTCCGAAGATACGAGTTCCGCGTGGGCTCTTATCATCTTTAATGATGACACATGCGTTTTCATCAAAACGAATGTAAGAACCGTCTGGGCGGCGAACAGCGCTCTTTGTACGAACGATAACTGCTTTAACAACATCACCTTTTTTAACAACGCCACCTGGTGTTGCTTGTTTTACCGTACAAACAATAATGTCACCGATACCAGCAGTTTTGCGGCCGGAACCACCAAGGACTTTAATAGTAAGGACTTCACGTGCACCAGAGTTGTCAGCAACCTTTAAACGTGATTCTTGTTGAATCATGTGTGTAACCTCCCTTCGGATGAACCTAATCCGAACAATTAAATAATAACTGCTTTTTCTACAACTTCAACTAAACGGAAGCGTTTCGTAGCGGAAAGTGGGCGAGTTTCCATGATACGCACGATGTCGCCAACTTTTGCTTGGTTTTGCTCATCATGAGCTTTAAACTTTTTAGAGTATTTAACGCGTTTACCGTAAAGAGGATGCTTTTTATATGTTTCAACAAGAACAGTAACGGTTTTATCCATTTTGTCAGAAACAACGCGTCCAGTGTAAACTTTGCGTTGGTTACGTTCACTCATTATGTGAACCTCCTCTCATTTACTTGTTAACGCTGATTTCTCTTTCGCGAATCACAGTTTTCATGCGAGCAAGCGCTTTGCGCACTTCACGAATACGAGCTGTATTTTCAAGTTGTCCTGTCGCCAATTGAAAGCGAAGGTTGAAAAGCTCTTCTTTTAACGATTTTACTTTTTGTTCAATTTCAGCAGTGGTAAGGTCACGAAGTTCATTAGCTTTCATTTGATTCACCACCAATTTCTTCTCGTTTTACAAACTTACATTTTACAGGAAGTTTGTGTGATGCAAGACGAAGTGCTTCACGTGCGATTTCTTCAGAAACGCCAGCGATTTCAAACATAATTCTTCCAGGCTTAACAACTGCTACCCAGCCTTCAGGTGCCCCTTTACCGGAACCCATCCGCACTTCTAGTGGCTTAGCTGTATAAGGCTTATGAGGGAAAATTTTAATCCATACTTTACCGCCACGTTTCATATAACGAGTCATGGCAATACGAGCAGCTTCGATTTGGCGGTTAGTAATCCATGAAGCTTCTAATGATTGTAGGCCGTATTCACCGAATGATACTTCGGCACCGCCTTTTGCGTTTCCACGCATTTTACCGCGATGTTCACGGCGATATTTTACGCGTTTTGGCAATAACATAATTATTTGCCTCCTTCCGCATTTTTCTTCTTAGTAGGAAGGACTTCTCCACGATAGATCCATACTTTCACGCCAAGCTTACCATAAGTAGTATCAGCTTCAGCAGTAGCATAGTCGATGTCAGCGCGAAGAGTATGAAGTGGAACAGTTCCTTCGCTGTAGTGTTCTGCACGAGCAATATCAGCGCCGCCTAAACGACCGGATACCATTGTTTTAATACCTTTCGCACCAGCACGCATAGCACGTTGAATTGCTTGTTTTTGTGCACGACGGAAAGAAACACGGTTTTCTAATTGACGAGCAATATTTTCAGCAACTAGTTTCGCATCAACATCTGCTCTTTTGATTTCAAGAATGTTGATATGAACACGTTTGCCAGTAAGTTGATTTAATGCTTTACGAAGAGCTTCAACTTCAGTACCACCTTTACCAATTACCATACCAGGCTTAGCTGTATGGATGGTAACATTAACACGGTTAGCAGCACGTTCGATTTCTACTTTAGAAACAGAAGCATCTTTTAAACGTTTCGTGATGTACTCACGAACTCTAATGTCTTCGTGTAAAAGCTCAGCAAAGTCTTTACCTGCGTACCATTTTGATTCCCAATCACGGATGATCCCGATACGCAATCCGACTGGATTTACTTTTTGACCCACTGATTATCCCTCCTTCTTTTCAGATAAAACAATTGTAATGTGGCTAGTACGCTTGTTAATTTGGCTTGCACGGCCCATTGCGCGAGGACGGAAACGTTTTAAGGTTGGTCCTTCGTCAACAAAAGCTTGAGCAACTACCAAGTTATTTACGTCCATTTCATAGTTATGCTCGGCGTTTGCCATAGCGGATTTAAGTACTTTTTCTACGATTGGAGAAGCAGCCCTAGGAGTAAGATTTAAAATCGCTACCGCTTCACCAACTTGCTTTCCTCGAATTAAATCGACGACTAAACGTGCTTTACGAGGAGCAATACGAACTGTTCTTGCAACAGCTTTAGCTTGCATGTGGATGCCCTCCTCTCTTAACGTCTTGTTTTCTTATCATCGTTACCGTGGCCTTTGTAAGCACGTGTTGGAGCGAATTCTCCAAGCTTGTGTCCTACCATGTCTTCAGTAACATATACAGGCACATGTTTACGGCCATCATATACTGCGATTGTGTGACCAATAAATTGTGGGAAGATCGTAGAACGACGAGACCAAGTTTTAATAACTTGCTTACCCTCAGTTTCATTTAACTTTTCGACCTTAACCATTAAATGATCATCAACAAATGGTCCTTTTTTTAAGCTGCGACCCATGAAGGAACCTCCCTTCGTGATTGGTCTACGGTTCGTTCAGTGAACCGTAGTTCAACCCCGTTATTTTTTACGACGACGCACGATAAATTTATCTGATTTGTTTTTCTTCTTACGAGTTTTGTATCCAAGAGTTGGTTTACCCCATGGAGACATTGGTGACTTACGTCCGATTGGAGAACGACCTTCACCACCACCGTGTGGGTGATCGTTAGGGTTCATAACAGATCCACGAACAGTTGGGCGAATGCCTAACCAGCGTGAACGTCCAGCTTTACCAATGTTGATTAACTCGTGCTGCTCGTTACCAACTTGACCTATAGAAGCACGGCATTCAGCAAGGATCATACGAGTTTCACCAGAAGTTAAACGTACTAGTACGTATTTGCCTTCTTTACCAAGAACTTGGGCTGAAGTACCAGCAGAACGGACTAATTGACCGCCTTTACCAGGCTTCAACTCGATGTTGTGAACAACAGTACCAACAGGGATATTAGCAAGTGGAAGTGCATTTCCTACTTTAATATCTGCTTCTGGGCCAGACATAACTTCCATGCCCACTTCTAAGTTTTTAGGAGCTAAGATATAACGCTTTTCTCCATCAACATAATTAATTAATGCAATATTTGCAGAACGATTTGGATCGTACTCGATAGTGGCAACGCGTCCTGGAATGCCATCTTTGTTACGTTTAAAATCAATTAAACGATACTGACGCTTATGACCGCCACCTTGATGACGAACAGTTAACTTACCTTGGTTGTTACGGCCACCTTTGCTCTTTAATGGAGCTAAAAGTGATTTTTCCGGAGTGCTAGTTGTGATTTCAGCGAAATCAGATACTGTCATGCCGCGACGACCATTAGAGGTAGGTTTGTATTTTTTAATCGCCATTTTATTTCCCTCCTCTTCTTGTTAGGTTCTTATGCTTCAAAGAATTCGATTTCTTTGCTGTCAGCAGTTAGTTTGATAATTGCTTTACGGCGTTTGTTTGTGTAACCGCCGAATTTACCCATACGCTTGAATTTACCTTTATAGTTCATGATGTTTACTTTCTCAACATCAACACCAAAGATCTCTTCAACTGCATCTTTGACTTGTGTTTTGTTAGCTTTTACATCAACTTCGAACGTATATTTCTTTTCAGCCATTAGGTCAGTAGAACGTTCAGTGATAACGGGGCGCTTAATGATATCGCGTGCATCCATTATGCAAGCACCTCCTCTACTTTTTCAACCGCTTGTTTCGTCATAATTAACTTATCATGACTTACAACGTCTAATACATTAATTCCAGTTGCTGTTACTACTGTTACACCAGGAATGTTACGAGCAGAAAGTGCTACATTTTCATCTAGGTCAGCTGTAACGATTAGTGCTTTTTGATTAACAGAAAGACCGCTAAGTACTACTTTAAAGTCTTTTGTTTTTGGAGCATTGAAAGCAAGGCTTTCTAATACTACGATATTTTCTTCTAATACCTTTGAAGATAACGCAGATTTAATTGCTAAACGGCGAACCTTCTTAGGTAATTTATAGCTATAGCTACGTGGTTGTGGTCCAAATACAGTACCACCTCCGCGCCATTGTGGGGAACGGATTGACCCTTGACGAGCACGGCCTGTTCCTTTTTGGCGCCATGGCTTACGACCACCGCCAGCTACTTCAGAGCGATTTTTTACTTTATGAGTTCCTTGACGTAAAGAAGCTCTTTGCATAACGACAGCTTCAAAAATTACGTGTTGGTTAGGCTCGATACCGAAAACTGAATCATTAAGTTCGATTTCACCAACTTCTGATCCGTTTTGGTTTAATAATGCTACTTTTGGCATTCCAATGTTCCTCCTTTCTCACGAAGATTTTATGCTTTTACCGCACTTTTGATTTTTAGTAATGCTTTTTTAGCTCCTGGAACATTACCTTTGATTAGTAATAAATTACGTTCTACGTCAACTTTTACAATTTCAAGGTTTTGTACAGTAACTTGTTCTCCACCCATGCGACCAGGTAATAATTTACCTTTGAATACACGGTTTGGAGCAACAGGTCCCATTGAACCAGGACGACGGTGATAACGAGAACCGTGAGCCATTGGGCCGCGAGATTGTCCGTGGCGCTTAATCGCACCTTGGAAACCTTTACCTTTTGAGATTCCTGTAACATCTACCGCTTCGCCTGCAGCGAAAATATCAACTTTGACTTCTTGACCAACTTCATATGCTGCTAAGTCAACTCCGCCAATTTCGCGAACGAAGCGCTTAGGAGCAGTATTTGCTTTACTTACGTGTCCTTTTTCTGGTTTGTTAGCTAACTTTTCACGTTTATCTTCAAAACCAATTTGAATAGCTTCGTAGCCATCATTTTCAACTGTTTTCTTTTGAAGAACAACGTTAGAAGCTGCCTCAACAACAGTAACAGGAATTAAGAGCCCGTTTTCCGCAAATACTTGAGTCATACCAATCTTTCTTCCTAAGATTCCTTTGGTCATATCAGTCACACCTCCTAAATACTTGTTTATTTATTTTGATTAAAGTTTAATTTCGATATCAACACCGGATGGTAAGTCCAAACGCATCAAAGCATCAACAGTTTGTGGTGTTGGGTTAACGATGTCGATAAGACGCTTATGTGTCCGCATTTCGAATTGCTCACGAGAATCTTTGTACTTGTGAACCGCACGAAGAATCGTATAAATACTCTTTTCAGTTGGAAGCGGAATCGGACCCGAAACTGCCGCACCTGAACGTTTTGCTGTTTCAACGATTTTTTCTGCTGATTGATCAAGAATCCTGTGATCATACGCTTTTAACCGGATACGAATTTTTTGTTTTGCCATAATTTTCCCTCCTTTATCGCCTATTTTCTAAATAGACATTTCTCAGTGAAAATTTCCCACACACTCGCCATGGCAAAGCGGCCGGGTGTGTCAGCAACCTCTCACTTCATCGCAGTCAGAGACCAACATTGTCTATTATACATAAAACATAAAACAAACGCAAGCGTTAATTACGTTTTCCCTCATGTTTTAAACACTTTTCTTATTATAATGGCTCATAATCTTTTTTTCAACTGTAAAACGGGTTATCCAGTAAAATCCTAATACTTTTCTTTTATTTAGCAAAGCTATATATATAGTAGAAACTCAATTCTTTAAAAAGTAACTTATTGAAATTTTAGTAGGCCTATATAAAAGTGAGATAAAAGGAGTCTCTTTGCATTAAATGTGTCTGAAACAGTTATATGGGACGAATAGAATAGGTTTACGTGCACAAAAAGGGTTTAGATAAGTAGATTAGTTCACGTAGAATTGGCTCTACATGCATAAAAAGAGGTTGATACTGTGATTTCGTTTACGTAGATTGACTCTACGGGCATGAAAAGTGCTTGGTACTGCGGTTTCGTCCACTTAGATTGACTCTACGTGCACTAAAAGTGGTTGAAACTGTAGTTTCGTCCACGTAGATTGGCTCTACGTTCACAAAATGTACTTGATACTGTGGTTTCGTCCACGTAGATTGGCTCTACGTGCACAAAATGTACTTGAAACTCTAGATTCGTCCACGTAGATTGACTCTAAGTGCACAAAATGTACTTTATACTGTGGTTTCGTCCACGTAGGTCAACTATACGTACATAAATCATAAATCGATAATAAATAAAAAAACCAGGTGGATCGTCACCCACCTGGTTTTCGTGGATCGTCACCCACCTGGTTTTCTATGAAAATTTATTATTTTTCGATAGTAGTGATTGAACCTGAACCTACTGTACGGCCACCTTCACGAATTGAGAACTTAGTTCCTTCTTCAATCGCAACTGGAGCGATTAGCTCAACAGTCATTTCGATGTGGTCGCCAGGCATAACCATTTCAGTACCTTCTGGAAGGTTACAAATACCAGTGATATCAGAAGTACGGAAATAGAATTGTGGACGATAGTTTGTGAAGAATGGAGTATGACGTCCACCTTCTTCTTTTGTTAAAACGTAAACTTGTGCTTTGAACTTTGTGTGTGGAGTGATTGATTTTGGCTTAGCCAAAACTTGACCACGCTCAACTTCTTCACGTGCAACACCACGAAGAAGGGCACCAATGTTGTCACCAGCTTCTGCAAAGTCAAGAAGCTTACGGAACATTTCTACACCTGTTACAGTAGTAGATTTTGGTTCTTCAGTGAAACCTACGATTTCAACTACGTCACCAACTTTAACTTGACCACGCTCTACACGGCCAGTAGCAACTGTTCCACGGCCAGTGATTGAGAATACGTCCTCAACAGGCATCATGAATGGCTTATCAGTGTCACGTGTTGGAGTTGGGATATAGCTATCAACAGCGTCCATTAATTCATGGATTTTTGCTTCCCACTCAGCATTGCCTTCTAATGCTTTAAGAGCAGAACCTTTGATAACAGGGATATCATCGCCAGGGAAATCGTATTCAGAAAGAAGATCACGAACTTCCATTTCTACTAATTCAAGTAATTCTTCGTCGTCAACCATGTCACATTTGTTCATGAATACAACTAGGTATGGTACACCTACTTGACGAGAAAGAAGAATGTGTTCACGAGTTTGTGGCATTGGGCCGTCAGCAGCAGATACTACAAGAATACCACCGTCCATTTGCGCAGCACCAGTGATCATGTTTTTAACATAGTCAGCGTGTCCTGGGCAGTCAACGTGTGCATAGTGACGTGCTTCAGTTTCATATTCAACGTGTGCAGTAGAGATTGTGATACCACGTTCTCTTTCTTCTGGTGCACCGTCGATTTGATCGTATGCACGAGCTTCTGCTTTACCTTCTTTTGCAAGAACAGAAGTGATTGCAGCAGTTAAAGTAGTTTTACCATGGTCAACGTGTCCGATTGTACCAATGTTAACGTGTGGCTTTGAACGGTCGAATTTAGCTTTTGCCATTTGGAAAATCCTCCTTTGGATTATAAAAGTTAAGTATATTATAATATGGAAACTGCAAATAGGATTGTCCAATTACGCAGTTTCCACTCTTACATAAGTAGTTATACTTTAAAGAAAGGTGAAAATCAATTATTCACCTTTATTTTTTTTGATGATTTCTTCAGAAATTGATTTTGGTACTTCTTCATAGTGGTCAAAGTGCATAGAGAATACTCCACGACCTTGTGTACTTGAACGAAGTGCTGTTGCATAACCAAACATTTCTGAAAGTGGAACCATTGAACGAACCACTTGTGCATTACCGCGAGCTTCCATACCTTCAACACGACCACGGCGTGCAGTGATTTGTCCCATGATATCCCCTAGGTAATCTTCAGGGATAACAACCTCAACCCTCATAACAGGCTCAAGGATAACTGGTTTACACTTAGAAGCAGCATTTTTAAGAGCCATTGATGCGGCAATTTTGAACGCCATTTCAGAGGAGTCGACATCATGGTAGGATCCATCAAACAATCTTGCTTTAATATCAACTAAAGGATATCCAGCAAGTACCCCTCTATCAAGAGCATCTTCAAGACCAGCTTGAACCGCAGGGATGTATTCACGAGGAACGACACCACCGACAATACCGTTTTCAAATTCGAATCCTTTACCTTCTTCGTTTGGTGCGAATTCGATCCAAACGTGACCGTATTGTCCACGACCACCGGATTGACGAGCAAACTTACCTTCAACTTGTGCAGAAGCACGGAAAGTTTCACGATAAGCAACCTGTGGTGCACCTACGTTTGCTTCAACCTTAAATTCACGACGCATACGGTCAACGATGATATCAAGGTGAAGTTCACCCATACCAGCGATGATAACCTGCCCAGTTTCCTGGTCAGTATGCGCACGGAATGTTGGATCTTCTTCTTGAAGCTTTTGTAGTGCAGTAGTCATCTTGTCTTGGTCAGCTTTTGATTTTGGTTCAACGGAAAGTTGAATTACTGGTTCAGGGAATTGCATAGACTCTAGAATAACAAGGTTTTTGTCATCACAAAGAGTATCACCAGTTGTAGTATCTTTCAGACCTACAGCAGCAGCGATGTCACCAGCAAAAACCTTAGAGATTTCTTGACGGCTATTTGCGTGCATTTGTAGAATACGTCCGATACGTTCGCGCTTTCCTTTAGTAGAGTTTTGAACATATGATCCAGACTCTAAAGTACCAGAATAAACGCGGAAGAATGTTAATTTACCAACATAAGGGTCAGTCATAACTTTGAACGCAAGAGCAGAGAATGGCTCTTCATCACTTGAATGACGTTCAATAAGATCTTCTTCATCATCAACAGCATGACCTTTGATTGAAGGTACATCTAATGGAGATGGAAGATAGTCAATAACTGCATCCAGCATTAGCTGAACACCTTTGTTTTTGAATGCAGATCCACAGATTACTGGGTAGAATTCAACGTTTACAGTACCTTTACGAATCCCTGCTTTTAGTTCTTCTTTAGTGATTTCTTCACCACCAAGGTACTTTTCCATTAAATCTTCATCAAGTTCTGCAACTGCTTCAACAAGCTTTTCACGATATTCTTCAGCTTGTGCTTTGTATTCTTCTGGAATTTCACGAACTTCAATATCAGTTCCTAAATCGTTTCCGTAGAATACTGCATTCATTTCCACAAGGTCAATGATCGCTTCGAATTGATCTTCAGCACCGATTGGTAACTGAATTGGATGTGCATTTGCTTGCAGACGATCATGTATTGTTTTTACAGAGTACAAGAAGTCTGCACCAATTTTGTCCATCTTATTAACAAATACAACACGTGGAACGCCATAGGTAGTTGCTTGACGCCAAACTGTTTCAGTTTGTGGCTCTACGCCTGATTGCGCATCAAGTACAGCTACTGCACCATCAAGTACACGTAGGGAACGTTCTACTTCAACTGTGAAGTCTACGTGCCCTGGTGTGTCGATGATGTTAACACGGTGGCCCTTCCACGATGCAGTTGTTGCAGCGGAAGTGATAGTGATTCCACGCTCTTGTTCCTGCTCCATCCAGTCCATCTGTGAAGCACCTTCGTGTGTTTCACCGATTTTATGAATTTTACCTGTGTAGTAAAGCACACGCTCAGTGGTGGTAGTTTTACCGGCGTCGATATGCGCCATGATCCCGATATTGCGAGTGTTTTCTAAGGAGAACTCTCTAGCCATTTAAGTCTTTCTCCTTTCTAATATGAAAGTTTTATTTTGAAGGTTAAATTACCAACGATAGTGAGCAAATGCTTTGTTTGCTTCTGCCATTTTGTGTGTATCTTCACGCTTCTTAACAGATGCACCAGTATTGTTAGCTGCATCCATGATTTCGTTAGCTAAACGCTCTTCCATCGTTTTTTCTCCACGAAGACGTGAATAGTTTACTAACCAACGAAGACCTAGAGTTGAACGGCGGTCAGGACGCACCTCAACTGGAACTTGGTAGTTAGCACCACCTACACGGCGTGCTCTTACTTCAAGTACAGGCATGATATTTTTCATTGCTGCATCGAATACTTCCATTGGCTCTTTACCAGAACGTTCGCGAATTGTATCAAACGCAGAGTAAAGAATTTCTTGGGATTTCCCTCTTTTACCGTCAACCATCATTTTGTTGATGAGGCGAGTAACTAATTTTGAATTGTAAAGCGGATCTGGTAACACGTCTCTTTTTGCTACAGGACCTTTACGTGGCATGCTATTTTCCTCCTTTCAAAGAAGCTTAATCATTTATCTGCTTATTTTTTTGCTTTTGGTCTCTTTGTACCATACTTAGAACGACCTTGCATACGGTTGTTTACACCAGCCGTATCAAGTGCTCCACGAACGATGTGATAACGTACCCCTGGTAAGTCTTTTACACGTCCGCCACGGATTAGAACAACACTGTGCTCTTGAAGATTGTGACCGATACCAGGAATGTATGCAGTCACCTCAATACCGTTTGTCAAACGTACACGCGCATATTTACGTAACGCTGAGTTCGGTTTCTTCGGAGTCATTGTACCAACACGAGTACATACTCCGCGTTTTTGTGGTGAAGATACGTTAGTTTGTGATTTTTTGAAGCTGTTGTAACCTTTATTTAGCGCAGGTGATTTTGACTTTTCCTCTTTAGATGTACGAGGTTTGCGCACTAATTGGTTAATAGTAGGCATGTTTTTTCCTCCCTTCGTTATTTGTAAGCCCACACATCCAGGTGGTTCATCTTTTTGCAAAAACAAAGTTTTTGCAGATTCTTTATCTACAAAAACAGTTTTTAACAGATAATTGCAACAGTCGAAGCACCAACCTCGATTCCACATGCTTTACCGAGTTTTTTCATCGAGTCCACATGTTGAATTGGCACATTGTGCAAGAGAGCTTCATTTACTACCTTTGCCGTTACCTTAGCATCTGCATCACTAGCAATGATTACATCTCGTATTATGCCTTCTTTGATCGCTTTTACTGTTTGTTTTGTTCCTATAACAACTTTTTTGGCCTGTAATACTTTTTCATAAGACATTTTCCATATCCTCCAAAGTATCAGGTGAATAGGAGCACCTTTGATATATTATCATTTTCATAATGGGATGTCAACAAGACTTTTCGTGATTTCTTTAAAACGAGGATGTCCTCAAACAAAGTGTCAGACCCCTCAACCAACAATATATAGCTGAACTTAACATAATGCAGCTATTATTGAATGTTAAGTGAGAGGTCAGACCCTTTGGAGACACCCTCTAAATACCATTAATCAATTGTTATCGTTTCTTCGGATGTTGTATCTCTTAGCACAGGATCTGCTTTGCGATAGCGCTGCATTCCAGTTCCAGCTGGAACAAGCTTACCGATGATAACATTTTCCTTCAAGCCAAGCAATTCATCACGTTTTCCTTTAATGGCTGCATCAGTTAGAACTCTTGTTGTTTCTTGGAATGACGCAGCAGACAAGAAGGAATCCGTTTCAAGCGATGCTTTTGTAATACCGAGTAACACCGGACGCCCAGTTGCCGGCAATTTGCCGTTTACTAATGCCTTTTCGTTGGCATCAGTGAATTGATGGATATCTAAAAGTGTACCTGGTAATACATCTGTTTCACCTGCATCCACTACACGAACCTTTTTCAGCATTTGACGGACCATAACTTCGACGTGCTTATCGCCGATTTCAACCCCTTGCATCCGGTAAACCTTTTGTACTTCACGTAATAAGTACTCCTGTACCGCAGAAACGCCTTTGACTTTAATTAACTCTTTCGGGTCAATAGAGCCTTCTGTCAATTCTTGACCACGGCTAATCTGAGTACCTTCTGCGACTTTTAACCGTGCCGTATACGGAGCATTATACGTGCGTTTTTCAACTTCACCTTGGATCACAATTTCATGCTGACGATCGCGACCTTCATTAATTTCGATAACAACACCGTCAAGTTCAGAAATAACTGCTTGACCTTTAGGATTACGTGCTTCAAAAATTTCTTGAATACGCGGTAAACCTTGAGTAATGTCGTCTCCGGCAACTCCCCCAGTATGGAAGGTACGCATTGTTAACTGTGTACCTGGCTCACCGATGGATTGTGCAGCGATAATACCTACTGCTTCACCGACTTCAACCTCTTGACCTGTTGCCAAGTTGCGTCCGTAACATTTCTTACATACTCCATGGCGTGTATTACACGTAAATGCTGAGCGGATTTTAACTTCTTCGATCCCTGTATTCACAATGGTTTCAGCCAAGTCTTCAGTAATAAGTCCGTTTGCAGGAACAATGACTTCCATCGATTCAGGATGCTTGATGTCATTACGAGCATAACGTCCAATCAATCGTTCCTCTAGTGATTCGATGACCTCTGTTCCATCCTTTAATGAACTGATCAATAATCCACGGTCGGTTCCGCAATCATCCTCTCGGACAATAACATCCTGAGCAACGTCGACTAGACGTCGTGTTAAATAACCAGAGTCAGCTGTTTTAAGGGCTGTATCAGCAAGACCTTTACGGGCACCGTGTGTGGAGATAAAGTACTCTAATACAGTCAAACCTTCACGGAAACTGGATTTAATCGGCAATTCAATAATCCGTCCAGCTGGGTTGGCCATCAAACCACGCATACCAGCAAGCTGGGTAAAGTTTGAGGCATTACCACGGGCACCGGAATCACTCATCATAAAGATTGGATTCGTTTTTTCCAAGGATTTCATTAGCTTACCTTGAATGGTGTCTTTTGATTGACTCCAAATCGCAATGACACGATCATAGCGCTCTTCTTCGGTAATCAAACCACGTCTAAACTGCTTCATCACATTATCTACTTTTACTTGAGCATCGTGAAGAATTTGCTGTTTTTCACCAAGTACGACAATGTCTGCCACACCAACTGTGATCCCGGCCTTTGTCGAATGTTTAAATCCTAAATCCTTCATACGGTCGAGCATTTTCGATGTTTCTGTTATTTTGAAACGCTTGAACACTTCGGCAATGATATTTCCTAGAATTTTCTTTTTAAACGGATCTACAAGAGGCATTGCCTGTATTTTAGCGCGAATGTCTTCACCTTTTTCGACAAAATACTTTTCAGGAGTTTTCACTTCTAAATTGTCTCTTGTCGGTTCATTAATGTACGGGAATGATTTAGGAAGAATTTCATTAAAAATAAGCTTACCAACCGTTGTGATCAAGAGCTTATTGTTTTGTTCTTCCGTAAAGGTTTCATTTCCTAATGAACCAGCATGGACTGCCACACGAGTATGGTAGTGAGCATAGCCATTTTGATAGGCAAGGATTGCCTCATTGGTATCTTTAAAAATCATTCCCTCACCGATGGTGCCTTCTCTTTCCAAAGTTAAATAATAGTTACCAAGCACCATGTCTTGGGAAGGAGTAACAACTGGCTTTCCATCTTTAGGGTTCAAAATGTTTTGGGCTGCAAGCATTAACAAACGCGCTTCTGCTTGGGCTTCAGATGAAAGTGGAACGTGAACCGCCATTTGGTCACCGTCGAAATCCGCATTGTACGCCGTACAAACAAGCGGATGGAGGCGAATAGCTCGGCCTTCAACAAGCGTTGGTTCAAATGCCTGAATCCCCAATCTATGCAACGTAGGGGCACGGTTTAACAAAACCGGATGCTCTTTGATTACATCTTCGAGCACATCCCAAACATCAGGTGACACTCGTTCTATCTTCCGTTTAGCCGATTTAATATTATGTGCTAAACCTTTTTCAACAAGTTCTTTCATCACAAATGGCTTAAAGAGTTCAAGTGCCATTTCTTTAGGAAGACCACATTGGTACATTTTTAAGTTTGGTCCAACAACAATTACGGAACGCCCAGAATAATCAACACGTTTTCCGAGCAAGTTTTGACGGAAACGACCTTGTTTCCCTTTTAGCATATGGGAAAGAGATTTTAATGGACGGTTTCCTGGACCTGTTACCGGACGGCCACGACGGCCGTTATCAATAAGAGCGTCAACCGCTTCTTGTAGCATTCGTTTTTCGTTCTGAACAATAATGCTTGGTGCACCAAGATCCAATAAACGTTTTAAACGATTGTTTCGATTAATAACACGGCGGTATAAGTCGTTTAAGTCAGAAGTTGCAAATCTTCCTCCATCTAACTGAACCATAGGACGAAGTTCCGGTGGAATAACAGGAAGTACGTCTAGAATCATCCACGAAGGCTCATTACCAGAACCACGGAAGGCTTCTAAAACTTCAAGGCGTTTAATCGCACGGGTGCGTCTTTGACCTTGTGCTGTTTTTAACTCTTCTTTTAACGACTCTACTTCCTTATTTAAATCAATATCAGAAAGAAGCTTTTTAATCGCTTCAGCCCCCATCGCAGCTTGGAACTTATTGCCAAACTTTTCGCGGTAGGCACGATATTCTTTTTCAGAAAGTAATTGTTTCTTCTCAAGGGCAGTATCCCCTGATTCTGTAACGACATAAGAAGCAAAGTAAATTACTTCCTCCAAAGCTCTTGGAGACATGTCTAATACAAGTCCCATTCGGCTTGGAATCCCTTTGAAATACCAAATATGGGACACTGGTGCGGCAAGCTCAATATGGCCCATCCGCTCACGGCGAACCTTTGCACGCGTTACCTCAACGCCGCATCGATCACAAACGACACCTTTGTAACGAACACGTTTGTACTTTCCACAATGACATTCCCAGTCCTTAGTTGGACCGAAAATTCTTTCGCAAAACAAACCGTCTTTTTCAGGCTTTAATGTACGATAGTTAATGGTTTCAGGTTTTTTTACCTCTCCAAATGACCATGAACGAATTTTATCTGGAGAAGCAAGACCTATTTTCATAAATTCAAAATTATTTACATCCAGCAAGGGGCCGACCTCCCTTTCGATCTGCGGGTATTACCCTTAGGCTAAATAAAGCGGAAGCACACCGTCCGGGCCCGATAAAGATGACTAGTCAATCGCAAGCGGGGCAAGCTCATGATTTGTCAGTCTTTTCCGCTACAGAAAGCGTCAGCCTTCTGTAGCTATGGTCGGGATCGGTGCGCTGCAGCTAAAGATTACTCTTTTGAACCTACTATTTCTGATTCAAAGCTCTGCTTTTCAGGAGCGATATTCAACGTATCAACCTGTTGTAATTCATCTTCATCTTCTAAATCACGCATTTCAATTTCTTCTTCGTCACCTGAAAGGATTTTTACATCCATACCAAGACTCTGAAGCTCTTTAATTAATACCTTGAATGACTCTGGTACACCAGGTTCTGGTACATTTTCACCTTTTACAATCGCTTCATATGTTTTCACACGACCAACAACGTCGTCTGATTTAACAGTAAGAATTTCTTGCAGTGTATATGCAGCTCCATATGCTTCAAGAGCCCAAACCTCCATCTCACCAAAGCGCTGTCCACCAAACTGGGCTTTACCACCGAGTGGCTGCTGCGTAACAAGTGAGTATGGTCCGGTTGAACGGGCATGCAATTTATCGTCAACCATGTGTGCAAGTTTGATCATATACATGACACCGACAGATACACGGTTATCAAACGGTTCACCACTACGGCCATCATATAGGACAGTTTTCGCATCGCGGGCCATGCCTGCTTCTTCGATCGTTGCCCATACGTCTTCTTCACGGGCACCGTCAAATACCGGTGTAGCCACATGAATGCCTAATGCTCTTGCTGCCATACCTAAATGCAGCTCAAGTACCTGCCCAATGTTCATCCGCGATGGAACCCCTAACGGATTTAACATGATATCGACTGGTGTGCCATCTGGTAAGTATGGCATGTCTTCTTCTGGCAAAATCCGTGAGATAACCCCTTTGTTACCGTGACGGCCTGCCATCTTATCCCCTTGATGAATCTTACGCTTCTGAACGATATAAACACGTACAAGCTGGTTTACACCTGGAGGAAGCTCATCTCCATCTTCGCGGTTAAAGATTTTTACATCGTGAACAATTCCGCCGCCGCCGTGAGGCACCCTTAAGGATGTATCACGAACTTCACGGGCTTTTTCACCGAAAATAGCATGTAAGAGACGTTCTTCTGCAGTTAATTCTGTTACCCCTTTTGGTGTAACTTTCCCTACTAAAAGATCTCCGTCTTTTACTTCTGCTCCGGTACGGATAATACCACGCTCATCCAAATTACGAAGGGCATCTTCACCAACGTTTGGAATATCACGGGTAATTTCTTCCGGTCCAAGCTTTGTATCACGAGACTCTGATTCATATTCTTCAATATGGATTGAGGTGTAGACATCATCTTTAACGAGACGTTCGCTCATGATGATCGCATCCTCATAGTTATAGCCATCCCAAGTCATAAAGGCAACAAGAACGTTGCGTCCAAGGGCTAATTCACCTAATTCCATAGAAGGACCGTCAGCAAGAATTTCACCTTTTGTTACACGGTTGCCAACTGCCACAATCGGGCGTTGGTTATAGCATGTTCCTTGGTTGGAACGTATGAACTTTAATAAACGGTATTTATCAAGATCGCCTTTTGTCTCTTGTCCGTCTACCTCTTTAATACGACGGACCCATACTTCACGAGCTTCGACATGCTCCACAATACCATCATATTTACAAATAACAGCTGCACCAGAGTCCTTACCGGATACATATTCCATACCTGTACCTACTCTTGGCGCTTCAGGCTGCATAAGCGGAACAGCTTGCCGCTGCATGTTGGCCCCCATCAACGCACGGTTCGAGTCATCATTTTCAAGGAACGGAATACAGGCTGTAGCTGCAGACACAACTTGTTTTGGTGATACGTCCATATAATCAATGCGTTCGCGTTTTACTACCGTGTTTTCACCACGGAAGCGGGCTACGATATCCTCATCAAGGAATGAACCATCATCACCAAGTCGTGAATTTGCCTGGGCGACAACATAATTATCTTCTTCATCCGCCGTTAAGTAGTCAATTCGGCTTGTTACCTTCCCGGTTTCAGGGTCAACCCGGCGGTAAGGTGTTTCAATAAAGCCAAATCGGTTTACTTTCGCATAGGATGACAACGAGTTAATCAAACCGATGTTTGGACCTTCCGGCGTTTCAATCGGACACATCCGGCCATAGTGTGAATAGTGAACGTCACGAACTTCAAAGCCTGCACGTTCACGTGTCAAACCACCAGGTCCTAGTGCTGACAGACGGCGCTTATGTGTTAATTCAGCAAGCGGGTTGGTTTGATCCATGAATTGCGACAGCTGTGAGCTACCAAAAAACTCTTTGATTGAAGCAATTACCGGACGAATATTAATTAACTGCTGCGGTGTAATCGTGGCTGCATCCTGAATGGACATTCTTTCACGAACCACACGTTCCATACGAGACAAACCAATACGGAATTGGTTTTGTAAAAGTTCCCCAACAGAACGAAGACGTCTGTTGCCTAAATGGTCGATATCATCCGTGTTTCCAACTCCATGTAGTAAATTGAAGAAATAACTAATGGATGCAATGATATCAGCCGGTGTAATATTTTTTATCGGTTCAGCAACATAAGCGTTGCTCAACACATTAATTACCTTTTCGCCTTCCTCATTCGGGGCATAGATTTTAATACCTTGAAGAATGATTTCATCCTCCACTACCCCGCCAACAGGATTAAAGCCTTTAAAGTTTACATCTTTTTCAAGCGCAGGCAAGATGCGATCAAGGTTTCTACGATCCAAGATCGTTCCTTTTTCTGCAATAATTTCACCTGTTTCCGGATCTACAAGCGTTTCTGCTAAACGCTGGTTGAATAGTCGATTCTTTATATGAAGCTTTTTGTTGATTTTATAACGACCCACGTTTGCTAGGTCATATCTTTTTGGATCAAAGAATCTGGACACTAATAAACTTTTCGCATTTTCAACCGTTGGAGGTTCACCAGGACGAAGGCGTTCATAAATCTCAAGTAACGCTTTTTCTACCCCTTCTGTGTTGTCCTTCTCTAACGTATTGCGAATATATTCGTTATCGCCAATCAATTCAATGATTTCTTGATCGGACCCAAACCCAAGTGCACGCAAAAGAACCGTAACGGGCAGTTTCCGAGTACGATCGATTCTGACATACACGACATCTTTGGCATCTGTTTCATATTCAAGCCAAGCGCCGCGGTTAGGAATAACAGTAGCTGTAAAGCCGCGTTTCCCATTTTTATCAACTTTTCCATTGAAGTAAACGCTAGGTGAGCGCACTAATTGAGAAACAATAACACGTTCGGCACCATTAATGACAAACGTACCTGTTTCGGTCATTAGCGGAAAGTCACCCATGAAAACATCTTGATCTTTTACTTCGCCAGTTTCTTTATTGACTAGACGCACTTTAACACGCAGTGGTGCAGAATATGTAACATCCCGTTCTTTTGATTCCGCAACAGAATACTTAGGATCGCCAAGGCTGTAATCAATAAAATCTAGTGATAGGTTACCAGTAAAGTCTTCAATCGGTGAAATATCCTGGAACATTTCACGCAATCCCTCATCAAGAAACCATTGATATGAAGAGGTTTGAATTTCAATAAGATTTGGTAACTCTAATACTTCACTGATTCGCGCGTAACTCCTTCGTTGGCGGTGTCGTCCATACTGAACTAGTTGACCTGTCAACTGATTCACCCCTCAAATCAAGCGTTATAATGAAATCTATTTACGTCTCACGAAGGGAACCAAAGTCCTTTCATAAAACAAAAAGAAAAAGGGTTTTTTAACTCAAAAACCACATTTTCACATTTCAGCTATTATTTTGTCATCTTTTCCGACTTAAACCGTTTTTATACAAAAAAGTTAATAAATTATAGGCATAAACCGGAAATTATTATGATGGCATTTTATAATGCTAACACAATGATATTTTTGCGTCAACTATTTTCTTGCATTTATTATAAAATAACCTTTTGCTTTGTTTACCGTTACTACTTCAGAAAACATTTCCTCTAATTTTTCCAGTGCTGAAGGTGCCCCTTGTTTCTTTTGAATGACAACCCAAAGCTCACCACCTGAAACAAGATGGTCATAACTTTGCTCAAATATATCATGAACCGTCTTTTTTCCAGCCCTAATCGGGGGATTTGTTAAGATGGCAGCAAAGTTTGTCCCCTTTACATTTAGCAGTCGATCACTTTCGTAAATCTCGACATTCTCCACCTTATTGAGCGCTGCATTTTCCTTGGCTAATTCGAGAGCTCGGTCATTGACATCAATCATTTGAATAGTCCGCTCCGGAAAACTCTTGGCCATTGCAAGGCCAATCGGCCCATAACCGCAGCCAGCATCTAGAATCGGTCCGTCTACTTCTGGCATTTGAAACGATTCAATCAATAACCGTGAACCAAAGTCTACTTCTTTTTTTGAAAAAACACCATTATCGGTTTTAAATCGGAATGTTTTACTCCTTAGTGTATAATCCCAATATTTCGGATCACTTCCAACCTTTTGAGTACGAGAATAGTAGTGTTCAGACAAGAGCCCACCTCCGGAGAATGATGTGTTGAAGAAAATTGAGGAAATTAGAAAAGCGCAAGCGCCTCGGTCAGCCTCGACAAGCATAAGACGAGCCGGCAGGAAGGTTGCTTTTTAACCTTCATGACGGATTGGCTTAGACCAGAGAGAGGCTAGGCGCTGAAGCTAGACAATTCTCGAAGTCTAAATTTATACTCTAATATCAGTCAAAAAAAGCCCGCTTTGCAGCGAGCTTTTCTAATTGTCAGGGTTGGCTACACCGCCGAAGCGTATTGCCTTCCTTCATTACTTAACTTCAACGTTTGCTCCAACTTCTTCAAGTTTAGCTTTGATTGCTTCAGCTTCTTCTTTAGCAATGCCTTCTTTAAGTGGTTTTGGAGTGTTGTCAACAAGATCTTTTGCTTCTTTAAGACCAAGACCAGTGATTTCACGAACAACTTTAATAACTTTAATTTTTTGATCGCCTGCGCCAGCTAAAATTACGTCAAATTCAGTCTTTTCTTCAGCAGCAGCAGCGGCACCTCCGCCAACAACTGCAACAGGAGCAGCAGCAGTTACGCCGAATTCTTCTTCGATTGCTTTTACTAAGTCATTAAGTTCTAAAACAGTCATATTTTTAACTGCTTCAATGATTTGTTCTTTAGTCATGATTTAATTTCCTCCTTAAATTTCGTTTGAATGATGGTTAAGCGTTAATTATTAACTTACGCGCCTTGTTCTTCTTTTTGATCTGCAACAGCTTTTGTAGCAAGAGCAAGATTGCGAATTGGTGCTTGTAGTACGCTGAGTAGCATAGAAAGCAAGCCTTCGCGAGAAGGTAGGTCAGCAAGAGCTTTAACTTCTTCAACTGTTGCGATGTTTCCTTCGATTACACCTGCTTTAATTTCAAGTGCTTCGTGTTTTTTCGCAAAGTCATTTAAGATTTTAGCTGGTGCTACTACATCTTCGTTACTGAACGCAATTGCATTCGGACCCGTTAATGCTCCGTTCAATTCAGAAAGCTCAAGAGCTTCCGCAGCACGGCGAGTCATAGTGTTTTTGTAAACCTTAAATTCGACGCCTGCTTCGCGAAGCTGTTTACGAAGTTCAGTCACTTCAGCAACAGTCAGACCGCGATAGTCAACGACAATAGTTGATTTGCTAGCTTTTAATTTACCGGCAATTTCGTCAACAATTACTTTTTTTGATTCGATAGCAATGCTCATCTTTACACCTCCTGTAGAATCTCTACATTTATACCAGGTAAAGTAAAAACCTCCATATCCTTAATAGACATGAAGGCATGAACGAATAGCTGTTTAACAGCAATTTTATCGTATTACCTCGGCAGGAATTTAAGCACAATGGCACCTGCTGTCTACAGTACAAATGTTTATATTTAAAACAACAAAACATATTATATAAAATATATGTTTTGTTGTCAATTAACAAAATTATCTAGCTGTTACGGAAGAAGCATCAACCTTTACGCCAGGTCCCATTGTTGAAGTAACGGTAACGTTCTTCATGTAAGTACCTTTTGCAGCAGCAGGCTTAACTTTAACCAATATGTCAAAAACAGTAGTGAAGTTTTCAACAAGCTTTTCTGTTTCGAAAGATGTTTTACCGATTGGCACATGGATATTTCCAGCTTTATCAACACGGTATTCAACTTTACCTGCTTTAATTTCGTTGATTGCTTTAGTTACATCAAATGTAACAGTTCCTGTTTTAGGGTTTGGCATTAAACCTTTAGGTCCTAATACACGACCTAGTTTACCAACTTCACCCATCATGTCTGGAGTTGCTACGATTACATCAAACTCAAACCAACCTTGTTGGATTTTATTAATGTACTCAGAATCTCCTACATAATCAGCACCAGCAGCTTCTGCTTCTTTCACTTTTTCACCCTTTGCGAATACTAAAACGCGTTGAGTTTTACCAGTTCCATTTGGTAGAACAACTGCACCACGGATTTGTTGGTCAGCTTTCTTAGGGTCAACTCCTAAGCGAAAAGCAGCTTCAAGGGTTGCATCAAATTTTACAAAATTTGTTTTCTTTGCAAGTTCAATTGCTTCTACAATTGGGTAAGCTTTTGTACGATCTACAAGCTTAACTGCTTCTAAATACTTTTTACCTTTTTTAGCCATTGTTTTTTCCTCCTAGATTGTGGTTTTAGCGAATTATCTCTCCCACACCGAAAAGCAGGGGCGCCTTAAGCAGTCCCGAGGGGCTAGGCGCCACAGCTAGACAGTATAAAGGTTGCGAGTGAATTTTTCAGCATCGCAACCCTTCATTTCATCAAACAGTTTCACATGGATTAGTCTTCGATAACGATACCCATGCTGCGTGCAGTACCTTCAACCATGCGCATTGCTGCTTCAACGCTAGCTGCGTTTAGGTCAGGCATTTTTTGTTCCGCAATCTCGCGTACTTTATCACGCTTTACTGTTGCTACTTTATTACGGTTAGGCTGGCCTGAACCAGACTGAATTCCAGCTGCTACTTTTAAAAGAACTGCAGCAGGAGGAGTTTTCGTAATAAATGTAAATGAACGGTCTTCAAATACCGTGATTTCAACAGGGATAATCAAACCAGCTTGATCTGCTGTACGAGCGTTAAATTCTTTACAGAATCCCATGATATTCACACCTGCTTGACCTAGTGCAGGACCAACCGGTGGCGCTGGATTCGCTTTACCAGCAGGGATTTGTAATTTAACGACTTTAATTACTTTTTTAGCCACGAGACACACCTCCTTAAAGTCCGTGATGTGGTAATAGGGTCCATTTAACCCTCCCACTCAGGCATCTGTCTTTATATAAAAATAAAGAACTTGACAAAAGTCTAGTCTCTATTGAGACATACTGACCTATGAAATATTATCATTTTTTCATATTAATTTCAAGTTTTTTTACATAACTGATTATTTTTTTTGAAATTAGATAATTGGCAAGCTCCCAGAACAAGTGCCTTCGCCATTTTATTTACATTTTCTCAATTTGCGAGAAATCAAGCTCAACCGGGGTGTCACGACCGAACATATTAACAAGAACTTTAAGCTTGGCTTTATCTTTATCCATCTCTTCAACCGTCCCTGTAAAGTTCGCAAACGGACCTTCCTTGACTTGTACTGTGTCACCAATAACATAATCGACATCAATCCGTTTTTCTTCAACACCCATGCGTTTTAAAATGACTACAACTTCCTCAGGAAGTAGCGGAGTCGGTTTTGAGCCCGAACCTGCCGAGCCTACAAATCCTGTTACACCTGGTGTATTGCGGACAACATACCAAGAGTCATCCGTCATGACCAACTCTACTAGTACATAACCCGGAAAAACTTTGCGTTTTACTACTTTTTTCTTACCGTTTTTGATATCTGTTTCTTCTTCTTCAGGTACGACTACACGGAAAATTTTATCCGCCATACCCATGGATTCAACCCGCTTTTCTAAATTGGCTTTAACTTTGTTTTCGTAGCCAGAGTAAGTATGAACCACATACCAATTCTTTTCCATTTAAGAGGACTTAATCGTCCTTCCCTCCCTACTATTTAATTGGAAATTTATCGAAAAATAAATTTGATCATACTGTTTTAAAGAATAAGAAAGTATAAGTTTTGACTTCTGAGCAATAAGGAAAGCTTCCTTGAACAGTCCTCGCAGGAACAAGCAGTGCTTGTTCCGAAGGGGCTCCCGCTTTTCTTTTGTCCAGCTCCAGCGCCTAGGCGCTTCCACTTTTCTTATTCCAAATTAAAAAACCCGCGAAACGGGTTTTTGATAAAATTTCCTGCATTATTCACCATTATACCATGAAGTAATATCTATTATTCAAGAATTAAACGAATCAATTTTGAAATTCCTAAATCTATAACCCCGAAGAAAATGGAAAAGAAAGCAACAGTTGCTATAACAGTAACGGTATAACGAACTAATTCACTGCGCTTCGGCCAGCTAACCTTTCTCATTTCACGGAAAACATCACTGAAGAACTTCTTTATGCGTTGCATATTCGTAACCCCCAACTAACTTTATAACACTGCTAGAATTCATTTCAATTATTTTGTTTCTCGGTGGATGGTATGAGAAGAGCATGTCTTGCAGAATTTTTTCAATTCTAGTCTTTCAGATTGTGTCTTGCCCGAGACCGTTGAGTAATTACGTGACCCGCATTCAACACATGCCAGAATAACTTTCTTGTTCATGTTGACACCTTCATTAAATTGACCTATTACATCTTTAAAAATGTAACACAACCCCTAATTATTGTCAATACTATGAAAATTGTTTCGTATAAATGAAAAAATTAATAGTTTTCAAAGCGAGAACTCTCGAATCTCCAAATATCTTTCCAATTTCCTTTTAACCCGTTGCAGGGCGTTATCAATTGACTTTACATGGCGATTTAGTTCTTCAGAAATCTCTTGGTACGATTGACCATCCAAGTATAAGGCAAGCACCTTTCTTTCTAAATCGCTCAACAATTCAGTCATTTTTACCTCTATATGGTCATACTCTTCCTGATTGATGATCAGTTCTTCAGGATCGAGAATCTTTGCCCCAGACAAAACATCCATCAATGTTCGGTCGGATTCTTCATCATAAATAGGCTTGTCCAATGAAATATAGGAATTCAAAGGAATATGCTTTTGCCTTGTAGCGGTTTTAATGGCAGTAATAATTTGTCTCGTAATACAGAGTTCGGCAAATGCCTTGAATGAAGTGAGTTTGTCCTCACGAAAGTCACGAATTGCCTTATAAAGACCAATCATTCCTTCTTGTACAATATCCTCTTTATCTGCTCCGACCAAAAAATAGGATCTCGCTTTGGCACGTACAAAATTTCGATACTTGTGGATTAAATAATCCAATGCTTCACTGTCTCCTTGGTGCACAAAATCAACAATTCCTTCATCATCCATCGTAAAAAATTGCTCGTTGACTTTAGTCCCGAATTCTGTACTCACTAGATCCCCCTCCACCGAACAAGCATAGCTATCAATATTATACATTAGGAATTTTTTGGGCGTCAACGATCATTTTTCCCCTCTGCGCCACTTTTCAAAAATTTCAGCCATCTCATCACTAATTGGTATTTTATATGCAGGTTGTCTATCTTGGATTTTTTTTACGTTTTTATTGATTCCTTTTTCAATCGACGCCATTTCAATAAGCAGTTCACGAGCGGATTTTCTTAATGCACCTTTTCCAAAAATTTGCCACTGCTCTGTAAAATCAGAGGTAGCTACATGGATTTGCGTTTTTCGATTTGCCAAGCTAATCGCCATTTTTTCAATCCGCTCATCTGCTGTTTCGTTCTCTCTCGTAAAAATGACTTCGACCTTATGATTTCGATACTTTTTTTCAGTCCCCTGAACATAATAAGCATCAAATACAATTATCACACGATATCCGGAATAGGCTTGGTATTCTGCCATTCTTTCGATTAATCGATCCCTTGCCGCGGGTAAATCATGATCCCTTAGCCTTTTTAGTTCTGGCCATGCTCCAATAATGTTATATCCATCGACAAGCAGAATGTCCATATCTATCCCTCAAGTGGATTTCGTCTTCGGTAGACTTCGTACATTAACAGGGCAGCAGCAACAGATGCATTCAAGGAGGTTACTTTTCCTACCATGGGCAAATGTATGAGAAAATCGCATTTATCTCTGACTAGACGGCCCATCCCTTTTCCTTCGCTGCCGATAACAAGGCCCAGTGGGAGTGCTCCATCAAAGTGCCGATAATCTTCTTTCCCTTTTGCATCTGTACCAGCTATCCAAATCCCGCGTTCTTTTAACTCATCAATGGTTCTCGCCATATTGGTCACGCGAACAACAGGTATATATTCAATCGCTCCCGTAGATGCTTTGGCTACGGTAGCTGTCAGGCCAACCGCTCTTCGCTTTGGAATAATAATGCCATGGGCACCCACCGCATCAGCCGTTCTCATAATCGATCCAAGATTGTGCGGGTCCTCAATTTCGTCCAATAACAAAAAGAAAGGAGGTTCATTTTTCTCCGCTGCTACTGCGAACAAATCATCCATTTCTGCATATTGGTACGCGGCAATATAGGCGAGAACACCCTGATGATTTTGATCGGTGATTTGGTCTATTTTTTTCTTAGGGACAAATTGGATCACAACATTTCTTTCTTTGGCAAGCAGGGTGATTTGCTGCATTTGCCCATGCTGTGAGCCCTCAGCAACTAAAATTTTATTAATATCCCGATTTGATTTTAACGCTTCAATGACTGGGTTTTTCCCCACAATATATTCTTGATTCATTCTGTCATTCCTCCTTTCTTTTCCTCAACGAATGCAAAGACCTTTAAAATAAGCTCTTCTAGTCTCTCTTTTTGATCTTTTAAATACAGATATCCTATTAATGCTTCAAACGCTGTGCTGTAGTGATAGGTTTGAACATCGGTATTTTTTGGAACAGTGTTTGATTTTGCATTTCTTCCTCTTATAACAACTGCCATTTCTTCTTCACTCAGAGTATTTTCATTCATTAAATAAAATAAAGCCTGGCATTGTGCTTTTGCGGAAACATATCTTGTCCCTTCTCGATGTAAGTGATTAGGCTTCACTTTGCCGCTATGCAGGAGGTGACGCCTAACATAAATTTCATATACAGCGTCACCCATATAGGCAAGTGCCAGGCTATTCAATTGGTTTGCATCCACTTTTCCTTCATAATCCAGCATGAATTAGCCTCTTTTCCATCTTGGTCCCTGTGGTGTATCCTCTAAAATAATATTCATATCCTTCAATTGGTCTCTGATTTGATCGGATAATTGGAAGTTGCGGTCTTTACGAGCCTGAATCCGTTTTTCAATTAACGCATCAATTTCTTCATCCAGTATTTCTTCTTGTTCAAGGGTAAGTCCTAAAACATGAAATAATTGTTCAAATTCGCTTAAGAAGGCATCGATGACTTCTACAGCCGTATTTTTCTCTAACAAATAGTAATTTGCCAGCTTGGAAAGCTCAAATAACACGGAAATTCCTTTTGCTGTATTAAAATCATCATCCATATCCACAATAAATTGTTCTCTTAATGCATCTATTTTATCAAACCATTCTTGGTTATCCTCTGTCAGACCTGAGCTCGCTTCTTTCCGATGCTTTAAATTTTGATAAGAGGTTGTTAATCGTTCAAAAGCAGCCTTTGTACTATCTAATAATTCTTCGCTGTAATTGATCGGGTTTCGATAATGAACAGATAACATAAAGAATCGTAAAACCTGTGGATTATGTTTCTTGATAATGTCATGGACAAGAACAAAATTCCCAAGTGATTTTGACATTTTTTCATTATCGATATTGATATAACCATTATGCATCCAATAGCGAGAAAAGGTTTTGTCGGAAAGAGCTTCGGATTGCGCAATTTCATTTTCATGATGCGGGAAGGTTAAATCCTGGCCTCCCGCATGGATATCAATGGTTTCGCCAAGATATTTCTTCGCCATAGCCGAGCATTCGATATGCCAGCCCGGTCTGCCTATTCCCCATGGACTTTCCCAGAAGATTTCCCCTTCTTTGGCCGCTTTCCATAAAGCAAAATCTAAGTCATCCTGTTTCTTATCCCCTACTTCAATCCGTGCTCCTACCCGTAGTTCGTCAATCGATTGATGGGAAAGCTTACCGTAAGTATCAAACTTTCTTGTCCGGAAATAAACATCGCCTTCTGATTCATATGCATACCCTTTTTCAATCAGCTGGCTAATAAATTCAATGATGATGTCCATATTTTCCATGACGCGAGGATGGACATCTGCGGCTCTGCAGCCTAATGCTTTCACATCTTCAAAGTAGGCATTGATAAAACGATCTGCAATTGTCGGAACATCTTCGCCCAGCTGATTGGCTGCCCGGATCAACTTATCATCAACATCAGTGAAGTTGGAAACATATTGAACACTATAGCCTCTATATTCAAGATAGCGGCGGACAGTATCGAAAACAATTGCCGGACGGGCATTTCCTATATGAATATAATTATAGACTGTCGGACCGCAAACATACATTTTTACTTTTCCTTCTTCGAGCGGTACAAAATCTTCCTTTTTTCGAGTCAGTGTATTATAAAGTTGAATGGCCATTGATTTTAGTCCTTTCTTCTTTTAATTGGGCTAATTCTTTCTTCATTTGATCTAGTTCATCCTGCATTTCTTTAAAGCGATCGGCTATCGGATCTGGGAGATCACAATGATTTAAATCCCTTTTTATTTTTTTTCCATCCTGGATAACTACCCTTCCCGGAATCCCAACTACTGTTGAGTTAGGGGGAACCTCTTTTAATACAACAGAGCCTCCACCAACTTTGGAATTTTCACCTATTGTTATCGAACCAAGCACTTTTGCTCCAGTGGAAATCAGGACATTATCCTTTATTGTTGGATGCCGCTTGCCTTTTTCTTTCCCCGTCCCCCCAAGGGTAACCCCTTGGAAAACCGTAACATTATCGCCGATTTCACACGTTTCCCCAATGACAACCCCCATCCCATGATCAATAAAAAATCTTCTTCCTATTTTTGCACCGGGATGAATTTCAATTCCTGTAAGAAATCGACTGGCCTGAGATATCACTCTGGCGATAAAATAAAGCCTTCGCTTGTAAAATGCATGTGCAATTCGGTGTGCCCAAATTGCATGTAAGCCTGAATAGGTTAGGATCACTTCCAAGTAAGTTCTAGCTGAAGGGTCTTGTTCAAAAACAACTTCAATGTCTTCTCTCAACCGTTTGAACATGGTTGATTCCCCCATTATTTTTTAATAAAAACTCCCCTTGCCTTCTAATAAAAAGGCTGTGTTAAACTTGCCCGTTGATTTGCGCTCCAGACGCTTCGCTTGCCGCGGGCGTTCCGGGGAGCCTACTCGGCGCTTGAGCGCCTGTGGGGTCTCCCCTGCCCCTTACTCCCGCAGGACGTTGAATCAGCATCTTTGAATCAACACCGCACGAAGGCGATAGCATTTTCGAGGATCTCGTGCCCTCCGCTCCAATCAACATAGTTTCAAAAATCAACAATGACCTTTAACACAGCCAATAAAAAAACGCCTCTGTCGTATAGACAGAGACGCTATTTACGTGGTTCCACTCTGATTAGACCGAAGCATCATACAAGCAAATCATTTGCATATAGCTTAATATCGGTCTCACTTTAACCTGTTAACGGAAGGGGTCCGCCCAAATCTACTCAGATCAGAGTCTTTTCAAAATGGGGCTCAGAGGTGCATTTCAAAAAATGAGAGGCCTAAACCACTTTCAGCCGGTGATGGTTCTCTCTTTAAAGCTTCATTTTTTTACTTATCCTCTTCAACGCTAATTATTCGTATAAAGTTATTTCTTTTACTATATTATATTTTTCCTTTAATGTTAACTAATTATTTTTTGAATTCGGTTTTGAACCTTTGTTTTTCCTAATAATTCAATTGACTTCGGCAAATCTGGACCATGTGTTTGTCCTGTTACAGCAGCTCGAATTGGCATAAAGAGATTTTTTCCCTTTTGTCCGGTTGCTTTTTGAACAGCCTTCATCGCTGCCTTTATTCCTTCAGCTTCGAAGTGTTCTAACTGATCAAGTTCATGAGAGAAAGCCTTTAATACTTCCGGGACTTGTTCCCCTGCTAATATTTCCTTCGCCTCTTCTTCAGTTTCTGCCACGTCATTAAAGAACATATCCGAAAGTTCAACGATTTCTGCACCAAAGCTCATTTTTTCCTGTAAAAGCGATACTAGGCTTCGTACCCATTGTCTTTCTTCCTCGCTAAGATTTTCACTTAATCTTCCTGCTTTTATTAAATGAGGCAACGCAAGGTCTACCACCCGGTCAAGGTCAACCTTCTTCATGTATTGGTTGTTCATCCAGGTAAGCTTGTGCTTATCAAATAAGGCAGGTGATTTAGATAAGCGGTTTGCATCAAAGATCTCGATAAACTCATCTATCGAATAGATTTCTTCCTCGCCGGCAGGAGACCAACCAAGCAAAGTAATAAAGTTAAATAATGCTTCAGGAAGGTAGCCTAATTCTTCGTATTGTTCAATGAACTGAATAATTGACCCATCCCGCTTACTTAATTTTCTGCGGCTTTCGTTTACAATTAACGTCATGTGACCAAATATTGGCGGTTCCCAGCCCAATGCTTCATACACCATCAACTGCTTCGGCGTATTAGAAATATGGTCATCCCCGCGCAGTACATGAGAGATCTCCATTAAATGGTCATCAATTGAAACAGCAAAATTATAGGTTGGGATGCCATCCTTTTTGACCATGACCCAATCGCCTAAACCTTCAGATTCAAATGAAACGGTACCCTTTACCATATCATCAAACGTATACGTATGTCCTTCCGGAACTAAAATACGAATGCTTGGTTGTCGGCCTTCATTTTCAAGCTGCTGACGTTGTTCTGCTGTTAAATGACGGCATCTTCCGGAGTATTGCGGAGTTTCGCCTTTTGCTAATTGTTCTTCGCGCTCTCTTTCAAGCTCTTCTTCCGTACAATAACATTTATAAGCCTGACCGTTCTCTAACATTTGATGGTAGTATTCTTGATAAATGTCATTTCGTTCAGATTGCCGATATGGTCCGTATTCTCCGCCGACATCGACACTTTCATCCCAATCCATTCCAAGCCATTTCAAATACTTTAATTGGCTTTCTTCGCCGCCTTCAATGTTCCGCTTTTGATCGGTATCTTCAATCCGGATTATAAATTTACCTTGTTTGCTGCGGGCAAATAAATAATTGAAAAGGGCCGTACGGGCATTTCCAATATGTAAAAATCCGGTTGGACTTGGTGCATACCTAACACGAACTTCTTTTCCCATTTTGTTTAAAGCCTCCAATTCAGAAAAGCGCAAGCGTATTGCCTAGGGACTGTAGTCCTAAAAGCCTATAGGCGATGTAGCAAGACAACTTTTCATTTTTCATACGATTTATTTTACCACTGAGTATGAACACAGCAAAGTTAAATACCAACCTTTTTTAATAAAAAGCTATGTTAAACTTGCCTGTTGATTTGCGCTCCAGGCACTTCGCTTTCCGCGGGCGTTCCGGGGAGCCTCCTCGGCGCTTAAGCGCCTGTGGGGTCTCCCTTGCCCCGTACTCCCGCAGGACGTTGAATAAGCTTCCAAGAATCATCACCGCACGAAGGAAATGCGTTAGCATTTTCGAGGATCTCGCGCCTTCTGCTCCAATCAACATAGTTCAAAAATCAACAATGACCTTTAACACGGGCTAATAAAACCACTGCCTGGGAGGCAATCCCTTCTCCCCGGCCTGTGAAACCTAATTTTTCTGTCGTGGTTGCTTTTACATTCACTTGCTCTGGTGATGCTTCAAGTAATTCAGCAATTCTAGCTTTCATTTGTTCAATGTATGGAGCCATTTTGGGTTTTTGAGCGATTATTGTACAATCTGCATTAACAAGTTCATACCCTTTTTCCTTTACGAGGCTCCACACATGTTCCATTAACTTTGCGGAATCGGCATCTTTAAAGTTTGGATCCGTGTCAGGAAAATGCTTCCCGATATCCCCTTCTCCAATAGCACCAAGACAGGCGTCGGATATCGTATGCAGCAGGACATCCGCATCTGAATGACCTAAAAGACCTTTATCATAAGGTATGGTGATCCCGCCAATAATGAGGGGGCGTCCCTCCGTTAATTGATGGACATCAAAGCCCTGTCCAATTCGATACATCTGCAAAACTCCTTTTTACCCCCGATTTCTTTTCTTTAAAATAGCTTCTGCAAAAAATAAATCTTCAGGTGTTGTCAGCTTAATATTATCATAATCCCCTTCGACAATTGAGACAGGGTGGGAGATTCTTTCCACTAAACTGGAGTCATCCGTTCCAATAAAATGGTCGTCCTCTGCTCTTTTATAGGCTGCATGCAACAACGAAATACGAAAAGCTTGTGGGGTTTGTATTACCCACAAGCTAGATCGTTCGACAGTTTCTACTATTACCCCATTGTGTACCTTTTTCATTGTATCCTTGGCAGGTACACCAATAATCGCAGCACCCGTTTCGTTTGCCTTTTGAACCAACAGATGAATCTGCTTTTTTTGAATAAAAGGGCGGGCAGCATCATGGACGAGAATGATCCCTTCAGGATGGACGGTTTTCAGTGCATTATATATGCTATGCTGACGTTCAGGGCCTCCATGTACGAACTTGATTTCTTTATGAATATGATATTTTTTTATTAATTCCTTAAATTCCATTTCATCTTGAGGATGAATGGCTAAAATGATGCGATTGCAAAGCGCATCTTCCTCAAATACTTTTAAGGTATGGATTAAAACAGGAACTCCATTTAACTCTAATAAGAGTTTATTTTTCCCTGCTCCCATTCTTTTCCCCTGACCCGCGGCCGGTAGAATGACCTGGTAAGTCATATAAAAACCCCAATCTCTCTTTCTGTCTAGCTCCAGCGCCTAGGGGCTCGGGGTCATAAGCCAATCCGTCCTGAAGGTTAAAAAGCAACCTTCATGCAGGCTTGTCTTATGCCTGTCGCCCCTGACCAAGGCGCTTCCGCTTTTCTTGCTACAAAGCTTTTTCTAATAATTTCGGTTTGGCAAAAATCATTCTGCCAGCCGATGTCTGAAGAACGCTTGTAACAAGAACCTCAATTCGTTTTCCGATATATTCTCTTCCTTCTTCGACGACAATCATCGTACCATCATCTAAATAAGCAACGCCCTGATGATACTCTTTACCATCCTTGATAACTTGAACCGCTAATTCTTCACCAGGAAGAACAACCGGCTTCACAGCATTGGCTAAATCATTAATGTTTAAAACCGATACATTTTGCAATTCACAGACTTTATTCAGGTTGAAATCGTTCGTAACAAGAATCCCACTTGTTATTTTCGCCAGCTTAACCAGCTTGCTGTCCACTTCTTGTATTTCCTCAAAATCACCCTCATAAATTTCCACTTTAATTGCCAGTTCTTTTTGAATTCGGTTTAAAATATCCAAACCTCTGCGACCGCGGTTTCTTTTTAAAACATCAGAAGAATCAGCAATATGCTGAAGTTCCGCAAGCACAAATTGTGGAATCACAATCGTTCCTTCTAAAAAGCCTGTCTGACAGATGTCCGCAACACGACCGTCGATTATAACGCTCGTATCTAGAATTTTCAATGAGTGGCTTTCGGCTTTTTCATTTTCCTCTTCACCGGATTTTTTCTTACCAATACGGTTCGTAAACAGACCCAAAAGTTCATCTCTCTTTTTAAACCCTACCTGAAAACCAAGATACCCAAAAAGCAATGTCAATAAAATAGGTGCGATAGCATGTAAAATCGGTACTTGAACAGCATTTAAAGCAAAACCAATTAAAAAGGCTACTATTAGTCCAAAAATTAACCCAACACTTCCAAAAAGCACATCTGTGACAGGAATTTTGATCAGAGAATCCTCCGCCCATTTAATAAATTCAAATACATAATCAACTGCCCAAAAAGTAATAAGATAAAAAATAATAGCACCTAAAATAGCGGCAACATATGAGTTACTGACAATGGGAATGTTATTCATATTCATTAATTTTAATAATTCTGGGATCAGCAATATCCCGAGTGTTCCTCCAATGATAAGGAAGCAAACTTGAACAATTCGTTTTAACAATCCCTTCACCTCCTTTACTCATTATAAACATATTCGTAAAATTGAAACCTTCATTAAATAATATTTTTCCAAAATGTAACCAATTTGCAACATAGGGCTATTTTCGGATAAAAGGAAATCTATTTCCTTCTCATAGGGTAGCATTTTCGAAAATCATGTGTCAAACAAATAGAAATTTAATATTTTAGCATAGAAAATTGCTGATTTCAATGCTTTCTACAGATGTCGTTCCGTGAAAAGGCGTTCCTTCATCAGTTTAAAGCCCTCTTTAATTTTTTTTGCACGAACTTCCCCAATTCCTTCTACTTCATCCAATTCTTCCACTGTTGCCGAAATAATATTTGAGAGAATACCAAATCTTGTAATAAGGTTTTCGATAATCACAGCAGGAAGGCGAGGAATTTTATTTAATATCCTGTAACCACGCGGGCATTTATTTTCATCTAAATGAACATAGCCAACGTACCCCATCAATTTTAACAGAGCCATATCTTCAATAGTTTCGTTGCCGGTTATTGCCTGTATTCTTTGGAGAATTTCCTGTGCTTTGATGTCTCGCTCAAATGCATAGTCTTTAATGATCAATATCGTTTCCCTTTCCAAATCGGGTAAAATTTCATCCATTTGCAGGCGAATAAGGCGACCTTCTGTCCCTAGCTCATTTAAATAAGTTAATAATTCATTTTTGATTTTTAATACCATTTCAAAGCGGTGAAGAACAAGCAAAAAATCATTATAGGTAACCGATTCTTCAAACTCCAGGATACTTAAATTTGTAATACTCCGCCCAAGGACCGTCTTGTATTTTTCAAGCGTCTGAATCGCTTGATTTGCTTTAGTGAAAATCACACCGATGTCCTTTAAAGCATAACGAAAATTACCTTGATATAAAGTTATGACATTTCTCCTTTGTGAAATGGCGATGACAAGCGCTTTAGTTTGCTTCGCAACCCTCTCGGCCGTTCGATGACGCATTCCTGTTTCAGATGAGGGAATAGTGGAGTCAGGTGCCAGCTGGGCATTGGCAAAGAGAATTTTATTTCCAAATTCATTTAGAATGATGGCTCCATCCATTTTGGCTAATTCATATAAAAAGCTAGGGGAAAAAGGACAGTTTAATTGAAATCCTCCGTCTACAATCGCTCTTACCTTTTCATTATAACCAACAACAATGAGTCCACCCGTTTTCGCCCTTAGCACATTGTCTATTCCTTCTCGAATTGGCGCTCCTGGGGCGACAAACTGCAACACGTCATTCATTGAGTGCTCACCAAGCTTTTTATTTTCCATTAGCTACCCTCCTAAAGCTACTCTTAACGCTTCATTTACAGAAGAAACACCTATTAATTCAACTCCCCTAGGTCCTTTCCAGCCGCTGAGATTGTTAGCAGGTAAAATAACCCGCTCGAAGCCAAGCTTCGCTGCTTCCTGTACGCGCTGCTCTATTCGTGAAACTCTTCTCACTTCTCCTGTAAGCCCTACCTCCCCAATAATACAGTCTGTCGGTCTTGTTGGTTGATCACGAAAGCTTGAGGCAATACTCACAGCAACAGCTAAATCAATGGCGGGTTCATCTAATTTTACTCCTCCAGCAACTTTTAAATAGGCATCCTGATTCTGCAGCAGCATACCTGCTCGTTTTTCGAGGACAGCCATTAATAGCGGCACCCTGGTTTGGTCAATTCCTGTTGCCATTCTTCGAGGATTTCCAAAGCTTGTCGGCGAAATCAATGCCTGAATTTCCACAAGAACCGGACGCGTTCCTTCCATAGAAGCCACGACCGTTGACCCTGCTGCTCCCCGCGACCGCTCTTCAAGGAAAATTTCAGATGGATTTTCAACCTCCTCTAATCCAAATTCCTTCATCTCGAAAATACCCATTTCGTTTGTTGAACCAAAACGATTTTTGACAGCCCTTAAAATGCGATACGTATGATGCCTTTCTCCTTCAAAATACAAAACAGTATCCACCATATGCTCTAACAGTCTTGGACCGGCAATTGACCCTTCTTTTGTCACATGACCGACAATGAAAATTGCAATTCCCTTTGTTTTTCCAATTCTCATCAATTCCGCAGTACATTCTCTTACTTGGGAAACACTGCCCGGAGCAGAAGTTACATCCGGATGAAAAACCGTTTGGATTGAATCAATAATCACAAAGCTAGGATTCGTCTCCTCTATCGTACGATTAATTTCCTCCAGATTTGTTTCGGAATAAACAAATAAATTTTCCGAGGATATAGCTAAGCGCTCAGCACGAAGCTTTGTTTGCCTAAGTGATTCCTCCCCGGATATGTATAAAACTTTATTGCCTTTTGTTGCAAGCTGTGAAGAAACCTGAAGCAGGAGTGTGGACTTTCCAATACCGGGATCACCGCCAATCAAGACCAACGACCCCCTCACTACACCGCCGCCAAGGACACGATTCAATTCATTTAATTCTGTGAGAATTCTTGGTTCACTTCCTGTTTCAATCGTAGTGATCGGAGTGGGTTTGGAAACAACAGTGCCGCCCTGGGAATGGGCAAACGCCCCTCTTCTTGTGGCACCCACTACCTCTACTTCCTCGACCATCTTATTCCACTGACCGCATCCAGGACATTTTCCCATCCATTTTGGCGATTCATAGCCGCACTCCTGACACATAAACTTGGTTTTTCTTTTTACCATTTATTTCTACCTCACTCTTGACAGTACTCAAATAAAAAAAGAGATACACGATTTGATTGTATTCACGTGTACCTCTGTCAATGAGACCGTAAGTTTGCTTGAGACTTTTTATTTTGCTAAGCTGGCTTTCTTAGCCTTTTTAACTATAAAGTCTCCCTTCTCTACGTCGATAATAACATGCTGTCCTGTTAAAACTGTGCCTTTTAACAGCTCTTCAGAAAGTCTGTCTTCAATATGCTTCTGAATAGCGCGGCGCAGTGGTCTAGCACCGTATTCAGGATCATAGCCTTCCTGTGAAATCTTAGCCTTTGCCTCTTCCGTTAATTCTAGAGAAATGTGCTGTTCCTTTAAACGTTTAACCAATTGGTCGGAAAGAAGCGTCACAATTTCTTCCAGATGTTTTTTCTCCAGCGAATGGAAAACAATAATTTCATCAATTCTGTTCAAGAACTCAGGACGGAATGCTTTCTTTAATTCATCCATCACTTTACTCTTCATATCCTTGTAATCCCTTGTAGCGGTATCTTGAATATTAAAGCCTACATACTTGTTTCGTTTTAGTGCTTCTGCTCCAACATTGGACGTCATAATTAGGACAGTATTGCGGAAATCAACAGTTCTACCCTTTGAATCTGTCAAACGTCCATCTTCAAGAACCTGAAGTAAAATATTGAAAACATCCGGATGAGCTTTTTCAATTTCATCCAGCAGGATCACGGAATACGGTTTTCTCCGAACCTTTTCTGTTAATTGACCGCCTTCTTCATAGCCTACATATCCTGGAGGTGAACCAACGAGGCGCGAAGTGGAATGCTTCTCCATGTATTCCGACATATCAATCCGAATCATTGCATCTTCATCGCCAAACATTGCCTCTGCAAGGGCACGGGCAAGCTCAGTTTTCCCTACACCGGTAGGACCAAGGAAAATGAAAGAACCAATCGGACGTTTTGGATCCTTTAGTCCTGCCCGAGCACGACGGACGGCTTTGGCAACAGCTATGACCGCTTCTTCTTGACCAATTACCCGTGAATGTAAAATATCCTCCAAATTAAGCAGCTTAGCGGTTTCCGTTTCAGCAAGCTTTGAAACAGGAACTCCCGTCCAGCTTGAAACTACACTTGCAATATCTTCAACGGTTACTTGGTTGTTTTCTTTTCCTTGCTTTTCCTTCCAGCTTTTCTTCGTTTCTTCCAACTGTTCGCGTAGGCGCTGTTCCGTATCCCTTAGAGAAGCCGCCTTTTCAAACTCCTGACTTTGGACAGCAGCATCCTTCTCTTTCCGCACTTCCTCTAACTTAACCTCTAATTCTTTTAAATTAGGAGGAGTCGTGTAGGAACGGAGGCGTACCTTTGAGCCTGCTTCATCAATTAAATCAATGGCCTTATCTGGCAGGAATCGGTCAGAAATGTAGCGATCAGACAGCTTAACAGCCGCTTCAATCGCTTCATCAGTGATCGATACGCGGTGATGTGCTTCATAGCGGTCACGCAAGCCTTGTAAAATTTGAACAGATTCCTCTGCAGTTGGTTCATCCACACGAATTGGTTGAAAGCGGCGCTCAAGCGCAGCATCTTTTTCAATGTACTTGCGATATTCGTCCAGTGTAGTCGCACCAATACATTGCAGTTCTCCGCGGGCAAGGGACGGCTTTAAAATATTGGAGGCATCAATCGCGCCTTCTGCTCCGCCTGCCCCGATTAAGGTGTGAAGCTCATCGATGAAAAGAATAATATTACCGGCCTGGCGAATTTCATCCATTACTTTTTTTAAGCGATCCTCAAATTCACCGCGATATTTCGTACCTGCTACAACCGTTCCCATATCAAGAGTCATAACCCGCTTATCGCGAAGGATTTCTGGAACTTCATTATTTACAATTTGCTGAGCTAAACCTTCAGCAATCGCTGTTTTCCCTACACCCGGTTCACCAATTAATACGGGGTTATTTTTCGTCCGGCGGCTTAATACTTCAATCACTCTCTGAATTTCTTTACTGCGGCCAATGACAGGGTCGAGGCTTCCCTCTCTAGCGATTGCAGTTAAGTCGCGTGCAAGACTATCAAGAGTTGGAGTGTTTGCACTTACAGATGTACCCCCCTGATGTCCGCCTGACTCATTGCTTCCTAAAAGCTGTAGTACCTGCTGACGCGCTTTATTTAGACTGACGCCTAAATTGTTGAGGACGCGTGCCGCAACGCCTTCTCCTTCTCGAATCAAGCCAAGCAAAATATGCTCTGTACCAACATAAGAATGTCCTAGCTTACGCGCTTCATCCATCGACAGTTCAATTACTTTTTTTGCTCTTGGTGTATAATGAATCGTTTGGGAAGTTTCTTGTCCTTTGCCAATTAAATTTTCAACTTCCTTCTGAATTTTATCAGAACCAAGTCCAAGTCCATAAAGTGCTTTTGCTGCTATTCCTTCACCTTCCCGAACCAGACCCAATAATACATGCTCAGTCCCAATATTATTATGTCCAAGTCGGATCGCTTCTTCCTGCGCTAACGCTAAAACCTTTTGAGCCCTTTCAGTAAATCGACCAAACATCATCTTTTTTCCTCCTCACCTATTGAATTCCATATTTAATCGTTCCCTAATTAAAGCAGCACGTCTAATATCTCGGTCATACGGCCTTAAGGGACCTCCTGCATATTGTTGTAGAAAACCAGGCTGAGTTAAAATCATAAGCTCAACTAGAATTTTCTTGGACAGATTTTTAATATAGCCCATATCAATACCTAGTTGTACGTCTGATAAGCATTTGGCTGCTTCTTTTGATTCTATGATTCGACTATTCGTTAAAACACCGTAAGATCGAAATACTCTATCTTCTAATTGTATGTTTGAAGTCTTGCGTAATGCTTCACGTGATGATCTTTCCTGTGAAATTAACTGGCTGACAACCCCTTTTAAATCACGACAAATGTCTTCTTCTGATTTTCCTAGAGTAATTTGATTGGAGATTTGAAATATATTACCTAGAGCTTCACTACCTTCCCCATAAATTCCCCTTACCACTAGCCCTAACTGGTTAATGGCTGGAATAATCCGATTAATCTGCTGTGTAAGGATTAAACCCGGTAAATGCATCATTACGGAAGCTCGGAGTCCAGTTCCAACATTAGTCGGACAGCTAGTTAAATATCCATGCTTTTCATCAAATGCATATTGAATATGACTCTCAACCCAATCATCAATTTGATTAGCTGTTTCTAGAGCTTCTGATAATTGTAATCCTGGATACAAACATTGAATCCGTAAATGATCCTCTTCATTAATCATAATACTAACTTCTTCGTTTTCGGTTATTAAAACTGCCCCATAAGGTGAATCTTCAGCGAGGTGAGGACTGATTAAATGCTTTTCAACTAACACCCTTTTCTGCAAAGGTTGCATTTCATCCATTTTAAGTAAGTCCATCCTGTTGCTATCATCAGTATCTCTTACTATACTTTCCATACTATTAATAATTTGTTTAGCTTCATCAGGTGAGAATAAAGTTGGAAATTTATACTGATCAAGATTTCGGGCTAAACGGACTCGGGAGCTTAGAACAATATCTGAATCAGGTCCTTCTGCTGTCATCCAAGAGCTCACTGCATGATTGATAAATCTTTCGAGTGACAAGTTATTCTCCTCCCTCTAGACTTTCCGCCAATTTCTTTTCTATTGTTCGGATTTCATCTCTCAATTGCGCAGCCTGTTCAAACTCTTCATGTAAAATGGAGCTTCTTAATTGCAACTTTAATTCCTCCATTTTTTTCTTTAGAGAAATTCCTCCACCCATTCGTTTTGGGATTTTCCCGCTATGAGACAAATTACCACTATGCAGACGTCCTAAAACAGGATTAAGTTGATCCTTAAATGTTTCATAGCAATGAGCACATCCAAAACGACCCACCTTTAGAAATTGCGGGAATGTCATCTCACAGTGATTACATTGGAGAATTTCCTCTTGATGAAACGGATTTTGATCGGACTCTTGAAAAGAAAGATCAATATTTAATAACCCTGCCAATAGGTTATTAAAGGCAAACCCTGATCCCCCATTAAAAATAAACATGTCACCTTTTTCTTGCGCACACTTTTCACAAAGATGGAATTCTGTTTTTTCACCATTAATAATTTTGGTAAAATGCAATGATGCAGGCCTTTGATTACATTCCTGGCAATTCATTTTCTCACCTCTCCCGCATGCAAAAAGTTATTTATACTTTATCGTTGTTAACATCGCCCTTAACATTCTTGCTCTTAGTTCATCGCGATAAGGAAGATCAATATATAATACAGAACGGTCAATTACACTTAGCATAATTTTGGCTTCACGATTGGTTATTATGCTTTCTTGCACTAGTCTAATAATAACATCCTCAGCACTTGCTTGGCTGATTCTATTATCAAACAATGATAGCAAATGGTCGATTAAATGTGCTAAATCATGGGATTGGACCTTAATAATTCGAATATAGCCGCCGCCACCTCGTTTACTCTCTACAATATATCCTCTTTCAATCGTAAATCTGGTGTTAATCACATAGTTTATTTGCGAGGGTACACATTGAAACTTATCAGCAATTTCACTTCTCTTTATTTCAACAAGGTCATCCTCACTCATTTCTAACACTTTTTTTAAATAGTTCTCAATAATATCGGAGATGTTTCTCATCCTTCCACCCCCTCTGACTTTGACTATATTTGACTTAAATTATACTCAATATTAAGTGGTGTTGCAACGATTCTGTTACTAATGATTTTCTCCAAATCTTAGGGTTGTGAAACATGGGAAAGATGTTTTTGTTTCTGCGTTGGAATTATTTGAGGTTGTGGAATTGGGAGATGGGATGGGTTGAGTTTTTTGGGGTGAGGTGGTTGTGGGCGAGTTTTTTGGGATTTCGCGGATATATCGGTTGGATTCGATTCGCGGATATATTACTCGGATTCGCAGATAAATTGAAAAAGCAACTGAAAATGTTATAAATTTACTGATGATTTTTTCGATTCGCGCATAATACTGTACTTTTCGCGCATAAAATGAATTTTTCGCGCATATATTTTAAAATTTGCGCATATCACCTTTAGATTCGCGCATATAATTTAATTCACAGTCAAAAACTAGAACAATTTGCTGTTAAAAGTAGTGATTTTTAAAAAAATAGTAATAAAATACAAAAAAGACAACCAAATTCGGTTGTCTTTTATTCATTTGCCTGGCAACGTCTTACTCTCACAGGGGGATAGCCCCCAACTACCATCAGCGCTGAGAAGCTTAACTTCCGTGTTCGGTATGGGAACGGGTGTGACCTTCTCGCTATCGCCACCAGACT
>NZ_CVRB01000007.1 GCF_001048695.1 Neobacillus massiliamazoniensis | reverse complement strand
GGTCAGAGGTGGAAGCGTGGTAACATGTGGAGCTGACTGATACTAATCGATCGAGGACTTAACCAAGTCATTAAGGCTTACTCGTTCTAACTTATTTCTTCTATATTATCTAGTTTTGAGGGAATGAAAAATTTTAAATTACCTCTTGAAAAATATCAAAAAGGCATTATAATAAAATAGTGTCTAAAAAAATAGTCTGGTGGCGATAGCGAGAAGGTCACACCCGTTCCCATACCGAACACGGAAGTTAAGCTTCTCAGCGCCGATGGTAGTTGGGGGCTATCCCCCTGTGAGAGTAGGACGTTGCCAGGCTAGTATTGTTCCGCAGTAGCTCAGTGGTAGAGCTATCGGCTGTTAACCGATCGGTCGTAGGTTCGAGTCCTACCTGCGGAGCCATTTTTATGGATTTTTTAATTAGCTATGCTTCCATAGCTCAGTAGGTAGAGCACTTCCATGGTAAGGAAGAGGTCAGCGGTTCGAGCCCGCTTGGAAGCTTACCTATTTTACTATTATATGGCCCCTTGGTCAAGCGGTTAAGACACCGCCCTTTCACGGCGGTAACACGGGTTCGAATCCCGTAGGGGTCACCATTTAATGGAGGATTAGCTCAGCTGGGAGAGCATCTGCCTTACAAGCAGAGGGTCGGCGGTTCGATCCCGTCATCCTCCACCATTTTAAAAAATAATGATAAAAATATATACTTGCCGGTTTAGCTCAATTGGTAGAGCAACTGACTTGTAATCAGTAGGTTGGGGGTTCAAGTCCTCTAGCCGGCACTCTTTATTTTGGAGGGGTAGCGAAGTGGCTAAACGCGGCGGACTGTAAATCCGCTCCCTCAGGGTTCGGCGGTTCGAATCCGTCCCCCTCCACCATTTATATATTTAATCAAGTTGGACAACCTATTAAATATAATATTATTGGGCTATAGCCAAGCGGTAAGGCAACGGACTTTGACTCCGTCATTCGTTGGTTCAAATCCAGCTAGCCCAGCCATTTATGAGCCATTAGCTCAGTTGGTAGAGCATCTGACTTTTAATCAGAGGGTCGAAGGTTCGAGTCCTTCATGGCTCATACATTAACGAAAACCCATGAAAATTTATTTTTCATGGGTTTTTTCTATTATTTGTGGAAGTAGTTCAGGGGTAGAATACGACCTTGCAACGGTGGGGTCGCGGGTTAGGACCGTATGTTTTGATTTTAATGGGTAAATTAGCTAGCCGGTCGTGTTATTGATTCACTGCTTGGCTCTTTTTGTTGATTTTAGGTCATCATTGGTGACCTATTTCCCATTTTTTCATGTTTTTCGGCCACCAAAGACCCTTATTGGTGACCAATTTTCCTATTTTCCATGTTTTTCGGTCACCAAGCGATCTCATTGGTGACCAGTTTTCCCTTTTTTCTGTTTTGTCGGTCACCAAAAGACCTCAAAATCGATTTACGTGCCCAAGTTATATCTAATTGAGGAATAGGGTCACGAAAATCAATTTTGGTGATTTTCGGTTATCGATAGGTATTTTTAAGCGCCCGTTTTCAAGCATTCCGAAAGATATCGGTCGCTTAGACCCAAGATAAGCGCCCGTTTCCGCGTATTCCTACTAATTCAAAGAGCCTAAGCCGAAACCAGCAAAATAAACTTAAAAGCCGTATATATATACAAAATTTTGTTGAGTTGAGTCATTTATATGAAAGTGGTTAAATAAGAGACAATAAAGAGTAGGAGTGGATATTCGATGAGAAAACTTTCAATTATTGGAATGCCCATGGATTTAGGGCAAATGAGACGCGGAGTAGATATGGGACCAAGCGCAATCCGCTACGCGGGAGTTAATGAGCGACTTAAACCACTATTTGATGAGATACATGATTTAGGCGACATTCCTATTGGTAGAGAAGAAGTAGTAGTTGACAAAGAGTCGAATCTTCGCAATCTCGATTTAGTTGCAGAAAAAAACGCCAACCTTGCAGACAAAGTTGACGAAGCTATTCAATCTGGAGCATTTCCGCTTGTTTTTGGAGGCGATCATAGCATTGCAATTGGTACGTTAGCTGGAGTTTCAAAGCATTATAACAATCTTGGAGTTATTTGGTATGATGCACATGGTGATTTAAATACAGCAGAGACATCGCCATCAGGTAATATCCACGGTATGCCGCTTGCAGTTAGTATGGGAATCGGACATCCTGCTCTGACGGAAATAGGGGGCTATGCTCCAAAAGTAAAACCTGAAAATATTGTTATCATTGGTGCAAGATCTCTAGATGATGGCGAGAAAATTTTAATAAAAGAAAAAGGAATTAAAGTATATACGATGCATGAAATCGACCGTATGGGTATGACAAAGGTGATGGAAGAAACGATTGCCTACCTGAAGGACAGAACCGATGGTGTTCACTTATCTCTTGATTTGGACGGGCTTGACCCAGTTGAAGCACCAGGAGTAGGGACTCCAGTGATTGGCGGAATAAGCTTCCGTGAAAGCAATCTGGCAATGGAAATGCTCGAAGAGGCAAAGCTGATCACATCAGCTGAATTTGTTGAAGTAAACCCTATACTCGATGATAAAAATAAAACAGCTTCCGTTGCTGTCGCTCTAATGGCCTCATTATTTGGTGAAAAGCTCTTATAAGCTGCTAATAGACTATAGGGACCAAAAGTAAGATTACAAAGTTTTTTTACAAATGAATCACCATAACAATGTCACTTAGAAAAAGCTTGGAGCTGCTCCAAGCTTTTTCTATTTTCGAAACCACAACAAAACCGCCATGATATTTTTGGGTTTAACCATATATTATTTTCCCTCTCATCATTTTTGCACTACCATTTTGGTAAATTTTTGATAATATAATAGGGATGAAAAAATTTCTTTTAAAAATGAAACTTTTTCGTCACTGATACGTATTTCGTATAGCTATATTGGAGCTGAGATAAATTAATGGATGCCATTGTTAAAAAAAGAATTAAACAAGTCATTAAAGGCGATCAAGATGCATTCGGAGAAATCGTTGAAATATATAAAAATAGTGTTTACCAGCTTTGCTACCGCATGCTTGGAAGTCAGCATGAAGCAGAAGATATGGCTCAGGAAGCGTTTATTCGTGCTTATGTAAATATTAATTCATTTAATCAGGAATTAAAGTTTTCAACATGGCTGTTTCGAATTGCGACTAATTTATGTATTGATAGAATCCGTAAAAAGAAACCTGATTATTATTTAGATGCCGAAGTTTCCGGAACAGAAGGGCTAAACATGTATTCACAGATTCCTTCCAATACTCCCTTGCCGGAACAGGAGCTAGAAAGCTTAGAACTGCATGAAACAGTTCAAAAAGAAATTTTAAAACTACCCGAAAAATACCGATCAGCGATCGTACTTAAATATATTGAAGAGTTGTCTTTAAATGAAATTAGTGAAATTCTGGAATTGCCGCTTGGTACGGTCAAAACTAGAATTCATCGAGGTCGGGAGGCATTAAGACAACAATTACGATGTGTGTGAGAAGAGGTGAAACCGTTGAAATGTCCAGACAATGTTATTGACCTAATGCATGAGTATTTAGATGAGGAAATGGAGCGCGAAAAAGAATTTGTATTGAGGGAACACCTCCAAGGCTGTAAAGAGTGTGAAACGATCTTTAATGAGTTAAAAAAGACGATTGCTTTTGTAAAGAGTACTTCAAACATAAAAGCTCCAGCAAATTTCACGGAAAATGTTATGGCGCGTCTTCCAAAGGAGAAGAAAAAAATCGGTATTAAGAGGTGGTTAAAAACACACCCCTTAATGGCAGCGGCATCTTTATTTATTTTTTTAATGGCAGGAAGTATGCTTACTTCCTGGAATCAAGATCATGACTTTTCGGTATCAAAGCAAAAAAACTTAATCGTAAAAAACAATACTGTCATTGTTCCTAAAGGCGAAACAGTAAATGGGGACGTCATTGTTCGCAATGGGAAGATCAGAATTGAAGGAGAAGTAAAAGGGAATGTTACCGTCATTAATGGCGAAAAATATATGGCTTCTGCAGGTCGTGTCACAGGTCAAATTGAAGAGGTGAACAAGGTCTTCGATTGGATCTGGTATCAAATGAAGCAAACAGCAAATGAGGTAATCGGCCTATTTGATCATTAAACTGGTATAAAAAGCAAATCATTCTTTCAATAGGATGGTTTGTTTTTTTACCATTACAAATGCAAGTATTATTTATGGTATAATAAAAAGGTTATATTCTACATGCGATTTCAAGCAAGATTACGGAGGAAGAACAATGCCGTTTGCCGATTTGTGGAAATATTTAGCTAGTATTGTCGATATTGCCGTTGTATGGTTTGTAATTTATAAAATAATTAATCTGATCAAGGGTACGAAAGCCGTACAATTATTAAAAGGGATCATTGTCATCCTTGTTGTCCGGGTACTCAGTGATTTTCTCGGTTTGAGAACCTTAAGCTGGATTATGCAACAGTGCATCAATTGGGGATTCCTTGCGGTTATCATTATTTTCCAACCTGAACTAAGAAGAGCGCTTGAGCAATTAGGTCGGGGACGATTCTATTTAAGAAGTAGTAATCAGGAAAATGAGGATCAGGAGAAAATGGTTGAAGCCATTTTAAAATCCACCGATTATATGGCAAAGCGCCGAATTGGTGCATTGATTTCGATTGAGAGAGAAACTGGTATGAGCGATTACATAGAAACGGGTATTCAGTTAAACTCGAAAATTTCTTCTGAATTGCTTATTAATATTTTTATACCTAATACACCGTTGCATGATGGTGCGGTCATTATCCAAAAAAATACTATTTCAGCAGCAGCCTGTTATCTTCCATTATCGGAAAGCCCGTTTATTTCAAAGGAGCTAGGAACAAGACATCGTGCTGCATTGGGCATTAGTGAGGTCACAGATAGTATAACGATTGTCGTTTCGGAAGAGACGGGATCGATTTCACTCACGAAAAATGGGGAGCTTCATCGCGATTTAAAGGCAGATGCCTTTAAAGAGATACTTTCTAATGAATTATTGATAAATATTAAACCGAAGCAGGCTTCTTCAGCTCGTTGGAACTGGAGGGGAAGAAAAAATGGATAAACTGTTCGATAAACCTTGGTTTTTAAAATTATTAGCCCTGGGACTTGCGCTTCTCCTTTATACATCCGTGCCTCATAATGGCAATAAATTTATCGATGTGAATGTACCGGGGGAAGAAACTACAGCGACCATTCAAGCAATACCCGTAACCGTTTATTACGATACCAAAAACCTTGTCGTTTCCGGAATCCCTAATACGGTTGATATAACCATTAAAGGTCCCATCTCCCTCGTCGAGCAAGCAAAGGGATTAAAAGACTTTGAAGTTTATGTTGATTTAACCAATGCTAAAATAGGCAGTCAGACAGTGAAATTCAAGGTTAAAAATCTGTCAGATAAATTGAAGGCTACGATTACTCCGGATTCTGTAAAAGTAAATGTCCAGGAAAAAATTACGAAAGAGTTTAAGGTCGAACCGGAATTCAAGAGTTCTTTACTTGAAGATGGTTATACCCCAGGGCAACCGATTGTCGAACCAGGTAAGGTGAAAATTACGGGTGCCAAAAATGTTATTGATCAAATAGCCTATGTAAAAGCAGTAGTTGATGAAAAAATTCCTGTAAAGGATACGATTACGAAAGAAGCGCGTGTACAGGTTTTCGACAAGGACTTAAACAAATTGGACGTACAGATAGAGCCGGCGTATGTGAAGGTAACGATTCCTATTAAAAATACTAGTAAAACGGTACCTATAAATGTTATCCAAAAAGGAACACCACCGGCCGGGGTATCAATTGATTCCATCCAGTTAGATACCACTCAAGCAACGATTATTGGGAATGAAGATGTATTAAATAGTACAGATAATGTCAGGGTTGAAGTCGATGTCAGTAAAATTACTGACAATACGACCCTAACCTTACCGGTTATTATTTCAAATGGAATTACGAAGGTCACGCCGCAAACAGTTAAAGCAACCGTTGCGGTGTCAAAAACAACCCAGAAAACGATATCGAGTGTTCCAATAAATATTCGTGGTTTACCAAATCAATATAAAGCAGTTATAAATGACCCTGCTAATCAAACGGTGAATTTGCTTGTAACCGGATCGGGTTCGGTTGTCAATACTTTAACGCCCAATGATTTTAATGTGTATATTGATTTATCTAATTTAAATCTGGGCAATCATAATGTGAATATTCAAGTGGATGGGCCTCCTGGGGTAAAACCACCGCAGCTTGATAAATCAACAGCCACCGTTACAATCAATAACGCTTAATTCTAGCTATATACATGATAAGGAGCGATTTTTCAATGGGAAAATATTTCGGTACCGATGGGGTACGTGGAGTAGCAAATAGTGAATTAACACCGGAAATGGCTTTTAAATTAGGCCGCTTTGGCGGATATGTTTTAACAAAAGATCACGATCGTCCCAAGGTCATTATTGGACGAGATACTCGTATTTCAGGACATATGCTTGAGGGTGCCCTTGTAGCCGGCTTACTTTCCATCGGAGCAGAAGTGATGCGTCTCGGAGTTATTTCTACACCTGGAGTGTCCTATTTGACAAAAGCATTGGGGGCTCAAGCTGGAGTTATGATTTCAGCTTCTCATAACCCTGTAGCGGATAACGGAATTAAATTTTTTGGTCCAGATGGTTTTAAGCTTTCTGATGAGCAAGAGCTGGAAATTGAAGAGTTAATTGATATGGTGGAGGATCAGCTACCACGGCCTGTCGGAGCGGAGCTTGGCCAGGTCAACGACTATTTTGAAGGCGGACAAAAGTATCTTCAATATTTAAAAAATACCGTGGATGAAGATTTTTCTGGTATACATATTGCCTTAGACTGTGCACATGGTGCCACTTCTTCACTTGCCTCACACTTATTTGCTGATTTAGATGCGGACCTGTCAACGATGGGTGCAGCACCTAATGGGTTAAACATCAATGCGGGTGTGGGCTCGACTCATCCTGATACCCTTGCGGCGCTTGTTCTAGAAAAAGGCGCAGATGTCGGACTTGCTTTTGACGGTGACGGTGACCGTTTGATTGCGATTGATGAGAAGGGCAACATCGTGGATGGCGACCAAATCATGTATATTTGCGGCAAGTATATGAAAGAACAGGGCCGTTTAAAGCATGGGACTGTTGTTTCAACTGTTATGAGCAATCTGGGTTTCTATAAAGCGCTAGAAAGCCACGATATCCATAGTGTACCAACAGCCGTTGGCGACCGTTATGTTGTAGAGGAAATGAAGAAAAATGGCTACAATCTTGGTGGAGAACAATCGGGTCATATCATTTTCTTAGACTACAATACGACCGGTGATGGATTATTGACGGGTCTCCAACTTGTCAACATCATGAAAGTGACTAAAAAGCCGCTGTCTGAACTTGCCGGTGAAATGAAAAAATACCCGCAAAAGCTTGTGAATGTTAGGGTAATTGATAAGCATCACGTTACCGATAATGAAAAGGTAAAAGAAGTGATTGAGCAGGTGGAAGCGGAAATGGAAGGGAACGGTAGAGTCCTTGTCCGACCTTCCGGGACTGAGCCGCTTGTGCGTGTCATGGTAGAAGCATCTACTGAGGAACTTTGTGAAGCATACGTGAATCGAATTGTTGCGGTTGTGAAAGAAGAAATGGAACTTAAAGAATAGACTCTATTTTATATGCATAAGGGAACTTTTCCATTCCCTTATGCATATTTTATTATGATTATGATAAATAATTGTTGGAAATAATGTAAAAATTTATTTTACTGTTCTTAGTTGACTGACCTCTGACTATCATGTAAGATTAATTTGCTTTGTATATTGAAAAAGAAAGGTGGATCGAAAGAGTAAGTTTTTCATAAAGCGCCTGAACTACCCTGAGTGTGGGTTAGTTGACGAGGAGGAGGTTTATCGAAACTTCGGCGGATACCTCCCGGTTATAGTGCACAACCGAAAGTTCTTCTTAAAACACCAAGGTGACTTGGTCGACAAAGTGAAGAAAATGCACCTAATAAAAGAAAAAACAGAGATAAGGGGGCAAGTATGCCTCCGTTGTTGAGCCTTGCCCCCTGAATTGGGAGGAAACAAATTAATGTGCGGAATCGTTGGATATATTGGAAACAATGACTCAAAAGAAATTTTATTAAAAGGCTTAGAGAAGCTAGAGTATAGAGGTTATGATTCAGCAGGCATCGCGGTTCGAAATGAGAACGGGATTCATGTTTTTAAAGAAAAAGGCCGCATTGCTGATTTACGAGATGTTGTCGATGAGAATGTCGTAGCACAAATCGGCATTGGCCACACTCGTTGGGCGACACACGGTGTCCCAAGCAGAGTGAATTCTCACCCACATCAAAGCACGTCTAGTCGCTTTACACTAGTTCATAACGGAGTAATCGAGAACTATGACCTTTTAAAGCGTGAGTTTTTAACAGAAACTACTTTTAAAAGTGAAACGGATACGGAAGTCATTGTTCAGCTTATTGAGCTATTTGTAAAGGAAGGCTTAGAGGTCCTAGAGGCGTTCCGGAAAACGCTGACGCTGTTACACGGTTCTTATGCAATTGCGCTGTTAGATGCAGAAGATAGTGAAACCATCTATGTAGCGAAAAACAAAAGCCCGCTTCTTGTAGGTCTAGGAAACGGCTTTAATGTTGTCGCAAGTGATGCGATGGCTATGCTTCAAGTCACTGACAAGTATGTTGAATTAATGGATAAAGAAATTGTCATTGTAACAATGAACAGTGTGACCATCCAAAACCTAAGCGGTGAGACGATCGATCGCGAGCATTATATAGCAGAGCTTGATGCAAGTGATATTGAAAAGGGCACCTACCCTCACTACATGCTAAAAGAGATTGATGAGCAGCCGCTTGTGATGCGAAAAATCATTCAAACGTACCAAAATGGGCAAGGACAATTAACCATTGACCCAGAAATCATTGCTGCGTTAAATGAATCAGACCGTGTTTATATTATCGCTGCAGGTACTTCCTATCATGCTGGTCTTGTAGGAAAGCAGTTCATTGAAAAAATGGCAAAAATTCCAGTAGAGGTTCATATCTCCAGTGAATTTGGTTATAACATGCCGTTGCTTTCAGAAAAGCCGCTATTTATTTTCATTTCACAAAGCGGTGAAACAGCTGACAGCCGTGCCGTTCTCGTTCAAGTAAAAGAGATGGGCTACCCAGCATTAACTATTACAAATGTTCCGGGCTCAACTCTATCCCGTGAAGCGGATTATACTCTTCTTTTACATGCTGGCCCTGAAATTGCCGTAGCCTCTACAAAGGCTTATACAGCACAGCTAGCTGTCCTCGCCATTTTAGCTGAGGTAGCAGCAAAAAGCCGTGGCTTGGAAGTCGGATTCAATCTTGTTCGTGAATTAGGGATTGTGGCGAATGCCATCGAAGTTCTCTGTGATTCAAAAGAGTTGATTGAACACATCTCAAGAGAATTCTTATCCGTTACACGCAATTGCTTCTTTATTGGCCGCGCCGTTGACTATTATGTTGGCCTAGAAGGAGCATTGAAACTGAAGGAAATCTCCTATATCCAGGCAGAAGGCTTCGCCGGCGGGGAATTAAAGCATGGAACGATCGCTTTAATTGAAGAAGGAACACCTGTCATTGCCCTAGCTACTCAAGAAAGTGTAAACTTAAGCATCCGCGGAAATATAAAAGAGGTTGTTGCCCGCGGCGCAAATCCATGCATCATCTCGATGAAGGGTCTCAATATGGACGAAGACAGCTTCGTCATTCCAGAAGTAAATGAATTATTAACACCACTTATCTCTGTAATACCATTACAATTGCTTGCTTACTACGCAGCTCTCCACCGCGACTGCGACGTCGACAAACCACGCAACCTTGCCAAATCGGTAACAGTTGAGTAGGTTGGAGGAGAAGGAATTTACTTGTTGTTCAGGTACAATAAAGATGTATAGTGTACAATAAAGATGTATAGTTGGCACTAAAAATGTATAGTGAACATTAAAGGTTTATAGTAAATCGGACCAAAATTGTTAAATCCCTATTCCATTTGGATAGGGATTTTTCTAGATTTTCAATTCTGAATTCATTTTTCTGAAACTGTATTCACCTTCCACCATGTATTATATTTTTATCTATAAATGCTATGTAGTCGTTTAATGTGGATTTTGTCGACCTGAATATGGATTACCACCTTTAAAAGATATAATCAACATTAAGCTGTTAATATCTAAATAGCGGTGTAAATAATGACAGCAGTAGCAATTTTGAGCTACTGTTTTTTAATTACCAATAGCTGTATTTTACTTTACAATTATATTCATATTTGACACTATAAAAGTAGGATTGACTAGGAGGATATACATATGGCAACTGCAAATATTGGTTTTGAAGAACAATTATGGAGTATGGCGGACAAATTACGTGGCTCGATGGATTCAGGTGAATATAAAAATGTTGTATTGGGATTATTATTTTTGAAATATGTATCAGACGCATTTGAAGAACGACATACGGAACTAGAGGCTGACGAGTATGCAGATTCAGAAGACCGTGATGAATATGTGATGGACAATATCTTCTGGGTTCCGAAAGAGGCTCGTTGGTCATACATAAAAGATAATGCGAAAAAGCCTGAGATTGGTCAGATTATTGATAAAGCGATGATTGCGATTGAAAAAGAGAATGCTACTTTGCAAGGGGTTCTACCGAAAGATTATGCACGTCCAGCTCTTGATAAAGTTCGCCTTGGGGAAACGATTGATTTGTTTTCTTTTAAAGTCGGCGATGAAGAAAGTCGGTCAAAAGATATACTAGGACGAGTGTATGAATATTTCTTGAGTAAGTTTGCTAGTGCAGAAGGTAAGAATGGCGGCGAGTTCTATACACCATCTTCGGTTGTTCGTTTGCTTGTTGAAATGTTAGAGCCATATAAGGGACGTATTTATGACCCTTGTTGTGGTTCAGGTGGAATGTTCGTGCAAAGTGAAAAGTTTGTGGAAGAACATCAAGGGAAGCTAGGGGATATTGCTGTTTATGGGCAAGAATCAAATCCTACAACGTGGAAGCTTTGCAAGATGAATTTAGCGATTCGTGGGATTGATGGAAACATTGGAACACATAATGCTGATACGTTCCTAAATGATTTACATAAGGGATTAAAGGCAGATTTCATATTAGCGAACCCACCATTCAACATTAAAGATTGGGGTGGGGACAAGTTGCGCGAGGATGTTCGTTGGCAGTATGGTACACCACCAACTGGTAATGCGAACTATGCATGGATTCAACATATGATTTCAAAGTTAGCACCAGCAGGAACAGCGGGCTTTGTTTTAGCGAATGGTTCAATGTCAACTAATGCTTCAGGTGAAGGTGAAATCCGTAAAAACTTAATTGAAGCTGATTTAGTGGAGTGTATTGTGACGTTGCCGGGGCAATTGTTCTATTCAACGCAAATTCCTGTTTGTATTTGGTTTGTATCGAAAAACAAATCAAAAACGGGGAAACGTGCTCGGAACGGGGAGATTCTATTTATTGATGCACGTAAACTTGGTTTCATGGTAGACCGAACACATAAAGAATTTGCCGACGAGGACATCAAAAAGATTACAGATGCATTCCATAAATGGCGTGGTACGTTAGATGAAGCATATCAAGATTTACAAGGTTTTTGTAAAACAGCAACGCTTGAAGAAGTACGAAGTAATGATTACATATTAACGCCGGGTCGTTATGTAGGATTAGAAGAAGCAGAAGAAGATGGTGAACCATTTGAAGAAAAAATGACACGCTTAACAACAGAGCTATCTGAGCAATTTGCTAAATCAAAAGAGCTAGAAGAACAAATCCGCCGAGCATTGGGAGGGATTGGGTATGGGTTTTAAGAGGTTCTCCTTAGAGGAAGTATGTCTGGTAATTACTGACGGTGCCCATGCTAGTCCAAAAGCTGTAACTGACGGATATAAAATGTTGTCAGTTAAAGATATGGGGGCATTTGATTTTGATTATGATAACTCTAAACAAATATCAGAAACAGATTATATAAAGCTAGTTGCTGGAAAATGTCAGCCGCAAGTAAATGATGTTTTGATAGCTAAAGATGGCAATTCATGTTTAGAATATTGTTTTGTATTTAGAGAACAAAGAGAAGTTGTTTTATTATCTTCAATTGCTATTTTGAGACCTGATACCTCAAAAATAAATCCATATTATTTAATGTATTATTTAGGTACAGATAAAGCTAAAAATGAATTAAAAGAGGGATATTTATCGGGTTCAGCTATTCCAAGAGTGGTATTAAAGGACTTTAAAAAGTATCCATTGTTTATCCCAGATATTACAACACAAAATAGAGTTGTCTATTTAATTTCAGCTATAAATTCAAAAATTGAATTAAACAATTCTATGATTAGAAATCTTGAACAACTCTCCCAAACCCTTTTCAAGCGCTGGTTTATTGATTTTGAGTTTCCGAATGAGGAGGCGAAGCCGTATAAATCAAGTGGTGGCAAGATGGTTGATAGTGAGTTAAGCGAGATTCCTGAAGGGTGGAAAGTAGTTACGATAGGAGAAGTTTGTAATGCTAACAAGGATACACTATCTAGCAGTGAAAAATGGACATATATAAATTATCTAGATACAGGAAATATAACTAGAAACTTTATTGATAATATACAATTGATTGATACAACCAAATATAAAACTCCAAGCAGGGCAAAAAGAAAAGTGCAACCAAATGATATTGTTTATTCTACAGTTAGACCTAATCAACAACATCATGGAATTATCAAAGAACCTATTGAAAATATGATAGCTTCAACAGGGTTTGTAGTTCTTAGAAGTAAAGGTATTTATTCAAATGACTTAATATATTTATGGCTTACTCAAGAAGAAACAATGAAAGAATTACAAGCTATAGCTGAGCAAAGTACAAGCGCATATCCCTCAATAAAGCCAGGTGATATTCTATCAATTAAAATTTTGCTTCCGATGGAAAAGCAATTAAATGAGTTAACTAGAATAATCGAAACTCAAAATAATCTAATTTGGTTTAATCAGCAACAAAATAAGAAATTGATGCAAATTCGAGATTCACTTCTACCAAAACTCCTCTCAGGGGAAATAAAAATCCCAGACGAAAGTGTGGTGGTTTAAATGTTCAAGTATTTAGAGTCAGATTTAGAAGAAGCAACGTTGGAATGGCTGGCTGAGATGGATTATACCATCTTAGCTGGTCCCGATATTGCTCATGAAGGAGAGTATCCAGAACGGAATAGCTATCAAGATGTAGTATTAGATGAACGTTTGAAGGAGGCGCTTCGTAGAATTAATCCGAATGTGCCAATGAATGCGATTGAGCTGGCTGTTCAGAAAATTGCTGCGAACGAATCACCGAGTTTGATTATGAACAATGAAAAATTTCATCGTATGTTGACAGAAGGATTAGATATTGAATTGCAAGGCATAGATGGTTACAATCCAACGGAAAAAGTATGGTTGTTTGATTTTGCAAGTCCTGAAAATAATGATTTTGTGGCAGTCAATCAGTTCACGATTATTGAAGGGAATCAAAATAAGCGTCCTGATGTGCTTGTTTTCGTGAATGGCTTACCATTAGTGGTGATTGAGTTAAAGAACGCTACAAATGAAGCAACAGGAATTTCAGAAGGCTATAATCAGCTTCAAACGTATAAGCAAACGATTCCTTCTTTATTTCGTTACAATGCTTTTCTAGTAACAAGTGATGGAGTGAATGCTCGTGTCGGGTCGCTTACTGCTAATGAAGAGCGTTTTATGAAATGGCGTACTATTGATGGTCTAGAACTGGCTCCAACCTCTCTATCGCAATTAGAAGTGCTGTTAAAAGGGATGCTGGAACCAAGTCGTTTTATGGATATCCTACGTAACTTCATTTTGTTCCAAACAGATGGAGAGAATACATACAAAATTTTAGCTTCTTATCATCAATTCCATGCTGTGAATAAAGCGGTAGGCAAAGCGAAAATAGCTGTACAAGGCGACCATAAAATCGGTGTTGTGTGGCATACACAAGGTTCTGGGAAAAGCTTGACGATGGTTTTCTATGCAGGAAAACTTATTCAAGCGATGAACAATCCGACGATTGTGGTGTTGACGGACCGTAATGATTTAGATGACCAACTGTTTAATACGTTCTCGATTTCGGATGGTATTTTACGTCAAACACCGAACCAAGCAAATAGTCGTGATGAACTTCGACAATTACTTTCGGTAGAATCGGGAGGTATTATTTTTACTACGTTACAAAAGTTTTCCCCTGATGAGGATACAGGCGTCATGCCATGTTTAACGGACCGTTCGAACGTCATTGTCATGGCAGATGAAGCTCACCGGTCCCAATATGGATTCGGGGCAATCGTTCGTGGAAACGCTGCGGAAACGAAGTATGGATTTGCAAAATATGTTCGAGATGCCCTTCCGAATGCTTCGTTTGTTGGTTTTACTGGAACACCTGTAGAAGCAACGGATAAAAATACACCTGCCGTTTTCGGTGAATACATTGATATTTATGATATGACGCAAGCTGTAGAGGATGGCTCAACAGTAAAAATCTTTTATGAGAGTCGTATTATTCCATTAGATTTACCGAGTGACCTTCGGCTAGATGATGAGTATGAAGAAATCACAGAAGACCAAGAACAATCCGTGAAAGAGCGTTTGAAATCTAAATGGTCAAGACTTGAAGCCTTAACTGGAGCTGCATCACGAGTGAATCGTTTAGCTGAGGATGTTGTGAAGCATTATGAGGAACGGAAACAGGCGATGTTCGGGAAGTCGATGGTGGTTGTGATGTCACGTCGCATTGCGATTGATTTGTATAAAGAAATTGTGGCATTGCGTCCAGAGTGGCATTCCGATGACGATGACAAAGGCGTGATTAAAATTGTTATGACAGGTGCTTCAAGTGACCCTGTTGAATGGCAACCGTTCATTGGGAATAAAAAGAGACGTGAGTATTTAGCAAGACGTATGAAAGATAATGATGACCCATTACAAATCGTCATTGTGCGGGATATGTGGTTGACAGGATTTGATGTTCCAGCAATGAATACAATGTATATCGACAAGCCGATGAAAGGGCATAATCTGATGCAAGCCATTGCTCGTGTGAATCGTGTATTCCAGGACAAACCGGGTGGATTAATAGTTGATTATATTGGTATTGCAGAAAACTTGAAAGAAGCGTTACATCAATACACGGAAAGTGACAAAAATACTGCTGGTGTAGATACATCTGTTGCAGTGGATATTTTGCTAGAAAAGCATGAAGTGCTCATTGAAATGTTGTATGAACATGATTATAGCGGCTATTTATCTGAAAAGGCAACGGAACGAATGAATGCTATTATTTCAACAATGGACTTTGTTCTCGGTCTGGGTGAAGAAGAAAAGAAACGTTTTTTAACGACTGTAACAGAACTTTCGAAAGCGTTTGCTTTATGTGCCACTACACCCGAAGCACAGGAGCTGAATGCAGAAATTGGATTCTTTAAAGCTGTAAAAGCAAGTCTTGTAAAGAGCATTGGTGACGGTAGCAAGAAGAAAACGAACGCTCAAATGGAAGCAAGAATTAATCAGTTGATTTCGAAGTCGGTCATTTCAGAAGAAGTAGTAGATATTTATGAATCACTTGGCTTAGAGAACCCAGATATTTCGATTTTATCGGATAGGTTCTTAGAAGATGTGAAGGCAATGCCACATAAGAACTTAGCGGTTGAGTTACTTAATCGTTTGTTAAACGGTAAGGTGAAAAGTGTGCAGCGAACGAACTTAATTCAAGCACGTAGATTCTCCGAAATGCTTGAAGGAGCACTCAATAAATACAATAAGCGAGCGATTGAAACGTCGAAGGTTATTGAAGAATTGATTGCGTTGGCTAAGGAAGTGGATGGGGCATATAAACGAGGAGAGCAAGCAGGTCTTATTAAAGAAGAAATTGCCTTCTATGATGCTCTAGCATCGCATGAAACAGCAGAGCAAGTATTAGGGGATGATACACTGAAACTCATTGCACACGAGCTCACAAAGTCGATTAAAGTGAACATGAGCATTGACTGGAACCTTCGTGAATCCGCAAGAGCTAAAATGCGAGTAACCGTGAAGCGACTCTTAAAGAAATACGGTTATCCACCAGATTTACAAAAGGAAGCAGTAGAAACAGTTGTTAAGCAGGCTGAGTTGATGGCACAGATGGAGTTTGAACTAAATATCTGAGTTTATCCCAAATAAGCGCTTGGATTCCATCAATGGTATCAACTGAAGGTCAAAAACTTGAATATTATCATTTGTGGTTTAGAAATGAAGTTTTACACTATCTTATGAGCAAGCACCGTATTTGTAATTTAACTAACTAAGATGAGCAGAAGTAAGTTAGCTTCTGCTCTTATTAATTTATTGATAATGTAATTATTTAAAAGTAATTTAGCGGATTAACACTTTGATTGATATAGAAAAAATAACCGGATAACTTGGGGGGAAAAAGGATTGAATGAATCAATTTCAGGTCAATGTGTACTTATAGGAGAACACCCTAATAAATCCATTTTTGCGGAATGGTTGTCTCACGAAGATTTACCTATTTTAAATAATAAAATACATAGGAAATTAATCGAAACAGAGGGAATGCGTGAATATGCAGTTGAACAAATCTCTGATTGGATACTTACCCATCATATCGCGGATTCAACAATTGCTAGATTAAAACGAAAAAGAGAAATGATAGTAAGAAAATATGGACTAAATGAGTATTTAAATCAGCAGCAAATGCTACCTGTTGCTGAAAAAACAATGAGAGGAAATGGAGCGGAGATAGTTCTTGCTGAATATCTCCAGGCATCAACCCCACTTCAATTATTATTATATAAATTACGGTATAACCCAAATGTGAGTCAATCCATCAAGGGGGATGACGTACTCCTTTTCAATAAGGAGAATCTCGCCGATAAGGTTATTCTAGGTGAATCGAAGTTCAGAAAAACACCAAATAAAGCTGCTGTTAAGGAAATCACAGATGAATTTGGAAAAAAATTAAAACTGCCATTATCAATACTCTTTGTTGCAAATAGACTTAGTGAATTAGGTGAAGAAGAGCTCGCAGATAAATTAGAAGAATTAAATATTGATGTTAAACAGGGGAAAGTTCCGGTGGTTAATGTTGGGTTTCTACTAAGTAATCATAATACAGCTACAAACGTAGAAAACCATTTAAATTCTGAGAACCCTAGTTTTATTTTTTTATCTTTGGGATTAGATAAGCCTGAAGAATTAATATCCCAAAGCTTTGCCCTAGCAAGTGAGAAATTGAAAAGGGGTATTGAGAATGAAGATTGAAAAAGCAGAGGCTTTATTGGAGCGGCTAGAAAGTGATAAACTTATTCAAAACTATTTTGCTCAAAGTGATTCACGCTATATCCTTTTTAATGTTCAGGAACCGTTTGCGAACTTTCCGAACTACTCACCTGATTTAGATGAAAAATTAACTGGTATAGCTATGTCCTACATATCAATTGGATGTTCCTTTGCTGAAAACGGAAGTAATAGTCAATCAATTTTCCCCTTAGAAAAGGGTGCCGTTATTTTAGAAAACATATATAGTCCAATCGCCAATAGAAATGAGTTTAGTACATATTTTATTTTAACAAGCTCTCTGGCATTTTATGCAGCTAATCAATACTCAAAATCCTTTATATTATTGAAAAATATCAGTGTTGATACAATAATTGCAAAATTAATATCGCTATTTTTAAGAAGACAGTATTCAGAACTGGATAAATTCCTTTCTGAAATATTTTTGAGTGGTGAATATAGTGATAAAACCATATCAGAATTAGATGATGAAGAATTTGCAAATAATAGGGTCTATGTTTTAATCCTTTCAAAATCATTATCAAGTTTGCTAGAATTTATCTTCACCGGAAATGAATTATGGCTAAGGAAGGCAAAGGAATATCTAAAAGACTTATTAGAACTATTAGAAATTGATGCTGAACCGTCTTTGTGGTGGGTTATAAGGCTATTTATGTTAATCGTCGAAGGGTTTCAGGAGAATTCTTTGTGGAAGGCGATACCTCCTTATATAAATGGGGAAGATATGACAGTAAGGAAGTATATAGCATCAATGGCTTTCCAAAAGAGTCCCGTAGTAGAGATTTTCCATTCCCAGAAAATTGCTTTGCCGGTGGTATTAGATGATAAAGGTGCAGTCGTAAGTCTACCGACAAGTGCGGGAAAAACAAGAATTGCGGAGTTTGCAATATTAGATTGCCTAGTAAAAGGGTATGAAAATAAAATACTTTATTTAGCTCCATTTCGGTCATTAGCATATGAGGTAGAGGATTCAATCTCAAAAGTATTCGGACCATTAGGATTTGAGGTATCTCATCTTTATGGTGGTTCACAGTTTAGTAAACTTGATGAGATGGTAATAAATGAATCAAACATTATCATTGCAACCCCTGAGAAAGCAAAAGCAATACTAAGAAGCAACTCAGAAGTTAAATCAAATATAAAACTCGTAATTATTGATGAAGGACATTTAATTGGACCAGAAGAGAGGCAGGTTTTAAGTGAAGTTTTCATTGAAGAGTTAAGAATTCATCTAAATAGAAACCAGGGTAAAATGATTCTTCTTTCAGCGGTGTTACCGAATTCATCAGAAATTGCAAGTTGGATATCCGGGAATGAAACAATGGAGGTTAATTCAAATTGGCGACCATCCTCTCAAAGATTTGGTCTACTTGAATACAATGGTAGGAATGTTAATATTACTTGGAAAGGTGAAATCGAGTCATTTAATCGAAACTTCATTAATCCGTTTATTGTTAAGAGGGCTAGGTCTGAGTATAGATTTCCTAGAGAAAAAAAGCAGGCAGTTGCAGCAGCTGCATTAAAGTTAAGTAACTCTGGCTCAGTATTAGTTTTTGTTTGTAGAAAGAATATGGTCTTGTCTCAAGCTAAGGAAGTAATACTTTCGATGGGAGAAAATAAAGAAGAACATATATGGACCAGTATAGATGAATGGAGTGTTTTTAAATTAGCTTGTGATGAAGCATACGGTGAAGAATCAAAGGTTTACCAATGTGCTAAGTATGGAGTATTATGCCACCATTCTGGTTTGCCTACTGAGGTAAGATTAGCAATGGAAAAATTAATAAGAAAGGGCAATCCCAAGATAATCGTTGCTACATCTACTTTAGGGCAAGGTGTTAACATAGGGGTATCAACTGTTATTTTTTCGAATGTCTGGTATGACGCTGAAAATAAAATTAGTAGTAATGACTTTTGGAATATTGCTGGACGTGCTGGACGAAGTTTTGTAGACAGAGAGGGCAAAATCCTCTTTGTAGTTGACGCTAGTAGAGGTTCCAGTTCATGGAGTGCTAGAAGGGATAGAAGACTGGCACTTGAATATTTTGAAAGTGGAAATCAAGATAAAGCTATAAGTGGTTTACTACATATTATTGATTATATTTATCGTGTTGCAAAAGCTACAGATGTAAGTTTTGAGACACTACTCCAAATGATAGCGGAAAATGACTATTCCTCCTTAAAAGAGAAGCATACTGATGACTTGCTCACCCTATTTGATTGGATAGACGATACATTGTTGGCGTTGAATTTAGAGTTCGAGAGCTATGGATGTGAAAATTCTTCCGAATGGATAGATGATTACTTTAGACATTCATTAGCTTATATCCAAGTGAAATATTTTGAAAATTTAAATAAGGAAGACATTATTTCATTTCTGAAGGCTCGAAATAAAGGGGTATTAAATTTGGCGGGAGAGCCACAATTTTGGAAGGGATTAGTATCATCCAGTATCCCAATTCGTTCAGGGCTATTTATTAGAAATGAACTACCAGTTGTACTAGAAATTTTGGAGAAATATCAAAAATCAAATAAAGCTATTGAAGATTTATTAGTCTTTTTAAAGGATACAGAAATATTTATATCCAGATTCCCGTCAAAGCAATTTGAAAATAATGAAATAGAAGATGATGTAAGGGAATTATGGATAACAGGGCAATCAATTTCTTCTCTTGATGAAAGAACTCTCAAAAACATTAACGAATACTTTGGTTATACACTACCTTGGGGTATACATGCAATAGCTAGGATGTTGTCTGAGTTAAACAATGATGAGGGTGCTAAAGAATACGAAACATTAGCTGTATTGGTTCAAATGGGATTACCCAACTTGTATGCCGCTAAGATACACTTGGCAGGTATTCATTCAAGAGTTGCAGCAACAGAGTTAGGAACTGCATTAGATTCAGAGTATGAAGAACTAAGTGTTAGACGTTTAAAGCATTATATTATTGATTCGGTGGGTAAGCTTCCTGGTATTACTGAGAATACACACCATTGGGTCTCATTGTTAAAATCCAATGAAACTAATATTACGAATGAAATGGTGAAAATCCCAAATTTTATCTTCGAAGAAGGTATCTCCGTTGATAGTAAAGTATTAAATGCTAAGGGCTATGATGGAAATACCTTTCTCTGTAGTCCGGATTATTCTTTTATAGATAAGGTTGAAGTTAATAAGGAATTCCCGTTTGATAAGGTTACAAATAATTTTGGAGTCTATTTTACTAGTAATAATGGAGAGTGGAAAATGCAATTAAGGAACCCCTATCTAAAATATGGCTTAAGTAATAATTAAAGTTGAACGAATTAAATCAGGTCTTATTTCTGGTGGTAAAAAATCACTTTTTACTATACAAGGATAAAGCTATTTCAGCATCTTGCTTTGTTATACGAAATACTGATTGAAGATAGTTGATAGATGGTGATTCTCCATAGTCTTCAATATAGCCAGTAATAAAAGCTTGTAATTGAACTTTAATTGGTGCATCAACTACTTTGAATATATCAGCATTGATATCAATTTACGTTTTAGTATAAATTATGAAGTCTTTTCTTTTCAAACTGAATCATCCTTTCCTTGATTTATGCACATTATCTCATAAATTGAGCCAAACGAGTAATCAACATCATTATATAAAAAGTTTGTTTCTGCTGCTTCATATTTTAGGGAAATAGGAGAAAATTTGAAGATTATTGTTAGAAAAAGGCGATTGAATCATTTTGACTTCAATTAATTTAATTACTAGAATAAGCTTAATTAATATATTTTTGTCTAGATGATATAAAGGAATCCCCTATCCAAAGTTTTTTCGATTTGGATAGGCGGATTCTTTTCCAGTTTTATGGGCTTTTGTACATATCGTGTATATACACAAGTTATGGAGGTGTTGGAAATTGGGCAGGAAAACCCCTTGGACGCTAAATAAGTATCATCGATATTTAAAAGAAGGACTTGGACAAGGTGAGGGTAAGGATTATAAACCTTGGAAAAAAGTTTCCGATTTTTCATCTAAACAAACAATCAACAGAATACCTGGTATCAAAACAAACAGGATACATTTGCTTTCGACTTTAGAATACCAACATTTTTTACTGCTAGATTGGGATGATTCCATCATTGATATTAGAGAGCATTTCCCCATTTTGAACCTAATCGAAGTATTGGCTATTGCTGATAACTTAAATGTTCAGTACCCGCGAGACAGGGTTACTCAGGTTCCAAAGATACTTACTAGTAGTTTTTGTATAACAAAAATGGTTGAGGGGAAACGGAAAACTATTATTCGTACGGTTAGACATTCTAATACATTAAAAATCAGATGGAAACTGATTCTGTTAGAAATTGAGCGAGTCTATTACAAAAGGCTTGGCATTGATTGGGCGATTTTAACAGAACAGAATATCCCTAAACAACTAGTCGATAATCTACAAGAGTTGTACACCCATAAAGAATTAGAAGATTTACATGAATTTGATATAAAAAAGGACCAACTTATAATAATGTCCCAAAGGCTGAAAAGCAATTTATTAAAGGAAAAAATGTCTCTACTCGATATGTCCATAGGTTTAGGTAATGAGTTTGGGGTTGAATCTGGTGTTTTCCTATACTTGTTCAAACACTTATTAGCTAGTAAACAATTAAAGATAAATTTAAATGAGCCAATCGATAAACGTACCAGTCTTTTGGGGAAGCTATCTGAATAAAGGTAAGGACATAATATTTATATTTATGGGGATATTGGCAAAGAGGAAAAATTAAAAACGCGATTTTGCCGCAGTTAAGGAAGGGAATGTAGAAATATGTTACCTGTTGCTGTAAATTCTATTGTTGTTACAGAATTGCCAGATGGTACTTTACTAAGGCAGAGAATATTATGGATAGACAATGAGGGCTATGATTGTTTCATTATTGATATTGATGATAAAAAAGCTCTCCCGGTTTATCGACGTTTTTCCTCAGTCCTTCAGGGTCTGGAGGATAAGGAACTATTTATTGAGCTAGTTGACCCCTATTTGAAAGTTTTCCACGAGGAAAATATTCCTGATAAACATAAAAACCGGCGGGATAAAAATTGGCAATATATAAAAGAGGCTGTTTCTTTAGAAAATGAACCTGATATTTTCAACGAGAAAATAAGATGGAAGATGATACAAGAAATCGTTGAACAGCATGAAAAGCTGCATGCTATGACTGTATATAAATATTTAAGAAGATATTGGCAAAGAGGAAAAAATATAAATGCTCTTCTTCCTAATTATGAAGCAACCGGGGTTAAAGAAAGAAACTTCGTTAAGAGCAAACCTGGACCAAGCCATGAAAACGTAAAATATGAAGGAATCCCTCTAACTAAAGAAGTAAAGAACCAATTCGATAAAATACTCAAGAAATACTATCACGTTGAAGGAAATTCGACACTTGAATATGCTTATAACCAGTTAATTAAGGAGTATTATTCAGATGAAGTTTATGTGGATGGAAAAAGGGCATTTATTACAAGACCTAAAAGACCATCCCGTAGACAACTAATATACTATAATGCAAAACACTATAAAACATCAGAGCACAGGAAGAAGAGAATAGGTACAAGAAAATATAATTTAACCGAACGTCCTGTATTAGGTGCTTCCATCGTTGAGGGTCCCGGTTCTGAGTATCAAATAGACTCGACTAAAAGCAATGTATATCTGGTATCAAGATTTAATCCGGGAGAAATTATTGGACGAGCTACCGTCTATTATGTCATAGATGTATTTTCGCGAGAAGTTGCCGGTTTTTATATCGGGGTGGAAGAGGCATCGTGGGTGGGTGCTATGATGGCACTTGCGAATGCAAATATGGATAAGGTTGAATTCTGTAAAGAATATGGATATGAAATTACTCCAGATATGTGGCGAGCTAAACATCTTCCCCTATCTATTCGTTCTGATAAAGGTCCTGAATTTACCAGTGATAACATTGAACCATATTTACAAGTATTTTTAATCAAGTTTAATAATACCCCGACTGGTAGGGCAGATTTAAAGGGTATAGTGGAGCAATATATCTTTAGGGCAGAGGAAAAAATTAAATCCCTACTTCCTGGATACGTTCATAAGGATGCAGGCGAACGTGGTGCCCCCGATTATAGAAAAGACGCTGTGCTAACAATTGAAGATTATACGAAAATCATTATTGAAGGAATATTAAATTACAATCAGAATCACTGGATTGATAATTACCCAGTAACTAAGGATATGCTAAGGGATAATGTAAAGCCTATACCAAACGAGTTATGGAGTTGGGGAATAGGTAAAAACACTGGAATTCTAAGATATGCCGACCCAAAAATCGTTAAGTTAAATTTATTGCCTGTGGAAAAAGCCAGCGTAACGCCAAGGGGAATAAAATTTGAAAATATGTTCTATTCCTGTAAATATGTTGAAGATGAAGATTGGTATTATCGTGCTGAACAAGAGACTTGGATGATAAAAGTTTCATATGACCCAAGATTGGTTGATTATATATATATTCACCTTGGAAATACGGATTATAAAGCGTGCGAATTACTTTCAAGGAATAAAGTCTATTGCGGAATGACATTTGCAGAGGCAAAACTCAAAATGAAATTGGAGGACCATGCAAAGGCGGACCATGACTCGGTTGTTCTCACAGGAAATACAAATCAAATTGCAAATATTGAGAAAATAGTACATGAGGCAGTGAAAAGAAAAGGGGATAGACAAATTAAAGAGGTAAAGACAACAGATATTATCCCAAATAGAGCTGTTGAAAAAGAAGCTGAAAGGAAGCAAAGCGCATTTATTTTGACCGAAAACAATCCTTATCAGCAGCATTCACATGTACAGGAGAAAATAGAGGTGGAGGAAATATATGAGGAAGATGATGATGAAATCGATTTAGCCTTTTTGAAGAAATTGCAGGAGGAGAAAATGAGATGAGTGAAAATAAAAATAAAGAAATAGGAGTACCTGCACATTATATAGACCAAATAATCCCCGATTATAAAGGAAACCCGTTAATAGAAGCTTTGCCGCATATTTTAACTAAGAAGGAAGTATATGGAAAATTGGCTCATTATCCAACTATCTCCCAAGAGATAAAGGAACTTGATGGGGTATTTCGAATACATCTCATTCGCCCTACAATTAAAAGCTATTTTCAACCGTTTCAAGAGCACATAGAATTGGAACAAAAAGTATCTATTTGTATGAGACAAGGGTACTTTGATAGAAATCCCCTGGACCCTAAACAGATTCAGAGGCTTTACGAAAGTCATAGTAAAATTGTAAATAAAGAGCCTTATGAATATTGTTTGGAAGAACAAGGGGAAGAAGGTCATAGCGGTACCGTATTCATAGGAAGTTCAGGTATCGGAAAAAGCACTTCTATGGATAAAATTTTAAGTTTATACCCCCAAGTTATCTCTCATGAAAAACTAACCAGAATTCAGATTACCTATCTTAAAGTAAAATGCACTTATAATGGTGGGTTAAAAGGACTCTGTTTTAATTTTTTTAAGGAACTTGATGGATTATTGGGTACAAAGCACTTAGAATATGTTACGAAGAAACGGCTTGGCGTAGAAGAATTGACTAATTATATGGAGCATTTAGCAAGTTTGTATTGTATCGGTATTCTAATTATTGATGAAATCCAGCTTCTCAGTGTACAAAAAAGTGGTGGAGCAAAAATAGTGCTAAATTTCTTTGCATCGCTAATAAACAAAATTAGTTTGCCGGTTTTTCTTATTGGGACACCAAAAGCGATAAGGGTCTTGGCAGCGGAGTTTAGCAATATCCGCCGATTAACAGGTGATGGTCCTCAATTTTGGGACCCAATGAAGAATGATAAAACCTGGAGACTTTATTTAGAGGGATTATGGAGAATTCAATTGACGAAAACATTTACCCCCTTAACAGATGAGTTCGTCAATTTAATGTATGAAGAGAGCCAGGGCATTATTGATGTGGCTATGAAGTTATTTCGCTTTTCTCAAGAAAAAGTCATCAATAAAGGCGGAAAAGAAATAATAACTCCTCAAATAATTAAACAGGTGAAAAAGGAAAAATTCACTCTGATGGAGAAAGCTCTCAATGCCTTAAAAGAGGACAATGGTGCAATGTTGGAAGATGGGTTTGAAGATATTAAACCAGTCAAAAGGAAAGTCATTCCATTAAACCAAAATCCAATAACGAAAGAAGACTTAAGAAAAGCTTTGGAAGCGATTGAATTGCAAAAGTTGGAAAAGGAAGTTGTTCATGAAACAAAGCTAGATAAAACAATTGCCAAGTTAATAGGTATGGGGATTGGCAAGAAAAAGGCAAAAAGATATGCTCAATTGGCAATTGAGGAGTTGGGTGAAAATGAAACGGAAGAGAAATTAGCATTTAAAGCAATTTCCTTTGAATTCAGCCGACAGGATACGATGGGAAACTCCCAAAAAACTATTGAAGATAGACCTGATGAAGACGATGAAAGCTTACTAACGGCTGCTGCTTCAGATGGTGAAGAACTAAAAGATGTATTGAAGAAAAAAGGATTTATCCAAGTTCCCTCAATAGAATAGTATAAAGTGGGTTATCGGAGATAAGCTATTTCTTTAAATAGTGGATAAGCGAATTTTAACCTTTAAAAAATACTAAAGAGCTCGGTGAAACCAAGCTCTTTTTATAATGTCATTTATTAGTTTTTACAGAGTATCAAGTCCTAAATAAATATACACATAAAAAAGTAAGCAATTCTGTAATTTGAGGTCTGGTGAATCGAAATAAATTGAAAGATTAAAAGTAATCGTATGATTATCTTATAAATTGTCCATCCTGTATACTAATCTACCTGATTCGGAGGGGAGTTAGTATGATAGGTTACTTTCCTTTACTTTATAAAGACGAACTGCTTTATAGCACCATTGCTCGTTATCATGTTCACTCAGGAAAAACAAGTTTTAAAACAACTATTAGTGAGTTATTTGGGAAATCCACAATGAGAGCAGTAATAGATTTTCCTTGTAATTTAAAAGATTTAGAAGATAATTTAGCTTTTAATAGACTAAACAGTGAAGTATTTATTAAGGACCATACATTGTTTCCGCTATACAAACCCTTTTTGCCGGTAGAAAGGGCAAATATTATTAAATCGAAACTAAAAAGAGGGGAAAACAATAATATTCATGCCCAAATAGGTGTTACGGCAAATAGGATACCTGGCAAAAGCTACTTGGATTATTGTCCAACCTGTTATCAAGAGGAATTAGAGAAGTATGGAGAACCGTATTGGCATCGAATACATCAAGTACCTGGCGTTCTTGTATGTCCACATCATGGTTGTTTATTGAAGAATAGTATTGTGAAACTTCCACTTTCTAGCCAGCATGAGTATGTTGCGGCTTATTATGCTGTAGACAATACCGAAGAGACCAAGGGTATGCCCTCTGAAGAAATATTAGTTAAGTTATTTGATATAGGAAAGGATTTATATTGGATTATTAATTCTGATATTCCCGCACAACCTATTAACTATTATAAGGAAAAGTACATTTCAGCTCTTATACACAAGAATTTTGCTACGCCTACTGGTAGAGTAAATCAAAAAGAGCTGGTTATCAGTGTTATGAATTTCTTTTCTCCCGAATTATTGCAGATGCTTAATTGTAGTATTGTTAAAGAAACCGAAAATAATTGGGTGCAGGAGCTGGTAAGGAAGAATCGGAAGGCTTTTCATCCGCTACATCATGTATTAATGATGAGATTTTTATTTGGTTCGGTAGAGAATTTTTTCAAGGGACCAAAATCTAGCGAACCTTTTGGGAAGGATTCTTGGTTCTGCCTTAATCCAGCAGCGGACCATTATTTGAAAAGATGTGTTACTGAAGTTACTTTTTGTATAAACCCTAAATCAAAAAAACTAATTGGAAGGTTTAGTTGCTCTTGTGGTTATATCTATACGCGGAATCTTGAGGAAGGGGATGAATTAAAGAAAAGTAGGGTTCTGGAGTTTGGACCGGTTTGGGAAAATGCTGTGGAATCCATGATTAGGGATGGAAAGAGTTTAACATATATATCAAATGCTCTGAACACCGATATTAAGGTTATAAAAAAGCATTTAACTTTAATAGAGGAAAAGCAGTATCTTCATACGATAATTGAAGATAAAAAAGGACAAAAACAGCAAAATGAAACTTTATTAATAAAAAGGGAAAAGTGGTTACAACTCCAAAGAGAAAATCAAACTTTATCAATAAGTGAATTAAGAGCGGGTTCACAAGATTTGTATTTCTGGCTATATAGAAATGATAAAGAGTGGTTATATAACCATTCACCATCAAGGAAGGTTTTTTCTCGAAATACTGTAAGGGTAGATTGGGAAGAACGGGATAAAGTGCTTTTAGCGGAGCTAAAAAATGTAGTAGATAACTGGAATGATGAGGAAAAACCTATTCGAAGAACAATAAAGTCCATTTCAATGAAAGTAAACAGGGTGGTTTGGGTAGACAAATACGCAAAGAGATTACCCCTGTCTATTGAATATTTGAAATCTGTAGCAGAAAGTGTTGAAGACTTTCAAATAAGACGGGTAAAAATTGCGATAGAACATTTGGCAAAAGGGAATTTGTTTATTAAAGATTGGATGGTATATAAAAAGGCTGGTTTAAGACCAGATATTTCAATTATGGTTAAGGAAGTTATCACTCAAGAAATCGAAAAATATACTTAGATGATTTGGAAAGATTACGAAAATGCATTTTTGTTTATCCTTTTAAGGAATTATCAATCGTTGATTCGAAGCAGAGAAAATTAGTTCTCTGCTTTTTTGCATTTGGTCTTTATTCATTGTGGTAAAAAAGGGTTATTTGTGAATTTTTACTAGTTTAAGAAATTATTATTTTGACTAGACTATTAGCAAAAAGAAAGATGGTCAACATGGGGCATTTAGAAGAAATCATCATTCGTTGTATCACCTCCTTACGTGAAAAACAGAGAAGTTCAAGGAAACTTCTTCGAACTGAAAAATTTGAAAATGAAGTAATTGGAGCTGCGGGTTCTCCTCGAAAATATAACGAGTTGGGAGGGTATAAGGAATTTCATAAGGTCATCACCCGGCTTAAGAAGGATGCTATTCTTCAAGATGTAACAAATCCTGGATTCAATGGTAAACGACCTCGCCTAAACGATACCTATTGGATTACACCTAAATACGTTGAAAACACATGGAATAAAGCAGACATAGCAAGAGTAATGAACTATATCGATTTAGGATTTTACTTAAGACAGAAAAAATATCAGACCGAGGATGAGTGGAAACTGATACTGACACTCTATGAATTTGTAAAAAACAAAGACACACATATAAAAATAACCAGAGAGGAGCGGTCACTGATGTTATTTAAATATGAACAACTTCCTGATGATATTGAAGCGGAAAAGTATTTAGCTTCTTCACATGGAACGAGCTTAATGAATCGCCTCCAATTAACGCCAGAAGACCTTTTGTATAAGGTTGTCCATGAGCCATTTCAATATTGGAAGAATGAAGCAGTGCCAGAAAACTATCTACATGAGGTTCTGGTCGTAGAAGGGTTATCTACTTATCAAACTCTTAAAGAAGTATTAATCCGACAGCTTCCCTGGAATTTTGGACCTATCCCACATTACCTGGTTTGGGGAGAAGGATACAGAATATGTAGTACATTGGGCTACTTAAAGGATATAACCGATGACCCTACCCAGCTGACGATACGTTACTCAGGGGATATTGATTATGAGGGTTTCAATATCTACTTTGATGCTAAAAATAAACACAGAGACTTCAATATTTCGCTGGCGCACCACTTTTACTCGTTTTTAATTTCCTTTTCAAATGAAGTTGCGACTAGTGTATTAAAAAAACAGAAGGTAATTGAAAAAAACCTGTATTTGCTACAAGAGGAATTTAAGGACTACAAAGAAACTTTTGAAGTTATTAAGACGTTATGGAATCAACGGAAGCGAATCGCTCAAGAGTGTATTAATTTTGAGACTCTTCGCAATAAGGGAGGGTTTCAATAATGGAAAAGGCGCGGCAATTATCCTTCGAAGATTTAGGGTCTCGCTTTAAGACCTTAATTCCTGTTTGGATTCTTGGCACAGGGGCAAATTTTGGTCGTTTAAACCCTTATGCTCGCCACTTATCATTCACCCTGATTGCAGTGATTTTCTATCAGGAATTATTGGATGATGTCAGACGAACAAGGGATGACCTGGTACAGACGGTTTTCAAGATGGCAGAATCCATGAAAAAAGATTGTGATTGGTTTGAAGCCGAAAAGATAGTAGATGCTCTTATGGTTAATGAGGGCAGTTCGAAGCATACCTTTGCCTTCCAAGAACAATTCTTTAATGAACATAAAATGGAATGGGAGACCTTTCGTTTTCAGTACCTTGAGATTGATAGGGATGCGACAAACTTTGAAGAAGGGCTGCCGGTTTACAAACTATCTGAAGAAGCACAGGCTCTTTTTTTAAATACTAATGAAATTCAAAAACATCTTCCTGTTTCGATACAGCAGATTCTGGTTGAATTGCTGATTGAAAAAGGTGAGTTGAAGTCTGCTTTAAGAATGTTGGATTCGTTAAACCATCGGGTTATGACCCTGTTAAAAGAGGAAAAAATCCATATGGATGAGCTTATCAGGAATCCAAAGTCAACCATTTACGAAAATAAAAGTCGATGGGGGAAACAATTGAAAGATGTGGAGGCACAATTTGATGAAGAAAGCCAAAAGTACCGGAAACTAGATGGAATTCTAAGGAGAATTGCTGTGTCTCCAGAGCATCAAAATACCTACATGCAATTAACTAAACGACTCTCAAAAACTAAAAATAATCACGATAGGCTAGCAAAATTGGTGATTGAAAACGTCCGATTGGAATTGCAAATAAGAAACTCTCATTTCCGGAATATCTGGCTAACCAATACCACCTCATTCAGGAAAACGATTTGGGAAGACAAAGCCAAAGTAGTAGGTTTTGCTCATCCCGACGAAATGTTAACGCTGGTAGAATCATTGTTTTCGCCCTATAAGCCTTCCATCTTACCATTGGAATGGGGAATTGAGGAGCATCTGGATTTATCTCGCCCCACTTTTGGAGGAACTGGAACCAAGACAAAGCCCCAATTAGAGCCTATATCCCTCGATTGGGATTCCATTTTAACATTATGGAAGCCAATATTTGAAGAGTTGTTGAAAACAGGGAGAGTTTCCTTAAGGCATTTGCAACAAATAGATGAGTTAACGATGGCAAGGTGGGTTGAGAATCGGGAGGCTTTTGATTTTTGGTTAGCCTTCGCTTCGATGGACGAACCTTTCATAGTTAATGAGGAAAACCTTCAACAAATAGACAGTGACGATAAAGCCTTGTTGCTCTCCAAGTTGATGGAGGAATATCCTGAATTATCCATATTAAGGAACAAACAGATTTTTAGCATTCCCAGCAAAGACTCAATGGTTTTACGAAATAAAATCGATGTATCTACCTATTTATTAATCATGGAGGAGGCGGAAGAAAATGAACATCGCGCAGATTGAGAGGGCAGCTTTTGAATTAGTGGCTTGTTTATGGCAGAGAAAGTATCTGCCGAATGACCATCCATTAGTCCATCCATATATTGAATCTCAGGAAGTTCGAAATTGCGTAAGAAGGCTGGCGGAGAGCTTTGGGCTAAGGGTTGTGAGACAAGATAAACACATACACATTCTTGTGCAACCCCACAACTCCTTCCACACTAACCCGATATCCGAGTTGAAAAGGAATGTTAAATCCTATGAGAATCGAGTTGATTTATACATCATGGGAGTTGTGTGGATGGTCATTTGTTCCGAAGCGGATAACGACATTGATTCCAAAATCAAGTGGGAGAATGAAGGGCTATCCTATGGTGAGATTGAGGAGTTAGTGACCAAAGCCTTAAATCACTGGCACGAACTTGATATAGAATCGGAAGGGACATTTTCTAAGGACTGGTCACTTGCGGTAAAAGAAATGCATAAAAAGTGGAAGTTGCTTCGGTATCACAAATTAGAAAATGGACGTGTAAGTTATATCAAGGAATCTAAGTTTGGATTGATTGATGGAGCAGTAAGAGAGTTGGAAAAGGATAAAATGGTGTTTATAGAACGAACTGCACAAACCAGCCGAATGACCCCAACGCCAGTCTTCTTTGAGAGGTTGCGCGCACGATTTGGAAATATGGATAGATACCAAGACCGTTATGATGTGTTCCAAGTTTTATTAGAGGATGTAAAAGAAACTGGAGAAATGGGGGCATAAGGATTATGGAATTTTCAAACAATCGAGTTTTAGACTTTAGTATAAAGGAAATGAATCAAGTTAAGTTTTCTAATGAACTAACTGAATATGGGCTACTTGTTATTCCAAATGGTCATGGAAGAGGAATGATTCATAAGGATGTTTTTCGAAATTTGAGGAGTAATGAAGGGGGAAGAGCATCATGGAAGCGAGACTAGCAAAGATGAGAGTTGTTGGATTGAAGTACGACTCAGGAAACATACATACGGATGACTTAAAGTTGGACTTTACCATTCCTGAATCTATGCCTGGTCATGCAGCCTATATTCTTAGAAATGGAGGCGGTAAGGGGGTTTTTTTCCAAACATTGTTTCAAACATTAGACCCTTTGACTTCGTGGAAGAAAGACCTTAACCATGTACATCATTTCTTTTTTAATGATGAAGATAGACCCATCGAATACACCTTTCATATTGTCCAAGAATGGCAAGTGTCATTATCCAAACGTGTGATACTTGGTATAGCGGTGACTCCGCGCCTCGTCTCGAATGATAAAAAGTCTCAAACAAATTCTCCCATAGAGCTTGATTATTTTCTTTATACTATGGAGCCTTTAGTGATTGAGATGGCTGATATTTTTGAACTTCAGTTATGGAATGAAAAAGAAAAAGAGGCGGTTCCTTTCAATACTTGGAAAGAAGCAATTAAATCCGATAAGTCATTCCATTTTTATTCGAAGCAAGACAGAGATTCATATATAGAAAAAATTGAGGAATATGGGTATGATACCAACACGGTTAACATTTTAAAAAGAATCAATGATGGCGAAGGCGGGTTCGGAGAGTTCTTCAAAGGCTCTACCGATAATACTGGTTTGTTCTACAACCTTCTCATTCCAACAATAAATGATAAGATTGAGGGAATCGATTCACGGAATAAAAAAGAGGTATCCGTTGTAACCTCTTGGTTTTTAGAAGCCTTGAAGATTTCAAAGGAATTGCCCGACCTGTTAGCAATGGTAGACAGCATTGAACAAATTAATGATTTTATTCTGCCACTTCAAGACCGCTTTAGGGAAGGAGAAGAAATTAAACAGTCCGTAGAGATTTGGGAAAATAAAGGAAGTGAACTCCTTCAACTCCTAATGTCATTAATGGATTACAAAGAAAACCAAGTAACGAAACTTGAAAAGGAACAAACTGCCCGGAAAGAGCAACGTGACATAGCAAGATGGAAATATGCAAATATCGATTATATTGTTCTGCACCAAGAGAGGGATGAGGTTGATGGGCAATACTATGAGTTGGAACATGAACAATTAAAAGCAGACCTTGCCCTGAAAGGATATCAAACGCAACTTATAAAGGAAAAAGTGAATCTTGAACTAAAAAGAAGAATGGACAAACTGGATGAAATAGAGGCTAATAATCAGAGCATTTCGACTCTAATGGATTCGGAAGATTTAAAAGAAGCAACAGCCGGTCTTAAAGAAATTAGGGAGTATTTTAACAAGAAATGGGAAAGTATTTCTGAATCCTGGCAAAAGGAAATGAACCGGAATGCACGCTCTATCCTCGCTCATGAGACCAAAATTCAGCAACTTAAAATGGACATGGACTCCGAGAGTAAACAAAAAAGAGATTTGGAATTTAAGGCATATGACCTTTCGAATGCAATAGACCAATTCGAGAAAAAATTAGAGGAAGCTTGTATACAGTATGGGGCAGAACTGCCTTACCAGATTTCCGACATCATAGATGAGACCAGAATGGAACTAACCCAAGTTAAAACAGCTTTTGAAAGCGCATCGAAGTCTCAGTCTATTTTGGAAAATGAAATTTTAGATACAAGGATAGATTTAGCCAGGCAGGAAGACCGTGTGAAAGCAATTGGAAGTGAAATTAAGCAAGTGGAGAATGAAAGCATAGTTGCTACCCAAAAAGAAAATGAACTGATAGCCAATGTCTCCAAAATTTTAAAAACACATTATCCTTTTGAACTGGAAAGGGAAAGTTACTACGAAATCAGGAAAGACCTTGAAAATTACTTAGAAAAAACTAAGGATGCCCACAAGGAACAACTTAGAAAAATGTGGACCTTCCAGGAAGATATTCATCTAATAGAGGAAGGGGATAAGATTGGTTCCTATATCCCAAACAGTGACTTACTAAAAGTAAAACAATTATTAGATGCTCACCGCATTGAATCCATGTATGGAAGCGAGTATCTCCATCATCTTTCCCGTGAAGAAAAGCAATATGAACTGGAGCGGAACCCAGCTCTGCGATATAGCGTTGTTATATTGGAAGAATCATTTGAGTCATTAAATCTTTCGTTTATTGAACAAGAATTAATTCGTAGTCATGTTGTATTGGTCGATAAAACGAAGTCAAGTAAAAAGGATAAGCAGAGCACAGCGAATCCGTTCTTAGACAAACAAGATGAGATGAATTATTTGTTCAAAGACTTAAGCTATAGTTTCCTTGAAGATGAATATGAGTTTGAGCAATGGAAAGTTATGGTGGAGAAGAACGCAGATGATGCAGACCACGAGGTTGGGGCGTTTGAGAGAAAAATCGAACAAATCGAGAAGGTTTCGAAGGAATTGGAAGTCCTTTTAAGCGGGATTCTAAAAACGGAATTGGCTCTTAAACTTTTGAACCTCCAAACGGAAGAAAAAAAGCAAACGAATATTTTATCAGACATTAAAGTGCAGTTGGAAGAGAAAGAAGGGGCACTTAATAAGAAGTTGGAAGAGGTTGAGTCACTGAGCAATAAGTTAGAAGTCCTTGAAAAGAATGAAAAGGAACTCTTGCTGTTAGAAAATGAACTGGAACAAGACAAAGAAAACAGAAAAACAAAATCGAATTTCCTTAAGCTCATCGAGGAAACAGAGAACGGCATTACACAATTAGAGGAAGAAAAAGGGAAAATAACTATTCAAAAAACAAACAACAGTGCAAGTTTTAGCAACTGGATGGGATATGTTCGAAGCAACTACAGTACATTAAGGCGGATGTTAGGGGACATACAAATGCCAGTAGCAGCCGTAATCGATACGTTTGATGAAAAACAGGATTTACGCTCACACTCCTACGGTCATTCATTGTCCAAAGAAGCACGAGAGAATATCATCAAATACCATGAGCTTGACAAGAACATAAGCAATAAGAACATGCGATTAGCTGAACTGAATCAAACGGTTAAAACATTGCAAGAACAAGTCATAAAACACGAAAATATCCTTCAAGATTTGTATGGGAACTCATGGAGTGAATTATCTGTACCTGAGAGTGATGAAATGCATCTTGCAACGCTTGTAACCCAGGCAGAAAAACAAAGGGACCAAGGAAAAGCAAAAGTGGATGGAATCATGAGCAAAATGAAATACAATCGTGAGGAAATCGAAAAGCTTGAAAAGCGCTTGGAAGATAAAAGGAAGGATATGGAGAAGGACTATCCTCGCTTTGGTGCTGAATATATAGAGATTCCGGATTGGAAAGCAGCGAAAGAACAATATCGAAAAGAGCGGAATCTCTTGGAAAGGCAGTATAGTGAAACAAGAGAAGAAATCACCAAGCTTCATACGTCCATCGAAGGGATGGAACAAACAACTCGTCTTCTAAAAGACTTGAAACTGCCAGTTCACCCTGCTCAAGTGCTATCAGAGCAAGAAAGAGTGATTATTCACGAAAATCCTATAGAATATTTTACTAAGTGGAACCAGAAATATAATTCGTCAACCACGAATTATCGTAGCTATCAAGAAAATCTGGGGAAACGTATTACACAGATAAAGGAAAAAATTGAGTCCTTTACTAATATACCAGAAACGTATCAAAAGGAATTGGTCCATTTCTTATCCACTATTCGGGATATGAGCTTTGATGATGCCGTGGCTTCTTTGAACAATTATCTTGATTGGGCAAAAAATAACCTTCAAGATGAACTTGAACAAAAGGAAAAAGCGGACAAAGCTGTTGACTTGTGTGCAGAACGTCAATCCAGAAGGGTTCTTGATGTCATCAATGTTCTACAGGACCTGGTGCGGAAATTGACAATTATAAACTGGAAAAAGGAACGTTTTCCATTAATAAAGTACAATAAGAACTTTCCTTTCCCGACAAAATTAGAGGATATCAAGCCTTTGGTCAAAGAACTTTGTATGAACGAAATTGATTTCTATGTTAGTAAATATAAGGACAAAATTGATAATTTTACGGTGCATGATATCGTTAAGACCATGAATATATCAAAGTTAGTATTAAAGGCTATGGGAGATTTTCCTCGCTTAATGATTCATATTCCTGATATTGAGGGTGGATTACTTCGAGGGGAAGCCAAGCATGCGGTATACAAGGAATGGGAAACAATTAATCAAGGAAGTGTCACCTCCTCGACAAAGAGTGGAGGACAAACATTGCTCGCTCATTTCATTGTTATAGCCATGATAATGAGACAGCGGGTAGAGGAAAACAGTCCATTGTTCCTTGTCACAGATAATCCGTTTGGAACAATGTCAGCGCCAGAATTGGTTGAAGGAGTATTCAGTTTGCTTGACCTATTAAACATTCAGTGGTTGGTTGTTGCACCACCAATTACAAATGTATCTATTACATCCAAGTTTCCTACCATTAACAATATGAACATTGAGGTAGTTGAGGGACGTAAAGTCCTTGAAAAGAAACTTGTTAAAAACTATCGTAAATATCTGCAAAACTTTAGTGTGCTGGATAATCCAGAAGAAAAAGACCATATATCATAATGGTATAGATAAACCGGATGCAAATGTGTCCGGATTTTTTTCGTCCATATATGAATTAACTAAATAACTTTGTTAAAAGATTGCATTAACTGCTTCACATGTTGATGTCCCCATAATCAATCCCTGTGCTTGTTTGGAACCCAGGTAAGGATTTGTTGAAGTGGTTTAATTTGCAATACTTACTTACTAATCTCTACGATAACTCTTTATTAAAAGAGAAACAAAATGTTCTTTTATCTTGTCATTAGCGAGATAAGTAATTTCCTTTCCGTTTACACAACACGTTCCCGAAGAAGGGAATACTATTGTAAAGATAATAGGTTATTATCTGTATTAACCGGTTCCGGCTGATGCTTTTTCGTATCCTCAATCGGTGATATAGTATAAGAAAGAAAACGGAGGAGATTTTGGTGGAAGAATTATTACAGCAAATCTTAAGTAAATTAGAAAGTTTAGAAAAATGACAAGAACGCCTGGAGAAGAAAGTCGATAGCGTTGATAAAAAGGTAGATAACTTTAAGACATCAATAATAAAAGATTTGAGCACATATATCGAGAGTATTACACAACATATTGATGACTCTAATGAAAAGGTTATAAATTACGTTGACGACAAGACGGAAGCATTGAATAAGCGTATCTTCGCCGTAGAAACTGATGTTCAACGATTAACAAGACAATAAAAATAAGAAAGTTCCGGCAATGTTGCTGGGGCTTTTTTTGCATTTATGTATATTAATAAGGTTTAAATTGAAGAAAAATGGGGGAAACAAATAGCGAAATGGTCCTCGTTTTCCCAAATTGAACGGCTGAAAAATATTTCGCAAAAAAAAGATTGCAAAACCGTGGAGAAATTTCTGCTGTTGTTTTATTTTTGGTTGGTATATTTCACTTTATTTTATATATTGATAGAAATTGCGGTGGCAGGATTATCCTTAGGTGGGGTATTTTCCTTGAAATTAGGTTACACTGTACCTATAAAGAGGAACATGCCAAAACGAAGTGGTACCCGCGCCTATAATCGTAGAAATAGTAGAATACAGGAGTAATTGTGAAAAATTCTGCGTTATTACAATAGATATCATGTAAGAGGGCATGGGAAAAGCAGAGCATCCAACCAGGTCACGCAGGACTCCATTTGGAAAAAATAAATCCGGTGCTATAATATAGTAGTGTACAAGGAAGAAATATTTGGAACAAAACTTGGATTCGAACAAAAAAAGGGTTGCATTATAAACGTGAAGTGGTTACTTTGTCAAGAGAGAAAGTTAGGTAGAATTATACCTACCACTATATATTGATTTTTTTAGAAAGGATAATACAATATAAGTAGAAACATTTTCGGATAAATGGAACAACTGATATCGTGTTATTTTAATAGCCAATCAAAATACGAGGCATTTTAGAGAAATTTTTTCCAAATACCCCTTGATTTACACATTGACAGTGTATAAGGGGTAATGTGAAGAATTATTTGGACCAAATCTTAAATATATAATAAAGGTCAAATTATTTTTAAATAATGGAATATATTTAAGAATAGGCGAATATAGTGATTATATAGAATAGCGTGGGGAGTTTAGCTATCTGATAGATTATCATTATCGCAAAAAAAGGTTGACTGTACTGAAGGCTATTTGAAAAGTAATAAAATATATAATCTCACAACCGGTTAACATATCGAAATTAAATGGGTATAATGGTACAGAAATGAAAAAACGCCCAAAAATTTTCAAAACAGCCCTTGTTTTTCCAGTTGACAGTGTTATATAATAATCGAGGGTACATATTACCTATTTTGGAAAATGGTAGTTTTGGAGTGTTTTACAAGTCTTTTGTAGGGGTATTCCGGGAGCCATTAAGTCCCGTTCGCTAAGACGATATAAAGTAATACTAAGTAAAGAGAAATGAAGCCTCAAGGGTTAAGGAAAGAGGAGATACACCTTGCAGTCATTACAACTGAATATCGTGCAAGCAAAAGGTCCGCCGACCAATGTGTTTCCTAGGCTCACTAAACGGTTCCTCATGTTGAACCTGGAGGTGAGGAAAACATGACGGTCGCTGCATTTCTGTTAGTTGTTACAATGTTTTTTGGTAGTGCTGCATATGAGTTATACGCAGACACTAAAAAGGCAATCGATAACGAAATTTTATCTTCTAAGACAAGCATTTCAGATTTTGTAAAATTCTTCGTATTGCACAGGTCTTTTGGTCCATTTGTTGTATCAGCAATTATCTGGTTTTTAGTGTTTCATATGCCACTATGGATTTGTTGCTTGCTATTCGTACTTTATTTTATAGCAAATCTGGCATATGTGCCGATAAAAAGAAAAATTCAGCTAACCACAGCTGAACGAAGAAAGAAAAAATACGAAAAAACAAAACAAGCAATTCGCGAAGTATTAGACGAACGAAATCTCAAGGGTTAATTAGGTCGCCACAACCGAAAAAACCCGAATCACTCTCCAAACCACTGGGGAGTGATTTTTATCTAATCTCCATCATATGATGAAAAAGAAAATAAAATGCTTGTCTACTTAAACTTTTACTTAGTAAGCCAAAAATATTTTTATTTACTGAGACAAAAATTATAGTTGGTAATACTCCACTGTGGAAGGTGAAAATGTAACTTTTACTAGGTAAAATCTTAAGTTCTAAAAAAAGAATATCATTCTTCGGAAGTGGAATCAAGCATTTTTCCTTAAAAAAGGCAACTTGATTATTATATCTACTATGTTATTGAATTTTCAAGACCTTTTTAACACATTTTTTTGTATTAGTTTTAAAAAACCTTTTTATTTTGAGTCAAAACATTAGAAGTATGCCCATATTAATTAGCTTTTAAACATAGCCAATTTAAAAGAAATTAATGGTCGATAATACAATAAAAAATAATGAAGAAAATATATTAGTCGGGTGGTGCAATTATAGATGCTGAACAAAACTTAAATAGAGAATGAGGAAACTGACTGTTTCTCATGATATTTCTCAAACTGGATTAACAGAGGAGGAATATCGAATTCTTGAAAACCGTGTGAACCCGGAACTTAATCAAGATGATGAATTACTGGATTTATCAGAAGAATAAGGGATAGAGTATTATTCATTAACTGGGTGCTTAAGTAGAAAACGAAAATTAAAGACCGAAAATAAGTGGTCTATCTCTTTTTAACTATTTGAAGAGCGTACGTTCGTGTTTAATGATACCAAAGTGATTACGATGACAATACGTGACCGAGGGAAAATCAAATGGACTGCTGCTTATCTTCAGCCCGAACGTGATAATGCTGAAAAATCGCTTTAAGGTTAGCTTCCCCTATTCCCAATAAGTAATAATTAATATATCTAACGTCTATTAGCAAACATTTAAACATTCCCGGTTAAGGTCATTTTGGTTAAAACAGTAATATTCGGGGCAACTGCCATCAACATTGATTTTGTTTGTCTAATCGATAATTTTATTTTCGTGCAAAACTTCAAGCACACTTTCTTAAGTCTCTCTCTTGATAATCCAGTTTTTCTTATTACCTCCTCGCTGCACCATTCAAGGTTTGTTTCCCATTTTAGCTTTTTATACGAGAACCAAGTGCCGATTTTAAAAGAATCCATTTCTTTCTCTCCTTAAATTAATCAATGTTCTTTCTGAAATTAGATGCTTTATGCTGAACAAAAGTTTCAACTTCCCGCTGTTGTTGCTTCTTACTTCGAATAAAAGCTTTACCTCTTTTGAGGCTTTCCTTGTATAATTCTACATCTTTACTTAATAAACCAACTAATTCTTTTTCCGTTAAAAAAATTCTGCACTTGGTTAGTGGGATTTCAATATAATTCATTCCTTGGCTTCCTTTCAGTATTTAAATCAGCTTCAAACGTATGTTTGTATTATGATGTAATAAAAATCTTTTATTCGATGAAATATTTTCCATTTTAATTATTGTTCTTGTTTTTATTAACTTGAAAAAGGAATTAAAAATCTTTACTTTAGAATAAAAGCAATATATTGAAATCATGTGGAATTTTAGAGGTGAAAGCTTTTGAATATAATTTATGAATTTAAGGAGTGGCTATTAAAAGAGCAAAAATTAACCAATGCCTCTTCAGAGGTATATATGGTTTCAGTTCGGCACTTCCTAAAATATTTTAATGACCACCACTTTGGTGAATTTACAAAATTAGAAAAAGAAGCAGTAAATATGTATGGGTTAAGTATGGAGCTTGATAAAATACCTGCTGCAACCATTAATTCTAAAATGACCGGCTTAAAAAAGTTTAATCAATTTCTTGTAAACAAGGGATTTCAAGATAACATTGTTTTAGAACGTAGTCATCGAGTAGAACCCGATGCCCCCGTTAAGGAGGAAGAGGAGAAAGTCTCATCTTTCGATGTTGAGAAGTTTTTGGCTGCTGTTAGAAAGGGACGAAATAAGCGGGATTTAACTTTAATAATACTTTTAATGAAAACCAATTTGCTAATATCAGATATTGTCGATATGAAATTAAAGGATTACAGTAATGGGGTTATTTCCGTAATTACTCAGAAGAATCAAAAGAAAATTTACCACCTTGACAATGAAGTAAGGTCGATATTAGAAGGGTATATTCAAGAAAGAAATTATAAACATTACTCTCAGAGTGAATATCTTTTTATTAGCAATAAAAGTGGAAAATTGGATAAAAGATATATCTTTCATTTATTTAAAGTTTATAGCGGGAAAGCGATGTTAGTTAGTCCAATTACACCAGGAAAGTTGTCTGGGTTCCAATCTATTCAGGAGGAACCGGTAAAAACTACACTTGAATATACAGTGGATAAACATATTAGGATGGATATTAACGTTATCCATGAAGATGCTCTTACTAATGGTATTGCAAAAGTAGAGGTTATTATTGATTTTAAAGGAAATCAAAAGGTATTTCTTTTTGTTGCAGTTAAGCCAGATTATTTCCTTCATTTATTAAAAGGGAGAAAAGGTTTTTATCCCAAAGGGATTTTTATTACCCAGTCTTTTAATAAAGCATTGATTAAAGATATTATTCTCTATTCATTTTATATTGATGAAAAAACGCCAATCGATTTTTTAAATCAAATGGATTTACATTCTTTAAGTGAAAATGAATTTAATAATATAGAAGAAAAGATTGTAATTTCTTTGTAGGGATTACAATCTTTTTTATTTTATTGTAAATATTTACACAATAATGAATTAATGATATATTTATTAATGAAATTTTAATATGGAAGGGGAATTATTTATGGCTTTAGAAAAACTGGGTGGAACAGCGCAAGTTGGATACACATTGTTAGATGTATTTGTTGTTGATGATTTTACCTTACAACCATTAGGTCGCACCTGGTTGACTTATATTTTGCACAGTAATTCAAAATACCCCCTAGGCTATCATCTAAGTTTTGAACCTCCTTCATGCCATACAGCATTGGCTGCATTAAAACATGCAATTTTGCCAAAAAGCTATGTTAAAGATATATATCCTGGAATTGAGAATGAGTGGTTATCTTCCGGAATCCCCTTGAATCTAATCCTTGATAATGGTCACATGTATAATAAACATTTCGAGGATGCCTGTTCTCAGCTCAGTATAGCGCTTGAGTATATTCCTCGTTTTTCAAATACAATTAGTAAAGTAGATATTGAAAAGTTATTAAACCGAATAAAAAAGTTTGTGTTAGAAAATGGGGCTTTAAAACTTAGAAATCTTCATGAAGCAATACATACATGGATAATCGATGACAATACAGAACAACTACAAGAGTTTGAAAAATGTATAAGGGAAGGATGGATTGTTACAAAAAGCTTAAAACAGCTGTCTCCTAAACAAGTAGCTGTCTTGTTTGGATATACAGGAAGAAGGAAGGTTAAAGGAGATGGCATTAGGGTTGCCAATTTAACTTATAATTCGAAAGAACTTCAGGACTTATATAATCTACAAAGTGGGAATTATGATATTTTAGTTGAATTGAAATACAATCCAGAGGATTTATCCAATGTTTACGTGTATGACCATTCAATTACACATGATTACATTGAGGTTCCTTGTATAAACTCCTCATACTCAAAGCCTCTTTCTATCCAATCTCATAGGTTTATAAATCGTGCGATAGGAAGGGGAAAAAGGGATTTGGAAGAGACATTAAATGATTATTTTGATAAAAGCAACACCGAATGTAAATATAAAATTCCAGGCATTACATTGAATAAACTCTAATTTTTTAGGGGGAATTTTTATGTATTAGAAATTTTGATGTACTTACACATGTTGATTAAATACACCTAGATGTTTTGTTGTTGACGCTATCTTCCTCTTTAGATAATCATTGATTTCCTATGCCTCTAAGAAAAAGTATCCACTTGGTTTCACCTAAGTATTAAACCTCCTTATGACAAATCCATTCGGGATAATTTAGAGTATAAAATTACCATAGATATATTTCAAAGAGTATTTTCTTTAATAGATATGATGCCCTTACGCGGAGTACCTAAAAGTTTTTAATGATAGAAAAGGAAAAATCCCGGAAATAAAAGAGAATTGCGTGAAAAATCCCCCTTACATGGAATTTTGGCTATCAATTCTATTGTTTTCAAATGGATTATTAATTTTTGATATTTATTAAAATTACAAATTAATTAGGTGGTGCTTTTAATGAGCAAAAAAGAGATTTCCATTTTTGAAATTGACCATACAAAATGGGATATTTTTTTAATTGACGAATCAACGAAAGGCTTAAAGGGGCAACCTTGGATTACCTTTATGTTTGATGATAATGGGATTATTCTTGATTTTCATTTGCACTTAGAACCTCTTTCACCAAAAGACAATTTGACACATAGCAAGATGGATACAGAATGGAATAAATATACACTAGAGAAAAAGATAACTGTTCAGAATGAACATTAGTTCAATATATTAAGCTCTTGGAAACAAGAACTCATTGGAGATAGAAATGGGAATATTGCCCATACATTAACCATTCATTAAGGGAGGAGATAGAAAGGGCTTTAAAAAAGTATAGTGGAGGCGTTTATTAGATGAAGGATAAAATATTAATTGAACATGAATCCTTTAATAAAGGTATCGAATTAATTGAGTATTGTTATTCACATTCGGGAACCACTTTATTAATAACAGGAGAATCAGGTGTTGGGAAATCCACTTTAATCGATGGGAGTATTAATCAGTTAGAAAAGATAGATACTTCAAGAGCAACACTATTTGCCCGATTTTCAAAACCGGTAAATAAAGGTGGTCTTTTAAGAATTTTACTAAGAGCGGTTGGAGATACTCGGTATGCTGATAGGACTTCTCATCTTAAGAAGATAGAAAGATTAGTTGAATTTATAATAAATGCAGGAATCAAAATGATTGTACTTGATGATTTTCAAGTTTTAGTGGAAAGAGGTAATCCTATTAACGATATTATTTACATCTTAAAAGAAATACTTATAAGGACAGGTACCTCTTTGGTAATTGTTGGCTTGCCAAATATTAATTCATCTAAGGTATTAAATGTAAAGTTCGATAATAGTCTTTATTTCAATCAATTATCCTACAAAACAAAGAAAGATGTGGCAACATTTAAGTCGATATTAATGGATGTTGAAAAAAAGTTAGAATTTAAAAAGCCGTCAAATTTGAGTAATTTGAGTAATGAGATTTTTATTGTTACTGAAGGAAATTTTGCACAATTGATGAAACTAATTTCTGGAGCGGCAAATATGGCTAGAACAAACCAAGACTCTAATATTACGAGAAAGCATATATTTACATCGTATGACAAGATGTATTATAAACCAAAATCAATCGCAAACCCATTTTAATTTATTCTTAGATTATTAGTATCGATGTTGGAGTGATAAGTAGTCAAATATTTTCCGAAAAATCCCTATCCGTTGGATACGTGGATTTTTTTCGTTTATTGGGATTTTGTACATACAAAGTATATACAAGGAGGGAAAATTATTTGTTGGTTCCGTATTTTCCGCCAATGCGACCCGATGAAACACTTTACAGTTTAATTTGTAGGTATTTTATTCATACCGGGAGTTTCACATGGGCAAATACCTATACAGAGTTATTTGGTTATAAAGATGTAAAAAACATTTCAATTGATTTTCCCACAAAAATTAATGAAATAATCAAAAGGATTCCTCCTAGTTGGGGTATCACGGAAGAATATCTAATTAGAAACTGCACATTGTTTCCATTATACCGACCTTTTTTAGAGACTAGTCTTGCGCAAGATGTTTTTAAAATGATGCGTAATAGTAATGAAGGATTAATATTAACTAAATTGGGTTTAAGATGGGATAGGGATAGCAATATATACTATTGTACTGTTTGTTCTATTGACGATATAAAGAAATATGGAGAAACATATATCCGAAGAATTCATCAAGTCCCAGGAGTTTTGGTTTGCCCGAAACATGGGACAATTTTAAGTAAAATATATAGGAATCCATCAAGACAGGAGTTACCTTTTATTACTAAGGAGGACATGAATAGTTCTACTACACAAAGTTTTTTTATTGAAGAAAGAGAACAAAATTTTTTGTGGGATTTATCAAAAGATTTATCCTGGCTACTTTCTAATTATGAAAAAATAGATTGTTCTTCGATATGTGAAAGATATTTTTTTATACTTAAACAAAAAGGGTACATTTTACATTTAGGCAAGATGAAATGTAAAAAGTTATTAGAAGACCTTATCAATTTTTATAGTTGTGACCTTTTGAACATTTTAGGGTTGTCTCATATATATAAAAAATATCACTGGTTATTTGAATTGATTTCCTTTGAGGAATTAAAATTAAAATATTATCCAATAAGGCATGTTTTATTAATGAGATTTCTTGCCGGTTCAGTAGAGAACTTTTTTAATATTGAAATTTCCAAGTCAAATATTCAAGCCCCTTTTAGGGATGGACCTTGGTATTGTTTGAATCCTGCTGCTACTCATTACAAGCAAAAAGTGGTAAAGGAAATAGATATTAAGTATCTTAATTCAAACATCTATGTAGGCATTTTCATATGCGATTGTGGCTATATTTATACTAAGAGAGGACCTTTCAAGGATGAAAAGGATGAACTAAGTAGGGGGAGGGTGTTACAATTTGGACATGTTTGGGAAAATGAATTGTTAAGATTGATAAATCAAGGAAAAACCTTGAAAGTAATTAGCGAAGAGCTTTGTATAACGATTGATGCATTAAAAAGAGTAATGGTAGAACATAATATAAATTGTGGCTGGAAATTACCGCAAAATTATGTTAGTCAAAAAAGGACTTTTTCTTTGGAGAAAAAAAGAGACAAATTTCGAAAAGAAATTGAACAAACACTTAAATCCCGCCCTGATATATCGAGGACAGATTTAATAGCTAAGAATTATCAAGCTTATCATTGGCTTAAACAACATGATAATGTATGGATAAATTCAATTGTTGTAAATGTTAGGATTATCAAAAAGAATAGCCACTATAAATATGATGTTAACCTTGATAATGAAGTAATGGGAAAGGTACAAGATTTACTTGATAACTGGGACAGTGATGGAAAAAGACCAACTAGAATAACGAAAAGACGGATATCTGAATTGATGAATTTAACAACTAGGTTTATGTTAAGTTTACCTAATACAACTTCTTTACTGAATTCCTCGATTGAGACAAAGGCAAATTATCTTAAACGATTGGCTGATTGGATAATAAAAGGAATGCAAGAACAGCAGATAAGCGAAAAAGATATTTATCAACAAATTCCTATAAAATATCCGAAAAAATGGTTTATTGAATATGTGCAGTCGAAATTAGGTTTAAAATCAAAAAGTGATTAGTCAATCTATATTTTATGCGAAGTTATTAATTCTGAATTTTATTGGATAAAAGGTTTTTAATATGTTCAATCCTTGAGCTGACCACTATACAACCATAAAAACTGGTGAAAATTGGTACTATACATCTTTAATGCACTTACAAAAAATGATAGTATCGTAAAACCTGGGTTTGGAGCGATGTTTACTATATATCTTTAATGTACTTGAACACTTGTTGTAGATTTGAAAGAAAGTTGCGATGTTTTAAAGAAAGTCGCGATGTTTATAAGAAAGTTACGAAGCTTTTCCCCTTTAGACATGTTCGTCTAAAGGGGTGTTTTTATAGTGAAAAGGAAAAGAACATCTGAATTGAAAAATCGTTTAAGGAACTGTTGAGTGACAATAAGTTGTTCCATTTAAGGGCCATTTAATGGAGGAAGAAAATCAAGAAAAATTGAATACCTATGTAATGACATTATGGTGTTTGTGAAAGATTGTACTCAAACTAACGGCGGTCGAAGAAATAAAAAAAGGCGGTCTTAATTTTTGAAATCTGCATATCTTAGATAGGTATAAATGTTTAAACTATGAGAAGGCGGTGGAAATGGTGAGTTTCGCAGCTTGGTTTGCGGTAGCCGTTGGAACGGCAGTTGCAATAGGTCTATTTGGTAAAAAGAAGAAAGCATAAGGGGCGCTCATGAAAAATGGGTGCTTTTTTGTTCACTAACTTATCCAGCTAACGGCGGTCGTTAGTTCAACAAGCTATAATCTATTTTAGGAATATTTGTTATTCCATTATAGGGCGCGATTGTGGAGCAACATAGATAGGAAATGATTAAACTTTTTAATAAAAATTGAACAATACTTCACAAAGAAAGAGCCTATTTTGATTAATCTTTTTTTCAAAATAGGTTCTTCTTATTTACCATAAAATATGGGTTTGTGATTTTTTTTGATCAAACTTTATTTCAAATCAATACTTGTGTTAACCGACATTAATGTTAGTAACTAGACATTAATGGTGGTAACTGAACATTATATGTATTTACCACTCAGAAAGAATCAAGTGTTAGGATTTAACGGTCCATCGCTTGGTTCTTTTTTGCTACTATAAAAAAGATTGTTCATTTAAAACAAAGTTCGATTATTTAAAATTAAGTTTGATTAAAAATCCTGTGTTGATATGCAGGATTTTTTCTTGTTCCACAATCGGACCAGATTGTGGAACAACACCTTTAAATGTTAATAGCAGGGTGAATCTTAGTAGTTTAGTCTCTTCGGTATCGCCCGATTGATTGCTTGTTATTCCACTTTTTAATGATAGACAGGTATTTTACTGCTTGCCACCGAAAGTAATACGGAGAAAAAAATTTACATTGCTGTCGATCCGGTCAAGTTTAATTCGTTGTATATATAGAAGCGGACTTACCTGACGGTTTTACATCGGTTAAGAAACTTCACGAAAAAATAGGAGGTATACAAAATGAGATTTATGATGATTGTCAAAGCTACAACAGATTCAGAGGCGGGGGGTGTGCCCAGTCAGGAGCTTATTGATGCCATGCAGAAGTATAACGAGGAATTGGTAAAGGCCGGTGTCTTGCTAGCGGCTGATGGCCTCAAGCCCAGCTCAAACGGAATCCGGATTTCCTATCCTGAACCTGGAGTTAAACCGAAGATTATTGATGGTCCGTTTACGGAGGCAAAAGAATTGATTGCAGGATATACACTGATTGATGTCAAATCGAGAGAAGAAGCCATTGAATGGGCACTGCGTATGCCGGACCCTCATGGGTTTGGCCAGGGCGAGATTGAGCTCAGGCAGGTATTCGAGGCAGAGGACTTAACAGACAATCCTGAATCACTGGCGAAAGAAGCAGCACTTCGTAAACAGGTTGAGGAGCAGAAAAAAGCGTGAGTTTGTCCGATACACATCGAACCATTGATGCAATATGGAGAATAGAGTCGGCAAAGCTTATTGCGGGGTTAACTCGAATGGTACGGGATGTCGGTCTCGCAGAGGATCTTGCCCACGATGCTTTGATGATTGCCCTTGAACAATGGCCACAGACCGGCATTCCAGACAAACCAGGTGCCTGGCTTATGACGACGGCGAAGCGACGTGCGATCGACCTTATTCGCAGGACCAAACTGCGGGATCAGAAGTACACAGAAATCGCCCGTAGTACAGATTTATATACAGAGGATGACATAGATCATACTTTAGCCGGGGAGATCGGTGACGATCTCCTTCGTCTGATTTTTATGACCTGCCATCCGGTATTATCCCAGGAGGCCAGAGTAGCTCTTACGCTTCGCTTGTTATGTAGGCTTACAACGGATGAAATTGCACGTTCTTTTCTTGCTGCTGAAGCAACGATTGCACAGCGAATTGTCCGAGCCAAGAGAACCCTTAGAGACAAAAAGGTTCCTTTTGAGGTGCCGGCAGGAGAAGAACTTAAAGATCGCCTTTCTGCAGTACTTGAGGTGATTTACCTTTTGTTCAACGAAGGATATTCGGCAACCTCCGGGGATCAATGGATCCGTCCCCTGCTTTGTCAGGAGGCGCTGAGACTCGGACGTGTACTGGCCGAGATCGTACCTTATGATCCGGAAGTTCATGGATTAGTCGCTCTAATGGAGATTCAATCTTCGCGCTTTAAAACGAGGGTTAACTCTATGGGCGAACCTGTTCTTCTCATGGATCAGAACCGGGCCGAGTGGGATCAATTGTTAATTCGCCGCGGATTAGCGGCATTGGAGCGTAGCCGGAAGCTTGGACGGCCGCTCGGGCCTTACTCGCTGCAGGCTGCAATTTCGGCTTGTCACGCACAGGCACCTACCGTTGCTGAGACCGATTGGATCCGTATTGCAGCCCTTTATGAAGCACTGTCGAGAGTTACACCATCGTCAATCGTCGAATTAAACCGGGCAGTCGCCGTATCTATGGCGTTTGGACCTGCCTTTGGACTTCAGATTGTTGATGAGCTCGGTGCCGAATCTTCCTTAAAGGGATACCATCTTCTACCGAGCGTTCGTGGAGACCTCCTGGTAAAGCTTGGGAGGGTCGACGAAGCCCGTAAAGAATTTGAACTAGCTGCATCTATGACCCTGAATGAGCGTGAACGGAAACTATTACTGAATCGGGCAGCTGAATGTGATTCTCGCATATCGAAATAATTTTTTACCGCATTGTCGATTACAGGGTTTCCCAATCGTCGTTATAGTAAGGGAAGAGTCACGGCAGCCAATATTGCCTTCAAGTGATCTTCCCATAAGGAGGGAAACAATAATGCGATTTATGTTCATTGTCAATGCGACCGGATACTCGGAAGCAGGGGTAAATTACAGCCAGGAAGACATCGATGCAATGATTGCGTACAAGAAGTCTTTGGCCAGCGCCGGTGTGCTCATTTCTGCAGAGGAACTCCATCCAAGCTCAACCGGGATAAGGATAATGTATCCATCGGATAGTGGAAAGCCGGAAATACTGGCCGGCCCGTTTCCGGTAGATCAAGAGCTTATTGCGGAATATATCCTGATCGATGTCAACTCAGAAGATGTGGCGTTCAATTGGGCTCTACGGATGCCGGTTCCGATGGGTAAAATCGAAGTTCGAAAACTCAAAGAGGATCAGGGTTTCTTACGAGACTCTGGAACACTGGTCATGGCAGCCGATTTAGAGGACCAACTCAACATGTTAAAAAATTTTTAAAAAAGTTTTTTCCTTTGTCGATTTCACCAATGTTTATTCGTTGTATTTATAGAAGGACAAATGAAAATGGAAAGGTTGTTGAAAAAATGGGAGCACAATTAAACTCTTATCTAATGTCGGAGGATGCAAGAAGCCAGGCGGCTTTTTACGTAGAGTCACTCGGTGGGGAAATTCTATTACTTAAAACATTCGGTGAGGCACCAGGAACTCCAGAAGCGATGAAGGATAAAGTTATGCATCTGTCTTTGATGGTAGCTGAAAAGAATATGCTTATGATCTCCGATTCCTTTGAACCGGTATCCAGCAGCCGCAGCATCAGTCTTGCTTTAACCTATGACAATGAGTCTGAAGCTAGAGAGGCATATGCCAAGCTTGGTGAGGGAGGAGAAAACAAGTATCCCTTTGCTTTGCAGCCATGGGGCGCATACTATGGAGAAGTTATAGATAAATTCGGTGTTACATGGATGATTACCAAACCGTAAACCATCCCAAATTCAAAAAAATTCACTACGTACAAAAAGGAGAGTATGCATAATGAATCAGGAAGTAACCGATTTTATTAAAGCGTTAAAAGAACCATGGCAGGGAGAACTATCTACAAATTTACGTGAGGTCGTCCACCAAGCTATACCGGATGTCAATGAACGTATTCAGTATAAGAAGCCCCATTTTTTGAAAAACGGAAAATACGCTGCTGTCATCTCGACATCGAAAAATGCGGTTAGCTTTACGATCTTTAATGCTGCCGAGCTGGAGCTTCCTGAAGGCATGTTCGATGGTCCACCGGAAAGAAAAACACTGAAGCTTGTTAAAGGAGATACGTTTGATTTAAGGCAGCTAGTGTCATTGGTCAGCCAAGCTTCAGGCTCACTTTAATCTCTAATACAAAGTATTAGATTAGAAGGCAGGTATTCAGCAATCGGGCGCTTTTCTAGAGTAAGGAGAGCGCATTTTCTCAATAATTCCCACGGTTCTATCCGATAAATTTAACCACTAACCTATCTATTAGTTAAATAAACACACCTTCACAAATATGTATAATTATTAGAATTAATACAATTTATATTTGAGGAATTATTTATAAATATTAATAAACATAATGCCATAACATACATCAATTAAATGTTAGAAATAATTTGGAACTTTTCAAGTATAGTATTCAGTTACCAACATTAATGTAAATGTAATAAATAGGAAATGTTGGTAGGACCCTTGATAATAACGGTTTTTTTAGTTACCAACAATAATGTAAGTAGACACTTGTTGTACCCACCTAAAAAACTTTGGGTTGATACAAATATGTATGTCCTTAAATAAAAAAGGTTGAATCAGATCGAAGGAAAATCAGGATAGATGCCTGGTAACCTTTCGGTCTTTTTTTATGAAGGAAACAGGAGAAAAAGCGGGAAGAAAAGCCTGAAGAGTGTTGAAAAACAAGGAGAAAAACGAGGGATGGAATAGGATAATCCATTCCTCTGAATAAATGATTTTGGACTAACTTTTTTCTATATGAACAATATGTGAAAGTGATCACAAAGTTATTATATTATGCTAGAATAACGATGAAATAAATCCAGAAATGTTAGAGGAGGAAGGCAAATGAAGTTACATCGTATCAAAAAAGCAAGTGTAGCAGCAGCCATTACTACCTTAATAGTTGGAGGATTTGCTTTTCCTGCAAGCGCTTGCACATCGGTTTTTGCAGGGAAAAAAGCAACCGCAGATGGTTCGGTCTTGGTTGCACGAAATGAGGACGTATCTAGTGCATGGTCGAAACATGTCAAGGTATTCCCTAGTAAAACACATAAATCAGGGGAAAAACTAAAATTTGAAACTGGACTAACAGTAGATCAACCAAAGGTATCCTATAAGTATATTGCAATACCAGACTGGGATCCTTCAAAAGGGCCTTTTGAAGAAGCAGGGATAAATGAATACGGAGTAGCAATTTCTGCTACAAATAGTGCTTATGCAAATAAAAAAGCAGAAGCATCTGATCCATTTGTGGAAAAAGGTGTTAGCGAATCGGTTATTCCAACCTTGATTTTACCACGTGTTAAAACAGCCCGTGAAGGTGCTGAATTACTAGGAAAGTACATAGAAAAGTATGGTTCTGCTGAAGCAAATGGCGTTGCGATCGCAGATAAGAATGAAATTTGGTACTTCGAGGTTGGAACAGGACATCAATGGGTAGCGGAAAGAGTACCTGATAATGCTTATTTAATTGTTGCGAATGGATTAAGAATCGATAATGTGAATCTTTCCGACACGAAAAACTTCATGGGCTCTAAAACATTAATTTCTCATGCAGTTGAAAAAGGCTTAATACCAAACAATGACAAAGATATTAATCAAAAATTTGATTTTGCTGGAGCTTACGGTGATGTTGGTCAAAAATACAATACACGTAGAGAATGGTGGGGAGAAAAGACATTTACTCCTTCTATAAACCAAAATGCTGATTTAACACGTTATCCATTATTTATGATTCCGGATCAGAAAATTACTCCAAAACAAGTGATGAAATTCATGGGCTCTCATTATGAAGGTACTCCATATGATCCTTCTACAAGTACAGGTAAAGATGAGCGTGCTGTTGGTGTAGATCGTACAGTGGAATCCCATGTTATTCAACTAAGATCTAATATGCCTGCTGATATTGCCAATGTTATGTGGCTTTGCCTAGCAAACCCGGAATATAGTGTTTATTTACCATTCTATCAAGGAACATATGACACACCAACTGCTTTTAAACTTGGTAATGACAAATATGATGATCAATCAGCTTACTGGGCTTTTCGTGCACCAGCTGCTTTAGCTGCAACAAACCCAGACACACTTGGAGTAGGATTGAAAAACTATTGGGGTAATTACGAGGATCAGTTATTTGCAAAACAAAGTTCGGTTGAAAAAGAGGCTACAGAGCTTTATAAGAAAGACAAACAGGAAGCAATTAAGTATTTAAATAAATATAGTAATGACACGGCTACAGATGCATATACAAAAGCAAAACAATTAAGAAATGAATTAATTACGAATATTGCGAAAGATTCAAAAGGTGTCTTCAACCCGGATCTATAATCTATAAGAAATGAAGAAACTTTGGGGTCAGTCCTCACTGAACTGCACCCTCCCAAATGGACAGTTTAATAAAAAGACCTTACAAAATAAAATAGTGATAATAAACATGTATTTTGATCAAACTTTATTCAAAAAATATATAATCTGGAAAATAAAAAAATTGAAGAAAAATCAACATTCTTGGATTGTTTCTTATTAAACTTTTTTATAAATCTACACTTGTTGTATGTTTGAAAAAAGTCGTATCTCCCTGCCACTTTCTTCGTTCCTCGGCTAAAAAGTCGGTACCTGCTGTAATTAAGTTGGGATCTGAGCAGCTAGAAGAGCGGGAGAGAAGCAGGGGAATAATTATGTATTATGTAATGGCTTCAAGAGCCGGGAAGCGTACTGATAGTACGTCCTTCTCGGTTCTTTTTTATTTAATCAAACGTTTGATTAGGAGTGAGGGAGTAGGGAGGAAAGAAACCGACTTTTTAGTAGGCTAATATCTATGCTAAAGATCCAAATTGGATTAGTCGATATGTTTACTCGCTGGTAAATTTGAATAATCTAACTTGTGCTCAAGAATTACTAAATGAAACTATAAATAAAAAAGTGAAGAAATCAAAGATGTTTATGAAGAAGAATGTGATGAAGATTGGACTGAAAGTGATAAGCAGGAACGAATTAAAGAATTGCTCGATGAAAAGAAAGCGTATGAACAAATTTATGATCGATTTTTAGAATGTTATATTCCGAAAATGAAATTCGATACATCAATAAAGACTGCGTGTTATCTTTTTGGTTGCAAACGTCATAACCATCCTGAATACCAAAAATAATTAACCATTTTTTAAGTTTGAACAGGTGATTATATGTTAAATCAGAACGATATATAAAGTACAAAAAGACCAAATACTGATCCTTTTAATATGGATCAAGCATTAATATTATCGTTAAACAGAGTCTAAAAAGGCTGAGATTTCCTTCAGCCACATTGTATTTTTCATCTTCAATTTCAAAAAAGCACTATTATCCGACTCTGCGTTTTAATTTTTTTAAAGGCTTTCTCCGTTTGAACTTTTTTAAAGGCTTTCTCCGTTTGAACTTTTTAAAAGATTTTCTTGTAGCAAGAACAAGATGAATTCTTCTTCTCTTCCTTGATTTCCCCTTTGCTTTTTCAGCCGAAGTTACGTAATCCAATATATCTTGTGCAGCAAGTGGATTGATAAACTTTCTTTGGGATTCCATAATCATTTTCAAATTTTCTCCATCATTTGCCAATAACTGATCGATTATCGATTTAAGATTTTCGTTGTCTTGACAATTTACACCTAATAGATGCTTTTCTGCAAATAACGGATTGTCTTTTTCCTGTCCTGGCAGTGCTCCTGTAATAATCATTGGTAAATTTGTTGCTACAGCTTCGAACATGGTATTTGGGCTTCCTCTCATGATGCCAATATCAGCAGCAAGCATGAGATCCTGAATGTTCTTGGTAAACCCTAAAACGTCTACACGTTTGTCAAAACGAGGTTTAAGGGAGTTTTCTAACTCCGCTTTTAATGTTTCATTTCTTCCCGCAATGATTGTCACTGTGCAATCAAAGTGATTCAGCAGGTTTTCCGCAATCGTATTCATATCCCCTACGCCTTCGCCGCCACTCATTATTAAAAAGTTAAGTTCAGATTTAATTTCAAATGTTTTATTTTGATGACCCAGGAATCTCTCTCGAACAGGGAATCCCACTACATGAATTTTTTCTTTAGGCACGCCATATTCTAAGCATTTTAGCTTTGCTTCCTTAGTCGGGCATAAAATAAAGTCAGCTCTGGGATCGCACCACAATGGATAAATATTAACCAAATCCGCAATAAGAGTGCCAAAAGGAATTTGAATTCTTTCTTTTCTTAAAATGTTAATAACTGAACCGTTAAAGTTTGGGTGAATCGACAAGATTACATCTGGTTTTACTTCATCCAATAAAACCATAAAATCGTCTTTAATCAGATTTTCTACACCTTTGTCTATCGCATAAGAATTCATTGCAGAAACATGCCATATTGCATTCCATAATTGGGCAGAATATCTTGTAATTGGACCATAAGATTTACCAATATTTAATAATGCAGATCCTCCTAATGAGAAGCCATCCACAACATGTATTTGTATTTGCTCATTTTCAGCAATTTTTTCTTGTAATGATTCAGCTATGCTTTTATGCCCGTGACCTGTGTAATCAGAAGAAATTATTAGGATTTTTTTGTTCACAGTACCAATCTCTCCTCCACAAATAGATGATTTGTATTTAACACTCGTTAAAAATAATTTAGCCATTTCTGTTTTATAAATTCTTAGTGTAGATTAGGAACATTTTACAATTCATTTTCTAAAAACACAAAAAGACTTTTACAAGTTAAAAGACGTTCTATTGTCAGTATGAGTTTCAAACTTCTTTTTGATTGTATTGAAAAAATGAAACTTTCTTAGTGTAAATAAAAGTATTGATTTTCTGAATGAATTGAATAAGTCTTTTTTAGGATGATTAAAAAAAAGACCACCTAAAGCAAAAAAACATCGAAAAAAACCGATGTTTTTCTACTTGTATTATTTTGAAACACTCTGTTGTTCAGTTTTAGGGACCAGTGGAATTCGGTTGTAAGTGCTAATAATTATCCGTGCAATTGGTCTAAATACAGAACTAAATGCATATACAAATCTACTCGTAATTAGTGCTACAATAACACTTGCTAGTATATCAAAAGGATAATGGTGCCCTACATAAACACGAGAAATTCCTGTTAAAATTGCAAATAAGAGCATTCCAAATCCAATTTTACGATGTCTCCGCCAAAGTACCGCAAATGCTAATGAAAATGCACCTGTTGTATGATCGCTTGGAAACGATGAATCTTTTGCATGCTGAATTAATAAATTAACATGATGTGTTACAAACGGGCGTGGTTCGTAAAAAATATGACCTAAGACAAAGTTAATGAACAAAGCTATTGCACCAGTTATTGCAGCAAATACAACTGTATATTTATATTTTTCCTTTCCAATAAACCACATGAGAAGTAAAACTAACGCATAAATAAGCAATGCATCTTTCGTAACGAAAACCATAAGCCCATCTAAAAAGGAATGATGACCTGCATTTTGGTTTATAGCTTTAAATAATGTGTAATTCATTTAAACCCCTCAATCCTCCTATTAAATATTTATCCAAATAGAAAATAAAGCTAAGCTTATACTTTTTTGTTTTTTATGATTTTTACAATTAGGTAAACTAGAAAGACCAATACAATAACGACAACCACATAAGCTATAGGATGTAGGATATTCTGAATGTTTCCCCAGTTACTTCCCAAAATGTAGCCGACATAGGATAAGATACCAGACCAAATCAAACTACCGATAGCAGTGTAAGCTAAGAACTTACCAAGTGACATACGGGCAATTCCAGCTGGTAAGGAAATAAATGTACGAATCGCAGGTAAGATACGTGAAACAAATACTGTAATTTCCCCACGTTTATCGAACCATTTTTCTGCAGATTCTAAATGTTTTTTTGATAAGAATACGTATTTTCCAAATCGAACTATAAATCTTTTCCCACCCCAATGGCCAATAGCATAGGCAATTAAAGAGCCGATGATATTTCCAAGCGTTCCAATCAAAATAACACCTATCATATTTAGATGGCCTGTTGAAACTAAATATCCTCCAAAAGGCATAATTACCTCACTGGGAATTGGTATACAGGCACTTTCCAAAATCATTCCAAAAAGAATACCCCAATATCCAATTGAGTTAATCCAGTTTATTGCAATTTGATGTAACATACTCATTTAATTTTATCTTCCTTTTAACTTTTTTAAGGTAACATTGAAGAAACCATAACCACAAAAAAAGAACCTTCATATAGAAAATGAAAGTAAAACACGTAAAACCCCAAGATTACAAATGAAACACCCATTAAAAAACTGGGCAATTTAAGTATAGCCATTTATATTTAATGTTCTCTGAATAAAACATTAAAAAATCCTTAACATGAGAAATAATTTGTAGAATAGTTCATTGGTTTTATTGGATTTTTGGGTTACCAACTATAATGTCACTGAACATCTACCTGTTATTTTCTTCGTTTCTCTGCTAAAAAGTTGGTACCTGCTGTAATTAAGTTGGTATCTGAACAGCTAGAAGAGCGGGAGAGAAGCAGGGGAATAATTACTAGATTATCATGACTTTAAGAACCGGGAAGCGTACCAAGGGTACGTCCTTCTCGGTTCTTTTTTGTTAAACAAACGTTTGATTAAAACTTTCCCCTCAAAATTTGATCTTTCTTACTTCTATAAAAAAGGAAGTGCATTCCTCCTGTATTTCGACAATTTTTTTCCGACTTTTAAAGAGGAAACCCTTTATTAATGAGGAATACGGTTCAATTTAATCAAACGTTTATTTGAAAGTGAGAATGCATGAAAAGGGGCGGAAAATGTCACGGATTGATTTTTATAAGAGAATTGGGGTTAAACCTTACAACTTTCCAGACAAGTTTCAATCTTTTTTTCATGCGGTTGGGTAAGTTTTTCTTTGCTATAAAGGGAATTCTAGCAGTTTTAAACAAACGTTTGATTAACAATGAAAACCCCCGAAATGGCTTGGAAAATAGTAAGCTTTGACAGTTAAAAACCCATGCTGCGAATTCCTGGCGAATTGGTAAGATGAATAACGTATCAAATGACAATTCTAGCAGCCGTATTTGGCCAAAAATGCAGATTTGATAAGACTGACAGTAAAACTAATCAAACATTTGATTAAATCGGGATGCGGTAGAAAATTGGTGGAGGTTGTCTATTAAAGACTTTCTGAATCACTTTTCAGCGTTTGGCAATGATGCTACGGATGTAGGAGGTTCTTACAAAATAAATGCTAGATCCATACAAAAATAAAAGAGGTTCATCGGGAAAAGCGGGTCAAGGGAGACCCCGCAGGCGCATAGCGCCGAGGAGGCTCCTGGACCGCCCGCGGAAAGCAAGCGCCTGGAGCGGAAATCAACAAGCAAGTTTAAAAGAGCCAATTTTTAAAGAGATATTATCAAATGAAAACCCTTGGTTTACTGAAGCGAAATTGGGTGATAGAGACTTTTATGATATAAAAGGGTTAGAAAATCTGTTTAATCATTTCAGCGATTAATCGTAAAGTGGTTAATTGACGGTTAACGATAGCGGCTTAAGAAGGATGTATATCATGCAGGTCATAAATGATGAGGAAATTCCAGAAATACCTGTTGATTACTCTCGGATACCCGTTATGTTCTAGAACAACTAGAAGATAGTACAATAAACTTGTGTAAACAGGTCATGTACGTCAGCTACATATAGGGGCATTTGTGGAATTACAATAAAGTTGGGAACTAAAATAAAAAAACTAAAAAACTGGCCAAGAAGCATATAAAATGTCTTTGGGACCAGTTTTTTTTAATGATAGAAAAATATTGCATTTAAATATGGAAGAGGTGCTCAGTTGATTAAGATCGGATTATTTTCTCAGTTAGCACAAGTGTCAATTAGAACGTTAAGGATGATCTTGGGTTATTGAAGCCTGAGTTTATCGACCCAAAGACAAATTATCGGTACTATACTCTTGAGCAGTTACCACGTTTAACCCGTATATTGGCATTCAAGGATATGGGACTTTCGTTGGAACAAATTTCTGAGTGGGTTAATCGAGATTTATCAATAGACCAGTTGCGTAAAATGCTTTACTCGAAACAAGAGGAACTGTCTGAACAAATAGAACAATCTACCCTGCAATTAAGAAACATCGAGGCTCGATTGTTGCAAATAGAGCAAGAGGGGAAACCTTCACCCTACGAAGTCATCTTGAAAAATGTAGCTCCTTATTCCATCGTTTCTATCCGTGAAATTATCCCAACCATTCATGATATGGTTTCCTATCGTTGCAGGATGTTCAACGATCTTTACTTGTGGTTAACGAAGAATCGAATTCAAGTGAATCAGGAATTGGTACTGTATCATGCAAGAGAATTTGTTGACCATAACTTTGATATTGAAACTGCAGTTATTATTGATCATGATTATTATTCTGACGATATAACTGCCGAATCTAAAAATATTTCTATTAATAATTTACCAAGAGAAGCGGTTGTTGCTAGTTTGATTCATAGCGGTAGTTTTATGGAAGTGGGTTATGCTTTGTCAGAGTTGTTCAAGTGGATTACACTCCATGGTTTCTCACCGATCGGGCCTACTCGAGAACTTCATCTGTTCGGAAGAGAAAATAATCATGATGACTATAACTCGATCGTAGTGGAACTTCAAATCCCTGTATTAAAAAATAAATAACCTTATCTTGACTCTCCTGTTACGTTAGACAGTATCCTTTGGGTATTGATCTTGAAAGGAGAAAATGATAATGAATAAAAACACTCATGTGATTTTCGGTACTGGACCATTAGGAATGGCTCTTTTGCGTGAATTGAAATTAAGAGGGGTGCAAGACATTCGCATGGTGAATCGAAGTGGCCAATTACCTGGTGATGATAAGGTTCAGGTGATCCGAGGGGATGCATCACAAGGTTCCGATGCTATAGAAATTTGTAAAGATGCCTCTGTAGTATATCACTGCGCACAACCAGGTTATTTGAATTGGCCCAAACAATTCCCAGCTTTAACAAAAGGGATTTTAGAAGGAGCTGCCGCAGCGAATGCCAAGCTAATATATGCGGATAATCTTTATATGTACGGTCGTGTGAATACACCTTTGAAGGAAAGCCTTCCATATAGAGCGGAGGGGGAAAAGGGCAAAACTAGGGCGAGGATGGCTGAAGAATTAATGAATGCCCATAAGATCGGGAAGGTACGCGTAGCCATTGGGAGAGCATCCGACTTTTATGGTCCTGGGGTTCTAAAACAGTCATTTATGGGCGAGAGGGTTTTTGGATTCGCTTTAAGCGGTAAGTCAGTTGATGTGCTGGGGAATGTGGATGTACCACATACGTATACTTACATTGATGACTTTGCTAGAGGTTTAGCGACGCTTGGTCAAGAGGATCGGGCTTTAGGGGAAGTGTGGCATATTCCAAGTGCAGACACGATTACAACAAGGCAGCTGCTTCAGTTGCTTTTTGACGAATTGGGATCAGACTGTAAAGTTCGTACCTCTTCGCGGGGTGTAGTTTCTATTTTATCCTTGTTTCATCCGATGATGAAGGAGATTAAAGAAATTTTTTATGAGTTTGAAAGGCCTTTTGTTGTTGATCACATCAAATTTGTGAGGGAATTCGGCGACCATGCTACTACCCCACATAAAGAGGCAGTTAGGCATACGGTAAGTTGGTATAGAAATATCCTAGCAAAGAAGAATGGGAAGCAATAAATGCTCAAAAGAGCTGATATCGTCATGATGCAAAAAAACCGGCAACTGTCGGTTTTTTGTACTATCAGTATTTATTTCATTTCTTAACTCAGTTTGCGCACTGAATCCGTTTTTATATTACATTAAAACAAAGATACTTCCATCAAATGATCAATCAAGATGTTTTTGGATTTGAAATAGAAGATTAGAGGTCATTTTCAAAACGAAGAAAGGGTGTCCCTCCGTCATTTTTGATGACTTTTGGGACACCCCAATTTACCGGACAACTTGGCCTAGCGGTGAACCTTCAGCGGTAAGCTGGATAAGGCCTGGCCAGCTGCTGAGGTCTGTAAACTTGCCTCCAAATTGAAGCCTGGAACCGATTCGATGCGAGTAAATGTTTCCATAAAAATTTTGAACGCTTTGTTAGCTTCCAATCTCGCCAGTGGCGCACCGAGACAGAAATGCGGCCCATTGCCAAACGTTTGATGCCGGTTGTTATTTTTCCGGTGAATATTCACAGTAAATGGATCTTCGAATACATCCTCATCAAAGTTTGCCGCGCTATTCCAAGTGATTACCAAATCACCTTTCTTCAACTCAACGCCTAGAACATTGTTATCTACTTTCACTTCACGGTCCAATGCAATAACGTGGAAACGGTAACGCAGCATCTCCTCAACAAAATTAGGTACGAGGTTTATATTGTTTCTTAATTCTTCGTAAAGTTTAGGAGCATCATATAGCAATGAGTAGAATGAATTAGCCAACAAAAGACTTGTTGTTTCAACACCCGCCGCAAGAAGAAACATAGTCATACGAACAACTTCTTCATCCGTAAACTTTTCTCCTTCTATTTCAACTTGAATCAAATCAGAAAGAATATCGTCTGAAAGCTGCTTTCTTTTTTCCACAACGATCGGATACAGATAATTAAAGTACTCCATCGCTGCCTTCGCCTTTTGTTGACCCACTTCTTCGGCATTTTCACTATTGAAAGGCATGAACAATATATCTACCCATTTCTTAAACAACAGCTTGTCTTTATGCGGAACCCCAAGCAAATCGGCCATTACTATAATCGGAAGGGGGGTTGTAAAATCCTTGACAATATCGATTTCCGACTTATCACCCATTTCGGCAATCAGATCGTTAATAATCTGTTCAATACGCGGCTCCCAAGCTTTGAGACTTCTAGGGGTGAAAGCAGCCGAAAGCAGAGAACGTGACTTACGATGTTCCGGTGGATCCGTTTCATTGATTTTTAAGCGATCTGGTACGCTCCCTTCCTCTGTACCTGCTCCGATCTGTAAAATGGAACGGTGGCGTTTACTTGAAAATAGTTCATAGTCTGTAAGAACTCGCTTAACGTCTTCATATTTGAAAACATTCCAAGTGTCGGTGCCTTCATGATAGTGAATCGGATGCTCCGTCAGCATTTTTTTATACCAAGAAAATGGAGCAAATTCTTCGGATTTAGTTTTAAAATCCTTAATTTCGGAAGTTGAAATGACTGTATTTTCCATACAAAACCCTCCATGTTTAATCAGAGTACAATAGAACAAAATTTGACTACCTAATCCGTCTGGCCCAGAAACATACTCCCCTTAGATCACCACCTGCATTGATTGCTTTTAATACAATTGTATATTAAGGGGTATATGCAATATAATATACACGTGTAGATTAAAAAAGGAGAATCAATTTTCGAAAGTTGTATAATTAAACTACATAAAAGGAGAAGTGTAGATGAATAGTAATGAGGAGCAGCTTGATTTACGTATTAGACGTACATATAAATTATTGTGGGAGTCTTTATTTGAATTAATGACGCAATCAAAACAGAAATATAGTTCCATTACCATCAACCAAATCTGTGATCGTGCGATGGTGCATCGAACAACATTTTATAAACATTTTGAAGATAAAGATGCATTATTGGCATTTGGATTTAAACAATATCAGGAGGAATCCTTGACAATACCACTTTTAGATCGATTAACTAAGCCATTTCAAGTGATGGAGCAATTCTTACATCATGAAGAGATTGGTAAAATATTAGAGTCGCAAATGGGTGATAAACAATTTAATAACTTTATACATTATCAAACCCGTGAAATGAAGAAACAGGAGAATCAAGAATTAAATCGAATTTGTAAAAGCCATACAATACCAAATGAGTTAATTAGCGAATTCTATTCGGGTGTAATTACAACGTTAAGTACATGGTGGTTACAAAATAGAAAAAGTGTTTCAGCAGAAGAAATGGATAGATACTTCCATCAACTGATTAATCAAGATATTTTTCAGTTTGAAGGGAATTAAAACGAGTAGGCAGCTGTTATTGGAAAATTAAATTGTTCCGTAGTAAAAGAGAAGTTTAGATCTATATGATGACATAAAAGTTTTATAAAAAATACAAGGAACCGCCAAATAAAGAGGCGGACTCCTTATTGTTTATTTCACTAATTAACAAAATATCTCAATAAGCCAAAAGAAGACACTTAGCGAATGCTAAACTTATAGTGGTTAATTTCTACGGTATGCCCATTTAACTTCTACTAAATAAAGGGGATTACCGTCAGGGGCGCTGAAATTTGCTATTCTGTTTTGTCTTCCATATTCAACTACAAATCGATTGAAAACACTTTTGCTAATGAGTATCGTCGACTCTTCTTAAATGTTTATTTAAAAAAATTTTACAAGTAAATAACATCTAATACATAATTTATCAATATTATGACGTTAATGTATATTTAGTGGGGATAGTTTAAATGGCTATCCTAGTATTCGGAAAAGATGGAGCCAATTTAGGAACATCACCTTATATATGCGCGCATAACGAATAAGGACGAATACGAAGGAAGGCGAGATAGCCTAATGCATAATGATATTGAAGATACTATTATTGAAAGAAACTACGACGGAGAAGTTAGGTTTGCAGCTATTACTGCAATTAGCGGCGCACTATTTTTGTTGGTTGGCACTTTTTTACACCCTATGCACGAGGACCCTAATATGCCGTTGGCGGCTTTCACGGAGTACGCCGCAGACCACAACTGGGTGTTCAGTCATTTAATGCAACTTTCTGGCGTCGCTTTGATGGTGGCGTCTCTTGTACTTCTTTCTCGAAGGATAGTACTGGGCCCCGCTGGCGCTGCAGCCACTTTGGGAGCTGTCAGCGCTGTAGCGAGTTTAGCGGTAGCAGCTGCGTTACAAGCCGTTGATGGTATAGCGCTAAAGGCAATGGTAGACACTTGGGCAAAGGCACAGGAGAACGCAAAAGAGGCTTTATTTAATTCTGCACTCGCTGTTAGACAAATCGAGATAGGACTTGCGAGTATCGATAGCTTGCTCTTCGGTGTCACGGTAACGTTATACGGCTTTGTGTTGTTGAAAGACCCGCACTTTCCTAAATGGTTAGGTGTTTTAGCGCTTGCTGGTGGCGTTCCTACTGCAATTGCCGGCATAGTGATTGCCTATACAGGTTTTTCTGAGTTAGATATGGCGATCAACATGCCAGCCAATTTCTTGCTACTCTGTTGGATGATTTTACTGGGAATTTATATGTGGAGAAAACCCTCTCTTTAATTCAATAAACATAGAAAAAGACTTTAGCAATAGCCCCATTCTTACTTACTCGACAAAAAAACGTCGAAGTTCTTGGGCCACCAGTTCCGGCTTACCACCTTTATTAGTATTACTGACATCGCACGCGGCTCCATGGTCGAGTCCTGGAAATTCAATACGCCTGACACGTGGCAAGACTTCCTCTAGAGCATAAAGGGAAGGTTTTAACCAAGATAGACCTTTGCTCCCGCTTAGCAGTAGCACCTTAGCACTCACGGATCTAAAGCGATCCAGCGTTCCTGTCATTTCAGCGAGCATCAGCCCGTCATAGTGCAACGTCGGAGCGAGCATCCTCATTGTAATATCGCCGTCTTTTGCTTTCTTATCTTCGCTTGCCATCGCCATGTTCGTCAGAGATTCAAGCAACCAGCGGGGCATGACATTGAATATAGGAGGCGCCAACTGCAATCCTTTCATACAAGTAATGAGCGCAGCGGCCACCTTACCTTGAGCGATCTCCTGGTCAAAACGCGTAAGCCAGGCCGTCTGTTCTGAACCGTTCATCAAGAGCGCCGGCTCATAAAGAGCGATTTTTTCAATAACCGGTAGGCTGAGTGCTGCTTGGAGTGCGATCAGACCGCCTGCGCTAACCCCAAAGATATTGCGTGCGTCTGTTTCGGTTAGGAGTGCCTCCAGATCTTCAACTTCCATCTGTATGCTATAATCTTTACCGAATGGGCCACTAAGACCACGACCACGCCGGTCTGGTACATAGACTGTGAAAATATCAGCCAACCCATTTGCAAGCTGTATGAAGTTTTGGGACGATACATTTGAACCGTGTACCAACACTACACCCGGGCCATTACCAAATTGGCGATAGCCGATTCGAGTGCCATCCTTGGAGACTACGGAACCAGTTTTTTGATGCTCTGACGTGGATGCATTTTCGTTCGTCATATGAAACTCCTCCTCAAATTGCCCTCGATTTTATAAGCTTTAATTGCTAATCTTTACTGTTTAGCAGCTATGCTGTTTCACGCAACCACTCCAAGTTCCAGAAGAGTGTATTCGGTATGGATGCATTGGTTCTTCCATAAAAAGTGCAAGAATTGCTAAGGCAAGGGGAGAGCGTTGGGGTTTATTTTTTTTCTTATACATAGTTATGATATTACTAGGCTTCAGATTCAAAAAAGTTCGGCGCATAGGATTAAAATCTTATGATAGAATGGCATATCCGGAACCACGGCCGAGGCATTATGATTTATTGGCACGTTGAGAAGAACTTGACATGCATCTACTCGTAGCTCAAATCATGCTCCTCAACATATTTGAAGACATAAAAAAATTCTGCAGGAAACGAGAAGATATCGTCGCATGCAGAATTTCATTTTTTTCGATAGTTAAGGATCCTCAAATTGTTCAGCTTATTATTCATCAATTCATTTGAGGGAGTGTTTAGTATTTCGCAAATTTCCATTAGGGTTTTAATGGATGGTGAATAAATCCCACGCTCAAGTTTCGAAATGCTTTGCTTACTCATATTAAGTATTACAACAGTCGCAGAAAGGGTACCTTGTCTCTAACTTTTTTTGTATAAGAAATATTTTGGGGATATAAAAACTAGGGGACCAAATATGGACCCCTAGTTTTTCCCTATAAGACATTGTTTCCCTTTACTCTATCGCACTGGAACACCGTAGGCTTGCATTTACTACCACTTGATGCACTTTGCCATTATCAACAAGTTGCAAGTACGATTGATTTTTTACTTCTTTACCGTCAACTACCCATGTTAGTGGAACTCCTTGATTTTTTCCACAGCAGACTTCAATCGAATAGGTTGAATTTCCATATCTATAGTCGAGGCTGAAAGAATTCCATTCAATGGGAACGCAAGGATGAATATATAGTCGATTGCCACAGCGCTTGATACCCAATACATACTCCAATCCTGCTTGGTACATCCAGCCAGCCGCTCCCGTATACCAAGACCAACCAGCCTGACCTTGATGGGGACTTGCTGTGTATACATCTGCCGACATCACGTAAGGTTCATTTCCATAAGTCCTGACATCGCGTGAAGTTTCTGTGTGTGAAATTGGATTTAGCATGGAGAACAGTTCAAAGGCTTTATCACGCCGTTCTAACATCGCCCAGGCGACAATTCCCCAAATGACACCGTGAGTATATTGTCCTCCATTTTCTCGAATTCCAGGTGGATAGCCTTGGATATATCCTGGGCTCGGCCGAGTTTTATCAAACGGTTTTGTCAACAAGTGGGCAAGTTTCAAATCTCGATCAACAAGCTCACGGTCAAATGAACGCATCGCCCGCTCCTGTCGGTCAACAGATGTCCCATTTGATATAATTGCCCAGGATTGAGCGATGGCGTCGATTCGACATTCCTTGTTCTCCATCGAACCAAGCCATGTTCCAGCATCAGTGAACGCACGACGAAACCAAGCACCGTCCCAAGCAAATTCATTCATGTTCTTTTCCAATTTTGTAGAGGTCTGTTCAAATAGTTCGAGCATATCTTTAGAAATGATCTCATCCCCAAGTCTAATAAACCTCTTTAAGATATCTAGCAGGAACCAGCCTAGCCAAACACTCTCGCCACGTCCCTTTGAACCGATACGACTCATCCCGTCATTCCAGTCACCAATTCCCATAAGTGGAAGACCATGTTCACCAAACTTCAAAGCATGGCGAATGGCTCGTAGGCAATGTTCCAACAGTGATCCCTTCTCATCAGACACCACTGTATCTTCATACCGTTCCAATTCTCCCTCTTTGAGAATATCACTGGACAAGAATGAAACTACCTGTTTGAGAATATCAAGATCTTCTGTCAGTTCTAAATAGCGAGATACAGCATATGGAAGCCATAGTAAATCATCTGAAAAATGGGTCCGTATTCCTTTGTGCGTTTCTTCGTGCCACCAATGTTGGACATCGCCCTCCTGATATTGATGAGCCGCATTAATGAGTAGTTGATTTCTCACAATGGACGGGTCAACATGTAAGAACGCCAGTGAGTCCTGCAATTGATCACGAAAACCAAATGCACCTCCGGCCTGATAAAAAGCAGTTCGGGCCCATAATCGGCAAGATAGTGATTGATACAAGAGCCATCCGTTCATCATCACATCCATTTTCCGGTCAGGTGTCTTCACTTGCACTTGACCAAGAATGTGCTCCCAATTGTTTGTCACGATTTCAAGTGTCTTTTCGTATGCTGAAGGTTGACCATATTGTTGAACAAGAGAGAATACATCCTGTTTTGAAGCAGCACAGCCTAGTAAGATGTTTAATGCGATCTCACTTTTTGCTGGGATTTCGATCACGATTTGAACCGCCCCGCATGAATTGGAAAAAGTACCTGTTTGCCTAGATAGTTTCTCCTCTAAAATTGCAGCAGGATACTCTAATGTACCGCCATGACCGATAAACTCTGTACGATTACCGGTCCAAGAATATGGTTGAAGCGATTTCGGCATAGGATCCGGATGTGTAATATGCAAAAAGCCGACAGCATCACGAAACCTTTCTTGGTATGTGTTCCGAGCAAGCAGTGTGCTATGTTCTTTATCCCATTCGGTTATGATGAAAGGTGCTTGAGCCTCACGTAAAACGCCAAGAACCCACTCAGCGTAATACGTAATTGATATCCTCTTTAATTCTTCACTAGTATTGCATAGTTGGAGACGAATGAGTTTTAACGGATCATGTAACGGAACGGTTGTCTCCATAGTGGATAAAATATCTCCATCCTGTTGTTCAATTCGACTATATCCCCATCCATGTGTTACCGTATACGTTCGATTACCGCCTGCTGGTTTGGGCGCGGCCGACCAAACTTGATTCTTGTCGAGGTCGCGCAAGTAGAGGCATTCTCCAGGCTGGTCAAGAACTGGATCGTTCGTCCAAGGCGTAACCTTACATTCCCGTGAGTTCCGCCACCAGCTATAACCGGTTCCTAATTCAGTAAGGATGCAGCCAAATCTTGGATTGGCAAGGACATTACTCCATGGCCTCGGCAAATATGCTCCTCTTTTTACATGAATTTGATACGCGGATCCATCCTCGATAAAACTGCCCCAACCATTGAAAAATTCACCTTTTGCTCCCATACTAGACGGTTGCTGCTCCCAATGGCCTTCTTGATTTGACACTGTCCTCTGCTGTACGGGCTTTATTTCATCTTCAACGATGCGCAATTGTGCTCGTAAGCTTGGTCCTCCGGCACGGAGTAAGACACGTGCAACGGCAATGAGAAGGGTTCGTTCATCCTCTGACAATTGAGATGCCTTTAATCCAACAATCCGTCTCATGTTGCTAATCCCCCGTATAGCGAGGTTCTCACGCAAACGGTTCATGAACTGATCCTGATAGCCCCCGATAGTTTCATCGAGTATCACTAGGTCAACCGCCAACCCCATCGTACATAAGTATTGGTGTTGACTGACTAAAAGAATAACGAACGGAATATCTGCTTCATTCTTGACGGAAATTAAGACAATTGGCGCGTCACCGCTAATTCCAAGCGGCCATAAGGAAGATTGTCCTAAAGCATTTTGTGAAATTGCATCCTGGCGAAGCTGTGTGAGTGGCGGAGTAAAAAGGAGCCTTCCCGCCAAAAGATTTGCTTCTAAGGCTTGTTTCGAAGTTAGATGCAGTTGCCTAAGATCGATTTGGGATCGTACCCATGCCAAATGGAAGGTTCGATCTGCTTGCTTTGGATCACCTAGTCGTTGAACAATTTCAAGCGCCTGTTCACGGCTTTCAGCGACACCTGTTACCAGATAAATCGTAGCGGACTCTTTCGGTGCCAATTGAATACAACGGCGCATGGTAAACGCAGGATCCACAACTGAACCAGTTGATCCACGCAAGCGTGAGAATATCGCTTTTGGTACTTGGAGTGTATTTCCACGTCCAATAAATTCTGCCCGATCTGTTTCAAACTCATAGTCACCTTTCTCACATCCATCGACAAAGATTGTGTGCACTGCCCACGTCTCATCCTCTTCTTCCTCACGCGGACGACGCTTTGCCAACAAACATTTTGCCTTTATATCGTGACTCGTTTCGATGAATAACTTGTTGAAAGCGGGGTGGGCAGTGTCTGCGGATTGGTTTGCTAACGCTAACTCTAGGAACGACGTTACTTCTAATGTACGATCTTCACTGCTGTTGTTGACCACCTGAAGACGTCGTACCTCAGCGTCAACTTCGGAAGAAATAGTCACTTCAAGTTTGGATGAAATGTCATCATAAGTTCCTTCATAGGCTGTTTTATCAATACGAAACAGAGTTTTCGTGTCGATCGCAGCTTCACAAGGGAACCTTGTTGTACTCCATGTTTTTTCAGAAGTGGCATCATGGATGTAAACAATCGGACCCGATGTACCTAAAACAGGGTCTTCCCGCCAGCGTGTGACTGCCAACCCGTTCCATGTAAGCATACCTGTTCCATCATTCGTATTTACACTGGTTATACGACCGTTTGACAGCACGTTAACTTCCGGAACGAGAGTTGGCCCGGTAAACGTCCGTTCCGTCTCATCTGACTTATGATCAAATTCCAGAGTCTTTGCATCGATCCCCAGTGGATCTTTAATCAGGGCAGGTTTTGCTGGTACCCGTTCCTGTAGAAGTAAATCGGTTGCACATACACGTGGGTCAGTATGGAATCGATTCACCATAATTTCATCTTTCAACAAATTGACAAGAGTTAACATGCTCATGCCTTGATGGTGAGCCATAAAACTCTGTATTACTTGGTGATTTTTCCCCTTAGGCATTCTAGCTTTAGTAAAATCAACTGCTTCATAAAACCCGTACTCGCCTTTCGCACCATAGTCGATAAATCTCTGGAGTGCTTTAATTCCAGCTTCACCGGCATATGGAAGAGCCATGATCGTAGCATATGGTGCTAAAACCAAATTCCTTTCGAGGCCTCGTTCAAGTCCAAGTCCTGGAACACCAAAGGCCCGATATTGATAGTTCAATTGATAGTCGAATGCGTAATAGCCACTTTCTGAAATACCAAACGGAAGCTGATGTTTGTCTGCATATTCTCGCTGTCGGTGAATGGCTCCTCGATAAGTAGAGTCCCAGATTGTGTTTCGATATGTCCGCATGATCAGTCTCGGCATCAAATATTCAAACATCGTACCCGACCAAGATAATAACGTCTTGCATTTACCAAAAATCGTCATGGTACGTGCTAGTGTAAACCAGTGAGAAACCGGAATTTGTCCAAGTGCAATTGCGACAAAGCTCGCCTGTCTTGCTTCCGAAGCTAGTAAATCATAAAGGATCGTATCTTTTTGGTTTGTATCGACGTGATAGCCAAGACAGAAAAGGTCCTCATTTGTGTTATACAGAGACTTGAAATCAGTCTGTTCAATAAACTGATCAATTTCTTTCATTATTTTTTCGATTTGAGAATAGAAATGTACCTCTTTTTGTTTCCATTCTTGTAGTCCCTGCCGAACGACCATCAGATACGCAACAAAGTTACCAGAATCAACTGTGGAAACGTATCGAGGTAAAAGAGGCTCTGTTGAACAGGTATCATACCAGTTCAAGAGATGCCCGTTCCATTTTTCCATACCAGCAAGTGTTTTCATCGTTGCTTCGATTCGACTGATCATTTCAGGAGTATCGATGAAATCGAGATCGCGCGCAGCGATAACACAAGATAAATATAATCCAATATTGGTCGGTGACGTTCGGTGTGCAATGACCTCCTTTGGATGATACTGTACGTTATCTGGCGGCAGCCAAGATTCATCTTGAGTAACATATTTATCATAAAATGACCAAATCTGCCTCGCTAGTTCCTTGAGATCAGAGCGTGCACTATTCAACCATATACGGGGTTCTGTTCTTGGCGGTTTGTTTAATTGCTGTATAATGGTCCGTGCCAAAAGCCACATGACCAATGCGATCATTCCAATTGCACGATCGAAAATCCCTCCGACTAGCCATGCCAGAATGACAAATAGTGCAATTACTACGTATCCAGCAGGTTCATACATAAACACTCGCCTTTTTTCAGGACTGCTATCCGTCTTTGCAAATGTGACCCATTCCAGTAAATTGCGCCGGCTAATAAACAGGCGATAAAGTGTGCGTAAAATAGCATCTACTGCAAGAACAGCCGTAAATGGTAATGTGATCAGTTGAACTGCACTCTGCAAAAAATATATACCCATACTGCAACCGCTTCCGTTTCTAATCACACATTGAACAAGTGTAAAAAAAAATGGAAGAAAAATGGTGAGTAGAACAATCGTTTCCCATACCCATACTCGACCAGGCAAAACCTTCAATCCTAACAAAGCTATTAATAAAAGAATGGGGGGAAGGAGGCTACGGCGCAAGTTATCAATTATTTGCCAACGGGTCAGACCACATAAATCAATTCGCCTTGGCACACCATAACGGTCTTTGCACGTTTTTCCTAACCACTTGATAAGCTGCCAATCTCCACGAATCCATCGGTGGGCACGTCGCTCGTACGCATAAAATGTGCTTGGATACGACTCGACTACTTCAATGTCAGAAGTTAACCCTGTGCGAAGATATCCCCCTTCAAGTAAATCGTGACTTAGGACATGATGATCCGGGATACGGTTCACCAATGTTTTCCGAAAGGCCTCAACGTCGAAGATCCCTTTACCCACAAAGACCGCATGACCAAATAGGTCTTGGTATGCATTGGAAACGGCAAAGGAATAGGGGTCGATACCAGGTTCTCCAGCCCAAAGTGAAGCGAAGTTTGATTTTTGGGTGGACTCAAAGTTCACGCCAATACGTGGCTGCAGGATTCCATACCCTTCTAACACGCGAGTTTCCTCTTTATTAAACCGTGGTCGGTTGTATGGATAATGAATCGTTCCAGCCATACGGCTTACGACACCTATCGGTAGTTGTGTATCTTGATCGACGGTAAATACATAACGAATCTTCTGCAGAAAATCTTTTTTTCCATGAATCGTGGTAAAGCTGGTATTTTCTTTACCTGATAAAAGCTCCACAAATTCCACTATTTTTCCACGCTTACGCTCCCAGCCCATGTAAATTTTGTCAACGGGATTATAAAGACGAGATCTGTGAAATAGGAAAAATTTATCATCTCCATATTCCTCACTCAAGGCATCGATTCGTTTGATCGCATGTGTCACCAGATCTTTATCATTTGATTGAGTCTCGGTCGACGCGTCTGTAAAGTCTGCCAATACACCAAAATAAATATTATTTTGCCGATTAGCCAAATAGTGAATCAACAGTCGATTGACCACCTCATCGACTTCCTCCGTACTTGACCAAATCACTGGAATAACCACCATTGTACCAGCATCTTCCGGTAATTCTTCGGAAAAATCGTACCGGAGAAGAGGAGTAGGGTGGCAGAATCGACAGATACCTTTATGCACAATCGTTATAACCCATTCACTGATTGGTAAAAAAAGAGCGGCTATAATCGCAATCCAAGCTACAGGCTGAATGGCTGTTCCAGATGTTATCCATGCCCCCGACAGAAACATTAATCCAACAAATAGTAAAATTGAGCTCGACCAATACAAGAATGACGGCTGGCGCCGAATGGCTATGTGTGGCAAATTGCGTGGTCGAGTTACAGTTAAGAGTGCTGTACGCATGTCCATGATTCCTTGAGGATCGAGTAAATAATAAGCCACGCATGCCTTTCGAGGCAGGACATCGGCTTTGTCTGAGTCTTCTCTATTGGAATTAGCGAGCGATAAGATCGTCTCGGCTACTAATGTTTCTGGAATATTTAGTTGGGTGGCTATCTCTGCAACACGTCCACGAAGTAAGTCACGGCTTGCTAAATCCAAACCTTCATAATCACTAATTGTGTCAGATAGAAGGATTTGTTCTATATGAGAAATTTTTGTAAACGTTAAACGCCAGGGCTGGCGCTCTAAAATATGCAAACTTTGCACTAAGTTTCCGCAAGTCACCTGAAGCTCCGCTTGAAGTTGATGCTCCAACGAAACGATCTGCTCTAGGCTGGATTCATTGATCTCTACATAGGTCGCTAGCCAGTCACGAACGATTCGAATATCAGGCTCCATTTCACTTAAGTGTCGGACAAAATGGACAATCTCGATTGGACCAAATGGTTTTTTATTGGCAATTTGATCCAATAAAATCCGTATTTTGTCGTCTGACAAATTCTTTGCACCAATTCGTTCAAATAAGGATGAAATAGAATCACATACCTCGTGTCGATATCGGACGTCATGCATCACTTTGGCTAGCCGACGAATAATGTTCACTCGCATGGCATTAGGTAGAGCCCAGCACTCAATATCTTTAAGTACAGAAACTTCTTGGTATGCTTTTATGTAGTTTTCAAATGAGTGAACGTCATAATGACCGTCCACATGCTCCAGATAATCTTCGCACAGGGCATATATTCTTGGCACCCCGCTAGTTCTTAATCTTGGTAGCTTTTGAAGAGTAGCTCTAGGCAAATTACGAATAACCGCTTGCGATTGTGTCTCCATAAAATTGATGTGGTCAAGCAACCAATCTTCTGCAGGCTGCTTACACTGTACTTTATGGTTACTTAAACGTTCCGCAAAGGCATGCAAACTAGCCATATCTTTCCGAAACTTTGACCAGGAATGAGCGGTTAGGGAGTTGGTTACATATATTTCATGAGTCAGAGCAAACTCATGCCCTCTTGCTCTTAATTTTTCATTATTGAGAATCATAAGGTCCTCCTAAGAATCATTAAAGGAATATCTCCCAATTGAAAATATCCCCTAAACAACTTCTTAATATTCAAGGAACCCTTTATAACATATTCTTTGAAAAAGATTTTTTGTTGTAATTGCCCTTTAAGGGAAAGTTAGCAAAGAAGAAACAAAAAAATTTCAGTTATCCTCTAAAAAGCATGGATTCAAGACAAAACCGAAAAAATTGGTAATGAATTCGTTGACTCTCCCCTTAGGGGAGGCTTTACATTATGTTTTATAAGGTATTTTTTAAGGAGTAGAGCAATATGCAAAAACAAAACATGACCTTAGCTATCGTATTGACGAATCTATTCATTGCCTTTTTAGGAATTGGCCTTGTTATTCCAGTTACACCCAAAATTATGGATGAGTTAAATTTATCTGGATCAGTTGTCGGCTATATGGTGGCTGCTTTTGCTGTCACACAATTAATTGTGTCTCCAATTGCAGGCCGTTGGGTAGACCGATTTGGGCGAAAAAGGATGATCGTTATTGGTCTAATAATTTTTAGTTTTTCGGAGTTTTTATTCGGAATCGGAAAAACAGTTGAGGTTCTTTTTATTTCTCGAATGCTTGGCGGAGTAAGTGCAGCATTCATGATGCCGGCTGTAACAGCAGTTATTGCAGATATTACAACGGCTAATACACGTGCAAAAGCGCTTGGATATATGTCGGCAGCGATATCAACAGGTTATATTATTGGGCCTGGCATTGGAGGTTTTTTAGCAGAGTATGGTTCTCGCTTACCGTTCTACAGTGCAGCAGTCGTAGCATTATTCGCAGCCGTTTTATCTATTATTGCACTTCGTGAGCCAGAACGAAATCCTGAAAATGAAGAAGTAAAAGGGCAAAAAACAGGGATTAAACGTATTTTTGCACCTCAGTATTTTATATCCTTCATGATTATTTTAATTACACAGTTGGGTTTGGCAGCCTTTGAATCGTTATTTGCTCTATTTGTCGATCATAAATTTGGCTTTTCATCGAAAGACATTGCCATCATAATATCAGGCGGAGGCATTGTAGGGGCGATTGTTCAAGTTGCATTATTCGATCACTTTACTAAATGGATAGGTGAAATTCGTTTAATTCGTTATAGCCTCATTCTCTCGACGATCCTTGTATTTTTAGTAACAACCGTGAACTCATACTTTACGATTTTACTTGTTACAACAACAGTATTTCTCGGATTTGATTTAATGCGACCTGCTGTGACAACGTATTTATCCAAAATTGCCGGCAATGAACAAGGATTTGTTGGCGGTATGAATTCAATGTTTACAAGTATCGGTAATGTAATTGGACCAATTATTGGCGGGACTTTATTCGATATCAATTTAAACTATCCGTTTTATTTTGCAACAGTCTTATTATCAGTCGGTATTGGGTTAACCCTTGCTTGGAAAGAGCCATCATATCGCACAGCTTAAGTAATCAAAAGCGTATTCTTTGTTTACTAAAAAGAATACGCTTCTTTATCATTCTCGAAAGAAGACTCCCTCTTCAATCGTGTGAAGGGCGCAGCCTAACGATAAGGGGAGATGAATTTCGATTGGCGTTAGCCAAAACTTTCCATCACGTGGTATAATAAGAACAAATGTTCTTTGTGAAGCGAGGTGGAATTCGTGTTAGTTCATAAAGCCTATAAGTTTCGCCTATATCCCAACAAGAAGCAGATTGAACTCATTAATAAAACCATAGGTTGTTCACGTTTTGTATTCAATTTTTTTCTCGGCAAACAAAAAGAAAGAGATGCCTACTGGTATATTGTCGAAGAAATGAAACAGAATGGTCAACTTACATCTAATAATTGGAAAGGTCAATATTTAAACAAATACGAAACAATCAAATCCCTTCCCGAACTAAAAAAACATTACCCTTTTTTAAAAGAAGTAGACAGTATTGCTTTGCAAAAATCGGTAGAAAATCTTAGTGATTCCTATGTTCGCTATTACAAAAAACAGAATCAACAGCCTCGTTTTAAATCAAAAAAGAATAAAGTTCAATCCTATACGACAAAGTATACAAATAACAACATCGCTGTATTCGATCAACATATTAAACTACCTAAGCTTGGTCTTGTCCGTTTTGCTAAAAGTCGTGAGGTGGAAGGTCGTATACTAAGTGCAACCATTAGACGTAATCCTTCGGGGAAATATTTTGTTTCTTTAGCGACTGAAACAGAAGTAGCAGCATTACCTAAAACCAATTCGGCTATTGGAGTTGATGTTGGCTTAAAAGACTTTGTCATTCTTTCTAATGGAACCATCTATTCTAATCCAAAGTTTTTCCGCACCTTAGAGGGAAAATTAGCCAAAGCACAACAGATGATGAGCAGACGTACAATAGGTGGATCTAATTGGTACAAAGCCAAAAGGAAAGTTGCACGTATCTATGAAAAGATTGCGAATGCAAGAAAAGACTACTTGGACAAAATCTCCACCGAGATTGTCAAAAACCACGACGTAATCGGCATGGAAGATTTGTCCGTTTCAAATATGATGAAAAACCATCATCTTGCCAAAGCCATCAGTGAAGTATCATGGTCACAATTCAAAAGCATGATGGAATACAAGGCGAAATGGTACGGTAAACAAGTAGTAACCGTTGCAAAAAACTTTGCAAGCAGTCAACTTTGTTCCTGTTGTGGCTATCAAAACAAAGACGTTAAAAATCTCGGTTTACGTGAATGGGAATGCCCTAAGTGTCATACCCATCATAATCGAGATATTAATGCAGGAATCAATCTTAAAAATGAAGCCGTAAAACTTCTAACCGCAGGGACTGCGGGGATCGCCTAATCAATAACTGGTGGATACACTGGTGTTCTTAGGAATCTCCCACTTCAAACAACCCTTAAGGGTGTTAAGTGGTGAGTAGTTCAATATACTTAGAGTAAGGAAGTGATAGAAATGAAGGAAAAGCTTTACACAATCGGGGAAGTCTCAAAACTAGTGAATATCTCGATTAAGGCCCTACGTTATTACGATAAAATCAACTTATTTAAACCTGCTTATATCGATCCGGATACTCACTATCGTTATTATAAAGACTCCCAAATTTACCTTCTAGATCTCATTAAATCACTTAAATATATTGGGACACCATTAGAAGAAATGAAAAAGGTACAAGGACTAAATAGAGATGATTTCTACACCTTTTTAACGGAACAAGAAAAAAATGTGAGGGAAAAAATAGATTCTTTAATAGAAATCGAACAAATTATTGCGAATGCTAAAAAGGGATTGCAAAGGCAGAAGGAATATCCTCCGCTTGATGAAGTGTTTCTTTCGTATGAAGAAGAAATACAAATAATACAGACAAAGGCAAAAGGGATTGATCCGATAAATATTTTAAATGCTTCTTACAGTAAATTAAAGAAATTTGCTGCCTCGACAGAAGGATTTAGAAACAATGGTTATGGTGCCATTTTCTCATATCAGCCTTATACACATATTGATGATGTTACGTATCGATATTTATTTACACCTGTTTTATCAAATAAACAGATTTTATTACGTATGCAAGATACGGAAGTCGCAAAAATTCCACAAGGTAGATATGTATGTATTACCTTTAACAGCTTATCAACAGAAGATTATTTTTTAAGTTTACAAAAACTCATTAGTTATGTTGAGCTCCATCAATTAACGGTTATCGGCGATATATATGAATCTTTAATACACATTCATAATTCTCCTAATCAACAAGAAGAAGAATTTCTGATTGAAATGAGAATAAGAATGACAGAATCAACGAATACAAAGGAAAGTTGAAGGTAACCAATACATGAAAGCGTACATATCATTTTTTAGTACAATAATGAAAATTAATTTTGAAGGCTGAAAAGGTAATAGAAGCAAGTTCTAACTTTTTTGTCACGATAAAAAAACTTATTACAATGTATTGACAGAAAACTTAAAATCTTTTATGATATTTTTGATTGAATCATTCGTTCAAAATTAAAAATAAGGGGTGGATAGATATTTCTGGTAGGGGAGACGCGACTTCATTTACTCATTCAACGGTAATATCAAAGGATGGTACGGTCATTGGCTACAAAAGTACTGGTCGGGGACCAGGTGTAATTGTCCTTCATGGAGCGCTTAGCAGCTCTGATGATTTAACACATTTTGCACAAGAATTAGCAGACTCTTTTACTGTTCATGTGATCGATCGACGAGGACGAGGGATAAGCGGACCACAAGGAAACGAGTATTCCATTCGCAAAGAATGCGAAGATCTTACAGCTGTGCAAGAAGCAACAGGAGCTACCTATTTATTCGGTCATAGCTTTGGAGGGCTTGTTGCCTTGGAAACAGCAAGAATGAACAACTTATTTACGAAAATAGCCCTTTATGAGCCCGGTGTTTCCATCAATGGGTCCATACCAACAACTTGGTTTCCTAAATATGAGAAAGCACTAAATAAGAATGACACCTACGGCGCTTTTGCTTTTTTTGTAAGAGCTTTTAGTCCAGTAAACTCAATGAAACTGGTACCTATTTGGTATTTGAAGCTAATCCTTCGAATAATGCTACGTAAAGATCATTGGAAGCACATGGAAAGATTATTACCAGAATCCCTGAATGAACACAAAGAAGTAGGTCGTCTGGACTCCACCTTCAGTCATTACAGCGCTATTGAGGCAGATACGCTATTAATTGAAGGCGGGAAAAATCCAGAGTCTATGGGAAGCACGATGAGAGTGCTGGATCAGACCATCCCTAACACCAAGACGCTAGTACTCCCGAAATTAAGCCACCTTGCTCCAAATAATCGAAATTCACCTGAAGTGGTGGGACAGCAAGTAAAGCAGCATTTTTTAAGTTAAGTTTCTACAAAGCAAAGGAGTAAGCAACCAATGTCGCCTTTAAATAAAGAACAATTGAACCAGATTCGAGATGAAAGAAAAGAACAGATCATGAGAGCAGCCCTTAAGGTCTTTGCTCAGTGGGGGATCGTCGGGACAAAAATCAGCATGATCGCCGCGGAGGCGGGCGTAAGTCAAGGGCTATTCTACCACTATTTCAAGTCGAAAGATGAGGCTTTTATTGCACTTGTGAAGGAAGCGATGGAAATATCCTATACTTCTACTAAAAGTCTTCAAAGTATCCCAATTTCTCCGCTTGAGAAAATTAGATTTTTGACTGAGGCCATTCTTGAGGAAGAGAGCAAGTATTATTACTTGTTAATTTATCAGGCGCGATCCTCGGAAGGGGTGCCAGATGAAGTGAAAGAGCTTTTTACCCAATACTCCATGAAGGCTTATGTAGATTTATTGATGCCTCTATTTGCGGAAGGTCAACAAGCAGGCGAGATCGTGGCGGGCGATTTAGAGGAATTGATCTCGAGCTATTTAACGATTCTTTCAGGAGTCATGGTTATGAATGCAAGGGAGAGCAGTGACTATCGGATTCCAGAAGTCGACATGGTCATGCGGCTTGTCACCAAGTAAATTCATACGGACAGAGAGACATTTATTGGAACAGTATGCATATGAATTTGTATAGCCGCAACATTTCCGGAATTTTCGCAGCAGAAAAAATTGACGTTGAATAATTGCCAATGACCCTGGTCATATCTTGCCATTTGAAGAATTTTAAATAAAATAGAAGGTTACTTTTAATTAGGGTAGGAGTGAATATCAATTATGAAACAAAAGATGCGCGTCCTTATTTCTGGTGCGAGCATTGCTGGGCCGGCACTAGCTTACTGGCTTCATCGCTACGGCTTTGATGTGACTGTAGTAGAACGTGCGCCCGCATTGCGACGAGGTGGATATGGTGTTGATATCCGTGGTGTAGCCATTACGGTGCTTAAGCAGATGGGGATTCTCGATCAAGTTCGTGAAGCTGACACACGCATGACTGGTGTTTACTTCGTGAACAGTAAAGGCAAAATCCAAGGTCAAATAAGTGAAGCGAGTATGGGAAACCAACATGGGCTGGACATCGAGATTATGCGCGAGGACCTTTGTAATATTTTGTACGACTTGACTAAGGATACAATCGAATATATTTGGGACGATTCGATTACCGCTATACATGAGACTGAAGCAGGTGCAGAAGTCCAATTTACTCGTAGCAAGCCGCAGACATTCGATCTGATCATTGGTGCTGACGGGCTCCATTCCAATGTGCGCAACTTAATTTTTGGTGACACTGAACAATTTAAACGTTCTCTTGGCTGTTATATCTCGATTTTTACCCTCGAGAATTACCTTAACATCGACCACAGCTCGCTGATGTATACGATGCCAGGCAAAACTGTAGGTATGTATAGTGCTCGAGATAATACTGAAGCAAAGGGTATGTTCGTGTTCAAATCAGAGGCACTGAAGTATGATCGCTATGATGTGGAAGCCCAAAAGAAACTTGTACAAAATGCTTTCCAAGGTGATAGGGGTTGGGAAACTTCGAATCTTCTCAAAACCATGAAAGAAGCGACAGACTTCTATTTTGATGAGATTTGTCAGATTCACATGTCGACATGGTCAAAAGGGCGGATTACATTGGTAGGTGATGCGGCATATGGACCATCACCTCTTTCGGGTCAAGGCTCTAGCCTGGCACTTGTCGGTGCTTATGTACTAGCTGGTGAACTGAAAGCTGCGCAAGGCAATTACGACCGTGCCTTTGTTTCCTACGAAAAAGAGATGAGAAAATTTGTTGAGGAAAATCAAAAAATAGGGCTAGTAGCTGCTGGGGGCATGATTGAAAGCTCAAAATCAAAAATCTTGCTGCGTAATTTAATGTTGCGTTTACCGATTCTAATGGGCGCAATGTTTAAGATGATTACGAAAATGATAGTAAAAGCTTCCAATGGGATTGCACTGGAAGATTATTGATAATTTGTAATAAGTTTGATCAAAAGAAGCTGACTAAAAAGGTGATTAATTATGGACCTTTTGATTCAGCTTTTTGATTTACTTGTAAAAATTGATAAACAGGATTATTGGTGACTGATTTTAGAGGACCATTCCAGAATGGCACATAAAAGTTAAAAACGGCACAAATATTTATAAAATGGCACATAAAATCGAAAAACGGCACATATATTTGAAAAACGGAACATAAAAATCAAAAATGGCACATATCTGTTTTTTTCGAGGTGGAAATCCAAAAAATGAGTCTCAGAATTTATAATCGGACCTCTTTTCAACGGTAAAAATGGGTACTCGGGATCAAATTGCACATAAAAGTTAAAAACGGCACATATATTTAAAAAATGGCACATAAAATCGTAAAAACGGCACATATATTGGAAAAACGGCACATATCCGTTTTTTAATCCTATTAAATATTATAAGAGCATGTTTTGAGCAATCTTTTTTCAAAACATGCTCTTTTTGTTATTTCTACCTTTATCACGGTTAAAATCTCTTTAAATGTAATTTCATGTTCATATTCCGTTCATATAGCGATTATAAACTAAGCATGTACCAAAGAGACTGGAGGAATTAAGATGAATATCGCTTGGAAAGAAATTAAGAAAAATAAAGTAAGGTTTTTGATTTTAGGTTCAATCATTTTTCTTGTTAGTTTTTTAACATTTATTATATCCGGTTTGGCAAATGGATTATCTCAAGATAATGCTGCATTAATCAAAGATTTACCAAATGGACAATTTTATATGACGAAAGATGCAAACCAAAACTATAATATGTCAAAGATAGATCAAAGTACCCAAGATAAAGTTTTAAATGAACACAAAGATGCTGCAGCATTTTCAATTCAAATGGGATTTTTGAACGATAGTGCTGGTAAGCAACAAAGCGTCGCTTTTGTTACATCGACCGATTCAAGTTTGTTTAAAAATGTTAACAAAGGGGAAATCGTATTAGATAAATCTATGAAAGATAAAGGTATAAAAGTTGGAGATACCTTAACGAATAATCAGTACAATGGCAAGTTTATTGTAAAAGGTTTTGTAGACAATAGTAAATTCAGCCATGCGCCTGTTGCTTATATTAATATGGACGACTACAAAGAAATTTACCGGGTCAATGCAATGCAATTGATGTTCGTACCGGGTGGAGATTCAACACATTACACTGGCTTACAATCATTTTCGAAGAATGAGTTCCTTAATACAATTGCGAGTTATAAAGCAGAACAAATGTCTCTCAATATGATTATTTGGTTTTTAGTTGCTATTAGCGGAATGTTGTTTGCTATCTTTTTCTACATGATGAACGTTCAAAAGATTGGTTTATACGGGATTCTCAAAGCCATCGGGGTAAAAACAAGTGCCTTGTTTAAAATGATGTGGACACAAATGCTGTTTATAACAGTTATTGCTCTTTCCATATCAATTGTACTCAGTCAAGGTTTTAATATGATTGCACCTAAAGGAATGCCTTTTAGTTTAACCGCTGGAACAACAGTACAATTGTCAATCGTCTTCTTAATTATCGGATTTATTGGAGCTACGCTATCAGGAATGCAAATTAAAAAAGTGGAACCATTACAAGCAATACAACAAGGAGAGGTTTAATATGGCAATATTTACAATAGATGATGTTAGAAAAACGTTTACTAATGGTGAAGTGAAGGAAGAAATACTAAAAGGAATTAATCTTTCCCTTAGAGAAGGAGAAATAACAGCATTAGTGGGTGCATCAGGATCTGGTAAAAGTACCCTCCTTACAATAGCAGCAGGACTTCAACCCGCATCAGATGGGCAAGTAATGTTCGAAGGAACAAATATGACTAATATGAGTCCAGAACAAGTACGGAAAATACGAGCAAGTAAATTTGGTTTCGTCTTTCAATTTGCACATCTTGTTCCTTTTCTCACAGTAGAAGAGCAACTAATGCTAATGTTGGATGTATCTGAAGCTAAACTAAAGAAACAAGAACAAAAAAATGAAATTGACAAAATACTAAAATTAGTTGAAATGGACCATCGGAAAAATGCTTATCCATCTTCATTATCTGGCGGGGAAAAGCAGCGGGTTGCAATTGCTCGTGCAATTATCCATAAACCAAAAGTTCTCTTTGCGGATGAGCCAACTGCAAGTTTAGATTCAAAAAGGTCTAAAGATGTTATGATGTTAATCCGAAATTTAACTAAAACGCTAAACATTACTACCTTAATGGTTACACATGATGAAGAAATGCTTTCTTATGTTGACTCTATCATTAAAATGAGTGATGGACAGATTTTGCAAAGTGCAGTTTAAATTCTATAGATATAGACAAGTATTAATCCCTTACAAAAAAACAAATTGTTAAAATAGAAAGGCTGGCTCAAAATAGTCGTTATTTAACGGCTTTTTGTGTCAGCCTCTATTTCTATTTTATTCTTTTAATTTAATTTGAATTTTTTAATCTCTTGTTCTAACTGTTGTGATGATTCTTTTAATCCATTTGAATGTTGAATATAGACTTTCATGGTGCCTGAAATTTGTTCTGCAGATGCGGAAACTTCTTCAGTCGCCGCTGCCGTTTCTTGAGAGACGGCGGTAATGCTATCCATTTCTCCACTGATTCTATCCTTGTTGGATTTACTATCTTTGACCGAACCTTCTACCGTTTCTATTCCTTTGGCTAATTCATTGATAGCGGATAAAATATCGGTAAAAATAGCTTCGGTTTCCTTTACAGCTACATCTTGATGACTAACGGCCTCATTGGTTCTTTCCATCGCTTCTACTGCCTTTTTCACAACCGCTTGAATGTTTGATACGATTTTCTTGATTTCAATGACTGATTCTTTCGATTGGTCGGATAAACTGCGTATTTCCCTTGCTACTACCGCAAAACCCAAACCGTACTCTTTTGCTTTGGCAGATTCTATGGAGGCATTGAGTGATAATAGATTTGTGCGATCTGTTATATTGGTTATGACTTCAACAATGGCATTAATTTTTGCCATTCGTTCTTCAACATCTTTCACAATAACGGAAACTTCATTTGTTGAAGACTTGGTTTCCGACGCTTTTTCCGTTAGGATATGAACTTTCTCTAAACCATTATTACTTAATGCCATAGAACGTTGTGATGCGTTATTTATATCTTCTGTTATGGCTGAGATTTCGTCTAATTGTTGAGATAGTTCTCTCATTTGTTCCGCACTTACATAAACGTTCTCAGCTTGTAACGTTGCCCCTTTTGATATTTCACTAATAGAAATAGCTACTTCAGATAAGGCTGAATTTGCTTCCCTTGTCATCATATCTAAGTTAGAGGACGTTTCTCTAACTACGTTCGAGGTTTGATCTACTTTTTGAAGAGCAGATGATAATTGCTCCATCATTTTATTAAAGCTCTGTTCTAATTCCTTAAATTCATCTTGTGTATTAACAGCTACTCTTACTGTAAAATCTCCTTTTGAAGCTGTTTCAATTGCATTTTTAACAGAAATAATATTCTTTGACATACGCTTACCCAAAAGATATGCACATATTGCAGATAATAGAGCAAAGATTCCTGTTAAAATCCATCCAATATTTCGAATTTGATTTGACCCTTTTTGAATTTCGGCAGCATCTAAGGTTGATATAAATTTCCAACCTGTGAGTTTATTAGTAGAGAAAGCAGAAAACTTATCAACACCATTCACCGTGTATTCCTTGTACCCTGTCGATTTATCATTCATAGAGTTCCATAGAGAAAGTTTCGTAAGGGACTTGGAACCAACCTGACTATCGTCAGGATTGGAGATATAGCTTCCATCTTTGCCAACGATGGACATATATCCTTTTTCGCCTATGGTAATATTATTGATAGCTTTTGAAAATTGACCAATATCTAAGTCAATGGCAGCAACTCCGACCAATTGATGATCTTTATCCAATACAGCCTGCGATAACGTTAAAGTTATTTGGTTTGTTCCTGCATCACGATAAGGTTCTGTGATGAATACTTTTCCGTTGTTTTGTACTGCTCCCTTATACCAATCACGAGTGGTAGGATCATAACCGGCTGGTACGTTATCTGGAGCCGATACCGTTTCTTTTTTTGTAGAAGAAAAATAAACACTGAAGTATTCATTATCTGACTTTAATGTTCCATTCAACAATGCCAAGCCGTATTGCGCATTCATGGGGTTCTGGTAATATTCTGTAAAATTGATATTGTTAACAAGCAAATTTAATTGGCTTTCAACCCCTTGCAATTTATAAGTTAATCCTTCGTTGGCTTGTTCTGTTGCTTGAAGAGTAGACTGAGACAATCCATCATATACAACCTTTTGTGCCACTACATTTGAAATAATGGATAAAGAAATCGTTGGCACTAACGCCACGGCTGTCATTCCAGCAATCAACTTCATTTTTACACTGTTCCATTTGAATCTTGATGTACGCTTCATTTCTTGTTCCATCTTTTTCCTCCTCCTGTATCTAAGTAATAGCCTTGTTAGATTGGAAAACTGATAATTATAGTCAATGATACTTGTAGTAAAAACTGCATTATCGTTGTTAACTTTGGTTGATTATTATTTCAAAATAATAAAGATAAGACCTATATTTAATCGGATTTTTTTCGAAAATGTTTAGAAATAAATAAAAAAGACCCTGTCATTTCAGGCGTCTCTTGTTAAAATCTCCTTCTCTCAGTAACAAATTTGGTCCTAAATAAAAAAAGGATGTCCCAGAAAGTTATACCTTTGGGACATCCTTTTTGATTTATTGGTTAACCATAGGATAATGGAAAAAAGAACTTTTAGTTGCCAGCAGGTGAAGGAGCATGGCTTGCAGGCTGCTTTTCAACTTCATCCGGTGTTAAGACTTTTTTGTCACCCGGATATGGTTTATCATATCCCTTTGTCGCGTACCAAGTTACATGGTTCATCATATTCGCGTTCACAACGTCTGGCTTTGAGGCTGGTCCACCGAAATCATCCTTATGCTTTTCGGACCAGGAATCCCAATCATTTTGCATCTGCTGCGCTGCAGGTGTGACTGCAGTTGTCGCTGCAGGTGCTGCTGCAGATGTCGTTGCAGTCGCTGCTGCCTGTGGTGCTGGCTGCCCGTTCATCCAATTTAGTGGTATTTGATTTGCAGCCAAATTATACGGAGTAAAATCCGGTTGGTCGGTAAAGATCTCGCTCATCGGATCAGCCGCAGCATCGTTCTGATTCATAGCCGGTAACCCAAGTATTTGTTCCATACTTCTTATCATATCAGCAGTGGTCCAGTAGTGGCTATCAGTTACCCCTCTTTTTACCCACGGACTAATGACAAATGCTGGTTCACGGTGACCATCTACGTGATCTACACCAGCTTGAGCATCATCTTCGGTAACGTAAATGATTGAGTCTTTCCAGTACGGACTGTGTGAGATGGCGTCTACAATCTTTCCGACAGCCTGATCATTGTCTGCTACCATTGCCTGCGGTGTTGGGTACCCTTTGGAAGTTCCAGCAGTATGGTCGTTAGGTAACCACATGGTAATGAGTTGTGGTAAATTATCGTTCTTTACATAATCATTAAACTTGTCCAAGAAGATTTGAGCCCGGTACACATCAGGAATTGATTGGGTGTTGGTAGGAAACGGCTTGTACAAGATAGAATTCACCGCTGGAATATCACTTTTTGCTTGATAATCCCCAACAGGCACATGAAGCGAACCTTGCTGTTGCCCCGACAAGATCAAGTAATCGTTATACCAAGAAGTCCAGTTGCCAAATGGCTCAGGACCACTAAAACTAGTTGCATTTTCTCCGAAGACAGCAGCCGATACATTATGTGCTACGGCGTTATCCCAAATATGTCCGGTTGGTGCATAGGCCATAGGGTCGCTTTGGTTCCCTCCTGGGTAGCTACGCTGGTTGCCTGATCCTGATTCTTTCTCCTCATAGTCAGGGAGGGTTGCTTGTGTAACCCATTGATGCCCAGCAGCTGACTGAACGCCACTTGTGTAGACGTTGTCCAACAACGGGAAGGTATTTGCTAACTGATGGAAGTTTGGTGTAACGCTCTGACCAAACTGAGTCAAAGTTGGATCGGCGTTGCCTTTACCAAGGTCTCCGAGTACCTGATCATACGTACGATTTTCTTTGATGATGTAAAACACGTGTTTGATGGTGGAAGGCTCACCGATTCTCTCTGGCATTGCCACAGGTTTCTTATTGTTGCGTGGCTTTGCGTTTCGGTTTTTCAACCCGAACCAGTCGTTATTGGTGTAAACTTGGTCCGTCATTTTAACGAGATCATCGTTCGAAGGGAACGGAATCATCGACATAGAGCCGATTTGAGCAAAAACTGAATGATTTTTATCCGTGTTTCCAACCGAGCCTACTCCATTCAAGTTAGTGACAAGAAGTTGATTGTTAACAGTATCAATGGCAATATCATCAGGGAAAGAAGCAGTCGGTACAAGTCCCTTCAAGCGAGGTTCTTTTTCCGGTCCGTTCCAGTCATATACAGCGAGGGCGTTATCTCGTCCCAGGCTTACTACTAATTGATTCCCGTTAATCATTTTAACAGCGTTCGGTGCAGAGCCCTTCGGTGCGTTCGGGTATGGTTTGATATCAATCGTTTGAACAACATCATTGGTTTGTGTGTCGATAACCGACACCGTGTCACTGTTTGTGTTTGTTACAAAGAGATACTTTCCAGAGAGCGTCATTCTCTCTGGTTGAATCCCAACAGGGATTGTCTTCGTAACGGTATTTGTGGTGAGATCAACCACCGATACGGTTCCGGTAGATGAAGTACCCAATTTAGGGTCTACTACAATCGGCGTACCAGAGGACTTTATGGTGAAGTCATCAGAATTAGCTGTTCTACCAGCTTGATTTGTCACATATGCCGTATTCCCATTAACCACCACACTAGTAGGAGCGTTTCCTACAGGTATTTTGGTAGAAAGTTTTCCCGACTGCAGGTCAATGACACCAAGACTATTGTCTCGATTGAGAGCCACAAGGAGCGTCTTTCCGTCAGGCGCAGCAGCTAAGTCTTGCGGGTTACTAGTACCCCCCACACTAGCTGATGGTAGTGTTAAAGTCGATGCCACTGTAGGAATTCCGTCATCAGCCACTGACATAGTGACAATTTTCCCTGAACTTTTACCTGATGCATAGAGTGTTTTACCATCAGGAGAATAAGCTAGTCCCCATCCATTACCAATACCCAGGTTGACATTCGTGGCTATCGCCTTTCCGGTTGTCAGATCTACAATGTTAAGCCCATTTCCATTGTAACCTCCTACTAAGACTGCAGCAGTCTTTCCATTTGGATTAACGGCAACGGAAGTTGGTTCCCCGTGAAATTCAAGTTGCTTCCCGGCTGGTGTAAGCAAATGATTGTCAGCAGTCATAACTGAGCCGTTAGGTTGTCGACCGACTAAGGTACTCCCAAATGCACCATCCTTTGCTGCATAAGCACTTACAGAACCAAATAAAACAGTGCTTAATGCAAGTCCAGCAATCATTTTTTTCTTCTTTTTAAATTTGCCCAAATCTTTCACTCCCTTTTCAAGATGCAATCATTTAGGTTAATCCTTTAATAGAATACTAGGAAAAGGTAAAGCCTTTATTATGGTAATGTAAAAAAGTATTAACCTAATTTAAAGTTAAAGTAAATTTGGAATATATGACCAAGATGGGATTTTCTTAATGTAGTCGAGTGTAATGCTTTGAAAAGAATCGGGAAACGTAATGTTGGTACGTTATCTCGGTTCTTTTTTGCGTTCTGAAGCCCGAAAAAGCCTGATAAGCCAAGGATTTGAAGAGGGTTAAGCAGAGGGAAGGATATTTTTTCAATGAAGTATTCAGGGGTTGCACCAATATTTACTATATTTTCACCTAACATAAATATCAAGGGCATGGCAACTATAAGTGCAATCTAAATTAGAAAGAATTTATAAGGTTGATTGTTAAATTCAATTTTAAAGAGCAAGTCGGAATTTTAAAGGACTCTAAAATCTTATAATTAATAACAATAGACTTGGTATAATTTAAATCAAGTCTATTGTTTTTTAGGAAACAGTATGAGGATTTTTCAAATAATAAAAAATGTAATTTTATATTTAGTTTAATTTTACATGGAAGTAATCATAAGCATTTTTCGATAACAAAATAATCGTAACGATGATAAAGAGGATTCGCACAAATTGACTTCCTTTTTTGATAGCAAATTGTGAACCTACAACAGCACCTAAAATTTGAGCAATTCCCATGATAAAACCGTAGACATAATGGATATGCCCCAAATAAATAAACATGATTAGCGCTGCGATATTGCTACCGAAATTTAGAAATTTTGCGATGCCAGCTGCTTTTATAAAATCAAAGCCAACCATTAAAAACGCAAAGATCAAGAAGGAGCCTGTTCCAGGTCCTAAAAAACCATCATAAAAACCGATAGCGAATATTAAAACAATAAATCCAGCTAATTTAGTTATAGACAGTTTTTTATAGGTAGAGATCGTTCCCCAATCTTTCTTAAAAATCGTATAAATGGCTACGGCTGCTAACATACATAACATAAGTGGCTTTAAAATTACTGGGTTAATTAAGTGGACGGTCCAAGCACCTAACATTGAGCCAAAAAAAGCTAAAGGGAAAAAATGATATACAGAGCGTAAATCTAGCTTTCCCGAACGATAGAATGAAAGAGTAGAGGTAAATGATCCCATTGTACCCGCTAACTTATTCGTTGCTACAGCCGCAGCAGGATTTAGTCCTAAAAACATTAAAGCCGGCAATGAAATTAATCCACCTCCACCTACGATCGAATCGATAAAGGCTGCTAAAAATCCAAACAAAGCAAGTATTACAATAATTTCAATATTAATATCCGAAAACATGTTTTCACCCCTCTTAGTTACTACTATAATAGTAACTATAATGTTTTTTGTAAAGAGGTAACACACCGTATGGAAGGGAAATCATTTAACTAAATAAGTTATAATAAATAGACTGGAGGGAAGACAATGGAACAATTAATTTTACAATTAAAGCATCTGGGCTATACAGAGTATGAAGCTAAAGCATATATAGCACTTGTACAAAACAGTCATGTGAGTGCTTATCAAGTAAGTAAAGATTCAGGTATCCCTCGTGCAAGAATATATGAGACACTTGATTTATTGGTAAATAAGGGCCTTGTGTTAAAGGAAAGTACCTTAAATCAAACCATTTATTCAGCTCTCCCTGTTTCCATGTTTCTTGCTAAATCAAAAGAACAATGGCAACAAAATTTTGAATCAATGAGCGAAGAGCTCAAGAAAATAGAAAAAAACGAGCCAAAAGAAGAAAATAAAATTTTGGTTTTAAAAAGTCGAGAATCGATTATTCAATATTGTAAAAAGGTTTTATCAGAAGCAAAGAATAAAATTGTTCTTTCAATGTGGGACGATATGTACGAAGAACTACGAGAACTTTTAGAAGACAAATCTAAATCAGTATCTATTAAGGGGATTACACTACACGTAGAAAATGCTTTGCCTACACTAGATGAGCATCGAATTACAAGCTATACAGAAACCAATACCAATCCACATTGGTTTATTATTTCAGTTGATGGTCATTCAATGATTTATGGACCTTCCCCAGAAGAGCGTGAAGTAGCATTTTTTACGAACGATCCCGTGCATATCTATTTGTTAGAGGATTATGTATGGCATGACGTACTTGTGAACCGTCTTGTGAAACAAACATCTATGGATTTAAATGAGTGGATAACAAAAGAACGAACAGCATTTTTTGGGGGCGTTTCTTGAAGATTGGATGAACGAATTTAGAAAGCGAGGGGAAAAATTTGAATATTAGAGTAGCAAATGAATTAGATTACCCTGATTTAAGAATGATATACCTAGAATCACGTCGTAAAAGTTTTCATTGGGCGGATATCGAAGAAATGACTGTAGAAGATTTTGATAATGATACGGTTGATGAGTATATAATTTTAGCAGAGGAAGAATCTCAAATTCTTGGATTTGCTTCTTTATACTTGCCAGATAACTTTATTCATAATTTATTTGTCCATCCCGATTTCTCAGGCATGGGTGTTGGTGGTCAGCTGGTTAATGCCTCCTTAGAAAAAATGAATAAACCAATAAGACTGAAGTGTGTATCTGAAAATCAAAAAGCTATGAGATTCTATGAGAATAATGGTTGGAAGAAAGTTGTTGAAGAAGGTAAACCAGGAGAAAAATATTGGGTTATGGTATATGAATAAAATATATAATAAAGAGCTTGTTATACTAGATTCTTTGGTGGGGCTTTAACTTTATGTGAAAAGTAATAAAAGGGGCTAAACTTTAAAAATAAAGATTAGCCCCTTTTATTTACAAATTATTTAATTATAAAGGATAAAATCCCTAAAATTATACACAAGATTCCAGTTGAAAATTGTCCTAGTCCAGAAGCTTTCTCCCATTATTAAAAGATTAAAGATATTTTTTCTCTTTTGGTTTTTTCTTTAGGCTTTTTGGTTGTCGAAAAGAGCGAATGTAACTTCGGCCTCACATGCGATTTCTCCATCTACTGTAGCCACAGCATTTGCTTTTGCGATTAAACCACGAACTCTTGTTATTTCTACTTCAAGACGTAACTGATCTCCAGGATGAACTTGTTTTTTAAAACGACATCGGTCGATACCAGCAAACAACCCAATCTTCCCTCGGTTTTCTTCTCTCATTAACATAATAACAGCACTGACTTGTGCTAATGCTTCTACGATTAGAACGCCTGGCATTACTGGATAATCCGGAAAGTGGCCATTAAAGAATTTCTCATTAGTAGTAACATTTTTGATTCCGACAGCACGTTTTCCTTCCTCTATTTCACTAATACGATCAACTAATAAAAAGGGGAAACGATGTGGAATAGCTTCTTTAATTTGTTGAGTATTGAACATGAATCTCTCTCCTACAAGTAGAATTTTAATTCCCATTATTTTCATGATAAAAGATTGACACCAATTAGTACTTGATACTAATATCTAATTATAGTACCTGGTATAAAAAACGTAAAGGAGACAAACGAATGCGATCAAAAGCGAGAATTACAGCGATTGGGACCTATGTACCTGAAAAGAAACTTACCAATGATGATTTAGAAAAAATTGTAGATACAAACGACGAGTGGATTGTTCAAAGAACTGGAATGAAGGAAAGAAGAATTGCGGGTGATAATGAATTTGCCTCAATGTTGGCTTTTAAAGCTATTGAAGACTTAGTGGAAAATTATCATAAAGACCTTATCGACGTGGATTGTATTTTGGTATCAACGACTACACCTGACTACGCTTTTCCAAGTGTAGCCTGCCAAATACAAAAGAAATTTAATATTCGACAGACGGGTGCTATTGATTTTAACGCAACCTGTGCTGGTTTTACCTATGGATTACATTTGGCGAATGGTTTGATTACAGCTGGTCTTCATCGCAAGATTTTAGTTATAACGACGGAAACACTATCTAAAGTAACTGATTATACAGATCGGACGACATGTATTTTATTTGGAGATGGAGCCGCAGCTGTCCTAATAGAGAAAGATGAAGAATTACCGAGTTTTATAGCTACCCATATGGGGACAAATGGGGAAGGTGGTATGCATGTATATCGTACCAATCTATCTACTACCATGTTTGGAGAATCCTTAGGAACGAATGGGAAGATTGTTCAAAACGGAAGAGAAGTATATAAGTGGGCATCACGTACACTACCGATTGGTATTAAAGAGTTGTTATGTCAAGCAGAGTTAAAAATGGATGAAATAAACTGGTTTGTTCCACATAGTGCCAATTTACGAATGATTGAATCCATATGTGAAAAATCAGGTTTCCCACTAGATAAAACATTAACTAGTGTGGAATACATGGGAAATACCTCTTCTGTTTCCATTCCATTAGCCTTACAGATAGCGATAAACGAAGGAAAGTTAAAAAATGGTGACACTCTTCTACTGTATGGATTTGGAGGAGGCCTTACACATGCTGGACATATCATTAAGTGGAATTTGGCAGAGGAGTAAGAATTAAATCCAAAAAGGCTGAGCATAAATCAGATTTTTTTCTGACGTATGTCCCAGCCTCTTTTTACATTTTTGTGCCTATTCGGCCACAGTCTGTTCCATAGATCTGATGGATTCGGCTACCTTTACCATCATGGAACATTCGATTCTCTTACGGAAAATATCACAACTGAAGTCGTAGGTTCCATTGATGGAGCCAGTTGCGTGCAGCGCGTTGGCAGTGCAACCACCACTGCAGTAGAGTTTCGCCCAGCAGTCCTGACATTCCGACTTCGAGTAGCAGTTGCACTCTTTAAATTGGCATTGTGTCTCTGATTTTGTGATTCCATCCCAGATGTTTCCCAGGCTGTATTCTTCATCACCTACGAACTGATGACAAGGGAAGAGCTCGCCCCATGGTGTGACAGCGAGATATTCAGTTCCTGAACCGCAGCCGGAAATTCTCTTTTGGATGCAAGGGCCTTCTGAGAGGTCGAGCATGTAATGGTAGAAAGTAAAGCCATTGCCTTTTTCGTTTCGCTTAAGCATTTCCTTAGCGAGAATCTCATACTGGTTGTAAATCTCTGGAAGGTCCTTCTCGGTAAGCGCATATGGTTCCCGTGGGTCACAAATAACAGGTTCCATCGAGAGTTTGTCGAAACCAAGATCTGCGATGTGAAAAATGTCATTGGTGAAGTCGACATTATTGTGGGTGTAGGTCCCACGTACATAATATTCTTTGTCTCCACGTTTTTTTACGAATTCCTGGAATTTTGGAACGATATGATCGTAGCTGCCCTTTCCAGTGACTGTTTTACGAAGGTGGTCATGGACTTCTTTTCTTCCATCAAGACTTAATACGACATTGTACATTTCCTTGTTTAGAAACTCGGTGACTTCATCGTCCAGCATCATGCCATTTGTCGTGAAGGTGAAGCGAAAATTCTTTTTGTATTCTTTTTCTTTGCTTCTTGCGTATGCGACAATCTGCTTGACAACTTTCCAGGCCATGAGCGGTTCTCCACCGAAGAAGTCAACATCGAAGTTTCGGTGATGACCGGAGTTTTCCAGTAGGTAATCGATAGCTCTTTGGCCAACCTCATAGCTCATAATAGCTCTGTCTCCGTTGTATTTCCCCTGACTGGCGAAGCAGTATTCGCATGACAGGTTACAAGTATGCGCGACATTGAGGCAGAGGGCCTTTACATAAGTCTGACGATTTCTCAAATCAATTGAGAGATCCTTATATTCATCCTCCGTAAAGAGTTGACTATCATTTTTTAGCCCCTCGACAGCAGCGATAGTTTCTCGAATGTCCCCCTCGGAGATGTCGGAATCATGTGCGTATTTTTCCAGCATTATTGTCACGATTTCTTCTGCAGGTGTATTCTCATAAAGCGCAATGATTTCATAGGCGAGGTCATCGACAACATGCACCGATCCACTGTAGGTATCGAGGACGATGTTGTATCCGTTTAATTTATATTGATGAATCACTTGATCATCAAGCTCCTTTTGTCTATAAAGTGAAACTTCTATTCTGTGTGGGTTTTACAACCCGGTAATGGCGAAAAAAATTGCCGCCCTTCTAGAAAGCAGTTGGGCGGCACATTTCCTGTTTCCTATCTGTTTAGTGTGTTTTCACACTTCTGATTTGCAATTCCGCAAGATGTTTTGCAAGCTGACTGGCAAGATGTCTGGCATGCGCCACATCCACCGTGTTTTGCAGTATCCTTCAGATTACGAGTGCTCAGTGTTACGATTCTTTTCATAACGTGAAACCCCTTTTGAAAATATTATTTTGAAAAAATACGAGTTAATACTTGTGAATATCTTCACATTAATTCCAATAATAATTTTAACAACGTCTCTGGTCTCCGTCAATGATTCCCAATGCCTTGATACTAACGAAAGTATATATGTCAACATTTGTTCACATCAATAGGAGAGTCTTGGGAGTGGACACACAAAAAACACCGACAATGATCTGACCCCATAAAGTTGGACAAAAATATTATGCTACTTGCTCGGTGGTAAGAAGCCTGTACCGTACAGGACTCTTACCTCCGAGTTTTTCTTTAATTCGATCGTTATTGTAGTAACTAATCCAATCTGCTGCGGCCTGAGCGACCTCCTCAAAAGATTGATAGTTGTAAAGATGAACTGTTTCAGATTTTAAAAGGTGGAAGAAACTCTCCATTGCCGCATTATCAAGACAAGTCGCTTTACGTGACATACTTTGAAATACATGATGTTCCTTAAGCTCTTTTACCCAGCTGTGATGTTGATATTGAAACCCTTGGTCTGAATGAACAGTTGTCCGATAAGGAAGTTCTGGAAGTGCCTTCAAGGCTTCATGTAACGGTTTTAAGGCAAAATATACAGTAGGATGAAGATCAATGTTAAAGGACAGGATTTCACCAGAATAGAGGTCCATAACAGGTTCCAGATAACAGCGGTGTTCTGTGGACTTATCCCCCCAGCGTAACTCTGTGACATCTACTGTAAGCTTTTGATAAGGTCGATCTGTTTTAAACCGACGATTTAGCCGATTTGGGGCAATTTTACCAACCGTCCCTTTATAAGAGTTGTATTTCCTGCTTTTCTTCGTATATGCTTTTGACTGTAAATTTTGCTCCTGCATAATGCGCTGGACTCTTTTGTGATTTACCTTCCATCCACTATTTTTTAATTCAAGATAGACCCGTCTATAACCATAGGCTGGATTATCCTTTTTTATGGCTTTGATTTCCTCTATTAAATCTCGGTCACTTTGTTTGATTTCTTCATAATTTTGATAGTAAAAATACACACTTTTCGGAAGGTCAACGACCTTCAAAATTTCAGATAACCGATATTTCCCCCTTAATTCAGTGACTACTTTCGCTTGCTTTTGTCGGTATCCTCGGATTCCTGAATTAAGGCTTTTAGCTTTTTTAGGTATTCATTTTCAATCCTTAACAGGCGATTTTCACGTTGTAGTTTTTCAAGTTCGGAGGATTCCTCATTTTTCCCTTGTTGGTATTCATGGTTAGATTTCATTTCTATTGGTCTTCCTCTCTGTTTAAACAGAGCTTCAACACCGTTTTCTTCGAATTTCCTCTTCCACGATAAAATTGTACTTGGTGTAGTTATATCAAAATGAAGGGACGTTTCACGTAATGATGCTCTGTTTTTCCCCATCCATTCTAAAACTTCTAACTTAAACTTACCATCATAAACATCCTTAGGACTCCGTACATCGAATGCTTTATCCCCATATTTTTTATATTGATTTACCCAATTAAGTATAGTTGTATGGCTACCAATACCATATTTTTTTGCCAGGTCGTGCGTTCCTCCTCCTCCATTCAAATACTCCAATACAACCTTTTCTCTACATTCATTTGAGAACTTTACCAAACTAAAAACCCCCTAAGCTGGATTCATTAGTCCAACTTAAGGGGTTCACTTCACAAATTTGCTCGGTGTTTTTTGTAGGTTCTATTAAACATGTCTGTTGATTTCCGCTCCAGTCGCTCGCTTTCCGCGGGCGGTCCGGGGAGCCTCCTCGGCGCTTTAGCGCCTGCGGGGTCTCCCCTGCCCCGTACTCCCGCAGGAGTCGAGCGCCTTCCGCTCCAATCAACATAGTGGCAAAACAACAATGAGCTTTAACATAGCTTTTTTGTAATCACTACTATATAAGTGTTAAATCTCAACAATCACTATTAGCTGGCACTTCTTGCATCAGTTGATGTATTTTTTGTAGCAGATTTTTTATGCAGCCACTCATAAATGATTGGAATGATAATAAAGCTGTTGATTGTTGATGTTACCATTCCCCCAATTACAACAATACCGAGTGTTTGAGAAACAACCGTATCTGCGTTATGAGAAAATGCAAGTGATAATAAAGTAAGGATTGTCGCAGCTGCTGTCATTAAGATTGGTCTGATCCTTGAAAGACTACCATTCAAAACAGCCTCTTTAACAGGCATTCCTTCTTTTCGATTTCGTTCGATTTTATCAATTAATACAATTCCGTTTGTCACTACAATACCTGTAAGCATTAGTACACCGATTAGTGCTGCTAAGTTCCATTGACCGCCAAAAAGGACTAATGCAATGACGACACCACTTAAAGCGAGTGGAATGCTTAAAAGAACAGCAAGCGGTGCTCTCCACCCTTTGAAAATAGAAGAAGTAATCATTAATACTAATAAAATAGAAAATGCAACGGCAACGGACATTTCAAAAATCATTTGTTTTACTTGTTCAGAGATTCCTCCCATTGAATACGTTACACCGTTTGGCATTTTCATGTTGCTTAGAGTTTTGTCGACTTGATCGGCAACTTTACTAACATCGTTTGATGTAATCTGCGCTGTAACAAGGGAGAATGGTTGACCATCTCGTTCGCTAATAGTTGAAGAAGATGAGTCTTTTGATATTTTTGCAATTTGGTCAAGACGTACCTGTTCTCCATTATTTCCAGTGAATGTTTCAGCAGCAAGAGAAGCTATAACATCACTTGGAGATGCATTTACCGTAATAGGAGAATTTGTACCTGATGCAATTTGGTCTAAATACTCGTCCACAGGAAGCGATTTATGATCAATCGTAATGGATGCATCTTTAGATTGGGACATATATCGATTAATGACTGTGAGAACGTCAGAAACTTTCACACCTTTATCTTGGATCGCTTTTTGGTCAAATGTTATTTTGTATTTAGGTAACCCATTTGTTAAATCCACTTTGCCATCTACACTTAAGTTCGCAATATTAGATAAGTTTGTTCTCGCTTGTTGTGCTACAGTATCTAAAGTTGCTTGATCGGACCCTGTAAATAAGATTCGTATTTTTGAATCGTCACCAGAAATATTCTGGCTTGTTACAGTATAAGTAACATTATCAGATAGCTTTGGAAGTTGATCTTGTAATTGTTTTACGACAGAATCAGTGTCCTTGTCATTTTTTAATACAACAGAAAGGTTTGCCACATTTGGATATTGTATATATCCTCCGCCTTGGTCAAAAACATCATCACTTTGTGGTGTCATATTAGAACCAAAATTAGATGAATAAGCATCGACTTTTGGATTTGCTTTTAACGTTTTTTCAATTTTTTGGACTTCAGAATCGACTTCGGGTAGAGTGCTTCCTTGTGGCAATTCTGCCTTAATCGCAATTTGTCCGATTTTACTACTTGGTAATAAGTTTACTGGTAGAAAAGCTGAATAGATTCCAGCGCATAAAAAGACCAAAATTGAACCAATAACCATTGCTTTCTTATGTTTGAAGGCAGATTGCAATACTGGTTTCATGAGAGAATCTACTTTGACGGTTTGTTTCGTTAAGTTTCCACTTCCGCCCTTCCATCCCATAAAGGCCAATGCAGGGATGACCAGCATCGCAACAAAGAATGAAATGATAATTGCAATCACGACTGACCAGGCAAATCCGCTATACGTAGCACTGACGACTCCTCCAACAAAAGCGATTGGAATATAGACAGCAATCGTAGTTAAGGTTGAGCCCAAAATCGCAGGAATCATTTCTGAAACGGCTGATGTAAGAAGAGAAAGTAGAGATTTTTCTTTTGATTCTTCCCGTTTTCGATACATGTTGTCTAAAATAACGATCGAATCATCGACAATACGCCCCATCGCCACAATCAAACCTGAAACAGTTAGAATGTTTAATGTAATACCCATTGTTTTTAGGATAGCAGTTGTAGCCAGTAATGAAATTGGTAATGAAATTGCAATGAGTAAGGTTGACCTTACATTTCGGAAAAAGAAGAACACGCATATCATTGAGAATAGGCACCCAAGTAATCCTTCACGAACTAATCCGAGAAGTGAGCTATTTAATTCATTTTCTCGGTCAAGTAAAACATGAAACGAAACATCTTTTGGATTTACTGTATCCAACTGAAGATGAGCTACACGGTCTTTTACTTGATTTGCAACATCTGTAATATTAGCAGAAGGTGTTTTGATTACATTTAATTGGACACTTGGTGTTCCATTAGTCCTAGAAACCGTTTTTAAGTCATTTAAAGAATGAGAAATGGTAGCAAACGCTGAAATAGGAATGGCTTTTCCTTCCTTATTCTTAATCGTTGTGTTTTCCATTTGTTGTTGAGTTAATTGTATCCCATCAAACGATACTGGAATCGATAATTGGTTGTTTACAATATCACCTTGTGGCATGGTTGGAAGGGACATAGAAAATTGTTTATTCACGTCATCCAATGTTAACCCGTTTTTCACTAAGTCTTTCATTCGAATGTTTAATACATAACCATCTTTTGCTCCCCCAAACACCGAAACATCTGCTACACCTGGTACAGATTTTATTTGTTTGACAATTTCCTGCGTTGCGGTCGAGCGAAGTGTTGTTTCATCCAATTTTGAACTTGTTACGCTATAAGTTAAGATAGGAAAAGAGCTGTTTGTTAATCGTGTAACACTTGGAGTGCTAGTTATGTTTGAAGGAAGACTAGCTTTGGCTAGTGCTTTATTCACTTGGTCTTCTGCTTGTTTCATATCTGTATTCATTGGAAAATACAAACTCATAAACAAGCCGCCATCATAAGAGGTGGTTTCGACATTGGATAAACCATCAACTGTTTTAACGGCACTTGCTAGATTATCTGTTACTTGTTGTTTTACCTGAGCAGCTTGAAGCCCAGGAACTCTCATGCTAAGTGCAAGGGTTGTATTGTTGACTCCAGGCATATAATCTCGTTGCATCTGGAAAGCGGAAATACCTCCCCAAGCCAAGATAATGACAACACATACAATCATAAGTATGGCTCGTTGCATGGTTGCCTCTACTATTCTTTTCATCGTTTACCTCCATTAATATATAAAATAATACTGCTCCAAAAATTGGGCATCCTAAGCATAGCTAAAGCGCCTTTTCGTTTACTGTATAAAACATTAATAATTCATTAAAAACTTAGTTTGTTCATAAATAAGTGCTACATTATAAGAAGACATAAAGTGGAAGATTTGTTCACTATACGTGTTTAGGTCTTTCAAAATATACTTTGGAGGCATTTTTATGTCACATTTATTGACTATATTTGAACAACATAGTTATTTGATTTTATTTTTAGGTATTCTTCTAGAACTCATGGCTATTCCAATATCTGGAGAATTATTAATGAGTTATGCAGGATACTTTGTATATCAGGGAAAAATGAATTATGCTTTGGCCCTTCTGACAGCTTTTATTTCAGCTGGTATCGGTATTACAGCTACGTATTGGATCGGAAGAGCAGGAGGATATAAGATAATTGAAAAATATGGTAAATACATCCATTTTGGGCCTGAAAAATATAAAAAAACAGCAGCTTGGTTTGAACGATCTGGCAGTAAAATGTTGGTTTTTGCTTATTTTATTACAGGGGTAAGGCATTTTACCGGTTATATTTCGGGTATTTCTAAAATGCCGTTTCCGAAATTTGTCATGCTTGCTTATACTGGTGCTTTCTTATGGGCAGTTAGTTTTATTTCCCTTGGTAGAGCATTGGGACCTCACTGGAGGGATTTCCATAAATTCGCAAGTAAATATATGGTATTTTTTATTATTGCTATTGCTGTATTGTTAGTATGCTTTTGGGTATATCGATCTTATAAAAATCAAATTAAGGACTTTTTTAGTCGTTTAATAAAAAGGTTAATTTATCGACTAAAAACGATAAGAGCAACTGAAATATTTCTTATTTTCCTTACTTTAGTTTTAATTGGTATGGTTATCTTGATGCTGGGATTAGCTCAAGACTATTTATATAATGATTTCGCTCAGTTCAATGAAATCACTGAATACATGGTTGATTCTTCCATTTACCAGAGTTGGATGAAAGGATTCTTATTTTTTCAGTCCCCATATGCACTTGGTGTCATCATAGCGATTACGAGCATCTATATTTGGCGAAAGGGACGAAACAGGGGGATAGAGTTTCTTCTGCTTTTAGTTGCAATATTAGGGGCGAAGCCTTTTCATGATTTGATTAAGGAGATATTTTCTTACTTTGGATCATTGGGATTCAAAGGGGTATTTCATTCTGCAAATTTTCCTGATCTAAATGCTACCTATTTAATCATTATTTATGGAACATGCTTATTTTTACTTGTCCGTCATTCGCAAAAAAATTATGCGCCAGTATTAGCACTTTTACTTGCGTTATTCTTATTAATGGGTATAGCGGTTGCAAATATTGCCTCGAACAATGTCCTTTCTAGTGATATTGTGGGTGGATATGTATATGGCGGTGTCTGGATATTTTTTAACTTCTTGTTGTTTGAAATGTTACGACTTGTATTGGAAAAGGATTGAATTAAAAGAGACAAATAAATGTAAAAAATGCTTTGCGGATGGTTAGAAGGGATGAGTGTGAAGTGAAAACACATATTCTGGTGATCGAGGATGAAACTCAGATTGCTCGTGTCTTAAAAATGGAATTGGGATATGAAGGTTATCAGGTATCAGTAGAACACAATGGTAAAGCAGGATTAGAAACCGCCTTACAAACAGAAATGGATTTAATTTTACTAGATGTGATGTTGCCTGGATTAAGTGGAATCGAAGTATTGAGGAGATATAGAAAGGAAAACAGGAATACTCCAATTATTCTTTTAACAGCACGAAATACAACATTTGATAAGGTAGCTGGATTGGATCACGGGGCTGATGACTATGTCACTAAGCCTTTTGAAATCGAAGAATTATTAGCCCGAATCCGTGCCTGTCTTCGTAATCATCCTAAATCAAAGGAAGAAGAATCTGTATTGCAAGTTGAGGATCTAATAATAGAGACAGACTCAAGAGAAGTTTCAAGGAATGGGAAATTTATTTCATTAACACCGAAGGAGTACGACTTTTTAGTCTATTTAGTAATGAATAAAAATAAAGTAGTTACACGGGAAAACATTATACTAAATGTTTGGGGATATGAATATGAAGGTGAAACCAACGTAATCGATGTCACGGTAACTCATCTAAGAAAAAAAATTGATGAAGGATTTTCTTCCCAATTAATTACCACTGTAAGGGGTATCGGGTATACCATAAAGGATAAATAGATGAGAATCACAACAAAAATTAATCTTTTAACGACTGCTTGGATGTTGTGTATCATGATACTCATAAATATCGTAGTCTTCTTTTCATTTATGAAAACCACGGTAAATATGGAAGAAGATATGCAGTATCAAAAGGCAGCGGACATATTAAAAGACATCGATAAAATTCAATCTTCTAGTAACATTGATGGAAAACTAAAAGAATATTTAACCATTCATTCCTATATCAGAATTATGCAACCGAATAATAAGGTAGTTTATGAAGTATCGAATGATCCATTACTCACCAAAAAAATTAAAGGAAAATACACTGAGACAAAGCAGGCTCAAACACGCATAATCAGGGCTGAACACGGAGAAGAGCAAGTATTAATCGTCCATGTCCCGATTCATGATGGACAGCAACTTAGTGGGAGTTTGGAAATTGGGGAACGGTTAATAGGTTTAGAAACAAGAAAAGAGATTCTTCGTACGATTTTGATATTTAGCACCATTTTAGCTGCTTTATTGTCCTTACTTGGGGGGCGATGGTTAGCTAATATGATCATGAGACCGATTTCCAATATGATTAAAACCATGGAGGAAATTGAAAAGAGTGGTGTTCCTAAAACAATTACCATTCAAAATAAGACGAAGGATGAACTCCAAACAATGGCAAAAACTTTCAATCGTATGATTGATAGGCTTCAAGAAAATATGGAAAAACAAAAACAGTTTGTTTCTGATGCATCTCATGAATTAAAAACGCCTTTAACAGTCATTAAGAGCTATGCAAATTTTTTAAGAAGGCATGGGATAGAAAATAAAGAAATGGCAGAAGAAGCGATCAATGCCATTCATTCAGAAGCAACTAGAATTCAAAAAATGACCGAGACTTTTCTAGACTTAACCAACTTAGAGAAAGAAAATGTATTAGAAATTAATGAGGTAAATTTGGTATCTTTATGCCAAAATATTTTAAAACAATTTAAGCATGTATATAGGCGAGAAATTACATTTCATTCAGAAGAGGATCCAATCATCATCCGTGCAGATGAATTAAAGATCAAACAGGTCATCATCATTTTGCTAGATAATGCAATGAAATATAGCAAGGATAAAATTGATGTCTTTGTGGAACAAAATGAAAATCATGCGATTGTTCGAGTGAAAGATTATGGCATTGGAATCCCTCAGGACGAGATAAATAATATTTTTGAACGGTTTTACCGAGTGGACAAGGCAAGGAGCAGAGAAACGGGAGGCTCTGGTTTAGGATTGTATATTGCTAAAAGTATTATGAAATTGCACAAGGGTGAAATTAAAATTACAAGTAAAGAAGGGGAAGGAACACATGTATTGTTGTTTTTTCCAATATAAAAAAACTAAGGTGAATATTTAGAGGGGATAAAATGAATTCTTCGGCTGGACCTAATAAAAAGAGACTGTTTGTAATGAATCCTGTGATTCTAGTACTTGGCCTTATCAGTTTGTTTACAGACTTATCTAGTAATATGATTGTTCCTATCCTGCCTCTGTATCTTACCTCCGTTTTACACGTACAGGTAGGATCAATCGGTATTATTGAAGGAATAGCCGAGAGTACTGCGAGTGTTTTAAAATTGTTTTCCGGCATGATTACAGATCGCCTAGGTAAACATAAGCTGCTCATGTTAATAGGCTATGGTCTATCCAATTTGACAAAACCGCTTTTCGCGTTAAGCGCCTCCTGGACTCAGGTTCTTATCATTCGTTTTTCTGATCGATTTGGTAAAGGAATAAGAACTTCGCCGCGTGATGCACTCGTTGCAGACTCTACAACGAAAGAAGAACGGGGGAAATCTTTTGGCTTTCGCCGTTCGATGGATGCTCTAGGTGCAGCATTAGGACCGTTGGTTGCTTTTGGGATTCTAGCTACATATAAAGGTAATTACCGTCTTGTATTCTGGTTATCCGTTATTCCTGGAATCCTGGCGATTATTCTTATCCTCTTTTTCTTAAAAGAAAAGGATCGAAGTGAAAATGTAAAACAAGCAAGCCTTCCGAAAATTGGTTTTAAAAATCTAGATCGTCGCTTTATTTGGTTCTCTTTAATTTTCACATTTTTTACTGTTGGTAATTTTTCTGATGCTTTTCTAGCTTTACGTGCACAAGATGCAGGGATGCTTCCAGCTTTCATTCCACTAGCCTTTTTTGCAATGAATTTAAGCAGCAGTATCTTTTCGACGCCTGTTGGAATGTTATCTGATCGTTTTGGTCGTCGTTCGGTCCTCATTGCCGGATTGCTGACTTTTGCAACCATATACTTTGGATTTGGTATAGTAAAAAGCGTTTCTTTGGTTTGGGTATTGTTTGTTTTATATGGATTTTACTACGCTTTTACCGAAGGGATCCAAAAAGCCTATATTGCTGATATTGTACCAGAAGGGCAAAGAGGCACAGCAATGGGTACCTTCAATGCCATGACCGGTTTGGCAGCATTACCGGCGAGTATCATGGCGGGTTATCTGTGGCAGACATTTGGACCTATGGTAGCTTTTAGTACGAGTAGTGCAATTGCTTTAATCGCTGCACTACTGATGATTGTTTTGCGAATTTAAGAGACTTATTTTAATGAAATAAATTAAAGGTGGAAAAATGGTACTGGAAAGGCGTGAGTGATAAAATAGAACAGAATTAATTAACGAGAAGAGTGAAAGTAGTGAAAATAGGATTTTTTGACTCGGGTATTGGTGGAATAACAGTACTTCATCAAGCATTGAGATTCCTGCCGAATGAAGATTACATCTTCTATGCTGATACTTTACATGTTCCATATGGTGAAAAACCAAAAGAAGAGGTAAGACAATATATTTTTAATGCTGTTGATTTTATAGCTAATCAAGGCGTAAAAGCATTAGTCATTGCTTGTAATACTGCAACCAGTATCGCTGTAGAAGACCTTCGCAAAAAGTATGATTTCCCGATTTTAGGTATTGAGCCAGCCGTAAAACCAGCTGTTCAAAATTGTGAAGGAAAACGAAAAAAAGTTTTAGTATTAGCGACGAATTTGACCCTCAAAGAGGAGAAATTTCATAACCTGGTGAAAAGTATAGACCATCACGATATTGTTGAAAGCTTACCACTTCCTGGTCTTGTGCAATTTGCTGAGAATTTCGAATTCAGTGAAGAGAGAGTTGTACCCTATTTAAGAGATCAATTATCTTCTTTTGATTTAAAGCAGTACGGGACCGTAGTTTTAGGATGCACTCATTTCCCATATTTTAAAAATAGTTTAAAGAAGCTTTTTGCTGAAGATGTAGACATTATTTCTGGAAGTATTGGCACTGCCAAAAACTTAAAGAGAATTCTCGAAACAAGGAATCAGATTAATGACGGAACTGGAGAAATTACATTTTTTAAATCTGGCTACAAAGTAGAGGATAAAGATACACTTACTAATTATAAAAACTTATTGGCAATGTTAGATGATCTAGTGTAAAAACAGAGGCTTTCTTCTTAAACTCCAATAATAAAAAAACCGTAAAGAGAATTGATCTCCTTACGGTTTTTATTTTATAAACTGAAAGAGGTAGGTCAGTTTGATCAATTATGTTTGACTTTTTTAAACATCGAAATGACAGCTACAAACAATATTGAAATGATTCCAATTAAAACGAATAGGTAACTTAATGGAATTAAGAAGAAAGGTTCTTCTAAAGTACCGTCTGGTGCTACTTTTGAACCAATCATGCTATAGATAATTAGACAAACAACTCCTAACAATATTGGTGTAGATGCTAATAAGTATTTATTCTTCATCATGAATTCTCCTCTATTGAGATAATCAAGATTCATTTTTTTTATACTCCAGAATGTCACCTGGTTGACACTCTAGAACTTCACATATCTTTTCTAAAGTTGAAAATTTAACCGCTTTTGCTTTTCCATTTTTTAATATTGATACGTTTGCCATTGTAATTCCTAGTTTTTCGGATAATTCTGTAACGCTCATTTTTCTTTTAGCCAGCATTACATCAAGGTTTACTATAATAGTCATCATTCAACACCTCAAATCGTTAAATCGTTATCATGCTTTATTTCACTAGCTTTTCTAACTAAATGAGAAAGCATGGAAGTAAATACGGAAATAACGACTGAGAAAAATAGAATCAGTAAAAGAAAAATTAAAACGTTAGTATGGTAACTCCCAACTACGAAAATATATAGTAGTGCGCCAACGTATAAAACACCTTCAATCATTGATAAAACGCTTATTATTTTCAATTTATTTGCATTTTTTACTGTAAAAGCTTGATCGGAGCCAATGTCAGAACAGATCTGCCACCCTAAAACTAAAGCAATAAAAAATGGAATCCCTGTAATCCAAATGAATGTAATAAAGGGATTATAAAGCATTTTCAAATCTTCAGAGTTCAGTAAAATGCTCTTTCCAATTTCAGGACTAAAATAAATACATAACAGCAGACCGAAAAATCCGCAAATAACAATTATCAATTTTAACCACACTGATAATTCTTTCTGTCTCATAAAAAGAAGAAGCCTCCTTCACTAGCTAACAATATAATAACCCGAAATGTCTTTCGAATCAATAAATATTTATCGTTTTACGATAAATATTTATTGACTTATTTCTTTCTTAAAATATAAAATTAAAGGAGAAAATCATCCGGCCTTAAAAGGAGGAACAATGAAATATATACGAGATCTCTTATATTTTGGATATCATCAATCCTTATCTTGTGTTTTCCCTGTAGTAATCTTTGCAACACTTGCACTTTCAAAGATTGTTATTATTCCTGGGCTATATCGCTACGATTTTATTTTACTTGTTTGTATCTTCATGCAGTATATGATGTATAAAACCGGCCTAGAAACAAAGGATGAGGTCAAAGTGATTTGTGTGTTCCACCTGATCGGACTTTTACTAGAAATATTTAAAGTACACTTCGGTTCCTGGGCATATCCGGAAGAAGCATGGACAAAGATTTTTGGAGTTCCTCTGTACAGTGGCTTTATGTATGCAAGTGTTGCCAGCTATATTTGTCAGGCGTGGCGTAGATTTGATTTAAGAATGAACAATTGGCCAAAAGCAAAATGGACAATACCACTTGGAATCATGATTTATTTAAATTTTTTTACCCATCATTTTATTTATGATTTCCGCTGGTTTTTAACGATCCTTTTATTTTTGGTTTTTGTTAAAACATTTGTACAATTTTCAGTACGTGAAACGACCTATAAAATGCCACTCGCTCTCTCTTTTTTCCTCATTGGTTTCTTTATATGGGTAGCTGAAAATATCGCTACTTTCTTTGGAGCTTGGCAGTATCCAAACCAACGGGATTCTTGGACCCTTGTTCATATTAGTAAAATTAGCTCTTGGTTCCTGCTCGTTGTCATAAGCATCTTGATTATTGCAAATCTCAAGTTGTTAAAAGGAAACATGAATAATCATCAGAGTATTGAGAAACCTGGCGATTTATTGACCACTGATTAGATCGGTGGTTTTTACTGTCTAAAGGGAATGTTTTGTTTCTCCTTCCTAGGCATTACTCATCAGTTAGTAGGTTGAGCATATCGGATCCCAACTCCACGAGGTTTTAGCAGTGATAAATTAGAAGTTTATTGTAGATTATCGCTATAATGGTTTTAAACTATCACCATTTGAAAAGAGGAAGTCTATATGTCGAGAAGTTTTGTTCATCATGTGTGTATACAAACGAATTCTTATCTGGAAACGTTGAAATTTTATACGGAAGGATTGGGTTTTTCATTGGTTCAAGAATCACCTAATTTTCACGGACGTGATTATAATACTTGGCTACAATTAGGTGATTTTTACATTGAGTTGCAAACGGGGAAATCTGGTGAAGTACTTAGCGATGCAAATACCAATAATCAAGGTTTAGTACATTTTTGCATATGGGTAGAGGATTTAAATGAAGAGGTTAATCGTTTGCGGAGCTTAGGTATAGAATTCTTAATGAAGAATGGTGAATACATTTATCAGGTTGAGAATGGTTCCTTATGCAAAGTGAAGGCACCTGAAGGAACTATTGTAGAACTTCGTGATAACAGGGGTGTTTAAATTGGATGAAAAGGAACGTTATAACTTATCTAGTTGATCAACGACAAGTTCGGGATATAGAAGGCTTCTAGTTTCCTGGTAAAATGAAATTTGCAAGACTTCGGGAAAGTAGAAGGCCTCTAGTTTCCTGGAAAAATGAAATTTGCAAGACCTCGGGAAAGTAGAAGGCCTCTAGTTTCCCAAAAAAATGAAATTTGCTAGACTTCGGGAAAGTAGAAGGTCTCTAGTTTCCTGAAAAAATGAAATTTGCTAGACTCCGGGAATGTAGAAGACCTCTAGTTTCCTGAAAAAATGAAATTTGCTAGACTCCGGGAAAGTAGGAGACCTCTAGTTTCCTGAAAAAATGAAATTTACCTGACTTCAGGAAAGTAGAAGGCTCCCTCATCTGTTGGGGGCTATTTTACTAGTACAACCAATCAGGCTATTAGAGTTGGGATATTAGAAAGCGCTCAATTATTGATGAGAGTAAAGCGATAGGGAAAATTTTTGAAGGATTAATGGAACCAAAGAAGAAAAAGTAACGTATAACTTTTATGAAGGGGTCCTTAGGTTGATCAAAAACGAAGAAGATATTATATCAATCATACAAGAAGATAAATGGATGATGGAAATATTAAAAACTACCAAAACATTGAATTTGCCGGATTGGTGGGTTTGTGCAGGTTTTGTACGGTCTAAGATATGGGATGTGTTACATAATTTTAGCGAAAGAACGGCTTTACCTGATATTGATGTTGTGTACTATGATCCTACAAATCTGAATGAAGCAGAGGAAAAAGAGTGGGAGAAAAAACTAAATAGGCTTCATCCCAATATCCCATGGTCAGTAAAAAACCAGGCAAGAATGCACCTTATCAATCATTTTCCACCTTACACTTCTTCAATTGATGCTATTCCGAAATTCACTGAAACGGCAACAGCTTTAGGAGTGAAATTAGATGGAAGCGACAAGGTTATATTGACAGCTCCTTGTGGAATTCACGATGTGATCAATTTGGAAGTTAGGCCAACGCCTTATTTAATGGAAACCGAAGAACGAATGCTAATTTATGAAAAACGGATTAGTAAAAAGAATTGGAACTCTATTTGGAATAAGGTAAAAATATATCCTATTAAATAAACTAATAATCGACATGATTAGAAACAAGGTGTAACGAGTAGTGTTGGCTCTATAAACCGAAAGAGGAGGCTCCAATGAATCTAATATTTGGCGAAAAAATTGATGGTCTTAACTATGAATTAAGAAAAGGTGTATATGCTGTAATTATTAATTCTACTAAAGATAAAATTGCTGTTGTTCGAACAACGAATGGACAGTATTTTTTACTTGGCGGTGGGATTGAAAATAATGAGTCGCACACAGAATGTCTTACCAGAGAGGCTTTAGAAGAATCAGGATATGAGGTATCAACAGGTACATATATTGGAAACTCAATGAGATATTTTATTTCATCTAATAGAGAACCAATGATTAGTGATGGTTATTTTTACTTGGCACAACTGAGAAACAAATTACAAGAACCCATTGATGATGACCACTTTTTAGAATGGATAAATGTAAACGAGGTTGAAGAGCTTCTTTTTCATGATCACCAGGTTTGGGCAGTAAAAAAAGGTTTAGAGATCCCTATGTTGAAAGAGTAGCTAATACAACAAAGGAATAAAATCATTGGATTTGTAAGACTTGTTTTTAGGAATAAGGGGGATTGATGGGCATAAGAAGAGATTTTTTGAGCAATGGAAAAGTCAATCGTTTTGATGGTAGTAAGTTACCAACGAAGGCTGAAACTTTAAAAGATGTTGATGATATAAAAATCCATGCCGAGGTGGGAAAAAGTGTGAATAGTGGTAGCTTTCATGGAGAAACAATTTATGCAAACATCGTTACTAGGCTTCGGACCGCAGGTTGTGTTTTCGCCGAAGATGAGGCCCGGTTACTTATATCTGCAGCACGGACACCAGCGGATCTCGCCGTTATGGTGGAACGTCGAGAAGCCGGTCTACCCCTCGAACATGTCATTGGCTGGGCGGAGTTCTGCGGTCTGCGGATAGAGGTGGACCCTGGAGTATTCGTACCCCGTCGCCGTACCGAGTTCCTCGTCCGTCAGGCCGCTACACTCGCCCGACCGGGAGCCGTCGTAGTTGACCTCTGTTGCGGCTCGGGTGCGGTGGGTACGGCACTGGCCGCAGCCATAGAACGAATCGAGTTGTACGCCGCCGACATAGACCTAGCCGCGGTGCGGTGTGCCCGCCGCAACATCACTGCTGCCGGAGGTCATGTGTACGAAGGTGACCTCTACGAGCCACTGCCCTCCTCACTGCAGGGCCACGTAGACCTTCTAATCGCCAACGCTCCATACGTACCTACCAAGGCGATTGGACTGCTACCCTCGGAGGCCCGCAATCATGAGGCACGGGTGGCGCTCGACGGAGGCGCTGACGGGCTTGACGTCCAGCGACGGGTGGCGGCCGAAGCGCCACTTTGGTTGGTACCGGGCGGCCACCTACTAGTCGAGACTAGCGAGCGGCAGGCTTCCAAGACCGTCGAGATCTTTGCTCGTAACGGGCTGATAACGCAGTTGTCCAGTTACGACGAACTAGACGCCACCGTCGTCATTGGAACCAAGCCTGCCCTCTAAATCGGATGGGGCGATTAGCCCTTTCCGCAAATGTGAAGGAAGATGAATTATACAGTCATCAAGGTTTATTGTTACGCAAATGGAACTAGTTTAGATATATAGGTGGTGATTTTTTGTATTCTCAAATGAATATACCTCAAAAACGATTATCTAAGGATGCGATTAAAGTATGGATTATTAGTGACGTCATTGAGATTTTAATAATATTTATAGTTCTTGGAGTTTTACTATATCTTGATAATCGTTTTTCTTGGAAAGAGTGGATCGGCTGGATTCTGATGGCCATCACAACAATCGCGGTGATAGGAACAGTTTGGTCTTTTATCCGCCCGTTTCTGCTTTATAAAACTTGGCGCTATGACGTAAATGAAGAGTTTTTACAATTGAAATCTGGCGTATTTGTGGAAAAAAACCAACTTGTTCCGATGACTAAAATACAAGCGATTGCAACAAAACAAGGCCCGCTTCTTAGAAAATACGGTCTCTGCTCCGTTTCAATTGACACAATGGGGACATCCCATACCATTCCTGCTCTACCAAAAGAGGTGGCGGTCGAGTTAAGGAATCAGATTGCGCTATATGCAAAAATAAAGGAAGTGGAATCATGACGAAGTCCCAACGCTACCATCCACTTCTCTTGCTTTTTCATTTAGGGAAAACCATCAAGAACTCCTTTTTCGCCATTGTTTTTCTATTCGTGATCAAAATGGGTTCTAAATCAGCTTTTACTTTTTATAGTAGATGGACTCTTTTACTCATTCTCGTAATCATAAGTATTTCACAAATTTTCAAGTGGTTTACCCATAAATACGAACTCGATGATCGTTCCTTTCATCTTTACGAAGGCATTTTTAGAAAGTCTGAACGTACCATTCCTTTTGCGAAAATTCAAAATATCAGTCGACATACCAATTTATTTCATCGAATTTTTAAACTGACCTCGATCAGTTTTGAAACTGGGATGAAGGGTGATGATGCAACTGTTAAATTCGAAGTCATTTCTCAAAAAGAAGCAGATCGAATCGAAGCGCACATAACACGTCCAAAGCGTGATGAATCGACTAGCAGTTCTATCAGCCATGATGATCAAATATTATCATCGGAAATGGAAATAAAGAATGTAGATTCAGAGAGAAGGATTCATTTTAGGCCAACTATACGTGACATTTTTAAAGCATCCTTTACATCTCTAAGTTTTTTAGTCCTTATACCTTTTTGTTTTAAAATTATTGATAAGCTCCATGTCGAAAAAGAAGCCGAAGGGATTATTACGAGTATAGTGAAATCTTGGTGGATAGCTGCCATGATCATCAGTATTTTCATCGTTGCTTCTGTCATTTTCGGAATGGTAAGGACATTTATTAAATATGGGAAGTATGAAATTTCCTCAGACTTTGAACGAATCTATATTACTAAAGGTGTCATTGACGAAACAGCCTTCTCCATTTCTACCCGTTAAACGGGCATATGAAATGATTTCGGAAATACTTCCTTCTTATGAAGTCACACAAGAAATGAGTGTTCTACCGAAAAAATCCTTATGGGTTCGCTTGCTGTGGCCAAGCTGGATCTGGATAGCGCCAACGGGAGGTTTATTTTATTTCAAGCCCAAGTTGTTAAATATGGAGGGAGCATGGTGGATTCTCTCCGCTCTCCTGTTAATAATGATCCTTGTATCAAGATTGCTCAATTTCTTCAATACCCGTTACCTTTTAAAGGATCACTTTATTCAATTCAAAAAAGGAATTCTGACCACCACATTATTTGTTTCGAGACGCGATAAGGTGATTGAAGTGAGAGTAACGCGGAATATTATTCAACGACTGCTATGTCTCGCATCGATCGAAACAATTAATCGAGCAAAACCGATACATTTTGCTGGTGTGAAGGATGTGCCAGTAGAACTATCTGACTCTTTCTACAAATGGTATCTGGGGCGAAGAAATGAGGTCAAAGTGGCCGGAGAAAATGGAGGAAAGCTCAGAAGGTTAACGAATTAGGCAGACTTTATTTTTCATTTTTCACCCCTTCCTAAAAGGGGTTTTTTTATAAGAATGAAGAATATGACTGAAACTTTTCATCTATATACTCGTTTAGTATTATATGGGAACATGACCCATATTTTCCGATTCTACGCAAAACATGAACGAGGAGGTTTATATGGATAACAAAAAGAAAGTTACGATCATCACATTAATTTCTGCTATTTTATTTTGTTCTATGACAATTGTTGCTTCGTTGTCACCATTATCAGAGGTGGGGAAAAACGCTAATCAATTCAATTCTTTGGGTATGTGGCTTTCGATTGCTATGATATTATTTTTTTACATAGTACCGTTATTAATGTATCGCAATGGCTTGGAGTGGGTGAAATATATAATGGAGGTCTTTGATGTTTTAGGATTATTAACCCTGATATCAATAATGTTTAGTATTGCGATTTTTGGTGTGGCAAAGAATATGCTTCCGTCACTATTTAGTTTATTGGTTATTTGCGGAATGGCTAGCATTATCAATATAATTTGGTTCTTTGTAGCATTACCAACTAAAAAGACTAATTCATCAGTTGGCATTAATAACTAATCCAAGTTTAATATTTTTATAGTGGGTGAACGTTTTTAAAAGGATAAGAGCATGTTTTGATGATCTTTGTCAAAGCATGCTCTAGCTTTTTGAAGACTAATTGAATTAATTTTGAATCGCTTATTCGGAATTCATTAATTGGATACATAGTAACATCAAAAAAGAAATACCGATCATGCTCAATACCCATAGCCAAGCTAATTGCATATTGTCAGAATCAATGGCTATATAGATCGCTGTTGGAATCGTTTGGGTTTTGCCGGGGATGTTTCCAGCGAACATTAACGTAGCTCCAAATTCCCCTAATGCTCTCGCGAAACTCAAGATGGCTCCCGAAATGATCGCTTTACGTGCTAAAGGAATGGAGATACTCATAAATAATTTCCATTCATTTGCCCCATCCACCCGAGCTGCATCCTCAATATCTTCATCAATCGCTTCAAATCCAGTCTTAGCAGATTGATACATAAGAGGGAAGGCGACAACTGTAGAGGATATCACAGCAGCCCACCACGTAAACATTACAGGACTATGGAATAGCCATTGTATCAATTGTCCTACGGGACTATTTTTTCCAAAGATGATAATTAACAAGAAACCTACGACAGTAGGAGGCAATACTAACGGTAAAAGGAAAGCAGTTTCAACAATGCTTTTCCCTTTAAATTTTCGATTCGCCATCACTTTTCCAAAAAATAACCCTAGAATTAAGACCAATACTCCAGCGACAGATGCTATTTCAATCGATAGTCTGACGGGTGACCAAAAGTTTGTAGCCATGTTAATTACTGTAGGCCTTTAAATCCATACTTCTTAAAAATCTCCATCGATTCTTTATTATGAAGATAATCATAGAATTGTTGCGCTTCTTTTGGGTGGGTACTGTTCTTGATCACACCTACTGGATAAATAATAGGTGCGTGGGTGCTTTCCTTAGCCGTTGCGACAATCTTAACTTTTTTAGAAACTAATGCATCCGTTTTATAAACTATTCCTGCGTCAACATTACCTGTTTCTACATATGTAAGCACTTGGCGAACATCCTTACCATAAACCACTTTTCCTTCAACAGCATTCCAGATATTTAATTTTTCCAATGTTTCCTTAGCATACTGCCCTGCTGGTACAGACTCAGGGGTACCTATGGAGATTTTATCTAATTTCGGAAGGTCTTCAAATGATTTGATATCTTTATTCGAATCCTTTGGAACGACTAATACAAGTTCATTTCCAACAAGATTGGTTCCTTTTTCCTTTTCAATTTGTCCTGCTTGCACTAATTTATTAAATTTGTCCTCAGCGGCAGAGAAGAAAAGGTCGACTGGTGCTCCCTGAGAAATTTGTTGTTGAAGTGCCCCAGATGCTCCGAAGTTATAGTTGATGGTCACATTTTGATGTTCCTTCTCAAAGTTTGCTTTTATGCCATTTAAAGCATCTTGTAAACTTGCGGCTGCTGAAATCGTTAATTCCACTTTCTTTTCTGGTACATCTTGTTTTTTCTTTTTCGCGTCATCCTGGGTTGAACATCCAGACAAGGTTAGTAAAAGTAGCATAAATGAGAAAAATAATAAATAAAATCTTTTCATCCATCTCTTCCTTTCATACTAATTATAACTATTTATTACTAATTATAATTAAGTATAACGAAAATGAATGTGTGCAACATCACTTTTTTTCTTAAATTTTGACTATTTACGCAAAAATTGTTGTTTTATTGTCGGATATAGAGACTTTACTGTCGGATAGTGCCATCTTACTGTCGGATAGCTACCTTTTACTGTCGTAAGGATCAAATCTTTATGATAATTGCCTTAATTTTATATGGAATATACATTTTAACAGGCAGTAAGTTAAAATATAGATGGAGGGATGAAAATGTCAAAGGAGCTTTCCTATACGATTGAAGAAGTGTCACAGCTTTTAAAAGTGTCGAAATTAACCCTTTATGACCTTGTTAAAAAAGGGGAGCTACCTGTTTTCCGCGTCGGTAGACAGATGAGAATAGATGCAAAAGACCTTGACAATTATATTCAAAATCAAAAGACGAACCAGGGTACAAAATTGTATGGACCTGTTGTCGAACAACACAAGAACGAAACTAAGGATTCAAATCATATTGTCATTAGTGGACAAGATCTAGTTCTAGATATTCTAGGAAAGCACATCGAGAAAAATACATCCTATAAGTCACTCCGTTCTTATACAGGAAGTTTAAATAGTCTAATATCGATGTACAATGGAGAATGCGACATCGTTAGTTTACATATGTTTGACGGGGATACAGGAGAATATAATCTGCCTTACATCAAAAAAATTTTAGTGGGCTATCCTTATATCCTACTTAACCTTCTTTCAAGGAAGGCGGGGTTTTATGTCAAAAAAGGGAACCCTCTAAATATCCAATCTTGGACTGATTTAAATCAAGATCATATTAAAATCGTAAATAGAGAGAAAGGATCTGGAGCACGGATCCTTCTTGATGAACAACTTAGATTAAACAGGATCACTTCAAGGGACATCGAAGGTTATCGTCACGAAGTAACGAACCATTTAAGTGTGGCTTCAGCTGTTGCTTCTGGAGTAGCAGATGTGGGAGTGGGAATTGAAAAGGTTTCTAAAATCGTTGGAATAGATTTCGTTCCATTAATAACAGAACGTTATGACCTAGCAATCCTAAAAACTCCTGAATCTGAACGACTCATAAGCACGGTAAAGGAGATTCTATCTTCCCCTCAGTTTCAGTCAGAAGTGAACTCCCTAGGAGATTATGATACTTCTCAGACAGGAAACATAATTTATGAGACGTATTAAAAGTATGCGACAAATAACTTTATTAAGATGCGGAAGTAGAAGAAAGCTTAATCAACTTGCTTATTGAATGAATCTTTAACGATAAAATGTTTTAAAGAATCGGGAAACGGACGTTCTTGGACGTGATTCCGATTCTTTTTTATGTTTAAAAGTAGACTATTCTCTGAAATAAACAGGCTTGATTCGTTTACGAATTTGTCAAATTTTCTATCCTGGATTAATGTTACAATTTTAAAAGATAGAATCAGATGATTATTCTGTTATAGAAGGTGATAGTTTGCAAAAGAAAAATTGGATTCCCTATGGTGTAGTTGTCCTTTTATTACATGTAATAGGACTTATCTTTTTGTGGATTGGAGCAAGAAATAATCCATTGCTGCTCGGAATGGCTTTTCTTGCCTATACTCTAGGATTGAGACATGCTTTTGATGCTGATCACATTGCAGCTATTGATAATACGGTCCGAAAATTAGTTCAACAAAAGAAAAATCCTATAGGAGTGGGCTTTTTTTTCTCGTTAGGACACTCAAGTGTTGTTTTTCTTATGGCTGTTCTTCTCTCGATTTCGGTGCAATGGGCGCAAAAGGAATTGCCACATTGGCAAGAAATGGGCGGGACAATTGGAACGATTGTATCTGGCTGTTTTCTATTATTTATTGGAATCCTAAATGCCATTATTTTGTTCGATTTACAAAAAGTATTTTTCAAAATGCGCAAAGGTACATACAATGATGCGGAAGTTGAAGAACTCTTATTAAACCGTGGTTTTATTGCTCGCTTTACTGGGCCCCTTTTTAAGCTAATCAATAAAAGCTGGCATGTGTACCCTATCGGCTTTTTATTTGGTCTCGGTTTTGACACGGCAAGTGAGGTAGCATTACTTGCTATTTCAGCAGGTGCGGCCAAAAATGCCTTACCGTTAGTCGGCATTCTGTCACTGCCTATTCTCTTTGCAGCAGGAATGAGTTTAATGGATACAGCGGATGGGATTTTTATGACCAATGCTTACAACTGGGCATTCTCAACGCCAATCCGCAAAGTTTATTACAATTTAACTGTCACAGCGATATCCGTCATCGCCGCATTATTGATCGGCATGATTGAGTTAGTTCAGGTTCTTTCGGAAAAGCTGAACATCAGCAGTGGTGGTTGGAAGTGGATCGTCGATCTTGATATAAGTTGGATGGGCTATCTGTTAGTTATCTTATTTTTATTTTCCTGGGGGATGTCCTTTGTCATCTGGAAAGTATTTAACATTGAAGAACGTTGGAATCGTTCATAAAAAGAACGATTCCAACGTTTTTTTTCGTTTTTTTGGAATGTGATAAAGGTAAATAAAGCAAAAATCGACACGATCAGAGATAGGGTGTTAAAAATCGATTCCGAGCAGCAGTAGTAGCCTTTAATGAATGAGTTAGAAGAGTACGCGGTAACGGAATTTTTTTTTACACTAATTTCAACTTCTTGCATTTTTTTTTAATAAAAAACTGTTTATAATTATCTTAATCTTATCAGTTTACTGACACTTATCAATCGAATTAGGGGCGCTGCGCATGGGGATTTCGACACTATTATTAAATGCTTTCATTATTATCATTTGTATTTTTTTCTATCAAATATTTTGGTTAGATAAAGATGGAAAAGAAGTACGTAATAATGTATTAATTGGCTTTCTTTCATCAATTGCGATCGTTCTTTGTATGGCGTTCCCCTTTAGGTTTCATTCCGGATATATTTATGATTTACGGCTTATCCCAATCATTTTAGCTGTTCTCTATGGTGGTTTTAGGAGCTATATTATCATCACCATTGTATTTGTATCTTACCGTTTTTACTTGGGTGGAAACGGAGTATTCGCTGCAGTTATTGTATATTTTATGGCCACTTCCATTACTATGGTATCAAAATATTTTCTAGCTGTTTTTTTTAAAAAAAGAAAAATATTGTTCAGCACATTGCTTACTTCTTTTTGCGCTATTTCCTTTTCCGTCTATGCTTTAGTAAACGAAATTCGGATTAGCGGTAAAGTTGAACCAAATTTTATTTACTTTTTATGCAATTATATAGTAATCAATGTTTTTACTGCTTTGTTGTCTCTTTATCTAATTGAAGGAATGCTTGAAAGGTTTAAAATGAAAGAAAAAATTCAGCGTGCAGAAAAATTTATTGTGACGAGTGAATTAGCTGCGTCTATAGCCCATGAAATAAGAAACCCTTTGACTACGGTATATGGATTTATGCAGATGTTTAGTAAAAACGAAATCTCAGAAACACATAAGGGTGAGTATTTGGAAGTTATACTAATGGAGTTAGAACAAACGCAACTTGTTATTAACGATTATTTATCCCTAGTAAATCCACAAATAGTTGAGAAGGAATTATTAGATATTACACCAATTGTCCATCAAGTAATAGATGATATTTTACCGATGGCCAGCCTACATAATGTTAAAGTTGAAAGCAAAAGCGTAGGTTCCCTTTATATAAATGCCAACGCCATTTATATAAAACGGTGTTTAATTAACATTGCAAAAAATGGGATTGAAGCCATGACTAATGGAGGATGTCTACAAATTAATGTGAAAAAGGTAAAGAATAATATTGTGATTGATATTATTGATTCGGGAATTGGAATGTCACCTGAAGAGATAAACCGAATCGCTTTGCCGTTTTATTCGATAAAAGAGAAGGGAACCGGGCTCGGCACGATGATTTCATACGGTATTATTAAAGAATTAAACGGAGATATAGAAATAAAAAGCGAAAAAGGAAAGGGAACACGGTTTTCTATTATTATTCCTTCTGCATAAATGGTGTCGATAGGGTAGAAACATAGAACGTTCCTTAGGGGCTGTTCTTTTTTTATATTGTAAGGTTTTCAGGACTTTTTCTGACAATGTTTTTTTTGCTCTTGGAACGGGAAACCCTTTATTTATAAAGAATCTTGGTAGTTTTAATCAAACGTTTGATTAACAAGGGGAACGGTCGTCTGCTGTATGTTTATCGGGTTTTTTTTCGATATTTCCATTTGCTCGAAGAAAAGTGAAAACTTCATCGACATTATTTTTACTGTTTTTTGAATAAAATCCGTTCAAAATCAAGGGTGAAGCCAATTTCAAACAAACGTTTGATTAAAAAATTCACCTAAAAAGTCTATTAATCAAACATTTGTTTAAAACTGCAATAAACCAGCTTGAATAAACGCTTTTCTACTCAATAATTGAAAAAAGATTGTCGATACACGCTTGAATTACTTAGAACAAAACTATTCGATAAAAGAGAAGGGAACTGGGCTCGACACGATGATTTCATACGGTATTATTAAAGAATTAAACGGAGATATAGAAATAAAAAGCGAAAAAGGAAAGGGAACACGATTTTCTATTATTATTCCTTCTAAATAAAAGGTATCGATAGGGTAGAAACATAGAACGTTCCTTAGGGGGCCGTTCTTTTTTAATATTGTAAGATTTTCGGGACTTTTCCTGACAATGTTTTTTTGCTCTTGGAACGGGAAACCCTTTATTTATAAAGAATCTTGATAGTTTTAAACAAACGTTTGTTTAACAAGGGGAACTGTCATCTGCTGTATGTTTATCGGGGGTTTTATCGATATTTCCATTTACTAAGAGAAAAGATGAGACTTCATCGACATTATTTTTACCGTTTTTTGAATAAAATCCGTTCAAAATCAAGGGTGAAGCCAATTTCAAACGAACGTTTGATTAAAAAATTTACCCAAAAAGTCTATTAATCAAACGTTTGTTTAAAACTGCCATAAACGAGCTTGAATAAACGGTTTTCTACTCAATAATTGAAAAAAGATTGTCGATACATGCATGAATCATATTCAACAAAAAAATGAATGCTTCCTTTTCATTAATGAGGTCTGTTCACTATAAAGATAGTTTCATACTACATGTGGTGTAGTTTTTTTCTGATATGTATCTTTTTTTTATAAATATCGCTACGATACACATGGAATTCCCTTTGGAATAGTAAAGGATAGATTAGCCCTTAATGAATTTTAACTGCCATTAACGATACAAATTGGAAATTATCACCAACAAAAAAACCATAAGTTTGCCGTGACAGCAAACTTATGGTTCAAATCACATAGTATATTCCAATTATCATAGAGAACCACTAATGTAAAAGGTTTCACAGGATCGAATTAAATAATAACAATACAAAAGATAAAATAAAGCATAGGATTTCCAAAAGGAACATTTATGCTTTCAGTCTCATCGATTTTAATGAAGATTTCTCCATGAGGTTGTAATCCTATACTAGTATTCGACATGTATTTTGGGCACTATTCGGTTAAATCCTTTTACTCAAAAGAGATTGTAGTTGTTTTAAACAAACGTTTGATTAGAAAGGAAAATGTAGATAAACCGTCGATAATTGGAGATTTACTGTTTTTATAGGCTGATATGATCGATCCTATAGAAAACTTTATGAAATCATCGACAATATTTTTTCGTGTTTTTGATGGGAAACCTTTTATTCAAAGGGATTACTAGATATTTAAACAAACGTTTGATTGACAAACTTGAGGTTGTAATCCTGTCGAGGAATGTAGACTCATGAATTTTTTTAAAGACCAAAGAGGAAGACGAAGTTGGAGGAAGAATTATTAGGATAACGGTGAATTATTTGTAATAATATTTGGATAGACAACGGGAGAATTAGCTTATGTAGATAAATATTGCTGGGAGGATGAGGAGATTTAATGAAAGTAAGAAAAGCCGTGTTGAGTGATGCAAAGGGGATGGCGAAGGTCCATGTTGATTGCTGGAAAACTACATATGCAACGATCATTCCAGATGAATACTTAAATAATTTGTCCTATGAAAGACGAGAGCAATTATGGAAAGAGAACATTCCGCGCGGAGGGGTATTTGTTGCCGAAAATGATGAAGGAAGTATTGTCGGCTTTTCATCCGGCGGCAAGGAAAGAACAGGCAAATATCCTAATTTCAGCGGAGAATTATATGCAATATATATTTTAAAAGAATATCAGCGTCATGGATTAGGGAAATTACTTGTGAGACCAATAATTGAAGAATTGCAACAACAAAATATTCATACCATGCTGGTTTTAGTGTTGGAGGATAATAGCGCCTGCAGGTTTTACGAAACCCTTGGCGGCAAAAAAATAGACACTCTAGCAGTGGAGTTCTCCGGGAAAAAGCTCAATGAGCTTGTTTATGGATGGGATGATATAAGGAATATAATAAACTAACAGCCGAAGGATATCCTCCAATCGGGTTGATTTAGTGAACGTAGAGCTCTTCTACGTGAAGGATATCCACTAAGCGAGGTGATTTTGTGCACGTAAAGCCCTTCTACGTGAACGATATTCTACAAACGGGATGATTTAGTGAACCTAGAGCTCTTCTACGTGAACGATATCCGCCAAACGGGTTGATTTAGTGAACGTAGAGCTCTTCTACGTGAATGATATCCGCCAATCGAGGCGATTTTGTAAACGTATAGCCTTCAACGTGAACGATATCATCTAAAGAATCCCAATTGACACCTCGGGCAAGAAGTAATATAATTATCTCAAATTCGAGATATTTGAATATGAGATATAACTGGTCTTTGAGAATCTTGGATTACATTTCATTGTTGATTTTTAATCCAAAAATAAAATTAAGGATAGTTATTCAAAATCAACATAAATTTGAAACAGAGTAAAAATAATCATAATTTAATTGAAAAGGACTGAGTAATATGAGAAAGCAAACCAGATTTCGTTCGTTTTCGTTCCATAGCTGAAATTGGAAATATCATAGATCTCAAATTGACGCCAATTGGACGTGGACGGATGGGTGCATATTGCCTGGCGGACAAGTGATGATGAGGATCAATTAGACTGGAAAAACTATATAAAGGATAATGGATATGTTACCACTCCGGTTAAGGACAGAAACTATTTTCATTCCATTTACTTTAAAGAACATGGTGAAATTTTATTTGAAATTGCTACTGATTCGCCAGGATTTACGATTGACGAACCACGTGAGACACTGGGAGAAAAATTAATGCTACCTAAACAATTTGATCCTAAACGGGAACAAATTGAACAGGTATTAATTCCGATAATAGTAAGGAAATTAGACTGATTCGAAGGAAAGGATGATTACTTTGCTTTCAATTGATCCAGCTACAAATACCGAGAGAGAAAATTATAAATTTTTAATCGGGAGCATCATACCAAGACCGATTGCGTTTGTCACATCGATTTCGAAGGACGGAATTTTAAATGGTGCACCATTTAGCTATTTTAATATCGTTTCAGCTAATCCTCCGTTGATTTCATTAGCTATTCAGCGGTCAGGAGGAGGGCAAAAGGATACTGCCAGAAACATCATCGAGTCAAAGGAATTTGTCGTCCATATCGTTAATGAACAAAATGTTGAAAAAATAAATCAAACAGCTGCCAGCCTGCCTCCTCATCAAAGCGAAATCGAATTAGCGCATTTAACGCCAATCGAAAGCGAAAAAATATCAGTGCCAGGAGTAGAGGAAGCGAAGATCCGAATGGAATGTGTATTAGAACATTCCTTGGAATTAGGCGGTTTGGATACTCCCAGCTGCGACCTTATAATTGGAAAAGTGGTTCAATTTCACATTGAAAACGATCTTTATGAAAAGGGAAGAATCGATCCACGAGGTTTAGGAGCGATAAGCCGCTTGGCAGGCAATGATTATGCAAAAATAGGAGAAATTTTTACGATCGATCGACCAAAATAGATACTTGAAAGGAGATCATGGTGGTGAAACATATATTCCAAAAAGGGACAGATTCATCAAAACCAACTTTACTATTGCTTCATGGAACAGGAGGGGACGAATCAGATTTATTACCTCTTGCTGGAATGATTGATGATCAGGCTTCCGTATTAAGTGTCCGTGGAAACGTATTGGAAAATGGAATGCCTCGTTTCTTCCGAAGATTAGCAGAAGGCGTTTTTGATGAAGAGGATCTTGTGTTCCGCACTAAAGAATTAAACGAGTTTCTTGATGAGGCAGCCAATAAGTATGATTTCAACCGTGAAAATATTATTGCCATCGGCTATTCTAATGGAGCCAATATTGCAGCAAGCTTATTATTTCACTATCAAAATGCATTAAAAGGGGCGATTCTTCATCACCCGATGGTCCCAAGAAAAGGAATAGAACTACCTGATTTAACAGGGAAGTCCGTGTTTATTGCTGCCGGGACAAATGATCCCATCTGTTCTCCAATGGAATCTACCGAACTGCAATCATTATTTGAAAAGGCGAATGCCAAGGTCGAACTTCATTGGGAGAATCGCGGCCATCAATTGACTATTGAAGAAGTCGAAGCGGCAGCTAAATGGTATAAACGGATTATTCTTTCGGCTAATTGAAGACAGCTCTCGACATGTTTTTTAAACAAGTGTGTGTGAAAATCCAGTAATGAACCATTTTGAAGTTGTTTTTAATCAAACGTTTAGTTAAAGGTGAAAAAGCGAGAAAATAGTCAAAGAATGAAAAATAACAGGGAAAATGTACTTTTTTGAAAAAATAGGCCACTTTTCATATATTTTTTGACAATTTTTTTACCTTCTTTAAAGCAAGGAACTTATCTTTGCAAGGGAAAGGGCGTTTTTAATCAAACGTTTAATTACAATCGATAAAGGTAGAAATGAGTCGCATATTGAAAAATAGCCAACTTCCAATGGGGAAACTGGCTATTTGGATTGATAAGCAAGATAAAATTTGACTTCGAAAATTGTCCAGCTCCATAAGAGTAAGCTTCGAAAGCGATACCTCGCACGCCGAAAAACTCGCGTTTTTCGGCGGAGCGCCTAGCCCCTCGGGTCATAAGCCGGCACGGAAGTGATTTCAAGGAAGTCTCTGCTCCATGGCTAACGCCATTCCGCAAGGCTTCAAGGAAGCTACACAAGTAGCTTCCTTGCTGTGGTGGCTGGGGAGCTGCACTCGCTGTTCGTCTTATGCCTGTCGGGGCTGACCAAGGCGCTTGCGCTTTTCTTATTTATTTTACAAAATGTTCTCCACTCTTAAATGTGGGTGAGCTCGTGTCAGGTAAATACCAGAGTTTTTTCAACTCGATTCCTTTTTCTGCAAACATTGCGGCTAGCTCTTCCATAAAGATGCCCCGAGTAGGGTCGCATGAAGGACTGCTTTGGATCCCCAGAAGTCCGACAATCTCATAGCCATTTGTTATGTATTCTTCGGCCTGATGAAGGACGGGCATCAAGATCTCCCTGCAATGTTTTCTGTATTCGGGTGTATTGTATTGTTCGTAAGTCATGGAGGGACGGTTCAATCCGAGAAAAGTGAATTCTGGGCAAGGCAGCTGGAGAAACCCGTAACCTTCCTTCAAGGCCCATTCAACTGCAGAAAGGACAGCGCCTTCCGCTCTTGCCTCGTCTTCAATGACCGTATTCTGGTTTAAAATGCAATGTGAAACCATCAAAATCCTTTTATTACGCTGCATTTCTTTTTTTCCTTTCAAAGATTTTTGTTAGATCAACTTCTCTTCTCCACAACTGAAATAAATGCTTAAAGTTTATTTAAATTCCTTTGCGCACTCCAAGCATATTAGAAATTATTTTATAGTTTATATGAAATTATTTTATGGATTACACAATAATTAAATCAAAACGTTAATCATCATGATAATTCCAACGCGACAAATAAACAATGGAAATCAATTTTTAACAATATTTAAGCCAATATTATTAATTTTTCCAAATGAAGTTTGGTGTTAGGCACCGAAAAAGGAACTGAAAAAATATTGTTGACAAAATATTTATTTTGTGCTATAATTATATTTTAATTGACAATAAAATAACTTTACCGTAAGATTAGCTCCAGGTTATATTTTAGCCTGGGGTTTTTTTCTTTTTACGAAGGGGGAGTTATTTGTGGAAAAAACGAAACAAAGTTTAACCGCATTAGTCAGCTGCTTTGCCAGAGGTTATCATGTAGCGAACAGCAGTCAGCCTGTTTTTAATGATCATCTTGCTCATTCCCTATTAAGGGAAGATGAAAAACAGCTAATTGCCGCCAATTGGGCCAATGCCATTGCGTTCTTTGATCAGGAAAAGAGTGAAGTCTTGAAGACGTTTGCTGAAAAATTGGATTGGGTGATGAATACCCAGACAATTCCACAGTTAGTCAGCCGGTCACGATATGCAGAAGATGGTCTTATGTCGGCGGTGAAGCGAGGGATAAAGCAGTATGTTATATTAGGTGCAGGACTTGACACCTTTGCATTAAGACAAGAAAACTTGCCTGAAGATTTTATCATCTTTGAAGTGGACCACCCCGCAACTCAAACATTTAAAATAAATCGCCTTCACGAAATGGGGATAGCGGTACCCCCAAACCTAAAATTTGTTCCAGTTGATTTTAAAAATGATTCACTCCAGAACGAGCTGAAGAAAAGTGGCTTTGACGGACAAAAATATGCCTATTTTAGTTTGTTAGGCGTTGTAATGTATTTAGAGAAAAAAGATTTTTACCAACTTCTATCTACTATTTCGGCTTTGTCCGTAAACGGAAGTTCTTTCGTATTTGATTACCTCGATGATACTGCTTTTAATGACACAACCGCTTCGCAAAAATTAATCCAAATGCGGCAAATCACCGCCCAGACAGGAGAGCCGATCATTACCGGGTTTGATCCGTTTGAGCTGGATTTGGAGCTCCAGGATTGCAATATGCTTTTATATGAAAATCTTTCACCAGCAAATATTGAAGAAATGTACTTTGCTAACCGGGAAGATGAATTACATGCCTTCGATCATTTCCATTTTGCGCATTTAGTTGTAAATAAGCGATAGAAGCTTCTTAAAGCATGGCAGTGTTAAAGGTCATTGTTGATTTTTGAAACTATGTTGATTGGAGCGGAAGGGGCGAGATCCTCGAAAATGCTATCGCATTTCCATCGTGCGGTGTTGATTCAAGGATGCTGATTCAACGTCCTGCAGGAGTACGGGGCATGGGAGACCCCACAGGAGCTTAAGCGCTGAGGAGGCTCCCCGGAACGCCCGCGGATGCTCGCTTGTTGAGCGAAAATCAACAGGCAAGTTTAACAAAGCCTAAAGCATCAAAATGACAAAAGGCATCCGAATGGGCTCATTCGAATGCCTTTTGTCTACAATCTGAAACGAAACACTGTCGCGATTTAATCAATCATTTGAATCTATTGATTGGTCGATTTTTTATTGATGTTCTCTGGATTTATTTCATTGAGTTTTTTTTCGATGAGGCTCGCAAAAACATCTGCACCTTCACTCGTTAAATGTACACCGTCATCGACAAAATATTCATCATGATTTTTACTTGCAGAAAACCAATCAATTACACTTGTATTGGGATATTCTTTTGCTACATCTTCAAGTGTTTGATTTACAACCGGGCACCACGGTCTCGGTACACGTGTATTGATTAAAATCACTTTTCTATTTTTTCCAATCATATTAATAACTTCTTCCAGCATTTCTTTTGGGAAAGCCCCGTTAGAACCAAGTTCAATAATAACCACATCACCTAATTGATTGTTCTTTTTCAATTGCTGAACAATCGGCTTTAACTCCGACATTTGTCGACCAACTTTTCCGTAAACAGATAATTCGGGAACCCCTTCCTGTAAAACCGGGGTAGCATCAATTATTATGGAATCGCCAATGGCTGTAGCATTGGTGAGGATAGGTGTTTTTGTTGTTGTAGTTGTTGTTTGTGTTGGTGTTGATGTTTCATCTACAGGTTTAGCTTCTTGAGTTTTAGCCACAGCTTTTACTTCTTTTGTTTCATTCCCTTTTTGTATTGCATGAGCCACGTTTGATTTTTGTGCTGGCTTTGGTTGTGAATAATTACAAGAAACGCTTATAGCCATAACCATTATTAAAGTAAAAGATAAGGCAAACTTTTTTAAGCGAATCTTTTTCCCTTTTCGAATTGGGGTTTCAACAAATGTATAAGATAAAGAAGCTAAAGCGAAAATAATGAAAAGTTCATATAAAATTTCTAAATAGCTAATTCCGGCTGTATTTACTTTAGAATGCATAAAAGTAATGATTGGGTAATGCCATAAATAAATACTATATGAGCGTTTTCCAATCCATTCTAGTGGATACAAGCTAAAAAGTTTACTTAACAATGTGTTCGATGGTGAACAAATAGAAATAACAAGAAGACCTGTGGTAATGGACAATAAAAACATACCACCATAATAAAGAAAACTCATATACTCATTTGTAAAACAAACCATACAAAAAATAACCAAAACTCCAATAATCCCAAAAAGTTCCAAAGTGAATTTTGATGACATTTTCTTTAATTCACGCAAGTGATGAATCGGAAAACAAAGTGCAAAGCTTGCCCCAATGAGTAAAGAAAATAGACGTGTATCTGTTCCATAGTAAACCCTGCTTGGATCCATTCCTGGTTGGTATAAATGCGCCATCCATATAGCAGAAAAACAAGCAAAAATAAAAGACAAACTTGCGATAACGCCCTTTTTCAATCTTATTTTAAATAACCAAAATAAAGCGATTGCCCAAAAAATATAAAATTGTTCTTCGATTGCAAGTGACCAAAAATGAGTAAGAAACATTGGTGTATTGAATGTTTCAAAATAAGACAAATGTTGGAATATGTAAAGCCAGTTACTATAATAGAAAATGGCGGCAATCGTATCACTATGTAAATGTTTTGTGGCATTTGGCACAAAAATAGGAACAATAATATTTAAAACAATAAGTAATAAGAAAATGGCTGGAAGTAGTCTCTTTGCTCTTCGAAACCAAAAATTTTTCAAATCTATAGTATTTGTTTTTTCCCATTCTGATAATAAAAGGCTTGTAATCAAATAACCGGACAATACAAAAAAAACGGTTACTCCGATAAATCCTCCCATTGCAAAAGGTAAATCAAGATGATAAGCAATGACAGATAATACAGCCAATGCCCTCAAACCATCTAATCCTGTAATATAACGATTTTTTTGCATGAAATCACCCAACTTTTTTCTTCCTCTTTCTTCTATGACTATTTTCGAATGAAAAAAGTTTTCCTTACTAAAATAATTTTTGAAAAAAAGTAAAAGACATTATGTTGAATATTATAATTATCCTTATAGATTGCAGACAATGGTTTTTTTGTTGAATTAATGGGAGAAATTAGGAGTGTTAAAGGATAGTGAGAGTTCTGATAATAATCAGAGTCCTTATTAAATACGTTTTCGGTAATGAATCATCTTTTTTGGACATACTATTTAAAAGAAGTGTCTATTGAGGTGATAAATGGTGGGGAAGTTTGCTAGTCTTTGTTGGGATGGCCTTACTTTACAAAATGTTTCACATAGAAAAATAGTCATTTTATATTTATTGTTTGTTTGTATGAGCTTGTTGTTCGAATTGTTTTTAATTGTACTTTACAGTGTTTCTAGTTTGATTTTTTATTCGTACCGTTTCAGCCCAAGCGTTGAATATTATATAAGTGGGGCTATATTGATATTACTCTTGTTTTTAACCGTTTCAATGTTTATAACCACGGTAAAAAACCACAAAAACATTTTTTCAAAAAGAAATTCTACGGATCGGGCAGAAGAGTTAGCTCACGCTGGAGATTTGTAGTTGCTTGAATAAATGAAAACATAAAAAAAACGAACAGTGCACCTGGCACTGTTCGTTTTACTTTAGGAAATGGAATTATTAATGGAAGCTGCTGAAGATTTCTCCTTTTTATTTACAAGAATCAAAATTGCAGGGAGCAGCATACCTCTGACTAAGAAGGTATCCATGATTACACCTAAAGCCATGATAATTCCGAATAAATATAGTTCTGCTAATGGCTGTGTAATTAATACAGCAAAGGTTGCAGCCAAAATGATACCAGCTGATGAAATAACGCCACCGGTTAAGGCAACACCGTTTGCAACTGCATCTTTCCACGAATGTTTAAGATGTTCTTCCTTAATACGGGAAACAAGCATGATATTGTAATCGACCCCAAGTGCAACCATAAAGACAAATGTATAGACTGGCAAACGATAGCTGATTGAAGAAATTCCTAAAATATCGTGGAAGATCATCCAGCCGAACCCTAGGCTTGCGACAAAGGATAAAAGAATTGTTGCCATCATCAGAATTGGTAGTAAAATGGAACGAGTTTGGAATCCGAGCATGATGGTAATTAACACAGTGACTAGAGAGAACAGGACGATCATATCTCGTTGATTCATGGCCCTGACATCTAATTGCTCTGCTGTTTGACCGGCATAGTGTAATTGGTAGCCGCTGCCTGAAAGACCACTTTCGCTAAGAAGCTTTGTTTCTTGATCGCGAAGTTTTTGAATGGTCGAAATTGCCCCGTCATCATATGGATTATTTTTTAATACCAGCTGCAGTTTAACTTCTTTTTTATCGTCCCCGATGAAGCCTGGAGGAAGCTTTGATGGATTTTGAATCATTGCGTCTGTTATTCCTTGGCTAAAAGAATCAACCCCGCTGATATTCCCCATTTTTTCCTCAAGCGTTTTTACATTTTTCAAAAATGACTCGTCTAATGTTATTTCACTGTCTTTCGTTAAAATAACTGTGACTGGAGCAAGCTGCCCGGCAGGATAGTGTTGTTCCAATAATTCAAACCCTTTTCGGGAAGAAAGATCGGCTGGGAATGACTTCATAATATTAAAGGAATACTGGATCAATGTCGTATTGAACGCACCTACGAGCAAGAAAATTAAAAGGATTCCTGAAATGATCGCAGGGTGTTTCTTAACTTGATTACTAACTTTACCCCAGAAGCCTGGTTTCTTAACTGCCTTTTCATCCACCTTCGGAATAAATGGCCAGAAGGCTTTTCGACCTAAAATGGCAAATATACTTGGTATTAACGTTAGACCTGCAATAAGAATAAATACCATTGCTGTTGAAAAAACTGGAGCAAAATGGTTATATGGTACAAAAATCGTTGTAAAAAGTGTTAAGACAGAGAGAAGAACGGTGCCGCCACTGAATAAAATTGGCTCTGAAACATGGTGAATCGCTTCTCCCATTGCACTATATTTTGAAGAGTGCTTTTGTAACTCTTCGCGATAACGCGAGAAAATAAATAGACTATAATCTGTTAACACTGCAAATAGCAGAACAAGCATAATCGAGGTCGCCGAGCTATCGACAACAAACCAATCATGTTTTGCACCAAACCCTAATACCCGATCGACGACTTCGTACACAATAGAGGCAATTACCAACGGGATAATCGCTAATAATGGTGAACGATAAATAATCAATAAGATAACAAAGATCAACGCAACAGTCGCTAGCATTAACACAACGTCTGCATTTTGAAAGATGGTGATCGTATCGGAAGTGATGCCGGCAGGTCCTGTGATTTCAGCCTGTAAGGAACCTAATTTCATTTCTTTAAGTTTATTATTAATTTCTTTTACGGTCTTATTGGCGACATGCGAGTCTGATCCTTGTTTTAAATTAAAATTGAGGAGCAGCGTTGTTCCATCCTTAGAAAGAAATTGCTGTTGCACCGGTTTCGGGAATTGATAGAATGGAACCGAACTGGCAACATCCTTTGGCTTTTGATCCGAACTAAGCCACTTACTAACTTCGGTAATCTTTTCTAGATCCTGATCGGTGATTTTATTTTTATCGTGAAAAACAAGTAATCCAGTTAAACCATCTTTTGATGGAAATTGCTTATCTAGGATTTTATTAGCGACTGCGGAAGGTGTATCGTTTTTCACACTTGCTTCTTTGCTGCTTACTGAATATTGTTTGGAAGCGGGCATGAGTACGCTTAATAAAATCACAGCGGCAATCCAAATGAAGAGAACCACTTTTGCGCCTTTTTTACTACTCGAAAATTTAACTAAACTTTGAATAGGTTTAAGCATTTTTTTCAACCCCTTATTAATCTTTGCTCTCATCTTAATCAGCGATTATGAATGGAATGTGAACAAAAGATTAAAAATGGATTTTAGGGATTTTTTTGTCTTTCCTGTAAGTTTTTATGAGGTTTTAGCTTTGGGATCTGGGATAAAACTTTGGAATATTTGTAAAAGCCTTTTTAAAAAGAAGGAATATTCCTTATATTTAGAGCGGGATATAATGTTACAATTATTAGACTACGATACAATAGAGGTAAGTAAGGAGATGAGTGCAGATGCTTTTAAACCCGTTAATAGGAATTCCGTTTATCATCGTTTCAATCTTACATATCATTTTTTTAAGAAAAAACAACCAGTTAGGAAGAAACATTACGAAACCATTATTAATGCCACTTTTGTTGCTTTTTTATATTTGGAATGTGGACAAATTCAACTCCCTGATTATTTGGGCATTAATCGCGTCCTTTTTCGGTGATGTGTTTTTAATATGGTCTGAACAAAAGCTCTTTTTATTAGGTGGCATCGCGTCCTTCTTAATTGGGCATATTTTCTATGTTTTTGCGTTTCTAAGTTTTCATTATCCATTATGGTTTTATTTGCTGTTGGTACCTTACATAGTTATTGGTGCAGTCATTAGCACTAAGCTATTTCCCTCTATTAATAAATCTATGAAACTACCAGTGGGAATGTATATGGTTGTGATATTACTAATGAGCTTTTTCAGCCTTACACGTATTTGGTCGGAGTCATTTATTCCTTTTCTACTACCGTTCTTAGGGTCTTTGTTTTTTATCACTTCTGACTCCATTCTCGCTTTTGATATGTTTACAGAAAAGAAAAGAACCACCCATACAAGTATTATGGTGACCTATATTTTAGCCCAGTTTCTTATTGTGCTTGGGTTTATGGTATAAATATTCAAAAAATTCTTGACGTTCTAGTGTCCTAATGTTATTATTTTCCTCCGCGACTTAAATTCTGAAGGAGGGGAAAATAATGATTTTCGTAGAAGGTATTAGCAAATCCTTCAAGGTAGCCAAGCGCACGACCGGGCTTCGACAGGCCGCGAAGGCGCTTTTTTACCGGGAACATACCATTGTGGAAGCACTGAATGAGATCTCTTTTTCGATTGATTCCGGTGAAATTGTTGGGTATATCGGTCCAAATGGGGCAGGCAAATCAACCACAATTAAAATCATGAGCGGCATTTTGGTGCCGGACACCGGGACCTGCAAAATTATGGGCTATACACCTTGGAAAGATCGTGTTCAGTATGTAAAAAATATCGGCGTTGTCTTCGGTCAGCGTTCACAGCTCTGGTGGGATGTACCGGTTATCGACTCATTCGAACTATTAAAGGATATATACAAGATCCCGCAGCAAGAATACAAAGCTACGCTTGCACTCCTCATTGAAACTCTCGAATTACAAGAAATCATGAATTCACCTGTACGGCAATTAAGTTTAGGGCAGCGGATGCGCTGTGAAATTGCAGCATCTCTCATTCATAATCCGAGGGTGTTATTTTTAGATGAACCGACCATCGGACTTGATGCTGTTTCAAAAATTGCGGTTAGGCAGTTTATCAAAACGATTAATAAAGAAAAGGGAGTCACGATCATTCTGACAACTCACGATATGAATGATATTGAGGCATTAGCTGACAGGGTCATCTTGATTGGTAAGGGAAGATTGCTTTACGACGGCAATTTAGATGAATTAAGGAAGCGGTTTGGAACACAAAAAACGATTACGGCTGATTACGGGAAGAATTCAAATCCTATTCATATTCCGGGGGCATCCGTGCTTACATGGTCACCGGAAAGAGTTGTTCTTAGTATAGATACAGATAGGGTTAAGACTTCCGAAGTGATTACTCAGCTGTCCGACCGTGTTGAGCTGATCGATGTCGCGATTGAAACACAGCCGATTGAGGATATCATTGTACATCTTTATAAGGAGTATCAAATATGAGGGTGTATCTTTCGGTTTTGAAGCTGCGTCTTCTTTATGGAATGCAATACCGTGTGGCTGCACTGGCTGGAGTGGTAACTCAATTTTTCTGGGGCTTTATTATGATTATGGTGTTTGAAGCCTTTTACGAACATACCAGCAAAATCCCTCCGATTTCCCTAACACAATTAATCAATTACATATGGCTGCAGCAGGCTTTTCTTGCTTTTATTATGCTTTGGTTTCGTGACAACGAACTGATGGAAATGATCACGAGCGGGAATATTGCTTATGAGCTTTGCCGGCCTTGCGAGCTTTACGGTTTTTGGTATGCGAAGCTTTTGGCGCAGCGGCTATCAAGTGCCTTATTACGATGTTTCCCGATTTTACTCGTTTCTTTCTTTTTACCGAAACCATATAACCTGACACTCCCACCTAGCTTATCAGCATTTTTATTATTCTTAAGTGCGTTACTTCTAGGCTTGTTTCTATTGGTAGCCATCTCCATGTTTATTTATATATCCGTTTTTGTGACTTTATCGCCAATGGGGTCTCTGCTAGTATTTGGTGTTCTCGGTGAGTTTTTTGCTGGGCTGGTCATTCCGATTCCCTTAATGCCGGCATGGCTTCAGCAAATCGCCAATATTCTGCCGTTTCGCTGGACGGCCGATTTTCCGTTTCGGGTTTATTCGGGACAAATTCCACAGCACGATGCCATCATTGGGATTCTTATTCAGCTTGTGTATCTTCTTTTTCTAGTGTGGTTAGGGAGAATCGCGCTTAACAGTGTACTAAAGAAAGTGGTTGTTCAGGGAGGGTGAGGAAGATTGGTCCTTTATATTAAATATCTTTTAATTCACTTTAAAGCACAAATGCAATATCGGACATCATTTTGGCTGTTGTCGATCGGCCAGTTTTTTATTCCGTTTGCTATCTTTGCTGGCCTTTATTTCTTGTTTGAACGTTTTGGGCAAATAAAAGGCTGGCAATTTTTCGAGGTAGCGCTTTGCTTTGCCGTCATCCATATGGCATTTGCACTAAGTGAATGCTTTGCCCGCGGCTTTGATGCTTTTTCCAATCTTGTCGTTAAAGGGGAATTTGACAGACTGCTCGTTCGGCCAAGAAGCACGTTTTTACAGGTACTTGGTTCAAAATTCGAGTTTACAAGATTTGGCCGGCTTCTTCAGAGTGTCATTGTTTTAGTTTGGGCGCTCGGCAACCTTCCGATTGAGTGGAGTTTGATGAAGGCGGTAACCCTTGTATTGATGATAATAAGCGGAGTGCTTATTTTTACCGGAATCTATATGCTTGCCGCCACCATGTGCTTTTGGACAGTCCAAGGCCTTGAAGTGGCAAATATTTTTACAGACGGCGGCCGCGAGATGGCCCAATATCCGTTGAATATTTATCAAAAGTGGGTAGCCCGTTTTTTTACATACGTGATTCCGTTTGGTTGTGTCAATTACCTGCCGTTACTGTACCTTCTCGGAAAAACAACGGGGCACGATCTCCTTTACATGCTGATGCCTGTGCTGGGAAGTCTATTTATACTGCCCTGTTTTCTTGTCTGGCAATTTGGTGTCAGGCACTATCGATCGACTGGGTCGTAGTGTTTCGTTGATGGAGCTTGTCAACGCCCGAAACCGTTTAGAAAAGAAGAAAAGGGTCATTGATAACGATTATCAACGACCAAAACCGATAGGAAAGCAGAAAAAAGGTCGTTGAACGAGCTGGTCAACGACCGAAATTGGTAGGAAAAGAAGAAAAAGGTCGTTGAACGAGCGTATCAACGCCCGAAACCGGTAAGAAAAGAAGAAAAAGGTCATTGATGGAGCTTGTCAACGACCAAAACAGGCAGGAAAAGAAGAAAAAGGTCGTTGATCGAGCTTGTCAACGCCCAAACCAGGTAAGAAAAGAAGAAAAGGGTCATTGATAACGATTATCAACGACCGAAATCAATTGGAAAGCAGAAAAAAGGTCGTTGAACGAGCTGGTCAACGACCGAAACTGGTAGGAAAAGAAGAAAAAGGTCGTTGATGGAGCTTGTCAACGCCCAAACCAGGTAAGAAAAGAAGAAAAGGGTCATTGATAACGATTATCAACGACCAAAACCGATAGGAAAACAGAAAAAAGGTCATTGATAACGCTTATCAATGACCAAACTCGGCATGTAGGTAAGGAAAAGATCGTTGATAGAGCATATCATCGCCCAAAACTGGAAGAGGTAAATGAAAATACAAACAATCCCTTTGCGAAATTGATGCTAAACAATGTAAATTACTCCATAAAGAGCCTATCCAAATCTTATTCGTAATAGATCCACCTATTATGCCCGAAAGATTTATAGTTTTTATCAAGGAATCTTTTGATTCCTTTCTTAGACAAACCCACCCCACACCACTCATGAACAGCATTAGTAGTGATTTTTCTATTTGGAAAAAGCAGCTTTAATTCCTCTACGCTCCGCAATACAGCAGACTCTAATTTTTCATGATGACCGCAATGACCACAAACCAATTCCTTTTCCTGTAAAGAAACCGAAAATGAATGGCATGTTGCACAAGTAAAACCATTTCGAAGCTGACCATATTCATAAGGGGGCAATCGGGGATAGGGAGAATCAATTTGATGTAAGGAAACTAATTGATCGGCCAGTTTCTTGTGCCATCCATTTAGTTTAGAGGGTGTTGCGTTTAATTTTTTCATAAACTGATTTAACTGTGTCGGAAGTTTAAAGGGCTGGTTTTTAGGGGCTTGATACAAGGTGAACTCGGGGTTGATAAAGATAACCCATGATTCAACGGGATATTTCAATCCTAATTTTTGAAGTAACTGGCGAAATAGGGATTCACTCCGCTTTATCTGATCGAGTGGATTATTAACTTCATTTCCAGCAATAGTATGTAATATGCCAGAACGGTATTCATATTCGCTTTCAAAATTCTTTACTTCAAAAAGGTAAATTTTTTCTTGAACAATCATGGTCGTATCAATTTGAAATTTTGAGTTATTAAACTCAAGGAGCAAATCGTTCAATACATACCGTTCTAAGGAAAGCTTCTCTGTTAATAAGTCAAACATCCCTTCGCCTTCATAGCCTTTTTGGAGATTCAAAAAGTGCTTTTTATCTTTTTCGAGTAAATCCATTCGTGTGTTTAAAAATCGCATAAGCTTCAATTCATCTTTTTCAACGCGTGGTTTGTAAGGCATATTCCACATCCTTTCATAAAACCTTAAGTCTATTTTATAAAAAAATACCAATACTGGAGAGTGAATAATTCAACAATTCTGTTAACGTTAGTGACTTTTGGTTGGTAAGTGGACATAAAAGAACAACATTGGCCCTGTGCATGGTAAATAAGGAAAAAATAATTTTCATTGATCACGATTCTTTCATATATTTTCAGCTTTCTATATAATAACCTATATGTTTGTTGCAAAGGAGACGGTTGTATGGCAAGGCTGCGTAGTATAAATCAACAGGAGTTAATGAAGGCAACAGAAGAGCTTTTATTGGAAAAAGGCTATGACGGTCTACATTTTAAACTTCTTGCCGAACGGCTGGGCGTAGGAAGAAGTACAATTTATGAGTATTTTTCAAACAAGGACGAGCTTGTCGCTTCCTACATGGTTAATTTAATGAACACCCTTATGGAAAAATGTCTAAAGCTGGACGATAGTGATCCGATTCAACAATTAAAAGATTTGCTTACTATTTTTATTTCTTATTCTCATATCCATAAATTTATTCAATATATTCCTCATTTGAAAACGGCCAAAACAAGTGAAATGGAGCGCCAAATCGAAAAGCTGGATCACGATCATCGCGAGCTTTTTTCCATTATTGTTAATATGATAAAAAGAGGACAGAGTGAAAATTTTCTAAGAACCGACTTGCCACCAGAAATTATTACAAGTATTTTTTTTAACTCAATACAGATCCCAAGAACGCTTAATGTTGATCCACATGACTGGAGTGAAAAGCTTTTTTCTGTCATTTTTTATGGAATCAAAGCGCGTTAGATTTTATTGACACTTGTGTCGGAATGTGAAATAATAATCATGTAAATGAAATACTTTGTTTGTTTTACATTAATCCGACACTTGTGTCAGTTAAACAAAGGGGTTGAAATATGATGGATCGTACGAAGGTTTTAATTCGAGCGGCTGCTATTTATGGAGTAGTGGGGGCATTTCTAGGTTCCCATATGGCCGGGTCAGGAGCATACGCTTTCCGAGATGTTCATGCTCATGTTCTAGTTGTCGGTTGGTTGTCACTATTTGCTTTTGCTATTTTTTATCGTGTCTTTAAGATCCCGAAAAACTCAAAACTGGCGATGATTCATGTTTGGACGGCAATCCTTGGATCCTTTGGGTTAACGGTGGGGATGTGGCTTTATTATACAAAGCCAATCAGCGGAATTGATACTATTAATCTAATATTCTTCATTGTTGGCGGTTCTCTCCTTTTAATCTGTTTCATCGTCTTTTTCATTATGACATGGGTGCAGGGTCGTTATATAACTGAAGGGGAAAAATAAATCTATCCTTTAAAAAAGAGCCGGTTCCTAATATTGGAACACGGCTCTTTAACTTTTCAGATTTAGTGGTACGGCTTTTTCGAATATGCTGTAACACCTTTCCTTAGCTGCTGATGGCGTTTACTATTTTCCACATATTCTTCCATTAAACTAATTGACATACCGAAGAAGATTACAATCAAGGAAGCAATGATGATACCAATACCAGTTGCAGAGAGAAAATAATTGAAACCGCTTACAAATAAGCCGACTAAAAAAAGAACCAGTCCAATTCCAATAGCACCGAGGGCAATCTTGGTGGTCAAAAATAAGTTATTGACATTTTTTTTCTGCATTGTCATCCACTCCTTCTTACTGAATATTCTATCAATTGTCACAAAATTGTCAAATTTATTCTAAAATAATAAAAAGAGACCTGAAAAATCAGGCCCCCAAATTATCTTTTTTTCGCCATGTTTTCCTGTGCCATTTTGACGAGCTCGCGAACCATGCTGCCTCCCAGTCTGCCACCGACCTTTCCTGCTTGCTCGGAAGTAAGTTGGCCGTTATAGCCTTTTTTCAAAGGAACACCTACCTCTTCGGCGGCTTCAAATTTTGCATCCTCGGGGTACTGAGTGTGTGCCACCTTTGCCTTCAATTCGTCTAAACCCTTTCTAGCTTCTGGAACAAGGATTTTATTTCTTCTAGCCATAAGAAAACCTCCTTTTATTATAGAGTTTCCATAACAATAAAAATCATCAAATATGTCTGGTTAAATCTGATTCTTTCCAGTATAATAATTGTTAATAATTCGGATAAAATCGATGAAAAAGAAAGTAATTATCTGAAAAGGCAAAGCGAGTCAGGGATGGTGAGAGCCTGATGCAGACCAGATAATGAAGCGCACTTTTGAGATGCCTGCCTGAAAATAGTAGGGCATGCCGGGAAATTCTCCGTTATGATGTAAAGCAGGTTCTATTTGAACAATTAGAGTGGTACCGCGGGATTATCAAACTCTCGTCTCTTTTAAGAGGCGGGGGTTTTTTTATTTTCTTTCCTAAGCAAGTCGCAATGCGCTTCAAATTTAAATTATATGGAGGGGTTAAAAATGAATTTTAAACAAGAACTTGCAGCCATTCTTTACGAGTTGCTGAATCACGAATTGACAATGGATGAACTTCAATTGAGCATTGAAAAACCGAAGAACGATGCCCATGGAGATTTGGCTTTTCCATGCTTTACTTTAGCAAAATTAAAAAGAAAAGCTCCGAATCTGATTGCCCAGGAGTTAAGCGAACGGGTTCAATCTCCTAATTTTGAAAAGATCGAAGTGGTGGGGGCCTATATCAATGTCTTTTTAAACAAAAAGACGGTTTCGGAAAAAATGATTGCAGATCTTTTTGAACAAAAAGAGACTTACGGCACACTTACCATAGGGAATGGTGGGAATGTAACGATTGATATGTCATCACCTAATATTGCCAAGCCGTTTTCGATGGGGCACTTGCGTTCAACGGTGATAGGAAATGCTTTGGCGAACATCGTTGAAAAGGCTGGCTACAAGCCAATCAAAATCAACCACCTCGGCGACTGGGGAACGCAATTTGGGAAGTTGATTGCGGCTTTCAAGCTATGGGGAGATACAGAAAAAATAAAGCAAAACCCAATTAAAGAATTGTTAAAACTTTATATCAAGTTTCATGAGGAAGCGGAAACGAATCCGGAGCTTGTGGACCTAGGGCGAAACTGGTTTAAAGAGCTTGAAGATGGGAATGAGGAAGCATTGTCGCTTTGGCAATGGTTTCGTGATGAATCATTAAAGGAATTTTCAAAAATTTATCAGTTAATGCATGTTGACTTTGATTCCTTTGCAGGTGAGGCTTTCTATAATGACAAAATGGACCGTGTTGTCGAGCTGTTAGAGGAAAAACATTTGCTCGTGGAATCCGATCAGGCTCAAGTGGTCGAGCTTCACGAGGAACAACTGCCGCCATGCTTAATCAAAAAATCAGATGGCGCTACCCTTTATGCAACCCGTGATTTAGCAGCGGCTATTTATCGTAAGGAGCATTATGATTTTGATCTTTCTTTATATGTAGTTGGTCATGAGCAAAGCCTGCATTTTCAACAGTTGAAGGCTGTATTGGAAAAAATGGGCTATGGTTGGGCTAAGAAAATGGTCCATGTTCCGTTTGGAATGATGTTAAAGGACGGTAAGAAAATGTCCACGCGTAAAGGAAAGGTTGTTTTATTGGAAGAAGTATTAAAAGAGTCCATTTCCTTAGCACAGCAAAATATTGAAGAAAAAAATCCAAACTTAGTTAATAAAGACGAAGTAGCGAATCAGGTTGGTGTTGGGGCAGTTATTTTTCACGATTTAAAAAATTTCCGAATGAACGATATTGAGTTTTCTATGGAAGATATGCTTCGTTTTGAAGGGGAAACAGGGCCTTACGTTCAATATACGTATGCGAGAGCATGCTCGATTCTGCGTAAAGGGAATTGGCATCCTGAGGATTATTCGAAAAACGATCATGCAGCATGGGATAAGGAATGGAAAGTCATTAGTTTCCTAATGGAATTCCCAAATGCAATTAAACGGGCATGCGAGCAATTTGATCCGTCCCAGGTGGCAAAATATGTGGTCAACCTTGCCCAGGCTTTTAATAAGTACTATGCGGAAGTAAAAATTCTTGAAGAAAGTGATGAGCAACAAGCGCGCCTTGCCTTAGTCTACAGTGTAACGATTGTTCTTAAAGAAGGATTGCGGTTGCTGGGACTTGAAGCGCCTGAAGAAATGTAAGAGCAAATTATTTTCCTAAGAGGATAAATTTAGGTAAAATAGAAGGTGCTTGAAATCAGAAAGAGGGGAAGATGAGAATGAGCGAATTAGTATTCAAAAATTTTGAGTTAACGCGTAGTTTCCTTCTAAAAAATGTCGATGCCTTGGACGAAGCAATCGTGGACGTACAGCCTAAAGGATTTAATAATACGATTCATTGGCATGTAGGTCATGTGCTGACAGTTGCAGAGCAATTTATGTTTGGCTTTCCGAATAAATCGACCCATCTTCCGGCACACTACATGGAATTATTCAGTAGGGGCACGAAACCTTCTGACTGGCAGGGGGATGTTCCTTCCGTTGAGGAATTATCTGCTCAGCTTAAAGAGCAAATTAAGCGGATCAAAGAGATTCCAGTGGAGAGTTTATCTGAACGAATTAAACATCCATTCCTCGGAGCAGAAACGTATGGAGAGCTTGCGAACTTTGCCATCTTCCACGAATCGAGCCATTTGGGACAAATGCACGCTATGAAACGTGTGATTGAAGCGGCAAGTCAAAAATAATTGGTAACCTGATTTGAAATTACGTTTCTACTTATGGTAGGAACGTTTTTTTTATGAGTAAGAGGCTGTCCCAAAATGTGACAGGCACCACTATACGTACAAAGTTCATGATAATTTTTCTGCAATGTTGATTGGAGCGGAAGGCGCTCGACTCCTACGGGAGTACGGGGCAGGGGAGACCCCGCAGGCGCTTAAGCGCTGAGGAGGCTCCCCGGACCGCCCGCGGAAAGCGAGCGCATGGATCGGAAATCAACAGACAAGTTTAACAGACCATTAATAAAAAAGGTGCCCCTAAAAAAATCGTCTAGTCGAAGCATGAAGGATGAAAATCTCCATGCTTTTTTAGTTAGAGGGGAAGCTGTACACAAAGAAAACACTTCTACTACTCCAATAAGTTGTGTTAAAATCAATCGGTAAATTCTACTTCATGGTGGGTGAAAAACTTGCTCTCTTCTGTAAAGAGAATCTTAATTGGCCGTCCATTAAAATCGACGGCATTAGGAGATCAAAAGCTAAATATTTTAAAAGCATTAGCGATTCTGTCTTCCGATGCCCTATCCTCTGTGGCGTACGGCACAGAGCAAATCCTAATTGTCTTATCAACCATAGGCGCAGTCGCTTACTGGTATTCTATTCCGATCGCGGTAGGGGTCCTATTTTTATTAGCAGCCTTAATTATTTCGTACCGGCAAATTATCTTTTCCTATCCGCATGGCGGAGGAGCCTATGTTGTATCAAAAGAAAATCTAGGGGTGAATGCGGGTTTAATTGCTGGTGGCTCTTTATTAGTGGATTATATATTGACAGTGGCTGTTAGTGTTTCTGCTGGTACGGATGCCATTACATCCGCTATTCCGCAGTTACATCCCTATACAGTCCCGATTGCCTGTGTTTTAGTTGTCATGATTACTATTTTAAATCTTCGGGGCTTAACGGAATCGGCAACGATTCTTGCCTATCCGGTGTATTTGTTTGTTTTTGCACTTTTTATATTAATTGGAGTTGGCATTTATAATATTATGACCGGAAATGTTTCGCATACCTTTTATCATCCGGCCCTTGGGACACCGGTGGAAGGAATTTCCTTATTCCTGCTACTTCGAGCCTTCGCATCCGGTTGTTCAGCGTTAACAGGAGTCGAAGCGATTTCCAATGCCATTCCTAATTTTAAAGACCCCGCTCCCAAGAATGCAGCCAAAACATTGATTCTAATGGGATCATTATTAGCGATATTGTTTAGTGGTATTACTTTTTTGGCATATTATTATGGTATTGGACCAAAGGCTGATGAAACAGTAGTTTCGCAAATTGCTAGAGAAACCTTCGGGCGGAATTATTTATACTTTTTTGTTCAAGGAACTACGGCAGTAATCTTGGTCTTGGCTGCCAACACTGGCTTTTCGGCTTTTCCTTTATTGGCATTTAACCTGGCAAAAGATAAGTATATGCCTCGTATGTTTGCGATTAGAGGCGACCGTCTTGGCTATTCAAACGGAATCGTTGCTTTAGGGGTTGCTTCGATTCTGCTCATTATTGCCTTTCACGGAAAAACCGAGCATTTAATCCCTCTTTATGCTGTTGGGGTGTTCATTCCGTTTACCTTATCACAAACAGGGATGATCATCAGATGGGTCCGGAAAAAGCAGGGCGGATGGCTGGCAAAGCTAAGTGCTAACTTAATCGGAGCGATAATTACTTTAACGGTACTACTTATTTTCTTTATAACGAAATTTACTCAAGTGTGGTTTGTTTTTATCTTTTTACCGTTAATTGTTATTATGTTTCATCGGATTAATAAACATTACGAAGCAGTTGGTGAACAATTAAGGATTCATCCCGAATCACCTGCAATCCCTATTGAAGGAAATGTTATCATTGTACCGGTTGCAGGGTTTACGAAGGTAGTGGAAAATTCCATTAATTATGCCAAATCATTAACCGATCAAATTTTCGCTGTTTATGTTTCATTTGATCGTGAAGATGAGAAACGTTTCGCCGAAAAGTGGGAGAAGTGGCAGCCTGATGTACGACTTGTAACCTTGCAATCTCATTATCGCAGTGTTCTTCAGCCCTTATCGAAATTTATTGATACAGTGGAACACAAAGCGAGTGAAAATAATTATCGGGTAACGGTATTAATTCCACAGTTCATTACCAAAAAGAGCTGGCATAATATTTTACACAATCAATCGAGCTTATTAATTAGGACTTATCTTATTTTTAAAAAGAAAGTTATTGTTGCAACTTTGCCGTATCATTTTAAAAAGTAAAAAAATAGAACTACTTTGGGTACTATTTTTCTGTTAAAATAATGGATAAATATATATGAACATGTTTTCTAGGGTTCCGTGGTGTAATGCCAGTCTGGTCCGAGAGAAAACACACCTGTATAAATTGCGGAAAAGTGTGGACTTTTGCAATGGGTTTTCCGCTATTTGGTGTCCACGGAAGGATAAAAGCCTGGGAGAAGAGATCGGTAACGGTCGTTCTCCATGGCTTTTTTATTTTGATGGTAATTTAAAGGAAAGGGAGTTTCATAATGATGAATATTTTGGTTGACAACAAATGGATAATCCTTGGTAGTTTAGAGGTATTGGCGTGGTTGTCGACATTTTTCTTGCTATATGCTCGATATGGATTAAAATCTAAAATTTGGTTTAAGATTGCAACGGTATTGTTTGCACTGACAGGAGTAATCCCGCAAGTATTAATGGGGATCATTAATTTTATCTCGACAAAAAAAATTGATTTGTATACGCTCATTATTGTCTTGCTAATTATATACGGCTTTACCATCGGAAAAAGCCATGTCAAAAAGCTCGATGCATGGGCACAAGCTAAATTTTCAAAACCTAAGTCATCAACATAAAAAAAACCGCCTATTTGGCGGTTTTCTTTGTTCGTTTGACTAAATAATAAATCACGCCAATGATGATGGCAACAAAAATAGCTGGCGTTGCATATGGTGCGGCGGCTTCCTTGACATGTGACCAGTTCTTTCCTAAAACATTACCAAGGTATAGGAATAGAATAGACCACGGAATAATGGCAGCAACGGTGTAAAGAGTAAATTTACTCATCGACATTTTGGCAATCCCGGCTGGAATGGAAATCGCATGTCGTACCACAGGGATAAATCGTGCAGAAAAAATAACTCCGGCGCCATATTTTTCAAACCATTTCTCGGCAATATCAATATGGTGTTTTCTAATTAGTACATATTTACCGTATTTCTCTAAAAATGGACGTCCACCATAATAGCCCGCCCAATACAAGAATAATTGGGAAAAGGTTCCGCCAATTATACCGGCAATGAGGGCTCCAAAGAAATTGATATGTCCTTGTGCAATCATATATCCGCCATAGCCCAGTACAATTTCACTCGGGATAACCTCAATCATTAAACCTAAAGCAATGCCGAAGTAACCTAAATGAGACAAGAAATCCAAAACGGTATTAATATAAGCAGTCATAATTCACCTTCACAATTTATTAAAGATACTTTTTTAGTTTATAATAATTTGTCTAATAAAGGAATATATATAGTAATCTTTAAGATAATCTTAATAATTAGGCTGTGTTAAACTTGCCTGTTGATTTCCGCTTCAGGCGCTTCGCTTTCCGCGGGCGTTCCGGGGAGCCTCCTCGGCGCTTAAGCGCCTGCAGAGTCTCCCCTGCCACGTACTCCCGCAGGAGTCTCGCGCCTTCCGCTCCAATCAACATAGTGGCAAAATCATCAATGAGATTTAACTTAGCCAATAAATAAAAAAGCAAGGATTGTTGCTTTTTAAGTGCCTAGGGATTTGTCAGTTGCAAACATATAATTTCGATGGTGGTAGCGAATGCTGTAGATCAGTCCCATTGCAAACATATTCCCCATTAACGAGCTGCCTCCATAGCTGATAAACGGCAAGGGAATTCCGGTAATCGGGAGAACTTGAATAGTCATTCCGATATTTTGGAAGACATGAAAGGTAATCATGCTGATGATCCCTGTACAAACATACGTATTAAAAGGATCATTCGTATCCAAAGCCGTCCTGATTAAATGGTAAATAAGCATAAAATAGAGGCCAATTAAGATACTTCCACCAACGAAGCCATACTCTTCTCCAATCACGCTGAAGATAAAATCAGTATGTCCTTCCGGGATATACACTTCCCGCTTGCCGAACCCTTTTCCCGTTAAGACCCCAGAGCCTATTGCACTTAATGATTTCATCAAGTGAAAACCTGCGCCTGATTCATTATTCACAGGGTCTATCCAGGCGTAAATGCGAAGAAATTGATAGCTTTTTACCTTTAGATATTTCTCCAGGAGCTCAGGTTTATTAATAACCAGATAGAGGATCAGTGCTCCAAGGGAGGTTCCTGCGCTATAGATAGGGAGAATGATTTTCCATGAAATTCCGGAAACTAAAATCATACCTGTTAATATAGCCAAAATAACGAGACCTGTTCCGAGGTCAGGTTGGAGCATGATGAGTCCAAGCGGTACGGCGGTAGTGACACCTAATTTTAAAAGCAAAAGAAAGTCCCATTTCAACGCTTTTTCCTGATAGAGTTCCTGATGACGGATAATAACCCGACTTAAGGCTAAGATCAGAAAGGGCTTTACAAATTCTGACGGCTGGATCTGGCCTATTTTTTTTATAATAAACCAGCTTTTAGCACCATTTCTGACAGGGGCAATACTTTCGGGAGCAACAATCAAAGCAACGAGTAATAAGAGTCCAAAACAATATAAATACCAGGAAAGCCGTTTATACTGATATGTATCAAAAAGAATCGAAACCAAGATAATCGCGGCTCCAACTACATACCAAAAGACCTGCATGATTAAAAAATTCCTGTCATATTGAGCGGAGCCTTGTGCACTGTAAATAGCCACACAGCTAATTAAGAAAAAGAGGAACAACAATAAGGTAAGCGTCCAATCAAAGCGATCAGTTCTATATCTTCTGTTTTCCATCAACACACACTCATCACCTTTATTGTCTAATTACATGCTAGAAAATATTTCTAAGGTAAAATGTTACAGGCGCACATATATAATAACGATTTTACTTACAAAATGGTTTCAATAAATCGTTGAAAACTGGAAGAAAAGTAAATAATAAAAAAGGTATACATTGCATTGAAAATTTAACAAATAAACTATTGACCAAAAGGCTATATATAGGAGTAAAATAGTTGCAATGATTTCACCAAAATCTTTTTATTTGTAAAAGAATTGAAATAAGCTATTTGCACTATAATTTGGTAAAATGAAATGGACCAATATTTCATTAAAAGCTTTCTTTCATTCTTATATCCTGTAAGGTTTTAATAGATTTTCTAAATTGTTGATCGGAGGAAGTTGCATTGAAAAGGCATCATCAAGACATACGGGACCTCATCTACGTACATTTAAATCAAACGGACCAGTATGTTTTGTCATACGGAATCGAATTTGAAGAATTTGTTACTGCTTTTTCAGGGTCATTAAATCATTTGCTTTTGCTTAAGCATCGCTTTGATGACTCTGATTTAAACAGGCACACACTTCTCCAATATTGCCCGCAAGATCGAATTAAAAAGTTGGCAACACAAGATGTATATGGTTACGGGAATTTCTGCTGGATAGATTTTCTAGAAGAGGAATTGTTAAATGAACTGACCGGCCAGGAAATTGCGGAACTATTGTATTTAGGCCATCAAAAGCAGCATTTGAAATTGCCGTTTTATAATAAACTAGGCAATCGTTTTGTTTATTTGGCCCGTGACGACGGCTGGTATAACAAAATTTATTACCGCAGCTTTAAGGATTTTTTTCAACTATTAAGTGTGTCGATTGCAGGTAAATTGGGGCACCTAAGACTTGAAAAAACACTTCTTGGAGTACGAAAGAAACGGTTTTATCCTCCGGTCAATAAGGAAATCCTTCTCTCGTTAACTCCTTTCATCAAAGAGGGTATCTGTATTTCATTAAAGGATGCAGATCATCAGCGTGGGAGAATTGAAATTCCTGTCTGGGTAATTGGCGATTTTGATAATATGGATGATATGTATGAGGAATATGAACAAATTGCCCATAAAACTTGTCATGCAAAAATTATTTTTGACAAGAAATTAAAAGAGTGGAAATTAACTGTCATATAAAATCTCTCCAATATCCACTTGGAGAGATTTTATCTTGTTTTAAGGTAAGCTGTATTTTTCATAAAATTAGGATAGGGTATAAAAAATCATCCAAAACATGAACCACGTTTCCTTTCTAATAAAATAAAGTGGTAAAATAAAAACGTTAATGAGAAGGTGGAGGATTGTTATGAAAACAAAACTTGGTTTATTATATGGTGGAAAATCCGCTGAACATAAAGTATCGTTACAGACTGCCCTTGCTGTTATTAGAGCACTGGACCTAGAAAAATTTGAAATTCATCCGATCTACATAAATGTTGAAGGGCAGTGGGTGAAAGGGCCTCAACTTAATGCTCCGGTTCAAAACGTGCAAGCACTAGAATTTTCAGCGAGCACTCAGGTATCGCCATTAGCCTTAGCACCATCGCTTTTTCAAACCGAAAAGCAAGAAAAAGAGTCGCTTGATGTGATTTTTCCATTGCTGCACGGACCTAATGGTGAGGATGGAACCGTACAAGGGCTTTTAGAATTATTAAATCTTCCGTATGTTGGAAATGGCGTATTAGCATCCGCCGCTGGCATGGATAAAGTCATCATGAAAAATATTTTTGCGCAAGCAGGACTTGCCCAAGTAAACTATGTTGCTTTTACCAAAAGTGAATGGGAAATCACAAAGGTGGAAATCTATAAAAAAGTAGAAGAAGAACTTGGCTATCCATGTTTCGTTAAGCCTGCTAACCTTGGCTCAAGCGTTGGCATTAGCAAATGTAGAAATCTCTCAGAATTAGAGGCTGCTTTTGCGGAAGCCTTCCAGTACGACCGAAAAGTGATTATTGAAGAAGGCGTGACTGCCCGTGAGATCGAGGTAGGTGTTCTTGGTAATGATCATCCTGAATGTTCGGTAGCGGGTGAAATTGTACCGAAAAAAGACTTTTATGATTATAAAGCGAAATATGAGGACGGGGAAACAGCCTTAATGATCCCTGCAGATATTTCAGAGGACGAATACCGAGAAATTAAAGAGTCGGCCATTCGAGCCTTTAAAGCATTGGATTGCTCAGGACTTGTTCGAGCAGACTTCTTTTTAACAAAGGATGGTAAAGTATTAATAAATGAAGTAAATACCATGCCTGGCTTTACACCGTTTAGTATGTTCCCGCTATTGTGGAAGGAAACCGGTGTTGAATATCCTAAATTAATTGAGCGACTTGTAAACCTTGCAATAGAAAGACATACAGAAAAACAAAAAATTAAATATACAATCTAAGAAAAGCGTAAGCGCCTCGTTCAGCCACGACAAGGATAAGACACTCCCAATAAGAAGGCGCTTTTTGCCTTCTTAATGGGAGAGGCTTATGACCTCGAGTGGCTAGGCGCTGAAGCTAGACAATAAGAAAAGCGAAAGTGCGCCTCTGTCTGGGGCGCTTTGCGCTTTTCTTGAAAAATGGAGGAAAAAAATGATTAGGAAGTCGATCAAACAGATTTCTGACATGATTTCAATAAAAAATGATATCACCCCATTTGTTGATCTAATCGTAGAAGGGGTGACGATTGATTCGAGAAAAATCGAAAAGGGTAACCTGTTTGTCCCTTTTAAAGGTGAAAATGTGGACGGTCATAAGTATGTGGAAGCTGCGATTGCGAAGGGGGCAGCTGCCGCCCTCTGGCAAAGCGATGTTCCCAACCCTCCTGCCCACTTGCCGATCCTATTAGTCGACAACTGCCTACTAGCCCTGCAGGAGTTAGCGAGAGAGTACCGCCACGAACTGCCGGTTAAGGTTGTAGGAATCACTGGAAGTAACGGAAAAACGACGACGAAGGATATGACAGCCGGACTCTTATCCGTTCAATATAAGGTTCAAAAAACCGAAGGGAATTTTAATAACGAAATCGGACTCCCTTTAACCGTCCTAGGGCTAGATCGGGATACGGAAATTGCTGTGTTAGAAATGGGCATGAGCGCTATAGGAGAAATTGAGTTCCTAACGAAGCTTGCTTGTCCGGATGCCATTGTGATTACGAATATTGGTGAATCCCATCTTCTTGACCTCGGCTCAAGAGAGGCAATTGCAGAAGCGAAGCTTGAAATTTTACTAGGACTTGCAAACGGAGGACTGGCTGTTATAAACGGTGACGAGCCGTTATTAATGGATAGACTTCAAGAGCATCAAGGAACTATTCATTTTGAAACCTTTGGAAGAAAAGACACCAATGATGTATTCCCAACGGAAATTCAGCAACTCGGTCAAGGAAACCGTTTTAAAATAAATGCTTCGAACGAGAGTTTTCAGCTGCCTGTTTTAGGTACACACAATATTTTAAATGCCATGGCAGCCATGTTGATTGCCAAGCATTTTGCGATTCCATATGAAAAAATGAATGATGGCTTAGCGCAGATTAAGCTGACACATATGCGCATGGAGCTAGTTGAAGGGAAACATGGCGAAAAAATAATTAACGATGCTTATAATGCCAGCCCAACATCGATGTTGGCAGCCACCGATTTAGTTTCGGATCTTCAAGGGTATGGACGGAAGATTCTTGTTCTTGGCGACATGCTTGAGCTTGGGGCGGAAGAAGAACAATACCACTATAAAATTGGAACAGGCTTACATGCCGATAAAATTGATTTGTTGTTTACCTATGGAGCTTTAGGGGAACAAATAGCAAAAGGTGCACGATCAGTATTAGGCGAACAAAGAGTTTTTGCTTTTACAGATAAAGCAGGACTCATTCGCGAGCTAAAGCAGCATTTAGATGCCCAGACATTGGTCCTTGTTAAGGCATCGCGCGGGATGAAATTAGAGGAAATTGTAACGGCATTACAGAAATAGGCTTGTTTCCTAATTTGGACCGGGGCCTGTTAATAGGCTGGTGAGAAAAATGATTGGATGCTTATGTATTCATGGATTTACAGGTGCCCCATATGAAGTAGAGCCGCTTGTTCACTATTTACAGGAGCGAACAGACTGGGTGTTCCGTGTTCCAACTCTTCCGGGACATGGCGACACCCTTGCTTTAAAAGGGATTCATTATGAAGAGTGGCTTGAATATGCTGAGTTAGAATTAAAAAAACTCATTGAAACATGTGACGAGATTTATGTCATTGGTTTTTCCATGGGCGGTTTAATTGCCGGCTATCTTGCTGCCAAATATCCTGTGGACAAGCTCATTTTACTCAGTGCTGCAGCCTATTATATGAATCCGAAGCAATTATTCTCTGATGTAAAGGGGATAGCTGCCGATATGCTTAAGGGGAATTTAGTCAAAAATGAATTATTTCAGCGATATAAAAGAAAAATAAAAGAAACCCCTTTTGCTGCAACATGGCAATTCAGACGGCTCGTTTCCTATATTAAACCGCTGATAAGCCAGATAAATGTGCCAACTTTAATCGCACAAGGAGAGTGTGATGGGATTGTGCCGCTTAAAAGCGCTGAATATTTATATCGAACCATTCCTGCAAAACAGAAAAAGCTTACCCTAATAAAAGAGTCTAAGCATCATATCTGTCACTGTGAGGAAAAGGATGCCCTCTTTTCCCAAGTATACGACTTTTTGAAGGAACCGTAAGCTGGAATAATTTGTTTCCTACTTGCTTATATTGCATTAAACAAATAATAATGGTATGATTATCTTCAGCGTGTCTAAAGAACGTTAAATGGAAACTCGCCGAATAGGACGGTTAATTAGGCGTAGTGGAATTTATGCGTACAGAATTTAACGATCTAAATTCTGATAAGCGATAAGGGCATACTCCTTTGGAGGAATGTCTTTTTTTTGGTAAAATAAGTTATACCTACTAACGGCATTTTAGATGTGTTTCGATAGAACTATTCAGTATAATTTTAAATAGATGAAGGAGAATGAAAACATTGACCAAGTTTGAAGATTTAGGTATTAGCCAGGCAACCTTAAAGGCTGTCCTCAAAATGGGTTTTGAGGAAGCAACCCCAATACAATCTGAAACAATTCCGTTAAGCTTAGAAAATAAAGATGTGATTGGGCAAGCTCAAACCGGAACAGGAAAAACAGCTGCTTTTGGGATTCCATTAGTGGAAAAGATTATTACGAGTAAAGAGGCGATTCAAGGAATTATTATTGCGCCTACAAGAGAATTAGCGATTCAAGTTTCTGAAGAACTTTATAAAATCGGAGCAGGCAAAAAAGTTCGCGTCCTTCCTATTTACGGTGGACAGGATATTAGTCGGCAAATCCGTTCATTGAAAAAATCCCCACACATTATCGTGGGAACACCTGGACGTCTTTTGGACCATATCAATCGTAAGACGATGCGTCTTGATAATGTCCAAACGGTTATTCTGGATGAAGCGGATGAAATGTTAAACATGGGCTTTATTGAAGATATTGAAGCCATTCTTGCTAAAATTCCTGAAGAGCGCCAGACATTACTGTTCTCGGCAACAATGCCAGGTCCAATCCAAAGAATCGCAGAACGATTCATGAAGGATCCGCATATCGTTCGAGTGAAAACGAAGGAAATGACTGTACCATCAATTGAGCAATATTACCTTGAAGTTCAAGAAAAGAATAAATTTGATGTGCTGACAAGACTGTTAGACATTCAATCCCCGGAATTAGCAATTGTGTTCGGCCGGACGAAACGCCGTGTTGATGAATTATCAGAAGCCTTAAACTTAAGAGGCTATGCGGCTGAAGGAATTCATGGTGATTTAAGCCAGGCAAAGCGTCTTTCTGTCCTTCGCAAATTTAAAGAAGGATCGATTGATGTTCTTGTTGCTACAGATGTAGCGGCAAGAGGACTTGATATCTCTGGAGTTACTCATGTCTACAACTTTGATATTCCGCAGGACCCTGAAAGCTATGTTCACCGGATAGGTCGTACAGGTCGCGCCGGTAAAACTGGAATGGCGTTGACATTCATCACACCACGTGAAAAGTCGTATCTTGCCGTTGTCGAAAAGACTACAAAACGCAAGATGGAGCGGATGAAGCCACCAACCCTTGATGAGGCATTAGAAGGCCAACAGCGTGCGGTAGTGGATAAGATTAATCAAACGATTGAAACGAACAATCTTCAATATTACAAAGCAGCAGCTGAGGAATTGCTAGAAACAAATGATGCATCAACCGTTATTGCAGCTGTTCTGAAGATGCTGACAAAAGAGCCTGATACTACTCCTGTAAAACTTACGGAAGAGCAGCCTCTACCTGGAAAAAAAGAAAGAAAACCTTATGACCGTGATCGCAGAAGAAAAGATGATTCACGCGGTGGCTACAATTCTGACCGTCGTAAAAAAGCATCGGTAAAGCCGAGAAGCGGAGAAAAAAGAACCGGCGGCAAATCATCAAAGCCAAGATCCTTTAACCATTAATAATTAAGAAAAGAGCATGGATGTCAATTATCCATGCTCTTTTTTTAAAAACGGTTGTGTTGTTGATTTATAACAAGAAGAAAACACATTTTTGTGCATTGGTGACCAGATTTCAGCTTTATCACTATTTTCGGTCACCAAGAACCTTCTTTGATGACCAGATTTCAGCTTTGTCACAGTTTTCGGTCACCAAGTGCCCTCTTTGGTGACCAGATTTCAGCTTTATCACAGTTTTCGGTCACCAAGAACCTTCTTTGGTGACCAGATTTCAGCTTTGTCACAGTTTTCGGTCACCAAGAGCCCTTTTGGTGACCAGATTTCAGCTTTGTCACAGTTTTCGGTCACCAAGAGCCCTTTTGGTGACCAGATTTCAGCTTTATCACAGTTTTCGGTCACCAAGAGCCCTTTTGGTGACCAGATTTCAGCTTTGTCACAGTTTTCGGTCACCAAGAGCCCTTTTGGTGACCAGATTTCAGCTTTGTCACAGTTTTCGGTCACCAAGAGCCCTCTTTGGTGACCAAATTTCTGCTTTGCCACAGTTTTCGGTCACCAAGAGCCCTAATTGCGCTAGACTCGCTATGATAGCCGAAAAGTTACCTACTGTATATATCGTTTTATCTTTGAGCAAGAAACCCAAGGATGGCAAGGAGAACAATCACTCCCCACATCAATTTTTTCAAAGGGGACTGATAGGAAAAGTCCTTTTTTTTGCTCCCAGCCCAGTTGGAAACTCCTTTGATGGAATCGGAAAAATCTTTTTTATTGAAATAGGGAAAGGCCCCTAAGAGAAAGCCGCCTAGTAATCCAAAAAGATGGGCAGTAATATTAATATTGGGCTGTAGAAAGGTCATGAGTAAATTAATGACCAAAAGGGTTATAATAATTTGTGAGTTCTGTCGAGACAGCATCGTTTTACGAAACATGATGATGCTGAGATAATACCCGAATAAGCCGAAAATGGCTCCGCTGGAACCGACATGAGTAAAAGTCAGTGGCTCAACCATGAGTGTCGCAATATTGGCAATGATTCCTGAGAAAAGATAAACAAATAAAAATCTGCCACTGCCCAGCATCCTTTCAAGGGCAGGTCCGAAAAGTAAAATGGAAAAGCTATTAAACAGCATGTGTGAAAAACCGCTATGCATAAAGATGGGCGTTAGCAACCGCCAAAATTGCCCTTCCGTAATGTATAGGTTGACACCTGAAAACGTTTCAAAGAACCAAATGTTAGGGAAAAACGGTAAAATGGATAAAAGATAAATAATGATATTAATGGATATGATCAAAGAAACGATTGGATAAAAGCGAATAAATTCACGAAAGCTTTCGGTTCGTATAAACATGGTAAACCCCCTGAATATTCTTACTACTTATAATGGACGGTTTTATCAAACTTGTACACTATTATGCTAACAGATATTTAAATAGAAGGAAGATGAAGTATGATTAAAGGAATTGGAATCGATATCATCGAACTATCAAGGGTTGAGGATGTAGTAAACAGAACAGGTAAACTGGTTGACCGCATCTTAACTCCAAGTGAACGGGATCGGTTTGAAACCCTTGCAGGCCGTAGACAAGTGGAATTTTTGGCGGGGAGATTTGCCGCAAAGGAGGCATTTTCGAAGGCAATGGGGACGGGAATAGGCAAAGACCTTTCCTTCCTGGATATAGAAATTGCTGTCGATCCATTAGGAAAGCCTGTAATTGTAAAGCCAGATGTTAATGCCCACTTATCAATATCCCATAGCAGAGATTATGCTGTTGCACAGGTGGTCATTGAATCGGATTAGAACATTTTTTAAAGGCTAGTACTATCTCTAATCATAATCCCGAAGGCTGTCTCATATATTCATAGGGAATAAAGGAGAGACAAGGTCAGCTATGGTCATTTTAGTTCCCTGCCTTTCTCTTCAAAAAACCATATGAAATGAGACAAGAAGGGGTTGAAGGAATGGGGAAAAAGTTGTTGCTGCTCATCGCTGCGCTGATGGTCATTTTTTCGCTAGCCGCCTGTGGCTCTAAGTCACAGCAAGATGTGGTGAAAGACTTAAATAGCAAACTCGACGACTTATCAGGTTATAAAGTCAACGCAAAAATGACTTTAAAAATGGGAACAGATTCACAGGTTTATAATGTGGAAATTTGGCATAAAGATCCTACATTTTACCGAGTCAATCTGAAAAATGCCCAAAAAGATCAAAGTCAAATGATTCTACGAAATGAACAAGGGGTATTTGTGTTAACCCCAGCCCTTAATAAGAGCTTCCGCTTCCAAAGTGACTGGCCGCAAAATAGTAGTCAAGCCTATTTGTATGAATCACTGATTAAAGATATTGTCACGGATAAGGAAGCCAAGTTTACTGCAACGAAGGATTACTATATTTTTGAAACGAAAACACGTTACCAAAATAATAGTATGCTGCCGTTTCAAGAGATCAAACTGAACAGAGGTGATTTATCACCGGCAGTCGTCAAAGTGATGGATCCCGACCGAAAGACCCTTGTTACCGTTGAGTTTTCTAAGGTGCAATTTAATGCCAGCTTTAACAAGGACGATTTTGATATGAAAAAGAACATGACGCGGGCCCAGCTTGGTTTACCTGCCATGGCGAAGGCGCAAGATCAATCTTTCACCGTTAAATATCCAACCCTTGAACTGAAGGACTCGAAATTAATTCAGGAAAAAGAAGTGAAGATTGATAACGGGAAACGGGTCGTACTCACATATGACGGCAAGAAGTCCTTTACGCTCATCCAAGAAAGGGTAATCGTAAAGGAAGCAACCGCGCCGACCTATGTTGAAGGAGACTTAGTTGACTTAGGTGCTACGATTGGAGCCGTTACGGACCACTCCATTTCATGGACGAAAGACGGTGTCGATTACATGCTGGCATCGAAAAACCTAACCAAGGATGAAATGGTAGGAATAGCAAAATCTGTCCAAGGTGAGATTGGAAAATAAAGTGAAACTTCCATCAGTGGGGGGTTCTTCATCCCCCACTGATGGTTAGTTGAACCAATCGGACATTTACGGGCAGTTATCCCTCACCTATCTTCTTCGTTTCTTTCTCATTCTTGAGGTAGGGTTACTGTCCGTTAATACTGGATAAATTTTCTCCTGCCTACAGGCCTTTTAATAGGGTCTGTTTTTTTCTGATTCCATATTTTTATGATAAAATGAAACAATATGTTAACTAAAGTAATTAGGAAGTGGAATAAATGGAAGAGCAGGGCTTTTTCTATCGGGATACATGGGCAGAAGTAGATTTAGACTGTATTACCGAAAATGTTATCTCTACAAAAAAACTATTGCCAGATACTGTAGAAATGATTGCAGTTGTAAAAGCAAATGCGTATGGTCATGGTGATGTGGAGGTAGCCAAAACTGCACTTGCAGCAGGAGCTACTTATTTGGCTGTCGCTTTCATGGATGAAGCAATTGCCTTAAGGAAAAAAGGGATCACCGCACCAATTCTCGTTTTAGGTGCTGTTAGACCAGAAGACGCTCAGATAGCATTTCGTAATCATGTTACTGTGACGATTTTTCAAAAGGAATGGCTGATAAAGGCGAAACAATTTTTAGATCCCAGCATGCAGATTAAAGTTCATCTTAAGATTGATAGTGGAATGGGAAGAATCGGCGTTCGGAGCAAAGAAGAGTTAGCAACGGTTGAGCAAATGCTTCAAGAAGACAATCGCTTTTCTTTTGAAGGGGTCTTTACTCATTTTGCGACAGCAGATGAACTCGACCTCACTTATTTTCAAAAACAATTCGAGAACTTTCAGGATATGCTTAGCGCATTGAAAAAACGCCCACGGTACATCCATTGCAGCAACAGTGCTGCTATACTAAGGTTTCCGCAGACTTACTTTAATGCGGTTAGGATTGGGATTGCAATGTATGGTTTAACGCCATCTCGTGAAATGGAAGAAGAAATACCGTTCCCGTTGCAGGAGGCTTTTTCGTTACACTCAAAGCTTGTCCATGTGAAAAAGATGCAAAAAGGGGATAAAGTTAGCTACGGCGCTACCTATGAAGCAGACAAAGAAGTGTGGATTGGAACGATTCCAATCGGGTATGCTGATGGTTGGATCCGTAAGCTTCAGGGCCAGGAAGTACTAGTCGAAGGGTTTAGAACACCGATTGTTGGCAGAATTTGTATGGATCAATGTATGATTCTGCTTCCTGATTATGTACCGGTAGGAACCAAGGTTACGTTGATTGGGCGCCAGAAAGAACAATCGATCTCGATCAATGATGTTGCTGAAAAACTCGAGACCATCAATTACGAAATTCCTTGTATCATCGCAAGCCGTGTTCCACGCCTTTACAAAAAAGGTGGGAAAATTGTCGATTTAAAGAACTATTTACTTCAAAATCAATAGTCTTAAATCGTTCTGCTTAAACATATTAATAATATTGCGGATGTTTTGTGCATAAAAGGAGCATTCATTGGTCTATAATACAGAAGAATTAGAATTAGTCTATGCATTATCTACAAATAATGTTATTATTAAAAATGGTACAGATAAAATCGGGTGTGTAGTGATGGTGGAGGTGTATGTTTGTGTCTGAATCTGGCGCAACTACGGAAATCTTGGTAAAATTACCGCAACATCTTTTGAGTGAATTAGATGGTTTTGTTAAACAAGAGAATGTGAATCGCAGTGAATTTATTTATCAAGCAACGAAAATGTACTTGCGCGAACGGAAAAAGAGACAAATTCGCGAATCCATGAGACGTGGATATATGGAAATGGCTAAGATCAATTTAGGGATCGCATCAGAAGCATTTTTAGCAGAATATGAGGCAGAACATACTGTAGAACGTCTTGTTAGCGGGGGATAAACCTTTGATTGTCAAGCGTGGTGACGTTTATTTCGCGGACCTATCCCCAGTTGTTGGTTCTGAACAAGGCGGTGTCCGTCCTGTACTAGTCATCCAAAACGACATCGGAAATCGGTTTAGTCCTACCGTTATTGTTGCAGCGATTACAGCTCAAATTCAAAAAGCGAAGCTTCCTACTCACGTCGAGATTGATGCGAAGCGCTATGGTTTTGAACGAGACTCCGTTATTCTTTTAGAACAAATTCGTACAATAGATAAACAGCGATTAACCGATAAAATTACCCATCTCGATGACGAAATGATGGAAAAAGTGGATGAAGCCTTGCAAGTAAGCTTAGGACTCATCGAATTCTAACCTTCAACACGCTCTTTTTTCAATAAAAGAGCGTTTTTTTAAACAAATAAGCTAGATGTTTCCTCATTATGGATATCTGCGCCTCACGAACCACCAAAGGGCTCGCCCGTTATCTAATTTATACATAAACCTGACCTCATATTTTTGCTCAAGCAAGCTACCGGCTTGCTTTTTTTTACGAAAATAAGTTCATGCTGTAAAATAACCATAATAGAATAAAGGATTTGGAGGTTTGTTTTTCGTGAATGATACATTATTGAAAGAGGAACAGCTTTTTGGAAAAATTGCTGCCGAGCAATCCATTACGTTTAAACAAGTAAAAAGTGTCATCTCCTTAATTAAGGAAGGCAATACAGTCCCATTCATTGCCCGCTACCGAAAAGAAATGACCGGTGCGCTTGATGAAGTGCAAATTCGCAATGTTCTCGAACGCTGGCAATATATTCAGAACCTAGAGCAAAGAAAAGAAGAAGTAATAAGAATAATTGCTGAACAAGGAAAACTAACGGATGAACTAAGTCGGAAAATAACAAACGCTGAAAAACTCCAAGAGGTGGAAGATTTATATCGTCCATATAAACAAAAGAGACGGACAAAAGCGACAGTAGCAAAGGAAAAAGGCTTAGAGCCATTTGCCGAATGGCTACTGACTTTCCCGAAAGAAAGTGTCGAGGGCAAAGCGCAAGAATTTTTATCGGAAGAAAAAGAGGTTCTTTCCATTGAAGAGGCAGTAGCAGGGGCGAAGGATATCATTGCAGAGATGGTTTCGGATGATGCTGAAGCCCGCAAATGGATTCGCAAGGAAACGATGAAGACTGGAACGGTCGCATCGGCCGTGAAGGAAGAAGAGAAAGACGAGAAAAAGGTTTATGAGATGTACTATGAATACGAAGAACCTGTAAATAAAATTGTCCCACATCGAATCCTAGCGCTAAATCGCGGCGAAAAAGAAGAAATTTTACGTGCATCGGTAAAGGTAAATGTGGACGCGATGAATGGCTACCTTTCAAAGAAGTGGATTCGGAACCAGTACTCACCAACAGCTCCGATTGTCGTGGAAGCAATCGAGGATAGTTACAAAAGACTGATTCAGCCATCAATAGAAAGAGAAATTCGCAGCGAACTAACCGAAAAAGCTGAAGAGCAAGCCATCCATATCTTTTCAGAAAACCTTCGGAATTTGCTGCTGCAGCCGCCTTTGAAAGGAAAGGTAGTGCTTGGGGTTGATCCGGCATATCGTACCGGGTGTAAGCTTGCGGTCGTTGATGAAACAGGTAAAGTGTTAGAAATCGGTGTGATTTATCCGCACCCGCCTGTTTCGAAAGCAAAGGAAGCAAGAGAAAAGGTCATCGCCATTCTCCAAAAGTATAAGGTAGAGATGGTGGCGATCGGAAATGGAACGGCCTCGCGTGAAACAGAGCAATTTGTGGCTGATATTTTAAAAGAAATGGATGAAATTTTCTATCTCATCGTCAATGAGGCTGGCGCGAGTGTTTACTCCGCTTCTGATTTAGCCAGAGAAGAGTTTCCGAATTTCCATGTCGAAGAGAGAAGTGCTGTTTCAATTGCAAGGCGTCTGCAGGACCCGCTTGCGGAATTAGTTAAAATCGATCCGAAATCAGTAGGTGTCGGCCAATACCAGCACGATGTATCCCAAAAGCGCTTATCTGAATCGCTCCATTTCGTTGTCGAAACAGCCGTTAACCAAGTAGGCGTCAATGTCAATACAGCTTCATCTTCACTGCTGCAATACGTAGCTGGCTTAACAAAAACAGCTGCCAACAATATTGTGAAAATGCGTGAAGAAGAAGGGAAGTTTACGAGCCGAACACAATTAAAGAAAGTACCTCGGCTCGGTGCTAAAACTTATGAGCAAGCCATTGGATTTTTACGGGTATTAGACGGTAAACAGCCGCTTGACCGTACAGGAATCCATCCTGAAAACTATGATGAAGTGAAAAACTTATTATCAAATCTAGGTTTTACAGCAAAAGATTTGGGGACCGATGAATTGCGGAATGCTTTAAACAGCCTTGATCTAAAGGTTGTTGCAGAGGAACTTTCTATTGGTGAATTAACCTTAAAGGATATTATTGACGCGTTGGTAAGGCCTGAAAGAGACCCACGCGATGATCTTCCTCGTCCACTCCTAAAAAAGGATGTCTTAAAACTAGAAGACTTAAAAGCCGGAATGGAGCTACAAGGAACCGTTCGAAACGTGGTCGACTTCGGAGCATTTGTTGATATTGGCGTAAAGCAAGATGGGCTTGTTCATATTTCAAAGCTCAGCAACCGCTTCGTAAAGCATCCCTTAGATATTGTATCTGTCGGAGATGTGGTTACCGTCTGGGTTGACTCCGTCGATATGAAAAAGGGCAGAGTAGCACTGACAATGCTGCCGCCATCTCAATAAGAATTCGACACTGCTGGTTAAGAATAGTGTTTTTCGGAAAATGGTCATTGATGAACTTCGTCAATGGCTGTTTTCCTTTTTTCTGTTAGTTATGTTGAGTTTCATTGTTGATTTTTTATTCAAAGATGAATTTTTTAATAAAATTGTTTATGAAATAAGCCTGTTGGCTAAAAAAAGAGATCCCAAAGTTTTGTCGACAAGGAATTTACATGAATGAATTTATGAGTTTTTTTCGAAACCGGTTATGTAAAAGAGTTTACGTGCCTGAACGCATGTGTTTTTTCCGAAACCGGTCATGTAAAAAAGTTTACTTGACTGAACGGATGCATTTTTCATGAAGCAGGGCACAAAAGAGAGTTTACATGACCGTCTCAAAGCACTTTTTCTTGTGTTCTTACTGTTTTTGGTCGTTGATGTGCTTTATCAAGGCTTTTTTCTCTCGTTCCAACTGTTTTTGGTTGTTGATACGCTTTATCAAAGCTCTTTTTTACGCGTTCCAACCTGCTTCGGTCGTTGATGCGCCTTATCAACGCCCTTTTTCACGCGTTCCAACTGATTTCGGTCGTTGATGCTCTTTATCAACGCCCTTTTTCACGCGTTCCAACTGATTTCGGTCGTTGATGTGCTTTATCAACGCCCTTTTTCTCTCGTTCCAACCAGTTTCGGTCGTTGATACACTTTATCAACGCCCTTTTTCTCGGGCTCCAACTGTTTTTGGTCGTTGATACGTAAGAAAGTCATCTCAATACCCGCAAAGCGTCTCTTCAGTAAAACCAATCATTGAAAATCTCTCGAAGTAGTTGTTCTCATTTGTAAAAAACAGCACCTGTTAAATCCGGTGCTGTTTTTGTTCAATATTGAATATTTTGTAGCTAATTGGAAATCAACTTTAGAAAAAATCTAGCTTTACTTACCCAAAATAAAACGCGTTAGCTTAGGAGTAATGCTTTTTTCGGTAAAAAAACCAGCACTGGTTTAAAAGTTTTATTTGGTAGAGGTTTTTCTCGTGGAAAGCTCTTTTCATTTGGTTTTGTAACCAACTCGGCATAATCAAACCTCCCGAAAAGTTCATCGTTAAAGGTACAATTAATATATGCTATAATAGGTTGTCACGTTCGCCTGAAAGAGAGGGGAGAAGCATGGAGAACCACGAACTTCAAAAAATGGTGGAAAAAATATCACTTGATTCATTTGGAAAACCATTTAAACATAAAGCCTCTTTCAATCCAAAGCTAAGAACTACTGGCGGGCGATATTTATTAGGTACCCACAATATAGAAATTAATAAAAAGTACTTGGAGCAATTAGGGGAAAATGAACTAATCGGAATAATAAAACACGAACTTTGTCATTATCATTTGCATCTTGAAGGGAAAGGATATCAGCATCGTGATCTTGAGTTCAAATGGTTACTAAAAAAGACAGGTGCACCGAGATTTTGTAACCGCCTTACCGATATGCCTCCAAAACGGTCTTCAAAAAAAATCCTCTTATATCAATGCACTAAATGCCATCTTCAGTACAAGCGAAAAAAAAGTATTAATACTAGCAAATATGTATGTGGAAGATGCAAAGGGAAATTGAAAAAAATCAATGAAATCAGTTTGTCTTGAGGCTTAACTTTGGAAAAAATTTTATCGCAAAACGATATTGACTTTATAATACATCGTCATTATAATGGAAAGAGTCGATAAGGAAAGCACCTTATTCGATGGAAGTTTTGAAGTTATTCCGCAGTAGCTCAGTGGTAGAGCTATCGGCTGTTAACCGATCGGTCGTAGGTTCGAGTCCTACCTGCGGAGCCATATGGGGAAGTACTCAAGAGGCTGAAGAGGCGCCCCTGCTAAGGGTGTAGGTCGCGTAAGCGGCGCGAGGGTTCAAATCCCTCCTTCTCCGCCATATAAATTTGGCCCCTTGGTCAAGCGGTTAAGACACCGCCCTTTCACGGCGGTAACACGGGTTCGAATCCCGTAGGGGTCATCAGGAATGGGGGATGAGCGAAAAGTCATTTCCCGTTTCTTTTCTAAAATAATTTTGGTCTGGTAGTTCAGTTGGTTAGAATGCCTGCCTGTCACGCAGGAGGTCGCGGGTTCGAGTCCCGTCCAGACCGCCACTTATTTAAATATTATTGGGCTATAGCCAAGCGGTAAGGCAACGGACTTTGACTCCGTCATTCGTTGGTTCAAATCCAGCTAGCCCAGCCATTTACTTTTTATGCGGGTGTGGCGGAATTGGCAGACGCACCAGACTTAGGATCTGGCGCCGCAAGGCGTGGGGGTTCGACTCCCTTCACCCGCACCAACAATTTCCTCTTGAAACTTAATGAATAATCTGTTATGATTATCTTTGTCGCTAATGAAGATGCGGTCGTGGCGGAATGGCAGACGCGCTAGGTTGAGGGCCTAGTGGGGGCAACCCCGTGGAGGTTCAAGTCCTCTCGGCCGCACCAAAAAAAGTTCTTGACAGATTCGAAAAGTTATATTAAGATAATAAAGTCGCTTTTAAAAAATGCGCCCGTAGCTCAATTGGATAGAGCGTCTGACTACGGATCAGAAGGTTATGGGTTCGACTCCTTTCGGGCGCGCCATTTCTAAAAGTTAGAGAAAAGAAATTTCTCTACAAGGCTCCAAATCTATACGTATAAACGGGAAGTAGCTCAGCTTGGTAGAGCACTTGGTTTGGGACCAAGGGGTCGCAGGTTCGAATCCTGTCTTCCCGACCATTCAAAATTATATATGCGGGTGTAGTTTAGTGGTAAAACCACAGCCTTCCAAGCTGTTGTTGTGGGTTCGATTCCCATCACCCGCTCCAAAAGAGAAATTGATCTTTGAAAACTAAACAAACAAGAACGTCAACAAACAATAATTATTCACTTCATTTAATGATGTGAAGCCAACGTAAATTTCGAGCTAAATCAACTTTCTTGGAGAGTTTGATCCTGGCTCAGGA
>NZ_CVRB01000006.1 GCF_001048695.1 Neobacillus massiliamazoniensis | reverse complement strand
GCTGTGAGATGGAAGGAAATCCAACCACACGAACGAAGTTCGTCAGAACGGTTTCGACCTAAAAAGTTTCATTAGGCAAAGGTGATGCCAAGCCTCTTTCTTTTCGCATTAGGTTTGGAGAGCCAAACTTGGTATGAAATAGAACCCCCTGCCTTCAGGGATGGGGAGTGTCAGAATAAACGTAAAAAATATGTTTTATCATTCAAACTTTATTGTAGTCCAAGATCGTACTCAACTAGAAAAAATAACTGCCTTACTTGATCAGCAAGGCATACCTGGTTTAATAAAAAGAAACCAACCTAAAACTTATGCTAGTAACTTGGATTTTCGCAAATGAAACTCATTTTTTTACATATGAAACTAGATTTTCGTTACATAGACTGGCCCAAAATGGTCGTTAATCACGATCATTTTGGGCCAGTCTTATTTTTTTGAAAGAATATGTTTATTTTTCTAAATTGCTGAATATAGATTTAAAAAAATACTTTTGGTTTAAAAACTGACTAGGGGGTTTGAAAATATGGTGGAGGTGGCAGTTGTTGCTTATGCACGAACACCGATTGGAAAATATGGAGGGATTTTTAAAGATGTTTCGGCAGTCGAGCTAGGAAAGGCGGCTATTGAAGGTGCGTTGAAAAAAGCAAACGTATCTGGGAATGAAGTGGATGAAGTTATTATGGGAGTAGTTTGGCAAGCGGGTTTAAAAGGAAATCCTGCCCGACAAGCTGCTATTCACTCAGGAATTACTGAAAATGCACCAGCAATGACTGTTAATCAACAATGTTCCTCTGGAATTCGGGCAATTGACATAGGAGCAGATCAAATTAGGTTGGGAAAGGCAAAGGTTGTGGTCGCTGGCGGTTTTGAAAGCATGAGTAATGTTCCTTACCTAGACCTATCAGGTAGGTGGGGGCACCAAAGAGGACCCAAAACATTAGAAGACAGTCTGTATTACGATGGATTGGATGATGCTTTTATTGGTATTCACATGGGGAATACAGCTGAAACTGTAGCTATGAACGCCAGATTAACAAGAGAAGAAGTAGATTTGTTTGCCTATGAAAGCCAACAAAAAGCTTTTAGAGCACATGAAAAAGGCAGATTTGCAGAAGAGATTGTTCCAATTGTTATTAAAAGTAAAAAAGAGGAAAAGATTATTCAAACAGATGAATGTCTTCGACCAAAGGCAACATTAGAAGGTATGAGAAAATTACCACCAGCGTTTCATATAAACGGAATTTCAACAGCGGGGAATTCACCTCCATTAAGCGATGGGGGTTGTGCACTTGTATTAATGGCTAAAGAATATGCAGAAATAAACGGAAATCCCATTTTAGCAATAATTCAAGATGTGGTGTCAATAGGAGTGGAACCGGAAATCATGGGATATGGACCCGTCCCTGCGGTTAAAAAACTTCTAAAACGAAATCGATTATCAATAAGTGATATCGATTTCTTAGAAATTAATGAGGCCTTCGGAGCACAGGCACTAGCATGTATTAAGGAGCTAGATTTTCCAATTGAAAGGGTAAATGTCAATGGTGGCGCGATTGCTCTCGGACATCCACCTGGAAATACAGGTGCAAGATTAGTAGGAACGCTAATAACAGAGTTAAATAGAAGTGATAAACAACTGGGTATTGCTACATTATGTGCAGGCGGTGGTCCGGCAATTGCATGCTTAGTTAAGAAAAATGGAGTGTGAGGAGGGAACGAAAATAAGAACTATTGCGATTGATCAACTAGTGAGTGGGATTAAAATGCAAAGCCAAAAAGATTTAGCGAGAGCAATTACAATAGTGGAAAATCAACAGGAACACTATCTTGAATTAGTCTCAAAACTGTATTTTCTTTCAGGTAACTCCCATATTATCGGAATAACTGGTTCACCTGGTACAGGAAAAAGTTCACTAGTAGATAAATTGGCTTCTAGACTGCAAAGGAGTGGGAAAAAGGTTGCTGTTCTTGCAATTGATCCAAGTAGTCCATTTTCGAATGGGGCGATTCTCGGTGATAGAATTCGGATGGCAACGGTGCAACAATCGCATGATATATTCGTTAGAAGTCTTGCATCAAGAGGAAATGTTGGTGGCCTAACAAAGTCGGTAAGACATATTACGACTCTTTTAGAGGCATTTGGATTTGATTATATCTTAATTGAAACTGTAGGCTCTGGTCAGACCGAAATAGAGATAATGAATCTATCCCACACAACCTTAGTTGTTGTTGCTCCAGGATTAGGCGATGAAATTCAAGCCCAAAAAGCCGGGATCATGGAAATAGCTGATGTATTTGTTGTAAATAAAGCTGATTTACCTAATTCCGCTATAACGGTAAGGCACATCACCCAAATGATTCATTCCGAAGCGGTACTTAATAGAAAGCAAGTGCCTGTATTGCCAACCTCAGCCGTTACTGAAAGTGGAATAGATGAGCTGATTAACAGTATTGAGGAACGTTGGCAATCAATTAATCTAACAGGAGAACGTTCCGAAATTGAAATGAAACATGTTAAGTATAAATTGGCCGAAAGCCTTAAAGAGAAAATTTTATGTTATTTGGATGAAACCATTTTAAAAAGTACTGAATGGAGCGAAACCGTCTACAAGGTCAAACAAAAATTAACGGATCCTGAAAAAGCGGCAGAAACTATTTTTAATAAACATTTTAACATGAACCATTTGGACCAAACGTGGAGAGGAGAGTGAAAGATGGAAAGACCAATTAAAATTTTAGTCACTAAGATTGGGTTAGATGGACACGACAGAGGTGCTCGAGTAATTGCTAGTGCTCTTCGAGAAGCTGGAATGGAAGTAATTTATACGAGTCCATGGCAAACCATTGAAGATGTAGTTTCAATAGCGATTCAAGAGGATGTAGATATTATTGCGATTAGTTCATTAGCTTATGATCATTTAATCATTCCAAAATTAATGGAAGCGCTTAAAGTGGAAGAATTGGATGATAAAAAAGTAATTGTGGGGGGCATCATTCCGAAAGAAGATGAAGAAATATTAATACAAGCAGGAGTATCGAAAATTTTCCATCCTGGAGAAACGTTAGAATCGATTGTTAAAAATGTAAAAAGACTAATCTTAAATTAAATTCCGGAGGTGAGGACGATGGAAAAAATAGAACAACTAAAGAAGTGGAAAGCAGAATATAAAAGAGTACGAGGAGTTTTCCCTGAAGACGACGTAACATATAACTTGTCAGGTATACCGATTCAGCCATTATACACATCAGATTACAACCAAGCATATCCGGGTCAATACCCTTTTACAAGAGGAATTTATCCTACGATGTACCGAGGGAGGGGCTGGAGCCGCAGACAATTAATTGGCCTTGATACCCCTGAAAGATTTAACGAACGCCAAAGAGAAATCATTAAAGCTGGATCCAACGCTGTCAGTTTAATTTTCTGCAATAGCTTTTATCGAGGTTATGACGCCGACATGGTGGATCCGTTGCTTGTCGGTACTTGTGGAACACCAATCAACACGATTGAAGACATGGAAATAGCATTTGATCAAATCCCGATTCATCAGCTTAGTATCAGCCTAAATGATCCCATCGGCTTTACAGGTCTAGCAATGCTTTTAGTCATTGCAAAGCGTCGCGGCATCCCTTTCTCAAAAATCACTGGAACTAGTAATCAGTCTGACTTTATCTCCCACTTTGTAGCAAATCATATGTTCTACCGACTTTCTCTTGATGGAAGTATGAAAGTTTTACTTGACCACATAGAATATATCAATACCCACCTTCCAAACTGGAACCCCGTCAGCATTGTTGGGCAGCATATGCAACAGGCTGGTGCAACACCTGTTCAAGCACTGGCGTTTACGATTTCAAGCGGCATTACCTATATTGAAGAAACTTTGAAACGAGGATTGCAAATTGATTCCTTCGCCCCGAGGTTTACCTTTTTCTATGATATTAGCATCAGTCTATTTGAAGAAATTGCTAAGTTTCGAGCGGGAAGAAGAATTTGGGCAAGACTTTTAAAAGAACGATTTGGTGCAGTTGATCCAAAATCAATGCGATTTAAATTTCACGGACAGACTTCTGGTGCTGAATTAACGAGACAGCAGCCATTAAATAATATCGTTCGAATAACTGTTCAGGCCATGGCAGGAATATTAGGCGGAGCGCAATCTCTTCATACCGATTCCTATGATGAAGCTTTAGGAACGCCAATTGAGGAGGCAGCTAGAATTGCCATTAATACGCAGAATATTTTAGCAGAAGAATCCGGCATAGCCGATGTCATAGATCCATTAGGTGGTTCCTATTACCTCGAGAAACTAACAGACGACATGGAAGAAAAAGCATGGGAATATATCCATAAAATCGATGAAATGGGCGGCATGCTAGAAGCAGTCCGAAATGGTTATATTCAAAAGGAAATTGGAGAATCTGCAATGAAATATCAAAGAGCAGTCGATCAAAACGATAAGGTTATTGTAGGAGTAAATAAATATCAAATTGATGAGAGTGAAGATAAACGCCCACCAGTAACAAGGGTGGATACTACGCTTGTTGATAAACATTTGCTTCGCTTAGAAAATTATAAGAAAAATCGAGATCATCAAAGAGTAGTAGAGGCTTTAGCTAGGTTAGGAGAGGCAGCGAAAGACAAAACACTAAATGTTTTTGAAGCTACCATTTATGCGATAGAAGTGGGATGTACCCATGGTGAAGTTATCAAGGAACTAAGGGATAAACTTGGATTTGGTTATCCTCTTTCCTACTAGCAAAAAGGAGATGAATTTCGAATGCTATTGAAGCATATGCTTGAAAGTGTTGTAAGGGAGTATCCCCATAAAACAGCATTGATTTCAAACGGAATAGAGAGAACGTACCAGGAATTTTATGAAAGGGTATGTAAAATTTCAAATGCACTTTTTCAGAAGAATTTTTATAAAGGAGACCGAATTGCAATCCTTATGTCAAATCGAGCGGAGTACTTTGAATTGTATTTCGGTATATTTAGCATGGGGGGGATTGCAGTCCCATTAAATACGAGACTTGGATTTGCTGAAATTAAATATATTCTCAATCATGCGGGTGTTAACACCATTGTTTATGAGGACTCGTATAAAGAAACCATTCATTCCATGCTCGAGGAACTACCAGGTGTTAAAAACCTAATTTGTGTTGGTAAAAAAGATAATAAAAGCCATCAACTTGAAGAAATCATCAATGCTGCGAGTAACACGGAACTAGAAACAGATATAAAGGAAGAGGATATTGCCTTTCTTTGCTATACAAGTGGTACAACAGGAAAGCCGAAGGGGGCAATGATTACTCATAAAAATATGACCCAAATGTGTAGTTACCAGCTAATCGAATTTCCACGACAGCGAAACTTTGTAGGTATGTGCCTTTTCCCCTTCTTTCATATCGGTGTCATGATGGGGTTTAACAAAATTGCAATGGGAATGACTTGTGTATTTACAGATTTCTCTATTGAAAAAGTAGGGGAATTGATCGAAAAATTTCAAGTGAACGATTTAGATATTACGGCAACCCAGCTGAAAATGTTTGCAACCTCAGAAGCTAGTAAACAATTTAATCTAACCAGTTTACGGACTGTTTCAACTGGGGGAGGCTTTACATCTCATCAAACATTAACGAGTTTTTTTGATTTATTACCTAATGATTCCGATATTGTAGTAGCAAATGTTTATGGGATGACTGAAAATACAGCACATGTGATGAGTAACATGATTACACCAAGAACATTAGCAAGTGAAATAGAGAAATTTGGACTTTTGCCAAATATTATGGCATCTGGATTATGTGCAGGTAAACCTATTTATGGAATACTTGTGAAAATTGTAAATGATATGGGGGAAGAGCAGCCTGAAAATGAAGTCGGAGAAATATTAGTCAAGAGCGATACTGTATTAAAAGGATATTGGCAAGAACCATCAAAGACAAGTAAAGCTGTTATTGATAGATGGTATCATACCGGTGATTTAGGAGTTCGCTTAAGTAATGGGGAATATTTTATCATTGATCGTAAAAAAGATATGGTATTAACCGGTGATGAAAACGTATATTCAGCAGAGGTTGAGAATGTACTTTCTTTACACCCATTGGTAAACGAAGTGGCCATCATTGGTCTTCCGCATGAAGTGTATGGGGAGGTTGTTACAGCGATTGTTGTACCATCAGACAAAAATCATATTAATGAGCAGGAATTAAAGGATTTTTGCAGAAGACAAATAGGGGGTTATAAAATACCGAAAAACATTTACTTTGCTGAGCAATTACCAAGGAATGCGGCTGGAAAAATTTTAAAACATAAATTAAAAAATGAATATTCCCTTAAGTGAATGTAAAACAGCAAAATGGTGGTAAAGAAAGGAGTGGTGAAGGATGGCATCCTTCCGAGAGGATAGATCAGCTGAAAGAAAACTGATCATCTTGAGAACCGCGGCCCATTTATTTATCCAAAAGGGATATCATGCCACCACGATTGAAGATATTGCGAATGAGCTTCGAATGACAAAAGGAGCGATATACTATTATGTTAACAGTAAGGAAGACTTATTGTTTCAATGCCATACACTTGTAGCAGCAAAATGTATTGAAAGACTGCAGGAAATCATTGAAGAGAAAAATCCTCAAGCTATTAAACTAGAAAAGGCGATCAACTCTTTAGTTCTGTATGTAATCGAAGAAAATGCTGTCTTCAACATTATTAATCGGAATAGTGTATTATCTAAGGAATTGTACAACAAAGTAATCGAGCAAAGAGATTACTATGAAGACTTATTTGAATCGATTTTAGTAGAAGGCATCAATGATGGTTCTTTTCAAACGGATAACATTAAACTAACGAAATTATTAATCTTAGGATCTATCAATAGTATTTCAACGTGGTATAAACCGAGGGACTCGATGTTAAATGAAGACATCGCTAACTTCTATTCTAAAAGCTTAATCAAGATCCTAGGTGTAAAACCTCCACATCTTGATTAAGCTTCATTTTTAACTAGAAATGAGGCTGTCCCAAAAGGTGACGGGCACCACTATTTGTACAAAGTTCATGATAATTTTTCCGTAATGTTGATTGGAGCGGAAGGTGCTCGACTCCTCGAAAATGCTATCGCATTTCCTTCGTGCGTGGGCGGATTAAAGGATGTAATTCAATGTCCTGCGGGAGTACGGGGCAGGGGAGACCCCGCAGGTGCATTAGCACCGAGGAGGCTCCCCGGACCGCCACTAAAGCGGAAATCAACAGACAAGTTTAATAGACCATTAATAAGAAAGGGGGTACCCCTAAAGTTATATTTTTGGGACACCCTCTTAATTTTTTTTGATTATCAACATTATTGGTTAACCTGCCTATGAAAAGAGTTTGAAACGGAAACTCTAAATAACTAAGCCACCATCGACACTTAATACTGTTCCGTTTATATAATTTGCATCCTCTGATGCCAAAAATAGGTAAGCAGCAGCAATATCTTCTGGTTTTCCAAGTTTCTTAAGAGGAGTTTTTTCCTTCATCAAATTTAGTACCTTATCTGGTACCGCCGCCGTCATGCCTGTTTCAATGAAACCTGGTGCCACGGCATTGACCCTGATCCCCTTAGGACCAAATTCCTTCGCCCAACTTTTTGTCAGTCCAATCACACCGGCCTTTGTCGCAGCATAATTCGTTTGACCGATATTTCCATAGATACCAACTACAGACGATGCGTTAAGAATGACTCCCGACCCCTGTTGTAACATGATAGGGGCTACAGCTTTCGTGCATTTAAAAACCCCAGTTAAGTTTATAGAAATAACCCTTTCCCAATCTGATTCGTGCATCTTTGTTAGGAACCCATCAAGTGTAATTCCGGCATTGTTAATTAAAATGTCAATTCTGCCGTGCTTTTCGATAATTGCTTGAACCATCTCATCGATCTGGGAGCTTTCCGTTACATTTACTTTAAAAAAGTCTAGTTTTTCATCATTCAAGTCTTTTAGTGCAGTCTTACCAGCAGATTCATCATAATCACAAATAACGACACTTGCACCTTCCTGAAGAAATTTTTTAGCTGTCGCTTTTCCAATTCCTTGTGCCCCGCCTGTAATTAAAACGACCTTTTCAATAAACTTCAATATTCTCACCTCATTTTTGAAATCCATTTCCCAAGTACACAACAGAACAACAGGTCACAGCTGAAAATGTGTCTGATTTGTGAATAGAAAACCATCCGAAAGTTCTCACTATTTGTAGAGAATTGTAGAAAAAAATAACTTATTATTACCTATTGTTGACAAAAATAACAAACAAAACCATTCTTTGAAACAGTGGATATCCATTTGTTAACTAATACTATTCAATAAATAAAAATAAAAGAACTGAGGAAAAATCAACTGTTCTACAAGTTTCTCGCTAAAAATCTTACTATAATTGGTGAAATCGACTATATTTGTTGAAAGTCCTTATGTGTAAATTACATAGAAAGTAGAAATTTGTCAAAAAAAGCAAAAATATATTTTGAAAATTTTAAATGTTTTTTCTTTAATAGTACCTTGGAAGCTAGTATGATAAAAACGACAATAAAAATTATTGAGGAGGAAAAGAAGTGAGCGGAGGCTATAACTTTTTTGAACTTTGGAAGGATGTTTATTCCCAGTCCAGTAATTACTTTGATGATAAAGTGAAGGAGTCATTTCCATCCCAAGGTATTGCGCAAATGCTGGATATGAATCTACAAGTTAAAAAATTCATGGATGAAACAACAGAACGTTATTTACAGATAGTGAATGTTCCAACTCGAAATGACATTGCTAATCTAGCTTCACAAATTGTCAATGTTGATGCAAAAGTCGATAGTTTAGAAGAATTATTAGAAGAAAAACAGGACAGTAAAGGAAATCAAGGATCAATGCAAAGTGAATTAACCGATTTAAAAAAGGATATGAAGGGTTTCGATAAAAAACTAAATGAGATCCTAACTTTGTTAAAATCCTCAGAAGGAACCAAATAGAATCGATTTTTCAAAAAAATAAGTTTTAGCTGACATAAAAAAATTATTACTAACTAAAATAGTTGAGGTGTGTAAAATGACAGAGCTAAAGGACAAAGTAGCAATTGTAACAGGTGGAAGCAGAGGAATTGGTGCAGCAATTTCAAAGGAACTGGCTAAAAACGGCGTAAAAATCGTACTTAACTATGCCAGCCGCAAAGAATTGGCAGAAAAAATGGTTGCTGAAATTAATGAAATCGGCGGGGAAGCCATTGCAGTTCAAGCTGATGTCTCAAATAAGGATGAAGCATCAAGTCTAGTCCAAGAAGCAATTGATCATTTTGGAAGGCTAGATATTTTAGTTAATAATGCAGGAATTACCAGAGACAGCACATTTAAAAAGCTAAGCGAAGAGGACTGGAGAAAAGTAATCGATGTAAATTTAAACAGTGTTTACAACAATACATCTGTTGCTTTACCTCATCTTCTTGAATCAGATGGAGGCCGGATCATCAACATTTCGTCTATTATTGGACAAGCTGGGGGATTTGGCCAAACTAACTATGCAGCAGCTAAAGCGGGACTGATTGGATACACAAAATCACTTGCTCTTGAACTTGCTAAAAGTAATGTAACGGTTAATGCGATTTGCCCAGGATTTATTGGAACCGAGATGGTACAGGCAATTCCTGAAAAAGTTCTTGAGGGAATTGTAGCAAAGGTTCCACAAAAACGTTTAGGAAAACCTGAAGAAATTGCCCGTGGTGTGGTTTACCTATGTAAAGATGGTGACTATATCACTGGACAGCAATTAAATATTAATGGCGGACTATACATGTAATAGTCATGAAAGTACCTCTCATTATATATAGTAAAGAATGAAGAACCTTAGTAAGGAGTGAAAAGTATGAGCGTTTTTATGGAGAAAGAATGGGAAGTACTTTCCGGATTAATACCTCCAGAGTATCCTCAGCAAATGAATCGTGTAATAAAAGCAACACAAGTGTTAACGACCGAGGCCAAACCAGAAGTAGGACCAACAGCGAAAGAAGTAGTTTGGACTAGAAATAAAGCGAAGCTATATCGATATACTTCAGAACAACCGAAAGTACATAAGATTCCACTTCTTATGATTTATGCACTAATTAATAAACCATATATACTGGATTTAACCAAAGGTGGAAGTTTAATTGAGTATTTGGTTAATCAAGGATTTGACGTTTATCTTCTTGATTGGGGTACACCTGGCTATGAAGATAGGAATATGAAACTAGATGATTACATTATGGACTATATTCCGCGAGCTGTTAAAAAGGTAATGAAAAAATCTAATGTTGACGAAGTGTCCATCCTTGGTTATTGCATGGGCGGAACGTTGACATCAGTATTTGCTGCACTACACCCTGAATTACCGATCCGCAACCTTATCTTTATGACTAGCCCTTTTGATTTTGAAAATTCAGGCGCATATGGTGAAATGCTAGATGAGCGATATTTTGATATTGATAAATTGGTGGAAACCCTTGGTGTTATTCCACCTGAAATGATTGACTTTGGAAATAAAATGATTAAACCAATGGCAAACTTTTATGGACCATATGTCAGTCTTGTTGATCGTGCAGATAATGAAAAGTTTGTAAAGAGCTTTAAATTACTGCAGAAATGGTTAAACGACGGTATTCCATTCCCAGGTGAAGCATATCGTCAGTGGATTAGAGATTTTTATCAAAAAAATAAGCTGATTAAAGGGGAACTTGTTATTCGCGGTCAAAAGGTTAATCTAGAGAATATTACTGCTAATGTCCTTAACTTAGCGGGCCAAAACGACCTTATTGCCCAACCACATCAAGTAGAAGCTTTGATGAACGCTATATCAAGTAAAGATAAACAATTTAAAAATTTACCAGTTGGTCATACGTCGATTACCTTTGGCAGCCAGGCTACAAAAATAACGTACCCAACCATTGGCGACTGGTTAGTAGAACGGTCGAAATAAAATAAGCGATGTTTCCAAGATGAGTGTTCTTTTTGAGCACTCATTTTTATATTTTGTCCCCCTACAATTTTTCAAGAATAGAAGATTGCTAGGTTTGAAAGTAGTTTGTGCTGAATTATCAGTTCTTGAGAGTATTTATTAATATTCACAGATGATTAGGGTGATGTCGAAAAATGTCGTCAAACAAGTGAAAAAAATGTGGAATTGGTTTATAATCATATAAGTCGTAAGAAAATCTATATCAGAGGTTCTAGCTACCCTCTTTAAAAAACTAATGAAAACAGGTCTGCTTTCTTTAGTAGGCCTGTTTTTTTTAAAAAGGAGAAAAATGTTCATGAAAAAGGATAAAGCTATTGTTGTTTTTAGTGGTGGACAGGATAGTACCACCTGTCTATTTTGGGCAATGGAACGTTTTGAAGAAGTAATAGCCGTAACTTTTAACTATAATCAACGGCACAAGGTCGAAATAGAATGTGCCAAAAATATTGCGAATGAACTTGGTCTAAAACATCACATTTTAGATATGTCTTTATTAAACCAATTAGCTCCCAATGCATTAACACGAGAAGATATTGAGGTTAAAGAAGGAGAGGATGGGGGACTTCCATCTACGTTTGTTCCAGGTCGAAACCTTTTATTCATGTCGTTTGCAGGTGTCCTAGCGAGTCAGGTTGGAGCGAAACACATTATAACCGGTGTTTGTGAAACAGATTTTAGTGGTTATCCAGATTGTCGGGATGTTTTTATTAAATCGTTAAATGTCACGTTAAATCTATCAATGGATCAGCAATTTGTGATTCATACCCCACTAATGTGGCTTGATAAAGCTGAAACCTGGCAGTTGGCAGACGAACTAAATGCTTTAAAGTTTGTACGGGAAAAAACTTTGACCTGCTATAACGGGATTATTGCTGATGGTTGTGGAGAATGCCCATCTTGCAAATTAAGAAAAAGAGGCCTTGATCAATATTTAAGTTCACGAAAGGAGTTTTAAGTCACATGTATGGTTTTCGTATCGTAGATAAACTCCAAAAAATAGATGATGATATCAATCGTAATCAATTAAAATATCATTCTAAAAGAGTATTGGTAAGTAAGGAATTCACGTTTGATGCTGCCCACCATTTGCATTGCTATGACGGGAAATGTAAAAATTTACATGGACATACGTATAAAGTCATCTTTGGATTAAGTGGTTTTATAGATGAACGTGGCTTAATGATTGATTTTGGCGATATTAAAGACATTTGGAAAAACGAAATTGAAATATTTCTTGATCATAGATATTTAAATGAAACCCTACCACCGATGAACACAACAGCCGAAAACATGGTAGTGTGGATTTTTGAAAAAATGGAAGAGGCATTGCAGCAAGAAGAAAGACAAAAACAGTATATGGGTGCAAGGGTAGAGTTTGTTCGTTTATATGAAACTCCTACAAGCTATGCTGAAGCGAGACGGGAGTGGATGAACGGTGAGTAAAATACCAGTAATGGAAGTGTTTGGCCCAACAATCCAAGGCGAAGGGATGGTCATTGGTCAAAAAACAATGTTTGTTAGAACCGCCGGCTGTGATTATTCGTGCAGTTGGTGTGATTCTTCCTTTACGTGGGATGGAACTGGGAAAAATGATATTCGTATGTTGGAAGCCGATGAAATTTGGGAAGAGCTTCTACGTATTGGTGGGAATAACTTCTCATTTGTCACCATATCCGGTGGTAATCCTGCATTAATAAAGAATTTAGATACTTTTATCGCACTTCTTAAAGGAAAAAATATTAAAATCGGAGTCGAAACTCAAGGAAGCAAGTGGCAGGATTGGTTTTGGGAGATTGATGAATTAACCATCTCACCAAAACCGCCAAGTTCCAATATGGTTACTGATTTTATTGTTCTCGACAACATTATCGAGAAACTAAAACAAGCAAATCCATCTCATAATGTAAGCTTGAAGGTTGTAGTCTTTGATGATGTAGACTATGAATATGCTAAAAACGTCCATCTCCGCTATCCACACATTCCATTTTTCTTACAGGTAGGTAATGATGATATTCGGACAACCAACAATCAAGATCTACTTATACATCTATTAAAGAAATATGAGTTACTCATCGATAAGGTAATGTGTGATGAGACACTAAATAATGTAAAAGTGCTACCCCAATTGCATGCTCTGATTTGGGGTAATAAAAGAGGAGTTTAACTAAGAAAAAAGTCGTTGATGAGCGCTCTCAATGTCCGTAAGCCTACTTTTCAGGAGAAAAAGGTCGTTGATGGACGCTCTCAATGTCCGTAAGCCTACTTTTCAGGAGAAAAAGGTCGTTGATGGACGCTCTCAATGTCCGTAAGCCTACTTTTCAGGAGAAAAAGGTCGTTGATGAACGCTCTCAATGCCCGTAAGAGTACTTTTAAAGAGAAAAAGGTCGTTGATGAGCGCTCGTTGATGAGCGCTCTCATTGCCCCTAAGCCTGCTTTTCAAGAGAAAAAGGTCGTTGATGAGTGCTCTCAATGCCCGTAAGAGTACTTTTCAAGAGAAAAAGGTCGTTGATGGACGCTCTCAATGCCCGTAAACCTACTTTTCAAGAGAAAAAGGTCGTTGATGAACGCTTACAACACCCGAAAACCTACTTTTCAAAAGAAAACGGTCATTGATTAACGATCTCAAAGACCGCACCCACTTTTCCTAGCCATATAAATTTGCCTCTAAAAATATGTTTATCCCAAACAGTTCATTGTTTATAAAGCTTTACATTTGTCTATTTTTCTTAACATTTGTATGTGTACAACCATAACTTCTACTGTAGCTAAAAAGTAGTTATTTTTAAGTTTATGTCTATAGTTTGACTTAAATATGTGGTTGGTATAAATCTTGCATCAAATTATCGTAGACTAAATATTATGTATAAGGGATGGTGCATGGTTTGGAACGAGAACAAAAATTGCTCGCAGAAAGAGAACGAATTTAAATGTGTGTAATTGTTCGAAAAGCATATGGAGCTGGTATTTATGCCATGGCAGGCCCAGCATAAGAACCTGATACAACTATTGCACTTCCGTCTGCTGAAATCGCGATCATGGGACCAGTAGCAGCAGTCAATGCTGTTTACTATAATAAAATCCAAGCGGTAACAGATCCAGTTGAAAGAGCCGCACTCGTACAAGAACTTCGAGACAAATACCGGGCAGGATATGACATTATCAAGCTCTCTGGTGAGTTAGTCGTTGATGATTTAGTGATCCCAAGTGAATTACGAAAAGAATTAATTAGGAGATATGAGACGTTTGAAAATAAAGATTTTCCACTTCCAGCTAAGAAACATTCCACTATTTTAAGCAAATAGATTTCCATTGGGGGTTGAAATAGAAATGGTCAAGGGAATTGGAAACTGGTTTGTAAAGCATAGTAAAGCCCGACCTGACAGGCTGGCATTTGTTTACAATGAGAAAAGATATACGTATGTGGAAGTGAATGAACGGGTAAACCGTCTTGCAAACACCCTCCTTACAAAAGGGGTAAGAAAAGGTGACCGGGTCAATGCCCTATTATTCAATACGAATGAAATGCTTGAGTCGATGTTTGCCTGTGCAAAAATTGGTGCCATCTTCGTTCCTATCAATTTCCGGTTAAGTGTCGACGAAGTCCTCTATATTGTGAATGATTCCCGAGCCTATCATTTCATTTATGATTGCAGGATGAAATCCTTAGTTGAACAACTACGGGATATGAAATCAAGTTTGCAAGAATACATCCACGTTGGCAACAATCCTCATAAAGAGGACTCTGTCTACGAGGACTTAATCGCGAACGCCTCTAATAAAGAACCAGAATATGATATTCGATTAGAGGATGTTCAAATGATGATGTACACCTCCGGGACAACAGGCCGACCGAAAGGAGCGATGTTAACCCATGGGAATACACAATGGAATGCTATTAACTCCATCAACATTATACCTTTTGACTATAGTGATAGTACGTTAGCTGTAGCACCTTTATTCCATATTGGTGGTATGAGTGTCATCACGTCACCTTTACTTTATAAAGGTGGCACAGTCTTTTTAGAAGATCATTTTGATCCAACTCGAGTACTGCAAAAAATCCATGATGAGAGAATCACTAGTATATTCCTCGTTCCAGCCATGTGGCAGGCACTAACAAACGTTGAAAACTTTGGGGCATACGACATTTCCTCACTCCGAATTGCCATTTCTGGCGGAGCACCATGTCCTATAACGGTGATTGAATTTTTTCAAAAACGGGATATTCCCTTTTATGAAGGCTTCGGTCTGACAGAAACAGCTCCATCCGTCTGTATTCTTGATAGGGAAAATTCGGTTCGAAAAAATGGATCCGTCGGGAGAGAGCTAATTCACACAAGCGTCCGGATTGTCGACCCTAATGACCGCGATGTACCGACAGGGGAGGTCGGTGAAATGATTGTTAATGGTCCTAATGTTATGGCAGGTTACTGGAATAAACCTGAAGCAACGAAGGAGTCCATTAAAAATGGCTGGTTCTATACTGGTGACTTGGCGAAATTCGATGTAGAGGGTTTTATCTATATTGTCGACCGCAAGAAAGATATGATTATTACTGGCGGGGAGAACGTCTACCCAATTGAAATTGAGCAGCTATTATATCGCCATCCTAATATTAAGGAAGTTGCAATCATTGGGTACCCTGATGAAAAATGGGGAGAGTCAATTAAAGCAATCGTTGCTTTAAAAGATAGTGGTCAGCCACTTTCCTCTACAGACGTGGAATCATTCCTTCATGGAAAAATTGCTCGATTTAAAATCCCAAAGCAGATTGAAATTGTCGAGGCTTTGCCGCGTAATGCTACTGGTAAAATTCTAAAAACAGTTTTAAGAAAATAGTTAAGAGGGGGCGAGCAATGTGTATGATAAATATTTTGAAAGATTTGAAATAGGAGAACGATGGAAGTCGCGAGGCCGGACAATTACTGAGACAGATATCGTGATGTTTGCAGCACTTACGGGTGACTTTTATCCGCTTCATACGGATATTGAGTATGCAAAGAATTCTTTTTATAAGCAAAGGATTGCCCATGGAATGCTGGTACTTTCTTTTTCAGTGGGACTTACCAATTTGAAGCCAGATATAGTTATTGCAAATTACGGAATTGATAAGCTTCGGTTTATTCACCCTGTCTTCATTAACGATACCATTCATGTTGATCTTGAAGTCATCGACCTTGAAGATAAAGGGAATGGAAAAGGAGTGGTAACAGTAAGCCAGACAATCATTAAGCAAACAGGAGAACCATGCATCGTGGGAATTTCAAAAGTGTTAATTAAAAAAGAGAAAATTTAAAACCCAAGGAAAGAAAAAAAATAAAAGTGACATTGTGTATAGAGGCTGTCCCAAAGGGTGTCAGGCACCACTATATGTGCAAAGGTCATGATAATTTTTCCGCAATGTTGATTGGAGCGGAGGGCGCTCGACTCCTGCGGGAGTACGGGGCAGGGGAGACCCAGCAGGCGCAATAGCGCCGAGGCGGCTCCCCGTACCGCCACTAGAGCGGAAATCAACAGACAAGTTTAACAGACCATTAATAAAAAGTGGGTGCCCCTAAAGTTTATACTTTTGGGACACCCTCTTAATATTTTGGGTCATAAATTTCTTCAATTTTTAAGGAATACCAAGCTCGTTTTCTTGAGGACCTATATCTGAATATATTCCAATATTAAAAACTGTTTGTCGAAATATTGTATCCAAATTAATTTGGATTGGATACAATATTTCGAATTTTGTGTTGAAATCACTTATAATTGCTGTTATATTGTATTTATTGTATCCAATATAATAAGAGGTGGATAACATTTGGGCAATGTTAGTGAAGAAAAGTCAACAGTCGTAAATTATGTAACTAAAAGTCTCAGGAAAGCTATTTTGAATGGAACATTGAAAAAAGGTGAGCGTCTTATCCAAGAGGAATGGGCCGAACGACTTGAAGTAAGCCGAATGCCTATTCGGGAAGCACTTACACAGCTTCAGATGGAAGGCCTAGTGGAGATGGTTCCCCATAAAGGAGCTATCGTCACTCCAATTACCAGGGATAACATAGAGGAAATATACCAAACTCGGGCTTTATTGGAGGGGCTGGCAGTAGAAAAATCACTTCCATTTCTAAAGGAAGTAGATAAAAATCATTTAAAAGATATACTCATTAAAATGGAAAAGCTGGAAATATCAGATGCCACAAATGATCAATATATTCAGCTTAATGCAGCTTTTCATGAAACACTGAGAAAAGGCTGTCCATGGCAAAGAGTTCAAAAAATGGTGGAAACGCTTGGTATCTCGCCGATAGCGCCAAATTTACTTGTTAACCATTATCCTGAAACCCAGCGGGAGCACAGGATGATTTATGAAGCTGCATTAAGAGGGGACCCAAAAGAACTGAGGGCTGCTGTAGAATATCATATTTTGCGGACAAAGAATAACTTGATCCAGTATATGGAGGAAATCAATAATAAATTGAGTTGAATAAAGGGGGAATTTTCAAATGTTTGATTTTGCAATCATTGGGGGAGGAATTGTAGGTCTATCAACAGGAATGGCTATTTATCAACGGTTTCCGAATGCAAAAGTAGTTGTAATAGAAAAGGAGTCAGTTGTTGCTGATCACCAAACTGGTCATAATAGTGGAGTCATTCACTCAGGTATCTATTATAAACCAGGTAGCTTTAAGGCACGCTTTGCAAGACAGGGAAGTCAGTCAATGAGAGAATTCTGTCAAATGTATGGGATCGAACATGATATTTGTGGGAAAGTAATTGTTGCAACAAAACAGGAAGAAATTCCGCTTCTTGATAATTTATATAAAAGAGGAGAAGAAAACGGATTAAGTATATCTCGAATTAGTTCAGATCAATTGCTGGAAATTGAACCGCATGTAAATGGTCTTGCTGCTATTCGAGTTCCAGTGGCGGGGATTGTGAATTATCGTCAAGTTAGTGAGAAATTTGCAGAAATTATTAAAGAAAATGGTGGCGAGATTCATTTAAATACAAAAGTAGAAAAGATACATGAAGAATCAGACCAAGTTACTATTGAAACTACACGTGGAATAATAAAAGCAAACATGGTAATTAACTGTGCGGGATTGCATAGCGACCGTATGGCAATTGCAGCAGGTTACAAAACAGACATGAAAATCGTGCCATTTCGAGGTGAATATTATAAATTAAAACCAGAAAAACGGTACCTTGTGAAACATCTTATTTATCCTGTACCAAACCCTAAATTTCCTTTTTTAGGAGTTCATTTTACTCGAATGATCAGTGGAGAAGTGGATGCAGGTCCAAATGCAGTATTGAGCTTTAAGCGGGAAGGATACAAAAAAACAGATTTTAATGCAAAGGACCTTGCGGAAGTTTTAAGCTATGGAGGGTTTTGGAAATTGGCAGGGAAATTTATGAAGGAAGGAATGGAGGAATATGTTCGTTCTTTTAGTAAAAAGCAATTTACAAAAAGTCTCCAAGAGTTAATTCCTGAAATTCAGGAAGATGATCTGATTCCTGCACCTGCTGGTGTTCGTGCTCAAGCATTAAAGGCCGATGGGAATATGGTAGATGATTTTCAAATTATTGTAGGGAAACGCTCAATACATGTATGTAATGCACCATCGCCAGCTGCAACAGCTTCTATTGAAATTGGGAAAGAAGTAGTAAGGCGTATTCCATTACAAGCGAAATTAATAGAATCTGTAATATAGGTCTATTTTTCGGAAAATATTTTAAAAATTATAAATAATTTGACATATCGAATAATTACTGCTATATTATTAATAATTATTATTTATAACAAGTTCTCCTTTGGAAAATACCATTTCAAAATCGTGAATAGTTATAAATAGTGGAAAACGGGAAAATAAATACCTGAAAACTGCATATTCACTGTGACTTTATTTCAATAAAGCGGAGAAGTGAATATAAGCCAGTTGTAGAAAGTAAATCCTTACTGATTGGGATCCTTTTACAACTGGCTTTTTATATTTCCTGTTAACAAAACCACTAATTTTTCACTTAAACAGGAGGAATGAAACATGAGTACTTTAGAAAAGACAACAGCTAAATTTGAAATGGTAACAGAAAGCTATGAAGTAAGAATTCATCCGCAATCCAACCGTTTATACCATATTCAATTGTCAAAAGAAAGTATTGTAAAATTTCTTGACGCAGTAAAGCGGGAAAACTATTCTGTTCAACACTTGGAATACATGCCTTATGCACGTCACCTTACAGCTTCTTATTTATTGGATCAGGTAGGAGAAGAATTTGGAGACCTGCTTCGCAGTATTGTTCATGATCGGGAGTCGGGCGGTTTTACTCTCGGTTTGCAGGGAGTAACTGAAAATACTGATGAATATGTCATTTTTTCAACAGCGATTTCACATTTGATTGGTACCCCGAACTTTGATGCCATGTCTGGAAACTATTATGCACGATTCAGTGTGAAAGACACGGACGGCAGTGATTCTTATTTACGGCAGGCCTACCGTTTATTTACACTTCATACAGATGGCACATTTGTAGATGAGCCGACTGACTGGCTGTTAATGATGAAAATGGTTGAACAAAATGCTCGTGGCGGTGAATCAAGACTGTTGCACCTCGATGATTGGAAGGAACTTGACACATTTATGAATCACCCATTAGCAGGTCATAAATTCACATATAAAGCACCGAGTAGTAAAAATGTAAGCCAAGAGGTTGAAAGGTTGACTTTCTTTAATCATAATAACAAGCCAGGCATTTGTTTCATCGATCAATTCGTGTATCCCGAAACTATTAACCAGGCAAAATACTTACGTGACCTCTCCAACTCCATGGAAAATAACGAAAGTGTAATAGAATTGGAGCTTCCAGTTGGAGATCTTGTAGTAATTAATAATATTTTCTGGTTGCACGGACGTGCTGCTTTTGAAAAGGATCCAAACTTAAATCGTGAATTGCTACGTCAACGTGGGCGTTTTAATCAATAAATATTTATCGAAATCCTAACAGCTAAATCTATAACTTACTGATACACTATCCTTTAATTCAAAACAAATTCATTTTCCTGAATTTTGGTTCAGAAAATGAATTTGTTTTTTACTTTAGCTATGTTAAACTTCATTGTTGATATTTGCTATTTCAGAACAAATGTTCCGAAATGGGTCGTAAAACAATGGTTTTCGAGGTAATCCAATGAAGTTAGCTGATATAATTCTTGAAGTACAAAACTTGGATGATATGACACAGCAAAGATTATTTTCTTACCTCCAAAATGCACTTGAGGTTTCAATTCACAGTAAAGAACCTTTAATAAAGGAAATAGCAGAAAGAAAAAATGAAAAAGGGTTTTCCTGCCCACATTGCCAAGTAAATAACGAAGTTAGATTTGGTAAATATCAAACAAAAGTAGGTTCGAAATCAGTTACCCGGCAAAGATACAAATGCAAAAACTGCTCAAAAACTTTTACCGATTTAACAAATACACCTTTAAATCGGACACGAAAGCTAGATAAGTGGCTGAAATTTATTGAATGTATGATAGAAGGTTACTCACTTAGAAAATCTGAGGAGCTTATCGGTGATGTTTCTTGGGTTACTCTGTTTTATTGGAGGCATTAACTCTTATCAATCTCTCGAACAAATTCCTACCGAAAAATTCAGTGGAATTGTTGAAATGGACGAAACTTATTTTTTGTACTCTGAGAAAGATAAAAGAAATATTACAGGCAGAGAACCAATAGAACGTGGCGGCACCTCCGATAAAAGGGGAATTAGCTATGACCAAGTTTGCGTCTTGTTTGCCCGTGACCGTCAAAAAATCACTCTTTCAACTGTTTTGGGAAAAGGACGGATAGTTAAGAAAAAATTAGATATGAAGATTGGCTCCCTCCTATCTACAGAAAATATTTTGTGCACAGACTCCTGAAGAGCGTTCAGCAGCTATGCGAAAGAAAAGAAGGTAGAACATTACCGTTTTAAATCTGATGGAAAAATACGAGCAATGAAGGGCATTTATCACATTCAAAACGTAAACAACTATCATAGTCGTTTAAAGCGTTGGATGAATCGCTTCAATGGTGTAGCTTCTAAATATTTGGGGCCTTATTTGGCTTGGTTTCGTTTCATTGAAATAGAGGGTTTTACCAATTCAATAAAGAATTTAAAACATATGATGGTTACATCCTGTTTGTATCAAATTCAGGAAACTAACAGGTCATTGCGGACCTCAAAATTTATATTATAGAATTCAAGGATGTGTTGTTATGGCAGAAGTTCAAGTCATTATTGGGGTTCCCGGGAAATGGAAAAATAGAACAGAGTTAATACAGTCTGTTGTATCTAACGGCGATGGGTATTTAATGGCTGGTTACATTATTCATAACGCAAAAAAAGACGTAGGTTTTGAAGTGGAAGTTTATGAACACGACCCCCATTTAAAGGAAGCTTTCTCCTATGCAGGAACCTTTGAAGATAGCCTTTTAGATGAAATTGAACATCATACCCTTACAGTATATGTAATAGCAAATATAAAAGGGTTTGAAGGTCTTAAGCAAATAGTAGATGTCGGAGCAACTTTATTAAAATCTGGCGGTTTAGCAGTAAAAATCGAAACATCCGGAATTGCACATACCAAAGATGAATGGTTTCAGCTATTAGAAAACCAAGATTATTTCCCTATCTATTCTCACTTTGTGAATCTTGTTGGTGATGAGGAAAGTTATTTTTCGTGCGGAATGAAAGCATTTGGATTACCTGATGTCATTACTCCTTCTTCAATATCACCAGAAGAAGCCTCAGACCTCCTTAATAACTTTAATCTTTATAACATTGTCGAGCATCCATCTTTTAAAAATGGTGAAACATTTAGTTTAGAGGAAAATTCACCTTTATACAAAATCGATTTAATTAATGAATATAGATATGAGGAAGATGATGTCTTCTTTAATCCATTTGGGTTAATTAATTTAATTCCAGCATAAAAAATGGAGGTACAATAAGTACCTCTATTATTTTATTTAAAAAAACAACATTAAAGTTTAACATAGCTTTTACTTTAAGAAGAGTGTCTTGTTAGAAACTTGGCAAAGCCGAATTAATTAATTATTCTCTTCTGCTTCAGCTGTGTTTTTGTACTTTTTAAGTTTACGAATGACAGATGGTTGGCTGATGCCAAGATATTTGGCCATTTCATAAGTGGATTTACATTGTTTCTGGGCTTTAATAATCATCCATTTTTCAACGAGTTCCATTACAGATTTTAGATTATGATCTTCTCTAAAAATAAATTGTTCAATTAGAGAGATATCATCTCTATTGGTTTTTGCTTGGCCGATAATGTTGGCAGGAAGGGAATTTGGCAGGATAATGGTTTCCTCGGTGGTTAAAATAAGTCGTTCCACTAAATTTTCCAATTCACGTACATTTCCAGGCCATTTATAGATAAGCAGTATTTCGTATGTAGAAGGGTGTAACTTTTTTGTAGTCTTATATTTTCTGTTAATTAACTTCATAAAATGATTTATCAATAAAGAAATATCTTCCTTTCGGTCTCGTAAAGGGGGAATAGAAAGTGGAATTACATTTAATCTGTAATATAAGTCGAGACGAAATTCACCTTTTTGAACCATTTCTTCTAAATCTTTATTGGTAGCTGTCACCAACCTAAAATCAACACGCTGTTCTTTATTTCCACCAATTCGAATAAACTTTTTTTCCTGTAGAACTTTTAGTAATTTTGCTTGAATTGACAAAGGCAGTTCACCAATTTCATCTAGAAATAAAGTTCCGTTATGAGCTTGTTCAATTAATCCTTGTTTGCCATTCTTTTGGGCTCCTGTAAATGATCCAGATTCATATCCAAACATTTCTGATTCAAATAAATTTAAAGGAATTGTGCTACAATTCACTTCAATAAACGGTTCTTTTCGACGGTTGCTTTGAGTGTGAAGCTTTCGTGCAAACATACTTTTTCCTACGCCAGACTCTCCAAGTAACAATACAGTAGCATCTGTATTTGCCAATCGTAGAATGGTTTTCGAGATTTGCTGCATTTCCTTACTTCGATAGAGAGCCCCCTCTTTCTCTCTTAATTCCTCTACCTCTGTTTGGTAACCTTTTACCTTTCTTTCCAATTTTTCATATTGGTCTTGCAAGGTTCTAATTTCTGTCTGATCAAATGCATAGCTGATGACTCGGATAATTTCACCATTATCATTGAAAATGGGATAGGCTGTCGACATGATAATTTTTCCCGTCTTTGTATTCTGCATAATTTGGATTGGACTTTTTTCTTTGAGTACTATGGCTGTTATAGACGGGGAAAGAATCCCTTGTTCTTGAAGTTCATATATTGACTTCCCGATAATTGGTTTTGGTTTATGCTCGTAAACAGACCAGTGATTAATATTGGTATACAAGATAACCCCTTTTCCATCAGTAATTGTAATATTGTTATTAGAAGTTTCTATAATTTTCTCTAAAATTATATCCTCAGTGGACATGGCAGCCTCCTTTATTAAATTATTAGTTTACTAATTAAATATAATTCAGAATTGCATTAATAATCAATAAACAAATCAAAAATTTACATATCTGATTCAAAAATGGATTGTTTTCCATTATTTTCAGCTTTAAAAGTTTAATTTAAAGGAAATCTCTTTTTGGCATGGTTCTTGCTTATATAATTAATAGAAAGGATACACATGGATTTGAAAACGCTTTTATGTAGGATAGTCATGGGGATGTATTTAAATTATATAACTGAGTGATAGAGGGGGGATCGTGTTTTTCAAAAACTACTAACAAATTGGTTGATATAATTCGGATTATTTTGTCCAACTATTTTTTTAGACAAAAAAGAGTGAATATTAATAATATTAAATCAAAGGAGATGTGAAATGGGATATCAAAATAATGAACTGAAACATAGCCTCAAAACTAGGCATGTAACAATGATATCTATTGGTGGCGTTATCGGGGCCGGACTATTTGTAGGAAGTGGCACGATGATTAGTTCATCAGGACCTGGTGCACTTATATCTTACATTATTGCTGGATTATTGATTGTTTTAATTATGCGGATGTTAGGAGAAATGGCAGCCGTTAATCCTGATAGTGGTTCTTTTTCAACATACGCACATCAGGCAATCGGTCCTTGGGCTGGATTTACGATTGGCTGGCTATACTGGTTCAATTGGGTGATCATTGTTACTTTTGAAACGACGTTATTGGGACAGATGCTTCATAACTGGCTGCCTTCAATACCTGTATGGGTGGGAAGTGCATTCTTTCCTATTTTATTGGCCATGACAAATATGTTCTCGGTTAAAGTATACGGGGAATTTGAATACTGGTTAGCTTTTATCAAAGTAGCTGCAATAGTAATTTTCCTTGGCTTAGGTGCAGCAATTATGATGGGGATCGTTCCTGGGGTTAAAGCACAAGGCCTATCAGAACTAATGGCAGGCGGTAGCTTCTTTCCACATGGATTTACTCCTGTACTCCTTGGTGTAATCTTTATTACATTTTCACTATCAGGGAGTGAGGTAGCAGCAATTGCAGCTGGTGAATCTACAAACCCACAAAAAAATATAATTAGAGCTATAAACGCTGTAGTTTGGCGACTCCTACTTTTCTTTATTGGTTCAATAACTGTATTAGTTATGGTTATTCCACAGGGAGCAAATAAATTACTTGAAACTCCTTTTGCTAGTGTATTTAATATGGCAGGCCTTCCTGCTGCGGGTCAGATTATGAATATTATAATATTTATTTCTCTGATGTCCGTTTTAAATTCCGGGCTTTATACAAGCTCACGTATGCTATACTCTCTTTCAATAAAAGGGGATGCTCCCAAGTTTCTGTCAAATGTTACTAAAAGAGGGATACCGGTTTGGGCTTTAGTAGCAGGTGTAATTTTTACTTATGTATTTACCTTGTTTAAGTTTTTGTCCCCTGATAAATTATTTGTATTTTTAGCTGATAGTTCAGGCGGAGTTACAATTATTATGTATGTTTTTATCGCCGTCTCACATATACGACTACGAAGAAAGACGGAGAAGGAAAATCCTGAGATACTCAAAGTGAAAATGTGGTTATTTCCATACTTAACATATGCAACGATTTTCATGATATGTATTATTTATATGGCCCAAGCTTTTATAGCTTCTATGCGGTCACAATTCTATCTTACTTCCACCCTTGCAGCGATTATTATAGGTTCTTACTTTCTTTTTTATCGTAAAAAAGAAAACGTGGCTCCTAATCTAGCAGAAGTAAAGCTAGAGTCAAGACAGAATTATGAGTTAGAGTAAACTTATGATGGTTGTGATGAACTTAGCTGATTAAACAATTCAAATAAATAATAAGACTTATGAATCCCCAGTTTCTAAAAATCCATTAATTGAGTTACAATCCGTACTAAAAGAAACAATAGTTAAATATTCAAAAATGAGGGGTACTGTTTGGAAAACTTACAATGTTGTTGATATCCCTATATTGAAAGCCCAATTTCTCAGTGCATACAAACGAGAAATTGGGCTTTCTTCTTCACAAAAGCCCTCGTTTGCGCAATAAAGTCGAGTGTTGAGAGCGGGTCTGATCGACTTAACGTAGTTTGCGGCTATCTGTCTGTTTATTTTGGGCAGCACCTAGCAATCTTATTCCCATTAGCAATATCGCCAAACCAGTCCCCCACAAGATCAGGGCAGAGCCCAAGCCTACTACAGACATAAATGCATTTATTTGATATTCCCCAAGTGTGGCCTTCTCAGGTATAAACAGCAATGTAAAAATAGCGAGTAAACAAAGGAGAGTGCCAGTAAAATAATAGAGTTTGACCTGGAAAAGATGGGCCAATGGGAGAAAATGAACACCGACAATAATAGCTATTATGAGAGGTATAAGTTCAGAATGTCGAGTAGCGTTACATAAAACGATCGAGATTACTATAGCCAAGCCCTCTGCTGCGAAAATAATGTTAAACCAGAACCTTATACTCTTGCCACGCTTTAAATCTTCTTTTGAAAACTGATTCTTTAATTCTCGCGATGCACGTATTAATAAAAGACCGCCGATGAACAGTGCTATACCTATGATAACAGCAGCAACTAACAACAATGGAACTCCCCAGCCTTGCAATCCCATAACGCCCGTGTACGCCCAGAGTGTACCGAAAAACGCCATGAAAATTACGCCAGATGCCATGCCTCGAACTGCGGCTCGAGGAATAGTGTTTGATGTTTGTGACATATATTTCCTCCTTCAACTATTATTTTTTGTAATTATATACGAATTTTCACAAACTATGTTACATTTTCCCAACCCGATTGAATAAGCCTTATTCCATCCATTAAATGGCCCGTTGATTAAGGATAGAGATGATAACATAATAGATTTTCATCTACTAGGTAATAACCTATATCGGAATTTCATATATTGTAGGAAATGCATAGGGGGGTGAACGAGATGGGTTTTCCGCCTCAGCAACAATGTAAACCTGGTATTGAATCAATTATGATACCCAGACCTATATTTGATAACCCTAATTATAAACCAGCCGGTAAACTTATGAATAAGGTAGCTCTTATAACAGGTGGGGATAGTGGAATTGGGAGAGCTGTTGCTGTCACGTTTGCAAAAGAAGGCGCAGACATTGCAATCTCATACCTATGTGAACACAGTGATGCAAATGAGACGCAGTTCTATGTCCAGAAGTACGGTCGTCGTTGCATAACCATTCCAGGTGATATTGGGTATGAGCAGCCATGCCAACAAGCTGTTATGCAAACGATTCATCAATTTGGGCGTATTGACATTCTCGTAAATAATGCAGGTGTAGTGTACGTAAGGAACAGTCTACTAGATGTAGACTCGCAGCAACGAGCAACCACTTTTCACACAAATGTTTTTTCGCAGTTTATATTGACGCAAGCTGCTCTGCCATACATGAAATCAGGGAGCTCCATTATCAATACAACATCCATTAGCGCCTATCTGGGGCAGCCATATGCAATTGATTACTCAGCATCAAAAGGAGCTATTGTTTCATTTACACGTTCGCTGTCACTTTCACTGGCATCCCAAGGGATTCGAGTCAATGGTGTGGCTCCCGGCCCAATTTGGACTCCATTAATTCCATCTTCGGTACCTCCAGAACAGATTGTCACGTATGGAGACAATGTTCCCATGAGGCGAGCTGGTCAACCATTTGAAGTGGCACCTGCTTATGTATTCTTGGCCTCGGATGATGCATCTTACATAACAGGGCAAATTCTGCACGTCAATGGTGGGGAAATAGTAAACGGTTAAAATTAAAAAATCTAGCTCTTAAGGACAACTATGAAACATTTAGGAAAGGTAAGAACAAAATCCATTCAAGAAGTCGCTTCTGAATGGAATGATATACAAAAAAATTCCCAAGAAGAATCTGTTTGCATCGGAATCTTCTTGGGATTTTAATATTTGTTCTAAGTTAGCTCTATTAATAATTTGGCTTTTGTACGTTATTAATAGATTGAGATATTATCTCGATTAATTTTCTTCGTGAGTACTTTGATATTCTTTTACCAAAAATAGAATCAGTTCTTTGCAACATTGTTTCTATGAAATTATAGTTTTTTATAATAATTACATGGTAATATTTTCATTGAATAGGTTAAATGATATGTTCCTGTACAGTCAAAAATATTGAATGCTTTAGTAGAATCCATCAACGTGTTAAGTCATTATTCCTTTTAGTATTAAATATTTAAACTTAAGGCTGTGTTAAAGATCAATGTTGATTTTTGAAACTTTGTTGATTGGAGCGGAAGGCGCGAGACTTCTCGAAAATGCTATCGCATTTCCTTCGTGCGTGGGCAGATTCAAGGATGTAATTCAATGTCCTGCGGGAGTACGGGGCAGGGGAGACCCCACAGGCGCTTAAGCGCGCCGAGGAGGCTCCCCCGGAACGCCCGCGGAAAGCGAAGCGCCTGGAGCGCAAATCAACAGGCAAGTTTAACACAGCCAAACATAAAGTAGTCAAATTATTGTTATTAAACTGGAGGAACTTTCTGCATGGAAACCAATAAATGTTTTTTGTTTTTTGGAGTTACATGGACAATTTTATTTGCTGGCATTAGTTTCTACTGGGCAATGGGTGGCATGTTTGGGGTTAGATCTTTAGGTGGTTCAATTTATGAAATGGCATTGAATCCAGAGCCATCGTTCATAACAATTGTTTGGATTACTGGATTCATTAAATTGCTGGGAGTTGTCTTACTTTTGATGCAATTGTTTAATTGGAGAAATTGTCTGATAAGAAAGATACTCTATTACATAACAAAGATATTGGGGCTATTACTATTTTTATATGGCTCTCTCAATTTCACCACTATTTCTTTAAGCGAAGCTGGCATTTTAAACCTTGAAATAGATAAATACGCCACCTTTTGGAGATTGATTTTTTGGGAGCCTTACTGGATGCTGGGAGGTATTTTTTACTTTTTTTCCATTAAAAAGAAAAAAGACGAAAGAAATTTATCATTATAGTTTAGATATAATACTAAGCTGAATGGTTATAAAGATGTTAATTTAGGATTATATATAAATATATTTTAAAAAAATGTTGTAATTATAGTGTTGTGCCAAACGGATGTTTTAACGGATCCTAGTTTTTTAAAACATGATGTAGAGGTAGCAGAGAATGAATGAGGAATTAAAAAAAAATGCAGATACATCTTATCTGCTGGTTGAGGAGAAGGCTGCTCATTATTTTCAAACACTTTATGACCAGGTCACGCAAAAGAACTATGTCTCAACCATAACAAACGATATACAATCGTGGAAACGTAACCATATTCATCACCCACTATTATCCTTTTTTTCACGGGGAAAGAGAAAACCTGATACCCAAGGTTTTTACCATTATATCCAATGGCTGAATTACACCGGAAAGCTGGAGCATTACCTGGATCGAAGCATATCCTATATTTTTATGCGGGACCTGGGCAAAGCCCTGAACTCACCTGAGACACAGAACAGGGTTCGACGTGTAGTTGACAGTTTAAAAAATCATCTGACTCATTCTAAAACTAAAGACTTTAGCATGGCCGGGCTGTACCGGTGGGCTCAAAAGGAAGGCATTGAATCTACCATCATCTGGGTAATAAATAAATTAAAGACTGTATCATCCCGAATTCCAAAGGGGATGGACGCTGATCAAGCCCAGCGAAAACTGATTAAAATCATTGGTGGAGTCATCATGCATGTGGTTGAAGAGATGAATGATGGGATATCGCCACAAGAACGTACTCAGAAACTTGATGAAGCAATTAGACTGGGCTATTCCTACGGTCTGACATATCCCTTCATTGACGATCTTTTGGATGCCCAAGTCTTATCCGATAAAGAGAAAAAGCAATATTCAGATTTGATACGGACTACCCTTATCACAGGAACTGTGCCGAAATTGGGCAAGTGGACAGGAAGGAACATCAACCTGATTCGATATATTCATACAGAACTCAGTGAAGCATTTGAGTATATTAAGGTCCATCAGAAACGAGAGACAAGAAAAAATTTTTTCGAGCAGTGCTATGTGTTTTTTCATTCCCAGGAAGTAGATCGTGTAAAGAATCTTTCAAATGCAAATTACACCAATGAAGAGCTTTATATACCAATCATTTTAAAATCCTCTTCTTCTAGATTGATTGTCCGTTCCGTAATCAGTGCTCCTGAAGATGAGGATTTTGACAACCGAACATTCTACTATGGGATTTACAACCAGCTGGCAGATGATTTTACCGATATGTTTGACGACTTGAAGGCCGGTGCGGTAACCCCCTATACGTATTTTCTAAAATATCATAATAAGCGTCCTGATCTTATAAACCCGTTTGAATTATACTGGACAGTGATTGCCAATTTGATCCATAACGTGTATCACTCAGATCCCAAGACCTGTGAGGTTGTTCTCGATCGGGCAATCAATGGTTTGAAACGATATAAGGAACGAATAGGAAACCAAAAATACAATGAAGTGATGGAGCTGTTTGCTCGTGGAGATTCGAAATTCAATCGTGTCATCCAAAATATGGTTCGAAAAGCGGATGATGTGGATTTCTTTGATAAACTGCTTCGGGACCATATGATTGCTATTTTGAAAAACGATCGGAAGGAGCAGGAAGACTTTTTTGATAAGATCAAAACCGTACGTCATGAAATCAACAGCATCTTAAAAATCTCTGAAAACGAGAATGTATCTCTGATGAAAGATCCCATCATTGAGGCGGCGAACTACACTCTAGAAGGTGATGGAAAGCGATTGAGGCCAATCATGACTTGGTTCATGGGCGTTAACGAATATGGATTGAAAAAATTAGCAATCGTTCCACTTCTAAGATCATTGGAGTATATGCATACTGCATCTCTCATTTACGATGACCTGCCATCCCAGGATAATGCGTCCACCCGCAGGGGGCGGCCAACCCTTCATAAAGTATATAACATTGCCATTGCGGAATTAACTGGTCTCTTTCTTACCCAGAAGGCAATTGAGGAACAAGCATCTCTAGATCAGTTCGATTCAAAAACGGTGCTTCACTTAATCCAATATTCGGCTCAAATGACAGCAATTATGTGTCAGGGACAGGCGATGGACTTGGATTCTAAAGGAAAACAATTGACACTGGAACAATTAAAAATGATAAGCTTTTATAAAACCGGAATCGCATTCGAAGCTTCCTTAATCATGCCTGCCATTCTTGCCAATGCAGATGAGTTTGAAATGGAAACTTTGAAAAATTTCGCCCGTCATGCCGGCATTGCCTTTCAGATTAAGGATGATCTGCTAGATGTTGAAGGAGATAAAAACTTGCTAGGAAAACCAATCGGCAAAGATGCTGAAAACAACAATTCGACTTTTGTGTCAATCCTAGGTAAGGAAGGTGCTCGAAAAGAGATGTGGGAGAATTACTGTCTTGCAATGGAAGCTTTGCATGCTGTTCCACGCAATACCACATTTCTGAAGCATTTATTGAATTATTTTGTAAACCGCGACCATTAACCTATTAAATAAAAACAGGCACATGATTCAGTCATGTGCCTGTTTGTAATTTAAACTTTCAAATCGAAAGAAAAGGGAAATCGATTTCTTTTGCTAAATTAGGAAAATCAATGAACGGATTTCGATTTCCTTGAATTTGGAAAATTGCTTGATTCCGATGCTTTTCATAAAGGGCAACAGGGTAATTAAGGTTCCAGTCGATAAGCAATGGAAGATCAATTTGGCTGCGAAAAGCTTTTTTTATTGCTTTTGGGTACCTTAGTAGAAAATAAAGCATGGCCCTTGCCGCTTCGCCTTTTCCATTCTCAGGCTCAAACTGGCCCTTCACAACAACACCACAATGATTTTGTAGAGAATCTTCAGCGGAATGGGGCTGATGATCGGAAAAATCACCATATGGAAAATTCGAACGGGCAATATTACATACAGGTTCACAAACAAACAGATGGTGGAGATCGCCTTTCATTGGCTCTAAAGCCTTGAACCACGACTGCGGGACGATATGTTCCGTGTTTACCTTTAAATTCCGCTCAAACTCTTTTAATTCCTTAAATGTTTCAAATTCGTTTTGCTTTATTTTTTTTAGGAATAGTTGGAATTCTTCATATTTTTCCCTTATGACATGGAAGTCATGGATGATTAATGATTCCGGACTCTTTGCTTCACCTGAATAAATGCTTCTAACCGTGCCGTCGGGATGTAGGTCTACCCACGTATATAAATATAAATCCTTGCTAATAAAGTAAGGCAAGCGATTTTTATGCGTTTTATTGAGGAATTCACTATAACGATAAAACGTACTTAAACCATCTTCTTCTTGCTTGGCGACTGATTTGTAGTATAGTTCTATGTCTAATCGATCTTGATTTTCGTCATAATATAGGTCTTGGTCGGTATCGATTTTTCGCTTATTGTTCTTTAAAAATGCTAATTGCTTATTTAATTGGATAAATGTTGAATTACTTTCTCGACGATTATGTGATTTTTTCATCGACTTATGCATTCAAATTCTCCTTTAGTTTTCGTCAAAAAAAACTTCAGTTGGGATCAATTCCAGTGATAAAAACAGTCCTCATGAACACCTCAAGAGGACTGTTTTTATGTTTGATAGGTACACCTTATTAGACTACATCTTTTTTGGAACTAGCTTCGTTCGCTTTTCCATTTAACGGAACGCGTTTTTCCATTTTAAAAAGGTAATAACTAGCTATTACAATTGCAAGAAAAATGACTCCAACAATAAGAGAGATACGTGTATCCGGGTTAAACCACATTCCAACGAGCACTAAGAGCAAAAAGATCATCGTTGCATAATTGCTGTACGGAGCAAAAGGCATTTTGAAAGGGTGACTTGCCATTTCAGCCGCCTTTACCTTTCTGAAATTAAGCTCGCTGATGATTAAGACAAACCAAGGGACCATCCCTGGTAGAACACTCGCACTATAAACATAAAGGAAAAGTCCTTTAGGAGCAAAATAGTTCAAGATGACTCCAATTATTAATCCAATAAGTGTAGCATAAGTACAGTGTGCCGGAACGCCATTTTTAGATAATTTGGCAAAGCTTTTTGGTGCTTGGCCGTTCATGGCTAACGTATAGAGCATCCGTCCTGAACTATAAATCCCACTATTGGCACCGGATAATGCCGCTGTAATCACAACGAAGTTGATAATACCCGCTGCTGCGGTGATTCCGACTTTGGCAAAGGTGGAGACAAATGGGCTGCCAATCGTTCCTAACTGATCCCATGGGTACACAGTTACAATGATAAAAATAGCTCCAATATAAAAGATTAAAATACGCCATATAATATTATTAATTGCTTTTTTTAATGTTTTGGTTGGGTTTTTCGCTTCTCCTGCCGTAATGCCGACAAGCTCCACACCTTGATATGCAGCTACTACCAGTGATAGAGCAAAGAAAAATCCTTTAAAGCCCCCTGTGAAAAAGCCTCCATTTTTCCAAATGTTAGATAGTCCAATTGCATGACCGTGATTTCCTAATCCGAAAAAGATAAGGCCAAGCCCTGTGATAATCATGACCACAATTGTTACTATTTTTATAAGAGCAAACCAGAATTCAAATTCTCCATAAAGTTTGACAGAGATCAGGTTGGCAAGGCCAAGAATAATCAAGCCGATAACACCTGGTAGCCATTGGGGGAGGTGTGGAAACCAGTAATTCATGTACATTCCAATGGCAGTGATTTCAGCCATTCCGACGACTACCCATTGAAACCAATAACTCCACGCCGTCATATAGCCAGCTAAAGGATGGATATACTTATGTGCAAAGGTGGCAAACGAGCCAGTAGTGGGCTCTAAATAAAGCATTTCTCCCATCGAACGCATGATGAAAAAGATAAAAACTCCAGCGATAGCATATGCTAGCATGACAGATGGACCTGTCCATTTAATAGTACTAGCTGAACCCATAAATAATCCAACACCAATGGTGCCGCCTAAGGCAATCATCTCAATATGTCGAGCCTCAAGACCCCTCTTTAATTCATTGTTTGACATATCTATCTCCTCCTGTTGCAAGAATTGAAAATGAACATAGCTCGCAATCATCATGCTTTAACGAGCCTTTCGGAATAGGGCCAAATAATAGCCGCCAATTAATGTAAGTGCTTTCAAAATATCTGATGATGAATGTAAATATTATTGTAGAATTGGATAATTACGTTTTTTGTGGCCCCTCCCTTTTTAAAACCATTGATATCGCAGGTTATTACTATAAAAATATTAAAAATATAAATAATAAAATTATTATAACAAAAAATTAATATTTTATCTAAATATTTTTTTTTTTATAAAAATAAAGGAGAAATTTTCCTGAACATTATTGCAATTTAAGTGAAATTCCATTAATATCTAATTAGATAATGATTAAAGTAGGTGGGTTTAAGGATGCAATTAAACAAGATAGTTGATTTTCATAAAGCACTAGGGGATCTTACAAGGTTACGGATTATTGCGTTGCTCCAACAGGGTCCGTTGCACGGTCAAGCGATTGCCGGAAAGTTAGGACTCAAAGCTCCAACCATTACGCATCATATGGCGAAGCTAAGAGAGATTGGACTTATAAAGGAGCGGCGTGATAAAAACACCATCTATTTTTCTCTTAATACGAAAACATTGGAGATGAATGCGAAGGCCATCTTAACGGTTGGAACGGGAGGGGAGGCAAATATGGAAATGTCGGTTACAGCGGAAGAACGGGCAACGATTATCAGCAATTTCTTCACAAAAGACGGGAAACTGAAAAACTATCCTGCGCAACGAAAGAAAAAGCTTGTGGTCCTTGAACATATGGTCAAAGGATTAAAATTCGGGAAAGTTTATCAAGAAAAAGAAATAAATGAATTTTTAAAGCAATTTCATGAGGATTATGCAACTTTAAGACGCGAACTCATTATGTGCCAATTTATGTACAGAGAAAATAATCAATATGAGTTAAACCCTGTTGAGCTTTGGTGGTTGCGATAAAAGGGTGTCACTTGGCACCCGTATTTTTTTAAACAACTAATTAGATGAAAGTAAAATTAGATAAACATTAAAGTAGGTGACGTATGGGTATTTTATTTATCAAGCAAGAAAAACAGTATCGGAAGTTATTTCTGGCGGGGATTGTGAATGGGATAGGGGACCGTTTTAGTTCTGTGGCTGTATTAGCGATGCTTTTGCAGCTAACTGGCTCAGGATTCGCAGTGGGAATGACGTTAGCCATTCGGCTAATCCCCTTTGTCATATTTGCGCCAATTGGTGGAAGGCTGGCAGACCGATTCTCGAGAAAAACAATCTTAGTGGCAACCGATTTGATTCGAATTGTGTTTGCGTTATCTTTCTTATTGGTTCACAGTAAAGAAGATCTTTGGATTGTATATTTTAGTTCATTTATTTTAGCAGCAGGAGAGGCAATATATGGACCAGCTAGAAAATCGGCGATCCCCCGTCTCGTGAATAAAGAACATCTAGTAAAAGTGAATAGTTTGGAACAGGTTTTGGTCGGCATCGTTTTAATCGGAGGAGCTTTTTCGGGTGGTATCGTGGCCTCCATTTTTGGCGCCGGTGTTACATTTTGGTTTAATGCTGCCTCATTTTTAGGTGCAGCAGCGATTATCTCTACAATTACGTTCCCCGAAAAGAAAGCGATTAAAGAAGGGAAGGCACCAGAAAAGGAGTCTCTGTTCTTTGTATTTAAAAAGGTCATTTTGATGTCTGTTCCCGTTCAAATCCTGCTGCTTTGTGAGATCTTAATTGCATTCATGAACGGTATCGATAATGTCCTCATTAGTGTGTATGCGGTTAATGAATATCATCTAGGAGATGTTGGAGTCGGCCTTTTTTACGGTGCATTAGGGATTGGTTTAACGCTAAGCTTTTCGATTGCCAATCGGCTGCGGAAAAATTACCTTGTTACAGGGTTAATCTGTCTAATGCTAGAAGGAACATTTCTATTATTATTGAGCCAAACTCATTTAGTGGTCTTTGCGTTTCTAATGTTTTGTGGTGTGGCGTTTATGTCAGGGATAGGGAATGCCTGCTTCGATACCATTCTCATGCAAGAAATCCCCGAAGAGCATCAAGGTACCATGTTTGGCCTATTGGCAACCATCGCAAACCCAATATTGGGTATATCCATGTTTTTATCTGGATTCGCATTACAATATCTTGCCCCACGTTCCCTAGGCTTGATTGGAGGGATCGCCTATATGCTGATCGCCATGATCCTAATGGGGGTCATTTCCGTAAAAGGTTATCGAAAGAGAGTGGAGAAAGTTTAATAGAATCATATCTATTTCACATGGAGACAGAGTGGATATGACTCACAATTAACACACTCATTAATAGCCTATTATAAGAACGATTCCAGAATGTTAAAAATGCTAGAATCAAAGCGTTTAAATAAAAGAGGTCTACCAAAATAAATGGTAAACCTCTTTTATTTGGGTGATATAAATAGATAATTGGATTGAAAAGGTAATACTACTCCTGAACAGACCTTTGATAATTCTATTATCTTAAAGTTATTTTCGCTGAGAAGACAAGAAAACTTTTTGTGCGGCTAATACACCTGCCCCTAGTTCGAAAGAATAGGATAAATCTTGTAATCCTGCTTCGATAAGGGAGACGGCTTCAAGGATATCGCTCGGGAAGCAATAGCCCATATGCCCAAATCTGAAAATCTTTCCTTGCAGATGGCCAAGCCCTCCAGCAAAATCAAGGTTGTATTTCTTTTTTAAATGTCCAAGGAATGAGGAAAGTTCAATTCCTTCTGGAGCAAGGATGGCGGTAATCGTCGGTGAACCGTAAACATCCGTTGTCAAAAGCCCAATCGAAAGTGATTTCATGGCTTCACGAACCATCCTTTTCATAACTTCATGTCTAGCAACTGTTTGCGAAAATCCACCTTCTTCTTCTATCAAATCACAAACAGAGGAAAGTCCAACAATCAGTGAAATAGCAGGGGTGTTAGGTGTCATTCCTTTCAATGCCCACTCACGATAGCTAAGTAAATTTAAGTAATAAGATGGTGTATGATTATTTTCGATTACTTTCCATGCTCTTTCACTAATGCTTAAGAGGGCAAGTCCTGGGGGAAGCATTAAAGCTTTTTGTGATCCTGTTACTAAAATATCGATTCCCCAGTTATCCATTTCAGCAGGAGCACCACCAATACCGCTGATACCATCGACAATAAATAGTGCATCTGTCTGAGTACGGACAACATGGGCTAGTTTTTCGATAGGGTTTAAGATTCCAGTTGAAGTTTCGTTATATGTTGCAAAGACGGCTTTTATGTTTGATAACGGTTTTAGAAAGTTAATTAGATCTTCTTCCGTACAAGCTTCGCCCCATGCTTTTTCCAATTTATGTACTTGGAAGCCATGTTTCTCACAAATAGAGACGAAATAATCTCCAAAGGCGCCAACGGTAATAACGACTACTTCCTCACCTGGGGAAACGGTGTTTAAAGCAGCAGCTTCTAATGCAGCCGTACCACCGGACGGTAAAAGCAAAATATCCTGCTTTGTTCCGAAAAGAGGTCGCACTCGTTTCGTTGTGTCTTGATAGAGCTGTACAAACTCTCTAGTGCGGTGACTAATCATATCCTGGTTCATGGCCAGCTGAACTTTTTTCGGAATAGGGGTAGGTCCAGGATGTCTTAATATATTTGGATACATTTGAATTCCTCCAATATTAAAAGTTTATTTTAATGATATCAAATATGAAAACTTTAGGAGAGGGCATTCACTCACTTTTTTAAAATAATCGGAAAACTGTAAATATTTATCAACAAGATCTTCTAAAAGCAAGTCCACAATTAAAGTTCCTCGTTCAAATGAATGTACTCATTAAAATGGTAATAAATTCCGAATTTCATTTCCGTTATTCCTGAAAACTCTGTTAGTTAAAAGATTTCAGTAGAAGAAAGAGGCTGTCCCAAAAGGTGACAGGCACCACTATATTTTCAAAGTTCATGATAATTTTTCCGCTATGTTGATTGGAGCGGAAGGCGCTCGACTCCTGCGGGAGTACGGGGCAGGGGAGACCCCGCAGGAGCAAAAGCGCCGAGGAGGCTCCCCGGACCGCCCGCGGAAAGCGAGCGCCTGGAGCGGAAATCAACAGACAAAGTTTAACAGACCATTAATAAAAAGGGGGTGCCCCTAAAAGTTATACTTTTGGGACACCTCCTTTTGAGTGTGTTTAAATTTAAGGAATCATAAAGGATAAGACACTATTTTGTAACCAAACGATGACTCCTATAATAACGACTAGGATCAAACTGTGTTTTATTGTAAAGCGGAAAAGCTCTGATTCTTTCCCAACAAGTCCAACGGCTGCACAGGCAACAGCAATGGATTGAGGAGAAATCATTTTACCAGTTACGCCACCTGAAGAGTTAGCTGCTAGTGCAAGAATTGGATTCATGCCAATGGATTGGGCAGTAACCTTTTGTAAGTTGGCAAACAATACGTTTGCTGATGTATCTGACCCGGTAACAAACACCCCGATCCATCCAAGGAATGGAGAGAAGAATGGAAACAGATGAGAACCTGTTTTTGCTAAAGCTAAACCAATGGTTGTACTCATTCCTGAGACGTTAATAACATAGGCAAAGCCAACAACAGCAGCAATCGTTATGATTGGGAATTTTACTTCATTTAATGTTTCGCCAAATGTTTTAACCCAGTTCTTCCAAGACATATTCACTATAAACTTTGTGATAATAGCTGCGATTAGAATCGCTGTACCTGCAGCAGCAAGCAGTTCTAGTTTATAAATAGCAGGAATAGGGGCTCCACCAGCTTTACTGAACACTTTGTTATGGACAAACGGCACTTCAGGTAAAAATGTGAAAGCATGTCCAATCTTATTTACGACATTTAGGATGCCATTCGTACCTACATAATGTCCCCCTAATGCAAGTTTAATCTGTGGAATTCCCCAAAGAGTGATGGTTGCAGTTAATAGGATAAATGGGGACCATGCTTTGAAAATTTGTCCTCCGGTATAATGAACTTCTTTTTGTTTTTTGACAGTGGCAGTAGACGCCATCTCTTGTTCTGCTGAAAAACGGAAAATGGTTTTTGGTTTCCAAAATTTTAGGAATACAGCTAATGAAATTAAGGAAACAAGTGAAGATATGATATCCGGTAGCTCTGGTCCCAAAAAGTTCGATGATAAATATTGTGAAAGTGCAAATGATATACCTGATACAAGAATCGCTGGCAATACTTCCATTGTTTTTTTGAAACCAGCCATAATGAATACTAGGTAAAAAGGAATAAAAACAGAAATAAATGGAAGCTGACGTCCAATCATTTTCGAAATTTCCGTTGCAGGAATTCCCGTAGGACCTTCCATGGCAATAACCGGAGCACCTATAGCTCCAAATGCTACTGGAGCTGTATTTGCAATCAAGCAAAGTCCAGCTGCATAGAGCGGATTAAATCCTAATCCAACTAATAGTGCGGCTGAAATAGCGACCGGTGCACCAAAACCTGCTGCTCCTTCAAGAAATGCACCAAAAGAAAACGCTACCAATAATGCTTGTAAACGGCGGTCCTCTGTAATCGATAGTACCGAATGACGAATAATATTGAACTGACCTGATTTAACCGTAAGCTTGTACAAAAATACTGAAGCGATAATGATCCAGCCAATTGGCAATATTCCATAGACAGCCCCTTGTGTAGCCGACATGACCGCCATTCCAACCGGAACTTTATAAGCGATAACCGCAATAATAATAGCAAGTAAGAGTGTTGTTAATCCAGCGATATGACCCTTCATTCTTTTAATGGCTAATGCCCAGAAGAAATAAAGAATGGGTATTAGTGCCACAATGGTGCTAAGACCAAGATTATTTCCAACTGCAGTAAAATTTTGAGTGAATGTCACTCCCGTAATCCCCCTTAGGCAGCTTAATTGCTGCAATTAATCTTCTCCCGAAACCCCTTTTATAAAAAATATAGTCCTCCCTTTTTTAAGAAACCGTTTTCAGATGATGACAAGGTCATCTGATGACTTGATGAATCCCATCAAAAAAATTATAGGGAATGATAAAAAAAATTACAATATAAAATTATAAAAATTTTCCGTTACCAAATTATACTTCAATATCGTTAATCTATTTTTTTTGCCATTGTGAAACTCTAAATAGGTGAATTTTAACTATTTATTTTTCAATAAGATGCATAATTAAGGGAAAAATGTATAATTAAATTTAGATGTCAATTCTGAAAATTGAAGGAGCTTTTTTAATGAAATATAAGAAAATTAAACCAAAAAAGATATATGAAGAGGTCGCAGAACAGATTTATGAATTAATTCGGAATGGACAGCTAAAACCGGGAGATAAACTAGACTCTGTTCAACAGCTGGCGGAAAATTTCCAAGTGGGACGTTCGGCGATTCGCGAAGCATTAACCTCATTACGAGCGATGGGGCTTGTTGAAATGAAGCAAGGAGAAGGAACTTATGTAAAAGAGTTCGGGAAAGATCAGATTCCCTTTCCTTTATCAACCGCCATCTTAATGAATAAGGATGATATCGCTCAGTTGTTAGAGGTAAGAAAAATTATTGAAACCGGAACTGCCGCTGCTGCTGCAAAACGGAGAACAGAACAGGACATTTCTAAGATGGAGATGGCTCTAAATGCGATGCTGGAGGCACAAGGAGACGAGGAGCTTGGTGAAAAAGCAGATTTACAATTTCACTTGAGCATTGCTGAAGCTGCACATAATCCTCTATTAATGGGCTTGTTGAATCAAGTATCAGATATAATGGTAGAAACAATGCGAGAAACGCGAAGGGTTTGGTTGTATTCAAAACAAACAACGGTAAAGCAGTTGTATAATGAACATGTAGCCATATTTGAAGCAATCAAGAAAGCCGAGGAAGAGGAAGCAAGGAATAGGATGATTTATCACCTTGATAATGTAGAGGAAATTATTAAGAAATATCATTCATCTATGTCTAAATAATTTTTGACCAAATGAAAAGAAAACCAAAATGTCTGACCTCTTAAACAGGCTATTAGCGAGAGGTCTGACCCTTTTGGAATAGCATCATTTCTTTGGCTTTAAGTGTAACCGATAAAATTTTTTTGTGAAAACACTTTCTAGTTGGGATGTTTTAGGTATATCATATACACTATAAATATATTGTTTTCTGGTCATCAGATGACCTGTTCACCAGATAGAAGGATTAAAAAATGAATTCTTCATTTAGAGAGGGAGAAAAAAATGAAAGTTACTCTTTTTGCAACATGTATCGTCGATATGTTTAAAAGCAATGTAGGCAAGGCGACAGTTGAACTGCTTGAAAGACTTGGGTGTGAAGTTGAATTTCCTGAGTCACAGGTATGCTGTGGTCAGCCCTCTTATAACAGTGGCTATGTAAAGGAAACAAAAGAGGCAATGAAGCGTATGATTGAAACGTTTAGCGACGCTGAGTATGTTGTTTCACCATCAGGGTCATGTGCTTTTATGTTCCACGAGTATCCTCATATTTTTGCAGGAGACCCTGTTTGGGAGCCAAAAGCAAAAAAATTAGCGGAAAAAACATACGAACTGACACAATTCATCGTTGAGGTTTTAAAAATTGAAGATGTTGGTGCCAGGTTTGAAGGAACCGCGACCTACCATACATCATGCCATATGACAAGACTGCTAGGGGTAAAAGAACCTCCAATGATCCTGTTGAAAAATGTAAAAGGCTTAGAGGTAACAGAATTACCTGGAAAAGAACAGTGTTGCGGTTTTGGTGGTACCTTCTCTGTAAAAATGGGACAAATATCTGAGCAAATGGTCGATGAAAAGGTCTGTCATGTGGAAGAAACGGGTGCCGATTATCTTATTGGTGCGGATGCAGCCTGTTTAATGAATATAGGCGGACGGATGGAAAGATTAGGGAAGCCTGTTAAAGTAATGCATATTGCAGAAGTATTAAATAGCCGTTAATCAAATTCTGTGTGTTTTTAGCATTAATCATCATTTTTTAGATGGGGGAAAATTCGTATGGCAATGAAGATTAGCACGGATGAATTTAAGGAACGTGTTGAAAATGGGATTCAAGATGAATTTATGCGTGGCGCAGTGAGCAAAGCACAAGACGGCATGAGTCATAAACGTAAGGTTGTAACAACTGATGAATTAGGCGACTGGGAAGACTGGCGCAATCATGGGGAAGAAATCCGTCAACATGTCCTTGAGAATTTGGATTATTACCTTGAGCAGTTAAGTGAAAACGTTGCGAAGCGTGGCGGTCACGTCTTTTTTGCACAAACCAAGGAAGAAGCAAATGAATATATTAGAGGCGTTGTTCAAAAGAAAAATGCTGAAAAAATTGTTAAATCCAAATCGATGGTTACGGAAGAAATTAGCTTAAATGCCATGTTGGAGGAAGAGGGCTGTGAAGTAGTCGAAACAGACCTTGGTGAATATATTCTTCAACTTGACGAGCATGATCCGCCGTCACATATCGTCGTACCTGCATTGCATAAAAATAAAGAACAAATTCGCGAAGTATTTGCAAAAAAACTAGGATACACCAAAACATCAAAACCAGAAGAGCTTGCCTACCAAGCACGTGTAACCCTTCGTGAAAAATTTTTGGAAGCAGATATCGGCATTACCGGCTGTAACTTTGCGGTTGCTGAAACAGGCTCCTTTTGCTTAGTGACAAACGAAGGAAATGCAGATCTAGTAACAGCGCTGCCGAAAACACAAATTACTGTTATGGGTATGGAAAGACTTGTACCAACCTTTGAGGAAATGGAAGTACTCGTTAGTATGTTAACGAGAAATGCTGTTGGACAGAAACTAACGAGCTATATTACGGTATTAACAGGTCCACGGGAAGAATTGGATGTCGATGGTCCGGAGGAATTTCACCTCGTGATTATCGATAATGGCAGATCCAATATTCTAGGCGGTGAATTTCAATCTGTATTGCAATGTATCCGCTGTGCTGCATGCATAAATGTTTGTCCTGTTTATCGCCATATTGGCGGGCATTCCTACGGTTCGATTTATCCAGGACCGATTGGCGCAGTGCTTACCCCATTGCTAGGTGGATATGATGATTACAAGGAGCTCCCATATGCATCAACACTATGTGGTGCATGCACAGAGGTTTGTCCAGTGAAAATTCCGTTGCACAATCTTCTTCATAAGCATCGGGAAGTCATCGTTGAAAAAGAAGGAAAGGCACCAATTTCTGAAAAATTATTAATGAAAGCTTTTGGGCTTGGTGCTGCCTCTCCAACCCTTTATAAAATAGGTTCTAAAATTGCTCCAGCGGCGTTGAATCCATTTACGACAGGAGATAAGATTTCCAAGGGACCTGGACCACTTAAAGCATGGACGGATATTCGAGAATTTCCGGCTCCAAATAAAGAAAGATTAAGAGATTGGTTTAAAAATCGCGAAAAAGAAGGTAAATAAAAATGATGGGTACAATTCAAAATCGAGATAAATTTTTAAATCAAATCGCTAGCCGTTTTAATCGGCCGCGAATTTCCTCGCCAATTGGAAAGCCAAACTGGAAATCTCAGCCTCAATATGAGGTATATAAGGGTGCAACACAGGATGAGCTTTTAGAAATATTGAAGGAACAATGCAAAAAAATCCATACTAATTTTGTTACGACCGATCTGAAAGATTTACCTGTTGTCGTGAATGATGTAGTTATTGACTTTGGCGGTGGTCCGATTGTGACATGGAAGGACGAGAGGTTTTCCCAATGGGGGCTTGATTCCTTAATGAAACAGGAGTGGCCTGAGCAAAATATTGATGTTTTTGAATGGGACTATACAGTAGGAAACGAGAATATTCATAAAGCAGAACACGCGAATGTCGGTATTACGATTAGTGAAATAACGCTTGCTGAATCAGGGACGGTCGTTCTTTTAAGCGACCAAGATAAGGGAAGAACGGTTAGCTTTTTACCTGCAACATCGATCATGCTGATCCCAAAAAGCACTATCGTTCCAAGAATGACCCAAGCTGCAGTGAAATTACGTGAAATCCATCAAAGAACTGGACATGTTGCCTCCTGCATTAATTTTATCACCGGTCCAAGTAATTCTGCTGATATCGAGTTGAATCTTGTAGTGGGCGTGCACGGTCCAGTGAAAGTTACCTATATAGTGATAAACGATTTATAAGACTAGAGGGAATCAGACATTTTTCGCTACCAACTAGTCGCCAAGGAAAATAGGGATAAATGTATTATAAAAAAGGTTAATTATATTTTTACGAAAGAATGAATGGAGGTCTCAATCTCTACTCATTCTTTTTTTTTTCGAAGCATTTTCTAGTAGAATAAGAGAGACCCTTTAAACGTTTATCCTTCGAAAGGAATGAATGGACAAATGAAAAAAATATATCTCGATTATAATGCCAGTACACCTTTAGCTCCTGAAGTAGTGGATGCAATGCAACCGCTCCTGCATGATTATTATGGGAATCCGTCAACCTTACATTGGGCTGGAAAACCAGTAAAGGAATTATTAAATAGAGCCAGAGAACAGGTTGCTGAGTTAATTGATTGCTCCCCTAGTGAAATCATCTTTACAAGTGGTGGAAGTGAATCTAATAATCTTGCATTAAAAGGTTTTTATTTTAGAAATCGGAATAAAGGTAACCATATCATTACTTCTAAAATTGAACATCCTGCAATCGTGAATCCTTGTAAATTCCTTGAACAAACAGGAGCAAAAATTACATTTGTAGGTGTCGATCGGTACGGGAGAGTTTCACCAGAAGAAATCGAAAAGGCAATCACAAAGGAAACGATTCTGATTTCCATTATGCACTCCAATAATGAAGTCGGTACGTTACAACCAATAAAAGAAATTGGGGAAATTGCTGAAAAGCATAGGATTGTCTTTCATACAGATGCTTCTCAATCTGTTGGAAAAGTCCCAGTCAATGTCAATGATTTAAAGGTAGATATGCTTACGATAGCCGGCCATAAGCTCTATGCACCAAAAGGAATTGGTGCCCTCTATATTCGTGACAGTATCCAGCTGGAACCACTGATTCATGGAGCAGGGCATGAGTTTGGACTTCGTGCAGGAACGGAAAATACGTTATTGGCAGCAGGATTAGGGAAGGCTTGTGAAATCGCTAAAAATCAGCTGGGACATCATAAAATAAAGGATTTGACCGATTATTTTTGGAGACAATTAAAGGATGAGTTCGGCGAGCATATTGTATTGAATGGACATCCCGAGAAACGGTTACCAAATACCTTGAATGTAAGTTTTGTCAATAAAATCGGTCAAGACCTGTTATCAGCGATCCCACTTTTAGCAACATCAACAGGTTCTGCCTGCCATGCCGGCAATGTTAAATTATCACCGGTATTGAAGGAGATGAAAGTAACTGAAGATGTTGGGATGGGGGCTATCCGTTTTAGTTTAGGCAGGTATACGACAAAGGATGAAATAGATCAAGTGCTGACATGGTTAAAAGAAATCGTGTAAAGCCTTTAAAGCAAAGGCTGTTTTAAAGGTCATTGTTGTTTTTTTACAACTGTTGATTTGACCGGAAGGCGCGAGATCCTCGAAAATGCTATCGCATTTCCTTCGTGCGGTGTTAATTCAAGGATGCTAATTCAACGTCCTGCGGGAGTACGGGGCAGGGGAGACCCCGCAGGCGCCAAAGCGCCGAGGAGGCTTCCCGGAACGCCCGCGGAAAGCGAAGCGCCTGGAGCGCAAATCAACAACCAAGTTTAATAGTGCCAAAGCAAAAAGTCATTAATCCAAGTGCTTAATGACTTTTTGTTTTAAACGGAATATTGGACCAATAAATACAAAATAAAATAGTCATGATACATTTTTTTAACCAAAACATATCCTATTATATAGGTCGTAGTTCCTATTAATGTGATTTTGTAGTATAGGAACCTAGTCTGCTAATTTATTAATATTTAGGGGAGGTAAAATGTCTCGTATAAAAATCGTCGATGAAAATAATGCCAAGGGAATTAGAAAGTTTTTATTAAAAATTTTCAAAAGGAAATATGGGGGATTCATTCCTAGTGTGATGAGATTACTAATGGTGGATTTAAAAATAGGAAGGCCAGCAGGAAGCTTGTACAATTACTTGAATTTAAAAAAGAATTCTAAAATCACACGTATGCAAAAGGAAATGATCGCAACGGTTGTGAATGGAGCCATTGGCGGGGCTCCATGACTAATATTACATGCAACGGCAGTTCGCCGTTTAACTGGTGATGAACATGTGAGTCCAGAGTTTGCCACAACTTGGCGGCAATATGAATTAGATGACGCTACAAAGGCGTTGCTTTCTTATGCAGAAAAACTTACAAAAAGCCCTCATTTAATTGCAGATCAGGACATCCAAGATTTGGAAAATGCCGACTTTGACGATAATACCATTTACGAGGCCACCGCATTGATTAGTTATTTTAACTTTAGCGGAAGAATGGAAGCAGCATCAGGACTCCCATTTGATCAAATACCAGAAAATGCACATTATGCTGAAAGTCAAAAATAAAACACAAGAAAAAAAGCAGGTTCCATTTTAGGGGAGATTTATCAATTTTTTTCATTGCATTTTTGGATTCGTTTGATATAATGCAAATAAATTAATCATATATTCTATCACTAGGGGATCCCTTGATAAGGGCTGAGAGCAGAGTAGTTACTTTGAAACCCTCTAAACCTGAACAGGTTCGTACCTGCGTAGGGAAGTGGCGCGCTGTTTTATCATGGAATTATACCAGTGACAAAACCACTTTCCTTTTCAGGAAAGTGGTTTTTTTATATGAAAATAGGAGTGGTGCACCTGGAAATTCTAGCTATTACGGATGATCGACATTCTGTTAAGGAATTAGCTTCTATTATTCTCAAAATAAATAAAAGGATTGATTATGTACATATTCGTGATAAATCCAAATCAGTTAGGGAGCTCGTATTTTTACTGGAGCTTTTAGAAGAAGGTGGTGTTGAAAAAAGAAAAATAGTCCTTCATGATCGTTTGGATCTTGCTTTAATAATGGGGATACCCAATATCCATTTACCGGGTCACGGATTGCCTGTGAAACCAGTAAGAGAACGGTTTCCATTTATGAGGATTGGCTGTTCGGTCCATTCGTTTAAAGAAGCATGTGAAGCCGAGCGGGATGGGGCGAATTACGTACTATATGGACACATTTACGAGACAAATTGTAAGCAAGGAAAGACACCTAAAGGGTTAAAGGAACTGCAGGAGATCAAAATGAAACTTGACCTTCCTGTTTATGCTATTGGCGGGATAACACCAGATAAATTAGCAGAAATCAAGAAGGCCAACACGGAAGGCATCGCTGTTATGTCTGGCATTTTTTCTGCTAAAAATCCTGAAGAAGCAGTGCTTCAATACTTTCAGATGTGTAAGGAGAAGACCAATGAACAACTATTATGATGTAGCGGTCATCGGCGGCGGCATAATTGGCTGCTCCATTGCCTATTATTTAGCAAAAGAACAGCTCTCGGTAGCTGTTTTTGAAAGCGGTGAGATTGGCAAAAAAACAACAAGTGCTGCAGCCGGAATGCTAGGAGCTCACTCCGAGTGTGAGGATTTTGAAATCTTTTATCCATTTGCTAGAAGCAGCCAGCTTGCTTACTTAGAGCTAGAACAGGAATTGAAAGAAAAAACAGGAATCGATATCCGCAGAACAACTGGCGGGATCTATAAGCTCGCTTTTTCTGAATCAGAGAAAAGACAGCTTCAATCACTAAGCTCGTTAGCGACGGTTGAATGGAAAGAGGCCGATGATATTCGGGAACGCGAACCTGGTATAAGCGAGAAGATCGTCGGAGCCGCTTTTATTCGTGATGATGTCCATGTAATGCCTGAAGCTGTATGCCGTGGTTTTAGTAAAGCGGCACAAATCCATGGAGCAGCGATCCACGAATACACACATGTATTTGATATTCAAAAAACTGGCGGACATTATTTAATTAAAACACAAGCTGGAGATTTTGAAGCCAAGTATGTAGTTATCGCAAGCGGTGTATGGAGCAATGCTCTCTTTAAATACCTAGGGTTAGAACACAGAATGGTTCCCGTAAAAGGGGAGTGTTTGTCCGTTTGGAATGAAGAAATCAAATTAAAGCATACGCTTTTCCATGAGCATTGCTATGTGATGCCAAGAAATGATGGCACACTCGTCATTGGTGCAACCATGGTTGAAAATGATTGGAGTGAAAAGCCAGCTCTCGGCGGAATCGAGCAGTTGATTATGAAAGCAAAAGGGATGCTCCCTAGTATTGAGAGGATGAAAATAGCTTCATTCTGGGCAGGACTTAGGCCGAAAACATTTGATGGGAAACCATTTATCGGATTTCATCCGGAGCAGGATCATGTCTTAGTGGCAGCCGGCCATTTCCGGAATGGAATCTTGCTGGCCCCATCGACAGGGCAAATGATCAGGGATCTCATTCTCGGAAAACAAGTAAGAAAAGACTGGGTAGATGCATTTAAAATAGACCGTAAAAATGATGTCTTTGTGTAAGGGGAGAACGGGAGATGACCATTCAATTAAACGGCCGAACAGTAGACTTGCCGGTGGAAGTCATGACGATACACGATTTACTGAAACAATATCAATTAGAACACCGAATTGTGATTGTTGAGCTGAACCAAGAAATTGTTGATAAAAGCATGTACACTACAATACCAATATTAGATGGTGACAGAGTGGAAATGATTCACTTTGTTGGGGGAGGATGAGAAGGAATATGTTAAAAATTGGTGATCAACTATTTAAATCGAGATTGTTACTTGGCACGGGGAAATACCCTTCTTTTGCGGTACAGAAAGAGGCTGTCCGGGTATCGGAGGCTGAAATTTTAACCTTTGCTGTACGCAGGATGAATATTTTTGAAGAATCGCAGCCTAATTTTTTGGAACAACTTGATTTAACCAAATATAAATTATTGCCAAACACAGCAGGTGCAAAGACAGCTGAAGAGGCAGTTAGAATTGCCAAGCTTGCGAAAGCATCTGGTTTGTGTGATATGGTGAAAGTCGAAGTCATCGGCTGTGACAAAACGTTGCTGCCTGATCCTGTGGAAACATTAAAGGCATCGGAAATGCTGTTAGCGGAAGGCTTTATTGTGCTTCCTTATACATCAGATGATGTGGTATTGGCAAGAAGACTTGAACAACTCGGGGTACATGCCATCATGCCAGGCGCATCGCCGATTGGTTCTGGAAAAGGCATTGTTAACCCGTTAAATCTAAAGTTTATCATTGAACAGTCTTCCATTCCTGTTATTGTAGACGCCGGTATTGGTTCACCAAAGGATGCGGCCTATGCGATGGAGCTAGGGGCTGATGGCGTGTTATTAAATACCGCTGTTTCTGGTGCAAAGGATCCGGTTAAAATGGCTCTCGCTATGAAAATGGCAATTGAAGCCGGACGCCTCGGGTTCGAAGCAGGAAGGATTGCAGAAAAAGAATATGCGGTTGCAAGCAGCCCTTCAGAAGGGATGGTGACTTCTTGATCAGTCGATACTCAAGGCAGGAATTATTTCCGCCGATTGGAAAAGAAGGTCAGGCAATGCTAAAGGATGCTCGTGTTCTAATTGTCGGGGCAGGAGCACTTGGTACTTCGAGTGCAGAAATGTTGGCAAGAGCTGGCGTCGGACAAATTACCATAGTCGATCGTGATTATGTGGAGTGGAGTAATTTGCAAAGGCAGCAGTTGTATACAGAAAAAGATGTTCAAAACAAGCTGCCAAAAGCGATTGCCGCCAAACAACGTCTGGAGGAAGTAAACAGCAACATCGTCATTAATGGGATGGTTGCCGATGTGAACGGAACGAATATCGAAGAAATGGTAAACGGGCAAGGATTAATTCTCGACGCTACCGATAATTTTGAAACACGGCTTATCATCAACGATGCTGCAGTGAAGGCGGGAATTCCTTTTCTATTTGGTGCTTGTATCGCCAGCTATGGAATAACGTTTCCGATCATTCCAGGTAAAACTCCTTGTCTTCATTGTTTGATTAATCATTTGCCAGCTCAAAACCAAACCTGTGATACAGTTGGCGTCATTAGCCCGATTGTCCAGCTTGTCACGGCCTATCAGGTTACTGCTGCTTTAAAGCTCCTGACAGGACACGAGCCTTCACCATTACTACAATCGTTCGATATTTGGAAAGATGAAAAAGCTGAAATCAACGTTACAACACTGAAAAATTTAAATTGCCCGACATGCGGGAGCAATCCTACGTTTCCTTTTTTGGCCTATGAGAACCAAACGAAAGCGGCAGTTTTGTGCGGAAGGAACACTGTGCAGCTGCGACCTGGAATTGATAGGGAATTATCAATTGAGCAATTATCTCAACGCCTAAAGGGGCTAACAAGTGAAATGGTTTTGAATCCCTTTTTGCTGTCCTGTACCTTTGAAGACTATCGTGTTGTATTTTTTAAAGATGGTCGTGCACTTATTCATGGAACAAGCGATCCGGTTCAGGCAAAAGCTATCTATCATAGATTTGTTGAGTAGTTTTTAAAAGAAAGAATATGTTAAATAACTTAGCAGATATTCTTATGTTTCAAAAGTCAATTCTTCTTTTATGTTTTTACTATTAATTGAATATTAAAAATATGTAAAAAGAAAATTTACACTATTTTTTATATTGAAAAAATTTAAATAAAAGTGTTTAATTTAATCAGTGGTACTTATACAATTATTGATTAAGTATGGAGGGAAAATTATGATTCAATCTCAAATCCATCCTCATTTCGGACACACATTAGCTGATCACTTTATGGACCATCACCGAGATCCACTTTCACTTCATGGTCCAGTAGTACATGTTAAATCAATCATAAAAAAGGTTGAAGAAGATATTCAAAATGATCAAGGAGATTGGCATCAACATTTTATTGTTCATAGTATTCAAGTCATCGATATCGTGGGTGCAGATAAATCATTGGTCACTGATGAAGCATTTTGTGCAATACGTTATGGTGATAACTTAGGATTAAAAGAACGGATACCTGGACTTAAAGAAGGAGAAGAAATCGAATTAAAAGGCGAATATATTGATAAAAATCATGCTCTAAAGGGTATAGGTAACCCAGGTGATCCTGTCATCCATTTTACACATCATCCAGTAGGATTTGTTAATTATCAAGGTGAACATTACGAATAATAATTTAGATATCCTATAGCTAGAGAGAAACCAAAAACAAGCCAAAAATATTCAGGTTCTGATTTAGAAACCGTATATTTTTGGCTTTTTTTTTACGTTATATTTACTCTTTATTTGTATTGTCGGTGTTATCTCTTCGCCTCAAAACATACACTCTTCTTAGAAATGTACGTGAAATTAGACATTGAGGAGATAGAGAAATGAATTTCGAGATACAAAAAGCGAATATGTTGGCTGAGAATATTAAGGGCTTTGTTAAATATGTACAAAAAAGTTATGAAAATAAAAACAGTTCTTGTTTAAATATTGATAAAGTGTATCAAATAAAACTTATTATGGTGGAGTTTCAGTTTCAAATAATTGCAGCTGAACTTCTAAGAATAAATCAGTTTTCCTGGGATGAAAAGAACACTCTTATATTAGTTGATAGATTTCGTCAAGGAATAGACATTATTGATGAATACGTAAAGCGTAACTACAATGATTTATTCCTATTTTCACCGAGAATACACACATTAAAGAGCCTAAGTAAATCATTATACAAAAAGGAATCTATTTAAGCTTGTCTCTAACACTCCTATCCAATTTCTATGTGGATAGGGTATAATATTCTGAAAAAAGTAGACAATAAACTCGTCTGACTTGTGTTGATATGCATCAATGATAAAATTTCTATGGTATTTGCTTTTTTGAAAAAATTACAATGATCCAAAATGAAAAAAAGAAAAGGTGACCTAATGACAAAGATAAATGAAACGGGATGGAACTTTGACAACAGTTATGCCCGTCTACCAAAATTATTTTTTTCCAGCACCAACCCAACTCCGGTTAGCTCCCCACAGCTGGTCATTCTTAATGCTTCGTTGGCCACATCTTTGGGGTTGGACGTTAAGGCGCTGCAAACCGAAGTAACGGTGCTTGCTGGAAACCGGATTCCAGAAGGGGCTTTGCCTATTGCTCAGGCTTATGCGGGACATCAATTTGGCCATTTTACAATGTTGGGTGACGGCAGGACAATACTTCTTGGCGAACAGATTACCCCCTTAGGTGAGCGAGTTGATATTCAGCTTAAAGGTCCAGGTAAAACTCCATATTCCCGACGGGGCGATGGTCGAGCGGCACTTGGTCCTATGCTCCGCGAATACATCATCAGTGAAGCCATGCATGCGCTTGGTATTCCTACCACTCGTAGTCTAGCAGTTGTGACAACTGGTGAGACAACCATTCGGGAAACCAAACTGCCAGGTGCCATATTAACCCGTGTGGCAGCTAGTCATTTGCGGGTCGGCACCTTTCAATACGTTGCAAATTGGGGCACAGTTGAGGAACTCAAGATCCTGGCTGACTATACATTAAAGCGTCATTATCCAGACGTTGAAGAGGGTGAGAATCGATATCTTACCTTTCTTCAAGAAGTGATTAAGCGTCAAGCATTGTTGATATCTAAATGGCAGCTGGTGGGCTTTATTCACGGAGTGATGAACACCGACAATATGGCCATTAGCGGAGAAACGATCGATTATGGTCCTTGCGCTTTTATGGATGCCTACGATCCAGCAACCGTATTTAGTTCCATTGATACTCAAGGCCGCTATGCTTATGGCAATCAACCGTATATTGGCGGGTGGAATCTAGCTCGATTTGCTGAAGCCCTATTGCCGCTTCTGCATGACAATGAGGAGCAGGCAATAAAAATAGCTGAGGATGCACTATCAGATTTTTCTAAGTTGTATCAAAGTAATTGGTATGAGGGTATGAGGGCAAAACTGGGACTATTTAATGAAGAGAGTCAGGATGAATCTCTTATTGAAGACCTCCTCAGTATGATGCAAAAGTATAATGCGGATTTTACCAATACCTTCAGAGCTCTAACATTTGATCGACAAGAAGATACGAGCATGTTTGGGACCCCAGAATTTACTAAGTGGTTTGAACTTTGGCAGGCACGACTAGCCAGGCAGCAGGAACCGAAAGCCTCTGCATACCAGTTGATGCGGAACAGTAATCCTGCGATAATCCCACGGAACCACAGGGTAGAAGCAGCACTAGAAGCCGCAGTGAACGAAGGGGACTTAAGCGTGATGGACCGGTTGCTCGATGTTCTTTCAAACCCTTATGAACACACTCCGGAACAGGCTGAATACGCCACACTGCCTGAGCCATCAAACTGTCCTTACCAAACCTTCTGCGGTACATGATCTAGGGAACAATAAGGAGGTTTCTACTATTTTAAATCAAGTTGATACCTTGTCATGGGCTACTGTAGGAAAGTGGCCCATGTTTGTTCAAAATATGTAAATGTTCGTAGAGTTTAGATTTAACGGTTGGAAATGTGGATTTGTCTAGTTCTTATTAAGGTTTAAAAAGTGAGCGTTAGGATACCAAGGGTCTAGATTCAGAAACTTAGCCAAACGTCAAAATTTTCATTCTCATATTTTCAAATTGATTACGAAACGTTTTTTCTTCTATTTCAATATAGTTACTGAGTTCAACAAGAATTTCCAATCGGTATGGACTATATGTTGCAGGAACAATAAATGGTTCCCAACAACGTAGCCAAACCATACCGATATTGTCATCAATTTGAACTTTTACAACAATGGTTTCATCATCAACCAATTCAGCATGTAAAACAGTAATATCTTCTTTTGTTGTATGGTTCAACATTTGTAATTATCCTCATTTTTTTTACCCTAATTATATATCAAAAATCAAAAACCTAAAAAAGGCAATATTATTACCTTTATCGATGGACAATGATCAAATAACGAGACGACTATTTTGAGCGGCTCCTTACTTCACTATTTTCTGCCCTTCCTTAAATGTATTTAAACACTTTTTACATATACAATGCTTTCTTATACTTTCCACAGGAACCAATTTAAAGATCTCTTTAGGGAATTGCTCCATGTTACACCAACAGTGTTCGCTTTCACTAGTTCCTGCCATACACATGTTTTCTTCTCCACAAATGGGACAATATTTATTTTCCATATACAAACCCTCCGCAATCCTTCATTGAATTTTTCCTTAGCCTAATCATCGTTTAGCTTTCATGTCTTTTTAATAAGTTTAACTTCATTCCTTTTCAAAGTCATTAACGTTTAGAACAATAAGGAAATTCTAATGGAAAATATGAATAAAAATGTAAGTAGGTGACCAAATGTTATATCTTTCATATTATCAATCTCCTATTAATGAATCAGAAAATCGTAAGTGTTGGATGAGATATGAAGGTGAATTAAATACATTTTTAAACACAATTAATAAATAAGATTTTTCACCAGCCATCTATATGATGGTTGTTTCTATTTTACGGCTGTTTTCGCAAAGTTGGTGTTTTGAATATGAAAGATTTAACATTACATTATTTGACAATTAACTTTTTTTAGTGTAAAATTACACTCAGAAATAGTTTTTTAAAAGAAACGAAGAACCAAACATTAATCTATTTACATACTGATTAGATAGTAATAGCTTAAATTTAGTATGCAGTTTGAATTAATCGTGAATAATTTTTACTGAAAGGATTGATGTTTATGAAGAATTGGCTCTCGATAATCTTGCCAGGTATAGTAATTTTTACTTTTATATGGATAGATTCATTGTTTCCTGAGAGTAAATATATATTATTAGGAATTTATTTACTCTTCCCAATAATATTTATTATTCAAGGATATATTTGTTCATCCTCAAAAGGAATTTTGATTTTCGGATTGATTTTATCATCTATTGCAATTATTCTACCTATTTCAATTTGGTACAATATGGGGAGTATGATTACTCCAGTAATAATATATATATTATTAGGAATATTATCGTTCTTTTTATTCAACAAAAATAAAAGATAAACTAATTTTTACTTTTTGAATTTCAAATCTGAACCACAAAAGTCGTCAATTGACGGCTTTTTCCTTTACATTACGCCTCTTAAAATACTGACAGTTGTGTGATTTTCATATGTTCCACGGGCGTGGGGAGTGGGTAGAAATTGAGTTTGAAGAAAAATATCTGATTAATCAATCATCGATAAATTTGGATTAGACGCAGATATTAAAAAAGTTGATGAGGATACATTTGTTCTAATAACCAAAGTTATTGTAGAAGAAGGATTTGTCAAATGGCTTCAAGGCTTGGGGAGCAAAGCTAAACTCATATCGCCGCCGACATTAGTTCAGCAGATGAAAGAAGAAGTAGAGAAGATGAATCATTTATTTTTGTAAGGGTGTGCCTATTTTGGTACACCTTTAAAAGTCATATGTCATTTGAAGATAACATCAGAAAAAATAGGAAACTATTCTTATTGAAGTTCATAATTGGAATAAAACGGTTATAGCCGCAAAATGTAGTATGATCTCTACATGTTGGTTATAAATTAAGAGGGAAAGAACGTCTGAGTTGTCTTTTGCTCAAGATGACCTATCGATTATTTTAGACTGAATCGTAGATGAAATTAGTATGAACAGAGCAATACCATAGATTACTACAGAGATTACTACAGAGAAAAAGATCTATGTCGTTCCTCCTTAAAGAATTAATAAAATCATTTAAATACATTTTAAATAGAGTAAAAGAAACTGACTTAAAGATTGTTTATTTGTGAATATTCTAAGTCAGTCTTTTCTTTTTTTTAATAAAAATTTTCCACCACCATGTCCTTTTGGGGTCATTTTTTCCTATATAAAGTGTGAAGGTAATGAGACGTTCAATAAACCTGTTTCTAGCTGGTAAAGACAAATGGCTCGAACCAAAAAAGGGAGGAAAAGGGAATGAGTAATTTATTGATTAGTGAAATGCCGTTAATGGTGATTCCGGCATTGGCAGTAAAGATTGGCTTGAACGAGGCGCTCGTTTTGCAGCAGATTCATTATTGGGTCAAATCTAGTACCAAAGTGATTGAAGGCAGGAAATGGATTTATAATACATACAAGGAGTGGCAACTGCAGTTTCCCTTCTGGTCAGAGAGCACGATCAAACGGGCGATTCACTCTCTCGAGAATCAAGGTCTCATCATAACAGGGAACTGGAATCGTTCCAAAATGGACAAAACAAAGTGGTACACGATTGATTACGAAAGAGTGGAAGCACTAGAAGCCAGGACCGATGAAATATCCAACCCTCAAGAAGAACCGTCTATTTTTTCAGAAAGCAACTTGGAGGACACGAGCTTAACAGAAGTCATACCAAATCATCCTTCAGAGAGCAAGACTGAGCAAAAAATCCCTACAGCTGAGATCATCAACTACCTCAATGAAAAAACATATTCAAGCTACAAACCAAGTACACATACCACCAAGGAAAAAATACAGGCGAGATTCCGAGAGGGTTTTACTCTCGCTGATTTTAAAAAAGTGATTGGTCTAAAAACGGCCGAATGGTTGAGCCATCCCAAGATGAGTAAATACCTTCGACCGGAAACGTTATTTGGAAATAAATTTGAATCATATTTGAATCAGAAATCCTCTAAAAAAATCTATCACGAGGAGGATTTTAACTTAGATGATTAAGCAGGAGACTTTCAAAAAAATAAAGAAAATTGCCACTTTTTATGACCGGTTTGTCTTTGAACAAGAGAAGGTGGACTTATGAGGTTCCGAGAAAACGGACTAAAAGGAAAAATTAAGTCCACTACGATTACTTACCATAGTAGTGGTCAATACTATGTCTCTTTGAAACTAGAAGAAATCGTGGATTTAGTCACTCCATTGGATTTTTCCCTTATTCCTAACGACCAAATTATTGGTTTGGATTTAGGATTAAATCATTTTTATATTGACTCTAATGGGAAGAAAGTGGACAACTCTTTATCCACGTAGCTTCTGTTATGTTGCAAATCGAAAGAATCATCCACATGAAAAATCATCATTAAAATAAAAAATCCAAATAGACAAAATCTCCTAATATAACAAGAATATTTTAGTGTGATAATAATTCAGAAAATAGTTATTTTTTTAGCATTTAGTTTATAGATTCAAATATTACTTTTAGTGCTCCTTCCTTAAAATGAAGCGCTTTTTGCAATGTTTTTTAACAAAATAAAGGTGAATTGTTTTTGTAGGAAAATGCAAATTTATGTAGAATACAAAAACGAAGTAACAGTCGAATTTTCATATTTACCAATACTTATGGATTGAATTATAGAAATATTTCGACAATTCGTTGACGGGTTTTTAACCTGCCACTATAATCAAATTTAATATAGTACCAAGTAACATTTTTTATAAATACTGGAAATAGGGATAGATTTTATGTAGATTTATTCATATTTTTTCCCGTTATTATGTTCATGTTTTGGTAGAGACTTTACTTAGTTTCAATAGTTTTCTTAAGGGGCGGTACAGATGGAGATGAGAGAGAGGATCTTAGAAACAGAAGGACGAAAGTTTCCAGGGGCAATCTATTCAGAAGTGGTATTGGCACCTGCTTATGATCATGCTAAGCAAAAATTACTAGAACCAATGATGGCCATCCATAAAGCTCATCTAATCATGCTAGTTGAACAAGGGCTGCTAATGGGGGATGAAGCAGGGCGTATTATGGATGGAGTCAGGGCACTGGATAAGGATGCTCTTCGAAGATCTACTTATGACGGGCAATATGAGGATTTATTTTTCCAAGTTGAAAGCCAGATTATGGAGGTTGCCGGAGAAGTGGGAGGTAGTCTTCATCTTGCACGGAGCCGAAATGATATGGGTGTTGCTATGTATCGGATGGTTTTGCGCCATGATATTCAGATTGCTTTTAGGTCAATCCTTTCTTTTCAAGAAACGTTACTTTCGGTGATTGATACATACAAAGAAACGATTGTCTTGGGCTATACCCATACGCAGCAGGCACAGCCGATGACGTTTTCTCATTATTTGTTAGGCATCTATGATGTCGTCGACCGTGATTTTAAACGGCTGAAAGCGGCATATGATACCTGCAATGCGAGTCCGCTTGGAGCTGCCGCTTTTACTACAACCGGATTTCCGATTAATCGTACCCGGGTGGCGGAGCTTTTAGGGTTTCCACAGCTAATAAAAAGCGCCTATGATGCGATTGGTGGGGCGGATTATTTAGGGGAAATTGCTACAGCGATTCAATTAACGTTTATTAATCTTGGTCGCTTTGCCCAAGATCTTCTTTTATGGTGTACCCAGGAGTTTTCCGCAGTTCGTGTCGCTGACCCTTATGTGCAAACGAGTTCGATTATGCCGCAAAAAAGAAATCCGGTGTCCCTTGAGCATATTCGAGCCTTGAGTTCTAGCGGAGTGGGGAATGCTCAGACGGTGCTGCAAATGTTACATAATACTCCGTATGGAGATATCAACGATACTGAGGATGATCTGCAGCCGTATTTATGGAAAGGGTTAAGTTTGATGGACCAAGTTTTTCGGCTGACCGGAGCAGTTGTGGGAACAATTGAAGTCAATGAAATGCTTTTAAAAAGAAGGGCGCAGGAAAGCTTTGCGGCGATCACTGAACTCGCAGACACGATTTTTAGAGAGGCACATATTCCGTTCAGAACAGCACATACGATTACAAGCAGTATTGTAAAATTAGCTTTATCGAGGGGGCTGAATGCGACACAGGTGACGGCAGCGTTGGTGGATGAGGCGGCCGAAGCCGTCATCGGACATTCGTTGAACTTACAGGAGGACGTTATCCGGGACGCGATGGACCCCGAGCATTTTGTTAAGGTTCGTTCGCTGCCTGGAGGACCTGCACCGGAGGAAATGGTGCGGGCAATACAGGAGCGAAAAGTTGAATTAAGGGAAAAGGTTGATTTGCTGAATGCTGAAATGAATCGAATTTCTGTCTGCTTGGAACAACTTGATATTCTTACCCGAAATTGGAGCCAGCCTCAAGAGGGCGATCTTAACCCTGGAAATTGATGGCATAGGTGGAGTGGTGCCTGACACCCCATATATTCGCTAAAGGAGGTGATTTGGTTGAAGTCGATCGATCGTCAACAGGTTCAATCTCATCTAGACCGGTTTTTGGATCAAGATGTTTATTTTCATCTTGAGACATCTAATGGTTCGTATGCTTGTCTGGAGGATGAGCGGCAGATGTCTGTTTGTGCTTTTATCCGAAATGGCAGGCTCCGCTATGACCGGGGACAGATTACGGGAGAAGGGCCTTTTCGTGTAGGGCTGAAGCTTGACGAAGGCTGGGTTTACGCTGAGGGTTTAACCGATTTTGAAATGACTGATGAAGGACAGCTGTTGCTTGGAGGTTATGATGACGAGGGGCGGGTTACGATTGCTTTAGAGTTAAGTCTTATGCCATTTACGGTTTAGTCTTGTCGAAGAGGCAGCTTAATTCGAAGCTCTCCATACAATTGAGTCACAATTTAAAAAATTGAACATCTTAAAAAATCGTCTAGCTCCATGAATATGCCTTGTGTAGCACTTTTTTGACAAAAGGAGGAATAGACTGTGTTTAAAAAGATCTTTGCGATTTATCCGCATCCAGATGATGAAACCTTTGGAAAAGCGGGTGCACTGGCCCTTCATGCAAGAGAGGGTGCTGATATTACGCTGGTCTGTGCCACTTTAGGGCAGATGGGCCGAAGAATGGGAAAACCTTTCTTTGCAAATCGCGAAACCTTATCAAAAATTCGTGAAAAAGAATTAAGAGAAGCTTGTGACGCCATTGGGATCAAGGATGTAAGACTATGGCGTATGCAGGATAAAACCTTGCAGTTCGAGGATCCTGAGGAGCTGGCTGATCGGGTGGAGAGGATTGTAAAAGAAGTCAAGCCTGAGTTGGTTTACACTTATTATCCAAAGCACGGTGTTCATCCGGATCACGATGCGTTAGCAGAAGCAACGATCCGAGCCTTATTGCGGTTACCAAAAGAAGAACGGCCGGTTGTATATGCCTCTGCTTTTTCAAGAAATTGTGAGAACGAAATTGGCAAACCCGACATCATTTTAGATGTTTCGCCAGTATCGGATGTAATATTGGCTGCCCTAAGGGCACATCGTTCTCAATCTGAATTTATGATTCGAAAGCTCGAACAACAGTTGACCGACACCCCTGAGAAGCGGGATGAAATCATGGCACCTTTTCAAAGAGAACGATATTGGATCTTTAGCCTATAAGAAATAAAAAAATGTTAAAAGGGGGCTTTTATGTGAAAAAAAAGCTTTTTAAATTTCTTGTTGTCATGATGATGCTCAGTCTGGTAGCACTTACAGGATGTAGTAACAGCAGCAAGGAAACTTCTTCTAAGGAAACTAAATCTGACAATAATACCAAAGTCACGATTACTTATTGGCAGTACACTTTCCCGGCTAAGGTAGATGAAATTAAGAGTTTAATTAAAAAGTTTGAGGATCAAAATCCGAATATCACTGTTGTCACACAAGATTTCCCTTATGACCAGTACAACCAAAAGGTTGCCGCTGCAATGCACGCTGGTACAGGCCCAGATATTTTGAACCTCTACTATGGCTGGCTGCCACAATACATCAAGCAAGGATATCTTCAACCTATTCCTCAAGATTTAATGACCACCTCAGAAATTGAAAAAAAATATATTCCTATGATTCAAGCTTCTAAGATTGATGGAAAATATTACACACTTCCAATCGCCGTCCGTTCACTCGCTCTATTTTATAACAAAGACATGTTTAAAGCAGCTGGACTTGACCCTAACAGCCCGCCAAAAACTTGGGATGAACTTATTGATGATGCTAAAAAAATGACCAAGCGCGATGCCAGTGGGAAATTAGAGCAGGAAGGATTTGCTTGGGATGTAAATGGTCAGGGATATCATGCCTTTGAAGAAGTATTCCTTCGCCAATGGGGTGTTGAGCCATTTAGTAAGGATGGAAAAAAGGTTCAGTGGAATTCTTCATCTAAAGGACTTGATGCCTTTACGTATTGGATTAACATGAACAAACAGGAAAAAATTGGCGAACCAAATTTCCTGACAGATTATAGTACTGCCTTCAAGGCAGGAAAAGCCGGCATCATCATTGACGGTTCCTTTAACATTAAAGCCATTAAAGATGCTGCAAAATTTGATTGGGGTGTTACGACCCTTCCTGTAAAAGAAAAAGACGGACTTAAGTCGAACTTTGGATCGTTTTGGACAAACGGAATTGCTAAAGGTGTAAAAGGTGACAAACTGAAAGCATCAGAAAAGTTTCTTAAATTCCTCATTTCAGAAGAAACGCAGAAGGATTGGTTGAAAAACGTTGGAGAACTACCAGCATTCGCATCGTTTGCTAATGACGATTCCATCAACAAGGATCCTATCTATGGACCATTTGTGCAAGGTCTGAAGAGTGCCCATGCTACCTTCTTTGTGGATGAAGCAAAGGAACGTACATCGATCGCTAATCAAATTGATAAAATTTTATTGAACAATGAACCAATCAACAAAACCTTCGACAGCCTGGTTAAAGAGCAACAGCAAATTCGGGATGATTATTTTAGTACTCAATAAGCATGGAAAGCTGTCCCAAAATAATAGTTGAAAAGTGAGACAGATTTTTAGCGGGCGGTATTATTTCTATTGGTACCGCCTCTTTAAAAAATATTCTGAACGCTTAGAAGGACTGATCCCAATCCCGCATTAATGGTCTCCCCAAGCGTTCCCCTCAAATGAAAGGAGGGTTACATAGGTGGCCCAACCAAGTATAGTTGATAGGAGGAAACCATTAGTAGAAAAGGGGAATAAACCGCCACTAAAGCTGAAGACAAAGCAAACCTTAGTTGCTTACTCGTTTCTGGCGATCCCGCTATTGTTCTTCCTATGCATTCGTATTTTTCCAACTTTATATTCCTTTTCTATGTCCTTTTCAATGCAAAATGGTGGAGGATTTACATTAAGAAACTACCAGCATTTAATGAAGGACCAAGCTTTTTGGAAATCAGTTTGGAACACGTGCAAATATGTCGTTATCACGGTTCCGCTGCAAATGGGGTTAAGCCTTATCGTTGCGCTTGCGATTGAACGGGTCCGGCATTGGCGTTGGTTTTACCGGATGATTTATTTTATTCCCTATATTACCTCAGTTGTCGCCATCAGCTGGGTATGGCGCCTAATGTATGATCCAAGCGTTGGTTTCTTAAATGTGTTCATTAACTGGTTTGGGATTCATCCTCAAAACTGGTTAAGAGATCCGAAGGAATCTTTGTTTTGCGTAAGTATAGTGATGATTTGGCAGTCGATGGGCTTTAGTATGTTGATTTTCATGGCTGGGCTCCAGGGTGTACCAAAGCATTTATATGAAGCAGCGCAAATTGACGGAGCAGGACGCTGGAAAACTTTTTGGAAAATTACCTTCCCGCTTCTCAATCCGACAATTGTTTTCTTGACCGTGACAGGAGTGATTCAGGCGCTGCAAACCTTTACGCAAATCCAGAATCTAACAGCGGGAAGCGGCGCCAGCGCTGGCGGTCCGTTGAACAGCACGCTTAGCATTGTAGTGTATATGTATCAAAGTGCCTTCCAGGAATTTAATATGGAGTATGCATCGGCCATTGCGGTCGTATTATTTATCTTCATTTTGCTAGTTACTCTTTTGCAAATGAAGGTACTGAATAAAAGCTATGAGTACTAGGGGGTGAGGAGTTTTGAAAAAGAAAAAAGTAAATGGGTTTGAATTCTTCATTCATTTATTTTTACTGGCAGGGGTTGTTGTCGTTGCATTTCCGTTTCTGTGGATGATTTTATCATCAGTTAAGAGCTTACCGGATTTTTATAGTTTTTCGTTCTGGCCTCATAAGCTTGATTTTTCTGCCTATCGCTATATTTTTCAAAAAACAGATTTTTTAACGTGGTATCTTAACAGCATTATCATCGGAATCATTGTGACCATTAGTAGTTTAATTTTTAATTCGCTGATTGGCTATACTTTAGCGAAATATAAATTTCCCGGAGCTAAAGCTATTTTTATATTGATTTTAAGCACGCTGATGATACCAACTGAGATGCTTGTGATCCCATGGTATGTAATGGGGACAAAGGTAAGCTTAATTGACACGTATCTAGGCATCATGTTCCCAGGGTTAATTGAAGCTTTTGGTGTATTTCTGATGCGCCAGTTCATGTTAGGGATTCCAGATGAGCTATTGGATGCGGCGAGAATTGACGGCATGAGCGAGTTTAAAATCTGGTGGCGTGTGGCCCTTCCCCAGGTAAAGCCGGCATTGTCGGCACTTGGAATTATTACATTTTTAGGGAATTGGAATGCCTATTTATGGCCAGTTATTGTTATTTCTACGGACAGTATGAGAACTCTTCCTGTTGGGATATCTATGTACGCGACAGGGGATGGTGGTGGAATCCAATGGAATACGATTATGGGGATGAGTACGCTTTCGGTGATTCCAATGATTATTGTATTTTTAATTTTTCAACGGCGTATTGTCGAAGGAATTGCTTTAACTGGAGTGAAGGGTTGATCCGCTTTTCCTGCGGTGCAATGCATTTGCCAGCTTAATCGTAGCCATATTGTCATTAAACCATAATAAATAATCCACCCTTGAGTGGCTTATTCAATCGGATAGCCCATCTTTATTAAGGGAACCATCTATTGCTGGACCGGACATGTTAACCCATGTTCGGTCTTTTTTAATTGATTCACTTGTGAAAATGAAACTATTAATTCATCATTAATCACAAATTAATTATTGTTTATTCAGAAAATTCTGTTGACAAAAAAGTTACTCGAGAGTTATTATTTTTATTGTATTCACTGTCTATATACAGTTATCGAATATTGATTTTTATCTGTCAAAACACCTGGATTATTGCGATAAGTAGAAAATTATCAAACGTACGAAAAAGCATTAGCTGGTTCCTTTGATCTACCTATTTATCAATGTATCAAAAAATTAGAATCCAATTTTACCCTTCTTCTTAACAAACTTCATGAAGCTAAAGGTTAATTCATCATTTAGCTACTACAGGATTTAGAAAAAAGCATGAGCGTGTTCTCCCAAAAAAATATAGTACTTTTGTAAAACATCCTCTGAGGTATCCGTACTTATATAACTTACCTTTCTTATTTTATTCAAACGTATTTTAGGAAAAAGAATAGCATCTCTAGCTGATAGAAAATTTTAAAGGGGCATTCTCTCTTTTTAATTTTTTTGTCCTATTGGATTATTTCAGGTTGTAATTTTAAATATATCTGGAAGGAGTTTGTTATTATGCCAGCATGGAAAGTGAATGGCGTTGTAAAAGGAATGGCAAAATCATGGAGGGATCAGTATCCAGAACTCAATGAAAAAGTTGAAAAGGTAAAGGTTCCATTTAACAGGGGGATTCAATGGGAAGGCGCTGAGATATATGCCTATAAAGACAGACCAAAAAGTATTACGGAGGTCCTTGAAAAGAATATAAAAGATTTTCCAGATAAAGAAGCGTATATTTTTCATCCATCCGGAACACGAATGACGTGGAGAGAAATGGGTCTTAAAGTAAATAGTGTAGCTTATTCATTAAGATACAAATACGATTATAAGAAAGGCGATCGTTTAGCCATTATAACCGGAGGAAGTCCAGAATATATTTATAGTTTTTTCGGTGCTATAAAGTTGGGTGGAATAGCTGTACCAATTAATTTAGGTCTGTCTGCTGAAGGGATCGCTACTCAAGTAAATAAAGTAAGATCAAAAATCTTAGTGGTTTCACCTTATATGTGGGAAAAAGTAAAGGAAATCAGAGATAAATTACATCATGTAGAAGTAATTTTTGTTACTGGTAACCAAAAGGTATCGGAAAATTGTGTGCCATTTTCAGACCTATTAAATAATCAAATTGCAAATGTTTCGGAAGAAGTAGATGAATGGGACTTGTGTGCAATTTCCTTTACTTCTGGTACAACAGGGAGTCCAAAGGGAACGATGACTTTACACTCGAATGCTCTAGCTTGTGCTCAAACAATACGAGATATGGTTTATGGGTTGTCGTCTGAAGATGTTAATATCTGTATGCCCCCCTTGTACCATAATACAGCTGTTTATTGTGATATTATGCCTGCGCTATTAGTTGGGGCAAAATCCGTTGTGATGGAAGCGTTTTCTCCTTTAGACGCAATTAAATTAATCGAAAAAGAAAAAGCTACATTTGCCGTAGCAGCCCCAATCATGCTCACATTTATCATGAATCATCCTGAATTTAAAAAACATGATTGTTCTTCATTAACGAAACTAGCATTTGGAGGACACGCATCTTCTGAAAGTTTTATAAATCAGCTTATGAAAGAATTTTCTCTTATTGCCGCAGTTAATGCTGGCTCTGTTTCAGAAAGTACTGCAACAGGGTTTGGTTTGCCAACGGAAGATGCAATTAGAAAGATTACTTCCTGTGGACTAGCTACTGCTTGTACTGAAATTACTGTTTTTGATGAAGAGGGAAATGAAATTACCGAACCTAATCAAATTGGTGAAGTAGCTTATAAAGGACAGCAAACGAATGCAGGATATTGGGAAGATAACGAAAAAACCAACGAAACTTTTCGCAAGGATGGATATGTACTTTCCGGAGATTGGGCAAAAATTGATGAGGAAGGCTATCTTTGGCTGCTTGATCGTAAAAAAGACATGATTGTAAGAGGCGGACAGAACGTTTATTGTATCGGAGTGGAAAATCAATTATATCTAAATGATAAAGTTTTAAGAGCAGCAGTAGTTGGTGTGCCGGATCATCTTTTTGCTGAGAGAGTAAAAGCAGTAATTGTGCTAAAACCTGGGCAAACGAGTTCTCCTCAAGAAATAAGGGAATATTGCAGTAAACTTGTAACCTATTATGAAGTGCCGGAATATGTGGTTTTTGCAAAGGAACTACCAGCAAATCCTGCTGGTAAAGTTTTAAAGCAGCGTCTGGTTGATTTCTGGGGAGAACTTGACGAGGAAGATAAAGTTGTAGAAAAATTTCACCACTTTATGAAAAGCGTTCCATCAAAATTGTTGGATCGTGAGCTAATAAAAATAGAAGAAACTTCCTTAACGCCAAATCAGGCGTTGGAACACTTAAAAAATAATACTGATTTTAATGAGAAAATCGCAGAGTTAATTAAAAAAGATGGCATTGTTGGATTGCTTAAACCAGATGAAGCTAGATTTAAGAAAAGTCTAATAGCAGTCGACAATAAGCAATAATTTCAGCAGGTCAACAAGCATAAATAAGGAAATTCTCTTCTTTAAAAACTATCAGAATAGCAGATAATATTCACCTTGTTACATTCTTATTTAACCTGGAGGAATGATCAAATGCCATTGATTGAAGATTTACTAGATAAAGAAGTTGTGAATAATCCATATCCCTATTTTCATCAATTAAGAAAAGAAGATCCAATCTATTGGAATGAGCGATGGAATGGATGGGTTTTTACACGATATCATGATATTAACAAAATATTATTAGATCATCGTTTTACCGCTGAACGGATTAGACCATCAAAAAATATGCCAGAACAGATGGTGCTGGACATGGCTTCTACTTATGAGATTCTTTCAAAATGGATGGTGTTTAATGATCCACCCAATCACACTCGGATTCGGATGTTGGTAAATAAAGCATTTACACCGAAAGCTGTCGAAGAAATGCGACCATTTATGCACGAAATTACTGATTCCTTGCTGAATCAAGTAGAAAGTTCAAAAAAAATGGATGTTATCCGTGATTATGCCTTTCTATTACCCATTTTGGTCATCTCTAAAATGCTTGGGTTACCTGATGAAGACAGAGATTTATTAAAGCAATGGTCTGACGATTTGTTGTTGCTAGTTTTTGGAGCGGTTAAAGAAACCAATAGACACGAACGGGCAAAGAATGGCTTGCAACAAATGGTTTATTATTTGGAAGATGTGGTTCAGGCTCGTCAAAAGAATTCACAAGATGATTTAATTACGGCACTTGTAAATGCAAAAGAAAAAGGGGATGCCCTTTCAATGGGTGAGGTGATCTCCACATGCACGTTGCTTATATTTGGCGGACATGAAACAACAACCAACTTAATTGCAAATGGTTTATATTCACTCCTTAAAAATCCTGACCAGCTTGAAAAATTAAGATCAAACCCTTCACTAATTAATACAGCGATTGAAGAGTTACTTCGATATGAAGGTCCCAGTAAAGCAATTATGAGAATAGCCAAGGAAGATGTTCAAATAGAGGACAAAAGAATTAAAAAGGGTCAACGTGTCCTTTTAATGCAAAACATAGCAAATCGTGATCCAGAAGTATTTGAAAATCCGGATAAATTAGATATTGCAAGACAGTCCAATCATCACCTCGGATTTGGTAAGGGGATTCATTATTGCTTAGGAGCTCCTTTAGCCAGACTCGAATCAACGATAGCGATCAATCAAGTTTTAAATCGTCTTAAAAATATTCGATTAGAAAGGACAGACTTGGATTGGCAACCAAACATTATTAGCCGAGCACTAAAGCAGTTACCGATAATTTTCGACTAATCTTCCAAGAGGGATGGATTGAACATGGGCAATAAAATTAGGGTATATGTGGACAAAAATAAGTGCATAGGATCGACAACATGTATTTATTATGCAGCACAGACATTTACATTAGATTCAGAGGGAAAATCAACAGTCGTAAATGTAGATGGAAATGATATTAATAAAATTCAAGAAGCAGTTGATAGTTGTCCGGTAGGCGCAATTACGATTGAAAAGGATAAACAATAATTTTTTGAAGGAGAAAACTTTTTTATGAATGATGTTGTAATTTGTGGTATCGGGATGACGTCATTTGGTAAGTTTCTTGAAAAAGGGCTTAAACAGCTCGGTAATGAAGCAATCATGAAGGCTCTAGATGATGCAGGTGTACCAAAGGAAGCAATCCAAGCAGCATATGTTGGGAATGCAGTTGCTGGAGTAGTAACTGGTCAGGAATTGATTAGAGGTCAAGTCATCTTGCGCTCTATTGGTATGGGTGGCATACCTATTTTTAACATTGAAAATGCTTGTGCGAGTTCCTCCTCTGCTCTACATTTAGCTTCAGTTGCTATACAAGCAGGCTTGTATGATTGTGTATTAGTTCTCGGTGTTGAAAAAATGACGCATGAAGATCGAACAGTCACGTTTAAAGCTTTTGAAGGTGGAGTAGATGTTGAAGAGATGAAGTATTTAATAGAAGCCTCAAGCATGTCTCATAGTATTTTTATGGATGTCTATGCCAGGAAAGCTAGAGAATATATGAATCGAACGGGTGTCACTAAAAAACACCTAGCGATGGTTGCTTCTAAAAACCATACAAATGGAAGTAAAAACCCTTTTGCTCAAAGATCAAAGCCAATAACGATTGAAGAAGTACTTAATGACCGGATAATCGTAGATCCCTTTACCAGATACATGTGTTCTCCCATCAGTGATGGTGCGGCCGCAGTTGTTCTATGTTCTGCAAAATATGCTAAACAATTAACAAATAAACCGATTTATGTCGCCGCCTCAGTTATCCTTTCAGGAAAAGAACACTCCTTTGGGGAGCCAAGTGTAATCGAAGAAACTGGTAGAGCTGCTTATCAAGTCGCAAGTGCTGGACCAGAAGAGATTGACGTTTTCGAGGTTCATGATGCAGCTGCTTCAGCCGAGTTGATGGCTTATGAAGAGCTGGGTCTATGTAAATTTGGTGAGGCAGGAAAATTAATTGAAGAAAAAATAACCTATATAAATGGTAAAAAACCTGTAAATCCGAGTGGAGGGCTTGAAGCAAAAGGTCATCCAATAGGTGCAACTGGACTTGGTCAGATTTGCGAATTGGTAACTCAAATTCGTGGAACAGCTGGTTCTAAGCAAGTTCAAAATGTAAAAATGGCCCTAGCGCAAAATGCAGGTGGTATGTTTGGACTGGAAAATGCCGTTGCAGCTGTTACTATTCTAAAAAAATAAAAAACAATAGTTTAATATCTGCGGAAAAATGGGCAAGCCCCGCATAAATGGATACTTAATAAATCTTTTTCATTTATAATGTACTCTTTTTGTGGATAATGGAAGCAGTTTATTTTATTCCTAGATATGGAGCAATTTTTTTAAAAAGAAGGATTTTCTTGTAAAATGGTGAAAATATAAAGTATTAACTTAATTATAATGTAAATATCGTCATTTAGAAATATTTTGTTTTTTGTTAATACTGGAGGAAAAGTGTTGTGGATTTCATTGATAGTTTTACAAAAGAAACCAAACCTAATAATGTAAGTGAACGAATACATCAAAATAGAGTGAATCAGAAAAGGGAAATAATTAAAACAGCATTTAAAATGTTTGCTAAAAAAGGCTACTACAAAACAACATTGGAAGATATTGCTTCAGAAATGGGGATGACTAGGGCTGCTTTGTATCGATATTTTTCATCTAAAAATGAATTATTATTTAATTGTTACAAAGTGGTATTTGATTATTGGCTAGAAAAACTCGAGCAGCCAAAATCTATTCAAGACCCACAGACGCGTCTCACAAAAATGTTAGAAGCTCATATTTTATTGTTTCTTGAGGATTTTCCATCTTCTATTCCAACATTAAGCTCAGATGAATCTGCTCCGCCCGCATATAAAGACCAAATTATCAAATTTAAAAAGGCGATTGTAGAACCATATTTACTTTGTTTACGGGAATGGCGTTTAAAAAATCCTGAACAACTTAAATCAATTGACGATAAAATTATTATCAATACCCTTTTCAGTACGGCAAATGCAGTTCCATTATGGTGGGACGGCAAAAGTGATCCCAAATTGGTTGTAAACCAAGTTGTCTCTATATTAATGGAGGGAATCCAGAAAAAACAATGAACTGCAATTCTTAATTTTTACATTACTAAAAAATGTGATAGGGCTCCAGATAGTTTTAATGCAAAATAAAAAATAGCTCGTGGATTATTATCCATTAGCTATTTTTCTTTTCTTCATATGTTATTCATTCATCTAAATGATCATAATAATAGTCATATTGAACACCGTATTCATAGAATTGATTAGTAAGTTTCTTTTTCTGACTATTTTGCCGTTTAACTCAAGATTTTTACTTTCCAATACCATCCTTATCTTATGAATCGCTAAATAATTTACCGTAAATTCTAATTTACTAACAAATTTAAGTCCACCTGGACTCATATCAATGACAACTATTTCTATTTCTCCTGTTGCTTTTAGTCTGTCATTGAATGAAGGTGCGATAAGTTCAATCGTTGATTCCTAAAGTTTCTTAAAAAACTACTATTTTTTTAATACCTGTTCTTACTCAGTATTCTATTATAGTTTATCTCATTTATTATAACAATTTCATTTGCCCCTTATTTTTCTACACTTTTATGTCAGTTTGGGAATGAGAAATTTAGATAACTTTAAAGAAATATACAAAAAGAAGGGGGGAACACTGAACTAAAAACCTTCCTATAAGTATCTTAATGATATTTCTTGGTTCCTTGAGGCGATACTCTCTTATTCTACATATTTGTATTGATGCAATTCTTTCCTGTAACAAAAAACAATAATGTAGATAAAATTGAGGATGAAATTAACAAGGTAGATGAGTGAAATAAATATACTAAAAAATTCAATTAAATAAAGGGGTTGAAAGAATGAAGTTTGAGTTAGTGATAAAGAATAGTTTCGTAGAAGCATAGTTTAGTTTTTTTATTTAGTATAGATATTTGGACCAATTTTGGTTGTTTCTAGTCCGACGCTCAGGATATGCTATAGCAGTTACTACGACAGGACGTCGCTGTCGCAACTGCTAGCGCCTAGCTCCTTGAAGTCAAAGTTGAAACTAAATAAGGTGCTTGTGCGTTTCGCTTAAAGAAGGTTTACTTAAGAGGGCATGAAAGGTGTTCTTTATGGCGCGTCATACCTTCTTTTTATTTTGTCAGAAAATATAAATTTTGAATGGTGTTTTGTCTCTGGTAATTACTTTTAAATCAAACACTTGATTCAAAAAGTAATTTTAGAATATTTGAATAGTTACGACTTTATGGTAAAATCTCTAATTATAAATACTTGAGTGCGGTACCTTGATAAAACATTATTATTGCTTTATACGCAACATTTTTTCTGATAAAATGGAAGAAAATAAAAATTACAGTGCTGTCTATATATATAAATAAGGTCTTTATTGCTCTTGTGGTAAGTTTAAGAAACGGGATCAGTAATTTAGGGCCTAAATCGGGGGTTTAATATAAATGGTTAAGTCAGTAGATAGGGCATTAACAATTATTTCATTAGTAAGCAAGCGTAAAGAAGGGATGGGTGTTACTGAGCTGGCCGCCAATCTAGATTTAAATAAAAGCTCTATATTCAGATTATTAAGTACTCTTGTAGACCATGGATTCATCGAACAAAATCCTGAAACTAAAAAATATAGATTAGGCTATAAATATTTAGAATTAAGTTCGATGCTACTTGAATCTATTGACCTGAGAACTCAAGCTAAACCTTTTTTGGAAGAGTTAGAATCACAATTTAATGAAGTGATCCACTTGACGGTATATGATCAAGGAGAGGTAATCTATATTGAAAAACTTGAAGGAAGCGAAACCCTTAGAACACATTCACAAGTAGGAAGAAGGGCTCCAATGCATTGTACGGCAGTTGGGAAGGTCATCTTAGCACATCTGCCGCTAAATGAGATTGTAGATGTAATTGACAAGTATGGTTTACCAAAACATACTGAACAAACGATTACAGATAAAGACACTTTTTTTAAGGAATTGGGAAAAATAAGGAACGAAGGCATTGGTAGAGAAGTTGAAGAAAATGAACCTGGAGTCTCCTGTATTGCAGCACCAATTTTTGATAATATGAAGAAAATTACTGCTGCTGTTAGTATTTCAGGACCAAGCATCCGAATGACTGAAGAAAGATTAGCTGAAATTAGACCAATTATAATGGATATAGGTAAAAAGATTTCGATGCGGCTTGGTTACACAGACAATTGATTGATGTGAAGTAAGAATTGGTTATAAGACCAGTTCTTTTTTTATGCAGAAAATTATTGATTGGGAGTTATCTCCGAAGTTAAAGATTTATCTAAGATATGTCGTATCCTCAATAACAACTAATTTATCTTTGGAACTTTCAATTTATCGATTATAAAAAAATTCGAGCTTTCTCTATACTCTCAACCTCCAAAAAGCTGGTGAGACTCTTTTTTTAAAACGGCGTTCTGATCTTCTGTTCTCCGACCAATTTTAATAAAAAAAATTTAATTACAAACACTTGAAATATTAAAAAAACGATGATATTATCAAAACAAGAAACACGGTTAGTTGATAAGCAACAATAAACACTTTATTTTTTTAATTATGAAAAGAAACAATGTTGCTTATTGAGAAACAAAGGAGGAATAAGAGTGGTTTTTTCTAAAGAGAAAAGCGAATTTTATAATGATCTAACCAAAACAATTCGCCGGCACATAGTTAAAATGACAAATCATGCCGGAAGTGGGCATCCTGGTGGTTCTTTATCTGCTACTGAACTATTGTCAGTACTATTTTTTGAACATATGAATGTAGATCCTAACAATCCAGATTGGCAAGACCGTGATTGTTTCTTCTTATCAAAAGGACATTGTACACCTGTGTTTTACTCGGTATTAGCTGAAAAAGGATTCTTCCCTGTTGAAGAGTTAATGACATTTAGGGATGTAGACGGTAGATTACATGGACATCCATGTGGAGAGCATATCCCAGGTGTAGACATATCTTCAGGATCACTTGGTCAAGGATTATCAGTTGCTAATGGTGTTGGATTAACTGCAAAACTAGATGGTAGTAATAGAAGATCATATTGCATGATCGGTGATGGAGAATTACAGGAAGGTCAAATATGGGAAGCGGCGATGACAAGTGCACATTACAATCTTGATAACGTTTGTGCAATTATTGACTGGAACAAAATCCAACTTGATGATTTCGTTGAAAATGTAAAAGGTGTTAAAAATCTTGGAGATAAATTTAGAGCTTTCGGTTGGCACGTTGTTGAAATCGATGGCCATGATATCAATGCAGTAAATGATGCGTTTAAAGAAGCTAAACGTACAAAAGGTAAACCTACTGCAATTCTAGCTCATACCGTTAAAGGTAAGGGAGTTTCATATATGGAAGATACACATGATTGGCATGGAATGGCTCCAAATGATGAGCAATTAGAAATCGCTTTAAAGGAGTTGGCTTAAGATGGCAAATCTAGAAGCACCACGTAAAGGTTTTGCTGATGCACTAATTAGACTTGGAGAAAGACATGATAATTTAGTGGTACTTGATGCGGACTGCGCAAAATCAAATATGACAAATCTATTTAAAAATAGATTTCCAGAGCGCTTTTTTAACATCGGTATTTCTGAATGTGATTTAGTAGGAACTGCAGCTGGTATGGCGATAGCAGGGAAAGTGCCATTTGCGAATGCTTATGCAAACTTCCTTACTGGACGCGGATTTGATCAGATGAGAATTTCTGTATGTTACTCAAATAACAATGTGAAAATTGTCGGTCATAACGCTGGTACATCAGCTGCTCAAGAAGGAGCAACACATTTACCGCTTGAAGATATATCTTTAATGCGCTCACTTCCACGTATGACAGTAATTGTTCCAGCAGATGCTGTTGAAATGGAAAAAGCTGTAGAAGCTGCTTATTACCATGATGGACCTATTTACCTGCGTGTTGGTAAATTACCAGTTCCGATCGTTACAAAGAAAGAAGAACCTTTCGAAATCGGTAAAGCAATTAAATACCGTGAAGGATCTGATATTACAATCATCAGTACTGGTATTATGCTTGATGAATCACTAAAAGCAGTAGAGGAATTAGAAAAACAAGGTGTAAGCGCTGAACTTTTGCACATTCATACAATTAAACCTATTGATAGAGAAGCAATTGTAGCATCTGCTGCGAAAACAAAAAATGTTATCTCAGTTGAAGAGCATTCAATTATCGGAGGATTAGGTAGTGCAGTTGCTGAAGTTTTATCAGAAAGCCAACCTGCTAAATTAAGAAGAATCGGTACAAATGACCGTTTCGGAGTTTCTGGAAAAATGGATGAGTTACTCGACCTCTTTGAATTAAGAGCACATCGTATTGTTTCGACTGCAAATGAATTATTAGGTGAAAAAGTAAATAGCTAGTAACCTTTTTAGATCATGAAAGGGGGAGGGGTTTTGTCAAACGTAACCCAATATCCAAATTTAACGGATACTTTAGAAAATCCTCTCTTCTCTAAATCGGATGATAGCCTACGTGCAAAAATCAAAGATCATTTAAAACAAACAAAACATAAGTTTATTGTTTTAGATGATGATCCAACTGGTGTCCAAACTGTCCATGATATTTTTGTCATTACAGACTGGAGCAAAGATTGGATTAAAAAAGGTTTATCTGATGAGAGAAGTGTACTTTACATTTTAACAAATACAAGAAGTTACAATGCGGAAAAAGCTGAAAAAATCAATAGAGAGATTGTTCAAAACGTTGTTGAAGTAACGAAAGAACTGGGTATTAACTTCTCAATTATTAGTAGAAGTGACTCAACATTAAGAGGGCATTATCCACTTGAAATTGATGTACTACAAGATGAGCTTTTTAAAGTGGGTAATGTTGAGATTTCAGGACATTTAATTATACCTGCCTTCTTTGAAGGTCATCGTTATACATTAGATAATACTCATTATTTAGCTGTAGATGGCCAGCTTGTCCCTGTAAGTGAAACGGAATTTGCGAAAGATTCAGTTTTTGGCTTCAATACAGCTAATTTGCCAAAATGGATTGAAGAGAAGACAAATGGAAGCGTATCTTCCGAGTCAGCATTGATCATTTCACTTGAAGATATTCATATCGGTGGTATTGGTAAAATCTACGAGATTTTACTCTCTGCCAACAATAATATTCCTATTATAGTGAATGCTAAATCTTATTATGATTTAGACATCGTATCATTAGCTGTCCTTAAAGCAATTGATTCTGGTAAACATTTCTTATTTAGAGCTGCAGCATCATTTGTAAAATCGATTTCTGGAATAAATGATCGTCCATATCTGTCAGCAGATGAGGTTGTTTCAAAAGATGAAAGCCGTAACAATGGTGGATTTATCGTTGTAGGTTCTCACACGAAAAAAACAACGGAACAAATTAACGAACTAATGAAGAAATACCCGATTGAACAAATCCAACTTAATGTTTTGAAAGTAATAGATGAAGAAACTAGGGCTGAAGAGTTAACACGAGTATGTCATTTAGTAGATTATAATATTTCTTCTAATCGAGATACGCTTGTTTACACAAGTAGAGATGTAGTTATTGCAAAAGATAAAGAAGAGAATTTAAAAATTAGTCAAACCGTTTCAAGTGCTTTGGTCGAAGTGGTTCGTTCACTAAAGGTTAAGCCGAAATTTATCATAGCAAAAGGCGGTATAACCTCTAGTGATGTAGCAACTAAGGGCTTGGAAATCAAACATGCAAAAATTTTAGGGCAAGCGATCGCTGGTGTTCCAGTATGGTTAACTGGAAGTGAAGCTAAGTTTAAAGATACACCTTATATCGTGTTTCCGGGTAATGTAGGGGAAACAGAATCGATTGCTCAAATCTTTGAAAATATTAAAAACGATCAAAAGGGAGAGTTTTAAATGGCTAAACAAAAAATGACAGCTGCAGAGTTAATTGCATTATATATAGAAAAAAGAGGGGTAAAACACATTTACGGTGTACCGGGAGCTGCGATATTACCATTCTACGATGCGATAAAGGAATTAACTAAAATCAAATCATATGTTGTTCGTCACGAGCAAACGGGTGCTTTCATGGCTGATGGTTATTCAAGAGCAACTGGTGAAGTTGGTGTATGTGCTGCAACTTCGGGTCCAGGAGGAACGAACTTCTTAACAGGTCTTTACAGTGCATGGATGGATTCAGTTCCAATGATTGCTATTACTGGCCAACAAAAAAATAGTTTAATAGGGACAATGCAATTCCAAGAAGCTCCTATCGTTGAAATGGCTAAACCTGTAACGAAAGCTGCATACCGTTTAACAGACGGTTCGAAAGCTGCTCAATTTATCCATGAAGCATGGATAACAGCTACAACTGGTAGAAAGGGCCCAGTCTTACTTGATTTGCCAGTTGATCAACAAAAAGTTGTAGTAGAAGTTGATATAGATGCACTTATCGCTTCTACCCCAGTAGATAACTTACCACAAGCTACTGATGCGGATATCGAAAAAACTTTTGAATTATTAAAATATTCTAAAAGACCAGTATTGCTTTCTGGTGGTGGGGTTAACCTTGCAAACGCTACTGCTGAATTAAAAGCATTAGCTGAAGAACTTCAAATCCCTGTTGTAACTACTGGTATGGGTATGGATACATTCCCTAACGATCACCCATTATTCGCTGGACGTATGGGAACAATGCTTGATACTCCATTTGGTAACAAAACAATTGTTGAAGCTGACTTAGTAATTAATCTTGCTGGACGTTTCGCTGACCGTTCTACTGGTAATGTTGAAGTATTCACACAAAACGGTAAGAAGATTATCCACGTTAACCTTGATAACAAAGAAATTGGTAAAGTTGTACCAACTACTTTAGGTATCGTTTCTGATGTTAAAACATTCATGGTTAAACTGACAGAAGCTCATAAAGCACTTGGGGCTACTGTAGCTGCAACTGCTGAAGCAGATACTAAAATTGACTTAACTGAAGAGCGAAAAAAATGGGCTCGTAAAACGGATTACACAACACTTCCGATCAGACAAGAGCGTGCATTACGCGAACTTCGTGAATTCTTAGATCGCGATGCATTCGTATCACATGACTGCGGTATTAGCCAAATCTGGTCTTGCCAATTATTTGAAACTTATGAACCAAGAACTTACCTATTAACTGGTGGTGCAGGTACGATGGGGTGGGGACTTGGTGCAGCAATGGCAGCGAAACTTGCATTCCCTGAAAGACAAAGTGTAAACATCCTTGGTGACGGAAGCTTAGGTATGTCATTACAAGATATCGCTACAGCTGCAAAGCATGATATTCCGGTAATCATTTTCTGTTTGAATAACTCATTACTTGGATTAATTCGTCAACAACAAAACTGGTTCTATGGTGAGCGGCAAATTTCTACAGACTTAATTTACAAAAATGAATTATGTGATAATGAAGAGCGCGGAATCGACTTCGTAAAAACTGCTGCAGGTATGGGTGTTCGTGGTGAGGTTGTCAGTCATTATGATGATATCAAACCAGCTCTACAACGTGCAGTTGACTCAGGAAAACCATATTTAATCGAAGTTATTGTTGATCCTGATCCTAACAATGCATGCGAGTTCTCTAACAACGGTGCACTTAGCGGATTCAAATACTCTAACCAAATTAATTTTTCTAAATAATTATTGCAATTGAAAGACGTGAGATTTTATTGAAGCAATTTGTCAATTCAGATTACTTCAACGACATCTTAGTAATGGTAAGTAAAATTGACTGTACTTCAATGTAGTGTGGTTTATGAAAAAGTTTAATTTTATAAAGGGGGGAAGCCGAAAATCGGCGAAACAATGTCAGCAAATCTTCATAATTCAATGAAAGTGGGAATTGTTCATTTTATGGCATACCCGGAAACAATGGGTGGAGACGGTCCAACTGTTGAAACAATAAAGAAAATTGTACAAGATGAGTTCTTCTCTGGAATTGAGATTACATCTATTAACAATTCTGAGGATCAAAAAGAAGTTATTCAAATTCTACAATCTGGTGGAATGACTGTAGGATTTGGAGCACAACCAATTCTTTTAAGAAACAAGGGAAACCTAAACTCATTTGATGAAACTGAGCGTAGAAGAGCTATCGAATTAGTTAAAGGTGGAATCGACCAAGCCTACGAATTAAATGCTTCTAAAATTGGTTTCTTAAGTGGTGCTAAACCAGATACTAATCAAGATGTTGCATTACAATTACTAACGGATTCAATCAAAGAATTATGCATATATGCAAAATCTAAAGGTGATTTGATCCTTTCACTTGAAACTTTTGATGATGAGACTGATAAAAAATGTTTAATAGGTTCTAATACACTTGCTGTTGAAGTGGCTAAAGAAGTTCGCAAGGTAGATCCTACTTTCGGCTTAATGCTGGACTTAAGTCATTTACCAATGCAACGTGAAACTTCGTTTAATGCATTAACAATTGCTCGTGATTATATAAATCATGCGCATATTGGAAATTGCTATATTAAAGATATCTCTGATCCTGCTTATGGTGATCAGCATCCGCGTTTCGGCTATCCAGGAAGTGAAGTTGATGTTCCAGAATTAGCAGAGTACTTGCGAGTACTATTAGAAATTGGTTATATCGGTGAGGGAAATAAAAATATTGTTGCTTTTGAAGTAAAACCTGTAGGAAAAGAGTCATCAGATATTGTAATTGCACAATCAAAACGTACTCTTGTAGATGCATGGTCATTATTGCATTCAACAAAAGGTCGTTTAGTAAACATATCTTGATAGATTCCAAACATAAACTGGTGACAAGTATCTTTACTTGTCGCTAGTTAATCTCATTAAATAGAATAATAAATAGTATATCACATATTAATCTACCTTTCTAATGATTATTAATCATAATTATCTAAGTAGAAACATAACCTTTTGGGATTTTATTAATAGTAAATTATGTTTTGTATATAAACATTGAATTTTTTATAGATGAAATTGTTAAGGAAGTGATCGTTTGATTAAACTTCAGTATAACGTTGATTCTAAAAGAATTAGTACTAGAATCGAACAACTTGCTGGTTGTTCGTCTACATCTGTTGGTGTCACAAGACTACCTTTCACAGTGGAAAGTTTAGAAGCAGAAAGACTAGTTGAAGAGTGGATGAAAGCAGCCGGAATGACAGTAAGAAAAGATGGTCTTAACAATATTATCGGTCGTTATGAAGGGAAAAATCCTACAGCTTCAGTTTTATTGATTGGTTCCCATTTAGATAGCGTGATTGAAGCAGGTAAATTCGACGGTGTTTTAGGAGTTATAACTGGAATAGAAGTTGTTCAAACTCTTCGAGATAATGGCGTTATTTTAGACAATCCATTAGAAGTGGTTGGTTTTTGTGATGAGGAAGGTGTAAGGTTTCACTCAACTTTCCTTGGAAGTAAAGCGATTGCAGGAACTTTTACAGCTGAAGATTTAGAAAGAGCAGATGAAAATGGAATAACAATTGCTGAAGCATTAAAGGGAATTGGGATTGTTAATCCATATGATTATAAAAACGCTAGACGTACTCCAGAAGAACTTCTCGCATATTTAGAAGTTCATATTGAACAGGGGCCTGTCCTTGAGAAGGAGAATAAACCTGTTGGAGTAGTCAGTGGGATTGCTGGTGCTACAAGATTTTCTTTTGAAATTATCGGAAAACCCGGTCATGCAGGGACAGTTCCTGTTGCTATTAGACAAGATGCACTTTTAGGTGCAAGTGATCTCATTTCCTACATTGAGAATATTGCTCTAGAAAATAAACCATTAGTTGCAACAGTTGGTAAACTTACTGTTAGTCCGGGTGCTAGTAATGTTATACCTGGACTTGTAACAGGAACGCTGGATATTCGTGATTTAAATGTTGAACGTAAACAAAAAGCCATAGATGCAATTTTAGCTGAAAGCCATAGAATAGCTGAATCCAGAGGACTTCAAATAAAGTTTGATCAAGTAATGGAAGTTGAACCTGTATACTGTAACGAAGGCATGATTAAATTAATCGAAGAGGCCATTAGTGAGCGAAGTGGAAGCGTTGTCAGTCTTGTGAGTGGTGCTGGTCATGATGCAATGGCAATGGCTGATGTAACTAAAGTTGCAATGATTTTCGTTCGTTGTAAAGATGGACTTAGTCATCACCCTGATGAATTCGTTACTGAAGAAGATATGGGTGTAGGAGCAGAAGTTCTTTATTCTACAGTAATTAAATTAGCTTCAAAACAATAATGAAAGAGACTTATATATTAAAACAATTTGAAGGGAAGTTTAAATAAGATGGGTTATCCTAAAGATTTATTATCGAGTAGATCAATAATTGAGCACGGTAAATATGCATTAATTGCACCTGAAGGATTGGTTAATAATGTTATACCTGGGTTTGAGAATTGTATTATATCCATTTTGGGCTCTCCTAAGCTAGGAGCTAGCTTTGTCGATTACATTGTAACAATGCAAAATGAAGGAAAGAATACCGAGGGTTTTGGTGGGCAAGAAGATGTAGAGACATTCGTATATGTTATTGAAGGGAAAATTAAAGCTGCTGCAGGCGAGCAAGAGTTTGAGCTTGAAGAAAGCGGTTATTTATACTGTCCTCCGGGAACAAAAATGTATTTAGAAAACAATTGGGGTGAAGATTCCAGACTCTTCCTTTATAAGCAAAAATATCGTCCACTTAAAGGCCGGAAGCCATGGGTCTATTCAAACCATGCAAATAAAATTGAATATAGAAATTATGATAACATGCACAATGTCAATATTAAAGATCTTTTGCCTACAGATATAGATTTCGATATGAATTTTCATATTCTTTCTTTTGATCCCGCTGCATGTCATCCATTTATCGAAACACATGTTCAGGAACATGGTGCGTACCTACTCTCGGGAGAAGGTATGTATAATCTAGACAATCAATGGGTTCCAGTGAAAAAAGGGGATTATATATTTATGGGTCCTTACGTACATCAGGCAGCTTATGCGGTAGGAAGAGAAAATTTAACATATGTCTACTCTAAAGATTGTAACCGTGATGCAGCTTTGTAATAGTCATATATTTTAAAAATAAATTTAGTAAATGCCAGCTTCATGAGAATCAATCAAAGTTGGAAAAAATTATTGTAGCAGTATATGGTTACCAAACCCAATGGGCCTAATAATTTATCGATGAGAATTTAGAGAAATCTATTTCTCAAGAGTAATTTCTGTATATTAGAAATAAATCGCTTGAAGAAAAGAAAGATATTAAATAGTTGTTCTTCATATTAATATAAATTCAAAAACTTATTAATAAAAAGGGGTTTTGGAATTGGAAGAGAAAGCGACTGTGACAAACATCGATGAAATAATGGCTGAAAGAGTCTTTGAAATTGATAAGATAGCAAAATTTGATCCAAATGAAGCTCAAAAAAACTATTTCTATGAAACAGATAAAACGGTTGGGGCAGTTTGGTGTCTTGAGCCTGGGCAGGATTTATATTTACATTCCCATTCGAATGTTGATGATATATGGGTTTGCATAGAGGGGGAAGGAACATATTTCCCAGACCTAGAGAATGAAATCCCAATCAGAAAAGGAATGGTATTATTGGCCAAACCTAACCAAATTCATGGAATGCTTAATACAGGAAAAGACCGATTCGTATTTGTAGGCTTTGCTGCAGGTTCATTGCCAATGGATATAACAAGATATTAGTATTAAAACTAAAACAATTAAACCTTAAACAAGTTGAGCTAAATAATTTAAGAATCCTTCAAAAAATCGTGGATGTTATATACATTATCGAAAATAAGTGATTAAAGAGAAGCGATTGTAATGAAGACAGTCGCTTCTCTTAACTTTATATATTGCAAAAAAGAAGATTTGGAATTTATATAAAAAACCTATTGAATCCAAAGAAACAATCGGTTTAAGAATTGGCTTCTATGATGAGCTTATAGACGATTTAAGCAAAAATTGAGTTTGGAAGAAGTGATGATAAGTGATAAAGCAAGGAGCTATTGTAACAATGTTGTCTCCTTTACAGTGGCTTTTTTTTATGTTTGCCAATACCGTTGTTGTTCCAATTTCTGTAGGAGCTGCGTTCCAACTCCCTACAAATGCGATTGAAATGACAATAAGATGCTCCTTTATCTTTACAGGAATTTCTAGTATCCTGCAGTCTTGGATTGGGCATCGTTATCCATTATTGGATAGCCACGCGGGGCTATTGTGGGGCTTAATATTAAATATGGGTATCTCTGCCTCTGCACTTCAGATGGACCTTTCAACGGTTGGAGGAGGAATTGCAACAGGTTTTCTACTAGCAGGAGTTGTAACTGTTGTGATTGCGGCGTTCAATCTCATTTCTACTATACAGAAAATAATTAAGCCGATGGTGATAAGCGTTTATATATTCTTGCTAACCTTTCAGCTTATTTTTATATTCTTCAAAGGAATGTTTAAAATAACCGAAAGTGGGACAATTGATCTCCCAGTCAGTTTATTTTCAATTGGGATTGTCATTTTCGTAAGCCTTTTAAGAATTAAAGGAGGAAAAGTACTAGGCAATTTTTCGATTCTTATCGGAATTATTGTGGGGTGGTTATTATATCGAATAATATTTCCGTCTGATCTTCCAAAGGAAAGCTCTTCTAGTATGGCATTCACTTTCTTTCCTCTTGGAACTCCAAACTTGGAGCTGGGCATTATTTTTGTGTCCTTTTTTGCAGCCCTTCTGACATTAACAAATTCTTTTGCTTCCATTCAGGCTACTGCTGATGTATACAAGGAAAAGGTGGAACAGAATCTATACAGAAGATCTATTTTTATAACAGGTATTTTTGTGGTTATTACTGCAATTTTCGGCTTGGTTCCTTTTACGCCCTTTACATCTACAATAGGGTTTTTACAAAGTACAAAGTTATATAACAGAAAGCCATTTATTATTAGTGGATTCTTGTTTACACTCCTTGGAGTTATTCCGCCATTAGGGGGATTTTTAGGAACTATGCCACTAACAATAGGCAACGCTGTTTTATTTGTCGCTTATCTTCAATTGTTTGGGACAGCATTAAACAGCTTAAAGGGTACTTTATTTAACTCTGAAACGATATTCCGTTTAGCTGGTCCAGTACTAATTGGAGTCAGTATTATGAATATCCCGCCAGCTTTATTTGGCAGTATTCCAGTACTTTTGCAGCCTTTCATTACAAATGGCCTCATAATGGGTGTTATTATATCGATCATTTTAGAAAAAATTATTGATTGGAATAAGTTAACGACTAAATTAGTTGGATAGTCATTTTTTCTCTTTAAGAGTGGGTAATCTTATATTAGCAAGAAATAGGATATCATTTTCCGGTATTGCATATTATAAAAAAATTTTTTGACTGACTTTTTGAATGTCTATTAACCGTAATGGTAACGCCTTTAATAGATCTTCCTATTATGCTCTATAATATTTCAGAAAGATCGGTGGTAGACGTAGTAACAGATGCAAAACTACGTTTCAGAAATATTTCTACTATAAAGGAGGCAAGTAGTGATCTTTCTTAGATTGCATATTTGCTAGAAAAAGCTCCACTAGACTTTAAAGATATAATTTGTTAGGCGGGCACGGGGTGTAAGTAGAAGGTGTGACTGCTCCAAAAGTATAACTTTTGGGCAGCCTTTTCACATTCTGATATCAAAATGAAAAGAATCATCCTTTATTAATGGAACTCCATAGTCCCATGAGGCAGAGTGATCTGAACTCATTTTATTTATCGTTTATTATGATAACATGGATTTTGAAACCCAGTGAATCAGTGAAAATTCGAGAGATATTCTTATCAAGCTGAGGGACAAAATGGCAAATAGCTTAATCAAATTAACTAACACAACTCTGAGTGGTGTTTGTAAAGAAAACTATTATTTTTGAATTAATGTCTATTAAGTTGGATAAAGAAACTCAAAGATCCAACCGTGGAGACATGTTGATTTAATTCTTCCACCAAATAAACTTTCTTGTCGTAAACTATACCTTTCGAGATGTTAGGGAGTTTACTCCTTTTTCATGGCTAACAAACTTAGTCATATCATGAGGTTTGAACTATGAAGTTTACTCATTTAATAATACTTAAAAATGTTTTACTCATTTCTTTAAATGAAAAAATAGGAGAAGTTTTTATGTTGGATCTAATGTATCAAATGATATACACCAATTATAATGAGACCGAATAATTTTAAGAAAATTTAAAAAATAATATTGAATTTACAAAAATGTGATGTTATTCTTTATTTAGGCTTATCAAGAAACACCGTTTCGTAATAAGCAACAAATTCGATAATTATGATTAAAAGTAAAATTAAATTGGATAAGGTGTCGAGAGACGACATTAAGGAGTGGAGTATGGATTTCTTTCCTAAAAAAAAGTAGACAAAAAAAGTGTCCTCACAAGTGAATTAAAAAACATCTGTTAACCGACCTCAACTGTAAAAAATTCTTTAAACCTTTTTAATAGGATAAAGACTTATTGAATTTTTTTCATTATAAATAGTCATTTTCCTAAAAACTCGATGGATGACACGTTAAAAAAAGGATATCAGTTCAGGAGTTACTCTTTTGGCTAATTTAAATGATTGCGTTCAATTTACGTTTTTTGAATTAATAAGAATACCATTAAACTTATTCGTTTAAGAGCTCTAATATTGAAATGTTTTTGTAAGCGGCTAACAGTGAATTACTTATCAATTTTTATTAATACTTTAAAACTTTTTAACCAATCATTTTGTAAGCGATTTAACGATTTAATTGAGGAGGTGTTCTCCGGAAAATAAGGTTACTGCTAGTAGTAAATCCAATGATAAGAAAGGGGAGTTAGAAAGAAAATACACACAAATTATATTGTCTGGAGATACTGACTATCACAGGAAGTATGACTCAAGAATAATTTGCGGAAAAAATATTGTTATTAAAAGGGGATTAAAATGCGATTTGTATCTTTTGAAACAAAACCACACGCCAAATATAGCTACGGAATTGAATGGGATGGAAAGATTGTTATAATTGCTGAATTGTTGGAGGATACTCAATTAGTAAAAAAACCGCCTTCTTCAATGGCCGATTTTATTGAATACCACGAATTCATAATACCTCTAATTTATGAAAACTGGAGTACATGGTTTGAAAGCGGTTTACTAGCTGAATTTGCTGTTCCTTCGGAATCTGTTAAACTATTAGCTCCATTTCCACGACCACTTCGTGAAGTGATTTGTTTAGGTTTAAATTATGAGGAGCATATTGACCAAAATTCAAAGGCAACAGGATGCCCGTATCAATTGCCGGAAGTTCCAGTATTTTTTGCAAAGCCGGCATCCTCAGTTATAGGGTCCAATGACTATATTCATCTGGATCCGACATTAACGAATAAACTGGATTATGAAATTGAGCTAGGCATTGTAATTGGAAAACGTGGGAAAAATATACCGGTTAGTGCTGCCATGGATCACGTATTTGGTTATACGATTCTAAATGATATCAGCGCACGGGATCTTCAGTTTAGAGTTTCCCAATTCTACCAGGGAAAAGGCCTCGATACATTTTGCCCAATTGGACCAGCAATAGTGGACAAAGGAGAGATAACTGACCCTCATTCCCTTTTTATGACTTTACGTGTAAATGGAGAAGTTCGTCAACAAATTTCTACCAGTTCAATGTTATTCAAGATTCCAGAAATTATTGCCGCAATTTCTGAAGGATTTACACTTGAACCTGGAGATATCATTGCAACAGCTACACCTGGAGGTTGCGGCTATGCAAGTAATCCTCCAGGATTTTTGAAGGATGGCGATGTTGTAGAGTGCGAAATTCAGCCAATTGGAGTATTAACAAATAAAGTGAAGAAAATTGATAGAATTTATGAACTGTGATTGACAAATTCTCATTGATTTAGACAACTGATTCACATGAACCATCTTAGAGAAACCTAATAGTTTGATTTGCTCTATTAATTTATTTTCTGGTATTAATTGAGGAGGTAATAAAATGAGTAAAGAAATGGAACAAAGGTCTTTAGATCCTGAATTTGAACAGGAAGCTGTTCCAAAACACTACCGGAAATCTTTAGGTTCAATAGTTGCAGTATGGTTTGGATTCCCAATGCAATTATTTAGTGCTGTATTTGGCGGTACTGTTGTGGCTCAGTTGGGGTTTGTAAATGGAGCACTTAGTATGTTATTAGGAAATCTGGCTTTGTTTATATTCGTCGGATTCCTTAGTTACCGTGCCGGGGAAACTGGTTTAAACTTTAATCTATTAGCTAAAGAATCCTTTGGAAAAAGGGGATATTATTTAGTCTCTGGATTGCTTGCAGTAGTCGTAATTGGTTGGTTTGCAGTCAATGTAGGGTTAACTGGAGCAATGATGCATAATACTTTTGGTTACAATGAAATCCTGATGATTATAGTCGGTGGTTTGATTTATATCGTAATCACATTCTTGGGAATTAAGGCCCTATCCGTTTTAGGCTGGATTGCCGCTCCACTTTATGTTGTTCTCAGTATTGTGGCAATTGTGTTTGCGGTAAAATCGGGGGTTACTGGTATTTTGGAATATAAGCCTGTTGCTAGTTCTGCAGGAGCGATTACAATGGGTATGGTGGCGTCTATGGTTTTTGCGGGGTTTGCAGATTCTGGGACAATGACAGCGGATTTTACTCGTTGGTCCAAAAATGGAAAGGAAGCAGTTTTGGCATCAATTACTGCTTTTCCTTTAGGGAATTTCGTAGCCCAGATCGTAGGAGGAATTGTCGTTGCGACCGGAGTTATTCCTGATGCAGTTACGAATGGTGGAAATATTTTGATGGTTCTTACAGGTCATGGATCATTTTTATCTCTTGTCTCAGTTCTGTTTGTTTTCATTAGTTTAGGTTCTGTATGTACCCATTGTTTATACAATGGTGCAATTGGATGGTCCCACATGACTGGTAAAGGGATGAGATCGATTACAGTTATTTTGGGGGTAATTGGTATAATTGCCGCACTATCTGGAATTTGGGGTAAATTACCTGAGTGGTTTAACTTACTTGGAATTCTTGTTCCGCCAATTGGAACAATAATGATAATGGATCAAATCATATTCCGAAAAACTCATAAGTCAGCATTAGAACGTTCATGGCGCCCACTAGCATTTGTTACGTGGGTAATCGCATCCGGAATATCTTTATTTATTAACTTTAATGCACCACAACTATCTGTTGCAATAATGAGTGTAGTCGCAACTGTAATGGTTTATCTAATTTGTAAAACAGTCGTCCCACGGAATGCATCATTGGTATTTGAGGATTCAGATAAATCTGTGCAGTCTGGGGATTTAGACTAAAAAATTTTAAACGTTTTATTACTTTTTTAATTTTATACTTTACTAGAAAGGAAAAGCTATTTTTGGCTCTTCGGGAGGGAAAAATGAGTACTATTCAAAAGACATTTAAGGTATTAGAAAAGACAATTGAAGAATTACAGGAAGCTTTGACGACGGGAGAAATTACATCCGTTGAGTTAGTACAAATTTATCTAGACCGTATTAATGCTTATGATAAATCTGGAGCAAATTTGAATAGCATAATTAGCATTAACGAAAATGGACTCACGGAGGCCGCACGACTTGATAAAGAAAGAATAGAAGGAAGTTTACGGGGGCCCCTACATGGTATACCAATTATATTAAAGGATAACTTTGATACAGCTGATATGCCAACAACAGGTGGAGCCACGATACTTAAAGATTTCATTCCAACAAAGGATGCATTTGTGGTAAACAAACTGCGAGAAGCAGGAGCAATAATAATTGCGAAATCAAATCTTGGTGAACTAGCAATGTTACCTCAGAACTATAGTTCATTAGGAGGGCAGACGCTAAATCCATACGATTTAACAAGGACTCCTGGGAGTTCAAGCGGCGGGACAGGAGCTTCCATTGCGAGTAATTTTGCAGCTGCTGGAATGGGAACTGATGGAGTAAATTCTATTCGTTCTCCTGGTTCGGCAAATAGTCTTGTGGGGTATAGACCTACAAAAGGACTTTTAAGCCGTGAGGGAATTATGCCTGCTACTATTACTCAGGAAACGGTAGGACCGATAACTAGAACAGTACAGGATGCTACTATAATGTTGGACGTGTTGGCCGGGTATAATCCCAATGATTCTACTACAGCCTGGAATGTTAGCCATATTCCAACAACCTATACTGAATTCCTCAAAAAGGATGGATTAAAAGGGAAAAGGTTGGGTGTCCTAAAGACCTTATTTGGAAGTGATTCAGAGCATCAGGAAGTAAATAATATTATGGAAAATGCAATTGAGGATTTAAAAAATAATGGTGCTGAGATTGTCTATTTGGATATTCCAGAGCTTGATACCAATCGTGTTCTAGAAAAAGATGTTACTGTTTATGAATTTAAAACCCTCTTTAATTCTTATTTGGAAGGTCATGGCACCAATGCCTCCATAAAATCATTAAAGGAACTTATCGATTCGAAAACTTATGACAAAAGAATTGAAACCTTCTTATTGGATACACAGGCGTTGGAAAATCCATTGGAAGAAACGGAGTATAAGGAACGCTTGCTTTATGGTTTGGAGCTAAAGAATATCATAATCAAATCTATGGCGGACAACAATCTTCATGCTATTTTATATCCTCATCAAAAACAGCTTGTTGCAAAGGTTGGGGAGCCACAGGCGGGGAGAAATGGTATTATAGGAGCCATATCAGGTTTTCCAGCTATAACGGTTCCAGCAGGTTTTTCAAGTCCTACCTTATCAGCTCCTATTGGGGTTCCAATTGGAATTGAATTTTTAGGACGTCCTTGGAGTGAACCTATTTTAATTGAAATAGCTTATTCATATGAACAAGGTACTCATCATAGACAGCCCCCTGTTGTAACACCAGAATTATAGATTGCGGTGGTTCGAAAAAGTCAGTTTAAATCTTAAATTGATTTCGAATCGAAATGAAGTAAGATACAATAACAAACCCGGCACATGAACGACTAGGCCGGGGTAGTTGGACTTTTTTGTTAAAATGAATGACATGGTGACAGCTATCGCATAAAGTATAATTCGTAGGTGTTGTTGGGGTTGTATCAATTACTATGGAAATATTGATGACATTATTACCCATTTTACATTGGGATTAACGTTATATTCACCGGTTCTTTTACTGTAGGTCTAATGATTTTCTCCTTCACAAGGTAATTTTAACTATTGTAGCTGCAATGAATAACTACATGAAGAAGGTTTGAGCTTAATCTTAAAGATATGATTTAAACAAGAACTTTCAGGTTGAAGTAAATTATACTAATATTTATTTGCATTTTTTTACAAAAGAAAAAGGAGATTAAGCTTGTGCGAATCTTAATTATTAATCCGAATATTTCAGAGAGCGTAACAGAACTTATTGCAAACGAGTCTCGACGTGTTGCTTCCCCAGGAACAGAATTATCGTTTGCTACAGCACCTTTTGGGGTAGCTTATATTGAAACAAGAATGGAAGCCCTAATTGGTGGATACGCCGCGGCATGCATTGCTGCTGAACGCCACGGCGAATATGATGGGGTAATTATTGATGCTTTTGGTGATCCCGGACTTTTGGGTATCAAAGAAATGCTCGATGTTCCTGTAGTTGGAATGACAGAAGCCGCTCTGGCCTCGGCATGTCTCCTGGGACAACGCTTTTCGATTATTGCAATTTCATCACGTATCAAGGCATGGTATCTAGAGACTGTTGAGAGAAGCCATTTAACAACACGTCTTGCTAGCATCAGGTCATTAAATGATCCTCTGCGTGATATTGGTTCTGTACAGGAAGATTATTCCGAGCGGTTAAAAGAGCTTGCAAAAGAGGCGGTTGAGAAGGATGGCGCTGACGTTATTATATTGGCGGGAGCTCCTCTTGCAGGGTTAGCTTGCGCCCTTGAAGGTCAATTATCTGTGCCAGTAGTGGATGGTGTGTCTAGTGCTGTACGTCATTGTGAGTCACTAATAGCTCTTAATCCTGGGAAAGCAGTAGCGGGCAGTTTCGCTAAACCCCCTATAAAGCCTAACAAGGGGTTACCGCCAGCTCTAGCCGCAATTCTTGATCGCACTTGCTAATTTATTTATATTTTTTAGGGAGGGAATCTTTAAGTTCAATCTTATAGACAATGGTACAGTCTAAATAACCTACCACTTCTTTTATAAACTATACTTAAACGTCTTTTCAGCTATAATTGTTTAAATTCAAAAAGGTAGATTCCCTCGAATATTTGAGAGATCTAACTTTGAATATTAAAAGATAAGAGGTAATAAATTATCACAATATAGTATTTAGATTTTTCTGAAAATGCTTGCAAATCAATACAATCTAGATTATTCTATTTATAGAAATTGTATACAATCTAGTATTCCAAAAGAGATCAATAAAGACCATTATAGTGGAGCTTTTTTATTTCTCATTCTGGGATTCTTTGATGATACATATCATATTGAATTTTAGAAGAGAGGATCATGTAAAAATGAATTCCAAGGAATTAGAGATTTACCAAAAGATAAAGCAAGCGATTCTCCATCGAAAACTCTTTCCAAATATGCAATTAGTTGAAAAGGAAATAGCTGATTCCTTTGGAGTTAGCCGAACTCCAGTCCGTAATGTCCTTCGGAGATTGTCCTATGAGAGGTTGGTAAAAATTATTGAGAATAAAGGTGCGTTCGTTACTTGTTCCTCAATAGAAGAAGCAAAAGAAGTATTTGAAATGAGAAGAATTCTTGAGGCAGAGGCAGTTCGAAAAGCTTGTCGATTATACAATCAGGAACATATTCAAGAACTTGAAAATATGGTTCAAGAGGAACTAAGAGAAATTGAACAAGGAAACTACATTGAAGGTTTGCAAATGTCTGGAAATTTTCATTTGAAAATAGCTGAAATGGCAGGTAATTCTTATTTTTATCAGTATCTTGAAGATTTAATTTCGTTAACGTATGTTATTATTTCCATTTATGGAAGGGGAGATGAGAGAAATGGTACATGTTGTCACCATCTTGAAATCTTTCATGCTATAAACGAAAGAAATGAAGATTTAGCTGAAAAATTGACTGTCGATCACCTGAAAGAAATTGAATCGAATCTTCATTTTAGTGAAAACCTTCAGCTCTCCACATCTCTTATTGAACTTCTTACCTAATAATATAAATTTTTTTATATTTGAAAACGCTTACCCGTTTATAAATATGCTTATGAAACTATGGATATAGTTGATGGTGGATGTTCATTCTTCTCCCATTTAGTAATAGCCTGTCTTTTAGTTGGAGAGGATTTTACATAAAAATGTAAAAAGGTGGTGATGGAATGAAATAGAAAATTAAATAATATTTGTTTTTTTTTACACCAAAGATGAAACTTAGTTGCGCAATAAACAACAAATAGTTGAATACTACAGAAAAAATTTTTAATGGTAAATCTTTTTAAATCGGAAAGATGGGATCAACGTCTATTGGTAAACATCTAAGACCTAACCTGTAGAGCATTGTATTTTGAAACAGCGTATTACAATGAATAAAGGGAGTTGGGTGTATATTGTCAACAAATTTACAAAAAGAAGATGTCAATGAAGATCCACAGATCCAATTTGCTGCTAATATCGATGAATCATTAAAGCCAAAAAGTGCAAAGGATAGGACGGTCAGTCCGCAAAACTATGTTTTTATGTGGATGGGTGACGGCGTTAATTTAGGCAATATGACACTTGGAGCGAGTTTGTTTGTAGCTGGAGTCGCAACGCTAAATATCTTTCAGACATTTTTCGCTGCTTTCATATCGATCGCAATAACTTCTGTGATTTTTGCTTTAAATGACAGGTTAGGATACAAAACTGGAATTCCATATGTTGTACATCTGAGAATGTCATTCGGGGAAAAAGGCGCCATCCTTTCATCCCTTTTGCGCGGAATTCCCGCCATCATTTGGTATGGTTTTCAAAGTTGGATCGGAGGTACTGCCTTAAATGAAATAGCGAAGATTGCTACAAGCGGAAGCTTTGATAATGTCGCCATTTGCTTTGTTGTAATTCAACTAATACAAATTGTACTTTCGATGTACGGTTTCCATGCCATTAAATGGGTGGAAACGCTAGTATCGGTTGTGATTATCGGAGCACTTCTTTATGTATTTGTCATTCTACTAAAAGACCATAGCGCTGTCATTGCAGAAAAATGGGTTCATGCTAAGGGTACGTGGGGATTATCGTTCTTTGGATTCATCATGGTGTTTATGGGAAATTATGCAGCAATCTTTTTAAGTGCTGCAGATTACTCACGAGAACTCAAAGCTGGTATTAGTGACAAAAAACGAGGATTATTGTACTTTTCGCCAATTTTAGTAGTGTATAGCGTTACACTTGCCATCGGTGCAATGCTTGCTTCAGTTACTGGCATCACTAATCCTGTAAAGGCATTTGCCATCGTAGTAGATAATTCTTACATTACATTTTTTGTTTCAGTATTTATTGTACTTGGAGTGATTGCTGTAAATATGGTTGCCAATATTATTCCTCCGACCTATGTAATTACATTACTTACAAAAACTAAATTTAAAGTTTCTGTTACAATTACTGGACTTCTTGCATTAGGCTCATTCCCTTGGCTGCTTGTTCAGGATTCTAATGCAGAAGGTCTTAATTTATTCATTCTCACTTATTCAGCATTTTTAGGACCGATCGTTTCCATTTTATTAGTAGAATACTATATTCTTAGGAAGCAAAAAATCAATATAGAAGAATTGTACCAGGAAAACGGAACATTTTCAGGTCTTAATCCTGCCGCACTGCTTGCAATGTTTATTGGTGCAGCAGGAGCCTTTTTAGTTGTAAAGCTTGCATGGATTATTGGTCTTGTCACCTCAGGTATTGCTTATTATCTCCTTACGAAGTATGCATTTAAGGATTCAAAATTCAAAAAAGGCACAATTTTCGAAAAAAATAGTTGACTCAATTAAAACTATATTTTAATGATAAATTAATGGATTTTTTTATGAATATTCATAAAACAGGAGGATCAAAAGGTATGAAGTATGATTTGCTCATAAAAAATGGAAATGTTGTGTTAAAGAATTTTGTGGAACAAGTAGATATTGGGATTAAAAATGGCAAAATTGTTGAAATATCTAAAAATATAACCGAGCCTTCAAAAGAAGTTGTTGATGCTTCCAATCAGTATGTTATGCCGGGGATGATCGATACCCATGTTCATATTTGTGAACCTGGAAGAACGGAATGGGAAGGGTTTGAAACAGGGACAAAGGCTTTGGCTGCAGGTGGAACGACCGCTTTTGTGGATATGCCTTTAAATGCTCTTCCAGCGACCACAGATAAAGAAGCTTTAAGAAAAAAATTAACATCTGCAGAAAACAAAGCCTATGTCGATTATGCACTATATGGGGGACTAGTTCCAGGAAACATTGATGAATTAAAAAATCTCTCAGATGAAGGTGTAGTCGCTTATAAATGTTTTATGGCAACATGCGGTACTGATGAGATTGGCGATTTCAAAAACGCTGATGACTACACTCTTTATCATGGAATGAAGAAATTGGCAGAATTAGGGCATGTTTTATCTATACATGCTGAAAACGCTGAATTTACTGATAATTACGCACTTGATAAAATCAAGCGGGGAAAGGTAGCTATTAGGGATTATGTAGAATCCAGACCGGTTATCGCAGAAGTTGATGCCGTAAGGAGAGCTTTATTTTTAGCAAAAGAAACAGGATGTAAATTGCATTTTGTTCATATCAGCAGTAAACGAGCAGTGGAGGAAATTCAAAAAGCACGTGAAGAAGGCCAAGATGTCACATTAGAGTCTTGCCCACACTATTTTACAATTGATTTAGAAGCTTTTGAAAAAATTGGGCCTGTTGCAAAATGTGCTCCTCCATTGCGTGAAAAAGCTGAACAGGAAAAATTATGGGAAGCTCTTTTGGAAGGGAAAATTGATATGCTGACGTCTGATCACTCCCCATGCCCGCCTGAAATGAAGCAAAACGATACAAATAATATTTTTGATATCTGGGGGGGAATCAGCGGCTGCCAAAATAATGTTGATTTAATGTTTGATGAAGCGGTTAAAAAGCGTGGGTTTTCTATTAATCGTTTTGCCAGGATGATCGCAACCACCCCTTCTGAGAGATTCAATTTACCACAAAAAGGTAGTATCGACATAGGTAAAGATGCAGACATCATCATCATCGATCCGAATCAGTACTATACAGTACAGAAGGAAGACTTATATTATCGCCATCAGCAAAGCCCTTATATTGGCAGGACAATAAATTGCCGGGTAACAAAAACTTTTGTTAGAGGGCAGCTAGTATTTGATCTTGAAGAAGGAATAGTTGGAAAACCAATAGGAAAGTATATTTCTGCAAAGAGTAGTTTAGTAGAAATTTAAATTTTCATTGGAAATAATCAAAACTGTCCAACAAGGAGTTGCCCATTTGGTTCTCTCTTGTTATTTGATGGGGTAAGGAATTAGTTATGTTCCAAAATAATCTATTAATTACAATGCATAGGAATAGGTGCGATGGGTTTATTGGAATCTGTTATTCAGTTAACAAGCAATTATATAAAAACAGGATTAAGGAGAGTATAAGATGACAACTGAAATATTAAGTCCAGAAAAACAACAAATTATTCATTTTATTGAGGACCAACAAGAAAATTTAATTAGCTTTTTAAAAGAGCTTGTATCGATTCCATCTGATAACCCTCCAGGTGACTGTCAAAAAATTGCTGAACATATTTTTAAGCGTCTAGAAGAATATGAATTTGAAAATGTTTCAATCAATGAAGTAGAAGAAGAAAGAGTTAAAGCGGTTGGAAGAACTAAGGTTTCCAATGTTATTGGGTTTCAAAACTTTGGAAATACCCAAGGTCTGGAAATTACTTTGAATTCTCATGGAGATGTTGTGCCTCCTGGGCTTAGATGGACACAAAATCCTTATGGAGGCAATATTGTTGATGGAAAACTTTATGGCCGCGGTGCAGCTGTATCAAAATCCGATATCGCCTCTTTTACATTCGCTACATTAGCATTAAGACAATTGAAAGAAAATTTAAACGGAAAAATTTCATTGGCTTTTACATTTGATGAAGAAACGGGCGGAGACATCGGACCAAAATGGCTACTCGAGAAAGGGCTTATAAACCCTGATATGGCGATTTGTCCGGGATTTACATATTCCCTTGCCAATGCCCATAATGGCTGCCTTCATTTAGAAGTAAAATTGAAAGGAAAGTCTGCCCATGCTGCGGAGCCGCAATATGGACATGATGCCTTGGAAGCAATGACAGGTGTTTTAAGTGCATTATACGAATACAGAAAAGGCTTCTCGGAGATAAAATCTAATATTCCTAATGTTGGTTCTCCTAATCTAGTAGTTGGATTGATTTCAGGTGGTATTAATACGAATGTTGTTCCAGATACAGCGACCATTCGAATTGATAGAAGATTAATTCCTGAAGAAAATCCAAAGTTTGCAGAAGCAGAAATCCGTAATGTCATTGTAGAAGCACTTGAAAATTATACTGGGGTGGAAGCAGAAGTTAATCAAATTTTATTGGCACACAGCATGGGCCCTGTTCCAGTTAATTCTCCTTTGGTACAATCTTTTGCAGCAAATTGGTCAAAAATTATGGGTGGAGAAGAGCTTCCAATAGTTGGATCTCCTTTATATACGGATGCCCGTCACTTCTATGAAGCTGATATTCCTGTTGTTTTATTTGGTACAGGCCCTAGAACATTATTGGAGGCAAATGGACACCGTGCAGACGAGCACGTAAAAGTAGATGATCTAATAAAAGCAACAAAAATTGTTGCTCTCACATTATATGATCTTTTACTGGGACAAAATAATTAATTGAACTTTCGATAAATCCCTGGACGTTAAAATCCAGATGATTAATTTATAATTCCTAAAAGAGGATGAATTATTTGATAGCCTCAAAAGTATCAAAAAACAAGGATTCGGAATTGAAAGAGAAGAAAATGAACCGGAAATCACTTGTATAGCGGCTCCGATCTTTAAACATCTTGGTTATGTTACCGGTGCGGTCAGTATATCAGGCACTTTTCTGAGGATGAATGAAGAGAAAATTTGATTCGTTAAAGGATAAACTTATGGAGGCTGGGAAGAATGTCTCTGAGCACATGGGATATAAAAGTAACTGAAGTATAATTTGAGAGAATAATTATGAAGACATAATGTATGTGTTATGTCTTTTTTTATGGTTTAGAGGTATCTTATTAATTTTTGACGAAATAGTGATTTAAAGAGTAGAAATTATAAGAAAATTTAAAAATATATATTGAATATGTTTATTAAAGATGTTATTTTTAGTTAAGAAAACAATATAGAAACAACGTTTCTTATTAAGCAACAAAAATATAAAAAGAGTGTGTTTTGTTTTTAATAATATTAGAACCGGATCAAAGTGTCTATAAACGACAAGATAGGAGAACACAATGAATTCTTTCTCTATAGAAAAACCAGTGAGATATTATGATCAGGTCTATAATTCGATTAAAGAAAAAATTGTTAAAGGAGTTTTAAAGCCTGGTGATAGTATTTTTGAATCTAGAATAGCAAGAGAATTAAATATTAGCCGCAGCCCGGTAAGGGAAGCAGTCCGTGCATTGGAAAAAGAAGGTTTATTGGTTATTGATGAAAAATCAAGAATAACAGTTTATAAACCAACATTAAAGGATATTGTCGATATATATGAATGCCGTATTGCACTTGAGTCATTAGCAACGAGATTGACAACAAGATACGCAACAAACCAGGAAATAAAAGATATTGAAAATACCGTTTTAAATGTAAAGCAGAACCTTAATGCTGAAGGTGAAAGAAATAGGGATGTGTTAATTGAGGAAAATGGCCGTTTTCATGATCTTATAACAAAATATAGTCAAAATAGAAGGTTACAGAAACAACTAAGGGATTTAAAATCACTAAGTCAATATTATAGAGTATTAAATTTTCAGGGAGAAAATAGAGAGTGGATTGTTTTTAACGAACATCAAGAAATTCTTGATCAAATTAAACAAAGAAATGAAGAGAATGCTTCGATAAAAATGAAAAAACATCTTGAAACTGATTTGCAGCATTTAAAGGAGATTTTTGATAGCCAGCTAAAACCTGGAAAAACGGAATAGGTCATGTTTTTCTATGTTGTTTACAAAATGATAAATATTGGAGGTGGATAAATAAGGTGTCGACAGACGACAATTAAATGTTACAGGGTATGGAGAAATCGGACTTGACCATACTAAAGTACAAGAATTGTTGATAGTTTTGTAAGCGATACCATTGTAAGGGTGTTTACATTGTTCAATTAAACGTTACTTGCTAAATAAACCTCTTGTAAAGTCCCCAGGTGTGTTTCCCAGTTATTGAAGGGGGTGATTCCTAAACATTACCAAATCTTTGGAGTAAAACACATCGAACATCTTTATCTTAAAAAGGGGGATTTTTATGGCAAGAGGTAACGTAAATCTAAATGGGCAAGAATTGCGTATTGATTTAGCGGCAAAACCAACTAATATCCGTTGGCGAGTATTTTTTATGCTGCTTATGCTCGTGACAATTAACTATGTTGACCGTGCTGTATTATCTATTGCAATGCCAGCGATCCAAAAGGATTTAAATTTAGATCCTGCTATCGTAGGACTAATTCTTAGTTCCTTCTTTTGGGGATATGCCCTAATGCAAATTCCATCAGGATGGATTGTCGACAGATACCGCCCAGAAAAAGTAGTGTTTGGAGCTGCAATTGGATGGGGGATTGTCCAAGCATTAACAGGTTTTATATCAGGTGCAAAATTACTCCTGTTTCTTCGAGTTTTGCTTGGATTAACAGAGGCTCCTGTAATGCCGGGATGTTCGAAATTACAGTCGATTTGGCTTAGTTCAAAGGAAAGGGGCCGAGGAGCCACTATCATTGATAGCGGTGCACCATTAGGTACCGCAGTCGGTGGACCTATAATTGTTGGATTTATGGCATGGTTCGGAGGCTGGCGCGGTGCTTTAATTGGAGCCGGTATCCTTACCATTGTAATTGCATTTTTGGTATGGAGAGTTATTAAAGGTGGACCAGACGGAAATTCAAAAGTCAACGAGGCTGAACGTGAATATATTCGTAAAGCACTTGAAGAGGAGTACGAAGAGCATAAGCGTAATGCTACAGGAGTTAAAATCAGTGCAAAAGATTACGTAAGAGCTCGCAATTTCTGGTGTATGTGTCTTGGCTGGTTTTCATTTAACACTGTTTTCTACGGATTAATGACATGGGGTCCATCATATCTTGCTGCAACACAAAATCTGGATATTAAGTCCATCGGTAGTTCCATTCTAATTATTTTTGGCTCAGGATTTGTCGGGGAACTCATTGGTGGGTGGATTACAGACAAGTGGCGCGAAAAAGGCGGTAATTATAACACGGTGATGAGAACGATGTTATCCATAGCCGGCCTCATGACGGCACTTTCCATTTTCTTGTTAAGTAAGTCAACATCTGTAACTATGGCGATAACAACACTTTCATTTGCGTTATTCTTCCTTCGTTGGGGCGGCTTGTATTGGAGTGTTCCTGCTGCAATTTCACAACGTGAGCATATTGGTACAGTCGGTGGATGTATGAACTTCGCTGGAAATATTGCAGGTGTTATAACTCCAATTTATATTGGTCTTATTGTATCTACAACAGGATCCTATTTCTTGGCATTAATGGTGTTTGTCTTTGCTGGTCTTCTTTTGGCGACGGTTTCAAGTTTAATTAATTATAATAAAAAAATTGGTAGTTCAAATAGCAGTGTAAATTAAAACAATAAATTTAATAGGAGGAATTATCATGAAAGAACCTAAAAAAATTGGAATGCTTACTCCTTCTTCTAACACAACCTTAGAGCCAATTTGTTCCAGAATGCTTTATAATGTTCCAGAAGTAACTTGCCACTATGGACGCTTTGAGGTTACTAAAATTTCACTTGAACAAGACGCTTTAAGTCAATTTAATTTTGAGCCAATGCTCCAGGCTGCAGAATTGTTAGCACATGCTGAAGTAGATGTAATTGCATGGAACGGGACCTCTGGCGGATGGCTTGGTTTTGATGTAGACCGTGAACTTTGTGAAGCTATTACCAAAAGAACAGGTATTCCAGCAACTACTTCCATGTTATCTCAAGTAAGATCGTTTAAAGAGCACAATATTAAATCAGTGCACCTTGTAACTCCATACATTCCTGAAATTAATAAACTAATTGCAGAACAATACAAAAAGCATTGTAATGTTGATACGATTAATATTTCAGGACTTGCTCAAACACACAATCGTTCTTTCGCTCTCGTATCACAAGAAAGAATTGAAGAACAAATTAAATCGGTATCTGTTTTGCCTGCAGATGCATTAAGTGTAGTATGTACGAACTTCCCTGCAGTAAATAAAGTAGAATACTATGAAAAAACCTATAATTTGCCAATATATGACACTATTAATGTACTAATGTGGGAATGTTTAAAAATGGTAGATGTAGACCCCAATATACTCAAAGGATGGGGAAAACTATTTTCAAGGGTAACGGTAAATAATTAATTCAAAAACTGAGCATTCAACCTATGGGGGGTTGTATTGCTCACTTAATTTTTATTTTTAACACATAAAATACAGGTATCTGCATGGTTGACTCCATACATTTTACGGGACAGAAGGTTTGCTGTCCCAACCCTTTATGTATGCAATTTTCAATGTGCAGATACCATTTATTATAACATACATGTATGTATTTTATAATCTGTATACATAACGATTATCTCCATTAAACTTAAATTATTTAGGAGGTTTGAAGATGATTACTGTTACTTTTTATAAAAATAATCGGCTAGTTTTAGGAGTTAAAACAAATAGGGGAGTATTAGATATTGAAGCTGCATATGCCAAGTTTCCCTATATAAATAATATACCTAAAACAGTATTTGAATTAGTTACTCTAGGAGAAAGTGCAAAACAAGGGCTTCAAAGGCTGATTGAATATTCCCTAATGGAAGATGAATTATTTCATAAGGAAGATTCACTTAACTACGGACCATGTGTACCTAAGCCCCAGAAAATAATCTGCATAGGATTAAATTACAAAAAGCATGCAATCGAGTGTAATATGCCTTTCCCTGCAGCTCCAATTTTATTTAGTAAATTTAATAACACGATTAATGCAAATGGAAAAGATATTTTCATACCAATCACATCTTCACAAGTTGATTATGAAGCAGAATTAGCTATTGTTATTGGTCGGAAGGCAAAAAATGTAAAAACAGAAAATGCACTTTCTATCGTTTATGGTTATTGCGCTGCAAATGATGTATCTGCCCGTGATTTACAAAATAAATCTTCACAGTGGATGCTAGGGAAAACAAGTGATGGATTTTGTCCGATTGGTCCAAATTTAGTTAGCAAAGAGGAAGTCGAAAATCCAAATAACTTAAAGATTACCTTATCCGTTAATGGAGAAATACGCCAAGATTCAAATACTTCAGATATGATTTTTAGTTGTGAAGAACTAGTAAGTTATGTTTCAAAGCATTTAACACTTCAACCAGGTGACATCATTTTAACCGGAACGCCGGAAGGTGTAATTTTGGGGTATTCTGAGGACAAAAGGGTATGGTTAAAAGATGGTGATGCAGTAACAGTTGAAATTGAAAAGCTCGGTAAATTAACAAATATATTCAGAAGGGAACAAAACGATGAATCAGTTAGAAGTGATATTTATGAAGTGAGTAGAACGATTTGAGGTAAATTGAAATTATAAATTGAAGGAATTTTCTAAAAACGCCTTAAAAGTAATTAGATGGAATGGTAATATTTCCGTAAATAAAGAAAATTTGAAACAACATTTCATAATAAGAAACTTTAAGTATGTATCGAAGTGAAAATGTATGGTATTGGATCTATATATATAGGTTCAGAATATACTTCATTGGAAAAAAGTAATCAGTAAATCGTTGCTTTTTTTTTAAAAGCATACAGGAACATTGTTTGGTAATAAGCAACAATTTACCCCAGGTGAATTGGAGAAAGTAGCAACAACAAATAGTGTAAAAATTAAATTATGGAAAGAGGGATTGTATGTCAACGTTACGTGAAGAAGCATTAAAGATACACAAAAAGTATCAAGGAAAACTGGGGGTTCATTCAAAAATTCCTGTGAAAGATGCAAATGATTTAAGTCTTGCCTACTCTCCAGGTGTTGCGGAGCCTTGCCTGGACATTCATGAGGATGAAAGCAAAGTGTATGATTACACTATGAAGGGGAATCTCGTTGCTGTTATATCGGACGGAACAGCAGTACTTGGTCTAGGAAATATTGGCCCGAAAGCTGCTATGCCTGTTATGGAAGGAAAAGCATTATTATTCAAATCATTTGCCGGTGTCGATGCATTCCCGATTTGCCTGGATACAACGGATCCGGATAAAATCGTGGAGGTCGTCAAATTATTGGAACCGACTTTTGGTGGAGTTAACTTAGAAGATATCGCGGCACCAAAATGCTTTGAAATTGAAGAGCGCTTACGAAAAGTGTGTGATATTCCTATTTTCCATGATGACCAGCATGGGACGGCCATCGTTACGGCTGCAGGGTTAATAAACGCTCTTAAATTGGCCGACAAAAAAATCGAGGATATTCGTGTCGTGGTCAACGGCGCTGGGGCAGCAGGTGTAGCGATTGTGAAGCTCTTACTTCATATGGGGGTAAATGATGTCATTCTATGTGATACAAAAGGGATAATCTATGAAGGACGCCCTTTCGGGATGAATTCGTTCAAAGAGGAAATGGCTCGCATCACCAATAAAGGACAAAAGCAAGGGACACTGGCTGATGCTCTTGAGGGAGCTGATGTCTTTGTTGGCGTGTCAGCCGCAGGTGCTGTTACGAAAGAAATGATTCGTTCCATGAACCATCATCCGATTATTTTTGCCATGGCCAATCCAGTTCCGGAAATCATGCCGGAAGATGCAAAAGAGGCCGGAGCACTTGTCATTGGAACAGGTCGTTCTGATTTCCCGAATCAGGTCAACAACGTATTGGCGTTCCCAGGAATTTTCCGTGGAGCATTAGATGTTTACGCAAGAGAAATCAATGTAGAAATGAAGATGGCAGCTATTTATGCTATTGCGGGATTGATTTCAGATAAGGAACTTAATGTGGATTATATTATTCCAGATCCATTCGACCGAAGAGTTGCAGCACATGTAGCAGCAGCTGTTGCCAGCGCAGCCATGGAAACTGGTGTTTCACAAAAGCATGTAAATGTAGAAGAAATCAAAAAGAGTCTCCTATTAGTAGAAGAAAAACATCCTATTATTTTATAAAAAAAGTCTTTTCACTGGTATAGTTGTCTAGGAAAACCTACTTCACGCTATGTTATGAGCAGACATACAGTATATTTTTTCGAAACCTTGGACATACGAACACTACAATATTACCAAAGATTGGCGTTAGTATGTCCAAGGATATTTTATTTTAATGAAGACTTTGCAATTTTTTTATTAGATTTTGATAAATGATGAGTAGCATTTCTGGAACAACTACAGATATGATTTCACTTAGTAACGTTGAAGTTTATTAATTGTTACCCTTTTTGGATTACTCTCCCCGGTTAGTCCCTCGTTCAAACTCTTCAAAACATTAAAAGGAGTAGTGAAATTCACTCCTGTTTAATAAGTCGTTTTCCATTTTAACCTGAAAACCGCCTCTCATTTATTTACGTGAAGGATTATTGTTTTTATAACTAGGAATCTATTATCTTAGTCCCATACAAAAAGGTGCTTTGTGCTGCGGCACTATAGACTGGTCAGAAGGAAGAACATCTTTCTACCATTTAGATTCGTGTTGTTTTGGAACTGAATGGCCTAAAATCCAAGTTAATTAGACAAGAAAGATTTGTGCCATAGGTGATGAACAATTGTGCAGATTGTAATATTCAGTCCCAATATCATTCAATACCTTTGTCTGAAATTTTATATAAAAATCAAAAATAATAAGTGATTTGTTGGAAAATTTCAAATTTTGAAATAAATATTTTGAAAAATATTGAAATAAAATAGATAATCGTGCTATGCTGTTTTATACAAATAATGAAACGTCGTCTCGTAATAACAAACGACGAAGCGGAAACACAAATTGTATTTCAATTAATTTGGGAGGAATCGTATCATGATAAATTACATTAATAAAGGAAAACTACAAGTAGCTCAAGAACTCTATGAATTTATTAATTCAGAAGCCCTTCCAGGGAACGGATTGGATACAGAGCAGTTTTGGTCTGGTTTTGAAGGATTAATCCATGATTTAACACCTCTAAACAAGAAGTTATTAAAGACACGTGAAGTTATTCAAAGCAAGCTTAATACATGGTATCGCGAGAATAAAGGAAACTTTGACCTCGATACATATAAGTTGTTTTTGGAAAAAATTGGTTATCTTGAACTAAAAGTAGAAGATTTTGAGATTGGTACAGCTGGAGTGGATGATGAAATCACCCTACAAGCTGGCCCGCAATTAGTTGTACCGGTAAATAATGCGCGTTATGCGATTAATGCAGCTAATGCTCGCTGGGGAAGCCTTTATGATGCTTTATACGGTACAGATGCAATCAGTGAGGAGGATGGGGCCCAACGTCAAGGTGGTTATAACCCTGTCCGCGGAAAAAAAGTAATCGAATTTGCCAGAAATTTTCTAGACCAAGCGGCACCCTTAAAAGATTTCTCTCACAAGGACGTAAACTCCTATACGGTGGCAGATGGAAAACTTAACGTTTCTTTAAGCAACGGTATCAAAACTGGTTTAAAGAATGAAGCAAAATTTGTCGGCTACCAGGGTGATCAGGAAAACCCATCTGCTATCTTGCTAAAAAATAACGGACTGCATTTTGAAATACAAGTCGACCGTAATCATCCGATCGGCAAAACGGATAAGGCTGGTGTTAAAGATGTCCTCTTAGAAGCAGCTGTTACAACGATTATCGATTGCGAAGACTCTGTTGCTGCAGTAGATGCGGAGGACAAAGTGCTAGTCTATCGAAATTGGTTGGGCCTTATGAAAGGAAACATATCATCAACCTTCAAAAAAGGCGATAAAGTCATGATAAGGATGCTCAATCCGGATCGTAGGTACGTATCACCTACAGGAAAAGAACTTTCGTTAAAAGGCCGTTCGCTTCTATTTGTCCGTAATGTAGGTCATTTGATGACGAATAGTGCAATCCTCGATCAAAACGGCGATGAGATACAGGAAGGGATTATGGATGCTGTCATCACGAGTCTTGTCGCAAAACATACGCTGCTTGGAAATGGTCAATATCAAAACACTGAGAAGGGATCTATCTATATTGTAAAGCCGAAAATGCATGGGTCAGAGGAGGTCGCTTTTGCAAACGAGCTTTTTGATCGAGTGGAAGATTTGCTAGGTCTTGAACGGAATACCCTTAAAATCGGTGTCATGGATGAGGAACGCAGAACCACCTTAAACTTGAAGGCATGCATTAAACAAGTTAAAGACAAGGTTGTATTTATTAATACAGGGTTCCTTGACCGAACAGGCGACGAAATCCATTCTTCCATGGAAGCTGGTCCAATGGTTCGTAAGAATGATATGAAATCATCCAAATGGCTGCAGGGGTATGAACAATCAAATGTAGTTGCAGGACTCTCATGCGGGCTCAAGGACCGTGCCCAGATTGGTAAAGGAATGTGGGCAATGCCAGATTTAATGGCGGATATGCTTAAGCAAAAGATCGGTCATGTAAAAACCGGAGCAAATACCGCTTGGGTACCATCTCCAACAGCTGCAACTCTACATGCCTTACACTACCATGAAGTAGATGTAAAAGCAGTGCAAAATGAAAAACTAAATCAGTCAGCAGACTTACTGGAAGATATTTTAGAAATTCCGTTTGTTAAAAACCTTAACTGGACTGCTGAGGAAATTCAGGAAGAACTCGATAACAATTGCCAAACTCTTCTCGGCTATGTTGTTCGCTGGGTAGATCAGGGAATAGGTTGTTCAAAAGTTTTAGATATAAATAATATAGGACTTATGGAAGATCGTGCAACATTGCGAATATCCAGTCAGCATTTAGCAAACTGGCTCCACCATGGAATATGTACAAAAGAACAAATTCTTGCGACCTTGAAGCGTATGGCTAAGATAGTAGACCAGCAAAATGCTGATGATAAAGAGTATAGATCCATGGCTACAAACTACGAGGACTCTATTTCTTTCCAGGCAGCCTGTGATTTGATTTTCGAAGGTTATAATCAACCAAATGGATATACTGAGCCTATTCTTCATCGCAGACGTATTGAAGCAAAAACTAGGTTTGCAGTTAAACAATAATTATTATAAATTAACTAAAACCTCACTGAACATCGATGTATTAATTAATCAATATTATCTCTTTGATTAGTTTTGAAATAAATGGAACAGAATTGATGGGAGAGGATGCTCTAACAATGTTCTGATTTCCCTGCATTTTTAAAGGTGGAATTCAAGTGCATGATCCTAGCGGATGTGTCCTTATTTGCTAATTAAATAGATTCTATTTAGCTTTTCAATGACTCGATATAAAATCAATCAATTTTGAATTTGATTGATTATAGATGGTAACAGCTGATATCGCTGCTTCTGGACGTCGGTTACTTGGTTATATTTTTTAAAAAGTGGAAATATAAATTTACCATAAATTTTAATATCTAATGAATTAAATTACCTTGGTTTATCCTACTGTGAAAAAATTTATATTATTTATTCTTAAAAGTAGGAGTGACAACCATGGATGCAGAAGTATTTATTGGAGATTTCATTGGTTTTAATTTTGATCATACTTAACCGTATGATTACACAATTCATACATAAGTTTAAACATCGATGAAAATAATATGATATTATCCATAAATTTTACTTTGTCCGTAGATTTAACAATAGGGTCTATGAAAAAGAGTGACCATGATAAAGAAGGGAAATCGTATTCTTAATGGTACTTAAGATTGTGAAAGAATTTTAGTTTTTACAAAGAAAGGTGTGCCTTTTTTGGTTGCGGATATTACCAATGAATTACACTATTTGCCCGTTATTATCCTTCGCCTTGTTCTTGCCTTTATCGCTGGAAGTGTGATCGGCTGGGAACGGGAAACTAGCGCGGACTTGCCGGTTGATCATCATGGTTCAATGTATCGAATGTTTGCTTTGGTTTGTATAGGTGCTTGTATGTTTACTGTTGCTGGTCAATTTGGATTTGCTAAATCGCTAACTGCTCCAGACAGAGTGGCGTCTAATGTTGTTACTGGGGTTGGTTTTTTAGGAGCAGGGCTCATTTTTAAAGATAAAATAGGAGAGATTCGCGGTTTACCCACAGCTGTTGGAATATGGGTGAGTGCAGCGATCGGTGTGATGATTGGCGCTGGAAATTACATTTCAGGGTTAGTAGGAGCTGTATTGGCTTATTTTATCATGGACATGCCTCATCGATTTCCCGGCTTATTCCAAAAGAGAAATGACAGAGATGCAAAATAAGATAATTATCTACAAAATAAGGCGTAAACGGGTGGAATACGAGACAATTGGGACAACAAAAAGTGCCAGTGCAGTCATCCAATCCAGAAAATTGGATGGTGTCTGGCATTTTTTTCTGAATAAGTGTCTGTCCACCTCTCTTTAAACTAGAGAAGTTGTGGGGCTCGGCCCTAATTTTTTATTGATTTTAAGGAGTAAAAGGTATATTATTGGAAAAATAAGTATATTTTAGGAGATTAGGAGTGAATAAAATGAATCCCATTCTGAAAGACTTTCCAGAAGAATTTTCAACTGAGCGGTTGCTTATTCGTATGCCAAGACCAGGAGATGGTAAAGCTGTTTATGATGCAATAATGGCTTCTATCAATGAGCTTAAACATTGGATGCCCTTCGCCCAGAAGGAGCAGTCTGAACAGGATGTTGAATTAAATATTAGATCATCGTATATTTCTTTTTTAAAAAGAGAGGATTTGAGATTATTGGTTTTTTTAAAAGAAACTGGGGAATTTGTTGCCTCTTCTGGATTACATAGAATTAATTGGTCAATACCTAAGTTTGAAATAGGCTACTGGATTGATAGTCGTTTTAGTGGAAAAGGGTATATGACAGAAGCGGTTAAAGGGATTTCTGATTTTGCATTTCAAGAACTTAATGCACAAAGATTAGAAATTCGCTGCGATGCAATTAATTTTAAGAGTCGTGCAATTCCTGAAAGATTAGGGTTTTCTTTAGAAGGTATTTTAAAAAATCATGATTTATCTGTTGATACTAAAGAGTTAAGAGATACTTGTATCTATGCCAAAACAATCTAATATCCATTTGCATATTGTAGTAGGGGAAAATTTTGAGAATTGTAGTTGGTTTATGTTCGCACACCAAAGAATTCTTACTACATAGAAGTAGTTTGATCATTTCCCTATGGAAAAATTGTGGAGGTAATATGAGAAAAAAAATAGTATTAATTTGTGGGATTATTACAGTCTTACTCTCATTTTGGACTTTGTATAACGCATATTCACCAAAAGTAGGTCCAATTGGAAATGGACCTAATTATTTATTAATTTGGTTTCAAATTAGTATTTTATTTATTTCTGGAGTATGTTCTATTCTTTTAGTATTAAGTAGTAAAAAGAAATAATTGTAAACTTATGTTGTTGTCCATCTTGAAAAATAAAAAACCGCCTTCAATTAATGGCAGGCGATTTTTCCGATATGATAATAGGTTAGAGTATTCATTAAAATACTTTGCTCTGAGTCAGATGTGAATATAATTCTAGCGATTCCTTCACACTTATGCCATTGTGAACAATACCGTTGATGGCACGAATCATTGCTTCAGGATAATCCGATTGCCAAATGTTTCGTCCCATATCGACACCGACTGCACCTTGGTTCATTGCATTATAAGTAAGTTCCAAAGCATCCTTTATTGTTTCTAATTTAGGTCCCCCAGCAATGACGATTGGCACTGGGCAAGTGCTTGTGACTTTTTCAAAGTCATCACAATAATAAGTTTTTACAATATCCGCGCCCATTTCAGCTCCAATCCTTGACGCTAGACTAAGGAATCTGACATCACGTTTTTCAAGCTCCTTACCGACAGCCGTTATCGCCAGAACCGGAAGTCCATAATCGTGAGCTTCTGTTACCATATTAGCTAAATTCGTAACGGTTTGCGTTTCATATTCAGAACCAATAAAAATAGATACCCCGACTCCGACCACATTATGTCTGATTGCTTCTTTAATAGTAGTTACAATGTGCTCATTTGCAAGATTTTTCAGTACAGTTGGACCGCCTGATACCCTTAAAAGGACAGGTTTATCCGTATTAGGGAGAATACAGGAATCCAATACGCCCCTCGTTACGAAAAGTGAGTCTGTATGGGGAAGCAAATTTTTGACAGTTTCCCCCGGCTTTTCGAGTCCATGGACAGGTCCGAGAAAGTAGCCATGATCAATTGCTAGCATAACGGCTTTTCCATCTGGAAAAATTTGATTCATTCTATTTTTAAATCCCCAATTCATACAGGTGTTCACTCCTTAAATTTTGGATTTTCTACAATCACTGTGTCTCTCTCATTTATGTGAGGTGACTTAATAAAAACTGCTTTAAAATCCATTGAATTCGTATTTTTTAAGTAGTGAGTTTCCATTGGACTGACTTGAAAAATATCACCAGGTTTAACGTGTATGGGAATTCCTTGAACATATATATCAATTTCACCTTCCAGGATATAAAAAATTTCTTCACAAGTTGTATGATAGTGATTATCATGATCATCACCTGGTTTTAATAGGACAATCCCTATATCAACATTAGGTCCTTTTTTCAAATATTTTGGTCCATGGGTGCCATATCGGTATTCAAGAGTTTCTTCGTTTACGTGAAACAATCGATACACCTCCTTTCATTAGACGTTTAATCCAGGGGCAATCCACATATGATTTGTCATTCCTTTATCCGCTAATGTAAGCTGCTTTGCATAAACTTTCCGCCAGTTTTCATAAATCTTTAGATATTTTTGATGGTTTTCGAGATTAGGAGAGAGAATTTTTTCCCATTTCACGGTTTGTGCGATAGCAGTTTCAAGATTGGAATATAAGCCAGCACCAAGTCCAGCCATAATTGCGGTACCAAGTGCAGCAGCTTCTTTTTCAACTGGGATTCTTACCGGAATACCTAAGACATCTGCCAAGGTTTGACTCCAAAGACTGCCTTTGGAAGCACCTCCTGCAAATATTACTTCTTTTGGATAATGGCCGGTTACCTCCTCGACGATTTTAAGATTTCCAAAGGTCACGAGAGCTGCATTTTCTTGAATCGATTTAAACATTTCTCTTTTTCCGGTTTTATTTGGATCAATAGTTAGATTAAGGAAGGAGGGGGCTGCGTGTCTCCAAGAGATATAATCCATAACATTGGAGAAAATTGGGATAATTCCATTAGAACCGACAGGAACGTCTTTTGCCTTTTCTTCTAAAATATCATAGGCATCACGACCGGTTTTTAGGGCATCGAGCTTTTCTGTTTCACAAAAGGCATCTCGGAACCATCTCATGACAAGTCCCGGGAAAAAGGCAATGGTTTCAATTTGCCAAAGGTTTTGGACTGCATGGCAATTGATGCGGAAGCGGTGATACGGGTCAATAACCGGTTCTTGAATGGTAATTTCCTGTTGCCAAAAACTACCTCCACAAATGAAGGTGTCACCCTCGTTAATAGCACCAACTCCAACCGAGGCCAATTGGGCATCACCGCCGCCGCTCATGACCGGTGTACCTTTTGCAAGGCCGGTAGATTGAGCAATAGATTCTGGGATTGTTCCCAGTAGTTTTCCCGCTTCATTAACCTGTGGGAAAAAATTAATTTTCAGTTGGCAAGCTTCAGCAATGGCAGGAGTCCAAGTGCGCTTTTTTAAGTCAAATAATCCTGTGGTACAGCCGTTAGAGGGGTCAACTTGAAGATTGTTGGTGAGTTTATAGAGAATCCAATCGTTAAGCATCGTAATTGCAGCGATTTTTTCAAAGACATCTGGCTGATTGTTTTTAATCCACAAAAGTCGGGGCAGTGCACCTAATGCGAAGGTTTGGCCCGATAATTGATAAAGCTTTTTTTCAAGATTGGAATCGCGATTCTTAAGTTCTTTTGCTTCATTTATGGCCCGTGCATCAACATTTGCACAAGCCCAAATTTCGTTGCCATTCTTGTCATAAAGGACAAATCCTTCACGCATACTGGTAGCACTAATTGCTTTTATGTCTTTGGGGTGTATGCCAGATTGTTTCAACACTTCTGAAATACAGTTGAGAATAATCTCCCAATTCTTTTTGACATCGAAATCCATCGAGTCAGGATAACGTGGGTCTTCAATATGTGTCCATTCAAATTGGGAGGTGGCAACATGTCTGCCCTGTTTATCAAAGAGTACTGCACGGACACTGCCTGTGCCGGCATCAAAGACCAATATGTACTCCATTCAAAAATCCCTCCTTTTTTAGTCTCTGTAGTACTTAAGTCCGGATAACGGTAATTGTTCAAACATTCGCCCTTATCCTCTGTTTTTCTTAATTAAATCAATTGCCGTTTCCTCATCCGTAATAAGTGTACCGATATACCCTCCTTTTAACGCGCCATAAATAGCATCAATTTTATGAGGTCCGCCAGCAACCCCAATGACATTTTTTAACCTTTTCAAGGTAGTAAGGCCGGTGCCAATTAAGCGGTTATGGTGAGGTAAATCAAGAAGCTTACCTTGTTCGTTGAAAAATTGTCCTAATATATCACCCACGGAATTTTGATTTTTGATGTAGATTAATTCATTAAGTGTCATTTTTTCCTCTTTTATTATGGTGGATTCGGCAGATAAGCCGCCAATTCCAACTACCACATGATGGGCAAGACTGGCTAGGTCAAGAATGTTTCGGACTGATGGTTCGGATAACAGGTTTATTGCCATGTCCTCCGTAGAGGCTAGAAATGGAGCAGGAATGACATGAATTCCACCCTTAAATTTCTCCAAACCGCCTTCCATAGAGTGGTCACGCTTATGAAAGTAGTAATTCACACCGCCAGTAAGGGTGACCATTGACACATTGATGGCAGGATCAATCGATAAGGATTCGATCGTTCGGGAAACAGCTTCCCCCCAACCGAAACCAATCAATTCATTATCAGATGTAATATTCTCCAAATATTGCGCAGCTGCTTTTGCCAACGATGCGCTAAGGCTGTCTTTCGGCGTAGGAATAACAAAGGCATGGGGGAGGTTGAAATCTTCAATAAGATCTCGTTCGATTTCCAGGCAATTTACTCCAGGGCCTTTAATATGGAATTGCACAATATTTTCTGACCGGGCACGGTCAAGCAAACGAACAACTTTATTTCTTGAAATGCTTAGCAGTTCCGAGATTTCTGTTTGTGTTAAATTATCCTTGTAATAATACCAGGCAACTTTAATTAGAAGGTTATCAGTAAATACATCATTGTTCGCCAAAGCCCTCAACCTCTCAACAAATAATCAATGGGTCAACAAATGTTCAAATCTAAATTGAGTAAAGGACGATGAATTTCAACTGAAAAGTCAGTAAACGTGAAATAAATCCCTTGATATAATTAAAAGGTATGTAAATATTTTCAGATTATAATTGTTTTGAAGATAAATTTTTTTCTAAACAAAAGTTAATAGTAATAAAAAATGTTCAGTCAAATTATATATAAAACAAGCAAGATAAGGAGGGCTGGTGAACAACTTGGACTCTGAGCTCGTTCATATTAGGCAAATTTATAAGCAGTTTGCAGGAACCTCTGTTTTAAAAGGTGTTGAATTAACACTTCATAAAGGGGAGGTTTTTGCACTTGTCGGAGGAAACGGTGCTGGAAAATCTACGTTAATGAAAATTCTTACCGGTCTATTTCGGCCTGACCAGGGGCAATTATTAGTGGAAGGAAAACAAGTAACATTTCATCAACCGGCTGATGCCCATAGATATGGAATCTATTTGGTTCCCCAAGAACCATTGATTTTTCCAAACATGAATATTTTTGAAAACGTTACCATTGGACTGCATGAAAATAAAGCTGAGTGTGAGAATCGGATTAAGTATTACCTTTCATCTCTGGGCTGGAATTTGGATTTAAACCGCAAGGGCTCGAGCTTGTCTATTGCAGAGCAGCAACTTGTTGAATTACTTAGAGGTTTAGTCCGAAATGCGAAGATTTTGATCTTGGATGAACCAACATCAACTTTAACTTTTAGTGAAATTGAATCCTTATTTGCTACGATCAAAAAATTAACCAAAGAAGGAATAGGCGTGTTTTATATTACACACCGCCTAACTGAAATATTCGAACTTGCAGACTCTGTAGCCGTTCTAAGAGATGGTGTTATCTCTGCAACGGGGAAAGTCAGCGATTTTACCTATGAAAAATTAGTAGAAGGCTTAATACTGGACCAAAGCAGAAAAGACGAAATTGACCCTTCAGGAATAAATCGAACTCATTACCAAATTGAAGATAGTCAGAAAGGAATTGAGCCGATTCTCTCGGTGAAAAATTTATCTGGAAATCGTTTTCAGCATATTTCCTTTGACCTTTTCCCAGGTGAAATCTTTGGTATCGCCGGCGTGGTTGGCGCAGGTCGTACTGAACTTGCTTCCTCCATCTTTGGTCTGGAGCCTTGGGAATCGGGAGATGTTATTCTTCAGCAAGAAAGTATTAAGAACCTCTCCTTACGTGAAAGAATTCTTCGTGGTCTGGTTTATGTCCCTGAGGACCGGCACCAACATGGGATTTTCTCCAATGCCTCAATTAAAATTAACATCACATCAACCATCCTACCAAAATTCAAACAGCTTTTCCTCCCATTAAAAAAAGAAAAAGAAATCTCAACTAATGCCATAAAGAAACTGAATGTCATCACAACAGGAGAAAACCAACTGCTAAGTAATCTATCAGGTGGCAACCAACAAAAGATTGTTCTATCGAAGTATCTCGAAACAGGTCCTAAAGTAATTATTTTAGATGAACCGACTCGTGGTATTGATGCTAGTGCTCGAAGCGATATATATAAAATTATCTCTGATTTAAAAAAACGTGGTTTGGCCGTTGTCCTTATTTCTTCAGATACAGAAGAAATTGTTCAATTAAGTGACCGTGTCCTTGTGATGCATGAAGGCCGCATGATCTCTTTAATCGAAAAAAAAGATATTACGGTTAATACGATTACTTCGGCTGCACTCGGGATTAAAAAGGAGTGGAAATCTCTATGAATCTCTTATCAAGGATGATGAGGGCAAGAGAAGTTTCAATTGTGATCCTCATAGTGGTCTTTATTGGTATCGTGGGCTCCGTCAATAGCAAATTTATTAGCGGAAACGGTATGCTCCTTCTCGTAAATAGCAGCATTATATTACTTATATTAGCGGTTGGACAGTCGTTTGTTCTGCTTACTTCAGAAATTGATGTTTCGATTGGGTCAACGATGGGGTTATCAGCGGCTGTTTGCGGCTTGCTGTTAACAAGCGGATTTTCAGGCTGGCTGGCCATCCTTATTGTTCTGATTCTTGGAATGGCTGCGGGCCTGTTTAATGGGCTTGGTGTTGCTTATCTTAGAATTCCCGCAATCATAATGACGTTAGGAACATTAGGTATTTTAAGGGGCATAATGATTATTTTAACAGGCGGTAAATGGATTGAAGATATTCCTAATTATTTTAAAAAGCTTTCCGGGGCAGAATTTATAGGTATCCCGCTGCCTGTCTGGACAGGGATTCTAATCCTGATTGCAGCCTTCTTGGTTCTAAAACTAACCAGGGTTGGTCGTTATTTTTACGCTGTTGGCGATAATGCCGATGGGGCCAGGCTGATTGGAATCCCCGTTGCAAAGATTAGAGTTCTTGCTTTTATCCTTTCTGGATTAGCCGCCTCAGTTGCGGGAATTATTTTTGTAATGAATATCGGATTTGTTCCCAATCAAACTGGAAATGGAATGGAGCTTCAGGTCCTTGCTGCTGCAGTATTAGGTGGCGTTAGTTTAAACGGCGGTCTTGGTACTGTGTTTGGAGCAGGGTTAGGTGCTATTTTCCTGACTGCCATTAATAGCTCATTAATTTATTTGAAGATCCCCGCCTATTGGAATAATGCGATTTCTGGATTTTTATTACTTCTCATCGTGATTAGTGATTCTAAGTTCCAAATGTATTTAAAAATTAAGCAATTTAATAGAAGAAAGAAAGATTTTACAAAGAAGGATGTAGTTTCTAAGAGAGGTGGCGTACAGGATGATAAACCTGATGAAGCTACTTATTAGGTGGGAGAGTGCTCTTGTTATTTTTTTAATTCTGGAAATCATTTTTTTTGGACTGCTGAATCCTGATTTTTTAAATATTACTAATCTGCTATATAGCATGAATGATTATGTCTATATTGGACTGGCAGCGATTCCGATGACGTATGTGATTATCACTGGGGGGATTGATGTATCGATTGGGTCTATTATTGGCTTAACATCGATATCGATAGGTGTTCTTTGGAAGGGTGGAACTGAAATCTGGCTTGCTGTTTTATTTTCCTTGGTGATCAGCGGTTGTGCTGGTGCGGTTAACGGCGTAATAATCGCGAATAGTCGAGTACAGCCGCTTGTTGTAACATTGGGCACCATGTTTCTTTTCTCCGGGATAGCTTTAGTGCTCTCGGGTGGAAACAGTGCATCTGGATATGAAGGAATCAGCGGTTTTCCTGATCTATTTGTACAATTGGCAAATGGAGAAACACTCGGCATAGCTAACCAAATATGGGTCCTGTTGATTTTTATGTTGGTTTTTGCTTTGATTTTACATTTGACACGCTTTGGCAGACAGGTTTTTTTAATAGGCATTAATATAAAAGCGGCCCACTACAGTGGTATTCGAACGAAATCAATCCTCATTTGGTCGTACATCATAGCAGGCTTAGGAGGTGGTATGAGTGGTGTAATCTTAACATCTTACTTCAGTTCTGCAAGATCTGAACTGGGGACAGAGGCAGTTTTGCCCGTCATAACCGCAGTGGTCTTAGGAGGAACGAGTATTAACGGGGGAAAGGGTACGGTTGTTGGGACAGGTATTGCGAGCGTGGTAATTGGGATGATGCAGTATGGATTACAGATGATGAGTATGACCAGTCAAGAAACAAGTGTGGTTATCGGATTTTTATTAATTGTTGCTGTTTTACTCCGTATAGTCAATTGGAGTGAACTCCAATTGTTAAAAAGGTTCATAAACAAAAAGGCTGTTGTTAGCCATAAAAAAGGAGTGTAGCAAATGAAAAAATCGATATACATGAAGTCGTTTATTGCTATCATTTCAGCTTTTTTTCTGCTAGCAGCATGTAGCAGCAACGGGAATAAGACATCTAGCGGCGGACAAACAAAGAAAGAGGATGTTAAATTAGCATTTATTCCAAAGCTCACTGGTGTCGGCTTTTTTACATCTGGAGGGGAAGGTGCGAAGGAAATGGCCCAAAAGATTGGAGTCTCTTTGACCTATGATGGACCAACAGAGGCATCCGTCGCTGGGCAGGTTAAATACATTAATAATTTTGTTAACCAAGGCTATAAAGCGATTATGGTTTCATCCACATCAGTAGACGGTTTAAACCAAGCTTTAGACCGTGCCAAAAAGCGTGGTGTTAAGATCCTGACTTGGGATTCAGACGTAAACCCTGAGCACCGCTCCTTTTATATTAACCAAGGAACTCCAAAACAATTAGGAGGTCTCTTGGTAGATATGACTGCAAAACAAATCGGCGATAAAGCAAAGGTCGCATTCTTCTATTCCAGCCCAACCGTTACGGATCAAAACCAATGGGTGAAAGAGGCTAAAGATATTATTAAAAAAGATCATCCAGGTTGGGAAATTGTAACTACTCAATTTGGGGAAAATGATGCTCAAAAATCATTAACAGTTGGTGAAAATATTATTAAGACTTACCCAGATATTAATGCCGTCATATGTCCAGACGCCACTGCTTTGCCTGCAATGGCTCAAGCAGCTGAAAACCTCGGTGCATCAGGTAAAATTGCCATTACAGGTTTCTCCACCCCAAATGTAATGAGAGATTTTGTAAAACGCGGTACCGTAAAGCAATTTGGCCTTTGGGATGTGAAGAAGCAAGGAGCTCTAGCTGCTTATGTAGCCTATCTGTTGACTGTTAAGAATCAAGACTTAAAAGTAGGCGATGAATTTGATGTCCCTAATGTCGGTCACGTTAAAATCGAGCCTAACACGATTCAAGGTTATGATTATACCGATGCTCACAGCGGAATCATCCTGCTCCCGGAACGTGTAGTCTTTACGAAAGATAATATTGATAATTACAATTTTTAAATAGAACCTAGAAAGCTGCCTACATTGGCAGCTTTCTTTTGTTTATTTAGTACATAGTTCCTTTTTTAGATTAAATTTTGAGTAGCGGCTTCTGTTGCCAAATAATCACAATATTTGTAGATAAAGCTCTTAAAATTGTATATATCTCCTTAGAGTTTGGAGATAAAGTTCTTAATTTTGTAGATAACAGCTCAGAATTTGTAGATACACCTTAAAAATTTGTTAAAGAACATAAAAAGCCACATCCCGTATATAAAGTTGAACCATCTGAAAAAAGAAACTCCTTTTATTGATTTCTTTTAAACAAAAGGAAAGCTGAATAAGAAAGCGATATTGTTTTTTATTTTTAAAGGATTTTTCCTTCCATTACATTAATAAACTACTAAAAGAATGATTAGATAAAAGTGATATTTTTGAAGGAAATAAAGAAAGTAAATGACTGGGTGGGAGGAAACTGAATATGAAAATGACATCTCATAAAAAAGTTTTAATCATTGGATGTGGAATCGCTGGCCCTGCGCTCGCATTGTTTTTGAAACGTGCAGGCATAGAAGCGGAGATTTATGAGGCCCGTTCCGAATCGGATGGATACTCGTTGTCCTTATCATGTAATGGTGTAGCTGTACTAAAGGAGCTAGGTCTTGATCAGGAGGTTTTCGCACAAGGGTCCCCAGTAAGCAAATGGGAAATGTCCAACGGGAAAGGGAAATCGCTCGGCGGAGGAGAATTGGCTTGGGGGGGTCAAAAGAGTGTATTTATCAAACGTGTCCCTCTCGGCGCTATCATTGCCGATGAAGCGGAGCGCCAGGGTATTAAGATTTTTCGCGGAAAGAAGCTTTATGACATCGAGGTGATTGGCAAGGGAGAAGTTATTGCGATGTTTCAAGATAGCACATGGGTAAGCGGCGATTACCTAATTGGCAGTGATGGCATTCACTCCCGAACTCGACAAATTATAGATCCCAGCTTTCCAGGAGCAGATTATACTGGTTTAATCAACAGTGGCGGCTATACATCTGGCTTGGCAATAAGTGCACCACCTGAAACCACACAGTTTATATTTTGCAAGCGCGCCTTTTTTGGTTATCATGTGAGCTCGACCGGCTACATCTACTGGTTTGTGAATTGGCCAAAAAAGGAGGAGCCTGTACGGGGTTCGTTTGATGGGATTACCGAGGAACAGAGGAGGCATGATTTGCTTGAGCTTTTCCGAGACGATCAACCATTCATCCGAGAGATAATTACGTCAGCAGAGACAACATTCCCTTATTTTTCTGCCTATGCGTTATCAAAGCAGCCCTCAAGTTGGCACAAAGGTCCAATCGCATTAATGGGGGACGCGGCTCATGCAATCTCACCTAGTTCAGGTCAAGGGGCTTCCATGGCTTTAGAGGATGCCATCGTCTTGGCTAAGTGTCTTAGGGACATTCCTAATGTGGAAAAGGCCTTCACTACCTATGAACATATTCGTAGGGAACGTACTGTAAAAATGTATGAGGTCGGGGAACGAAGTGATTCAGGCAAATATGTAATTAACCCTTTCATACAGTGGTTTCGGGATGTAACGACACCAATTTTTCTTAAGCGCTTTGCGAACCCAGAAGCTTCAGATTGGATGTACTCGTATCGAGTGGATTGGAATACAAAAGTTTCACCATAAGTTCAATTATAGTAAGTGTTGAAAGCTTCTGCTTTCATGACACTTCACCAACTATTTTACGTATTTGTCACAATTTCCTTAACCCCATAGATTGTTATTTACTATCCGGAAACAATTTTGTATTAATAAGGCTTTTAATTTTAGTCAAAGAGAAATTTAAGGGCAAAAAGAAGGTCATTTGACATTATATTTAACTAACTATATATTTTAAGAAGTAAATAATTAAATAGGCAGTGATTGGTTTGGGGATATATGAAAATCAAATGAAGAATGTGGAAATGATTTTGCGTGAGATGCTAGAGATTCAGCAAAAGTCAAAACTATTTATTGAGCTAATTTCTGCAGGTGAGCCGTTTTCGCAAAATCAACTTGTTCTGTTACTGCAGTTAAAGTTGAATCGAGGGATGAAGGCGACTGAAATTGCTGAGTTTTTCCAGGTGACTCCTGGTGCGGTTACCTCAATGTGTGATAAATTGGAGAAACTTGGGTTGGTTCAACGTGTCAGAGAAAGCGCGGATCGACGGGTCGTGCATATGGTATTAACCGATCACGGCGACAAAAAGGTGAACGAACTGTTTTTGAAGTTTCCGCAAGAAAAGTTAGTGGGAATGGCGAAGACATTAAGCGAAGTGAATCAATTAATGAGTAGTATTTTTTAAGATTTCATGAAAATGAAGTCTTTTTTTTTGCTTATTTTTATGTTGACAAAAAATAAGGAAAGAAATATATTTTAATTATTAAATATTTTAATTGTTAAAATATATAATAATTAAAATAAGGTGGGGTTGAAAGTGAAGGAAGGTAAAATATGGACAGTTACGAGAGCTAAGGTAAAAGGCATAAAAGCGGATTGTGAGACGCTTCATGTTCTCGGGGCTGTAACTTTTAAGCAAGATGTTCAAGTTCAGCGAGTGGCGGTTTTTGGTCAAGCTTCTTTCCACGGAATAGTTATTGCGGATCAATTGGATAATAAAGGGGTTTGTTTTATTAAAGATACTTGCGAAATCCAAAATGTAAAAAATATGGGACATTTACAATTAAAAGCTGGTAGGGTTATTAATGTGGAAAGCTCAGGTTACTTGAAAGTGGTACAGAAACTAGAATCAGAGTGTTTGACTGTAAATGGAGCTCTTAGCGGGAGAGAAATAATGGCAAAGGAATTTCATTGTTGTTTATCAGCGAATAGCAGTATTCAGAAGCTGATAGCAGATAAAATTATTGTTGAGCGTGCAAGGGGAACTTTTTCGTTACTTAAGAAGAAACTTAAATGTGAAAGGATCGTGGGGAAAACACTTTCACTTTCTTATACTGAAGCCAATGAGGTAGAGGGAGATGAAGTGTTTATAGGCCCTAGCTGCAGCATTCATACGCTCCGTTATACAAAAAATTACACGATTGATCCGGTGTCTACAGTTCAACATATCATAAAGATTGGAGAAGATATTTGATGATTATCTTGAAAAAATTCTTCTATTTTCTTAGTTTTCCTGTCTTATTTGTTTTGTACGTGGGTATTATTGGAAGTGCAATACTTTCATTTTTGGCAGGTTTCTTGCGAACGATTGGGTTTGAATCTATTAAAATCAATTTTTGGTACAACATCCCTGTTCCCACCATGCTTAGTTTGCCATTTTCACTAATCGTTTCTTTACTGCTCTTTTTTTGCTCCAGATACGTAAAACGTTTGATTAAAGCCCTTTCAAGATTTGTTTTTAAGATGCAGTGTTAACAATTTGGAGCAATCAAGAAAAAAAGAGGGACCCACCTAATATGGAATTGGATTTAGCATAATTTCATAGTGATTATATAGACTTTTAATTAAAAGCTTGTAATTGTAATAAAAATTGATTTTTTTCAACAAAAGTGATCAGAAAAACCCAAGATGAATATTCATTTTCATCTTGGGCAATAAGTGAGTAAATCTACTTGTTTTTAGAATCTTGTTTTTAGTTCCGAGGTCCAAACACTTTAAATTCGTATAAAGAGTAGCCCCAGTTCGTTGCTCGTTTCAATCCTTGCATTTTTACATATCTTGCTTCAATTGAATTAAAATCGATTTCATCCATTCCGCCATTTCCGTTTAATTCGGTATAGACATCGGTCCAGTGGCTGCCATCCTGGGATACTTGGATTTTGTATTGTTTCCCATAGGCTGATTCCCAGTTTAAAACTACTTTATTAATAGTGTAAAGCTGTCCAAGGTCGACACTAATCCATTCGTTATCCGTGTAAAGGGAAGCCCATCTTGTATTATTGTTTCCATCAACTGCTAAGTCAGGCGTAAGCCAACTGACCTCTGAAGAAGAAGCGGTGGCTGTTTTTCCTTCTGCTAAATTCAATCCATTAATTGCTCGATCAAAGAACGAAGAGAGGACACCCAAGCTTAGTTTTTGCGGGATATTGTTTATTTCTTTTATATAGTTTAGGAGTAACGTTCTTTGCTCCACTGCTGTTTGAGTGTTGTTTTCCTGTTCTGCTACTAACATATTGGTTGCAGCTTCGCCAGCTAGTCCATATAGCTCCATTTTAGTTAAATATGGATCGACTTCTTTAAGAAAGTTCTTATTATCCAACGTTTTACGTAGTTCGGATGGTGTGTTTTTCAATATACTAAATTCTTTTAAAAGATCATCTGTTGCTGCATTTGGGGTTTTGGACTTATATGCAGTCCAAAACTGCTCCATAAGCGGTTTTAATTTCTCCGAAAATGGTTCTTTGTTGTTATTAAGACTTGAAGAATAGGAAGATTCTACAAAGACTTTTAATAGCTCAGCTGCGTCTCCGGCAAATTCCTTTAAACTCCTTTGGAATGAGTCATTTGGATCATAGGCTTCCGGGTTCCATGTATAATCAGCAACAGTAAACAGAGGAATCTTTGAAGCCTCAGCTTCGTTCATCGGATTCGCTGTTATACCAATGACGCCATGTTTAGGTGTTAGGTCTGCATCTCTTCCGACTAATGGCGCAAGGAATAAACGATTTCGATCATAGTCATTAACGGGATAGTTATCCCAAATTAACAAATCGTGGTTGAAAATACCATGAATCTTATCAGCATCTTTAGAAGTAATCGTGGGAGCTACCACCCCAATTCCTGTCCATTGCACGATAATATCTGAATGGACCAATTCGGCAAATCTTTTTCGGTAGGGGGAAGTATTCGCTTGATAATATTCTGTCGGTACTGTAATTAATCGCTCTGCACCATTATGCTTTTTGATGAATTGCTCATTAAACCGATTTAACAAATAGGCTTGAGCGGCTGCAGGCGGATTTACATCTTTGCCAAACATTGCACGATCTTGGGGGGAATGTAGACTTGGGTCAATATCATCAAGGTATAGAGCAAATGACCTAACTCCGACATCCCACATTGCCTGGGCTTTATTTATTAATGCCTGTAAATCGTTATCGCTCGAGTAAGTAATCGTATTTCCTGGTGATATTGCGAAGGTGAAATTTATGTGGTTTTTCTCTGCGGTGTTAACAAGCTGAGCAATTTCGTTTATTTTCTCCTGAGGATATGGATCGCGCCACTTTTCACGGTGGTAAGGATCATCTTTTGGTGCATAAATATAGGTATTCATCTTATGCTCACCGTAAAACTCCAATTGACTTAAGCGATTCTCGTGTGACCACGGCTCGCCGTAAAAGCCTTCAATTGCTCCTCTAATTGGCATTGTTGGCCAGTCATTGATTTCTACTGCTGGAATCCAATCTGTCCCTTGTCGTTCAACAATCATTTGTTTGAATGTTTTGGTACCATAAAATGTACCTGCACCATCTTTCCCAGCAATCACAATATGGTTTTTATTTTCTTTCCCTTTACCTGAATAGACAATGTATCCTTCATTATTGTTTATATCCAAATTCTCAATGCCAACGTTTTTCTTAATTGTATTTACCGCATCTTGTTCTTTAAATTCTCCGAGCCAAATGATGACTGGGGGATTAAGTACAGGGTCTTTAATGTCACTCTCAACGATTGTTTTAACACCAGCTTTTTTTAAAGTAGCTTTTACTTCATTAATGGCTTTGTCATCCGTTCCATTTTCAGTGATTAATCCAACTTTTGGATTAAGTGGGAATCCGTCCCCATTTTTTTTCATTATTTTTGGAGTGGGGGATATTGTAAATTCGTATTTTTCATTGTTATCTTTTGCACTTATTTTTTGTGAATCTAGCGGAACGAGTATTCCGGTTACCAAAAATACTAAGATAATCACCTTAAAAAATATCTTTCTCAACCTCTCCACCTCTTCTTCCCAATTTTTGTTTTCCTTTTTGCTCAAGTACATATTGCATAGACATAATTACATAGTTTTATACGCTCCCTCCTTCTCCATTTCATTCTAGATATTGAAAAAGCATAAGCTTGTTCAACCATAAAGGCAAAAAAGGCAGGGAAACACGAACCAAAGGGGAATGACCCTTTCGAATGTGTCGCCCTGCCTGATCGAATCAGTAACATGACATTATTTAGAAGTATTAACCACATCTGTTATTATTCTTCTAATATTATATCTATTATTGGTTATGACTTGGAGTGTATTAATACCTAATTTACCAATACTTGTATAGACTATTAGAAGGAAGTTTTCGACATTTTTTTTAATAATTAGGGGTAAAGGATAAAATACGGTTGCTCTTTTTTGAGAATGAGTCTTTAAACCTTGTGAAAGTTAGGAAAATAATCCCATCAAATTTAGGGATGTTAAAATTTAACTATATTTATCTATTTGAACTAGGATTTATGAATTATTTTTAGAAAAAAACGGAAATAAACCCCGTAATATTACCTAGAAAATAGGTACAAAGATATATTTTTTAACTGTGACAAGTAATGACCACATCCGTTTGTACCAAATTCCCAATTTTTCCAACAGCAACCAAACTACCATTTTCTGAATATTTGAATTTCTTCGCCATCATTCGACACAAATCCAAGCTTTAAACGGATATTTTTAAAGTAGCACCTAGTTTTTACATAATAGTGTGCGAGGAAAGGAGGATAGTAGATTTATTGATTAAATAAAATACTTTGGGGGGAAGAGGATGAAAAAAAAGGATCGCCGAAAGGTATCGATTCTACTCACAATCTTTCTAATTTTACCGATGCTTATGCAGCCACAAATGAAAGTGAACGCATCAACAAATGGTGTAAGTGTGTCTGCTAAGGATTCTATGGCAACACCGAAGGAAAAAGTAAAGAGTTCGTTATACAAACAGTTTGAAAAAGATAATCAGGTAACCTTCCTCATCAAAATGAAAGAACAGGTTGATGCGGCAAATGTCGCCAAAGCTGCAGTAGAAAAAGCTACACTGCAGAAGGCAACGCCTGCAAAAACCAAATCAATGAAGCGTTCTTCCATCGTTTCAGAGTTAAAAGCAACTGCAAAAGAAACACAGTCTGAATTGCTAGCTTTTCTACAGGAACAAGAAAAAGCTGGAGCGGCAAAGGATATTCGCTCCTACTATATCGTTAATGGCATTGCGGTAACTGCGACAAAAGAAGTAATGGAAAAGGCAGCAGCATTCCAAGAGGTTGAAAAAATTCTTCCGAACGAAACAAGACAATTGTTCGTTCCAGAAAAATCAGGAACCGCGGTTCAAGAACCAGCTTCTGCTCCAACAGCGATTGAATGGAATGTTGATCGGGTAGGAGCGCCAGCGGTATGGGCAATGGGGATTGATGGCAGCGGAGTTGTGATTGGATCTATTGATACTGGGGTTCAATGGGATCATCCTGCCTTAAAAGAAAAATATCGCGGCTATAATAAGACAACAGGGCAAGTAGATAATACGTATAGTTGGTTTGACGCAGTATTAAGGCGAACTACCCCATATGATGATCAAGGACATGGTACACATACTACCGGGACAATGGTAGGATCTGAGTCAAATGGATCTAATGCAGTCGGTGTTGCACCTGGTGCGAAATTTATCTCTGCAAAGGCATTCACTGCAAATGGTGGAACAGACGCAGATATATTATCCGCCGGTGAATGGATGATGGCTCCTGGTGGAAACCCTGATATGGCACCTGATGTAATTAATAATTCATGGGGTGGTGGTCCTGGGCTTGATGAGTGGTTCCGCCCAATGGTTCAGGCATGGAGAGCAGCAGATATCTTCCCAGAATTCTCTGCTGGAAATACAAACTTAAGTAATCCTGGTGGTCCTGGATCTGTAGCTAATCCTGCTAACTACCCAGAATCTTTTGCGACTGGAGCTACCGATATCAACAACAAACTTGGCGGCTTTTCATTACTTGGACCGTCTCCATATGGGGAAATCAAGCCTGAAATTGCTGCACCTGGTGTGAATATTCGTTCTTCTGTGCCTGGAGGAGGCTATGAAGGCGGATGGAATGGTACTTCGATGGCAGGTCCACACGTTTCAGCAGCAATTGCCTTGCTCAAACAAGCAAATTCAAGTTTAACTGTCAATGATCTTGAAAGAATTTTACAAACAACTGCCATCCCTTTAACAGATAGCAAATATCCAACATCACCAAATAACGGGTATGGATCAGGCTTATTGAATGTATACGATGCTGTATCTTCTGTTATCTCAGGCCTAGGGAAACTGAAAGGCCAAGTCACAAAAAATGGAGACGACAGTGAAGCACCGGTGTTAACGCATTCCCAACCTGCCATGGTTTATTCAAGAATGCCTTTAACGTTAGAAGCTTCAGCTGCCGACAATATCAGTGTAACAGATGTAACACTACAATATCAAAAGAATGATGGCTCTTGGGAAACTATTAAAGCACAAAGAGTTAGCGGTGATTATAAAAATGGAACATACCGAGTGACAATTCCTGGTGAAGCAATTACAGGTACATCTCTCGTTTACAAATGGAAAGCAGTTGATTTCGGTGGAAACGAAACTGTAAGTGAACATACATTAACGGTTCTTCCAGGAATTACAGTTGGTTATGAGCAAAACTTTGAAAATAATCGTGACGGTTGGACTTCATACGGCGCCAATGATTCATGGCAGTGGGGTAAGCCGACGAGTGGTCCTAACAATGCCTTCTCTGGTGAAAAAGTATATGCGACAAATCTAAGTGGAAACTACGCGAATAATGCAAACTGTTCACTACAAATGCCGCCGATAGATTTACCAGCAGGAAACAGCTACCTTCAATTTAAGCAGTGGTATGAATTAGAAAGAAACTATGATTTTGGGCTTGTATATGTTTCAACAGATGGTATTAACTGGGTTCAAAAACTTCGCGTTAACAATGTGTCAAATGGCTGGGTTGACGGTGAAGTGGATTTAAGTGAATATGCAGGTCAGAGAATTTATGTTGCCTTCAATCTGAAAACAGATGGCAGCGTCACAAAGCAAGGATGGTATATAGATGATGTGAAACTCTCGAATTCACCACTAGCAACACCTCAAACAGTAGAATTGGGTAAGGAAGAGCCTACAGCCGATTCTCTTAAAAAAGAAAAGGTAAATCCGGATCAATTCACGCTCATGATGCCTGAGGTGAAAAAAGAAGCAGCCACTGAAAATGCAGCGCCAATGCTTTTACCAATGAATGCGAAAGTAACGGTTTTAGAATCCGGCCGCTCCGTAAATACCGATCCTGCAAACGGCAGTTTCGAGTTGACACATGCGACAGGAACATTTACAGCTATCGCTGAAGCATATGGGTATCAATCCCAAACCAAAACAGTCAAGATTGAACAAGATCGTGAAACATCAGCAAACTTTACTCTTCAGGAATTAGCGAAGGGTACAGTATCAGGTACCATTAAGAATCAAGCAACGGGAGAGCCTGTTGCAGGAGCTACTGTATATGTTATGGAAGATGCTGCAGTTCAGCCTGTCCAAACGGATGCAAATGGGCATTTTAACATCACTGCCTATGAAGGGGACTATACGCTGAAGGTCATTGCACCACATTATTACAGTCAAGAAGCTACAATTAAATTGAAAGGAAATATCGAGAAAAATTTTGATATTAAGCCTTTCATTGGTTATCCAGGTGAAATTGGCTATGACGATGGAACAGCAGAAAATGCACGTGCATTTTACGATGCTGGAAATGGCTGGGCTGTAAAAATGTCCTTAGCAAAAGGGAACAAAAAAGCATTGGTTAGAAGCGGCTTGTTCCGATTCTGGAATACAGAGTGGCCAGTTCCAGGGGGTACTGCCTTTAAAGTAGCAGTATATGATGCTTCTGGCCCGAACGGAGCACCAGGTAAAAAGCTGGCCGGTCCGTTTGATGCTACAGCCCTTCGTAATGGTCAATGGACTCAAGTAGATTTAAGCAGTCAAGGAATCATTGTTGAAGGCGATTTCTATATGGTCTACATCCAAACTGCAGCCAGTCCAAATGTTCCAGGTTTGGCAACAGATGAAAATGGACCAAATGCGGGTCGAAGCTGGCAGTTGGTTAGTGGTGCATGGACACAATCTCCGAAAGCAGAAGGCAACTATATGATTCGTGCCGTGGTTGATTATGAGGTAACAGCACCAACGCTCACATCCCCTGTTGATGGAACCTTTACCAATGTTGAAACAGTAACAGTAAAAGGGGAATCTTCACCAACGACAAAGGTACACATCTTCAATAATGGGAACGAAATTGCTTCCGGTGATACAAAGGATGACGGCACCTATGCTGTCGATGTGAAACTTAATAAGGGTGAGAACCAATTAACAGCGAAGGCCTCCACAGAGCAAGGGATGACGGATGCATCCGCACCAGTCAAAATCACCTTTGATAATGTTGCACCAGAGATAACGATTGATTCTCCAACAGATGGAAGTAAACAAAATACGGAGACGGTGATGGTAAAAGGAAAAGTGAAGGATGATTATTTAGATTCCGTCACTGTCAATGGGACAATAGCAAAAGTTGAAAATGGTACTTATTCAGCTAGAATTATGTTGGATCAAGGTATCAATCAAATCAACGTTGTTGCCAAAGATAAAGCAGGAAATACAACTACTAAATCGTTAAAAGTTGACGTGAAATACACGGCTCCAGAGATTACAAATCTAAAGCCAAATGTGGATAAGGAATTGAAGAAAGGCGAGAGTGTAAAGATTGAGTTTACAAGTGAGCCTGGCTTGAAAACCACTTTCCTCATTTATATGCCGCTTACACAAACGAAAGTTTTACAAGCATCAAATGTAACAGAGCTTCCAATGATGGAGGTTTCACCAGGTTATTATGTCGGCTATTATACAGCAACAAAAGACATGGTCGCTGCAGGTGCTGTCATTGAGGTGAAAGCTGTGGATTCTTATGGAAATGAAGCAAGAAAAACCGCAGACGGAAAATTGTATATCAATGTAAAGAAGAAATAAAAAAAGAGTAATAAACAAAGTTTAGAATAGTATTATTCAAAAGGAGCACTCCACCTTATGTGGCAGTGCTCCTTTTTTATGTTGGTGCCTGACACCCGATTCTTTCAAACTGAAAAGTGATCAGTGAAAGGCACTTAATATTAATATACAAACCTTTTACATTGGCTTAATGTGGAGTTTACAATGTGAAGTTATACTGAAACAGTAAACAATCAACAACAAACCAACATCAAACGGGGGAATCGTTAATGAATCGTAAATTGGGCAAGAAATCTATTAGATCAATTCAAGCTGCAGTGTTAGGTTTAAGTTTACTAGGTTTAGCTGGATGTGGGACAAAGGAAGGATCAACTGCTCAGTCCATTAGTGATCCAAATAAGTTAACAGTCGGAGAAATCGAAGCAAAAGCAAAAAAAGAAGGGGAAATCAATAGTGCTGGTATGCCTGATACATGGGCGAATTGGGGACAAACATGGGGTGATATCACCAAAAAATATAATTTGAAACATACAGATACTGATTTGTCCAGTGCCGAAGAGATTGCAAAATTTGAAGCTGAAAAAAACAATGCAACAGCTGATATCGGTGACGTGGGGATATCTTTTGCTCCAATTGCAGTACAAAAAGGATTGACTCTACCTTATAAAACGTCTCATTGGAATGATGTACCTTCATGGGCGAAAGATGATAAAGGGAATTATGTCGTTGGATACCAAGGAACGATTGCCTTTTTAACAAATAAAAACTTGGTAAAAAACCCTCCAAAATCCTGGGATGACATATTAAAGGGAAATTATAAAGTAACGATTGGCGATGTTCTGAACGGAGCACAGAATCAGATGGGTGTGCTTGCTGCAGCAATGGCCTACGGTGGTAGTGAATCAAATATTCAACCAGGGCTCAACTTTTTTGCGAAGCTTGCCAAGCAAGGACGTCTAAGTCTAACAGATGCAAAACCAGCTAATATTGAAAAAGGCGAGGTACCAGTTGCAATTGTATGGGATTTCAATGCACTAGGTTATGCTAACCAAATCAACCGTAATCAATTTGATGTATGCATTCCAAAAGAAGGTTCCGTAGTAAGTGGCTACACGACCATTATTAATAAATATGCAAAACATCCATATGCTGCAATGGCGACTAGAGAATATATCCTTAGTGACCAAGGACAAATTAACTTGGCGAGAGGGTATGCTCGTCCAATTCGTGATGATGTAAAACTTCCACAAGATGTTCAAGACAAATTAATTCCAAAAGAGGAATACAAAAATGCAAGACCTATTAAAGACCCTAAAGCTTGGGAAAAAACAGCTAAAACGTTACCACAATTATGGCAAGATGAGGTAGTAGTAAATGTCAAATAAAGTTATAGCGATTGTTGTTGATGGCATGCGATACGATAAGGGGTGTGAAGCATTAGGTTTTATTCAACACCTGGTTGAAACGAATCAAGCTGCACTATATAAAGTAAAGTCGGAGCTTCCTAGTCTTTCTCGCCCATTATATGAAGTCTTACTGACAGGTACACCTGCATCAATGAATGGAATTACGTCAAATCAAACAGTTCGACTTTCTAGCGAGAAAAGCCTCTTTCATCTTACGAAAGAAAATGGCTTAATAAATGCAACGGCATCTTATTACTGGGTAAGCGAACTTTATAATCGTGCTCCATTCCATTTTATTGAAGACCGCGAGCAGGAAAATGAGTCTATGCCAATTCAATACGGAAAGTTTTATTGGGATGATGACTATCCAGACAGTCATGTTTTGATGGATGCTGAGGCTTTACGCAGAAAGTATGATCCTCACTTTCTCTACATTCATCCTATGGGAGTGGATGTAAAGGGGGAAAATTACGGTTCGGAATCTAAGGAATATCGTGAGCAAATTTTAAAAATGGGCAGCTTATTAGCACAGCTTCTACCTATTTGGATGAAAGCTGGTTACCATATTTTAATTACCTCTGACCATGGTATGAGTGAATATGGCAATCATGGTGGTATTACGAATGGTGAACGGGACGTACCGCTTTTCATCATCAGCCCAAGAATTGAAACTGGTATTCACGAGGAAGTCGTTCCACAATTGGCTTTTGCGCCACTCGTTTGTGAACTCTTAGGTATTGAACAATCAGAAAAAATGATTGCATATCGAATCCCTGGGTTAAAAGAAACGGTCGTCCTTTAAAAATTACAGATTCTCTATTATGAAAGCTATGTTAAAACTTATTGTTGATTGGAGCGGGAAGAGGCTCGACTCCTGCGGGAGTACGGGGCAGGGGAGACCCCGCAGGCGCTAAAGCGCCGAGGAGTCTCCCCGGACCGCCCGCGGAAAGAGTGACTGGAGCGGAAATCAACAGACATGTTTAACAGATTATGAAATAGATTCGACTACTGAGGAGCTAAACTTTGTAAACTATGCTTACATGTCTTCTGTGCTTTCAGAAGAAAATTCACATGTATAGTTTGAATCGATTTAGCTTATTTAGCTAAATCGATTCAAATTAATTGCTAGCACATTATGAGGAGAGAAATATCTTGCAAAAAATAAAAAAACAAAAGCTGTTTTTATTAGCTCTTTTACTGCCATTTTTCATTCTGGTTATTGGCTTTGAAATTGGACCGTTAGTTTCCATGTTAAAAGATAGCTTCCATGCAGACGATGGAATCAAAATTTCATTGGATCAATATATAACTATATTCAAAAGTAAATTTTACTTGCAAGGAATTCAAAACAGTGTTCTTATTTCATTATTTTCTGCAATAACTTCTATCATTGTGGCAGTTGTTTTGGCTTATTCCTTTACAAAATTCTCAAAAAAAGCACAAAACCGGCTACTAATGATTGCCAATATGACTTCTAATTTTGAAGGACTTCCTCTTTCATTTTCATACATTATTTTACTCGGAAACAATGGGCTATTTACTTTACTCTTTGCCAAGCTTGGAATGAATGTGTTTGCCCACTTTAATTTATATTCCTGGACTGGATTAATTCTCGTTTACGTTTACTTTCAAATACCACTGGCAATTATGCTTCTTTATCCTTCCTTTCAGGGGATTAAACATCAATGGAAAGAAGCTGCTGCGTTATTAGGAGCTTCTAAACTGAAGTTTTGGATTCATATTGGACTACCAGTCTTGTTACCTAGTATTGTTGGTATATTCAGTATTTTGTTTGCAAATGCCATGGGGGCTTATGCAACAGCCTATGCCTTAGTCGGCAGCAACTATAATCTATTATCATTGCAAATAGCGAATCTTGTTTCCAGTGAAGTTACAATGAATCCACAGCTAGGTAGTGCCCTGGGTGTTCTATTAGCGTCAACTATGATCGTAGCAATGTGGATTAATCAGCGAATGATGCGTCGAGTTAGGAGAGATTTACGATGAAGTCTTCTATGAAATTTCATAAATCTGCAGTAGGGTTATTAATCATTTATTTGTTAATTCCGCTACTGGGTACATTTTTATTTTCCATAGCTGGTACTTGGGATCATACCATTTTACCAGAGTCTTGGACAATGAAATGGTATATTGAATTATTTCAAGATCCACGATTTTTTGCTGCCTTTCAACGAACGCTGTTTCTGATTGTTATGACAGTAGGGCTCAGTATGGTAATCATGATACCTACCATTTTTATAATAAATGTCTATTTACCTAAATTGGAAGGATTGCTTCAAACATTAGCCATGCTTCCTTATGGAATTCCCTCGATCGTTGGGGCTGTTGGGTTAATTAAGTTATATTCCAATGGACCGATTCAAATTTCCGGTACACCGTGGATTTTGATTGGTGCTTATTTTGTAACGATTTTACCATTCATGTATCAGGGGATTAGCAATAGTCTTCGGACCATAAATGTAGTAGAACTTGTTGACTCCGCCGAATTACTGGGGGCAACAAAATTTCAAGCCTTTCGAACAGTAGTATTACCCAATATTTTATCTGGTATTTTAGTATCTACTCTTTTATCGGTTGCTCTTTTATTTGGTGAGTTTTCTTTTGCTAAGCTACTTGTGGGAGGGCAGTTTGAAACTCTACAAATTTATCTTTCTAACACAATGATTAGCAGTGGCCATCTTTCAAGTGCAATTGTCATAACGTATTATTTAGTTATTATGATTTTAACATGGGTAATTTTAAAAATTACGTTTAAAAATCCAAAAAAGACCATTTCTACTAAATAAGAAATGATGTTATTCGATTGTTAAGCAGCAATATTCTAGAAAAATAACTTCTTTAGAAGGAGATAACTAATGACATATGTAACCATTGATCAAGTGACCAAAAAATATGATAATCAGGTCGTTTTAAATAATATTTCCTTAACATTACAAAAAGGTGAATTTGCTACCCTTCTCGGGCAAAGTGGATGTGGGAAAAGTACATTATTACGTTCGATTGCAGGGCTAGAAGAAGTAGATGTAGGAAATATCTTTGTTGATCAAAAGAACATTACTCACTTATCACCACGGCAGCGTGAGGTTGGAATGGTTTTTCAGGCTTATGCTCTTTTCCCAAATATGACTGTTTTTGATAACATCGCATATGGACTTAAAATGAAAAAAGAGAAAAATATTAAATCAAAAGTTCAAAACATGATTGATATGGTTGATTTAACAGGTAAGGAAGGATCCTATCCTCATCAATTGTCTGGCGGACAACAGCAGAGGGTTGCACTTGCACGTGCACTTGTGATAGAACCCAAAGTGTTACTTTTGGATGAACCATTAAGTGCGTTGGATGCAAAAATCAGAAAAAACTTACAAAAGGAATTAAAACGAATACAAAGAGAATTGGATATTACAACGATCTTTGTTACCCATGATCAAGAAGAAGCGATGACGATGTCTGATAAAATCTTTATTATGAATGAAGGAAATATTGTTCAATCTGGATCCCCTTCAGAAATTTATGTATCTCCAATCAATTCATTTGTTGCAAAATTTATCGGAAACTATAATGTTATAAATATAGATGTTTTTAATAAACTAGTTCATAGTACAGAAATGAAAGGTCAAGATGTAGCTATTCGTCCAGAGGTTTTACAATTGGTACCTGTGGGAAATGATATCCATGATCAACAAGATAAATGGACCGCTAAAGGTCTTATTAAAGATATTACTATGACAGGAAATGTTTTAAGATACGACGTTGAAGTTGATGGAACTATTTTCTATGTAGATTCTCTTCACCATCAATGGGGATTGCTAGACAAAGGCACTTCCGTTCAGATCCTAATACCAAAGAAAGAATGCATTTCTCTAAAAAATTGAATTGATTAGGTGATATTATGTCCATTTTGCCAGAGGAAAGAAAGAATGAAATATTAAATAAACTGAAAAGGGCAGGAAAGGTAACAGTCACTGACTTGGCCAAACAATTTAATATTTCAGAGGAAACCATTCGGCGCGATTTGACGATACTTGAGGAGAAGGGATCCTTAAAAAAGGTTTACGGTGGAGCAATTGCAACCATTTTTCAATTTGGTGAGCCACCGTTTTCACAGCGTACTACCGTGAATCATACAGAGAAAATCAAAATTGGTAAAAAGGCAGCAGAACTCATTTCAGATGGCGATGTTATTGTGATAGATGTAGGTACGACTACTGTTGAGTTCGCTCATTTTATCCAAAACAAAAAGAACATTACTATTCTAACAAACTCTATTCCAGTCTCAACCGTATTAACGGAATCACTCAATCAAAATAAATTTACTGGGGAGATTTTATTGCTGGGGGGACAAATCGATCCTAAACAGCAGTCTGTAAGTGGCCGCCTAACTGAGCAAATGTTAAATGAATTCAATATTGATAAGGCGTTCATTTCCGCAGGTGGTGTATCAATCCAAAACGGAGTAAGTAATTATCACTTAAATGAATCATTAGTGTCCCGCATCATGGTCGATGTGTCAAAGCAAATAATCCTATTAGCTGATCATTCAAAGTTAGGTGTTGATACATTCTGTAAAATTTGTCCATTAGAAAAAGTAGATATGATTGTCTGTGATCAACCATTTCCAGATACATGGAAGAATGATTTGAAAATATACGAAACGGAATGGATAGAAGCATTGTAAATGAAAAAGGAGACACATAACATGAGTGTAATTGCAATTGACCTTGATGGGACACTATTAAACCATCAGAATGAAATAAGTAAAGAAAATATTAGAGCCATTCAATATGCACAAGAAAATGGGATTGAAGTAGTTATTTCGACAGGCCGAGCATATTTTGATGTTAAAAATATTTGTGAAAAGGCTGGACTTTCAACCTATGTAATCGGTACAAATGGTGCAACCATTCACTCAAAAGATGACAAACGGATTGCCGCAACTACTATTGATAAAAACCGTGTCCTCTCAATCCTCCAATGGCTAGATGAAAATGATTATTACTTTGAAGTTTTTACAGATAGAGCCATTTATACTGTTAAAAAGAGATGGGATAATTTCCATAACGAGATTCAGAGTCTAAAAGGCACTAATTTAGACGAAGAAATGAAAGAATTAGTTGAAGATGCGGAAAGACAGTTTGACCAGTTTGGTTATGTTTTAGTTGATAATTACGATGAGATCCTTAAACAAGAGGAAGACTTCTATAATATATTAGTTTGTTCATTTGATAAAAAGAAATTGAAAGAAGCATGGGGACAATTCCAAAGCTTTGATGAGTTAATGGTGGTTTCATCTGCTGATCATAACATTGAAATCACAAATAAAAACGCTTCGAAAGGAATTGCGCTTGAAAAATTGGTTTCTTTGACGAACCGTTCCTTGGATCAGGCAATGGCAATCGGTGACAGCAACAATGATCTTTCAATGATGAAGAAAGTTGGCTACAGTGTTGCAATGGGTAATGCAAAGGATGAGATAAAAGAAGTTTGTACTACAACTACTCTTAAAAATAATGAGAATGGTGTAGCCCATGCTATTTACCAATATCTTGAGAATCTCGTGATTCAAAAATAATGTTGATAACCTGCTATTATAGTAGGTTTTTATCTTTTATACACTTATTGCTACAGAAGGAGAGAGCCTTTATGGCATGGATTTACATTATTTTAGCAGGCTTTTTAGAAATAGCTTGGGTTATAGGTCTTAAATATTCACACGGATTTACAGTATTAATCCCCAGTATACTAACATTGGGAATTATCATTTTTAGCTTTTTTTTATTGTCAAAAGCATTACATTCCATTCCAATAGGGACAGGATATGCCGTTTTTACGGGGTTAGGAACAGTTGGAACGATCGCTATTGGCGTGATTTTTTGGGGAGATCCCATCAATTTACTTAAAGTGTTTTTTGTTTTTTTAATGATTATCGGGATAATTGGACTAAAAATCATTCCAGAAGATAGTCATGATCCAAAAGAAGTTAAATGATTTATACAAGGAAAGGTGAAAATTTTAATGTCGTGGGTTTATCTTCTTATCGCAGGTATTGCTGAAATTGGCAGTGTCATTAGTCTTAAGCAAGCTAAGGGATTTACAAAATGGTTACCTTCCATAGCTTGTCTTTTTTTTGGAAGTTTAAGCTTTTACTTTCTTTCTCTAGCATTGAAAGTTCTCCCTATCGGGCCCGCATACGCGATATGGACGGGCATTGGTACTGTAGGAAGTGTTATAGTAGGAATGATGTTCTTTCATGAATCAAAAGATATAAAACGAATTGTTCTAATTATTTGTATTCTAATTGGAACTGTTGGTGTTAAAATAACCTCAGGTCTTTAATATCTAGGCAACTGGTGAACCCCGACTTTTCGTAAAGAAATTCGAACTTTAGAATTACGCTATCTATTCGTTGCTATGAAAAGGAGAAAAGTGATGAAAACAATTCTGATAGAAGGAAAAACAGTAGAAGATTGGAAAAAAGAATATCCTTTACTTAACGAACTAATTGCAACAAAGGAAGTATTTTGGACAAACCCTAAACATGAATTGTTTCATTCAGGAATTAAAAAAACAGCGCTCAATGAAAAAGATGTAAAAGATGCAGAAGAAAGATTAAAACGATTTGCCCCCTATATAGCCAAAGTCTTTCCTGAAACAAGAAAGTCTGATGGAATTATTGAATCTCCCATCGTTAAAATTCCTTCTATGAAACAACAATTAGAACAAATCCATGACCTCCATGTTTCTGGCGAGTTTTTATTAAAATGCGATAGTCATCTTCCTATCTCAGGTTCTATTAAAGCAAGAGGCGGTATTTATGAGGTTCTAAAAACTGCAGAACAGTTACTTATTGAACAACAAATGCTTACACTAAAAGATGATTATTCTATTATTGATGATGAGAAATTTAGAAACTTCTTATCAAAGTATTCAATTTCCGTAGGTTCGACAGGGAATTTAGGACTCAGCATCGGAATTATGAGTGCAAAAATGGGCTTTAGCGTTACGGTCCATATGTCAGCTGATGCAAAGCAATGGAAAAAAGACCTCCTTAGAAGCAAAGGGGTAAAGGTGATTGAATATAAGGAAGATTATAGTAAGGCCGTAGAAGAAGGTCGAAAGCAGGCGAATAGCCAGCCAAATTGCCACTTCATTGATGATGAAAATTCTAGCGATTTATTTTTAGGCTATACGGTTGCAGCTTCTCGGTTAAAAAAACAACTAGAAGATCTGAATATTACAGTAGATGAAGATCACCCTCTATTTGTTTACCTTCCTTGTGGAGTAGGCGGTGGCCCAGGCGGAGTAGCTTTTGGGTTAAAATTAATCTTTCAAGATCATGTCCATTGTTTCTTTGCAGAACCTACTCATTCGCCATGTATGTTACTTGGTTTAGTAACGGGATTGCATGATAAAGTTTCTGTTCAGGATTTAGGTATTGACAACCTTACAGCAGCAGATGGCCTTGCTGTGGGAAGGCCATCAAGATTTGTTGGCCAAACAATCGAGCCGTTTTTAAGCGGAAGTTATACTGTTAGTGATACTGAAATGTATAAACTGTTAAGTGCAATGATTGATACCGAAAATATTCGGCTTGAGCCTTCTGCTCTAGCGAGTGTTTTTGGTCCAATTCAGTTATTTAAAGAGCAAGAAGGAAAAGAATACTTAAAGAAACATGACTTAGAGGGCAAAATGAAAAATGCCACACACATCATGTGGGCTACAGGCGGCAGTATGGTACCAAATGAAGTGATGGAGGAATATTATAAAAAGGGATTAGAATGAAGTTGTTATAATTCCTTACAGATATAAGTACAGATCCTTTAAGAGTGACAAATAGATTTTAACCCAATGAAAAAATATATTTTTTCATACAAAAACATATTATTGCTGGACCGGACATGCAGGTGTATGTTCGGTCTTTTTAATGCTTGGTGACAGTCGATTATTTAATGTTAAAATAAGTGTAACGAATTGAAGACTCATCTGTATGGGGGAACGGTTTATGGTTGTTGTAAAATCTGTGAAAATTGATGGTGAAAGCTTACATGTATTCAAAAGCTCCATCTATATCTTTGAATCAAGTTCGGGATTTACTTTGGAATTGGATATGATCGTCAGTGAAGTGGCAGTAAAAAAATATCGAAATGAGGAAACATTAATTCTTGAGATAGAATTAGAAGATGGTAGAATTATAAATTCAATTATGTATTTAAAAATCCTTCCAGGAGGATTGCCACAGCTAAATTTATTTTGTGAACTCGATGATGTTCAAGAGTATGGAGATTTCGAGAAAATAAACGAATATGATGCATGGTTTCCCAATATAGAAAATGGGATCACATTAGAAGAAATTAGGAAAGTGGAAATGCCTAATGAAGATGTTAGTTTAAAATTGAAACTCCCCATTGACCAAGCCGAATGGTTAAAAAATCAAAAAAAGGGAAATTTGAATGAAATATTCAAAGAATTGATTTATGATTATTGGAAAAAACAAGAATCTAAGTGATTTTGGTGCTTTTTCCTAACTTTAAAAAGAGATTGTCATGTAGATATTTTAAAAAAATATACTTTGAAAGCATCGAAATCATTCGGTGCTTTTTTTTAGGCTATGTTAAAGCTTATTGTTGATTTTACCACTATGTTGATTGGAGCGGAAGGCGCTCGACTCCTGCGGGAGTACGGGGCAGGGGAGACCCCGCAGGCGCTTAAGCGCCGAGGAGGCTCCCCGGAACGCCCGCGGAAAGCGAACGCCTGGAGCGGAAATCAACAGGCAAGTTTAAAAGAGCCTTTTTTAAAAATTAAATCACCCATAAAAATGTTATGTAAACAAAATTTGAAAAACAAAAAAATAAGAATGGGTGAACATGAAACATATCAGTCATTAAGAACGTATAAATTGTAATTACCAATGTTGAAAAAGGGGGGGTTAGGTGCAAAAGAAGGTTGAAAAAAAGTTATTAAAATTATTTACAGGTGAATTGTCTGCCACTATTATTTTTGCATTAGTGTGGATTGAATTTCTCCAACTTTATAGATGGACAGTCCCCTATTTAACTTCATTTTCATCTTTATATGCATTTGCTTTATTAGAATTTATCTTGCTTCAAGGTAGTTATTATTGGTTTCTTAAGTTGAAACAAACCAAACGAAAAGATTACTCTCATTTGCCTTATCGTCAACTGAAAATCTTTGCAGTGTTTAGAGGTTTTAACCTTTTCTTAATAGGGATCGGGATAATCATTATGATATATCAATTAGTAGTTTTTCCAATTGAGTTTTTTTGGTTTGTATTTCTTTACTTTTTCGCAATAATTGAATATATCAATTACTACCACATTCGACTCTCTTATCAAAGCATAGATGAAATTAAAGAATTAATTCGTCAAAAAGAACTTCGGAGTTCAAAATTAGCAAAAGAATTGAAAACCTTTAACAACTCGCAAAAAAATAATAATGTATAAAAAACTTCTTTCACTGGAAGTTTTTTTTATTTAAAACTCAACTTTCGTAGAGTGAAATTAAATAATAATCACAGAAATACTAAAAATTTGGGGGAATTTTTTATTGATAGAACTTACATTTTTACTAGCAAAATTTTAGCGTATCTTTACTAAATTTATAATAATTTATCAGAAAATGTCTTTTTGTATATGAAAAATGGTCATTTTTTACTAGTGTTCACTAGGTTAATTCAGACAGAATTTCCCCAATTTACTATAGTATGTAAACGCGTTTAAAATATCTTTGTGGAGGTTGTATTAAATTCAATAAGGGGGAAGTTTGAATTTGAAAAATTATAAGAAATTGCCATTCAAAGTACTAACAGTCACTGCTTTATCTGCGATGCTATTAACAGGAGGATACGTTTCAGCGGAAACGACGGATGACCAGTCCAACAATGAACTTGCCATTCAGAATATTTTAGGTCAGGGTCATCAAATCTTTATGCAGGGACAAAATCAAGCTGAGCAGGATAATAATGATCCATACAATTATAGTAATTTTAAAAAATCTAAAGATAATCAATTTTCTCCAGATGAAAATGTAAGGGTTATCATCGAGGTAGATCAGCCGACTGATTCTATTAATCCATCAACGACAAAAGATAAGAAAGAAAAATATGATCAAATTCAAGATCGAGTCATCACGAAATTACCAAAAGAACAATCGAAAGACAAAAAATCTTTATCTGAACCAACGGTGCGACACCGTTTCTATGAAGGATTTAATGGTTTTAGCTTAGAGACTCAGTATAAGAACTTGGAAGAGATACAAAAAGTTGAAGGAGTAAAAAGTGTTCATATTGCGAGAACGTTCCAAAAGGCTGCCGATGAAAGTAAGGGGCTGGTACAAGCACAAAAGGTTTGGGAGTCTCTCGGCTATCAAGGTGAAGGCATGTTGATTGGTGTTGTGGACTCGGGAATCGATTATAAACACAAAGATATGACGCTGACAGATAAAGGGAAGCAAATGGAAAAGCTAACTCCAAATAATATCCAAGACAAATTAGCACAAACACCGCAAAATGATGTTTGGTATAGTGACAAAGTGCCAACTGGATATGACTGGGCAGATAACGATAATGATGTCTATCCGAAAAGTGAACCCCACGGCATGCATGTTTCAGGAATCATTGGTGCTAACGGAAATGAAGCAGACGATGGTGTAAAAGGAATTGCGCCAGGTGCACAATTATTAGCTGAAAAAGTGTTTTCAGATAAAGGCGGCGGTGCTAAGGAAGATGATATTATTGCCGGTATCCAGCATTCGATGCAAATGGGTGCTGATGTTATTAATATGAGTTTAGGATCGGATGCGGGCCCAGTAAGCGAAGTAGATGATCCGGTTCAAAAGACCATTCGTGAAGCCACTGAAAAAGGAATATTAGTAGTCGTTGCAGGCGGGAATGCCGCTTACAGCACCAAAAACCATTTACTAAAAAGTTCGCTTGAGCCTTATGCCCAGAATCCGGATGTCGGAGATGTAGGTTCACCGGGTGTAAGTCCATTTGCCCTGCAAGTAGCATCCTATGAAAATAATTCGATTCAAATGAACACCCTTCATCTTTCAACTGGAACAGAAATGCCGTATCAGGACCAAACATATTCCGGTTTCGTACTTGCAAATAAACTTGATCCGTCTAAAGAGTATGAAGTAGTTTATGGCGTAGAAGGAAAAGATACGGACATTAAAAATATTGATTGTATCGGAAAAATTGTCATTGTACAACCTAAAACCACTTATAGCTCTTATTCTTATGCTCAATTTTCTGCACAAAGAAAAGGGGCCGTTGCAACGATTTTGGTACCACCTCCACAAATGGCTGATTATCCGCAATTGTATTTTAGTCCGCTCTCAATACCTGCAATTACGGTTAGTAAGGATGGTGGACAAGCATTGATCAATCAGCTGCAAAACGGTCAAAAGATAACAATGAAGCTTTCAAATGGGACATGGATTGATAATCCTCTAAAAAACCAAATGTCCAACTTTTCTTCTATGGGTACACCAACTACACTAGATTTCAAACCGGAAATTTCTGGAGTAGGCGGAAATATTTACTCTACCATACCTAATAACAAATACCAAGTCATGAGTGGAACATCAATGGCCACTCCTCAGGTTGCCGGTGGAGCTGCACTTGTACTGCAATCTCTTTATAGCAAAGGCTTACCGAAAACAGAAGATACAGTCCTAAAGGCCAAAATCGCGTTAATGAACACATCAAGTATCGTAAGTGACCCTAGAGCAAATAATAGTGTGCCATATTCTCCTCGTGTTCAAGGCGCTGGATTGATGCAAGTTGCAAATGCCATTAATACACCTGTTTTAGTGACTAACAAACGAGCGCCACTTGAACAAGCTGGCTCAGTTGCATTGAAAGATATTAAGGAAAATAATTTTAATTTTAAACTAGAAATGGAAGCTTTAGATGGAAAAGATGTTCCAGATAATATGGAATACAAAGTCGTTGTTGATGTTTTGACAGACGAAACAGAACATAAAGAATATGATCTCAATGCCGATGGAAGCAATCACCGCTCAGAAGATTATTTAACGATGAAAAGTACGCGTATCGAGGGAGCGGATGTCCATGTCAATGGAGGTCAAACGATTCAAATTTCTAAAGGTAAAAAGAAAGAATTAAGCATTGATATTAAACTACCGAAAAATATGAAAAAGAACACTTTCGTGGAAGGTTTTGTTCGTTTTATCCCAACCGCCAACAACAATAGTGATAAAGTTGTACCGTTAAGCATGCCTTACATGGGCTTCTACGGAAATTGGGTTGAACCGCAAAACTTAGATCCAGCCGCTTGGGACAAAGATGCTTTCTTAGGCTATACAGCTCTTTGGGATGATATCGCAGATTTACCGTTAGGTTATAATGCTCAAACAAATTCCTTTAATGTAGACCAAATTGCCGTTTCTCCACTTTCAGGAGCACATGGTGCTTATGCTTCGTTTACAGCTTTACGTAATCTATCAAAAGCAGAAATGTATATTGAAGACAAAGCTGGCAATATAGTTAACTATCTAGGAGACTTTAGTGAATTTACTGGATCTCCGTATAAGTTTCATAAGAATATTATGTCCGTCGGAAACTACTACTATAACATTGATTTAGATAACTATTACTGGAAAGGAAAAGATCAAAACGGTCAAGTCGTGAAAGATGGCGATTACAACTATGTAATACGTACGACTCTCGATTCTAACAACGCTGCACCTCAAACGGTAAAATTGCCAATTAAATTAGATTCAGTCGCCCCAACAGTATCTGATATTCAAGTACAGCCAACAACAGACGGAAAATATCAAATCACTTTTAATGCAAATGATAATCAAGGTGGCTGCGGTTACTATGAAAGTGTCGTATATGTTGACGGTCAATATACACTTCTTAAACCAGGAGCTACATCTCTCACTGTAAAAAAAGAACCAAAAAGCATTGTCGTCATGGCTGAAGATCATGCTTATAATGAGGGATTCACTGTTTGGGGAGACACATCATATATTAATCCAAGTATCCTAGTTTCCTATTTCCAAGTACAGAACAATAAAAATGTAAATGCAATAAACCCAGCTCATATTTATGGCTTTGCAAGCAATAAATTAAACTGGAAGATTTATATTAAAGATAGCAATGGAAATACAGTGTTCACAAAAACTATTGAAACTACAGATCAGGTTCGTTTGGACTGGGCTCCATCAGACGATATTCCAAATGGAACGTATACGGTATATGCAGATGCTGAAAACGTCCAAGGATTTAAAGTGACGGCAACAGCAAGTAATAAAGTAACTGTAGTACACTAATAGATAAAAAGCCGTTTCCTCTAGAAATGGGGATAACGGCTTTTTGCCTTTCTCAGCCATAAAAACAGAATAGACGAATTCTCTCCAATTTTATCCTTTTTGGTGCAGCGCTTGCGCTGCATGAATGGCTAATGGGCAGTTATGTAAAAAACCGACGTAATTTTTGTATTGAGTGAATGATTTTAGGTGTGGTAAAATTTGTAATAAAAGATCATTAGGAGGATGGAAGAGTGTCAAATGAAAATGGCTTTCCTATGGTAAGAATTCCAGGGGGAGAAATAGAATTAAGAGACGATAGAATAAAAAGCAAATGGAAAGCTGATATAAGACCGTTTCTTCTTGCTCAGTATCCTGTAACTATGGGTCTTTACTATGCTATTACAAATAAATCACCTAATTCTTTTGACGGAGATCTAAAACCGGTTGTGAATATTTCTTGGAATGAAGCCATTTCATTTTGTAATCTACTTTCACAGAAAGCTGGACTGAGAGAGTGTTATTTTATAAGTAATGATGGTGAAAACATTATTTGTGAATGGGAATCAGAAGGCTATCGACTTCCTTCTGAAGCAGAGTGGCAATATGCATGTAAAGCAGGGACTACTGGTTATAGATATGGAGAGCTTGATAAGATTGCCTGGTATAATGAAAATTCTGGAGGCAAAATCCATGAAGTAGGGAAAAAGGAACCGAATGCATGGGGTCTTTATGATATGTTAGGGAATGTTTGGGAGTGGTGTTGGGATTTATATGATGAACAAGTGTATGGCTCCTATCGAATTTTTCGAGGAGGTAGTTGGGCTGAAGAGGCCAGGGGCTGTGGGGCTTCGTGTCGTCGTCGTAGCCATCCGTCATTTTCGATAGACGACCTAGGGTTCCGTCTTGCCCAGTCTTTTTAACTACAAAACCAATATAAAAAGCCCAATTTCTCAGTAAAATTGAGAAATGGGGCTTTTTTCATTACTCCAAAAACTCACCCTTAAGTTCTATAAAAAAAGATAGTTATTCACTCTTTTCCATGACTGCAAAATAATTATTTTCACTATCAGCAAAGTTAAATACTCTTCCAGAAGGAATATTTACAATTTCTCCGACTGTGATATTTTTATTTGATAAGTCGCTATGTAATTGATCGAGATTTTCCGAGAAAAACATTAAAGAAGGTGTACCAAGATTTAATTCAGGCGACATTTTAGCAACAAATTCCTTATTGTGTAGAATGATACTTGTTGCTGCATCCTTATTTGGAGCAATTTCAATCCATCTAAATCCCTGACCGTTATCTTCTTCAGAAATTACACTAAATCCTACTTTTTCTGTCCAAAAATTAACTGCCTCATCTTGGTTATTTACATACAACATAATTTGACCAACTTTATTAATCATTAATTTCCCTCCTAAATGTTTTGGTGTTCTAATTAATTTCTACAATCACTTCGAGTAATCCTTTTTTAAAAAGTATCCTTAGATTCTTTAAGACGATTAAGAATTCCTTTAGGTTGTTAAAATCGGGGTAATCGCCATAGAAATAACATTGAAAATCCGCATTTTCGTGACGCTACCCCGGGTAGAGTCAAAAGATAATAATATTATACCCTTGTAACTTTCCAAATCACATATTCAGATTGAAGTAGTCCATATTCCAGGAGGGACGGGCTAATTTTGTACTGTGACGTCAATTAATACAATTTCCTCTAAATACTGCAGCGTCTCTTTGAGAATGTTTTCAAGTTCACCTAGGTTACTTGCTCGTATACCTTTAATACCAAAGCTCTCTGCTAGTTGGACAAAATCAGGGTTCTGAAAGGTTACTCCGTAGCTTTTTCCAAACTTTTTGTTCATTTGCTGTACTTCAAGTTTTAACATCGAATCATTTAAAACAATAATAATGAACGAGAGTCCTAGGCGTTTGGCAGTCTCTATTTCAGCAAAATTCATGAGGGCGCCACCATCGCCCGTAATACAAATAACCGTGTCATGTGGACAAGCTAATTTCGCTCCGATTGTGCCTGGAATGGCGATTCCCATTGTAGCGAGTCCATTTGAAATTATTAGACGGTTTGGCATTTTCGGCTGATAGGTGCGGGCTATAGATACCTTATGTGCCCCGACATCTGAAATCACAATCGTGTTCTCTGAAAAGTAATTTTCAATATAGTGCAAAACATTCTCTATCGTTAAGGTCTGTGAATTAGGTTTTTTTATTTGATATGCTGTCTTAATTTTTTCTTGAAGGTTCCCTGAAGGTATCCATGATTTAGCTGGGATCTCCGATTGATTCAACAAATGAAGTGTCTTCTTTATGTTTCCGACCAGTTCCACCTCAACAGGATAATATTCATTTGTTTCTGTCGGTAAAGCATCAATATGTAATACCGGAGTTTTTTTCTTATTCCAATCCTTTGGAAGCTTTTCAACAAAGTCGAAACCGATGACAATAAGCAGGTCGGCTTCCTCTATCCCTGAAAGAACCTCATCGTTTTCATTAAATCCAAATGTAAAAAAATTAAGAGGGTGATATTTAGGTAGTGCACCTTTGGCCTTAAAGCTGTGAGTAACAGGGGATTGAAGAGTCTCGGCAAAGGTCAGAAGCTCCTGGAATGCATCCTGCCTGATCACACCGTTTCCAATGACAACAAACGGTTTTATGCATTTTTGTAAAAGGGTAATAGCATCCTTAATTGTATCTTGAGAAGGGACGCTTTCAGGTAAGGGTGTAACAGGCAGCGGCTTATCGGGAATCGTTTGAGCGGCAAAGTTCTCTGGTAAGATGATCGCAACCGAACCCGTTTTTTCCATTTTTGTTATTCGAAAGGCTTTTCGAATAACGGCTGGTACGGTCATAGCATCCTTAATTTGCGTGCTCCACTTTGTTACGGGCTCAAATACTTTAACAAGATCAATATATTGGTGTGATTCTTTATGATGCCGTTCCACACCTGCTTGTCCCATTATTGCCACCACAGGTGAATGATCAAGCTGTGCACTCGAAATACCCGTTAATAAGTTGGTAGCTCCAGGGCCCAGTGTTGAAAAACAAACGCCCACTTTTTTTGACAATCTACCATAAACATCGGCCATAAAAGCAGCACCTTGCTCATGCCTGACATTCACAAACTGAATTTGCTTTGACCTCGATAACGAATCAGCAAGGTCAATCGTCTCCTTGCCGACAATTCCAAACACATATTCCACACCTTCGTTTTCTAAACAATGTACAAGTACATCCGTAACCTTCATTTGTCTTCCTCCAGTATCTTTATTTCATACTCCTAGTTTTATCTAAATTAAGAGTAATCATAAGTGCTGGTGCCTGACACCAATTTAGGGGATTTGGACCACTATTATCTATTAAAGGAAATTATAGTTAATTCGAACTAGTTCTAAAGTCAGAAAAAAGTAAATATTAAATTTACTCTCTATTAATATTGGCTTTATATAGAAGATTTATCCTATTAATGTAATCTATTAACCAATTAAAAGGAGTGGAAGGGATGCTAAAGAAATTTAGGAAAAAGAAAAAAGCACTGCTTGCCGGGATTGCATTAAGTACGGTTGTATTTGGGGCTGTAGGAACTTATGCTGCACAAGATGGTGCTTTTGGAAGTAATTTGGTGGGCCGTCAAGCAGATGGATCAGTTCAAACTCCTGTTAACCAGTTAATCACACCAGCTGGTAAGCAAATTGAATTTGGTGGAAATCCTATGTCTGTTGCGGTGAATCCAAATGGAAAGACGGCTGTAACCGTGGTTGGCCGAAACAACTATGGCGGAAAAGGAATTAACGTAGTTGATTTAGCAACAGGTAAAATGACTGTTTCCGATTTTGATTTAGGTCTTTCTCACATGTGGGGATTAGCTTATTCAAAGGATGGAAGCCAACTGTATGCAACCGGATCTTCTGGTTCAACAGGTAAAGTTGTAGTAATGTCGATTGCTGCCGATGGTACTCCTACAATCAAACAAAAGTATAATCTTCCAAATGCAAAAGTTGGCGGTAATATTAATCCACTCGATTTAGCGGTGGGTCCACAAGGACAGCTTTTAGTAGCCCTTAATCGGGATAATAGTCTAGGTGTAATGGATCCGCAAACAGGCAAATTAACAGCAAAAATTCCAGTAGAAAATGCCCCAACGAGTGTTTTAGTTGATGGCAATACCGCATATGTCACAAACCAAGGCGGTAGGATTGCCAAGTCAGGAGACACGACGATTGATTCATCAGGGTCTCAAGTTGTCGTTGACCCTAAAACAGGAGCCACTACAACAGGTACCGTTTCGGTGGTTGACTTGACTACAAACACTGTTACGAAAAATATTGAAGTTGGTGTACAGCCTGAACGAATGACACAATCAGGTCAGTACATATTTGTCACCAACACAAATAGTGATACTGTTTCTGTCATTGATACAAAGACTAATAATGTTGTTCAAACAATTGACGTTCAACCATACCCGAACGCTCATAAAGGTGCCGCACCGAACGCAGTTAAGATGATTGGCAATCAATTAATGGTTAGTCTTGGCCGGGATAATGCGGTTGCCGTTTATGATTGGAATGGTCCGGAAAAGGATCCAGAATTAAAAGGGCTTATTCCGACAGCCTGGTTCCCAGTAGATTTAGCAATTGATTCTGCAAATAAACAGCTTATCGTTGCTAACGGAGATGGTGTAGGTTCACTCGGACCAACACGTGATTTAACGATTCAAGGTGTTAAAGTAACAGGACACTCCGCTTATGCCCAAATGGGATCCCTTTCAATGATTCCATTTCCTTCAACTAATGACCTCGTGAAGGGTACTAAGCAGGTTTATGCAAATAATAACTGGTTTGGTTTAAAGGACCTAAACGCTAAACCAAGGAACAATAAAAAACCAGTCGCCATGCCTGAGAGAATTGGTGAACCATCTACGATTAAACATGTATTCTATATCATTAAAGAAAATCGCACCTACGACCAAGTTCTTGGTGATCTAGGAAAAGGTAATGGTGAACCAGCGTTAGTGCAATTCCCTAAACAGGTGACGCCAAACTTCCATAAGCTTGCTGAAACTTATCCGAATTTGGATAACTTCTATGTTTCAGGTATCCAATCAGCAAGTGGACATCAATGGGTAATGCAAGGAACAAACGTTGATTATGAGGATAAAGAAACGGATACAGCGAACGTTCGTAGCTATCCAGGTGGAGCCGGGGATCCAATGGCATATGCACCAACTGGACATTTATGGGATCAAGCTATTAAACATGGCGTATCTGTAGAGAACTTTGGTGAAGACACAACTGATTTCACTGGTTCTGCACCATTCGGCACATGGACTGATTGGTATAATGATTCTCTCATTCTTGCTGGTCAAAAGCAGGGTAATCTTCATGTTCCAATTGGTAACTACCAGGTGAAGTATGATATTCCGTCTTTAGGACCGATTACACATAAGACTTTCCCAACGTTTGATATGGATATTCCAGATCAGTACCGTTTTGAAATTTTTAAGAAACAATTTGAAGAACACGTTAAAAATGATGATTTACCACAGCTTAATACATTGTGGGTTACAAATGACCATACGAACGGAAGTGCGACCGGTTCCCCAACTCCACAAGCAATGGTTGCAGACAATGACCTAGCAGTCGGAAAAATCGTCGATTTAATTTCTCACAGTAAATACTGGAAAGATTCGGTTATCTTCGTTACCGAAGATGACTCACAAAATGGATTAGATCATGTGGATGGACACCGTGAGCCAGCGTATGTAATTAGTCCATATGTGAAAAAAGAAATAACGAACAGCCACTATTGGACAGTTATCAACATGGTAAGAAGTATAGAGCAAATCCTTGGAATGCAGCCAATGAATCAAAACGATGCAGCAGCTGAACCTATGAGTGAGCTATTTACAAATAAGCCTGATTTTACACCATATACATTTGTACCGAACCAAATCCCACTTAATACGCTAAATGGGCAGCCAAATGCAAATACTGCAGCACTTGCTAATACACAACAAATAACACCTCAGGCTCAGGAGTTATCGAAACAGTGGACAGAATGGTCGAATAAAAATAAAGATAAAATGTCTGGAAGAGGAGCTTCACCTGATAAAGTTAACGCAAACATGCTGAATCACTCCGTTTGGTATGCTACAAAGGGATTTGACAAACCATATCCAGGTGAAAATAATGTTCTTACACCGGAGGAAGTAGAAAAACAGCCTGAAAGCAGTGCACCATCACCTGCGAACAATTAATAAAATTACTTTAAATTTTAAAAGGTAGCTGTCCGATTAGGGCAGCTACCTTTTACATGGAAAAAAACTGATATGTGCTATTTTTGATTTTTATGTGCCGTTTTTCAAATATATGTGCCGTTTTGACTGGGATATGTGCCATTTTTTGATTATATGTGCCATTTCATCACGAGTACCCATTTTCACCATTGAAGAGGGCTCCGTTTATTAATTTGGGAGCTTTTTTTTAGAATTACTCCAAAAAAAACAAGAAATGTGCCATTTTTGAAATTTATGTGCCGATTTTCAAATATATGTGCCGTTTTGACTGGGATATGTGCCGTTTTTTGATTATATGTGCCATTTCATCACGAATACCTATTTTCACCATTGAATAGGGCTCCGTTTATTAATTTGGGAGCTTTTTTTTTAGAATTACACCAAAAAAAACAAGAAATATGCCATTTTTGAAATATATGTGCCGATTTTTAAATATATGTACCGTTTTGACTGAGATATGTGCCATTTTTCAAATATATGTTCCATTTTGTATTTCTTCCGAAAGTCAGGCACCTAAATATTCTAATTTATTTTTTAAGGTTAAATTAAGATTTTGGGACGATAATGAATTTCAGAAATACACTCCATAGTGTAAATCATAACTAAACCAAAATATGAGGAGTAAAGAAAATGAAAAAGAAACGATTTTTAACATTTTTAGTCTCAGCCTTGATGATTTTCGTTATTGCAGGTTGTTCAAACGCCAATGCTTCAGACCAAACTAGTACAAATTCAAATGGTAATGGAAATGGAAATGCAGGAAAAGGTAATAAGAATGGTTTTCAAAAACCAGATGTATATGGTGAGATTTCTGCAATTGATGGAAATAAAGTAACCTTAAAGCTTATGGAAATTCCACAAATGTCTCATAGGAATGGACAAAATAAAGGAAATGGTTCGGGCAATGGACCAGGAAATGGTTCAGGTAGTGGTTGGAATAATGGTAATGGCAATGGTAATGGAAATGGCGGTCCTGGAAGTGGTGGCATGAGAGCCAAAAAATATACCGGGGAAGAAAAAACCATTGAAATCCCTGATGGTGTTTCCCTTGTGACAATGACAAGGGGAGCAAATGGCATGACGCAAAGTAATTTGAACTTGAGTGATTTAACAACTGGAGATACGCTATCCATCTATTATAATAGTGACGGAAAAACAATCGATAAAATTAGAGTCCAAAAACCAAGAACAGGTAATGGACAAGCGGGAAAAACCACTCCCATTAATTAAATAAATCAAATTAAATCATGTTGGAATGGTTCTGAAAAGGAAAAAGCGATGAGAGGATTCTTCTTCTCATCGCTTTTTTATGAGGTATATTCCCCCGTCCATTTAAAACAGTATTGTAGTGGAGGAGAGGAACTAATAAAGAGCTGCGGTAGCAACTCTTTATACAAATCCTATGATTCTTTATGTTCGTTTTTAATATCTTTGCGAGTAATAGTCAGGTAGCCAACAAGGATCACGATAATAATCGTTAAGATCAGGCTGACCGTACCCTCACCCACCCCAAGACCTCCGCGTGTATGCGACACTGAAATCCAGTCGGAAAAACAAGCGCCAACTGGACGGGTCATGATGTAGGCGAACCAGAAGGCAAAAATCTCATTCAGACCAAATAACCAATAGCCTAAAGCCGGAATTGCAAGCAAAATGAAGAATAGCACGCCCGACGAGAAATAGCCTAAGTGCATGGTTGACGCGGTCATGTCTCCAGACGCGGTTCCTAATGCGAACGTTCCTAGTACGGTCATCCAATAAAAAACCTCACGCTTTATTGTGTAAATACTGTGTATTGAAAGAGTTTTTTCGGACTTGTACCAAATTACGAAGATCGTGGCCAGCGCTACAGCAAAGAACAAGGTTGATACAAGGTATGGGACGCCCAAAATAACGTGAACGACATCTGCCGCCATCGTACCAAAAATACTGACCATCACGACAACTAGCCAATAAATCCAGGCCACATATCGGCGGACTGAAAACTGCAAAATCAACGATGCAACCAGGACAATTCCGGCTAGTAATACCGCAATTACCGGATTTATATTTTTGACTAGATAATCAGAGAACACCTCACCCATGCCAGTGGTTAGTACTTTTGTAATCCAGAAGTAAACCGTAATTTCTGGAACTTTAGAAAAGATCTGCTGTGTGCGATGTCTAGATTCCGAGAAGGAATGATCCTTTTCAGCAGAAACAGATGAATTTTTAGCCAATTTACTAATCTCCTTTTTTATTAAAATTAGTTCTGGAAAGTTTCATAAAGCTTACTATAAAATAGTGTTTTTAAATTAATATGAATATATTATTAAAATTTTATAAACTATTACCGTTTGGGAGACGGTACTGGCGGATAGCACCATTTTACTGGCGAATAAGGAAACTTTACTGTCGGATAACCCGTTTTTATTGTCGGATGGGCTGAATTTACTGTCGGATAGCTCTTTTTTGTCCAATAGGGAGACTTTAATGTCCCCATTTACTAGAACAAAGTAACAAGCCCCTAGTTACAAAAAACACTTTTATTGAAATGCCAATGAACATAGTAGAAGGGATAGTACGAAATAAATAGAAGGAAGATTAAGAGAAAAATAAAATCCACAAAACTTTCCCAAACCGAAGGAAGTTTTGTGGATTTACTATTTTTGAAATTATTAAAACGTAAAATTATCTGGATCGGCACCAAAACGTTTGTTTTCGTTAAGTGCATTTATTTTTTCGATATCCTCAGCAGATAAAGCAAAATCAAAGATATCTGCATTTTCAATAATACGGCTTTCTTTTACTGATTTTGGAATGGTTACAATTTCATTTTGTAGATCCCAGCGCAAAATGACTTGGGCCGTTGATGTATTGTACTTGGATGCAATTTCGTTTATAACAGGGTGCTCAAGCATGCGCCCTTGTCCTAGTGGAGCCCAAGCTTCTATTTGAATTCCTTGTTTCTTACAATAGTTACGAAGCTCTGGTTGAGCGAGGAGGGGATGTAATTCCACCTGATTGACCATTGGTTTAACCTCAGCAACGGACATTAAGTCCTCAAGTTGGTGGATTTTAAAATTGCTGACGCCGATTGCTCGAATTCGACCTTCTTTATAGAGCTTTTCAAGAACCTTCCATGTTTGTTTATACTTTTCCTTAACTGGCCAATGGACTAAATACAAATCGACATAATCAAGACCGAGTTTTTTTAAGCTTATTTCAAAAGCTTCTAAGACTGAATCATTTCGTTGGTCTGTATTCCATACTTTGGTTGTAATGAATAGTTCTTCGCGTGGTACACCAGACTCTCTAATGGCCTGACCTACACTTTCTTCATTTTGATAAAGAGCAGCGGTATCAATGCTTCTGTAACCGGCTTTTATTGCAGCTTTCACAGATTGAAGGGCCTCTTCACCTTCCTGAACCTTATATACCCCAAGTCCAAACCATGGCATTTTTACTCCATTATGTAGGGTAGTCGTATCTTGCAAGTTTCTCAAAATATCTCCTCCTTATCTATACATATATTAAGTATAGTATCTTTCATGAGTTGTAATCAATAATGAAGGTTTGGTGCCTGGCACCCGGCACCTCGGTTCTCAGAGCGGTATGACAAAATGTCATACTGAACCATGACTTCACTATGACAAATAGTCAAAAACAGCAAAGGGAAAATTTCCTTTTGCTGTTTTTTTGAGTGGAATTATTTTTTAAATAGCTTGATATTTCATGGGTTAGCCATCACGAAGGATTGAATACTTCCTCAGAATTGATGGGGAAATTTATTTTGGCACAAGACTTGCATAATTATTGGGTGAAATAAAAAAATGCAAAGGATGTGGCAAAATGTTATCAAATATTGGAATACCTGGACTTATTTTAATCCTTGTATTAGCACTAATTATTTTTGGCCCGAAAAAGCTCCCAGAAGTTGGCCGGGCAGTTGGACAAACATTAAAAGAGTTTAAGAATTCGGCCCGTGAACTAACTAGTGACCCCATTGAGGATATAAAAAAGGAAACAAAAGAAATTTCAGACACATTCACAAAATAGGAGAGGAGTTTCGTCATGGCACTTAAGACAAAAAAAGGTTTAGAACCAAAAGAATATGCCAAGCTTGCTGATCATTTCGTGCCTGATGCCAATGAAGTACTTTCAAAAAGCCGGTATGATACAAAATTAGGGTTAAATATGGCTAAGGATGCAAGAAAGGTTATAAATGGAAGTTTGAAAATTGAAGACTTTCATAAAATTTATTCAGCATCTTTATTGAACGAATTTGGACATCAATATGCTAGCGACGGCCCCTCTACAAAATCAATGCAAAAGAAAGATTCTGGTCCTAAATGGGGCATGGTGATTGATTTAAAAAAATGTATTGGCTGTGATACGTGTACAGTTTCCTGTAAATCAGAAAATAGAACACCGCCAGGAATGTCCTATAATGTTGTCCTTGAAACGATTAAAGGTGATTTTCCTAACATCTCAGTAGTGAACTTGCCGAGACCATGTATGCATTGTGATAAACCGCCTTGTGTACAGGTTTGCCCGACAAGAGCGACTTACAAGCTTAATGATGGCATTGTCATGATTGATAATGATCGCTGCATTGGCTGCCGCTATTGTATGGTTGCTTGTCCGTATGGAGCAAGGTCCTATGATTTTGGCGATGGCTATGAACAGGAAATGATAGGCTATAACGATGTTACTAGTCCAGAATATGGCGTGGAACGTGGAGAAAGGAAAAAAGGAAAAGTCCCACAAGAAACCGTTCGTAAATGTAGTTTTTGCTATCATCGCCTACAGCGTGGTGAAGAGCCTGCATGTGTGGAAACGTGTATTGGTGACGCCCGTTATTTTGGCGATATGAACGATCCAAATAGTGTTGTTTCCAAGCTTGCAGCTAGTCCAAGAGCGTTTCGTCTAAAGGAAGAACTAGGTACACAACCGCGAGTGGTTTATCTAAGGTAAATGTCATTTACGTATGTAAGTTTTCAGAAGGGAGAGTGATAAAAATGATGACAAAAGCGAATCTGGGTAAAAACATGCCAGCTTCTCAGCAAGCCAAACATATAGGGAAGATCGAAAAAATCTGGTGGACGTGTTTAATCGCGGTATTAGGAGTAGGTTTATACTCGATCATTAGTGGATATTTTTTACAAGGTATGTCATCGACGTATTTATCGAACATCGTCCCATGGGGAGGATGGGTTGCGTTTTATATTTATTTTATCGGTATGAGTGCAGGTTCTTTTTTACTCTCAACGATGATATATGGATTCGGCATGGAGAAATATGAAAAAATCGGGCGATCAGCGCTATTATCTGCGATTGTCTGTATGATTACCGCGATTACCTTTATTTTCTTTGATATTGGTCGACCAGACCATGTTATGAATTCCGTTATTTATTGGAACGTCATGAGTACGATGTCATGGGAAATTCATTTTTATATTGTTTATATCGTGTTATTAGTAACAGAATTGTATTTTTCGATGCGAAAAGATCTGATTACTCTAGCAAAAAATAATGATGTTAAAGGTAAATTGTATCGCATCCTTACTTTTAATAAGCAAGAATTCACAGCAGCGGATCAAATACGAGATAAAAAAAGGTTAAAGGTGATGGGGATCATAGGCATTCCCCTAGCGGTATTTGGCGTCCATGGGGGAACAGGATCGATTTTCGCTGTGGCAAAAGCTCAGCCATTTTTAAATTCAGGCTTATTCCCACTCATCTTTATTCTTTCAGCACTTGTATCAGGAACTGCGTTATCGATTGCGATATATGTGATAAAGTCTAAGGTTCAAAAGCAGGACTTAGATGTTCCGATGGTTCGTTCACTTGGCAGCATGCTCGCCCTATTTTTGGGAATTGAATTTATTATGGTTTGGTATGAGTTTCTCATTGGAATTTATGGATTAGAACATGAAGAACTTGGAACGATCAAATTATTAACTGGAAGCAGTTGGTGGTGGAGCTTCTGGATTTTTCAAATGGGACTAGCGATGTTCTTCCCATTAATCATTTTATTTATTAAAAAGACGAGGCAATCGGTAAATTGGATTTTAGCAGCATCGATTATGACCATCATCGGTGTTGTAGGGGTTCGGTTCAACATGGTTGTGCCAACCTTGATCATGCCTAAATTAGAAGGAATGCCTTATGGGAATTATTATCCAAACCTATCGGAATGGCTGACCACCTTTGGCCTTATTGCAATGTGTCTCATCATATATACTCTTGGTGAAAAATTGTTCCCAATTGAGCAGCTAGACTCTCATGAAAGTTCGGTGAGTAAATATGAGTAATGATAAAGTGAATCGCAGAGGGTTTCTAAAAGCACTCGGTGCATTTGGTGCGGTTGCACTAGTAGGCCCTGCATTTTTTGGCCCTGTGAAGCAGGTGCTTGGCGGTGTATGGACTGATGATGGCCATGGTATCGGGACAAATTATCAAGATTATACAGCGGAGGATATTATTTTCACATCCTGTCAGCAGTGTAATGCCAGTTGTACAATTAAAGCCTACATAGTTGCCGGAAAAGCAAACAGTCCGTATTCATCAATCGTTCGAAAAATCGCTGGTAATCAATACAGCCCGATTGGCATGGTACCATTTGGACATATCCAATATAATACGCCGATAACAGAAGCGATTAAAGGAACAGGTGATATGGCGAGAACAGGACATTCCTATCGAGGGGCGAAAACCTGTCTAAAAGGGCAGGCTGGAATTCAAACTGCCTATGATGCCTATAGGATTCAAAAGCCCCTAAAACGCGTTGGCAAACGGGGAAGCGGAGTCTGGAAATCAATTAGCTGGGACCAAGCGTATAAAGAAATCCTCGAAGGCAGTAGGGATCTAGGGACACCAGGTTTAAAAGAAATCTGGGCCTTTGTACCGGAAAATCAAGTAATGGCTGATTGGGAAAAAGTAAAGAAACAAGAAATGACAAAAGCAGAATTTGATACAAAATATAACAAAGTCCTTATTGATACGAATCACCCTGATTTTGGCCCAAAATCAAACCAGATAGTCGTCATGTCTGGCCATCGCCGTGAATTTATTGAAAGATTAGCGAATGGAAGTATTGGATCAGCAAACTATTATGATCATGGCGGCTATTGTGGAATTCAAAGTGTAATGGGAAATGTCCGCTCACATGATACGACCAAACAAAAGCAACGGATGATTCCTGATTATGAAAATGCTGAATTTGTTCTCGTTTGGGGAACAAACCCTTTAACAGCTAATCGTGGGCCGACAACCTTTGCCCCACAAATCACAAATGCCATCGATCGTGGCATGAAAATGGTTGTAATTGATCCACGTTTTAGTAAAACTGCTGAGAAAGCGCATATGTGGGTTCCTGTTAAACCGGGTGGGGACGGTGCCCTCGCACTTGCCATGTGCCGCTGGATTATTGAAAATAAACGCTATGATGAACAGTATTTGCGAAATCCTAATGGTAAGGAAGCAGAGCTAGATGATGAAACAACATGGAGCGATGCTACCTATTTAGTGAATGTTAGTGATAAAAAGCGTCCTTTCTTACGAGCCAAAGATGTAGGTCTTGGAGAAGAAGAATTTGTTGTCTTTGAAAATGGTCAGCCTGTCTTGTTTAACAATGCCCACCAAGGCGATCTTGAAGTTAATACCACGATAAATGGAATCAAGGTAAAATCTGTTTTTAGCATTTTTAAAGAAAAAGTTCTGGAAAAATCCTTTGAAGAATATTCAAGTCAATGTAATATTCCAATTGAACAAATTAGTGAATTAGCGAAAGAATTTACTTCCCATGGAAAAAAGGTAGGGATCCATTCTTACCGCGGTCCAGCCATGCATGCTAATGGTTATTACAGTGTTCGCGCCATCAACATGTTAAACCATCTTGTCGGGAATCATGACTGGAAGGGTGGGGACACTTCTACTGGTGCGAAATTTAAGGTGACAGATGGGCGATATGATTTAGCCAGTGTACCAAATGCCAATAACGCATGGGGGATTCCGCTTACAAGGCATAAAGTACCGTATGAAAAAACGACTTTATTTGCAAAGGATGGCTACCCTGCGAAGCGACCATGGTATCCACTCGGAAATAAACTAATTCATGACGTGCTCCCGAGTGCTGCTGGAGGATATCCTTACAAAATCCGTGCATTGTTGGTAAACCGTACTTCACCTATCATGTCAGGACCACGTTCGGATATGCAAAAGAAATCTATCAGCGACCAAAAAGTAGTCGAACTCGTAGTTTCTTCAGATATCGTGATTGGCGAAACAACAAAGTATGCTGATTTTGTTTTACCTGACTTATCCTATCTGGAAAGCTGGAACGCTGATGAAATATTCCCGATCTTAAAATATAAATTTGCCGGTTTAATCCAACCAGTAACACGGATTGTTCCAAATGCCCGGCCGACTGAGCAAGTTTATATCGATTTGTTGACAGAACTAGGACTTCCTGGCGTTGGAAAAAATGCATTTGTCGATGGTTCCAATCTCAATTGTCCAGAGGATTATTATCTAAAACGCGTAGCCAATATTGCTTTTGATGGTAAGAAACCTGTCCAGGATGCAAATGCAGAAGAACTTGCTATTTTTGAAAAGGCGAGAATGAAGGCACTTGGCAAATATTTTGATATTGATGTCTTAAAAAATGCTGTGAAACCTGAGGAATGGAAAAAAGTCGTTTTTGTCCTCAATCGAGGTGGAAGATATGAGCCGATTGGTGATGAATATATTGGAAACCATATTAAATATCAATTTAATAATCTAGTTAATTTTTATGATGAAAAGGCAGCCGGTTTTAAGAGCGCTTATACAGGTAAGTTTTTCGAAGGTGTGCCAATTGCAGATGAAATTAGACTCTATAATGGAGAAGTTTATTCACCGCCAAAACCGTTTCAATTTATTAATTGGAAATCGAGAAATGTGGCGACACACCGTACAGAAAGTAATCCATGGTTAAGAGAAATTCGTCCAGAAAACTATTTATGGATAAACCCGATTGATGCAAAAAAGAAAGGGATTAAAACCGGTGACACTGTCATGATTACTTCAACAAGTGCAGAAGTAAAAGGAATTGCTCTCGTTACACCGGGAATTAAGCCAGGGGTTCTTGGTGCGAATTATAGTTTTGGCCATTTCGCAAATGGTTCAGCAAATGTAAAAATTGATGGAACCGTCGTGAAGAAGACTGAAAAATACGGACATCTTCCATTTGACACGAATGTTCCGCTCCATGAGGAAAGCGGCTATGCGAAGGAACGGGGAAGAGGATTCTCGGTCAATGCTTTGGCAGATAAAGACCCAAGCTATTTTGAAGGCTTTCTCGCAGACTTGATTATCGGCGGTCCTGCTCAGCAAAACTTATATGTTGACGTGAAGAAAGTGTAATAAAAAGGGAGGAAATGAAAGTGCAGACACTGGAGGAACTTCAAGGCAGCTTAGCACTGGCAAATATTTTGTCGGTCATTTGGCTCGGTGATTGGGAACGGTATGAAACGATATTTACAGATATGCCAGAAACACTAAAAAATGAGTTTCCCTTTCATCCATTTTACAATCGGGAAGAAGTAGAAATCTGGTATGACAATCACTTTTTTATCCCAGGAGATTATTTTATCCCACCATATTTCTCCTCCTATTCCAGTCAAAAAGGGGGAGAGGTGGAGGAGAGCAAGCAAAGTTTACTTTGTTTAATTGGACACTATGAAAAAATGGGATTTTATTACCCGCTTGAGAACAATCTCTATCCAGATCATTTAGGATGTTTGATGGTCTTTATCAGTTCAATTTTACAGGAGCAAATCAAAGCGGCTCAAAGTCTTGATAGTGAATTATTCGAAGAGTTAAATGCTTTTAGACAAGAACTATTATCGGAATTTATTTACCCTATTTTGCAGCCATTACAAAAATATGCGGAAAATCGCGTAAAACACCAGTTTATTAAAGAATTTCTGATTTATTTTTGTACCTCATTAGAAAAAGAACAATTATTATCACTGGTTTAATTAGTCGATGATAAATGAAAAAGAGTATCTTTATTCACGGTATAAATGGCTTGGAGAAAACTCCAGGTCATTTTTTATGAGGTACGGTGTCAGGCACCGCACCCGGAAGCTTTCTATTTATTTTATAGTAACTTTGTTTTCGTTAATATTATGATAAAATAATGGAATCAAACTATTTGGAGGCTATTATGCTAACTTTTGAAGAAAAACTTGCTATTATCGAAACATTTCCTGAACTTGAGAGAGTAAATGTTTCACTTGGTCGTGTGAATTTTCAATTTAACGAAAGTGTTTTTGATAAAAAAAATGTGGTTTATCATCTTCATCCAAACGGAAATGGCTTCGTATATGCTGGAAGCTTGTCAGAGTATCAAACTGATGAAAAAGGGATGGTCAATATTCGTGACTACTCTCCTAAGGACTTAAAAGAATTAATTAAAGAATCCATTAAGAGTCTTTCTGCTGTTGAAATACCGGTAACAGAAGCTGCTGTTATTGGGGATAACCAAGAGGAACGCTGGGGTAATGAAAAGAATGAGCTTCTTTTATTAGTGAATGAAGATGAAATATGGAATATTTATTTTGGTCTTAATCTAGAAGAAACCTTTGATACTCGTGAAGAAGCAGTAACATTTTTAGAGGATGAAGGCTTTAAAAGGCGTTAGCTTTTAAAGAATTTTTTGATTATATAAGATGGTGCCTGACACCAAACACAAATGGCGAACAGTGACGGTTCACTGTTCGCTCATCAAAGGCTATTTACTTAATTTAACCTCAAGCCATTTCCGTACACTATTGATAAACCAGATTTTCGTGCTTTGTTGTAAGTCTGCAACTGTTAATGCTTTTTCGCGGATTTCTCCATTTTTAAGTAACCTCTCACGAAAGGTACCTGCTAATAAGCCGATATTTACTGGTGGTGTCCATAATGATCCATCTATTTCCAAGATAACATTCCCGTTTGTAAACTCCGTCAATTCTCCGTCTTCATTCCAAAGGAGTACATCGAAAACATTAGAGGGCTTCTTTCTATAAAACTGAGAATAAATGTCGCGATTCGTCGTTTTATGATAGAAGAAGGGATTTTCTTTTTCAATTGGTTGGTCGGCAAGAATCACCTTCAAATCTGCTTCAAGTAGTGAGAGTTGAGATCCTTCGATGGTCATGGACGAATCATTGCTCAAAAGGAGCCGAACTTTTAAATTACCATTATTATTTTGACCTGAAAACTCATGTAAAGTCTTCTTGATATCTTCAGCGTGATATGTGAAACCGAAATATTGTGCTGAATTTTTTAGGCGATTGAGATGCTCTTTAAACAAGAAATAGCTCCCATTCTCTAACAATAAGCTTTCCAGCAAAAGAAAAGGTGGTCTATTTTCTTCAAGTAAACTTGCTTTTGTAAGGATTTCTTGGTATTCACCTTCAGTTGTGGAGTCCCACGTAATTCCTCCCCCCACACCATAGGTGGCTTGACCAGAGTGATGCTCAATCAATACCGTTCGGATCGGCACATTAAAAATAGCTTCCTTATTTGGTGTCACAAAACCTATCGCTCCACAATAAACCTCACGAGGTGTTGTTTCTAAGTCTGAAATGACGTTCATTGTACTAATCTTGGGAGCACCAGTAATGGATCCACAAGGAAAAAGGGCTTTAAAAAGATCAACGAGTTTTATATCGTCAGAAACCTTTGCTGTAATCGTTGAGGTCATTTGATGAACGGTTGGGTATTGTTCAACTTCAAATAGTTTGGGAACGGAAACAGACCCAGGTTCAGCAATAATGCCTAAGTCATTTCGCAGTAGATCGACAATCATAAGGTTTTCTGCCCGGTTTTTTTCTGAATGGTAAAGCCAGCTGGCGTTTTCTTCATCTTCTGCAACTGATTTTCCTCTTTTTGTTGTTCCTTTCATTGGTCGAGTGGTAATATTGTTACCTTCTAAGTGAAAAAACAGTTCTGGTGATGCAGACAAAATACTATGTTCACCTGTATTAATGTAGGCACAATAATTCGAAGCTTGTGCTCTTTTTAGTTTTTCGAAAAAAGCGAGATCGTCACCTTGGAAGTAGGAATTCAAACGAATTGTATAGTTTGTCTGATATGTATCACCACTTTCAATCGATTGTTTAATGGACAAAATCGATTGAGTGTACTCATCCATACTAACGGATGGTTTCCATTCCGTTAATGTATATGTACCAGTACCGTTGAGTGCTTGCTGCATTGGTTCTTGAAAAACCCCAAACCATAAAAGCGGCAATGTTCCACCGTCCTTGACTTTATAGGCAGAATCGAATGCTGCTGCACTTTCGTATGATAAAAATCCCGCTGCATAATAACCATTTTCAACCGCTTCCTGAATAAGTTGAAAGCAAGGGATCACATCTTCGATGGTATTTGCCGTTATTACTTTGGAGGGATTCCGAAACATAAGCGGCTCTACTTTTCCGTTAGAAGAGGCGAATTCAAATGATAATAGAGGTTGTTGTCGATTCTTTTTATTTTGATTCATTCTCATATTCCTTTGCTTGAAAAAAATTCTGTAACATCTGTAAACCACTTTCCGTCAAGATGGATTCTGGGTGGAATTGAACCGCTTCTACTTTAAATTCCTTGTGTCGGACCGCCATAATTTCTCCATCCTCACTTCTAGCACTTATTTCTAGACATGGGGGAAGGGAAGACTCATCCACGATTAATGAATGATATCTGGTAACTTGCAATGGAGATAGAAGATCGCGAAAGATATTTTTTTGATCATGCAGAATGAAAGAGGTTTTTCCATGCATCGGTTTTAGTGCTTTTTTAACGATTCCGCCAAATGCTTGTGCAATAATTTGTTGTCCAAGACATACACCTAAAATCGGGATTTCCCTATAAAACCTTTTCACGACATCTAAACAAAGACCGGCGGTATCAGGGTTCCCAGGGCCTGGGGAAATAAGAATGTGATCCGGCTGCATCTGTTCTATTTCATCAAGCGACAGCTGGTCATTCCGAATCACAACGACCTCCTCGCCCATTGTACGAATATATTGGACTAAATTGAACGTGAATGAATCATAGTTGTCAATTACTACAATCACTGTTTAAATCGGCTCCATTTCTTTTGATTGTTTTTTCTCTCGTTATTTTCATCCTTCTCTATTAAACCTTATCACGGTTATTCCTGTATATTAAAATCTTATTTCAGGTCATACATTAAGTATTTGTATAAATTTTTTCCAATAAGACAAAATAGAGGCGTTAGTAAAAGGCTCTGATTATTGGGGAGGATTAGAAAGATGAAGGCTTCGATTTCGCTTTTACAGACTGCGCTCATCATCATACTTAGTACAGGCCTTTCAAATGATGTCATTATTATTCCTATTTTGTTGGATGCAGCTAAGCAAGATGCTTGGATTTCTGTATTGTTAGCCTGTGCATGTTCTTTTGCTTGGATTGCATTGCTATACACAGGAATCATCAAAATTCGAAATCAGCATCTATTTGAGTGGTTAAAACAAGCTTATCCTCCAATAGTCGGTCACTTTCTTACCATTATAGCAAGTGCTTATCTGTTTGTTTTGTGTGTTGTTACAGTTAAGGACACGGTACATTGGATTCAAACAACCTTCTCTACGAATACGCCAATCTTTATGCTTACCTTTGTACTAGTCCTTATTTGCACAATAAATGCTTTTTTGGGAATTCATTCATTGGCAAATACTGCTGGAGTTTTGTTTCCATTTGTTATTCTCCTTAGCTTTTTTGTTATGGTGGCAAATATCCCACATAAAGATTATTCCTATTTAGAACCAAGTTTGTTTCATGGAATACAACCTGTTTGGAACGGAACACTTTATGTCGCTGCAGGATTTATTGAAGTTATTCTAATCCTCTTTTTACAACATCATATTCGCTCGAGTATATCTTATCGTTCGCTAGGGTTTATTGTTCTGGTGCTGATGGGACTAACCATCGGCTCTCTTATTGATGCGATTGTTGAGTTTGGGCCTGATGAAGCCGCCAAACTAAGATTTCCCGTTTATGAAGAATGGAGGTTGGTGACCATTGGAAGATACATCGAGCATATAGATTTTTTAAGTATTTATCAGTGGTTTTGTGGTGCATTTTTAAGAATTTCTTTGATGATGTATCTGCTTATCGATATATTTAATATTCAGAAAAAAAGAAAAAGAGTTATGGCCCTTGGTTTTATTTTTTTATTAATAGTCGGAATTTGCATTATCCCATTTGAAGACCAGTCGTACCTAAATCTACTTTCAACCTATTTGCTTCCTTTGTCTGTATGGGGAATGTTTATCTTTTCACTAATTGTTGTAATCCTAATTAACTTGGCATACCGAAGGGGGAAATTGATTTCATGACTAGAAATGACTGTTTACAAAATGAATGGAAATCCCCGCAGGAAGTCATTAGTCAATTAATTGATTCATGTTCAGATATTAAAGCAATTATCATCCCCTCGGGGGAAGGAAAACATGTTTCCTCTGTTCATCTTGTCTACTGCGAAGGATTGTGCGACGGAACAAAAGTAGAACAATGCATCATTTCTCAATTAAAAAAAATTTCAGAACAGGTCTTTATTGAAACTGATATACAGCTTCAACAACATGTTCCATTTCATATGAACACCCTTCAAATAGACCAGTTTGAAAAATCGATTGTAGATACCGTATTAAATGGGGACCTCTTGCTTTTGTTTGTTCCTTCAAACAAATTGTATTCTGTAAAATTATCAAATCCCCCTAAGAGACAACCTGAGGAGCCAAATACTGAGATATCAGTGAGAGGTCCCAAAGATGGATTTACTGAAGAATCACTCATCAATATTGCCCTCATCAGAAAAAGACTCAAGACAAAATTTTTGGCGGTCGAAGATTACACAATTGGGGAGCAAACTGCTACGAAAGTTAATCTTTTATATTTAAAAAACATTATTGAACCAGCCGTATTACAGGAAGTAAAAACAAAACTTTCGAACCTACAAGTGGAAGGATTGGTGAGCAGTTCTCAACTTGAAGAAAGTCTTGCCGGCTTTTCGTTGTTCCCTTTATTCTCCTATACTGGAAGGCCAGATTTTGCGGTAAATTGTCTTCTTCACGGCAAATTTGTCTTGATCGTGGATGGGTCTCCAACCGTTATCATGGCACCAGTGAATTTTAATTTTCTATTAAATACTTCCGAAGATGCTTTTATGGTAAATGTCTTTGTATCATTTACAAGGTTACTAAGAATAAGCGGAGTTGTTATTTCCTTGTTTTTGCCTGGTTTTTGGGTCGCACTCGTAACGTTTCACCAAGATCAACTACCATTTACTTTGCTTGCAACAGTAGTGACTTCAAGACAAGGAGTGCCACTCTCAGTGCCAATAGAGGCAATTACTATGCTTTTTTTGTTTGAAATTTTTCGGGAAGCAGGAATGAGGTTACCAACAGCTTTTGGTCAGACATTATCGGTTGTAGGAGGATTAATTATCGGCCAAGCAGCAGTTAGTGCTGGCATCGCAACTCCGGGAATCATTGTAATTAATGCTATTTCAGTACTTGCTAATTTTACGTTAGTAAATCATTCTTTGATCACTATCGTCAGCTTAATGAGAATTGTTGTACTATTTATCTCGGGATCATTTGGATTATATGGAATGCTTATATGTCTGTTGGTTTTTATTCTTTACTTTGTAAATCTACGTTCCTTTAGCATGTATTATATGACTCCATTTTCTCCATTTGATTTCCAAAGAATTTACAAAATGCTCTTTCGAATGCCATGGGGGAGAATAAAATAACTATTTGACTTTATAAAAATACAGAAAAAAAGGAAAGAAAATATCATGAAACTCACTCGAAACATCCTTTTTATAATGCTGTTATCTCTATTGCTGACTGGATGTTGGGGATCCAAGGAAATTGAACATATGATCTATGTTAACTCTATCGGGGCAGATTATGTGAACAATAAAGCTGTCCTATACGTTCAGGTGATTAACTTTAGTGGAATTGCCAAACAGGAGTCAGCGCAGCCTAAAGTACAGAAGACTTACGTCGGAAAGGCTGAAGGGGATTCGTTCGAAGAAGCATTATTTAAGCTTTATGCGACAAGCCAACAAAGCATTGCTTGGAGTCATGTTAAAACAATTGTTTTTAGCGAAGCAGCGCTGCAACACGGGCTTGTAAATGAGGTTTTAGATGTTTGGGATCGATATTATGAATTTCGATATACTGTATGGACGATGGCTACTAAAGACTCTATCGAGAAAGTATTTAATACCAAGTCGACTTCGGAATTATCAGTTCTTTACTCTCAATTAAATAGTCCCTTACAACCATACTCCCAAAGTTCAATTATTGCACCCCTATATCTTTATGAGTTTATACGAAGATGGAACGATGCTGGACAAACGGTCCTGTTACCGTACCTAAAAATTGCCCCAGGCTGGACGGAAGATAATAAACCTTCTCCAAAACTCAAACCTGATGGGATTTGTATGTTAAAAAACAAACAATTCAAAGGATGTTTGGACCACCGTTATCTTTTAGGTCTTCGTTGGTTGGAGAAAAAAACAGAACGTACACCTTTAGAAATAAAGAGAGACAACTCTGTATTGGCCATGTTTGTCATGACAAAAATTAGATCTTCCATTAAACCTCAAGTGACAGATGGTAAAGCCAGCTTCAATATTAAAATATCGATGCAGGGAACACTTCCCCAATTAAATTCCCGGCTGAAACAAAAAAAACTTGAAGAATTAGCAGCACAACAAGTAAAAAAACAAATTATGGGGACCTACCTCAAAGGGCTTGAAATAGGTGTGGATCTACTCGGACTATCTGATAAAGTATACAGAGAAATACCAGATGAATGGAAAAAGCTAGAAGAAGGAGGTAATCTTCCATTAGACAAAAATAGCATTACAGCGATTGATGTGAATGTAAAACTCATGAGTGGTGGAATTGCGAAGATAAAGCAGCATTAAAAAAACCCGTTAACAAAAGATTCTATCCATTTTGTTAACGGGTTTTAATCATTCATTTAGAAAAACGTACTCACTAAGATCACTGTTCCAACTACCCAACAATAGATAGCGAAGGGACGCATGGCATTAATTTCTTTCCTTTTAAACCATTTCATGAGGATCATAACACTAATATAAGCAAAAATTCCCGAAAGAACTCCTCCAAGGATGGACATTTGCAGCAATCCGTGTGTACCGCTTTTTGCTATTTTTGGCAACTCCAGCACACTTGCACCCAATATGACTGGGGTTGCTAAAAGCATCGCCATTTTGGCTGAGGCTTCATGCTTAAGTCCCATCCAAAACCCAGCTGTCATGCTTGAACCGGAGCGTGAAAATCCAGGAATTAACGCCAAAGATTGAAAAAATCCAATCACAACCGCTTCTCCATAATTGAGGTCCTTGATTTCCTTTGTTCCGCGATTACGCATTTTTTCTCCAAAGTAAAGGAAAAATCCATTTATGATAAGGAAAAACGATGCACTTGTTACACTACTGAATAGGTGAGTTAACTTTTTCTCAAATACAAGACCGATAATGGCAGCTGGCAATGTTGCCACAATTAATAGTAGTAAAACTTTCCTATTGGTTTTAGCATCACCATTGAAAATAGAACGAATGAGTTCAAGCCAATCTCTCCAAAAAAACACCAACAATGCTATGGCTGTACCTAAATGAAGCATCACTACATATGGTAAAAAATGTTCCTTCAAGAACTCTGGACTAAGGTTCCAATGAAATACATAAGGTGTCAATACGCCATGTGCAACACTACTAATAGGGAAAAGCTCTGTAATACCTTGAATAATTGCGAAAACTATCGTTTTAAAGATATCCAATGTTTTTGCCTGCCTCTCTTATGTAATAACTATCTAATTATAGCAATTGGATCAAATGATAAAGAGCAATATTTTATTTTTTTACAATAACTTTACAATTTGGTAGGTATTTTTCCTTATCGTAATGCTGGGTTTAGTATTGAAAGATAAAATTTCTCATCGCCAACTTTTTATGGGAATAGGAATTTCTTACGCTTTTTTTAATATATAAATTAACAGGTTAAAAACGGCAACAATATTTTCCTTTTGAAAAAAATTCAAACAATAAAGGAGGAAAAAATGATGAATTCCGATCACCTAAAAGAAAATAATCAACCTTTTCCATTGGTAGAAAAAGAAATGTTTCGAAATGTTATAGGTCACTTTGCAAGTGGAGTAAGCATTATTACGGTAACCAATAATGGTGTAGATTTCGGACTCACTGCAAGTGCCGTTAGTTCCTTATCACTTGAACCTCCGATGCTGCTGGTTTGTGTGAATCAAAGTGCTGGGACTTGTCATGCCATATCCGCAGTTAAAACCTTTACAGTTAATATTCTTAAGGAAGAGCAAAAGGATTTAGCATTGAAATTTGCTCGATCTAACACTGATAAATTTGATGGTGTTCCTTTTTCGCGGGGAGAACTTGGAAATCCTTTACTCAAAAACACTCTTGCACAGATTGAATGCCAGGTTGTCGAGGAGGTAACGGGTGGTACACATTCGGTTTTTCTCGCTGAGGTTTTGAAAGCGCACGCATCGGAAGGGAACCCATTGGTCTACTATCGAGGAAAGTTTGGTCAATTTAAGCAAGAATAGTATTTTTTACATGTTAATTGAATGGTGTATTAAAGTTTTATTGGGGGAGAACGTTAATGAAGGATTTTGTTCAGCAACCAGGATATTTGAAAGTAAATATGTTAAAGTTTCCTTAAAAAGATATTACAAAAAGAACTGATAGAGGTGAGTCAACGTGTTAGGGCGTTCAATGGAGAATACATGGGAATTAGAAAAAGGAAAGGGAGTGATTTAAGGAAGAGCCCCATTTTTTCAATAGCTCTTCTTAATAAAAAAGAAAAGAGGACTATTAAAATGAACAAAAATCAATCTATAATTAGTGATGGCTTTGAGTTGAAATACTGTATAAAAGGGCAGGGGAAGCCAATATTGGTGGTAGGCAGCAGCGTCTATTATCCTCGCTTGTTCTCGGAAAATCTTTATGAGAAGTTTCAGTTCATTTTCTTGGATCATAGAGGATTTGTAAAGCCGACTCGTGCTTTAGAACCAGAAGACTATACTTTGGATAAAGTATTGGATGACATAGAAACAGCAAGACAAACTCTTAATCTTGAAAATTTTATCATATTGGGTCATTCAGGACACGCCTTTATGGCTTTGGAATATGCTAGAAGATATCCTCGACATGTTCGGAAAGTTGTTTTATTAAATTCAGCACCTACAAATAACGAAGAAAGACAGCGGCAAAGTTTTTCATTTTTTAATGAGACTGCAGGTTCAGAGAGAAAGAGTCATTTTGAAAAAGAAATTGCTTTATTGGAAAATGATACCAAGAAAGATCCTGCAAGACGATTTGTTCACATGTGTATTCGTATGGGAGCCCATAGTTTTTACGATTTTTCCTATGATGCTGCATACATGTGGGATGGGGTATATACGAATATGACAATTATTGATCATCTATGGGGAGACGCATTTGGAAAACTTAATTTGATAGAATCGTTATCTAGTTTTAATAAACCAGTATTTATTGGTTTAGGGAGATATGATTATTTGGTCGCACCAGTTTCACTGTGGGATTTGATTGATAACAAGTATGAGAACGTGAAGAAAGTAATTTTTGAGCATAGTGGGCATAATCCTATGTTTGAAGAGCCTCATACTTTTGATAGAAAATTGGTCGAATGGATCAATGATGGAAAGTAGGGATTTCAACCCTAATCTAAAGAAAAAACGTTCATGCTTAGCGTTTTTTTTTTTGCGCAATAGGGCTTTAAATTCCGTTAGGTTTAGAGACCTGTGGCATTATACACTTTATAGAAGTTTTGTAGCTTATTCTTTAGTTGAACCAACTATAAAAAAAGAAGAAATAGTCCTTGATGGAATCGTGTTTCGAATAGGCGATGAAACAATAGGTGATTTGTGGTTCTTAAACGTGAATATGATACGGCAATATTTAAAAAAACGTTCACAGCTATTGGAGGAGAAATAAGGTACAATATTTCATGTGAAATTATTCACATACATTATAAACCAAGGGAGTACAAATTTTATGGCGTACAGCAAACCAGATAAAATCATGGAAATCACGGTTGAGAATGGCACCAAGAAAACAAAATATACGCCTATGCAAACGATGATACTAGGATTTGAGGCAGGTGCATTTATCGCTTTAGGATATTTGCTTTTCATCCGTGTGACGGCTCCTCTACCAGCTAACCTACAAGGACTGAGCAGTTTAATCGGAGCTTCAGTCTTTCCAATCGGTCTTATTCTTACCTTATTGGCAGGAGGGGAGCTGTTAACAGGGAATATGATGGCCGTGCCAATTGCGAGTTTGGCTAAAAAAGTAAGTACTAAACAAGTGATGATAAATTGGTTCCTAGTAACAGTAAGTAATTTTATTGGCGCTATTTTTGTTGCTTACTTTTTCGGTCATCTAATCGGTTTGACGGAAACAGCACCTTTCCTAGACAAAACGGTAAGTATCGCACAACATAAATTGGAAGCCAATTTTCTGCAAGCATTTATTTCAGGCATAGGCTGTAATTGGCTAGTGGCATCAGCGGTATGGCTTTCATATGGAGCAGAGGATATGGCGGGTAAAATTCTCGGTATTTGGTTTCCAACTATGGCGTTTGTCGCCATTGGATTTCAACACGTGGTGGCCAACATGTTTGTCATTCCGGCGGCTATTTTTGCTGGCCATTTTACGTGGATGGAATACCTTCATAATTTCGTCCCTGTTTTTTTAGGAAATGCCGTAGGTGGTGTAGTGTTCATCGCAATGGCCTATTTTCACGCTTACAAGAAAAAGGATTCACATTTAAAAGAAGTTGTTCAACCTATGGTTAAGCGTGGAAGTAGGTAGAGTGCTAATTTGTTATCATAATAGAAAAAAATTTTGTCCCTCACTGCATAAAAGCAGTGGGGGACAACTTTTCAGATCGGGATTCACTTTAAGGTTTTAATTTTTTAATCATAATGTCTTCAAGTAAGCGCCATGGCAAGATATTTTTTAGAAGGGTATTCAACTTTGTGCCTTTTCCAATCGGATATCTTAGGTTTGGCGTTTTCGATTGAGTAGCCAATTTTGCTACGAGTTTAGCAACCTCTTTTGGATTTCCATGCTCTGCTTTTCCATTATCAATTTCTTTTAGAATACTTTCCATATAAGAGTGGTAAGGTGAATCGGCATTTTTCATCATCGGATCGACACTCGACCAAATATTCGTTTGATAAGATCCGGGCTCGATTAAGGATACATCAATCCTAAAAGGTTTTAATTCAAGCCGCAAACTTTCGCTGTACCCTTCAAGAGCATGCTTGGATGCGGTATAAGCAGATAATCCTGGAAATCCTATTCTGCCACTAATGCTGCTTATATTGATAATCCTGCCTTGACCCTTAGCCCTCATAAATGGAAGGACTGTATTGGTCACAGCTATCACTCCGAAAAAGTTGGTATCAAATTGTCGCCGATATTCCTCTAATGAAAGCTCTTCGCTAAATCCTCCGACTGCGACACCCGCATTATTCACTAACACATCCACAGACGGTTCATCATTTAATTTTTTTCTTAATTCATTAATCGATTCAGTTGAAGTAACGTCGAGCTGATGAATCTGTATGGATTCTATAACACCTTTCTCTGTTGCAAGCTCTAATAGCCGCTTTGCTTTGTTTGTATCTCTCATGGTTGCCATCACTGTAAAGCCCTTTAATGCAAGTTCAATGACCGCCAATAAACCGAAGCCACTTGAGGACCCAGTAACGATTGCAATTTTATTGCTCATATCTTTCTCCTTTAAAAATTCCTTTTCTTTTATTAAAACGTAAAAGGGGAAAGATTGTATAGAAAAATTGATGAGTGTCAATAAGAGCAAACTAAATATTTGAGAAAATTGTTGCACTCCGCTTGGATCATCCGACATCCCATCCGACAATTAAAAGACTATCCGCCAGTAAAGTCACTCAATGCGACAGTAAAGTGAGGTTATCCGACAGTAAACTTATCCTATCCGACAGAAAAAAGGTGTTATTCGCCAGTAAAGCCCACTCTATCCTCTATTTAAACAACCTAAGCTAGGTAAACAGGTGGTTTTTTCGCAAAAAACGCCAATAAGTTTTTGAAATAGTTTGACTATTCTGTGAGGGTTCGCATATCATGGTAATACCAATAATGATTTTGGTATTACCAAGTGAAAGGAGGAATATTTTTGAAAGAACGCTCTTCCGATTTAATTGAGAAAAAAATGATTCAGCTGATTTTAAAAGGGGAATATAAAGCAAATGAACCATTGCTTCCAGAAAGAGAGCTAGCCGTGCATTTCAATGTAGGAAGACCGACAATTCGTGAGGTACTCCAGCGACTAGAAAGAGATGGGTGGGTGACTATTCGTAATGGATTGCCTGCAATAGTAAATGATTATTGGAAGCATGGAAATTTAATGACAATTGTCAATATACTTAATTCCTATGAAGAAATTCCAGACGAGTTTATCCATTATGTGCTGGAATTGCGGATCGCATTGACGCCCGCTTATGTAATAGACGCTGTGCACCATCATCCACTTAAAGTGATTTCTTTATTTGCAAGTTTAGAAGATTTGAAGGATGATGCGACAGCCTACGCTAATTTTGATTGGGAGTTACAACAAAATCTTGCAGGATTGGCATCTAATCCAATCTATCTGCTCATATTAAATAGTTTTAAAGAAGTGTTTTTGAGGATGGCAGAAAAGTATTTCAGCGAACCAAAACATCGGCAGCTGGCGAGGGACTACTACGAGGATTTGTTGAAAACACTTTTCCAAAAAGAGATCGAGAAAACGGAGATAACCATAAAAGATATGATGAAAAAAAGCCTTGAGATATGGCGCATAAGAACGAAAGCGAGTGAACCAAATGAAGGATAATGGGTTGTATCGAAATTACTTTTTTCATTTTGATATTTTATTTATGATTATTCTATTCCTCGTAATGACAGGTCTCTTAGTTCTAAAGGTGCAATCGTTTGTGGTGTTTATTTTCTTTGCAATCGGATTATTTACCTATATGTTTGGTGAATACGTAACACATCGTTTTTTGTTCCACTTAAAGGCACCTAAAAATGAATTTTTCTTAAATTTATTAAAGCGCTTACATTATGACCATCATAAATACCCAAATAATTTAAAATTGCTGTTTCTCCCACTTTGGTACAGCATTCCGAATTTTTTAATACTGTTAACTCTGTTTTATTTGATCGTGAAAAAAATAGATTGCACATTAGCTTTTGGGATGGGGCTAGTCTTCATGCTGCTTGTATATGAATGGAAGCATTACATTGCCCATCAGCCAATTAAGCCAAAAACCAAATTTGGAGTGTGGTTGAAGAAAACTCACATTCTTCATCATTATAAAAATGAAAACTATTGGTTTGGTGTTTCAAATCCATTTTTTGATATTATATTTGGAACTTTAAAGGACGAAAAAACTGTGGAAACTAGTTCAACAGCAAAGGATTTAGAAAAAAGGGTACAATAAATTTGGTGCCTGACACCCAAAACTGTGGTGGTGTCAGGCACCAAAGAATGTTTCTCCTATCTGTTTTTTCTTCGATATAATTCTATTGATTTGTAGCCTTCACCTAAGATGGTTTCCATTTCCAGGAGTCGTTTTTCTTGGGTTTCTTTTCTTTTTGCACTGTAGACATAGCGTGCCCAATCCTTTTGGTATCCAAAAGTCAATTGGTTATAAGCGGATAATAAAGCTTCATTTTTGTTTAAATAGTTCTTTATATCCTCTACGTTTTCAATATAGTCAACGACACATTGACTACTCTTGCTGCTCGATGTGGCTTTTTTCTTCTTTGGTGTTGCTTTCAAACCAACAACCGTAAAAACATCATTTAGGCTGACCATTCTTGAAAATTTTATATTACTCTCAAGAACATAGCCCTCATCATTGACCGGTATTGCCTCTATAAAGCTGTCACGGTCTATGTATTCTTTATACAGCTTATTATTTTTTTTCGGATAAGCAAAATATAAATATCCATTATCCTCGAGTAATTGTTTTTCAATCACCGTCTGAAGCTGCTTTGAAAATTCTTCTAAATTAAAAATAAAGATAAAGATTAGGTCATATTTATCATTTTTAATGGAAGAATCGAATTCTATTTCTTGAAAGTCATCCATTTCCTCAGGCTTTTGGAGAATCAACTTTCTGGCGTACTTTGTAATATTAAGTTTTTCAACAACACTTTTTGGTGAATTCATGCCTTATGCTCCTTGTCTTTTTCTTAATAGTATATTTGCGTTGAAAATATATCAACTTCAGAATATTGGTGCTTACATTTTTGACCAATTGAGGTAGGGATATGGTGTTATTTTTATTGAATCGGCGATTAAAAGAATGTGAATTGCTTAAAGGGAGCAGTATAAATGAGTCAATTAATTTTTTCAAACGATATCAAAAAGAATGATGTTTTAAGAAGTAGTTTCAATCATCTGGCTACAGATACATTCGGAATCGATTTTGAAGTTTGGTATCAGAAGGGCTTTTGGACTGACAAATATGTGCCTTATGTCTTTATTGATAGGGGTAAAATCGTTGCAAATGTATCGATTAGTAAAATAAAACTAATCATAAAAGGGGAGACAAAAGAGGCGATCCAAATTGGCACGGTGATGTCTCATCCAAACTATCGAAATCAGGGATTATCTGCTAGCTTTATAAACAAGGTAATAGAAGAGTTTGATGAAAAAGTAGATATCATGTACCTATTTGTCTATTCAGTCAGTATTAGAATTTTATCCGAAGTTTGGTTTTAAAAAAAGTGATGAATCTCTTTTTACCAAGACTTATACTGGTAATCAAAATAAATCAACTGGTATTCATAAGCTTGATTGGACCCACAAAGATCATTTGGATTTCATTTATAAATTTACAGCTAAAAGAATACCAGTCTCACAGATCTTTTGAGCGGCAGATACCCAGGAACTGTTTATGTTCTATTGTTTGTATGTATTTAGGGAAAACATCTATTACATAGAACAAGAAGATGTTATTGTGATTTTCGAAAATGAAGGAAAACAGCTTACTATTTTTGATATTGTGAGTAAAAAAGATTTTTGTATTGAAGACATCTTAAACAAGATCACGACCAAAGATACTAGCGTTGTCCATTTTTATTTTACTCCAGATGATAAAAATTTTGATTGTCAAAGTACGACATTTAAGGGTAGTGAAACACTCTTTATTAGAACAAAAGGAAAGATTGAATTTCCTCGTGAATTTAAACATCCATTAACCTTACAGGCTTGATAGTAGTGAGTAAGTACTTGTTCCATCGACCATTTAAGTTTCTGCGTTGGAAGTATAGTGAAAAGTGAATAAAACCTACTTTTGAAAAAAGTCAGTCCTCCACCGTGTAAAATCAGTGAAGGACTGACTTCAAATTACTCTACCGTAACCGATAATGATTTTACCAAAATCGATGGGGAGCCAAAAGGGGAAAGCGGGAAAGTTAAGTCAGAGCCAATTTCCTCTATATTCAGTAATAATTGATAAAAATTACCCGCGATGGTCATTAAGTTTACCGGAAATTGTATTTTGCCGTCTTTCACAAAGAATCCATTGGCAGCAAGTGAAAAATCACCAGAAACTTTATTCGCTCCAGAATGTAAACCAGACAAATTGGTAATGAGCACTCCTTCGTCTATGGAAGAAACCAAATCTTCAAATGCCATAGTGGAAGGCTCAATAAAAAGATTGGATGGGCCAACTTTAACAGCACTTTTATAGGATTCTTTATGTGCATGACCTGTTGTTTCCGTTTGATCTTTTTTCGCTGTTTTTTGATTATGAAGGAAGGTTTGTAAAACACCCGATTCAACCAATGTTAATTTTTGAGAAGCCACACCTTCACTATCAAATGTTCGACTTGCAAGCCCATTCTCAAGGAAGGGATCATCGACAATCTTTATTTTTTGACATGCAATTTGCTTTCCAAGCTTATCCTTTAATGCTGAAATCCCTGCTTGTGTATCTTCTGCAGAAAAATTAGAAGAAAATGTGGCTAATAGATTTGCGGCAGCATCATTTCTTAATAGAACTTGATACTCTTTGCTTTTGATATTTTTCGCTCCTAATTGTGAGAGTGCCTCCTCTGCTGCTTTTTTGGCAATTTCCTTTGCATTTAGGCTATAGAAGTCATTGGTCGTAATAAGTTCAAAGCCAGTTTTGATTTCATCCCCATCTTTCGCGATTACTTCCAAAATGACAGACAATAGGTTCATTTGATCACTTAACGATAAGCCTTTATTATTTAATAGATTTCTAGTTATCGATTCTGTTCGAATTATACAATAATCTGCGGCGGTTATTCGCGGATCAAATGCAAGCAATTCCCGTTCAACATCTTTCATCAATTGTATTTTTTCAGCAATCGTTACATCCTGTAAAGATGTTGAGTAAAAGTCTCTCAGTTCATATTGATTGCTTCCTGCAAAAATTTCCTCTATATCATCTTCATGCATGAATTCGGCATTTTCTTTCGCATTTTCTAACAAGAAGGGAATAGATGCATCCTCTATTTTTTCGGAATAGGCATAGCCCATCTTTCCATTAAATATTCCCCGAAAGGAAACACCACCATCTTCAGCCACTTCATATTGATCAATTTCACCATTGTAAATTTGGCAGCCAAAAACTTCTTTCTTTTCATAATACATTTCAATATCCGTAAAACCGCTGCTTGCAGCTTGAGAAAACAGCTTTGCTTGAAATTCTTGTAACGTCATCCGTTTATTCCCCCTTTGTTCCACCAACAGTGATTTCACTTACACGGATCATCGGTTGCCCGACGTTGACTGGAATGCTTCCACTTAATGCACCGCACATCCCCGCACCATGTCCTAAATTATTGCCAACCATATCGACATGCTGTAAGGTTTTTGGACCATTCCCGATAAGGGTAGCACCCTTAAGCGGTTTCCCGAGCTTTCCATTTTTCACTTCATATGCTTCCATAACTGCAAAGTTATAATCGCCAGTAGCTGGATTGACTTGGCCTCCGCCCATATATTTTGTATAAATACCATGTTCTGTATTGGCGATGATTTCTTCAGGAGACGATTTTCCTGGAGCTATGTAAGTATTCGTCATCCTGGATGTAGGGGCAAAACGGAAGGATTCCCTTCTTCCTGAACCGGTAGATTCCATTCCCATTCGACGGGAATTAAATTTATCAATTAAATAGCCTTTTAATATCCCATTTTCGATCAGGACATTTTTTCTCGCTTTTTCTCCTTCATCATCTATATTGATGGAACCCCATTCATTTTGAAGTGTTCCATCATCAATGTAAGTAACAATCTCTGGAGCAACCCGTTCACCAAGGCGATTTGCAAAAACAGTGTTGTTTTTCGCGACAGCGGTAGCTTCCAATCCATGACCACATGCTTCATGAAAAATAACGCCGCCAAACTCATTGTCGATAATGACAGGGAATTTTCCGCTTGGACATGGACTAGCATCTAGCATTGTCACTGCAATGCGGGCAGCTTCATTGGCATAATGATCCAAATTTAGATTTTCAATAAATTCAAAGCCTTGATGTGCTCCCGGTCCATAGAAGCCCGTTTCCATTTGGTTATCTCGTTCGGCAATTGCTTGGATCGCCAATCTAGAGCGAACCCGTTTGTCTTCAATCCATTTTCCATCTGAATTGGCAATAAGCACATTTTGTTCTTCATCTAGATAACGAACGGTTACTTGTGAAATGCTTGAATGATAGCTTTTTGCAATATCATAAGCATTTTTCATGACGGCTGCCTTTCTGGATTTAGCCACATCCTGCGGCAATAGTTGAATAGGGTGTATCGTCTCGAAGGTTTCTTGCACAAAAGGGGAAAGATGGATCAAACGATTTCCATTTATCGCTTGGGCTGCATTTTTCGCTGCTTTTAAAAGCCCTTCCTTACTAAAGTCAGTTGTATAAGCATAGACGCTTTGTAATCCTTTAAACACTCGGATTCCGATGCCAAAATCACGTCCAGATAGACATGTTTCAATCTTGCCGCTTTTTAATGTCATATTATTGGTAAAACGATCCTCTACGAAAATCTCAGAAAAATCCCCACCGGTTGATAACGCTTGAGTTAGTACGTCTTCAATTAACGATTTACTAAGCATATGATCCTCCTTAATTTTATAAATTGATGAAAGATTCTGAAAATAAAACTTAGAATCTGTCTATTTATGAATATACGTTTTTATCATACAACATTCTTCCTAATAGTGGTTAATTTTACCTCTTAGAAGGAGCCTGACACCTAGCACTCGAATAAATCTAAAGAAAATAACACGATAACAGGTAAGTGTCTTGCACGGTTATTATTGATAGATGCTCTCTAGACTCCTATAATAAAAAATGGTTTAGCAACAAGAAAGAGAGTGTGGCATAGAAATGGCAATATTGCAAAATGATTGGGGCTCTTTGCTTGAAGGGGAATTCAAGCAACCGTATTATCTGCAATTAATGGAAATATTACAGGAAGAGTATCAAACAAAAGAGATCTATCCAAATATGGACGAAATTTTTAATGCACTGAACTACACGCCTTTTGAAGACACGAATGTGGTTATTATCGGGCAAGATCCTTATCACGGCCCCGGACAGGCTCATGGATTAAGCTTTTCCGTTAAACCAGGTGTGGGAATTCCTCCATCATTGCAAAATATATATAAGGAACTGCAGGCCGATCTGGGATGTCATATTCCCAATAATGGGTGCTTGGTGGAATGGGCTAAGCAAGGTGTACTATTATTGAACACAACCTTAACTGTTCAGGCTGGAGTGGCAAACTCACATAAAAATATCGGCTGGGATATGTTCACAGATAAAGTAATAGAAATATTGAATCATAGGGAGGCACCGGTTGTGTTTATCCTTTGGGGGAATTTTGCTCAACAAAAACAGAAGTTGATTACCTCATCCAAACATTTCATTATTAAGTCTCCACATCCAAGCCCATTTTCTGCTCATAAAGGTTTCTTTGGGAGCAAGCCATTTTCCAGAACCAATGACTTTTTAAGGAAAATAGGAAGACGAGAAATTGATTGGCAAATACATAATTTATAAGGCAACACCAAAGCCAATCTACAGTTTTTTTAAATGAGAAGGAGAGACTATCATGCGTTTTTTTAAAATGGCAGCTTTTGCGGCTGTACTTTTTTCAGTATTCTTCATAAAAAATTCAAGCGTCGCACTTGCTTCTAATGGTGATGATGAAAGCATCAACGAAAAATATGGATTGCCGGTTGTCGTATACGGAGCACAACTATCTCCTTCGCAAAAGGAAGAAGTAAGAAAACTATTGAATGTTACAGACACGAGTAAGGTAAACGAAATAACGGTCATAGGGCAAGATCTGGCAACGTATATTAAGGGTGACCCAAACGCCCATATGTATTCATCGGCTAAAATTACGAGGAAGGACCCTGGGACAGGGCTGATCATTCATCAGGTCACACCTGAAAATATAACAGAGGTTACAAATGAAATGTATGCGAATGCCTTGTTGACAGCTGGAGTAAAGGATGCTGTTGTTGATATCGCTTCACCGGTAAAAGTTAGTGGGCATTCCGCATTGGTTGGGATTTATAAGGCCTACGATCAAGGAAAAGGTGGAACGGCTCTAAATAAGGATCGAACAGAAGTGGCAAATGAAGAGTTGAACCTGGCAACTAATTTAGCGAAAAATGATGGGGTGGACAAGGATAAAGTGGGTCAGCTGCTTACAGATATAAAAAAAGAGATAGCTGTACAAAAACCAGCGACAAAAGACGATATTGCCAAGATCATTGATGATAAGTTAAAGTCACTGAAAATCACCTTAAGCCCAGAAGATCGACAGCTTTTAATTGACTTGTTTGATAAAATGCGTCACCTGAATATCAATTTTGACAATGCCAAATCGCAGCTCGATCACCTCTCACAGGACATTCAGCAGCGGATTAAAGAAACAGTAGGGGACAAAAACTTTCTCCAAAAAGTAGGGGACTTCTTTAAAAAATTATTCGACAGCATCAAAAGTCTATTTTCTTAATCGTGGTGCCTGACACCACAATTCTTCTAAATTGATTATCTACACTTAGAGCGTCATTTAAGACACTAATGAATTTGGACTTTGATGAGTTGTATCAACGACCATTTTGAATAAAACCAAGCAATTTTGGTCGTTGATAAGTGTTATCAACGACCGTTTTGAATAAAACCAAGCGATTCTGGTCGTTGATAAGAGTTATCAACGACCGTTTTGAATAAAACCAAGCGACTCTGGTCGTTGATGAGAGTTATCAACGACCGTTTTGAATAAAACCAAGCGATTCTGGTCGTTGATAAGTGTTATCAACGACCGTTTTGAATAAAATCAAGCGATTTTGGTCCTTGATAAGCACTATCAACGACCGCTTTGTACAAAACCAAGCGATTTGGGTCATTGATGAGCTGAATCAATGACCATTTTGAATAAATCCAAGCAATTTAGGTTGTTGAAAAGCAGAATCAACGATTTTTTAAACAAATCCATTTACTGGAGGTGTCAGGCACCAATTTCGGTCCCTGACACCTCCAGAAATATACTCGAATATATTAATATAATACTTGTACCGTACAAGTATTATTGAAAAAAATCTCTTCATGAAAATGGTAAGGAGGAAAGGATTAGAAATAGAATAAAGTAGGAGCGATAGAGAATTTTGAGGGGAATATAACTATAGTTCAAAGACGTTTATTAATAGTAGTTTTCTATGTATGAGACCTGAATTTCGTGGAGGGAAATTCAGGGGAAAAAGGTGATTATTTTAAGCACCTTTTACCATTGGTATATAGGAGGAATTGTGGTCATCCCACTTGAAAATTCCTTCTTGCAGCTTAATGATGGAATTAAAAGGGCAAGGGATCGGGTTTTCATTTTCTTGAGACAATTGGCTATCTTGATGCATTTTTTCTACCAATTGTTTTCTTAAATGATGTAATTCATCTTTTGAAGCAATACGAATAATACAATTAAGAGTGATATTACTTTCAGATATTCCATCTTTCCTACAAATACTTTCTTGAAAACTCTTGTTAAATTGAAGCATCATCGTTAGATCATGCATACAGGCTACTCCGAAAACCTCTTTGATCGTATCATCATAACGAAGCTGATACCCAGTTGCAAATTTTCTAATATTTTTCTCAGGATTTTCTAATATATAAACTGTTTCAATTTTACTTTCCAACTATGAACATCCTTTCTACTATCTGTATTTATATCTAGTTGAGCTTGTATGTCGGAGTAATATATGATTCAAGGTAATTTAACAGGAGTCCTACTAAATAATTGAAACAATGGGGGTGCAAATTATCGCTCCATAAAATATCTTTTAATGGATGATATTAATATTATAACATATTTCGACTTTTAGATGTTGTAACAAGGTACTAAGAAGTTTAGATATAGAAAATTAAATTTTTAGAAATTTTAAGAAATTTTAAGGAAGGAACTTGCTTATCAGACTTTTATAATATACTATAAACTTTATTATTCTATTATCGATTAGGATTATAGAAATAGGGGATTGTACTTCATCCTCTTACAAATTTTTTTAAAAGGAAGCGACTATCGTTGAACTATTCATTTGCACCACAAACCAAGAACTATGAATCTTCTGCTGTTAGAGACATCCTAAAAGTAACCCAGCAGGCACACATTATTTCATTTGCTGGAGGATTACCAGCCGAAGATATTTTCCCGCTCGAGGCAGTAAAAAATGCCTATGAACAAGTTTTTGCATCAGGAAAATCTTCCCTTCAATACGGGTTGACTGAAGGATACATCCCCCTTCGTGAAGCTATTCAATCAAGAATGAGCCGAAAAGGGATCTCTTCCACACCAGAAAATATTCTACTTACAACTGGTTCGCAGCAAGTCATAGATTTGTTTTCAAGAATCATGCTTGCGCCCGGTGATGTGGTCCTTACTGAAGATCCTACATATCTTTCTGCCTTGCAAGTATTTCAATCCTACGGAGCAAATGTGGTTGCCGTCAAGAGTGACGAGCATGGGATGGAACCTGATGACTTAAAAGTAAAGCTGGAACAGTTACATCCTAAATTCGTTTATATCATTCCTACTTTTTCTAATCCGGATGGCAAGGTTTGGAGTAACGAGCGTCGTGAAATCCTACTATCTCTTTGCTATGAAAATGATGTTCTAATCTTAGAAGATGATCCTTATGGTGATATTCAATTTAACCAAGATGAAAAATATAAGCCTGTAGCTTCCTTGGATTCCTATCAGAGCCATGTGTTATATACGAGTACTTTTTCAAAGTCCGTTGTACCAGCCCTAAGAACAGGTTGGGTCACTGGACCATTAGAAGTGGTTCAAATGATGGCGAAAGCGAAGCAAATGAATGATTTACATTCGAGCAGTATCGACCAGCAGGCCCTATATTACCTCTTGCGTGATTTCAATCTTGATGAACATATCGAACATGTAAGAAAAGAGTACTACTTACGGATGTGCATTATGAGGGATTATTTGCAGAGACTAGGCTCTGATTTGTTTACATGGAAAGAACCAAAAGGTGGAATGTTTATGTGGGTAGAAGGAAATGAAAACATAAACACCACTACACTGCTTCATGAAGCAGTTGAGAACGGTGTTGCCTTTGTCCCAGGTGCCCCCTTCTACGTGAATCAGCCAAAGTATAACACCTTCCGATTAAACTTTAGCCATTCCACGCCAGAAAAAATTAAACTTGGCATGGACCGCTTAGTCGAAGTCTTGTTAAAGCCTGCAATCCTCAAATAAATTTGGTGCCTGACACCACAAAAAAACAGCCATAGATTGATGGCTGTTTTTTTGTGCTTACTCTTTTTTTTTATCATCTTTAATTCCGTACCTTAAATGTCCGGAATCTACATCGCCCTTTGTTTTTGATAATTTCCCTCCAAGGCTAGCGTTAGGATAGCTTTTAATTTTTTTATCCATCAAGTTTCCTCCCATTATTTTTTCTTCATTAGTCTAAGATGAACGTGATCATTTCATACACTTATTTTTACTATTTCATCTTTTTTGTCCTTCATAAATTTGACGTTTTTGTGTACCGCTAATTTTTCACATTCTTTTCATTGCATAGTACTAGTTTTTGAAACTATAATATAATTGTAAAAGATTGTGAAAAGTTGAACAAAAATAGTTACAAAAAAGAGAAAGTCGTTATTCTAGGTAGAGGAGACATTCATATGCAGCCGTACAATTGGTTAGAGACTATAAATGTTACGGAGGAAATGTTAAATAAAACGGATCATCGACTTCCTATTATTTGGATAAGTGCTCTTGATTGCACTGGTTGCAAAGAGGCATTTACGCGATCCTTTGAGCCTTCCTCATTAGATGCAATCTTGAATTTTATTTCTTTGGAATATAGTGAGCTATTATCTGTAGCGAGCGGCTTTCAGGTGGAGGAACATAAAGAAACGATTTTTGAAAAATATAAAGGGCAATATGTTCTTGCAGTTGAAGGGGGTATCCCGGGAAGCGATGAATTTCTCATGATTGCAGGCAAATCGGTACGAGAAGAAATTATCCAAGCAGCCAAAAATGCAAAGGCAGTCATTGCAGTTGGAAGCTGTTCCGCTTGGGGAGGAATTACGTCAGCAGGCAGCAATCCAACCAATTCCGTTGATCTAAGAACTCTCATTCCTGATGATATTCCTGTTGCACTTGTTCCAGGCTGTCCACCCATACCAGAGGTTATCGTTGGAACGTTTTTACATATTCATTTCCACGGAGAGCTGCCTGAACTTGATAAAAAGCTTCGCCCAAAAGCGTTCTATCAAACAACGGTACATATGACTTGTCACCGTAAACCGTATTTTGATCAAAAATTATTTGCCGAATCATATGATGATGAGGGCGCGAGAAAAGGCTATTGCTTGTTCAAGCTGGGCTGTAAGGGCCCTACAGCCTTTAATGCATGTGAATCTATTGTGAGCGAACGCTGTATTTCCGCAGGTTTCACCTGTATAGGCTGCTCCGAAAAAAACTTTTGGGACAAGGGTTCCTTTTGCGGGAAAAAGAAAAAGTAAACGACGAAAAGATCGGCAAAGGATTCCGGTCTTTTTTTTCTTCCTAAAGTTAAGAAGCACAAAGATTTTTTGTATGGGTTAGGTGAAATAAAGCTTAAATTGGGATTAAAATATTCGTAATTTTCGGTGAGTAACCGTTATCAAAAAAGTATGCTATAATAATTTCGAATAATACAACAGTTAGGAGTAAACGCTATGTCTATGTTAAAAGATTTTTTCATTGGCTTATCCCAAAACCAATTATTGAATAGTACCGCTAAAAAATACGGTTTAAAAATGGGCGCGCAAAGTGTCGTAGCCGGAACAAATATTGAAGAAGCGATCAAAAGTATAAGAGAGCTTAACAATCATGGAATCTCTTGTACGGTCGATAATTTAGGAGAATTTGTGTATAAAAAAGAAGAGGCGGCAGATGCGAAAGAAAAAATTCTTAATGTAATCGAAGCGATTCATAAGAATAATGTCGATGCACATATTTCCTTAAAACCAACTCAATTAGGTTTGGATATAGATTATGATTTCTGCTTGAGTAACTTAAGGGAAATTGTTGATAAAGCAAATAGATATGATATGTTTGTCAACATTGACATGGAGGATTTCACTCATCTTGAGCCTACTTTTCAAATATTAGATGTACTTTCAATGGAATATGATAATGTCGGTACTGTAATTCAAGCTTATTTCCATCATGCACTAGAAGATCTGAAAAAGTATGAGAATTTCCGTATCCGAATTGTAAAAGGTGCTTACAAAGAGTCTCCGGAGATTGCATATCAAGATAAGAGTGAAATTGATAAAAACTTTATCAATCTGACTGAATGGCATCTGTTAAACGGAAAATTTACATCAATTGCGACACACGATCATCGAATTATTAACCATATCAAGGAATTTGTGAAGAAAAACAATATTCCGAATGATAAATTCGAGTTCCAAATGTTGTATGGTTTCCGGAAAGAGTTACAACTCAAGTTGGCTAGTGAAGGCTATAACTTCTGCACATATGTTCCTTTTGGCGATGACTGGTATGGTTATTTCATGAGACGTTTAGCAGAAAGACCTCAGAATGTAAATCTTGTTGCGAAACAAGTATTTAACAAAAAAACTAACACAGTCATTGGCGTGGCAGCAGGGGCATTTTTATTAGGAAGAATGACCACTAAGAAGAAAAAACGAAAATAATTTTTAAAGCGCTGTCATTAATTCTGTTGACGAACCTCTCATTTTTGCGAATGAGAGGTTTTTTCTTATTACTCTAAAATGAAAGCGCTTTAAATAATACTATTAACAAAGTGTACATATTAGATTCATAGAATGTTCAATATTTCACATACTTATCGCCAAATTTCCATGCTATCATGTGAGCATAAAGGATAAAGGAATGAAAAAATCCCCAAAAATCCTTTTTATAAATAAGCATTGCATTCAATCATTACCCCAAAATACACATGGAGGGAAATACAATGACTGTAGAACAAAAAGTAGTTAAACAAAAACAAAATGTCAATGAAATGGTTGATCGTTTAGTTGAGAATGGTTTGAAGGCGCTAAAAGAATTTCGCAGCTTTGACCAAGAAAGTGTTGATGAAATTGTTAAACAAATGGCGTTAGCCGGTTTGGATCAACATATGCAGCTTGCAAAGCTTGCCGTTGAAGAAACCAAAAGAGGAGTTTACGAAGATAAGATTATTAAAAACATGTTCGCTACAGAATATGTTTATCACAATATTAAATACAACAAAACAGTTGGCGTAATTAATGAAAACGAATTAGAAGGAATTATGGAAATTGCTGAGCCGGTTGGTGTTGTTGCAGGGGTAACTCCAGTAACGAATCCTACATCTACAACAATGTTTAAATCATTGATTTCCATTAAAACAAGAAACCCAATCGTATTTGCTTTCCATCCATCTGCACAAAAAAGCAGCAGTGAAGCAGCTAGGGTACTTAGAGATGCAGCTATTAAAGCAGGAGCTCCTGAAAATTGTATTCAATGGATTGAAACACCATCACTTGAAGCAACTCAAGCTTTGATGAACCATCCTAAAATTTCACTCATCCTTGCTACTGGTGGTGCCGGAATGGTTAAATCCGCCTATAGCTCAGGAAAACCAGCACTTGGCGTAGGACCAGGAAATGTTCCATGCTACATTGAAAAAACAGCTAATCTTAAACAAGCAGTAAATGATTTAATTCTATCTAAAACTTTTGATAATGGAATGATTTGTGCTTCTGAGCAAGCAGTCATTATTGATAAAGAAGTTTACCAAGATGTTAAAGATGAAATGAAAGCAAATAACTGCTATTTCTTAAATGAGGAAGAAAGACAAAAGGTTGAAAAACTTGTCATCAACGAACAATCTTGTGCAGTAAATGCTGCTATTGTTGGGATGGCTGCCTATAAAATCGCTCAAATGGCCGGCGTAACGGTTCCCGAAGGCACGAAGATTTTAGTAGCGGAATTAAAAGGTGTTGGTCCAGCATATCCACTATCAAGGGAAAAATTAAGCCCAGTTTTAGCTTGCTACAAAGTGAATGGTTTAGAGGAAGGTTTAAATAGAGCAGAAGAAATGCTTGAATTTGGCGGTCTAGGCCACTCTGCAGTTATTCACACTACAAGTGATGAAGCAATCAAGGCATATGGCTTACGTATGAAAGCAGGACGTATTATCGTGAATGCTCCATCATCACAAGGTGCTATTGGTGATATCTATAATGCTTATATTCCATCATTAACACTTGGCTGTGGTACTTATGGCGGAAACTCTGTTTCTACTAACGTTGGAGCTATACATCTAATCAATATTAAAAAGGTTGCGAAGAGAAACGTGAACATGCAATGGTTCAAAGTTCCATCTAAAATTTATTTTGAAAAGAATTCAACTCAGTATCTAGCTAAAATGCCAAAAATTTCGAAAGCATTCATTGTAACAGATCCTGGCATGGTGAAATTGGGATATGTAGATAAAGTATTATATTATTTACGTAAACGTCCAGATTATGTGCACTGTGAAATTTTCTCAGAAGTTGAACCAGATCCATCTATCGAAACCGTAATGAAGGGTGCAGAAATGATGGCTAAATTCCAGCCAGATGTCATCATCGCACTTGGCGGAGGTTCTGCAATGGATGCCGCCAAAGGTATGTGGTTGTTCTATGAACATCCAGAAGCAGATTTCTTTGGATTAAAGCAGAAGTTCCTAGATATTCGTAAACGGATTGTCAAATACCCTCATCTTGGTACAAAAGCACAATTCGTAGCGATTCCTACTACTTCTGGTACAGGTTCAGAGGTAACATCTTTCTCTGTTATTACTGATAAAGCAGCTAATGTAAAATACCCACTTGCGGACTATGAATTGACTCCGGATGTGGCGATTATTGACCCGCAATTTGTTATGACGGTTCCTAAACATATAACTGCTGATACAGGTTTGGACGTCTTGACACATGCGATTGAAGCCTATGTTTCTTGTATGGCAAATGACTTTACAGATGGTCTAGCAATGAGATCTATTCAGCTTGTATTTGAGTATCTACCAAAAGCTTATAAAAATGGAAGTGATGAAGAAGCTCGTGAGAAAATGCACAATGCTTCAACAATTGCCGGTATGGCCTTTGCCAATGCGTTCCTAGGCATTAACCACAGCCTTGCGCATAAATTAGGAGCGGAATTCCATATCGCTCATGGACGTGCAAACGCAGTTCTTCTGCCACATGTTATTCGTTATAATGCTACGAAACCAGAAAAGTTCACGGCATTCCCTAAATATAACCATTTTAAAGCTGATAAACGGTATGCGGAAATTGCAAGAACGCTTGGTCTCCCAGCAAAAACAACTGCTGAAGGCGTAGAAAGTCTTGTTCAAGCCATTATCAAATTGGCAAAAGAACTTGACGTACCAATGAGCCTTCAAGCAAACAATATCGATAAAGCTCAATTCGAAAGCAAAGTCGACTATTTAGCAGATCGGGCCTTTGAAGATCAATGTACAACTGCTAATCCGAAGCTTCCACTCGTAACGGAATTAGCTGAAATTTATCGCTTAGCTTATAAAGGTGTTTAATCCAAAATTATTTGGATAATAAAAGCAAAAAGGAAAACAAGCATCAGTTTTTGCACTGATGCTTGTTTTTATTTGATTAGAAAGTAAAAATTTTGACTTTAAGGATTGTCTAGCTCCATAAGAGTAAGCTTCGAAAGCGATGCCTCGCACGCCGAAAAACGCGAGTTTTTCGGCGGAGCGCCTAGCAGCCCCGTCGACGTGAGCGACGGCGAGTTGAACGACGACGAGTAGTACGACGACGAGTGCAACGAAGTGTGCATTTACGGGAACGGCGAGTACGACGACGAGAAGTACGACGGCGAGTGCAACGAAGTGTGCATTTGCGGGAACGGCGAGTGCGACGGCGAGTGCAACGAAGTGTGCATTTGCGGGAACGGCGAGTGCGACGGCGAGTGCAACGAAGTGTGCAGCGAGTTGTGCGACGACGAGAAGTACGACGGCGAGAAGTACGACGGCGAGATGTGCGACGGCGAGAGGTGCGACGGCGAGAGGTACGACGGCGAGTACGACCAGAGCCTGGATCCGAATCCATAAATCCTCTTATTCCTAAATCGTTAATCCCCTCCACAGCCTCAATGATATCTAATGGTGAATAAAGACTCATTAAAAACCCTCCTTATTATTCATAAAAATTTGAAAGACTTTTTGGTATCTTTCAGTTATATATGATATGAAGACAAGTAACTTCATGTCTGATACAAGTGTTTAGTTTCTTGAATTTTTTTCCATTTTGATTCGAAATAGGCTCGAACTATACTTATTACCTTGAATGTCCTATCTTGCAGTGCCTGACACCAAATAGAAGTTAGCAATAGACGACATTTTTTTTCGTCTGTATGTTATAATAATTCTGACAAAGGGGGAGTAGTGGTGGAGATTATAGTACATAAAGCTATTCAAGATGAATATCCAGATGATTTTGCGTGGTGTTATGGTTGTGGTCGTTTGAATGAGAAGGGGCACCATTTTCGAACTGGCTGGCATGGGGAGCAAACGATGACAATATTTACACCTAAACCGGAGCATTTGGCTTTACCTGGCTTTGTTTACGGTGGTCTAATTGCGTCATTTGTTGATTGTCACGGGACAGGCTCAGCATCTCTTGCACTCCATCGAAAGAATGGTCATGACGTGGGTGAAGGAGCTGAACCACCCCGTTTCGTAACCGCTTCGTTAAAGGTCGATTTTGTTAAACCAACTCCACATGGCGTAGCGTTAAAAGCGCTTGGAACAGTGCATGAGATTCACCCGAAAAAGTGGAAAGTGGAAACAGAGGTATACGCCGATGGGGAGCTATGTGCTCGTGGAGAAGTTGTCGCAGTCGTTATGCCAAGTACTTTTATAAAATAAGATTTAAATCATGCAAAAGAAGCTCGCTGACCGCGAGCTTCTTTATTTAATTTATGAAAATGCTACATTTCAAACATTCCTTTAACATTGTAAAATCTTTATCACTAACAAAAGGATTTACTTGGTTTTCAACCATTTGACGTTTTCCATCGCCATAAATTCTTCTGAAACTAGTATTTAGACGTTTTCCAACTGTTTGTCGATAAGTCGTATTTTTTTCCAAAGTATATATGTTCGTCAAATCTGTTAAAAGTCGCCTATTAGTCGTTCTAGTTTATGGAGTTCTTTTTGCCAAGTATCCTCCTGATTTTCTTGTAAGGCTGAGATTGCGCTTTGGATAAGGAATTTTCGCGGCTCTTTTGCATGTAATAATTCTTCTTGAATAAAGTCGAGCAGCTCCATAAATTTTTCTTGTTCTTTATGATGAACCAATGTTTTCTTTAGGGATAGAATGGTTGAATAAAGTTTTTTCTGAAAGGCAAGGTCCGATTTTTCTGGTAACCATTTTTCTAAAATTTCCGGGTCACGGAGTTGTGAACCTTCTGCAGCTACTTCTTCCACCAAATGGGTAATACGATTGACACTATAGCGGATTACCTTTGAAATATCAACAGGACATTCTTTTTCAATAAAGTGGTAATGGAGATTAAGTTGTAAAATTCCCATAAACATAATCGCGCAGTCCAATAGGTATGGTTTTTTCTCTTCGCCAAAAATATCAATAAATCGATTAAAAGTCCAACGAAGCTGCATAAAATGTGTCCTCTTCATAAATTCCTTTAATGTATCATCATTTGATAAAAAAACTTCTTCAAACAAGGAGATTAATTTATATTTTCGATTGGAATTCATCTGAATTTCAATCTGTTTGATAAAAATCTCAATGTCTGAACGATTATGTCCAATTAATACCTCATTGCGGTCCTTTTCTATTTCCTTGTTGAGGGATTTAAAAATAGCAATTAGTAATTCACTTTTTGATGAAAAATAATTGTAAAATGTGCCTTTCGAAATTCCACTATATTCTAGAATATCTTGTATAGAAGTGGCTTGAAAGCCTTTGTCGATAAACAATTGATGTGCTTTATTTATTACATGCTGCTTGCGATCGTTCATAACATTCACCTTAAATCCTCTTTAGACTACCTGTACAAAATTATTGTACTTTATTATTCGCAATTATACAAACCCTCTATTACCAGATATTTATTTGTTGCCAAAAATGAACTGGAGGTATAATATAGTGTTTATGCGTAATCAAGGTACAAAAAAATGAACTACCAGTTTAAGGGGGAAATACAATGGAACATTCCATTAAGAATAATCGTCCACCGTATGGGATTATAGCCATTCTCATGATCGGGGCTTTTGTATCAATGCTAAACGAAACACTTTTAAATGTTGCTTTGCCATCAATAATGAAGGATTTAAAAGAATCCGCATCAACCGTTCAATGGCTCTCAACAGGTTATATGCTCGTAAACGGAATCATGATCCCGACTACAGCATTTTTAATTCAAAAATATTCGGTAAGAAGGCTATTTCTTACCGCAATCAGTTTATTTTCTGTCGGTACTCTTTTAGCAGGATTTGCGCCTTCGTTTACGGTTTTATTAGTGGCGAGAATGATTCAGGCTTCCGGATCTGCGATTATGATGCCGTTGTTAATGAATGTAATGTTAACTAGCTTCCCGCCTGAAAAAAGGGGAGCGGCAATGGGGTTATTTGGTTTAGTATTCATTTTTGCTCCAGCTATTGGTCCTACATTATCAGGCTATCTTATTGAACATTACGATTGGAGAATTTTATTCCATCTTGTTTCACCGATTGCACTCATCGTTCTTATTATTGGCTTTTTCTTACTAAAAGATAAAAAGGCAAAAAATGATATTCGTCTCGATTTACTGTCACTTCTTTTATCAAGTGTAGCTTTCGGCGGTTTGTTGTATGGCTTTAGTTCTGCAGGGAACAAAGGTTGGGGCAGCCCGGAAGTGTATGGCACGATTAGTGTTGGTGCCGTTTCGTTAATCTTGTTTATTTTACGACAGTTAAAGCTTGAAAAACCAATGCTTGAATTCAGGATTTACAAATATCCTATGTATGCATTATCTTCAGCGATTTCGATTGTTATCTCTATGGCTATGTTCTCGGCAATGCTGCTTTTACCGCTATATGTGCAAAATATTCGCGGAATTTCTCCAATGCATTCCGGGTTATTACTGTTACCAGGAGCCATTTTGATGGGGATTATGTCTCCGATTACAGGTAAATTATTTGACAAGTTTGGTGGTCGAATTTTAGCGGTCACTGGGCTATCCATTATCGTATTAACGACATATTTTTTCAGCAAATTAACCCTTACTACTTCCTATACGCACTTAATGCTTTTGTATTCTGCACGGATGTTTGGAATGTCAATGGTTATGATGCCAGTTATGACAAATGGGCTAAACCAATTGCCAGCGCGTTTTTATCCACACGGAACAGCGATGAACAATACATTACAGCAGATTTCAGGTGCTATAGGCTCAGCACTGTTAATCACGATTATGTCTACTCGAACGAAAACACATGCTTCTGATTTAGCTGCAGCTGCAATGGAACATATGAAAAATCAACATCTGACACAGCAACCATCTCCGCAAGTCATCGCTGAAATGAAGCATCAAATTGCGATGAAGGCAATGCTCGAAGGGATTAATGATGCCTTCCTTATATCTGTAGGTATCGCATGTGTAGCACTTATTCTTGCATTTTTTATTAAGCGTTCAAAACAAGCAGAAGATCCTATCAATGCCAAGAAGGCTGATCAACAGGTTGTAAATAAATTAGCAGAAAACTAACAAACAGGGGTGACGATTTTGTCACCTCTTTTTTTTTGTACACCCCACGCGTACAAATGTACACGAGTGGTGCCTGACACCAAGTTTTTGGTATATTAGATATAGAAAAAAGAATGGATAAATGGTTTGGTGGAGGGGTGGTTCATAAACATGTGGAAAAATGAGTTAACGAGGGTTTTAAACATTTCGGTACCGATTATTCAGGCTCCGATGGCAGGCGGACCTACATCTTCTTCATTGGTTTCCGCAGTATCAAATGCAGGCGGACTTGGAATGATTGGGGCTGGATATATGAGTCCAAGTGCGTTGAAGCAACAAATTCAAGAAGTAAAAAAGCTGACTGATAAACCTTTTGGAGTAAATTTATTTGTACCAACAAGATACATCGTAGATGATGAGAGTCTGCAAAAGGCCAATTCTTTATTAGAGCCGATTCGAAGTGATTTAGGAGTTGAGCCTCCGAGGCAGCTGCCTAACTATGATAGGGATATGGAAACTTTTCATAGGCAAATTAACGTGATCTTGGAAGAAAAAATTTCAATTTGTTCATCTACGTTTGGAATTCCCTCTCAAGAATTAATGGAAAAGTTAAAGAAAAAGTCAATTATGATTATTGGCACAGCTACATCAGTCCAAGAAGCGATCATGAATGAAATGGCGGGAATGGATGCAGTAGTAGTTCAGGGAGTTGAATCGGGTGGCCATCGCGGGACCTTTTTAGGGGACCCCGAGCAAAGTCTTATTGGCTTAATATCGCTTATTCCCCAAGTTGCAGACAATATTGGAATTCCGATCATAGCAGCTGGAGGGATTATGGATGGAAGAGGGGTCATGGCTGCCAAATGCCTAGGTGCAAAATGTGTACAAATGGGTACCGCCTTTCTTGTTTGCGATGAGAGTGGCGCTAATCTTCTTCATAAAGATGCGATCATGCAATCAACCGAAGATAAGGTCGTATTGACCAAGTCTTTTTCAGGAAAGCTAGCAAGAGGTGTCAACAATCATTTTATTGAAGTAATGAAACCTTTTGAGGATTCTTTTCCGGAATATCCACTTCAAAATGAACTCACAAATGGAATAAGAAAAGCTTCCAAAGAAGCAGGGAATATCGAATGTATGTCACTTTGGGCAGGTCAAAGTCCACGATTGGCAAAAAAACAATCCGTGAAGGAGTTAATCGATAATATCAAACATGAGATAGAAATATTTTGTAATCAAGATTGACAAAAACAAGGACTGAATCAGTGGAAAAACGCTCCATCATTCAGTCCTTTTAATTTGTACACTCTACTTAAGACTGTACACTCCTGAAAGACAATCGTCCACGAACGGTGCCTGACACCCAAGAAGAGAAACCAAAAAAAGTAACAAAAAGAAGACACCCAAGCGTCTACGCTGGGTGTTTTAGGTCATGTGTACGGTTTTTATTTGCTGGAGGTTTACATATACCGGGTCTCCTTTAGCAGTGATGAGTTCGACGAAGTTGTTCTTGATTCCCTGGATTTTTCCTATGACATTCTCATCTTCACCAATATTAAAAATAATCAATTCACCCGTTAATTTATCAATTTGGACTTCAAATGATCTTGCGAATGTGATATTGCTCGGGTTTACCGGCAAACTATCATTTCCCAATCCGTATGGGCGTTGGTTATTGGTATACGGTATTAACCATTTTAAATGGTTTAAGGAGATAAACATTGTTTTATAAATAGGGGAGTAGAAGACAAAGTAGTTATTCATAATGCTTATAATATACCCATGCAGTGTTTGATTACTGGTTACATATATTTCGGTGAAAATTCCTTTAGCTGCTGTTAGAGTTTTTCTTAAAGATATTTCTTCATTATGATTATAAATCGGAGTTGGTTCGTTATTCGAAGTGATTTCATCAATTTCATCATGTTTCATGAATTGCCAATTTTGAATATGGATGATCGGGATGTATAGATAATCTATACCGTTGAAAAGCACCCACAAATCACTGCCAATTTCAATCAGAATCCCGGTTAAGAATTTCTTACCTGATATCTCAAGTTTAATATATTTTCCAATATGATCTTTTAGATTCATTCACTCACATCCTTTCCTTGTTATTTCTTACAAAAAGAGCAAAGCGATCTTGATATAAAAACACAGATGTATTACGTCAAAACTATAAATGCCCAGCTCATTTTTGTAATTGTTTTGGGGATGTATTTAGATTTAATGAAATCGCTGATTAAGGTGGAATATATCATCCTATTTTCAATTAATTATGGATGCAATGTTAGATTCTAGGTCAATCTCTAGGATCTGGCCACCCAGAAAAAACAGTACGTTCGATTTCACGTAAATTGGCTGGTTCACCTAAAAAGCGGGAGGTTGAAATTGAATCTTCTTTCCGTTTTACTTCTTCATTTTTAGCTTGTGGAATGTACTGTCCCACCTTGGAAGGTGATTTAGAAGAATTAGGAAGTACAACATCCTTTCCCATGATCACAGGTTCTTGTTTTTTAGGCGCTTTTACCTCATTAGTAGGTTTTCGTTCATTTTCGCGGGATTTCACATTCAATTTTTTACTCTCGTTTTCCCTATTGATTAATTGGAACTCGTCTTCTATTGATTTTTTCATTTTCGTGTTGATTTTTTGTGTTATGTCAAAGTTCAATTTTTCTTTAATATCCTTAATGGATTGAGACCAAACCTTTAAGTCCTTGTCAGAGGCGCTTGCTACTACTTTAATAGATGACTCGTCTAGGAGGTCCGTTTTGAGTACGGATGCTGTTTCATGGTCTGCCTTTTCATTAAACCCAATTTCAATGTGTTCTTCTTTCTTCTTTTCCTCATTTTGGTCCTGATTCTTAGCCTGATATTGATCTTGATTCTTTGCCTCATTTTCAATATTATTTTCTTTGAGAATTCCTTTGAAAACATTAGAAATATAGGATAACTTGATAAAAATCCTTTCTTCGCCACTTATTAATGTGGCAAAGCTTTTATCTACTTGGCTTAAAACTCCATTAAATTTTTGTTTATTCAGGCACAAAATCGTAACCCAAGAATTTTTAAGTGAGTGCAATAAATCTATCAGGCTTTGTGTTTGCAAATATTCTGCTGTTGCTTCTTGTCCTGGAAACTCTTTTGTATCTTTTTCGATGGCTTGAATATGGTCAGTACTATAATAAAAAATATTATTATTCTCATTTTCCAAGATGATGTGATCAGGTTCCACATCAATAAGCTTTCCTTTAAAAATTTCCTCACCTACATATAGATTTACATTAAACCCAATAAGTAAATCTAGTGTAGATGTGTCTTGTTCTATTTCCATAATTCGGTCCTCCTTTGGAGATAATGTTGTCGCTTCTTTTGCTGAAAAGAGACATTATTTTTATTATTTTATTGTTTTGGATATTGATGGCTATCGTTTTGAATGACTCGTTGACGTAAAGCTTGTTTTTCGGATTTGACATTTTTTCCATAATACCTTGATTTTCGGAGCTCTCTTCTTTTTCAATTTTTAATCCGTAGCTAATATTGCGGATATGGAACATTGAGAAGCGAAAAATTTTCTCCTTGTTGCTAAAGAAATAAAATCCTTAATAATATCGCTTAAAACGCCTTCTATTTTCTCTGGACCAACTCGATCCACCTTGATAATTATACCGATTAATTACTTCATCAAATACCTATGAATATAGTGGTTTTCCTCCTTTTAATTAAATAAGCATTTATAATGCATCTATATGTATCATGGTATGATGTTGTACTAATAAAGTAGCCTTTTTTTTATTGTTTAAGGAAAAAATAGGCAAAAAAAAGCATATGATACAAAACCATATACGCTTGTTCACTGTACCACTATCAAATTTTCTTTAAGATATTTATTTCTTTTTTGAATAAACTGGAAAATAAACTCCTCCTCCTTTCTCATTTTTTCCTCATTTAAAGTAATATATGGATCTAGGTGAAGGTAGGGGATGATGCTTTGCAAATGTGCTGAAATTGTCTCTTTTAGATGATCCACTGAAAAGTCATTTTCCAATATGTCTGTCATGATTTTTCGATACTTCTTTTTAAAATCTTGAAAGTGTAGCAATCTTCCTGTTAAAGTGTTATAGCCAGTAACAGGAATAAAGTCATGATCTAAGTGGTTACCGTGAAGGTCTCTTCCCCATGTCCCGTCATAATCCCATGGGGTAATCTCATAGCGGTTTAAGTCGCGATCTCGGTATAGAGCATAATTATGAATAAACCCATCAAAATTCTGGGTACATACAACCCCTGCTAACCATTTTAAATATTGGTCTATATCAAGAAAGTTTGATATTTTTTCTGAAAACTCCTCATTTTTAGCCGTGTTAATCATTACTATAAATTGTTCTAAATGAGCAAGGTCACTTTTGGTTCCATATTTAATGGTGTAACCATCATTCAAGCGGGATTTTAATTTGTTCTCCGGTGTTACCAAGGAAAAATTAGCATAGTAATTTGTCGCGTAAATGATTGGTCCATCTGCCCAATTCCTTTTTTGTAAAAGATATTGATCAAATGATTCAAGTTCTAAATAAATGCCGTTACAAGTGCCATTTATATACAGAAGAACGTGTTTAGAGCTTGGTGCTTTTACACCTATTTGATGGAAAAAATCCAGTGAAAGTTTGTTTCGACTGAGAGAAGGGTCATTGAATTCGGCATTTAAATGGATTTCATGTGCACCATTAACTATATTAGGCTTTTGAAAAACAATACGATAGGATTTTTTTTTATGTTTTCTGATTACATTTCCACGAAAAGCTAGGGCAATTGTATACTGGTTACCGTCGATTTTAAGTGTAGCTGGTACATGTGTATCCGACCACATATCGTTCTCCAATTGTTTTATTAACTTGGGATTTATAATAATCTCATATTTCAACAATTCTAATTCCCCTAAACAATTCATTTTTTAAAAATTTTATGCAAACATCACAGTGAATGTGCTGTATGAACAAAATAAGCGATTCTCAATAAAATAAATGACGTTTATAACAAACTGCACCCAATCACCATAAATTAGAAATGTAAATACATTTTGGAAATTGGAGGAAAATTGGCTATGGGGATTGATATGCAGGAATTATTTCTGCAAGCACAAGAAAATGGTGTAGTTTGTTTTATGGATAATAATCCGAAAGAAAATGTAGTCTGCCAGCGTAGGAGTAGTCGTAGAAGTATCGGCTCACGCGGAAAGAGAGGCAGCAGAGGTTCGAGAAGAAGTCGCGGCTCTCGCGGAAAGAGAGACAGCAGAGGTACGAGAAGAAGTCGCGGCTCTCGCGGAAAGAGAGACAGCAGAGGTTCGAGAAGAAGTCGCGGCTCTCGCGGAAAGAGAGACAGCAGAGGTTCGAGAAGAAGTCGCGGCTCTCGCGGAAAGAGAGACAGCAAAGGTACGAGAAGAAGTAGCGGCTCACGCGGAACGAGAGGCAGCAGAGGTTGGAGAATAAGTCGCGGCTCTCGCGTTACGAGAGGCAGCAGAGGTTGGAGAATAAGTCGCGGCTCTCGCGGAACGAGAGGTAGCCGGGGTTCAAGAAGAAGTCGCGGCTCTCGCGGAACGAGAGGTAGCCGGGGTTCAAGAAGAAGTCGCGGCTCTCGCGTAAGTAGAGGCAGCCGGGGTTCAAGAAGAAGTCGCGGCTCTCGCGGAACGAGAGGTAGCCGGGGTTCAAGAAGAAGTCGCGGCTCTCGCGGAAGTAGAGGCAGTCGGGGTTCAAGAAGAAGTCGCGGCTCTCGCGGAAGTAGAGGTAGCCGGGGTTCAAGAGGAAGCCGCAGCTCTCGCGGAAGTAGAGGTAGCCGGGGTTCAAGAGGAAGTCGCGGCTCTCGCGGAAGTAGAGGTAGCCGGGGTTCAAGAAGAAGTCGCGGCTCTCGCGGAAGTAGAGGTAGTCGGGGTTCAAGAAGAAGTCGCGGTTCTCGCGGAAGTAGAGGTAGTCGGGGGTCAAAAGGAAGTCGCGGTTCTCTTGGAAGTAGTGGTAGCCGGGGTTCAAGAGGAAGTCACGGCACTCGTGGAAGTAGATTCAGCCGGGGTTCAAGAGGAAGTCGCGGCTCTCGCGGAAGTAAAGGTAGCCGGGGTTCAAGAGGAAGTCGCGGCTCTCGAGGAAGCAGAGGCAGTCAGGGTTCAAGAGGAAGTCGCGGCTCTCGCGGAAGTAGAGGCAGTCGGGGTTCAAGAGGAAGTAGAGGTAGCCGGGGGTCAAGAAGAAGTCACGGCTCTCGCGGAAGTAGAGGCAGTTGGGGTTCAAGAGGAAGTCGCGGCTCTCTTGGAAGTAGAGGTAGCCGGGGTTCAAGAGGAAGTCGCGGCTCTCGAGGAAGCAGAGGCAGTCGGGGTTCAAGAGGAAGTCGCGGCTCTCGAGGAAGCAGAGGCAGTCGGGGTTCAAGAGGAAGTCGCGGCTCTCGAGGAAGCAGAGGCAGTCGGGGTTCAAGAGGAAGTCGAGGTAGCCGGGGGTCAAGAAGAAGTCACGGCTCTCGCGGAAGTAGAGGAAGTTGGGGTTCAGGAGGAAGTCGCGGCTCTCTTGGAAGTAGAGGTAGCCGGGGTTCAAGAGGAAGTCGCGGCTCTCGCGGAAGTAAAGGCAGTCGGGGTTCAAGAAGTGGCAGACCACCAGGTCCACTTGGAAGAAGAAGCCGAGGTTCAAGAGGAAGCCGCAGCTCTCGCGGAAGTAAAGGCAGTCGGGGTTCAAAAGGAAGTGGCAGACCACCAGGTCCACTTGGAAGAAGAAGCCGAGGTTCAAGAGGAAGCCGCAGCTCTCGCGGAAGTAAAGGCAGTCGGGGTTCAAAAGGAAGTGGCAGACCACCAGGTCCACTTGGAAGAAGAAGCCGAGGTTCAAGAGGAAGTCGCGGTTCACGCGGAAGTATATTCAGTAGGGGTTCAAGAAGGAGTCGGGGCTCATGCGGAACGTGGTGCAGGCGTATAAGATAAGCAAAAGAAGCCAATACGGTTAGTTAAAAGTTTAAATTAACTATGATGAAACCGATACAAATAAGTGTATCGGTTTTTTATTTATCCGAATAAATTAATCCAACCAATACGTTCAGTTTGCAGTAAAGATACATAGTTATGCTTCTTTGTCGATACCGATGGCTGAAGCAGTTATTAGTTTACCGTTCACAGACAAGCAAAGGAAAGGACTCATCATTTGTTGAGTCCTTTAATAAGATATAAACAAAATTGAAAGATGGAGGGCTGTTCATTCCATGAGGCGATACTTTCAACAAAAAATGTTACCACTCCGAATGGCATTAACCACATGCTCCAAGATGAACCGGCTCATCATTGGAGGTGATGATTATGGAAAAGAGATTGAAAGAAATCCAACAGAGATTGAGTCATGAGCATAAGGATATTGCAAAATACGTGAAGCATGTTTTTGATGCTCTGGATCAAAAAGCAAAGGAGCATCGAAAATTGGCAGCATCGAATGCTTTAGCCGGTATAAAATTAAAAGGAGATGTGGAAAAAGCATATTATGATTCCATATACGAAATGAAAAAGCTTTTGCTCGATGTTCTAGAAAAAACCGTAAACGATATGGAACATAAAGGTGATAAATGGTGGGAAAAAAATTTTAAAGATGGTGTAAATGAATGAATAAAGCATGATTAGTTACTGTCTAAAACGACAGTTTCTTTTTTAAAAGAGTAAGATAACTACATTATTTCTTTTGCCAAGGCCCGTCCGGCTTGTCTTCCGGTAAAAAGGCAGCCACCTACGAATGTTCCTTCAAGTGACCGATATCCATGGATGCCTCCACCACCAAACCCGGATACCTCACCTGCAGCATAAAGTCCTGGTACAGGATTCCCGGATGTGTTAAGGACTCGACCAGATAAATCCGTTTGCAGCCCGCCAAGTGTCTTGCGGCTGAGGATATTTAAACGGACGGCAATTAATGGCCCCATTTTTGGATCCAGTATTTTATGTGGGGAAGCGACTCTTATCAGCTTGTCACCTAGATAATTGCGGGCCCCGCGAATGGCGGTAATCTGTAAATCCTTCGTAAAAGTATTGTCGATTTCACGGTCCCGTGCCAAAATTTGTCGCTTTATATCAGCTAGATTTAATAAATGATCGCCGGAAAGCTTGTTCATTCCTTCTACAAGTCCAGAAAGAGTATGGGCAATGACAAAGTCCTCGCCTTTGTCCATAAATGCTTGGACTGGTGCTGTAGGACCGGGAAGAATCCGAGATAACACCTTTTTAATGCTTTTTTCTGTCAAATCAGGATTTTGTTCTGATCCAGAAAGTGCAAATTCTTTTTCAATGATTTTTTGAGTTAAAATAAACCAGGAGTAATCGTAGCCAGTTTTTTGAATGGCTTCAAGGGTACCCAGTGTGTCGAAGCCTGGAAAATTTGGTGTTGGAAACCGATTTCCCTTGGCATCAAGCCAAAGGGAGGAGGGACCTGGCAAGATACGGATGCCATGCATAGGCCATACGGGGTTCCAGTTTTGGATTCCTTCAGTGTAGTGCCACATTCGGTCACGGTTGACAATGCGACCGCCGGCAATTTCGGTAATCGCTAGCATGCGACCATCAACATGTGCAGGCACACCGGAAATCATTTTTTTGGGCGCTTCTCCAAGACGGGATGGCCAATTATTTCGAATCAGGTCGAAGTTAGCGCCGATTCCACCGCTCGTTACCATCACGGCTTGAGAGTAAAACTCAAAGTCTCCGACAATCTCGCGTGAGGTAGCCTCGCCACGAGCGGCAGAACTTTGGATGAGTACATCACCACGAGCTCCAACAACAGCGCCGTTTTCCGTTAGTAATACATTGACACGATGGCGCGGACGATAATCAACAAGTCCTTGTTCCATTGCCTTTCGAACTCTCTCCTCAAATGGTTTAACAATACCAGGACCCGTTCCCCAAACGATGTGGAATCGCGGCACAGAATTTCCATGGCCCTCAGCGAGATATCCGCCGCGCTCTGCCCAACCGACTACAGGAAAGAAGCGTACTCCCATCCTGTATAACCAATCCCGTTTTTCACCTGCAGCAAAATGGACATATGCCTCTGCCCACTTAATTGCCCAATAATCTTCATCATCCTTTCGATCAAATCCAGCAGAGCCAAGCCAGTCTTGCCAGGCTAGTTCAAAGGAATCCTTTATTCCTATTCGCCGTTGTTCTGGTGAATTGACAAGGAACAAACCGCCGAATGACCACCAAGCCTGTCCACCAAGTGAAGATTCAGGTTCTTGGTCTAATAAGAGTACCTTCTTACCGGCATCAGCTAGTTCTGCAGTTGCAACAAGACCGGCCAGTCCAGCGCCAACCACTATTACATCATGCTTCATCTATTTGTCCTCCCTTAATTCAAAAATATACAAATTTATACAGACTATTCAGAATAATTTGTGATTATTTTTTATTATAAGTGATAGAGTATTTTCATACAAATAGAAATAGGTCTAGAAGACTATCGGAATAGGAAAGGTCATACAGAAAAATACTACAAAGAGTCTTGTATTTTTTTCCATTTCGAAAGGAGAAAGTGAGCAAATGCATACACAAAAATGGCAGTTACCTCTTCAAACATTAAGCCTTGTAGTTGGGTTTATGGTCTGGGTGATCATTTCATCTTTAATGCCGTATATTAAAAAAGACATTCCATTAAGCTCTAATGAAATTGCTCTTGTAACAGCTGTTCCGGTTATTTTAGGCTCGTTAATGCGGATTCTCTTGGGTTATTGGGCGAATCGATTTGGTGCTAGAATCCTCTTTTTTATAAGCTTTATCATATTAATTTTTCCAGTCTTTTATATTAGTGCCGCTCATTCAGTTACTGATTTGATTATAGGCGGATTAGTGCTTGGTTTTGGAGGTGCTATCTTCTCAATCGGTGTTACTTCATTGCCAAAATATTATCCTAAGGAGCGGCATGGTTTTGTCAATGGGATTTATGGTGCTGGTAATATTGGTACAGCTATTACGTCTTTTACTGCCCCGTTGCTGGCAAATATTCTGGGGTGGCAAAATACTGTCCGCCTATTCCTAATCCCTGTCATTATTTTTGCTTTATTCAACTTCCTTTTTGGTGATCGTAAAGAGCCGCGTGTAAATAAACCTTTGTTGGGACAATTCAAAAGTGTTTATCAGAATGAAAAATTATGGTTTTTAAGCTTATTTTATTTTATTACCTTTGGTTCATTTGTCGCGTTTACTGTCTATTTACCCAATTTTTTAGTGAGCAGCTTTAAATTAACAGCGGTGGATGCGGGTTTACGAACTGCAGGATTTATTACATTAGCAACCCTTTTCCGGCCGGTTGGGGGTTGGTTGGGAGATAAATTCAATCCATTTTTGATTTTGTTATTAGTCTTTGGAGGATTAACCTTTTCAGGTGTTTTACTATCTTTTTCACCAACGATTACACTATACTCGATTGGCTGTTTAACTGTCGCTTTTTGTGCTGGAATTGGTAATGGAACTATTTTTAAGCTTGTTCCCTATTATTTTTCTAAGGAAGCTGGGATTGTCAATGGAATTGTTTCTGCAATGGGTGGACTGGGCGGATTTTTCCCTCCCATCGTTCTCTCAACTGTTTTCAATATAACCGGACATTATGCGATAGGATTCATGTCACTTGCCATGTTTTCATTGGCTAGCTTAGTGATTGTCGTTTGGATGTATTATCTGGAAAAACTGAGCATAGAAACAAAAATTATGGAAAACATTGGTCAAAGTATGATGGTTACCGATACAAAGGGAATTATTGAAAAAGTGAACCTTGCTTTTACAAGAGTAACCGGCTACCAATCCAAGGAGGTAGTAGGTAAAAATTCAAACATATTGCAATCAGGAAAGCATGATAAGGGCTTTTATCAAAAAATGTGGGAATCGATTCAACGGCATGGATATTGGCAGGGTGAAATATGGAATAAACGCAAAAATGGTGAAATATATTTAGAATGGCTTACCATTAGTGAAGTTAAAAATGATGTTGGGGATGTAAAATATTATCTTGGATTATTTAGTGATATTTCAAAGCAAAAAAGCTGAAGGATTAGACCTTCACTTTTTTTGCTTTTGCTTTAAAAAAAATTAGGTTATTTTAAAGCTCATTGTTGATTTTGCCACTATGTTGATTAGAGAGGAAGGCGCTCGACTCCTCGAAAATGCTATCGCATTTCCTTCGTTCGTGGGCGGATTCAAGGATGTAATTCAATGTCCTGCGGAAGTACGGGGCAGGGGAGACCCCGCAGGCGCAGGTAGCGCCGAGGAGGCTCTCCGGACCGCCCGCGGAAAGTGAGCGCCAGGAGCGGAAATCAACAGGCAATTTTAATAGAGCCAAAAATTAATAGAGTTTTACAGAATTGGATTATGGAAAGGCTGATGAGGACAAGACTTAGAAAGGAGATAAAAGGATGTCAGGTCCGAGTTTAAAGAAACAGGATGCTCATTCATCCATTCACGAGGCTGCTTTGAATGAAGCAAAGGAGTTAAGAAATTTATTTTATAAATGTCTAAAGGATGGTGAGACAGAAAGATCCTTTCAGGTTGCTGAAATTACCGTTGAACATTGGGAATCGCGGACATTGAACCATGCCGAGGCAGAGGAAGAGGGTTTATATAAGGAGATGGTAGAGGAGAATCCCGACTTCCAGCCACTTGTAATTCAGCTTACACGTGACCATGATCTGATGCGGAGAATGGTGGGGCAAATGAAAGAGCTGCTCTTAATAAATGAGATTGATGAAAGAATGCTTTCCTTAATGGATTCTCTTTATATTGTTGATTCTATTCATAATTCTGATGAACTGAATAAACTACTGGCAAATAAAGAATGATAAGAGTTGGAATTGCTGGAAAGGGTGATAAAAAATGGTAGATGAACAATTAATACGTTATGCAGCACCAGAATTATATCAGAGAATGATGGAAACCTTTTCTGCCTTTCATATCCATCCATACGAAGTTCAAGCAACTCTTTTGAAAAAGGAAAGTGGATATGATGTCACAATTAGGTTTTCAAGTAATTTTTCTCAAGTAGTAACAGCCCATTTCAGTTATGAACAAGCGTCACATCCGGATGAAGAAGTGAACCGTTTTTTTGAAAATGCTGCCAATCAATGCAGGTCCGTTCTAATGGCAGAATATTATAAAATGATTAAGCCTTAGGAGGAGTTGGAAGTCAATTGTTTTCTTTTGAATCGGAAAGCGTGCTAGCCATTGATCGAGAAGATTTGATAACTGTGCTAAAGATGAGATTTGGAATGATAACAGGAGAAATGATTGAGAAAATATATGAAATTGATAATATGAATACACTGCAGCGGCTCATTATAGCTGCTGCTAATGCAGCTAATTGGAAAATATTTTTGGAAGAATTCCATTCTGAAGAGGAGTCATTTCGACTATTGGGAGAAAATTTTAACCCAATCAGAGATTGGTTAAAAGAGAGGGATGGTATCGATGGAAAAGAAACCAAATAAGTTGCTGCATTCCCTTAAACATTTAGTGCGGGGGGAACGTATTAATGATGGCTGGACTGAAGAGAGTCTCCGTCCGCGTGAATGGGAAACTATCTATCGAAACCGTTGGGGTCATGACAAGGTAGTCCGTTCCACCCATGGAGTGAATTGTACTGGATCTTGCAGTTGGAAAATTCATGTAAAGGATGGAATTATTACATGGGAAACCCAGCAAACAGACTACCCATCAACCGGTGATGATTTTCCTGAGTATGAACCGAGAGGATGTCCCCGTGGTGCAAGCTTTTCTTGGTATACATACAGCCCTACCCGGGTGAAATATCCGTATGTAAGGGGTGATCTTTATGCATTATGGAAGGAAGAGTTAGAGAAAGCAGATCATCCGGTTCAAGCCTGGGAGAATATTGTCTCCAACCCAGAAAAACGAGAACGTTATGTGAAGGCGCGAGGTAAAGGTGGATTTATCCGAGGAACTTGGGAAGATATTTGTCAGATGATTGCCGCCGCTTCTATTTATACGATCAAAAAATATGGACCCGATCGAATTGTTGGTTTTAGCCCGATACCGGCCATGTCAATGGTCAGCTATTCAGGTGGGACGCGCTTTTTATCTTTGATCGGTGGAACGATTTTAAGCTTTTATGATTGGTATGCCGATCTACCTCCGGCTTCCCCGCAAGTATGGGGTGACCAAACAGATGTTCCGGAAAGCGGAGATTGGTATAACGCCAAGTATTTTATCATTTGGGGAACCAATATCCCACAAACAAGAACGCCTGATGCCCATTTTATGGTGGAGTCAAGGTATAACGGAACGAAGGTCGTCGGGGTTAGCCCGGACTATGCCGAGTATGAAAAGTTCGCTGACATTTGGCTTCCCGCAAAAGCAGGAACGGACGGGGCACTTGCGATGGCCATGACGCATGTAATTTTAAAGGAATTTTATGTTGATCAAGAAACTCCTTATTTTATCGAGTATGCTAAAAAATATACCGATTTGCCCTTTCTTATCATTTTAACCCAAAAGAATGACACTTATCGCTCAGACCGTTTTTTGCGTGCTTCCGATCTTTCTACCGAGAATGAACTCGGTGAATGGAAAACCGTCGTGTGGGATGAAAATACCCAAAATTTTTCCATCCCCAATGGCAGCGAAGGGTTTCGTTGGGATAACGGAAATAAGTGGAATCTCGATATGGAAGGAATTAATCCAAAGCTGAGCTTTTTAGAAGAGTCCGATATGACCGCAATGGTTGAGTTCCCGTATTTTGGTGAAAAAGATGAAGGTATAGTTAAACGCGGAGTCCCTGTTAAACATATTAAAGACAAAGCCGGAAATGAAGTCATCATCACAACTGTTTATGACTTAATGCTCGCCCATACGGGGATTAGCAGAGGTCTTGATGGTGATTATCCGATTGACTATGATGATACGAATAAACCTTATACGCCTGCATGGCAGGAAAGTATTACGGGTGTTAACAAAGCACATGTCATCCAGGTAGCGAGAGAATTTGCCGAAAACGCTGCTCTTACAAAAGGAAAATCAATGATTGCGATGGGCGGTGGAACGAATCACTGGTACCATAGCGACCAAATTTACCGGTCAATTTTGAATCTCGTGTTATTAACGGGCTCGCAGGGAGTGAATGGCGGCGGTTGGGCTCATTATGTTGGCCAGGAAAAGGTAAGGCCGCTAGAGGGTTTTTCACAAATTGCCTTTGCCAATGATTGGGTGAAAGCACCAAGGTTTATGAATGGCACTTCGTTCTTTTATTTTGCGACAGAACAATTCCGCTATGAATACGAGAAAAATGAGGAAGAAACCGAATGGGGAAGTAAGTATTCGAAGATACACCCGGCAGACTTTAATGCGCTATCTGCACGATTAGGCTGGTTACCTAGCTTTCCGCAGCTTTCGCAAAACTCTTTAGCCGTGATGAAAGAAGCTCGTGAACGGAATCAAGATGATCAAGCAGTTGCCGAGGATATCGCCAAACAAATTAAGGAAGGGAAGCTTGATTTTGCGATTGAGAATCCAAATGATCCACGTAATTTTCCGCGTGTCTTTTTTAATTGGCGTTCCAATTTGTTAGGTGATAGTGGAAAGGGGCATGAGTATTTTGTAAAGCATTTAATTGGCTCTAAAGATTCTTTGTTAACGGATATTGATCATTCATGGCAGCCGGAGACTATAAACCTTTCTGAAATTCCGCCTGAAGGGAAGACTGACCTGTTTGTGAGCATGGATTTCCGGATGACGAGTTCAGGGCTGTTCTCTGATATTATTTTGCCTGCCGCCACATGGTATGAAAAATACGACATAAGCAGTACAGATTTACATCCATTTGTACATCCGTTTAATGCAGCGATAAACCCGCCATGGGAGACGAGAAGTGACTGGGATGCATTTCGGGAAATTGCCAAAGTCTTTTCGGAGCTTGCAAAGGACCAGCTTCCGGCACAAGAAGACCTTGTTCTCTCACCGCTAGCACATGACACAATTAATGAAATTGCACAGCCATTTGGAAGAGTAAAGGATTGGCGAAAAGATGAAGTCGACGCGATTCCAGGTAAAACGATGCCAAATTTCAATTTCGTGAAACGGGATTACCCGCATGTGTATGATATGTGGATTACAATCGGCCCAAATATCAAAAATGGATACGGAACAAAGGGTGTAAAAATTCCGGGCGATAAAGTGTATAAAGAACTGCTTGACCGGCTTGGGGCTTCAAAGCACGATGGAATTGGAAAAGGTTATCCTGATTTATTTTCAGACAAAAAGGCTATTAATGCGATTCTTTTAATGTCGGGTGCAACGAATGGCAAGCGGGCGGTTGAAGGCTGGAAATCAGTGGAGGAGAAGACAGGGAAAAAACTTGCGCATATTTCTGAAGGGCGTGAAGAAGAGGACTACACATTGGATGCATTGACCATCCAACCACGTGCTGCGATTTCCACACCTGTTTGGAGTGGCTTAGAAAATGATAACCGCCGCTATTCTCCCTTTACTGTCAATAAAGAATTCAATATTCCCTGGCACACACTCACAGGAAGACAAAGCTTTTATCTTGACCATGAGGTCATGCTTGATTATGGAGAAGGTCTTTCATTGTACATCCCTCCAATTACAAAGGGACCATTTATTAAGAATGAAATGGAAGTTGAAAATAATAGAAAGTCGATTACGTTAAGGTACATGACTCCACATCAAAAGTGGGGAATTCATACGATGTTTACCGATACAACAAATATGGTTCAATTGTTTAGGGGCTGGCAGGTTGTGTGGATGAATGAAGAAGATGCTGCTACCATCGGTATTAAGGACAATGATTGGATTGAGGTTTATAACCGTAATGGCGTCGTGGTTGCAAGGGCAGTCTTGACGTACAGGATGCCACGGGGAGCGGTTTATATGTACCATGCTCAGGACCGGACGATGGGCGTTCCCGGTAATACTATCAATAAAACCAGAGGCGGTACCCATAACAGTGTGACAAGAATTTATCCGAAAGCGACCCATATGATTGGCGGGTATTCACAATTAAGCTATGGGTTTAATTATTATGGACCAACTGGAAGTCAGCGCGATACCATGACGATCATCCGGCCGTTAAAGGAGGTCGATTGGCTTGAGGATTAAAGCACAGGTAGCCATGGTCATGCATCTTGATAAATGTATTGGCTGTCATACATGCTCTGTCACATGTAAAAATGTATGGACTAACCGTCCTGGAATGGAGTACGTATGGTTCAATAACGTCGAAACAAGACCAGGGGTAGGGTACCCAAAGGAATGGGAAAATACTGATCGTTACAAAGGTGGCTGGGTATTAAGAAATGGAAAACTGCATTTACGAGCAGGCGGACCTCTTTCGAAGCTGGTTAATATTTTTTACAATCCAGACATGGCGGATATGAATGATTTTTATGAGCCGTGGACTTATGATTTTCAACATCTTCATAAGAGAGAAAAAGGAGAAAGCATTCCTGTTGCCCGCCCGAGGTCTATGATCACAGGAAACTATATGGACAAACCGGAATGGGGACCGAACTGGGATGATGATCTAGCGGGAGGAAGCGAAAACGTTCCCAATGACCCAAATGTCCGCAAGCTGCAAGAACATATCAAAATGGAGTATGAAAAGACGTTTATGATGTATTTGCCAAGGATCTGTGAACATTGCCTCAATCCTTCCTGTGTCGCATCCTGTCCTTCAGGTGCTCTATATAAAAGGGATGAGGATGGGATTGTCCTCGTGGACCAGGATGCCTGCCGGGGCTGGCGCTTTTGCATGAACGGCTGTCCGTATCATAAGGTGTATTATAATTGGAATACCCACAAAGCGGAAAAGTGTAATTTTTGTTATCCAAGAACTGAAGCGGGTCTGGCGACAATTTGTTCGGAAACATGCGTTGGCCGGATTCGCTATATCGGAGTAGTATTATATGATGCAGATAAAGTAAAGGCAGCTGCATTGGTTGAAAATCCAAAGGATTTATATGAGGCACAGCTTTCTGTCTTTTTAGATCCGTTTGATCCTGAGGTAATCGACAAGGCGAGAGAGCAGGGAATTAATGATACCTGGATTCAAAGTGCCCAAGAATCACCTGTCTATAAATTGGCGATGAAGTGGAAAATAGCCTTGCCGCTACACCCAGAATACCGGACATTGCCGATGGTATGGTATGTACCACCACTGAGTCCGATTATGCAGCATCTTACGAATGAACAAAACTTAAGTGCCGACGGTTATATTCCTGCTGTTGATCAAATGAGGATTCCTATGGAATATTTAGCTTCATTGCTATCCGCAGATGATACAAAGGTCATCCGTAAGGTTTTATTAAAAATGGCAGCGATGCGAGTTCATATGCGAGCCAAAACAGTGGGTGGGATAAATGAATTGAATAAAAGTAAACTTCTTGAGGAAGCTAGTACGACAGCAGAGGAACTCGAAGAGATGGCAAGACTGCTTGCTGTTGCCAAATATAATGAGAGATTTGTGATTCCAACTGGGCGCCGTGAAATGCTCGACGATTTACATTATAGGCAAGGGGCATGCAGTATTGAAGAGTTGGCTCCCCCTGAAGGAATGACCACCTATCCATTTGAAAGAAGTGAACATTCATGACGGATGAAAAAAAGGCCATTTTAGTGGTGGTGTCTCGGATATTGGAATATCCAAATAAACCTTTCTTTGAAGAGCGTTTATCCATGTTTTCGTTCATTCACGAAAACATTTCCTCAGAGGATGTCCGGAAAGAAGTGATAAATAGAATCTATCCTCTTTACGAAATGTCCTTGAAGGATTTACAAGAGCTATTCGTGGAAACATTCGATTATAAAGAGAAGACAAACCTTTATTTAACTGCCCATGAGCTAGGTGACAGCAGAAAACGCGGTATTGCACTGATTCAATTACAAAAGCTAATTTTCGAAGCAGGATTTGACTTCGTTGGCAAGGAATTAGCGGACTATATTCCTATGCTTTTAGAGTTTTTGGCGGTTGCACCAGAGGAGGAGAGGTTTTTCAATCTATCAAAAAGGGTAGCTTACGCAATCCAGAGGATATTAAATAATCTCTCTGACAGAAATCCTTATTTTCCTGCAGTCGAACTATTACAGTTGTTTGTTTTTGAAGCATCAGGATCAGAAGAAATATCTAAGTTGGAATACCTACGTGAAGAAGCTGATTTAAATGAACTACCATTTCCATTGATGTATCGCTAAAGGAGGCTCAGTCGGTGATGGAAGCTGTGTTTTGGTGGACGATTTTCCCCTATATTTGCGGAACCATCCTGATTATAGCGGGATTTTATAAATTTGTATTCAGGGGAAAAAGCTGGACGGCCCCGTCAACAGAAATTTTTGAAAAAAAATGGCTGCGAATTGGATCGATATTGTTTCACTATGGAATCATCTTTGCTTTTTTCGGCCATGTAATGGGAGTTTTGATTCCTATTGAAGTATATAATGCGATGGGGATAGATGAACATACTTATCATCTATTTGCGATTGCTGGCGGCGGTGTCGCTGGATTAATGGTTGTATTTGGCTTGATTTTTATGCTTATCCGCAAACTATCCGTTGAAAGAGTACGGGCACATACGACATTCGCAGATTATTTTACGATTGTTTTGCTGTTTCTTGTGGCGGGAATGGGAACCTATTTGACGATTATTTACGATCTAACGGTTGTTGCCTATGAGTATCGCGTCACCATTGGACCGTGGTTTAGAAGTTTATTTACCTTTCACCCAAAGTCGGAATTAATGCTAGGGATTCCTACACTTTTCAAGGTTCATGTCATCCTGGCGTTCATTTTATTTGCAGCCATTCCGTTTACAAAGCTTGTTCATATGTTTAGTTTTCCATTAAGATACCCGTCACGGGCACCACAGCAGTACCGTTCAAGGAATGGGTATAATAAAAATAGCAGGTAAAGCCGGGAATATAATGTATTTGATACCTTACTCAACATCTGTTAATAAAAAAAAATCCTAAATTTAGCATTTAGGATTTTTTTATAGAATTTTTTCAATGATTTTTTGAGTTAAAATAAACCAGGAGTAATCTTAGCCAGTTTTTTGAATGGCTTCAAGGGCACCCAGTGTGTCGAAGCCGGGAAAATTTGGTGTTGGAAACCGATTTCCCTTGGCATCAAGCCAAAGGGAGGAGGGACCAGGCAAGATACGGATCCCATGCATAGGCCATACGGGTTTCCAGTTTTGGATCCCTTCAGTGTAGTGCCCATTCGGTCACGGTTGACAATGCGACCGCCGGCAATTTCGGTAATCGCTATCATGCGACCATCAACATGTGCAGGCACACCGGAAATCATTTTGCGTCGATTCCACCGCTCGTTACCATCACGGCTTGAGAGTAAAACTCAAAGTCTCCGACAATCTCGCGTGAGGTAGCCTCGCCACGAGCGGCAGAACTTTGGATGAGTACATCACCACGAGCTCCAACAACAGCGCCGTTTTCCGTTAGTAATTCATTGACACGATGGCGCGGACGATAATCAACAAGTCCTTGTTCCATTGCCTTTCGAACTCTCTCCTCAAATGGTTTAACAATACCAGGACCCGTTCCCCAAACAATGTGGAATCGCGGCACAGAATTTCCATGGCCCTCAGCGAGATATCAGCCGCGCTCTGCCCAACCGACTACAGGAAAGAAGCGTACTCCCATCCTGTATAACCAATCCCGTTTTTCATCTGCAGCAAAATGGACATATGCCTCTGCCCACTTAATTGCCCAATAACCTTCATCAACCTGCCCTCCTATTAATACGGATAATTCTGAATTATTTGATAATTATTTCTTAATTATAAGCGATAAAGTTTATTCCTTCAATTAGATTAAACTAACACACTCTTATTAGGAGAAATTAAGAAAAAGATGTGGCTGTGTTAAAGGTCATTGTTGATTTTTGAAACTATGTTGATTAGAGCGGAAGGCGCGAGACTCTTCGAAAATGCTATCGCATTTCCTTCGTGCGTGGGCGGATTCAAAGATGTAATTCAATGTCCTGTGGGATTAGGGGAGAGACCCCACAGGCGCTTAAGCGCCAAGGAGGCTCCCTGGAACGCCCGCGGATTCTCGCTTCTTGAGCGCAAATCAACAGGCAAGTTTAACACAGCCAAAGATTTAGAAAGGGGGGAGGTTTATGTTTGAAATACCTCCAAAAGTAGAAGGAAAGCAATTTACGGTACATTAGCTCGAATAGTCTGTAAATTAACTTGGTACACCATTTTTTTTTGATTATTCCACTATATTTTTATATTCAAAAAAGAATAGTTGTTTCTTAAGATTCCTAATTTTATTAATGAAAGGGAAAAACTTACATACAAAAGTGAACATTTTGTGACAAATGAAATTTTTGTGAACAAAATGTTTCTAAATCATGTAGTTTTTTGGTATATTTATATAGCTTTTTACTATTTTAATAGTGCCTACAACATAATCACATTAAATGAAAGGGGAAATTACATTGAGAAAATGGTACCAATATGCTAAATTACCTTTTTTAGCTTTATTGAGCATGGTGCTTTTATCTGGGTGCGATAAGAGCAAGTTTATTGTTCTCGACCCAAAAGGACCTGTTGGCCAAGAAGAACTACATTTAATTATTTTTTCCGCAGTTTTATGTGCAATTGTCATTATTCCGGTTTTAGGAATCTTCGTCTATATTGCAATTCGCTATCGAGATAAGCCCGGCAACAAGGCTCCTTATCAGCCTGAATGGGCAGATAGTAAAGTGTTGGAAGTTATATGGTGGGGAATTCCTGTTGTGATTGTCGGTATCCTTGGTTATTACACCGCTATAACAACATTAAATTTAACAAAACCTCCTGTAACAAATGTAAAGCCGGTTGTCGTGCAAGTAACATCACTAGATTGGAAATGGCTGTTTACATATCCAGATAAACAAGTTGCAACCGTCAATTATGCTGAAATTCCTGCAGGTGTACCAATTCAGTTTGTCTTAACCTCTGACGCACCAATGAATTCCTTCTGGGTACCGCAATTAGGTGGACAAGAATATACAATGCCTGGTATGGCGATGGGATTATGGCTCCAAGCCGATAAGCCGGGAGAATATTTTGGTGCCGGTGCCAACTTTACTGGAAAAGGTTTCGCTCATATGAATTTCAAGGTTAAAGCTGTACCTCAAGCAGAATACGATAAATGGGCTGAAGGTCTTAAGCAAAGCTCTCCTGCCTTAACAAAAGCAGGCTATGATAGTTTATCTAAACCTAGCAATGTAAATGAGATGAGCTTTTCTTCTTATCCAAAAGGTCTGTTTGAATCCATCATCGATAAAAATGGCCATCACATGAACCATATGGGAGATAGTATGTCCATGCCTGGTATGGATATGCATGGCAAGGATATGTCTGGCATGAATATGTCTGGCATGAATATGCAGAAATAAGTGAAAAATTAGGAGGAAATTTTCATGAATACATCGGGCTTTTTTGTCACAGGCGATCCCATGATTTATGGTGCTGATGTGTCTATTGTTTTAGCAAGTATCGCCATTGTCTTTTCCCTCACCTATTTTAAAAAATGGGGTTGGCTTTGGAGAGAATGGCTTACAACTGTAGATCATAAAAAAATTGGTATTATGTATCTTTTAGCAGCATTACTCATGCTGTTTCGTGGTGGAGTAGACGCAATATTAATGCGGATTCAGCTAGCCGTTCCAAATAGTCATTTTTTACCTTCTGAACACTATAATGAAATTTTCACTACTCATGGAACGATCATGATTCTATTTATGGCGATGCCATTTATGTTTGCTTTATTTAACATCGTTGTTCCTTTGCAAATCGGAGCAAGAGATGTCGCCTTTCCGATGTTAAATGCAGTAAGTTTTTGGTTATTCTTCATCGGAGCAATGCTTTTTAATATTTCATTTGTTATCGGTGGATCACCAGATGCAGGATGGCTTTCCTATCCGCCATTATCTGAAAAAGCTTTTAGCCCTGGTCCTGGTGAAAACTTCTGGATTTGGGGTATTCAAATTTCCGGTATAGGTAGTTTATTGACCGGTATTAACTTTGTCGTAACCATTTTAAAAATGCGCACACCATCAATGCGCTTAAGACATATGCCATTGTTTTCATGGTCAGTCTTATCATCATCAATTGCTATTTTAGGAGCATTCCCTATTCTAGCTGTTACTTTAGTTATGTTAACAATTGACCGCTTGATGGGAGGTCACTTCTTTACAATGGATGCCGGCGGGAACCCTATGATGTATGTGAACTTGATTTGGATGTGGGGTCACCCTGAAGTGTACATTGTTGTCTTACCTGCTTTCGGGGTATTCTCAGAGGTTGTCGCAACATTCTCTAGAAAACGCATCTTCGGTTATAGTTCAATGGTGTTCTCGATGATAGCCATCAGTGTTGTTTCTTATTACACTTGGGTTCACCACTTCTTTACAATGGGGGCAGGCGCTGACGTCAATATTGTCTTTGCCATTTGTACGATGATTATCGCTATACCAACTGGTGTAAAAATATTTAACTGGCTGTTTACGATGTATCGAGGGCGAATTAGACTCACTCAGCCGATGCTATGGACGTTTGCGTTTATCCCATGCTTTGCTATCGGTGGGGCAACTGGTGTCATGCTCGCTGCAGCACCTGCGGATTATCAATATCACAACAGTTACTTCCTAATCGCCCACTTCCATCAAACGTTAATCGGTGGTGTTGTGTTCGGTTATATTGCAGGGATGTATTATTGGTTCCCGAAAATTTTTGGATTTTCGTTAAATGAAAAGCTTGGAAAATGGGCTTTCTGGTTATGGCAAATCGGCTTCTATGTTTGCTTCATGCCTCAATATGCCCTTGGTTTCATGGGAATGACACGACGCATTTATACGTATAACAACACAATGGGTTGGGATATGGGCTGGGCGCCGCTCAACATCATTTCAACCGTTGGGGCATTTTTAATGGGAATTGCTTTCGTATTCCAGGTTTGGCAAATTCTTTATAGCATTAAACATGGTGAGCGCGATGTAACAGGTGATATTTGGGATGGCCGTACTCTAGAATGGTCACTTCCATCCCCTGCTCCACTCTATAACTTTGCGATTTTACCAGAAGTAAACGGTATTGATTCATTTTGGTATCAGAAACAAGCGATTCAAAATGGAGATTACCAACCAACGGCTCCGAAGTATGAACCAATTCATATGCCGAAAAATACCAGCATTCCTTTCATTATGTCCATCTTCTGGTTTATTGCTGGTTTTGGCTTTACGTTTGAATGGATTTGGATGGGTGTTGCTGGTTTGATAGGCGTTGTGATCACATTAATTGTTCGTTCATTCCAATATGACACGGATTATTACATTCCTGTTGAAGAAGTCGAACAAACAGAAAAAAGGTTAAGGAATCACTCTTCGGTTCATCTAACTGCTAATTAGGAGGTTGTGGACATGCAACAAAGCGTTTCTTCTCATGTTTCTAACCATGATCATGAACATGGTCATGTTGATCAAGAAGAATTAAAAATATTAGGTTTTTGGATTTTTCTCGTAACCGACTGTCTTTTATTCGCCACTTTTTTTGCGGCATATGCAGTTTTACACACTCATACTAATGGCGGATTTTCTGCCAAGGATTTCGATGTTCCTGGGTTTATCACCGAAACATTTATATTATTAATTAGTTCCTTTACGAGTGGATTGGCTGTTTTAGCCATGCATAAAGGCAAGAAAAAAGCACTAATTAACTGGCTGATTGTGACTGCTGCTTTAGGTGCGATATTTGTTGGACTTGAAATAAATGAATTTACTCACATGGTTGCGGAAGGTGCAACACTTCAAAAAAGTGCTTTCCTTACTTCCTTCTTCTCTCTAGTTGGAGCACACGGATGCCACGTTACATTCGGTATCTTTTGGATGACCGGGTTGATTATACAGCTTTCGCGTAAAGGGATTACTTCAGTAACGAAACGCAAAATTTCAATGATTTGTCTTTACTGGCACTTTTTAGATGCTGTTTGGATTTTCATCTTTACCGTTGTTTATTTAATGGGGGTGATGTAATATGACAACTCATGAACACACTGGATCAATCAAAGCATATTTAATTGGATTTATTCTATCCATCGTTTTGACTATCATCCCACTTGTTCTTGTTTTGGAACACATGTTAGCAAAAACCGCATTGATCGCCAGCATTTTAATTGCTGCTGTTTTACAATTTGTTATTCAATTGTTCTTCTTTATGCATATTCGCGATGGAGAAGGACCAAAATACAATGTTATGGCTTTAATTGTAGGTATTATCTTCGTTATCACCATCGTAGCTGGTGCTATGTGGATCATGGAGTTTAATTCTCAAGTTCAATAAAAAAACGGAAGCGCCTAGGAGATCAGGGGCTTTTGACCCCGATCCCTTAGCCGCTGCAACTAGACAATAGAAAAGTGCATTACGCCCAGCGAAGTACAAGACTCGCTGGGCGCTTAAATACGAAAAAAAGGAGTGTGGGATCAATGTCTGTTTATAATGAAATTCAACAAGAATCAACTTCTAGAATCACTCGATGGCCACAACTCATTAACTCATATATTGAAGTAACAAAGCCTAAAATCTTAGTTATGCTCATCTTTACTTCTCTTTGTGCCGCATTTGTTGCTCAAAGAGGAATTCCTTCTTTGACGGTTACTTTTGCCATGCTGCTAAGTGCATCCCTCTCTGCTGGTGGTTCAGCAGCGATTAACATGTGGTATGATAGAGATATTGATGTCATTATGGAGCGCACGGCTAAACGCCCCATTCCTGCAGGCTCAATCGATCCTCGGTCAGTTTTATGGTTTGGTATTTTGCTAGGAATTCTTTCTGTCGTGATTGCATTACTTTTTGTAAATCCCCTCACAGCTATTTTAAATGCTACAGGGTATTTGTATTATGCAGTCTTTTACACTATGTGGTTAAAACGGCGGACTCCGCAAAATATCGTCATTGGCGGTGGAGCAGGTGCGTTTCCCATTTTAATTGGCTGGGCTTCTGTAACCGGAAGTTTAAATACAACCGCGTGGTTGATGTTTATGATTATTTTTCTATGGACACCTCCCCATACATGGGCACTTGCTTTATTTAAGAATGACGAATATACTAAAGCAGGAATTCCAATGATGCCTGTGGTTAAAGGAGCGCGTTATACAAAAAGTCAAAGTCTTTTCTATATGATTTTATTATTTATTAATTCTCTTTTTCTTTATATAAGTGGTAGTTTTAATGTTTTTTATCTTTTTGGTGCCATCATTTTCAACAGTTTTCTACTTTATTGTACATGGAAAATGTTTAAAGAACCTGATGGAACGTTCATTTGGGCAAAACGTACGTTTATTTTTTCCATATTTTATATTTTAGGAATATTTACTTCTATGGTAATTGGCATCATATAAAAGGAAGTGTAATTATGCGTTATATTTGGCTTTCAATCATTGCAGCAGCCACTATTTTTTTGGTAAATATTATTGGTTTTGTTGATACGATGACCCATTCTGCAATGGGGTGCGGTAGCGGTTATCCACTTTGTAACGGAAAGATTTTCCCTGATTTTTCCGACTACCACTCTGTTATTGAATACACCCATCGAATGGTAGTAGGACTTTCTAGTATTCTCTTATTCATTGTATCTGCCGTCGCTTGGATCCGCTATAAAACGAAAACGATAAAAGTGCTTGTTGTTTTTGCTGTTTTGGGTATTTTGGGTGAATCGACTCTAGGTGCTTTGACGGTTATGATTTCGCTCTCTCCGGCACTTTTGGCGGCTCATCTCGGCATTGCCCTCATTTCCTTTGCAGCATTAGTGAATATGGCATATGTCATCTATCATGAAGAAAAGAAGATTAATTATGGTGGTAACATGTCACCATCCTTCACTTTCTTTTCTTGGTTTTCTTTTATAGTTCTATATATGGCGGTTTATTTTGGAGGGTATGTGGCTAAAACAGGATCTGGTGAAGCCTTCCGTGGTTTCCCTTTTCCAACTGAAAACTATGCAGAAGTTGGCCAAGCCTTTTGGATTGATGTTATCCATCGATCTTTTGCACTTGCATTAGTCATCATTGTTTTCTTCCTAGTTCGTATGGCAAGAAAAAATCGAGATGTGCGACCAGACATTTATCGTTTAAGTTTGTTAAGTTTTCTTTTGATTCTTTTACAAGGATTTAGTGGTGCCCTATTAATTTATACCCATTTAAGCTTAGGTGCAGTCCTTGTGCATATTTCCATTTTAACTTTGCTCGTTGGTGCATTAAGTATCATATGTGTTCAAAGTTCTATAAAAAAATCCTAAATGCTAAGTTTAGGATTTTTTTTTATCATTAGCTTCTATACTGAAAGGTCTTTAGGAAACTACTTTATAAAAGTACATACCTTTAACTTAAGCAAACCTTGATCAGAAGCCCATATTCCGTAATCCTAAAAAATCAACTTTCATGGTGCCTCTTTAAAAAATTCTCAACAATTTTGACGACAGTGTCTATTTCACAATCACGGCAAATGTGATGTTTGGAGCGGGGAAGATGATGCATTTCTTTTTCGATTGATGAAACAGTATGAAAAATCCATTGGGAACTTCTTGGATCTACAATTTCGTCCTTTTGACCATGAATGATACAAATTGGGATCGAAATATGCCGGAAAATCCTTTTTGCTTGTCGGACAATTTTTTGAAATTGAAAAAGATTATAAACAGGGATTGAGCGGATGAAGGGCTGATTTTTAGGGGATAGATGAACAGATACCGAACGTTTTTTTTCATTATGTTGAAAAAAACGTCCAAGCCTTGTTTTTAATACAGAAGGAGTAAGCACATATACCGGTGGAGATAGTAATACAAGGGTAGAGATTTCATAACGGGATGCCATAATTGAAGCAATCATGCTTCCCATTGAAAATCCAATCATATGAATCTTTTTATTTTCCTCGATTGCCTGTTTTACGATTTTTTCAATCATTGTTATCCAGTTTAAGGAAGTGATTTTCTCCATTTTCGCTTTATCCAAATTGTGTCCAGGTAATAGAGGAGTCATTACTTCGTAACCCTTTTTTTCTAAAGCGTATGCCAATGGTTCTACTTCCCAAGGGTTTCCAGCGAATCCGTGAATAATGATACATAATTCCTCGTTCATGAAAAAATCCTCCTGAAAAGATAATTGCAAAAATCGATGCTATTAATAGTCTGTCTTGATGAGGGCTTAATAATACATAGGTGATTTAGATCACTAATAAACTTCCTTAACTATTTGTCCATATAATGAACCAATTAGTCTCCACCAATATCTCAATTTGTTTTAAGATACTAGTAGAATCTTGTCATGTTTTGTTGTTTAATAGATAAGAAGAAGTAATAAAAGTAATATTCTTTCTTAGATATAAGGTATATGAAGGTTAAAAGCACTAATTGTCTAAATGCCATAGCTGGTGATAAAAAAATGGGTGATGAAAATGAAAAAATTAACTGTTATGCTCACAACTGACCTTTAAATCTGAGCTTGTTTGGAATAATTATAATTCACTTATTTTAGAACGGATCCATGATCCGTGTTTTAAACTCATACAGCTTGATACCTATTGTCTGATTCAAAGCCTGGATGAGTTTATCGTTTTTTAAATATTATAAATACTGCGGTTTCAAAGGCACACATAGTCATTCTTCAGCCTCTGCCTATTTGGAATCCAATGTGTCATAAAAATTAGAACATAAAACTCCATTTCTATTAACAGAGCACGGATGGTTCCAATTAAAGACATCATCTCTCTCATTAAAAATCGTTAAGAAAAGCAGAATGATTGGAGGTGCGGATATTGATCTTAGAGAGAAAAATATATAAGAAACGGGGTCTCATTGGTTATAATCCAAAGGAAGTTGAGGATAAGATCCAATCTTTACGGGACCTGAATCAAAGGGAGCAAGAGCGACTCGAGCAGGAAATTACCGCTGAAAGAGAAAAAAATAAGAGGTTAAAAGCCAAATTAGATGAATTTATAATGAAGTCATTTAAAAATATAGTGAGTGAGGAACTTACTCTAAAACTTAAGGATCAATTTTTTCAACACACAAAATCGATTTTAGAGTTGAAAGTTGAATTGCAAGAGAGAGAAAGTAAACTACAGGAACAATTAGAAAAAAAAATGGAGCAAAAGGAATTGGCACAAAAACAAATTCAAAATGCCCTCCAGTATTTAAATATCCAAAAAACTGAACTTAAGAAAGAGCTGATTAAGTAGATGAAACAACAACTATTTGGTTTACGAAAAGCTCACGTAAATAAATTACTAAAAAAAATGAAAATTGATTTCTCATCAAAAAATAACCAATTGGAAAGTGAGCTAGAGAGGATAATATCTGAGAATAAACAGCTAGAAAGAGAAATAGAAGATCGTACAAATGAAATTCCTGCTCAAATCGGCGATTTAGAGGTTTGGAAACTAGGGAATGAACGAATTGATCATGTCATTCACTACTTAGATGAGAAGAAAACAATTGAAATGGATGAGATACGAAAGATTTATAGCGAGAAAAGCCATCGAATTAGCGAACAAATTGAAGAATTAGAAAATGAAATTCAATTAGTGGAAAAATTGTTTTCAGACATGCTTAATCAATTTACCCATCTACTAGAAAATCCAGATACATACTTTTCTTCTGAGATGAAGGATTTTACTAATAATGAACCACAAATGGATAAGGACTTAGTTGAAATATCCTCTAATAACGAGGTTGCAGCTAGTACTGATTTGATAGAGCATGGTGAAACTGCTCAATCTTCTCATGTTGAAGAAGAACTCTAAAAAGCCCTTAGGCAAATTACGAATGGCTCTAATGAACAAGCAAGGAGAATCGCAAAAAAACACGATTTTCTTTTATACAATGCTTCGAAAAAATATGTTGAAGGTTTCAATATTATTAAAGGCTGAGAAAAGAAATGTCTTTCTAAGTCGTAGTCCGAAACCAAAAGACCGTACAGTGATTCAATCACACGTACGGTTTTTTGGTTTTTTCTTTATATAAGTCAAATAAATAGGGAATAATAACCACAATGTTTGAAACTCTAGTGGTTGAGGTGAACTGGATATGCCCTTCTTCATGGTGAACGATTGCAGACTCTTTTTTACGGTTCAGGGTCAAGGAACACCCATCCTTTTTATCCATCCTCCGGTACTTACTCATTTTAATTTCGAGTATCAAATAAAGGAATTGTCAAAAAAATTTCAGGTGATAACCTTCGATATTCGAGGTCATGGGAGAAGTTCTTTTTCGAAACAGTCTGTAACTTATCCTTTAATCGCAGAGGATATGAAGCAACTATTAGATCATCTAAAAATCCAAAAAACATATATTTGTGGTTATTCTATTGGAGGATCCGTTGCTCTTGAATTTTTACTGTCCTATCCTGATCGGGCATTGGGGGGAATCGTGATAAGTGGAATGTCTGAAGTAAATAATTGGTATTTGAAAAATAAAATTGCCCTTGCCATGTCCCTTGCCAAAATAAAAGCCCTTTCTGTATTAGCTGTTACTACATCTTGGTCGAATTCAAAAACTAGATCGTCATTTTGGAGAATGCTAAAGGAACAGCACAAGGGTGCAGTTCAAAATATGGAACAATATTATCGATATAGCTTGTCGTATAATTGTACAAATAAATTAGAAAAAATAAAAAATCCCGTTTTATTAGTATATGGACAAAAAGATCAACTCTTTCATCACTATGCCAAATTGATGCATGATAAATTACCCCAGAGTGAATTGAAAGGGATTCAACAAGTCAAACATCAAATTCCTACAAAGGCTGCCTTTGAAATAAACGATTTAATCAAGCAATTTATTTTTACTCACGAGGAAAAGTGGAATAAATAAAAATCCGTATTAGTGCTTTTACATTAAAGTGACATTTTCATCCTATATTTTGGTCAAAAAAATGCTAAAAGCAGTGTGATTGACTTCAGTTTCAAATCCACTGCTTTTATATTTGTGTTTTCGTATCAGGGTACTTCAAGAGAGAACGGTTTAGGTTAACTTTTCCTTTTTAAATAAAGCATTACCAAATTTGATTGAACCTTCCGATAACATTTTGTGTAGAAATGACACTTACGAAAGCATCGGAATCGATGGTTTCCACAATCTTTTTGAATTGAGGAAATTCACCTTCTACAATGACACAGAACAAAACTGTTTTGTCTTTATGTGTATAGCCACCATTGGCATTCCAAAAAGTAGTCCCGCGGTGCATTTTTTCGTTAATTACTTCACTTACTTCTTGCCCTTTTTCCGTAATAACCAATACCGATATTCTGTTAACATGGTTTAAGATAACATCATAGGTTTTCATGGAAGCGAATATAGAAATAATCGTATATAATGCGACTTCACTGCTGAAGATAAATCCCGAAATCACAATAATAACTAAGTTAATAATAAGACTCGCTTTTCCTACTGAAACATTTTTATATTTTGAAATCACCCTGGAAAGGATATCCAAACCACCTTGCGATCCACCCATCCGTAGGACGATTCCGCCACCGATGCTGCTGATAATCCCTCCGAAGATAGCACACAAAAGAATATTATCCGTCCAGATATGTTTAATCGGTATGATGTAGAGAAATAAGGATAATAAACTAATGGAAAAAATCGTATACAAACTAAACTTTTTACCTAAATGCTGATATCCAAGTATCATCAAAGGTATATTTAAAATAAAATAGAAAATACCAATATTAATAGGAAAGAAGTGATTAATAAACTGTGAAATACCTGTCAGACCGCCAGATAACAATTTCGCAGGAATGATGAGCATATTAAAAGCGAAAGCGGTAATAAACGTTCCGATTGCAATTACAAGCATATCTAATGATATAGGTCTAGATTTTTTTACTGGCATCTCCATAAATTGTTTTACCTCTTTTTTCTTTATTATCAAAACCTTTTCAATTGTAATACTTTTAAATCCTTAAATATGATAATCCATTTGATAGGTCGAATCAATCCCAAAATTAAATTTTTTCCACTGTTGTATTTTGCTCTATATAAGGACTACCCCATTTATTTGATTTTGGGGTTTTTCATATACTTAAACACTCTCAAGAATTGAAATACAAGTATTTTTCTCTATTACACAAGTGTTAATAGTGTAAAAGTAATATTTTACTAAATTTACGATAAAATGACAAACGTCACTATTCGACAAAAACATATCGTGGTAAACTTCGAAAAGATTATAAAATAAACACTTGAAAAGAGGAATTACTGTGAATTTTCCCCAATTAAAAATCGGACATATAACACCAAAAGTTCCCATTATGCAGGGAGGAATGGGTGTTGGAATATCACTAAGCAAACTTGCTTCAGCAGTAGCAAATGCAGGGGGAATTGGCATTATATCTGGTACAGGAATATCTGTTGATGAAATGCGCAGTCATATTAGACAAGCTAAAAGCGCTATCAAAGATTCTGGATACATTGGCGTCAATGTGTTATTTGCTATGAATGATTTTGCTGAAAAAATGAAAGCCGCTCTAGATGAAAAAGTAGATTTCATTATTTCTGGGGCAGGGATTTCAAGAGATATGTACTCATGGGGAAGACAAGCGGGTATACCGGTAATTTCCATCGTTTCTTCTGCGAAATTAGCTAAAATTTCTCAAAAACTCGGAGCAGCTGCCGTTGTAGTTGAAGGATTTGAAGCAGGCGGACATCTTGGAACAGATAGACCTATGTTTGATATTTTACCAGAAGTAGTCGAAGCAGTTTCCATACCTGTCATTGCTGCAGGTGGGATTATGACTGGTGAAGATATAGCAAAAGCCCTTGAAATGGGAGCATCTGGGGTACAAATGGGAACAAGGTTTGTCGCAAGTGTAGAGTGTGATGCTCCTTTGGCCTTTAAACAAAAATATGTCGATGCGAAAAAGGAAGATATTCTTTTAGTCAAAACGTCTGTCGGTCTACAAGGAAGAGCCATTGCCAATTCTTTTACTGATCTTATCACCGGTCCAAACAAAGTCAAAATTAATAATTGTCAAGATTGTCTCAAAAATTGTTCATACAAGTTTTGCACACTTGATTCTTTGTTTAAAACTGTTAATGGTGATGTAGAAAATGGCCTTGTTTTTGCGGGTGCAAGAGTCCATGAAGTAAAAGAAATTCTACCTGTCCAAAAAATCATTGACAATCTGTCAGCAGAATATATTGCGGCAATAAAACAGGATTCAATAGCTTTACCTTTGCATTAAAATATTGGGATTTGCCATATAAGATTAATTAGATAGATCTTGTTAATTTCATATTCTTTTTCTAAAAAGGGCTAGAGCCCTTTTTTTATTTTATTCTTCTTAACAGAAACTTAATAATTAAGTTTCATTATGAAATTATACAATTATGGGAGGGTTTAAAATGTTTGAATATGAATTAAAAAATGGTGTTACAAATCTCAAAACAAAATACGGTCTTTTATCTGTATCAAAAGAAGCTTCCGAAGGATATAAGCCAGTCGAATTATTGGTTTCATCTATCGTTGGATGTAGCGGCGGAATACTTAGTAAAGTGTTAGAAAAGAAAAGAATTACTGTAAATAACATTCGGATAAAAACTAATGTTGTAAGAAACGAACAGGAATCAAATAAAGTGACAAAAATAGATATTCATTTCATTATAGAGGGTGTGAATATTTCGGAAGAACAAATAAGGAAATCTCTTGAGGTAACAGTTAAAAATTGTGGAATGATTCAAACAGTTAAAGGCTGTGTCCAGATTAATGAGTCTTTTGAAATAATTTCGCATAATCAAGAATAGTAAAGTGACTTAATCAACAAAAGTGGTGTTAAGATGAACAATCGAGGAAAATCGATTCTAGTAGTTGATAATGATTTGGAAATGCGTACTCATATTAAGCTAGAACTCGAAGGCGCAGGTTTTCAAGTGTTAGAAGCAATAAATGGTACTGAAGCAAAGGATATTTTTTTAACGTATGACCCATGTTTTGTCATTATTGAGGTCGATTTAAATGACTTAAACGGTTTTGAACTTTGCAGCTGGATTCGAACAAAGCAGAAAAGTGAGATCCCTATTGTTTTTGTTTCAAGAATAACAAATGATGAAGATAAGATAAGAGGGTTAAAGATTGGTGCAGATGACTATATAACCAAGCCATTTAATTCGAGTGAACTAATAGTAAGAGTTGAAACAGTTTTAAGAAGAACCATCCATCGTTGTAACAAAATAACTTTTAGAGGCATTACTCTTAAGCCTTTAAAAGGGGAAGTTAAATATCAAGGAAATGTGATTGCATTAACTCTCCACGAATTTAAATTACTCTATTTCTTGATGAGACATCCAAATCAAACATTATCACGACTGCAGATATTGGATGAATTATATCCTACTGACCAAAAATTAGTTTCGGAGAGAACAGTTGATGTTCATATTCTAAAACTAAGAGAAAAGTTCAAAGCTCATATTGGTGATGATGAAATTATTGAAACTGTCCGTGGAATAGGATATCGTTTTATCGCATTTTAACCGTTACTTTGAAAGGTGTTTGTCATAAATGAGGAAACAAATCTTTTTGTTCATTCTATTTTTCGGGCTTCTATTTTGGGGGTATTATCATCATAAACCCAATCAACAAATAGCCATCCATAAAGAAAGCAAGATAGTAAAACCGAGCATTTCGGCAATAGAGCAAGATGCTGCTAAAATTGGACTCCAAAAGGGGAACATGGCTCCAGATTTTCAGTTAGCTAATACAGACGGAAGAACGATAAAGCTTTCTGATTATAGAGGTGAGAAAGTAATATTAAATTTTTGGGCAACTTGGTGTCCTCCATGTAAAACCGAAATGCCTTATTTTGAAAAGTTTTATGAAAATAACAAAGATAAAAATGTAATAGTATTGGCGGTTAATTTAACTAATCTTGAAAAAAATAAAAATAATATTCAACAGTTTATTCATAACAACCACTTATCCTTTCCTGTTTTATTAGATAGCAATGGTGAGGTTGCGAATTTATATCAAAATGTTACCATTCCAACCAGCTTTATAATTGATCCTACCGGGAGAATCGATCAAAAATTAGTTGGTCCTATCGATACAAAAACACTTGAGACTTTACTATCTAAAACGAACTAATTGTTAAACAGTACATTTTGAAATGGACATTTTAATTAAATTTTAACCAAAACAATTTACTATATTTGTTATAATGAAGACCTAATTTCCTAATTTATTTTATAGAAAGGGGTAAAGGATGTTAGATCTTATCTATCCACTTAATCCAATTGCACTTCATTTAGGTCCTATTGCAGTTCATTGGTACGGAGTTATTATCGGTTTTGGTGTTATTTTGGGGCTTTGGTTAGCGAATAAAGAAGGAAATAAGAGAAATATACCTTCTGGAACCATTTCTGATTTAATTATTTTAGCATTACCTATAGCATTAATTTGTGCAAGGACATATTATGTTCTTTTTGAATGGAGTTACTATAAAAGTCATCCGAGTGAAATTATTGCAATATGGCAGGGTGGAATTGCGATACATGGTGGAATTATTGGTGCAGTTTTAACCACTGTTTGGTTTTGTAAAAAAAGAAAAATATCGTTCTGGAAAATTGCAGATATTTTAGCCCCAAGCTTGTTGCTAGGTCAAGCAATTGGGCGATGGGGAAACTTTATGAACCAGGAAGCTCATGGTGGACCGGTGTCTAAAAGTTTTCTAGAATCTCTTCATTTACCTAACTTTATTATTAATCAAATGAATATTAATGGCGTATACTATCAGCCGACATTTTTATATGAATCAATTTGGAATCTAACTGGTGTTATCATTTTGATTTTACTAAGAAAATTTGATTATAGACGAGGCGAAATTTTTTTAACATATCTAATATGGTATTCAATTGGCAGATTTTTTGTCGAAGGGCTTCGCACGGATAGTTTAATGTTAACTTCGCATATTCGAATTGCTCAATTGATATCTATTGTATTTGTGATTGTTAGTTCCATCTTTGTTTGGTATCGAAGAAAGAAAGGATATGCACTTTTGAGTTCTGCTGCTGAATAAGTGGTCACTATCGTTACAAAAAAATAGTGTAAGCAAAATTCATTCAATTCCTTACTTCAACGACAGCTATTAACCATAAAAATGTAACAACAAATCAAGTTGGACATTAGAGAGCAGACGGCTAATATAACAGCCGTCTCCTTTAATATTCTCTGTATAGGATTAAGAATAAATAGAAAATTTTCAAAATTAAGAAAAATAATGTAATATAACGTCAAAATTAGTAATATCCTGCGGTTTCCCAGAAAATTATTTTTTAATTTTCTTGAAAAATTTCAACAAAAAATATTCAAGGTCAGCAACTATTATTTAACTAAACTTGCTCTAAATTGGGTAAAGCTAATAAAAGCACATCGAGGCTTGGTAAAAACTTAGTTTACCGAAAAGTTATTTTTTTCTGAGTTGTTCAAATTGAATTCGGAAAGAATTCCTAGGGTAGTTGGCAACTAAAAAGTTATTGCTAAAAATGATTTTATGGTTGGAGGTGGTAAAACATGAATCAAGCGGCGGACTCAGCATATGAATATGAGCGGTTGAAATCTCCTGCTTTGCAAATGACAATCATTATTCTTGGAGTGTTTATGGCCATTTTGGACACAAGTGTAGTCAATGTGGCGATCCCCAAAATGGAGGTTGCGCTGGGAGCAAGTACAGATCAAATTCAGTGGGTTGTTACAGCGTACATGCTCGTTCTGGGTATGTTAATACCAATTTCTGGGTGGTTAACTGACAAGTTGGGAGCGAAAAAACTTTTCCTTTATGCCTTAACCACATTCACCATTGGATCGGCATTATGTGGGCTTGCATGGAATCTTCAATCAATCATCATATTTCGTATTCTTCAAGCTCTTGGTGGAGCTTTGATGCAGCCAGTTGCTATGGCGATGCTTTTCCGTATATATCCACCTGAAAGACGGGGTACAGTTATGGGACTCTTCGGAATTGCCATGATGGCGGCACCGGCCTTTGGTCCTGCATTGAGTGGATATTTGGTGGAGTATTGGTCTTGGCGTTTCATTTTCTATATCAATGTCCCAATCGGAATTGTAGCCGTTATTCTTGGAGCGCTTATGATGCACGAATTTCCTCACGAAGCGAAAGGTAAGTTTGATTTATTGGGCTTTATCTTTACGGTCATCGGATTTGGAAGCCTATTATACGGGTTCAACATAGTCTCTTCCAAAGGGTGGACCTCAACAGAGGTTGAATCATTCCTTACTGTGGGAGTATTGTGTTTAATCATTTTGGTCATCGTCGAACTAAAAGTGAAGAATCCGATGATAAATCTGCAGGTGTTCAAAAGCTACCAGTTTAATATGAGTCTCATCCTTATTTCGGTTATTAGTATTTCGATGTTTGTCGGTGTTTTCTTTCTGCCGATCTATCTTCAAGATATTCGGGGATATTCAGCAATTCGCACAGGACTTTTTATGACACCAGCTGCTCTCGCCTCAGCAGTCCTTATGCCAATCAGCGGTCGATTATTCGACCGAATTGGGGCACGCCCATTAGGGATAATCGGACTTACAATTATTACAATTGCCACACTAGGATTTACTAATCTTGGATTGGAAACAAGTTCATCAACCATCCAGTGGTTATACATTTTGCGTAATACGGGAGTGTCTATTGCCATGATGCCAATCATGACAGCAGGTATGAACGCTATTCCATTGGAATTAACTAGTCAAGGTACAGCGATGAACAACACTATGCGGCAAGTTGCGTCTTCATTTGGGACTACAATCCTTACGACATATATGACAACGCAATCGAAAATTGAGGCTGCCCATTTGTCGTGGCAAGTTACTTCTACCTCACAGTCAGGTCAATACTTGATGAAGATTCAACAATTCATGCAGGCACACGGCATGTCAATATCCCAATCTAAACTGGTTGCCCTAACCATGATGAATGGAAAGATTCAACAAAAATCATTTGTCTCCGGGATGAACGATGCATTTATGTTAACAGCTTTTTTAACAATGTTCGGGATTATTCTTGTCTTTTTTTTAAAAGGGAAAAAACAGGAGAAAGTAGAGGAGCTTAAAAAGCCACATGAAGCGGTAACAGATTAAACAATAGTTAACAAATATTGAGGGAGATCACACTAATACATTCGTGTAAAAACCAAATGGAGTGACTTTTTTATGAAAGAATCTAAACGGTTGATATTCTTTAATGTTTTAATCATTCTGATTGTTGTTATCGCAGGATTTGCAGGTTATTACTATTATAACCAATCATTACTTTACATAAAGACGGATGATGCCCAGGTCACTGGGCAGCAAATTGTCATTTCAGCTCCGACTGCAGGTAAGCTTGTATCCTGGAAAGGACAAACGAGCACAAAATTCAATTCAGGAGATATTGTTGGGCAAGTATCAAATGGGACTCAACTTATTGATATTCCCATTCCGCAAAACGGGACCATCGTTCAAAACAATACGGCGACAAACGAATATGTAGGACCAGGTACACCCCTGGCTTATGCTTACGACATGAACAAACTATACGTGTCTGCAAACATTGCAGAAACACAGATCCGGTATGTTAAAGTTGGCAATACTGTTGACGTTTACGTGGATGCAATACCTGGAACTACTGTAACAGGTACAGTAAGTTTCATTGGGCTGGCTACAGCCTCAACATTATCTTTGATGCCTACATCAAGTACGGATGCCAATTATACAAAGGTTACACAAGTCATCCCGGTTACAATCGAATTGAAAGGTATACCAGAAGGACTCGCGCCTGGTATGAACGTAACCGTTCGCATTCACAAATGAAGATTGATAAATTAGGTAAATTCATTCAAGAATTAAAAAAGACACTAGAATATTTAGTGTCTTTTTCGTTTTTTTGGGCAACTTAATAAAGAGTCTCATCAGAAAAAATTATTACCTTATATTATTTACAGATTTCCCCAACATTAAGAGGTGAAAGATTTATGAATTGTCCGCAATGTTCCTATTCAAATCCAGAAGGTGTAAAGTACTGCTTAAACTGTGGCAATAGATTTATCAATGACAATTCCCAACAGGAACAAAACAGTCATTTTTACGAGTTTGCACAATATGTGGACATGGTACCTAGTAGCCATCGGTCAGTTGAACCTAAATTTCGGAATATATTCTCGAGGGTTTTCAGGAGACATAGTGATCTTGAGGCTGAAAGGCTTTTCATCGTTGGTACAGCGCTTACCACGCCCAGTATTGAGGAAGTTAAGGATACATGGCCAAAACCTTGGCTCTTTGCAAGGGTATTCCTCATTGTTTTAATCGCATATTTGGGATTTTACTTGGGTGTAAGTTTATTCGGTAATATTAATTTTATACCAGGTCTTATCATAGTCGGATCATTTGCTGTTCCATTTTCGACGCTGATGTTCTTTTGGGAAATGAACGCCCCTCAGAATATCGCCATGTACAAAATCGTTTATGTAGTATTAATCGGCGGGATTCTCTCAATGTTAGTGGCGTTGGTGTTTTATGATATCCTGAGGAATAACATAAATCCAATCACGATTGGGATCGTTGAGGAATTGTCAAAAGTTATAACCGTAATTTATTTCGTACGGCACAAAAAATACAAATATGTCCTTAATGGACTTTTGTTGGGCGCTGCAGTAGGATCCGGTTTCGCGGCCTTTGAAACCGCAGGTTATGCTTTAAGGGCACTCCTTTCCGGAAACTTCCAAACCCTTATGTTCACCATCCTGGTGCGCAGTTTTTTTGCTCCCGGCGGACATATCGCTTGGGCTGCGTTAACAGGGGCGGCAATTTGCATGGTAAAAGGGGACAAAAAATTTGAGTTCAATATGTTGCTCAAACCTAAATTCGTCCGTACATTTATTTTTGTCGTTTTGATGCATGCCCTATGGGACTCACGCTTAGTAGGAGCTTTACCATTAGGACAATTCATTTTGATGGTTATATCCTGGATTTTCGTATTCCGAACAATCCGTTTTGGATTAAAGGAAATCGCGGAAAAGAAGTGGGAGTTAACCAACTATCAAGAGCCAAGACCATCATATGAATAGTATAAAAAATAGATCGAGAGCAAGCGATTGAGTCCGAATTTAGGACTCTTTTTTTGTTAATTTTATTATAGTGTAATTTACCGATTTTCCCTTGCGCACGCCATCTTTCTGCATAATATAATGTACAACATTAGTATGTAAAGGGGGTGAATACTTGGGAGAAAAAAAAGTATCAAATTCATCTTCAAATAACTCCTGTCACTCTTATGAACCTTTTATCAGTCCCAACCCTATAACTTCATTTAATCCCGTTCAACGCTTTCCAAAAATTGATAAAACAGCAATTGTTAGTCAGTTTTCCAGTGTTATAGGTGATGTTTACATTAAAAATAATGTTTATGTCGCACCTAATGTAAGTATACGTGCAGATGAAGGAACCCCTTTTTATATTGGCTCAAATACAAATCTCCAGGACGGAGTAATTTTACATGGTTTATTAAATAAAAGAATTTCTGTTGGTAGAAAATATTATTCGATATTCATTGGAAATGAAGTGACAATTGCTCAGGGTACTCTTGTCCACGGTCCTTGTTATGTTGGAGACAAAGTATTTGTTGGATTTAAGTCCATAGTTTATAACGCAATAGTTGGCAGAGGTACATTTATTGCAAATAATGCAGTAGTAACAAATGGTGTACGAATTCCACCGAATAGGTTCGTACCACCTGGAGCCAATATTGATTCTCAAGAAAAAGCGGATGCACTTTCGCTTGTACCAAAGGATAATAAGGAATTTGCACATGAAGTTCAACGAGTCAATCAGGAATTCCCATCATCTTATCACCTACTATTTGGAAAAAATCGGTGTTCGTGCGGATTTGCTTATAACTAGGATATATGAAACGAATGAAGGAAAGAGAAAAAATAGGCTGTGTTAAGGGTCCATGTTAATTTTTGAAAATATATTGATTGGAGCGGAAGGCGCGAGATTCTCGAAAATGCTATCGCATTTCCGTCGTGCGGTGTAGATTCAAAGATGCTGATTCAACGTCCTGCGGGAGTACGGGGCAGGGGAGACCCCACAGGCGCATAAGCGCCCGCGGATGCTCCCCGGAACGCCCGCGGATGCTCGCTTCTTGAGCGCAAATCAACAGGAAAGATTAACACAGCCAAAAAATAAAGAAATAGGGAAACAGATACCATGCTTTCCGGTATTTTTTATTCTTTATTTGTTTATTTGAATAAGGTAGGTATATAAGAAAACATACATACAACAATGGATGATGGTGGATACGAAGAAATTTAACTCTTTATTTTTGATCATGAAATGATTATTAGAAATGCTTAGGAATAAGAAAATAGCAACTGGAATAAAGTATCTTCCCTGGACACCCAATATTATCGAATGGCCTATAGGAGTATAGCCAACATATAATGCAGTGTAAATAAGCACTACTACAGTAAGCATTATAAACACCATAATAAACTTATCTATTCTTCTCCATTTAAACAACTGTAGATCACTTTCATCATTCATTAGACCCAAAAGAATCATCAGAAACAAATAAGTGTAAATAACAATGTCCGGTGCAAGATATTGATAAATTGTACCTTGTTTTCCAAGCATCCCCAAAAATTTGGATTCTCCTAGATTTATGACTGAATCAATGAAGATTTTTAGATAATGGAAAGGCTGAGTTAATATAAACATTATTTGACCTTTTGGAGATACCCCAGAATGAATTCGGACGTCCGGAATTGATAAATTGGAGAGGTTTAACCAATTCCATAAAAGATATGGAATCGTGAAACCTGCCAAAACGAAAAGGAATTTTTTTACGAAATCCTTTCTGTCTATGAACTTCCTTAATGGAATAATTAAAAAGAGAAGCATCATCGGTATATAAACGACTTTCGAAACCCCAACAAAAATACCTATTCCTATAGCAGTAAGCACATGTTTGAGTTTAATCTGTTCCACTTTGCCATAAGCAAGATACATAACATATGCTACAAAAAGCAATGCGGAAGAAATTAATGTAGAATCGCCAGATAATGACGAAGCTTGATTGATTGACATTGGCAAAAGAGCCATGATATAAAAAAGATTCTTTTTAATAGGAACGATCTTCAAAGCATAATAAACGATCGTTGCGTATGCCAGAAAATTAAATATTCTCCCAAGATATAACATCATCATTGGGGAATTAAAAAGATATCTCCCTAAAGTCATCCCAAGAGCTTGTGGGATATAAATAGTAGGTGGATAAGAAGAGGCATAATTCCGCATGAAGATTCTCTCCGAAGGGTTTAGTTTATTATTAAAGGCCTCTTTAACAATGCCGTATTGATAGCCCTTCCCGTTAATAAACTGAACTTGATGCACGGTATCGACAAGGCTGACAGGTATGTAATTACCAAGACTATGATCAGTTACTTGATTGACAAATTTCCCTTCTGAAACCTCGAAGGATCGTAAATAATGGTCTAGTTCATCTAATTGGTCAAAAGGAGGAATAACAATGGCTAATATTAAACCAATTGGCAGTGCAGTGACTAGGAATGCTTTATGCATTTCATTTTTAAATCTTCTCAGTGCCAGTACAGACAGAATAAATAGAAGTAGGAACAACATTTCCAAAAGAGCATAGACAGATTTACTGACAAGCGCTTTGCTTTCAACATCCAATATGGCAAAACGAAGGTCACCGGAAACTGCACGGTCATTAATTGTTAATTGTCCTTGTTTATAATGGTCCTCAGTGCTTTTCCAAACAGTAACCGATGTTCCTTTTTTAATCCCGCTGCCCTTAATCGTCAATTCGAATTTTTTCCCTTTTGCCCCTTTTATTTTTGGGAAATCAAAATTAGCAAGCTGCCCATCCTTAAGTTCACTCAGATTAATTGTCTGTTTGAACACTACCTTCCCGCTACCCAAATCTTTCAACTCAAGGTCGAGTCTACTTTGAAGATTGTTGTTAACGATATGAAAAGGGATCTGAATTCGCGAAAATATATCTTTTTCTGAAACGAATGTTTGCGTAACGGTTGTATTATCAGTAATTTCACCTATTGTCTCATCGCTATAATACTGACCTGCAGCTGTATATTCCAACTCTTTAGGGGTAGTAAAGATTCCATTGCTTTCATATATGACTAGCCAAAAAAGAAAAAAAACTACAATCGCAATCGTCCAGACGAACCAGTATTTTTTTAGTTCAGCATAAATATTTTTCTTGATGCGATCCAACAAATAATAAACCTCCTTTAACTATTTATGCAGACGATTATTTGACCACCATATACACTCCTAATAAAATAACCCCTGTGCCAATCCACCTTGTTACCGGAATTTGTTCTTTAAATAGAAAAGCCCCCACAAATAAAGAAAGAACATAAGCAACACTCTGTAACGGATATAAAAAGCTTAACGGTAATTTTGATAGTAAATACATCCAGATGATAGTAGCAAGAATATAAAGAATAAATCCCAGAAAAATAAATGGAGAAAAGACAAACTGAAAAAACTTTTGAAATAGGTTACCATGGAGATGTAAATTTCCTAAGCCTATTTTCCAACATGTTTGTCCTAAAACAAGACAAACAATATTCGACAGTAATAATACAAATTTCAACATGTGTTTCTACCTCTCTGTAGACTTAATGTCTTTCAGCTTTTCAACCTCTTTTTTTAACAGACCGACTTCCTGAACAAGCTGGGTAAATTTATTTGATTGTCGGGAAATGGTTATGGTGAGGCTAAAAATAAGAAAAAATTGAAAACCGAAAGATAATAGAAAAATGGCATTAACGGGTTGCTTAATACTTAATAACCCTGCGATTGTTTTGGAAATGTCTGAAAATGCTGCAAGGAGAATATTAACAACGCAAAAAAACAGCCAAAGCAATGAATACTTAAGTTCAAGATTATATTTTCGAATCATATTTAAAATTACAAGAAGCGTTATGATAGAAGTTATTAACAGGATGATTTGTAATTGGGCACTAATCATAATATGCTCCTTCCATACAAAATAAATTTGTCCTAACTTATGTTAAACCAATTTTTCGCAAATTATCGATAAAAATCGCTAATGAAACTTTAATCATATAATAAACAGATTTGAATGAGGTAATGCTTGATGCACCTCCAAACCTTTCATTCATAATTACAGCGACTTCTTCAATGTTAAAATTGTTCCTCAATAAGTAGGCGATTGATTCGGGCTCAGGATAATCATGAGGGTATCGTTTACTGAAGTGTTCAATGATTTTGCGGTTACAAGCCCTAAAACCAGATGTCGGGTCAGTAATCTTTTTTTTCTCAAATAGATTGATTAAAAAGCTAAAGTAAAAAATTCCAACTCTTCTCATAAACGAAGATTGAAATCCTTCTTTTTTTAAATAACGTGAACCGATTACTAAATCTGCCTTTCCTTCTTTAATCGGAATGATAAGGTCCTTAATATAAGAAGGATTATGTTGTCCGTCACCATCCACTTGAATGGCAATATCATACCCATTTTCCCATGCATACTTATAACCAGTTTGGACAGCTCCTCCAATCCCAAGATTACATGGAAGGTCCACTACATTAAATCCAAGTATTCTGCCAATCTCAGAAGTATTGTCTTTAGAACAATCATTTATGACAAGAACGTCCACATAATCGATATCTTTGAATTGCGCTGCAACTTTTTTTAATCCATCTTGTTCATTAAAAGCAGGGATAATTGCAAGTATTTTCATATTTCTCTTCTCCTTCTCCTGAATTGGCTGAATTTCGTAAATTTAATACTAAAATTTTCTTTTAGCGATATACCGAAAAATGCTTATTAAAAAGGGCTTAACAGTCACTATTAAACTAAAAAAAGAATTCAACTTGGTTTCAAGTTCTTCTTTAATTCCTTTCAACAATAATCCTATATTAAATTTCTTAAAACTATCTTAAAAAAGGTTTGGTAAAATTTAGAAGGCCATTTAGGGTGAATTTATTCCACGGAAGATGCAGATTCTGGGGGAGGAGATGGGAAGTTTCATGTTTGAACTACAATAGAGGTTAAAGAGGTGATATGATTAAATATTTAACATGTTTATTAATAGGAAAATAAAAGTAAATGATGATATTATTAAGTAGATTGGATTTCAATTGATGGTAAAGAGAAATGGATGATTATAACAATACCTATTATATGGTATTTTTTTCTAAAAATAATTGGCTTTTTACTATCGAATTGGCTGTGTAAAAGGTCATTGTTGTTTTTTTTAACAATGTTGATTGGAGCGGAAGGCGCGAGATCCTCGAAAATGCTATCGCATTTCCTTCGTGCGGTGTAGATTCAAAGATGCTGATTCAACATCCTGCGGGAGTCTCCCCGGAACGCCCGCGGAAAGCGAAGCGCCTGGAGCGCAAATCAACAACCAAGTTTAACAGAGCCATCGAATTAAAAGGAAAGGGGGAAGCTAAATGTTAAATATTTATTTAACACGACACGGTGAAACTAAATGGAATAAAGAGAAACGGCTACAAGGATGGAAGGATTCAGAACTAACTGAAAAGGGAGTACTGAATGCATGTATGTTAGGAGCAAGGTTAAATAAAACGAAGTTTGATGTAATATACACAAGTCCAAGTGAGAGGGCGTATAAAACTGCGTTATATGTGAAATCGGAAAGAGACATCCCGATAATTGTTGAATCAGACCTAAAAGAAATTTTCTTTGGTGAATGGGAAGGGAAAACTCAGGCAGAGATTGAGCAAAACTGTAAAAGTGAATATTTCAATTTTTGGAATGCACCTAAACTATATAATCATGAGCCACATAATGGTGAAAGTTTAACAGAGTTCAAAAAAAGAGTAGAAAGAGTTATAAGGGGAATCATTACAGAAAATTCGAATGGAAATATATTAATAGTCACACACGCTGTTGTAATAAAAGCGATTTTCTCATTTGTCTTGGATATACCAACTGAAAAGATGTGGGAACCACCATTTATTCATGGGACAAGTCTAACAGTTTTTAATTGGGATGGAGAAAAATTTGACGTACAACTGTTAGTGGATACAGCACATTTAGAAAAAAGTAGTTAGCCTTTCTTTGAATAATTCTATGGAATTTTTATTTAATACAGAAAAACTAAGTCTATATTCACAACTTTATCTTTTAGGACTTTTGTCTAACACATTGAATTTCAGGTACAAAAATAAGATTCAATAGAAAGAACTAGGAATGAGCAAATTGCAAAAGCTAACCTTTAAATAGAGTTATGACCTTGAAATTTATTCTCTATAGTATAGAATTGATATTGCTTCTTAAATGTTTTAACAATAAATACATACTAGAAAGGTAAGAATATGGCATACGAAATAGATAGCATTTTACTAACGGAAGAACAATTGAAGCAAAAAGTGGAAGAAATCGGTGCACAAATACGTCAGGATTTCCAAGATGAACCCATTGTATTGATTATTGTCCTAAAAGGCGCATTTGTCTTTGCAGCAGACTTAATTAGAGAGCTAAAAGGGAAAGTGACGGTTGATTTTGTGATGGCTTCGAGTTACGGGCGTCAAACCGTAACTACTGGGAAAGTAAGACTGTTAAAGGATATCGATGTAAACATTACTGGTAAAAACGTCGTGCTGGTAGAGGATATAATCGATTCTGGCTTAACGCTAAACTTTTTAAAGGAGCATTTTCAGCTTCATAAACCAAAGTCCTTGAAAATATGTACCTTGCTTGATAAACCTGAACGCCGCAAGGTCGACTTAAAAGCAGATTATGTAGGATTTGTTATTCCAGATAAATTCATTATCGGATACGGAATTGACTATGCAGAATTGTACAGAAATCTGCCATACATAGCTACTGTAAAGGAAGTATAAAAAGGCTGTCGAGCATGACAGCCTTTTTAATGTTTTTTATCACTTATTACCGTCCCAATACTTTAATGTCTCAGTTTTCGATGTTGGTACTCTTTTTGTGACTTTGCCAAATTGATCCCTATACACTTCAAATTCCTGATAGGTTTCAACAATATAGCCATCAACTTTTTCGGATTTCTCTAATTTCTCCTCCATAACAGGTACATCTTGAGGAGGATCGACCTTAGCGAGTTGGGCAATAACTGGTTGGTCAGCCATATAGGCATAATTAATATTTAAGAACGAAAAAGGGGAATCCAAGTAAGCTACGAGTCCTAAAGTAAGGAAGAGAAACAATCCATTTCTAAAAGTTTTCGACTTCATTTCTCCGTCTCCTTTAACGAAATTACATCATCCTCGTAACTCATTTTATGCATGTCTTAAAAGCATATACCAACAATAATTACATATTAGTAGATCCAACCGTTTTTTCTTGCGGCCGATAAACTTGAAACAAAATAAGTGCAACGATCGTAATAATGGCTCCAGAAATATAAGGAAGTCTAAACGCCACCGAAAATAACCAGCCACCTAATGTCGGTCCAATAATCCTTCCTAACGAATCAAAAGAAGACAAAAGCCCTGTTGCACTTCCATGTCCTGCCGTAGATGTTTTTGTTATTAAAGAAGAAACACTTGGTCGGATAACGCCATTTCCTAGACCAAAAATCGTTAGGTAGATTGCCGCTGTTGTAAAACTATGAACAAGCAAAATTAAGCCAAAACCGATTGCGGATACAACCATTCCACCTTGAATGACAGCCCTATCACCGTATTTCTTCGTTAATCTGCCGACTAAACCACCTTGTACAATCGCACTTCCAAAGCCCATAATCATAAATATATAACCAAGCTGTGTTGAGTCCAAACCTGCTTCTTTGGCACCAAAGTATGCAAATGTCGCTTCCAAACCGGATAAAGATAATGAAATTAATAACTGTACGAAAAATAAAATGGAACCTGAACGATTAAATGCCTGCCAAATCGAAGTTTTCTTAACTTGAGATGTGGTTCTGTCGTGTTTTGATTCTTTTAGTAAAAGAAATACTAGGAAAAGCGTAATAAATGAAGACACACTCGCAATATAAAACGGTGTACTCAAGCTTATTGTGGAAAAAATGCCTCCAATCGCCGGACCGAAAACAAAGCCTAAGCCTGTTGCTGCACCAACAACTCCCATTCCTCTCCCGCGATTTTCTTCTGTTGTAATATCGGCAACATATGCCATTGCAGTAGGCATGTTAGCAGATGAAAGGATTCCTCCAATAATTCTTGCCACAAATAACATCCATAGTGTCGTTGAAATGGCTTGAATAAAGAAGGAGACCGCTAGTCCAGCAATCCCAATCATCATAACGGGTTTTCGCCCGATACGGTCGGATACCTGACCCCAAATTGGCGCGAAAATAAGTTGCATAAGGGAATAAACCGACATTAATAGACCTAGTTCTGTAGGATTTGCCCCAATTTGTTTAGCGTAAAACGGTAAAACAGGAATAATGATTCCAAAGCCAACCATAACTAAAAACATTACGATAAACAAAATGGGTAAAGCTGATTTTGTTTTCATATAATCTCCACTCCTTAGTTGAACTTCCATAAGATGAAAAATTATGTTTCAAAGCAATTATTACCCATGTTGGTAATAGTATGCAACCAATAACTATCTGCAATTCTAAAAAGAACCAAAGCAGTTTTTAGAAAAACGCTTTCATAAAAAAGGTGATTCATTAATGGTGAATTTTTACACAATTATAGTAATGTAAACAATAGGAAAAGGACGTAATGATTCATTACTTTCAAATCAGAATCTCTTTATTTCAGTACATATCAAGTTGTATCAATTGGATATCAGTGTGCTAGCAGTTTGTTAGTTTGTTTATAGCGAAGAATATCAGGCTCTTCTTTGTATCAGTGAGTAAATTAGAATATGGATAAACGACCGAAAACGTGTTAATAAATCAAAAATGGTCGCTTAAACATGTTAAGCGACCGAAAATTACTATTATTAAACTATTTGATGCGACCATTCTTCTACATTCCAGACTTTTGTGATCCAATCCTCGAAAAAGTCCGGTTCGTGGCAGACGAGAACGATAGTTCCTTTATAGGCTTTTAAAGCCCTTTTTAACTCTGCTTTTGCATCCACATCTAAGTGGTTTGTCGGCTCATCGAATAAGATCCAGTTGGATTCATTCATCATCAGCTTACATAAACGAACTTTTGCTTGTTCACCACCGCTCAGCTGATTAAGCGGACGGGAGATGTGTTCATTTTTCAAACCACAGCGGGCAAGGGCAGCGCGAACTTGGTGCTGGTCCATATGCGGGAAAGCGTTCCAAACATCATCAATCGGTGTGATTCCACCAGCTTTTACTTCTTGTTCAAAATAAGAAGGGAAGAGGAAGTCACCGCGCTCAATCTTTCCATTTAACGGTTCAATTTTTCCAAGCATCGTTTTAAGAAGAGTCGATTTTCCAACCCCATTACACCCAATTATCGCCACTTTTTCACCGTGTTCAATGGTGAAATCCATCTTAGGAAGGAGTGGGTGGGAGTAGCCAATTTCTAAATCCTTTGCGTCAAAAACAAATCGGCTACTGCTGCGAGATTCCTTAAATTCAAATGTTGGCTTCATAGCTGTTTCTGGGCGGTCAATCCGCTCAAGTCGATCAAGTTGCTTTTGACGACTCTTTGCACGTCCAGTTGCCGAATAGCGGGCTTTATTTTTAGCAATAAATTCTTCTTGCTTTTTGATAAAATCCTTTTGCTTTTCATAGGCGTATAAATGTTGATTCTTATTGATTTCGGCAAGCTCAAGGAATTTTTCATAGCTTGCTCTACATCATACTAAATTTTTGGGGATTCGAATAGGTTTTCCATATGTAAATTAATTGGAAATATCGTTTTGGCTTGTTTTTCCAGTATAGAATAATTTTTCTAGTTGTATTGGGTTTTCTTTGGCAGTTAATTCCACGGTCTTTATTTTATAAATAGCCGTTTTGCTGCCAAGTGATGACCGATATTTTTCAACATGTGTACTAGCAAGCGGTTGATCATAATAACCAGGTACATATTTATCGAGCATTTTTTGCATTGCTTCAGTTGCTTCCTCCAGGTCCTGTACTTTTTCTGCCATGCCAAAAATCATCACACTCATAAAAGCTGTATCTGTTTTCGCCGGTACAGGGTCGGTCAATGTACCTTGGTCCTCGCTTACGGTAAAACAAGCATTTGCATTTTCTTCGATGATGTTTATTTTTCTTCCTTCTGAAGCGCCGTGAAAGTAAATGGCGTCATTGAGCCAAACAAAATTTAAAGGTATGACATATGGCATCGCTCCATCAGCTAATCCTAAATAACCTGTTTTTGCAGTTTCTAAGAAGCTAGCTATTTTTTTAGTGTCGGTGCATTCAGAGTTTTTCTGTCTCATCGGTATCATATGGTATTTTCCCTCCGGTTTCATAAAAAAGGTATTTTTAGAATATTTATAGAATTAGTTTAAAGCAGATTCACTAGGAAAGGAAGATACGTTTAATCACTTTTTTCAATATAACTGGATGGTAAGGGATGAATGGTTTGAATTATGTTCAATCCTCTCTTTTGAGGAACTGGTAAAGGAAAGAGTAGGCGGTGTGAAATCTATTTTAAGGATCCTATTTCATATTGTTGCCGTTGAGGAAAGTTGGAATTTATAAAAGGGGTCCCAGAAGGAAATTTCGATTTTTATGACAGCAATACATGAAGAGAAATTTACTCATTTTGTTGAAATTAATATCGATGTGGATAACCTTTGGAGCTTATTTGTTACATTGTCAGATCGATTATTAGGAGATACAGCTTACGGAATTATAGGATTTAAAGATGAAAAAACAACACTGAGTAATTTCACGAAAAACAAAGCATTAGAACTCCTTGTTATTCCGTTAAAGTGCGCATATCTTAAAGAATGGGCAATGTATTTTTTGTTCAACTAGTGGTCAGTTCAAATGCACAATATGTTCATTCTGCGCCTATTGACTTATAAAAGTTCCATGTATCCCATAGGTTTGATAGATTTTATCGATAAAAATGGAGAAAGTTGAAAACAAATATTTATAAATTAAGCTATGTTTTAATACAATGTTGAAATATTATATAAAATTTAATGGTGAGTTATTTGCTCACCATTTAATACACTTTAAAAGAAAATTGCATTTATATAATTCCGTTTCGATAAAGACAATACCAAATATTAATTACTAATGCGATACTTGTGATTACTATAATTCCTATTGCTAATGGCAATGTTATTTTCCGAGAATGTTTACTAATCCAGTAAAATATAATGGCATCATTTAATGCAACAACTAATACACCTCTGATAATAAGCTCTTTTAAAATAGTCATAATATCATACCACCTTTTTTAAAATATGATAAAAGAACTTTTACCCCAATTAAGGGTATATGCTTATTTATTTCCATCTATCCCATGTATCGGCCCCACCTACGCCAAATACAATGACGGCCACGCTTGCCATCCTTCCCATAATCATCATAAAGAAAAACTCTTAACAATATCTTAATTTGCAGTAAAGTTATAAAGAAAAGGTTAATTCCATTATAGGGCGCTTTAATTTAGTAATAAATAAGAACCCAATTTCTCTAATTTAATACAGAGAAATTGGGCTTTTTAGTATTGAAATATCCTTAATGTTGTAAATTCGTATTATCCTAATACAACCCCTTATTGAGTAGAGCGTACTAAATTAATAAACTTCCTAAGTCCGTCCGAGATTTGTTTTTCATTGGCATAGGAATAGCTTAACCGAAGCCATGAGGATGGCTCCTTTAAGGGGTCACATATTTGGCCGGGAACAAAGGAAATTGATTGCTCCAGACTCTTGACCAATAAGTCTTCTGTTGACAGGCGGCTTGGGAGTAGTACCCATAAATTCAAGCCACCATTTGGGCTGGTCCATTGCCAATCTGTTACGGACAGCTCTTCCTCCATGATTTCCTTTCGTATTTGCAGCGCAATTCGCAGTTTCTCAACATGTTGTTGCAGCCTTGAAGATGAAAAGTAATGCAGGAAAATCTTTTGATTTAAAAGGGGTGATCCATTATCGGCCAATGATTTTACTGCTAGCAAAGATTTCACCACGGAAGACTGACCGTTCATCATGACGGCTATTCGCAACCCTGGTGATACATATTTGCAAAAGCTTTTGATATAAATCACCATGCCGGAAGTATCATAGGTATACATGGGCGGTGGAGGCTCCTGATCAAAAAAGATGTCGTAGTAAGCATCGTCTTCTATTAACAGACAACGGTAGTGCTGGGCTAACTGGACTAATTGCTTTCTTTGGACCAATGGGACAGTGTATCCGGTTGGATTATGGAAGGTTGGATTCAGATAAAACAGACGAGGCTTGTGTTTTTTCATGATGAATTCAATCTGCTCTAAATCATATCCGTACGGATGGATATCGACGGTTACAATATTGGCTCCTTGTGCTCGAAAAATATCAATGGCAGAACTATAGCTCGGCCGCTCCAAAAGGATAGTGTCTCTTGATTTTACAAATGCCTGGGCAATCAGATGAATGGCTTGCTGGGAACCGGACGTAATTAATAGATGATCTGGATGTGTAATCGTTTTATAATGCTGATTAAAATAGTCAGAAAGTGTTTGACGCAGTTCATGATCGCCTTGAACGGTGGAGTAGGTGGAGAGAACCTTTGGATAGAGATCAAAAACTTTTTTTACATAGTCCGATATGAAGCGATTCGGCAAAAGATTAGGGTCAATTAATGCCTGCGAAAATTGATAGGAAACAGGTACCTGATGGATTTCCGATAAATGATTTTTTTGCACATATGCAGAAACGATCGGATTTACCAGGCTTTCTAATTTATTAATTTCACGGGATTGGACATAATAGCCGGATTTATCTTTGACATAGACTCTATTTTCCTGTCTAAGAAGCTGGTAGGCCTTTAATACGGTTAAGCGATGAACCTTCATCTCACTAGCTAAATTTCTAATTGAAGGGAGCTTTTCATTCTCATTCCATTCATTGAGTTCGATTCGGTGTAAAACATAATCGTATACTTGTTTAAATAAGTAATCTCCATTCATTCTTTTCCCTCCCAATCCCTTTGATTTTAGCACGTTTCTCCTTAATCTGGTCTAATGATTTTCATCTGTTCTATTATCCTTCACCTATAATTAAGCAAAAAGGAGGAATTTACATGGTATTGTTTGGTTATTTGTTTATGTGTATGATTTTTAGTACGACCTTTCTTGCGATAAAAATAGGGATTGATGCAGGCGTGCCGCCTTTTTTCTCAGCAGGTCTTCGCTTTTTTTTAGCAGGTTTGATTGTATTTGCCATTATGATGTTAAAAAGAAAGACTACACTAAGGATGTTTTTTCGTATGGAGATGCTATTGACGGGTATTGGGCTGACTTTTGGTACTTTTGCCACATTATATTGGGCAGAGCAGTTTGTCCCGTCAGGAACAGCAGCCGTCTTATCAGCTACCGGACCGATGATGATACTGCTGATTCAAGCTTTTATTTTAAAGACGAAAGCAAATTCGAGTTCCTTTATTGGATGTTTCGTAGGAATAGCGGGGGTCTTTCTCCTCATTTTACCGAGCTTTTCTTTTCTTGTTAATTCCTTGGTGCTGGGTGGCTGTGTCTTAATTATGGCAGGTGAGGTGTTTTATGCATCAGGAACGATTTATTCGAAAAGGGTAATCAATCAGTTTGATAAAATTTCCCCAATTGCTTTAAATGCCGTTCAAATGATGCATGGCGGGATCCTGTTAATGATTTTGTCTTTTGTGACGGAGGATTTCCAAATGGCTACTTTAGTGAGTCCGGCAGCAATCGGATCGTCCCTTTATTTGATAGTAGTTGGATCAATGGGCGGACATAGTCTTTATTACTGGCTTGTCTCCAAGACAAACCCTGTTTTCCCTTCAACCTGGCTTTTTGTTTCACCGATTCTTGCTATGGTGCTGGGAGTCGTTTTTTATCATGAAACTTTTTCGTGGTTGTCTGGTATAGGTGCATTGACGATTATCCTTGGAACCTTAATCATTTCTCTTCCAAATTTGAGGTCTTATCCGCACTCCTCAGTTAAAGTTTTTAGTGGACGATGAAGAAGCACGGTGCTGGAACTTCCCCGCTAGTGGTAGCTTTAATAGAGCTTAGGATGATATACTCTAAAACCAACCTTCATATTCAAATTGGAATTAAAGATTAATCTTCAACAATCGGGCACTTTTCTTTAATAAGGAACGCGTCTAATTTCATTTTAGGGCCATTTAACGGATTAAGGAAAAGTATTATTAGTGGTTAATCAATCTGGTTTGAGCGGAAAATATTTTTGATTATAAAACGGATTTATTATTCCAAAATTTCATCGTCATAGGAACGTACGTTTGCTAAAATGAAGTAAACTACAAAAGAGGGTTATGTTCATTTATTTGAAAAAAATTGTTGACTTATCAACTTTAAAAAATATATAATATGAAAAATAATAATTATATGTTCGGCATTGAAAGGAACACGAGTAGTGGATGATCTCCCTGTTCAAGAGAGCTGATGGTGGTGTAAATCAGTACAAAGATCAACATGAATTACAATCCTGGAGCTTCTTTTTCGTAGCAAAGAGTCGTCTTTGTGAAGGGAAAGACGGTCATATTGATCGTTAACAAAATCGAGAGGTGAACAAGACTGTTCACAACTAGGGTGGTACCGCGAAATCAATTCGTCCCTACTGGAAAACCAGTAGGGACTTTTTTATATTCAAAAATTAATAAGATGCAAAGCAATGAAAGGAAACAAGTAGTGGATGATCTCCCTGTTCAAGAGAGCTGATGGTGGTGTAAATCAGTACAAAGATCAACATGAATTACAATCCTGGAGCTTCTTTTTCGTAGCAAAGAGTCGTCTTTGTGAAGGGAAAGACGGTCATACGATCGTTAACAAAATCGAGAGGTGAACAAGACTGTTCACAACTAGGGTGGTACCGCGAAATCAATTCGTCCCTACTGGAAAACCAGTAGGGACTTTTTTATATTCAAAATTTAATAAGATGCAAAGCAATGAAAGGAAATAAGTAGTGGATGATCTCCCTGTTCAAGAGAGCTGATGGTGGTGCAAATCAGTACAAAGATCAACATGAATTACAATCCTGGAGCTTCTTTTTCGTAGCAAAGAGTCGTCTTTGTGAAGGGAAAGACGGTCATACGATCGTTAACAAAATCGAGAGGTGAACAAGACTGTTCACAACTAGGGTGGTACCGCGAAATCAATTCGTCCCTACTGGAAAACCAGTAGGGACTTTTTTATATTCAAAATTTAATAAGATGCAAAGCAATGAAAGGAAATAAGTAGTGGATGATCTCCCTGTTCAAGAGAGCTGATGGTGGTGCAAATCAGTACAAAGATCAACATGAATTACAATCCTGGAGCTTCTTTTTCGTAGCAAGGAGATATTCTTGTGAAGGGAAAGACGGTCATATGATCGTTAACAAAATGGAGAGGTGAACAAGACTGTTCACAACTAGGGTGGTACCGCGAAATCAATTCGTCCCTACTGGAAAACCAGTAGGGGCTTTTTTATTTTTTTTAAAACCGCCCTAACAAACTTAAAGGAGGTGATGCTTGTTTAGAATTGATACTTAGGGTTCCCGCATAGTTTTCACTTAAAAAATTCGCGAATTTTAATTATAAATGTTCAGGAGGAAGAAATATGACAACCAATAAATTAACGCAATTACGAAACAAAATTGATGAGATTAACTTAGAAATATTACATTTATTAAACGAAAGAGCTGAAGTCGTCCAAGAAATTGGAGAAGAAAAGAAAAAACAAGGGGTTAATCGTTTTGATCCTGTTCGTGAACGAGAATCACTTGATTTAATTATTAAGCATCACCACGGACACTTTAATACATCAACCATTCAACATATTTTTAAAGAAATATTTAAAGCAAGCTTAGAGCTTCAAAATGACGATAGTCGGAAAGTATTGCTAGTGTCGCGGAAGGCGCAACCTGAAAATACCATCGTCGACATCAATGGTGAAACGATCGGTGATGGAAAACAAAGATTTATTATGGGACCATGTGCGGTTGAAAGCTATGAACAAGTAAGAGAGGTTGCCGTAGCTATGAAGAATCAAGGCTTGAACCTCATGCGTGGTGGGGCATTTAAACCACGAACATCACCTTATGACTTCCAAGGCTTAGGGGTAGAAGGCCTGAAGATTTTAAGAGAAGTCGGAAATGAATTGGGGATGTCGATTATTAGTGAAATTGTTTCACCTAATGATGTAGAGCTTGCACTAGACTACGTAGATGTTATTCAAGTCGGGGCTCGCAATATGCAAAACTTCGATTTACTTAAAACAGTTGGTAAAGTGAATAAACCAATCTTATTAAAACGAGGACTTTCCGCTACGATTGAAGAGTTTATCCATGCAGCGGAGTACATCATTTCACAAGGAAATAATCAAATCATTTTATGTGAGCGTGGGATTCGAACTTATGAAAAAGCGACAAGAAATACGTTGGATATTTCGGCCGTGCCTATTTTGAAAAAAGAAACCCATCTCCCAGTGGTGGTAGATGTGACACATTCAACTGGAAGACGAGATTTACTACTTCCAACAGCGAAAGCGGCGATGGCCATTGGTGCTGATGCGATTATGGCAGAAGTACATCCAGACCCAGCGGTAGCATTATCAGATGCCGCACAGCAAATGGATATTCCGCAGTTTAATGAGTTTATCCAGGAATTAAAAACGTTACAAGAAAAATTAGCGTAAGAGCATTTTTATAAAAAATAGAATAGTCGATCCCTGCAGTTCAGCAGGGGTCAAAGGAGGATGTCAACAATGAGACACATTACAGCCGGTGAATCACATGGTCCGCAGCTGACGACGATTATCGAGGGGCTACCCGCGGGGATGCCTTTAACTGTAGAGGATATTAATCATGAACTCGCTCGTCGTCAAAAAGGCTATGGACGCGGAAGAAGGATGCAAATTGAAACCGATATGGTCAATATCACTGGAGGTGTTCGCCATGGCTTTACATTAGGATCACCGTTATCCCTTGTCGTCGAAAATAATGATTGGAAGCATTGGACAAAAATCATGGGGATTGAGCCTTTGAATCTGGAAAATCAAGAAGAAGTGAAGCGAAAGGTAACGAGACCAAGGCCAGGGCATGCTGATTTAGTCGGTGGGATTAAGTATGGGCATCGCGATATGAGAAATGTTCTAGAGCGTTCCTCGGCACGAGAGACAACGGTTAGGGTCGCAGCAGGAGCGGTTGCTAAAAAACTCCTTTCACTGCTTGGAATTGAAGTTGCCGGACATGTTTTAGAAATTGGCGGAGTAAGAGCAAATCCACCACAATATGAAAATATTCAAGAATTACAGCAAAAAACCGAAGATTCTCCTGTTCGCTGCTTTGATCAAAAAGTGGAAAAACAAATGATGGAGGCTATTGATCAAGCGAAAGCAAATGGAGATTCAATTGGCGGTATTGTGGAGGTCATAGTGGAAGGCATGCCGATTGGTGTAGGGAGCTATGTTCAATATGATCGGAAACTGGATGCGAAAATTGCCCAAGCCATATTAAGTATTAATGCCTTTAAGGGTGTAGAGTTTGGCTTAGGCTTTGAGATGGCGAGAATCCCGGGCAGTGAAGTGCATGATGAAATTATCTGGAATGAGAATAAAGGATATGTTCGTTCTACGAATAGATTAGGAGGCTTTGAGGGTGGAATGACAACAGGTATGCCGATTGTTGTAAGAGGAGTAATGAAACCAATTCCAACCTTATATAAACCGTTAAAAAGCGTTGATATTGATACAAAAGAGTCCTTTTCAGCAAGTATCGAACGTTCCGATAGCTGTGCCGTTCCAGCCGCAAGTGTCGTGGCAGAAGCGGTTGTAGCTTGGGAGCTTGCCGTTGCAATAACGGAGCAATTTAGTAATGATCGTTTTGAGTTATTGAAGCAATCCATTGAAGATCACAATTTATATGCCAGGGGATTTTAACATGGATGTCATTAATGTTTTGACCACATCTAAAAATTACCCAGTTTATTTAGGTAGAGAAATCCTTAGTAAAATTGCAGTTGATTTACAATACTATTCAAAGCTATGGATCATCACAAATACTGATTTAAAGAAACGACATTTAGACACACTTGAGAACCATCTTCCTAATATAGAAACCCATATTTATATAGCTCCCAATGGTGAGAAGGCGAAAACATTTGAGATATATCAAGATTGTATTTCATTTGGAATTAAACAAGGGATGGATCGTCATTCGGTTGTTTTAGCTTTTGGCGGCGGGGCCATTGGTGATTTAGCAGGATTTGTTGCAGCCACTTACATGAGAGGGATTGCCTTTATACAGATTCCTACCACCATTTTGGCTCATGACAGTGCGGTCGGGGGCAAGGTAGGGATTAATCATCCACTAGGAAAAAATATGGTTGGCGCCTTTAAGCAGCCAGAACTGGTTATCTATGATACTCAATTTTTAGCAACATTATCAATTCGAGAAAAAAGAAGTGGGTTTGCGGAAATCATTAAGCATGCCTTAATTTCAGATCCACTATTTTTACAGGAATTGATGAATGAAACAAAATCACTCGAAGATCTAACCGCAGTTCCTTTACAAAAATTTTTGAAAAAAGGCATTGAAACCAAGGCAAATATTGTGAAAAAGGATGAAACGGAAAAATATATTCGCGCCTATTTAAATTTCGGTCATACACTCGGCCATGCCTTGGAAGCTGCAGCCGGGTTTGGTGAATTAACTCACGGTGAAGCTGTCATGATTGGAATCGTATATGCTTTGAACCTAAGTAAGCAAATCTATCAGTTTGCTTTCTCTTATGAAAGCTTTATCAGTTGGCTTGAGGGATTGGGGTATGAGTGGAAAATTCCTAATAATTATCCATTTGAATCCATTCTGGAATGGATGGTTCGAGATAAAAAATCTGTTGGAAATGAACCTGTATTTGTTTTACTGCAGGATTTAGGAAAACCTGTTATGCAAAAAGTTGATCAGGAGTTACTCCGAAAAACTTTTTTAGTTTTACAAGATAAGAGTAAGGAGTGAAGTCAAAATGAAATGGAAAGAACAAATGCATCAACTACATGCATATCAACCCGGTAAATCAATTGCTGAAGTGAAGACTCATGATACACGAAACTCGATTATCAAATTAGCTTCAAATGAGAATCCATATGGTCATTCATTAAAAGTAGATAAAGCATTAAAAGATTTTGGGGGTTCATTAAATATTTACCCAGATGGAAAAGCTAGCAAATTAAGAGCGGAGACCGCCACAATTTTAGAGGTTGATCCGAATCAATTAATTTTTACAAATGGAACGGATGAATTAATCCAAATTATTTCGAGGGCTTTAATACAACCTGGGAAAAATACGGTAATGGCTACCCCTACTTTTTCACAGTATAAACATAATGCCGTGATCGAGGGTGGGGAGGTACGAGAAATCCCGTTAGTTGATGGGAGACATGATTTAGACAGAATGCTTTTAGCCATCGATAGGAATACAACGGTGGTATGGGTATGCAACCCTAATAATCCAACAGGGACTTATACCGCTATCGATGAACTTTGGACATTTTTGAAGAAAGTTCCAAACGATGTGTTTGTAGTACTAGATGAGGCTTATTTTGAATATGTGGAACAGCCAGGTAACACGATCGAATTGCTTGAGGATTTCCCTAACGTAATGATTACAAGAACGTTTTCGAAAATTTATGGGCTCGCTAGTTTACGAGTGGGATATGGGATTTCATCTGTCGACATTATTCAAAAATTAGAAGCGGCTCGTCCGCCATTTAATACAAATGCCCTTGGCCAAATGGCCGCTGCCGCTGCAATAAGTGATCAAGAATTTGTAAAGGAATGCTTTCAAAAAAATGTGGCTGAGCGGGAGAAATATTATGCTTTTTGTCTAGACAATGGGATGAAAATTTATCCTTCAGAAGGGAACTTTGTATTAATTGATTTCAATTGTGATGGAGACGTGGTCTCAAAGTTTTTATTGGAACAGGGGCTTATCGTACGATCAGGCAAACAATTAGGGTTTCCGTTATGTGTGAGGATTACGATTGGTTTAGCGGAACAAAATGAAAGAGTCAGAGAGGCAATAAAGGAATTTATAAAGAACGCTCAATGAATGGAAAGTAATGACGGAGGTCTAATGATGAAAGGAAATGTATTTATTGTAGGATTAGGATTAATCGGTGGATCGCTTGCCCTTACAATAAAAAACCAGCATCCAAATACAAAAATTTATGGTTTGGATGTTCATCAACATGAGATAGAAAAAGCAATTGAACTCAACGTTATTGACGAAAAAGTGGATTCTTTACAACAGGGAGCAGAACTCGCCGACTTAATTATTTTATCGACACCTGTAGTAGAACTGAGAAAAATAATGAAACAATTATCAAGCATGACATTAAAAGACAATGTCATTATTACAGATACAGGTAGTACAAAAGGGGAGATTATGGAGGCTGCCAATGAGGTGTTTAATGGAAAAGTAACCTTTATTGGCGGGCACCCTATAGCGGGCTCGCATAAAACCGGAGTAGAAAATGCCGACTTACATTTATTTGACAATGCGTATTATATTCTTACTCCTGCTCCCGAAATCAGTAATAAAAGAATAAGTGAATTAAAGAGTTGGTTAAGTGGCACCAATGCGCGTCTCCATATTCTCGACAAAGATGAGCATGACTACATTGTAGGAATGATTAGTCATCTTCCACATTTAATTGCTGGAGTATTGGTGAATCAAGCAAAAAAACATGCGATCAGAGAGCCGCTTATTCGCCAAATGGCAGCAGGAGGATTTCGTGATATAACAAGAATCGCCTCAAGTAATCCAAGCATTTGGAGTGATATCGTTATGGATAATCGCCATAATTTACTGGATTTAATCGAGGATTGGATGAACGAAATTCGTAAATTGACTGCTGTTTTGCAGGCTGGTGATGAACAAGCGATCCATCATTTTTTTGAAGGAGCTAAAGAATACCGTGATTCTTTACCAAGCCATGTTTAAAGGTTGCTGAATGAATTCAGTGAAAATGATAGAAGGAGTGAAACTAGTGACATTACAAGTAGTGAGGAAAACAGAAAATGGTCTTAATGGAACGATAGCTGTTCCTGGGGATAAATCGATTTCCCATCGAGCTATTATGCTAGGTGGAATTGCGAAAGGAAAAACTGTGGTGAAAGGATTTTTACCAGGAGAAGATTGTTTGAGCACGATTTCATGTCTAAGACAGCTTGATGTAAACATTTTGCAGGAAGGGGATTACGTAGAAATTGATGGAAAAAGGGGGGGACATTTACGTGAGCCTGAGGCTGTCCTTGAGGTTGAGAATTCAGGAACAACCATCCGACTGTTATCGGGTTTGCTGGCAGGTTTGCCCTTTTATGCTTGCTTGCAAGGGGATGCTTCAATAGCAAAACGACCGATGAATCGGATCGTTGAACCATTACGGTTAATGGGCGCAAAAATGGATGGACGTCAATCGGGTAAATTTACTCCTCTCTCCATTAACGGAGGAAGTTTGCAGGCCATTGATTATACAATGCCAGTAGCCAGTGCACAGGTTAAATCGGCGATCCTACTTGCGGGGCTTCATGCTACAGGAACAACATCTGTTACTGAGCTTCAAGTCTCAAGAGATCATACTGAACGCATGCTCGAGGCATTTGGTGTAACGGTGCATCGAAGTGGTAAAAAAGTTTCTATTGCGGGGAAGCAGAGTCTAACTGCCACGACCATCAATGTACCAGGAGATATTTCGTCCGCAGCATTTTTCTTAGTAGCAGGTTCTATCATTCCTAATAGTAATATTACCATTCAAGGTGTTGGAGTAAATCAAACTAGAACGGGGATCATTGATGTATTAGAGAGGATGGGGGCTTCAATAAAAGTAACAGGGGAGGATGAACAATCCTTCGAGCCATTTGCCGATTTAAAAGTTAAATCTGCCCCTTTAAAAGCAACTGAAATCGCGGGTGAATTGATTCCAAGATTAATCGATGAAATTCCGATTATCTCTCTGGCCGCTACACAGGCGGAAGGAACAACCATTATTAAGGATGCTGGCGAATTAAAGGTGAAAGAAACCAATCGCATCGATACCGTAGCCAAAGAATTAAATAAAATGGGTGCGCATATTGAAACAACTACAGATGGGTTAATTATTCATGGTAAAACCACATTAAAAGGAGCGCACGTAAACAGCCATGGAGATCACCGTATCGGGATGATGCTCGCCATTGCAGGTTGTCTTGCAGATGGAGAAACGGTAATTGAAAATAGTGAAGCAATTAAGGTATCATATCCAACCTTTTTTGAAACGTTAAGGAAGCTTTATGAGCTGAATTAGAGCTGTTATTGGACAGAATCTTCTTTTTTTGACGAACGGGGAGTTTAGTACAAGAAGGAAATTGAATAAACTATCGAACTAAGTAGAGAAAAAATAAAAAACGTGGTTGGTGGGAAATTTGATTATACGTGAACAGATAAGCCGTTATAGCGGCAGCTTTTAGCACTATAAGGCGTATTTCTCGAGCAGGAAATGCGCTCTTCTTAATGAATTGTGCCATTTAATGGAATAAGGCTTATTTAGCGAACGATACAGTTAGACATCTCCATTTCGGTCTATTAAGGGAAAATATTTGGAATCATCAATGTTGTAATAATAGTATTAAACCCGTCTGAAAACTCATCTCTGAATTAAAGTCTCAATTGGAATTAATACCATTGAGTTTTTTGAGAATTGCTTATCGTATAAGACCGTTAAAATATGCGTGCTACCCCAATATTTATTAGCCAACAATACCCCTCCTTAATCATGCACAAATGGCGACAATTCATTCCTTTTTTTGTTTTAACTCAACAGAAGTAGTTTTGTTGAGGAGAATATCCCTTCAAACTTCGATAAAGGGTAAAATCATAAAGATTAACCTAAAATTGGACCTTCATTCTTCCATAAAAAGTTTGCATAACCATGTTATACTAGAAAATGATATAGCTATTAAAGTTACTGTAGGAGAGTTGGTCAAGATGGTCGCGATTGGTGTATTAGGTTCAAACTTATATATTGATGCTATTTCTGAATATTATCATTTATTTCCGGAAATCTCGTTTATTAACTATACGTATGATTCTCCGTGGGAAATTGACCATTTGATTGATCAGGCAGGAAAAGAGGTTGATTTTTTATTTTTCTCCGGGGCGATTGCTTATTATTTCGGTCAGGAAAAAATTAACGAACACCGATTGATGACCACATATGATCCATTTAACGAGTTCGTCGTCTCATTATCCTTATTTTCAATTTATTTTCATCAAAAAATTTCTTTAGAAAAGATTTCGATTGACTTACCGAAACAAGAATTTTTAGATAATGTCTTAAAAGAAATCCATATAACGGATCAAACTTTATTTGTAAAAGACTATCCTTGGATTTATAACATAGAAGAAAAGAAGGAAGCCTTTGATATTACCAAATTTGTTCGTTTTCATGCGGACCTTTATCATGAGAAGAAAACGCAGTTTGCTTTGACTAGTATTCACGCCGTCTATGAGGAGCTACAGAAATTGTCTATTCCTTCAATTTACATGGTACAGCCGAAGCAATCCCTAAAGGAAGGCCTTGAAAAAGCTGTCACGTTAATCAAATTAAAGAAAACCAAGGACTCACAAATCGCTGTCATCTCAATTAAAGTAGCGAATTATCCAACACAAGAGGAACAAGCTTTTCGCTTACAAATATTCCAGTATTTACATAAAATAGCAAGACAATTAAATGCGAGAGTTTCCCTGGATCAACATCAACCATTTTTTATTTATACCAATCGTGGCTCAATGGAAGCAGCTCTGAAAGAACGAAATTTGCAAAAAGTTCTAGAGCTTGAAGGGAAAATTAACTCTCCCCTACAAATCGGAATCGGTTATGGATATACAATGAATGATGCGGAAAATCATGCGAAAGAAGCCTTATACTTTACTGAAAAACAGTCAAAGGAAAAAACAACAATTTTTCTGTTAGATGAAGACAAAAAATTGGTTGGACCTTTATTTGAAAATGAAAAACAATACGCTTTAAAAAATGAGAATCAAAATATCCAGTTTTTAGCGGACGAACTAAAAATGACGGCAAAAAATCTGCTACGCTTTTTTGATTTTATTCGTCTTCATCAATTTCGCTCATTTTCAGCACAGGAGTTGGCAGATTATTTAGAAGTAAGCAGGCGTTCAGCAGAGCGGATCATTAAAAGATTTCTTGAACAAGAGTTACTAGCGATTACCGGAGAGGAGCAGCCTTATGACCAAGGACGCCCACGAGCACTTTATAATATTTCAGAAAACTTAAAAAAATATATTACTTAAAAGGATTGTTTTTTATGAATTTACAGTATATTATAAAAATAAACAATTAGCGACAATATAACGTCATTGACGCTAAATGGAGGAGAAAAGCAACATGAAAATTATTAAAGCCGATATTACTGGCATCCATTTACCTTTACAGTCCCCTTTTATTATTTCCTATGAAACCTTTGACTATATGCCCTCTATTATCGTGAAGCTGGAAACCGATGATGGGCTAGTGGGATATGGTGAGGCCGTTCCGGATGAACATGTAACAGGGGAATCATTCTTTAGTGTGATTGAAATTTTAAAACACCAATTATTGCCTGCCATTATGGGAGAAAGCCCTTTTTCGATTGAAAAAATTCACCATATTATGGATAGCCGAATTTATGCTAACCCTTCGGCGAAGGCAGCCATCGATATTGCCTGTTACGACTTAATGGGTAAATATACAGGCAAGCCGATTTACGAATTAATCGGCGGGAAATTCCATAATGAACTTACGTTTGCAAAAGTGTTAAGTATTGATGAGCCTGAGATCATGGCCGAAAAGGCAAAACTGGCGCTTGACTTTGGTTACAGTTCCCTAAAATTAAAAGTTGGAATTGATCTTTTTAAAGATTTAGAACGTATAAGAGCGGTCCGAGATGCAGTTGGCGATGAGGTTCCGATCCGGGTTGATGTGAATCAAGGCTGGAAGGATTATTCAACAGCTGCACAAGCACTTCCATTATTAGAGCCGCTCAGAATTTCCTGGCTTGAACAGCCAATTAAGATGGGAGACATCGACGGACTTGCGGAGCTTCGAAAGAAAACGGTTATCCCGATTATGGCGGATGAAAGTGTTCATGACAGTTCTGATTTAAATGAAATTATCAAGAAAAATGCTGCTGACAAAATCAATATTAAATTAATGAAATCTGGTGGAATTTATCCAGCCCTCCATATGGCAAAAACCGCAGAAGCTGCCGGACTTAGCTGCCAAGTTGGATCAATGGTTGAATCCTCTATCGGGTCTGCTGCCGGATATCATACTGCGATGGCCAGAAAGAATATCACTAGTACTGAGTTAACCGGACCATTGTTGTTTAGTAAAGATATTGGTGACTTGGAATATCGAATTCCATATGTTGTCCTCAGCGAAAAGCCAGGATTAGGAGTTGAAGTGAATGAAACTACCCTAAAAGAATTAACGATTAAAAAAGATACGGTTCAATCCAAGTGATGAGGAAACAATGATGAAAAAAACACTTGAGAAATTAAGCCCCATTATTTTTAACATATTTAACCATTTACATGAAAATCCTGAGATTAGCTGGAAGGAGGTTAACACCACTCACTATATTGCTGAATTTTTAAAAAGTAATGGGTATAAGGTCAGAACTTTTCCGGAACATACGGGTGTAGTCGGGGAATTAGGAAATGGTTCGTTTACGATCGGGGTTCGCACCGATATGGATTCGTTATGGCAGGAAGTGAATGGGACCTATCAAGCCAATCATTCCTGCGGTCATGATGCTCATATGACCATGGTTTTAGGCATGCTGCTTCTCTTAAAAGAAATGCAAGTAGAGCTGCAGGGGCGGCTAAAATTAATTTTTCAACCGGCAGAAGAGGTAGGTAATGGGGCCTTAAAAATGATAGAAAAAAGAGTGATTGACGATATAGACTTTTTATATGGCGTTCATTTGCGTCCCATACAGGAGCTTTCGATGGGAACGGCATCACCAGGGATTATTCACGGCGCAGCTGAAACCGTTTCTGGGAGAATCATTGGCTTCGATGCTCATGGTGCGCGTCCTGATTTAGGGGTGAATGCAATTGAAGTGGTATCCGCCATCGTCGAGCAATTAAAAGGAATCCGCATGAATCCGTTTGATTCCTTTTCTGTAAAAATGACACAGGTTAGCGCTGGGGGAGAAAACAAGAATGTCATCCCCGGTTCTGCCCAATTCCACTTAGACCTGCGGGCTCAAAAAAATGAGACCATGGATGTGCTGGTACAGAAAGTTGAACATATTTTACAGCACATTGCTTCATTATTTGAGGTGCAGATTGAATTTGAACATAAAGAAAAAGTATATGCTGCTGTGGTAGATCCGGAAGCGCAAAAAATTATAGCAAAAGCAATTTCGGAAACGATAGGTGATGAGAACGTCAAGCCACCGGTTGTCACACCGGGTGCCGAGGATTTTCATTTTTACACAAAAGAACGTCCGCATCTGAAAGCCGCAATGCTTGGGTTGGGCTGTGATTTAGCCCCTGGCTTGCATCACCCGAATATGACGTTTAATCGGGAAGCACTTTTGGATGGGATTGAAATATTAACCCGAACCGTTCTTGCAACATTTGAACAAAACACCTAGTTTTTTAAGGAGCAGAGATTTAAACGATCTGTCATATAAAGCAAAGCGGTTTCCGCGTAGTATGGGTTCTGACTTTTGTTTTATGTATGGTAGCGATTATCGGGCAAGACTACAAAGAGTTTTTGGGAGATAAGATTGATTGGAATGGTTTACTAGTTTCCGATATAGGAATTCCGCTCTTTTTAGTAATATGGTTTGGATATAAATTCGTTAAAAAACAAGAATCGTTCTATTGAAAATAATGATTTTGAGCACGAAGAAGTATAATAGTGACTGAATGGGATTTTATGGTAGATTTTTAAAAAGGGAGTATGCTGGATGAGTAATACAAATATCGATATTCGTATGCTCGAATCGGTCGAGCAGCTGGAAGAGGTTAGAAGGCTTGAATCACTGATTTGGAGTGAGTACGAGTCAATACCCTCCAGTCAAACCCTTACGGCAATTAAGAACGGCGGTATGATGTTGGGAGCTTTTTTGGAAAATGAACTTATTGGATTTCTATATAGCTTTCCAGGATTTAAAGGGGATAAGATTTATCTATGTTCCCATACTTTGGGGATTCATCCTCAGTATCGGAAGTTGGGGATTGGTGAAAAACTGAAGCTTGCACAAAGGAAAGAATCGTTGAAAAAAGGTTACGATTTAGTTACTTGGACTTACGATCCCCTCGAAACTGTTAATGGCAATTTGAATCTTCATAAACTTGGTGCAAGATGCTCCATTTATGTGGAGAATTGCTACGGCGAAATGGAAGATGGGTTAAATCAAGGGATGTCGTCTGACAGATTTACGGTTGAATGGTGGATTAAGGAAGATTTCGTGAAAAGGCCTAGCCAATATGAATTAGAAGGAAGCTTGTTAATCGATATTGACCGTGATTCTGAAGAGTACTTGGTCCCTAAGGAGATTGATTTGGAAAGGGTTTCTTCGGAAGGTTTCCTTTTTGTACCAGTACCAAGTGATTTTCAAACGCTGAAGAAAAATAATCCTGAGTTAGCATTATCGTGGAGAATGAGTACCCGTGAATTATTTACTTATTATTTTAAAAATGGGTGGACAGTGATTGATTTGTATAGAAGAAAGTTGGATCCTGATTTGTGTTATTATGTTTTGAAAAAATTAAATTCCTTATCACTTTAAAGTAAACAGGGGGAAAACAAGGTGAGTATGAATCCACGTCCACAACAAGCTGTAGCAGGTAAAACGAAGCGATCTTTTCAACAGCCAGATGCCTATGTTCTCATGTTTTTCGTCGCATTGATCGCGGCTATTGCCTCTTATTTAATCCCGGCAGGGGTATTTAAGAGAGTTGCAAAAGGAGATATAACGACCGTTATACCGGGTAGCTATCACACAATTGCACAAACACCTGTCAGCTTTGTCGAATTTTTTTCAGCGATTCCACAAGGTATGATTGCTTCATCTTCGATTATTTTTCTAGTTTTATTTACTGGCGGTACGATTGCCGTTCTTGAGAAAACAGGCGCTGTCAACAGTCTAATCCACACTGTTGTCGACAAGTTTAAAACAAAGCAGCTATTATTTATTGCCGCTGTTGGATTCTTATTTTCCATTTTAGGAACAACAGGTATTATTGTTAACTCTGTTATCGGTTTTATTCCTCTTGGCTTGATCGTTGCTAGGGCACTTAAATGGGACGCGATGGTTGGGGCAGCCATTATTTATTTGGGTACTTATGCAGGATTTAATGCTCAAATCTTATCACCAAGTCCATTAGGTGTTGCGCAAAAGATGGCCGAGCTTCCGATGTTCTCCGGTATGGGACTCCGGCTTATAAACTATTTACTCTTCATATCCGTTACAATTGGCTATTTGTACTGGTACTCTAAAAAACTGCAGAAAACAAATAAAAGTTTGTTAGGCGATGATTGGTTCCCTAACAAAAGTATTGAAAAGGCTTCCAGTCTTCCGGAACAAATTACGTTCAAGTGGCGACAAAAACTAATCCTAGCTGTTACTGCTTTATTATTGATCGTATATGTATACGGTGCCTTTAAACTTGGCTGGGCTGATAATGAAATGTCTGCCGTCTTTATTTTAATTGCCATTATTGCCGGTATGATCGGCGGCTTGAAAATTAATGACATTGCCAAAACCTTTATCGGCGGCTGTCAAAACCTTGTTTACGGTGCGTTAATCGTCGGAATGGCACGGTCGGTTTCAGTTGTCTTAACAGAAGGAAACCTGCTAGATACCATCGTCAATTCACTTGCTAATATGTTACATGGCTTAAGTCCAGTATTCGGTGCCATTGGGATGTATGTTTTAAGTGCTTTCTTGCATTTCTTTATTTCGTCCGGAACCGGGGAAGCAGTTGTTGTCGTACCAATTTTGACACCGCTTGCCGATTTAATGCATATTACAAGACAGGTTGCCATCCAGGCCGTTATGGTCGGTGAAGGTATCGTCAACTCCTTCAACCCAACATCCGGCGTATTAATGGGTGTTCTGGCAGCCAGCGGCATTCCTTATATCAAATGGGTACGGTTTGTTCTGCCTTTAATTGCGATGTGGTTTGTGATAGGATTAATCATCATTGTAATCGGAGTATTAACACACTGGGGACCACATTGATATAAATGCTCCAACACCCTGGAGCTAAAACGAGGGTTTTTACGCCATCATTCTCAATCTATGTTACTTGTGATACTGAACAGGAAATTAACAACCTATATCAAAAACTTATTGATGGTGGACAAGCCCTGATGCCAATAAACGATTATGGTTTTAGTAAAAAGTTTGTTTGGCTAAATGACCGAATCTGGGTATCGTGGCAATTAAATCTTCCTTTGTGAATGGTTTGGGGAATTAATAAATAAAAAAACTACATTAGCTAATGGGGTATTACTTTACAAAGGGTAATACCTATTTTCATATTAGAGCTTAATTAGTTTTGACTTTGTAAAATATTGTACATAAACAAACGTGTGCGATTGTGGAATAAAGGCAATCGCTTTTTTTCTTCTTGAGCTAAAGTACAGGATATTTAATAAGGAATTTTTGTCCTAAATAGGGTATTTTTATGGATTCTTTATACTTTTTCTAGAGGTGATTAAATGGACGGTCGGAAAACAATCAAAACATTAATTGTAAATGAAGGAAAAGAAGAAGAAACAGTTATTATAAGCACCTTTGATAATTCAGAGATAGGCATTTGTGTTTCGAAGCGACAGGCAGGAGATGCAGAAATATGGTTAAACATTAACGAAGCGAAAAAGGTTTTAACTCCTTTAAATTCTGCGATAGAAACACTAAATGAGGCGTAAAAATGTATTATCAGGATTGTGGCAGCAATCCATATTTTTTTATTGGATTAACGGAACAGTTTAGCTGAAGAAGGAAAACAAAAAATTAAATCGAATTATTTAGTTTAATTTGTTATTTTCAAAGGATTGATATATATGACACAGGCGGTTTCTATTGAGGTGGATTTGGAAACGTTAGAAAAAACAAATGACAATATTGTAGGAAATATATGTTTTGTGAATGATTACCATCGTTTTTTTCCTGCTGAAGGGTGGTCTGATTTAGTGATCATTGTTTTATCTTGGTGGATAGAATCACTCAAAGGACTTATTATTTCTGAAGCAGGAAGAGTTTATAAGTTTGACTTTATGGATGGAACTCCAGTTGTTTTCGGAAAGAAAACAGATTCCGATAAAATGGAGTTGTCTTTCTTTGGTAATAGTGAAAGAGGGAGCGTTGAATATTCATCGATTTGTAGTATTAGTGAATTAAAAGCAAGTTTACTTTCAACCTCAAAAAAGGTTCTTAGGTCTGTGGAAAGGAATAAATGGAGTAGTGAAGAAATAGATAAGCTTAAAGATTTAGTCTTATCATTGGAACGATACCCGAACCATTCTTAAACTATATTATGAAGAACTATTCTTAAAAGTAACGGGTAGATTTAATTTAAAAGGTAGTCTTAATTTATTTGTGAAATATTTTCCAAATGATAGTAATTTAATAAATTAACATGAAGGAAGATTAATATATGTCCTATACCTTAATATTAGAAATTGTTCTTACAGAACTAAATAATAATCAGAAAGGGAAATTCTTTTCTGAGGTAAGTAAATTCATACCTACTCAAGATTTTCAATCGTTCAGGAGGGCTGTTGGTAAAAAAACAGAAGTCTATACTGTATTTGATACTGAATATGACAAGATTATCAATTTAAGAAAGATAATTAAACTATTGGATGATGATATGACGAATTTTACTATATGTCAGAAAACTGAAGAGAAAATAATAACAATTAACCTCCTTGACCTTGAAAACATAATAGATGAGTTTAAGGTTGTCCACCAGCTTCCTTATTTTAAATATCATCCTAATGTTTATGAAAGTGGAAGGATATCTTACTTTAAGGATATATGTGAGGTATGTAACCAAGAGAGTTCCTTCTTTAATGAGGGCTGTTATGGAGAAAGTGACTTAGAAATTATATGTGTTCATTGCATTGCGTCTGGGAAGGCAGGGAAGGAACATAGTGTGTTCTTTAATTATCAATATCCAATCTCCTTCAATGATGATAATATAGTTGAGGAACTTCATTTGAGAACTCCATCAATTCTATCGTGGCAAGAAATATCCTGGTTAGAACACTGTAATGATTTTTGTGCATATATAGGAGAGGTAGATTGGGAAGGAGTTAGCTATCTAGAGTCAGCGCTCCACAGTGATTTAACATTAGAAGCATCAAAATATAATCTTGAACATGGTGATTTAAAAAAAGCCTTGGATTCTTACTTAGTTGGACATTTATTTAAATGTATTCATTGTGGAAAGCACAGATTAACAACAGATTTACCTTAATATGGAAGTTTGTGAAAAAATGAACTTAAATTAAACGAACGGGTGCGCTAATCGAAGAAGGATTAACGCTTTTTCTGTTGAAGTTATTAAACTAACGAAGTAGGTTTGTTCAACAGGAAGTCTCAATAGGAATGTTCATCTACTGTAAAATATAATTAGACGTATTAATGTTCCAGAAAATAAAACAAAAATCAGAGGATTAATTATTGTGCAACAAACTTATTTACCGAAATGGAGGACTATTATGAAAATAAATACCGTTAAGCAGAATAATATTGAAATTGCTGTTATAAGCAGTAGCGAGCTACTAATAAAAGATGTTCAGTCAGCATTGGATTTTATGGCGACAGTACAGTATGAAACTGGCTGTGACCGTATAATTTTGAATAAATCGGCAATATGTGAGGACTTTTTTCACTTAAGTACGAAACTTGCAGGGGAAATATTACAAAAGTTTATCAATTATCATGTGAAAATAGCCATTGTAGGGGACTTTTCTGTATATTCAAGTAAGAGTTTGAAAGACTTTATCTATGAGAGTAATAAAGGGAAAGATATATTTTTCTTTTCAGATGAAAAGCAGGCAATTGAAAAATTAAGTTTAGTGTAATCATTACTAATGAACATAATTCTTTTTATATATCAAAGATTGTGAAAGGGTGTACTTAAAGTAACGAGTCCTTTTGTTTAATATTGAGGTCAACAAATTAATTGTTGGCTTTTTTCTGTCGCTTCCGGACAATATCACGTAGCAGCAACACCTTTTAGGAGGTGTTTTTTTGCCTCCAATTGGTTAATTATGATTTTTTGAAAACAAATGTTGTTATTCAATAACGAAGTAATTAAATAAAATAATACGAATTAATACATATTTCTGTGGTTTGTTATTTTTTTGGCATGAAAGTTGCTTTACCTATTATTGAATAAAATTGGGAGGAGAAATAAACATGGAAACAGTAAATATTAGGACTGTTACAAAAGATGATATCCCACAACTATTTGAACTAATGAACCAATACATCGTTGATTTCTACAAGTGCCCACATCCAAGTGAAGACTCTCTCAAAAAACTAATTAATCATTTACTTGAAAATCCTTATGAAGGAATCCAGTTTGTTGCTGAGAAGGAAACAAACCAATTAGTTGGATTTGCTACATTATACTTCACGTTTAATACACTAGAGGTAAAACGAATGGCTATTTTATATGATTTGTTTGTAACACCCAATATACGAGGTCAAAAGATTGGTGAAAGATTATTTAATACTTGTCTTTCTTACGTTAGAGAAAATGATTATTCTCATATGATTTGGGAAACTGCTCATGATAATGAAGTTGCTCAAAAGTTATATGACAAGATGGGAGCAAAAAAACAAGTTTGGTTAAACTATGAAATAAAGTAATTTTATTATGTTTATTTGAATAGGTTATTCAAAGTGTACTAACATTAGATAGTTATTAGGACCCGATTTGCTTGAAAAGTGGACATAAAGAATGCCATCATATGAATTGTTCTTCAACTAAAGGGTGCGGAGAATTAAAGAAAGCAATGCTCATTTTATGGTATTGCTTTTATTTGTTCTCGTTAAATATATTTTCTATAAAACTCTTGCCTTAAACGAAAGTCAGGTTTGTTAAAGAAGAAAGTTGAAACTTAAATATACGTTTTCAGTTGTTGGGGAGAGGAAATCTTGCTTGATAAATTCAGAAAGTTCTTTAAGAAAGATATGCAAAAAGAAATTGATAAAAAATACGTATTTATTCCAGAAAGCGAGATAAATGAAGAGTTAAAAAGAAACATAGTTGAACTTGAAAGGTTAGGCGATGAATGGAGTAAAGTTCTTCAAAGAAAATATCAAAATGTATTTGAAAGTAAGGGAAAACAGAACCTTAGAATTTGGGTGTGCAGGGACATTGATGGAGATCAAGAAGAAGACTTGACATCGGAACGTTGTCTAGAAAAGGAGTATCGGTCTCAAATAGCAATAGATTATGACGGACAGAAAATTGATGATGATTTTTATGCAGATACAATTGAGTTGTGGTATTACTTTGGTGGGTATTTTAAAGGTTCAGGAACATTATATGACTTATCAAATAATGAAATAGAAACAGATATTGAAGAGGCTTTAAAAATGTTACTAAAATAAATTAATATTATCTGTTTTCTTATTCAACGAACGGGTGCTTGGGTTCAGGATGGGTTGCTGCGGCGATCCTTTTTTTGTTGTATTAAAGGTTCAGGGAGTGGAAGAAGGAATAATTAATTTCTATATCGAATGCATTAAAATTAAGAAAATGTTGTTATAACCAATGGAAGATAATATAAATAGAAGGCAATTAGGATGCGAAGGGGGAGAATATGGAATCTAAGCTTATTATCATACGAGGAAACGCTGGGAGTGGAAAAACAACGACTGCGAATAGTCTTCAAAATCATTTGGGGCATGGAACACTCTTGGTTTCTCAGGATACCGTTCGCCGTGAAATGCTGAAGGTTCACGATAGAGATGGGAACCTTTCAATTGATTTGATTCGCCAAACCGCAGAATACGGTAAAGATAAATGTGAATTTGTTATTGTGGAAGGAATCTTGTATAAAAATCGTTATGGTGAAATGCTGAATAACTTAATCCAGTTCTTTAACCAAAAGACATATACTTATTATTTTGATTTATCCTTTGAGGAAACAGTTATACGTCACAACTCTAGTTCGAAAAAGATGGAATTCGGAGAAGATTCTTTGCGGGCCTGGTGGAATCAAAACGATTATCTTGGCGTGGATGGAGAAGTGATATTGACTAATGATATGTCACAAAACGATGTATTGAAACTGATTTTAAATCAACTGCAAGAGTAATTATTCCGATTGGTTTGAAAAACTAATTTTCTTCTTCAACGGGGGTTTATGTTAAGGTGGGATTGCTACGGCGATCCCTTTTCGTTATTTAGCTAAAGGTTTAGTTGAAAAACAAAATTAAAACCCATTCTAAACAGAATGAGTTTTGTCTTTATCACTAGTAGTCGCTGTATTAGTCTCAGTAAGTGTGCTCAATCCTTTTGTAACCAATGATATAAAGTAATTTAGAATCGGACCTCCCGCACACACGGTAAAGAAAGTCTCAATACCAATTGGTCCATTGATTTTGTTGCAAATGCAACAAAGATAGGTTAGATTTGATATATGCCGTTTTTATTGCATTTGCAACAAAAACATGTACTAAGGAGTTAATTATGAAGGAAATTCTACGTGAAATTGGAATGATAGCTAGGGCATTAGATTCTATAAGTAATATAGAATTTAAAGAATATGACCTTTCAAAAGGGCAGTATTTGTACCTTGTGCGAATATGTGAAAACCCAGGAATCATTCAAGAAAAGTTAGCTGAGATGATAAAAGTAGATCGAACAACAGCAGCTCGTGCTATAAAAAAACTTGAAATTAATGGATTTATTGAAAAAAGAGATGATCAACATAACCAAAAAATTAAAAAACTATTTCCAACAGAGAAAGGGAAAAATGTTTATCCTTTCATAAGAAGAGAAAATGATTATTCCAATAAGGTTGCATTAGCAGGATTTTCCAAAGAGGAAATAGAAACCATTTTCAATCTTCTTCAAAGAGTTAGAAAAAATATAGAAATAGACTGGGAATTTGTCAAAAAGGGAAACAAGAGAAATTATTGATTATATAAAGGAGCAACCTATTAAAATGACTATAAATTTAAAAAAGTGTACCCTTGAGGATTTACGATTACTTCAAGAAATTAGTTATGAAACATTTAATGATACATTTAAGCATCAGAATTCACTCGTAAATATGAATGCCTATTTGGAAAGGGCATTTAACTTAAAACAATTAGAAAAAGAAATATCCAATATTTCTTCGCAATTCTTTTTTGTTTATTTTAATAATGAAGTCGCTGGATATTTAAAGGTCAATACCAATGATGCTCAGTCTGAAGAAATGGGGGATGAATCACTTGAAATCGAGAGGATTTATATAAAGAACAAATTTCAAAAACATGGGCTTGGTAAATATCTTCTAAATAAAGCTATGGAAATTGCGATTGAACGTAATAAAAAGAAAATCTGGCTAGGCGTATGGGAAAAAAATGAAAATGCTATTGCTTTTTATAAGAAAATGGGTTTTGTTCACACTGGATCCCACTCTTTTTATTTGTGTGATGAAGAACAAATAGACTTTATAATGACGAACACAATAATATAACTTTTTTTGAAAGGTGGATCATTATGTATATTCCAAAATATTTTAAGGTCACAAACGTTGATGAAATTTTGGATTTTGTTCAAAAAAACTCTTTTGGCACAATTGTCACAACAGAACAAGGGAAACCAATTGCCACTCATTTGCCTTTGGGGTTAAATAAAAAAGGTGATGATTGCTATATTACAGGGCATATGGCTTATGGAAATCCTCAGTGGAGAACATTTGAAACCTGCGAAGATGTGCTTGTTATGTTTCAGGGACCGAACGCTTATGTTTCCTCTTCCTGGTATTCGCACGAAAATGTTCCGACGTGGAATTATCAGGCTATTCATATGTATGGTAAAGCAAGCATTTTAGATAAAGATGAATTAATAGAAGAATTAACAATAATGCTGGAAAAATATGAAGAAAATCGTGAAAATCCTGTTTTATGGGATAAACTTTCTCCTCATCTCTTAGAAAGTGAACTGAAAGGTATAGTTGGATTTAAGATTAAGGTGGGAGAAATTCAGGCTGCATATAAATTAAGTCAGAACCGAAATGAAATGGATTATATTAACATCATTGATAAATTACAAAATGAAGGAAATCCACATTCTAAACAAATGGCAGAACTGATGGAAAAGCGATTAAAAAATCACATATAAGCCCACTTTTGTTCAACCCTCAGATGCAAGAATTAAAGAACGGAACGGAGCTGCCATATTGTTTAATAAGGACTATAATTTTATGATATTATTTAGGGAAATGATTAATGATAGGTAATATCCCCTCTAAGATAACAACTGTCACACACAAATCATCATATTAATTCAACACTAGAGGTTATTGAATGAAGTTATATAGACTAAAAAGGCAGTTTAATGGATATAAAAAAGGAACACAGTTTTACTTGGTAAGTGAATCAGAATTTATAGGGGTTAAAGAGTTTGTATTGAGAACGAAAGATTTAACGAATAGGATATCGATAAATGAAAGTGAACTTCTTAAGAATTTTACTTTCCTAAAAGAAATCTTTTAGCAGATTAAAGAGCCTATTGCTGCACTTTTGTGAATTACAATGGCTAATCTTTTTATATTGAAAAATGGAAAAGCAAAAGCTATAAGATTTTCAACTTTAGAGGCAATATGTAAAGCATTGGATTGTCAACATGGTGAAATTATAGAGTATAAAAACTAATGATTGTGATGGATTACACTTGAACTAACAGGTGTTATAGTTTAAGATCAACAGCTGCTTCGGCGGCTTTTTTCTTATTCCAATAACAGGAGTTAAAGAAGAACATAAAAAAAGAAAAACAAAAATCGACGATTTCCCCTCTTGTAAATTACAAAAACTGTTAATGTAAAGTTGATAATTTAGAATAGAGCACTTAGAAGGATGAATGGAATATGAAATTATTTTTTGTTATATCTTAAAGGGGGCAAGAGTTTTAGATCTCTTTGAAGTAACGAGGCAGATTAGCTCCATAAGTAACCTATTAAGACTATGTTAAGATCCGAAAAGAGGTTAAAAGTATGTTAGACGTAATTATCCTGAATGGTGGGTCGAGTTCCGGAAAAACCACTATCGCAAAGTGCCTCCAAAATTCATTGCCAACGTCATGGTTAAGGTTTAGTATCGACGATTTAATCGACGCCATGCCAGACGCAATGTTTAGTGCAGACAGCGGAATAAAATTTGATTCCGATGGCTCCGTTAGTCCAGGAGCTGAATTCCGTACTATAGAATCTGCATGGATGCACGGTATTGCTGAAATGGTTCGTAGAGGAGCCAAGGTAATTATCGACGATGTCTTCATTAGCGGAATAGACGCTTATAATCGATGGCAAGTTTCTTTGGAAGGGTTGCAGGTACTATGGGTTGGTGTCTTTTGTGATCCCGCCGTGGCGACCGCTCGAGAAAACAAAAGAGGGGACCGTGTGGCAGGAATGGCAGTCTCACAAGCAAATGTGGTTCACGTAGGCATGAACTATGATATCGAAGTTGATACATCAGATGCATCTCCAGAGGAATGTGCCCGAATTGTTGCACAAAGAATTAATCAAGAGGGTTAGAAGTATTTTTAAACAATCTTATAAATTTTTCATGTTATAGAATGTAGTTTCATAAAATAATAATTCCTCCTTCACAAAAGCACGGACAATAAGGCTGATATATTCAAATATTTATAAGAAAATATACTTTTGTCCAAGCGATTATTATTATCTTGTCATTTAATAGCATTAGCTATAATGGAAGGAGGGTAAGGAAATGGGTAATAATGAGAAAGATCATAATCAGACCATCACTTTCAGATTCGTAAAAGAGGGCGAACAAGATATTAATGTTGGTCCTCTTACTGATCTTACTGATAAACCAAAAGTTGTAATCGTTATTAACAATCAGTTTACAATTGCACCCAATACCACACAAATTGCCAGTGGTGCCGGACGAAACAGCGCAGCCGGGAATAATGCTGCAATTGATGCATCAAATACCGAGCAGCAACAAAGTGTAGGAGCAGAGGGGGAAGCTAACAACACAGGTATGAGTGGTGAACAGATAGAGCCACATCAAAAGAATAAAGAGCACAAAGAACAGGACGTAGAGTTTGTGCTTGTCATAAATAATCAAGTAAATAAAACAAGTAGGAAACAGGCAGGTGCTACTCAGGTTGCAAGTGGTGGTGGAGATGACAGTGCTGCGGGAACTAACGCTGCGATTGAAAGTTCCAATACCAAACAGCAACATTCTGTAGGAGGAGGTGGCACGGCAGACAACTCAGGTGAGGATAGCGACCAAACAGAAACCTCAGAATAGATTTAAAAGGAAAAATTACTTCATATGAGCAGTTTTTTTATGTCAAGGACTTATAAAAGCTCTCTGTTCTGCTCCGATTACAGTAATAATTAGACCTAATAAAAATGTTAACCAGAAAATCTCACTAACTTTATATTACGAACGGACATTTTAGTGCAAAAAGGGAATCGAAAATACTTGTAAAGTAATTAGGGAATAATAACAGAAAATGGCAAAATAAGGAACGGTTCGTATAAATGAATAGTAAAGTGCTTTTATTTAAAGATTGTAAAATATTGAACTTAAACTATCGGGTGGCTTTAGTTGAAGAATCTTTTTTGAAGTCGATTCCATTTGGAAATCGGCTTTTTTGATATTTTGTTTACATAACTTAAACGATTTGGATGTCCTTTTTTGTTGTTCCAAAGGAATTTCTTATAAAAAGGCGGTCTTTTTGTATCCCAAATCGCACTTAAAAAAGTTCCGTTACAGAATTTTCTGTAACGGTAAAAATATTACGTCCCAATTAAGATCTAATCTAATTGAAATAAAGGATTGTGGTAAAAAGTAGGTTTGAGATTGTGAAGAAATGTTCTTAAACTAAACCAGCTACTTGAAGAAGGATTTATTTGTTATCATATAGAATTTATCCGTTATACAGGGGCTTCACCGCGACGGATCTCAACAACTTCGGGGAACTCTCACCGTCCAACAGACCGCACGTCATCCTGTGCGCCTCGCGCTCTTCGACAAAATAACGGTCCGACGGGCACTTTCTCGTGTGTGAGCGGCCCAATCCCGTGGTAAGCCAATCATTTCATTCAAAGAAAGGAACATTTATTATGGAAATTCGTGACAAAGTTGTTCTTATTACTGGAGCATCCGCTGGTATCGGCTTAGCCACAGCACGCCGCTTTGCCGCCGCAGGTGCCAAATTAGCATTGGTAGCTCGATCTGCTGATGTACTCAATCATCTCGCCGAGGAATTGAAGAGCCGGGGAAGTGACGCTGTAGCTCTGCCTGCTGACTTGAGCGATCCGAAGCAGGTTCAACGGGTCATTGAGGAGACGGCGCGGCACTTTGGTCGCCTGGATGTGGTCATCAATAACGCAGGACAAGCTGCAAGAGGCACGATTGCCGACCTCAATCCTGATGACTTTCGTAAGATCTTTGACCTCAATGTAATAGGACCATTAACAGCCATGCAAGCTGTGATCCCTATCATGCGAGAGCAAGGAGGAGGACTGATCATCAATATAAGTTCGGTGGTCACCAAGATGAATATTCCTGGAATCGGAGCCTACGCGGCTACCAAATCCGCTTTGAACATGCTTTCCGATACAGCACGAGGCGAATTGGCCTCAGAGCAAATCCGGGTGATTTCTGTCTATCCTCGCGCAACCGCAACGGATTTTGGCAAAAACGCTCTGGGCGTTCGCCGGCAGCGGCCACAAGGTTCTTCCAATCCATCTGAATCTGATACTCCTGAATATGTTGCAGAGAAAATCTTGGCTGCAGCTTTAAATGAGCCAGATGAACAATATATGGATAAATGATCTTCGAATGGTCTCCATGATAAAGATAAGGGTCACGGAGGCCTGAACCTTTTACTTGTACCTATGGTTATATTGTCTAATGATTTGCAGTCTTGATATTGAAGATGATGAATGATTTATTAGTTCAGTTGTTTTTTATAACAAAAGAGAAGACGAATACGATGTCTTAGAAGAGGTAGTTAAAAAAATTCAATTACCTTTATCAATAAATATTGGTCTTAAAATCAATTATTAAATTTTACAGCAAACAAAGTGGACATTAATAAAAATAATATAAGAACAAATTTGTAATACTTGCTTCTTCAGCTAACGGTTGCGATACTTCAATAACGAAGATCGCTTTTTTTATTCAAGTAATGGGGTAGGTGAAATAACGTAGCATAAGACATATAGTAAACAAAGAAAAAGAGACAGTGCACCACGCTGACTCTTTTTGTATGAGCTTACAGAAAAGGAAGAATTATTTAATCTCATCTAGTAAAATGATTCTATGTTTTAATTGGGAATTCATATCTAAAACACCTATCACAATTTGATTATCTTCTGTCAATGTTATGTATCTGAAATAATCATCATCAGAAATCAACAAATCGTCGTCATTCATCGTTTTTTCCATTTTGGCAAAGACATCTTCTGTGTATTCAAGATGAAGAAAATCATTCAATCCTTTGGTTGATCTACCTACCCAAGTATACAGAATATCTTTCAGTGTGATTTGTTCAATCACCGATAATTTTTTCTTGAATTTTAAATTATCTACTGTTCCGGTTATCATCATCCATCACTCCTTTACGAGTATTAATAGTATACTTTGAGGTCTGCCCCTTCAATGCTATTCGGATAACAATCTGTTTACATTTTAGTAACTAAAGTGGCGGTTTTGTTGAAGAAGGCTATCTCTTTGGTACTGAAACCCATATACTTACTGCGGAATTCGATCCACTTGTAGATGAAGGGGAGCTATTGTATAGGCAATTATTAAAAGCAAATGTTGAAGCTCATTGTAAACGATATCTAGGAGTAACTCATGGCTTTTTTCAATTATCAGGTATTAGTTTAGCAGCTTAAGATGCAATTCTTGATGTCACTAACATTGTATCATCAAAGCCTTTTTAAATACGCTTTTATGGTATTAAAAGTGTATTACAACAAATTCTAATAACTTTATAGGTAAAGTTTTCTTATTAAACTAGCAGGGGCGTGTGCGGCCGAGCTTAGGTCGTATCATATAGCGGGTGGGATTCCCGTCGAGTAAGAACTAGCCATTCGCTCGTAGCGAGTCTTGGAGGGCTAAAGGTAACTTTAGTCTTTAAGCGTAGACAGTTAGGTGGCGGGCCGAAAGCCAAATGGTTAAAGGGATTGAGCTCCATAATGTTAGTAAACCGAGAGGGCTGATGCGTTACGCACAGCAGAAAGCTACATTTTATCTTTCGTTAGAGGCAAGAAGGGTAAAACCTCTCTGGAGTCAGAGACCTTGGCACGTTATACATTGATATGATACGGCAACTCGGGAGACCCTACCGGTCTTTTCTTTTTTTTTAGAAGAGTATGGTCTACAAGCGATAATAAGCAAGGAAACCAAATGCCGTGTAGGGAGTCGGATAGCAGCGTAGTACCAATGAAGTTGGGTAATGCCGATGGAGGAAAGGCTAGCTACCAGTTATCACCCTTACTAGGGACACATTTACTACACACAGAGGTAGGAATTATAAATGGAAACAAAACTACTAAGGATAGCAGAATTAGCAAAATCTGAACCTAAAATGAAATTTACATCTCTTGCACATCTATTAAATAAGGAAGCATTAGTTCAATGTCATCTTGAACTACCCAATAAGAAGGCAACTGGGATTAACGGTACAACTAAAGAGCAATACGGTGAAAGTTTAGAAGAAAACATAGAGGATTTAGTAAGTAGGCTTAAAAGCAAAAGCTATCGTCCTGTTCCAGTAAGGAGAATGTATATTCCAAAGCTCAATTCCAACAAGAAAAGACCATTGGGAATACCGGAACATGAAGATAAAATTGTTCAAAAAGGCATTACAAAGATACTAAATACCATTTATGAAAATGACTTTCTAGACTGTTCCTTTGGATTCCGCCCAAATCGTAACTGCCACGATGCTTTGAAAATACTGAACCACTATATTGAAAAGAGGTCAGTAAATTATGTAGTAGATGTAGATATTAAAGGATTCTTCGACAACGTTGACCACATATGGATGTTGGAGTTCTTAAAACTTCGAATCGCTGACCCAAACCTACTAAGAATAATTAGTAGATTCCTAAAAGGTGGGTATATGGAGGAAGGTAAGAAATACAAGACAGACAATGGCACACCGCAAGGTGGAGTAATATCTCCGATATTAGCCAATGTATATCTCCATTACGTACTCGACCTATGGTTTGAGAAAAGGGTTAGGAAACAGTGCAAAGGACAGGCATACATAGTGAGGTATGCGGATGATTTTGTTTGTTGTTTTCAATATAAAAGTGAAGCTGAGCAATTCTTCCATTCATTAAAGTTAAGATTAAAGAAATTTAACCTAGAAATAGCTGAGGATAAGACCAAAATCATTCCCTTCGGGAGGTTTGCGGAGAGAAATACAAATCTACAGGGGAGAAATAAACCAGCAACCTTTGGTTTCCTTGGTTTTACGCACTATTGTGGGAAGAGCAAACAAGGAAACTTCCGTGTGAAAAGGAAATCAAGCAGGAAGAAAGTCCAAGGCAAACTAAAAGAAACGAAAGAATGGCTGAAGAGTAATCGAAATAAAGATATTCATATTATTATGGATCGATTTAAACGATCACTGATAGGTTATTACAACTATTATTGCGTCACTGATAATACCCAAAATGTAAACAACTTCAAAGACAAAATAGAAAGGTTACTGTTTAAATGGCTTAACCGAAGAAGTCAAAGGAAATCCTTTACATGGGATAAATTCAGACTCTTTCTTAATAAATATCCACTACCTTCACCAAGAATAAAAGTGAATATATATGATTTAAGAAAAGAAATTAGCTACATTCTGTAAATGATAATTAGGAGGAGCCGTGTGCATTAATAGTGCAAGCACGGTTCTGTGAGGGGGGTGGAGTTCAATTTACCGCAAGGTAAAAAGGCTCCCTTCTACTCGACTAGTTTTAGTTAAAGATCTCTGTGGCGGTCTATTTTTCTTATTGAACGAATGAAGGATAGTGGAAAAAGGATATTTACAGCATTAAATAGAATTGATATTCGAAAACTTAATTAAGCAATAAAGAGGAGTGACACTAAATGAATAAAATTATAGATCATATAATGGTAGTTATCGGAGCAGGAGAATATGTTAATAATCCTGGTTGGATACATACACAGGAAGAAGAATTAAATTTATTAGACGAAAAAACTTGGCAAAATAGGTTCGATGAAAGTTCAATAACTGCTATTTTAGCTGAACATGTGTGGGAACATCTTTCATACGAAGAAGGTATGGAGGCAGCAAAAATATGTTTTAAATACTTAAAGCCTTCTGGGTATATTCGATGTGCTGTACCTGATGGCTATTTTCCAGATGAATCTTACCAGAATATCGTTCAAATTGGAGGACCAGGTCCAAAAGACCACGCAGCAGCCAGTCATAAAATAGTTCATAATTATGAAACGTTGACGGGAATGTTTGAAAACGTTGGATATGAAGTAAAATTACTAGAGTTTTGTGATGAGCAAGGGGATTTTCACCAAAATCTATGGGATGGAGCTGATGGTGTTATTTTTCGTTCCAAGAAGTATGACCCACGAAACCAAGGTGACAAACTTGTTTTTCCTTCACTTATTATTGATGCAGTGAAGCCAGAGTAACTTAAAAGTTCTTTAACAGGGGTGTGGCGGAATCTCACTTTTCTTGTTCCACAACGGTCAAGTTAGTTCTAGAAATGAATTTAAGCACTTATGTAGAATAATAGCAAAAGCGGCAATTAAATAATTTTGGGGGTATAAGTTTGTTCGAGGAATCAAATTTAATAACGTTTAGATTTACACAATTAAAAGATTTAGATTTTGTATGTACCTTAGAATCCGAAAAAGAGAATGCTCAGTTTATAATCCCCTGGTCAGTTGAAAAACATAAAGCAGCCTTAGATGACAAAGATTTTCTACATTTAATTATTGAAAGCAAAATTGATAATCGAAAAGTGGGCTTCATTATTTTATCTGGTATTCTAAATCCGCATAACAGTATTGAGTTTTTAAGGATTACTATGGATGAAAAAGGTAAGGGATTTGGAAAGGAGGCATTTAGGCTTATAAAGGATTGGGCTTTTTATAGACATAATGCAAACCGATTGTGGTTAGATGTTAAGGTAAATAACCAACGAGCAATTACTTTATATAGGAATCAAGGATTTGTAATGGAAGGTACATTAAGAGAATGTATAAAAAATGGGGATGTTTATGAGTCTTTACATATTATGTCCATCCTAAAGGACGAATTATTAGGTAAAAAAAACAGTTACTCTGTTAGAAATTAATACTGAAAAAATGAAAGTGTTAAGAATGGGGAAGCTGGGGTGGAACCCATTTTTTTGTTGGACTAATGGATCAGGTTGAAGAAGGAATTGGTTTCTTTAGGTTAAGGTCCAGATTGTTGAATAGGGTTTTGCAAGAATAGCAAAATATCCTTCGCTTAATAAGCATTTGAGAGAAGCGGATGGTAGCTGAACATGGTACAATGAATTTGAAAGGCTTGATTTGCTAATTTAAGGAGGGAATGGAATGTTTACATCAGTAAATGAATTCTTAAACGAATGGAAACAAGAAACAGCTGCTACCCAAAAAGTGCTGGATGTGCTGACGGATCAATCATTGAATCAGGAGGTTTCTCCAGGATTATACAGCATTGGAAGCCTAGCTTGGCACATTACTGGAGCAACTTACTTCTTTCCTTCACAGGTTGGATTAAAATTTGAGATTCCTGATCTTCAAAAAGAGGCACCGAAATCAGCTGCTGAAATCAGCGAGACCTACAAAACAGTAAGTCAGCGGTTAACAGAAGCATTTTCTGAACAGGTTTCAGATGAAGAAATGAACAAAATGGTGAATTTATTTGGAATGGACATGCCATTTCAAGCTGTTTTCCGTATGCTAATTCAACATCAAGCACATCATCGTGGACAATTGACTGTCCTGATGAGACAAGCTGACTTGAAAGTTCCTGGCGTATATGGTCCTAGCAAAGAAGAATGGGAAGCAATGAAAGCTCAAAAGAACTGATATCATCATGATGCAAAAATAACGGCACCTGCCGGTTTTTTGTACTTTCAGAATTTATTTCATTTCTTAACTCAGTTTGCGTACTGAATCGGTTTTTATATTACATTAACACAAAATTGATATTCAAGAATTGGCCGTAACGAAAAAGCCCAATTTCTCAATTTTTCTGAGAAATCGGGCTTTTTCAATTTCCTTTACTTTTTCAGTGATGTCGTCACCGTCTGCGATCACTTTCTCGAGATCTGCACCAAGTGGCATTTCTCTCTTTATTTTCCTAAACCATTTATAAGCCACGACTTCCTGCGTTTTCCTCTTAGTGGGAAGGAACCTTTCTGGGTCAATGAGTTTTCAAATGAAATATAAAAAATTTGAAGAGATACGTCCTTCATAATTATCATCCTCGTCACCGTTTTTTTGCTGTTATTACTATGCAATATAATTAGGCGTCCATTCAAATACTGCAGGTCTGATTCAATGGACATAAAATCTTCATCACTGCGGCATATTATATTTATCAAAGATATTTTAATGAATTGAGGTTTTTGAAAATGGATGAAATGCGAACTACTAACCAAGTAGAAGAAGTAAATAAACACCTTAAAGAAATTCCCAAGGAAGCCGAAGAGAGAAATATTGAAAATCAGCCTCAAACTGGTAAAAACGAGAAAGCCATAGAGCCGTTTTAATCCGGAGAACGGCAAACCAAAGTAACTTGTTGATGCACAAATTTCAAAAACAAAAAAACAGGGCATGGAAATTTCCCATGCCCTATTTTTATTGAATCTGGAAAAATTAACAATAAAGGCGGAGTTTTCAATCCTGGGATATAAGATGGTACTTATGTAGAAATGAATAGTTCAAGATTACCGAAAGAAAGAATGTTAGAAATAGCGAGGTAAATGAATTAAAGTTTTGAAAAAAAAGGGCTTAGATCTGGTAGTAACGAAAAGGTTATAATAAGATTTTTATTTTACCATTTTATGTTAAAATAAAATTAACTTAAAATATCCTTGGAGGCGGAAAATATGAAACGAATGCCTTTCGAACCACCAACTGAACACTATGATGAACGAATTGAAGCCATAGATGAACAATTATGTGATTTAATAAAACAACGGAAAGATATATCAAATAATAATCCTGGTTTTCCAACTAACCAGCTTATTTCTGCTTGGTCTGAAAAATATAATTTATATGAAGATTTTTTAAATAGCGTATTTGGACAGTTTTTAAACGAAGAAGTATATAAACCTGTTGTAGAGCCAAAAGGATTTCTTAAAAACATACCAATCTTAAAATCATTTGAAAAAGATGATTTGTTTTATTCGGTAACATTTTTACGTCAATTCGAAAATGCCAGCGTGGTTCATTTTAACGTTGATAAAGATGATTCCGATGATATGCCTGGTGTTTTTCCAGAGCATACCTGGTTTGACCTTTCCATCGACGATGTGGAAGGGACTGATTACGACTGTCGAAATGATGAATGGGGTGGTGGCTCAAGAGGACATATATCATACACTTTTATTGTATCGCCACCTTTACCTGACGATATTTCTAAAATTAAATTGGTCTTTAAAGAATGTAAAACTCCATTCAAAACAAAACCGACGGGTCTTGAATTTGTCATAAAAATGGACTAATTTTCATTATCCCTTGCTAAACTAACAGGTGCGTCTGTTCAACAATTAGTTGTTGCGGCAGCCCTTTCTCTTCTTCAACTAAACCTATCATAAAAAAACTTAACCCTTTTGAATAAAACAGTACATATTGGAATATTTTGGTCAATGAATTATGATTTTTTACTAGGTGGAGGTATGGTATATGAAAAAGTCTGTTCTTATAATAGTTGCAATAGTTGCTTTTCTAAGTCTTATTTCTTGTTCAAATCAAAGTAACGCATCTAGTAATACAGCAGGCATGAAAACAGCATTTACGATTGCTTCTCATCCGGATTATATAGCGACCACTGTTGACAAAATGTATCAAGAGGCGTCAGTTGTTTTAGTAGGGAAATTTGAAAAAGATAATAAGTCGTTTGTAGACCATGATACGATTGAAACTGAGTCACACATGAAAGTAACCAAAGTGTTAAAGGGAACCCTGACGGATTCAGAAATGAAGAATGGGATAGATATAGTGTATTATGGTGGCGAAGTTACTCTGGATACTTATCTGAAGAACGCAACACCGGTACCCGAGAAAATTGATAGTAAAGGTGTTGTTCATAAGCCAAAACAATATTCTAAACAAGAGCGTGAATCTGAAAGGGTTGTTTATAAAGTAGAACAACAAGCTAATAAAGATAAAGATAAGAACTCCGAAATCATGGTTTTCTTATCTCATAATCCTGCTCCAAATAATTATTTTGTTCTTGCAGATGCATTTGGATATAGAAAAATCAACCATAAAGGCGAGATATTCAATCCTGTTACAAATTCTTATGAAAAGGTAGATTTTTATCCGACGAACTAACGAGAAAGTCTTTCAGGAATAAAAAAGACTCCCTTCCGAAGACAGTGAGTCTAAAAACGAACAAGATTATTCCCCGGGGCGGAAGGTCTTGAATTGGGGAAAGGCATACTCAATTCAATAGAAGGAATTTCTTATTCAAGTAATGGGTGCGAACCTTCAATAACGAAGGTCGCTTTTTTCTTCTTAAAGTAACTGGCAGGATAGTTGAAGAAGAAGTTGTTTATTAACTTCGTAATTGACACAAATTGAGAAGTAAAATTAAACGCTAAAGGTACTAGTTATTCTTTCAATTATATTAATTATTTTTTCTAGAAGTAATGAGCTCTGCAAGTTTTACTACTAAAAATAATAAAAGCCAATAAAATACATTAATTAGGACTTTTTTATGTTCAAACAGCCTAAGGAGATTAATGATCGAGAGTAACAAAAGTAAACCATACAGTGTTAGAAAGACAGTTGTAATTGGTGTTGATTTGGCTTTTGTTTCTCTTTTCTCAAAAAATAAATCAAATATTTTTACTAGAGAAGATTTCAATTTTTATTCCTCCCTGATTATGCGCCTTTCTTAATGAATTAGGCCAGATTGTTGAGGAAGTAATTTAGCATTAATAGTGGGGAACCGTAGCATAAGTAAATGAGGTTTTCCTAATTTGCGTATTAAGTATGATGAAAAAAAAGCAGGAATAGTTGCAGGTTCCTGCTTTATAAGTTAGTAGGATCTAACAGGGTACTGTATTAAATTATCTTTTTCCTTAACCATATTACATCAGTTGAATATTTACCTGTCTTGTTCAATTAAATTTTAGAAGAACATCCTGAATATTACTAATTCTTCATAAGTTATTTCTAATGTCTGCTATTTTCTTTATATCTTCTTAATTATTGTATTCTGCCTTTCAAGATAGGATATTAGTAGAATCCAGCCTATTCAATTAATCCATTCTTTCAAGGATTCGATAAGTAAAGCTTTAGGTTGAAAACCAGTTATCCTTTTCACAAGTTCCCCATCTTGAAAAAGCAATAATGTTGGAAGGCCTAATACCTGAAACAAACTAATAAAATCTTCATTTTCATCGGCATTCACTTTTACAATTTTTAATCCAAATTCTTGATGAACTTCCTCCAAAACAGCTCCAATCATCCTACAAGGAGGACACCACGGGGCCCAACAATCTATAAGAACTAAATTACTCATTTGAATTTCTTTAATAATATCTTGCCGATCTGCGTGTAAGATACTCATTAACTTCCTCACCTTTCTTCATTTGCCGTTGAATGTATTATATGATGAGTTATAATATAAGTGAAATTAATGTTTATTATAATATATATAAGTAAAACTGATATCTAAGAAAGAGGTATCCAATGACTTTATTTCAATTAGAAGTATTTTTAAAGGTAGTTGAAACAGGAAGTTTTACTAAGGCTGGAGAGCAAATCGGTCTCTCACAATCTGCGGTCAGTCAAGCAGTAGCAGCGTTGGAATCAGAGTTAAATATAAAATTATTAAACCGGCACAGGAGCGGTGTCAGCTTAACCAAAATTGGTGAACGGATTACGAGTTTGATTAGAGATTTAATCATGATTAAAACAAAGATTATTAATGAGGCAGCAGGGATCACTGGACTTGAAACTGGAACAATAAGAATTGGAAGTATTTCAAGCATGACAGCTAAATTATTGCCAGGAATGATTAGTTCATTTAAAAAACGATTTCCAGGTATCGAAGTCATTTTATATGAAGGAAGTTATGAAGAAATAAAAAATTGGATTAAAATGTCGGTTATAGATATTGGCGTTGTCACAGAGGAAGTACATGAATTTGAATTCATTCCATTGCTTCAGGATAAAATGGTAGTTTTTGTGCCAGAAAGACACCAAATGAGTACTCAATCTTACATACATTTAAAGGAAATCGCTAATGAACCTTTCATAATGCCAAAAGAATGTGATTATGTACTTCGTTCAATCTTTAAGGAACAAGGAGTATCTCCTAACATCCAATTTGAAGTAAGAGATATAGCAACTATCATAGCTATGGTTCAAGAAGGTGTTGGAAGTACAATACTTCCGGAGATGGCAATTCCTTCAACATTTCCAAATGTTTCTGCTGCATATTTAAGTCCTCAAGTGTACCAAAACTTGGGGTTAGAGGTACGTTCAAAGGATTATATTACTCCCGTCCTAACTGCTTTTATTAATGAAACACAAGAGTTCACAAAAAATTTATCCTTAAAATTATTTAATAGCTACCGTTCTGTTATTGTAAAAAAAAGGTGATTTTTTAAGGAAATTCCTCATGTGAAATTAAAAAAATAGATCCAAGCTAATAGGTTGTCTTTATCTAATATTGAAACCTACCAATTTGCAATAAAGCCACCTCTACTGGTTAATTTTGAGTAATAAAAGTAAACCTAACTTAGATAGTATTCGGCGAACCGTATCACAAATTAAATATAGTAATCAAATTATGGAAATACCATGATCTTCAACAATCGGGCGCGTTTATTTAGGAACGCGTCTTTTTTATTTAAGGGCCATATTGTTTAATAACAATTTTAAAGCAAAGTGGATATTGTGAATTTTTACACTTCAACTATCGAAGCAGGTTAATTCAAAAAGGATAAATTATAAAACAAGAAGAATATGTTATTAAAAGTGTTCGGTATCGTGTCCAAGAAGGGGTCATGAAACAAAATGAATGGTAAAAAATCCGATATTATATGGAATATAATCTCACTTTTCTTAGTTTGGGGATGTGGATTGTATAGTTTGTTTGTAAAAAATGATAAAATAATGCTTATTATTATGCTGCTATTTACCTATTTGTTATTTAGAAAACCAAAGAAGAAATCATAAGTTAATTATTATGTCTTGTTTAACCAACTGGGGCGTCTATCCAAGAAGAATTAATGTTTTTTTGTAAAACTTATTAAGCTACCGGGTGCTTTAATTGAGGAAGGGATTGCTGAGGTGATCCCCCTTTTTTGTTATTCAACGAACGGGTAGGTTAGTTCAAGAAGAAAACGTGATAAAATAGGTAAATGACATATTTATCAGGTGATAAAAATGGACAATATAATAAAACAACTTACTGATATTAAAAACAAATTGGATAAGCCATTTCCATATAAAGATACGGATAGAATACAAGTAGATTTCCGAGTCGAGTTTTTAAATTTATCCGAAGAAGAGGACTGTCTAACTGGTGATTTCAATACTTATTGTATGAATATAGCTGGAACCCTAAGTTATGTTTTATCAGGGAAAACAGATAAAATTACCAAACGTCAGATTGAGATTTTCCAAATGTCCTTCTTTGATTTCTTTAACCAATATAAGTTTTTTGAAGAGAAAATTAATAATTATCTAGACTTCTATGAGGAATATAAAAACTTTGAAGAAACAAGAAAATTATTATTACAAGTTGTGAAGTAAGAATATTCTTTAGTGTGCTAACGAGGGCGTTTCTTAAAGAAGGAGAAATGCTTTTTTTTGATAAAGTAAAGGCAGATTAGTTTAATAAATTATTATGATATAATATAATTGGTATCAGGTATTAATACCAGCTATAATAATAAAACCTATTATTCAACTTAGGGGGATAAAATGGAAGATTTACTTAAATTAAGGGGTAAAAATATTGTAATAATGGGGGTTGCTAATGACCGTAGCCTAGCTTGGGGAGTGGCTAGGTCACTATATAAAGCTGGTGCTAATCTTATTTTCACCTATCGATTAGAACGTTCACTAGGAAAATTAAATAAGTTATTAATGGAAAATAACCATTCTGCTCAATTAATCGTGCAATGCGATGTAAACAATGATGAAAGTATTAAAGATGCCTTTCAAGAAATTGGAAAAAAGGTAGGAACTATCCACGGAATTGTACACTCAGTTGCATTTGCAAATTCTGAAGATTTAAAAGGGGATTTTATAAATACTTCAAGGTCTGGGTATGCTTTTGCACAAGATACTAGCTCGTACTCGCTAATAGCTGTTGCAAGAGAAGCAAAACCTTTTATGACTGAAGGTGGCTCCATCGTTACAATGAGTTACCTTGGAGCTGAAAGGGCTGTCCGTGGCTATAATGTTATGGGAGTAGCAAAAGCGGCTCTTGAATCATCAGTAAAGTATCTCTCATTAGACTTAGGAAAAGACAATATTCGTATTAATGCTATTTCTGCTGGAGCAATTCGCACACTTGCTGCTAAAGGAGTTGGTTCTTTTAATGAAATACTTCATAAAATTGAAGAATCTGCACCTTTAAAAAGAAATGTAACTCAAGAAGAGGTGGGCGATATGACAATCGCAATGCTTAGTAATCTATCTAGAGGAGTTACAGGTGAAATTATTTATGTAGATTCAGGTTATAATATAATCGGATAGCGTGGATCCTATTAATCATGAGCTACGCATTGAAGTAAAGTATGGTGAGTTTGAACAATTGCATTCGATAGAGTGATCGGAATAAAGGTCGTTGATTAAGCGGACATTAATCATAACGTCAGCCTTACGTAGGTTGACGTTTTTATTTTTTTCTTATTAAAGGACAGTTTAATGCAACACATATTTGTCAAAGTAAAATGAAAATAAGTTTGGTAAATACTGAATCGTTTTAATTTATTTATGTCTGGATAGTAAGTCGCTTTATAGCTCAAATTCACCCCCAAAAAATATAAGGGGTTTGGAGATAATGAGGAACAAGCTTTTATCGAAAATTGCTTTTAGCGGTCGGTTTTCACTGAAAAATGGAACGTTGCTCCAACCATTTATCCGTCAGTGGCTGACATAATGTGGACATTACCGAATATAAATGTCATTAAATTGAAAAAAGAAGCTACTTTTGTGAACTGGAAGTGATCGTAAATGCCACAGATCGAGCTTTCTTCAGGCGTCATCGAAAATGAGGATACCGGTGGTGAAGGACCTGTTGTAGTCCTCATGGGGGGACTAGTGATTGGCCCTTCTTTATGGCGCGAGGTCGTCGCCGACTTGCGAAAGGATTTCGCTGCATTGTTCCTACATTGCCTATGGGTGCTCACAAGATACCTGTACGGAGCGATTTTGCGCTGTCTCCTCACTCCGTAGCTATGCTCTTGGGGGAATTTTTAGAGCAGATGAATCTTGAAGTCATCACGCTGGTTGAGAATGACACTGGGCGAGCACAAACTCTGGCTTCTGAACAGCCAGACAGGATTGGACGCCTAGTCATTGCGTCCTGCGAAGCGTTTGACAACTATCCTCCCGGTCTCCCGGGCCGGTCGGTGGCGCTCTTCGCGAAAATACCAGGTGGACTAGCAATGCTCGCCCTGCAGATGCGACTGCGATTTATACGGCGGTTTCCACTTGCTTTCGGATGGATGGCTAAGCGGCCGATCCCCGATAAGGTGATGGACGAATGGCTGCAGCCGTTCATTTCGAATCCGGCTATCCGGAAAGACTTAGAAAGGTACTTGAAGGCGGCCAATCAGAATGAAATGGTTCATGCTGCGGAAGTATTGCGGTCCTTCAATCGCCCCTCACTGGTTATCTGGGCAGCCGAGGATCGGGTCATGTCTAAGGTACACGGACGCCGCCTGGCCGAACTTCTCCCGCAAGGAAGATATATGGAAATCCCCGACAGTTATACCCTAATCCCCGAGGATTAGCCTCAATTGCTAGCTTCGGCGATCCGCGGGTTTATATGTGACACGTAACAAGCAACATGGGCTCTCTCGCCGAATCTTTCTCAGGATTTTGATGATAGGGATGATAAAGAATAGTTATGAATGTTAACATCAAACGTCTAAGGGATCACATTGGTTAATGAAAGTTTGAAATGTTGAAAGAAAATAAAGTATTAGGCTAGGAAAATAAAGTTGTAGACTGAGAAAATAATGAGTATCATTTTGACATGAAAAAATGTTCTATACTAGGTAAAATAGTTATTAACTTCATTAAAAAGTTCTTTACTCCAAGTCCTCTAAGATAAGATTCTTAGAGGACTTTTTTGTTGCATATTAAACTATTATCTTATTCCATTAAAAAGATAAAGATTTGTATAGATTTTCAATTAAACAAAAACGAAAGGTTCAGTTTAGCTTAATAATTGTTTGACTTTTCAAATTTATTTATACTGTTAGTATAATATTGAATTCAAGGGGGAGTTCAGATTGGCATTAAAAGTAGGAGACATAATTAGGTTTGAACGGACATTCAACAAAGAAGATGTTGAAATGTTTACAGAAGTATCTTTGGATGAAGGGAATCATCATATTAATCCTGACGAACAGGGGAGACTTGTCATTCAAGGGTTGTTAACTGCTACTTTACCAACAAAGGTTGGTGGAGATTATAATGTACTCGCTCGTACTATGAATTTTGAGTTTTTAAGACCGGTTTTTACAGGAGATACAATAATATGTGAAGTAAAAATCGAGAAGTTTGAAAAGCAAGACAATAATAGAACGTCTATTTTGGCATCTTTCTTATGTACAAATCAGAATGAGAAACAAGTATTGAGAGGAAACTTTGCAGGAGTTATATTATAAACTTAATATTTTTTATTAAACGAAGGGTGCTTTAGTTGAATAAGATTTAACTAAGTAAAATTATGACGATGAAGAAAGTTAACATATCGATTGATATTCTTTTCAGATCTTATAGCAAAGGATCACAAAATGGTTCACTCCACTCAAATTAGAAGGACGAAATCCAGAAATGGTTGCTTTTCATTGGTGGAAACAGATCAAGAAGGAACTGTCTTACCATACAAATTTAGAAAAGGTGATTGTATAAGGAGATAAAGATATAGCTGAGTTAGTCAAGGAATTGGAGAAGTGGGAATTTAGAAGAATTGAGGATAATTGGAATTTACAGATTTTCACGAATGAGAAAGCCCACCCAAGGCGTAGCCCGTCTTTAGACGAGGGATGAGAGTGAGGTCAAATACGGAGTGCCATCGATGAACCAAAGGTTAGTGGTACTTCAAGTATTTGAATATTCCACTCTTTTTTGTTGTTCATCTGTTGTAGTTTTAAGGTTAAACTGATACAATCTATTTATGAACGAATACAGAAGAACAAACACAACCGTTTCATTATTGAATTATCATTTTGTGTTCTGTCCTCGGTATAGAAGAAAAATTTTTCTGCAACCTAAGGTAGAACAACGTTTCAAAGAGTTAGTAAAGGAAGTGTGTGAGGAACTACAAATACAGGTTATCGCTCATGAATGTGATAAAGACCATACGCATTTGTTTCTCAATGCACTCCCAACATTAAGTCCTGCAGATATGATGGCAAAAATCAAAGGAGTGACTTCAAAAAAATTGCGTGAAGAATTTCCGCACCTTCATCATTTGCCTAGTCTATGGACACGCTCATATTTCGTTTCTACCGCTGGAAATGTATCGAGCGAAACGATTAAACGATACGTTGAAAATCAGAAAAAACGAAATTAGAAAGGAGTTTAAAACCTATGGCAAGAAAAAATACACCAAATTATACAATCGAATTTGCTTTGCGCATTCCTGTTTGGCAAGAACACCGATTGAGAAAGAAATTTAAAATAGCTAGAATGGTTTATAATTCTTGCCTAGGTGAAGCTCTGAAACGACATAAAGCTGTAAAAGCGGATAAGCAGTACCGCACTTTGCTTAAAGTACTTAAATCGAAAGAACGTGATAAACAACTAGCGGATATTCGTTTAGCCCACGGCTTTTCTGAATATGGATTACACCATTTTGTGAAGTCCGTTCAACAGAAGTTTAAGGAGAATATCGGCAGCTTTGAGGCGCAAAAACTTGCGACAAGGGCTTTTCAAACAGTCGAGAAACTACATTATGGAAAAGCGAAAAGAGTGCATTTCAAAGCATTTGATGATGATATTTCTGTTGAAAATAAATCAAATACCACTGGCTTGCGCTATGCCGATGGCCATATTCTTTGGGGGGATAAACCGACAAAGAAAAATCCTAAACCCAAGAATTGGCTATGTATGGCAATTGCACCGAAATCCGGTGATGAATATGCTTATTTAGCCTTGATGAATAGGACAAAGTATGTGCGGATCTTAAAACGTAAAGTACGCGACAAGGAACGCTACTTCGTCCAACTAATTCAAGAGGGCTATCCCCCAACAAAACGCAACCACAAAATTGCGGATGATGATACCAAACGGGTAGGGATCGACATTGGTTCATCCACAATCGCCATTAGTAGTGAAAATTCAGTAGAACTTCGTGAACTTGCCCCAGAGTGTAATGCGGACGAAAAAGAACTCCGATGTATTCAGCGAAAAATGGACAGGTCTAAACGAGCGACCAATCCCGACCATTTTAATGACAATGGAACCGTTAAAAAAGGTAAATTAATTTGGAACTACTCCAACCGATACAAAAAGTTACGTAGAAAACGCAAAGAACGATATCGGAAAATCGCGACCCAACGGAAAATGTCACACGAAAAGTTAGCGAACGATATTCTTGCGCTTGGTTCTGATGTACGAGTAGAAACGATGCGGTTTCATTCCCTGCAAAAACGTGCGAAGAAAACTACTCGTAATAAGCGGAATGGCAAGATGAATCAGAAGAAACGGTTCGGGAAGTCCATTGCTAATCATGCTCCTGCCATGCTGCTAACGATTGTTGACCGTAAACTTGGTTATCAAGGACGGTCAATAAAGAAAATCGATACCTTCTCTATAAAAGCAAGCCAATTTAATCATCTAACTGGTGAATACCACAAAAAACAACTCTCAGACCGGTGGAATGATTTTGGAGAGTGTCGCATCCAACGAGATTTATATAGTGCCTTCTTAATAGGCAATACGAATGAATCGCTCAATTCCATTGATATGGATTTATGCAAAGCTGGGTGGGATCGCTTTGTTGAATTGCATAATCGTGAGATTGCAAGACTAAAACAATCATCAAGTAAACTATTAAGTTGGTTTGTCGCATAAATACAAATTCGATTGGTCGTGACAACGCCCAAAAGAGGTCGGAACGATAAGCACATCAAGAGTCTTTTCAGGCTTATTGAGAGAAGTGCCTTGCTATACGCAATACGTCCGTTCATGTTCTAGGAGAACGCACACCAGTGCTTTGGTAGAAACTCTTTCCGCAAGGAAAGATAAGGGTATCCTTGAGAAGTGTGCTAGATACCATGTATCCCCTGTACCCTAGAACCCCACTGCTTCAGCGGTGGGAGTTGTCAGCTAATTAGGTAGTAAGTCCATTGTGGCTTATTTTTGTTAAGCTGATGGATGTAGAGTAACCATAGAGATGTTGAAGTAAAAAAGTTGGGTTCAACGAAATTTGCAAAATAAAAACCCCTCGGCTATAGAGGGGAAAAGCTCTATTTATTACGGTATAAAGTAAATCATCACCTTTTATACATTTTTCCTCCGCCAACAATGATTGGTTTGAAGTCTTGGTCAAAGATCTGCCCATCGATTGGTCCATTGATAGTACTTGGATTATTTGTAATTACATTATTAGTACCATAACTCCCACCAATGCTTAAATTATACTTTCTGTTGGCGTCCATTCCATTAATAACAGTTTGACCAACGTTGACTGCTGCATTGGGTTGCGGAGAGTTTACAAATAGAATTCCTATTTTTATAATTGAAGGCAAGCTTTTTATCCTCCTATCTTGCTCTGTCTTAACAAATAATAAGGAACTATTTATTCAAGCTATTACTAATATGTATATAAATTCTGGACAAGTTCTGTCAGGGGCAAACATCATTAATAAGGATAAAATCAACGTTTTTCCTAAGAAATGCAATAACCCCCACTCACTCGACCCTACGCTGAAACAGGGTCATATAAGGATATTGCGTTTCTATCGGGAATGAAAAAGCCATTAGAGCTGTAGGGAGTGCAAATGGAAAAAACAAGTTAAGTATTGTCATTCCTTTTCACAGAGTAATAGGTTCAAATGGGAAATTAACCGGTTATACAGGAGGTCTGTGGAGAAAGGAATGGCTGCTTCAACATGGAGATCTTTTAAAAAGGAACATAAGTAGAGGTTATGAACTTTAAAGCACCTCATTTAGATACGTTGAGGTGAACCGTATCATAAGTAAATGAGGTTTTCCCTTTTCTTGAATTTAATTAAATATATTTCGACAATACAGCAAACCTGTTAAAATATCTATGCAATGTAAAAAAACGTCTAACCATAGGTGGACAGTTGCTTGCTTTTTGTACCGTATTTATATGGTGCCTGACACCGATTCTTATTTATTTGTGTGAAACTAGCTTTGATTGACAAGCTAGTTTTTTTGTTGATTATTAAACAGAAATTTAAGCATCAGGGTAAGTAATTGTTCTTTTTTCCTAATTGAATAATATTTTAGGTTAAAGGAAATTTCTGTTCATCCACTGATTTTTGAAAAGGACGAGGTGATGTAGAGTTGAATGGAAATGCTAGAATAACTGTTTCACCTAAGGTTTGGACTCCCAAACAAATCGAAGAAGCATGGGAATTAAAACAAAAACTAGGTACAAATGCTATGTATATCTCTGGAGGAACATGGGTTCAGCTTCGTTGGGAATTAGGGGAGGCTGTGCCTAACCATATAATTCATTTGGGAAGAATTGAAGATTTGCCAAAGGTGAAGATGTCTTCCGATCATACATTAAACATTAGTGCTTTCGCTTCCTTAGCAGCTTGCCGAAGCAGCCCAGATATTCACAGATACTGGCCCATATTAGCAGAAGCAGCTAGAAATGTGGGTTCACCAGCGGTACGCAATCAAGGTACCATTGGTGGGAACATAGCCTGTGGTTATGGAGACCTTATTCCTGCCCTTTTGGTGTTGGATGCCAAGATTACTTCGTTTGATGGAAAACAGTATATAACCGACGAGTTAATAAATTTCTTAAATCAGAATCCCTCGGACAAAATAGTAACCGAAATTCACTTACAAAAATCCTCTAATTTCTCTAATAAAACTTTTTATAAAAAAATAGGCCGACGTGAAGCCTTTACACTTTCCCTTTTGACTGTAGCTGGTGCTCTCTTAGTGAACGACAAAAATGAAGTTGAACAAGCTCGTCTTGCGGTTGGGGGCGGAGACATGGTCCCTAAACGTTTATTAATTTGTGAAGGCCAATTAAAAGGAAAAGTTCTAACTGAAGAATTATGTCAAAGAGCACATGCACAAATATTACAAGAATTTCAGCCTCATACTGACCGCTATACTTCCTCTCAATATCGAAAATTAATAGCTGCCAACCTTTTAATTGCCGGTTTAACAGATTCATTATATTAAGGGGGGATTGCCTTGTATCTCAATCGTGATTCAACTGGTGAAAACTGGCGTGTTAGACCTGACGGAGTAGAAAAGGTAACAGGGGCTCTAAAGTATCTCACAGATTTATCGTTTCCAAATATGTTGTTTGGAAAAATTTTGCGCAGTCAATATCCCCATGCAAGGATCAAATCCATCCATATAGACGAAGCCAAAAAACTAAAGGGTGTCCATGGAGTTTTAACTTATAAGGACATACCAGGGCTAAATGGGTTTGGAATACTCGAACCGGACCAGCCCGTTTTTTGTTATGATAAGGTTCGGTTTATAGGCGATGCTGTCGCGGCTGTTGCTGCAGAATCAAAAGAGATAGCAGAGAAAGCCTTACAGTTAATTAAGGTTGAGTATGAAGTTCTACCCGTTATCGATGATCCCGAGCAATCGATACTATCATCAGCTCTCAACATTCACGAAAAGGGAAATATCCTTCATCGATCCTCCTTTAAAAAAGGAAATATAGAAGAAGGCTTTAATAATTGTGAGATCATTATTGAAGAAACGTATGATACTTCAAGGCAGATCCATGCTTATATGGAAACTGAAGGCGGAGTGGTTGTTCCTAATAAGGATGGTGGAATTACCGTTTATATGGGAACGCAGCATGGATACTTTGATCGTTTTCAGCTTTCACGAATTCTTAATATGAAAGAAAATAAAATACGGGTTGTTTCGAGTCCGATGGGCGGGTCATTTGGTGGAAAAGATGAATTAAATGTTCAGCCATATGGGGCATTACTGGCACTTTATACAGGATTGCCTGTAAAAATCCATCAAAATCGGAACGAGTCGATACGAGCAGGACTCAAGCGTCATCCGATGCGTATTACCATGAAAACAGGAGCAGATAGAAAAGGAAATATTTTCGCGCATAAAGTCTATATTATCGCTGATACTGGAGCTTATGCGACGTTAGGACAGCCAATATTGGAGAATGCAGTTGAAAACGCTGTTGGACCATATCGGATTCCGAACATTGATATTGAAGGAGTATCTGTCTATACAAATAATGGTATATCCGGAGAGTTTAGAGGTTTTGGAAGCAATCAAGCAGTTTTTGCACTCGAAGGGCAGCTTGATCGATTAGCAGAAAAACTTAACATGGATCCGATTGAGTTACGTGAAAAAAATATTAGGTCTATGGACGATTGTGGACCACTTGATCAAACAATCATACCATCTGATGGAGCAAAAGAGACGTTGAATGCCATTAAACAATCTAACATTTTGCGAATGACAAAGGTTGGATCTGATAAATGGAAACGTAGGGGTGTGGGTATTGCTATTACGATGCTCGGCTCCGGTTTAGGCAGCGGGATACCTGATCCAGGAGCAGGACGTCTTTCAATCGGCAAAGATGGTAAAATCATAGGTGCGTTTGGTGGCGAAGAGGTAGGGCAGGGGATTTTATCTGTCATTGAAACATTACTAATGAATGCCTTCAATTGTGGAAGTGATGATCTAAAAGTCGTGATTGGTGACACGGATCTAGTTCCCCATTCTGGTTCGACAACGGCTTCTCGGGCAACGACGATGATATGGCTAGCCATTGAAAAGATGAAAGAATCATTTCAAAGCCACATTCTGCAGCATGTATCACAATTGATGGGTGTTCCGAAACATCAGATGTATTTAGGTCCAGGTGGAATATGGAGTGATTCACGGCTTGTTCTTTCTTATAGCGATTTAGGAAATCAATTAAATGAACCTATAGAGGTATTAGTTGAATTCCCATATCCACAATCAAATGATGTTAAACAAAAAGGGCGTTACCTTTTTTCTTTTGCTGCAGTTGCGGCAGGAGTTGAAGTAGATTTACTAACTGGGAAAGTTATGGTTCTTGGATTAGACCAGGCGATCGCTGCAGGTCCGGTCATTAGTCCAATGGGTTATCTTGGCCAAATTGAGGGTAGTGGAGTGATGTCGATTGGTTTCTCACTTATGGAAGACTGCCAAATGGAAAAAGGAGAGTACACGACAGAGAATTTTGACACTTACTTAATTCCTACCATTTGTGATATTCCACCTGAAATGAATGTGTATGCAATTGAAACATTACAGCCTGGAGATTCATTCGGTCCAAAGGGGATTGGAGAAATTGGAACGGTAGCTGTTGCCCCTGCGATCGTAAAAGCAATTCATGATGCAATCGGTTATTGGTGTAATCGAATTCCTGTTTCACGTGAGGAAATTTTACAAGCAGTGGAAAAGGAGAGAGGAAAATGGATATGAACATTGAGGTTCAGTTTAAAGTAAATCATCAACATGTAAAGCTTCATATTCCTCCATTGTGCAGTCTGAATGATATTCTTCGGGATAACCTTAGTTTGACAGGAACAAAAGTTTCTTGCGGTATCGGCCGCTGCGGAGCTTGTACAGTTTTAATGAATGGCCAAATAGTGAATTCTTGTTTATTAAGGGCTTTCCAATTAAATGGGGTAGAAATCTTAACGATTGAAGGGCTTGGGGAAGAAAATCTCGATCCGATTCAGAGGGCTTTTATCGAGGAAGGCGGCTTCCAATGCGGATATTGTACTCCTGGGATGATTTTAGCTATAAAAGCACTTTTAGAAAAGCATCCACATCCAACACAAGAACAAATACTAGAAGGACTGTCCGGTAACCTATGTCGCTGTACAGGATATGGTGGAATTCTTCGAGCAGTCAACTCAATTTAGGGTTTCTTAAAGATTCTATAAATGATTATTCTTGAACTATTCAAAACCGGTAAATAAAGGATTTGTGTTGGATTAGCACTGCCACTTATAGTGATCGTATTTTATTTACTTACGTAATATGTCGTTAGTGAACTGCAAGACCTACTTCCTATTTCTACATAAAACGTGCAGATTGGAATTAAAGACTGAAGTATTTTGGACTATTACATGAATTTCCCGAATATCATATGTATGTCTGATAAGGCTTTATCAAATCGTACCTACTAAACCAAAATTGCTAAACCTCATTTCGATACATAACGCTGAACCGTATCATAAGTAAATGCGGTTTTTGCAAAAAAGTAACAGCACCCTCTAATTTGATGGAGAGGTGCTGTTTTGTTGTTTTAATGCCAAGATTAACATTTGCTGCATGAATGGTTGTTTTTGCTCTTGCGATGAATTTAATTTTTTTGCTCAATCAGGATATTCTTATCCAAATGAAGAAAAAGAATGACCAAATACTAAAAAACGGCTGAATTCGTTCACTTGCACTTTTGCTTACTTTAATATTCTCCTTTAATTACAAAAAAGGATCCCCGAATTGTTCCAGCTAGTTTAGACTTCTGCCTAGCAAACTTAAACTTCATTTCTAACTCCGTTGGTACCTCCATCCCCTCAGAAAGCTTAAAACCAACAGCCCGCTTCTTAGGGTCATCAACCGTATACATAACGTTGATCACAAGACCATCCTCATAAATGACGTAGGCAAATTTGATATTTTCCACTTGAAAACGCGACGTTTCTAAAGGTTTGGCCGCAAACTCAATATCACGTTCTTCTTTCAAAATTCGGTTCACATAATCAAGGGTCTCTTGGCTTTCGCTAGCTGGTACAACCGTAAATTCATGCTTGTATTTGTTCATAAAGTAACGGGCTTCATTAGCACGTAAACCAGCAAGCGCTTCTACTACAGGTGAAGACTCTAAACCAACCGTAGACACATTTTTAAAATCAACGATAGTGGACAATTCCATCCCTCCTTTAATCTCTTTATTTCCTAACAACAGGAATCCACATTTCACCAAATACTAAGCCGTTTCGCTGCCCCATCTCAACCGTTGTATTTGGCCCACCAACATAGGCAAAATTCTTTGCTTCTGGCAAGACTTGACCAAAGGCAATGCCAGCAAGCTTATTACTCAACTCATCAGCCGTATTCCCTTCCCCTTTAACAACTAGGTATTCCCCCTTAGGGAATTGGATAACTCTAGATTCTTCTGGTACCGATGCATCTGTCATGACGCCAGCATAATGCATCATCTTGTTATTCACCGCTTCGTTCACAGCAAAAATGTAGTCATTTGTGGCTATGGCTTTTAAAGTGTCAAGCCTTCCATCTTGTTTGACGGCCCACCAAAAGTCTGCCTTTTCCTTGTTTATGCCAACATAGTCTGTGTAATCGCTCCTAAGCTCAGTTCCAATACCTAAAACGGTAAAGCTGTCTTTTTCTTCTAGTGTATAATTTGCCATATTCAAAACCTTCCTCTTTTTTAAATTTATCAAATGATTTGTCTTTTCACTTGATGAGTTTATAATAGCCTTAAATCATGTCAAAAAATGATACTGTTTAGGAGGTCCCGATGAAAAAAGTTGAACGGATTAATATCATCATGCGGTATATCAACAACCGCGCCCACTTTACAATTTCTGAAATCATGCAAGAATTTAACATCTCTCGTTCGACAGCTATTAGAGATATCAGAGAAATTGAAGCCATGGGGATGCCACTTGTCGCTGAAGTTGGAAGGGATGGGGGTTATTTTGTCATGAACAACTCTGTCCTGCCCACTGTTCGTTTTACCGATAATGAGATTAAAGCACTTTTTATTGCCTTTATGGCCACAAGAAATCAACAACTTCCTTATCTAAAGAGTCGTCAGTCTTTAGCTGAAAAATTACTAGGCCTCATCTCAGAAAACCAGCAAGAGGACCTTGTACTTTTAAATCAAATCTTGCTTTTTGGAGGGACCAACCCCAATAATCCCGACCTACTTGATCTGTCAGACCTACCCCATCCAATGTTAGAAAAACTCATCCAATTCCTTCTTTTGGATAGCTATTTATTGATTAGCATCAAAGAGGAGAAGGTAATAAAGTCTTATCCAATTTATCTCTTGCACCTTTATCATGAAAAAGGCATTTGGATGATTGAAGGCTTTGACTTAGAGGATGAAAAGAGGCAGATTTTCCCTGTCGACAATCTCACCAATGTCAAACCATACCCTACGAAAAAAAGATTGAGTAAGAAAAAGATTTTAGAAAAACTAAGTAAGCAGGAAGAAGTAATTAACCTTGTCCTTGAACTTGGTCCAAATGCGATTGCCCAGTTCAAAAAATACCATCCTTTAAAAGTTTCAATTTCCTATACGAATCCTTACCAAACCACAGCCATTCTAAAGACTTTTATCAATGTTAATAATCCCGAAGAATTGACCGAAATAACAAATTGGGTACTTTTCCTAGGTGGGGATATCAAGGTCAGGGAAGTGCCAGAAGAAGTCTTAGAAGGTTTAAAAGAGAGATTATGCTTATTCTGCCCATAAGCAGTGCTAGTTAAAACCCAAATAACACTAAGCATTGTTAGAACACTTATTTGAGCGACTGCATCTGCAATATGAGTATAGTGAATTTTTGTTTTAAGTCTATTGGATTAAATTTAATAAAAATTAGAATTAAGGAATTAGCACTGATCTTTTCATGATGGAGTCCTTTTTATTTGTTATTTATTACAATATTAATTCCGATTACTTTAACTTTAATTCATAAGTAACTAAATAATAGGGTAATTAAAGGGATATACAAATATTGGTAAAACAAAGTATACTAAAAATAGAATTAATAAATTTGATCAGGGGTGATTTACATATTTGGGGGAATTATAAAAAGGATACTTATATCATTATTAACAAATCCAATATTAATAATTGGATACTGGATTTTTTGTTATGAGTTAGCTTCATTATGTATGTATGGAAGAATGAATAATAATATTTATATTTTATTATTTTGTATAGTATTTTTAATATCTATCATTACATTCACTACAATTAGAATTATAACAGATAAAGAACGTGAATTTAAAAAATTACCTAATTTAAAGGCATGGAAATATATTTCTATTTTAATTATTGTTGCAATAACATCATTTTATGGAGTAGAGATTTATAAAAGTGCAACAAATTATGGCGGCAAACTCGCATGGTTTATAGAAAGATTAAAAAATGAAAGATCAGTTAAATTTGAACATAACAACATATATGAATTTGGAGTAGAAGGTATTTTTGAAGATATAAATAAGGAACATCCTTTGCCAAAGAAATTATATATGGCAAGTGATTTTGACCTTACATTTAATTCAGATGGAATAATTACAGCATTTGATACATTTGTTTATGGGAAAAATGCTCACGGGAAAGAGGAAACTTATTTAATAGCTTATGATAAGAAAAAGTCACAAGATATTACAATAATACGAAATGGATATGCAAATCCAGATTATGATGATGATAAACTAGTAGAACCTCTAATTAAAACGGTTAATGCTATTCCAGTTAAGCAAACAGTTAGTAAGTGGAATGAAAGTAAGTATGGATTAGTTTATTATGGAAAAAGAAATTGGGGATACAATACAGAGGGAATTATTAATATTAATGAGGATGGTAAGGAGCATAATCTTGAAAAATCAACTTCTGAAATCATAGGATATACTGTATCTATATTTGTCCCTGGAAAAGAGAAAGAGGTAGTACCTGCTAGATATAACTTAATAGGTGACCCAAATTGGAGTAAAGCAAATACAAATCCAAATCAAAAGAGTTCTAAAGAGAAGCAACAAGATTTAACGAATAGCAAGGAACAGTTTTACCTATCAAAAGAAGTTGGTTATAAACTAAATATTACTGATAAAGCACTAGGAAGTACGTTTTATTCATTAAGCAAGACCATTGATGGGGGTAAAACATGGGAGGTTATAAATAATGATCCATTCAATGGAACAATTGGTAGTGCATCAGGAATAACTTTTCTAAATGATAAACTTGGATTTTTAGTAGCAGTCAGACCTTCTGGTACTGAGGGCGAGTTATATCGTACAGATGATGGGGGCATATCTTTTAAAAAGGTAAATTATACACCCCGTGAAGTAAAATTAGATAGTGGACAGTCTATAAGTCCTTTTGATTCTCCAGGTATGCCTTATGAGAAAGATGGAGTATTTAATATGTTAGTTGGGCAAGGATCAGATGGAGATTATAATGGTAATAGTAGTGCACTTTATCAATCAAAAGATAAAGGGGAAACATGGGAGTATGTGAAAGAGGTTAAAAGTAGTTAGTATTATTTAATAAACAATAATATCTAAAAAATATAATAATACCGTTGATACTTATAGTGTAAGACCTTTAATTGATAAATAGCTAATGGACATAGGATGGTAGCCAATGGCAGCTTTTTTTATACGAACGGTTCAGTTGAAGCAGGAGGGGGAAATTCTCACCCTTTTAAATTCATATTTGACACAAAAATCAAGGTAATTATTTATTGTTCAAGTTACGGTCTATTTCTTATAACTTGATATCGGTTTTTAAGGCAATATATTGGGCAGAGACTATTTAAGTCTCTGTCTTTTTTTATGGTCTGAAACCAGCTAAGTCTGACGTCTGATATAAAAATCGTTCTTTGGCACAATTATGAATCTTTAGAAAAAAGGTAATATGGAATCAAGATAAAAACAAATACCCTGCGGGGGTACCACGAGATTTTGCGGTAATACCCAAAAAGAGTACGGTATTTATCATGTTCAAACTAAATACAATGTGAGAGTAGTTCACAAGCGTAGTCAATAACCAAATATCCACATTTTGGAAAGTGGAAAATATGATTTTTGTTCAGAATGTATCAAACATTTATTCATTGGAGTCGGGAAATTCTTGTCGCGTTAAAGAATAACAACATTCAAATCTGGAAAGGCGAATTAAGGGGGAATATAAAATGAAAAAGTTAGTAGTACGTTTAGCTGTTTATGTATTGATTTTCGCCGTGTTTGTCGGAGGGGTGGGCTACCTCGGATTTGTTCGTTCTGATAATGATTTTTTCAAGAATGTCCGCCATGAGCCCGTTCCTTCTCTACATGGTGTTAAACCACCAAAGTATGATCCTAATAAACCTACAGTAGCAGTTCTATTAGCGAATGTAGACACAGAGGTATTTGATTTTATGATTCCCTATGATTTGTTATCTAGAACAAACGCTTTTAATGTATTTGCAGTTGCCCCAGACAAAAACGTAAAGACGTTATCGGGCGGACTGGATGTAGTACCGCATTACTCTTATAAAGAATTAGATAAATTATTAGGCAAAAGTCCCGACATTATCGTGGTTCCTTACATGCCGATATATGATGAAAAGAAATATCAACCCACTCGGGAATGGATTCAACAACATTCCAGCAGTAAAACCACTATCTTGAGCATTTGCAGTGGATCAGAGAATCTTGCCGATGCAGGGTTATTAAAAGGAAAATCAGCCACCACACACTGGCAAGGTATTTCTTTACTAAGCAAGCAATATCCTGACACTCATTGGAAAGAAGATGTGAGGTATGTCCATGAAGGAAACATTTTAACTTCAGCGGGTCAAACTGCAGGTATCGATGCTGTGCTATATTTGATAGCTCAAAAACTCGGAGAACCCATGTCTAAAAAAATATCGAATGAAATCAGTTATCCTTCTTACCACTTCGTTCAAAACCCAAAAGTAGAACCTATTCAAAAGGACATATATTTTGTAACTTTTTTATTGAATCTTTCCTTCAAGTGGAATAAGACAAAGGCAGGTGTACTACTTTATAACGACATGGATGAAATCGCATTATCTTCTATATTTGATACTTACGCAGCAACAGGAACGACAAAAGTCTTGACCGTTTCGAATTCGGATGCACCCATTGCTACAAAAAATCACCTTAATATAGTGGCTAGGCATCAAATTTCGAATGCTCCAAGATTGGATAAAATGATCATACCAGGTGGAAACGCAAAATCCCTAGCTGCAGCCGACGTAAAACTTTGGAGTGAAAAGGGTAATGCTAAAGAGACCCTCCTTATTCATAGTGATTCACCAAACAGATATGCATTCGAAGAACCATTGGAAGACTTAGCTAAACAAGAAGACCTTTTAACTGCCAAGCATGCTGTAAAACGATTTGAATATCGTGCGAATGGTATCCATCTTGAGGGCAAACCATTTCCTCTTGAAACTTACGACAATGTACTTCTAATCGGATTACTAGCTTTATTGGTAACTTTCTTTATTGTCCAATTAAAAAAAGCCAGTCATGGACCGGCTGACCATAATTCAAACTAGTCCGCAAGCCCCCGCCTTCAGGCGGAGGGATAGGGCATTTTTTATCAAAAGTAGTTGTTTAGATTTAGTTATATGGTATAATTTAACTATGAAAAGTTATATGAAGTATAAGTCAAATAACAATGTTGTTTATTCCTGCAAGTATCATGTAGTTTGGTGTCCAAAGTATCGGAGAAATGTTTTAGTGGAAGGAGTAGATGAAAGACTCAAATCTATTCTTTTTGAAGTAGCCAATGGGGTGAAAGCGGAGATTATCGAATTAGAAGTCATGCCCGACCATGTTCACCTTTTAGTCGAGGTAGACCCTCAATTTGGTATCAACAAATTGGTTCGCCATTTAAAAGGGGTTTCTTCCCGTATTCTTCGTAAAGAATTTCCTTGGCTAAAAAGCCGTATTCCTTCTCTTTGGACAAACAGTTATTTTGTTTCCACCGTTGGTGGAACTACTTTGGATGTAGTGAAACAATATATTGAAAATCAGAAAGGAGTATAAAAGGATATGTCAGAAGAAGAAAAACGAGAATCCACCCCTACTTTTACCGCTACGATTCGCTTAAAAACCCTTCCTAAACAAGTAAAACATCTTCTGAAGCTATCCAATTGTGCAAGGCAATTGTATAATGCTTGTTTAGGAGAAGGGATAAAACGACTTCACCGCCTTCAACACACTACCCTCTACCGAAAAACAGTTCAACTCCCTAAAACTAAGAAGTTTAAAACACAGCGTTCTTCTCAATTTAAATTTTTAAATGAAACCTTTGGATTTAAAGATTCGGCTATACAATCTTTTGGAATTAAAACGAAGAATGATTCAAAGTTTATAGTCGAACATC
>NZ_CVRB01000005.1 GCF_001048695.1 Neobacillus massiliamazoniensis | reverse complement strand
AATAGTCTGGTGGCGATAGCGAGAAGGTCACACCCGTTCCCATACCGAACACGGAAGTTAAGCTTCTCAGCGCCGATGGTAGTTGGGGGCTATCCCCCTGTGAGAGTAGGACGTTGCCAGGCTGTTAGTTTATTTTTCTTGTTATTGTCAATAGACAATACTTATTATCGTCGCGGGGTGGAGCAGTCTGGTAGCTCGTCGGGCTCATAACCCGAAGGTCGCAGGTTCAAATCCTGCCTCCGCAATTTGGTTTGGTAGTTCAGTTGGTTAGAGCGCACGCCTGATAATCGTGAGGTCGATGGTTCGAGTCCATTTAGGACCACCATATTTTTATAACTATAATCCGCCTTATTTTTGGATTTATTGGATTAATCGTTATTTTTAGCAATTAGGTCAGAAAACGAAAAACAAGCCCACTCGTTAATGAGTGGGCTTTTATTGCTTTAATGCAACTGTTTGCAACTATTTTTTACGTTTTAGGCCCAGTACAGCGTTCCTGTAACCAGAGGCAAAGTAGACATTGCACAAGTACCTCTTACCCCTAGATCCTAGTTAGTCTCATTATTGTTTTGTATCTTACGATACAGAGTCATTCTAGAGATACCAGCTTTCTCTGCAGCATCCGTACGATTTATCCCTTGTTCCAGAAGATACAATGCATAATTAACCTTTTCCTCATCGGTTTTCGGTCTTCCAGGATGTTTCCCTCGTTTCCTTGCAGCCTGAATCCAAGACTGTTTATGAAGTGTTTCACTTAAACTGACTGGGCAGGTTACTTGAAGAAAATGTGATATTTTATAAATAACTGAAGAAAGGAGACTAGATATGGAGGATAAAGAGAAAATCTACTACGAACAAGGTACGGATGAACTAAGGTTGAAAAATATCATTGCCCATAAACTTGTTCAAGAGTTTAACAATTGTCCAATCGAAGATTCAGAAAGAAAAGATGAAATTATAAGGGAAATATTCGGAAGTGTCGTAGTAAATCCGAGTATTGAGCATAATTTCCACTGTGACTTAGGATACAACATCCACATTGGAGACAACTTCTATGCTGGATATAACTGTACTGTATTAGATATGGCAGAAGTAAGGATTGGTGACAACTGTATGATTGGTCCTAATGTTGGACTATACACGGCGGGTCATTCAATTGAACCTAAAGATAGAAACAAGAGTGGTTATGCGATTCCAATAACAATAGGAAATGATGTGTGGATTGGGGGCAGTTGTGTTATCTTACCTGGAATCACTATTGGTAATAATTCAATTATTGCTGCTGGTTCTGTTGTTACGAAAGATGTACCTACTAATTCAATAGTGGCGGGGAATCCAGCGAAGATACTGAAAAGTATATAAAGTTCTAATGTTCCAAGAAAGATTGTGAAATATTGTACTTAAAGTAACGGGTGCAAGAGTTGAAGATCACCAGCTGCTTCGGCGGCTTTTTTGCTTGTTCCACTAACGAGGCAGTTTTGTTCAACAAACTCATTATTAAGTGTTTTTAAATATAAATAAAAAAACCACATTCCTTGATGCTTCGTTAAGAATGGGTTTAACACCGCTAAATCTATTGTCAGTTGTTTTAGGAATATAGGTTACACCCTCAACAGCAGTTGCCCCAGTTGTATACATTCTTCCTTTATAAGATTCCTTTGGTGGTACAATACAGTTTGTTGTCATTAAAATCGGACCGTTAAAGCTCTCGAATTCACGAGTTTGTTCCCACCATGCATTTCCGTAGTTACCGACAAAGTGATCATATTTTTTGAATGCTGGATAATAGTGCGCTGGAAGCATTTCACTATGTGTATACACATCTACTCCCGTGCCTTCCGTTTGTTTTAATAACTCTTCCATATCTTTCAGGTCATGACCGCTAACTAAAATTCCCGGATTTTGACGTACACCAATGTTTACTTTCGTCATTTCAGGATGACCATATGTTGATGTATTTGCTGTATCTAAAAGCTCCATAGCATGAACGCCGTACTTTCCACATTCCATTGAAAGTTCAATCAATTGTTCCATACTTACTGAATCATCTGTGATCTTTGCAAGTGCTTTTTGCATAAACGCAGATAGCTCTTCATTTTCATAGCTAAGATTTGCCGCATGCTCTAAATATGCAGCCATTCCTTTCAAACCGTAAGTCACTAACTCTCTTAATGAACGAATATCTTCATCTCTTGTAGCTAAAATACTAACTTCTTGAGAAGCAGATTTCATTTCAAGCTGATTATTTGTTTCACCATACCAAGTGACAAAATCGCTATTGTTGTCTAAAGTGTACCCTGCATTTCTGATTGCCGCTTTAATTTCTTCCCGGAGCTTTAATCCTTCTCTTACTGTATTAAAAAATTCATTTTTATCCCAATTTGCATTTGTAATCGTCATAAAAAGACCATTTATGATAAACTGATCTGTTTTCTTTTGATTAATCCCGATTTCACGAGCCATTGTATTCACAATCGCTACTCCCTTAATCGTGTAAATCAATAAATCTTGCATATTTGCTAAATCATCTTTTTTTCCACATACTCCAACAACAGTACATCCTGTTCCTTTTGAGGTTTCTTGACATTGAAAACAAAACATACTCATTTATAATTTCCTCCAGTGAATGATTTTTGATTTCTAATTTTTCTACAATAAACACTTTCTCTTATTTAATGTGAATTATTGAATAAGTATCATAAGCAATTAACAATATAATCAACTAATTTACATTGTTATTATAAATTCATTAATTTTAAATTTGGAGTTCTTTATGAATCTGTTCATAAACAAGTCAAAAAGATTTGAACACTTCTTGACAAAAAGGACAAGTGGATACGGTTTGAATTAAACACCTAGTTGAATACAAAATATTTGGTTTAAATTGAGCTATCAGTAAGATTTAGGACCTTATTTGAATATAAATTTGAGCTTGTGAAAATTTGTACTTAAAGTAACGTGGCAGTTTAATTGAATAATCGTCATTAGTTTTTTTTAACAATCAGGCCATTTAACGGAATAACTTATTGCACGAATAAAGTTAATTTGAAATAATTGGTATTAACGCTAAGAAGGGAGATGAACTTTTGATTAGCTTTTTGGAAAACATATATGAGGCATCAAATGCAATCCTACTTTCATGTTCATTTTTTTATGTTTGACTGTTGAAAAAACTGAAGCGAGAAAGGAAACTTTGTATTTTTGAATTAACGATAGCAGAATAGTTAAAAAAATGAGAGGATTAATAATGAAAATAAAAAATAAGCTGGTTCGAATGTCAAAGGTGCTTTCTGTGTTCTTTATTATTTTCCTTCAAATTTATTGGTATAAAATTCGAAGGAAACCTAAAGCTGAGTGGGAAAAACTTTGGGAGGAAATAGGAGATCGGTTTCGAAAAACACTGTTTGAATTAGAAGGTTTGCTAATCAAAATCGGACAGATTCTGAGCACTCGTGCCGATTTGCTGCCTAATGCGTTTATACGTCAAATCGAAGATCTTACAGATAAAGTTCCCCCTTCTAACTGGAATGAGATACAGGAAATTCTTGAAACTGAATGGGGAAAGTCTCTTCATCAACACTTTCTATCTATTGAAAAAACCGCAATTGCTTCCGCATCTATTGGTGAAGTATATAAAGGTGTGATGCAAGATGGAACAGAGGTTGCGATTAAAGTAAAGCGTCCTAATATTGATTCGATTGTACAAACGGATTTCCGTATTTTAAGTATCATTATTTGGTTTGCTGATCACCTAGTTCCTATTCCTAAAGGGTTTATTAATTTTAAAGTCCTATTTAAGGAACTAAAACAAGTGATTGAACGAGAACTTGACTATTCAAAGGAACTAAATACCATACTTTTTTTTAGAGATCGATTTAGAGATATGGATGTCGTACAAATTCCTTCTGTGTATTCTGAACTTAGTACTTCAAATGTACTGGTGATGGAGTGGGTAGAAGGAATACGGCTCACTAATATGGAGGCATTAGATCAGTTAGCAGTGAGTCGGCAGGAGCTGGCTCAAAGGCTTTTCAAAGTGTTCCTTCCCCAATGGATTGAGCCTGGTATGTTCCATGCTGACCCGCATCCAGGAAACGTTCTTATATCAAAGGAAGGAAAAATCATTTTACTTGATTTCGGAATGATAGGGGAAATCACCAAAAAAGATTCAGCTTATATTCAAGGGTTAATTGAAAGCTTTCTTTCTAAAAATTATGCTAAAGCCGTTGATTGCATGTCTCATTTAGGATTTTTGCTCCCTGAAGCTGAGTCAAGAACGATTGAACGGCTGTTAGCTGAATACATGTTATTCCAACCTACTCAATTAAAGGAAATGGATTTGATTGCATTAAAAGTGGAAATGAATGATATGATTCGAGCCCTACCCATTCAGGTCCCAACAAGATTTGTCTTTTTAGCCCGTTCTATCGTAACAATGGAAGGGAATATCCGCAATCTGGCTCCAGAGTGGGAACTCGTGGACTTAGGAAAACCAGTTTTCATGGAGTGGTTGAGCAAACAAGGAAATAAATGGTCATTCGTGTGGCAATGGATTCAATCACAACCTGTCTTTAAGATCATTCATTCTGTTACAGAATTTTTAAATGCACCACAAAAAATAGAACATTTAAAGGAAATCGAACAAAGAAGACAATTTCAATTTATGATTTATGAAAATACTAAAAAGCAGTTATTTCAATTAACACTACTTGGATTTATAGGAATAGCAGCAGGTATCTATACCTCTCAATCACTCATTTCGACCCTGTCAGTTGGAGTAACAGTCGTCACTTTTATTGGGTATTTTATTTGTAGTTATAAACTGAAAAAATGGATGAAGTTCATGCATGAAAAACGTAGAGAATAGGATAAATGTAAAGCTATCCTTAACATTTCGACTTTGTATGATAGATTTTTGACAAGGTGAAATAAGCAATTGTTCAGTAGCTTATTCAAGAATCGGGCGCTTTTCTTGAATAAGAAGGCGTCTTTTTGTATTGTACAGGATTCTGGAACAACACTTATTAGGGATTGGAGTAATATTAAGGTGTAGAAAAGACTGTGAAGGATTCCACTTAAACTATCGGGTGGCGTTACTTGAAGATCCAGCTGCCATAATTGGTGGCTTTTTTGTTACAGTTTAGTTCAACAGTGAAATAGTAAATATAAAATATTATGGATTATAGGATAGTCACGGAAGAAATAAAAAAACGGCTCCACCTTTAGGAGGGGGCCGATTTTCATTTATAGTGTTTATACTTGTAAATCAAACTGTTTCGCATACAGTTTAGCATATGTTCCGGCGTGTTTAAGTAGAGTATCGTGTGTTCCTTGTTCTACAATACCATTCTCTGTTAAAACGAGTATTCTCTCAGCATTGCGGATTGTAGAAAGGCGATGGGCAATGACGATGGTTGTTCGTCTTTTAGCTAACATTTCTATTGACTCCTTCACAATACTTTCACTCTCGTTATCTAATGAGCTTGTTGCTTCATCTAGAATGAGAATTGGTGGATTCTTCAAAAATACACGTGCGATACTTAGTCTTTGCTTTTGCCCACCCGATAGTCTGACACCTCGTTGCCCAATTTCTGAATGATAGCCGTTTGGCAAACTCATGATAAACTCATGCGCGTTTGCATGCTTAGCTGCAGCAATAATTTCTTCATCACTTGCACTTAGGTATCCGTAGCGGATATTTTCCATCACGGTGCCTGCAAAAAGGTAAACATCTTGCTGGACAATCCCAATCGCTTTTCTTAATGACTGAAGATCGATATCCCGTACATTGATGCCGTCAATTAACAATTCCCCCTCTGTTACATCATAAAAGCGAGGGATTAGCGAACATAATGAAGTTTTTCCGACACCGGACGGACCAATTAGGGCAATGTACTTACCTGGTTCTACTCGAAGCGATAAGTTTGTAAATACATCTTTCGAATGCTCTTCATAACGAAAAGAGACATGCTTGAACTCTAGTTCTCCATGTATCTCTTGTAAGGTCACGGCGTTTGGTTAGTTTTCAATTGCAGGTTTCACATTCATGATTTCAATAAAACGCTGGAATCCCGTGAATCCGTCTTGATACATCGTGCTCACTTGAATCAGTTTTTGAATTGGTTCGATCAAATGGTTGATATACAATAAAAAAGTTATTAAATCTGCTAAATCTAATTTGTTACCTGCGATGCTAGCACTACCGAAGATGATTACGGTGATTGTAATCAATTGGATAATGGTTTCTAGACTATTATAAAAGTATGCTTCAGCTTTATATGTTTTCTTTCTGCTTTCAAAGAAACGATCATTTTCGCTGTTAAACTTCTCGATCTCTACCGATTCATTTGCAAATGATTTTACTACTCGGATTCCTGATAGATTATCCTCTATTTGTCCGTTTACGTCCGCAATTCTCTCTTTGTTTCTTGTATAAGCTTTATTCAATACCTGGTTAAAATACAACCCGAAAACAGCCAAGAGTGGTACAAAGCAAAATACTGTATTTGTTAACGGTGCATTAATAAAGAACAAAATGATAAATGCCCCAATTATGCGAACGAAATGTTTGATAAGGTCTTCAGGCCCGTGATGGTACAGTTCAGAAAGCCAAAGTAGATCGGTTGTTAATCTTGACATGAGTTGACCTGTCTTTTCCTTATCGAAAAAGCTAAAAGAAAGCTTTTGTATATGCATAAACAGATCTCTTCGCAAATCACTTTCCATTCGAGCGCCAAGTTCATGCCCTTTGTAGTCGGCATAAAAGTTCCCTATATTCTGGATAGCGACTAAAACGAGCATTAGCCCACCAATCCAATATACTTCAGTAAGCGCATTGGACAAGTCATCAATAAGAATATCTTTTGTAATGTACCGAACAAGTAACGGATACACCAAAGATATCATTGATGCGATTAAAGCGCATGCCAATATCGAAACAAACAATCCTAAATACGGTTTATAATAGGATAGAAATTTTTTAAATGAGAAACTCATGATTTACCCCTTTATTGTGTTATTTAAATAAACACATACAAGGGCGACACTGGTTATTTTATAACTCTATTCCACCCTTATATGTTTTTGTGGTTTTATTTGTCATGTTTTTCATGTAATTACCTCCTCATATTTGATATATATATTGTAAACTATTTCCAATATATTGAGCAGTGTTTTTAGTAATAAATCAGTAATTAATTTTTTATAAAAGTTTGTGAACTAATGTACTTAAAGTAACGGGTGCAAGAGTTTAAGATTGGTATGGCTGCCGCGATACTTTTTCTTGTTGAGCTAACGTGGCAGTTTTGTTTAACAAGGATTCCCCCAAAATATGTTTCCTTTGGTAAAGTTAAGGTATAGGAGGGGTTGGGATGAACAAAGAAATTGAAGAAGCTATTGTTAAATCCTTTTTTAATAAAAATAAACAACAAAGGGTTTTATTTGAGCTTTTTTCGCCCCAAAAAAGAAGGGATGCTTTGTGTCGATTAAATCATAATTATTCAATGATGCTCCGTAAGGAATTTATGATTCAAATACCCAAGTCAAACTTAGATCGGAATGAAATCGAAAGATTATTAACTGAGAAAGGTGCTGGTAATATTTGCTATGTCATGTCGATAAATGAAGATATCGATGGTAAAGAGATGGCTTTAAAGACAGCCATAGATCAAGTATATGGTTATGGTTTGTCTTCAATTATTTCTTGCATAAATGGAAAATTAGCCTATTTCCAAGCTGAACAAGAATACGGAGCACCACCACGATTTATCATAAAACGAACTTTATAACAGTCCTTCTTCAGCTAACGGATCAGATTAGTGTAAGGAGGATTTATCACCAATACATTGAATTAATTATAGGTACTTATTTTCTGGAGGATCTACAAAATGAAAAATTATGAAGAGAATAAGGTTTATATATTATCGGGTCCAGCAGGAGTTGGTAAATCAACAATTTCAAAAGAACTTGTCAATATATTACCTCAAAGTGCTTATATTTCTGGTGACTATATAAGTCATATGCATATTAATGGAAGAAAAAAACCTTGGGAAAGCAGGGAGGAAGTGGCTTTGATTTGGGATAATATTTTAAGTCTTACAAAGAATTTCCTTAAGTATGGCAGTGATGTTGTTGTGGATTATATAACCTTCCCACAAGAAGCAAAATGGTTTAGTGAAAAACTAAATGAATTAAATATAGAAGTTATTTATGCGGTTCTATGGACTGATAATGAAACATTAATTAAAAGAGATAATATGAGAAAGCCTGAGTATAGAATGGGAGAAAGATGTTTAATCTTAGTCAATGAGTTTAAGGAATCAAAATTAGATGAAAAGCATTTTTTGGATATAAGTAAAAATACAACTCATGATATTCCTCATGTGTTAAATGAAATAATAAACAATCCAAAATATAAAATATTATAATTTCGTCTTTAACGAACGGGTGCAAGAGTTAAAGATGGGGACGCTGCGGCGATCTCCTTTCTTATTGAACGTGGCAGTTTAGCTTAATACGGGATAGTATCAGTATCCACTTCCATTTATAATAAAATTAGGTATTTTCTACAAAGGAGTTAAATAGATTGTATCCTATTTTTCAATTGGAAAAATAACTGTGAACCAGAGGTTGGGAAATGCCTGGTGGACAAGTTGAAGAAGGAGAATCCTTAAAAGATGCTGCGATAAGGGAAACTAAAGAGGAAACAGGTATAGATATTGAGGTAATAAAGTTTTGTGGAATATTCCAAAATGTGAACAATTCAATATGTAATACGTTGTTCCTAGCTAAGCCAGTTGGAGGCAAATTAACAACTTCACCAGAGAGTTTGGAAGTAGGATTCTATCCGATTGAGCAAGTCTTGGAAATGGTAACTTTTATGAATTTCAGACAAAGAATCGAATACAGTTTGGATGAAGACACCCAACCATTTTATATAGAATTTTAGAGATTTAGTGTTCCGTAAAAAGGTGCGTTTCTTCAAAGCTGTAAGATAAGTATATGCAAATACTTTGTAACAATTGCTTGACCAAGATTAGTTATGAGAACCCATCTTACTTGAATATAAATAGGTAAAAACTATAAATGGAGGGCTGTTTATGGCTTTAGTTTCAATCTATACGGTTGGTAGGCTAAATCACCCCTATGACCACCCTGCCTCTCGTGATTTTTTTAAAGTTGGAAATGAAGTATATCGGCAAGCAACTAAATCAGGACAACTTATAGAGGCGTTTTCACCTGATGGAGTCCCTTTTCCTGAAGAAGCCATAAAGGGGGATGGTTTTCCTATTCTTACACTAACGGTATGGAAAAGCCTTCAATCCTTATATCGTTTTACGTATTCAGGTCAGCATATGCAAGCGTTAAGAGATAGGAGTAAATGGATAGAGCCTTATCAAGAGAAACACCTTTCATATGTAGTATGGTGGACTGAGAAGCTGAAGGATGTTTCATGGGAGGAGGCTTTCAAGAGATACAGATATTATATTCAGTATGGACCCACGCCTTTTGCGTTTGATTTTAAGCACGCGTTTGATGAAATAGGGGAGACGTGCTTGGTTAAGTAGCAGTGAGGTCTCTTGGGTATTGTGAAATTATCATTTAAACAAAAGATGGCGTTGATCCATGAAGGATTGACGGCTTTTTTTATGTACCTTATTAAGCTCTAAAGGGGCAGGGTAATTGAAAAAAGATTTGTGAAAAATTGGAACTTTGTGCATCATTAATCGTATTTAAAATAAGAAATGAATTTGGAATAAAATAGCTTGGAAATTCATCCTATTAAAATTGTAAAAGGAGGAGTGTATATAGAAGGGGTTCACTAAAATTAAAAAGGAATAACAAGTATACTTGGTGGATATTTATTGCCCATATAATTTTAATCCCTTTAACATATATAGTTACCTTTTATTTAATTGTGTCTTTTTATATGTAAGTGCACCACAAGGGTAAATTAATTCCAAGATAATAGCTTATCTCCTTGAATGCTATTAACCTAGTTCAATAAAAGATAGCGTTAAATTCGACTTTAACTAACGAGTGAGGTAATCCAATAGCAAAGGAGAGGGAAATGACGAAGAGCAAAAAAGAAATTTTGGAAGAGATATAAAAACTCTATCGAATTAAGCCGATAACTGCGGTTATGGTTTTAATTGTAATTACTTTCATCTTCTTGACAATTATTGGTTCGGTTAACGAATTCGGAAGAAAACTAACTTCAGATTTTTTTAGCGCTTTATTAAGTTTGTTCTTCGCATGGAATTTGGGATTTGGGCTCTATCAAGGAATTTGGCAATTTTCGAATTCTCGAAAGATAAACAAAGTGCTTTTTCCCAAACTTGAGCAGTTTATAAATGAAAGTGAAGACAAAAGTTATGATGAAACTGAAACAGAAGCTTATGAAAAGGTCAAATTGGCATATGCGGTCTACACAGAGAAGTATAATAAGCTCAATAAAATTTACTGGACAAGCATCAAAATAAGTATTGCTTTCCCACTTATTACACTCGTTATTTCGTTTGTTTACCATCAGCTTTAGTAGGAGCAAAAGGAAGTTAGACTTGCCAATACAAATTTTTAGTGTGCTATTTAACTGAATGGGCATTACTAGAAAAAGGGTAATACTTTTAGACCTGGTTGTTGTTGAATAGGCGTCTTTAGACGGAAAAATGCAATTTCCTCTTGAAGAAAGGGTCAATAAGAGATAACTCTTTTATCTCCATAAATGAAAAAAAGAGAGGAAATATCCTCTCTTCGTGATTTATCTTGAATAGAAACTTCTCTTAATATTTTTATAATAAAAAATCACTTTTTATTTTTATCTATCAAACTCTTTTCTGTAAACGTCCTACAAGAGGTACTACAATTATACCTGCTATAACTACCTGTAAAATGTTTCCGGGGATGGAGCCGAATGGCTGTATCCAGTTACCGTAAAGGATCACTTCGGCAAAATAGTAGCCAACAACTTTTATTATTAGTGCAGTTGCAATTGCTAGAGAGTTAACAAGGTATCTATTACCGGGTACTTTTTCCGCAATAAGTCCCACTACAAAGCCCATTGTACCTACGATGATAAATGTAAACGGTGCCCATACTGCCCAGCCAGAGATAAGATCGAATAAGCCCATTCCGAAGGCACCTGCTATTGCCCCTGTTTTTTTGCCGTAAACCAAGGCTGCTATAAAAAGAGGAACGTTACCCAGATGGATTAGACCTCCGTTACCCATTATTGGGAGCCTTATGTTGATGAACATCGTGGCTACGAAGGTTAATGCGATAAAAAGTGCATTGATGACTATGGATCTTGTTTTAGTTGTTTCTGTTGTGGATGAGAATGTTGAATTCAATTTAATAACCTCTTCTGTTTTTTTTTAATAATATCATAGAATCAGGGACTTAATAAATACGTAATTCTATTTATTACCGTGATACAGATAAATATTATGTTATCACAAAAGAAATACCGTGTTTTGTAGAAAGTATGAACAGAATTCTACATTTAGATTGAGGAGACATATTTGCATTTTTATACCCTTATGTACTACGAACGGTTAGGTTAGTAAGTAAGGGTATTTTTATTATTACTGTTGGTGTAATTAGCGTGTTGTCACTTTTGATCTTAAGCCAGGGATTTGCTGCATCAGTTGCTCAGCATTGAGAGAGAAAGAGCATATCTAAGATTCGAAGGAGAGGGAAGTTCTTCATTCTCTTTATTTTTGGTAAAGGCTGTATGGAAAGTCCTTAATTTTGTAATTAATGTTAGTTTAAAGTCATTTTGGTAAAGTGTGTACATTCCCTTTTTTCCATTATAATGATGGCAGAAAGATAGTTCATGGTAACAAATATTGATGAAGATAAATTAGAGCTGAAAGAAGAAATTAAAGTGTCTTTAAGAAAACTAAGTTCCCAAACCCTTGTACAAAAAAAATGGAGATTACTTTATCTTCCTTACAGATGATGAACAAGACATTAATCGAGAAATAAAAGCAATCAATATTGATGAAGATTTAATAAAAAGAGAGCTTGCAAATTATATTTTCCAAGATCTTCATGATGAAAAGAAATATCGCTATTCCAATGTTTATTCATTTTCCTATAATCAAAAAATGGATGAAAAGAATTATGGAAATCAAACAGCAAGCATAGGAATCAATATTCTTTCGCCATTATTTGATCACTACACAAAATCTGAACAAGAATTGATGATGATGTCGTCTGGAAATGATGAATTAATCATAAGACTATTATAATTGCTATGTTTAAATTGTTTAATTTGAAAAATGAGAGGTTCGAATCCTGGCAACATTTCGATACATCGGGATGATGGCAGGAATTAAAAAGGATACCCTTATTTCTGAAGTTTCATTAAAAGCAAACGTAAGGGCAGTCCCAAAAAGGGACTGCCCTGCCTATTTAAGTTTTCAAGTTATATCATTGTCGAATCGAAAATCGTCAATCGACTTCGCCACTGTATGAGTAATTGGTTTCCATTCAACATTCTTAAATAGGGCTACGACAGAAATAGGTATATAGGTAATCATAAACAACGGAAAAGTAAGTGTATATAAGATTTTTTTCCAGCCAGAGCAATGAATTTTTTTCCACTCCGTCAAGGTTGTAATCAAGCCACGAATAAATAGTACACTATAATTCCAACCAAAGGATTTTAACAATGTCATCGTTATTGCATAAAAAGTAACTTTCCCATAATTTGTTTCAAATAAACCCGCTAAATAAAATAATACATTTACCATAATACTCATTACTGAAACGAGCATGACTGGCATGATCGTCATTGTCATATCATAGCAGGAAAACTTGTTACGTTTTCCATGGAGAAAACCTTTAATCAATTCCCAACCATATTTAGCGAACACTTGATAAAATCCCTTCGCCCAACGTAATCTCTGATGCCAAGACTGGTTGAAGGTGACTGGCTGCTCGTCATAGAACATCGCGCTTCGGCAGTATCCGATCTTTTCGCCATTAATGATATTAGAAACGGAAAACTCTATGTCTTCTGTAAGGAGATGATGGATCCACCCCCCATTTTTTTTGATTAAATCAGCATGTACCAAAAATCCTGTTCCAGAAATGGCACAACTAGAATGAAGGAACATTCTTGGTAAGTTAAGAAATTCAGCTTCATGAAGGAACCAAAGTCCATAACCTGCAGAAATCCAATTTTGGTCGTAGTTCTTTGAGTTTCTATAACCCGTAATAATCCTGTATCCTTGATTGAATGTTTTATTCATCTCCAATAAATAATTCTCATCAAGGAGATTGTCGGCATCAAAAATAAAATATCCTTCATAATTTCTTGATGAATATTCCTTTTGAATGATTTTTAACATAAAATCGAGAGCATACCCTTTTCCAATTTGAGTCTTATTGATGCGCTCCCTCACAATAGCGCCCGCTTCCCCCGCAACCCGAGCTGTATTGTCAGTACAATTATCCGCTACAACAAAAATATCAATCAATCCCTGGGGATACTTCTGGTTTTTTATACTTTTGATTAATTTTTCGATTACGAGTTCTTCATTTCTAGCTGCGATTATCACTGCGTATTTGCGAGGGTGAACGATCTTCATATCTTGCATATTGTTCTTTTTTGCCTTAAATGCAACAAATATGTATACAATCTGATACGAATACATTAATGCAAGAAATATAAATAAGAAAATATTAAAATCATTAATAAAAGTTGATATGGTTAAGTCCACGCTGACACCCCTACGATTTTATCAATTTTTGGATCACATTCTTCCACAGCTTTCACATAACCTGCATGAGTCAGTTTATGATATATTGCCTATACTATAACCTCAAAAGAAGTAAATCTTGCCTCCCTTTGGCCTATCAAATAGATAAAGACTTCAGTTTAAGTCTCTAATAATTAATTATATAAATAATATCTAAATAATTTATTAAGATTTAGTTAAGCCAATATAAATTTTTATACCAAATTACAGCAAATGCATTAGAAAAAAAAAAAACTTCGTTTGCAACAATAAATGAAGAGGGGCGAAGTTTGGTGATTACATCCACAAAGCCGGCTACTGAATCAAAGAAATCCTGTTTTTTTTTAATAAATATAGATTAGCTTATTAGTCAAAAGTGATAAGTCGAGTATTTTCTTATAAAAACCATCATGATATATTTATTGTGTTCGGCTTGTAAGGAGAATAATATGAAAAAAAATGCTTACAACCATTTTGTTTTTTTTGTCATTGCTGTGTTATTGTTTTGGTTCAAAACGTATATCGCTTATCACCTAGATTTTAGATTGGGAACAGACAATAATCTTCAAAGGTTTTTATTATTTATTAATCCATTGAGCTCCGCTCTTTTCTTTTTAGGGTTTGCTCTCCTTTCGAAAAAGTATTTTAAGCGTGTATTAATCGGTATCCACTTTATCTTGTCATTTTTATTGTATGCCAATATTGTTTATTACCGTTTCTTCAACGATTTTATTACTGTTCCTGATTTGCTTCAGGCAAAATCCAATGCTGGAGGATTAGGGGATAGTGTTGTAGGTTTGATGGCTTTTTCTGATATTTTTTATTTTACGGACACGATCATCTTGATTGTTCTTGCTTGTACCTTATTTAAACAGGCAACTGTCAAAACCTGGAAATTATATAAATTTGTTTTTTTGATTTCAATCATTATTTTTTTAATGAATTTAAGTCTAGCGGAAAAAGACAGGCCTAACCTTTTATCCCTCAACTTTGACAGGAGCTATATTGTTAAATATTTGGGCGTTTACAATTTTACTATCTTTGACATTATTCAAAGTATTCAATCATCAAGTGAGCGTGCCTTCGCGTCCAGCAACAATCTTACAAAAGTAGAGAATTACCGAAAAGCAACCTATACCACTCCTGATCCAGTTCTTTTTGGAAAAGCGAAGGGGATGAACGTCATATTTGTCTCAATGGAATCATTCCAAAACTTCATGATTGATTTAAAAATGCCGAACGGAGAACTTGTTACACCTTTTTTGGATTCATTGGCACATGATGGCGACACCTTTTATTTTGATCATTTTTATCATCAAACCGGACAAGGCAAAACGTCAGATGCGGAGTTTTTAATGGAAAATTCGCTTTATCCCTTAAATCAAGGATCTGTGTTCATCAGCAAAGCTCAAAACACCTATCAAGCAACTCCTGGGATTTTAAAAGGATATGGTTACAATTCGGCTGTTTTCCACGGAAACTATAAGACTTTTTGGAACCGGAATGTTATGTACAAGTCATTGGGCTACGACCAGTTTTTTGACGCTTCGTATTACAACCTGACGCCACCAAATATAAAGAACTTTGGAATGAAGGATAAGCCGTTTTTTGCTGAAAGTATGCCAATGCTCGAAAATTTAAAACAACCTTTTTATACGAAATTCATCACCCTATCTAACCATTTTCCATTTGAGATAGATCAAGGCGATACAAATTTTCCAAAAGGAAATACTGGAGACTGGGCTGTCGATCAGTATATGCAATCTGCCCACTATATGGATGAGGCACTGCAACAATTCTTTGATTCCCTTAAAAAGGATGGATTGTACGACAAATCGGTGATTATTCTTTATGGTGATCATTACGGACTTTCCAGTAACAATTATCCTGCAATGGCAAAAATGCTGGGAGTGAAACAAATTACTCCTGTAATGGACTCAAATCTTCAGCAGGTACCATTGTTCATCCATGTTCCGGGCGTTAAAGGCGGAGTAGAGCATCAAGTCGGCGGGGAAGTTGACGTTCGTCCTACTCTTCTTCATCTTCTTGGAATTGATACAAAAGATTACATTGAATTTGGTTCCGATCTTTTATCGCCACAGCATCGGAATTGGGTTGCATTTAGGAATGGAGATTACGTTTCAACTGATTTGATTATGTCCAGTGGCAAATGCTATAGCGTCACTACAAGGAATCTCGCTACTGATCAAAAGGCTTGCAATAACTTAAGTAATAAAGTGAAAAATGACCTGCAGATGTCTGATACGGTCGTGAACCAAGATCTGCTTCGCTTTTATCATCCAAATGGTTTTAAACCAATCAATCCAAGTGATTATCAATATTTAGGTCCGACAAAGAAAAAGGGAGCATAGCTCCCTTTTTTTTATTTTCTTCTCTTATACCATTTCTTCTACCTGTGATTGAGCATCTTCTCTTTTATTAAGGCGGTAGTTAACCTCAGCATAGCTACCTAAATATGGTCCCTTATAGGCACGTTTTGCGAACGTATAATACAGCAGGGCAACAGCTGCAATAATCACTAAAAAAGCTTTTCCTGTTGTATAGTGCATCGTATAGCTACCAAATGTAACATCGAGTACAATCAAAATATCAAAAAAGACGATCCATAATAAGGAAATAATGTTTACAGGAACACTCCACTTCCCTAAATGCAATGGTCATTTATCCTCATCTGTCCAGACACCCCGTGAAATCGCACGAAGCTTATAAGTAATCGGAAGAAGATAGGAAGTGTGCAGGGAGCTTGACTTGGAGAAACTGATCAAACGCCTATTAAAAATTAAATCAATTGTGGGATAATACTGAGGGAGCAAGTTTCAATTCGGAACAGCTCCTCATTTCTTTTTGTATATGTGTTGCAAAATATAAATAGTTTGTTTACTAATGTGTCACCCTCTTTGTGCGACTAGAAGATAGAAAGACTAAAAGGTTGCCACGAAGGCAACCTTTTTATTTATTAATAAGCGTTTTGTTTAGCAAATATTTTTCCAAGGGCACCAAGTAATTCTGGAACATCTAACCGATCCATTATCACTTCAATAAAAATAAGCTTATCTTGACTATTAGCTAGATTGAATGCATCATCTAATTCCTTTTCATTTGTAGCTACTATGCTTATGCTGTTTTCTTCCATATCAAGAACTTTAGGTAATTGACTATATTTCCACATGTTAATATCATTATATTCCTCATTTGGTCCATGAATAGCACGTTCTACAGAATAACCATCATTGTTAATAAGAATAATGATTGGTTTTAATTTATTTTTTAGTATGGTTGATAGTTCTTGTGCAGTTAGTTGAAATGACCCATCACCGATAATTAAAACATTACGACGATTTGGATTCGCGATTTGCGTCCCAAGTAGAGATGGTAATGTATAACCGATTGACCCCCATAATGGTTGTCCTACAAAAGTTGTCTTTTCAGGAAGAAGCATATTAGATGCGCCGAAGAAGGAAGTTCCTTGTTCTACTATAAGGACATCCTCTTGATTTAAAAAACAGTTAATTTGCTTCCAAAATCGTTCCTGGCTAAGCGCTTGAGTCGTTGGAACCAAATTTATATCTTCTTTTCTTTTATAGAAAGGTTTAATGTTCTGTGTTTCATTGTCTCGATGTTCAACACTTTCACTTAATAGTTCCAATATATCACTCATAGAAACCGTATTATAGGTTTCTTGATTTATTTTTGCATAAGAAGAATGAATCTCAATTAACTTACTTTCATCTAGATGATGACTAAAGCCTCCCGTAATAGAATCAGTTAGCTTTACCCCGATACTTAATATACAGTCCGCCTCTTCAATCCGACTTTTAACATATGGATCACTCAATGAACCAGTATAAACACCAATAAATTGAGGATGAGTCTCATCTATTACACCTTTTCCCATGCTTAAGGAAGCAATAGGGAATCCGGATTTATTAACAAGATTTCCCAACTTTTCATTTAGGTGATAACGATTAACCTCGTAATCTGCTAAAATAACAGGAAACTTTGCTTGATTTATTTTCTTTAATGTATGGTTGAGAAATGTGTTCAATTGATTGATTTCACTTTTAAACTCAGGCAATTGTATTGGGCTTTTTGGAGCTTTAATTTCTTTGTAGCTTATATCAGAAGGAAGATTGATGTAAACCGGCCTTTTATATAGCCAACATTCTTTAAGCACGCGATCAATTTCATCAGCTGCATTCTCTTCTGTTAAGGTTGTTTGAGCCACAGTTACTTCTTTAAATATTCTACTAAAATGTTCAAAGTCGCCATCACCAAGCGTATGGTGAACATAAGCACCTGAATTGGCAACACTTGTTGCTGGCGAACCAGTAATTTTGATAACAGGTAATTGTTCTGCATAAGAACCTGCAATCCCATTAATTGCACTTAATTCTCCAACACCAAAAGTCGTTACCAATGCCGCAATACCATTGATACGTGCATAACCATCTGCTGCATATGCGGCATTTAATTCGTTACAGTTACCTATCCATTCCAATTGATCCATTGCTTCGATTTGATCTAGAAATCCAAGGTTAAAATCACCAGGTACACCGAAAATATGTTTAACACCCATTTCTTTTAGGCGTAAAAGTAAGTAATCACCAACTGTACATGTTGTTGAATTCATGATGTAACACTCCTTAAAAATATTAGGTCAATAAACTTGACCTTTATTAATATATAACACCAAATAATAAAATAGGTCAATATAGTTTACCTATTTTTAATTTTTTACTACTGATTTTAAAAATGCTGATACTTTGATATTCTTTTATTAGGGGGTCATAAACCAAATGGATAAAAAGCGTGAAGAACAATTAAATGATATACACGTCCTTTTTTATTTTGCTTACCGTGCGTTCATAAAAGAACCTGATCGTATTCTTGAAAAACATGGTATTCAGCGCGTTCATCATCGGATATTATTTTTCATTGCACGAAAACCGGGTTTAAGTGTTAACGAACTTTTGACAAGTTTAGAAGTAACTAAGCAGGCTATAAATGTTCCGATGCGGCAATTGATTGAAATGGGATTTATTATTAGTAAACCTGCGGAATACGATCGCCGTGTCCGGGAATTGTATTTAACAGAAAAAGGCCAAAATCTTGAAAGGCAATTAAGTGGCGTTCAACGAGGTAAATTGAATCCGATTTTTGAAGAGGTTGGATCCAAAAACGAAGAGATTTGGAAAGTGATTATGAAAAAAATCATTGATAGTGAATAATTAAGAAAGGATGTCTTTATTATTGAAGAGCATCCTGTTTTTTATTATTAAAGTTATGATATCGAAACTTACTTGAATATAACTAGGTAAAAAATTATGGATGGAGGGCTGTTTATGGCTTTAGTTTCAATCTATACGGTTGGTAGGTTAAATCACCCTTATGACCACCCTGCCTCTCGTGAATTTTTTAAAGTTGGAAATGAAGTATATCGTCAGGCAAATATATTAGGACAACTTATAGAGGCGTTTTCACCTGATGGAGTCCCTTTTTCTGAAGAAGCCCTAAAAGGGGATGGTTTCCCTATTCTTACACTAACGGTATGGAAAAGCCTTTCAATCCTTATATCGTTTTACATATTCAGGTCAGCATAGGCAAGTGTTAAGAGATAGGAGCAAATGGATAGAGCATTATCAAGAGAACACCTTTCCTATATAGTGTGGTGGACAGAGAAGTTGAAGGATGTCTCATGGGAGGAGGCTTTCAAGAGATACAGCTATTATATTCAGAATGGACCCACGCCTTTTGTGTTTGATTTTAAGCACGCGTTTGATGAAAAAGGGGAGACGTGCTTGGTTAAGTAGCAGTGAGGTCTCTTGGTTAATGTGAAATTATCATTTAAACAAAAGATGGCGTAAATCCAGAAAGGATTGACGGTCTTTTTTTATGTACCTTATTCTCTAACATGTGCGATTCTTCAATAACGAAGGATCGCCTTTTCCTTGTTCAACTAAAGGTTCAGGTTGAAGAAGGACTATTTTTATGGACTAAAAAAAGCTAAGATTTAATCCCCTAGCTTTTTGTGCGTAAGAATATCATTTAAATAAAACGAACATCTCTATAAATAAAATCACCGTTTGGATTTGTTTCATAATCAAAACAGATTAACTGAAAAGGAATACTGTCTTTTGTTTGAATTGAACCTAATATTTTTATCCCATTTTTAAAAAATATTTCTTCAACTTGTTGAAGCGTTTTACCTTCTTCAGAAAAATTTAATTCGATTATGATTTCTTCTTTATCCTGTGCATCTTTAGGACTATTTGAGTGTTATACAAGGATTGAATTGGAGGAACGGCTCTGTTTACAAGAAACAGAACCCTTTTTCTTATATATGCTGAAGAACATCCATTAAAGTGGAGGAGTAAGACCAGGAAGCACAGGAACTACTGAAGTTGCAGCAATTGCAAGTTGCTGAGTTTGTAATACTTTCACTGTAAGTTCCAAGACGATTTTTTCAGTAAACGTGGAAAAAGTAAAAGTTGCCTCAGGTGCTGGTTCCGGTGACGCAAAATCAAGTTCAAAGAAGTTTGCTGCTACTAACTCACCAAATGGCTGTTCATTGAATTTGACAAGATTGTTGAAGAAGAATTTATCCAAGCGAGCATTTAAGTTGTTTGTATCACTATGGAAACTAGACTCGGAAGTTTCATTGATACCGAGGATTGGTAAATTAATAAGCGTTCCAGCCGTTGTACTAAGTTCTGTAAATCCAGTGAATGGAATATCGACAACTTGATCTATAAGCGATACAGTACATCCCACAATCGAAGACCCAGCCGAAGTATATTCAATATTTTTGCGAATATGCCCTGCTATAAATAATTTAGCTCTTGAAAAGGTAAAAAAGTCAGTGCCGTCAACACGCGTAAATGGTGCAACCGGAACAAGTTTCACTTGATCCAAAAATACATTTTTTTTCACTCGTTTAATTTCAGTTGCTAAAGCTCCAAGCGTAATTGTTGTCTCTATAGGAATTTGGATCGTTGGCTCTGCTAGGACAACAGGAACTTTAATCCTATTAACAAGTGGTCCAGCTACTGTTGCGGTATTTGCACTCGTAAATGAACTCAGTGGTGTTGGTGTTACTGGACAAGGACCTGGGGGGTCGGATTGACTTGCTTGATTGGGTTGAAGATTATCATTACATCCCATTAAAAACACCTCATTTCATTATTATTTTTTTAGGTTTTACTTTATTAAAGTATTCTTTGTACAAGTTAAAGAATGGACAAGCATAATGGTCATTCACATATTTTTATAGAAATGGGCTTTTTGGGCGAGTAGCCAAGTCAAACGGAACAACCAAAAGAGAAAGATACGATTAATAGAGAACTGATAGCCACTACAATCCAAGAGAAAACACGAAATGGGAGGATTTCGTTCGTTACCAACGGCATGTATCCTTACCGTTCTATCATTTTACACATCACTTATCACAATTAAATGGACTCGAGTAAAGTCAAGAATTGTGAAGAATTGTACTTAAACGAACGGGTGCTAGAGTTCAATAATGGATAACTCAGTTAGCTCGTTTTTCCCATTCAGCAAAAGAATGTTGTTTAGAGAATTTGAAGAAAAATAAAGAGAGTTAGGTACTTACTATTGAATATTGATGAATATATGATGAAAAACTTTCCTAGTTTATCTCTTGAGCCTCCATTATTTTATAACTGGAATATTGGAATTCGTTTCGAGTTAGGGGATCCCAATGAGGAAAATGATGAAATATATATGGATCGCGTTTTAAAAAGAGGTAAAACTCTTTTACATACTTTGCATAAAAAAGGTGATGAAATTTTTATTGTATGCTTTTTTGATCAACTCCATCGAAAACCATTTAAGTAATTAAATGTTTTTACTCCATTCCTAACTAGGAAAAATATCAAGTACCAAATAAAACATCACCTATTTCCGTTTCGTGACCCCGAAGAGGATGAAGTAAATGAGTGGAGAACTCAAAGGTTATTATTAAAATGTGAGGTAGCTGACATCAATCTTACAAAAATAATCCGGGCATTTTTTTATAGCGATATGCCTCGCCTCTATTTTATTAATATAAAAAAGGAAACAATTTTTAGTATTTACGATGGTCGAGGCTGTGATTTAGTAGCAACTAATAAAGAATCTATAGAAGAGATTAATCACTTTTTTAATGATTGGATTTTGGATTATGATAGGTCCCGTATAAATCAGTTATTCAATGTAAAAGGATAAGTCAACTTTATCGGATTCACAATCACCAAATGGAAATGGTATGCTGATTCTCTTATATCGTCGCGGTTTCTGGCGGATTTTTATTGTGCTAACGGGGAGTGGAGGAAGGAATAATTAATCCTTGATTGAATATGAACAAACAGGGAGTTAAAAAAGGAAGGCTGTGAGGATTGAATGTTTGATGAAAAAAAAGAGAGTTTAATTTTAGGGACAGTTATAGCAGTTAGTTTAAGTAAGAAGCATACGTTTAGTAAGGAAAATCAAGAGACTATAAAATTAGTGAAGGGTTTAGGGGTCGAAGGCGATGCACACTTTGGTTCAACGGTTAAACATCGCTCCAGAGTGGCACAAAATCCAAACCAACCGAACCTAAGACAAGTGCATTTAATTCAAAATGAGTTATTCGAAGAGTTAACAGACCGTTTTAACATTAAACCTGGACAATTGGGTGAAAATATTACAACTGTCGGAATAAATCTTCTTGAATTACCAACTGACACGATATTATCTATAGGTGAGTCTGCAATTATTAAAGTAACAGGCTTACGAAATCCTTGTACTCAAATTGATAATTTTAAACCGGGTCTTTTAAAGGCTGTTTTGGATAAGGATTCGGATGGAAATCTAATAAGAAAAGCAGGAATAATGGGAGTTATATTGCAGAGTGGAGAAGTGAAACCAGGTGATACCATCCGTACTGAATTACCTCACAGACCATTTAAAAAGCTTGAACGTGTTTAAACTAGCTGGATGCGAATTTGTACCTTTAGCAATCTTGTTTGTGAATAAACGTATTTAAACTATAGAGTGCGTTAGTTACATAAGAAGCAAAAAAGGATCTTCAATTGAAGATCCTTTTTTTATTCCCGATAACGGGGATTATTGTATCTTGTAGCAATTACTAAAGATGAGTGTCATTGAGTTTTGAAACTTTTTTACCATCTCTATAGTCAATGCAAGAAACTTCAATTAATAAACCATTAAATACTGTGAAATAAAAACCATAACTATTACCTCTCAATGTATAAGGTTCCTTGTCTATTTCAATGCCACCAGCTACTAAACGATCATATGCTTGATCAACCTCACTTGAAGTTTCCACCAAAAAACCAATATGAAAAGCTTCAGGATATCTAATATCCTTTTTTCCCTTAAATGCTTTTGGATCACTTAACACGAGAATAAATCCATTCTCATCACTCAGCACTACAAGAGCTTTTCCTTTTTGTTCCAAAAATTGAAAATCAAAATATGTTTCAAAAAAATGTCTAGCTTCTGATAAATCATCAACAAATAGATTTAAATGATTCAACCTCATTCACTAATCTCCTTTTTAACAATGATTATTCAGAAATAAACGTTTTGACCTATATCTATAACACTTGTGTGTTTTCTTCTATCGTGCAAATATTACTGATATGGGTTTCTTGTTCCTTTTCGTTAGGTCAACCAGATTATTTATATGCCACATAACATCACAATTATTCTTTTCTTACCTTTTGATATTTATCGGTAAAACCAAACAATTAAATATTTTCTTGCGTTAGTTGTTCAATGAAAATTGAATTCAAAAAGAATGAGTGGGCAGATTCTCTTATTTTTTTCTTTTTCAACTGAACGAACTACAACTATGGATTCTTTTTTTGAACAATTCTGGGAATCCAAGTTGTCTGCTCATTGGAAGCCGATAATGAATAGTACTTCGTTTTTAGGTAAATTCATGGATACAGACAAACCGAATAAAGAATTGTATAATTTTCAAATAGAATAACAGGAGGAATACTTGTATGATACGAAAAATGGGAAATATCACGATTCTGGTAGAGGACCAGGACGCAGCCATTAAATTTTACACGGAAAAACTGGGATTTGAGCTTACTGCAGACAATCAGTTTGGGGACTTCCGCTGGGTAACGGTCGCACTTTCGAGTCAACCTGATATAGGCATCGTATTTGTTAAAGCCGATACGGAAAACAAACGAAATCGTGTAGGTTCCCAAGTCGCAGATCACGTTTTCATTACACTTGAAACCGACGATGTTGACCGCGATTACAAGACCATGAAAGAAAAAGGTGTCGTATTTTACGGCGAACCGAAGGATATGCCATATGGACGAGAGGTCGTATTCGAAGATTTGTATGGTAACCGCTTTGACCTGATTACAGTTCGGCAGATGCCATCTGATTGGAACAAAAACTAAGGGGTGTAGAATAAACCTCCTATTCCATGTTCGACATGAAATAGGAGGTTTTTACTTATTATTTGTTGTCTATAGTTCTATAAAAATCCTCTGTTACCTAGGAAAAACAATGATTAGGTTATGTTTTTATCTATTCATGACTTTTTGTATTTCTGGATGGTTCATGAGAATTTCATTGCCATAATAATAACTAATTGATAGTGCAATGACTAGGCCAATATAAATTAAAAATAATTGCACTTTCGTATTTCTATCCGTTTTATAGTAGGTTTCCGTTGTCTGTACTTCTTTTTTTAAATCTGATAGTTTTTCATCTAAATTGTTGAGAATACCTGCAATAACTTTTTGATGGTTATTCTTATCTTCTTCACTCAATGTATGGCCACCTGATAATTGCTGAAGATAAAGATCTTTTTTCATTTTTTCAATTTCCGAATTCAGTGTATTTAATATTTCAGTTATTTCTCGGTTTGTGATTTCCCATTTTGCCTTTCTAGTCATTTCTTGAACTGAATCTAAATCAGGTGATTCTTGTTTTAATTTTAATATCAAGTGTTCAAGTTCTTTGATTTCCATTTTATCATCATTTAATCTTTTTTGTTTTTTAAACAATTTGTACCATTCATTTGAACCTAGGATGACAATTAAAAAACCTATAAAACTAAGTTTTATTACAGAATACGCAAACAATAATACAATCCCTAACCCCCATAGCTTAGTACTGATCCCTGCTGCAATTCTTCCACCATCTAATGGAGTAATTGGAATTAAATTAAATAAATTAATCATCCCGCCCAAAATAATCAGAAGTGCCCAGAATGGTTCATGTGTATATAGATACAGTGGAAAGGCAGGCAAAAAGGATAACAATCCAAATAAGGGACCCATATATGCTACAAATCCCTCATCTTTTGCACTTTTAGGCATTTCTTTAAGGCCAATAACCGCACCAACAAAAGGAATAAATATAGCAGGGCCAACAGGCAGTTTAATCCTTTTAGCAGCATACGTATGTCCCATTTCGTGTACAAACAATAGATAGACTAGAGCTACTGCAAACTTCCATCCAAAAATAGAGGCATAGGTTGCTAGAAAAATAAACATGCTTAAAAGTGTATGAAGTTTAAGGAATTTAAAAACTACTAAAACATATTTTAATTTACCAATTAATACCAATCCAATTGCACCTAATACTCCCCAGGAGGTCTTCTTGCCACCCTCTATTATCTTTTTTTCCAAATAAACATCCCCTTTATAAAACAACATCTTTTGTAAAAGAAAAAAATTAGTCGTATATCTATTATACAAGAAATAATTGGAAAATAACTTAAGAAATAAGTAAATATACATAATTTTCAAAATTTGTGAGGGAATTTACATAATATTCCTGATGGTGTTGTAACTATTACTAAGTTGTTTTAATGGAAAAATGAGGTTGTCGGAATATACACAAATCAAGTGTCAGGCACCATAATTGGATTATGAAAATATTACTTTTGTCACCTGATATTTGTGACAATGCTTACTAAAATCTTAACCTTCTAAAACCGTACAATGAAAAGGAATAAAAATGAATGTTGTAGTTGTTACCAACGAGAAGGAAGAGCAATGAAAATGGAACGTGTAAAGGAACCAAAATTACGGTAAAAGTAGGTTTGGGAGGGTTAGACGTTTTTGATTGGTCAACCATTCATTAAATTGCTTTACATAAATCAATGAAGGAGAAGGAAATATGTCTATAATCATATTAGTTTGCGGTCTTGTTTTAATGAGTTTGTTAATTGCAATAAAAAACGATGTAATAAAAAACGTATCTTTTCGTGATGTCAGAGGGAAAAAGCGATTAGACCGAATTTTAAAGTTTGTGAGATTAGCTCCTTTTCTTGCCATCGTAGTGATTGGGATTCTAATCGTGACTTACTTAAAGACAAAGTATTATATCCGTTTATCTCACGCCTGGTTAGTTGTCCAATTTTGGATGCTTAGTGCGATTTATTACTATTTATTTATGATTTCAAATAGAAAATCAAAATTATCAATTATAGGGTTGGTTCTATCTTTTGCAATCGCTTTTTATATTACACCATTAAATCATTATGAATCTGTTTTTAACCATATCTACACTTTGATCCCGAATATTTTTGCTTTGATAATGTTGTCGATTTCATATATTATAATTGGAGATTTATTAAACACAGATACGAAAGAAAAAAACAAGACATAGCTAATGAGGTAACAGATACAAACGATAATGATGGCGTTGCTAAAGTTTTGGAAAGAATTATTTAACCCTAGACAACTAATTTAGTAGTCAAATAAAAAAGTTTAAGAAAACCGTAATTGTTATCTAAATATATAGAATCAAAATGTATTCAACGCTTGTTTTTAAACAATAGGTTTCTTATAAATATTCTTCTTCAAAGGAGGCGTTTCCGTAAAAGAAGAAACGCTTTTTTATTGCGCTAAACCGGGTAGGTTAATAGAATAAAGAATTGATCAAAGGAGAAGGGAAATTCTTTTCCTTTCCTATTTTTTAAATTAATAGAAAAGTGACATTATTCACGGAATTTAAATAACAATTAAATTAAAATGAATTTTAGTTATTCAGCTTAGGCTGTTTCAATATAAACACATATTTTAGTTAATCAAAAGAAGAATAGGGGGATAGAACGGTGAAAAAAAATGACTTACCTATTGTATATTCATGCTCTGGATGTTCATCAGCTGCACAAACTGCTAACATGATTGCTATAAAAATGGATCGAGAAAAATTAGCTGAAATGTCCTGTATCGCTGGTGTTGGAGGTGATGTCAAATCACTTGTCAGAACAGCAAAATCAGGAAGAGAGATTATTGCAATTGATGGTTGTCCCTTATCCTGTTGCAAAAGTTCTTTAGCTAGACATGAAGTTCAGCCCAAATATCATTTTGTACTTTCTGACTTTGATGTACCAAAGATAAATGGTAAAGATCCTGACCCTAATCTTTATATAAGTGCATACAATCGTATTTTGGAACTCATTAATAATCATTTTTAATCGTTGATTTTATTTCTGAACAACATTATGGGGTCAAGAGAGAACTGCATCGCTATTTAGCCATTGCCCTTATTTACTTGTTAGTTAATTTTATAAAAAACAAATCATTCTTTAGTAGGAATTTTTAATATCTGTCCTTATTGCTCCTTTTTCTGTTTCAAAAGCAATCTTGTGAAATGATGAACGTACGGACTGTTTCGACAGTCCTTTTTCATTATCGCTATTTAACTTACGAAAGGTTAGTGAGATAAGTGGATGAAAATCCATCTTTCTTTTAAATCATCTTACATCAATTTGGGGAATTGAATTGACAAAAGCACCATATAAAATTATGAAAGGAGGAGAGTCATAAAATGCAGATAATGAACAAATATTTTCGTGCGCGTACGAGTATGGTTTACATTATGACCAACAATGATTTAATGAATCAAGTCGTTGCCTTTAATAGGGACATGAATGGAATGCTCACCTTTGTCGGTTCCTACCCAACTTATGGTATAGGTACTGGTACAAAGGAAGTCTCCACGGCAACGGCAAACGATGGTGTCGATCCCCTTACGTCACAAGGAGCCCTAACTATTTCCCGTGATGGACGTTTCCTTCTTGCAGTGAACGCAGGCAGCCATAGTATCAGTAGTTTTATCATTACCGACAGCGGAGTACCTGTTTTCGTGGATGTAAAGCCATCAGAAGGTACTCAGCCCAATAGTATCGATATGTTTGGTAATCTTGTTTATGTCTGCAATGTAGGAAATGCCGCAAACAATTTTTCATCCAATATCACTGGTTTTCACATCGATGATAACGGACGCCTTACTCTTATTCCTGGATCCTCCCGTTCTCTCAGCACTTTCAATGCTCAGCCCGCTCAGGTTCTTTTCACTCGTGATGGTAGTAAAATCCTTGTATCCGAGCTTACTTCAAATCATCTCAGTGTATTCCATGTAAATCAAAATGGTACGGTTACAGAACCAATCGTTAATAATTCTTATGGCAAAAGCCCATTGGGTGTTTATTTTCTATCCACTGGAATCCTCCTAGTTACTGAAGCAGAATCAAATGCACTGTCATCCTATTCAATGAGCAATGACGGGATCCTTCACGTGATCAGCGGTTCTATACCAAACGGATATAAGACAGCTTGTTGGGTTATACCAACGAGGGATGAACGGTTTGCATACGTTACCAATACTTTAAGCGGCACCATCTCCACCTACCGAATTGATCCCAATGGAGCACTATCAGTGGTAAGACATATTACCAGTACACCGCCAGGTACAGCACCAGGTTTGCCGATGGATGTTGGAGTTAGTAAAGATGGACGGCATTTTTACACCCTTAACGGAAATCAGGGCACAGTCTCAGTGTTTAACATCCAAGATGATGGTATTCTGGTTAGATTGCAGGTTGCTGCTTGGACCAACTTTCCTTATTTCGGATCGCAAGGTTTAGCTGTTCTTTGATTCTATTGAGTTCGCTATATTTGGTAGAATATCACATTTTAATTACAAAATTTAGGTAATATATGCAAGCAGGAGTGTTGAATAGAGGAAAGGAGGCTGGGGGGAATCCTGCCGAAGCGATAGCCAAATAAGATACATACCACTATGGACAAGTACTTCTAATGCCAATCTTAATGAAATGTTGGAAGTTTTGTCATAGCGATTAGTTCGCATAAGAACCGGACGCACATGACGTTGCAGAGGGTTGTAAGGTTGTTCTTTTTATTCAGGTTGGGCCATATATATTGAATGATTGAAGAAAGTACGGTGAAAAATTTGAGTCCAACCTTAATGCTGATAGTAGATTTTGTACTGTTTTTTATCTTCCCTTTGGTATTTTGGGAGCTGTGTCGGGAGGTTGTAGGTGACTATCCCGCCATGATTCTCACCACTATACCGGGGATCATTTATAGCTTTTACCGATTCAAAAATAATGCAAGTCTTAATTATACAGGAATATGGATCATCCTAAATTTAACTGCTGGATTATTAGTGGATTTTTTGTCTGGGTCTGCCTTGCAGCTGTTATGGAATAATGTTTTTTACTCAGCCGCCTTATTATTTATATATTCTTTAAGCGTTGCAGCCAAAAAGCCGCTTTATTTATACTTTACATTGGATCTGATGGCGATGGACAGATACGACAGAAAAATAACAAAAGAGTTGTTTTTTGAAAAGAAGACATACAAGTTTTTTCAACTGATAACGCTAATTTACTGTGCAAATGAACTTATATATATTGTGTGTTTATCAAGATGGATCATGAAATACGGAGTAGAGGCATACCGTCTTGATATTATACTGGATAAGTCCCTTGATATTGTTTTATCGGGAATCTCATTGGCAATCTTCTTTTTAATCCATCAGGCAGTAAACGAAATAACTACCGTAAAAATAAATGCTATAGCAAAGCCAAGAAGAAAATTGCAGTCTAAATCATCATACAGGACTTCCTATCATTTTGAACGGGCATACTTTTATTTTAGCACCCATAAGCGATAGCAGGAGTATTTTTTTTGGGCTTAAATGCCTGGCTTTTCCATCGTACGACAAATAAACATCGGAGCGACGGAACGTTTTTTATCGATCCGAGAAAGGACGCCGTGCATTAGATAGGCATCTGAGAAGGCGACACCCACATATAGTGATAAAAGAATCGGATGTCATCTGAAAAGGGAGCTGTGTAAAATGGTGGGAATTAGCTTTGAGGAAGGCGCGCTCTTTGAGCTCCGATTTTGGCTGCAGATTTTGGGCGATCATGCGATGTTAATTCGGGATGACATTGCTCCAGGAGAGGCAGCGGAAATATCCAGAGCAGAGCAGTTCATTCAAGCCTTTGACAAATTGTTGTAATCAGCACGGCTGGACTTGGATGACGAGAGCATCGCTGCCTTGCTTCAATCTGTAAATCCTTGGACTTCACAATTGCGCACCTATACGCTTCATTTGCTGCAACGGTCGCTAACGGAGGATATTATCTTGACCCCGACGTTTTTTAATCATATGGTCAATGAGACCGAGGAAGCGATGCGCGTTTTTGCTGCACTCACAAGTAGCCAACTGCCTTCCCCGGGACCAACGATTCACCAGCATTTATTATGGCTTCAAACCGCATACGGCCATGCAGCCGGCTTAACAGACGAATTTGATCTGGTAGAGAAGAGCTGGAAAAATAAGAGCTCGGAATTCGAATGGTATTTTCAGACCTTTTATATCAAAGCTGTCGGGCTTGCGGGATATATGCGTACTCAATTGGCGGAGTTCCCTGCTTTGAGACGGTTTAATCAAGAAGTTAATACCATTTTGCTCCTCTTCATGAAATTTCTGTCCGAAGTAGAGGAGCTCTTTGCCGGTAAAGAATTGCAGGCAACGTTTTCACAGCTGATTCTCGATCATATGTACCGGGAAGAGTGCTATTATTTGACCAAACTCTCTCAAGCTGCTGCAGGCGTGCCCTGCCCTAATTGCGACCCTACCAAACCTAGAGCCGGTTACTAATTTAACTATGCTTCCCGATAGTTCAACAATACGCCATCCGTCGAAGTCTAGCATTCGTATCCTTCACAGAAAACAGGCCTGAAGACACCAACATGTTTTTTTATTCAACGTTGTGTTCTCATAGTCCTTGCTGTCGATATAGCTGAACCACGCCAGGAAATGCTCCAAATACTTAGTTGCTTCCCCGTTGAAGCGGTCCATCCATTTCTCCAGTCGGCTCTGTTGTCGTTCTGAATATGGTAAACGCTTTTGACGCAAAAGGTTAATGAAAATCTTTTTTGTATTTTGATACGTCGGAAACAGGAACAACGTGTAAGTATTCTTCTAGCGTTATCCCACGACTTTGAATGGCTTTCGAATCACTACTACCAACATAACGTATATGCCACGGTTCATATTTATAACCTGTAATGTTTTCTTTTCCTAACGGATAGCGAACGATAAAGCCGTAGTTGGAAGCATTTTTCTTTAACCAAGCAGCCTCTTTCGAATTGGCAAAACAAGATTCAGCAGCACATATTCCGTTTATTCCGCTAACATCAATTGCTAAGCCTGTCTGATGTTCACTGGTACCGGGAATCGCACTATAGGTTCTCGCTTTTGCAAAACCGTCTCGTTTTACATATTGGTTAAATAAAGCTTCTTGTGTAGCATAGGATCGATAGGCAGAAACTCCGCTTAAATAAATTCCATCGTTTTTAGCAGCGGCGAATAGTTTTTCTAATGCTTGTGCCGCTTCCATTCTCATTTCACGTTTTTCAATTTTTTCTTTAAATAAAAAAGGGACATTAGGATAGACTAAATCTTTTGGTACATAGTTAACAGGCATATAATATTTCTTATTCACCACAACTGCTATCGACGTAGGATAGGGCGTTAAAGTAACTGCACTTATCTTGGTAACATTCGAGATATCAATTTTATTTAATTTGTTTAAACTTCTGTTACAACCAGAAATGTTTATCAGCAAAAGAGCAAAAAGAAATGCATAAACGGTATATAATTTAAACATTCACTAATCCTCCTTTTTCTAATGCTTTTATATTTTCCTTTTAGATTAGGGGCTTTATTCATGAATTAAATACCAAGATTTCCTAAAAAATGATACTAAAAGTGATTGTAAATTGTAAAACATTACACTTATAGTATTTGGGGCATGAGTTGAACAATGGGGTTGCCGTAGCAATCCCTTTATTTATTAAACTAACTGGCAGTTGAAGAAGGATTTCCTTTTTTTGTTGGAGAAGTAAATAAGAAATACTGGGGATTTATTGATAATAAAAATTACTTTAAATAATTTTATCTAATAAAGTGAAGTTGTGAATGCTTTCACTTAAGTAATGTGGGCTTTTCTACAATAAGTGGAGACGCGGTACTATAAAGAAGAGACGGGGGTGAGTTTATGAATACATTTAAAGAGAAAAGAAAAGCCCGAAGAGAAAAGAGAAAAGAGGAAGGGAAGGAATCCAAATGGTGGGACATCCTTGATATCTTTTTGGATATAGCAGAATTAGTTGGACCAAGTCTTGTTAGGTCTATTCGGACAGCAATTAAATTCCTTGAACATCATTAGTTATATACTTGAAAGTTCTTAAAAGGTGGATGGCTAACGGATGCTAATATTGGAGATTCAGCTGCCATTGAGGCAGCTTTTCTTTTTTACGAGGGCATTACTTCAATAATGGAGTAATGCCATTTTCGTATTATAGTAATGTCTTAGTTCAGTGAATCAAGGATTAGCAATTGATATAAAGAATTTAGTAGCCAGGCAGACAAAAGCGAATGATTGCTGGAGATGACAATGTGGTTGTCCATAGTCATTTTACAACAATTCTCAACAACCCCATTTTTATAAGGTACGAGCCAATCTTGCAAACTTCATCTACATAATTATTCATTTGTTTTATTTCTACGTAGCTGTATTTATCTTTATGTACACGAATATTAATATACTGGGAATCGAAAGGTTATATGAAAACCGAGAGTTAGGAGTGAACGACTTGGATGTAATCGGAAAAAGTGTCATTCGTAAAGACGCGTGGGATAAAGTGACAGGCAGGGCGAAATACACAGATGATTACCAATCAGTCGGGATGCTTTCTTGCATTAAGGTCATCAGTCCTTATGGGCATGCCAGGATCACTGCGATTGACACGACAGAGGCGCTAAAAATTCCAGGAGTTAGGGCGATTATCGCGGGAGAACATTTTCCACTCACAGGTGAGTCCATCCGCGACCGACCGCCGATTGCTGTAGATAAGGTCCGTTATCATGGAGAAGTAGTTGCATTAGTTGTCGCTGATACTCCAGCACAGGCTAAGAAAGCAGCTAACCTGGTTCATGTCCACTATGAACTATTGCCAGTAGTAAATTCACCTACACAAGCGTTCCAAAAGAATGCTCCCCTCGTCCATGAAAGGTTAGACGAATACAAAAAGGAGAAAGATTCACACCCGGTTCCGGGAACAAACATTGCAACCCTTACGAAAATTCGCAAGGGCAATATGGAAAAAGGATGGTCTGACAGTGAGGTAACAGTAGAAGCTAGTTATTCCTTTGCACCTTCGGACCATGCCGCAATGGAAACAAGATGTTCATCGTGTGAGATTTTACCAGATGGAACAATCAATATAACGACCTCGTCTCAGGCGCCTTTTATGGTCAAAACACTTATAGGTAATTACTTTGGTGAGGATATTGGGAAAATTGTTGTTCACACGCCGTTTGTTGGAGGAGGCTACGGTGGAAAGGCACCCGTTCAGCTTGAAATACTTGCCTACTTGGCATCAAAGGCTGTTGGCGGCCGACTTGTAAGGGTTTTCAATACACGTGAAGAGGATATCATTACATCTCCATGTCACATTGGTTTGGATGCAACAGTTAAAATTGGGGCCGATCGTAACGGAAAAATTAAAGTGATGGAAATCCTTTATTTGTGGGATGGGGGTGCCTATTCCGATAAAGCCATTGATGTAACAAGATCAGGGGCAGTCGACTGTACAGGTCCCTATAATGTTGAGAATGTCTGGTGTGATTCATACTGTATGTATACCAATCATCCGTATGCATCCCCATTTAGAGGATTTTCTCATTCTGAGCTTTCCTTTGTGATTGAAAGGACATTGGACTTACTATCACAAAAACTGCAAATGGATCCCCTTCAACTCCGTTATATAAATGCCATCAGACTAGGAAATACAACACCGACAAGGGTTCCTTTAAATAAAAGCAATTTAGGAGACTTACCACATTGTATTGAGAAAGTAAGACATTTAATCAAATGGGACGAAGGGGCGATTAAAGAGATAAATGAACGCTTTGTTAGAGTAAAAGGCGTAAGCTGTAGCTGGAAAACGTCAACGATTGATGCCAACTCACCCTCAGGCGTTATTTTAACATTTAATCGGGATGGAAGTATCAATTTAATGTCAGGTCTTATCGAAATTGGAACTGGGACTAAGACTGTGCTAGCTCAAATTCTCGCCGAGAGACTTAAAATGGACGTCGATAAAATTCATGTACGAATGGAAGTCGATACCCAGACCACGCCAGAACATTGGAAAACCGTTGCAAGCCGGGGAACGTTTATGGCAGGTAGGGCTACCTTAAATGCCGCTGAAGATGTCATTACCCAATTAAAAGAAGTGGCATCATGTGTGTTAAGAGCACCAAAGGAAGATCTTGAAGTGGCAAATAGTCGGGTATTTTTGAGGGATGATCCATCCATTGGGCTTGATTTTAAAGATATTGGATATGGTTATAAGTATCCAAATGGTAACGCTATTGGGGGTCAAATCATTGGCAGAGGAAATTATATATTACGTCATATAACGAATTTGGATCCTGAAACAGGAGCTGGGAAGCCTGGTCCAGAGTGGTCTGTTGCGGCATATGGAGTAGAGGTAGAATTCGATCGCAGAAATTATACTTATCGACTTGTTAATGCTGCATGCGTGGTGGATGCAGGCAGGGTGATGAATGAAAAAACAGCATTAGGTCAAGTTATGGGGGCAATGAGTATGGGGTTAGCATTCGCAGGGAGAGAAACATTTTATTTTGATGATTTAGGGAGGGTTTTGAATCCGCAGCTTCGGACGTATCGCCCGCTCCACTATGGGGAGAATCCTAATTACTTGGTTGGTTTTGTTGAAAATCCACAGATTGATGCACCATACGGAGCCCGTGGAATAGGAGAACTAGGGTTAATGGGAATGCCTGGGGCTCTCGGAAATGCATTGTCCGTGGCCGCTGGTGTTTCGCTTCATAATCTTCCCTTAATTCCAGAATTAATTTGGAGAGCAAAGGAGAGGCAATAAAGGATATCTGGTAGAAAGGAATAACGGGTGTGATTGTAGAATTAAGCAATTGCTTTTTTTCTTCTTGAGCTAAGGTTCAGGTAAGTTCAGAAATATAGTGTAATTTTATATCTAAAAAGGTTAAACCAGAAAATAGGAGGGTACTATGTCGTCACAAAAAATTTTTTCAATAGGGAATATAACCTCTAATGATGGAACCATGCTCGGTTTTCGTAGAATCGGTATGGGGCCATCCCTCGTCATTGTTCCTGGCACTGCCCGAACTTCCGCACATTACATCCGACTTGCTGAAAGTCTTGCTGATCAATTTACCGTATATATTATAGATCGTCGAGGCCGGGGAAATAGTGGACCGCAAAGTACGAACTACAGTTTGAAAAAGGAGCAGGAAGATGTTGCTGCCGTTCTAAAAAAGGCAGAAGCTACTTTTCTTTTTGGACACAGCTACGGTGGATTGGTAGCACTTGATGTCGCCCTTGAGTATCCTCTTATGAAGCTTGCCATCTATGAACCGGGTGTTTCTATCAATGACTCACTTCCAATCATTTGGATATCTGATTACGAGGACGCGCTTGTACAAAAAAATTACTGTGAAGCTCATAAGATATTTCTTAAAGCTATGGGAGTAGATATTCCTGATGAACAGTTAGAGGAAATTATTCAAGCGATGTCCCAAAGCCCTGAATGGGAAGAAACCGTCATGCTTATGCCAACAATTGCAAATGAATTCAAAGAGGCTCATCGAGTAGACTCTACTTTCGAGAAATACAAAGGAATTGAGGCTGAAACGTTAATGTTGACTGGCACCTTGGGTACCGAAGGCTTTATTTTTTTCAATAAGATGGCCACTCAAGCATTGGAATCCGTCATTCCGAATCTAAACACCTTGACCCTACAAGGTCTCGACCATAATGCACCAGATATTCATGCACCGGATCAGGTAGCTCAGGTACTTAAAGATTTCTTTTTATAAAGCCTATTTATTATTCGTTGATATTCCTATAAAGGATTTCCTACCAAGTAGATATTAAAGTTGGACTATGAAAATGAATTAAAAGTATTTTTGAAAAGTAATTGGACCTTAAATTTAGAGTCTTTTTTTTCTTAATTGCATTATCTTCATTTCAACACTTGTCATATTCAAATTATCTAAATAATATATTTATCTTGGTGAGAATAATCGAAAGGGGTGTAATTATGGGGTATACGGATAAATACGAAAGGGATGCCTATGGGATAGTAGCCTTTTGGTTGCGAAATAATTTAGAGCATGGTCAATTTTTTGACAGGGAAATAAGTCATCATGAACTGGAATTAGCCCGTGCAAACCAGAGTATGGTTCAGAGTTTGGGAGGGATATGGCAGAGGGCGGAAGCGAAACAGGGGGATCTTGGTATTTTAATTAATGAATCTTCGCAAGCTATAAGCGAATTTCGTAATTTCCTTATAGGTGGAATGAATAAGGCATTACACTGTGAATTGATTGTTTCGACGCAAGTAGCACTTATGGATCATATGATAAGAGAAGCCGAGGAGTCACAGAAAGTATTTAATTTAATACAAAGTGGCAGTCAAGTTTTCGTAGCGGATGCGGTCATACATGAAAGTACGTTTTGGTTAAGACAAATGGCTGATCATCTTGCTTTTGTTCAGCATTATTTAGATACATCAAATTATGAACTACAAGATAGGGTTAGAAGAATGACACAAAAGTTTGAACGATTTTTACTCCAAGCAAATGCACTTAGAACAATAGTACGAAAACCACGTACTGAGATGCTACCAGTTTTAAATGCTTTTAGGCAAATGATTATTCGCGAAGCTAAGGATTTAGAAGCATTTAAATTAGAATTAGACACTCTAATCAAGCAGTGTGCCGCTATTACAACTGCACCGCCAGATTTATTAGAGCATCTTGCCAGAGAAGCCCATCACCTATGGAGAAACTTAGAAGAGGGAATTATAACATAACTCCACTTTGGAGATTGTAATAGCGGAAAAGTCTTGATTTAATAGGGAAGCCCGATTACCTTAACATATTTATGGCGTCTCTTTATTATTAGAAAAGCGTTGGGTAAATATTATTGCCATAATTGTCATATAATTCTTTTTGAACTAAAGGGGGCGATGCTTAAATAAGGCGACGCCTTTTTCTAGTTCGACTAACGAAGCAAATTGTGAAGAATTGAAATACACCCTTAAGGTTCAATCGTTAAGTATAAAGGGAAAACAGCAGGTGCATACAAGGATGAGATTGGCAACCTATATATTGTAGATACAACCTGTACCCACTGTGGTTGTGAATGTCTATGGAATGAAGCTGAAAAGTCATGGGATTACCCATGCCATGGTTCCCGTTATACTTATGAAGGTGATGTGATTGATGGTCCTGGTGTTCATGGATTAAATAAATTGGTGCCAACACTAGAATTAATCTGAAAAACCGTAGAGTTTCTATGATAGAGGAATTGGGAAGCAGCATTTAACCCTATTTCTGTATTTCACTAACGAGGAGCAATAATAAATATAAATGGATATGAAGGATCTTATAGATGAGTGCATTATTTCAACAATGAACTAATCTGAATTTTTATGGGATTGTGAAGAAGTGTACTTAAAGTAACGGGTACTTTTCTTAAATAACTAGCTTGCGAATGCGGCAGCTTTTTTCTTATGCAGCTTTCTTATTTAGCCGATGATTCAGTAGCGTTTTCCGCTGGTTTAGGCTATTTTTTACATTTTTCTTTTATCATTAAGCTTTTTCTATTTTGGAGGCAAGAAACAAATGTTTAGTTTTCAAAAAGAAAAAGAAGGTTGGGCGGTCCCTTCTTTTCTGGAGGTTATGTGTAACTGCATAATATGGCTTCACAATAACATATGGCTTGCCTTATTTTTTGGCATGGGCATTCTTTACTTTTAGTAAAAATAAGGAAGTATCCTATATAAAAAGAAAAAGCCTATGAAAGTCTTTTTTTCGTAAAAATTTGTGTGAATTATTTAATACCAAGGTGTTCCTACAATGATAAGCAGGATAAATAACACAACAATCAAAACGAAAGCGCTACCGCCATAGAAAACGCCGCCGTAGCCAAAGCCGCAGTCACCCCATCCCCAAAATCCAAGGTATCCCCAAAACATCATAGCTGCCGTTTTAGTTTGCCTTAAAAAGCGGCGACATCTGGATCAGCAGTATGAGATTGTTTTGGGAATAGGAATCCTGTGGTGTAGGGTGACGATTGACCTTTTAATCGAAAAGCTTTTTCAATTTCAACCGCAGCACGTCGTGCATCTTCTACGGTTCGCTTACCAGTAACAATTTCGTTCATCAAGTTTAAAGCCATAAAATTCGCCGCTTCTTGATCGCATTTAGCTGTAGCTTCACCAGCCGTTCGGTCTGGATATAAACTACCATCAAACTCTGCTAATTCATCAAAAAATTGAACAGGAACTTTATAATCAATGGTTTGTTCTAAATAATCAAGATGGGGTGTTGGAGAGTTATGAGGTACTGTATCAAGGTGAACAATCGTACGCTTCCAAGGACCATTGTTATACCAGATAATTCTTCTTGAACTTGCTTCATTAGGTAAACCATATTTATTGATTAACAAATAAACTGTATTTTTTGGTTCCCCAGTCCAACTCTCCAAAATTTGATCTAAAATTGGATGAATACTGGGATGTTGACGATAAAAACCGCTAAGTCTATAATCCATATAAAATCCCTCCTGACCTATTTTATACTGGTAATTTGTCTATTGTTACAGTGGGCAGATTTATTCCCTCCCACCATCGAACTGTTGTCATCCTATAGTTTTTAAATATTCCCCGTACTATGACTCTTAAAATTAACACTAAATTAAAGAGTGATGATTCCCTAGTTGTTTTCTATTTAAATCGAATTGTGAGAATTTTCACTTAAACTACCATGGAAGTACAAAACAGTGAAAATCTAAAAATGATAATGCTAAAGTAGACCCAGCTAAGATAGGATCTAAACAAAAAGCTATGGAAGAAGAAATCGAGTCTCTAAAAACTAGATTTATAGAAATTGAAAAGAAATTAAATTTATTATCTTAAATAGGGTTTGAAATCATTAAATTTCAAACCCTATTTACATTGAAATTTAAAGTATGGACCCATTAAGGTTTTTGTTTTTTTATCAAAATCAACAGTATCATTAACATTGCGTTAAAAATATAAAAAGTGTGTGAATAAATTCACTTAAAGAAATGCCATTTTCTTTTTCAAATAACTGATCAGGAAGAAGGAATTCCAATCTTTTTATTGAATTATTATAAAAATCAAATTTCAAAATGAGTATCGAAGCTAAAAAATCATTATGGAAAAATTGTTTTTTAATTAAACCATTTATTCCTCCAATGGTTAACGGAAACAAAATGGAAGAGTTCGATACAGTGGAAATTGCTAATAAACTAGAATTCTTCAAGTTCCATCCAGGTGAAAATGGCATTCATTTGAAGGCTATGGCGAGAATCAATATTTTGTTGACCCAAAAAAACTCTTGTTAACTACTCCACAGAAAGAAAGGGGAAAAATTATGAAACAATTAAAGATTGCTTGCAACCCTGAATCAATGAATTTCTTTTCAACAACTCGAGAAACTATTGGATTAGGATGCACTGATTATACAGATGTAGCTGCAGTGGTTGTAACTGATGAAGAAACAAGCTTCATTAATGAAGTAGATAGCACAAAATTTGGTATTCCAGTATTTGTGATTAAATCAAGTTTAACTAAACTTGCAGATGACCTCGTTGGTAAAGTTTACCGCATTATGGATGGCAATCATTTTGACACAAACCTTTATAGCAGACAAATTGAAGAAGCAGCATCCCAGTATGAAGCAAATTTACTGCCACCATTTTTTAAATCATTAACAAGTTATGTGGATCAAGGAAATGTTCAATTTGCCACCCCAGGACACCAAGGTGGACAATTTTTCCGTAAACACCCTACTGGACGAGCTTTCTATGAATATTATGGAGAAAACCTATTCCGTTCAGATCTTTGCTGCTCCGATGTGGCATTAGGAGATTTATTAATTCATGAAGGTCCTCCAGTGGATGCTGAACAACATGCTGCAAAGGTGTTTAATGCTGATAAAACATACTTCGTTATGAATGGTACTAGTACTGCAAATGCCGTTGTGGCGAATGCTGTCGTAGCACCTGGCGATTTAGTATTGTTTGACAGAAACAACCATAAATCAGTTTATAATAGCGCTTTAGTGCAAGCAGGTGGTATTCCTGTTTATTTAGAAACTGCCCGCAACCCATTTGGATTTATCGGCGGGATTAATGACCACTGCTTCGATGAAGATTATTTAAGATTACAAATTGCTAATGTTGCACAAGACAAAGTAGACGCAAAAAGACCATTTAGGTTAGCCGTTATTCAATTAGGAACTTACGATGGTACCATTTATAACGCACGTCAAGTTGTCGATCGAATTGGACATCTTTGCGATTATATCTTATTTGACTCTGCATGGGTTGGTTATGAACAATTTATTCCAATGATGAAAGACTGTTCACCACTATTGTTAGAACTTAATGAAAATGACCCTGGAATTTTTGTTACACAGTCTGTTCACAAACAACTAGCTGCATTGTCACAAGCATCACAAATTCATAAAAAAGATAGTCATATTAAAGGACAAAAACGTTATGTAGATCATAAACGTTTCAACAATTCCTTTATGATGTATGCTTCAACAAGTCCGTTATATCCATTGTATGCAAGTATGGATGTAAACGCTAGAATGCACGATGGCGAGGCAGGAATTAAGATATGGGCAGACTGCGTTAAGCTTGGCGTTGAAACAAGAAAATCAGTATTAAAAAATTGTTCTTTAATTAAACCATTTTTTCCACAAGTAATTAACGGTAAGAAATGGGAAGAACATGACACAGAAGAAATTGCTAATAATCTAGAATTCTTCAAATTCCATCCAGGTGAAAAATGGCATTCATTTGAAGGCTATGGCGAGAACCAATATTTTGTTGACCCAAATAAATTGTTGTTAACTACTCCTGGTATCAATGCTGAAACAGGTGAATATGAAGATTCTGGTATCCCAGCTACTATTCTTTGCAACTTCTTAAGAGAAAATGGAATTATTCCTGAGAAAAATGATTTGAATTCCATTGTATTCTTACTAACTCCTGCTTCAACTGAAACAAAAATGCAAAACCTAGTATCACAATTTGTCCGTTTTGAACAATATGTAAGGGAAGATGCACCTTTAATTGTTGTACTTCCAAAAATTTATAACAAGAATAGAGATCGTTATAAAGGCTATACGATTGGAATGCTATGTCAAGAAATGCATGACTTCTATAAAACTAGAAATGTTAAAAAATATCAAAGACAATTATTTAGTAAAGCTACATTACCAGAATCAGCAATGCTCCCTCAACAAGCTAGATATGAGTTAATCCGCAACAACTCTAAATTGGTGCCATTAACTGACATTGTAGGAAAGGTAGCTTTAGAAGGTGCCCTACCTTATCCTCCAGGAATCTTCTGTGTTGTTCCTGGTGAAAGATGGAATGAGACAGTACAACAATATTTCTTAGCTTTAGAAGAAGGAATTAATAATTTCCCTGGTTTCTCTCCTGAAATTCAAGGCGTTTACCTTGAAGAACAAGAAGATGGCAAAGTTAAAGCTTTTGGATATGTTTTAGACAAAGAACCTGCGTCTGAACAAACCAGTCAAGAGGAGAAAGTAACAGCACGAGTATAAAGATTAAAAAAAGATCAAATTTGGATAATCTTAAGTGAAAAATTCATGCGATTTTATTGATTGAGGAGAGAAAAGTGATGTTGGGAAATAAATGTAGAAAGATTAAATGAAAATATCGTTATTAAATAACAATTAGCTAAGGTTGAAATTCCTATTTCTGATATTCTAGAAGTAACTTTAGATGATACATATGGTGGAAGAGATAAGGAAGCTATAAGAATCGGTACTCCATTTGGGACTACTGACAGAGTTTTTATTAAAACGAAAACGATCAACTACATCTTGTTCACGACAAATTATATTTCTATTATGAATAAAATAAATTCAGCTATTGCGTAATTTGATTAGTAACGAGTGTTTTAAATTGGTTAAATAGGGGTTGTCATACAACTCCTTTTTTATTGTTTGGCTGTGTTAAAGGTCATTGTTGATTTTTGAAACTATGTTGATTGGAGCGGAAGGCGCGAGATCCTCGAAAATGCTATCGCATTTCCTTCGTGAGGTGTTGATTCAAGGATGCTGATTCAACGTCCTGCGGGAGTACGGGGCAGGGGAGACCCCACAGGCGCTAAAGCGCCGAGGAGGCTCCCCGGAACGCCCGCGGAAAGCGAAGCGCCTGGAGCGCAAATCAACAGACAAGTTTAACACAGCCTATTGTTTAATAGGATAATATTGCAGAATTAAAAAAACTCTTTTTACGCTAACGGTTCAAGAAAGTTAAACAAATATCTGAAATAAAGGGATTCACTAATAATCTAAAGAAATAAATAAAAAATACTTTATGATGAGCTGAATTGAATGAACATAGGTGGAGAGTACTTGAAAACAGTTATCCAACGGTTTAGAGAAACAAAAATAACAGCTGAAAAGGCAATACAACAATTAACCGAAAGTGAATTATTTTGGTCTCCGAATGAAGAATCCAATAGTGTCGCTATTATTGTAAAACACATGAGTGGTAATATGGTCTCTCGCTGGACAGATTTCTTCACTACAGATGGCGAAAAACTATTTCGAAATCGGGATGATGAATTTGGGGGAGATATACAAACCAAAGAACAAGTTATGGAATTGTGGGAGCTGGGGTGGGAAACTTTTTTAACTGCATTGAAAGATATTCACGAAGACGATCTCTTAAAAACAATTATCATCCGAAATGAACTCCATACAGTTATAGAAGCGATTGAACGCCAAATGTACCATTATTCCTATCATGTTGGTCAAATCGTTTATATAGCGAAAAATTTAAAATCAAGTAATTGGAACACACTAACTATTCCTCGGAAAAAGTAACGAATGTGTTGTTTATTAAACTACGAACGGGGGATTTCTTAACTATGGGGGTCCTAAAGGTGGTGGATGCATTTGGATATAGCAGTGTTCTTTTTGGTTTTAGTAGTTTTATTATTACTCATATTGGCTATTTGGATGATATTTCGTGGAATTAAAGGAGGATATTCAATTTACCAAGATATGAAAGGCTCTAAACAAAAAGCTGTGGAAGAAGAAATCGAGTCTCTAAAAAATAGATTGGAAGAAATTGAAAAGAAATTAAATTTATAATTTTTAATAGGGTTTATAATCTTAAATTTCAAACCCCATTTACATTGAAATTTAAAGTATTGTTCCATTAAGTTTTTTGTTTTTTATCAAAATCTACAGTTTCATTTACATAGCCTTAAAATTATAAAATGTGTGTGAATAAATTCACTTAATGTACGAACGGGGGGCATTACTTCAACAAGGAGGTAATGCCATTTTCTTTTTTAAATAACGGATCAGGTCAATGGAAAAAGGAAATTCCAATCTTTTTATTGAATTATTATAAAAAGTAAATTTGAAAATTAAGGAGTGTTAGTGTGGGTGCTTGGGGAACAGGATTATTTGATGATGATACGACTTGTGATGTGAGAGATAGTTTTATTGACTACTTGGATGAAGGAAATACACCTGAAGAAGCTACGCAGTTAATCTTAGAGGAATATTTGGACTAGTTTGATCCCGAAGATGATTTGGAGGTAATGTCTTTAGTTTATATCGGTCTTTCATCCATACAAATGAAGAAAAAATGCCTTCAAGAACAAGTGCGTAAAACAGCTATAGACTTAATTGAACGTGGTGCAGACCTTGAGCTTTGGGAAGAGGCTGATACCAAAGACTATGAAAAACGGAAGAAAATTTTAAGAGAATTTAAGGAAAAACTAATTAACTTTTAAAGCCGGTTATTCAATAGACAGGTGCTTTACAAGAATATATGACTGCCAAAAATGGTAGTCTTTTTCTTATATTTTTCTTATAAAGCTAATGAGGATGATAATTAAAGAAGGTGAGTAGTCTTTGTTTATTGAAATAATAAGGCAAGAATGTAAAGTGAAAATTACCAAAAAACCACAGAAAAGGAGTGGGATTTATTGTTAAAAGTAATTGCTTATGATAAAGCAAAATACCACTATGAAGGTGATTTCCCAAAAAAATTATCAATTAATTAAGCATTTGTACATACAGGAATGTTCTTAGGGTGGATAATTGATAATAATTTATTCAGTAAAGAGTTTGAAGAAGAAACTATAATGGTGATAAAAAGGTTTAAACATAGAGAACTAACTGGTACTCAAATATATATGAATTGGGATGGTGTTTTAGCTAGTGATATGTTAAATGATGAAGGAAATGAGTTTGCAAAAAATTATTTTGATTTTGATACTGGATTATTTCTACAGGATTATGAAGAAACATTTCCTGAAATAGAAACAATTTATCATGTGGAAGACACGTGGGAGAACTACAATAAAATTAAAAACGTAATTGATAAAAGATATTTGGAATGGGTTAATCAACGACCAAAGTTTGGTTCAGGGAAGAGAAGTATTATCTTTGAATACGAATTTAATAATGAATCAAAGAAACTTGAAAATCCAACTCTTGAAATGATTTTGGAAAACCTAAACGAAATCAATCCTCGTATTAAGTCATTTTTCATCCTCACTAATGAATCAGGTGACTTTATTCAATGTGCTGGTGCGAAATCAAGACTTACCATAGAATATAAGCATTCGAACATTATTTCGATATTGGGTTTAGAAAAAGAGAATAAGGAAATAATTTCAATAAATTATAGTTGAGGACCAATTACTATTCAAAGAAACGAAGTTTTAACTATTATTGATGCAATTAAAACTTTTAAGTCTTTTTATCAACCTGGAAAAATCCCTAATGGCTATATACTACGTCATTTAATTGATAAGCAGGGGTAGTTATGCAACTAAAGGGTGAATTTGTAAAAATATCAAAAGGTGATCAAATAATGAGTATACAAGTTAAACTGAAAGATATCATTGAGGAAATGGAAATACAGTTTGAAGAGTCACGTTCGTTACTAAATATTATAACTGGTGAAATCGTGTTAGTAACATCGGAGGACCTGAGAGCTGCTGAAGACGAAAAACCATTTGATCATTTACCTGAATGGGAACAGGAAAATAGAATGATCGCAATGGATGTGGTTGAAAACTTTGAAAATTATATTGAGTTACCAACTATATATGAAGTGAATGAATATGAAATTATGGAAAACTTCTGTCTTACAGTAAGTGATCAACGAAAGCAAGAGTCCTTATTAAGGGCAATTAAGGGAAAGGGTGCCTTTAGAAGATTTAAGGATAAAATTATCGATTTAGAATTGGAAGAACAATGGTATTCATACCGAGATGAGCAATTTAAACAAATTGCGATTGAATGGTGTCAGGAAAATAACGTAAATTATATTGAATAGAAAAGCAGGGGCGATTACTGAACAAAGGGTAATCGCTTTTGTGCGACGGGCAGTCGCACCTTTACAAGAATGAATTTACCGTTAAAGGTTGGGGTATGTTACTTCGTTAATAACATACCCCGAATCCAGGGAAAAGGACATTCCTGGTATTTCTGTATGCCCTTTTTACTCAACAGGGGTATTTTGTTAGAAATTAAAATCTAGAATCATCTTACTGGTTTGACCTGTAAATTTATAATAATAGGACCCTTTTAAGCTTTCCAAGTCACCGGTAGCTTTAATGATTGTTCCGGGAGAATCTAGATTTCCTTTATCAAATATTCCTTGCTCTATTGCTGTAAATGTCCCTTTTTTTCCCTTATAAGTACCTTCGAAATGTAGAAATCCGGAAATTTTAGAAGTGGCCAAGTGACCATCATCAACGCTTGACTCTACATAATATAATAAATATTCAACAAAAGCTTTTCCATTTAATTCACCCTCAATATCATATTCGACATGGGCAATATTAATAGGGAAATCTTTTCTACTGTCATCAACTGGCTTTTCAGCCCATTTGCTTACTGTAAATGTTACCTCCATACGCGTAAAACTCCCTTCATTATTAGATAGTAATTCACTTCTAGTATATCACCCAAAAAATGCCATTAATAGTAATGTTGGAATGTTTTTATTTTATTGTTCTTTACTAACTTTGTGAAGTATTACACTTAAGGACGGGGAGTGAGTTGAACAATGGGGTTGTCGTAGCAATCCCTCTAATAAACTAAATGGCAGTATAGTTGAAGAAGTAGGAGTCTGTAATTCTAGGTAATAACTATACAACTAGAGGAAATTTTAAAAAGAAAGATATACTTTACATATATTTGAATTATTAATGATATTAATCAATTGATGTCCATGTGTGAGTTTCCCAAGGTGGATTGCTTATCCGCTTTTACGAAGGGGTGGCTTAGGGTATACCTATCTATAGAGAGACCGTCCCATAGAATAAGGGACGGTCTTATAATGCTAATCATTTAAACCTTTAGTCACTACTTTCATCGCAGAACTCGTTGTTGCTTTCGTCATTGCATTGGTCATCATCATCTACAAGGCATAGCTTGTCCGGATGATTTTTAAGGAATTTTAATTCATGCAAGCAAGCAATCTCTAAATGACCTGCGTCGGTAGGATGTACATCAGGTGGCACTTCACAGAAATGTGTCCACGTACAAACCTTCCACTGAGTGGTGTTAGTAAACTGTCCAAGAAAATCCGCATGAACATCAACCACTTTATAATGAAACTTGAAACGGTTTGTTTTAATTACATTATTTATTTGCTGAATAAATAACTCTGCCGTATTGAAATTTGGGTCATTGCCTTTGAAAGGGTTGTAAACGGTCATTACAAAAATTTCAGCATGGGAACGAATACTTTTTCGAATTTCCTTCATAATCAGGGGCCAGTTTTGGGCAAAAGTAGCGACGGCATTTGGCAAACAGTTAGGTGTTGGATGAAGTAAGCAATTAAATAAATCGGCGCCACCACTGCTAATGGTAATTAAATCCGCTTTTTTGACTGCTTCTCGTGTGACTGCATCGGTTTGCAACTGCTGAAGTAAAAGAGTGCTCGTAAAAGCAGGAGTAGCGCGATTAGTTAAATTCACACATGGGAATATTGTCGCCAAGAAGTCACGAAAGTAATACACGTATCCGTATCTTTTAGGAGGATCGACTACAAATGAAGCACCAATTCCTGCTGCAATAGAATTTCCAAGAGCGGTATATTGAAAACAGTCGTGGTGATGGTGTTCTTGTAAATCAGACACATAATCACCTCCTTTCAATAAATTCAATAGTATACTATTATTCAAGATTAGAATTATGAACGGCAGTAGTCTATTTGTTAGCGAAAATGATGTACCTCAATTTATTTTATTTATTCTTTCAATTATTAAGCTAACGAGGGATGACTTCAATAATGGGGTAATGCCATTTTCTAAATTATAGTAACTGGCAGAATAGTTTAATAAGAAATGGTTTAATTATCCTTATAACTTAACAAGAAATAAGAATGATATTTCAAAAGGAGATGATAGTCCTGTCATTAGCAAAATCAATAGAATTTCTTGAGAATCTTTGCAAGTATAAATTTGACTATCACTATTACGATTTGCACAATGACTTTGATTGTGAAAGTGTATCATTAAAAGATAATGTTTTATTCATAAACTTTAAACAAGAAGCAAACGGGAAAAGTCTAAGCTTAATATTTACTGACGTTGAAGTAAAAGGATTTGATTTTTTTAATGTAAGTGATTCAAAAATCCTAACAATTGATAATGTATATCGTGGAAAAGTGGAAATTGATGGTGAGTTAAAAGAATTTTTAGGAGAAAAAGGATACTTTTTCTTAGAGTTTTACGAGGGGCAGAGGTTAGAATTTTGGGCAAAGTGCGTAGGAATTGAGAAAAGTAATACGAGTGCAAAGGAATGATAATTTAAAACGCTATAATTTTTATATTGTAAAGAAATACACTTAAACGGGAGCGATCCTTCCATAATGAAGATCGCTTCTTTTTTCTTCAAGTAACGGTTCAGTTCAAGAAGGTATGGGCAATTAATGAAGGGTAAATAACGACGAAAGGAGGAAAAAATGATTGTTTCTATTTGTGGTATAAAAGGCTGCTACGCTGAAACGGCAGCAGTCGAAGTGTTGGGGGAAGGAATATCACTAGTGTACTTTAATAGTTTTCAAAGTGCTTTAGATTCCGTTAAAAACCAACGGTCAGAATATGCTGTATTACCCGTGAAAACATCAAATTCTGGATATGTTTCAGAGGTGAATGACTTGCTATCCACTGATAATTGGATAGTAAAGCAAAAAATTGACCTTAATACTCATCATTGTCTAATGGCTTTAAAAGGTGAAAAATTAATTAGTATTAAAACAGTCTATTCTCATCCAAAGGCACTTCAAGAGTGTGAACTATATCTAAGAAAGTTAAATGTCTCATTGCAAGAGTTTTTTAATACAGCAGCAAGTGCAAAGCACGTTGCAGAGAATAATTTATTAAAATCGGCAGCGATTGCTTCTAAGCAAGCTGCTAATCTTTATGGTTTAGAAATACTAGCGGAAAACATTGAAAATAACAATGATGTCACGACGTTTTATGTAATAGGTTATTAGATGGCACAAATATTCGTACAATAAAATCTTCAACGAACGGTTGATTTTGTTTATTAATGGGGGGTCCAGAGGCGATCCCCTTTTTATTGTAATAACGCTGCCTTGTTAGGTGAGGCTCCTATACAAAAATAGGCCACTGCCCGGAAGTCTTTTAACGATCCTTTTTGGTGGAATAAACATATTCGCCAAAATGTTTATTCAAGGATGTAAATTGTGAAAGAATGTACTTAAACTAACGTGGCACTAAAAGATGGAAAGTTTACAGATTATGAGGCATATATTTCTAGGACTCAAAAGAAAGATTTAATTATTGAAACGTGTAATACAAGCGTAGAAGTAACAGCTAAGGCTGGACACCGACATACTGTTCCTCCTGAATAAAAAAAGCCTCAGTCCGCTAAACGGAATGGGACTTTATAGTAAATTCTCCTAGAGAACTTCGATTAGCCTAATAATTTTCTACAAAAAAGGTGGATTGCCAACATTTTAAGAAAAAACATACGCTAGTAATATTAGACAATATCACGAATGGGTATAAGGAGGTAATTTTAATGGATCAACGTGATATTTTAAGGGTTGTAACTAATGAATTTTCAGGGCTCCATACCAAGGAGGAAAAATACAACCCATTTCCTTGGTACAAAAATATGAGAGAGAAGCATCCTGTCTATTATGACTCCAAACAAGGGGTGTGGAATGTATTTTTATATGAAGATGCAAAAAGAGTTATATCAGATAAAGATGCTTTCTCTAGCAAAAAGTCTAAGGAGCTACCATTACAGAATATTACTAACATAGATCCTCCAGACCATACGCGTTTACGCTCCCTTGTTAGCAAAGCCTTTACTCCTAAAATTGTTGCTAATTGGGAACCAAGGATTCAAGATTTTACCAAGGGGCTCTTAGACCAGATTAGTAAAAAAAATACAATCGATATTGTAGAAGATTTGGCTTATCCTCTACCAGTGATGGTTATTGCTGAGTTATTAGGTATTCCTACTAGTGACAGAAACCAATTTAAAGAGTGGTCAAACTCGCTTGTAGCCGGGCCATCTTCAACAGAAGACATTCAAGAAACGATCAATCAAAAGAACAAAGCAACTTCGGAGTTGAAAGAGTATTTTTCTCATATTATTCAAGAAAAACGAAAAAAATCATTAGAGGATATCATTTCCGTTTTAATCCAAGCAGAAGAAAATGAAGGGAAACTGTCGGCAGAAGAACTTTTAAGTTTCTGCATTGTGTTATTAGTTGCTGGAAATGAAACGACAACCAACCTCATTAGTAATGCCGTGTATTCTTTTGTGGAAAATAAAACTGTTTGGGAAACGTTAAAACAAGACCCAACCCTCATTCCAAATGCCGTGGAAGAGACCTTACGCTATCGCTCACCAGTACAAGTATTACCTCGAAGAGTAAAAATGGATACGGAAATTAGTGGGTACAAACTAACATCGGGGCAACTGGTATTTGCTTGGATTGGGTCCGCTAACCGAGATGAAAACAAATTTAGTAATCCGGAATATTTTGATCTTAAACGGAACCCTAATGACCATCTAACCTTTGGAAAAGGAATCCATTTTTGCTTGGGTGCTCCGTTAGCGCGACTCGAAGCAAAAATCGCCTTATCTGAGTTGATCAAACGTTATTCGACGATCTCAATTAAAGAAGGCTATCAAATTGACCCAATTGAAAGTAGTTTTATGAACGGTTTGAAAAGTCTACCAGTCATAGTAGAATAAGTGGATATGTAGCAATCGAAGGGAGAGAGGATACTCCTTCCATTTTACAAAACCCAGAATGAGTGCTTATCTTCAATAAGACAACATAATGATCTTCCAAAATCGGGAGCTTTTCTTTAAGAAGGAGAAATGCCCGTTTTGTTGTAATTCTGTATAGAAGGTAAATTAAAAGGAACGTTAATATGCAATTAGATACCTATTAAAGCTAGTTCTTATACTGCCTTTTTATTCAATAATCAGGTGCTTATGTTAAAGAGGGGGTTGCTGTTGCAATTCCCCTCTTCATATTGTAATAGTGGTTCAGGTTAGCTTATCTCCAGGACTAATATTTTTACTTTCTGGGCAACGATTAAAAGTTAAGAAAAAGGAAGGTTTTTTTGGTTCTGGTATCATTGACTTTAAACCATTTCTACTTTAGCTAACGGAGCGATTGATCAATTAAAGGGAACGCACTCTGGTTTGGAGTGTATAAATTTGTATTTTAGGGGATAATTTCTCTGAGGTGACTTTAATGTATCTTAAGGACTTGAAAGATAATCATGATTTTATTCACCGTGAAGTTAAAAAGGGAAATCTAAAAATTACTCTTTTTTATTTGAAGTCACTATGTGACGAAGAAAAAATTACTTGTAATGTAATCTCACCTTTTTATGATACAGATGAAATCCTTGAGTTTGAAGAATATATACGCTCCTTTGAAGAATGGTCAATGATTATAGAGGAAAAAGAAGCTGTGGAAAAAATTTTTAGCGGATGCATTATAATTTTACAAAAAAATAAAATGTACTCTGTTAAACTGGACAATTTTGAATCACGCCCTGTATATGAATCAACAGAAGAAAGTATTTTGCAAGGTCCTAAAGACAGCTTAAATGAAAAAATAAGTATATCATTAAACATTATTCGCAATCGATATCGAAAAGAAACTTTAAGGGCTAAAAACCACATATTAGGACAAAATTCCAAGACGAATATTATTTTACTGTACGATGAAAAGCTCTGTGATAAAAAAGCTCTACAACACTTGAATAATAAACTAAAAGGTTTAAAAGTTGATTTATTACAATCTGCAGGTCAGTTGCAAAAATTATTGGTGGAGGATAAATGGTGTCCTTTTCCTTTATATATGACAACAGAGCGACCTGACAGAGTTGTAACAAATCTGTCTCAAGGGAAAATTGTATTTCTTATTGAAGGATCTTCATGGGTTTTACTAGGACCAGCTAATTTCTTTGATTTTTTTAAATCTATGGATGATCATGTTGAATTAGCCATCGTAGGAAAATTTCTTATTTTTATTCGATACATAGCACTTATGATTTCTCTTTTTCTTCCCGCTTTATACGTCGCCGTAATTTCTTATTCTCCAGAAATTTTAAAAGTACAATTTGCTCTTCTAATTGCAGGTAGCAGAATAGCTGTTCCTTTTCCTTCCTACATTGAAATTATCTTTATGATGCTGATGGTAGAATTTTTATGTGAAGCTAGTATTCGTTTACCAAGAACAATTAGCCCATCCGCAACAACTGTGGGTGGCTTAATCCTCGGTCAGACAGCATCCCAAGCAGGACTAATAGGCAATGTTATGATTATTGTCATTTCTGCTGTTGCCATTTCTATTTTTGTTATTCCAGTTAATGCCATGCATCAAGCTATCCGACTTATACGATATCCCTTAATTGTACTTGGAAGTTTATTTGGTACTATAGGTGTATTAATAGGAGCTTTTGCTCTTATCGCATATCTATGTAGTCTACGTAGCCTAGGTAAACCGTATATGCAGCTATTTGCTAAAAACTGATTGTGGGTGGATTTTATGCTAGGACAGCGTTATTACGTTTATTTATTTTATATCAATGCACTGGTGAACGTAACTGCTTTTATCCCACAAATCCTTTACAAAAATCGATTTAACGGGAGCTTATTTAGTTTAGCTCTATCAACCCTAATAGGAACGTTTCTTATTTTTTTATTTCAAGCTCAAATAAAAAAATTCCCAGGACAAAATATTACTCAAATTATGGATAGGATTTTTCCAAAATGGTTTCAGAAGACTTTTCTGTTTTTTAATTTCACTCTACAAATTTTTGCAGGAACTTTATTTCTTATCTCAAACACACAAATTGTAAGCCATTTTTTAACCCCGAACTCAATTATCGTATTTTATACTTTTCTCTTGTTAATCGTATTTTCAATAATGAATCAAACAAATTCCATATTGTTTATGCTAGAAATTATTGTGTTATTAGCTACGCCATTCTATCTTTTTATAATGCTGAGGTTTTTTACAGATCATTTAGTAATGATTGATTTCATCAAACAATCTTGGACTTACCTAATGCATTTTCCAAAAATGAATTCGATTGCTTCTGGATTATTCGTTTTTACAGGATTCACAAATTTTTTTATTTATGGTGAACATATTCTTCCTATTGGTAAGAAACAATTATTAATTGCTTTAGGAATTATTTGTTTCGTACTTTTTTCTTCATATTTCGTACCAATTGGATACTTTGGACTTAATGGTGTAGGAAAGGAAAGCTATGTCTGGGTAACTACAGTTGACAGTATGCACTTTGATTACTTTTTTTTAGAAAGAATGCTAACAATTTTTATTTTAGTCCAAATTGGCATAACGTTGATGTATATAATATTATCCTATCACTCGTCACTGCAATATCTTCAGTTAATGGCAAAAAATGTTGGAGGACGTTCAAAATGGGTCGGCATATTTGTCGTAGTGATATCAGCTTTAATTACTCAGCATTTTACAGACGAATTCAAGTTGTTAATACTTTTCAATTGTTTTTTTATTTCACGAATTATTTTAGATCTATTTTTAATGTTAATTTTAGTTTTTGCTTCAAAAAGGCAAATGTAAAAATAGTATTTGTTTTTTGGGTATTATTGTTAATTCCTTTTTTGGTTAATGGGTGCTCATTTAAGGATATTGATAAACGTTCATTTGTTACATCAATTGGTATTGATAAGTCTGAATTATCGGGAAAAAAATTTAAAGTGATCCTCAAAATTTCACTTTCAAAGGGAGACCCAGCTACAATTGGAGCCGATTTTACTTTGCTATCCTTTGATGCCAATTCCATTTCTGAAGCTCTAAGACGAATGAAGTCGATGACAGATAAAGAATTGTTTTACGGTCATACAAAAACAATTCTCATAGGAGAAAAAGTTGCTATTGGGGATATTCGCCCTTTATTAGATTATTTCGTAAGAAGACCCGAAATACACAAGACTGCGTATTTAAGTGTTGCTACTCCATCAGCATATCAGGTACTACAGTACAAACCAAAAGAAGAACGAGTTGCAGGTAGTTATTTATTTTCAATGTTTGAAGAAAGCAGCTCTGATTCGCCATTTGTTAAAGCGTTAACACTATTTGATGCGTATAGAAGGGAAACAGAAACGGGAATTAACATCGCTATGCCTGTAATTGAAGTTCAAAACAATAAAATTCTAGTTGATACAATTGCCCTTTTTAGCAAAAAGAGAATGGAAACTAAGCTTAATCCTAAAGAATCTGCCTTATTTAGACTCCTGACTGTGGGGATTAAGGATGGAATTACAAATATTAAGACCAAAGATGGTACATATGCAATTAATATTTCAAAAGGAAATGCCAGCTTCAAAATTAAAGAGGACAAAAACCACATGTTATCTGCCTTTTTTTTAATAAAATTGAATGCAATTGTAGAAGAAAAAATGGACAATCAAAATAATCTTTCAGATGATCAAATAAAAAAAATACAGGATGAAACTGAAAAGAAAATAAAAAAAGAGGTCAATGTACTTTTAGATAATATACAGAAAACAAAACTAGACCCCATTGGATTAGGTCTTAAATTCAACTCAAAAAATTTTTACCATAGGAATTGGGATAATTTTTACCCTAACCTCAAGTTTAAAGTAAATGTGGCTTGTAAAATAAATGGAGCTGGTATTGTTGAATAAAATTGATTCTATACATAAGCAAAAATTGTGAAGGATTGTACTTAAAGTAACAGCTGCTTTAGTTTAACAAAGAGTTGCGGACAGCAGCTCATTTTTTTGTTGAACTGACGATCTTAAAAAGGATTTAACGTTACTTTATAGAATTAATACATTTACATACTTGCACGTTACCTAACGTCATGCTTTATAGTTAAATTACCGGTAAATAAATAGCTAGCACAAATAAAGGAGTTGGTTATGAAACGAAATTGGAAAGTGGGGGACCTCGCCAAGTTATCGGGGGGCACCATTCGAACTCGAGAATATGGAACGAATGCTATGCTAGATGAATTAGGAAAGTTATTCTAATGGGAGGGATATATAATGACTGAGAGTATAAGAGCAAATGAAATTATATCATCGCGTGTTTTCGAAGCCCCGGTTGAAATCGTGTTTCAGGCGTGGACAAATCCTGAATTTTTAGCTAGATGGTGGGGTCCTAAAGGATTCACCAATACTTTTCATGAGTTCGATTTAAGACCAGGTGGTAATTGGAGATTTGATATGCACGGTCCAAATGGCGCTACTTATCCTAACCAAAGTATTTTCGTTGAAATTTTACCTTTAAAGCGGATCGTTTTCAATCATGTGTCACCTGAATTTCTGGTTACTGCCACTTTTGATGACTTGGGCAGCAGTACAAGAGTCACATACAGTCAGCTCTTTAAGAAAGCTTCAGAGTTCGAGAAAATAAAGTCAATATGCATAGAAGGCAATGAACAGAATTTTGATCGGCTCGCTGAATTGTTATATGGAATGACCATCTAGTTTTGTTAAGGTTTTTTTTGCTAAAAGTAGCTTTTTTCATTTAAAGAATTGTTACTTGTTCCTTAGATAGGGGGAGGTAAATAACTTATTTGAAAATAGGCTTGAAAATACGAAATTAAGTTTATAAACATTTTGCGACTTTTCTTATTTGTAGACAAAAATGGTGATAACACTGAAATGTGAAGAAGTGCATTTAAAATAAGAACGGGTGCTTATCTTCAATAAGATCTTCCATAATCGGGCACGATTCTGCAACAAGAATTGTGCTCTTTCTTTATATTTAGGGCCACTTAACGGAAGAAGGTATTCTTAATATTTCATTTTCTCTTCTCAGGATTCTTATCTAATTCATCCCAATATAAAAAGACATACTCTGGTTCATGCTCTTTTTTCATCTCATCAATACTTGCGATTATATCTGAAGTTTTCTGTTTATTCGAATGTAAAGTGTTATTTGCGTTCTGTTTTAAGTCCTTTTCATCCATGGTATACACTCTCCTTTTTAGCATAGTTTGTACTCTGCCCCTCTTCTTATTCTTGTTTTTACAAGGAATGTAATCAGGTAAAATATCCAAATAACCCCTTTTTATTGTATACCTTTATCAATGGGGTAAAAGTTCAGTTTACTTGAAGAGGAATAATTTTAAGTGTATTTTGAAATTTGCGGAGATTAATTACGTAATAAGGAGCTTTTATTAATTTAATTTAGACAGTATATTGATTACTTGTGAATTATTTGATATTTTTATGATAAAAATCAAATTAAAAAATAAAAAGGACGATTTTAATGGATGTTATTAAAGAACTGTTTTTAATGCAGCAAGCCTACGCAACATTATTTTCACTTACTAATAAAGTACAAATTGCAGGCGATAATTACTTTGAAGGACTAACCGTAAGGCAGTATATGACCATGCTAGCAATGGCACATCTAGAAGAGGATGAAAGAACTATAAATAATATTGCCAGAAAGCTAGGCACAACAAAGCAAAGTGTAAAACAGCTCATTAATATAATTGAGAAAAAAGGTTATATAAAAACTGTACCTAGTCCTAAGGATAAAAGAGCTGTGAATGTTAGGGTTACAGAAGAAGGAATTAAGGTGATGATTAAGTGCGGTGAAATTGGAATTTATTTATTGGCTGATCTCTTTAAAGAATTCTCTTCAAGTGAAATAGAAACACTATGGAGATTGCTAAAAAAGCTGTATCGTTTTGATGGTGAAGAGCAAGATGGCTTTGAGGCAGAGGGAGTTTTAGAAACTGATGAAGATTTAAGTGGTGTACAGGAAAGAGTATTAAAAGAATTTGAAAGGCTTAGAAATTTAAAAAAGGAGTTATAACTAATGATTATGGTTTTTTTTCGGTAATGTAAAGAATTAGAAAATTATTTAGACATTATATTGATTATATAAAAAGAATTTAGTATCATTCATTTAGACAGTATAATGCCAAAATTAAGGCGAGAACATCATGCGAAACTAAATTGTCAAACTTTATTTCGAATCCACAACTTACTGAAGAAAATTATTACTCGCAGCTAATTGCAAAATAGTAGTTTGCGAGTAAAAAAATATATTAATGGACAATATAATGACTATTTGTAAAGGAGAGTAATAACTATGTTTGAAATCAGTGATAAAATATTACGATTAATTAAAAAGACTTGTAAAGGAAAAAAGCATTTAAAATTAACTGTTGGCTATTTAACAGGTAATGATTCTGCAATAAAAATTTATAATGAAAACGGCGAACTTGATTCATTTAAAAAATACCATTATGAAATTGGCTCTATTACAAAGACCTTTACCACATCTTTGCTGTCAAAATATGTATTTGAAAACAAGATGTCAATAAACGATTCAATACAAAAATATATTGAAGAACTTAGGGAAGACCAGTATTATCCTACAATACTCCGTCTTGCTACTCACTCTTCTGGATATACAGAAAGTCTGCTATTTAATAAACGGGAATATTTCAAGATATTTTTAGGTTTGATAAGCGGCGGCGGTGATATGAAAAAGAATAATCCGTTAAATATGGATTTTAATAAAATGAAAATGCTTATTGAAAAAAATAAATTGAAAGATGCGGATTATTCATGGAAATATTCAAATTTTGGTTTGTCACTGATTGGATATGGGTTGGGAATTGTATCAGGCAAAGGATACTGGGATACGATGAATGACTTTCTACAAAATGACCTGGGATTAAACGATACATATTTAGGAACAACAAATAATAATTTACATGGTTATGACAATAAAAATAATGATTGTGGAAACTGGGAATGGAACAAAAATAATCTTATATCACCATCTGGTGCAATAAGTTCAACAGCTGAGGATTTACTTAAATATGCAAAAATAAATATTTATGGAGATAAACCATATTTGTCTCTTTGTCAAAAAAAACATGGAAATGGAAAAAAGAAGTATGATATGGGTCTTGGATGGTGGCTTTTAAAGAAAAACAATAATGTTAGTTTGCATGGTGGTGGAACAGGATGCTTTAGTTCATTTTTAGGGATTGATAAAGACAAAAAAGTCGCCGCTGTAGTTTTAGCTAATTATAGGTTAGGTATGAATGATGATGAAAATATAGGATTTTCTTTATTAGAAAGCCTGCAGAAATGAAGATATGAATAAGACCTGCCAACATATCAATAATTAATTTAAGATTAATAATGTATGTTGCAATAAATTGTTTTATTACAAAATTACTGTATTTACCATTTTTGCAATAAAGTTTGTATGTGTATAAATACTGAAAATAATTTAATTATTCCCCCTATAATGGGAAAATAGTGTAATATTATTGTGGGAAAATTAAATTAATAGGAGGTATATTTTTGAAGCAGATTTTAAAAAAAGGGTTAATTCTTATTGTAGTAGTTACCTTTTTTACTATAATAATAGGTTGGACCAATCAGGTGAATACATATAATGAAACAGAGAAATTGGTAAAGAATGCAGAAAATCTTTCCTCATCTTTAAAAAATGAAATAGACTACACAAAACGGCTCAAAATGGACAAAGAAAAAGCCTTTGCAATCCCTGACCAAGAATTGGTGACTAAGACTGAATCTGCTTATGATAAAGCAAAAAAGTCCGTTAATAACATCAAAGATAAAAAAGATAAAGAGAAAATGGATAAACGATTAAAATCGGTTCAATTGGTGTTATCCAATGCTTCCGCTATCGACACAGCGTTAAAAAAGGGAAATGAATTTAATCAGGCGGAAAAAGATTTGGTTGCTTTTTATACCCAAAATCCTCTTTCTGCCGATTTAGAAGTAAAAGTAGGCGAATTTGAAAAAACTTCTTCCGAAAAAGACAACCTTCAAAAGTCACTGCCTACCGATTGGAAAAAGCCTTTTGAAGAAAATGTCTTGAAGGATGGCTCTACGGTTCTTCAAACTGCAAAAGATCTGGTAGCTGTTCAGAAAAATTTGGACAGCCTTAATACCTTTATTACAAATCAAGGCGAAAAGACAGAAATTGATAAGAAAATTACCGAAATCAAAACCGCTATCTCCAACATTTCGGTTGAGCCTGCTAAAACGGCATTGAATGCCAAATTAGCCGAAGTTTCAAAACCATATCTTGATAAAATCGCCCAAGAAGCTCAAAAAGAACAGGAAGCCCAAAAAGAACAGGAAGCCCAAAAAGCTGCTGCAAGTGCTCCAACTGGAACAACAGCTTCCAAGACTTCGTCATCAAGTACAGAGACAGCAAAAGCCACACAACCGACAACAGTAACACTAGATGTGCCATATGTAAGCCAATTAACACCAACATATGCACCAATGGGTTGTGAAGGAGCCAGTTTGTTAATGGGTTTAAAATATAAAGGCTATACAAACGAAAGTTTAAAAACTTTTCTAGATAAGATGCCTAAAGATCCAAACAATCCATATAGTGCATTTTCAGGATCACCATACCAAATTATAGACGGTATATTCCAATCAATTTTTCCAGGACCTTTAACAGCTTTTGGTCAAAGCTATAGTAGTTATGTTGCTAACGCAACAGGATATTCTACTACTCAATTAAAACAAGAATTAGATAAAGGAAACCCAGTAGTCGTATATGTCACATTAGATTTCGCTAAACCAATTTGGGCAAAGTATAATATGGGAAGTGCGGGGGATGTTAATATCGTTGACAATATGCACGTTATGACTTTGATTGGTTATAACAATACTGGTAGTTACTATGTTGCTGACCCAGACAGTAGAAGTTCAAACAATAAATATTGGGTGAGTCAAAGTGCTTTTGAAACAGCATATAACGCTTTGAAATATGCAGTTGTAGTAAGATAGGTTCAGAAAAAAAATTGTTAAAAAGAAATAAGATCTTGGAGAGAAATGTACATAAAATGGGGAAGAGAAACTCTTGGATTTGATATATATCTTTTTAGGAATGTTTGAACTTCAACTTCCATAAAAATAACATTTATGTGAATTGTAGAATTGTGAAGAATTGTACTTAAAGTAAAGTTTACAAGAGTTTAAGATGGAGTTGCTGCGGCAGCTCTTTTCTTGTCATTTAGGAAATTATAAATTTCTAGACGTGTGAATAACTGTTCGATAAAATGTTCGTATATTGCTATTGGAGTTTGAGTATGAATCAGCCTAGAAGTGGAATTATTAAACGAATATTGAAAGACCATTTTGATGGCTTTTGGAAGATGCACTCCGATCGATTCCCTGAATCCTATCGTGAGGATATAAAGGAAAACGAAGCTAAAAGAAGGAACGGAATTAATCGTTAAACTTTAAAACACTACTCAAAGTTAATGGAGTAGTGTTTTTTTTTATTTTTATCTCTATTTTATGTAAAAAATTTTTGCGGAAAATATAAAAAAGAGGATGACACTTTTGTTTTAGGACATCCTCTTAACTTATAAATTAATTAAAATCACATTTATCTAATGGTACAATTTTCGTTTTTTTAATGAATTTATAGCCAAACCATAAAATAAAGAACAATGGCAATCCGATGTAGGCAACTAAAGCGCCATACCAATCAATATGAGATCCCGTGAATGCTGAATAGTTTTGACCTAGAACGACAAATGCACAAACCACAAAGGCAAAGATAGGACCAAATGGAAAGAATTTTGATCTATAAGGTAATAAGTTTAGATCCTTTCCTTGGGCAACATAGGCTTTACGGAAACGATAATGACAAACAGCAATTCCGAGCCAAGCGATGAATCCGGACATTCCGGAAGCATTAAGCAGCCAGTTATAAACGGTACCTTCCCCAAATAATGAAGCAAGGAAAGTAAGAGTGCCAACTAATGATGTTACTATAAGAGCATTAACAGGAACACCGCGCTTGTTTAATTTTCCAAGAAATTTAGGTGCTTTTCCATCTCTAGCTAAGTCCCAAAGCATCCTTGTTGATGCGTACATACCAGAATTACCCGCAGAAAGGACAGCGGTTAAAATAACGGCATTCATAACCGCAGCAGCAAAAGCAATTCCTGCTTTTTGGAAAACAAGGGTAAAAGGACTTACTGTAACATCACCGCTTGCTAAATTAGGATTTGTATAAGGGATTAGAAGCCCAATGACAAGGATCGCTAAAATATAGAATAAAAGTATCCGCCAAAAAACTGATTTTATCGCACGAGGTATTGATTTTGCTGGATCATCGGTCTCGCCAGCAGCGACACCTAAAAGTTCCGTTCCTTGGAAAGAGAATCCAGCTGCCATAAAGATACCCAGCATGGACATAAATCCGCCGTGGAATGGAGCATCGCCAATGGTGAAGTTTTTAAAGCCAATATATTGACCGCCCAAAATTCCAAAAATCATCAAAGTACCAGTAATAATAAAAATAATAACGGCTACGACTTTAATTAAGGAGAACCAATATTCAGCTTCACCAAAGCCTTTTACAGATAGAAAATTTAATAAAAACATAATTACTAAAAATAAAGCGCTCCAAATAATGGAAGGGGTATGAGGAAACCAGAATTTCATAATCACGGTTACAGCAGATAACTCAGCTGCAATAGTAATGGCCCAGTTATACCAATAGTTCCAGCCAAGGGCAAAGCCTAAGGAAGGATCGATAAATTTAGTTGCATACGTACTAAAACTCCCCGCAACGGGCATATAGGCACCCATTTCCGCTAAACTGGTCATTAAGAAGAATACCATAACACCTATTAGGAGATAGGAGAGAAGAGCTCCTCCTGGACCTGCAGTGTGAATAGCACCACCGCTTGCTAGAAAAAGACCTGTACCAATTGTACCGCCGAGAGAAATCATCGCAAGGTGACGTGATTTTAGACTGCGTTTTAATTGATCTGCTTCAGGAATATTGTGTGGAAAAATGGTTGGATCGTCATAATCTTTTCTTACTTCTACTGTTTGTCTTTGCATTTTTCATTACTCCTTTAAATTGTCTTTTCAGCTCCATGACGAATTATAATACTGAGCTTCCTCCTTTGATTTTGAACTATAATATAATTTTTCGAATGAATAATTGAAAAATAATATTATTTTACTAAATATTATTGCAATAAATGTGCCAAATTTAAAACTGTTTGTCCTCTTTATATTCCCAATTCATTTTATATTGTGAATATTTCATTTTTAAAATTACAATTCAAAATTGAAATCATAATATGTCCACTTGTTTTTGTTATTTATAATTTCAAAAATGAAATTTCAATTCAAATATGAAATAATTTTTCTGGCTAATCCGATTGTTTTAACTATAGATAAGAGAGTGTTATATGGATGGGGGCCATTAAAAACTTGACCATACAAAAAACCCCCTAAGCTGGATTTATTAGTCCAACTAAAGGGGGGGCAATTCAATACACCTTGCGTTTTTTATGTGTTAATAAGTATTTGAATTTAAATACCATTGGGGGTAAGTTAAACTAATTGACTTTTAGATAAAAAGGATTTACAATTTAACTATTCAATAAAACAATTGAATAGTTGAGGTGAACGTTAATTGTCTGATGAAAGAGCATTAAAGGATGTGCTATATCAGGAATTTGCTCGTATTGGTAAATGTCTTTCAAGTCCAAAAAGATTAGAAATACTTGATCTTTTATCACAAAGCCCAAAATCAGTTGAGGGAATAGCTAAAAATACTGGGATGACTGTAGCCAATGTGTCACAACATTTACAAACTCTCCACAATGCGAGGTTAGTTAATTTCAAGAAACAAGGTAATTTTGTTTTTTATGAACTAGCTGATTCTACTGTTTCAGATTTTATGACAACTTTCCATAATTTATCTGAGAAACAATTGGTTCAAGTCCAACAAATTAAAAAAGAATTTTTAAATAATAATTTTGAAATGGATGGATTGTCGCTACCAGAACTAAAAAAACGAATGGATAATGGAGAAGTTTTACTGTTAGATGTTAGACCTAGAGAGGAATATGAAGAGGCTCATATTCCTGATGCAGTATCTATTCCAATTGAAGAATTAGAAGAAAAATTATCTTCTTTACCAGCGAATATTGATGTCGTTGCTTATTGCAGAGGTCCTTATTGCTTAATCTCTGTAGATGCTGTTGAATTATTAAAATCAAAAGGGATTAATGCTTTTCGATTAGAAAAGAGTGTTAAAGATTGGATGCAGTTTATTAACCAAGAAAGTTAGAAATCGAATGGGGGGTTACGATGAAATTAGGAATTATATTAGAAACCAAAGAACCAGAAAAAGCTTGGAATGCATTCCGCTTTGCTAACACTGCTCTAAAAAAGAAACATGAAGTGAAGTTCTTTTTAATGGGAGAAGCTGTTGAGTGTGAAAATATTCAGCATCCTAAATATAAAGTTGTTGATGAAATGAAAAAATTTGAAGAATTACATGGCGGTTTATTAGCATGTGGTACTTGTCTGAAATCAAGAATGATGGATGAATTCGCAGCTTGCCCGATTTCAACCATGAATGACTGTGTTGAAATGGTAGAATGGGCTGACAAGACAGTAACTTTTTAAAGTAAATAAAGTATTGGATTTATTAAATTTGGAGGGAATAGCATGTCAGAAGAAAAAATTTATGATGTTATCATTGTTGGTGCCGGTCCTGCTGGTATGACAGCAGCCGTATATACATCACGCGCAAATTTGTCAACATTAATGATTGAACGCGGGATTCCAGGAGGTCAAATGGCTAACACTGAAGAAGTTGAGAATTATCCTGGTTACGAAAGTATACTAGGCCCAGATTTATCTTCAAAAATGTTTGAACATGCCAAAAAGTTTGGTGCTGAATATGCTTATGGCGATATAAAGGAAATTATTGATAATGGTGACACAAAAACGGTAGTTGCCGGTACAAAAGAATACAAAGCTTATTCTGTTATCATTGCAACTGGTGCTGAATATAAGAAGCTAGGGGTTCTAGGTGAAAAAGAACTTGGTGGTCGAGGTGTATCCTATTGCGCTGTCTGTGATGGAGCCTTTTTTAAAGGAAAAGAGCTAGTCGTGGTGGGAGGTGGAGACTCTGCTGTTGAGGAGGGAGTCTATTTAACAAGGTTCGCCTCAAAAGTAACGATCGTCCATCGTCGTGATCAGCTACGTGCGCAAAAAATTCTTCAAGAACGTGCATTTGCTAATGAAAAGGTTGATTTTATTTGGAATCATACTGTTAAGGAAATTCATGAGAAAGATGGCAAGGTCGGTAGTCTTACCCTAGTTTCAACAATAGACGGAACTGAAAAGGAATTTAAAGCAGACGGTGTATTCATTTATGTTGGGATGTTGCCGTTGTCTAAGCCATTTGAAAGCATAGGTATTACCAATGAAAATGGATATATTGAAACAAATGACCAGATGGAAACAAGATTATCGGGAATTTTTGTTGCAGGTGATATCCGTGAGAAAACGTTACGGCAAATTGTAACAGCAACCGGCGATGGTAGTATTGCTGCTCAAGCCGCACAACATTATGTTGAGGAATTAAAGGAAGAATTGAAGATTAAACAATAATTACATTAACCGATAAGTAATGTCTAGGTCACTTAAAATATATGGTTGCGATAGTGGAAAAACTCAAGCCAAATATCTCAGTGTTGTAAAGAGAAATTTGGCTTTTTTATTTAAAATTTTCCTTATAGTTATAAATCTCATTTCCTGATGTTACTCGTGTTTACTCGCAGTATAATCTGATTGGACACTTTTCGTCCGTTTATTTCAAAATTTCGGAATTATAAGAGAACACCAATAAAAAAAGAACAAAATGCAAGTAATTACTTGGAAAGGCGGACTAAATGATGTCTAGTAAAGCTGACTTACAAATTTTAACAAGTCCAGCATGGTTACAAGGTTACATTGATTCCCCAGAAAAGCAACGACAGTTATATAAAAGGACATTAATGATCGTTGTCATTTCACAAATTTTCGGAGGTGCCGGACTTGCAGCAGGTGTAACTGTAGGAGCACTTCTTGCACAAAACATGTTAGGGACAGATAGTTTTGCAGGAGTTCCAGCAGCATTGTTGACCTTGGGCTCTGCTGGTGCAGCGCTACTTGTAGGGCGTTTTTCCCAACAATTCGGAAGACGTTTAGGGCTTGCCACAGGATTCCTAGCCGGAGGTATTGGTGCATTAGGTGTAGTAATCTCAGCATTATCTAATAATATTTTTCTTCTTTTTGCTTCACTATTAATCTATGGTGCTGGAACAGCTACAAATTTACAAGCACGCTATGCAGGTACAGACCTAGCAACTTCTAAACAACGAGCAACAGCTGTCAGTATCGCAATGGTATCAACCACTTTCGGCGCTGTAGCAGGTCCAAACATGGTTGATATGATGGGTCGATTCGCATTAGCAATCGGAGTCCCTGCTCTAGCGGGCCCGTTTATTCTAGCAGCCTTAGCCTATATCCTAGCTGGTTTGGTACTTCTAGCTTTTCTACGCCCTGACCCTTTCATTGTTGCGAGAGCAATTGCGGTTGAGACGAGAATGAGAACAGAAGAAAGTAAACGATTAGACGAGAATCCTAGCAAACTAGCAATTAATAACCGAGGAGTCGTAGTTGGAGCCACAATTATGGTTTTAACTCAGATTGTTATGGTTGCTATTATGACAATGACACCTGTACATATGAGGCATCACGGACATAGCCTGAAAGAGGTAGGTATGGTAATAGGATTTCATATTGGAGCAATGTACCTGCCCTCACTCGTAACTGGTATCCTTGTAGATAAGATTGGACGTACTGCAATTGCGATTGCTTCTGGTGCCACTCTACTTGTTGCTGGTGTAATGGCTGCAATTGCACCTGCAAATTCCATGATGATGCTGATCACGGCCCTTTCTCTACTTGGTCTTGGTTGGAACTTTGGTTTAATTAGTGGAACTGCGCTTATCGTAGATTCATCTCATCCATCCAAGCGTGCTAAGACCCAGGGGACTGTAGATGTCCTAATCGCTTTGGGTGGGGCATCTGGGGGAGCACTTTCGGGGATGGTTGTAGCACAATCGAGTTACGCAACACTTTCTCTTGCTGGAGGCATTCTTTCAATACTACTAATCCCTGTCATTTTCTGGTCCCGTAGAAATAGAGGGGATATAAACTAAAGGTTCTAGAAGGGGTATCGACTGTAAATCAAATTTGTGAAAAAATACAAATGTAACTAGAGCTTCATTATACAGAAAGCTATCGGAAGGGAACAAATAATCATTCCTTATTCCATTAAAGGGCCATTTAATGGAATAAGGATTCCGGAAAAATTGGATATTTATGTTGAAATTGCTGGAGATTGTGAAAGAATGTACTAACGGTGGCAGTATTGTATAAGAAGAGTTTAAAAAGTGGAGAGTTATTTCTGAAACATTGCTATGAGGTTATTGAGCTTGATCTGAAATAATTGGAAAAAGTGTTACCATATCTTCATCAACTTTGGGGAAGACCAGTTCATATGGAAACAGTGATGGAAATAAGCATGTTGTATTTATGTATGATGGAAAGGGAGTTCATAGGAGTATTTATAAACTGTGAGAGGATGCAATAGTTTAGCACCTTCTTTTTTTTTGGATTTACTGCATAATGAACCCTATTATCTTCTTTAATAATCCATTTAATCTAGTTATTTACTTGTGTGGTGGGGGACCGCCCCAGTGGCCTTGCAACAGAATTGCCAGTTGAAAAAATAGTCAAAGCGAAAGATTATCTCAAACTTGAAAGAAAATTGGTCAAAGTTGAAAAGATTACTCACCCAGCAACCCCCTTTTTATTTGGCAAGGCTGTTTTCACAAAGATTGTTTCTTTATGAATTACTTAACTTTAAATATATTGCTCTTTCCTCATTAATATATTTTAGAACTGGAATTATAAATGCATAAATACAAAAAAAAATCTTACTGTCGATTTTTTCTATTTAGCTAAAGCAACAAACGTTAACAAAAGAGCCTTTAGAAAAAATCACCGTAATACACCCAAACCATATTATAATATGTTAAGACTATCAAAAATAATGAGGTAATTGCTTATGAACATTTACATTTCACTAAAATCCCTAGCAAAACGCAAAAACTTTATCACAAAACAACCATACGAGCTGCAAAAAAAACCAAACACACTAAGAGAACTCATTACCCAAGTCGTAACGCAAAACTTCGAACAGTTCAACAACAAAGCTAGCAATCCAGAAACACCACTTATAAACTTTCTTTCCCACTCAGACATCGAGCAGCAAATCCAAGCCGGAAAAGTAGGGTTCCAAACACTATATAATGACAAGCAAGCAAATCTAGCGAGAGCAATCGAAATCGCCATCCAAGCCTTTGAAGACGGCTTATACCGAATGTTCATAAATGACGAAGAAGCTGAGCAGCTAGATACCCCACTAGAGGTAACAGAAGACGCTGAAGTCGTGTTCATACGCCTGACAATGCTTACGGGCCTGATGTGGTAGGCTGACTGCACCAAACCAGAGGGACGGGTTCCTGTGTTTAAATGAACCAGGAGAACCGTCCCCCAGGTCCACCCAAAGGAGGATACGAAATGACGTTAGAATCAAGCGAAAATTATTTGATAGATTATGAAGCAAAGATTGCAACACTCAATGAACAGGATCAAAAGCTAGCTAGACACATCCTAAAGTTCATGCAAACGGATTACTATAACCAGGACCGACATATTCGTCGCTTCACCAAGACGCTCAACGAGCAAGCAGAAACTGACCAAGACAAGCTCAACCGACTAGTGGACTTAACGCGGAATTTACTCGGCGATTACCACGCCACTGTCATGCAATACATCATCAATCACGCAACCGAGTATTCCTACTCAACAGGCTATGACCGGAGACCATTCCGCACCAAAAACATAACAGCCCACTTAAACAGAATCATCGAAAAGTGCGCATCACTCCATGATCTAGCAAAGCACCGCTTAACCATCATGGACATTCTTACAAACCTACACCTTGACCTAAACAACCAGGTGATCAGCGACATTATCGCCTACGAGCTAGACCAGCAAAACGACGGCGTGCTAAGCGCACTTAAAGAAGTCATCTATGGTGACAACAACACTGCCCTCCTCACAAGAGAGATGATAAAGGGCATGCTGCTCTGCCATCGTGAGGAAGCCTTTACCATCATCGGTGAGATCCTTGTGGCAGCGAGACTTCAAGAGGGTCTCCGCCAAAGCATCGTCGAAACAATGGATGAAGGCACATTAGCGGCAACAACGCACCTACTTAACGTTATCCTTGACAACAACCTAATCCGATACAGCTCAGTTGTTAGAGCAATCGACGTGTGGACAGGCTTAACCCTTGAGGCAGAGCAAGCCCGCGTCACCAAGCAAATGATTCAATACATCCATGAATGCCTAACAAATCCTGACCTCCGCAAGCGGTGGTTGCAGAGTGAGGATATGAACAAGCTGTACACAAGTCTATGGGCAAGTGCAGTAATCGAGGAGGAGGACCTCAAGCACCAGGTAAACGCGCTTATGGATAACGGTGAAACCTATCAGAAGATTGTCGCCCAATATATGCTCGCCCAGAGTCAGAACGACCTACTCAAGTACACGATTGCCTCCAAGCATCTAGACGAAACCGATCGTGAGCTCCAAGTCTTTCTGCTCACTAACTATACGTACGAGTGCTATTCTTCGTGGAACTGGAACCGTAAGACTAATCAGTATATTCATAAAATCAAGTTCGAACGCATTCCGGCACTTGAAGAAAGGTCCGAGCGACTACGTCAGTTCACTCTTTTAAAAGCAATGCTAGACACTGCTCCGAAAAAAGAAATAACAATCAAATCCAGGGTTTTCAGTGGCTTAGAGGTAGTGTATTCTGCTGACTCCATCGTAAAAAAGATGCTTTACCTGATTGCCTATGATATGGACCAGGGACTCATCACGCAAATCATCGAGAAAAAAGACATGTACAACTCAGACACGAGAGGATATTTACTCGATTGCTTTACAATAGATCAATCCAACCCTGCTCAACGCGAGTATATTTTTGCATGCTTATCTGATAAAAGCATGACCAATCGTGAAAAAGCGATGACACGAATCCTAGAATTAACGCTAGTACCTGACGAAATAGACAAAGTTGAAGCAATCCTGAAATTAAAAACAGGAAACCTCCGTCAAAATGCTATCAAGCTTTTACTAAAGCTAGAAGACGAAAAACTAGAAGAATCACTGGACCAACTTTTAACAAGCAATAGTGAACTGCAACGGGTTGGCGGACTTGAAATGATCTCAGAGTTAAAAGAAGCATCACCGGAAAAATTCAAAAAGGTAAAAGACAAATGGAAGGTTATCAAGGCTCCGACTGAAAAAGAAAAGCTATTAATCGACAAGCTTTCAACAAAAGAGGAATATAGCCTAAAGAACGGTTTCAGTCTATACGACCCAGAAAAACAATGCCAGTTGCCAACTGACAATTTCCAAAAAGTCGAAACCAGTAACGTGTTCTCGACCGATTTTACAAGAATCCAAGAGATCCTAACTGGCCTTTCCGAGTTAATTCACGAGCATCGCGAGCACGAATATGAAGTCGATTGGTATGGTTATAAGGAAACGCACTTATTGGGTGCAACTCTAAAACGAGGTCGGAACGTTGACATGCAGGACAAGCGAGAGGGAATCGATGACCTGCCACTAGCTGAGGTTTGGAAGGACTATTTTAAAACAACAAAAATCACTACACCTGAGCTTATCGAGCTTAATATCATGTTCAGTTTAGACCTAGTGTATCGCTATCGCTATAAAAAGATTAACAACTGGGAAATGGATGACTATAAGAAGCCGAATGATTGGCGCAAGGAGTTTCTTGATAGCGTTTATCCATTAGAGAAGGTAAAGGCCTTCTATACCTTTGCACCTGAGCTTCTTTATTTTAGGCAGATGAACAAAATTGTATCGTCTTATTTCCAGGACCTAAACAAGGAAGACGTATTCGAAACAGCAAGTGGGATGCTTCATACGATGATTGAGGCTATCCCTGAGGAGAAGCGGAAGTCAGAGCGTCAGATGTATCAGTTTATTGCATTCCCGTGGCTAGATTGGGCAAAGGAAAATGTGTATAATGATGCATCCTACAAAAACTACTTCCTTCTATTATATAAATTATACACTATGAATAACTTTAAAAGCTTTGGCCCAGACCTTGAAGAGCTAGTCCGATCCTATGATCTACTGCTTATCGACGAGAATGAACTGACAAAAGAGCTATTAGGAAGAGAGAATAGTAGAGATCACATTTTAGAGCTAACAAATGCGAAGAAGGGCTTCACGAAAGTGCACCCTTCAATTGAGCCGATAAAAGAAAAGGTCATCGCTCGTATCCTTGATATTGAACTAAAGCGTGGTGACCTCCAAACAGAGGCCACTCCACATGCAACAGGTATCATGTATTATGAGGGCATGGAGTATTTGATAACCTTATTATCAGGACTCGATAAGGAATCGTTCGTCCGTGGCTATTTCTATTACTATGGCAATATGAATGTGACAAAGAAGGAAGCGTTGAGCCACTTACTACAAGTCTGTTACCCGAAGGCGGGCGAGAACGAGGAGCTACTGGCACAGCTTGTAAAAGAAAAGAAGATCGCTGACAAACGTTTACTTGAGGCTGCGATGTATGCACCACAATGGCTAGATATTGTAGCAGCATATTTAAAATGGGATGGACTAAAGAGTGCAGCCTGGTATTTCCATGCGCATACGAATGAATCCTTCTCTGCTGAAAAAGAAACAAACAATAGTTGCGCACTATTCACCGATCACACCAGAGGAATTCCATGATGGTGCCTTTGATATTGATTGGTTCAAAGAGGCTTACGAGCAATTAGGTGAGGAGCGCTTCAATATTTTATATGATTGTGCAAAATATATTTCAGCAGGTGCCAACCATCGCCGTGCCCAGCTTTTTGCTGATGCGACACTTGGTAAGCTAGCCTTAGAGGATATGAAAACCTCCGTTGAAACGAAGCGAAACAAGGATCACTTGCTGAGCTATAGCTTGATCCCAATTGAATCAGCAAACACGAATGATGTGCTAGAGCGCTACGAGTTCATACAAAAATTTTTAAAAGAAAGCAAGCAATTTGGAGCACAGCGACGTGCAAGTGAAGCAAAGATTGTTGCGATTGCACTAGATAACCTCGCTCGAAATGCAGGGTATAAGGATGTAACAAGACTACGCTGGGATATGGAAGCGCGGAAAATGGAAGAGGTCATGCACGTCCTTGAGCCAGTGGAAATTGACGATATGACGGTTCAGCTAGTGATTGATTTAAATGGGAAGGGTGACATCAAAGTCATCAAAAACAACAAAGAGCTGAAATCCGTCCCACCAAAATACAAAAAGCATGAATACATCTTAGAACTAAAAGAAGTAAACACAGGACTGAAGGAGCAATATAGCCGAGCAAAAGCAGAGCTTGAACGCTCCATGGAGCTAGAAACACCATTCACATTACAGGAACTAGTCAACATGATGAAAAATCCAGTTGTTGCTCCACTTGTGAAAATGCTTGTGTTTAAGGCTGGTAAAAAATTAGGCTTCTTCACTGGAGAAGAGCTTCAAACTCCAACTGGGGAAAGCTATCAGCTTCAGTCAGACGATAAAGTTACAATTGCTCACCCTGTTCACTTATATGAAAGTGACAGCTGGAGTGACTACCAGCGTTATCTATTTGATCAGCAAATCAAGCAGCCATTCAAACAGGTATTTCGTGAGCTATACCGACTAAATGCAGACGAAGAAGCAGCAGGAACAGAATCCAGACGCTATGCAGGACACCAAATTCAGCCAAAGAAAGCTGTTGCCCTATTAAAAAATCGCATGTGGACCGTTAACTATGAAGAAGGACTGCAAAAGGTCTATCACAAGGAAAACATCATTGCAAAAATCTATGCAATTGCAGACTGGTTCTCACCTTCTGACGTAGAAAGCCCAACCCTTGAAACGGTAGAATTCTTTGACCGAAACACCTATAAAAGCATAGAGTTTAGTAAAATTCCAAAAATCATCTTCTCTGAAACAATGAGAGATGTGGACCTAGTCGTAAGTGTCGCCCATGTTGGTATCGTTGACCCAGAAGCAAGCCTAACAACAATTGAAATGAGAGCAGCCATCCTACAGGAATCTCTGAGACTGATGAAAATTAACAATGTAAGAATAGAAGGAAACTTCGCACTGATAAAAGGAAATCTCGGGGAATACGGTGTCCACTTAGGAAGTACCATGGCCTACAAGCAAGCAAGTGGAAACCTGAACATCCTAGCAGTTCACTCGCAGCATAGAGGAAAGCTCTTCCTACCATTCCTAGATGAAGATCCAAAAACAGCGGAGATCCTCTCAAAGGTCATAATGCTTGCGGATGATAAGAAAATCAAGGATCCAAGTGTGTTGGAGCAGTTAAGACATACGAAGGGTGCGAATATTCAATAAGGTAATGGAGTAGTTGAGGCTATTCTTTTTTCTGTCTAGGTTGAGGATTGTTTAAGAATGAGGTGAGAGAATGACTGACTTAGATAAGATGATTTTACGGACATTCATTTACAAAGAAAATACAATTCTTCACTTAGAAAATCTTCTGAAAAGTAATGGAATAACGAACTAAGAAAAGAAATAAAGTCTAGACTATCTACATTACTTCATAATGGCTTAGTAAAACAATACGATGCTCTATCGAATGGAAATATGGATTTTAATGTTGTTACAGATAAAAAATCCAACGATATTTCCTTTGTTGATTCATCAACTTGTCTCGCTCAAGCCGTTGTACATAGATATTTATCATTAACGGACAGAGGTTAATCTGTCATGTAAGATGAAAGTTTTTTGTTCCCTACTTTTCTACTAACTGACGCTTATCTCAAATAATATTTAGGCAAAGCTCTTCAACAATCGGGCGCAATGATTCAATAAGCATTGTGATCTTTATTTATGTATAAGGCGCGTTTCTTTAAGAACCAGCTGCCAAATTTGGCAGCTTTTTTTAATAAATTAACGGCGGTTATTTAAAAAGGTAAAGGGTTAGGATCATGTTACAATTGGTTTCATGATAGTATTTGAGGTTATATAGAATTGAAACGGAGAAAAAAATAATAATAACAGGTGCAGCTTCTGGAATTGGAAAAGAAATTGTTAAACATTGCTTAAGTGAAGGTGCTACTGTAATTGCATTCGATATTAATGAGTATTCCTTAAATGATTTAAAATTTTACCCGAAAAAGAGACAATGGAGCATTTTGCCGATGAAATCGTCCAATCTGGCTACAGCGCTTCTTCACGCTTATTCCGAATTCAATGGACTGAAACAGTTAATTACAAATTGCTAGAGAAGATAATTGAATTTAATATAAAGGATAAAGGCAGAGAATTCGAATTTTTGGCGGTAATAGTATAATATCGAAGGAGGAAGATATGGAAGTTTTTGTGAAATATTTAGCAAGTATCGATAATCCCGACCACCGCGACCGAACAGAGGAAATTTTGGCGTGGGTTGCTAATAAATTCCCAAATTTGGAACCGCAAATCAAGTGGAATACGCCAATGTTTTCCGATCACGGCACATTTATTATCGGCTTTTCCACAGCAAAGCATCATTTGAGCGTTTCACCCGAAGAAGTAGGCATTGCGCACTTTGCCGATGACATTGCACAAGCTGGCTACGGTGCTACCAAAGGCTTGTTTCGAATTCCGTGGAATGAGCAGGTAAATTTTGAATTGCTTGAGAAAATGATTGAATTTAATATTCAGGATAAAGCAGAATATACGAATTTTTAGCGGAAATAATACATCACGCTTTATCAAAAAACGCATGACGAAAAAATGTCAAGGGTTCCGTTTTGAGGTGCAAAACGTTAAATTGACACTAGAAATGGCATAAGAATTGACTATGCCATTTTTCTTTTTATTTAAAGGTTTTTTTAATTTTTTATAGAGAATTGACAGCCTAAATGACTAAATTATTTTAAAGGACAATGATTGTTGTACGCTTAAAAAGAGTTGTCAATTGTCGTGTCAAATGAGATGTCAATTTAACTGACATTTTGATGTTAAATCTATAAAAATTATTCAACGGTTCAGGTTACTTTAATAAAGATTTTTTTCTAAAAAAGGAGGTAAAATAGTAATAAGCATCGAATTTATCGGAGTAAGTTCACTGCATCTCTTTATCAGGAGGTTGTTAGGTATGTCGAGAGAATTATGGTTGAACCTGCCAGTGCGAGAACCAGAACGGGCAAAGGAGTTTTATAAGCAGCTTGGTTTTCGGTTGAATGAACAGTATGTTAGTCAAGATGGCTCATTCAGCTTTTTCGTCGGCGACAATCAGGTAGTTTTGATGCTTTTTCCAGAATCCACTTTCCGCGGTTTTACTGGTAATGCTGTTGCGGATTCGGCGCAGGGCACTGAAGTGTTATTCTCTCTGGGGGCGAACTCCCGGGATGAAGTTGATGATCTCGCTTTGAAAGCCGAACGTGCCGGGGGCACTATATTCAGCAAGCCTAGCGAACAGGGTGGCTGGTTGTACGGTTGTGGTTTTGCCGATCCGGACGGTCATCGATGGAACGCGTTGTATATGGATATGAGCAAAATGCCGCAAGGCTAAAAGCCTGATTCGCGATTTCGAGACAAGTGTTTAAAACAGAAAGTAAAATAAAGTTACTTAACTAAACGGGTGCTTTGAAGAAGACATTTATATTGTATACCGTCAAAAAGACTATATAAACCAGAAAATGGCTTGCCAAAACTTTCGTCAGTTAGCAAGCCATTTTTATTGTCATTTATATGATATGCACCTCAAAACGGAACCCTTTAGAAAAAATGTCATGCGTTTTTTAGAAAATGGATAGGATATCACTTTAAAAATAAATCAATTAATTGCGTAAGTTACGTTTATTATCAATTAAAAGACACATAAAAGGGATGCTGCAGCAACTCTTTTCTTGTTTACTAAAAGTCAGGTTACATAAGTATCATTCATTTGAAAACATATAGACATCTATTTATAATGGTAAACATGATAAAATATGGTACAGTTTCAATGGTTAGAAAGATTAGAGACGCCGTATACAATATGATTTTGTCGGAGCTTGGAAAACACGGAGTGAATAATTAAAGGAGAAGTAAAATGATTCGATTTGAACAAGTATCGAAAAAATTCCCTAATGGGACCTTTGCCGTAAAGTCTGTAAATTTAGAGATAAAGAAAGGTGAATTTTTTGTTTTAATCGGTCCAAGTGGCTCTGGAAAGACCACCACATTAAAAATGATCAACCGACTCATTGAATTATCAGAAGGTTGGGTTTGGATTAATGGAAAGAAAATAAGTGACTATGATATCAATGAACTTCGTTGGAATATTGGATATGTTCTTCAGCAAATTGCGCTTTTTCCACATATGACAATTGCTGAAAATATCGCAGTTGTACCGGAACTTAAAAATTGGGACAAAGAAAAAATTGCTGCACGAGTGGATGAATTGCTTAAAATGGTAGGTCTTGACCCTAGCATTTATCGAAACCGTAAACCTAGTGAACTTTCAGGTGGACAACAGCAACGAGTAGGTGTAATAAGAGCTTTAGCAGCTGACCCAGAAATCCTCTTGATGGACGAACCGTTTAGTGCGCTTGATCCATTTAGCCGGGAAAAATTGCAAGATGATATGCTTGAAATTCAACGAAAACTTAAAAAAACAATTGTTTTTGTCACCCATGATATGAAAGAAGCCATGAAGCTAGGAGACCGTATTTGTCTGATGAAAGAAGGAGAAATCGTTCAAGTCAGTACACCAAACCAGTTTTTAACGAACCCAGCAAATGATTTTGTACGTGAATTTGTTGGCAGCCGGAAATTTGCGATTAATTTGAATGAACTTATCACTCCCGCTCCAGCAGGACAAGTATTATTATCTGATACGAAAACCATTTCCTTATCTACTCCTTTAAGTGAAGTATTGGAAAAGTTAGCATTGTTCGAACACATTTCTGTAATGGAAGGTGGAAAAACAATAGGGATCATTAATCGACAAAACGCATTAAAGGTTATGTCTCAATATTTGAGAGAAGGAGGGCAAAGTTATGAATAATTTTTTAAGTGTATTTTCATCCAGGAAGTCTCAGCTTTTAACTGCCCTCTTACAACATATAGAGATATCACTAATCGCTCTCTTTTTCTCATTAATCATTGCAATACCATTAGGAATTTATTTAACTCGAAAACAAAGAATTGCCGAATATATCATTGGCTTTACCGGAGTATTGCAAACCATTCCTTCTTTAGCTTTATTAGGTCTTCTCATTCCGATATTTGGAATAGGAACGGTTCCTGCTGTTATTGCACTGGTCGCTTATGCGCTACTTCCCCTATTACGGAATACGTATACAGGAATTAAAGAGGTAGATCCTTCATTACTGGAAGCTGCAAGCGCCATGGGTATGAATAGAAGAAAAAGACTATTAAAAGTCGAGCTTCCTTTAGCAATGCCTGTAATCATGGCAGGTATCCGAACAGCTACTATTTTCATTATTGGAACTGCAACAATTGCAGCACTGATTGGTGCAGGCGGATTAGGGGATATTATTCTGTTGGGAATTTCCCGTAATGATTATTCTCTTGTGATCCTGGGAGCCGTGCCAGCCGCACTTTTAGCCATTATTTTTGACCTTTTACTGCGAAAACTCGAAAGAATTTCCTTTAAAAAGATAATGGTCGCCACTGGGGCCTTTGCACTGATTATCGTTCTAATTATGGGTTCGATGATTGGTCCAACCATTTTTCATCAAGGCGGACAAAAGACAATTGTTATCTCTGGTAAGCTGGGGTCAGAGCCGGAAATTCTAGATTATATGTATAAATTACTTATAGAAGATAATACAGACTTGAAAGTGAAGCTGAGGACAGGATTAGGCGATACGACCTTTGTTTTTAATGCATTAAAATCAAAGGATATTGATGTTTATCCCGAATTTTCGGGAACTGTCATTTCCGATTTACTGAAAGAAAACCCTGTTAGTACAAACAGTAAGGAAGTTTACACACAGGCAAAAGAAGGGATTGCTAAAAAATACAACATGGTAATGTTAGACCCAATGCAATTTAATGATACCTATGCAATAGCCGTCCCGCAAAGTTTCGCTGATGAATATCATCTGAAAAAAATATCAGATCTAGTTAATGTCGAGCAGAATGTGACAGCTGGATTTGATCCTGAGTTTTCCGACAGAAAAGATGGATATCCTGGGTTGGCTCAAAAATATGGATTACAGTTTAGCGTTGTTACGATGGACCCGTCTGTTCGGTATCATGCCATTGAAACGGGTAAAGTGAATCTGATGGATGCTTTTTCAACAGATGGTCAACTGCAAAAGTACCATCTAGTTGCTCTTGAAGATGATCAGCATTTCTTCCCGCCATATCAAGGGGCTCCTTTATTGCGGAAAGAAACCATTCAAAAATATCCAGAGATTGTACCAGCATTGAATAAACTAGCTGGAAAGATTACAGACAGCCAAATGCAAAGAATGAATTATGAGGTCGGGGTCAAAGGCATGAGTGCTGAAGCTGTTGCTAGAGACTTCTTAACAAAGGAAGGTCTCTTGAAAGGGAAAAAATAATGTTGTGGGGGATTTTAAAAATTTAAAATAGGGGAGAGAAACCCTTGGGTTTGGTATATCTTTTTAGGAATGTCTAAACTAGTGGTCGAATTAACTGTTGGAAAAAAGGTATAGGCAAAATTGATTGAGCCGAATGCAATTGGGTATTGGAAAAAGGGATCAACAAAATCCAGAATTGAATGAGCAATTTTATAAAAATGGTAAATTTAGGAGACTGAGAAATGACAAGTGCTTCATTTCCGAAATGGTATGATTTTTTCATGAAACCCCTAGAGAAAAAAAGATTTAAAAGGATTCGCCAAGACCTGATCCAAAAAGCGTATGGAAACGTTCTTGAAATAGGATCGGGTACAGGAATTAATTTTTGTTTTTATAAAGATGTTGATCAGGTTACAGCTACGGAACCGAGCGAATTTATGATTCAAAAATCAGAACCAAGAATAAAGCAGTCGGGGGTTCCTATTCGATTGGTACAGGCAAGTGCAGAGAATCTTCCGTTTGAAGAGAATACATTTGACACTGTGGTCGCGACTCTTGTCTTTTGTACTATTCCAAACGTAGAAAAAGCGATTGCCGAAATGAAACGAGTGTGCAAGCCGGATGGAAAAATCCTTCTATTTGAACATGTGAGGATGGAAAACTCCTTTTTAGCCACACTTCAGGACAGACTTACTCCCTTCTGGAAAAAAATTTGTGATGGCTGCTCTTTAAACCGGGAAACGATGTCTGCCATTCAATCAAATGATGTATCTATTATCCATACAAATGAATATTATAAGGGTTTATTTGTATCCGCCGAAGCTGTGAACAAAAAATAATATCTTGTTCTGTTTTATTAAAGCGGGAGAGGGGATTACGATTTTAGTTTAAATTTTCTAAAGGAGCAGTGATTAGGGACTCAATAGTAAGAAAATATGTTATTGATAGAAATAAATATGTAAAAAAATGTTTTCATATGTTTTAAAAAGAAGGGGCGGCATTATGAGTCTCATTACAGAACTTATCATTAGAGTGATCATTATTGTTTCACTAATTGACGGGATTGTATTTTATTTAATAAATAAACATTCTGGGGTAATATCAGTACCTTTTGCTATTGGTATTATTGCAGTGACAATAATATCATTACTGATTAATATTTTGTTTTGTCTTTATAGAAGAGGAATTAAATAGACTTAATTCAATAACATAATTTTTATTTCTAATATTAGAGGATTTGGAACTAAAATAGTAAAGACGGAACCTTCATATAATGTTCATTTATGAAGTCCTAATTAACATCCATTAAAAATTATTAAAACCACTATTTTTTAACGCAGCCTTATAAAAAACTTTTATAAAGAATGATGCTAGGTATTTTGTATAATCAGCACTATTTAGATGTTCTAAGCTCGTCCAAAAAAGCCTGAACCATTACATCAGCATTCGGTAACTTGGTATTCACTAGCTTCAAATGCATCATTGCTTTTAGTAGAAAATTGTAATTTTATAAAATTTGAAAGCCTAGTTTCTTAGTATTTTTAGTAGGAAATTAGGCTTTTTATAATGGCTAAATTCGTATTAATTGACCACACTGTTTAATAATTTGCTTACATAATTAATACAATTTAATAGAAGTTATATAGGGGAGGTAAGAACATTGAATGTGATTAATCTATTACTTTATGAAATAGAACATACTTACAGTCAAGATGACTGGTATTCACCCTTAAACTTAGTATTAAAAGACTTGACTTTTGAACAGGCACTGTGGAAACCACAAAACAAAGAAATTAATTCGATTTGGGAAATTACATCACACTTACTATATTACAAAGAAAGGTTGTTGTTGAGATTAAAAGGAAAAAATGCTGAATATACTGCAAACAATAAAGAAACATTTAAATTTGAAGGGAATACCCAAGAAGAATGGGATTTGACAGTTGAAAAGATGAAACAACTAAATCAAGAAATTTATGAGCATATTCAAAAATTAAGTATGACAGATATTGAAAATGATACGTCTAAACTGCCTTTATGGAAACATATAAATGGAGTAATTCGTCACGATGCCCATCATATGGGTCAAATCATAGTAAATAGAAAATTACAAGATATATGGCCAGTTTATGAGGAGGAGATTAGAAATAGTTAAACAGGTTATCCAACTAACGAGGGCAATACTTTAATAACAAGTGCCGGCTTGTATTAAGGAAGAGATCGTTATCCTAATTTTTGTAGACAGGTATATCTACTATTATCAGAAATATAATTAAGAAGGAGAATTTATTGTTTAGAACATACTAAGAAAGGGTGGAAGAATGAAACTCAAACACCTTAACCTAACTGTTACGGATGTCTCAGTTGCACGGAATTTTTTAGAGAAATATTTCGGTCTAACGTGTGGAGCTAGCCGTGGGAACGGATTTGCTACAATGTTTGATGAAGCTGGTTTCGTCTTAACTTTAATGAGGGGTAGTGAAGTCCATTATCCAAATTCGTTTCATATTGGATTTCCCCAGGAAAGTAAAGAAAGAGTGGACAAAATAAATCAAAGTTTGAAAGAGGATGGATTTGATGTACAGCCTCCTCAACAGTTACATAGTTATACATTTTATGTTGAGGCACCTGGAGGATTTACAATCGAAGTGTTTTGTCATATAGAAAGGGAATTATCAGAGAATTGAAGGAATGAGTAATGAAGAAAGAAAAGTAATTTCATCAAGTAATTTACTTATTTTTAGAATTCTTTGCTATTTCAGTTGAACATTTCTTATGCTTTTTGGTTAGATATTAAAGAAAAATCTTTTACGAACGGGTGCAAGAGTTGAGCAGCCAGCTACCATAATTGGTGGCTTTTTTAAATGTATTAACGGTGCAGGCTGAATAGTGCATCTTCATTTTTCACTTCATATTTTAGAAAAGGAAATACTAATATTATATAATCAGTGGGAGAAACAAACATGTATAAAAACCCGCAAGAAATCGGTGCAATTCACCAAATAATTAGCGAAATGGAGTCTGGATTTAATCAACATGAATAAACAGGGGAAATAAAAAAGAAGAAATAATTTAATTGCAATTCTTTAAGAACTCTTAATTAGTAGAATTGAATATGAGTAAATTCACAAAAAGCTTCACCACATTGATTGTTTTTAGAACTGTTTGATAGGATCGGTGATTTAGGCATTAATCTATTTGAATTCTCACCATGTTTTTTGCTATCAATACCTCGTTCGTTTCTTAAGTAAATAGTGGAATGTGGAAAAAGCATTAAATTGGTATAATAATAGATAATTCGAAATTTATTAGTATCAGGAAGTGAATTGCTTTATGAAGAAAGAGCAATTAATACAAAAGTTTAATAAACAAGCTGCCAAATATTCGAAAATGAGTAAAAAACAAGGGCAAAATAAATGGAGAAAACAAATTTTCCAATCGGTTAAAGGAAAGACTTTAGAAGTGGCTGTTGGGGCTGGAATGAATTTTTCCTTCTATCCTAAAGATATAGAGTATTTAGGAGTAGATTTCAGCCCCAAAATGATTGAATCTGCTAAAGAATCTGCAAAAAAATATGGAGTAAAAGCCAATTTTATTGTATCTGATGTTGAATGCCTCGATTTTCCTGATAATTCCTTTGATACAATTGTTTCATCCGGCTCTTTTTGCGTTTATAAAAATCCAGTCCATATTTTAAACCTTTTTAATAAATGGTGTAAAGAAGATGGACAGATATTACTTTTAGAACATGGGCTATTTTCCGTCCCAACCTTGGCTTGGATTCAAAAGAAACTTGATAAGCTTGCAGTTAATACTATCGGATGTCATCAAAATCGAGATATTTTAGAAATAGTTAAGCAATCCAATTTAATAATTAAGAAGCATGAACGTGGGATTTTAGGATATCTCTATTTAATCTGGGCAAAACCACAAAAGTTAGAACAATTTAACTAGTAAAAATACGAATAGACTAAGTTTATCATTTTATTTTATTTGAAATAAAAGAAGGCGATGCCTTAAATAAAGTATTGCTTTTTCCTAATTCGACTTTTAAAGAAGATTGTGAAGAATTGTACTTAAAGTAAAAGGGGCTTTCGTTGAACAAAGGGTTGCTGCGGCAGCCTTTTCTTATTGAGTTAAAGAGCAGGATAGTTACAAAGGAAAAGTTCTAACACTTGTCGAATATAAAGGTAACAAGTATAAAGGAATTGAATTGAGAAATGGAATTTTTTAAGAGACGTAGAAGAAATATATTGAATATTGAAGATAAACTTTGTGCAGAAGTTGCACTAAAACAGATGTTTATTGGCAGTGTCGTAGATGGTATAAAGTTTGGGCATGGCCCAGGTTCAACATTGTTTTTTTTTATGCACTACTCTGACAATCCACTTGATTTTGATTTTATATGGTTAAATATAGAGGATCCTATATGGGGTGTGTATGATAGTCCAGATAAAATTCCAAAATATCCAGATGATATGATAAGGCTTACTGAAGAAGAAGGCTTTTTTTCTATCTTTAATATAAGACGAGAAAAAGTAATCGACGTAAAGTTAGGCGAAATTTCTCCACATTTGTATATCACTTTAAAATCAGGAAAAGTGTTATTTGTTAATGGATACCACCAAAAGTATGAATCCTGGCAAGCAAGTGATGGAATCCACGAAAGCGGTGAGTGGCTAATTGTTGCTGGTCCAGCAAATCGGATTGCCTCTTGGACACCGAATCCACGAAATAATAATTGCTAACTCCTAATAAACTAGGGGGGCTACCATAACCGGTAGCCTTTCGCTGTTAAACTAACGTGGCCGGTTGAAGAAGATAATTGTACATTTAGTCAAAATAATTAGTTGATGATATGGAAACCATTGCTGAATACTTACCAAATTTAGCTACCATCAAAATGAAAGTAGCCAATTGGTAAATGGAGTTGTTAAGGATGCCTGTGGAAGCCTTTATGTCTATTTCAGTCATTTGTTATTTATTAGGTTTTATCGTAAACCGTCAACACGATCAAGTATTTTCGCGTTTTTCTCTTCACATTAGGTGGTGGTTCTCAGCTTTAACGATAGTATTTATAATGATCTGCTTAGGTAACTATTGGGACGGCATACAGAATGTAAAAATGGCTATTCGTGGTTTGCTTTCATCAATCGTATTTTTGTTCCTGTCTTGGAAGACAAGAAGAGGTAACGAAGCAATTGGAGTATTGCCAGAAACAATCATTTTTGGACTATTTAAATGGATCCGAAACAAATTGAGTATTTTTCGGGTTCAGCAAGAAGATGTCAGGAAGAATGAGGTGCTTTTTTCTAGGGGAAGAAGTGCTATTGTAAGCATACATAATTTATTTAAATGGATAGCCTTCCTTTTTACATTAGTATTTATGGCTATCGCTATAGGATCTATTCCAAATAATGCTGAAGAATTTAACTTAATGGTTATTATATTCGTATCTTCACTCCTCTTAATTGGTGGTTTTGTGACTATGAGAGGATTTTTATGGAGAATTGAAGTAAGTAAAGATTCGGATACTTTCGTTTATAGAACATCTTTTGGACGGTCGTACCAAATTCCTTACAATGAAATCACGTATTACAAAACACGGAAGTACATATTAACATTCAAGTACAGGAGAAAAATTTTTATTGTCAATACGCAAGCTATAAATTATAGTTTTTTCATAAGAATCCTTATAGAAAAAGATGTAAAAAAGATCTTCAAAAAAATCTAGAAAAACCTATCCTTATTTTTGAACGAACGGGTCCTTGAGTTGATGATGGAGTTGCATCGGCAGCTCTTTTTTCTTGTTGATCAACTAGCGGACAGTATAAGAAGGAAATCTATTCGCTCAACTAGAATATATGGTTAACAGCTTTTTAAAGTAAATGCATTAGGGGAGCTTTTATTGGAATCATATCGATTTTTTATGTCAATTTCTTTGACTTTCTTCGGAATAATAGGATTTACAGGATTTTATATGTTTCTAAAAACAATAAGAAAATTTGTCCTAAACAAAGTTACCGAAGAGGTTGAACTAGAAAAAACATTAATAAAATTTTCATCAAAAATTAAATTGTGTATTTTTTTAGGGATTGCTTTCTATCTTATTGCTATATTTTCTTTATTTTTTCACTAACGGGAGCATTACTTCAACAATGAGGTAATGCCCTTTTCTTCTTCAAGTAACGGGTCAGTTTGAGGAATAATATAAGGAAGGAAATTCAAAGTAATTGCTCGAACTATTAATGAATTACCTTAAAAATGAGGCGGTAACATGTGGTTACTCATTTCTATTATTGGAGTTTTTGTAGCAATTTTTCGTTCAATATCTTCAATGATAAAAAGAGATAAAAAGAAATTGTTTGGTTCTTTACTAATGATATTAATATTCGGAATTAGTATTCTTCTGTTTTATTTTCACATATTTCTGGGAATTAACGTAATGGTGTTCTTTACCTAATGGGGGCTTAAACTCAAGAATGATCGCTTCATTTTTCCAAAGGTTTATCGATAATGGGAAAGTACTGTTGGGAGGAGAAGATATTACTTTATGATCTTGCTATTTTTTTTAGCTTTAGTGGGTTTAATTTTGGGGACGGTTGGTTTTTTGTATCAAAGAAAGGCTATTAATAAATTAATTAAAAAAGAACAACCTGTTGATACAAAAAATATAGAGAACAAGCATTTGTTAAAGCAAATTTTAATAGGTGCAGGTTCGATGATATTAGGTTCAGTTTTTTTATTAATAGCATTGATTTTATCGCTTTTACCCCATAATTCTTGAATGGATATTGTAAGATTCTTGTTGAACTTACTGGTGCGTTTCTTCAAAAAGGAGTTGTCTCTACTTTGTGAAATTAATGAGTCGGGATACTTGGAAATAGGTGGTAACATTTAATAGATAGTTAGTAATTAAGAGGAGGAAGAATAATTGGATAAAAGAGCTATACTTGTATCTTCATTAGCAGGATATGAAGCTGAAATTGGCCGCTGGTTATGGTGTTTAGAGGATGTTCGCCGTACCCTTATAACTGAATTAACTGGAATCAACCAAAATCTGCTAGATGGAACAATGGGTAAAAGACAATCAATTGGCACTCTTTTATATCATATTGCATTAGTTGAGGCAGATTGGTTATACGTCGAAGTACTTGGAACCGATTGGGATCCTGAAATCAGGTCATTATTTCCGTTAGATAGTCGAACTAACGGCAATTTAACTCACATTGAGGGCCAAAGTTTAGAAGAACATATTTATCGACTTAAAAAGGTTCGTGAGGTTTTTCTGTCTTATTTTCGTTCAATGAACTTAAAGGATTGGCGTAGACCTCGGTCACTTGAACAGTATGACGTAACTCCTGAATGGGTTGTTTATCATTTGATAGAACACGAATCGCATCATAGGGGGCAGATTTTTCAATTGCTTAGAGAGTTGAGGGATAATTAAAGTAGTAAAAAATGTTGGTAAAGGTTTAGCAGTAGATCTATATTTCTAAGTGTTTGGATTTTTTGTTTTAGCATCTTGTTGATCAACTAGCGGACAGTATAAGAAGGAAATAAGATACTATTAGATTGAGGTGATATTTATGATATTAGTAAGCTCTTGTTTAGCAGGGTTAGAAGTAAGATATAATGGTACTCATTGTTTGGATAAAAAGATACATCAACTTTTAGAAGAAAACAAAGCAATAACTGTATGCCCAGAATTACTCGGTGGCTTTTCAACTCCAAGAGAACCAGCTGAGATAGTTGGTGGTAATGGCGAAGATGTCCTTGATGGTAAGGCTAAAGTGGTCGAGAAATCGGGTAGCGACGTTACTGAACTTTATATAAAAGGGGCTTATGCTACTCTAAGAAAAGCTCAAGAGGTTAATGCAACAGTAGTTATTCTTAAAGAGTTTAGCCCTTCCTGTGGAAGTTCGATGATTTATAATGGCGAATTTAAAGGTAAGAAAATTGTTGGAAATGGAGTGACAACTGCATTACTTAAAAGAAACGGAATTCAAGTAGTCTCAGAAGAGAGACTTTCTGATTTTCTTCAGGGAAAAATCTAAATCTACATAAGATAAACGAGGGGCATTGCTTTAAGATGGAGAAATGCTCTGTTTTGTTTAAGTAATGGGGAGTTTATTTACGGAAGGTATTAGTAAAAAATTGCAGGAATAGTATGTAATGACCTAAAAAAATTGTTAAGGAGAAACCCTGATGAAGGCGATTACGTACAATAAATACGGAACGACTGAGGTTCTTAAACTAAAAGAAGTAGAAAAACCTACTCTAAAGGACAACGAAGTACTAATAAAAGTTCATGCTGTTTCTGTGAATTCTTGGGATTGGGAACTCCTAAGAGGTAAACCGTTCTTAACCCGTCTTGGAGGGCTTCTTAAACCAAAATACAAAATACTTGGCGCTGATATAGCGGGGCAGGTTGAAGCTATTGGCAAAGAAGTAAAGCTTTTACTTCCTGGTGATGAGGTTTTCGGGGACATTTCTTGGTGTGGATGGGGTGGGTTTGCGGAATATGTATGTGCTCATGAAAATGCATTGTCGTTGAAACCAGCGACTATGACATTCGAAGAAGCTGCGTCCATACCACAGGCGGCAGTCCTTGCCCTGCAGGGACTTCGTGATAAAGGAAAAATTAAAGAAGGGCAAAAGGTATTAATTAACGGTGCTGGTGGAGGCGTGGGCACGTTTGCATTGCAAATTGCCAAATTATACGGAGCAGATGTGACATGTGTTGACAGAGCGGAGAAATTAGAAATGCTACTGTCAATGGGGGCTAACCAAGTTATTGATTATGCACAAGAGGATTTCACCCAAAAAGGTCAGTCTTATGATCTTATTCTCGATATTGTAGGATATCGGTCTATTTTCGATTTCAATCGTATATTAAATCCCAAGGGCACTTATGTCATGGTGGGAGGTTCCTTGCTCCGAATTTTCCAATGCATATTCGTGGGACCCTTGTTTTCTAAAACCTTGGGAAAGAAAATGGCTATCCTTGTCCATAAACCAAACAGAAATGATCAAAATTACTTAAAGCAACTTTTTATGGCAGGCACAGTGGTACCTGTAATAGATAAACAATTTCCGTTGAGTAAAGCTGCTGATGCTGTCCGGTATCTTGGAGAAGGACATGCCAAGGGTAAGGTAATCATCCGTGTTGAACATAAAAACGACGAATCTTAGAACTAATTACATGTCATCATGTGGACTTTGTACCTTGACCACAAAATGGTTCAACGCAAGAAAAATATGGAGAGTTCGTGATGTTTTTATTTTGAAATATTGTACTTTCACTTTTTAGGACTATAAAGCTTTAAAATTTGGGAAAGGTTTGTGAGCCTCAGCAAGAGATGAAAAACTAGTAATTTCAGCAACTGAACTGATTTTGTTCCAGACGGACATTACATTTGCTGATTGGTGTGCTTTTTCTTTTGACTCATTGGACTTCCACTCAGCTATTTCAATTATGGTTCCATCTTCCGCTTGAAGTGTTAACAATTCACGGTTTGTAATTAATCCTTCTTCTCGTAATGTTGGTATATGTATTTTTAGTATTTCTTTTAACTCGTTTTCTTTTCCTGGTTTAGGACGATAAAGTGCCATGAAAACAAAGGACGACATAATTTCACCTCCTATAATGTACTATGATAACATTTCAAATAAAATTTAAAAACATTACCTGTAAAGTTATTGTTTTATATACAGCTTTTAATGTTGAAAGGAGAAAATGTTGCAGATCCTGAGGTTGAAGGGGAAAACAGCGACTCCGTTCGACCATTTCCCAACTTATTATAGAGAATACATTTAACTGTATTTACCCATGAAACAGCAATTTATATGTCAGGATGTAAAAATGGACATTTACGTAATTGGCAAGTTGGAATATCTATTATTATGAATTTATAGATAATGTATGCATTATTGAATAGTTGGAAACAAAAAGAGATACTTATTTCAGGCTACCATAGGATGTTTATGATTTGGATACACAATTCATTGGGAAAATCGCATTCCGCTAGTATCCTTATCAGGCATAAATGGTGTCTTAGGCAGATTCGCGCATATATTGGGGAATTCGCGCATATATCGTGAAATTCGCGCATATCGTGTGTAAATCCGCGCATATCTCTGTGAAAAAAAGATTGAACCACACATTTTTCGATTTAGTTTTTCACTTTTTTAAGTTCTTTCCTCAAAAATCCCAGCTGATTGATTTTTTTTGCCTGTTTATAATGGATTTAATCGTTCACCGCCATAAAAAACCGTTAACTTCATTTTTTAGAAACTTCAGGTCCCTTGTAATCCTGCAGGATATTGCCACCATCAACAACGAACAATTGACCGGTAATATAGGATGCCTGCTCCGATGCAAGGAAAGCAATTGTATGTGCTACTTCTTCTGGTCGTCCTGCCCTGCCGATCGGTGTGTGAAGGGCAGCAATTTTTTCATGCTCAAGCTGTGACCCTGTGGCAATCCAGCCGGGTGCAACATTATTGATGGTGATATTGTTCTTAGCTATTTCAATGGCAATCGCTTTGCTCATTCCTACCATCGCAGCTTTTGCGGCACCATAGGCTGATTCACCTGGAAAGCTGACTAATGGACCTGTAACAGAAGAAACATTTACAATTCTTCCGTATCCATGTTTTTTCATATGTGGGACTACCCTTCGCGTCACGTTAAAGCAGGTCGTCAGATTACGGGAAATGCCCAGGTCCCATTCCTCATCTTCCAGACTGGCAAACTCAGTAAAAATTTCGGGTGAACCAATCTGTGCCATTCCTGCATTATTGATAAGTATATCAATACTGCCAAATTCCGCTATAACAGTATCTATAAGTCCTTGAACCTGTTCACGATCCATCAGATCAGCGATATAACCCCTTGTCTGGATACCTTTTTGATTCAGCTCATTTGCACGTTCAAAGATTCGATCCGTAGTAGCTGTAATAGCTATTTTACCGCCCAGCTTACCGATGATTTCAGCAGTAGCAAAACCGATTCCAGAATGACTTCCTGCACCCGTAACCAAACAAACTTTGTCGTCAAATCTGATCAATTCCTTCATTTATTTTCTCCTTTATTATATAAATTGTTTCCTGCTCCCAGAAGGGATTTAGCACTTTCCTGGAATACATTCGTATAATGTCACTTAACCAATACTCTTTACGGCAACCAAGACGCTTGACCATTCAAGGGAGATGATTTTCTTTAATTATTCAATATAGTTATTTGCAAGTTCTATGCCATATTTTTGGAAATAAAAAAAAGCCTGAAAATCGATAAATATTATTTCAGACCGGTGTAATGATTAATTGTCAAAATGGGTTCAGGATAGTTTAACAGTACACCTATTAAATTCATTCATTTATGTTGTATGATAATACCTATAAATAGGGTACAGGGGAATAGAAGGAAAGTATATGGAATGTATGAAGATGAATTGTTAGTTGGTGTTATCTGGAATGCAGAGCTTTATGGTGGAGAAGTGGAACCTATTGATTTACTTAAGGAATTGTAAAAATACATGCAATAGATAGCTTAGTTTCTTTTAATAACGGGTGCTTAGTTTAAAAATGGTTGCAACTGCAATAAAAAGAAAGTGAGAATAAGTTAATGAATGTAATGAATTATCTTAACGAAAGGTTTCCAACTCTAAAATTAGTCCCAAGCATTTATTATCAATGGGACATTGGTATCCACCTTTCACTGGCAAGGGAAATATATCAATTTACTGAAAATGATGAACTTAATCTAAAGCTATTTCGACTTGTGTATAAGCAAATCTCCACAATTTTTGATGAATTGTTTGAACAAAATGACGACCTATTCCTTGTGACGAATGTGTACAAACACAAAATAAAAGATAAACGGACAAGAAAACTGAAGGTATATCAGAGGTTTTTGAAGAGCAAAATTCATTTAAATCGAATTCAGGTGAAAGTCTTTCCTTACCCATTCGAATCAGATGAAGCAGAAGAATATGAGATGCAACAATTTTCTTTATTGTGCAGACGAGAAGACCTACGTATCAATGAATTACTTAAAGCAGCTAGTAATGAAGATTTTCCATTGAAGCCAAAATTCGGAGGATACTCCATTGATTATCCCGATGTTTTCTTTGTTAATATAACAAAAGACATTATTTTCTTTGTATATGATGATAGAGGGTGTGAAGTTATTGCCCTTGAAGCCAATCGAATACGTTCCCTTTATGAGAAATACTATGATTGGGTAGAAGAAGTTGATAGGGAAAGGATTGAACGAGGGTTAGGCTGAAAAGGACTGTAAAAATTGCAAAGTAATCAAGCATATAGTTTCTCTTTTTGTATTAACGGGGGAGCTTGTGTTAACAATGGGGGTTGCTGCGGCAGCTCTTTTTCTTTTCACTGTTTCAGAAAATATTACTATTTGAAAGCACGTTGGAACCCAATTTATAGTGATAATATTTTATGAATTAGAAAAAAATAGTGTTTAGGAAAGGAGGGATTGCGAATGTCTGTGAAAAAGTGGTTAACAGGATTGGTCATTTTGCTTGCAATGATTATGGTTGTGACAACTCTAGGCTCACTCGGCGTATTTGCCGAATCCGGTGTAGTAACTCAGCCAATGGAGACGGTGAAAGCGATTGAGGTTAAGTTGAACGATGATTACTTTAATCCGAATGTCATCACTATTTTCAATGGAAAAACGACACCGTTGATATTGAAAAACGAAGGTAAGAAAGAACACACCTTCACCGTGGAAAAGCTCGGAATTGACGCCGAAGTCCAGCCAGGAAAAGAAAAAACCATTACCGTGAAACCGAATAATCCCGGTACATATGAACTGATATGTCGGTACCATTTCAGGAAAGGAATGGTTGGAAAAGTAATAGTCAAATAACAAACAGGGCCCATTGGGCCTTGCTTTTTTAATTGGAAACGGTAACTTGCGTATTATTAAAACCCCGACATCTTTATAACAGCTAACATTCTTCCACAAAAGGATGTTCCTTTAAAATGTGAAATGCTCACTTTTTGTTAAAGTAAAGAGGTAGGGTTGTTCAATTTTATTCGTAAATTTCAGTAGGTAAAATAGGAGGCATTTTCGTCTGTGAAAATGCCTATTCACTTAGGAGGACAATCAGGATTTAGGTATATTCGAAGAAGTAATAGGAACTTTCAATTTTTCTTATTCATCTAACGAGTACAAGAATTGAAGATCGAAATAAGTTGCTGCGACAGCTCTTTATTTTATAACTACGGTTAGCTCAATAAAAATAAGGTTTGCCCAATTAATTTAGCTAACCTTCTGCTTTATTTATTTGTTTTTTCTTTAGCTAGATATTCACGGTCAATCGTTTGAGGTCTTTCAAATCAACCGTGCTTAATCATTAAACTTTCAGCATCTCCATCAAATCGAAATGAGAGATGTAAAGTGTTTATTTTTAACCCCAAAAATCAAAAACCACTCAGAGTGGTTTTTTAATCGCGCATTGCTCCTGCCTCTCGGGAAGTCATTGCTCCTTGTCCTTCGCTTACATCTTTTTGAATTTCTTGTTTTACTTTTTGTGCATCAGTTCCGGCAAATTCTGGTTTCATAATAGAACCCAAATTCTCTTTAGTCTGTTGATCCTGTTGCATACAAGTCCTCCTCAATTAATTGTTTTACAATCTTATTATTTACAAAAAAACACTTCGTATATCCCGAGGATTTTAATGTAAAGGGGGCTTTCGTAGAACAATCGGGTTGCAGCAGCAGCCCTCTTTTTATTGAAGTAACGTGGCAGGTTAGCGTAAGAAGGGAACATTTGGATTTTTGTAGAATTTAGAATAAATTCGGTATAGAAATAGCAAAAAAATAACCCTTGAAGGTATTATGACAATTTATTTAATTCAGTTCGTTATATCGGGATCGCGAACGATGAAATTGAAATATGGAAACAGAGTTACAAAAGTACCCTTTCTGAAATGGCTCCCTAAAAAAAACACATACCTCTGAGCCTAATAGTTACATTATTACGTTATCGTTACTGCAAGTTTTCTTAATTCCTTCCGCCTTATGCTATGTTTTTATCGCTAAGAAAAATGTTATCGAAATTAATATGGTTAAACAAACACTGCGGAGCAGGGTTGAAGAAAATTTAACTTCTGTTAATAAACATTAGGAATCAATAAATTAAGAGAAAAGGGAAAAAGTCTAAATTCAACAAAGTATGGTGGTTACAGGCTGTCTCGACAGCCTTTTTCTTCTTCAACCATGTAAGAACGATATTCCCTTACATTTTCTGTGGTGAGCCCTGCTTCATGGTTGGCTAAAGGGAATTTAAGAAGAATTTAGTTGACTTGACATCGTTGGGAGTTTTATAATTCTTTTTTATGTTATGAAAATTCTTTTAAATGGGAGAGGTGCTTTTATGAATAAGATTGGATTAATTGGTGATTTCGACGCAAATGTTGTCGCCCATAACGCGATAACAGAAGCGATAAAACTAGCTTCGAATTACCTTGATTGTCAAATTGAAATGGAGTGGATCCCAACTTCTTCACTTGAAAACGATTTCGAACAAAAACTGGCAGAGTTTCAAGCACTTTGGACAGTTCCTGCCAGTCCTTATAAGAGTATGCAAGGTGCCTTAAATGGGATCCGATTTGCACGAGAGCAAAAGGTACCCTTTTTAGGAACATGTGGTGGGTTTCAGCATATGATCATTGAATTTGGCAGGAATGTGTTGGGGCTTTCAGAAGCAGAGCATGCGGAGGAGAATCCAACTTCCTCCTTATTACTAGTTGCACCTCTCACTTGCTCGGTCAGTGAAAAAACGCATACTTTTACACTGACAAAAGGTTCAAAAGTGGCGGAGATCTATGGTGATGTTGAGATAGTTGAACAGTATGGAATTTGTAATTATGGTTTAAATCATGAGTTTGCTCCTTTGCTAGAGAAAGCAGGTATGCGAATTGCAGGGGTTGATACAGATGGCGAAACTCGCATTATGGAACTCATAAATCATCCTTTCTTTATTGGAACGCTTTTTCAGCCAGAACGTTCAGCATTAAAAAAGAAGGTTCATCCGTTAATTAGGGCATTTATTCAAAAAGCAGCCATTCAATCAAGGGGTTAAAGAAAATGACGCTTGAAGAATCAAGAAGAATTGGCGAAGCCCTATTAAGGTGAGGAAGAATAAGCCCTTCAGTGGTACATCTGAAAGGCTTATTTCTAGATATAAATCGACTTAAACTTGAATATTTGAAGGGGGGCATTGTTGGTTAAATTAAATTTTTAGTGAGGAGCTTTTGTTTGCAGTAGCTTAATCCCAAAGCCGATAAAGACCATTCCTGTAATTTTGACTCACACTTTGTTCGTTGCGTTTGGTGTTTTCTGGAATCCCTTTGCCTTATTTTATATATTTAATTAAAGCTACTAATGCGATAATCACAGAAAAAAGAATGACCACGAAAGTCATGCCTTGAAGAACTAAAGAGAGAACTTCATTTTTCATTTACTAAACCCCCTTTTAAATTGAATAGGGAGAATAAGCACTTTTACAATATTTATAAATTCAGCCAAGCCGCCGATATATTGAACCAAGTCTTGCGGAATTCGGCGAAGCAATGAAGAAATCCGAATTCGATTTTTAAACAAACGGTACGGGCGGGGGCGACCCCGTTTTTTTTGTCGTAGACTAGTTGACTGAATACATACAACTTGTTACTATTTAGGAAAATATTTCATAAGGAGGAATTGGTCGTGAAGAAATTGTTGGTCGTTGGACTTGGACTTGTTGTCGTTGGAACGCTTGCTTTCTTTGGGGGTTTGGGCGAAGCTAATGCGGACGCACCAAAAGGGGGAACCCACACCCAAGCTGACGTTGTGGGAACTAATGCGAAAAGTGGGAAGCCTATTTTTTCCAAAGAATCATATCAAGTTGACGAAAACAAAATCGGATATTCAAGTCTTGAAAATTTCGTCAATCGAACATATGACGATTGGCAACCAAATTCGGAATATCGTTCCATTTATGCGAACCAAGATTCCGCCGATTTACAATTGTCGCTTGCTTCATTACATTGTATAAACTTTTTCAAAAATGATATTGCCAAAAGGGGATTGACGAAACAATTCGCAGAACTTCAAAACGCCGCATATTCGATCGTGAACGAAAACGCTGGCGGGGACAATGCGAAGATTGCGGAAGCAACCCAAAAATTCGGAAAAACATTGCGGGAAATTTATTTGAATATGTAACAACGAAAGTAGGCGGGAAATGCCGTCTTTTTTTATTTGTCGGAATGTCTTTCAGTCAACGTGAAAGGATATCGACCAACTGACTTCATTTCCATTTGGAATATGGAATTTGAATCCTTTTCGGAACAGAAATAGGGGAAATTCGTTATTACCATAAAGCTATCCCTAAATAAAAATCTTGGCGAGGTTTTTCTAAAATGCTCTGCCGGTTTGAAATCTATGGTAAACGGAAATTAGATATAATTTCCAAAAAGAACAGGTAGATTGAACATGCTATGACAGTTTGAAATGACCTAGTACACATTCAAAATAACGGTCTGTTTAATTGTGTGCCATCTCATGTTATAATGAGAAACTTAGGATAATTACGACTTTTGCTCATAATTAAACGGATGCAAAGAAAAGCCTCCGCCTAGCAATAAAATATGGAGGTGTAAGAGAATGAATAAACGATGGACAATCGGTAAAATTAAAGAATTTGTTGAGAACAATTCGGAAAGTAAGTTGCTAACGACGGAATACCACGGTTTTTCTCAAAAGTTACTATTTAAATGTGCATGTGGTAGCAATTTTGAGAAAACATTTACGAAATTTAAAAATAATAACCAACGTAAATGTGACGTGTGCCAACCGCCAAAAGCGTCCCGCTAAACGTATATCGAATAAACGAAGTGCCGATTTCAATTAAATAGAAGTTGGCGCTATTTTTATTTTATAGGAGTAATATGATGGATGATGAGTTAGTGAATGAAATTATCTAAAATAGAAAGGCAACTTAATTAAATTGAACAAACTATTTCAAAATAAAAATAAAGTAGTATATTCAATCACAAAAGTACTTGGCGCGATACCTAAATAATGGTATCGCTTTTTTTCCTTATTGGAGTAAAGGACAGAAGAAAAAAGGTTTATAAATTTGGGTATTTTAGGTATAATTAGTGTAATATTACACTCGGTGGTGAAGGGTATGAGCAATAAAGGGATTGCAGAATGGTTTTTTTCTTTTGGGTTGGCTGTACTTGGGTTTTTCTTTAGCCTTATCTTTCAAGATATGGCATATTGGGGCGGGGTCCAAAAAGGGGTAGCTAACACATTGGTATACTATTGGATTGGAGCAGTTTTATCCTACGTTTTCTCCATCCTTTCCGTCATTCTTATGTGTATCAAAAATAAAAGGGAAATAGGAGAACCAATTAATTACACTTTGATGTTCGTAAGTATCCTTCTGATAATCGCCACCATTCTTTGGACTACCTTTATAATCATTGCTGGGCAATCGGGATTTTAAAAGAAGTAGCACAAACCTATTTTTTTGAACTAACTTATAAAAAGGATAAGCAAAAGTGTAATAAAAGAATGGGGCTTTTTAAACGGGGCTTATCTTTAATAAGATTTAAGTAAATGATCTTCAACAATCAGGCGGAATCAATGAATAAAGATTGCGTTTTTTTATGATATAAGAATTTATATATTGACCATTTTTAATACGAATTGTATTGGGTGTTTTAAGATGATAAACTGGCTGTGGATAATAAATTGTTAAAAGGAGATTTTTGATGATTATAAATAAAATTGGAAAAGTTACAATCTATGTAAAAGACCAGGAAGATGCAAAGGATTTTTGGTTAAATAAAGTCGGCTTTGTTTTAAAATTTGAACAGCCAATGGGGCCAGACTTCTCTTGGATAGAAGTTGGACCAAGTGAAGATGAATTTACTACATTAGTTCTTTATTCTAGGGAAGCTATGGAGCAGCATGATCCATCAAAAATTGCCCATCCATCCATTCTTTTCAGCACCTCTGATATAGAATCAGCTTATGAGAAATTGAAACAAAATGGTGTAGAAGTAGGTGAAATGTTAAGAATGCCATTTGGAAACATGTTCTCGTTTAAAGACCAAGATGGAAATGACTATATATTAAGAGAAGACAAATAAGGTGTTTGAATATCTTTAAAAAAGCAGGGCGATTATAACTTTTTGTTGAATCGCTCTGCTTTTTTAACCTTTTTTGTATACTTATTCTTTATAAAAAAATAATACTCCAAGAAAATAGCAAAGTGATAATACTTTTTATTTCGCTATTAACGGAAGATACTCAATCTCTTTCTCTTGCTCTCTGTGTATCTCTAATATTCTTTTGAACCGTTATGGCTGCAAATAAACTAAGAACAAATGCCATACCATAAAACCCCTTTTCGCTTAAAACAATACTTCCTGCATTATATAAACCGATGACCATTAATGAAATAGATATAATAAGTGCAAACCAACTAATACCATAATAAATATTAGTTACTGGTATTCCCTCATCTTTATCTCTTACTGCTTTTTGTAATGATACCGCTGAATAGAGTCCGAATACTAAAACTGCAAAGTAATATCCTTTTTCGTTCAGTTGCATCGTTGCGTTATATAAGCCTATGAGATAAGCCGTAACACCTACTAATAGTGCTGCCCAAGAAGCCCCTTTGAAAGCTGGAGTCGGTTCTCCCTCTTTCCTTTCTACTCTTATTTTTGAATCATTTTGTTTTCCATTATCTAATAAAACCTCATTATCATTAGACATTGAATGTTTCTCCTCCATCTTTTTATCTAATATCAATGTAGCACCGCAGATGCACTGTAGTGCTCCTCCCTAAATCTATTATATAGAAAATTCTTACAAATAATAGAAAATTTTTCTCGATTTCAATTTTATTATATATACTTTTTCCTGTACATTACCTCAAAAGGGAACGGCTTATGCTTAGCTTAAGCAATTCCCTTTTCTTGTAGTACTGACGGATCAGAATACTTTAATAAGAATCAATATAACAAATTGGTATTTATGGTAAAATATAGTTGGAATTAAAATTATTTTAACTGACAGGTTAGTGGAATAGGAAAAAGGGGGATTTTTCAAATGAAGCATTTCATAAAATTAAATATGGTCAGCATCTTATATGCTCTTATGATACTTGTTCCAATCGAACTTATGGCTAATGTTTATAGGATTAGTAGACTAACGGGTTGGAATATTGGTACTGTAAGTAGATTAAGTAGTGTAACTATTGTTGTTGTATCTATATTTGGTACAATCCTGCTCTTTTACCTAACAAAAAAGTGGTTGAAAAGTCGAAAAGCCAACTTTTGGACAGTTATCCTTTGGATTCCATATTTTGTTCTTTTTTCATATATAATCGCCTCTCAATTCCCGACAACATATGGAGGGGACGCTCCTAATCCTGTTACAGGTCTTCTTGCGATAGGAGCATTGATTATCTTTCCAATTTATATATTAATCATCAATTTTATAGGATATGAAAATGATGATAAAGCTATGACAACGGGTTAATAAAGCAGTTTGTGAAAAAGCGTACTTAAAGTAAATGGGGTCCTTTTGTTAAAGAATTAGGGTCCTTGCAAACAATTTCAAAAAATGCTATTCTAAAAATGAATTATTTTTGTTCGGTGTAAAGGATAGTATTAGTAAAAACTTTTCGTCTTGATGATCACTGAGAGCAAGGATAGTAATACATTGTGTGTTCTAACACACTAGGAGGAAACAAACATGGAAAAAGGTAAAGTAAAATGGTTTAATGGCGAAAAAGGTTTCGGATTCATCGAACGTGAAGGTGGAGAAGACGTATTCGTTCATTTCTCAGCTATCCAAGGCGAAGGGTTCAAAACTTTAGATGAAGGTCAAGAAGTGACTTTTGATGTTGAGCAAGGTCAACGTGGAGCACAAGCAGCTAACGTTCGTAAGGCTTAATTATATCGCCAAATATGGACAGACTCTTTTTTAGAGTCTGTTTTTTTTTTCTTAATAAAATAAAAAACCCCACTCACTAATGAGTAGGGAACATGAAAACAGTAAATCAAATGGTAAAGACATTGTAACATATAATTTGTAGGATTCCTAATTTCCATCATCTAAACTGAAAGTATCTGCTAAATATAGAACGAAAAAGTGATAAATGTGAAGATATCAACTTAAATGAACGGGTGCAAGAGTTGAATAATGGGTTGGCTGCGGCGATCCCATTTTTTATAGGAGTATGTTTTCTAGTAATAGCACCACATATTTTCGACATAATATCGAAAAGTAAGATATAAATTTACCTTTGTCAAAGATAATATAGATAATAAAATACCAATGCTTATTAAATAATTGAGTGCGATTCTTCAATAACGAAGGTCGCTTTTTTCTTCTTCTAGTAACGGTCCAGTATATTTTAAGATGAATAAAATCTTTCAAGGAGGAGTAATCCTTATTCGTATGGAATTAATAGGTACAAACGTTATTTTGCTATTTACGTTAAAAGGGAGGAAGTTTCTATGATAATTGAAACAGGTATATCTCTAGAAGGAAATACAATTTCACTTATTCCTCTCGACATGAAGTATAAGGAATTATTATTTGAAGCTTTAAAAAGCCCTGACGTATGGAAATATACCTGGCGGGAAGTTAACACAGCGGAGGATTTAGAACAAATATTAATGATAGCTGTTAACAATAAAAAGGAAGGTAAACAAATCCCTTTTATTGTTAAGGATAATCTGACAGGTCAAATAATAGGGACAACTAGAATTGGCGATATTGATAAAGTAAATCGTAATGTGGAAATAGGTTGGACTTGGCTTTCACCAGAAGTTTGGAAAACAAAGGTAAACACCGAATGTAAATTTTTATTACTTAAGTATTGTTTTGAAGAATTAAAGGTCATTCGTGTTCAATTTTCAGTTAGTGGACAAAACTTACGTTCTCAAAAAGCAGTTGAACGGATAGGGGCAACAAAAGAGGGAACGTTTCGTAAACATAGGGTAAAGGCAGATGGTAGCATTCACGACAATATATTTTACAGTATTATTGATAGTGAATGGGAGTCAGTAAAACAAAGATTGATATATTTATTAGCGAAAAAATACTGATTGTCTTACCTGTTCTTTTTTAAATAATTCTATTGGGAAGATGTTTAATTGTTTAACTATTAACAGATTGTGAAGGGTGTACTTAAACGGGTGTTTTGCTTCAATATGGGGGATAAGGCATTTTTTTTATTCAAGTAACGGGAGTTTAGTTGAACAATCGTCATTAGCTTTTTTCAACAATCGGGCCAGATTGTGGAATACGGGAAGAATATTTTTATTTAAAAGAAGGAAACATCATTTTTAATAGAATGTAAGTATTTTAATTAGAGGAGGTTGATCTTGTTGGAGAGAAGAGCTTTACTGGTATCTTCATTACCAGAGTATGAAGAAGAGATTGGCCGATGGCTATGGTGTCTAGAGGATGTTCGACGTACTCTTATAACTGAATTAACTGGAATCAGCCAAAGCTTAATAGACCGAAAATTAGGCGAAAGACAATCAATTGGGACACTTTTGTATCACATAGCATTGATCGAGGCAGATTGGTTATATGTAGAAGTACTTGGAACCGATTGGGATCCTGAAATTAGTGCATTATTTCCTTTAGAACATCGAACTGACGGTAATTTAACTCACTTCGAGGGAGAAAGTATAGAGGAACATTTTTACCGCCTTAATAAGGTACGTGAAGTATTACTTTCCCACTTTCGTTCAATGGACTTAACCGATTGGCGTAAACCGAGAGTACTTGAACATTATGACGTCACACCTGAGTGGGTTGTTTACCATTTGATTGAACATGAATCGCATCATAGAGGTCAAATTTTTCAAATGCTTCGGGAATTACTTAATGATAAGTGTTAAAGAGAGGGAATTATAATCCATCTTGAATTAACGGAATGGCTTTAGTTAATTATTAAATCAATAAATGATGATTAAGAAACGTTTGCTTATTATTCCACATTAATAGATAAATCAAGTGGTGGTGTAGTTATTTCATTAAAGGGCGTGAGTGTGGAAGAACCATTAGATTTAATACGACTTTATTGTCACTTTTCAAGAATATATGCTATATTTTAGACTCTACATAGTTTTATAAAATTGAGGTGTATAAAATGAATAAAACAGAATTAGTGAAAGCTGTATCAACACAAGCTGAACTGAAACAGCAAGATGCTGCAAATGCCGTGGATGCGATATTTGAAACGATTTCTAAAACACTGGCTAAAAAAGAGAAAATTCAATTAATTGGATTTGGTACGTTTGAAGTACGTGAACGTTCAGCTAGAAAAGGGCGTAATCCACAAACAGGTGAAGAAATAGATATTGCTGCTTCTAAAGTTCCAGCCTTTAAACCAGGAAAGGAATTAAAAGAAGCCGTTAAATAAAAATATTAATAATGTAAAATACTCTGGTTTGGGATTGAATCCAGAGTATTTTTTAATACGGCTGTTCCGACAGCCTTTTTCTTTTTTCACTAAACCAGCTAATAGGAGCTTCTTGTTATTCCATTAAAGGGCGCAACTCCAGAGTATGAGTCTGCGCTTTTTTTGCATAAAAAGGCCATTTTCTTGAGCAACACCTTAGATATCTACGTTAAAGTTTAGGAGAGATTGTGAAAATTTGTACTTAAAGTAACGGGCAGTATACTTCAATAAGAAACCGTTATAAATACGGTGAAGGAAAAATACTCATTCTTGTCGAAAGAAAGGGGAGAGTTTTTTAATAATCGGAAGAAGTGGTAAAAATGGAACAGATTTACTTGTTAAAAGATAAAGGAATCCGTGTTATTGAGCTAAACAACAAAAGGAATGACCTTATCAAACGTTGGGGAGAATCATTTGTCAAGGACATTCCAAAAAACCAAAAAAGACATATTTTTTATGGACGTTTCATGTGGCATCTTTTTAGTTCTAATGTACTTTCCTGTAAAAAAAAGCAAAGTGCCAGGAAGGCATTTAATCGAATAATGAAAGATGAATGCTGCATTTTTTACCAAGAATTTACAAATGCATTATTGCTTGAAAATGCCAGCGGTTTAACTTCAGAGGACATAATTAATGAATATGAAGGATATATGTGTGATGTCTATGTGGTTGATAAAGATTTTACTTGGACATATATTGTGACTCACGAAGAAGATTATGGACCATATTTTTATGAAACGGTGGTAGACCCTATCTTCTTTAAGTAACGGGGGCTTGAGCAGAAGACGGAGTTGCGGCAGCAGCCCTTTTTTTGTTATTCAACTAAAGGGCAGTTTACTTCTACAACTAGCAAGAAGTTTTTTAATCTTTGTTGAATAGTTCTTTTTGGACTAAAGACGCAGTTTAGTTGATTTACACACTTGTAGAATTATGCGAACCAAGGATGTGATTGTATGTTTCAAGATGGATTTCCAAACTATTTGAGAGATGAAGTGACTAAAGCAGTTGGACTAATTCCTAATAAGACTTATAATAATGTCACTATTGGTGTGTCGGAGGATAATATTCTATATTTTCAAGATGATAACGTGATTCGGTTTCCTTATCGTATCTACTACAATGATATTTCAGATGAAGTTATAGACAATTTAAGTGTACGACAAGAAATGATTTTGCATTGCATTTATTCAAGAAGTAATGACGGGTTTGTTCGCCAAAAGCATTGTTATTCGTTGCTTCAGATGGATTATGAAGATTGGGCTATTCCATATATCGTTAAAATATGTGATGAATATGTAGTAGAAATATTAGAAATGACTTATGATATTTTAAAAGAACAGGATACAGAACGGATTAAGAGATTTTGTCTTGAAAATATTGCTACGTTTTGCAAAAGCTATAATAGAATGATTAGCTATTGGAATGAATATTACAGATGTAGATACAAAAATTTCCATCATTATATTGGCAGGAAGTTATTTAGAGAGTGTTTTGGTTATTCTAAATCAATGGAAGAGAGGAAAAAAGTGTAATAAATCCATATGGGTAGTTCGCTTATTTCTCATATTATGATATAGTATCTTCATTTTATCCTTCTAAAAACATATCGAAGAGTTTGTGAAACAATACACTTAAACGAACGGGTGCGTTGATCCAAGAAGGATTAACGCCTTTAAGTGTTGAACTTATTGTCTATTGGGAGTTTATTTAAAACAAAAAAAATTGCATTGGGAGAAATTCTTTGAAGGAAAGAGGGTGTAGATGATTTGCCTGATATACTTACGAATTTAATCCAAGATAAAAAATTGGATAGTTATCCGTTTTTTAAAGAGTTTTGCCTCTTCAAAGAAAAGGGACTTAGGAAAGATGCCTTTAAATCGCTAAACCTTTTTATCGAAGAGGTGAAGGGATGGCAAGCTAAACAGAAAAAGGAATTCGCTCATTGGCTTTTTAAATGGTTCGAGGAATCAGAAGATATACATTATTTACTAGTACATCCACTTGAGGAAAACATATTAAAACCGATTCTTGAAGATTGGATGATTGAAGATCCAAAAGACCCACAGCCATTTAGATGGTATGGCTTATTCTTAAAATCCGAAAACCATTTGAAGCACCTTGAAACCGCACTAAGGGTTGGTGGGAAGAGTGAACAAAGAGTATTGATGGAAATTATTAACTATTATCTTTATTCCCTTGAATTTTCATTTCATCACATTTCTGAAGATGCCTACATTGGTGATATTTCCGAGGATCAGGACTTCGTTTTGAAAATCGAAAACCTCTCTACAGAAATCACCAATGTTGAAAGTAAAAAGGATGTAAGTGAAAGTGTAATTTATTACAAAAATCTCTTAAGTGACTGGATTGCTTTTAGTAGCAAGGGTAAAAAAGGGTTCCTTAAATGGTGTTCTGATAATGGTAAAGAATATGAATGGACTAACTCGTATTATTATGAATAGTTTGTGAAGAAATGTACTTAATCTAACGGGTGCTTGTGCGGCCGAGCTTAGGTCGTATTATATAGCGGGTGGGATTCCCGTCGAGTAAGAACTAGCCATTCGCTCGTAGCGAGTCTTGGAGGACTAAAGGTAACTTTAGTCTTTAAGCGTAGACAGTTAGGTGGCGGGCCGAAAGCCAAATGGTTGAAGGGATTGAGCTCCATAATGTTAGTAAACCGAGAGGGCTGATGCTTTAAGCACTGCAGAAAGCTACATTTTATCTTTCGTTAAAGGCAAGAAGGATAAAACCTCTCTGGAGTCAGTGACCTTGGCACGTTATACATTGATATGATACGGCAACTCGGGAGACCCTACCGGTCTTTTCTATTTTTTTTTAGAAGAGTATGGTCTACAAGTGATAAAAAGCGAGGAAACCAAATGCCGTGTAGGGAGTCGGATAGCAGCGTAGTACCAATGAAGTTGGGTAATGCCGATGGAGGAAAGGCTAGCTACCAGTTATCACCCTTACTAGGGACACATTTACTACACACAGAGGTATGCGGATGATTTTGTTTGTTGTTTTCAATATAAAAGTGAAGCTGAGCAATTCTTCCATTCATTAAAGTTAAGATTAAAGAAATTTAACCTAGAAATAGCTGAGGATAAGACCAAAATCATTCCCTTTGGGAGGTTTGCGGAGAGAAATGCAAATCTACAGGGGAGAAATAAACCTGCAACCTTTGATTTCCTTGGTTTCACGCACTATTGTGGGAAGAGCAAACAAGGAAACTTCCGTGTGAAACGGAAATCAAGCAGGAAGAAAGTCCAAGGCAAACTAAAAGAAACGAAAGAATGGCTGAAGAATAATCGAAATAAAGATATTCATATGATTATGGATCGATTTAAACGTTCACTGATAGGTTATTACAACTATTATTGCGTCACTGATAATACCCAAAATGTAAACAACTTCAAAGACAAAATCGAAAGGTTACTGTTTAAATGGCTTAATCGAAGAAGTCAAAGGAAATCCTTTACATGGGATAAATTCAGACTATTTCTTAATAAATATCCACTTCCATCGCCAAGAATTAAAGTGAATATATATGATTTAAGAAAAGAGATTACTAACATTCTGTAAATGATAACTAGGAGGAGCCGTGTGCATTAATAGTGCAAGCACGGTTCTGTGAGGGGGGTGGAGTACAATTTACCGCAAGGTAAAAAGGCTCCCTTCTACTCGACTAGTTTAAGATCACCAGCTGCTTCGGCGGCTTTTTTTCTTATTCCACTCCCTCAGTTTAATACGATTTACTCCCGAATACTCGCTTATTCGCAGGATTTCATAACCATTGAATACAGGAATAACAATTAAATGGAATCAGGTCAGATCATAAAGTCTTCGTGAAGGCATAGTTAAATAGAGGAGTAAAGTGCAACTCCACAATTTACCATATAATGTACATGCTCCACGCCGCCCCTGGAGGCTTTCCCTCCCATGTCTCAACGGGTCATTTGCCCTATCATTCCTTCGTCATGCCTATCCAAGGGGTGGAGGCCAGTTTTGCTAACCTGATGGGTCCGTGCCCTTTTGTGGAATAAATCTGGTACTCCGTACATATTTGAAATCCTGCGAATAAGCCAACATTCGGTCAATATAAGTGTGTAAATTATTTTTTCAAGGGGACAAATAATCTTCAATTCTGTAAGTTATTAGGCTGCCATCGGTAATAATGGTTTGAGCTTAACAGGACAATAGGATTCATTTCGTCTAGATATACCTACAAAAATCCGTGCCAACTTGCCAATTAACTTCATAATTGATTTCATTTTCTTCATTTTTTTTACTTTGACATTTTGAGAATGTAATGCTTGAAATTCTGGGTAATTCATCACAAGGCTCATTGTCGCTAAGTAGAGGAATCGCCTTAGTCTGAAACGTCCACGCTTGGAAATGACAATTTGGCCTTTCCACTTCCCTGAACTAGCTTCAGCTAAGTGCAACCCTGCATGGCGTAGAAGAGAATTACCCTGAGAAAAACGACTTAAGTCTCCTGCCTCACCTAATATGCCAGCTAAAGAAATTTCACTAATTCCTTTAATAGTAAGGAGTTTCCTAGCGAAAGGAATTTTATTTAATACTTCGGTAACTTGTTGTTCAACTCTTTCGAGTTGTGTTACGCCCAAATCATATTCCTCTAATAACTGCTCTAAATGGAATTTATAAGCATCAAGCGCTTGTCTATTACCAATAGATTTCTTAGCTAATTGAAGGAGTAATAGGGCCTTTTTTATTCAAGGCTGCCTCTTCATGATTGACTTCCAACTTGTAATAACATCGTAAGGCTGCATAGTTTCTAATTCCACTGGGGTTGGGAATAATCGGAGGGTTGCGATTGCCCCTTTACCTTTAATATCTTTGAATACCTGTCGTAGTTCTGGAAAAACAATATCTACCCAACGATTTAATTGATTGATAGAACTAACAAGGCGTTTAACTACTACATCACGGTTAGACATAAGAACCCTTAGTTTTTCAAATGATTCTGATGTATATCTAACCTCGGAGTAGTAACCGTTCTTCACCATATCAGCTATAACTAATGCATCTTTTTTATCACTTTTTGATTGAGTATTATCACGATTTTCTTTATTCTTTTTTACTAAATGAGGGTTTACCGTTACCACCTCGATGTTTTGTTTAGAAAGCCATTTTGAAAGATTGATCCAGTAGTGTCCAGTTGGTTCCATCCCAACAATAGCTTCATCTAGGTTGTTTAATCTTTGAAGATTTTTAATCTATTTTAGTAAACTAGCAAATCCTTCTTCATTATTTTTGAATGTAAGTGGATCTCCGACTACAATTCCACGGAAATTTACGGCTCTTGCCACGTGAAATTGTTGAGCAATATCCACGCCAACAACAAGATGTTTAACAGAAATTTTTTCTATTAGTTGATTTTGTTTGTTTTGCATTTTAAACTTCATTTTAGGGGTTACTCCTTAAGGTTTTGAGTTAGATTGGTCTCTATACTCATATCTTACTGAGGAGCTCTATTTTTTTCAAAGTTGAAAATTAACGATCTACAGGAATGCTAAAGTGGCAGGTTAGCTTTAGAAGGATTTAAAAATTGGACCTAGAATAAATAAGTTTAAAAAGTTTATTTAGGGGTTGAGACATATAAATTTATTCGTGTATTGTACTGATTTTAAATTACTTCCAACACTGGATTCCCTTAAAAAGGTTATGTGGGATGGAGCAAAAAGTATTTCCCACTCGTTTGATTTGAAAAGATTTGATAACCTTATGCTGTCTTGGGATAAATGGATCGACGATAATAGATGGAGTAGTAATCTAAGGAAATCATTTGAACATATAAATTTTGAAATAATTGATGAGAATATAGTTTTAATTGATATTGAAGATGATGCACTTTTTGTAGATAAACGTGCCTTCTATTGTGGAGCGATATTTATCAGTGATAATACGAATGGGAAAATTAGTGAAGATAAATTGGTATGGATCACTCCGCAAGAATTTACCGAAAAAGTATCTAACTTTGTTAACTGCTCCTTTAAGGAGGCAGTCGAGTTGAGCTATAAAGAAGCAAAAACTTATTCAGCTAAACGGGGCAAGAGTTGAAGATCGAAATGAGTTGCTGCGGCAGCTCCATTTTCTTTAACTAAACGGACAGTTTTCTTGAAGAAGGAAACCCTAATTTAGATATAATTAATTTACAATTTTATAAGATAGGGGGATTTAGATTGGGGAGAGTAAAAGCATTTTTAAAGAAGGATTCTGACATTTTAAGAAATGCAATTTTATTACCTTTTGCTTTAATTTTTGGTATCAGTAAACTGATTTATGACCACCGAGTAATCGCCATAATTATAGGTTTGGTTTGTGTTTTTGGTTCAATATTCGGTTTCCTAGAAATAATAAAAGAATTTAAACGGATAAATAGTGTGAACGTGGAAACAACAAAAGTTGAAGATGATGTTAAAGGAGAAAGATTAAATAAATTTAATTTAATTGTAATTGTAATCAGTTTATTATGTACTTGGATATTTGGACTGTATTCTTTATTTTATAAAAATGACGAATTAATGGTGGTAATGATACCATTATTTAGCTATTTAATTTTACGAGATTTCTTTAAAAAAAGAGAATAAACATAATGGGCTATGATGATTCGTTCTTTAACTATAGGGTGCTTTTGTTTAATAAGTTTCTTTTTATTGAAAGGGGAATTAACATAAAATTTTTATTATTTAAGGAACAAACGCTAACTAAGATAATTAATTAACTCATTGCCTAAACGAAATGGGGAACAAATAAAACGAAGTGATGATATTGTTTCTGCGATTTTTTATCCGAAAGATGATTTTGTTGTAACTTCTGCACAAGTTATAAAAGGGATTCAAAAACTCGGAAGTTCAGATACAAAAATAGCTATTGCATACAATTTTTCAGAAGAAGCACAAACCGTTCTAAAAGAGAATGGGTTCAATATTATCCAGTATTCCTCTTTTCCGTGGACTGATGAACAATGGAAAAATAGGAATTCTTAAAAATAAACCCTTCTTCAATTAACGGGTGCTTTAATAAAAGTTGGGAGCTAATTTATGAAAATTAAAGTGAAAGATGACGACAAGTTAATAATTAATGACTTTGAATTTTATGGTCACATTGACCAAAAACAAAGCTGTTCTGATTGCAAATTTAATTTAATATACTATGAAGATTTTGATGCTTATTTTTGTCCTCAATGTAATAACTGGACTGAATCCAAATGCAGTGATCCTGATTGTACATACTGTCCTAATCGCCCTGAAAAACCTTTACCACACAATTAATGTTCTTTCACTAACGGGGCTAGAGCTGATTAACAAGAGTTATCAGCTTTTTCTTCTTGAACTAAAGTGGCAGTTTACTTCTATAACAAGCAGGAAGTTTTTTACTTTGTTGAATAGTTCTTTTTGGACTAAAGACGCAGTTTAGTTGAATTACACACTTGTAATCTATTACGAAGTACTGATAATTTATATCTTTTATGAAGGGAGTGTAACATGAAAGATTACTTTAATGGAAACATAAAAAATCCCAAAGAGTTATTTATTGAGTTATGGTTTTTTGCACTGATTTTATTTTGCATTGCAATATTTTTCCTTTTGACTGCATTATTCTATGATAATTGCGAGTTCAGTGCGAGAGTTTTGCTTATAATATTTTCAGTTTTAACGTTTGTTTTCTCAATTGGTTATCCAATTATCACAATTCATGTTGTAAAGAATAGAGAAAAATATCCACGTTTAGCGATGCTTCTTGTTAAGCCTAATCGATTCAACGATTAATGATTTTAACAGAATAGACGTCCTAAAAATGCTATATGAAGATGAGTTGATTCACAATCTTCTTATATTACGAAATAGTATCTCATTTATCTTTCAAAAGCCAGTTTGTGAAACGATGCACTTAAACTATAGGGTAGCGATTGTTCATAAGAGCAATCGCTTTTTTACTAACGTGGCAGTTTAGCTTAAAAAGGTATTGTAAAAACAATGCAGAATATATACATTTACCCTTTATTAAAGTAGGTGTTAGTTTGTCTCAATCGTCGGCACAATGAATATTATTAATGTTTATGATACCACCTGAATAGGAGAAGATTTTTGAATGAGAACGCCTATATATTTAATTAAACCAAGTACCTTTACCTTAGATAAATTCTATAAGGTTTATGCAACAGAAACCAGTTATATTTTTATAAAACTTGGAGGACAGTTTTACGAAGAGAATGCGGTTGAAAAACAATATCTTTTGTTAGGATTAATTTTTTCACTTTTCAGGAAAAAAATTCTCGCAAATAGGCATTCTATATTTGAAAATAAGGTAGACAAAGAAATTGAAATTAATCCAGATTCCTTATTAGCTAAAAGAAATAATTTTAAAGTAGATTTAAATAACATTAAATCAGTTCAAGTCAGCGAAAAGTCAACATTTCATACAGCTTGGAACGATAATGGAAGTGTTAAAATTACTTTAAGCAATGGAAAAATTCTTAAATTCATCATCCCGTTATCTGTTTCAGCTAAGTTAGTTATTGATTCTTTTGAATCAAAAAATGTTCTTACACAAAGTTCTTTATACAACTGTTAATTATTATGTTAAAAGTAAATCGATTTCGATGCTCTTTTTTAGAGTTTATTACTGCTATTTTATTTGCTAATTGTTCTTTTAAAATTAATATGAAAATTAATGTTTTTTCCAAAAAACTAAACATCAAAAGAACCAGTTATTTATCAAAATAGTGTCTTTTTAATTATAAGATTGTGAAGTAGTGTACTTACACTAAAGGTGCAAGAATTGAAGAAAAGCAATGCTTTTATCGGCATTGCCTTTTTTACAACACTTCTTAAAAATACTTCTTATAAAGCTCTTGCCTTAAACTCCCGCTTAACTGAGCATATATCCTCGTAGTCTCACTTTTCTCGTGACCTAGTAAAATCTGAATGACTTCAAGAGGGGCACCATTATTTAACAGGTGAGTGGCATAGCTGTGCCTCAGTTGGTGTGGATGGATCGTTTGATTAATGCCTGCCCTTTTTGAAATCCGCTAAATGATGTATCTCATTTGGGCAATACTCATTCGATGAGGATACCGTTCGGTGACAAAAATGGCTGTCGCCATCCTGGCGTTGTTCAAGGTATCGTTTAAGCCAAATTTCGCAACGGATATGAAAATAAACTTCTCTTTCATTATCTCCTTTTCCCCTAACAATGGCGGAACGGTTTGACCAATTTATTCCACTCCTCGGTAATGTAACAATTTCTCCTATGCGGCATCCTATAGAAAACATGAATTCAAACAATGCCTTTTCCAATTGACTGGAACACGCCTCACGTAAATGTTCAATTTCAATTTCTGTTAAAAACTTAGGAATTCGTTTCCATGCTTTCGGTTCCTTTATTTTAGCAGCAGATTTTTTGAAACATGTCCTTCCTCGTGTGACCAACGAAAAAATGATTTCATAAAACGTATTCGGTGAGATAAGCTTGAAGGTTTTAGGGTTTCGCTAGACTTAGCCAGGCAATCTTTAAGATGAACAGTGGATATCGTATCAACTTTAACGTCCTTTAAATATCGAATAAGTAATGTGCCTGAAGTTTATATGCTTTTAATGTTTGTGATGAGAACCCTTCAATTCTTTTATCCGATTCATACGTTTCTCAAGCCTTTGACAATAACAAAATACATCTCTCACTAAAATTTCTTTTTTAGAGGAATTATTGACTTAATTCTCGAAATTGAAACTGGAGAGACTATTCAACTATCGTGGCAGAATAGTTTAGGAAGGAAAGTTATCAATAAATGTAGAAATATGTACTGTTTAATGGTCATCTAGATTAGGAGTGTATTCCATGCATTTGCAAATTCACGAAACTTTAAGCATTTTGGAAAATTGGAGAGATAAGGGTTTTCGCAAACTAAGCAATGGAACGGAAATCATTTGCCATGTACCTAAAATTGGACCTGAAGCTTGGTTACATTTGGTCTATGCACCATTACCAGAAGAAACAATTGATTCTTTAGAACAACATGTAGTTGCAAAAAAAATGCCACAAGTTTTAAAAGAATTTTATCGGAAAATGAACGGTATTAATCTTTTTTCTGATGTTTTTTGTGTAAACGGATTGAGAACTTCCTATGTACGAACTGGTAATGAATCTATCCAACCATATGACTTAGTCACCCTAGATAGTGGGAGACACAAAGAATGTCCAAACAGTTGGTTAATATTCGGAAGTTATTCTTGGGATGGTTCTCATGTTGTGATGGATACTTCTGAATCCGATAATCCCAAAGTATTTCGAATTGAACGATGGACTACGAATATTTTACTGGAATGGGACTACTTTTCTGAATGGTTAAACAGTGAAACTGTCCGTGTTCAAACCTTGTTTGATGAAAATGGGTATCAAATAGACCCTTCTATTCCTACAGTATAATGTTTGTGAAAAAATGTACTTAATCTATATGGTGCTTTACTAAAAATAAAGGAGTAATTCTATGAAAAATCATTGTTGCCAAAATATGACCCGAAGAGCAAACAATAAATGCGAGGAGCATTCTAATCCATTCGATTGTCCCGATAATTTAATATATTACAATGAACGATTTGATGAGTATGGGTTAATAATTTACGATGGCGGTGACTCCAGTTTACAAATAAATTATTGTCCCTGGTGTGGTACGAAATTGCCCAATTCGAAAAGGGATTTATGGTTTGACACTCTGGAGAAACTAGGCTTTGATGATCCGTTTGAACAAGACATTCCTAAGAAATTTAATACCGATGAATGGTACAGGAAATAAAGTGGTTTGTTGTTCAGCTAACGGGTGCATTCCTTTAATATGGGATGTTTTTTTCTTATTGAAGTAAAGGTCAGGTTTGTTCAATAAATATTCAGCATAACAAGGTGTGATTCAATTGGAGAATACGCGAATCTATCGGACTTCTTGGAGAATAATAATAAGTTTTATGGGAGTAGGTATCCTCTTCTTTTTGATGTGTATATTGGCTATCCCTACGGGAATCTCTTTTCCTCTAATCCTTGGATTCCTATTTTCTTTTACGGCTATCTTTTTGGGGCTTTATGACTGGAAGAATAGAAGGAAAGGGAAAGGGTACTATTGGGATGAAGAAGGTGTTGTCGTTAATTTTAAAGGAAACAAGGTCTATTGGAATGAAATCGAGAAAATAGAATTCTTGAATAGAAGGGGAAAGACAACAGTAATTTATCCTCGCTATAACTGTCAAGAAACGATTATGAAACGTCATAAGAAGTATGTTCCCGCAAAAGGTTATGCCATAGTTTGGTTCGACATTGAAGACCCTAATGAATTTCACTCTAAGTTAATTAGGGCTTGGAACCGAAAAAAGTCATTATAGAGACGATTCTGATAAAACTTCTTATTGAGCTACGGGTGCTTTACTGAAATAACGGTAATGCTTTTTCTTCTTCAAGTAAACGGATCAGGGAGTTGAAGAAGGAATTATTTGCTTGATTGACCAACTTTGAATGAAAATAGATAAAGTTTAAGGGAGAAATTATGTCAAATATACAGTACCCGCGTTCAGGTTTAAGAATCAGGTGTGAAAATGGTGTTAATTTAAAAGTAAGACAATCGTGTTTAGATTTTGCTGTATGGGTACGTTTAAATATGGAATTTCCGATAAGAGTTGTTGTATATCTGAAAAAAGCTTATCGAATAAAAACTCTAAAAACTAAAGAAATGGCGACTGCAACTTTTTTTGGTCCTTACGATAAAAATTTAGAGCCTTACATAAGGATTGCAACAGGAGACTTTGATGAATTAGTTTTGGAAAGTGGAGAAGTGAATGCAATAGGTGCGATTTTAAATAGTATTGCACACGAACTTATACACTACCAACAATGGATTGAAGACCGAGATTTTGATGAGGTTGAGGAAGAAAATGAAGTTGATGCAGAAAACAAAGGATTAAAATTAGTGCAAGATTATTATTATGGGAGTTCTTTTATAGAAGAGATTGTTAAGCAACAAAAAGTTTGGTCTATTGAAAATGAAGAGGGTATCCCAATTGCTGCAAATATGAATGGAAATTCTTTAATGCCTTTTTGGTCTTCAAAACTTAATGCTGAGAAAATAATTAATTGTGTGCCAGCTTATCGTGAATATAAAACCACTGATATTTCATTAGATAAATTCTTACAATGGTTAACAGAGCTTGAAAATGAAGAACTATTGATTGGTACAAATTGGAGAGGAAAACAACTAATTGGACACGAAATGGAACCGAAAGAGGTTATTGAACAAATTCATAATGAAAGTGCTGATGGTCTTGGGGATTTTTAACTTAATACTAAATTTCAGACCTTTATTAATTCCAAAAGCAAGTTTGTGAAGGATTACACTTAAACTAATTGTTGCGTTAGTTAAACCATTGGGTTGCAACTGCAACCCTTTTTCTTCTTCCATTAACGTTTCAGGGGGTGAAAGAAGGAATTCGCTTTCAAAACTAGAATTTAAATTAATAACTAATGGGATAGGAAGGAGATTCTTATGATAATAAAGGGTTTTGGAGGAATCTTTTGGAGGACTAAAAATCTAGAGGTTATAAAAAAATGGTACAGTAAAGTCCTAAAAATTGAAATTGAAAATTGGAATGGTACCATTATTACACCACAATCAGGCAATAAAACTATCTTTTCCTTCTTTTCTGAAAATGACCGCTATTTTCCAACAGAACAACAAGTGATGTTAAACTTTCAAGTTGAAAATTTGGATGACAGTATCAAACATCTAGAAAAAATGGGTGTTCCCCTTGTTATGGAAAAGACGATTAATGAATTTGGAAAGTTTATTTGGATTGAAGATCCATAGGGAAGACGTATAGAGCTTTGGGAGAAGTAATAGGGGTGCAAGAGTTGAAGATTAGGATTGCTGCGGCGATCCTTTTTTGTTATTGAGTTAACGGGAGTTTAGTTGAACAATCTTCATTAGCTTTTTTTCAACAATCGGGCCATTTAATGGAATAAAGGTTTACCTACGAAAAATCGAATATTCCCTTACAGAGCTCGGAAAATCTCTAGAAACCATTTTATCGGAGCTTTGTAAAAGGGGTGGTAACTATGCGAAACTATGACTAGTTTTGTATAGGATTACAAGAATAGAAGAGAATCGCTATATATCTCCATCAAATTCTTATAAAACTGTTTATCATAAAAAAACTTAAAAATCCCCTCAATCAAATTTCTTCTCAAGTCCAACTTAAACAAAAGAAAAATTGTTTTGTTTATTTTGTTTGATTTGCTTTTTTAATTTGGAATTTACATATGATTTATATTTTATAAATATTTCCCATTTACAATTAGGTCGTACAAATAAATTAGGAGGATAAATAATTGTTATAAACATCAAGTTTTAACTTAAAAGTATTTTCTGGACATCGTCGAAATGAATCTGATGTATATTCCTGCAGTTGAAATGGTTAATAATTTATGAGGAAAAGAGGATCAACATTATGAAAAACGACAAATCACAGAAAAAAAATAAAAATAGTGGTGTTTTTGAAAAAGAAATGAATCGACGAGATTTTTTACAGGGGACAACGAAAACAGCTGGACTTGCCCTCGGCTTCTCGATTTTTCCGTTTGGTGGTCTTCAATTGAATGGAGGGCAAACAGCCCTTGCTGCAGCCAATAGTAATGTCATCACGATATCGAATCTTGATCAAGGGACAGGCTTGTTCGAAGTTAACTTCCAGGGTACAGGATGGGGACATGGCTCGGACTCTTATAACAATAATACGGGCGCCTACTTTGAATTCGAATTTATAGGAGATCGATTCCGTCTACTTGGAGCAAAAGATCCCAGACACGGGATTGCCGGTATCTCCATTGACGGGGGACCGGAACAAAAATCCGATTTATATGCACCTAAAAGACAACCTGCAGGTGTTTATTATGAAAGCCCTGAACTTGAAGCGGGGAAACATAAAGTAAAAGTAATCGTTACCGGGGAGAAGAACATAGAGGCAAGCAATACGTTTGTTGTTTTAGACCACATTGAGGTGGACATCCCTGAGGATACTTCTCTCATCCAAGCGGTGCAAGCCGATGTTCAGCACGCGGGATTTATTCAGGAGGGAGTCCATACTCCTGTCATACTTCGATTGAATCAAGTATTCAGCGATTTTGTACCGAAAAGCATGAACATTCATTTTGATAATTCCATTCTTAAGGTTACCGACGTGACCGGAGTGCAAGAGGGATTACAGGTACAGATGGAGGAAATCTCCAAAAATGCAGTCGCTGTTAAATTTACAAGCAAAAATCCATTAAAACAACAAAAGACTGTCAATCTTGCGAAAATCAATGTAAAAGCGCAGGGTAAAGTAGGTTCAACCGGGAGTATCACGATTAAAGACTTAGTCGTAGCGGATGCCGTAGGTAGGGAAACGGTAATTTCGGAATTGAAAGTGAGCATTCCAATTACCAGAAAAGCCATCATGTCTTTCAACATCATTAGCGATATTCAAGGGGATACCGGGGATTTTGATACCGCATTGAAGCAAATGAATATCATCAACCCGAATTCTAAAGCGCTAATTATTAACGGAGATATTACAAACGGAGGGGGTATCGGAGAATATGAAACGGTACGCAATATAATAAATAACAATGCCGTTCCTTTCACTATCATCTCTTCCATCGGAAATCATGAATTTTATGAAGCTAAATGGAACAATTACAAAACTTCGGAAGAAGAAATATTCAGCCGATTCTATGATTTTGCAGGAGTGGACAAACCTTACTATTCAAAGGTCGTCAAAGGCATTCCATTTATTGTATTGGGTACGGAGAAATACATGGGCTTTTATCAAAATGCGCCAGACGTAAAAGAACAGTTCCCTAAATGGAACGGTGGTATTGACCAGGTATACATGAGCGATAAACAACTAGATTTCCTGCGCAGCCAGTTGGAGAAGTACTCCAAGCAAAATATACCAGTCTTTGTTTTATCTCACCATGTGCTGAAAGACACGGTTTCAGGTTCTCGACAAAGCCCTTACCTGAACGACTACATGCAGTATGATGAAATAATGAGCATTCTTGGAGACTATCCAAATGCTATCTTCTTCAGCGGTCATTCTCACTGGACTTTGGAATTGCCAGATTGGGCGGTAAATGTTAAAGTATCAGGCGGTAATAAGAAAGGCTTTACAGCCATTAACACCGGTGCCATTCAAACCGGATGGATGTCGGCAGGCCCGAATGGCGGGGAAGTGGTAAGCCCAGAAGGCGGTTTATTTAATCAGGCCTTGCAATTAGATGTATTTGAGGATGAAGTTGTCATCAAAGGCCGGAATTTTAGAACCAACAGTTGGATGCAGGAGTATGTTGTGAAAATCGGTAAATAACAGTTTGAAAAATGTTATATGAATAGGAGGAAATTAGAATGTTACAAAACATAGGGATTCCTGGTTTGATTTTAATACTTGTGCTTGCGTTGATTATTTTCGGACCTTCCAAGCTACCGGAAGTTGGACGGGCTTTTGGACGCACGTTAACTGAATTCAAGAGTGCAGCCAAGGGGTTAGTATCTGATGCATATAAAGAGGAAGAGAAAAAGGAAGAAAAAAAGCCTGAATTAAAGGCGGTTGAAAAGAAGCAGGAGAAATCAGCAGTTTCATAATCATATATAGACGAGGCAACTCGTCTATTTCTTTTTTCCAAGATTGTTTATAAGAAAAAGCTTATAAGTAATTACTTCAATATAGGATATATCCCAAAGAACTAAGAAAATATATAATAAAGCATTTTAATAATGAAAAGTCTCCAGTTTATTTATGGGATATTAATTGAGACCTTGTTCAACAAACGGGCGCTATTCTTAAGTGAAGTGACCCCAAAAATTTAGACACGATATTAAGTTAAGCAGCTATGGAGGATTGAATTCGGTATTGTACCGGACTCAATCCTTTTAATTTTCCTTTAATACGTTTGTGATTGTAGTATTCGATATACAGTTCAAGCTCACGATTGAAGTGAACCATACTCTCAAATTCTTGTATATATAATAGTTCAGATTTTAATAGACCAAAAAGTTCTCCATTACTGCATTATCTAAACAGTTACCTTTACGAGACATACTTTGGGTAATACCATGTTGTTTTAAGGCATAAGAGTATTGTTTCATTTGATAATGCCAACCTTGATCTGAATGTAATACTGGGGCATCTCCTTCGGATAAGCAGGTGACAGCTTTGTCTAACATTTTTGATACAAGTTCATACGTAGGACGACTTTGAATATTATAGGCGATAATCTCACCATTATATAAATCTAGTACAGGGGAAAGATATAACTTCTCACCAAATAAATGAAATTCTGTTACGTCCGTTACCCACTTTTCATTTGGTTTTGTCGCAACGAAATCACGTTGAAGAATGTTTGTTGCAATTTTGCCCATATTTCCTTTATAAGAACGATATTTTTTCATACGAACAAGAGATTTTAAACCCAATTCCTTCATAAGTCGTTGAACCGTTTTATGATTGATCAGGAAGCCTTGATTACGTAATTCTAATGTTATTCGACGATAACCATATCTTCCTTTATGGTCGTGATATATAGTAGAAATCATCGATTTCATTTCGGCATATTTATCAGGTCGGTCAAAGCGACTTGTCCAGTAATAATAAGTGCTACGCTTGATTCCAGCTAGCTGTATTAACTCTTTTACACTAAATTGATCCCTTAGTTCATAAACTACTTGCGCTTTGTCTTTCGTCGTAATGTTTCCTTTTCTTGAACTAAGGCATTCAACTTTTTTAGATACGCATTCTCCATACGTAAACGTTCATTCTCTGCTTGTAATGCTTCTAAAGAACCTTCTTCGAAGACCTGATTTTTAGTTTCTTTTTGGTTGTCTTTCTTCAACTTTGGACGCCCCTTTTTCTTAAGAATTAGGGAGTCTACACTATTGTTTCTAAGACTAATTCGCCATTTTCTAATTGTACCTGGAGAAGGTAAATTAAACTGCACTGCAGTCTCTAAAGAAGACAACCCGTTCTCGTTCATATATTTGAGTATGTTTAGTTTATCTTCAAAAGTGTAACGTGTATAGCCCTTTTTAAAAGCTTCTAATCCATGAAAGTGATATTTTTTTATCCAAAAATTAACGGTTTCATTATTAGTTAAATTGAGGGATTTAGCAATTGAATTAAGGCTTTCTCTACCATTTTCATAACGAAAAATGGCATCTAATTTTTGTTCAAGAGTAACTCTTGCCATAAAAAAGGCACCTCCAAATGTTTGACTCGTGTCTAACATTTGGGGTGCAGTTCAAAGTAAGAAGGCGTCTTTTTTAATATGCCCCTACACATTAAGGGATTAGATTTTGTTAAGGTAAAAAAATTGCGAACATTTTCACTTAAACTATCGGGTGCATTCCTTTAATAAGGGATGTTTTTTCTTATTGAATTAAAGGTCAGGTTAATTCAAAAAGGATAAATTATAAAACAAGAAGAATATGTAATAAATAGTGTTCGGTATCGTGTCCAAGGGGAGAATGATAAAAAATGAATGGTAAAAGATCCGATATTATATGGAATATAATCTCACTTATCTTACTTTGGGGTTGTGGAATGTATAGTTTGTTTTTAAAAAATGATAAAATAATGGTTATTATTATGCCGTTATTTACCTATTTGTTATTTAGAAAACCAAAGAAGTAAGTTAATTAGTATGTCTTGGTTAACCAACTGGGGCTTCTATCCAAGAAGGATTAATGTTCTTTTTTGTAAAACTTATTAAACTAAAGGAGGCGTTTCTTAAAGAAGGAGAAATGCTCTTTTTTTGTTGAAGTAAAGTGGCAGGTTTTATATTTAACAAACACTTACTCATTAGAGGAACTACAACGTGGCAGTCTAGTTCAATAACAGGTAAAAACTATTTAATGTCGAATATTTAGATAAAAAGTATATGGGGGTATTTTCAGTGAGTAATATAGAAGAAAAATATTTAGAAATGTCTCATAAGATTCAAGAGAAGGAAAGTGAAGCTGGGTTAGAAGGTCTAAATAGTAATGAAAGACAGTTCTATTTAGTGGATTCATTGTTAATGGAACTAAACAACGGTGGATTCGACCAATACTTTTCAAATAGTGCAGGTGAATTTTGGAGTGAGACCTTTGCAGTAATGGAGAAATTAGGGATAACGTTCTTGGCTAGTTTAGGATTAAAAGCAAATAAAATATATCATAGTAACAAATCAGAGGACGATAAACTAGATAAATTTGATGATTTAGATGATAAATTTTATGCCAAAATGGAGTATGAAGAAACATATAAAAAATTACTCTCGTTATTAAGCTAACGGGTGCGTTAGTACAACAACATTACAATTTCTTGTGGTAGTAAATGAGGGCATTTGTACTACAAAAAAAGGGATAGATAGAGCATATTTTATTCAGCTCATCTATCCTTTATAATTTACCCCTTATAATGTCTGACATTAAATAAAAATATAATGTTATTAAGGGTTTCAAGAAATATCTTGACTTTTAATAAAAACTAAAAAGGTGTTTTTTGTGTGGCATTTAATCTATACTTTACTCACTTTTTTAGGTTTTGTAGTTCAAAAACAGAACCCGATATCAAAGATGGTCCTTTTCTTTTTGGAATTATCTAAATTTATGCATAACGACTATCCTTACCAAGTTGTGTCTTTGTTATTAAATGTGAAAGTTATGTTGCTTTAAGGTGATGACGATTTGTTCTATTGAGATTTTTTTGTCATCAAATTCGACCTTTACTTCGCCATCAGTAGTGTCTAATAATACTCTTTCGATGCCATCCAATTGATTAAGGAGACTTTCAATTTCTTGAATCGGCTTTTCTGATGTTGCCTCATTAACAAAAATTGTTTCTACAGCCATTGGCATTTACTCCTTTAAAGGGAAGTTTTTTTTATTTTCCCCAGAAATTCAAACATCAAACGGAAAAAATAACTTAACCCTTTTGGTAAAAGCAAATTGGTAAAAAGCTCAAAAAAATCACTAAACTTATACCGTGACAAGTATTGTAAAGAGCATCTTTTTTCAAGTAGGCTCTGTATATTGTTGATTTTTTGCCTTCTTTAACTAAAGGAGCAGTTTAGATTAAGTACAATCCTTCACAAAGTTAGAATGAATAATGAATTCATTAAAACACAAATTAACAAACTAAGACCAAATGATTCGCACATGAGGTGGGTATGATGAATCGGGTCGGAAAATATGCCATTCAAAAAGATATAGACGAAACGGGTTTGTTAAAAATGGTACTTGAACTTCCAGAAAAAGACAAAATGTTAATGTGGTCAGAGGGGTATATCGACCTTGTTATTGATAAATTACCGGAGTATGGTAAGGATATTTTGGTGAATCGCAAAGATAAATGGGAAGATACGAAAGCCTATTATCAAGACCAACTTGACGACATCCTTTCAAAAGAAGAAGTAAAAATGAAAATGAAGAGCGAACGAAAAGAATTCGCTCTTTTTGTCATCGAGGATTTTAAGGAGTTTCAATCTTTACTCTTTTTGTGTTATGACGGCAATTTAAAAGACGTTGATTTAAGAAAATTCGTTTACCGGAAGAGATATGGAAGAAGAAAAATTAACTCGTAGGTAAATTAAATGTTTGTAAATTATTTCACTTAAAGTAACGGGTAGCTTTAGTTCAAGATGGGGCTGCTGCGGCAGTTCTTTTTTTATGCAGGTCAGTCGGTTAAAACCAGGAATCAAATGGCACTTCTCAAGGACAAAATGGTGCGATTAATACTGGTTGGAGCAAGGTCGGGAAAACTTGAAATTACTTTCAACCAACATGTGAAATGGTAACAGGATGGCTGGAGAATTCGAGCGGTTTGTATTCGAGGATGTAGTAGGAGTTACTTTACAAAACTTTAAGAGCTATGGAAATGGTAATAGTAACATTTAGGTCGATGTTTTAAAAAGGCATCACCTTTTTTACAAACTAGCAAATAAGGATTAAAATTTTTACAACGGGTGTCGCCTCTTTTTTTAAGAACTACATTTTTTGTGCTCTTAAAAAAATGACAAATTGACTATCAAATTCATATCTATTATAACTGTCAATATTAATTACTGAGGAGCTCTTCTTATTGAACGAATAAATAATTATTGGAATACTTGTGATTTTAGGTCCATAAAAAAATCAAGCATGAAATGTTATAATGTAGATTCATAAAGGCAGAGGAGTGATTTATATGAATCTACTAGAAACCATCCTTATTTCGGTGATCGGAATTTTGACTGCGATAGGAATTAGAGTAAATATGGAATAAACAGCAAAAGACCGCTGAAATTACGGTCTTTTTCCTAGAGAGACAAAGTACAAGCTTTTTGTTGTGTATTTATTGGTGATTTTCTTTGCGAAGTCTTGTGAAAGACAATTTTGCGCATTACAAGTAAACCAGTTGCTATTTACGACGAGTTTTTACGTTTTTTGTATGCAAATTCTTATGCCAAACCACCTAATTATTATTTTGTCATTGAATCATAGAAATGTACTATCATCTATCTCTTATAGTAAATTTCTAGGTCATATTGGTCAATAAGACCGATGTGGCCAGAGAAATAACTGTAAGACTAACGGGTTCTGTTTTCGAGTACAAAGTATAAAAAATCATTAGAAAAGGGACATCAAATCGTATACGTTTTGGTTGTCTCTTTTTTCTTGCTATTAAGGGATTTCTAATAATTTAAGCAGACTTTTGTTATGCCAAATCACACTTATAAAAGTTTCATTACAGAACTTACCGTAAATTATTAATTAATAAACTATTTCGTCCATTTGAGTTCGAATATAGGGTTATATGATAAATTAATTACAGATATTGTGAAAAAATGTACTTAAAGTAACGGTCAGTTGAATAGTGGTGTTTAACTTGTTGTTCAGCAATCTGTTCAGATTATGAAGGTTTGTACTTAAACCGTAGTATGCAGGTTAGTTGAACAATAAGTATCATAAAATAAAGGAAATTTGATTTTAGTAAAGAAAGAATAAATTAAGATAAACGTAATGAGGAGTGGGTTTTCAAAACGAAACTGGTAACAGATTGATTCACTTGGAATGCGGTGGTGGAAATTCACATATATTTTTAACTCATGATGATAGGGGGAATATACCAGTGAAAAAGCGAGCAATTGGTCATAACGGTCCTCTGGTTTCAGAGATTGGCCTTGGATGTATGGGGATGTCCTGGTTATATGGTAATGCTGATCGAAACGAAAGCATTGCAACAATTCATGCTGCACTTGATGAAGGCATTACACTCTTTGATACAGGGGATTTCTATGGCGATGGACACAATGAATTACTTCTCCGTGAAGCTTTACAAGGAATCCACCGGGACAATGCGTTCATTTCAGTGAAATTTGATGGTAAGCTACACTCGCAGGGCAAGAATCATCGGGATAGAGATAACCAACCTCATGCAATAAAGAATTGCCTTGAGGATACTCTACTGCGTCTAGGTGTGGAATACATCGATCTTTATCAGCCAGCCCGTTTAGATCCAAACGAACCAATTGAAGAAACGGTTGGTGCAATTGCCGATATGGTAAAGGCGGGATATGTGCGGTATATTGGTCTTTCTGAAGTAGGAGTGGATACAATTCGTCGCGCACATGCTGTACATCCAATTAGTTGGTTGCAAATAGAATACTCACTATTTAATCGGGGCATTGAGACCAATATTTTGCCTACTTTACGGGAATTAGGCATTTCGCTTTCGGCTTACGGTGTTCTCTCTAGAGGGTTACTGAGTGGTACATGGTCTAAAGATAGAGTGCTAGGTTCGGATGATAAGCGCGGTAATGCGCCGCGGTTTACCAGCGAAAATCTTGAAAAGAACCTAGCCATTGTAGAGTCCTTGCGTGAAATTGCTAAAGAAAAGCAAGTAACTGTTGCACAGCTTGCTATCGCATGGGTTCTATCTCGGGGTGAAGATGTTATCCCATTGGTTGGAGCAAGAAAGAGATCACAACTTCAGGATTCCCTTGGTGCACTTGACCTGAATTTAAGTTCAGACGACCTTTTACGAATTAACGAAGCCGTACCTCCAGAACTTGTCGCTGGTGAATACTATCCTATACCGCGGGAGAAATGGTTTTTCAACTGAACGGGTGCAAGAGTTTAAGAACATGCTGCCAGCAACGGCAGCTTTTCTTATTGTACTAAAGGTTAGTTGAACAATCGTCATTAGCTTTTTTCAACAATCGGGCCAGATTTTGGAATAACATTTTACCTTTATTAAAGCATTTGTTGCCTTTAAACCTGAGTTAGGCTTTAAACGAAAAAAGATCGGGCGCTTTTTGCTCGGTTTTTCTGTCACATAATCTTTCCTTCAATCGTCTTGAGTGTAGAACGTTATGAAGGAGGAATATTAATGGAAAAAGTTGATGTAGCAATTATCGGTGGTGGATTGGCAGGGTTAACGTCAGCCAATTACTTGGCTAAGGAAGGTAAAAATGTCACTATATTTGAGAAATCCAATCATCTCGGCGGGCGGTCAATGACTAATAAACAAAACGGTGCATTGTTTAACATCGGAGCTCATGCACTGTATGCGGGTGGAGAAGCTATGACCATTTTTAAAGAGCTTGGTGTTGACATAAGTGGGAAAAACGCGTTTGTTCAAACGCATGGGTTATGGAAAAACAAAGTGGTTCCATTTGCGACAGGATTTGGTTCGCTTCTCAAGTCACAGCTGTTTTCTTGGTCTGAAAAAATACAATTTACTCACTTGATCATACAGATTTGGACAATGAATGTAGATAAGGTAAAGACAGTTAGTTTAAGTGACTGGGCTGAAAAAGAAATAAAAAGTCCCATGATAAGGCACCATTTTTATACATTATGCCGTACAACCACATATACGTATGCACCAAATCTCCAGCAGGCCCGTCCTGTTTTAAGGCAGCTTCAAAGAACGCTGAAAACAGGTGTGATTTATATCGATGGCGGTTGGGAGACCATCGTTACCGATTTAAGAAACAAAGCTAAAAGTCTTGGTGTAAAAATAAAATGTCATTCTAACGTAGAAAGGGTAGAAGAGGAACATTCATTAAAAACAATTCATTGTGCAAGTGGTGAAACCATTAAAGCGGAGAATGTTATTATGGCGGTTCCGCCCGCCGAAGCCTGCCGTTTAGTTGAAAATCCTTTCTTATCTTTATGGAAAGAGCAGGCGGTACCGATTACAGCGACGTGTTTGGATCTCTGTTTAAGCCATTTGCCTAATCCAGATCATCAGTTTGTAGTAGGACTTGATCAGCCGATACTTTTCACGAATGAATCCAGGGCCGCAAACGTATGTAATACAGGAAATGCCGTCGTACATTTAGTGAAATATCATAATCCGACATGCCAAGATTATGATCCTCTTGCAAATAAAGAAGAACTGGAAAAAGTAATGGATCTCCTCCATCCAGGATGGAGAAACACGCTTATCACCCAACAATTTTTGCCAAAAATCACCATAGTGCACGATTTTCCCAGAGTTGATCGGCATGAACCCATCGGCCCTGAAGTCTCCTCAACGCAAGGACTTTACGTTGCAGGAGATTGGGCAGGTCATGAAGAATTATTGGCTGATGGGGCTGTTGCGAGTGCAAAGCTGGCCGCCATGTATATTCTGGAAAAAGGTAAAGTTCTAGTATGAGAGGGTGATTGATTTTGGAAACGGCCCAGGCTTATCGAACATATAAACCACTACTGTTCTCCCTAGCCTATCGAATGCTCGGAAGTGTCATGGATGCAGAAGACATCGTACACGAAGCTTTTCTTTTATTAGGAGCGGCGAGTGACAAAACCAAAATTAATAATATAAAGGCGTATTTATGCAAAATCGTGACTAATCGGTGCATTGATAAACTGCGATCCGCGGCAAAACAGCGGGAAGTCTATATTGGAACATGGTTACCCGAACCCATTGTAGAAGACGATATAAATGATCCTTCTATTTCTTTAGAAAAAAAGGAAACCATATCGACGGCTTTTTTATTGCTGCTGCAACAATTAACCGAGGTGGAAAGAGCTGTTTTTCTTTTGCGTGAAGTTTTTCAATATGATTATGATGACATTGCTTCCATAGTGGGGAGAAGTAGCACGAATTGCCGGCAGATTTTCCATCGGGCAAAAAAGGGAATGATGCACAGACCGGATTCTGTAAAGCCTAATGACGATCACTCAAATATATATTTAGAAAAATTTGCTCAGGCCGTCCTTGACGGAAATATGGATCTGGTTCATGCAATGTTAAAAAAGGATGCTGTTTTCTATTCGGATGGCGGCGGGAAAGTTATGGCTGCATTGCGGCCAATTTTCAGTGCGGACCATATTGCCCGTTTCTTGTTAGGCGTCATTACAAAACTTCCTGCGAATGCTACTTACCAATTTAAAAATGTGAATGGCAGTCCGGGTATGATCGTCATGATTGATGGAAGGATCGATTATGTGGTTTCATTTGAAGTAAACGATGGAAAAATAGCCAAGATATACATGGTCTCCAATCCTGATAAACTAAATCATTTAAACCAATAATGTTATAAATAGTGTTTTGTAAAAATAAAGTCGATAGGAGATTTTTTTGTTACTGACATTATTTATAGTCAGGAATCTGATGTTGTTAATTGTCAGGATTTTTATGGAATCCTTGTCCAAAGATAAAGGGAAGCAGATTTTTTATACTTCCCCTTTATCATTAAATCGCAATATTATAGATCTCACTTGTCCATAAATTTAATTTGACACCCTCTGAACCTGCCACGACATACCATTGTCTACTCAATTCTAAACGGTAAGGTACGTCTCTATCTCTACCGATACAAAGCACAAATGACTTACCGCAATTCATCGGATACCCAAATCACCTTTTACCAGTAACTGGCAATCTAAATCTTTATGATACCTCATGGGGAACCATTCTGGTGTTTACTTTGTGAACAGCTAAGAGAAGGTTGAGGGTCAAATATTTTAAGCAAATATGGGTAACCAGCAGGGGCTGAACTTGAATCATGCTGACAACCTTTGTAACATTTTGTACGCTTTAACGATGGATACGGATGAATACATTTGGAGCGATTCGATTTATTCAATTAAAGGGCGCATTTCCAGAGTATGGATCTGCGCCTTTTTTTTGCATGAAAAGGCCATTTAACGGAATTAGGAAAATGATAAAACCAAACCCAGCTTGAAGCCGGGCCATTTGTATTCATTAGTGTCATTTTAATTACATGTATTTATGAAGTAGGGTGTCAAATTAAAATTTTCAATGTCAATCAGCTGTTTCATTTTCAACAATTTGTTTAAGTGTTCTTCGATAATCCCTAAATGCTGAACTTCCCTTTTCCGTCAATGTATACCAGGTGCAGGGGCGCTTTCCAACATAACCTTTGATGACTTCTACAAATTCGGCAGATTCCAATGTGCTGATATGTTTGGATAAAAGGGAATCACTAACTTCAATGGTATCACGGAGAAAATGAAAGTCAGTTTCGCCTCCTGATGCGAGTGCTGCCATAATTGACAATCGCACAGGAGAATGGATCACGCTGTTTAAGCCATGTCTTGGGTGATTACAGTTTGTTTTCATTTACGTGACACCTTCCAGACACCATAAAAGCAGGGCAATGCGGGTAGGATCCCAGTGAAGGCAGCCCATACCGTGCCTTGATAGGGTTTCAACAAAAAAAAGTCAATTGCGACGGCTGTCAACAATAACAGGGAAAAGATGCTTCCTAATCGCATTTCAAGGTTCGTTAGTTCCCTTCCGGAAGTTGGAGGGTGGGATTTTCGAACATATAGCAAAATAAAATAAATCAGAAGAGGAAAAAAAGTAATCAAGGGCAAAAAGGGACGTTGGAATGATCTCGGAACCCAACCGACCAAAGCAAAAAAAGCAATTGTAGAAATACCCACAGTTAGCATGGAACTGATATACCACCGTCGGCTTGATCGAACACGTTCTTCCACACGATGTATTTCGGAAGCTGCTACATTCGGGCGGAGATTGTCTCCCGTTTTGTTTGTCATTTCTTCACCTCCGTTAACTAAAGTACTTGAATAATCGGAAACTAATTTAATCATATTCACTGAAGATGAAATTGATACAAAGTTCTTCAAGAAAAGGGCGCTTTTCTTTAGTAAGAAGTCGTCTTTTTGATATGCCCCTACACATTAAGGGATTAGATTTGTTAAGGTATATAAAGATCGCTGTGGCGGTCTTTTTTTCTTATTAAACGAACGGAGTTTAGTTCAACAAGAAAATTTACTATAATAAATTTGTACATATAATTAGAGGTGGATAGAAATGCCAAAGGTTACACCGTTTTTAATGTTTCAAGATGGAAAAGCAGAAGAAGCGATGAATTTTTATACATCATTAATTGAGGATTCAGAAATTAAAAGAATAGTTCGATATGGAGCCAATCAAGCTGGCGATGAAGGAACTGTGATGCAGGCTGTTTTTTCCTTAAAAGGGCAAGATTTTATGTGTATTGACAGTAATGTGAAACATCAGTTCTCCTTTACGCCATCATTCTCAATCTATGTTACTTGTGATACTGAAGAGGAAATTAACAACCTTTATCAAAAACTTATTAATGGTGGACAAGCCCTGATGCCAATTAGCGATTATGGTTTTAGTAAAAAGTTTGGTTGGCTAAATGACCGATTCGGGGTATCGTGGCAATTAAATCTTCCTTTGTGAATGGTTTGGGGAATTAATACATAAAAAACTACATTAGCTAATGGGGTATTACTCTACAAAGGGTAATACCTATTTTCATATTAGAGCTTTATTAGTTTTGACTTTGTGAAAAATTGTACTTAAACAAACGGGTACTTTCCTTTAAGACCGGGCAGCAAAAAAGCAGCCTTTTTCTTATTCGACTAACGGAACAGTTGGATGAGATACTTTAATGGAGTGTCGATCAGGTATCTTTCTAACTAACTCTATTGGTTTAAATGGCTACAGTCCTTTAATGAAAAAAATAGTTAAGAGTAAAAACTTTTTGGTTCATAGTAATTCTGACTTTAGAAAGATACTAATAGCCGATATAAAAAGAGAAAGAGCCAATACCAGTGGAATAATAAAAATATGTATAGTAAAATTCAAGCGAAGATAATTTTGATGTTGATGTATATTTAATAAAGGCCAAAAAGTGGCAGAAAGAATTTAAGTGAGGTGTTCATTGATGACAGAGATTAGAATGAATCTCAAGGTTGATGAATTTTTAAGTAAATCTAAAAAGTGGAAGGAAGAATATGAGAAGTTAAGAAATATCGTTCTTGACTGTAAGCTGACCGAAGAATTTAAGTGGATGCATCCTTGTTACACGTTTGAGAATAAAAACATAGTTTTAATACATGGATTTAAAGAATATTGTGCGCTTCTGTTTCACAAAGGTGCCTTGTTAAAGGATGCCCATGGGATTCTAATCCAACAAACGGAGAATGTACAGGCGGCGCGCCAGATTCGGTTCACCAATGTTCAAGAAATAGTTGAGATGGAACCCATCTTGAAAGCCTATATTTATGAGGCCATTGAAGTGGAAAAAGCCGGTTTGGAAGTGAATTTTAAAAAGCATACAGAATACACAATTCCTGAAGAATTCCAAAATAAATTAGATGAAATCCCTGCCTTGAAAACTGCTTTTGAGGCGTTGACGCCGGGACGGCAAAGAGCATACATTCTTCATTTTTCTGCACCCAAACAATCCAAAACTCGAGAGTCAAGGGTTGAAAAATGTATGCAGCAAATTCTCAATGGAAAGGGATTAAATGATTAGTACAATTTTATTGTTTTTGTCTATATATTGATTACTTATTCTATTGGTGCTATGATTTTATTAGAATTTTTTCATAATTTAATATTGAAAATATGGGTTTAATCAAATTTTAAAATTGATTAATTAAAAGGGAATCAGGTGAAATTCCTGAACTATCCCGTAGCTGTAATAGATGAATTTAAGTACATATTAGCCACTTGGTTACAGGGAAGGCGTATTTAAATGTTGATTCTTGAGTCAGAAGACCTGCCTATATTTCACACCATTAACTCTACGAGTGATAGGGAGGTGTTACAATGAAAGCTTACATGTCAATAAGATTATATTAAGCGTCTTTTTGTTGTTTCCTTTTAACACTGGTTAAAAGGTTTTTTTTATGCTTAAAATCTTGAGGAAAAATAAAAAATAATGTGGTGAATATATGTCAAAAAAATATCAAATATCCTTAGGGATTTTCCTTACTATACTGCTATTACCTAAATATGCATTTGCTATGCATATCATGGAGGGATTTCTTCCCCCAAAATGGTGTATTGCTTGGGGAATTATTAGCATTCCATTTATTGTTGTTGGATTCTTTTCAATAAAGGAAAAGATAAGAATAAATCCGAAAATTAAGATGTTAATAGCGATGGCTGGTGCGTTTGCTTTTGTTCTATCTTCTTTAAAAATTCCATCGGTAACAGGGAGCTGTTCACATCCAACTGGAGTAGGGCTTGGTGCTATTCTCTTTGGTCCAACAGTCATGAGCGTTTTAGGCTTAATTGTTTTGATTTTCCAGGCTTTGTTACTTGCGCATGGTGGATTAACTACACTAGGGGCAAATACTTTTTCAATGGCAATCGTTGGGCCTTTAGTATCTTATTTTATTTATAAACTATTTAAAAAATGGAAGATGTCACAGTCAATTTCAGTATTTGGAGCTGCGATGCTAGGCGATTTAATGACTTATGTGACAACCTCCGTTCAGTTGGCAATGGCATTTCCAGATCAAACAGGAGGTATTGTAGCTTCTATGGTAAAGTTTATGAGCATATTTGCGGTAACGCAAATTCCCCTTGCCATAAGTGAAGGGATTTTAACAGTCATTATCTTTAATCTATTAAATAATTATAATAAGGACGAACTAATAGAATTAAAGGTTATTTCGAAAGGAGCATAATCAAGTGAATATCGAGAAGAAAAGTAAAAATCTATTTAAAACGAACATTCTATTGGCTTTTCTCGTCATATTCATCGCCATTATTCCACTTGTGTTTGTAAAACATGGGGAATTTGGTGGTTCTGATGATCAAGCAAAAAAAGAAATTACCAAAATTGATAGTAATTATAAGCCTTGGTTTTCACCTATTTGGGAACCACCAAGTGCCGAGATTGAGAGTCTTCTATTTGCACTACAGGCAGCAATCGGCTCGGGTGTAGTATGCTTTTATTTTGGATATACGAAGGGTAAAGCCAAAAAAGATGTTGGTAAGCGGCCATGATATCGCTCGATAAGTTCGCTTATATTTCGGGACTAAAAAATGTAAATCATATGGAAAAATTTGTTTTCTCTATAGGAACAATGACTGTCTGTTTAATTCTAAATAATGTAATCGACTCATTAATTATTTTATTTTTAATGTCTTATATTACTGTAGCAAAAGGGAAAGTCCCATTTTTTACGTTTGTAAAATTTTTATCATTGCCATTAAGTTTTTTATTTATCGGTGTTCTTACTATTGCCATTAATGTAGTTGGCAACAGTAATGATGTTCTATTTAGTTTTCGTATTTTTACAATTCATTTAGCCTGTACTTATGAAAGTTTAAGTGCAGCTGGGGTGCTTTTTTTTAAGAGTATTGCTTCAGTATCATGTTTGTATTTCCTTACTCTTTCAACACCAGTTTTTGAAATTCTAGCAGTTTTAAAAAAGCTTAAGGTACCTCGATTATTTCTTGAGCTGATGGGCCTAGTCTATCGACTTATATTTGTGTTATTAGATACAGCGAATTTGATTTATATTTCCCAGAGTTCAAGGCTTGGATATTCCACCCTTAGAATCGGGTATCATTCACTGGGGAAATTGATTACCAGTCTGTTTGTTAGCTCGTATAAGCGTTCACTAGATATGTATACTGCTATGGAATCTAGATGCTACGACGGAGATATAAATCTATTAGAAAATAATTTCACTTGTTCTTACAAAAATATCGGGGCAATCATATGCGTAGAACTAATCTTAATCGTGATTGGTTCTTTTGAAAAAATTTTTGGAGGAATTGGATTATGAGTGAATACATACTTGAAACCAGAAATCTGAGTTTTCAATATCCAGATGGAACGAAAGCATTAAGAAATATAAATTTAAAAATAGAAAAGGGTAAGAAAATTTCAGTAGTAGGGGTAAATGGCTCAGGGAAATCAACTTTATTTTTAAACTTTAATGGAGTTTTAAAACCAACAGAGGGGATCTTGCTTTATAAGGGAAAGGAAGTAAAGCATAATCATAGGTCTTTATTAGAGTTACGGAAAAATATAGGAATTGTCTTTCAGGACCCTGAAAATCAACTTTTCTCTGCAAGCGTTTTTCAAGAAGTTTCATTTGGGGCAATGAATTTAAGAATTGCAGAAGATGAAGTAAGAAATAGAGTGAATGAAGCACTTAGAAATGTTGGTATGTATGAATATAAGGATAAAGCTGTACATTTTTTAAGCTATGGACAGAAAAAAAGAGTATCCATTGCAGATATCCTTGTAATGAAACCAGAAATTATAGTCTTTGATGAACCGACATCGAGTCTTGATCCTAAACATTCAAAACAAATGGTTAAAATATTTGATGAGCTCAATGATAATGGAATGACTGTCATTTTGTCCACCCATGATGTTGAACTAGCTTATTCGTATTCAGACTATATAATAGTGATGAAAGATGGGGAGATTGTCAAGCAAGGTACTCCTGTGGAGATTTTTTCAGATGATAATTTAATACGTGACTGTTACCTTGAAAAACCAATGGTCCTTGAAATTTTCCAACAATTATGCAAGAATAATAAGTTTATTTCTGAAAAAGATATCCCAAGAAATAAAGAAGAGCTTTTCCATGTACTAAAAGTACTAGGGTAGAAACTTAATTCAAGGTAAAAGTATCTTGAATAGGCATTATTCTAACGTGATTTTCTAAAAACAATCTATAATCATATATAAATTTTAAAATATAAATTCAAACCAGGATAGCACAATGGTCCTTGAATGACAGCCTTTTGTGTTATCTTTTTTGATGCCTTATTATTTGAGTATATTAAACTAATTATTTCATCATTCCTAGTAAGTTCAATTTCATTTTGTAATATTAACCCCGAAAAGAAAATGCCCGAAAATATTCAATTATTTATAGGCTGTGTTAAACTTGCCAGTTGATTTGCGCTCCAGGCGCTTCGCTTTCCGCGGGCGTTCCGGGGAGCCTCCTCGGCGCTTAGCGCCTGTGGGGTCTCCCCTGCCCCGTACTCCCGCAGGACATTGAATTACATCCTTGAATCCGCCCACGCACGAAGGAAATGCGATAGCATTTTCGAGGAGTCTCGCGCCTTCCGCTCCAATCAACATAGTTTCAAAAATCAACAATGACCTTTAACACAGCCGATGTATAAAAAGAGTGACTATTTAAGCCACTCTAAGGGTATTTAAAAGTTTGAGATTTTCAAGTAATGCATTATGATAAGTTTAATTCCATATTTGAGTTTCAGCAATCGTATGGGGCAGTGCCCCTTACTCTTACACATCTTCAGAACATTTTACCTAGGGAGTGGTTATAATGGCACGTGTTTTATTTATTAATGGTGGATCAGAAGGACATATCAATCCAACTATTGGAGTTGTGCAAGAGCTTATTTCGCGTGGAGAAGAGGTGGTGTACTTTACAATAGAACCTTTTCGAGAACGTATTGAGAAGACGGGAGCTACAGTACGAACATTTGACGGTGAAAAATTTATTAAGGCTTTCATCTCAGGTGGAAGAAATTATTTACTCGAAAGAATCAACGGTCTTTTGCGTACGGCAGATATCGTGATACCTAGTGTACTGAAGCAAATCGAAGGGGAACATTTTGATTATTTCATTCACGATTCCATGTTTGGTTGTGGGCGTTTACTTGCACAAATACTTAAACTTCCGGCAATTAATTCTTGTACTACTTTTGCGCAGACAAAAGCATCATTTGATAACATGTTGGATCATCTTTCACAAAGTATCCCAACAGAAATGATTAATATGATGAATGATGATTTCAAAAATCTGACATTGAACATTAAAGAAAAATATGACGTTGAAATCCGTTCTCCTTATGAAGTTCTTTGTAACCCTGCACCACTTACAATCATTTATACAACTAGGGTGTTTCAACCTTTTGGAGAAACATTTGACCAAACTTACAAATTTGTAGGTCCATCCATCTCTTTACGAACACCGCAAAAAAACTTCGACCTTACTGCAATCACTGGAAAAAGCCTAATTTACATTTCAATGGGTACTGTCTTTAACCAAGTAATTGATTTTTATAAGCTTTGTTTTAAGGCATTTGGGAACACTGAACATACTGTTGTCATGTCTATTGGGGAAAAATCTCAAATATCTGATTTGGGGGAGATTCCTAAAAACTTCATTGTCAAAAATTATGTTCCACAAACTGAAGTGTTGAAATACACTAAGTTATTTATCACACATGGTGGAATGAACAGTACCAATGAAGGTCTCTATTACGGGGTACCGTTAATTGTAATCCCACAAAGCGCTGATCAGCCTATAATTGCCGGGCAAGTTGCCAAATTAGGAGCCGGTATTAAATTACAAATGCAAAACTTGACTGCAAATCAGCTGAGTGAAGCCGTAGATCATGTATTAAACGACCAATCTATCCATAAAGCTGTTGAGAATATTAGGGAATCCTTTAAGAAATCGGGTGGGTATCACCAAGCTGTTGATGAGATTTTCGAATTTAAAAGTAAAATATGATAAATAAATACAAATATTTCTAAGCTGCTATTGTAAGCGGCTTTTTTTTTAATTAACGAAGCAGTTTAATTAAAGGATTTGCCAAGAACAGTGAAGAATTTAATTACTTTACAGATGTTAAAATGAATTTTTTGAAAAGTGGGAGTTTAGATCTAGTGATTGAACAAATGGAATATTGGAATGGACGTTTTAGAGAGGGAGAAATTTGGGGTACTGAAACTTGTCCGTCAGCAGTTATGTCTATTAATTTCCTGAAAGAAATCAAAGCAACTAATATCTTTGTGATTTACAATTATGGTTCAATGTAGGACAAAAAGTATAAATAAACCTGCTTGAACGGTGGCGTTTCTAAAATAAGGAGAGACGCTTTTTTTCTAACGTCTCAGGTTAGTAGAGACCAATGTAGAATCAGTATATAGATTGTAGGGGGATAAAATGAGGTTTGAAATTCTAAAACAAAATAAGAAAAGCTGGGATCTAGTCGCCCATCATTTTAATGGAAAGGATGCATTACCAAGTTATGGGCCTTTTACCCAAACGGAAGAGGAATTGAGACTGTTTGAAGTAATATCAAATAAAAGAGTTCTTGATATTGGTTGTGGAAGTGGACATTCATTACGTTATATGGCAGAAAAGGGTGCCGATGAATTGTGGGGAGTTGATTTATCCGAGACTCAAATAAAGATGGCGAAAGAAACTTTAAAGGACTTAGAAACTCACTTATACTGTGCACCTATGGAAGATGATATCGGTCTGCCAAAGTTATATTTTGACTTCGTTTATTCTATATATGCTATTGGATGGACAACAGATTTATCAACTACATTTAAACTAATATATTCTTATTTAAAGCCAAGTGGTTATTTTATATTTAGTTGGGATCACCCTTTATACGCTCATATGATTAGTCAAAATGGTCAAATCTACCTAGATGGGTCATACCAAGATGAAGGAACAACAACATACCGCAATTTCAAAGGCGAAGAAGCTCCTTTGGTAATTCCTAAAAGAAAGATGAGTACTTATATAAATGAATTAATTAAAGCAGGATTTACGATTGATTCTGTTATAGAAAGTGACGTATCATCTAGCTTTGATTCTATAAAAGAGGAAATTTCTGATCGTTATTATTCTTTATACAAAGCAAGGAAATTCCCTACTACAATGATTATTAAAGCTAAAAAAATGTAAAATCGAATATCTTGTATTTTACAAGTTCTTGAACGACCATGAAAATAATTTCTACAAGATTAGAAAAATGACAATACTTAAGAAGACCCGGCTTAATCGTTAAAAAAGAGGAGAGAGTAAATTCATACGTCTATGGATTAAGGTTGACAGGATTAAGGTCTCAGTATTGACACTTCCGAATCGTTTTCATTCTCTGTTGTGCAGAATTGATTTTGTGCTGCATGGATGGTTAATGGGTGCTCTAATTCTAGAAAACAGATTAAAGCCTAGCTAAATAAATAAAAATTTTCGAGTGGTTAAAGAGCCTGATAATTTCAGGCTCAATTACTATTATCCCATTTAACTTCTTAAATTTTGGGTACTTATCAATATGGGTATCTCCACCAGCAAGTAGTTTATTTGTTTCTACATCATAAACTGCATATCTTCCACTAAACTCTTTTTCTGTATCCTTTAATGAGTAGAAAAGTAAACCTCTCTATATGGACTTACTGTTTTCCTTGTTGTTTAATCATTTTTACCATCCATTTACCTCCTAATATTAACCCCACCTCTACATAAGACTTTCCTTTATTAAAATTATTTAGTAAAAGGCGTTACTTTTGGAATACCAACCATTGCGGGATTTGTATTATTGTTCATTTTTAGAAGGAAGGCAAATTTAAGCTAACGGGTGCGATGCTTAAAAAAGGCTGTAGAGCATATGTACTTCAGGATAGTTCAATAAAAATCCATTATCAAACAATACTGTTTCTGGTATTTTAGAAAAGAAGAAAGTTTAAATTTTAATATATCCATCTTTTAACCAAATTTATATTCTAGGAGATTAAAAATGAAGAATGGTTATAGACTCTATTTATTGTTAAGTACATTAATAATTTTCTTTGGTTTTGTTGTTGGATTTAACTGGATTAGTATTTTGGGAATGTTATTTGGAGCTTTGGTATTTATTATAGGGGGCATAAAAGGGTTAATTGACCCGTGGCGATACGGTTGGAAGGACCTTGTAGTTTCTCCAACTATGTCTAATAAAACAAAATGGGGGTTAAATCTCATTAGATTTATGTCCATATTATCCATATTTTCTGGGTTAATTATTATTTATTTGGTTTCAACCTGGTGAAGAACTACTTGGTAAAACGCTATCGGGTGTAAGGTTCAACTAGTGGTGATATGACTACCTCTTTTCTTATTAAGCTAAAGGATCAGTTAATAAGGACGTAATTACAGGTAACTATTTTGTATAGATTAATTAGTAAGGAGATAAAGTTTACATATTACTCTGGAGGTAGCTGCTTGGAAAATCCTGTGATGATTTTTAAACATCGTAAATGGGAGATAATCTCGATTGAAATTTTATATTTTGGTTTTATCTTGCTTGGTTTGATATTTATTATTCAAGGTATAGTTGAAAAGAATTGGTTTTATTGTGTTTTAGGAAGTGGTATTGTAATTTGGACTATCTTGTTTTTCAGTACATATCGGCTAGAAGTTAAAGGTTACATTTCCGTTTATTCAAATAAAATTGTAGAAAAGAAGAAACTATGTAAAGAGGTCTTTTTCAAGGACGTAATTGAAGTTAGATATTTTAAAAAAAGAATATATGCAAAACAAGCCTGGTATATGGATTGTTTGCAATTTTATGTAAAGGACCAGGAAGTTCCAATACTTATTAGTCCTTCTTTTAGAGGAACAGTAGTCCCCCATAATATGACTGAAGAAACAATGGCAATTTTGAATTTTATAAGGGCTAATTTTCCTTTTATTAAATATTCAAAAGAAGAATGGAAGGGAACTTATTAAAAGCGATTTTTTGTTCAAATACGAGTGCATTACTGGAAAAACTGTAATTCATTTTCTTAAAGATTGCGAAGATTTATTACAATAGTAGAGAGATTCTATGACCATTAAGAATGTATTAATTTCCTCATTAATTTCTGTTGTCCTTTCAGTTGTAATTTTATCCTGCCTACGTGCCAATGGTATTAATATTCATAGCGACAGCATTCCTGGATATGTTATTTTTGTAGTGATATATTTGTTGAGTTTATTTGCGATAAAAAGTAGGACTAAAAGTTAGTGCTTAATAATTTTAAAGAGTTAGTATAAGCGACAACTTTTTTATTAATTCAATAGTGTACTTAAGGGTTTGTTTGTTGTTTTCAATATAAAAGTGAAGCTGAGCAATTCTTCCATTCATTAAAGTTAAGATTAAAGAAATTTAACCTAGAAATAGCTGAGGATAAGACCAAAATCATTCCCTTTGGGAGGTTTGCGGAGAGAAATGCAAATCTACAGGGGAGAAATAAACCTGCAACCTTTGATTTCCTTGGTTTCACGCACTATTGTGGGAAGAGCAAACAAGGAAACTTCCGTGTGAAACGGAAATCAAGCAGGAAGAAAGTCCAAGGCAAACTAAAAGAAACGAAAGAATGGCTGAAGAATAATCGAAATAAAGATATTCATATGATTATGGATCGATTTAAACGTTCACTGATAGGTTATTACAACTATTATTGCGTCACTGATAATACCCAAAATGTAAACAACTTCAAAGACAAAATCGAAAGGTTACTGTTTAAATGGCTTAATCGAAGAAGTCAAAGGAAATCCTTTACATGGGATAAATTCAGACTATTTCTTAATAAATATCCACTTCCATCGCCAAGAATTAAAGTGAATATATATGATTTAAGAAAAGAGATTACTAACATTCTGTAAATGATAACTAGGAGGAGCCGTGTGCATTAATAGTGCAAGCACGGTTCTGTGAGGGGGGTGGAGTACAATTTACCGCAAGGTAAAAAGGCTCCCTTCTACTCGACTAGTTGAAAACTATATTATATATTAGCAGCAATATTAGAGTCTTTGCACGATATCAACAATGGAATTTAGCAGATTAAAATAAAAAGTGATGATTGAACAACCATCACTTTTTGCTATGTTCTACGTTAAACCGATTTTTTATGTTAAACGCCCATAATTTTTACCGAATTAATCCAAAAGGAGGATTTGGTTTCCTGATATATCCAATTATAATAAAGATACTAAATAGTTTCTTTTGTGAAACTTCTATTTGGGATTAGCTCGCAAAACACGGATTTAAAATGCCTATATTCATTCATATTGAAGTGAAGCTAGGTTTAAGTATTTAAAAACAAATAGGGGAGGAAGTCAGAAGTCATGATTGAAAGCTTTGAAAGGAATGGAAAAAGAACAGTAATTATTGATTTAAGTGATCGATTATCAAACGATACTCGAAGCTTTGAGCCGAACGCTCATAAAATTATATATAAAAATCATAAAGATTCAATTGCAGTAACAGAAAAGTTTTTGGGACTTGATGAGTCTTATTGGCCCAATGAGGAAGGATGGGCGGTAGAGGAAGTAACTTTATCTACTCATTCCGGTACACATATTGATGCGCCATATCATTATGGGTCTACATCTAATAGAGAACGAGCAAAAACCATTGATCAAATTCCTTTAAATTGGTGTTATGGAGATGGAGTTCTCATTAATATGACTCACAAACAGGCTGGTGAAGGGATTAGTATTGAAGATATACAGCAAGAGCTAAAAAATATTAATTATTCTATCAAACCTTATGACATCATACTTATATACACCGGGGTTTCCAAGCAATTTCATCAACCAGGTTACGATTATCTGCATGCCGGGTTGACTGCTTCAGCAACGGAATGGCTTATCGACCAAGGGGTAAAACTGATTGGGATAGATGCCTGGGGTCTAGATCGTCCGTTTGATGTAACAGCCAAAGAAGCAAAAGAAGGGAAATCGCAGTTTTGGGAGGCCCACCTGGTAGGTAGACGAAAAGAATATTGCCAAATAGAAAAGCTTTGTAACCTTGATCAGATTCCAAAACCTTATGGTTTTACAGTGTGTGCGTTTCCTATTAATATCGCTAACGCAAGTGCTGGATGGAGTCGTGTAGTAGCTATTTTCAATGAAATTAATTAACTCTTACTTGGGATCTTTTAGTATTGAGCAACTTTTTAGATAATCTTGAAATTTGTTGAGTTTGGAATAGGCAATACGTGGTTAATAAGAACCAAAACAGAGTTAGAAGATGGGACTGAATATGAGGAGAAAGGAATAAAAGGACCATTAAAATTCCACTCTCTGTATTTAAGATTTTGGATTGGAAAAACCGTTTTAATACTTGATTTAAAAGAAGGACTTAAGCGAGTAAAGAAAGGCCGTAAGCAATTTAAAATAATTTTTGGTATCGTCTGTAGTTGATATCTTTTTCAACAAAAGGGTGCTTTCCTGAAACGAGGGACAGCGCTAATTTCTATTTTAGGGTGCTTTTCTACAATAGTGGAGACGCATTTTTCTTATTGAAGTAACGAATCAGGTTTGCATAATAAGAATGATGTATATTTATTTAATACTTAATCGATATATTTGAATTTAAAAAGTTGAAAGTACTGAAATAACTTAAAAAAAAACAGAAACAAAAATAGAAAGGTAAAAAAGTATGTCAAAAAGAAAATGGAAAAAAGACGAAATTGATGAATATAGAAAACTGAAAGGTGCTTTCTTCTACTATAATAAAGAGGATTCTAATTTTTTAGTTCAAAAAGCATTTGGAATTGGATGGACAGTCAACTGGGCAAATCCAATTTCGTGGGTTTTTGTAATCATAATTGTTGGGGTAGTTCTTTTGCGTAAATATTTTATGTGATTTGCGGGAATCAAAATTGTAAAGGATTGTACTTAAAGTAACAGGGCTTTAGTTAAATAAACTCCAAAATAAATACAGGGAATAGCTTAGTTTCAAGCGGAGCTAGGCTATTTTATTTTTTCAAAAACAAAAAGCACCACAAATACGGTGCAAATTGTTTTGCATATTACTTTCCATTTTTAGCTGTAAATTCACGTTTAGTGATAGGAAACGGAATCTCTTTTGGTTTCTTAATTATTTTCTTGATTACGTACAATTAAAACATCACATGGAGCGTACCTAGCGATATTTTCTGATACGCTGCCGATAAAAAACCTTTCAACGGCGTTTACACCGGTTGCTCCGCAAATAACTAAATCACAGTTGTTTTGTTTAGCAATACCCATTGGGATAATGTTTTTAGGAGAACCATATTCAATTAGATACTCAACTTCTGAAACACCAGCATTAACGGCATTTGTTCTATAGCTTTCAAGCATCTCAAATATAGAACTTTCAACTCTTTTTGTAATTATTAATTCATAACTTTCAAAAGAGCCTAATCCTATTTCTTCAATGATATGGACTAGTAAAAGCTTCGCATTATTGTCTTTTGCAATTTTGACAGCTTCTTCAAAAGCCCACTTTGCTTCATGAGAACCATCTATAGCCACTAAAATATTTTTATATTCAAGCTCCATGTTTATCTCCTCCTTACCTTAATTATACATATTTTCGGAACTTTTTATCAAAAATATTATCGGTGTATGGCAAGTTTTTGAACGAACAAAAAAGGTAAAGCCACTTATTAAGTAAGTATTTTTTGTTTTTATTGATTTACTATGTTAAAGGAGTAAAAAACATCGATTCTGTTCAGTACAAATAGTCGTACAACAGAATTCTAAAAAATCCCTTTATAAAGGTATTTCTTAAGTGTGAATCGCACGGAGCAACACACAATGTATTTTGAAAAAATCTCTTATACAAGTGGTTTCAGTATTTATTTGGTTAATATTGTAATACTCTAATTTTTGTTTGGTTTAGGGACAGATACAACTTCTAAGTCTGTAATTGGATTATCAGATACAATAATTGAACTTTTGTAGTCAGGATATTTGTTAACTATCTCTTCATAAGTTCCTCTATCTTTAATAAATTGAGGTTTATAAATAAAACATTTAGCATGAAGTATTTGTGTAAACATAGTATCTGTGTAAACTAAAGGGGGCTTTACTTTAATAACGATATTCAGCAAACGGGCGCATATCTTAAAGAAGGGCAATGTATTTTTTGTTCAACTAGAGGTCAGTTCAAATGCACAATTTGTTCATTCTGCGTCTATTGACTTATAAAAGTTCCATGTATCCCATAGGTTTGATATTATCGATAAAAATGGGGAAAGTTGAAAACAAATATTTATAAATTAAGATATGTTTTAATACAATGTTGAAATATTATTTAAAATTAAATGGTGAGTTATTTGCTCACCATTTAATACACTTTAAAAGAAAAATGCGTTTATATAATTCCGTTTCGATAAAGACAATACCAAATATTAATTACTAATGCGATACATGTGATTACTATAATCCCAATTGCTAAAGGCAATGTTATTTTCCGAGAATGTTTACTAATCCAGTAAAATATAATGGCATCATTTATTGCAACAACTAATACACCTCTGATAATAAGATCTTTTAAAATAGTCATAATATCATACCACCTTTTTTAAAATATGATAAATGAACTTTTACCCGTATTAAGGGTATATGCTTATTTATTTCCATCTATCCCATGTATCGGCCCCACCTACGCCAAATACAATGACGACCACACTTGCCATCCTTCCCATAATCATCATAAAGAAAAACTCTTAACAATATCTTAATTTGCAGTAAAGTTATAAAGAAAAGGTTTATTCCAATATACGAAAGGGCAGGTTAGTTTAACAAAGTAAAAACAAAAATTGGAAGAAAGTGTCTTTTCCTAGACCCCAAGAATTTGAAACCTCCGCCACTAATTTCGAAGTGGTTACTTCGCCAGCCATTGGAGCTTGTATTATCGGATACTCAACTTTCAAAATTCTGTTATTTTATTATTTAACATAATTTCACAAATCGTAATTATTTTCACTTAATATTCCTTTAGATTTCCTTTCAAATTGAATTCCATTTAAAAGCATTCCCGCCCCAATTAAAACGACACAAGATGCTCCAATCAAAGCAGTATTAAAATTATGAGTGAATGTTGATAAGAACCCAGCAAGGATTGGTCCTATCAACTGTCCAATTGCATAAATAGCGGTCAGAATGCCAATCGTTCTACTGCTATTAGATGGATTCATTTGTCGTCCAAATGTTGTAGCAAGCGTTGTGATACCCATAAACGTGGCTCCAAATAATAAAGCGCTTATGATAAAACTAGTTTTAGAAATCCAAAAGGCTGGCATCGCCATACCTAAGGATTGCAATGCCATTGCAAGAACTAAAGATTTAACGTATCCCCATTTTTTAGCTAGTATAGACCAGATGAGACAAGATGGAATCGCAGCCAATCCAACCATCATCCAAACTATGGTGGCATTTTTATGAAAGAATGGGGTCTTTTCAGCGATAGATACGATAAACGTACCTGTAACAATGTAACCCAATCCTTCTAAACCATATGCAATAATCAACCATAGGAGCCATTTAGTGGGAGGGACTTCTGCAAAAATTTCTTGTTTAGCTTTCATCTCAACAGCGTTTGAATTATCATCTAGCCAGATCCATACGAAGAAAGCAAGGATTCCACTAACAATACCTAGTCCTGTCCAAGTTCCTTCCCATTGATATAATTGGTTTAAACTCGGAATACATAGACTGGATAAACAGATTCCCAAACCTACCCCTCCATAAAATAAACCAGACCAACTCGTTTTGTTTATAGCAGCAAGTTTATCTAACACGATACCAGAGGCTAGAACCAACACATAAGCACTGGAAACCCCCGATAAAAATCGAAGTACATACCAAAGGAAATGCGAGTATGTTAGTCCCATTAGGGCAGTGGTTAAGATACTGATGATTAGACTTATTCTTAAGGAAATCACTCGATACTTCTTCAAAGGTATGGCTCCTGCTATAATTGCTCCAAGCAAATATCCTGCGTAATTACTTGAGGCAATATAACCAGCAACTGTATTTGAAAAAGAAAGATCCTTTTGCATAAGTGGTAGAATGGGAGTATAGGCAAATCTTCCAATCCCCATGGCAATGATTAAAGAAAATATTCCTCCTATTAAAAAAAGATAAGTTTGCTTCTTCAATTTAAAACCTCCAAATATAAAGCATATCTTTATAAGCTATAATGAACCTGTTAGAAATTGTGCTTCTCCTAGTCCGAAACTCCAGTCGGCATCGCTGTTTTCTGTTATAGAAACGATCAAATCTTGTGGTGAAATCCCACAATCAGATTCAAGATTATGGGCATGAAGTGAGTATAAGGTTTCTTTCTGTTTGACCGTTCTTTTTTTACTAACAATACTAATAATTACAAGGTCTTTGCTTCTCTTAAACCCCAGTCCTGTATCCTCGAGAAATGTGAGGGGAATTTATAATGGATAATAGATACACAATTGGACAATTCGATTGTCCTAATGAAGTCCAAAAATAAGGATATTCAAATGTGGATTAAAGAAATGACTACACTACCTAGTCGTTAAAATATAAATATTTTACGATTTAGGATGAAAGTAAAACAGTAATTTTCATTAAAAGGGGACAGAGGATATTGAAATTTATCTTACTAATAATTATTTATCTTGTATTCTTTATAATTATGCGAATTATTTCAGGTGACAGTGGAGGATTGATAAAAAGAGCTGAACGTCAAAAATTCATATTTAAGGAATCCGCAATTGTAAGTTGGCAGATGATCCTTTTTTATGTTTTGTTACATCTTTTGTCAACAACACCTTTTTTTAACTCATTTTTTCAAAATAATAGTATAAGATCGATCTTTTTATCAAATCCCTTTATGAAAAATGGCGGTGATATCTTAGTTATTGGTTTAATAGGCTATATTATTGGATTAGTCTTCAATTACATAGATCGGTCAAAAATTAGATAACAAGATATAAAAGATGTGCTTGTCCAACTAAAGGACTCAATTCTGCAGCAAGAATTGTGCTCTATCTTTATGTTTAGGACCATATTCTTAAATAACACTTGGTGGTTGAATTTGGACCTTTATGTAAAAAAACAGAGATTGTGAAGAGATGTACTTAACTATAGTGGCAGGTTAATGGAAGAAGGAATTCTTAATGTTCCAAAAGAATTAGTAAGTATATATAAATATATGAGGAATTGGTGGGAGTCAGGTGAAATATTTTATCTTATCTCTCTTTATCATTGGAATGGGTCTTAATACCTTATGCTTCTTTAATCATAACGAAGTTATCTTTCTGTTATCGCAATTTATAGTAGGCTTGGGAATCCTTTTTAATACAATTTTTATCCTTAAACAAAAATTGCCCAAGTCGTTTTTATATTTACTAATTATTTGTTTTTCTTTTTTACTATTGTTTGATGCTTATAGGCTTGGAAAGTTATTATTTTTATACTAATAAATTTCTTATTAAGCTAAAGGGTGCTATTGCATAATAAGGGCATTCACTTTTTATCAAAATATTAAATTGAAAAAGAACTGACTTTTAGATTGAATCTTCTTTCAGTAAAGAGGAAAAAGAGTAGTTGAAAGGCAGAAGATAGTTGTGATAGATAATGTTAAATTTAGAATTTTTAAGTTCATTTGTTGGGGAATTGCTTTTGTTGGATGGTTAATTCAAATGTTCATAGATAAGAATGGTTCTTGGATTATAGGATTACTTATTATTTTTGGGGTTATTTTGACAATTTCAAATGAATTTTCATCAAAAAAATAAGAATGTTGGCATTAATTACACATCAAATGGGATGTTTGGGCAGTCCTTTTTTATTTATTGTTATTTAACTATATGGCAGTTGAAGAAGAAGCTGTATATTAACTTCGCAATTGACTTATATTACGAAGCAATTAAAAAAAAGTGGAGTTATAACCACTCCACAAATGAGGGTATTCTAAGTTGACCGTTTTTTGTTAAGTTTCTATATTTTACCTTGATTTTCATTTTTGGATCTAGATAAATAAATTTTTCATCATCTTCAATAATAAATTCTTTGTATTGTTGGTAAAATTCTTTTCTAGCATGTGGGGTTACAAACTCCATTAAGCCAGCATATTTACCATCTTCAAAGGTTAGGAGTAGTCCAAATTCGTTTTTACGCAACCCAAATATATAAACATTATCATACTTGTAATTTATCACTTTTAACCAATCATGAGAGCGCTTGTTGATTTGGTATTTGGAGTTAGATTTTTTCTGCACAGTACCCTCAAGATCATGCTGCTTAATTAGTTCAAAATACTGAACTCCATTTCCCTCAATCCATTGGACTTTATTGAGTAATGGTGTGTCTTCAGTAATAACTTTTGCTAGAATCTCCTTTCTCTCAAGGAGAGGTAGATTAGTAATTTTATTACCATTGAAGTAAATTATATCAAATACACAAAATGAAATTCTGTGTTCAGATTTCTTAGACTTAAATCGTTCCATAACTGCTTCAAAGTCCGGTCTACCTTGAAGGTCAGCAACAATTATCTCACCATCAAGAACTGTGCCATTTGGAAAAGGAAACCTTGTTAATTCGGGGAACATAGATGTAATCTCGGTATTATGACGAGTGTAAATTTTAACTTTATTATCAAACTTCGTCCAAATTGTACGAAAGCCATCAAGTTTTAATTCTGTAATATATGAGTCATCATCAAAAGAATGATCGGATTTGTGTAATAGCATAGGAGATACAAACATATGAGAACACCTCTAATGCTAATTGTAGCATTTTAGGAAATGTATTCTTACTGGTAATAAAAGGATTGAATTGACTTAATGAACATTTCGAACATAAAACGACTTAGAACCATATTGCGATATTAAATATTAGATTGAATGGATTGGTACCTAGAGATATATTTATCAAGTTTTTGACTAATAGCTAATGTCTTTTCACTTGTTAGTCCTTCTTTCATTCCTGTAAGTATCATTTCATTTCTCAATGCTTTAATAACTATTAACAAGTTATTTTTTGTGTCGGTAATTTGCTTGAACAATATAATAATTCCCCCTTTTTACAATATTGACATTAATTTAACAAAAGGTGGGAATGTTGTTCAGCGATTTATTCCACATTTAGAAGGTTTTGTGTGTATATTTTGTGACAGTGTTTTTAAAATTCACAATACGAATGAAATGTGAACTAAATTTACTTAAGATGGGATTAATGCCAGATTCCATCTTTTTTCTTTTTCAACTAACTGGCGGTTTAGTTAAACAATCGTCATTAGCTTTTATTCAACAATCGGGCCATTAAATGGAATAAAACTTCAAAACTAAATCGGATATTTATATTAATATTGGTGAGAGATTGTGAAGACATGTACTTAAACTAACTGTCAGTTTAAGGCTGTGTATCAAGTAACAATTTAGTTAACTATCTACTTTTATTTGCATATACTTTTGGATACCTATTTTGTTAGTAACAAAACTTTGAGGCATTCCATGTATTTTGAAAACGAAAGGAGTTAGTCCATTATGCGCATGCGTGGAGTGACGTATGACACGGGATTCCTAAGTGAAGGAACCAGCACACACCCCAATTTCGATGCGGCGAGAGTGTACAGGGAGATGGAAATTATATGTCGCGACCTGCATTGCACTGCCGTACGAGTGACAGGTGGAGAGCCCGTTCGCCTGGAGATCGCTGCACAAGCAGCAGCAGCAGTAGGCCTCGAGGTATGGTTCTCACCGTTCACAAACGATCTTGACAAAGAAGAGTTGCTTGATTTGATCGCGGACTGTGCAGAACGCGCCGAACGCCTCCGGGTTACGGGGGCGGAGGTGGTCATGGTAACGGGTGCCGAACTCATGCTCTTTACCCGCGGCTTCTTTCCCGGCGAGACTCTGCCGGATCGCCTCGCGGCTTTGTCCGACCCGACGGTTAGCCGTGCTGCGTTCGCGAAACTACCGACTCTGCTCAACGGCTTCCTAGCACGTGCTATAGACGTCGTGCGAGCCCGATTCAGGGGTCGTGTTACGTACGCGGCCCTGCCTACCGAACCTGTGAACTGGGAACCTTTCGACTTCATCGCCGTCGACGCCTACAACTCTGCTGAGGTTGCTGATCTCTATGCTGATTCAATCAAGAAGCTGGCCAGCTCTAATAAGCCTCTGGTGATCTCCGAGTTCGGATGCACGACCTTCAAGGGTGCATTCGATCTGGGCGCACGCGGAATGTTCATCGTCGAGTGGGACGGTTCGCGTGCAGTTCGGCTGACAGGCAGCTACGAGCGTGATGAGTCCGAACAGAGTCAATACTTTAACGATAGCGTTAACGTTTTCGAAGAAGCTGGAGTCGACACAGCATTCTGGTGTACCTTTGCTTCCCACAACCTGCCGTACGACGAAGACCCCAATCAAGATTTTGATCAGGCGTCTTACGGGATCGTGCGAGTGCTGCAAGAAGGCCATGGCACGACTTACCCAGACCTACCTTGGGAGCCCAAGGAAGTATTTTACACCATCGCAGCGCGATATGCAGTTAATATGAAGGATTAAGGTAATAAGGAGTTCTAAGATAAACTTTAGATATTGGTAAAAATCTTTTAAAAGAGTCCGTTGCTTGGGCTGACTCGAACGGAATAAAAAAAATAACCTTAAATGTTCTTGAAACAAATGAAAACAACCAAAAAACAAGTAGAGTTGACGTTTGGCCAACTCTACTTTTCTCGAGGACTTCCGATTTGTACCGGCAACTCAGGATCTTTCTGCCAGACGAACCATCCGCCGTCGTATACTTTGATATTGTCCCAGCCGTTTTCATAAAGGATCAAGAATGGGAGGGAGGCCCTCCAACCGGTGCCGCAATAGAAAGCGATTTCGTTCCCCTTTCTAATATCCCGTTCTGATAACATTGCTTCGACTTCGGTCAATGATTTTACAGTTCGATCATCATTGTAATAATCAGCTTCATCATGACCCCATATAGCACCTTTTGGTTCTCCTGAGCGATTGATGTATGAATACCCACTTACTTCTCCAATGAACTCACGCCAACTTCTTACACTGACAAGTCTAAAATTCGGATTCTTCTGTGCTTTCAAGATTTCCGTAGGCCATGATATGAGATACTCTGGATGGACTGGAATTTTAGTGCCAAATTCTGAAATCGGTTTTGGTTCCACGATCCCTTGTTCCGTTCGATATCCAGCGCTTATCCATGCATTCAATCCTCCATCGATTACATGAACGTTTTGTACACCTGCCCAAATACAAACAAATGCAAAACGAGCAAATGATTCTCCCTTTCCGTAAATAACCACGCGTGTACTCTTGGAAATCCCGAGGCTAATTAGCGTGTCGTTAATTTCCTCTGGTGTTCGGATATTCCAGTTAATGTCTTCTTCGATTAAATCTGTATCAAGATGAATTGCCCCAGGAATATGTTTCTCTAAATACTCCTCGCTTGGTTTCCCCCATGAACATTCAACAACCACATAATTGTGTGAAATAGGGTCTGTTTCAATGATTTCTTTTACCCATTGCACGGGAACAAAGACCCTTTGAAGTGTTTCAATCATTCTAATTTTCTCCAATGCTTTAACAGTGTTGTTCAATTTATTAATCATCTTTTGAAGTATCAATACGAATTGAGCTCCAAAAATCGCTAGTCCAATACAAATCCAGAAAATATTTCGGTATCTAGATACACCAGAGTGATCCTGTTTGGAAGGATGATTATAAGATATTTTTGGTCAAGCTTTATTTTAAACTAAAATCAAGAGGAGTAGTACTACTCCTCTTGATTTTAGTTTCTCATTTCATATAAGACGTCCACCACATTGAACACAAAATTCCCCAACAGGATTAGGATGCTGGCATAGAGGAACTCAAAACGTTAAATAACCAAAAAAATGCTAAACACCTCCCTATCTGCATATAAAAAAATAGAAGGTTACTAAAAGCTGAGAGGGGATGGATAGATGGTAAGCTACCAAATTGCCACAATTGATGGCCTGCGTATTTTTTACCGGAAAGCAGGAAGCCGCAGAAATCCAGCGATTGTGTTGCTCCATGGTTTCCCCAGTTCTTCCCATATGTTCCGAAATCTAATTCCTTTTTTGTCTGACCAGTTTTATGTCATTGCACCGGATTATCCGGGCTTTGGAAACAGCAGCATGCCTGGTCCCGATGAATTTACATACACGTTCCATAACATCTCGCTTGTTATGGAAAAGCTGCTGGATCTGCTTGGTATCAGGCAGTCAGTCTTCTATGTTCAGGATTATGGCGGTCCAGTTGGCTTCCGCATTGCTGTTCGCCAGCCGTTAAGGGTGCTTGGATTTGTTATTCAAAATTCCGTTGCTCATGAAGAGGGACTTGGTAAGCCGTTCGATCTTTTTAAAGCTTTGTGGAAAGACAGAAACCCAAACACTGAAGCAGCATTGGGAGACTTGCTCACCATTGATTTCACAAAGAAGCAGTATCTTACCGGTGCTTGCTCCCCGAATATGATTAGCCCGGACAGCTATTTGATGGATCAGCTCTTCCTGGACCGACCAGGAAATGCTCAAATTCAATTGGAACTTGCCTACGATTATCGAAAAAATGTAGAACAATACCCCGTTTGGCAGCAGTATCTGCGCATGAAGCAGCCTCCAGCAACAGTTATTTGGGGGAAAAATGATTTTATTTTCACATTGAATGGCGCTGTTGCCTTTAGCAAGGAACTATACAATGCGGAAACCCACCTTCTTTGCGGCGGGCACTTCCTTCTCGAGGAGCAGGCTTGGCAGGTATCACGGCTAATTAAAAGCTTTTTTTATTCAAGGCTAGGCAATATAGCCCTTCAACCATAGGTTGAAGGGCTATTGAATCGGGATATGTCGGCCAAACTCCTGCATAAGTTTGTATTAAGCTATTTTAATATGGAAAAGGGGAGAACCCATAAATTTGATTGAAGAATCTCTTTATTAATCTGGAAATTTTTCTATATTGCTCTTCTAAAACAAAATGCCCTCCGCTTAAAAAATGTAATTCCACTGTATTTAGGTCCCTTTCGAATTCATATGCACCATCCAAAGTGAAGAAAGGATCATATTTCGCCCATGTAACTAATGTAGGCGGCTGATATGTTTTTAAGTAGTTCTGCCAAGATGGATATATCTCGACATTTGTCCGATAGTCATATGCTAATGCTAACTGAACTTCTTTGTTTCCAGGTCGATTTAAGAAATATTGGTCCATATAATAGCCATCTGGACTAATTCTTTTTATCTTACAAGCCCCTGTTAGGTATAGATTTTTTGTAGAGTCAAAGGTAAGTAGCTTTTGAAAATTTTCTATGTTTTGAGGGCTAGGATCTGCCCAAAGAGCCTTAAGTACATCAAAACCAGTTCCAAGGCCTTCAATATACTTATTGGTGTAGCATCAGGAAAATGCGGATAAAATCAAGATGTTTTTATATTTTCAAATTTTTATAAATGAAGTGAAGAAACTTATCAAAATAGTAGATTTTGCTAATAAACTATTAGTTGCATTAGAACTGTATGGAAAATAGTTGGACTTTTTCCAATTTTTATATTAGTGTAGTAAATGGTAGGGAATTCCATTCGAAAGGAGAAGGAAAAGGAAAATGAAAAAAATTATTCTAAGTGCATTGCTTTCAGTTACCTTAGTCATCGGGACTTTGGTATTTGGTGATATGCCTATCCAGGCAGTGGAAAAGCAAAACCCATTTCCAGAGGTAAATAATCTGTATATGATTGCCTTTAAAAATGAATTGCCAAAAGACTATGAAAAAATCATCCAAAACGCCGGTGGCGAGGTTGTTAAAGTTCTTTCAGAAGTCGGGGGAGTGGAGGTAAGGTCGGACAAGCCTGCTTTTCTTAAAAAACTCAAACAAGTTTCTTCCATTGAAGCTGCTAATAGGGAAGTTCCACTCGTATTAAAGGAACCCGAAATCATTCCTAACAAAACACTCAATTCCATAACCAATCAGCAAAATGGGGAAAGTTACTGGGCTTCCCAATGGGACATTCAAAGGGTGACGAATGATGGGAAATCCTATGATATTGAAACAGGCGGATATAAGGATAACGATGGAAATACTATACATAAAGCTGTGGTAGGGGTAATTGATACCGGAATCGACTTGTCACATCCAGATTTAAAGAATAATATCATTGGCGGACGAAATTTGGTTCCAGCAGGAATGGATAAATCAGAGACTGGAGATCCAAATGACATATTGGACCGCAATGGGCACGGTACACATGTTGCTGGTATCGTTGCGGCGAACGGCAAAGTAAAAGGTGTAGGACCAGACTTGGGAATTCGTGCATATCGTGTCTTATATTCAGAACAAGCTCTTGGGATGCCGGCTTGGATTATCGATGGGATTATAGCTGCAACGAATGATCATGTAGATGTAATCAATATGTCTCTTCGTTTCTATAATAATACGAAAATGATATTTGAAGGGGAAAGTTATAAGTCAGTGGCTGAGACTTTACTTTGGAAGCGAGCCATCCAATACGCTGTGAAAAATGATGTAACTGTTGTAGCAGGTAGTGGGAATGAAAGTTTAAACTTGGCTGACAAGAATGAAGTGAACAAATTTTTAAACGCGCTTTATGAACCATTTGGAATGAGAGTTAAGGGACCGGCTACTGTTGTACCAGCTCAAATCCCAGGAGTGATTAACGTGTCTGCATCGGTAAAATGGACGAATCAGCAGCTCGCTTTCTACTCCAACTATGGGAATGGTGCGATTGATGTGGCGGCACCTGGAGGAGACTATGGTGCTAAATTTGCAGAAACCTATGATCCAACTACTATCGACCCTAGCAATTTGATTCTTAGTACTTGGCCAACTTACTTAGGTTCTCCTTATAATTATAATGCAGGAACTTCGATGGCTACTCCTCAAGTAGCAGGTATTGCCGGTGTTTTAAAAGCGGCAAACCCTGACTTGAAGCCTTCACAAATCACTGCACGTATTTTCCAAACCGCTTTGGACTATGGAAAACCAGGACACGATGCATTATTTGGTGCAGGGGAAGCAAATGCCTATCAGGCATTAAAGAATATTAAAAAGTAAGAGTTCAAATGACCATAATTAAGTTAACGGGTACTATAGTGGAACAAAAGATAAAAACAAAAAGAGCAACCTTTGACTGAAGTGACCCCATAAAGTTAGACACGGTTATTTCATGAGGCAGCTTGGGCATGAGTACGGTATTGTACCGGACTCATGCCTTTTAATTTTGCCTTAATTCTTTTGTTATTGTAATAGATTGATAAAACAATTTATTAATATAGGGTTTTTCTATTGACCCTTAAACTCCAGCTGTATTGTTTAATTAAAGGGCTAGATTGTTGAATAAATATGTTAATGTTAAAATTATCAGTAATTAAAAAATAAGAAAGAATGTATTAAATATGTATTTGAGTATTATTACCTTAGCTTCCTTACTTATATGGGGAGCAGCAATCAATGAACTAAGTAAACCTTCAATAAAACAAAGTGTTCGAAAAATAATAGCTTTAACATCTTTAGGCTCTTTATCAACACTAGTTATAAAAATTTCACTTTTTCAAAACCTTCCGTTTTAAAAGGGAAAAGCTAATTTATTTGAACTCAACAATCGGACGTCTTAATTTAATAATACGAGAGCACATATTAAACATGACTAATATGTGCTCTTCTATAATTTTAAGGATTTTTATAATTTAGATCTTGATAACTTAAGGCAGATACTGTTAACAACGTATGTATACCTTTCTCCTTAAAATGGCAATTGGAATACACAGATATACCTGAATTTTGTTCTTTATATGTTAATTTTCATAATCCCGGATTCCAATATATTAAAGCAGCATTAAACGGATAAACATACTCATATGTACCGTCATGTTCTAACACATATTTATTAATAACGGTCTCCACTTCATAACCATTATAGTGCTCATCCAAAATCTTTGTGGTATTCTCGCGAATTAATTGCTCATAGGAAGTATAGCTTTTCCTGCTTTGCAATTTCACGATCTTACAGTTTGCCAGAATTCCAAGCTGGTATAATACGTTCAAGATATGAATATAATCCCTGCGTCTTAAATTAATTTTATATCCCATTTGGTGTAGTTCCATGTAATGAGGCTTTTCTGGACCTGTTGTCATTCCTGCAATAACTAGACGGTTTGCTGACTCATTCATTTTTAATAAAGCTTTCCCTATATCATACATACGGTAGTAACAATTAAATCCAAACACAACATCATATTTTTCTCTTTCTTTTTCACTTTCCCACTTGTCATAAATTAGCTCCATGTTACACAAACCTTTAACAATAGCCTGTGACTCCAAAAATTGGACAATACTCTTTGAACTGTCTATACATGTAAGCTTCTGAACCTTATTAGCGATTGCAAAGGTATAATTGCCCCACCCAGGGCCGATTTCCAATACATGATCATCACTATTTAAAAGAGGGAGGAGTTCCTGTTGCACAACTTGTGCATATGGATCTGGCTTATGCCATTTTTTTCTCTCCACCATAGAAGACCAAAAGGCTTCCTCTGTCTGATCATCTATTAACCGCTTCGGTATATTTCCATTATGATCGATCATGGTTTCTTTCCATAGTTCAATGTAATCATAACCTTTTTGTATTCCAGCCTTCATTCTACTCTCTCCCGAACTATGTAATGTTTTTTTTAACATAATAGTCATTATGCAAACTGCTTTAGTATAACTTCAAACACAGATAACAGATTGTCATTCCTTGTTTACGTAATCTGAGTTACCAGGAAAGTATATTTTTAATTAATTTGTAGTAATTCAACGGTTTGTCTCTTTTTATCGTACGAATAGTACTCTTTTTGAATCTAATGTTCTCTTAACGTACGTTTTTTGTAAAAATGCTGGCGGTACCCCTATGATGATTGATAGTAAGCTTTTTGGCGTGTATCTATCAGGATGTAACTGATTTCTGTTTTTTGGTAATAATGATCGCACTAAAGAATGAGAGGAGTACGAATGCGAAAATAACAACCCCAACAATTTCGAAGTCCACATTAATCTTTGGAAAGAAGTAGTCGATGGCTTCATAAATTGAAACACCATACGCTAAAACTACAATCACCCACCCCATGATTTTAGAAGCGGATTGTCCTAGTTTACTGGATTGGCTAATCATTCGATAGGTCACATAGCAATCAATCGTATCCGTCAGCACCATTCCTACCATAAAGGTCAATCCTAGAATTACCGGCAGATAGCCACTAGTGTGTCCAGCTGCTATTGCCCATACAGATGTCTGACTCACGGTGTCAGCTGCAAGTGCAAAAACAGCTCCAATCAAAACAATCATAAACGGATTTGTCGTCTCCCGTGCAATTTTTGGTATAAAACGCCCTTTTATCCCCTGGATCTCAAATTCTTTATCAGCCGAGTTTGTACGAAGTAAATTGTAGATATTTAGGGTTCCAATGATAAAAAGAGAAATGACTGATATCCATGTGGAAATCGTGTCAAAGTAGTCGGGAAACTTAAATTGCTTACTAACCATCGCAAGAATGACACCAACTGTAGCAACGACCGAACCATGCCCAAACGAGAACAGCGTTCCCACCCAACGTGCTGTTATTCTTCCTTGGCGCCAGTTATATCGAGTAAGACCATCGATACAGGCCAAGTGGTCAGCGTCTAATCCGTGACGAAGACCTAAAATGAAAACTAACATTATTAGCGAAATACTTCCCAAAATAATTTCCTCCTCTGTTTGTTTGTGTATCAAGATAAACACAATGAAAAACTCCACCCAATGTCGGATGGAGTTAAGAGTACATGAAAATAAAGGACACAAAGACAGAAATATCTTGTCATTTTGTATGTACACCTTTCCTTTCCGCGAAGGGCTAATGGGTGTGGCAATTTAGGTAGGTCTCCTGGCTTCCGGATCTTTGCGCTCTTTCGTCTTCCCCAACTCTAAAGCGAGTGACATTTTGAAAGAGAACTTCTCGGTTACAGTGGCGGGACCGCTCGGGAGTTGCACCCGATTCCCTGTTACCCTTTGTTATTGTTACAAAGGCACCTAACTGCCGAACTATTCAATTGTATGTTTTATTATACTTGGTAATTGACCTAGTATCTATATAAATATTTCAGAATTAAATCACTATTCAAACGGACACTGGATGAAGGCTTTAACAATAAAAACCCTGCTGCTAAATTAAAAGAGCCAAAATTAGGAAAAGAATCCCAAGATTTCTTTCAGAACTAGAAATTAAACATCTTAGGGAAGCTTGTCATTCTCCTATGGAGAATGGTTTTTGTAAAAGCGCTTTTACACTTTATATAACGAATCGAAACTGTGTTTTTCTCGCATTTCAAGAAAAAAATGTAATTTTAAATTAGTCTAACATATCGGCAATGAATCATGGATGCTGTTTGATAAGTAAAAGATGAGAAAGATAGGAATTGAATTTAAAGAACCTACGCTAAAAGGCTATCAGAGGCTACCAATTTTCAATATCTTCTAATCCAAAATATGGTTGACAAGTATTGATTACAAATGTAATATTTAGTTTAAGATTACATTTGTAATATAATAGAAGGAAGATGATATAGTGAAGGAACTACCTAGAATTTCTGAAGCTGAATTAGAAATCATGAAAGTTCTTTGGGGGAAAGCCCCTCAAACAGCAAATGAAATAATTGAAAGTTTGGATTTAAAAATGGATTGGAAGCCGAAAACGATTCGAACTCTTATTAACCGATTAGTCCAAAAAGAAGCAGTATCTTATCATCAAGGTAAAGGGAGAATGTATGAATATTATCCTTTGGTATCGCAAGATAGTTTTTTACAAGTTGAAACAAAATCCTTGCTTAAGCGATTCTATGGTGTCTCTTTTAAACCATTAATTGTAAACTTTTTAAAAGAAGAAAAGCTATCATCAGAAGACATAAACGAACTAAAACGAATTCTGGATGAAAAGAGTGAGGAGAATCAGAGGAAGGATAGTAAATAAAGATGGAACTATTTTTTATCTATCTACCTCGATTTTTTGATTGGGTTCTTAAAACGACTATTATGGCAAGCGTATTAGTAGGACTCATATTTTGTATCAAAACCCTTCTGAGAAACAAGCTAACCCCAAGATGGCACTACCTACTTTGGATGGTTTTGCTAATTAGACTACTACTTCCTTGGTCACCAGAAAGTTCCTATAGTATTTATTCAATTCTTTCAAATGGTTATAAAACTACCACTTCATTTCAAACATATTTTTATACTTCTTTGAAAAACGAACGAAATAATGAAACGAAGGTTAACCCAGATAAAACGGTAGTTATGAAAGAGGAAAACTTCGTTCCTAGGTCACAACAATCAACCATGGAAATTAATAAAGAAACAATAAGTAGGGAGAAGCAACAGGACAAATATATTTCCTTTTCTAAAATTGCTTTGTATATATGGTTAACAGGAGTTTTAGTATTAAGTCTTTTAACTTATCGGGTAAACCGTCGATTATGGAACTCCGTAAAAAAACAACCTGTAATTACAGATAAAAGAATTTTAGATATATTTAATACCTGTAAAAAATCTATGTCTGTGCAGAAAAATATTCCACTAATTCTATCTGGAGCAATATCGAGTCCAACCGTTATGGGATACTTCCGTCCAAAAATGTTACTCTCAATCGAGTTAATCAATCAGCTAAAAGAGCCGCAGCTACGACATATTTTTTACCATGAATTAGCTCACATCCAAAGAAGAGACGTTGGGTTTAATTGGCTAATGTATATTTTACTAATCATACATTGGTTTAACCCGATTCTTTGGTTTGCCTACGTTTGTATGAGGGAGGACCAGGAACTTGCATGTGATTCGTATGCTCTCACGTTTATGGAGGAAGAGGAAAAAATCCCATATGGGCATACCATTATCAATCTTTTAGAACACTACTCAAATTTTTATCAAGTACCCAGTATGGCAAATTTGAGTAGAAATAAAAGGACTTTAAAGAGGAGGATTTTTATGATTAAAAAATTCCAAAAGAAATCATATCGCTGGTCTGCACTCGGAGTCATTGCCGTGCTGGCTGTTTCATCAGTTTCCTTACTAAATGCACATGCAGATGGGTCTAATGGTAAATCAATAGAGCAAACGACAGAAAATGTTTCAAAGAAAGAAAACCAAAACGGGAGCACCGTATATATACCCCCGATACAAAAAGAAAATTATAAAGATGTGACAAAAGAAGAGATTCTCACGAAAATGATTAATACTATAGATTATTATGATACAGCTAAAGGTGAATTTAAAACACATACTGTTAATTATGATGGTACGCAAAATGATATGTTGGTTAATTATGAACTTAGTCTGAAAAATAACGCAGGCGGTTACTGCAAAACATCTTCCATTTTTAATGGAAAAGAAGAGACAGACTATAGTTACTATAAAGATGGCACTATGTGGAACTTAAATAACGGCACCTATATAGAATCAAAAAATCAGACACCACCCCGTCGAGGGACTTTAAACATTAAGGATGCGTTTAAAGTGACCGATAAAGGAGAAAATGAAACAGATTATAGAGAGAGACCTCCAATAGGTATAGCCAGCGAATCATTATTTCCTTATGAAATTGCTTCAAACTATACAAGAGATTTAAATGCATGGGAAATTGAAAAACAAAACGAACAACTGTTAGGGCATAATACAGTAGTTATTAAAGGAAAATTAAATGATTATGCAAGAAAAAAACACAGCTCTAACACTTTTCGTTTTTGGGTAGATAAGAATACAGGAATATTGGTGAAGTATGAAACTTATAATTCCGCTGGCAATGTTGTCAATTATTTATATCCAATCTCGCTTGAGATAAATGTTCCTATAGATAGTAAAAATTTTAATCCAAAATTAGATGGTTATAAGAAATTTGACAGATCATCAATCAATAATGAACCAAATATCTTGACTGGAAATATTGATAATGAAATTCCAGAGGAATTAAAAACTCAATGGGATGAAGCTAAGAAAAATACAAATGAAACAAGCATCTTTCATAAAGATGGCAAATGGTACATCTTAGCCAAAAAAGGGTACCTTGTAGATAGAATTGAGGTAAATGGTAAAGAGGGTACATTATTTTTGGCAAAGGCTTCTGACCAAAAATCACAATTTACTTTCCAAGCCTTAGCTGATGGATATAAAGTAGACACCCTCAAAATTGTTTATGAATAAAGTTAAATATTGCAACATACATGACTGAATAAACCAGTTTAAAAAGAAAGCCCATTATATTGGGCTTTCTAAAACTTCTGTTGATATTTCCTAAACTGAAAGAATCCAGTCGGAAATGTCATTTATAACATGTTTATCTACACGTTGTGATACCTTATACTCTTTTTTCGCTTTTAGTATTTCTCCATAAACAGAAGGCATAAACAAATGATTCAAGTTCGGATAAAGTTTAAATGTTACATTTGGCATATCACCCAATAAATTTCTATAAACATCAAAATCTTTTTCTACTGTTACTTGAAAATCTTTATCTCCTTGCAAAATTATTACTGGTTTATCCAATGCTTTGAGATAATTAATAGTTTGATGTTCACCCATTTCTTTAAAGTAGTAAGCCCTAACGTACCTTCCCAAAACCTTGGTCGATTTTGCTTCTTCATCACTTAGGTTATAGATGTCGTCAAACTTGGATGATAATGCTGCAATTTGTTTCTTAGCAATCATTTTCAAAAACTTATTCAACGAGTTTAAAACATCGTTATTTTGGTCCATCATAATTTCTTCTAATTTACGTGGAGAACCACCCATGATAATGACTCCAGCAAAATTGCCACCTTCTGCATCAATTCGTGGAGCTAACATTCCTCCTAAACTATGACCTACAATAAATATTTTGTTTGAATCAATACGTGAATCTTTTCGTAAGAAATCAGCTGCAAGGATGGCATCTTCAATCGTTTCTTCTTTCACTGTTATTCCAGTATCATTTCTCATTTCTTTTCCATATACGAGTGTTCTCTTGTCATATCGTAGCACTGCAATCCCTTTTTCCGACAAACCTTCAGCAAGGTCTTTAAAAGGGTAATTATTTCCGATTTTTTCATCCATATTACTTGGACCAGAGCCTTGAACCAATACAACCGCAGGAAACAATCCATTAGTTTCATTAGGAATGGTCAATATCCCATTAAGTGGGTACTTTGTTTCAGTACCTATAACAATTTTTTCATCAGCCATTATGTTTTCCTCCTTTGATTGAAGCCAACATACTAAACAAAACCCGTTAGTGCGGTTGAAGCGACTTTATTTTAATTGTAAGACGAATGAACCGTCCCTACGGTTCATTATTTTTTTTAAAAGAAAAGACCACATAATCATAATAAATGAAAGGATATAGTTGTTAAAAAATATGAATTTTAATAGTCTGGATAAAAAGCAATTTCTTAAATTTGTTATTTTGAATATTAATTTTATTTATAAAATCGAACGGATTTTAAAAATCATACCAATAAATAGTAAAGACAATAAGGATATTTTTTATTAAGAATGAAATACATTTTTAAAAGGATTGATATTAGTTTATCTTTTATTTTTGTTGAATAAAAAGTACGATATTATTCCTAATAGGATATATATTGTTACTGGAGTAATCATACTCCCCATATTGTACCAAAATTGAAATAGGTAGAATAATTGCAATAGATGATAATATAAATCCGAATATCAAAATTCCTTTTGAGGTTGAACAAATATATCCTTGAATAATAATTATTATCGGGAAGAGTGAAAAAATTCCAAATGATATATATTTACTCTCAGGAAACATTGAATCTATCCAAATAAATGTAAAGATTACTATACCTAGCAAAATAATTACTTAGAATTGATACAAATCCTTTGAGTCCTAAAAGCACATTTATCAAATAAATGTGTCATATAATCATTTCTTTTGCTATTTTCTCATCATATTTTAATGATAGGAGGAGATGATTAATTGGATTAAAACATCGTTATTTTGGTCCATCATAATTTCTTCTAATTTACGTGGAGAACCACCCATGATAATGACTCCAGCAAAATTGCCACCTTCTGCATCAATTCGTGGAGCTAACATTCCTCCTAAACTATGACCTACAATAAATATTTTGTTTGAATCAATACGTGAATCTTTTCGTAAGAAATCAGCTGCAAGGATGGCATCTTCAATCGTTTCTTCTTTCACTGTTATTCCAGTATCATTTCTCATTTCTTTTCCATATACGAGTGTTCTCTTGTCATATCGTAGCACTGCAATCCCTTTTTCCGACAAACCTTCAGCAAGGTCTTTAAAAGGGTAATTATTTCCGATTTTTTCATCCATATTACTTGGACCAGAGCCTTGAACCAATACAACCGCAGGAAACAATCCATTAGTTTCATTAGGAATGGTCAATATCCCATTAAGTGGGTACTTTGTTTCAGTACCTATAACAATTTTTTCATCAGCCATTATGTTTTCCTCCTTTGATTGAAGCCAACATACTAAACAAAACCCGTTAGTGCGGTTGAAGCGACTTTATTTTAATTGTAAGACGAATGAACCGTCCCTACGGTTCATTATTTTTTTTAAAAGAAAAGACCACATAATCATAATAAATGAAAGGATATAGTTGTTAAAAAATATGAATTTTAATAGTCTGGATAAAAAGCAATTTCTTAAATTTGTTATTTTGAATATTAATTTTATTTATAAAATCGAACGGATTTTAAAAATCATACCAATAAATAGTAAAGACAATAAGGATATTTTTTATTAAGAATGAAATACATTTTTAAAAGGATTGATATTAGTTTATCTTTTATTTTTGTTGAATAAAAAGTACGATATTATTCCTAATAGGATATATATTGTTACTGGAGTAATCATACTCCCCATATTGTACCAAAATTGAAATAGGTAGAATAATTGCAATAGATGATAATATAAATCCGAATATCAAAATTCCTTTTGAGGTTGAACAAATATATCCTTGAATAATAATTATTATCGGGAAGAGTGAAAAAATTCCAAATGATATATATTTACTCTCAGGAAACATTGAATCTATCCAAATAAATGTAAAGATTACTATACCTAGCAAAATAATTACTTAGAATTGATACAAATCCTTTGAGTCCTAAAAGCACATTTATCAAATAAATGTGTCATATAATCATTTCTTTTGCTATTTTCTCATCATATTTTAATGATAGGAGGAGATGATTAATTGGATAAGAATAATTTCGATTATATTGTAATTGGTGCAGGAACAGCCGGTGGAATTATTGCAAAAAAACTATCGGACGATCATCGCACCAGTGTACTCGTGCTTGAAACAGGAACAAATATGACTAAGGAACTTAGTAGCCCAAATGTTGTAGTTGCCCTTACGAATGCAACTAATAATAGACAGTCTTTTAATGTTACAACGATACTAGAGCAACAACTTGGGCGTCAGTTGATAACTGAAAGTGGAAGAGCAATTGGCGGGAGTTCAGAGCATAATGCTATGTTAGCTGTACGCGGAAGCAGAGACTTTTATGATGAGTGGGCAAGACAAGTGGGAAATCAATGGAGCTATGACAATATTCGCTCTTTATTTAAAAAGAATGAAACTTATACTGGGGGCTCACAAGAACCTCAAGAACGTGGTTTTAATGGTCCTATTTTTGTTAGACAACAAATCATTCCAAATCAAGGATTAATCCAAACCTTAACACAAGCCACATCTGATGTCTTTGATATCCCAATTGTAGAAGATTATAATACCGGGATTAGGGATTGTACCTTTTTTAAATCGCAATTTACCCAAAAGGCAGAAAGTGAAAGCTTTATTCGGTCGTCAACAGCAACAGGATATTTAAACAGCCATATTGTAACACAAGGTAATGAGTTCAATTCCGACGAGTTTGGTGTTAATGGAAGAAAATTAGTAATTTTTGCGAAAACAACAGTAAATAAAATACTATTTAAGAGACATAAAGGGTTCCAAATTGCTGTTGGTGTTGAATTTATTAAAAATGGAGTTTCAGAAGTAATGAATGCAAGGAAGGGGATCGTTATCTCTGCAGGACAATTTTCATCTGTGATACTCCAACGCTCTGGGATTGGAAGGCCTGATGATTTAGCTAAAGCAGGTATAGCAACCTTGGTAGATAGTCCAAACGTTGGTCATAACTTTCAAACACAATTTTATGTCGGAATGGGTGTTAGAGTAGAAACAGGCAGAATTCTTCAGGTATTGGGTACTGATCCTAATCAGCCAAGTACCCTAGGTGCCTTTAAAAAGCAGGATAACCCAAAAGGAGGCCGCCGCCTTCAATTATTAGGTTTTCCAGTGCCAGTCTTTGTACCTGTTCAAGATGTGCTTATAAATGGGTGGCAGTTTGACGACACAAAACCAAGTAATGTTATGAGTATTGCGATTTCAAATTTAAATCCGACAAGCAGAGGAACCATCTTAATTGGACATAGCGATCCGGAAGCGTATCCAACAATTGACTTAAACCCACTTGCTGATAACGATGACTTAAATTATATGGTGGATAAATATATTGAGACTTATAATATGGTAGTTAGGGCTCGTCAGCTTGATCCTGGAGGTATCTATGAGGTAGTTTATCCCAATGAAAGTATTTTCCAATTGGCTGATGAAGAAAAACGGACAATCCTTGCTGCTTATGTCAGGGCTTCGTATACAAACTTCGCCCATTTCGGGTGCCAATGCAAAATGGGACAAGTTATTGAAGAAGGGGTTGTAGATGGATTCCTAAATGTTTTTGGAACAAAAAATCTTAAAATAGCTGACCTTTCCATTGCTCCTATTTTACCAGATGGGAATACCTCAACGGGGGCACAAATGATTGGATTAAACGCAGTCCGGTTTATTCGAAATGATGAGAAATTTGATGAAGAAAGCAGCGACGAAAGCTCTGATGAAAGTTCTAGTTCCGACGAATCCAGAGATGATCAGCACTGAGATATAGGTCGATGGAAAGGTTAAGGACGTTCCTAAAGGATTGAATATGGACGAATCGTTGATTTTCCCTGTAAAAAATGAAGGAAACAACGTGCAAACATGATGGGATAAGTTCATCAGAGCTCAGCTTAATAAAACTCCCTTTTATAAATGGAGGGCACAGAAATACATTGATTTTTTCAAAGAACCTATTTAGCTATACAAAAAAGACGACTCAAAATGTAAAGATTTGAGTCGTCTTTTTATCAATTGGTGGTCCTATTTCCCATTAATCTAGGCTGTTATTCCTGAATATGAACAAGAACTATTAAATGTACTTTCAAATGACTTTATTGAAGTTAATAAATTCCCGTTACCACGAGTATTTCCAAGGGAAATGAGTTATTTGGGTTATGTAAAAGACCATCAAAAACAATATATTTCCGAATTTTATTTAAGGTCTACTACTATGGACTATCTGATTTTTTTCGAGACTGATGTATCAGAACAATTAAGTAAATTAACCGATAAGAATTTTACAAAATGTTTGAATTAAATATGGTTTCTCATATAACCATTGGTTCCGATGGTCAATGGCTTAATATAGTTGAGTATGAGTAGTTTCTTCTTCAACAAAGGGCGTTTCTGAAAAAAGAAATGCTGTTTTATTGTACGAGACGACAGGTTAGTGGGGAAATATTCCTAATTTGTATGGAAAAATTAGCCATTAAGACAACTATTAAAGGGCGAGTTTCATCGTATATGTAAACATTTGGATTAATAAAGGATTAAAAGAATATGGGAAAAAGCCCATTTTTTTCATTTTTACTTTATAATAGATAACTGTTAATAGATAAATAAAAATAGGGGGCTTTATTTTGGCAACATTTTTTAGCTGGGTAGGTTTTATCATTACGGCATATTTTCTTGTATCCGGAATTAATGGGATTAGGAAAAGAAATCCAAAAGCCACAAAGAATTTCTTTTTGATGATTGTCGGCATTATCATTTGGCTGCTAGCTACAGGAAATTCAGCATTTATAATTTTATTTGCTTTAGGGTTCGTACTTTTTCTAGTGTTCCTTGTCACGGCGATCATTTCATTATTTAAAAGAAACGGAAAAGCAAAGAAACAGTTTCTGATGATGGCAGGGGCTATGGTGGTATGTATCGGAAGTGCTGCTATGATTCCGAATGACAAAAAAGAAACAAAAGTGGAAGCAACGCAAGTAAAGAAAAAAGTGGCTGACGAAGCCGAAAAGAAAGCAGCGGCAATTGCCAAACAAAAGGCAAAAGAAGAAGCAGAGTTAAAAGCGAAGCAAGAGGCAGAACAAAAGGCAAAAGAAGAAGCTGAATTAAAGGCAAAGCAAGAAGCAGAACAAAAGGCAAAAGAAGAAGCTGAATTAAAAGCAAAGCAAGAAGCAGAGGCTAAAGCAAAAGAAGAAGCTGAGTTAAAAGCGAAGCAAGAGGCAGAAGCTAATGCGAAAGCACAGGCAGAAGCTGATGCTAAGGCTAAGGCAGAAGCCGGGGCGGCAGCAACTCCCGTCCAAACCACGGAAAATTCATTTGCAAACTGTACGGAACTAAGAAAAGTCTATCCTAACGGAGTTCCTTCTACCCACCCTGCGTATCGGGCAAAATTGGACCGCGACCATGACAATTGGGCATGCGAGCGAGACTAACAGAAGAAGGCGCCCACTTGCTAGATCGACTGTTACATAGTTTGTTAATCTTAATTGCTAAAATTTCATCGCTAGCTGTTAAGGTATCTTCAGAAGTTGGATATTCTAACAAAGTAAGTAGAGAAGCAAAAAAGATTTGACCGCATGGTCCTGAATGATCTGAACCAACCTTCAGTTGTGAAGTATTCCATAGGAAACGAAAGAAAGCCCGTTATAGTGGGCTTTCTTAAACTTCTGTTGGTTTTTCCTAAATTGAAAGAATCCAGTCGGAAATGTCATTTATAACTTGTTTATCTACACGTTGTGCAACCTTATATTCTTTTTTCGCTTTAAGTATCTCTCCATAAACAGAAGGCATAAACAAATGATTCAAGTTCGGATAAAGTTTAAATGTTACATTTGGCATATCACCCAATAAATTTCTATAAACATCAAAATCTTTTTCTACTGTTACTTGAAAATCTTTTTCTCCTTGTAGAATTAATACTGGTTTATCCAATGTTTTGAGATAATTAATAGTTTGATGTTCACCCATTTCTTTAAAGTAGTAAGCCCTGACGTATCTCCCCAAAACCTTGGTCGATTTTGCTTCTTCATCACTTAGGTAATAGATGTTGTCAAACTTGGATGATAATGCTGCAATTTGTTTTTTAGCAATCATTTTCAAAAACTTATTCAACGAGTTTAAAACATCGTTATTTTGGTCCATCATAATTTCTTCTAATTTACGTGGAGAACCACCCATGATAATGACTCCAGCAAAACTTCCACCTTCAGCATCAATTCGAGGAGCTAGCATCCCTCCTAAACTATGACCAACAATAAATATTTTGTTTGAATCCATACGTGGATCTTTTCGTAAGAAATCAGCTGCAAGGATGGCATCTTCAATCGTTTCTTCTTTCACTGATATTCCAGTATCATTTCTCATTTCTTTTCCATATACGAGTGTTCTCTTGTCATATCGTAGCACTGCAATCCCTTTTTCCGACAAACCTTCAGCAAGGTCTTTAAAAGGGTAATTATTTCCGATTTTTTCATCCATATTACTTGGACCAGAGCCTTGAACCAATACAACCGCAGGAAACAATCCATTAGTTTCATTAGGAATGGTCAATATCCCATTAAGTGGGTACTTTGTTTCAGTACCTATAACAATTTTTTCATCAGCCATTTTATTTACCTCCTTTGATTGAGGCCAACATACTAAATAAAACCCTTTAGTTCGATTCTAGTGACTTTATTTTAATGATAAGACGTATGAACCGTCCCTACCGTTCATTATTTTTTTATAAGCTATGTTAAATTTAATTGTTGTTTTTACTCACGGAAGAAAACTATATTTTTTCATATAAGTATTTATGTAATAGGCTTATTGGATACAAATTAACTTATTTTGGGGAATGTAGAAGGGGTCTAGTTACCCGAAAAATGCAATTAACTTATAAATATATATTTTTTCTTCAAATGTTCCCCTTAATATTAAGTAAAAAACAACATAGTATGCCTAATATAGACGAAATGGAGATTACGACACCATATTGAAAATAGTGGTGATTAAACACATTCCATAATCTTGTTGAATGGAGTATCGGTTGAACCTTTTTTGCATCAGGATGTTGCAAAAAAGGTTCAATTTTTTTCCTTCAAGTACAATTTTCTGAAGAAGAACAAACAAGATTCTATAATTTATCGCTTTTTATCAACCATTTGATACTTGGCACAAAAATTGCAAATTTAAAAAGTGAAGGCTTAAAAGAAAAATACTTATTTGAAAGGAGTGAAATAAAATGTCCCAATTTAAAGACTTATTTACTAAAGTGACCATTGGAAATACTGTTATCAAAAATAGAATTCTCAGTACTGCACATCAAACCAATCATGTGGTTGATGGTATTCCAACGTCAGACATGATCGCCTACCACGTCGAACGTGCGAAAGGCGGGGCAGGTCTAATCATTCTCGAAGCCGCTGCCGTACATTCTTCAGGGATTCTGACAGACCAAACAATAGCTGGCTATAACAAGGATGTCATCCCTGCTTATAGAGAAATGGCAGATGAATTGCATCGTTATGACACAAAAGTATTTTCTCAGCTTTTTCATGGGGGAAGAGAAGTTATCGCAAGTGACTATCGTCATTCAGCGTGGGCCCCATCTGCAGAACCAAGCCTGAGGTTTGGAACCATGCCAAGGCCTATGAGCTTGGATGATATTGAAGAAGTGATTGCTGGGTTTGTTTTATCCGCTAAGCTGGCAAAGGAAGCAGGACTGGATGGTGTAGAAATTGCCTGCTCCCATGGGTATTTACCAGCCCAATTCTGGTCAACTCACACAAACTATCGGATCGATCAATACGGTGGGTCCTTTGAGAATCGGATGCGTTTTATTCTTGAAATATTAAAACGAATTTGGGAAGCGGTGGGCGAAGACTTTACAGTCGGAATCCGGATTAGTGCGGATGAATTGACGATGAATGGGACGACCGTTGCGGATGCAGTAAAGATTGTCGAGTATTTGGTGGAACATGTCCGAATTGACTTTATTAATGTTACTTCAGGGGATTCTAGTACTTATTCGGGGTCTACTCATATTGCACCGGGATCTCCAATGAAGCATGGATACAACACGCCTCATGCCTTTAAAATACGTATGGCTGGTGCAGTTCCGGTATTTGTGGGAACACGCATTGTTGATCCTGTAGAGGCTGAACAAATTGTGAAGACTGGAAAAGCTGATATGGTAGGAATGACTCGTGCATTAATTGTGGATCCGGAAATGCCAAACAAAGCGATAATGGGGGAACTCAATACCATTGATGCCTGCATTGGCTGCCTCCAAGCATGTATTGGTCACTATCATAAAGGTCTCACCATTGGCTGTGTCCAAAATCCATACGCAGGGAAAGAGGGTGAATTGCTCCCTTTAAAACAAACAGTAAAAACAAAAAAGCATGTTGTTGTAATAGGAGCCGGACCGGCAGGCTTGCAGGCTGCCATAACTGCGGACACCAAAGGACATCAGGTCACGTTAATCGAACAGGAAAAAGTGATGGGCGGATTGCTGCAAACGTTGAGAAAAGCGCCGATGCGGCAGGAAATGGCTGAAACCATGCTAGATAACTATTCTAGAAAGTTAGAAAAAAGCAAGATTAGGATTCAATTAGGGAGAAGAATCTGTAAAGCTGATTTAGTAGAAATGAAGCCAGATGTCATTATCTGTGCAGTAGGATCTCGACCCTACCTCCCCCATGTGAAAGGCGTAGAGGACCCTAGAGTTATTACGGTAGATAATCTATTTAGCATTCATCAAAAACCAGTTGGAAACCGTGTCCTCGTGTTTGATTTTGCTGGAGACTGGCCTGGAATTGAAGCAGCAATTTATTTACAAGAAAAAGGCCATAAGGTAACGCTATTTTCTGCTAAGCTTCACATTGGTCAAGAGGTCCATCAGTATCTTCGAAACGAATATTTGAAGAAGCTGTACCAATTAAAAGTAAATCTTAAACCCCATTTTGATTTTGGCGGGATCGTTGATGATAAAGTCATCATTAGAAATCTATTTTCACATGAAAAAGAAGAAGTGGATGAATGGGATTCTATTATACTAGCATATGGACGAATCCCGAATACCGAATTGTATGAGGAAGTAAAGGGGATTGCTCCTGTTGTGAATCAAATAGGTGATTGCCTTGCACCACGTACCATCGAAGAAGCTACCTACGAAGGCTTAGCCACTGTTTTAAATCTTGGTCAAACGGAAGTAGAAATAACAGGATAGTCGAATTTGATGACTTTCTGGAGAATGAAGGAATATGAAATTCAGGATAATATCATAAAAACCTACTTAGTTTTCGGAAAATTCGGTGTATTAATACTACCGTTGAAAGCCTTTACAATTATGTTATACCTCTAATTTCTATTTTATTTAAAAAAATAAAAGGATGGTGAAATGAGAGTAGAAAGCGAAATGGCTGCTTATAGTAGGAACTAGTAAAGTCGATGAGAAAATAATGAAAGGGGAACGAATATGACTGAACAGACAAATTTTGAATTAAATTCAGTTTCAGGGCAGTTAACGGTATACCCGGAAGAATCTCAGAGCTTGCAAGCCATTTTAAACGAAATGTCGGACGAATCCAATCTTGGTGAGGATTTCACCAAGAAGGAATATATCTATCTAGTATTTATCGGCCTCATCGTTCCTCTCATTTTGATGGTTTGGGGGTGGTTATTATGAAACCGGCAAAAAGTCTTGAGTTATCAATCGCACAGGAGGTAGCCCAAGGAAGTTGGCCGTTACCTAAAAAGGAAAGAACGTGGACTTCCTGGGGATTAACGGGAGTAGCCTTAAGTGCTGGAGTGGCGGCTTGGAGTTATTCTATTGGCGGCTATGTGGCCTATTACCTCAATGCTACGATGGGAACACTAGCCATGATGGCAGGGTGTTTAGTGGGAATGTTTTTTGTTGTTCTCGCTACAGTTCCAGTAAGTATAAAATATGGCCTAGAAAACATTGCTTCGAGCAAGTCGATTTTAGGACAGAAGGGATCGGTATTTGCCATTTTTCTTCAGTACGCATCGATAGTAGGCTGGAATTGTTTGTTAATTATTTTATTTGGTAAAGCAGTAAGTCAAGTTTTATTAGCCACTGGTATACTTCACACATCCTCACAACAAATTGTTACAGCTATTAGTTCTCTTACCGCCATCACTATAAGTTGGATTTCCTTGCGAGGCGGCTCTGCAGCGGTAAAAAACACATCACTCATTATAAGTATTCTTGTTAGTTTGACCGGTATTTTAATCATGTATAAATTAGTCAGTACAGTAGGAATAAGTAAGATTTTTCATGCGAAAGCGCTGGCATCCTCAGGGGACCGTTTATGGGATTATACAACTGGCTTCGAAATTTTAGTAGCAAGTGTTCTTTCATGGTGGCCCTATATGGGAGGAATCGTCAGAATGGTTCCTAGCTCTGGAAAAGCTTTATGGCCAACGATGCTTGGTATGGGATTACCAACAGGTGTTATTAGTTTAATTGGACTTTTTTCAGCCCTGGCAACCGGAAACTATGATCCTACTAAATGGTTTGTAGAGGTCGGAGGAATTGGATTTGGGATAATCGCATTACTGTTCTTAGCGTTAGCCAATATCGGAACTGCTATCGTAGGCGCTTATACGACTGGAATTGGTCTAAGGCAAATTAAGTGGATTGAAAAGAAAACCAACTGGAATCAGACTACCCTGATTGTCCTTCTGCCTGTTGCGATTATCTGCATGTTTTTTTCGGAGCAATTTTTAAATTTTATTCCCTCCTTTCTGGCCTTTCTTGGAGTGGCATTTGCACCGATTATAGGAGTTCAAATTACGGACTATTTCTTGTTAAGAAAAAAGAAAATTGCTCTTCATGAGTTATACAACGATGGCAAGGAATCACATTATTATTTCTGGGGTGGAATAAATCTTGTGGCATTTATTTCATGTATCATCGGGTTTTTTGCTTATATCTCTTTACTTGATCCCATTACCTACAAATCAGCCGCATTTTTTAAATATACAAGTGCATCGATACCAGTGATTCTATTATCAGGACTTAGTTACTATTTTCTTACAAAATATATCGTGATTCCGTTGAAAAAAGGCGGATACAGGTAAATCTTAATTAACCTATATAAACGAGGAGGAGATTTAAATGGAACAAACCGCGTCAAAGACTTTATATGCAAGGACGTTTATTAATGGTAAATGGATGGATGGGGATAGTGACATTGTAACACTTAATAGTCCGGTAGACGGAAGCCTGATTGGAAGCTATCGAAATAGTTCACTGGAACAAGTGGATTTAGCGATTAAGAGTGCAAAGGAAGCTCAAAGAGTGTGGGCCGAGGTCCCATTATTAGATAAATTGGATTTATTTAAAAAAGCATACGAGATTGGTAAGAAGTATGGAGAGGAAATGGCCCGGACCATTACATTAGAAATGGGGAAAACGATTACCGAGGCACGTGAAGAAGTGTATGAACTCGGGATTTCCAATATTGAGCATACCATTGGGGAAGTTCAGCGGCTCAGGGGTTGGACCTTACCAAGTACGTTTGAAAGAACGAATAATAAGAGGATTTATGTCACACATACACCGGTTGGGGTCATTAGTGCAATAACACCTTGGAATTTTCCTATTTCGTTATCAGCAGAGATCATTCCCTATGCATTGGCAGTTGGAAATACAGTCGTATTCAAACCATCCGAAATCACTCCGTTTAGTACGGAAATGTTTATTAGATTATTTGATGAAGCCGGGTTTCCACCAGGAGTGGTGAATCTTGTTCAAGGGAAAGGGGAAGTGGGAAATCGTCTAGTAACCCATCAAGATGTTCGTGGGGTTTGTTTTACTGGCAGTGCAGCGGTTGGAGAAAAAATTGCTCAAGCAGCAGGGTTAAGAAAAACTCTGTTAGAGTTAGGCGGAAACGGTCCGCAAATTGTCATGGAGGATGCTAATTTGGAGGAGGCTGTAGAAGCCGCTGTTAATGGCTGTTTTTATAATGCCGGGCAAGTCTGTACGGCAGCCGAACGAATCCTCGTACATGAGAGTGTCCATGAAGAATTTGTAAGATTACTAGTTCAAAGAACGAAAAAAGTGCGGTTAGGCAATCCGTTAGACGAGGAAACACAAATGGGGCCTTTATCGAGTCAAGCCATTGTGAATAAGATGAATGAACATATTGAAGATGCTATAAGCAAAGGGGCACAGGTGGTTTACGGTGGTACCCATAACGGACTCTATTACCAACCTACCATTCTCGTAAACTGTAATCAAACGATGCTTTTGGGAAAACATGAAACGTTTGGCCCGATTGCTCCGATTATTAAATTCAAGACGAGAGAGGACGCCGTTGAAATTGCCAATGATACCGAGTATGGATTAACCTCGTCCGTTTTTACATCTAGTCTGGAGGATGCTTGGTATATGGCAGACCGTCTCGAACATGGAACGGTTCATATTAATGAATCTACCAACTACTGGGATTTTCTTGCCCCATTTGGCGGAATGAAAAACAGTGGAAATGGAAGGAACCTAGGTCAGTGGATTTTCCAGCACTTGACGGAGATGAAACAAATTACGTTCGATCCTTCAAAAACAAAGAAAAGGTAATATTTCAGTTCAGTTCAAAATGAAAATACCAGTTGTCTCTACTATGAATTGGGTGGAGGCAATTGGTATTTTTCGTACATATAACATATAGTAAGCATATATTGAGAGAAATTTTTATGAAAAGGGGTGTATTTATTGCATCTTGAATGCGAGACTTTTAATACGTTTTTGAGTCAAACGACTTTCAGTGAGGTAAATGATTCACTTCCCCATGTATCTTTTCCACTGCTCATTAGAAATCACAATTATGAAATACTTGGGGTTTTGGATGAACCGCAATTTTGGAAAGGTATTGCGATAGAAAATTGGGGCGGGATAGTAGATGTCTATATGGATCAAGACTTTACACTGTATGATTCTTGGGAGCAATTGGTATCTGAAAAAGGTAAGTGGAGTACCTATTCGATCTTAAAAAAAGAGCGCCATAGATTTCAAATCTATTCAAAAGCAATGTTACATGAATATTTATATAAACAAATTAAAGATGATTTTGATAAGGTTCATATAATGCTTGAAAATATCAAACAGGAAAACAACGAGTTTCGTCAAATCATTAATGCGTCATACGATGAAATATTTGTATCGAATGGTGAGGGTGACGTCTTATTCGTTAGTGAGGCCTGTAAAAAAATAACAGGGTTTCCCCCTGAGATTTTTGTAGGAAAGAATATGAAGGAATTAGTTGAAGAAGGGATTATTCCTAATTCTGTTACCTTGAAAGTAATGAAATCTCATAGGACGGAATCTTCGCAGCAGGAGTATTTGAATGGAAGGAAAGTCATCGTAACCGGAAAGCCTATTTTTACTGAAGATGGAAAGTTGCACCGTGTCATTATTAATACACGTGATATCACAGAATTAATAGAATTACAGCATAAACTAGAAGTCGTAAATGCGATCATGCAAAAAAATAATGTTTTGATTACAAAAAAAGGTGATTTGATTACCAAATCTAATAAAATGAATAGAATTCTTGAATTAATAGAGAGGGTCGCCCCTCTGGATTCCTCTATTTTAATAGAAGGGGAATCCGGGGTGGGGAAAGGCGTTCTCGCAAAATTAATTCATGATTTAAGTCCAAGGAAAAACAAAGAGTTTGTCCAAGTAAATTGTGGGGCCATTCCCATATCATTAATAGAGTCAGAGCTCTTTGGGTATGAGGGCGGTGCATATACAGGTGCGAAAAAAAGCGGGAAAAAAGGCTTGGTTGAATTAGCAGATGGAGGAACTTTATTTTTAGATGAAATAGGAGAACTCCCTCTAGATGTCCAGGTAAAACTACTAAATTTAGTTCAAGATAAAGTCTTTAAGCGGTTAGGCGGAAATATCAGCAAAAGGGTTGATATTCGAATTGTGTCAGCAACAAATCGCGATTTAAAAAGTATGGTTAAATCAGGGAAATTTCGTGAGGACCTCTATTATCGGCTACACGTTGTTCCCGTTCATATTCCTCCTCTTAGAGAAAGAAAAGAAGAAATTGAGCTGTTGATTCAACGTTTTTTATATCAATACAATAAAGAATACCACCTGGATGTTTCGTTTACTGAAAGTGTGCTTGAAGCATTAACCGAGTACAATTGGCCCGGAAATGTAAGAGAACTAGAAAATTTAATAGAGCAGCTCGTCGTTACATCACATAATCAAGTCATCCACCCAGAAGATTTACCTGATTATTTGAAACCGAAAAAAAAGATGCAACCTATTACGGCTTTAGGAATCATTCCTCTTAAGCAGGCAGTAGAGGAAGTCGAGAAGCAAGTCCTAAGTCATGCCCTCAAAAAATACCACTCTTCCAGAAAAATGGCTAAAGTTCTAGAGGTAAATCAAACGACTATCATACGAAAGCTCAAAAAGTATAATATGAACAATGATTTAGAGGAGTAAACACAACCGGAGGAACGGTTCAGAAGCTGCTGCTTGTACAACCGCTAAAAAGCTGACTCGGAATGTCTTTATGAACGAACTTTCCGAGTCATTTTTGTATTATAGATTTATCCTTCTTAAAAGAAATAGTTCAATTTAAAAAGCCACTGATGCGCTGATTGGACGAACCAACGGAGAATGTCAAAGAATCCAGCAAATACTAGAAAGAAGTCATCTTCCCATTCAGTACTATTATAAAAAAGTAAAGATGAATATTTAACGCAAATTGTGAAATAAAGATGGAGATAATTATAAAACAACAAATCAAAAATAAAATAGTAGGTTATGCAAAAAAACTGAAATTAATGATAAGCAGTACCGTGAATAGTATTGCAACAATCCGGAACATGCACCAAGAAGAATAAAGAAAAAGTAATTCGCAATGCGATGCTTATTCAAATTAGACTCATATTGCGATGTTATATCTTAGATTGAATGGATTGGTACCTAGAGATAAATATATCAAGTTTTTGACTAATAGCTAATGTCTTTTCACTTTTTAGTCCTTCTTTCATTCCTGTAAGTATCATTTCATTTCTCAATACTTTAATAATCATTAATAAGTTACTATTTGTGTCAGTAATTTGCATGAACAATATAATAATTCTCCTTTATTTACAATATGGAACTAATTTAACAAAAGATGGCAATGTTATTCAGTGATTTATACCACCGTTAGAAGGTTTTGTGTGAATCTTTTGTGACAGTGTTTAAAGTTCACAATATGATGAAAGTGTAGGCTAAAAACTTAAGATCTTAGATTCATTTATCTAGGGTCTATTTTTTATGTCAAGAAGCAAAATTCTATGCGAAAAGTGCTTTTTTTAAGAAAGTGGGGAATCACATATCATAATAAATGAAAGGAGAATACAAACTATAATCGCGGATGCAAAACGGTTATTTATTATATTTTGCATCCTTAGGGTTAAAAATTAAATTAAAAGGGGGTGAATATATGTCTAAACAAAGTAATAAGGAATTTAATAATAAAAATAAACCTCTTCCTAAAGTGGATGTTGAATTTGGAGGAGATAATGGACTTGAAGATAAAGCTTTAAAAGCTCAAAAAAAATGGCAAAACAAGTAAACGAAATGAAAACCTCTCATTATAATTCTAGATATTACACGAGCACGGGGCTGTTGATGAATGGTTTGTCAACAGCCCCGTAAAATTTAAGTGAATGACATTAAGCTTGTAAGTTACCTATTCGAGACCAGTAATAACCTCTTTAAAGGATTGTGGAAGTAGAATGATTCCTTCGAACTTATAATTGGGCTTTACCTTTTTGAACAATTTTGAGACCAAGATTATCTGTAAAAAATATAAACAAAAATAGTCTTATTCGACTCATATTTGTCATATATTCATACTAACTTAGAGCTCTAAGGCACAAACCTATAACTGAAACTGTAACTGTAACGATTAATATTTGCTTACGGATCCGATAAAGCAATGTCTAATAACCCTACAAAATGACCCTGTTCTTTGCAATATTACGTTTTACCACTTTGAGGAGGGAAATTATGTTAAAAAAGGGGATTGCTGAATTAATAGGTACGTTTGTATTGGTTTTGTTCGGAACGGGAACAGCCGTTTTAGGCGGTGGAGTAAATGGAATTGGTATTATTGGAATTGGTTTGGCCTTCGGATTGTCTCTTGTAGTAATGGCATATAGTATAGGAACCATTTCTGGATGCCACGTAAATCCGGCAGTGTCAATTGCTATGTTTGTCAATAAACGAATAAATGCTATGGAACTTGTTTGGTATATAGTGGCACAAGTTTTAGGAGCTTTTTTAGGAACTGCAATATTAGTAGCCTTTTTAAAATTATCTAATATGTCCATAGGAAACGTAGGACAAAATGGCTTTGCACATCTTGAATCATCGGGTGCCTTTTTAGTTGAATGTATTTTATCATTTGTCTTTATTTTAGTGATCATAGTTGTAACGGGTAAAAAAGGTAATGCATCTTTAGCTGGACTTGTTATTGGTCTTACCTTATTGTTAGTTCACTTATTAGGAATTCCATTGACAGGATCTTCTGTTAACCCTGCCCGCAGCCTTGCTCCTGCTATTTTTGCAGGCGGAAAAGCTGTATCTCAATTATGGGTATATCTCATTGCCCCAATCGTAGGCGGTATCATCGCAGCTCTTGTAGGGAAATTTGTATTAGATACGGAAAAATAGAGTGTAAGTGATTGCTTGAGGTTAGACGTTTTTAATAAATTCATAGTATATAAACAATGAAGCGGAGTCGTAGGTGATATTTTCCATGCACCATAGATTCCGCTATTTTTATAGTTCTGATACAGTCACGCTCGAATAGGATATTTGTTGTTGAATAGATAAGAGAAAATATCAACAGAAATATTAAATAATCCCTCTAGTTTCTTTTCAAAGGTTTAGGTTTGTTCTAAAGGGCTAACGTCTGACCTGTCTTTTGCCTAAGTTAACCTATCGATAACCGTTCATATGAAGAGCACCACTTATTGAACCTGGTATTCCACAAACAAATTCTAATTCTGTTAAGCTACTTTTAAGTGCAAAATGGGAAACATTAATTTAAAATACTTAATAAACATTAACCTTGAAATGCGTCTTTGTTTAAAACCGAAGCATCATTATAAATCTTTGGAAAACAACGCAGTCACTAAAAAGCTTTCCCCTATATTGTACTCCCGGTAATGATCATTAAACGGGTATTGGAAAACAACGGGATCACTTCTTTAGAGGAGCTATCCAAATTTAACGAAAAAGAGATTTTACAATTTCACGGTCTAGGACCGGCTTCTAAACCTAAACTCAGGTCTGCTTTGCAAAATAATGGGTTAGTATTCAAAAATTAAGGGGGGACGGTCCGTTTATTTTGATAACTAGGTATAAAGTCCAAAGGAACATTGCAGGATGTTCCTTTTCTCCTTCATTTCTTAGAATACATATAGGAGGTAAAGCAACATGTTCAGACGAGTCATCCTTTTTGTTGTGCTCTTAGCCATCTTAGTTACTTTAATCGTCATTAAAGTTTATCCAACTGCTTCTGATCACAATCGGAATAGCAATGATGCTGTAGAGTACAATACGCAAGAATACAAGATTACCAATATTAAAGGCGATCAATATTACGGAATCGGAGATAATGGGACACAGATCTATTTTTCTGCTGAAAAAATCGTATCGGATCATAAGATACAAGTTAATGACATGGTCATCTGTTATTTTGAAAAAAATGATTTAGGTAAAGGATTAGTAAAAGTCGAAAAGAAATAGGGTGCGGAGATGCTTAAATGGGAGACACGGAAAAATAAATTGTAAGTCATCGCTTGAGGCGAGTCGATTTTAATATATTGATAGTTTAAAAATAATAAAGCGGAGTCGTCGGTGATATTTTTCATGCACCAATGACTCCGCTATTTTTATAGTTCTGATACAGTCACGCTCGAATAAAATATTTTGTTTTTGAATAGATAATTGAATATATCAACAAAAATAATAAATAATCCCTCTAGTTTCTTTTCAAAGGTTTAGGTTTGTTCGAAAGGGCTAACGTCTGACCTGTCTTTTGTTATTAAGTATTAAGAGGGAATTATTCCTTTTAACTATTTGAATATTTCGAAAAAAATAAAAGAATATCACAATTATGAAAAAAGTTACACAGATTGTTGCGATGTTTAAAGATATAATGACCTTTTATTTTTTTAGCATCCTAGATATAGAGTCTAAAATAAAAGAGAAATCCGCGATGTCAACTGTTGTTGAAGAGGGTATTAAACGGCCTGAGAAGTTTAAGAATGATCATGGTTTAACAAAAGAACAGGTTGAAAGAGCGTTAAACCATGCGATCCAGGATCGGCTATGCACGTGTGTCGGATCAGGCCTGTTTGCCGCAAGTGTCGATAATCCCCCCCCCCCGCCATAAACCTTACCTGAAGGAGAAATAGATCCTGCACCGTGAAGTCTGTCCTTACTGCAATATTCTGATTCATAGGTAATCACTGACATAGAGAAAGAGGCTGTCCCAAAAGGTGACAGGCATCACTATAGGTACAAAGTACATGATAATTTTTCCGCAATGTTGATTGGAGCGGAAGGCGCTCGACTCCTCGAAAATGCTATCGTATTTCCTTCATGTGTGGGCGGATTCAAGGATGTAATTCAATGTCCTGCGGGAGTACGGGGCAGGGGAGACCCGCAGGCGCAGGTGGCGCCGAGGAGGCTCCCCCGGACCGCCACTAGATCGGAAATCAACAGACAAAGTTTAACAGACCATTAATAAAAAGAGGGGGCCTATAAAAGTAATACTTTTGGGACACCCTCTTTCTCTGTATTGTTTTACGAACAAGATAATGCGAATTGAAGAGTTTTATAAAGCCGTCGATATCAAACCAAATCTGGAAGTACTAAGCAAACTAGATGAAATTCTTTGAAGTAATAAAGGAATTTGCTCAATTAAGATATTTTCCTATAAAGATAGGAAAGGATAGTGTTTTAATAAAATGTGCCTATTCTTTTCTTGTCCATACATATCAGGGCTGAGGGGCAAATATTATATATTTATGTTCAATTGAAAACGAAGGGAGGAAGCGGGTCATGCGGAGCATGCGTTGGGCTTGGGGTTATATAAGGAATTATCGGGATCGATTTTTCATTAGTCTTTCATTGTCATTAGTGATTTCAGCCCTTAATATGGTTAATCCCTATATTGCCGGAAAAATCGTCGATAAAGTTATATTTGGCCATCAGACAGGTTTATTAATGCCCTTTTTAGGTACGATGATTGGGGTTACCATAGTGAAAACTGTGATTCGCTATAATTATCAATTATCGTTTGAGCGTATATCCCAAGGCGTTATTTTTACGCTAAGGGAAAAGTTGTATGATCGGCTTCACCAATTGGATTTCAATTTTTATGATCGAACCAAAACGGGAGACATCATGGCCCGGATGACAGGTGATTTGGAAGCAGTCCGGCATTTTATTGCTTGGGGTATTTATATGATTTTCGAAAACTTTACCATTTTGGTTTTTGCCATTGTCTTCATGTTCTCCATTCATCCGCCGTTAGCCTTGGTGATGCTTGCCATTACACCGATTACCGGCTTTTTTGCTTACAAGTTGGCGTTTACGGTCAGACCGACTTTTACGGAAATCAGGGGGCAGTTTGCCAAGTTAAATTCGGTCGTACAGGAAAACATTAGCGGAAATAGAGTAGTCAAAGCTTTCGCAAAAGAAGACTATGAAATTGATAAATTTTCTGTTCAGAACAAAGAATTCAAGGAGAAGAATCTTCTCTCTGCACGTGTGTGGGAAAAGTATTTGCCTGTACTTGATTCACTTGCCGGAGTATTTTCCGTTGTGATGATTTTAGTTGGGGGATTTATGGTGATCAAAGGTTCCCTTACCATGGGCCAGCTGGTCACGTTTAACTCCTTGATATGGGCTGTCAACAATCCGATGCGAATGGCCGGATGGCTTATTAATGATCTTCAAAGATTTATTGCTTCTGCAGAAAAAGTGGAAGATTTATTAAACACAAAATCAAAAATAACCAATCAAATAATTCAATACAATGTAAAAAATTTCAATGGTGTCGTGGAATTTGACCATGTCTCTTTTAGCTTCGGTGATGAACAGGTGCTGGAAGACATCACCTTTAAAGTGATTCCGGGGCAAACCGTGGGGATTATTGGACCGACTGGTGCTGGAAAGTCCACATTGGTCAATCTTCTAAGCAGGTTTTATGATACGGCCGGCGGTGAGGTAAGAGTGGATGGAGTCAATGTGAAAGATTGGGATCTTCATAAATTAAGAGGGAATGTTGCGATGGTCATGCAGGATATTTTCCTTTATTCAGATACAATTGAGGGGAATATCGCATACGGAAATCCTGAGGCCTCTATTGAATCGGTTCAATTTGCTGCAAAGGTGGCAGAGGCACATGATTTTATTCTCGAGCTTCCTGATGGTTATGACACGATTGTAGGCGAACGCGGTGTAGGTCTTTCAGGGGGACAAAAGCAGCGGATTGCACTGGCGCGGGCTATACTTAAAGACCCAACCATCCTGATCCTTGATGATACGACTTCGGCTGTGGACATGGAAACCGAGCTTCGGATCCAAAATACATTGAAGCCTATTCTGAAAGAGAAAACTTGTTTTATCATTGCCCATCGAATTTCCTCTGTTATGGAAGCAGATTTAATCCTTGTATTGGAAAATGGAAGGATTATTGAAAGAGGAAAGCACGAAGAACTCCTAAAGAAAAAAGGCTACTATTACCATGTGTTCAAAACCCAATTTGGGAATTTTGACGATCGGAACCAAGGTAAGGAAGTGAGGTGTATATAAATGGCGCGCAATAAATTCGATGTCGACGAGGAATTGGAATCGCCTTTTAGTTTTATCCATTTAAAGCGATTGTTTGTTTATTTAAAACCTTATAAAAAGACGATTTTTTTAACCGTTGTTATAATGCTGATCTCGAGTGTTGCCAGTTTAATTGGACCATACCTTATCAAGCAGGCTATTGATGTGAAGATACCAGAAAAGGACATGGGAGGGCTGTGGGGTCTAGCAGTTATCTATTTTCTCTCACTTGTCATTACAGGAGTTTCTTTAAAATATAAGATTAGATGGATGACAGAAATCGGGCAAAGTGTCATTCGAAATATTCGAAAAGACTTGTTTACGCACTTGCAAAAATTATCATTTTCTTTTTATGATAGCCGACCACACGGGAAAATCTTGGTCCGTGTGGTGAACTACGTCAATTCATTAAGTGACTTGCTTTCTAATGGTTTAGTTAATTTAATTACTGACCTTTTTAGTCTTTTAGTTATTTTAGGATTTATGTTTTCTATTGATGTAAAAATGACTCTGCTGTCGATGGTGGGGTTTCCGATTTTGGCCGTCGTGATCTTTTTTATCAAAAATGCTCAGCGAAAAGCATGGCAAATCTTAAGTAATAAACAATCAAACATGAATGCCTATATTCATGAAAGTATCAATGGTATAAAAGTGACTCAAGCTTTTTCCAGAGAAGAAGAAAATAAACGAATTTTCCGTGAAGTATCTGAAAGCTATCGAACTTCATGGATGAAGGCAGTAAAAATTCAATTTCTTCTATGGCCATCGATTGAGAATCTCTCAACCCTGACGATTTCATTTATTTATATTATAGGAATTTCTATGATTAATCATGGGGTCACGGTTGGAGCGTTAATTGCCTTTGTCGGTTATATCGGGATGTTTTGGACTCCGTTAACGAATATCGGAAACTTTTACAATGCCATTATAAATGCACAAGCCTATTTGGAACGTATTTTTGAAATGATAGATGAAAAGCCAACTGTTATAGGAGACTCTGATGCTGCTGAGCTTCCAGCCATCCAAGGGAAGGTTGAATTCAAGAAGGTCGTTTTTGGCTATGAGGGCGAGGAAAAGGTCCTCGATAACATTAATTTTATCGTCAAACCGGGCGAAACGATCGCTCTCGTAGGTGCTACAGGCTCCGGGAAGACCACGATTGTCAGCTTGATCAGCCGTTTTTACAACATCAACAGTGGCAGTATTGAAATTGACGGTGTTGATATCAAAACGGTAACGATACCGTCTCTCAGAAAGCAAATGGGTGTCATGCTGCAGGATCCGTTTATTTTCTCCGGGACCATTATGGATAATATCCGCTATGGCCGGTTGGATGCAACGGATGAAGAAGTAATTGAGGCAGCAAAAGCAGTGCAGGCACATGAGTTTATCAGCAGTTTAAAGGACGGGTATGATACAGAGGTAAATGAAAGAGGCTCAAGACTTTCCACTGGACAAAGGCAATTAATCTCTTTTGCCAGGGCCTTATTGGCAGATCCTAAAATCTTAATTTTGGATGAAGCGACCTCTTCGATAGATACAGAGACGGAGCTTGCCTTGCAAAAGGGGCTTGAAAGAATTCTAATTGGCCGGACATCATTTATAATTGCCCACCGGCTTTCAACCATTCAAAATGCTAGCCGAATCCTGGTTATCGAAAAAGGAAGAATCATAGAAGAGGGAACCCATGATGAGTTAATACGCCGGAAGAGTCATTATTGGAATTTGCATCGGTCGCAGCATCAATCATTGCATGTAGGCTAATAGAAAAATGCAAGCTTTATATAAAGATATACCATGACAATGAAGAAAGTTCCCTTTACTCCTGCAACAACAGAAATAAATTTTGAGTTCACTCAGCAGCAAGGTAAGGATTTAATTTCAGCAATGAATTTTCGGTTGTACGATGATAAAGGAATAGAACTACAAGGGATGGGTTTACCTGCAGGTGGTCAATCTAGTAACGGTAAAGATATATCAAAAGTAAGTGTTTATTTTGAGCCAATAAAAATATTCCTGAATACTTAATTGTTGAGCCGTACCTTGGAAACTCAGTGAAAATTGAAGAATTGAGAATGAAAATACCACTTAAAAGTGATGAGTAAATGGAGAATTGGTGAAAATGAAAAAGTGTCTGAGCAGTCTTTTGCTCAAGATGACCCCTCGATAATTTTAGACTGAAACGTGGATGAAATTAGCATGAACAGAGCAATACCATAGATTACTACAGAGATTACTACAAAGAAAAAGATCTATGTCGTTCCTTTTTAAAAAATAGAAAAAATCATAAAAAAGACTGACTACATGATTGTTTATTTATGAACATTCTATGTCAGTCTTTTCCTTATTTTTAAAAATATTTTCCGCCACCATGTCCTTTTGGGGTCATTTTTTCCTATATAAAGGGTGAAGGTAATTGAGCAGTTCAATAAGCCGGTCTCCAGCTGGCAAAGATGAATGGCTCGAACCAAAAAGGGAGGAATAGTGATGAGTAATTTATTGATTGGTGAAAAACCACTAATGGTAATTCCGGCATTGGCAGTGAAGATTGGCTTGAACGAGGCGCTCGTGCTGCAGCAGATTCATTATTGGGTTAAATCCAGTACTCATTTAATTGAGGGCAGAAAATGGATTTACAATACATACAAGGCATGGCAGCTGCAGTTTCCATTCTGGTCAGAAAGCACAATCAAACGGACGATTCACTCTCTCGAGGATCAAGGTCTCATCATCACAGGGAACTGGAATTATTCCAAAATGGACAAAACAAAGTGGTACACGATTGATTACGAAAGAGTGGAAGCATTAGAAGACCGGAACGATGAACTGACTAACCCTCAAGATGATCTTTCTATTTTTTCAGAAAGCGAAGGGGAGGATGATACGAGCTTAGCCGAAACCATACCCGATCATCCTTCAGAGAGCAAGTCAGAGCAAAAAATCCCTACAGTCGAGATCATTAACTACCTCAATGAAAATACAAATTCAAGCTACAAACCAAGTACACACACGACCCAGGAAAAAATTAGGGCGAGATTCCGAGAAGGCTTTACCCTTGAAGATTTTAAAAAAGTGATTGATTTAAAAGCGACCGAATGGCTAAACCATCCCCAGATGAGTAAATACCTTAGACCAGAAACGTTATTTGGAAACAAATTTGAATCGTATTTGAATCAGAAATCCTCTAACAAAATCTATCGCGAGGAGGATTTTAACTTAGATGATTAAACAAGAGACGTTCAAAATATTAAAGAAAATTGCCGCTTTTTATGACCAGTTTGCCTTTGACCAAGAGAAGGTAGACTTATGGCATGAGGTGCTAAAAAGGTATTCGTTCGATGAAGTCCAGAAAAACTTGTTTTCCTATGTAGCAAAGTCATGTAATCCCCCGTGTTTGTATGACCTGGTCCATAAACAAGAAGGTTCAAGGACTATTCCCAATGCGGAAGAGACAAAAATCCTTCTAATCAGAAACTACGTCCCAGCAAGCGAAGAAGTGGTTCAACACAATTTAGCAAAAATGAGAGCGATTTTGGGGATTAAGAGGGGGCAAGCAAATGAACAGATTTGAGCCTTATAATCAGGAAGCTGAAGAAGCATTCGTAGGGGCCTTCTTTCTAGATGAAGATTTGGTGAAAGAATGTACGATCAAGCCGGATCAACTGTACTCATCGAAACTAAGGCTGCTTTATTCGGCCATCCGCAGCCTTGATGTTAAGGGAAAGCCGATTGATGTGATTTCGGTTGTCGAAGAGCTGGGGCCAGACCATCTAGTGGGAATCGGAGGAGTTAGCTATATTACCGATTTGGCAAGCAGTGTTCCCACGACGGCCAACTTTCATTTTTATGTACAATTAGTCAAAGAATACGATCAAAAACGGAAAGCTATTCAGATTGCGAAAAGAATCATTGAGCAGGCAGGGGAACATGAAATCAGTAAAACACTAAATACTGCCATTCAAGACTTGATGAACATTGAGGGTGAGCAAACGGATAAGGATACCGGGGACATTACTCCGATACTCGTCGATTTATTCCTAGATTGCGAGAAAGACCATGGCGATCTAGTCGGAATTTCTTCTGGTTTCTCCCACTTGGACAGACTGACAGGGGGTTTTCAAGAATCAGATCTTGTGATCATCGGTGCTCGCCCCAGCATGGGGAAAACAGCCTTTGCCCTAAATCTAGCTCTCCAAGCTGCTATGAAAGATATCAGCTTAATCTTTTCGCTCGAAATGTCAAAAAAACAGCTGTTGAAACGGATTGCAGGTTTTACCGGACACATTGACAGCCTCAAAATGAAAAATCCAAAAAGGGATTTTCAAGAAGAAGACTGGCAAAAATTTTCCGAGACGATTGGCTGGCTATCCAAGGTGAATCTGCATATCTTTGATCGCGCCGGAATGGATATTCCCTATATTTGGTCAAAGGTTCGCAAGGCACGGAGGGAGTACGGCACGCAGAAAAGGATGTTGGTGGTGATCGATTATCTACAATTGATTGAAGGGCATTCCAAGAATAAGCAATTCCGCCAGGCCGAGATTAGTGAAATTAGCCGGGCGTTAAAAACGATGGCGCGAGAACTAAACGTCGTGGTCATCGCGCTGTCTCAGCTAAGCCGGGGTGTCGAAAGCCGTCAGGACAAGCATCCAATCCTCTCTGATTTAAGAGAAAGCGGGCAAATCGAACAAGATGCCGACCTCATTGCTTTTCTCTATCGAGACGATTACTACACGAAAGACTCCCAACACAAAGATCAAATTGAGGTCATCCTCGCTAAACATCGCAACGGCCCAACCGGTACAGTAGAACTTGGATATAACAAACAATATGGGCGGTTTTTTAACTTGAAAGGTTAAAACTCAAGCCTCCTTCAATTGTATTCTTTTTTAGCCAAATAAAATTTAATGCGAACTCTCATTCTACCCGCCATTAAAATTTAAAAAATATCAAGTATTACTATTTTTTTATCTGAACAGTATAATCAGGATTGGGAGTTGAGAGATATGAATAAAAAAGATATCGCAAATATCCGTAAGGAATTTAAATTAAATAGCAATCGTATGCAAATTCGGGAAATCTTTAATGTGTATGTTCAAAAAGAATCAGGTGAGATTTACCATCATGTCAGTCAGCCATTTCAAATGTTAGAGCAGGAAACGCAAGAATTGTTTTTGGCAAACTTTAAAAAGGTTTTAACAGGTCATCTCGACACGAAACTGTTTGAACTGAAATTCATGCGGGATGTGGAAGACAGCACTCAAATGTTCCTTTTCGAAGGATTACAACAAGATGCAACGGAAGATTGGAAAGAATATATGCTCGAAATCGTCACGAAAATGTTTGCTCACACGGTTTATGAATTTGATACGGTGGCGACCTTTATCCGGGGTGAAAATCGAAAACCGACCCGGAAACGGGATCAGGAATCAGAAGAAGGTGGGGATGACGAGGTCTATTCTAATCAGTTTGTCCTTTGCAGTCTCAATAAAACCGATTTGCCGAAAAAATCCTTGATGTTTGACTACGTTGAGAAAGAATTCAAACCGTATAACGTCTTTGATCCTATCATTAATCTAGACTCTCCATTATCAGGCTTCCTTTTCCCGGCTTTTAATGACAATGCTGCAGACGTGAACCGTATTCTCTATTGTGCAGGAAAAGCGAATCAACCGGATGTAAGATTCATTGAGGAAGTTCTTAATTGTGAAGAGATCATAACTGCCCAGGAAGATAAAGACTGCTTCGATTTCATCTTAAAAGAAGTGATAGGAGACGAAGTGGATTCTCGGGTCATTTCCAATGTTTATGAGGAAATTGATAAGCTGGTGCAAGAGAATAAAGAAAATGAAGAAAGTGAGATTCCAACGTTGGATTCTCGGGATATCGAACGCATTTTAACGGTAAGCGGCGTCGAAAATGTCGAGACGGCCAAAGTGGAACATGCCTTTAAATCCATCATGGTTGATGAAAAACATGAATTCAAAGCCAGCAGTTTAGTTCCGAAAACGATAAAAATCGAGACGAAGGTGGCCAATGTATCCATCGATCCGAAAGACCTGAAGTATGTAAAATACATTACGTACCAAGGAAAACGGTGCCTGTTGCTAGAGGTCGATGAAGAGGTGGTCGTGGAAGGATTTCGGTTAGGAGAAGAGACACTTTAATGATTTGGTGTTTCAGAAGGGGACGAGATATTGATCGTCCCCTATTATTTTTCCTTAAATAATGGCTGTGTTAAAGGTCATTTAAGGTTACATATATCGGTATCCATTGCAACCTTCAGTACGGTACACACTTAACTGGGCCAACTTTGAAACAATCTTACAAGTAGGAAATAACAAGGGGAAGAAAATGACAACAACCAAGATGTATATCAAAGAATGGCAGCAAGCACTGCAACAAGAAATTAATCACTTAAAAAAGTTTGGCGGAAGCCGCTATTCTGTAACAAATGGAAGGCTGTTATCAAACGACGGCCTCTTTAGCTACTATTTTGATACAGCCATCTCATTAAGGATACCAGTTAATTCTTCCATAAAAATGGAATGGGGAACGATGAAAAGTAGTGGGAAGGTGCTTTCCTCTGAGGGCAGGGGAATCATTCTTGCATTAGAACAAAACTTTGGTGACCTTATCCCGGATGCATATCTGCTGCATGACCCTTGGGAACTGCTTGAACAATTAATAGAGCGCTTGGATGAAATCAAAAAAAGCAAACAAAAGCGGCTGAGAGTGAAGAGATTGATGAATCCTTCCATGGAATCCAAACATCCTGTGGCAAAGATCAAGAGTAATGTCCATGAATTGATTTTACGGTCAAAATACAATCCAGCCACTTTCGTCTGGGGGCCGCCGGGTACCGGGAAAACATACACGTTGGCCAGAACAGCAGCTAACAAATATTTTCAGAAGAAAAAAGTGTTGATCTTGTCGCATAGCAATCAAGCTGTCGATGTATTGATGGGTGAACTGACTAATTTTATTAAAAAGAAAAAAAGATTCCGTGAAGGGGATGTGCTCCGCTACGGAGGGAACATCGGGGAAACTCTATCAGCCCATCACGAAATTACCACCAATCTGCTCATTGAAAAGCATGACCCGGTCCTTGCACAGGAAAGAGAGAGACTAGTTGAAGAAAGGCGCCACTTAAAGCAAGACTTGGTCGATTCTTTTAGTAAACGAGATTCGGATCATCTGCTGGAACTAGAAACACAGATTGCCAGGCTATTGGAAAAAGTCCGAAAGAAAGAAGTTCAATTAGTAAAAGATGCGTTCATTGTCGGCACAACGCTGGCAAAGGCTGCTAGTGACAGTGCTGTTTATGAACCGGATTATGACGTCGTCATCCTCGATGAAGCAAGTATGGCCTATGTACCACAGGCAGCTTTTGCTGCAGCCTTGGGAAAGCGAGTCATTATTTGCGGTGACTTCAAGCAATTACCTCCGATTGCTTCAAGCCGGGACCCGCTTGTGGCCAAATGGCTGAAAGAGGATGTGTTCCATAAGGCTAGGGTAGTGGAATGGTTGAATGAAGGGAAGCTTCATCCTCAGCTTTTTTTATTAAAAGAACAGCGGAGGATGCACCCTGATATTTCTGCTTTTACCAATCGGTACATCTATCATTCTCTGGTTGGAGATCACGAAAGTGTCTATAAAAGCAGAAATAGGATTACAAGCCAAGCTCCTTTTAAAGAGCATGCTGCTGTGCTTTTGGATACGAGTTTCACGGGCTTGCATTGTATTAGTGATAAAACAACCAATTCCAGATTCAACCTATGGCAGCTGTTGCTGTCTTTTCAATTGATTCATGAAGCAACCTTAAATGGAGCTAAATCGATCGGGTATGTGACACCATATCGTGCCCAGGCGAATCTTATGGAGCTGCTTTTTGAAGAAATATATGAGAAAGAGCGTAGCCAAGCGGATATTATTGCGGCCACTGTCCACCGATTCCAGGGGAGTGAACGGGATGTGATGATATTTGATACAGTTGATAGTGCCCCGCAAGATCGGGCTGGTATGCTACTAACCGGCAAGGACAGTGAACGTCTAATTAACGTAGCCATTACGAGAACGAAAGGAAAATTTCTTCACGTCAGCAATAGAAATTTTATCGAAAAGCACATTTATCTAAGGAAAACGCTGCGGCAACTTGTTGACCATCAGGTCCGTAACAAACAAGCGGTCACAACAAAAGAAATTGGTTCATGGATTCGAAACCAACACCCAAAATTAAGATGGATTCATGCTCGAAAATTGGAAGCTGTTTTTGAGGACCTGAGATCGGCAAAGTCATCGATTACCATCTCCTTGCCGGAGGGAACTGTCGTTTCTGAAGAATGGAAGAAGCAGTTACTAAGCAGAGAAAAACAAATAAAATTAACCATTATTTCTAATCAAAAGTGGAGCAAATGCGATGTCTGGCTGGGCGAGAACTTTCCGTTTCCGTTTGTCATCATTGACGAGAAAGTTTTGTGGCTCGGGCTTCCGCTCGAAGGCGCAAGAGGAGTCCAGCCACCTTATGTAGCGGCTAGACTTAGTTCGAGTAAAGTGTGCGAATATTTGTTAAAACAGATTTAGTTAAGCTGTTTTGAAATGGCTATAATACAGTGTAATTTTTGTAGAATTTTGGTTGCTAATTTAATGTTCATTTTTTACGTTAATTTTAAAAATGAGGTAAGATTATACAGGTGTAATATTATTACGGGGGAGAGGTTTAGATGAATAAAACAATGAAACAGTTTTCTATTTTAGTGGTACTCATTTTAAGTGTTCTTGCTGGATGCAGCAATGCAAATATGGAATCCAAAAATAACACTTCATCAAATTCTATTTCAAATGAAAAGGCAGTAGTAACAACAAAAGAAAATCCGAACACAAAAGCAGCTACAGAAACAACAGCAGCTCCGAATCAACAAATTAATACGGTTAATGACCAGGAATTAGCTAATTTAACCTATGATGGAAAAAATCAGGCGGTAACGATTAATAATAACCATACCACTTTTTCTAAAGAAGATTTAAGCTTGAGTAAGGGGAACTGGCAAACATTTTCAAATCTAGACCAGTATAATCGTGTTGGTGTTGCTAATGCTATGTTATCTAAATCCATGATGCCAACAGCAAAGCGTGAACGTCTTAATGTAAACCCTACTGGTTGGAAAAACAAACAAATAACCGTTAATGGACATCGTGAATGGTTGTATAATCGTTGTCATCTGATAGGTTATCAATTTACTGGAGAAAATAATAATCTTAAAAATTTAATGACAGGAACAAGAAGTTTTAACGACCCTGGTATGCTGTACTATGAAGACAAAGTAGCAACTTATCTAAAAACAACTGGAAATCACGTAAGATACCAAGTTGAGCCAATTTTTAAGGGGAACGAGCTAGTTGTCCGTGGGGTTCATATGCAAGCAAAAAGTATTGAAGATAATCAATTAGAGTTTAATGTATATATTTTCAATGTAGAACAAGGCGTGATCATAAACTATACAGATGGTACATCAAAATTACAATAAGTTTCACCATTTAAAAAACTGAATTAATTTCCTTTTGATAAAAAAGAACCGCCAAAGAATGGGATTTATGTCTTGTTTGAAGCCGTTATGTTCGAATTAATATTTGAAAATTAAGGGCAGGTTGGTTATAAAGCAATGAGGATTTGCAAAAAAAGGATTCATAACCAGTGGATAAAGAGGTTGGGAATCCTGCTTTTTGTGTTCCGTCTGTTATCACAATAAATAATTACCGTATGGAGAAAACTTCGACCCCGATTGCTAAGGCATCTTCATCGATTGCAAACCGAGGATGGTGGTGCGGGTAGACGATGCCTTTTGCTAGATAATGATCGAATACTTTATCTTGTATTAATCCTCTATCATTGATAAAAATAATTGATGTATCAAGAATTATTACAATGGTGGTGAAATAAAGGACCAATACAAGACTTGCTATTGCTTTTCATATACTTGCTCTCATTGCGCTAACCCAAATGAAGAACTTACATCGGAAATATTGCTAGCAGGTTGAACACAAATCCCGCTGTTATAAGACGAATTAGCAGTATGTTGAAAAAAGCAGGTCTTATAACTTTTAGGGCTGGGAATTTCCGGTTTCACATTAAGAAAAGGTTATGGAAATAGTTAGCAAGTACATATCCTAAAGATATATTGAAGAGTCTCTTTTCTAAATAAAAAGAGCTCATTGTTCAAATTAATGTTATAGTTAGAAAGAAAATTTTAAAAGTGAGTAGGCGAACAACATGATTGAGGTAAAAACATCTCCACTAAGTGATGGAGAATTCAATAGAGGAGTATTTGCTACATGTGATATCAAAAAAGGAGAGCTTTTGCATGAAGCACCTGTCATTTCTTATCCAAACGACCAGCATCAATACATTGAGCAAACCCTCCTTGCTGATTACGCATTTGAGTATGGGATAAATCATTCTGCGATCCTTCTTGGTTATGGAATGTTGTTTAACCATTCTTATGAACCTAATGCAATTTATGAGATTAATTTTAAAAATCACACATTTGACTTTTATGCTTACACAGATATAAAAGCAGGAGATGAGATTCTAATCAATTATAATGGCGATGTTGATGACAAAGATCCACTGTGGTTTAATCAGGACTAAAAAGGATAGCAAAATATTCAAAATAACGATCTGTTTAATTGTGTCCCAGCTTACGTTATAATTAGAAACTTAGGATAATTACGACTTTTGCTCATAATCGAACGGATGCCAAGAAAAGCCTCCGACTAGCGATAAAATATGGAGTGTAGAGAATGAATAAACGATGGACAATCGGTAAAATTAAAGAATTTGTTGAGAACAATTCGGAAAGTAAGTTGCTAACGACGGAATACCACGGTTTTTCTCAAAAGTTACTATTTAAATGTGCATGTGGTAGCAATTTTGAGAAAACATTTACGAAATTTAAAAATAATAACCAACGTAAATGTGACGTATGCCAACCGCCAAAAGCGTCACGCTAAACGTATATCGAATAAACGAAGTGCCGATTTCAAATAAATAGAAGTTGGCACTATTTTTATTTTATCGGAGTAATATGATGGATGATAAGTTAGTGAATGAAATGATCTAAAGTAGAAAGGTAACTTAATTAAATTGAACAAATTATTTCAAAATAAAGTAGTCTATTTAATCACAAAAGTACTTAAAACCTCACTATTTGTTTAGGAGAATCAAAATAAGATTAAGAAAGTTGAAAGGTTTCTTCAATTTGTGTCTAAACGAATTGATTTTGCTGAAGAGGCCAGGCAAAGATAAACCAGCAGGAGTTTAAAAGTACACCTATTAAATTCATTCATTTGTGTTGTATGATAATACCTATAAATACATACTTATACAAAAGTGAACAGGAGTGGAAATGATGAATTTAATTTGTGAGTCAAAAATATTGGATGATTATTTACTTGAATTGAAAGAAGTTAATTTTTCAAATCCAATAATTAAAGCAAAAACTGATGAACTTTTCAAATCTTCTCAAACAGAGATTGAAAAAGTAAAAATAGCTTATGAATTTGTTCGTGATGAAATTTCTCATTCTTGGGATATTCAATCGAAAAGAGTTACTTGTGATGCTTCAGAAGTATTAGCTTATAAAGAGGGAATTTGTTATGCAAAATCACACCTATTAGCATCGTTACTACGTTCACAGGGAATACCAACAGGTTTTTGTTATCAAAGGCTGATGTTGTTTGATACGCCAGAAAAAGGGTATTGTATTCACGCTTTAAATGCAATTTTCTTTAAATCACTTAATAAATGGATAAGGCTAGATGGTCGTGGGAATAAAAAGGGAATTGATGCCCAATTTTCAATTGAAGAGGAAAAATTAGCTTTTTCCATTAATGAAGAACTTGAAGAAAAGGATTATCCAGTTATTTATGCTAAGCCTCATCCCAAAACTGTTGCTATTTTAGAAGAACATACCGATGCGTTAGAAATGTATAATCATAATTTACCAGACAGTTTGTAGTTATTTCACTAATTGGGTGCTTTAATTTACTAAGTAGTTCCAGTAAGAAGGTGAACATTCATCATTAGCTCTTTTTCAACAATCGGGCCAGATTGTTGAGTAACTCATTTTCAAAATAAATGGATATTTTAGTGTAGCTATAAAATAGAGTTTGATTAAAAATATTGGATGAAGCCTTATTTTGTGGTAAATAAAAAACAACCATTTTAAAAAAAGATTGATCAAAATGGTTGCATCTATTCTAATTGCTAATTTGATTTTTATAAAAAATATTGACTAAAACTTTTGCTCAATTTCAAAACATCTCAACTTCATTTCTAATCTATGATGACTGATTCCCTATTTTGAGCAAGATGAGTAATGCGAGCTATTAATTTTTCCACTCTTGCACCAGCATGGAGACAAGAGTGGATATTTCATAAGTAGATTTGCGAATGCAGCCACGGTTATCGTGAAGATCAAGACTTTCCATTTACAGTATAACCGAGGGCATTCGCGATTCGTGCCAATCCCCCCATAACGACCTTTTGAACGGTCACGGGAAGTCCGGCAATATATCCGTCCATGGATTTCCAGGCAAGCCCAAGCCATAACGGATTCGAAGGGATCCCTTTTTTATTCAGCTTTCCTTCGGTTTCTAACTTGTGAATGAGCATGAACATTTGCCAATGATTGCCAGGAGGGCGTATCTCATGTCGCATTATCATCTGTCCGTCGCTCTCATTCCAAAACTGATGGACCTGGCCGGGCGTAACCGTCAGACGTTCGCTCGGACCGGCCCAGATGTTTTTCCCGTCCACCCTGAAGCGCATGGTTCCCTGTATTATGGTAAACGTCTCCGTCAGCGAAGGATGCCAATGCGGTCCGTTGATCGCACCATTCCGGCTGATATTATGTTCGACCAGCAAATACTCCCCCTGGTCGTCCGTATTCCATTCCAAACAGGTGACGGTCGAGCCATCGGGATGAACCAGAACGCCCGGGTTCGGTTGATGTTGTCTCATCGTTATAACCTCATTTCTCCTTTGTGTTTTTGTTCGAGTATGTTATTTTCATTTTCATTGACGGTTCTTGTGCAAAAAAATGGTTCTACAGGAATATTCTTACTTTTATTATACAACTAGTTTAGTTTTTAAATGACTTAATTGTCACTTAACATAAACTTGAATGTTTTAATCAAACTTTGTTAAATTTAATCCAGAAAGCAACTCAAACACAAAACCCCCGAATTCGGCCAAAATCGGTTAAATTCAGGGGTTTTTATGTTGGGAAATAATTTATTTTTGCTCAAATAAAGAAAAAGGTGAATCTATTTTTTGATCAAACTTTTTTACAAACGGTTAAACTTTGTTTTAAACAGTTCGACTTTTTTCAAAACGGTACAATTTTCTTTAAGAGCCACATTTAGAAGAGATTGTGAAGAAATGTACTTAAACTAAAGTTTAGTTGAACAATCGTCATTAGCTTTTATTCAACAATCGGGACATATTGTGGAGTAATGCCTTTAAAGAAAATTGGATTTAAAAGTTAAAAATTAGAAGAGAGCTAATAATACGGATACATTTTCAAAAGTAATATATGAATCAACGTGGGTGAAAAACTAGATACATCAGCAAAATTGATCATTTGATTATTTTCAAAATTCAATCTAACATCTGATATAATTAGTAAATTAGGAAAACTACTACGGGATGGTGAATTTTATTGAAAATTCTCGAAACAGATCGGCTTACCCTTCGCCTGCAAACTACCAACGATTCGGCGTTTATCCTTGAGCTTTTAAACGATCCTTCCTGGTTGCAGTTTATAGGCGATCGCTGTGTGCGAACGCTGGATGACGCAAGGGCCTATATTTTGAATGGACCTGTTCGCATGTATGAACAATTCGGTTTCTGCCTTTATTTGGTGGAACGAAAGGAGGATCATGCCCAGATTGGAATTTGCGGTCTAGTAAAAAGAGATTCCTTGAAAGATGTGGATATTGGATTTGCCTTTCTCCCAAAGTATTGGTCAAAAGGATACGCCTATGAAGCAGCTTCCGCAGTAATGTCCTATGGAAAAGACACATTGGGACTTAGTCGCATTGTGGCAATCACGGCACAAGAGAATCAAGCTTCAGCCAGGCTGCTTGAAAAATTAGATTTTCGGTTTGAGAGATTGATTCAACTAGCCAATGTTCCCGAAGAGCTTAAGCTTTTTGTATTCGACAAAACCAAAAATTACATCAAAAAACAGCGGGAATCATCAGAAACAAAAGTGATTCTAGATCGATTAACTGCCTCATTTTTCGATGCTTTTACTAATATAAATGGAAATAAACCGAATGTACGCGCCCTCACCGAATTATTTATTCCAGAGGCAATGATCATTAAAAATACAGATTGCGCTCCAATTATTTATAGTCTTCAGCAGTTTATCGAACCCCGTGAGAAACTATTAAGTGAAGGGAACTTGATAAATTTCAAGGAAGAAGAATTGTACGAAATCACAGAGATTTTCGGAAATATCGCTCATCGCTTCAGCCTGTATCGAAAAATAGGTGTAATGTCTGGCGAAGCTTTTGATACAATGGGCATGAAAACAATGCAGTTCATTCGCACGCCCTGTGGTTGGAAGATAAGCTCAATAGCTTGGGATGATGAAAGAAATGGCTTAACCATTCCGGAAAAGTATCGAAAAAAATAACCATGCAAAAGACTCTCTTCTCGGGATATTTTTATACAGCCATAACAAGAACCAAGACAATACACGTTCTTATAGGTTTAAAACATGCTGCCAATAAAGCAGTAGCAACCAATCGAGTAAGAGAAACGAAAATCATCTTTAAAACTTCGTATACTTGATTTATGGAAGTGTTTTCAAGAAGATAAAATTAAATACAATTAAACAGAGGATCCTATTTAGCAGGTCCTCTGTTTTTTATAGAAATCACCCTACGATAGACTGCAAAGCATAAATGTAACAAAACATTCACAAGGAGTATTCATAAAAATGCAGAATTATTCTGTAGTATCCGAAAGGTTGTGAATGTATGAAAAGTCCAATGACAGCTGTAATTGTATATGAAGAGGATGGAATTTATTTTAGGGTTTATAATATGAGAGACAGGATTAAGGTTTATGCTCGTATGGGTAAAAAAACTGTTATCGAACATGGCAGTACACCATATGAAGCTGCTGAGAAAGCAAAGAGAAGATTAATGATACAGCAACTATAGAACCTCCATTCGGGATTGTTGTTAATAATTTTATTTGGATTCATTTACTCAGGTTCATAAATTAGATATTACAGGCTGCAAGTTTTTCTAATCTCCTTGCGGCTTTTTCTTATTTCACTAACGGATAGGAATTTTGAAGAAGGAAAGCGAATAAAATAACTTGGTGTATAGCTGCCAAAAGTGGCTTTTTGTTTAACCATTAACCGGGCAGGATATTTTAAAAAGAAAACCATTAGTATAATTTGTGTACCATTGAGAGGAGAATGAAGGGTGAATTCCCAATTCAAGTTGTTTTCCACTGAATTCACGCAAAATCCGTATCCCGCTTATGCTAGATTAAGAGAAACTGAACCAGTTTACAAAACGTTGTTCCCTGATGGACAGCATGGCTGGTTGATCACTAGATATGATGACGCTATAGAAGTCTTAAAGGATCCTAGGTTTATTAAGGATCTTTCAAAGCTTTATGGTGACAGCATGGAGCAAGAGAGTGTGTTTATGCATACTATGCTTTTTTCTGATCCGCCTGACCATAAAAGGCTGCGCGGGCTCGTGCAGAAGGCTTTCACCCCGCAAATGATTGCCGGCATGCGGGGAAGGATACAGGAAATTGCCAATGAACTACTAGACGTGGCAGCGAGTAAAACAAAGATGAATCTGATTGATGATTTTGCTTTTCCACTGCCAATTATCGTTATTTGCGAAATTCTAGGGGTCCCTTCTACAGACCGTGACAAGTTCCGTGTCTGGTCAAATTCGCTGATTGAAGGATCGAACGGCGAACATGCAGCAGAAATGTTCCAGCATACAAACGAATTTATTCAATATCTAAGCCAATGGTTTGAAAAAGTTCGACAAAACCCAGGAAATGACCTGATAAGCCAGTTGATAATGACTGATGAAAATGGAGATCAACTCAACGAACGTGAGCTGTATGGAGTTGTCACTCTATTAATCATTGCTGGCCATGAAACGACCGTAAATTTAATCGGCAATAGCATTCTCGCTTTACTAGAGAACCCTGAACAGCTAAATTTGTTGAAAAATAAGCCTGAACTGATTCATAATGCCATTGAGGAATCGCTGCGCTTTAATGGTCCGGTCGAGTTCAGTACATCCCGCTGGGCGAATGAGGATATGGATTTTAGAGGAAAATCAATTCGTAAAGGGGATTTAATTGTCCTCGCATTAAATTCGGCAAACCATGATCCTAATCAATTTAAAGATCCCGATATATTTGATATCACCAAAGAGAAAAGCCCGCATCTTGCTTTCGGAAAAGGGGTACATCTCTGCCTTGGAGCTCCGCTTGCCAGGCTGGAGGGGGAAATAGCGATTAACAGTTTCATAAAGAGGTTCCCACACATTGAGCTAGCTGTCAGTAAAGACCAGCTAGAGTGGAGGCCAGGAATGATTGTAAGGGGAGTAAAGGAAATACCGCTTAAATTAAAATAAATCAATTTTAAATTGAAAATAAATTTATTAAAGAAGTTTAAGGAATTGGCATGACACCTTAATCAGTGAGCTATCTACAACACGCCGCAAATGAATTTTGACCAAAGGGATTATCAATTAAAGGGATTAAATTGGAGGGAATAGAAAATGGATGTAAAGACACTTTTGTTACAACAATGAGCAAGCTGCTTAGATGAAGAAGACTGGTTTCCACCACTTGAAAAAGTGCTAGAGGATATTACTTTTGAACAGGCAATTTGGAAACCAGTTGAGGGGAAAATGAATTCCATTTGGGAATTAGTTTGTCATTTACTTTTCTATAAAAAGAGACTTCTGATGCGATTTCTTGGTGAAACAGCAAATGAACCCCAGGCAGAAGATAATGAATCTACATTTCGATTACCAACTGAGACGTTTCAAAATTGGAAGGAAACAAAACAAGAATACTTTTATGTTCATCGTGAACTTGAAAAAATATTAGCAAAATCAGAACATGAAGATTTGTATAGACAGATCCCTGGAGAAAGATCATTAGTGCTTGAACTGAAGAGTTTAGCATTGCACGACGCATATCATATTGGGCAAATTGTATCCCTATGTAAAATGCAAGGAGCTTGGGCAGGGAAAGGCAGCTTTTAAAAAAGCTTCATTAGCTTTACAGTTATTTCATTATAGGGGGCTTTAATGGAATAAGAACGGGAACGTCCAAATCGGACGTTCCCATATTTATACCTGTAAAACAACAATACTATTTAACAAAGCCAAAGTTTTTTAACCAAATCTATATAGAAAATTTTTTCGTTTAAAAAATAAAAAAGTTATTTAAAAACGCTAGCCTTACTATTCCACAATCGGGCCAGATTGTTGAGTAACGTTTTCAATAAAATTGGATATTTTATGTTGAAAATTGTGAAGATTTTCGCTTAAACTAACTTGCAGGTTGAATAGGCTAGCAGGAGGCAAGATAATCTTGTATTCTTGACTTAGAAGTGGTAAAATTTGTTTAATATTAAACGAAAGGAATGATGGGTGGACAATGGATAACTAACCTAATTTTTAACATTTGAAATAGTATATTTCAGATAATAAAACTTAGGATTAGTCTGCCCATTTTTCTATATACTAATTAGCTGTGATGCTAACTAGCTGAAAGGCTAAATAGCTTATTTGAGTACGGCAAAAATGCGATTTGACTAATCCTTCCAAAATTGTTTGGGAGGATTTTTTATTCTCCCTGAAAAAGAAGGGATGATTCTTTATGTTAGAACTAATGCAGTTACAAAATATAAAGGTTGAAATTCAAAATCATATTATTTTTGAAAATATAAATACGAATGTACAACAAGGGGATATTATCGGGATCATAGGTAAAAACGGTGCTGGAAAATCAACGTTGTTGCAATTACTGAACGGTGACTTTCCACCGACAGGAGGACACATTAAACACCTACAGGATGAACTTATAATAACTATGATTGAACAAGAAACCGAGACATATTCTTTTGATGAAGTAACACCTCAAGAAGAAGCTTTATTAAGAAAGTGGAATGTTCCAATCCGTGACTTCTCGAAATTAAGTGGAGGAGAAAGATTAAAAGCCCGCCTAGCAAAAGGTTTAGCCAAAGATACGGACATTTTATTGTTGGATGAACCAACAAATCATTTGGATGAACAGAGTTCGGACTTCCTAATTAGCCAAATTAAAAGTTATAAAGGTACCATTATTCTCGTATCACATGATCGTTATTTCTTAGATAAAGTTGTCACGAAAATATGGTCAATTGAAAACCAAAAGCTCATTAGTCATATTGGTAACTACACTAGTTATATGAAATTTCGTGAAAGGGAAAGACTTACACAGCAACGTGAATATGAGAAACAACAAAAGATGAAAGAGCGTATTGAAGGTCAAATGAATCAACTAACATCATGGTCAAAATCAGCTCATGCACAATCAACAAAACAGGAATTTCCTAAAGAATACTATCGTGTTAAAGCTAAACGAATGGATTCACAAGTAAAATCAAAACAAAAGCGTCTTGAAAAAGAACTTGAAAAAATTAAAGTTGATGCGCCTAGGGCTGAATACCAAGTGAATTTCACATTAAAATCGAATCATAAAGTAGGCAAGCGATTCTTAGAAGTTAAAAATTTAGAAAAGTCATTTGATGGACAAAAACTTTTTAAAGGTGCTAATTTTACCATTCAGCATGGAGAAAAGGTTTCGGTTACAGGTCCAAATGGGAGTGGTAAAACGACCTTTTTGAATATGATAGCCGGAAAAGAAACAGTTACCAAAGGTGATATCTGGATTTCTCCATCAGCAAATATTGGCTATTTAACTCAAGAAGTATTTGACTTGCCCCTTTATCAAACTCCTGAACAGTTATTTGATAAAGAGTCATTTGTAGAGAGAGGGCACGTACGAAATTTAATGAAACATTTAGGATTCCTGGATTCTCAGTGGACAGAGCCTATTGGTAATATGAGCATGGGTGAGCGTGTGAAGTGTAAGTTAATGAAATATATTCTAGAAGAAAAAGATGTACTCATCCTAGATGAACCTACGAACCATCTTGACTTGCCTTCCCGTGAACAACTTGAAGAAACATTAGAACAATATAATGGAACTTTAATGGTCGTGTCACACGATCGCTATTTACTTGAAAGAACAACAAACATTAAGCTCATTTTTTCAAATAATACCATATATAAGCAATTTCATGAGAAGGACTCAACACCAAAAAGAGATGATAATGATGAATTGCGTTTAACGCTTGAAACAGAACGACAAGAAGTCTTAGGGAAGCTTAGCTTTATTACTCCAAATAATAAAGAATATGAGGAACTGGATCTTAGGTTTAAAGAGCTCACGAAATTAATAAAGGGGCTTCAATGATTGGTTGGTAAAGACTTCTTAATATTTACTACATGAAGTCCTATATTCTAGTATCGCTATTCTTTTTATTAATAAATCAACATCAAAAGGTGCATCTCCAAAAAAGTGAGATGTACCTATTCTCATTTAGGCATTTTTTAAGTAGATTATACTGCAATAAGGAAAAAACCAAAAGGATATGACTTCTAAAAATGTATTAATTTCTTCACTAATTTCTGTTGTTCTTTCAGTTTTAACTTTATCGTGTCTTCGTGCTAATGGTATTATTATTCATAGCGGCAGTATTCTTGGATGGGTTATTTATGTAGTGATATATACCTTGTGTTTCTATGCGATAAAAAGGTATAAAGAAAAAAATATAATAACATTGTGAAATAAGCTAACGGGTGCATTCCTTTAATAAGGGATGTTTTTTTCTTATTGAAGTAAAGGGGGAGGTTTGCTGAAGAAGGATAGGACAATTTAATGTTTCAATTGTCCTATCGATTAAGAGATCTAAATAAAAAACAATACCACTTAACAAAAAAGGGCATTGGATGATTCTTACGATTATGGGAAGTCTAAGGCAGTTTGAATCTATAAATCACGTCCCTCGTCATCATGAGCTATGGCTAAACCACTAAACGAGATTGGTCCTACAACAGCTGCTTCTGTGCCATTTGTAATATTTTCAGCGGTCAATTCATAAAGATGTGATCCTTTTTTTACATTTGTATCAATAGCTTGGAATGTAGCAATATAATTAACCTCTGATGTAGGATCCGATTCCACTCCCTCTTGAGCACTAAAGATTTCTTTTCCATCACGAAAGATCTTAAATAAAATTTGTGATGTACCACTTACCCCACGGAGCCCTACTGTCGCAATTAATTCAACATGATTTTTATTTGCATTCTTTGGTATAGTTATACAGATGGCTGCTAGTACTATATGATTCGGAGAATGAGGAATAGCAATTGGGTTATTATTGTTAACCATACTAATAGGTTCTGTTGCTTGGTAATCAATAAGACGAACCATTATCATTTTATCACCCCCTTGTTTGTTATGTTATAAAGTATGTAGTAAAGAGAAATTTAGTTTGGACAAGCGTTTAATAATAAGATGTTTTTTTCCCTTAAAGGATAAAAAACTTTCTTTACCTAAGATGTTTTTGTTGATGTTACAAAAAAATATGCCTATTTGTTATATGCATTAAAAAAGAAGAAACTTGTTAAACTACCATGAAAATTAACTTCTGTAACCTTAGAAAAGAGGCAATACTTAAATAGACGCAGCTCATTCGTTTTTTAAAAAAGAGAGCGCCTGATCAATGGTGTATTTGGACTGGATTTATCGAGGTTAGGATGCTTCCGTTATTGTAACGGAATAGCCTAAGTTTTCTAGTCTACGACCTGAATGGCGAACAATAGATGTCTGTCTTTGTTTATCAATATAGTCTTCGCCTAAATCTACATACATTTCTTTCCTGGTCAAAAGGTAATATGCGATTCGCAACATCGCATGAGCTACTACAATGGCAGCTTTTTTATTTCCTTTTCGACCGGCTGTTCGTCTATAAAGTGCACCGAGATAGTATTTGGACCCTCTTACCGATTGAGCTGCTTCAGTTAATGCAGATCGTAAGTATTTATTTCCTTTTTAGATCTACTTGATTTCCTTTTTCCCGCACTTTCATTATGTCCAGGAACCAAGGCAGCCCATGAACATAGATGAGCAGCAGTGGGGAATTGATTTCCAACATCCGTACCAATTTCAGCTAAGATTTGTTCAGCCATTCTGGTGGCTATCCCAGGAATCGAATCGAGCCGTTCTTTGTCTTTCTGATAAGAGCTGACTTTTTGGGCGATCTCTAGGTCCAACAATCTGTTCGGTTAAAAAATCAATGTGCGTTAAAATGGTTTTTAACATTAGTCGTTGGTGTGATTTAACATAACCCCGAAGTGCTAATTCAAGTTCTTCCTTTTTTCATTTCGTTGTACGACGAGCGAAGTTTGCTAGTTTCTCAGGATCGTCTTCGCCATTCGCAATCGCACGAAGCATATCCTTCGATGAAACGCCCATAATATCAGACACAACAGAACCTAGTTTGATGTTAGCTCCTTCTAAAACTTTTTGAATCCGATTATCTTGTCTGGCACGTTCTTCAATGATACTACGACGATAGCGTACTAGTTCACGCAGTTCTCGTTGGTTCCGATCAGGAATAAAACTAGCTTTAAGAAGTCCATGACGAAGAAGTTGCGCTATCCATTCGGCATCTTTAACATCCGTTTTACGTCCCGGAAGTGCCTTCATGTGTTGAGCATTTACAACTAAAAATTCGATTCCCTCGGACTCTAATAAGTTAACAATAGGTTTCCAATAAACACTTGTACTCTCTATAGCTACGTGGGTACAGTTATTTTCTTTAATCCAGTCCAGTAACTTTAATAGAAAAACTGTTTTAGTAGAAAATGTTTGAATCTCCTTTCCTTCAGAGGTCATAATACAAGCAGTGATATTGTCCTTATGGACATCCAAACCACATGCTCTTTCAATGATTACATCCATTGATATCTTCCTTTCTAGGCAAGAAAATTTGAGGCTGGTGCAACAATCAGAATTAGGATTAATCTACCATGAGTGCTTCCCGTAAGGGAGCGACGGTTTGTGGTGCACCGTGGTCGTTGGAGTCAGACTAACGGATGGGCTCTCAGGCACCATAGTTTATCGACCTTCCTCTCCCAGCCTTAGAAACATTATGGATGGATTCAAGCCATTTTCATTCTTTGTGGTGAAGCGCCGTTTTTGCGCTTCATGGATGGCTAACGAGTGCGTTATTTCAATAATAATTAAATGTTTTTGGGGCTAAAACCATATTTTCGTTATTCCATTAAAGGGCGCTATCCTTGAACAAGTATAAGCGCTAATTTTCCTTTTTAGGGCCATATTGTTGAACAACACTAGGTTAAAGTTTAGGCGAATTGTAGTCAGGTACATGAAGAAGGAATTTAAACTGGATGAAGCGAATAAGTCATATTGAACTTGGTTTTCTTGTATTCTCAAAATAAATGATTGGAGGATTTCATTGAGAACATTTTTTCGTTATATGGTCGACAGTAGCAAATGAAGATGATTTTGATGCGTATGAATGGCTGTTTTCGAAATCGATTGAGGATTATTGTTATCGTCACCCGGAAGATTCGGATATCCCTGCCATGTTGGAGAGAATTAGAAGCTGGAGAGAAATGTATCTCCAATATGGAAGGGACACACTTGGTTTTTTCATGTCTTTTAACTTTGAAAGATTACACTAAAAAGTGAGGAGATTAGTTTTATGCAAGTTGTAGCCAAAATGTTTTTAGAACAACTCGACATGCATTGCTATAAGAATGAGTGGTTTGCATCCATGGATCAGGCGCTTCATGGAGTCATCGCAGCTGAGGCAGCATGGACAAGTTCGGGAATCAGCAATTCGATTTGGCAAATTGTCAACCACTTGATATTTTGGAATGAAGACGTGATCCATCGAATTAAGGGCACAGAGAATCCGCATAAAGCAGAAGGCAATGATGAAACCTTTGGAAATCCGGGGGATCCAGAAGACGAAATTGGGTGGGCCCAGACAGTGCAGCGCCTTTATGAAGTCATGAATGAATTAAAAACGGTCATTGCGGACCTTGACGATGAAAAGTTAACAGCTCCGTATGCAGCTAACAGTAACTCTATTGAGCGTTTACTCAGCAATATCATGATGCACGATACGTATCATCTCGGCCAAATTGTTCTGTTGCGAAAGTTGCAATCCTCTTGGAGTGGCGTTGATTGGTCCTAACGAAATTAATGAGCTGTTTCCGTTAATGCAGAACTTAAATACTTGTTTCCTTTTTTGGTCTTGGCCGATTTCCTCTTACCTGCACTTTCATTCTGTTCTGGTACAAGGCCGGCCCAGGAACACATATGGGCTGCAATCAGAAACTGGGATTTCACATTGGTTCCGACTTCCGACAGAATCTGTTCGGCCATTCTCCTTCCGAATCCGGGAATGGAATCGAGTCTTTCGATATCTTCCTCTTGAGGGACGAGTCTTTTCGCAACTTCCTGATCGAGCAACTCGATTTGTTGAGTAAGAAAATCAATGTGGCCTAAGATGGTTTTCAACATTAATCGCTGATGAGGGCCAATATAACCTTTCAAGGCCATTTCCAATTCATCTTTTTTCTTTTTCATGGTGCACCGTGGTCGCCGGAGTCAGACTAATGGTTCGGTTCTAAGGCACCATAGTGTATCGACCTTCTTCGCCAGCCTATCATTAATATAGACACTGAACCATTTTCATTATCCGTGCTGCATCTGAGCTGCATATTTGGCTAATGCTTACGATTTTAAATATGCTATGATCGATTTTAGGATTAAACACATATTTTCGTTATTCCATTAAAGGGCGCGTTTATTTAGGAACGCGTCTTTTTCATTTACGGGCCAGATTGTGGAATAACGATTTTAATTGTATCGTGAAGATTGTGAAGAAATACAATTAAACTAACTGGCAGTTTACCTCAATTAGTTACTTTATTGAATAGATGACAATTTTTATGTTAAAATATACAAAATTCAGAATTAATAAGAGATAAATATCATTATCAAAAAAGTCCATTTTAATTCTTTTAATTGCTTCAAGGCCTTATTATCGTTTCGGTCAATATTCACTAGCTAACAAAATTGGGAAACAGGAGATTAAAAAATTTGTTTTAGATGGAGGAAAGGGATATGACACGTATTAAAGGAGTTTCTCCTGAAAACGTTGAAGGGTTCATTAAAGACGTATATGATAATCAGATTCAAAGGTATGGAAAAGTATTAGCAAACCACACTTTGTATGCTAGAAGACCAACTATATTTAAAGCTGTTCGGGGTATGTGGGAGGGAATCGGTTTATCTGGTTTAATTAGTGAAGAACTTCAAACCCTAATAAATATTAGAGTAGCTAGTATTAACGGATGCCCATTTTGAACAGACATTAACGCTGCCGTGGGCAGTGAATTAGGAATCAATGTAGAAAAAATTAAAGCTTTGAGTGAATATAAGGATAGTCCTTTATTTGATGAAAAAGAAAAATTAGCACTTGAGTATGCAGATGCAATTACATTTTCTAACAAAGATGTGAATGACCTATTATTTGATAATCTAAGGAAGTATTATGATGAAGATATGATTGTTGAATTGACAGCCATTATTACTTGGGAGAATTTCTCAAGCAAGTTTAACCGGGCTCTTCGAGTTCCATCTCAAGGATTTTGTGATGAATTATAAACATATAATGGAAAGAGAACTAAACGTATGAACTGCACCCCAATTGTTAGACACCAACTAACAATTGGAGGTGCAGTTTTTTTATGACGAAATATTCTTTCAATATGTTAGAATTTGGATAATCAGGAAATAAAAAGAGTTGCCAGAAAATGACGCGCATTTTTTGGTAGAAAGTGGGGAAGAACCCTTGCTAAACATGGGTTCTTCCCTATTTTTTATCTTCTCTTTGAAATAGCTTTAACATGAATTCGGAAAGTAACCGCTTAGAAAGTTGAAGAAACTGCGTGAAATCAAGGTTTGTCGGTCACAAAAAGTTATTAATTTTTTTGCAAAAAAACAGGACACGATGCACCTATTTTCAAATGGTTAAATTAATGTTATGATTGTGTTGCTGTAAAAATAAATCGTAACGAGGTGAGGATAATGAAAACAAAAAAATATACGTCTTATCCTCATATTGCTTTTTAGTTATTTTTTTACGAATACATTAGGCTCTGAGGGTAGGATTCACTCTCAGGGCTTTTATATTTAGGCAGAAGGAACGTTTAAGCTTTCTTGCCGATCTATGACAGCCACTTACGGAGTGGCTGTTATTTTTTTGTTTCCCGTTATTCACCGCTTTCCAAATATGAAAGGATGATTTTTTATTAAAAGACTCGCTCAATATTTTCGCTCATTACAATCCGGACAGTCATCTTACAGTATGATTTATGAAGGTTCATTCTTTGATCCATCAGAAGGGGTGACGATATGTGACCCAACCTATTGGAATAATGATGTTGCCTATTACATTGAACGGACACATAAACTCACACTGGATAAACCATGTATCACCATAAAAATACCTTTTGACCGTCTCGGCTTAGATGAAAATATGGATCAAGTTGTTCTCTCAGATTTTGCATTAAGAGAATGGGGTGATCATATTGAGGCATTAAATGAATTGATTTATAACCGGTCACGTTCTGATAAAGAAAATGGTGCTTTTTATTGTTTTCGTCCAACCAATGTGGTGTTGCAACGTAATGCATCCTTTGTCGAAGTCATCTCGGAAAAATGGTATCTATGCTTAATGATTACAGTTCAACTTCCATTCAAGAATAATGATAAAGCTATGCGCATGCTCTGCAAAATGCTTCCAAAAAAAGTGGAGGAGTTTATTGCCAAGTTTGATCTCATCAAATTAAATGCTGCCTATGAATTGGAAATAAAACAAAATATGATTCGCGAATGGCTGAAATCCAGTGATTATTGTGCGTTTATTGCGAATGGCAGCATTTTGCCAAGAAATAAAGACAACAGCGGACCACTAGAGGGTGCCTTGCCTTTTACATCCCCGGAAGATGTTGAAGTTGAAATTTGTTGTTTGCGAGGAATGGGAATAAAACATGGTGTGACGGTCATCACCGGCGGTGGTTACTCGGGTAAAAGCACATTGCTGGATGCACTAAATTCGGGGATTTACAATCACATCATAGGTGACGGACGAGAATTTGTGATTACAGATCAAAGCGCAATGGAAATATCTGCAGAGGAAGGCCGTTCCATAAAAAATATCAATATTACGCCTTTCATAAAATGGATACCCAATAGTTCGGCTGAACAGTTTTCGACTGACTACGCCTCAGGTTCCACATCTCAAGCCGCAAATATTATGGAGGCAATCAACTTCGGATGTAAGCTTCTTCTTATTGATGAAGACAGAAGTGCGACCAATTTTATGATTCAAGACATCAAAATGCGTTCATTAATCAAGCATGAACCCATTACACCTTTTACGGAACGTGTCAGGGAGCTTTATGAGGCTGTTGGCGTATCTTCCGTTCTTGTTATTGGAGGTAGCGGTGAATTTTTATCCGTTGCCGATCAAATAATCCTGATGGACAATTTTGTGCCAAAAAACGTAACCCAGGAAGCAAAAAATTTATGTGAACACGACAAACCACGCGAACGTATCCCCCTTACAAAATGGGAGATAGAAAGAAAAATAACCACCAATCACTTTTCGAGCTATCCACAGGGCAGTGGTACAGAAAAGCTGATGGTTTCAACCATGGGATACATGATGATAGGTGATGAACAAATTGATATCAGAGGGCTTTACAATATCACATCACACGCCCAGCTTGCAGCTATTGCCTTTTTAATTCGAAAAATAGCTATAAGTAATCAGGATCGCCTCATCTTTCTTCATGAAAAGATCAAAAAAGCTCTCGAAGATATGGAGAGAGAAGGAGTGGATATTGTATTTTCTTCCTTTTTTCCTGGTTTCGAAAGATGGCTTGAATTACCTAGAATTAATGAAGTATTATCTGTCATAAACCGAATGAAACATTTGAATTTTATTCAGCTTGAGCCCTCTGAACACCTCTAATTACGACATAAATATTGATTATCTTGATAATCAAATAGTTAAGTTAATTAGTGAAAGAAGTAGATACGATGAACAAGCTGCAAAATCCAAAAAGGATACTGAAGATGTTAAAGCGCCAAAAAGAGTTGAAACTGTAATTCAAAAAGCTAGAACAATCGCTGATGAAAATAATGTAAATCCTGATATTATTGAACAAGTATATAGAACAATGATTTCTTGCTATATAAATCACGAATTAATCCATCATTCAAAAATAGATAATAAACAAAGGTAAATTACAAGATGCAATACAATAAGTGGTCGGAAACGTATTATATCCTATATATTCAGCAATCGGGCGCTTTTCTTGAATAAGAAGGCGTCTTTTTGTATTGTACTGGATTCTGGAACAACACTTATTAGGGATTGGAGTAATATTAAGGTGTAGAAGAGATTGTGAAGGATTCCACTTAAACTTTCGGGTGCTTTAGCTGAAAACTATAATATATTATTGGCTGCTTTATTAGAGTTTTTGCACCATATCAACATTGGAATTTGGCAAATCAAATTAAAAAAAGTGATGGTTTGAACAACCATCACTTTTTGTTATGTAGTAAGAGTAAGTTATTTACCAGCTACAGCATCCTTTAATTGCTTTCCAGGCTTAAATGCAGGGACTTTTCCGCCTTGGATTTCAATTTCTTCTCCAGTTTGTGGGTTACGTCCCTTACGAGCAGCACGTTCACGAACCTCAAAGTTACCGAAACCTATTAATTGAACTTTATCTCCATTTTTTAATGCTTCTAAAATAGAATTAAAAACCGCATCTACAGCTTTGCCAGCATCTTTCTGTGTAAGTTCGGAAGTTTGAGCTACTAAACTCACAAGTTCTGTTTTATTCATTGATAACACTCCTTAAAAATAAATTGAACCCTTATGGGGCGTACCTAAGTTTTACCATATCGCACATAAGTTCGCAACTATTTAACTAAGGTGAATGTTACTTATTTGTGAGAATTTTCACTTAAACGAAAGGATCAGTTTAGTTCAATAAGAAAAAGGAAGAAAAACCCATCCTTTGATATATAATTAAAAACAGGGAGGGGTCAATATGATAAAAAGGGCTTTAATGTTGCTTCTTATTTCTTCAATTTTATTAACAGCTTGTTCAGATTCTAAAGTGATAAATTTTGAGGGAAAAAGTGATAATTGGCAAGTAATCTATTCAGTAAATTTGCTTGATAAAAATAGCGAATCATCAAAAGTTACTATAAAATATATCGGAGTAAAGCCAATTCCTAAAAAGATAAAGTATTCGGTTGAAACTGCTACTGGAAATACGAGCGGTGAAACTCATTTAAAGAATGGAGTATTGGTAACAGGTGAAAGTTCTTGCAGTGGTTGTTCAGTTACCCAAGAAAATGAAAAAATAACAGCAACTATAACTTGGAAGGATGAATCAGAAACCATAATTTTAAAAAATCATTAGTTAATTTATAAAGTGAAATGTTTTAAGTGCTTTTAGTGACTTGCTTATTAACCTAACAAGGGAATGAGTTTAACAAGGAGTTGCCTGCTACCATGAAAATTAACTTCTGTTACATCCAAAAATCGGCAATACTTAAATTGACGCAGCTCATTCATCTTTTTTTAAAGGGGAGAGCGTCTTGATCAGGTAGTTATATAAATTACTGTTGGATTAGGAAGCTTCCGTTATCGTTACCGTGTAACCTAAGTTTTCTAGTCTCCGAACTTAATGGGATACAATGGATACCTGTCTTTGTTTATCAAAGTAGTCTTCGCCTAAGTCTACATACATTTCTTTTCTAGTTAACAGGTAATATGCGATGCGCAATATGGCATGGGCGACTACAATAGCTGCTCTTTTGTTGCCTTTTCGTCCGGCTGTACGTCTATACAATGCGCCAAGATAGTTTTTTGAACCTCTCACTGATTGAGCTGCTTCAGTTAAAGCAGATCTTAAGTACTTATTTCCCTTTTTAGATCTAGTGGATATTCTTTTCCCAGCACTTTCGTTATGACCTGGTACGAGAGCTGCCCATAAACAAAGATGAGCGGCGGTTGGAAATTGGTTTTTAACATCAGTACCGATTTCAGCTAAGATTTGTTCAGCCATTCTCCGGGCTATTCCAGGAATTGAATCTAGCCTTTCAATATCTTCTTCATAAGAGTTAATCCGTTGAGCTATCTCTTGATCTAACATTTCAATTTGATCAGTGAGAAAATTATGTGAGTTAAAATTGTTTTGAGCATTAATCGTTGATGAGGGTTAACATAACCCTGAAGTGCTAATTCCATCTCTTCTTTTTTCTTTTTCATTGTACGCCGGGCGAAGTTTGCTAGTTTTTCAGGATCCTCTTCGCCATCCGCGATACCTCGAAGCATATCTTTTGATGAAACGCCCATTATATCAGATACAACTGAACCAAGTTTGATATTGGCTCCTTCTAAAACCTTTTGAATCCGATTATGTTGTCTGGCGCGTTCCTCAATAATACTACGTCGATAGCGTACTAGTTCCCGTAATTCCCGCTGAGTCCAATTAGGGATAAAACTAGCTTTAAGAAGACCATGACGAAGGAGTTGTGCAATCCACTCTGCATCCTTAACGTCGGTCTTACGACCGGGGAGTGCCTTAATGTGTTGGGCATTAACCACTAAAAACTCTATTCCTTCAAATTCTAATAAGTTAACAATGGGTTACCAATATACACTTGTGCTTTCCATCGCTACGTGGATACATGAATTCTCCTTAATCCAATCTAAAAGATTCAATAGAAAAACAGTTTTAGTAGAGAACGTTCGGATCTCCCTTCCTACAGGTGTCATAATACAAGCAGTGATATTGTCCTTATGGACATCTAACATGCCCTTTCAATGATTACATCCATTGAAATACTTCCTTTTTAGGCTTGAAAATTGGGGGCTGGTGCAACAATCAGAATTAGGATTAATCTACCATGAGTGCTTCCAGCAAGGGGAGCGACAGTTTGCGGTGCACCGTGGTCGTTGGAGTCAGACTAACGGATGGGCTCATAGGTCTTTCAAGTGGTAAAATTACATATGAGAATATAAAAAATATAGATTTAAAACTTACATTAAATGATATGAATAACCCCATTTTTAAAATTATTTTCTTTACCTCATTAATCAAAGATGGCTATGATAAAGATTCATCTAAAGTAAAGAATGCTGTTACTAAAATTGAAAAATGGCAAGGTTATTTTGAAATTATTTTAAAGCAACAAAATTTTAAAACACCAGAATCGGGCGAGATTGAAGAGCAACATAGATAGGAAATGATCAAACTTTTTTATAAAAGAATGAGTCGATTAAAAATATTAAGAGCGTGTTTTGTTCAATCTTTTTTACAAAACACGCTCTTTTCTATGATCGTTTTTCAAGGTTATTAGTATCAATTTGTTCAAACTTTATTTTAAAACAACAAATAGTTGGCGACTTACATAAAAGGAATCCCATGCTCCGTTTAACGATTCATAGCTAGACAACTCCCACATAATTAATGTCAAAATTCGGGTTATTTTGTCAGATAATTACGATACTTCCAAAAAAGGATTTAAAGCTATGGAAACGAAATTATTTAGATGTTACAAATTTTTATCATTATAGGAGGCTCTTAAATGGAGAGAAAAGAAAACAAAAATTTTAACAAGAAAAAAGCCGTAAAAGTGACCACAACACTTGCTCTATGCACAGGATTAGCATGGAGTCCGTTAGGTTTTGTTCACGCAAATACTGGGTTCTCGCAAAAGCCAGTCTCGATTGCACATGGACCAATGAATCACCCTCTTGGAAATATAAACTTACCTAAAAACGTATTAAATCCTAAATTCATGGACGTGAATACACATTGGATCCAACTCGGACCAAGTCCAATTACCGGTGAATACGGGGATAATGGTGCACCAAGGTCCGATTCCGGGCGTGTGGCAAGTATCGCAATCTCTGAAAATAAGAACCTCAAAACAGTTTATGTTGGTGCGGCAAACGGTGGCGTATGGTCATCTATTAATGATGGCACGACCTGGAAGCCACTCACTGATGATCAAGTAACCCTTGCGACAGGTAGCGTTGCAGTTGATCCGAACAATCCGAATACCGTTTATGTTGGTACCGGTGAACAACACTTCAGTGCAGATTCCCGTTATGGTCGCGGAATTCTTAAGTCTACCGACAGTGGAAAAAGCTGGACAACCCTTGGTTCGGATGTATTTGGTGGATACCATATTGGAAAAGTTGCTGTCGATCCAAACGATTCATCCAAAGTTTGGGTAGCTGCAGACAACGGATTATATCAATCTATAGATGCAGGACAAACTTGGAATAAAATGTGGTCAGCTCAAGGCAAACCGACAGATGTTTATATTGTCAAAAACAATCCAGGTGTTATTTATATGAGTGTAGCGGGAAGTGGTATTTATAAGAGTACCAATGGCGGTAAGAATTTTACATTACTGGGACAAGGTACACTTCCAAACTATAATACCAACCCATTAATGTATAATGCATCACTTGCGGTAGTTGAAGGTGCTACCGGACAACAAGATACTATATATTCTTCTTATTCTGATGGTAATGGTAACCTCATGGGGATGTTTAAAAGCACAGATAGTGGTGTAACGTGGGATCGCTTAACAAATGTGCCTCAATATTTTGACTCCAACTATAGTTATTATGGAGATTACGATGCTCAGCATCCAAGTGGTCAAGGCTGGTATGATAACGTCATTGCGGTGGATCCAACAAATCCGCAGCATATTATAGCAGGTGGAATTACTTTAATTGAGTCTTTGGATGGTGGTACTAGTTGGAAGTCATTGGATACTTTCTTTAATGCAAAACAAGGTGACATTAATACTCACCCTGACCAGCATATCATTGTCTTTGACTCGCAAGGAAATGCTTATGTTGGGAACGACGGCGGTGTCTTTAAAGAATCAACAGATGGCAAATGGCATAATTTAAACTCTAACCTCAATACTGTCACTTTTTATCCAGGTCTAACAGCTTTTAATGGCGGAAACTTTGTGATGGGCGGCGCTCAAGATAATGGGACAAATCTCTATTCTGGACAAAAAGCGTGGCTGCAAGAAACAGGTGGAGATGGTGGTTATACCTACGTTGACCCACAAAACCCTAACTTCATGCTTGCCGAGTTCCAATATGGAAGGATTTTAAAATCCGAAGATGGTGGTCAAAATTGGGATTATGCTTATCCAAAATACCAGGATCCTGGATATCTAGAAGATGAGGGAGCGGTCAATGATGATGAAGATGGTGCTGCCCCGTTTGTGACACCATTTACGGCAAGTTCACTTGACAATGGTAAATATGAGGTAATTGTAGGTGCTGATCGCGTTTATAAAAGTACAAATAATGGAAACTTAGGCAGCTATGTTCCTATTAGCCCGAAATTGGATACTGCAGCTATTAATACGGTTTCCCAGTCTAAAACAAATCCTAATGTCATTTATGTAGGAACAGCAAAAGGTGATATTTATGTAACTTTTACTGGTGGCGGTACAGACCCATCTGCTTGGCATAAAATTACACGTACTGGCAAATTAGATGCTCGTGCATACGTAGCTGCAATTGCGATTAATCCAACAAATGACAACGAAATCACTGTCACTTACAGTAATACAGGTTATTACAGTCCTGAAAGTACAAATCACGTCTTTTATTGTCCAAATACAAATACAACAAATCCAGTTTGGACAAATGTATCAGCAAAATTGCCAGCAACTTACGCTCCTTCAGTCACTTACTTGGGGCAAAGCGTCATAGTGGGAACTGAGCAGGGAGTCTTCATAGCAAAACCAGGTAGCGATGAGTGGTCTAAACTTGGTAAAGACTTACCTAATGTTCCGGTAACTAGTGTTGTTTACGCAGGCAATGGGAAATTAGTTGTTGGTACATATGGACGTGGAGCGTTTAGGCTCGAACTTGGACAGGACGCTAAACATCTTGCAGGGCTAAAATAAGTGGCTAGAATAAACTATAATTATTGAACGTTTGGGATGTTCATCCTAAACGTTTTTTTATGTAAAAGGGAGTTTTCCAAATAGGATTAAGAAAACTCCCTTTTAATCGGAGGGGGATATTTTTTTGCTCAAGATTGTGAAAAATTACACTTAAAGTAACGGGTGCGTGTGCGGCCGAGCTTAGGTCGTATCATATAGCGGGTGGGATTCCCGTCGAGTAAGAACTAGCCATTCGCTCGTAGCGAGTCTTGGAGGGCTAAAGGTAACTTTAGTCTTTAAGCGTAGACAGTTAGGTGGCGGGCCGAAAGCCAAATGGTTAAAGGGATTGAGCTCCATAATGTTAGTAAACCGAGAGGGCTGATGCGTTACGCACAGCAGAAAGCTACATTTTATCTTTCGTTAGAGGCAAGAAGGGTAAAACCTCTCTGGAGTCAGAGACCTTGGCACGTTATACATTGATATGATACGGCAACTCGGGAGACCCTACCGGTCTTTTCTTTTTTTTAGAAGAGTATGGTCTACAAGCGATAATAAGCAAGGAAACCAAATGCCGTGTAGGGAGTCGGATAGCAGCGTAGTACCAATGAAGTTGGGTAATGCCGATGGAGGAAAGGCTAGCTACCAGTTATCACCCTTACTAGGGACACATTTACTACACACAGAGGTAGGAATTATAAATGGAAACAAAACTACTAAGGATAGCAGAATTAGCCAATGTATATCTCCATTACGTACTCGACCTATGGTTTGAGAAAAGGGTTAGGAAACAGTGCAAAGGACAGGCATACATAGTGAGGTATGCGGATGATTTTGTTTGTTGTTTTCAATATAAAAGTGAAGCTGAGCAATTCTTCCATTCATTAAAGTTAAGATTAAAGAAATTTAACCTAGAAATAGCTGAGGATAAGACCAAAATCATTCCCTTCGGGAGGTTTGCGGAGAGAAATACAAATCTACAGGGGAGAAATAAACCAGCAACCTTTGGTTTCCTTGGTTTTACGCACTATTGTGGGAAGAGCAAACAAGGAAACTTCCGTGTGAAAAGGAAATCAAGCAGGAAGAAAGTCCAAGGCAAACTAAAAGAAACGAAAGAATGGCTGAAGAGTAATCGAAATAAAGATATTCATATTATTATGGATCGATTTAAACGATCACTGATAGGTTATTACAACTATTATTGCGTCACTGATAATACCCAAAATGTAAACAACTTCAAAGACAAAATAGAAAGGTTACTGTTTAAATGGCTTAACCGAAGAAGTCAAAGGAAATCCTTTACATGGGATAAATTCAGACTCTTTCTTAATAAATATCCACTACCTTCACCAAGAATAAAAGTGAATATATATGATTTAAGAAAAGAAATTAGCTACATTCTGTAAATGATAATTAGGAGGAGCCGTGTGCATTAATAGTGCAAGCACGGTTCTGTGAGGGGGGTGGAGTTCAATTTACCGCAAGGTAAAAAGGCTCCCTTCTACTCGACTTGTTTAAGAAAGAGAATAAATTATACCATTTCCATTAGGCCTGTCCACAAGCTTTAAAAACCTGATTTCAATTGAATGAGAAAATTAAATACTGTAATATTTCTCATTAAATATTAATATAAAATTAATCCAAATAACAATCTTATACTACTAAAATAAATATAAAAAGGGGAAATTAAGTTGAAACAAAAGCATTATAAAAATCAACCAAGTGCGATTAAGCTTTCTCATGATGGAAACAAAGTAGCAGCATTGATGGAATCTGGGCGAGTAGATGAAATTGTAGCGGAATACAAAAGAACCATTTTAAATCGGATTGATGATGAATACAACAAAAACACTAAGTTTTCAAATAAGGTAGCGGATCAAATTGCCCAATTCGGTGGTAGTTGGAAATTTATTATTATTTTCGGCATTATCCTATTTATGTGGATGCTATTCAACACCTTAGCGTTAACCAAATCCTTCCATTTTGATGAAGCACCTTTTATTCTTTTAAATTTGTGTTTATCATTTTTAGCAGCTTTTCAAGCTCCAATTATAATGATGAGCCAAAACAGGCAAGCAGCCAGAGACAAAAATGAATCTATCGTCAATTTTGCCATTAATTACAGGGCGGAGGAAGAAGTCGATGATATGCAAGGGCATTTGCACCGAATTGAAGAGGATGAAATGAAGCGATTTGAGTATCTGGAAAATGAATTAAAAACAGTGAAAAAACTTCTTTTATCAATTGAATCAGAAATTAAGAAATCAAAATAATAAATAAAGATTACATCTTTGAAGAATCAAATGAAATTTGGTCCTTTTTTATCATCAGTTTATGAAGGAAATTAATCGCTCCCTTTATTTGTTATATTTTTCTCTTCATCCTCGTCAATAAAATCCATGAATACAGACTGAATTATATTTTAAGAGTATGGGAAAGCCTTTTGAAATTTTTCACTTAAACTAAATGGCAGTTTAGTTGAACAAAAATAAACAATCACTTGATGTTTTTATTTTGCTAATTTCTCACCTATTAAAATTTCAAATAAAACCGCTGACTGTTTTTTTGATAATTGAGCATATTGATCTTCACCTCGAACCATCACTAATCTGTCTTTATCAGGAGTAACCCAAACTTTGTACAATAGGGCTTCTGCCTTTATTTTAGGGTCTTTAGGTTGGAAAACAAATTGATAATCAGGGGGTTGAAGAGTATCTCTTTTAGCGTATACCCATTTCAGTTCATCTAGTATTTCTTTAACTTTAAGGATGTGCTCTCCAACCGTTATTTTTCTAAATTCTTCAAAATTACTTTCATATTCTTTACCAATATGCTTTTGAACAATGATGAATTGGTCTTCATTAACAGTTGAAATTTTGTTGTCCATTCCATTTGAACTTCCTGTTAAGACAATTTTGTGTAATTCTTTGATCAAGTCAGATGGTAATTTATACACCGTATAGGAGTCATTTTCATTCATAATAGACCCTCCATCTTTAAATAACCACAATGAGTATGTGGCTTTTGTTTTATCTCCAAAGGTTAAGGTAAAAACATAATTAGGCGAAGTCATGTCGGCAATACCCGGACGTTTTTCTGCCCGCTGGATTGCATCAACTAAAATTTGAAGTTCAGTTGAGTCTTGTTGAGAATAAGAAATGTGCGGAGGCTTGACATCTAGCATATTTTTCCCAACCTTTGAAACAGTGGCGCTTATAACGGTCTTTCCGAATAGCTTAACAACCTTGGTCTCGCTAGTCGTTTGCTTTGATTGAACGCATCCTATTAATAAAACAAGTAATAAAAAAAATACAACGAAGGATAGAAATTTATATTTATTAGGAAACATCAGGTGAACCTCCTTAAATATTCCATTTATATTATAGACGATATTTTATATTAAAGGTTGCAATTATCGGAGAATGTGAAACATTGTACTTAAACAAACGGGGTGCGTTGATCCAAGAAGGATTAACGCTTATTTTTGTTGAACTTTATTATATTAACGGCTCAAGATAGTTGGAAAAGATGAAAATGAATTTTATTTAATAAGGTGTTGATTATTGTGGATGAAAAGCGGATTTACAAACCACTTAAAGAGCTTTCTAATGAACAAATTAGAGAAATACTCAATAAGAACGACATTGATGAACTGATTTCTCTACCTCTTTCTGTTGGTGAGCATCATATAAACTGGAAGTATGCACAGGACATATGTGCCAAGCTATCAAAACACGAGAATCCACTAGTAAGGGCGAACGCAGTGTTAGGATTTGCTTACATTGCAAGAACAAAAGGTAAGTTAGAGAAGCACATAGTAAAACCAATCGTTTTATATGAACTTCGGGAAAATCAGGAATTCCAATGGAGAATAATTGATGCTATAAATGATATAAATCTTTTTATGAAATGGAAAATTGGAGCTAAATCAACAATGGAATAGAATGACATTTATTATGCTAACGGGCAGTTTAGTGGAATGATGAATTGAAGAATTTTAGAATGTATAGGTTTGCTAAGGAGTGGATGCGATTGTTAAGTGTACAGGTCATTGGGAGTCTTGAAGAAATTGGAGATTTAGGATTATATTGTGTTGACGAAAACACGTTCAATCAATTATTTAAAAATGGACGTGACCTTTTCTTTTTTTGTGATTTTAATAATGAACTATCTTGGAAAATGATTAAAGAAAAATTGGTAAAGGCTAATTCACTTTTTTTAAAAGGAATACAAGGAACTATTCATTTAGAGAAAAGTTTTGTTGCACCTGATAGTTTTCCTAATCGGATAATACAGGTTGATGACCCTTTATCGATTACAAGAAGTGATAAGGTAAGTATAAATAAATACTATTTCCAAGTCCTTGATGGTGCATCAAATAGTACCTGCGATATATATGAAGTTGATAAAGATACGTTTAATCAAATATTTACCCAAGGTCAAAAAGTATTATTGTCAAATGAATGTCCAGAATTAGAAGATAGGTTTTGGACTAAAACGGCTTATCGTACTAACGTTAAAAAAAGTATTGTCCCAAGGTTAGATGGCATATTAATTTTATAATTTTACTTGGTTTAAATTTAACCTTTTTCACTTATGAAAGTGTAGATTGTGAATCGATTCACTTAAACTAAAGGGTAGCTTTATTTCAATAAAAATAAATGATTTTAGGGGTAAGACCCATCGCCATAAAGCTAATAAAAATGGGTTACCCCAAAACGATAAAAACGATTAGAGACCCTGATTCTTTTATATAAGGCAGAAAAATCAGGGCTATTTTTAAAGGGTTATTGAGTAAGCAATAGTTAATTGATTATGCCAGTATTTTTATTCTTCACTAATAAAGGGAGCAATTATTTTGTTTTCATAAGAAGATAACACGATATTCGTTGATGGCGTACCATATTGCATTGAATCATCAATAAATTGTTCTAAACTTTCTACAGAATACGTTGCTAATTTGACAATATAGCTAATTTCCCCTGCTACTCTGTAACACTCAAGTACATCTGGATGATTATAGCAAAAGTTAGCTAATGATTTACAATCCTTTGATTTAAACAATATAAGTGCAGAAATTGGACGGTTCATTTTTTTTAGAGAAACATGTGCATGGTAACCTTCAATAATTTGTTGCTCCTCTAACTTCCGTACTCGCTCAGTTACTGACGGAGAAGATAAGTGAACGGCTTCTGCTAAATCCTTCATTGAAATTTTTGCATTTGACTGTAATAATTCCACGATTTTTTTATCAATTTGATCCATAAATTATCCAACCTTTTTTTATAAAATAGAATAACCTAAATTCTTAATATAATAAAGTCAAACAATCGAATATCCTTATTAAACTTATTTATCAGCCTTCTATATTTGTATAAAATGAGGATATCAGGAGGCGATTTGCGATATGAAAAAGATTTTATTATTATTAGCTGACGGATTTGAAGCAGTAGAAGCTAGTGTATTTACAGATGTACTAGGTTGGAATAAATGGGAGGGAGATGGATCAACCGAGGTCGTAACAGTTGGTCTTCGGAATAAATTAACCTGTACTTGGAATTTTACTGTCATACCCGAAAAAACGGTTGATGATATTCAATTAGATGAGTTTGATGCACTTGCTATTCCAGGAGGGTTTGAAGAAGCTGGTTTTTATCGGGATGCATACAGTAGAGAATTCTTAAATGTTATTCAACATTTTTATGCCAAGCAGAAGCCTATTGCCAGTATCTGTGTTGCATCATTAGCGCTTGGTAAAAGCGGAATTCTTACAAATAAAAAAGCCACCACATACAGTCATCCAACGAGTAAACGAAAAGAGCAGTTAAAGAATTTCGGTGCAATAGTACAAAATGATTTAATTGTTCAAGATGAAAATATTATTACATCATCAAATCCAGGTACAGCGTTTGATGTTGCATTTTTATTACTTGAAAAACTAACATCTAAAAAGAACGCTAAACATGTAAAGGATCTTATGGGATTTTAGGCATTGCACTTCAACAAAGGGGTGCTTTAATGGCATAAGGGCCACAGAAGTGAACAAAATTTTTTATAAAAACAAGATGTAAATCTACTTGAAAAGAATCCATTTTGATCAATCTATTTTTAAATGGATTCTTTTTATTTATCGTCAAATACCGGTTTGTAAGGTGTGTTTGATCAAACTTTATTTCAAAGCTACAACAATATTGAAAACAATCATAAAGGAGAACATATATGGGCATCGAACTTGTTCATTTTAGCATTGGTAAACCGAAACCAATGAAATATGGAGTAAATAAAGAAATGACAACAGGTATCTGTAAAGAACTTGCGGAAGAGGTTTTCCTATCAAAAGATGGATTTCTGGGAGACGATGTAGCTGACCTAAGGTTCCACGGTGGACCTGATCGAGCCGTTTGCGTCTATCCATAACATTACGCACAGTGGGAACAAGAATTTCAAACGACGCTCCCTCCATCTACATTTGGTGAAAACATTACTGTAACAAATATGTTAGAACGTGATGTATTCATCGGGGATACATATCAAATAGGCGAGGCCATTATTCAAGTTACACAAAGCCGAATCCCATGCAGTACCATTTCAAAAAGACTTGGCATTCCTGGGATTTTACCTCGCATTGTAGCGACCGGTTATACTGGTTATTTATGTCGCGTTCTTGAAGAAGGTATCGTTCGTAAAGATTCACAAATAAAACTGCTAGAACGTCATCCGGACTCAGTTTCTATTCTATTTTCTAACGAAGTATATTTTCATAGACGGAAAGATATAGAGGCAATGGAGAAAATTGTAGCTGTTCCAGAACTAGCAGAAGATTGGAGTGAACCGTTAACAGGTCGTTTAGCAAAATTAAAATAATGTATCTATGGTTCCCATTCGCATATTAACGAAAATATACGAGCAAACATAAAGACGGGGTCCCGCCAGGGTAAGACCATATTTTAGTTATTCCATTAAAGGGCGAGATTCCGTAGTAAGAATTGTGCTCTTTCTTTATGTTAAGGGATTTTTAAGCGTTTTTCTTTATGATGAATTTTGGGTTGGGTGACATGCGTGGCCATCATTGTATTTGGCTTAGGTTGTCCCGATACAACAAAGGGGGTTCGGAGATTACATGAACGATGTAAAATCAAAATTCAAGTGGCATTATCTTGGGTTGGCAGCCATTCTATTCTTATCTGTCATTCTTAATTTTTATAAGCTGGGACAGGAGGGAATCGGAAACACTTATTATTCTGCAGCTGTGAAAAGCATGCTCGAGAGTTGGCACAACTTTTTCTTCAATTCTTTTGATCCAAAAGGTTTTATCACCATCGATAAACCGCCGGTGAGTTTTTGGCTTCAAACGTTAAGTGCATATATTTTTGGATTTAAGGGATGGAGCTTATTTTTGCCTCAGGCATTGGCCGGTGTATTATCGGTCGCATTACTGTACCATCTTGTGTCCCGAGTGTTTGGACGTGGTGCCGGACTGCTGGCTGCTTTGTTTTTGGCCCTTACTCCAATTGTTGTAGCGGCTGACCGGACGAATGAAGTCGATAGTATGCTCATGTTCGTTACCTTAATTGCTACTTGGACACTGAGCAAAGCGGTCGAGCGGCATCATTTAAGATGGTTGTTGCTCGCATTCTTTATTGTCGGGATTGGGTTTAACATTAAGATGATGGAGGCGTTCCTTGTACTACCGGCCTTTTATCTCTTTTATTTGCTCACCCCGCATATAACTTGGACGAAAAAACTGGTTCACTTACTAATCGCGTCCATCGTTCTTATGGTTGTTTCGTTATCTTGGTCGGTGATCGTTGATTCGGTGCCTGCAAACAAGCGCCCGTATGTCGGGAGTACGCAAAATAATTCGGAGGTGACGCTGGCTATTGGGTATAACGGGATCAATCGGCTTGTTGGACAGCAGCGCGGGCAGCAAGGTAATTTCCACATGGGGTCGCAGCAAGGCCAGCGGTTCGGTAATGGGAACGGTCTAAGTGGAGCACACCGCTATGGAGGGAACAATGGCACATCCTCAATGTGGATGTCGATGAACAACAGGAATGCGGGGAACTATTCTGCAGGATTTGGACAAACAGGGAATCCGGGCATTTTTAGGTTGTTTACAACGCCTGAATTAGATGGACAACTGAGCTGGCTTTTGCCGGGAGCTTTCATCAGTGTCATTGCCCTCTTGTGGGGTACACGTTTTCGGACCCAGCTTGACCGTAAGCGCCAAACGGTTGTTTTATGGACTGTATGGGTCTTGACCATGTTTGTCTTTTTCAGTATTGCCAAGAGGTTCAGCAGTTACTACATGGTGATGCTGGCTCCAGGCATTGCAGCGTTGGCGGGAGCAGGTTTTAAACAGATGTGGGAGCAATGGTGTGCAAAAGAAAATAAAGAAAGTTTGTTTTTACCCCTTGCCATGGTGTGCACCATTGTCTTTCAAATTTCGGTTGTATGGAAATACCCGTCCATGCGTGACCCACTTTCGATTACCATAGGTGTTCTTGCATTGATTACGTTGATTTGTTCGATGTATGTCAAAAAAATAAATGCTCCGGGTAATCGGGGGATTTCCGTCCTTGTATTGCTGACTTGTGTTCTGTCTTTACTTGCAGCTCCAACAGCATGGGCGATAACGCCGATTGAATATGGCGGGTCGGTGACCAAACCGTTTGCCGGTCCCGAGCTGCAATCGCAGCATGGAAGAGACGGGATGACGTCCAATCCAAAAATAGAAAACTATTTAATGGCAAATTATCAAAAAGGAACATACCTGGTAGCAACCTTAAACGCTATGTCGGCTGCGCCGATTATTCTTGATACGGGTCTTCCTGTCATGGCAATGGGAGGATTTATGGGAAGTGATCCGGCCATTTCGGTTGAAAAATTGCAAAACCTGGTAAACGAAGGTCAGATCCGTTATTTCCTTTTGCAAGGAAGATCATTTAACAATCAACAATCGGATGTGGCCAATTGGATCAAAAATAATTGTGTCATCGTACCTGCATCCAAGTGGCAAGGCTCCCAAACGAATTCGAACCAGGGCCAAGGCTTCAGGAACGGTTCAACGACGCTTTATGAATATGTAAAAAAATAAGACGACAAACGGGCGATTGTGTACGATTCAGATTGCTTGTGCAGAAAAAATGTTGTAACACTTGCCTCTCTATATTGTGCGAAAATGCTACGGCATGGAGTCAAAGAAGGCAGTTAAATTATATTGAGATGTGCAAAATCATCCTCACCTAGATATCGGTGAGGATTTTGTAACTTTTTAAAAACTCACAAAAAACACCACAAGCGATTGGTATAGTCGTTACTAAGGAAGAAGTCCCACTAAGCAACATTCGTATACTAATAAATTGAATACGATTTCAGAAGTGTTGATGATTAAATCGAATTGGATTAGTTGGAACGCCGTATGCGGTGAAAGCCGAACGTACTGGTGTAGTCGGGGAAAAGGGAGAGATAACTTCAAACCCTTACCTTTCTGTATGAATGAGATGTAAGCAATGACGTTCAACAATCGGGTGCGATTATGGAATAACTCTTAGATTTAAACGACTTTAAGTGCAGTGCAGTGAAGTAATCTACATCAAAAATTAAACACCTTTTAAGAGGCTGTCTCATAAGGTGACAGGCACCACTAAATGTACAAAGTTCATGATAATTTTTACGCTATGTTGATTGGAGCGGAAGGCGCGAGACTCCTGCGGGAGTACGGGGCAGGGGAGACCCCACAGGCGCTTAAGCGCCGAGGAGGCTCCCCGGAACGCCCGCGGAAAGCGAAGCGCCCGGAGCGCAAATCAACAGTCACGTTTAACAAAGCCTATTATTTAACAATCTAGGCGCCTAGATCTAATAGATCTAGCGTCTTTTTTTATGCCAGATTGTGTAATTCTAACGGACTGTTCTTGAGAGAATATATGATAACGTTAATTAATTGAATTTCATATTTGTGAAATTAATTCATAATATCTTGCGTGTTACGCTGATATTTAATATGATATTCACAAATATGAAATTTTGGGTGAAGTTATGAATATAGGAATGGAAATAAAGAAATTGAGGGCTGAAAAAGGAATTACTTTGAAAGAGTTAAGTGAAAAAAGCGAACTATCTGTTGGATTTCTATCTCAATTAGAAAGGGGGCTTACTACTATAGCAGTTGATTCACTTGAAAAACTAGCTGATATTTTGGAAGTACATTTAACACATTTTTTTGATTATCCACGTAAAAGAAAAGACATGGTTTTAAGAAGTTATGAACAAGAAATAATAGATTCAGTAGAAGGTGGTTTTATTAAGTATAGCTTAAGTACAAATTTGGAAAATAAACAATTTGTTCCAAGGCTTATAGAAATTCTTCCTCAAAAGAAAGATGAAGAAATATTATCCTATAAGCATGGGGGAGAAGAGTTCATTTATGTTTTAGAGGGGATATTAACAGTTTACATAAATGGTGAGAGGCATGAAGTGTATCCTGGTGACAGTGTTCATATGGACTCAAATATTGCCCACAATTGGGCTAATTACACTAACAAAAAGGTCAAGCTCATAGCTGTTAATTCTCCTAATTATATCTACAATAGTGAGTTTTATACTACAGATGCTGATAAGTAAAGACATTATATAAAGTTAATAGAAAGTGATAATAATAATGGATAAATTTGTATTATATCTAATCGGTTCTTTTTTTGTAATCGGAGCTATTGATTATATTACCGGAAATCATTTGAAACTGGGTGGGAAATTTGAAGAAGGCATAAAGACCATGGGGGCTTTGGGGCTTGGCATGATAGGAATACTTTCTTTAGCTCCTATATTTACAAATTTTTTATCTGGTGTGATTATTCCAATCTGTAGAGTTTTTAATTTAGATCCTTCTATCGTTCCTGCAGCATTTTTAGCTGTAGATATGGGAGGATATCAAATCGCTGATAAGCTAGCCTTAACAAAGGAAATGGGAGCATTCTCAGGAATTATCATCGCATCTACTTTAGGAGCTACAATTAGTTTTTCAATACCCGTCGCGTTAGGGATGCTTTCTAAAGAGGATGAAAAATATTTTTCTAAGGGTGTGCTGGTTGGAATTATTACTATACCTATAGGATGTCTTGCAGCAGGCTTATGGCAAAAAATAAATTTCGGCATATTAGTATGGAATCTGGTACCAATATTTGTTTTTGCCATTATTTTAGGGGCAGGATTATTAAAAGCTCATCATGTTTTTATAAAAGTTTTTAATATATTTGGAAAGCTTATAATGAGTTTGAGTACTGTTGGATTGCTTTTACAAGGTATAGATGTGATATTTGGTGTAAGGCTTCTCTCAGGATTAGCACCACTATCTGAATGTACAGTTATAGTGGGCAAGATTGCATTTGTTTTAGGTGGAGCATATCCTATGCTCGCACTCATTAATCAAATTTTTAAAAATAGTTTTAAAGAAATAGGGGAGAAATTTGGAATTAATTCAGTGTCAGTAGCGGGGATTCTAGGAAATTTGGCTAGTAACCTGTTGATATTTGGAACATATAAAGAAATGAATCCTAAAGGAAAAGTCGTATGTACTGCCTTTGGAGTAAGTGGAGCATTTGTATTTGGTGGTCAGTTTGGATTTGTATCAGGAGTAGCCCCAGAAATGTTAGGAGCGTTTATTATATCAAAGCTTACTTCCGGAATAATTAGTATAGTGCTAGCCTCATGGTTGTATGATCGTGAAATTAAAGAAATTAGTCTTAAGGAAAATGGAGGTATTAGTAATGAATATCAGGGATAGGGTCGAAAAGTTAAGGAAGCTAATGAAAGAAAATCAAATGGATGCTTATATAATTCCCAGTTTTGATGCACATCAGAGTGAATATGTAGCAGAACATTGGAAATGTAGACAATGGATATCAGGGTTTACAGGGTCTGCAGGTACTGTAGTTATTACATTAAATGATGCTGGGTTATGGACAGATGGCAGATACTATATTCAAGCTGAAAAGCAGCTTGAGAGATCAGGAATCAGATTATTTAGAATGATGGATCCAGGGGTACCATTTTATTCAGAGTGGCTAGCTGATGTTCTTAAAGAAGGAAGCATTGTGGGCTTTGATGGAAATGTTTTTTCAATTGATATGGTTAAAAAGATGGAAAAAGATCTAAAAGCAAAGAGAATCGTATTAAAAATGGATCAAGATTTAATTGGTGAACTGTGGGAAGATAGACCGGAGATTCCTAAAGGCCCAATTTTTACTCATGACGTAAAATATGCAGGCAAATCACGAGTAGAAAAATTAAATGAAGTAAGAGAAGAAATGAAAAATAAAAGAGCGAATTATTATATGTTAACTTCCCTTGATGACATTGCATGGCTTTTGAATATAAGAGGGGCCGATGTGCCTACCAATCCAGTTGTAATAGCTAATGTAATCGTAGCAGAACATAAATGTTATTTATTTATTGATTCTTGCAAGGTTCCTTCTTTGGTTAAATTAGAACTGGAGGCTGAAGGAGTCGAGTTAAAAGCGAATCATGAAATACAAACATTATTGGAAAATCTTACAAGTGAAGATGCCATTATTTTAGATACGAATAAAACAAATATCAGATTATATAATGCCATTAACAGTAATACAAAGAAAATTGAAAGTCCTAACATCACGACTAATTTAAAAGCTATTAAAAATGAAGTTGAGACAAAAAATTTAAAATGGTGTGAAATAAAAGATGGTTTAGCCATGGTGAAATTTATAAAATGGTTAAAAAACTCTGTAGATAAAGAAGAAATTACAGAGATTACTGCAGAAGAAAGATTAGAAGATTTCAGAAGGGGGCAGGAAGGATTTGTTGGACCTAGCTTTGATACGATAGCAGGTTATAAAGAACATGCTGCGATGATGCATTATAAATCCAATAAAGAAACGCAATATACTCTTAAGAATGAAGGTCTTTTTTTAATTGATTCAGGCGGACAGTATTATGATGGAACAACAGATATTACACGAACGATTGTTTTAGGAAAACTTACCGATGAACAAAAAAGAGATTTTACTTTGGTGTTAAAAGGATTTATTGCATTAAGCTCAGTAAAATATTTATACGGAGCAACAGGCTCTAACTTAGATGTTTTAGCAAGACAACCAATTTGGCAGTATGGTTTGGACTATAAATGCGGGACAGGACATGGAGTAGGTTTTTTCTTGAATGTTCATGAAGGGCCACAAAGCATAAGGAATAATAATAATAATGTTATATTAGAAAAAGGCATGATTATTACGAATGAACCAGGAATATACCTAGAAGGTAAATACGGCATAAGAATTGAAAATATGATGTTAGTAGTAGAAGACGAGAAAACAGAGTTTGGTCAATTTATGAAGTTTGAAGCAATCACGTATTGCCCTATTGATTTAGCCGGTATCAATATTGATATGTTAACAGAGAGCGAAAAGCTATGGTTAAACAATTATCATCAAGAGGTATACATAAAGCTCGCTCCTTATTTAAATGAAGAAGAGAAAGTGTGGCTAAGGGAAGAGACTCGGGAAATATAAATATGTTTGCCGAATAAAGTAGTATTTATCGCCTTAAAAAAACAGTGAAATTCACCAACCTTTATGCAGATTTAATCATTGATTTCAGAGAAAAAGAAGCGATTCGAAAATAGAATAAATTCTTATAGATGTACCACGAAGAACCGTATCATAATGTTATTCAATTAGAGGGCGCGTTTATTTAGAAACGCGTCTTTTTTCGTATATTAAGTCATTTGATGGAATATGGTACCATTAATACAATACATCAAATAATTATACTGTTTATTCATGTGAGCGTAATGTAGGGCATTAAAAAAACTGAAATACTTGTCACAATATTATTTTTCAAGGTTTTCCTTAAAAATAGACGGTTCTTTTTTAACGTGAAATCGCTCTTTTAAAAAGCCCCCTAAATTTCTCTCTATCTTCTGATGTAAATGGTTTTGGCCCCTTTGTACGCTTTCCGCTTTTTCGAGCCATTGCACTTAAATAACGTGTTTGCAATAATTGGTCAATGTTTTCATTTGTATAGCTATACCCATTATGGTGAAGAACCGTACACGCTTTTGCTAAACCTAGCGAAGCAAGACCATAATCTTGTGTAACGATTATATCTCCCTTTTCTGCTAACTTCATAATCCGATAATCCGCTGCATCTGCTCCTGAATCAACATAAATGGTTTCCACTCCTGATGGTTGTTCCGCATTAGAAAAATGAGAAAAGCTAGTAACAAGGATAACAGGAATTTCAGCATTCTTCCCTTCAGAGATAATAATATCTTTTACCGGACAAGCATCTGCATCAACATAAATTTTCATCTCTATCTCTCCCGTAAATAAGTTAGAGTTGATGATAATGGCAGATTTAGCATTTGTCAAACGATAAATATACTTTACCTAAAATCATTTAAAAAACAGTTATTCTTTTAAAGGGCACTTTTCTTTAGTAAGAAGGCGTCTTTTTGATATTGCCCTACACATTAGTGGATTAGATTTTGTAAAAAAAGATTGTGAAGATTATCACTTAAACTAACGGGTGCATTCCTTTAATAAGGGATGTTTTTCTTATAGAAGGATAGGACAGGAGTTGAAGAAGAAGTTGTTTATTAACTTCGCAATTGACATAAAAAGCGAAGCAATATTAAAGGTATCCGCTTACCTATGGCAGCCGGATACCAAGCTTGTTCTAATTTAGTGGATAATCGTAACGTATGAAACCATTGTGATTCGCAATCTTGTCGTAAAGAGCTCGAGCGGTAGTATTGTCATAACGAGTTTGCCAGTAAAGCTTAGTAGAGTCATGTTCAAGAGCAAATTGAGCTACCTGCTCAATGAGTGCGCGAGCAACACCATACCCGCGAGCAGTTTCATCTACGAAGAGGTCTTGTAAGTAACATGCTTTTTCCATCCAGATTATGCGATGGAATAGGAAGTGGGTGAAACCGACCAAGTTTCCTTGAAGGTATGCTCCTAAACCGAAAATTTCATGGTCGTTTAGCAAGCACTCCCAAACTTCATCGTAACTCTTGTCTGGGAGCTCCGTTTCGTAAAATGCTTTATAGCTCCGTGCCAAGACATTCCAGCGACTACGATCATCAGCTTTGAGGGGCGCTATTTCAATTTCAATTTGTTCATTCTTTATCTTTGCCATTTGGTAATCTCCCTCCAAATTGTAGTATGGTATTTAACTGTGGGGTTTAGCGATATTTTTAATTATCCTAAATCTTATATATTAATACAATTTAACTATAAATTATTAAATAGAATATGGATATTATTTGTTAAAGTTAATTGTGCATTTCGAATAAAATGTGAACTAAATTTACTTTAAAGATGGGATTAATGATAGATCCCATCTTTTTTGTTTTTCAACTAACGGTTAGCTTACTTTAAGAAGGAAAATTTTTTGTCAAAGCGAATTTACTATACATTCAATCAAGTTTAGGGAGATAATTTATGTTTGATTTAGATAAAACAATCGGGCCATATTGTGGAGTAATGCCTTTAACGAAAATTGGATTTATAGGTTAAAATTTGGAAGAGAGCTAATAAAAAATAAGGTGAGAGAATTGTTTCTCTCGCTGTTTTTATACGGGTTATATATAATCATATATATGATTATCTGTATGAAGTCGAAAATGTTTTTCAGTTCATTAGGATAAGTTTCAAACCGAGTAAAAAGACTAGAGTTAAACGCTCTAGTCTATTCTATTTGTGCATTACACATTATTAGAGGTGAATGTTTATGAACCGCCCAGTAAAAGAAGATTCTTATCAAATAAGTTTACAAAACATTCAATATTATTCACAGCATATCCATTTGGGAATCGAAATTCTTCTCGTGATAAGGGGAGAAATTGAAGTTACGGTCAATCAACGTTCTTACCATTTAGCTGAAAATGATCTTCTGCTTATTAACGCCAATCATATACGCTCCATTAATGGGAATAGGGAGAATGTGGTGTTATCTTTACGAATTCCCTTGCAGCTGATCGAGCAGCATTATCCGATTATTCATGAGTGCTATTTTGATTGCAATTCATCCAAAGAGGATAACGGGATGTATTTGCTTTTTGATCAAATTCGCCAACTAATGGCCAAAATTTTGATTGCTTATTACCAAAAGCAGGATGGCAGTGAAATCGAGATCATCGGCTTGATAAATCAGTTAGTTACATTGTTGATCAGAAATTTCAAAACAACACATCTCAAGGATAGTAAATTCATTGAAATGAAGGATGAAAGAATTAGGGAGATCCTTGCCTTTATAGAGAAAAATTATCGTATACCGATATCATTGGAGGAAATCGCTAAACGGCACTATTTATCTCTATACTATTTATCGCGGTATTTCAAACAGGAAGTCGGCGTTAGTTTTTCACATTATGTAAAACAAGTACGATTGAACTCAGCTGTGAATGAGTTGCTTTACACGGATCTTAACATTACACAAATCTCGATCAATAATGGTTTTCCAAATATAAAAGCTTTTAACAAGGCCTTTAAGGAAAAGTACAATCAAACGACGCCTGCCGAATACCGTAGTCTTCATAAAATCGAGTCTGCCGACATTCAGGATGTAAATCAAATTAACCAAAGTGAACAATTTACATTGGTGAATTCACCACATTTTTTGATGGAAATCAGCAAGTATATCTCGTCAGATGGCAAAAATGTTACGCTGACAGAACCGGCAGTTTCGGCGGTAACAATTGACTTGCCTCAAGAGGCTGTTTTTATGATGGATAAAACCAGTCGGCTGCTGGCAATTGGAGAGCTTGAATACGCACTGCACGAAGAGGTTCAAGCGGAACTAAAGCTTATTCAGGAATTGCTCCAATTTGAATATGTCTATTTCACAAACCTATTTTCACCCACCTTTGAAATAACAGCTCCGCTGTTTGAAACCGGAGGACTATTCTATTCGATCGATGCGGTGATTAGCCGGTTTCAAAAACTTGGTTTAATTCCATTCATCCGTGTGGAGTTTGAAAAAGAAATTGTATCCAGCCATGATTACTTAAATAGGTTAGGTGAGTTTTTAAAGCATAGTGTTAGTTATTTTGGGAAGGAATTTGTTGGGAAATGGAAATTTGAATTGGTTTTCTCGGAGTGGAATGAAACGCCGCAAACCTTTTATCCTCTTTTTTATCAAACCGTGAAAAAGTTGGTTTCTGCCGCCCAAGTCGGACTTAATGTGCCATTTTCCTTAGAAAAAGGAATATCAGCCCCAATTACCAGCTTTATAAAGCATTTTTCAGATGAATGTGAACTAATTTGCTTTACTTGCAATCCTAATGAACAACTTGATTTTACAGATATGAGAAACAGTTCCTTTGAAGGGGTAAAGGATTATGTAAAGAAATCATGTATGGAATTGAAAGCAAAGCTGCAGTCTGCAGGATTGGCGTGTATTCCCATTTACTTGACAAATTGGAATACACTTTATGGGAATACGGTGGATTTAAGCGGCAGCTTTTTTCGGTCGGCTCTTATTTTTAAAGACATGCTGGATTTGATGAAGGAAATTTCAGGTATTGGGTTTTGGATTGATACCCACTCTTTAGAAAAAAATAATCAGCATGATGAAAATATCGAAATGAATGGAGTAGCCCTGCTTTATTATTATCAACTTAAACGCCCGGCGTTTTTTAATATTCAATTTGCCGCAAAAATAGGCTTACAGATTTTGGCCGAAGGGGAGGGCTTTTTACTGACCAGGGGTGATCAAGGGTACCAATTGGCTATTTATAACACCTCTTATGTAAATCCTTCTTACTCCGTCGAAAGTTTCTTTTTGCGCTCCTTAACAAAGGAAATGAAAATCATGATTTCAGGGCTCCCGTCCGGCCATTATCAAATTCGCAAGCATATTCTCGATCGAAATAACGGTGCATTTTATTTTAACTGGCACAATCTCCGAGATCAGGATATTAATGATCATGAGATTATTACGTTTCTCAAGCAGAAGGCCTATCCTGATTTGCAAATCTATGAGGAAGTAATGGATTCGGATCTCTTTTTACAATCTACCCTGACGTTAAATGCTATCCATCTTTTTGAAATTAGACCATTAGGTTAAAACTTAATGGTCTTTTTTTGTTGTCTTGGTAAGCGCTATCAAGAAAGAGAGCAAAAATGGGGAATATTTTGAACAACATTTGGAATGCCTTTCGCCTCTGCAAAAATTATAATAAAAGCAAGAAAACGTTTTCATAAAATAATATTTTGGAGGGAGAGCCTTATGTCTGTTTCTCAAAGGGAGATTAAGAAACAAAGCGAAGAAGTAACTTCTTTACCAAAGGCAAGGAGTTCTAAGGAAGTTTTGTTAATTTCAGCTTTAATGGCGGGTTATTCCATGGTTTACATGGACAAAAATATGATCTCTACTGCCATTATCCCGATTTCCGGCCAATTTCATCTCTCTACAAGCCAAACCGGAATGATTATGAGTTTATTTTTCCTGGGGTATTCGTTAATGCAAATACCTGGGGGATGGCTGGCAGATAAGATTGGGTATAAAAAGGTATTAATGCTGTCCCTTTCGCTAATTACTTTGTTTTCATTCGCATTTGGCTTTAGTGCGAGCTTAATGGTGTTTATATTGATTCGCTTTATGGCAGGTGTAGGCCATGCCGGTTATCCGCCAAGCTGTTCAAAAGGTATCGCTGAAAATTTCTCGAAAGAAAGGCGGACATTTGTCCAATCGCTCATATTATCCACGAGTGGAATCGGCGGAATTTTGGCATTTATTATTGGCGCCCGGCTGATTGCAGTAAATTGGCACTATGCCTATTATGCTCTTGGAGCACTCTTTGCGATCTCGTTAATTTTGGTTGCTATCTTTGTGCCTAATAAAATTTCAGCTGAAAAAATGAAGGTACAGACGAAACAAGTTAGTTTTAAAACAGTTGTTACGAATCGAAATGTTATGATTCTATTCATTGCTATGCTGCTTGCTAATATCGCCTTTTATGGAAATATGTCATGGCTGCCATCTTTCTTAAAAGTAAAATTTTCACTTTCTATTAGTACAGTTGGGACCATCCTGGCAATTAACGCAGTTGGAGGCACCATAGCATCTTTGTTTGCCGGGGCTTTATTGACAAAATATTTTAACGGCAAGGAAAAAGTACTTTTATTAAGCTGTTGCGTCCTTTCATGTTTGTTGTTTCTTGGTTTAGTATTCACCAATTCATTGGCGCTGTCCATTGTCTTCTTGTATGTGCTTACATTTTTACTCACTTCTATCTTTGTTGGAATTTTCTCCTGGCCGCATAAGATTTTGCCTGAAAAAGTAATCGGATCTTCCATAGGGATTGTCAATACGGGAGGAACACTTGGCGGCTTTATTGCGCCAATGACATTCGGCGCGTTAATTTCTATGGCTCATGGATCGTTTTCTATCGTATTTATTACTTTGGCAGTAGCTATCGTTTTATGCGGTCTGATTGCTCTTACCGTTAAAACAGAAAAATAAGAGGAGGAGAAATGATGTTAAATCAATTATTACAAAAACTCGATGAGAAAAAAGAAAGAATGATAGAAATTCGCAGATATCTTCATCAACATCCCGAATTATCGTTTAAAGAAGAAAAAACCGCTCAATACATTGCTGATTTTTATAAAGATAAAGATGTAAACATACGGACCAATGTTGGCGGATATGGAGTGGTTGTGACAATAAAAGGCGGCCTCCCTGGTAAAACAGTGGCACTAAGAGCTGATTTTGACGGACTGCCGATTATGGAAGAGGCCGATGTACCTTTTAAATCGAAAAATCCAGGTGTGATGCATGCATGCGGTCATGATGGACATACGGCCTATTTAATGATTTTAGCCGAAGCCTTATTTGAAATGAAAGATCAATTAAAAGGAAATGTTGTTATTTTGCATCAACCTGCGGAGGAAACACCTCCTGGCGGCGCTATGGCCATGATTGAAGATGGATGTTTAGAAGGTGTAGATAATGTTTTCGGTATTCACCTTATGTCGCTGGCGGATACCGGGGAAGTCTACTATCGTGCTGGAGAAATGCAAGCAGGGCGCTCGTATTTCAAGGTCAAAATTCAAGGAAAAGGCGGACATGGTTCGATGCCGCATACAAGTAATGACAGCATTGTGGCTGCAAGCCATTTTGTTGTCGCAGCACAGACAATTGTCAGCCGAAGAATTAATCCATTTGATATGGCGACCGTTACGATCGGCTCGTTTGATGGTAAGGGGTCATTCAATATCATTAAGGACAGTGTAGAACTTGAAGGGGACGTTAGAACGATGTCCAGCGATATTCGCGCCACAGTAGAAAAAGAATTTAAGAGAATACTAGCGGGTCTTGCTCAGGAATTTGATATTACCTACGATTTAATTTATTCACATGATTACCCTGTTTTAGTAAATGATAATGACATGACAGGGCTGGTTGTAAAAGGGATTAAAAAGGCTCAAATACCTGAAATCAAAGCGGTAATTGAAACACCGCCTGCATCAGGATCAGAGGATTTTGCATATTATTTACAAAAGATTCCCGGCAGTTTCTTTTATGTTGGAGCAAAGCCTGCTAATGGTCATGTTTATCCGCATCATCATCCTAAATTTGAAATTAATGAGGACAGCTTGATCATCGCGGCAAAAGCCATGGCGGCAGTTGTTGCAGAATACTTTGGACAAGAGTAAACAAGGAGGCGGTTCTTATGCTTGCAGCGTGAGAACCGTTTTCTTTTAAGGGAGCGATCATATGTCATTCACAAGTTTAAAAGAATTAATCGAGCTTGCTGAGCAGGAGCAAACCACTATTTATGAATTAATGATCCAAACAGAAATCCAACTAAAAGGCTTTCCAAGAGAGACGATTATTGAAAAAATGTCGGAACAATTTACCGTAATGGAAGAGGCTGTCCGCAAGGGAACAACGGGCTCTGTTATGTCCCGTACCGGTTTAACAGGAGGAGATGGGCACCGCCTTCACCAATATGCTGAAAAAGGGAATTCCTTTGTCCATCCGACGACATTAAAGACGGCAGCAAATGCGCTTGCTGTGTCGGAAGTAAATGCGGCCATGGGGAGGATTGTGGCGACGCCGACTGCAGGTTCTGCAGGGATTTTGCCCGCTGTACTTGTTCACGCCCTTGATAGCGGGAAATTTACATGGAAGCAAATTGTACTGTCAATGTTCACTGCCTCTGCCCTCGGTTTGGTCATTGCCAATAAAGCTTCGATATCAGGAGCTGCCGGCGGATGCCAGGCAGAAGTCGGATCAGCAACCGCCATGGCGGCAGGCACATTAGTTGAGCTTGCCGGCGGAACACCGAAGCAGGTTGGAAATGCCATCGGAATTGCACTAAAAAACTCACTGGGGCTGGTTTGTGATCCGGTTGCCGGTCTTGTTGAAATTCCCTGCATCCTGCGGAACGGATTACACGCGATTACCGCCCAAGCTGCGGCGGATATGGCGTTATCCGGGGTAGTCAGCATCATCCCTCCAGATGAAGTAATCCATGTGATGCATGAAGTAGGCCAGCAAATGCCTGACTCGCTGCGGGAAACAGGGATCGGCGGTCTAGCCGGCACCCCGACTGGTCAAAAATTGAAAGCGCAGATATTCAGCGAAAAGACCAGCGGCTGCGGGCCGGCCAAATATCATAGTGCCTATGAGATTATTGGCCCCGTCATGGTTGGGCCGTCAAGTTCACATACTGCCGGGGCAGTCCGAATCGGCAATATTGCACGCCAACTGTTAAACGAACGGCCAGTATATGTGAAATTCTCATTAATGGGCTCCTTCGCCGAAACCTATCAAGGCCATGGAACCGATTTAGCATTATTAGCCGGTGTTATGGGGCTATCCACAATGGATGAAGGTATTCCAAATGCAAAATCGATTGCCGAAGAAAATGGCTTACAATACGATTTCACGAAACGGGTGCTTGGAAGTTATCACCCAAATACGGTGCTTGTAGAATTATCAGGGGCTCGTCGTGCTGTAAAGGTATTGGCGAGTTCTTTAGGCGGCGGTAAAGTGGAGGTTCAGGAATTGGATGATTATCCTTTAAAGTTTTCTGGCGAATGGCCGACACTTGTAATTCGCCATACCGACCGAAAAGGGGTCATTGCCGAGATGGCAGGAATTCTTTATCAAAAAGAGCTCAATATTGCCCGCTTGGCGAATGAACGTTCAAAAATCAATGGTCCAGCGATTACGATTTGCGAAATCGACAATCAGATTGAGGAAAGTCTCTTAACCATTTTAAAAAACGAAATTCCAAACATTGATGAAATTTTACTAATCCAAACTAATTAATGAATTCGTGTATGGCGGGTCTGACTCTTGGCGCGATAAAGCATGAAAGCGCCAAGAGTCAGACCCATTAACGATGTAAATAAAGGTTAACAAAGTTTTGCGCTGTTTGTGATAGGTAATGATTCTTCAGCCATATTAAGCCTGTCGATGCAGCTAACTCTATATTTGTAATTTTGCAAGCCTCAATGTTGTCGTTATTGTATTGTTTAATGACGGTTTCCGGTACAATAGCTCCTCCAAATCCAGATGCGACCAAATCAAATAAAAGGGAGATATCAGAGCACTCGGCAACAATGTTCGGATGAAGTTGAGCCTTTGAAAATGATTCTAAAATCATATAATGAACTCCCAATCCCTCTGTACTAGGTAAAATCAGAGGCTGGTTTTGAATGTCAGCAAGTGTAACCTCACAATTTAATGATTGCTGTTTAGTTGAATCAATAAAGTAAAAAGGTTCTGTATGAAGATGCATCACTGTGAAATCCTGTAACTCGAGCGGTAATTGGATAATCGCAAGCTCTACAATCCGGTCTCTCACTAATTGGCAAAGTTGAGCTGATTCATTTTGATGAATTTTATAGGTTACCTTAGGATATTTTGTGCGGAACCCGTGAAGTATTTCAGGTAATCCTGCTGCCGAAAACGTATTGATCCCTAGCGTAAGTCTTCCACTTACCCCCATTCCGACTTCCTTTACTTCCATTTTCGCTTCTTCCATTAATTGAGTCATTTGTAAGGCATACTTATATAAAGCTTTTCCAGCTTCCGTAACCTCTAAAAATTTTCCAGTTCTTTCTACTAATTTCGTTCCGAGTTCGTCTTCCATTGTTTTCAGTTGCTGGCTTAGTGGAGGCTGAGAAATATGAAGCCGTTCAGCGGCAGCAGAAATTTTTCTTTCTTCTACAATGGTTTTAAAATATCGCAGTTGTCTTATATCCATAAGTAAAAAACTCCCTCATTATATGAAAAACATAAGAAAAAGTAATTTTTTTTATATTTTTCATATACTTCATTCTAAGATATCATAATGAAACAAGGAAGCTAATGTCAAACATAGATGTAGTTAGAATATCGAAACAGATGATGCCTTTCTTATTTGGAAATACATAATTGATTGGGGGGGGAACAATATGAAGCAACAACGTTTTTTCGGCAGTTTAAGCATCTTTCAATGGTTCTTTTTCCTCTTGGCTACTTCTGTTGCATTACCGATTGTCATCGGAGGAGTATTTCATTTTTCGATAAAAGAAATTTCCGATTTAATGCAACGAACCTTTTTTGTTGTCGGGATTAGCTCATTTATACAGGGATGGTTCGGGCATCGCTATCCGATCGCTGACGGGCCTGCAGGTTCGTGGGTTAGTGTATTTGTCATTTTAGCAGGTGTGGCCGCACATCAAGGGGAAAGTACAAAAGAAACATTACAGCTTTTAGAAGGGGGGATGATCGTTTCAGGACTTTTACTATTCATCCTCGGCATAACAGGCCTCGTAAATCGGCTGCTGTTTTTGTTCACTCCTTTAGTTATGGGTTCTTTCCTTTTGATCCTGGCCCTTCAGCTTAGCGGTACTTTTTTAGAAGGAATGCTTGGAGTGCAAGTACAGTCCGGCGTAGATTATGGGACCACAGCAATATCATTCGCCGTATTTGTACTAGTAATTTTGCTATCTAATAAGGGAAAAGGATGGATGAAAAGTTATTCCTTGCTGTTGGGAATTTTATTTGGATGGTTACTTTACGTTCTGTCAGGAAAAACCTCCAGTACGAATTCTACACCTGCTTCGTTCATCAAATTACCAGATATTTTTGCTTGGGGGGCTCCACATTTAAATAGCGGAATGATCGTAACTTCTATCGTGTTTACGTTTATTTTAATCTCTAATACAGTCGCGGCCATTACAGCTGTCAAACAAGTGGTACCTGAAACCGGAATCGACGAAAAACAAACAATTAACCGCGGCAGCTGGGCGGGTGGAATTTCACATGTGTTATCTGCCGTTTTTTCTACGATTGGAATTGTGCCATTGCCGGTATCAGCGGGGTTTATTCGGTTAACCGGGCAAAAACAAATCATTCCTTTCCTACTAGCAAGTTTGACTTTAGCAGGCATAGCTTTTGTCCCGGCGATTGTCGACTTCCTGGCTATGCTTCCCGGTCCTATTGCCTGTGCTGCCACTTTAGCATCCTTTGTGCAAATGATTGGGATCTCCTTTCAATCTCTATTGAAGGACAGTTTAGACGAGCGCCGGTTAACGATTTTAGGAATCACGCTGCTTATTGGAATGGGGTTAATGTTTCTTCCTAAAGGAATATTTCAGGGGATGCCGACCATTCTTCAATATATTTTTAGCAATGGTCTCATTGTCGGTACGATCATTGTTATTGTGCTGGAACAACTATGGAAACCAAAAAATATAAGCAAGGGAGTGACTTTAAATGAGTCATAACGAATTCATGCAACTGGCAATCGATTTAGCCTACGACAATACGAAAAATAAAAAAGGGAAACCATTTGGTGCAGTGATCGTCAAAAATGGAGAGATTGTTGCAAAGGGAGTAAACAATGTACTCGAAACACACGATCCAACGGCTCATGCTGAACTTCTGGCTATTCGGGAGGCCTGCCAGACGCTTGGTACTTCTGACCTTTCCGGCTGTGAACTGTATGCAAGCGGGGAACCTTGTCCGATGTGTTTAAGCGCCATTTATTGGGCAAATTTTAAACATGTGTATTATGCCTATACTGCTGCTGAGGAAGAAGAAATTGGTTTAGGAACGAAATACGTTTATAAACAAATAGGACTTCCAAAAGAACAGAGAGACATTCAATTGATAAAGCTGGACAAACGTCCTCAAAACAAGAATCCTTTTACGCTCTGGAAAGAAATGAAGGAATAAAAGAAAAAGCCCGGAATACAAATTTCGCTACCCAGGAACATGAGCAAACGTAACAATAAAATTAAATAGGGCGGATTTAATGCGGACGTGGATGATAGCATTTTTCGCATGTATTCTTTTGCTTCAATGTTGTGTCTCAACTAATAGTATAGAACCGAAAATAAAAGAAAAGGAGAGAGAAACCGTGAGCGCACGATTGAATGAACAGCTGCTTGAAGCGGCAGAGCGTGGGGAGACGAACAAGACAAGCAAACTTATTAAGGAAGGTGCGAATATTAACGCACAGGATGCTAAAGGACGGACTCCTACCATGATCGCAACCTATAAAAAGGATGTCGAAACGGTAAACGTGCTCATCAAAGCAGGGGCAGACGTGAATATCCGGGACGATATGAAAAATAATCCGTTCTTGTATGCCGGTGCAGAAGGCTATCTAGATATTTTAAAGCTTACAATTGAAGCAGGGGCCGACCCCACGATTACAAACCGTTATGGGGGAACTGCGTTAATCCCGGCATCAGAACATGGCTATGTCGATGTCGTCAAAGAACTTCTCACCCATACAGATATTGATGTGAATCATATCAATAATCTCGGTTGGACCGCTTTATTAGAAGCGATTATTTTGAATAATGGAGATAAAGAACAGCAGCAAACGGTGCAATTACTGATAGATCATGGGGCGGATGTGAACATTCCTGACAAAAATAATGTGACGCCTCTACAATTCGCCCGTGAAAAAGGCTTTAAAGAGATTATAAAAATCTTGTTAAAAGCAGGAGCTAAATAACAAGAAAGTATATAAGTCTATCAGTGAAATCAAATTATTTTTCCATTAGGCTGTGTGAAAGGTCATTGTTGATTTTTGAAACAATGTTGATTGGAGCGGAAGGCGCGAGACTCCTCGAAAATGCTATCGCATTTCCTTCGTGCGTGGGCGGATTCAAGGATGTCATTCAATGTCCTGCGGGAGTACGGGGCAGGGGAGACCCCACAGGCGCTTAAGCGCCGAGGAGGCTCCCCGGAACGCCCGCGGAAAGCGAAGCGCCTGGAGCGCAAATCAACAGGCAAGTTTAACACAGCCTTCCATTAAATAATGATTGTAAACAAAATTATTGAATTAGGGGATAAAAAAATGATGAAGAAAGCAAAAATATTATTACCTTTACTCGGTTTTTCAATAGCATTAGCAGCGTGTAATACGCAAGCTGACGCAAGTGAACAAAAGAACGTAACTCAAACAGAACAAACCAAAGTGAATAAAGCCAAAGATTCAAATAAAGAAAAGCAATCCGAAAATAAACTAACTAAAGGTCAGGAAATGGCTAACATTCTTAGTAGTACAGATTGGCAAGGTACAAGAGTATACGACAAACATCATAATGACTTAACAAAAGAGAATGCAAACTTCATTGGTCTTGCGAAATATGATGTGAAAACAGGGCATTATGAATTTTTTGATGCTAAGACAGGTAAAAGCCGTGGCGATAAAGGTACATTCTTTATCACGAATGATGGGAAAAAGAGAATATTAATTTCAGAATCAATGAATTATCAAGCTGTCGTTGACATGACAAAAATAAATAAACATGTGTTTACGTATAAAAGAATGGGGAAAGACGCTAATGGCAACGATATAGAGGTATTTGTTGAACATGTTCCATATAAAGGAAAAGAGCTTTCTTTTACTGATCCGGACAAGCAGTTGGACACTACTACAGGAGATATTGTTAAAACCGTTGATGGAGATAAAATTTTAGGTGGCACCCTGTGGCACGGAACAAAGGTATTAGATGAAAACGGCAATGATGTAACAAAATATAATTCAAATTTTATAAGTCTGGCAAAATTTGATGATAAGACGAATAAATATGAGTTTTTCAATGCTGATACAGGCGAAAGCCGCGGTGATTATGGCTACTTCGATGTTGTACACGGAAATAAAATAAGAGCCCATGTTTCAATTGGAGATAAAAAGTATGGCGCCGCACTTGAACTTACCGAACTTAATCATAATAAATTTACCTATAAAAGAACTGGTAAAGATAAAGATGGCAAAGACATAACTGTATTCGTTGAACATGAACCTTATAAAGGTGATCTTAAACCAAAATTTAGTTTTTAAAAATATCAAATAAGATTGACATGTCTTCAAGGGAATGGTGAAATCCATTCCCCTTTTTGTGCGACAAGCAATCGTATCGTTCCTCGTGCTATCAGTTATTATTGGTATCAGAAAGCCATTCAAACAAATTCACTCTTAACAAATAAGCCATTCATAGAATTTCCAATCTAACAGCTTTCCGTACTTCATTCTTATATTTATTTAAAAATGTAAAAGTTTCAATATTATGTACTTAATCAGCCCTCGAACTCCGTCTTTATTTGTTTAATATTATTACTAATGCAACAAAATGCACTATTTTTTAGAAAAGGATGGTATGAAAATGCCCCAATCTTTTTTGTTTTTTTATGCTGACTTATGCAGTTTAAGAGAAGAGTTTGATTGTTCAGCATAGGGCCAGATTGTGAAGGAAGTAATATCGCATTAATAGAGGTGAACCTTACCATAAGTAAATGAGGTTTTTCTAGAATATAAAAATGCAAGCCAATTATTTGACTAAACAAAAAATTGACTTGCATTTTTATTTTTAATCTTGTTAGTCCTCTCTATATCCTAACTCATTTAGGGTTAAATCTTTATATGTTTCTCCAATTCGTTACGAAGTGATTCCTTCTTTTTAAATTTGCAACTGCTCCTTCGATCTTTTGATTGAAATGGGAAAAAGTCTGATCTACCAATGGCTTGAGAATAGAAGGAAAGGGATAAGGTGAAGAAAATAGGCGGATTAATCTAGACGAAAAAGCCCGATAAATCAGCGAATTGGAGTAGAGAAACGGCAGGAGAAGTAACTGTTGGTTAAGCCAGAGCAAAAGCACGAATAGATGCCCGAAATCATTTCCTGTTTCATTTTTACCCCTGTTTTTTCCCTGACTATCCTATATTAAATAACCTAAAAGGGCTGGAAGCTATTTAGGGCAATGGTTTTTGAGGGGGACGAAGGGGAAGGAGAAGCAGTTCCAAACTAGGTTTTAGGTAGACATCTACCCCTTGCCATACAGATACACCCCGTTATTACAGATTTATTTATCTGTTTTTTAGTCTAGCTAACATCCGATTTTTAGTTGCGTGAAATCATTTGAAGATAACGATAAACACTTGATTCAGACATTCCCATTACATCAGCAACTTCATTTATTGTACCTTTAATATCAAATACCCCATATTCCTTTAATTTGGAAATAGCAAGTTTTTTTTGTTCAGGTGATAATTGAGCATCAGATTCTAATATATCCTTATCTATTACTGTATAAATGATATCACGAACATTATCAGTAAGTTTTTCAATAGGGTGTTCTTGATTAGCTTTATTTTCAATATCCTTTATATCGAAACTTAGATTAGCCAACTTTAATACATCCTTTGCGACTTTCCTATAGACATCCGCATCAAAGTTTATACATAAAAGACCCTGTAATTGACCATGCTGATCTTTTATAAATAGTGTTGATGAACGAAATTTTTTACCTCCTGGTCCTTCTCCAACATAATTTCCAACATAATCTTTATCTAAATATACTTTTTCGTTAATTAACTTTTTTGCATAGTTAGTTAATGGGCCACTTAAAGATCTTCCACTTAATTCTCCATTGACTATGTGACCGATATGAGAACCTCCATTAGGATTTAAAACATGTAATACTAATTCATAATGTGATCCCAAAATTCCCCCAAAATAATTCATTATATTTTGATAGTGTCGAAATAGTTCATTATCCAATTGAGTATTCCTCCTTCTACGAAACACTTTCTTTTTCAAGTCTTTATAGTTTCTGACCAATTAAACGAGGAAGATTACATGTAAAACACCCTAAATGCAAGTTTAATCCATTGGTTTATATTTCCTTGATGGAAAGCGTTTTTGTTTTAAATCGGTTTTTAAACCATTATGAAATTGCTCTCTTGTTCAGTGGTCATGGTAATAATAATTTTTTGTCATAGTAATAGAACAGATTTAAGTTTGTTCAATGACTAAACTATATAATACTAAAATTATAACAGAACTCATTAATATTCCAATGTGTATAATAAATTTTTATAAATATAATTTTTTATTACTACATTGACATCTCAATGTTTTATGTGATACTTTGAACATACAGTAATAAAAAATAATTACTGTAATAAATTATTCCAAAAATTGAGAAAGAGTCAGGTTAAAAATTCGTAGTTTTTTAACAATCCTTATAGGGGTTCTTATTCCCATTGCAGCTTTTCAAATTATGCTATAAGGTGGTGTATTTGGAATAGGAATATTGAACAAATAGGAATTGTCATTAATCATTGTTTTGATAGCAGCAATTGAAGCAAATATATACAGCGATAATTTCTACAGGTGTTCAATTTGTAAATGCAAAGTCTGAGATTCATTCTTGCTGTTAATTGTGAAAGCCCTTACATAGTGATTTCTAGTATTCCTTTAATTGGAATGACGCCTTAAGTTTAATGGTACTAACAGAGTTGATTGGATTGACAGGGTACCGTGACAATTGTGCTTTAGGTTGTTATGGAAGCTTTATATTAAACTCTATGTTATTTATGTAAATAAAATTTAGTGATAATTCGACTACAGTTTTTTGTTACTATTGAACATCTAACTCAAGCTGACATGATCGCAGCCAATCCAGGTCCCGATTTTTGGAAAAAATATATTTTTGGAATAATAACTGGAAACATGACAACAAACTTTGGATTGGCGATTCTAGTAACTGGTATGGCAACTACGGGGAGGAATCTTACATGAATATGAACGTTGTACCTATAAAAGAAAAAAAGATAGTTAATTACAAAAGTTGTTTTGATGTGATTGGACCGATTATGGTAGGTCCCTCCAGTTCACATACTGCAGGTGCCTTAGCTATTGGAGCAGTTGCTAATAAATTATTCCAGGGTCTTCCAAAAAAAGTTGTTGTAAAGTATTTTGAGTCATTTGCTGAAACCCATAAAGGACACGGAACTGATTTTGCAGTTATTTCTGGGATATTAGGATTTGCTACCGATGATACTAGAGTGCCAGGTGCTATTAAAATAGCAGAATCTAAAGGAATTGACATTACCTTTATAGAGGAACTAGGTGATAGTCCTGTCGGTCATCCAAATACTTTAGATGTTTATCTGGAGGATGAAAGTCGAAGTATTAGAACGATGGGTATTTCGGTCGGCGGGGGGTTAATTGAAATCAAACATATTGAAATTAAAGGCTTTAGTTTAAACCCTCATGGGCCGTTACCTATTATTATAGCGATTTCCGAAAGAGATGACCTTGAAATTGTCTTACGTAGGATATTCAAACAATATAATGTGGAAATTAATAACTTTAACAAGCTGGAAAAAGACGGAAAATATTTATATGAATTTGCTTTGGATTCTCAATTGCCTAGTGATGTTAAGAAGAAATTGGAGATTCTAAGCAGTATATCTAATATTATTATTCTTTAATTACAATAGGGGGGTGACAAGCTTTATGTACATGTCTATAAAAGAAATAATAGATGCAGCTAATAAAAAACAAAAGCCAATTTATGAATTAGCAATCGAGCAGGAAATCGAGCAAACTAAAACTTCCTATGAAGAAGTTTGGAGTAAAATGGAAAAAAATTTAGCTGTAATGGTAAATTCAGTAAATAAGAGTATTGAGGGCAACGGAGTATTTTCCCCGACCGGTTTAACCGGAGGAGATGCTGTTAAAATAAAAAAATATCGCGAAAGCGGAAAAACTCTTTCTGGAGATTTGATGACGTTTGGGGTCCAAAGTGCTATCGGTGTTAATGAAGTAAATGCTGCATTAGGGGTTATTTGTGCAACTCCAACAGCAGGCGCGAGTGGAACAATCCCTGGAGTACTTTTTAGCATTAAAGATACGCTACAGTTAAGTCATGAAGAAATGGTCCATTTTCTATTCACTTCAGCCTTATTTGGAATGGTAGTAGCCAATAACGCTTGTATTGCCGGAGCATTCGGAGGGTGTCAAGCTGAAGTAGGCAGCGCCTCGGCAATGGCGGCTGCAGCAGCAGTAGAGGCTGCAGGTGGAACACCACAGCAATCTTCTGAAGCCTTCTCAACCGCACTACAAAATTTACTCGGTTTAGTTTGTGATCCAGTCGCGGGTTTGGTAGAAGTTCCCTGTGTAAAGAGAAACTCCATTGGAACCGCAAATGCTTTAGTAACAGCGGATATTGCATTAGCCGGTGTAACAAATATCATCAATGCTGACGAAGTCATTGAAGCGATGTTAAGAGTAGGGAGACAGATGCCTCGTGAATTAAGAGAGACAGGTTTAGGCGGAGTTGCAGCCACACCCACAGGAGTAGCTATTAAAAATAAAATTATTGGAGAAAAACAATAACGTTATACATTTTAAAAATAAATCTACGACTATACAATGAAATTATTTTGTAATCGTTAACAAATTCAATGGGCTGAAACAGATTCATCTTGGAAGAAGACAACACGATGACTTTTGGCCGAACTGGATTCCAGTGACCTAGCAAGCAGTTAATTTTCAAGAAATCATTATATTTATAAATCTTAAAAAGAAACTTAAGCATAGGAAACAAGGAGGAATTATCATATGAATGGGAATTTAGCTGAGAAAATTGTAGTAGAAGATGAAAGTACCTCAGGGAAACATCAAAAATTTCCAGACCCTAAAAAGTGGCATAAACAAGATACCACCTGGGGATTAAGTCTTTTTGGAACAGCAATTGGAGCAGGAGTACTCTTTTTACCTATTAATGCAGGAGCTGGAGGTATACTATCATTACTGTTTATTACCATACTTGCATTTCCTGTCATGTACTTTTCGCATCGGGCGTTTGCAAAAATCATATACGCTTCCAAAGCTGCTGATGAGGGGATTACAGGTACTATAAGAGAGTATTTTGGAACTAAAGCAAGTATAATTTTTAACATAGTATATTTCCTCTGTATATATACGATCGTATTGATGTATTCGGTTGCACTAACAAATACTGCAAGCAGTTTTATCGTGAATCAATTGCACTTTAATGAACCGCCAAGGGCAATATTATCGCTTGTATTGGTGCTCGGTCTTATAGCTATAGTGAATTTTGGTCAAGATATTACTGTAAAGGTAATGAGTATGCTCGTATATCCTTTTATAGTTTCACTGATTTTTATATCAATCTATTTGATTCCACAGTGGCATTTGTCAAATTTAAGTTTTTCAGGTGTTTCTACCGCTTCAACAGGACAAAGTCTATTAGGAATGCTTTGGATGCTATTTCCAATCGTAGTATTTTCGTTTAATCATTCTCCAATGATATCACCTTTTGTTATAAAACAGAGGGCAACCTATGGAATAGAAGCTACCGACTTTAAATGTGCCCAAATACAAAAGTACACTTATATTATGACAGTCACTGTCGTTATGTTCTTTGTTTACAGCAGTGTCTTGAGCTTGTCTCCACATGATCTTGAATTGGCAAAAGAACAGAATTTATCCATACTTTCATATCTTTCCAATCGCCTTCATTTGCCGGTAATCGTTTATGCAGCTCCTATCATTGCTTTTGTGGCCATCACAAAATCATTCCTTGGCCATTATGTAGGAGCATTCGAGGTAATGCGTGACATTATTATAGAGTCCGGCAGAGCCCGCGGAAAAGAGATTAAAGAAAAAACAGTTAAGACAACCATACTTGCTTTTGTCATATTAACATGCTGGTATACTGCTTATACAAATCCAAGCATTCTTGGACTCATTGATAACATCAGCGGACCTCTAATTGCTATTATTCTATGTATTTTACCAATGTATGCTATTCGTAAAGTTCCGGTACTAGCTAAATACAGAGGTAAATTTAGCAATATATTTGTCACTGTTCTAGGTATCATTACCGTCCTAGCATGTTTAAAATCATTTTTCTAAGGTGCCAGGCACGGCCCAATAAATTTTAACCGATTACACAAATAAAATAATAGGTTTAAATGAAAAAACCGGCTCTTAGTATATTGCAGTGAGGCCGGTTTTTTTATAATGGAGCACTATTTTGATATTTTATAATAATTTTTTACCATTTCACCCATAACCCAGTTTGTTCTAGCGCAAGATAGTGCATGGGCAATGGCTGCCGTTGCCTGTTAATTCGGAAACAATTGTTTGGACGAGCGACTGGCGGACGTACTTTAACGGCTCAAAACTCCACTCTTCCTTTCCATTTGCTGTCGTCAGAATCACCGGGTCATTGCCAAAGGTTGAAAAAGAAATTTTTCCATGTGTCCCGACGATTTCATTTAGATCCACGTTTTTCAAAAGTGTTAAGTGACAAAAAAGTTGTTTAATTTACAATAAAGTCGTTTAAAAAATAATATAGTTGTTTAAAAAATTTGAGTCAGTCTATTCCCACAAAAGGGCCAGATTGTTGAGTAACACCTATTAAAATAAAACTGGATATCTATGTTTCATTTTAGAAAAGATTGTGAAAAAACGTACTTAAAGTAACGGATCAGTTATGTCGAAGAAGACCTGGCTATTTATTTTTTTATTTTTATCATTACGGATTTTGAATTAGCAGAGGAAAATATGGTGCCTAAATTGGCACCATATCTAAAGACATGAATAAGATATATCGATCATCCTTAAGTTAGTAATACTGGCAGGCAGGGCAAGCAAAAGCTTGTCTTTTTTGTTATTTACAAACAATGGAATGATATTCACGCTTTACATCCTTCCCATAACTCTATCTTGAATTAGTTATAATTATGAACCCCGTGTTACTTCCTCCAGGCCCAATAATTTCGTTTGTTATATTTATTGGTGCAATAAAAGCTGTCCCACCGAAGTTGACAACACCGCCTGAAACGGTACCAATAAAGACACCATCCTTTTTAAAAGCCAAGTTTATCCCTCCTAAAGTTACTCTTAGATCATTATATGTGCAAGCTGGTATGCTTGTTCATATAATGATCATTCGCGTCCTGGTAGGGCTAGGCATGATGGGCATGCGGTACTACCCCAGTATAAAAAATACCAAGAAATGTTAAAGATTGTTTGTTAAAAGCTACACTTAAGCTATCGAACAGGATAAAGATTTTCTTATGATTCAAAATAATTTATTTTCCCTTGACTGTTACGTAACGTAACGGTTTATAGTGAAGATACCGGTAAAAATTCGTGCGAAATAAGGGGATGGTTATTTCAGTTTAAGGTAAGAAGAAATGGAAGACAGGAGAACTTGCAAAGTTATTGGGTTTAACGATTCGGACCTTACGCTATTATGACTAAATTGAACTGTTCTCACCATCAGATTATTCAGAAGCAGGATATCGCCTATATAACGCAACAGATCTTTCGCGGTTGCAGCAAATTCTTAGTTTAAAATATTTAGGATTAACGCTCGAGGAAATTAAATCGATCTTGGCTGACGATACGTATAACCCTATTGAAGTGGTGACTCTTCAAATAGAAAATATTAGAGTTCAACAGAAGCTGTTAAAAGATTTGCAAAATGCATCTGAAATTTTGCAATTGAAAGAGACATTGACGGTTGAAGATTTTACAAATTCAATTGGAATGATGAAAAAAGTCATGAAAATTATTTTGACGTGCGCCAAAAGAACATGGAGCGCCAGTTTGACCGACTTGGCGAATTCCTTCTAAACATCCGTCTCACCAAAAAAGGAGGAAGTGAGAATGAAAAAACACTTTGTAACACATGATACCTTTGTCATTGAAAAGGTGTATAATTACACACCTGAAGTGGTATTCGCTGCATGGGCGGACCCAGAGCTTAAAGCAAAATGGTTCACTGAGGCTGAAGATTTTGATTTTCGAGTGGGTGGACAAGAGAAAAATCATGGTGGTCCTCCAGGAGGTCCTGTTTACACATTTAAGGCTCACTATCAGGAGATCATTCCTGACCATCGCATTGTCTATTCCTACACAATGGATCTCGATGAAACTCGGATTTCCGTTTCTGTAGCAACGGTCGAGTTTAAACAAATTGATGAAGGAACTCAACTGATTTTTACCGAACAAGGCGCATTCCTAGACGGCCATGATACAGCAGCAGATCGTGAGCACGGGACAAATATTTTGCTGGATCAGCTTGGTGAACAGTTGAAAAATAACCAAGAGTTAGCAGTTTCCTATAGGGTATCGAAGATTATTAACTCTTCTGAGCCAATCTCTGATCGTGAGATTGTCAACACTCGTATCTTCAATGTGCCACGTGAAATCATGTTCAAAGCATTCAGTGACCCGAATCATTTGGCAAAATGGTGGGGACCCCGGGGCTTTACTAATACGTTTCATGAGTTCGATATGCGACCGAACGGTATTTGGCGTTTCATTATGCATGGACCCAATGGTGTAGATTATGAGAATAAATCCATCTTTTCTGAAATACGGGAACCTGAAAAGATTGTAATCCACCATCTGGGGCCAATACATGAATTTTTATTAACCATTACATTTGCTGAGAAAGAAGGCAAAACCGAACTTATATGGCAAATGCTCCACAAATCAGTTAATGAATGCGAAAAAGTGAGAAGTTTCTGTTACGAAGCCAATGAACAGAACTTTGATCGACTTGAGGCGGAACTGACTAAAATGGTTAACGGATGGCAACACTAATTTAATTTTATTAAAATAAGCGTTAACATAGAAATTTTACTTATTCAGTTAAAGGGCGCAATTCTGCAGCAAAAATTGTGCTCTTTCTTTAGGTTAAGGGCCATATAATTGAATAAGAGATGGGTAGAACTGACTATTATTAAATTGGCTCTGTTATCGTTAAATGTTGATTTTCGAGCAAAAGAAAAACCGCCTCGTGGTAAGGCGGGGATTGAACCCCCTCGTTCCCGTAAGTAACAAAGGGGATTATCGTGGTCATTCTTTTATCACTGTCTTGTAGGCAAGTCCAACGACCCCTGAATTAAACGTGTTGGCTTTTTCAAGTTTAAGATGTATCCTGTCCGCAACGTCTTTAAATAACGGTATTCCACCGCCTAATACAATAGGATTGACATTAATCCTATATTCATCAATTAAGCCGAGTTTCATAAGACTGTGTGCAAAACTGGCACTGCCGATGATGATCATATCCTTACCTGATTGTTGTTTGAGTGTAGAGATTTCCTCCGCAATATTTTCTTTGACCAACCTTGAATTCTTCCATTCAACCCGATCTAGACTTTTTGAAAATGCGATTTTGGTTGCATTCTCCAACCAGTGTGCATGCTCGACATGGTAATTCGAGTCTAATAGGTTTTCAGGGAGATTTGACCAGAAGCCTGCCATCATTTGATAAGTCACGCGTCCATATAAAACAGTGTCAACGTTATTATGTACTTCCTTGGCATAATTCTGCAATTCTTCATCGTAAATGATCCAATCCATTTCTCCTTTTGGTCCTGCTACAAATCCGTCAAGCGATGCGTGCATGAATAAAATTACTTTTCTCATATTAATCTCCTTAGGTTCATTTTGGATTTTTACCAATTATAGAAAATTATAGATTATGCCGTTTCTTATCGATTGCAATTTTTAAATTATTAAAAAACTATATCTAAGTTGTTAAATTATCCTCCGTTAGGAACAAAAAGATGTTCGGCGAAGATTGGTGTTTGTCTCATTAACAGTAAACAAGCAAAAGGCGACCAGCATATTTCTCTTATTCGGCGTTGTGTTCTCATATTCCTTCAAGTCTTAGTAACGGAACCAAATAATGTTGTAAATACATAGTTGCTACACCATTAAAGCCCGTGAAGCAGTCTATAGGTTTTTAATTAGTGAGCAAACATATACCTATTCAACAATCGGGCCATTTAATGGAGTAAGCTATTTGAATTAAAGAAGTTAGATTGTTGAACAAAGGGGAATTTATCTAAAAATTCAGCGTGTTTTTACTTTCTTGTGGTAAAATATGTAATGTTATTAATAATAAGGGGAGTGGTTAGGTGAAAACTAAATTTGAATTAATATTTTTTTGTTAATCTTATCAGGGTGTTCATAAAAAATATTTAATTGTAATGTGTGGAGGGATTTCGATGGATTTGTATTACGAAGTTAATGGTAATGGTCATCCTGTGGTTCTCCTCACTGGTGGTGCTGATGTACGGAACTGGACATTTGTCGCTAATCTTTTAGCGAAACACTATAAGGTCGTTGCTTTTGACTTACGTGGGACCGGGAAATCACCGTCCTCTTTAGAAGATGTCAACCATGTTGAAGATTTGCTGTCGCTGCTTGATCATCTAGAAATTAATCAGGCGACACTCATCGGTCACTCAATGGGTGGCCAAATTGCCACTGAATTCGCTCTGAATTATCCTGAAAGGATTTTAAAACTTGTATTGCTTGCGCCTGGTTTATCTGGGTTTAGCTATTCAAAGGAATTTGAAGAGAATATGAAGAAGATTCATGAAGCTGCCCCCGATATCGATAGGATGATTGAGCTTTTACTCAGTGATCCATCGTATCGTGTTGTAACGGTGAGTCCACACCGGAATTTGATGGTTCAAATGCTCCGTCACCATATGAAGCGAATGTTTGAATGGCCGGCTGTTAAATTAATTTGGCCACAACCACCGGCCATCGAAAGATTAGGAGAATTGACGGCTAAAACATTATTGATAATCGGTAAGGAGGATTCACCCGATAACCTTCGCGTTGCCAATTACTTTCGTAAGCACTCAGACGCTAGAATCATAGAAATTGCAGGTGCTGACCATATGGTCAATCTCACCCATCCCGAGACGCTATATCGTCAAATTACTGGTTTTATGAAGGAATGAAAAGTTTACTATGTCAAGGACTCCGGAATAGATTGAACGCCTTCGTCTGGCAGCCAAAGAAAACATTCGAAACGCTGCGATTAAATTTTCTATGAAACAGGGCTATCATGCTACGTTCATTAGTGAAGTAGCTAATGAAGCAGACTTAATGAAAGGTTCACTATATAAAGGTAAAGAAGAGCTCCTATCTACAAGCTTTAATTAATTCTAAGGAACTTATTAATTAAAAACACAAGAGCGTATTAAATATTTATCCGAAAAAAGTCCCTGTATGTAAAAAGAGCTCAAAATGATACAGTAATTATAACAAAGTACAATTAGAAAAAATCCATTCAATAAGGCTGAATGGATTTTTTTCTTAATTCAATATGCTTTGTATTATTTTCGTTTTTTCCCAACCGCACCAAGGTAGAGGATGAATTCTTCATCACCATTTAATCCCAAAACCTCATCAATCAACTTTTGATCATAGATTCCGATAGCACAAGCACCTGCTCCAATAGATTCACTTACTAAATAAAGGTTTTGGCATACATGTCCAACATCTATGAGAATTTTTTTATGGGCAGAAATATCATACTTCCATTCGGAGCGATATGGAATTGTACTCCATGCAAACACCACGGCAGCCCTTTTAGTGAAATTAGGGACAAAAGGCTGATCTAAAGTAATAGCATCAATCTTTTGATCGATTTCATCTAACTCAAACATAAATAGGAGCTTATGTTCCACTGGGAGGTATCTGTAAATTCCTTTTCGTATTCCATCCACTCGCATTATGAATAAATATGTTTCAAATGTATGTGTTGCACCACTGCACGGTACAGTTCGAAGAGTAAGTCCAGTCTTAGTGGTGCTTGTAATCCCTTGGGTAGCCCATAATAAATATGATAACTCCTCAAGACTTAAACTTTCCTCAGAATAAAACCTCGTACTTCTTCTTCCCTTAATGCATTCGTAAATATTTTCTTCCTTGATAACGTTCTCGTTAACCTTTGGAAGATCAATAATTATTGATGACGAGTCATAGGGCTTATCAATTGGTGGTTTTGGAAGCCCTTTTATCTTATCTGTTTTAATATGTTTAAATTCAAGAAAGTGAGACTTTAAAAAATTTCTTTGTTGTTCATACCTTGTCATAACAGTTACTCCTACTCCTATGATGTCTTAATTCTTTAAGTATATCTTGTCTTGTATTTTTTGCTGTGATTTACGTCATAATTGAGTGCTAACGGTGGGTATACAAAAGGAAGAGAATATATAATTAGTAACTTTTTATTTATCATAAAATATAAGATTGCGAGTGTTTTTGATTTAACTTAATTTCAAAACAACACTCTTTCTTTTGTATAGGGCCATATTCTTGAATAACATATTTAAAGAGAATCGTATTAAACTGAGGGAGTTGAAGAAGAACATTTTATATTGACAAATTTAAATTAATCGATAAAATAAAAAATAATTAATATTTGCATTACGAAGATTTGTTTAAAACATTTCGGGGTATAAGAACAAAGGCTATGATAAGAAATAGTAGCAATCATGCAAACAGACAGAAAGTTACCGGTTGATGAGAGGTGCATGTTGAACGATTGTGAATTCATCTTGGAGCTGTGTACTGAATAGGATTCCTTAGTAGGCTACACCGGATTAGCATCCGTAATCATGTGCTAAAGTATCGTCAGATGACTGTACTTACGAAGGTAAGCAATATGAGTTGCTTATGAATTAAAGGTGGTAACACGAGTTGAATCGTCCTTTTGGTTAATCCAAAAGGGCGTTTTTTTTATTTTTTGTTTCTTATAGAACTTGCAATAATTTAAGGAGGAATAATGATTGAGTAAAGTTAATCAAAATAAGAGACTTCAACGGGGTTTAGACAATAGGCATATCCAGTTAATTGCACTTGGAGGTGCAATTGGAGTTGGATTGTTCTATGGCTCCAGTGCAACCATTCAAATGGCTGGTCCATCCATTTTGATCTCATATTTAGTCGGAGGATTGGTTATTTTTACTATTATGAGAGCGCTTGGGGAAATGGCTGTGGATGAACCGGTTTCAGGTTCATTTAGTACATATGCACATCGATATTTGGGGACGTTTGCAGGGTATTTAACTGGCTGGACCTATTGGTTTATGTGGGTTGTCGTTGGGATGGCAGAAATAACGGTGGTTGGTGTTTATGTGAATTACTGGTTTCCTGAAATTCCACATTGGCTGACAGCATTGGCTGTACTTATCGTAATTACAATGATAAACCTTGCTAATGTAAAAGCATATGGAGAGTTTGAATTCTGGTTTGCACTGATTAAAGTTGTAGCCATTATCGGAATGATTCTCCTCGGATTAGGAATCATCTTCTTGGGAATTGGTAACGGAGGACATCCAATCGGTTTTGACAATCTTTGGACGCATGGAGGATTCATGCCAAATGGAATCAACGGTATGATCATGTCATTGGTCCTCGTGATGTTTTCATTTGGCGGGGTAGAATTAGTTGGAATTACGGCAGGGGAAGCAAAAAATCCTCAACAATCCATTCCGTTAGCTATCAACAATGTCATCTGGAGGATATTAATTTTTTATATTGGTGCATTAGGAGTCATGATGATTTTATATCCTTGGAATGAGGTAGGCACGAATGGTAGCCCGTTTGTATTGATTTTTGCCAAAGTTGGAATCCCTGGTGCTGCTCAAATCATTAACTTCGTTGTCATAACTGCAGCATTATCTGCTTTTAATAGTGGGTTATTCGCTTCGGGAAGAATGCTATACAATTTATCACTGCAAAATAACGGTCCGAAATATTTCGGAAAGCTTAGCAAGAATGGTAGTCCGAGACGTGGAATCCTGTTCTCTTCATTGTTTTTATTAGTCGCAGTAGTTTTGAATTATATTGTTCCTGAAAAAGTGTTTCTGTATATTTCTTCTGTTGCCACGGTTTCGGTTATTACAAGCTGGACGATTATCCTGATTACACAATTAAAGTTCAGACAATCAAAAACAAAAAAGGAAATAGAAAAACTAGCATTTAAAATGCCGTTATATCCAGTTTCAACCTATTTAGCATTAACATTTTTAGCGTTTGTCATTGTCTTAATGGGATTTATTAAGGACATGCGAATAGCATTAGTTGTAGCACCTATATGGTTTTTGATTCTATATATAGGATATAAAATCAAAAAAAAGGATTTTACAGAGAGTACCATTGAGGAGGAGATTGTTGGATAAATATCTTTTCTAGAATTCAAAACTAAATAATACCCGTTTGTGAACATATATACTTATACAAACGGGATTGTTAGTTCAACAAGAATGAAATGATTTTAGGGCTAAGACCATATTTTTGTTAATCCATTAAAGGGCGCAATTCTGCAGCAAGAATTGTGCTCTTTCTTTAGGTTAAGGGCCATATTGTTGAACAGCACCTAGATATCTAGGTTAAAGTTTAGAAGTGATTGTGAAACTTTTTACTTAAAGTAACAGGGCAGGATAGTTTAATAAAGATAGTTAGTAATTTGACAATAATATTAATTTTAAAAAGCCAAAAATACAATATAACGGGAATTAAGAATATAAAAAGGATTGCATTTATTAAAGCTATCTTAAATAAAGGAGGTGTAATTAATGCGAATTTTAGAATTTTTTTTTGAAAAAGGGGAACCAACCAAGAGGGATATGACTTTTTATAATCTATTAATTTCTTATCTAATTTCTGTTGTCCTTTCAGTTTTAACTTTATCGTGTCTTCGTGCCAACGGTATTAATATTCGTAGCAAAAGTATTCTTGGATGGGTTATTTCTATAGTGATATATATCTTGTGTTTCTATGCGATAAAAAGGTATAAAGGAAAAAAATATAATAACATTGTGAAATATAACACTTAAGCTTACGAGGGCGTTGATCCAAGAAGGATTAACGCTTATTTTAAGAATTAACGCTTATTTTTGTGGAACTTGAGAGTGTTATTGCTATTTTAGCAGCTATTAATGTATAGGGGGGTAAGTCCAAAAACGGCAAGGTAGATAGAAAAAAGGTTAAGAGAGGTTTGGAAACGATTCGAGGGTTGAGGTGAATACCAATAGTTCAGCAATCGGGCCAGATCGTTGAGGAACGTTTTCAATAAAATTGGAATTTCTGTTGAAATAAACTATAGAACGAGATTGTGAAATTTCTCACTTAAACTAAAGGGGCAGTTTAGTGTAATAAGAAATGGACTTTTTTTAAGTTCAGTCCTATATAAAAAACCTCAGAGGATTCTGAGGTAATTACATCATATTGGGTATAAATACATTTGTGAAGAAAAAATAACCGAGTGCACCGATTATTACGCCAATTAGTATTAAAAAAATAGAAAATACATTCATTTTCATATAATCCTCCTTTTTTCTAAATATTAGCAAAATTGTTAAAAATGGTAAACGTGTGTATTTTTTCTTATTAAACTATCGGAGTGCTTTAACTAAAAATTTGGGCATAAAAAAGGTGTTACCTTATCTGGTAGCACCTATTTTTATTATTTAAAGTCAGTTTTATTAATAGAAGTACATTTTTTGAAATTATAAAATTATAAGGCTTAGGCAATCTGAGAACAACCCCCTGTACCAACTTGTCCCGATTGTAATAAATCATTTAAGACTTTCTGATTAATCACTTCATTAAAATCAGAAGGATGGTCTAAGGAAATTCCTCTCCGATTAGCAACAGAAATAATTATGCCTAATTCATAATACATATTTTTTGAAAGAATATCTTTTTCAATATTTTTAATAATGTCATTATAAAAATGAATTAAAAAATCAACAGGTAACTTTTCATAGAAATCCATTATCTATTCACCTCAAACTTCAACGATTGTAAGCCTTTTCAAAAATTATACCATTATTTGTTTTATTTATGATGTTAAAATTGTGTGAAAAATCTAAAACATTATTGGTATTGTAAAATACGGAGTGTTTGAAGAGGATTATAAAACTGCAACTAGTATAAATTGGTTTTGTTAAAAACTACATTAACCAGTCATTTACTAACACTACCAAGTGCAACACTAGAACAAGGAAAATGCTCTTTCTTATTAAAGTAACGTGGCAGGTTAGTTGAAGAAAAAGGGAAATTTACAATGGAGGCAGAATAGAATACATAAGGAAAATCATAAAGTTAGGAGGTAGGTAGCCTATGGTTCTATTTTTTTATTGTTTGTAATACCGATGTTAGGAGTCCTATGGTTTCTAAACCTTGCTTTTTTGTTAAAGAAAATAAAAGGTGAAAAGGATACTCGAAATCAAGTATTACTCGGTGCTGTCCTTACTTTCTTTTTTATTTTTACATTTATGTGTGTCTTTGCTGGGGTACATTAAAAAATATTCCTTATTCAGCTAACAGGGGCGTTTATCCAAGAAAAATAACGCTTCTTTTTGTTGAACTTATTGTACTAACGTGGCAGTTTATTTAGTTAAATAAGCACTAATGATATATTTAATGTAAAAAAGAATTGGGGAAGTTTTAATGACTGTATCAGAAGAAAATAAGGTTATTGCTAGGACAGCACTTAATGCATTTGAAGGAAAGCCCAAAGTTTTTAAATATTGGGATGATAACAATATAAGTTCAGTCGATATTCTTTCTTGTGAAGATAGAAATTTTGAAGGTATTTTATCATATGCTACCCTTGGTCTATCTGATTTCTCAATTGGATACGAGGGTAACAGGATACCATTACGAGCTGAATTGGTGGGTGCAAGTGATTTTGAATGTTTTCCAAATATTTTATCAACCTGTGCATTCAATATTATCAATTCTAAATTTGAATGTTCATTAGGAACTATCTTTAAGGGCGTAATTGAAATGTATCTCCCAGATAGACATATGAAGCATATTTTATTCCTTTCTCCTTTTCTTTGGGAAGATACGTTGAAAACAATTAAATTTGAGAAGAAGCAAGTGGCTTGGTTAATGGCTATTCCAATTTCAGAAGAAGAAAAAAATTATGCGGATAAAAACGGATTACAGGCTTTAGAAGAACTATTTGATGAAAATCAAATCAATATTTTTGATTTGGAACGGACTTCAGTCATATAAATTTCTTATTGAGCTAACGGGTGCATTTGTTCAATTAAGCTATACATTTATAGAACACAACAAAAGGTAAAGTGTAATTAGAGATAGGGTGATTAAATTGGAATTAAGTAAGTTACAGTCAGAGTTCTATTGTATGGAATTATATCGAGTAATTTTTAACTATAGAGAATATGAGGTAATTAAATTTGAAAGTCCTGACTTTATAATTTGGAAGAAAAATGTTGAAAAGGTTGGAATTGAAGCTACAACTCCTTCTAATGAAGATCAAAACCTGTTAAAGAATATCGCTAATAATGGTAGTAGAGAAAAATTAGGAGATAAATATAGCTATGAGAAGTATAAAAGAGATGGGAAAATTTATAGTGATGGTGTATTGATTCAATCGTCATCTAGTAGGGACATTCACGATATTATTCTTAAAGGTATTGAAAAGAAGTTTATTAAACTTAATAAAAACTATACGTTATTTAATAAAAATATTCTTTGCTGTACTCCTATAAGTGTATTTTTAAACAATGAAGATGATCATAATTATTTTATTGAAGGACTAAATAAGATTAAGAGTAAATACAAGATTATATTTGATGAAGTAATTGTAATAATGTACGACAGAGTAGTTAGATATTCGTTAAATGAAGAAAGAAATTATATTTTTGAAAATGATATGGATTTATCAAAGGAATTAATCAGAGAGGTAATTGACTTAATATCGAAGGATTAAAAATTTCACTCTGTTTAATGTATCTATCATTCATTATCTTGTGTAAATAGGGCATTCTCTAAAGAACGGGCTGTCAATACTGGCAGCTTTTTTATTGCACTAAAGTTTCAGATTACTTTAAGAAGGAATGAGTTTTTTTGCTATAATTGTTAATAAATCGTACCAGTAAATAGGAGTGTATATTTTGAATTTAAATTTCCCCCTAATAAGAACAGTAAATAGATTATCTGTAAATAAGCTAATCGAGATTTTAAATGTGGAAAAATTCTACATTATAAGACTTAATGGTAGTAACATTTTAGACGAAATAACTTTCTTTAAAGGGATTGTAAGCCAAAAAATACCACTTGACCCACCGTTGAGTGGTAATGTTAACTACGATTCATTTACCGATTCCTTATGGGGAGGTATAGAAGGGTTACACTCGGAAAAAGTTGCAATAATATGGTCGAATTTTAACAAGATGCTTGATAAAGGCTTAAATGACTTTTTAAAAATTTCTGAGTGTATATGTAACATAGCTGAAGAACTTATTCCTGAGAACGGAGCTGAATATGACGTGGACTTGAAAATATTTCTTCTTGGTGAAGGAGATAATTTCCCTATTTTATACTAAATATTTTCCGAGTTACATTAATGGTAAGGTACAAAAACATTGTAAAGGATTGTACTTAAGTTAACGGGGGCTTTAGTTCAACAAAAATAAAATGATTTTAGGTCTAAAACCATATTTTTGTTATTCCATTAAAGGGCGCAATTCTGAAGTATGAATTGCGCTCTTTTTTGGTCTTTAATCAGTTAAAGTGCAGTTTGAATAATAAATTATAATGGAGTTTTAGGTTTTTTTAGGATAACAGATATAAGAATTTCAAATCCAGTTATCTTACTGAATTTTTTAATGGCAAAAGTAAATGAATTAATTATTTGATTGATCTCGAAACAAATCAATATACAAATTTCCTTTTGTTCCTACGACAGCATACGCAATGTCAAAAACAGCAAGGTTTCTTTTTTTAAGCTCAGCCATTAACCATTCTTCATCATAGGAGTGTTTGGCTAAGTTTTCATATAAGATATTCCCTTCATAGATCAGCTCTACCGGTACAGTTTCAGCAAGAGGTAGAAAATTTAAATCCTGCTTGGTGGTATTTTGGTATTGGGGTTTTTTTAATACAGAGAGTGAGCCATCTATCTCTAAAATAGCGAATTCCACATCTTCGATGTTAAAGACATCTTTGCCACGCAAAGCCTGTTTAAGGGAATCCAATGAATACCTCGCTTGCTCCATTGACTCTTCGAGAATTTGTCCATTTTGAATTAAGGCAGCCGGTTCTCCAGCGATCCATTTCCGGAAGCGCGGATTTCGAACTGCAACCAGATTCAGCATAAAAACGACGAACCCCATCAAAAAAATTGCAATGATAAAATACAGGGACTTTATTTTAATATTGAATGCCAGATTTCCTGCGATTGTCCCCATCGTAATGGAAGCGATATAAAGGTGATAGGTCTTCTGTGCAATGGTCTGTTTACCGAGCAGCTGGACAAATACCCATAATAGAATAAAAGCGGTAAATGTTCGAAAGATGACTTCAACAAATACTGGCATTGCTGTTTCTCCCTTATAATATTCTGATAGTCCTTTTGGGATAGTATGTTCTTACAGCAACCCTTTATTCTGCAATTAAAAAAGCGAAAAGACGAGAAACGTCTTCGAATTAGGATATTGATTTGACACAAATTGATACTTTCTTCAAAGGGTGCGTTTCTACTATAAGTGGAGACGTATTTTCCTTATTGAACGTGGCATTTTACTTTAAGAAGGATTAACGCTTATTTTAAGAATTAACGCTCATTTTGTTCTATTATAGCAGCTATTAATGTATTGGGGGTTAGTCCGAGCTAAGTCCCAAAACGGCATAATAGATAGAAAAAAGGTAAAAAGGGGTTTGGAAACGAATCGAGGGTTGAGGGGCTATCTGGGAAAATACCAATTGTTCGGCAATCGGGCCAGATTGTTGAACAACACCAAGGTATCTAGGTTAGAGTTTAGGAGAGATTGTGAAACTATATACTTAAAGTAACGTAGCAGGTTACTTGAAGAAGGATTAACGCACTTTTTGTAGAACTATTGACCTAACGAAAAAAGTTTAAATTGAAAAAACTTCGGAAATAGGGTGAAGTTTATGGAATTAAATTTCTTTGAATTAAAGGAACAAATCAGAAGAAAAAATCAAAAAATATGGGGCGAAAATTAACCCAAACTTACCTATAATTGATTATCAAGGTGTACGGAATAGCGATGAAATTATTAAAAGAGTAACCATTATGGCTGGAATGGTTTATATTGCACATCAAGCCCCTCCATCTATAATTAAAGGATGGATAGAAGAACAGGATTTATTTCAATATATCACAGAGTTTGAAAAGGGTATTTTAGAGAAAAGTGAGATAGATGTTACGCCAACAGAGATAATGAGGTTAAAATGGTATGTTGAAAGCCTGTGGGCTTTAGTTTGGGTCTTAGGTATAAACAATAACTTTCGCATAGATGAACCCGTAGGCGATAACTTAATCCAAATGATTCCAGATGTTAAAAAAAAGCAAGATTTTTCTACATTAGAAGCTCAAACACTTACGAGAAATTATAAGGAAATATATGAACAAGTCGATTTATATTATAGGCTTCATTGGTATTTAGTCGATGCACGATTAAATGGGAAAAAACATAATAAGCTTGACGAAGGCACGATTATGGAAAGAAGAAAAGCACTCGAATGGGTCGTTACTCCTGGTGAAGAATGGGAAAAAATAGATTTGAGTACATAACCATGTTTGTTTCACTAACTGGGAGTTGAACGGACAGTTCCTTAGAGGGAAAATATGGTATATATATAATGAAAATGTGATAGCAGAGGGGGGAGATTGTGTTATTAGGAAAAGCAAAATTCAGTCAATTATTCAGTTTGGTATTATTAATTCTTTTACTTTCTGGATGCAACAGTAATGAGAAATCAGTTATAAATCATTACTATTTATCATTAATGGGAGAAAGTCAAACTTGGAAATTAACTGGATATGAAGTTATGATAACACCAGAAAACTTTAAAGCAGGTAATGGAACTTTGAAAATGAAAAATGCAAATGAATACATCACAGATTCTTTTCAATTTGAAACCCACGCAGTTATTAACGGTAAAGATATAGTGGTACATTCTGGTTCGGCAAATGGTGCAGGAATTGATATTGCAAAAAAAACAACGGGAGCAATCGAAGGTGGAGTATATTTGAACAAAAATGGAGACCCTATCACACTAAATGAAGTTAGCGATATTTATATGATTGTTGAATGGTGGGATATAGGTAAGAGTGCCAATGTGAAAGAAAGAATAGATTTATATAGCACGGATAGCAAAGAAAAAACCTTCTTGAACTAACCGATAGTGTATGAATAAAGGGAAAAACCATTAATTAGAGCTTTTCCTTTATTTCTACACTATTATCAACATTAAAATTTAACAGAGCCAAGGTAAAAAAAAGATTGTGGGGGTTTTCACTTAAACTAACGGGGTGCGATACTTTAAGAACAAAATGTCATTAGTAACACATTGATATTTATTTACGGTTTTTGTTAATAAACCTGATGGGAGGAATAATGATTAGAAATCTATATTCATTTCTAAATGAGAATTTTGAGGGGCTAATTTTAGTACCCCCTTTATTTTATTGTTGGAATAATAGCGTTAGGTTCGAAATCTCAAATCCGAAAATACCATACTATAAAAATGAAAATTTGAAACAAACTTTTCAACGTTCCATTTCTTTGTTTAAAAAGGTATTTGATGATAGAGATGAGATTCAGCTGGTTACCGATGTGCTCACTACAAGTAACAATCACTTTCTCCAGACCAAACCTTTAAATGTTTATAAGAAGTATATAAAAGATAAAGATCTATTATACAAATTACAGCATCAGCTTTTAGTCTTCGAAGATGAACCAGATGAGATGGTTATTCATCGATTTATACTTCAGTGCAAAAAAAACACTATTAGGTATGTCCCACTATTAAAAGCTATTTGTTATGAGGACTTTGCTCATTCATCTACTATTTTGAAAAATAATCAAGAAAGTGGATATGAAATTTATTTTATTAATCTAACTAAAAAAATAATTTACCACTTATATGACGATCGTGGATGCGATATTATAGCAGCCGATAAAGAGGGGATTCGTTATCTTTATGAAGAATTTAATGATTGGATATTAGATTATGATCGCAAAAGAATTGATCTTTTGTTTAAGTAGAACATAATCTGCTTCTTCAGCTAACAGAAGCAGATTAGTTGAATAAGGAAAGGCTTTATTCGGGGGTAAAACGATCCAAATTTACGTTGTAAGGTGGGAAATTATTTGTGGTATTCTGCTCTTGAAAGAACTCATTTTCTTAAAAACTTATATAATGACGTACCAGAACTAAAAAATGTGCGGATTGGAGAATTCTCTGTCCAAGATGAGGGACAAATAGTTTCAATCTCTTTTGATATGCCGTATTATGCAGATAATCCACCTGAAAAGTGGGTAAAACAAGGCTATAATACCATAAATGTTAGATTGGATTTTACAGCTATCCGAGAGCTAAGTTTAAAATCAGGCTCTCAAGATTTCAGAGGAAACATTGAAATTAATAAAGATGAGTCAGACCTATTACAAATCGAAATAACTGGAACCATTAATGCTTTCATTAAAGCGGAATCTGGCTTTTTACAATCTGTTGAAGGTTATATTAATGGAAACCTTTTTTAACTAAAGGGTAGAGTTGCTTGAAGATCCAGCTGCCATAATTGGTGGCTTTTTTGTTATTCAACTAAAGTTTCAGGTTACTTGAAGAAGGAAACATCTCCAGTCTAATTGTATAATCATAAAAAAGGGGTGATTGGGCATTGAGAAGCATTCCGAAAAAAGAGGAAATATTACTCGATGAAGAAATTGATGAACAAGAGTTTGTTAGCATAATCAATAGCATTTACAAGCAAGATTGTTATATCTATGCGATTATTCCTGAAAATGAACAAGACCTATTAAATGAACTTTCAAATGACTTTATTGAAGTTAATAAATTCCAGTTACCAAGTACTTTTCCAAGGGAAATGGGCTATATGGGTTATGTAAAAGACAGTCAAAAACGATATATTTATGAATTTTATTTACGGTCTACAATGGATTATCTGATTTTTTCCGAGACTGATGTATCAGAACAATTAAGTAAATTATCCAAGAAGAATTTGGACATTTACAAAATGTTTCAATTAAATAAGGTTCCTCATATAACCGTTGGTCCCGATGGTCAATGGCTAAATATAGTTAAGTATTGAGTAGTTTCTTCTTCAAAGGGTGGAAGAGTAAAAAAGGAGTTGTGGCAGCAACTCTTTTTCTTATTGGATAAACTCGACGGTAAGTTAAGGGGTGAAGGAAATATCTAATATTATCTAGAATATTTTTATTAATGTAATGAAATTATTAAGGTGTTGATTATTTTGGATGAAAAAGCGGATTTACAAACCACTTGAAGAGTTTTCTAATGACCAAATAAGAGATATTCTCAATAGGAATGTAATTGATGAACTTATTACCCTTCCTCTTTCTGTTGGAGAGTATCATATAAACTGGAAGTATGTACAGGACATATGTGCCAGGTTATCTGAACACGAGAATCCACTAATAAGAGCAAACGCTGTGTTAGGATTTGCATATATCGCAAGAACAAAAGGTATGTTAGAAAAGCACATTGTTAAACCAATCGTATTAAAAGAACTTCGAGAAAATCAGAAATTCAACTGGAGAATAATTGATGCAATAAATGACATAAACCTTTTTATGAATTGGAAAATTGGAGCTAAATCAATTATTGGATAGAAATTGTGTTTATTTTGCAAACAGGGCAATAATTCAAGATCATAGTGAGTTGCGGCAGCAACTCATATTCTTATTGTGCTAACTGGCAGTTTAGTGTAAGAAGGAAACGAAATGAGTGATGTTGAAATTAATACCGAGATATACCTGTTTTTGAATTATCGAAACCGTCTTAAATATTTTTTCTTAACGGGGGATTGAAATGCTACTATTTCCTACAGGAAAGCAACCAAAATTTGTTAAGGATTTGAAAGACATAAAAGAAGCTCCAACAGAAATTGCATTACAAGGCAAGACTCAAAATCTTCAGCATTTGAGTAACTTACCACATATTGAAACAGTGTGGATATACACTGTTAATCAAAAAGAATTTGATTTAATTATTAACTCCATTAACCCTAAAACATTATATATTTATGAAATGAGAGTGGAAGACTTATCGGCTTTAGAACGGCTTGAAAACGTAGAAAAGTTGTATCTTTGTTGGAATCCCAAAGCAACAAAATTATGGGATATGTCTAAAAATCCTAATTTGAAATACCTTTCTATTGAAGATTTTAAGCGATTAAACCAAATAGACCCGATTGAATCTTGCAGTTATTTAGAAGAATTAAATTTGTCAGGAGGTATTTGGAATACCTTAATTATTAATACACTTAGTCCAATTAAAAATCTTCAAAGCCTTAAAATATTGGGGTTATCAAATATTAAACTGAAAGATGAGTCCTTAGAGCCTATATCTTACTTAAAGAATTTATTAGAGCTTGAACTATCGAATCAATTTCCAACCGAAGAGTTTGCGAGGCTGTCAGTTGTACTCCCTCAAACTAAATGCGAATACTTTCAACCATTCGTTAAACTGAATGACCCGATAGATGGCAAAGATATTATGGTTATTGGGAAGCGAAAGCCATTCTTAATTCATCTATAGATATTGAAAAGCTACAGAAGTATGAACAACAATTTAAAGTGTTTCAAAAGAAATACGAAATAAGTTCAAATCAACCTTATTAAACAAACGGGGGCTTTAATTGAACAGCATGGTTGCTATAGCAGCCTTTTTTCATAATTCGCAATACGGTCGGGATAATTGAATAGTGTGCCAATCGGCACACTATTCTTTTAATTCGTTCTTTATTCAAACACATTAAAGAAAAACGATTTTAACTCCACCAGTCTTCTGGTGTTTTTTCTCTCATCATCGCTTCTACCACTTCAAGCTCATCTTGAAGAAAGGTTGTGAAATCGTTCCATTCTCCAATGATTTCACCGTTATTTCTTGCACATATGATGTTCGTTTTGTTTCGAATGAAATAGCCAACATTCTCTTCGTATGTATAAGTTCTCCCCCCAAAATGAAAACACTCGTTTTTATCCACATTATATCCGTGAATCCAGGACAAGTTTGCTTCTTGCAAGCTGAGACATTCTAGAACCTTACGGTTCATCAATGGTGTTTTTCTTTGCATTGAGGGTGGCAATCCATAGAGACAGAAACCGTGAATGAAACAACCGTTAAATGTCAAGAGGAAGTTCTGATATTCCTTCGGAATCCACTTTCCAAGCCAACTTTTTTTCGCAGGTTGATATAAAGTCACGGCGAAACTATATGGACCTTCCCAAGGTTGATGACCCATTTTAAATGATTCATCTAAATCGATCAAAGACGCATATTTTAGATACCTTCTAGCTTGTTCAACAATTGGGGAATAATCGTCATTGACGTTATCAAATGCTTGACTAATCTTTTCCTTCACAGGATTCAAAACAATCTCTCACTTTCCACCTTTTATTATAAACCTCTTTAAATAATTAAATTAATTAAAGTTATTATACTAAAAATTAAATAAGTTTTGTTGCAGAAAAAAGGCACTTGTGAAGAAATTTACTTAAACTAAACGAACGGGGGCTTTAGCTTTACAACGGGGGACTGTTTCGGCAGTCATTTTAATTATTGTTATTTAACTAACGTGGCAGGATAGTTGAAGAAGGACTATTTCAAATTATTGTCGAATTTAGTCTAATTAAGAATAAAATTTCTAAAGGGGAAACAGTATGAAAAAAAGACAATTAGAAGTTTTTAATCTACATAAATTAATCCAAGACCAAACGGATTATACTAATTTTATCGTAAGCGAAGTTAATGACCACGCTCTTAGAATAGCCGTTATAAATGGGGAATTTCACTGGCATAAACACGAGGATTGCGATGAATTATTTTATGTATTAGAAGGTGAACTATTTATAGACTTAGAAAACAATGAAACAGTATCTCTTAAACCAGGTGAAATATTTACAATTCCAGCTAATACAATGCATCGAACTCGTTCAAATGAACGCACAGTTAATTTATGTTTTGAAAGAACCAGTAATGATATAAACGGGTAGATAATTAGACAATAATCTACGTATTATTTCCTTAACAAGGCTGTTTCAACAGCATTGTTTTATTCAACTCCCATGAAAATAAAAAATGAAAAAGGGCATGAAAAAACAGACCCAGAAAAACCAGTTTTTAAAAAAAGGCTGAGCCTCATGAAGGAACGATATAAGGTTGGCTGGTAAAACGAATAGTAATACCTTTCTACTTAAAATAAAATCAGGTAAAGCTGGCGCAACAACCAGAAAAAGGATTAATCTCCCATGAGTGCTACCCCTAAAGGGCGCGACAGTCGGTGGTACACCGTGGTCGTTGGAGTCAGACTAACGGGTGGGCTCAAAGGCACCATAGTTCAAAGACCTTCTTCGCCAGCATTAAAACAATATAGACTGCCTGACCCATTTTCATTCTCTGTGGTGAAGCGCTGATTTTTGCGCTTCATGGATGGCTAACGGGTGTTTTAATTGGTTCCGTTGGCTCGAATTAGGTAAAAATTTAGCATTTGAAAAAAGAGTTGAACAAATGCTTATTTCTGCTTGTGAAAAATCAAATCATTCAACGGTTGAGATGTTTAAAAGTGCATAAATGTAAAGTAAGAAAATTTATAATAGCCTAATTCAAAAAGAGAAGTAAATATAGTTCATACACAGTCAATGTTGTAGCTAATGTGGTGGTATCAGCACCGTTTGGAGGACCAAACTTTAGTTTTCAGATTAAATAAGTGCAATTACTTTATTCTTAATCATAACAAATATTGTATGTTGGACTATCATCGAGTTGTTTTGGATTTTAGATGCAAGAAGGAGGAAGGCAAATGTCAGCAAAAAACAAGCTGAAAATAGATGAGCAAAAGGTTTTGAATGACATATATGATTTGGTTTTAGACCCGAACACATTGGAACAGGAAAGAAATGTTTTGTTGTCCTGTAAAAATTCTATTGAAAAAGGAGGCAATCTATTTTTTTGTATTAGACAATTACAAAAAGATTTGCGTCCATTCGCAATAAAACTAGAACTCTCTACAAAAGTTTCGAAATATTATGTGGAAATTTCAAATTATAAAACTTTTGATAGGCGATTTAGTATAGGATTTTTTTGGTAGATATTGCTAATCCTCTAAATGAAATTTTGAATTAGTTAATCGAAACTAAATATTTTTGAGCTGTATGTGCATCTTGCAAATCAAGACCACTTGAAAACAACAAACTTTACGAAAACAGCCTTAATAAAAGATGGGGACTAATTTATGAAAATTGAAGTGAAGGATGACGACAAGTTAATAATTAGTGACTTTGAATTTTATGGTCACATTGACCAAAACCAAAGCTGTTCTGATTGCAAATGTAATTTAATATACTATGAAGATTTTGATGCTTATTTTTGTCCTCAATGTAATAACTGGACTGAATCCAAATGCAGTGATCCTGATTTTACATACTGTCCTAATCGCCCTGAAAAACCCTTACCACACAAATAATGTTCTTTCACTACCGGGTGCGTGTGCGGCCGAGCATAGGTCGTATCATATAGCGGGTGGAATTCCCGTCGAGTAAGAACTAGCCATTCGCTCGTAGCGAGTCTTGGAGGGCTAAAGGTAACTTTAGTCTTTAAGCGTAGACAGTTAGGTGGAGCAGCCGTCAAGGCTGAGAATCTTATGGAGTGAAAGTCTCCTGTCATCAATTGACCGATTCGGATGACTAGCATATCCAATGCGTGGGGAGGTAACGAACTGCGTTCTGCTTGGAAGTAAAAGTCACGGCGGCCTATTCTACACAGAGGGAATAAGGTCGGAACAGTCTGTGTGGCGAGCAAACACGGAGGCCAGAAGGATTTAACGAATACTGCAATCCCGAAATCTACGCCCCTCAAAGAAACTGTTGGAGGGATAATTTGCCTTGCGTCGACCTTTATCTAACGAGGGAAGACCGATGTCTTACGGGAAGAAACGGTCAATAGCACCGTAAGAGCAGCCGGGGTACGGGTTCTGGCATCTGTGGAAAGATTCTTAGAGATAACGACGGGAAGGTCCTACTTCAAATTGAGAAGGTACTAATCAATAAAGACTTGTCATATATGAGGCACAATAGAAGATGGCAAGATGATTTAGGACTGGCGCATGAGGTCGTAGTAGCTAAGAGGGGAGGGTAATGCCTTTCTAAGTGTAAGGAAATTACACTTTTATCTAGGTAACACCTATGATAAAGCGAAGGACCTCTGGGCACTTGGAATGTTAGAAAAGATAAAGACTCAGAGCTAATATCAATATTCTAACTAGCTTACAGGTAAACCGTTAACTGATGGGGGAATATGTGTACCGACATTTAAACCTACGGTTAATTGGGAAGGCGTTGTAGGTGATTAATCCAAGGTCAGAACCGGACTCGGGAAATTCGACCGTCCGGGATCGTAGGGGGGCTACTGGAAACGTGGGTTTTAAACAACTGCGCGCGCCTGTTTTCTACCCGACGGCGGGCCGAAAGCCAATGTATATCTCCATTACGTACTCGACCTATGGTTTGAGAAAAGGGTTAGGAAACAGTGCAAAGGACAGGCATACATAGTGAGGTATGCGGATGATTTTGTTTGTTGTTTTCAATATAAAAGTGAAGCTGAGCAATTCTTCCATTCATTAAAGTTATGATTAAAGGAATTTATCCTGGAAATAGCTGAGGATAAGACCAAAATCATTCCCTTCGGGAGGTTTGCGGAGAGAAATACAAATCTACAGGGGAGAAATAAACCAGCAACCTTTGGTTTCCTTGGTTTTACGCACTATTGTGGGAAGAGCAAACAAGGAAACTTCCGTGTGAAAAGGAAATCAAGCAGGAAGAAAGTCCAAGGCAAACTAAAAGAAACGAAAGAATGGCTGAAGAGTAATCGAAATAAAGATATTCATATTATTATGGATCGATTTAAACGATCACTGATAGGTTATTACAACTATTATTGCGTCACTGATAATACCCAAAATGTAAACAACTTCAAAGACAAAATAGAAAGGTTACTGTTTAAATGGCTTAACCGAAGAAGTCAAAGGAAATCCTTTACATGGGATAAATTCAGACTCTTTCTTAATAAATATCCACTACCTTCACCAAGAATAAAAGTGAATATATATGATTTAAGAAAAGAAATTAGCTACATTCTGTAAATGATAATTAGGAGGAGCCGTGTGCATTAATAGTGCAAGCACGGTTCTGTGAGGGAGGTGGAGTTCAATTTACCGCAAGGTAAAAAGGCTCCCTTCTACTCGACTGTTTGAAGATCCAGCTGCCATAATTGGTGGCTTTTTTGTTATTCAACTAAAGTGGCAGTTTAGTTCAATAAGCACAGATGATATATTTAATATAAAAACGTTAAAAGTGAGGAAATTATGGAAATAGGTCAAACAAGATTATATAACGAAGCGTTTGCTGAGAAAGGCTTGGATAATGTAATCCTTTGGGATGTACAAAACATAATGGATGGACAACTAATAAGAGTAAAATTCATTAGTAAAGGTACACCTCATAGACAAGGTTTATGGTTGCGAACAGACAAAGGAATTGTAATCCCAGAATTAAGTGAAGAAATATTTCCAAGTGTTACGCTTTGGGAAGATACCGCACCAAAAGAAGTTATTTGTAAATGCTTTAGTAGAGACGGTAATTTAAGCGTTTATAATATTTGGGATAAAGGGAAAGGAATGCAGTCACAAGGTTATACATCGGGAATGTTAATTGATGAAAAAGAAGATGGTGTTTTAATTTATAAATGCAATGATTATGGTTTTGAAACTGACTTTACTGATTTAGAATTTTCTATCGAGAAATTATAACGTACTTATTCAACTATCGGGTGCTTGAGTTCAACAACAAAGGTAGTGTGATTTTTTTGGTGGCGTTAAGGATTATCATTAATTCATTAATTTTAGCAGTAGTGCTTTATTCAACTACTGTTATCTTACCCAATACATTCCACTTTAGTGTAATTGCATCAAAGTGGTTGTTTTTTACGATTGCTGCTGTAATCTTTATATTCTCTAAAGAAAAATGGTGGAGTAAGCTTATTTCTTTAATTCTTACCGTGGTAATTGATATTTTATTTATTATTTTATTTAACTCATAATAAGCTTGTTTTCGCTATTTTCTTATTCAACTATAGGGTGCTAGAGTTTAAGATAGGACTACTGCCGGCGATCTTTTTTTCTTATGCAACTAACGAAGCAGGTATGTGCAACAGAATCCAGATCCTAATTGTGGAACGCCAGTGGTATGCGAAAAAATACTTAGCTTTCGTTATATCTCATTAGTAATCAGGGTATGTTAAGACCGTCAAACTTCGATATTTTTTAAGGAGGATTCAAGAATGTCAGTTATTCATCACGAAATCAAGTTAAATGCTAGTCCAGAACGTGTTTACGAGACTTTAACGAATGCCGAGGAATTTAGCAAGATGAGCGGAGCACCTGCTGAGATAAATAACGAAGTAGGCGGTTTTTTCTCGTGTTTCGGCGGAGGGGTTACAGGACGTAATATCGAGCTAGTACCAGACAAAATAATCGTTCAAGCTTGGCGTGGCGCGAATTGGGAGGAACATGATTATTCGATTGTCAAATACGAACTCAAGGAACAAGGATCTGGGACAATACTTGTTTTTAACCATACAGGCTATCCCGAAGAAATGAAAGATATGATTGATACTGGGTGGTATAAATTTTATTGGGACCCAATGGAGAAATATTTTGTTTGAATTATTCAACATGGGGCATAGTCGTCCCTTCTTCAGTTAACGGATATTTGAGTTGAACAGTGGGGTTGCTGCGGCAACCCCATTTCTTATTCAACAAACTGGCAGGTTAGTTTAACAAGGAATGAGCAAAAAGGGTTCAAATGAATTATTTATTTATTTGGCTATTGTTTTTACAATTTTTTATAAACATATTTGGAAGAGAATCAAATGAACATATAACACTTGGTTGGTTTGGATTTCATCCAATTGGTTGGAGACAAAGATGCAATGTAATTCCAAAATAATATAAGCACTGTTAAAACATATACAAAGAAATGGAGTGATGACAAAATGAATTTAAAAATTTTAAATTCAACTTTTTCTATTGTTAAAATTCCCCCAACTGAAACAATGCCATTGTGGGCAACTAAATGTGATGTATTTTCTATTACCCGAACAAACGAGGAGCTTTCAATTGTATGTCCTTCTGAATGTTTACCGTTTAACCAAGAATTTATGGAAGTTGAAAATGATTGGAAATGTATTAAAGTAGAAGGTATTTTAGACTTCGGATTAACAGGTATATTAGCTTCTTTAGCTAATCCATTAGCAGAAAATAAAATTAGCATTTTTGCTATCTCTACTTTTAATACTGATTACTTGCTTGTTAAAAGTCATTATATAGAAAAAGCAAGGTTGGTTTTAGAGAGTGAAGGGCATACATTTACCAATATTTAAAAAAGACTATTTCACTAACTAGGGGCATTACTTCCATAATGGGGTAATGCCATTTTTTATTCAGCCGATTTGTTAGTTTGTGAAGGATTATACTTAAATTAATGGGTAGCAATACTTGAAGACCCAGCTGCTATTTCTTGGAGGCTTTCTCTTATTGAACTGATATGAACGAAACTGTCAACCCACCACACCCAAATGTTTTTAAATGGTGTTTTATTCAGTATGAATAGAGTTATCCCTTGTTCAACTTATTGACCAAATATCCTTTCGGATTTAGCTTGTCAAGGGCGTACTTTCCCTTGATAAGCTAAATCCGAAATGGATACAATGCAGAAAGTTGAACAGGATAACCTTAAAAACTTGGCACGAAGGCAAAAACGCTGACGGTGGTATACAAACTGATATGCGTGGGTTGGGTACCACATTTCACTCCATCCGTCACGGAGCTGCCTCGGACTAACGGCGCACATTCGGTTCATAGACCTAGTGCATAGTTCAACATGAGGGTTCTCCTTCACGGGGATTTGCCTTCGTACCAAATCTTCAATCTTAAAACTAATCATAAATATAGAATATAGAAATTACGAATTACATCTTCAATCTAGTTAAGAAACTTTTAATTCACTTATTTGTTTATCCTCAATAGCGCAACCGATAGCCCAAATAAAGCCAAGTAATTCTCTTGCGACAGCTACAACAGCTATTTTTCCACCTTTTCCTTTAGCAGAGATACGGTGATATTTCATATGAAGACGGTGTTGAGCATTCCAAGCAATACGTTTTGCCTCTTTATTTTGACCTTCTTGGCGTTTAAGCAATTCACCTTTAAGAGATGGTCGATGCCGATAAGACCAACAAACTTCTACTATCGAACGACGGATTTGAGAGTTTCCCGTTTTCGTAATTGAACCTTGCCAACGACTTGATCCACTAGAGTATTCTTTAGGAACAAGTCCAGCATATGACATCAATTGTCTTGGGTTAGAAAAACGAGAAAACTGTCCAATTTCAGCTACCAAGGTAACGGCAGTTACTTCTGCAACCCCTCTTAATGTTTGTAGTGCTTGAATAACAGGGGCGTGTTCACTTTGAAGTGCTTCTTCATGGATTTGAACTTCAATTCTTTTATCTGTTTTGACACGGTCTCCAGAACGTTTAGGAATAAGAGAGGGTGCTACAACCATACATTCAATGTCCATTGATAGAAGTAACCGGTAAATTCCATAACCTGTAGATCCTGCTTCATAACACACAAGTAGGTTTTCAGGATTTCCTAATTTTTTCATTAACTTGCGAATTTCTTCTGGTTTATTTTGAATAGTTCCATGAAATCTAGGTTCACTTCGACCAGGATCAGCAATTGAAACAGCAATTGCATTTTTAGATACGTCTAAACCAACATATTTTTGTACATCCTTCATAATATACGGCTCCTTTTCGTGTGTAGCTCTACACTTGGTTTTATTTTTGGGTAGTAACATTATGACCAAGTGCAACCTACGTTAAGCGATGGGAGCCGTTTCGTTCATTATGACTAATGGAGGAGGATGATGAAGAAGCCTTAATAATTAAACTGAAGAATTAAGTAAAAACTTTATGGGGAAGTATACAAATTGGGCAGAGAAAAGTTAATAGGTAAGCACCTTACAAGTGCTTACCTATTAAAACCTCATCCAGAGAAATGATTCTATGCTTTAACTCTTTATTCGAATCTAAAACACCAATAACAATTTGATTTTCTTCTGTTATTGTCGCATATCTGAAATGTTCATCCCCATTAATGAGTAAGGTTGTTACCTGTTTTGCCTCCATCCTCGGAAAGACACTTTCTATGTACTCAAGTGGTAGAAAATCATCTAATCCTTCTGGTGGTCTACCAACCCATTTAAATAGGAAATCTTTGAGTGTAAATTGCTCAATCATAGATAATTTTTTCTTGAATTTTAGTTCATCCACGGTTACTGTTTTCAGCTTAATCACTCCTCAAATAGTAAGTAAAGTTTATACTTTCACATTCTTAACAACAACTGTATTACGGTGACAGAAAAATTACATTTTGATTTCGGGTTAAGGTTAAATTTATTAAATGTAATTTAGGTACTATTTAAATAGAAATCATTTTTTTAAATTGCTTCTTTCCTTGTTCAACTTACGTGGCAGTTTAGCATTCCTGTAGATCGTTATTTTTCGACTTTGAAAAAAATAGGGCTCCTCAGTAAGATATGAGTATAGACACCACTCTAACTCACACCTATAGGAGGAACCCTACTATGAAGTTTAAAATGCAAAACAAACAAAATCAACTAATAGAAAGAATTTCCGTTAAACATCTTATTGTCGGTGTGGATATTGCTCAACAATTACATGTAGCTCGAGCTGTTAATTTCCGTGGAATAGTGATTGGAGATCCACTTATATTTAAAAATAATGAAGAGGGATTTGCTAGTTTACTAAAATGGATGAAAAATCTACAAAGATTAAACAACCTAGATGAAGCTATAGTTGGGATGGAACCAACTGGACATTACTGGATCAATCTTTCAAAATGGCTATCTAAACAAAATATAGAAGTCGTAACAGTAAACCCTCATTTAGTAAAAAGGAATAAAGAAAACCGTGATAATACTCAATCAAAAAGCGATAAAAAGGACGCACTAGTTATCGCTGATATGGTGAAGAACGGTTACTACTCTGAAGTTAGGTACGCATCAGAATCATTCGAAAAACTAAGAGTTCTTATGTCAAACCGTGATGTAGTAGTTAAACGCCTCGTTAGTTCTATTAATCAATTAAATCGTTGGGTTGATATTGTTTTTCCAGAATTGAGACAGGTATTTAAAGATATTAAAGGTAAAGGGGCAATCGCAACTCTACGTTTATTCCCATCCCCGGTGGAATTAGAAAAACTTCAACCTCACGACGTTATTGTAGGTTGGAAATCAATTATGAAGAGGCAGCCTGGACTAAAAAAGGCTATATTACTCCTCCAAGTAGCTAGGAAATCCGTTGGTACAAGACAAGCCCTTGATGCGTATAAATTTCACCTTGAGCAACTATTAGAAGAATATGATTTAGCTGTAACACAACTCGAAAAAGTTGAAAAACAACTGGTCGAAGTATTAAATATGATTCCATTCGCCAAGAAGTTACTTACCATAAAAGGAATTAGTGAAATTTCTTTAGCTGGCATATTAGGCGAGGCTGGAGATCTAAGTAACTTTTCTCATGGTAATTCTCTACTTCGACATGCAGGATTACACTTAGCCGAAGCAAGTTCAGGTAAGTGGAAAGGACAAATTGTCATTTCAAAGCGTGGAAGGTCGAGACTACGGCGTTTTCTCTTCTTAGCAACTATGAGTCTAGTAGCGAACAACCCAGAATTTAAAGCATTACACACTCATAATGTTAAAGTTAAGAAAATGAAGAAAATGAAATCAATAATGAAGTTAGTGGGCAAGTTAGCTAGAATTTTTGTGGGTATTTCTCGACGTAATGAATCTTATTGTCCTGATAAACTCCAACCATTATTGCCTATTGCGGCTTAATAACTTAAAAATATAAAATTATCGTCCTCTTTTTGGATGAAAACTTAAGAAATAACAAACTGTTTTGACCGAATGTTGGCTTATTCGTAGGATTTCAAAAATGTACGGAGTACCAGATTTCTTACACATAAGGGCACTGACCCATTAGTTTAGCATAACTGGCCTCCACCCCTTGGAATAGGCATGACGAAGGAATGATAGGGCGAATGACCCGTTGAGACATGGGAGGGAAAGCCTCCAGGGGCGGCGTGGAGAATGTACATCATATGGTAAAATGTGGAGTGATGGTATACTCCATTATTTCACTATGCCTTCACGTAGCCATAATGATCTGAAATCATTTCATTTATCCGTTAAACCTAATTAAAGGGGTATGAAATCCTGCGAATAAGCGAGTATTCGGGAGAAAATCGTATTAAACTGAGGGAGTTAAATAAGCACTAATGATATATTTAATGTAAAAAAGAATTGGGGAAGTTTTAATGACTGTATCAGAAGAAAATAAGGTTATTGCTAGGACAGCACTTAATGCATTTGAAGGAAAGCCCAAAGTTTTTAAATATTGGGATGATAACAATATAAGTTCAGTCGATATTCTTTCTTGTGAAGATAGAAATTTTGAAGGTATTTTATCATATGCTACCCTTGGTCTATCTGATTTCTCAATTGGATACGAGGGTAACAGGATACCATTACGAGCTGAATTGGTGGGTGCAAGTGATTTTGAATGTTTTCCCAATATTATCAATTCTAAATTTGAATGTTCATTAGGAACTATCTTTAAGGGCGTAATTGAAATGTATCTCCCAGATAGACATATGAAGCATATTTTATTCCTTTCTCCTTTTCTTTGGGAAAATAAGTTGAAAACAATTAAATTTGAGAAGAAGCAAGTGGCTTGGTTAATGGCTATTCCAATTTCAGAAGAAGAAAAAAATTATGCGGATAAAAACGGATTAAAGGCTTTAGAAGAACTATTTGATGAAAATCAAATCAATATTTTTGATTTGGAACGGACTTCAGTCATATAAATTTCTTATTGAGCTAACGGGGGCTTGAGCAGAAGACGGAGTTGCGGCAGCTGCCCTTTTTTTGTTATTCAACTAAAGGGCAGGATAGTTTAATAGGAAAAGGAAAAGATACTCCTTTTGTGGATAAAATAAATACCAAAGTAGGTGAGATAGATTAATATTATTAATTGGATTCAAAATTGGTACTCGAAACAGTGTGACTTCGATGAATGGAGTGGCTGGCAAGATATTAATGGTATTAGTATTACTACCCTTGATAATCCTGGTTGGTATGTAAAAATTGATTTGGATGAGACAGACCTGGAAAGCAAGGTGTTTGAAGAAGTTAATATCGAACGTACTGAACACGATTGGGTTCAATGTAAGGTTATCTTTGAAGATGAAAATGAAGATGAAAATCGACGTTTTATTGGTGCAGGTGGACCAACAAATTTAGAGGAATTACTTGAGATTTTTAAGAATTGGGCAGAAAGGTGACATTATCTTATTAATAGATTTAACGGGGGCGATGCTTCAATAACGAAGGATTGCTATTACTTGTTCAAGTAACGAAGCAGGTTAGCTGAACAAGGAAACATAGACACCTGTATCGAATTTAAATAGGCAAGAAATAATTTTTTAAGGAGTAACCCCAATGAAGGATCGAATATTTAAGTACATACAAAGAAATTTTCCTAATCTAACAAGCGATGTACATCTAAGGTTTGAACTAGGTGAGCCCTTTGAAAATGGAACGGATGAAAGAATCAATCAAGTTGTTACAAGAGTTATTACATTGTTTGAAGAAGTGTTCCATCCAGAAGATTATATTTATGTTTATATAAAAGATTGGGGAATGAATGAGGATATAATGTTTGGAAATACCACTCCAGAATATGTGTATCAATTAGTAAAAGATCATAATATTGAAGTAGAAACTTTGTTCGAATTTGATGAGGATTATGATGAAATAGCTGGTCAAACAATTGAAATTAAGCAGGAATACAATGTGAAAATTGTGTACTCACAAGTGAAGTCTATTACTTACAAGGCTATTCTTGAGGGAATTGGAAATTATGAACAAGGTAGAGAACCTTCAATTGGACAGTCTGTTTATTTCATTAGCACCGAGAAGGATTTAATATTTCATATGTATGACGATAGAGGTTGTATAATCCATTCTAATGAGGTTACGAAACTGATACATATGTATCGTAAATATAATAAATGGTTGGTTGATTATTGGCGTGATTATTTTAATGGCATTTTCAAGATGTAATAATCTTCCTTATACACTAACTGGGTGCGTGTGCGGCCGAGCTTAGGTCGTATCATATAGCGGGTGGGATTCCCGTCGAGTAAGAACTAGCCATTCGCTCGTAGCGAGTCTTGGAGGGCTAAAGGTAACTTTAGTCTTTAAGCGTAGACAGTTAGGTGGCGGGCCGAAAGTCAAATGGTTGAAGGGATTGAGCTCCATAATGTTAGTAAATCGAGAGGGCTGATGCCTTACGCACAGCAGAAAGCTACATTTTATCTTTCGTTAAAGGCAAGAAGGGTAAAACCTCTCTGGAGTCAGAGACCTTGGCACGTTATACATTGATATGATACGGCAACTCGGGAGACCCTACCGGCCTTTTCTTGTTAGAAGAGTATGGTGTACAAGCGATAAAAAGCAAGGAAACCAAATGCCGATGTTAGGGAGTCGGATAGCAGCGTAGTACCAATGAAGTTGGGTAATGCCGATGGAGGAAAGGCTGGCTACCAGTTTTCGCCCTTGCTAGGGACACATTTACTACACACAGAGGTAGGAATAATAAATGGAGACAAAACTAGTAAGGATAGCAGAATAGCAAAATCTGATCCTAAGAGATTAGCAAGGTTTTGTGAATGGTAACTAGGAGGAGCCGTGTGCGTTAATAGCGCAAGCACGGTTCTGTGAGGGGGAGGAACACAATCTACCGTAAGGTGGAGAGGTTCCTTTCTACTCGACTGATCCAAGAAGGCTTAACGCTTATTTTACGAATTAACGCTTATTTTTGTGGAACTTGAGAGTGTTATTGCTATAATAGCAGCTATTAATGTATTGGAGGTAAGTCCAAAAATGGCATGATAGATAGAAAAAAGGTTAAGAGGGTGTTGGAAACGATTCGAGGGTTGAGGGGCTATCTGGGAAAATACCTATAGTTCCACAATCGGGCCAGATTGTTGAGGAAGTAATTTAGCATTAATAGTGGGGAACCTTACCATAAATAGAGGCGGTATTTATTTTAACATTTACAGATAATCGAAGGCTGAAGTGAACGTAAGTGATATACAAATGAGGAGCATTTCTATATGAATGCTCCTCCAAATGACTTTTCTGTTTACGCAGCTACATCCCTCTTGGTAAAAACCCTAAAAGCCAATAGCTGAAAGACGAAAAAGTAAATTAACAACATGATAACCGAGAATCCTACCGTCATACCTTTGACTAATGGGACACCATCAAAATATTGGGTTAAGTCTGTGTTGGCAAATAAAATATATTTTGCCCAATCATACCGGGATGCGATCAGAGACGTGATCGTTCCTCCCATAAATAAAAGGAAAATGGATAATCCAGTCGCCATAGAACTGTTTCTAAATACAGCGGATATCATAAATGCCATTGTGGTAATCATGATAACATCAATGGACGCCAATAAATAAGTTTTTATTAAGTAAAGGAACATATTTTGTTCCACTACACTGCCATTTGAATAGGCAAGATGCACATTATTGCCATCGCCTGTTCCAAATAAAGCAAACCCTAAAATAGCGGCACTAGCAAATAAAATTGCCAACATAAAAAGGTCAAATAAGATAACCGTCATATATTTAGATAATAGTATTTTATATCTTTTTATAGGTCGAATTAACAGTAGCTTGACCGTTCCCCAACTAAATTCACTTGCGACAATACCAGCAGCAATAATTATTGTAAATAAACCTGCAAACGAAATAAGAGCAGAGCTGTCTTTGATAAATGTCCACCCTGTTGTCTCTTTGGTTGGAGGGATTTTATGGTCCAAACGGTATTGATCAATTGCAACTTTTCTTTCTAAATCTTTTTTAACATTTACGGATGTGGACGGAAGTTCCTTTATTTGTTTTTGATACTCCTTAATTTCTTGCTTTACCTGTTGTTCCCACTGATGATTAGCAGTTTGTTTGTTATTGCTATATACCTTGGTTAGAACCCCTGTAGCAATGACACTAAGAACCAGCAAACCAATCATTACAAAAGTGCCTGGACGTTTAAAAATTTTGATCCATTCATTAACAATGAGTTTAGGCATGAAGCTTTTCCCCCTGTGTTGTGACTTCTAAGAAACGATCTTCTAACGATTTAGCAATTGGTTTTACTTCAAAAATGCGGATCCCTTTTTCGATTAACAATTGAATCATATTTGGTACCTCGTCTTTTTCCATCTCTATGGCGATCCCATTGTCCACTTTTTCATACGAAATACCTTGACTCTTAAGGATCGCGATATTTTTTATATCCACTTCAAAGAAATATTTCTGTTTACTTTCCTGCGTATCATGGACCTTTTGAATATCAATGAGCTTTCCATTTTGAATAATCGCAATTCGGTCACACATCATTTCCATTTCAGACAATAGATGACTGGAGACGATAACGGACATCCCTTTTTCTTTCGTTAATTTTTTCAAATGATCACGAATCTCTCTAATCCCGGCTGGGTCAAGGCCATTAGTTGGTTCATCCAGAATCATCACCTTTGGATCATGGAGCAGACTTTGAGCTAACCCTAAACGCTGTCTCATTCCAAGGGAGTAGGTTTTCACTTTATCGTGAATCCGATCCTTTAAGCCGACAAACTCTACAACTTCCTCTATTTTTTGCTTAGAAACTCCCTTTACCATTCGGGCATATTGCATCAAATTTTGATACCCGGTTAGGAATTTATATAACTCGGGATTTTCAACAATCCCACCAATATTCCTAATTGCTTCCTCAAATTCTTTTTCCACACTCTTACCGCAAATCAAAATTTCACCGGAAGTGATCCCCATTAAGCCTACCATCATGCGGATGGTCGTTGTTTTCCCTGCACCATTTGGCCCTAAAAAGCCAAATACTTCTCCTTCTTCAATGGCGAAGCTTAAATCATCAATGATCTTTTTCCCTTTAATTACCTTTGAAACTTTCTTCAATTCTAAAACTGGACTACTCATTCAATTCCCCTCCATTTGTACCATCGTGGATTTAAACCATTCCAGAACGGATAACCCTTCTTCTTCCCTAAGGGTTTCGACATTTTTCTGGCCGATAATATCCCCTTGAAAAATCACAATCACTTCATCTAAAAGTGGTTCAATTTCATCGATTTCATGTGTGGCAATAATAACGGTTTGCTCGTCAAAATTAATGTATGATAATAAACTTTTCACAATAGAATCGCGAACCATTGGATCAAGTCCAGAGAATGGTTCATCTAATAGTAAAACCTGTGTTTTCCTTGATAATGCTAAAACTAATTTTAATCTGCCGCGATTTCCCTTAGACAATTGCTTAATTTTTTTTGCCCGATCGAGTTTCATATCGATTAAAAGATTTTCAGCTTTCTCCATATCAAAATCGGAAAATTGAGAAGCATAAAATTCAATCATATTACCCACAGTAAAGGATGGATAAAACATATCGAGTTCCGTTAAATAAGCCACTTTCTTACAAATTTTTCTTGTCACCTCTTCAGCGTCCACTTCAACTGTTCCATTGTTAGGATAGACCAGGCCTGCAATCATTTTTAATGTCGTCGACTTTCCACTGCCATTCGGTCCTAACAACCCATAAATTTTCCCTGTTTCAAATGTAAGGGATACATTTTTTAATGAAAAATCTTTCCCATACCGTTTCGAAACATTAAGTAGTTTAACGGTCACTCTTGATCCCTCCTAAAGTACTGCTCTAAGCCTTCCACCATTTCCTCTTGTGAAAAACCCAGCTCTTTCATGTTTTGTACAAAGGCATCAATAATATCGGTTTGTAGACAAATTTTTAACTCTTTTAATACTTGTTCATTTTCTGTGACAAATGTCCCCTGTCCCCGCTTTGTTTCCACGATTCCCATCCTCTCCATCTCACTATAGGTTCTTTGGATTGTATTAGGGTTGACACCTGAATTAATGGCCATTTCACGGACAGATGGCAGTTTTTCTCCTGCCCTCATTTCGCCTCTTACAATTTGGGATGATAGATGATCAGCTATTTGGATATATATAGGTTTAGATGTTTGAAAATCTTTTGTCATGCCTGTTACACCTCAACTTTTCTGTCGAGTAACCAACAAGAAATAAGGAATAAGCTGAACGCTACGATTACATAAATAACAAGTCCCACCACTGGAATATCCGTGGAATTCAAATAGATTTCCCATCCTTCTCGTTTGTAATCACCATTTACATTCATCAATATAGGAATTTTCCATTTGTTCACTATTTCTTTTAAGAATTCAATCTTAGCCAAAAGGGCTGTAATGGTATTAAAAACAAAAAATAGAAGAAGAAGAACAAGCCAGCGCCAATTTTTAACCGCTGGAAATTTCCCTAAGGAATGGTAAACAGTCCAATAGAAAATGGCCCAACAAGAAACATATAAACCGAACAACAGTAAACCGACATTGAATACTGTAATTCCCATAAACAAATCAGCCGCTTCAATATAGATATGATTTTTATAAAATTGATAAATAATTAAGCCGACTCCTGTTAAAAACACTTGAGCAATCAGTTGATAAATAGAGCAAACAGCCATTTTTGATAAAAATAGTGCTTTACTGTTTTGCGGATTATACAGCCACAATTGTGTCTTTCCTTCCAAACGAAGCATAGACAATAACATTGCCGGTAAGAAAAACGCGTGAAATCCGATTAACATTAGGACCGCGACAGGAAGAATTTTTAGCGGCATATGATAATAAATCTCTAGTGCAAACGGTATAAGCAAAAAAACAGCCAGGAAAATAAGCCATAAAAGAAACCAAAATTTTGAGATGCCAAAGTCCTTTTTCAATAGACCTTGAAAAGCTAACATATATATATAACCTCCAATAACCATGTATTAGTGTACTAATAGAATAGTACACTAATACATGGTTACACGTCAATAGGCTTTACAATTATTTCTAAAGGGTGTGAGGCACTAAGTAAAGTGAAAGAGAAGCATAATAGAAATTCCCTACGCGGAAACGGGGTCCTATAAGGATATCGCCGTTTCCATTGGGAATGAAAAAGCTATCAGAGCTGTAGGAAGTGCAAATGAGAAAAACAAATTAAGTATCGTCATTCCTTGTCACAGAGTAATCGGTTCAAATGAGAAATTAACCGGTTATGCAGGAAATAAGGATTTGCTATGTCATTATTTAAAAGGTGATTTTGATTTTTTTTGACTATATTCAATATATTGTAGAAGATGAATTGAGTGGAGTGAAGATGCCTGTAATTCCCTGATAACTGAGGATGATTCCCTATAAGTCATGATGGTTTACCTTTTGCAAATATTTACAACACAACTGCTGGTTAGACAGGTGCGGGGAACCGTATCACAAATTAAATATAGTAATCAAATTATGGCAAAACCCTGATCTTCAGCAATCGGGCGCATTTCTGGAGCAAGAAATGCGCTTTTCTTAATGAATTGGGCCAGGTTGTAGTATAACGCATTTAACTTAAATTATTAAAGGCAAGACCTTCTGAAGATTCTTACTTAAACTCGGTCAGTTTTTCTTAAATAATCTACGGGAATAACCCAAACATCTAAAATTTGGTGCTAAGTTGGAGCTTACGGTATTGTTTTGAGAGATTGCTTTTGTTTTAAAGTGTGAGAATAAAAAACATCCTAAAATCACAATGAATCCGCCAATTCCTTGTATCCATGACAATTGTTCTCGTAAAAATAAAAATGCTAAAATTGCAGTGAAAACCGGATTGAAATTCAAGAAAATTCCAGAAGTTGTTGAACCTAATTTCTGTATGCCAATATTCCAAAATACCATACAAACGACAGTGGAAATCACACCTGTATATAAAATAGATTGTATGAAAGAACGATTTATATTGGAAAAAGTAAAATCAAAGAAATTAAATGGAAGTAGAACGAGAAGTCCAAATATTCCAGAGTACAATGTAGACATCAACGGTGATGTCGTTCTCATTGCCCACCTACTGCATACGGAGTATATTCCCCACACGCATACAGCTATCACCATCCATAAATCGCCTGTATTGAAATGTACTGCCAGTAATTGGTCGATCTTTCCTTTGGAAAGAACGAGAAGTACGCCCAAAAGCGAAATAATCATTGAAAATATTTGTAGCAAATTGATTCTTTCTCTTAAAAAAATAAATGAAAAAACGGAAATCGAGATGGTATTTAATGTGGAAATTAATCCAACATTAGTCGAGGTTGTTCGTTCCAATGCTAAAAATTGAAAGAGATTAAATAAAACAACACCTGTGATTCCCATGAAAAATAAGGGAACAATAGCCTCTCGTGAGGGTAGTATCCTTTTTTCTTTAAACCATACCATTGGTATAAGGAAAACAATAGCAATCATCCATCTTAAGCTCGTCAAGGTCAACGGAGAAGCATGACCGACAAGAGATTTTCCAACTACAAAATTTCCTCCCCATAGTAAGCTTGTTAAAAGCAACAATAAAACATAAAAATTCGCCATACCATTTAGCTCCTTTGATTTTTCATTGTTATAGTGAAAAAGATAGAAGCCATTGTGCACAATGACATTTAGAATATTTCACATCAATTTATTAATGATCATAACATTTTTATTGATTTTTCAACATGGAATTTCATATAATTCTATAAACTTGAAATAATTCAAATAAAAATTGGGATATTAAAGAATAAAATTAAGTTTAGGTATTAAATAAGACCTGTATTTTGAATAATTATTAAGGGAGAAGATTACATGGAATCTTTTGTAAGTAAAATGTTAGATGATGTTGATATTCAAATTTTAGATATAATGCAAAAAGATGCTCAGTTAAGTAATGCTGAACTAGCAAGACGGGTTAATTTGTCCCCGCCAGCCACACATACAAGGATAAAACGATTAGAAAGTGAAGGGTTTATCGATAGGCAAGTTGCAATTTTAAACCAAGAGAAGCTTGGGTTCGATTTACTTTGCTATGTTTTCATAAGCACGAATATTCATCAAGCTGAACAATTGGAGGTTTTGGAATATGCCTTAAAAGCTATGCCAGAAGTATTAGAATGTCATTGTTTAACAGGAGAATATGATTATCTCCTAAAGGTAGTTATTAGAGGCCGGAAGGAATTGAGTAGCTATATTAGAAAGTTAAATAGGCTTGGCATATCACGAATTCAAACTAATTTATCTTTAAGAGAAGTAAAATATTCCACAGTTTTGCCTATATCCAAATGTGAAAGCTGAGAGTGGCTTCATTTCTCAGCGTTATTGAAGTAACGGGTGAGCTGGTTTAAGCAGGATTGATTTTATGATCTTCAACAATCGGGCGCTTTTCTATAGTAAAGAAAGTGCCCTTATTCTTGTTTTTCCTGGATTCCTAAGGTTTGAAACTTTATTTTCATTTTCGATTGTTGAATCACTCGCGTATGAAAAAGACTCTCCTTGACCATAATGTTAACTAGATTAATTGATTTATATTCCGGGAGAGTGAAAGATTTATGTTATTATCAGAGACGTGGGAAAAGTATCAATTAGATAAAAAAATTGAAGGATATTCACCTCTTACATTAAAAACCTACTGTTTTCAATACAATCCCTTTTACGATTTTTTGGTGATATTGATATTAGCCAGTTTACTACTGAAAAACTAAAAGGGTATCTGATACAGGCAGGAGATCACTTAAAACCTTCTAGTTTAGGACATAGAGTTCGTTGCATTAAATCACTATTCAAATGGACACATGATGAAGGCTTTATCCATAAAAACCCAGCTACTAAATTAAAAGAGCCAAAGTTAGGTAAAAGAATTCCAAAATTTCTTTCAGAATTAGAAATTGAACATCTTAGGGAAGCTTGTCAAACTCCTATGGAGAATGCGTTATTTGAATTTATGTATTCTACTGGCTGCCGTATTGGGGAAGTTGTAAAATTAAATCGTAATGATATTAATTTTCATGCGAATTCAGTTATTGTGCATGGAAAAGGTGATAAAGAAAGGGAAGTGTACTTTAATACCCGTTGCTCCATTTGGTTAAAAAGGTATCTAGATGAGCGAGATGACGAGGATTCCTGTTTATTACGGAAAGAAGGCCAAACAGGCGTATGAGTATTGATAATCTGAGATATATTATCAAAGGCATATCAAATCGAGCTGGGATAAAAAAGAGTATACATCCTCATCAAAAACGACACAGTTATGCTACACATATGATTAACAATGGTGCGCCACTTGAAGTGATTCAGAGCTTACTTGGTCATGAGAAGAGTGAGACCACAAAAATATATGCGCAGCTAAGTGGCAAATTGAGACACGATTTTTATAGTAAATATTTTTGAAAGCTATATAAATTAGACTTTAATCGAAATCGAGGCACGCATATAAAAAGGCGTGTCTTTTTTATCGGGCCAGATTGTTGAATAACTTATAGAAGATTGTGAAGAAATGTACTTAAACTAAAGAGGCAGGTTCAAGAAGAAATTTGCTCTAGAACTAACATTTCGCATTGCTCACGCCATTTATATTATTGAAAAAAGGTAATCTTTTATGGGGGATTGCATAAAGTTTAAGAAGTATAATTGTTTTTGCTTTATCAATTTCTTAATAGAAGGAGATAAAAAATGAATTCCAACATAGAAGCTTCGAAAATAAACGAGGTGTCGTTGTTACGTCTTTATTTACTGAGGGCGCTGTACCTTTTAATTATCGTGGGGCTCGCTCTCGTGAAATGGACGATAGTAATCCAACATTTATTCCATCTAGATAAGCCCTGGGAACTAATGGATGGAGTGGTTGCCTGCATGCTGACATCCTTTTCAGTTCTGTCAATCCTGGGGCTGCGGTATCCACTCCAAATGCTACCTTTGCTTCTGTGGGAATTGTTATGGAAGACGATTTGGTTGTTCATCGTTGCGCTCCCACTATGGTCTTCCGGTCAAATGGACGATGCAACAAGTATGGTCGCCTATGAGTGCTTGATAGTCGTTATTTTTCCATTCATCATACCTTGGCGCTATGTGTTTGCACACTACCTGAAGAATCGCGGAGAACGGTGGCGCTAAGGGAGACTGAACAGACGAATGTGTATAGGTAAAGAAACACCTGCACCTCTCTCTGGAAGAATTGATTTGTGTTTTAGTCTATTTTATTTGAACTATTGAAAAGCAGTACAATTAATTTCTTATTGTGCTTTAATGGAATAAGCAGAACTCAAGGCCGTCAAAAAGTGGTCTTTTTCTTTTAATTACATACGGAACGTTTGTTCGTGTATAATAATCATAAAGGAGGCGATTATATGGCGATTAGAGATCGAGGAATGATGAAATGGCAAGCCGCATTTCAATTGCCAGAACTAGCGAAAACTCAGCGGGATTTTTGGCGATATACTGAACGGCAAGCTAAGCCAATCATTGACGAACATGAGGCGGAAGAATTCGACCTGCGGATTATTTACGCAATGGAGTACGACCATTCGGTAAAGCTAACAGTTTGGGATGACGGCTTTACTTTGGATATTACTGGCCGCATTCATTACGTTGATCCTATTACGCATGAGCTGCGGATTGAGGTAATGCTAGGAGGGGTTGAGCGAGTGTCATTCGATAGTATTGTTAGGGTGAAGGTCGTGAATTAGGCGAACATAGCGTCAGCCTTACATGGGTTGGCATTTTTTCTTATTAAACGACGGGCAGGTTAATGAATAAGGATATTAAATGACTGGTAATAGATATGTAACCATATATAAAGGTGAGAGACAACTACCAAATACACGTGGGGCTAAAAGGGGATACTTTTTAAAATATCGACATATGATTAAATAAATATTGATTGAAGGGAGTTGTACCCTCATGCAACAGATAAAACTTATGATTAAAGTGTTTCTGAATGAACCTTTGTGGTTCAAAATACTAATTTCTATAACTCTCCTTACTTCAATTATTTTAAGCAGTTCAATTTTTTCTAATCATGCTTATTTGCGAAGTTGTTCCAAAATAGCAGCGGCTATCTTCTTTTGTGCTTACGGTATTAAATTTAGGAGGAATTTTAAAACAGCTCTTCTCTTTTATGCTTGTTCGGTAATATGTATTTTCCTATCCATTAAGTCATTATTTTAGTTTTATAATAGATTGAAATTAGCACATAAAAAAGATGGAAATTAATAGACCTTCTTTAACGAACGGGTGCTTTACTTGAAGAAAAAAATCTAACATAAGAAGGTCGTTTGAGGAATATCGGCAGCAAAAAAGGCACTCAAAATTGCTGTAACCTTCCGCATATAGTTACGTAAAATGTATTTAAAGCCAAAAAGGCGGTGGAAGTGATGAGTTTCGCTGCATGGTTTGCTATAGGCATTGGGGTAGCAGTCGCGATAGGTCTATTCGGTGGTAAATCAAAACAGAAGAAAAAATAAAGAAGGCACTCGAAAAAATGAGTGCTTTTTTTGTTAAAAGAACAAAATCGATTTGAGGTCTGAAGGGGCAAGATATGACTAAATATATGTGTCTTGTATATTAATATGCTTTATTTAGGATTGTGAAATGGTGTACTTAAGTAACGGGTAGCTTGAGTTGAAGAATGGAGCTGTCATTGTGGCAGCTTTTTCTTTTTGTGCTAACGGTTCAGGATAGTGGAAGTAGAAATTTATAGGAAAAATTGTATACCATCTCGTATAAACACAGGGTTTTAGGGAACTTTAATTAAAGCTCATTTTTACATAAGCGGAAATAACTATTGAGATATATGGTTATAAGGTATGTAAAATATGATTTACCATTTTACTCGCAATCGTTTTCGTTCTTATTGAGTCAAAATGGGGAGATTAGAGAAATTGGTCAAGAATGGAAACATTGAGAAGAGTAAAAGTGCCAATCGGGATGATATGATTGGAACACATACGATTTCACTCAACCTATGAAGGATTGGATTCTGTGTATTAGGCACTGAATCGGTATCACTTTATTTTTTAAAATATTCCTTGACGGGAATATTCTCCTTTAGGTATAATCGATTCAACAGGAGGATAATACTAGTGATGATGCAGTTATTATTTTACCGGAGACCATCACTAGACGAGGTGAGCAATATGTCAGGGAAGATTCCGGGCGTGAACATGACGACGCTGAGCGCTTTGTCTGAACCAAATCGTATGAATATCGTTGAACTCTTGCGTGACGGTCCCCTGACCGTGGGGGAAATCGCCGACAAGCTGGGATTGAGGCAACCCCAAACTTCGAAGCATCTAAAAGTGCTAAGCGACAACGGGATTGTGGAAGTGCAGGCTGAAGCTAACCGTCGCATTTACAAGCTCCGTCCAGAGCCCTTCCAAGCGCTTGATTCTTGGATACAGTCCTTCCAGCGCGTGATGCAAGAAAGATTCGATAATCTAGATGATTATTTGAAGGAATTGCAGAACAAGGAAAAATCATAAAATCATTTCATGTTCAAGGAGGAATTACGATGTCAAACAACGCAATGGTATCGAGAGTAGAGAACGATCGGGTACTGGTACTGGAGCGCATTTTCGATGCGCCACGCGATCTCGTATTCAAGATGTTTAAAGAGCCGGAGCATCTGAAACGCTGGTGGGGACCGAGGGGCTGGGAGATTCCGGTCTGCACCGTCGATTTCCGTCCGGGAGGCGTTTGGCACTACTGTATGAAGTGTGTCGATCAGAATCAGGGTCAATTTTTTGGTATGGAATCCTGGGGCAAAGGGGTTTATAAGGAGATTATCGAGCCGGAGAAAATAATCTACACCGATTACTTTTCGGATGCCGAAGGCAATTTAAATGACTCCATGCCGTCCACCGAGATCACATTGGAATTCATCGATTTGGGTGGAAAGACGAAGTTGATAAACCGTGCTGAATATGTGTCCGCAGAGTCCCTTAAGAACGTCATGGACATGGGCATGCTGCAGGGCATCACAGAAACTTGGGACCGTTTGAACGAGCTTGTGGAGTCGCTGAAGTAGAGTTACTGTAACGCTGATTTAGGATTAGAAAAGTTTAGAATCATTAAGTTTTGTAATTAATTATATAAAGGAGTGTAAATATCAATGATTAGTCAAGTTGGTCAAATTATGTTGTATGTTAATAACCAAGATGAGGCAAAGGAGTTTTGGACAGAAAAAATAGGGTTTATTGTAATTTCAGAGGAAGACAATGGTCAAGGTTTTAGATGGATCGAAATTGCTCCAACTAAAGAAGCTGAAACAAGCATTATTCTCCATAATAAGGAATTTATTGCGAAAATGTCGCCTGAATTAAATCTTGGAACACCTTCTTTAATGTTCTTCTCAAATAATTTCGATAATTTATATAGTGACTTATCAAACAAAAACGTTACAGTCGGAGAAATTGTAAATATGCCTTCAGGTAGAGTATTTAATTTTGCAGATTGTGAAAATAATTACTTTGCAGTAATGGAAAAAAAGTGAATTTATATTCAATATACGAGTGCGATGCTTGAATAAAGGCATCGCCTTTTTGCTTATTTAATTTACGAAACAGATTGTGAAGATTTACACTTAAACTATAGGGTGCTTATGTTGAACAGCGAGGGTTGCTGCAGCAGCCATCAGTTCCTTTGCCTTTGTAGCCGCCCACTTACGAGAACGACTATTACAGTTTTCCTTTATTCTAGCTGCTATTCTTTCTTCTTCAGCATCTAAGACATCGTTAGATGTAGGATATTCTAGTAGAGTAAGTAAAGAAACAACAGAATATAAATCCCCAAAAACACCTCTATACTCAGGAAAAACCTCATCAAGAACTGCTTGAAACTGTAGCTTAGCTTGTACAAATATTCCTGTTAAGTTTTCGTGTTGTCTTGTAAGATTCCTAAGGTTTAAGAGTTGAATCCCACGCTTTTTATATGGCTCTAAATCCTCTTTAAAGTACAATTCACAGAGATGATTAGCATCGATTATATCTGTTTTTACTTTGCGTAAACTTGAGCTCTTCGCCCGATAAGAGATTAATGGATTAACAATGATCAATATATAATTTCTGTCCTCAAAATACTGAACAACGGGCGTATGATAATGCCCTGTGGCTTCGAGAACGATTGGAGGTTTAACCCCAGTTAAACTCTCAATTCTTCTAGAAATTGGTGTAATCTTTCTAGTCCTTCAAGGGTATGTGTTACTTTAAAACTAGTTTTGTATGGCTTTTTCTTTTCCAAGTAAGCTTGAACCTGACTTTCACCTTTAGCTACATCCAGACCTACGACTGGATTCATTTTTAAATCTCCTCCTCCAATAATGAAATTCACCGGTACCCCTAATTCCTTCTTGCAGTATCATAGCTTCGCTTGTTATACGAGATCAATGTCCCAACCAGCCTCAAACATGTTTCTACAAGTAGGGGGCGAACTGTTTAATTGACGGGATCTAAAGCCCCACGGGCAGGTACGTTCTACCCCGGCTACCGTTATAAAATAACCATATAAAAAATGGTCAACCAGAAATATCTGGTGACCTTATAATACGAAGTGGCAGGTTACTTGAAGAAGGAATTTTTTTATAGTGTAATAAAGGGGAAATTTTTATTGAGGTGAGAAAATGTCGATAAAAGGGCTTAATCATTTTTTATTTTCAGTTTCTGATTTAGAAAATTCTATTGAGTTTTATAAAAAGGTATTTGATGCTAAATTATTAGTAAAGGGTAGGAAAACGGCTTATTTCGATGTAAATGGAATGTGGTTTGCTCTTAATGAAGAGAAAGACATACCCCGTAATGAAATACACCAATCCTACACACATATTGCTTTTTCAATTAAAGAAGAAGATTTTGATAAAATGTACGACAAACTAAAGAAATTAAATGTAAATATCTTGTCAGGTCGTCCGAGAGATGAAAAAGATAAAAAGTCCATCTATTTTATGGACCCAGATGGACATAAATTTGAATTTCATACGGGTACATCCAAGATAGATTAGATTACTATAAACAAGAAAAAACACATATGGAGTTTTTCGATAAAAGGATTTCTAATTCAACAATCGGGCGCATTACTTGAGGAACGGCCCTTATTTCCTTTTGGCAATATATTAAAGAGCAGAAGAAACTTTTAGAATGGAATCCGAAGGGTCCGTTACCAGGATCAGGACTTTTAGTGTTGACATAAAAATTATATGTCAATATAATTGTTTACTATAGAACTTAAATATTATTTATAAAGCGTTGAAAAGGAGTAGTAAAAGAGAACTCTAACGTCAGAGATCCGTTCCATTGGCTGAGAGAACGGTCGTTAATTCTTTTTGAATGTCGCCTTGGAGCTTTGCTTGCAAAATGGTTATGTTATTGCCCAGAGTAGTGAGTGACGGTTAGTCTCGTTAACAGACCCACGTCTTAATGAATAAGACTTATTGAGCCTGTTTTCTGTGAGGAAGATAGGAAAGTTGAGTGGTATCGTGATTTTTTCGCCTCAACAATTGTCCGTTTTTGCTAAAAGTAAACCGGATGATTGTTGAGGCGTTTTTATATTTAAAAACAATTTAATACACTAGCGTTGAAAAGGAGTAGTAAAAGAGAACCCTAACGTCAGAGATCCGTTCCATTGGCTGAGAGAACGGTCGTTAATTCTTTTTGAATGTCGCCTTGGAGCTTTGCTTGCAAAATGGTTATGTTATTGCCCAGAGTAGTGAGTGACGGTTAGTCTCGTTAACAGACCCAAGTCTTAATGAATAAGACTTATTGAGCCTTTTTTCCGTGAGGAAGATAGGAAAGTTGAGTGGTATCGTGATTTTTTCGCCTCAGCAATTGTCCGATTTTGCAAAAAGTAAACCGGATAATTGCTGAGGCGTTTTTATTTTTAAAAACAATTTAATACACTAGCGTTGAAAAGGAGTAGTAAAAGAGAATCCTAACGTCAGAGATCCGTTCCATTGGCTGAGAGAACGGTCGTCAATTCTTTTTGAATGTCGCCTTGGAGCTTTGCTTGCAAAATGGTTATGTCATTGACCAGAGTAGTGAGTGACGGTTAGTCTCGTTAACAGACCCAAGTCTTAATGAATAAGACTTATTGAGCCTGTTTTCCGTGAGGAAGATAGGAAAGCTGGGTGGTACCGCGATACTCTCGCCTCGGCAATCAAACAAACATGTAATGTTTAATTGATTGTGAGGTGAGAGTTTTTAATTGGAAAAAAAGTACATTTTAAAGAGGAGAGAATATGCAGAAAACTATCATTCATAAGTACTTTAAAGGATATCCCTCTGTTTATGTTGGTGGTTTGATAGGAACAGCCTTAATTAGCACCGTTGATAGTCTGAAACAAGCTAAATTCCAATTAGATTTTATTACAAACCTTTATAGTCATCTTCCTTTATATACTGAAGGAGTTGGATGGATTTTCCCAGCAATCATTGGGGCTATTATAGGTTTTTTATGGAGGAATCTAAAGTTTGATGCATCGTATTCATTTGCTGGAAAAAACTACAGCGAATCCAATGTAAAGAGTAATTCCAACATATTGTAAATTAAAGAAGTTTAGATAAAGTAGTGAAATACTTAAAAGGAGTTTGAGATTAATGCAATTTATTTCCTTTTTCCATCCAATTGTGTGGATTATATTGAATGGAACTATTTTTACACGTATTGCAAGCTTTATGACAATACCCTTTTTAGCAATTTATTTACAAAATCAATTACATGCATCGCCATTAATGATTGGGATAACACTAGGAATTGCACAACTATGTGCAACAGTTGGAGGATTTATAGGTGGATATTTAACAGATAAATTTGGCAGGAAATTTATCATCCTTACAACTGTTTTTATATGGAGTGCAGTGTTTGTAGGTTTTGCAACGGTTGGAGTAGTTGAATTGTTTATCCTTTTAAATGCTATCAATGGATTATGCCGATCATTTTTTGAACCTGCAACTCAAGCTTTAATGATTGACTTTACAGAGGAAAAGAAGCGAAGAAGACTGTTTTCTTTCCGCTATACAGCGATTAATATTGCTGCAGTAATTGGACCATTATGTGGAGTGTGGATTTCTGGCATGTCCAATGCGAAAATACCTTTTTTCATTACAGCAACAATGTACGCAGTCTACGGAGTATTTTTGATTTTTATGTTCCAAAAATATGACGTAACACCTCAAAATCAAGCACAGAAACAAACGATTTTACAAATGTTCAAGGTCATATTTTCTGATAAAAAACTCTTATATTTACTTGCAGGTGGAATTCTTGTAAACCTATGCTATTCTCAATTTGACTCAACATTACCTCAATACATAAATTTGAATATTGAAAATGGTGTTAAGCTGTATTCTGTTTTGATTACATTGAATGCAATTGTTGTATTAGCTTTGCAATTACCAATTGGGATTTATACAGAAAGAATTTCTATTATGAAAAGTCTAGTATTTGGGATTCTATTTTTTGCAGCAGGTTTTATTATTTTTAATTTTGCGCATACACCATGGTTATTCATCGTAGGTATGATTATTTTCACAGTTGGTGAAATTTTTGCATTTCCAATGATGAATGCGTTGATCGAAGAAATTGCACCAGCAACACAGAAAGCAACCTATCTAGGGGCATCTCAGTTTAAAAATTTAGGAGGATTCATAGGCCCTGTCTTTGGTGGATGGTTACTCATTCATTTCTCATCTGAATTGTATATTGTCATGGCTGTAATTTTCCTATTCAGTCTAGTATTTTATCGATTGGCTTTCTTAATGAAGGAAACAGTATAAGAATGGAAATTTAAAACTAGATTATTAATAGGTAGGCGAACAGAGCTGATATGATCGGATTTGTTCGCTCTTTTAGGTAGTCTTTGGGAATTCCTTATGCAAAGAAAAAAGAATTATCGCTTCCTGCAGGGTCTTGTCTAGGCAGAGTCGATAAATAAGGAGATTTAAGAATAAATAGTCAGTTTACTTTTCATTTATATTCATAGGTTGCAACTAAATATGTAGCTATAAAGGAATATTTTGTAATGTGAAAGAATTCTAGATTGTTTAGGTTCTGGTTTTGGTGGTTTACTTGTAGACCACTATTCCGTAACTATCAACACATGGGTAGCTGGTATTATGGTAGTTTTAGCCTTTATCTCCGCTATGTATCCGATAATGATACCCCGTAGAGAAAGTACTCCAATACAGGAGCTATAATTTAAAACCCTAAAAAACCGTGTGAGGGAATTGGAAAAAGAGAATAAAGAGCTTAAAAATCAATTAGAGTTACTTTATGGAAAACTTTATTCAAAATAAATTTCTTAGCTTTACGAGGTGGATATTTTTGTGAAAAAAATTTGGAGAGTGAATTCAAAATGACACATTTAAACTATCTGGAGCCGGGTATTCGAAAACTGGTCTCCCAATTTATTGAAAGTGGGCGTCCATCGGCAAGGAAGCAAAGTATGCAAGAGCGTAGGCAAGGATATTTGAGTACTATCGACTTAGCCGGAGAAGCAGTCTCAGTATGGAATATTTTTGAACAAACTATTGAAGGCATACGGCTTCGTATATATAAACCATCTGAAAAAATTAATCTCCCAGTTATGGTTTATTATCATGGAGGCTGTTTTGTCAGTGGTGATTTTGAAACTCACGATCGTCAATTACGCCAGTTGGCTAATTTGGGCAGCGCTCTTGTCATCGCTGTTGATTATCGACTGGCTCCGGAGCATGTTTATCCAGCAGCTCATGACGATGCCGTCAAGGCTGCCTACATCGTCCGTGAACAAGCCTTATCCTGGGGAGGGAACCCGGACAACATCACAATCGCTGGCGACAGTGCAGGCGGGCATCTCGCTTTGGTTACCTGTCTACGATTAAAAAAACAAGGGCATTGGATGCCGAAACGGCAAGTTCTCATTTATCCAATGCTTGATGCGAAAGGTACAAGCAACAGTTATAAAAAATTTGGCGATGATTATGTGATTACACGGGACGCTTTACTAAGTGGCTTTGAGGCATATTTATCAAATCTGCCTCCTGATAACTCAGAAGCAAGCCCGTTATACCGTGATGATTTCGAAGGTCTTCCGGAAACGCACATTATTACTGCTGAATTTGACCCTCTGGTCGACGAGGGAGAGGCATTATATCATCGTTTGTTGGAATCAGGTGTTGAGGCACAATGCAGAAGGTATCTTGGAGTAAACCATGGATTCTTTCAGCTTGCCGGCATCAGTAAAGCAAGCAGAAAGATGATTCAAGATGTCGCATCCATCGTATTCAACTAAGAAAGTCATTTGGATAGCCTGTTTCGGCAGTTCTTTTTCGTTATCGTTATTCAAGTAAAGGACAGTTTAGTGAAATAAGAAAATTCAATAAATTAATAGTTAGATAAGTCAACATTAATGGTATAATTTATCTGAAAAACTCTGTAAAGATGAACACTATAATAATTTATGGCGTAAGGCTTTATGTTTTACGAAGAAAGAAGGGTTAATAAAATGATACAATCTGTTGTACATATTGCTTTGGTTGTTAAAGATTATGATGAAGCCATTGAGTTTTACACAATAAAACTTCATTTTACGTTAATTGAAGATACATACCAACCAGAGCAAGATAAACGCTGGGTAGTAGTATCCCCACCCGGCTCGTCTGGAACTACAATATTACTTGCAAGGGCTTCAAAACCAGAACAAATATCTTTTATTGGAAATCAAGCAGGAGGAAGAGTTTTTCTTTTCCTTGGGACAGATGACTTTTGGAGAGACTATAATGATATGATGACAAAAGGAATTGAATTCGTTAGAGAACCAAAAGAACAATCATATGGTATTGTTGCTGTATTTAAAGATTTATACGGAAACTTATGGGATTTAGTTCAATTTAAAGAAAGTCATCCGATGTTTCAACGAGTAAAATAGGCAAAATCTATTGAAAACTTACTAAAGTACTCATAAATGTTTTTAATAATTTTTAAGTGGAGAAGAGATTGTGAAATAATACACTTAAAGTAACGGGTGCAAGAGTTGAAGATCAAAGCTGTCATTGAGGCAGCTTTTCTTATTGTGCTAACTTGGCAGGTTAATTTAATAGGAAGTTATCGTTAATGAAAACAAAAAGAAAAGGAGCATCTATTAGTCATAATATATGCTCTTTTATTACCTGTAGGAAATCATTAATATTTCAAATCGACACACTTTCAAAAAATTCATTATGGATTGCTGATACAGCTCTTTTTTCATCATGAGCCTTTACACTAAATACTAAACTTATCTGAGATGATCCTTGATTCATATGTATCATTTCAATATTAATTCTTTTTTCTGCAAGAACCCTCGCTGCTCTGGCAATGGTGTCAGCATTATGATGCATTTTTCCTCCGATAAGCATAATTAAAGCAAGATTACGTTCAATAGTCACTTTATCTGCCGAAAGTTCCGTACGTATCCGTTGTATTAGTTCACTTTCTATTATCTGATTTAATTGATTTTCATGTAAAACAAGATTAAGAGCATCAACCCCCGATGGCATATGCCTATAATAAAGTTGAAAATCTTCAAGGATCCGAAGCAGCTTTCTTCCAAAGCCAACTTCTTTATTCATTCTATACTTGCTAATATAAATGCTGCAAAAATTATTTTCACTGGAGATTTCAACTAATGGTTCATTTTTATTATTATGAGTATTAGTCATTATAGTACCTGAGACGGCAGGTTTAGTTGTATTTTTTAAGTTTGTTTTTACTAACGTATCTGATGCTAATGAACTCTCTCTAAAGTTTACGCCCTTCATCTCATCATCCCCTAATAGTCATTAACTTTTTATTATTTCCTCGTTTATATTCCAAATAAAAAAACCTCTTCTACAATAGATAAGAAGAGGTCATAACAAACTATTTCATTCCTCCCCTTATCTTCCAGAAACAATTCTGCAGAAATTAGCACCTTTTCAAGTAAAACTTGAAGGTTGCTGGGCTTCATAGGGTCTGTCCCTCCGCCACTCTGGATAAGAGTTTTTAATATGGTCATTTTAATTATTTATAAAAATATACCAGAAGGATATTTCTTCGTCAATCCTTAACTAGTAAACTGGTAAAAAATCATTTAATAAAATGCGTATGGCCCTTGTTAAACTAAAGGGGGCTTGAGTTTAAGTTCGGCTGTCATCAAGCCAGCTTTTTCTTGTTGAATTAACGTGGTAGTTAAATAAGGAATTCCATATTTGTTGTGGAATATTTAACTCTAAAACTGTGAAAAAGAACTGGGAGGAAATTAAATATGCGAATTCTGTCAACGATATTTTGCATAGATGCATCCAATTATAAAGATGCTATTGATTCGATTCTAGATAGTTACAATCACGTCCTGAAGGAAAGAGATGGTACATCAGTACGTATGTACTCAGACCTACCTGAATATAACCGGCTAAAGGATGAATTGCTTACGGTTGGTGTAGAGGTAAAAGAGCTGAGACGTGTGGAGTTTAGCAAAAAAGAGTTTGAGTCGGCACTATTACTGGCTCTATATCCGGCGTACCAAGATCTAAACCCCTATTCGGAAGAGCCTGATAAATACTTCTCAGTATCCTGTAATGAGTGTAATGCATATATAAATCAGACCAACGACCTTATGATACGGAAGAGCAGTGTTGGAAATCGCGATTTCCTTATGTCTTGGGAATCCGAATTATTAATTTCATCTAAAATCAAGCGGCTGTTTGATGCACATTCTGTTACAGGAATTAGTTACCGACCAGTGTATACGAAAAAGGATATACAGGAAATTGCCTACCAATTAGTACCTCTTAATGAGCTTCCACCATTACAAACAAAGTTAATCCCAGCCATTGATTGCTCCAATTGTGGATTCAAAAGCTATGGGAAATCAATGGACTCTGTTCTTAGTTACAGAATTGGAGCTTGGGATAATTACAAAGACTTAAATTATACCTCGGAATATTTTGGTGAAGGGTACTTTCCTCGGCGTAAGATAATTATTTCGCAACTGGTTCGACAAATCCTCATCTCTGCCAAGGTACGGGGAATTAGATACGAACCCATATTCATTTAAAACTAAGTACCGTGGGAGTATAAAGAGGAGTTTCTATTAGATGGTGGTCAAACGCTGAGTGTCTGGTTTGGGCAGGCATTATGAGGACTTTTTTATATGTAATGGAGTGGAGTTTGTGAAAAATTGTACTTACGCTATCGGGGGCAAGAATTAAAGAAGGGACCGCTGCCGCGATCCCTTTTTCTTGTTGTGCTAACTGGCAGGATAGTTGAACAATCGTCATTAGCTTTTTTTCAACAATCGGGCTATTTAATTGAATAAGGCTTATTAAGCAAAAGTCACAACTAAATAATATGGTAATGAAAACTAATATGCGATATATTGGTTTTATGGAAAAAGACATAATAAAACCAATTAAACGTTTGTCATTTAGAGATGAAGTATATCAAACTTTAAAAAAATCGATTATTAATTTGGAATTACAACCAGAAGAACGCTTAAATGACAAAGAATTAGCAGAAAGGTTTGGAATTAGTCGTACCCCTGTTAGGGAAGCACTTAAACGACTTGAGGACGAGGGACTTGTTGAGTCACTTCCAGGGTCATCTACTCGTGTAGCACCATTAAAATTAGAGGAGGCGAAAAATGCTTTTACGGTTGTAGCAGTTTTACATGCTTTAGCTGCTCGACTTGCATGTCCATTATTAAAGGAAATGGATCTGGAGGAATTAGAGTTTAGTAATAAGGCTTTGCTGCTTTCAATTGAAAAAGGCGACGTTATTAAGGCTATTGAGGCAGATACAGCTTTTCACAATGTGTTCTTAGACGTGGCTGGAAACCCTGAAATCTTATTCGCATTAGAACGTAGTATACCTAAAATCCAGCGATTAGAGATTTCACAATTTATTACCCAAAAAGGGTTATATTCGGTTGAGCAACACAATCAAATTATATCAGCTTGTAAAAATAAGGAATGCGAAATAGTTGTCCGTCTTGTAGAAGAAAACTGGCTAAGTCTTGGCGAAATACTAACGCAACAAACGGAGCCGAGGTGAATTCAGTTGCAACCCATTTTAATCGGTATTACTGCAGCCTTCTTTTTTGCTTTTACATTTGTGCTCAATGCATCTATGGAGCTGTCTGGTGGCAGTTGGATTTGGAGCGCTTCGCTTCGATATATCTTTATGGCCCCGTTTCTCTTGTGTATTGTACTAATTCGCAAAAATTTACGGCCACTCTTTAACGAAATGAGAAAACAACCAGGAACATGGGTTTTATGGGGCTCTGTGGGATTTGGGTTATTCTATGCCCCCTTGTGTTTTGCATCTGCGTATTCACCTGGTTGGCTTATTGCTGGAACATGGCAATTGACTATTATTTCAGGTACTTTACTTGCACCGTTATTTTTTGAAATGAAATACACAAAGAATGGACCTTTACAGATGAGAGGGAAAATTCCCCTGAAAGGTCTTATCATGTCACTTATTATTCTGTTAGGTATTGTTTTAATGCAAATGGAACAGGCTAAACACCTTTCTTTAAAAAATCTATTATTGGGAGTTATTCCTGTTCTACTAGCATCATTTGCCTATCCTTTAGGGAATCGAAAAATGATGGATGTGTGTGAAGGGCGTTTAGATGCTTATCAACGGATGTTAGGAATGACCCTTGCAAGCCTTCCATTCTGGTTTTTGCTTTCCTTGTATGGCTTTTATACCGTAGGATTACCAAGTAAGGGGCAGAGTCTTCAATCTTTATTGGTGGCACTTTGTTCTGGAGTCATTGCCACTGTTCTATTTTTCAAAGCGACAGATATGGTAAGAGGAAATATGCAAAAGTTAGCTTCTGTTGAAGCAACGCAATCAATGGAAGTGATTTTTACACTAGCTGGGGAACTGCTATTTTTGTCGATCCCAATTCCTTCTCCATTATCTTGGTGCGGTATTTTTATTGTCATTCTTGGCATGATTTTACATAGTTATGTTTCAAATCGAAAAGAGAAAAGTCATTTTAAACAGTCAGTGAACTTAAACTAAACGAAAGGGTGCGATGTCGGAAGAAGGCATCGCTTTTTCACGATCGAGTGCAATTTTTCTAAGGTTGATTTTTTATTATGCACGAACGGAAGGTTTGTTGAATCGTGTTATTTATTCTTTGTTCAACAAAAGGGCGTTTTTCTTTAGTAAGAAGGCGTCTTTTTGATATGCCCCTACATATTAAGGGATCAGATTTTGTTGAGGTAACAAAAGATTGTGAATATTTACACTTAAACTAACGGGTGCGTGTGCGGCCGAGCTTAGGTCGTATCATATAGCGGGTGGGATTCCCGTCGAGTAAGAACTAGCCATTCGCTCGTAGCGAGTCTTGGAGGGCTAAAGGTAACTTTAGTCTTTAAGCGTAGACAGTTAGGTGGCGGGCCGAAAGTCAAATGGTTGAAGGGATTGAGCTCCATAATGTTAGTAAATCGAGAGGGCTGATGCCTTACGCACAGCAGAAAGCTACATTTTATCTTTCGTTAAAGGCAAGAAGGGTAAAACCTCTCTGGAGTCAGAGACCTTGGCACGTTATACATTGATATGATACGGCAACTCGGGAGACCCTACCGGCCTTTTCTTGTTAGAAGAGTATGGTGTACAAGCGATAAAAAGCAAGGAAACAAGGTTTTGTGAATGGTAACTAGGAGGAGCCGTGTGCGTTAATAGCGCAAGCACGGTTCTGTGAGGGGGAGGAACACAATCTACCGTAAGGTGGAGAGGTTCCTTTCTACTCGACTTCTTTAAGAAGGAGAAATGTCCCTTTCTGTTGAATAGAAAGCCAATGTATTCATTAATAAGGGGGGATATTGTGCTATATGAAGAATTGATTGAGTATAAAGGCTATATCTATTTAACCTCAATATATGAACCTCAAGATAACAAATTAATTCTTGAAATAGAACGGTGCAAAGTTAATGACGAAGCGGAAGGCATTCAAGTTGGAGATGTTGTTATTGAAGATTGTCATTCAATAGATGTGGACCAAACTCTCCCCATTCTTCAAATCGAATTTGATTGGTACATAGCATACTCTGTAAGAAACGAAAGCTTTACTATATTAGATGAGTACGAGGTCTTTGAGGGAGGAGTTTTCTCTATTTACTCGAAATCCAGATATTTGGATTTTATTGAAGTAAGCACCATTGCTTCCGATGATCATCCTGGACCATTCAAACATTATGGGATAAATGCTTTAAACCACATAATTGATGTGGTATCTACAGAGCCTCCAACTATTTCATTCATTAATCGAACGGTCCAAAAAGAGGAAGTATAATAAAACAATCTTCTTAAACAAACTGTTAGCTTTAGTTCAAGATGTAGCTAAGATGTAAAAGTAACTTGATGCTTGCTGCGGCAGTCTATTTTGACCTAAAGGATAGTTGATAGTAGGAAAGATCCAGAACTTATTATTTGGGAGCAAAGAAATGGATACTAAAATTTTGTATTATAAAATATATGAAAGCGATGTCAAGCCAGTTGACTATGTTGATTGGGCAATTCAAATGTTGATGGACGGTTGCTCCGCTAAGTCTTTAAATATTCTTTCTTCGTTAAAAGAGCCCCTTAATATTTTTGAAGTAGAAGATTATTTTATGAGGGCTTCAAATGAACTTAATATAATAAAGCCTATACACGAAGAGTGTGCAAAATATTATATATGGGAATTGTTAATAAAAATAATAAATGATGAAAATACAGCTATTGATATTGCTTATAAAATATATGAGGTTGTTAGGGAGCATTCCAATAATGACGAATTATCAATTTGGTATGAAATTAGTGAAAAGATAGATGACTTCCGTTATGGTGATAACACAGATAATGTTTCCGAGGAAGAATTGAAAACTCAAATCGTGGAAGAAGCTAAAAAGCAATTAAAAGAAACTTGAAAAGCTTAGAATGAAGGAGCATTTCCACTATTTTTGTTATTCAGCTAACAGGTGCAAGAGATAAAGAAGGAATCGCTGCGGCGATCCTTTTTTCTTTTTGTACTAACGTGGCAGGATAGCACAAGAAGGAAATAATAAACGGAATATAGAATTTAATAATGTTTTGAATTTATATTTACTTAGGCGAGGATTTAATATGACAAAGAAACCTTATGGGAAGCACTGGAAAGGTATAAAAGGGTACAGGGTAATAGAAGGAACCGATGAATATAATCACTATTTTGGTGGTCAAGATTGTGATTTGCCTGTTTGTACATTATGCGGGGAGAAAATACATCAAATATTTTGTTTTGATTTAATAGATGAAAGACTTTTCGAAATAAAAGCTGAAGGACTAAACGTTTTACCGTTAGTTTCTTGCTTGAACTGTTCGATGGTGTGGGAGCCTCAATATTTCCAGTTAAGTAATGGAGGTAAATCCATTCAAGTAATAAGTCAAGAAAATACGGAAGATTGGGTTCAAGATGAGGAATATATGCTACCAGTACCACTTCCAAGGACAAATGTAAAACTTATTGAAATGATGGTCGAGGATATTCCAACTAATGAAGATAATTATGATAGGGCTTTTGATTTATTTGGTTCGGAATATTTATGTAGATTTTTGGGTGCCCCTTTGTATGATGAAGTCCCTGAAGATTTAGACTGTCCGATTTGTAACCAAGAAATGAAGTACATTGCCACAATAACTCAAGACCTTGGTGAACAGGAACTTATTTCTGTCGTCGATTTTCAATTTGGAGAAATGAATATTTTCTATCATTTTTGCAAGGATTGTTTAGTTATAAAAACTCAAATACAAGGAACATAATAAAAAATTTTACACAACTATGTAGATTTTATAAGGTAAGACTGTCTTAACAGCCTTTTTCTTATTCAAAGTAAGTTTGTGAAATATTGTACTGAAACAAAAGGGGTGCGTTAGTTTAAAATCACCAGCTGCTTCGGCAGCTTTTTTTCTTATTCCACTAACTGGGCAGTTTAGTTGAAGATCCAGACTCTTTAATGTGCTATGATTTTAATAAGGAATTTACAAAAAAATGGAGTTGTTCTTATGGAGGTAGTGGGCAAATCACCTCATTTTACGATTAGGAATTTTGAGTTGGGATACACAGAATCAGCTAAGTTTTATAGATGTTTTGCAAATAGTGTTGAAGACCTGTTATTTCCTTATTTTGAAGTGAATTTGAGAAATGATGAGAAAGAGTGGAAAGACTTCATTCTAAATAGAACTGTGTTTAAAAGTGAAACTTGGACTTTTCAAGATGTGACGCACAAAAATGTTTATTGGTATAGACCCAAAAATGAACAGGAGTTAATTAAGATAATTAAAAATGAAGGGCTTAATTCCCTATTTTATGTTGTACCATCTGGTAGTGATATAGAAAGTTATAACTACTTGATTTATGTAGTGGAACACGTTACAGATGAAGATGAAAATGATGAATATGTAGCAATGTTTGTAACTGAAAGGACTAAAGGAATCTTTGAGAAACAGGTTTTTCCGAAACTTAGAAAGAATTTTAGCGAGCTGAAACTTGATTCCTTGTTCAACTAACTGTTGGCGTAATTAGAGAACAAATAAAGGGAGGAAAATATGCTATTAGATGAATATCTTGATAGGAATTTTCCTAATTTACCAATATGCCCACCCTTATTTTATAATTGGAATATTGGTATTCGTTTTGAATTAGGAGATCCAAAAGAAGAAAATGATATTAAATATATGGAACGTGTCTATAAAAGGGCATTAACGCTATTTAAATCTATAAACGATAAAAACGATGAAATTTATTTGGTTTCATATGATGATCGCCTAATAAAAAAAAGATTTAAAAACAAGTATAAAACTAAATTTTTCACTTCATATCTCCAAGATAAAAATGATAAATATCGAATTCAAATTCATGAATTACCCTTTCAGAATCTAGAAGAAGATGAAGATAATGAATGGTGTACTTTACGTTATACAATGAAATGTAAATCAAAAGACTTAAAAATATCATCATTATTAAAAGCATATTTTAATACAAATATGGCTCCTATATATTTTGTTAATCTTAATAAAGGAGCTATTTTTCATATTTATGATGATAGGGGATGTGATTTAATTGCATCAAAAATAGAAAGTATCAAGAATATTTATATAACATACAAAGATTGGATTTTAGATTACGATAGAGAAAAAATCGATAAGGTTTTTAAAGATAAATAATTTTACTTTATTCAACTACCAGAGGAAAGAGTTGGAGTTCAAAGCTGTCGTTTGCGGCAGTTTTTCTTATTGGACTATCGGTCAGCATTCCTGTAATGAAGAATTATAGTTATACAATGACGAAATAGATTACTTAAAAAGTTCTAAACAAACGGAGGTTGGAGTCGACAATGGACCCAAGAAAAATATTTTTAATTGAACTACACGAGATAATTAAAAATAGTTCAGAAGAGATACGAAATCATTTAGTGAGCCCATCCGAAGATAATATTGTTTGGGATGAGTTTAAATTGAGCGAAGAAGAAGTAGCTGCTTTAAAAAAATGTAAATTTGATGATGTAGCCTTATCAGCTATTGAAAAAACAGTTAGAGATACTATTCTTGGGGCATTTCACGATGCTTTTTCCTTATTGGACGCTGTAACTGACCCAGAAGTTGTTGAGCTTTATGATACTTGGCTTGGATTAACACTTAGCGAGCCTAATGAAGAAGAAGAAGAGAACGAGGGATTTCTCCACGATGAGGTTTATGATGCCTATTGGGATTGGTCGGAACAGAGAAATAAAGATGAAGATTAATAATGAATAAACAGCTTTAGTTCACAATAGTTTGTAATATTGTGTTCTTACGCTAACGGGTGCAAGAGTTAATGATCGGAGCTGTCGTCGAGGCAGCTTTTTCTTTTTGAACTAAAGGTTCAGTTGAAGAAGGATTTCCTTTTTAGTTGGAGAAATTAGTAAGGAAATGGGTGATAATGTAAAGGAGTATCATTATGAAACCAAAAGAATTATTAAACCATTATATAGAAAATCAATTAGTCGCTGAGTTACAAAAATTAGGTTTCCGATATGCAAAAAGTGTACCTAAATTTTCACGAACAAAAGGGGATTTTGAACTAACTTTTAGCTTTTCACGTAGTCAATGGAATGCGGAAGATTATTGCCAATTCTGGACAATTTGGGATGTCTCATCAAAAAAATACTCAAAATGGTTTAAAGAACAATGGGGAAATAAGCCAGTAAATAATGTAATTGTATGTGCGTCAGAATATAATGTTCCAGGATGGACTAGGGAGGTTTACAAACAACATTTTACACTTACTAATTCTGAATCTGATATAGCCGAATTTAATGAATTTGTACATAATGTATTAAATGTTGGAATCCCCTATTATACGCATATAAGCGATTGGAATATTGCGGCGGAATATGCTTCTCAAGAGATAATTGTTTTTTATGACAAAGTATCTGATTTTTACCTAATTTCAGGACAAAAAGAAAAAGCAAAAGAAATTCTTGAACTTGGTATTAAAGAAATTGAAAGAAGAAAACACGACCAGTATATGTTACTCCCCGAAATTCAAAAGAGGTTGGATAAGTATTTTAATTAATGTTCTTCTTAAGCAAACGGTACAAGAGTTTAAGATCCTGCTGCCAGCAACAGCAGCTTTCTAATTGCACTAACGGGAAGGTTACTTGAAGAAGAGGGAATCGTTGACCCAGTGTAGAATATTTCCCTTGGAGAGTGATTTTATGAATGTTAGATTCTCGTTTGTTTTAGATAAAAATGTACCTAATGGACCAGGATACACTGCTTACGAAAATGGTTTTATAGAAGGTGCTTTAAACATTTTTGTAGATGAAAAATTGTTTTTTCATGACCCATATGTCAATCTTGCTAGTTAGGAATCCAACTAGGTGAATGGTTGCAAAAGATTCGCAGAATTCTTAGAGAAAATATGGACTACGACACAATTGACCATGATGAGACAATACTCAATTTCTTTTATGAAGGTAATGACTATTGGAGAATTTATTCAATTTGGCAGGAGTTTGAAGCACACAAATACATTACCACAACTGTATTAGTTGAAGCGGTAACACAATACATACAGGAGGTAAATAAGGAACTTCACGAAATTGATTACATTGTTAAACTCGATGAGTTCCTCCATTAATCCACCCCTTATCTAAATCAAAAGGAAAAATCTTATTTCTCTTACGGGGTACAATTGTTTAAGGCCAGGTTGCTTCCGAAGCCTTTTTCCTTGTTCAATTAAACCAGCTAATAGAAGCTACTCAGTTATTCTATTACGATCGGGCGCAATTCTGTAGCAAGAATTACGCTCATTCTTTATGTTAAGGGCCAGATTATGGAGTAAAAAGGATTTTTAGAAATGGAAATAGAAATTAGTAATTATGGTTTTAATGATACTGAAAATAAACTTTGGTTTGTTAATGTTCATTTTATAAAAAGGAGCACTTTTAATGGAAAAAGAAAAACTACAATCATTTTGTATGACATTACCTGGTACAACACATGATTACCAAGTAGATTGGCAAGCAGATCGTTATCATGTTGGTGGGAAGATGTTTGCAATGTTAGGCGGAGATTCTGAAGGGAAGCCTATTATTACTTTAAAATGCGAACCTAATCGTTCCGAAGAGTTAAGAGAAACCTATAAAAGTATTATCCCTGGCTATTATATGAATAAAACACATTGGAACTCTGTTTATATTGATTCAAATCTTCCCTTTGATTTATTAGAAAATCTAATTCTGCATTCTTATAATTTAGTTTTTGAAAAATTAACTAAAAAAGCCCAAAAACAGATTATTGCAAAGTAGTTATTAGGCCAAATTGAAATACTATGTGCTGATTCAGCAGTCCATTTTCATATCCTTTATTCAGTAAAAGGGCGCTTTCCTGTAATAAGGAAAGTGCTTTTTCCATTTTAGTTCCATTTTGTGGAATAAAAAGTGTTTATAAGTTTGCTTTTTAACAAAAGGAAAGTAGAATAAAATGTCTTTCTACTTTCAGGACATTTTATTTTCCATTTGATTCTCTTGATCATAAAAATCGATTACAGCCCTTGCCATATCAAATATAACTTGCTTTAAAGTGTTAGGTCTTATGATTTTTATCTGATTCCCAAAACCCAGAATATACTCTTTGGCTTCTTGTTCTGTATCAAAACACAGCTTTATTGGAGTCCATCCATTTTCTATGGGAGATTCAATTTTTAATATTTGTACAAAACGTCCAGTGAACTTAATTCTTTGAACGATAATAGGAGATACTTCAACATCTACCTCATATCTTGGTAGGTTTTTAATAAATTCTTGTGTTGAGCTATTCCAATATTGAGCTAAATTAAAGTCATTTGGTCGCGTAAATGTTTCACTCATTAATAGAGCAGATTTGATTCTGGATGCTCGATAATTTCGAATTTGATCTTTTGATAACGCGATTAAATACCACGTGCTGCCTTTAGCAACCAACCCCAAAGGGTTAACATCTCGTTCAACATACTCCCCATCTGCCCGTTCATAATTCAATTGTAATTTCCGATCTTCCCAAATGGCTTGTTGCAAAATTTTGAATGACTCCATTTTTTCAGTTGACTGTCTCCAAGCACTTGTATCAACATGGATTCGGTTCCATATATCATCGGAATTTATTTGGAAGGAGCTTGGAATTGAAGCCAGTATTTTCTGTCGTGCTTCATACCAATCTTTTGTTAAACCTAAGTCTGTGAGCAACTGGATTGACGGTGAAATAAACAAAGACTTAATTTCATCGGCTTTCATACCAGTTAGATTTGTTCGATATTGTTTAAGTAATCTCCACCCTCCTGCCTTACCGCGTTCAGCCACAACAGGAATACCTGCTGCATTCAATGCTTCCATATCACGATGAATGGTACGTTCAGTTACCTCTAAGTCCTTGGCTAATTCTCTTGTTGTCAATTTTCTTTTATGTTGCAGCAGAAGTAAAATGGAAATAAGCCTATCAGCGCGCATAACTACCCACCTAAATGATTATTTTAATGATATTTAATTATGACAATAGATGTCATCATTAAGTATTATACTATGTGTATATGTAGCAATGTAACTTATTTAAGCAATATGTATTAGCGGACATACAAGCATGAATTTTTATTTACGATGTCTACTAATATTACTTAGGGGACATACTCTATCTAGGTAAATGGATATGAAGTCAAAATTTCTCCTTGTATGTAGGGGCACGGCAGAAAAAATGGAGGTTCACTATTACTTTTTCTCGTTTTAATGTCCGCTAATGATTAAAGTAATATTTGGTTACATTACTACACCAAGGCTATATCTATTTGATTAAAGGGAGGAAGAATTATGTCCCAAAACGTAGGACCAAGAAGAATAATTTTAGATTTAGCAGTAACTTTAGATGGGTTTATTGAGGGAAAAAATGGGGAAGTTGACTGGTGTATCATGGACTCTGAGATGGGTTTTATTAATTTCTTAAATCAAATTGATACTATTTTATATGGAAGAAAAAGCTACGATTTATGGGGCCAATTTACTCCAGAAATTGAAGATACTGATACTGAAAAAGAATTTTGGGAATTAGTTCATAGTAAAGAAAAATACGTGTTTTCCAAAACGCAAAGACGGACAGATAATAAAGCAGTATTCATAAATGATAATATTCTTGAAGAAGTAAATAAATTAAAGAATAAGTCTGGTAAAGATATCTGGCTATATGGTGGAAGCAATCTTATAACAACTTTTATCAATTTAGGGCTTGTTGATGAATTTAGATTATCTGTTCACCCTGTTATTTTGGGAGAAGGAAAACCGTTGTTTATTGATATAAACCAGAGATTTAATTTAAAAATGGTTAATACAAGAACGTTCTCGTCGGGCGTTGTGCAACTAATCTATCATTTGAATAGGAATTAATAATATTGCACATTCCAAAGAAAAAATACATTTAAATCATTAGGAAATACTCGAAAGTAATTTTCGCTTCTTCCATAATCGGGCGCAATTCTGCAGAATGAATTGTGCTCTTTCTTTATGTAAAGGGCCATTTAGTTGAAGAATATAACCCAAGTAAAAAGACACTCTTTTACAAAGAATGTCTGCATTTAGTTATTTCATTCGGCTTTAACCTTCTTCTTTTGAAATCAATAGCCTGCCACTCTATGGTTTTTTCATTACTAAAAGTGATTGTCACTAAATCATTGGGAGGGCTGTGAGCACCTTCAAATGTTGTTACCTGCACTGTGACATTAAATAAGTAAGTGCCTATTGGCAGCTTCTTAATTTGGGTTATTTTACCCCAATAATTTTGTTTAATTTCGCCATATTGTTTCTTTAATTCCTGTTGAATTGAGGGATAAAGCATAATGAAAATCAAGTCATCACGCAACTGTATATCATTTTTTGTTACGGTTTCGGCTTGGACGGGAGAATAAGAGAAAAGAGTCAGGAAAGCGATTAATATTACAAGGCTTTTTTTCATAGAGAACCTCGCTTATAGGTTTTTTCTTATTTTACCCATTTACGAAAATAAATTTGCTTATCCTTGCTATTCAACTATCGGGCGCAATTCTTCAATAACGAAGGTCACCTTTTTCCTCTTCAAGTAAAAAATAATGTTAAGTGGTAAAGAGTGTCACCCCACTTTCCTCTAAATATGGTATAATTAGGTAAATGGAGATTCACGGTGATAGGGCGGGTTATTAATATAATTTTATTAAAAAGTTAGAAATTTAACCGTCTGTAAATCGTAAATATTATTAACAAGCATTATTAAAGGAGGGAACAAATATGGACTTAGTTACAATCGTTATTGTTTCAGTTTTAGTTCTTTTTTTTCTAATCATGATTCCGGTTCAATACTCCTACATTTCTGAAATGAAAGAAAGACGTGAAAAAGCCAAATTATCGCAAAATGATCTATATGATCGCATGTCATTTGAGGAACAAGAATTACATTATAGTGTTCAAGGAAGTTTCTTGACTCTGCCTTCTAATCTAGTTGCTATGATAATTTACAAAATTCGCCATCGTAAAAATATATCTTGAGAACAAGTGAAGAATCAAATGAGGAGCCTAGATATAAAGCTCCTTTTCTTATGTTTGCATAGATCCACTCAAAATTTTTGCTGTTCTTTCCTGCGATTATATTATAAATTAGGTGATTTTAGGATTGAGATCCTATTTTAGCTATTCCATTAAAGGGCGCAATTCTGCAGCAAGAATTACGCTCTTTCTTTATATTAAGGGCAGATTGTAGAGTGAGGAAGGAAATTAAAAGGGGCATCTTGAATTTGTAAGTTATGTCAGAAAAGGGCAGTTTAGTTCAACAAGAATACCTAGCCGATGTTATTTGCTCTGTTTAAGAATAATGGTGATTTTTGATAACTCTTCGAAAACTTACTTTCAGTTACCTGTCAGATGGTAAGAGATATAGGAATAGTATATTACTGGATTAAATAAAATTAAAACAGGAAGAAAAATGAGGTGATTTTATTTTAGAAAAACTCAGGAAAATTAATATGAAAACTGCTGTATTTATGGGAATTATTTTTTACTCTTTGACTATCTTAATCCACTTTCTTATTATAAGCAAAAGTATTCCATTTACATGGGTTAATGGTGGAAGGTCTGAATCATTCGCTGAACAGCTACCAATATCTGTTATAAATATCGTTATTTCTATTATTGGAGTAGTTTTTACGTTGATTGTTGGTAGAATTAAACTATATAAATACAAAAGAGGAATAACCGTTATATGTTGGTTTATTGTTGTACTTTGGTCTTTTGGATTTATACAACAATTGTTTGGAACACCTTTTGAAAAAATGGTTTGTTCGTTAGTATTGCTTCTTGGAGTTATCTCGAACTTGCGTATGGCGATTGAAAAAAATAGCTGTAACTATTTAATTAACAAGTTTGTGAACAATTACACTTAAACTAAAGGGTGCAAGAGTTGAACAACGGGCATTGTTGCGGCGATCCTTTTGCTTATTCGACTAACGAAGCGGGTTAATTTAAGAAAATAGATGACCAAAGGACTTATTGGCTCTATGGGTTATGAAGGTTCACAATTTCTAAAATCTCATAAAAATTCTATGCCCATCTTGGCTTACTGTATAACTTGAAGAACCCCATGGTGAATCACTCCATTAAAAAGCATCCGATTATTCGGATGCATACTTAATTATTCCATGTAAGTAAACTGAGTATTCTCTCTGTACATATTCTCTTAATTTAATTCTTTTTTCTGTTTCTAATACTTTAACCAATTCTTGAATCTTATTTTCATTTTCTTTTGTAGTAGGAATCTCTATTGAAAACAAATTACCTCGACTACTATTTAGTAATTTTTTTAATAACTCAACTTTATTCATTGGATAATCCCCTTTATCTACTATATTCGACATAAAGGCGATTTTTTCCTTGGAACATCTTATATTGTTTCATGTTTTATCTACTTTCCACTAAAAAAATCTGATTACTGGTACTATGACAGGAATAGGGTAGCTTTTTTATTTTTTTTTATACCTACCTTCTACCAATCTAATCATATCACGCCCTGATATCTTTTCTGTTTCATGATAACCTTCTTCATCACGCGAACTCAAGTACCAGTTGCTATCTTTATCTTCATTTAACCTATATAACTTATTGGTAAAAACATTTGTATAAAAATCTCCATTTCTTAGCCTCATACTATCCCTCTCTCAAATGTATATAACCTGTATTATGCCCAGGATACTGACCTGAGAGCCATTAGACATTTACAGTCTAAAAATCCTGGATATACAGGGGAAAGAAGTGAAAATCAGCGGTAGGGGCAGAGCATGGATAGTTGTATAAACGGAAATTTGAGTTGCCTTAAAACTTGAAAAAAGTATTTGACATTGTACGCTTAACGTTGTAAATCCGCATTTTCCTGACGGTAACCCGTTAATGGATCAATGATGGGTGGAGCGATTAAATTCAAATCGGAAAACGATGTGAAAGATGTACAAATGATTATTGTAGAATAAAAAAATCTGTTGCAAATGAACACCGCAGGTGTTAAAATAATAAAGTTGCTCTTTAAAAGAGTGGATAAGCAAACAATTGGAAGAAAACTTTCTCTTGCTTTAATGTGAACAATGTGATATTATGTAAAAGTTGCTCTAAAAAAAGAGCGCGAAAGCCAATTGTAATTGGAAAAAATTATGATTGTTAGAATCTGAGGAATGTGATAAAATATATTCCTGTCACTTTTTATAAGTGATATTGTTCTTTGAAAACTAAACAAACAAAAACGTCAACAAACAATAATTATCGTGTTTCTTCTATTATTAATAGAGAACACGAGCCAACGTAAAATTCGAGCTAAATCAACTTTCTTGGAGAGTTTGATCCTGGCTCAGGACGAACGCTGGCGGCGTGCCTAATACATGCAAGTCGAGCGAATCAATAGGAGCTTGCTCCTGTTGGTTAGCGGCGGACGGGTGAGTAACACGTGGGCAACCTGCCTGTAAGACTGGGATAACTTCGGGAAACCGGAGCTAATACCGGATAATCCTTTTCCTCACATGAGGGAGAGCTGAAAGACGGTTTCGGCTGTCACTTACAGATGGGCCCGCGGCGCATTAGCTAGTTGGTGAGGTAACGGCTCACCAAGGCGACGATGCGTAGCCGACCTGAGAGGGTGATCGGCCACACTGGGACTGAGACACGGCCCAGACTCCTACGGGAGGCAGCAGTAGGGAATCTTCCGCAATGGACGAAAGTCTGACGGAGCAACGCCGCGTGAGCGAAGAAGGCCTTCGGGTCGTAAAGCTCTGTTGTTAGGGAAGAACAAGTATCGGAGTAACTGCCGGTACCTTGACGGTACCTAACCAGAAAGCCACGGCTAACTACGTGCCAGCAGCCGCGGTAATACGTAGGTGGCAAGCGTTGTCCGGAATTATTGGGCGTAAAGCGCGCGCAGGCGGTCCTTTAAGTCTGATGTGAAAGCCCACGGCTCAACCGTGGAGGGTCATTGGAAACTGGGGGACTTGAGTGCAGAAGAGGAAAGCGGAATTCCACGTGTAGCGGTGAAATGCGTAGAGATGTGGAGGAACACCAGTGGCGAAGGCGGCTTTCTGGTCTGTAACTGACGCTGAGGCGCGAAAGCGTGGGGAGCAAACAGGATTAGATACCCTGGTAGTCCACGCCGTAAACGATGAGTGCTAAGTGTTAGAGGGTTTCCGCCCTTTAGTGCTGCAGCTAACGCATTAAGCACTCCGCCTGGGGAGTACGGCCGCAAGGCTGAAACTCAAAGGAATTGACGGGGGCCCGCACAAGCGGTGGAGCATGTGGTTTAATTCGAAGCAACGCGAAGAACCTTACCAGGTCTTGACATCCTCTGCCACTCCTAGAGATAGGACGTTCCCCTTCGGGGGACAGAGTGACAGGTGGTGCATGGTTGTCGTCAGCTCGTGTCGTGAGATGTTGGGTTAAGTCCCGCAACGAGCGCAACCCTTGATCTTAGTTGCCAGCATTTAGTTGGGCACTCTAAGGTGACTGCCGGTGACAAACCGGAGGAAGGTGGGGATGACGTCAAATCATCATGCCCCTTATGACCTGGGCTACACACGTGCTACAATGGATGGTACAAAGGGCAGCGAAGCCGCGAGGTGAAGCCAATCCCATAAAACCATTCTCAGTTCGGATTGTAGGCTGCAACTCGCCTACATGAAGCCGGAATCGCTAGTAATCGCGGATCAGCATGCCGCGGTGAATACGTTCCCGGGCCTTGTACACACCGCCCGTCACACCACGAGAGTTTGTAACACCCGAAGTCGGTGGGGTAACCGTAAGGAGCCAGCCGCCTAAGGTGGGACAGATGATTGGGGTGAAGTCGTAACAAGGTAGCCGTATCGGAAGGTGCGGCTGGATCACCTCCTTTCTAAGGATATAAGCTGGACATATGAGCCAGACAAAACGAGTTTGTTTGACCGTTTCATGTTTGTTTAGTTTTGAGGGAGCAATTCTCTCAAAGCTTATTTTTTTGCTCCTGCGCCGCAGTATTTCGAGGAAGTTATCCCTCAGCTCGTCGCAAGGCAGCATGAAGTAACGCTCTGATGTTAAATCATGATGTGATTAAGTCAGTAGCCTCGTTCCTTGAAAACTAGATAATCATATAGAAGAAACCAAGTAAGAACCGAGTAATCGCCATTTTAGTTTTTCTCTCTTTATTTAAAAAGAGTAGAGACAAATTAGCAGCGAGAAGGTCGAGGAAGCAAGGGAGTGAAGACCGGAGCGTGCTTAGGCACGTGAGGATCTGAACGAGCGAAGCTGACGAAGAGATTCGACGCTGATCATTTGTCGTAGGTTAAGTTAGAAAGGGCGCACGGTGGATGCCTTGGCACTAGGAGCCGATGAAGGACGGGACTAACACCGATATGCTTCGGGGAGCTGTAAGTAAGCTTTGATCCGGAGATTTCCGAATGGGGGAACCCACTGCTCGTAATGGAGCAGTATCTTTACCTGAATACATAGGGTATTGAAGGCAGACCCGGGGAACTGAAACATCTAAGTACCCGGAGGAAGAGAAAGCAAACGCGATTCCCTGAGTAGCGGCGAGCGAAACGGGAACAGCCCAAACCGAAAGGCTTGCCTTTCGGGGTTGTAGGACACTCAACATGGAGTTACAAAGGAACGGGGTAAATGAAGCGATCTGGAAAGGTCCGTCATAGAAG
>NZ_CVRB01000004.1 GCF_001048695.1 Neobacillus massiliamazoniensis | reverse complement strand
TGGTTCGAATCCCGTCTTCCGCTCCAATTTTGCCGGGGTGGCGGAACTGGCAGACGCACAGGACTTAAAATCCTGCGGTAGGTGACTACCGTACCGGTTCGATTCCGGTCCTCGGCACCATTTTAATCAAATATTGCGCCCGTAGCTCAATTGGATAGAGCGTCTGACTACGGATCAGAAGGTTATGGGTTCGACTCCTTTCGGGCGCGCCATATTTGCGGGAAGTAGCTCAGCTTGGTAGAGCACTTGGTTTGGGACCAAGGGGTCGCAGGTTCGAATCCTGTCTTCCCGACCATTCTTATTATCTTTTGGGGCCTTAGCTCAGCTGGGAGAGCGCCTGCTTTGCACGCAGGAGGTCAGCGGTTCGATCCCGCTAGGCTCCACCATATTTCAATTTTATATTTGGCGGTGTAGCTCAGCTGGCTAGAGCGTACGGTTCATACCCGTAAGGTCGGGGGTTCGATCCCCTCCGCCGCTACCAAATATAACTTGGACCTTTAGCTCAGCTGGTTAGAGCAGACGGCTCATAACCGTCCGGTCGTAGGTTCGAGTCCTACAAGGTCCACCATTTAGTTTTATAATACGGAGGAATACCCAAGTCCGGCTGAAGGGATCGGTCTTGAAAACCGACAGGCGGGTTAAACCGCGCGGGGGTTCGAATCCCTCTTCCTCCGCCATATTATTTTTGAACAAATTATTTTTACCGTCGCGGGGTGGAGCAGTCTGGTAGCTCGTCGGGCTCATAACCCGAAGGTCGCAGGTTCAAATCCTGCCTCCGCAATTTGGTCTGGTAGTTCAGCTGGTTAGAATGCCTGCCTGTCACGCAGGAGGTCGCGGGTTCGAGTCCCGTCCAGACCGCCATCTTTATGGCTCAGTAGCTCAGTCGGTAGAGCAAAGGACTGAAAATCCTTGTGTCGGCGGTTCGATTCCGTCCTGAGCCACCTTTAAAATATAATAGTGGCGGTTGTGGCGAAGTGGTTAACGCATCGGATTGTGGTTCCGACATTCGTGGGTTCGATTCCCATCAGCCGCCCCATGTATGCGGGTGTAGTTTAGTGGTAAAACCACAGCCTTCCAAGCTGTTGTTGTGAGTTCGATTCTCATCACCCGCTCCAATATGGGCCTATAGCTCAGCTGGTTAGAGCGCACGCCTGATAAGCGTGAGGTCGATGGTTCGAGTCCATTTAGGCCCACCATAATAAAATATTTTTTGTTCCGCAGTAGCTCAGTGGTAGAGCTATCGGCTGTTAACCGATCGGTCGTAGGTTCGAGTCCTACCTGCGGAGCCATTTAGAGAAGTACCCAAGTGGCTCAAGGGGCTCCCCTGCTAAGGGAGTAGGTCGGGTAACCGGCGCGAGGGTTCGAATCCCTTCTTCTCTGCCAGAAATTTCAAGGCCCCTTGGTCAAGCGGTTAAGACACCGCCCTTTCACGGCGGTAACACGGGTTCGAATCCCGTAGGGGTCATACGAAAAAACTAATGACAAATGGTCATTAGTTTTTTTGTTTTTTTAAGAAAACTTTGTTAAACTAGGATGTTGCTTTTACTATTAATATTTATATTTACATTCCTTTAATCATGTTACTATTTTTAGATGACGGAATTACTACAAATGATATCTTTGATTGGTACAAGCTTGTTCCATCAGAAGCTATAAAATGGATAATTTTGCAAATGAAGTCGATAGGCTTTGCTCAATGGTCCTGTTATGAATCCTGAACAAAACTTTATTTGTAAACTAGATTGGTTTTTACTTTTTTCATTTAATTTCTTAATAATGAAGCTAATATTCTTTATTAGCTTCATTATTTCCTTACGTGGTCTCTATTTTGAAGCTAATAGCCTTTATTAGCTTCATTATTCTCTTACGTGGGCGCTATTTTGAAGCTAATAGCCTTTATTAGCTTCATTATTTCCTTACGTAGCCTTTATTTTGAAGCTAATAGCCTTTATTAGCTTCATTATTTTCTTACTTCGCCTCTATTTTGAAGCTAATAGCCTTTATTAGCTTCATTATTCTCTTACGTGGGCGCTATTTTGAAGCTAATAGCCTTTATTAGCTTCATTATTTCCTTACGTAGCCTCTATTTTGAAGCTAATAGCCTTTATTAGCTTCATTATTCTCTTACGTGGGTGCTATTTTGAAGCTAATAGCCATTATTAGCTTCATTTTTTCCTTTCATAGCGTCTAAACTGTAATAAGTACCCAGATTCGTGAAAAATAAGATATAGTTCACGAATCTTTTTTACGTCACCTATGTTTCATACCTTCCAAATCATCTATCTTTATCACTGGATCTAAGCATAGTATAATTCCACTATTTTATTCAAAAATATTATTTCAGAATAATAAATCCCGACAACGATATTTTATTTAATCCTTTGGTATCGCTTACATTCTGCTAAATAGGGCAAATTAAATCGTAGCTTTTTTAATAGATAAAATAATATTTTTTATCCCAATTCACCAAAAAATTATAAAAAGTTTAATAGATTATTGTCGAATATTGATGAATAATTTGTCAATTCATGTTGCATCTTGACGAAAATTAGCGAATTATAGCATTCCATATCTTTTATTGTCAGAAAAGATAAAAAAATTTTTCGGGGAATATTACCCATTTGCATTTATAATTGGTCATTGTAATACATATTTTCAATGAGGATGAGGGGATCCATGACAGTAAAAACGCTAGTTCCTACTGATTATCAGCTGCATTTATTTCATGAAGGAAGCCTTTTCCAAAGTCATCAGCTTTTTGGCGCTCATATCTTAAATAATTCCGAACAAGTCGTAACCCGATTTTGCGTATGGGCTCCAAATGCTGAACAAGTAAGCGTGGTTGGAGATTTTAACAATTGGGATGGGTTTGGATATGAATTGCAAAGAGTAAACAATGAAGGGGTATGGATGATTGCTATTCCAGAAAACTTAGAGGGAAGTTTATATAAGTATGAAATACTTTCTCGATCAGGTGAAAGGTTTCTAAAGGCAGACCCTTATGGTTTTTTTTCGGAAATAAGACCGAATACAGCATCAATTGTTTATTCATTACAAAATTATGAGTGGCAAGATAGTGAGTGGCTTAAACGTAGGGAAAAGGAAAATACTTTATCAGAACCTTCGATTATTTATGAAGTCCATTTAGGATCATGGAGAAAGAAGGATAATGAAGAATTTTTAACGTATAGGGAGTTAGCTTCTGAGCTTATTCCTTATGTAATTGAACACGGGTTTACTCATATTGAATTGCTGCCACTCGTAGAGCACCCCCTCGATGCGTCCTGGGGCTATCAAGGAACAGGCTATTATTCAGTTACATCGAGGTATGGCACACCGGATGATTTTCGATACTTTATTGATCAATGTCATCAGCATAGAATTGGGGTCATTCTTGATTGGGTTCCTGGCCATTTTTGTAAGGACGCTCATGGTCTCTATCGTTTTGATGGAACACACCTTTTTTCTTATTCCAACCATATTGATAGAGAAAATTACATTTGGGGGACTGCTAACTTTGATTTAGGAAAAGGAGAAGTACAAAGCTTTCTTATTTCTAACGCATTTTTCTGGATCGATAATTTCCATATCGATGGATTCAGAATGGACGCTGTTGCGAATATGATTTATTGGCCAAATTCTGAAGGAAGAATTGAAAATCCTTTTGGTATTCAATTTTTGAAAAAATTAAACAAGGAAGTTTATGAATATGATCCATATTTTTTAATGATTGGAGAGGATTCAACAGACTTTCCACAAGTGACGGCACCAGTCTGCTATGGCGGCTTAGGCTTTGATTACAAATGGAATATGGGCTGGATGAACGACATGCTTGAATATATGGAGACACCGCCTTATCATCGTTCAAGTGTCCATTCAAAAGTGACTTTTTCGCTGTTGTATACATTTCAGGAAAACTTTATGCTTCCATTTTCACATGATGAAGTGGTTCATGGGAAAAAGTCATTGCTTGATAAAATGCCGGGAAAATATTGGGAAAAATTCGCACAGCTCAAATTGTTATTAGGCTATATGTTTGCACATCCGGGGAAAAAATTGTTATTTATGGGGTTTGAATTCGGTCAATTTTCGGAATGGAAAGATAAAGAGCAATTGGATTGGAACTTGCTGGAATATGACAAGCATCAAAAATTAAATTCATATGTTAAAGAATTAATTAAATTTTATAAACGTTCTAAAGCGCTCTATGAACTTGATCATATGCAGGATGGTTTTGAATGGATTGACGTAAATAACAATACCCAGTCTATTTTTTCCTTTATTAGAAAAGGAAAAAAGGAAGAGGATTTCCTTTTCATTATTTGCAACTTCACTGGTGTTAGTTATCAAAATTATCAGATTGGGGTTCCAAAAGACGGAGAATTTCGAGAAGTTTTCAATAGTGATGATGAAAAATATGGTGGTGGGGGTTTGGTGAATAAAAAGAAAATAGTGGCAGCAACGGAACCATTTCATGGTAAACCATATTCCGTCCATATATCCATTCCACCATTTGGATTTTCAATTATAAGACCGGTAAAAAAACGAAAGGAGCGAAAAGGTAATGGCAAAGAAAAAGGTCGTAGCTATGCTGTTAGCAGGAGGGAAGGGAAGCAGACTTAATTCTCTGACAAAGAATCTTGCGAAACCAGCTGTTCCTTTTGGGGGGAAGTATCGCATCATTGATTTTACATTAAGTAATTGCTCCAACTCCGGAATTGATACAGTTGGAGTTTTAACGCAGTATCAACCGCTTGTCTTAAATTCCTATATTGGAATTGGGAGTGCATGGGATCTTGACCGCAAGGATGGCGGGGTAACCGTCTTACCCCCATACGCTGAGTCATCGGAAGTAAAATGGTACACAGGGACGGCAAGTGCGATTTTTCAAAATCTAAACTATTTAAAGCAATATCAACCTGAATATGTTTTAATCCTGTCCGGAGATCACATATACAAAATGAATTATGAGAGCATGCTTGAATACCATATAGAAAAAAGGGCTGACGTCACGATTTCCCTTATTGAAGTTCCATGGGCAGAGGCAAACCGCTTTGGGATTATGAACACAAATGAGGATATGAGAATAGTAGAATTCGAGGAAAAACCGTCCAACCCTAAAAATAATCTCGCATCGATGGGCATATATATTTTTAGCTGGAATGTACTGAAGGAATATCTGGAAATGGATGACAGGAATCCAGATTCTAGCCATGATTTTGGCAAAGACGTCATTCCGCTCCTGCTTGAAGAAAATAAGAAGCTGTATGCCTTTCCTTTTAAAGGGTATTGGAAGGATGTTGGAACTGTTCAGAGTCTGTGGGAAGCCAATATGGACCTTTTAAATGAGAATTGTGATCTTGATTTATTTGATCAGGGATGGAAGATATATACTGTCAATCCAAACCAGCCTCCACAATATATTTCACCTGATGCAAACATTAAAGAGTCTTTAATCAATGAAGGCTGTACGATTGAAGGTGAAATAGAGAAATCGGTTTTATTCCAAAGTGTTACGATCGAAAAGGGGTCGAAAATTATAGAATCCGTCATCATGCCTGATGCATCTGTTGGGAAAAATTGCTTTATTGAAAAAGCCATCGTTCCTTGCGATGTAACTATACCGGATGGAACTGTTATTCGCTCTTTAGACGGAGAAATTATTCTTGTAACAGAGGAAATGTTAAGTGGGATTTATCCTGATCCTGCTATTAAAAATTAATTGTACTATAAGTTGAGATTTGTCTAGTTTCAATCAAAAGAGGCGCTTACGTATTTCTAAATGGAGGGAAAGGATTTGAAAAGAAAGCTATTAGGGGTAATTGATGCAACTACTTTTCATGATGATTTAGAGGAATTATTAATGCACCGTTCTTTAGCGGCATTGCCATTTGGAGGACGATACCGCATGATTGACTTTGTTCTTTCAAATATGGTGAATTCAGGTATTCGAAGTGTAGCGATATTTCCTAAATTACAGTGTCGCTCACTAATGGATCATCTCGGGTCGGGGAAGAATTGGGACCTGAATCGAAAAAGGGATGGTCTCTTCTTTTTTCCTTCCCCAATAAATGATCGTACGCCTAATCGAGTCGGATCCTTTGACCACTTTGCAGCAAATCTTGATTACTTTTACCGTAGTACACAAGAGTATTCCATCATAGCAAACTGCTATACGGTTTTTAATTTCAATTTTCGACCACTGTTAGAGTGGCATATGCACTCAGGGTGCGACATTACCGAAATTCGCCATCAGGATGGAAGTTCAATGGAAATGTATTTAATAAAAACTTCTTTACTGATTAAATTGATTGAAACGAGGAATGAAACCGGATATACATGTATGAAGGATGTTGTCAGTAATATTCACCATGATTATTCGATTTGTCATTACAATTATAGCGGGTATGCTACGATGATTGACTCGATTCAAAGCTATTTTTCTACTAGCATGGAATTGCTCAAACCAGATATTTGGAGACAAGTATTTTTAAAGGAGCAGCCAATTCTAACAAAAGTTAAGGATGAACCTCCAACAAAATATATAAAAGGCTCATCCGTGAAGCATGCGATGATTGCCAATGGCTGTATCATCAATGGTATGGTTGAAAATAGTATTATCGCTAGAGGAGTTACCATTGGAAAAGGTGCAGTCATAAAGAATAGTATCATTATGCAGAAGTGTCAAATTGAAGAAGATTGTATCTTGGATTCCGTTATTTTAGATAAAGATGTGAAAGTTGAGGCTGGAACTCATTTAAAGGGTACTCCTCATTCCCCATTTGTCATTCGGAAAGGGACGAAACAAGGAGCGTTGATGAATTCGTGAAAGTATTATTTGCTGTTGCCGAATGTGGTCCGTTTGTGAAATCTGGAGGACTTGCCGATGTTGCCGGGTCTCTTCCTAAAGAACTCAAAAGTCTTGGGACAGATGTGAGAGTTATTCTGCCAAAATACGGATCTATCTCCGATGATTTTAAGAAGAAAATGAAAAAAGTAACAGAATTTTCGATATCAGTAGGGTGGAGAAACCAGTATTGCGGGATTGAAGAACTTTCTTATCAGGATGTTACCTATTATTTTGTCGATAATGAATATTATTTTAAAAGAGAGAAGCTTTACGGCTTTTACGATGACGGAGAAAGGTTCGCATATTTTAATCGTGCCGTATTGGAGGCATTAAAACAGCTTGATTTTTTCCCAAATGTTTTGCATTGCCATGATTGGCATACGGCGATGATTCCTTTTCTGTTAAGAAAAGAGTATTACAAGCGAAAGGGTTATAGTCTAATCCGAACCGTTTTCACGATTCACAATCTTCAATTCCAAGGGATTTTTCCAAAAGAAGTGTTAGGGGATTTATTGGGCTTAGATTACCGCTCCTTTCACTCTGGTCAATTGGAGTTTTTTGGAAATATGAATTTTATGAAAGCTGCCCTTGTGGCGGCGGACAAAATAACAACGGTTAGTCCAACTTATAAAGAGGAAATTCAAACGATTAATTATGGTGAGAAGCTCGATGGTCTACTAAAGTTAAGAAAAGAGGATCTTATAGGTATATTAAATGGAATTGATGAGGATTTCTATAATCCGGAAACTGACTCTTTTCTCTATCAAACTTATTCTCTTACTAATATTGATAAAAAATCTGTTAATAAAAAAGAGATTCAAAAGCTTTTCGGGTTACCGGAAACATCTAAAACTCCCTTAATAGTGATGATTACAAGGTTAACAAAGCAAAAGGGACTAGACCTTGTCAAATGTGTCCTACCCGACATTTTGCAAGAAGATGTACAATTTATTATTCTTGGAACCGGTGATAATGAATATGAGGAACACTTTAGGCAGGCAGCGCGCATTTATCCGGATAAATTAAAAGTAAATATCGGATTTAATGAGGAACTTGCTCACAAGCTATATGCAGCAGGTGACCTATTCTTAATGCCATCTTTGTTTGAACCTTGTGGGCTTGGACAGCTGATTGCGATGAGATACGGGACGGTTCCAATTGTACGAGAGACGGGTGGTCTAAATGATACAGTAAAAGCATGGAATGAGTTCACTGGAGAAGGGAATGGTTTTTCTTTCAGTCATTTCAATGCTCATGACATGCTTTATACAATCCAAAGGGCAATCAGTATTTATCATGATAAAAAAGTGTGGAATACTATTATTAAGCATGCTATGGAAGTAGATCACAGCTGGGCACAATCTGCATTCAAGTATAATCAGTTGTATGCAGAGGTAATCTCAAGGAGTGAAACACATGTTTTCTAACAAAGATGAATTCAAGCAAATCTTTTTAAAAAGACTTGAGATGTCTAGCGGCAAGAGCTTTTCGGAATGTTCCCTACAGGACAATTATCAGGCGCTAGGGTCTATGGTTCGAGAATTTGTAAGCAATGATTGGATTATGACTAATGAGAGGTACATGAAGGGCAAGCAAAAGCAAGTGTACTATTTATCAATTGAATATTTATTAGGGAAACTTCTCCGGCAAAATTTAATTAATTTAGGCATTGAGGATATTGTTGAATCCGGTTTAATGGATCTGGGAATTTGTTTGAGTGATATGGAAGAAATGGAAGCAGATGCAGGTTTAGGCAATGGCGGCTTAGGTAGACTAGCCGCTTGTTTTTTAGATTCACTGGCTTCCCTTCATCTTCCTGGTCATGGATATGGAATTAGATATAAGCATGGTTTATTTGAACAAAAAATTGTGGATGGTTACCAAGTTGAATTACCAGAACAATGGCTTCGGAACGGCAATGTTTGGGAGGTAAACAAGTCAGATTTAGCCGTGAGTATTTCCTTTTGGGGGAAGGTGGAAACAAGGATGGAAAATGGCCGCCTTGTGTTTCACCATTTAAATGCTGAAACAGTAAACGCTGTACCCTACGATTTGCCGGTAATTGGCTATATGTCAAAAACAGTCAATACGTTAAGGTTGTGGAATGCTGAGCCATCCCAATTTTCTCCTCATAAGGATATATTAAAATATAAAAGAGAAACGGAATCCATTTCAGAAATTCTCTATCCGGATGACAGCCATGACGAAGGGAAAATTTTAAGGTTAAAGCAGCAATATTTTTTAGTATCAGCAAGCATTCAAACTATTTTAAAAAACTACCGAAAACTGTATGGTAGCTTACATTCTCTGCATGAGCATGTGTGTATTCATATCAACGATACACATCCTGTTCTAGCTATTCCAGAAATGATGAGAATATTAATTGACGAGGATGGATTTGATTGGGATGAGGCGTGGTTTATTACCACCAATACTATTTCCTATACGAATCATACTACCCTTTCTGAGGCACTAGAGAAATGGCCTCTTCGAATATTTCGTCCATTGCTGCCAAGGATTTATATGATTGTTGAAGAAATCAATCGCCGCTTTTGCGAGGAGTTATGGAATAGGTTTCCAGGAGATTGGGAACGGATTGCAAAACAGGCCATCATTGCAGATGAATATGTTAAGATGGCGCATTTGGCGATTGTTGGGAGTTATAGTGTAAATGGAGTAGCCAAGCTTCATACTGAAATTCTTAAAAGCCGGGAAATGAATTTGTTTTATCAGTTGTTTCCGAATAAATTCAACAATAAAACAAATGGAATCGCTCATCGGCGCTGGCTTTTAAAGGCAAATCCGAAATTATCAGCACTAATAACGGATTCGATTGGGACATCATGGATCCATTCCGCAAGTGAGCTGTCCGGTTTGTTAAGGTATCAAAATGATTCCTCTTTTTTAGAGCAAATGGCAAAAATAAAAACAGAAAATAAGCAAATACTTGCCGATTTTATTTATGAGAAAACCAGTATAGCAGTTGATTCAAACTCCATCTTTGATGTACAGGTAAAACGGCTTCATGCATATAAGCGTCAGCTTTTAAATGTTTTACATATTATGTACCTCTACAATCGTATAAAAGAAGATTCGAGTTTTGAGTGCGCCCCAAGGGTATTCATTTTTGGTGCAAAAGCCTCTCCAGGGTATTATTATGCAAAAAAAATTATTAAATTAATAAACACCGTAGCTGATAAAGTAAATCAAGACCTACAAATAGCTGATCGAATCAAAGTGATTTTCCTAGAAAATTATCGAGTGTCGTTGGCAGAAAAAATCTTTCCTGCGTCAGATGTTAGCGAACAAATTTCAACTGCCAGTAAAGAAGCATCAGGTACGGGGAATATGAAATTTATGATCAACGGAGCATTAACGGTAGGAACATTAGATGGAGCTAACATTGAGATTCGCGAGTTAGTAGGTGATGCTAATATTTTTACATTTGGTCTAAGTGCTTCCGAGGTACTCCATTATCAGCAACACGGGGGTTACCAATCAATTGAGTATTATCATCATGACAGTAGGATCCGTCAGGCTGTTGATCAGCTCGTAAATGGATTTTTTCCAGGTGTTCAAAATGAATTTGAACCTATTTTTGATTCTCTTCTTGGAGAAAATGATCAATATTATGTCTTAAAGGACTTTGCTTCCTATGCGGGTATACAAGAAATCATCGGGGAGTCCTATAAAAAGCAGCAACAATGGCAAAAAATGAGCCTAAACAATATTGCTCACGCTGGTTATTTTTCAAGTGACCGCACGATCAAAGAATATGCTGATGAAATCTGGGGGATAAAGCCCGTATAAAAAAAGGCTCCTGCTGAATTATTAATTCGGCAGAAGCCTTTTTTCTTATGAGAAGAAATGTCCAATAAAAATTCCTACTGCTAATAAAAATCCGAAAATTGTGTTCGTTTGTGCAGTTGCTTTCATGGCCGGCGCCATTTGAATCGGCAAGGAATTTTTTACAAATCCTAATGTCGCTTTGATGGCCTTTGGTACACTCAGAATGACAAGTGCTACCCAAATTGGTGCAACACCAAAAATAATGAGAGCAATAATCCAAAGGTATGCGAAAGTAAACATCCCTGCTAATAAATAAATGGCCCGCTTCTTGCCTAACAAAATAGCCAATGTTTTCCTACCATTCTCTTTATCGCCATCTAGGTCACGTATGTTATTGGATAACAAGATAAGACCAACAAGAACCAGGCTTGGAACAGAAACGAGAATGCTGGTACTATCAACGGTTCTCGTTTGAATAAAAAATGAGATTAAAATAATCATCATTCCCATAAAGAAACCAGCAAATATTTCTCCAAATGGCGTATAGGCGATTGGCAGAGGCCCTCCGGTATAAAAATAACCAACTGTCATGCAAAGAAGCCCCACTACGGCTAGCCACCAGCTGCTATTTGCACAAATATATACCCCTAATAATAGTGCAATCCCGTAAAATCCAAACGCCAAATTGATGACGGTCTTTGGCTCAATTCCATCACGCACAATCGTTCCGCCAATTCCGACAGAATGCTCGTTATCAAGGCCGCGTTTAAAATCAAAGTACTCATTAAACATATTGGTAGCCGCTTGAATCAAAATACTTGCAATAAGCATAGCAACAAAAAGGCCAAAATGAATATGGCCGGTCCTTAGAGCAAGAGCTGTACCGAGCAATACTGGAACGAACGATGCTGTTAATGTATGAGGCCGGATCATTTGCCACCATACTTGAAAGCCTTGGTTTGCTTCAACAGGAGGCTTAGAACCATGCTGGACATTTGGCTGCATATTTGTTCCCTCCCCTTTTAAAAAAGAATCTATATTAAATCTCTTGTAGGATTAAGGTCCTTCAAAACATTAGTGTATGGAATCTAAAGGAGAGTGTCAATGACTTTTTGCAGGTCTAACTAGAAGATAATCCCTGCTTTATAATTTATCCGATAGAGGGAAAATGAAATAAATGAGATTTTAATATATAATAAGGTATGAATTAAGGGTAGACAGTATCAAGTGATATTGACTTCTTAACCATTGGAGTAGTATCTTAAAATAGGCTTAAAGTGAATGGATAACAGTCATTTTGACTGTTTTGGAGGGATTTTTTTGGTTACCATTCAGGAAACGGAATTAAAAGAAAGAGTTTTTTTGGCTGTTAAACGTGCGAAAGAGCTGGGCAGACCAGTTTTATTTTGTGAAGTTCATAAGATCGATATGATTAACCCTATATCCTTTTTCAATTGTGGAAAAAATCGCTTTTTGGGTGAACGATTTTTCTGGAAAGATCCATCAGATGAGAATGTCCTAGTTGGACTTGGCATTTCCAAACAAATTCAGTCGGATCAGGTTACTGACCGCTTTTTTCATGTTGAAAAAGAATGGAAAAATTTTTTAACAGATAGCCTGATTTTTAATCCCTATAAGGAAATGGGAATAGGTCCTGTTATGTTTGGTGGCTTTTCATTTGACCCAAGTAAAGAAAAAACAAATCTTTGGTCAAAGTTTGCGGATTCTTTGTTTCATTTACCTAAATATATGTTAAGCATCATGAAAGGTCAAACCTTTTTAACAACAAATATTGTTTGCACCCCTAATGATGATGATTCATTATTTAATAAAATCATGGAGGAGAGAAATGAGATTTTCACCTCTCTACATAATAGGAATGATTCAAAACGGGCCAATCTTGTTGAAACCCTTGAAATTTTACCGGAAAATTGGGTAAAAACAGTAGAGGAAGTCGTTAAGGATTTAAAGGCCGGTCCGTTAAAAAAAGTAGTCCTTGCCCGTGAACTTCGCTTATTATTTGATGATATCATCGAAACTGATGCTGTTCTTTCACATTTGTTCAAGCAACAGCATGACAGTTTTATTTTTGCTTTTGAATCGAATGGAGATTGTTTTATTGGAGCTTCGCCAGAGAGGCTTGTAAAAAAACGAGGGGAAAATGTTTTTTCGACTTGTCTAGCTGGTTCGATTCCGCGCGGGGAAACAGAGCGGGAAGATAAAATTCTTGGTGAGCAATTACTAAACGATCAAAAGAATCTGATTGAGCATGGTTTTGTTGTGGAAATGATTAAAGAAGCATTGGAGGAATCATGCCAAGAGGTCATTCTTCCTGCAAAACCACAATTAATGAAAATACGCGATATTCAGCACCTATATACACCGGTCATTGGAAAATGCCATCAGGACACATCATTGCTGCTATTAGTAGAAAGGCTACATCCTACGCCTGCACTTGGCGGTCTTCCTAAAATAGGAGCAGTAGAGAAAATTAGACAGGTAGAAGATCTTGACCGTGGCTTTTATGCTGCTCCACTTGGCTGGGTTGATTACAATGGGGACGGAGAATTTGCTGTTTCGATTCGTTCAGGTCTTATTCAGGGCAAGGAAGCCTCATTGTTTGCCGGATGTGGAGTCGTTGCAGATTCAGATGCTGAAAGTGAATATTTGGAAACAGGTTTGAAGTTTAGACCTATGTTACGAGCCATCGGAGGGGAATAAAATGCATCATCAAGAAGCTTTAACCGCTTATATTGCGGCCTTTGTGCAAGAACTTGTTTTTTCTGGAATAACAGATGTCGTTGTAAGTCCAGGTTCGCGGTCAACGCCAATGGCAATGGTTATGGCAGAGCATCCTAACTTAAACCTGCATATCCATGTAGATGAACGCTCCGCTGCTTTTTTTGCATTGGGAATGGCAAAGGCCACGAATCGGCCAACAGCAATCCTTTGTACTTCAGGTACTGCAGCTGCAAACTATTTTCCTGCGATTGTGGAGGCACGTTATTCCAGGGTTCCTTTAATCGTTCTGACGGCTGACCGGCCACATGAATTAAGGGATGTAGGTGCACCTCAGGCAATCGATCAAATTCATTTATACGGGCAGCATGTAAAATGGTTTTCAGAAATGGCCTTGCCGGAAAAAAATCATGATACTATTCGTTATGCCCGGACGGTTTGTGCTCGGGCTGCAGCTATTGCTATCCAAGCTCCTGCTGGTCCGGTTCATTTAAACTTTCCGTTTCGGGAGCCGCTGATTCCTTTATTGGATGATTCGTTGTTTGAACTAACAGAGCGACCGACTGGTTATGTACAGGTACATAATGGAGATTTAACCATCAATGATGATACAATCAAAGAAATTGCCAAAATCCTTAAAGACTGCAAAAAAGGAATCATTGTTTGCGGTAATATCGAGGACTCTGGATTTGCTAATGCCGTGACCAACTTGGCTGCTGTCTTAAACTTCCCTATTTTAGCGGATCCTTTATCACAGCTTAGAAGTGGGAAACATAGCAATGAATATATTATTGAAACTTACGATACTTTTCTACGGAATGAAGACGCTAAATCGATCTTAAAACCAGATGTTGTTCTCCGTTTTGGAGCTATGCCTGTTTCGAAAGCGTTAACAGTTTTCTTAAAGGAAAATCATGAAGCTGATCAGTATGTGATTGACAGTGGCGGTGGTTGGAGGGATCCTTCAGCCTTAACAACAAACATGATTTTCTGCGACGAAACTCTTTTTTGTGAAAACCTTTTAAACTTCATAGAAAAACAATCCTCTTCAGGATTTATGGATGATTGGAAAAACATCAACAAACTTACAAAAGAAAAGATGCTGCTAATAAAGAATTCCACGGATTTAAGTGAAAGTAAGCTTTTTTCTCAAATATCCGAAATGCTTCCTGAAGGCGCTACTCTTTTTGTCGGAAATAGTATGCCAATAAGAGATTTGGATAGCTTTTTTATTAACAATAATAAATCCATTAAAGTGATGGCTAATAGGGGAGCAAATGGTATTGATGGAACGATTTCTACCGCTTTAGGTGCAGCAATCTACTCAAAGCAAATGTACCTTGTGCTAGGGGATTTAACCTTCTTCCACGATTTAAATGGGCTACTTGCCGCTAAGCTTTATGACATTGATATTCACATCATTCTTATAAACAATAACGGCGGGGGAATTTTTTCATTTTTACCACAATCAGAGTACCAGAAAAATTACGAACTTCTGTTTGGAACCCCATTAGATTTGGATTTTGAGCATGTTGTTCGAATGTATAATGGCCGGTTTACCAGAATTACAAACTGGGCGCATATTGCTGATTTAATGAATCGTTCAGCAGATTTAAATGGCTTAAATGTCTATGAAATTGTGACAAGAAGGGACAGAAATCTGGAGGAACATCGCGAATTTTGGAGTATGGTTTCCCTGGAAATATCAAATTTTGTAAAAGGGACCAGAAGATGAATGTCTTAATCGATGAAATTCGCTATCATGTCGAATTATGTGGAGAAGGGTTTCCACTTCTTCTGTTACATGGATTTACCGGGGATGCTTCAACATGGTTCCCGTTTTGTTCTGAATGGGGGAGTCAATCGAAGCTCATCATGCCTGATATTATAGGACACGGAAAGACGGAATCTCCAGGTGAACTAAGCCGTTATCAGATAGAATCAGCTGCGCATGATGTAAATGGAATCCTTGATAAAATGGGGGTCCAACAAGTCGATGTACTTGGTTATTCGATGGGAGGACGGCTTGCCCTAACCTTTGCAATCCTTTTCCCTGACAAAGTTCGGAAATTAATCTTAGAAAGTGCATCTCCTGGGCTTGCTACTGAGTCTGAAAGAGAAATACGGCGTATGAAAGATACAGAACTTGCAAATTTTATTATGGAAAATAGAATGGAATCTTTTGTTGATTATTGGGAGGGTATACCGCTTTTTGAGACAATGAAACGCTTATCTCCAGCGGCAAAGGTTGCGATAAGAAAGCAAAGATTGAGTCATTTACCGAATGGGCTTGCAGGTAGTCTGATTGGAATGGGAACCGGATCGCAGCCTTCTTGGTGGGAGAGTTTGGATCAGCTTTCATGTGAAGTGTTGCTTTTAACCGGTGAACTTGATCAAAAGTTCTGTATGATTGCAGAAAAAATGAGTAAGGTTATTAAAAACGCCAAATGGGACGTTGTGAAAAACAGTGGACATGCAATTCATGTGGAAGAACGTGAAAAGTTTGGTACAATAGTAAGTGACTTTTTATTAGGCTGTGTTAAAGGACATTGTTGATTTTGTAACTATGTTGATTGGAGCGGAAGGTGCGAAGACTCCTGCGGGAGTACGGGGCAGGGGAGACCCCACAGGCGCATAAGCGCCGAGGAGGCTCCCCGGACCGCCCGCGGAAAGCGAAGCACCTGGAGCGCAAATCAACAGACAAGTTTAACACAGCCTTTTATTAAATAAATCATAAGGAGGGTTTCGTTTTGACAGTAGAATGGGTCGCAGGACGAAAATATGATGAAATTATATATGAAACCTATAACGGTATAGCCAAAATCACGATTAATCGCCCGCACGTACATAATGCTTTTACACCGAAGACGGTAATGGAATTAATCGATGCCTTTGCCTATGCACGTGACGATGAAAGAGTTGGCGTTATTGTATTAACAGGCGCTGGGGATAAGGCATTCTGTTCTGGGGGAGACCAAAAAGTACGTGGACATGGAGGATACGTTGGAGAAGATCAAATTCCACGTTTAAATGTTCTTGATTTACAACGTTTAATCCGTGTTATTCCTAAACCTGTTATCGCAATGGTTAAGGGATATGCTATTGGCGGCGGACACGTACTCCATGTAGTTTGTGATTTAACGATTGCCGCAGATAATGCGGTCTTTGGTCAAACTGGGCCAAATGTAGGAAGCTTTGATGCCGGTTATGGTTCAGGCTATCTTGCTAGAATCATTGGTCATAAGAAAGCGCGCGAAATTTGGTATTTATGCCGTCAATATAATGCTCAGGAAGCACTTGATATGGGCTTAGTAAATACCGTTGTCCCACTTGAGCAGGTTGAAGAAGAAACGATAAAATGGTGTGAAGAAATGCTTGAAAAGAGCCCAACTGCACTTCGTTTCATAAAAGCGGCCATGAATGCGGATACGGATGGATTAGCGGGACTTCAACAATTTGCAGGCGATGCAACATTGCTTTACTATACAACGGATGAAGCGAAGGAAGGCCGCGATGCCTTTAAAGAAAAACGTAAGCCAGACTTCGGTCAGTTCCCGCGTTTTCCTTAATTTGTAGTTTTCTTAGCAGCTTGATGGTCTCCATCAGGCTGTTTTTATAATGAAAAATAAGATTCGCGCATATCAACCGAAAATTCTCGATATCCAATAGAAACTGATTTAAAAGTATTAAAAAAATAATGCTGTGTTAAAGGTCAATGTTGATTTTTGAAACTATGTTGATTGGAGCGGAAGGCGCGAGATCCTCGAAAATGCTATCGCATTTCCTTCGTGCGGTATTGATTCAAAGATGCTGATTCAACGTCCTGCGGGAGACCCCACAGGCGCTTAAGCGCCGAGGAGGCTCCCCGGAACGCCCGCGGAAAGAGAAGCGCCCGGAGCGCAAATCAACAGGCAAGTTTAACACAGCCAAAAATAAAAATGAAGGCATTGTCTTAGAAAGGTGACTGGCATGAACAATGAATTTATGCCGAATTTTCTACTGAAAAGGGCATTTTTAACACCAAAAAGGACCGCAATTTATTTTCACGACGAGACTCTAACATTTCAAGAGCTTTATGACCGTGCTTACGATACAGCAGGAAAGCTCCAAAAGCTGAGTTTACGAAAAGATCAATATGTAGGAGTTTTGTTGAAAACTCATTTGGACACCGTAATCATTTTATTCGCCCTCCAATTGTTAGGGGTCAAGGCTGTAATCCTGAACAACCGCCTAACTCCCACAGAACTCACCTGGCAATTAACTGATTCAAAGGCTGCATTTCTAATCACGGAAACTGCTTTTTCAAATATGGGACTACCAAAGCAAATAATAAAAGAAGAATTGTTTGCTGTGGAAAAAGAAATACCTGTCATTCAAGAGGAAATCAGTTTATCAGAAGTTTGTACGATTATGTATACGTCAGGGACAACAGGAAACCCAAAAGGTGTCATGCAAACGTATGGCAATCACTGGTGGAGTGCTGTTGGCTCTGCGTTAAATTTAGGAATTAATGACCATGACTGCTGGCTTTGTGCAGTTCCGCTCTTTCATATAAGTGGGTATTCCATTCTCATGCGCAGTGTCATTTATGGAATGCCAATTGTTCTACATGAAAGCTTTCATGTTGAAAAAACACTGAAAGATCTAACCGAAAAAAAAGTTACCATAATGTCAGTTGTTACAACGACACTTACAAGAATTGTCGACCATCTAAAAGAGGAGAGTCTCCCTAACCATTTCCGCTGCATGCTCCTTGGAGGCGGCCCTGCACCTTTGCCATTATTAGAGAAATGTGTAGAGAAAAATATTCCCGTGTTTCAGTCATATGGAATGACAGAAACAGCCTCACAAATTGTCACACTTTCTCCTGAATATAGTCTATCCAAGCTTGGCTCTGCTGGGAAACCATTGTTTCCTGCACAAATAAAGATTGAACTGGAGGATGGTCAGGCTGCATCAAAGGGGAAGCCCGGTGAAATTGTAGTTAAAGGACCAAACGTAACTAAAGGGTATTTATTTCGGCCTGAGGTAACAAGAGAAAAGATTCATGATGGCTGGCTGTATACGGGTGATATAGGTTACCTGGATGATGAAGGCTTTTTATTCGTACTTGACCGGCGTTCTGATTTAATCATTTCAGGTGGAGAAAATATATATCCCGCTGAATTAGAAGCTGTTCTTTTAGCACATCCGGATATTGTAGATGCAGGAGTAACGGGAATGGAAGATGCCAAATGGGGCCATGTCCCTGCAGCCTTTATTGTTAAAAAAGAAGGTAGCACATTGTCGGAAGAGGAGCTAGTCCAATTTTGCCTTGATCGGTTAGCAAAATATAAGGTTCCTAAAGGATTTTATTTTACGAAAAGTCTACCAAGAAATGCGGCTAAAAAACTACTGCGAAGGAAACTTTGGGAATGGATTAAAGAGGGAAGTGACAAAGAATGAAAATTAGATCTGTTCAGATTTACGTCATTCAAATCCCTCTGAAAACGCCATTCATTACACATTTAGATACTGTCAGAGAACGGCAGGGAATAATTGTGGAAGTTACGGACGCAGATGGCAATAAAGGGTATGGGGAAGGGGTGGCCTTTTCTTCCCCATGGTATACGGAAGAAACGGTAGAGACATGTTTGCATATGCTGTCAGATTTTTTAATCCCATTGTTGCAAAAGCAGACAATCAAGCAGCCTGAAGAGGTCTCGCACCTATTTCAATCAATTCGAAGAAACCATATGGCGAAAGCAGCTTTAGAAACAGCTCTATGGGATTTATATGCCAAGCAACAATCAAAACCCCTTGCAAAAATATTAGGTGGTACTCGCGAGAAGGTAGCCTCCGGAGTCGTGGTTGCTGCAGATTCGGTCACAAGGGCATTAAAAGACATTGAAAAATACCTAGAAGACGGCTATCAGCGTGTTAAAGTGAAGATTAATCCGCACCAGGATTATTCTTTCTTATCAGAAATCCGTCGCTATTATCCCAACCTACCTATTATGGCGGATGCTAATTCAGCCTATTCTTTAAAAGATCTTGACCGATTAAAAGCCCTTGACGAATTAAATCTGCTAATGATTGAACAACCGCTAGCCTATGATGATATTGTAGAACACGCCATTTTACAAAAGGAGCTAAAAACTCCTATTTGTCTAGACGAAAGCATTGTTACTTTTGCTGATGCAAGGAAGGCGATTGAATTAGGCAGTTGTAAAATCATCAACATCAAAGTTGGACGTGTTGGTGGGCTTTATGAAGCAAAGAGAATTCACGATTATTGCTATGATAGAGGGATTGAGGTCTGGTGCGGCGGCATGATTGAATTTGGGATTTCGCGCGCCCATAATATTGCTCTCGCTTCGCTCCCTGGCTTTACCATACCTGGTGATATTTCTGCTTCCAATCGATTTTGGGAAGAAGATATTATTTTTCCAGAAGTGGGAGTAGAAAATGGGTTTATTCATGTACCGGGAGAACCTGGTATTGGGTTTAAGATAAATGAAAAAAGGCTTCAGGAAAAATTACAGGCAAAAAGGTCATTTGTGTTTTAATAGCTGTGTTAAAGATTATTGTTGATTTTTAAAACTATGTTGATTGGAGCGGAAGGCGCGAGATCCTCGAAAATACTATCGCATTTCCTTCGTGCGGTGTGTTGATTCAAGGATGCTGATTCAACGTCCTGCGGGATTACGGGGCAGGGGAGACCTCACATGCGCTTATGCGCCGAGGAGGCTCCCCGGAACGCCCTCGGATGCTCGCTTCTTGAGCGCAAATCAACAGGCAAGTTTAACACAGCCTTTTTAATAAGATGAAAAGTGGCCGCTTTAAGCTTTTCTAATAAAAAGAACTAGGCACACTAGCCCAGTTCTTTACTTACCTAGATATTAGGCGGGGTCAAAGGTTTTACAATCAGTTTCCTTGCTTGTATCTGCTTTTTTTCCAGTATGGCTGACAACATAAATTTGATCAGCACTGCATTTATTGCCATTTGCCCAAAACGAGCAATTATTAACTTCGCATAAAACATCTTTTGCCACTTGTATCACTCCTTCTATTTCGTAATACAAAGATAGCTTTTGAAAATGGAATAAAAAAAATGTCTGCCATTAATCGGAAGAGATTTTTATCCTTTAGGTCAGGTAAATTATTTGTTCAATTTAAAAAAATTCTATATCCTAAAAAGGAGAATAAAAAAGGGGGAATTAAAGTGAACAATCCAACATTACTTAATGAGATCCTAACATTTAATGAAAAATTTGTGGAAAATCGGGAATATGAGAAATATGAGACCACCAAATTCCCTAATAAGCGTATGGTTATTCTTACTTGTATGGATACAAGGCTTCTTGAGTTATTACCAAAAGCACTAAACTTGGGAAATGGAGATATAAAGCTGATTAAAAATGCAGGAGCACTTGTTTCCCATCCGTTTGGAAGTATTATGCGCAGTATTTTAATTGCAGTGCATCAGCTACAGGCCGAGGAGGTTTTTGTAATTGCTCACCATGATTGTGGGATGTGCGGCTTAAAAGCAGAACCAGTAATGGAGAGTATGAAAAAGCGAGGAATACCCGAAGAAACCTTTGATATCCTGACTTACTCTGGCATCGATATTCATAAGTGGCTTCATGGCTTTGATCATGTGACGGAAAGTGTAGAGCAAAGCGTTGACATTGTTAGAAATCATCCGTTAATGCCGAAGGAAGTACCTGTACATGGACTGGTGATTGATCCTAAGACAGGAAAGCTTGATCTTGTCGTGGATGGATATAAAAATTAATCCTTCTTCTTATTATTGTGAGAGGAGCTCGAGTTATTTCGGTCAAGATGATGAAGTCAAAGAACGGACTTCACCGTCTGGCCCTTCAGTGCTTGCCACCCTTGGGCAAGGCGCTTCTGCTTTTCCTTTCGGGGACTGGATCAAATCCTCCTGGGTGAAAGGGATGGCATTTTAAGATTCTTTTTATGGTAAGCCACCCACCCTTAATGGCACCGAAGCGTTGAATGGCTTCGAGCCCATATTGGGAACAGGTTGGATGAAACCGGCATGATGGAGGCTTCAAAGGTGAAATTACGATTTGGTAAAAGCGAATTAGTAAAATAAAAGCTTTTTTCAACATTGGTTTATGACTCCTTCTTATCATTAAATACAACATATCATAAATCATTTTGTTAGTCTAAATAGTAGTCGAAGCCTGGACAATTTCCGAAGGCTAATGAGATAAATTTTTATAACATGAAAAAAGTCGGGATGTTTAGTATGATAGCTGTAAATTAGATAGAGGAGTGATGATTATGCCTTCTGTAGAAAGCTTTGATTTAGATCATAATGCCGTTAAAGCCCCGTATGTGAGACATTGCGGTGTCCATAAAGTAGGGAGCGACGGTGTAGTTAATAAATATGATATCCGTTTTTGCCAACCAAATAAGCAGGCAATGAAGCCTGATGCTATTCATACACTTGAGCATTTGCTTGCCTTTAATATTAGAAAGCATGTTTCCAAATATGACCACTTTGATATTATCGACATTTCACCAATGGGCTGTCAAACTGGTTATTACCTTGTTGTCAGCGGTGAACCTACAGTGGAAGAAATTATTGATCTCCTAGAGGATACAATGAAGGAAGCTGTTGAAATTACCGAAATCCCAGCTGCCAATGAAAGACAGTGCGGCCAAGCGAAGCTCCATGATTTAGATGGTGCGAAAAAGTTAATGCGTTTCTGGCTGGAACAAAGCAAGGAAGATTTAATACAGGTATTTGCCTAAAAATAAAACTCGCCACAATTCTGGCGAGTTTATTTATTCGTTTCTTCACTATTCTCATTTTTGATATTTGGATTATTATCAACTGGGTCCACTGTATGCTTGTAAGAATAAGCTTTTGAAGTGGTGAGAACTGCAAGTAATAAAACCACAAAGACAATTACAATCGATACAACTAGGATTGTATTCAAAAATTTTCCCCCTTTTTGTTATTTGATAAGCGTATAAATTTTGACTTCGAGAATTGTCCAGCTCCATCGCCTAGCCCCTCGGGGTCATAAGCCACTCCAAAAATGAAGGCAAAGAGCGTCTTCTTTTTGGGCGCGTCTTATGCCTGTCGGGGCTGAGCAAGGCGCTTCCGCTTTTCTTATATTGTAGCATTTTTCAAACTTCCGTTGTAAATAAAAAGGAAACCGCTAAAAAGGCAGCTTCCCAAACTTTAGTATGTAAAAATCAATGTATATTTCTTGGATAATAGGTATGTGTACGTTGCTGACCATACTGTTCTTGTGCAAATTTTCCTTTTAAGCTCTCGATTAAATAAAGGCCCATTAAATCATAAAGCTCTTGCTTATCCATGTCTTGCAATAAACCTAGAAGGTCTTCATGCGTCATTTCTTCAAGAAAAGCAAATGCTAGCATATCAATATCCTCTTCATCGCCCGTTAGCTTGTTTCGATACATTTCATAAAGTTCATCCACTAATTTCATTTGAAACACCTCCTGGTTTAAAAAGACCTATTTCTTACCTATAAATGCCCATTACTAGAAAAAATATTCATTTTTGTTAATTTCTGAAAAATCTGTTATTTTGTTTGTATGATTATTATACACGAAACAGATCGAAAAGATAAATCAATTTTAAAAAAAAGAATAAATGATATTGATTTGTGGAAAACGAAAAACAGTATCATAAAGGGGTTGACATAATGAATGAGCAAAAGAAAACCTATTATATAGATGTTGGGACCGGTGAAATTTCAAGAAGTGCCACCAGTTCAACATGGAGCTATAAAATTCAAGCAACTGACAAAGAAATCATCGAGCTGCGGGACCTGTTTGACCGGAATTACGCTAGCGAGTGGAAAAATTTTTTCAGATCCCATGTTCCATATGTCCAATATCATTATGACCGCGAAAATGATGCCTATGACAATACGATTCAACAAGTGTATGGCATTCTTTATAAGCTTGGTGATGAAGAGGCCAAAAATCATATTGAGAGTATGAATATTTTACCGAAAGAAAACGAATGAGACAAGACGGAAGTCCTTATTAAAAGAGAAAAAAGGATTTTCCGTCTTTTTTTTATTATAATGATAACACATAGTTCGATGGGGGAAGGTTTTCATATGATCAAATTTTTGGATCAAAACGGAAATAAAGTAGAGTTATCTTTTGTTCAACATGCTTTTGAAGAAGAAGCAAAGCATGTGTTAGTCATATGTCAATATGAGGGTGGCTGGCTCTTAACAAATCATAAGAAACGTGGGTTAGAATTTCCTGGAGGGAAAATAGAACCAGGAGAGACGGTAGAGGAAGCAGCTCGACGCGAGGTCTATGAAGAAACAGGGGCAAAGTTAGATGCTTTATATTCAATAGGGGAATATAAAGTGGCTGACCCAAATGGAGCCTTTGTGAAGGCGGTTTTTTTCGGTAAGGTAATGGAGCTGCATGCTACTGATACATATTTTGAAACGAATGGACCTGTGCTTGTTTATGGGGATCTTTTGGAAAAGCGATTTGGTGAGGAGTATAGTTTTATTATGAAGGATCAAGTAGTAGCAGAATGTATCCAATTTATATTAATTGAGGATTTAGTGAACAAAATTTGAAAATAAAAAATCGATGAAGGTACAACAATACCGTATGAGACGAAAACAACGTGAATAAAAGAAAATGGAGGGCAGCAAATATGCTGCTTTTTATTTATTTCCTTTTTTACTTTCGAGCTAGATTTGTTATTCGAATCTTACGTACAATAGAAAAATAAATTTATGCTTTTAAGCCATCCAGTATAGTACGCATCATTTTTCGAGTTTCCATGATAAGATCAAAATCATTGGGACTAATACACCAATCGAAAAGTGTTCCGCGCATACACCTGGTAATTATCATGGTAATCTCATCGGATGAAAGATCCTCTTTGAATTCTCCTGTTTTTTGTCCTTCCGTTACAAACCGGTTGATGTTCTTAAAAAGTGATCTATTTGTATCCAAAAAATAATTATGATCCGGCGAAGCGTTTGTATATAGGGTTCGGAACAGCTCCCTTCCCCAATTATCCCTTAAAAAAACCATTTGAGATTCAGAAAAATGCATTAATTTTTCACAAGCACCTCTGTCTTCCTGGAGAGATTGAGAGAATTCGATATAAAAATCATCAATCTCCTTAAATTTTTCAAGGAAGATTTCGTATTTTGATTTAAAGTGTGTGTAAAATGCGCCCTTTGAAGTACCACTTAGCTTAACGATTTCATCGACAGTGATATCATCAAATGACTTTTTACTAAAAAGAAATAAAGCTGTTTCTAAAATCTTTTTTCTTGTTTGTCTTGCTTTTATTTTTCGGGGAGTTAAATCAGCCATCCTATAAATCTCCTTAAAAAACCTTAACATTTTTTGTTTGTTCCTTTGATAGGTTATTTTAACATAAATGAATTAAGTTTTGGAATTAAGGAAATAATTTTTCATTTTTTGAGGGGGAAACCTTCTCAAAAGTTCAAATTAAAAAAATTATCAAAAAATATTGACGAGTGAAAACGCTTTAATTAAAATAAAAATTACAGACCGTAGTCTGCGACTGTGGTCTCTGAAGTGAGTTTTCTTCTTTAAAAGAGTTAGCACGCTACTTAAATTACAACTGTTTAATTGTCAACAGCGAGCCATTAAGGCTATGAACGCTGGGAGAATAAATTTAGGCAAAAAATAAAAATCCAGAAAAGGCAGGAGGAAAAACCATGCAAACGATGGTACAAGAAAAAGCCGAAAAAAACATGCTTTTGGAGTTTACAGAAGAGCAAGAAATGATGCGAAAAATGGTACGGGACTTTGCTCAAAATGAAATTGCTCCGTTTATTGAAACGATGGAAGAAACGGATGAATATCCTTTGCATATCATCCGCAAAATGGGAGAATACGGTCTGATGGGTATCCCCATCCCCACAGAATATGGAGGTGTAGGAGCAGACTTCATATCCTATATCCTGACGATCAATGAGATTGCCAAGGTCAGCGCGACAGTCGGAGTTATTTTATCCGTTCATACCTCTGTTGGAACAAATCCGATTCTCTATTTTGGGACCGAAGAGCAGAAGAAAAAATATATACCAAAACTAGCAACTGGCCAGTACATTGGAGCTTTTGCGCTAACTGAGCCAAGTGCGGGATCTGATGCGGGAAAAATTCGTACAAGAGCGGAAAAAAAAGGCGATAAATATATTCTAAACGGATCGAAGATTTTTATTACAAACGGAGGGGTGGCAGATACATATATCACTTTTGCCGTAACCAATCCTGAATTAGGCTCCAAGGGCATTTCCGCGTTTATTGTAGAAAAAGATACCCCAGGTTTCTCTGTAGGAAAGAAAGAAAGAAAAATGGGATTACACGGGTCGAATACAACTGAATTAATTTTTGATAATGCTGAGGTTCCGGCGGAAAACCTTTTAGGTCAAGAGGGAGAAGGATTTAAAATTGCCATGGCTAACCTTGATGTCGGCAGGATTGGTATCGCTGCACAAGGTCTGGGAATCGCCGAAGCGGCTCTGGAATACTCCATTCAATACGCAAAGGAACGGATTCAGTTTGGGAAGCCAATTGCGGCAAATCAAGGAATTTCTTTTAAAATCGCCGATATGGCAACAGAAGTAGACGCTGCTAAACTGCTTGTCTATCGTGCTGCTGAGCTTCGCAACCGCGGTATTAAATGCGGAAAGGAAGCTTCAATGGCAAAACGATTTGCCACGGATACAGCTATGAAGACAACGACAGAAGCGATCCAAATTTACGGAGGCTATGGCTATACGAAGGATTATCCTGTTGAAAGGCTATTCCGTGATGCAAAAATTACCCAAATCTATGAAGGAACCAATGAGATTCAAAGACTAGTTATTTCTAAATATCTTTTAGGAATTTAATAGAGAAAACGAAATAGTGAAACAAAAAATGAGATTCGATAAATCGAGCCGATAAATACACACTTTAAATATTTGCGCAAATGGAAGGTTTGCACAAACAGAAAGTGGGTCTTGATAAATTCACTGACAGAAAGGGCGAAGGAAGTATGCAGGACAAACGATGTACTTTAAAGGAAGCTGTGCAGATGATTCCAGATGGAAGTATGATCACCTTCAGCGGATTTACCATTTGGCGGCGCCCGATGGCTGCCATTTATGAAATAATTCGCCAAGGTAAAAAAAATCTTCATTTAATCGAGGTTAATTCCGGAACGCATTCTGAAATGCTGATCGGGGCTGGTGCCGTGTCGATCTGGGAATCATGCTGGATCGGTCATGAACTGTACGGAAAGGTTCCTTATTGTTTAGACAGGAAAATTAAGTCGCGAGAAATTATTGCAGAAGATTACAGCCATCAACATATTCTTTATCGGATGCAGGCCGGAGCAACAGGAGTCCCTTATCTTCCAACCTGGGCCTCTCGGGGAACGGATATTTTGAATCCTGAATATGACATGCTCGGAAAAGCTGGCCTTCGGGACGGACACAACCCGCATATTCCACGTCAAAAGTTTGCGTTTGCACCAGACCCATTTTACGATGAAGGCGAAATTATTCTTGTTCCCGCTGCAAAGCCAGATGTATGTATTATTCATGCGCAGCTGGTAGGGGAGGAAGGCACCGTTCGTGTGATGGGACAGAGCTTTTCAGATGAACAAGTTGTCAAGGCAGCAGAAAAGGTCATTGTCATAGCTGAAGAAATTGTACCGGAATCCTATCTGCGAGAGGAGCCGGAACGTAACTTGCTCCCTAGCTATTTAGTAGATGCTGTTGTTGAAGTTCCTTGGGGTGCACACCCTACCGGCATTTACGGCTATTATGATGTGGATGGCGCCTTTATCAACGAATTTGCTAACGCCTCCAAAACAGAGGCCAAGCTGGAAGCATGGCTAGATGAATGGGTATATGGGGTAGGCAGCCACGAGGAATATTTAGATAAACTGGATGTCTCACGTTTATTATCCTTAAAAGCTAACAGCTACTATAAATATAGTACTCGAGTGGTAAGGGGGAGTAGATAATGGAAAAGGTAATGATCCAAAGCAGCACCTTTGCAGCTCCTGATGAGTACACGTCTGCAGATTTGCTTGCCGTTGCTGCAGCCCGTGAAGTGTGTGACAATGAGGTTGTTTTTGCTGGAACTGGACTTCCAATGCTGGCAATTATGCTTGCCGGAAAGACAATTGCTCCCAATTGTAAGGTCATTTACGAGGCCGGAACGATTGAATCTCAAGGAACGTCTCTTCCTTCTTCCGTTGGTGACCCTCGCTGCGTGACGGGATGTTCGATTGCTTCGGGGTTACTAGATGTTTTTAATCAGTTACAAAGAGGAGTCGTTGACTTAGCCTTTTTAGGCGGTGCAGAAATCGATCAATATGGAAACGTGAATACGACCGTTGTCGGCGATTACTTAAATCCGGACTTGCGCTTCCCTGGCAGTGGCGGAAATTCCGATATCAACTCCTTGGCTAAGCGAACTGTTTTTATGATGGTTCAAGAAAAACGCAGGTTTAAAGAACAAATCGACTATCTAACCTCCCCAGGATGGCGCGTTCGTCAATGGCCATCCGGCGAATGGGTGCACCGCCGTCAAGCCTATGGCAAAAAGTTTATTGGCGGTCCTTCTGCTGTTATTTCGAACATGGCCGTATACCGTTTTGATGAGGAAACCGGACGTATGTACGTCGATACAATGCATCCAGGTATTACTAAAGAAATCCTTCAGGAAAATACCGGTTTTACCCTTGATTTCTCCCGCTGCAAAGGAGAAACCCAACCTCCAACCTATGAAGAGTTGGATATCCTTTACCGAGTGGTCGACTCAGAGGGCATCTTCCTTTCTAAAAAATAAGCGAAAGTAATCTTCCTGTCCCGCTGCTTTCAACGGGAAGCCGGCGGGGCAGGAAAAAGAGAATTCAGTTTTCATCTAAAAAATAATCAAATAAGCAAAATAAAAAAGAATAGCAGAAAGCCTCGCTCAATCCACTATTCCTTGATTAATTTTTTCTCCAATATATCAATCAGCTGGTACATGATGGTTGCAAATACGGCAATCAACAGCAGCGATAAGAACACCAACGTAAAGTTGAAGACTTGGAAACCATAAATAATCATATAACCCAATCCTTTAGTTGAAACAAGGAACTCGCCGACAATGACCCCAACCCATGAAAGGCCGACATTGACTTTTAAGGTAGAAATAACCGTTGGAAAACTTGCGGGCATAATCGCTTCCTTAAAGCATTGAAAGCGTGTCGCTCCAAATGTTTGCAGCACCTTTAAATAGTTTGTATCCACTTCCTTAAACGATGTATAGACAACGATGGCGGTTATAATAACGGAGATAATCACCCCGTTGGCAATGATTGAGGTGTAGCCAGGGCTTAAGGCAACGATGATTACCGGGCCTAAAGCAACTTTTGGCATCGCATTAAAAATCGTGAGATAAGGATCGAGTATTTTTGACACCATAGGTGACCACCAGAGGACGGCTGCAATGATTACTCCTAGCAAGGTACTTACTATAAAGCTTACTACTGTTTCCATTACAGTGGCCTCTAAATTCGTTAGTAATGAGCCATCTTGAATCTTTTCCAAACATAAGTTCCAAATTCTTGATGGCGAACTGAAAATAAGCGGATCAATCCAATGCAGCCGGCTTGCTATCTCCCAAATTGAAAAAAAGACAAGGAAAATAACGGCCTGATAAAAACGAACCCACCTTTTTTCCACTTTCAATTCACGAATAAATTGCTTATGAAGATGGAAAACCTTATTTTGTTCCTGACTCAATGGAATCCAGCTCCTTCCAGATTGTTTGGAAGATATTCGAGAAAGCTTCGTGGTTTCTTGCTTCGAATGGAGAAAGTTTTCTAAGCTCCTCTGGTATATGAAATATTTGATGGATTCTTCCTGGACGTGAAGAGAATAAATAGATCCGGTCGCTCATCGCAATCGCTTCACCAATATCGTGGGTTACAAGGATGGCAGTTTTTCCAAATTCCTTTAATGTTTGGGCTACTAAATCCTCAAGCTTTAACTTTGTTTGGTAATCGAGGGCGGAAAAAGGTTCATCAAGTAACAACAGTTTTGGGTCCGTGACAAGGGTACGTACTAAAGCAACCCGTTGCCTCATTCCACCTGATAATTGTTTCGGTAGCTGTTTTTCAACGCCATTCAAGCCCATTTGGTTTAAAAGAAGTAAGGCAGTAGATTTTGTTTGATCATTTAGTTTTTTTGACAGCTTTAAGCCAATGAGGATATTTTCCTCAATCGTTTTCCATGGAAACAAATAATCCTGCTGGAGCATGTAGCCAATCATGTGATTTGAAGTTGAAAAAGTCTTATCCTCCAGCAAAACAGAACCTTCTGTTGGTTTGAGCAGGCTTGAAATAATCGAAAGCAAGGTCGTTTTTCCACAGCCGCTTGGGCCGAGGAAGGAGACAAATTCCCCTTCCTCAACCTGGAGCGAAATATCGGAGAGAGCCGTGGTGGCAGAGGCTTTAGTGAAATAGATATGATGAATATCTTGAAGCTTTAAAAAACTCATTGGACGGCCTCCCAATCCAAATTAATTTTTCCCGCATTAACGGGCAGTAAGACCCCCACCTCAAAATTGAGGGAGAAACGAAGAAGATAGGTGGGGGACAACTGCCTAATCTAGCTGCAGGCGTTAGGGGCTCGAGTCATAAGTCAAAGTTATGTTGAGGCAAAGAGCGCCTCACCATGACTTCGCCTTATGCTGGTCGCCCCTGAGCAAACGCCTTTCGCTTTTTGTAGTAAAAGCCCGATTGGTGAGATACAGTGAAACTTGCCGCTGCGTCCTTTAGCGGCCTAGTTGAACCAATCGGGTTCGTACTATCTCTTTATCAAGGTGTTAGCCTTGATATTAGAGATAGTAGAACGGGACTAACCATCAGTGGGGGATGAAAGAGCCCCCCACTGATGGAAGTTTCACTTTATCATCACTTTTTTCGCAATCTCTGTATTTACAAGCGTTTTATAGTCAACCTCTTTTGGAAGCTCACCTGCTTCTTTCATGATGTTTTGGAGATTGCTCCATTCTTCTTCATCTAGAATGGGGTCAGTTGCATAGGATCCTTGACTTTTATAACGCTCCACAACCGTTTTGATAATTCCAGGGTCTGTATCAGGAAAATACGGCTGAACGGCTTTCGCAATTTCTTCAGAGGTATGATTTTTTACCCATTGCTGTGCTTTATAAATTGCTCGGGTAAAACTTTCAACGATCGCTTTATGGTCTTTCATATAGCTTTGTTTGGTCATAAAGCTTGTATAGGGGACATGCCCTGATTCTTTCCCGAAGGAAGCAACGATATGGCCTTTCCCTTCTTTTTCAAAAATACTGGCTGTTGGTTCAAATAATTGGACGAATTCTCCTGTTCCGGCAGCAAAAGCATTTGCAATGTTCGCAAAGTCAATATTTTGAATCAAATTTAAATCCTTATGAGGGTCAATACCGTGTTTCTTTAACACAAATTCTCCAACCATTTGCGGCATCCCGCCTTTACGCTGGCCGAGGAAGGTGCTACCTTTTAATTGGTCCCAAGAAAAATTGTCGATTTGTTTACGAGAAACGAGGAAGGTCCCATCGGTTTGTGTTAATTGGGCAAAATTGATAACCGGGTCACTGGACCCTTGCGCGTAAACATAAATCGATGTTTCCGAACCAACTAGCGCAATGTCGGCACCACCAGAGAGAAGAGTTGTCATCGTTTTGTCTCCGCCTGCTGTCGTCATCAGTTGTACATCCAAGCCCTCATCTTTGAAAAATCCTTTTTCTAAGGCTACATATTCAGGGGCATAGAAAATGGAGCGGGTAACTTCAGCCACCCGGATTTTTTCCAACTTCTTTGTCGAAGGCTTGGTTTGGGAATCTTTATTACAAGCTGCAAGAGTAAGTAGAAATGTAGCAATAAGTATTACGGAAAAACTATATTTAATCTTTTTTCTCATATAAAAACCCTCCTTTAAAAACGATAAAATCTGGGCTGTTTGCCTAAGATATCGTATGAAAAGGAAAAAAAATGTGTGAATGCCTAATTAGAAAAAATAGGCAGATGGAGGTGTGCAGTTGAATAATCAAAATGGTCAAATTGTTGATATATATCGATTTCCATCTCCAAATCCAAAGGTGGAATTGAAGGTCATTACCTATTTATCGGATGGATTAAGAGTAAAAGGAATGTTAGCAGAGCCGAAATTTGCAGATGTTCGTGATGGTTTTCTTTATTTGCGTGGTGGTATTAAAAGCGTCGGTATGGTCAGACCTGCCCGGATCGCACAATTTGCAGCAGAAGGCTTTGTAGTATTTGCTCCTTATTACCGCGGAAATCAGGGCGGAGAGGGAAACGAAGATTTTGCGGGGGAGGACCGGGAAGATGCTTTTTCTGCTTTTCAGTTATTAAAAACTATTTCTAAGGTAAGAAACATACATATTTTTGGATTTTCACGAGGTGGTGTAATGGCGTTAATGACTGGAATTAAATTTCCTGAAGCTACCTCAGTGGTGACATGGGGAGGGGTAAGTGACATGAGTCTTACCTATTTGGAGCGTAACGATTTACGCAGAATGATGAAAAGAGTAATTGGTGGTACCCCTGTTAAATATCCAGATAGATATGAAGAACGTACACCATTATATGAACTGGAGCAATTAGCTGCACCGGTTCTTATTATTCATGGAGTAAAAGATCAGAATGTGTCAGTCGAGCATGCACGGCGCCTTGAAAGAAGACTTAGGGAGTTGGATATGCCGGTGGAGTCATGGTACTTTGAAGATTATACACATTATTTTCCACCGAATGTAAATCGTAGAGTCGTTCAAGATTTAACAAAGTGGATGAAAATTCAATCAAAAGAATGGTAAAATAAAATTTAATAAGAATAGAGGAGCGATTTGGATGGGAATGCCCCTTGAATTAAATACGATGATTGTTACGAAGGGTAGAGAAAAGCGAGTAGAAGAAAATCTTTTCCTTTTAGAAAAAGATGGATACAGACTTTATCCTATTGAGATTCCAATTGAGGTCCGAAAAACGATGGACAGTGATGCAAACGGAATCGCTTTGATTAAAAAAGTGGAATGGCAGAACAGCCGCACCACACTTACCTATCAATTAATATCATTGAATTCTACTAATTAGCAGGGGCAGTGTGCTCCTGCTTTTTCTTTTATCGGAAATCGGTCACGAACAAAAGTTATGTGCTCGAAAGCTTGTATTAACCGGTTTACTTGCCCGAAAAGCCATAGAAGCCGTGAAACCGGTCAAATTAACTGGTTTAAATTACAAAAAGGAAACTAGGAAAACAGTCAAATTTAATTACTTGCCGATACCATGATTGAAACCGGTCACGTAAAGAAAGATAAAGAACCATAGACTATTTCAAAAAAAAAGAACATAAAAAAGCAGTGTGATTCCAATGAATCCACTGCTTTTTCAATTAATTCTTAAAGCATTTACGCGATCGGTCCGCCATTTTCTTCAATTTCAGCAGGTACTCCCTGGAACTTTTTAAAGTTTTCACGGAACCTTTCAGCTAGTTCTTTCGCTTTCTTATCATAAGCCGCTGGATCTAACCAGGTTTTCTTAGGCTGTAACACTTCATCAGGAACACCGGCAATGTGTAGCGGGATATTTAAGCCGAAAATATCGTCTTTGACTGTTTCGACATGATTTAGTTCACCTTCAAGTGCGGCCTGTATCATTGCGCGTGTGTATGAAAGCTTCATTCTATTGCCAACGCCATATTCTCCGCCTGTCCAGCCTGTATTTACTAAAAATACATTTGCATTGTGCTCAAGAATTTTCTCACCGAGCATTTCTGCGTAACGAGTCGCTGGTAATGGCAAGAATGGTGATCCAAAACAGGTAGAGAAGGTCGCTTCAGGCGATGTCACCCCACGCTCTGTCCCCGCAAGCTTTGATGTATATCCGCTTAAGAAGTGATACATGGCTTGTTCCTTTGTTAATTTTGAAATTGGAGGCAACACGCCAAAGGCATCTGCTGTTAAGAAGACAATTGTGTTTGGATGACCAGCTACACTTGGCACGACAATATTCTCAATTGCGTCTATAGGATAAGCAGCACGTGTATTTTCTGTCAGACTTCCGTCATCATAATCTGCGATTCTAGAATCTGGGTTAACGATTACATTTTCTAAAACGGTACCGAAGCGGATGGCATCAAAAATTTGCGGTTCTTTCTCACGAGAAAGATTAATACATTTTGCATAGCAGCCGCCTTCAATATTGAACACCCCATTTGATGACCAGCCATGCTCATCGTCCCCAATTAAGCGGCGATTTGGATCTGCGGAAAGGGTTGTTTTTCCTGTTCCAGAGAGACCGAAAAATAGGGCAACATCTCCCTCTTGCCCAACATTAGCAGAACAGTGCATTGAAAAAATATTATTTTCAGGAAGCAGGAAGTTCATGATGGAAAAAATCGACTTTTTCATTTCACCAGCATATTCCGTTCCGCCAATCAATACTATCCGACGTTCAAAAGAGATGATGACGAAAGCTTCGGAATTTGTTCCGTCAATTGCTGGGTCTGCCTTAAAGGTTGGAGCAGAAATAATCGTAAATTCTGCTTCGTGTTTAAGAAGCTCCTCTTCTGTTGGACGAATAAATAATTGGTGAACAAATAAATTATGCCATGCAAATTCATTTACAACTTGCAGGGAAAGTTGTGATTTTTTATCAGCACCGGCAAATCCTTTAAACACAAAAATTTCTTCTTTTTGTTTTAAATAATCAAGTACTTTATGATAAAGTTTGGTGAAGGTTTCTTCTGAAATGGACTGGTTGGTTGGTCCCCAATCAATTTTGTCCTTTGTTGATTCTTCAGCAACGATAAATTTATCTTTAGGAGAGCGCCCAGTGTATTTTCCGGTTGTAGCTCGAACTGCACCAGTTGATGTTAAAGTTCCTTCGTTTCTGGTTAATATTTTTTCAACTAACTGTGGAACAGATAATTGCATATGAACATTGTTTTCTTTTAACAATTGATCTAACTCAGTCGTGATATGAACAGAATTCATTTAATGAAACCTTCCTTTTCATTTTATTAATCATTTTAATACCTGTTGAATAGTATAACACATTAAAATGAATAGTCTACGCTATTTGATCGGTTTGTGTATTTTTAATACAGTATTCACTATATATGAAAATAGAAAGGATTATATATGAAAAAAGGAAAAAATATTCGCTAATAAACAAAAAAATTCATTGACATAGATTGATATCGTACGTTATGATTTTACCTTGAACGGATACTCTCTTATCCCGAGCTGGTGGAGGGACAGGCCCAATGAAACCCAGCAACCTGCAAACGAAGAACTTGGATCCACTTGGACCATTTTCCGAGCAAAGGTGCTAAACCTGATGCAAGGCTTGACCTTGAACGATAAGAGTGAAAGGCACGGAAACAGTATGATTTCAACCTTTCCTCACTAAGGAAAGGTTTTTTTGTTTTTAGTGCAGAATTCATTTTAAGATTTTTAATGGGTTGATTACTAAATAAATCACCCATTTTTTCCTCATACTACAAAGGGAATGAGTTCCGTTTCAACCCGAGGTTAAACGGCAAGGTCCAAGAAAAACCAATACAGATAACCTCACTTTATTTCATTAATATGGGAGGAATTTAAGATTGTCAACAAAACGTCGTTTGTTTACTTCTGAATCAGTAACTGAGGGTCATCCTGATAAAATCTGTGACCAAATCTCTGATTCCATTTTAGATGCTATTTTAGCAAAGGATGCTAATGCCCGTGTTGCGGCTGAAACATCAGTAACCACTGGCTTAGTCCTTGTTGCCGGTGAAATTACAACCTCTACTTATGTAGATATTCCAAAAATAGTACGTGAGACGATCAAAAATATCGGCTACAATCGGGCTAAGTATGGCTTTGACTCTGAAACTTGTGCCGTTTTAACGTCGATTGATGAACAATCTCCGGATATTGCAATGGGGGTAGATCAGGCGCTTGAAGCTCGTGAAGGTCAAATGTCTGATGAACAAATTGAAGCCATTGGCGCTGGTGACCAAGGGTTAATGTTCGGCTTTGCATGTAACGAGACAAAAGAGCTTATGCCTCTTCCAATCTCACTTGCGCACAAGCTTGCCCGTAGATTAACCGAGGTTCGAAAAGAAGAAATTCTTCCATACCTTCGTCCTGATGGAAAAACGCAAGTAACCGTTGAATATGATGAAAATAACAAACCAGTTCGTATCGATACGATTGTTATTTCAACTCAACACCATCCTGAAGCAACATTGGAGCAAATCCAACGCAATCTTAAAGAATATGTCATTAATCCGGTTGTTCCACAGGAACTAATCGATGAAAATACGAAATATTTTATCAATCCAACTGGCCGTTTTGTAATCGGTGGACCACAAGGGGATGCCGGCTTAACAGGACGTAAAATTATTGTTGATACGTATGGCGGTTATGCTCGACATGGCGGCGGTGCATTTTCCGGTAAGGATCCTACAAAAGTTGACCGTTCTGCAGCCTATGCTGCACGATATGTTGCAAAAAATATTGTTGCTGCAGGCCTTGCTGATAAAGTTGAAGTACAACTTGCTTATGCAATTGGTGTTGCCAGACCAGTATCCATTTCTGTTGATACGTTTGGAACTGGAAAGGTTAGCGAAGATGTATTAGTGGACTTAGTAAGTAAAAACTTTGATCTTCGCCCAGCAGGAATTATTAAAATGCTAGACCTTCGTCGTCCAATTTACAAGCAAACAGCAGCTTACGGCCACTTCGGACGTACAGATGTTGATCTGCCATGGGAGCGTACGGATAAAGCAGATGCATTGCGCCAGCAAGCAAATCAATAAGAAAAAAGGGGAGTACACTTTATTACGGGTGACTCCCTTTTTTTCGGTTATGGGATAGACTTAATCACTTTATTTTGACTGCAGGGACTTATAATATTGTGCTTTTTCTGCATATTCGGTATAGATTCTATCCATTTCCTTAATATCTTCAGGTGTTAATTCTCTAATAACTTTTGCCGGTCTGCCGAATGCTAAAGTATTAGGGGGAATCTTTTTTCCTTGTGAAACAAGGCTTCCTGCCCCAATAAAAGCACCTTCTCCGATTTCGGCTTGATCGAGGATAATGGAACCCATCCCAATTAGTGCTCTCTTTCTAATAATGCAGCTATGCAGGATAACCTGATGGCCAACCGTAACTTCATCTTCTATTATAAGCGGGTTATTTGGGCTTTGATGTAATACGGAATTGTCCTGTATATTTACTTTGTTGCCAATGATTGTTGGGGCGACGTCACCGCGGATGACGGTGTTAAACCAGACACTTGATTCCTCGCCAATTTGAACATCGCCGGTAATGGTGGTATAGTCAGCAATAAAAGCGGAATCGGCGATTTTAGGATAGTAATCTTTAAAGGGATAAATCATTTTTTTAGCTCCTTATTTGTTGTCATGATAATATTTTAGCCAAACATCCAAGCAAATGAAAAGAAATATATTTTAATTTTTCTTGAAATTGTATCATAAAATAAATAGGCCGTACCATTGGAGCGCGTCTTTTGTTCGATTTATGTTAAAATGAAAAAAAGTGATGTAGGGGGAAACGAAAAATGTGGAAGTGGGAAGCTGAAGGGGATGCTAAAGCTGTCATAGTAATGGTTCACGGTGCGATGGAACACCACCGCCGTTATGGCTGGCTGATTGAGATGTGGCGCACATCGGGTTTTCACGTCATCATGGCTGATCTCCCTGGACAAGGTATGACATCAAGGTCCCGCCGCGGACATATTGAATCCTTCGACGAATACATATTTGAAGTAAAAGATTGGGTCCAAGCGGCCTATCAATATAATTTACCTGTTTTTCTTCTTGGGCATAGTATGGGAGGATTAATTTCCATCCGGCTTCTGCAGGAGGAAAGACTGAATATAGCAGGGTTGATTCTCTCCTCCCCTTGTCTCGGCTTGGTTCACAATCCATCAAAATTTTTAGAAATCATTTCCTATATATTAAATAGAGTATTTCCTTCTTTAAGAATGAAATCAGGTTTAACAGTTGAAATGGCAACAAGAAACCAAGATGTACGTGACGCAGATTTGAATGATACTCTTTATGTGACAAAAGTGTCGATAAGATGGTATCGTGAATTAGTATGGGCCATCAAACAAGCATTCCTTCTACTCGGTAGAATTCAAGATGTACCGATGCTTGTCATGCAAGGTGGCGATGACAAGATTGTGAATAAGCTGACGGTGAAAGAATGGTTTAATAAGGCACCATTATCAGAAAAAAGATTCAAGGAATGGCCAAAATGCTATCATGAGATTTTCAATGAACCGGAACGCGAAGAAGTATTTGAATACGCAAAGGATTTTGTGAATAGCCAATTGAAAGCTATTGGTTATATCGTATAGAAGGAGTGGACCCAATGTCTTTTTCCATGACGCCAATCAGCCTTATGATGAAGGTGTATAGTAAAATAATACCTGTTGTTCATCAAGAACTGGCATATTGGAAAAGCCGGGCTGAAAAAATTCCTAATCCGGAATTAAGAAATCAAGCTCTTGCAAGTATTGAGCATAAAACGTTTCACTGTGAAGGAGGATCCATTTTAGCCTTAATGGCCATGGATCAATATCGACAGGCCGTAAAATTTATTGTTGCCTATCAAACAATTAGCGACTATTTAGACAATCTTTGTGATCGCAGTACCTCCTTAGATCCGGAGGATTTTGCCGCTCTCCATGAATCGATGGCAGATTCTTTAAGATTACATGGGACAAATCAAAATTACTACCGTTTTCGAGAGGACCAAGATGATGGAAATTATTTGAATGATTTGGCAGAAACATGCCGTTCGGTTTTGCAAGAACTAAAGCATTATGATGTAATCAAAGATTATTTGTTAGAACTGTGTGAGTATTACTCTAACTTGCAAATTCACAAACATGTTGCCAAAGAGGAACGGGTACCTCGCTTGGAAAAGTGGTTTGATGAATATAAAAATCAGTTGCCTGAAATGGAATGGTATGAATTTTCCGCCTGCTCGGGTTCAACATTAGGAATTTTTTGTTTAATATCCTATGCGATGAGGGAAGATTTCCAAGCGGAAGATGCCCAAAACATTCGCAACGGCTATTTCCCCTATATTCAGGGTCTGCATATTCTGTTAGATTATTTCATTGATCAAGAAGAAGACCTTGCTGGTGGAGATTTGAATTTTTGTTTCTACTATGAAAATCAAGAAAAACTGTTTAACCGTTTAAGTTATTTTGTTCGTGAAGCTGACCGCCATACGGAATTTCTCCCGCATAAAAAATTTCATCAGCTGATTAATCGTGGTTTGCTTGGAATTTACTTATCGGATGAAAAGGTTCGCAAACAAAAGAAAGTCCGCAAGCTTGCAAAGGGAATTATTAAAACAGGCGGCTTAATCAGTTACTTTTTTTATTTTAATGGACTAGCCTATCGCTCCTTTCAAAAATGGGTACTTTCGTCTGTGACAAGGCTGATTTTAAAATCATAATGTCAAAAGAAAAAACCAGGCCGCGCGCCTGGTTTTATCGTTTTTCAATGGCAACAATAAATGGAGGATGGTTCTGTTGGTTTATAAATTGGTACTGCAGCACATGTGCTGATTTTTGGTCGAGTTGTTGGCAGTAATGGACAACAGAATCCCGTTCCAGCGTACCGTCTGGGTGTCCGTGGTAAATGACCACGACGATGATTCCCTCAGGTGCCATTATCTCAAGTAATTGGGTTATAGCGGCAATTGTGGTTTCAGGCTTAGTGACGATGGTTTTGTTGCTGCCAGGCAAATAGCCTAAATTGAAAATGGCTCCTGTTATTTTTCCATGATGAATAGAAGGAATTTGGTTATATATGTTTTCGTGGCCACTGTGAATTAGAGTAACTCGTTCTAACAAACCGTTTTCCATTAATCGTTCCCGGCTTGACAAAATGGCTTCCTCCTGAACATCAAAGCCATAAACTCTGCCATTTTCCCCAACAAGCTCAGCTAAGAAGATGGTATCATGACCATTTCCGAGCGTGGCATCCACTACCATATCTCCATTTGATATCGCTTTTTCGAGCAAGCTTTTTGCAAAGGGAAGAATTCGGTCTAGTTTCATGATATTATATCCCTTCTTGATATAATTTACCTTGCCAGCTGTCTCGACTTTTTAACTCACGATCAATTGCGTTTAAAACTTCCCATTTATTCACGCTCCACATCGGCCCAACCATCAAATCAATCGGTCCATCACCCGTGATTCGATGGACAATCATTTCCGGTGGTATGATTTCCAATTGGTCGCATACTAAGTTTACATAGTCCTCTTGTGACAGAAATTCCAGCATGCCTTTTTCATATTGCTTCACCATTGGTGTCCCTTTTAAGAGATGAAGGAGATGGATTTTTATCCCTTGGACATCTAATTTTGCCACTTCACGAGCTGTTTCCATCATCATGTCATAATTTTCAAGCGGGAGCCCATTAATAATATGGGAGCAGATTCGAATGTTATGCTTTCTTAGTTTTTCAACCCCGTCTTTATAGCATTGAAAATCATGGGCACGGTTAATAAGAAGTGCTGTTCTTTCATGAACGGTTTGTAAGCCGAGCTCTACCCACAAATACGTTCTTTCATTTAACTCAGCTAAATATTCAACCACATCGTCAGGAAGGCAATCTGGACGTGTAGCAATGGAAAGACCGACTACCCCTTCCTGCTGAAGAACTTTCTCGTATTTTTCCCTTAAAACGTCAACCGGGGCATGGGTATTCGTAAAGGCTTGGAAGTATGCCATATATTTGCCATCCTTCCATTTGGTGTGCATTTTCTCTTTTATATCAAGAAACTGTTTTTCAAGTTCGTCCGCACGGTTGCCTGCATAATCCCCGGATCCGGCAGCACTACAAAAGGTGCAGCCACCATGGGCGACTGTGCCGTCGCGGTTTGGACAATCAAAGCCTCCATCTAAAGCAATCTTGAAAACTTTATGACCAAACTGCTGACGCAGGTGGTAATTCCATGTATGATATCGTTTATCATCCGTAGCATATGGAAAAGGGTTTGTCTGAAGCATTCAGAAAACCTCCTTTTTTTAACAATAAATTTAGTGCATAAAATAAATTCTAACATGAAGCGGCTATCATAGCCAATTGTACAAATTGGCAGAAACTATCCAACCAGCTGTGTAATAGGAAGAAAAATGGTGAACACAATAAGAAATGAAGCAGTGTGCTTCAGGTTCCTTTTGGAAAAAGAAAAGCAGAAGGCGCCCGCGTATCGGCATGTGACCTCAAGCCGATGGCATCTGAGCTTAACATGTCAATATTATCTTTCTTAGAACAAAAAGGGGGTCCCCATCGATGGCAACTCGTGAATCAATGGAAAATCTTATGCAGCAATGTGAGGATGCTATTCGTTATGCCCAGGAACAGTATAAACAAAGCAGCCTTCAAGAGCATTACAATAACGATGATTACACAAAAGCTTTGTTCGAGCTTGAAGAAACTTATCAGGACATTGCCAAAATGGCACAATTTGCTAACTCCCAGCAGCGTGATCAGCTTCACCGGATGAGGCTCCAGCTTCAGGAGCTACAAAACAACTTGATCATACAGGATCGTTAAGAGGAGGAGAGCAAATTGAAAAAAAGATCAAAACAACAAAATCCCGAGCAAAAGACACGAAACGGTTTGAATAATCAGGACATCGAATTTGGTCAAGATGTCAATCTTGTGAAGCAATCGAAAAAGAAATACGAAAAAACAGGTGGCCAGCCGGTGAAATCGAAATTTCACCCAGAACCGGAGCAGTCTTAAAAAGAAAAGCAGAGGCGCCTTGATCAGGGGCGACAGGCATAAGACGAGCCGGCGTGAAGGTTGGTTATTAACCTTCAGGACGGATTGGCTTATGACCCCGAGCCCCTAGGCGCAGGAGCTAGACAAAAAGAAAAGCGGAAGCGCCTTGTTCAGGGGCGACAGGCATAAGACGAGCCGGCGTGAAGGTTGGTTTTTAACCTTCAGGACGGATTGGCTTATGACCCCGAGCCCCTAGGCGCAGGAGCTAGACAATTCTCGAAGTCGAATTTTATACTTTCTTATCTTTTGAAAAAAATCTCTCAACATTTTGTTGAGGGATTTTTTTTATGAGTGGGTAAATTCCCATTATATCAATTTTCCAAAAAAACCAACTTAAAAATATTAGAAAAGATGTTAACAATTTGGTAATAACTCCTGTATTAAAGTGTGATGTACATCACGGAATGGGGTTTTTTGATCTGGTTAAAATAAGGTAACAATTCCAGATATTTCTGTAAATAAAGTAGTATTTCCAAATAAAGAATAGGAATTTCTAGTACTTTTTTAAAAATAAAAATGTGAAAATGTTCACATTCCAACTACGTCTAGCAAATACTTCATAGAGCTTCTGCCTGTTGGCTTTTGATGAAGGGATTAAAGTACAAATGTACTTTAATACATAAAAAAGAGAGAAGAAGTTATTTAAATGGGAGGTGAAGAAATGGTTAAAAAACTGCGTGGAATAAACAAGAAGATTTTATTAGTAATTGCTCTACTAGGCGGAGTGTTTCTATCCCTGGCAACCGTAAAAACAATGGCATACACTGATTCACCTGGCTTTTGTCGAAATTGCCATACGATGAAATCAGAGTACACGTCATTCATGGACTCGACTCATTCGGGATTGTCCTGTAATGATTGCCATTTACCGCACAATAATATAGCGCAAAAGTTGTTTTTCAAAGGAAGGGCTGGGATGACGCATGTTTATTACAATTCCCTCGGAACAGATAAGATACCGAATGTGATCCATGCGACCAACCGTACGAAAGAAACCGTGAACGAAAATTGTATTTCCTGCCACAAGAGTACGCTAACCAACGTATCACATAACGCAAAGGACAACTGTGTTTCATGTCACCAAAGTGTACCGCATGGGAAAGGATTTAAGGATGAACATTTTAATAAACCGCCTAAATCAGGAGAGTTATTAGATAATAAAGGAGGGTATTAGGAATGGGAAGGTTCCGATACGGGGCATACTTTCTTTTGCTGGCATTTGTTCTTATCATCACTGGATGCAGTAATACAAGTGATAAGACGGCATCAGCAGCAGGAAAGAAGACGACAGGCCTCTCTGAAAATGAAATCAGCAATGAAGCGTTTAAAAATCTATTTCCACTTCAATATGATAGTTATCAAAAAAACTTAAAAATGGAGGACACAAAATACGGAGGTTCGATCAAGCGCAGCAAGTTTGACCCTGATAAAGAGCCTCTATTGCCGATTCTCTTTAACGGATATGGATTTGCAACTGAATATAATGAAGACCGCGGCCATATTTATGCATTAGAGGATATTCGCAGTATTAAGCGGATTACGGATAAATCAGTTGGCTCCTGTTATACATGTAAATCAACAGCCGTGCCACAAATGATTAAAGAAATGGGCGACGGTTACTATAGTGCTAATTTTAACAAAGATATATGGCCAAAGGGTGTTGCGATGGGACATTCCCCAATTGGATGCTCCGATTGCCATGACCCGAAAACAATGGATTTACGAGTTACACGACCTAGCTTTTTTGAAGCATTAAAAGCAAAGGGAGTCGATGTCTCTAATCCGACAAAAAATGAAATGCGCAGCTATGTTTGCGGGCAGTGCCATGTTGAATATTATTTTGCAGCAAAAAATAGTAAGGTGACTTTCCCTTGGGACAAAGGCTTCAAACCAGAGCAAATGTATGAATACTATGACACGATTGCGAAGCAAAACGGTTTTGAAAAAGACTGGATTAGCAATATCTCCGGAACTCCGTTGTTAAAAGCACAGCATCCGGATTTTGAAACCAATCAGTCAGGCCCGCACGGCAAAGCAAATGTTTCTTGTGCCGATTGCCATATGCCATATGAACGTGTGGATGGTAAAAAGAAAATTACCTCACATTGGTGGACATCACCACTTAAAACCATGCAAACATCTTGCGGTCAATGTCATTCCGACCGTAATTTAGACAAATTAAAGAATACAGTCACTGAAATCCAAGATGCCAATGTAAAAGCATTGCTGGATGCTGAGAATATTTCGGTTTCATCTCACTACTATGTCAACAAGATGATTACTTCCGGTGTCAGCCAGGATAAAATTAAACAGGCACAAGAGTTTATACGACAAGGACAATGGTACTGGGATATCGTTGCTGCGGAAAACTCAGCTGGTTTCCATAATCCGCAAGGGTCAATGGATTCTTTAAGGATGTCAATGGAACAGTCTAACAATGCCATTCGCCTTGCTACTGAAGAACTTGTTAAAAAAGGCGTAAATTTGGAAGAGCTAAATCAACAAATTGACCAAGTGAAAAAAGCCGTTGCCGATGAAAAAGTAAATGAAAAGAAAAAAGATCATGCGGTTAACGACTATTTCCCTGCACAGACACCAACCGTGCCGCCAGCAAAAAAATAGGTCAAATTTCAATATTAATTTTTCAATGAAGGAATATTTTAAGGAAAGATTGGTCATAAAAGAATTTTGGAAAACACTGCTTTCTTTATGGAAACAGTGTTTTCTTATTGTCTGCGAAAATTGATGAATATCCATGGTTGTAAATTATTTTGCTATATAACTGGTACATAAATACCATTGCGCACTTCCAAGAAATGGTCTAAAATTACCAAGGGACTCGAAATAGTTTAATTCAAAGGAGCGTTTTTTGCATGCCTCGTGCCTTATGGCTATTAATTATTGGGATGGCAGTAAATGTTACTGGTAATTCTTTTTTATGGCCTTTAAATACAATTTATATCCATGATCATTTAGGAAAATCATTATCTGTTGCCGGGATTGTTTTAATGTTAAACTCTGGAGCGAGTGTCATCGGAAATCTTTTTGGCGGCTATTTATTTGATAAAATAGGTGGCTACAAATCTATTCTTCTAGGAATCTTTATTACCCTGCTTGCCCTTGTTGGTCTCTCCATTTGGCATGACTGGCCGGAGTATGTGGTCTTTTTAACAATCGTTGGATTTGGCTCAGGGATTGTTTTCCCTTCTATGTACGCTATGGCGGGAACCGTATGGAAGGAGGGTGGGCGAAAGGCATTTAACGCCATCTATGTTGCCCAAAATCTTGGAGTTGCAATCGGGACTGCACTTAGCGGAGTAGTAGCGGATTATTCCTTTCAACTCATCTTCATTGCGAATACCATTGCGTATATCATCTTTTTGCTTATAGCCATTTTTGGTTATAAAGGGATTTCTACAGAGGTACAAACAAAATCCGTAACTACTAAGGAGCAAACCTCTAATAAGAATAGAAAAAATTTGAAGGCTTTATTAATCCTATGCTCCGGCTATCTATTATGCTGGGTAGCCTATGTTCAATGGACTACCACCATTGCTTCCTATACACAGGAAATCCATATTTCATTAACACAATATAGTTTATTATGGACTGTGAATGGTGCGTTAATTGTCCTGGGACAGCCAGTTTTAAATAAAGTGTTGACCTGGATTAATACCTCACTAAAGGTTCAAATTCTAATTGGAATCGGCATTTTTATAATTTCGTTTTTGGTTGCCGGATTCGCCCATGCCTTTGCCGGATTCATGGTTGGAATGATTATTCTAACAATTGGCGAAATGTTTGTCTGGCCAGCCGTGCCAACAGTTGCATTCAACATGGCACCAAAAGGCCGAGAAGGCATCTATCAGGGAATCGTCAACAGCACCGCCACAGGTGGCAGAATGATCGGGCCATTGCTCGGAGGCATACTCGTCGACTTCTACAGCATGTCAACCCTATTCATGATATTAATTGCATTATTTCTTATCTCAATCATAACTACACTCCTATACGACCGTCACCTCACTAAGGTGCCTGACTCCATTCGTGGACAAATGTAACGATTTGTCCACCCCAAGTGGACAGTTGGGGTTGTTTCATCTTTTTTACCTTTCACGTTTACATCGATGTTTGTCTGGTTATGCTGAAATTAGGCAGTTGTGGTTGCAACTTGTTAGAAAATTTAATACAATAACTTTATACTTTTTATATTTGAAAAACATTGAGTAGGAGTAGTAGTGATAATGACCCGCATTAAGAGAGTTGACGGCTGGTGGAAGTCAACCGGGTACAGCATGAACTCGCCTATGAGTTGTAAGCACGAATTGTACAGTAATGCTTACCGTTTTCCGCGTTATGGATGAATTAAGCGAGTGTTTACAACACTAATGTGGGTGGTACCGCGGGAAGATACATACAATCCTCTCGTCCCTTTTTTGGGATGAGAGGTTTTTTATTTTAAAAAATTCACTGAACTGCGAAAGCTGTCTAGCTCCAGCGCCTAGCCCCTCTATGGTCTACAGCCAATCACTGAAGGAAAGCAAAAAGCGCACTTTCCTCCAGTGCTTGTCTTATGCTTGTCAGGGCTGAGCAAGGCGCTTCCGCTTTTCTATTTAGGAGGAACTGACTATGAGTTTCGATCATCAACAAATCGAAAAGAAGTGGCAAAAAAAATGGGAAGCAGAAAAAACATTTAAAACAAGCGAAGAAGCTGGAAAGAAAAAATTCTACGCTTTAGATATGTTCCCGTATCCATCTGGTGCTGGCCTCCATGTTGGGCACCCAGAAGGCTATACAGCAACGGATATTTTATCCCGTTTCAAACGGATGCAGGGATATAATGTGCTTCACCCAATGGGATGGGACGCATTCGGCCTGCCGGCAGAGCAATATGCCTTAGATACCGGTAACGATCCGGCAGAATTTACAGCCAAAAATATTAATACGTTCCGTAACCAAATAAAATCTCTCGGGTTCTCTTATGATTGGGACCGGGAAGTAAACACAACTAACCCTGAATACTATAAATGGACACAATGGATTTTCCTAAAGCTATTTGAAAAAGGACTTGCTTATGTGGATGAGGTAGCAGTGAATTGGTGCCCGGCACTTGGAACTGTTTTGGCAAATGAAGAGGTTATTGATGGGAAAAGTGAACGTGGCGGCCATCCTGTTGAACGCCGCCCAATGAAGCAATGGATCTTAAAAATTACTGCCTATGCTGACCGCTTACTTGAAGATCTTGAAGAGCTTGATTGGCCGGAAAGCTTGAAAGAAATGCAGCGCAATTGGATCGGTCGCTCTGAAGGTGCGGAGGTAACCTTTAACATCGCTGGACATGACGAGACTTTTACGGTTTTCACAACCAGACCTGATACTTTATTCGGTGCGACTTACGCTGTAATTGCTCCTGAACATGAACTTGTTGATATTATTACTACCCCTGAACAGCGTGATGCAGTGGAAGCTTATTTAGAAAAAGTAAAAAGCAAAAGCGACCTTGAGCGTACAGACCTTGCAAAAGATAAGACTGGCGTATTCACAGGTGCCTATGCCATTAATCCTGCTAATGGCGAAAAAATGCCAATCTGGATTGCGGATTATGTTTTAGTAAGCTACGGAACTGGCTCAATTATGGCAGTACCTGCTCATGATGAACGAGACTATGAATTTGCGAAAAAATTTGATCTGCCAATTAAAGAAGTTGTAGCAGGCGGTGATGTTGAAAAAGAACCTTACACTGGCGACGGTGAACACATCAATTCTGGCTTCCTAAACGGCTTAAACAAAACTGAAGCCATTCAACAAATGATTGTTTGGCTTGAAGAAAAAGGCATCGGAACCAAAAAAGTTAGCTATCGTTTACGTGATTGGTTATTTAGTCGCCAGCGTTACTGGGGTGAACCGATTCCAGTTATCCATTGGGAAGATGGGACGATGACAGCTGTTCCGGAAGAAGAGCTTCCATTAACATTACCTAAAACAACTGAAATCAGACCATCGGGAACGGGCGAATCTCCACTTGCCGTAATCGAGGACTGGGTGAATGTTGTTGACCCGGTAACAGGCAAAAAAGGGCGCCGTGAAACAAATACCATGCCGCAATGGGCAGGCAGCTGCTGGTATTATTTACGCTATATTGATCCAACTAATAGCGAAGCTTTAGCTTCTCAAGAAAAATTGAACTATTGGCTCCCAGTCGATATATATATTGGCGGTGCAGAGCATGCTGTTCTTCACTTACTTTATGCACGCTTCTGGCATAAATTCTTATATGATCTTGGAGTAGTACCAACAAAGGAGCCATTCCAAAAGCTCTTTAATCAAGGAATGATTTTAGGAGAAAACAATGAAAAAATGAGTAAATCAAAAGGTAATGTGGTCAATCCTGACGATATCGTAGACAGCCATGGTGCCGATACTCTTCGCTTATATGAAATGTTTATGGGACCTCTGGATGCCTCAATTGCTTGGTCGACTAATGGCCTTGATGGCTCCCGTCGCTTCCTAGACCGTATTTGGCGCTTATATGTAGAGGAAAATGGAGAGGTAAATCCAAAAATTCAATCGAATGAAGAAGCTTCCAATATGGAAAAGGTTTATCATCAAACAGTGAAAAAAGTGACTGAGGATAATGAAGGCTTAAGATTTAATACGGCTATTTCGCAAATGATGGTATTTATTAATGAAGCCTATAAAGCAACCGTTCTTCCTAAACACTTCATGGAAGGCTTCGTCAAACTGCTTTCACCTATATGTCCACATATTGCAGAGGAGCTTTGGGGAAAATTGGGCTATCATGGTACGATTTCCTATGAAGCATGGCCTACATTTGATGAAGCTAAGCTTGTGGATAATGAGGTTGAAATTGTTATTCAAGTAAACGGTAAAGTAAAAGCGAAGCTAATGGTACCAACCGATGCAAGCAAAGAAACGTTAGAACAAATTGCGATGGACGATGAAAAAGTGAAAGAACAAATCGAAGGCAAAACCATTCGCAAGGTAATCACTGTTCCGGGAAAACTTGTCAATATCGTTGCTAATTAAAAACTAAAACATCCTCTGGAGTAGCTCTGGAGGATGTTTATCCGAAGGGGATGGATAAAATGGAAGAAATTCAAATCATTACACCAGAAGAATTACAAAAAAAGCTAGAAGCTGGGGAAGAACTTGAACTTGTAGATGTTAGGGAAGACGAAGAAGTAGCAGCAGGGATGATTCCGGCGGCTAAACACATCCGGATGGGGGACATTCCGGCAAACCTAGATTATTTCGACAAGAATAAAGAATACATTTTTATCTGCCGTTCTGGTGGTCGAAGTGCGAATGTATGCTATTACCTTCAAGAACAAGGCTATAAAGCCCGCAATATGATTGGCGGCATGCTTAATTGGACAGGGGAAACGAAATAGAGGATATCTCGAAAGGGTCTGACCCCTTCGAGATATCTTTTTTTCTAGTGTTGTATTGCTTGTGTTTTTTTTCGGTCAAACAGCAGCAGTACACCCAAAATTAATAACGGTACAATATTTGCTGCAGCAATTACGATGCCCTGGAAGTCAGAACCAATGAATAAACCGTGGATGGTCACTAAAATATACAGAATCGGGTTCAGACCATGCAGCCTGCGCCATTTTTGATAGCCGATTTTTTTTCGTGCTTTTGAAGTAATGACGGTCATTATTAAAAAATAAAATGCTAGACTTCCTAGTGCCATTGGTAGCATTTTATAGTGGCTCTTAAATGGGATGAGGACCTCAAACCATTGGAATGAAATATAGGAATCAATCAGTAAAAATAGAACATGACCACAGGTTAGAATTAGAGCCCAATTGGAAAGGGACTCGTGTAAATACAAAGTCGAGGTTACTTTTTTCTTTCGTCTTTTTTGAACCTGTGAAAAAAGACCTGTCAAAACAGCAAGGTACAATAAAACATAGGCAACAGTACCAGTGGCACGGATGATATACCATTCGAATAGTTCCATTTAAATGCCTCCTTTCAATACTTCTCCATCCTGATCGATTAAAACAACTTGGCACCCTTTTTTGGCAGCGATTGATAGACCATGCTCTTTACCGGATAAAAGAATCGTTTTTGCCAAAACATCAGCTTCTAAGGCAGTGGGAGCCGTAACCGTCGCAGAGACAATTGGGCTTTCAGAAGGTAAGCCGGTTCGCGGGTCAATCAAATGATGCTTCCATTCCCCCTTTACAAGCCATCTTCTTTTCATTGTGGTAGAAGTCGCCACTGCACCGTTTTCTGCTTGAATAGAAGAAATCATCTTTGTTTGGTCGAATGGGTCTTCAATCCCGATATTTAAAGGGTGCGGTAATGTCCCGAAAATACGGATATCTCCACCAACATTAATAAAGCCATAGCCATTCTTTTCTAACAGCTCAGCAGCACGGTCAATCACCCAGCCTTTGGCAATTCCGCCTAAGTCAATTTTGGTAAATAGAGTGATAGATTGCTTGTTTTCATGTAAAACTAATGGTTGTACCTTCACTGCGGTAGGAGCAAGAACAGAAATATTAATCCTGTGTTCTCTAATATGTTCAATCGATTTTGAATAACCATTCGTTTCAATCGCTTTTAAAATTCCTGGATTAAAAAGCCCATCTGTTTCGTGATAGAACTGTAAAGCCTTTTTTAATATTGAAAACAATTCCTTAGAAACCGGTTGTTCTTCCCCGATTTGCTTATTCAACACGGATAGTTCACTATCTTTACGGAAGCGGCTGCACGTATTTTCGATTAATTGGAACAGCTTAAATACCGACATTAGGTCATTGGCATATAGTTCATGATCAATAGAAATCCGAACCATGGTGCTCATTGAGTGAAATGGATAGTTAAACATCAGGTTCCACCTGTAGTTGTATCAAATCCATGATGATGGCCGGACCCACTGCCGTTATTTGAGAATTGATTTTGACCGCTGCTATTGCCAAAGAATTGAGTATTGTTGTCGAAATTATTGTTGGAGGACCCGCCGTTTAATTGTGATGATTGGTCTCCATTAGAGCTTTGACCTTGATCAATCTGGCCTTGGGAAAAACCGTTATCTTGTGACTGCTGATTTAAAACATTATTATTTTGATTACCTGTCGATTGATTGTTGGTTTTATCTCCATTTGATAACCCAAGATAGGATACCATCCCGGCAACTAAGGCGAGACTGCCAAAGCTGACTCCCCAGGAGATTCGTTGTTTTTTATCCAATTTATTTTCTCCTTTCATTATCCATCCATTCTGTATGAATAGGAGCTTACAAGCCGAATCTTAAAATAACCTTAAATTAGAAAATGGTTTTATTTTAAATTTCAGATAATTTGTTAATAATGGTAGAAAAAAGAAAGGGAGATTCATTTGATACAGGTCAAATTGTTTGATCGGGAGCACGAGAAGGATCTGGAAAAGGAAATGAATTATTTTTTGAAAGGATTAGATGAAAAGAAATTACTCGATATTAAATATAATGTAGCAGCGATGACGGAAGAAGATGAGGTAGAGCAGATCTATTGTTTTTCGGCGATGATTATTTATCGGGCCTGACATTTCGTCAGGCCTGATTTTTTGGCTAATAGGAAAGTATTAATTCAACTACGCCTCTGTCTTTTTCCTATCAGACTCGCGAGTTTTCCTTTACAAACAGGGCGGCATTGGTTCCGGCCAGCCTGCCTGTAATAAGAGCAGAGGTAATATTATAACCGCCGGTGTAGCCATGAATATCGAGAATTTCACCGCAAAAGTAAAGACCGTTCATCAATTTTGAAGCCATTGTCTGCGGTTCAATTTCTTTTACCGAAACCCCGCCTCCGGTTACAAATGCCTTATCTATTGGAAGGGTCCCATTTACTTTCAATTGAAACTGCTTGCAGCTTTTGGAAAAATCCCTTAGCTTTTCATTGGAGATTGTTCCACCTTGCTCAGAGTGATCTATTTCGTTTTCCTCTAACAGAAATAGAAGATATCTTTCTGGAAGCATCCCCTTTAATAGATTCTTGATACTTTTTTTCGGTTCATTTTTTATAAGTTTCATGATGTCCTGGAAAATCTGTTCTTCTTTTTTATCAGGCAAGGCATCGATCTTCATGCTGACTTCTTTTAAGTTCCATTTTTTCAGCGCTTTGACAACAAATTGACTACAGCGAAGCACGGCCGGACCACTGATACCGAAATGGGTAAAAATCATATCCATTCTATGAGTAATAATGGGTTTACCTTTTGGATTGAGAACACTTAATTCAATATCTCGTAAAGACAAGCCTTGGAGCGCTTTTTTTTGAATAAATGCTTCACTTGAGGTGACAGGCACTTCGGTTGGAAAGAGCTCGGTAATCGTGTGTCCCGCTTTTTCCGCCCAAGCATAGCCATCTCCAGTTGATCCCGTATGGGGAACCGATTTGCCACCGACTGCAATCACAACCGACTTTGCGTTTATTTTTGATCCATCCTTTAATAAAACAGAAGCTGCTTGGCCATTTTCATATAACACTTCTTTAACAGGGCAATTTTTGTAAACTGTTACATGAAACTTCTCAAGCTGCCCCAAAAGGGCGTCAACCACCGACTGAGCTTTATTTGATACTGGAAACATCCGGCCGTGATCTTCTTCCTTTAAAGCAATTCCTAACTTTTCAAAAAAGGCAATAATATCTTCATTGTTAAAAATCGAAAATGCGCTGTATAAAAACTTACCGTTTCCGGGTATATGTTTGATGATTTCCTCAACCGGACGCCGGTTTGTGACATTACAGCGGCCCCCTCCGGAGATAGCAAGCTTTTTGCCTAGCTTGTCTCCTTTATCAATCAAAAGGACCTTAGCACCTCTTTCACCAGCAGCAATCGCAGCCATTAGGCCTGATGGTCCTCCGCCAATAACAATAACATCGTATTTCATCTCTTCACCATCTTTATACAATTTAAAAGCAAACTAGTTGTATCCATATACTATAAACCTTACCAATATTACCTGAAAGAAAACAATTAGGTAAATGATTTTTAACAAAATTAATAAGATTGTTAGTAGCATCGTAGGAAAAAGAGTTGTAAACTACTAATAGTGCGCAAAAAAAGTCGAATTGTTTTTGTTGTTAGTATAGGAACATTGGACTTCGTGAATTATCAAGTTCAATAAGAGTAAGCTACGGAAGCGCCTTACGCTTTTTTATTATTTTTTATTTTTAGTCAGGAAGGGATTTTATGCAATCGAAGCTTTTACGAGGAACGTTCATTTTAACAGTCGGAATGATTATATCCAAGATCCTTGGGTTATTTTATGTTATACCTTTTTATCACATAGTAGGTGCTTCAGGGACAGCACTTTATCAATATTCCTATGTTCCTTATACGATTTTTATCAGTATCGCTACAGCAGGTGTACCGCTTGCCGTTTCCAAATTTGTTTCGAAATATAATTCGATTGGGGAATATGCAGTTGGGCGAAAGTTATTTAAATCCGGCGCATTGATTATGCTGCTGACTGGGTTTGTTTCTTTTTTAATTCTTTATTTTTCGGCTCCTTTTTTTGCTGACATGATGTTTAGTAGTAAAGATCAAGTCAAAACAAATGTGAATGATATTACGACCGTTATTCGATCCGTTAGCTTTGCATTGATTGTAGTTCCGTTTATGAGCTTAAATCGCGGCTATTTTCAAGGACATGAGTCGATGGGGCCATCTGCTGCATCCCAGTTGGTTGAACAAATTGTTCGAATTATTTTCACCCTTGTCGGAGCCTACGTTGTCGTAAAATTTTTAAAAGGCAGTATTGTATCAGCCGTCAGTGTTGCGACCTTTGCTGCTTTTATTGGGGCGATTGGAGGCTTAATTACGTTATTCTGGTATCAGTATAAAAGAAAACCGTATATGGACGAGCTGCTCAAACAGGATAAAGGGACTATGGATATCTCTCTTAAGGAAATCTATAAAGAGATTATTCTATATGCCGCCCCATTTGTATTTGTAGGGATTAACAATCCGTTGTTTCAGGCGATCGACCAATTTACCTTTTTTCGGGCGATGGGAGACACTTCCTTTGCTAGAAACGCCTTTTCTATTTTAAACTTTGAGTCACAAAAAATTGTTATTATTCCGGTTTCACTTGCAACAGGCTTTTCATTGGCACTCGTACCAAGTATTACAAAGGCCTTTGTCGAGTTTAATCGCAAAGCCTTGGATCGGCAGTTAGACCAAGCATTTCAAATACTATTATATTTAACATTACCAGCATCATTGGGCATTTCTTTGTTAGCAGAACCTATTTACACCGTATTCTACGAACATAGCACGCTTGGAATTGATGTCCTACGGGTTTATGCACCAGTTGGTATATTATTTGCCCTCTACTTAGTTACAGCTGCTATTTTACAGGGAATCAATGAGCAGCGTTTTACGGTTTTAACCTTGCTAGTAGGATTGTTAATAAAATTAGCCTTGAATATCCCGCTGATCAAAATGCTCGGAACCCAAGGTGCGGTTTTGGCAACTGCACTTGGTTATATGGCTGCCATTTCCATTAATTTATTTGTTATTCGAAAATTTGCAGATTATAACTTCCGATTTGTTTTTCGAAGAAGCGCGCTAATCGTTATCTTTAGTGGACTTATGTGGTTAGGAACAGAAATTGTATACAAATTCTTGTTGCTATTTTTATCACCTGCTTCGAAGCTCCAAGGACTTATTATTATCTTTATATCTGCAGGTGTGGGCGCCGTCATTTATTTTTATCTAGGGATGAAATCAGGTTTAATCAATAAATTATTTGGTGATAGAGTAGATCGCTTAAAGCAAAAACTAAGATTACGCTTTTAATATTCTTCCGAGAAGGAGGAAAGAATGATGAGAATTGATAAGATGCTTGCCAATTTAGGGTATGGAAGCCGAAAGGAAGTCAAACAGCTTTTAAAAAGCGGTGCGGTAAAGGTTGATGGAGTTGTGTTGAAAGATGCCAAGCAGCACGTGGATCCTGAGAACCAAACGGTAACCTTAAACGGCGAAGTAATTGAATACAAGGAATTTATTTATTTGATGATGAATAAGCCGCCTGGGGTTTTATCGGCAACGGAAGATAATGTTGGGGAAACTGTCATTGATCTCTTAGAGATTGAGGATCAGGTTTATGAACCATTTCCGGTCGGAAGGCTGGATAAGGATACAGAGGGCCTGTTGTTGATTACAAATGATGGCCAATTGACCCATCAATTACTGTCGCCGAAAAAGCATGTGCCCAAGACCTACTTTGCTGTCATTGATGGTGAAGTGACGGAAGAGGACATTAAGGCATTTGCTGCCGGAGTAACCCTTGATGATGGTTATCTAACAAAACCCGGCGAGCTGAAAATAATGAAGTCCGGGATTCGCTCAGACATTGAGCTTACCATCACCGAGGGAAAGTTCCACCAGGTTAAACGGATGTTTCAGGCAGTTGGTAAGCGGGTTGTTTACTTGCAGCGGCTATCGATGGGGCCGTTGCAGCTGGATGAAACGCTGGAACTTGGCGAATACCGTGAATTAAGCGATGAAGAAGTAGAGTTATTGAAAAATTATCAGGTGAAGTAGAAAAGCAGCCGAAATATGGCTGCTTTTTTACTTTTTATGATTTTTTGTTTCATATTGGACATGGTTTGAAATTTTGTTATCGAAAAAAATCCCTATCCGCGAATCGAAAATTGCCTCTATAAAAACTAGGTCTATTAATTAAAAATTATTTGTATGCTTTTACATTTAACATTGTTTCTAAATCGACTATTTCAAAGTTTCTTTTTTGCAGTTCCTCTATTAACAGTGGTAATGCTTTTTTTGTCTCACTTTTGTCGGAATCGGAGTGCATAAGGATGATGTCGCCGTTTCGAATATTATCGACTACATTTTTTACAATATTTGTTGAATCTTTTTGTGACCAATCAAGGGTATCAATCGACCAAAGGACAATCGAATAACCCTCTTGCTTTGAGACTGACGCTACTTGGGCATCTGTATCCCCGTAAGGTGTTCTGATGATAGCAGGCTCTTTCCCAATAACGGACTTTATCGTTTTTCCAGCTTTATCGATCTCTGTTCGAATGTCCTCTTTTCCTAATTTCGTTAATTCCACATGGTGATAGCTATGGTTGAGGACAAGGTCTCCGTTGTTAAATGCTTTCTTTACTACATCTGGATGATCCAATACTTTGCTGCCAATAAAGAAGAAATTCCCCTTTACATGATATTTAGTTAATATATCAATTATCGCTGGTGTAATTACTCCATCCGGTCCATCATCAAATGTCAGCGCAACTTGTTGTCTATTTGGGCCGTTAATATAGACATTTTCCTGCCCTTTAGCGAATAAAACAATTTGCTTACGCCAATTTAACATCTTTTCCCATGCGCTTGCAGTCAGCTGATTTGAGTACCCTTTAACATCGAGAATATAATCATATTTAGAGTTGGGTACCTCCGCTCTTTTCGTATTAAAAACAGAGATATGGTCAATGAACTGTTTGTTTTTGGGGATGATGATTTTAAGCTGAATGCCATTTGCTGCTTCATAAACATAAATCTGGTCATTATTGTTATCTCTTACTTGGGTCGGCTGTCCTAGTGATTTTACAACCATTTCATAGGTGATCTCCTTTAGATCATTGGCATATGAGCGAACGTCAAAGATTTCTCCCGCCTTGTTATAACCGAAAACGATATTTTTTTTCGAAAAAGTGGCATACGATCCCATACCGGCTTGATCGACATGGTCCGGTTCCCCCCACTCTGCTTTAACCTGTTTTATGGTGCTATCCATCACAGTAAAGGAACAATCCTTTACCATTCCATTTTGAGCTGATTTCATCATTTCATCTAACTGCAACGAGGATTGATTTACATTTTCTTTGGGGTGTAATTCATTTTGTTTTGGTTTTACGTTTTCACTTGGTATTGTTTTTTGCGGATCACAAGCAGTTATGATGATGAAAAATGAGGCAATTAACATAATCACGGACTTATTGAATTTTGTCAGGTGAGGTCCCCCCTTGGCTTTAACGTCAAATTTCTCATTTTATTCATAATTTTATAATAGCAAATGGTCAACTAATGGTTTGTGTTTAAGTTAAAAAATTTATCTAATGGTATAAGGGTTCTACGTGAACGAAAAGGTAAAGAAAGGAAGTTGTCGTGCGCGTAGAAGGACTGTACGTGAACGAAAAGGTGAAAAAAGAGGGAATTCGTGAACGTAGAAGGTCTATACGTGAACGAAAAGGTGAAAAAAGAGGGAATTCGTGAACGTAGAAGGTCTATACGTGAAAGAAAAGGTGAAAAAAGAGGGGATTCGTGCACGTAGAAGGACTGTACGTGAAAGAAAAGGTGAAAAAAGAGGGGATTCGTGAACGTAGAAGGTCTATACGTGAACGAAAAGGTGAAAAAAGAGGGGATTCGTGCACGTAGGAGGTCTCTACGTGAACGAAAAGGTGAAAAAAGAGGGGATTCGTGCACGTAGAAGGACTGTACGTGAAAGAAAAGGTGAAAAAAGAGGGAATATGTGAACGTAGAAGGTCCATACGTGAAAGAAAAGGTGAAAAAAGAGGGGATTCGTGAACGTAGAAGGGATCTACGTGAACAAAAAAGGTGAAAAAGATAACACCTATTGCAACGTGCCCCTAAAAACGCAACTTTTACTTGATCATCAAAGTATGCTGTATTAGCGAAACTTGGAGTTACCGTAAAAAAAAATCAAAACGAGAAAAACTGTATTCATCATTTCAGCACCTCTTTCAATTATTTTCCTCAAGAAAGAGTTATATATATAAAATTCCAAATGGACAAAATAAATAACACTTATGTAGAAAAAAATTAGGGGGAAGCCGTCATGAAACTCACACATGAACAGCATATCGAATTACATGGCTTTAATAACCTTACGAAATCATTAAGTTTTAATATGTACGATATTTGTTTTACAAGAACAAAGGAAGAGCGAGAAGCTTATTTAGAATATATTGATGAGCAATATAGCGCCGAAAGATTAACCAAAATTTTGAACCAAGTAGCAGATATTATTGGTGCCCATGTTTTAAATATTGCAAGCCAGGATTTCGAACCGCAGGGGGCGAGTGTGACTCTGTTGGTGTCAGAAGCTCCTGTAGAAAATGCTCCATCTGAATCATTCGAGGAATCGCCAGGTCCACTACCAGAATCGGTTGTCATGCAGTTAGACAAGAGCCATATTACGGTGCATACATACCCTGAATATCATCCTGAAGAAGGGATCAGCACATTTAGAGCAGATATTGATGTATCTACTTGCGGAGAAATATCGCCTTTAAAAGCGCTGCATTATCTAATTCGATCTTTTGAGACAGATGTGATGATCATTGATTATCGGGTGCGTGGTTTTACTAGAGATAAAAATGGGCACAAGTTGTTTATTGATCATGAAATTAGCTCGATTCAAAATTATATCCCTGAAGATGTAGGCGATTTTTTCGATATGATTGATGTCAATGTGTATCAAGAGCATATTTTTCATACAAAATGTAAACTTAGAGAATTTGATTTAAACAACTATTTATTTGGCTATACAAAAGAAAAGCTGTCAGCTGATGAACACATCGAAATGACAGAGAGAATCAAATTAGAAATGGATGAAATCTTTTACGGGAAGAATATTACCTTGTAATAAAGGCGTAATTGAGATTCGAATATATACCTGAATCGTATCAACGACCGAAACCGGAGTAAAATCGAGAAAAAGGTCGTTGATAAAGCGTATCAATGACCGAAACTGGCAGGAAATCGAGAAAAAGGTCATTGATAGACCGTATCAACGACCAAAACCGGCAGGAAATCAAGAAAAAGGTCGTTGATGAAGCGTATCAACGACCGAAACAGACAAGAAATCGAGAAAAAGGTCATTGATAGAGCGTATCAATGACCATAGAGAGGTTTTAGTGATATCAAAAATATTTCGGAGCTTGTCTGAAATTTGTTGGTCGAATTAATCATTTAACAAATGATGAATCATTCTGTTTTTATCATCAAAAAACTGCTTCATAATCCGATAATGATTTGTTTCCTCTAATTTGCTTTCTTTAATCCCGGCCTCCGTGAATTCCAAAATCTTAGCATTTGGGTAAGCCATGATAATAGGGGAATGGGTCGCAATGATAAATTGCGATTTTTCCTTTACTAATTCATGAATTCGCGTTAGCATCGACATTTGCCGCAACGGGGACAGCGCTGCTTCAGGTTCGTCTAAAATATAAATACCATTTCCGAAAAAGCGATGAATAAAAGTGGAAAAGAACGCCTCACCATGTGATTGTTCATGAAGGGAAACTCCTCCAAAAGAATTAATGATAGGTGGCCCGAAGTCTTCTCTATCTAATTCTTCAATGTTTGAAGCAACATTATAAAAGCTTTCCGCCCGAAGAAAAAAACCATCTTTAGGTTTTTCAATGCCCTTGATCACCTGTAGATAATTTTCAAGTGCTGAATGAGAATCATAAGTGGAAAATTGAAAGTTAAGAGAGCCACCTTCTGGATTAAAGCCTAAAGCGATGGCGATCGCCTCTAATAAAGTTGATTTCCCCATCCCGTTCTCACCAACAAGAAACGTAACATTAGGATGAAAAGATAGTTCATCCAAGGTCTTTAAGATTGGAAGGTTAAATGGATATTTTTTAAACGTAGGAACGTCATTCCTATTAAATTTGATCCCTCTTAAAAATTGGTTAATTAACATGTATTTTACCTCATAAAATTATTACGTTAATTGTAACATTTTTCCTTTCGGTGGGCCTTACTTTTTGAAACCCTATGGTGTGAAATTTAGAAATTAGCCGTTCTTTTAGTGCTAGTAAAAATCGTGAATATTCTAGTATGTTCCCCCATACATTTTGATAGTGAAATAGGGGGATGCCTATGCAATTTTATTATGGTCAGCAAATGCCATTAAGGATTTTAGATGAAGAGGAGTTTTGGAAGCATCAGGAAGAGGAACATACGGTAGTAATTCGAGAGCTAGTTTCCGGACTTGAACCAGAATTTGTTGATGCATTAAAACAGTGGGAAAATACTCTTACGGAGACGCACCATCAGGTGATCCGTTATATTGAAACTGTGAACCGGTCTGGTTTTCAAGTGTCGGACCTATTAATGTAACAAATTATGCGGCTTGTTTCTTTTTGTTTGCAACAAATTAATTCTTTCATTCAGCTTTGTGAGCAAATTAAAACCCAGAGCCGTTCAGTTAGCAGTAATCCAACTGCAGTGGTAGTACTAAACCATATTATTCGTGAATCTGAATATTTTATCGGGATTGCCCAAGCACTACTATACAGTGACACAGGAAGTCCACAATAAAAAGAAATAGTGTCCTGGAAGAAGAAAAAAGCCCCAGCCCGGTCACTAAAAAGAAAAACAATGCTCAAAATGGTAAAACAATTTAATATTGGATCACTTGAAAAGGCTGAATGATAATATTTTATTTGGGTGACTTTATTTAATAAAAGGTTACCCATTAATTATGGTTTGACATGAAACCAAAAGGTGTTATATACTCTTGATACGAAACCAATTGGTTTCATATTAACTTTAGAGGTGGTATTTCAATGACAAATGAAGCACAAGAAACATTACAGGATATAAAGCATACACTTGTATACAACGCGCCAATTGATAAAGTATGGAACGCAGTTGCTACTTCGGATGGCCTAGCTGCATGGTTCATGCCAAATGATATGGAGCCTGTAGAAGGACATGAATTTCATTTAAATGCAGGGCAGTTTGGAATGTCTCCGTGCAAAGTCACGAAGGTAGATCCGCCTCACAGTCTTTCTTTCAGATGGGGAAAGGATTGGACACTTACATTTGAATTAAAAGAGCTTGATGGAAAAACAGAATTTACGCTCATCCATTCCGGTTGGGATGCTGACAAAGTTACTGAGTTTGGAGCACCTCACACTATGATCCGAAACAATATGGATCAGGGCTGGGCAGGTATGGTTAAAAAATTGCAGGGATTTGTTGAAGCATAAATGTCTGCATCTTCAGCAAAGCATGATGTCTTTCAAGCGGTCGCTGACCCAACCCGCCGAAAAATGTTGAAACTCTTAAGCCATCAAGAGATGCCTGTTATGGTGATTACCGGGCACTTTCCCATCAGTCGAACTGCTGTCTCCAAACATCTTCGTGTTCTTGCAGATGCAGGTCTGGTCAAGGAGAGCAAAGTCGGGCGAGAAACTAGGTATAAATTAAATCCAGAGCCATTATATGAATTAAAAGATTGGCTTCAATATTTCGAACTATTTTGGGAAAATAAACTGGCAGCCCTTAAGCTCTTCGTTGAAACGGATGATGATTCAACTCAAAATGAAAAGAATGAGCCTAAATAAATACGTAAAAAAGTGATACCCGATTCAATTCGGGTATCACTTTTTTAGTTTTAGGCATTTACCTCAGTTTTGGAATGCTGTATGTGACTAGTAATCCAAGTAATTCCTCCTGCAAAGACCAAATAATAGATTAGAATCATGATTTGCTGTCCAAGCTGATTCCAATCACCCAGAGTAATGACATCCTGGAAGCTGCGGAGTGAATGGGACATAGGCAAAATCTTACCAATTTCACTTAAAACAGGGTTGCCTAGTTCACCAGGGAATGTTCCGCCACAGGTCGCTAATTGAAGGACTAACAACGTGACGGCAATAAACTTCCCGGTAACGCCAAATACGGTTACAAGCATCAAGATAAAGGTCATAAATGTAAAAGATATGATCAAACTTGATAATATAAATAATGGTACACTTGCCACATGCACCTTAAAGACAAACAGGACCACTAGATCAACAATAAGTGCCTGAATAAAACCAATCGAGTATTTTAGACCAAGTTTATTAATAAAGTGAACGGTACCTGTGACCTTTTGGTCCTGTCTTCTGCCTAATGGAAGAATATTCGCAGCCATAATTCCGCCGACATAGAACGCTAATGAAAGGAAATATGGAGTAATGCCAATGCCGTAATTCGGCACAGTGGAAATTTTAGACTCTTCTAATTGAACTGGTTCAGAAAACATCGTGGTTAATGCATTATTGTTATGAATGGATGATGTTTGCTTTGCAGCATCATCGAGTTTCGTTGATAATTCCTTCGAACCTACCGTTAATCCTTCTAAGCCATCGACCAATTTATTAGCACCAGTATCTAGTTGCTTTCCGCCATTAGCTAGATTATAAATCCCGCTATGAAGGGATGAAAAACCTTGTTCCCATTTGTTCAGGCCTTCAGCAAATTGCACGCTGCCATTAGATAATTGATTTGCACCGCTTGAGGCAGCATTTAGTTTTGCGCCAAACTGTTTTAATCCTGCTTGCAGATTGGTTTGACCTTGAGCGAGTTGATCCGCATTTTTCGCCAACTGCTGACCTCCGTTGTTTAATGAATCGGCTGCAGCTGCTAATCCTTCAGCCATCGCTGCGATTTGTTGGAAAGATGGATCGTTTTTCGCATCAGGATGACTTTGGATATACTCCTCAACGGTTGCTTTTAAGGCATTTGCAGTTTGATCAGCAGCCGTTTGTCCTTGAGTCAATTTTTCAATTCCTGCAGTTAAAGACTGTGTTCCAGCACTTAATTGATCTGCTCCAGATTGCAGTGCAACTTGTCCATTCGCAAGCTGTGATAAACCATTCGAAAGAGAGAGAGAGCCACTTTTTAGACTGTCCATTCCTTGATTTAAGCTTTGTTCACTGCTTACAAGCTGGCTGCTTCCATTAAAGAGTTTTTGCGAACCATCATTTAAGCGATGAACACCGTCAGAAAGTTGGACCATTCCATTTTGGGCATCAGAAGTGCCTTGATTAATTTTGGCCGCCCCATCGCCGGCATCCTTAAATCCTCTGGCTATATCTTGAAACTTTGAAAACACACCATCTGCATATGATTTTGTAATGCTATTCGAGATTTTGGTTTTCATTTCCTCCGTGGCTGTCGTACTGATTTGGGAAGCCACAAAGTTTTTACCAGGGTTTATTTTATACAAAAGCTTTGCAGGTTGTGGATGATCATCCATCAATGAACTTACTTTTTTTGAAAAATCTTTTGGGATGGTAATGACCATGTAGTAATTACCTTCCTTTAGGCCTGTATCGGCTTCTTTTTCGGAGACAAATTGGAAGTTTAAATCCTTGTTCTTTTTTAAACTTTTTACAAAGTCTTTCCCTGCATCGATGGGCTTGTTATCCATGATTGAACCTTGATCAGTATTCACGACAGCTACAGGGAGCTTGTCTAATCGTCCATATGGATTCCAATACCCTGCGATAAAAAATCCAGCATAAATGAGCGGGACAATCAGAAGAAACACTAACGCAACTCTTCCATGCTTATGTTGCCACATCAATCTTAAATCTTTGAAGATCAAATTAATCCCTTTCAAAAATTACCCTCCTTGTTTTTTCATAAACACTATAATAAATAGTTTTTTATATAATGTATAATATATAATTGATTATCGATTAATAGCCTACAGTATATAAAAAAAGAAGGTTAAGAAAAATGGAGCTTTTACAATTAAAATATTTTCAAACTGTTGCAAGGTTAGAGCATATGACAAATGCAGCTGAGGAGCTTAAGATTGCTCAGCCGTCATTAAGCAAGACCATCTCTCGTTTAGAAGAAGATATTGGGGTGCCATTATTTGAAAGGGCACATCGACAAATCAAATTGAACGCTTTCGGAGAGCTTTTTTTAAAGCGTGTAGATCGCATTTTTATGGAATTAAACGAAGGGAAAAGGGAGTTATTGGAATTGGCAGACCGAAATCTAAACCAAATTACCATGGCGGTAACGATTCCAAGAGTTTTGCCAGAATTGTTAAGTTCTTTTTTAAGGAAATATCCTGATGTCCGCTTTCAGCAAGTAATGGAAACAACTTCTTCCATGGTCCGTCATCTTGAAAAGGCGGAGATTGATTTTTGTATTACTTCCGTTCCAATTGAAGGGACTAATCTTGTTTGGGAGCCCCTCAAAACGGAAGAGATTTTCTTACTTGTTCCACCTAATCATCGCCTTGCAGGAAGGAAAAAGATCAAGCTATATGAGGTCAAGGATGAGCCGTTTATCAGTATGAATACAGGTTATGGATTTCGAAATGTAACAGATGAATTTTGTCTAGAAGCAGGGTTTGTACCCAATATTGCTTTCGAAGGGGACGAGCCAGGAGTAATTGGGGAACTGGTCAAACAAGGATTAGGAGTTGCTTTTGTACCAGCGATTTCTTGGATGTACAATTCGAATCCTTCTCTGAAACGGCTGCAAATAGAGAGGCCAAGATGTGAGAGAACGATTGGTTTAGGCTGGTCAAAAAGGCGTCATTTGTCAGAGACCGCCAAGCAGTTTCGAGCGTTTATTTTAGAATATTTTTCGCAGATTTCAAAGGATTAATTGTACTAGTTGACAGTCTATTTAAAATTACAAAATAGCGCGTGAAAAATTCACGTGCTATTTTTATTTAATCAGCTAAATTTCTTTGCTGAAGTTGTTATTTTTAAAAAATGAAAGTATGCAAAGGATACCTAATGTTACAAGACAGACTGAAGTGCCAATTAAATTATTTTTGCTAAACATAAAACCAAAAAAGATTAAGGTTAAAGACACAATAGCAAAAATCGTTGTGAAAGGATACCATTTTACCTGAAAAGCTGGTTTTCCCTTATATTGTGGACGCAGCTTTAGTTGAGCGCAACAAATGCAAATCCATAAAAAGATGACAGTAAAACCAGGAATGGTCATTAAGTAGCTAATTACTTGATTAGGAGTTAAATAAGATAAAAAAATGCCAAACAAGATACAAACACTGGTTACAATAATTCCTGTTAGAGGAATCCCTCTTTTGGAGATTGTTTGCAGTCCTTTAGGAGCCGCCCCGCTTTCAGCCATCGAATAAAGAGTTCTAGAAGTAGCGTAGATGCCTGAATTTGCTGCAGATAAAACCGCAGTCAATAGAACAAAGTTCATAATATGTGCAGCACCGGGAAGGCCTATTGTGCTGAAAACCTGTACAAAAGGGCTGTTCTCTGAAGTGACCTTGTTCCAAGGGATCATTCCGCAAATAATAAGGATGGGAAAAATGTAAAAAATAATAACCCGCCATATAGTACCTTTAATAATTTTTGGTAAAACCCTTTCGGTATCTTTTGTCTCTGTAACGGCAACCCCTATTAATTCAGCACCTCCATATGAAAACATCACGACCAAAAATGCACTTAAGGTGCCCCCGAGCCCATGGGGGAAAATGCCTCCATGGGAGGTATAGTTAGTAATTGGGTTATGAACAGAACTAGGAATAATCCCTAATAAAATAAAAATTCCTAAAAAGATGAATGCCAACAATGCGAAAATTTTAATTCCGGCAAACCAAAACTCAAGCTCCCCGTAGTATTTAACTTGAAACATATTAATTCCTACAATGAGAGATGCACAGATGAAACTTAAAATCCATAAAGGTACAGAGGGGAACCAATACTGTAAAAAACTGCCTGATGCCAATAATTCGACAATAGTGACGATGATCCAATTAATCCAATAAAGCCACCCTGTTATAAAGGATACTCTGAATCCAAATGCTTTATTTATAAGATGTTGGACGTTTAGATTTGGAAAAGCAATTGCCATCTCCCCTAATGCAGCCATCACAATAAATAGCAAAAGGCCACCAATTAAATATGTCAACACTACACTTGGTCCTGCAATCGATAATGTATCTGAGCTCCCTTTAAATATCCCCGTACCAATCATGCCTGCTAATGCAATAAACTGGACATGTCTTGGTAACAGTCCCTTTTTTAAATCATGATGATTTTTTTCCATTTTTCCCCAACCCTATTATCTAAATTTTTGTAATTGAACAATATTCTTTTGTACTTAAACGCTTTTAAGTGCTAAAGTATTTTATTAATATAACATATTCTATTAAAAAGTAAAACTATGATTTTACTTAGGACATTTCAGCAAAAAGGAAAATCAAAAAAGCACGCAATTAGCTGCGTGCTTTTTTGATTTTATATTTTTAAGCCTTAAGATGTCATCTTTACTTTTTTTTCTGTTGTCGTCCATTTTCCTCGGCTTGGACTGATTACCAAGTCATTGTAGGACAAGACATTTAAATCTCGTTGTATGGTGCGAGGAGTGATACCAAATTCCTCTACAAGTTCCTGCGTAGTGACAGTGCCGTTATTGCGAATAAACATGTAGATACATTTGATGCGGTTTAACATCCGGTTAGTTGAAGGTTTCAAAGAACCACTCCCTATTCCTTTTCTAAACCAATGGCAAATCCCTGCTACCGACAGTTTATTGAAGAATCATCTTCAGAAATATGTAATTTTCTTTTCCCTAAACATCTCCTTTTTAAGGATCGTTAAAGTGGAAACTAAGATGTCATACATCTAACCTTATTTTACCCACTGTATCAGAAAATTTCCACCTTTAAAGAAAAATTTACAATTACTTAAATAAATTTTAATAAAAAGTTAGTTATTACGACTTGCTTAACGTGTAGTTATTATATATGGGCAATAAAGCAATATTTATGATAAATTATTGAATTTTCCGTAAATTTTCCCGAAAAATATGAATCGCAGCATTTTTTAAAGATCATTGATAAGATAATTGTAAAAGTGATATTGTTAAAAAATAAGAAGTCAATTGTCAAACAGTTTGTAAAAATAAAAGGAGGTGAATCCTGGTCACAGCAATATTTGTTGATCAGGAAGAATATTGACTAAAATTGATTGGATGAGTGAAGTCGAAAAAAGAAAAGAGTCACTCATTAAAGATACCCAGAATTTATTACATATTAGAAGTCTTTTAGATGAAGAAAATGCTTTGGAGGATGCACCACTTGGTAAGGGCGTAAAGGAAGCGCTCGATTTTATGCTAAAGCTTGGTGAAAAAGACGGCTTCATTCCTAAAAATGTTGGGAACCTTGCTGGCCATCTTGAATTTGGTGAAGGCAAAGAATTGTTAGGAATTCTCTGTCATGTCGATGTGGTCCCTGAAGGGGATGGATGGTCTAGTGACCCGTTTGCCGCAGAAATTCGTGATGGAAAAATATTTGCTCGTGGAGCATTAGATGATAAGGGGCCAACGATGGCAGCCTATTATGCCATGAAGATCGTAAAGGAACTTAATCTTCCATTACAAAAACGAGTTCGAATGATTATTGGTACGGATGAAGAAAGCAACTGGCGCTGTGTTGACCATTATTTTAAACATGAAGAAATGCCTACACTAGGCATTGCTCCTGATGCGGATTTTCCCATTATTAATGCCGAAAAAGGGATTGCTGATTTTGATATGGTACAGAAGAAGGTAGAGCAGGACACAACTGTTGGGCAGGTGGAAGTGCAGCAGTTTATTTCTGGAAGAAGATACAATATGGTACCTGACTATGCTGAAGCAAAAATCCTTGTGAACGAAAACAAGGAAGGAATCATTCACTCCTTTACTGATTTTATAAATCAGCATAAGTTAGAAGGAAACCACTTTGTTGAAAATGACGAACTGGTTTTATCAGTAAAAGGAGTTTCCGCTCATGGAATGGAACCGAAAAATGGGGTCAATGCAGGTTTGTATTTAGCTGAGTTCCTTTCAAAGTTAAATCTTGATGCAAATGCAGATCATTACTTCAAATTTGTGTCACATTATTTCTTTGAGGATTCTCGAGGTGTCAATCTTGGAGTGGCCTATACGGATGATGTGTCTGGAGACTTGACCATCAATCCGGGTAAGCTTTCCTATTCAAAGGAAACTGGTGGCCGAATTGGCATGACTTGCCGCTACTCTGTAACAAACAAGATGGAACGTACAAAGGAAACGCTTGATGCTTTGTTAGAATCAGAAGGGTTTACGATGGAAAACTTTTCTGATTCAAAACCGCATTATGTCGATGAAAAGGAATTTTTGATTCAAACGTTAAAGAAAGTTTATGAGGAACAAACAGGGGATAAAGCTTCTTTGATTGCCATTGGTGGCGGTACCTATGCTCGTTCACTTAAATCTGGTGTTGCATTTGGGCCATTGTTTCCAGGGAGACCTGATATTGCCCATCAAAAAGATGAATATATGTATATCGAAGATTTATTAAAGGCAACCGCCATATACGCACAAGCCATCTACGAATTGGCTCAAGCAGAATAGGAAAAGCGGAAGCGCCTTGTTGGACTTAGACCATAACGAGATAGAGGAGAAATGGGAGAAATGGAATTTGCCATTTTACATGGAGAAATCGTTAAGCGATCAGAAGCGAAGGTTGATGTGGAAGATCGCGGATATCAATTTGGTGATGGCGTATATGAGGTCATCCGCGTTTACAACGGAAAAATGTTTACGGAACATGAGCATTTAAATCGTTTGGCGAAAAGTACAGATAGTATTGGAATTTCTCTCCCATTTACGAATGAAAACTTAAAAGGATTGCTTGTAGAGCTGATTGAAAAAAACAAGCTTCAAAATGGCATCATTTATATGCAAGTCACTAGAGGTGTGGCCTTGCGTAATCATGCCTTTCCAACAGAGTATGTTACTCCTTGTCTAACAACTTATACAAAGAAAATTGAACGGCCAGTAGACAGTATGAGGTCAGGTGTGAAAACGATTTTAACCGAAGACATTCGCTGGCTGCGTTGTGATATAAAAAGTCTTAATTTGCTTGGAAATGTCTTAGCTAAGCAAAAAGCGGCAGAAGCTGGGTGCTTTGAAGTGATTCAGCACCGTGGGCAAGAGGTTACAGAAGGAAGCACGTCGAATATTTTTATAGTGAAAAATGATATTGTCATAACCCATGCATCTGATCATCTCATTTTAAAGGGCATTACTAAGGATGTTCTTCTCGTCGTGTGTGCTAAAAACAATCTTCGTGTAGAAGAACGTATGTTTACGATTGAGGAATTAAAACAGGCGGATGAATGTTTTCTCACAAGCTCAACTTCAGAGGTAATGCCAATTGTTGAAATAGATGGAAATAAGATTTCAAATGGAATTCCTGGTCCTATTACGAGAAAGCTGCAGGAATGGTTTGGTCAAGAAATTGAAAAACAGTGCGGGTCATTAAATGAAAAAATTACTTTTTAGCAAAAGAAGACGTGAGAGCAAGTGCTCCACGTCTTTTTAAAAAGGCTCATTATGGTAAAGGCAGTACGATTTTTGAAACCTCTGCTCATCTTTCAAATACTTTGAAGTGATAAATAATGGTTTATCGCTATTTAGACAATAGACAAAATAAGGTTAAAATATATTAAAATTAATAAAAGGAGTGAATCATAAGTGGAGCAGCAAACTCATTTCTTTTTTGCCTTGAGAATTCCTGACGAAACGAAATTAATCTTGAAAAAGCATATTGAAGAATTAAACAGGAACCTTCCTTTTAGCCGTTGGGTGCACCATGAAGATTTACATATTACGCTTGCTTTTCTAGGTTTTGCACCGCCAGAACAGCTCAAGCGGAGTACAAGTTATGTTAAGGAAGGGACAAAAGGGATCAAACCTTTTCCATTAGCAATAAACAGACTTGGCTATTTTGGAAATGTCGAATCCCCTCGGGTATTCTGGGCAGGTACTCAGGAAAGCGAAGAACTGCAGCTTTTAAGAAAAAAAGTATTTACTGCTTGTGAACAGGTAGGCTTTACACTCGAAACAAGACCGTTCCGTCCTCATATTACTCTTGCAAGAAAGTGGAGCGGAAATGGGGCTTTCCAAAAGGAAATGCTTGATATATGGAATAATATTCAGCGGGAACCGCTTGTTTTTGAGGTAAATAAGGTCGTTTTATACCAAACACATTTGCAAAAGACACCTAAATATGAAGTAAAGGCAGAATTTTTATTAGAAAAGTAGAGATAGGGTTTGATTTCATGAAGGATATTTATTTTATTGTTAACCCGAAAGCAAAAAACGGTCAATGCCTTAAAATTTGGCAAAAAATTGTGGAGCAATTAAAGAAGGATCATATACATTTTCTGGCGTTTTTTACGGAGTACCCAGGGCATGCCCAAACACTCGCCGGACGAATTGCCTCGAAGAATCGTGAGGACATTATCATCGTAGCTGTTGGTGGTGATGGTACGCTTCATGAAGTCTTGAACGGTGTGATTAGTCATCCAAATGTTACTCTAGCGTTTATACCGGGTGGGTCAGGAAATGATTTTTCCAGAGGATTTCACATTCCTACGGATCCTGTGGAAGCCCTCACAGTAATTCGCCGTCTTTGGAATAAAGAACCCGATTTCATTGATATTGGAAGAATGATAAGAAATGATCAGCCAGATCATTTTTTTATCAACAATATGGGCGCTGGTTTTGATGCAGTAATTTCCTATGAAGTCAATCGATCCAAAATAAAAGCACTGTTAAATAAGCTTTCAATGGGCAGATTGATTTATGTCTATTTTCTATTGAAAATGTTATTTACATATAAGACTTCTACATTCCACTTATCAATTGATGGAAAAACGCATATATTTGAAAATACATGGTTTGTTACCGTTTCCAATCAGCCATTTTACGGTGGAGGTATGAAAATCGCACCGCGAGCCGAGCCTGATGATGGTCTTTTAGATATAACAGTTGTTCATCAATTGTCTAGACTGAAGTTGTTACTCGTTTTTATTAGTGTGTTTTGGGGAAATCATATTTACTTTAAAGAAGTAAAGACGTTTACAGGCGTGGACATCGTGATTCAATCCCAATTTCCTATATATGTTCACGCAGATGGTGAACATATTGGCTATACCCCACTAAAAATCCACCTTCAATCAAAAACCTTACGGGTGTTAACAAGAAGGATAATGAAGGAAGAAGCTGATCTGAAAGGGAGGGATGCGAATGACATCCACTGAACGGACGTTTCTTGCCTATTTGGATGAAATGAATATTATTACGATTCTTCTTCCGCTTACCTATCATCAAGGAATATCTTCAGCATTTTCGGTTTTTAATGGATTTCAATATATACCCTTGAAAGTCATAAAGAAAAACCAAATTGATACCATGATGAAATATGTTTGTCAGTTAACTGAGGAAATTACCTTTGGAAAAACCTACTGGATTATTGACGAACATGGCGGCAAAACAGATCTCCAAATAGGCGCCGTCATCAGAACTGAAATCTTTGATGAAAAATTTTACTACGATGGTCAGGATCTTGGCGTTGTCTGTCAGTCCAATCAAACCCGTTTTAAGCTTTGGGCTCCAACTGCTACGCAAGTGAAGATAAAATTGCGACCGCCAAATAGCACCTATTCGGAAATGATAAAAATGATCCGTGAAGATAGGGGAGTTTGGTCTTATACGGTTAACAAGGATTTAGAACTATATCAATATACTTTCCTTATCTTGGTCAATCAGGAATGGAGTGAGGCTGTCGATCCATATGTAAAAGCCGTTACAGCAAACGGAGAGGTTGGGGTCGTCGTAAAGCTGGATCAAACGTGTCTAGCCAATACCACAAATCCTCCACTTGAAAGCGCTGTTGATGCGATTATTTACGAAACCCATGTACGTGACTTTACGATTCACCCTAACAGCGGTGTAAAACATAAAGGACTCTATCTGGGAGCTGGGGAGCACAATACGAAAGGGAAAGATGGGGAGCTGACAGGCCTATCTTACCTTAAAGATTTAGGCATTACCCATCTTGAACTCTTGCCTTTTAACGACTTTGCAGGTGTGAATGAGCTCGAACGACATACTGCTTATAATTGGGGCTACAATCCCATTCATTTTAATGTTCCGGAAGGCAGCTATTCAACCGATCCCTCAAATCCTTATTCAAGAATTATCGAATTAAAGCAAATGATTGAAAACATTCATCAAGCTGGACTTAAGGTGATTATGGATGTTGTTTACAATCATGTATATATTCGAGAAAATTCTTCTTTTGAAAAAATTGTTCCAGGCTACTATTTCCGTCACAATGAGTTTGGCCAACCATCAAATGGAACAGGAGTTGGGAATGATATTGCTTCAGAAAGGAAAATGGTTCGGAAATTTATCCTTGATTCCGTACAATATTGGCTGGAGGAATATCAAGTAGATGGCTTTCGCTTTGATTTAATGGGAATATTAGACATCGACACGATGAATGAAGTTAAAAGTAAGTGCGAAAATACTAGAGATGGCGTCCTTCTTCTTGGTGAAGGCTGGAATCTTAATACGCCGCTTGCGCTTGAACAAAAAGCAATCATCCGCAATCAAGCGAAAATACCGCAAATTGCTCAGTTTAACGATCACTTTCGTGACAACATTAAAGGCAGTACATTTAACTTATTTGATAAAGGCTACTGTTTAGGAAATGATCATTATTTTGAAGCTGCGGGTGAAGCCATAACTGGAAGTATTGGTTTCAACAAGAAGGATACCGAAATATTTAAAGAACCTTTTCAATCAGTTAACTACATTGAATGTCATGACAATCACACCATGTGGGATAAAATTACCTCGTGCTTGCCGGATACCGATGACGCAATTCGGATGAAATACCATCGCCTTGCAACAGGAATCGTCATTCTTTCACAAGGGATTCCTTTTCTTCATAGCGGCCAAGAGTTTTTTCGAACCAAATACGGTGAAGGCAACAGTTACCGTTCTCCTGATTCGATTAACCAGCTTGATTGGGATCGAAAGAGTCAGTATAAAGAAAATGTCAATTATATAAAAGAATTGATTCAGATTCGAAAAATACTTTCCTGTTTCCGAATGCGGACAACTGATGAAATTCTTTCTCATACTAGTTCTTTACAACTGCCTCCACCTATCATAGGATATTTGTATCAGAATAAAAATAGTGATTTTCATGAAGTGATTTTACTTTGTAATCCGCTTAATAAAAGAGTACTATTGTCGATTCCAGAAGGGGATTGGTACGTTTTTGCCGATCATGAGAATGTGGGAATTTCGTCCAACAGACTCCTTAAAGGCGGAGAAATCAGTATTGAACCCATTTGTCTTATGGTGTTGGGAAAAAATTAGTTTCTATACATGTACTTGACGAAAAAAGGCAAATGGAGATAAAATTTATTAAGATGGCTATTGTGTGTAATGGTTTCAATAGCTTTTTTTATTTTATAAAAATAAGCTGTTGTTAAGATCGATACCCTTCTTGACAGCATAGAATTTACCTCGGTATTTAAATGGGAAAATGTACCCGTTAGAACGGTATAAAATTGAAGGTGAACAATTTTGGAACATTTATTAGGACAAGAGTGGGAAATTACCCCTGCTGGTGGTGCGACCGGGGAAGCATTTTATGCGGAATTTGAGGATCAAAGGCTTTTTTTAAAGCGGAATTCTTCTCCTTTTCTGGCTGTACTGTCGGCAGAAGGAATCGTCCCCAAGCTTGTTTGGACGAAGCGTCTAGAAAATGGAGATGTCATCACAGCACAGCAATGGCTTCCAGGCAGGGAGCTAAAGCCGTCCGAGATGAACCATGAACTAGTCGCTCGGTTGCTGAAGAAAATTCACCGCTCAGAGCCGATGCTTACAATGTTAAGTCGTTTAGAAAACTCACCATTGTTGCCTGCTACTCTTTTTCAAATGGTGATTAATGAATTGGATCATGAAGTTCTTTCGTTACCAGAAGTGGAAAAAACAATCACATTCCTTAAAGAGGAAGTAGAAAATGTTCGTTGTGATGAGAAAGTGGTTTGCCATGGTGATGTAAACCATAACAACTGGCTGCTTGCGGAAGACAACCAGTTGTATTTAATTGACTGGGATGGAGCGATGATTGCAGACCCTGCCATTGATTTAGGAATGCTCCTTTATTGGTACATTCCTGAGGGGAATTGGAAAGAATGGCTTACCATGTATGGAGAAAAGCTAACTGATCACTTACGTCTTCGGATGAAATGGTATGTTGCACTCCAAACTTTATCCTCTATTCAATGGTATAAAGATAAAAATCGCACCAAAGAAAAGGAAAAATGGATAAGATTTATTAATGACATCCTATGAAAACTGATCGATATGGCTAACCCATTCAGATAAATTTCCTTGGTTTGTAAGAATATGTTGGTCTAAATCAGCCGTTTGTGCACCTTGCTGGCTGTATAGATAAACATCCTGCAAAATATTTTTTACGTTTTGATTGATTTGGTTATTGACCAAAAGCGATTTTATTAGACGTTCTAATTGCTCACATTCAGCAACAGACCCACAGCAATCCATTTGATGATTGTTTAATATATCTTTAAGTAATGTAACTTGATCCTGATGACTTAATGGCATAAATGTCCACCCTTTCAAGTGAAATAAAAAAGAATTCATGGTTTAGGTTGTGAATTCTTTTTTTGTTTATGCATTCATTTTAGAATGGGACTTGCGTGTAAAAGATTCACATGTTATGGTTTGAACGAAATTAATTTTTAGGAGTGTCAAAATTGAGATTTAGGAATAAGCCTTGGGCAAAGGATAAAATAGAGCAGTATCCACAGTACATTGTTCCAAATCCCGAGCAGTGCAGGGGAAAATGGAAGGAAGCATTTGAAAGAGTGCAGCCGCTTCATATTGAAGTGGGGACCGGAAAAGGTCGGTTTATTACTGAAATGGCAAAAGCAAACCCAGATATTAATTATATCGGGATTGAATTATTTCAAAGTGTAATTGTTGCTGCCTTGGACCGTTTAATTGAAGCGGAATTACCAAATCTAAAGCTGTTAAACGTGAATGCTAGCGACTTAGGGAAATATTTTGCAAAAAATGATGTAGACAGGGTTTATTTAAATTTTTCCGATCCATGGCCGAAAACCCGACATGAAAAAAGAAGGTTAACTTATAAAGATTTCTTGAAGCTCTATGAGGATATTTTGGTTGATGGTGGAGAAATCCACTTTAAAACAGACAATCAAGGTTTGTTTGAATATTCACTAAAGAGCTTTTCACAATATGGTTTATTATTAACATTCATTAGTCTTGATCTCCATAAAAGTGATTTTGAAGGAAATATTATGACAGAATATGAACAAAAATTTTCCGAAAAAGGCAATCGCATATATCGTAGTGAAGTAAAATATCAAAACGAAAAGTAGACAGTTCAGTTTATGAGCTGTCTTTTTTATACTAACAGAATTTACATTATCATACTTTGAGAATTGTCCAGCTTCAGCGCCTAGGGGCTCGGGGTCATAAGCCAATCCGTCATGAAGGTTAAAAACCAACCTTCAAGCCGGCTCGTCTTATGTCTGTCGCCCCTGGGCAAGGCGCTTCCGCTTTTCTCATTTTCATAATAATCTAACAATGATAAAATTAAAAATAGGAGGTTGATTTGATGGAAACACTAAAAATTGGTAATGTTTCACTGACATGGCTATCTGGTGGGGTAACGAACTTGGACGGAGGCGCAATGTTTGGCGTTGTTCCAAAGGGGTTATGGTCGAGAAAATATCCATGTAATGAAAAGAATCAAATTGAATTATCTACAGATCCGATCTTAATTCAAATGAATGGTAAAAATTTATTAATTGAATCCGGTATCGGCAAAGGAAAATTAACGGAAAAACAATTAAGAAATTATGGGGTTACTAAAGAATCGGAAGTGGAAGGATCTTTAGAAAAATTAGGTTTAACCCCCGATAAGATTGACTATGTACTGATGACTCATTTGCATTTCGATCATGCCTGTGGACTGACAAAGCTTGAAGATGGGAATTACGTTTCAACATTCCCAAATGCAAAAATCATTACATCACAAGTAGAATGGGATGAAATGAGAAACCCAAACATCCGATCGAAAAATACATACTGGAAAGAAAATTGGGAAGCCATTGAACAGCAAGTACTTCCGTTTACTGAAAAATGGAGCTTAGGACCGATCAGTATGTATCATACGGGTGGGCACAGTGATGGACATTCTATCTTAGTCATTGAGGATGGGGGAGAAACGGTGATTCATATGGCAGATTTGATGGCTACACATGCACATCAAAATGTCTTGTGGGTCATGGCCTATGACGACTATCCAATGGACTCAATCACCGCTAAACAAAAATGGCTTCCGTTTGCATTGGAAAAAAATGCTTGGTTTACATTCTACCATGATGCTTACTATCGTGCAGTAAAATGGGGCGAAGATAACCAAATAGTTGAAAGCATAAAAAAGCAATCATAATGGAGAGGGTCTATCCTTCGGAAAGAAGAGGTCTGAAATCTTTTTTAAAAAAGGTTCAGGCCTTGTTCATAATTTTACTCGATAATTGTGTAGCCACCAGGAACGAGTTTCCCAGCTGATTCGCGCATAAGAGGTTTCTTCGTACAGCGATACTAAGCTTTTCGGGGACATGCAAGGACTATTATTGAAAATTCGCAGATATATAGTAACGATTCGCAGATATAATTAAAAAATCGCAGATATATTGTTCAAAATCGCAGATATAATTTATTTTTTAGAAAAAATGCCTTAAATTTGTCCAGTTTTAGTAAGAAGAATTTTACACCTACTTGATTTTCTAATAAAATTACATCTTTTAAATGAATAATTGAAAAAAAGTCCCCAAAAACTAAGGACTTTTCCATTTGTCAGATGTATGAAGCTAAAAAATAATATTTTTCATCCATTGTGGTGAAATTCTAACCCTTTGTTTTTACATTTACAATTCGTTTGAAAATTTTCGAATATCCAAAATGGTTCCACTCGAAGCATCGGCGATGAATTCAAATTGTTCGTTTTCACCATGATTGGTTCTAGAGATACCGCCTTTATAGACATGGTATTGCATCGGATGCTTTTCGTAGCTCTCCGCTTTCATATGTATCCATGAGCCGCTTATTGGACCATGTTCTTTAAATTGCTTTTTGACAGTTTCTAAAACTTTTTCCGGTGATACGTTCGTTTTTTGTGAAAGAATTTCCTTTACTGCATAGCCACCGATAAAACCAACAGCTGCACCAAGGATAAAAGATTTCCATTTCATGTTGGACCCCCTTAATTTCTTAAAACGAATCTCTCTTCTTAGTATATCGTATTTAGAAAAAAGAAGATAATTTTACAGGGCGGAAATGTTGGTAAAGGATTTAATATTTCTGTAAAATGAAAACATACATAATTAACAGAGAAAAGCGGAAGCGCCTTGCCCAAGGGCGACAGGTATAAGACGAGCCGGCTTGAAGGTTGATTTTTAACCTTCAGGACGACCCTGAGCCCTTAGGCGCTGAAGCTAGACAATTTTCGAAGTCAATTAGCCAACTAATAAATAGGAGGGGCAAAATGATGAATGAACAGACATTGAAGCTTTTTCAAACCTTAACAGAGCTTCCGGGAGCACCTGGAAATGAACATTTAGTACGAAAATTTATGAGGGAGCAATTATCCCTTTATACTGAAGAAATAGTCCAAGATAAACTTGGAAGTATTTTCGGAGTAAAAAGAGGAAATGAAAATGGACCAACCGTCATGGTTGCTGGACACATGGATGAGGTTGGCTTTATGGTAACGGCTATTACCGATAATGGGATGATTCGCTTTCAAACGCTTGGCGGATGGTGGAGCCAGGTTCTTCTAGCCCAGCGTGTGCAAATTTTAACGAAAAATGGACCGATTATCGGTGTGATTGGAAGCATCCCACCACATTTATTAGATGATGCAAAACGAAACAAGCCAATGGACATTAAAAATATGCTGATCGATATTGGAGCCGATGACAGGGAAGACGCAGAACGAATCGGAATTAAGCCAGGGCAGCCAATTTTACCAATTTGCCCATTCACTCCAATGGCAAACGAAAAGAAAATTTTAGCTAAAGCATGGGATAATCGTTATGGCTGCGGTTTAGCGATTGAATTACTTCAGGAAGTAAAGGATGAAACCTTGCCTAATATTCTTTATTCTGGGGCAACTGTTCAAGAAGAAGTAGGGCTTCGCGGTGCTCAAACTGCTGCCAATATGATTAATCCGGACATCTTTTTTGCCCTTGATGCAAGTCCGGCAAATGATATGTCAGGTGATAAAAACCAATTTGGACAACTGGGGAAAGGCACTTTATTGCGTATTCTTGATAGAGCCATGGTTACCCATCGAGGCATGAGAGAATTTGTGCTTGATATGGCAGAAACACACCATATTCCATATCAATATTTCGTTTCGCAGGGTGGAACGGATGCCGGACGCGTACATCAATCAAATGAAGGAGTTCCAAGTGCTGTTATTGGGGTATGTTCTCGTTATATACATACACATGCTTCTATTATCCATGTTGATGATTATGCTGCTGCCAAAGAACTACTTGTGAAGCTTGTTAAGGCATGTGACCAGTCTACCGTACAATCAATTAGAGCGAATAGTTAATTATTTGTTCCTTTTGGAGGCAGTTATTTTGCCTCCTTTACATATTGATGAAGGAGTTATCAGCACCATGAAAATCTTGATTGGATCAAAAAATCCGGCTAAAGTAACGGCAGTAAAACAAGCCATTCAAAACGAGGAGGCCGAGTTTATTTCCCTCGATATTCCTTCAGAGGTAAGTGATCAACCGTTTTCTGATGAGGAAACAATCAAAGGTGCCATCAATCGGGCAGTAGGAGCTTTAAATCTAGGTAATGGTGATATAGGAATTGGGCTTGAAGGCGGAGTACAGGAAACGAGTCATGGCTTACTTATTTGCAACTGGGGAGCACTGGCCACAGAAGGAAAGGCACCCATTATTGCAGGCGGAGCGCGGTTTTTGCTTCCTGATGAAATCGCAATTAGATTAAGAGCTGGGGAAGAGCTTGGCCCGGTCATGGATGACTATGCGAAGAAAAAAAATGTCCGCAAACATGAAGGAGCTGTCGGAATCTTTACAAATGGTTTCGTCAATCGGATCGATATGTTTACACATGTTGTGAAGCTATTAGTAGGACAATACGTTTATAAGAGTAATAAATAAGTAAAAAGCAAAAGATAGTATGAAAATTGACTTTGAGAATTGTCTCGCACCATAAGAGTAAGCTCCGGAAGCGATCAAGGCACTTCCGCTTTTCAAGATTGCATTTTGTTGGACTGTATGTGTCGGGACTGCTATGATTTGAGAAGAAAAGAATTCAGTTAAAGGGGGGCATTGAAATTGAAAAAATTGCAGTCAATCGAGGAATTTGAACAACTGAGAGAAAAAGGGAAAACTATTTTTATGTTCTCTGCAACCTGGTGTCCAGATTGCCGATTCATTGATCCTGTTTTACCGGAAATCGAAGCGAAATTTAAAGAGTATACATTTGTCTATGTCGACCGTGATCAATTTATTGATGTATGCCAACAGCTAGATGTATTTGGTATTCCAAGCTTTATTGCATTTGAAAATGGAAATGAACTTGGACGCTTTGTCAGCAAAGATCGGAAAACACAAGAAGAAATCGAATCCTTTATAACTGGATTAAAATAATTATCTCTCCCTATCTTCTTTGAGATAGGGGCTTTTTAATGTAATATACTCCTTAAAATGGAGGGATTTTTTAATGAAAATGGACAGTAAAAGAATGAGAAAAGAGCTAGAAGCCCTTTTAGCCTCTAACGACCGGTTATTTATATATGACAACGAGAAGGATCAGCTACGGATCGAAAGTAAATTAAACGGGAAAGGAATCACGATTTCATTATCTGGGATTGTCGCAAAATGGCATAATGAAAAAGACAAAGCGATTGATGAAGTTGTGTATTATGTAGAGGAAGGCTTAAAGGCAATGGTGGAAACCGTAAAGCTGGCTGAGCATGAGAAGAAAATCTATCCTGTTATCCGCTCCACCTCCTTCCCGATTGAAGCTGAAGAAGGTGTTCCATTTTTAACCGAAGACCATACTGCTGAAACGAGGATTTATTATGCGGTGGATATGGGAAAGACCTATAGGTTAATTGACTCACGTATTTTGGAAAAAGAAGGATGGGAAGCCGGCAGAATTAAGGAGATTGCCCTATTTAATGTAAGGTCACTTTCGACTACATTAAAGAATGACCTGGTTAGAGAAAATGTCTTTTATTTTTTAAATACGAACGATGGATACGACGCCAGTCGAATCTTAAATAAGGGCTTTTTAAACGAAATGCAAATAAGGGTGTCAGGCACCATGGCTGTTGCGATTCCCCATCAAGATGTGTTAATCATTGCCGATATTCGCAATAATACCGGTTATGATGTGTTAGCCCAAATGGCAATGAGCTTCTTTGCTAACGGACGTGTCCCGATCACGGCATTATCGTTTTTATATGAGAATGGTGAATTGGAGCCCATTTTTATCCTTGGTAAAAATAAGTGAGATGAGATCACAGAAGTGGTCTTTTTTCATTGTTTTTTAGAAATAGTTACCAAAGGAACTGTATTTCGACTTATTCTGAGATTTTATGTCGAATTCATTTCAAATACTGCTAAAATAGAATAGTACATGAAAGAAGAAAGAGTGATTTGATTTGAATTGGGTTCAAAACCTTTTACAAAGGCTCAAGAAAGATGAAGAAAAAAAAGCTGTTGAATATGAATTACATAATGATATCCCAAAACAACCGCCGCAAAGAGATGCTGAAAGTGGGAAGGAATTGGAGACAAGGATTTCATTTCAGTATCCTAAAACTGGTATTATCTCGACGAATAATTCTGATAAAACGAAACTGCAAGAGGAACAACCAAAAAAACAACCAAAAAGCTATAATAAAATCGAACATCGTCGCCAAAGGGAAAATCTGGATTTAGCTGAAGTTCAACCTACTGAGAAGGCTGTAGCCAAACCCAAGAGCGAATCTGTCGTTAGACAGAATAGACCATTTCATCCAACTGAAATTCCTTCACCTGTGTATGGATTTAACCGGCCGAAACGCTCGAATCCTTTAGTAGAACATGAACTGAGTCATTTTTCGAATAAGATTGACTCCCATAAAATCAGTCCGATTGTTGATACTAACAGTGACGTTGAGTGGATGTCGTCTTCCGCTCCAACTTATTCGAAAAGTGTTCAACCAGAAGACCAGAATAACGAGAGTATCGAGAATAACGTGAAAATCGAGAGTATCGATTTGGAAGAACCAATAGGACTGGATTGTGAGAGGGCTCCAGGCGATAGTAATAGCACGGAGGATCCATCAGAGGTGGTCAGCACAATGGTTTCTGAAGGATTGGAAGAAAGTTATACTCCAGGCGATAGTAATAGCACGGAGGATCCACCAGAGGTGGTCAGCACAATGGTTTCTGAAGGATTGGAAGAAAGTTATACTCCAGCCGATAGTAATAGCACGGAAGATCCACCAGAGGTGGTCAGCACAATGGTTACTGAAGTTTTGGAAGAAAGTTATACTCCAGGCGATAGTAATAGTACGGAAGATCCTCGTAAGGTGGTCAGCACAATGGCTGCTGAAGTATTGGAAGAAAGTAATGCTCCAATAGAAGCTGAACCTGTGAAGAACGAATCAAGGAGATCCCGTCTACCATTTAATGTCGTGATGTTAAAACAGGATAAGCTGAATTGGCAGGAAAGAAAAAGAGGAAGATTCGAAGAGCAGAAGAAAAGCACGCAGCCGGATATCCACCGCGTAGAACAATCAAGTGAAATTAAGCAAAAAAATGATCAAAAAGAGGAAATTCAAATACTTACAGAAGCAAGCTTATATAAGTTCCCGGCATTAAGCTTGTTAAATCCTCCCGTGACCGCGTCAAATGATTCGGAATGGTTACAATTGCAGGAAAAGCTTTTAAATCAAGCATTACAAGATTTCAATGTGGGAGCCCGGGTGGTGAATGTTACACAAGGTCCATCTGTTACCCGTTTTGAGGTACAGCCAGAGCCTGGAGTCAAGGTCAATAAAATTACGAATTTAAGTGATGATATTAAACTTAGCCTTGCAGCAAAGGATATTCGTATTGAAGCTCCAATTCCTGGTAAACATACGATTGGAATTGAAGTACCGAATCAAAAATCAAGGCCTGTTCAAATAAATGAAATCATAAATAGTCAAGTATTTCAGGAATCCGCTTCACCATTAACGGCTGTATTAGGTCTTGATATCTCTGGTATGCCGATTGTGACTGATTTAAAGAAAATGCCGCATGGATTAATTGCCGGTGCAACAGGATCAGGGAAAAGCGTCTGTATTAATAGCATTTTAGTCAGTTTATTGTACAAAGCAACTCCAGACGAATTAAAGCTATTGCTGATTGACCCGAAAATGGTGGAATTAGCACCGTATAACCATATTCCGCATTTAGTTAGTCCGGTCATTACAGATGTGAAAGCAGCTACTGCTGCGTTAAAGTGGGCGGTTGACGAGATGGAAAGGCGCTATGAGCTATTTGCCCATACCGGTGTCCGTGATATATCACGTTTTAATGAGTTAGCCATTCAGCATAAGAGATATGCAGATAAGCTACCATTTATTGTGATAATCATTGATGAGCTTGCAGATTTAATGATGATGTCCCCAGCAGATGTGGAAGAAGCCATCTGTAGAATAGCTCAGAAAGCAAGAGCTTGTGGAATTCATCTCATTATTGCAACACAAAGGCCTTCTGTTGATGTGATAACTGGGTTAATAAAAGCAAATATACCAACGAGAATTGCTTTCTCGGTATCATCGCAAATTGATTCTAGAACGATTATCGATATAGGCGGTGCTGAGAAACTGCTTGGTCGTGGTGATATGCTATTTTTAGAAAATGGTTCTTCCAAGCCGGTTCGTCTCCAGGGAACTTTTGTTTCAGATGAAGAAATTGATCTTGTTGTCGCACATGTTAGAGATGAACGAGAACCTGAATACTTGTTCCAACAAGATGAATTGTTAAAAAAGGCCCAGGTGTCTGAAGAGGAAGATGAACTGTTTTTTGAGGTATGTGAGTATATTATTGACCAAGGCGGTGCATCTACATCAAGTTTGCAGCGACGCTTTAAGATTGGATATAATCGAGCTGCCAGGTTGATGGATATGCTTGAGAACCAAGGATTTATAACTGGGGCAAATGGAAGCAAGCCGCGTGAAGTATTGATTACAGAATCTGACTTGGAGTCCATCCAAGAATCTGCACAATGAATAAAGAATATTTTTTATAGGTGGAACACAAATAGTCTTTATCATCAAATAGTGCTATAATTATCAAATATGATTTTAAGATAATGTATCCATCTTTTCACGAATTAGCAAATACAGCAAGATGTCATATACTGTTTTACAGTTAGACGTTGGTTGGAGGTTCTTTAGATGACAATTTACCATTTTGTAGGTATAAAGGGGTCCGGAATGAGTGCTTTGGCACAGGTTCTTCATGATATGAATTTTACTGTACAAGGATCAGATGTCGAAAAGCACTTTTTTACACAAATAGCCCTTGAAAAATCAGGGATAAAGATTCTTCCCTTTCAAAAGGAAAATATCAAGCCGGGCATGACTATTATTGCAGGAAATGCTTTTCCTGATACCCATGAGGAAATTCAAGAGGCGATGAAGCTGGGACTTCCGATTGTACGTTACCATCGCTTTTTGGGCGACTTTATGCAAAATTTTATCAGCGTTGCAATTACAGGTGCTCATGGGAAGACTTCAACAACTGGTCTTTTAGCACATGTTATGGAAGGTGCAAAGGCAACCTCTTTTTTAATTGGTGATGGTACTGGAAAAGGCGAAAAGGACGCCGAATATTTTGTTTTCGAGGCATGTGAGTATAGAAGACATTTTCTTTCGTACTTTCCGGATTATGCCATCATGACAAATATTGACTTTGACCACCCAGATTATTTTGCCAATGTTAACGATGTGTTTTCTGCCTTTCAAGAGATGGCTTTGCAAGTGAAAAAAGGCATTTTCGCCTATGGCGATGACGAAATGCTTCAAAAAATTCAAGCTAAGGTTCCTGTTTTGTTTTACGGCTTTGACGAGGAGAATGATTATCAGGCCAAAAACATGGTGAAAACAACAAACGGAACAAGCTTTGATGTATTCATACGCAACACATTCTTTGATACCTTTTCCATTCCCACCTTTGGCGACCATAGTGTGTTAAATGCGCTTGCCGTCATCGCAGTGTGCCATTATGAGGAGATTAATGTGGACATTGTGAAGGAGCAGTTAAAAACATTCCAAGGTGTAAAAAGAAGATTTTCAGAAAAAAGCATTGATTCACAAATATTGATTGATGATTACGCTCATCACCCAACTGAGATTAAGGCGACACTCGATGCTGCAAAACAAAAATATCCTGACAGAGAGATTGTTGCTGTATTTCAGCCGCATACCTTTACACGAACACAGGCATTTCTTGAGGATTTTGCTGATAGTTTGAAAAAGGCAGACAAGGCATATTTATGTGAAATTTTTGGCTCGGCACGTGAACACCATGGAAAGCTATCCATTAAGGATTTACAGAATAAAATCGAAGGTTCTGAAATTCTTACTGAGCAAAACACCGCAATATTAAAGCAGCATAAAAATAGTGTTATCATTTTTATGGGAGCCGGAGATATTCAGAAATTCCAGGAATCCTATGAAAAAGAATTAATATAATAAAAAGGATGCCAGCACTTGTTGGCATCCTTACTTTATTATTTCAAATTATCAGGGTTTAATCCTTCAAGCTCTGGAACAACGAATAGTCCATCTTTACGAATTAAAACATCGTCAAAATAAATTTCTCCTCCGCCATATTCCGGGCGTTGAATATTAACCATATCCCAATGAATATTGGAATGGTTACCATTAAAAGCTTCATCATAGCACTGGCCTGGTGTAAAGTGAAAGCTTCCGGCAATTTTTTCGTCAAACAGGATATCCTGCATTGGATTTAAAATAAATGGATTTACCCCAATGGCAAATTCTCCAATATATCTTGCACCCTCATCCGTATCAAAGATTTTATTGATTCGCTCTGTATCATTCGATTCTGCTTCAACAATTTTTCCATCTTTAAATGTTAATTTAACATTTTCAAACGTAAAGCCTTGGTATGGCGACGGTGTATTGTAGGTTAATATACCATTGACCGAATCACGGACAGGTGCTGTGTATACTTCACCATCCGGTATATTAAGTCTTCCTGCACATTTAATTGCGGGAATATCTTTAATTGAGAAGGTTAAATCTGTTCCAGGGCCAACAATGTGGACTTTATCTGTCCGATTCATTAAATCAACTAAGCTGTCCATCGCTTGGTCCATTTTTCCGTAATCCAAATTACAGACATCAAAATAAAAGTTTTCGAACCCTTCAGTGCTCATTTTTGCAAGCTGGGCCATAGAAGAGGTTGGGTAGCGGAGCACAACCCATTTTGTTTTCGGTACACGGATATCACGGTGAACCTTTTTACCAATTGAATTACCGTGAATTTTCATTTTATCATCCGGTACATCAGCTTGTTCGTTTATGTTATCACCGGAACGAAGACCTATGTATGCATCCATTTTGGCCATAACATTTGCTTCAAAGTCAGCCATCATATTAAATTGCTCTTCTTGTGCTCCTACCAATAGGACACGGTCTACTTGATGATCCTTTAATAAGACAAAAGGGTATCCACCTGCAGCATAAGCCTCTTTTACCAAAGCAGTCACTAGCTCACGTTGCAAACCGAAATTTTCAATTAGGACCTTTTCACCCTTTTGGAGCTGAACAGAATAATTAATCAGATTTTTTGCTAGTTTTTCAATTCTTGGGTCTTTCATTTCAGGACTCCTCCAACAAAATAATTATGATTCATTTTTATTGTACTCGAAATTGGCTGAAAAGTTAAAATGATCTACTCTTTTTTTGGATAAGAAAGTATAAAAATTGACCTCGAGAATTGTCCAGCTTCAGCGCCTAGGGGCTCGGGGTCATAAGCCAATCCGCCATGAAGGTTAAAAAACCAACCTTCACGTCGGCTTGTCTTATGCCTATCGCCCCTGACCAAGGCGCTTCCGCTTTTCTTAATGTCCAGCTTCAGCGCCTAGGGGCTCGGGGTCATAAGCCCCTGACCAAGGCGCTTCCGCTTTTCTTAATGTCCACTTCAGCGCCTAGCCCCTCGGGTCATAAGCCACTCCCAAAATGAAGGCAAAAAGCGCCTTCTTTTTGGGAGCGTCATATGCCTGTCAGGGCTGAACAAGGCGCTTCCGCTTTTCTTATCTACAGAAAATTTCAAACATATAGAAGGAAAACGAGACAAAAATAAGGAAGTATTATAAGATAGTGTTCGGGGGTTTATATTTAAAATGAATAGGCAATACATAATCATAAGATAGTGCGGAGGTTTTAGGATGCAAATGATTTTATACTTAAGCGTGGCCTTGATTGCCATTGCGTTTTTGGTACTTGTGATTTATATTTCCAAGACTCTTACATACCTTCAGGAGACGATGACAAATGTCTCAAAAACTCTAAGTGGTTTAGAAAAACAGCTTGAAGGGGTTACATCGGAAACTACAACCTTATTACAAAAGACAAACGCTCTTGCTGACGATATACAGCAGAAATCAGAAAGTTTAAATAGTGTAGTGGATGCGGTTAAGGATGTAGGTGAGACTGTTACGAAATTTAACGGGACACTGCAAAACATTACCCATACATTCGACCGCCAAGTTGAAAAAAATAAAGAAAAAATCTCGCAAATCATGCAGTGGAGTGATATTTTATTAGAAATAAAAGATAAATGGAAAGAAAGAAAACAAGCAAAAAAAGAGATTTCCCAAGATGTTCAAAGGGTTCGATCAAGATAATTTTTCTAAAGGAGGTTTTTTGATGCCTGCTCGAGAGTATGAATCAAGAGAAACGATACAAAATAAAAACGAGAAATCATCGAATCATTTTTTATTTGGTGTATTCATTGGAGGAGTAGTTGGGGCCGCAGCGGCTTTACTTTTATCACCTAAAACGGGGAAAGAGTTTAGGGGCACCATTTGTACGCAAGCTGGCTCTTTATTGGGCAAAACTGCTCAATTACGTGAAAATGCTACTAACAAAAGTGGATTAATCATTTCGAAGACGTCATCCTTTTCTCAAGGCTTAGTTCAACAGTCCACTGACATAATCAATAAGGCAAAGAAAAGAACAAATACCGGCAATAAAGATGAATCAGAAATAAATTTTATTCCAATTGGCGGGACTGCTGAAAGAATGAATTCTGAAGGAACTTCACTGGGGCGCTCTGATATTCAAAAGAAGATTGAAGAAGCCAAAAAGGCGTTAGATGAGGAAGAAAACAAGGTAAAGCAATAAGAAGAAGATAGTACTGAATATTTGTTATACGAGCGGTGAAGTGATAAAATGACTTCACCGTTTATTTTATAAGGGATTATAAAATTCGACTTTGAGAATTGTCTAGCTCCAGCGCCTAGCCCCTCGATGGTCTACAGCCAATCCGTCATGAAGGTTAAAAAGCACCCTTCCTGCCGGCTCGTCTTATGCTTGTCGGGGTTGAGCAAGGAGCTTGCACTTTTCTTAATATGGAGGTATTTAGGGATGCTAAAAAAAATAGATTCACTTGAACAATTAAATGAATTATTGGCAAAGGAAGAGAAATTTTTTCTGTTAAAACATAGTTTAACATGTCCAATCAGTCATGCTGCCTATGTAGAATATCAAAAATTTTCTGATGAAAACCAGGATACTCCTGCCTACTATTTAGCCATTCAAGATGCACGACCGCTGTCCAATGATATTGCAGTGAGATTTCAAATTAAGCATGAATCACCACAAGCGATCCTTTTTTTACATGGGCAGGCTCATTGGAATACCTCTCATTGGAAAATTACAAATCGTTCTTTGACAAGTGCAAATTCTGTAAGTAAGTAGATAGTACGAAGGCATCCTGGAGTATCTTGGGTGCCTTTGACTTAAATGGAATTAGAAAAAACATATGAATGGCTTGCACATTCTTATCTAACATGCCATATATTATTTTATTATATATCAAAATTGCTTTAGTGCTTAAAAGCGTTTAATTATTAAAGAAAAAAGGCGTGACAAAGAAATTTTTTTTCGTTATAATAAAGCCTAATTATAAAAATGTTTAAAAAATTCACAATCTAGGTTACCATAGGATAAAGCAAACTAAACGATTATGTTAATGTTTGAACAGAAAGGGCTGGGACGAACGATGGGCAATAATGAATTGGATGAATTAAGGATACGTATTGACGAAGTAAACATGGAACTGTTAAGGCTGATCAATGAAAGAGCTCTACTCGTCCAAGAGATTGGACGGGTAAAAGGAAGTCAGGGGGTTTACCGTTTTGATCCAGTCCGCGAAAGAATGATGCTTGATAAAATTAAAGACCAAAACGATGGGCCATTTGATAATTCCACCATTGACCATATTTTTAAGGAAATTTTCAAGGCGGGATTAGACTTGCAGAAGGATGATCACAAGAAAGCCTTACTTGTCTCAAGAAAGAAGAAGCCTGAAGATACGATTGTTACTTTAAAAAGTGAAAATATTGGCGATGGGAAGCCACATTTTGTTTTTGGTCCATGTTCTGTTGAGTCCTATGAGCAGGTGGCAACTGTTGCTAAATTGATGAAAGAGAAAGGTTTAAAGTTGCTTCGAGGCGGCGCCTATAAGCCACGGACATCCCCTTATGATTTCCAAGGATTGGGCGTAGAGGGATTGAAAATTTTAAAACGAGTTGCTGTAGAATATGATATGGCTGTAATCAGTGAAATTGTGAATCCAGCTGACATTGAAATGGCTTGCGATTACATCGATGTCATTCAAATTGGCGCCCGTAACATGCAAAATTTTGAATTATTAAAAGCAGCCGGTGCAGTCAATAAACCTGTCTTGTTAAAAAGAGGGTTAGCGGCAACAATAGAAGAATTTATTAATGCGGCGGAATATATTATGTCTCAAGGAAATGGGCAAATTATTCTTTGCGAGCGTGGTATTAGAACGTATGAAAAGGCAACAAGAAATACACTGGACATTTCTGCGGTTCCGATTTTGAAGCAAGAAACACATTTACCGGTAATGGTGGATGTGACCCATTCGACCGGTAGAAGAGACTTACTCCTACCTTGTGCGAAGGCAGCTCTTGCGATAGGTGCAGACGGAATAATGGCCGAAGTACATCCGGATCCAGCTGTAGCCCTTTCGGATTCCCAACAGCAAATGGACCTTAACCAATTCGATAAATTCTATAATGAATTGCTTGCATCTAATTTTGTTAGATTATAGACATATCCTGTAATGAAAAACCTTCTGCAGTAAAATGCAGAAGGTTATTATTATTTAAAGAAAATAGCTTCAAATGCAATTGCGGCATTTCTTTTAATGTCGTATCATTAGTTACATGATTATGTTTACATTATCACAAACAATAAAAGCAGATACAGGGGAGCAAAACAGAAAGAATGACTAAGTTTTTTAATCCTGCTGTAAAATAATGAAAACGATGTAACGTTTAAGGAGCGTGTTGTGCATGAATATTACGATCTATGATGTTGCTAGAGAAGCAAATGTTTCAATGGCAACTGTTTCACGTGTTGTAAATGGAAATCCAAACGTAAAACCAGTGACTAGAAAAAAAGTATTAGAAGTAATTGAAAGATTGGGGTATCGCCCAAATGCTGTAGCCAGGGGTCTAGCAAGTAAAAAGACAACAACAGTTGGTGTGATTATTCCCGATATCTCTAATATCTTTTTTGCAGAATTAGCTCGTGGGATTGAAGATATTGCTACGATGTATAAATACAACATTATCCTAAGTAATTCTGACCAAAATAAGGAAAAGGAATTGCATTTGTTGAATACGATGTTGGGTAAACAAGTGGATGGATTGGTCTTTATGAGCGGTCATATTACGGAAGAACATGTTGAAGAATTTGAAAAATCACCAGTTCCCATTGTTCTAGCTGGTTCTTTTGAAGAATCTGGAAAAATCGCTTCTGTTAATATTGATTATGAACAAGCTGCTTTCGATTCGGTAAAGGAATTTATTGAAAAGGGTCATAGAAATATTGCTTTTATTGTCGGACCATTACACGAACCAAAGAATTCCATGAAAAAGCTTAAAGGGTATCAGAGGGCGCTTCAGGAAGCTGGAATACCATTTAATGAAGAATTAATTGTTGAAGGGGACTATACGTACGATTCCGGTTTAGAAGCTTTCGATAAATTATTAGAGATACAAGCAAGACCAACAGCCATCTTTGTCGGCGCAGATGAAATGGCTCTTGGAATTGTTCACGGTGCTGAGGATAAGGGCTTTAAAATTCCAGAGGATTTTGAGGTTATTACTTCTGACAATACAAGGCTCTCTTTAATGGTACGGCCTCAGCTTACAACGATTGTCCAGCCATTATATGATATTGGTGCGGTTGCCATGCGTTTGCTGACAAAATTGATGAACAAAGAAGAAGTGAGTGAGCAAATCATTATACTTCCGCATCGAATTGAACATCGGCAATCAACGAAATAAAAAAATCACGTATCTAACAGATTAATCTGGATTATGTCTCATTAAGGTCCGATTGAAAGTGAATAATTGAACAAAATTACTCATTAAAAAACGAGTCAGTTTATTAAGCTGGCTCGTTTTCGTTCATTTTCGGACTTTTTTGCTGGCTTCGAATCGGATAAAGTGCTTTATCAAGTGTTAATAAGTTTTTTTCTGTGATTTCAGCTTTTCTTGGAATCGGCCGATATAAATCATCCGGATCGTCCCACTCCTTCGGTAATTCAACGGGCGATATTTTCTGCCAATAATCAACCCAGGATGCAGGTAAACTTCCATAACAGTTTGAGTTTTCAGTCATCTCGAGCCAGATAAGAGCCCAAGCTCGAGGAACTACTCTCCATATGTCATATCCGCCGCCGCCCACTGCAATCCATCTGCCGTTACAATATTGATGGGCAATTTCATGGGCAAGCTTTGGAATTTCGCGATATATCCTCATCGTGGAGGATAAATGTGTCAAGGGATCGTAATAGTGGGCATCCGCTCCATTTTGCGTCAAGATGACATCAGGTTTAAAGAAAGCGGCAACTTCTCTTAAGGCATGAGTATAAGCATAAAGCCATGATTCATCCTCGGTAAAAGCATCAACAGGAATATTAAAGGAGTAGCCGTAGCCTTTGCCTTGCCCTCTTTCGTTGATATTCCCTGTTCCTGGAAATAAGTATCTCCCTGTTTCATGTATAGAGAGGGTACAAACGTTAGGATCGTCATAAAAGGACCACTGAACCCCATCTCCATGATGGGCATCGGTGTCAACATATAACACACGCGCATTATACTTTTCCTGAATATACTTAATGGCAACAGAACTGTCATTATAAATACAAAATCCAGAGGCTTTTCCGCGGAAGCCGTGATGCAGCCCGCCGCCAAGATTAAGCGCATGGAGCGCTTTGCCCGTCATGACCTGATCGACAGCGGTTAAGGTGCCACCCACAAGAAGAGAACTGGCTTCATGCATGTTAGGAAATATAGGTGTATCCTCAGTTCCTAAGCCATAGTTTTCTGCTATTTCACTAGATAACTGACCATGCCCTGCTTTTGTAACTGCCTCTATGTAGCTTGGGTCATGGATAAGGGATAGTTCTTCCACTGATGCCATTCTTGGCGGGATGATTTGATTCGAATCTAAGGCATTGATTCGATTAAGAAGATCGACTGTCAGTTTTAGCCGGAATTGATTGAAAGGATGTTGGCTACTAAATTTATAGTTTAGTAATTGTTCTGAGAAAACAAACGAACAGCCATTTTTCATAATGTAATCCCCGGTAAATTAGGCCAGAGTACATGATATCCGGCTTTTTTTAAATCCTCAATGAGACCTGTTGGATTCATTAATTGCACCCTGACAATAATGATTTTATTATGATTATCCTCTTTATCGGGATAAACCATTACACTTAAAATATTAGCTTTCCGCTTACTGATAACCCCGGCAATATCACTAAGAACACCTGTTATATTAGGCACTTTAATTTCGATTTGTGAGCCTGGTTGATTGACTCCTGTTAATTCCACCATTGTTCGTAGCAAATCTGTTTCAGTGATAATCCCTACTAATTTTTGATTATTGATAATCGGCATACAGCTAATTTTATGCTCATAGAATAGACCGGCAACTTCCTCAACAAAATCAAGAGGATGGCCTGTGATGACATCATGTTCCATAATGGTATCAATTGTTTTTTTCATATCTTCAAGATGTTCATTTGCATGAAAAATGGAAGGAGTGGCCTCCCTAATTTTTGCAACGGTTACAAGCCCAACTAGATGATTTTCTGCATTCACAATAGGAATATGGCGGATACGCTTTACTTCCATTAATTCCATGGCATCTGCAATTGTATTGGTTGGAAATAGGGTAGCAATTTCTGTTTTCATAATCTCTTCAATGATCATTAGAAAATCCCCCAAACAACAAAGATTTTTGCCGAAAAAATCATAGTGTCTTGCTCCAACAACTAGTGCAAGGCGCTTTTTCTTTTCGTTAGATAAGAAAATATAAAATTCGACTTCGAGAATTGTCTAGCTCCATAAGAGTAAGCTTCGGAAGCGATACCTCGCGCGCCGAAAAACGTAGTTTTTCGGCGGAGGCACCCAGCGCCTAGTGTACTTCGCTCTTCTCCCTACGATAAGTCAACATCGGATCGCGAAGTGCTCCTGCGCCATAGCCTATTCGAGGAAGCAGCTGTTCAGCTCGTCGCAAAGCTTCATGATGTTTATTCATAGATGTAATTCTTGAGGATTTTTCAATGCAGTTGCTTCGCTCTCCGTGTTTCCTTTATCTCAGTCGAAGCGCTCCAGTCCATACGGCGCTAAACGGAAGCATTAAGCTTTTCGTATTTAGTACATGAAACGATTCATAAAACGGAGACGATCAAATCTTTGGATAGATTCAGTATCGATGCGTTCCCCAATTTTAGCCATTAAACAATTAGCAGGGTGTGAGCAAATTTCCGGATCATCGGTGGCATACCACTCAAGTCCCCCTGCATTCATCATTTTCTCCATGACTTTGCGATACTCCCAAACATTTAATTTTGTTCCTTTTAAATCCCAGTGCCAATAGTACTCAGTTGTAATGATAATATAATCTTCCATTGCATCATCCATCATCGAGACAATTAGAAGATTTTTCCCGACGGAGCACCCTCTAAACAAAGGGATTACTTCAATGGCCCCTAATTCTATTAAGTTATCCATTTTGCCTTCAGACCATCTTTCTAGCGGGTCGGGATAGAGAAAGGTAGCATACCCTACGATCGTATTTCGATGTCTTGCAATAATAATTCTTCCTTCATCAAGGTCCGCAATTCCAATTAAAGCTTTATGCTGCTGGTTATGTGGTCGAAAAGCAACTAAGTCTTCATGAAATTCAAAGCCTGCCAGTTTATTAGAAGAAATCGGGCCTTCGATAAATAAGGTCCCATGAGGAGTTTTCAATTCCTTTGCATTATAGGTTTTTTTGTGTTCCATCTGGTCACCACCTGGAAAAATCTATAAAGGTTTTCAATTCTATTATACATAAATTTTCCTCTTTATAAGTGTTTTAACGAAATTTTCATAAGTATTAAATAATATATCGAAATACAAGAATTGTTTTTGTTATAACAATTTTTAAAATTGTGAATAGTTATTATTTATACTATAATTAACTCAATTAGTCATAAAGGGGGAATTTGAATGAGAGTGGAAGCGCTGCCAGTAGTGCAAGGGAATCATAATTTAAGAGATTATGAGGAAACCTATAAGCACTTTAGCTGGAAGGAAACTGAAAAAGAATTCACTTGGAGTGAAACGGGTCTTGTTAATATGGCGTATGAAGCCATTGATCGCCATGCAGCAACCTTCCGTAAAAACAAGGTTGCCCTTTATTATCGCGATGCTTCACGAAATGAAAAATACACCTTTAAGGAAATGAAGGAGTTATCCAATAAAGCGGGTAATGTCTTAAAAACATATGGCGATGTTGAAAAAGGGGACCGTGTTTTTATCTTTATGCCGCGCTCGCCTGAGCTTTATTTTGCAGTACTGGGAGCCATTAAGTTAGGTGCCATCGTGGGTCCATTATTTGAAGCATTTATGGAAGGGGCAGTAAGGGACCGTATGCAGGACAGCGAGGCAAAAGTTTTGGTTACGACACCAGAATTACTGGAACGAGTTCCAGTGAACGAATTGCCAGCTTTAAAGCATATTTTCCTTGTAGGTAAAAATATTGACGAGAATGGGACTTATTTTGATTTTTTAAAAAGACTTGATGAAGCAAGCAAAGAGCTTAGAATTGAATGGGTTGAGAAAACGGAAGGGCTGATTCTTCATTATACATCAGGTTCTACCGGGAAACCAAAAGGAGTCTTGCATGTACATAATGCAATGCTTCAACATTATCAAACCGCAAAATGGGTGTTGAATTTAAAAGAGGACGATGTATATTGGTGCACGGCGGACCCGGGGTGGGTTACAGGGACCTCGTACGGTATTTTTGGACCATGGCTAACCGGAACATCCAATGTTATTATGGGGGGACGCTTCAGCCCTCAAAATTGGTATAAAATGATTGAGGATTTTGGCGTGACCGTTTGGTATAGTGCTCCTACATCGTTTAGGATGTTAATGGGTGCTGGTGATGAACTCGTCAAGCAATATGATTTAAGCAGTCTCCGTCACGTTTTAAGTGTGGGTGAGCCTTTGAATCCGGAAGTCGTGAAATGGGGATCCAAGGTATTTAATAAACGAATTCATGATAACTGGTGGATGACGGAAACAGGTGCACAGCTTATTAGTAACTACCCTTGCATGCCGATTAAACCGGGTTCAATGGGAAAACCAATTCCCGGCGTTGTTGCCGCAATTGTGGATGATCAAGGAAATGAGTTACCTCCATATCGAATGGGAAATCTCGCCATTAAAAAAGGCTGGCCATCCATGATGCATACCATATGGAATAATCCGCAAAAATATGAATCATATTTTATGCCGGGTGACTGGTATGTTTCAGGGGATTCAGCGTATAAGGACGAGGATGGCTATTTCTGGTTCCAGGGCCGTGTAGATGATGTCATTATGACATCAGGGGAACGAGTTGGTCCGTTTGAGGTTGAAAGTAAGCTTGTCGAACATCCTGCAGTAGCCGAAGCAGGTGTAATTGGAAAGCCAGACCCTGTGCGCGGGGAAATTATTAAAGCTTTTATTGCATTAAGAGATGGTTATAAACAGTCTGATGAACTGAAAGAAGAAATCAGACAATTTGTTAAACTAGGTCTCGCTGCCCATGCAGCCCCAAGGGAAATCGAATTCCGTGAAAAGCTGCCAAAGACAAGAAGCGGTAAAATCATGAGACGTGTTTTAAAAGCATGGGAACTTGATCTGCCGACAGGAGATCTTTCTACAATGGAGGATTAATGAATAACCGCATTGGAAAATTCCGATGCGGTTATTTTTATTTTGATAAAGAAAAAAGAGTTGTACCGTCAAACTTAAATGAGCCCTGATACGTGAAAGAAACCCCGATTTTTATACCGAACCGTGCTCGTAGAGCCTTGTTACGTGAAAGAAAACCTGATTTATATAGCAAACCGTGCACGTAGAGCCCTGATACGTGAAAGAAACCCCGATTTTTATACCGAACCGTGCACGTAGAGCCTTGTTACGTGAAAGAAAACCTGATTTATATAGCAAACCGTGCACGTAGAGCCCTGTTACGTGAAAGAAACCCCGATTTTTATACCGAACCGTGCGCGTAGAGCCTTGTTACGTGAAAGAAACCCATAATTCATATACCGAACCGTGCACGTAGAGTTCTGTTACGTGAAAGAAACCCCGATTTTTATACCGAACCGTGCACGTAGAGCCTTGTTACGTGAAAGAAACCCATAATTTCAAAGAAAGAATCTCTTTTTTTAAGAAAAAGGTCGTTGCTAGCCCCTCTCAAAGCCCGAAAGCATTTTTTTAAATAAAAAAGGTCATTGACTGGTGTGGTCAACGATCGAAAAAAGCCTTTATTAACATAAAAGGACGTTGATAAGCCCAATCAACGCCCGAACGCCCTCATTTTCAAAGAAAAAGGTCATTGATAAGCTTGCTCAAAGCCCGAAAGCAGTGGATTTAATTGAAAAAGGTCATTGACTGGTATGGTCAACACCCGAAAAAAGCCTTTAATATCGGAAAAGGTCGTTGATAAGCCCGATCAACGCCCGAACGCCCTCATTTTCAAAGAAAAAGGTCATTGATAAGCTTACTCAAAGCCCGAAAGCAGTAGTTTTAATTAAAAAAGGTCATTGACTGGCGTGGTCAACGACCGAATATAGCAATTATTATCAAAAAAGGTCGTTGAATAGCATCAACAATCCTCGTTTGTTGAGTCAGTTGTGGAAATTATAAAAAAGCCCTAGATGAATATCGTTTCATCTAGGGCTCTAGGTCATCTCTTATGGAGGTGTAGTTCCTCCAACCTCGACAAGGTTAGACGGTTCTGATTCATTCCCGGCAATATCTACGACTGTCACGTAATAGGTACCATTTGAAGCCGGATAGGCGATGCTTGAACCGCTGCTGATGCTTGCTTCCTTAGTAACTGGCCCTCCACCACTCTTATAAACACGATAACCGATGACATCATTTTCTGCAGAGGGAGACCAGGATAGAGTGTTTCCTGAAACAGTAAGGTTGACCTTATCTGGGCGCTTCCCGTTGTCGACCATTTTGGCGTCAGGAACAATAATATTTCCCCATTGCATTCGTTTCGGGATTAGCTGGCTATAATTTTTAAAATTAGGTCCTGCTATCCGTGCGATAAAATCAGGGTTTAAAATGAACCCTTTTTGGGCAAAATCACTTGGTGTGGAATCTAATGCCAAATATTTTTTATAGCCGATTTGGACATAATTCCCTTCGATTAAACTATCGTCTACTTGGGTTGGGACATATTTTTGGTTAAAATAATCGCTTACTACCATCCCTGCCTTTGTGCAGGCAGCCGATGGCAGCAGTCCTGAAACGGCACAGTAGGATTGTTTGATAATACCATCTGGCATCGTAAATGAATCCTTTGGATCAATTAAATCCGGATTAATATCATAAGCAGAATTCATTAAATCCGCCCAAAGATAATAAGTTCGATTATAATAGGCCATCCCTGGTGTGTTTAACGATTTTGGAGTATCATAACCAGTCCAAATTCCAAAGGTAACATTAGGGTTAGATGCAACTAACCAGGAATCCCAGTATTCAAACCCGGTCCCGGTTTTTCCGGCCCAATCTGCTGTGAATTTCAATCTGTTATTAATCCCTGATGCGGTACCATATTTTATTACGTCTCTCATCATATCAAGCGTTAAATAGGCCGTTTGCGGCGTAAAAACATCAACAGGCTGTACTTCATGCTGATAGATGACCTTGCCGTGCTTATCTACAATCTTGTCAATCATGTAGGCATCAATGAATTTTCCTTCATTAGCAAAGGTAGTAAAGGCATTGGTATTTTCCTCTACCGTAACACCCTTTGTCAATGAACCGATGGCTGTTGCTGGGCTTGTGTAGTCAGATTTTGTTAATGAAGTAAATCCCATTTTTTCAAGATACTTAGCTGGACGATAACTCAGGATGTCAGTATATAATTTTACAGCAGGAACGTTATACGATATCGCCAGTGCATATCTAGCAGCTACTAAACCATTGTAAGTTTTGTCATAGTTGTTCGGCCATGCTTTACTTGGATTTGCCGGATCAAGATGTAGTTCCACATCCGGCAATGGTGTCCCTGGTGCGACTTTCCCCATTTCGATCGCCGGCCCGTAGACAAGCAATGGTTTCATGGTTGAGCCATTCTGGCGTGTTGCACTCGTAGCATGGTTGAGCTGTTGTTTGTTATAATCTCTACCGCCAACAAAGCTAATAATTTTTCCTGTCTTATTTTCAATTAATATGGCACCAACCTCGACAGGCTCCATAACTGTTTTCTTTTCACCTGTTTCAGGATCTATTTTTTCTTGGCTTTGATCAGGTCCGTAGTATGGATAATTATCCTTTGTTTGCTGCATCGCATCAAAAATACCTTTATCAATAGTTGTATGAATTTCATAGCCATTTTGATGCAAAGCATGATTCGCTAAAGTTTTGTACTTGTTATTAAGATTATCATCCTTTTTTAAATCATTTTCACTGATACCGTCATTTTGGGCTAATACCGTTGTAAGGACATCGATGGCGCGTTTTTCAATTTCAATTGTAAGCCATGGATATTTTTCAATCGGATTGTCACTTTCACCAGCTGTTATAAAATCTTTCTTGATATCATAGGAGGATGCTTGGGCATATTCCGTCTTGTTTATGTATCCGTTATCATACATTCTTTTAAGGACGGTTTTCATTCGCGATATTCCAGGCCCTAGATTATCTTTTAATTTACCTTCCTTTGTAAAAGGTGTATACCCGAATGGGCTTTGCGGTAAACCGGCGATAAAAGCTGCTTCTGGTAGCGTTAAGTCCTTTGCGTTTTTACCAAAAATCCCCTTTGCCGCTGCCTGAACCCCAGCAATGTTTCGCCCTGATGAATTTCTTCCAAAGGTAGAAACGTTTATATAGGCTTCAAGAATTTCTTTTTTTGAAAAAAACTTTTCAAGACGCAGTGCCAGCAATATTTCATTTGCCTTTCTTTGAAAGGATACTTCATCCGTTAAGATTTGGTTTTTAATTAACTGCTGTGTTAAGGTACTGCCGCCTGATTGCACAGAAGAGTTTGTGACTTCTTGATAAAGTGCACGGAGCACAGCTTTAGGAACTACGCCATGATGCTGGTAAAAGTATTCGTCTTCCGTTGAAATAATGGCATTAGTTAAATTGTTAGATACCTGGTCTAGTTTGACTTCTTCGCGGTCGAGGTCTGAACGCATTTTTCCTAAATAAACATTATTGGAAAAAAATAAATCAGATGATTCCGTATAATCATAAATGTCTTTTTTCATGCTGTTGTAGGAAAGAACTGGTTCATCCTTAACGAGCGAGGCAAAATAACCTGCACCAACCCCAGTAGCAAAAGCTCCTCCAAGAATTACGACAGTTAAAAATAAAAGGAGGAGGTTCCAGGTTACTTTGTAAGTGATTCGTGCATTTTTTACTGTTTTTTCATTTGTGAAAAAATGGAGAGTGGATTTTAATTTTTCCAGCAAAGGTTGGAGTTTTTTAATCCAAGGTTGTAGTTTTTCCTTCATAGACTCACCTCTCTTTAAAATCAAGTACATTATAGCATATCAATGCTTAGGAAAATGACAATTTTCTACATTTTTCTGAAATTTCCCTTCGATATTTGACAAAAGCTGTAAGTTAAAATAATAAAAGCATTGAAGGCATTTCCTCAAGCTCGGTGGCACCGCGAGTCTCTCGTTCCTGCATGTTTGCAGGGATGTTTTTTATTTTTAGAATGCATTATTTTGAAAAAGTTATGTTTGGGAGGTTTTAGTATGGAATTATTACAGGATTGAAAAGAATAGGATCAATAACTGAGTAGCTACGAAGTTTTTTCAATTGGGAGACACCGATTAGACCAACCAATTAATAAATAAAAAACCCTAGAACCAATGAAAAGGTTTCTAGGGTTTTTTATGTCACTATTTAAATATCGATTTTTAAATGAGAGTAGAACTCAATAGTCTCCAATTTTGATGGTAGTACCGTTAAATTTAGTCAGAGTGAAACCGTTAAAATGCTCATTGTAAGTCTTCCTGTAATCCTGAATGATACCGATGGCGACTGCTTCACCCAATTTTAGCCCTTCGATGCCATCAGAACGCCAATGGACGCCGGCAGCATCCCGTCCAAGGGCGATGTTAGATGCTAGTTTGTTCAACTCTCCACCTATTGTCAATGAAGGACCTGAGTAATGATTTAAGGAGAGACCATCAGAAGAGGATACTACGGGATTAGGGATAACAAATGATTCGTTAAAAAATGCTTTTAACATCGTGACTCCGGCCCCAACTATACAAGCGTGGCCAGCAGGAAAGGATGGATGAGTAGGACATCCTTCCGGATAGGCCTGGGGCAAAAGGTAGGTGCCAAACTTACTGTGGACCTGGGAAATTACCTGTGAATTAAGTAGTTCAGAATTAATGGGGTAACATGCAGCTCCTGTTATTTGATTATGGACGCGTCCACCAAACTCTTCTGGCCTAAGCCGGCGATGCACCAAAAACTTCTGGAACCAACCAGCCTCGAGAGCTGTCCTCGCAGCCTTGGCCACCCAATCAAGAATATGTGGAGTCCCAAATGTAATGAAACCAACCTGGGTCTTGGATTTCAGATAAGGGTTAAACGGATCAAGTGCAGCCTCCCCAAAACCAGATAGAATTAAACAAGCACTAAGGATCGATTGATAGGTAAAATCTTTGTGAACATATGAGGCTAAATCGCGGTTATTACGGATATAGTGAGGTGTTGGATCCAATACATTCTTCGTTGTTGGGAATAATCCGTTTTGAATATTTAACCATTCTCCATATGATGTCATGTGGTCGTCTCCTGCGGCTGTTGTACTGTACCGCTGGATGAAAGTTGTCGCTCCATAAGGAATATCCTTCCATAAAAATTGGGAAATATAAGGCCCAATCAGGTCACCTGGGGTATCACCTCTAAACAAGGTCTGGGTAGTGACTAGTTCATTTACTTTTGGTCCGCGAAAATCTGAAAACTCGGATAAATCTAAAGCGGCCATTGTGGTCAATGGATTAGTGTGAAAGTATTCGAAAGGGACATCGCGGGTTAAGGCCTGCCAATAAACTTCCGCGGCCTCACTCGCCTCACATGCACTGCTGAAGGACGGGGGCGCTTTGATTCCCAAATGGTGACTATCAGGTCCAGCTAGGTCAAATGTATACGCGCCTTGCGGATTGGATAGTTTGACAACACCACCTAATAGGATCTTTTCAAAATCTTTTGATTTGCCCGTCCTTAATGCGTGAACAAATGATTTATAAGCCTTAAGATCCACCTCTCCGAGCGAATTGTGTGGCAGCCCTTTCGAATAGTTAGCAATTTTATTAATAAACAAGTGTTCATCACGATTGCAAGGCTGTTCTGGGAGAGGAAGTTTTTTTTGGAAATGTGCAGCTTCTTTACGGAGATGATATGCTTCTTTCAGACGCTCTTCGGCATTGTTCGGTCCAATTACACATGGGGTGTCTTGCTCAAGGGTCTCCTTAGATATTTCATTATTTTCCATTTCATCACTCCTTATATCATATCGTCGTTCAAAAAAATTATAGACTCGATATAAGGTATTCAGTTTCCTTTTCAAGGCTTAGATTCTTGTACTAGGTTCTTAATTCTTAACTCTTTTCTTGCTTATATGACCACTCTAAATGTCTGAAGACAGTCTATGTCAAAAGTCACTTATTGTCAGATTCGTAACACAAGCGCCTGTCTACTTAATTATTTGAAAAATGTCCCCCAATTTGTTGGCGGAGAAAATTCTTTTCTACAAAGCAGAGAAAAAACAAAAAAACCTAGAACCATTGATTTAACAAGGTTTCTAGGGTTTTTTATGTCACTATTTAAATAGCGATTTTTATTAACGAGAGTAGAACTCAACGATAAGAGCTTCGTTAATTTCAGCTGGAAGTTCAGAACGCTCTGGTAAGCGAGTGAATGTTCCTTCTAGCTTGTCAGCATCAAATGTTAAGAAATCAGGTACGAAGTTGTTTACTTCGATAGCTTCTTTAATAACATCAAGATTACGTGATTTTTCACGTAGGCTGATAGTTTGGCCAGCAGCTAAACGGTATGATGGGATATCTACACGAGAACCATCAACTAAAATGTGACCGTGGTTAACTAACTGACGAGCTGCACGGCGAGTGCGAGCTAAACCTAAACGGTAAACAACGTTGTCTAAACGTGATTCTAGAAGAATCATGAAGTTTTCACCATGTTTACCAGAAAATTTGCCTGCTTTAACGAATAGAGTACGGAATTGACGCTCATTTACACCATACATGTGGCGAAGTTTTTGCTTTTCTTGTAATTGCAATCCGTATTCAGAAAGCTTTTTGCGTTGGTTTGGACCATGTTGTCCTGGTGCGTAAGGACGTTTATCTAATTCTTTACCTGTGCCGCTTAGAGAGATTCCAAGACGACGGGATAGTTTCCAGCTTGGGCCGGTATAGCGAGCCATGAATGACTCCTCCTTCGTGTTTTTATTTTGGTAAAATAAAAACCGTTATGAAACAGCAATAATAGCCATTTTGTTTTCATGCACCTTCGCCCTAGCAGCAGAGGGTTACAAGATGCACCATCAATAAAGGATTCAAACCAATGAGGAACAAAATGTGACAATTAAGGTTGCTTACATAGGCTGCAATATTTTACACAAAAGATATTATATTATTTTTTATACATAAAAGTCAAGAAGATTTTATGTTAGTGTAAAGCTATGTTAAAGCTCATTGTTGATTTTGCCACTATGTTGATTGGAGCGGAAGACGCTCGATCCTCTAAAATGCTATCGCATTTCCTTCGTGCGGTGTTAATTCAAGGATGATGATTCAACGTCCTGCGGGAGTACGGGGCAGGGGAGACCCCGCAGGCGCTAAAACGCCGAGGAGGCTCCCCGGACCGCCACTAGAGCGGAAATCAACAAACATGTTTAAAAGAACCTATTGTAAAACCATAATGGATGGATAAATAAAAATTTTGAATAAAATTTAAAAATTTCTCAATTTTGTTTCAAAAATTGACTAAATTTATCTATAATTAGGCTATGATGTATATATTTGGAATTATAAAGAATTGGTGATGAAATTGTTTGAAGCAAATCGATACCAGGAATTAATTAAAGTAACGGAGAAATTTCATACAACATTGGACAAGGATGTGGTGTTGGATGAAGTCTTAATAGCCTTTCAAGAGATTCTTCCACTCTATTCTAATTTTTTACTTCTTACTCATGACCATTACAGCAAAAGTGAACTTCCCATCATAGACCCTGAGTATGAAAATGAGAATATTACGGCTATCAATGCATTCGTCTCAGGTAACATTCAAATGGAGGAATCATTTGCTGAAAATCGATCCATTCTTTACGTACCATTGAAAGGGAAGCAAGGAGTCTATGGAGTAATGCAAATAATTGCCTCCGATACGCTTAACTTTCCAGAAAGTGATATTGAGCTAATCGCTTTATTAGCTAACTCTGCTGGTAATGCACTAGAGAATGCTCATCGATACCAAAAGTCATTACAGGAAATTAATAATTTGCAAATAATCAACGAAACCTCGCATAGATTAAATTCAAATCTACGGCTGGCAGAAACGATGACCTATATGTCAAAACAAATGAAACAATGCTTTGCCGCACAGGAGGTTGGTTTTTTTCTTCTAACTGAGAATCAAGGTAGACCAAAGGTATTACCTGGTTCTACTGCTTTCTTTTTTTCAAAACAAGCTAAACTCTATGTCGATTATATTATTGGGAAAATCCAAACAGATAACAAATCCCTTTTTATTGGCGATTTAAATCTTCCTACGATAGAGGATATGGTGAATTTTCACTCAATCATGGCTATACCAATGATTCAAAGCCAGATTTTGAAAGGCTTCTCGATTGTTATGCATCAAAAGGCTTTTTTCTTTTCCTTTGACAACTTTAAACTTATGCAGTCACTCATTCACCATTCTTCACTTGCTTTGACTAATTCTATGCTAAGAGAAGAACTGGAAAGAATGATTATCACCGATCATTTAACAAAATTACATTCTCGTAATTATTTGGACGAAAAAATTCAACGGTCGATGAAAGAGGATGAGGAAGGGACTTTTATCTTGATTGATCTCGATAACTTCAAGGATTTGAATGATACATATGGTCATCAAGTAGGAGATAATGTTCTTATTCAAGTGGCAAATTTGATAAAAGCCAATATTCGTGGAAATGATGTAGGAGCAAGATGGGGGGGCGAAGAATTAGCAATTTATTTGCCTAAGGTTTCGATGGAGGCTGGGGTAAGCATTGCTAAAAGATTAGTTGAAAAGATTGCGGATTGCTCTAATCCGACCATAACCGTTTCCTGTGGTGTTTCCTATTGGAATAAAGACCGTCTTGATACCTATAATTATTTATTTAAACGAGCAGATGATGCACTATATATCGCAAAGGGTACTGGAAAAAATAGAGTCGTTACTCAAATAGATAGCATCCGAGCAAGTTGAGGTACTCCCCATAAGAAAAGCGGAAGTGTCTTGGTCAGGAGCGACAGGCATAAGACGAGCCGGCGTGAAGGTCGCTTTTTAACCTTCAGGACGGATTGGTTTATGACCCGAGCTCCTAGGCGCTGAAGCTGGACAAAGAGAATAGAGGCACTTTTAATCAATTTTTGGATCTGATCGAAAATCTCATAATTTTTTTTCGCGGTTACCTGTATACTTTCGACATTTACCATGTTTTTTCACCTTTTCTTCTTAAAATTCATTTTCTATTTTTGTGAAATTTGCAGAACTTTAGCAGACTTAGTCGACATTTTCTTAAAGGAATCAAGATAACTTCAAAGAATTTTAAGGGAAAGGGGAAACGTACGTAGTACCTTAAGGGGGAAAATGGATGAAGAAAGATTCGAAGAGTGAAATTGTTAAGGCTGCGATAGAATTATTTAATTCAAACGGGTACTCGGGAACATCCATTCGAGATATAGCGGAACTGGCTAAAGTAAATCCGGCTACTATAGCATATCATTTTGAGAATAAAAAAGGCCTGCTGGAATATTGCTTTACGAGCTTTTTTGAACAATATACACATTTAATTGAGGAGGCATATGTTCAAATTGATCAGGGGGCAAAGGCATGTTTGAAGCGTATTGTTGCCAATTTGCTTCATTTTCAATGTGAAAATATTCTTCTGGCTAGTGTGGTGTATCGAGAAATGTCAATGAATTCGCAAATTGTACGGGAAATATTGACGACCTATTCTTTAAAAGAAAAATTTTATTTCCAAAAAATATTTGAAAGAGGATTCGAATGGAATGAATTCCGTCCCCATTCTATTCCATATTTAATGATTCAGCTAAAAGGGTATTTAACAATGCCCTTCATGAATGCCCATTATATCCGAGAAGTGTTATTCATTTTTCCTAATGAACCGTTTTTTGAGCAAAAGTATTTACGTGCAATCAATAGTTGGATTGAGCATAATCTTTCAGTGGCGAGCATTAAAACCAAGGAGGTTATGATAAATTAAAAGAAAGGAGCTCGTCAAATCGGCGAGTTTTCTTTTTTTGATAGGCTTTGTTAAACTTGTCTGTTGATTTCCGCTCTAGTGGCGGTCCGGGGAGCCTCCTCGGCGCTATTGCGCCTGCGGGGTCTCCCCTGCTCCGTACTCCCGCAGGAGTCGAGCGCCTTCCGCTCCAATCAACATAGTGGCAAAATTAACAATGAGCTTTAACAAAGCCTTTTGCTAAGAGGCAGTATAAAATTTCCCCAATTAATACTTTCCTTTTTCGCATGTATTCAACTACGTCTTATGGACCGTCTTAATGGACTTGCAATCGGTCATTTTTCTTATAAATCATCCATTATGCTGTTTTAAAGGGAAAACGCTATATTTTGATATCTTTTTACAATAAAATTGAAATTAATAGTCAAAAAATGTCGTTTACATGGTATCATAATAGCATTGATGAGAGTATTTTATATTTTTTAAATAGATGCGGTAATGGAAACAATTTGGTTCGGATCGGGGGACTTATAGTTGATATATATTATTGGAATATTCATCCTACTATTTGCCGTTTTTTTGGTTGGATATGTAATTAAGAAAAAGTATTTTAAAGAAATGGATCGCTTGGAAGCATGGAAAATTGATTTATTCAATCGCCCCATATTGGATGAAATGGCAAAAGTGAAGCAGTTAAATATGATTGGCCAAACAGAGAAGTTATTCGAAGACTGGCGAAATCAATGGGATGATGTGGTAACCGTAAAGCTCCCAAGCTTGGAAGATATGTTGTTTGATGCTGAAGAATACATAGATCGTTATAAATTTAGGAAAGCAAAGGCAACGCAACAGGAAATAGAGAAAAAACTTCTGGAAACGGAAAATCAGATTAAGAATATTTTAGAAGAGTTACATGAGCTTGTAGGCAGTGAGGAAAAAAATAGGATTGAAATGGAGCAGCTAAAGGAGATTTATCGAGAAACAAAAAAAATGCTTCTAGCGCACCGACTCACCTTTGGAAATGCCGAGAAACAATTGGAAGCTCAATTGGATGATGTCACAAATAAATTTCGTGAATTTGCTGAAAAAACGGAACAGGGGGACTATTTGGAAGCACGTGAAGTCGTTTTGACTATTCATGCCCAATTAACGTCCATTAAGAATAAAATGGATTTAATCCCGCAATTATTAATTGAATGCCAGTCCATTATTCCAAGCCAGCTTTCGGAAGTTCAAGAAGGATATCGTGAAATGGAAGGGCAAGGCTATTATTTAGACCATTTAGAACTTGAAAAAGAAATAACACAATTAGAAGAGAATTTGAAGAACTATCATGCTCTAATTGAAGAAAATGATGTTGATCAGGCAGGAGAAGGAATAAAAGAAGTGAAGGAAAGAATTGACATTCTTTTTGATTTATTAGAAAAAGAGGTTCTTGCCAAGCATTTTGTGTTAAAAAACGAAAAAATTACGAGTGATCTTCTCACTGAAGCCACCAAAGAGAATGAGAATCTGTCTAATGAAGTTACTCATGTGCAGCAAAGCTATCAATTAACCGATTCTGATTTTGAAATCCAGAGGAATCTTGAAAGAGAGCTCTCAACTGTTTATAAACATTATTCGATCTTAGTAGAAAAATTAAAGATGAATGAAACGGCCCAATCGGCTATTAGTGAGGAAGTACGAGATTTAAAAGATCAGCTAGATGCGATTCGAGATGAGCAGCAAAGCTTTGCCTTAAAACTTCAAGCACTCAGAAAAGATGAATTGGAAGCGAGAGAAAAAGTTAAGGAATTAACCAAAAAAGTTGGCCAAGCTCTTCGACTTGTCACTAAAAGTAATATCCCGGGACTACCTAATGACTATAAATATTTAGTTGAGGATGCGAAAGACAGTATACAAAATGTGAAATACCAGCTTGAAGAAAACCCGCTTACTATTTCTGCACTAAATCAATATTTGGAAATAGCTGTATTAACGGTGGAAAAATTAACGAATACAACTATTGAACTTGTTGAAAATGTCATGCTAGCTGAAAAAGCAATTCAATATGGAAATCGTTATCGAAGCCAATACCCTTCTGTAGCGAAAGGCTTGCTGGAAGCAGAAAGGGCATTTAGACAATTTGATTATCAAGAAGCAATAGAGCAAGCTGCGACATCAATCGAGCGAATTGACCCGGAAGCCTTGAAGAAAATAAAAGCAACGGTAGCTGAATAGAATTAACTTAAAAAAACCGATTGTAGCCATAAGCTAGATCGGTTTTTTACTGTTCAAAGTTTTCTTAGCAGAAGTTACTAAGAGTAATGCATTATCACTTCTATTGATGTATGATAAAATTTATTGTTGGATAATGGTTGAGGTTTTAAAGGAGCTAATAAAAATGATTTATTTTGATAATAGTGCGACGACAAAACCATATAAAGAGGTTTTAGATTCTTTTGTAACAGTTTCTAATGAATTTTTTGGAAATCCATCTTCTTTACATCGTTTCGGAGTTCAGGCAGAAAAGCTGCTTACGCAAGCAAGGGAACAGATTGCGATGTTGTTAGAAGTTAAATCATCAGAAATTTATTTCACATCTGGTGGGACGGAGGGCAATAATATTGCAATCAAAGGGGCAGCTTTGATGCATAAAAGCAAAGGGCGGCACTTGATTACAACAAATGTCGAACATGCATCTGTTCGATCCGCCATGGAACAACTTAAACAAGAGGGATTCGAGATTACCTTCTTACCGGTCGATAAAAATGGAAGAGTTCAAGTAGCTGATGTTGAAAAAGCGATAAGAAAGGATACCACCGTTATTTCTATCATGCATGTGAATAATGAGGTTGGGGCGGTTCAACCAATTGAAGAAATTGGAAACATGTTAAAAAAATATCCTAACATATTATTTCACGTGGATGCAGTCCAAGCAATCGGGAAAGTTCCTCAGTCTTTAAATGAGAATCGGGTGGATTTATGCTCTTTTTCAGCCCATAAATTTCATGGGTTAAAAGGAACAGGAGTGCTTTTTATTCGGGATGGTGTTAGACTTCTGCCGCTTTTTTCTGGTGGTAATCAAGAACGGAAAATCCGCAGCGGCACTGAAAATGTCGCTGGTTTCGTTGCTATGGCTAAAGCACTCCGAATGACACTGTCAAAAAGTGAACAAGGTATGGGAAGAATGAGGGAAATTCAGCAAATTCTAAGAGAGGGTTTGAATAGGATTGAAGGTCTCCAAATTCACACTCCTGTTGAAAATTCGGCACCACATATCATGAATTTCTCCTTACAAGGGGTAAAATCCGAAGTATTAATTCATGCACTTGAAGATAAGGGGATTTTTGTATCGACGACGAGTGCTTGTTCATCAAAACGGAAATCACCAAGTAAAACCCTTCTAGCGATGGGGGTTTCAGAAAGCTTAGCGGACAGTGCTATCCGAATTAGTTTGTCATTTAATAATACAATAGATGAAGCTAAAGCATTCATCGCAACAGTTGAAGCAACTGTAAAACACTTACGAAAGGTTTTGAACTAAAAATGAATTTTGATCGAATATTAGTACGCTATGGGGAAATTACAACCAAAGGCAGAAACAGAAATAAATTTATTGATAAATTGAGAAAAAGCGTTAAGAATGCTCTTTCAGCTTTTCCAAAAATAAAATTAGAGGTCAGCCGTGACCGGATGTATGTTGTATTAAATGGTGAAAACGAGCAAGAAATTATCCCAATTTTAAAGAAAATATTTGGATTACATTCCTTTAGTCCTGCTATTAAAGTGGAACGAAACATAAATGAAATGAAGGATGCTGCTCTAGAATTAGTATCCAGCTTTTACAAAGAAGGGAATACCTTTAAAGTAACTGCTAAAAGAAGTGATAAAACGTTTGAGCTAGATACAAATGAGATCAATCAGGAATTTGGAGCTCATATTTTAAAACACATTCCAGGAATTAAGGTAAATGTAAAAAATCCTGATATCAATTTACAAATAGAAGTCAGAAAAGAAGCGGTCTACCTTTCCTGTGAAACGATTTTTGGTACCGGAGGGCTACCTGCCGGATCGAGTGGAAAAGCAATGCTTATGCTCTCAGGTGGTTTTGATAGTCCTGTGGCAGGGTATTTAGCAATGAAGCGGGGATTGGAGATTGAAGCGGTGCATTTCTTTAGCCCGCCTTTTACGAGTGAAAGAGCAAAGGAAAAAGTAATCGACTTATCAAAGAAACTGGCAGAAATCACTGGAAAAATAACTTTACACATTGTTCCATTTACAGAGGTTCAGCAGGCCATCCATGAACAAATTCCGGAAAACTATTCGATGACTGTTATGCGTCGCTTTATGCTGCGGATTACTGATGAGCTCAGGGAAAAACAGGAGGCACTTGCGATTATAACAGGGGAAAGCCTTGGGCAAGTGGCTAGTCAGACACTTGAAAGTATGTTTACGATTAATGAGGTAACCAATACGCCCATTATACGTCCATTAATTACGATGGATAAAACGGAAATCATAAAAATTGCGAAGGAAATTGATACTCATGATATTTCCATTCGCCCGTTTGAAGATTGCTGTACGATTTTTGTGCCGTCTTCTCCTAAGACAAAACCACGTAGAGAAAAGGTCAATTATTACGAAAGCTTTTATGATTTTGAGCCATTGTTGCAGGAAGCGATTCAAGAGACAGAATCAATAATTATTAAACCGAATAGCAAACAATTATCGGAATTTAGTGAATTATTTTAGGTAAAGGAATTGCTCATCTCGCCTTAAAAAGTGAGATTTTTATTAAAGGCTGTGTTAAACTTGCCTGTTGATTTGCGCTCCAGGCGCTTCGCTTTCCGCGGGCGTTCCGGGGAGCCTCCTCGGCGCTTAAGCGCCTGTGGGGTCTCCCCTGCCCCGTACTCCCGCAGGAGTCTCGCGCCTTCCGCTCCAATCAACATAGTTTCAAAAATCAACAATGACCTTTAACACAGGATTATTAAAAAGTAATTTGTGAAAATGTTGTGAACAATTACCAAACGATATCTAGAATGAACCTTGTGTGTTTTACACATTCTATACACACAAGGAGGTGATATCAAATGGCAAACAACAATCAATTAATTGTACCAGGTGTTCAGCAAGCTCTTGACCAAATGAAATATGAAATTGCTACTGAATTTGGCGTACAACTTGGAGCAGACACAACTTCACGCGCTAACGGTTCAGTTGGTGGTGAGATCACTAAGCGTTTGGTTTCAATGGCTGAGTCACAACTTGGCGGTGGAATGTCTCGTTAACAAATAAATAATATGGCTACAGAGGATGGGATTTATTCCCGTCCTCTTTTTTTAAAAAAATATTTTTTAAAAATTCTTAAAGAATAATATTTTAAAATTTTTAAATAATTTTGTATAATTATATTTGAGGATACATAACACAAATAAGGGGGAGAAGGATGAAAAGGGAAGATTTAATAGCGCCTGAAAAGTATAATCTTGTTTCTGAAGTGGAGCGTTTTGCTAAGGATCCAAACAAACTAGCTTTAAAATGGGAAAATGAATTTGGCGAAACAAAGCAGGTTACATACCAAGATCTAATGAAAAAAGTGAATCAAGTTGGTAATGTATTTATTCAAAATGGATTAAAACAAGGCGATGTTGTTCTCGTTATCGTACCACGCCTTATTGAAGCATACATTGTTTATTTAGCTTCCCTTAAAGCGGGAATGGTCGTTATTCCAAGCTCAGAAATGTTAAAGGAAAAGGATTTACAATACAGGATTTCACATGGTGAAGTAAAGGCAGTAGTCAGTTACTATCCTTATGTGGATCAATTTGAAAATTGTAAGGCAGTTCATCCGCTCGTTAAATTTACCATAGGAGCAAAGGAAGAAGGCTGGCTTTGTTTAGATGAACTAATGCAGGGAGTATCAGAAGAGTTTCCGATTGCCGAAACGCTTCGTGATGATATGGCATTTTTATCATATACCTCTGGAACAACCGGAAATCCAAAAGGGGTTGTCCACACACATGGCTGGGCCTTTGCTCACTTAAAAACAGCAGCTCCTAAATGGCTTTGCATTGAAGAAGGTGATACGGTTTGGGCAACGGCTGGACCAGGGTGGCAAAAGTGGATTTGGAGCCCATTTTTATCAGTGCTTGGGTCGGGTGCGACCGGTTTAGTATATAATGGTAAATTTGAAGCAAAAAAGTACCTGAGTCTTCTCCAAAAATACGAGGTGAATGTCCTATGCTGTACACCAACTGAATATAGGATAATGGCTAAAGTCGATAACCTAAGTGAATACCAATTGCCTAACCTTCATAGTGCTGTTTCAGCAGGCGAGCCGTTAAACAGAGAGGTCATCGATACGTTTAGAAAATATTTCAATGTCGATGTCCGTGACGGTTATGGTCAAACCGAAAATACCCTTCTTATCGGTGTTACGAAGGGTATGGAACTAAAACCTGGTTCAATGGGTAAACCAACTCCTGGTAATAGAGTGGAAATCATTAATGAAGATGGCGAAGTTTGCCCTATAGGAGAAGTTGGTGATATTGCCGTTCATGTGGAGACTCCTGCCCTTTTTAAAAATTATTATAAAGACCCTGAGAGGACTGCGATGCAATTCCGCGGTGATTATTATGTAACGGGGGATAAAGCAAAACGGGATGAGGAAGGCTACTTCTGGTTTGAGGGCCGTAATGATGACATTATTATCAGTTCAGGCTATACGATTGGACCATTCGAAGTGGAGGATGCTCTTGTTAAACATCCATATGTTAGGGAATGTGCAGTAGTCGCCAGCCCTGATGAAATCCGAGGCTTTATCGTAAAGGCATTTGTTGTTCTAAAAGAGGATGTCAATCCAAATGATTCTGAATTAACGAAAACATTGCAGGAGCACGTAAAAGCACTTACAGCTCCGTATAAATATCCAAGAAAAATTGAGTATTTGACAGAGCTTCCGAAAACCACTTCTGGAAAGATTCGCCGGGTTGAGCTTCGTCAACAAGAATTAGAAGCGACAAGAAACAAATAATTTTTTATTGTATGGGCAGACGGTTTACCGTCTGCCTTTTCACATTCTTACAGAGAAAAGGAAAAACACGGAAGTTAAATAATTACCCTTTTTCAAAGTTTTCACGATATAATAAGAATTATTTCGAAACTAGAAAGAATAGAGGATCGCGAGCAGATGAAAAAAAGTGAAGTACAGACAGGCGCTGTGCATGCAGGAATTTCCTATATATTATGGGGACTACTGCCGATATATTGGAAGTTTCTCTCTCATGTTAATCCACAGGAAATACTTGCAAACCGTATTTTTTGGTCATTTGTTTTTATGGTGGTAGTGCTTTTAATAACTAAAAAGTGGGGATTGTTTATCCTTACGTTTAAAGGGTTTGCTCACAATAAAAAACAAATGTATGCCCTGATTATGGCATCGTTTTTAATCAGCCTAAATTGGTTTACTTATATATGGGCGGTTAATAGCGGTCATATGGTTGAAGCGAGCCTCGGCTACTATATCAATCCACTAATCAGTATTATATTAGGTATGATTGTCTTAAAGGAGAAATTAACAGCACCCCAATACGTATCCTTTCTATTAGCAGCGATTGGTGTATTGATTATTTCCATGGCACACGGACAATTCCCATGGATAGCGATTGTCTTAGCACTATCATTCGGTTTATACGGGCTAGCTAAAAAGTTAATTAATGTTGATTCTGCCGTTGGACTAACATTAGAAACACTTGTTGTCACACCAATTGCAGTTATGTATATGGGATTCTTATTTTATAACGGATCCAATACTTTTTTATCGGCTCCCTTTAGAACTGATTTGCTCTTAATTGGTGCAGGTGCTGTAACAGCCGTTCCGCTTCTTTATTTTGCTAAAGGGGCACAAAAAATTCCGTTATCCTTACTTGGATTCATTCAGTATATCTCACCAACAATCACTTTAATTTTAGGGGTTTTTATGTATCATGAACAATTTTCAAAGCTCCAATTGATCTCCTTTTTATTCATTTGGAGTGCTTTAACTGTATTTTCCCTTTCCAAAACAAAACTATTTTCTAGTATAGGTATGAAAAGGCAAAGAGAAAATATTAATGGATAAAGAAAAGGCTGCCCGTATCTTTCTCGAGCAGCCTTTCATTTTATAAGAATGTTCTTTTCACTTTGTCCCAAAAAGAGTTGTCTTTAAGTTTTAATGTTTTGATTTGCTTATCACTAATTTTGATATGAATTCTGTCGACATGACGGATGCTCAATGCCTCATTATCCATCCCCATTGTCGGGTGATCATTGCCTTCGGAGATGACTTTAAGCGAAAGAGTTCGTCCCTTTCCTAAAATAAAGGAAGAACCGAGAGTACGGTATCGGTTTGAATTAACAGATGCTACCTCACTCACCTGCATACATGGAATCAGGGGATCAACTACAGAACCGTTAACTGATTTATTATAAGCGGTACTACCTGTTGGTGTTGAAACAATTAAGCCATCTCCACGGAAGGTTTCAAAATGAATTTGGTCCACAAACACATCAAGGACAAGCGTCCTAATGATGGAGGAGCGGATACTAAATTCATTTAAACACTGGAAGGTACCTTGCTTATCCACTGTGACCTCAATAGTTGGATAACGGCGGACTTCTATATTTTCATTCGATGCAATTCCTTCTATCATCCTGGACGTATCATTCAATTTAAAATCGCAATACATACTTAAATTATGATGTGTGGAAATACCTGCGTAAAGACAATCATCCCGGAACCCTGTTTTTCGAACTGCCTGAAGAAAGGCACCATCGTCACCAACACTCACAATAATATTGGCCTTCCGATAATCATTTACAATTGTAAAATCATAGCGCTCCGCCATTTCAAAAATAGGAGCAACCTTCTCAAGCATGTCAGGGTCTTTTTTGTGGTAAAAATAAATATATCGCCTTTCTTCCATCGTATATACCCCCAGTTCAAATGGAAATTGGTAAACATAATTATTCCTAAAAAAAGTATTACTTTAAATAAAGTGTAACATTTTCCATATTCAGTTCTCAAGGGTCACAAATTTTTATAAGAATAAACCTTTTATCTGTGGGAAAGGTTTATTTTTTTTCTAAAAGGCGATAATAGTAAGCTGAAAGGTTGTGAACAAATGTGATTTGGCTACTGATTACCTTTGGTTGTCTTTTGTTTCTATTCATCCTGATCATTTTTACTAAACTTACTATTTTCTTAAATTATTTTCATCATAATGACAACGATAATCTAACGATTGAATTTAGGATTTGGTTTGGATTAATTAAATATAAAAAAAATTTTCCATTAATAAAAATTGATGACAATTCACCAAGCTTGGTTGCAAAAAGCAATTCACAAACAGGAAATTCTTCTAATGAAGGAAAAAAACCGGAACATAAAGTACATCAGATCGGCAAAGATGATCTAATGAAGACCTTGAAAAATACAAAAGAATTTATTGAGCGTGTCTTCCAATTAAATATCATTGTCCGAAAGTTTTTCGAAAAGGTTTCCGTCAAACAGTTCGAATGGCATACAATGATTGGAGTTGGAGACGCAGCTCAAACCGGGATTATTGCTGGAGCTATTTGGACTATCAAAGGGAGTATTGTAGGTCTTTTAAGCCATTATTTAAAATTGAAGCAAATACCAAATTTATCGGTGACACCCCAATTTCAATTAGCCCTCATCCAAACTCGTTTATCATGTATTTTTCAGTTCCGAATCGGGCATGCTATTTTAGCAGGATTAAAACTGATTAAATTCTGGAAAGGCGAACGTCAGCAAATTAAGACGAACACCAATTTTTCAAAGGAAAAAACTAAATCCGTTTGAAAGAGGAGGAAACAGCTATGTCAGATCATCCAATCCAAGGATTAATGACAACTGCAATGGAAAGCTTGAAAGAAATGATTGATGTCAATACGATTATTGGAGACCCTGTTGAAACTCCGGATGGTAGTGTTATTTTAACAGTATCCAAGGTTGGATTCGGCTTTGCTGCAGGAGGAAGCGAGTTTAATCTTGATCAATCTAAGTCACAATCCGGAGGAAGTCAGGGCCAAAATCAAGGCCAAGGCCAGGGTCAAGGGCAAAATCAGGGTCAGAGTCAAGGGCAGCCAAAGCTACCATTTGGCGGCGGTAGCGGGGGTGGAGTTTCCATAACCCCAATTGCTTTTTTAATTGTCAATTCACAAGGAGTAAGAATGCTGCATTTAGATGAGAGCACCCATTTGTATGAGAAAATTTTAGAGCTTGCCCCGCAAGCAGTTGACAAAATTCAACAAATGTTCTCTAACAAACAAAATGATTCGCAAACAGGTAAAACGAATACTTCCCATACAAGAAGCCAGCAGCAAGGTCCTAAATTAGACCTTAATTTATAAAAATAGAGGTTAATCTTCCCAATTATTAGGAAGGTTAACTTTTTTCATGCATGCTAAGATTAATTCATTGCAAAAAAGATTCTGAAAAGATATATTTACACTGTACATATGAGTAAAAGCTAAAGCTGATACTCGATACGAAAAAGGAGGATTAATACAATGGAAAATGTTACATTTGGAGGAAAACCAGTTACTTTACTAGGAAATGAAGTAAAGGTAGGCGACAAAGCGCCGAATTTTACTGTGCTTGCAAATGATCGTTCAGAAGTTACTTTAAATGATACAAAGGGTCAAGTACGGTTGATCACTTCAGTCCCTTCATTAGATACTGGTGTTTGTGATGCTGAAACTCGTCGTTTTAACGAAGAAGCAAACAAATTAGGTGCTGTTAAAATCCTTACAATCAGCTGTGACCTTCCTTTTGCTCAAAAGCGCTGGTGTGGAGCAAATGGTATTGAAAACGTTCAAACCTTATCAGATCATCGTGATCTTTCCTTTGGTGAAGCATACGGTGTTGCTATGCAGGAGCATAGATTATTAGCTCGTGCCGTATTTGTGGTTGATTCCAATGACACTGTAACGTATGTAGAATATGTAAGTGAAGGAACTCATCATCCAAATTATGAAGCAGCATTAGAAGCAGCGAAGGCTGCAAAGTAAAAAGAAATGCGGAAGCGCCTTGCCCAGGGGCGACAGGCATAAGACGAGCCGGCGTGAAGGTTGGTTTTTAACCTTCATGACGGATTGGCTTATGACCCCGAGCCCCTAGGCGCTCCGCCGAAAAACTCACGTTTTTCGGCGTGCGAGGTATCGCTTCCGAAGCTTACTCTTATGCAGCTGGACAATTCTCGAGATTCAGTACTTTAAGCTTTTTTCTAAGAAACCTCGCAATTAGCGGGGTTTTTTTATGCCCAAAAATAAGGTATACTCTATAAATCTGAAAGGATTATAAAGGGGGAACCAAAATGAACATTTCTCCAGTAGAAAAGCTTTTTACATTATTTAATGAAACAACTCTCGTTCTACAAGAAGAGTTGAATTGTACATACCTAGAGGCTTTAGCAGAAACAGGCGAAAATATTTTTCACAGCTCCATCCTTCAGGAGGAGTTAAGTGAATTAACGGTTAAAAGACTTAAAAAACAATATGAAGAGATTCATCATGAAAGGTTCACGAATGAGGAAATCCGCAAGGCGTTTCAGCTCGTCATTTTGAAAGGGATGAAGGAAAATGTCCAGCCCAATCATCAAATGACCCCGGATACAGTGGGGATGCTTGTGGCTTATTTGGTAGATAAATTTGTGAAATTACCAGACTCTCGCTTACTTGATCCGGCAGTGGGTACAGGAAATTTATTAACAACAGTCTTGAACCATCTTCATAAAAAAGTAGAGGCTATTGGGGTCGACATTGATGATATATTAATAAAATTAGCCTATGTAAACGCAAATTTACAAGAACATTCGATTCAGCTGTTTAATCAAGATAGTCTTGAGCAGTTATTTATTGATCCCGTTGATACGGTAGTAGCTGATATACCTGTCGGCTATTATCCAAATGATATCAGGGCAGCGGACTATCAATTAAAGGCGGAAACAGGTCACTCCTATTCGCATCACTTATTTATAGAGCAAAGTGTTCGCCATACAAAACCAGGAGGATTTTTATTCTTTATTATTCCTAATGGACTTTTTGAAAGTGATCAAGCACCAAAGCTGCATGAGTTTTTTAAGGAAAATGTGATAATTCAAGGACTTCTTCAATTGCCTATGAGCATGTTTAAAAATAAACAAGCAGCAAAGAGTATTTTAGTTTTACAAAAAAAGGGAGACGGAGTAAAGCCGCCGAAGCAAGCATTGCTTGTCGACTTGCCAAGTTTGTCGAAGGTAGCTGAAGTGGATAAAATCTTAACGAAAATTGATAAGTGGTTCCAAGAAAATAAGTAGCAGAGCCGGTAATAAAAAAGAAATTTTGAATTTGAGAATTGTCAAGCGCAAGGCGCCCAGCGACTAGTGAACTTCTGGGAGGCCTTGTGCTTTTATAATTTATAAGGTTGTGTTAAAAGTCATTGTTGATTTTTGAGGAGCGGAGGAACGAGACTCCTCGAAAATGCTATCGCATTTCCTTCGTGCGTGGGTGGATTCAAGGATGTAATTCAATGTCCTGCGGGAGTACGGGACAGGGGAAGACCCCACAGGCGCTTAAGCCCCGAGGAGGCTCCCCGGAACGCCCGTAGATGCTCGCTTCTTGAGCGCAAATCAACAGGCAATTTAACACAGCCATTTAATAAAAATAATTTGTGAATAAAATTTCATTTTTTAAGACCGTAGAGGATAATATTAGTCATTGAAATGTTTGCATGACAATGATTTAATGAGAAAATGGGGGAAATTTTCAAAGTCAGTTTGTGCATAATAATGTAGTATTATACAGATCCTTAGTAAATCTTTGTTGTTATATAAAAGGAGTGTTTGTAAAATGGCAAAAATAATTGCAATTAATGCCGGCAGTTCTTCGTTAAAGTTTCAGTTATTTGAAATGCCGAGTGAAGATGTTATTACAAAAGGGTTAATTGAACGAATTGGATTAAAAGATTCAGTGTTTAATATAACCGTTAACGGTGAAAAAATTCAGGAAGTCACCGATATTCCAGACCATGAAGTGGCTGTTAAAATGCTTTTAGATAAGCTTACATCCTTAAGAATTATTCATTCATTAGATGAAATAGAAGGAATCGGCCATCGGATCGTTCATGGTGGTGAAGCCTTTAACGATTCTGTCGTGATTACAGACGAAGTATTATCTAAAATTGAAGAGCTATCAGAATTAGCTCCATTGCATAACCCGGCACACGTTTTGGGAATCAAAGCATTTATGCATGTTCTTCCAAATGTTCAAGCAATTGCTGTATTTGATACTTCCTTTCATCAAACTATGCCGGAGAGTTCATTCTTATACAGTCTTCCATTCGAATACTATCAAAAATACGGGATTCGTAAATATGGCTTCCATGGGACTTCCCATAAATATGTGTCACAGCGAGCTGCAAAGCTATTAGGCCGTCCTATCGAGCAGCTTCGACTAATTTCCTGTCACTTAGGAAATGGAGTAAGTATTGCTGCGATCCAAGGTGGAAAATCAATTGATACCTCAATGGGCTTTACACCACTTGCAGGAGTTACGATGGGTACACGTTCAGGAAATATTGACCCTGCAATCATTCCGTTTATCATGGAAAAAACCAATAAAACGGCAGATGAGGTAATTGAGATTCTAAACAAAAAGAGCGGAATGTTAGCTATTTCCGGGTTCTCAAGTGACCTGCGTGATATCGAAATACAAGCGAATCAAGGAAATGAAAGAGCAAAGCTGGCGCTTGATGTATTTTCAAACGGCATTCATAAATATATCGGATCGTATGCTGCCCGGATGTATGGGGTAGATGCTATTATTTTTACAGCCGGTATTGGTGAAAATAGTGATGTTATTCGTGAAAATGTGTTAAAGGGTCTTGAATTTATGGGGGTATATTGGGATCCAGCACTGAATAAAGTAAGAGGCGAGGAAGCGTTTATCAATTATCCGCACTCACCTGTTAAAGTCATCGTCATCCCAACGAATGAAGAAGTCATGATTGCCCGCGACGTTGTACGTTTGGCGAACTAGCATTAATATTAGAAGACGAAGGATTCTTTGTGAATTCTTTGTCTTTTTTTGATTATTCTATTTTTCCATTTTTAAGCTTCTTCTTTCTCTGTGCTATACTAAAAGAAGCAGACGATTTGGAGGGAAATCATGATGCCATTATCTGACCGTGAGCAAACTGTCTTGAACGAAATAAAGGCTTGGGAAAATAATTTATTTAGTTATGAATCAAATGATTTTCAACTAACATATGAAAAGTATTTGGAACGTTCGTTCAATTTGCTCCCCGAAAAGGTGCAAAAGTCATTTTTTTCTCTCATTGATAATTGGTTGTTTCACCTGCATGGGATGATTCAAGGTTCTCAGCTTCAAATGGATGCGAAGGAAAGAATCCTATCCTCCTGCAGGATTTTTCGAAAAGACCTTAATAAAATTGAAGACTTAAAAAGTCTGGAGATCGACCAGTTACAATACATAGCAGAACAGCAAATTGCCAGACACCGCCTTTATTCATTTGTCCAAGGAGGGTTGGCAGGTACCGGTGGCACGGTCTTACTTGGGGCTGATATTCCTGCGATGGCAGTTATTAATTTAAGAGTAGTTCAATTAATTGCCATGAGTTATGGGTTTGAGGTTAATACTCCATATGAAATGATGACCTCAATAAAAGTTTTTCATACAGCAACACTGCCAGCTAGATTTAAAAAAGAGAACTGGATGTTATTAATGGGCGAGTTAGATGGAAGCGACCAGCATTATTTCTATGAAGGAAGCGAGGAAATAATAAATATTACTTGGCTGGAACAGCCTGCTCAACAATTATTTAAGGCAATGGTAATTGCCTTGTTCCGAAAAAAGTTGGTACAGGGGATTCCCCTTGTGAGTATGGCAATTGGAGCGGGGGCAAATTATCAGCTTACGCGAAAAGTAACAGACTTGGCCCAAAAATACTATCAGCTTCGCTATCTTCATGAAAAAGAGGTGATTAGTGGTGAGCACTCAAGAACATAAGAATGAGGCACCGAGAACGGTAAATTGTAAAGTCATTACTGTTAGCGATACGAGAGATAAGGAGACTGACAAAAGCGGAAGGCTAATGATAGACCTGCTCGAACAAGAGGGGCATAAAATTGTTGACTACGTGATTGTTAAGGATGAGATGAATCCAATAAGAAATGAAATTATTAAAGCATGCGCAAGAGAGGACATTGATGTCATCCTTACTAATGGAGGGACAGGAATCGCCATGCGCGATGTAACCATTGAAACGGTCCGTGGCCTTCTTGATAAAGAAATCGTTGGCTTCGGTGAGCTGTTCAGAATGTTAAGCTATCAAGAGGATATCGGGTCAGCTGCTATACTTTCAAGGGCAATTGCTGGGGTTGTCAAGAATAAAGTGATCTTTTCCACACCAGGCTCAACCGGTGCGGTTAATCTAGCAATGAAAAAACTAATTTTACCTGAAATCGGTCATACTGTAAGAGAAATCAATAAAGATCTATAAGTAAAAGCGGAAGGCGAGGACCTTCCGCTTTTCTAATATTATCAGAATTAATATCATTGGACTTCGTGAAATGTCCAGCTCAAGCGCCTAGCCCCTCGAGGTCATAAGCCAATCCGTCAAGAAGGTTAAAAAGCAACCTTCATGCCGGCTCGTCTTATGCTTGTCGGGGCTGACCAAGGCGCTTCCGCTTTTCTAGTGATGAATTTTCGTTGATAGAGTCTGGTTTGCCCTGTACCAAATCCATAAATCATTGATAATAGAGGCTAGCTCTGCGATTTCGCTGTTAAGTAAACAAGAACGGGGAAAATCGCTTTCATCGGAAAGCTGTGCTTGTTTCTTGTTAATAATCTCCTCTAACTCTAAGATTCGGTCTGGAATGGCTCCGCGAATTTGTTCCCAATGAAAAAGAATTTGTTGCTGTGTTTCTTCGTTATAATCATCCCAATCCTCGGATAAATCAGGTAGGAATATCTTTAGTCGCTCATCGAAAATAAAATGTCCTTCCATAAAAGCCTCCAAAACATGTTGTTAGTTTTATTTTACTATACAACCATAGTGCTTTCACGATTTATTGTTTAATAAAAATAAAAAGCACGCAACTTTATGAAAGTTACGCACTTTTAATACTATATGTTATGAGTCTTTTTCTGTGCGTACGACAATAACATCACATTTTGCATACCGAATAATATGTTCAGAGACGCTGCCGATAAAGAATCGTTCGACAGCATTCATGCCTGTCGCACCACAAATGATTAAATCAATTTGGTGTTTAATAGCCATGTCTTTAGGTATTTTTATTTTTGGATTGCCGAAGTCAATTTCATATGAAACCTTTTTGACTCCCGCTTCCTGTGCGATATTTTGATAGTTTTGAAGCAATTCTGTTGCCAAATTGTCTGCTTTTTCTGCAATTGTTCGATCATATGCTTCAACCATCGCAAACGTTCTTGTGTCAATGATATGAACTAACAGTAAGTTGGCGCCATTTCTTTTGGCAATTTCAATCCCCTTCTTAAATGCCCATTCTGCTTCTTTGGACCCATCAACTGCTACTAAAATATTTTGATAGGTGTGTCCCATAATTAACCATCTCCTTTCTTTCATTATACAAGATAAAACGGTGTATATGTATTGCAATATTTCGAACAATAATGAGGTAAATGATATAGAAAAGGAGATTTGATTCATGACAAAACGCGACCAGAAGGGGAAATTTACATTTGATTTTGATGAACAAGGAACAAACGAGGTAAGTGAACAAATAATGAATTCTTATAATAGCGGCTTTATTGGACAAGACGATGTTGAACATCTTCGCGATGAATACACTGGAATGGAAGGCTAGGCATGTATCTAAATAATATCGGAAAGGCTGGCCTTCTTAACAGGCGGCCTTTTTATTTATGTGTATTTGTCTTAAAGATTTAAGGCAAGCAGGACATTAACCCAAGAATTTATTTTCCTCATTGCATATTCTTTAGTGTGTAATGTAATAAATATGAGGAGGATAACGATTAATAACCATTTGTATATAGGCCAGGGAATGGTTATTACACGCATGACTCTAATATTGATCCAAATGATACCCGTATTTGGGGAGGCTGGGGATGGGGTTTTAGACCGTTTGGCTTTTGGTTTGGAGGATTTGGCAGAATAGGCTTTTGATTTGGATTCCCATTCTTGGCTGGGTTAACAGCTGGGGCATTATTAATCCCTGGATATGGCTACGGATATCCATACTAGGCTGTAAAAAGAATAAAGCTTTGCCGACTTCCTGCAAAGCTTTACTAATATATTATTTTGATTGTTTGTTCAAAATTTGGAAACCAATATTTGTTGAAAAATGAAACTGATTATTTTAAAAAATAGTGGAGGTATAAGCATGCGGATCGGGATACCTAAAGAAATCAAAAACAATGAAAACCGTGTGGCGATGACACCAGCAGGAGTAGTAAACCTATTAAAATTTGGTCATGAGGTATGGATCGAGCGAGGAGCTGGCGACGGTTCAGGCTTTACTGACGATGATTACCAATCTGCGGGGGCGAAGCTGGTCCAATCAGCAAAAGATGCTTGGTCGATGGAAATGGTGATGAAAGTAAAAGAACCGCTACCTAGTGAATATCAATATTTTCGCGAAGGTTTAATCCTATTTACATACCTACACCTGGCACCAGAACCGGAGTTGACAAAGGCATTAATCGATCAAAAAGTGGTTGGAATTGCGTATGAAACCGTACAACTGCCTAACAGAAGTTTGCCATTATTGACTCCTATGAGTGAAGTTGCGGGAAGAATGGCACCGCAGGTTGGGGCACAATTTTTAGAAAAAGTAAATGGGGGGAAAGGAATTCTCCTCTCGGGTGTACCGGGTGTGCAAAGAGGTTCTGTCACCATTATTGGTGGAGGGGTAGCAGGTACGAATGCAGCAAAAATGGCCATTGGTTTAGGTGCAAAGGTAACGATTATCGACTTGAATCCGGATCGTCTGCGGCAATTGGATGATATTTTTGGTGCTGAAATTACGACGTTAATGTCTAACCCTTATAACATCACTGAAGCTGTTAAGGAATCTGACTTAGTGATCGGTGCTGTTCTTATCCCTGGAGCAAAAGCACCGAAGTTAGTGACAGAGGAAATGATTCAAGCAATGAAGCCAGGAAGTGTCGTTGTAGATATTGCCATTGACCAAGGCGGTATTTTCGAAACGACAGACCGAATTACAACCCATGACAATCCAACCTATATGAAGCATGGTGTTGTCCATTATGCCGTAGCAAATATGCCTGGTGCAGTCCCAAGAACCTCTACCTTTGCCTTGACGAATGTTACGGTCCCATATGCAATTGAAATTGCAAATAAAGGATATAAAAAAGCCTGTCTTGAAAATGAAGCGTTGTTAAAAGGAATCAATACATTCCGTGGTTATGTAACTTATCAAGCTGTGGCAGAAGCCCAGGGGCTTGAATTTAAAAATACAAGGGAATTACTTGAACAATGATAGAAATTTTAGTAAGAAGAGGATATCCCAAAAAGGGCTGATCTTGAAAAAAATGTGGGGTAGAAGGCAATACTATTGAATTTTTTTAAATATGGTTACAGATCTACTTCGATTACTGCCCAACTCCCAGCTCTGCCTCCGGAGATGTGATTCGCGCATATAATTAAATTTTCGCGCATAAATGCTTCAGATTCGCGCATATATTTAATTTTTCGCTCATATATCCGTTCAATTCGCGCATAAGATGTTGCTTCGTTTAACTAAGCTAAGTTATTTGTGAAAAACAGGGGCTATACCATTAAAATTCGCAGATATAAATAAAAATTCGGTCACTATTGTTTAAAATAGTGCCCGACTGAGTGATATTTTCGCAATTTCGGTCACTATTGTTTAAGATAGTTTCCGACTGAGTGATATTTTCGCAATTTCGGTAACTATTGTTTAAAATAGTGCCCGACCGAGTGGTATTTTTGCAATTTCGATCACTATTGTTTTAAATAGTGCCCGACCGAATGATATTTTCACGATTTCGGTCACTATTGTTTAAGATAGTGCCCGCCTGAGTGGTAATTTTGCTAATTCGGTCACTATTTTTTTTAGATGGTGCCCGACCGTTTAAAAAACAAGAGGAAGATGATCCGAGAGAAGACAAACAAAAAACCAGCTCCAAAAGGAACTGGTTTAAGTGTATGTATACGAGCCGCATTTGCCGTAATTCAATTTAAGAAAGTTTTTTAACCACCACTCCTCAAAGTGGGTGTTCGCGCAAAACCTTTCTGCCTGTCCTCCAAGTCCTATAGACAGAGGCATGTCATTCCGGTTTCGATGATAAAACTCCCTATTACAGCATATCGGTTAAAACTTTATTAACATTACGTACAACGCAGCTTGTATTTTTATATTACATCAAAATGGTATCTTATTCAATGTTAAAAAAATCCAAAAATACTATTTAATAATTTGAAGTTCTTTCGGGAATTTTGTTAACACTTTTACTCCATCATTGGTAACATATACATCATCTTCAATCCGCACTCCAGCTACATTAGGTACATAAATACCCGGTTCGATCGTATAGACCATCCCTTCTTCAAGCACCAATTGATTGGTTTCAGTTAAGGATGGGTATTCATGAACGCTGATCCCAAGACCGTGACCGAGACGGTGTGGGAAATATTCGCCATAACCTGCTTCAGCAATGATTCTACGTGCGGTAAGATCAACATCTGCAGCAGTGACTCCTGGCTTGCTAGCTTCAACAGCAGCTAGTTGAGCTTTTAAAACCGTATCATAGATTTCTTTTTGCTTATCATGAATGTCTCCATAAGCGACTGTCCTCGTGATATCTGAACAATAACGATCGACGACAACACCTAAATCGAATAGAACGAGATCGCCTTTTTTAATTTTTGTCTCACCAGGGTTTCCATGAGGTGAAGCCGCATTTGCTCCCGTAAGGACCATGGTGGCAAAAGACATTTCCGTTACACCTTTTTTCTTAAGTGCATATTCAACGGCATTAAGAACGTCTAATTCTGTTTTGCCTTCCTTTATTTCACTAACGCCGAATTCCACTGCATAATCAGCAAGGGCACAGGCCTCTTCAATTATTTTTAATTCCTTGGCATCTTTAATCATACGCAATGTTCTTAGCTTTTCTTCGGCTGAAATAAATGCAGCTTTAGGAAGTAATGAGGAAAGCAGTTCATAGCGTTCCACATTTAAGTGTTCTTTTTCAATGGCTGCCTTGGACACTTCTTTTACTCTTTTACTGATGGCCTGTTTTACCATTTCCCAAGGGTTGTCGATGTCGCTAAAGCCCATTATTTCATGTTCCCATCCAGAACCTCTGGCATTAAGAACCTCCATTTCCGGGCAAACAAGCAATGGTTCTTCTTCTTTAAAAACAACTAAAGCAAGTAATCGTTCATGCGGATCGGTATAATAGCCGCTTAAATAAAATACATTTTCAGAAGAGGTAACGAAGCTTACTTCAATATCATTTTCCTTCATCCAAGTCTGAAGTTTTTCCAAACGTTTTTTCATATTCTCTCCCCCTAAAATAAAAATCTAATTCGAGAGTACCAATTTAAAATAAAAAAGTAAACTAACTGACCTTTTTCGATTTAAAATAAACATTCCGTGGAATAGCTAGAGAAGGTTGAAGGAAATTTGATTTAACTATGGAATTATAAAATATAAAAGATTGAAGGGAGCATTTTTAAATGAGAATTTCTTATCATGGTCATTCTGTTGTTCAGATTCAAACAAATGGAAAAACAATTATGATTGACCCATTTATAACGGGCAATCCTTTAACTGATTTAAAGGCAGAAGATGTAAAAGTGGATGTCATTATCCTATCACATGGCCATAACGACCATGTAGGAGATACTGTAGAGCTTGCAAAAAGAGATCATGCGCTTGTAGTGGCAAATGCTGACTTAGGAACATTTTTAAGCTGGCAGGGGGTAAATACCCATGAGATGCATATTGGTGGTTCCTATCAATTTGCCTTTGGTAAGGTAAAATTGACGCAAGCCTTTCACGGTTCAGGATTTGTTACCAAAAATAACGAAATGATATATTGCGGTATGCCTGCGGGGATTTTGTTTATGAATGAAGGAAAAACGATTTATCATGCCGGAGATACAGGCTTGTTTTCCGACATGAAATTAATTGGTGAACGGCACCCGATTGATATCGCTTTTTTACCGATTGGCGATAACTTCACTATGGGGCCAGAGGATGCGGCGTATGCGGCTAAACTATTAAATGCTAAAATGGTTGTGCCGATGCACTACAACACCTTCCCGCCAATTAAACAGGATCCGCATAAGTTTATCAAAATGTTGGACAGTCAAAATGGAAAGGTCATGCTGCCTGGCGATGTAATCGAAATTTAAATGTTCTAGGTGTTCACCTACTTTTTTTCCTCTCTTTTGCATAAAAATAAAACAAGCAGTTTTAAAAAGGGGGAATCGGGATTGAAAAAGAACAGATATTTACTTTGCCTATTGCTTTGTGGATTTATGCTGTATTATGCGGTTCCAAAATTATCAATAACAGCAAGCGGGGCACAAGGGATATTTTCTATTTCGTGGCTTTTCTTTGCGCTAATTGTCATAGCAGGAAATTTGACCGGGCTTCTATATAGTCCAAAAAGGCAAAAACAAAAAATGCAGACCCCGGAGCGCTCAAGGAAGAAATTGCGTTCATTTCATTGAGGTTGTCCAGCTCCATAAAAGTAAACCGGAAGCGACCCAAGGCGCTTCCGCTTTTAAATTATTCACCTCTAAGTACGAATCCGCATTGTATCAAGGCTTTTAACTCTTTATAATAAAGTATAGGAATTTTAATATGAAGGGTGAAGCACTTGGCTACAAAGCATGAACAAATCTTACAATATATTGATGAACTCACAATAGGTGAAAAAATATCCGTGCGCCAAATCGCCAAAGCGATGAACGTGAGTGAAGGTACAGCCTATCGAGCCATCAAAGAAGCAGAAAATAAAGGATATGTCAGTACGATTGAAAGAGTCGGTACAATTAGAATAGAGCGAAAGAAAAAAGAAAATATTGAAAAACTTACTTTTGCTGAAGTGGTTAATATTGTAGACGGTCAGGTTTTAGGCGGCAGAACAGGCTTACATAAAACTCTAAATAAATTTGTCATTGGTGCAATGAAATTAGAGGCAATGATGCGCTATACCGAGGCAGATAACCTACTAATAGTCGGAAACCGGACACAAGCACATGAGCTTGCATTAAAAGCAGGTGCTGCAGTGCTCATAACCGGAGGATTCGATACGGACGATCATGTGAAAAGGCTTGCCGATAAACTGGAACTACCGATTATTTCGACCAGCTATGATACATTTACGGTTGCCACGATGATTAACCGGGCCATATACGATCAATTAATAAAAAAAGAAATTATTTTAGTTGAAGATATTTTAACGCCGCTTCCGGAGACAATTTATCTAAAAACAACTGATCAAGTGGCAAAATGGCATGAATACAATCAAAAAACAACGCATAGCCGTTATCCTGTAGCGGATCAAAACATGAAAGTCCAAGGGATTGTGACGTCAAAGGACATTCTCGGTCAGGACTTTGAAACTTCCATTGAAAAAATTATGACTAAGAATCCGATGACAGTGCACGGAAAGACAAGTGTTGCTTCGACAGCACATATGATGGTTTGGGAGGGAATCGAAGTTCTTCCTGTTGTCGATGACGCCAATCGATTAGAAGGAATTATTAGCAGGCAGGATGTCTTAAAAGCACTGCAAATGAACCAGCGCCAACCCCAAGTGGGAGAAACGATTGATGACATTGTGACCAATCAAATGGTTTTAATGCAGGGAGTGGATAAAGGTGAAGAGGTATACACTTGCGAAGTATCACCACAAATGACCAACCATCTTGGAACCATTTCATACGGTGTATTTACAACAATCGTATCTGAAGCTGCCAATCGGATCTTACGAAGCTATAAAAAAGGCGATCTAGTTGTCGAAAATATGACGATTTACTTTTTAAAACCGGTTCAAATGGAGAGTAAATTAGAAATTTACCCAAAGGTTCTCGAAGTGGGACGGAAATTTGGGAAAGTGGACGTGGAAGTTTTTAACGACGGACTGTTGGTTGGAAAAGCGATGATGATGTGTCAGTTAATTGATCGGACTTAAATAAGAAAGCCGCTTCCCTCCAAGGGAAGCGGCTCGAGTTCTATTTTTGAGATTGATACATTTCTGCTTCTTCTATCGCAAAAGGAAGATAATGTTTATATTTCTTAAACCCTATCCAACTGAAAATTCCGCCATAAATAATGAAAATGGCTGCAATAAAGTAAGAGATGGTTGTTTGAGAAATAAATAATATGTGATTTATGCCAAAAAGCAAGACAAATAAGCCGAGAGCGATACTGGATTTTGCCGAAAGCCACTTTTTTTCCACAGTTCGGTTGCTTCTTATGTATTTTGTTTTATAAAATAAATAAAAGGCAAAAGCTACAACAATCAAGCTGACAAGTACAGACATACATACCCTCCGTGATTTGTAATTATTTTCATTATAACAGAAGACAAAATACCGTTCAAAAAGAGAAAAGGTGAAACTATGAAAGAGAAAATATTAGAAGCCATCCAACAATATGAAACGATAATTGTGCACCGCCATGTTCGCCCTGATCCTGATGCCTACGGGTCACAATGCGGCTTGGTTGAAATTTTAAAAGAATCATACCCGGAAAAAAAGATTTATGCCGTTGGTCGGGAAGAACCATCACTCTATTATATGCGAAGACTTGATTTCATTGAGGATAGTGTCTATAAAGGAGCTTTAGTCATTGTTTGCGATACCGCAAATGCTGAGAGAATTTGTGATGATCGCTATTCCCTTGGTGATAAGCTGATAAAAATCGACCATCATCCAAATGAAGACCCATATGGTGATCTGTTGTGGGTGGATACAAGTGCGAGCTCGTGCAGTGAAATGATTTATGAGTTTTATTTATATGGTAAGAATAAGGGTCTGAAATTGAATGATGCAGGGGCTAGACTGTTATATGCCGGAATTGTCGGGGATACAGGCAGGTTCCTATTTCCAAGCACGACGGAGAAAACTTTTGGGTATGCGGGTGAACTGATCCACTACCATTTCTCGCGTACCGAGTTGTATGATAAGATGTATGAGATGAGTCCAAATCTCATTAAATTAAATGGTTATATTTTACAAAACTTTAAGTTTGAATCTAACGGTGTTGCTTCAGTCATTTTATCCAAAAAGATTTTGGAAGAATTCGATGTCAGACCTCCTGAAGCATCCCAGCTTGTTGGAATATTAGGTGATGTAAAAGGGATTAAGGCATGGGTGTTTTTTATTGAGGAAGATGACCAGATAAGGGTCAGACTTCGTTCAAAAGGGCCAGTAATCAATGGAATTGCCAGGAAATTTAAGGGTGGCGGTCATCCGCTTGCTGCCGGAGCGTCAATTTATTCTTGGGATGAAGTGGAAAATGTTTTAAGTGAACTAAGAAAAGCTTCTGAAGCCTAAATAAAGAGGCTGTCCCAAATAAAGGGTCATACCCATTAGGACAGCCTCCTTTAACTATCATAGTCTATTTCAAGCTGGATGGATAAGGTAGTGTAAAAAACGATTTCCTGCACATGAAGCTTATAGCGTTTATTATTTATTTTAACCACCTTGTTTTCTATAATTTTTTTGATTAGCTCCTTACTTTTATAGACTGTTTCGATGTCCTTTGCAAGCATCATGCTAATATCATCTTTTACCGATTCTTCCGTTTCAAAGACACTTAACGTATCAAGATTAAGTTTTCCTGAATTTGTTATTTTTATATTGATTTTTTGTACGGTAAGCTGTTCAATGTTTCGCTTATTTATCTCCTTATATTCTTGCTGCCATATCAAAATATCGTTATTTAATTCACGGATATCATCTGCTTGTTTTTTAATCGTATAAATATGCCGATCCTGCCAAACCCCGTAAATATATAAAAAGATGACCCAGCTAATTGCTCCCCCTACAGCCATTCCTGAAAAAAATCGCTGCCATGATGGTCTACGGTATAATGGTGAGATTCTCATGAAGAAAACTCCTGTGTTAACCAATTAATGATAAGGGCGCCTGTCTGGGCTCCACCTAATGCTGAGAGAATGAATAATATTTGTTTGACAATATCCTTTGTTTCGGCATGAAATATTCCTCTTTCAAACTTATAAACAGCATCAAAGGTACCGCCAATCGCAGCAACAATTGCCCATATTCTTAGATCGGAAGACAACCGTGATATTGCCGTAAGTGGAGGTTGTCCAGTTAAAAAGGATGCTATTCCCCCTATTAATGCTCCTCCGAGCAAAACTCCTAAAGCAATAAAGTAACTTTGAATAAATGCTGGGAAAAATCCTATTTCACTCATATTTTCAACCGCCCTTATACAAGATCAAAAGTCTTCCTTACTATATATATGGGTCAACTAGTAAATTCATGATTGTAAAAAAGGGAACATATTTTCTTTTTTGAAATTAATATCTATAATAAGTATTAAGAGAATAACGATAAAGGGGTGACAAAATGTCTTTTATTCACCTACACGTATATAGTGCGTACAGTTTATTAACGAGTACCGCGTCCGTCCCTGAATTAGTCACAAATGCGAAAAAAAAGGGCTTTTCCTCTCTAGCTTTGACAGACCGAAACGTTATGTACGGAACGATTGAATTTTATAAACTATGTAAGAAAAACAATATTAACCCGATTATCGGATTAACGGTGGATGTTGAAAGCGAAGTCACTGAAAATGAAGCATTTCCACTAGTATTACTTGCGGAAAATGAGCAAGGTTTTAAAAATCTTCTCAAAATTTCCAGTGCCGTGCAAACAAAAGCTGAAAATGGAATTCCTATCAAATGGCTTACATCCTATTCCAAGGGCCTGATTGCCATAACTCCTGGGTTAGAAGGAGAAATTGAGCAATGCCTGTTAAACGATAAAAAGGATATTGCCAAGGACATCATTAAAAGATTTCATACCATCTTTGGCAGCGATAACTTCTTTCTATCATTGCAAAATCATCAGCTTGAACAGGAAACCCCAATTAACCAACAGTTTCAGTTACTCTCAAAAGAAATGATTGTACCGCTTGTAGCAACAAACCGAGTTCATTACCTTGAAAATGAAGATACATTTGCTCAAGAATGTCTGACAGCCATTAAAAACGGTACTAAATTACAAGATGATCAACGTGAAATATTGGGGAGTGACCAATTTTATTTAAAAACCAAACAGGAAATGGCGGATTGTTTCAATGAAGTCCCAGAAGCTTTAGAAAATACGATTCGGATTGCTGAAAGATGTAAGGTGAACATTGAATTAAATAAAACCTACCTGCCGACTTATCCGACAGAAAACGGGATATCTGCAGAGGAATATTTAGAAATGTTATGCAAAAAAGGATTGAAGGAACGATTTTCCACACTTACAAATGATTATATTGAGCGGCTCGACTATGAATTAGCCGTCATTAAGCGGATGGAATTCAGCAACTACTTTTTAATTGTTTGGGATTTTATGAGATATGCCCGCGAAAATAATATTTTAACAGGACCTGGAAGAGGATCAGCAGCAGGGTCTTTGGTTGCATATGTTTTGTATATTACGGATGTCGACCCAATCAAATATCATTTGTTATTTGAAAGGTTTTTAAATCCTGAGCGAATATCGATGCCGGATATTGATATTGATTTTCCGGACAATCGCCGCGATGAAGTTATTGAATATGTAGGACAAAAATATGGACAACTCCATGTTGCCCAGATTGTCACCTTTGGAACGCTGGCTGCGAAAGCGGCAATCCGGGATGTGGGGAGAGCATTTGGGCTAAATTCTAAAGAACTAGATTATTTGTCAAAGCTCATCCCATCTCGCTTAGGAATTAGTCTTAAAGAAGCTTACGAAGAGTCAGAGGCACTTCGTCAATATATCAATGAGAACCAAATGAATCGAAGGCTTTTTGATACTGCCCTAAAGCTTGAAGGACTCCCAAGGCATACTTCAACTCATGCTGCAGGCGTTGTGTTAAGCGAAAAGCAGCTGATTGAATTAATTCCAATCCAACAAGGCTCTAATCATGTTTATTTAACCCAGTATTCCATGGAATATCTCGAAGAAATCGGCCTCTTGAAAATGGACTTTTTGGGCCTGAGAAATCTAACGCTGTTAGATTCAGTTTTGTCGTCCATTTATCGTAAAACCGGTAAAAAAGTGGACATTAAAACTATTCCTTTAGATGATCAAGACACATTTACTTTGTTAGCAAAAGGGGAAACAACAGGAATATTTCAACTCGAATCAGAAGGAATGCGAAAAGTATTGATGCGACTAAAGCCTTCATGTTTTGAAGATATTGTGGCAGTGAATGCTTTATATCGACCAGGTCCGATGGAAAATATTCCGATTTTTATTGACCGAAAGCGCGGTCGACAGAATGTTGACTATCCACACCCAGATTTAAAACCTATCCTTGAAAATACCTATGGCGTTATCGTTTATCAGGAGCAAATCATGCAAATTGCATCAAAAATGGCAGGTTTTACTCTTGGTGAGGCAGATCTATTAAGAAGGGCCGTCAGTAAAAAACAGAAAGAGGTGTTGGATCGCGAACGAAACCACTTTGTTCAGGGGGCTCTAAAAAAAGGATATGATTTAGCAATTGCCCATGATATCTATGATTTAATCGTTCGTTTTGCGAATTATGGCTTTAACCGAAGCCATGCTGTTGCTTACAGCATGATTGCCTACCAATTGGCGTTCTTAAAGGCACATTATCCTCATTACTTTATGGCAGGCCTGCTTACATCGGCAATCGGAAATGAAACGAAATTATCTCAATATATTATAGAAGCAAAGCAAAAAGAGCTTGATATACTTTCACCTTCCATCAACAAAAGCGGATATTCTTTTTTGGTAGAGGGGCAGGGAATTCGCTATAGTCTTGCTGCCATTAAAAGTGTCGGTGCAGCAGCGCTAAAGGAAATTTTTCAAGCCCGGAAAAAGAAACCATTTGAAGATCTTTTTGATTTTTGCATCCGGACATCTTCAAAAGCAATCAATCGCAAGACCCTTGAGTCACTGATTCATTCAGGCAGCTTCGATGAATTCGGGCAAGATCGAGCGGTATTGCTTGCGAGTTTAGACGTAGCATTAGAGCATGCACAGCTTTTTAAATTTGATGATTCCAATCAAGTTGATTTGTTTGAAGAAGAAATCGTGCCAAAGCCTAAATACGTTCAAGTCGACCCTATTGATCAGGAGAACAAATTATCTTTTGAAAAAGGTGCTCTTGGATTTTACCTTTCCGACCATCCCATCTCAATTTATGAAAAATTCCTTAAACAAAAAGGAACAAATCTATTATTTGATTTAAGCGCTGATCGGAAAAGGGTATGTGTAGGTGTTTATATTTCAGCAATGAAAAAAATTCGGACAAAAAAAGGGGATGCTATGGCTTTTCTTACTGTCAGCGACTCTACAGGGGAAATGGAAGCAGTTGTTTTTCCCAATGATTATAAAAAATATTCCGCCAATTTGGTACAGGGGAATATTGTAGTGCTAGAAGGAAAAGTAGAGGAACGGGAAGGAAAGCATCAAATCATTATTCAACAAGTTTTTGAAATAGAGAAATGGATACAAGCACAACCGGATAAACAATCAGTCCTATATTTAAAAATTATCAAAGAAAAAACGGACGAAAATTCACTAATGCAATTAAAAGCGCTGCTAAAGGGTCATAAAGGAGACGCTAGTGTCGTTTTGTATTATGAAACAAATCGAAAAACGGTGAGGTTATCGCCTGAAAATAATATTGATCCAAGTCCAACACTTTTGAAACTATTGAGTGATTTCTTAGGACAGCAAAATGTAGTTCTAAAAGAATAGTTCTTTACAACTCATGAGGATATGTTATATTGATAAAGAGAAAAGTGTGGTCTGACCACTTATTAACACGTCATTTTGCATGGTATAAATGATTCATTTGCAAAAAATTGAGGGGTGACATGGTTTGACTTTACGTGAAGAAGCACTACATATGCATCGAATTCATAAAGGAAAATTGGAGTCAAAATCAAAGGTTCAAGTACGAAATGCCAAGGATTTGAGTTTAGCCTATTCTCCTGGAGTAGCCGAGCCTTGTAAAGATATTTATGAAAAACCGGACACAGTCTACGATTATACGATGAAAGGCAATATGGTAGCGGTTGTAACTGACGGTACTGCCGTTTTGGGCCTTGGGAATATTGGACCTGAAGCAGCACTTCCGGTTATGGAAGGGAAGGCAGTCCTCTTTAAAAGTTTTGCAGGTGTTGATGCATTCCCGATTTGTTTAAATACGACAGATGTCGATAAAATTGTTGAGACCGTAAAGCTGTTGGAGCCAACTTTTGGCGGCGTAAATCTCGAAGATATTGCTGCACCTAATTGTTTTGTTATCGAGGAAAGATTAAAGAAAGAAGCGAATATCCCTATTTTTCATGATGACCAGCATGGAACGGCGATTGTAACAGCTGCGGGTCTTGTCAATGCACTAAAGCTTATTGGTAAAAAAATGACTGAAATTAAGGTTGTTGCTAATGGCGCAGGTGCGGCAGGGATTGCCATTATTAAACTCCTGTATAGTTATGGAGTAAGGGATATTATTATGTGCGATACAAAAGGGGCCATTTATGAAGGCCGTCCGGTTGGTATGAATGCAGTGAAAGCAGAAGTAGCGAAATTTACCAATCGTGACAACCAGACAGGAAGCCTCGAGGACGTTATTAAAGGTGCCGATGTATTTATTGGCGTATCTGTTGCGGGTGCCCTAACAAAGGAAATGGTGGCATCAATGAACCCGAACTCCATCATATTTGCGATGGCAAATCCAGTTCCAGAAATTATGCCGGATGAGGCAAAAGAAGCTGGTGCCATGGTAATTGGAACGGGCCGATCTGATTTTCCAAATCAGGTAAACAATGTCCTTGCTTTTCCTGGAATTTTCCGTGGAGCACTTGATGTTCGAGCTACCCACATTAACGAAAAAATGAAGGTAGCTGCAGTTGAAGCCATCGCTAATTTAATTAGTGAAGAGGAGCTTAATGCTGATTATGTTATACCGGGACCATTTGACCCAAGAGTCGCTCCTGCAGTTGCTGCAGCGGTTGCAAAAGCAGCTATGGAAACGGGTGTGGCGCGTCTAAAAGTGGATCCTGAAGAAATAAAAGAAAAAACAAAGAGGCTCGCGATCATCGATAAAAGTGAGTGATCATGTAAGTGACAAATACGAAAGTTTACATTGAGATTGTTAAACAGTTAAGAGAGATGATCTCTGTTGACGGTTTAAAGTCAGGAGATAAAATACCCTCTGAACGGGAATTGTCCGAGCGCCTGAATGTTGGGCGCTCTTCCGTTAGAGAAGCTCTTAGAGCACTAGAACTGCTTGGCTTAATTGAAACGAGAAGAGGGGAAGGGACTTTTATCAGAGACTTTCGTAGCAACCAGCTTGTGCAATTGCTAAGTACTTTTATCTTACAAGATGAAAAAGCAAAGCGGGATGTTCTCGAAACAAAAGTCCTTATTGAAAAGGTTTGTATAAAACTCGCACTACAGAGAGTTGATGATCAAGAATTAAAAAGGTTGCAGGAGTGGGTTAATTCAGATAATCTTGATGATGATGAATTTTTTTACCGAATTATAGATATTGCTGATAATCATTTATTCTTGAGAATCTGGTTCATTCTAAAGGATTATTACTATTCCTTTCATGAGAAGGTTACTGGGGGTAAGAGAGAAGATTATCTCTTATTGCTTGAAGGCTTAAAGGAAAAGGACGAAGAAAAAATATTTTTGGCTTATAATCAATTACGAAATTTGCCTGTTTTGACTGACATAAACTAACAAATTTTGAAGTCTGACTCCGTTATAATGGAAGTTAGACAAGCCCATGCAAGGGCATTTTTTGATTTAAAGGTGGCCTGGCCACTTTTGCTGAGGTATGAAGGTTAAGTAGTATAGAAAGACTTCTGAATAGTAGTTAACAAACTTGCCGGTTGGGGTAAGTTGTACCATCAAGGGAGGTTTAATTTTGCTTAAAGATCTTTTTACGAAAAATCCTACTAAAAAGAAAAAATACGCGACGATTCCACCTGAAGCCGCTAAATATGACGTACCGGAAGGAATCATGACAAAGTGTCCTTCTTGTAAAAAAATCATGTATACAAAAGAATTAAACAAAAATTTAAAAGTATGTCTGCATTGCAGTTATCATTTCCCAATGAATTCTAGGGAGCGTATCGACAGCTTTTTAGATGAAGGTAGTTTTGAAGAACTGAATGAAAATATGTTGTCGCAAAATCCGTTAAATTTTCCTGGTTATCTTGAAAAACTTGAAAAGGATCGGCAAAAAAGTAAGCTGAACGAAGCTGTTGTAACCGGGATTGGAACCATAAATGGGAATAAAATCGTTTTGGCCATTATGGATTCATCATTTCGAATGGGGAGCATGGGATCTGTTGTAGGAGAAAAAATTACCCTAGCGATTGAAAAGGCAGATGAATTATCTGTACCATTTATTATCTTTACTGCATCAGGTGGAGCAAGAATGCAGGAAGGTGCTCTTAGCCTAATGCAAATGGCGAAAACAAGTGTCGCTCTGAAGAAATTTAGCGAACACGGAGGCTTATATATTTCGATCATGACCTATCCTACCACAGGTGGAGTGTCAGCAAGCTTCGCTTCATTAGGAGATTACAACTTTGCTGAACCAGGTGCGCTGATCGGCTTTGCGGGACGCAGGGTTATCGAGCAATCGATTGGGGAAAAATTGCCTGAAGATTTTCAAACGTCTGAGTTTTTATTAAAGCATGGACAGCTAGATGCGATCATTTCCCGTCTCGATTTAGTTGATAAAATAACAACCGTTCTTGAAATTCATCAACCAGGGGGTGAACTCACATGGTAATGACATTAGAATTTGAACGCCCTATTATCGAGCTAAGAAAAAAAATAACTGAATTAAAGGAATATACGAAAACAACGGATGTAGATTTGAGTTCGGAAATTAGTAAATTAGAAAGTCGTCTCGAGAAACTTGAGAGAGATATTTATGAAAATATAAAGCCATGGGATCGGGTTCAAATCGCTCGTCTTCCTAACAGACCAACAACCCTTGATTATATTCCTTACCTTTTTGAAGATTTCTTTGAAGTTCATGGCGATCGAACGTTTGCAGATGATGAAGCCATTGTTGGTGGGATTGCAAAATTTAAAGGGTTACCCATTACTATTATCGGTCACCAAAGAGGCAAGGACACGAAAGAAAACATCCGCCGAAACTTTGGAATGCCGCACCCTGAAGGCTATCGAAAGGCATTAAGATTAATGAAGCAGGCGGACAAATTTAAACGTCCCATTATTTGCTTTATTGATACAAAAGGGGCATACCCAGGTAAAGAGGCTGAGGAACGTGGGCAAAGCGAGGCTATTGCTCGCAACCTATTTGAAATGGCAGGACTTAGAGTACCAGTAATTTGTATTGTCATTGGTGAAGGAGGAAGTGGGGGAGCGCTTGCTCTAGGTGTTGGTAACCGTATCTTTATGCTTGAGAATTCTACGTACTCCGTAATTACACCTGAAGGTGCTGCAGCGATCCTGTGGAAAGATTCTTCCCTTGCTAAACAAGCAGCAGAAACAATGAAAATTACTGCTCCAGATTTGAAGAAACTGGGCATTATTGATGAGATTATTCCTGAAATTAAGGGTGGTGCCCATAGAGATGTGAAGGGCCAAGCCGATGAAATTGAACAAATTTTAAAAAGCTCCTTACAGCAGCTTTTAAAATTGTCAGAGGAAGAATTGGTTGAGGATCGGTACCATCGATTTAGGACAATTGGCGAGTTTACAACTGCACAAGAATATATTGGCGTAAAATAAACGTGCTCTGTTTGGGCACGTTGTTTTTCTAATATAAGAAAGTGTTTTGAGAACTGTTCAGTTGGCATCTTGTGCCTCGCCTCTGAACAAGGCGCTTCCGCTTTTCCTATTGTCCAGCTCCAGCGCCTAGCCCCTCGGGGTCATAAGCCACTCCCAAAACGAAGGCAAAGAGCGCCCTCTTTTTGGGAGCGTCTTATGCCTTTCGGGGCTGAGCAAAGCGCTTCCGCTTTTCGAGTTTTCACAAATTTTTCAATGATTTCGCTTTCAAATTAAATAGCAAACGCTTGCAGTTCACTAACTATTCCGGATATTGTTTTTGATAGAAGTATTCAGTTGTTATAGGAATTTCTTCATGTTATTTTATTAATATTCGAAGGTTTTATGTTAATAATAAAAGAAACCACTAGAATTTGTTTGTGCTTTTATTCGTTTTTTTTTTCTAAAATTTACATATCTTAATCTTTTATTGAGGTGATTATTTTGAAAAAAATTGGTGTACTTACTAGTGGTGGCGACTCACCAGGTATGAATCCAGCCATTCGGGCTGTAGTACGAAAAGCAATTTATCACAATTTGGAAGTATACGGTGTTTATGGAGGATATACTGGATTAATTGCAGGAAATATCCAAAAGCTTGAGCTTGGTTCTGTTGGTGATATTATTCATCGCGGTGGAACCATGCTTCACTCTGCCAGATGCCCTGAATTTAAAACAATTGAGGGGCAACAAAAGGGGATCGAACAATTAAAGGCACATGGTATTGAAGGTCTTGTTGTTATTGGCGGTGACGGTTCTTATCGTGGCGCAAAGGCTTTGACAGAGCAAGGATATCCATGCGTTGGTGTACCAGGAACGATTGATAATGATATTCCCGGAACGGAACTTACTATCGGTTTTGACACGGCCTTAAATACGGTCATTGATGCAGTAGATAAAATCCGTGATACAGCTACCTCACATGAAAGAACGTTTGTTATTGAAGTAATGGGACGAAATGCCGGAGATATTGCGCTTTGGGCAGGGCTTGCCGGTGGAGCGGAAACCATTTTGATTCCAGAAGAAAACTTCGATATGGATGAAATCGTTAACCGCTTGAAAAAAGGACACGAACGTGGCAAAAAACATACAATTATTATTGTGGCTGAAGGAGTTTGCAGTGGTGTCGAGTTTGCAAAACGGCTGGAGGAAATCACTAAATTTGATACAAGAGTTTCTGTATTAGGTCATATTCAACGAGGTGGCTCACCTTCCGCTGCAGACAGGGTACTTGCTAGTAAACTAGGTGCAAGAGCAGTTGAACTGCTGATAGAAGGAAAAGGCGGTAGGGCTGTCGGAGTTGAAAACAATCAACTAGTTGATTATGACATTATTGAAGTGTTAGGTAGAAAACATAAATTAGACCTCAACCTTTATAAACTTTCAAAGGAATTATCAATTTAAGGTTGCAATTGAACTATAGGAGGAACTAGCATGTTACGAAAGACAAAAATCGTATGTACAATTGGTCCTGCCAGTGAGAGTGTTGAAAAATTAACCCAGTTAATCCAAGCTGGTATGAATGTTGCTCGTTTAAATTTTTCTCATGGTAATTTTGAAGAGCATGGTCAGAGAATAAAAAATATTCGCGAGGCTGCCAAATTGACTGGAAAAACCATCGCGATCCTTCTGGATACGAAAGGCCCTGAAATCCGCACTCACAACATGCAAAACGGTGCGATTGAACTTAAATCAGGAGAAAATATCATTGTATCCATGACAGAAGTCGAAGGAACAACCGAAAAATTCTCAATTACGTATTCTGGATTGATGGAAGATGTTCATGTCGGGTCAAAAATCTTATTGGATGATGGCCTAATTGGGCTGGAAGTAACAGAAATTGATCATTCTGCAAAGGAACTTCACACGAAAATCCTTAATAGTGGAACGTTAAAAAATAAAAAAGGTGTCAATGTCCCAGGTGTATCAGTCAATTTACCGGGCATTACCGAAAAGGATCGCCAAGATATTCTTTTTGGGATTGAACAAGGCATTGACTTTATTGCTGCATCCTTTGTACGCCGTGCTAAAGACGTCTTGGAGATCCGTCAGCTTTTAGAGGAAAACAATGCAACACATATTCATATCATCCCTAAAATTGAAAATCAAGAGGGCGTAGATAACATTGATGAAATCCTTGAAATAGCTCAGGGTCTTATGGTTGCACGTGGTGACCTTGGAGTAGAAATTCCTGCTGAAGAGGTGCCACTTGTTCAGAAGATGTTAATTAAGAAGTGTAATGCTCTTGCGAAACCTGTTATAACAGCTACGCAGATGCTTGATTCAATGCAGAGGAATCCAAGACCAACTCGTGCGGAAGCAAGTGATGTCGCTAACGCTATTTTTGATGGAACTGATGCCATTATGCTGTCAGGCGAAACTGCTGCGGGTACATACCCTGTTGAAGCTGTTCAAACGATGCACAATATTGCTTTAAGAACAGAACAAGCATTAAATCATAAAGAGATCCTATCAAGCCGCAGTAAAGATACCGAGCACAATCTTACAGATGCAATTGGTCAGTCAGTTGCACATACTGCTTTAAATTTAGATGTAAATGCCATCATTACACCAACAGAAAGCGGTCATACTGCTAGGATGATTTCAAAATATCGTCCAATGGCACCAATTGTCGCAATTACCTCAAATGCGTCAACCTGTCGTATATTATCACTTGCTTGGGGCGTTTACCCTCAGCTTGGCAAAAAAGCAACAACGACCGATGAAATGCTCGAAATTGCCGTAGAGGAAAGCTTAAATAGCGGAATTGTGAAGCATGGTAATTTAGTAGTCATTACAGCAGGTGTTCCTGTTGGGGAAGCTGGTACAACGAATTTAATGAAGATTTATGTTGTCGGTGATGTACTTGCAAAGGCTCAGGGAATCGGGCGTAAGTCTGCGTTTGGAAAAGTGGTTCTTGCCCATGATGCAAAGGAAGCAATGGAAAAAGTAGTGCCAGGGTCTATCCTTGTAACAATTGGATCGGATCGTGATATGATCCCTGCGATTGAAAAATGCGCAGCGCTTATCACAGAAGAAGGCGGTTTAACAAGCCATGCAGCTGTAGTAGGGTTAAACTTAAGCATACCAGTAATTGTTGGTGTGGAAAATGCTCTACAGATTTTCAAAGAAGGCCAAGAAGTAACAGTTGATGCAACCCGGGGAATCATCTATAACGGACATGCAAGTGTTTTATAAGTAAAGGATCTAGGACAGGGAAATTTTCTTGTCTTATAACAAAAAAATGTCAACTTCTGAAAGGGAAGTTGACATTTTTTTATGCTTCTTATCCTTTGGTTGTGTTAAAACTTGGCTGTTGATTTGCGCTCCAGGCACTTCGCTTTCCGAGGGCGTTCCGGCGAGCCTCCTCAGCGCTTAAGCGCCTGCGGGGGTCACCCCCTGCCGCGTACTCCCGCAGGACGTTGAATTAGCATCCTTGAATCAACACAGCACGAAGGAAATGCGATAGCATTTTCGAGGATCTCGCGCCTTCCGCTCCAATCAACATTGTTACAAAATCAACAATGACCATTTACACAGCCTATCCTTTAATATATCTCCATATATCATGGAAAACATTTGCTCGGTATAAGGTTCTAATAATCACAAGAATGACTGGTCCGACAATCAACCCGAGAAAACCGATTAATTTAAAACCTACAAATAAGGCAATTAAAGTAGGCAATGGATCAAGACCGATATTGGAGGAAAGAAGCTTCGGCTCGATCAATTGTCTTTGAACGATAACAACAATATAAAGAACGCCTAATCCAATGGCGAGACCCATATTCCCGCTAATGGCTTGATAGATAATCCAAGGTACAAAGACTATCCCCGTACCAAGATAAGGTAAAAGTTCTACGAATCCTGTAATCAGTGCTATAGTGATTGCATAGTCTACCCTTAGGATCAGCAAACCGACTAAAATAATGACAGCAGTAATGGAAATAAGAGTTACTTGTGCCTTAATAAACCCAAATAAAGCCTTTTTTAAATCAAGAAAAACTGTTCTACCACTTGACTTAGCTTTTTCTGGTAGTATCCTTCCCCCATGGTAAGAAAATTTGTACCAGTCCTTGCTAATAAAAAAGGTGGCCAATAATGAAAAAATAGTGACCGTTGCAGCATTCGGAAACCACGATAAAATATTAGGTATGTTGCCAAACAAGTTTTTAATAAATGACCCAGCCGTTTTTGCAAATTCATTTCCAACGTCTTGAACATTTCCAATTATGGTATTTTGCTGACCAGCATCGAGTTTGTTGAATACATTATTTAAGTGATTGTAAAGCGGCAGAATTTGAGCAGTAAATATCTTTTCAATATAATTAATTAATGTATCGAGGTGATCAGGTACGACCTTTGCTAAATAATTTGCACCTGAAACAAGTTCAGCAACTAGTATCGTTATGAGTCCGGCAAAAATACCACCAATAAGAACAAGTGCCACAAAAACGGCTAACCCTCTAGGCATTTTTGCTTTCTTTTCAAAAAAGTTTACGATCGGGTTGATGAAAAAGGCGATCACAATAGCGATTAAAAATGGATATGTAACTTTAGTTAAGTAGTATATAGACACCAACGATAATACGATGATGGCAATGACCAAAAGGAATCTCAATGTCCGATTTAAGTAAGTAGAATTCAAAAATAAATCTCCTTTCATAATTGATAGGAATAGATTAAGTTTAACAGAAAATAAATAAATCTGCATAATTTACCACAAGAATTCATTGATAATAATTTTTACGAGATTCGATAAAACATTTTCAATTTTAGCCAATTAACATATCGATCTCTCTTATGCTTTGATTAATTATGGTGCGATAATTTCGTGAAAGGATGGAGAAAAGATGTTCAGTGAGTCATTATTATTTCTATTATTATTACTAGTCATTGGATTTATTGCCAAAAACAGCTCTTTAATAATTGCAATCGGTGCATTACTCCTATTAAAAATATGTGGATTGGATTCAAAATGGTTCGCTTTTTTACAAACTAAGGGCATAAACTGGGGAGTTACCATCATTACCATCGCCGTTTTAGCCCCGATTGCAAGCGGCCAAATTGGCTTTAAGGATTTAGGGGCCTCATTTAAATCACCATATGCATGGATTGCCCTCGTTTCTGGAATGATTGTTGCTCTACTGGCTAAAGGAGGAGTTAAATTACTAGCTGATGACCCTCAGATTACCACTGCCCTTGTTTTAGGGACGATTCTATCTGTTTCAATCTTTAAGGGGGTTGCAGTCGGTCCGCTTATCGGTGCAGGGATTGCATATGCAGCAATGAAGTTTTTTAGTTTTTTTACATAGATTTTTTGTGAAATAATAATTTTTTTGCGTTTTGACTCCTTTTCGTTCACAAAAATTTTAAAATTGTTTATAATAGGATTTGTAAGCGTATCCTTATTTACATATTACACACTTTTATAAGCAGTATTACTGGTAAAACCTTAGTGAAGGAAAGGCATTTTTAACTGCATTCCGAGCATCCGCTCATTCTAAATAATAGAATTGATTAATGAATGACCAATGCTATTTTCATTGAAAAGTAACATGCCGTTTCTTTCAACCGGCTGAAGAAGGGCTTTATCTTCGGCTTTAAACAATATTTATATTATGAGTAATGGGGAATATTAGAAAGTAAGGAGAGATGATTATGACAGTAACACGCGGTCTTGAAGGGGTAGTAGCAACATCTTCCTCTATTAGCTCTATCATTGATGACACGCTGACATATGTTGGCTATGACATTGATGATTTAGCAGTGAATGCCAGCTTTGAGGAAGTTATTTATTTATTATGGCACCTTAAGCTTCCAACAAAAACACAATTAGAAGAATTGAAAAAGCAGCTTGCTGAAAATGCAGCTTTACCACAAGAAGTGATCGAACACTTTAAAATGTATCCAATCCAAAAGGTGCATCCAATGGCAGCACTTCGTACAGCTGTTTCACTATTAGGATTGTATGATGATGAAGCCGATGTTATGGATACGGAAGCAAATTATCGGAAAGCAGTCCGTCTTCAAGCAAAAATGCCTACCCTTGTTACAACATTTGCACGTGTAAGAAAAGGGCTTGAACCTATTGCTCCAAGACAAGATTTGAGTTTTGCTGCCAATTTCCTTTATATGCTAACTGGCAAGGAACCTGCTGACATTGCCGTAGAAGCATTTAATAAGGCACTTGTCCTACATGCAGACCATGAATTGAATGCATCTACTTTTACGGCACGTGTATGTGTAGCAACATTATCTGATGTTTATTCAGGTGTTACAGCTGCGATTGGTGCCTTAAAAGGACCGCTTCATGGCGGAGCAAATGAAGCTGTAATGAAGATGCTTTCAGAAATCGGCACCCCTGAAAATGTGGAGCCTTATGTTCGTGGTAAGCTTGAAAACAAAGAAAAAATTATGGGCTTTGGCCATCGTGTATACCGCCAAGGTGACCCTCGTGCCAAGCACTTAAAAGAAATGTCAAAGAAATTAACAGAGCTGACTGGCGAACCGCAATGGTATGAAATGTCAGTGAAAATAGAATCAATTGTAACAGGTGAAAAGAAACTTCCACCTAACGTTGATTTTTATTCAGCATCGGTTTATCACAGCCTTGGCATTGACCATGATTTATTTACCCCTATTTTTGCCGTCAGCCGTGTATCCGGATGGCTTGCACACATTCTTGAGCAATATGAAAACAACCGTCTAATCCGTCCACGTGCGGAGTATACAGGTCCTGGCATGCAGAAATATGTTCCAATTGGACAAAGGGGTTAATATATTTTACTTTTTCAAGAAAAATTGATGTAATAGGATGGAATGAAAAGGTTAGGGTTTACACTCTAACCTTTGATTCAGTCATTTGTTTTTTTACATATTAGGAGGGAGAACATCTTATGCAAGGTCAAAAAATTACAGTAAAAGATGGAGTTTTAAATGTTCCAAACAATCCAATTATCCCATTTATTGAGGGAGACGGTACAGGTCCAGATATTTGGGCAGCTTCCTACAGAGTTTTAGATGCAGCAGTTGAAAAAGCTTATAAAGGTGAGCGCAAGATCGTTTGGAAAGAAGTATTAGCAGGAGAAAAAGCTTTTAACCAAACAGGTGAATGGCTTCCTTCCGAAACTCTTGATGTCATCAATGAATATTTGATTGCCATTAAAGGCCCATTAACTACACCAGTTGGCGGCGGTATTCGTTCTCTAAACGTAGCTCTTCGTCAGGAATTAGACTTGTTTGTTTGCTTACGTCCGGTAAGATGGTTTGAAGGGGTTCCATCACCAGTTAAACGTCCGCAAGACACCGATATGGTTATCTTCCGTGAAAATACAGAAGATATCTATGCTGGTATCGAATATGAAAAGGGTTCAGATGCTGTTAAAAAAGTAATCGACTTCCTACAAAATGAAATGGGAGTTAAGAAAATCAGATTCCCTGAAACTTCTGGTATTGGTATTAAACCAGTTTCTGAGGAAGGCACAAAACGTTTAGTACGTTCAGCTATTAATTATGCAATTAAAGAAGGCCGTAAATCTCTTACTATCGTGCACAAAGGTAACATCATGAAATTTACTGAAGGTGCATTTAAAAACTGGGGTTATGAGCTAGCTGAACAAGAATTCGGCGATAAGGTCTTTACATGGGCACAATACGACCGCATTAAAGCAGAACAAGGTACAGATGCTGCTAATAAAGCACAAGCTGAAGCTGAAGCAGCTGGAAAAATTCTTGTCAAAGATGCGATTGCTGACATCTTCTTACAGCAAATTCTTACTCGTCCACGTGAATTTGATGTTGTGGCAACTATGAACCTAAACGGTGATTATATTTCTGATGCTCTTGCAGCTCAAGTAGGCGGCATTGGTATCGCACCAGGTGCTAACATCAACTATGAAACTGGACATGCGATCTTTGAAGCAACACATGGTACAGCACCTAAATATGCCGGCTTAGATAAGGTTAATCCTTCATCTGTCATTCTTTCAGGTGTGTTAATGCTCGAGCATTTAGGCTGGAATGAAGCTGCAAAAATGATTGTCAAATCAGTGGAAAAATCCATTGCATCTAAGGTCGTAACTTATGACTTTGCTCGCCTAATGGACGGTGCAACGGAAGTAAAAACATCAGAATTTGCTGATGAGTTAATTAAAAACATGGAATAAATAAGTTTCGGTCAAACAGGGGTTAAAACGAACAATCTTCGTTTAAATATTTGTTCATCATAATACTTAAAAAGGGGAGGAACAAGGATGTCGTTACAACGTAAAAAAATTTCTGTTATCGGCGGAGGATTTACTGGAGCAACAACTGCATTTTTGCTTGCACAAAAAGAGCTAGGGGATGTTGTTTTAGTTGATATTCCGCAAATGGAAAATCCCACAAAAGGGAAAGCATTAGACATGCTTGAAGCTAGTCCTGTTCAAGGTTTTGATGCTAATATTATTGGTACTTCCAACTATGAAGATACTCGCGATTCAGATATCGTCGTGATTACTGCAGGTATTGCACGCAAGCCGGGAATGAGCCGTGATGACCTCGTGCAAACAAACCAAAAAGTTATGAAAGCAGTAACGCAAGAAATCGTAAAATATTCGCCAAACTGTTCAATTATTGTTTTAACAAACCCAGTTGACGCAATGACTTATACCGTTTACAAAGAATCAGGTTTCCCTAAAAACCGTGTAATTGGTCAATCAGGTGTACTGGATACTGCTCGTTTCCGTACATTTGTTGCTCAAGAATTAAACCTATCTGTAAAAGACATCACAGGATTTGTTTTAGGAGGACACGGAGACGATATGGTACCACTTGTTCGTTATTCCTACGCAGGTGGTATCCCTCTTGAAACGCTAATACCAAAAGATCGCTTAGAAGCCATCGTTGAACGTACTAGAAAAGGTGGCGGCGAAATCGTTAACCTTCTAGGCAACGGCAGTGCTTACTATGCACCAGCAGCGTCTTTAGTGGAAATGTGCGAAGCTATCCTTAAAGATCAACGCCGCGTACTTCCATCCATTGCATATCTTGAAGGTGAATATGGATATGAAGGCATTTACCTAGGCGTTCCAACCATCCTTGGCGCAAACGGAATTGAAAAAATAATTGAGCTTGACTTAACTGCTGATGAAAAAGCTGCTTTAGATAAATCAGCTGAATCTGTTCGCATCGTCATGCAGGTTTTAGCTTAATAAATAAGGGATTCGGGGCGTTACTGCCCCGAATTTTCTCTATATTTCTATGTAATCGCTTACAATATAAGGTGGTGGCGAATGAATGCTTTTAGGAAAAAAAAGAAAGCTTGGAAGAAAGATTGAGGAAATAACCGTTGGCGAAAAATTATCTTTGACTGAAAAAATTGAAGATAAAGATCTTCTGCTTTATTTAGGATTAACTGATGATGCAAACCCACTCTATATCCAACACGACTACGCGTCACAAACTCCATTTGAAAAACCAATTGTTCCGAGCATCATGCTAATAGGGATCATATCTTCGGCAGTATCTAAATATTTGCCTGGACCAGGGAGCCATATTTTAGGGCAAGAGCTTGAGTTTCCAAAGCCAGTATATCATTACGGCACCGTTCAGTTTTTATTTGAGGTGACCGAAGTAAACCATAATGAAAACAAAGTGACATTACAGGTTACAGGTAAAAACGAAAGTGAAGATCTTGTGATAAATGGAAAAATAAAAGTAAGCCCACCGAATCGTTTGGAAGAGATACATGGGAAAGTATTGGAGAATTTTTAATATGTATGGAGTAAGGAAATCTCTCTTAAATGAGGGTCATAGGTAACCTGAAAGCAGAGAATAAGGTTAAAACAGTTCACCAATAAGAGCTCTTGGTGACCGGAAGCAGAGAAAAGCGTAACTAGAGTGGACATTCCCTTAAAAGTTGTTTGATACAAGTTTCAGGCCTTTATCTTCAAAAATAGCCCAAACCCATCAAAAAAGGGTTTGGGTATTTGTTTGTAGCGGGGATACGGTGTCAGGCACCGATCGTGGACATAGGTGGAAAACTGGCCGAAGTTTGTAAATTCCAATAATAAAAGGGTAGCTTTGTAGTTTAATTGGGCAATATAATAATATCGTAGATGATGTTTTTCAATATTACTTTAAAGAGTTACAAAATAGATTAATAAAGTTATTTCATCACGAATTAAAGGTGGATGCCGAATGAACCAACAAAAAATTATTAATATATTAGAACAAGAATTGGTTGTTGCTTTGGGGTGTACGGAGCCAGTTGCGATCGCATTAGCTTCGGCAACTGCAAAAAAATATCTTAAAAGCTCTGTTGTTGAAATTCAAGTTAAAGTAAGTGGGAATATTTTAAAAAATGCTAAGGCTGTTGGGATTCCTGGGATGAATTCAACGGGAATCGATTTTGCAGCAGCGATTGGATTTGTTGCTGGAAATCCAGATAAAAAACTAGAAGTCCTTAAGGATTTAACGTCTGATGATGAAATCCTAGCAAATCAATTGATTCAAACAGGAATGATAACAGTATCAATCGCTGAAACCGTGAAAAAGCTTTATATTGAAATCATCGTAAAAGCGGAGAAGGACACGGTAAAGGTAGTCATCGCCGATAATCATAGTAATATTACGCTGATTGAAGTAAATGAAAAGGCCATTTATCATGGTGGATGCGAGAATATCGGGATTTTATCTGATCCTGACTCTCTATCTGGCCTTACTATTGCAGAAATTTTCGAATTCATCACGACTGTTGACCCTGAAGCACTTCATCTGATCAAAAAAAGCATTGAATTAAACAAAGTAATTGGCTTAGAGGGATTAGCCAATTCCTACGGATTAAGTGTAGGGAAAACGATTAAAGAAAATGTTGAAAAAGGATTTTTATCAGATGACTTGGCTACAAGGGCAATGTCCCTTGCTGCAGCAGGTTCTGATGCAAGAATGGCTGGTTCCACACTTCCCGTAATGGCCAACACCGGAAGCGGGAATCAAGGAATAGCGGTCACGTTACCAGTAGTGGCGGTTGCAGAAAAATTAAATATTAAGCAGGATGTTATGATTCGTGCCGTAGCGCTTAGTCACTTACTTACGATTCACATTAAATCGAAATTTGGCAGGCTTTCGGCTCTTTGTGGAGTAACTGCTGCAGGCATGGGAGCAAGCGGAGCAATTGCTTATCTATTAGGTGGGGGACTAACTGAAGTGGAAGCCGCGGTGCAAAATACGATTGGAAATGTGACCGGCATGATCTGTGATGGTGCAAAGGCAGGCTGTGCTATGAAGGTGTCTACATGTTCAAATGTTGCCGTCCAATCAGCGCTTTTAGCAATGAATAATAAAAAAATCCAATCCACGGATGGATTTATTCATAATGATGTTGAAAAAAGCATCGAAAGCTTCTGCAAGCTAGGCAATCAGGGCACGCTGCAAACTGATCAATTGATACTGGAACTAATGTTAGAGGAGAAGGTTTAATTTGGTGTCAGGCACCGTTTGGGGATAAAAATTCGAAGTGAAGTGGAAATGGTCGCTTATCAAGATTCTAAGCGACCGAAAAAGAAGAGAAGAAGGAAAAACGGTAGCTTATAGAGGTTCTAAGCGACCGAAAAAGAAGAGAAGGCCAAAAAACGGTAGCTTATAGAGGTTCTAAGCGCCCGAAAAAGAAGAGAAGACCAAAAAACGGTAGCTTATAGGGGTTCTAAGCGACCGAAAAAGAAGAGAAGGCCAAAAAACGGTAGCTTACAGATGTTATAAGCGACCGAAAAAGAAGAGTAGGCCAAAAAACGGTAGCTTACAGAGGTTCTAAGCGACCGAAAAAGAAGAGAAGAAGGAAAAACGGTAGCTTATAAAGGTTCTAAGCGACCGAAAATAAAGAGAAGGCCAAAAAACGGTCGCTTACAAAGGTTCTAAGCGACCGAAAAAGAAGAGAAGACCAAAAAACGGTAGCTTATAGAGGTTCTAAGCGACCGAAAAAGAAGAGAAGACCAAAAAACGGTAGCTAATAAAGGTTGTAAGCGACCGAAAATGAAGAGAAGACTAAAAAACAGTAGCTTATAGAGGTTGTAAGCGACCGAAAAAGAAGAGAAGAAGGAAAAACGGTCGCTTACAGGGGTTCTAAGCGACCGAAAAAGAAGAGAAGACCAAAAAACGGTAGCTTATAGGGGCTCTAAGCGACCGAAAAAGAAGAGAAGACCAAAAAACGGTAGCTTATAGAGGTTCTAAGCGACCGAAAAAGAAGAGAAGAAGGAAAAACGGTAGCTTATAGATGTTCTAAGCTACCGAAAATGAAAAAAGGCCAAAAAACGGTAGCTTATGGAGGTTCTAAGCGACCAAAAAAAGAAGAGAAGACCAAAAAACAGTACCTTAACCGACCTAGGCTACCGAAGTTGAAACTGTTGATAACGAAAAGTAACCCATCTTTGTGCAATTCTCTTAAGACGTTTGTAAACAAAATGTTTCAACTACTCACACGTAAAAAGTCCATCTGCCCTGAACAGTAGCTCTTAAGTATTTATTTAGAATTCTTTGGATTGTCTTTTTAGACTCAACCACCCCACACCACTCCTGAATTCCATTTGTGGTTACTTTCCAATCTGGAAACAGAAACATGAATTCCTCCACGCACCGCATTACCGCTGACTCAATCTTTTCTTCAAACCCACAATCATTACAAACAACCTTATTTCCCCTAACGGATTGCAAAAGTGAATTACACCTCAAACAAGGAATTCCCTTTTGCAGGTGTTTATACTCATAATTTGGTTGCTTTAAAAAAGAAGATTTCTTTTTATGTGCAGAAATGAGTTGATCTACAAGCTTGTTGTGCATTCCATTTAACTTTGAAGGGTGTTTGTCTAATTTTTCTATAAAGCGATTCAGTTGTGTAGGGAGAATGATTGTTTTATTAATGGGTGCCTGAAACAAGGTGAATTCGGGGTTGATAAAGATGAGATAGGGTTCAATAGGTAAATGGAATCCATGGTTCTTTAAGAATTGCCGAAGCAAGGTTTCTTTTCGGTTCAACTGATGGATTGGATTAGAAATTTCTTGTTTGTTAATAGTATAAAATCTACCGGATTCGTAATAATGCTCACCTTCATAATTTTTTATTTCTAATAGAAAAACGGCTGTCTGCGTTATGATGGCTGAATCAATTTGAAACTCTGTGTTATTTGTTTCGAGTAATAAATCATTTAAAGTAAACAATTCACTTTGAAGTTTATCCGCCAATCGATCTAATTGTAATTCCCCTTCGTAGCCCTTTTTCAGGTTAGTATAGTTCAGATTGTCTATTTTCGATAAATTCATTCTGCAATGTAAGTAATTGAAAAGTAATAGTAAATAGGGTTCTGTACGAGGTTTTCTGTTCATGTTCCTCTCCTTTCAAAATCAATACTCTAGTTTTATTGTATAGAAGTAAATGGCACTTAGGTATGAATGTTTTGTTAACATTTTCCACCGCTTAATTGGTAGCTTTTAACGTTACCTATTAAGTAAAGTACCTGAATTTGTATTATAATGAAAATAGCATGATAAATTATTCTGGAGGAATTTATGAAAAATAAAATACTCGTTGTAGATGATGAACAATCGATTGTCACTCTGCTTCAATATAATTTAGAACAAGCTGGTTTTGAAGTTATTACAGCAATGGATGGAGAAGAAGGAAAACAAATGGCGGAGCTGGAGTCGCCTGATATTATCGTTTTAGATTTGATGCTACCAAAACTAGATGGAATGGAAGTATGCAAGCAGCTTCGTCAGGAAAAAATCATGACCCCTATTTTAATGTTAACGGCAAAAGATGATGAATTTGATAAAATTTTAGGTTTAGAACTTGGGGCAGATGACTACATGATTAAACCGTTTAGTCCAAGAGAAGTCATTGCACGTGTAAAAGCAATCCTTAGAAGGACTCAAATTCAAACGGGAAACATAGAGGAAACAATAAAAAATGATGAAAAAATAGAGATAGGCGATTTAATTGTTATTCCTGAAAAATATGAAGCATACAGTAAGGGACAGCATTTGGAATTAACTCTTAAGGAATTTGAGTTGCTCCTTTATCTTGCGCAAAATAAAAGTCGCGTGATGACTCGAGACCAGCTGTTAAGCGCTGTTTGGAATTATGATTTTGCAGGCGATACGAGAATCGTTGACGTCCACATCTCACATTTAAGAGAAAAAATTGAAGAAGATACAAAGAAACCTGTTTATATTAAAACTATTCGAGGACTTGGTTATAAACTTGAGGAGCCAAAAGGAGAATGACCAAGTTCCGTACAAATCTTCTAATTGGGTTACTTACATTGATCATTACCGTTTTAGTTGGATTAGGTATATTACTGGGGCAATTGTTTAAAGGCTATTATTTTCAATCATTCAATGAGAGTTTAAAAAAAGAAATTAACCTTCTTAGCATTAATATTGAAGAAGGCGGTGGAATAAACTCCGTACAGAAAAAAGACATCACGAAAATAAGCCAAATGCTAAATGTAAGAGCAACGATTACAGATAATACCGGAAAAATATTGATTGACAGTGGAAGTGAGAATAATACCAATTTTAGCGGACTTAAAGATATCATTAAAGAGGTAATCAAACAAAATCCTGATCAACAAGATAGGCTTGAGCAAGGCGATGGCTATGATCGACATTATACTTGGAAACCCATCATCAAGAATGGACAAACCGAAGGTTATCTTTTTCTAAGTACAAAATCAAGTGACCTTAACAAGGCATATAGGCAAATTTGGTGGATACTATCCATTAGTCTTGGCATTGCTTTTATCATCATCATTTTTCTAGTTGTCAGAATTACAACAAGGTATACGAAACCTATTGAATCGGCAGCTGATGTGGTAAGTGAGCTGGCAAAAGGTAACTATCGTGCTAGAACAACTGTTAATTATTTGGATGAAACAGGAATGCTTGGAACATCGATTAATAGGCTTGCTAAGAATCTTCAAGAAATGGTGAAAACACAGGAAATCCAGAAGGACCGTCTAAGCGCTTTAATTGAAAATATCGGAGCGGGACTTATTTTAATTGACAGCCGCGGATATATAAATTTAATTAATAAAGGCTATATTGATTTTTTTCATGTAAATGCTACTGATTATTTGTCAAAGCTTTATTATGAAGTCATTGAAAATGAAGAAGTCTGTCAGATCGTCGCAGAAGTTTTTCGTACGGAACAAAAAGTTAGTAAGCAATTGCTCGTGCCCTTATATATTGAGCGGCGATACTTTGTTGTCTACGGTATTCCTATAATTGGAAGGGATAATGTTTGGAAAGGTGTCGTCCTTGTTTTTCATGATATTACCGAACTAAAGAACCTTGAGCAGATGCGGAAAGATTTTGTTGCAAATGTTTCGCATGAATTGAAAACACCTGTCACTTCGATTAAAGGATTTACCGAAACTCTTTTAGATGGGGCAATGAATCAAAAAGACACATTGGAAGCATTTCTGACGATTATTTTAAAAGAAAGCGAAAGGCTACAATCGCTTATTTTAGATTTGCTGGAGCTTTCAAAAATTGAACAACAAGGATTTATATTGAATATCCAAAAATTAGATTTGCATCATTTGCTTGAAGAAGTGATTACGATGCTAAATGTGAAGGCGGCGGAAAAGAATATTCGAATGGAACTTGTTTGTAAGCAGGATCAGATGATGATCGAAGGAGATACTGATCGCTTAAAACAAGTATTTATCAATTTAATTGCCAATGCGCTTGCATATACTCCCAATAATGGTGAAGTAACCGTCATTCTCCTAGCGCATGGAGAGCATGTTCGAATTCACGTGAAGGACACTGGTGTAGGAATTGAAAAGAAAGAAATTCCACGGATTTTTGAACGATTTTATCGTGTAGATCGCGCAAGAAGTCGTAACTCCGGAGGGACAGGACTCGGACTCGCTATCGTCAAACATTTAGTAGAAGCTCATCACGGTTTTATTAGTGTCAGAAGTGAAATAGGTAAAGGTAGTGAATTTATTATTGAGCTTCCTGAGCACTTGAACTGATTTGAGAAGGAGAGAAATATGGAAAAGAAAAAGCTTGTTTTGATTGATGGAAATAGTATTGCTTATCGTGCCTTTTTTGCCCTGCCACTCCTTAATAACGATAGAGGAATCCACACAAATGCTGTGTATGGCTTTACGATGATGCTGATGAAAATTTTGGAGGATGAGCAGCCAACCCATATTCTTGTCGCATTTGATGCCGGAAAGACGACTTTTAGACATAAAACGTTCCAAGAATATAAAGGGGGAAGGCAAAAAACTCCTCCAGAATTATCAGAACAATTTCCTTTTATTCGTGAACTCCTAGACGCATACGGTATAGCAAGATATGAGCTTGAAAATTACGAGGCGGATGACATCATCGGAACATTGTCGCTAAAAGCAGAAAATGATGGATATGAAGTAAAAGTCATATCCGGTGATAAGGATTTAACGCAGCTTTCATCAGACAAAACCACTGTTGGAATCACCAGAAAAGGCATCACCGATATTGAAGAATATACACCAAAACATATTCAAGAAAAATATGGTCTCACCGCAGAGCAAATCATTGATATGAAAGGATTAATGGGCGATACATCTGACAATATTCCAGGTGTCCCAGGCGTCGGTGAGAAGACGGCAATAAAGCTCTTAAAAGAGTTTTCTACTCTTGAAAACTTACTAAGCTCAATAAATCAAGTTAGCGGGAATAAATTAAAAGAAAAGCTTGAAGAATATAAAAATCAAGCGTTAATGAGTAAACAGCTCGCGACAATTGAAAGAAATGCACCTATTGAAGTAAAGGTAGAAGATATTTTTTACGAAGGTTTTTCAAGTGAAAAAGTCATGTCATTATATAAAGAATTAGGTTTTAACTCGTTATTAGATAAACTTGGTGATAGTGCAACGGTTGAACAGCAGCATGAACTTGAAGAGATAGAATTTCATATTCCTGAAGTCATAATAGAAGATGTTTTTTCAGAAGATAATTATTTTTATATAGAAATTCTCGATGAAAATTATCATTATGCTGATATCATTGGCTTTTCTATTGTAAATGAAAAAGGGCATTACTTTTTGCCGACAGATATGGCATTGCAATCAGAAACCTTTAAAAATTGGGCTGAAGATGAGGACAAGAAGAAAACGGTCTTCGATGCGAAACGATCTGAGGTTGCTCTACGAAGGTACGGCATCCATTTAAAAGGGGTTGATTTTGACACCCTTATTGCTTCCTACATCATCAATCCGTCTGAAACAATTGATGATCTATCATCCATTGCCAAAAGGTACGACATCACGAACATTCAATCGGATGAATCGTTTTATGGAAAAGGGGCAAAGCGTCAGATTCCGGAAACACTTAAACTTGCGGAGCATCTTGTGCGAAAGAGCTTGGCCATGCTTGAGTTAAGAGGATTGCTTGAAGATGAATTAACGAAAAATGAGCAGGATGAATTATTTACGGAACTGGAAATGCCTTTATCGCTAATATTAGCTGACATGGAAGCTTGCGGTGTAAAGGTTGACAGCGGACGTCTTCAGATGATGGGGAAGGAAATCACTGAACGGCTAGCAGAAATTGAAAAAACAATCTATACATTAGCAGGCGAGACTTTTAATATTAATTCGCCAAAACAATTAGGTGTTATTTTATTTGAAAAACTAAACCTTCATGCCTTTAAGAAAACAAAAACTGGTTTTTCCACTTCTGCAGACGTCTTGGAAAAACTGGTACACGACCATGAAATCATTGAGCATATTCTTAATTACCGACAATTGGGAAAGCTGCAATCCACTTATATTGAGGGCTTGCTCAAGGTAATCAATCCGGAAACTGGGAAGGTACATACAAGATTTCAACAAGCCTTAACCGCAACAGGGAGATTAAGCTCCATCGACCCGAATTTACAGAATATCCCCATTCGCCTTGAGGAAGGCAGGAAAATCCGTCAGTCCTTTGTTCCATCCGAAAAGGATTGGGTCATTTTTGCAGCCGATTATTCCCAAATTGAACTCCGCGTTTTAGCGGATATTGCTGGTGATGCTAAGCTAATTGAGGCATTTAAAGAAGACCTTGATATTCATACAAAAACGGCAATGGAGGTCTTTCACGTAGCTAAAGAAGAGGTCACCTCTAATATGCGGCGGCAGGCAAAGGCAGTTAACTTTGGCATTGTTTATGGGATTAGTGATTACGGTCTGTCACAAAGTCTCGGAATTACTCGGAAGGAAGCTGGCCAATTCATTGATCGCTATCTAAATAGTTATCCAGGTGTGAAGGAATACATGGACGATATTGTTCAGATCGCAAAACAAAAAGGCTACGTATCGACATTGCTTCAGCGAAGAAGATATATTCCTGAAATTACAAGCCGAAACTTTAACCTAAGAAGCTTTGCTGAAAGAACGGCAATGAATACACCAATCCAAGGAAGTGCTGCTGATATTATTAAAAAAGCGATGATTGATATGGCGGTGGCCTTAAAGGAAAATAAATTAAAAACTCGTATGCTATTACAGGTTCATGATGAATTGATTTTTGAGGCACCCCCGGAAGAAATTGAAATTCTAAAAGCATTAGTTCCGGATGTTATGGAACATGCTCTTGAATTGAAGGTGCCGCTAAAGGTTGATTATGCATTCGGTCCAACATGGTATGATGCCAAATAAAGGGGAATAGAAATGCCTGAGCTTCCAGAAGTAGAAACAGTCAGAAAAACATTAAAAAACCTTGTTACGAATAAACAAATTGAAAATGTAACCGTATATTGGCCTAAAATCATTAAAAACCCTTTGGAGATTGAACAATTTATGGATGCCTTAAAAGGTGAAACCATTATTGATGTCGGCCGGAGAGGTAAGTTTTTAATCATTTACACAACGAATTACGCGTTGGTTTCCCATTTGCGAATGGAAGGAAAATATGGCCTTTATCCAAAAGAAGAGCCATTTGACAAGCATACACACGTCATTTTTCTTTTCACGGATGGTACTGAATTAAGATACAGGGATGTTCGCAAATTTGGAACGATGCATCTATTTAAAAAAGGGGATGAATTTTTACAACCCCCTCTAATTGAACTAGGTCCGGAGCCTTTTTCAGAGGAATTCACGAAGGAGTATCTCGGAAATAGGCTGAAAAAAACAAATCGTAAAATAAAAACAGCCCTTCTAGATCAAAAAGCTTTTGTTGGACTTGGCAATATTTATGTGGATGAAGCCCTTTTTCGTGCCTCTATTCATCCGGAGCGTGTCGCTAATACATTGACTGAAGAGGAGATAGAAAAACTTCATCACGAGATTGTGGCAACCTTAAGTGAAGCTGTTAAAAAAGGGGGCAGTACCATCCGTTCGTATGTGAACTCCCAAGGCGAAATCGGAATGTTTCAGCTTGAATTATTTGCATATGGCCGGAAGGGAGAATCATGCAAAAGGTGCGGTACACCAATTGAAAAAACAACAGTTGGCGGTAGAGGAACACATTATTGCCCGAATTGTCAAAAACTCTAAAGGAAAAAATTTTTCTTTGAGAGTTTGCTGATTGGATTATAGAAGTTGTTTTGAACGAGAAAGGAAAAGAGTATGTCGCTAGTGATTGGTTTAACAGGCGGAATTGCCAGTGGAAAAAGTACAGTCTCAAACATGTTCAAGGAAATGAATATTTTAGTTATCGACGCTGATGTGGAAGCTCGCTTGGCGGTAGAAAAAGGTCAACCGGCATATGAAAAAATTTTGGCGGAATTTGGTGATAACATTTTATTGCCGAATGAAGAAATCGATCGCCAAAAGCTTGGTTCGATTATTTTTCATCGGTCTGAAAAAAGACAGCTCTTAAACGGAATCGTTCACCCTGAAGTTAGAAAAAGGATGAAGAGACAGATTGAAGAAGCAAAAGAACAAGGTGAAGAAATCGTTGTCCTTGATATCCCGTTATTATTCGAAAGCAAGTTAATGTATATGGTTGATAAAACCTTGCTTGTTTATGTAGATAATGCGATTCAATTGCAACGGTTAATGGCGAGAAATCATCTGTCAAAGCAAGAAGCCGAAGCAAGAATCCAATCACAAATGCCCCTTGCTGAAAAAGTAGGTTTGGCAGATGAAGTCATCCATAATAATGGGGCAATAACGGATACAAAAAAACAGCTCATCACAATATTAGCGAACTGGGGCATCAAAAAGTAAATAGGTTCACTTTTGAGAGAGGGAATTCCCTTTCTCTTTTTTTTGCATGGCTTTGTTAAAGCTTAATGTTGATATTGTCGCTATGTTGATTGGAGCAGAAGACTCGAGATCCTCGAAAATGCTATCGCATTTCCTTCGTGCGGTGTTGATTCAAGGATGCTAATTCAACGTCCTGCGGGAAAAACGGGTCAAGGGAGACCCCGCAGGCTTATTGCTTTAGGAGGCTCGCTTCTTGATTGGAATTCAACAGGCAAGTTTAACAGACATTTTGAATGGAAGTTAACAAGTTGTCTGAATTGTAAAACATTAAAAAATAACGCAGTTTATATGTCACGTTCGTAATTAAATATGTTATACTAATTACATTAATACGAAACAAAAAGTATAACATTAATGCGGAAGGGGCCGTAAAATGAACGCAAGAGTTGCAATTAACGGTTTTGGGAGAATTGGAAGGATGGTATTTCGAAAAGCTATCCTTGAAAAAAATCTAGATGTTGTAGCGATTAATGCGAGCTATCCTGCTGAAACATTAGCACATTTGCTCAAATATGATACCAATCATGGAACTTTTGAAGGGGAAGTAATCCCATTAGATAATGAGTTAATTATCAATGGAAAACGGATTAAACTGTTAGATAATCGAAATCCTGAGCAGCTTCCATGGAGAGAGCTAAGAATAGATGTTGTAATTGAGGCTACTGGTAAATTTAATTCTCGTGAAAAAGCAGCACTTCATTTAGAAGCAGGAGCAAAAAAAGTGATTTTAACTGCTCCAGGTAAAAATGAAGATGTAACCATCGTCATGGGTGTAAATGATGATATGTTCGATATTAACCAACATGATATTATTTCAAACGCATCATGCACCACCAATTGTCTTGCCCCTGTTGCCAAGGTGCTGGACGAAAAATTTGGAATTGAATCCGGTTTAATGACCACCATCCATGCCTATACGAATGATCAAAAGAATATTGATAACCCACATAAAGATTTGCGTAGAGCACGTTCATGTGGACAATCTATCATTCCAACATCAACAGGAGCTGCCAAAGCATTATCTCTCGTTTTACCACAATTAAAAGGGAAATTGCATGGCATGTCACTTCGTGTACCTACTCCGAACGTATCGCTCGTGGATTTGGTTGTTGACTTAAAAGAAGATGTTACGGTTGATGATATTAATCGTGTGTTTAGGGAAGAAGCAAACGGAGCATTAAAGGGAATTCTCGATATCACGATGGAGCCACTTGTATCTGTTGATTTTAATACGAACTCTCATTCTGCTATTATTGATGGCCTTTCCACAATGGTTATGGGCTCAAGAAAGGTCAAAGTGCTGGCATGGTACGATAATGAATGGGGTTATTCCTCACGGGTTGTCGACTTGGTACATTACGTTGCTCAAGAATTGGCAAAAACCAATGAAGTAAAAGTAGGCTGATATACGAAAAGCGGAAGCGCCTTGGTCAGCCCCGACAGGCATAAGACGAACCGCGAGGAGGCAGCTCCTCAGCCACCACAGCGGGGCGGCTTATGACCCGAGGGGCTAGGCGCTGGAGCTAGACAATTCTCGAAGTTGAAATTTTATATTTCAATTAAAAAGGCTGTCTAGCGACAGCTTTTTTTGTTTCGTTTTAATATAAACGGCATAAAATGGAGTTGTAATGAGCGTATTTTTATGGACAAAATAGGATTTTGTCCAGTTTACCGTGCAAAATATTTTAGATTTTTAAAAATTTTTTAATGATATATTGCAAAAAAAATATAAACCAAGTATACTAGTCATCGTGAACTTCTTGAAATTAGGTAGCGTTTAATTGCTTAAAGGGTTAGGACCTCTTTGGACTAACTTTCCCCCGTGGTAATTAGAAGATACCGTCAATACCAGGTTTCAAGAATCAATCATATCAGGTAAGAGGGGGAATAGAATATGGAAACAATGGGACGTCATGTAATCTCTGAATTATGGGGTTGCGATTTTGAAAAATTGAATAATATGGACTTTATCGAACAAACTTTTGTCGAAGCTGCTCTGAAATCTGGTGCAGAGATCCGCGAGGTTGCTTTTCATAAATTTGCACCACAAGGTGTGAGCGGAGTTGTCATCATTTCTGAATCACATTTAACGATTCACAGTTTCCCGGAACATGGATATGCAAGTATTGATGTGTATACTTGTGGTGACTTAAATCCAAATATTGCTGCTGATTATATTGCAGAAGCACTAAATGCAGAAACTCGGGAAAACATTGAAATTCCTCGAGGTATGGGACCTGTACAAGTTAAACAGGCAAATGTTCTGTAATCTAAAAATTGTCTTTAAGAGGTGTATAAATTTTATACACCTCTTTTAATTTTCTAATGAAAATAGTATAGAATAAGAAGTAGCTGAAAAATTTTTTGGAGGAAAACGATGGCTATTTTTAATGATTTATTCTTGCGATTTAATAAACAGCTTGAAACAAAAGACGGACACTCGGATGATCAATTAAAAACGCATTATTATAAAGCAAATTTAAATCAGTTGTTTCAATCGGTTGAAAAATTATTTAGGGAAGATGCTGATTGCCGGATTACAACTGTATCAAAGGAGCATGGTGAAATAGCTGTAGAGGTTAATAAACCCATTCCTTGTTTCTTGATTGCTACTGTTGTTTCAGTGAAGCCATTAGAAACAGCAGTTGATTTTAACATATCATCTGAACAATTTTCATTTACTGGAACCTATCCTGTTTTAAGAAAACGTGTTATTTCATATTATGAAAAATTAAATCAATTACATACCTTACTTGGAATCAGTAAAAACGTATAATACTTCTTCTTGTTTTACCTATCTCTTTTTTATAAGATAAAAGTAAGAGATAGTCTGTAATTTAACGGAAAGATTTGGAGCTGATCAATTAATGAAGTGCCCTTCATGTCAAAATTATGGTACTCGTGTGCTTGATTCTCGACCAGTTGATGAGGGCAGAGCGACACGAAGAAGACGGGAATGCGAAGAGTGTGGTTATCGCTTTACTACTTTTGAGAAGATTGAAGAAATCCCCTTAATTGTCGTCAAAAAGGGAGGAACAAGGGAAGAATTCAGTCGGGATAAAATCCTACGCGGCTTAATAAAGGCCTGCGAAAAGCGTCCTGTTGCTTTAAAGGAGTTAGAGGATATCACTCAAGGTGTCGAAAAAGATCTTCGCAGTCAAGGAATATCTGAGATCAAAAGTGAAGCAATTGGGGAAATGGTGATGGACAGGCTTTCCTCTGTGGATGAGGTTGCCTATGTTCGCTTCGCCTCTGTTTACCGGCAATTTAAGGATATTACTGTTTTTATTGATGAATTAAAGGAACTGATTAACAAAGAGAAATCCTAAGGAAGATGTCCCAAAAAGGGTTTGACCTCGAGCTTAACTCTTAATATATTTATTAAGTAAAATTCAGCTATATATTGTAGGATGAGGGGTCTGACACTTTTTTTGGGACATCCTCTTTTTTGTTAGAAAAACGTTGGAGCAAGATAGTTAATTTAGTTATAGGGAAAGGTTTGAAGAATATGGCGCAGCATTGGCAGGAGTTAATTCCTATTGATCGTTATATTGTTGCGGCTAATGGGTTGCTGCATGAGTACGACCGAAAGGTGCTGACGTTTTTGTATCAGCCTTTGGTGGGTTCTACCTGCTTTAGTTTATATATGACCCTTTGGGTGGAGCTTGAGGAAAATAGGTTATGGTCTGAATCCTCGACTCACCATTTATTGATGAATTTATTAGATATGAATTTAAAGGATATTTACGAAGCAAGGTTGAAGCTGGAGGCAATTGGACTATTAAAGACGTTTGTAAAAACTGAAGAGGGGGAGCGCTCATTTATTTATGAACTGCATCCCCCATTAACTCCCGAACAATTTTTTTTGGACGGGATGTTAAATATTTATTTGTATCGAAAGATAGGGAAAAATCATTATAACCGCCTTAAACGCTTTTTTAGTGTTCAGCAAATGCAAAAAGAAAAGGAATATGTTGAAGTAACGAGAGCCTTTCAAGAAGTGTTTCAATCGGCAGCTCCAGGAAGCATTCAATATCTACAGGGCCTTTCCGAAGAGTTAGAGTCAGAAGCGAATCAACAGTTTATAGGAAGGCAGGAACAAAAGCCGATTCAAGTCAGCCTGAATACATTTGACTTTGACCTATTATTGGCAGGCCTAAATGAATCCCTCGTCCCTAAAAAGGCTTTAACTCTAAAGGTTAAAGAGATCATAAGCAATCTTGCATTTCTTTATAATATTGATGCGGTTAAAATGAAGAATATCATTTTAGGCGCACTAAATGAGGACAATGAAATCGATATAGAAGAGTTGCGCAAAGGGGCAAGGGATTGGTACCAGTATGAAAATCAGGGTTCACTTCCGAGCCTAATGGAGCGAACGCAGCCTGCCGCCCTTCAGGTTCAATTAACAGAGCCGAAAACTCAAGAAGAAAAATTAGTTCATTATTTAGAAACGACATCTCCTCTTCAGGTGTTAAAGGATCTTTCCGGTGGGGGGGAACCTACTAAATCCGATATACAAATTATTGAAGAAGTGATGTTTAAACAAAAGCTATTGCCAGGTGTCATCAATGTGTTGATACAGTTCGTAATGTTAAAAACGGATATGAAGCTAACAAAGGGATATGCGGAAAAAATTGCTGGACATTGGGCAAGAAAGCAGATAACAACCGTTAAAGACGCAATGGATCTGGCGAAAAAAGAACACCGTACTTACCTTGGCTGGACAGAAGGGAAAAAGACTACAAGAACATCTAAACAAAAACCTATTCGAACAGAGGCCCTTCCAGATTGGTTTAATGAAGATGCAAAAGAGGCTGTACCGGATCATTCAACACATGAAGATAATACTGAGCTTGAAGCGAAAAAACGGGCAATCGAAGAAAAATTAAAGGCGTTTAGGAAATAGGGGGGAGGAAACTTGGAAAGAATCAATGAAACATTGAAACGGCTGGCCTCAAGTGAAAACTTTCAAAAGCGTTATGAAAAAATGCGCAACGATACATTAAGGGATCCGGAAATAAGAGATTTTATAACGGAACATCGTGATGTAATCACTCAAGAAATGGTTGATAAAAGCTTGAGCAAATTATATGAATTCAAGGATCAAAGCAAAAATTGCGACCGTTGCCCAAGCCTTGAAGGGTGTATAAACATGATGAAAGGCTACCACCCGGAATTGGTTTTAACCCGAAATTCTATCGATCTAATTTATGAACGCTGTCCACGAAAAGTGATGGATGATGAAAAGAGGAAAAACGAAAAGCTAATTAAGAGCCTTTATGTACCAAGGGATATATTGGAGGCTACCTTTGATAATTTTCAAAGCTACTCCAGAAGACTGGATGCTGTCGACAAGGCCACTGATTTTCTGATGAATTATGAAACAAATAAAAAACAAAAAGGTATCTATTTTCACGGAAAATTTGGGGTAGGTAAATCCTATTTATTAGGTGCAATTGCAAACGAACTTGCCGAAAAACAAATTTCCTCGATGATTGTGTATGTACCAGAGTTATTAAGGGAAATGAAAAGTTCCATTGCTGATTCCACATTAAATGAAAAAATTGAAGCATTAAAAAATGAACCTATTCTTATGCTCGATGATATTGGTGCTGAGGCCGTATCAAGCTGGACAAGAGATGAGGTTTTGGGACCGATTCTCCAATTTAGGATGCTTGAAAACCTACCAACGTTTTTCACGTCTAATTTTAACTTTCAAGAGCTAGAGCATCATTTAACCTACAGTCAGCGCGGCGAAGAAGAAAAAATGAAAGCGCGGAGAATTATGGAACGAATTCGCAGTTTAAGCATCCCTGTTTTAGTGGATGGACCAAATCGGCGGATATAATATTTGCTTAATAGATGTGGATTGCCAATAAGCGGCAGTCCCTTTTTATTTATCCATTTTAAAGCTTCTATTTTGGTCAAGTTCCCCATATATATGTTTAACAGAGATACGGTTGTAGGGGGGATTTGGTTGGCAGAAATCATCTTCCAAAACAAGCTGGATGCAAATAAGTTTTATAACCACTTGCAGATGTTTGTAAAGGATCAATCAATGAAACAAAATATTCTTCTTTTTGAAGATCGACATATAGTAAAATTGATGGAAGGAAGCTACACTGCTGGTTTTATGAAACATGTAAAAGAGGCTTTTTACGAGTTTGTTGTAAAGATAAAGCGTGAAGATTGGTTTAGAGTCATCTTAGCAGAGCAGTTTTTTTATGTTGACTGGGAAGAACAGCAGCAAATTATTGAGATTATTTATTCTGTTCTTGAAGGCCAAAGGAAAGATCTGTCCGTATTTTTTAAAGATACAAATGAGGAAAAAAACGTAATCGAATCCATTAATCAAATTTTTCAAGGAAATATCTCCTTTTCATTCGCTTCTTTTTTCAAATTTCGCTTGCGCTCATACTTTCAATTGTTAGAAAACTATGTCGAGATAGCTATTGATGAATATAAAATGGAGCAAGAGTACCAAATGTTTGTTCAAATGCTTAGGGAATTTTTAGCAAATAGGGAACCTAAAATGGACATCCTGCACTTATTATTTGATGAAGAAGTGACTTTTTATAATGATGATTTTGAGGAAATTAAACGTGCAGAATTAACTAAAATGATTGATCGAAAATTATTGGTGAATCATCCGGTATATGTGGATTCAGCTTCAATTGCTCCACTATTGTCATTGGCCCCGACAAATATTTTTCTTTATACGACCAATCCAGATGAACCGTTGGTTAGAACAATTAAAAATATTTTTGAAGAAAGAGTTACGATAAAGTCGTATTCTACCCTCCGTGAAACCAAAAAATGGCTTTTTAGTGATGATTCTGCTTTCGGTCATGCATAAAATACAAAAATATTGGAAAAACAGGACTTATGAAGTTGATTTTTCAAAAAAGAATCATTATAATAACGTACATAATACGAAAAGCTAAAGTGCCTTGGTGCTAAAGCTAGTCATCATAATTACAGCAAAAGTAATGATAAGGACAATAGTATTTTTTTACGGATTTCAGAGAGGGAGCCCATGGCTGAAAAGCTCCTATTTCGGATTAAATACTTACCACCTTTAAACTTCAGCAGTGAACACCTTGTAAAGGTATGTAACTGTTGACGGAAAACAGCCGTTACCTGTCCTAAAGTCACTTTTCATCATAGGTTTATGATAAGTGAAAAATTGGGTGGAACCACGTGTATACCAAACTCGTCCCTTTTCCTAGGGACGGGTTTTTTATTTTTAAAAAAACTTTGAGAAGTGTCTAGCTCCAGCGCCTAGGGGCTCGGTTCATAAGCCAATCCGTCCTGAAGGTTAAAAAAGCAACCTTCATGCCGGCTTGTCTTATGCCTGTCGCCCCTGGGCAAAGCGCTTCCGCTTTTCTAATAGGAGGAATTGTTATGTCAGACGTTGTTAAATTATCGTTTCCTGATGGTGCAATAAAGGAGTTCGCAATCGGAACAACAACGGAAGATGTTGCCGCATCTATTAGCCCAGGCCTTAAGAAAAAAGCGATCGCGGGTAAATGGAACGGACAAATGGTCGATCTTCGCCGTCCAATTTTAGAAGATGGTTCAATAGAAATCGTTACGCCAGAATCGGCTGAAGCGTTAGAAGTGCTAAGGCACAGTACGGCACACTTAATGGCTCAAGCGGTGAAAAGACTTTACCCACATGTAAATCTTGGTGTAGGTCCAGTTATTGAAGGCGGATTTTATTATGATATGGACCTTGAAGAGTCATTAACTCCTGAAGACCTGCCGGCAATTGAAAAGGAAATGGCGAGAATCGTCAATGAAAACATAGAGGTTGTTCGCAAGGAAGTAAGCCGCTCCGAAGCTGTCCAGCTTTTTAAAGAACTTGGTGACCCTTACAAGCTTGAACTAATTGAAGCCATTCCTGATGAGGAAACGGTGACGATTTATGAGCAGGGCGAATTTTTTGACCTTTGCCGTGGTATCCATGTTCCATCAACAGGAAAAATTAAAGAATTCAAGCTATTGAGCATTGCTGGTGCTTATTGGCGCGGTGACAGCAAAAATAAAATGCTGCAGCGTGTGTATGGTACAGCCTTTTTCAAGAAAGAAGATTTGGCTGAGCATCTTCGCCTGCTAGAAGAGGCAAAGGAACGTGATCATCGTAAGCTTGGAAAAGAATTGGACCTGTTTACGAATTCCCAAAAGGTTGGGCAAGGGCTTCCACTGTGGCTGCCGAAAGGCGCAACCATCCGTCGTATTGTCGAGCGTTATATTGTCGATAAAGAAATCAGCCTAGGGTATGACCATGTTTATACGCCTATCATGGGAAGCGTAGATTTATATAAAACCTCCGGTCACTGGGATCACTACCAGGAAGACATGTTCCCAGTAATGGAAATGGATAATGAGCAATTGGTACTTCGGCCAATGAACTGTCCACATCATATGATGGTGTATAAAAATGGTATTCATAGTTATCGTGAACTGCCGCTTCGTATCGCTGAGCTTGGCACGATGCACCGTTATGAAATGTCCGGTGCACTATCGGGCTTACAGCGTGTTCGCGGGATGACGTTGAATGATGCCCATATCTTTGTCCGTCCGGATCAAATTAAAGATGAATTTAAGCGCGTTGTCCAACTGGTTTTAGAGGTTTATAAGGACTTTAATATAGAGGATTATTCATTCCGATTATCTTACAGAGACCCGCAGGATAAGGAAAAGTACTTTGATGATGATGCTATGTGGGAAAAAGCACAAAGCATGTTAAAGCAAGCGATGGATGACCTTGGTCTTGATTATTTTGAAGCGGAAGGAGAAGCTGCTTTCTACGGCCCTAAGCTTGATGTTCAAGTAAGAACTGCTTTAGGTAAAGACGAGACGCTCTCAACTGTCCAATTGGATTTCTTACTTCCTGAGAGATTCGATTTAACATATGTTGGTGAAGACGGTAAGCAGCATCGCCCAGTCGTTATCCACCGCGGGGTCGTGTCAACAATGGAACGCTTTGTAGCCTACTTAATCGAAGAATACAAAGGAGCTTTCCCAACTTGGTTGGCACCGGTTCAGGTTCAAGTTATTCCTGTTTCCCCTGGAGCACATTATGATTATGCAAGAAAAGTAAAAGAACAGCTCAAAAGTGAAGGCTTCCGCGTAGAACTAGATGGCCGGGATGAAAAAATCGGATACAAAATTCGCGAAGCACAAATGCAAAAAATCCCATATATGCTTGTCGTTGGGGACAAGGAAGTAGAGGACAATGCCGTAAATGTCCGTAAATATGGTGAGCAAAAGTCAGAAACAAAGCCATTTGCAGAGTTCTTAGCAGCATTAAAGGCTGAAGTAAATAAAGGATAAACTGTAAAAAAGGAGTGCTCCTAAAAGTTATACTTTTGGGACACCCTCTTTTTTATTTATGCCCTATTGAATAATTCCTTTATTTTTGTTACAATAATTTTCGTTGTTGTGGAAATGTTTATTTGACACGACGTCTTTGCATATGTTATAGTTACTAAGGTAAAAATTGAATACTTTTTGGGAAAAGAAGAAGCACCCGCTTCTCACCTGATTGACGCTGTTTCGAGCAGTTGACAGGTATTACATGAACTTTTAATTTATTAATTATGTTCGTAAAGTGTGGGTGAATTCATCTGCACTTTTTTTGTATGTTAAAAGCAATGATACTTGTCGATTCAACATGGTGTGATTAGCATGGTAATGCTTCTTGACCCGATTGTTGTATTCGAATAAACCTTGGAGGTGGCTAATTATTAGCAAAGACATGTTGTTAAATGAGGGTATCCGCGCTCGCGAAGTTCGCCTTATTGATCAAAATGGTGAGCAATTGGGAATTAAATCTAAAAACGATGCGTTGGAGATTGCCGGACGAGTGAATCTTGATTTGGTACTTGTAGCACCAAACGCTAAGCCTCCGGTGGCCCGGATTATGGATTATGGCAAATTTAAATTCGAGCAGCAGAAGAAAGACAAAGAAGCTCGTAAGAATCAAAAGATCATCAACATTAAAGAGGTTCGCTTAAGCCCAACAATTGATGAACACGATTTTAATACAAAGCTTCGTAATGCTATTAAGTTTTTGGAAAAAGGCGACAAGGTAAAAGCTTCAATCCGCTTCAAGGGCCGGGCGATTACCCATAAAGAAATTGGTCAGCGTGTGCTAGACCGTTTTGCTAATGAGTGCAAGGAAATATCGACGATTGAATCACATCCAAAAATGGATGGTCGAAGCATGTTTCTTGTTTTAGCACCTAAAAACGACAAGTAATAAGGAGGATTATCACAATGCCAAAAATGAAAACTCACCGCGGCGCTGCAAAGCGTTTTAAGAAAACTGGGACTGGTCAATTAAAGCGTGACCATGCTTATACAAGCCACTTATTCGCTAACAAATCAACAAAAGCTAAGCGTAAACTTCGCAAAGGATCTCTTGTTTCTAAAGGCGATTTCAAACGCATTCGTCAATTATTAACATACGTTAAGTAATCATATTAGATCGATTTATTTAGGAGGGAAATTATATGCCACGTGTAAAAGGCGGTACAGTTACTCGCAAACGTCGTAAAAAAGTTCTTAAATTAGCTAAAGGTTATTACGGTTCCAAACATACATTATACAAAGTTGCTAACCAACAGGTTATGAAATCATTAATGTATGCATTTCGTGACCGTCGCCAGAAAAAACGCGACTTCCGCAAACTTTGGATTACTCGTATCAATGCAGCAGCTCGTATCAACGGTCTTTCTTACAGCCGTTTAATGCATGGCTTGAAGCTTGCAGAGATCGAAGTAAACCGCAAAATGCTTGCTGAATTAGCAATAAGTGATGCGAACGCATTTGCTGAATTAGCAAACGCTGCTAAGAAACAATTTAATTAATAATTATTTTATAGCCATTCTCTCGAACGAGAATGGCTTTTTCTATTAGGGAGTTGAGAGCATGGCTGGCAGGACTTATGTATTCGCAGTCCTTTTGATCATGAATATTATTGGGCTAATGATCATGGGGATTGATAAAAACAGGGCCATTAAGCATAAATATCGCATACGGGAAAGAACGCTATGGCTTGTGGCAATTTTCGGAGGGGCAATAGGAACCACCATTGGTATGCAGGTATATCGGCATAAAACGAAGCATCTTTCATTTAAAATTGGTTTTCCACTACTTGCGATCCTGGAAATAGTTCTTTCTTGTGCTATCCTTTCACGTTAAAACTCTTTAACAGGACTTTTCCAATGAATTTCCGCTTTCGGGTATTTTTCCAGGATCTTTTTATCAATAAAATAAAAATCATCGTTACTAAAACCCTTAAGCGATTCTGGATCATCAGACCGAATGGAAATGGAAATAACATCATAGGTTGTATCTGTAGTCCCCTTGTATTTTTCCCCTGTAAACACGGTTCCTTTATAGGTGAGAAAGAAATTCTTTCTAACATCTTCATTATCAATAAGTAAAAATCGTTTCTGTTTACGTGCCGTTTCAAGCCTTCTTTTGGGGGTAAAAAGGTACTTAAGAGCCATATAGAAAAAGAATATAATAATTAGTAATAGGAGTAAGCGTAACAGCCAGACCATGGTAAAGCCTCCTGACTTTTTTCTATTCATACGATATAACGAGGAAAAAGTTTCACTTATTTTGTAATAATTTTTTTAAGGAGTGATTTTTAATATGCTACAGCTTGAAACATTATTTCAAATGCAGCAAGCATTGGACAACCATATTGAAGAAAAGCACCAATTGCAGCAGGAAGATTTATTTTCGCGGAAGTCTCTGGCCTTGCTTGTGGAAATAGGTGAACTAGCAAATGAAACCCGCTGTTTTAAGTTTTGGAGTGTGAAACCATCTTCCGAGAAGGAAGTAATCCTTGAGGAGTTTGTCGACGGCATTCATTTTATCCTATCACTTGGAATTGAGTGCGGTTTTCATCAGACACTCAAAGAGGTCATAGAAGATGCTCCAGCTTTAAATGTAACGGATCAGTTCCATGTTATTTTTGAAAGGGTTCATATTTTTCATAAAAGTAAAAGTCTTAAAGATTATCTCCTTTTATTTGAAGCTTACCTACAATTGGCTGCGCTGCTTGGTATAACTAATGAAGAAATTGTAGATGCATATTTTACAAAAAATAAAGTAAATTATCAGAGACAAGAAAATAATTATTAGCAGAATATTTGTAACTTTATCGATTACTTTTGTATAATTAAAGCCGTACATACATAAAAAGGGGGCACAAAAATGGCAAAACTAGATGAAACACTGACCATGTTAAAGGATTTAACGGATGCCAAAGGGATTCCCGGCAATGAACGTGAAGTTCGCGAAGTCATGAAAAAATACATAGAACCATTTGCGGATGAAATGACAACCGATGGACTTGGCAGTTTAATTGCCAAGAAGGTGGGGAAAGAGGGCGGTCCGAAAATCATGGTGGCCGGCCACTTAGATGAAGTCGGCTTTATGATCACGCAAATTGATGATAAGGGCTTCCTTCGGTTTCAAACAGTTGGCGGCTGGTGGGGACAAGTCATGCTCGCACAGCGCGTTACCATCGTTACGAAAAAAGGTGATGTCACTGGTATTATCGGGTCTAAACCTCCGCATATTTTATCGCCTGAAGCCCGTAAAAAACCAGTTGAAATTAAGGATATGTTCATTGATATCGGTGCAACAAGCCGAGATGAAGTTCTTGAATGGGGCGTCCGCCCTGGAGATATGGCAGTGCCATATTTTGAGTTTACGGTTATGAACAATGAGAAGATGCTCTTAGCGAAAGCCTGGGACAATCGCATCGGCTGTGCGATTGCGATTGATGTTTTGAAGCAGCTAAAGGGTGTTGACCATCCAAACGTTGTTTATGGTGTTGGAACGATTCAAGAAGAGGTTGGTTTGCGCGGTGCCCGTACAGCTGCTTCCAAAATTGAGCCTGATATCGGCTTTGCTCTTGATGTTGGAATTGCTGGCGATACTCCTGGAATTTCTGAAAAAGAAGCGATGAGCAAAATGGGCAAAGGCCCACAAATTATCCTATATGATGCATCGCTCGTTTCTCATAAAGGTTTGCGCGATTTTGTCACTGATTTGGCTGACGAGTTAAACATTCCTTATCAATTCGATGCTATTCCTGGCGGCGGTACGGATGCCGGCTCCATTCATATGACTCACAACGGTGTACCGGCGCTTGCGATTACGATTGCTACTCGTTATATCCATACCCATGCAGCAATGCTACACCGTGACGATTTCGAAAACACTGTTAAACTGATTGTCGAAGTCATTAAGCGGCTTGATCGTGAGACTGTCGATAAGATAACATTTGAATAATAACTGTAAATCCTCGGTACTTTTGTCGGGGATTTTTTTTGGACTTTTTATTGGATCGCAGATAAATCAATTTTTTTCGCAGATATAATGAAAATTTCCGCAGATATCTTAACGAAAGATACAAATATAAAGCTGCCGGTCGACTAAGCACGGCAGCTTTGATAAAAAATTATTACTTTAACCCGTTTTCAAGAGTGGTAAGCATCTCTTTTTTCTCATCTTCAGATGAATTTTGCCAAATGACTTCAAATAAGACCCCCAAACCAGGTAGCATTTTTTCCTCACCGCTTTGGATGGCATCAACAATTGTATCTTCTAATTGTGTTTGAGAATTGCCGGAAACATTATGGATAATCGCATTTCGTAAATTAAGGTTCATCATTCTACTCCTTTTCTTGATTTTTCTTTAATAGAATGCCTTATTTTGGTTTTAATATGTATTTTAGATAGGCTATAATGTAAAAATCAAAGCATTTTTAAAGGGGATAAGGATTTGAAATACATACAATCTTTGCAAAATCCACAAGTAAAGCAATGGAAAAAGCTTTTAACAAAAAAAGAACGGGATCGGTCGGGGACATTTCTCGTCGAAGGATACCATTTAGTTGAGGAAGCACTCAAGCATGGGGAGGAAGTTTTAGAAATCATTGCCTCAGAAAAAGTTGGGGTACCACCCCGTCTTGATGTCGGTTCCATTCCCGTTACCCTCGTCACGGAAGAGATATCCAATTCCCTATCAGATACAGAGGCACCACAGGGCATCTATGCAGTTTGCCGTCAAATCACTAGGGAGGACGTCCTTCAAGATGCTAAAAGCTTCCTGCTAATTGATGCTGCCCAAGATCCGGGAAATCTCGGAACAATGATCCGAACAGCTGATGCAGCAGGAATCGATGCTGTTATTGTCGGCCCAGGTAGTGTTGATATTTTTAATTCAAAGGTTCTCCGGTCTGCGCAAGGAAGCCATTTTCACCTGCCAATCGTAAGGGGAGACCTTCATGAATGCATCGGCAAACTGAAAGAAAGAATGATTCCAGTTTACGGAACAGCGCTGGAAGGTGCATCACTCTATACCGATCTTTCCGTTGGAGATTCTTTTGCGCTGATAGTCGGAAACGAGGGGAATGGTGTTGATAAAGATCTTCTCGCTCACACCACTGCTAATCTTTATATTCCGATTTACGGAAAGAGCGAATCGTTAAATGTTGCTGTTGCTACAGGAATTCTTTTATATTATTTAAAAAAATAGGTGTTAACCTATTTGAAACGCAAGAAGAATTACTATATAATAATGAAATATATTGATAATAAAAGATGATGACGGAGAAAAGTATCTAGTTTAACACCATTTAGGGAGAAAGTGCCTCGACTGAAAGCACTTTTATGGAAAAGACTGGAGAAGTTCACCTCCCGAGTCAGCATCGGGACCATTTCAAAAAGAAATGTAAAGATGTCTCGGCATATGCCGTTATTCGAATGAAGCGAACACTGATTTTACATACAGTGTTTACAAGGGTGGTACCGCGACTATAACCTCGTCCCTTTTTGGGATGGGGTTTTTTTATTTTTTTGGCTGTGTTAAAGGTAATTGTTAATTTTTGGAATTATTTTGATTAGAGCGGAAGGCGCGAGATCCTCGAAAATGCTATCGCATTTTCTTCGTGCGGTGTAGATTCGAAGAAGCTGATTCAACGTCCTGCGGGATTACGGGGCAGGGGAGACCCCACAGGCGCTTAAGCGCCGAGGAGGCTTCCCGGAACGCCCGCGGAAAGCGAAGCGCCTGAAGCGCAAATCAACAGGCAAGTTTAACAAAGCCATTTTTTTTAAAACCCATTCGTGATCAACATTTAAGGAGGAAATCCAATGCAAGAACGATTAAAGGAATTGCAGGAAGAAGCAATTCAAAAAGTAGAGCAGACTGACAGCTTAAAAGAATTAAATGACATTCGTGTTGCTTATTTAGGCAAAAAAGGCCCGATTACCGAAGTACTCCGCGGTATGGGCAAACTTTCAGCAGAAGAGCGCCCAATCATGGGGGCTTTGGCAAATGAGGTTCGTGAAGCCATTTCGAACAAAATTGAAGCCAAGCAAAATGAATTAGAGGAAGCAGCCGTCAATGAAAAACTTGCTTCCGAAACGATAGATGTGACATTACCTGGCCGCCCTGTTAGGGTTGGAAATCACCATCCATTAACAAGAATTATTGAAGAAATTGAAGATTTATTTATTGGAATGGGTTATCGGGTGGTAGAAGGTCCTGAGGTCGAACAGGATTATTATAACTTCGAAGCTCTCAATTTACCGAAAGGACACCCGGCTCGCGATATGCAGGATTCTTTCTATATCACAGAAGAAATTCTGATGCGTACCCATACATCCCCTGTGCAGGCACGGACGATGGAAAAGCATGATGGCAAAGGTCCAATCAAAATTATTTGCCCTGGTAAAGTGTACCGCCGCGATAACGATGATGCTACCCACTCCCACCAGTTTATGCAAATAGAAGGTTTAGTGGTTGGCGAGAATATTCGCATGAGTGACCTGAAAGGAACATTGGAGGTTTTTGCGAAAAAAATGTTTGGTGAAGATCGCGATATCAGGCTAAGACCAAGCTTCTTCCCGTTCACAGAACCATCTGTCGAGATGGATATCTCTTGTAAAATTTGCCATGGACATGGCTGCAGCGTTTGTAAGCAAACAGGCTGGATTGAAATTCTCGGTGCTGGTATGGTTCATCCTAACGTGCTTGAAATGGCTGGCTATGATTCGAAAAAATATACCGGTTTTGCTTTCGGTATGGGTCCAGAGCGGATTGCAATGCTGAAATACGGTATTGATGATATTCGTCATTTCTATACGAATGACGTTCGTTTCTTAAAACAATTTTCAAAACATGAGTAAGTAAAGCAAAAGCATTGTTTAGCGACGTAGGAACCGAATACCCCCAATTGAGATAAAAGCGATGTTAACTTATCGAAAGAGGTGGGGGAAGGTCACTAATCACAGGGTGCTAGAAATGGATTAAAATAGGAGGTTTTCGACATGTTCGTTTCATATAAATGGCTTCAAGACTATATAGATTTAACTGGCGTATCGGCTGAAGAATTAGCTGATAAAATTACCAAAAGTGGTATTGAAGTAGAAGGAGTAGAGGTGCTTAACGAAGGGATTAAAGGTGTGGTCGTTGGCCATGTCCTTGAACGTGAGCAGCACCCAAATGCTGATAAACTTAGCAAATGTCTTGTTGACCTTGGGGAAGGAGATCCTGTCCAAATCATTTGCGGTGCAAAGAATGTCGCAAAAGGTCAAAAGGTTCCGGTCGCAAAAGCCGGTGCAGTATTACCAGGGAATTTTAAAATCAAACGTTCCAAACTTCGCGGTGAGGAATCAAATGGGATGATTTGTTCCTTGCAAGAGCTTGGAATAGAAGGAAAATTAGCTCCGAAAGAATATTCAGAGGGAATTTTTGTTTTTCCGGCGGATGCTGAGGTTGGGTCAGATGCCCTTGCATTATTAAATCGAGATGATCAAGTCCTTGAGCTAAGTTTAACCCCAAACCGCTCTGACTGTTTAAGTATCCTTGGTGTTGCCTATGAAGTTGCGGCTATTTTAGGCAGGGAAGTCAAGCTTCCGGAAATCGAGCTTCAAGCTGCACCTGAAAAAGCTTCAGATTATATGACAATTGTGGTAGATGCGAAAGAGGATAATCCTTTGTACGTTGCAAAGGTTATTAAAAATGTCAAAATCGGACCTTCTCCACTTTGGATGCAGACACGTTTGATGTCAGCAGGAATCCGCCCGCATAACAATGTGGTCGATATAACTAACTACATTTTATTAGAATATGGACAGCCACTGCATGCCTTTGATTATGACCGTTTAGGATCAAAGGAAATCCTTGTCCGCAGGGCAAAAGATGGAGAAAAGTTTGTGACACTTGACGATACGGAACGAACATTAACAGCCGATCATCTTGTTATTACAAACGGAACCGAACCTGTAGCGCTTGCAGGTGTTATGGGCGGGGCTAATTCAGAAGTCACATCAGACACAACCACCGTCCTGTTGGAATCAGCTTATTTTAACGGAGCAACGGTCAGAAAAGCATCTAAAGATCATGGCTTAAGAAGCGAGGCAAGTGCTCGTTTTGAAAAGGGTGTTGATCCAAATCGTGTTCGCGTTGCTGGTGAGCGTGCAGCCTACCTAATGGCAAAATACGCTGGCGGCGAAGTGTTGGAAGGAACAGCAGAAGTAGATGTAATGACGATTGAGCCGGCCGTTGTTTCGATCACCTTGGAAAAAATCAATCGCGTTCTTGGAACGGAATTGAGCGCTTCGGATGTAGAAGCGATTTTTGAACGATTACAATTTCCTGTGACGGTTGAGGATGAAACGATTACTGTAACGGCGCCAACTCGCCGTGGCGATATCAAAATCGAAGAAGATTTGATTGAAGAAGTGGCACGGTTGTACGGCTATGACTTGATTCCCAAAACTTTACCGATTGGCTCTACAACACCTGGAAAACTAACAGAATACCAGAAGAAGCGTCGGGTAGTCCGCCACTATTTAGAAGGTGCCGGCCTATATCAAGCTGTTACGTACTCCTTAACTAGTGAAGAAAAAGCGGCACAATTTGCTCTAGAAAAGCGAAACGCGGTTCGTCTTTCAATGCCAATGAGTGAAGACCGCAGCGTACTTCGCTTAAGTATTCTTCCACAGCTTTTGGAAGTATTAAAGTACAACAATGCCCGTCAAAACGATCAATTAGGAGTCTATGAAACAGGAGCAGTCTTTTTAGCAAACGGAACGGATGAATTACCTGTTGAAAATGAACATTTAGCTGGAGCTATTACTGGATTATGGCATAGCCATTCTTGGCAGGGAGAGAAAAAGGCTGTTGACTTCTACGTGATAAAAGGAATTTTGGAAGGCTTGTTTGACAAACTCGGTCTTGCTGATCAAGTGGAATACGTCCAGACGAAGGTTGAAGACATGCATCCTGGCAGGACAGCAGAAATCCGCTTAAATGGTGAGAAAATTGGCTTTGTTGGCCAGGTTCATCCAAACATACAAAAAGAATTAGACCTAAAAGACACCTATGTATTTGAACTTTCTCTGAAAGATGTCCTTGGAGCAGAATCGGCCCCATTACAATATGAATCGATTCCGCGCTTCCCATCTATCACAAGGGACATTGCTTTAGTTGCAAACAAAGAAACGGTGTCAGGCACCTTGAAAGAGATTATTTTATCTGAGGGTGCACCTCTTCTTAAGGAAGCTCATGTATTTGACTTATACGAAGGGGATAAGATGGAAGAAGGAAAGAAATCGATTGCGTTCTCGTTGAAATATGTTGATCCTGAACGAACTTTAACAGATGAAGAAGTGACGAAGGTTCATACTCGCGTACTGGATGCCTTAAAAGAAAAGGCCGGCGCTGTTTTACGAGGATAAATCAAAAAACGCTTGGATTGAAAAAATCCAAGCGTTTTTTTAATTAATAGTTGGCGATATTGAACGATTTAGTACGATTAACCCCATTAATCCTAACTTTTTTTGTCATTTTTTCATGGGGGTTGGTGTATATAAATTGTTCCTTTTTTGTTTACTCGCCGGTTTTTGTAATTTACTCGCGGGATTTTTCATTTTACTCGCGACTTTTTCCGTTTTACTCGCCACTTTTCGCACTTTACTCGCCAACCTCTATTTTTCCATAAAAAAAGAACCAGTCTCCCAAAGGATCTGGTCTCAATTCCTCTTTTTATGAACAATCGCCAATGCTTTTTCAGTGTTGGCAAAATGAAGTTTAACAAAGCTTGGTAATGTTTCCCTGCCTTTATTTAATATAAGCTTGGCAGCTGCAACGTCTACCTGGGCTCCGGCCCCTTTTGGAATCTTAAAACCTGCCGCTTCACTTAATTTATCCATATAATGAACAAAGGCATAGCGGGCAAGGATCGAGGCTGCAGCAACTGCGATATGAATTCCTTCCGCTTTTGTACTAAAATAAACATTCTCTTTGGCAATTGCCTTTTGCCCTTTTATATGTTGAAAATATGTACTTTCTTGGACAAATTGGTCAATCAAAATAGCTTCGGGTTTTTCTGGTGCGATTTTATCCAACACATTTAAAATCGCCTTATTATGGAGGATGGCTTTCATTTTTCCTTGCGACATCCCTGTTTTTTGAACCTGATTATATTTTTCATTTTTCAAAGTCATCAAGCTAAAGGGGACCACATCTTTTATGACCTTAGCAATTTCAATGATTTTTTCATCTGTTAAATCCTTAGAGTCCCTTACACCTAATTCTTTTAACAATGGAATATGATCTTTACTTACATAAGCGGCAACGACCGTGATCGGACCGAAAAAGTCTCCTGTACCCACTTCGTCAGAACCAATAACAGACATTTGACTAAAACCTGCAGGTAGGCCCTTACCACTGCCTGTTTTCGGTGTAGTCGTTTTTTTTGCAGGAGCATTGGCATTCCCCCATCTGCTTGCCTCTTTCTCACTATCAGTCCCTTGGAATAATACTTTTCCTGATTTATAGGCGGTAATCATGCAGGTTGGGGTTTTCGCCGCAAACAAACTGCCTTGTGGCAATTTTTCAATTAAAGATCTACTGTAATAGTTTTTCATTTCCATCATTTCGTTTAAGCTTTTTTTTAATACAACATTACCCAAATGGAAGCACCACTTTTCTAAAAATTAACTATAATCATCAAAGACTACGATACTTTAACTTTTCGACTTTTATAAGTTCATGTTATTATATAGTGAGGATTCTTGAATGGAGGCATTTATTTTGTCAAATAGTCAAAAAAACAGAACGACAGTTGATATATACGAGCAGCAATATATTATTGTAGGCACGGAAAGCCCAAGACATATTCGGCTCGTAGCGGCATTAGTTAACGATAAAATGGAAGAAATCAGCTCCAAGAATCCAGCGTTAGATGTAAATAAGCTAGCCGTTTTAACAGCAGTAAATGCTGTCAATGATTATCTTAAAATAAAGGATCAGTTGGAACGGCTCCTAGCAGAACTTCAAAAGGAAAAGGACTGAAAAGTGTGTTAGATTTAGCCATTTTATTTTTATTAGTAATTGGTTTCTTTGTTGGCCTTAAAAGAGGCTTTATCCTGCAGCTTTTTCATTTAATAGGTTTTATTATTGCATATATCGTAGCAAATTTATACTATGTTGAATTAGCAAAGAAGTTAGTCCTTTGGATTCCATACCCAAATTTAAGCGACCAATCAGCATTAAAGGTTTTGACGCACAGCGGTAATATGGAAACTGCTTTTTATCGTGCGATTGCGTTTACGATTATTTTTTTCGCAGTGAAGATCTTGGTGCAGATTATCGCATCTATGCTTGACTTTATAGCCCATTTGCCGATTTTGAATTTCTTAAATTTCTGGGCAGGCGGAATACTAGGCTTTCTTGAAACCTATTTTATCATCTTTATTTTATTATATATTGCTGCCTTAATTCCATTAAGTACTTTCCAAAATCCTTTGGACCATTCTATTTTAGCAAAGGCAATTGTGAAACACACTCCTATCTTTTCCCAGCAATTATCGCGTTGGTGGATTGATAATACGCCCCTCTGAACTTCTCTGTAGCAGAGAAGTTTTTGTTTTAAGATAAGAAAATATAAAATTCGACATTGAGAATTGTCCAACTTCAAAAGAGTAAGCTTCGGAAGCGATACCTCGCACGCCGAAAAACGTGAGTTTTTCGGCGGAGGCGCCCAGCGACTAGTGGACTTCGCTCTTCTCCCTACGATAAGTCAACATCGGATCGTGAAGTGCTCCTGCGCCATAGCCCATTCGAGGAAGCTGCTGTTCAGCTCGTCGCAAAGCTTCATGATGTTTAATCACAGATGTAATTCTTGAAGTTTTTCAATGCAGCTGCTTCGCTCTCCGTGTTTCCTTTATCTCAGTCGAAGCGCTCCAGTCTATACGTCGCTAAACGGGCGCCTTGCGCTTTTCTTTTTTCAAGAAATTCTTCGGCATGATGAATGCCTTAAAAAACAAAAAAATGAAAAAGCTATTCTAAAAGGGTGGTGGCTTACCATGAATGAAACCAAAAAGGAAGTTGTTCGTATATTAGAGATGATTGCAGTCTATATGGAACTAAAAGGGGAAAACTCTTTTAAAATTTCTGCTTTCCGTAAAGCGGCTACAGCACTGGAAACGGATGAGCGGAGCATAACAGAAATTGAGGACTTTACGGCCCTATCAGGAATTGGCAAAGGAACAGCTGCCGTAATAGAAGAATACTTAAAAGTAGGTTCATCATCAGTCTTAAAAGAATTAAAAGAAGAGGTTCCTCCTGGTTTAATTCCAATGCTGCAAATCCCGGGACTTGGTGGTAAAAAAATTGCCAAGCTCTATCAAGAATTAGGGATTGAAGATGTTGAAAGTTTAGAAGAGGCATGTAAAGCCGGGTTGGTTCAAGCATTGCCTGGTTTTGGGAAAAAATCAGAAGAAAAAATTTTAAGTGCAATTCAGACTATTGGTACAAGACCTGAACGTTTGCCACTTGCATACATGCTGCCGATTGCCGAACAAATAGAGTCAGTTCTCGCAGGCTTTACTGGAGTCCATCGTTATTCAAGGGCTGGAAGTTTAAGAAGAATGAGGGAAACAATCAAAGACCTTGATTTTATCATTGCAACAAACGAGCCAGAGATCGTAAGACAACAGCTGTTAGAAATGCCTAAAATTAAAGAAGTTATTGGTGCGGGCGATACAAAGGTTTCGGTAATCTTTGGGTTGGATTATGATATATCTGCCGATTTTCGCCTTGTAAAGCCTGAGGAATTTACGACGACCCTGCACCATTTTACCGGTTCAAAGGATCACAATGTTCGGATGCGACAGTTAGCCAAAGAGCGCGGTGAAAAAATAAGTGAGTATGGTGTTGAAAATATTGAATCTGGGGAAATCCTTACTTTCTCAGCTGAAGAAGAATTTTTCCAGCATTTTGGTCTTCCTTATATTCCTCCTGAAATTAGGGAAGATGGAAAAGAAGTCGATGTCTTTCCAGGCTATGAACCATTAATTGAGCTCGAGGACATAAAAGGCGACCTTCATATGCATACCACTTGGAGCGACGGAGCTCATACCATTGAGGAAATGGTCGAGGCCTGCCGTGCTCGGGGTTATCAATATATGGCTATAACGGACCATTCGCAATTTTTAAAGGTGGCGCATGGTCTGACACGCGAAAGGCTTTTAAAGCAAAAAGAAGAAATTAAGAAATTAAATGAAAAATACGATGACATTTTGATTCTTTCTGGCGTTGAAATGGATATTCTTCCTGATGGTACATTAGATTATGAGGACGAAGTGCTTGCCGAAATGGACTTTGTAATAGCTTCCATTCACTCAGCTTTTTCACAACCACGGGAAAAAATTATGTCACGGTTAAAAACAGCTCTCGAAAATGCGCATGTCGATTTAATCGCCCATCCTACCGGTAGAAAAATTAGCCGCCGCGAGGGCTACGATGTGGATATTGATTTGTTAATCGATCTCGCGAAAGAGACGAATACGGCATTAGAATTAAATGCGAATCCAAACCGGCTTGACCTTGCGGCTGAATATTTGCGAAAAGCACAGGATAAAGGTGTAAAAATTCTCATCAATACAGACGCTCATAAAATCGATACATTACAGCACATGAAAATTGGTGTTTCCACAGCTAAAAAGGGTTGGATTAAGAAGTCAACTGTCCTCAATGCCCTTGATAAAAATGACTTACTTGAGTTTTTATATAATCGAAATTAAGGAGGAATAACTCCATGCAAGAAAGAGCCTTAAAGGTTTTAGAATTTACTAAAGTGAGGGAACAGCTGCAAGAACATGCCTCTTCATCACTTGGTAAAGAAAAAATAAGTCAGCTAGTCCCCTCCACAGATTTTGAAGAAGTTGTACGACTGCAGGCAGAGACAGATGAAGCCGCGACAATTCTACGAATAAAAGGAAATGTTCCGCTCTCAGGAATACATGATATTCGCGCCCATATAAAACGGTCAGTGATTGGCGGGATCTTGAGTCCGCATGAATTAGTACAAATTTCGAGCACCATCCGTGCAAGCAGGCAAATTAAGCATTTTATTGAGGACTTAGCAGCAGAGAGAACAGAACTTCCTATCCTATTGGAACAAGTGGAGCAAATCATTCCGTTAACAAATCTGGAGCAAGCGATTAAATATGCGATAGATGAAAGCGGAGAGGTTCTAGACGGTGCAAGTGACCTCTTGCGCTCATTAAGGAGTCAGCTCCGTTCTAATGAAGCAAGGGTCCGGGAAAAATTAGAGAGCATGATTCGCTCATCCAGCGCGCAAAAAATGCTTTCCGATCCCATCGTCACGATTCGGAATGAACGGTTTGTAATTCCGGTGAAACAGGAATACAGAGGGCATTACGGCGGGATTATTCATGATCAAAGCTCCTCGGGCCAGACATTATTCATTGAACCGCAGGCCATTGTCCAATTAAACAATCAGCTGCAAGATATCCGTGTTAAAGAGCAGCTTGAAATAGAGCGAATTTTAATAGAACTTTCTGCTAAGACTGCTGAGCATGAGTCAGAATTAAAAATAATTGTTTCTATATTAGCCAATTTAGACTTTATTTTTGCAAAAGCAAGATATGGACGAAAAATTAAAGCATCCATGCCAACCATGAATCATGAGGGGAGAATCTCTCTTTTCAAAGCAAGACACCCGTTGATTCCGATTGAGGAAGTCGTTGCCAATGACATTAAACTTGGTAATGATTATACAACCATTGTGATTACCGGCCCCAATACTGGTGGGAAAACGGTTACCTTAAAAACGGTCGGATTGTGCTCCTTAATGGCGCAAGCAGGGTTACAAGTTCCGGCTCTCGATGGTTCTGAGCTGGCTGTTTTTGACTCAGTTTATGCTGATATTGGTGATGAACAATCAATTGAACAAAGCCTAAGTACCTTTTCTTCCCATATGGTCAACATTGTGGATATTTTAAATAATGTGGATTTTAACAGCCTCGTACTGTTTGATGAGCTGGGAGCAGGAACGGACCCTCAAGAAGGGGCAGCACTGGCGATATCTATTTTAGACGAAGTCCACAAACGGGGGGCAAGAGTCATTGCCACGACCCATTATCCTGAATTAAAGGCTTATGGCTATAACCGTGAAGGGGTTTTGAATGCGAGCGTCGAGTTTGATGTAGAGACACTAAGCCCTACTTATAAGCTTTTATTAGGGGTGCCGGGACGTAGTAACGCCTTTGAAATTTCCAAACGGTTAGGGTTAAACGAACGAGTAATTCAAACAGCAAGATCGCATGTAAGCGAGGATGCAAACCAAATCGACAAGATGATTGCCTCTCTAGAGGAAAGCAAACGACATGCAGAAATAGAACACCAGGAAGCAAGGGAATATTTAAAGCAGGCGGAAAAGCTCCAACAAGACTTGCAGAAGGAAATGATTGCTTTTTACGAGCAAAAAGACAAAATGTATGAGAATGCTGCTGAAAAAGCAAAGGACCTTATTGACGAGGCAAAAGACGAAGCAGAAAAAGTGATTCGCGACCTTCGTAAGATGAGAATCGAAAAGCATGCTGAAGTGAAGGAGCATGAATTAATTGAGGCGAAGAGACGGCTTGAGGGGGCAGTACCGGAGGTTAAGAAATCAGGAAGACTGATGGATAAGAAGAATAAGAAGCATGCCTTTAAGCCAGGAGACGAAGTCAAGGTTCTTACCTTTAATCAAAATGGCAGCCTGCTTGAAAAAGTATCAGCGGGAGAATGGCAAGTTCAAATTGGCATTTTGAAAATGAAAGTGAAAGAAAAAGATATGGAATATATTAGTACTCCAAAACAAGTGGAGACCAAACCGATGACAATTGTCAGAGGAAGGGAATCCAATGTTAAGCTAGAGCTTGACCTACGTGGAGAAAGGTATGAAGATGCCCTTCTTAGGGTGGAAAAATACATTGATGATGCCCTGTTATCAGGCTATCATCAAGTATCGATAATCCACGGAAAAGGTACTGGCGCCCTGAGACAGGGAGTTCAGGAATATTTACGGAATCATCGCTCTGTAAAGAAGATTCGTTTTGGCGAAGCAGGAGAAGGTGGATCGGGTGTAACGGTGGTAGAATTTAAATAAAGTCGGGGGATATCGGAATGCGACATTTTTGGGAGAATGAGTATGTTATAATTGCTGCCTATTACAGCGTCGTGATTTTATGCATGGTCGTGTTTTTAGCTATCTTTGAGGCAGTAACAAAATATAAGAATTGGGAGGAAATCAAAAAAGGGAATATTGCCGTGGCAATGGCAACTGGCGGAAAGATATTTGGGATTTCAAATATTTTTCGTTTTTCCATTGAACACCACAATTCTTTACTTTCCTTGATTTGGTCGGGGATTTTTGGTTTTGTCCTGTTATTGGCCGGATATTTTATTTATGAATTTCTAACACCAAGGTTCAAAATTGACGATGAAATCCAAAATGATAATCGCGCTGTCGGTTTTATTTCGATGGTTATCTCGATTGGATTATCTTATGTCATTGGTGCAGGAATTTCTTAAGGGGAGAGTCGATTTGCAGACATTAGCAAAAGTGCTGATTGGATTATGCGTTTTGTTTTTACTAACTGGTATAGGATATATGTTGTTTTTTGCTAAATGAAAAATCATCGCTGAATGATCAGCGATGATTTTTTTTATAAGTAGGCTGTGTTAAAGGTCATTGTTGATTTTGTAACTATGTTGATTGGAGCGGAAGGCGCTCGATCCTCGAAAATGCTTACGCATTTCCTTCGTGCGGTGTTGATTCAAAGATGATGACTCAACGTCCTGCGGGAGTACGGAGCAGGGGAGACCCCGAAGGCGCTATGCGCCGAGGAGGCTCCCCGGACCGCCAGCGGAAAGCGAAGCGCCTGGAGTGGAAATCAACAGGCAAGTTTAACACAGCCTATAAGTATAAGAATTAAACCAATGCTTACACCTTCGGGTTTTCCATTGTTTAAAAAACAAGACTATAATATAATGAAATTGGAATTTGAATTTTTAAACAATTCAAAAAGGAGGTTGAAAAATGTCTGAACATAAACAGTGGCTTGAGGTGTACCCAAAGGAAATCCCTGCAGCCCTTGAGTACTCTCGAGAGCTTGTCCAGCAATATTTAGTGGATGCAAAAGAAAAGTATCCGGAAAAGATTGCGGTTCACTTTATGGGCAAAGAAATCACCTTTAAAAAGCTTTATGAAGAAGCCTTAAGTTTTGCAGGCTATTTGCAGGGGATTGGTATTACTAAAGGTGATCGAATCGCCATTATGCTACCAAATACTCCTCAAGGGGTCATCAGTTATTTTGGGATTTTGATGGCCGGAGGAATTGTAGTCCAAACCAATCCATTGTATACGGAACGAGAATTAGAGTACCAAATGAAAGATTCCGGAGCAAAAGCCATTATCACCCTTGACATTCTATATCCACGAGTTTCTAATGTAATGCCGCATACAGAATTACAGCATATTATTGTAACCGCTATCAAAGATTACCTTCCATTTCCAAAAAACTTAGCCTATCCATTCATCCAGAAAAAACAATATGGGATTGTCGTCAAAGTACAGCATGAGGGAAACACCCATTTGTTTTCGGAGATAATAAAAATGAAACCGAAAAAACTGATAAACTTTGATATTAATCCTGAGGAAGACCTTGCCTTACTTCAATATACAGGCGGAACGACGGGATCCCCGAAAGGCGTTATGTTAACCCATAAAAATTTAATAGCCAATACGACCATGAGTCAGACGTGGCTATATAAATGCAAGCCTGGGGAAGAATCTATTCTTGGGATTTTACCTTTTTTCCATGTATATGGGATGACTAGCGTGATGATTTTATCCATTAAGATGGCTTGTAAAATGATTTTAATGCCTAAATTCGATGCATTGAATACATTAAAAACGATTCAGAAACAACGTCCTACTCTTTTTCCCGGTGCTCCAACCATTTATATCGGTCTGCTTAACCATCCTGATTTGAAAAAGTATAATTTATCTTCGATTAAGGCCTGTATTAGCGGTTCTGCTGCTCTGCCAGTTGAAGTGCAGCAAAAATTCGAAGAGGTCACAGGTGGCAAACTTGTCGAGGGCTACGGTTTATCAGAAGCATCACCGGTTACCCATGCCAATTTTGTTTGGGACATTGAAAGAGTGAAGGGCAGCATTGGTGTTCCATACCCCGATACAGATGCAAAAATCATTTCTATTGAAACAGGTGAATCAATGCCAGCAGGGGAAATAGGCGAGATTGTTATAAAAGGACCGCAAATCATGAAAGGCTATTGGAATCGTCCTGAAGATACGGCTGAAACCTTGAAAGATGGGTGGCTTTATACAGGCGATCTTGGATATATGGATGAACGCGGATATTTTTATGTGGTAGATCGTAAGAAAGATATGATCATTGCGGGGGGCTATAATATTTATCCGCGAGAAATTGAAGAGGTTTTGTATGAGCATCCTGAAGTAAAGGAAGTGGTTGTTGCAGGAGTTCCAGACCAATATCGGGGCGAAACCGTAAAGGCATATATTGTCCTAAAAGAAGGTTCTACTGTCACAAAGGAGGAATTGAATCAGTTTGCCAGAAAATACTTAGCCGCCTACAAAGCGCCAAGACTATATGAATTTCGAAAGGAGCTTCCAAAAACAGCGGTTGGAAAAATTTTAAGAAGGAACCTAGTGGAAGAGGAAATGAAAAAATTAGAGGAAGACCATCAGAAGCAAGCTTAGCAGAAGATGATCATTTTTTTTTGCAAGAAAAGGCATGTCCTAAATAAAGGTTTTGAAGTATAATAAAATGAAATTCAGTTTCTTGACAGAATTATGTGAATATACTATTATAAAATATGAATGATTATTCATTCATATTTTATGTTTTTTAGGATCTATTACTTAGTTAACCAGTTTTCTTCAAAAGGAAGGATAGAAATTGAAAAAAAATAAACCAAAATATATGCAAATTATTGATGCAGCGGTTATTGCCATTGCTGAAAATGGTTATCACCAAGCTCAGGTATCGAAAATTGCCAAGCAGGCTGGTGTTGCCGATGGAACCATTTATCTTTATTTTAAAAACAAAGAAGATATCCTTATCTCGGTCTTTGAAGAAAAAATGGGAAACTTTATTGAAAAATTAAATGAATTAATTGCAGGAAATGGGACGGCGGTAGAGAAATTATTAAGAGTGATAGAATCTCATTTCAGATTGCTGTCCGAGGACCATCACCTTGCAATCGTCACCCAGCTTGAATTACGACAATCCAATAAAGAATTACGTTTAAAAATCAATGATATTCTAAAAGGATATCTTCAGGTGATAGATAAAATTCTTATTGAAGGCATCGGAACGGGAGAATTCCCAAGTAGCCTTGATGTACGTCTTGCAAGACAAATGATTTTTGGAACGATTGATGAAACCGTAACGACTTGGGTGATGAATGAGGAGAAGTATGATTTAGTCACACTTGCGCTTCCAGTTCAGCGTCTACTAATTAATGGATGTGGAAACGTGGAGTGAATATAGGATAGGAGGTATCTAAATGGAGTATTTAAAATGGTCTTATCAAGACAATATTGCCACCATTACTTTGCAACGTCAACCTGCTAATGCTCTCTCATCAGGGCTTTTAAAAGAGCTTGCAGCAGCGCTTGATGAAATTGAACCAAACCGTGAAATAAGAGTAGTTATTATTCATGGGGAAGGACGCTTTTTCTCAGCTGGGGCGGATATTAAAGAATTTACGACCGTAACTTCATCAGACGATTTTTCAAAGCTTGGTAAGTATGGTCAAGAGCTATTTGATCGAATGGAAAAATTTCCAAAACCGATTATCGCGGCTATTCATGGTGCTGCCCTAGGTGGCGGACTTGAGCTTGCGATGGCTTGCCACATTCGCCTTGTTAGTGAAACAGCGAAGCTAGGTCTACCTGAACTCCAGCTTGGATTAATCCCAGGATTTGCTGGAACGCAGCGCCTGCCGAAATATGTTGGAGTTGCAAAAGCTGCAGAAATGCTCTTCACTTCTCTGCCTATCACTGGTGTTGAGGCAGTCCAATATGGCTTAGCAAATCAAGCTTATCCTGAAAATGAAGTGTTGGAAAAAGCGTATGAGATGGCTGGAAAAATCACCAAGAAAAGCCCCGTTTCAATAAAGGCAGCTATCGAATTACTGAATTATGCCAAAACAAAAGAATTTTACGAAGGACAAAATAAGGAAGCTGTTTTGTTTGGAGAAGTCTTTGGATCTAGTGATGCCAAGGAAGGCATCCAAGCATTTATGGAAAAAAGAGAGCCTCATTTTAAAGGTGAATAAGCATGTCATAGCTGAGATCGGCTTTGACAGCATTATTTTATATTTTTTTGTAAAATATTTTCTCAATCTTTCGAACTGAAAAAATGTTTGAATTCTCTTAGGAGGGAACCCTAACCATGAACATTTACGTGTTAATGAAAAGAACCTTTGATACTGAAGAAAAGATTTCAATTTCCGGTGGAAAAATCAATGAGGATGGTGCTGAATTCATCATCAACCCTTATGATGAATATGCGATTGAAGAGGCTATTCAAGTTCGTGACGCAAATGGCGGAGAAGTAACCGTTATTTCTGTTGGAAACGAGGAGGCAGAAAAACAATTGCGTACAGCCCTTGCGATGGGTGCCGATAAAGCTGTCCTTGTGAATACGGAAGATGATTTGGAATTTGGGGATCAATTTACAACAGCAAAAATCCTTGCTGAATATTTAAAGGATAAAGATGCGGATTTAATTTTAGGTGGAAATGTTGCGATTGATGGAGGTTCTGGACAGGTTGGTCCACGCGTGGCAGAATTGCTGAACATCCCTTATGTTACAACCATTACAAAGCTTGAAATTGACGGAAATAAGGTAACAGTCACTCGTGACGTGGAAGGGGATTCCGAAGTAATTGAAACGAGCCTTCCGTTACTAGTAACTGCCCAACAAGGCTTAAATGAACCGCGTTACCCTTCTTTACCAGGCATCATGAAAGCGAAGAAGAAACCACTTGATGAATTAGAGTTGGATGATCTTGACCTTGAAGAAGATGATGTAGAAGCGAAAACGAAAACCATTGAAATATATTTGCCTGCTCAAAAAGAAGCTGGAAAGGTTTTATCCGGTGAATTGAGCGATCAAGTAAAAGAACTTGTTCAACTTCTTCATTCTGAAGCAAAAGTAGTCTAATCTTATTTTTCAAAAATGTGCAGGAGGTAAAGGGGAATGACTAGAAAAGTATTAGTATTAGGAGAAGCTCGTGACGGAGCATTGCGTAATGTTTCTTTTGAAGCAGTCGCTGCAGCAAAAACAGTTGCAGAAGGTGGAGAAGTTATTGGAGTATTGCTTGGTGAATCTGTAAGCGCTTTAGGATCAATGTTAATTCAATATGGCGCTGACCGCGTTGTTGTAGTTGAAGATGAAAAATTAAAACAATATACATCGGATGGCTATGCCCAAGCATTATTAGCAGTGATTGAAAAAGAGCAGCCAGAAGGTTTGGTTTTGGGACATACAGCACTTGGAAAAGATATTTCACCAAGAATTGCTGCCAAACTTTCTTCAGGCTTGATTTCTGATGCAACTGCTGTTGAAGTAGCAGGCGGCAATGTCGTCTTTACAAGACCTATTTATTCCGGTAAAGCATTTGAAAGAAAAATTGTCACAGACGGTTTGATTTTTGCAACCGTTCGTCCGAACAATATTGCTCCTTTAGAAAAGGATGCAAGCAGAACGGGTGAGGTCGCATCGCTTTCAGTCGAAATTAAAGACCTTCGCACCATCATCAAAGAAGTAGTACGAAAAGCCACAGAAGGTGTCGACTTAAGTGAAGCAAAAGTAGTTGTTTCCGGCGGACGCGGTGTGAAAAGCGTTGAAGGCTTTAAGCCTCTAAAGGAATTAGCTGATGTATTGGGCGGGGCAGTTGGAGCTTCGCGCGGTGCCTGTGATGCTGACTACTGTGATTATTCAGTGCAAATCGGTCAAACCGGAAAGGTTGTAACACCGGACCTTTATATTGCTTGTGGTATTTCCGGAGCGATTCAGCACTTAGCCGGCATGTCCAACTCAAAAGTGATTGTGGCCATCAACAAGGACCCAGAAGCGAACATCTTTAAAGTGGCTGACTATGGAATCGTCGGTGACCTGTTTGAAGTTGTACCGATGTTAACAGAAGAGTTTAAAAAGCTTAAAGTTCACTCATAATAAGAAAGCGGGCGAGCGGGTTGAACCGCTCGCTTTTATTAGGGAAAAATTACTTGTCAAGCAAATAATTAGCATGATTTTTCAACCGATGCTATACTGTGGGTAGTATTTCAGTATTAACTTAGGAGGTCATACAAATGGCTATTTCACATGTAACTGATCAAAATTTTACTGCAGAAACAGGTTCAGGTCTTGTTCTTGCAGATTTCTGGGCACCATGGTGCGGACCTTGTAAAATGATTGCTCCCGTTCTTGAAGAACTTGACGCAGAAATGGGCGATAAAGTAAAAATCGTTAAATTAGATGTGGATGAAAATCCAGAAACAGCTGCAAAATTCGGGGTTATGAGCATCCCGACATTATTATTTTTTAAAGACGGCGAAATTGTTGATAAAGTAGTCGGCTTTCAGCCAAAAGATGCATTAGCAAGCGTAGTGCAAAAACACGTATAAACGTCTATTTTCCATTATAAGCCTTAGCCGGAAACTTTCTGGCTAAGGCTTTTTTGTTCTTTTCTTTAGGTTCCGTTTGTTTTAAAATTTATAGATAAATAAAAGGCTATGTTAAAGCTCATTGTTGATTTTGCCACTATGTTGATTGGAGCGGAAGGCACTCGACTCCTGCGGGATTACGGGTCCGGGGAGACCCCGCAGGCGCAGGTAGCGCCGAGGAGGCTCCCCGGACCGCCCGCGGAAAGCGAACGCCTGGAGCGGAAATCAACAGGCAAGTTTAACAGAGATTAATAAAAAGGGATTTACTAAAGAGGAGTGGCGGGTATGAATGAAACAATTAAACAAAAATTAACCTTGCTGCCTGATCAGCCTGGCTGCTATTTAATGAAGGACCGGCAGGGGACGATCATTTATGTAGGAAAAGCAAAGGTATTAAAAAATCGAGTCCGTTCTTATTTCACCGGTTCACACGACGGAAAGACGTTGAGGCTGGTCAATGAGATTGAAGACTTTGAATATATCGTCACCTCCTCAAATATTGAGGCGCTTCTTCTCGAATTAAATTTAATTAAAAAATATGATCCAAAATATAATATCATGCTGAAGGATGACAAAAGCTATCCGTTTATTAAACTGACGGCAGAAAGACATCCTAAACTCATCATTACGAGAAAAGTGAAAAAAGACAAGGGCAAATACTTTGGTCCCTACCCAAATGTAGGGGCAGCAAATGAAACGAAAAAACTTCTCGACCGGATTTACCCATTGCGCAAATGCTCGACCCTGCCTGATCGGGTTTGTTTGTACTATCATATAGGTCAGTGCCTGGCACCATGTGTGAACGAGGTTTCGGAAGAAGAGTACAAACAAATGACCGATGAAATTACCCGTTTTCTAAATGGCGGTTATAACGAAATTAAGAAAGATCTAACAGAAAAAATGAACAGTGCCGCTGAAGAACTGGATTTTGAACGGGCAAAAGAATTACGTGATAATATCATCCATATTGAAACGATTATGGAAAAGCAAAAAATTACGATGACCGATTTTACCGACAGAGATGTATTTGGCTTTGCCGTTGATAAAGGCTGGATGTGTGTTCAAGTCTTTTTTGTGCGCCAAGGAAAGCTAATTGAACGTGATGTTTCCACATTCCCAATCTACAATGAACCGGAAGAAGAAATATTAACTTTTCTGGGACAATTTTATGCTAAGGCCAATCATTTTAAGCCGAAGGAAATTCTTGTACAAGATGAAGTGGATTTGAATCTTGCAGAACAGCTGCTTGAAGTGAAAGTGATACAGCCACAGCGAGGACAGAAGAAGGACCTTGTCAAAATGGCCATTAAAAATGCGAAACTATCCTTGAATGAGAAGTTTTTGCTAATCGAAAAGGATGAAGAAAGGACGATCAAAGCGATTGAGAATCTTGGGAGCCTGCTTGGGATTTATACACCGCACCGTATCGAATCCTTTGATAACTCCAATATTCAAGGAACCGACCCTGTTTCGGCCATGGTTGTTTTTATTGATGGGAAGGCAAATAAACGGGAGTACAGAAAGTATAAAATTAAATCGGTTAAGGGGCCTGATGATTATGAATCAATGCGGGAAGTGACACGAAGAAGATATTCCCGTGCATTGAAGGAAAACCTTCCTTTACCTGATTTGATCATCATTGACGGTGGGAAAGGGCATGTTGAGGCGGTAAGAGATGTATTAGAAAATGAGCTGGGCTTGGACATCCCACTTTCTGGACTTGTCAAGGATGAAAAACACCGAACGTCGCAATTATTGTACGGGAATCCATTAGAAATTGTCCCATTGGCTAGGAACAGCCAGGAATTTTATTTATTGCAAAGAATACAAGACGAAGTTCATCGCTTTGCCATTACCTTTCATCGCCAAATACGCGGGAAAAATGTTTTTCAATCCTTACTTGACGATATTCCGGGAATTGGTGAAAAACGAAAAAAACTTTTGTTAAAACAATTTGGCTCTGTGAAGAAAATGAGAGAGGCCAGTTTGGAGGATTTTCGATCGATCGGTCTGCCAATAGACGTGGCAAAAGAATTAATAAATAAACTTCACACAGAGTGATTGTCAGAAAAATGTCAATGTGCTATAATGATTTAAATTTTAACAATACTATCACTTTAACGTATTAAAGTGAAGGTAGAGGTGCGAGCTTCAAGAGTAAAGGTTCAGAGAAGGATGAGCTTCAACGAGGAGCCTTAAAAGGGGATGTTCGCCGAAGTAAAGAAAGCCTCATTTCTTTCTTTGCTGGTCCTGTATTGAATAAATGCTGGATTGTCAGGACAAATGTCTTGGAGAGCTATCTAACATTGGGGTGAACACATAATTTTTTGTGTTCTTAAGCAATGAGATGCCCTCTCATTGCTTTTTTAATTTTTGGAAAAATCAGCCAAAGGGGAAAAGGTAGGGAAGAGGATGGGATTAATTGTTCAAAAATTTGGGGGAACGTCTGTAGGCAGTGTAGAAAGAATTCAGCATGTGGCTCAATGTGTTTATGAAGAGAAGGAGAAAGGGAATGATGTCGTGGTCGTTGTTTCCGCAATGGGAAAGTCCACAGATCAGCTTGTTAACCTGGCAAAGGAAATTTCCTCACAGCCGAGTAAACGGGAAATGGACATGCTGCTTACAACAGGCGAGCAAGTAACAATAGCCCTATTGTCGATGGCGTTAAATCAAAAAGGTTTAGAAGCCGTATCCTTTACAGGTTGGCAAGCGGGAATTGTGACGGAGCCTGTTCACGGAAATGCGAGAATCATAGAGATTCAAACAGAAAGTATTGATGCACAGCTTTCAGCCGGAAAGGTTGTGATTGTTGCTGGTTTTCAGGGCATCACCGAAAATGGAGAAATTACAACATTAGGCCGAGGAGGTTCAGATACAACGGCTGTGGCATTGGCCGCTGCTTTAAAGGCAGATACATGTGATATTTACACAGATGTTACCGGAGTTTTTACATCAGATCCAAGGTTTATTAAAAATGCACGTAAACTATTATCGGTTTCGTATGATGAAATGCTTGAGCTTGCCAATTTAGGGGCCGGTGTTTTACACCCTAGGGCAGTCGAGTTCGCTAAAAACTATAACGTCTCGCTGCAGGTCCGTTCCAGTATGGAGAGAATAGAAGGTACAGTGATTGAGGAGGAAGCAACGATGGAACAAAATTTAGTCGTCCGCGGCGTTGCATTTGAAGACGAGATTACAAAGATTAGTGTATTAGGGCTTACTGATTCATTAACCAGTCTATCAACGATTTTTACAACTCTTGCTCAAAATCAGATAAATGTTGACATTATTATTCAAAGCACCACAGAAATGGGAAATGCTAATTTGGCTTTTTCAATCAAGTCGGACGATTTACAAGAGACCATTAGCGTACTAGAGGATCATAAAGAACTACTCGGCTATGGACAACTCAGTGCAGAAAATAAATTAGCAAAGGTATCTATTGTTGGGTCCGGAATGATTTCCAATCCTGGTGTAGCCGCAAAAATGTTTGAGGTACTTGCTACAAACAAAATTCCAATCAAAATGGTCAGTACCTCTGAAATAAAAGTATCTGCCGTAGTCGAAGAGCGTAATATGATTAGAGCCGTCGAAGTCCTTCACGCTGCCTTTGAACTCGCCAATATTGAAGCGGAAGTAAACTAAAAAAGCTTGAAGCGGAGTGGAGAACCCCCTCCGCTTCAAGCTTTTTATTCAGTGTCCACCCCAAATGGACAAATGTCCACGAAGGGTGTCAGGCACCCAAAGGGAGGCACCTACAGTATGGCACCTATTTAACACTGTCTTTGCGGTCCCATTTGACGGTGAATTGGACTTTGTTGGATTTTTTGACTGGGTGTTCGAATGTTTCAGCAATGACTTCTTTTTGTAACTCGATTTGCTGAGCTAAGAATCCGGCTTCAAGCTGGAAGAAGTGTTCAGCCTTTGATTTGACACGAGATACGATCAGTGAGCTCATAAGTTCAAATTCGATTTCTTCATGGGTTTGTTTTATGATGTAAAGCTCACCCCAAGAAGCGGCTGTGAAAAAATCAACTATTTCATCAAAGCTTTTTAATGGGTATTTTCGTGCCAATCGTTTTCCGGCCCAGTATAAGACTTCCGGAGTGTCCTTGCCTAAAATCTCAGGCAATAAAACCTCCCTGATTAATTCATATCCGAAAAGTGAGATGGTTCGCGGTTCTTCTTCAGAATTTATGTCTTGCTCGACTACTGTACTTTCTTTCACAAGTTTCCCCTCTTTCTACCATTCTATTATATACAATTTGTTGATTATTTCAGCATGGTTTTTCTAGAATAGATCATGATTCGCAAGGTAAATATTGCTATTTTAGGATATTATTAAATGAAAGCATTACTATTATCTTGTCCTGTAATGATAAAAAATCAAAGAAAAATCCATTGGTAAATAATTATAAAAAAAGTAGGTCCATTCTTCAAATAATAAGGTGTAGAATCTTGTTGGAAAAGTATAATTTAACAATATCAATATATTATAAAAATTTTTTAATTAGGCAACTTTTATGAATCCGGTTTCTTGACGCTCTAAGATGTTGGGAGTAAAATGAACATGTCACACAATTGTCACAGTGATGCTAAGTGTTTTTTCTTTTGTGATATAGAACGAAAGGGTGAAACTTACCATCATTTCAAAACTTAAGGGGGGTAAAATATGGCGAGCAATCGGGAGTTTGTTTATCGAAGATTGCATTCATTGCTGGGAGTTGTTCCAATAGGGTTGTTTCTTGTGGTGCATCTTACAGTCAATCATTATGCAACTGGGGGAGCCGATTCATTTAACAAAGCGGCAAATTTCATGGAGAGTCTACCATTCCTTCGTGTCTTAGAATGGATAATGATCTTTTTACCAATATTATATCATGCTATCTATGGACTTTATATTGCTTTTACTTCTTCTAGCAATGTAGGAAGACTTGGTTTTTTTAGAAACTGGATGTATGTCATTCAAAGGATAACTGGTGTAATCACGTTAATCTTCATCGCTTGGCATGTTTGGGAAACACGTATTGCGATGGCATTTGGCACACCGTTAAACTTCCAAATGATGCATGACATTTTGTCGTCACCATTCATGTTTGGTTTTTATGTAGTTGGTATAATTGCAGCTATTTTCCATTTTTCAAACGGTTTATGGTCGTTTATGGTTAGCTGGGGAATTACTGTAACGCCACGTTCTCAAAAAATATCTACATATGTCACATTGGCCATTTTTGTGATTCTTTCCATTATTGGAGTACAAAGTCTTTTGGCATTTGTTTAAAAAAAACTTAATTTTTCTTGAAAAATGATTGGATTTTGGATTAAGGGAGTGAGTCACGATGAGTAAAGGTAAGGTGATCGTAGTCGGCGGCGGCTTAGCCGGCTTGATGGCAACAGTAAAAGTTGCAGAAACTGGAACACCTGTAGAATTATTTTCGCTTGTTCCGGTTAAACGCTCTCACTCTGTTTGTGCCCAAGGTGGTATTAATGGAGCAGTAAATACAAAAGGTGAAGGGGATTCCCCTTTCATTCACTTTGACGATACGATTTATGGCGGCGATTTTTTAGCAAATCAGCCACCAGTTAAAGCAATGTGCGATGCAGCACCTGGTATTATTCACTTATTTGACCGTATGGGAGTTATGTTTAACCGCACGCCAGAAGGATTGCTGGATTTCCGTCGTTTTGGAGGGACACAGCATCACCGTACGGCATTTGCCGGTGCAACAACTGGGCAGCAATTACTTTATGCACTTGATGAGCAAGTTCGCCGCGAAGAAGTTGCTGGTTTAGTTACGAAATATGAAAACTGGGAATTCTTAGGTGCGGTAGTTGATGATGATGGAGTATGTCGCGGGATTATTGCACAAAACTTAAAAACGATGGAAATTAAGTCGTTTGTTGCGGATGCCGTGATCATGGCAACTGGCGGACCTGGAATTATTTTTGGAAAATCAACAAACTCAGTTATTAATACTGGATCTGCAGCTTCTATCGTTTACCAACAAGGTGCCTATTATGCAAACGGCGAAATGATTCAAATCCATCCTACTGCCATTCCTGGTGATGATAAACTGAGATTAATGAGTGAGTCAGCACGTGGTGAAGGCGGACGGATTTGGACATATAAAGACGGAAAACCTTGGTATTTCTTAGAAGAAAAATATCCTGCATATGGAAACCTTGTGCCGCGCGATATTGCAACACGTGAAATTTTCCATGTCTGTGTAGATGATAAGCTTGGTATTAATGGTGAAAACATGGTTTACCTCGACTTATCCCACAAGGATCCACATGAGTTGGATGTAAAATTGGGCGGAATTATCGAGATTTATGAAAAATTCGTAGGGGATGACCCACGAAAAGTGCCAATGAAAATTTTCCCTGCTGTTCACTATTCAATGGGTGGACTTTGGGTTAACTATGATCAAATGACCAATATTCCTGGTCTCTTTGCTGCAGGTGAATGTGATTATTCACAGCATGGTGCCAACCGTTTAGGTGCGAACTCCTTGCTTTCGGCAATTTATGGGGGAATGGTTACCGGACCGAATGCTGTTAAATATATCGATGGACTTGAAAAGAGTTCCGATTCGATCTCTTCTACTGTGTTTGACCGACATGTGAAAGAACAACAAGAAAAGTGGAATGGCATTATGTCAATGGATGGAAATGAAAATGCTTATGTTCTCCACAAAGAGCTTGGTGAATGGATGACAGATAATGTTACTGTTGTTCGTTACAATGACAGGCTGTTAAAAACAGATGAAAAGATTCAAGAACTGTTAGAGAGATACCAAAATATTAATATTAATGACACTTCAAAATGGAGCAATCAAGGTGCAGCCTTTACACGTCAATTACAAAACATGCTGCAATTGGCCCGTGTTATTACGATCGGTGCATATAATCGTAATGAAAGCCGCGGTGCCCATTATAAGCCTGATTTCCCAGAGCGTAATGATGAGGAATTCTTAAAAACAACAATGGCAAAATTTGTTGATTCTAAATCTGCTCCAGCCTTCCATTATGAGGATGTTGATATCTCGTTGCTTAAACCACGTAAGCGCGATTACACTACTAAGCATTAATGAAAGGGGAGTAGGAAAGAATGGCTGAAACAAAAACAGTTAAATTTATAATAACTCGTCAGGATTCCGCAGATTCTGCTCCTTACGAGGAGGAATTTGAAGTACCTTATCGTCCGAATATGAACGTGATTTCGGCATTGATGGAAATTCGCAGAAATCCTGTCAATACAAAGGGACAAGCTACAACTCCAATTACTTGGGAAATGAACTGCCTTGAAGAGGTTTGTGGTGCATGTTCCATGGTGATTAACGGTAAACCGCGCCAATCCTGTTCAGCGCTTGTTGATCAGCTTGAGCAACCGATCCGTTTAGCACCGATGAAAACATTCCCTATTGTCCGCGATCTTCAGGTGGACAGAAGTAGAATGTTTGATTCATTAAAGAAAGTAAAAGCATGGATCCCAATCGATGGAACGTATGATTTGGGACCTGGTCCTCGTATGGCGGAGAGAAAACGTCAATGGGCATATGAACTGTCAAAATGTATGACATGTGGCGTGTGTTTAGAGGCCTGTCCGAACGTTAACGACAAATCAAATTTCATGGGACCATTTGTATTTGGTCAGGTTCGCTTATTCAACACCCATCCAACTGGCGCGATGAATAAAGCAGAACGGTTAAATGCCTTTATGGAGGATGGAGGATTGCAGGGATGTGGTAATTCACAAAACTGTGTTCAAGCATGTCCAAAGGGCATTCCACTTACAACTTCAATTGCGGCTATTAACCGGGATGCAACACTCCAATCCTTTAAAAATTTCTTTGGTAGCGACCACGAATAATATTCATAAAGCCCTTCTTTTTTATAATGAAAAGAAGGGTTTTTGTTTAAAAGAAAAGAAAGTATAAATTGTGACTTCGAGAATTGTCCAGCTTCAGGCGCCCAGCGACTAGTGGACTTCGCTCTTCTCCCTACGATAAGTCAACATCGGATCGCTAGCGCTCTCCGTGTTTCCTTTATCTCAGTCGAAGCGCTCCAGTCCATACGTCGCTTAACGGGCGCCTTGCGCTTTTCTTATCGGAAGTGAATTTGTTTATTAGATATACATATGATAAAGGATGGTAATGAAGGTGAAAGCGAAAGTTCCGTTGATCATCATTTTAGCTGGATTAGTTATTATGGGAATAGGAATATGGCAATTTGTTGATACAAAGATGGAAACCCAAGCTACAATTAAGAAAGCAAAGGAAGTCATTGCCCCAAAGAAAACCCCCAAGAAAACAGTTGGAAACACAACAAATGACACAGGGGAAAAGAATTCATCACCTAGTGTCGGTGACACGATTGGCCTTTTGATTATTCCTAAAATTAATGCAGAGCTTGGCATTGTAGAAGGCACCAATCCTAATGATTTGAAAAAGGGGGTAGGGCACTATAACGGCTCTTATCTTCCTGGCGAAAAAGGACAAATTGTTTTATCAGGTCATCGTGATACGGTGTTTCGCCATCTTGGAGAATTAAAAATCGGAGATTCCTTAAATGTAAAAATGCCTAATGGAACTTTCACCTATGAAATTACTCATACAAAAATCGTAGATTCGAATGATACAAGCATTATTACCTTGCAGCATAATGAAGAAGAATTAATGTTAACCACTTGCTATCCTTTTAGCTATATAGGGGATGCTCCCGATCGCTATATTATTTATGCGAAACCAAAATCTTGAAAATAATTTTATTGAATGATATTCGAAGCATTAAAAAAATCTATGTAAAGGAAAGTCTATTTAGGATTCCCTTTACAGAATTTATCAATTATTGTTGACTACATATAATTCCTTATGGACAAATAAGCAATTAAAAATCTCTTTGTGTTCAAATAGGACCAACTTTTTAGCTCCTCGTAAATGGGGAGCTTTTTTCCATTTCATCACTTTTAAGAAAAAGAGAATTCCTCTCATTATAAAATCACTGAATTGACGATAAGTGTCTTTTTTTGTATTTTGGACAAAAAATGGATAAATTTTATAGTTCGAAATACATAGTGATTTTTTAAATATTAAATGGTAGAATCTACTAAAGTGGAAACGGTTGCATTCGCACATTTGTGCAAACGGTTGCACAAAATATAACATTTAGTTGCGAAAATCGTTAGCGCTTATAAAAAAATAATAGGGGGATTTAAATGAGGCGTATATTTTCATCACTGCTGGCATTTGTGCTTTTATTTAGTACTTTTGTGCTACCGTTTGCACAACATGCTAAGGCCGCAGATAAAATGTATGACAAAGTTGTATTACGTGGTAATGCAAACTCACTTGATTGGAGCTCGGATAACCATCCTCTCATCTATGATCCTACACAGGGAAATTGGAAAAGCCAGCCTATCTCACTTCAGGGTGGTAAAGAAGTAGAATACAAGTTTGTAATGAATGATCAATGGATGGCTGGAGAGAATCTTAAATTTACTCCACCGCAAACGGGAGACTATATTTTTGTTTTCCACCAGGATCAAGAAAGAACAGTTGATGTCAAGTTAGACTTCTCGAAATTTACTGGAACGTTAACGCTAAAGGTTTCCCTACCTCCAGGTACATCTGATCGAGCTATACCAACAATTGGTTCAACCTTAAATGGATTTAATTATGCTATTACCCCACTAACTAAAGGGGCAGATGGCAAATGGACGGTAACACTAGCTGGTAATGCTGGTGATGAAATTCAATATCTATACTCCTTAGGTGACCAAAAGCTGCTAGAAAAAGCAGATACTAAACGTAAAGCAGTTTTTACAGCGGATGGTAAGGTATATGAAGATACAGTAGCGGCGTGGAAAGCTGTACCAATCGCGAAAGATGTGAATAACAATTACTCTTATTCACCGGTCATTCCAACTAGTAATGATGATGTAACGGTTAAAGTAACAGTACAGCATTACGATTCAGTAGATGCTGGAGCAATTTATTATACGACTGACGGTACCTTCCCAAGCGGAAGCAGAGGAGCTGCAACAGTTGGTAAAGTGGTATCGCTGCAGAAGGACTCGGAAACAATCGCAAATGGACTGACAACAACTATATTTAAAGGTGTTATTCCTAAACAAGAGAATGGAACCGCTGTCAAGTATATAACAGATGTTTGGAATACAGCTAGTTCGGGTTCACAGTATGCAGACTCTAATGGCTTTACACCAGAAGAAGCTACGCCTTTTGGCTATTATGTAGATCAATTCAAATCACCGCAATGGGCAAAGGATGCTGTGATTTATCAAGTATTTGTTGACCGTTTTAACAATGGAGATCCAAATAATGACGACCCTGCTTCAGCAAATCTGCCTTATGACGAAAAACTAAAAGGCTGGATGGGTGGAGATTTAAAAGGGGTTTTAGATAAACTTGATTATATTAAGGGCTTAGGTGTTAATACGATTTGGATTTCACCTGTATATAAAGGTCCATATTCACATGGATATCACCCTGCTGACTACAAGGAAATTGATTCTCGTTTCGGTGATAAGAATACGATGAAGCAATTAGTCGATCAGGCACATGCTAAAGGCATGAAGGTAGTGTACGACTTTGTTGCCAACCATTCATCTGTTCAGCATCCGTTTTTCCAGGATGCTAAGGCAAAAGGGGAAGGAAGCCCTTATTACAATTGGTATACATTCACAGAATGGCCTAACCAGTACAAAACGTTCTATGGTGTACAAGAGCTTCCGGAACTGAACAATGATAACCCAGAAGTAAGAAACTACATGATTAATGATGTTGTTCCGTATTGGTTAACTGATTTAGACTTTGACGGTTTCCGTTTAGATTATGCCAAAGGTCCTAGCTACAGCTATTGGGTTGATTTCCGTCATAAAGTGAAACAATTGAAACCAAACGCTTATATTTTCGGGGAAGTTTGGGACACTCGTGAAAAGATTAACTCATATGCTGGTAAGCTTGACGGTGCACTTGACTTTGGCCTAAATGATTCACTAGTTAATACATTTGCAAAAGACCAATCTATGGTCGATTTAAGCAAAACAGTCAATGACAATCTTGCTACCTATCCATCTGAATACGTGCTTTCATCATTCCTAGACAGCCACGATAAGCCGCGCTTTATTTACGAAGCGGGAGGCGATGTTACAAAATTGGAGCTTGCAGCAGCAACTCAATTTACCTTACCTGGACCGCCGATCATTTATTATGGTGATGAAGTCGGACTTTCCATGAGCAAAGATCCTAATACTGTTACAGATTGGAAGGATCGCTACTATCGAGAAATGATGCCCTGGGATCCAGCCAAGCAAAATCTTGATATCCAAAGCTATTATAAAAAACTAGCAAAACTTCGTAATGATATTTCAGCATTGCGTACAGGTACATTTAAATCATTATTTGCTGATCAAAATGTTTTTGCTTATGAAAGAGCTGATAAAGACGGTCAATATTTAGTTGTTGTAAACAAAGGAGCATCCAATCAACAAATTGACGTGAATAAGCTTTACAATCAATTAAAAATTGACGATGTTTCCTTAACTGATGTGTTCGGAACTGATAATTTTAAAAGTGACAATGCTGGTAATCTTTCTTTTATAAGCAAAGGGAAAACTTTCAGTATTTACAAGGTAAATGGCTCTTTGACCTACAGTGATGTGCCGCTTGACCGCAATAAGGTATATAGTGACGTTGTCCTAAGAGGTTCTGACCCTCTGAAATGGGATGGAGCAGATCAAAAGTTAACTTATGACACTGTGGAAAAAGTATGGAAGAGTCAACCGGTTGCTTTGACGAAAGGTGTTAAAGTAGAATACAAGTTTGTTAAAGATGGCCAGTGGATGGATGGTGATAATCTATCGTTTACACCTTCTGCATCAGATAAGTATGTATTTGTTTTTCACGCCTTAGATGAACGTAGCATTGATGTCAAAGTTGCTCAGCAAAAAGTAACAACGAAGGTGAAAATCCATTATCAGCCTAAAGCTGGTGATACGAAGAATTGGAATCTTTGGGTTTGGGGAGACGGCAATGAAGGTAAAGTTTATCCGTTCACTGGTGAAGACAAGTTTGGAAAAGTAGCCGATGTTGAATTAGATGGTGACTTTAACAAAGTTGGTTTCATTGTCCGAACAGACAGCTGGGAAAAAGACGGCGGCGACCGTACTATAGATAATATTTGGTATGGTAAGGATGAGGTATGGATAAAAGCCGGCGATGATAAAGTATACACTAGTCCTCCCGATGGTGAATATCGTCAACTACCAACATACAACGATTTAGAAGTATCCTTTAACTATTACCGTTATGACTTAAATTATAATGATTGGGATATATGGGTATGGACCGACAAGAGTGACGGTGTAGCGGTACCACTTTCCCAAGAAACTTCATATGGTAAACAAGGTACGGTTAAACTAACCAACTTAAATGGAGCAACAAAGGTAGGCTTTATTGTTCGTAAAAAGGATTGGTCTGCAAAAGACATTGGAGATAATCGATTTATTACCAAATTCACAGCTGATGGAAAAGCAGAAGTATGGCTTGCGCAGGGACAAGCGCGGATTTTCGATAATCCTGCGAAGGTTGACCGCAATCCAAGAATTGTAAAGGCTGACATCGATGAGTTAAATCAAATCACGTTCGAAACTAATTTCCCGTTCTCATTAACTGATGCAGCAAACGCAGGTATTAACTTACAAGATGCCGCTATTGAAAAAGTCGAACCAATCGGGGATTTGTTAAACGGCTTAACAAATAAGGTAAAGATTACAACTAAACAAGATTTAGATTTATCTAAGACTTACAAGATTAGTAAAGAAGGCTTTGGAGAAGCAACTGTTACAATGGGCAAAGTGGTTAGAAGCAAATCATTCGAAGATCATTTTTATTATGATGGTAATGATCTTGGGAATAGCTATTCTGCAGCCCAAACTAGTTTCCGTTTATGGGCACCGACAGCTAGTGAAGCTAAGCTAGTAACCTATGATAAATGGAATTCAACCACCGGAACAGAAATTCCAATGACTCGTTCAGATAAGGGGACTTGGACTGCTAAATTGACAGGTGACCAAAAAGGCTTGCTGTATACCTATAAAGTTAAAGTTGGCGATACTTGGAATGAAGCAGTTGATCCATATGCACATGCAGTTTCTGCTAACGGTGATAAGGGTGCTGTTGTTGATTTAAAATCAACGAATCCTGAAAACTGGAGTACAGCTAAACCTGCGTTTAAAAATCCAGAGGATGCGATAATTTATGAAGCGCATATCCGTGATTTAACCATCGCACCAGATAGTGGTGTAAGTGACCAATATAAAGGAAAGTTCCTTGGTGTTGCACAAACAGGCACTAAAGGACCAAATGGTGTAAAAACAGGTTTAAGTCATATTAAAGATTTAGGTGTCACCCATGTACAGTTATTGCCAATGTTCGATTATAATTCCGTAGACGAAACAAAACTCGATCAGCCGCAATTTAATTGGGGATATGATCCGAAAAACTATAATGCTCCTGATGGATCCTATTCAACTGATCCATATACACCTACTGTTCGTATCAATGAAATGAAGAAAATGGTTCAAGCTCTGCATGATAACAACCTTCGTGTCATTATGGATGTTGTTTATAATCACATGTTTAATGCAGCAGAGTCTAACCTGCAAAAGCTGGTTCCAGGCTACTATTTCCGTTATAACGCAGATGGAACACTTGCTAACGGTACAGGAGTAGGAAATGATACAGCATCTGAACACAAAATGATGCGTAAATTTATTGTTGATTCTGTTTCTTATTGGGCAAAGGAATACCACATAGATGGATTCCGGTTTGATTTGATGGGAATTCATGATGTTGAAACCATGAACGAAGTTCGTTCTGCCTTGAATAAAATTGATCCATCTATCATTGTGCTTGGAGAAGGCTGGGATTTAAATACTCCACTTGATCCGGAACAAAAGGCAAATCAAAAGAATGCAACAAAGATGAAGGGTATTGCTCAATTTAATGATGATATCCGTGATGGCTTAAAGGGCAGTGTCTTTGATGATTTAGATAAAGGTTTTGTTAACGGCAAAGCAGGAATGGAAACTCGTATTAAAAAGGGTGTAGTAGGCGGTATTAATTACAGTGATACGATTAAAACCTTTGCTGATGACCCGGGCAAAACCATTACTTATGTAGAAGCGCATGATAATTTAACGCTATGGGATAAGTTGAAAAAGACTAATCCAAATGATAGTGATGATGTACTAAAACAAATGCATAAGCTTGCATCATCCATTGTGTTAACTTCACAAGGTATTTCATTTATCCATGCCGGTCAAGAGTTTATGAGAACAAAGGGCGGAAATGATAACAGCTATAATGCACCAGATGCAGTAAACGAATTAGACTGGAAACGCCGCAGTGAAATGGATGCTGAAGTAGAATATTTTAAAGGCCTAGTAAAGGTTAGAAAAGATCACCCGGCCTTCCGAATGACCACTCAAGCTGATATTAAAGAACATCTGAAATTTTTAGATGCTCCTGCAAATTCAGTGGCTTTCTACATTGATGGTCATGCTAATGGCGATTCAGCTGAAAAAATTGCTGTTGCCTACAATGCTAATCGAACTCCTGTTACGATTAAATTACCTGTTACAGGTAGTTGGAAGCTAGTAGTAAATGGTGTTAAAGCGGGTTCATCAGCACTCGATATTATTAAAGGCAATGAAATTACCGTTCCTGCACTAAGCACATACGTGTTAACGCTGGGAGAGAAAGAGGATAATGGCGACGAAAATGGTAATAACCAAGGTAACAACTCTGGTGAAAAGCCTAATCATAAGCCAGTGGTAATTAAGACTTCTGTAAAAAATGGGAAAATTGAAGTAGGACAGCAGGATTTTGAAAAGGCGATTAATAATGCTGCCAACAACCAAGGTAATCTCATTTTAGACATTGGAACTAATCATTCTGCGACACTAGAGCTTACGAAAGAACAAGTAAAACTTCTTAAAGAAAAGGGGGTTCCGCTAACTGTTAAGAATGACCTAGTGGAAGTCGCAGTTCCATTAGCAGTTGTTCAAGACGGAAAGTCGTTTTCCCTTGATATTAAGAGAATGCAAGACATCAGTAATACCGTGAGCCCGGTTTACAGTTTCACGATCTATATTGATGGAAAAGCTGTTCATCAGTTTTCAGAGCTAGTTTCCTTAACTTTCACAGTTGATCGTTCAAAAATAAAGAATACTGCAAACCTCAAGGTGTTCTATTATAATGACTCAACTGAAAAATGGGAGTTGGTTCCTGGCGCTGTCTATAAGGATGGAAAGGTAACTGTTCAAACCCCACACTTTAGCACCTTTACTGTATTTGAAACAGGGAAGGATACCCCGGTGGCAGAGGCAAACACAACACCGAAAACAGGGTATGGTCTTCCTAGCACTGCATCAAACATGTTTAATATCCTTTTTGTAGGCGTAACCGTTTTATTTATTGGAATAGGCATGATTTTGACTAGAAGACGAAAAACAGAATAACTAAAATTAGGCTGATCAAGCATTATATGTACTTGGTCAGTCTTTTCCGTTTTAACGATTTTATTTAAAGCTTTGTTTTTAATTGAAACTAATTTGGTGAATTCAACAAATTAATCGATCGAAGACATACTGTTTTTATAGGTATAAAAATAATTTCAAAAATGATTCAATCTTTAAACACTAATAAATAATATTATTTGTTGTTTCCAAATGGTAAAAATAAACTTATAATAAAATGAATGAATATTCAGTGATTAAGGAGAGAATATAATGGGGCGAGCTAACTACATAGATGATTTTCATCAATGGGAACAAGAATTTGAATTTTTCCTAGATGTTAAAGTGCGATTTTCTGAGACTGATTTGTTTGGCCATCTAAATAATACGGTTCCATTTGTCTACTTTGAAGAAGCGAGAACGGAATATTTAAAGTCAATAGGCTTTATGCAAGAATGGCTCCAGCCGGAGAGCGAAACCATTCCTGTTGTGGCCGACTTGCAATGTGATTACCTCAAGCAAATCTATTTTGACGAAAAGCTAAAGGTGTATGTCAAAATACAATCTATTGGGAACTCATCAGTGGATATTCACTACATGGGCAAAAAAGAGGATGGATCGATCGGTTTCGTCGGTAGGGGAACAATAGTGCAAATTTCAAAAAAGACAGGAAAAGGTGTACCTTGGACAGAGGAAATGAGAAATCTACTTTGTAAGCATCAACTTACTCAACTTTAAATATCTGATTCGTACATTTTTTTACAAAATCATTCTCCTTATTGGAAATACAGTCACTTCGCAGGTCGAGTTCACATATGATATGGTGACTAAAAATATACCCACCCCACGGTTCATAACTGGCGAAGGCAAGGAGGGTTTCAATACTTGAAGGAGAATGATTATACTCACAAGCCATTACTCACCAAACGTGAAAGAGAAGTATTCGAACTGTTAGTACAAGACAAAACAACAAAAGAAATCGCTGGTGAATTATTTATAAGCGAAAAAACGGTTCGAAATCATATTTCAAATGCCATGCAAAAGCTTGGCGTAAAGGGGCGTTCCCAAGCGGTTGTAGAGCTCCTTCGAATGGGGGAGCTAGAACTTTAATCATGACCGGCATCCATATTTTGGAGGCCGGTTCATATTTTATTAACCCTTTTTGCGGGTGCCTATCAACCGAAAGATTCAACTTGAAATTTCACTGAAAAAAGTAGAAAATAAGAGCAAGGTTTAAGACTTTCACCTAGCATGAAATACATGAAGGAATGATAGGGTCTTTAGGAGAAAGCCTATATTTTAGGGGTGAAAAAATGAAACTCGAAGATTCACATAGAGTAAATGCAGAAATAGTAGCTAGTATTGAAAAAGATTTACGCTACATATCAGGAATTATTAAACAAAAAGGTAGAGAAATGCTAAGTAATTATAAAATTACTCCACCTCAATTCATAGCCCTTCAATGGCTCTTTGAAGATGGGGATATGACCATCGGGGAGCTTTCCAATAAAATGTTTTTGGCATGCAGCACAACCACAGATCTCGTCGATCGGATGGAAAAAAATCTGCTTGTCGAGAGAGTTAAGGATTCAAACGACCGCCGTGTTGTTCGCATCCACTTGCTTGCTGAGGGTGAAAGAATCATCGAAGAAGTGATTAATAAAAGACAACTATATTTAAAAGAAGTCTTAGTGAATTTCTCGTTAGAAGAAATCCAGCTTTTTCAAAACAACTTGATGAAATTGCATCAAGAAATGCGTTAAAAAAGAGGCGAGAAGTTTGAAACATCCAATTGGAGTGATTGATTCCGGCGTTGGCGGGTTAACGGTTGCCAAAGAGATAATGAGGCAGCTTCCGAATGAAGAAATTATATATTTGGGCGATACCGCCAGATGCCCTTATGGACCTAGACCCACTAAGGAAGTGAAGAAATTCACTTGGGAATTAACCTCTTTTTTATTAAAAAAAGAGATCAAAATGCTAGTAATTGCTTGCAATACAGCAACAGCTGCCGTTCTCGATGAGATTCGGCAGGAATTAACCATACCTGTTCTTGGAGTAATTAATCCCGGTGCACGTGCTGCTATTAAGACTACAAGAAATTACCGAGTAGGGATAATTGGAACGGTGGGAACAGTTAAGAGCGGTGCATACGAAAAGGCTTTGAAATCTTTAAATAGCAGGCTTTATGTCCAAAGTCTTGCTTGTCCTAAATTTGTCCCTCTTGTCGAGAGTGGTGAATACTCTGGGGCCATAGCCGAAAAAATTGTGGATGAAGCACTAACACCACTACTTAATCAAAATTTGGACACACTAATCTTGGGCTGCACTCACTATCCACTATTAGAGCCTCTCATAAAAAAAATTATGGGGGAAAGTGTAAATGTAATCAGTTCAGGTGATGAGACAGCACGAGAAATCAGCGCCATTCTCCAATATAACGGGCTCCTCAGTTTGAATGAGAACGAGCCTGAGCACGAATTTTTCACCACGGGTTCTACAACTATTTTTTCAAAAATTGCTTCCCAATGGTTAGAAAGACCTGTTGATCATGTGAAACAAATAAAACTTTAATGATGGGCCCTCGTTATTACGAGGGCTCTTTTTTTTCTAATACTTTAAAAAAAATGTCTTATAGACGGTCTATTTTTTCACAAGGCTCGTATACATGTTAGTACAAACTATCTTGGGGGGAATAGATATGTCTAAAAATAAAGCTGGTACCATTGTTTCGGCTATATTCGCTTCAACCGTTCTATTATCAGGCTGCGGCATGTATGGGTCTGAAACGAATAAGAAAATAGATCCGCCACAAAAAGTAACGATGGTCGATAAAAATGCCAATAAGGATAAAACTGCAAAAAAGGATAATTCACAAGAAACCGTCAAAACGGAGCTTTATTTAATTGATAAAAATGGTTATGTTGTCCCCAAAACGATTGATCTCCCGAAAAATGTAACAGTAGCTAAACAGGCTCTTGATTATTTAGTGCAAAATGGACCGGGTACCGACATGCTGCCGAACGGATTTAGAGCTGTCCTGCCTGAAGGTACACAAACCTCTGTCAATGTAAAAGATGGCGTGGCAACGGTCAATTTTTCAAAGGAATTTAAAAACTACCAGGCTGGAGATGAATTAAAGATTCTGCAATCGATCACATGGACCCTCACGCAGTTTAATACCATTAAGCAAGTAAAACTGCAAATGAATGGTCATGATCTTACGGAAATGCCTGTTAATGGAACTCCGATTAGTGATAAACTCTCAAGGGCCAATGGAATCAATATAGACACTAAAGACATTGTCGATATTACAAACACGAAGCCGTTAACCGTCTACTATATCGGTGGTGATGAGGGCTCGTACTATTATGTTCCCGTCACTCTTAGGATCAACAATGAAGTAAAAGATAATGTTGCTGCCGTGGTAAATGCGTTGGCTACAGGACCAAACGAAAAGTCTAACCTTGTTTCTGAGTTTATGTCTGATGTCAAACTCCTTAGTGCACCAAAGCTTGAGGGGGGGAAGGTGACGTTAGACTTCAATGAGAACATTTACGGCGGCTTTAAAGATAAAATCATTTCTAAAGCCTTATTAGATGAGCTTGTCCTTTCGCTTACTGAACAAAATGGAATTGACAAGGTAACCTTGACGGTTAAAGGAAAACCGAGTTTAGTAGATGATAAAGGTAAGAAATCAATAGAGGCAGTAACCAGGCCGGAAAAAGTAAATACGGGTAGTTTTTAAAAAATGTTTTTTGTTATACTATATAGTGACAACGAAAGAGGTTGGCTCTTGGCCCGCCTCTTCTTTATTAGATAAGGAAGAAAATTCAACTTCGAGAATTGTCTAGCTCCAGCGCCTAGCCCCTCGAGGTCATAAGCCACTCCCAAAATGAAGGCAAAAAACGCCTTCTTTTTGGGCGCGTCTTATGCTTGTCGGGGCTGAACAAGGCGCTTACGCTTTTCTTATTTAATACATTGCTTTATAGTCTGTAGCGAAATGGAGGAAGTATTGTGCGTGTTGATGGCAGAGAACCACTGCAGCTAAGACCAATACATATTGAAACTAATTATTTAAAACATCCTGAAGGTTCCGTTCTAATAACGGTTGGGGATACAAAGGTGATTTGTACTGCAAGCATTGAAGATCGAGTACCTCCTTTTATGAGAGGAGAAGGCAAGGGTTGGATTACTGCCGAATACTCAATGCTACCAAGGGCAACTGAGACGAGAAATATTAGAGAGTCTTCCAAAGGGAAAGTATCAGGAAGAACAATGGAAATTCAAAGGCTAATCGGGCGTGCTCTAAGAGCAGTTGTCGACCTAAGTGCAATCGGCGAAAAAACGGTTTGGATTGATTGTGATGTCATTCAAGCAGACGGCGGCACCCGGACTGCCTCTATCACCGGAGCATTTGTAGCGATGACAATGGCATTGAATGCTTTGGCGGAAAAAAAGTCCTTTCCAAGGTTTCCGATTACGGATTATCTAGCAGCAACTAGCGTTGGTATTTTAAAAAATGACCTTACCGTTCTAGATCTAAACTATGCTGAAGATTCTAAGGCCCATGTTGATATGAATGTCGTGATGACAGGAAATGGAGAATTTGTCGAACTTCAAGGAACGGGTGAAGAATCTACCTTTTCCTATGCACAGCTACAGGATTTACTGAATGCAGCACAAGAGGGATTGACGGAGCTTTTTGAACAGCAAAAGAATGCTTTAGGTGAAGAAATCACAAGAAAAATAGATGCAAGAAGGGCGAAATAAGAGGAGATTACGATGAAGGAAGTTATTATTGCGACAAAAAACCCAGGTAAAGCAAGAGAATTTGAGCAAATTTTTACTCCGAGAGGGATTGTAGTTAAAACGTTGCTGGACTTTCCGGAAATCCCTGATGTCGAGGAAACAGGCACAACTTTTGAGGAAAACGCCATTCTAAAAGCTGAAGCCGTATCGCGTGCCCTTAATAAAATGGTAATTGGCGATGATTCGGGATTAATGGTCGATGCCCTCGAAAGGAGACCAGGTATTTATTCCGCACGTTACGCCGGGGAACCTAAAAATGACCAAGCGAATACAAATAAGCTGCTTAACGAGTTAACAGGTATTCCGGATGCTAGAAGATCCGCTCGTTTTTACTGTGCACTGGCAGTTGCCGTTCCAAATCAAAAACCGATTACGGTGTCAGGCACCTGCGAAGGAAGAATCCTTGAAGAACAGAGAGGTTCAAATGGATTTGGATACGATCCGGTTTTTTATGTGCCGGAAAAAGGACTCGCAATGGCGGAATTATCATCGGATGAAAAAAATAATATAAGCCATCGTGCGAACGCGCTTAAGAAACTTGAGGTGATTCTTGATTCTATTTTAGAAAGTGCGGAACAATCATGAGCAAGGCATTGATCGTAAGCGATAGTCACGGCCTGACCAAAGAGCTTCAATGGGTAAGGGAGAGGCATATTGGTGAGGTCGATATAATGATTCATTGCGGTGATTCACAATTGATGCCTGACGATCCATCTATCGAAAGGTTTTTAACCGTCATGGGAAATTGTGATTTTGGCGGGTATCCGTTAGAAACGTCGCTTGATTTTTCAGGGCGTAGGTTTTTTATTACCCATGGCCATAAGTATTCGGTAAAGACTTCGTTAATGAGCTTAAAATATAAGGCTCTGCAGGAAAATGCCGATATCGTATGTTTTGGGCACTCGCATGTATTAGGTGCTGAGGTAGTAGGCGGCACGCTCTTTTTAAATCCGGGAAGCATCCGCCTTCCCCGAGAGCGCATCGAGAAAACGTATATGATTCTTGACTTGAATGACGACATCATCAATTTGTCAGTTTTCGAATTAAATGGACGTGAAGTTAAGGAGCTAGCACGTGAATTCGTCTTGCCGAAATGATGGGGAGTTTTTTGCTTCCCCATTTTCTCTTTAAAAAATGGGCAAATAGCTGTTGACTTTTAATTATTTGCCTACTATAATAAATCTTGTCTTTGAAAAACATATATGTCCCAGTAGCTCAGCAGGATAGAGCAACGGCCTTCTAAGCCGTGTGTCGGGGGTTCGAATCCCTCCTGGGACGCCATCTAAACTACATACTAAAATTTACTCACCATCATTGGTGAGTTTTTTTGTTTTTTCTATTTTTCCATGCTATAGTATTTTTCAGTAGAAAAAGTATGAGGCGGTCATTTTATGAAAAAACGGGAACGAGCCAAAAAAATAGGTAATGTCATCTTCATTCCCGGACTTGAACAACGATTGAAGGATAAGGGCCTTGAAAGTCTGCAAATGAAGAAATATAACGAAGCGATAATCCTTTTAGAGGAGGCCAAGGAACTTAATCCGGAAGACGGGGAAATTTTAATCGGACTTGTACTGGCTTATTTTGAAGCTTCTTCTTTCAAAAAAGCAAAAACACTCACAAATGAAATGCTCTTAAAAGGTATTGGAGACTATTTTCAAATCGTTGACCTTCATCTTTCAATCCTTATTCAACTTCACGAATATGAAGAGATTGTAACCACCTTGGAAGTGTTACTAGAAGAAAAAGAGTTTCCACCCGATAAACATAGCCACTTTTTAACTCTCCTACAATTTAGCAAAAGGATGGCGGAGAATAACAAACCTGACGAGGATTTACCTCATAGTACTCTAAACCTGCTTTCTTTACATAATCTTAATGAACAAATGGCAGTGATATCAAATCTAGCTGATAGAAATATTCGTCCTTACATCCCGGAAATTCAAGACTATTTGTGCTCAGATGAAGGGCATCCTTTTCTTAAAACTATACTGTTAACCCTTTTGAAAGATCAAGAATTTGACAAGGAAGTAAAGGTTAGGAAATTTAATTTGGAATTAAAAGTTGTTCCAGCCCAGCTCCCGGAAATTCAATTACAACCGAAAATGAAAGAGATCGAAAAACGATTAGCAGATATATTAGAAAATAATAATCCTGTCCTTTTTGATAACATCATAGGATTGGTAGAACGCATCTTCTTTATTAGTTTTCCGTTCGAACTTCAACCGGAAAGCGTGAATGCATGGGCTGCAGCCTTTCATTTACTTGGGCAAGATTATTTTGGGATTGAACCGGAAATCGACGAAATTTCAAATGATTATCAGGTTTCAAGGGAAAAAATCGAGTTAGCAATGACTAAAATAAGGGAAGTAGAAGAAATTTCAATTCCTAATATATAGGTAAGGCTGTTGAAAGAAAACAAACCTATGTTATAATGTAGGGGTTGCGTGTGTAAAAATTAATATTTTACATTAAATTGTGAATAGACTTGATAAAACAAGGCATATTCATCCTAATTCGTCACGTATGAAAATGTGAATAGATAGTTGGAGGGAAAAGCAAAATGACTGCAAACTGGGAAAAGTTAGAAGGGAACCGCGGTGTCCTTACATTTGAAGTAAGTGCAGAGAAAGTAAATGAAGGTTTAGACTCTGCATTTAAAAAAGTAGTACAAAAAATCAACGTACCAGGCTTCCGTAAAGGAAAAATGCCTCGTCCAATGTTTGAAAAGCGCTTTGGCGTTGAATCTTTATATCAAGACGCATTAGATTTCATTTTTCCAGAGGCTTATTTTAATGCCATTAACGAAATTGGAATCGATCCAATCGATCAACCTGAAAATGTAGATTTTGACCTAGATCAAATGGGTAAAAATAAAGAGTTTACTTTTAAAGCAACTGTTCAAGTAAAGCCAGAAGTAAAATTAGGCGAATACAAAGGTCTTGAAGTAGGAGAGTTTGACACAACTGTTACGGATGAAGATGTTCAAAAGGAAATTGAAACCTTACAAAATCGCCATGCTGAGTTAGTTGTAAAAGAAGAAGGCGCTGCTGTAATTGGTGATACAGTTGTTATCGACTTTGAAGGATTTGTCGATGGAGAAGCTTTTGAAGGTGGAAAAGCAGAAAACTATTCACTTGAATTAGGTTCTGGCTCTTTCATTCCTGGCTTTGAAGAACAACTAGTCGGACTAGCCGCTGGTGAATCCAAAGATGTGGAAGTTTCATTCCCTGAAGAATACCATGCAGCAGAGCTTGCTGGTAAACCAGCAACCTTCAAGGTTACTGTTCATGAAATCAAAGGAAAAGAGCTTCCAGCATTAGATGACGAATTTGCTAAAGATGTAGATGATGAAGTTGAATCATTAGATGCATTAAAACAAAAAATCAGAACTCGCTTAGAAGACAGCAAAAAGCACGAAGGTGAGCACCATGTTCGTGATACCGTCGTTGAAAAAGCCGCTGCAAATGTAGAAGTTGAAGTTCCGGAAGTTATGGTTAACAATGAAGTAAACCGCATGCTTCAAGAATTTGAACAACGCCTACAAATGCAAGGAATGAATCTTGAGCTTTATTTCCAATTCTCTGGTCAAGACGAAAACGCTCTTCGTGAACAAATGAAAGAAGAAGCGGTTAATCGTGTCCGTGTTAACTTAACATTAGAAGCAATTGCTAATGCGGAAAAACTTGAAGCTACAGATGAAGATGTAAATAAAGAACTTGAGAACATGGCAACCATGTATAACATGTCTGTTGATAGCATTAAGAAAGCACTTGGTGGTGTTGAAGGCATAAAAGCAGACCTTAAACTTAAAAAAGCCGTTGACTTTCTTGTTGAAAACAAGAAATAATGAATAAATAATGCGGGGCACGATTTCAATCGTGCCTCGTTTTATACAATTTTTAATTTACATATTATAATAAAGACAGGGAAACCTTTTTATCAATGGACTGGCAGGAATATTGAAGACACATATAGAATTAAATTAATTAAATTCTAACCAGGTTTAAGATTTATTTTTTATCATAATGGTTAAGCTTAATAAGTACATAAGTTTCTTTTGAGGGCGTTTCCAAACTGAAAAAAAGAGTGGAAAAATCAGACATAACCGAGTAAAGCTTTTTATTTCAGTCCATTGAGTAAATATGTTACAATCCAATACATAACGCTCGAAATATTTTGAAAAAGGCTCGGATTTTTGTTTGGACGTTCTAGTTAAAAATGGGATTATCAAGTTTCAAGGGGTGAAAATATTGTTTAAATTTAATGATGAAAAAGGGCAATTAAAGTGTTCCTTTTGTGGCAAGACACAGGATCAAGTCCGTAAGTTAGTTGCCGGACCGGGAGTTTATATATGTGACGAGTGTATCGAGCTTTGCACAGAAATCGTAGAGGAAGAGCTAGGAACAGAAGAAGAGGTTGAGTTTAAAGATGTTCCAAAGCCGAAAGAAATCTGTGAAATTCTCGATGAATATGTTATCGGTCAGGACCAGGCAAAAAAATCACTATCTGTAGCTGTTTACAACCACTATAAACGCATCAATTCCAATAGTAAAATTGATGATGTTGAACTCTCCAAGAGTAATATTTGTATGATTGGACCAACAGGAAGCGGTAAAACGCTTTTGGCACAAACATTGGCACGTATCCTGAATGTACCATTTGCAATTGCAGATGCTACCTCACTTACTGAAGCTGGATATGTTGGTGAAGACGTCGAAAATATTTTATTAAAATTGATTCAAGCTGCTGATTATGATGTTGAAAAGGCAGAAAAAGGAATCATTTATATTGATGAAATTGATAAAATCGCCCGCAAATCCGAAAATCCATCTATTACACGAGATGTTTCCGGTGAAGGGGTTCAGCAGGCATTGTTAAAAATTCTTGAAGGTACGGTTGCCAGCGTCCCACCACAAGGTGGCAGAAAGCACCCACATCAAGAGTTTATTCAAATCGATACAACGAATATTTTATTTATTTGCGGCGGTGCCTTTGATGGAATCGAACCTATTATTAAACGCCGTTTAGGCCAAAAAGTGATTGGTTTCGGATCTGATGTGAAGGTGCAAGAAATTGGACAAAAAGAGCTTCTTTCAAAAGTTCTTCCTGAAGATTTACTTCGATTCGGACTAATTCCAGAATTTATTGGTCGTCTACCAGTCATTGCAAGCCTAGAACAACTGGACGAATCAGCGTTGATTGAGATTTTAACAAAGCCGAAAAATGCTTTGGTGAAACAATATCAAAAAATGCTCGAAATCGACGATGTTGAATTGGAATTTGAAGAGGATGCTTTGAAGGAAATCGCGAAAAAAGCAATTGAACGAAAAACGGGTGCCCGTGGTTTACGTTCAATCATTGAAGGTATCATGCTAGATGTCATGTTTGATCTTCCATCACGCGATGATATTTCAAAGTGCATTATTACCAAAGAAACAGTTGTGGACAACAAAGAACCGAAGCTTATATTAGAAGATGGAACAGTAATTGACGAAGAAAGAAAAACTTCAGCATAACGATTTTTGCCCCGGAACGATTCCGGGGCTTTTCATTTTTTCGAAAACAATTGTTTAATTACAGATTCAAAGGAAAAATGAAACTGAAGAGGCTATTAGCGTCAAAATAGATGCTACGAAAGAAAAAAATGAAGCTAATAAAGGCTATTAGCGTCAAAATAGAGGCCACGAATGGAAAAAATGAAGCCAATAAAGGCAATTAGCGTCAAAATAGAGGCCACGAATGGAAACAATGAAGCTAATAAAGGCTATTAGCGTCAAAATAGATGCTTCGAAAGGAAAAAATGAAGCTAATAAAGGCTATTAGTGTCAAATTAGAGGCCATAAAAGGAAAAAATGAAGCTAATAAAGAATATTAGCTTCAAAATTGAGAAATTAAATGAAAAAAGTAAAAACCAATCTAGGTTACAAATAAAGATTTGTTCAGAATTCATAATAGGACCATTGACCAATACCTATCGACTTCATGTTTTTTTGCAAAATTCTTCTAATTATCGGTTTTGACGGAACAACCTTGCACCAATCAAAAATACTATTTGTAGTAATTTCCTTATCTGGAAATAGTAACTTGAATTCCCATACACTTCGCATTACAGCAGACTCCAGCTTTTCTTCGACTTCGCATACATTACAAATTAACTTAGTCCCCTTGACAGACGTCATTAAAGAATGACAAGACGCACAAGAAATCCCCATCTGAGGCTGATGATACTCATAATTAGGCAACATGTTTATCTTTGAATTTGTTTGGTGCAAGGAAACCAACTGCTCCGCAAGCTTTTTATGAGTTCCATTTACTTTTGATGGTTTTGAATTTAATTTTTTCATAAAACGGTTAATCTGTGTTGGAAATATAATGGACTTGTTTTCGGGGGCGTTGTATAAAGTAAACTCGGGGTTGATAAAGATAAGCCTTCCTTCAACGGGAATTTTAAAGCTAAGATTTTGAAGTAACTGTCGGAATAAGGTTTGACATCGTTTTAATTGATCGAGCGGATTCAGAATTTCTAATTCGGAGTTAATGTAAAATCTGTTCTGTTTAAAAAGATAATCTCCTTCATAATTTTTAACTTCAAATAGGTCAATTGTATCCTGAAAAATGATAGTTGTGTCAATTTGAAATGTAACTCCATTCACCTCAAGCAGCAAATCGTTTAGAATAATCTGATCTCCAGTAAGCTTTTCAGTTAATTCATCAAACCTCAATTCACCTTCGAAGCCTTTCTCTTTGTTTAAATAGTACTTTCTTTCTTCTTCTGTTAAAACCATTCGAGCATGTAAACTTCTCCATTTTTTTAATTCATCGGATACAATTCGATCTTTAAATGCCATACTCCACATCCTTTCTTACGGTACGAAGGTTATCAATCGTAATAAATTTTCCTCGAATCCACAGGGACTCACTATTAATTTTAAAGAAAAAAACAATGCAGTCACACTTAATGAATGAATATTTTGTTACATTCCTCGTTTCTCCAATATCTGGTTCCATGTTTATTCCATCTCTAAGCAGGAAATACTTATTAATATCCTAAGGAGTGCAGGAGGGAAATATATGAGTTGGACGGGGATTGCCTTATTTATACAGCTTTTTTTTGGAATCATCATCGGGCTGTATTTTTGGAATTTGCTTAAGAATCAGCGCACACAAAAAGTCTCCATTGATAGGGAATCTAGGAAGGAGATGGAGCAGCTTCGTAAAATGCGCTCGATTTCACTTACGGAACCATTAGCAGAAAAAGTGAGACCTACGAGCTTTCAGGATATAGTTGGACAAGAGGACGGGATCAAATCATTAAAAGCAGCATTATGTGGTCCAAATCCGCAGCATGTCATTATTTATGGACCGCCTGGAGTGGGAAAAACGGCGGCTGCCCGTTTAGTTTTAGAAGAAGCGAAAAAGAACCACAAATCTCCATTTAAACCATCGTCCGTTTTTGTTGAATTGGATGCGACAACCGCTCGTTTTGACGAACGGGGAATTGCAGACCCGTTAATCGGTTCGGTTCATGACCCTATCTACCAAGGAGCAGGTGCGATGGGGCAGGCGGGAATTCCCCAGCCAAAACAAGGTGCGGTGACCAATGCGCATGGCGGTGTACTATTTATTGATGAAATTGGAGAATTGCATCCTATCCAAATGAATAAGCTTTTAAAAGTATTGGAAGACAGAAAAGTATATTTGGAAAGTGCTTATTATAATGAGGAAAATACGCAGATTCCTACACATATTCATGATATTTTTAAAAATGGCCTTCCAGCAGATTTTCGCTTAATTGGGGCTACTACAAGAACACCGAACGAAATCCCACCTGCGATCCGATCCCGTTGTATGGAGGTTTTTTTTAGGGATTTAAATCAAGAAGAAATCATCACTGTAGCGAAAAAGGCGGCTAAAAAAGTTAATCTCGCTATTAACGAAACTGGTGTGGAGACACTCTCCCAGTATGCAAGAAATGGACGCGAAGCAGTCAACATGATTCAAATTGCTGCGGGTCTTGCGATTACGGAAGACAGAAACTTTATTAAAGATGAAGATATTGAATGGGTTGTCCATTCGAGTCAAATGACTCCTCGGATGGAACGAAAGATCAATGACAGCTCACGGATTGGGCTTGTGAATGGATTGGCAGTCTACGGCCCCAATTCTGGCGCTTTGCTCGAAATCGAAGTGACAGTCATTCCGGCAAAAGAAAAAGGTACCATTAATATTACGGGAATTGTGGAAGAAGAAAGCATTGGCGGTCAAGGTAAATCGATTCGTAGAAAAAGCATGGCGCGTGGCTCGATTGAAAATGTCATTACCGTGTTAAGATCGATGGGGGTGCCCGCAAATGATTACGATATTCATGTGAATTTTCCTGGCGGGATTCCGGTTGATGGCCCGTCGGCTGGGATTGCCATGGCGACGGGAATTTATTCGGCCATTTATCAAATGCCAATTGACAATACGGTAGCGATGACAGGAGAAATCAGCATTCATGGGAATGTTAAGCCGATTGGAGGAGTGTTTCCTAAGGTAAAGGCTGCTAAAAAGGCTGGGGCAAAAACAGTCATCATACCAAAAGAAAACATGCAATCCATTTTGAATGAAATTGAGGGTATTAACATTGTTCCGGTCAATCATCTTCATGAGGTTTTCGAAATGGCGCTAGTCAATGAATTTGCAAATAATAATACTATTCCTGCAGCAATCGAACTCTCCAAAAAAGAATCGATATAAGTAAAAGCTTCGGTTTGTACCTAGAATTGGCAAACCGAAGTTTTTTTGTATAAATATAAATCATAGCACTAAGTGAAACAGACGCATGCATTTTGTAAAAAATTTTTGCCAACAATCAATAAGCAATTTTCCATTTATAAATCAATTATTTGGGGAAAATAAATCGTATGAAAGTGTCTTTTCTCCTATTATTAGACACATTATTACAAATAAGATAGAATTGAAAAAAGAGATTTTAGCTTTTATTGATTTTTTGCATTTGGAGGTGCAGATTTTGGCGAAAAATAACGAATTAAACGTTCCCCTCCTACCGCTTCGGGGGCTCTTAGTCTATCCGACGATGGTTCTTCATTTAGACGTTGGTCGTGAACGATCGGTACAGGCGCTGGAAAAAGCGATGGTAGATGACCATCTCATTTTTTTAACTACTCAAAAGGATGTTTCTATAGATGAACCATTGGAAGAAGACCTATACAGGATGGGGACATTAACAAAAGTTAAACAAATGTTAAAGCTGCCAAATGGAACAATCCGAGTATTGGTAGAAGGGTTAGTCAGGGCGGAAATTGTGTCCTTTCAAGATGAAGAAGAGTATTACTCCGTCAGTATTGTAACCCATGAGGATCCCGATACGAGAGATGTGGAAGACCAGGCTTTGATGAGGACGATGCTTGAATATTTTGAGCAATACATAAAATTATCTAAGAAAATCTCTGCAGAAACGTATGCGTCTGTCGCAGATATCGAGGAACCTGGCAGAATGGCGGATATCATTTCCTCCCATTTGCCAATCAAGTTGAAAGAAAAACAGGATATTCTGGAAACCATTGAAGTGAAACAACGGATTAATCGAGTCATTGGTATCATTCATAACGAAAAAGAAGTCCTAAATCTTGAAAAGAAGATTGGACAACGTGTGAAGCGTTCCATGGAAAGGACGCAAAAAGAGTATTATTTGCGTGAACAAATGAAAGCAATCCAAAAGGAATTAGGTGACAAGGAAGGGAAAACGGGTGAAATTGCGGAACTGACTGAAAAAATCAATCAAGCCGGTATGCCTGAAAATGTTCATCAAATAGCCCTTAAGGAGCTTGATCGCTATGAAAAGGTTCCAGCTAGCTCTGCAGAAAGCTCCGTCATCAGGAACTATATTGATTGGCTTATTTCATTGCCGTGGTCAAAAAAGACAGAGGATGACATTGACATCCTTCGGGCCGAGAAAATTTTAAACAAGGAACATTATGGATTGGAGAAAGTAAAGGAACGCGTGCTGGAGTATTTAGCAGTTCAGAAGCTGACCAATTCTTTAAAAGGGCCGATTCTTTGTCTTGCAGGACCTCCGGGGGTTGGAAAAACAAGTCTTGCTCGCTCAATCGCTACATCTTTAAATCGTAATTTTGTCCGTGTATCACTTGGTGGTGTACGTGATGAGTCTGAAATTCGCGGGCATCGCAGGACTTATGTTGGCGCAATGCCTGGTCGAATTATCCAAGGAATGAAAAAAGCTGGAACCATTAACCCAGTCTTTTTATTGGATGAGATTGATAAAATGTCGAGCGATTTCCGCGGGGACCCATCGTCCGCTTTGCTTGAAGTGTTGGACCCCGAGCAAAATAGCAATTTTAGCGATCATTATATTGAAGAACCATATAATTTATCAAAGGTGATGTTTATTGCGACGGCCAATAATTTATCCACCATTCCGGGACCGCTTTTAGATAGAATGGAGATCATCACCATTGCTGGTTATACGGAGCTTGAAAAGGTTCATATTACGAGGGATCATTTGCTGCCAAAGCAGATTAAAGAAAATGGCCTTTCAAAAGGAATCCTTCAGGTTCGTGATGATGTGATTCTAAAGGTAGTTCGCTATTACACAAGGGAAGCAGGGGTCAGAAGCCTCGAACGACAAATGGCAACAATTTGCCGAAAAACAGCCAAGATTGTTGTTTCCGGTAAGAAAAAGCGTGTGGTGATCACGGAAAAGAACATTGAAGAATTTCTTGGGAAACCAAGATTCCGATATGGTCAGGCAGAAACGGAAAATCAGGTTGGTGTGGCAACAGGTCTGGCATACACAACTGTTGGCGGCGACACGCTGCAAATCGAGGTTTCGTTAGCACCTGGTAAAGGGAAGCTTGTGTTAACCGGAAAACTTGGTGATGTCATGAAGGAATCGGCTCAAGCTGCCTTCAGCTATGTTCGTTCAAAAGCCAAAGAGCTTGGAATTGAAGAAGATTTCCATGAAAAATATGATATCCATATCCATGTTCCCGAAGGTGCTGTTCCGAAAGATGGGCCATCAGCAGGGATTACAATTGCAACGGCGCTGGTTTCGGCATTGTCAGGTAGACCGATTCGCCGTGAAGTAGGAATGACAGGAGAAATTACATTGAGGGGCCGGGTACTTCCGATTGGCGGGTTAAAAGAAAAAACGCTCAGTGCCCACCGTGCGGGCTTAACAAAAGTAATTCTTCCAAAAGATAACGAAATGGATATTGATGACATACCGGAAAGTGTTAGAAATGAATTAGAATTTGTGCTTGTTTCCCACGTCGATGAAGTGTTAAAGCATGCACTATTAGAAGGTGTGGTAAAGTGAAAGTAACAAGTGCAGATATAGTCATTAGTGCGGTTAAACCAGAGCAGTATCCGGAAACGGAAATTCCTGAATTTGCCCTTGCCGGCCGTTCAAATGTAGGGAAATCTTCGTTTATCAATAAGATGCTGAATCGAAAAAGCTTGGCCAGGACCTCGTCAAAACCTGGTAAAACGCAAACATTAAATTTCTTTTTAATCAATGAAGTTCTCCATTTTGTAGATGTTCCGGGCTATGGATATGCCAAAGTATCAAAAACGGAGCGGGCCGCTTGGGGGAAAATGATTGAAACATATATTACTTCCCGCGAGCAATTAAAAGCTTGCGTACTTATTGTTGATTTGCGTCATCCGCCAACCCAAGATGATGTGATGATGTATGATTTTTTAAAGCATTATGAAATTCCTTGCTTGATCGTTGCAACAAAGGCGGATAAAATTCCAAAAGGAAAATGGCAAAAGCATTTAAAAGTGACACGTGAAACCTTAGACCTTGATAAAAATGACCAGATTATCCTTTTCTCATCAGAAACAGGCGAAGGAAAAGATAAAGCATGGTCTATCATTGAAAGTTATATGTAAAAAATAAACGCCCCGATTTTCAGGGCGTTTATTTTTTCTTTTTTAGTAAAAAATAGAAACCAATAACAATTAAAAGTGCTGGCCAGAATTTCCCGATAAATGATACGCCATGTTGGAGTATCCCCAAATGTCCGGCAAGCTTATTATAAAATAGCAGTAGGATCGCTAGGATGAAAAATAGGAAGGCTTGAGATAATCCAGTGCCCGTTTTTTGAAAGCGGAGAAAAAATCCAATTGAAATGATAAGTATTAACATACCGACTGTATTTTGCGGCCAAAATGCAGCATGACCGACAAGATGAAAATGAAGGCCAAAACCTGTCATGATCACGCCTGGAAGAATGGATTCTGCCTCTTTGGAGCCATAGCCTTGACCTAAAAAGGCAATTCCAACAATCATGATTAATGTGGGCCACGTAAAAAATTGTTGAAAAATAGTAATTCCTAATTGTTGTAGGAAAAAGTAAGCGCCGAATCCAATTAAAATGACTCCAGTAAAAATTCGTTGATTTTTCATTTAAAAACACCACTTCCAGTAAGGTTCACTTGAATCTAGTTAGTTTTTTTGGTACGGTACATAAGGAAGGATTTTGTCGATTATAAAAAATTTGAAAATTGTTTAGCTCCAGCGGCTAAGGGCTCTAAATTTTACAGCCAATCGCTTTTGAAGGCAAAGCCTTGAGAAGTGCTTGTCTAGCACTAAGTCCATGTCCAAGGCGCTTTTGCTTTTCATTTTACCACAATAGTTTCCTTTTCTGTTCACAATTGTGAGCAAATAGTATAATATACTCATGATATAATCAGAATAGTTTGTATTGTTCTTTTTAAGGGGGGTGTCCTTTTCCAAATGCATATATTAGTGATGGGTCTTAACTATAAAACTGCCCCTGTTGAAATCCGTGAGCGGTTAACATTTAGTGAATCTGACCTTGTAGATGCCATTAAAAAATTAAACACCAAGAAAAGCATCTTTGAAAATATAATATTGTCTACGTGTAATCGTACGGAAATTTATGCTGTAGTTGATCAACTACATACAGGCCGATACTATATTAAAGAATTTCTGTCGGAATGGTTTGGACTTGATCAAGCAGAGTTTTCTCCTTATTTTTATGTGTATGAAGAGGATGGAGCAGTTGATCATTTATTCAGAGTAACGTGCGGACTTCAATCGATGGTTTTAGGTGAAACTCAAATTTTAGGCCAAGTACGTGAAAGCTTTTTATTGGCGCAGCAGGAAGCGGCAACCGGTTCTATTTTTAATCACCTGTTTAAACAGGCAATTACCGTAGGGAAACGCGGACATTCGGAGACCGAAATCGGAGCTAATGCCGTATCTATTAGCTACGCTGCCGTTGAACTGGCTAAGAAAATTTTTGGAACATTACAAAGCAAGCATGTGTTAATTTTGGGTGCAGGGAAAATGGGAGAGCTTGCGGCACAGAACCTGCACGGAAACGGTGTACGAAAGGTTACGGTTATTAACCGGACCTTTGAAAAGGCGAAGGATCTTGCGAATCGTTTCGGTGGAGAGGCCAAAACGCTAGAAGAGCTACAATCATCCTTAGTGGATGCCGATATCCTCATTAGCTCTACTGGCGCCAACGAGATTGTCATTTCAAAAGAGATGATGGCGAAGGTGGAAAAAATGCGGAAGGGCAAGCCATTGTTTATGGTCGATATTGCAGTTCCCCGCGACTTGGATCCCAAGATTGCTGAGCTGGAAAATGTGTTTTTATACGATATCGACGATTTAGAGGGGATTGTCGAAGCTAATCTGCAAGAGCGTAAGAAAGCAGCTGAAAAAATCATGCTGATGATTGAAAAGGAAATCGTTGAATTCAAGCAATGGCTTGGTTTACTTGGTGTGGTTCCTGTTATTTCAGCTCTAAGGGAAAAGGCATTAGCCATTCAAGCAGAAACAATGGTTAGCCTCGAGCGAAAGCTAGCTCCTTTATCTGAACATGACAGGAAAGTATTAAATAAACATACAAAGAGTATTATTAACCAGCTTTTAAAGGATCCCATTTCACAGGTGAAGGAATTGGCTGCCCAACCAAATGCCAACGAGGCTTTGGAATTATTTAAGAAAATATTTAATATTGAAGATACTGTTCAGGAACAACAATCGAAAGCAGCCGAACCCAATATTCCGATGGTAAATGTCCCGCAGGCTTCCTTTCAGTCATAAGGGGTAAAGGGGTATGACCAACATCTTTATGACAAGGCTGCATGAATTTACAGTCATTCTATATGCCTTCAGTGTGCTGTTATATTTTTTCGATTTTCTAAACCATAACCGGAAGGCAAATCGGATTGCCTTCTGGTTACTTGCGTTTGTATGGGTTGTACAAACAATATCTTTCATTTTTTATATGTATAAGACAGGGAGATTTCCCGTTCTGACGATCATGGAAGGTCTTTATTTTTATACGTGGGTCTTAATCACCCTATCTGTCATCATCAACCACTTATTAAAAGTTGATTTTATCGTTTTTTTTACCAATATCCTTGGTTTTATCGTTATGGTGATTCACACATTTGCTCCGGTAGAATACGGTTCACATATAATGGGCAAGCAGTTGATTTCTGAACTGCTTTTGATCCATATTACAATGGCGATTCTTTCCTATGGAGCATTTTCTTTATCATTTGTCTTTTCGCTGTTGTATCTCATTCAATACGACCTATTGAAAAGAAAGAAATGGGGAAAAAGATTAATTAGAATTGCCGATTTAGAACAATTAGAACGATTGTCTTATATTTTTGCAGTTGTCGGTGTTCCAATGCTGATGTTAAGCCTAATTTTAGGCTTGCAGTGGGCTTTTCTAAAGCTACCTGGGATGCCTTGGTATGATATAAAAATCATTGGCTCATTTCTGTTATTAATCGCGTATAGCATTTATTTGTATTTACGAATTGGGAAAGAGCAAGCTGGAAAGTCATTAGCGTTATGGAATGTCGCTTCTTTTTTAATTGTGTTAATTAACTTCTTCTTATTTGGTAAATTATCTTCTTTTCATTTTTGGTACGGGTAAACCTTAGGAGGCTCTCATGAGAAAAATAATAGTAGGTTCTAGACGAAGCAAGCTTGCCTTAACACAAACCAATTGGGTTATCGATCAGCTAAAAAAGCTTGGGGGAGACCAGTTTGAATTCGAAGTAAAAGAAATCGTCACAAAAGGGGATAAAGTGTTAGACGTAACCCTTTCTAAAGTAGGCGGTAAGGGCCTATTTGTAAAAGAAATTGAGCAGGAAATGCTAAATAAAGAGATTGACATGGCAGTACATAGTATGAAGGATATGCCTGCTTTCTTACCGGAGGGTCTGACAATTGGCTGTATTCCGTTTCGTGAAGATCATCGCGACGCTCTCATTTCAAGGGGGCATATTAAATTAGCCGATTTAAAACCAGGATCGATTATTGGTACGAGCAGTTTGCGCCGTAGTGCCCAATTGCTGATGAAACGACCGGATTTAGAAATCAAGTGGATTCGTGGAAATGTCGATACAAGATTAAATAAATTAGAGGAAGAAGAGTACGATGCCATTCTATTAGCCGCTGCGGGACTGAAACGCCTTGGCTGGGCATCCGAGACGGTAACTGAATTTTTAGATACAGATATTTGCATTCCAGCTGTTGGTCAAGGGGCTTTATCGATCGAATGCCGTGAAGATGACCGCGAGCTATTAGCGCTATTTGAAAAATTTACGTGCAAAAAAACGGAAAGAGCCGTAAGGGCAGAGCGGGCTTTCTTACAAAAAATGGAGGGCGGCTGCCAAGTACCAATTGCTGGTTTTGCCCGTGTTGAGGAAAACGATGAAATTATCCTAGATGTTCTCGTAGCTTCCCCAGAAGGGCAAGTTGTGTTCAAAGAGGAACTTAGAGGCTTTAATCCGGAAGAGCTAGGGATTCACGCCGCCGACCAGTTAATCGAAAAAGGGGCAAAAGACCTTATTGAAAAAGTGAAACGGGAGCTTGAGGGATCATGCTAAAACCTTCACCTCTTCTTGAAAAAAAAGTGCTTGTTCCAAGAGGAGAAAAGCAGGCGAAATCCTTTTCGCAGCTTGTTAAGCAGTACGGAGGGATTCCAATTGAAATCCCTCTTCTTGCTTTTCGCCCCATCGTGAAAAATCAGTGCCTTGAAGCAGTGCTCAAAGCATTGGATACATATGATTGGATTATTTTCACAAGTAATGTAGCGGTTGAAACTTTTTTTTCCTTGGTTCCCATCGCTGCGGTTAAAAACGATCCGAAAATCGCCGTAATTGGGAAGAAAACGGCAGAAATTGTTGCAGCAAAAGGATTGGAGGTCGGGTTTGTCCCGACAGCCTTTGTGGCGGAAAGCTTCGTGGAGGAGTTTACACCCTTGATAAAAAGCAGTTCGAGGGTACTGATCCCAAAAGGGAATCTTGCCAGAGAATATATTGCGGGCTCTCTTACTGAACTTGGTGCCCATGTCGATGAGGTTATTATTTATGAAACTTACATGCCGGAGGAAAGCCGTCAGAAATTAGCAAGGATGCTAGCGGAAAAACAGCTCGATATTCTGATGTTTACCAGTCCGTCAACGGTTGACCACCTTATGGGGGTTGTACAGGATTATGCACTAGAAGAACAGCTAAAAGAATGTATTATTAGCTGCATTGGTCCAAGTACCGAAAAAAAACTTCACGAATACGGATTACCTGTTCATGCCTCACCGAAAGAATATACCGTTAAAGAAATGATTAAAAGTACAATTACTTATTTAGAACATGGTGAATAAAAGTGATAAACTAGTAACATCATGAAAATTATTTTGGGGGTATTCACAAATGGAACTTCAATTTTCACGTCATCGCCGCCTTCGCTCAAGTGCCAATATGCGTGCACTTGTCAGGGAAAATCATTTACGGGCTGAGGACTTTATTTATCCATTATTTATTATTGAAGGAGAAAATGTTCGCAAAGAAGTATCTTCCATGCCAGGAGTGTTCCAGGTTTCAATGGACCATCTTCAAGCAGAAATGGAAGACATCGTTGCTCACGGGATTAAGTCTGTTTTATTATTCGGAATCCCAGCAACGAAAGATGAGTGTGGCGGACAAGCATACCATGATCATGGCATCGTCCAAGTTGCAACCCGTTTTATTAAAGAAAAATTTCCGGATATCATCATTGTTGCCGATACATGCTTGTGTGAATATACAAGCCACGGCCATTGCGGGGTAGTAGAAGGTGAAAAAATCCTCAACGACCCATCTCTTGAATTGCTTGTTAAAACAGCAGTAAGTCAGGCAAAAGCTGGAGCAGATATTATTGCTCCTTCCAATATGATGGACGGGTTCGTTACCGCCATCCGTGCTGGATTGGATGAAGCTGGATTTACGGAAGTACCGGTTATGTCTTATGCAGTGAAATATGCATCCGCATTTTATGGACCTTTCCGGGAAGCAGCAGAGGGTGCACCGCAGTTTGGCGACCGGAAAACTTATCAAATGGACCCTGCAAACCGGATGGAAGCATTTAGAGAAGCAGAATCGGATGTTGCAGAAGGTGCAGACTTCTTAATTGTGAAGCCTGGAATGCCTTACCTTGATATCGTTCGGGATGTCAAAAATAATTTTAACCTTCCAGTAGTTGTTTACAATGTTAGCGGTGAGTATGCCATGATTAAAGCGGCTGCTCAAAACGGCTGGATTGACGAGAAAAAGACCGTTCTTGAAATGTTAATCGGCATGAAGCGCGCCGGTGCTGATCTCATTATTACCTACCATGCAAAAGATGCGATCAGCTGGTTAAAAGAAGACGAATAAACATTATTGGAAAAGAGGGAATAGGATGCGTTCGTATTCAAAATCGATTGAAGCCTTTAAAGTAGCTAAACCCCTTATGCCCGGTGGTGTCAACAGCCCGGTTCGTGCTTTTAAGTCTGTGAAAATGAATCCGATTTTCATGGAAAGAGGAAAAGGATCGAAAATATATGATTTAGATGGAAATGAATATATTGACTATGTGCTTTCATGGGGACCATTAATTCTCGGCCATACGAATGATCGTGTTGTCGAAGCACTGAAAAAAGTGACGGAAATGGGTACAAGCTTTGGTGCACCAACCTTAATGGAAAATGAATTAGCGAAGCTTGTTATAGAACGGGTTCCATCAATTGAAGTCATCAGGATGGTCAATTCCGGAACAGAGGCTACGATGAGTGCCCTCCGTTTAGCGAGAGGGTATACTGGTCGCAACTTAATTTTGAAATTCGAAGGCTGCTATCATGGTCATGGTGATTCATTATTAATCAAAGCAGGCTCCGGTGTAGCAACCCTTGGGCTCCCAGACAGCCCAGGGGTACCAGAGGGAATTGCCAAAAATACGATTACAGTACAATATAATGACCTTGAAGGTGTTAAATATGCCTTTGAACAATATGGTGAAGACATAGCTGCCATCATCGTTGAACCCGTTGCCGGCAATATGGGGGTTGTACCACCGCTTCCGGGATTTTTAGAAGGACTTCGTGAAGTTACTACCCAATACGGGGCACTGCTAATTTTCGATGAAGTCATGACTGGCTTCCGTGTCGGCTACAACTGTGGACAAGGCTATTTCGGTATCACACCTGATATAACCTGTTTAGGAAAAGTAATCGGTGGAGGACTTCCGGTTGGAGCTTACGGTGGAAAAGCGGAAATTATGGAACAGATCGCGCCAAGCGGTCCCATCTATCAGGCAGGCACACTGTCTGGCAACCCGCTGGCGATGACGGCTGGTTTTGAAACATTAAGCCAGGTAACTCCAGAGCATTATCAGGAGTTTATTCGCAAAGGGGACATGCTGGAGGCTGGCTTTAAGGCTGCGGCAGCGAAATATGACATTCCGATTACCTTTAACCGTGCAGGCTCGATGATTGGCTTCTTCTTTACTAATGAACCTGTCATCAATTATGAAAAAGCAAAGACATCGAACTTGGAATTTTTTGCTTCTTATTATCGTGAAATGGCTGAACAGGGCGTCTTCTTGCCTCCATCACAATTCGAAGGTTTGTTCTTATCCACTGAACATTCTGATGCGGATATTGAAAAAACGATTCATGCAGCAGAAATTGCTTTTTCCAAATTAAAATAATAGAACATTGAGGATGTCTCAAAAGGGTCAGATCCCTCGCTAAACACTCAATATATAGTTGATTATGCAAAGATTAGCTATAAATTGTAGGTTGAGGGGTCTGACTCTTTGTTGTGAGGCACCCTCTTATTTTTTGGTCAAACACAGTCATGCTTTTTTTTGAATTCTTATCGATTAAAGAGGAGTGCAAGTACATCAATTTTTAACACAGTTTACATAAAAAAAATCTTTTTAAAGTACTTATTAAGAATAAATCGGTATGCTATAATATGCTAGAAATTTTGATTTTTGTAAAATAATAGGGAAAGTTGTGTAGGTTGAATGAAATTAAAAAATATAGGTTTACTCCTTTTAATTGTCATCGTTGCAGTTAATTTGAGTGCTTGTGAGAACCCTTTATATAGTAGCAAAAGGGTAGAAAAACCAGTCCAGGCAACAAAAAGTGAGAATAAAATAAAAATATCTACGGATCAAGTGGAAATGGAAAAGGAAATTAAAATGGAAATGGAACGCCGCAACGAAGAAGATTTAAAGAAAAAAATCCGCGAATATTTACTAGCTAAAAACTTAAGTGGCAGTGTTTCAGTGGTCAAAAACAAACACGTTCTTTTTCAAGAAGGTGTTGGCTACGCAAATGAGGAGAAGAAACTGTTAAATCAACCTTCAACTACTTACCCAATCGGTTCCATCACGAAAATGTTTGTGGCAACAAGTATTATGATGCTGCAGGATCAGCATAAATTAGATATTCAAGATCCAATTTCGAAGTATATTCCGAATTTTCCGAATGGAAATCAAATTAAAATATATAATTTCTTAACCCATACATCGGGAATCCCAGCCTACCATTGGCATAATGGAGATACGACACCGTTAAAATTAGTCCAGACAATTCAAAAATCACCCGTCAAATTTCAGCCAGGAGCTAAATGGGATTATCTTGATGCCAATTATATTGTTCTTGGCTATTTGGTAGAAAAAGTATCCGGTACCCCGCTACATGAATTTATTCAAAAAAATATCATTGATAAGGTCCATCTAAACGATACGGGGTTTATTACACATGATCATCCTGTTCCATATACGTCTGAAAGCCATCTGAAAAAGGAGAATAATGTCGAAACGTTCCAATCTATAAGTCCATATCCGTTATTTAGCTGCGGTGATATTTACTCAACACCATATAATTTATCTTTGTTTGATCAAGCTTTAATGGACGGTGAGCTTGTCTCAAAAGAAAGTCTTGCACAAATGATGACACCATCACCGGTATCTAAATATGGGTTAGGGATGTATAATAATGGAACTTCAGTGTATAGTATAGGGGTTTTAGGTGGATGGTATTCAATGCATTCTTATTATTATAATGACAATACGTCCGTTGTTTTATTACTAAATGAAAAACGGCAAGGCATGGTTATTGATTACTATGTTAATGACATTTATCAAATTGTAAAAGAATCTCCTAATCTTGATAGTCATCAAGTTAGAGGTCATTTAACACTCGACTAGCTAGCGAGTGTTTTTCTTTTTTTACTTATCATAATTAATCATAACGCCTCATAGAGTGTAAGTGACATAGTGATTTTTTGCGTGATATGAAACGAAAGGAGGAGTCGCTTTGTCTCAGGAGAACCAATCGTCCTTACGATTTTCCTTGGAAGAAGCTTTGTGGTTTAGAAAAGGACAGGAAGTCGAAGAGCTTGTTTCGATATCCTTGGATCCAGACATTACTATCCAGGAGAATGATCAATATGTTACGATACGCGGTTCGCTTGTACTAACGGGAGAATATAAAAGCCATGATGCCGAGCATACAAGCGAGGAGGAAGGGGAAAAATCGCAAAAGTTTGTTGAAAGTGTGGAAGAACGTGAAGAAGGAAATTGTGATTTTTCACATCGCTTTCCAGTAGATATTACCATTCCAAATAATCGAATACAAAGTATTTATGATATTGATGTTCTGGTGGAATCGTTTGATTATTCCCTGCCAGAGCGAAGCTGTTTAAAGTTATCAGCTGAGCTGACGATCAGTGGTTTGTATGGGGCCGAGCAGCAAGAAGAAATTCTTGAGCTTGAGGTACTTCACCGCAGTGAAGATGAGTATTCTGAAGAAGAACCATACGCCGATCAAGAAAGTTATAACGAGGAACCCTTGCTGTTTGAAGCAGAAGCGAGAAAGCAACAAGAGGAGGAAAGTGTCGCAGAATTACCGAAGTTCCCTAACTTTTCATTTCAACCACAGCAACATCATAACTACCAACAGGAATATCCATGGTACTATCAACAGCCAAGAAGTGATGAAAAGCATGTTGAAGTGAAAGTGGAAGTAGAAGTGGAAGAGGAATTCTTCGTTGAATCAGTGCCTGAACATAAGGAGCATTTTGAAGAAGAAAGTTCATCATCCCCTGAACATGATTTGAAAGAGAAAATAAAGAATAAATTGTTCAAAAAGAAAAGCATGACGCTGACAGAGTTTTTTGCCCGCAAGGATGAGAACTCAGAACAGGCTAAATTAAAGGTATGTATTGTTCAAAGAGGAGATACGGTGGATAGTATTGCAGACCGCTATCATATAACGGTGCAAAATCTGCTCAAGGTAAACAATCTTGAAATCAATCATGATGTATTTGAAGGTCAGGTATTATATATTCCGGTTGCATATGCAAAAAAATAACAGTTTGTAAAAAGAAGATGAGCAGACCTTTTCAAAAAGCCATGCTCACCTTCTTTTAAGTACTTTTTTAATTTATATGGATCGCCCCCAGCGCTCTGCGACTCGTGTAGTTCGCTAAACGGGCGCCCTGCGCTTTTCTGTGCAATAAGAAAGGATAAATTTAACTTTGAGAATTGTCCATCTTCAGGCGCCTGCTTTTCTTATTGTCTAGCTCCTGCGCCTAGCCCCTCGGGTCATAAGCCACTTCCAAAATGAAGGCAAAGAGCGCCTTCTTTTTGGAACCGTCTTATGCCTGTCAGGGCTAACCAGGCGCATCCGCTTTTCTTATTGTCTAGCTCCTGCGCCTAGCCCCTCGGGTCATAAGCCACTTCCAAAATGAAGGCAAAGAGCGCCTTCTTTTTGGAACCGTCTTATGCCTGTCGGGGCTGACCAGGCGCATACGCTTTTCTTATGAAAGAGAGTTGAGTAGTCATGATTGACTCGAATCGGCTGGAAGCACTTGCACCTATTTTAAATAACTATCATATTGAGCCCTATTTTGTTGAGGATTTCGGACCTGTCCAAAAAATTTACTCGAACAAAGGAACGTTTGCCCTTAAAAAGATCGTCCCCTCGATCGGGACAGATTTTATCCACCATGTCCATACTTTGTATCAAAAGGGTTATAACCGGATTGTTCCGATCTATCCGACGATGGACGGCCGCTACGGAGTTCTATACGAACAAGATCTTTATTATCTTATGCCATGGATGTCGAATGACCTAAAGGAAAATCCCGAACAAAAAAATCTTCAGTTATTTCGTGAATTAGCGAGATTTCATACCCTTTCTGTAAAAGAAATCCCGGTAAGCAAAGAAGAACGAACCGAGCATTATGAAAAGACGGTTCAGCAGCTCGAAAAAAATCAGGAATTCCTTGATGGTTTTATCGATGAATGTGAAAAAAAGACGTATATGTCTCCGTTCGAATTGCTCTATTGCTTATATTACAATGAAATAAGCCAGGCATTACGATTTTCAAAATCAAAATTTGAAGAATGGTATGAGAACTCGAAGGAAGCGGAGAAAGCCCGCATGGTGATAACCCACGGGAAATTATCATCCGAGCATTTTCTTTATGATGACCGAGGGTATGGATATTTCATTAATTTTGAAAATGCCCGATACGGATCACCGATTCATGATATGCTCCCCTTTTTATCACGATCGCTCAATACGATGCCAAAACGAAATGATGATACTATTAATTGGGTTTTTCATTACTTTAAGTACTTTCCTTATAAGGCGGATGAGAAGTTGTTGTTTTTAAGCTATTTGGCCTACCCTATCCCCGTAATCCAAGTCGCAGAAAGCTATTTTCGCAAGCGGCAGTCTAAAATTGAGTTGAAATGGGTACGGCAGCTTCAGCGCAGCTATTGGCATTTAAAAAACTCTGAGTATGTTGTGATGAGAATGGTAGAAATTGAAAATCAAGCAAAAGAAGGAGCCCAGCAGCAGTAAGTATGCTTTAATGGGCTCCTTAAATAATTTTCAGAAAAATCATCATGCCAATCATCAGTAAAAAGGCTAATAAGAAGATATCAAAGACAGTAGGAATCAAAATGGTCCGAATCCCTTGAAAAATGATAATGGGCACAATAAATTGCCCACAAATTCTTCGAAAACCGATAAACCAGGGCTGATATTTAAACCTGTGGAAGCTTCTTTTCAATGAAAGCCCCTCCTCCTAAAGTAAGAGATATATTCTATGTATATTCCTTAAAGTCCAACAATTCTCCAAAAAAATGAATCTAAGAAAAAATTAATCTTTTTTTCACAATATATCCTACTCAATTTGAAGAAACATGCATAATGTATAAAATATAAAAAAATTGGCGATCATGATTGACGATACCACCCTATTTTGGGTAGTATAACAATATACTAAATAAACAAAGCATTGACAGGGAAGAGTACGATGTGAACTGACTTTAAGAGAGGGAAATCACAAGCTGGGAGATTTCCTAAGCAGAACGTCGGAAGGTCGCCCATGAGCTTCTTCAGCGAAAGGATTGTTACATCCAATTAGTTGAAGACGGATGAAATCCGTTATCCAATTAAGCGCCAATCATGTTTTTTGATTGGAAAAAAGGTGGTACCGCGAAGCAAACTCCATTCGTCCTTTTATGGATGAATGGGGTTTTTTATTTTTTCAGGTACCTTTACATTAACAAAGGAGGAATAACGATGGAAACAAAAGAAATAACAATGCCCACCAAATATGATCCGCTATCAATCGAGAAAGGGCGTTATGACTGGTGGTTAAAGGGAAAGTTTTTTGAAGCAAAGGATGACGAGGGGAAACAGCCATATACGATTGTAATTCCACCGCCAAATGTAACCGGAAAGCTTCATTTGGGTCATGCGTGGGACACCACTCTTCAGGATATTCTTACCCGTATGAAACGGATGCAGGGCTATGACGTACTTTGGCTTCCTGGTATGGACCATGCCGGAATCGCGACTCAAGCGAAAGTAGAAGAAAAGCTTCGCAATGAAGGAAAGAACCGTTACGACTTAGGGAGAGAAAAATTTGTTGAGGAAACTTGGAAGTGGAAGGAAGAATATGCCTCCCATATCCGCCAACAGTGGGGGAAATTAGGTTTAGGACTTGACTACAGCCGCGAGCGCTTCACCCTTGATGAAGGCTTATCCGCAGCGGTTCGTGAAGTTTTCGTTACCCTATATAACAAAGGCCTCATTTACCGCGGTGAATATATCATCAACTGGGATCCGTCCACAAAGACAGCATTATCAGATATTGAAGTTATTTATAAGGATGTTCAAGGTGCTTTTTATCATCTTAAATATCCACTTGCAGATGGTTCAGGCCATATCGAGGTTGCTACTACTCGTCCGGAAACAATGCTCGGTGATACAGCTGTTGCTGTTCATCCAGAAGATGAGCGCTACAAACACTTAATTGGGAAGACCGTAATCCTGCCAATCGTTGGCCGTGAAATTCCGATTGTCGCTGATGACTATGTGGACATGGAATTTGGTTCAGGGGCTGTCAAAATTACTCCTGCCCACGATCCAAACGACTTTGAGCTTGGAAACCGTCACACTCTAGAACGAATCCTTGTGATGAATGAAGACGGCTCCATGAATGATAAGGCTGGCAAGTATCAAGGTCTTGACCGTTTCGAATGCCGCAAGCAAATTGTCAAAGATCTTCAGGAACAAGGGGTTCTATTTAAAATTGAAGAACATCTTCACTCAGTTGGTCACTCAGAGCGCAGTGGTGCAGTAGTTGAACCATATCTTTCTACTCAATGGTTTGTTAAAATGCAGCCACTTGCGGATGAAGCAATTGCACTGCAAAGCAAAGATAACAAAGTAAATTTTGTTCCAGACCGGTTTGAAAAAACATATCTACATTGGATGGAAAACATTCGTGACTGGTGTATTTCAAGACAATTATGGTGGGGTCATCGTATACCAGCTTGGTATCATAAAGAAACAGGTGAAGTATTTGTTGGACATGAAGCACCTGAAGATATTGAAAACTGGGAGCAGGACAAAGACGTATTAGATACATGGTTTAGCTCAGCACTATGGCCATTCTCAACCATGGGCTGGCCTAATACGGAAGCCTCTGATTACAAACGTTACTTCTCAACAGATGTTCTTGTAACTGGCTATGATATCATCTTCTTCTGGGTATCAAGAATGATTTTCCAAAGCCTTGAATTTACTGGAGAGCGCCCATTTAAGGATGTTTTAATCCATGGACTTGTACGGGATGCCCAAGGACGTAAGATGAGTAAATCACTTGGTAACGGTGTCGATCCAATGGAAGTAATCGATCAATACGGTGCGGACGCACTTCGCTACTTCCTTTCAACAGGATCTTCTCCAGGCCAAGATTTACGCTATAGTACTGAAAAAGTTGAAGCGACCTGGAACTTTGCCAATAAAATTTGGAATGCTTCCCGCTTTGCTTTAATGAATATGGACGGAATGACCTACGAAGAAATTGATTTAAGCGGTGAAAAATCAGTAGCTGATAAGTGGATTTTAACAAGATTAAATGAAACGATTGAAAATGTAACCAGACTTTCCGATCGTTATGAATTTGGGGAAGTTGGACGGACATTATACAATTTCATTTGGGATGATTTCTGCGATTGGTATATCGAAATGGCAAAGCTTCCGTTATATGGAGAAGATGAGGCTGCGAAGAAAACTACCCGTTCCATTCTTGCTTATGTATTAGATCAAACGATGCGTCTATTACATCCGTTCATGCCATTTATCACCGAGGAAATTTGGCAAAATCTTCCTCATGCTGGGGAGTCGATCACAACAGCAAGATGGCCTGAAGTAAAACCAGAATTCAGCGATGAGCAAGCGGCAGCGGAAATGAAAATGTTAATGGAAATGATTCGCTCTGTTCGTAATATCCGTGCCGAAGTAAATACACCAATGAGCAAAAAAATTAAAATGCTTGTAAAAACGAAGGATGAAGAAGTTTTGAAAGCAGTCGAGAAAAATCGCAGCTATATCGAACGATTCTGTAATCCTGAGGAATTACAAATGGGCACAATGGTGGATGTTCCTGAAAAAGCGATGACGGCAGTGGTTACTGGTTTGGAAATCATTCTCCCACTTGAAGGACTCATCAACATTGAGGAAGAGATTGCCCGCCTTGAAAAGGAATTTGACAAATTAAACAAAGAAGTAGAAAGAGTTCAAAAGAAATTGAGCAATGAAGGCTTTATGAAAAAGGCTCCTGAGAGTGTCATTGCCGAAGAGCGTGCCAAAGAAAACGATTATCTTGAAAAAAGAGCGGTTGTAGAATCTCGTTTAAATGAGTTAAAAGGGATATAATATATGAAGGCGAATTCTTTAGGGGGTTCGTCTTCCTCTTATTTAAGAAAGGGCTTTGTTGAATTATTTAATTTTCCCAATATCAAGGCTATGAAATTTAATTTATTTCTGAATTTATGAAGTCAAAAACCCTATTTGGTTACCAATATTACAAAAATATTTTGAATAAAACATAATCTAAGACAAAAAAGGGGTGTCAAAATGCTTACTACCTATCAAGAAGCCGTTGACTGGATCCATTCGAGGTTAAGACTTGGGATCAAACCAGGTTTAAAACGCATGGAATGGATGATGGACAGACTAGGGAACCCTGAGGCGAAAATAAAAGCTGTTCATATTGGCGGAACGAATGGGAAAGGGTCAACAGTTACTTTTCTTCGTTCGATTCTTCAAGCTGAAGGATATACGGTTGGAACGTTTACTTCACCATATATCGAACAGTTTAATGAGCGAATTAGTGTAAATGGCAAGCCTATTAGTGATCAGGAAATACTTGAATTGGTGAAGATGATTCTTCCTTTGGCAGACGAATTAGAAGAAACTGAACTTGGCGGACCAACGGAATTTGAGGTCATTACCGCTATGTCCTTTTATTATTTTGCTCATCACCCACAACTTGATATAGTCATTTATGAAGTAGGTCTAGGAGGGAGATTTGATTCGACCAATATCCTACATCCATTAGCCTCCATCATTACAAATATCGGACTTGATCATACCAATATACTTGGAAATTCTTATGAAGAAATTGCCTTTGAAAAGGCTGGAATTATAAAAGCGAATACTCCGATTTTTACAGCGGTTCAGCATCCCGGTGCGCTTAAGGTGATCGAAGAACAAGCAGAAAAACAACATGCACCGATTTATCGAATAAATCATGAGTTTTCTATTCAAAAGCACAATTCACTCGAAAAAGGTGAAATGTTTACAGTAGAAATGGGACCTCTTTCAGTTGAACAGTTGGAAATTAGTATGATAGGAAAGCATCAAACAGAAAATGCTGCACTTGCAGTAATGGCTGCCCAATATTTAACACAAATAGGCTCTTTAGTAATAACGGAAAGAGCTATCCGGAATGGTTTACTACAGGCTTATTGGCCAGGAAGATTTGAAATTCTTTCAGAGCATCCGCTTGTGATCATTGATGGTGCCCATAATGACGAAGGAATTGCGACATTAGTACATGAACTGTCCACCAGGTTTGCTGATCGGTACATTCATGTTGTCTTTGCTGCATTGAAGGACAAAAAGCTTGATCAAATGATTGCCCAATTAGACAAAGTGGCAGACCAAATCACTTTTGTCTCCTTTGATTTTCCAAGGGCAGCCGCAGCAGAGGATCTCTTGAAAATAAGCCATTCTCAAAACAAACTGGCAGTAGATGACTGGAAAACGTATTTAATTGATGAAATTCATTGTTTGAATACCAACAGTATCCTTGTTGTTACAGGATCCCTTTACTTTATTTCAGAAGTAAAGCCGCATTTATGTAGAATATTAAAAAATATGAAGATTTCGCTGTGACATTTTCTTTAATTTTGATAAAATTAGTAATATCTTGAATTAATGCTATTTTTAGAGAGGAGGATTTAGATGGGTGTAAATCCAAAAGCAAAAAAAGTGATTTTTCTTCTTTGGATATTAATCGTTCCGGTAGGAATGTGGTATACCTATCAAACCTATCCTCCTCATGATGCCGACAATTGGGTAGAATTATCGGCATTTTTACTATTAACTGTAATAGTTGCTACTATGCCGATCGATATCAATAATGTGCCAATTTTTTTAATACAATGGATCACACTGAGCACTTTCTTAAGCTTTGGACTATTTGTCGAAATGGTCTTTTCGCAAATCGCTGTCATTGCATTATTGCTCAAGCTAAGGGTGCAAAAGGACCAATATTTTCGTTTTCCTCTCAATGGGTTGATGTTTTTTATTGTTTCTTTGGGAAGTGGAGCAGTCTTTTATATGCTCGGTGGTCAAACAGGGGTCAGCCTTGTTCAACATCCTCACAGACTTGGGCTGGCAGTTTTGTATGTTGTCCTCTATTATGTTCTAAATCAAATCGTTCTCTCTTTTTATCTTTTTTTATTTAATGGAAGGAAAGTATCCTTTTTTGGAAAAGATTTCATTGTGGAGACCATTACCACTCTTATCACTTTCCCTCTTGGGTTTGTCTTGTACATGCTTTATTATCAAATAGGATTACAAGCCCTTTTGTTTGTTGGGATCCCGTTTGTAAGCGTATCAATCATTTTTAATCGCTATTATTCAAGTGAAAAAATAAATGGTTTTTTTCAAAAAGCTGCTGAAATCGGTCATCAGATGGCAGAGCGCCATGAGGTTAATGGTGTCATTGATCTCTTTATTCAGAAGCTAAGTGAGATGCTTCCTGTTGATTATGCTTATATTCTTGAGACGATTGATGATCAAGAACTTAAATTAATCCGCCGGATTGAAGACGGAGAAGTTCTCTCTAATGATTTACCAGGTTTGAAAAAAAATGAAGGAATCATTGGCAATGCCTGGGTAAAGCAAAAAGCTTTTTTATTTTCCTCTAAAAAAGAATGGAACGATATCAATATTGGTTATATCCATGAACTTGCTGAGAGCATTTTATGTGTGCCCATTGCAAGAAATAAAAAGGTAATAGCTGTGTTACTGCTCGCCTCGAAACAGAAACGAGCCTATTAAAAGTCTCAGCTCATGATTACAGATATTCTTTGTTCTTCCTTTGCCGTTGCCCTTGAAAATGCCAAGAATTATGAAGTGACAAAAATACAAAGTGAGCGCTGTTCGTTGACGAATTTATATAATTATCGATATTTTGAGAGTATGCTAAATGATGAATTCGAAAAAGTGCACCATTTTGAGAGAGAAATGTTGTCATTAATTCTCCTTGATATTGACCATTTTAAAGCAGTTAATGATACGTATGGACATCAGAGCGGCAATGAAATTTTATGCGAGCTCGCTGATCGTCTTAAGAAAATGGTTGCTGGTCGTGGTACGGTTGCTCGCTTTGGTGGTGAAGAATTTGTCGTACTTCTTCCTAATATGAATAAAACCGATGCTTATGAAACCGCTGAACTTATTCGACAATCGATTGCAAACTGGCCATTTTCCCTCTATCAAGCTTTAAATCAAGAAAATAAACAAATGCAGGTAAGAATAACCGCATCTATCGGAGTGGCAACAGCACCTGAAGATGCTGAGGATGCACTTGCTTTGGTTCGACATGCTGACAGGGCACTTTATGTTGGAGCGAAGAGGGCTGGAAGGAATCGAGTTGCGGAGTATTCGTCGTGTTAAACAATTTGAATAATAAAAGAAGCTAAAGAATGGCAAAATTGATCATCCTTTAGCTTTTTATTTTAAAAATAATTTAATTCATTAAAGGCAGGTAAGACATAATTAATTGTTGAATCATCACCTTAAATAATGGTTCCTAGGTCAATTGTCATATTTGCATCTAGTGAAGTCATTTTATTATCTTTAGTCCCATTTACTGAAAAACTGATGTTTATTTTTACCAGGAATGATATTTGTATCAATATTTGTTATCGAAAAATAAGCTGCAGGATGACCATCTATAGTTATTTGTGATGGTTCCATTAGAAACTCCTATTTTAATATGTTCTTTATCAATTTGGTGGCAAGTGTTATATAGTCTTCTGTTGATCTTCCGTTAATTAATATATATACATGTAACCTTCTGGTGATTTGATTCAAAAATATTTTGCATGGAAACCAGATAATACTATAGTCCCATTTCGGCAATTGCGGTAGACTGATTTGATTTCTCTACAACACGTTTCAGTTTTACGTTAGTAGAGGCCTGTCCAGTGGAGGAGAGAAATAAAATCATAAAAATGGTTATGATTAGTAATACGGTTATTAGAGCATTACCTTTTTTATGGTTAAGTTGATACATTAATAAATGAACCCTATTCACTAGGTAAAGAGTTGAATCTATAGATATTTTATTATTAGAATTTTGTTTATGCTAGCAGTCACTGTTAATGGCACATCTATTAGGTTTGGATCGATTGTTCAGGAAATTATAGTTACAAATATTATATTTTCTTATTGTAAAATAATGTATAATTATAGGGTGGAATATCATAGGTTAATAGATCTATGAAGGGGGAGAGGAAGAATGGTACAAAGCTTAAAGAAAAAATGGAAAAAACAAAAAGGAGAAAAAAAGACAATAGGGACAGATGAAACAGTTAAAGAAAATTCCTTAAGTAGAGAAAGTGTAAAAAAAACATGGTAACCTTGTTTTTTTTGATATTTACCTATGGAGTTATTATTGGTTCATTTTTTAATGTCATTGGATTAAGGATACCTTTAAATAAATCTATCGTGACTCCGCGTTCCACCTGTCCAACATGCGGACATCAATTAAAAGCTTTTGAACTCATCCCAGTGGTTTCTTACATAATACAAGAGGGGAAATGCCGCAGCTGTCAGTGTCGGATTTCTCCTATTTATCCCATAATGGAATTGTTAACAGGAATTCTATTTGCCGTAACACCTCTTTTAGTTGGATGGTCTGGAGAACTAATCGTTGGCTTAACACTAGTTTCGCTGTTTATGATTATCATAGTTTCCGATATTCATTACATGATCATCCCTGATAAAATTTTAATTTGGTTTGCAGTGGCTTTTTTATTGGAACGAATTCTTTGGCCTTTAACTCCATGGTGGGATAGCCTTTTGGGCGCAGGAATCGGCTTTTTCCTTCTCCTTGTCATCGCGATTGTCAGTAAAGGTGGAATGGGCTTTGGCGATGTAAAGCTGTATGCATTGCTTGGCTTTGTCCTTGGCTCTAAATTAGTATTGCTTTCCTTCTTCCTTTCAACTTTTTATGGTGCGGTTATTGGCAGTATAGCGCTTCTTTTTAAAATCGTTAAAAGGCGTCAACCTATTCCCTTCGGACCATTTATTGCTGCAGGGACATTGTCTGTTTATTATTGGGGATCGGAGATTATCAACTTTTACATAGATTTTCTTAATTATGGGTCATTTTAAGGAGTTTTTATATTGGCATTAACCCTCTTTACATCAAATAATCGAATCTTCAACTTAGTCATATATGATCATTCTGTTCGCATTCTTGTATTAAAGTAGAAAATCTTTTGCTCCCCAAAACAATGCCAATCAAAACCAAACAAATCAAGGTTCCGCAAATCAAGCTAATAAGCCAGCCTCAGCGGCTCCATCTGGATTGAAAAAGCTAACGGTTAACTTGAGCATAGAATCACCTAATTACGCCAAATTTGAAAAATTCATTGGAACTCTGGAGTCATTAAAGCGTATCGTTGTAGTAGAGTCGATTAGTTATACAGGAGGTCAAGAAATTACCTCTCTTGCGCAAAGCACTCAACCATTAAGCTACAATCTTACCGTTTCGGCATTCTACATGCCGATACTAGCTGACCTTACGGCACAGCTGCCTAAAATCGATGCTCCGGCACCAGCGAACAAACAAAATCCATTAAGCCAGTTTCCTGATACGTCAAAATCTAATTAATGGGTGAAAAATGAAAAATTTGGCGAAAGTCTACGATAACAAGACGACAAAAGTCTTGTTATTTTTTTTTTCTCCTATGATAGGATGGAAAAAAATAGTACCGGTATAGAAGGGAGTTTGAATGGTGGACAAGCCTAATCAAGGCAATACAATTACGATTAAGGTTAATGGAGAGTATCAAAACTTTAGCGATGAATCCCAGAATCATGACAGTGAAATGAGCAAGTCTACCGTTTCGACAGTAATAAATGGTGACCCAGACGTCTACGAAGAAAATGTGGTTTTGGAAACAGCAGCAGCACAGGAGCCTGTCGAAGAAAGCTTTGACTGGATCATCCCTGAATCTTCTGAAGACGATATCGAGGAATATACGAATGTTCAGAAGTCAACCTCTAAAAAAAGTTCCAACAAAAAACTTGCATCTATTTCCAAAAATGCACAAGGGAAAAACAGCCGTGCTTTTGGTCCGTTTTTAATATCAGGGATCTTCGCCATCCTCATTGGAACGGCGTTTGGTTTTATGATGCTGAAGGTCATGTCACCCCCTGCAAAAAAAGCAGGTTCACAACCGAGAGTGACTGAGAATTCAGGGACGAATCAAGCGAAAACAAATACTTCTACTACAGCTATAAAGTCTCTCACTACCTATGTGGTTCAGGGGGGATTATACTCCTCTAAAGACGCTGCAAAGGATGCAGTGAATCAATCAACAGCTATAGGGGTTCCAGCAAAATCCATTGAAATAGACGGCAAAGAATATTTATTTCTCGGTATTGCAGATTCGCAGGATTCAGCCAAATCTCTTGGCAGTCTAGTTAAAACAAAAGGATTCAATGACGCGTTTGCAAAACCCTTGGATGTTGGAGAAAAGAAAGTGTCTGACCTCAATGATACTGAAAAAAGCTTTCTTGAAGCAGTACCGCAAATCTATCAATCCCTTGTAAAAATGACAGCGAGCGGTATTCTTACCAAAACCATTTCAGAAACATCAACGAAAGAAATGGATCAACAACTCTCGACAAATGGGATAAAGGCCGAAAAAATAAAACAGCTTCAAGCAGAGTTAACATCTGCTAAGGAAAAGTTAAATGCCTTTCAAAAATCAAAGGATTCGAAGAGTTTAATTGATGCCCAGCAGCACTTATTAAACTTTTTGTCAGTTTATTACTCCTTGTAATAAAGCTATCGTCATAGTTCTACAAAAATCCCTATTTTCCGGGAAATAAAACGAGGATGTCCCAAAATGGTCTGACCGCTTGCTTTCCCTCAATTTATAGTCGCTTACTAAGCCATGTTCAGCTATAAATTGTAGGTTGAGGGGTCTGACTCTTTGTTTGGGACATCCTTTCTTTGTTTTATGGTTTTTCTTTACATTTTATTTCGGTATAATTTGACAATATTATTCAAACTTTATGGATATAAAAATTGTTTGCTTTCACTATTTCTGTTACGATTAACTTGTATCTCCCTATACGAAAAGCAAAAAGGTAAGGTGATGAAATGCAGAACCTCATTTTAGCCTCTTCTTCTCCACGGCGAAAAGAACTTCTAGAAAATCTCCAAATTTCTTTCACGATTTTAAGCAGTGAAGTTGATGAAAACTTTAGTCCAGGACTTTCCCCTGATGAAGTGGTTATGGAGCTTGCGGCTCGTAAAGCACAAGCGGTTTTTAATGACAATCCAGACGCTTTTGTAATTGGGGCTGACACCATTGTTGTAGCCAATAACGAAATCATGGGAAAACCAACCAATGAAGAAGAAGCCATTACAATGTTAAAATTGCTATCAGGTGCACAGCATGATGTTTACACTGGCGTCACGATTATATCACCAACATGTTCGACAAGGTTTTTTGAAAAAACTGAAGTATGGTTTTGGGAGTTAACGGACGATGAGATCCGTTCATACGTTAGGACTGGTGAACCGCTTGATAAAGCTGGTGCATATGGGATTCAGCAGTTGGGAAGTTTACTTGTTAAAAAAATCCATGGAGATTATTTCGCGGTTGTCGGCTTGCCTGTTGCAAGGACTATTCGGGAATTAAGAAAGGCAGGATATCAGTTGCCGTATTAACCTTTTTTTGTTCATTAGCTCCCGCCAAAAGGGAGGAAGAAAGGTGTCGACTAATTCATTAATGATAAAGGATTTTCCTCAGGATGAAAGACCGAGGGAACGTTTTATTCAGCACGGCCCACAAAGTTTATCTAATCACGAACTGATTGCCATTTTGCTTAGAACTGGAACGAGGCAAGAATCAGTTTTGCAATTATCAAATCGACTATTAACTCACTTTGAAGGCTTAAGGCTCTTGAAATCAGCTACTCTAGAGGAGATCACGTCTATTAATGGAATTGGCAGTGCCAAAGCCATTCAAATTCTTGCTGCAGTCGAAATTGGCAGAAGAATATCTAACCTCTCCTATAATGATCGATATGTCATTCGCTCACCCGAAGACGGGGCTAACTATGTGATGAATGACATGCGATTTTTGTCACAGGAGCATTTTGTCTGTTTGTATTTAAATACGAAAAATCAAGTGATTCACAAACAAACCATTTTTATTGGCAGTTTAAATGCTTCCATCGTCCATCCGCGTGAGGTATACCGCGAAGCATTAAAAAGGTCCGCCGCATCTATTATCGCGCTACATAATCATCCCAGTGGAGACCCCACTCCAAGCCGTGAGGACATTGAAGTTACGAAAAGGCTAGTGGAATGTGGAAAGATAATTGGGATAGACCTTCTTGATCACTTGATTATCGGAGAAAATAAATTTGTTAGTTTGAAAGAAAAAGGTTATTTATAACAGTATGTTTTTATTTGACGTTGCGCTATAATTTTGGGTATGATTTTTTAGGATTGAATTCAAATTAATTATCAAAATTGTACATGATATAAAAGGTAGAAGCCTGATACGATTTTGCATTTCGTAAATTAGAAAGGGAGTTACAACAATGTTTGGAATTGGTTCAAGAGATTTAGGAATTGATTTGGGTACAGCAAATACCCTTGTTTACGCAAAAGGAAAAGGAATTGTCTTGAGAGAGCCATCCGTTGTGGCGCTACAAACTGATACAAAAAATATCGTTGCAGTCGGGAACGATGCGAAGAACATGATTGGCCGTACCCCGGGAAACGTAGTAGCACTTCGACCTATGAAGGATGGAGTAATTGCGGATTTTGAAACAACTGCTGCGATGATGAAGTATCACATTCGCCATGCAACGAAAGCGAACGGGCTGTTTGCAGGTAAGCCTTATGTAATGGTATGTGTCCCATCCGGGATTACAGCCGTTGAGGAACGTGCGGTAATCGATGCTACTAGGCAGGCTGGTGCTAAGGATGCATACACGATTGAAGAACCTTTTGCTGCAGCGATTGGTGCCAATCTTCCTGTCTGGGAGCCAACCGGAAGTATGGTCGTGGATATTGGCGGAGGTACGACCGAAGTAGCTATCATCTCATTAGGCGGGATTGTTACGAGCCAATCTATTCGTATTGCCGGGGATGAAATGGATGATGCGATTGTCACTTATATTCGAAAGAATTATAACTTAATGATCGGTGAACGTACCTCTGAAACGATTAAAATGGAAGTTGGTTCCGCTAGTGATCCTGAAGGTATCGACAATATGGAGATTCGCGGCCGTGATTTATTAACAGGTCTACCAAAAACGATTGAAATTACTCCAAAAGAAATTGCTGTTGCCTTAAAGGATACCGTTTATGCAATTGTAGAAGCTGTTAAAAATACTTTGGAAAAAACTCCACCAGAACTTGCTGCAGATATTATGGACCGTGGTATCGTGTTAACTGGCGGAGGGGCCCTGCTGCGGAATTTGGACAAGGTCATCAGTGAAGAAACAAAAATGCCGGTTCTAATCGCTGAAAATCCACTTGATTGTGTGGCAATTGGAACAGGAAAAGCGCTCGATCATATTAATTTATTTAAAAACAAATCAAAAGAATCTAGGTAAAAAGAAATAGGGAAACGCCTTTGGAACAAGCACAGCTTGTTCCTGCGAAGATTATTCAAGGGAGATTTCCTTTATGCTCAGGGGCGACCGGCATAAGACGGGCCGGCATGAAGGTTGCTTTTTAACCTTCAGGGCGGATTGGCCTATGACCCGAGCCACTAGGCGCTAAAAAATAGTTGAAGTAATATTCTTATCTATTAGAAAAAATAGAGGTGTATATTCATGCCACAGTTCTTCTTGAATAAACGTCTGATTATTTTGCTCGTCAGCATCATTCTGCTCGTGGCATTGATTGGGTTTTCTTTAAGGGAGAGGACAAGATTAACTTGGCCGGAGCAGTTCGTTAAAGATACGACCGGCTGGGTTCAATCCCTAGTTTCAAAGCCTGCCCATCTTGTTGCAGGCTTTTTTGGAAATCTTCAGGATCTGCAGAACACTTACGAGGAGAATAAACAGTTAAAAGCGCGGGTTGATAAAACGGTAAGCCTTGAATCACAAGTTCAAGAGCTAAAGAAAGAAAATAAAGATTTGCGTGATTCTCTCGGTGAAAAACAGACCCTGAGCGATAGTGAGCCATTACCAGCAACTGTTATTGGCAGAAATCCTGATCGTTGGCACGAAATGATTATCATCGACAAGGGCAATTTAAATGGTGTTAAACAAAACATGGCTGTTGTGACAGCGGGCGGACTTATTGGAAAAGTAAAAAGTGTGGACCAATTCAGTTCAACAGTTCAATTATTAAGCTCTATGGATCCAAAAAATCGGATTTCCGTTACGATCCAAGGTAGCTCTAATATTTATGGCTTTGTCCAGGGCTTTGATGAGCAAAAAAATTTATTGTTAGTTAAAAGCATTCCTACTGGAACAAAAATTGAAAAAGGACAAACTGTCATTACTTCTGGTCTAGGAGGCATGTTTCCAAGGGGCCTCATGGTTGGGACAGTGGTCGATGTAACCCCAGATCAATATGGATTAAATCAAACTGCATTAGTAAAGCCGGGTGCAGATTTCTATGATATCAATAGTGTTATTGTTATTAAAAGAACCGCGCCTGAACCTAGCGCAAGTGCAATGGGGGATAGTCAGGGGGGAAATTTGTGAGAAAACTCATTCTCCCTCTTTTGTTTGTGTTTCTTTTTATGTTAGAAAGTATATTTGTTCAGTATATACCGCCAGGCCTTTTTGGGCTTTTTGGGCGGAACTCGATTGTTGTTCCCCATTTTCTTATTGTAGGAATCCTGTTTCTTACGATTTATGGAGGGAGAAAAAAAGGGATTCTTTATGCCTTTATTTTTGGATTGCTATTTGATATTGTGTATACGGAAATTTTAGGTATTTACTTATTTTTGTATCCGCTTGTTGCCTATATAGTTTCGAAAATAATGCATGTCTTACAATTGAATTTGTTCTCCACTTCCCTTATTTCCCTTGTAGGAATCGCATTATTAGAGCTTGGCGTTTATGAATTGAATTTTATTATACACATTACAAACCTGGATTTTTCTAGCTTTCTTCATTTGCGTTTTTATCCAACCCTTTTGTTTAATGCCGCATTTTTATTGCTTGCATGTTATCCGCTTCAGCGCATAATCGAAAAATACTCGGGTGCACTTCGGGATGAATGATTTTTATGAAAAAAAAGGAGATTAGACGCACCGTGTCGAATTATAATCGAGAATGGTAGATTCCATTTTGCTTCGGAACAAGCTAATGCTTGTTCCGTGTGCGTCTACGCTTTTCTTATGAGGTGAAATTTTCTCCATGAAAAATCGGCAAAACGTGACAATAAAAGGCACGAAGGATGGTTTAGTTCTCCACCTTAGTGATAGCTGTTCCTATAATGAATTAATGAAAGAATTGGATGAAAAGCTTACAGCAAACTCCAAATTACAAGTTGATCGCCATTTAATCCCTGTTAAAGTGGATATTGGAAATAGATATTTAAGTAACACGCAGGCTGAGGAATTGAAAGCCCTAATTCGGCAAAAAAAGAATTTAGTGGTGGATGAAATTGAATCAAATGTCATCACGAAGCAGGAAGCAGAGGAAATAAAATCTAAGGATGAAGTCGTGCCTGTAACAAAAATAGTCCGCTCCGGGCAGATATTGAAAGTTTCTGGCGATCTCTTGCTCGTTGGCGATGTTAACCCTGGTGGTACCGTTATTGCAGGCGGAAATATTTTTGTTATGGGAGCTTTAAAGGGAATTGCACACGCAGGATACTCCGGAAATGATCAATCAGTCATCGTTGCATCTAGCATGAAGCCTTCCCAGCTTCGCATCAGTGATTGTTTATTTCGTGCACCTGATACGGAAAGTGAAAATGAACAAAAGGAAATGGAATGTGCATACATAGACGAAAACCGTCAGATCATCGTAGATAGATTGCAAGTATTAATCCATTTAAGGCCTAGTTTAAGTAGATTAGAAGGGGGACTATAAAGTGGGAGAAGCAATAGTAGTTACATCTGGTAAGGGCGGCGTCGGAAAAACAACGACTTCTGCTAATATTGGAACAGCACTGGCCCTTCAAGGTAAAAAAGTTTGCTTAGTGGATACGGACATTGGTCTTCGAAACTTGGATGTTATCATGGGGCTTGAAAACAGAATTATTTATGATCTTGTCGATGTAGTGGAGGGAAGATGTAAACTCCATCAAGCATTAGTAAAAGACAAGCGGTTCGAGGATTTACTGTACTTGCTCCCTGCTGCACAAACGGTCGATAAGTCAGCTGTGAAGCCTGAGCAGATCAAATCGCTTATTAGTGATTTAAAACAAGACTATGATTATATCATCATTGACTGTCCGGCTGGTATAGAGCAGGGATTTCAGAATGCCATTGCCGGTGCTGACTGTGCTATTGTAGTTACTACTCCTGAAGTTTCCGCCGTACGCGATGCTGATCGAATTATAGGTCTCTTGGAAAAAGAAAAGCATTTGGAGCCGCCAAAGCTCGTTATCAATCGGATTCGCAATCACATGATGAAAAATGGCGATATGCTCGATGTTGACGAAATCACCCAGCATTTATCGATAGAGTTGTTTGGGATTGTCGCTGATGATGAAGAAGTGATTCGAGCATCAAACCATGGCGAACCAATAGCACTCAATCCAAACAGTAAGGCATCCTTAGCTTACCGTAATATTGCCAGAAGAATACTCGGTGAGTCAATTCCACTGCAACCATTGGCAGAAGAACACCAAGGTGTTTTTTCAAAAATCAAAAAGTTTTTTGGTGTGAGATAAATAGAACTTACACTTATAGAAATGGACAATTCTCGAAGAAAAAATTATATACTTTCATCAATAAAAAAGAGTCTGTCCTGTTGGACAGGCTTATTTTTGTAGTCATACTCGTCCTCCCCCATTCATAAACTTGTACTAAAAAGTGGGAAAAGGGTTGATAGGTATGGCGCGGTCTACAGCAGATGAAATACGGCGGCGAATCGCAAAAAGAAAAAGAGATAAGGGAGCGTCGTCTCAAACAAAACCGGAACATTATATTGAATGGCCTGGAGATGATGAACAATATGGCTTTCATCATTTTCCATCGGATAAAGAAGATGGTCCTGACGGGCATCCGTTATTTAAAAAAGAGGTTTTTTTCTTTAAAATATTAGCTTCAATCCTCCTTTTTTTAGCTGTTGCCATTTTGTTTCGGAATCATTCCGCAACATTTAATCCTGCACGGAGCTTCGTCACCAATCAGATGGAAAATGACTTCAAATTTGCGGCAGTATCAAAATGGTATGAGGATCAATTCGGGAAACCACTGACCCTCCTCCCTTTTACAGAACAAGATAAACCAGGGACAAAAACAGTTGTGCAAAAGGAGTATGCCGTACCAGCGTCAGGGAGAATCCTCGAAAATTTTGAGAAAAATGGCCAAGGAATCATGATTGAAACAGGGAAAGGAGCCCCTGTGAAAGCAATGAAAGAGGGAGTTGTCACCTTCGTAGGTGTTAAAGATGGGCTTGGAAAAACGATAGTTATTCAGCACTCTGACAAATCAGAATCTTGGTATGGAAACCTGGCAGATATTAAGGTCAGCTTGTATGACAACGTCAAAAAAGAACAAGTTGTCGGCACCGTTTCCGATTCAACCGGTACAGATAAATCGAAAGGAAAATATTACTTTGCGATCAAAAAAGGGGATCAATTTATCAACCCTATACAGGTGATTCGATTTGAATAAGACGATAAATTTACTTCGACATGTTGAGATCCATCCGTTGTTGTGGATTATCATAGCCCTTTCCATCGCTACAGCCCATTTCCTTGAGCTTTGTCTTTTGCTTGGCATTATTTTTATCCATGAAATGGGGCATGCTTCTGCTGCTTCTTTTTTTTCCTGGAGAATCAAAAAAATCACGCTTCACCCATTTGGCGGAGTAGCAGAAATGGATGAGCATGGGAATCGTCCGTTAAAAGAAGAAGCCATCGTCGTTCTGGCTGGACCCTTTCAACATGTTTGGATGGTAGCTGCAGCCTATCTCTTGTTGTCCCTCTCATGGTTGCCAAACGAGCTATTTCAAACCTTTCTTTATTACAATCTGATGATTTTCATTTTTAATCTTTTCCCGATTTGGCCTCTTGATGGGGGGAAGTTGGTTTTTTTATTTTTCTCATTAAAAAAAGCCTTTCCGGAAGCTCACCGCTTGACCCTTATGATTTCATTTTTGAGTCTAGGTTGCTTTGCCATCTTCATATTAATCGCTGCACCTATGCACATAAATGTTTGGGTTGTGATTGCCTTTTTATTTTTCTCGCTTTATCACGAGTGGAAGCAGCGCCGGTTTATATTTATGCGCTTTTTATTAGAGCGTTATTATGGGAAAAAATCAGACCTCAATCAGCTTAAACCGATTCAAGCGAATGAAAAGGATTTGCTCATCGAGGTATTAGAAAAATTTCAGCGTGGCTGTAAGCATCCGATCATTATTGAATCCGGAGGAAAAGAACAAGGTAGACTGGATGAAAATGAACTATTGCATGCCTTTTTTAGTGAAAAGCGATTGAGTGATAAAATCAGTGACCTTCTCATTTTATTTTAAAGGGGTATAATATAAGCAAAAGTAAACATAAAGTGGGGACGCTGGTTTGGATAGATTGATTGTTAATTACACTGGAAGGGAAAAGCGCTTTGCGCTTTTAAAAGATGACCAAGTTGAAAAAATCATATTTGACCGACCTGAGCAACGCTCACAGGTCGGTAATATTTATTATGGGACAGTAACGAAAGTATTACCTGGGATGAATGCTGTATTTATCGATATCGGAACGGATAAAAATGCGTACATGCATCGTGATACTCTTCCTTCATATGTTCTTTCAGAGGATAAAAATCACCAACACCTATCATCACTTGTCCATCAGGGCGAAAAATTGCTGGTACAAGTGGATAAGGATGCAACAGGTACAAAAGGACCAAGAGTAACAGGGATCATTGAATTTCAAGGAGATAATCTTATTTATATGCCGAAGGGCCGCTATGTGGCGGTTTCGAAAAAAATCGCAGACGAACAGCAAAAAACAAAACTCCGCCGTATTGGTCAGCATCTTAAAACAGCTGAGGAAGGCATTATTATTCGGACCTCAAGTTTAACTAGCAGTAAGGAAGAAATGGCTGTTGAATGGAGCAAACTCCGTCTTCAATACGAGGAATTGGTGATGAGAACGGCTTCTCTTAAAAAGCCTGGGTTGCTTTTTCAAAAAGATAGTTTTATGGAAATGCTTCACGTAACGATTGGGAGAATGACAGTCGGCGAAGTAATCCTCGACGATTTGCCATTAAAACAAGTATTTGAAAAAGAGATGAAAAAGAGTCAGATTACATTTACCTTTTACAATGGAAAAGATAATATTTTTTCCGCCAACCGAGTAGAGCAATCGATCGACAAAGCCTTAAAGCGTGTCGTCTGGCTTGATAAAGGAGCATATCTTGTTTTTGATGAGACCGAAGCCTTAACGATTATAGATGTAAATACCGGAAAGTTTTCCGGTAAAGGGGATTATCAAGAAACAGTATTAAAAACGAATCAGCTTGCGGCGATAGAAATTGCCCATCAGCTCCGGCTTCGTGATAGTAGTGGGATCGTATTAATTGATTTCATCGATATGAAACGTGATCAAGACAGGCTTTCTATTATGGAATTAATGGAACGGGAATTAAAGAAGGATGAAAAAAGAACGAAAATCATCGGATTTACCGCTCTAGGGATTATGCAGTTAACAAGAAAAAAAACGAAGGTACCTTTATCTGAAGCCTTACAGGTAAAATGTCCTCTGTGTGACGGTACAGGACGAATCCTGAGTGCTGAGACCATTGCTTTCCGGCTTGAACGGGAACTGCTTGAGCACCGCACAACCGATCATGAAGCTGTTCTGGTTGAAACCACGAAAGAGGTGAAAGAGGCATTCGCGGGTCCTAACGAAACCTTTCAAGCAGCATTTGAGGAGTCACTCCAGTTGAAAATATATTTTTCTGTAAAGACCTCTCATGAGCATTATTATATATTGAAGCAGTTCGGAGAGATGAGTGAGATTTCCCGAAAAGCCGCAGAATTATATTGACATTATGGCAATTGTTATGGTAGGATTCTAATGTTATGTTTGTAGCACCTGTGCTACAACCGCACAGAACAGGTAGTAAGATTTTGCTCTATAGCAAAGCGCCTGGGGATGGCGAGTCTGAGTTTATAAGGAGGTGCAGTTCATGTACGCAATTATCGAAACTGGCGGTAAGCAAGTTAAAGTTGAAGAAGGCCAAGCAATCTACATTGAAAAGCTTAATGCAGAAGCTGGTGAAACAGTTACTTTTGACAAGGTTCTTTTCGTTGGCGGTGAAGATGTAAAAGTAGGAAGCCCTGTTGTTGCAGGTGCTACAGTTACAGCTAAAGTTGAAAAACAAGGCCGTGCGAAGAAAATCACTGTTTTCAAGTACAAAGCGAAGAAAAACAACCGTAAGAAACAAGGTCATCGTCAACCTTACACTAAAGTAGTCATCGAAAAAATCAACGCATAAGGTGTTGAGAAATAGATGATTGAAATTACGATTACTCGTTCTGACTCCGATTACATTCAATCATTTGAAATAAGCGGTCATGCCTTTTTCGCCGAACGGGGCAAGGATATCGTCTGTGCAGGCGCATCCGCTGTATCTGTTGGTGCAATCAACTCGGTTTATGCCTTAACAGGTGTTACCCCCGAGATTGAACAGGGAGACGGTTTTCTCCGCTGTGTCATCCCGGAAGATCTTCCGAAAGTCACATTTGAGAAAATTCAACTTCTCCTTGAAGGAATGGTTGTTTCATTACAAACGATTGAAGAGGAATATGGCAGTCACATAAAAATTACCTTCAAAAAATAGGAGGTGGAATACATGTTATTAAAATTAGATCTTCAGTTGTTCGCATCTAAAAAGGGAGTAGGTTCTACAAAGAACGGACGTGACTCTATTTCTAAGCGCCTTGGTGCTAAGCGTGCAGATGGTCAATTCGTTTCTGGTGGTTCAATCCTTTACCGTCAACGTGGTACAAAGATTTATCCAGGTGAAAACGTGGGCCGTGGCGGAGATGACACTCTTTTTGCAAAAATCGACGGCGTTGTGAAATTTGAACGTCTTGGTCGTGACCGCAAACAAGTGAGTGTATATCCAGTAGCTCAAGAAGCATAAGAGACATTCGAAAACTCTAACCTATTCGGTTAGAGTTTTCTTTTTTTACATCATAAACGAAGAAAATAAGTCTTTTCTAACCACAAATGATGATCAATCGCATAAAAAAGCTTACGCATTGTTACTTTTTTGATATACTAACAGAAAACGGTTATCGACACTTATTAGTAGGAGTGTACGTATGTACAAAGAATGGGATATTGTTGAAGTGCTACGGCACTCACGACACGATTGGTTAAATCGGCTACAGTTAATAAAAGGAAACTTGGATTTAAACAGAATAGATCGGGTTAAGGAAATTATTGACGAAATTATCATTGAAGCACAGCATGAAACAAGACTTTCGAATTTACATATGCCTCGATTTGCCTCGCTATTATTAAAATCCAATTGGGAGAATCGGTTCTTTAAGCTCGAATATGAGGTACTTGAAGACACGACATCCCTAGAAATCAATGAGAATCTTATGACTGATTGGACAAATTCTTTTTTTTCATGTTTAAATAAGTCAGTTGAGACCTTTCATGAAAACCATTTATCGATTACGATTGAACCTAATCCAGATGGTGTTCGTTTCTTTTTCGATTTTAGCGGGATAATAACAAATAGTGAACGAATGAAAAACTTCTTGGCAGAACAAGTAACCACTATGAGTATAGAGGTGAAGGAGTTTTCAAACGATGAATTAGCAATCGAAGTATTTATGCCGTTTTTGCAGGAATGCGATTCGTATTGAAATTTGGATCTTTTATTGGGCAGTTTGGAGGTATAAAATGTTTGTCGATCAGGTAAAAATTTATGTTAAAGGCGGCGATGGAGGCAACGGAATGGTTGCTTTCCGCCGTGAAAAATATGTTCCAAAGGGTGGTCCTGCCGGCGGTGACGGCGGCAATGGGGCCGATGTTGTTTTCGAAGTAAACGAAGGACTAAGAACGTTAATGGATTTCCGTTACCAAAGGCATTTTAAAGCACCACGAGGTGAACATGGCATGTCGAAAAATCAGCATGGTAGAAATGCCAAGGAGCTGATTGTTAAGGTACCACCAGGGACTGTGGTGATGGATGCTGAAACAAACGAAGTGATTGCCGATTTAGTCGAGCATGAACAGCGTGCGGTTATTGCTAGGGGAGGCCGCGGTGGCAGAGGAAATTCAAGATTTGCTACACCTGCCAATCCGGCACCAGAACTTTCGGAAAATGGAGAGCCTGGTCAAGAGCGCGATGTGATACTGGAATTAAAGCTACTGGCTGATGTGGGCCTCGTTGGGTTTCCGAGTGTTGGGAAATCTACTTTACTTTCCGTCGTATCATCGGCAAAACCGAAAATCGCTGAATATCATTTTACAACGATTGTTCCGAATCTTGGTATGGTTGAAACAGAGGATGGCAGAAGCTTTGTGATGGCAGACCTACCTGGATTAATTGAGGGAGCTCATTCCGGAGTTGGTTTGGGTCATCAATTTTTACGTCATATTGAGCGGACTCGGGTAATCGTCCATGTGATTGATATGGCTTCCATGGAAGGCCGAGACCCATTTGAGGATTATCTTACAATTAATAAAGAGTTGAAAGAGTACAATTTAAGATTGACAGAGCGGCCTCAAATCATTGTCGCTAATAAAATGGAGATGCCTGGAGCTGAGGAAAATCTCGAATCCTTTAAACAACAGCTGCAAGATGATTATCCGATTTTCCCTATTTCAGCCGTTACAAGAAAAGGACTTCGAGAGCTATTATTTGCGATCGCAGATAAATTAGCGGAAACACCGGAATTCCCACTCGAACATGAAGAAGAGGAAACAGGCGTTCATCGCGTTCTCTATAAACATGAAAAAGAACCTGATGCGTTTACGATCACGAGAGAGTCGGATGGATCGTTTGTAGTTTCAGGTGAAAAAATTGAAAAGCTCTTTAAGATGACTGATTTTTCACGAGAGGAATCTGTCCGTCGCTTCTCCCGCCAGCTTCGCGGCCTTGGTGTAGATGAAGCCTTAAGAAAAAGAGGGGCAACAGATGGCGATATCGTGAAATTATTAGAATTTGAATTTGAGTTCATCGAGTAGCCTTCTTAGAAGGAGTAGGGTAGAGAGATGAAAATGGATCATTTTGATAAGAAATTTTACTTGGTGCGTGAGGATGTTTTACCGGAGGCGATGAAAAAGGCGGTTGAAGCAAAAGAAATGCTAAACCGGGGAAATGCCGAATCAATCTGGGATGCAGTCAAACAAGTAGATTTAAGCAGAAGTGCTTACTATAAGTATAAAGATACTGTTTTTCCATTCTCCACCATCAAGAAGGAAAAACTAATTACCCTATTTTTTCATCTTGAGGACCGTTCAGGGACACTTTCAAAACTGCTGAGCGTTGTTGCCATGTCAGGCTGCAATGTCTTAACCATTCACCAAACGATTCCGCTTCAAGGCAGGGCGAACGTGACCCTTTCTCTAAATACAGGTAATATGGAAATAGAAATGGATGATATGCTTTCCGAATTAAGAAAGCTGGAATTTGTTGAAAAAGTAGAAGTGCTGGGAACAGGGGCGTAACGACCTGTTTTTAGCCTCTTTTTTTTAAAGGGAGATGGAGAAAGAAGATGAAAGTTGGATATTTAGGTCCAAAGGCAACCTTTTCTGGAATTGCAGTTAATGAGGTGTTTCCAAAATTTGATCATGAGCCATATCGGACAATTCCGGAATGCATGGACGCTGTTATTAATCACAACGTAAATCTCGCCGTGGTTCCAATGGAAAATACAATTGAGGGTTCAGTAAATATTACGCTTGATTATTTAACCCATGAGGTCCAAATTCCGATTGTCGGAGAAATCATCATTCCCATTAAACAGCATTTGATGGTTCATCCTTCAAATCAAGATAAATGGCAGGACGTGACGAAAATCTATAGTCATTCCCATGCGATTGCCCAATGCCACAAATTTCTTCATAAAAACTTTACAAATGTGGCGGTAGAAAGCATATCTTCTACAGCCGCAGCAGTAGAAATGATCATGGCGAATCCTGAATGGAATGTAGCTGCGATTGCAAATGACTTAGCCGCAAAAGAATACGGGGCAGCCATTGTTCAAAAGGATATTCATGATTTTGATTATAATCATACTTCTTTTGTCATTCTTTCAGAAAATGAAATACCCTATCCTTCCATGGATACATTCCATTATAAAACCACTTTGATGGTCACGTTGCCATCCGATCAAGCAGGTGCACTTCATCAGGTATTATCAGCATTTGCCTGGAGAAGGCTCAACCTTTCCAAAATTGAATCAAGACCAATGAAAACAGGGATTGGCAATTATTTTTTCATTATCGATATTGAAATGAAGCTCGATGATGTCTTAATTCCAGGAGCGATTGCTGAGCTAGAAGCATTGGGCTGTGGTGTGAAATTGCTCGGAAGCTATCCTTCCTTTATGGTTGAATAAAATGCGGGAAGATTATGCTCTCGACCAATTTTGGTGGAGATTCTAAATCGGCACATAAAAGTTTAAAACAGCACATATATTAAAAAAATGGCACATAAAATCGAAAAACGGCACATATCCATTTTTTTAAGGTAAAATGAGCTTTGGAAATTATAAACGGAGCTCTTTTTCATGGTGAAAATGGGTGTTCGGGATCAAATGGCAGATAAAAGTTTAAAACGGCACATATATTAAAAAAATGGCACATATCCGTTTTTTTAAGGTGAAAATCCATAAAATGAGCTTCGAAATTTAAAAACGGAGCTTTTTTTAATGGTGAAAATGGGTGCCCGGATCAAATGGCACATAAAAGTTTAAAACGGCACATATATTAAAAAAATGGCACATAAAATCGAAAAATGGCACATATAATTGAAAAACGGCACATAAAAATCAAAAATGGCACATATCCATTTTTTTTTAGGTGAAAATCCAGAAAATGACCTTCGAATTTAGTGCCCAGTGCCAGATAGATTGATCTTAATCCTAATTTAGGAAAAACAACATCAACAATTTACAAATCAAAATGACTTGGGTTTCTAAAACCCAAGTCATTTTTACATTTCTATTAAAAAGCCCGCTTCTGCAAGAGCCTTTACTGCCTTATCCAATGCCATTTCGCTTTTTGCTGATAGGGTATGGAGATGAATACCATCTGTTAATGCTGATAAAAATGAAGCATTCGAATCGCTGATTTTTTTCATGAATTGTTTGACCTCCTGGCGATTCGAGACCATAATGGATGCTGTTATATCTCCGTAAACAGCATGTTCAACTTTTACATCTCTTACAGTTACTCCATGGTCGACAATGATATTTAGTTCCTGCTCTGTTTCTTCAGGTGTGTGGTAAGAGGCAATGGTCCTTTGAACATAAGAATCACCGGAATGATATTTTACGTAAATATAGCCCTGGCTTGTTGCAATAATCGGCTCATTTTTAGCCTTTAAAAGTGTAATATCCCCGACAATGACTTGTCTGCTAACATTTGTTTTCGCAGCAAGTTCGCTCCCAGTGATCGGAGAAGGACTTTCTTTCAGCTGATGAAGAATAAAATTTCTTCTTTCTTCTCCGAGAATTTTTTTCTGTTCAGACATATAATTCCTCCTATAAGTATCTTTGTTTATTCTAGCATAATTAACGGTCAGAATTTGTATTAAACGCTTTAACAATATTCACTAACGTTTGAGCGAGCTTCTGTACATTATCTAACGTGGTTGACTTGCCGAAGGAAATTCGAATAAATTCCTTTGCTTCCCGCATGTCTAAGCCTAGTGCTTGCATCGTTTTCGAAGGGGTTTGCATACCAATTTGGCAGGCGCTCCCTGTTGAAATAGCATATCCTAACCGGTTGCATTCTAACATCATCCATTGCCCTTCAATTCCCGAAATTCGCATCCCAATGATTTGTGGGAGCTGGGAATCTTCTCCTGCTTGAAATATTTGGACGGAATCTTTAATGGGGGAAATTTCCTCAATAAAAGCTTTCCGCAAGCTCAGAAATCGACGGTGATCTTCTTGCAATTGTTTATCTATTTTTTGTGCAGCCACGGTCATTGCTGCAATAGCCGGTACATTAATCGTTCCTGGCCTAAATCCTTTTTCGTGTGTTCCACCAGGGAAAAAAGGGCTCCAAGAAATGCTGGGGCTGATAAAAACTCCCCCAATCCCTTTTGGACCATAAATTTTATGACCGGAAAAAGAAAAGCTGCTGACAAGACTGGCTGTATTTTTCAGATCAATTTTTCCAAATGACTGAACAAAATCGCTGTGGAAATGAATGTGTTTATCTTTACATATTTTAGCTATAATCTCTATTGGTTGAATTGTTCCAATTTCAGAATTAACATGTTGAATTGAAATCAGAACCGTTTCAGGGGTAATCCTTTTTTCAAGTTGAAATAAATCGATTACCCCTGAAGAATTAAAAGGAAGAAGTGTAATTTGATAGCCTGCTTTTTCTAATCGTTTCACCACACCATGTACGGAGGAGTGTTCAGCCATTGCTATTAAAATATGTTTTCCCGTTTTGTTAGGAGATGATAACAACGCTTCAATCGCTAAAAAATTCCCTTCAGACCCACCACTAGTAAAGTATAGACCTTTTTTATCCACCCCTAATAGGCTGGCTAATTCTTTACGGCAATTTTCAAGCAGTGCATTTGATTGTCCTCCAATGTCATGTAGACTGCTGGAATTTCCATAGTATTCAGTTGCGGCTTTAACATAAATTTCAGCTGCTTCATAATCTAGTGGAGTGGTTGCAGCATAATCAAAATTAATCATTTTCTTTCTCCCATACATAATTTTTAAGTAACAAAAATGCTTGTAAATAGTTTAATTCTGTGTAAAGATATATGTCAAGACACCTGTTGATCCAGGAGGTTTAATACATGACAAATAATGATGTTGTAATTATTGGAAGCGGGGTTGCTGCCTTACAACTTGCTGTCCTTTTAAATAAGAATTTGAATGTGAGGATTATCACAAAGTCGAGTTTAAGAACGGCAAATTCCTATTTGGCTCAAGGGGGAATTGCAGCGGCCGTTGGCAAACATGACGACCCTTCAAAACATTATGCCGATACCCTCGAGGCAGGGAGATTTCATAATGATCGGGAAGTTGCGAAGCAAATCGTTGAAGAAGCTCCGGAACTCATACGCAAAATGTCAAGAAACGGAGATGTTTTTGATAAGAATCAAAAAGGTGAATGGCTCCTGGGGATGGAAGGTGCCCATAGTGAAAAGAGAATTGTTCATAGCGGCGGAGATGCCACGGGAATGAACTTAATGGAGTCTTTGATTCTTCAATTGAATGATCATGTTCAGATTGAGGAACATTCATTTGCTTACGAATTGATAATAAATGCTGAGAAGAATCGCTGTATAGGGGTAAAGTCAAAAAAGCCTAACGGAACGACTCATCTTCATTACGCTACACATATCATCATTGCAACAGGCGGTTGCGGCCAATTATACAAGTTTACATCAAATGCAAGCACGGTAAGTGGCGATGGTATTGCAATGGCGTATTTAGCAGGGGCTGAAATTGCTGACATGGAATTCATCCAATTTCATCCTACTCTTTTGTATTTGCAAGGTGAAACGAAGGGGTTAATTTCTGAAGCCGTACGTGGTGAAGGGGCTATTCTTGTGTCAGAGGATGGTACACAGATTATGGAAGGGATTCATCCTTATAAGGACTTAGCTCCACGACATGTTGTTTCGCAAACTATCTATGAATATTTAAAAAAAGGAAATCAAGTCTTTTTAGATATTACGGAAATTAAAAACTTTGGAAAACGATTTCCTTCTATTACCTCACTTTGTGAGGAAAATGGGGTGGACATCGCAAAAGGCTTACTGCCGGTTGCTCCCGGATGTCATTTTTTAATGGGTGGAATTAAAACAGACCTAATCGGAAGAACATCTATTGATGGGCTTTTTGCCATTGGAGAAGCTGCTTGCACAGGATTTCATGGTGCAAATCGATTAGCCAGTAATTCATTACTAGAAGGATTATATCAAGGGAGAAAGCTTGCGGAGTGGATCAATTCTAATAAAGTAGAGCCAATCGCATCGAAACCATTTCCTATATCCCATTCTGTCGGCAAAAATAAGGTAAATTTACCAGATATCCAAGAAATAAAGGACTTGATGATGGAAAGAGTCGGAATTATCAGGAATGAAGGAACCCTTAAAAATCAATTAAACTGGTTAGAGCAGTTTAAGGTAATGGAAATCATAGAATGGGATTCATTTTCAGTCTCTGAATTAACTAAACTATTTATGTTAATAATCGCACAACAGATTACAGAATCTGCCTTATTACGAACTGAAAGCCGCGGAGGACATTTTAGAAGTGATTATCCATTTGAAGATAATAGTTATTGGTTAAGGAAAACCATCATTCAAAAATATAAACGAGAAATGGAGAAGAAAAGTGAATATATTGAAACTGCGCTCGTTACTTGAGAATTTTTTTCTTGAGGATATTGGGGAACAAGATATTACAACAGATTTAATTTTTCCAGAAGATGCGTTTGGGGAAATTGTTTTCCTCGCTAAACAAGACGGAATTTTTTGTGGAGAAGAGATTATTAAAACTGGTTTTCAACTGCTAAACAATCAAATTAGCACAAGTGTTTTTGTGAAAGACGGAGAGCCATTCAAAATTGGTCAGCAGCTGGGGCAAGCATCGGGGAGAATCTCTGACCTGTTAAAGGGAGAAAGAGTTGTACTGAATTTGATTCAAAGGATGAGCGGAATTGCTACACTAACGCAAAAAGCTATTTCTACACTTAACAGCAATTATACAAAAATTTGTGATACCCGGAAAACCACACCGGGACTGCGGATGCTTGAAAAATATGCGGTCCGATGTGGTGGGGGATATAATCACCGTTTTGGTTTGTATGATGGTGTCATGATTAAGGATAATCATATTGCTTTTGCAGGTTCTATTAAAGGAGCGGTTGAAGCAGTTCGTAAAAGTGCAGGTCATATGGTGAAAATTGAAGTAGAGGTCGAGACGGAAGAACAGGTAATGGAGGCAGTAAATGCAGGTGCTGATGTTATTATGTTCGATAATCGTACGCCGAAAGAGATTAAGGAATTTATTCAATTGGTACCGGAACATATCATTACCGAAGCTTCCGGGGGAATCCAATTATGTAATCTGGCTGAATATCAGGATACGGGAGTTCATTATATTTCATTAGGCTTTTTAACTCATTCCTATCAAGCGTTAGACATTAGCGTAAAAGTGCTTTGGGACAAAGGAGAAGGAATACTATGAGCATTTTAGAAACACTAACAACCAATTGTATAATCCCTGAAATGTATCGGCTGATGTCGAAAGAAGAGCTAGAAGCCCGAGTCATCGAAATTAAAGAGAAATTTGGCAGGCGACTGTTTATACCTGGCCATCATTATCAAAAAGATGAAGTTATTCAGTTTGCTGATGCGACAGGGGATTCTTTAAAATTGGCACAATTATCGGCTGAAAATACGGAAGCTGAATTTATTGTTTTCTGTGGTGTTCATTTTATGGCAGAAACAGCAGATATACTTACAAATGTAAATCAAAAGGTTTTTTTACCGGATATGCGTGCAGGCTGTTCAATGGCAGATATGGCAGATATTCGGCAAACAGAAAGAGCATGGGAGAAACTTCAGACAACTTTTGCTGATACTATTCTTCCGTTAACCTATGTGAATTCAACGGCTGCCATTAAAGCATTTGTAGGCTCAAAAGGGGGGGCAACGGTAACTTCATCAAATGCTGAGACAATGGTAAAATGGGCATTTGAACAAAAAGAGCGTATTCTTTTCTTACCGGACCAGCATCTTGGAAGAAATACGGCAGCAGATTTAGGTGTAGGTTTAGATGAAATGGCTGTCTGGAATCCGATCGATGAAAAGTTGGAATATGAAGGTGACTTTGCAAAAATAAAAGTGATTTTGTGGAAGGGGCATTGCTCCGTACACGAAAATTTTACAGTACAAAATATTATCGAAATTCGAAATAACTATCCAAGCATGAAGATCATTGTTCATCCGGAATGCAGGCGTGAGGTTGTAGAATTAGCTGATGAAGCAGGGTCAACTAGTTATATCATTAAAGCGATTGAAAATGCCAAACCAGGTTCAGAGTGGGCAATTGGTACGGAGATGAATCTGGTTAATCGTTTGATAAAAAATCATCCTGAGAAGCATATCATTTCATTAAACCCACATATGTGTCCATGTCTGACCATGAATCGAATTGATTTGCCGCATTTAGTTTGGAGTTTGGATGCACTCGAAGATAATAACGGGCATAATCTTATCAAAGTAGATGAAACAATTGCTCGAAATGCTAAGCTGGCATTGGAGCGTATGTTGGAAAATTTATAAAACGTTAGTAATAGATGCAATGATACTGTTGCATCTATTTTTTAACAACACAGATGTAAAATTATTCAAAATTGTACGATTCATATTTCTTTGAAAAATAGCATAAGTTTTTATGAAGAATGTTAGCACTTTGCCCATTATCACATACACTATATGGACTTATGCCATAGGAGGGATAGAGTGTGAAGATCCATATCGTACAAAAAGGGGATACTCTTTGGAAAATCGCCAAAAAGTACGGCGTGAATTTTGAAGAACTTAAAAAGATGAATTCACAGTTAAGCAACCCTGATATGATAATGCCCGGTATGAAAGTAAAGGTACCCACCCACAGTGGATTGGTAAAGAAGGAAGCACCTATCGGACATAAACCGGGAGCTGTTAAGAAAGAAATGCCGATTGTTAAAGAAGCACCGATTAAGAAAGAAGCACCGATTATGAAGGAAGCACCGATTGTGAAAGCGCCGATTATGAAGGAAGCACCGATTGTGAAAGCGCCGATTATGAAAGAAGCGCCGATTATGAAAGAAGCACCAATTATGAAAGAAAAACCAATTTTAAAAGAAGTACCGATTATGAAAGAAAAACCAATTATGAAAGAAGCCCCAAAAACACCATATATGCCTAAAATGCCTGTAGTCCCTGAAATCGATGTTAACAATTATTATATGACAAACATGGCGAATATGGCGAATATGGCGAATATTGTAAATCAGCCAGTGCTGCCACCGAAACCAGCAAACATCCTCCCAGAAGTGAAAGAAGTACCGATAGAAATGCCACCGTGTCCACCGCCACCAGCTGACTATTGTGTACCGGTTACTCCTGTTCTGCCGGGATCAGGCTTTTGCCCTCCATTTGAACCGTTTATGCCGTATCCACATGTCCATGGAGCGGCATATCCTATGAACCCAATGTATATGCCTACCCCTGCAGAATATGTTCCTAGTGCACCAGTTGGGCCTGAGTATATGCCTACACCTAGTTATATGCCTACACCTGGTTATATGCCTACACCTGGTCATATGCCTACACCTGGTTATGCACCTACACCTGGTTATGCACCTACTACTGGGTACCCACCTGCAGTGGGAGGAGCAGCTTATATGCCGCCGTATTTAGATGATGAATCATCATCGTTTATGCCGCAAATGCCTGTAATTAATCCTGCATATACTCCTGGCGCTCCTTATATGGGGGGAGCAGGTATGGCTCCTGGTCAACCGATGCCAACTGGCTATCCATCTGCACCTGCTGGCTATCCTGGCTATCCAGAAGCAATGTTGACAGGACCAGCAGCGCCAACGGGGTATCCGAGAGTTGAAGATCCTTATGGAATGGGAGCACCATATGGTTATCCGCAAATGGGGGGGCCGGCCCCAATGGGGACATTTGACCCTGCAGCAACTGCTATGCCTACTTACGGAGGGCCAGTTCATTACATGCAGATGCCATACTCACTAGATGGACTTCCGGTTGGCACAGGTGGTTTAGTCGATTGCGGCTGTGGACCGGCGCCGATTTTAATGCCGGCTGCAGAACTAATGCCAAGCACAATCCCACCTGCAATACCAAATATCGTACCAAATCCAGTTCCAAACCAAGTCCAACAAACCTTTGTGCCACCAACTCCTCCCATTTATAGTGCACCATATACCGGTCCAGTCAATGCTGCACAGCCGCCGTTTATGAATCCATATGGAATGGGGCCGGAAGGGGCGTATGGGATGCCTCGATATATCGATGAAAGCAATGACTAATAACATTTATGGAGACGATCCTTATCTTAATCGTCTCCTCTCTTATTTTCAGTCACAGTTTTATGAAAAAATAATTCGAATGGTTCCAATACGCAACCACGTTTTTTTGGTAAAAACAGAAAAACATACTTATATTTTAAAAGGATACCAGTCTTACAGTAGGTTACGCTTACAAGAAGCGTTTACGGAGACGCTTAGAAAAGAAGGATTTAGTAAAACATACATGTTTGTTTCACCGGAGGTAAAAGAGCCGCTTTTTTTTGAAGGAACGTATTTCGGTTGTACAAAATATATTGTTCCCCATAAAAAAGAATTTACGTTTCATACCGAACAAAATCGTCAAGAAGGATTAGGGCTATTAGAACAGTTTCATCAAGTAACGGCTTCCTTTGAAACACGCTATCGAACATTACTGGCAAAGAGCGATCTCATTGAAAAATGGAGTAAAAGAATGCATGCTTTTTCAAGCAAAAGCCCCTTACTAAGTTGTTTTATAAATAAGCCATATTTTTCAGAAATCATGTCTTGGGCCAATTGGTCATTGGATGGTATGAAAAAGAATCGTCAATTTTTTCAGAATGAACCTTATGTGATTCTCCATGGTGACGTGGCGCATCATAATTTTTTGCGGGATTCAGCAGGAAATTTAAACTTAATTGATTTTGATTTGATTACAATTGGTAATCGGGCGTTAGATATTTTACAATATGCCAATCGAATTCTTCCGTTTCTAAATTGGTCTTATGACCAATTAACAGGATATAAACAAATTCAACAGTTTTTTCAGGAAGATGGTTTTTTATATGCTTTAGTTTATCCTGCTGACATTTTTCGGGAATGGAACAGACTAATTCGAGAAAAATTATATCCAGATAAAGATAAGCTAAAGCAGGTTATGGATTTAACGATTGGACAATTTTATGAAAGAAAAAATTTTATTGATCAAATCATCAGAGCATTTTTATGACTAATTATGGCTGTTAATGGAAGAATGAAATCCCCCGAAAATTAACAACCTAATAATGGGCATGTTATACATGCTCATGATGCTAGTGAGGGGGTTTTTCGCTTGAACAAGAAACAGTGGATGATTCCTCTTTGTGCCATAATGATGGTTGGTCTTTCAGGCTGTGCAGGCAATCCAAATCGGATAAATGTAAATAATATGAATCAAAATCCGGTTGGTTATTACTCCAATGAAAACCATCGTAATGGGTTAGGATCAGACAATGACGGTCCGATTACGGAATGGGCGGACCATACCCTTGGAGCAGAAGGAAAAATTCAAAATGACCAAAGAAGAATGCAGCTTCAAACAAGGGATGAAAATGGGAATCCACCAAATCCAACGAAACCACTCGCAACCACCGATCGGAATATGTTTGAGCGCGATAATCGATTTAGTACGAGCGATATGAATTATCATGGCCATTTGAATAGACAAATTGGAAATGCCGGGATTGTAACAGACCCTAAGTTTCAGGACAATGTGTCAGATAAGATCAGAAAAAAAGTTCGCACTGTGGAAAACGTTAAAAGTGTAAGGTCTGTTGCCTATGGTAATACCATTATCGTGTCAGTGAATTTAAATGATAAAAGGAAGGCAACTGAAACAAAAAAGGCCATTCAAAGTGCTGTAATGCCGTATGCGGACGGGAAATCGATCACAGTCCTAACGGATGAAGGGGCTTTGGGTCGTGATCGAAATTTTAACAATGATATACAACGAGGTGGACCTCGCTAAAAACCGAATAAAAGGCAAAGCTCAACGGCTTTGCCTTTTCAATTTGCTGTTTTAAAGGTCATTGTTGATTTTTGAAACTATGTTGATTGGAGCGGAAGGCCGAGATCCTCGAAAATGCTATCGCATTTCCTTCGTGCGGTGTTGATTCAAGGATGATGATTCAACGTCCTGCGGGAATACGGGGTCTCCCCGAAACGCCCGCGGATGCTCGCTTCTTGAGCGCAAATCAACAGGCAAGTTTAAGACAGCCTTTCAATTAAATGCAACAAGGATAAAAACGGAAAAAAGGGCTAAACTAGTACTGTAAAACTTCCACAATCTTTTATAAAAAAAGAGGTGATATGTATGAGGTTCATATTTGGATGGTCTCGGGTTTGTTTGGCCGGATTCTTGCTTTCTTTCATCATGTTTAGTGAATGGGCTCCGGGAATGGTTAATGCTGCCGCCAAGACAAAGCATATTAGCCAAAAGTCAGAACCTCTGCATTTGACAGTGATTCTTGAAAGGGTTTTCCTAGATGGCGAAATAAGCGAAGAAGTGATCAAGGAAACTTGCTGGTCAATGGAGAATTTTTGGGCAAAGTATGATCAATGGCGGTTGATTGATATAAATGATTCCACGATGGTATTTAGAAAACAAATTGATGATATATCTCCTTTGCTTAAAGCTAACGGTTATTTTGGAATTACCGAAGATGGCATCCTAACCATTTTTAATGGGAGGCCGGATAAATTAAGAATCATCCGTCCTTTTTTTCAAATAGATATCAAAAAACTTGAAAGCAAAAAACAGGAAGAATTAATCCAAGGCATCCCGATAAAAACAAAAGATCGCTATGTGAAAGTTTTAGAAACCTTTAAACAATATTCAATAGAAGAATAATCGAAGAGAAATCAGACTGAATGTTCAGCCTGATTTTTTTTATTAGGCCAGCTTAGGGCGCCTTATGTTTTTTTATTCAACTAGCATTTCATTTTATGATAGAATGGAGTACAGTGACGTTAGAGGAGAGAGAAGCATTGTACGAATTTATTAAAGGGACCGTGGAGTTTGTCGGGCCTGAATATGTTGTAATTGAAAATAATGGAATTGGCTATCAAATCGGTGCACCAAACCCGTTTATATATTCAAGTAAATTGGATAAGATGGTTACTGTCTATACATATCATTATGTTCGTGAAGACATTAATGCCCTATATGGTTTTGAGACTAGAGAAGAGAAAAAGCTGTTTACCAAATTATTAAATGTTTCTGGAATTGGTCCTAAAGGGGCGTTGGCAATCCTGGCATCTGGTGAAGTTCAGCAGGTAGTCACCGCAATAGAAAATGAAGATGAAAACTTCCTCGTGAAATTCCCAGGTGTCGGTAAAAAAACGGCAAGACAAATGATTCTTGATTTAAAAGGAAAATTACAGGATATAGTGCCAGACTATTTTCCAAATTTGTTTAATGCAGACAGATTGGCAGCCAATCAAGAAAATACTTCTGCATTTGAAGAGGCAATTCTTGCACTGAAAGCACTAGGCTATTCTGAAAAAGAAATTAAAAAGATTTCTTCTGACTTACAAAAGGAAAACCTGTCAACTGACCAGTATATTAAAAAAGCGCTGCAACGGCTTTTAAAATAAGGTGATGATATATGGACGAGCGGATTATTTCCAGTGAAGTAAACGAAAGCGAAATGTCGATTGAACAAAGCCTAAGGCCTCAAAATTTAAAACAATACATTGGTCAAAATCAGGTGAAGGAAAACCTTGAGATTTTTATCAAGGCAGCAAAGCTCCGCAAGGAAACACTAGATCATGTCTTGCTATATGGACCACCGGGATTAGGTAAGACCACTCTTGCCATCATTATTGCAAATGAAATGGGTGTCAACGTCCGTACGACATCTGGTCCAGCCATCGAACGGCCCGGCGATTTAGCGGCTATTCTGACGGCTCTGGAGCCTGGCGATGTCTTATTTATTGATGAAATTCACCGCTTGCATAGAACAATCGAAGAGGTTTTGTATCCGGCGATGGAGGATTTTTGCCTTGATATTGTGATTGGAAAAGGCCCAAGTGCCCGTTCAGTCCGCCTTGACTTGCCCCCGTTTACCCTTGTCGGAGCAACCACTAGGGCTGGTTCGTTATCCGCCCCATTACGCGACCGATTTGGAGTTTTGAGCCGTCTTGAGTATTATAAAGAGGAACAATTAACAAGTATTGTCATGAGAACGGCCGACTTGTTTGAAACGACAATTGACGACCTCTCAGCAGCAGAGATTGCCAGAAGAGCAAGGGGAACCCCTAGGATTGCCAATCGGCTCCTCCGCAGGGTAAGAGACTTTGCGCAAGTTAAGGGAGACGGTTCCATTCATCTCTCATTAGCAAGAGAAGCATTAGAGCTTTTGCAGGTTGACCGGCTCGGCCTTGACCATATTGACCACAAGCTCCTAAAAGGAATTATTGAAAAATTCCGCGGCGGCCCGGTTGGTCTTGATACGATTGCCGCATCCATCGGGGAAGAGGCTGAAACAATAGAAGATGTATATGAACCCTATTTATTGCAAATTGGCTTTCTTCAGCGAACTCCACGGGGGCGAGTGGTAACTCCCGAGGTTTACCATCATTTTGGTATAGAGGTGCCAGCCAAGTGAGTGGATTATCTAAAACATTGATGATTGTCGGAGCAATTCTTTTTGTAATAGGGTTTGTAATGCCGTATTTGCATCTTGGCAAACTGCCTGGGGATATTATCATTAAAAAGGGGAATGCCACCTTTTATTTTCCAGTCGTCACTTGTATCGTCATAAGCATTGTATTATCTATAATTTTTCATTTGATTGGTCGATTTCGATAAAGTAAGGATGTAATAAATATGAAAGTAGATATATTTGATTTTCATTTGCCTGAGGAACTAATTGCTCAAGTCCCATTGAAAAATCGGACAGACAGTAGATTAATGGTGTTGAATAAAGAAACAGGCGACATCAAGCATGAAGTTTTTAAAAATATTACTGAGTATTTGCTTGAAGGGGATTGCCTTGTACTAAATGATTCAAAAGTGCTTCCGGCACGCCTTTTTGGCGTCAAAACAGATACCGGGGCAAAAATAGAAGTGCTGCTGTTAAAGCAGCTTGAAGGCGATCAGTGGGAAACCCTTGTTAAACCTGCCAAAAGGGTAAAAGAAGGAACGGAAATTGACTTCGGTAACGGTCTTTTAACAGCTGTGTGCACAGGAACTTCTGACCATGGAGGGCGAATATTTAATTTTACATATGATGGTATTTTTTACGAGGTTCTTGACCAATTAGGTGAAATGCCGCTCCCACCATACATTAAAGAACAGTTGGATGATCGTGACAGGTACCAGACGGTATATGCCCGCGAACCAGGTTCCGCAGCTGCCCCAACAGCTGGTCTTCATTTTACGGAAGAGCTACTGAATGAGGTAAGAGCAAAAGGTGTCCATGTTGCGTTTATCACGCTTCATGTAGGTCTGGGTACGTTTAGGCCAGTTAGTGTGGATGATATAGAGGGGCATGAGATGCATTCAGAGTTTTATATGGTAACAGAAGGGACTGCAAAACTCCTTAATGAGGTAAAAAAGAGCGGCGGGCGCATTATTACTGTCGGGACAACCTCAACAAGAACATTGGAGACGCTTGCCTCTCAAAATGATGGCCAATTCATGGCGGGCAGTGGCTGGACGAATATATTTATTTATCCGGGGTATGAGTTTAAGGCGATTGACGGAATGATTACCAATTTTCATTTGCCGAAGTCAACCTTGATTATGCTTGTTAGTGCCTTGGCTGGAAGAGAACATGTATTGCATGCCTATCAAACAGCAGTAAAAGAGCGTTACCGCTTTTTCAGCTTTGGTGATGCTATGCTGATCATCTAGAATAAGCGGAGGAAGGAGAATTACAATTGAGTGCAATTCGATATGAATTAATTAAAACATGTAAACAAACGGGTGCAAGGCTAGGAAGGGTTCATACCCCGCACGGGTCTTTTGATACCCCTGCTTTTATGCCTGTTGGAACGCTTGCAACTGTGAAAACAATGTCCCCTGAAGATTTAAAGGAAATGGGTGCCGGTATTATTTTAAGTAATACGTATCACCTATGGCTTCGTCCAGGACATGAAATCATTAAAGAGGCTGGTGGCCTTCACAAGTTTATGAATTGGGACAGAGCCATCTTAACAGACTCCGGTGGTTTTCAGGTTTTCAGTTTAAGTGAATTTCGTAAAATTGAAGAAGAGGGCGTTCATTTCCGCAACCATTTAAGCGGAGAAAAATTATTTTTATCTCCGGAAAAAGCGATGGAAATTCAAAATGCCCTTGGCTCTGATATTATGATGGCCTTTGATGAGTGCCCGCCATATCCAGCCACCTTTGAGTATATGAAGAAGTCTGTGGAAAGGACTTCAAGGTGGGCGGAACGCTGCTTAAAAGCTCATCAGCGTCCAGAGGACCAAGGTCTTTTTGGGATTGTTCAAGGTGGAGAGTTTGAGGAGCTTCGCAAGCAAAGCGCGAAAGATCTTGTCTCACTTGATTTTCCGGGTTATGCAGTCGGAGGCTTATCTGTTGGGGAACCAAAGGATGTCATGAACCGGATGCTAGAATTTACGACCCCGCTCTTACCAACAAATAAACCAAGGTATTTAATGGGAGTGGGATCCCCAGATTCCTTAATAGACGGATCTATCCGTGGGATTGATATGTTTGATTGTGTGCTGCCAACACGAATCGCGAGAAACGGCACATTGATGACGAGTACCGGCAGACTTGTCATTAAAAATGCACAATATTCCCGTGACTTTGGTCCGATTGATGAACATTGTGATTGCTATACATGCCGGAACTATTCAAGAGCTTACGTTCGCCACTTAATTCGATGTGACGAAACATTTGGACTTCGATTAACGTCTTACCATAATCTTTATTTTCTGTTAAGATTAATGGAGCAAGTTAGACAAGCTATTAGGGAAGACAGGCTTGGTGACTTCAAAGAAGAATTTTTTGAACGTTATGGCTTCAATAAGCCGAACGCGAAAAATTTCTAATAGAGCTTTATTTTGAAAGGAGGGAAACAAGATGCAAGGTATTAGTACAATCATTCCATTAATATTAATGTTTGTGTTGTTTTATTTCCTATTAATTCGTCCGCAGCAAAAGCGTCAAAAAGCAGTTCAGCGAATGCAGAGCGATTTAAAAAAGGGTGATAAAGTCGTTACGATTGGCGGACTACATGGTTTTGTCGACTCGATTGATGAAACAAAAGTTGTCATTAAATGTGGTGACGGCAGCCGTCTTACATATGACCGTAATGCCATTCGTGAAGTAACAGAAGTTTCAAAAGAAGCGCAGGTTTAATAAGAAACTGCTCCAAACCCCTGATAAAAAATATTTATCAGGGGTTTTTCTTGTACGCCCATCCAATACCGAGGAAATTGATAAAAGGTCATCAAGTGAGCGGATCAACGTCTGTTTTGGATAAAAAAGAGGTGGAACGGTCGTTGAGAGAAGTGGTCAAAGCCCGTTTTGGAGAAAAAAGAGAGCGGACGGTCGTTGAGAGAAGTGGTCAACGCCCGTTTTGGAGAAAAAAGAGAGCGGACGGTCGTTGAGAAGGCGGATCATCGCCTATTTTGAATAAAAAAGAGGTGGAATGGTCGATGAGAGAGGTGGTCAATGCCCGTTTTGCAGAAAAAAGAGAGTGGATGGTCGTTGAGAAGGCGGATCATCGCCTATTTTGAATAAAAAAGAGGTGGAATGGTCGATGAGAGAGGTGGTCAATGCCCGTTTTGCAGAAAAAAGAGAGTGGATGGTCGTTGAGAAGGCGGATCAAAGCCCGTTTTGTCTCGTTTTTTCTGTTTTGTATAGAAATCTTATCCCTCGCAAATTTTTCATAGAAAAGCGCAAGTACCTCATAGGGCACTTGCGCTTTTCTTATGCATGGCGGGAACTATTTGTTGCGATATTTACCCCGAGGATTCCGCCCATCATGGCTATTAAGATATAACATAAATGATAGATCATCTGCTCTGTATTAAAAAGTTTGTCATAGCCTAAATACTGAAATATAAAGACAATGAGGCTGTAAAGTAATCCCGTTGCCCCCCCGATCAGCCACCCTTTTTCTTTCTTTTTTCCCCCTGATAAGAATCCGCCCCCGAACAGCCCAATAAAGGATGCTGCTGTCACAACGTATTGAAGTGACATTTCCCGGACAGATGTAAACTTAAGAATTAAGGAAAAAATAAGGCTACTTACTGCTGCAAAAAAGAAAATAAAAATTAATCCGTAAAGAATGGATGTACCAAAGCTTTTCGATTCGATCTTCCTCTCCCCCTTTAGGAAAAAATTTGCAGTTTCTGCTTAGTACAAGCGTATTCATGAAAGGTAGAAAATAGAATTAAAAATTATTACCTACTGAAAGTTGGGATAATGTTCCTCTCATTTTCAAACCTAATTGGAAAATAATAAAGTATGAATGGAGGAAAAGGAGCGACAGTAAGTGACAGAATATCTAACGATCGTGCTTCGAACGATTATGTTTTATATCCTGATTCTCGGCATTTTTCGAATGATGGGAAAGCGTGAAATTGGGGAATTAAGCATCCTTGATCTTGTTGTTTTTATCATGATTGGTGAATTGGCGGTAGTTGCTATTGAGAGGCCAAATGTACGGATTTTACATGCGATATTGCCAATGGTTTTGTTAATGGTTATCCAAATTATGATGGCTTTCATATCTTTAAAGAGTAAAAAATTTCGCAATTTTGTGGATGGAAAGCCTAGTATTATTATTAACAGAGGAAAAATTGATGAGAAGGCCATGCGGAATCAGCGTTATAATTTTGATGATTTAATGACCCAGCTACGGGAAAAAGATATTCGCAGCATAGCAGACGTTGAGTTTGCCATATTAGAATCATCTGGAAGCTTGTCCGTCATCGAAAAGGTAAAAAATAACAACAATGAACCCCAACAGGGTGATATTACGATTCCATTAATCTTAGACGGAACGATTGAAGAGGGGAATTTGCAAAGTATCAATAAAACAAACCTGTGGCTGCGGCAGGAGCTTAAAAAGAGAGGTTATCGAGATCTTAAAAAGATTTCTTTTTGCAGCTATGAAAATGGCGAATTCTTTATTGACATGCAGGATGAATAATGGGGAGGGTGCCCAAAAGGGTTTGACACTTTGCTTTAGGACATCCTCTTTTTCAAAAACATAACTATTATTTCGATAAACTGTTCAACATAGACATCAAAAGACCCGCGTGATTATGTAAGATTGCGGATAAAAGGAATTCTTTTTAGATCATCTTGATTAAGCAGACCGAATAAGATCAGTAAAACGATATAAGAAATGGACATTCCAGCTAAAGAGCTTAATACTCTCACAGTTAAATGTTCATTGAGAAGAATGTTTTCCATTAACCAGTAACCGAGCCAGCCAGATGCTCCCATTACTATAAATGTCTTCACGTAATCGCGAATGATAAAAGAAAAAGAGATTTTCTTTAATACTGTTGCAAAATGGAGGATCGTCACAAGGACAAATCCGACCATTATTCCTAACGCTGCTCCGGTAATCCCAAAGGAGGGTTGTGAGGCGAGTAAAAAAATCACGACCGTTTTGACAACGGCACCAATCAAACTGTTGATCATTGCTGCTCTTGCAAGGTTTAACGCCTGCAAAACGGCCTGCAATGGACCTTGATAGTAATAAAAGAGAAAAAAAGGCGCCATTAAGCGGATAAAGTAGGCTCCGTTTGTAGAGCCATACATAAGCTGCATAAGTGGGTCAGCTAATACATAAAGGACAATGACTGAAAGTCCTCCGGTTAAAAAGGCAAATCTGAGTGCTTGCTGGAGCCGGTATTCAATTAATTTATGGTTATTCCGCGAATTGGCTTCACTGATAGCGGGGACAAGAGATGTTGCTAAACTATATGTTACAAATGATGGCAGCATTAACAGCGGCAGGGCATAGCCTGTTAATGAACCATATAGTTTGGTCGCTGTGACTGCAGCAACACCTGCAATAGCTAAGCTATGTGCAACTACGATCGGTTCAAAGAACCAGGCAACGGAACCAATAAGTCTGCTTCCCAATGTTGGTATCGCAATATCCATCAAACTAATAAAGGTATTTTTCCCGCTTTTGACAAATTGAAAAAAATTCTTTCGCAACTTAAAGCGTTTTTTTAATTTAAATGACGTCATGAGGTAAAAGAGGGAAATAAGTTCACCTAAAATTGACGCCACCATTGCAGCAGCTGCGGCATATTCAACACCATAAGGGATGAACGTCCTTGTCATAACCGCGATTAAGGTGATTCGAACCAACTGCTCAAGTATTTGCGAGTTGGCAGCCGGGCGCATATTTTGCCTCCCTTGAAAGTACCCTCTTAACACGGATGAAATAGCAATAACGGGAATAACCGGAGCAATGGCCACTAAAGGATAATATGTTCTCGGGTCGGTAAAAAGGGTTTTGGATAGGTATGGTGCTAGGAAAATGAGTGCTGGAGTAAAAATAATTGAGAGCGAAATGGTTGTTGCCAGTGAAACGACTAGAATTTTTTTTATTTCTGCAAAGTTTCCTTTCGCTTCTGCTTCCGCTATATTTTTCGATATAGCCACTGGCAGCCCTAGCTGGGTAATCGTTACAACGAGTATGAATGTAGGAAAAGCCATCATGTATAAGCCAACGCCTTCTTCACCAATACTCCTTGCAATTACAATTCGATTTATAAATCCAAGGACTCTTGTAATAAGTCCTGCGACTAAAAGGATAAAAGTACCCTTTAAAAACTTAGACATTCGTCTTCCCACCTTCTCAAAAAAGCAGAATTCATATACAATTAACTATATGCAAGAGGGTGGACAAAGCATGACAAAGAGAGGTAGGATTTAAACGATTTAGGGGATAGGATATCTTAAAGGAGGCAATCATGATGGAAGATGGCTACGATTACTCAAATTTTCGAACAAAGGTACAACCTGCATTACAAAGTAAACTAGAAGAATTCCGTTTGCTTGGGCTTCATTCCGTTTCTGAAGATAGTCTTTGGGAATTTCTAATGAAAAAAAAGTGGAAAAAAGCGAAGGATGATGTCAACTTGTTTGAAATCGTTCAAGATATTCTTTCTGTTAAGGCTAGTGATTTTATGAGCTTCACAACGATTGAGTCATATAAAACAATTGAATTCTCATTTGCTGATGAAAATGAACTGAAAGAGCTTTTAAAATAAGGTTTCAGGGGCCTATTTTAAGTAAATTGACAGCACTTCTAACTTATTTCATAATGGTTATAGGAACTTTATTATTATTTTTTTATAAGGCTTGTACGTAAAAGTGCTTTGGCTTATGACTAGGAGGATCAATACATAATGGTAAAGCGCAGTAGAATTGTTGCTTTCTTTTTAATTATTTTGTTATTAGGAAGTACAATGGGAGTTACTACCCAAAATATCTTAAAACATATTAAGCTTGGTTTGGATCTGCAAGGTGGATTTGAGGTTCTTTACGAGGTTCAACCAGCGAAACCAGGACAGAAAATTGATAAGAATGTATTGGCGGATACTGCGAAAGCACTTGACAAACGGGTCAATGCTCTTGGCGTAAGCGAACCGAGCATCCAAATTGAAGGAAATAACCGAATTCGCGTACAGCTTGCAGGAGTTACAGATCAAAACAAAGCACGCCAAATGTTGTCTACACAGGCAAATCTTTCCTTCCGTGATGTTAATGACAAATTAATGATGGATGGTACGGATTTAAAACAAGGTGGAGCGAAGCAAACCTTTGATGAGAATGGAAAGCCTAGTGTAACTCTAACATTGAACAGTGCCAGTAAGTTTGCCAATGTAACAAAAGAAATCTCTAGCATGCCATATCCAAGCAATGTTCTTGTTATCTGGCTTGATTTTCAACAGGGAAAAGACTCTTATTTAAGTGAAGCTGGCAAACCAAATCCGGCATTTTTATCGGCACCTACCGTAAAACAAGTATTTAACCAAAATACAGTTTCCATCGTCGGAAATTTCACTGTACAAGAAGCGCAATCACTGGCATCTCTTTTAAATGCTGGGTCGCTTCCGGTTAAGCTTAAAGAAGTCTACTCTACTTCTGTTGGTGCAAAATTTGGACAGCAGGCATTACAAGAAACCATCTTGGCAGGGATCATTGGAATCGCCATTATTTACCTGTTCATGCTTGTCTATTACCGCTTCCCAGGATTTATTGCGGTTGTTTCATTAAGCATCTATATTTATTTAATTTTGTTAATTTTCCACTGGATGAATGGCGTCCTGACACTGCCGGGAATTGCGGCATTGATACTGGGGGTCGGTATGGCGGTAGATGCGAACATTATTACTTACGAACGAATTAAAGAAGAGATTAAGGTTGGTAAGTCCATTAAATCCGCATTCCAGGCTGGAGAAAAACATGCGTTTACAGCTATTCTTGACTCCAATTTAAATACCATTTTAACTGCTGGAGTTTTATTCTATTTCGGGACAAGCTCTGTTAAAGGGTTTGCAACGATGCTTATTTTGAGTGTTGTGATGAGCTTTTTAACCGCTGTTTATGGATCAAGGTTTTTACTCGGGTTATGGGTTCACAGTCGCTTCTTAAATAAAAAAGCAAGCTGGTTTGGAGTTAAATCGTCCGAAATTAAAGATCTTTCAGAAAATTACGATACATTAGATTTGCCAACAAAATTTGATAAAATTGATTTCGTTAAGCTAAGAAATAAATTTTTTGTTATTTCTGGTGTCTTACTTGCAGTTGGTTTAGTTGTTTTACTTGTTTTCCGATTGAATCTTTCAATCGATTTTACAAGCGGTACGCGGGTTGAAGTTTTGTCTAAAAATCCGATTACTACAGCACAGCTACAGAATTCGTTTGATAAGCTTCATCTGAAAACAGATGATATTACCCTTGAAGGAAAGAATAACGATATAGGTGCAGCACGCTTGAAAGGTGTTTTATCGAAAGATGAAATTGCCCATTTAAAGACAGAATTTAAGAAGGAATATGGAGCGGAACCGAACGTAAGTACAGTTTCTCCAACGGTCGGAAGAGAGCTGGCGAGAAATGCAGTCATTTCGCTATTGATTGCTTCCGCTTTTATCATTCTTTACTTATCAATCCGCTTTGAAATGCATATGGCAATTGCTGCAATTGCTTCCATGCTGCATGATGCATTCTTTATGATTGCGTTTTTCAGTATTACAAGATTAGAAGTAGATATAAACTTTATTGCTGCTGTGTTAACCATTGTTGGTTATTCAATCCATGATACGATTGTTACCTTCGACCGAATGCGTGAAAACATGCAGAAGAAAAAACGGATTAAAACATTTAAGGATATCGCAGATATTGTAAATACGAGTATCCACCAAACTTTAACACGCTCTTTAAACACTGTTTTAATGGTATTAGTTACTGTTGTTGCCCTGTTAATATTCGGAAGTTCTGCGATTCGGAACTTCTCCATCGCATTGCTAGTTGGACTGATTGTCGGTGTTTATTCATCGATCTTTGTCGCTTCTTCGATATGGGTTGTGTTAAAAGCAAAAGAGTTAAAGAAAAAAGGTGTCATTAAAACCGTTAAGGAAAAGAAAAAATATTCTGATCAACCACAAGTATAAAAAAAGCGGAAGTGCCATTAATGGGCGCTTCCGCTTTTCTATGTCCAGCACCATAAGAGTAAGCTTCGGAAGCGATACATCGCACGCCGAAAAACGTAAATTTTTCGGCGGAGCGCCTAGCCCCTCGAGGTCATAAGCCACTCCCAAAACGAAGGCAAAAAGCGCCTTCTTTTTGGGAGCGTCTTATACTTGTCGGGCCTGACCAAGGCGCTTCCGCTTTTCTAATTGAAACAGGCCTGCCACTCCTGTATAATAAGAAAGTCTGAGGGGTGAACGCATGTTAAAGTCGAAAACAAGATGGATTGTTCGTGAATCCAATCAAGAAATCGTTAAAACTCTCGTAAATGAATTGAACATAACTCCTCTCGTTGCATCGTTGCTCGTCAACCGTGGCTTAAATACCGTTGATTCTGCACGGTATTTTTTATTTGGAAAGGAACAATTTCACGATCCATTCCTGCTTAATGGCATGGATGTAGCAGTAGAGCGAATACGTGAAGCCATTGAAAAAAATGAACCTATTCTTATATTTGGGGATTATGATGCGGATGGTGTTAGTAGTACCTCTACGTTAATGATTACCCTTCGTGATTTAGGAGCAAATGTTGGCTTTTATATCCCTAACCGATTTACTGAAGGATACGGACCAAATGAGGACGCCTTTCGTCATGCAGCTGAAAATGGAATCAAATTAATTATTACTGTAGACACAGGCATTGCTGCCTTACATGAGGCAGCCATTGCAAAGGAACTGGGGATGGATTTAATCATTACAGATCATCATGAACCAGGTCCTGTGTTACCGGAGGCACTGGCCATTATTCATCCTAAGCTCCCGGAGAGCAAGTATCCGTTTCGTGACCTTGCGGGTGTAGGCGTGGCGTTTAAATTGGCTCATGCCCTATATGGAGAGCTTCCAGAGCATTTATTTGAAATTGCTGTGATTGGGACGATTGCAGATTTGGTGTCGTTAAAAGGCGAAAATCGCTTAATCGTAAAAAAGGGTCTTGAAAAACTAAAAATCACAACTAATAAAGGTCTCCGTGCTATTTTTAAATTAGCAGACGTCGATCTTATGTCCATTAGTGAAGAGACGATTGGTTTTTCTCTTGCTCCAAGAATAAATGCTGTTGGTCGCTTAGAGGACGCAGACCTGGCCGTGCAGCTCATTCTAACGGAAGACCATGAAGAAGCACAGATTCTTGCAGAAGAAATGGAATCCTTAAATAAAGAAAGACAAGCGATCGTTAACTCGATTACTGCTGAAGCAATCGAGGAAGTGGAAACAAATTATCCCATTGAAACGAATAAAGTTCTCGTCATCGGCAAGGAAGGTTGGAATGCCGGCGTTATTGGAATTGTCGCTTCAAGACTTGTTGAAAAATATTTTCGCCCTACAATTGTATTAAGCTTTGATCAAGCTAAAGGATTAGCTAAGGGCTCGGCGCGAAGCATTGCCGGATTTGACCTCTTTAAAAACTTATCAACTTGTAGGGATATTTTGCCGCATTTTGGCGGTCATCCAATGGCTGCCGGGATGACATTAAAGCTAGAGGATGTCTCAGAGCTTCGGACGAGGTTAAATGATTTAGCCGGTGAGGAGATATCAGATGAGGATTTTATTCCTGTTACCATGCTTGACGGTGAATTCCGTCTGGAAGATATCAATTTAACTGCTTTGGACGAAATGAATTTACTTGCCCCCTTTGGGATGGACAACCCTAAGCCAAAGGTTTTAATTAATAATGTGGATATAGCGAATATGAAAAAGATCGGCAGCGACCAAAACCATTTAAAAGTATTGCTCAAAGAAAATGGAGCGAATCTTGATGGTGTAGGTTTTGGATTAGGCACGCTTTGTGATCATATTTCGCCAGCATCCAAAATTTCTTTAATCGGCGAATTATCCATTAATGAATGGAACAATATACGTAAACCCCAAATTTTTATTCACGATCTTGCTGTGGAGGCATGGCAATTATTTGATTTTCGTGGTGTAAAGCAGTATAGCAAAATGAAGGACATGGTGCCAGAGGAAAACCGGAAATGGATATTCTTCAATAAAAACCATTTTGAAAAAATAAACCCTCAGCTTAATGAGGAGACCATTCTTATAGAGGATATGGAACAGGCGAAAGCGTTCAATTGCGAACAGACTAATTTGGTTTTGGTTGACCTTCCGCCGTCTGAAGAAATACTTGTCCAGTTAGTAAAGGGGCAAGTGCCAGCAAGGATTTATGCCTATTTTTATAAAGAATCGAGTGATTTTTTTAGTACTGTTCCAACAAGAGAGCATTTTAAATGGTTTTACGCTTTCTTGTTAAAAAAAGGACCGATTGACCTTAATAGATACGGGGGAGAAATAGCCAAACACCGCGGCTGGACAGTAGAAACACTTAACTTCATGTCAAAGGTGTTTTCCGAGCTGGAATTTGTTACAATTAACAATGGATTTATTACTTTGAAAACCGGAGTTCAGAAGCGTGATTTAACTGACTCAAGCACGTACCAAGCAAAACAGAAGCAATACGATCTTGAAAGAGATTTATTGTTTTCTTCCTATCAAGAATTAAAGAGCTGGTTCGATCAAGTGATTCAAGAGTCGGTTAACATTGAGGAGGCAATAACAGAATGGATTTAAAAAAATTTGTTTCTATTGTAGAAGATTATCCGAAACCAGGGATAAAATTTAAAGACATTACCCCATTAATGAATAATGGTGAAGCATATAAGTATGCCACAGATCAGATTGTTGCATATGCTAAGGATAAACAAATTGATTTAGTAGTGGGACCTGAGGCACGTGGCTTTATTATTGGTTGTCCTGTTGCCTATTCACTTGGCGTTGGATTTGCACCAGTCCGTAAAGAAGGAAAGCTACCACGTGAAACCGTTAAAGTCAGCTATGGGTTAGAATACGGAAAAGATGTTTTAACTATTCATAAAGATGCTATTAAACCAGGACAACGTGTATTGATTACCGACGATTTATTGGCTACAGGCGGCACGATTGAAGCAACTATTCAATTAGTGGAGCAGCTTGGCGGTGTCGTAGCAGGAATTGCCTTTCTAATTGACTTGAGTTACCTCGATGGGCGTAAGAAACTAGACGGGTATGATGTCTTAACAGTAATGACTTATTAATCATGAAAGAGAGCACTCATTCGAGCTGAGTGCTCTCTTCTTATAATGATTATCTAGCTCTTTTCAAAAAGGCTGTGTTAAAAGTCATTGTTGATTTTTGAAACGTTGTTGATTGGAGCGGAAGGCGCGAGACTCCTGCGGGAGTACGCGGCAGGGGAGACCCCACAGGCGCTTAAGCGCCGAGGAGGCTCCCCGGAACGCCCGCGGAAAGCGAAGCGCCTAGAGCGCAAATCAACAGGCAAGTTTAACAAGCTTTCAAAAAAAATTCCCTTTTCTCGACATTTTTTTCATGAAAAGGTTCTCAATCTCTTTACATCTTGGCTTTTTTTTTCGATAATAGTAACAATCATTCTAATTTAGTAACTTTTTGAATGAATGACATTTACCTAAATTATACAAAAAATAGATATGGGATTAAAGGTGATTTTATGGCGAACGATCAAGTGCTAACCGCCGAACAAGTCATCGACAAGACTAGAGTTTATTTAAATGATGAAAATGTTGAACTGGTTAAAAAGGCTTACGAGTTCGCTAAACATGCTCATCGTGAACAATATAGAAAATCAGGCGAGCCTTATATCATTCATCCGATTCAGGTAGCTGGTATCCTGGCTGACCTGGAAATGGATCCGGCAACAGTTGCCGCTGGTTTTCTGCACGACGTCGTTGAAGATACTTCAGTATCCTTAAAGGATATTGAAGTATCTTTCAATGCCGAAGTGGCTATGCTTGTCGATGGTGTAACGAAATTAGGAAAAATTAAATATAAATCACACGAGGAACAACAGGCCGAAAATCACCGCAAGATGTTTGTGGCTATGGCTCAGGATATTCGCGTTATTTTGATTAAACTCGCCGACCGCCTTCATAATATGCGGACGCTCAAACATTTACCTTTCGAAAAACAACGTCGAATTTCAAATGAAACCCTTGAAATTTTTGCTCCATTGGCTCATCGTCTTGGTATTTCCAAAATTAAGTGGGAATTAGAAGATACAGCATTAAGGTATTTAAATCCGCAGCAATATTACCGGATTGTCAACTTAATGAAAAAGAAGCGTGCTGAGAGGGAGCAATATTTAGACGATGTCATCGATGAAGTTAAAGATCGGTTGAACGATGTTTCAATTAAAGCGGAGATCTCTGGCCGTCCAAAGCACATCTATAGCATCTATCGCAAAATGGCCCTGCAAAATAAACAGTTTAGTGAAATATATGATCTGCTAGCAGTAAGGATTGTGGTCAACAGCATTAAAGATTGCTACGCCGTTTTAGGGATTATTCATACTTGCTGGAAGCCAATGCCTGGACGATTCAAAGATTATATCGCGATGCCAAAGCCCAATATGTATCAATCTCTGCATACAACAGTGATTGGCCCTAAAGGGGATCCACTAGAGGTCCAAATAAGAACCTCTGAAATGCACGAGATTGCCGAATTCGGGATTGCCGCCCACTGGGCCTATAAAGAAGGGAAATTGCTAAGCGACAGCACTTCCTATGAACAAAAACTAACTTGGTTTAGGGAAATTCTTGAGTTTCAAAATGATACTGCAAATGCAGAGGAGTTTATGGAATCTTTAAAGATTGACCTATTCTCCGATATGGTATTTATATTTACACCAAAAGGGGATGTCATTGAACTGCCGTCCGGTTCTGTCCCGATTGATTTTGCTTATCGAATTCACTCGGAAATTGGCAATAAGACGATTGGTGCTAAAGTAAACGGGAAGATGGTCACGCTTGACTATAGGCTTAAGACAGGGGATATTATCGAAATTTTAACATCGAAACATTCTTATGGCCCAAGTCAGGATTGGCTGAAACTTGCCCAAACATCCCAGGCGAAAAACAAAATACGTGCATTCTTTAAAAAGCAACGCCGTGATGAAAATATCATTAAAGGCAAAGAGCTTGTTGAAAAAGAAATTCGCAATATGGAGTTTGAACCGAAAGAAATTTTGACCTTGGATAATATGAAAAAGGTTGCCGAAAAGTTTAATTTTTCCAATGAAGAGGAATTGTTTGCCTCTGTAGGCTACAATGGCATTACGGCACTACAAGTGGCAAACCGCTTAACGGAGAAATGGCGCAAAAAAAGAGATCAGGAGCAGTCTGCCAATATAACGAATGCTGTTACCGATTTAAAAACATTCCCATCCACGAAAAAGCGGGAATCTGGGGTTCGCGTCGCCGGTATTGATAATTTACTGATCCGCCTGTCCAAGTGCTGTAATCCGATTCCAGGTGATGAAATCGTTGGTTTTATTACTAAGGGACGGGGTGTATCTGTTCATCGCTCGGACTGTACGAATATTGATTCTGGTGATGCAAAGTCAAGATTAATTCCTGTCGAATGGGATACTTCCTTAAATGACCGGAAGGAATATAATGTTGACATTGAAATTAGCGGATATGACCGACGAGGATTACTTAATGAGGTTCTCCAAGCTGTTAATGAAACAAAAACGAATATATCAGCGGTATCGGGAAAATCCGACCGTAATAAAATGGCGACCATTATCATGTCCATCGCAATTCACAATGTGAGTCATCTGCAAAAAGTAGTCGACCGTATCAAACAGATTCCGGATATTTATTCTGTTCGCCGAATCATGAATTAAGGAGAGTTTTGTATGCGAGTTGTTGTTCAGCGCAGTAAGAAGGCCAGTGTAACGGTAGAAGGAGAAATTACCGGTCAAATAACAAAAGGGCTTGTCCTGCTTGTTGGTGTCACCCATAACGATACGGAAGAGGATGCCGCCTTTTTGGCAGACAAAATCGCGAATCTTCGTATTTTTGAGGACGAAAATGAAAAAATGAATTTATCGTTAATGGATGTTGGTGGCGAAATTCTTTCTGTTTCACAATTCACATTATATGGGGATTGCCGTAAAGGGAGAAGGCCGAATTTTATGGATGCAGCAAAACCTGATTATGCTACTACTATTTATGAAGCTTTTAACAGCTTCCTGCGCGACAAAGGCATTCGCGTCGAAACCGGCCAGTTCGGTGCCATGATGGATGTCAGTTTGATTAATGATGGTCCGGTAACATTCATCCTTGAAAGTAAATAGAAAAGCGGAAGCGCCTTAGTCAGGGGCGACAGGCATAAGACGAGCCGGCGTGAAGGTTGTTTTTTAACCTTCAGGACGGATTGGCTTATGACCCCGAGCCCCTAGGCGCTGAAGCTAGACAATAAGAAAAGCGGAAGCGCCTTGGTCAGGGGCGACATGCATAAGACGAGCCGGCGTAAAGGTTGCTCTTTAACCTTCAGGACGGATTGGCTTATGACCCCGAGCCCCTAGGCGCTGAAGCTAGACAATAAGAAAAACGGAAGCGCCTTGGACGAGGTGCTTCCGCTTTTTTTATTTACTACTAAAAAACCTTGCTAAGCCGTTAAATACACCGGTTGCAGCATTTTCTTGAAATGATCCTGAATTTAGCGTCATTTCTTCACTAGGGTTGCTTAAATAACCAAGCTCGATTAAAGTCGCTTTTTGACTATTTTCCCGAATTACATGGAAATCACCAAATCGTACGCCGCGATTTTTCAGACCTGTTTCGTTAATAGTGGATGTATAAACTGTTTCAGCAAGACTTTTTTGAGATGGATGATAATAATATCCTGTCGACCCCTGAACATTTGGGTCTGTATTGCTATCATAATGCAAACTTACAAAGGCATCAGCCTGTAAGGAGCGAGATACACTTACACGTGCTGGCAAAGATATATATGTATCGTCTGTTCTTGTCAGATAAACATTTGCCCCTGCAGCTCGTAATTTATCATACAAAAGCTTTGCCGTTTTTATGGTAAGGTTTTTTTCCAGTGTTCCACTAGAACCCGTAGTCCCGTTATCCACTCCACCATGACCGGGGTCAATGACGATTGTCTTATTTTTCAAGGAATTTTGTGGACCTTGTTTCTCGATGTTTGGTGCAGTGCCGTTAACGGAAACAATCCAGCCTGCTACGTAACCCTTTGCTCCGTTTGATAACTTGATTTCATACCAGTCATTTACAATATTACTGATAGCAAAGGTATCGCCTTCTTTTGCATGGCTAATCACATCTGCTTGGCCATTTGGAGATTTTCGAATGTTTGAGCCATCCTGCAAAATCGTTACGGTATTTTCATTGTTTGTTTTTTCCGGAGAGGGATTCGCGGCAGCTTGGTCCATATACCATCCTGCTGCCCATCCGTAGCTTCCAGGCTTATACTCAATTTTCACCCAGTTATTTTCTTCCTGTAAAACAGTGAATTGTTGCCCCTTTTCAACTGTTCCAATGACAGCAGCGTTCAAATCCGCACTTTTGCGGACACTCAAAGTATCGGCTGTGACCGTTACAACCCCATTATTTCCATTTTGGGTTTCCTTTGGAGCCGTTTGGGTATTGATATAATCAGTACTAACCCATCCTCGTTGATTTGAAAAGCTAATTTCATACCAATTTTCATTTTGATCAAGAATGGTAACAGCTTGTCCCTTATTTAAAACTCCAATGATTCGAAAGCTTGTCCCCGGTCCAGATCGAACCCTTAATTGATCCGTATTTGCAACGGCTGTTGCATTTGCATTCCCTGATGTAGATGTTTGTGAACTTTCCTTTGTCACAAGCCAATTGGCAACCCATCCTGTTTGTCCGAGTGCCACCTTAATTTGGGTCCAATCGCCTTTTTCCTGTAAAATCGTATACTTTTCCCCTTTTTTTGCTTGCTTAACTAATGGGTAGCTTAAGCTTGGGCCCTCACGAATATTTACCGTGTCAGCATAAATAGTAATGGATCTGCTTGTTGCCATTCCTTTACTTTGGGGCAGGAAGGTTCCGAAAATAAAGATGATGCAAATTAAAAGTAGACTCATTTTTTTGAACATCGCAACCGTAATCCTCCGCATTTCCTTTTACTACTATTCTAACGTAATTACCAATGAAAATCATTCCTTAATTGCTAGATTTGGCTAATTTTATATATGAAAATGAAATTTTTTTAGAAATGATGGAAATACTAAAAGCGATAAAGAAACCATAGGAGTGATCAAAGATGCGGGCGAGTGATAAAAGTATGAACATACAGTCAATGGATGGACGGCTTTTTGGTGTAGATTTTCATGATTTTATTCAAATGGAGCAGCATGCGACATCTATAGAACTTGCATCTGAGTTTGGTCTAACAATGAGGGATGTCAAAAAGTTAAAAAAGCACATGGAAAGATCATAGAACACTCTTGACATTAGATTAGATGCTCCGTATTATTATATAAATAAACTGATATATTCAAAAACAACCAATGATGGAGCATAGTAATTAAGGACCTTCGTGAAAAGAGAGGAAATGCCCCCGGCTGAAAGCATTTCTACATGAATCTTAATGAAAGAACACTCCGTAGGCTTCTCTCTGAAAAGGCATCGTCTTAGTAGGAGGAGAACGTATGCAGGCGTTAACTGTCAAAGAGGAAATGCATATGATTTTTTGCATTTCAACTAGGGTGGCACCGCGGGAAACTACAAACTCTCGTCCCTTGTATTGTTACAAGGGACGGGAGTTTTTTTATTTTTTTTTAAAAAATTCCTAGTAAAAAAGGGTTAGGAGGTTTTCTACCATGTCTATTAATATTCCCAGGGGGACACAAGATATTTTGCCCGGAGAGGTAGAAAAATGGCATCTTATTGAAAGAAAAGCAAGAGAGCTCTGCGAGAAATATCAATATCATGAATTGCGCACTCCCATTTTTGAACATACCGATCTCTTTATAAGAGGTGTGGGCGATACAACAGATATCGTCCAAAAAGAAATGTACACCTTTGAAGATCGAGGCGGTCGAAGCATCACCCTTAGACCAGAAGGAACAGCTCCAGTAGTGAGGTCCTTTGTGGAAAAGAAAATGTTTGGTTATCCTAATCAGCCAGTAAAGCTCTATTATTTGGGCCCAATGTTTCGATATGAACGCCCGCAGGCAGGCCGATTCCGCCAATTTGTTCAGTTCGGGGCTGAAGCATTGGGAAGTAATGACCCTGCTATTGACGCTGAAGTGATTTCACTGGCAATGAATCTCTACAAAGAATTGGGCTTAAAAAAGCTTAAGCTGGTGGTAAATAGTCTAGGAGATAAAGCGAGCCGAAACGCCCATCGTGAGGCCCTTATCAACCACTTTCAACCACGGATTGGCGAGTTTTGCAGGGATTGCCAAAACCGTCTTGAAAAAAACCCATTACGAATTCTCGATTGTAAGCAAGACCATGACCATGAGCTAATGAAGTCAGCACCATCGATTATCGATTATTTGAATGATGAATCAAAAGCCTATTTTGAAAAATTACAGCAGTACTTAACACAATTAAATATCTCATTTGAGGTCGATCCGAATCTTGTTCGTGGTTTAGATTATTATAATCATACGGCCTTTGAAATTATGAGTAATGCTGAAGGATTTGGGGCGATTACTACGTTGTGCGGCGGAGGACGCTATAATGGGCTCGCTGAAGATATTGGTGGCCCGGATACGCCGGGAATCGGCTTTGCCTTAAGCATTGAGCGTTTACTTGCAGCACTTGATGCAGAATCTATTCAACTGGATCTTAAGGAAGGAATCGATTGTTACCTTGCATATCTTGGCGAAGAAGCAAAGGATTATACAGTCGGCTTATTACAGAATCTGCGAATGGCCGGTTTTTCAGCTGAAAGAGATTACTTAGATCGGAAAATTAAGGCGCAATTTAAAGCAGCCGACCGCCTTAAAGCAAGGTATGTGGCTGTACTTGGTAAAGAAGAGCTAAAAAACAATAAAATCAATGTGAAAAATATGTCCACTGGTGAACAAGTTGAAGTTGAGCTTGGTTCCTTTGTTCAATATTTTCAGGGATTGAAATTATAAAGGGGGATCTATATGTTTGGCAGATCGTATTTTTGCGGAGAAGTTCCAGAAGCTTCAGTTGGGGAAAAGATAACTCTTAAGGGATGGGTTCAGAAAAGACGGGATCTGGGTGGGTTAATCTTTATTGACCTGCGCGATCGCACAGGAATCGTTCAAGTTGTTTTTAATCCGGATGTTTCCAAAGAAGCACTTGAAACAGCTGAAAAAATTCGTAACGAATATGTATTGGATATCGTTGGGACAGTTGTTAAACGTGAGCCTGGAACGGTAAATGAGAACTTAAAAACAGGAAAAATTGAGATTTCTGCTGAAAATGTGACGATCATTAATGAGGCAAAAACCCCTCCTTTTATCATCTCAGATAATACGGATGCATCAGAAGACATACGGTTAAAATACCGTTATTTAGACTTCCGCCGCCCAGTTATTTTTGAGACGTTAAAAATGCGCCATCAAGTGACGAAGCAAATTAGGGATTTTCTCGATAGCGAAGGATTTCTCGATATTGAAACACCGATTTTGACAAAAAGCACACCAGAGGGAGCGCGGGATTATCTTGTTCCAAGCCGTGTGCATCCTGGCGAGTTTTATGCACTGCCCCAATCTCCACAGCTATTTAAACAGCTATTAATGGTCGGCGGCATTGAACGTTATTATCAAATTGCTCGCTGCTTCCGTGATGAGGATCTAAGGGCGGACCGCCAGCCGGAGTTTACACAGGTTGATATTGAAACAAGCTTTTTGAGCCAAGAGGACATCATGAGCTTATTAGAAAAAATGATGTCCAGTCTTATGAAAAACGTAAAGGGAATAGATGTTGCATTGCCATTCCCGCGGATGACATATGATGATGCCATGAGCCGTTATGGTTCTGATAAGCCAGACACCCGTTTTGAGATGGAACTGGTTGATTTATCCGAAATTGTGAAGGATTCAGGGTTTAAAGTATTTGCTGCAGCAGTTGCTAATGGTGGCCAAGTAAAAGCCATTAACGTAAAAGGTGCTGCTGAAAAATATTCACGTAAAGATATCGATGCTTTAACAGAATTTGTTGGCCGCTATGGTGCAAAAGGTCTTGCTTGGGTGAAGGTGGAGACTGACGGATTAAAAGGTCCAATTGCAAAATTCTTCTCTGATGATGATACTGCAGCAATCAAGGCAACTCTTGATGCTACAGAAGGGGACCTGCTTTTATTTGTCGCCGATAAGAAGTCTGTTGTTGCTGATGCACTCGGTGCTTTACGACTTAAGCTCGGGAAAGAATTAAATATAATCGACCAAAGCAAGTTCAATTTTCTCTGGGTAACCGATTGGCCGCTATTAGAATACGATGAAGAGGAAGGCCGCTACTATGCTGCTCATCATCCTTTTACCATGCCATTTAGGGAAGATCTTGATTTCTTAGATACGGACCCATCAAAGGTACGGGCACAGGCATATGACATTGTCTTAAACGGATATGAGCTTGGCGGAGGTTCTCTCAGAATTTTTGAACGTCAAATCCAAGAGAAAATGTTTAAAGTACTTGGTTTTACACCTGAAGAAGCAAAAGCTCAGTTTGGTTTCTTATTAAATGCATTTGAGTACGGAACACCGCCTCACGGAGGTATTGCTCTAGGGCTTGATCGTTTAGTTATGCTGCTCGCTGGAAGTTCAAATTTAAGGGATACTATTGCGTTTCCAAAGACAGCAAGCGCGAGCTGTCTGTTAACAAACGCACCTAGTGATGTTACAGAAGACCAGTTAGATGAGCTGCATTTGTCATTAAATGTTAACAAAAATGAGTAATACAATCTCTCGGTATCTTGAATAGAAACTCCATTTTATGCTATCATAATAACAAGTAAAGAAGAGTCCTGAAATGTACGTTGCACTACCTGAAGTTTTGACCGAACATTATTTCTTCGGGAGTCTGGAGTTTTCTAGTTGCGTAAATGCCTCAACCATTACGGGAAAGGGGACTTACAAAATCAGAAACAGGACACCCCCCTGCTGAGTGCGGGATCAAAACAAGGGATCATAAGCGACGGCATCATTGGGACTCTTTTCTCTTTCATAGCCATCAACTTCTGCCATTCGCAGAAGTTTTTTTAATACGATTAAGAACTCTCATTGGTATCTATTTTTATTTCCTTTTACACAATTCCTATAGAAATAGTTGCTTTTAAGGCTGGGTATGGTATATATTAAATCGGGAAAAAGATAAGTAACGATATTAAATAATGGAGTGAACATAAATGCTGCATCAATTTTCTCGTAATGAGCTGGCCATTGGGAAAGAAGGCCTCGAACTGATGAAAAACAGCACCGTTGCTGTTCTAGGAATCGGTGGTGTTGGATCTTTTGCTGCTGAGGCTCTGGCCCGCTCTGGAGTAGGCCGAATTGTCTTGGTGGATAAGGACGATGTCGATATTACCAATGTGAATCGTCAGCTTATTGCTCTTTTATCTACAGTTGGCCAGCCTAAAGCTGATGTAATGAAAGAACGGATTAAGGATATCAATCCTGATTGTGAAGTCATTGCTTTAAAAATGTTTTATACAGACGAAACGTTCGAAGAGTTCTTCAGCTATGGTCTAGACTTTGTTGTGGACGCATCTGATACTATTGTTTATAAAATTCACTTAATGAAAGAATGTTTAAAAAGAAATATTCCGATGATCTCGAGCATGGGAGCAGCTAATAAACTCGACCCAACCCGCTTCAAAATTGTCGATATTTCTAAAACCCATACAGATCCAATTGCCAAGGTTATCAGGACGAAATTAAGGAAGGAAGGCATTCAAAAAGGCATTCCAGTTGTTTTTTCTGATGAGAGCCCGATTGTTATTCGCGAGGATGTTCGTAAGGAAGTCGGGAACGAGCAAGCGGCCATTCGCAAGGCAAAAATGCCACCTTCATCCAATGCTTTTGTCCCGTCTGTCTGTGGCTTAATCATGGCCAGTTATGTGGTAAGAGAATTACTAAAAGATATTAAAATTCACCGAGTTTCGGATGAAAATACATCAAAGAGCTCTAAACTTTCTTAAGTTTAGGGTTTTTTTTATGATAATGCCTCCTTTTTTGTGGGAGATATTATGTCTATCAGCGAATCACAAGTTTCTATCCGCGAATCGAACAATTAACCATGTCTTTCCTACTTATATCAGTCTGAAGACCTAGAAATATTTCCATCTACAGCCTTTTAGAAGCATCCTTCAAAATCGATATAATCATTTTGAAGAATTTCCTAAAAATGAAGAAAATTTCCCTACAATCCGTTAAAATGAATAGGGGATTAAGAGAGGAGAGAGAATTTGGAAACAGTTGTTGAATTGAAAAATGTCACCAAAGTAATTAAAGGAAGAACGATTATCGATAATATCAGTTTTCAAGTAAATAAAGGCGAGGTATTTGGCTTTTTAGGACCGAATGGGGCTGGAAAAACGACCACGATAAGGATGATTGTCGGTTTGATGGGAATGACATCAGGTGACATCCTGATTAAAGGCTCTAGTATAAAAAATCACTTTGAGGATGCTGTAAGTCATATTGGTGCTATTGTTGAAAATCCAGAAATGTATAAATTTTTAAGCGGCTATCAAAACCTAATACATTATGCAAGAATGTCAAAGGGTATTACGAAAGAAAAAATTGATGAAACGGTTAAATTGGTTGGGTTAACTGACCGTATTCATGACAAGGTTAAAACATATTCTCTAGGAATGAGACAAAGGTTAGGACTGGCACAATGTCTTTTACACGATCCTGAGGTCTTAATTTTAGATGAACCAACAAATGGCCTGGACCCTGCAGGGATAAGGGAAATCCGTGATTATTTACGCCTACTTGCTCGGAAAAAAAATATGGCCGTCATTGTATCAAGCCATTTGCTTTCGGAAATGGAAATGATGTGTGACCGGATTGGGATTATTCAAAATGGTAAGTTGATTGATGTTCAGTTAGTTCAAGAATTTGTTCATGGAAGTGAGGGTACATACGAATTTGAGGTTGTTCCTAGTGAAAGAGCCCTTTCCATCATCCAGTTAAATTTCCCTGATCTCCATGTGACACGTTCTAGTAATGGGATATCCTTAGGAGTATCGAAAGAAGAAATCCCGGTATTAGTAAAATTATTTGTCGAAGCTGAAATTCAAGTATTTGGAATAAAGGAACAAGCGAAAACACTTGAAGATCGCTTCCTCGAAGTCACTTCAGCAAAGGAGACATTAGGCCGTGTTTAAACTAATCCAAAATGAACTGATGAAAATTTTTAAACGACCTGGAACATACGTTATGATTGCGATTCTAATCGTGATTACTTCCATTGCCGGTGCGTTTACTAAGTACGAACAGAGAGGGCTGGATGCTAAAGTCGATCCAAAATGGGAGCAAAACTTAAAAGAAGAAAATGCTGCATTGAAAAAGCAATATGATGCAGCCCCCAACAAAATGGTGAAACAGAGTTTTAAAAAGGAAATAGCAATCAATGAGTATCGGTTAAACCACCATATTCAGCCTGAGTCTGGGTATAATGTTTGGAATTTTGTGAAAGAAGTTTCAGGGCTCATTTCGCTAGCAGGCTTATTTACGATTATCATATCGGCAGGAATCGTCGCTAGTGAGTTTAACTGGGGGACGATCAAGCTTTTACTAATTCGACCGATTAATCGCAGCAAAATATTAGCTTCTAAATATTTAACGGTAATCTTATTTGCTTTCTTGATGATGGCCATCCTTTTTGTTTATTCAACTGCGCTTGGTGCGATCCTCTTTGGTATGCCAGAAAAAGCTGCAAATTATTTAAATTATTATAATGGTCATATTACCGAGCAAAATATGATGGTTCATTTAATAATTTATTATGGCTTAAACTCCATTGATATGTTCATGCTTGCGACTATGGCATTTATGATCTCCTCTGTTTTCCGGAACAGTTCTTTAGCCATCGGGTTATCGATATTTTTATTATTTACAGGTTCAACACTAACGAACTTAGTTGCCATGAAATTTGATTGGGCTAAATATATTTTGTTTGCGAATACGAATTTAATGAATTATTATGATGGAACACCAACCGTTGAAGGAATGACGATGACGTTTTCTGTTGTGATGATTATCATTTATTTCTTGATTTTCCAGGCCCTAGCTTTTACTATCTTTAAGAAAAGGGACGTTGCTGCTTAATAAGAAATGCGAAAGGCGCCCGTCTATCGGCTTGTGACCTCGAGCGGATGGCGCCTCCGACGAAAAACTCACGTTTTTCGGCGTGCGAAGTATCGCTTCCGAAACTTACTCTTATGGAACAGAAAATAGCGAAAAAAATAACCTTCGGACTTTCCGGAGGTTATTTTTTTCGATTAAGATTTTCATATACACTAGCAAGGGCTTGTTCGAATTTTCCGGTCCTTTTTGGCTGATAGTATTGTTTGTCTTTTAACCGGTTTGGCAGGTACTGCTGCGGAACCCAGCCTGTTTCATAATTATGCGGGTACAAGTAGCCGATTCCCCTTCCCAGCTCTTTTGCTCCTTTATAATGGGCATCACGAAGATGGTCTGGTACTTCGCCGACGATTCCTTTTTGGATATCAGCAAGGGCTGCTTCAATTGCCAAGACTGCGGAATTGGATTTTGGCGATAAACATAATTCAATTACAGCATTTGCAAGTGGAATCCTTGCTTCAGGAAAACCGATTCGTTCGGCTGTTTCAATGGCTGCCAAAGTCCGCGCTCCTGCTTGAGGATTAGCAAGACCAACATCCTCGTAGGCGATTACAATTAATCTCCTGCTGATACTTGGAAGGTCACCCGCTTCAATTAATCTTCCAAGGTAATGGAGAGCGGCGTTGACGTCACTGCCACGAATTGATTTTTGAAAAGCGGAAAGAACATCATAATGTTCATCGCCATCCTTATCTGCAATCAAACTTTTCTTTTGCAAGCATTCTTCGGCTGTTTGCAAATCAATATGGATGATTCCTTCCTCTTCCTTGTCTGATGACAAAACAGCTAATTCAAGGGCATTAAGGGAGCTGCGTACATCTCCGTTCGAAGCGTAGGCAAAATGCATAAGTGCTTCCTCGGCAATCTCTATTCTAAGCTCGCCAAACCCTCGCTCTTTTTCCGCTAACGCTCTTGTTAAGGCCAGCTTCACTTCTTCTGGTGTTAACGGCTTAAGCTCAAAAATTTGGCAGCGACTACGGATTGCAGGATTAATGGCATGATAAGGGTTACTCGTTGTGGCACCGATTAAAGTAATCATCCCGTTTTCTAAATAGGGCAGCAGGAAATCTTGTTTTCCTTTATCCAAACGATGGACTTCATCCAAGAGGAGAATCACTTTGCCGGACATTTTTGCTTCTGCAGCGACTATTTCCATATCTTTTTTATTGTTTGTTACCGCATTGAGAGTACGGAAAGCGTATTTTGTACTTCCGGCAATCGCACTGGCAATCGAAGTTTTGCCGATACCGGGCGGACCATATAAAATCATGGAAGTTAACTGCTTTGCTTTTACCATTCTGGCAATTATTTTACCGTCAGCAACAAGATGCTGCTGACCGACAACCTCTTCGATTGTTCTAGGACGCATTCGAAAGGCTAGAGGCTTTTGCTGCATCATTCATCTCTCCAATAAATCATCATTATCTTTACGATAACATGTTTTATATTAGAAACAAAAGTATATATTTTGACTTCGAGAATTGTTCAGCTCCGGGCACACTAAGCATATAAAAGACGAATGTGATATAATATCTAATGCCTATCAAATTAGTATGGATTTTGTTATGATTATTTAAATAATAAATTGAGGAGTATACAAGATGAAGATTTCTACGAAAGGACGTTACGGTCTTACCATTATGATTGAATTGGCCAAAAAGCATGGGGAAGGTCCGGTTTCTTTAAAAACAATTGCCCAGGCCAACGATTTATCTGAGCACTATCTTGAACAATTAATTGCCCCGCTTAGAAATACTGGCTTAGTAAAAAGTATTAGGGGAGCATATGGAGGTTATATTTTATCTGACGTTCCATCAAAAATTACAGCAGGAGATGTGATTCGTGTCCTCGAGGGGCCAATTACTCCTGTGGAAGGAATTGAAGATGAAGAGCCTGCTAAAAGGGAGCTATGGATTCGAATTCGCGATGCCATTAAAGAGGTTTTGGATAATACCACTCTTGAAGATTTAGCAAGTCATAGTGAAGACGGAGAAGCAGACGCTTATATGTTTTATATTTAATGTAATAAATGAAGGGTAAGAATTAATTGATTGAAGGTGTACCAATGGAAAGAATTTACCTAGACCATGCCGCGACCACACCGATGCATCCAAAAGTGATGGAAAAAATGATGGAAGTAATGAATTCTACGTTCGGGAATCCTTCCAGCATTCACACTTTTGGCAGGGAAGCACGGCATCTACTTGACTTAGCCCGTGAAACGTTAGCGAAAAGTATCGGTGCCAAGGAGCAGGAAATAATTTTTACGAGCGGTGGAACTGAAGCGGATAATATGGGTATATTTGGTATTGCAGAAAGCTATCAACATCAAGGCAAGCATATTATCACCACACAAGTTGAACATCATGCTGTTCTTCACGCCTGCCAAAAGCTTGAAAAAATGGGCTACGAGGTTACGTATTTGCCTGTGGATGAAACAGGAAGAATATCGCTTGTTGAACTGCGTAATGCCTTACGAGATGATACGATTTTAGTCACAATCATGTACGGCAACAATGAAGTTGGAACCATCCAGCCAATCAATGAAATCGGGGAACTTTTAAAAGACCACCAAGCAATATTTCATACCGATGCAGTTCAGGCATATGGAATCGAAAGAATTGATGTTCAAGAAAGCAACATTGATTTATTATCAGTATCGGCCCATAAAATTAATGGCCCAAAAGGTACGGGCTTTCTCTTTGCACGAGAAGGTATCAAACTGTTACCGCGTTCCTTTGGCGGTGATCAAGAACGAAAAAGGCGAGCTGGTACAGAAAATGTGGCCTCGATTGCGGCGTTTAGAGAAGCTGTTTTCATTTCGGGTGAAGAGCGGACAGCTAAAAGAGAGAAGTTTAAAAGCTTTAAAGAAATCTTTATGAAAATGTTAAAAGAACAACAGGTAGAATTTCACTTGAACGGTTCGCTTGAAAACTCGATGCCACATGTATTAAACTTAAGTTTTCCAGGGACAAACGTGGAAGCCATGCTCGTGAATCTCGATTTAGCGGGCATCGCTGTTTCGAGCGGCTCGGCATGCACAGCGGGCTCTATTGAACCATCCCATGTTCTCGTTGCTATGTTTGGAAAAAAATCTGAACGGATACTTAATTCAATCCGTTTTAGCTTTGGGTTTACTACGACTGAAGAACAGATCATCAAGGCTGCTGAAGAAACAGCCCAGATCGTTTTCCGTCTGAAAAAATAAATTCACGACTAGTTTCAAGAGTGAAGAGAGGTGAGAAACAATGGAAAAAAAAGATCCTAAACACACAAGAGTGGTTGTAGGTATGTCCGGTGGGGTCGATTCCTCTGTTGCTGCATTGCTGTTAAAGCAGCAAGGATATGACGTGATCGGTATTTTTATGAAAAACTGGGATGATACCGACGATAACGGAGTTTGTACTGCTACAGAAGATTACAATGATGTCATCCGTGTTTGCAATCAAATCGGTATTCCTTATTATGCAGTAAATTTTGAAAAGCAATATTGGGACAAAGTATTTACTTACTTTTTAAATGAATATCGTGCGGGCAGGACCCCTAATCCTGATGTGATGTGCAACAAAGAAATTAAGTTTAAGGCCTTTTTAGAGCATGCCATGAATTTAGGTGCGGATTATCTTGCCACTGGTCATTATGCCCGAGTTGAATTCCGTGATGGTGAATATAAAATGCTGCGCGGGGTGGACGAAAATAAAGACCAAACCTATTTTTTAAACCAGTTAACGCAGGAACAAATTAGCAAGGTCATGTTCCCAATTGGAAATCTTGAAAAAGCAAAGGTCAGGGAAATCGCTAGAGAAGCGAATCTTGCGACGGCTGCGAAAAAGGATAGTACCGGGATTTGCTTTATCGGGGAACGAAATTTTAAAGAGTTTTTAGGACAATATCTTCCTGCACAACCAGGTCCGATGGAAACGTTCGATGGAGAGGTTAAAGGTCGGCATGAAGGCCTTATGTACCATACAATTGGACAGCGTCACGGATTAGGGATTGGCGGCTCAGGCGAACCTTGGTTTGCGATTGGTAAAGACTTGAAAAGGAATGTCCTCTATGTTGGCCAAGGTTTTCATAACGAAAAACTTTATTCAGATTCAATTATTGCCACAAACGTAAGCTGGATGTCTGATCGAAAAAAGGTAGATGAATTTGAATGTACCGCCAAATTCCGATATCGCCAAGAAGACCATAAAGTAAAGGTCCGTCTCTTGGATGACCAAAGGTGCGAGGTACTATTCCATGAACCAATCCGCGCTGTTACGCCCGGACAAGCAGCTGTTTTTTACAACGGCGATGAATGTCTTGGCGGAGGAACCATTGACGAAGTTTATAAAAATGGCGAACGCCTGACATATGTTGGCTAACCTAAAACCCTGATTCCCATTTCGGAATCGGGGTTTTTAGCGAAATATGCTATACTTTCAATAGAATGGAGTTGAATTAGATGGACAAAAACCAATTAGGTTTAAAATACATGAATGAAGGCAATATGGAGGAAGCAGTCAAAACGTTTAATGAGGCCATTAATGAAAACCCTGCTGACCCAATTGCTTATATTAATTTTGGTAACGTTCTTTCCACACTTGGCGAATATGAAAAGGCCTTAAAATTTTTTCAAAAAGCAATCGAATTAGATGAAAATGCTGCTGCAGCATATTATAGTGCCGGAAATCTATTTTTCGAACTTGAACGTTTCAATGAAGCGAAAAAAATGTTTGAACAGGCGATGAAAAAGGGATTGGAAACAAGCGATAATTACTTCATGCTTGGGCTTTCGCTTGTCCATTTAGACAATAATAAATTTGCACTCCCCTTTTTACAAAGAAGCATTGAATTAAATGAAAATGATGCTGAAGCACGTTTTCAGTATGGTTTATGTCTGGCGCAGTGTGAGATAATTGATGGGGCGATCGCTCAATTTGAAAAATGTATTGAGCTGGATCCCAAACATTCTGATGCTTATTATAACTTAGGAGTTGCTTATGCTTTTAAGGAAAAGGCAGAAGATGCATTGGAAATGTTTAATCATGCATTAGAAATTCAACCGGATCATTTACTGGCAAGTCATGCCAAAAAAATTGTGGAAATGGGTCAATAATAGATATGATTTTTGGAGGAAGGAGGGAGTTATTTGGGAATGCAGGAGTCACTTGATTTGTTCACTGATCAGGGGAAATTTGTAAAAGGGCGACCGATTGTGACCATTTTTCACAATGAGCAGAACCTATATACGGTGTTAAGAATTCGCGTGGATGAGACCAATCATCAGTACGAAGACAAAGAAGCCGTTGTTACAGGCTATTTTCCAAGGATTCATGAGCAAGAAACGTATATATTTTTCGGAGAATTTAAAGATCATCCCAAGTTTGGTCTGCAATATCATGCCAGCCATTTTCGTAAGGATATGCCACAATCGGAACAAGGGGTTATTGCTTATTTATCTGGAGAAATGTTTAAAGGGATTGGGAAAAAAACAGCTGAAAGCATTGTGAAAACCTTAGGTGAAAATGCGATTTCTAAGATTCTTAACCAGCCTTCCCTACTCGATTCGATTCCAAAGCTTCCTCCTGACAAAGCAAAAATGCTCTACGATACTTTGATGGAGCATCAAGGGCTCGAGCAAGTTATGATTGCCTTAAATCAGTATGGGTTTGGCCCGCAAATTTCGATGCGGATTTATCAAGCATATAAAGAGAAAACGCTTGATATGATTCAAAACAATCCTTATCAATTGGTAGAAGATATAGAGGGCATTGGTTTTGGTCGTGCAGATGAGCTTGGTTACCAGCTTGGAATTTCAGGCAATCATCCTGACAGGATTAAGGCTGGCTGTCTTTATACCCTCGAAAATGAATGTAATCAAACAGGGCATGTATTTGTATATGCCGAGGACCTGCTTGAACAAGTAAAGGTTTTATTGGAAGAGAACAAACGTGATCAAATTGATTATTTAGATATATCATCGGAGCTCATTAAGCTTGAAGAAGAAGGGAAAATAGTTGGCGAAGAAAAACGCGTCTACTTGCCCTCTTTGTATTTTGCAGAAAAAGGTCTTGTTACCCAAATTAAGCGAATACTTGAGCAAACAGAGTATGAGGAACAATTTCCCGAATCGGAATTCTTGCTTGCATTAGGAGACCTTGAGGAACGGCTAGGTGTCCAGTATGCACCGACCCAGCGGGAAGCCATTCAAACGGCATTAATGTCGCCAATGCTTATATTAACTGGAGGACCGGGCACAGGTAAAACAACTGTCATTAAAGGGATTGTGGAGCTTTACGCCGAGCTGCATGGCTGTTCATTAGAATTGAAGGACTATTATAAAAAGGATGAACCGTTTCCGTTTTTACTGGCGGCACCGACAGGAAGAGCCGCCAAAAGAATGAGTGAATCAACAGGGCTGCCTGCGGTAACCATTCACCGACTGCTTGGATTTAACGGTACTGATGGCTTTGACAGTGATGAATCAAGTCCACTTGAAGGGAAAATCATAATTGTAGACGAAACATCTATGCTTGATATCTGGCTTGCAAACCAATTATTTAAAGCCCTTCCTGAACATATTCAAGTTATTCTTGTTGGCGATGAAGACCAGCTCCCATCGGTTGGACCAGGGCAAGTATTAAAGGATTTGCTAAGATCGCAGCGCATACCGACGGTTAGGTTAACAGACATTTACCGACAAGCAGAGGGGTCCTCGATCATTGAACTAGCCCATGATATTAAAAAGGGCTATCTGCCAGCTAATGTAACAGCTAGACAGGCAGACCGTTCGTTTATCAAATGTTCAACAGCGCAAGTCCCCCAAGTCGTTGAAAAAGTGGCGTTAAATGCCAAAAGCAAAGGCTATTCTGCTAAGGATATTCAAGTGTTGGCACCTATGTATCGTGGCCCAGCGGGAATTGACCGTTTAAATGTTTTGCTACAAGAAATTTTTAATCCAAATCCGGATGGCAAACGAAAAGAAATCGCGTTTGCTGATGTGAAGTATCGAATTGGAGATAAAGTACTTCAGTTGGTGAATCAGCCGGAAAATAATGTGTTTAACGGAGATATTGGGGAAATTATCTCTATCATTTATGCAAAAGAAAATACCGAAAAACAGGATATGATTTATATTTCCTTTGAGGGAAATGAAGTAACCTATACAAAGCAGGATTTAAACCAAATTACGCATGCATACTGTTGCTCCGTACATAAATCACAGGGTAGTGAATTTCCAATTGTTATCCTTCCGGTTACCCGGAGTTATTACCGGATGCTCAGGAGAAATTTAATTTACACGGCAATTACAAGAAGTAAACAATCCTTGATTCTTTGCGGTGAAGAAGATGCACTGAGGATGGGTGTCGAAAGAGCCGACGAATTAAGCAGACAAACAAGCCTTTGTGAAAAGCTGCAAGCGGTCATTTCCTTAAAACCAAGTTCATCAAAAGAAGAAGAAATAGCCAGCAATGGATTGACCCTCGAAGAAGAACTCATGCAGGTTAATCCAATGATCGGAATGGAAAACGTTTCACCTTATGATTTTTTAATAAATGACTGACACTATAAATGTTCGAGAGGAGGTGGAGCACTCTTTGCGAACATTTTCTTTATTAAAGGGTCAGCCTGTTTTTGAAACAAAAAGTGGAACAAAAATCGGTGTGATTAGTGATTTATGCATTACCAGCAATGGGATCGTAACCGGTCTGCTAGTTAAAAAAGGCGTATTCTTCAAACAATCAGCCTTTTTGGACATTAAAAAAGTGGCTTCTTTTGGTTGGGATGGGGTCATGATTGAGGACAGCAATCACTTAGAAAAGCTGAAAAACAACCCTGAGTATACATTCGCCCATCAGCATTCCTTAGATGGAGCGATGATGCTCTCTAAAAGCGGGGAAACGCTAGGATTGTTAAAAGATGTATACTTTCAGGAAGAAGTGGGCACAATCGTAGGGTACGAAATTACGGATGGCTTCTTTTCGGATATTACGGAAGGGAAACAAGTCATTCAATCCGACATGCCCCCAGCAATCGGAAAGGATGCCATCATTGTAGACGTTGATCATACGTGAGGTGTCTTTTCATGCTTAAGTGTCCAAATTGTCGTAGCAAGGATATTGGGAAAATCGGCATTAACCAATACTATTGCTGGAATTGTTTTATTGAGTTAACAGTTTCCAAAGGACTCATCAATACCCACCAAGTTGAGGAAGACGGGTCACTTAGCTCCTTAGATGATTTGTTTGAAGAAGAAGATCGTCGTTACACCCTATAATTTTTTTAAGAGGTGAAACGTATGAATAGAGTGATGACATCGATGATTGCAATTGGTGCAGGAATAGCAGCCTACAATTTGGCTCAAAGGACCAATATGATAACAGGCCGGAATATGAGAAGAGTCCAAAGAAGAATGATGAGAGCTTTTCGTTAAAATGAATCCCCCTCAAAATAGAGGGGGATTTTTTGATGCATAATTCTAAGTAGTGCCTCTAACAATAATGCTAAGGAGGCATGGACGTGGATATCCGAATGAAATGGTTTTACCGAATTGGATTTATACTCCTTATCTTAATCGCGATTTATGTATTTATAAAAATCCGCTTTGTTTGGCTCCCAATCATAAAGGTAGTAGTCTTTATTATTCTGCCCTTCCTCATTGCCGGATTTATTACCTATTTGCTTCGTCCGGTCGTTGAAAAGCTCCATGAAAAAGGGATGCACCGGGGATTTGCTATCTTTTTGATCTACGTTCTTTTTTTTGGCGGAATTGGCTTCGGCTTGTATAGAGGGATTCCTGCTTTTATCAACCAATTAAAAGACTTGTCTGAGAGTGCTCCCATTTTTACGGAGCAATATCGCGGCTGGATTGACCAGCTTCAAAAGCATACCAGAACATGGCCAGAGGGGCTTCAAGGGAGAATGAATGATGGCATTGATGCCTTTGAAAAAAAAATAGACTCCTTTTTGGCGCTTATCGTAACAATTTTATTAAACTTTTTAAATTCGGCATTAGTCATTATGATGATTCCATTTATCGCCTTTTATATGTTGAAGGATTTCCATTTGATAAAAAGAGGGGTATGGTATTTAACACCAAAGCAGTGGAGACAGAAGGGTTCACTATTTTTAAAGGATGTGGATGAATCACTTGGAAGCTATATAAGAGGGCAGCTGCTTGTTTGTTTCGTTATCGGCGGTGCCGCTGCTCTTCTCTTTTGGATTTTTCATCTAAGATATCCATTGCTTTTAGGATTTATGGTCGGAATTACCGATGTCATCCCTTATTTTGGACCAATTATCGGGGCGATTCCAGCAGTGGTGATTGCTGCGACGGTTTCAGTTAAATTGGTAATCATCACAATAGTGATTATTTTAGTGCTCCAATTTCTTGAGGGAAATATCTTATCTCCCATTATTTTTAGTAAAAGTCTAAATTTACACCCAATCCTCATTATGTTTGCTATCACAGCAGGTGGGGAAATTGGAGGAGTGATCGGTCTGATTTTGGCTGTGCCTGTCCTGGTTGTCCTAAGAGTCGGGATTGTCCATGCCAAAAATCATTTTATCCACACAAGAAACCAGGATTGATTGACAAAAGCTAGAGCGATGGCTATAATTCGTCATATAGTATACTTGTGTAAAAATGTCGAAGGATCCAGTATGTTATAGTCCATCTGTAACGCAGTGTGCGTTTAAGAGAGGAGCTTCCACGGCTGAAAGAAGCTCTAGGTGAAGGATGACAGAACGCTTATCCGGAGTGCAGCTAATCACTGCCGTTTTTGCCGCGTTAAGGCATGTTTGAGAGATGAGTACAGATGATTGTATTCATAATCAGGGTGGTACCGCGAGCTAAGCCCTCGTCCCTGTTTTGGGGATGAGGGCTTTTTTGTATGCTTTTTTAATAAAAAGGAGGTCTAAATCATGAAAAATTTAACTGGTTCGCAAATTCGCAAATTGTTTTTAGAATTTTTTAAAGAGAAGAATCATGCCATTGAACCAAGTGCTTCACTCGTTCCGCATGATGATCCTTCCCTGTTATGGATAAACAGTGGTGTAGCAACACTAAAAAAATACTTCGATGGCCGGGTCATTCCTGATAACCCGCGAATTACGAATGCCCAAAAATCAATTCGTACCAATGATATTGAAAACGTTGGAAAAACAGCAAGACATCATACTTTCTTTGAAATGCTCGGCAATTTTTCTATCGGCGATTACTTCAAAGTGGAAGCAATTGAGTCGGCATGGGAGTTTTTAACGGATGAAAAATGGATGGGTTTTGACAAGGAATTACTTTCCGTTACCATTCATCCTGAGGACACAGAAGCATTTGAAATTTGGAATAAAAAGATTGGTATACCAGAGGAACGAATTATTCGCCTTGAAGGAAACTTCTGGGATATTGGCGAAGGCCCAAGTGGTCCTAATACCGAGATTTTTTATGACCGTGGCCCTGAGTACGGAGATGATCCTACAGATCCGGAATTGTATCCGGGCGGTGAGAATGATCGCTATCTTGAAGTCTGGAATCTTGTTTTTTCACAATTTAACCATAATCCAGATGGCACTTATACACCTCTTCCAAAGAAAAATATTGATACCGGAATGGGTTTAGAACGGATGGCATCTGTTGTTCAAAACGTACCTACAAATTTTGATACCGACTTATTTATGCCAATCATCCGTGTAACAGAAGAAATGTCAGGGGCTACATATGGTGGAGACAAGGAAAAAGATGTGGCGTTTAAAGTCATTGCCGACCATATACGTACTGTTGCCTTCGCTGTTGGCGATGGGGCACTTCCTTCAAATGAAGGGCGTGGTTATGTTCTACGTCGCTTGCTGCGCCGAGCTGTTCGCTATGCGAAGCAAATCAATATTAACCGTCCATTTATGTATGAGCTTGTACCTGTAGTCGGAGAAATCATGCATGATTTTTATCCAGAGGTAAGGGATAAGGCTGAATTTATCCAAAAGGTCATTAAAAATGAGGAAGAGCGTTTTCATGAAACCCTTCATGAAGGGTTAGCCATTCTTGCTAGTGTAATCAAGAAGGAGAAAGAAAAAGGCAGTGATACGATTTCTGGAGCGGATGTATTCCGCCTTTATGATACTTACGGATTCCCGGTTGAGTTAACAGAAGAGTATGCGGAAGAAGAAGGCATGAAGGTTGACCATGCCGGATTTGAAACAGAAATGGAACAGCAGCGGGAACGAGCTCGTGCCGCTCGTCAAGATGTCGATTCCATGCAAGTTCAAGGCGGCGTACTTGGTGAGTTAAAGGTAGATAGTAAGTTTGTTGGCTACGATCAGTTACATACCAATTCAAATGTGCTTGCCATTGTCAAAAATGGTGAACTCGCCCAGGAAGCAATAAGCGGTGAGGAAATACAGCTAATTCTTGATGTGACACCGTTCTATGCTGAAAGCGGCGGACAAATTGCCGATCGGGGCACAATAGAAGGTGAAGGCGTAACAGTATCCGTAAAGGATGTCCAAAAAGCACCAAACGGACAAAACCTTCATAAAGCTGTTGTGGTGTCAGGCACCCTAAAAGCGAACCAAAAGGTAACAGCAACTATTGACCAAACAAACCGTGTTAAAATAATCAAAAATCACACGGCTACCCACTTGCTGCACCGTGCATTAAAGGATGTGCTTGGAGAGCATGTCAATCAGGCAGGTTCTCTTGTAGAACCTGATCGACTAAGGTTTGACTTCTCTCATTTTGGTCAAATCACGCCTGATGAATTAGAGCAAATTGAGAGAATTGTGAATGAAAAAATATGGCGGAATATTGAAGTTGACATTAGTCAAAAACCAATATCTGAAGCAAAATCAATGGGCGCAATGGCACTCTTCGGTGAAAAATATGGAGACATTGTCCGAGTAGTAAGGGTTGGCGATTACAGTCTAGAGCTTTGCGGTGGTTGCCATGTACCAAATACATCCGTTATCGGACTGTTTAAAATTGTTTCTGAGGGCGGAATTGGCGCCGGAACGAGAAGAATCGAAGCTGTGACGGGAGAATCTGCTTACCTTTTGTTACATGAGCAAGCAGGATTACTGAAGGATGCGGCTGACAAACTAAAAACAAGTCCGAAAGAGATTGTTAATCGTATTGATGGCTTAATCGGTGAAATCAAACAGCTGCAGCGTGAGAACGAATCGCTCTCCGCTAAGTTAGGAAATATAGAGGCCGGCAATCTCGTGGCACAAGCTAAAGAAATAAATGGTGTTACAGTGTTAGCTGCGAAGGTTCAAGCGGATATGAACAACCTGAGAACGATGGCTGATGACTTGAAGCAAAAGCTTGGTTCTGCAGTAATTTTATTAGGCAGTGCTCATGAGGGGAAAGTCAATTTGATTGCGGCTGTTACGAAGGATTTAATAGATAAGGGCTATCATGCCGGCAAACTTGTAAAAGAAGCTGCTGCTCGCTGTGGCGGAGGCGGAGGCGGCCGTCCTGATATGGCACAAGCCGGCGGAAAAGATCCTGATAAACTGGATTCCGCACTTCAAATCGCTGAAGAATGGGTAAAATCAATTTGATAATGAAACAAAGTAGTGTAAAATGAAGGTAACCAGAAAAGCGGAAGCGCCTTGCTCAGGGGCGACAGGCATAAGACGAGCCGGCGAGAAGGTTGTTTTTTAACCTTCTTGACGGATTAACTTATGACCCCGAGCCCCTAGGCGCTGTAGCTAGACCAATAGCAATTCTCTCCTCTAATATGAAGCGGGGTGTATGAAATGAGCTCATTTGACAAAACGATGCGGTTTAATTTTTCTGAAGAGCCTTTTGAACATGATGTAAAAGATGTGCTTTTTCAAGTTTATGAAGCACTGCAGGAAAAAGGATATAATCCAATCAACCAAATTGTCGGTTATCTTTTATCTGGAGACCCAGCCTATATCCCTCGTCATCGCGATGCTCGTAATATTATCCGTAAGCTTGAACGTGATGAAATAATTGAAGAACTGGTTAAATCCTATTTAAAAAAACAACGTGAGGTTTAATGAATGCGCATGATGGGATTGGATGTAGGTTCTAAAACAGTCGGAATTGCCTTAAGTGATGAGCTTGGGTGGACGGCACAGGGCCTCAAAACTCTCAAAATCAATGAAGAAAAAAATGAGTTTGGTTTTGATGAAATTGGTCAATTAATAAAAGAGTATGAAGTTAGTAAGGTTGTCATCGGTCTGCCGAAAAATATGAATGGTTCGATTGGTCCCCGCGGTGAAGCGAGTCAGCAATATGCAAAGGAAATAGAAACAAAATTTGCTGTTGAGACCGTTTTATGGGACGAGCGTCTTACGACAATGGCTGCAGAAAGAATATTACTTGAAGCTGATGTTAGCCGGAAAAAACGTAAGAAGGTCATTGACAAAATGGCAGCGATGATGATTCTGCAAGGCTATCTTGATAGCATAAAATAAATGAGGTGAAGAAATGGAACACGGAGAAAATCAAATTACGATTGTAGATGAAGAAGGTAACGAACAATTATGTGAAGTATTATTTACATTTGAATCAGAGGAATTCGGCAAGTCATATGTCTTATTCCAGCAAGTTGGCGAATATGATGAAGAGGAAGGCCCAGAAATTCATGCATATGCCTTTACTCCGACTGAAGACGGTGAAGAAGGCGAACTAATCCCAATCGAAACGGATGAAGAATGGGACATGGTTGAAGAAATGTTAAACACCTTTTTCGATGAACAAGAAGACGAAAACGAATAATTTGTAAGAACCGGTCAATTGATGACCGGTTTTTCTTATGAAATAAAAAAATTCCACTTTGAGAATTGTACGGCTGTATAAGAGTAAGCAGGTGCTTCCGTTTTTCTAATTGTCCAGCTCCAGCGCCTGATCAAGGCGCTTCCGCTTTTCTATCAAAATTGACATTTTTCGCACATTATGCTGAAATAGTTACGATAACTTTTATTCATTTTTTTACAAAAGTTATACCTCAAGGTTATTGGGGAAGGGGAGTAATATGGCAGCAGACGATAAAAATCAAAATCCAAATAAAAAAGCTCAGCAAAATTTACTTGAACATTATCATGAAGCAAAGCTTGTCAGAAAAATAGTAATGGGTATTACAATAGCTGTGCTTTCATTAATTCTTTTAATTGGCGGCGGTGGATATCTATACATAAAATCAGCGCTGAAACCATTGAACGCAAACAGCAAGATTACTAAAAAAGTCAATATTCCGATCGGATCATCAGTAACTAGCATTGCTGATAAATTGGTAGAAGATGGGATTATCAAAAATGCAAAGGTATTTAAATATTATGTTAAATTAAAAAATGAAGGCGGGTTTATGGCAGGGGATTATGAACTAAGTCCGTCCATGGACGTTGCCGAAATCGTCAGCCGTTTAAAAACGGGGAAAGTGCTGAAGCAGGCTAGCTTTAAGGTAACCTTTCCAGAAGGACAGCAGTTAACGGAAATCGCGCATGTCATGGCAAAAGCAATCCATAAATCAGATAATGAAGTGTTGACGACATTAAATGACCCAGCGTTTATCCATTCCATGATGGCAAAATACCCTAACTTACTGACAAAAGATATTCTAAATCCGAGTGTGAAGTATCCGCTTGAAGGGTATTTGTACCCGGCAACCTACTCGTTTTACACGCCTAATCCTTCTGTTCAAGAAATGGTTGAAGTAATGCTTCAAAAAACGCAAAATGTCTTGGGAAATTACGATGAAGTAAGAAAGAAAAAAAATCTGACGGTTCATCAATTATTGACAATGTCGTCACTAATCGAACAAGAAGCAACAGCAAAAGCTGACCGTAAATTAATTGCAAGTGTGTTTTATAACCGCATTGATAAAGGAATGCCATTGCAAACCGATCCTACGATTTTATATGCACAAGGAAAACACAAAGATAAAGTCTTATATTCGGATTTAGAGGTAAGTTCACCTTATAATACTTATCAACACACCGGTCTTCCTCCAGGGCCTATTTCCAATTCTGGCGAAATCTCGATCGATGCCGCCTTAAACCCTGATAAAACAGATTATTATTATTTCCTAGCAAAACCTGATGGAAGTATTATTTTCTCGAAGACGCTTGATGAACACAATCGGGAAAAAGCCAAATATATTTCCAGTAAATAAAAATGATTTTAAGGGAGAATGGTTAGCATTTCTCCCTTTTTTATGATAAAATAATTCAAGTGTTTTTATAAAGGATCTATAGCGTTACTCACAGTCATGTAGCTTTCTGGCAGTTTTTGCCTTACTCAATCGATTATTGTAAGTTTTTTCGATGAGTTGTTAGTTAACTGTGAACGCTATTTTTTCATGTCTAAAGAGCATTAAATTGTCTAAAATGCTTTTATATGCGAGGTGAGGGCAGCTTGGAAAATGAAAAGCTGCATTCTTATATTGAAAGTCTTGTTCCGGAGCGCAATCTATTGCTATCAGAAATGGAAGGATATGCGAAGGAACAGAATGTCCCTATTATGGAGCTTGCAGGTATTGAAACGATGCTTCAGCTGTTGCGAATTCATCAAGCAAAAAAAATTCTTGAGGTTGGAACAGCAATTGGATATTCAGCATTACGCATGGCAGAAGCTTTGCCAGATGCCAGTATTGTGACCATTGAGAGGGATGAGGAGCGCTTTCAGTTAGCGGAGGAATTTATACATCGGTCTCCTAATCAGGAACAAATTATCCTAATAAAAGGGGATGCACTTGAAGTAGAAGAGATCGTTCAGGAACATGCTCCATTTGATGCGATTTTTATCGATGCTGCTAAAGGTCAATATAGAAAATTCTTTGAGCTTTATTCTACCTATCTTCATGAGGACGGAATCATTATTACTGATAATGTTTTATTTAAGGGACTTGTAACCGAAACTGAGATTGAATCAAAGAGAACAAGAAGCATTGTTAAAAAGATTGATGAATTTAATCGTTGGCTTATGAACCACCTAGATTATGATTCTGTCATCCTCCCTGTCGGAGATGGGGTTGCGATTAGTAAACGAAAAAGAGGTGAAAAAAATGGCTAAACTTGAACTACTAGTCACGCCGCATACATTTGAAGATATTCTTCCTTTAGCTGAAGCGGGTGCAGACGCCTTTGTTGTAGGAGAAATGAGGTATGGATTGCGTCTTGCAGGTGAATTTAACCGTGAGCAGGTCAAAAAGGCAATTGAACTGGGCCACTCCCAAGGGAAAAAAGTCTACGTTGCCATGAATGCAATTTTTCATAATGAAAAGGCCAACGAGTTGAGCGAGTATATTCGATTTGCCGCAGACGCAAATGCTGATGCCATCATTTTTGGAGACCCTGCTGTCTTAATGGCAGCGAGGGAGGCCGCGCCGGAAATGAAGCTCCATTGGAGTACGGAAACGACCGGTACGAACTGGTATACATGTAATTATTGGGGCAGAAAAGGCGCTAAGCGGGCCGTTCTTGCCCGTGAAATTAATATGGATGCCATTATAGAAATCAAAGAGAACGCGGAAGTTGAAATCGAGGTACAGGTTCATGGCATGAGCTGTATGTTCCAATCGAAGCGTTCACTCCTTGGTAATTATTATGAGTACCAAGGAAAAGTGTTAGAAATCGAAAATCGTAAATTGCAAGACCAAATGTTTTTGCATGATAAGGAGCGCGGCAATAAATATCCGATTTTTGAAGATGAAAATGGGACCCACATTATGAGCCCAAGCGATATGTGTATGATTGATGAACTCCAAGACATGTTAGACGCAGGTGTTGATTCTTTTAAAATTGACGGAATTTTAAAGAGCGCCGAATATCTCTTAGAGGTAACAAAAGCCTATCGTGAGGCGATTGATTTATTTATGGAGGACCCGGACCTTTACGAGGATAAGAAGAATGAATTGTTGGCTAGAATCGAGGAAATCCAGCCTACAAACCGTTCGCTTGATACAGGCTTCTTTTTTAAAGAAACCGTTTATTAAAACATAAAGGAGGGATATGGATCATGACTGAAGTTAAGGATAATATTTCTGAAATCATTGATGGAAAGCGTGTCATTGTCAAGAAACCGGAACTCCTTGCTCCTGCTGGCAACCTTGAAAAGTTAAAGATTGCTGTTCAGTACGGGGCAGACGCGGTATTTATTGGTGGTCAGGAATATGGTCTTCGTTCTAACGCTGATAACTTTTCATTAGAGGAAATGAAAGAAGGCGTTGAGTTTGCGAAAAAGTATGGCGCAAAAATTTATATCACCACGAATATTTACGCCCATAACGAAAATATTTCTGGTTTAGAGGATTATCTGCTTGGTTTAAAAGAAGCTGGTGTGGCAGGTATTATTGTCGCAGACCCGCTTATTATTGAAACCTGCCGAAAAGTGGCACCGGAAATTGAAATTCATTTGAGTACTCAACAATCCCTTTCAAACTGGAAAGCAGTCCAATTTTGGAAGGAAGAAGGCTTGGACCGTGTCGTTTTAGCCCGGGAAACCGGTGCAGAAGAGATCAGAGAAATGAAAGAAAAGGTTGATATTGAAATTGAAACCTTTATTCATGGTGCAATGTGTATTGCATATTCTGGCCGCTGTACATTGAGTAACCATATGACAGCAAGAGATTCAAACCGCGGCGGTTGCTGTCAATCATGCCGCTGGGATTATGATCTTTATAAATTAGAAGCGGATGATCAAGAAACAGCTCAGTTTGCTGAAAATGATTCTCCATTTGCCATGAGTCCAAAAGATCTAAATTTAATTAAGGCGATCCCGCAAATGATTGAACTAGGAATTGATAGCTTAAAAATTGAGGGTCGGATGAAATCTATCCATTATATTGCAACAGTCGTAAGTGTGTACCGTAAAGTGATCGATACGTACTGTGCTGACCCAGAGAATTTTGTCATCAAAAAAGAGTGGCTCAAAGAACTTGATAAATGTGCAAATCGTGAAACAGCACCTGCATTTTTTGAAGGGGTACCTGGGTATAAAGAGCAAATGTTTGGCAATCATAGCAAGAAGACAAGTTTTGAATTTGTCGGTCTTGTGTTGGATTATAATGAAAACACTCAAATGGTAACTCTTCAGCAGCGGAACCATTTTAGACCTGGCGATGAAGTAGAATTCTTCGGTCCGGAAATTGAAAATTTTACGCATGTGATTGATAAAATTTGGGACGAAAAAGGGAATGAACTGGATGCTGCAAGACATCCACTTCAGATTGTACAATTTAAATTGGACAAACCGGTTTACCCTAACAACATGATGCGAAAGGAGAACTAGAAAGAATGCGCAAACCAGTTGTTATTGGTGTAGCCGGCGGCTCAGGCTCCGGAAAAACCAGTGTTACAAAAGCCATTGATGATAGCTTTAAAGGTCATTCAATTTTAGTACTTGAACAGGATTATTATTATAAGGATCAAAGTCATTTGCCGTTTGAAGAGCGTCTGAAAACCAATTATGATCATCCACTGGCATTTGATAATGATTTACTTATGGAGCATATCGAGAAATTGTTACGATTTGAGCCAATTAATAAGCCAGTATATGATTATTCGATTCATACTCGTTCCGATAAAATCATAGCAGTCGAACCAAAAGATGTTATTATTCTTGAAGGGATCCTTATTCTTGAGGATGAACGGTTAAGAAATATAATGGATATTAAACTTTTTGTCGATACAGACGCGGATTTACGAATCATCCGTCGCATGCAACGGGATATTAAGGAACGGGGGCGTACCCTTGATTCTGTTATTGATCAATATGTAAATGTTGTTCGTCCGATGCATAATCAATTTATTGAACCGACAAAACGTTACGCGGATGTCATTATCCCGGAAGGTGGCCATAATCATGTAGCCATCGATTTAATGGTCACAAAAATTCAAACAATTCTTGAACAAAAGTCAATTTTATGAAACAATAGCAAAAGAAATGCAATATATAAAATTCCATGATGGATAAATATTTTTTCTTGCGCGCCCTTAAATAAAGGACGCGCTCCTATCTATTTATTCTAATTGGCAAAAACCTACATACATTTTATATACAATCTAATGGTGGATTGTGAAGATAAGAAGGAGTGAGAAGTTTTGGCTGTAGAAAAAGAATTTCCGATGACATTAGCAGGAAAAGAAAAACTTGAACAGGAACTTGATTATCTAAAAACCGTCAAACGTAAAGAGGTAGTTGAAAGGATTAAAATCGCAAGAAGCTTCGGCGATTTATCTGAAAACTCTGAGTACGATTCAGCAAAAGAAGAACAAGCTTTTGTCGAAGGACGTATTACAACGTTAGAAAATATGATTCGTAATGCCAAGATTATTGAAGAGGGTGAAATGGCAAGCGACTCAGTATCATTAGGTAGATCTGTAACATTTATTGAACTGCCTGATGGTGATGAAGAAACGTATACGATTGTCGGTAGTGCCGAAGCAGATCCATTTGAAGGGAAAATCTCGAATGACTCTCCGATTGCTAAAAGCTTAATCGGCAAAAAAGTAGGAGACCAAGTCTCTGTACAAACTCCAGGCGGTGAAATGAGCGTCCGGATCGTTTCTATTAAATAGAAAAGCGGAAGCGCCTTGCTCAGGGGCGACAGGCATAAGACGAGCCGGCTTGAAGGTTGGTTTTTAACCTTCATGACGGATTGGCTTATGACCCCGAGCCCCTAGGCGCTGAAGCTGGACAATTCTCGAAGTCAAAATTGTCTTTTAATAAAGTTAGTGTTTATAAATATTACACCTCGTCAAAACTTTTGATGAGGTGTTTTTATGTTGCCAAAAAGAGTGATGGGCTTACTCGTCATTTTTAACATCTGTTTTCTCCTACTTATCTACCGCTTATCGCAAATTCAACTATTTGATCCAAAGGCATTTTCGAAGCACCATATTAATTTACTTGAAGAAAGTGTCAAACAGCGAACACAGGAATTAGTGATTGATAATGGCCGGGGAAATTTTCTCGACAGAAATGGGGCAATGCTTACCTATAAAAAAGTCAATGTCTTAGTCCTTTTTCCATTTTTAAAAAAGATTGATTGGGATGTTAACAAGGTTTCCACCATCACGGGAATACCAGAAAATAAGTTAAAAGAATCCGTTGACCATGCGGAAAAACCTTTTGCCTACGGAGAGCCTGAACCATTTGAGATGACTGCATCGCAAATGGAAAGAATCAATGCCTTAAAAATCCCAGGAGTATTTGCGATTGAACGAAAATTCGAACGGTCACAGATTCCGGCAGAGCAATTAATTGGCTTGACCGGAGAAAATGCGAAGGAAGTGAATAAGCGCTACCCAAATAAGAAACTTTCGGATAATACCTTAATCGGTGTATCGGGGCTCGAAGAAAGCTTTGATGAATTTCTGCTTCCAGATGGAAAGTCAAAACTAGTCTATCATGTGGACGGGGACGGAGCGCCTCTATTTGGAATGAACGTCAAGTATGTCGATCCAGCTAATCCATTCTATCCGGTGAACGTTAGGACAACCCTCAATAAAAACTTACAGCAAAAAGCGGAGGAATTAGTCGACAAGTATCATATAAAAAATGGCGGGCTCGTTCTGCTTAATATTGAGGACAATAGTGTATTAACGCTTGTATCGCGCCCAGCGATTATAAAAACAGACCCTTACAATAATTATGGAATTACCAATCGAATGTTGAAACAGCAAATCATCGGCTCTGTTTTTAAAACGGTTGTCGCTGCTGCTGCCATCGATCATCAGTTAGATGACCCAACTCGTCTGTTTGATTGTAGTAAAAAGTTGAATGGGAAACCGGAAGTTCAATTTAATTACGGAATGTTAAATTTTACTGATAGCTTTGCGAGAAGCTGCAATCGGACTTTTGGCGAGTTGGCAAAAGAATTACAACAAAATGACCCACATGTTTTAGAAGATTATGCAGCTAAATTATCTTTAATTGGTTCTGTAGGTTGGCAAGGTAATATCTATCATACAAGTAACTTTAAACAATTTGCAGATGAAGACAAGGGAAGAGTATTTATGTCTGATCAAGCAAGGAAGGATGCAAATTATGTGATGATGTCCGGAATTGGCCAACACGAGGTCCGGGCTACTCCTTTAGCGGTTGCCAATATGATGGCAACAATTGCAAGAGGGGGAAAGAAAGAAATGGTCAGGGCTGTGTCAAAAATTGAGTATAAAAATGGTACAACGATGATGGATTTCCCTGAAAAAAGCTTAGCTGGTGATAGCATTTCACCATATACCGCCATGCGGCTGCAAAAATTGTTAAGGCGAGTTGTCTTAAATCCGGACGGAACAGGTAAATGGTTTCAAAATCTTCCATTCGATGTGGCGGGAAAATCAGGTACTGCGGAAACTGGTAAATATGAGAAAGGAAAGCAATTGTATAACAAATGGTTTGCAGGTTATTTTCCTTTCCAAAATCCAAAATATGCGCTTGTTGCCGTTCAATTAGATGTATTTGAAAATGAAGGTGCAGTCCATTCTTTGTTTGCTGATATCGTCAAGCTGCTTTATGAACAAACTAGGGGTAATGAGTAGGATGAGGGATTTCCCTTCAAGTTCGAGCCAAATCATGTTAGAATGTTGAGAGCGAAATATTTTGGGAGGGGTTTACCTTGAATAATGATGTCAATCCTCGTTCGCGTGCCGGTTCTCGTGCAAAAAGAAAGAAAACCAACATCGTCTTAAATGGGTTAATTGGATTGGTTTTAATATTGATTATTATTGTTGGATATTCTATTTTTGCATCACCTGGCAGTGATAAAGCATCATCTAAGAAAAATGATAATCCGATTTCAGCAGAAAAATCGCCCCAGAAAAAGGGCAAAGATAATAAAAAGGCTTCTAAAGAAGTTAAACAAGCTGATCAATCTAGTGCTACAGCACAGCAAAATGGAGATTCTACTACAACTGGCCAAGACGGTTCCAGCCAAGCTGATACCAGTCAAGCTGTCGTTTCTAACGGTGGAAGTTCCCCAAATGTCGTAAAAACTATTGAAAATCCGGCATGGAAACCAGTAGGGACGACTCAGTCCGGTTCGCATACGCCTGTCTATGACCAAAGCTCAACCGATTGGCAAGAAATGCTGAATGCTATCTCTTATGCAACAGGTCTTGACCAAAGTAATATGATTGTGTACTTTTTAGGACGAGATAAATCAACAGCTAACGCTTCTGTTGGAACAGTGTACTCTAAAGATAAGCAACAAAAATACAAGGTGTATATCAAGTGGGTTGATGGACAAGGCTGGCAGCCAACAAAGGTTGAAGAACTTTCCTCACTTCAATAAATAGAAAAGCGGAAGCGCCTTGATCAGCGCTGGAGCTGGACAAAAAAGGGATGGGTCAAATATATTGACACCATCCTATTTCTTTTTAAAATGAACAACTGCTGTAAAGTAGGTCTGACCTTTTTCGTTCACATGCATTTGATGGGAGACTGAATGAACTCCCAGCAAAATAGCCTTGTTCATTTCAATTTGTGATTCAATTTTCTTTTGCAAGCTTTTCAAATCATTGTCCTCAAAAAATTCTACTTTGTCTTCAATCAATTCAAATTGAAAATTCATCAAACCATCCTTTCTTCTAAAAATATTTTAGTCAATTTTTCATTCCCTCACAACGTTTAATTTGAATAAACAAAGCGATTATGGTAAATTAAATACAATAATTCATAGTATCCTTATATGAATTGTAATATTAAACATCTTTTAATCACTATGGAAAGCCTCTTTCAAAAGATGGTAAAATAGTGTTTGCAAATCGACGGATGATTCTTTGGAAGATAAAAGTGTCGATGCAAAAAGAAATCGGTTTTACAACTTGGCAAAGGATTTGGAAACGGAATGTTATACAACATTTCCTACCTTGAAAATATAATGGAGAAAACCATTTTTTTATAAGGTGCAACGATTTTGTCTGGTTACTAAAATCAGGAAAATAATGAGAAAGAGGTCTAGACATGAAAATCGCAATCATTGGAGCAATGGAAGAAGAAGTAGCCCTGCTAAGGGAAAATATTGAAGAAAGAACACAAGAAACGGTTGCTGGCTGTGAATTCACCTTTGGAAAAATGCATGGAACGGATGTCATTTTACTCCGTTCAGGAATAGGTAAAGTGAATGCAGCTATGTCTACAACTATTTTACTTGAAAAATACAAGCCAGATTTTATTATCAATACTGGTTCTGCTGGTGGATTTAATCCGTCACTTAACGTAGGGGATGTTGTAATTTCAACAGAGGTTCGCCATCACGATGTGGATGTTACGGCATTCGGCTATGAATATGGTCAAGTTCCACAGCTTCCAGCTGCTTTTTTAGCAGATGAAAAATTATGTTCCGTTGCTGAATCAGCGGCTCTAGAAATGGCTGAAATCCAAGTAGAAAAAGGATTAATCGCGACTGGTGACTCCTTTATGCAAGACCCGAAACGAGTTGAATTCGTAAGGACGAAATTTGAAAATCTACAGGCAGTGGAAATGGAAGCAGCTGCAATTGCCCAAGTGGCACACCAATTTGGTATTCCTTTTGTAATTATTCGTTCTCTATCTGACATTGCAGGAAAAGAATCAGAGGTTTCCTTTGATCAATTTATTGATAAAGCCGCGCATAATTCTGCTACTCTTGTCATGAAAATGGTCGCATCTTTGGGGTAATCCGCTAGAAAGTGGTGAAAGAATGAAGGTATACAAAAATGTTCATGATTTGATTGGACATACACCGATTGTGGAAATAACACAGTTTTCTTTGCGAGAAGGGGTTCGACTGTTTGCAAAGCTGGAATTTATGAACCCAGGCGGCAGTGTTAAAGATCGCCTTGGGTTAGAGCTACTGCGTGATGCGTTTGCTAGTGGAGAATTACTCCCCGGTGGAACGCTCATCGAGCCGACAGCAGGGAACACGGGCATTGGTCTCGCTCTTGCAGCCCTTAATAAAGGTGTAAAGGTTCTATTATGTGTTCCAGAAAAATTTAGCATTGAAAAACAAGAGTTAATGAAAGCGCTTGGTGCAAAAATCATTCATACCCCCACAGAAATGGGAATAAAAGGAGCAATCCATAAGGCTGAAGAACTTTTGCAGGAAATTCCAGGTTCTTTTTGCCCCCAGCAATTTGCCAATCAAGCTAATCCCGATACGTATTATAAAACACTAGGGCCTGAAATTTGGGAGCAAATGGATGGACAAATTGATATTTTTGTCGCCGGTGCAGGCTCAGGTGGAACATTCATGGGCACTTCACGTTTTTTAAAAGATCAAAAACAAGATATAAAGACCGTCATTGTTGAACCGGAAGGCTCGATCTTAAATGGCGGCGAGTCTGGTCCCCATAAAACGGAAGGCATCGGGATGGAATTTCTGCCTAATTTTATGGATCCAAGCTACTTTGATGCGATTCATACTATTTCAGATGAAGATGCATTTAATCTCGTTAAAGAATTAGCAGCAAAAGAAGGCCTTCTTGTCGGCAGTTCCTCAGGTGCAGCTTTTAAAGCAGCTATAATGGAGGCTGAAAAGGCAAAGAAGGGCACAAATATTGTCGTCATTTTTCCGGATGGCAGTGAGCGATATTTAAGTAAAAAGATTTTTGAAGGGGGGATTTAGGATGAAAAGAAAAACGAAATTAATTCATGGTGGAATTAGCAATGATCCAGCAACGGGTGCTGTAACCTTTCCCATCTATCAAGTAAGTACGTATAAGCAGGAAGGGATTGGCGGTCACAAAGGCTTTGAATACTCAAGAACAGGCAATCCAACGCGACATGCGCTTGAAGAGCTTATCAAAGACATTGAGGGTGGCACAGCTGGGTTTGCCTTCGGTTCAGGGATGGCAGCCATTACGGCCGTTATGATGCTGTTTAACAGTGGTGACCATGTTGTTTTAACGGATGATGTTTACGGCGGAACCTTTCGTGTTATGACAAAAGTGTTAAATCGACTTGGAATTGAATCGACCTTTGTTGATACAAGCGATTTAGAAACACTAAAAAGTGTTATTAGACCAAATACAAAGGCAATTTATATTGAAACACCGACTAATCCCCTATTAAAAGTGACGGATATTGAAGTGGTGGCAGCACTTGGGAAAGAGAATGGCTTATTAACGATTGTTGATAACACCTTTTCAACTCCATATTGGCAAAATCCACTAGAATTAGGAGCCGATATTGTTCTGCATAGCGCCACTAAATATCTAGGCGGCCATAGTGATGTCGTTGCCGGATTAGTTGTCGTCAATAGTGATAAACTCGCTGAAGACTTTCACTTTGTCCAAAATTCAACTGGGGGAATTTTAGGGCCACAGGATTCGTTTTACTTAATTCGCGGAATTCGCACTTTAGGTGTTAGGATGGAAGAGATTGAAAGAAACACCGAAGCCATCGTTGAATTTTTACAGGCACATCCAAAGGTAGATAAAGTATTTTACCCTGGTCTTGAAACCCATCCTAACCATGATATTGCCAAGAAACAGGCACGAGGCTTCGGCGGCATGATCTCTTTCGACGTAGGCAGTGAAGAAAATGCTAATAAGCTGTTAAGTAAAATTAAATATTTTACATTGGCAGAAAGTCTTGGAGCCATTGAAAGCCTAATTTCTGTACCGGCCAAAATGACGCATGCTTCCATTCCGGCAGAAAGAAGAGCAGAACTAGGAATCACCGAAGGATTAGTCCGGATATCGGTTGGAATCGAAGATGTCGAGGATTTAATTGAAGATCTGGAACAGGCATTAGAATCATAATGTTTTCGAGGATTTCCCAAAACCAAGTGTTAGGCACCGCAGCCTACAATAAATAGCTGAACTTTTGGCTATATATTGTAGGTTGAGCGAGAGGTCAGGACCTTTTGGGACATCCTCTTTTTTTATCCCTCCTTTTCTAAAATTTACATTCAATTTTCTTTCACTTAATGTGTTAATGTAGAGTAGTAGATTTTATGAAAAGCAGGTGATGTGAAGTGAAGCAGCAATCAAAAAATCTATATGGAAAAATGGTTGATTTTAAACGTTTTGGTATTGTCTTATTAGCCATCGGTGCTTTTTTCTATTTAGGAGTCATCCTCCCGAATGTTACAAGAAGCACAATGGATTTAAATATTATGATTTTATCCTCTACCTCTTTTTTAGCGGCATCTATTTTCTTTTTTATTCAATCAAAGAAAAGTCAAATCAAGCTCACGCAATTAGAAGATGAAGAGAAGGAAATCAACAGAAAATAGGCATTTCTCTTTATAGGGGAATGTCTATTTTTTTACCCATTAACAAGGCTATTTAACTATTTTTTTAAAATTCCCACAAAAAGGTTTACAATTCGTATTCATGTGGATATAATTACCGTAGTTAGTAAAAAATTCCGAAGGAGGTCGAATAACATGACTTTTATCACTGTTTCTACGAAAACTGTATATTTCAATATCACACATTCGACCGAAAAGGAATGGATGCATTAACACTTGTTACAATACATATCCATGCCGCAGGAAGAATGATGCCTTGCGGTATTTTTGTGCCTAAAAAACATGGCCGCAAGGGTTTGACTTCTTGCGGCCTTTTTGTGCCCTTTTTACTCGCAAATTGGATATGTTTTGCATAAATTAAAAATGTTGTTGGAGGTGATAAACATGACCCTTAATATTTTATTCTTTTCAATTACCATCAAGAAAAACAAGATAGATCTTCAAGAAGCTTCCCATCAAGAAATGGTTGAGAAGCTTTATGAACAACACAAAGACCGTCAAATCTCTATGTATCATCTAATGTAAAAGCTTTTGTTAAGGAGGTGGTAAACATGACCCTCAATATTATATTTTTTACGATTACGATTAAGAAACGCGAATGGAACTTGGAAGAAGCAGTTCATCAAGAAATGATTGAAAAGCTTTATGAGCAAAATAAAGATCGGCAAATTTCAATGTATCATTTAATGTAAAAGGTAAAAAAAATGAACAGAAAGGTGGTTTTATTGATGATTTTTCTAATGCAGGGAAGAGGAGCTAGCTTATGGGGTATGAAAGATACCACCTAGCTTAATTTTTCATCTAGGAGGTAATAAAATGCCGTTGCATATTGTTTTGTTATCGCTCTTTTTGCGAACTAAAAAGAGAAGTTCATAATGATCTCATAAATACATGGTTTTGCTAATAGTTCGAATTTCACGAATTATTCACATCCTTTTGAGGTAAAAACTGTGAAAATATGATAAATTCATATTAATAGATTGAATCAAAGGGGTGGAGAAGATGTTGTTTTTGGTTGTGATGGCATTTGTCATTACTGGAGTCATTGGCTGTGTCATTTCTGCAGAAGTGAGTGCTGAGCAATAATATAATGAAAAGCATCGATCTTTGTTAGGATCGATGCTTTTTATATTAATTCTTTTCAGTTAACCGTAAAAACTCCTCAATATCGTCGATACAGAGTCGAACCCCTTTTTCCCAGAATTCTTTTTGAGTCAAGTCTACTCCTAAATGTTTTTTGGCTAATTCCTCAACTGTCATGGAGGCAGTATCCTTTAATAGGGCGATATATTTTTCCTCGTAGCCCTTTCCTTCCTCAAGCGCCTGTGCGTAAATCCCAAGAGAGAAGAGGTATCCAAACGTATACGGGAAGTTATAGAATGGAACACCTGTGATAAAGAAATGCAGTTTTGATGCCCAAAATAATGGATGGTATTCATCAAGACCATCACAATAGGCTTCTTTTTGAGCAGCTAGCATTAGTTCATTTAATTTTTCTGCGGTAACCATTCCGTGTTTTCTTTCCTCATAAAAATGAGTCTCAAATAAGAAACGGGCATGAATATTCATGAGCAGGGCAACGGTTCTCTGAACCTTATCTTCTAAAAGAACCACCTTTTCCTCCTCGTTCTTCGCATTTTTAACAGCGGCATCTGCAACAATCATTTCAGCAAATGTGGAGGCTGTTTCAGCTACATTCATGGCATAATTACGGTTCAGAAAGTGAACACCTTTCATAGAATAGGTGTGGAAGCCATGTCCAAGTTCATGGGCAAGTGTGGAAACATTGGATGGTGTACCAGAATATGTCATGAAAATTCGCGATTGGTTGCTTTCCGGAAAGAACGTACAAAAACCACCCGGTGCCTTGCCGGGGCGATCTTCCCCTTCAATCCAGCTCTCTTCAAAGGCTTTTTTCGCAAATGCCGCCATTTTCCCGCCGAAAAGGAAAAATTGTTGTTCGATAAACTTTGCCCCTTCTTGATAAGATACCTTGGATTCCGTTTTACCTAAAGGAGCGTCTAAATCATACCAGCTTAGTTTATTAACCCCAAGCAGCTTCGCCTTCCGCTCTAAGTATTTTACAAGTGCTTGCTTATTTTCACTGATGACTCTCCACATAACATCTAGCGTTTCTTTTTTCATTCGGTTGATGCTTAATGGCTCTTTTAGTACATCCTCCCAGCCTCTTTGTTTGTAAACACTTAATCGGAAACCAGCAAGATGATTTAAGGTTTTTGCTAAATAATCAGCTTGTTCACCCCAGGCCTTCTCCCAATTTTCAAAAACGACTTTTCGGACTTCACGATTAGGATTTGAAAATTTATTAAAAGCTTGACCGACAGAAAGCTGTTTTTCATCACCGTTCTCCATGAAAGGTACTTTTATTTTGCTGACAATTAAATCGTAAAGCTGGCCCCAGCTATGGTAGCCATCGACACCAAGGGCACTAATTAATGCTTCCTCTTCCTTTGAAAGCTTTTCTTTTGCCCGTTCACGGCGTTCTGTTAACACAAATGAAACTTCTTTTAATGTGTCATCTTCCAAAATAAGTTCCCAAACATTATCAGAGATAGAAGTTAATTGATTGTCAAAAGTACCTAAAGCCATTTGAAAGACAGCACTAATGCTGGTGACCTTTGCATCAAGGTTATAGGCGTATTTATCATCAGTATTTTGTGCCTGCAAGCAGCCAACAAATGCGCCTGCTTGACGAAGCTTTTTACCAGCCCGTTCAAAATCTGTAATGAGACTTTTTAAAATAATTCCGTCCTCCATTGTATTTGACGGGGTCCACTGGTTTACTTTTGTATGAAATTCCTGAATCAATTCGGCAGTAAGGTTTAGGTGGTCAGCAAATTCGGTTGAGTGACTGCCGCCTTTAAAAATTACATCAAGATCCCAAACCTCTGAATATGTACGAGATGTCATGTTTTGTACCTCCTTATTATGAACTCTTCTATTATAAATTTATTTTTTGAAAAATTCTATCATGTTGGATTCCTACACAAAAAGAGGATGACCTCTTTTAGGACACCCTCTAACTATTTATTAGTAAGGCTGTGTTAAAGGTCATTGTTGATTTTTAAAACTATGTTGATTGGAGCGGAAGGCGCGAGACTCCTGTGGGAGTACGGGGCAGGGGAGACCCCACAGGCGCTAAAGCGCCGAGGAGGCTCCCCGGAACGCCCGCGGAAAGCGAAGCGCTTGGAGCGCAAATCAACAGGCAAGTTTAACACAGTCATTAGTAAAAACAGGAAAACCACCACCAGAAGCCAAAAACGATTAAAAGAACAAAGACAACAACAGCTAATGCAATCCAAAATCCACCAAAGCCTGCATAACCCTGGGAATAAGCTGGGTAACAGCATGGTGAAGGTAAAGACGGATATGGGTAACCATTAGGCATTAGAATACCCCCTGTTCCATTTATGATAGATTATGTACCGTTTAGGTGTGTGTATAGGCAAATGTGTATGCCCATCAGAATATCGATGAACGTTCACAACAAATTTTACTCAAATGCGATATTTCAAGATGATGAGCTGGGAGAGTTGTTTAAAGAAAAAAATCCAGTTGGTTGATGCCCCGACGTTCGATCCTTATAGGACTGATGGATGAAAAATTTGACAACCTAATCTGGACTGGGGTATAAGTGGATGGAATAGGATGTTCGGGGGGAGAAAATGTGATAATGAAAAAGAAACTCATTCTTTCTATCGTCATGTCGGTCTTGATCATTTCTGGATGTGCGCATGAGAGTTCAAAACAGAATGAGCAAACGGAGGAAAGTAAAACTGAAATGAAATATGAGATTGTCCAAGCACAGTCTCTAAAAATGAACCAAATCTATGGGATCGGTTTCCCAGGTAATGATCAAGCACTTTACGTAGCTGCTAATGGCGGTTTAAACATGTATAAGGACAATAAGTGGTACGAAACAACAACTTATCATCATGACTATATTGGTTTTCAAGCAGTCGATAACGGCTTTATAGCGAGTGGTCACCCGCAAAAAGGAACTGGTTTGAAGGATCCCCTTGGCTTAGTACAGAGCACGGATAAAGGGAAATCGATTTCAAAATTAGCCTTTTATGGCCAAAAGAATTTCCATTTCACTGCTGCAAGTTTCACTGGAAATGATATTTACGTCATCGGGGAACAGCCGAGTGATGATTTAAGCCTTGGTGTTAACTATTCAGAGGATAACGGGAAAACATGGAAAAAGAGTGCGTATAAGGGGTTTAATGCAGACTCGTTTGGAATGATAGCAGTCCATAATAAAGATGGAGCGAAGATGGCCATGGCGACCCGGAGTGGTATTTTCTATTCTGAAGATAATGGAAATACGATGAAACGGATTACAGATCCTGTAATGATTACAGCCCTAACGTTTAGTGGCGATTCCATTTTATATTCAAGTGTTGAAAACAATCAAATTTTATTGAAGATGATTCAACCGACAACTGGTGAACTAACCGATGTAAAATTCCCATTTCTAGATTATGAAAATCCCATAACCTATTTGGCTGTAAACCCAAAGAATGAAAACCAAATGGCTTTTTCAACATATAAAAATGATGTATATGAATCTATGGATGGCGGGAAAAATTGGTCCAACCTTATTAAAGATGGAAAAATAGAGCAGAATTAATAATTGCTGCTCTATTTCTTTTTCTTCTCTTTTTCAGCACGATAAAATTCGTGGAACATTTTCATTAGTGCACGTTTCTCAATTCTTGAAACATAGCTCCGGGAAATTCCTAATTCCTTTGCAATTTCCCGCTGGGTTTTTTCCTTTTGAAGGTCAAGGCCAAATCGACCGATGATAACCTCTTTTTCTCGATCATCAAGCACTTCAATATATTTCTTTATTTTTTCAAGTTCCATATTAAGTTGAATAGTATCGATTACATCCTCTGATTCTGATTTCAGTACATCGATAAGCGAAATTTCATTGCCTTCCTTATCCTGACCAATGGGATCATGCAAGGAAACGTCCTTTTTTGTTTTCTTAAGAGCTCGCAAATGCATTAGGATTTCATTTTCAATACACCGAGCCGCATATGTTGCGAGCTTTGTTCCTTTACCTTCAGAATAGCTTTCAATCGCTTTAATTAAGCCAATCGTTCCAATCGAGATTAAATCCTCTGAATCTTCACCTGTATTCTCAAATTTTTTAACGATATGCGCGACTAAACGCAAATTGTGCTCGATTAACATATTTCGTGCATAAGAATCCCCTTCTGCCATCAAGCGTAAGTATTGCCTTTCTTCGGCCGCTGAGAGTGGCTGCGGAAAAGCATTGTTTTTCACATAGGAAACAAGAAATAAAAATTCCTTCACTAAGTAACCTAGAGCTGTAAAAATTCCAGACATTCACACCCACCCCCGCGTTTTTGGAAGAAAAGAAATATAACTTTTGACTTCGATTACTGTCCAGCTCCAGCGCCTAGCCCCTCTATGGTCTACAGCCCCTCCCAAAAGGAGGGCAAAAAGTGCCTTCATTTTGGGAGTGTCTTATGCTTGAGCTTGGCTACAGAAGGCTAACGCCTTCTGTGCGCATTAAGGGAGACTAAGGCACTTATCAGTGCCAAGTCTCCCTATATCGGGGCTGAGCAATGCGCTTCCGCATTTCTGCCTATAACTAATTCCTATGAAAAAAACAGGAAATTGTGCCTGTACATGAAAATATAATTTATCCTTTTAACGTTTTTTAACAAATGGCTGTGTTAAAGGTCATTGTTGATTATTGAAACAATGTTGATTATTGAAACAATGTTGATTGGGGCGGAAGGTGCGAGATCCTCGAAAATGCTATCGCTTTTCCTTCGTGCGGTGTTGATCCAAGGATGCTGATTCAACGTCCTGCGGGAGTACGGGGCAGGGGAGACCCCCCACATGCGCTTAAGCGCCGAGGAGGCTCCCCGGAACGCCCGCGGATGCAAATTCACAGGCAAGTTTAACACAGCCTAACAAATAAAAAATGACCTGCTTGGCAATTCCTATTGCTAAAGCGGGCCATTTTTGAAAAAATGGATTTTATACCTTTTTTAGTTTAAACGTACTAACCATTAGGAATGATAGAATGATGATAACAAATATGAATGCTTGGGATGGCAGATAGGGAATCAATAAAAAGCTAAGTGTAGCTAAACAGCCAGCTGCTGTTATTGGTAAACCGGTGAAGTAGCCGTTGCTTTCAGTAATGTTAAACCTTGCTAACCGAAAAGCACCGCATCCAATGAAAAATACCGTAAAAAATGTACCAGGTGCTCCAAATTCGTGTAAAATTCCTTGATACAGTAATAGTGCAGGTGCCACTCCAAATGATATAATATCACCCATGGAATCCAATTGTTTCCCTAACTCGGATTCAATATTAAATTTCCGGGCGATGATTCCGTCAAACCGATCTGCTAAAGCAGCAATAAAAATTAATAGCAAGCTCGTTCTTAGGCTGCCTTGAATTCCAAAAACAATGGCAAAACCGCCTAATGCTAAATTAGTTAAGGTGATGACGTTTGCTGTTTGGGTTTTAAGTTTTTTTAATGTTTGATCGAAGACATCCAGTAAAAACATTGCTCCACATCACTCCTTTTTAAATTAGAAGGGAATTTTTTCCTTAGCTTATATTATATTATTTAATTCTAAGGGTTTTATGTCTGTTCGTAAAGAGTATTTTTACACTATTTGGGGGTATTTCAATGATTCAGCCACTCTACCGTATTTTGATTGAATTAACCAATGGGAGATGGACGTCCTTTCTTTTAAAGCGATTTGCCCGTTCACGAGTCAGTCGACTTATTGTGCCATCCTTTGCTAGAATTTATCACTTGAATCAGGAGGAAATGGAAAAGGAACTTAAAGATTACCCAACCCTCCATGATTTATTTATTCGAACATTGAAAAATGAAGCGAGGGAAATTGACCCGAGCATTGATGCTGTTGTCAGTCCCGTTGATGCCGTTATTGAGGATATTGGCACCATTAAAGAGACTAGTCAAATCGAAGTAAAAGGAAAGGTTTACTCGATCGAAGAAATGCTAGGAGATCAAGAGGTTTTAAAAAAATATTTAAATGGGACGTATATGATTTTGTATTTGAGTCCGAGCCACTACCATCGAATTCATAGTCCTGTTTCAGGGAAAGTCACAAAGCAATGGACACTTGGTACCAAATCCTATCCCGTTAACAAATGGGGATTAAAATATGGAGTAAGAACACTTGCCAAAAATTACAGGGTGATATCCGAACTTATGACGGAATTTGGCCATGTTGCGGTTGTGAAGGTAGGAGCCATGTTTGTTAATTCGATTGAAACGACTCACCAGGGAACAGAGCTGGAGAAAGGTGAAGAAATGGCCTATTTCAGCTTTGGTTCGACAGTCGTTTTGTTATTTGAAAAGGGGATCTTTCGTATTGACTCCTTGATTCAACCTCCTTATGATATTAAGGTTGGACAAAAGATTGGTGTGTTGAACAAGGGGTAAACGATCTATCTTACAAAAAAAATAGCCCAAGATGGGCAAAAGAATTTTTATGATGAGAGTTTTAATTGTTTGGAGAGAGAACGTCGGTGAATTTCATTTTCAATGAGGAGAATAAAATCCGGACTTAAGTTTAACTCCCTTGCTTTAAAATAAGATTCAATTAATAATTCATCTGACAGTTTGCGCATGTCAGAATCCACCTCCAAATATTAATAAAGTGGTTCTAAATTTTATTTTGTAACATAAAATGGTAAGTTCAAGTGGTGTACCCTAAATCTACCAAAATTTATCCATTAGGACAATCACTTGAACTATCCACAATTAGCAGTGGATAACTTGTGATTAACTTGTTTATAAATTCACTAATGGTAAAAGATTCAATGGGTACAATGTTAATAACTTTATCCACAAGTGTCAAAAAACTGGAATTATGTCGAAAAATATTTTTAAAAACGGAAAAAAACCCTTGCGTTTTTAATAAACGAATCGATTTTAATCAGATTTTGTCGTATTTTGATAAATAATAAGAAATAGCAAATATTTTTTATTTCTTTAAACAAAGGCTAAAATTGGTTATGATGATACAGGATGATAAGCTCATGCTAAAGGGCAATTCGAACAAATTGATGAGGTGTAACGTAGTGTTAAAGCATTTTCTTCCAAACGAACATGTAAAGAGTGTTTTGGATATAAATCCTGAAGAGTTGAAGGTAAAAGGCATTAAGGGAATTATCACGGATCTGGATAATACCCTTGTGGAATGGGATCGCCCAAATGCCACACCTCAGCTCATCAAGTGGTTTGATGAAATAAGAAAGCATCAAATTCTAGTGACAATCGTTTCTAATAATAATGAAGATCGTGTTAAGGCGTTTTCAGAGCCATTAAAAATCCCGTTTATTTTCCGGGCTCGGAAACCGATGACGGTTGCGTTTAACAAGGCGGTTGCACAAATGGGAATTCTTAAGGATGAATCGGTTGTAATTGGCGATCAATTATTAACGGATGTTTTAGGAGGAAACCGCAGTGGTTTTCATACGATTTTAGTTACACCTGTTGCGCAAACAGATGGGGCTGCAACTAAATTCAATCGCTTTATTGAACGAAGAATTTTAAATTGGTTTCGCAAAAAGGGTATGCTTCAATGGGAGGATTAATTTGTGAGTGAACATCAACATATTTGTATAGGCTGTGGAGTGAAAGTTCAAACCGAACACCCAAATGAATTGGGATATGCACCTCATTCCGCCTTAGAGAAAGAAACAATTATTTGTCAAAGATGCTTCCGGTTAAAGCATTATAACGAGGTTCAAGATGTCAGTTTAACTGATGATGACTTTTTAAGAATCTTAAACGAAATCGGTAAGACAGATGCACTAATTGTTATGATTGTGGACATATTTGATTTTAACGGAAGCTGGTTACCAGGAATTCACCGCTTTGTCGGTCAAAATAAAGTGCTGCTTGTTGGAAATAAGGTCGATTTATTACCTAAGTCTGTTAAACCGAATAAATTGATTCTCTGGATGAAGCAGGAGTCAAAGAAACTTGGATTATTGCCAGAAGAAGTGTTCCTAGTTAGTGCTGCTAAAGGGATGTATATCAAAGAAACAGCCGCTGCCATTGATGAGTATCGCAATGGGAAGGATGTTTATGTTGTTGGCTGTACTAATGTTGGGAAATCTACTTTTATAAACCGAATTATAAAGGAAGTGACTGGTGAAGGGGATGTCATTACGACCTCTCATTTTCCGGGAACGACCTTGGATATTATCAAAATACCGCTTGATGATGGCAAATCATTAATTGATTCTCCTGGTATCATTAATCATCATCAAATGGCCCACTTTGTTGATAAAAGAGACTTAAAGGTGATTACGCCAAAAAAGGAAATAAAGCCAAAAGTTTTTCAATTGAATGAAGGGCAAACCCTATTTTTCGGAGGATTAGCCCGCTTCGATTATGTAAGTGGTGGTAGAAGGTCATTTGTATGTTATGTTTCAAATGAAGTAAACATTCATCGGACCAAGACGGAAAATGCCTCGGAGCTTTATGAAAATCATGTTGGGGAAATGCTGACACCACCAAGGCAGGAACAGTTAGAAACATTTCCGGCACTTGTGAAACAAGAATTTACCGTAAGAGAAGCAAAAACAGATATCGTCTTTTCCGGACTAGGCTGGATTACCGTAAACGAACCGGGTGCAAAAGTCATTGCTTACGTGCCAAAGGGTGTTCAGACAATGATTCGAAAATCGTTAATATAAGATCTTTTCGGGGATGGGGAGAATCACGTGAAAAAATTATATGCAGTTTTGGGAGATCCAATTGGTCACTCCATGTCACCAATGATGCACAACGATTTATTTTCCTTTTATCAGATGGATGCATATTATTTTCCGTTTCAAGTGAAATCTGACGATTTAGAAGATGCCGTGAAGGGGTTAAAAGCCCTCGGTGTAGCAGGGTTTAATGTAACAGTGCCACACAAAAGCTCTATCATTCCCTTTTTGGATGAAGTCGATGATTTAGCCTTAAGGATTGGAGCTGTTAATACCGTCGTAAGGGAAGGAAAAAAACTAAAGGGCTACAATACAGATGGTCCAGGGTTTTTACAAGGACTGCAGCACGATATCCCTTCGTTATCGGAAGAAAAAGTATTGATAATTGGGGCTGGCGGGGCAGCCCGGGCGATTTATTTTACTATTGCAAAAAATAAACCATTAAAGGTAGATATTGCGAATCGTACAGTAGATAGGGCCATTAAACTCGTGGAAGATTGTCCGTTTCAAGTTTCTTCAAGAGCTATTTCGTTAGAAGAGGCGGAACTTATATTAAATGAGTATAGCCTAATTATTCAAACGACGATGATAGGGATGGCACCAAAGGTTTCCGAAAAGCCGCTTGGCCTAACCAATTTAAATAAACAAGCAATGGTTTGTGATATTATCTACAATCCATTAGAAACACAATTTTTACATGTAGCAAAACAAATAGGTGCCAAAATTCAAAATGGTCTCGATATGTTTGTCTACCAGGGAGCACTGGCTTTTGAAAAATGGACAGGGATTTTCCCGGATATTGAGAGAATGAAAAAGAATGTCTTACAACAACTTGGAGGGAAATAATGTTAACAGGTAAACAAAAAAGATTTTTACGATCAAAAGCACACCATCTTGATCCTATTTTTCAAGTAGGGAAGGGTGGCGTAAATGAAAACATGATTAAGCAAATTGCCGAAGCACTTGAGGCAAGAGAGTTATTCAAAGTGAGTGTGCTGCAAAACTGTGAAGAGGATAAAACGGTTGTTGCTGAAGAGCTTGCCGAAGGAACAGGTGCAGAAATTGTCCAAATCATCGGTAACACAATTGTCCTTTATAAGGAATCAGTCGAGAAGAAACAAATTAATCTTCCGTAAAAACTTTTAAAATGGAGGCCTTCATCATGAAAAAAGTCGGAATTCTAGGAGGGACATTTGATCCGCCGCATGTTGGACATCTCATCATTGCAAATGAAGTCCTTTCTGCGCTTAACCTTGATGAAATTTGGTTTATGCCAAACAGAGAGCCTCCTCATAAGAAGAAATCAGAAGCTATCAAAAATGAAGATCGATTGCAGATGATCGAATATGCGATTACAGGAAATGATTCCTTTAGGGTGGAACCAATAGAATTGCAGCGGGAAGGACCATCCTATACATTCGATACGATAAAAATACTACATGAGCAATATCCTGAACATCAATTTTTCTTTATCATCGGTGCAGACATGATTGAATATTTACCGAAATGGCATAAAATTGACGAACTTGTTAAGCTGGCCCAATTTGTCGGTGTAGAACGACCGTCCTACAGCCAGAAAACAAACTATCCTATTCTGTCTGTAGATGTACCGGCAATGGAAGTTTCCTCTAGTATGATCCGTGAAAGACTTAAAGTTGGAAAAACAGTTCGCTATTTATTGCCGGAAAACGTTATTCAATATATTGAGGAGAAGCAGTTATATGGAACGTGAAGCAGCTTTAAAGCTTGTAAAAGAACAATTAACTGAACACCGTTATCAGCATACGTTAGGGGTCATGGAAACAGCCATTTCCTTGGCGAATCAATATGGAGCCGATGTAAAGAAAGCGGAATTGGCAGCTATTTTCCATGATTATGCGAAATTTCGGCCAAAAGAAGAAATGAAGGAAATCATTGTTTCACAAGGTTTTCCAACAGATTTGCTTGACTACAATTCTGAGCTCTGGCATGCTCCAGTTGGGGCTTATCTGGTTGAAAAGGAAGCAGGCATCACCGATTCTGACGTTTTGGATGCGATCCGCTTTCACACTTCAGGCAGACCAGGTATGACCTTGCTTGAAAAAATCATCTATTTAGCTGATTATATCGAACCAGGAAGGCACTTCCCAGGTGTAGATGAAGTCAGAGACATGGCGAAGGAAAATTTAGATCGTGCCTTATTAAAAGCCGTACAAAATACCATTCTGTTTTTAATGAAAAAAAATCAGACAGTATATCCTGATTCGTTTTATACGTATAATGACTTAGTGAAAAATAGGGGGATTGATTAATGGATAACAATCAAGAATTACTTAAAATTACCGTAAAAGCAGCGGATGATAAACGCGCAGAAAACATACTGGCACTGAATATGACCGGGATTTCCTTAGTTGCGGACTACTTTATTATTTGCCACGGAAACTCAGATAAACAAGTACAGGCAATTGCTAGTGAAATGAAGGAAAAAGTGTTAGAGAATGGTTATCAAGTAAAAAGAGTCGAAGGCTATGAAGAAGCACGATGGGTATTATTAGATTTTGGGGATGTGGTCGCCCATGTCTTCCATCGTGAAGAACGAAGCTACTACAATTTAGAACGCTTATGGGGCGATGCTCCGGAAGTAGATGTGGTAAGTGAGTTACTTTCATGAGTTACGAACACTTTGCATACTTCTATGATGAACTCATGAAGGATGCCCCATATGATGAATGGGTTGAGTTTGTCAAAAACAGACTGAAAACCCACCATATTGATGGTGTTCGGTTACTTGACCTTGCATGTGGGACAGGAGAACTTTCGGTTCGATTTGCCAAAGAAGGTTTTGCTGTTACTGGAGTGGATTTGTCTTCGGATATGCTCTCGGTTGCCCAATCTAAGTCGGAAGGCGCAGGATTTCGGATTCCGTTTTATGAGCAAAATATGGCTGATTTAGAAGGTCAGGGACAATTTGATCTCATCGGTATTTTTTGTGATTCGTTGAATTATCTACAATCAGAGGAAGAGGTCGAGCAAACGTTTGCGGCTGTTTTTCAGCATTTGAAAATAGGCGGACTTTTTATTTTTGATGTCCATTCTATTTTTAAAATAACTCAGGTTTTCACGAATCAAACTTTTGCCCTGAATGATGAGCGTATATGTTATATATGGAATAGTTTCCCTGGAGAGTTTCCAAACAGTGTCGAGCATGAGCTTAGCTTTTTTCTGTTGGATGAAGGGACCGAGCAATATGACCGCATTGATGAACTGCATGTTCAAAGAACTTATCCGGTTGAGCAGTATACCAATTGGTTAAAGTCTGCAGGCTTCGAAGTGCTTGAGGTTAGTGCAGATTTTGCTACGACAGCCCCTCAAGCGGACTCGGAGCGAATCTTTTTTGTAGCGCGGAAGAAATAAATGAAAAGGCTCCCTAAAAAGTCACTGTCTCATGACTTTTTAGGGAGCCGTATTTATATCATCATTATTTTATTAAACTTCTAGCGTTTAAGCCGGAATAACAGCATTTCTACAAGAAGGGACTTATTCATACCGCCGGTTTTCATTTGGTAATCTGCTTCGGCTATTAGGCCCATTAAGTGGGATAACTCTTCATCCGTAAATTTACTCGCTTGTCCGGCTGCAAGCTTCACTCGAAAAGGGTGGGTTTTTAAATATGCAGCAATTTGCTGTTGCCCATAACCTCTTCTTGACAGTTCTTTCACTTGATAGATTAATCTGAATTGTCCAGCCAGTAGCGCCAAAATTTTAATAGGCTCTTCATTTTGTTTTAACAAATCGAAATAAATTCGCAATGCTTCATCAAGCTTACGCTGCACTACCTTTTCAATCAATGTAAAAATATTTTGTTCCAATGATTTTGAAACTAGTTTTTCCACCAAGTCGGTATCGATTTTCTTTTCACCGGCCGTATACAGAGCGAGCTTATCAAGTTCACTTGATATCAAGAACAAATTTGTTCCCACAAGGGTCATAAATTGTTCTAAAGCATTTGATTCAAATTCAATTCCGTTGCCTTTTGCCTTTTCCTTAATCCATCCTTTTAATTCAGGCTCGTTTAATTTCTTTGCTTCAACGGTTACAGCATTTCTCTTTATTTCTTTGGTGATTTTTTTCCGTTCATCAAGCTTTTCATATGGGGCCGATACGACTAGGACCGTATACGGTGCTGGCTCCTTTAAATAGTCTTCAAAACGAGATAGATTATGATCAACCTTTTCCTTGGATTTTTCTGCTGTTAAAAAAGAAGGATTATGTAAAAATATTACTTTCCTCTCCCCGAGAAAGGGGAAAGTTTCTGCATCTTCGATCGCCACCTCGATTGGAGTCTCCTCTAAATCGTAGACTGAGAAATTAAAATCCAGTTCTTCTTCATTTAGAATTTGTCGAAGAAGTAATTGCTTTGTCTCATTGATTAAAAATGCCTCGGTTCCATAAAATAAATAAATAGGAGCTATGTCCTTTTGTTTGATTTGTTTCCATATATCTAATACCATTTGTCCAGCGCTCCTCTAACCATCACTAATCTCTATCGTAATGAAGCTTGGACGATTTGACAAGTACTTAAAGGGAATTGGAATCCCTTTTAAACTTAGGACCCCCAATTCCCGATCTATTTGAACGCCTGCAATAGGAGCCCTAGGAAGTTCTATTGTCAGGCGGAGTTCCATGTTGTAATCTTAGTGTAGCCCATTCGTGACAAACTATTTTGACAACTCTTGTCAGAGAAGGAAAGTCAATCTGGATTTTTTTTAACATATAGCCTATACTATAGATGAAAATAGGGGGGATAAACTGTGAACGAATTTGAACAAAATGTGCAAAGTAAACGGAACGATGCGGTTGATTCTGGAGTAGGGTTTGGAGTTTCATTTCTTTTCTTTGCTGTCATGTTTATTATTGCAACAGTTATTAAGCTAATCGGATCCTAAAACACAAGTGTTACATAAAGAATGAATGGAGGCTGCTATGATGCAGCCTTTTGCTATTTGGAATTACCTTATCCTATGGTAAATAAGGAAAAAAGGTTCCTTTTTCTTGATAAAATCGATAGGTAATAGCCCCCTGCTGATCAGTTCGAAAAATTAATGTATTGGTTTTCTTCATTCTTTCTAGCACTTCTTGATGTGGATGACCGAAGTGATTTTTTTCTCCAACTGAGATTAGGGCAACCTTTGGCATGATCTGTTGAATAAAGCTCTCAGCGCTTGATGTTTTACTGCCATGATGGCCGGCTTTTAGGACATCAACCGTCAAATGGGGATATTTTTTGATGACGTTTTCTTCTCCTATTTGATCAAGGTCTCCTGCAGAAAACCAGGTGAGTCCTCCTACTTTTGCCAACAATGAGATAGACCCCCTGTTCCGCTCCCCCTTAAAAGTCTTTTCCGGCGATAGGATGTAAAAATAGGCATTGTCGCTTTTCCATTGGTCTCCTTCTGATACTTTGGAAACGGAAATCCCCTTTGTTTTCGCTTCCTCCATAATGAGACGCTCAGTTGGGGATATTTCAAGAACGTCTGGGAAGAGGATTTGTTTCACCTTTAATTCCTTTATTATGGAAATAGCGCCGCCAATATGGTCCATATCTCCATGAGTGAGAATTAATTTATCGATTGTTGTTATCCCTTTACCTTTTAAATACGGAACAACCACATCCCTTCCGACTTCAAATGGTTTAGTCCGCTTTCTCCACTGCTCTTCGTTAAAATTCATCACACCCCCTGTATCGATTAAATAATTCCCCTTACCATTTGGAAGATGAATAAGAATACAATCCCCTTGCCCTACATCAATCATTGTCACTTCTCCAAATGGATTGAAAAAGTTCCAGCCTGCTTGAAAGCTAAATAAAAAGAAAGATAAAAGAAGAAGATGCTCTACCTTTTTTGAATAGTGGCCAGCTTCCCAAATTAGAAAAATGGCCATGATAACCAGGACATAGAGGATGAGGAACAAGCCATTTGGTCTACCGGGAATAAAATGGGCGAAGGGAAGGTTGGCAAGTTGTTCAATTAAATGGTTAGAAAGATAAATGATTTTTGTAAAAACATCAAGAATAATTTCTGGTGTTTTTCCAAAGATAAGCTGAGCCAAAAATAATATATATAAACCTGGAAGATATAAAAAAGAAAAAAGCGGAATATAAAGTAGATTTGCTACGGTACTGATCAAGGAAATTTCAAAGTAATGATACAGTAATATGGGGAATGCTGCTAATTGGGCAATGATGGATGTAACGATCATTCGGCTACTATTTTTTTGATATTGCTTCAAAATAGAGGGGGCAGACAAGATAATTCCCAAACTGACGGAGAAGGAAAGCTGAAAACCTACATCATATAAAACAAATGGTGCAAAGAGCAAATAAAGCATAAACGCCAAGCTAATTGCATCAATCGGAAAAAGTTTTATGTTCTTTTTCCATTTAACAGTTATTAAAATGAGGAAAATCATCAATGAAGCGCGAATCACTGATGACGAGGCCCCTGTTAGAATGACGTAAATCGGCAAAATCATAAGAAGAAAATTGGTCATAAACTGTCTCGTCAATCCGATTCGAATGCCGATATAAAAAACCATTCCCACTAGTAGGGAAACATGAAGTCCTGATATCGCTAGAAGGTGGACGATACCTGACTTTTGGTAATCGTTAAGTAAATCTGGAGAAAGTAAGCTTCTATCACCAAATATCAAGGCGGCAGACAGGGAAGCAATTTCAGGCGGGAAATGATGTTCGAGGTATTGAATTCCTGAAAAACGGACTTGTTTTAACATGGTTAAAAAAGAAGGTTTGTTAGGAGAACAAGCTTGAAGTGGACTTTCTTGAGATTCTACCATCCAAAAGATTTGTTTCGTCACTAAATAGTTTCGGTAATTAAATCCATTTGGATTTTTGGCGATCGCTGGTTTTGCAAGTGTACCGGCCACTTTACATACACACCCGTAAAAGTCTTTATTTTTTAATACATTTTTTTCTGACTCTGATTTTAGTTTATACCGGACTAGTAACTTTTCTTTGTAACGGGTATCGGTCGCCATGACTTGTAGGAGGTCACCATCGATTTTTGCGTCTTGACTATATTCTAAAGAAAAATGAGTGGCTGACTCGGGAATGATCGTGTGATTTTTGCTAACAGCTTTGTGGCCAGTAAGGAAAAATAGGAAGATGGCACCAATAACCAATAGCAAATGAAATTTTTTAAATTGCTTGAATGTAAATAAAAAGAAGAGATAAAGTAGGGATAAAAAGGAAAAGAGAATCCAAGAGGATAAGGAACAAAGAATACCCAAAAAGGCGGCAATAGCGAGGTAAAACATTTTTCCATTCATTATTTTCTACTCCAGTTTTGAATATTTTGTTTCAAAACGCCGGACCTAACCGACGTTTTGAAAGTTACATTATTGACTGATTTGCCGAAAATCAATCGTTTTATCGATTAATTCCACCTTTTCCACCTTCACGTTGGCTTGCTCAAAAAGTTCAATCGCATAGGGATGATTTTTATAGTCTTGAGCAAAGTACACCGTTTTAATGCCTGCTTGGATAATGGCTTTGCAGCATTGCAGACAAGGGAAATGGGTGACATAAATTTCTGCTCCATCAGTTGGAACACCAAACTTGGCGCATTGCAAGAGTGCATTTATTTCTGCATGAATCGTTCTCACACAATGATTGTCGATAACGTAACAGCCCTCATCAATACAATGATCCCCACCGGCAATGGAGCCATTGTAACCACCGGCAATAATCCGTTTGTCTCGAACAATCGTTGCTCCGACCGAAAGCCTAGTACACGTACTTCTTAGGGCGAGCAAATGGCTTTGTGCCATATAATATTGATCCCACGATAATCGTTCCATTCTCTCCCACTCCCTCAAAAATGATTCCATTTCAAGTGTAAAGGGGATAAGACTAAAAGGTCAAATAAAGATTTAATGAACAGCAATTAAGTCTTTTAACTTTTCAAATGTTTTTTCGCCAATTCCGCTAATATTTTTCAAATCCTCAACCGTATTAAAGGGACCGCTTTTGTCCCTATAGGCAATAATCGCTGCGGCCTTCGCTGACCCAATACCGGGTAGAGTTTGCAGCTGGCTTGCGTCAGCTTTATTAATATTGATTTTTTCCTGATTCGAACTCGTACTCCCGGGTGTTGCAGAGGCATTACTCGTTCCTGCTTCAACAGCTGAGCTCTCCTCACCCTTGGCAGGGATGTAAATGACCATTTCATCCTGAACATGCTCAGCGAAGTTCACCTTGTTTTCATCTGCTGTTTCAGTTGGCCCGCCCGCTCTTGTGATTAGATCTCCTACTCTCTCCCCCTTACTCGATTCATAAACACCGGGGTGTTTTACCTGCCCCTTTACATCCACAATGATCTTTTCCGACGGTTGTTTCGTGTCTTTTTCTTTTTTTCCAGCTTCCGAAGAAAGCTGATTTTCAACTCCATCTATTTTGGGGCTGGCTATGGTGACAGGGTTATAAAAGTAAACATAATAAATACCTGCTAAAGCAATCAATCCTGCTGCAACGAGATGCATTTTATGTGCAATCATCCAGTCTTTCATAAAGATCCATCCTTTCTAAAGGTATATTTTACTAATGATTTTCATATTGTTATAAGAGAATCTTGCAGATGGAGGAGGGTCGAAACAATGAAAATAGGGGTCATCGGGACCGGAAATATGGGGACAATTTTAGTGGAAGCTTTAATTGACAGTAAGGCCATTTCCCCTTCTTCAATGATGATTACTAACCGAACGATAGCGAAAGCCATGCTGCTTAAAGATAAATATAAGGAAATTAAGGTTGGGGAAAGTGCAAGAACGGTTGCAGCTCAATCTGATTTGGTGGTTATTTGTGTTAAACCGTTGGAAGTGATAAAGGTACTTGACCAAATAGAACCTCATTTAAATAAGGAAAAATGTCTTATTTCTATTACAAGTCCAATCAGTACAAGCAAGATTGAAGACAAAGTATCCTGTTCAGTCGTCCGTGTCATCCCAAGCATCACCAATCGCGCCTTTGCCGGTGTTTCATTAATAACGTTTGGAGATCGTTGTCTTGATGTTTGGAGGAAAAAGGTAGGTAAACTAATGGCGGAAATCTCAGTACCTGTCCATATTGAGGAGAATGTAACAAGAGTTGCATCCGATATCGTGAGCTGCGGGCCTGCCTTTTTTAGTTATTTACTGCAAAGCTTTATATCAGCAGCCGTAAAGGAAACATCTATCGATCAAAAAACGGCCACCATATTAGCCAGCGAAATGATAGTAGGTCTAGGCGAGCTGCTAAAGCAAGGACATTATACCTTGCCGTCATTGCAGGAAAAGGTTTGTGTAAAAGGCGGTATAACGGGTGAAGGGATAAAGGTTTTGGAAAAAGAGGTAGGAGGCGTTTTTGAGCACCTTTTTCAAGCAACCCACGCAAAGTTCAATGAAGACTTAGAAAAAGTAGAAGGGCAATTTTCTAATCATTAATTCGACAAAAATACCGAAATTCCTTCTATATATTTTAAAAAACGTCTAAAAAAAGCACGTAAAAAAACGATTCCAGTTAAAGGAATCGTTTTTTCGTGCGCTTTTTTATTATAGCGAATTTGCTTTTTTCATTAGACGTGATTTTTTACGGGCAGCAGCGTTCTTGTGGATTAATCCTTTTGCAGCAGCCTTGTCTAATTTACTTGAAGCAACAACCATTGCTTCTTTCGTAGCAACAGCATCATTAGTTGTAACCGCAGCTTCAACTTTTTTCACAGCAGTACGCATTGAAGATTTAGCAGTTGTATTTTGAGCAGTACGAACTTCGCTTGTCTTTACACGCTTAATTGAAGATTTAATGTTAGGCATTACGTTCACCTCCTACAAAGAATCGAGACTATATGAACTCGACTTAACATTCATCATAAATAATTCAGAACAAGAGATATTTTATCAAACCGAAAGCTTATTTGCAATACAGAATTGCAAAGCATAAGAAGAATGAGCTGCATGTTTTCATGATGGTAGGGGAAAATAGGAAATAAATTCTATTTCAATTGGAGTGAAGTTTATGACGGAGTCTATTGATTTGAGTAAATATTCTGTTCGAACAGATTTAGCGATTGAAGCTAGGGAAATGGTATTAGGAGATCGTACAGGAACAGTTGGGCAGGAGGAAAACCTATCGCAAATTGAGGGCGTTGTGATCAAAGAAAAAGATGTTGATGATATAAAAATTTCTTTAGTAGAGGTAACGAAAGAGGGAGAAAAACAGCTGGGAAAAAAAGCGGGGCGTTATTTAACGGTTGAAGTGCAGGGGATTCGTGGTCAAGACACGGAGATGCAGCATAAAGTAGAGCAAATTTTTGCTCATGAATTCTTTCATTTTTTAGAGGAATCCGGCATTAAGAAAACACACTCCTGTCTCGTTGTGGGACTGGGAAACTGGAATGTTACCCCTGACTCACTTGGTCCAATGGTTTGCGAGAATTTATTAATAACTCGCCATTTATTCCAGCTTCAACCGGAAAATGTCGAAGAAGGCTACCGTTCTGTCAGTGCTCTTTCTCCAGGGGTAATGGGACTGACGGGGATTGAGACAAGCGATATTATTTTTGGGGTTGTTGAAAAATCAAAACCTGATTTTGTCATTGCCATCGATGCTTTGGCTTCACGATCGATTGAGCGAGTGAATTCAACGATTCAAATTTCGGATACGGGGATTCATCCGGGGTCAGGTGTCGGCAATAAAAGAAAGGAGTTAAGTCGAGAGACATTAGGAATACCGGTCATCGCCATCGGAGTTCCGACAGTGGTCGATGCTGTTTCGATCACAAGCGATACGATCGACTTCATTTTAAAGCATTTTGGGAAAGAGCTAAGAGAAGGCGATCGGCCGTCAAGAGCGCTCGCTCCTGCAGGAATGAACTTTGGAGAGCGACGAAAACTGATGGATGAGGATTTGCCAGGGGAAAAGCAACGCAAGACATTTTTGGGTATAATTGGTACATTATCAGAAGATGAAAAAAGAAAGCTCATTTACGAAGTATTATCTCCGCTTGGACATAATTTAATGGTTACTCCAAAAGAAGTAGATGTCTTTATCGAAGATATGGCAAACTTGCTAGCGAATGGTTTAAATGCATCGCTTCACGGTGCGGTTGATCAAGGGAATACCGGGTATTATACGAAATAGGGTGGAGTTGTGAGTTGAGTTTAATTAAAAGCGCATCAGATTGAGAAATTAGAGAAAATGGGCATATCAAAATCAAAAATAATAGAGAGGTGAAATCATTTTTGGTTTTATTTGCCCTAAATCGAAAGAGAAAACGAAAATGGTCAAATTAACGGGTTTAATTTGACCGTAATCGAGAGAGAAAACGGAAACCGGTCAAATTAACCGGTTTAATTTGCCCGAAATCGAGAGAGAAAACGGAAACCGGTCAAATTAACGGGTTTAATTTGACCGAAATCGAAATAGAAAGCGGAAACCGGTCAGATTAACCGGTTTAATTTGCCCGAAATCGAAAGAGAAAACGAACATTAGTCAAATTAACTGGTTTAATTTTTCCAAAATCGATAAAGAAAAGCAGAAACAGGCGCATTAAAAAGCTTCAACCCAACCGAAATCAAAAACATAAAACTTATGCCATAAACAATTATAAATATTGGTTCTATCAATTCTAGCATAATCATAAGATTTACTAGAATCGAATTTGCGAGGTGGGACCATGAAAAACACTAGAATACCAGGGATGTTTATGGTTGTCCAAGGGACGACAGTACTGAAAATGAGCGGGATGTTAACCTTGTTTTTAGTGCTTGTTTTTTCTATTAGTGGGCTATTAACCTCTTTAAATCCCCAATATAGACTCATGTCTACTTCTGTTAATGAAGCTGCTACAAATATAAATGGAAAACTGCTTTATCAGTTAATGGGATGGGAAAATCATCACTTTTTAACGGTCGATAAAACCTTGACTGACACCCAGAATTTGGGCGAAGTGATGTTTAAGCTGGCAAGTAATATTAATTTAAATGACCCTAGAACCCTTTTAGGAAGAGAACTGCCGGGATTTTATCAATTTGATGGGAAAATTGTCGTTGCTGGTGAAGGGACAAAATATACGAACATGCCAATTGAATCTGCCCCTCCATTAGAAATTATGAAGGCAGAAAAGGAAGCGTCTTTGCAGAATCTTGCAGGAATCGATCAACAAACTGGAACCAAATCACCTACAGCGCCATCTGGGCAAACAACCGGTGGACGTCAAGTTGTTTATGTTTATTTTACTCATAATCGGGAATCCTATTTACCGTATCTACAAGGTGTCACCGACCCTGACTCCGCCTACCATTCCCAAATCAATGTGACCAAGATCGGTGACCAATTAAAAACTAGTCTTGAAGAGAGAGGCATCGGGACATATATTGATAAAACGGATATCCAAGCGAACTTAAATAAAAAAGGTTTAAGTTATGATGATTCTTATAAAGAATCACGCTCCGTTGTGCAAACAGCAATGACTTCCAACCGTGATTTGCAATATTTATTTGATATCCATCGTGATTCACAACGCAAAGATACAACAACCATTACCATCAACGGGCAACCCTATGCAAGGCTTGACTTTGTTATCGGAGGTAAAAATCCAAACTATGAAAAGAATCAAAAATTGGCGATTGAACTCCATAATCTTTTTGAGAAAAAGTATAAGGGTTTAAGCAGGGGGGTATTGGTAAAGAATTTTGCTACTTCGAATAGTGTTTATAATCAAAATCTATCAGATAAGGCAATTTTAATTGAATTCGGCGGTGTTGATAATACCTTTGAAGAGTTAAATCGCTCCGCAGAAGCTCTCGCCAATGTTTTTAGCGAATATTATTGGCAGGCAGAGAAAGTAAATAAAGATGCTGAACAAGGAACGAATAAACAATAGGGAGCATAATATATGAAAATATTTTTGCTAAAATGTTTAGGATTAGTTTCGATTATGTTCATATCGGTTTTAGTAGGAATGCAGATGGCAAATGACGGAATTCATAAAATGAATGACAATACCGCTGTCGACTTTCAAAATGCTGTCACGATCAATAAAAAAGACCAACAGGTAATAAGCAAAGGGAATGACACCACGAGCCATAACCTAGAATCAAAGAAAAAGCAGCTTGAGGAGATTAATGCATTTAATTTTTTTTCCATGATGGGAAAGACAATGTCTGATGGAATTACGAAATCATCTGAAGTGTTGATTAAAAAAATCATACCATAAGAGGGGGAGGATGCTCCGAGAGTCAGACTCTTTGTGTCATCCTCCTTTTAAAATAGGTTGTGTTAAAGGTCATTGTTGATTTTTGAAACTATGTTGATTGGAGCGGAAGGCGCGAGACTCCTGTGGGGTCTCCCCGGAACGCCCGCGGAAAGCGAAGCGCCTGAAGCGCAAATCAACAGGCAAGTTTAACACAGCCTTAAAATAAAATTGAATCTTGATTCTCCTGCTGATATAATCAAAAATAGTGTACATGTGCGAGTATAGTAGGAGTGAACGACATGAACAAAGAAGAAAGACGCAAACGACAATCAAAAATAAGAAATTTTTCCATTATTGCTCATATTGACCACGGGAAATCAACTTTGGCTGACCGTATATTGGAGAAGACCCAGGCATTATCTTCACGGGAAATGAAGGATCAGCTGTTGGATTCCATGGATCTTGAACGGGAACGCGGGATTACGATAAAGTTAAATGCTGTCCAATTAAAATATAATGCAAAAGATGGGGAAGAATATACTTTTCATTTAATCGATACACCAGGACACGTCGATTTTACGTATGAGGTATCAAGAAGCCTTGCTGCTTGCGAAGGAGCGATTTTAGTCGTTGATGCTGCGCAGGGAATTGAAGCACAGACACTGGCGAACGTTTATCTCGCCCTTGATAACAATCTCGAAATATTACCAGTGATCAACAAAATCGACCTGCCAAGTGCGGACCCGGAAAGAGTTCGAAATGAAATTGAAGAGATTATCGGTTTAGATGCCTCAGAAGCTGTATTAGCTTCGGCTAAAGCGGGAATCGGAATTGAAGAAATACTTGAACAAGTGGTTGAAAAAGTACCGGCTCCAACCGGAGACCCAGAAGCGCCTTTAAAAGCGTTGATTTTCGACTCGTTATATGATGCTTACCGCGGAGTTGTTGCCTATATCCGCGTTGTTGAGGGAACCGTTAAAGTCGGGGACAAAATCAAAATGATGGCAACAGGTGCAGAATTTGAAGTAAATGAAGTAGGAGTGTTTACTCCAAAAGAAGTAAAGCGTGATGAGCTTTCAGTTGGTGACGTTGGATTTTTAACTGCATCGATTAAAAATGTCGGCGACACTCGTGTGGGTGATACCATCACCAATGCTAAGAATGGTGCTGAAGAGCCGCTTCCTGGCTATCGAAAGCTAAATCCAATGGTTTATTGTGGACTTTATCCTATCGATACAAATAGATTTAATGATTTGCGTGAAGCGCTAGAAAAACTTCAATTAAATGACTCTGCGCTACAATTCGAACCGGAAACTTCCCAAGCTCTTGGTTTTGGTTTCCGCTGTGGCTTTTTAGGACTTCTTCATATGGAAATCATTCAAGAACGTATTGAGCGGGAGTTCAAAATTGATTTAATTACAACAGCACCGAGCGTTATTTATCAGGTTCATATGACGGACGGGACACAAATAAATGTCGATAACCCATCAGACATGCCGGACCCGCAAAAGATTGACCGTGTCGAAGAACCGTATGTAAAGGCTACAATGATGGCTCCAAATGATTATGTAGGGGCCATTATGGAGCTCTGTCAGCTAAAACGCGGGATATTTATTGATATGCAATACTTAGATGAAAACCGCGTCAGCATTGTTTATGAAGTTCCGCTGGCGGAAATCGTCTATGACTTTTTCGACCAATTGAAGTCAAGCACAAGGGGCTATGCTTCCTTTGACTACGAACTTATAGGCTATAAACCATCGAAATTGGTGAAAATGGATATCTTGTTAAATGCCGAAAAAGTCGATGCTTTAAGCTTTATTGTTCATAAGGATTTTGCCTATGAACGTGGAAAAATCATCGTTGAAAAGCTGAAGGAACTCATTCCAAGGCAGCAATTTGAAGTGCCTGTCCAGGCTGCGATTGGTACGAAAATTGTGGCTCGTTCCTCCATCAAAGCAATGCGTAAAAACGTGTTAGCTAAATGTTATGGCGGCGATATCTCACGTAAACGTAAATTGTTGGAGAAACAAAAAGAAGGTAAAAAACGGATGAAACAGGTCGGTTCGGTTGAGGTACCGCAGGAAGCGTTTATGGCTGTCCTAAAAATGGACGATAATACTCCAAAAAAATAATGACGAGCAGGAGGTTAGGAGAAACCCCAGTTAGGGAAATCCTGCCTCTTTTTCTTATAAAAAGATTATGTTAAAGCTAATGTTGTTTTTGCCACTAGGTTGATTGGAGCGGAAGGCGCGAGATCCTCGAAAATGCTATCGCATTTCCTTCGTGCGGTGTAGATTCGAAGGAGCTGATTCAACGTCCTGCGGGAGTACGGGGCAGTGGAGACCCCACAGGCGCTTAAGCGCCGAGGAGGCTCCACGAACCGCCTGGAGTGGAAAATCAACAGACAAGTTTAACAGCCTATAAAAAAGGGAAGTGAACATATGATAAAAGCTGCCTATCTTCACATACCATTTTGTGAACATATTTGCCATTACTGTGATTTTAACAAAGTGTTTTTAAAGGGACAGCCCGTCGATGAATATATACAAGCTCTAGAGAAGGAGATTCAGATGACCCTGAATCAATATCCAGCCTCCCAATTTGAAACCATCTTTGTCGGTGGTGGTACTCCCACTTCCTTAAGTGAACAGCAGCTTTACAACTTTTGTCAGAGCATTCATAAGCATTTACCCATGAGTGAAAATGTGGAATTTACATTTGAAGCGAACCCGGGAGATTTAACGATGGGAAAATTACAAATATTAAGGGAAGCTGGTGTGAACCGCATTAGCCTTGGCGTCCAAACCTTTAATGAAGAATTATTAAAAAAAATTGGCCGTGTTCATCGTGCCGAAGACGTTTTTCAATCAGTAGATAATGCCAAAAAGGTGGGCTTTAAAAACATCAGTATTGACTTAATCTTTAGTTTGCCGACACAGACAATTGACGATTTTAAAGAGTCGTTAATCGAGGCATTTTCACTGGATATCCAGCACTATTCCGCTTATTCACTCATCATTGAACCAAAGACTGTGTTTTATAACTTGTTACAAAAGGGCAAGCTTCCGACTCCCGGTGAAGATACAGAAGCGGCCATGTATGAATTGTTAATGGAGGAAATGGACAAACATGGCTTCGAACAGTATGAAATAAGCAATTTTGCTAAGCCCGGCTTTGAAAGCAAGCACAACCTTACGTATTGGAACAATGATTATTATTATGGCTTCGGTGCAGGGGCACACAGCTATGTGAATGGCTGGAGAAGATCCAATACCGGGCCATTGAATAAATATATTGGGCAAATTCAAAAAGGAGAGCTTCCTATCTTCCATGAGCATCAAGTAACAAAAGTAGAACAGATGGAAGAAGAAATGTTTTTAGGACTGAGGAAAACGGATGGGGTTTCTATTGCAAGATTTATTGAAAAGTTTGGGAAGGACCCTTTGCTGTTATTTAAAAACGAAATGGTCGAATTGATAAATAAAAAATGGCTGGAAGTAAATCAAGAAAGGATTTATTTAACAAAAGCAGGCCGGCTTTTAGGAAATGAAGTATTTCAAGCCTTTTTAGTTCATTAAAATATTTATACCCCAAAATGATCCAGCTCCAGACGCACAGAGACATCTGAACGTCTGGAGCTTTTCTTGTTGACACCATCCCTCCTTTTTTGATAATTTATTAATAGAATTAGCACTCGATAACAATGAGTGCTAACAGAGGTGATAAATGTGTTAACAGATCGTCAATTGTTGATTCTTCAAGTAATTGTTGATGATTTTATTCGATCTGCACAGCCTGTTGGATCAAGGAGCTTGTCGAAAAAAGAGGAAATATCGTTTAGTTCGGCAACCATTCGTAATGAAATGGCCGACCTTGAAGAGTTGGGATATATTGAAAAGACTCATACCTCCTCAGGGCGTGTTCCGTCGGAAAAAGGATATCGTTACTATGTTGATCATTTACTCGCGCCTCAAACATTAAATCAGCAAGATATTTCAATTCTTCAATCGATTTTTGCTGAAAAAATATTTGAGTTTGAAAAAATAATCCAAAAATCGGCCAGGATTTTGTCTGAATTAACGAATTATACCTCGATCGTCCTTGGACCGGCTGCAAGTGTAAATAAATTAAAAAAGATTCAGATCATTCCATTGAATAAAGAGACAGCAGTAGCCATTTTTGTTACGGATACTGGACATGTCGAAAATAGAACCATATACTTGCCTGCTGCCATTAATGCCAGTGATTTGGAGAAAACAGTCAATATTTTAAACGAGCGTCTAACGGGTGTTCCGCTTCAGATTTTACACGATAAAATCTATAAGGAAGTCGCCATGCTGTTAAAGCAGCATATTCATAACTATGACTTTATCCTTCACTCGATTGCCGACTCCTTCAAGCTTTCAGCGAACGAAAAGTTATTCTTTGGCGGAAAAACAAATATGCTCAGCCAACCGGAATTTCATGACGTTTCTAAAATCCGCGAGTTAATGACCATGATTGACCATGAAGAATGGCTCTATCATTTGATCAGGATGGATTCCGCAGGGATTAATGTGAAAATTGGCAGAGAAAACGAAAATAGTGCCATGGAAAATTGTAGCTTAATCTCGGCTACTTATTCGGTTGGCGCTGAAAAATTAGGGACGATTGCCATCCTTGGTCCTACAAGAATGGAATATTCGCGAGTGATAAGTTTACTCCAATTTATAAGCAATGATTTGACTGCGGTATTAACTAAGCTGTATCAAAATAATTAGTGCTGGAAATATTGAAAAGGGTGGAACATTTCTGTATTCACCCTTTCTAAGAATTTTTTAAATAGATAAGAATGTTTAAAAATTGACTTCGAGAATTGTCTAGCTCCATAAGAGTAAGCTTCGAAAGCGATACTTCGCACGCCGAAAAACGTGAGGTTTTCAGCGGAGGCGCCATCGGCTCGAGGTCACAAGCCAATCCGTCCAAAAGGTTAAAAAGCACCCTTTCGGCCGGCTCGTCTTGCACTTGTAGCCGATAGGAGGGCGCCTTGCGCTTTTCTTGTGATAAATGTAGATTAATTCCTTAAGGGAGGTGAGTAAGTTGACAGATGAAAAAAATAATGCCGTGAATGAGGAAGTTGATTTGCAAAATGAAGAAGCTGCCGTTGAACTTACTGAGGAAGAGATGGCAGATACAGTATTTGCTGAAGAAGAAACATCTTCTGGAAATGTAAAATTAAGCGAGGAACTTTTTCAGGAAATTGAATCGCTTAAAAATAAAATTGAAGAGTCAGAAAACCGTTATCTCCGTTTACAGGCTGACTTTGATAATTTCCGTCGCCGTACGAGATTGGATATCGAGGCGAACGAAAAATATAGAGCACAAAAATTAATTTCTGAATTATTGCCAGCCATCGACAATTTTGAAAGAGCATTGAAAATGGACGCAGAAAATGAGCAAACAAAGTCTCTGCTCCAAGGTATGGATATGGTTTATCGAAGTTTGCTAGACGCTATGAAAAATGAAGGTGTTGAACCTATTGAGGCAGTTGGACATGAGTTTAACCCACATCATCATCAAGCTGTCATGCAAGCTGAAGATGAAAACTTCGGTTCCAATATTGTGGTGGAAGAATTTCAAAAGGGTTATATTTTAAAAGACCGAGTCATTCGACCATCTATGGTAAAAGTAAATCAATAAGTCTACATAATTTTTTAGGAGGAAAAGTCAATGAGTAAAATTATTGGTATTGACCTTGGTACAACTAACTCATGTGTTTCTGTACTAGAAGGCGGAGAACCAAAAGTAATTCCAAATCCAGAAGGGAATCGTACAACTCCTTCCGTTGTTGCCTTTAAAAATGGCGAACGCCAAGTAGGGGAAGTGGCAAAACGCCAGGCCATAACTAACCCAAACACCATTATCTCAATTAAACGACATATGGGAACAGATTATAAGGTAGAAATTGAAGGAAAAAAATATACTCCACAAGAGATTTCGGCTATTATCCTTCAACATTTAAAATCTTATGCCGAAGATTATTTAGGAGAGCCGGTAACGAAGGCGGTTATTACTGTTCCTGCCTACTTTAATGATGCTGAGCGTCAAGCGACAAAGGATGCAGGTAAAATTGCCGGACTTGAAGTGGAACGGATTATTAACGAGCCAACAGCAGCTGCTCTTGCTTATGGTTTGGATAAAACAGATCAAGATCAAACGATTCTTGTTTACGATCTTGGCGGCGGTACTTTTGACGTATCGATCCTTGAGCTTGGGGATGGTGTATTTGAAGTAAAAGCAACTGCCGGTGATAATCGCCTTGGCGGAGATGACTTTGACCAAGTGATTATTGATTATTTAGTGGATCAATTCAAAAAGGAAAACGGTATTGACCTTTCTCAAGATAAAATGGCATTGCAGCGTCTAAAGGATGCGGCAGAAAAAGCGAAAAAAGATCTATCAGGTGTCATGTCAACGCAAATTTCATTGCCATTTATCACTGCAGGTGCAGCAGGTCCGCTTCACCTTGAAGTAACGTTATCAAGAGCTAAATTTGACGAAATCTCAGCACATCTTGTTGAACGGACCATGGGACCAACTCGTCAAGCACTTAGTGATGCAGGCTTATCTCCATCAGAAATTGATAAAGTTATCCTTGTTGGTGGTTCAACTCGGATTCCTGCTGTTCAGGAAGCCATTAAAAAAGCAACTGCCCAAGAGCCTCATCGCGGTGTTAACCCTGATGAAGTAGTCGCAATGGGAGCTGCCATTCAAGGCGGTGTCATTACTGGTGATGTTAAGGATGTCGTATTACTTGACGTTACACCACTTTCACTTGGAATTGAAACAATGGGCGGCGTCTTTACAAAACTAATTGACCGTAACACAACTATTCCAACATCTAAATCACAAGTGTTCTCAACTGCTGCGGACAGCCAAACGGCTGTTGACATCCATGTCCTTCAAGGGGAACGGCCAATGGCAGCAAATAATAAAACATTAGGAAGATTCCAATTATCCGATATTCCACCTGCACCACGTGGAATTCCGCAAATTGAAGTTACTTTTGATATCGATAAAAACGGTATTGTAAATGTTCGTGCTAAAGATTTAGGCACAAATAAAGAACAGCAAATTACAATTAAATCCTCAACAGGTCTTTCAGATGAAGAAATTCAAAAAATGGTGAGAGAAGCTGAGGATAATGCTGATGCAGATAAACAGCGTAAGGAAGAAGTAGAACTTCGTAATGAAGCTGATCAGCTTGTCTTTACAACAGAAAAAACATTAAAAGATCTTGAAGGAAAAGTAGATGCTGCTGAGGTTGCAAAAGCAAATGAAGCTAAAGATGCTCTAAAACAAGCGATCGAGAAAAATGATCTTGCCGAAATCCGTGCGAAAAAGGATGCATTGCAAGAAATTGTTCAGAATTTAACGGTTAAGTTATATGAGGAAGCGGCGAAGCAGGCACAAGGCCAGCAAGGTCAACCGGGTGCAGGTACAACTGGCAAAGATGATAATGTTGTTGATGCAGAATTTGAAGAAGTTAAAGACGATAAATAATTTGGGCTGAAACAACATAAAAAAAGCCAAAGTCAATTCCAAGACTTTGGCTTTTCTTCTTGCAAGAGTCTTCTAGTAGGTGTTACAATAATCTTTATGTGAATGATTCGGGAGTGGTAATCATGAGTAAACGGGATTACTATGAAGTGCTTGGTTTAAGCAAAAGCGCTTCTAAGGATGAGATAAAAAAAGCCTATCGTAAGCTCTCTAAACAATATCATCCTGATATTAATAAAGAGCCGGATGCGGCGGAAAAGTTCAAAGAAATAGCAGAAGCAAATGAAGTGTTAAGTGACGACCAGAAAAAGGCGCATTATGATCAGTTTGGTCATACAGATCCAAACCAAGGCTTTGGTGGTTTTGGCGGTGGCGGAGATTTTGGCGGCTTTGGCGGCTTTGAGGATATTTTCAATACGTTCTTTGGCGGCGGTGGAGGAAGAAGAAGAGACCCAAATGCCCCACGACAAGGAGCTGACCTCCAATATACTATGACTGTTTCATTTGAAGAAGCAGCCTTTGGAAAAGAAACAGATATTGAAATCCCACGCGAAGAAACCTGCGGTACATGTAACGGTTCTGGTGCAAAGCCTGGGACAAATCCCGAGACCTGTAAACACTGTCATGGAACAGGTCAATTAAACGTTGAACAAAATACTCCATTTGGTAGAATTGTTAATCGCAAAACATGTCATCACTGTAACGGAACAGGAAAAGAGATTAAAAATAAATGTTCAACCTGTGGCGGTTTCGGAAAGGTAAAGAATCGTAAAAAAATTCATGTAAAAATCCCTGCTGGTATTGATGATGGCCAACAGCTTAGAATGGCTGGCCAAGGTGAAGCGGGAACAAACGGCGGCCCTGCTGGTGACCTATATGTTGTCTTTCATGTCCGTCCACACGAATTTTTTGAAAGAGATGGCGATGATGTCTATTGCGAAATGCCAATAACGTTTGTCCAGGCAACATTGGGTGATGAAATCGAGGTTCCAACATTGCATGGTAAAGTGAAACTGAAGATTCCTGTCGGCACACAAACGGGTACAAAATTCCGTTTGAAAGGGAAAGGAATACCTAATGTACGCGGCTATGGTGTTGGTGACCAGCATATTCAAGTTAGAGTGTTAACCCCTACAAAGCTTACGGATAAACAAAAAAATCTCTTACGTGAATTTGCTGAAATTAGTGGTAATGCACCGCTTGGAGATCATGAGGAAAGCTTTTTTTCAAAAGTAAAACGGGCCTTTAAAGGCGAGTAAGGATTGGAGTTGGTAGAATGAAATGGTCTGAAATCAGTATCCACACAACGAACGAGGCAATTGAACCCATTTCGAATATCTTACATGAAGCTGGGGCAAGCGGAGTAGTTATTGAAGATCCCTTTGAACTCACAAAAGAAAGAGAAGATCAATTTGGGGAAATCTACCAACTCAATCCGGGTGATTATCCGGAGGAAGGCGTAATTGTTAAAGCGTATCTTCCGGTTAACAGCTTCTTAGGTGAAACGGTAGAAGCCATTAAAGATTCTATTAATAATTTAATTATTTATGATATTGATCTCGGTAAAAACAAGGTTTCCATTAGTGAAGTCCATGAAGAAGAATGGGCAACTGCTTGGAAAAAGTATTATAATCCGGTGAAAATCTCCGAGAAATTTACGATTGTACCTACATGGGAGATTTATACCCCTGTTAGCAGTGATGAATTAATCATCGAGTTAGATCCAGGGATGGCATTTGGGACAGGAACACACCCCACCACGGTTATGTGTATTCAAGCCCTTGAAAGAACCATCCACCGCGGCGATCATGTTATTGATGTTGGCACAGGCTCAGGAGTTTTGAGCATTGCTGCGGCGATGCTTGGAGCACAGGATATTCATGCATACGACCTTGATGAAGTCGCGGTGACAACGGCCAAATTAAATATTAAGCTAAACAAAGTAAACGATGTCGTGACGGTTTCTCAAAATAACCTTCTAGATGGTGTGGAGGAAAATTCCGCTGATGTCGTTGTTGCGAATATTTTAGCTGAAGTGATTTTAAGATTTACAACTGATGTTGCTCGCGTCGTTAAACGAGGAGGTTCTTTTATAGCATCGGGTATTATCCACCAGAAAAAGGACTTAGTAAAAGACGCATTGATTGATGTTGGCTTTGAAATCGCCGAAACAATTGTTATGGAAGATTGGGTTGCAATTATTGCAAAAAGATTATAATTGATAAAAAAGGGGGGGATTGAAACCCCTTTTTTACATTGATTTTCTTTTAGCAAATATTTTAGTAAAATAAAGAGTAAAATGTTTTAAAGAGGGTGCATCGTGTGCAACGCTACTTTGTTAACAAACCGGCAAAAGACGAACGTTTCTATATTGATACTGAAGATCGTCACCACATCGTTAAGGTCTTGCGTATGCAAATTGGTGATCAGATAATATGTGTGGACCCTGAAGGGAAATCTGCTGTCTGTAGGATTGCAGAATTTACCGATGAACAAGTCGTTGCAGACGTTGTACAATGGAAAGAAGTTGTTTCCGAACTGCCGATTACCGTCACGGTTGCAAGCGGACTGCCCAAGGGAGACAAGCTTGAATGGATCATTCAAAAAGGAACTGAACTTGGGGCACATGAGTTTATTCCTTTTACCGCCCATCGTTCGGTTGTGAAGTGGGACGAAAAAAAAGCAGGGAAGAAGATAGAGAGATGGCAAAAGATTGCTAAAGAAGCTGCTGAACAATCCCATCGTTCCTTTTTACCTGAAGTGGTCAGCCCTGTTAGCTTTAAAAATCTTCTGGAAAAAAGCCAGAACTATTCGTATAAATTGGTAGCATTCGAAGAGGAGAGTAAAAATGGAGAAACCTCCCGTTTTGCCTCGACTTTGAAACAAATCCAAAAAGGTGAGTCCCTACTTGTGGTCTTTGGACCTGAAGGAGGATTAACCGAAGAAGAGGTTCAGCAATTAAAAAAGCATGACTTTGTTCTCTGCGGCTTAGGCCCGAGGATATTAAGAACAGAAACCGCTCCATTGTATACTTTGGCGGCGATTTCTTATCATTTTGAATTATTGAGGTGAAATTATAATGCCAACAGTCGCATTTCATACACTCGGATGTAAAGTAAATCATTATGAAACTGAAGCAATCTGGCAGCTGTTTAAGCAAGAAGGCTATGAACGTGTTGAATATGAATCGATTTCAGATGTATATGTTATTAATACCTGCACAGTAACAAATACTGGGGATAAAAAAAGTCGTCAGGTCATTAGGCGAGCAGTCCGGAAAAATCCCGACGCTGTTATTTGTGTAACTGGCTGTTATGCACAAACATCTCCGGCGGAAATTATGGCGATTCCCGGTGTTGATATTGTTGTCGGCACACAGGACCGCGTTAAAATGCTAGACTATATCGAGCAATATAAAAAAGAACGCCAGCCGATTAATGGTGTACGGAATATTATGAAAAACCGCGTTTACGAAGAGCTAGATGTTCCAGCGTTTACTGACAGAACACGCGCATCTTTAAAAATTCAAGAGGGTTGTAATAATTTCTGTACATTTTGTATAATCCCGTGGGCTCGAGGACTAATGAGATCGCGTGATCCGAAGGAAGTTATTCACCAAGCGCAGCAATTAGTGGATGCAGGGTATAAAGAAATTGTCCTAACCGGAATTCACACCGGCGGATATGGAGAAGACATGAAGGATTATAATCTTGCCATGCTGCTCCGTGATTTAGAGGCGGAGGTAAAAGGTCTGGAACGGCTTCGAATTTCTTCTATTGAAGCAAGCCAAATTACTGATGAAGTTATTGAAGTCATTAAACATTCCAATATTGTTGTTCGCCATTTGCATATTCCTATTCAATCTGGTTCCAACTCTGTTTTGAAAAGGATGCGCCGAAAGTATACAATGGAATTCTTTGGAGAAAGACTTGAACGCCTTAAAGAAGTGCTGCCAGGACTCGCAGTTACTTCGGATGTGATCGTTGGTTTTCCTGGTGAAACAGAAGAAGAATTTATGGAGACCTATAATTTTATAAAGGAACATAAATTCTCAGAACTTCATGTATTCCCATATTCAAAACGGACAGGTACACCTGCTGCCAGAATGGAAGATCAAATTGATGAAGAAGTTAAAAACGAGCGTGTCCATCGCTTGATTTCTCTATCAGATCAATTAGCGAAGGAATACGCAGCACAATTTGAAAATGAAGTGTTAGAAATTATTCCCGAAGAGGAATTTACAGAAGAAGGGAAAAGCGGTTTACTTGCCGGCTACACCGATAACTATTTAAGAGTCGTTTTTCCTGGTACTGAAGATCTATTGGGCAAAATAGTAAAAGTCAAAATTTGCAAAGCCGGCTACCCTTACAACGAGGGGCAATTTGTCAGGGTAATGGATGATACAAAAAAAGACCTATTTACGAAGGAAGAAGCTGTTATTTAAGGACCTAAAAATAAAGGTCCTTTTTTTATTTTTTGTGGGTATGCTATCCTTTAGCAGCAACTTTTTTTCTTGCAACTACGTAGGTAGAAAGGAGCGTTTAAATTGAAAAATACAAATATTGCGGCCATGATTGACCATACTTTATTAAAGCCTGATGCTACAAAACAACAAATTGAAACTTTGTGCCAAGAAGCACGCGAACATAAATTTTTCTCTGTCTGTGTTAACCCTGTTTGGGTAAGTATGGCTAAGGAGCTTTTAAAGGATAGCGGTGTAAAAGTTTGTACGGTTATTGGGTTCCCATTGGGTGCGGCAACCTCTGAAACAAAAGCATTTGAAACGAAAAATGCTATTGAGAATGGCGCTGAAGAAGTGGATATGGTCATTAATATTGGGGCCCTTAAGGACCAAAATGATGAATGGGTGGAAAATGATATTCGTTTGGTCGTTGCTGCTGCCAAAGGCAAAGCGCTAACAAAAGTCATTATTGAGACAAGCCTGTTAACAAAGGAAGAAAAAATTCGAGCCTGCCAGCTTGCTGTAAAGGCTGGTGCTGACTTTGTGAAGACTTCTACCGGTTTTTCAAGTGGTGGCGCGACTGTGAGCGACATTGCGCTAATGAGGGAAACGGTTGGACCTAATGTCGGAGTAAAAGCTTCTGGTGGTGTTAGAAACGCGGAAGATACCAAAAAAATGATTGAATCCGGCGCCACAAGGATTGGTGCAAGCTCTAGTGTTGCTATTATAAAAGGGGAAACCGTTACATCCTCTTATTAGACGTGGATGTCCCCAAAGGGTCTGACCTCTCACTAAACACTTACTATGTAGCCGCTTATTAAGTGTTATTAATTGTAGGTTGAAGGCTTGACACTTTTTTTTGGGGCATCCTCGCTATTTTTTTCCGTGTAAATATACAATCATTTCCCCAAATTTTGTAGCAAACGGCAATACCATAACGGAAGTGGCAACATTAAAAATGACACTAATATGAGCCAACTGAACATCCTTATACTTAGCCAAGAGATTAGCGTTTTCACTTAGGAATGGGATGAGTGGGATAAATACCAAAACGCCAAACACATTTAGCCAAACGTGAGCAAATGCAGCCATCCTTGATTCCTTACCCCCGCCAATAGAGGCAATAATGGCCGTAATACAAGTTCCAATATTCGCACCAAGCATAATAGCAATTCCGGCGTCGAGCTTCAGGAGCCCAGCTGTTAAAAACCCCATGGCGATTCCGGTCATTGCTGTACTTGATTGAATAATCGAAGTTATGACAGTACCAGTTAAAAGACTTAAGAATATATTGTTATTAAGGGAGAGAATAAATTGATGAATCAAGCTCATAGATGTTAAAGGATGTGCTAATAATTCAAATCCTTTCATTGCCGTAAATACAGAGGCGATTCCAAACAGAAGCATTCCAATACTTCGTGTTTTTCTATTTTTAAAAAGAATGAGGCATGCTCCACATACGGCCAATGGAACTATAATGGCATCAATATTAAACGTGATTAATTCTGTTTTAAAGGTAGTTCCGATATTGGTTCCTAAGATAATTCCAATGGATTGAGGAAAGGTCATGATTCGTGCTGAAATTAATCCAATCGTAATGACCATCACTGCCGTACTGCTTTGCAAGAGAGCTGTAATTAACGTCCCTGTTACCATCCCTTTTAAAGGTGAACTTGTTAACGTAATCAGCCAATCCCTTAATTTTTCAGCAGATATATTAAATAGTCCGAATCTAATAATCGTCATTCCAAAGATAAATAATAAAATACAAAGAACAAATAATAATAGGTATAGCATGTCTTACGCCCCCTTATTTCCATTCTATGGTTCTGCATGAGGGCACATGCCACATGAAATACCTGATTTTAAAAATTAACACTATTTTTCTGCATAAAAAATTGGAAAGTCGTTTCTGTATTGACAATTATAGTTGACCTTATATCGAGGTTATATTATAATTGCAAGGTACATGGATTGTATGTAAGTGTGTTGTGTTTCGGAGGGAGGGAAAGAGAATGTCTAAAACCGTTGTTCGTAAAAACGAATCGCTTGAAGATGCTCTTCGTCGCTTCAAACGTACAGTATCAAAAACTGGTACTTTGCAAGAGGCAAGAAAGCGCGAATTCTATGAAAAGCCAAGTGTAAAACGTAAGAAAAAGTCTGAAGCAGCAAGAAAACGTAAGTTTTAAGAGGGTGTATTACATGAGTCTTCTCGAGCGTTTAAATAATGACATGAAACAAGCGATGAAAAACAAGGAAAAAGACAAGCTCTCTGTTATTCGGATGGTAAAAGCCTCTTTGCAGAATGAAGCGATTAAGCTTGGCAAAAAGGAACTTTCCGAAGATGAAGAGCTAACAATCCTATCTCGCGAAGTAAAACAACGCAAAGACTCCCTCCATGAATTTGATAAAGCAGGTCGTCAAGACTTGGTTGATAAATTGCATACAGAAATTTCGATTCTCGAACTGTATTTACCGAAACAGCTTTCTGAAGAAGAGTTGTTAGAAATTGTTAAACAAACAATTTCTGAAGTCGGTGCAAAATCAAAAGCGGAAATGGGAAAAGTGATGGCTGCAATTATGCCTAAAGTAAAAGGTAAAGCTGATGGATCACTTGTAAATAAATTTGTACAACAACACCTTTCATAAATATTCTTACATCAGGGCTACTGGCGATTTTGCCAGTAGTCTTTTTATATAATTTTTTTTAAATTGTGAAACTTAATTTGCCTTTCAACGTAATAATTATTGTCGGATTTAGTGAAAGAAGGGGGAAGCCGAATGATTGAATTTCTTACCGACCCGATTGTCGTCACTGTCCTTTTATCGATTGCCGGAATTTGTATGGTACTAGAGCTTTTTTCACCCAAATTTGGGGTTCCTGGTTCGATTGGAACACTCGCATTGCTTTTATTTTTTTATGGACACTTTAAAGCAGGCTATGCCGGTGTAGAAACTCTTGTTTTATTTGTAGTTGGAATTGTTTTAATCTTTTTGGAGTTTTTTTTACCGGGAGCGATTGCTGGAACTCTGGGGGTTACCGCTCTCATTTTAAGTCTGTTTTTAGCAGGCGGAAATGCCGTGCAGATTGGTATTTCGATTTTCATTGCCCTGTTTTTATCCATTCTCGCCTTCTTTATCATGGTAAGAATTTTTGATAAAAAGCTTGTTTTATTTAGTAAAATGGTTTTGTTTGATTCTGCCAGAAAAGAAGATGGGTATGTATCTAATATCAATCGAACCGACCTCTTAGGATTGGAGGGGACAGCTTTAAGCATTTTACGACCAGCCGGTACCATCATGATAAATGGGGAACGGATCGATGTGGTGAGTGAAGGAGGATTTATTGGCCAAAACGCAAAAGTTAAGGTCATTAAGGTTGAAGGAGCTAGGATTGTAGTTAGAGAAGTAAAGTAAATTCTTGAGGGGGTAAAAAATGTTAACAGATGGAACAATATTTATTATTGCGATTGTCATTGTTGCATTAATTTTTTTAGGTGTATTACTGTCTTTTGTACCGGTCATGCTTTGGATTTCAGCGTTAGCAGCTGGTGTACGTGTAAGTATTTTTACATTGATTGGGATGAGGTTAAGAAGGGTAACGCCAAGCAGAGTTATTAACCCGCTTATTAAAGCACACAAAGCAGGCTTAAATGTGACAACCAACCAACTGGAAAGCCATTATTTAGCTGGAGGGAATGTAGATCGGGTGGTAAATGCGTTGATTGCTGCTCATCGCGCAAATATTGAACTTTCATTTGAACGAGGTGCTGCCATTGATTTAGCGGGGCGTGATGTCTTGCAGGCGGTGCAAATGAGTGTCAATCCAAAAGTAATTGAGACGCCATTTATTCCAGGTGTTGCTATGAATGGTATTGAAGTAAAGGTCAAAGCAAGAATTACCGTTAGGGCAAATATTGATCGTCTTGTCGGTGGTGCTGGTGAAGAAACTGTTATTGCTCGTGTTGGTGAAGGGGTTGTATCTACCATTGGTTCAGCGGACAGCCATTTCAAGGTGCTTGAAAAACCGGACTTAATCTCACAAACGGTATTATCAAAGGGTCTCGATGCGGGTACGGCCTTCGAAATTCTTTCGATCGATATAGCTGATGTGGATGTCGGTAAAAACATTGGAGCTGAGCTTCAAACAGAGCAAGCTGAGGCTGATAAAAAAATTGCCCAAGCAAAGGCGGAAGAACGCCGGGCGATGGCGGTTGCAACAGAACAAGAGATGAAAGCAAAAGTACAAGAAATGAGAGCGAAAGTTGTAGAGGCAGAAGCAGAGGTTCCTCTTGCAATGGCTGAAGCGCTAAAATCCGGGAATATCGGTGTAATGGATTATATGAATTTCAAGAATATTTCAGCTGATACGGATATGAGGGATTCAATCGGAAAATTATCAAATGACAAAAAAGACGATAAATAGAAAACTCCATTCGAACATATTATTAAGGGAGGGTGGATAATTGGAAAAATTAATTATCTTGATTATTGTTGGGTTCATTTGGTCTATTATTGGTAAAGCAAAACAAACAAAAGGCGGGCCAGAAAGAAAACCAATGATCCCCAATCAATTTGAGGATATTAAAAAGCTTTTCAACCCGTCAGTAGAGAAGATTCCATCGGGTAATACAGCAGCAAATAAAGCGGAGATTGAAGATTTACGCCCCGTAGAGCAAGATAGCATGGAAAGAAAATATTATGACATAAAAAAAGAAACGGAAGCGATGATTCCTACTGAATATATAGATCAACATCAAATCAGTACTGTAGAGCCAGTAAAAGTAACGACTGAGTCTGTTAAAGACTTTATTTCTGAGAATGTAGAGAAAAAAGCCCTAATTAATGGAATTATTTGGTCGGAAATTCTTGGTCAACCGCGTTCAAGAAAGCCGCATTTTGCAAGAAAAGGCTAAGCATTCTTTCGTTTTATAAGTTCTTTCTGGTGGAAAAAAATGTGCTAGAACCCCCTTTTATCTCATAAATATGAGATAAAAGGGGGTTCTTTTTTTATGGCAAAAAAATGGGGATTAAGAGTCCGAAGCTGGATGGCACAAAAAATGAATCTTCCTCAAGATGTCATGATGGATTTACCCCGCATTACCATGATTGGACAAATTCATATTTATATCGAAAATCACCGGGGCCTGCTTGCCTTCACCGATAAAGAGCTACGTTTACTGCTAAAGCAAGGTCAATTGCTCATAAAAGGGCAAGCCTTTGTCATTAAAACGATTTTACCTGAAGAAATTTTGCTCGAAGGAAAAATTGATCAGGTAATTTATTTAAATGAAAACCCAGGAGGCACAAAATGAAAAACCAATGGATTGAATTTTTATTTGGTAGGGTAACAGTCAAAGTTTCAGGGAGAGGGATTGAACGTTTTTTAAATACCCTGACAAGAAATGGCCTTTATATTTGGAATGTCAAACGCCACGGGACTGAAACGATCACGTTTAAAATGAGACTACAGGATGCCAAAAGGATTAGGCATTTTTCCAGGAAAAGTGAATGTAAGATTTCATTTTTGCAACGGAAGGGAGTACCCTTTTTACAAAAAAGGCTATTAAAAAACAGCGGTTTTTTAATTGGAGCTTTCGTTTTTTTTATGATCATACTTCTTTTATCTAATGTGATTTGGGGAATTGAAATTAGTGGGGCAAAGCCGCAAACAGAGTATCAGATTCGCAAAGAATTGGACAAGATGGGTGTGAAAATTGGAAAGCTGCAGTTTTTCGTCGATAATGTCGAGTCCATTCAACGAAAGTTAACAAATAATATTCAAAATCTCACCTGGGTGGGTGTGGATTTAAACGGGACAACCTATCACTTTCAAGTAGTTGAAAAAAACGAACCGAAAAAGCCGGAGGTACTTACACCAAGGAATCTCATCGCCAAAAAGAAGGCTCATATTGTGGATATGTATGTTGAAAAGGGGCAGCCGCTTGTCAATCGTCTTGATTATGTAGAACAGGGACAAACGCTTGTATCAGGCCAAATTGGAAGTGGAGATCATATAGAATATGTTGCAGCTAAAGGGGAGGTTTGGGGAGAAACGTGGTACACAAGCCGCGTTAATCTGCCTTTACAGACAGACTTTAAGGTGTTTAGTGGTGAGGAAAAACGGAAACAATCGTTACTGATTGGACAACTTGATATACCCATTTGGGGATTTGGAAAGCCAAAATTTAAGAAATTTGAAACGGAACGAAACGAACATAAGATTCATTTCTTAAAATGGAATCTACCGATTTCTTATGTAGAAACAACCATTCGTGAACGGGAAGATATCCAAAGGACTTATACAAATAAAGAGGCAGAAGAACAAGCCCTTGAACTAGCGAGAAAAGAAATAAAAAGCAAATTAGATGAAGATGCTATCATTAAAGATGAAAAAATTTTACACAAAGCAATTGAAAATGGTAAAGTTATACTAGATATTCACTTTAAGATATACGAAAATATTGCTGTCGGACAACCGATATCCAAGGAGACTCATGAATGACAGATAAGCTAATAACCATAAAATTGCAGCTAGAAAATCCAGCTGAGGCTATTGCCCTTTTTGGGAACTCGGATTCAAATTTAAAAATAATTGAACAAGAACTGGCGGTTTCAATTGTTACAAGAGGTGAATCGGTTAGTTTATCAGGTGAAGAGGCTAAAGTTGAGCTTGTCGGCCAAATTCTTGAGAAACTGATGGTTTTAATCCGAAAAGGTATTGGAGTTAGCCAAAGGGATGTTCTTTATGCCATCCAAATGGCGCAAAAAGGTACGCTCGATTATTTTGTTCATTTATACGATGAGGAAATAGGCAAAACTGCTAAAGGAAAAACAATTCGAATAAAAACACTAGGTCAAAGACATTATGTTATGTCCATTAAGAATAATGACCTTGTTTTTGGAATTGGCCCTGCAGGAACTGGAAAAACCTATCTTGCCGTTGTAATGGGGGTCAACGCTCTTAGAAATGGACAGGTAAAGAGAATTATTTTAACAAGGCCAGCTGTTGAAGCAGGAGAGAGCTTAGGATTTCTTCCGGGAGATTTAAAAGAAAAGGTTGACCCGTATTTAAGGCCTTTGTATGATGCCCTTCATGATGTCCTAGGTGTTGAACATACGCAGCGATTACTTGAGCGCGGAACCATTGAAATCGCTCCACTTGCATATATGCGAGGACGTACTTTGGATGATGCCTTTGTCATTTTGGACGAAGCGCAAAATACAACTCATGCTCAAATGAAGATGTTTTTAACCAGACTTGGCTTCGGTTCGAAAATGGTTATTACTGGTGACCGAACGCAAATTGACCTCCCAAAAGGGTCAAAGTCTGGGTTGGTCGAGGCTGAAATGATCCTACAAAATGTCAACGGGATTTCATTTGTGTTCTTAGAGCAAAGTGATGTTGTTCGACACCCGCTTGTAGGCAAAATTATTGAAGCCTATGAGAAAATAACAAATTAAAAATGAATGTAGAAATGAACGGGGTAAACTAAATCGTGGTTTATCCCTTTTTCATAGGACCAGAAAGTATAAAAATTGACTTCGAGAATTGTCCAGCTTCAGCGCCAAGTCCTTCGGGTCATAAGCCACTACCAAAATGAAGGCAAAAAGCGCCTTCTTTTTGGTAGTGTTTTATGCCTGTAAGGGCTGTCCATGGCGCTTCCGCTTTTCTTATATCAAATGATTCAGGTGAAACTATTCGAGAAAACTGTTATCATTTTACTTATATTGTGTGACGAATAAGAGAAGGCATACCCATAAATACATCTCAAGTAACATGTTTCTATAGTCTTGGTTAATCAATGGGCCGTTATAGGAGGATTAAGGTGGAAAGACTACAGCAATATTTTATTCGAATTCGGAATTTACTTGATGTTACCATTTTTCGTATACTATTTTTTCTTGTTTTGGGGATTTGTTTATTTGCAGCAATGTTTAGTAATGTGAAACCTGAAAAATTGGATTTAAGTTTGTTTTCGATTGCACAAAAAACTATTCGGTCACCGATAACTGTAGAGGATAAACAAAGTACCGAACAGAAACGAAAGGATGCTGCTGATCAGGTCCAAGATGTCTATACTTTAAAAAAAGAGTATACTCAAAATCGAGTGGATTTGATTACATCTATTTTTGATTCCGCGGCAGAAGTAAATGATGAAATTAAAAATGAGATGAAAAAACAGGCATCGTCTACTGCCTCTATCACAGAACCAACTGTTCCGGAAAAAGTGGCTAAACTAAAAGCAAAATTGACGACAACGGTTACAAAGGATTTAACGGATCAAGTTTTTGTCGCCCTAGTTCAAGCTAATAAAGAAGAATTGTCAACTGCAAAGGATTTAACCGTAACGGCAATCAATAATGTGATGACCAAAAAAATTTCCGCAGATGATGTTGAAAACGCAAAGAAAAAAGTAGAGGAGGAATTAAAATATTCCAACTTGAATGATGGTTTGAAAGATGCTGCAATTAATCTGGGGAGATACGCGGTTGTTCAGAATGAATTTTATGATCCTGTAGCCACTGAGGAACTACGTCAGCAGGCGGCAGGAAGTGTTGAACCTGTAAAAATTCTTCAAGGTCAAATTATTGTCGAAGAAGGAAAATTGATTAGCAAGGAAATTTACCGCCAACTAAAGCTTGTTGGTTTAATAAACAATCAACTATTCTATAAGCCGTTTATTGGTTTAACTTTTCTTGTTATCATTATCCTTTCAGCCATCTATTATTACTTTAATCAAATGAAGGAACAGCCGGAAAAAAGACAAACGTATTTACTTTTATTTGGGATCATCTTTATTTTGTCTATTTTTATCTTAAAGCTTATTAGTTTGCTGCAAATCTTTAATTATTCGGGGATTATTTATCTCTTCCCTGCAGCTATGGCTGGGATGCTAATTAAGATATTAATTGATGAAAAGTTAGCGATCCTTATGTCGATTATTCTGGCGGTCTGCGGTAGTATTGTTTTCAATGAAGGGGTTTCAGGAACCCTTAATTTTTCAGAAGGTATCTATATCCTCTTTAGTGCTTTAGCGGGAATTTTATTCCTAAGCCATAATAATCAAAGATCCAAGATCTTGCAGGCGGGCTCTTTCACTGCTGTCGTCAATCTTTTTACGATCTGGGCATTGATGTTTTTACCAAATGGTCAATTTTCTGGTGTAGAATACGGATATTATTTCTTAACGGGACTCGTTTCAGGGATTGCTTCTGCCGTTTTAACCATTGGATTATTACCGTTTTTTGAAGCAAGTTTTGGAATACTATCAACTATTAGGCTGATTGAATTATCGAACCCGAATCACCCGCTTTTAAGAAAAATATTAATGGAAGCACCGGGCACGTATCATCATAGTGTGATGGTTGCAAATTTAGCGGAATCTGCCTGTGAAGCGATTGGTGCAAATGGTCTTTTAGCAAGGGTCGGCAGCTATTATCATGATATTGGAAAAACAAAGCGTCCTAAATTTTTTATCGAAAATCAAATGCATCTTGATAATCCACATGATCGTCTGCCCCCAGATAAAAGCGCGTGTATTATTATTGCACATGTAACAGAAGGTTCTGCCATTTTAAAGAAATATCAAATGCCAAAGGAAATAATCGACATTGCTGAACAGCATCACGGGACTACCCTGCTAAAGTTTTTTTACCATAAGGCCCTGCAATCGGATGAGAATACGAAAGAAGAAGATTATCGTTATCCCGGTCCGAAGGCCCAATCAAAGGAGTCGGCGGTTGTTGGGATTGCCGATAGTGTCGAGGCAGCGGTTCGTTCTCTCTCGCAGCCTACACCAGTGCTGATTGAATCACTTGTGAAAAAAATTGTCGCAGACCGTCTTCAGGATGGCCAGTTAAATGAATGTGACTTAACATTAAAAGAAATTGATATGGTCACTCACAGTCTATGTGAGACCTTAACAGGAATTTTTCATTCCCGAATAGAATATCCAGAACTTACGAAAAAGGTGAAGCATGCATGACATTATTAATTGATTCTCTAGATGAAACGAATGAATTATCAAGCGAACTAATGATTGAAATTGAGAGAATAATAAAATTTGCTGCAGAGAAAGAAAATATCATGGAGCAAAGCGAAGTGTCGATTACTTTTGTATCAAACGAAAGAATTCAAGAGATTAATCGGGAATACCGGGATAAAGATACCCCAACGGATGTGATATCTTTTGCTATGGAAGAGCTCGGAGAAGGGGAAGTAGAATTAATTGGTGAGGAAATGCCCCGAATCTTAGGAGATATTATCATCTCAGTGCCAAAAGCAAAAGAGCAGGCAAATGAGTATGGACATTCTTTTATAAGAGAGCTGGGTTTTTTGGCGGTTCATGGCTTTTTACACCTGCTCGGGTATGATCATATGACAAAGGAAGAGGAAGAAGTAATGTTTACAAGGCAAAGGGAAATTTTTGATGAGTATGGACTCACGCGATAAACGGCAGCCGTTGCTTAAAGCCCTTTCCAACGCGTTTGATGGAATCAAGACAGCGCTCAAATCAGAAAGGAACATGAGAATTCATTTCATCAGTTCTTTTCTTGCCATCGGCGCTTCCTTTTACTTTTCAATTACAAAAATAGAGTGGCTCTTTATCCTTTTTGCCATTGGCGGAATGTTCGCCCTAGAATTAGTCAATACGGCAATTGAGCGTGTCGTTGACTTAGTCACAAGTGAACGTCATCCGCTAGCGAAACAGGCGAAGGATATCGCAGCAGGAGCCGTCATGATATACGCTATTTTGTCAGTGATCATCGGGAGTATGATCTTCTTTCCTTATGTTCTAAAGTTGTTCTAAAAGGCTAATTTGAAGGCTGTGTTAAAGGTCATTGTTGATTTTTGAAACTATGTTGATTGTAGCGGAAGGCGCGAGATCCTCGAAAATGCTATCGCATCCCCTTCGTGCGGTGTTGAATCAAGGATGAGATTCAACGTTCTGTGGGAGTACGGGGCAAGGGATCCCACAGGCGCTTAAGCGCCGAGGAGGCTCCCCGGAACGCCCGCCGGATGCTCGCTTCTTGAGCGCAAATCAACAGGCAAGTTTAACGAGGCCAATTTGAAAAGAAATATTAATTTCGCTAAAATATTATTGGTGTAATTTCTTTAATTTGTATATTGTGGAAAAATTCAAATTTTTTGAAATTTTCTAATGATATTTTTGGTGCACATATCGATTTTTAAAGCCAAATAAGTTAAAATAAAAATAGCGGCAGATATTTGCCTGAAAGGAAGTATTTTTGTGAATATCGATCAATTATTAGTAGAAGCAAAAAAAGCAAGAGAAAAGGCATATGTTCCTTATTCAAAGTTCCATGTAGGAGCAGCATTATTAACAACTGATGGAAAAGTATATCACGGCTGTAATATTGAAAATGCCGCCTATAGTATGTGTAATTGCGCTGAGCGCACTGCGTTGTTTAGTGCTTATGCAGAAGGAAATCGAAACTTCAAAATGCTCGCTGTGGTAGCGGATACAGAAAGACCTTGTCCACCATGCGGTGCTTGCCGTCAAGTGATTTCTGAACTATGCCCAGGTGATATGAAAGTTGTTCTAACAAACCTCAAAGGAGATATTTTAGAAACAACAGTAGAAGACCTACTTCCAGGTGCATTTACTCCGGAGGACTTACATGCAAAATAATTCAACTGAGAGCAAACGTTACAAATCAGGATTTATTTCGATTATTGGCCGCCCAAATGTAGGGAAATCCACATTCCTTAATCGGGTTATTGGTCAAAAAATTGCTATTATGAGCGACAAGCCGCAAACGACTCGAAATAAAGTTCAGGGTGTGCTTACCATGAATGACACCCAAATGATTTTTATCGATACACCAGGAATCCATAAACCAAAGCATAAGTTAGGCGACTTTATGATGAAGGTTGCTCAAAATACACTTAAAGAAGTTGATTTAGTTTTATTTATGGTAAATGCTGCGGAAGGATTTGGCCGGGGTGAAGAGTTCATTCTTGAGAAATTTCATTCCATTCAAACACCTGTTTTTCTTGTCATTAATAAAATTGATCAAGTTCATCCAGATGAATTATTACCGATTATTGAATCGTATAAAGAAAAATATCCCTTCAAAGAAGTTGTTCCTATATCAGCTCTTGAAGGAAATAATATTGAACGCCTCCTCGAACAAATCAAAAGCTATTTACCAGAGGGACCACAATATTATCCTGCTGACCAAGTAACTGATCATCCCGAAAGATTTATTATTACAGAGTTCATTCGTGAAAAAGCGCTGCACTTGACAAGAGAAGAGATTCCACATTCTTTGGCTGTTGTTCTCGATAAAATCGAGCGCGAAAAGGGAAAAGATATTATTCATGTCATGGCAACGGTTATTGTAGAAAGAGATTCACAAAAAGGTATTATTATCGGGAAACAAGGCAGCATGCTAAAGGAAATTGGAAAGCGTGCCAGGGTAGATATCGAAAATCTTTTAGGATCAAAAGTATATTTAGAGCTTTGGGTGAAGGTCCAAAAAGATTGGCGTAATAAAGTATCCCAGCTTCGTGATTTTGGCTTCAACGAAGATGAATACTGATTAAATTGGGGCACCAAAGCGCTTTAGCTTTTCTAATTGTCTAGCTTCAGCTTTTCTTTTTACCCTATCTAAAATATTTATCGATTTAGTAAATTATGTATGGACAATATTTACAAATTTTTCGTCTTATGATTTTTAAAAGACAGGCTATGATAATGATAAGGTTGAGGATTTTATTTAGGCTAGTTGAAATAATGAAAGGTGGGGTTTTCGATGATAGATTTTACGTGGAAAATATTTACCCAAACAGGTTGTATTGACACATATCTTCTCTTTAAAGAGCTTGAGAAGGAAAACCAAGAACTACCCGGAAATCAGAATGAAGAGCTAGCTCAAATCGACTTTCCCGTTTCATAAGATTGTCTTTTATCTACGGGATGGTGACAAACATGCTTCAGAAATGTGAAGGCATCGTCATTAGAACGACAGATTATGGTGAAACCAATAAAATTGTTACCTTATATACGAGGGAATGGGGAAAGATTGGCGTCATGGCTAGAGGCTCTAAAAAACCAAACAGCCGTCTTTCTGCTATTACCCAACTTTTTACACACGGATATTTTCTTCTCCAACGAGGATCAGGTTTGGGTAGCCTTCAACAAGGGGAAATGGTTTCTTCCATGCGTTCCATAACTGAAGATATATTTTTAACGGCATATGCCAGTTATATCGTGGAATTAACCGATAAAGTTACAGAAGAAAAAAAACCAAACCCATATCAGTTTGAATTATTATTTCAAACCCTACATTATATGAACGATGGCTATGACCCCGATGTACTCATGAATATCTACGAGATGAAAATGGTTAATGTCATTGGATTATATCCAATTTTAAATCAATGTTCTGTTTGCGGCAGTACAGACGGACATTTTTCTTTTTCGATTCGCGAGGGCGGTTTTATTTGTCACCGCTGTCTTGAAAAAGATCCATATCATTTAAAAATATCACAGGCAACAGTGAAATTATTACGGATCTTTTATTATTTCGACCTCTCAAGACTTGGGAACATCTCCCTTAAAGATGAGACAAAAGCTGAGTTGAAAAAAATAATCACAGCATATTACGACGAGTATTCCGGTCTTCATCTAAAGACAAAAAAATTTCTTCAATCAATGGAGAAATTTCGAAATCTAATGTAATTGCCTTGTTGACATTTTTTCGTGTTTTCGGTATTATTTTCTTTAAATTAATAATTGCTGTGAAGGAAAGTAGTACTTAACATTCTCTATAAAAGCGAACCTAGGATGGTGGAAGCTAGGGTATAGGGCATTAAGGAAGGCGTTCCAGAGCAAACGTATTTGAAAGAGGCTGTTTTTTGACAGCAAATAGGGTGGAACCGCGGGTAAACTCTCGTCCCTATGCTACTAAAGCATAGGGATGGGAGTTTTTTTATTTTATTAAAAGGCTTGTTAAAGTACATTGTTGATTTTGCCACTATGTTGATTGGAGCGGAAGGCGCTCGACTCCTCGAAAATGCTATCGCATTTCCTTCGTGCGTGGGCTGATTCAAGGATGTAATTCAATGTCCTGCGGGAGTACGGGACAGGGGGAACCCCGCAAGCGCTAAAGCGCAGAGGAGGCTCCCCGAACCGCCACTAGAGCGGAAATCAACAGCCCAATTTAACTCAGCCTATCAAAAGGAGAATGAAAAATGAGTGTAACAATGGAACAAATCGTTTCACATGCCAAACATCGTGGCTTTATATTTCCAGGATCGGAAATTTACGGAGGCCTGGCCAACACATGGGACTATGGTCCGTTAGGGGTTGAGTTTAAAAATAATATTAAACAAGCCTGGTGGAAAAAATTTGTTCATGAGTCTCTCCATAATGTTGGATTAGATGCAAGCATTCTTATGAATCCAAGAACATGGGAAGCATCTGGACATATCGGAAACTTCAATGACCCAATGATTGACTGTAAAAAGTGTAAAGCACGCCACCGTGCTGATAAGCTCATTGAAAATGCCCTAGACGAAAAAGGGATTGAATTAGTTGTAGATGGACTTCCATTTGAAAAAATGGAAGAACTGATTAAAGAGCATAACATTGCTTGCCCCGATTGTGGTAGCCATGAATTTACAGGCATTCGCCAATTTAATTTAATGTTTAAAACGTTCCAAGGCGTAACGGAAACGAGTACGAATGAAATATTTCTTCGCCCTGAAACAGCACAAGGTATTTTTGTGAATTTCAAAAATGTTCAACGGACAATGAGAAAGAAGCTTCCTTTTGGTATTGCGCAAATCGGTAAAAGCTTCCGTAATGAAATTACCCCAGGTAATTTTACCTTCCGAACTCGCGAGTTTGAACAAATGGAACTTGAATTTTTCTGTAAACCTGGTGAAGAGCTTAAATGGTTTGATTATTGGAAGCAATATGCTGAATCTTGGCTGTATTCTTTGGGTATGAACAGTGAAAACTTACGACTTCGTGACCACTCTGAAGATGAGCTTTCCCATTATAGTAATGCTACAACCGATTTTGAATATAAATTTCCATTTGGCTGGGGCGAATTATGGGGTGTTGCCTCAAGAACAGATTATGACCTAAAGCAGCATATGCAATTTTCTGGAGAAGATTTCAATTACATTGACCCTGAAACAAATGAGAGATATATCCCATATTGTATCGAACCTTCATTAGGGGCTGACCGTGTAACCTTAGCTTTCTTAATAGATGCCTATGCTGAAGAACAACTTGAAGATGGTACTTCAAGAACCGTCATGCGTTTCCATCCTGCTTTAGCGCCATTCAAGGCTGCAATACTGCCATTATCTAAAAAGCTTTCTGAGGAAGCACGTGAAGTTTTCGCTGAGCTTTCGAAGCATTTTTTAGTGGACTATGATGAAGCTGGTTCGATTGGTAAGCGATACCGCCGTCATGATGAAATTGGTACACCATATTGTATCACCTATGATTTTGATTCAAAAGATGACAATATGGTAACGGTTCGAGACCGAGATACAATGGAGCAGTCAAGAATTCCAATTTCAGAGTTAGTAAGCTTTATTCAGGAAAAGATCAAGTTTTAAAAAAGTGGATGTCCTTGAAAAGGGGTCTGACCCTTAGTTTGGGACATCCCCTTTTATTTAGGTGTAAACAAAGTTCATTTCAAATAAAAAATAATTAGTATATAATATTTCTATAATAAAGTATCACAATCATCCTAGAAACCCATACATTATGTTTTGATCAAGGTGGTGAGAACAATCGAACTGACAAAACGCCAGGAGCATATTTTACAAATAGTAAAGGAAAACGGACCGATTACAGGGGAACATATTGCTGAACGATTAAATTTAACACGAGCGACATTACGACCAGATCTCGCCATCTTAACAATGGCTGGATATTTGGATGCAAGACCCCGTGTCGGCTATTTTTACTCAGGGAAGTCAGGTACACAGTTGCTAACTGAAAACCTGCAAAAAATATATGTGAAAGATTACCAGTCAATCCCTGTTGTGGTAAAGGAAAATATTTCAGTTTATGATGCTATTTGTACAATGTTCCTTGAAGATGTTGGAACATTGTTTGTTGTCGATCAAAACTCTATCTTAGTTGGGGTTTTGTCTCGAAAGGATTTATTAAGAGCAAGTATTGGGAAACAAGAACTTACTACCATTCCTGTAAATATCATTATGACAAGGATGCCAAATATTACGATGTGTGAACGGGAAGATTTATTAATCGATATTGCTAAGAAATTAATTGAAAAGCAAATTGATGCCTTGCCGGTCGTTAAAAATACAGATAAAGGTTTTGAAGTGATTGGAAGAATTACGAAATCCAATATTACAAAAGCTTTTGTGGCATTAGGAAATGAATGAACGAAAATTTGAAAGAATGGCTATCATCCAAATGATAGGGCGTGAACTGATTTAATTTGGTCAATACATAAACGCTGTTCTTAAGGATTGTCTAGTCAAGCATTAGAAAAGGAGTTGGTTTGGAGAATGAGTTCTCCTATCATATATGTAGTGTCTGATTCAGTAGGTGAAACAGCTGAATTAGTAACAAAAGCTGCTATTAGTCAGTTTAATGGATGGAATATGACCTTAAAGCGGTTTCCATATGTTGAGGATAAGGAACATATTGACGAAGTAATGACCCTCGCTTTGATGGACAGAGGGATGATTGCCTTCACTCTTGTAAAACCAGATATGCGGCAATATATTATCGAAAAGGCTGCAGAAGAAGGAATCATTGCAGTTGACCTTATTGGACCGCTAATAGACAAAATTCAAGTGTTTAGTGGAAACACTCCACTATTTGAGCCAGGCCTCGTGAGAAAATTGGATGAAGATTATTTTAAAAAAGTAGAAGCTATTGAGTTTGCTGTAAAATACGATGATGGGCGTGATCCAAGAGGGATTTTAAAAGCAGATATTGTGTTAATAGGTGTTTCAAGAACATCAAAAACGCCTTTATCTCAGTATTTAGCGCATAAACGTTTAAAAGTAGCAAATGTTCCGCTTGTTCCGGAAGTTGATCCGCCTGAGGAGCTTTTTAACGTTTCAGCAGAAAAATGCTTTGCGCTAAAAATAAGTCCGGAAAAATTAAATGAAATTCGAAGAGAACGACTGATTTCTTTGGGGCTGAATGACAAGGCAAGCTATGCAAATATTGATCGAATTAAAGATGAACTAACCTTTTTTGAAAAGGTTGTAAATAGGATTAACTGCCCTGTTATTGATGTAACGAATAAAGCAGTCGAAGAAACAGCCAATGTCATTTTAAATACCCTGCAAAAAAGAATATTTCGCACATAATCACTCGATTATGTGTTTTTTTCTTAAATCATAGGTGTTTTTAAGGAAAAAATGATGGAAAAATGATAATGAATATACTATAATAAAAAATTGTGATAAAAATACATTTTTTAGGTTTAGACTTGCATCTGAACGAATAAACTATTTATTGTTAGATGTCAAGGAAACGTCCTAAAAAAAATTCGACATAAAACCTTTTTATAAAAGTTACTTAGTTAAGAAGGAATATGTGGAGTGATGTAGAATTAATATTAATAACAAAGGCTTTCCGACAATTTTGTTGATGCGGATTCTTGCCCCGTGAAAGAGGAAATTGTCGAAATTGCCTCGAAATTTTCTGTCAAAGTTCTTTTTGTAGCTTCTTATGATCATCATGGACCATCGGAACTGTTGATGCAGTCTGGAAATTTGTTGATTCACGAAAGGAAGCTGCAGATTTGTTCATTATGAACCATGCCCAAAAAGGCGATATTGCCATTACACATGACATTGGTCTTGCATCCACTTTATTGCCAAAAGGTGTTCAAGTGTTATCTCCTAAAGGAATGGTATTTGACGAAAATGAAATCCAAACGGCCCTTGACTTGCGCTATCTACATGCAAAAGCAAGAAAAAGGGGTGAATACGGGAAGGGACCAAAGCCTTTTCATTCTGAGGATCGTGCAAGATTTTCGCTAAGTTTAACAAAAATTTTGTCGAAATTTGCAGGAATTTAACGATTCAATACAGAATATGTGTTAGTATAATGGAGTTGTTTTCATGGCAGACCGTATTCCCGAAGAAAAAATTGATCAAATTCGTCAGAATGTTGATATCGTAGAGGTTATCAGTGATTATGTTCCATTGAAAAAGCAGGGGCGAAATTATTTCGGATTATGTCCCTTTCATGGAGAAAATACCCCATCATTTTCAGTTTCAGCCGATAAGCAAATTTATCATTGCTTTGGCTGTAGCGCTGGTGGTAATGTTTTTTCTTTTTTAATGGACCTTGAAGGAATCTCCTTTCAGGAGGCTGCTGTTAGGCTTGCTGAGAAGGCAAATATTGATCTTCAAGTAAATTTCACAGCCCTTGGCAAGGAGAAAAAAGTTTCAAAAGAGCTTCAGCCACTATTCGATGCTCATGAACTTCTATGTAAATTTTACCACCATTTGCTGGTAAATACAAAAGAGGGACAACATGCATTAGAGTATCTTTTGGAAAGGGGTTTTACCCGAGAGTCTATTGATAAATTTCAAATTGGCTATTCCTTAAATTCATGGGATTTTGTCTATAAATTTCTTTTAAAAAGAAATTTTTCACCAGAATCAATGGAAAAAGCGGGGTTGCTGATTCGAAGAGAGAGGGATGGAACCTATTTCGACCGCTTTAGAGATCGAATTATGTTTCCCATTTTTGATCGAAATGGAAGTACGATTGCTTTTTCAGGAAGATCACTTGGGGCAGATCAGCCCAAATATTTAAATAGCCCTGAAACGGCAATCTTTAATAAAAGCAAAATCTTATATAATTATCATTTGGCTAAACCTGCTATTAGAAAAATGCAGCATGCTGTTTTATTTGAGGGATTTGCTGATGTCATTTCCGCCGATCGGTCCGGAGTAGAGAATGGTATTGCTACAATGGGAACCGCTCTAACAGATGAGCACATCGCCATACTACGGCAAAATGTTCATTCTATCACGATATGTTATGATTCTGATAATGCCGGAATCGAAGCTGCCTATCGTGCCGGAAATTTATTATCGGATGCAAGCTTTCAAATTAAGGTAGCAATGATGCCCGATGGACTTGACCCTGACGAGTATATTAAACAGTTTGGTTATGAAAAGTTTCAAAATGAGGTTATTGGCGGAAGCTTAACATGGATGGCCTTTAAATTTCTTTATTTTCGCAGAGAGAAAAATTTGCAAAATGAAGGAGATAGACTAGCCTATATCGAAGAAATAATCACAGAAATAAGCAAACTGGACAAAGCTGTTGAAAGGGATCATTACTTAAGGCAGCTAGCTACTGAGTTTTCCCTTTCTTTGGATGCATTGAAGCTGCAACAAAAACAGATTTTCTTTGCTAAAAAGGGAACATCCAATCGAACAAAACCTATTCAAACACCTTTAGTTATAGCCAAACCCATAAATGAATTGAAGCCAGCACATTATACGGCCGAAAGACGTCTAATCGCACACATGCTTCAAAATAGGGATGTTGCTTATAAAGTACAGGAGCTATTGCAAGGAAATTCGTTTCATATTGATGAACATCAGGCAATCATAACCTATTTATTTGGATTTTATGAAGAGCATTTGGCTCCTGATACAAGCGCATTTTTAACCTATATTCAAGATGATCATCTTAGACGAGTAGTTGCCAACATCGAAATGATGTCGATAAATGATGATTTAAGTGATAAAGAATTGTCTGATTATATCAAACAGGTGTTGAATTATCAAAAAATGTTAAAGATAAAAGAAAAAGAAGTGGAAGAAAAGGAAGCAGAGCGGCAAAAGGATTACTTGAAAGCCGCGACAATTGCAATGGAAATCATTCAATTGAGAAAATCGTTATAATTCCCATGAAAAGTGTTTTTGATTTTTGGAAGGAGGGGGACCTATGGCTGCTGAAAAATCAGCACGTTCAAAAGAGGTTGAAAATGAATTAACTTTTGAACAAGTGAAAGACCAGTTAACGGAACTGGGGAAAAAAACCGGCGTCCTTGCCTACGATGATATAGCTGAAAAAATGGCTAATTTTGATTTAGAATCTGACCAAATGGACGAATTCTATGAATTCCTTAGTGAGCAAGGCATTGAATTGGTCGGTGAAAGTGACGACGAAGAAGATGCTCCAAATAGTAAACAATTAGCTAAAGATGATGAGGAGTTTGATTTAAACGATTTAAGTGTTCCTCCAGGTGTTAAGATTAATGACCCGGTTCGTATGTATCTAAAAGAAATCGGTCGGGTTGATCTTCTCTCTGCAGAGGAAGAAATTGCACTTGCAAATCGGATTGAGGCCGGCGACGAAGAAGCAAAAAGACGCCTCGCTGAAGCCAATCTTCGTCTCGTTGTCAGCATTGCTAAACGATATGTAGGGCGCGGTATGTTATTTCTTGATCTCATTCAAGAAGGAAATATGGGCCTAATTAAAGCTGTAGAAAAATTCGATTATCGGAAAGGTTTTAAGTTCAGTACGTATGCCACTTGGTGGATTCGTCAAGCTATTACCCGCGCCATCGCGGACCAAGCAAGAACCATTCGTATTCCAGTTCATATGGTTGAAACCATTAATAAATTAATTAGAGTGCAGCGTCAATTATTACAAGATTTAGGCCGCGAACCATCACCGGAGGAAATTGCTGAAGATATGGACTTAACACCGGATAAGGTTCGAGAAATTTTAAAAATTGCCCAAGAGCCCGTTTCATTGGAAACTCCAATAGGAGAAGAGGATGATTCTCATCTTGGAGATTTTATTGAAGATCAGGATGCAACATCACCTTCTGAACATGCTGCTTATGAATTATTAAAAGAGCAGCTTGAGGACGTTCTTGATACACTTACAGATCGCGAAGAAAATGTTCTTCGATTGCGCTTTGGTTTGGATGATGGACGTACTCGAACGCTAGAAGAGGTTGGAAAGGTTTTTGGTGTAACGCGTGAACGTATTCGCCAAATAGAAGCAAAAGCGTTGAGAAAATTGCGCCATCCTAGCCGAAGCAAGCGCCTTAAAGACTTTTTAGAGTAGAAATACCTTTAAAATAGTTTACTTCTTAATTGGAGTAAACTATTTTTTTGTTTTGCTATTCAACTACTCCTCTGACTTCTTCCTAACGGACTCGCCAATCGACGGGTTTTCATTTATTCTACTGAAATCCCTTTCATTTTGCAAATAGTCATGAAGAAATTTTTATTTCATTTTTGTTAAATTTTTATAATAAACTATATTTTAAAGTTTTAAAATGTTGAGAAAATTACCATTATCCTCTTATAATAATAATGAAAACGTATACAGTTAAAGAATAGGGGGATGGAAATGAACTTTGATTTAACTTCAGAACAGGTCATGATTAAAAAAACGATTCGCCAGTTTGCAGAAGAAGAGGTTGCTCCAAGCGCAATCGAAAGGGATCGGAATAAGCAATTTCCATTAGATATTTTTAAAAAGCTTGCGGAAATGGGGATGATGGGACTACCCTTTCCTGAAAAATATGGCGGCGGTGGAGCAGATACAATTAGTTTTGCCATCGTCACTGAAGAATTAAGCAAGGCTTGTGGTTCAACAGGAATTACTTATTCGGCACATATTTCCTTAGGTGGGGCACCGCTTAATTTGTTCGGGACAGAAGAGCAAAAGCAAAACTATTTAACACCGATTTGTACTGGAGAATCTTTTGGAGCATTTGGATTAACTGAACCTAATGCCGGTTCTGATGCGGGCGGTACTCGTACTACTGCGAAAGAGGAGAACGGTGAGTTTGTCATTAATGGAAATAAATGTTTTATCACTAATGTAAGCTACGCACAGCATTTAGCTTTAACAGCGATAACAAGTGAAAAAGACGGTAAAAAGGAAATTAGCGCGATCATCGTTCCGACCAATGCAGATGGTTTTACTGTGATTGATAACTACGAAAAAATGGGGCTGAATTCCTCCAATACGACAGAGCTTGTGCTAGAGGATGTAAGAGTGCCGGTTGAGAATCTGTTAGGGAAGCGTGGAGAGGGCTTTAAACAGTTTTTAATAACACTTGATGGTGGACGTATCGGGATTGGGGCAATGGCCGTAGGAATTGCCCAAGGGGCTTTTGAAAAGGCGCTTAACTATGCTAAAGAAAGAAAACAATTTGGCAAATCAATCTCTTCTTTTCAAGTAACCCAATTCAAGCTTGCTGATATGGCAATGAAAATTGAACTGGCCCGCAATATGGTCTATAAAGCAGCCTGGTTAAAGGATCAAGGACGCCCTTTCTCAAAAGAAGCTGCCATGTGCAAGCTTTATGCCTCGGAAATATGTTCAGAAGTAACGAGTCAAGCAGTTCAAATCCATGGTGGATATGGCTATATGAAGGACTATCATGTAGAACGGATGATGCGGGATGCGAAGCTTCTTGAAATTGGCGAAGGTACTTCAGAAGTTCAGAGGATGGTTATTTCAAGATTAATTGGTTGCTAAAAGAAAAGCGGAAGCGACACTTTTATGGAGCTAGGCAGTTATCCAGGTTCAAAGTTAGTAAAAATTATATTAAAGAAAATTGGGTAAAGTAATAAGTGGTTACACTAATGTTTTATCATAATTTAGCCTCTTTTCTCTTTTTTCAAAAGATTGCAGTGATAAAGTAAGTTTAGGTCTTTTCCTTCTGTTCGTTTTCAAGTAAAATAGTAATTGTTTGTAGACAAGGAATGTTTTTACATAGGGAGGTAATGGTATGAAACGAAATCCAGTTATTCCTTTTGTCCTCATCATGGTTTTGGGAATTGTACTTGTGTTCTTTCTGTCTTTCAAAGGCCTTGGGGATAGTAAACAGCTTGCAAAGGGTAATGAAAAGGGGACAAGCGGTAGTGATCAGGCACAAACAGTTTCGCAAAAACCAGAAGATATTTATAAGTCTACCTGTATTGGCTGCCACGGCGATCAATATCAAGGCGGTATGGGTCCTTCATTAAAGGGTGTTGGGAAAAAGGTTTCAAAGGATCAAATTAAGCAATATATTACCCAAGGAAAGGGTAATATGCCTGCAGGTCTTGTAAAACCTGATCAAGCGGAAGCGATGGCTGAGTGGGTATCTAAAATTCAGTAATATGACAAAAAGTCCTTTCCTTTTGTGGAGGACTTTTTTTAAAAGATACGATATAATTTTGTCTTCGAGAATTGTCCAACTCCTTGTGCATTGGGCTTTTCTTATAATGATCATATTTTCACAAGTTAATGAAAAGAGTGGTGTGTTTTTTGAATACAGAAAAATTATCGGACCGTTTGGCAACGGTAGCTAAATATGTTCCACAAGGAGCGAAATTAGCGGATATTGGTTCGGATCATGCTTATTTACCTTGTCATCTTGCAAAAAATAAAGTGATTCGATTTGCCATTGCTGGTGAGGTAGCTGTTGGGCCCTACCAGTCTGCACAAAACAATGTTCAATCGGAAGGATTAACCGATATTATATCCGTTCGTTTAGGAGATGGTCTAGCCGTTGTGGAGCCAGACGAGGCTGAGTGTATTACAATTGCAGGAATGGGCGGATCTCTCATTACTACAATTTTGGAAGCCGGAAAAGAAAAGCTCGGATCCGTAAGCCGCCTCATCCTGCAGCCAAATATCAGTGCGATTTCGATTCGTAAGTGGTTTTTAGAAAATAACTGGGAACTTATTACGGAGGAAATTATCGAGGAAGATGAAAAAATATACGAAGTTTTAGTAGGAGAAAAAGGTGATCCGAAGAAACCTTATAGCACCAATTTGGAAATGGGACTGTTATTTGGACCATTCCTACATCAAAGGAAAGAAGAAGCCTTTATAAAAAAATGGAGCAGGGAAATGCGTAATTGGCAGCGGATTTACGAACAATTGGAAGGTGCCCCTCCCTCACAGGAAACCATCGATAAAAGGCAGGAACTAAAAGAAAAGATCAAAATGGTAGAGGAGGTATTAAGAAATGAAGACTCCGAACGGTCATGAAATCATTCAGCTTTTTGAACAGTTTTCTCCTAAGAGATTGGCGATGGAAGGCGATAAAATCGGCTTACAAATTGGACGTTTAAACAAGAAGATCAAGCGAATCATGATTGCCCTAGATGTTTTAGAAAATGTTATTGATGAAGCAATTGAGAAAAATGTTGAGCTGATTATTGCCCACCATCCCCCCATCTTTCGTCCTCTAAAATCGATCAATATGGATACCGTCCAAGGGCGAGTGATTGAGAAATTAATCAAGCATGACATTACCGTTTATGCTGCCCATACAAATCTTGATGTCACCAAAGGCGGGGTAAATGATCTACTTGCGGCAGTACTAGGTATTGAAAATGCAGAGGTATTGGTACCTACCTTTAATGAAAAGCTAGTGAAGCTAGTTGTTTTCGTCCCTGCAAGTCATGCAGAGGATATTCGTGAAGTGCTTGGAAGCACCGGGGCAGGATTTATTGGTAACTATAGTGATTGCTCTTTTTCTACAACAGGGACAGGGAGATTTTTGCCTAGGGAACATACTAATCCATATATAGGCAAAACAGGACAGCTGGAGGAGGTCGATGAGGTTCGAATTGAAACCATTGTTCCCGAAACCAGCCTCAATAAAGTTGTCAGTGCCATGCTGAAGGTGCATCCTTATGAGGAAGCAGCCTATGATGTGTATTCATTGGAGAACAAGGGTGAAGTCCTTGGACTTGGTAGAATAGGCACTATTAAAGAAATGACTTTACTTGAATTTGCGGAAGTGGTTAAAACTGCTCTTGAGGTCGAAAGTGTTCGAGTTGTTGGAGATTTACAATCAAAAGTCAAAAAAGTTGCTGTTTTAGGTGGAGACGGAAATAAGTATTTCACTCATGCCAAATATAAGGGCGCAGATGTTTACGTAACGGGTGATATTTATTACCATACTGCGCATGATGCAATGATGGAAGGATTAAACATGATCGACCCTGGTCATAATGTGGAAAAAATCATGAAAAAAGGACTGGCACAGGTTCTGCAGAAAATGTGTCAGGAAGCCAAATACGAAGTTGAGATTTTCCCGTCCGAAATGAATACAAATCCTTTTAAAACGATTTAAAAAATGTGTAATGATGTAAGACAATTATTCAATTTTACTGAGTAGAATGTAAAAAATGTCAGATGCTTCATGGAAATATTCAATCAAATGTTAAGACCGAGATTATAATATTTGTAATTGTGAAAAATACCCTAGCCATCGGGTATTTTTTCAATTACTCGTTAAATATAGGACTTGAAAATGAGGCAATAAAGTCACGAAAAAAGATTTACGTGACCTGAATCCTGCTTTTTTCTTTTTCGGGCATGTGGAAGGCCTTTAGTTTCCTGAAAAAATGAATTTTTCCTGATTTGAGGAATGTAGAGAGCTTCTAGTTTCCCGAAAAAATGAATTTTGCCTGATTTGAGGAATGTAGAGAGTTTCTAGTTTCCCGAAAAAATGAATTTTGCCTGATTTGAGGAATGTAGAGAGCTTCTAGTTTCCCGAAAAAATGAATTTTTCCTGATTTGAGGAATGTAGAGAGCTTCTAGTTTCCCGAAAAAATGAATTTTGCCTGATTTGAGGAATGTAGAGAGTTTCTAGTTTCCCGAAAAAATGAACTTTGCCTATTTCGGGAAAGTAGAGAGCCTCTAGATTCCTAAAAAAATGAATTTTGTCTGATTTCGGGAAAGTAGAAGGCCTCTAGTTTCCCAAAAAAATGAATTTGGCTTGATTTCGGGAAAGTAAAAAGATATACCTACCCTAAACCGATGAAAAAGAGGGGACAGGGTCACGTAAAAAGATATACGTGCCCTAAACCGATGAAAAAGAGGGAACGAGGTCACGTAAAAAGATATACGTACCCTAAACCGATGAAAAAGAGGGGACAGGGTCACGTAAAAAGATATACGTACCCTAAACCTATGAAAAAGAGGAGACAGGGTCACGTAAAAAGATATACGTGCCCTAAACCAATGAATAAGGGGAGACTGGGTCACGTAAAAAGATATACGTGCCCTAAACCGATGAAAAAGAGGGGACAGGGTCACGTAAAAAGATATACGTGCCCTAAACCGATGAAAAAGAGGGAACTAGGTCACGTAAAAAGATATACGTACCCTAAACCTATGAAAAAGAGGAGACAGGGTCACGTAAAAAGATATACGTGCCCTTAACCGATGAATAAGAGGGGACTGGGTAACGTAAGAAGATATACGTGCCCCAAGCCCATTAAAAAGAGGTAACCCTGTCACGTAAAGAAGTCTATATGTTACGAGTCTTTCATTTTCCTTAATTTTAGTCACAGGAAGCCATTCACCCAGACTGTTATTATAATTTTTAATATAAAGTCACGATTCCTTAAGACTTTGATTCAACAATGTTACCAAATAGAAAAAACCGTACAAAAAGCGCACGGTCTGAATTATCTCTAGTATTTTTCTTTACCAACAGGGCTAACCTTTGAGATTTCCTGTTAGCTTTTTACCCTAGGCAATATCTTGTTTAAAGGAACATTTCTTCTTCGCTCCCATGTTGAGGGGTTATTTGGATCAAATTGCTCAAGGAAGGTGATGACTTCTTTTGTTATTGGCGTTGGTGTCGAAGCCCCAGCCGTAACAGCAACCATTTTAGCATCTTTAATCCAATCAATCTCTAGTTCAGTAATATCTGCGATCCGATAGGCCTTTGTTCCGGCAATTTCTTCTGATACTTGTGCTAGTCGATTAGAGTTATTACTTTTTGGATCGCCGACGACAATGGTAACATCTGCATCGGTGGCTTGGCTAGCAACTGCCTCTTGACGAATTTGAGTCGCATGACAAATTTCATTATAAACTTCCACATGAGGGTATTTCTCGCGAACCTTTTTCATTGTATCCGCCACATCCCATTGACTCATCGTCGTTTGGTTCGTCACTATCAATTTTTCACCATCCAGCACTAAAGCCTCTACATCTGCTGGTGTTTCAACAAGATGGACCATCCCTGGTGCAACACCGAGTGCTCCTTCCGGCTCGGGATGGCCTTTTTTACCGATATAAATAGTGTGATATCCCTCTTTTGACTTTTCAAAAATTAAATCATGGGTCCGTGTTACATCCGGACATGTAGCGTCAAGGGTAACGAGTCCTTTCTTTTTAGCAAGCTCTCGTACTTCCGGGGAAATACCATGTGCGGTAAATATAACTGTACCTTTTTCAACTTTTTCAAGAATATCTTTCCGGTTTTTTCCGTCAAGGGTTATGATTCCTTCCTCGGCGAATGCATCCGTAACATGCTTATTATGAACAATCATCCCCAAGATGTAGATGGGACGAGGTAAGGTTTTATCTAATGCCGCATTTCTGGCAATGACCATTGCGTCGACCACGCCATAGCAATACCCTCGAGGGGAAATTTTAATAAGTTGCATATAGTAAGTCCTCCTAAAAAGAACACGATATTGAAAATCTATGTTCTTATTATATAAGACTAAAAGGTAGATTACAAAGGATTCATGATTCCTACCCCTGCTAAAAAAATGAAAAAGGGTGTCCCAAAATGATCAGACCTCTCGCTTAATCATCAATATATACAACTATATATTGTAGGTTAAGGGGGTGACACTAAGTTTTGGGACATCCTTTTTTAAATGTATAATTTTGGAACGGAAGAACCTCTCTTTTTTTGATTCTGAGTTCTTGGAATGGACTTTTTATTGCTTATTTTCCTAGTTGTTTTTCTTTTAGTATTTGTTCTGCTATCGTTCAATTCGATACTGGATGATGATTCCTCTTTAATTTCTTCCTTTTTTTCGTCCTTTCCATCTGTTTTCTCTTCCGAACTATCCGGTGCATTTTTTAAACCACGATATAATTTCCACATGGCAGGGAGATTTTTTACCAGTGGACCATATTGTTGGATTATGGGTCCAAAGGATTGTGCTGTTTTTAAAACCTGTTGGGTGTTATTAAGAAAGCCCATAATTCCACTTGGGTTACTCATAGACTGAAGAATTCCGCCCCCGCCGCCGGTTGCCGCACGACCTGCTCCTAGTCCCTGCATACCCTGCATACCCTGCATCCCTCTAAGTCCGCCTGCTGCACCTCCTGCGGGATTTCCCCTTCCTCCTAAAAGTCTAGAAAGTAATCCACCGCCACCTCTACCCATTTGCTGGCCACCCATCATCGGACTTCTACCACCAAAAGGGCCGGATGACCCTCCCATCATCGGACTCCTACCACCAAAAGGACCGGATGACCCTCCCATCATTTGATTTCCTCCACCGAATAGCCCCTGCCCAGGACCCATCATTCCCTGCCCCATTCCCCCCTGCATGGGGAATCTTGGTCTTGGTTGCATGCTCCTAGCCTCCTTTCTATTTTCCTTTATGATTTAAAGTATGCATCTATCCCGTTTTGGTTTAGGTCTAATGCACAGGACAAAGTTTTAATTTGAAAGGAACCAATCAAGTTATACTTCTTGAACGGTACTATCTGACTTACCAATTTGACATGGAGGTAAAAAGATATCTTCAATCCGGCATGTCTAGACTCGCGGGCCTGACCAAGAAGATTGTCTTTTTTTCTTATGTTAAGAGTAGTTTTACGTAAATGATGATAATATATGGATAAATGCTAGAGATTTAGGTGAATCTTTACTATAATTACATGATGGGGAAATTTAAAGACATTTAAACTAATACCAGATTATGAATACAAGGAGTTTATATATGAAAGAAAATCGCTTTAACCGCTTTAATTTTCAGCCTTTTATAATAGAAGCTATTGAAGGATTCGGATTTACTGAACCGACAGAAATTCAAGAACGAATGATTCCATTAGTACTAAGAGGAGAAAGTGCGATTGGTCAGTCCCAGACGGGATCGGGAAAAACGCTTGCCTTTGTTTTGCCAATCCTGGAAAGGATCGACCCGAATCTAAAACAAGTACAGGCAGTTATCACCGCACCAACACGTGAGCTTGCTTCTCAAATTTACCATCAAATTTTAAAGGTAATTGAACATTCCGATGTAGAGAAATCTATTCTAGCCAAGTGCTATATTGGTGGAACGGACAAGCAGCGCACGATCGAAAAATTAAAGGTACAGCCGCAAATTGTTGTCGGTACTCCTGGCAGAATCAAGGATCTTGTGAATGAACAGGCATTATTTGTTCATACAGCCCAAATTCTTGTCGTCGATGAGGCCGATATGATGCTCGATATGGGTTTTATTGAGGATGTCGATAAAGTGGCAGGGAAAATGCCTGAAAACCTAAAAATATTCGTTTTTTCCGCAACTATCCCTGAAAAATTAAAACCTTTCCTAAAAAAATATATGGAAAACCCTAAAGTTGTGCAGATTGAATCTAAACGTGTTGCTCCGGAAAACTTGCAGCATTATCTCTTACCATCGAGACATCGCAATAAAAAGGAACTTGTTTACGATGCCCTGCTAACCTACAATCCCTATTTAGCTATTGTGTTTACAAATACAAAAAAAATGGCGGAAGACCTTGCATATTATTTAACCGAAAAGGGCTTAAAAGTAGGAAGAGTTCATGGTGATCTAAACCCACGTGAACGAAAAAAAATGATGAAGCAAATTCAAGACTTGGATTATCAATACATTGTTGCAACAGACCTTGCTTCAAGAGGAATTGATATCGAAGGGGTAAGCCATGTCATTAATTATGAGCTTCCCACTGATTTAGACTTCTATATTCATCGTGTTGGCAGAACGGCTAGAGCAGGAAATTTTGGAATCGCACTTACCATTTATGACATTTCGGATGAAGATGCATTAAATCGTATTGAAAAAATGGGTATACAATTTAAAAATGTCGATATAAAAAATGGTGAATTTATTGTAATTGATGAACGAAATCGTAGAAAGACTCGGGTTAAACCTGAAGACGAAGTTTCAGTAAAAAAAGCGAAATCAATGGTAAAAAGGCCAACGAAGGTAAAACCGGGCTATAAAAAGAAAATGCAGTGGGAAATGGACAAAATAAAAAAACGAGAAAGAAGATTAAATAACAAAAAGAAATAATAGGAAAAAGGGGAGAGAAGGTATGTTAAAAATTGGCTCACACGTTTCGATGAGCGGGAAGAATATGTTGCTTGCTGCGAGCGAAGAAGCTGTTTCCTACGGTGCCAATACCTTTATGATTTATACTGGGGCACCGCAAAACACAAGAAGGAAAAAAATAGAAGAGTTAAATATTGAAGCGGGAAGAAGGCATATGGAGGAGAATGGTATTACTGAAATTGTCGTTCATGCCCCGTATATTATTAATATTGGAAATACAATTAATCCCGATACGTTTGATTTAGGTGTAAGATTCCTGCGCTCTGAGATTGAACGGACAGAAGCAATCGGGGCAAGACAAATTGTTCTTCATCCAGGTGCACATGTGAATGCTGGTACAGAAGCAGGGATCAAGAAAATTGTCGAAGGCTTAAATGAAGTTTTAACAGGAAAAGAGAAAGTGCAAATCGCTTTGGAAACGATGGCGGGCAAGGGCTCGGAGTGTGGCAAATCATTTGAAGAGCTTGCGATGATTATAGATGGGGTAAATTATAATGATAAATTGTCTGTTTGTTTTGATACCTGTCATACTCACGATGCCGGATATAATATAATTGACGATTTCGATGTCGTTTTAAATGATTTTGATAAGATCATTGGCTTAGACCGTCTTAAAGTCCTACACATTAATGACAGTAAAAATGCTGTGGGAATGAGAAAAGACCGCCATGAAAATATTGGATTTGGTCATATTGGCTTTAAAGCACTAAATTATATTGTCCATCATCCACAGCTGACAGATGTACCGAAAATATTAGAAACTCCATTTGTTGGTGAAGACAAGAACAATAAAAAGCCCCCATATAAGCATGAGATTGAAATGCTGCGCAATCAAATATTTGATGCAGATCTCTTAGATAAAATCATGCAATCATAACAACAAAAAGCTATGCACTCGCATAGCTTTTTGTTGTTATGTTGTTAGTTCCTTGAATAGTTTATTCACTTCACGTGCCGTTTCCGGGCCTGCTGCTTTGGCGATTTCTTTAATTAAGGAAGCCCTCTGGGCATCGTCAAAAATATTAATATTTTTACCTCTTAAGTATTCGGCAATTTTCCGAGCCTGCGAACGATTTATCACGATATTAAATTGGTCTGCATACTTTAACAATTCTTCTGCTGTAATGGTGTTCATCTTATGATTAATGATGCTTTCAAAAATCTTCACCCTCATCACTCCTCCATGATAAGGTATGAAAAAAAATAAGGATTGTGACTCATTGATTCTGTTCAAAGAAATATTTGACAGCGCTCGTAAGTGAAACTTTACAATCATACTGTCCTATTGTATACTACTTGAAGTTAAATCGTAATGATTCTTAAAATTAAAGGTGAAATAAAATGACAGCAAAATCGATTATTGATATAAATCAGCTTTCCTATCGTTATGAAAAGGATACAGTTCTTGAACAAATCAACCTTGCGATCCCCGAAGGTTCTTTTTTAGCCATTGTCGGTCCAAACGGTTCAGGTAAGTCAACACTTTTAAAGCTTATTTTGGGACTATTAAAGATTCAAAAAGGGGAAATTTATTTATTTGGCGAGGAATTAAGCAAATTTAAGGATTGGCAAAAAATCGGCTACGTTTCCCAGAAAGCCAATTCCTTTAACACAGGCTTTCCAGCTTCTGTATTTGAAGTAGTTTTAAGTGGTTTAACAAAAAAAGTGGGGATGTTTAAATTCTTTAAAAAAGAACATTCACAAAAAGTGATGGATGCTCTTACCGCTGTAGGAATGGAGAAATTCAGCAACCGAAATATTGGTGAACTTTCAGGAGGACAGCAGCAAAGAGTCTTTATTGCCCGAGCCCTTGTCAGCGACTCAAAGCTGCTAATCCTCGATGAACCTACGGTCGGGGTGGATGCTGAGAATGTCGGTACCTTCTATCAAATGCTTGAGGATTTAAATAAAAAACGTGGGATTACTCTACTTTTGGTCACACATGATATCGGCACGGTTTCTGATAAGGTGACTCATGTAGCATGTTTAAATAAACATTTGTTTTTTCATGGTGAAGCACAAGAATTTGAAAAGCTTACATCCGAAGGTATACAAGATTTTTATGGACATGGGATTCACTTACTTTCCCATCACCACCATTAACAGGGAGACACGATAAAATGATTCACGGTTTATTTCATTATGAATTTTTGCAAAATGCCTTCTTAACAGGAATTTTGATTGGAATTCTTGCACCATTATTAGGAGTTTTTATTGTTGTAAGAAGATTGTCATTAATCGCTGATGCGTTAAGTCATGTTACGCTCGCTGGTATTGCAGCAAGTCTGCTTTTAGAAAAATCCTTTCCCATATTAAGCGGGTTAAATCCTCTCTATTTAGGGATGGTATTCTCCGTAGGGGGCTCATTATTTATTGAAAAGCTAAGAGGGGTATACAAACATTATCAAGAATTAGCTATTCCGATTATTATGTCGAGTGGAATCGGCCTTGGGGTTATTTTTATTTCCCTTGCTAATGGTTTCAATACCGATTTATTCAGCTACTTATTTGGAAGTGTTTCAGCTGTTAGCCGCACTGATTTATTGGTCATTTTTATTATTAGTATTGTGGTTATTTTTGCTATTATTATGTTATATAAAGAATTATTTTTACTGTCGTTTGACGAAGAGCACGCAAAAGCATCCGGAATCCCAGCTAAAACTATCCATTTTATTTTTATTATCATGGTGGCTCTTGTCATTGCTGCGTCGATGAGAATCGTGGGAATTCTTTTAGTGTCGTCATTAATGACACTTCCTGTCGCTGCTAGCATTCGGATTGCAAAAGGCTTTAAGCAGACAATCTTTTTGTCGATATTATTTGGCGAGATATCCGTTTTAGGTGGACTTATCGCCGCTTATTATTTGAACCTGGCTCCGGGTGGAACGATTGTAATGATCGCAGTTGTAATCTTAGGGCTTGTTATTTTTTGTAAAAAAATAATGGTCAGTGATCGGAACTAGGAGGGGGGATTCTTGTGAATGTTAATGAAGCCATTCAATATTTAAAGGAAAATGGTTTTAAGCAAACAGGCAAAAGAGAAGATATGCTCCAGTTGTTTGCTGATAGTAATAAATATTTAACAGCGAAGGATGTCTTAGATCAGCTAAAAGATGATTACCCAGGTTTGAGTTTTGATACCATTTATCGTAATCTTTCACTTTTTGTTAAAATGGGAATTTTTGAAATGACAGAGTTATCCGGGGAAAAGCATTTTCGATTTACGTGCTCACGCCACCAGCATCATCATCATTTTATTTGTCTGGACTGCGGCAAAACCAAAGAAATTGAGACATGTCCAATGAATGTTTTGAATGAGGATTTAAAAGGATATGATATATCGGGGCATAAATTTGAAATTTACGGCCGATGTCCTGAATGTTCGCATTAAGAAAAGCGCAAGCGCCTTGGTTAGCCCCGATATAGGGAGACTTGGCACTTGTAAGTGCCTTAGTCTCCCTTAATGCGCACAGAAGGCGTTAGCCTTCTGTACCAAGCATAAGACAATCTGGCAGGATGCCAACATAATTGAATAGTCATCTTTGCAGGCATGCGACGAGGTGAACATAAACTTCTCCGATTATGCTTTGCCACAGGAGCAAGAATTAATTAATATGTAAAATATTTATTGTCTTATGATTTCGAGGGGCTAGGCGCTGGAGCTCAAAAAAGCTTGGATTTCCAAGCTTTTTTATATTTATTCACTTTACTCTGTGAGTGCTCTTGATTTATCCAGTTTCTGCATTGCTTGTTATTATTATTTTAGCCATCTGTCCACCCAATCGTATGCCTGCTTCCAAGTGTCAACACGGATGACTCCATTAGGAATGGGTTCTTGATTATATGGGGTATTGAATAAAATAACAGGGATCTTGCATTCTTCATGAATCATAACAGCATTATCATGTTTATCTTCAAAAAAGATGTCTAGCTTATATTTTTTTGCTGCATCTATCTTGTAGTGTGATCCAATTAAATCAATATGATGAAAGCTCAACCCTTTTTGAGTGAACCATTTTTTAGTGTTCTCAAGTAAATAGGATGGTCTGGCGCTGATAAAAAATAATTCATGCTCATTTTTCCAAATATTCAGTGCATTCTCAACCCCATCTGCAAGAGGGGATTTTTCATAAATAATGGGTTCATTTTCTATAAACCATTTCGAAAATTCTTGTTCCGGAACATTTACAACAGCATTCAAATCATATTCTTTTACATCCTCTAACGTGATATTCATCTTAAAGGCTTTGTTAATAAAGGGTAATAATGCTGCTGGGCTTGTTACCGTCCCATCAATATCAATTCCAAATCTCTTTCCCATTGATGTCACCTTCATACTGCAAATAATGTACTTTTTTATTTTACCAAAGGGAAGGAATTCTCTAAAGAAATATTTTATTGGAAAACTTATCGGTATTTTAGACAAACATTAACATAGTAAAAAGAAGTTAAAGGTAAACAATAATAAATGCTCCTATAAACTGAAAGAGAGGGATCGAGATGGAAGAAAAAGACAAAGAGTTACGTGATGATCGCCAAAGTGCATATTTTGACGATGACATCCCAAATGACCCTTCTGACTATAGGGAAGAAACGTCTGCTGAAATTGCAGCGCCAGTTTCACCCGTTCGAGAAAGAGAACCTGCTCGAGAACATGATGACTTAGCAGCAACTGGTGGGACGGGAATTGGCTATGTTGCTTTAGCGATCTCCATATTATCTCTGTTTGTATGGCCAGTAATATTTGGTATAGTAGGGATTGTCCTTGGATTTATTGCTCGTGGCCGAGGAGCAACAGGGCTCGGAGCTTGGGCAATTGGCATTGGAGTCGTTTCACTCATTATTGGCATCTTTATCCTGCCATTCTTTTAAATAAATAGGGGCAAAAACGAAGAGGATATCCGAAAACAAAGTGCCATACCCCTTAACCTACAATATATAACTGAACTTTGCTTGAAAAGCAGCTATATATTGGGTGTAAAGCGGGAGGTCAGACACTTTTGGACATCCTCTTCTTCAAAGTTTTTTATCGATTAGTGAACTTAAACATTTTTATGAATTTTTGACTTCTTCAGCAGCTTTTTTCTGATAGTACTCCTCTGCAATTTGGTCAATTTCTTTCTTCAATTCTTCCACCATTTGCGCTTCCGGTACTTTTCGAACAATCTCACCCTTGCGGAATAATAAGCCTTCTCCACGTGCCCCAGCAATGCCAATATCAGCTTCTCTTGCCTCTCCAGGTCCATTTACAGCACAGCCTAGCACTGAAACCTTGATAGGTGCTTTTACGTTTTGTAAGTATTCTTCAATTTCATTAGCAATGCTGATTAGGTCGATTTCGATTCTGCCACATGTTGGACAAGAAATTAATGTAGCGGCATTTGAAGATAAACCGAAAACTTTTAAAAGCTCTCTCGCAACCTTTACTTCTTCGACAGGGTCTGCACTTAACGAAACCCGAAGAGTATTGCCAATTCCTTTGCTAAGGATGGTTCCTAAACCGGCTGAACTTTTGATTGTGCCAGAAAAAAGCGTTCCAGATTCGGTAATCCCTAAATGAAGAGGATAATCAAAAGCTCTTGCAGCTTTTTCGTAAGCTTCAATTGCTAAATTTACATCAGAAGCCTTCATGGAAACAATAATATCGTGAAAATCTAATTCTTCGAGAATTTTTATATGATAAAGTGCACTTTCAACCATACCGTCTGCAGTTGGATACCCATATTTATCTAAAATCTTCTTTTCAAGGGATCCTGCGTTTACACCGATTCGAATCGGAATACCGCGCTCTTTCGCTGCTTTTACAACAGCTTCCACCTTTTCGCGTTTCCCAATATTACCCGGATTGATGCGGATTTTATCTGCACCGCCTTCAATCGCTTTAAGTGCCAATTTATAATCAAAGTGAATATCAACAACAAGAGGAATACTGATTCTCTTTTTAATTTCTGCAATCGCATTGGCTGCACGTTCGTCTGGACACGCCACACGAACAATTTGACACCCAGCCTCTTCGAGACGTTTTATTTCTGCAACAGTTGCCTCAACATCATGGGTTTTTGTTGTTGTCATACTTTGGATAAATAACTCATTGCTTCCGCCAATCGTTAAATTCCCAACTTTAACCGGTCGGGTTTTTGTACGATGTATTATTTCACTCACGTGGAATTCGCTCCTTTAAAATGGAATTCGAATAATTGATCAAATCATTTCAACATGATTATTTTATCAGTCCATTACTAATTTTGACAAGGATAAGGAAGAAAGTATATTAATTCGGATACTGTCCAGCTCCAGCGCCTAGCCCCTCGAGGTCATAAGCCAATCCGTCATGAAGGTTAAAAAGCAACCTTCATGACGGCTCGTCTTATGCTTGGCTACAGAAGGCTAACGCCTTCTGTGCGTATTAAGGGAGACTAAGGCACTTACCAGTGCCAAGTCTCCCTATATCGGGGCTGAGCGAGGCGCTTCCGCTTTTCTTAGTAATCAGGAAACTGATAAGTTACCCCAATTTGGATTTTTTCAGGGTTCTCTCCAGGGTTTAATTTTCGAAAATCGTCGATTAAATCGGTAATAGAAACAGGAAGGGGTTTATTGATATGATGTTCTACAATTGAAATGACAGTATCGCCAGGTTTTACCTTTTCTTCAAACACTGGCATATTTTTGTTCACTTGCTTAACAACGGCTGACGTAGGTTCAGCTTCCAAATTTGTTTTATTAGTATTTGGCAATGTGCCAACAGTTAAATCAATATATATCGCATAAACAATTAGAATGACGAGCAGAACACCAAACAATCCTTTCATTCGGACCAGACCTCCATCATCGGAAAGTTTGTATATTCGTATGCTTGTCCACCTTTTTATAGAACTTATAAATAAAAAAAACGCACAAAAGTGCGTCTTTACAAAGCTTTTTTCGGCTTCGGTATTTCGTTTATACACAGGCACAGTACGATGATTGTTACAGACCAGTTGATAAGGAAGCTGTTTGGAACAGCGGTTTTGAGAGCAGCCATGATCGTAAAAAACACGGTTGGCAATGTTATGCTGTAGGCAGACAATCTCCAGAGATGACCGTAATGAAGTTTTCTGCCCAATAGGTTTCTTAGTAGGAGACCCACCACTGCTAATAAGGTTACTTTGATAAAGCTTGCGGCACTGGAAAATAAAAAAATTAGAATCGATAACACTGGGAGAATGATGACTTTCATACTATCTATATTATCAATGTATTGTAGAATCTCTTTGTTTGTAAGCTGATTCCCTTTTAACATGGAATAAGGATATGTTTGAATGTTACCTCCCGCAGCAAAAACAAATTCATTCTTCAATAATGCAAAGGCATTTCCTTCTTTTTGAACTTCTTTTTCCGATACCGCACCAGTGGAATCAAGAAAAATAGTAAATTGATCCTTTTTTACGGTTACAGGTACTTTTGATTCTGAATTTAGTACGCCGTTTTCAATAGAAAAGGAAGGAATTTCATTTTTCATAACCTCTTTTGCCGTATTAATACCAGTTGAGATAGAGGTAGTTAAGTAAATAATTGATGGCAAAATGGAAACGAGTGTTAAGAAAAACACATAAAGAATTGTTTTTCCAATACCTTGGAAACGAAATAAGGCCATATCTTTTGGAGAATAAATACTTTTAAAAAATTGTTTGAAAATATTCATTATTACCACCCTTAAACAGATTCACCATTATATTGTAGCCTTTGCCATCGATGTAGACAAGAAAGACCTGTAAATAAAAAAAGCAGAAGCAAGGGTTCACTTCCGAAGCTTTTAACTATCCTGGACAATTCTCGAAGTCCAAAGTATCTTTTTTATTTAAAAAAAGCTGTGTTAAAGGTCATATTTGATTTTTAAAACTATGTTGATTGGAGCGGAAGGCGCGAGATCCTCGAAAATGCTATCGCATTTCCTTCGTGCGGTGTAGATTCGAAGAAGCTGATTCAACGTCCTGCGGGAGTACGGGGCAGAGGAGACCCCACAGGCGCTTAAGCGCCGAGGAGGCTCCCCGGAACGCCCGCGGAAAGCGAAGCGGCTGGAGCGCAAATCAACAGGCAAGTTTAACACAGCCAAAAAAAAGCCCTTATCAACATTGACAAGGGAAAACATCCATTTAATTTATCCCGCAAATTTCTTTGGAGCAATTTTGACAGTCGACTTCTTCTTTTAAATAGCTTAGTTTTTTGACCGTGAATTTTTGTTGATCATATGAAATAATTCCTTTTTCACGAAGTTCTTTTAAGGCGCGTTGAATAACCTCTCTTGTGCCGTATGTCAAGTTGGCTAATTCCTGATGGGTTAATGGCAGGTCAATGAGAATTCCATCTTCCGTTATCACCCCGTATGAATTACAGAGGCGGATAAGGACCGAATACAGTCCGCCTTTTTTACCGTTCATAATTAAATCCTGACACTTCATTTGTGCCTTTAAATAACCTGTACTAAGCCAAGTTACAAATGCATTCATTGCATCAGGGTCTATTTGAATAAATTTTTCAAATTCATCTTTTTTAATAAACACAATTTCACAGTCTGTAACGGCTTTGGCGTAGAATATATAATGAGGATTTGGCTTAAACAGCTGATATTCAACAATTAATTCACGATTATTTAAAACTTTCAATGTGAAATCCTTGCCTGTTATATGGACCCTCCCAAGGGCAACACTTCCTTTAAGCAATAAAAAAATATATTCTACAGGCTCTTTTTCTTGAAAAAGAACACTCCCCGCTTTAATTTTTTGGACAGACTCTTTTTCCTGAAAAAAATGTAACAAAATACTATATATATTAAAGCTTGTTGATGTCTGCATATCCAACACTCCTTTAACTCTTCATCTTGATTAAAATAATTTATTAACAACATGTCAATGAAGCTTTTAACATTATTAGTAGATTTGTTAGGCAAATATGACATAAATCGTTGACAGAATGCAGTCTTGCTGATTTATGACAATTTATCGAAAAAAAAGAGCCTATTTTCATTTTAAAATGAAAGGTATAAAACTACTTTATAAGGGTAATGTATTTATGTTGAACTAAGCATTAAATTTGAAACGCATAATCAAGTTTGGTATTCTTAAGCTACAAAGCTTTAGAAATATTCTAAAAATCGTTTTAGATATTAACTAAAGCTAAAAAAATGTATACATAGGAGGAATTAACCATGGCATTTGAATTACCAGCATTACCATACGCAGAAAATGCGCTAGAGCCACACTTTGACAAAGAAACAATGAACATTCATCACACTAGACATCACAACACATATGTTACAAATTTAAACAATGCGTTAGCAGGGAATGAAGAATTGTTATCAAAGTCAGTTGAAGAAGTCATTTCTAACTTAGATGCAGTTCCTGAATCTGCTCGTACTGCAGTGCGCAACAATGGTGGAGGTCATGCCAACCATTCTTTATTCTGGCAAATCCTTTCTCCAAATGGCGGTGGCGCACCTACTGGTGAATTAGCTGACGCAATCAACAGCAAATTTGGAAGCTTTGAAGGCTTAAAAGAAGAGTTTGCAAAAGCAGCAACTACTCGTTTTGGTTCCGGCTGGGCATGGTTATCAGTCAATAACGGCGAACTTGAAGTATCTAGCACACCAAACCAAGACAGCCCATTGATGGAAGGTAAAACTCCTATCTTAGGCCTTGACGTTTGGGAGCATGCATACTATTTAAAATATCAAAACAAGCGTCCAGATTACATTACTGCTTTCTGGAATGTTGTAAACTGGGACGAAGTTACAAAGCGTTACAGCCAAGCAAAATAAAATTTTTTAATAAAAACGCGAAAAAAGGCAGCTAATCAAAGCTGCCTTTTTTACGTATTAAATCAATCCATTTACATATGTTTTATGAAAAATGAATAAGAAAAACTCCATTGTTAAAGACTACCTCTTAAGAAAAAGGGGAGTTTTTATGGCAAAAAAGTTTAGATTTCTGGGTGATGTAGAGTTAACGAAGGATTTAACATTATTGCTGATAATTGGTGGTTTATATTCTTTAAGCGTAGCCCTTTCTAACACATTCGTAAATATTTATTTATGGAAACAAACGGGGGAATTTTCTGATATTGCGCTTTATAACCTCTCAATTGTGATCCTACAGCCGTTGACATTTATTTTGGCCGGGCGATGGGCAAAGAAAATAGATCGCGTCATTGTGTTAAGAATCGGTGTCATCTTTTTAGCGCTTTTTTACTTAACGGTTTTAGTGTGCGGTTCAAAAGCATCAACTTTTTTACTGTTATTAGGCAGCCTCCTTGGAATAGGCTATGGGTTTTATTGGCTCGCTTATAATGTTTTAACATTTGAAATAACGGAACCGGAAACCAGAGACTTTTTTAATGGCTTTTTAGGGGTACTATCTTCATTTGGAGGGATGATTGGACCAATAGCAGCTGGAATTATCATTACAAGATTTGAGAAGTTCACTGGGTATTCGATAGTCTTTGGTCTTTCTTTATCATTATTTGCACTTGCTGTCTTTTTTAGTTTTTCATTAAAACCTCGACCTTCTCACGGGACGTACTGCTTTACAAGAATTTTAGCTGAGAGGAAGAAAAATGATAATTGGCGTCTCATAACAAACGCCCATTTTTTTCAGGGCCTAAGAGAAGGGACGTTTTTGTTTGTCATTTCCGTGTTCGTCTATATTACAACAGGAAGTGAAATGGCAATCGGAACGTTTGGCCTGCTTAATTCAGGAATCTCATTTATTGCTTATTATGCGGTATCTCGATTGATAAAAAAATCACAGCGCAAATCATCTATATTAATAGGAGGAATTTTATTATATTTGGCCATCCTCCTGATTGTATGGGATGTTAATTTTGTTAAGCTTTTAATATATGGGGCAACCATCGCCATTGCATATCCGCTTATACTTATTCCTTATACATCCACCACGTTTGATGTCATTGGAACAGGCTGGAAAGCAGCGGAAATGAGAATTGAATATATTGTGGTTCGTGAAATATTTTTAAATTTGGGCAGGATTGTTTCGATTTTATGCTTTTTAGGTGCTGTAACTTGGTTTAATGAAAAACAAAGCATTCCCATATTATTATTGTTTTTGGGAGCAGGCCACACTTGTATTTATTGGTTTATTAAAAGAGTCCGCTTACCTGCTATGTAAAGAGGATGGCTGGCTTAAAAGGTTCTGAAACTTTGTTAGGGATATCTTTTTTTCAAAGGATTTTTTACTAAAAGAATAAAAATTGAAAATAAAGAGTGGATCGGGTAACTAGGATTATAGGTGAGTAATATTGGAAGAAATTCCAGAACGGAACATAAAATCAAAAAACGGCACATATCCGTTTTTTCTAAGTGAAAACCCAAAATAAGAGCTTCGGAAATAATAAACGGAGCTCTTTTCAATGGTGAAAATAGGTACTTGGGATCAAATGGCACATAAAAGTTAAAAACGGCACATAAAGTCGAGAAACGGAACATATATTTGAAAAACGGCACATAAAAATCAAAAATGGCACATATCCGTTTTTATCTAAGTGAAAATCACAAAAAAGAGCTTCGGAAATAATAAACGGAGCTCTTTTTAATGGTGAAAATAGGTACTTGGGATCAAATGGCATATAAAAGTTAAAAACGGCACATAAAGTCGAGAAACGGCACATATATTTGAAAAACGGCACATAAAAATCAAAAATGGCACATATCCGTTTTTATCTAAGTGAAAATCACAAAAAAGAGCTTCGAAAATAATAAACGGAGCTCTTTTCAATGGTGAAAATGGGGACTAGGGATCAAACGGCACATAAAAGTTTAAAACAGCACCAAAAAATCAGGCACTAAAGATTTTTTGGTGACCATTACCAGATTGTTTGATATTAATCCTAATTTTTTACAGAAAAAACAACATCAACAATTAACAAAGCTTTTTTCATAAAATATTTGTCGAAATTGGTAAGGGTTATTCATAGAAAAAAGGAGCTTTTTCTTATAGAATAGAGAATGTTATCCTTGAGCTTTGAATAAAGGAAGTGAAGCTGGACTTTGAATAAAAAGAAAAAGAAGACACATGTACCGTTTCGATTTAACATGTTATTCTTTGTTGTATTTACCTTGTTTTCGATTCTTATCCTTCGTCTGGGCCAATTACAGATCGTGTATGGCGAGGATTATCAGCGTGAACTGCAGCGGACAGATAATATTACTGTAAATACCCCGGTGCCTCGTGGAAAAATGTATGATCGAAGTGGTAAGGTAGTTGTTGATAATACCCCATTAGATGCGATTACTTACACGAAAAACCCAAATACAAGCCAAAAGGATATGTTAAAAACAGCAAGAGATTTGTCAAAATTGATTGATGTTGACTTATCAAAAGTTCGTGACCGTGATAAACGGGATTTTTGGATTCAAATTAACCCTGAAAAAGCAAAGGCAAAAATCACGAAACAAGAATGGGCATTATTCAATCAAAAAAAATTAGACGACAAACAGATCTATGATTTGGAATTAAAAAGGATAACCGATGCAGAGTTGAACAGTTTAACAAATGATGATTTAAAAACACTTGCAATATTAAAACAATTTAATAGCGGTTATTCCTTAACTCCGCAAATTGTAAAAAATAAAAATGTTACTCCGGAAGAATTTGCTTCTGTCAGTCAAGATCTTGACAATCTTCCAGGTGTTGATACTACAACAGATTGGGATCGTTCCTATCCATTTGGAAATACCCTTCAGACAGTATTAGGTAACGTATCTTCATCGGAAGAAGGTTTACCTAAGGAGCAGCTTAACCAATACCTTGCGCAAGATTACAGCAGAAATGATCGGGTAGGAAAAAGTTATATTGAATCGGAATACGAGAATGTTCTTCATGGTCAAAAAGCAAAGGTAAAAAATGTAATGGATAAATCAGGTAATATTGTCTCTACTGATACTGTTGCCAATGGTCAGAGGGGAGACGATCTCGTTTTAACGATTGATATGGATCTTCAGCAGCAGGTAGAGCAAATTATCGAGGATGAGCTTATGAAGGCAAAGGCATATCCAAATACATCCCTTTTAGACCGGGCATTTGTTGTCCTAATGGACCCTCATACTGGTGATTTATTAACGATGGCCGGCAAGCAGCTTGTTAAAAATCCCCAAACCGGTCAGTACGAAATGCATGACTTTTCTCTTGGAAACATAACAACCTCTTATAACGTAGGTTCGGCAGTCAAGGGAGCAACTGTATTAACAGGCTATAAAACAGGAGCGATTCAACCAGGTCAAGTTCAGGTTGACGAACCGTTGAAAATTGCCAATACACCGGTAAAGAAATCTTGGAAAACTTTTGGTCCGCTTGATGACTTAAAAGCCCTTCAAGTTTCATCAAACGTTTATATGTGGAAAACGGTCATTGCAATGGGAGGAGGACATTATGTACCTAATCAGCCATTGCCATTAAATCCAAAAACTTTTGATACAATGCGTCAATCGTTTGCCCAATTTGGTCTTGGTGTACGAACAGGAATTGACCTTCCAAATGAAACAGCCGGGTTTCAAGGGCCTGACCGCAAGCCAGGGTTACTTCTCGACCTTGCAATTGGACAATATGACACGTATACACCGATGCAGTTGGTTCAATATATTTCAACCATTGCCAACGGGGGATACCGTGTTCAACCGCATATTGTAAAGGAAATTCGCCAGCCGTCAATGGATAATACTGAAATGGGTCCAATTATCCAGGAAGTCCAACCAAATATTTTAAATAAAATTGATTTTCAGGATGACTGGATTAAAAGGGTACAGGAAGGTTTTAAATTGGTCTACCAGGCTCCTGGAGGAACAGCATATAGTTTCTTCCAAGGCGTAGATTATAGCCCAGCCGGCAAAACTGGAACGGCGCAAGCCTTCTATGATGGCCCTGAGCGCAAAAATTTTAAAGAGCCTCCTGAGGTAATGAATTTAAGTCTCGTTGGCTATGCACCATCTGATAATCCTGAAATTGCGATGGCTGTCTTAGTTCCTTGGGCATATCAGGGTGATACCGGTCCAAGTGTAAATGAGGAAATTGGCCGAAGAGTAATGGATGCCTATTTTAACTTAAAGAAACAGCGTCAACAGCAAGCAAGTGGAGCTGCTAATACGCAACAGACTCCAACTGGCCAGTAAATTATTTAATAATCAAAAGTTTAGCACCTGTCACTTTGGCAGGTGTTATTTTGTCGAATAAAAGTACTACCAATAACTTCTAGTATGTCCGTCTTTACAAAAACGCAATATAAATTTACATAAGCTTTACATTTGATTAAAACTAGCTAAACAATTTTAGCGTATTCTTATACATGTAAGGCAGACACACGTTCAAATTGCTAAAAATTTAGGGGGAATTAAGGAAATGAAAAGCATGAAAAAGTTAAGCTTATTTGCTTTACTCGCAGCAATGATGGTAGTTATGGCCGCATGCGGTGGTGGAGCATCTACAGATAAGTCGAAAGATTCTTCTAAAGGAGCAGATACAAGTAAGCCTGCTCAAAAAGAACTTTCTGGTTCATTAGTCATTTCTGGTTCAACTGCCATGCAACCATTAGTCGCAGCTGCTGCCGAAGAATTCATGGGAAAAAATCCAAAAGTTGATATTCAAGTAAATGCCGGTGGTTCTGGTACTGGTCTTTCACAGGTTGCACAAGGTGCAGTTCAAATCGGAAACTCTGATGTTTTCGCGGAAGAAAAACAAGGTATTCCAGCTGATCAGCTTGTTGACCATAAAGTGGCAGTAGTAGGAATGACAGCTGCTGTTAACCCTAAAGTAGGCATTAAAGATATCAAAAAAGCTGATCTTATCAAAGTTTTCACTGGACAAATCACAAACTGGAAAGATCTTGGCGGTCCTGACCAAAAAATCGTTCTTGTAAACCGTCCTGATTCATCAGGTACACGTGCAGTATTCAATAAATTTGCTCTAGATGGCGCAAAACCAGCTGAAGGAGTCACTGAAGATGCTTCCAATACAGTTAAGAAGATTATCAACGAAACTCCAGGAGCAATTGGTTACCTTGCATTCTCTTACTTAAATGATAATACAGTAACACCACTTGCAATCGATGGTGTTGCACCAACTGCTGAAAATGTTCAAACAGGTAAATTCCCAGTATGGGCTTATGAGCACTCTTATACAAAGGGTCAACCAACTGACCTTGAAAAAGCATTCCTTGATTTCTTAATGAGCAGCGATGTTCAAAACAATATAGTGAAAAAACAAGGTTACCTTCCTGTAACAGATATGAAGGTTGAACGCGACCCACAAGGAAATGTAAAGAAAAAGTAAAAAATAAAACATCTTAATTTAACAGGGTAAATGCACTTGTTGCATTTACCCATATACGCATTTTAGGAGTGTAAATTAATATGGAAAAAACGATTTCTGCGCAAGAAAGATTGTTGAAATCAAAGAAAAATTGGATGGATGGAGAAGTAAGAGGAAAAGTTATTGTTTTTTTATGTGCTGCTATCATGATTACCGCAACGCTTGCAATTACGATTTTCCTTGGAACAAAAGGGTTACAATCTTTTGTTAAAAATGGTGTTAGTCTTATTGAATTCTTAACCAGCAAGGTCTGGAATCCTACCGATCCAGTGAAACCACAATTCGGTGCACTACCATTCATAGTCGGTTCTTTTGCTGTTACTTTTCTTTCCGCCATCATTGCTGCACCTCTAGGTATTGGCGGTGCTATTTTTATGACAGAAATTGCTCCATCATGGGGAAGAAAAATATTACAGCCAGTCATAGAACTATTAGTAGGTATTCCATCCGTTGTTTATGGATTCATCGGGCTTACAGTATTGGTTCCATTTGTTCGGAACCATTTGGGAGGACTTGGATTTAGTTTGCTTTCTGGGACAATTGTTCTTTCTATCATGATCTTGCCAACGATAACGACAATTGCTACAGATGCTATGAGCACACTTCCTAAAAGTCTTAGAGAAGGTTCATATGCTTTAGGTGCTACACGCTGGCAAACGATTAGAAAAGTATTAATTCCTGCTGCGATGCCATCATTATTGACTGCTGTTGTTCTAGGTATGGCAAGAGCATTCGGGGAAGCTTTAGCTGTTCAAATGGTAATCGGTAATGTAAAAACATTACCACATAGTATTTTGGATGCTTCTGCTACCTTAACAACAATTATTACTATGAATATGGGTTACACCACCTTTGGAAGTGTTGAAAACAATATTTTGTGGTCAATGGGTTTATTCCTATTAATCATGTCTTTCGCCTTCATCCTATTGATTCGATATCTTTCAAATAGGAGGAAAATATAATGAATAGCAAAACTGCTGATCGAATCGCGACAGGGGTTTTTATAGCCATTGCCGTTATTATTGTTTCTATTTTAGTTGGTCTTTTTTCTTTTATTTTAATAAACGGCTTGCCGCATGTTTCTCTCAAATTTTTAACAACACCTTCAAGTAATTTGATGGCGGGTGGAGGCATTCGCGATCAACTATTTAATTCGTTTTATGTTCTTTTTATCACGATGCTGATTACTGTTCCTCTTGGTGTTGGCGGCGGCATTTATATGGCTGAATACGCTAGACCAGGAAAAGTGACAAATATCATTCGCTCATGTATAGAGGTATTAGCTTCACTACCTTCGATTGTTATAGGGATGTTCGGTCTCTTAATGTTTGTTACGTTAACAGGATGGGGATATACCATTCTTGGCGGTGCTCTTGCCCTAACAGTATTTAATCTTCCAGTCATGGTAAGAGTGACTGAGGATGCTATTCGTTCCGTTCCACGTGATCAAAAGGAAGCCAGTCTAGCTCTCGGAATAACTCATTGGCATACAATCAAAACCGTTATACTTCCAAGTGCTTTTCCAACTATTTTAACGGGTGCCATCCTTGCAGCCGGGCGTGTGTTTGGTGAGGCGGCGGCATTATTGTTCACGGCGGGTCTTTCTACACCGAGAATGGATTATAGCAATTGGAATCCCTTTTCAGCAACATCGCCCCTAAATATTATGCGACCAGCTGAAACATTGGCAGTGCATATTTGGTCGGTTAATACGCAAGGTTTAATTCCCGATGTTAAGGACGTTTCAAATGGATCGGCGGCAGTTTTAGTTATTTCTGTATTGCTGTTTAATTTATTGGCACGCTTCATTGGCAGTCTTATTTACAAAAAAGTAACAGCAACAAAATAAAGGTGGGTGAGCAAAAATGGTTCCTGCATTGATGGAGAAAAAAACAGTTGAAAATGCTGTTCCTAATCATGCTCAGTTAAATAAAGAGGATATCTTAAAAGTAAATAATTTAGAGATTTTCTACGGAGAAAAACGCGCAGTAAATGGAATTTCAATGGATATTAATAAGAATTCTATTACTGCTCTTATCGGACCTTCAGGATGTGGCAAATCAACCTTTTTGCGTAGCATCAACAGAATGAATGATTTAATCCCTGGTGCAAGGGCAGAAGGCGAAATCCTTTATGAGGGTCTTAATATTTTATCAGAACAAATCAATGTTGTTGCATTAAGGAAAGAAATAGGAATGGTTTTCCAAAAGCCTAATCCTTTTCCAAAATCAATTTATGCAAATATTACCCATGCTCTTAAATTTTCGGGAATTAGAAAGAAAAATGAGCTGGACAAAATCGTTGAAGAAAGCCTAAGGAAAGCGGCATTATGGGATGAAGTGAAAGACAGGCTTCACAAATCAGCTCTTTCTTTATCAGGTGGACAACAGCAGCGTCTATGTATTGCAAGGACGATTGCTATGAAACCGACCGTCATGTTGCTTGATGAACCGTCTTCGGCTTTGGATCCAATATCCAATGCAAAAGTAGAAGAATTGATCATTGACCTGAAAAAGGATTATTCCATTATTATCGTAACTCATAATATGCAACAGGCGTCACGGATATCAGATAAAACTGCCTTCTTTTTAAGTGGTGATTTGATTGAATACGATGATACAGAGAAAATTTTTACCAATCCTGCCGTAAAAAAGACGGAAGAATATATTTCTGGAAGGTTTGGGTAGGGAGGAAATCTTGTGGCTATTTCAACATTAACTAGAGAAGTATTTGATATTAATAAATTAAATTTGTGGTATGGCGATCATCATGCCCTTAAGGACATTGACTTTCCTATTAACAAAAAAGAGGTAACGGCCATTATCGGTCCATCCGGTTGCGGAAAGTCTACTTTTATCAAAACGTTAAACCTTATGATTAATATGGTTCCGAACGTAAAAATGACAGGGGAAATAAATTTTAATGGTCAAAATATCCTAAGTGAAAAAACGGATTTGGTTGAGCTGCGTAAACATGTGGGTATGGTTTTTCAGAAGGGGAATCCTTTTCCACAGTCGATTTATGATAATGTTGCTTACGGTCCGAGAATTCATGGGATGAAAAGAAAGGTTCATTTAGACGAAGTGGTAACAAAAGCTTTAATGGATGTTGCTCTATGGGATGAAGTAAAGGATCGTTTGCATGCCCCTGCTTTAGGTTTATCTGGTGGACAGCAGCAAAGATTATGTATTGCAAGAGCACTTGCCACAAAACCGGAAGTATTATTAATGGATGAGCCTACATCTGCTCTTGACCCGATTTCTACATTAAAAATTGAAGAACTAATTCTTGAACTAAAAGAAAAGTATACGATCGTAATCGTTACCCATAATATGCAGCAGGCTTCCCGGGTATCGGATAAAACTGCCTTCTTTTTAATGGGAGAATTGATTGAATTGGACTTAACTTCAACAATTTTCTCATTGCCAAAAGATTCACGTACTGAGGACTATATTTCTGGTAGATTTGGATAATGAGGTGACGAAATGACGACGAGATCAAATTTTGACCATAATTTAAAGGAATTAAAGGAACTTCTAATTGAAATGGCTGGAAAAGCGGATCATGCCATTAAGGAGTCCATGTTGGCCCTCCTAAATCAGGATCTTGAGAAAGCTAAATCTGTAATCGATGCGGATTATGAAATTGATGATTTAGACCACGAGATCAATGATAAAGCATTATTGCTAATTGCAAGAGAATCTCCTGTAGCAAAAGATCTTAGAAGAATCAATGTAGCATTGAGAGTTTCATCTGAAGTCGAGCGAATGGGAGATATGGCTGTCAATATTGCCAAATCTGTTTTGCATATTGGGAATGAAAAGCATATTAAAACATTTGTCGATATTCCGAAAATGATGGAGATGGCGTTAGAAATGGTGTCGGATTCCATTACTGCATTTTATGCAGAAGATATTGATCTAGCTTATAAATGTGCGGAAAAAGATGATAATGTTGATAATATGTTTGGAAAATTAATTCAAGAGCTTCTAACGCTTATTCCGCATAATCCGGAATCTACTAACCAGATTATTCAATTATCGTTTGTTTGCCGATTTATTGAAAGAATTGCAGACCATGCAACAAATATAGTAGAAAATGTTATTTACTTAGAGACAGGAAAACGTTACAACTTAAATAAGTAACCATATAGATTACAAAAGATGAAGCTGGCACTTAGCTTCATCTTTTTTTGTTGTCATTTTTTGAAAAAAACAAGAAAAAATGAATGGTTTTCGATTCGTCTATCATTTCTTTTTTTTTCTGGCTATTAAAAAAATCTCCGAATTTAATTGTATCAAATAATGATAGGCAAAATCCGACAAAATGCGTTTATTGTCCACATTTCATTCCAGTGATATGATTAAATTATCAAATTTAATTGATAATTATTGTTTTTCTGCATATAATAATTAGTTTGTGAAATGGGGGAACACAATGTTTCAGGAAACTGTATCTTCGACAAGCCAAAAACCAATAGATTTTGTCCCTATCAAAGGGGAACTGCAACTAAAACTTTTGACACCTCGAAAAATAATCTTGTTTTGGGAGGCTTCAAGTTTACCTGCAAAAATACTGAATTGTTTTTTTAACCTTCAATTTGAAGATCTTATCCATGCTGCCCGAATCTACGATGTAACAGAGATTCAGTTTAATGGGAGAAATGCCCATCATTATTATGAAATTCCCTTGTCTTATGACAATGGTTATTGGATGATAAAAGGGTTAATAGCAAATCGCAGCTATCTTGCTCATTTAGGGGTTAAATTTACAGAAAGAGAATTTTTTCCACTTCTTCAATCAAATATTATCCATACACCGACTATAGATATTCCTTTTGACAATGGGATCTATCATGATTTGCTGCAATTTCAGACATATGAGGACAAGCATCCAAAGTGGATCGAGCATGTCAGTACGTATAGTTATTACCAGGAATGCTCTGCTCCGGAGGGGGAAAATGGATAAAACATCTTCGTTACAAGGGATCGAACAATTGGCTTCTTTTTCTTGTAAATTAAAGATTCTTATGTTGTGTTGGGAATACCCTCCGAATGTAGTTGGTGGCCTCTCTAGGCATGTTTACGGCTTATCAGCCCATTTGGCAAAAATGGGTCACGAAGTACATGTGGTTACAGCGGGAAATGACGAATTACTTTCGTTTGAAAGTCTAAATGGCGTTCATGTTCATCGGGTTAAGCCCCTAAACAAATATGACCATAGTTTTATCACCTGGATTGGTGGTCTTAATGTAGCTATTGGCTATAAAGCGGAAAAATTGGCAGAGGAAATCGAGTTTGACTTGATTCACGCTCATGATTGGCTGGTCGGCGCTGCTGCAATTGCTTTAAAGGAAACCTTATCAATCCCATTGTTATCTACCATCCATGCAACAGAATATGGCCGAAATAATGGAATTCATACAGAGATGCAGCAATTTATCCATGAAAAAGAGATACAATTAATGGAAGAATCCGATATGATCATCGTATGTAGTCAATATATGATAGAAAATCTTATTTCTATATTTCAAGTAAATGTTGAAAAAATTGCGGTTGTTCCCAATGGGATTGACCCTGTAGAGTTTTCAGGTAATTTTAACGAATTATTTCCTGAGCTTGAACATAAAAAATATATCTTTTCAATTGGAAGAATTGTAAAAGAGAAGGGGTTTGAAACGATTATTGAAGCCGCTGCCATTGCCAAAGAAAAAGGACTTAATCTTTTCTTTGTCATCGCAGGTAAAGGGCCGATGCTCGATACCTATCGGCGTAATATCGTTGAGCGGAGATTGGAGGAGCAAATTACCTTTATTGGCTATATTAACGATGATCAAAGGAATGCCCTGATCTCAGGCAGTGAAATGGCTGTGTTCCCGAGCCTTTATGAACCGTTTGGAATCGTTGCACTTGAAACAATGGTATTAGGAAAACCGACTATTGTTTCAAATACTGGGGGCCTTAAAGGGATTGTAAAACATCTTCAAACAGGACTGTTAATGATTCCAGGTGATGCAAAAAGCTTGTTGGAACAGATCGACTTTCTGATGCAGCACCCGAAAAAAGCAGATGAGATAGGAAATAAAGGAAAGCAAATTACAACGAGCTTGTACGGTTGGAAGCGAATTGCTTCTGAGACAAGCAACATTATGGAAGATACAATTTTACAGCATCGCATAAAGAAAAAAGGAAATTAGGAATGGGAAAAGAAGGACCCAATATTATTAAAAAGGTGGTGACGGAAATGAATCTAGCAGAACAAAAGAATAACAAAAACTCATTTGTTCAAAATGCTTCAATGGAACAATTGCAATTGATTCCGGGAATATGGGTTAATGGCCATTGTTTTTGGATGCAAAATCAAGCTGAAAAGGTTATCTACGAAGAAGGATTGGTCATGAAAGTTAAGCAGGAGCAGCTTCACTCGAGAATTCGTTTTTCTACTGTTTATGTGAGTAATTATAGTAATCAAAAGAAAGAAGTAAGAATATTGGCCATGCATCAATATCCCAATCCTCTAGGGGAGCAGTTAACGTTTGTTTCTCCTACAGATAATAGAATTTTTCATCTAGCCAACAAAGCCGTGTATATGGTAAATGGTCAATATAATGGCATCGGTATGAGGGATAGTACAGTAATGCCTCAATGGAATGCATTTACAGACCAAATATGGAGTTCTCTTAAGAGAGGAACCCTAAAGTACCAGCCAATGGTGAAAGGGCTGGCAGCAAGTATTTTTATGGAATATTTGACGATTGAATCACATGAAACAAAGAAAATGAATACATGGACGATTTGGGGAATGAATAAAAATGAGGTCCAGTCCATAGAGAAGGCACTTTTAAAAAACACACTAGCATTTCCTTTTGAAAAATGATATTATAGAAAAGTCGTATGAACGAACAGCTTAATCGTTTGGAGGGAAATTGACATGCGTGTAAATATTACGTTAGCGTGCACTGAGTGTGGAGACCGTAACTATATTTCAACTAAAAATAAACGTAATAATCCGGATCGTCTTGAGCTAAAGAAGTACTGCCCAAGAGAAAAGCGTAGTACAACACATCGCGAAACAAAATAAGCAGTAGGAGGCTTCCTGCTGCTTTTTTTTGATTTTTAGGAAAGAATACATTTTTCCTATTTTTTTTTCTTTCCTATGTCGCATGAATACCACAAGGACTATGCATTTGACCAATCAAACTCGCCAATTGGCGAGTTTTCATTTATTTTTAAAAATGGAGGTTAATTTAAAATGAATGATAAAAACTCCGTCCGAAAACAGATGAAGGAAACTCTTTCCCATTTAACAACACCCCTTTACGAGGATTACTCCTATAAAATAGCAAAGAGACTTTACGATGAACAGGATTGGAAGGACGCTGCTGTCATTGGGATAACGATTTCGAAGCAGCCTGAAGTTGATACATACCAAATCATCCGTAAAGCGTGGGAATTAGGAAAACGAGTGGTAGTTCCAAAATGTATTCCAAAGGAGAAAAAGTTATTATTTAGAGCATTAACTGAATTTTCTCAGCTCGAGTCTGTATTTTATGGTTTACTTGAGCCAATTGAAGCAAAAACTGAGGAAGTAGTGCCAAGTCAAATTGACCTTCTCATTGTCCCAGGCTTGGCTTACACGCAAGCTGGGTATCGTCTTGGCTTCGGAGGCGGTTATTATGATCGTTTTTTAAGGGATTACGATGGAAAAACAATCTCATTGGCGTTTAATTGCCAAATAATCCCCCAGATTGATCTTGAAGAACATGATCTTCCTGTTTCCAAAATCATTACCAATACTGGGGTTATTACTACCAAATGATTGAAAACCTATTTATTCTCATTATAATTATTTTAATTAGTTATATGGGTTATTTACTTCGGTCGTTATCATTTTCAGGGACAATAGCAGCTATTTTCGTTGGAATGGCTATTTATGCCGGCTATGGTGTAAAAGGTTTAATCTTGCTTGGAGTGTTCTTTGCCACTTCTAGCTTTTGGTCTAAATATAAAGCTGCTTCTAAAAGTCGTTTAGAAGAAAAATTGGCCAAAGGGGCGAGAAGAGATTGGCGACAGGTAATTGCAAATGGCGGCGGTGCAGCACTTTTTAGTATGCTCAGTTTTATTCACTATGACAAGGCCTGGCTAATAGGGTTTATCGTTTGTTTAGCAAGTGCTAATTCTGATACGTGGGCATCCGAAATTGGTTCACTTAGTAAGAAAAATCCGATCGATATTCGAAGCTTTGTTAGAGTAGAGAAAGGGACGTCCGGAGCAATTAGTCTTTTAGGTAGTACTGCCGCCCTTTTTGGTTCTTTAATTATTTCCATTAGTAGTTTGCTTCTATTTCAGTTAAGTATAATTTATGGTGTAATGGTCTTTCTTTTCGGATATATAGGAAATGTTTTGGATACTTTGATTGGAGCATATTACCAACAACTTTATAGGTGTAATGAATGCGGCATAGAAACAGAAAAAAAATTTCATTGTCATAGTCCAACAAAGAGAATAAAAGGAATTGCTTTTGTAGACAATGACATGGTCAATTTTCTATCTGGATTTTTGGCCGCAATACTAGCGATTGTTGTATTTATGCTGACAAAATAAATATAATATGAAGTAGAAAATCATGGTAAAGGTGGAATTGTTATGTTAAATCGTGTGAATAGAGTTGCTGTAATAGGTACAGGATTTGTAGGGTCGAGTTATTCGTTTGCACTGTTAAATCAAGGGATAACGGAAGAGCTCGTTTTAATTGATCTCAATAAAGAGAAAGCAGAAGGAGACGCGATGGATTTAAATCACGGTCTTCCTTTTGCTCCATCACGGACAAAAATATGGTTTGGAAGCTATGAGGATTGCAGGGAAGCAGATATCGTCGTTATTACAGCGGGGGCTAACCAAAAGCCTGGAGAAACTCGACTGGATCTTGTTGAGAAGAATACAAAAATATTTAAGGGTATCGTGAAAGAAATTATGGAAAATGGGTTTGATGGTATTTTTATTGTCGCTACCAACCCTGTTGATATTTTAACCTATGCAGTATGGAAGTTTTCCGGACTACCTAAAGAACGTGTGATTGGCTCTGGGACCATTTTAGATACTGCTCGTTTTCGCTATCTTCTTGGGGAGTATTTTGATGTTGACACCCGTAATGTTCATGCCTACATCATCGGAGAACACGGAGATACGGAACTACCAGTTTGGAGCCATGCCAATATTGCAGGTACATCTATTGATAAATGGACAAAAAACATGGATAGCTTTAGCCCACTTGATCTTGATCAACTATTTTTAAATGTACGTGATGCTGCTTACCATATTATAGAACGGAAAGGTGCAACCTTTTATGGGATTGCCATGGGTCTTATAAGATTAACAAAGGCCATTTTACAAAATGAAAACTCTGTTCTAACCGTTTCTACTTATCTGAATGGAGAATATGGACAAGAGGATATTTTTATTGGTGTGCCTGCGGTCGTAAACCGAAATGGAATAAAAGAAGTAGTCGAGCTTGATTTAAACGAGGACGAATTAATGAAATTTAAGAAATCCGTCCAAGTATTAAAGAGCACGATGGAGCCAGTTTTTAAAAATCTATAAAATAATCCTATTTCATTCGATTTTCTGGATAAAAATCTTTACCTCCTCGTAAAATAACTGCAGGAGGGATAAAGAATGTCGCGTATGTTAACTTCTATTTTGATGATTGGGTCTATTGTTTATTTTGCATTCCGTTACAGATATCGGATTATTAATGTACTGCTTGCATCCAGATTCCTTCGCCGCTTTGCGGTAGGAACGATAATGAGAATTCCAGGTGTAAAAGGTAGATTGTTTCAATCAGTATTTGGAGGACCATCTGAATGGTGAAAACCACAGATGGTTTTTTTATTGTCTAGGAATTTATAGGTTCATTTAGGAGCGGTCAACTTGGATTAAGTTTGCTGAATCCAGCTCCATAAGAGTAAGCTTCGGAAGCGATATCTCGCACGCCGAAAAACGTGAGTTTTTCGGCGGAGCGCCTAGCCCCTCTCTGGTCTAAGCCAATCCTTCATGAAGGTTAAAAAGCAACCTTCATGGCGGCTCGTCTTATGCTTGGCTACAGAAGGCTAATTCCTTCTGTGCGCATTAAGGGAGACTAAGGCACTTACCAGTGCCAAGTCTCCCTATATCGAGGGTGACCAAGGCGCTTGCGCTTTTTGTTCTTTCATTTGGTAATTATCGTTTATAATGAAAGGAGCAAGAGGCATCAAATCTTGGTTTTTTATGATAGAAAGGGGGGAAGAGATATAAAAGAGGAGTTTATTTTTTGGAGGCTTGCCTATTCTTTCATTTCTGATCACGGTTATCGTATCATTCAATTATTTGAGAATCAAAAAGAGTTATGGCTGGAAAAGTTAGAAAATAAGAATGCACCGGTTATCCGCTTGCTGCTTCATCATTTTGATTGGGGAAATGTGGTGCAAAGAGATATCGAATTTGCCGCAACAAATGGAGAAAGAATACGGACGCAAGTTGGACGAAGTGAGATAAACGTTTTGAACATTTTGGTAAGTCAATATCCTCCTGTCGACGATTATGAATTTCGCCTCGCAAAACCGTTTGTTTTCCCTAAAGGAAATAAAACAACGGTTAACACGATTCTTTTTGTTAACAGTACATATGAAAAAAGCATTGGACGTATTTCAGAAATACTAAATCTGGAGGTCTCCTTCCCAATCCAAGAAGAATACACAGAGGAAGAAGTTGAGATATTAAAAAAATCAGCCCTGCATCATGCGATAAAAATGGCAAGAGAAGAAACCGCGATCTTTACTTACGGAAAACCTTATCTTACCTATTTTTTCATTCTTCTCCAAATAGTTATCTTTTTCTGGATGGAATTACATGGGGGAAGTACGAATACGTCTACGCTTATAAAATACGGGGCAAAGGTAAATCAGTTAATCTTGGAAGGACAGTGGTGGCGCTTTTTTACACCTATTTTTATCCATATTGGCTTTTTGCATTTAGCAATGAACACTTTTGCTTTGTATTTTCTGGGGACTACTGTTGAAAGAATGTACGGCAATGTTCGTTTTCTATTCATATATCTGTTTGCAGGAGCATGCGGCTTTATTGCCAGCTTTCTATTTAGCGCTAATATTTCAGCAGGAGCTAGCGGGGCTATTTTTGGCTGCTTTGGTGCTCTTCTGTATTTTGGTGCCATCTACCCGAAATTGTTTTTTCGGACAATGGGTAAAAATCTCTTCATCATCCTTGGGTTAAATTTAGTGGTTGGCTTTTCTTCATCAGGAACTGATAACGCCGGCCATATTGGCGGGCTGCTGGGCGGCTTCCTAGCTGCAGGAATCGTGTGTTTTCCAAAAAAGAAAAAGCTGGGACTACAGCTTCTTTTTCTGATGGGTTCAATTGTGATTGTTTTGGGGGCACTACTTTACGGGTTCAAAGGCTCAGCGAGTTCAGTGAATGAAAAATCTATGATCATATTGGTCCAAAATTATATTGACCAAAACGACTATGATCAAGCGTATGAAACAATACAGGCATATGTAAAAAAGTCTAACCATCCATCTGAAAGAACATACTTAATGTTTGCTTTTGTTGAATTGAAGAAAAATATGTTTCAAGAAGCAAAAAATCATTTAAATATGGCGGTTAAGCTGAACCCAAAAATGTCTGAAGCCTACTATTATCTTGCAATAGTAAACTTAAATGAAAAAGATGCAAAACAAGCGAAAATAAACGCAGATAAGGCAGTTAAAATAAAACCAGATGACAAGGATTATTTGAAATTACAACAACAAATTAATCAATACCTTCAATCATCTGGCGGAGGAGGATAGGTTCTCCATTTGCAGTTTCAGTTAAGACTAATAAATGAGTTTTATCATTTGCTAGCAAGATGAGCGGCATGGTACTTCCGATTGGGCTTACGGTCGTGCCGTCCGCTTTTTTTATTCCGAGTAAATAATTTTTATATAGGCCTTCCCAAAGATTTCCGACAATCCTATCTGTTTCACCTTTTGTGAAGCCTGGAAAACCAATCTTCGTTTGACTATCAAAAAGATATAAAGGGTATTTCTGGTATTTGCTTAAGTCGATGGAAAAATGTCGAAGCCCTTTATTCCAACTGAAATTGAGCATTCGTTCCGTTTGTTCATCCAATTTTTGTTTCCAATCGCTTTGTTCTTTCGTTTTGGGAAAACGAAAGGAAAAAGGAGCCTGATTGGAAGAAATTATGACGTACAATTGCGCAGGGGACATCGCTTGTGAGCTAAAAATTTGGCCATTTTGATGGAGCTCGGCATGATGAAACGTAATCGCTTCAAAGTGGGTGCTATTCTCTGTTTTGATTTGTTTTTCTTGCAATAAACTTTCCGTATTTTGTTTCCAGCCATGAAGTTCTCCCATTAGTTTCCCATTTGCATATAAAAATCCAGCATCTTGACGTAAATATGCTTTTCGGTCAAGCGTGGATTTAATTCTCCATACAACTGTACTTCCATGGTTGAGATTAAGAGATGTATCTATTGCTTTGAATTTGACGTTTGGATCGATTGGAAAAAAAGTAATACTTTCTTGAACATTAGGCTGATTTGACAGAGAGAAGACGGCAAGTATGAAAGCAAACAGGGATATCCCCAGTATACTAAAAAATTTTTTCACTCTCGTTCCATCCTTTCATCCATCCTGTTTTGGTGGTTGTCCTTATATGTTATATGGCTGTATTTTCATGGAAATGCATACTATTTTTCAATAGACTAAATTTCATAATATGGTTGCTTTTTTAGTGTATGACTTATTGAGACAAGGGCAGTCATCGGGTATACTTCTTTTGTAAGGTAAACTATTGTTTAGGTGGATTTAAATGAAAACAATTTATGAAATTCAGCAGTATTTAAAAAAATTTGGAACAATTATTTATATAGGAGATCGAGTTGCGGACCTTGAACTGATGGAATCAGAATTAAAAGAGCTGTACAAATCCCAGCTTATTGAAGTTCGTGAATACCAAACTGCGTTACTCATTTTGAGGCATGAGATTCAAATAGAAAAAGAAAAAGTCAACGAGAGGTGAATGAAATTGGAAAACCAATGGATTGTTGGCGTAGACCTTGGTGGTACTACAACGAAACTAGCTTTTGTAAATACAAACGGGGAAATCGCACATAAATGGGAAATACATACAGATAATTCAGATGAAGGATTGAATATTACTACAAATATAGCGAAGGCCATTGATGAAAAGCTAGTTGAGCTAGGGATTTCTAAGAAAGATCTACTAGGGATTGGTATGGGTGCACCTGGCCCTGTAAATTATGAAAAGGGCGTTATCATCAATGCTGTGAACTTGGGCTGGAAGGATCATTATCCTTTAAAAGAACGCCTTGAAACAGAAACTGCTCTCCTCGTTATGATTGAAAACGATGCCAATTGTGCTGCACTTGGAGAAATGTGGAATGGTGCAGGTAAGGGTGCAAAGAACCTGGTTTGTGTTACTCTTGGAACCGGTGTTGGCGGTGGGGTCATTGCAAACGGTGACATTGTTCGAGGCATTAATGGTGCAGCCGGAGAAATTGGTCATATAACAGCCATTCCTTCAGGGGGAGCTCAGTGCAATTGTGGAAAAACGGGCTGTCTTGAAACGATTACCTCTGCAACGGGGATTGTTCGAATAGCGAAGGAAGAGCTTGTAAAAAACGGAACAAACGGATTCTTAGCTGAAAAGCTTGCTGAAAATGGCACCATATCTGCTAAAGATGTATTTGATGCTGCTCGAAATAACGATACCTTGGCAAGTAAGGTCGTTGATGAAGTAGCATTCCATTTAGGCTTTGTATTGGCTAACATTGCTAACACCCTTAATCCGGAATTAATAGTCCTAGGTGGTGGTGTTTCAAGAGCAGGGACAATCCTTTTAAATCAGGTAAAAGAAAAGTTTACGAAGTTTGCTTTTTCTCCTGTGAAGGAATCAACAGATATTGCATTAGCTACTTTAGGAAATGATGCTGGTGTTATTGGCGCGGCATGGTTAATAAAAAACCACAAAAAGATTTAGGCTGTTTTAAAGGTCATTGTTGTTGATTTTTGAAACTATGTTGATTGGAGCGGAAGGCGCGAGATCCTCGAAAATGCTATCGCATTTCCTTCGTGCGGTTGTTGATTCAAGGAAGCTGATTCAACGTCCTGCGGGAGACCGCACAGGCGCTTAAGCGCCGAGGAGGCTCTCCGGAAAGCCCGCGGAAAGCGAAGCGCCTGAAGCGAAATCAACATGCAAGTTTTTACACAGCCAAGATTTAATAATGACAAAGAAACCTGTGAGTAGCAGGTTTTTTTATTTGGAAAGAATTTTCTAAAATCTTTTTCATATGATTTTTTATGATGGGGGGTTTGTAAATGGAGATTTGTGTACGCTCAGGAGATACAATAGAGTATTATAGTCATTTATTTACAATACCATTCGAGCTGATATTGGATTCCAATCCTTCTCAAATTCAAACCAGCTTGAACGCATCAGAAATGATTAACATTCCAGGCTTTTTGGTTAAGCCTTACATTATAAAAGAAGGAGAAACCATTTCGAAAATTGCCACTTCCAGAAAGCTGTCTACTGATGCGATTTTATTATTGAATCAAGACTATAGGGCTGAAGAGATAAAGGTGGGAGACACCATTTTACTCCCCATGAGAATTACAAAGCCTTATTTTCAAACAAAAAGTCCATGTGATTCTAAAAAACTGGGGGAATATATTACCCGATTAAAAAAAGTTTATCCATTTATAAACGTTTTCACAGTCGGTACAAGTGTTTTAGGAAGTCCCATACAGGAAATAAGAATCGGAAAAGGCAAGAAAATAGTCCATATGAATGCCTCTTTCCACGCAAATGAATGGATCACAACGATGGTCTTAATGAGCTTAGTAAATAACTACTTACTTTCATTAACGAATGGCAGCCCTATTAGAGGAGAAAAGTCGATCCAGCAGTATCAAGACGTTCAATTATCTATCGTTCCGATGGTGAATCCTGATGGAGTGGATCTAGTTTTAAATGGCCCACCATCTTTGCATCATGATGAGGTCATAAACATGAATGAAGGCAGTAATGATTTTGTCCATTGGAAAGCAAATATAAGGGGGGTGGATTTGAATAGGCAATTTCCTGCTAACTGGGAAAAAGTAAAAAACAGCAATAAACATACAAACTCTCCAGCACCAAGGGATTTTCCTGGAAGCTTTTCATTGAGTGAACCAGAAGCGATCGCAATGGCTGAACTGGCGAAAAACAACTTTTTTGACCGTCTTTTAGCTTTTCATACTCAAGGGAAAGAATTTTATTGGGGCTATGAAGGACATGAACCAAATGAAGCTGAAGAAATAGCAAAGGAAATTGAAAGAGTAAGTGGATATCAAGCAATTCGCTATGTAGATAGTCATGCGGGATATAAGGATTGGTATATTCAAGAATTTAAACGACCAGGATTTACTTTGGAATTTGGATGGGGGATTAATCCATTGCCTCTTTCACAATTTGCCGAAATCCTTAAAATAGCTGAGAAAATATTTATAGTAGCTCTTACCTATTAATAGCCTATTTTCAATTAGATATAATGAGAGGCTGTCCCAAATGGTGACAGGCACCTCTATATGTACAACAATGTTGATTGGAGCGGAAGGCGCTCGACTCCTCGAAAATGCTATCGCATTTCCTTCGTGCGTGGGCGGATTCAAGGATGTAATTCAATGTCCTGCGGGAGTACGGGACAGGGGAGACCCCGCAGGCGCAGGTAGCGCCGAGGAGGCTCCCCGGACCGCCACTAGAGCGTAAATCAACAGACAAGTTTAACAGACTATTAATAAAAAGGGGTGCCCCTTAAAGTTATACTTTTGGGACACCCTCCTATTTTTTTAATGGAAGAATTTATTGAAACATTTCTCTAATAAAATTCGTACTAATATATGGTTGGCTAAATAGGAGGGGGAAGCATGGATCTTCAAGTTAAATTGAAACAGAGTAGAGTATTATTTATTTTGATAATGATTATGGTAATTGACCTCCTTTTAGGTGCATGTTCAAACGATCAGGCCCATTCTAAGCCAGCGACTAAAGACAGGACGAAAACAAATACTGTTGCAAAAAGCTCGGATGACTGGAAGTTACCTATTACCGTTCCACAAGGTAATTTTTTTAAAATTGGTGGATGGTTTTCCGATCGTCAACTTGTCTATATTACGAATCTTGACCAAACTTCAACTGTTTATGTGTATAATATTTCCACTGGGAAAAGTGATTTACTTTATAAAAGTGAAAACCCGATTGCTACCGTACAAATTAGTCCATCAAGAAAATATCTATTGATTCAGTCATCACCTTCAACCTACCAAGCAAATGTTACGATCATTGATTTGAAGGGAACAGAAATTTTAAAAAAATCCTTTCCATCATATGAATTAGCTTGTGAATGGAATGTATTCGACGAAACAAAGCTTCTTGTTTCAATTTTCAATCAAGACTGGACTTATAAAATGGTTTTATTTGACCTGAACAATGCACATGAAGCGGAGGTTTCCCTGCCTCAACCGTTTATTAAGTGGATAGGAAAAGAGAAAATCGCCTATTTAAATTGGAATAAAAATAATCCTGAATTATTTGCCCCGGTTATTGAAAAAAATTTGAGAGATGAAAAGGAAAAAACAATTATTCCTTTAGCCATTTATTTTTCAGCTTTTCAGGATTTCCTTTTGTCCATTACTGTTAATGAGCATGACTCCTCGAAGGCAGCTTATTCTTTTTATGACAATGACCAAAAGCGTATTTACACCTTTTCTATACCCCAGTTAACCAATTATTCAGATTGGTTAGTTCCTTTTTACGATTATAGTGAAAGTAAGAAGCAATTTTACACCTTTAGACCTTTAGCAAGTGGTGAAGCTGATTCTTATTCCAAAGGCTTTGAACTCGTGGTTTACGACCTGCAAAACAAAAATGAAAAACTTATTATGGAAGGAATGAAAAATGAGCCGATCAGCCTTTCACCTTCAGGCGAAGCCTGTTTATATGGAAACAATTTAGAAAAAATGATTGATTTAAAAACAAAAAAAGTTTACCAGCTAATAAAAGGATGATAATTAAATTAATTAAAAGCTGTGTTAAAGGTCATTGTTGATTTTTGAAACTATGTTGATTGGAGTGGAAGGCGCGAGATCCTCGAAAATGCTATCGCATTTCCTTCGTGCGGTGTAGATTCAAAGATGCTGATTCAACGTCCTGCGGGAGTACGGGGCAGGGGAGACCCCACAGGCGCTTAAGCGCCGAGGAGGCTCCCCGGACCGCCCGCGGATGCTCGCTTCTTGAGCCCAAATCAACAGGCAAGTTTAACACAGCCAATTAAAAAAAAGACTGCCATCAGGCAGTCTTTTAAATTATTTATTTTTAATGTGTTCCAGTAGGAATTCCGTTGTGTAGTACTGTCATAAGGGTAAACCAGCCAAATACTAAGAAAGAAGCAACACCCCAAAATGCACCTAAGAAATTTTTATTTTTTAGCGCATTAAATCCACCAATAGCAGCAAGAATGGTAACTAAAGTAAAAATGATTACTAATCCCATGAGCGAATCCCCCTTTTTAAAATAAAAAACAGGCAAAGCTTAACATTCAAAAAATTATGTAACAATATTATATACATTCGTTTCCTATTTTATAATTTTTTTCCCTTTTTGTCGAGGGTAAAAGTGATCAATGTTCTAACAATTAGCAATATCCCTACTATATAGTATAAAATAAAACTATTGTATTCTGTTTCATTGGAGGTTAAACGGATGAAGTGGTCGCAAGTCCCGTTAGGGGTTTTTCAAACAAATTGTTATATTATAGAAAAGGAAAATGGAGATTGTTTAATATTTGATCCAGGAAGCGAAGGGAAGAAGCTGATTAATTGGCTGACCAAAAGAAATTTAAAGCCGACTGCCATTTTGTTGACTCATGCCCATTTTGATCATATTGGTGCAGTCGATGAGGTTAGAGATTTTTATCAAATCCCTGTTTATCTTCACGAAGAGGAAGAAGAGTGGCTAGGTAACCCACAATTAAATGGTTCAAAATTTTTTAAGATGCAAGAACCGTTAAGAGTAAAGCCTGCTGATTATATTTTAAAGAGGGAAGAAGCCTTCAAACTAGGTGATTTTGAGTTTTTTGTCTATGAGACACCTGGGCATTCTCCAGGAAGTGTATCTTTCTATTTTGAAAAAGAAGGATTCGTGGTATCTGGTGATGCATTATTTAAAAGCAGTATCGGGCGTACAGATCTCCCAGGAGGGAACCAATCACAATTGCTAAAAAGCATTCACGAAAAGCTTTTATTTTTACCTGAAGAAACTTTAGTTTTGTCTGGGCATGGTCCAGTTACAACGATTGGTGAAGAAATGGATCATAATCCCTATTTAAACGGATTTTAAGCCAGTTCTTTGGCTTTAATAAAGCCCTTCTCACCGAAGAGAAGGGCTTTTTCTAGGGGATACCAACTCATTTAATGGAAGTGGATATAGGTTAAACTGCAATAATAACATGATAATTTGAGTTTCACGATATCAACAGTGTAAATAAAAGGAGTTACAATGATCACCTATTTAAAAAGTTTGATAAACAGCTCACCAACAAAGTTAATAACGTATGCAGAATTTATGGAGGCAGCCCTTTACCACCCTGAACTTGGCTATTACATGAATGAAAAAAACAAAATTGGTCGTCAGGGGGATTTTATCACCACGAGTAATATATCAGATATTTTTGGCAGGTTGATGGCGAAATGGTTTTCACAGGTTTGTATTAAAACCAACTTACCTGCAGCCTTTTGTGAAATGGGGGCTGGTAATGGCCGATTTGCAAGGGCTTTTTTGGAGGAATGGCATAATACGATTCAAACTCCTTTGCAATATTGGATTGTAGAAAGTAGCCCTTTTCATCGAAAATTACAAAATGATTTACTTAAGCCGGATTTTTCATTTATTCAACTGGAACGGCTCGATGAATTAAGCAGTTTTGAAGGGATGATTTTTTCAAACGAACTTTTTGACGCGCTCCCTGTCCATGTCGTTGAGAAGAAAAACGGCGAAATGTATGAAATGATGGTTGGAATTGAAAATGACCATTTGTATGAGGATAGGGTTCCCTTAACAAATCCGGAGTTGCTTTCATTTTTACAGGAAAATAAACTCCATTTACAAGATCAACAGCGAATTGAGGTTCCTCTAGCAATGTCAAAGTTGATTCTGAACATTTCTAGCGTGCTGAAAAAAGGAATTGTTGTAACCGTTGATTATGGTTATACAAATGAGGAATGGATGGAGCCTTCAAGGGCGAGGGGGAGCTTAAGGGGATATTATCAACATAAACTGATGGATGACGTTCTGCAGTTCCCTGGGGAAATGGACATTACTTCACATATCCATCTTGATGATTTTATTGAAAAAGGAGAACAAGTAGAATTAAAGTATTTATCTAAATTAAGACAAGACGAATTTTTATTAAACGCTGGAATCCTGCAGGAGTTAACAAGTCATAATGACCCCAACCCTTTTTCTGAGGTAAGTAAAAGAAATAGGGCCATAAGAAGTTTAATCATGCCTTCTGGAATTAGCTCCTATTTTCATGTCATTATCCAGCAAAAAGGTCTTCCATTAAATTGGAGTGATTTGTTTTAATAATAGGCTGTGTTAAAGGTGAATGTTGATTTTTGAAACTATGTTGATTGGAGCGGAAGGCGCGAGACTCCTGCGGGAGTACGGGGCAGGGGAGACCCCACAGGCGCATAAGCGCCGAGGAGGCTCCCCGGAACGCCCGCGGAAAGCGAAGCGCCTGGAGCGCAAATCAACAGGCAAGTTTAACACAGCCTAATAATAAGAAAACGCCGGTATCAAATACCGGCGCTTTTCTTATTGTCCTCCGCCAAGAGGCATCATAAAAGTAGTCCAATAAGTAAAACCTGCGAAAAAAACGGTTAAATAGGCCCCGAAAACATACATATACATACGCTCGGATAGTTTAAGATAACTAAGTAGAACAAAGAATCCAGTTTGGGCTAAGAAAAGCATTGCCGTTTTATTCATATCACCAAGATAGAACATAACGGTAAAAATACCTGTCCAGAAACCCAAAACTCTGAACATACGATCCATATGTACCCCTCCTTTTACCAAACGATACCATCATTACATAATTATAAAGTAAAAGGGAGGGAATTGTAAATAATGGTTTTTGTATTAGTTTGTAACAAGTGCTTGATACGAACACGTAGCACAGCCGGAAAACATATTTTCCTTTTCAACTAGCTCAACAGAATCAAATAATGCCTCAAACATCCCTTTAAGAAATTCATGATGCATACTGCAAACTGTGTCATGTTCCTCCGCAACTTCTTTAAATGGACAATTAAAAATTTTGAAATAAATTTTAGTTTGATCACCATTTGCTTCAAATTCCGGATAAAACCCGGCAAGTGTTGCAGCGCTTTTTAAAATATTTAGCTTTTGATCAAATGATAATTCATTAGCAAGTGAGTTTTTCGCCATTTCTTGTTCAATAATTTCTGTACCAAACCGTTTGCCAGTTAAAAATAATGCCTGTTTCCCTGCTTCACCAAGGGTAAGCATTGTTTGAATGGCAACCTTTGATAGAAGCATGTAGTCACGGAATGGAAAATGAAGCTGAATAACATCGTCAGATAAGCGATACAATCTGCTTGGTCTTCCACCTTTACCGGTTTTTTTTGTTTCTGATATCAACATGTTAACATCCTCAAGCTTGGATAAATGCAGTCTGGCAACATTTGGATGAATGTTGAAATTTTCTGCAACCTCTTGAACCGTAACCTCTTGATGACGTTTTGTTATATATTGATAAATATAATATCGTGTTGGATCTGACAAAACGTTTGTAATTTTTAATGTTTGTTCCATCTATGTTCACCTCGAACCCCCATAATTTATTCCATTATAATACAGGTGTATTACGCTGGGAATGAGGTTAACAATATTAACACTATATGTTTAGAAAATGTTCACATTTTGCTGCTGTGTTTTAGTTGTATCGTATAAATTTTACTTAAAAATGCTTCATAATTAAAATGTCAACCGCTATTTTTTGGATAGGTTGTTTCTATTTTACAGCTTTTAATTAGTTTTTATGGTGTTTAAGGTTTTATTTCAAAGGCTGTGTTAAACTTGCCTGTTGATTTGCGCTCTAGGCGCTTAAGCGCCTGTGGGGTCTCTCCACTGCCCCGTATTCTCGCAGGACGTTGAATCAGCATCCTTGAATTAACACCGCACGAAGGAAATGCGATAGCATTTTCGAGGATCTCGCGCCTTCCGCTCCAATCAACATAGTTACAAAAACCAACAATGACCTTTAACACAGCCATTTCAAAGAAAAAAAGAAGCAGTATAATCTGCTTCGTTACATTTTCTTCCTTTTTTTTATTTCAGTATAAACGACATATGGTAGGATTCCGAACCATCGATACCAAAGGGAACCCTGTGCTTGCTTTCGCTCCGTTCGAAGTCTTTTTCTTTCCTCTTTTGGTTGGTCAACATATTGAACGATGGTTTGAGTCATATATTTTACATAGTCATTCGTTTTCATGGACACACCTGCCTTTTAAACCTGCACTAAAAGTATAGCCAAAATGATTCTTTTCAAACCGTTGGAATCATTTCTTTTCAACCCACTTAACTATTCTTTTTGAACTGACATCAAAATACCCTATTCCCAAAAACGTTTCTCCTGAAAATAAGCGGAGAGTGAAATTTATTTTTTGAACAGTTTCATTTGGCTTTTCAGATTGGTATTCCATGGTTCCTTTTGCATACATCATGATTCCCTTTGCTGGAATGGGAGTACCTAATTGATACATCTTCACTATTTTAGTTACAGATGTATGTATATAATATTCCTCTTGTAAAATAATGGTGGTTTCGCGAGTTAACCTTCTTTCGCCCAATAGCTTTTCAGCCTTAACAGTGAAAAAAGTTAGAAAGAGCAGTAATACCATCAATGTCAAAGGATAGGTAAAGCCATTTTTATTTTTTCTCATTGGTCTATATTCCAATTGAAAAGAGATAAGGCTGTGAGGACGTATTCTTTACCCCAAATGTCTTTAACATAAATTTTTACAGCATTGTTTACAAGAATAAACGTTAAGTCAGCAACATTTTGTAAAGTAATTTCATGACCTGTGGAATTCACACGCCGTCTTATATTACTCCCATACTTTTCAAATATAATGGTGTCGTTGTCCTCAGTTAAATATAATCTGCCTGCCACAACCTCAGCGTGGCTGCTCAACCGAATTTCTTTTTTTATTTGGCTGCAAAAGACTTCCCATTCCAATTCCTGTATACGCGAAGGTGGATCAATGTTTTTAAGCATAACTTGAAAGATTGGGGTCATGAAAAAAGCGATTATTGTAAATATTGATAAGGCAAGCAATGATTCAATGAGTGTAAAAGCTTTTTCATTCAGGTGTAGCGCACATTTCTGTTTTTGAAATAAAAGAGTGTTTTTCAACTTTCACACATACCTCCTTTTGCCCAGATAAGGAGAGATCTCTCCATTCAATTCTATATTCAATCCCTTGATGGGAAACGGAGTAATTTAGATATTTCTGCCCGTCAACGATGCTTGCCTGAAGCTCCTCATACAAAAGCTGTTCTGCCTTTTTATGAACCTCTAATTGTTGTGATTGAATCTTTAAATCAATCAGCAATGGAATGAAAAATAGGCAGAGCATAAACCATGCAGACAATGACAAAAGTAATTCAAGCAGTAAAAAACCTTTATTTTTCCTCAATAATATAAAACCTTCCTTTTCCAATTAAAAATGTTACACGATAATTCTTGGCACTTGTTTTGATATAAAAAGATCCGAACTTACTTACATTTCCATCTGTCAAAAATTTAAAATACAAGGGAAGGGATCCTCCATATACATTGATATTTGGTGAATACTTTCTCTCGACTAATGGCAGGAGGTCATAACGAGAATAAATTGAATAGGTAAATTGTTCTTCCGAAAACATCACAGATACCTCGCATTGATGTGAAATGGCATATTGCTGGGCATACAATAAATCCGCTTGCAGCTTGGTTAGGAAGCCGTTGTCGTCAACTATAAACGAATGCGGTTTAAGGGAGAAAGCTGTGACTGAGGTAATAATCATGAAGATAGATAGAACCAGTAAAGATTCTATTAATGTAAAACCATGTTGCTTCTTTTTCATCATGTATTGCCAGCTTCTACTACAACGTTTCCTTCAGAATCGATTATGATTGTTTTTCCATTTGGACATCCTTTTGAATCTTCCTTTAAATAACCTTCATCAATAAGATCCTTTAAACTAGTTGGCAGCTTTTTCTTTTCCATTTGGTAGGCTTGAACCTGTGCTTGAACCATTTTTACGTACGCTTCACAGCCTTTAGTGTTGATATTAGAATTGTGCTTTGTGATGTTTGGAATGGTAATGATAAGTATTACTGATATTATTAGCATGACAACCATCATTTCTAACAGTGTAAACCCCTTTTCATTATTCATTTTCATACCCTCCAGTTTTTAAATCCCATCCATTAGATGGAACATTGGTAATAAAATGGCTAAATACATGGAAACGACGAGAAATCCGATACAAAGGTACAATATAGGCTGGATTGTTTTTAAGCTTTTTTCCAACAGTTCTTCCATATTAGCAACGCAGTGCTGACCAAAAAATAATAATTCCTGCTCCAATTTTCCGTTTTCCTGCCCATGCTTGACCATCATGGGAAATTCCTTTTCAAAAAAGGAAAATGCCGATAAAATGTCCTCCAATTTTTCACCAGAGACAAGTTTTTGTTTGATCTCTTTCCCCAATGAACTGTAAAAGGGCTGCTTTTCGTTTTTTTCAAATAAAAGCAGGGCTTCTAACACGGAGATTCCTCCAGACAATAGAAAACTAAGTTGAATCGAAAAGTAATGGGTAAATAATAATTTGAGGATTCTCCCGGCAATGGGTATACGCACAAGCAAAGACCTTTGCTGTAGAATGGAGATCTTCCGGAAAATAAGAAGATAGTAGATTGCTCCTAAAATAACGAGGGAAAGTGCGCAAAATGTCGCTATTGGAAAATAACGGTCGAAAGTATAGATGACTTTAGTGAAAAAATTTTCTTTAAGACCCATGGAGTGGAATAGAATGGTGAACCTTGGAAGCAAAGTATTTTTTACAAACATAAACAGAATACCGGTAATTAAAATCAGCAGCATCGGGTACTGAAGTAATTTTACCAATTTTCGTAAATCCCGATCCTTTAACAAAGCAAGATTACTGCCTTCTAGCAGGGCATCCGCAAAACTTCCATGCTGCTCAGCAAAATATACATAGCCGATCAAGTCATGGTGAAAGCCAAGATTGTCTAAAACCTCATGAAACAATAAACCATTTTTTAAATCAAGTAAGCAGCCATTTAATTCTTCCTTACGATATGCAGGTAAGTGAATCGAGATGGATTCGATTGCTTCTGAAATGGGGTATCCTCTCGCAAGTAATTCACCTGTTCTTTTCAAGAAGCTGGCTTGTTCTTTCACAGACCATTTATGTCGCTTCATGATTATACACCAGTCGTTCATATTCAGATTCTTTAATATAGCCGAGTGCAATTCCCTTTCGAATGACATCTTTCATCGTTCGATAAGAGGTAACTGCCTTTTCACCCCGAGCTGCTCTCATGGCGGAATGTAGGTTCCTTCCGGATAGTAATTCAAAAACACTCGCTCTTTTCCATCGACCGTAGGAATAACAATAGGGTGAGCAATCGTCCGCACAAAATGGACATGTCAGCTCTACCAATCTTTGGCCTGTTACTGCAATAAGTGTTTGTTCCACCTCTAGCCAGTTCACGCCAAATTCTTGAAGCCGATAGACTGCTCCCTTCGCATCCCTTGTATGCATTGTGGAAAGCACCAGATGCCCCGTCAAGGCTGCTCGAACAGCAATCTTTGCTGTCTCGGCGTCCCTAATTTCTCCGACCATAATGATGTCCGGATCATGGCGAAGAATGGCCTTTAAACCAGCAGCATACGTTACACCTGCTTTTTCGTTCACCTGTACTTGCAGGACGGAGTCATAATTTTTTTCAATGGGATCTTCTAGTGTAATAACATTGCGGTGAAAGAGGTGAGCAGTTTCATTTAATAGGGAGTATAACGTAGTGGTTTTTCCACTGCCCGTTGGACCGGTAAAAATAATCAATCCATGAGCATGCTTTAGAAGGGCAAGTAGTTTTCGAGTCATTGATGGAAATAACGATAGTTGATGAAAGGGAATCTGTTCTTGCTGTGGTAAAAGGCGAATGACGAGGCTCTCTCGGTTGTTGGATGGCAGGGTGGAAAGCCTGAGTCCCATTAATTTTCCGTCTACTTCACAAAAAATAGCACCGCTTTGAGGGCGTCTTCGTTCCCCGATATCCATGTTTGCTGTAAATTTAAAATGGGAAATGAGTCGGTCACATTCTTCTTTTGGGAGAGATATTCGCGGAATTAATTTGTTCGTTAAACGGATCTGAACAAGGGTGTCGTTCTTCTGAGGAACAATGTGTATATCTGTCGCTTGATTTCTTGCTGCATCGGTAACAATTCGATTTGCTAAAATTTCAATCGAACTTGCAATGGCAAACACCACCTTTATATTTTGTCCTTTATTTAATTCGACAAGGTTTTATATTTTCCTCCAATATTTTTAAAATTTTATTAAAAAAATTATCCTTTTTATCAGGAATACATTTACTGAATAAAAAGGATAATCAAAAAGTTTTATATTGCTTTTTCTGTCAAATAGAACAAGCCGCCGTTAATAAACGAAATGTTGATTTTAGGTTCATATTGCTCCTTTAACGCCATTTTTTCTGTTTCATAGCTTTCATTTCCATCTGCAATATCTTCATAGAAATGGTTTAAAAGCTGTAAATCCTTTTCCCATCTTTTTCTCGCTTCATCTGCCCAGGTGTGATTATCGCTTTCGATCATAGATTTAAGATAGCCCTCAATTCTGCGTATTCCACTTTTAGGCATCACTAATGGTGATAATGTAAACGAGTAATCCGGGATTTTTGGTGTCAATTGCATTCGCTGCAGCCTGTCTTGAAACTCTTCAACCATTTGGCCATTTATAAGCTGTAAACCGATCGATTTAAAAATATCCCGCTTGCGATCACATTGGTAAGAAATTTTTACATTTAAACAAAGCCAGGGCAATAATGGTGTCCTTCGGTTCGAATGAGCGTGCTGCTCATATAGACGAATATAGCTGGCCAAATTTTTCGTGGATTCAAAAATTTGATGCAGTCTTGGAGATCCAAAATGGATGTTTTCTCCTTTAATGTTTTCAGGAGCATTTTCTTTGTCAGTTATAAATGTTAGCCGCATTGGATTAGGAATCCCGCCTGTTTTCTCTAAATAATGCCAGTAGAATGGACGATTCATCAAGGCTTTATCAAGCTCAATCGTTAACTGCACAGTTAAATGTCCGGGTGTATTTTCAAGGACTTCACATTCATTTGCTAGAAAGTATTTAATCAGAAAATCATGAATTTCCTGCTGCTGCACAAGAATCACCTTCTTTTATATTTTGGGCGAATTCTATCATTGATGTTAAATTTTCCATTTTAATGCGCATTTCACCTTCCGTTACCGACTTTCCGAAAATATCTATTAAATGGTCCTCGATATTGCCAAATTCTAATTTTGTTAATATATCGTCTAGTTCTCCAATGACATTCTCAAATAAATCAATTTTTTCATATAAAAGCTTTAGAATATGTTCTTCCACCGTATTTTTAATCGCAAAATTATAAATCATCACATCCTTTTCTTGACCGAGGCGATGAATTCTTCCGATTCGTTGTTCAAGCCGCATGGGATTCCAAGGTAGGTCAAAATTGATAATGTGGTTGCAAAACTGGAGATTAATCCCTTCCCCACCAGCTTCTGTTGCAATTAAGACCTGCATATTTTTTTGAAACAGTTCTCTCATCCAGTCTTTCTTGCCACGTTTAAATCCACCACGGAAAGGGACGGAGGAAATCCCATGTTGTTTTAAAAACCATTGTAGATAGAGTTGAGTAGCTCGATATTCTGTGAAAATGATCACTTTATCATTCACTTTTTGAATTAACTCAAGTGCTTTATTGGCTTTTGAATTTTGCTGGATTGCTTCCACTTTCGTGATAAAATACTGAATTTGTTCTTCGAAGGCCTGGGACGGATTTTCTCTTTTTTGAAGCATATTTTTCAACGTATAAAAAACAGCTTCTCTGCTGCTACACGCTTCCCGCTGCAAGGTCATGACTGAAAAAGCGCTTGCCTGAACCCAATCTCCTTCGCTTCTTAAATTTGTAATTGCATCGTAAAGCTCTCTTTCGGGTGTTGTAAATTCAATTGGAATCGTTTCTACATGCCTTTTCGTCCACTCAATTCCGGTATCTGCTCGGCGGTTCCGAATCATAACCTTGTTTACTATTTCCTTTAAGTGCTCATCATCATGTAGCGAGCGGGAATCGCGTTTGTATTTTTCATAAAAAGTAGTTTCATTTCCGAGATGTCCGGGTTTTAGCAATGAGACAAGGTTAAAAATTTCCTCTATCCTGTTTTGAATAGGTGTTGCCGTAAGTAATAGGCAGAATTTCTTTTTCAAGCTTTGAACAAATTCATAGTTTTTCGTTTTGTTATTTTTGAGTTTATGGGCTTCGTCAATAATAATGAGATCGTAATCTTGCTCATAAATAATTTCCCGATGCGGGCTTCGTTTTGCTGTATCAATCGAGGATACCACCACATCGCACTGGTCCCAAACGTAACTTTTTCTTTGGGTAACGGCAGGGATAAAAAACTTGCTGTTTAGTTCAAATGCCCATTGTGTTACTAAGGAGGCTGGCACTAGTATTAATACTTTTTTTACAAGTCCACGAATCATATATTCTTTTAGGATTAAGCCAGCCTCAATCGTTTTTCCAAGTCCGACTTCATCGGCCAATATCGCTTTTCCATTCATGTTTTCAATGACCTGCTGGGCTGTTTCAAGCTGATGGGGCAGGGGTGTTAGGTTTGGCAAATGTTTTGGGGCCTGTAAGCCCTCGAATTCAGAGATGACGAGATGTTTTTCAATATCGATTGCTAGTTTAAACAGCTCCCAATTTCCCCACGGCCCATCTGTATCAATTCTGTGAAATAGATCATCCTGCCAGGAGATATCAAACTCGATTGAAACCGTCATCATTTTCCACTCTCTTTCTAATAAATATTATTGCCCAAATTATTGTTTTAATGGTAGGATTATAATAGCTTTGAAAGTTTAAAATATTTTAATAAGATAAAATTAGTAAGAGTATTTGTTAGTATTACCTAACTTTAAAAATTATATAAATGCGAATGACAACAAGGGGAGAGACTACTTAGAGTAGCGCCGAAGGAGCAAGCAGTGCAATGTGAATCTCTCAGGCAAAAGAACACTTGTTTGACGCAGCTCTGGAGAGTGCTAATTTCGTATAGCCACCAAAGGGGAAAGCCAGATTTGGTAAACTTTCAGGTGCAAGGACAGAGACCTTCTTTCATTTAAAGGGAGGGCTCTGTCCTTTTTTCGTGCGATTTTAGTAATTCTGACTTCGAGAATTGTCCAGCACCATAAGAGTAATCTTCGGAAGCGATACCTCGCACGCCGAAAAACGTGAGTTTTTCGGCGGAGCGCCTAGCCCCTCTTTGGTCTAAGCCACTTCCAAAATGAAGGCAAAAAGCGCCTTCTTTTTGGAAGCGTCTTATCCTTGTCGGAGCTGACCGAGGCGCTTACGCTTTTCTTATCGGTTAAAAACTCTTTTTAAGAGTTCTATTTAATAAATCAGTTCAAAGGAGGATTATGATGGCGGATTTAAAACGAACTCCACTATTAGATGTGTATAAGGAATATGGCGGAAAAACGATTGATTTTGGTGGCTGGGAGCTTCCTGTTCAATTTTCTAGTATTAAGGAAGAGCATGAAGCAGTCCGTACTAGAGCAGGTTTGTTTGATGTATCGCATATGGGGGAAATTGAGGTTAAGGGCTTAGATAGTTTGAATTATTTACAAAAAATGATGACGAATGATATTGCAAAACTGCAAAATGGCGGTGCGCAATATACAGCAATGTGCTATGAAAACGGAGGTACAGTCGATGATTTGCTCGTCTATAAGATCGAGGACCATCACTACCTTCTTGTTGTAAACGCCTCGAATATTGATAAGGATTACAACTGGCTTGAGACCCATTTAGACGGTGAAGTAAAGCTTGAAAACCTGTCTGAAAAAACAGCTCAATTAGCCATTCAAGGTCCGCTTGCTGAAGGGGTTTTGCAAAAGCTGGTCAGCGGAACAGATTTAAGTGAAATTGGCTTTTTTAAATTCCAGCAAGAAGTAAATGTAAACGGTAAAAAAGCACTTGTCTCGAGAACTGGATATACAGGAGAAGACGGCTTTGAAATTTATTGTGATGCTTCCGATGCCGTTGAGCTTTGGAAGGCGATTTTGGAGGCTGGATCAGAGGAAGGTGTTCTGCCATGTGGCCTAGGTGCCCGTGACACCCTTCGTTTTGAAGCAAATTTAGCCCTTTACGGTCAAGAATTATCATCTGAAATATCACCGCTTGAAGCAGGTATTGGTTTTGCTGTTAAGTTAAATAAAGAAGCCGATTTCATTGGAAAAGACGTCTTAAAACAGCAAAAAGAAAAAGGTCTGCCACGGAAATTGACTGGTATTGAAATGATTGACCGCGGGATTCCTCGTCATGGTTACCCTGTGTATAAAGGGGAGGAACTAATTGGTGAGGTTACGACAGGTACACAGTCACCTACTTTAAAGAAAAATATTGGACTCGTCTTGATTAAATCTGAATTCACAGCACTTGATACTGATGTTGAAGTAGAAATTCGCGGAAAGAAATTAAAAGCTAAAGTTGTTCCAACACCTTTTTATAAAAGAGAAAAGAAATAACAGAAGGGAGTTAGGTTAATGAACCATCGTTATTTACCAATGACTGAAGAAGATAAGAGAGCCATGCTTGAAACAATCGGTGTTACCACTATTGATGAGCTGTTTGGCGACATCCCGGAGAAAGTTAGATTTAAAGGGGAACTTAACATAAAATCCGCTAAATCAGAAACATCCCTTATGAAAGAACTTTTTCAAATGTCCAACCGCAATGCTGACCTAAAAAGAAATGTATCTTTTTTAGGTGCTGGAGTTTATGACCATTATATCCCAGTGATCGTGGACCATGTAATTTCCCGATCAGAATTCTATACGGCTTATACACCATATCAACCGGAAATATCTCAAGGGGAGCTGCAAGCTATTTTTGAATTCCAAACAATGATTTGCGAATTGACAGGAATGGATGTTGCCAACTCTTCGATGTATGACGGTGGTACGGCTCTTGCTGAGGCAGCAATGCTAAGTGCAGGTCATACAAAACGGAAAACGATCCTCGTATCCCATGCTGTACATCCAGAGTATCGTGACGTTCTAAAGACATATGCTAAGGGACAGAACCTTGAAGTAATTGAAGTCCCTGTCAGCGAGGGATTAACAGATATTACTGCATTAAAAGGGTTGGTTAATGAGGATACCGCGGCAGTGATTGTTCAATATCCAAACTTTTTTGGCAGAATTGAGCCAATGAAGGAGCTTGAAGAAATCGTTCATGCAGGAAAATCCATGTTTGTTGTTTCGAGCAATCCATTATCACTTGGCGTACTAACCCCTCCAGGTAAATTTGGAGCAGACATTGTCGTAGGCGATGCTCAAGTTTTCGGTATTCCAACTGCTTTTGGAGGCCCACATTGCGGCTATTTTGCAGTCACGAACAAGTTAATGCGTAAGCTTCCGGGCCGACTTGTCGGGCAGACTACTGATGAAAATGGACGTAGAGGTTTTGTCCTAACTTTGCAAGCTCGTGAGCAACATATCCGCCGTGAAAAGGCCACTTCCAATATTTGTTCAAACCAAGCCTTGAATGCATTGGCAGCATCCGTTGCGATGACGGCGCTTGGAAAAAAAGGTGCACGCGAAATGGCAGCAGCTAATTTACAAAAAGCACATTACGCAAAATGCGCATGTAAGTCACAAGGATTAGAAGTTGTTTATGATGGACATTCCTTCAATGAATTTGTGATTAAATTAAATAAACCGGTAAAAGAAGTCAATCAACAACTGCTTCAAAAGGGTATTATTGGTGGCTATGACTTAGGAAGGGACTATCCGGAGTTAACTAACCATATGTTGATTGCTGTTACAGAACAACGAACAAAGGATGAAATTGATACTTTTGTGAAGGAATTGGGGGATTTGCATGCATAATCAAGATCAGAAGCTCATTTTCGAACTTAGCACTACCGGACGAATCGGTTATAGCCTTCCGGAAATGGATGTACCAGAAATTGCCCTTGATGGACTTCTTCCAGAAGGATATTTACGTTTAGAAGAGCCAGAGCTTCCAGAGGTATCTGAGCTCGATATCATGCGCCATTATACAGCTCTTTCAAGAAGAAATCATGGTGTTGATTCTGGATTTTACCCGCTTGGCTCCTGTACGATGAAGTACAATCCGAAAATCAATGAAAATGTTGCCCGTTTTAATGGATTTGCTCATGTGCATCCACTCCAAGATGAAAGCTCTGTTCAAGGGGCATTAGAGCTTTTGTATGATTTGCAGCAACATTTAATTGAAATAACCGGAATGGATGAAGTGACCCTTCAGCCAGCGGCTGGTGCTCATGGAGAATGGACTGGATTAATGTTGATCCGTGCTTATCACGAGGCAAATGGGGACTTTAAACGAACAAAAGTGATTGTACCGGATTCTGCTCATGGTACTAATCCTGCTTCTGCGACAATTGCCGGGTTTGAAACCATCACGGTTAAATCAACTGAAGATGGTCTTGTCGACCTTGACGACTTAAGAAAGGTTGTTGGGGAAGATACAGCTGCATTAATGTTAACCAATCCAAATACACTTGGCCTTTTCGAAGAGCATATTCTTGAAATTGGAGATATTATTCATGAAGCAGGCGGAAAGGTTTATTATGATGGGGCTAACCTCAATGCTGTGCTTTCAAAAGCAAGACCTGGAGATATGGGATTTGATGTAGTACATTTAAACTTGCACAAAACCTTTACCGGTCCTCATGGTGGCGGCGGCCCTGGCTCCGGCCCAGTGGGTGTTAAAGCAGATCTTATTCCATTTTTGCCGAAGCCAATTATTTCAAAACGCGGCGAGGAATATGTGTTAGAATATGACCGGCCGCAATCAATCGGCCGTGTTAAACCGTATTACGGAAACTTTGGTATCAATGTCCGTGCATACACATACATTCGTTCCATGGGTCCGGATGGATTAAAAGCCGTAACAGAATATGCTGTATTAAACGCAAACTATATGATGAGAAGGCTTGCTGCCTATTACGATCTACCTTTCGATAAGCATTGTAAGCACGAATTCGTGTTAAGCGGCAGACGCCAAAAGAAATTAGGTGTTCGTACGTTGGATATAGCCAAACGACTGCTTGATTTTGGCTACCATCCGCCTACCATTTACTTCCCGTTAAATGTGGAAGAGTGCATTATGATTGAACCAACCGAAACAGAATCGAAGGAAACGCTTGATGCTTTCTGCGATATCATGATTCAAATTGCTAAGGAAGCGGAAGAAAATCCGGAAATCGTCCAGGAAGCCCCTCACACAACAGTTGTCGGTCGTTTGGACGAAACAACTGCTGCTCGTAAGCCTGTTTTAAGATATCAAAAGATTTAATGTTAAAAGGGGTCAGATTCAATTAATTGGATCTGATCTTTTTTTTACTTATGAAATAGGCTTATTGGATTCAAAAATAGAAATAAAAGCTCCCAAAGTGTTGCCAACAAGGATTTTACTTGCTCGATTTCATGCATTTTTCTCAAAACCGGGAATGTAGAAGGCGTCTAGTTTCACGAAAAAAAGAAATATCCGAGGGATTTCGTCTATCAAAAAAGATCCCGAAACAATTCGGGATCTTGCCGTAAAATTTATTTATTTCTTTGCTTTTATTTTCCCTGTCCATTTTTTGAACCCGCCTTGAAGCTGGGACAGGTCTTTATAACCTTTGCGGTATAAAAATTGGGCGGCCCGGGCGCTGCGCACTCCACTTTGGCAGTATAAATAAACTGGGAGATCAGATCGAATTTCTTTCATTCGCATTCTCATTTGCGACAATGGTATATTACGTGCGCCTAAAATATGACCGGCGTCGAACTCGTTTGGTTCGCGAACATCGATTAACTGCGCCTTCCGATAGCCAGCACGAAACTCCTCTTCAGTTAACGTTTTGACGATTCTTTTTTGATAGAAATAAGTGAAACCGAAATAGATAGCAATTAATGCAATCATAATTAATAGGGTGTAAAGTGAATTCAACTTCTTTTTGCTCCTTTCAAGCTTGATGCGCTAACTTTTATTATATAAGTCAATAGTTTAAAGAGTAAAGAGAAAATGACAAAAAATCTTAATTATACCTATATAAATATTATAGCAAAAACATCTTATTTTGAATTCGGGTTAGTTTTTGGTAGACTAATTTCGAACTATCAGTATAAACAACATTAAAATGAGGTTATTTATATGAAAAAAGAAGTTTGGCGATTTATTGATTCTGGTAATTGTTCTCCTTCCTTTAATATGGCATTGGATGAGGCATTGCTTGATTGGCATAGTGATGGTAAAATTCCCCCAGTAATCCGTTTTTATGGGTGGGATCCTCCAACATTATCAATCGGATATTTTCAAAAGGTTGAAAAAGAAATTGATTTAGAAGCGGTTAAAACAAATAAATTAGGTTTTGTAAGAAGACCTACTGGTGGACGAGGTGTGCTTCATGAACATGAACTCACCTACAGTGTTATTGTTTCCGAAGACCATCCAGAAATGCCTAAAACCGTAACCGAAGCCTATAGGGTTATTTCTGAAGGCTTATTAAAAGGTTTTCAACAGCTAGGCCTTGAAGCCTATTTTGCGGTTCCTAAGACAGTAGAAGAACGCGATGCCTTAAAAAATCCACGCTCGGCCGTTTGCTTTGATGCCCCAAGCTGGTATGAACTTGTCGTTGAAGGCAGGAAGGTAGCAGGCAGCGCACAAACGCGGCAAAAGGGAGTGATCCTACAGCATGGGTCAATTTTATTAGATATAGATGAAGATAAGCTGTTTAGTTTATTCAAGTATCCAAATGAGCGCGTTAAGGAACGAATGAAAAAAGCGTTTAATAGTAAGGCAGTTGCTATCAATGCGATTAGTCCAAGAAGAATCTCGCTGGAAGAAGCGAAAGAGGCATTTTACAAAGGCTTTGTAGAAGGACTAAATATTGAACTTGAACCATATGAATTATCGTTGGAAGAGCTTGAATATGTTCAAAAAATCGCAAAAGAACGGTATGAAAATGATGAATGGAATTATAAAAGATAAATTATTATGAGCGGTGAAATGCCGCTTTTTTACTTTTTTTTGAATAAAAAAAGCAAACCTCGAAATCTGTTAAAATTTCTTGTTTTATAATGAAAATCATTTAAAAGCTCTTATTTTCTCTAAAATCTAGTTTCTTTTATGTTTGACAATATTTTTATTTTCTGCGTCATTTACAATATGTAGTGGCATCTTAAATATTTTAGGCACTATATATTGATTTTTTTGTTAAGTGTGATACCTTAATTATATGAGGTTAGCTTGTAACAGCATTAACCACTTAGATTTAACATAGAATAAAGATTTTAATTTTTAAGGAGTTGTTCTCATGTCTGTAGTATTTAGACAAAAATTGAATATTGACTTTGAAAGGTTGAACGAGGATATCCGCTTATTCCCCCAGGTACACCCAGTTACCCCGGATATGAAAATAACTCACAAGGGTGTTTCACGACTTGTTATGTTGGATCGCTACACCTTTAAAGACACTGAAAAAATTACCCTAACGAATGGTGACTTCGTTGTTCTGACAATAAAAGAAGATCCAAAGTTTCCGGCAAGAGGCCTTGGTTACATTATGGATATTGATAGAGAAAGTAAAAAGGCTAAGATTTTAGTGGAAGAGGAATTCAGAGGAGTACTTGATGATGAGGAAGAATCCAGTACGGGAGTTATTTGGCGATCACTTGATGTAATAGAAAAGCCTTTGGAGCTTTTCTATGAGCAAATTGCAAAGCGAAATGCCACTGGTCTTGCCGCCGTTGAAAAAACACAAGAGAAGCGCGTGGAATGGACAGAAAAGTTTTATCAGGAACTTGTTAATTTGAACTTTATTCCTGCAGGTCGCGTTCTTTACGGGGCAGGGGCTGGAACAGATGTTACTTATTTTAATTGTTACGTGATGCCTTTTGTTCCCGATTCAAGGGAAGGAATTTCCGATCATCGTAAGCAGGTAATGGAAATCATGAGCCGCGGTGGTGGAGTCGGTACGAATGGTTCGACATTAAGACCGCGAAATACATTGGCTAGAGGCGTAAACGGAAAATCATCTGGATCGGTTTCATGGCTCGATGATATAGCGAAATTGACGCATTTGGTTGAGCAAGGTGGGTCCCGCAGGGGGGCGCAGATGATTATGCTGGCGGACTGGCATCCAGATATTATCGAATTTATTATTTCAAAGATGCAAAATCCAAGAATTCTACGATTCTTAATTGAAAATACAAACGATGAAACGATTAAAAAACATGCGAAAGACAAATTAAATCTCACTCCGCTAACCATGCAGGAGATGGCGATGTATCAAGGGATTGTTAATTATAAACACATTCCTGGATTAGGTGGGTTCAGTGAAGCCATAATTGCAGATGCAGAAGAAAAGCTTTCAACTGGCGGTACCTACACTGTTCATAATCCAGAATTCCTTACTGGAGCGAACATCTCCGTATGTTTAACAAAAGAATTTATGGAAGCTGTAGAATCGGATAGCGAATACGAACTGCGTTTCCCTTATGTGGAAAGCTATGATAAAGAGGAAATGCGAATTTACAATGAGGATTGGCATAAAGTTGGTGATGTACGCGAATGGGAAAAACTTGGTCATAAAGTTCGTGTCTACAAAAAAATTCAGGCAAAAGAACTTTGGAATTTAATCAACATTTGCGCAACCTACTCTGCTGAACCAGGAATCTTTTTCATTGACAACGCTAATGACATGACAAATGCTAAAGCATATGGTCAAAAAGTCGTAGCAACAAATCCGTGTGGTAAAGTGGCTTAGTTTGCCTCACGTTAAAAATTGCGGAATGAAGCGGGAACCCTGAGATTGGGAATCCGAACCGAAGGCTAGAGGTAAAAATCTAGTCAGGGGCAACGCATAGGCAGTGAAACTCGAAAGAGAATATAATCTGCCCACGAGGCCGCAACATTACAATTTTTGTAATGAAAAGATATGCTGAACTAGCGGGAACTCAACCGTTAGAACTAAAGGATAAAAAGCCTTTAGGTTAACAAACTGGAACAACCACTTGCACCATTTTCTGTTTGTAACCTTGCTGCTGTTAACCTTGCAGAAATGGCAGATAAGAAAACAAAATCGGTGGATTTTGAAAAATTAAAGCAAACCGTAGCTGTCGGAGTTCGTATGCAGGATAACGTCATAAATGCTACTCCATACTTCCTGGAAGAAAACAAAAAGCAAGCGCTTGGTGAGCGTCGTGTCGGACTAGGAGTAATGGGCTTACATGACTTGCTTATCTACTGCGAAACAGAATACGGTTCACCTGAAGGGAACCTACTTGTTGATAAAGTATTTGAAACGATTGCTACAACTGCATATAGAACATCAATTGAATTGGCGAATGAAAAGGGAAGCTTCCCGTTTTTAACAGCAGAAACACCAGAAGAAACCAATCGTTTAAGACAAGCGTTTATCAATACTGGCTTTATGAAAAAGATGCCTGAAGTGATCCGCCAGTCGATCTTAGAAAACGGTATAAGAAACTCCCATTTGCTAACTGTTGCTCCAACGGGGTCAACTGGTACCATGGTCGGAGTTTCAACTGGATTAGAGCCTTATTTCTCTTTCTCATATTTTCGCAGCGGACGTCTCGGTAAATTTATTGAGGTAAAAGCGGATATCGTTCAGGAATATCTTGATCAGCATCCTGAAGCAGATCAAGAAAATCTGCCAAACTGGTTTGTTACAGCGATGGAGCTAGCACCTGAAGCCCATGCTGATGTTCAGTGTGTCATTCAGCGCTGGATTGACAGCTCTATTAGTAAAACTGTCAATGCACCAAAAGGCTACAGTGTCGAGCAGGTTGAAAAAGTGTATGAGCGTCTCTACCGCGGTGGTGCAAAAGGTGGAACTGTATACGTTGACGGATCACGCGATTCGCAAGTATTGACATTAAAAGCAGAAGAAAATACTACAAAAGAAACATCTTTTGTTAAAGAAAAACCAAAACAACACGTAGTCCTTGTCGGGACCATTAGTGACCTACATTCTACGGATGTAACAATTGGATCTGAGGTTGGCAACACTTGCCCAATTTGCCGCAAAGGAAAAGTAAAAGAAATTGGCGGCTGTAATACATGCACAAACTGTGGTACACAATTAAAATGCGGTTTGTAAGAAAAAAGTAAGGCGCCTGCCTATCGGCGACAAGCACAAGACGAGCCGGCAGGATGCCAGCACCACTGCATAATCATCTTTGTAGGCATGCGACGAGGTGAACATTAACTTCTCCGATTTTGCTTTGCCGCAGGAGCAAGAATCAATTTATATAATTAAAATTAATTGGCTTGTGACCTCGGGCCGATGACTCCTACACCGAAAAACTCACGTTTTTTGGCGTGCGAGGCATCGCTTCCGAAGCTTACTCTTATGAAGCTGGACAATTCTCGAAGTCAAAATTAAATACTTTCGTTAAAAAAAGAATGGGAAATTTCCCATTCTTTTTATTTTTTGGCTGTGTTAAAGGTCATTGTTGATTTTTGAAACTATGTTGATTGGAGCGGAAGGCGCGAGACTCCTGCGGGAGTACGGGGCAGGGGAGACCCCACAGGCGCATAAGCGCCGAGGAGGCTCCCCGGAACGCCCGCGGAAAGCGAAGCGCCTGGAGCGCAAATCAACAGGCAAGTTTAACACAGCCTATTTTTTAATGATATGTACAAATCAGTTACAACCTTCATTTTATTATTATTTCGAAATAGTATCTGTAAAAAAACTGTAATCTCACTGTGATGTCCATGTTATCCTTCTCTTGTATAGTATAAGTATCAAATCACACCAGGGGGATTAACATAATGATTAAGAAATTCATCGCAGCTATCGCAATGGCAGCTACCCTGACAATTTCTTTGTTTACCACTATGGGTGTTAAAGCTGAAGCAGCATATAATTATCATGAAAAAGCAATTTCTGTTGCAGAAGCAAATATTGGGGTTCCATACAAATGGGGTGGAATGTCACCACAGGGTTTCGATTGTTCGGGACTTGTGAAATATTCCTATGGTAAGGCTGGAAAGGTATTACCACATTCTGCTGCTCAGATGTATTATTCAAATGGTTATCGTGTAAACTCTTTACAACCTGGAGACTTAATGTTCTTCGCGCCGAATAAGGCAAGCCAACCAACACATGTCGCGATGTATATCGGAGCTGGCAAAATGATAATGGCTTCATCTTCAAAAGGCGTTATGATTACACAAACGAATAATGTTTATTGGAAGCCTAAATATATTGGTGCTAAACGCATATAAAAACAACTACTGAAAGATCATCGATGATCTCAATGTAGTTAATAAACTATTCAACTTCTGAACTCGCCAAATTGGCGAGTTTTTGTTTACCCCCAAAATTTTATCCTTGTCTGCCGTACTATTTTTACATTTGGCTGCTTAAAGATGTAACAATGATTAAATCTTGGGAGTGGCTGCCATGAGAATTGACGGCGTTTTTTCCGGAGGGGGTATTAAAGGGTTAGCTTTAGCAGGAGCCTATGAAGAAATTGAAAACAGGGGTTTTCAATTTGTAAGAGTTGCCGGTACAAGTGCCGGGTCCATTTTAGCTGCATTGATTGCCGCGGGTTATTCGAGTAATGAGATTTATCAATTGCTCGATGAGCTGGACATTTCAAAGATGCTCGATCCTAGGAAATCCATTATCCCTTTTCACATAACCAAATGGTTGTTACTCTATTGGAAGCTGGGGCTATATAAGGGCTATGAACTTGAAAAATGGATTAAGGAAAAGTTAGCCCTAAAAGGAATTAGAACATTTTCCGATTTGCCTCCTAAAACATTGCGGGTAATTGCTTCTGATCTTTCTAATGGTAGGATGATCGTACTGCCTGATGATTTAGAAAAATACGGTATTTCCCCGGGCTCTTTTTCGATTGCGAAGGCTATTAGAATGAGCTGCAGTATTCCCTATTTTTTTGAACCGGTTCGATTGCGATCCATTGATGGCACGAACATCATCGTGGATGGAGGGGTCCTAAGTAATTTTCCAATGTGGCTTTTTGATAAAGAAAATGTCAAAAAAGTGCGGCCTGTGCTTGGAATTCAATTAAACACAGATGAGTATGAGCATGAAAAACATTCCATAAAAAACGCTATCCAATTGTTTGGGGCTTTGTTTGAAACGATGAAGGATGCCCATGATTCACGATATATTTCTAAGAAGCATGCTAAAAATATTATATTTATCCCAATAGAAGGAGTACTATCAACAGAATTTAATATAAAGGACGAAAAAAAACGCGAGTTGTATGCTATTGGGAAAGAAAAAGCAATTAAGTTTTTAAATGATTGGAGTTATTAAATAAATCCATCTTTTTCCTACTCATTGCCCAAGATGAAAATTAATATTCATCCCATTTTACCTAATTTTCAAAAAAATCGAGCGTCATAATGACGCTCGATTTTTCTTTTTACTCTTTTTTCCTTCAATTACGGTTAAATGAGCAGAGGGCTTCTTATTAGTCTTGATGTTTTTCTTTAAGGTTGTTAAGGTTCCATGGGAAGAATTCTTCGCCTGAGAGACTCCATTTTTTTGCTGTAATCGTTTTTTTGATTTTTTAGCTGCTTTAAGAAATGCCCGCTGCTCTTTGCTTTGTGGGCCTGAGTTTGAAAGTTTTCGAACAACAAAGTAAATGACAACACTCATTAAGACAAAAACGGCTACCCCTTTTAGAAAATTTATAGGATTAGAGGAAATGGAGTTAAAAATACCTAGTATAGCAAGAATGATGAGTCCACCAACAATAATAGATGATGTCCGATTTTTCAAGAAAGCCACCTCCCTATGAGCATCTTAAGCATTTTTCTTTACTTTTAAACACGTAAATGACAAAGATTTAGACAATTTCCTCATTTTCTATTTCATTTTTTACTTTGGACTCCATTCTTAACAATTCTTTAAAGGATAGTATCGCTACTTCTACTTGTTTATTATCTGGTTCCTTAGTTGTTAATAATTGAAGCCACAATCCAGGAAGACCTAAATATTTTAATATTGGGATATCTCTAAGTTTGTTTGTTATTTGCAGGACTTCAAATGCAATCCCTAAGACAACTGGTATTAACAGAAGACGGTCGACCACCCGTAACCAAAATGGGGAGGTAGGAACGAGAAAATAAATAAAAACACCAACAATAACTGTAAATAAGATGAAACTGCTGCCGCAGCGGTAATGCAGTCGTGAATGTGCTTGCACATTTTCAACTGTCAGCTCGACGCCATCCTCAAAGGTATTGATCACTTTATGCTCAGCCCCATGGTACTGAAACACTCTTTTTATTAGAGGTGTAAGTGAAACCAAATAAATATAAGATAGGAGCAATAAAAGCTTAAAGAAGCCTTCAACTAAAACTTGAGCAAAATCAGAGGGGAAGATAGGTTTTGTTAATTCTGCTAAGAAAACGGGAATTAGCGTAAAGGCGAACTTCCCAAATAAAAACGAAATGACTCCTATAACGGCAACACCGAGATACATCGTTAATTTTGATACTTCTTTATCTTTCAGCGTATCATCATCTTTTGGATCAACATCATACCGTTCGGATGAAAAATTTAAATGCTTCGATCCGTTAGCACTTGCTTCAATAATAGCAATTATCCCGCGGATGAAAGGGATTTTTTTTAATGTAGTTAAATAAGGGTTCGCTTTACGCGGTACGTGGAAGTAATCAACGGAATCATCCTTTCTGCGAATTGCGGTAACATAGTGATGTTTTCCGCCAAACATTACTCCTTCGACAACGGCCTGACCGCCATAAATTGGTTTTTGTGATTTAGACATGTAGATGAACACCAACCTAATAATAGTTGTACATAAGCAGAAATGATAAAAATCTGTATGTACCTAAATTTATTCTACTAGAAAAAAGAAAAAACCTCTAGGAAATGTCATAATATTTCCATAAAAAACAAAAAATTTTTTCTATGCAAGGAAATGAAAGCCTAAGGACATAATAAAAAAGTAATTATGATTGAATTAGCTTTAACTGTGGATGATCATTCACGCTCGATTTTAATGGTAAAGAGTGGAGGCCGATAAAATGTCAAATGAAGAAAATCATAGTGGTAAACCAATGTCCCTCCCGGTAATGGTTTTCTGGACAGGATTATTTGGAGGGATATTTTGGGCGATTATTGGTTTTTTGTCCTACTTGTTTAATTTTACCGAAATTCCTCCCTATGTCATTCTTGATCCACTGTCTCTTGGAAGTTTGAAAAATCAATGGGTTGGAACGTTTATCTCTATAATCCTATTTGGCATTTTTTCAATTGCCGCTGCATTTGTTTATTATGGATTAATGAAAAACTTCACCAGGATTTGGTTCGGAATTGGCTATGGTCTCCTTTTGTTCTTACTGGTATTTTTTATACTAAATCCACTTTTTCCTGGAATGAAGCCTGTTTTTGATTTAAGCAGTGATACCATTATTACCTCTATTTGTATTTATATTCTGTATGGACTGTTTGTAGGCTATTCAATCAGCTATGAATATCAAAATCAATATGTACAAAAGAAAGAAGCTGCTTCTTAATTTTAAGCTATGTTAAAGCTCATTATTGATTTTGCCACTATGTTGATGGAGCGGAAGGCGCTCGACTCCTCGAAAATGCTATCGCATTTCCTTCGTGCGTGGGCGGATTCAAGGATGTAATTCAATGTCCTGCGGGAGTACGGGGCAGGGGAGACCCCGCAGGCGCTAAAGCGCCGAGGAGCCTCCCCGGACCGCCACTAGAGCGGAAATCAACAGACATGTTTAGCAGAACCTAATTTTAATTAGTCGTAATCGTGAACGTGTGATAAAATAGCTTTGTCGTTTAAATATGTACAAATTTTAAATATTCACTAAAGATTTAAAGGAGAGTGGGAAAAATGGAAAAAATAGAAAGATTAAGATCGAGTTTTTCAAAGCTTGGAATTGAAGGAATGCTTATTACTAGCCCTTATAACCGTAGATATATGGCGAATTTTACAGGCACGTCGGGTGTTGTTTTGATTAGCGCTGACCATGCTCAGTTTATTACTGATTTCCGCTATGTAGAACAAGCTACAAAACAATGCCAAGGCTTCGAAATTATTAAATTTTCAGGTTCCATCCCACAAGAGATAGCTCAGCAAGTAAAAAAATTAGGTATTAATAAATTGGGCTTTGAAGAGGATTTTGTCACCTTTTCTTCTCATAAAAATTTTAAAAGTGAAATAGATGCAGAACTTATTCCGGTTTCAGGTGCAATTGAAAAGTTACGCTTGATAAAGACTGATTCAGAGATTAAGATATTAAAGGTAGCAGCGGATATTGCTGATGCCGCGTTTAAGCATATTTTAGATTTTCTGCGTCCTGGGTTAACTGAACTTGAAGTATCAAATGAATTAGAATTCTTTATGAGGAAGGCAGGGGCAACTTCATCTTCCTTTGACACAATTGTTGCTTCCGGACACCGTTCTGCCCTTCCGCATGGTGTAGCAAGTGATAAAGTAATTGAAGCTGGAGATTTTGTAACCCTTGATTACGGTGCATACTATAATGGGTATGTTTCCGACATTACTCGGACAGTTGCAGTCGGAAAGCCTGATGAAAAACTTAAAGAAATATATGAAATTGTACTTGAGTCGCAACTACGGGGTATGAATGGATTTAAACCAGGCATGACAGGTAAAGAAGCAGATGCACTGACAAGAGATTACATCGCAGAAAAAGGCTACGGTGAGTATTATGGACATTCAGCTGGTCATGGTATTGGGCTTGAAGTTCATGAAGGTCCGGCTCTTTCTGTTAAGTCTGATTTTATTTTAGAACCAGGAATGGTCGTAACTTGTGAACCGGGTATTTATATCCCAGGCCTTGGTGGTGTTCGGATTGAAGACGATACTCTTATTACCATGGCTGGAAATGAAGCATTAACTCACTCTACAAAAGAACTTATTATTTTGTAATTGATTTAGGAGGATTTTTACATGATTTCTGTTAACGACTTTCGTACAGGATTAACAATTGAAGTGGATGGCGGCATTTGGCGCGTTATGGATTTCCAACACGTTAAACCAGGTAAAGGTGCTGCCTTTGTTCGTTCAAAGCTTCGCAACCTGCGGACAGGAGCTGTTAATGAAAAAACATTCCGTGCAGGTGAGAAAGTTGGGAAAGCACAGATTGACAACCGTAAAATGCAATATTTATATGCAAGCGGCGACCAGCATGTGTTTATGGATATGGAATCTTACGAGCAAGTGGAGCTTCCGGCAACAAGCATTGAATACGAATTAAAGTTTTTGAAGGAAAATATGGAAGTTTCCATTATGATGTACCAAGGTGAAACTCTTGGTGTAGAGCTTCCTAACACCGTTGTGCTTGAAGTAACGGAAACCGAGCCTGGCATTAAAGGTGATACAGCTTCAGGAGGTTCAAAACCTGCAACTGTTGAAACAGGTCTTGTTGTGCAAGTTCCGTTTTTTGTCAATCAAGGTGACAAATTGATTGTTAATACTACAGATGGCACTTATGTTTCAAGAGGATAAATTATAATAAAAAGCCTTAGTTCCGTTTGAACTGCACCCTGTCAAGTAGACAGTATCAAAAACTAAAACTAGGCAATGGCCTTAGTTCGATATTCTATCGGGCTAAGGCCATTAAATTTAGCTTGTAAACGGTCTTGGTTATAAAATTGAATGTAGTTTTTTATATCCTTTTGAAGTTCCTTAAAGGATTGATAATGATGAAGATAATATCTTTCTACTTTCAAAGTCCCCCAGAATGATTCCATACATCCATTATCAATACATTTTCCTACTCTAGACATACTGTGAGTAAGATGTTTTTTTTTGACTATTTTTTTAAATCCATTTGATGTATATTGAAACCCACGGTCGCTATGTATTAATAATTTTTCATCTTCTAAAGTAGCCGTAGCTAAAGCACGCTTAATGGTCTTAAAGACTAGCTCATTATCATTTCGATGTCCAATTTCATAGGAAACAATAGAATTGTCATACAGGTCTAAAACAGCGCTTAAATAGGCTTTTTGGCCTTCTCCGTATTTCAATTCTGTTATATCGGTTACCCATTTTTCATTGGGATGTGCTGCTGTAAATTCCCGATTCAAGATATTATCTGCTACATTATTATCTGAAGGACGATGATCCCATTTCTTTTTCCGTCGTATCTTCGCTTGTAATCCAACTAATTTCATTAAACGATGAATCCTTTTCGCATTATAATGTTTATTCATTTTGCGGTTAAGATTCATTGTCATTCTTCGATAACCATAAATTCCTTCCACTTTTTGATAAATTGCTTTGATTTCTTTAAATAAACCACGATTTTCACGTTCTTGATCCGTTTCTTTTCGATTAAGCCATTTATAGTATGAAGATCGATTGGTCTTGCATAATGAACAAAGAAGATGAATAGGGCAATTCTTCTCCTCATTTAATTCGCGTATAGCACAATAAACTACTTCATTCCGAACCCTGCTTAGTACCGCCTTCTTTCGATTTCCTCCAACTTTTTTAATAAAGCATTTTCTACTTCTAATCGATAATTTTTCGCTTCTAATTCCTTAACCTTTATCCTTAATTTCTCTTGTTCTGTCATTTCTTCTACAGGTTTCTTTCTTCCCCGGTGATCCCGTAGGGATTCTGGTCCCTCTGCTTCATACCTTTTTGTCCAGCTGTATATTTGCTGGTAGCTAATATGATATTTTTCTATTACAGCTGAATAATTATGTCCATTTTTTATACAGAGATGAACTGCTTCAACTTTCTCTTCAAATGATAATTTTTTTGATTGAATCATAAGGGATTTCCTCCGATGAGTATTCTTCGTTTCCTTATGATTATTATAATTCTTTATCCAGACTCTGAGAGCGCCACGGCTTACTTTACGCTTTCTACATATTTCCAATATCGAATAAGCCCCCGATAAATAATCTTGAATGGCACTTAATCTTAATTCATCTGAATACTCTTTCCATCCATGTGATTCCTCTAAACCATCAATACCATATAATTCATATTTGTCTTTCCAACTGAGAAGTGTGGAATTAGAAATTTTGTATTCCTTTATTAATCTGCTGGGGCTTATTTCCCCTTCTAAATATTTCATTAGAATTTGGTACTTTTCCTCAGAAGAATATTTACTTCTTTTAGACATAAAAAATCCCCCTAAAGTAACAACAGATTTTTGTTTTTTCATCTGTCTACTTTAAGGGGAGCATATCAGTTTTTGACGGATCTAAGGCTTTTTTTATTCGATAAGAAAGTATAAATTTTGACTTCGAGAATTGTCCAGCTCCAGCGCCTAGCCCCTCGAGGTCATTAGCCACTTCCAAAATGAAGGCAAAGAACGCCTTCTTTTTGGAAGCGTCTTATGCTTGTCGGGGCTGAGCATAAAGGAAATCTTCCTTGAATAACCTTCGCAGGAACAAGCTGTGCTTGTTCCGAAGTCGCTTCCGCTTTTCTTATTCTAGGATAAGAAAATTGACTTTGAACACACTTTCTATGTTAAAACTTCACTAAATAGTAAAAATTAGTTGCTTTTGGGTTATTTGGAATTTGATAAAATGAACATGAACTAACACTATAAGGGAAGGGGGATACAAACATGAAACGAATTACTTCATTCATGCTTCTCTGCTTATTAATCTTAGTGGTAGCAGCAGGATGTAGCTCTAAAAAGGTCACTTGGACACTAGACAAAAAGCATAAACCATTACCTGATTATGTTATGAATTCTTCAGAGAAAATTCAAGAAACTTATATTATGGCATCAAAATATCCAGACGTACTTGCACAAGTTCCTTGCTATTGCGGCTGTGGTACCCAAGACGGTCATAATAGCAACATGAATTGTTATATTGATAAACTAGGAGAAAACAAGGCTGTCGAGCAATGGGATTCGATGAGTATATCTTGAGATATCTGTATTGATATCGCCCGGGAGGCGATCCAAATGCATCTTGACGGCAAAAGTCCTAAGGAAATTTATCAGCATATCACTGAAAAATATAAACAATTTGGTGAACCAACTCCAACGCCTGAACCAAAGTAGGGAGTAACCTATGAAAAAATTTTTAGTTGGAAGCTATATTGTGATTATGATCGGTATAATTGTTGTAATCTTCAATAGTAACATCTTCAATACCAAGGATTCCAAGGCCGTAGTAGCGGGGGAACAAGTTTACAAAAAAAATTGTATTGTTTGTCATGGTGATACTGGAAAGGGCGAGGGAACAAAGTCTGGGACAGCAATTAACAATCAACACTTTTTAAATACTGTATCTAATAAAGACATTTATAATGCTATAAAATACGGCAGAGAAGGAACTGGTATGCCTAATTATGGGCCGAGATTAACAGAAAAAGATCTACAAGATCTGGTTGCTTTCATACGGAATTGGCAAACAAAAGAAATGAAGTTAGAAGCGCCACAGACGATTTCTGGAAATCTTGAAAATGGTAAGAAAATGTACAATTTGTATTGTCTTAGCTGCCATGGTGAAGCGGGTTCCGGTAAATTTAAAATGGGGACTGCATTAGCTAACCAACAGTATTTGCATTATACAACTGATAAACAAATTTGGATTAGCACGGCATACGGACGTGAGGATACCCGAATGGGCCCGTCATTAAAAGGTCTTGAAGGAGTTCGCCAGCTTAAAAAGGAAGATATAACAGATATAGTTACATATATTCGTTCAATAAACAGTAAATAATCTAAAAAAGCCTGGATTCATTTTATTTAGTGAATGCAGGTTTTTTTTATGACAATAAAGCAGGTAATGATTACCTCGTCTAGTAAATGTGAACATTTTGTTGTTTCTTTTTGTCGAAATTGTAACAATTTACAGCTATTAACAAAATGTTCAAGAGTGAATCATCCATAAGTTCTAGAATGGATTATATTTATTTCTAAGAGGAGTATAGTGAAAAATAGTAATATTCTAACGATTAGTTTTTGAGTCAGGAGGATTCATATGCTAAAGAAAAAGTGGATTGCATTTTTTGTCATTTTAACATTTTTATCCAATCTTATCATTCCAAATGCCCATGCTGAATCGGGATTTCAGCCAGAAAAATTCCCTTTCAAGGAAATGCAAATCCAGGTCATGCCTGAATTTGATTATCCAGATAAGTGGCCGCAAAACACACCATCATTGCTGGTGGGAATGTATGGAACCATTACCAATAAAAGCGGGCAGGACTATGCTGGAGACATTGAAATCCCCGTTCCTTCAAGCGAAAAAGATTTTCAAACGAATTTAGTTGCAGAATTTCCAGATCCAACTAAGCCGGAAGTACAACGTCCATATAACCTAGATAATCAAAAAGGCGTTGTATCCTGGAAGCCGGAAAAACCAATCAAAAATAATGAGACATATAAATTTGTTATCGAGTACTACGTGAACTCCATTAACGTTAGCGATAAAAAGAACTTTACATATTCATTTACAAACCCAGCAGATATAGACCAACTTAATGTAATTTTTTACTCACCAATGAATGCAAAGGAAGTATCACTAGACCCCAAGCCGCAAAACACAACGAAAAGTGATTATAGTGAAGACCTCTATTACTATCAATACCAATCTACTAAAAAAGGACAAAACCTAAAATACACATTCACCTATAAGAAAGATGGAACGGAATCAACACTATCAGTCATTAATAAAATGCAGCCGCCTAATGATAGTAACCATGCTGGAGTAAAGAATGCCGATACCCAAAAAGCTACAAGCACGAATGCGAAGCAGCCAATTATTGGAATTGGAGGCGCCTTAATTATTGGATTAGCCATTATCATAGCTGGGGTATTTGTTTACTTTGGATTGAAAGGGAAGAAGTCGATTCCTGCTAAAGGTAGAAAAACAACGAAACCGCAGCCAAAGAAGGGAACTAGAAAAAATGAAAGTAAATCAGCTAATGATGAAGAAAAAAAGGAACTTCGTAAAAAGCTGTTAACAGGAAAGATTGATCAGGAAACCTACGAAGAAGAAATGAAAAAATTAATTTGATGGGGTGAAAGGAATGAAGAAGAATACGCTCGTTTTACTTGGCGGTTTTATTATTGCTGGGGCAATTGTTTTCCTCCTTATGGCCGCAACACCAGGTTCAAGTGGAGTTGAATTATCGCTAGATAAATTACTAGCCACCCAAGATCAACATAAGCATGATTATGTTACAACACAGGGGAATATTATTGAAAAATCGATTCAATGGAACGCTGACAAAATTGAATTAAAATTCGATATTAAAGACGACAAGGGCAATATCATGCACGTCCTTTATAATGGTCCAAAACCAGATAACTTTACAGAAGGAATCATTGCTATCGTGCAAGGGGCGCCAACAACAAAGGATCATTTTAAAGCTGATACTGTAAAAACAAGATGTCCATCCAAATATGAAGGGATGAATTCAAAGGAGTACGATCCTAAAACACATAAAGACATAACGAACGTACCAGAAAAGAAAAACTAAACAGGCAAACAATAAGAAGGTGACGAAATGTATTTATTTGCTAATGCAACAATTTATATTGGCTTAGCTGTGGCCCTTTATTCCCTACTAATGATGACATTAGGAATCAGCATCAAGAAGCAAAAATTCATAAATAGTGCAAAGGGCGGATTAGTAGCATTGTTTGTATGCGCAGCCATGGCAATGATTTCATTGTTTTACCTTTTAGCAACTTCCCAATTTCAATATCAATATGTGGCAGAATATACAAGCAGCGATTTACCAATTATCTATAAACTGACTGCTTTGTGGGCTGGAAATGCCGGTTCATTGTTACTATGGACATTTTTCTTAACTTTATACACCTGTATGATAGCGTTTTCTAGGAAAATGAAAGGTAACCCGATGGTTCCGTATATCGCATCCATCCTTCTTGCCAATGCGGTTTTCTTCTTTTTCATTCTTGGTTTTGTTGCAAAGCCATTTGCCTTAGCAGCCAGCATTCCAACTGAAGGAAGAGGCTTAAATCCAATGCTGCAAAACCCTGGGATGATTATACACCCAGTCACCTTATATCTAGGATACGTTGGTTTAGCTGTTCCATTTGCATTTGCAATGGCAGCACTTATTTTGAAAAACGTTGATGACTTCTGGATTAAAATGACAAGACGCTGGACAATCATTGCTTGGTTGTTCTTAAGTCTCGGAAATATCTTTGGGGCCGCATGGGCATATGTAGAACTAGGTTGGGGGGGATACTGGGCATGGGATCCAGTCGAAAATGCTTCCTTTATGCCATGGTTAACCACCACAGCGTTCTTGCACTCCGTGATGATTCAAGAACGGAAAAACATGTTAAAGGTTTGGAATATTAGTTTAATTATCATTTCTTATGCCCTTACTCTTTTTGGCACATTCCTTGTGCGAAGTGGTGTTCTTACGTCTGTTCATGCATTTGCTAATTCCAATCTAGGGCTATACTTCTTAGTTTTTATGGGATTGGCCGTCATTGGATCGCTTTATGTTTTAATGAGCCGTTATAACCTTCTTAAACGAAGTGCGGGAGAATTCCAGTCCTTTGTTTCAAAAGAAAGCAGCTTTTTAGTTAACAATCTTTTATTAGTTGGAGCAGCTTTTGCAGTGTTTTGGGGAACGATTTTTCCACTTGTTTCAGAAGCAGTTCGCGGTACAAAAGTAACGGTCGGAATCCCATTCTTTAATACAGTCGAAAGCCCCATTCTTTTGTCAATGATGTTTGTCATGGCAGTTTGTCCAATGCTAGCTTGGCAACATTCTAGCTTAAAAAATCTTAAGAAAAACTTCTTGATTCCTTCCATCCTTGCTGTTTTAGGTATGGTGTTAATGGTTGTTCTTGGTATCCAAAAAGCATGGGCAGTTATCGGATACGGTGTGATTGTTCTATTATTCATCACTCATTTCTTAGAGTTTTATAGAGGTGTTAAGGCAAGAAGAAAAATGACCAAAGAAGCTCCATTTGTTGCCTTATACCGTTTAATGATTAGAAACCGCCGACGTTATGGTGGCTACATGGTTCACATTGGAATTGCCCTTATTACAATGGGGATTATTGGTTCTCAAAACTATGATCTGCAAACAATGAAAACGGTCAGTTTAGGGCAGTCCATTGATCTTGGGGCGTATCGAATCAATTACGATCGCCTTGATCAGAAAAAAGAAGGAAGCAATGATGTTGTTTATGCTGATGTAACTGTTTTTAAAAATGGAAAACGACTTGGCTCTTTTGAACCCCAAAAAATATTTTATAGTAACCAAGAATCAGAGCCTTCAACCCAAGTAGCGATTATCTCATCAATCAAAGAAGATTTATATATTGTATTGAGTGCTTGGGAAAATGATGGCAAGGCAACCTTTGTAGTAAAAGTGAATCCAATGATGGCTTGGTTATGGATCGGTTCCTTCATGATCGTTATCGGTGCCCTTTTTGCCGTTTGGAACGGAAAATATCAAAATATTACTCCGCGGTATACTGGAGTACGCAAAGAGGTGTCTTAAAGTGAAAAACAAGATTTATTTGATGCTTCTAGTGATTGCATTTATTTTCCAAGCATCCTTTCTTACGGCAGCAGCGAAGGAAATTGATTATAAATCTCCAGAATTTAAAGCAGTTGCTTCTCAATTTAATTGTACGTGTGGCTGTGGTCAAGATCATTATGAGTGTGACCCTAGCACATGCAGCCTGACGAAACAGTTTAAACAGGACCTTGTTGCGATGATGAACAAAGGCTGGGATAAGGATAAAATCCGCGACTACTATGTCAAAATTTATGGAGAATCCATTTTAACAGCTCCTAAAAAAAGCGGATTTAGCTTAACGGCATGGGTTCTTCCATTTGTAGCATTAGGTGCTGGTGCTGTTGCCTTGTTATTTGTCACTCGAAAATGGGTGAAGAAAAAGGATACAGATGAACTAGTCACGGAACATAAAAGCAATGAGGACGAAATAGAAGAAGAAATCCTTTCTTCCATTATCGATGAAGAACGCAAAAAGTATCTTTAGGATGTGAACATAATGCATGATATTTCAATCTTATCGATTGTTTTTACAGCCGTATTAGCACTTGTTTGTTTTTTTCTAATCTTATCACCACTTTTTAAGTGGGAAGCATACTTAACATTCACCCCAAAAGATCAAGATTTATCTGTCACGAAAGAATCATTGCTGACAACATTAAATGAATTAGAGTTTGACTATAAAATGGATAAAATCTCCCCTTCAGACTATAAGTCATTAAAGAAGCAGTATGAGGAACAAGTGGCAATTTTGATGAAGGAAGAAGCACAGACAGCTGATAAACAAGTCGACCAAGATATAATGGCCGAAGTTGAAAAAGAAATTGAGGCGCAATTAAAAGAGCTTAAAAAGAAAAAGGGGGAAGGAAAGTGATCAAGAAAATCACGGTCTTCTTTCTTGGACTGTTGTTGCTGATTCCAATGAATGGATTAGCCGCAACTAATTCTCCTGTTTCCATCGATTTAAATTATCTTGTCGTTAGTCCAGCTGAAGATGGCTCAACAGTTGTCTCAAATATGGTGAATTATACGAATACTACAGGACAAGATTATAAGGGCGATGGAAACGCTGAAGAGGTAATAAAGGTAACACTTCCGGAAGGGGCTACAAACCTAAATATTTTAGATAGCAAAATTTCCTATAAAAAGACCGATACAGGTTTTGTGACAACCAATCCAATCCCGGCTAATCAGAGTGTTGGCTTGCAATACACTTATCGCATTGCAAAAGGAAAAGACATCCAGATTAAAATTGAATATCCCGTACAAATTATGCAGGTTCTTGTCCCTGAAGGAATGGGCAGTGTCGAGTTTAAAGGAGTTGAATCTTCCAATCAAGGACTCTACAATTTCGAAAATAAAAATTACTGGGTATATAGTGTAGAAGGAATTCAATTAAACCAGACGTTTACCATGACCTATAACAAAGACAAACAGCCATCTGCGGACAGTGCGGTGCAAGCAAATACACAAAGTGGCAATGGAAAATCCAGCTCTACCAGCAATTCGGTTACAAGAACAGCCCCGGCATTTCATAACCCTGGCCATATTCGGATGTGGGGGGAGTCACCATTGCATAACTTTAATCCACACGTCTTTTTAATTGTACTTATTGCCGTAATCATTGCTGGAATTTCTTATTATATCTATTTCAGAAGAAAAGCGAGATTGGAAGAAGAAAGATTAGGTGCAGACAAGGAAGAAAAGGCATTTAAACATTTAATGGCGAAACAAAAAGCCATTATGGAAAAAATCATTGAACTTGAAGAGACATTTGGCAATGGCGAATTAACCGAGGATGAATATCATGCCAAACTTGCTGCTTATAAGCAGCATCTTGTCCAGGTAAAAGTGAGTTTAAGGGAATTTATTGATTAAAGGCTGGAATGGGAGGTACGGCAAAATGATTGAAGTAAAGAAGCTTACGAAGCAAGCTGACAATAAGTTGATTTTGCGTGGTGTAGACCTCTCAATAAATAAAGGAGAAACAGTTGCCATCCTTGGACCAAATGGAGCGGGGAAAAGTACGTTATTAAAAGTACTGGCGACGCTCATAAAACCTACATCAGGGGATATCAAAATCAATGGTTTAGAATTGAAAAAGAACCATATTGCGATAAAAAAAATCTTGGGCTATTTACCCCATTCCAGCTTGCTTTATGACCATTATTCCCCTTTAGAGAATCTCGTTTTCTTTGGGAATATATACGGAGTTAAGGATGTTGAAAAAAGAGCCAAAGAGCTAGTAAAAGAAGTAGGGTTGTCATTTTTCTTAAATGAGCCTGTGAAGAATTTTTCGAGAGGGATGATCCAGCGAATTGCTATTGCCCGCGCCATTGTCCATGAACCGGAAATTCTTCTCTTGGATGAACCTCACACGGGATTGGATCAAGGAGCGATTTCAATTCTTAATACTGTGATTCTTTCAATGAAGAAAAAAGGTACCACTACCTTAATGGTAACGCATGATTTTAAGCAGGCTGCTGAAATATGTGACAGGATTATTATCGTGAAAAATGGGAAGATTGTCGATGATTTCAAAATAGAGAATCAATCACTAGGTATTGTTTCCGAAAAATATGAACTTCAAGTGGAGGGAGTATCATGAACGTTTTAAGAACAGCCCTCTTGCTTGCCAAAAAAGATATACTCTCTGAATTGAAAACAAAACAGATTCTGGTAACTCAAATTATTTTTGCAGGACTTGTGATTGTTGTTTTCAGCTTTGCCTTTGACCCATCCAGTAATATGACGAAGGCTGTCATTCCGGGGATTATTTGGGTTATTATCGTATTTGCCGGCATATTAGGTCTTAATCGATCGTTTATTTCGGAACAGCGAAATGACACCATACAAGGTTTATTGGTAGCTCCGATGGAAGCTGCAAGTATTTTTTTAGGAAAGTTTATTGCAAATTTAATTATGATTTTAATTGTTGAAATTGTCTCTATTCCCTTTTTATTCTTATTATTTGATTTCAAAATGCTAGGCAGCATTCCATACTTTATTCTTGTTATTTTCGTGGGGAGCTTCGGATTTGTTTCAATAGGTACTTTTTTAGCAGCCTTAGCAGCTAATTCAAAAAGTAGTGAAATGTTATTACCTTTGTTACTTTTTCCGATTACAAGTCCCATTTTAATCGGCGTTACCCAGGCAACTAGGATCATTTTATCGGATATGAGCAAGTTATCAAGTGCACTTGCCTGGACGCAAATGGTCACATCATATGATGTCATTTTCTTTGTAGTTTGTCTTTTATTAATTGATTATGTGCTGGAGGTTTAAATTATGAGTATGAATCTCGAACGAGAGAAAACCGCGCTTCCCGTATCGCAACTAGAGAATACTAAAGCTTCAATATTGCCAAAAATATTATTCGGCGGCTCTGTCGTTTCCATGTTAGCTTCCATTTATTTAATCTTCCTCTATGCGGAAGAAGAGAAAACGATGGGAGCAGCGCAAAAAATCTTTTATTTCCATGTCAGTTCTGCGTGGGTTGCCTTTTTTGCCTTTTTTGTAACTTTTGTTTTCAGTGTGTTGTTTTTAATTAAACGAAAAAGAGTATTTGATACTTATGCATATGTTTCGGCAGAAATCGGAGTTGTTTTTACATTGATTGTTTTAACAACCGGTCCCATTTGGGCAAAATCCGCATGGAATACTTGGTGGGTATGGGAACCGCGCTTAATCACAACGTTAATTTTATTTTTTATCTATATCGCCTACATTATGATTCGTCATATGGATGGTGTTTGGGATAAGAAAGCAAGATTAGCGGCAGTATTTGGGATTATTGGCTTTGTAGATGTACCAATTGTATTCTTTGCCATCCGTTGGTGGCAGACAAAACTGCATCCAATTGTATTTGGGAATGGAGTGAATCAAACAGGCGGGGGGATATCATCGACGATGCTTGTAGCATTATTAGTTACAATTGCTACGTTCACGATTCTTTATTCCTATTTGCTTAACAAGGGAGTCACTCTTGAGAATATGAGAATTAAAGTAGAACAATATAAAGAAAAATTAAGAGAAAGATTGGAAGATTAGGAGGAATTGATGATGAACTACCAATTTATGTATGCTGCATATTCAGTTGCTTGGGTGATCATTTTTGCTTATTTATTTGTTATTGATCGAAAACAAAATAAGCTTAAAAAAGAAATTGAGTTTTTAAAGCAATTAGATAAATAAACTAGCCGATACGCGAGCCCTAAGGGCGAAGACAGAGGCGTAGTTGCTCTTATGCGCGAAAGGAAAGTAAGGAAGAGAATGAGGATGTCTTAAAACAAAGAGTCAGACTCTTTTGAGACACCCTCTTTTTGAGGTAAAACCTTAGCGGTGTCAGGAGGAAGTGTGATGAACCAACGAGTCATCAAATCACTCGTATTGATTCTATTGGTTGGAATGTTTAGCTTTTTTGCTTATAGCTTAATAGGTAAAGCGAAACATACGGATGTTGGCGATAAGGCATACAATTTCGAACTGCCAAACTATAACGGTGGGAAAACAAAGCTTACAGATTATAAGGGGCAAATTGTTATTTTAAATTATTTTGCAACATGGTGTGCACCATGCAAGGATGAGGCTCCGGAATTAGAGGCATTCCAAAAAGATTATGGTGACAAATATAAATTGCTCATGGTTAATAAAGGCGAAACAAAGGATAATGTTAAAAATGCAACAAATAACAATAAAGCAGGTATGAACTATTTATTCGACTATAATGCCGATAATGCCAAAATTTATAATGTTACGGGACAGCCTGAAACGTTTGTCATTGATAAAAAAGGCATCATAAAAGTTCACTACAATGGTCCTATTACAGAAGGGCAATTATACAATTGGGTTAAGCAATATGATAATTAATACTTTTTTAAAGGATTGAACACACCAAAAAAACGGTGTTCAATCCTTTTTTTATTGGCTGTGTTAAACTTGCCTGTTGATTTGCGCTCAAGAAGCGAGCATCCGCGGACGTTCCGGGGAGCCTCCTCGGCGCTTAAGCGCCTGCGGGGTCTCCCCTGCCCCGTACTCCCGCAGGACGTTGAATCAGCATCTTTGAATCTACACCGCACGAAGGAAATGCGATAGCATTTTCGAGGATCTCGCGCCTTCCGCTCCAATCAACATAGTTTCAAAAATCAATAATGACCTTTAACACATCCTTTTTATTAGAATTTTGACTTCGAGGATTGTCCAGCGCCGGCCCTTTAAAAGTACTGAAATTCCGCAGCAATATTTGCTTTGATAAGAAGTTCTCCTGGTTCAATTTGGGTGGAGGTAACCCCTTTTACGAATGTTTCATGGTGGCTGTAAAAGGGTTTAATGGCAGTATCAGCTTCTTGAACAAGTATGGGTGTTGGAATTAGAGTTACGTTAATTGTTTTTGCAATCGTTTTAGCTTTTTCGGTTGCATTGTTTATGGCTAGAATAAGTGCTTGCTGATAAAAAGATTCTTTGTCTTTCAATGTGAACTGAACATTGGAAACATAATTAGCACCGTTATGGACTGCAGTATCGACAATCTTTCCAATCATCGATAAATCTTCTATTTTCACTTTTAATAGGTTAGTGATTTTATAGCCTCGAAAAATTTGTTTTCCTTGTACATAATCATAAACTGACTCGATTCTGTAATCGAAGGTTTGCAGATGATTTTTAGGGATCCCTAATAATAATAATGATTGAATTACCTTTGAAATTTCCTTGGAATTTTGTTGTTGTGATGCAACTAGTTCTTTATTTTCTGTTATAACACCAAGGTTTATGGAAGCCGTGTCAGGCAAGGCAGCGATTTCACCTTCCCCTGTCACTTTAATTAAATGACCTTTAGGTGGATGGCCATTACGGTTTGGAGGCGGGTAATTAAACACTATTTTGTCCCCTTTCATACTTATCCCTCTAATAAAATACGGTTGTATTTTAAGAAATGTTCCACTCTGTAAAATCTATTTTCCATCCAACACTCTTTCGGTTTCTAGTAATAGATTGCCTACTATTTTAAAAGAATTGACAGTCTTAAATGTCATAATGTGTCCGAGCAGGCATACATTTTAAATAATGAGATGAAGAGACATAAGGAGGAATCATTGTGGAAACTATCCTGAAATTTTTACCGAAAAACATTGCAGACTTAATCAGCCAAATCCCTCCTAATCAAAAAGAAGACTTGGAAGAAATTCGCTTACGAATCAATCGTCCGATTGAAATCGTTATGAAAGGAGCACCTAGATTTATTTCGTATTCGATTCAGACTGAAGATGCCTTTCACTTAATGAACAAAATAAGCCATTTTTCCATTTATACGCTTGAAGAAGAGCTAAAACGCGGGTATATAACGGTATCGGGGGGGCATAGAATTGGCCTTGCGGGAAAGGTGATCTTAGAGGAAGGTAAGGTGAAAGCCATTCGAGATGTTTCTTCCTTTAACATACGAATTGCAAAGGAGAAAATTGGGATTTCAGACCCTCTTATCCCTTATCTTTTTCAAGGTAGCTGGATGCACACGATGGTAATCGGACCACCGCAAACAGGAAAAACGACATTATTACGTGATATAGCTAGAGTCATTTCTTCCGGAATCCCGACAAAAGGGATAGAGGCAAAAAAAGTAGGAATTGTTGATGAACGCAGTGAAATTGCAGGCTGTGTAAATGGGATTCCGCAATTGACATTTGGACATCGACTAGATGTTTTAGATGCCTGTCCGAAAGCCGAAGGAATGATGATGATGATTCGTTCAATGAGTCCGGATGTCCTCATTGTCGATGAAATTGGACGGAAGGAAGATGCAGAAGCGATTCAAGAGGCGGTGCATGCTGGAATTAAACTAATGATGACAACACATGGGGTAAGCATCGAAGAAATAAGGAACAGACCATCTTTAAAGGAAATAGTGAATCAAAGAATTTTTAAACGATATATCTTACTTAGCCGGAAAGAGGGTCCTGGTACGATCACCCATATTTTGGATGAAAATGGAAATGAAATGAAACAAAGAGTGAGCGTGAAGTAAATGATAAAAATTATTGGGGCCATATTCATTATTATCGCAACCACATGGACAGGTTTTGAGGCTGCAAAGCACTTAAGCGACCGCCCAAGGCAATTGAGAGCATTAAGGTCTGCCCTGCAAGCACTTGAGGCAGAAATCATGTATGGACATACTCCATTGCATGAAGCCGCGAGAAGATTATCCGCTCAGCTTCCAAAGCCCCTTTCATTATTTTTTGACGCCTTTTCTGGAAGGCTAACGAATACAGAAACAACGGTAAAAGAGGCCTGGGAAACAAGTTTAAAAGAAGTTTGGAGCAAAACGGCCTTAAAGCAGGGAGAGTTTGAAATTATGAGGCAATTTGGGGAAACTCTTGGACGTTATGATCGCTATTCCCAACAAAAACAAATTATCTTAACACTCACTCATCTTGAAAGAGAAGAGGCAGATGCCATTCAAAGCCAAGCAAAATACGAAAAAATGGTAAAGAGTCTTGGATTCTTAGCCGGGCTTTTACTGATAATTTTATTATTTTAGGGGGAAAAGCAATGGGCTTAGAAGTGGATATTATTTTTAAAATAGCAGGAGTGGGAATTGTCGTTGCTTTTTTGCATACAGTACTTGACCAGGTTGGAAAAAAAGAATATGCGCAGTGGGTTACACTGTTTGGTTTTATCTATATTTTATTTCAAGTGGCTTCAATTGTGGATGATCTTTTTCAAAAAATTAAATCCGTATTTTTGTTTCAATAAAGTTCAACTAACCATCAGTGGGGTGCTTCATCCCCCACTGATGGTTAGTTGAACCAATCGGGTTTTTACGGGCAGTTGTCCCACACCGATCTTCTTCGCTTTTCACTCAATCTTGAGGTGAGGGTATTACTACTGCCCGTTAATGCGGGATAAAGGGGGGATGCACCATTGAAATCGTGAAAATAGTAGGTATCGCACTCGTTGCGACATTTCTTTCATTAATTATTAAAGAGCAAAAACCTAATTTTGCCTTCCTATTAATTGTTTTTGTTGGATGTTCAATTTTCCTATTTTTGGTTGATAAAATATACGAAATTATAAATATGCTGGAAAAGCTGGCTGTAAATGCAAAAGTAAATTCGGTGTATATTGAAACAATCTTAAAAATCATCGGAATTGCCTATATAGCAGAGTTTGCAGCGCAAATTACAAAAGATGCGGGCCAAGGAGCAATTGCTTCGAAAATAGAGCTAGCAGGTAAAATTCTCATTCTCGCCATGGCCATTCCTATTTTGACCGTTATGATCGAGACCATTATCAAACTAATTCCCGGTTAATTCTATATCAAAAAGAGGTGTGATCATTGAAGCAAAGGCTGCAGTTTATATCTTTTATCATTCTCTTAATCTTTTTTTTATCCGTTCCAAGTGTCCAAGCTTCCGAAAAAACGAACGATTCCGCTCAGCCTCTTTCTCCTCAAGAATTAGTCGATACTCAAATAAAATCTTTAGATTTGTCTGAGCTAACGCAATTTTGGGAGGATATCACAAATAAATATGGGGGCTTCCTGCCAGAAAGTCAGAAAGGGAGCTTAGTTGATTTTGTTAAGGGAGAGAAAAAATTTTCTTTTCAAGAATGGGGGAAGGGAATTTTAAAATTTGTCTTTCAAGAGTTTGTTGCAAATGGAAAATTGCTTGGTTCGTTAATTATGTTAACAATTTTTAGCATGTTTCTCCAATCGATGCAAAATGCATTTGAATCAAGCGCAATCAGTAAGGTTGCTTATTCAATTGTTTATATGGTTTTGATTATCATCGCATTAAATAGTTTTCATATTGCTATTAGCTATACAAATGAAGCGATAGGAACCATGATTTCCTTTGTGATGGCACTAATCCCAATCCTGCTTGCCTTGATGGCAGCTTCCGGTGGACTTATTTCAGCAGCGTTCTTCCATCCCGTAATCTTGTTTTTAATGAATACCAGCGGTTTATTGATGCAGTACATCATTCTTCCCCTCCTCTTTTTAGCTACCCTTCTGAGCATTGTGAGTACGATGTCAGATCAGTATAAAGTAACTCAATTAGCCCAGCTTTTAAGGAATTGGAGCATCGGTTTGATGGGACTATTTTTAACAGTCTTCCTTGGCGTTGTATCTGTCCAAGGAGCTTCTACTGCCGTTACGGATGGTGTGACGATCAGGACTGCAAAATTTATTACCGGTAATTTCATTCCGGTTATCGGAAGGGTCTTTACAGATGCGACTGATACGGTAGTCAGCGCATCGTCACTTTTAAAAAATACAGTTGGGATAGCCGGAGTGGCCATACTCCTCATTATAGTTGCCTTTCCAGCAATTAAAATTTTAATGATTGCTTTTATCTATAAATTTGCAGCTGCGATTCTCCAACCAATAGGAGGGGGCCCAGTGATTACCTGCCTGGATATTATCAGTAAGAGTGTTATTTACGTTTTTGCGGCACTTGGTATCGTGTCCCTCATGTTTTTTCTAAGTATTACGGTTATTGTTGCAGCAGGAAATTTAACGATGATGATGCGATAGGGGTGGGGAAAATGGATTTTTTGAAAGAATGGGTTACAAATATCATCCTATTTATCCTTTTAGCTACCGTAATTGATATGCTTCTGCCGAATACTAGTATGCGAAAGTATACGAAAATGGTTACCGGATTGCTATTAATTGCCATTATCCTTACCCCTGTCTTTAAACTACTTTCGAAGGATTTTGAAACAAATCTTGCGAATTTGCCCTTATTTCAAGCACCAGGTGAAAAAAATATAAAAAATTTAATAGATTTAAAGAAAAAAGAAATACAAGCCTCCCAACATGCATATATTTTAGAAACAATGGCTGTCCAGCTGAAAAAGGATGTTGCGAAGGAGTTGATGGATCAATACGGACTGGAGATAGACAAAATAGAGATTGCAACAAACGATAAAAGTGACCAAGCATTTCCCGACAACCTCCAAAAAGTGACCGTTCTTTTGAAGAGTCCAAAAAAACAAGCAGCGACAATCGAAGCGATTAAGCCAATTGAAATTAATAAAGATAAGCCTCTTCCATCAAAAAACTCATCAGGAGAAACTGAAAAAATCGCGGCATATCTTTCGGAGAAATGGAATGTATCAATTAAAACAGTAGACGTCACGATTGAAGGGGGGATCAACAAAGATAATGGATAACAATCAAGGTCCATTTTCATGGCTGAAAAAATGGCTTAAAAATGATGAACAACCCGAAAAGAAAATGGGGAAGAACAAATATTTGATTCTGATTCTTTGTCTCGGTGCAGCCTTCATGCTTATTAGCAATTTCCTATTTAAGAGTCCTTCGGCTCTTCCGACAGCAAAAACCAATAGTCAGCCGACAAGTGATGTTCCGGCATTTGGATCGTCAAAGGGTTCTGGTAATAAAGAGATTACCGATTATGAAAAGTCATATGAGAGTCAGTTGAAGAAAGCGTTAGAGGAAATGCTGGGAGTTAGTGACGTAACAGTGGTAGTAACCATTGATTCAACTGATAAGCAGATTCTTGAAAAAAATAAGTCAACAAAAACACAAACAACAGAAGAAACCGATACTCAAGGTGGGCAAAGAAAGGTACAAGACTCAGAAACAAATGAACAGCTAGTCATTACCCGAAATGGTGATAAAGAACTTCCTATTGTAGTTGAAACGAAGAAGCCTGAGATCCGCAGTGTACTCGTGGTCGCACGTGGTGCAGATAATATCCAAATTAAAAAATTAATTGTTGAAGCAGTTACAAAGGGCCTGGGAGTTCCTAGTTATCGAGTGGCTGTATTGCCAAAAAATAAGTAAGGGGGATCTATATTATGCTTTTGAAGAAACAAACAGTTTGGTTATTAACCATGTTAAGTTTAGTAGTTGTCTTATCCATTTATTACATTACTTCTCCAGAGAAAAAAAGCAATACAATCGCATCGGTCGAACAAAAAACTAATAATCAAGTGAATCAGAAACAAGGAAATAATAAAACTGACGCAAAAAATGGAAAAACAGTTGTATCCCAAGTATCAGGTGATGATGAGTTTGAAGCACTCCGTCTAAAGTTGGAGGAACAAAGAAGTGAATTGAAAGCGGATTTAACTACCGTCGTGGCATCTACTGACCTTTCTCCAGAAGAACGCAGTAAAGCAAGAGATCAAATGCAAAAATTAACAGAAACAGCACAAAAAGAAGAAATTCTTGAAACCTTAATTCGCTCCATGGGATATGAGGATGCCTTAGTAAGAGCAGATGGCAGCAAGGTATTGGTTACGGTGAAATCTAAGAAAACGCCATCTCGTTCAGAGGCTAACCAAATCATCCAAAAGGTAAAAAGTGAAATTGGTGAAACCAATTATGTTGCGGTAGAGTTCTCACCATCAAAATAAAAAATATCTGGTTAAAAGGAGGGAAGGTTACACTTTCCTTCTTTTTTTAGGCCCTTTGTTGTTTTAAATACGATTTCAAGTCATTAACCAATATATATTTCACTTTTACTGCGAAAAATATTATGATGAAGGTAGACGTTAATACTAAAGTGTAGAAGCGTTTCCAATTTAGATTATTGAATTTTAACAAGGTATTATCGTATAGTATTAATAGCTAGTCATAATAAAGAACAAGCTCCCGTTTAAACAAGTCCACTAATTTCTGAGACAATAAGCTGGACAGATATCGAAGAAAAAGTTATACTTTCTAATCGTTTAAAGAAAACGGAAGCCTCTCGAACCTAATGTATTGAAGCCAGATTGTTAGAAACGTTCAATGATTTAGCAAATTTAGTAGTTCAAGGAGTGTTACTCAATGTTAAAAGTTCAAGAGATTCGCGAATTGATAAAATTGGTCGACCAGTCAAGTATTGATGAATTTGTATACGAAAATGAAGGCTCGAAAATTAAAATGAAAAAGTATGGAGCCCAACTTGTGACGGCAGTCCAACCAGCTATGCAAACAGCTGTTGAAGCAATTCCTGCAATTCACGAAGCACCTGTCGTTCAGGCACAACCTGTTGCACCGAGTGTTGCAGTGGAAACAACGCAGCCTGTGGTTAATAACCAAACAGAGACAGATTTACACAAAATTACTTCTCCAATGGTTGGAACCTTCTATGCTTCGCCAACACCTGATACAGATGCATATGTTAAAGCAGGGTCCAAGGTTTCTAAAGATTCGATCGTTTGTATTGTGGAAGCGATGAAACTCTTTAATGAAATTGAAGCAGAAGTTAATGGAGAAATTGTCGAAGTACTTGTTAAAAATGGACAATTAGTTGAATACGGGCAGCCATTATTTTTAGTAAAGCCCGAATAAGGAGCGATAAACAGGATGATTAAGAAACTGTTAATTGCAAACAGAGGAGAAATTGCAGTTAGGATTATTCGCGCATGCCGAGAAATGGGCATAGAGTCGGTTGCTGTTTATTCTGAAGCAGACCGCGAAGCTTTACATGTTCAAATGGCAGATGAAGCCTATTGCATAGGTCCGACTCTATCAAAAGACAGTTATTTAAATGTTACAAATATTATTAGTGTAGCAAAACTAACAGGATGTGAAGCTATTCACCCTGGTTACGGTTTTTTAGCGGAAAATGCAGATTTTGCTGAATTGTGCCGTGAATGTAATATTACCTTCGTAGGTCCTAGTCCAGAGGCGATTACAAAAATGGGGACAAAGGACATTGCTAGAGAAACAATGCGTGAAGCCGGTGTTCCAATTGTTCCTGGCTCTACCGGAATTATTAATGATATTGACGAGGCTTTGGATTTAGTAAAAAAAATAAAATATCCAGTCATCATTAAAGCGACTGCAGGCGGTGGTGGTAAAGGGATTCGCATCGCCAAGAATGAACAAGAATTAATTAAAGGAATCAATATAACCCAGCAGGAAGCATTAACTGCATTCGGAAATCCTGGTGTTTACATAGAAAAGTATATTGAGGACTTTAGACATGTCGAAATTCAAGTCCTTGCAGATTCATATGGAAATACCATTCATTTAGGTGAGAGGGATTGTTCCATTCAGCGCAGGCTTCAGAAGCTTTTAGAAGAAACGCCATCTCCAGCATTAGATGGTGAAATACGTGAAGAGATGGGAAATGCAGCGGTAAAAGCGGCAAAGGCTGTTGCTTATTCAGGTGCCGGCACGGTAGAATTTATTTATGACTACCGCAATCGTAAATTTTATTTTATGGAAATGAACACTAGAATTCAGGTGGAGCATCCTGTCACCGAACTGGTAACGGGAATGGATCTTATTAAAGAGCAAATTCGAGTTGCTTCAGGTGAGAAATTGACGTTAAAACAGCAGGATGTTACTTTTACTGGCTGGGCAATCGAATGCCGAATCAATGCGGAAAATCCTGAAAAGAATTTTATGCCTTCTGCTGGGAAAATCAAAATGTATCTTCCTCCTGGAGGATTAGGTGTACGTGTTGATTCTGCTGCTTATCCAGGGTATACAATTCCACCATACTACGATTCGATGATTGCAAAGGTGATTACGTACGGTAGCAGCAGAGATGAAGCCATTTCAAGGATGAAACGTGCATTAAGCGAATTTATTGTTGAAGGCATTCACACGACGATTCCGTTTCATCTAAAGTTGCTCGAGCACGAAAAGTTTGTTGAAGGTAGGTTCAATACGAAGTTTCTCGAACTGCACGATGTGATGAAGTCTAACTAAAAATCTGGAGGTGAGCTAGGATGAGTGAATTTAATATCTTGGAAATGGAGCAAGAAAATAGCGGACATGGTAAGGTTGAAATTGCTCCAGAAGTAATTGAAGTAATTGCCGGAATTGCTGCTTCTGAAGTCGAGGGAGTAGCTGGGATGCGCGGCAATTTTGCCACTGGCGTTGTCGAGCGATTAGGAAAGAAAAATCATGGTAAAGGCGTCAAAGTAGAGCTGACTGAGTCGGGAATTACTGTGGATGTATATTGCTTAATGAAGTTCGGAGTTTCCATTCCATCTGTAGCCCAGAAGATACAGGACAATATTCGTCAGGCATTGCTGAATATGACGGCACTCGATGCAGAGGAAGTAAACATTCATGTAGTTGGCGTTCAGTTTGAGGCGAAAATGATCGAACCAGAAACTGATCAGGAAATGTAGAATGAGAAAACCAAAGGAATCACTCCTTTGGTTTTCGCTTTTTCTTAATAATTATTTTCTCATGTTTCCATTATTATCTTCGAAGGAGCAATCAAGGACATACATCGCTAAATGGGCGTCTTCCGCATTTCTATGTGCGAATCTCTTTTAGTTATGCTATTATCTTTTTATATGTTTGCTGTGTTAAAGGTCATTGTTGATTTTTAAAACTCTGTTGATTGGAGCGGAAGGCGCGAGATCCTCGAAAATGCTATCGCATTTCCTTCGTGCGGTGTAGATTCAAAGATGCTGATTCAACGTCCTGTGGGAGTACGGGGCAGGTGAGACCCCACAGGCGCTCAAGGGCCGAGGAGGCTCCCCGGAACGCCCGCGGATGCTCGCTTCTTGAGCGCAAATTAACAGACAAGTTTAACACATCCTATATAAGCGTTAATAAAGTTTTTTACGATTAACTGTATAATAATTTGACAAAAATAAGTTCATTTCTATAAAGGAGTTAAAGGTATAATGAAAAGAAGAACAGCTAGGGAAAAAGCTTTACAGGCTCTTTTTCAAATCGATGTCAGCAATACAGATCCCGCTTTCGCAATCGATCATGTTTTAGAGGGGAAGGAAGGTGACGAATATTTAAATCGAATCGTATTTGGCGTTATTGAGCATAAAGAAGAAATTGATCAGTTAATTATTGAAAACCTTGAAAAATGGACGATGGATCGTTTAGCAACAGTCGACCGAAACCTGTTAAGAATTGCTGCATACGAATTGAAATATGCCAAAAATGAAGTACCTGAAAATGTCGTTTTGGATGAAGCTATTGAAATTGCCAAAATATTCGGAGATGACCAATCGAGCCGGTTTATTAATGGTGTTTTATCAAAAGTGAAACAAAAGCTTTAAGTGTCTGATTGGGTTCTCTTGAAAAAGGGGAAAATTATGACAGCGAAAATCATTGATGGAAAAGAAATTGCAGCGAAAAAAAGAGTAGAGATAGCAAAAGAAGTTCTAAAATTAAAAGAGACGGGAATAACACCAGGTTTGGCCGTAATCCTTGTCGGAAATAATCATGCATCAAGAACATATGTAAATAACAAACAAAAAGCATGCCAAGATCTTGGAATGCACTCCTTATTAATTGAATTCCCGGAAACTGTTTCTGAAGGGGAATTACTTTCAAAAATTAATGAATTAAATAACGACCAGAGCATTCATGGTATCCTAGTACAACTGCCTATTCCAAAGCATATCAACGAAAAAAAGGTAATTGAATCAATCAATCCTGTTAAGGATGTTGACGGTTTTCATCCAATCAATATTGGCAGGATGATGACAGGACAAGATTCATTCTTACCTTGTACTCCATATGGAATTATGGTCCTATTAGAGGAAACGGGTGTTTCAGTTTCTGGGAAAAATGTGGTAGTGGTGGGGAGAAGTAATATTGTTGGTAAACCGGTAGGACAATTATTACTGAATCAAAATGCAACCGTAACCTATTGTCACTCCAAAACAAAAGATTTACTGTTACATACAACTCAAGCAGATATTCTCGTCGCTGCAGTGGGAATTCCGAATTTTATTAAGGCTGACCATATAAAAGAAGGCGCAGTTGTCATTGATGTTGGAATAAATCGCGATGAAACCGGAAAGCTTTGTGGAGATGTGTCCTTTGCAGATGTGAGTGAAAAAGCCGGGTTTATAACCCCTGTTCCAAAGGGAGTTGGACCGATGACTATCACAATGCTGATGTTTAATACAGTTAAATCTGCAAAGAATGCTGGTTCTATTTAGTTTAAACCTGTTTGATTACGCGTAAAACTATGTGAAAAATTTTTCATGCTCTTATACATGGGCTGATTATAATAGTGAAAATAAGAATTTGTCCTTATCTTTTATTTCAATTTATGTGCCTATTCCATCCTAGAAGATAAGAACAGGGACTAAATAAATATAGATAAGGACAGTTTTTTTATAAAATCAGAATTTAGATATCATTGGACTTCGAGAATTGTCCATTTAAAGGCGCCTTCCGCTTTTCTTATATTGTTCAAAGAGGAGATCATATGCAGGAACACAAGTATTTATCAGTAACCGCGCTAACGAAATACATAAAAAGAAAATTTGATGCAGACCCTCATTTAGTCGATATTCACGTTAGAGGTGAAATTTCGAACTTTAAACAGCATTCAAGTGGACATATGTACTTCACTTTAAAGGATGAAAAAGCTCGCATTCTTGCCGTTATGTTCTCTAGTCAATCACGCTTCATGAAGTTTTCTCCAAAAAACGGGATGAAGGTGATTGTCAAAGGTGATATCACCGTTTATGAACCCAGCGGGCAATATCAGATTTATATTAAAGAAATGCAGCCTGACGGGATTGGGGAGTTATTCTTAGCCTATGAACAGCTGAAAAAAAGACTAGAACAAGAAGGCTTATTCGCACGTGAAAGGAAAAAGCCAATCCCTTTATACCCTAAAACCGTTGGTGTCATCACCTCGCCAACCGGTGCTGCAATTCGCGATATTATTACAACCATCAAAAGACGCTTTCCAATTACGAAGATTCTTGTATTTCCTGCACTCGTTCAGGGAGAAAACGCTGCTCCCTCGATTGTAAAGGCGATTGAAAAGGCAAATAAAATGGCTGAAATCGACGTATTAATTGTAGGTCGCGGAGGTGGCTCGATTGAGGAGCTATGGGGTTTTAACGAGGAGCTAGTAGCCAGGGCTATTTATGCTTCAAACGTTCCCATTATCTCCGCTGTTGGTCATGAGACGGATTTTACCATTGCTGATTTTGTTGCTGACTTAAGGGCTCCGACTCCGACAGCTGCAGCAGAAATGGCAGTACCACATATTGAGGAGCTAATGGAAAGAATTTTGCAGAGGCAAACCCGTTTGATCCGAGCCATGAATGAAAAATTTCGTTTGGAAAAAAATAGGCTAAGTCGTGTGCGGAAATCGTACGCGTTCCGTTACCCACATCGTCTATATGAGCAAAAGCTTGAACAAATTGATAAGTTGACGGAAATGCTTGTTCGGGGAGCATCCAGACTGTCTGAACTTAAAAAAGGACAGCTTGAAAAGCTCCATAAACAGTTATTGCGGAACCATCCAAACGAAGCAATTCAAGAAGCAGAAAATCGTTTGGCCCGCTCCGAAAAGGACTTAAAAAGAGCAATGCTGCAAATTCTCTCTAAAAACCAAACGGAATTTGATAGGGTACTTTCAACACTACAGGCTCTCAGCCCGTTACGAATCATGGAAAGAGGATTTAGTCTTGTATATAGAGAAAATGATCAGCTTGTGAAAAGTATCAAACAGGTGAAAGAAGATGAATCCATTCAAATTCAATTATCAGATGGCAGTCTTTATTGTAAAGTGCACAATATAAAAGGAGAGCGAATCGAGTGACAACGGAAAAAAAACTATCGTTTGAGGATGCAATGATTAAATTAGAGCAAATTGTGGATAAACTTGAAGAAGGAGACGTTCCATTGGAAGAAGCGATTGCTTTTTACAAAGAGGGGATGGAACTTTCAAAGCTTTGCCATGATAAATTAAAAAGCGTGGAAGAACAATTAACGCAAATGATAACCGAAGACGGGCGGACGGAGAGCTTTTCAATCGATGAGGAGGAATAGAAATTGGAAACCAGGATGCTAGATGCATTTGCACGTAAGTATAAACAACTACTAGAAGCAGAACTAAGAACCCTGGTCGATCAACTTGAGGCTCCTTCTGTTATTAAAGATGCGATGCATTATTCTCTTGAAGCAGGTGGTAAACGTATCCGTCCTTTATTGGTGTTCGCTACATTGGACGCGTTTGGAGTAGATCCCCAAAAGGGGCTCCTTGCTGCCGCTGCTATTGAAATGGTTCATACGTACTCATTAATTCACGATGACTTACCAAGTATGGATAATGATGATCTTCGAAGAGGCAAGCCTACCAATCATAAAGTGTTTGGAGAAGCTGTTGCCATTTTAGCAGGAGATGCACTTCTTACTTATAGCTTTGAGGTAATGGGGAAGATTCCAGAGGAAGATCCATCAACCACAAAAAAATTAGTGATTGAGTTGGCAAAGGCTGCAGGAACAGAAGGAATGGTAGGTGGCCAGGTTGCCGATATGGAGGGTGAACATAAGGCACTAACACTTGAAGAGCTTGAATATATTCATATTCATAAAACAGGAAAACTTTTAGGATTTAGTGTTTTAGCTGGAGCGATAATCGCAAAGGCCACTCCTAGTCAAATTGAAAGTTTGTCAGCATTTGCTCATCATTTAGGACTTGCCTTTCAAATACAGGATGATATTCTTGATGTAATTGGTAATCAAGACCTAATTGGCAAGCCTGTTGGAAGCGATACAACAAATCATAAAAGTACATATCCAGGTTTGTTATCATTAGAAGGTGCAAAAGAAGCATTAAAAACGCAAATCAATCTTGCTAAGGAAAACCTTCAAAAGGTAGGCTTAAATACGGACTTGCTAATGGAACTAACAGATTTAGTAGCTGCCAGAGACCATTAACAAACAGATATTTGAGGCAGCTAAGCAACTGTGATATAATGGATTCCATTGGATAAAACGTTGACGGTGCCGTTACACATGCGTGTTAGCGGCTATTTTTTAGAAGTTTAGAAAGTATATCATTGTGATTTCGAGAATTGACCAGCTTCAGGCGCCATCGGCTCGAGGTCACAAGCCAATCCGTCCAAAAGGTTAAAAAAGCAACCTTACGGCCGGCTCGTCTTGTGCTTGTCGCCGATAAGCGGGCGCCTCACGCTTATCTTATTGGGATGTGACATATTAGAAAAAGTAGGAAAGAGAGTTGTCCCAAAATGGATTTGTTATCAATAAAAGACCCATCCTTTTTAAAAGGAATGTCAAATAAAGAGTTGGAGGCTCTAAGTCAAGAAGTTCGCCAATTCTTGATTGACAAGCTGTCTATAACTGGTGGCCATATTGGACCCAATCTAGGAGTGGTTGAATTAACCATTGCTTTACACAAATGCTTTGATAGCCCAAAGGATAAAATCCTTTGGGATGTCGGACATCAGTCATATGTCCATAAAATTTTAACAGGAAGAGCTAGTGAATTTAATACTTTAAGACAATTTAAAGGACTATGTGGGTTTCCGAAGCGTGTGGAAAGCGAGCATGATGTTTGGGAAACAGGGCACAGTTCCACATCGCTATCAGCAGCGATGGGAATGGCTATTGCACGGGATTTAAAAAAGGAAAAATCCTATGTTGTCCCGGTTATTGGTGATGGGGCTTTAACAGGCGGAATGGCATTAGAAGCCCTAAATCATATCGGACATGAAAAGAAAAATATGATTGTGATTTTAAATGATAATGAAATGTCAATTGCTCCAAATGTGGGTGCCCTTCACAATATATTAGGTCAGTTACGAACAGCAGGCAAATATCAATGGGTAAAAGATGAGCTTGAAGTATTGTTAAAGAAAGTTCCTGCGGTTGGCGGTAAATTGGCTGCAACTGCTGAAAGGATTAAAGACAGTCTTAAATATTTGCTTGTTTCCGGTATGTTTTTTGAAGAACTAGGCTTTACCTATTTAGGTCCTGTTGACGGACACAACTTTGAAAATTTATTTGATAACTTGAGCTATGCGAAAAAAACTGAGGGACCTGTCCTTCTTCATGTTATTACGAAGAAGGGAAAAGGGTACTATCCTGCAGAAAGTGATAAAACAGGGACTTGGCACGGTACAGGTCCTTATAAAACGGAGACTGGTGCCTTTATCAAACCATCAAAAACACCACCTCCTGCATGGAGCAGTTTGGTAAGTGAAACGGTCCGGAAGCTTGCTCGCGGGGATGAACGGATTGTGGCTATTACCCCGGCAATGCCAGTTGGTTCAAAATTAGAAGGGTTTGCTAGTGAATTTCCCGATCGAATGTTCGATGTAGGAATTGCAGAACAGCATGCAGCAACTGTTGCAGCAGGGTTAGCTACCCAAAATATGAAGCCGTTTTTAGCCATTTACTCTACCTTCTTACAACGTGCCTACGATCAGGTGGTTCATGATATTTGCCGCCAAAACCTTAATGTTTTTATCGGTATTGACCGTGCCGGATTGGTAGGTGCAGATGGAGAAACCCATCAAGGTGTGTTTGATATTGCTTTTTTACGCCATTTACCTAATCTTGTTTTAATGATGCCAAAGGATGAAAATGAAGGGCAGCATATGGTCTACACTGCGCTAAATTATGACGATGGACCGATTGCTATGAGATTTCCGCGCGGTAACGGGATTGGTGTTCCAATGGATGGACATTTCCGAAAAATACCGATTGGAACATGGGAGATTCTTAAAGATGGCGTTGATGCAGTAATTTTAACATTTGGTACAACCATCCCAATGGCGATGGAAGCAGCTGCTATTTTTGAAAAACAAGGAACCTCAATTAAAGTTGTGAATGCCCGTTTTATAAAACCACTTGATAAAAAGATGCTGATTTCTTTATTAGGACTCAATATCCCAATTCTGACCATTGAAGAGGCCGTTTTACATGGTGGGTTTGGAAGTGCAGTCTTGGAGTTTGCAAATGATCACGGCTATTACCATTCAGTCATTAGCAGAATGGGCATTCCTGATCAATTCATTGAACATGGGGATGTAGGGTCACTGCTTGCGGAAATTGGTTTAACGACGGAAGAAGTAGTTAAAAGACTTACCCTTCTTGCAGGGAAAAAACAACAAAGGGCATAATATATGAAGAATAAAGAGAGATTAGACGTTTTATTAGTGGAAAGAGGTTTATCTGAAACACGTGAAAAAGCAAAAAGGGCGATCATGGCCGGACTTGTTTACACGAATGAAGAGCGCTTGGATAAACCAGGAGAAAAGGTAAAGATAGATATTCCCTTAACGATAAAAGGAAATGTGCTCCCATATGTCAGCCGGGGCGGATGGAAGCTTGAAAAAGCATTAAAGGTTTTTGATGTCAGCATTAAGGATAAAGTATTGCTAGATATCGGGGCTTCAACAGGTGGATTTACGGATTGTGCCTTACAAAATGGTGCGAAAATGTCCTATGCCTTAGATGTTGGTTATAATCAGCTTGCCTGGAAGCTTCGTCAGGATAATCGAGTTGTTGTAATGGAAAGAACTAATTTCCGTTATGTGACACCTGCTGACTTAGATCGTGAAATGCCCAATTTTGCTACTATTGATGTGTCTTTTATTTCCTTGACATTAATTCTACCTGTATTAAAAACTCTTCTCGTTCCGGATAGTGATATCATCGCACTTGTAAAGCCCCAGTTCGAGGCTGGACGTGATCAGGTCGGAAAAAAAGGCATTGTCCGTGATGGCAAAGTTCATTTACAGGTCATTACGAAAATTGTGGATTTTGCCATACTCCAAGGGTATGAGGCAATCAATTTATCTTATTCGCCTATTACCGGAGGGGATGGAAATATCGAGTTTCTTTTACATCTAAAATGGAGAGGCCTTAATGAAGGCGGTAGAAACATTTTACCTGTCACTCCATTGGAGATTGTCAATCAATCACATCAGGAATTCAAAGAACAGTAAGAGGATGTCCCCCAAAAAAGTGTCAGACCCATCAACCTACAATATTGAGTGTTGAGCGAGAGGTAGACCCTTTTGGGACATCCTCTTACATTTTTACAGCCTTTATGTACAAGTATACCGAAATCGGCTAACATAGGGGGTGAAGCGACAAATTACTGCAAAAACATAAATTGTTTTTAGGCTTGGAGTGAGAAAATGAATAAAGGACAGCGCCATATTAAAATACGCGAAATCATTACGAATAATGATATTGAAACACAGGATGAGTTAGTCGATGAACTAAAAAATGCCGGGGTCAATGTAACGCAGGCAACTGTTTCTCGTGACATTAAAGAACTACATCTTGTTAAAGTGCCATTAATTGATGGACGGTATAAATACAGTTTGCCGGCTGACCAAAGATTTAATCCATTACAAAAGCTTAAGAGAATGTTAATGGATGCCTTTGTTCGAATTGATTCTGCCGGACATTTGCTTGTTATGAAGTGTCTGCCAGGAAATGCAATGGCAATTGGGGCGTTAATTGATAACCTCGATTGGGACGAAATATTGGGTACCATCTGTGGTGACGATACCCTTCTAATCATTTGCCGAACACATGAGGATACAGAGATTATACAAAATCGGTTCCTTGAAATGCTTTAACTGGGGGAATGTATATTGTTATCAGAACTATCGATTAAAAACTTCGCCATTATTGAAGCCTTGTCTATTTCATTTGCAAAGGGACTAACTGTTTTATCCGGGGAAACAGGCGCAGGAAAATCGATTATTATTGATGCGATTCATTTGTTAGTTGGTGGGCGAGGATCTAGTGAATTTGTTCGTCATGGTGAAGAAAAAGCCGAAATTGAAGGGCTTTATCAAATAGACGATGAACATCATCCATGTTACCAGAAGGCTTTAGAATTAGGTATTGATATAGAAGACGGAATGATTGTGTTAAGACGCGATATTTCGCGAACAGGAAAAAGTATATGCCGAATCAACGGGAAGCTTGTAACCATTTCGACCCTTCGGGAAATGGGTTCGACCCTTGTAGATATCCATGGTCAACATGAGCATCAAGAATTAATGGATGAAACAAGGCATTTAAGCTTGCTGGATCAATTTGGCTCTGATGAAATTTCCCTTGCGCTTTCAGAATATCAGCGAGTATTCCATCGCTATGAACAAACATTACATAAGCTAAAATCTTTAAGCAAAAATGAACAGCAAACTGCCCATCGTCTTGACCTTATACAGTTTCAATTAGATGAAATTCAAAAAGCTGACTTAAAACTTCATGAAGATGAAGAACTTTTCGAGGAAAAGAAAAGGCTTGGGAATTTTGAAAGAATTTTTGAGGCGATTCAAGCCGGTTATAATGCCTTAAATGGAGACCAAAAAGGTTTGGACTGGATTAGTATGGTAATGGGGCATTTAGAAGATGCTGCCGCGGTTGATGCTGAGTATAAAGAAATTTTCGAATCGGTTGCGAATAGTTTTTATCAATTAGAGGATCTGGCACGATCTCTAAGAAATGAATTAGACATCTTAGAATTTGATCCGGAAAGATTGAATGAAATTGAAGATCGGCTTAATGAAATTAACCAATTAAAAAGAAAGTACGGCAAAACAATCGAAGAAATTTTGGAGTATTCGGCCAAAATTGAGGAAGAAATTGAAATCATTCAGAATAAAGAATCTCACATAGGTCAATTGGAAAAAGAACTTACTTCCATTAGGAAAGACTTAATCTTAGAGGCAAAGCAAGTAACAGACCTTCGACATAGATGGGCTGATAAACTGACAAGGTTTATCCATAAAGAGCTTAAAGAACTGTATATGTCAAAAACAGTATTTGAAATTCGCTTTGAAACAGACTTAGAGCATTTTTCAAAAGATGGGGTAGATCATGTTGAGTTCTTTATCTCTACCAATCCGGGCGAGCCGCTGAAGCCTTTGTCAAAAGTCGCCTCGGGCGGTGAGTTATCAAGAATCATGCTGGCTTTAAAGAGTATTTTCTCCAAACATCAAGGTGTTACTTCAATTATTTTCGATGAGGTTGACACAGGAGTAAGTGGACGAGTTGCACAGGCAATTGCTGAAAAAATTTACAAGGTTGCTCACTCTTCACAAGTATTGTGTATTACCCATTTACCTCAGGTAGCAGCCATGGCTGATACACACCTCTTTATTTCAAAAATAATTAAAGGCGGAAGAACGAGGACTTCTGTCACACCGTTACAAATCGAGGAAAAGATAAAAGAAATTGGCCGAATGATTTCTGGTGTTGAAATTACCGATTTAACGAAAAAACATGCAGAAGAATTATTGCTTTTAGCTGCAGAAAATAAAAAAAATTGAAAAGCTATCCATTCTGGGTAGCTTTTTTATATTGCAGCCAGTTATAAATGCTTGTGAACGAGGCAATCTTATAGATGTAGCCATTTAGGATTCAGTTACTAGAAGCGAGGAGAGTGAAAATTTTGAAGTCAGAAATAATCAGAAAAATAATTGGTGGAATTCTCCTTGTTTCATTAGTAAGTATTATTTTCCTTCAACCCTTTCAACAATACCTAAATATACCTAAATCCATCACAATTTTTGAAGGACAGAAATTTACATTTCAAAAGGCTGCCCCGGTATCAGCAGCTTTAGTATCTCACAAAACAAATATCTCACTTGAACAAAAAAAGAATTCGGTTTCTTTAAAGGCAGTAGAAAATGGGAAAAATGAATTGCTTTTAGAATATGCTGGAATTCCTATTAAGATGGTCGATGTACAGGTCTTAAAAGATTTTCGAGTTATCCCAGGTGGACAATCAATTGGTGTAAAATTGAATACTGTTGGCGTATTAGTCGTTGGTCACCATTTGGTTAATACCTTAGCTGGAAAAAAGTCTCCAGGGGAAATGGCTGGAATTAGAGTTGGCGATATCATTACCGAAATAAATGGTAACAAAATTGAAAAAATGACGGATGTAGCTCCTTATGTTCAGGAGGCAGGTCAAAATGGGCAAGCATTAAATATGATGATTAGCCGTGAAAGCGGAAAATTTACGACAAAGCTTACTCCATTAAAGGATAAAGGAGAAAACACGTACAAGCTTGGTTTATATATTCGGGATTCAGCTGCAGGTATTGGGACAATGACATTCATTCACCCACAATCTAAAAAATATGGTGCCCTTGGGCATGTGATTTCAGATATGGATACAAAGAAACCAATCGTAGTCGAAGATGGTGAAATTGTTCGTTCGACTGTTACATCGATTGAAAAAGGAAGTAACGGTGACCCAGGTGAAAAACTGGCGAGGTTTTCCTCTGATCGTGAAATAGTAGGAAACATACAGAAGAATAGTCCGTTTGGAATTTTTGGCGAAATCAATAAACAAATTAAAAATGGAATTTTGGATAAGCCAATTCCTATTGCGTTATCCAATCAAGTGAAAGAAGGACCTGCTAAGATTTTAACAGTCGTTAACGATGATCGTGTAGAAGAATTTGACATTGAAATTGTCAGTACGATACCACAAAAATTCCCAGCAACAAAAGGCATGGTAATCAAAATAACAGATCCTAAACTTCTTGAAAAAACGGGAGGGATTGTTCAGGGAATGAGTGGAAGCCCCATCATTCAGGATGGGAAACTAGTCGGTGCAGTAACTCATGTCTTTGTTAATGACCCAACATCCGGATACGGAGTGCATATCGAATGGATGCTACACGAGGCAGGTATAAATATATATGATACTCCAAAGGAAAAAGCAAGTTAAGATTAGTTTGAAGGAAACTTTGGAGCTAGACATAAAAGGCAGAAAAAGGCGAAATCCGCCTTTTTTCTGCCTTTTTTTGAATAAAAACTTGAGATTTATTGGAAAATGTTCGAAATTCGTCGAATATAGAAGAAAATGAAAGAATTTTTAAGATATTTTAACTATTTTAAGAAATATTAAAAAAATGAAAGGAATTTTTGTTGCATTGTCGAATTTGTAATTTACAATAGTAAATAGAGATTATTGATGGTATGGATAACCTAATTGATTTGAGGAGGAAGCGGGCTTGAAAAAAATAAAAGTTTGTGTTGTTGATGATAATAGGGAATTAGTTGGCTTATTAGAGGACTATATTTCTTCCCAATCAGATATGGAAGTTGCCGGCATTGCTCATAATGGTCAAGAATGCTTGGACCTTTTAAGCGAGGTCGATCCAGATGTCCTTGTTTTAGATATTATCATGCCGCATTTAGATGGACTCGCCGTACTTGAGCGTTTAAGAGAGCTGAAAAAAGGGACATTACCTAATGTCATTATGCTGACAGCCTTCGGACAAGAAGATGTTACAAAAAAAGCAGTGGAACTAGGTGCTTCCTATTTTATTTTAAAACCGTTCGATATGGAAAATCTAGGGAATCACATTCGTCAAGTAAGCGGTAAAGGCAATCCGATAACAAGAAAGCTGCCTGCAGCAAATTATCGTCAACAAATGGAACAAAAGCCGAAAAATCTTGATGCAAGTATTACAAGCATTATTCATGAGATTGGAGTTCCCGCCCACATTAAAGGTTATCTTTACCTCCGTGAAGCAATTTCGATGGTTTATAATGATATCGAATTATTAGGATCAATTACAAAAGTACTGTATCCTGATATTGCAAAGAAATATAATACAACTGCGAGCAGAGTAGAAAGAGCCATCAGACATGCAATTGAAGTAGCGTGGAGCCGTGGAAATATTGATTCCATTTCCTCGCTATTTGGTTATACAGTAAGTATGTCAAAAGCGAAACCAACGAATAGCGAATTTATTGCCATGGTTGCCGATAAATTACGTTTAGAACATAAAGCCTCTTGAAAAAATAAACAGTGAAGGCCTCCATTTTGATGAAGGCTTTTTCTTTTCGAATAAGAATATGTTGTGCATAATGCATAAGCTATTTTAGAGACGCATTTCATTTAATAGAGGGTCTTGGATCTGATTCGGGGAGTTGCACGGGATTCTCTACTATTTTGTAAGGGTGTGAATAAATGACTCAAATTATTGCTCACCGTGGTTACTCCGCTCAATTTGCTGAAAATACGATGAATTCCTTCATAGAAGCCGAGAAAGCAGGAGCGGATGGAATAGAATTGGATGTCCAATTAACAAAAGACGGTGAAATTGTTGTCATCCACGATGAAAAGGTTGACCGAACAACAAGCGGAAAAGGATTTGTAAAAGGTTTTTTGTTTAAAGAAATTAGAAAACTTAATGCCAATACAAAAGGGTTTAAAAAAGAACCCATTCCTTCCTTAATTGAAGTATTGGAATGGATGCAAACTAATCGATTAGTTTGTAATATTGAATTGAAAAATGGACTAATTCCATATGAAGGAATGGAGGAAAAGGTCATTGAGCTCGTCAGTTCCTATGGACTGAGTGATAGGATCATAATTTCTTCATTTAATCACTATAGTATTGTCTATTGTTATCGCTTAGCACCGGAAATTGAAACTGCCCCGCTTTTCATTGAAGGAATTTATATGCCATGGATTTATTGCAAATCCATTAGAGCAAAAGGAATTCATCCAAAGCATTCAACCGTGTCAGATGAAATTATTAAAACTTCTATCGATAATGGAGTAGCAGTCAGACCTTACACCGTTAATAAAGAACTTCACATGCATAGGCTGTTTAAACTCGATTGTACGGCATTTATTACTGACGACCCTGTTAAGGCCTTAAGAATAAGAAAACAATATGAAAAGAGACCGTAATGGCCTCTCCAGTGTCGAGAAAGGGTATTTTTCTCGGCAATTTTTTATTTTGTCGCGAACTAAAATACCGATTTTTATTAACTCATTGCTAGCTGGCCTGTTGATTGGAGCGGAAGGTGCTTCGCTTTCCGCGGGCGTGCCGGGGAGCCTCCTCGGCGCTTTAGCGCCTGTGGGGTCTCCCCTGCCCCGTACTCCCGCAGGAGTCTTCGCACCTTCCGCTCCAATCAACAGACCTATTGAACAGCCTATATATAATTATATTATAATAAATTAACGCGGTGAATTATTAAAGAAAGTAAATGAAATAAAAGGCTATCGAAAATTTTTCAACAGCCTGAGAGACCGTAATGGCCTCTTTTTATTTTTTATGTTGTTCTACAGGTGAAGAATTTTCTTTCCCTTGAAACCGCATCTGCACCTTATTACGTTTACGGTCGCGGTGAAAAATAAATCCTGCCACGAAACTAAGACCCCCAATAAAAAAGATGAGTCCAGTAAGAAACTGAAGCCATAAATAAGGGAATGGTGCTTGAAGAATTCCAAATGTCATATCACGCATTAATTTGATCCCAAACGCAGCTAGAAAACCTGGAATCAATAATATCATTAGAGCTATGATTCGCTTCATACTATTTTCCTTCCAAAAGAAATTGGGATACACGAATGACGTTATTCCTTTATCCAAAATAATAGTATACAGAAAAAATTTGTCAAGGTAGGTTCCTAACGATACAATAGGAATTGAAAAAAATTGCATAAATTCCGTTGACAACATGAAAAAGCCTTCTTAACTTAAGGAAAGGAGCAAAAAGATGCAAAATATTATGATCGTGGGAGCTGGAAAAGGTGGTACTGCGATTCTAAAATTTTTAAAAGAGTCAGAGGTATTGAATGTTCAAGTTGTTATTGATCGAAACTTAGATGCACCTGGTGTCCTATTAGCTCAACAAGAAGGTATTACAACAGGGACTAATTGGAAGCCGTTTTTAACAGATCAAATCGATATTATCATAGAAGTGACCGGGAATGAAGAGGTATTTCACGCCTTAAGGGATGCCAAAAATCAGAAAACGATCCTCATTCCAGGAAGTGTTGCTTTTCTTCTTTCGAAGCTTTTGGAAGAAAAAGAAGAGCTCATACATAAACAACAGCATGTTTCTTATCAACAAGAGCTTATTTTTAACTCTACCAATGATGGTATGATGGTAATCAATTCAAATGGAATAGTGATTTTGTTTAACCGGCGCGCTGAAGAAATGATGGGCATAAAAAAAGAACAAGTGATTGGTAAACCTGTGGATAAAGTGATTCCACAAACTCGCTTACCTGTTATCTTAAAAACAAGGCGAATTGAAACGAATCAAGAAATGATCTTGGATAATGGCAAAAAAATTATTACAACGAGGATTCCTGTCATTGAAGAAAATGGAAATCTGGTTGGGGCGATTGCTGTTTTTAAAGATATAACAGAAGTGGTTAACCTTGCAGAAGAAATAACTGATTTAAAAGAAATTCAAACCATGCTTCAAGCGATTATTCACTCAAGCGATGATGCCATTTCTGTGGTGGATGAAAATGGAAGAGGAATCCTCATTAATCCGGCATATTCACGCATTACAGGACTTACCCAAGAGCAGGTCATTGGACAACCAGCCACTGCAGATATTTCTGAAGGTGAAAGCATGCATATGAAGGTATTAAAAACGAGGAGAGCTGTTCGTGGGGTTGCAATGCGGGTTGGACCAAGCAAAAGGGAAGTGATTGTCAATGTTGCGCCAATAATAGTAGAAGGGAAATTAAAAGGTAGTGTTGGCGTTATACATGATATGTCAGAACTAAAGTCACTAAGCAGAGAATTGAGCCGAGCCAGGCAAATCATTCGCACATTAGAAGCAAAATACACTTTTGAAGATATCATTGGTAAATCTGAAGAAATGATGCTTGCGATTGAACAAGCAAAGCTTGGAGCGAAAACACCAGCAACCGTCCTGTTAAGAGGCGAATCAGGGACAGGTAAAGAATTGTTCGCCCATGCGATCCATAATGCAAGTGACCGTAAATTTAACAAATTTATTCGTGTTAATTGTGCGGCTATTTCTGAAACATTGTTGGAAAGCGAGTTATTTGGCTATGAAGAAGGAGCCTTTTCAGGTGCTTTAAGAGGCGGGAAAAGGGGATTATTTGAAGAGGCCAATAACGGAAGCATTTTCTTAGATGAAATTGGTGAGCTTTCAGCAAATACTCAGGCAAAACTGCTTCGTGTCTTGCAGGAAAATGAAATCATTCGTGTTGGAGGGACAAAGCCCATCAATATAAATGTAAGAGTTATTGCGGCAACCAATGTCAATCTTGAAAAGGGGATTGCTGCTGGCTCTTTTAGGGAAGACTTGTACTATCGATTAAATCGCATGCCAATACATATACCTCCGCTAAGAAATCGAAAAGAAGAAATTCCTGAACTATGTGAAAGGCTGATCCAAAAAATAAACCGTGATTATGGCCGTAATGTGGAAGGGATTACTCAAGATGCTATGCTTAAGTTAATGGAATATGATTGGCCTGGAAATGTTAGGGAATTAGAAAATATTCTTGGAAGAGCGATAATTTTCATGAATTATTATGAGAGCTTTATAAATGTCCAGCACGTTCCTGAATTAAAAAATAAAAAGGCTGGTGATGGACACTCTTCTCTGCAGATCCAAGTGCCTAATACTCAAAACCGTTCCTTAGCAGACATGGTGGAAGAATTTGAGTCGAAAATAATAAAACAAGCACTTAATCGTTTTAATGGAAACAAAACAGTAACGGCTAAAGAGCTGGGACTATCTGTAAGAAATTTATATTACAAGCTTGAGAAATACAATCTTGAAAAAAATAGCGTGCAATAATTTTCTTAGTATGAATTTTTTTTCATAGTTATATTAAGAAAAATAAAACGCTTTCAATAATATTGTTTTGGCATGTTTCTTGCACATTACTTATACGGGAATTGCAGTTGATGTGAGAAGGGGGTTGATGATTACTTGTTGCTGGATTCACTGATTGACAAAGCAACCCAATTGAACTCAGTCACGGTTGCCGTTGCTGCAGCAGAGGACACGGATGTAATTGAAGCAGTATTAGATGCAATAGACCGCAATCTCGCTAATTTTCTTTTATTTGGTGATAAAGAAAAAATTCAAGCGATTATTGACGAAAAGAACCGTGAAATGGCAAGTAATAAACAGCTAAAGATTGTTCATGCAGACTCAAAAACTTCTGCGGCTGAATTAGCTGTTCAAGCGGTTTCTAGCAAAGAAGCAACCGTATTGATGAAAGGTAATATTCAAACCAATATCATTCTAAAAGCGGTTTTGAATAAGGAATATGGTTTAAGGACAGGAAATGTTTTATCCCATGTAGCTGTCTTTGAAATTCCTGGGATTAACCGCTATACCATTGTAACAGACGCGGCGATGAATATTGATCCGAATTTGGAACAAAAAGCGCAGATCATAAAAAATGCTGTTTCAATCGCCCATTCAATCGGAATTGAAAATCCAAAAGTAGCACCTCTTGCAGCTGTCGAGGTTGTAAACCCTGCAATGCAGGCCACGATTGATGCAGCCGCCTTAACGATGATGAATAGAAGAGGACAAATTTCTGGTTGCATTGTGGATGGCCCGCTTGGATTAGATAATGCCGTATCTTCATTAGCGGCCGAACATAAAGGAATCCGCAGTGAAGTGGCTGGAAAAGCTGATATTTTATTAGTTCCAGCCATAGAGGTAGGAAATGTATTGTATAAATCGTTGATTTATTTTGCAAATGCGAAAGTCGGAGCAGTGATTGCTGGGGCTGCAGCGCCAATTGTATTAACATCTAGAGCTGATTCTGCTGAAAGTAAACTGTATTCTCTCGCACTCGCCATATGCTCTGTAAACAAATAGAATTGTAAATCTGAGGAGGAAATGAAACATGGAAATTTTTAAGTACTTAGAAAAATATGATTATGAACAAGTAGTATTTTGTCAAGATAAACAATCTGGATTAAAAGCCATTATTGCGATCCATGATACTACTATAGGACCTGCATTAGGTGGAACACGGATGTGGACTTATGAATCGGAAGAAGCAGCCATTGAAGATGCCTTGCGCTTAGCAAAAGGCATGACCTATAAGAATGCAGCAGCGGGATTAAATCTTGGCGGCGGTAAAACAGTTATCATTGGTGATCCAAGAAAAGATAAGAATGAAGAATTGTTCCGTGCCTTTGGACGATACGTTCAAGGTCTTAATGGAAGATATATTACGGCAGAAGATGTTGGTACAACTGTTGCCGATATGGATTTAATCCATGAAGAAACTGATTATGTTACAGGGATTTCACCTGCCTTCGGTTCTTCAGGAAATCCTTCTCCTGTAACTGCTTATGGCGTCTATCGCGGTATGAAGGCAGCGGCTAAAGAGGCTTTCGGATCAGATTCACTCGAAGGAAAAGTGGTTGCGATTCAAGGAGTAGGAAATGTAGCTTATACTCTATGTGAATACTTGCATAAAGAAGGTGCACAGTTAATCGTAACGGATATTAACAAAGAAGCAGTTCAAAGGGCTGTGGAAGCGTTTGGTGCCCGTGCAGTAGATCCGAACGAAATTTATAGCGTGGAATGTGATATTTATGCTCCATGTGCTTTAGGAGCAACAGTTAATGATGACACCATTCCTCAGCTTAAAGCAAAAGTGATTGCTGGTTCAGCTAACAATCAATTAAAGGATACACGTCACGGAGATATCATCCATGAATTAGGGATTGTCTATGCCCCAGATTATGTTATTAATGCCGGCGGGGTTATCAATGTGGCCGATGAACTTTATGGATATAACCATGAACGGGCAATGAAAAAAGTTGAACAAATCTATAACAGTATTGAAAAAGTAATAGAAATTTCTAAGCGTGATGGAATTCCAACATATGTTGCTGCAGATCGTATGGCTGAAGAACGGATTGAAAAATTACGTAATTCTCGTAGCCAGTTTCTACAGAATGGACATAATATTTTAAGCCGTAGAAGAACAAGGTAAATCTATTTTTGTGTATGAGTAATGGTAAAGAGGATGTCCCAACCAAAGTGTCATACCCCTCAACCTACAATTTATAGTTGAACTTTTTAATTAAGCGACTATAAATTGAGTGTTAAGAGAGAGGTCAGCCCTTTTGGGACATCCTCCTTTACCTTTCATATTGGAGGATAAAATGTTGCAAGCAACAAATAATCGAATTCTTATCATCAACCCGGGTTCGACTTCCACAAAAATTGGAATCTTCGATAATGAAATCTCTGTTTTTGAAAAAACGATTCGCCATGAAGCTAAAATTATTAATTCTTTTCCTAATGTTATTGATCAGTATGACTTTAGAAAAAAGACTATTTTGGACACATTGGATAAAGCAGGAATTAATATTTCCAAATTATCTGCAGTCTGCGGACGTGGTGGATTGTTACGCCCCATTGAAGGTGGAACATATGAAGTAAACGACGCCATGTTAGCTGATTTACGGTCAGGCTTTTCCGGGCAGCATGCTTCAAATCTAGGTGGGATTATTGCCTATGAAATTGCTTCGGGATTAAATATTCCTTCCTATATTGTCGACCCCGTAGTCGTTGATGAGCTTGATTTGATTGCAAAAATATCAGGGTTTTCATTGATTGAAAGAAAAAGTATCTTTCATGCTCTAAATCAAAAAGCAGTTGCCCGAAAAGTTGCAAAGGAACTAGGCAAGAATTACAATGAACTCAACCTTATTGTGTCCCATATGGGCGGAGGTATAACTGTCGGAGTACATAAACAAGGAAGAGTAATCGATGTTAACAATGGTCTTCACGGTGATGGTCCATTTAGTCCAGAACGTGCAGGGACAGTCCCAGCAGGAGATTTAATCTCCATCTGCTTCTCAGGTGAATACTACAGGGAAGAAATTATGAAGATGCTTGTTGGTAAAGGGGGACTTGTCGGTTATCTGGGAACGAATGATGCCGTAGAAGTTGAAAAAAGGATTGAAGCAGGCGATAAGAAGGCAAAAATGGTCTATGATGCCATGGCTTACCAGGTCGCAAAGGAAATTGGGTCCGCTAGTACTGTTCTTTCAGGGAAGGTGGATGCTATTATTTTAACGGGCGGTCTAGCCTATGGAAAAAGCTTCGTCAAAACTATCACGGATAGGATTAATTGGATTGCCGATGTGTTTGTTCATCCGGGTGAAAATGAGCTTCAAGCATTAGCTGAAGGGGCTCTTCGTGTCTTACGTGGCGAAGAAAAAGTAAAAGTATACCCCGGAAGTGTTGAAACGGTAATAATTTAAGAATTTTGGGGAGGAAATGATTGTGGCAAGGGAATACGATTTAGTCATACTAGGCGGAGGTACCGGCGGCTATGTGGCAGCCATTCGTGCCTCGCAGCTAGGCCTGAAAACAGCGATTGTTGAAAAAGGTAAACTAGGCGGTACTTGCCTGCATAAAGGCTGTATCCCAAGTAAGGCTCTACTCCGTAGTGCTGAAGTTTTTGCAACCGCAAAACGAAGCGAGGATTTTGGCGTTATTACAGGAAATGTAGAGGTTAATTTTGGTAAAGTTCAGGAAAGAAAAAATAAAATTATCGATCAACTGCATCGAGGCGTTCAGCATCTAATGAAGCAAGGTAAAATTGATGTATACGAAGGACTTGGCCGAATTCTAGGGCCATCAATTTTTTCGCCAATGCCAGGAACCATTTCAGTCGAAATGAACAATGGCCAAGAAAATGAAATGTTGATTCCGAAAAATGTTATTGTTGCGACCGGCTCAAGACCAAGGTCATTACCCGGGCTTGAGATAGATGGAGGCTTGGTCATGTCCTCTGATGAAGCACTGCAGCTTGATGCACTACCAAGTTCGATTATTATAGTCGGCGGCGGAGTGATCGGAATTGAATGGGCTTCGATGCTTTCAGATTTCGGTGTTGAGGTTACAGTAATTGAATATGCAGACCGAATCATCCCAACCGAAGATAAAGAAATATCAAAAGAAATGCAGCGTGTAATGAAGAAAAAAGGAATTAAATTTGTTACAAGTGCAAAAGTTCTCCCTGAAACTCTTATCAGAGACAATGGTGTGACCATTTCAGCAGAAGTGAAAGGCGAACAAAAGGAATTTAAAGCTGACAAACTGCTTGTTTCAGTCGGCCGTCAGGCAAATACCGAAGGAATCGGACTTGAAAATACTGAAATACAGGTAGAAAAAGGTTTTATTGTCACGAACGAATTTTTCCAAACGAAGGAGTCCCATATATACGCAATCGGTGATGTGATTGGTGGACTGCAGCTTGCACATGTTGCTTCGCACGAAGGGATTATTGCTGTGGAGCATATCGCTGGAGATAATCCATCGCCACTTGATTACAAGCTTGTTTCTAGGTGTATTTACAGTAGTCCGGAAGTTTCCAGTGTTGGGATTACAGAGGACCAAGCAATCGAAAAAGGATATCAAGTAAAAACAGGTAAATTTTCATTTAAAGCAATTGGTAAAGCACTTGTATTTGGAGAATCTGATGGTTTTGTTAAAATAATCGCCGATGAAAAAACCAATGATATTCTAGGGGTGCATATGATTGGTCCACATGTAACAGACATGATTTCTGAAGCTGGCTTGGCGATGGTTTTGGATGCTACACCATGGGAAATAGCTCATACTATTCATCCTCATCCGACTCTATCGGAGGCAATTGGTGAAGCTGCCCTTGCAGTAGAAGGAAAAGCAATTCATTCTTAAGTTTGAACGAATTAATGGGAGGTAAGAATTTAATGGCAGAAAAGCGTCACACTGCTTTAGGTTTAAACGATGAAAACGTTTTGGAAATGTATGAAACTATGCTTTTGGCCCGGAGAATTGATGAACGGATGTGGTTGTTGAACCGTGCAGGTAAAATACCATTTGTCATCTCATGCCAAGGCCAGGAGGCCGCTCAAGTTGGTGCTTCTTTTGCACTTGACCGTGAAAAGGACTATGTACTTCCATATTATCGTGATATGGGAGTGGTGTTAACATTTGGAATGACTCCGAAAGAACTGATGCTTTCTGGCTTTGCAAAAGCGGAAGATCCGAATTCAGGCGGTCGACAAATGCCAGGCCATTTTGGCCAAAAGAAAAATCGAATTGTCACCGGATCTTCTCCTGTAACAACACAAGTACCACATGCGGTTGGAGTAGCTCTTGCCGGGAAAATGGAAGGAAAAGATTTCGTTTCCTTTGTAACCTTTGGAGAAGGATCTTCTAACCAAGGTGACTTTCATGAAGGTGCGAACTTTGCAGGTGTTCATAAGCTTCCAGTTATTTTCATGTGTGAAAATAATAAATATGCCATCTCTGTTCCAATTGAAAAGCAGTTAGCGTGCGAAAAGGTATCTGACCGTGCAATTGGCTATGGAATGCCAGGGATTACGGTTGATGGAAATGATCCTTTAGAGGTATATCAAGCAGTAAAGGAAGCTGCTGAACGTGGCCGTCGCGGCGAAGGTCCGACGCTGATTGAAACAGTTTCCTACCGCTTAACACCGCACTCTTCTGATGATGATGATCGCTCATATAGGGCTCCGGATGAGGTTGCTAAGGCAAAAACACAGGATCCGATCATAACTTTTGGTGCCTATTTAAAAGAAACAGGTGTCATGAATGATGAGCTTGAGAAAGAAATTAACGATCGCGTCATGAAATTGGTGAATGAAGCTACAGATTATGCAGAAAATGCTCCGTATGCAGCACCAGAAGATGCAATGAAATATGTTTATGCGGAGGGGAATGAATAATGGCAGTAATTTCTTATATTGATGCCGTAACCATGGCCATTCGTGAAGAAATGGAACGAAATCCGAAAGTTTTTGTCCTCGGTGAAGACGTAGGGAAAAAAGGCGGCGTTTTTAAGGCCACTCAAGGTTTGTACGAGCAATTCGGAGAACAGCGCGTTATCGATACACCTCTAGCAGAATCAGCGATTGCCGGTGTTGGGATAGGTGCAGCGATGTACGGAATGCGTCCGATTGCCGAGATGCAATTTGCCGACTTTATTATGCCTGCAGTTAACCAAATCATTTCGGAAGCGGCTCGAATTCGCTATCGTTCTAATAACGACTGGAGTTGTCCTATTGTTATTCGTGCACCGTATGGTGGTGGTGTTCATGGAGCACTTTATCATTCTCAATCGGTGGAAGCCGTTTTTGCTAATCAGCCGGGCTTGAAAATTGTGATGCCATCTACACCTTATGATGTAAAAGGTTTATTAAAAGCAGCAATCCGTGACGATGACCCCGTTCTATTCTTTGAGCATAAGCGGGCTTACCGTTTAATAAAAGGCGAAGTACCAACAGATGATTATACACTGCCAATTGGCAAGGCGGATGTAAAACGTGAAGGGGAAGATATTACGGTCATTACATATGGTCTTTGTGTACATTTTGCCCTTCAAGCTGCCGAAAAATTAGCCAAGGATGGAATTTCAGCTCACATACTTGATTTAAGGACGATTTATCCACTTGATAAAGAAGCTATCATTGAGGCTGCTTCTAAAACAGGAAAGGTCTTACTTGTCACTGAGGACAATAAAGAAGGCAGCATTATGGGTGAAGTTGCGGCGATTATTGCTGAACATTGTTTATTCGAATTAGACGCACCGATTAAACGTTTAGCAGGACCGGATATACCTGCTATGCCTTATTCACCGACAATGGAAAAATTCTTTATGGTTAATCCTGATAAAGTGGAGAAAGCAATGAGGGAACTGGCTGAATTTTAATATTTTACACGAAGTTATTTGCACAAAAGGAGGTTTAATCATTGGCTGTTGAACAAATTAAAATGCCTCAACTAGGTGAAAGTGTTACAGAAGGCACGATCAGTAAATGGCTTGTTTCTGTTGGCGATAAAGTAAATAAATACGATCCTCTTGCAGAGGTTATGACAGATAAAGTGAATGCAGAGGTCCCATCATCATTCACAGGTGTGATTAAGGAACTGATTGCCGGGGAAGGCGATACTTTATCCGTTGGAGAAATAATTTGTACGATTGAAATTGAAGGTGGCAATACTGCGGAAGCTTCTCCTGTAGAAAACAAAGCAATGGAAAAAAATGAAGGAGCAGACGCTGACGTTTCCCAAGCAGACCAAGAAAACAAGGTCCGTTACTCTCCAGCAGTATTAAAGCTCTCTCAAGAACATGGTATCGATTTAACTTTGGTGTCAGGCACCGGTGCGGGTGGTCGGATTACTAGAAAAGATTTGCAGAAGATAATTGAATCAGGAAATATCCCAGTTGCCCAGCAAAAAGTAGAGGCTCCTAAACAAGAAGCTAAACTACAGCAGGTTCAAGAGGTGGCCCAAACTGTTACAACTCAAGTGACAGCAGGAGCCAAGCAAGCAGCTCCAGCAGTAAATGTACCTGTTACTCCAGGAGACATTGAAATTCCAGTTACTGGTGTCCGCAAAGCAATTGCAGCTAATATGCTACGCAGCAAGCACGAAGCACCGCATGCCTGGACAATGGTTGAGGTGGATGCTACTAATTTAGTGGAATACCGTACTTCCATTAAAGACGAGTTCAAGAAAAAAGAAGGCTTCAATTTAACCTTCTTTGCCTTCTTTGTTAAAGCTGTTGCGCAAGCCTTAAAGGAATTCCCACAAATTAATTCAATGTGGGCAGGCGAAAAAATCGTCCAAAAGAAAGACATCAATATTTCAATTGCTGTTGCAACGGATGATGCTTTATTTGTTCCTGTTATAAAAAATGCAGACGAAAAAACCATTAAGGGAATTGCTCGTGAAATCTCCGAGGTAGCTGCCAAAGTAAGAAGCGGCAAACTTAAGTCTGAAGACATGCAGGGCGGAACCTTTACCGTGAACAATACCGGTTCATTTGGCTCTGTTCAATCGATGGGCATTATCAATTACCCACAGGCAGCCATCCTGCAGGTTGAATCCATCGTTAAACGTCCTGTTGTTATGAACAATGGTATGATTGCCGTTCGTGACATGGTCAATCTCTGTCTATCCCTGGACCACAGAGTGCTAGATGGGCTGATTGCCGGACGTTTCTTACAAAGAGTCAAAGAAATCATCGAAACTATCTCAAAATCAAACACTTCTATTTATTAAAACAGACAAACCGCTGCCAAATCGAGCAGCGGTTGTTTCATTTTGGCGAGATTTTCGAAATAGGGCTACGAATCTATTCCCCTATAACATTTTATCTGCGAATTCAATCTATATGTTGGCGAATACTGGCCTACTTTCTTTACTAAAGACTAAATCCTCTCACTTGGAACGGTTTTCATTGCTTGAATGAAGATTGTATCCTAAAATATAAGTAATTGGATTTTTTTTAATTTTGCGAAAGGGGGATGAGAAGTTTGGAAAAAATACGTAATCAGTCTTTTTCAAAAAAATCAACAAATGAATGGAAAGAAAAAGCGGAGCAATCGTTAAAAGGGAAAACCGTAGAATCATTACATACGACCACCTTTGAAAAAATTATTTTGAAACCGCTTTATACTAGAGAGGATGAACTACCAGTTTCGGATTACCCAGGCGGGTCCGACTATAGAAGAGGTATTAACCCACTTGGATATTTGACAAATGAATGGAAGGTTGCCCAGCAGATTTCCTATCAAACGGCAGATGAACTTATGCTCAAGCTCCGCCAAGCAGTTGAGAAAGGACAAACTGTGCTCTCATTTGAAGTGTCTAAAGAGCTTATCAAAGCTAATGTTTTTTCAGAATTCTATGATAAATATCCCATTGCGTTAAATGCAAATTCGCTACAAACTGATTTGCTAACTAAGCTTGGAAGCGAGTACATAGAGGGAGAAAAAGTAACAGGATATATCGCCAGTGATCCCATTTCCCTTTTTGTTGAAGAAGGATTGTTATCTGAGGAATACCTGCAAGAATGGTTTAAGGATATTAGACTGTTTAATGAACGCTTTCCTCAATTACGAACGGTCCTTATTAACACTGTTCCATATCATAATGGTGGGGCTCATGCTGTTCAAGAACTTGGCATCGCAATAGCAACTGGCGTATTTTATTTGCAGCAATTACAAGATAGTGGCCTCGATTTGGATACGGCCCTTTCAAAAATGGTTTTTCAATTTTCAATCGGCAGCAACTTTTTTATGGAAGTGGCTAAATTAAGAGCAGCACGTATTTTATGGAATAGGGTAACCGAAGTATATGGGGCAAATACTGCAAAGCATGGGATGCAAATCACAGCCTCGACTTCTTCCTTTACAAAGACCGTTTTTGACCAGCATGTCAATCTTCTCCGTACAGCGAATGAAGCATTTTCAGCTGTTTTAGGAGGCGTTCAATTTCTGCATGTCGGTGCGTTTGATGAAATGACCGGTTCCAACGATTTTTCTGAACGACTCGCAAGAAATATCCAACTGATTTTAAAAGAGGAATCCCATTTACAGAAGGTAATCGACCCGGCGGGAGGTTCTTGGTATATAGAATCGTTGACGAACCAGCTAGCAGAGAAAGCTTGGGAGTTCTTCAAGCAAATTGACTGTGAAGGCGGAATTCTTGAAGGATTAAAAGCAGGTTGGCCTCAAAAGCAAATTAGCGAAGTATATGGAAAAAGAAACCTTGACATTCAAACGAGGAAACGGAGTATTGTAGGAACGAATGTCTATGCTAAACTCGATGAAATTGTTCCCTATAAGCAGCTGATGAAAAAGGCTGAATCATCTTTTGTTAAATATTCATCGATAAAAATGGCTGCAATTCCTCAAAGAAGATTAGCTGAGCCATTTGAGGAATTACGAATCATGGCAAAACAATTTGAAGAAAAAACAGGTTCCGTTCCATCGGTTGCCATGCTTTGTCTTGGAGAGTTAAAACAACACAAAGCAAGACTCGATTTTATGAAGGGATTTCTAGCTGCAGGCGGAATTAAATCTATTGAAAGCAAACCAATAAGCAAGCTAGATGATGCTCTTCAGTTTATGACAGCTATTAATACAAATTTTGTCTGCTTTTGCGGTGCGAATGAGCAGTATGAATTAGAAGGGCATCAAATACTTACAGCCCTTAAAGCTGAATTTCCAGAACGAACCTTTTTCTTGGCAGGATTACCGGAAAACGAAAGGCAATCCCAATGGATGGAAGAAGGAATCAAGCAGTTTATTCATGTGAAAAGCAATTGCTATGAAACCCTTTCTTCCATTCTTGGGGAATTGGAGGTGACCGTAAATGCGGAGCAATAAGCCTGATTTTCAAAACATTAAACTATTCGATGAACCGCACTATATTACAAAAGAAGAATGGATGGAAAAGGTCGAAAATGATCTAAACACCTCTATCGACGATTTGCTGTTCGAAACAAATGAACAAATAAAGTTAAAGCCACTCTATACAAAAGAGGACCGAGAAGGCTTAGAGCACCTTGATAACCTGCCAGGTCTTCCCCCATACACAAGGGGGCCTTACCCAACCATGTATGTGAACCGTCCATGGACGGTGAGGCAATATGCAGGCTTTTCAACTGCTGAAGAAAGTAACGCCTTTTACCGCCGCAATTTGGCGATGGGGCAAAAGGGACTTTCTGTTGCCTTTGATTTAGCCACCCATAGAGGCTATGATTCCGATCATCCACGCGTTGTTGGGGATGTTGGCAAAGCTGGTGTCGCAATTGATTCCGTTCTTGACATGAAAACCCTGTTTGACGGAATCCCGTTAGATCAAATGTCTGTTTCCATGACAATGAATGGAGCAGTTTTACCGATTTTGGCCTTTTACATCGTTACGGCCGAGGAACAGGGTGTAAGTCAGGACAAGCTTGCTGGTACGATTCAAAATGATATTTTGAAAGAATATATGGTTCGAAACACGTATATTTATCCACCTGAAATGTCGATGAAAATCATCGCTGATATTTTTGAATATACTTCCAAGTATATGCCAAAGTTTAACAGCATAAGTATATCGGGCTATCATATGCAAGAGGCGGGTGCACCTGCCGATTTAGAATTGGCCTACACCCTTGCAGATGGCTTGGAATACGTAAGAACAGGTATCAAAGCTGGGATTGAGGTTGATTCATTTGCACCAAGGCTGTCCTTTTTCTGGGCAATCGGCATGAATTATTTTATGGAAGTGGCCAAAATGCGGGCGGCGAGATTCATCTGGGCTAAAATGATGAAATCCTTTAACCCTAAAAACGAAAAATCAATGGCCTTACGAACCCATTCGCAGACATCGGGCTGGAGCCTTACTGAGCAGGATCCATTTAATAATGTTACAAGAACTTTGATAGAAGCACACGCTGCAGCAATGGGGCATACTCAATCACTTCATACAAATGCATTGGACGAAGCAATTGCCCTGCCAACAGACTTTTCTGCACGGATAGCCCGTAATACACAGTTATTCCTTCAGGAGGAAACAGAAATCACAAAAGTGATCGACCCATGGGCAGGTTCCTATTATGTAGAAAAATTAACGGATGAATTAATCCACCGGGCTTGGGTACATATTGAGGAAATTGAAAGCCTTGGTGGAATGGCAAAAGCAATTGAAACAGGTCTTCCGAAAATGAGAATTGAAGAGGCTGCAGCGAGAAGGCAGGCCCAAATTGACTCAGGGAAGGAAACCATTATTGGTGTAAATCGCTACCGCCTTGAGAAGGAAGAGCCGATTGATATTTTGGATATTGATAATACTGCTGTCCGTTTGAAACAAATTGAAAAATTAAACCATTTAAAAGAAAGTCGTGACGATCAAAAGGTTAAAGATGCCTTGGCTGCTTTGACAATAGCTGCAGAAACAGGAGAGCAAAATTTATTGGAGCTAGCTGTTCAGGCGGCACGTTCAAGAGCGACCTTAGGTGAAATTTCCGATGCAATTGAACAGGTAGCAGGAAGGCATAAAGCGATCATTCGCTCGATTAGCGGTGTTTATAGCACAGCCTTTAATAATGAAGAAGAAATTGTGGTTGTACAGAAGATGACAGATGAGTTTCTGGAATATGAAGGCAGACGTCCGAGAATTCTCATTGCCAAGATGGGACAGGATGGTCATGATCGCGGGGCGAAGGTCATTGCTACCGCCTTTGCGGACCTTGGTTTTGATGTAGATATCGGTCCTTTGTTCCAAACACCAAAAGAAACTGCCATCCAAGCAGTTGAAAATGATGTTCACGTAATCGGTATGAGTTCACTTGCTGCGGGGCATAAAACTTTATTGCCACAGCTCGTTGAAGAGCTGAAAAACCTTGGTCGAGAAGACATCTTAGTTGTGGTTGGTGGCGTAATTCCTGCGCAGGACTATCAATTTTTATATGATCATGGTGCAGCGGCTATCTTTGGACCTGGAACAATTATTCCTGTTTCTGCGCAAAGGGTAATCAAGGAGATTTATAATCAGCTTGGTTATGAGGAAGTGTCTCAATGACCAACGAATTAATACCGGAATGGAGCGACCCAAAAGAGCCGGGCAAATGCAACAGTGTAGTAAGAAAAGGACACGAGCAGGAAGGTCAAGCTATATCCATTCAAAAAAATATTCGATTTCAAAAACGGAAGGATCAAGAGCCTTCCGTTCAGGAATTGTACGAAGGAGTGCTAAAGGGAGATAGAAGCCTCCTTGCAAGAGCGATTACCTTGGTGGAAAGCAATGCCGAGCAGCATTTTCAGAAAGCACAGACCCTTTTGCAAAAATTATTAGTTCATTCCGGAAATGCCATCCGGATTGGAATAACCGGTGTCCCAGGTGCAGGCAAGAGTACCTTTATAGAGGCTTTTGGAATGTATTTATGCGGACTTGGCTTACGGGTTGCTGTGCTTGCAATTGACCCAAGCTCGAAGCTAAGCGGAGGGAGTATTCTTGGGGACAAAACGAGAATGGAGCAATTGTCTAGAAATCAAAGAGCTTTTATCCGTCCATCTCCCACTGCCGGAAAGCTTGGTGGGGTCCACCGCAAAACAAGGGAAGCGATGTTGATTTGTGAAGCGGCTGGCTTTGATGTTATTTTAATTGAAACGGTTGGCGTTGGACAAAGTGAAGTAATCATACGTGATATGGTCGACTTTTTCATGCTCCTTGTGCTGACAGGTGCAGGGGATGAACTGCAGGGAATGAAAAAGGGAATTATGGAATTAGCTGACGCCATTATCGTTCACAAAGCAGATGGTCCGAATAAACAAAAAGCAGAGCAGACCAAAGAAGAATATAATCGCATCCTGCATTTTCTCCAGCCAGCAACAAAGGGCTGGGCAACAAAAGCCTTTACCTGCTCATCGTTAACAATGGAAGGGGTTAATGATATTTGGAAGGTGATTAAATCCTTCGAACAAACTGGAAAAAACTCTGGGGTGTTTAATGAAAGAAGGAAAATTCAATTAAGAGAATGGCTTTATTCTATGATTACTGATCAACTCCAATATCATTTTTACCACCATCATGGGGTGAAAGACTTATTACCAATGATGGAAAATAAAGTTATCGCCGGGGAATCTACGGTAGCTACTGCGGTTGAATCTCTTTTTCAGACATTTTTATCAAGCCATGAATAATGGAGGAAGTCCCAAACAAAGTGTCAGACCTTTCAACTTACAATTTATAGTTAAACTATGCATAAAATATACGACTATATTTTGAGTGCTTTACGATTGGTCAGACCCTTTTAGGACATCCTCTTTTTTTTTTTGGCGTAATACATTTGAAATAACCATATTTCTACTGTTATGATAGGGTTATAGATATGAAGGAGTGATTTTATGAGCATGGATTTTAATTTATTCATGAATGATATTGTGAAGCAAGCGCGTCAAGAAATCGTTTCAGCTGGATATAAAGAGCTTAAATCATCTGACGAAGTAGGAGAGGCTCTTACTCAAAAAGGTACCACTTTAGTGATGATTAATTCTGTTTGCGGCTGTGCAGGCGGAATCGCTCGTCCTGCAGCTGCATATGCAGTCCATTATGATAAGCGTCCGGATCATCTTGTTACTGTTTTTGCCGGGCAGGATAAAGAAGCGACCGAAAAAGCAAGAAGCTATTTCACAGGCTTTCCGCCTTCCTCCCCTTCCTTTGCTCTATTAAAAGACGGAAAGATTTGTTCGATGGTTGAAAGACATCAAATTGAAGGTTACGATCCAGCGACGGTCGTAGCGAAGCTGCAACAAGAATTTGATAAATTTTGTGAGGAAATATAATTTTAAAAAGGTCCATCTCCCAGAATGAGGAGGTGGACCTTTTTATTATGGAATGCCTGTGTTAAAGGTCAAAGTTGATTTTTGAAACTATGTTGATTGGAGCGGAAGGCGCTCGACTCCTCGAAAATGCTATCGCATTTCCTTCGTGCGTGGGCGGATTCAAGGATGTAATTCAGTGTCCTGCGGGATTACGGGGCAGGGGAGACCCCACAGGCGCTTAAGCGCCGAGGAGGCTCCCCGGAACGCCCGCGGATGCTCGCTTCTTGAGCGCAAATCGACAGGCAAGTTTAACACAGCCTATGGAATTTATTACATTGAAGAACGATAATGAATTTTTAAAAATATATTTGCATAATTATAAGTATGTGTTAAAATACATAAAAGTGAATAATTATTAATAATTAATCTCATATTCTTGAAAATTATTGTTTGTAATAAGTAATATTAATTTTCAGAAAATTATAGGGGGAAAATATAATGAAAAAGGGAATATTATTATTTTTGACGATGATCTTGATCACTGGACTTCTTTCTGCCTGCGGAACAAGTAATGCAAAAAATGCTGCCAATAAAAAAGTTTTAGTGATGGCAACTTCTGCTGATTACCCGCCGTTTGAATATGTAGATACTGCTAAAAGCGATAAAATTATTGGATTTGATGTGGATTTAGCCAATGCATTAGGTGAAAAACTCGGATACAAGATTAATGTGAAAGATATGGATTTTAGCGGTTTAATTCAATCGCTTAAAACTGGACAAGCTGACCTTGTGTTAGCAGGAATGACTCCGACTTCTGACCGTAAGAAAAACGTTGATTTTAGTGATGTTTACTATACTGCCCAGCACATGATTATAACTAAAAAGGATAGCAACATTAATAAACTTGAGGATTTAAAAGGGAAGACCGTCGGTGTTCAGCTTGGTTCGATTCAAGAGGACAAAGCCAAGGAAATAAATAAAACGATTCCTATTAACATTGAAGACCGGAATCGAATTCCAGATTTAATTGAAGAGCTAAAAACAGGCCGCTTTGATGCCATTATCATCGAAAACACCGTAGCGAAAGGCTACTTCGATAAAGAGAAAGATTTAAAAGGCTTTACGATCAGTGATAACCCGGAAGAAGCCGGTTCAGCGATTGCCTTCCCGAAAAATAGTCCGTTAACAGCGAAATTTAACAAAGCGTTAGAGGAAATGAAGAAAGATGGAGAAATGGAAAAGTTGGTTGTGAAATGGTTTGGCGGAAAGCAATAAAACACGAAAGAAATGAAAGACGTTCAGACAGTTGTTTAAACTGAACGTCTTTCAAATTTTAATAGAAAGGAAGGTTAAATGATGAATTTAGACTTTAAGCAAATCATTCCCTCCATACCGTATATTTTACAAGGAATTTCTGTAACCTTAGAAATTGTCCTGCTCGCAGGATTATTAGGATTTATTTTAGGTATTATATTATCCTTACTAAAAATCAGTTCCATTAACATTCTTAATTGGTTAGCTGATGCATATACTTCGATTTTTCGAGGAACTCCCTTAGTTTTGCAGTTGATGCTTATTTATTACGGTTCTCCGCAGATAACCGGATATCAGATTCAACCATATACCGCCGCTGTTTTATCATTTGCTTTAAATTCTGGAGCATATGTATCGGAAATTATTCGGGCGGGTATTCTTGCCGTTGATAAAGGGCAGAGGGAAGCCGCAATGGCATTAGGTGTTCCTTACAGGAAAATGATGTGGGATATTATTCTCCCACAAGCACTTAAAAATATTTTACCAGCATTAATGAATGAATTTATTTCGCTTACAAAAGAATCCGCAATCGTCACAACCATCGGGGTAATGGACATTATGCGCCGCTCTTATCAGGTCGGGGCCAAGTATTATTCCTTTTTTGAACCGTTACTCGTTGCCGGTCTCATTTATTATTTAATGGTGATGATTTTAACCCTACTTGGAAAAGCACTTGAAAGGAGGATGAGACAGGGTGATTAAGGTAGAAAATCTATATAAGAATTTTGGCAAGCTTGAAGTGTTAAAGGGAATTTCCACTACCATCAAGGAAGGGGAAGTGGTCGCAATCATAGGACCATCAGGTTCTGGAAAATCTACCTTTCTGCGCTGCATGAATCTTCTTGAAACACCTACAAGTGGAGGGATTTTTATTGGGGGCCAGGATGTTACCGATAAGAAGACCAATATCATGAAGGTTCGTCAAAACGTTGGAATGGTGTTTCAGCATTTTCACTTGTTTCCGCATAAAACGGTTTTACAAAATCTCACTTACTCTCCAATTAAAGTTAAAGGACTATCAAAAGATGAAGCCGAGAAAAAAGCCTTTGAACTTTTGGAAAAAGTCGGCTTATCGGAAAAAGCAGAGGAGTACCCTGCAAGACTTTCCGGTGGACAAAAACAACGGGTTGCGATTGCTAGGGCATTAGCAATGGAGCCAGACGTTATGCTCTTTGATGAACCAACCTCTGCACTAGATCCTGAAATGGTTAAAGAGGTTTTAGAGGTAATGAAGACACTTGCCCACACCGGGATGACTATGGCTATAGTTACCCATGAAATGGGCTTTGCACGTGAAGTAGCGGATCGGGTTCTATTCTTAGATGGAGGAGTTCTCGTAGAGGACGCTAAGCCAAACGAATTTTTCACCAACCCAAAAAGTAAGAGGGCACAGGAGTTTTTGGAAAAAATGCTGTAAAAGCCGAATGAAAATAGAAATGGCTAGCATATTAAGAAAAAAAACGAAGCGCCTTTTCCAATGACGATAAAATTTTTTTGATCTCTTCATAAAAGTCTTTTGAGCTTTTGCCAGCGATTAAATAATGTAAAGGGAATGTTCTGATTTGAACATTCCCTTTATATATTAGAATTTATTTCATTGGACTTTGAGAATTGTCCAGCTTCAGGCGCACAGCGAAAGTCGCAAAACGGGCACCTTCCGCATTTCTTTTTTATCGAAGAAATTGTCCAATACCAATTAGGAGGGTTGAGGTAAGCATAGCCAACAACATTAAAAAGACGATGATTTTTTGATTTTTCTTTTTAGACATAATGGATACCTCCCTTATTTTCAATCGCTTTATTCATATTTTACATGGAAAAGCCCAAATGAACAATGGAAGTACTCCTCAATATGGGAAGGAATTATGAACTTTTTCACGAATAAGAATATTGTCGAATGATTTTAATAATTAGAACAGAGGGGAAAAAAATGATTAAAAAAGTCGACCACATTGGTATTGCAGTTCGTTCGCTTGAAGCCGCACTTCCTTTTTATGTAGAAGTTTTAAATCTTCCGTTATTAGGAATTGAAGAAGTGGAGAGCGAAAAGTTGAAAGTAGCTTTTTTGCAGGCAGGCGAAACGAAAATCGAACTACTGGAACCTACATCGGTAGAATCAACGATTGCCAAATTCATAGAAAAAAGAGGCGAAGGTCTTCACCATGTCGCACTAGGTGTGGATTCCATTGAGGAAAGAATAAAGGAAATGAAAGAAAAAGGAATAAGGATGATTCAAGACGTGCCAAAAATTGGCGCTGGCGGAGCACTTGTTGCCTTTATGCATCCGAAATCAGCCTCTGGAGTATTATACGAGCTATGTGAAAAGAAAGGGATGAAGGGGTAACATGATGGACATTTATGAAAAAATAAACGAGTTATATGATAAACGAAGAGAAGTGGAGCTTGGTGGTGGTGACGCACGAATCGACAAGCAGCATGAAAAAGGAAAATTAACTGCACGAGAGCGGATTGAGCTATTAGTAGATAAAGGGACGTTCATTGAATTAAATCCATTCATTGAGCACCGCACCAATGATTTTGGGCTAGATGAACAAAAAGGACCAGGGGATGGGGTCGTTACTGGTTATGGAAAAGTGAATGGCCGCCCAATTTACTTGTTTTCTCAGGACTTCACGGTTTTTGGTGGTGCCCTCGGGGAAATGCATGCGAAAAAAATTGCCAATGTCATGGATTTAGCCGCAAAAAACGGGGCTCCTTTTGTTGGTCTTAATGACTCTGGTGGTGCGCGAATTCAAGAAGGAGTCGTTTCACTTGATGGTTACGGCCACATTTTTTATCGCAATGCCATCTATTCTGGGGTGATTCCGCAAATCTCAGTTATAATGGGTCCTTGTGCCGGCGGAGCAGTTTATTCACCTGCCATTACAGATTTTGTTTTCATGGTTGAAAAAACGAGCCAGATGTTTATTACCGGACCAAAAGTTATCGAAACGGTAACAGGTGAAAAAATTTCCGCAGAAGACCTAGGTGGAGCAAAAGTGCATAATACGATCAGCGGCAATGCTCATTTTCAAGCAGAGACAGAGGAAGAAGCATTAATACAAGTCCGAAAGCTATTAGGCTATCTCCCGCAAAATAATGAAGAAAAGCCCCAGAAAGCAATGGTTACAGAAGAAGATGATTATCGCCCAGAATTAACTGAAGCGATACCGTTTGATGCGGTAAGACCATATGATGTCCGCTTAGTGATAGATCAGGTGGTTGATAAAGAATCCTTTATGGAAATCCATAAAGATTTTGCGAAAAATATCGTGGTTGGATTTGCACGAATGAAAGGCGAATCCGTAGGCCTTGTTTGCAACCAGCCTAAGGTCATGGCTGGGGGCTTGGATATTGATTCCTCGGATAAAGCGGCCCGTTTTATTCGCTTATGTGATTCCTTCAATATCCCGATCATTACGTTTGAAGATGTTACTGGCTTCTTTCCAGGTGTGAAGCAGGAGCTGGGGGGAATTATTCGTCATGGGGCCAAGATTTTATACGCATATTCAGAAGCGACCGTCCCTAAGCTGACGATTATTTTACGAAAAGCCTATGGAGGCGCCTATGTTGCTCTTAACAGTAAATCGATTGGGGCTGATCTTGTCTTTGCCTGGCCTAATGCGGAAATCGCTGTAATGGGGCCACAGGGAGCGGCCAATATTATTTTTGCCAAGGAGATTCAAAACAGCGAAAATCCTGAAGCGGTGAGGCAGCAGAAAATTGAAGAATACCGTGAAAAATTTGCCAACCCGTATGTGGCCGCGAGCAGAGGAATGGTCGATGATGTGATTGACCCGAGGGAAACAAGAATCAAAATTATTCAATCTTTGGAAATGCTAAGAAATAAAAAAGAGTCACGGCCCTTTAAAAAACATGGGAATATACCACTTTAATGCAAGTAGTACTCTTTCATTTGATGACAAGAAGGGGAAAGAGTATACTAAAAAAGTGATTACATAAAACGGAGGGTTTGACAGATGATCAATCAAGAACGTCTTTTGAAGGAGTTTTTAGAGTTAGTCCAAATTGACTCTGAAACAAAATTTGAGACAGAAATTGCAAAAGTATTAAAGAAAAAGTTTACTGATTTAGGTTTGGACGTTTATGAAGATGATACAACTGCCAAAACTGGCCATGGTGCAGGGAATTTAGTTTGTACGCTTCCTGCAACTAAAGAAGGAGTAGACCCAATTTATTTTACTTCCCATATGGACACAGTGGTCCCTGCAAAAGGAGTTAAACCGTCCATTAAAGATGGCTATGTTGTAACGGATGGAACTACGATTTTAGGTGCAGATGATAAAACAGGCTTATCTGTTATGCTTGAAACGATTCGTGTATTAAAAGAACAAAACATAGAGCATGGAATGATTCAATTTGTTATCACTGTTGGCGAGGAATCCGGCCTTGTCGGTGCAAAAGCACTTGATCCATCTTTAATGAAAGCGAAATATGGATATGCACTTGATAGTGATGGCTTAGTTGGAAATATTGTGGTTGCTGCTCCAACACAAGCAAAAGTAAGAACAGTGATTTACGGAAAAACAGCTCATGCAGGTGTTGCCCCTGAAAAAGGCGTATCTGCCATTACGATTGCCGCAAAAGCAATTGCCAAAATGCCATTAGGAAGAATTGACCACGAAACGACTGCGAATATCGGCCGTTTTGAAGGTGGTTCAGCAACTAATATCGTTTGCGATCTTGTTAATATTTTGGCTGAAGCACGTTCACTCATTCCAGAAAAAATGCAAGCCCAGACTCAAAAAATGAAAGAAGCATTTGAATCAGTAGCTGCAGAAATGGGCGGCAGAGCAGAAGTTGAAGTAGAAGTGATGTATCCTGGCTTTAAGTTTGGCGAAGGTGACCAGGTGGTCGAAGTTGCCCGTAAAGCGGCTGCTAAAATTGGCCGTAGCTGTGAACTCCAGCATAGTGGTGGCGGTAGTGATGCCAATGTCATTGCGGGATTTGGTATTCCAACTGTAAACCTAGCAGTTGGATATGAAGAAATCCATACCACAAACGAGCGCATGTCAATTGAAGAATTATACAAGCTGGCGGAAATGACACTTGCCATTATTGAAGAAGTAACAAATCAATAAGGTCGTTCAAAAGGGAGAACCGAGTATTAAAGGTTCTCTTCTTTTTTCTTATTTATCATAGCGAAATTTAATTTGTATCAAAGTGATTTTTTGTTAAAATTTAGTTAGAAATGTTCTTAGGGATGTGCCGACATGAAGGAAATGTACCCGAAAAACGGAAGAGTCATTTTACATGTTGATATGAATAGTTTTTATGCCTCAGTTGAAATGGCTTATGATCCCTCACTTAAAGGGAAGCCTCTTGCGATTGCTGGAAATGTGGAGGAGAGAAGAGGGATTATTGTCACCTGCAGCTATGAAGCGCGAAAGTTTGGTGTAAAAACGACGATGCCGCTTTGGGAAGCGAAAAAGCTTTGTCCGCAGTTAATTGTAAAACCACCTAATTTCGAGCGCTACCGGAATGCATCGATCGGCATGTTTGACATCCTCAGGCAGTATACAGAGCTTGTTGAACCGGTGTCAATTGATGAGGGCTATATGGATATTACGGAAAGCTTTGAGCTTGGCAGTCCGATTGAAATTGCGGAACGTATCCAAAAAAGAATTCATAAACAGCTTGATTTGCCATGCAGCATTGGCGTTGCCCCAAACAAATTTTTAGCTAAAATGGCTTCGGATATGAAAAAACCAATGGGTATTACGATTCTCAGAAAGCGGGATATTCCCAAAGTGCTTTGGCCTTTAAATACAGGTGAAATGCATGGAATTGGTAAAAAGACCGCTGAAAAATTGAAGACACTAGGGATAGAGACTATTGGTGACTTGGCAAAAGCGAATGAGATTCAATTAAAAACTCTTCTTGGAATTAATGGTATTCGCATGAAAGAACGAGCAAATGGCATTGATGCAAGACCTGTAGACCCGGAATCGGTTGCTGAATTTAAAAGTATAGGTAATTCCACAACCCTGCCGCGAGACATAAGTAATCAACAAGAACTTTTTCATATCTTAGAATCATTGGCCGAAAAAGTATCTGTTCGACTTAAGAGAAAAAACGTCCTTGCCACAACATTAGGCATCACGATTCGCTACAAGGACCGTAGGACGATTACAAGGAGTAGAAAACTCGCAAATCCTATTAATCATAAAGACGATCTGGCAGAGCTATCTAAGCAGCTTTTTCTCAAAAATTGGAATGGTGATGCGGTACGCTTGTTAGGTATTACAGGCCAAGATTTAGTCGATCATAACGAAGCGTATAGACAGCTTGATTTATTTTCGTATCAAAAAGATGCAAAAAAAGAACCATTGTTCCAAACCCTTTCAAACTTGCGTGAAAAGTTCGGAAAAACCATTATCGAAAGTGCAGGAACGCATAATATTGATCCCAATCACAGAATCGGGACGGAAACAAGCTTTAACAAAGATTTCCTCCGTTCCTTTCCAAAAAACGAAGAAGAAGATTAAAAGCTCCACTTTGTTAGTGAACAAAGCGGAGCTTTTTTAAAGCAATTCGTGCACGTAGGAGGCTTATACGTGTATGAAACCTTGATGCTTATAGCGAATCTGTGCACGTAGGAGCGTTATAAGCGCACGAAACACAGATAATTATAGCGAACCGTGCACGTAGGAGCGTTATACGTGAACAAAACCCAGATGCTTATACCATTTCGTTTACGTAGAAGTCTTTTACGTGAACAAAAACCCAATTCTCAAAGCCCGAATCCCCTCATTATTCAAGAAAACGGTCGTTGATAAGCACTCTCAAAGACCGAAAGCCCACTTTTCATAAGAAAACGGTCGTTGATGAGCGCTCTCAAAGCCCGAAAACCCACTTTTCCCAAGGAAACGGTCGTTGATGAGCGCTCTCAAAGCCCGAAAACATACTTTTCATAAGAAAACGGTCGTTGATGAACGCTCTCAAAGCCCGAAATCCCACTTTTCCCAAGAAAACGGTCGTTGATGAGCGCTCTCAAAGCCCGAAAACATACTTTTCATAAGAAACCGGTCGTTGATGAACGAACTCAAAGCTCAAAAACACACATTCCCCAAGAAACCGGTCGTTGATATACGATCACAAAGCCTGAAAACCCCAAGATTGAGAAATACTATCATCTTGGGGTTTGAATAAGCATATTAACTTCCGCAGGTGTAGAGCCTCCAACCACTATACGATTAAATGAATCTGATTCATTTCCCGCAAAATCTAGGGAAATCACGTAATACCTACCATCAGGCTGGAGTCACTACTGTTACATGCTAGCCTTTGTACTTACTTACAGATATCAACCTCTAAATCCGTTACAGGCCACCAGAAAAAGCCGTCTTTTTCTAATAGTTCATCAGCCGCATTTGGTCCCATTGTACCTGATTGATAATTTGGGAAGCTTGCTTGCTCCTTTTGCCAAAACTTAGAGATTTTATCTACAAAGCTCCATGAATATGCTACTTCATCCCAGTGGGTAAAATTCGTTGCATCACCATTCATACAATCGAATAAAAGTTTTTCATATCCTTCCGGTGTGTTCATAGCATGAACACCTGTATTTGCAAAGCTTAATTTAACCTCTTGTGCATCAAGATGTCCGCCAGCTTTCTTGGCATTGAGATGCAGCGTGATTCCTTCCTCTGGTTGAATATGAATGACAAGCAGGTTTGGATTGAGCATCTTTTCAGTTTGATAATATAAATTCATTGGAATATCTTTAAATTGAATGACAATTTTTGTTGATTTCTCTGTCATTCTTTTTCCGGTACGAATGTAAAAAGGTACTCCTGCCCAACGGAAATTGTCAATCATTACCTTTCCGGCAACGAATGTTTCGGTAGTTGATTGTTTATCAACCATTGGTTCATTTCGATAAGCTTGGACTTGTTCATCCTCAATCGTTCCTTCGCCATATTGACCACGAACAAAATAATCCTTTACTTCTTCTCCTTCAACCGCTCTTAGTGAGCGAAATACTCTTACTTTTTCAGAGCGAATTTCGTTGGTTGATAACTTTATCGGTGGTTCCATTGCCAGCAATGCCACCATTTGCATCATGTGGTTTTGGACCATGTCCCGTAAGGCACCACTTGTTTCGTAATAACGTCCTCGTTCCTCAACACCAAGGATTTCACTAGATGTAATTTGAATATTGGAGATATAACGATTATTCCAAAGCGGTTCAAAAATGGCATTGGCAAAACGGATGACTTCAATGTTCCGTACCATTTCTTTTCCTAAATAATGATCAATCCGATAAATTTCTTCTTCGGAAAACGCCGTTCTAATTTGTTTATTTAATTCTTTAGCAGACTCCAAGTCATGTCCGAATGGTTTTTCAATGACTAGACGTTTATATCCACTGACATCCGTTAACCCGTCGGATTTCAAATGAAGGGCAATGGTACCGAAAAATTCTGGGGCCATCGCAAGATAAAAGATACGGTTGCCATCCAAGCTATAATGATAGTCAATTTGCTCAGCGAATTTTTTCAATGAAATATAAGAGTTTGAATCGGTTACATCATGTGATTGATAGTAAAAATGCGAGATAAATTCTTCTATATTCTTATCTCTTCCTAAAGCAGCTACAACGGAGTCTTTTACAGACTGCTGAAATTCATCGTTTGACAATGGTCTTCTTGCTACCCCAATAACGGCGAACTTGTTTGTTAGTCTGCCTCGTTCGAATAATCGATAAAGGGAGGGAAACAACTTCCGTTTTGCTAAATCACCAGTTGCCCCAAAAATCATGATTAAGGAATTCATATTTTGTTCCACTTTTAAAGTCCTCTTTTCTAGTAGCTTGTTTGATTTTTATTAAGATTACTCACAATTAATAACTGTATTGGTTTTCTTTAGATTTCGCAAATATAATGCAACACATGTATGCAAAAAGAGGAAAGATGGCAATGAGCACATACGATGTGTTTGTGCTATAGTATGAATATCTATGTATGGAACGGGGAGTTTTTTATGGATATTGTTTTCTTAGGAACAGGAGCAGGCATACCTGCGAAACAAAGGAATGTCACCTCAATTGCGCTAAAATTGTTGGAGGAACGAGGGGCTATTTGGCTATTTGATGCAGGAGAGGCCACCCAGCATCAAATTTTATATACGTCAATCAAGCCACGGCGGATCGAAAAAATTTTTATTACCCATCTTCATGGGGATCATATCTATGGACTGCCGGGTTTGTTATCGAGCCGCTCATTTCAAGGAGGGGAATCCGAGGTAACGGTTTACGGGCCGAAAGGATTGAAAGAGTATATTCATATTAGTTTATCGGTTAGCCAAACCTATTTAAAATATCCTCTGAAAATCGTGGAAATTGAAGAGGGTGTTGTTTTTGAGGATGACCAGTTTATTGTCGAAGCAAGGCTTTTAGAGCATGGTGTTGTTTCTTATGGATATCGGATTGTCGAAAAGGACAAACCGGGGACATTGTTGGCAGATAAATTAATGAATTTAGGTATTCAGCCAGGACCGCTTTATAAAAAAATAAAAAATGGTGAAGCCGTTACCCTTGAGGACGGAAGAACAATTGAACCGTCCGAATTTCTTGGTCCGGCCCAAAAGGGGAGGATTGTCACCATCTTAGGTGATACGCGTTATTGTAATAACGCGATTTCACTTGCAAAAAATGCGGATTTATTGATTCATGAAGCAACCTTTTCAAAAGGAGAGGAAAGGCTTGCCTATGACTATTTTCATTCGACTACACAGCAGGCCGCTGAAATTGCTAATCTAGCTGGTTGTCAGCAACTTTGGCTGACCCATATAAGCTCTAGATACGACCGAAATACGTGGTTGGAATTAGTAGCAGAAGCGAAGGAGCTTTTTCCTAATTCCGATATTGCTGAGGACTTTAAAGAAATACACCTTCCAGCCAAATGAAAAAAGCACTTCCTCTTAATAAAGAGGGAGTGCTTTTCTTGTTGGATAAGAAAGTAAAATTGACTTCGAGAATTGTCCAGCTCCATAAGAGTAAGCTTCGAAAGCGATACATCGCACGCCGATAAACGAGAGTTTTTCGACGGAACGCCTAGCCCCTCTCTGGTCTAATACAATTAATTTTTTCATATTAATTAAGTCTTGCTCCTGTGGCAAAGCATAATCGGAGAAGTTTATTGTTCACCTCGTCGCATGCCTGCAAAGATGACTATTCAGTGATGTCGGCATCCTGCCGGCTTGTCTTATGCTTGTCGGGGCTGAGCAAGGCGCTTACGCTTTTCTTGGTTAATTCCAGCCGCGCTCATACTGTTTTGGGGCTTCAATGTTAACTCCGAGCTCCTTAGAAGCGGTGCGTGGCCAGTATGGGTCACGCAGTAATTCACGGGCTAAAAATACTAAATCAGCTCGCTCGTTTTGGATGATTTCTTCAGCTTGAATAGGAGAAGTGATCAGACCGACAGCACCTGTTGCAATTCCAGTTGTATTCTTAATGGCTTCTGAAAATTTCACCTGGTAACCTGGATAGGTATGAATGTTTGCAGGCACAACCGCACCTGAACTTACATCGATTAAGTCTACGCCTTGCTCCTTCATCCAATTAGCGAATGGTATGTAATCTTCTGGTGTTAATCCATGTTCATTATAATCATTGGCAGAAACTCTTACAAATAGCGGGCCATCCCAAACTGTTTTGACAGCATCAATCACTTCTCGTAAGATACGGTAGCGATTTTCTGCCGTTCCACCATATTCATCTGTTCTCTTATTGGTTAACGGTGAAAGAAATTCATTGATGAGATACCCATGTGCACCGTGAATTTCAATTACATCAAAGCCGGCTTTTACTGCCCGTTCAGCTCCTTTTTTAAAGGCTTCCACCGTTTCTGCTATTTCCGTTTTCGTCATTTCCTTTGGCGTTTTCATTTGTTCATTGAAGGCAATGGCAGATGGCGCGAGTATTTCCCCTTCTAATACCGCTTTTCTACCAGCATGAGCAAGTTGAATACCTATTTTTGCTCCATGCTCCTTTACAAGTCCGGCGAGCTCTCCAAAGCCTTCAATGTGTTCATCGCTCCATATTCCTAAGTCTTGCGGAGAAATTCTTCCTTGCGGGGTGACAGCCGTTGCTTCAACAATAATAAGACCAACTTGTCCTACTGCTCGACTTGTATAATGTGTCCTGTGCCAGTTCTGGACATGACCGTCCTCATTATAACTGGAATACATGCACATCGGTGACATGACAATCCGATTTTTAAACGTGATCCCTTTAATTGTATAGGGAGAAAACAATTTTGCTGGCATTGAGAATTCCTCCATTTCAATTATCTAATCAATCTATAGTATAGCAAATACCAGCGTTTTTTTGAAAAATTCAGTATTTGTCTTACTTCACATTTAGTATTCTGGACTGACTTTCTGCAAGTTAAGGCTGGAGATTAGTCCTCCATTTTGTTAATTTTTGAAAGTCGGTCCAATCCAATTTGGACTGCTAAGCAATCATCTAAATAACCGAACGGAAAAACGTAATCAGGAATTATATCCGTTGATAAAATAAAATATAAAAGTACACTTCCTAGGATTGCGCGCTTTTCTATTGGATTATTTTCTTCACAAAAGCTTTTGTACATTTCATTTAATTCATTAATAAAAGGTCCTGCTCCTCTGACTTGCTCCACCTTCGTTTCAAACTCCTCAAGTATCTTCTGTTCCCCTTCTTTTGTGAGAGCAAATTGTTCATATTTAGCTAATTCCTGATGAATTTTTTCCAAATTAAATTGATGATCCAAAAAATTGGAAGACACAAGAATTTCTTGAATCGTATCGATTGAATCAAGAATATCAGATGGAGTGTTTTTTTCGTTTAGTTCAAGATCGTACCCTGCAGCCTGAAATAGTATTGCTACTGGAACACCCAAATGATCGGCAAACAACTGCAAATGAGAGGGTTTTGCCTGTTGTTTATTGTTCACTATTCGGGAAATCGTTGCTGTATCAATACCTGTTATCGTACTAAGTTTTCGCATTGATAGCGAACGATTTTTTAACAATGTTTTTATCATTATACCAAGGTTTTGCTCTCCGCTTTTTTTATTGGGCATCACTTTTCTCTCCTTTAGGGATATTCATAACATATTGATTTTTTCTCAACAGTTTACAAATAGACGTGCACTGTCGGTTGATTTTGTCAATACAATGTAAAAAAATAAAGGAGTGTTTACATTGAATTGGCTAATTATTTTGGCTTTTGCCTTTTCATCAAGTATAGATAATTTAGGAGTAGGAATTTCTTATGGTATTCGAAAGATACAAATTCGATTAGGTCCCAATATTTTGATTTCGGTTATTTGTTTTCTTATGAGTTTTGGAGGTATTACTTTTGGACTTTGGCTATCAAAGATTCTTCCCGGTATGCTTCCTATGATCTTCGGAGCGGTCTTACTATTTGTTATCGGGCTTCGAATTATTTTATTGGCCACTCCTCGTAAAAAAGGGACTTCAACCGTAGTGAATAAGGAACAAGGTAAGCAGTCCAAAAGTATTAAAGGTATTTTGAGTAATCCTGAGGTAGCTGATGTCGATAAATCTGGGGAAATTGGTTGGGGGGAAGCAGTGATTCTTGGAATTGCATTGTCAGCGAATGCACTTACTAATGGACTTGGTGCAGGTTTACTTGGTTTATCACCAGTTGCCATTTCTTTAACGGCTGCCCTTGGTAGTTTCATCAGTGTATGGGCAGGTGTGAAGTTGGGAAGTAGATTAGCCGATGTTCGGATTGGTTCATTTACTGTTGGTCAATTTGGAACGATATTGAGTGGAGTAATTATTTTAGTGATCGCTTTTGCAGCATTTTTTTAGTGTAGAAGTAAATTAATGTTTCTATATATTACGACAAAAAGTAGAGCAGTATGTTAAAAGGAGATAATAATCATTTTTCTTTTCGACTTTTTAAGAAAATCAATCTGAGTATAATTAGTCTGTTGCTGTCGGGGAAATTATATAAAGGTTATTTGTTCATTAACTGGGATAATGAACAAATAACCTTTTTCACTTTATTTTGGGATATCCTATTCTTTTTCTCTGAGTTCATTTAATCGGTATGTCGTGCCTCTCCAGACAATTCCTCCCCGCTTAAAGGTGAGAAGGCTGGCCCGGATAATCGAGTAGATAAACAATAACGCGGTAATTGGAAAAACAAGAAACAAAGCAGGAGAAAATAGAGTCATTCTTTTGATGATCAGCACATAAAGAATTCCACTTGCTAAAATATTTCCAAAGCTGAGCAGGGCAATCGTTTTGTTTGTTGAAAAAACAGTAATAAAGGGAAGAACATGAGTGCTAAAGACTCCAAAAATCGCGAAAAACACCATACTGATTCGGTAATTTAATCCCGCAAATGTATTTTTTTCGAGGCCGACAAAAGCTTCTTTTAAGCTTTTGTACCATTCCACCTTAATCAGTTTTAGTGCGGTAACAATCCTTTGATTGTAGCCTTCTTTTTTCAATTTCATTCCTAGCTGCAGATCATCATCCGGCCGCATTTTTATTCTTTCATGTGTCCCAAATCTCTCATAAGCCTCTTTGGAGACAAGGTTAAAGGCACCAACCCCGGTCCCAATTTTTGACTTCGGATTATTCGCCATCCATGGTCGCTTAAAATAGGAAAATCCAAACAGGAAAAAGGCGACAAAAGTTTTTAACCAAAATCCTTCAGCATTCAGGTTAGGAGCTGCGGTTAAATGGTCGAGCTGATTTCTTTCAAAATAATGCAGAGCTTTGGCGAAAGCTTCATTTTCATAGTGAATATCTGCATCTGTAAACAGCAGCCATTTGCCCGTAGCGGTCTTTGCTCCTGTATATAAGGCGTGGTTTTTCCCGAGCCAGCCCTCAGGCAGGTCATGTATGTTGATCACTTTTATGCGTGAGTCTTCTTTAGAGAGTTCATCCATAATTTTTCCGGTATCATCGGTTGAGCGATCATTGACAAGAATCCATTCAACCTGTTTGTAAGTTTGTTTTAGCTGACTTAGGATACTTTCTTTGATTTGTTTTTCTTCATTTCTGGCAGCTACAATTACTGATAGTAATGGCCCGTTCTGTAGATTTTCTTCTATTTCAAGTGAATCTAAGTGGCGTAATCCCATTAAGGCATCAACAAGAAAAACAATCCAAACAAGTATACCTAATGAAAATAAAATCGTTAACATATGCTGCTGCACTTCCCAGTCTTTTTCACCAGTTTAAAGGAACGATGGAAAAAAACCAATTTTATTAGCTTCTTTTTACTTCAAGCTGTTTACATAATGCTTTGCCCATTTTTTCGGATTGGGCAGTAGCCGCTTTAATGCAGGAAATAAAGGCTTCTTGAACACCACTCTCTTCAAGAACTCGAATTCCTGCTTCAGTGGTTCCGCCAGGGCTCGTAACATCTTTTCGCAACTGGGTAGATGTTTTGGTTGATTTTTTAACCATCTCTGCAGCACCGATTAACGTTTGCACAATTAATTCTTTTGCTGTTTGTTTTTCCAGTCCAATCTCCTCCGCGCTTTTTTCCATCGCTTCGATGAGATAATAGATATAGGCAGGGCCGCTTCCAGACAGTCCTGTCACGGCGTCAAGATGCTCTTCCTTCACAAATTTTGCTAATCCAACGGTTTCAAAAATCCTTTTGGTTTTCTCAATTTGCTCTTGTGAAACGCGGGCGTTAGCGGCAATGGCGGTTGCTGACTTTCCCACAGTTGCTGATGTGTTTGGCATAGATCTGACGATGGCAAGGGGTTTTTCTGCAATCGCCTCAATTGTACCCATTGAAACTCCTGCAAGAACAGAAATGATCAGCATTTGTTCTGTCAAATATTCACGGATATATTGAATAGCAGACGCAGCATCCTTTGGCTTCATTGCCAGCATGACAAGATCTGCTCCTGCGAAAAGGGCTTTCAAGTCATAGGTTGTCTCGACTCCATAGGTTCCTCTTAGATAGGACAGTCTTTCTTCATTTGAGTGGTTTGTCACCCATATATTTTTTCGATCCATTAAACCATTTTCAAGAATTCCGGAAATGAATGCTTCTGCCATTGAACCTGCACCAATAATAGCTATTTTGTTCATCTTAATTCCTCCTTTTTGGTTTTTAAACATTTTTTTGGCCACAAGTCAGGGGATATGCGCGAATTTACAAATTTATGCGCGAATCATAAAAAACAAAAAGACCCTTCATCCATAAAGGACGAAAGGTCTTAGCTTCCGCGGTACCACCTTCATTTACCCCGGCTAAAAAAATGGCCTGGGTTCACTCGACTCCGTTATCGCCGGAAATACGTTAGGTTTTCCTAAATGCTCATAAGGTAGGTTCAATGATTAAGAGGGCGGTGAAGCCTTTCAGCCGGTTCGAGCTTCACTCTCTTTCGCCATTTTTCATTTACTGGCCTTAGTCATAGCGTTTCGATACAAATTTTTAATAGTGATTATGCAAGATAAACCGGTTGCTGTCAAGAGGTAAATTCACGTAATTTTTCATTTTTTCTAAAAATTATGCAAAAATAATGACATTTTCCTATAAAATAGCTACACTAATTTCTGTATACTAATTTAATCAGCTTTATTATATTTATTAAATATATAACAATAATGTTAGGGGCTGTGAAAATGACAAACTGGCAAGACGGAGTTGCGAAGATCATACTGCCGACTTCTTATGCAGTTGGTAATGTAAATGTTTATTTGCTCAGAGGAGAACGATTAACACTTGTAGATACGGGGATGAAAACGGAAGAATCGTGGAACGCATTAAATGCCCAAATGGCCGATTTACATTTGACACCTGCAGATATTGAGCAAGTCATTCTGACCCATCATCATCCAGATCATTCCGCTATGCTCGACTTTTTTCCGGAAACAATAGAAGTATATGGACATCCACTGAATCAACGCTGGATTTATCCTACGGAAACATTCTTTCAGGAACAAGAGCAATTCTTTGGTGCGTTGTTTCGTGAGTTTGGGCTACCAGAGGAATATTTGCCGATCCTTTCTAAATATCGAAAATCCCAGAAGTATTTATGCAACCGCCCACTGACAGGGCATTTAGTCGAAGGAATGAGACCGCCGGGGCTTAACGAATGGCAGGTCATTGAAACACCCGGTCATGCTCAAAGTCAAATCGCTCTTTTTCGAGAAAAAGACGGAGTTTTAATTGGCGGGGATGTCGTTTTAGCTCATATTTCCCCAAATCCATTACTTGAGCCCCCAGTACCAGGGGAAAAGGAAAGACCAAAGCCATTGCTACAGCATAATGAATCAATGAAGAAACTTTTATCTTACCCCATATCATTTGTATACACAGGTCATGGTGAAGAGGTTTATGAGTTAGAGAAGCTGGTTGAAAAGAGACTTACACGCCAGCACGAGCGGGCGATGACAGTTTGTAATTGGTTAAAAGAAGAGCAGCTGACCGTTTTTGAAATATGCAAGCGTCTATTTCCGTCTGTTTATAAGCGCGAATTGATGCTGACTATTTCTGAGACTGTCGGACAACTTGACTATTTAGCCTCAATAGGAGAGATTATTAGTAACGATGTTCAGCCTGCTCTTTTTAAAGCAGTGAACTAAGCTCTTATGAGGTGATGATATGGGGAGAGAGCGACTAAAAGATAAAAATATTGTGATAACCGGTGCATCCGGGGGAATCGGTGCGGAAATTGCTAAGCTTTGTGCCGAGAGCGGTGCGAATCTTGTATTACTAGCAAGAAGCATCGATAAGCTTGAACTCCTGCAAAAAGATTTACAGCAAAAGTACCAAGTGAATGTGTCCGTTTTTCAACTGGACGTTTCTAATACAGATCAAGTACAGGAAGTGTTCAAGCAGATTTTCGCGGCAATTGGTCAAATTGATATTCTGGTCAATAATGCCGGGTTTGGCGTTTTCCGTGAAGCCCATGCGGCAACCATTGATGAAATCAAAGGGATGTTTAATGTGAATGTGGTCGGGTTAATGGCCTGTACGAGCATGGTGCTGCCGAAAATGCGCGAAAGACGCTTTGGGCATATTATCAATATTGCTTCACAGGCAGGAAAGATTGCCACGCCAAAATCCAGTGTCTATTCTGCCAGCAAACACGCTGTTCTTGGCTACACCAATGCGTTAAGAATGGAAGCAGTCGACTATCATATACAAGTTACGTCGGTAAATCCCGGTCCGATTGCAACCAATTTCTTTAACATTGCCGACGAAAAAGGCACCTACGTAAAAAGCGTTCAAAAATTTATGCTTAAGCCCGAATATGTTGCTGAGAAGGTTGTTGACAGCATGCTTACCAAAACGCGTGAAATCAATTTGCCGCGTTGGATGAATATGGGGAGCGTTGTTTATGTTCTTTTTCCACGGCTGTTTGAGCGGATTGGTAAACGAGTTTTAAATAAAAAATAAATTTATCCCGCATTAACGGGCAGTAAAATCCCCACCTCAAGATTGAGAGAGAAGCGAAGAAGATAGATGGGGGATAACTGCCTAATCTAGCTGCAGGTGTTAGGGGCTCGAGTCATAAGGTGAGGTCATGTTGAGGCAAAATGCGCCTCACCATGACTTCACTTTATGCTGGTCACCCCTGAGCAAACGCCTTTCGCTTTTTGTAGTAAAAGCCCGATTGGTGAGATACAGTGAAACTTGCCGCTGCGTTCTTCAGCGGCCTAGTTGAACCAATCGGGTTCGTACTATCTCTTTATAAAGGCGTTAGCCTTGATATTAGAGATAGTAGAACGGGACTAACCATCAGTGGGGGATGAAAGACACCTCCACTGATGGAAGTTTCACTTTATAACTAAGCCTCATTTAGAGGCTTTTATTTTTGTTAAATATGAATTATTGTAGTAAAAATTTTCTGAATATGGTAAACTACTAATAATCTGTTTGAAAGAAAGGAACTTGTGACCTGTATGCCAACATCTACTCTGTAATGGAAAACAATTGGATCGCTTCTCATGTTAAAAAACTTATTAGTTTTTGATCACGGGAGAAGTCTGTCTACAACCCATTACAGAAGGAATACAGCGAACTGCAGCCTGTTAGTTGTTTAACATTGCGTTCAAAGTTCTCCTGATTAGGGGAACTTTTTTTGTTATGCGCACTGCAAGATTTTCAAATAGATGTTGTATTCCTCGAATAAACATTTCGAGGTGGAAAACGATGAAAAAGCAAACATATTCATTAGTTTTACGTCAAAAACGTGAAGCTGATAATTTAGTAAAGCACTGTAAAATGTGCGGAAAGGTAACCGTTTTTACAGATACAACTATCCGGAGACATAATGCCAATGGTAAAAACATTTATCAGTTTGCAATTTATAAGTGTCCCAAAAACCATTCCTGGAACAATAAATTAGATATATATAAGTCTTTTTCTGAACATGTTAATCCAAAAACACTTATTCCAACAGAATTTGAAACCATAACTGAGACGGAGAAAATCACTCTACATGGAATAGAAGAACAACAAGTCATTGAATTTAAGGTAACAGTTGTTGATGGCAGCTTTCGTCTTGATCAGGCACTTGCAAGTCATTTACATGGCTTAAGCCGGACGGAAATTGCTCAAAAAATTAATAACGGGTCAATTTTATTAAACAATTGTTTATCGAAACCAAGCCAAAAGCTGTATATTCATGACATTATCTTAATAAAGGTAAAATAATGAATGATTTAGGTTAGGTAGTTTGTACTTTACAGGCTCGAAAATATTTATGTTTTTTTCCTAACTTAGATGTCTTTGGCTTATCCTCAATCTTGATTTGCGAAAAACTAGTCTATATTTACGAATCCAATTTTTATATTTCTAGCACATATTGCAGAAACAAATCCTGGTCAGTTTCAATTTGGGAGTAGGTATCGAATATTCATACCATCGCTAATTATAGGACCAATATATTAGTGAATATTTAGAGCGACATGCCTTCATTGTTGCTCTATTTTTTTTGAGGAGGAAATATAAGGATAAAGACCAAAATCACCAAAAAGAACGATATAACCAAAACATTGTCAGATAATTTTAAAAATTTTATACTGAGTTCGGGATGGAAGTAAGCGTTTTCTTTTGAAGGTCTTACAAATTTGCGAAGCAAATAAAAGGGGAGAGTTGAATGAAGATCAGATTTAAGAGTATGACAACACAAGTAATCATTGGGATTATTGTAGGTATTATCTTTGGTGCGGTGTTCCCAAAAACAGGCGCAGACTTAAAAGTTCTTTCGGATATATTCGTAAAAATGATCAAAATGGTCATTTCACCAATCATCTTTTTAACGATTGTCGTAGGAATCGCGGGTATGGGAGATATGAAGAAGGTTGGCCGGATTGGCGGTAAAGCGATCCTTTATTTTGAAATCGTTTCCACTATTTCTTTGGCAATTGGTATTCTGTTTGCGACCATTTTTAAACCAGGAGCAGGGGTGAATGCTCATAGTGCAACTGGCAATATTACACAATTCACCAAGCAAGCGGCAGAAGGAAACCACGGTGTGATGAATTTTATTTTAGGAATTATTCCTGATAACTTTTTTGGTGCTTTAGCTAGTGGACAGCTGCTTCCGGTTCTTTTCTTAGCAGTACTGTTTGGAATCGCCCTATCGGGTCTTGGCGAGAAAGGAAAGCCAATTCTTGAGTTATTTGAGAAATTTTCTGATACGTTCTTCCGCATTGTAAATATTATTATGTACTACTCGCCTATTGCTGCTTTTGGTGCAATGGCTTATACGATCGGTCAATTTGGGATTGGTTCCCTTCTTTCTTTGGGCAAATTGTTCGGCTTAACGGTATTGGCAATGGTTGTATTCATCGTTGTCGTCCTTGGTTCGATTGCAAAATATTGTCGTTTTAACATCTTTAAATTTATCTCTTATATTAAAGATGAGATTTTCCTAGTTCTTGGTACATCCTCTTCCGAATCGGCTCTTCCTAAAATGGTTGAGAAGCTTGAAAACTATGGCTGTTCCAAGTCAGTTGTGGGGCTGGTTATTCCAACTGGTTACTCCTTTAACCTTGACGGAACCTCCATTTATCTTTCCATGGCTGCCCTATTTATCGCTCAGGCCTTTGGAGTCGATTTAAGCATTGGGCAAGAAGCCACTCTTCTCGGTGTCTTGATGCTTACCTCCAAAGGAGCTGCTGGTGTAACTGGTTCAGGATTTGTTACCTTAGCAGCAACATTAGCAGCTTTCCCAAGTGTGCCTGTTGAAGGGATTGCGTTACTTCTAGGTGTTGACCGGTTTATGTCTACTGCTCGGGCGCTAACAAACCTTATAGGAAATGGTGTTGCAACCGTTGTTGTTTCTAAAATGGAAAATGAGTTTGATGAGGAGGTTAATATCAAGCAATTTAATAAAGTATCGGCTTAACCACCGTTTAAGTGAATAGAGTAATATTAGAAATAGCCACGGATTCTGTGGCTATTTCTTTAATGTTAGGTTGTGTTAAAGGTCATTGTTGATTTCTGAAACTATGTTGATTGGAGCGGAAGCGCGAGATCCTCGAAAATGCCATCGCATTTCCTTCGTGCGGTGTTGATTCAAGGATGCTGATTCAACGTCCTGCGGGAGTACGGGGCAGGGGGAGACCCCACAGGCGCTAAAGCGCCGAGGATGCCCCCCGGAACGCCCGCGGAAAGCGAAGCGCCTGAAGTGCAAATCAACAGGCAAGTTTAACACAGCCTAATGTTATAATGAAAGAAAACAATGAAGGAGATAGCAAATGCAACCAATCCGTGTAATGATCGTTGAAGACGATCCCATGGTCATGGAGATTAATACTGAATTTGTTTCCAAACTTTCGGGCTTTTTGTTAGTCGGGAAAGCTTACAATGGAAAGGAAGCAATCTCGTTAATAAACAAATTCCATCCAGATCTTGTTCTATTAGATTATTTTTTACCAGACACAAATGGGCTTTCCCTTTTACATACCATTCGGGCCGAGCACCAACCAATAGACGTGATTCTACTTACAGCGAATCGAGAGCCGCACCATATCCAGGAAGTGCTTCGGGCAGGGGTTGTTGACTATATTGTGAAGCCTTTTCACTTTGATCGTTTTCAAGCGACCTTAGAGCAGTATCGCCTAGCTGTAAAAAAATATAACGAAAACAAGCAGTTTGATCAGGCCGATATCGATGCAATAACTGGAATTCAGTTAAATAAGCCAGAGTCATTTTTTGAAGAATTTCTTCCAAAGGGGTTAAACGATCGGACGATGCAGCAAATCCTGCAATTTTTAGAAGGACAAGCCTTACCTCTTTCATCTGAAGAGGTTGCATCCGGTACAGGACTTGCAAGGGTAACCGTCCGTCGCTATTTGGAGTACCTCGAAAAAAAGGGCGACATTGCTCTGGAAATTCAATACGGCTCTGTTGGCCGTCCGATAAATAAGTACAGGCGCTGAGAACTGCTCGGATAAAACATTAGGAAAGTGGGGAAGGCTGTGCCGAAAAAAAAGCCGCGATTTAGTCTGCAAACAACCATTACCTTACTTGTCTGTGGCGTTGTTGCCTTGGCTTTATTTGTAACAGACTTTCTAGTTAGTGAGAAAGTCGGCAGCTCTACGCAAAAACAGCAGGAGGATAAGGCTCTTAATATTGCCAGAATGACGGCTCATTCCCCTATTATTGTAGAAGCGCTTAGCGGGCAGAGGCCAGAGAATGATATTCAAGACTTTTCAAAAGAAATGACAAAAATAACGAAGGTAGAATTCATCGTCGTTATGGATATGCAGGGGATAAGGAAATCTCACCCTAATCCGCAGCAGGTTGGTTTACATTTTGTTGGGGGAGATGAAGGCCCTGTTCTCCATGGTCATGAACATATTTCAACTGCCAAAGGGACGTTAGGGTATTCATTACGTGCCTTTACCCCAGTATTTTCTAAGGATGGAAAACAAATTGGGGCTGTTGCTGTAGGGATCTCCCTTGATCAGGTGAAGCAGGATGTAAATAACAGCAAAAACGTGATTTATTTAGCCGTTATCTTCGGGGTACTGGTGGGAGTGGCAGGTGCAATTACGTTAGCGCGAAAAATTAAACGCAGTATGTTTGGACTTGAACCTTTTGAGATTGGAAAATTACTTGAAGAACGCAGTGCCATGCTGCAGTGTACGAAAGAAGGGATTCTGGCGGTTGACCAGGATGGCCGGATTACGCTGATTAATAATGAAGCAATCAGGCTATTTGAAGAAGCAGGGATTAAGGATGATCCTGTCGGGCATCTTGTCGAAGAATTCATTCCACTGTTGCATTTAAAGGATGTGCTTGAAACTAGAAGCCCAAGAATTAATGAAGAAGTTAATTTATCAGGTGTTACCCTGTTATCGAACCATGTGCCAATCATTGTAAAGAACGAAATCGTTGGTACCATTACGACGTTTCGCAATAAGACAGAAATTAACCAGTTAGCAGAAGAGCTTACCGGCGTAAAGCTCTATGCAGAAGCTTTAAGGGCGCAGTCTCATGAGTTTATGAATAAGCTGCACGTTATTTTGGGTCTTGTTCATTTGCGGCATTATGATAAACTTGCTGATTACATAAACCAAATTTCAGCCCATCTTCAAAATGAGGTCGGCTATATCGTTAATAAAATAAAGGATCCAGCCTTAGCGGGATTTATTCTTGGAAAAATGAGTTATGCAAGGGAACTAGGTGCGGAACTATCCTTTACAGGGGAAGGAATTTTACCTGAACCAAGAAATCCGGAAATGACTCATGAATTAATTACGATTTTAGGAAATTTAATTGATAACGCCTTAGAAGCGTTAACAGAACAGGCTAACAAAAAGCTATCAGTTCATTTTGAAATTTATGATGAAAAACTTTTATTGGAAGTAGCTGATAATGGTTCTGGAATGAAAGAAGCAATTGCTGCTGAAATATTTACGAAAGGCTTCTCTACCAAAGGAAAGAATCGTGGGATAGGACTTTTTCTAGTCAAACAGAGCTTGGAAAAAATACATGGTGAGATTGAACTTTATTCTGAGCGCAACAAGGGGACAAGGTTTATTGTTTCGATTCCATATCAAAAAATTTAAAAGACAAAAGAAGGAAGACGACATGGCAATTGGAACAGGTACACTGCCAGAATCGCCTTCCGCTTTTCTTATTGTCTAGCTCTAGCGCCTAGGGGCTCGGGGTCATAAGCCAATCCGTCCTGAAGGTTAAAAAGCAACCTTCATGCCGGCTCGTCTTATGCCTGTCGCCCCTGATCAAGGCGCTTCCGCTTTTCCTATTGTCTCTAAGTTAAAAATTCGTAAACTGCATCGTTTATTAACTCATATAAATCCGCCGTCTGTTCTTTTTCCTTCGCCAAAAGAATTCGTTGGGCCAGTTCCTCTAGTTCTACTTCACTTATCGGCAAAGAATCTGCTTCACAATATTGCTTAAAACACTTTTTAATCATTTTGACAATCAGTTTTTTCTCCATTTAAAGCACCTCTCACCGATTATACCGCATTTTTATCTTTTATCCCGCATTAACGGGCAGTAAGACCCCCACCTCAAGATTAAGAGAGAAGCGAGGAAGATAGGTGGGTGATAACTGCCTAATCTAGCTGCAGGCGTTAGGGGCTCGAGTCATAAGTCAAAGTCATGTTGAGGCAAGGAGCGCCTCACCATGACTTCGCCTTATGCTAGTCGCCCCTGAGCAAACGCCTTTCGCTTTTTGTAGTAAAAGCCCGATTGGTGAGATACAGTGAAACTTGCCGCTGCGTCCTTCAGCGGCCTAGTTGAACCAATCGAGTTCGTACTATCTCTTTATCAAGGCGTTAGCCTTGATATTAGAGATAGTAGAACGGGACTAACCATCAGTGGGGGATGAAGAAAACCCCCACTGATGGAAGTTTCACTTTATCCGCATTTAGAAAAATCCATAAAATTCCCATTGAATACGAACGCATATTCGCTTAAGATAAGAATATACTATTAGGGAACAAATGTTTGTGTAAAACTGGAGGAAAGGATATGGTCGATTACAGCACAGTGCCGCAAAACAAAATTTTATGTGTCGACATGAAGAGCTTCTATGCCAGTTGTTCGGCTGTTATGGAGGGCCTCGATCCGTTGAACTGCTACTTAGCGGTGGTTGGCGACAAGGAGCGGCAGGGAAGCATCGTACTTGCTGCTTCGCCGCGTTTGAAAAAAGAATTTGGCATCAAAACCGGGTCCCGGTTGTTTGAGATTCCAAAAGACTCCAGAATTATCATTGCTGAACCGAAGATGGCTACCTATTTACGCATTTCAACAGAAATAACGCGTGTGTTCAATCGTTATGTTCCAAAAGAAGCAATCCATGTGTATAGTGTCGACGAAAGCTTTATTAAAGTTGATGGTGCCATGCATTTATGGGGCGATGCACAAACTATCGCTCGGAAAATAAGAAATGATATTGAGCGTGAAATCCAGCTTCCGTCTGCCGTTGGGATTGGCCCTAACATGTTGATGGCAAAGCTATGCCTTGACCTTGAAGCAAAAAAATACGGGGTTGCTGAGTGGACGTATGAAGATGTTCCACACAAGCTTTGGAGTGTTTCACCGCTCAGGGAAATGTGGGGAATCGGTCGCCGTGTTGAAAAAACCTTAAATGGCATGGGCATTTTTACTGTTGGTCAGCTGGCTCGATACGATTTGGACAAATTGGAGAAAAAATTTGGGATTATGGGAAACCAGCTTTATTACCATGCTTGGGGGGTGGATCTTTCGGATTTGGGAGCACCCATCATTCAAGGGCAAATCAGCTTTGGAAAAAGTCAAATTCTTCTTCGTGATTATAAAGAGGAGGAGGAAATCAAACATGTCATTTTAGAAATATGTGAGGAGGTAGCACGAAGAGCACGAACACATCGAAAAGCAGGAAGGACGATTAGTCTTGGCATCGGCTACAGCCAGGATGAATTTGGCGGCGGCTTTCATCGCTCGAGAACCATCCAGCAGCCGACCAATGTGACGATGGAGCTTTACCGAGTTTGCTTAGAACTTTTTCACGAGCATTATAGCGGAAAGACCGTAAGGCAAATCTCGCTTTCCCTTGGAAACATTGTCGATGACCGTGAGCTTCAGCTCGACCTTTTTGACAGGGGTGCCTATAAAAGGAGGGACCTCGGATATGTGGTCGACTCTATTCGCAGACGTTTTGGTTCAGGCTCCTTATTGCGAGCCGTTTCTTATACCGCTGCGGGAACAGCCAAGCACCGAGCAACACTAGTTGGCGGGCATAAAATGTAATACGAAAAGCGGAAGCGCCTTGGTCAGGGGCGACAGGCATAAGACGAGCCGGCATGAAGGTTGTTCTTTAACCTTCAGGACGGATTGGCTTATGACCCCGAGCCCCTAGGCGCTGGAGCTAGACAATAAGAAAAGTGGAAGCGCCTTGATCAGCCCCGACAAGCATAAGACGCTTCCAAAAAGAAGGCGTTTTTTGCCTTCATTTTGGAGGTGGCTTATGACCTCGAGGGGCTAGGCGCTGGAGCTAGACAATAAGAAAAGTGGAAGCGCCGTGGTGCTGAAGCTAGACAGTTATCATAGAAAGAAGGAAAAGCATATGATCCGCGACCGTGGAGGAATCAAATGGACGTCGATGATGCTTCCTGAGCATGTGAAATTACTCAGGGACTGGGTCAAAGAAGACCAGTACAAAGAGAAAAGTGAAATGGACGAACAGCAGCTGGAACTTATGAACGACACCCTGTCTGAAGCAATGGAATTTGATCAGCTTGTCACAATTACGCATTATCACAATCGGAATTACGAAATTGTTATTGGCAAAATCCATTACTGGGATGAATTGTCGCAAAAGCTTCATATAGTCGACCGATTTGAAGAGGTGCATGGCATTTCGATGGGTGATATCGTTGATATCCGGATAACAGATAGATAAAATTTAAGCGGTCTCCATAAGGGAAACCGCTCCTTTTAACTTATTCTGCTTTAGGAACCCGAACTTGAGAGTCAAAATTTCCTTTATGCGAGCCGTCGCAAAAAGGTTTGTTTTTAGAGAGCCCACAGCGGCAGAGGGAAAAGGATGGCTTTGTTTCATAAACATTGCCTTCTCCGTCAAGAAGCTCCACATCGCCAGTAATTCTAAGCGAACCATTGTCGTTTACTTTAATTTGAACCTTTGACATAACTAACACCCCCTTCAAAAAGTGAATCCTCCATTTGAGACTAAATGGAATAAAAGGAAAATGCAATTAAAAAGCTTTCAGTAAGCAAAAAAACAAGAAGCTAAAAAAACATGTGATACAATCATCATATGCCAATAAGAGGGGGCTTTAAACATGGAAATCACAATAACGGAGATAGCAGCTAAGAAAATAACCGAGAAAGTAGCAGGCCAAGAAGGTTACCTAAAGCTAAAATACGATACAGACGGCTGCGGCTGTGCGGTAAATGGTGTTATTGCAATGTGGTTTGTATCGAAATTGAATGATGATGACATCGCAATTGAAACGAATGATCGGACGATTTATCTCGAAAAATCAAAGGTCGTTTTTTTCGACGAACAAATGAAAATTGACTTTTCAAAAGCAACTAATTGTTTCCAATTAAAAAGTCCGGGGCAAATCTTAAACGGACACATGAGTTTAGTCATAACGACAGAAAAAACAGACTAATCCAACTCGGATCGTCTGTTTTTAAGGATACGCAGATAAAATTCAATATTCGCAGATATATTAGGTAGAATCACAGATAAATTGAAAAATTCGCAGATTTCCTGTAATTTTCCGCAGATAAAGATTTAAGCAGGGGCATGGACAACGTATTTTTGCAAAAATTCATCAATTATTCGTTCATAGTCGGCGCGATTTTCATTAATGGACTCAGCGTGACGGCCATGAGTAGCAAGAAAAAGCATTTTCGGGCCCTTTTTTTGCTTAAATAAGGCTTGCGTCATTGCAGGCGGAATAAAATCATCGTCTTTACTATGGATAAACAAAATGGGTTTTTTAATATTTTTAATCACCGATATGGGTGAGACATACTGAAGTGAATAATTGTCGCGCAAGCGCAAAATAAGATCAGCAATGGGAATCAACAGCTTAGGCGGAAGTTTGAAATCTTTTTTTAGGAGATAGGCAAGCTGTTCTTGAAAATCAGAAAATGGGCAATCAGCGATGTAAAAATCGGCACCATCCTCGAGCATCCCCGCATACAACAGCATGGTAGCAGCTCCCATCGATTCACCATGAATCCCGAGTTCAAGATCCGGTCCTTTTTCTTCTTTTAGCCAGTCAACAACCGACTTTAAGTCGAATTTTTCATAGTAGCCATAGCTTGTTGTTTTTCCGCCGGATTCCCCATGGCGGCGATGGTCATAAATGAGAGCATTAAAACCGCGCTCTAAGAAAAGATTCATATATTTAATTGAATTGAATTTTGTTTCCGTGACGCCATGAGCAATAATAATATAACGGTTAGTTTGGTGCGGCTCTGCAATTACCGCTTTAATGTTATAACCAAAGGAAGAAGGAATGATTACTTCTCGTTTCGGAAGCTGCATAAATTCTTCAGGATGGTACCTGCCTGCTTCTGTTTCCCGTTGTAAAATAAACTTCTCATCCTTCTTTTTCATATACATGATTCGGTTTGTTAAGTATAAAGCGAGAGCCAGCCAGAAAAATAAAATGATAAATAAGGTTCGAAATGTCTTCTTCATAAGTGGTACCTCCGAACGATAAAGTTAATATAAATGCAACTCGTAGATTGGCGGATTAAGATTATAAATTAGTAGGTAAGAAAAGTACAAGATGTTATATTTCCAAGTCTTTTGCAATATATCATATGAAAAAAAGCCGCTAGAATCATTGCGGCTTTTTTTCACTGGATAAGAAAGAACAAAAAATTGACTTCGAGAATTGTCTAGCTCTAACCCATGACCAAGGCGCTTCCGCTTTTCTTATGATTGTTCAGAGTTTTGTCGTTTCGTCGGGTGAATAGCTTTTTTTACCTCTTCAACCGCCATCATCCGGCTACCGGTACCTGCTGATTCGGCATAATTCTTTCCCATTTGGCTGTTTCCTTTATCTCGTTTCTGACTCATGAAAAAATCTCCCTTCAAGGTAGTATCACCTAATAAGATGTATTAATGGGAGAGTTTTATACATTAGATTGAGCAGAAAGCCTATAATAGCCACTGTCAATCGTCCGAGATAGATGAGGACGAACAATTTCAATCGCAGCAACTAATTTTTGTAAATCAACACCCGTTTGAATTCCCATTCGATCAAGCATATAAACGACATCCTCTGTGGCAGCATTTCCCGCTGCCCCCGGTGCAAACGGGCAGCCTCCAAGACCACCGGCAGACGTATCAAAGCGATCAATACCTGCCTGAAGAGAAGCGAGTATATTTGCAAGGGCAAGCTTGCGGGTATCGTGAAAATGGGCTGTTAATAATGTTTCAGGGAAGAGCGCTTTTAATTGTGAAAACAAGGGATAGGCTTCAGTTGGTGCGGCCATCCCGATCGTATCGGCAACGCTTAATTCATCCACACCTGCCGCGACAAATTCACGACAAAGCTGAATCGTGTCCGTTTCACTGATTTTTCCTTCATAAGGGCAGTAGAAAGAAGTAGAAATACAGGCACGAACGAAGTATTCTTTTTCTTTTAACTCTCTTATGATCGGCCTCAGTTCCTCCATGCTGTCCTTCGTCGTTTTATTAATATTTTTTTGATTAAAGGTGTTGCTTACACCAACAAATACGGCAACAGCCTTGCAATCGGTCATGTAAACACGGTCAATTCCTTTTCGGTTAGGTGCAAGCACAATGTTTCTTTCATTTGGATTGAGACATTCTGCCACGATTTCCGCAGCATCCCCCATTTGCGGCACCCATTTCGGCGACACAAATGATGTTAATTCCATTTCCTTAAGCCCCGCATTCTTTAACCCGGAGATAAATTGTTTTTTTACAGCAGTAGGTACAAAAAGTTTTTCATTTTGCAGTCCATCGCGCGGGCCAACTTCGATTATTGTTACTTGTTGAGGTAAATTCATCATCATGTTCCCCTCCCACTATTCATACCTTCATTGTAGAGGTATTAATTTTAAAAAATCAAGAATAAATAGAATTTTGACAAAATTAAAGGATTTTTAATACTTCTAATAGAAGTAATTAAGGTGAAAAAGGTGGAAGGGGAGAAATTCAATGAGCCAAACAGAAGTAGTCATTGTCAGCGCTGTTCGTACTGCAATTGGAAACTTTAATGGCAGCTTGAAAAACGTATCTACACCTGATTTAGGAGCAATTGTCATAAAGGGGGCACTTGAGCAAGCGGGAGTAAAATCAGAACAAGTGGATGAAGTCATCATGGGTAATGTTTTGCAGGCAGGCATAGGTCAAAATCCGGCACGGCAGGCGGCAATAAACGCGGGTATTCCTGAAAGCGTTTCCTCAATGACAATTAATAAAGTATGTGGTTCAGGATTAAAGGCCGTTCATCTTGCCATGCAGGCGATTTTAGCAGGGGAGGCAGAAATCGTCGTAGCCGGTGGGATGGAAAATATGAGCCAGGCCCCTTATATATTAAAAAATGCCCGAGAAGGCTTTAAAATGGGCGACCAAAAGTTAATAGATACCTTAATATCAGATGGCCTAACCTGTGTGTTTAATGGCTATCATATGGGAATTACTGCAGAAAATCTAGTAGAAAAATATTCAATCACTAGAGAGGAACAGGATGAATTTTCAGCATGGAGCCAGGACAAGGCCGTGACTGCAATCGAAGCAGGAAAATTAAATGAGGAAATTGTCCCGGTTATTATTCCGCAGCGAAAAGGTGAACCAATCGTGTTTGAAACGGATGAATATCCGAAAAAAGGGATGACGGCTGAAAAATTGGCGGGAATGCGTCCAGCGTTTAAAAAGGACGGTACGGTAACAGCAGGAAATGCTTCGGGGATCAATGACGGGGCGGCTGCTGTCGTAGTGATGAGTAAGAAAAAGGCGGATCAACTAGGTATTAAACCATTGGTGACCATCAAAGCGAATGCTAGTGCCGGTGTAGACCCAAGCATCATGGGAATCGGTCCAGTGCCTGCCATACGAAAAGTTCTTGAGAAAGCTTCACTTTCAATGGAAGACATCGAATTAATTGAAGCAAACGAAGCATTTGCAGCACAATCTTTAGCAGTTGATCGTGAACTTCATTTTAATAAAGAAATTTTAAACGTAAATGGCGGCGCCATCGCGCTTGGTCATCCAATTGGTGCAAGCGGGGCAAGAATTCTTGTCACCTTAATTCACGAAATGAAGCGCAGACAGGCGAAACTAGGCTTAGCTGCCCTCTGTATTGGCGGGGGCCAAGGAGTAGCAACGGTTGTTGAATTAATGTAAGGGAGATATGAGCATGAAAAAAATTTGTACTTCTTTTCAGGAAGCAGTTGCCGATATTCATGACGGAGCAACCTTAATGGTGGGGGGCTTCGGGTTGTGTGGAATTCCGGAAAATCTTATTTTAGCTTTAGCAGAAAAAGGGGTAAAGGATCTAACGGTCATCTCTAATAACTGCGGGATTGACGAGTGGGGGTTAGGATTACTATTAAACAATAAACAAATAAAAAAAATGATCGGCTCCTATGTCGGTGAAAATAAAGAGTTTGAAAGACAAGTTTTATCAGGTGAACTCGAAGTCGAACTGACACCACAAGGAACATTGTCTGAAAAAATTCGAGCTGGCGGAGCGGGTATTCCTGCATTTTATACTCCGGCCGGGGTTGGCACACCGATAGCTGAAGGCAAAGAAACAAAGATGTTTAACGGGAAAGAATATCTGCTCGAAGAAGCGCTGACAGCAGATTTTAGTCTCGTCAGGGCCTGGAAAGGCGACAGGATGGGGAATCTTGTCTATCACAAAACGGCAAGAAATTTTAATCCGATGATTGCCGCCGCCGGGAGAGTAACGATTGCAGAAGTGGAAGCTCTATATGAAATCGGCGAATTGGACCCGAATTTCATTCACACGCCTAGTGTATATGTTCAAGCAATCGTGGAAGGAAAACAGGAAAAGCGGATTGAACGGTTGACAGTTAGAAAATAGAGAAAGGAGAAGAAGTGATGGTGATTGACAAAGCTACGGTCAGAGAAAGAATTGCGATAAGGGCAGAGAAGGAAATCGAAGACGGTTTTTATGTAAACTTAGGGATTGGTATGCCAACCCTTGTAGCCAATTATATTTCGGGAAATAAACAGGTTGTCTTGCAATCGGAAAACGGCCTGCTCGGTATCGGACCCTATCCTCATGAAGGAGAGGTGGACCCGGATTTAATCAATGCTGGAAAAGAAACGGTAACAGCGATCAGCGGTGCGGCCTACTTTGATAGCGCTGAATCTTTTGCGATGATCCGGGGTGGACATATTGATCTCGCAATCCTCGGCGGAATGGAAGTATCCGAAACGGGCGACCTTGCTAACTGGATGATCCCAGGAAAAATGATTAAAGGAATGGGCGGTGCCATGGACCTTGTTCACGGAGCTCGGAAAATTATTGTCATCATGGAGCATGTGAATAAAAGCGGTGAGTCGAAAATATTGAAAAATTGTACGCTTCCGCTAACAGGAAAGGGCGTCGTCAACCGCATCATCACCGAACGAGCCGTAATGGATGTAACCGATTCCGGGTTAAAGCTCGTTGAGGTAGCAAAAGGATTTACGGTTGAAGAGGTTGTAAATTCAACTGAAGCGGCATTGACTGTTGATGAGAATGTGTTAATAGAGGCTTATTAAATAGGATTTGTATTTTTAAAAAGGAATTTAGTAACAGACCAATATGACTCGTGTTGGTCTGTTATTTATGTTATAAAGATTCCATTTAAGAGGAAAAGCGGTCACCAATAAAGTGTTTTAGTGACCGAAATTTAGAAAAAAAAACAAAAACAGTCACCAAGAGGGTACTTGGTGACCAGCAATAGCCTGTTTTCCAATCAAATTAATTAGGCATCTCAACGGTCTGTTGCTTTGCAGCCTGTTTTTTCTTGTAGGCAACTGGGTCAAATCGTGATGAACCTGCAAAGCATGCTGAAAGAAAACCAATCACGGCAGCACCGACTAAGAACCAGAAGCCAAGATGAATCGAATCACCCAGAGCATTTTTTAACATGGTCAAAACTTGCTCTGGGATCTGTCCGCCAGCACGCAGCAGGACTTGCGGATTCGTGAACATCTCTAATTTTTCCGCTGGAACGCCCAGCTTTGGAGCTCCGCTTTGAATGGCTGTTTCCATGTGCCTATTTACTAAAGCTGCCATGATAGCCGTACCAAAAACGCCGCCAATGGCCCGGAAGAAAGTAACCGTCGAAGTGGCAATTCCTTGATATCGCTCTGCAGCCGATACTGTCACTGCGGTTTGGGCAATAGGCATCAATATACCGATCCCGGCCCCAATGACTACCATATCCAAACGGACAATCCATTTATTCGCGTCTAAAGGCATATTTGTCATGAAAAACAATCCAACTCCAGTTATCAGCATCGAAGCAAGCATATTGATGCGCCAGCTTAATTTTGTCATTGTAAAACTGCTGATCGATGCTCCGATCATAACGGAGAACATCATCGGTGTAACGGCATTTCCTGCATCACTAACATTGCCACCCAAGCCCCCTTGGACAAAAATGGGGATATATAAAAGGGAGCCAAACATCACGACACCTTGAATAAAAGTCACCAAACTTGAGGAAGCGATGACACGATTTTTAAACAAGCCCAGCGGTAAAATCGGTTCTTTTACTTTCATTTCTGTCACGAAGAATGAAATGATACTGATTACCCCGATTGTGAACAAGCCAAGAATCTGCCAAGACAACCAGCCATAGTCTACGCCACCCATTTTTAGCGCAAGTAAAATCGAAATCGTTGAAACAACTAAAAGAATCGAACCTAGATAATCAATATGTTTCTTTTCCTCATTTTTCTGTTCAAATAATGCCATTGAAAGAATGATGAATGAGACAATTCCGAGCGGCAGATTGATATAAAAATTCCAGCGCCAGTTTAGATGTGTCGTAATGAATGATCCTAATGTCGGTCCAATAACCGAACTTAAGGCAAAGACACTCATAAACAATGCTTGGAATCTTCCAGCTTTATCCTGCGGCATTAAACCAAAAATTAACGTAAACGTAATCGGCATCAGAAAGCCTGCACCAATTCCTTGAATACCTCGAAAAATGATAAGCTGCTCCATCGTGGAAGCCGCTCCACACAAAGCGGAACCTCCGAGGAACAATAAAAGACCTGTCAGATAAAATCGTTTTCTCCCGTACATATCAGAGAGCTTCCCAACAATCGGCATGACCGCCGTTGAAGCAAGCATGTAGATAGTAAATACCCAGGAGATCAGATCAAGCCCCCCTAATTTTTCCACAATCGTTGGTAGTGCTGTTGTGACAATTGTTTGATCAAGTGAAGATAAAAACATACTGAGCAGCAAAGCCCCCATGATCCAGTTAACGCGATTTTTTTGAACTGATTTCTCCATCGCTCATCTCCCCTTCATTAAATTAAAAGGCCTTTAAACAAAACATCCATTGTTTGTTGAATGTATTCTTCCGTTGCCGGATCCTCAGGTCCGATTCCTTTTTCAGTAATAGTGAACATGGCTCCTGAGATTCCACCCCAAAAAATTTGTGAAAATAAAAAAGAATCTCCAGTTCGAATCATTCCTTGGTCCATGGCCTCTCCAAACGTGTCGGCTAGAGGCTGAAAGATATTAAGGACAAAGTTTTTAGAAATTTTATCGGCTCTCTCTCCAAAAACTGCGGGTATGTCCTGATACAGATCGCGGAAGAAAAAAACCATTTTCGGGTTGCGTACAGCTGTGTTCAAATAGTGAAGGGCGTACAATTGTAATTTTTCAAGTGGTGGCTGGTTCGTTTTTAATCTAGCACTGACAAATTGGATCGCTGCCGCTAGCGCACCTTCAAACAATGTTTGAAATAACTCATGTTTATCTTTGTAGTAGTAATAGACGAGCCCACGGGCAATCCCTGCCTTTTTCGCTATTTCGCCAATTTCGGTTGCTAAAAATCCTTTTTCTATATACACTTCACGGGCTGCATCGAGAATTTGCTGTATTCGTTGCTGCCTAATTTCCTCATTTTGTTCAGGTGTTCTCGGTGACACTTTTATCACTCCTTTTAAATTGACGTTCTTGTCAATTTAAAATATATGTTATTTTGACGCGTACGTCAATATAAAAAATATAAATTTTTCCAAATTGTGCGTTTGCCTACTATTTGCTGAGTGGAGAGCGGTCCATGATATAATAGGATGAGAAATTGTAATAAGGAGTGGCGAGAATGAAAAAACATTCAAAGCAAAAACATCAACCAACTAAACCGAAAAAAGACGAATCGGCGGTTACGCTTAAAGATATGATCAATCCCGAGTTAATGAAACAATTAAAAGAACAGCAGGATCAGCTTAAAGCAGCAGAAGAAAAGCGGAAGGAAGAAGAGGAGCGAAGAAAACGGGAAGAGAGAAGATTAAAGGAAAAAAACAAATCATTCGAAGAGCTCTTAAATGAGAGTGGGATGAATTGGCAGGAGTTTAAATAAATTATAAAGCTGCCTTTGCTTTCATAAGCAAAGGCAGCTTTTTTATGTTAAGTAATAAATTTTCTTTTTTCCACATTTTTTCAACGAATCTTTTGAATCCTGCCCTTGTTTTAGCTTGATAATAAAATTACACCAACTTGTTCTCAAAAATTTTTAAAATAAGGTGGTAGCCATGATTAACCGCAATACACGAGTAAATTGGATTGTACTTTATTTATATTACCTGTTGATTTTGCTTTTCCTATTCTTCATGTATGGATTCAATAATGCAAATGCCGGAGCCTATATTTACACTGAATTTTAATTGTGGAGGTAGCTTTTAAATGAGAATGTTATCTAAAATAAAAGACTTTGCCTTCACACACCCAGAAGCAAATGCTTTTATTTCCCCAAACAAGGAAATCACATATGGCGACCTTTGGCGGCAATCTGAACAAGTGGCCAGGTATATACTGAAGCAAAACATTGGCTCAGGTTCGCCTATAATAGTTTACGGGCATATGGAACCGGAAATACTTGTCTGTTTTTTGGGAAGTGTTAAGTCAGGGCATGCTTATATACCGATAGATATCTCCATTCCTTTCGAGAGAATCGACCGAATCTGCAAAAGCTCTGAAGCGGAATTACTTATCAATGTTTCCGGTCAGCCAATGCCGCTAGAAAATTCGTCAATTCGAATGATTACATTTGAAGATGTGGAAGCAATGGCTGTTGATTCGGAAGACACAGACGCAGAGAAATGGGTAAAAGAGGATGAAAATTTTTATATAATTTATACTTCTGGCAGCACTGGCAATCCAAAGGGTGTGCAAATTTCGGTCAATAATCTTCAAAGCTTCGTCGATTGGATGACAGAGGATTTTCCGATTACGGGGGGACTTCGCTTTTTAAATCAAGCACCGTTCTCCTTCGATCTTTCGGTGATGGATCTCTTTCCAAGTCTCGCGACTGGTGGCAGTCTGTTTGCGATTACAAAGGAGATGATTGCAAGACCGAAAATTTTGTTTGAAGCCTTAAAAAAATCGGACACTCAAGTGTGGACTTCCACCCCGTCATTTGTGCAAATGTGCTTAATGGACCCATCCTTTAAGGATGAATTATTGCCAAATTTAACGGTTTTCTTATTTTGCGGCGAGGTTTTGCCGGTACGAATTGCACACCAGCTCATGGAAAGGTTCCCGAAGGCGAAAGTTTATAATACGTATGGTCCGACTGAGGCGACAGTGGCAATCACCTTTGTAGAAGTAACTAAAGAAATGCTAACTCAGTATGAAGCTCTTCCAGTCGGTAAAGCCAAAAAGGATATCAAATTGCTGCTGCTAAATGAAGACGGGAGGGAAGTGCCGGAAGGGGAAAAAGGGGAAATCATTATTATCGGTCCAAGTGTCAGCAAAGGGTATTTGGGCCAGCCAGAGTTAACGGAGAAGGCCTTTACTACCATTAACGGCGAAAGGGCCTACAGGACCGGCGATGAAGGTTACTTGGAAAAAGAACTTCTTTTCTATAAGGGCAGAAGGGATTTTCAAATTAAATTACACGGTTACCGAATGGAATTAGAAGAAATTGAACAACATATTGCCAAATCATCATTAGTGAAAGCGGTAGTGGTTATTCCCGTTTATAAAGGGGATAAGATTGAATCGTTAACCGCTGCGATTGTACCGGCTAAACACGATTTTGAAAAAGAATATCAGCTTACCGGGGTGATAAAAAAAGAACTTGCTGAAAAACTTCCAGCTTATATGATTCCAAAGAGGTTTACGTTTTATCAAGAACTGCCGATGACCCCTAATGGGAAAATTGATCGAAAACAAATACGAGAAAAGGTAATCCTATGACACCATATGGCAGCTTTCTATTCTTTTTTATATTAGCAATTCTGTTAGCGCCCACTGTTATTCTTGGTTTATATGGGAAAAGGTTTCAAACCTATAACATCATCATAACGATTATTGTGCTGGCGTTTATCTTTTCATCGCATGTCAGGGAAACCTATGCACTTCTCTTATTTACGGTTTGGCAGGTGTTATTAATAAAGGGCTATCTTGCCTACCGAAAAAGGGCAAACAACGGGATTATTTTTTGCTTAGCCGTCATCCTGTCAATAGTTCCCTTGTTGTTATCCAAGCTGTCACCTTTCTTGTTAATACAGAATTGGTGGGGTTTTCTTGGAATTTCGTATTTAACCTTTAAAGGCGTGCAAATGATTATGGAAACAAGGGATGGCCTTATTAAAACCAATATTCCTCTTGTTCGCCTGCTCTATTTTCTCCTTTTCTTTCCAACGATATCTTCCGGGCCAATTGACCGCTATCGTCGCTTTGAGAAGGATTTACACACAGATATTACAAAGGAACAATATAAACTTTTTCTATATGAAGGAATAAACAAAATATTTCTTGGTTTTCTCTATAAATTCATCATTGGTTATTCAATTAATCATTATATTATTGCTAATCTCGGCTCTATCGCTCACAGCGCTTTCCAGCAGCATCTTTTTTATATGTATACCTACAGCTTCTATTTGTTTTTTGATTTTGCGGGCTATAGTGCGTTTGCAATTGGTGTCAGCTATATTATGGGCATTAAGACACCGGAAAACTTTAATAAACCATTTATCAGCCGTAATATGAAGGACTTCTGGAATCGCTGGCATATGACACTTTCTTTTTGGTTTAGAGATTATGTATTTATGCGCTTTGTCTTTTGGATTCATAAGAAAAAATGGATTAAAAACCGAATTGTTATTTCCAACCTAGGTTATATTTTGTTATTTTTGCTGATGGGCTTTTGGCATGGATTAGCGGTTCAATATATTCTTTACGGAATTTACCACGCCCTTTTAATGGTTGGTTATAATTCATTTGAGAATTTTAATAAAAAGCATAAATGGTGGCCGCAAAACAAATGGACACATGTCGCCGCTGTCATTATCACGTTCCACTTTGTTTGTTTTGGATTTTATATTTTTTCAGGACATTTCATTCATTCATAAAGGGGGATGACACAAATGGAATTTGAACAACAGGTGATTGAGCTTGTGACGGAAATATGCCAGGATGATGTTGTAAAGGAAGATCCCAATATTGATTTATTTGAAACCGGACTTCTTGATTCCTTTGGAACGGTAGAACTGCTGGTCCAAATAGAAGAACGTTTCGGGATTACCGTTCCAATCACAGAATTCGACCGAGAAACTTGGAATACTCCCAGAAAAATCGCTCAGCAGCTGGCTAATCTAAAATGAAAAAAGCTTTATTTTCACCGATAATCGCTGCATTTCTTACTTTATTACTACTGGTTATTGTTCCGAATGGTTGGATAGAGGGTTTGATCCCGACGAAACAAAGAGTAAGCCAGGCTGCGACCCAGTTGAATCCATTAATGTTTCAAGGAAAGTATATCCAGACAAATATGCTTCAAGATCCGCGCTATTTGCCCATATACGGTTCATCTGAGTTAAACAGGCTTGATGAATTCCATCCATCCAATTACTTTAAAGAAAATAATATTGGCTTTACACCTTTTCTAATTGGTCAGGGCGGCTCGATTTCTTTGATTCATTTTCTTAACTTTGCTGAGCATATCGACGGGCTTAAAGAGAAGAAGCTTGTTTTTATCGTGTCACCGCAATGGTTTCAGCTGCAAGGGGCTGATCCGTCCCACTTTGTTCCGAATTATTCTTCTCTCCAAGCGTATGATCTTGCTTTTAACAAGGAGCTTGACCCAAACGTGAAAAAGATGGCGATGAAGCGATTGTTACATATGAGGCCGGTTAGAGACGATCTTATGCTCTCAACACTTTATAACGGGGAAATTTCTAATAATCCTTGGGAAAAGAGAAAAGCAGCATTGGTTCGTCCATTTGCCTATATGTACAAAGGCGTATTGGGGAAAAAGGATTTATATTACGCATGGTATGGAGGTAAACCTCATTATCCTCGGCAAATCAATCCAGAGGTGCGCAATAAATCATGGTCGGAATTAAAGAGTGAAGCAGATCGAATGGGGCGACGGCAGTCGACGAATAATCCATTTTTAATTATTGATTCTAAATACAATAAATTTAAAAATCGAGTGCGTTCATATAGAGGCACCAACAAGGGCCGTTCTTATGGGAAATCTGTAGAATACTATGACTTTCAGCTCATGCTTGATGTTTTAAAGCAGGCGGATGCAAAACCATTATTCGTTTCGATTCCCGTCAATGGAAGATGGTATGATTATATTGGCTTTCCTAAGAGCGGACGAACAACTTATTACAAGCGGATCAAACAGCAAATCGAAGCAGCAGGGTATCCGGTTGCTGATTTCTCCGGCCATGAATATGATCCTTATTTCATGAAGGATACACTTCATATTGGCTGGAAAGGATGGGTATATGTTGATAAGGCAATTAATGATTTTTATAAAGCAGACAAAGGCACATGAATAAGAAACGAAACCTAAAAAGTACAGCACCCAAATACGCTGGGTGCTGTTCCTATTTTTCTGTCCATCTCTATCAACGATGCTCGATATAAACATTTGCATTTGTCAGCTTTTTAATCATGGCAATCTCATCATTAGTCAGCGGATTGCTTCTGACTGCTGCGGCGTTACTCTTTACCTGTTCCGGGCTGCTGACCCCGGACACAACTGAAGCAACAGCCGGGTTTGCTAAATTATACTGAAGTGCTATTTCGGTAAATGGGCGCAAAGAGGCAACCCTTTCCTTTAATGACGGCAAAATTGTACGTAATTCATTGGCACTATAATCTAAATACCCTTTTTCCGAAATCTTTTCCAGCATTTTATCACTTAATAACCCCTTCGCCACAGGTCCACGGGTTACAACACCAATACCATGTTTGTGAAGCAGCGGCAATGCCTCTTCCTCAGGTCTGCGATCTAAAATACTGTATTGCATCATGACCGAAACAATCGAAGACTTGCCCACAAATTCATGAATGACATTCGGGCGAATTGAAGAGATGCCATAATAGCGAATTAATCCTTCCGCTTTTAATTCTTCAAAAGCTTCAATTGTGTCTTCAATTGGGTCCTCGATGGTGCCGCCGTGGAGCTGATAGAGATCAATATAATCAGTACCAAGTCGTTTCAGGCTGTTTTTTACCGCTTCTTTTATGTACTCCTTCGAAGGGTCCCATGACCAGCCTGTCCGATCGTGATTCCAACGATTACCTACTTTTGTAGCAATAATCACATTTTCACGGACCCCTTTTAGGGCCTGTCCTACTATTTTTTCATTCTCACCAAAATCGTATAAATCGGCTGTATCAAAATAATTGATGCCTTCCTCAAGAGCAGCCTCGATGATATTCCGAGCCGTTTTTTCCTCTGTTCCAATTGACATACAGCCGAGCCCTAACTCGGTCACAAGCAAATCTGAATTTCCGAGTCTTCTTTTTTTCAAAAAAATCCCCCCGTTCTTTTTCTATCATTTTACAAAAAATTCGGGGAAGACTACAATCGGAAGAACTTATTTTTGCTTAACATTTTGAACCCAATCGGAAACATTGAGATAATCCTTATTATATTCTTTTAATTTTTGCAGCACTTCCCAGCCTTTTCCGACTAGAACGATTCCTTTCTCATGTACGAATAACTTCATCCCATATCCCTCCAAATAAAGTATGATAAAATGTATGAGCATGAGATAGCGGATTAGAACAGGAGTTGACAAAAATGACAGGTCTTGAAGAAAAAACACTCAAAAGTGAAGAGATTTTTTCAGGAAAAGTAATCAGTTTACATTTGCAGGATGTTGAACTTCCAAATGGCAAGCAATCGAAACGAGAAATTATAAAACATCCAGGTGCAGTTGCGATTATTGCCCTTACTGATGACAATAAAATCGTATTGGTCGAGCAATATAGGAAGGCATTGGAACGCACTATTGTAGAAATCCCTGCAGGAAAACTGGAAAAAGGGGAAGAGCCTGCTCTTTGTGCCCGAAGAGAATTAGAAGAGGAAACAAGTTATGAGTGTGAAAGCTTGGAGCTGTTAACCTCTTTCTACACGTCACCTGGATTTGCCGACGAAATTATTCATGTATTTTTGGCTAAAGGACTGACAAAAAAAGAAAATCCAGCTGCCCTTGATGAAGATGAATTTGTGAATCTTGAGGAATTGACACTTGAGGAAGCTCTTCAATATGTTAAGGAACAAAAAATTTATGATGCTAAAACAATTTACGCTGTTCAATACTTGCAATTACAAGAGGCGTTACATAAGTGAACCGCTATTATGTCGATTTGCATATCCATATCGGTAGTACGTGGACAGGCAAACCGGTTAAGATTACCGGTGCGAAATCATTAACGTTTACGAATATCATCGAGCATGCACGCCATGAAAAAGGGCTGAATATGGTAGGTATTATTGACAGCCATTCGCCGGAAGTCATTCACGAAATGGAGAGCCTGATTAAGAGCGGTGCCATCTATGAGCACCCAGACGGCGGCCTAGTATTTGGTGATTTAACCGTCATACTTGGGTCTGAGCTGGAAATCTATGATGAACAGTGCAACGGGCCTATTCATCTACTTTGTTATTTTCCAACCCTCGCCATCATGAAAGAATTCTCTGAATGGCTTTCCGGAAATCTAAAAAATATCCAATTAAGCTCGCAGCGGGTGTACGTAACAGGCCGGGTTTTGCAAAAAAAAGTAAAAGACCTAGGCGGAATATTCATTCCCGCCCATGTTTTTACCCCATTTAAAAGCTTGTATGGAAAAGGAGTCAATCAATCTTTAGCGGAAGTACTTGATCCTAGCTTAATTGATGGCATTGAACTGGGGCTTAGCTCAGACACTGATATGGCCGATCAATTGAAAGAATTACATTCCTATCCTTTTGTCACGAACTCAGATGCTCACTCCCTAGCAAAAATTGCTCGTGAGTATCAAGTGATGGCCATGGAGGCACCAACGTTTAAAGAATTACAAAAAGCATTAAAAGGGGAAGCTGGACGAAAGATCATAGCGAACTACGGTCTTGATCCATTACTTGGCAAGTATCACAAAACCGTTTGTGCGGAGTGTTTACATCAGGTAGCAAACGATGACCAATTATGCGATTTATGTGGAAGCAGCAAAATCATAAAAGGTGTTGCCGACAGGATTCTGGAACTGAAAACAGCTGAACATGGTGCTGCAGGACGTCCTCCATATGTTCATCAAGTGCCGCTAGAATTCATTCCTGGCTTAGGTGCACGGATGCTTGAGAAATTAGTCAATCACTTCGGAAGTGAAATGGCAATTTTACATGTGGTTCATTTTGAAGCATTAAAAGAAGTAGTCCCAGAGAAAATCGCCGACCTAATTATGAAAGCTAGAGAAGGTAAAGTGAATCTAGCAGCTGGCGGCGGGGGCAAATACGGAAAAATTGCGGATCAATAGTGAAAATGTATATTTTATAAGCCCTCTACGTGAACGAATTTACTCATTATTCCTAAACAGTCCATGTAGAGGGCTTCTGCGTGGACGTATGCCGTCTGTTTTCGGAAAATCGTGAACATTGACAACCTTACGTGCACGAAATCATACTATTTCACTTAAAACGTGCACGTAGACTGCATCTACGTGGACGGAAATATACTATTTTTCTAAACGTGTGCAAGTAGAAAAAGTATACGAGCCCAAAGCAAAACATTATTCCCGAAACCGGCCACGTACACCCTTCAAATGAACGAAAACACACTCTATCCTGGAAACTGTCCACGTATCCCGCCTATAAGCAGAGTTAAACACATTCTTTTTTTCAAGGCTGTATTAAAGTTCATTGTTGATTTTTGAAACTAAATTGATTGGGAGCGGAAGGCGCGAGATCCTCGAAAATGCTATCGCATTTCCTTCGTGCGGTGTAGATTCAAAGATGCTGATTCAATGTCCTGCGGGAGTTCGGGGCAGGGGAGACCCCACAGGCGCTTAAGCGCCGCGGATGCTCCCCGGAACGCCCGCGGATGCTCGCTTCTTGAGCGCAAATCAACAGGCAAGTTTAACACAGCCTTTTTCAAAATAAAGAATAATTAGCCATCTTTTATATTTCTTTTCCTCACTACCTTTTCCAAAGATCATTTCTACATGTCTGTTTGCCCCCGAAATCATTTCTCTATAATCTATTAAATTTTGGTCATAGAATAACTAGACTGGCATATGATGTAGTAACTGATTGAAGGAAATAGGAGGAAACGCAAATGAAGAAACGATTGTACCAGTCCAATGCCGCTAGTTATTTCCGTGAGCATTCCTCAATTTTTTTATTTATTGTTGTTCTGTTCCTAATGGGTGTGATTTTTGGGGCCATTGTCGTCAACAGCATGAGCATTACCCAAAAGGAGGATTTATTCTATTATTTATCACAATTTTTTGGCCAAATTTCTAATGGGAAAGTAGCTGACAATAATGATTTATTTACGCAAAGCTTCCTTCACAACAGTAAATTTATTGGTTTAATGTGGATCCTAGGGATTTCAATCATCGGCCTGCCCGTGATTCTTATTCTCTTATTTATAAAAGGAATGGTTGTTGGGTTTACCGTTGGCTTTCTGGTAAATCAAATGGGGATGAAAGGATTTTTGCTAGCTTTTGTATCCATCCTGCCGCAAAATTTGATTACCATCCCTGTATTTATCATGATGGCTGCCTTTTCAGTCATTTTCTCAATGAGAATGATTAAAAAGCAATTTATGAAAAAATATGCCCAGCCGGTCCTCCCATATTTTAAAAAATACATTTTTGTACTTCTGATCTCCATAGTCTTTATCTCAGCAGCTTCTGGGATTGAGGCGTTTTTATCACCTTGGCTGATGAAAATGTTGATTACTTCTGCCAATCTAAAATAATTCTTATTTAATAGGAAATTAATTTATAATGATTTTATTTTGACACCTTATTGCCATCTGTTATAATGAGAATTAACAGTGGCGAGGGAGGAACTTCGGAATGGAAACTAGGATTGAGAGAATTAAGAAACAGTTGCATTCATCGAGCTATAAGCTGACACCACAGCGTGAAGCAACAGTTCGTGTTTTGCTGGAGAATGAAGAGGATCATTTAAGCGCAGAAGATGTATACCTCCTCGTAAAGGAAACGTCGCCTGAAATCGGTTTAGCAACTGTTTATCGTACATTGGAGTTGTTAACTGAATTAAAAATCGTCGATAAAATTAATTTTGGTGATGGTGTATCAAGATACGATCTTCGTCAGGAAGGTGCCGCCCATTTTCACCATCATCTTGTCTGTATTGAATGTGGTGCAGTTGATGAAATTCAAGAAGACCTACTTGAGGATGTTGAGGCAGTCGTAGAAGCTAGATGGAATTTTATAATAAAAGATCATCGTCTAACCTTTCATGGCATTTGTCATCGCTGCAAGGATAAAGCGGAGGTCGTAGAAAAAAACGCATAGTAAACAAAGGTCCTTTTGGCTGAAAAGGGCTTTTTCTTTTTTTTAGTCTGTGTTAAAGGTCATTGTTGATTTTTGAAACTATGTTGATTGGAGCGGAACGGCCGCGGATGCTCGCTTCCTGAGCGCAAATCAACAGGCAAGTCTAATATAGCCTTTTTTTAAAATAGTCCGACAGTTCAGGTATAAAACATGGACAATCTGGCATACCCTTTACTAGAATGATCTCTAGTTTGGGGGAAGAAGGATGTTTTCTTTTTTTCAAGTTGTGTTTCAAACCATAAAGGTTTTTATTATATTCACTGGGTGCACGATCCTCTTTTATTATGGTATCATGTGGGTAAATGAAGAATATCAAAACTATCATCAATATGATAAGCCGCGAGGGGATGCAGTAAAGGTTTCCAATGCAGTGGAAGAAGAGGCCTCTTCCATGCTGGACCGGCTGAAACTGTTTTATTTAAATGGGGAGTAGAGAGTATGGAAGATCAATTAAAGGATTTTATGCGCTTTTTAATCGTTGAAAAAGGACTTTCCAATAATACCATATTGTCATATGAACGCGATTTAAAAAGCTATCTGCATTATTTGAAAAATGTCGAGTCTATTCACTCCTTAAATGAAGTACAGCGTATTCATATTGTCCATTTTCTTGCGTCATTAAAAGAACAGGGGAAATCGTCAAAAACCTTGGCAAGGCATGTGGCTTCTGTTCGTGCTTTTCATCAATTTTTATTAAGGGCTAAAGCAACTGACCATGATCCATCGGTTCACATTGAATCACCGAGGCTTGAGAGGTCGATACCAAAGGTTTTAAGCCTACAGGAAGTAGAAATACTTTTGGATTCGCCCAAATCCCATGATCATTATGGTTTAAGGGACAAGGCTATGCTCGAGCTCCTTTATGCAACAGGGATTCGTGTCAGTGAGTTAGTTAGCCTTGATTTAGATAACCTACATTTAGAAATGGGATTGATTCGGGTCATTGGAAAAGGGAATAAAGAGCGAATTATTCCACTAGGAAAAAAAGCTGCAGAATCGATAAAAAACTATTTAGAGCAAGGGAGACCCCATTTTGTATCTAAAAAGTATCGTGATGATGCTCTGTTCTTAAACCATCAGGGTAAACGCTTAACTCGTCAAGGGTTTTGGAAGATTTTAAAAAAGCTGGTGAAGGAAGCTGGAATTAAAAAAGAACTGACACCACATACACTTCGCCATTCTTTCGCTACCCATCTAGTAGAAAATGGTGCTGATCTTCGGGCGGTTCAGGAAATGCTTGGTCATGCGGATATTTCAACAACGCAAATGTATACAAATCTATCGAAAACAAGGTTAAAGGATGTCTATAGTAAATTTCATCCTCGAGCTTAATAGAATAATAGTATAAAGAAAAAGTTCAAAAAGCTGCCAAAAAATTTGGGGGCTTTTTTCTTGTATTTTTGAAAACAAATAGTAAAATATAGATGTCAGACTTCTGACGAATATTTATATTTTTTTAGATTAATTCATTAGGAACAGGGCAACCTATTTATGTCTATTTTTTGTAATCGTTACCATTAGATTGGGAGGAAAACTGAATGACTGTAACTACATATAAACGCGTATTTATTATCGTAATGGACTCGGTCGGTATCGGAGAAGCGCCTGATGCAGAAAAGTTTGGCGACAAGGGTGCCGATACTTACGGTCATATTGCTGAGAAAATGAATGGACTTAATATGCCGAATATGGCAAAACTAGGATTAAGTAATATTCGTGAAATAAAAGGGGTTCCAAAAGCTGGAAAACCATTAGCTTTTTATACTAAAATGCAGGAAGCATCAAACGGAAAAGATACGATGACTGGACATTGGGAGATTATGGGTTTAAACATTCAAACTCCTTTCCGTGTCTTCCCTGAAGGTTTTCCGGAAGAGCTTATTTCTGAATTAGAAAAACGAAGTGGAAGAAAGATTATCGGAAATAAACCTGCTAGTGGAACGGAAATTCTCGTTGAACTAGGAGAAGAGCATATGAAAACAGGTGCTCTCATTGTTTATACATCTGCAGATTCCGTTTTGCAAATTGCCGCACATGAAGAGATTGTTCCACTAGATGAGTTATATAAAATTTGTAAAATTGCCCGAGAGGTAACTCTTGATGAAAAATATATGGTAGGACGCGTTATTGCCCGTCCATTCTTAGGCGAACCAGGAAACTTTAAGCGGACTTCCAATCGCCATGACTATGCGTTAAAGCCATTTGATCGTACAGTCATGAGTGAATTAAAGGATTCTGGCTTTGATGTTATAGCTATTGGGAAAATATCCGACATTTATGACGGAGAAGGTGTAACGAAAGCATTAAGAACCGTCTCTAATATGGATGGTATGGATAAGCTTATTCAAACCCAAGACATGGACTTCACAGGAATCAGCTTCGTAAACTTAGTTGATTTCGATGCTCTTTACGGACACCGTCGTGATCCGATTGGATACGGAAAGGCCCTTGAAGAATATGATGCTCGTCTGCCTGAATTCTTTGCAAAAATGAAAGATGACGATTTATTAATGATTACAGCCGACCACGGTAATGACCCAATTGCACCTGGTACTGACCATACACGTGAATATGTACCATTGCTCGTTTACTCAAAGCAAATGCAAGAAGGTAAGGAACTACCTTTAAGAGAAACCTTTGCAGACCTTGGTGCAACAGTTGCTGAAAATTTCAATGTGAATATGCCTAAATATGGAAAAAGTTTCTTGAAGGATTTGTTATAATGAGAGGAGAATTTACAATGGATTTTGAAAAAATACAAAATGCTGCTTCGTTTTTAAAAGAAAAATATTCTAAAACCCCTAAACTAGGCCTCATCTTAGGCTCTGGACTAGGTGTTTTAGCGGATGAAATTGAGAATCCGGTAAAGATTCCTTACAATCAAATCCCTGATTTTCCTGTTTCAACGGTTGAAGGACATGCAGGACAGCTTGTCTTTGGTCTACTTAATGGAGTTGAAGTTGTTGCAATGCAAGGTCGCTTTCACTACTATGAAGGCTATAGCTTCGATAAAGTTACTTTTCCAGTTCGTGTTATGAAGGAATTAGGCGTTGATACGTTAATTGTTACCAATGCAGCCGGAGGGGTAAATGAAAGCTATGTACCTGGAGATTTAATGATTATTACTGATCATATTAATTTTACCGGTAATAACCCGTTAATTGGACCAAATGATTCTCGTCTCGGAGCTCGTTTCCCAGATATGTCCGAAGCGTATTCAAAAGATTTACGTTCTACTGCAAAAGAAATTGCCAGCCGCCTAAATATCGATGTTAAAGAAGGCGTTTATGTTGGATTTTCTGGCCCAACTTATGAAACACCGGCTGAAATTCGGATGGTGAGGACCTTGGGTGGTGATGCAGTTGGGATGTCAACTGTTGCAGAGGTTATCGTAGCCCAACATGGTGGTTTAAAGGTTCTTGGAATTTCTTGTATCACCAATATGGCAGCAGGCATTCTCGATCAGCCGTTGTCACATGTAGAAGTCATTGAAACAACTGAAAAAGTAAAAGCCAATTTCCTACGCTATATTAAGGAAATTGTTAAATCAATTGGATAAGTGGTGATATATGATGAGAATGGTTGATTTAATTGAGAAGAAAAGAGATGGGCACGAATTATCAACGGAAGAAATTAATTTTATTATCAATGGCTATACGGATGGCACCATTCCAGATTACCAAATTAGCGCCCTTACAATGGCGATCTTTTTTAAAGGGATGACGGAAAAAGAGCGCGCAGATTTAACAATGGCAATGGTGAAATCAGGCGATCAAATTGATTTATCACAAATCGAAGGGATCAAAGTAGACAAACACTCGACTGGTGGAGTAGGTGACACGACGACTCTTGTCCTTGGTCCGTTAGTAGCTGCAGTAGGTGTACCTGTTGCAAAAATGTCTGGACGTGGCTTGGGCCATACCGGTGGCACCATTGATAAACTTGAATCAGTCAAGGGCTTCCATGTTGAAATTGAAAATAATGAATTTATAGAATTAGTTAATAAAAATAAAATCGCTGTCATTGGACAGAGCGGAAACTTAACTCCTGCAGATAAGAAACTATATGCCTTAAGAGATGTTACGGCAACAGTAGACAGCATTCCTTTAATTGCAAGCTCAATTATGAGCAAGAAGATTGCTGCTGGTGCAGATGCGATTGTTCTTGATGTAAAAACGGGTGCTGGTGCGTTCATGAAGACACTCGAAGATTCCAAGGAATTGGCAAAGGCAATGGTTCGAATTGGTAATAATGTTGGCAGAAGAACGATGGCTGTCATATCGGATATGGGTCAACCGCTTGGATATGCGATTGGTAATGCACTTGAAGTGAAAGAAGCGATCGACACATTAAAAGGGGAAGGTCCAGAGGATTTAACAGAACTCTGTTTAACACTTGGAAGCCATATGGTATATTTGGCTAATAAGGCTTCTTCTCTTAAAGAGGCTCGAGCTATGCTTGAAAAAGCAATCAATGATGGTTCAGCTTTGGATAAATTAAAGGTATTCTTAAGCTCTCAAGGTGGGGATGCTTCTATTGTTGATGATCCTTCTAAATTACCACAAGCGAAATTCACGTTCGAACTTGAAGCGAAGGAAGACGGCTATGTAGCCGAAATCGTTGCGGATGAAGTTGGAACTGCAGCGATGATCTTAGGAGCAGGCCGGGCGACAAAGGAATCTGTTATTGATTTAGCAGTCGGTCTTGTTTTAAGAAAGAAAATTGGTGACCATGTGAAAAAAGGTGAGTCTTTAGTGACAATTTACAGTAATTTTGAGGATGTTGCTGAAGTAAAAGAAAAGCTTTATGAAAATATAAAAATTTCATCCGCCAAAGTGGATGCACCAATCCTTATTCATGGCGAAATAACTGAATAATAATTTAAGAAAGCCTGGGAACTGTCCCAGGCTTTTTTTATGTCTTCAGGCGGAAAAAGCTGTATAAAGTTGTTTAATTTGGAAAAAATGGAGATTATAAAGAATGGAGGGTTATGTGAATGAAACGATTTGTCTCTTTAATGATATTACTCTTTATGGTAACAAGCATTAGTCTTCCTTCCGCATTTGCTGAGGAAAAAACGACTACTGATCTTGTAGATAACGTTAGTTCAGCAATCTTAATTGAACGTGATACGGGTACAATTCTCTACGATAAAAATAGTAAGGAAGAGCTTCCACCTGCAAGTATGACCAAAATTATGACAATGCTATTAATCATGGAAGCCATTGATCAAGGGAAGCTTACTTGGAATGAAAAAGTCCGCACAAGTGAATATGCTGCTTCAATGGGGGGGTCACAAATATTTCTTGAACCAGGGGAAGAAATGACAACAAGAGAAATGTTAAAAGGAATTGCGATAGGTTCCGGAAATGATGCTTCTGTAGCAATGGCTGAGAGAATTGCCGGATCAGAGGAAGCGTTTGTCGACAAAATGAATGAAAAAGCAAAAGAACTAGGCTTAAAGCATACCCATTTTAAGAACACAACAGGATTGCCGGAAAAAGGTCACTATAGCTGTGCATACGATATGGCTATCATGGCAAAGGAACTTTTAAAATATGATGAAATTACAAAATTCACCGGAATGTATGAATCGTATTTACGCGAAAATACTGACAAAAAATTCTGGCTTGTTAACACAAATAAATTAGTGCGATTTTATCCTGGAGTAGATGGATTAAAAACGGGATTTACCGCTGAAGCAAAATACTGCTTGACTGCAACGGCCCAGAAGAACGGAATGCGTGTGATTGCAGTAGTATTTGGCGCTCCAACATCAAAAGAGAGAAATGCACAGGTCACGAAAATGCTAAACTATGCATTTAGCCAATACCAAACACATCCAATACTTAAGCGAAATCAAGTGATTGGCAGTGCTAAAGTAAGCAAAGGCAAAGAAAAGACCGTTCAAGTTGTCACGAGTGAGCATCTCTCATTGCTTACCAAAAAAGGTGAAAAGACTGAGGATGTAAAACAAAAGGTCATACTGAATAAGAATATAAATGCTCCTGTAAACAAGGGAGACCGCGTTGGTACGATTAAGCTAATTAAGAATGGAAAAGTAATCCTTGAAAGTCCATTAGTTGCAAATAAGGAAGTTAAAGAGGCAGGATGGTGGACCCTTTATAAACGTGCATTTGGCATGTTTACAAAAGCAGGTGAATAAGAAAAGCGGAAGCGCCTTGGTCAGGGGCGACTGGCATAAGACGAGCCGGCTTGAAGGTTGGTTTTTAACCTTCATGACGGAACGGCTTATGACCCCGAGCCCCTAGGCGCTGATGCTGGACAAAAGAAAAGCGGAAGGCACCATGATGTCGAATGCCAAAAATAAACACTTCTTTTAGCGAATCACGACTAGTTTTGTCCCTCCAGAAGGAAATTATCGTTTAAGAAGCGAATAGACTCACTATACCAGTTTAAGGAGGCTAGTGATAGTGAGTCTACACATTGAGTTGGAAATGATACAAGACGTTTTATGTATTCGCTTGAGTGGTGAATTGGATCATCATACAGCCGATCAACTCCGTGACCAGGTCACAAACATGATGGAGAAGAATAATGTTCTGCATATTGTCTTAAATCTTGAACATCTGCACTTTATGGATAGCTCTGGACTAGGAGTGATTTTAGGTAGATATAAACAAATCAAGCAAGTCCATGGTGAAATGGTTGTTTGTGCAATATCCCCAGCAATTGATAGATTATTCGACATGTCAGGTTTGTTTAAAATTATTAAAATAGAGCCGACAGAAGAATATGCATTGCAAAGATTGGGGGTAGCTTGAGATGAAGAATGTAATGAAGCTTCAGTTCAGCGCTTTAAGCCGAAATGAATCCTTTGCTCGTGTTACAGTAGCCGCATTTATTGCCCAGCTTGATCCGACATTGGATGAGCTGACAGAAATTAAAACCGTAGTATCAGAAGCTGTAACCAATGCAATCATACATGGTTATGAAAATGATCCTAGTGGAATTGTCTATATTGAGGTGTCTATTGAAGATCATTTAATTGAAATGTTAATTAAAGATGAGGGCTTGGGAATTGTAGATGTAGAGGAAGCTCGTCAGCCATTATTTACAACAAAACCGGATTTGGAGAGATCCGGAATGGGTTTTACCATCATGGAGAATTTCATGGATGAGGTAGAGGTTCTTACGCAGCCAGGTAGAGGCACCGAAGTGAGACTACGAAAGCATTTAAAAATGCACAAAATGCTTTGCAATTAAGGAGACTTGCCGATGGATGTGGAGGTCAAGAACGAAAAAAACCAACCGTTTTTAAAGGATCATGAGGTAAAGGAGCTTATTAAAAAGAGTCAAGAAGGAAGCCAAGAATCGAGGGATTTAATCGTTGAAAAAAATATGCGCCTCGTATGGTCAGTTGTCCAACGTTTTCTTAATCGGGGCTATGATCCCGATGATCTCTTTCAAATTGGCTGTATCGGACTGTTAAAATCTGTAGATAAGTTCGACCTTTCCTACGATGTAAAGTTTTCTACTTATGCTGTTCCGATGATAATAGGTGAAATTCAAAGATTTATCCGTGATGATGGAACGGTAAAGGTAAGCCGATCATTGAAAGAGATGGGGAACCGAATCCGAAAAGCAAAGGATGAATTATCGAAGACCTTTGGAAGGGTTCCAACTGTGGGAGAAATAGCTGAGCATCTTGGAGTCTCTTCAGAGGATGTTGTTCTCGCCCAGGAAGCAAGCCGGACACCCTCATCTATTCATGAAACCGTTTATGAAAACGATGGCGATCCGATTACGTTATTAGATCAGATTGATGACGGTAATGAAGGAAAATGGTTTGATAAAATCGCTTTAAAAGAAGCAATCCGTGAATTGGATGAGCGCGAAAGACTCATTGTCTATTTAAGATATTATAAAGACCAAACCCAATCTGAAGTAGCACTTCGGCTTGGTATTTCCCAAGTTCAGGTGTCAAGACTGGAAAAAAAGATTTTACAGCAAATGAAAGACCGAATGGATTTATAAATCCATTCGGTCTTTTTAATTTTTGGCTATGTTAAAGGTCATTGTTGATTTTTGAAACTATGTTGATTGGAGCGGAAGGAGCGAGACTCCTGCGGGAGTACGGGGCAGGGGAGACCCCACAGGCGCTTAAGCGCCGAGGAGGCTCCCCGGAACGCCCGCGGAAAGCGAAGCGCCTGGAGCGCAAATCAACAAGCAAGTTTAACACAGCCTTATTTCTAAACATTTGAAAACGATAAATTTATTGCACGAATTCATGAAAAGAATGAGTTTTACTCATACTAATTACACATGAAATCTAAGTATGGGGGAGAATGTTTTGGAAAAATCAATTTACATCCGAATGCGGAATCGTGTTCAAGCCCGTCCTAATCAAATAATTTTATTAAAAGATGTTGCCCAAATCATTGCTCCTGAAATCTGCTTGCCAACATTGCAAAATTTAAAAATTTATCATCTTTCACAAATGGATCGAAATATTGCCATTATTGATGTCATGAAAGTTATCCATCACATTACAGAGCTATTTGCTGAAATGGACATTCAAACCATAGGCCCGGCACAAACGATCATCGAAGTGATGGAAAAGAAAAAAAAAGTTTCTACAGTTTTTTTTCTTTTAATATGGTTTTTACTATTTTTTGGTTCGATGATGGCGATTATGAATTTTCATGACGATGTTAGTATGAAAAATGTTCATGAAAAAATTTACACGATTATTACTGGTAAGGTAGATCCAAAGCCACTGCTATTTCAAATTCCTTATTCACTAGGATTAGGGCTTGGAATGATTTTATTTTTTAATCATTTTTTTCAAAAACGTTTCAATGAAGAACCTAGTCCGCTAGAAGTAGAAATGTTTAATTATCAAATGGATTTAGATAATTATGTGATTATCCATGAAAATAAAGAAAGTATGAAAAATCTTGTTGACGATTAAAATTATCGCTGTCATGTTTCTAGGTTTTGCAAGCGGATTGGCCGTAGGCTCAGGATTTGTCGCATTCCTAACCGTTCTTGGGATCATTCCAAGACTAACGCAACTCACTAAAACAATGAAATTAATTCATCATTACGAGTGGACAGTCATCATAGGTGCACTTACGGGGGTCTGGGCAAGTTTGTGGGATCCAATTATAGGAATTTCAGCTTACTTTCTCATACCGCTTGGATTAACAGATGGTGTCTTTGTAGGGATGCTGGCTGCCGCTCTGACTGAGGTTTTGAATGTCATTCCCATTTTAGCAAAAAGGATTCATTTGGATGGTAAAATCATTATCTTAATCATGGCAATTGTCTTAGGAAAAATATGCGGATCGATTTTTCAATGGGTTTATTTTATTCATCATAGTTAAACCCATAAATGAAAGGACATCACAGTATGAGTACAAGGAGAAGCGTTATCTTAATCACGGATGGTGATGAGTACGCGAATAAGGCAGTCCAACAGGTAGCAAAGGAAATTGGCGGAAGGTGTATTTCTGCTTCCAAAGGGAATCCAACAAAAGTAACAGGACCTGAGTTGGTTCAATTGATTAAAAAAGCCCGTCATGATCCTGTACTTGTGATGTTTGATGACAGTGGGATTGTTGGAGAAGGTGCGGGAGAAAGTGCTTTGAAATATGTAGCCAACCATCAGGATATAGAGGTCTTGGGTATTATTGCAGTTGCAGCAAAATCAAGACATGAGGAATGGGCAAGGGTGGATGTTAGCATCGACTGTGAAGGGGAGTTAACTTCATATGGTGTAGATAAATTAGGTATACCTGAGATGGAAATTGGGAGAATAAATGGAGATACGGTTTACTGCCTCGATGAATTAGATGTCCCATTAATCGTTGGAATTGGTGATATTGGCAAAATGGCTAGACGAGACGACTATAAAATCGGATCGCCTGTTACGAAAAAAGCAGTAGAACTTATCCTCGAAAGGAGTGGTTTCCATGGTAATATCAGAGGATCAAAAATGGCCAATCCCCCAATCGGTAACTGAAATTGAACATTATATGAAGCAAAGGGTAGGGCTTGGAATTAGCTTTGATTTAAATCTACGAAAGTTAAAGATATTAAATACAGATGTCCATATCTATTCTGTCAGTGGCTTATGTGATACTCGATTTCTTATTGAACTGATTGAAGAGTTAGTGGAGATTAATGACCATGAAAAAAGGTCAGCAGATGTATTTAAAATCATTGAAAATCGGCTTGTCAATCAATCTGTTTTACCTATTTACACATTATCTGATCTGGTCACTTTCTTATTTTCTGGACAAACTGCAGTGGTAATTGATGGTGCAGATAGAGCATTTATCGTTGATGTAAGAAACTATCCTGGACGCACGCCGCAAGAGCCAGATACTGAAAAGGTAGTCCGCGGTGCACGTGACGGCTTTGTCGAAAATATCATAATGAATACAGCTTTAATTAGAAGGAGAATAAGAGACGAAAGACTTCGATTTGAATTGATCAGGGTTGGAAAACGTTCGAAAACAGATGTTGCAATAACCTATTTGGAAGATGTGGCAGACCCGGATTTATTAAATATTATCAGAAAAGAAATAAATGAAATAAATATTGATGGTATTCCAATGGCTGATAAAACGATTGAAGAGTTTATTATTAAACAAGGTTTTAACCCCTATCCGCGTATAAGGTATACTGAAAGAGCAGATGTGGCTGCTGCTCATATTTTAGAAGGTCACGTAATAATCGTTTGTGATACATCGCCAAGTGTAATCATAACGCCTGCTACTTTTTTTCATCATTTGCAGCACGCTGAAGAATTTCGGGAATCACCAGCGATGGGGACATTTGTCCGTTGGACTCGTTTTTTAGGTGTCTTTACGTCTATTTTCTTAACTCCTTTGTGGCTTTTGTTTGTATTAGAACCGTCTTTGTTACCTGAAAAGCTTTCCTTTATAGGGCCAAATGCACAAACCAATATACCAATCATAGTCCAACTATTTTTAGCGGATTTTGGAATTGAATTTTTAAGGATTGCGGCCATACATACCCCAAGCCCATTATCAACCGCCATGGGCTTAATCGCTGCTGTATTGATTGGGCAAATTGCGATCAGTGTCGGTCTATTCGTGCCTGAGGTTATCCTATATACGGCAGTTGCGGGGATTGGAACGTTTACCACGCCTAGTTATGAATTAAGCATAGCCAACAAAATTGCGAGATTATCATTAATGCTTTTGGTTTCTTTCTTTCACACAGCCGGTTTTGTTATTGGATCCACCTTATTTTTCATATTCCTTGTAAGTATGCGAGCATTAAATACGCCCTATTTTTGGCCATTTCTTCCTTTTGAACCAAAAGCGATCCTGCATATTATCTTTCGAAGAGCTATTCCTGGCTCGGTACTTAGACCGAGCATTGTTCATCCTCGTAATCGTTACCGTCAGAATCCTAAAGAATAAAAAAAGAAGTCGAAGCGCTCCAGTCCATACGGCGCTATACGGGCGTCTTGCGCTTTTCTTGTAGTTATGCTAAAGTAAATTTAATTTTTATAAAGATATAAATAGGCAGTTTCTTTAATGAATTCTGTCTATTTGTTTTTTAGTAAAGTACTGTACGGGGAGATGGAAGGGAATGTATACCTATGGATCGACTAGTATAAATAATAAAGGGAATCTGGCGATAGGCGATGTAGATACGATTGATTTAGCGAAGCAATTTGGAACCCCGCTATATGTCTACGATGTTGCTTTTATCAGAGAGCGGGCTAGAGGATTTAAGTTGGCTTTTGAAGATCAAAAGGTAAAATCTCAAGTTGCTTATGCTAGCAAAGCTTTTTCGGCAATTGCTATGATTCAATTAGCAGAAGAAGAAGGATTATCCCTTGACGTCGTCTCAGGCGGTGAATTGTATACAGCTATTAAAGCAGGCTTCCCCGTTGAACGAATTCATTTTCACGGAAATAATAAAAGCAAACAAGAATTGGAGATGGCAGTAGAGTCTGGGATAGGTTGCATTGTCATCGATAATTTTTATGAAATTGAACTTTTAAAAGCGATTTGCAGCGAAAAAAATGCAACGATCAATATATTATTAAGGGTTACACCTGGGGTTGAAGCCCATACACATGATTATATTTTAACAGGTCAAGAGGATTCAAAATTTGGTTTCGATTTACAGAATGGCCAAGCGGAAGAAGCATTAAGAACTGTTCTTGATGTTAAAAATTTTGTGGTATTGGGACTTCACTGCCATATTGGTTCACAAATTTTTGAAACGACGGGCGTTCTATTAGCCGCTAAAAAAATAATAGAGCAAATGCTGCATTGGAAAAATAAATATTCTTTTGAAGCAACAGTTTTAAACCTTGGTGGGGGCTTTGGAATCAGATATACAAAAGAAGATGAACCCATCTCCCCATACCAGTATGTAAGTGAGATGCTTAAAGAGGTTAAAAAATTGACGGAACAGCATTCCTTAAAACTTCCAGAAATTTGGATAGAACCGGGACGATCTCTTGTTGGGGATGCCGGAATCACCTTATATCAAGTTGGGTCGTCCAAAGAAGTACCTAGAGTAAGAAAATATTTAGCGGTAGATGGTGGTATGAGTGATAATATTAGGCCCGCTCTCTATCAAGCAAAATATGAAGCTGTCTTAGCAAATAAGCCGCTTGAGAAAGTAAAAGAAGTAGTCTCAATCGCAGGGAAATGCTGTGAATCAGGCGATATGTTGATTTGGGATTTGCCATTACCGGAAATTGATGATGAAGATATACTTGCTGTATTTTGTACAGGGGCTTACGGCTATTCTATGGCTAATAACTATAACCGTCTCCCCAGACCAGCAGTAGTTTTTGTGGAAAATGGGAAATCAACTCTTGTAGTTAAAAGGGAATCGTATGAGGATTTGATAAAGCTAGATCTGCCGCTTTATTAAGCTGCCATTTTTGTGGCAGCTTTATTTATAGGATAAGAAAGTATTAAATTTGACCTTGAGAATTGTCCAGCTCCAAAAGAGTAAGCTTCGAAAGCGATACCTCGCGCGCCGAAAAACGTGAGTTTTTCGGCGGAGCGCCTAGCCACTGTCGCTGCTCTTGCGCCACAGCTTATTCGAGGAAGTTAATGTTCAGCTAGTCGCATGCCTGCAAGGAAGATTATTCAACGATGCTGGCAGGCTGACAAAGGCGCTTGCGCTTTTCTAAATTATACTGATCAGAAGGAAAATGGCTTAATTTTGTTATTTAGTGTAAAATATAGATAAGGACAATCATTACCTGCTTTTGGAGGAAGATTTTGATGAAAAAGAGAAATGGGGCCTTATTTGGTATACTTGTGGGATTGTCCATTATCTGGGGGATTATTTATTGCTTTTTTTTTGCCACTAGACATTCGTAATATTTATCATTGCTGAATAAATGTTATTTATGTATGATGGTGTAAGTGAAACATAATTCATTTTACTACATAACATAAATAGAAGGATTGCTTTAAAAAATAGACGATTATTAAACCGTTAATTTTATGGGGTTATTTAATATAATGAGGGGTCTATTATGTTAATTCGTTATAAGAAAACATTTGAAAAAATCGCAATGGGTTTATTATCCTTTATGCCAAATGAGAAGGACTTAAAGAAACTGCAGGTAACCATGCGGGAATATGAAAATGATGAGAAGTGGCAGCTTTTTCTATGGAAGGAAGAAGATATTATCGGACTTCTCGGCGTTCTTAATCATGATGATCAGAATACATTAGAAATTCAGCATGTTTCTGTAAATCCTTCCCATCGTTTTCAAGGTGTTGGTAAAAGGATGGTAAAGGCTTTGCAAGAAATGTATCCCGGTAAAAAAATTATTGCAAATGATCATACAGCTTCATTTATCGAGAAATGTGATTTTTCTTAAGCTGTGATTGAAAAGGCAACGAATGAGTTATTTGTTGCCTTTTCTGAATTTTACTGCCCGATTTCGTTCCTCAATCACGCTCGTTCTATCTCTTACAAGATGCTTGTGAATGATGTCCATGTTCATAAGGTCACTTTCACTTCCCCGCTTTATTCCCATTTTACTGGCTGTCTTTTTACAAGCATCAATAAGACTTGAATCGTAAATGGGTAAATCAAAGTTATTATAGGCTATTTCCTTTTCCATCATATCTAATCGTTGTTGTAACAAGGACATCAACTGTTCTTGATTTAATCTTAATGATTTCAAGGATTTCTCCTGTAAGAGAAAGATTTTTATTGCTTTTTTTAATGTTCTCTTGGCACCATTAAAATTCGCTCTTCGGTGATGATAATTTGATACCGACAGTAGAATAAGACCAACCCATATTGAATCTTTATTACCGGGATCGTTTTTTTTCCAATACTCCTCAAGTATTTCATGGCACTCAAAATAATCTCGGTCACCATGAAAATGAACTAAATACTGAATATACTCATGCGGGTACAAGGAATCCCTCCATGTCATAATTTTTATGTATAGTTTAACATAATAGGATGATTGCTTGAAAAAAAAACTCTTTTATATAAAAGAGGATGTCCCTCAATGGTTTGACCCCTCGCTTAACAATATATAGTCGCATCATAAAAAAAGTTCAGCTATGAATTGTACATTGAGGGGTCTGACACTTTGTTTGGGACATCCTTTTTCATTTATGTCCAGTTCATGAAGAACTAGTACGCTTTTTAATTGGTAAATAAACTTATTTTACCAAATCCAAGCGGCACCAACAATAATCAACAAAATGAATAAAACTACGATTAACGCAAATCCGCCACCAAAGCCTACACCATCAGACATATTGAATACCTCCTATAAAATAATTGGTTTTTCTATGTCATCATATGTGGTGTAGTTGTCCATTGTTATGGGCCATCGTCATGATTTTCACCATCATGGTCGCAAACAGGTTGACTTTTCTATTGGATAAGTCTTTAGAATCCTCTATAATATTAATATTCATGTTAAAGAATAGGTGAAACTTTTAGGAATTTGGTGAAATTTAATGCCATATCAGGTAAAAATTGATGCATTTGAAGGACCTTTAGACTTACTTCTCCATTTAATTAATCGGCTTGAAATTGATATATATGATATTCCTGTAGCTCAGATTACAGAGCAATACTTAATGTATATAAAAACAATGAATGAACTAAAGCTCGATGTAGCTAGTGAATTTTTGGTAATGGCTGCAACCCTGCTTGCAATTAAGAGTAAGATGCTGTTACCTAAGCATGAAGAGATAGTAGATGAACAGGAAACTGACTTTACATTTGAGGAAGACCCGCGCGATGAGCTTGTTGAGCGCTTAATTGAATATCGAAAGTATAAGGAAGCAGCACTTGATCTGAAGACGCTTGAGGAGGAAAGGGGCTTATTATATACCAAGCCGCCCAGCGATCTCTCGGATTTTGCTAAAGAAAGACAGTCGGAAAGAACAGAACTGAATGTTTCTCTCTATGACATGCTAGCAGCATTTCAAAAATTAATGAGAAGAAAAAAACTGCAGCGGCCAATGGCGACGAAAATTACCCGACAAGAGGTATCCATTGAGAAAAGAATGTCTGAGATTATGGAATGCTTAAAACAGCAACATTTACGAGTGAACTTTCATGATTTATTCCCTTTACCTGCAAAGGAACATATTGTTGTGACATTCTTGGCTATTTTAGAACTGATTAAAAGAAAAGAGATTAATGTGGACCAACAAGAAAACTTCGGGGAGATTTTTGTTGCTGCTGCAGAGAAAGGAGTCCAGGTGGTTGAATCTTATTAATTGGAGTAGTATATTAGAAAGTCTTTTGTTTGCTGCAGGTGATGAAGGACTTTCATTAAAACAAATTGCAGAGGTTCTAGAAGTTGAGGAACACAAGGCAAATGAAATTGTCGAGGAACTAAGACAAGGGTATGACCAGGACAAAAAAAGAGGAATAAAGATTGTACTAATGGCAAATACTTATCAGTTGGCTACAAAGAAAGAAAATGCCATCTATTTAAAGAAACTTGTTGATTCCCCCAATACCTCTACCCTCTCACAGGCTGCTCTTGAAACACTAGCAATTATTGCTTACAAACAGCCGATTACTCGTACGGAAATAGAGGAAATTCGTGGTGTTAAGACTGAGCGGCCGCTGCAAACGCTAATGGCAAAAGCCCTTATTAAAGAGGTTGGTCGTGCAGAAGGAACAGGAAGAGCATATTTATATGGTACAACCAAAGAGTTTCTTGATTATTTTGGTCTAAAAAATATTGAAGAATTACCACAGCTCCCTGAAAAAGTGAATGAAGAATTTGTTCAAGAGGAAGCAGATTTATTTTTTGAAAAATTTCAGGAAACGATTAACTCCTAATCATACACCTCTTCATTCATATATATGCTAGAATAAAAGTACGTTTTTAAGAAATTTGTTCTTTATAACATTCTTTTGTTAGGTTATTTGACAGGCTAAGGAGCTGAATGAGATTGATTATTAGAGAATGCGTTGGATATGAATTGGAAAAAGAAAAATCGAATACCTCGGAAGATTTCTTTAATAGAAGTGAGGTTACTTTTACTGAAGAAGCTGAAGAAAGAACGCTTCATGTTTTGTATCTAAGGTATTTTGAAGAAATTCGCAGTGAATTTATGACTTCAGACCAAGATCCTATTTTTGTGCACGAAGGTAGGGATGTAAATTTTAAAGATGTTGTCGCCCTTATTTGTTTGTTAAAAAATCCTGATCTGCAACATCGGAAGCGCTTATATATTAATTCAAAGCAAGAATTTGCCGCTTATTTCCAAAATGTTGACTTTTCTAAATTACCTGAAGTCTTTATGTCTATAAAGCAAAGAAAAGGTTATGTAGTGAGTTCACCTCAAGATTTTATTTTGCAGCCAAATTAATTCCAATAGTTTGTAAAGGGGATGGGGTAATGGGGAATACATTAGTGGAGTCACAGCTTCGTGATGTGAAGGACTTTTTAAGGAAAACGATCAGTTCACTTGAATCATTTTTAAATGACACGACTGTTTCAAATTTAACTTTGGTAAATGAAGACGACCTTCCTTATTATAAGATTATTTTCTCTAATTTAAGAAGGCTGATCGTTTTTAGTGAAGAAGGGTTAGAGGCTTGTATGGTAATTTTACAGAATGACTCCTTCCAAAAAGCGGCGGCTGAAAAAACCCTTTACCGGATTTATCATCAATGCATTGAAGAGTTTTTTGCTCCGAAGAACGATGCCTGGTATGAGGATAGCAGGTCTGCCTATACAGGAAAGAATTCGATTAAATTTTATAAAAATGTCCCTGAAAGCCTTCTTCAACTCGTTAAGGGTTTAGAAGGGGATTTTCAGAGAATGAGAGAAGAACTTGAGTTTTATGAAACAGATTATCGAACAAAAATGATTCAATCAAAATAATTCATCCTTTTGGCTGCTCTATGGTTAGAGACTTTAACCTTTTGAGCGGCCTTTTCTTTTTCACTGTTTGTTCTTATTATGATGAGTCCCTCATACCATTTACTTGAGTGCTTTTTATCTAATGGCTGTGTTAAAGGTCATTGTTGATTTTTGAATCTATGTTGATTGGAGCGGAAGGCGCGAGATCCTCGAGAATGCTAACGCATTTCCTTCGTGCGGTGATGATTCATGGAAGCAGATTCAACGTCCTGCGGGAGTACGGGGCAGGGGAGACCCCACAGGCGCTTAAGCGCCGAGGAGGCTCCCCGGAACGCACGCGGATGCTCGCTTCTTGAGCGCAAATCAACAGGCGAGTTTAACACAGCCTATCTCATAAAAACAGTCCGGGAATGAGGGATATAATGGACCGCTTTAGTCAATATGTAAATGATTTGTTTAAATGGAATGAACAAATGAAACAATTTTTACAATCAGAAAAGGTTGGAGAAGACTCAGAGCTTTGGGAAAAGTTGGACGATTTTACCGAATTAATTGAAGGAACGAATCGAGAATTATCTAATGAAGAGCTTCTCAGTCTTCAAGCGAAAGCAGAAAATATTCATGAACAAATGGAATACTATTTTAATAGAAAACAAGAGGTTGGGGAAATTTGGGTAGTGGAGAGAGTGGTTTCCCCTGGTGGACACACCCTTCCTAAGCTTCCCTATCCCTATAATGCTTTAGAACCCTATATTTCAGAAGAAATCATGAGGCTACACCACCAAAAGCACCACCAAACCTATGTCGATGGGTTAAATAAGGCGGAGCAAAATCTGAAAATGGCTAGGGAGAAAAATGATTTTTCCCTTGTTAAGCATTGGTCTCGAGAGCTAGCTTTCCATGGATCAGGGCATTATCTTCACATGATATTTTGGAAAAACATGAGTCCCCACGGTGGAGGCAAACCTCAAGGGCTTCTAAAAAATGAAATAGATAGCTATTTTGGAAGCTTTGAAGCATTCAAAAGACACTTCTCTGAGGCTGCAAAACAAGTAGAAGGAGTTGGCTGGGCTTTGTTGGTTTGGTCGCCAAAAGCGAAACATTTAGAAATATTACAATCAGAAAGGCATATGCTGTTAACGCAATGGGATACCATTCCGCTTATGGTTCTGGATGTTTGGGAGCATGCCTACTATCTTCAGTACAAGAATAAGCGCGCTGATTACGTGGATAATTGGTGGAATATCGTGAATTGGCGTGATGTGGAAATTCGTTATGAGAAAGCAGCAGAAATAAGGTGGCCCGCTGTTTAGTTGAAAGGCAATCGACAAATTGTTGATTGCCTTTTTATATCTCTTTGAGTCATAACAATCCTTGTCCTGCATAAAATTTTATTATTAAAGTATGGGACGAGGTATAGATCAAATGAGAATGATTTGGAAGCTAGTCATATTTATTTGCCTAGTTACACTAACCGTTGCAGCCATTCCTCAAAAGGCGGGTGCTTCCGTTTCAGTTAGTGCACAAAGTGCTGTGCTAATAGAGCAGAAGACAGGCCGTGTCCTTTATGAGAAAGATGCTTATACAAAAAGAAGAATTGCGAGCATAACGAAAATCATGACTGCGATTCTTGCCGTTGAATCGGGAAAAATGAATCAATATGTGACAGTAAGTGAACGAGCAACACGAGCAGAAGGTTCATCGGTTTACCTAAAACCTGGTGAAAAAATCAAACTCAAAGAATTAGTTTATGGACTTATGTTAAGGTCGGGTAATGATGCAGCGGTAGCGATAGCCGAATATATTGGAGGAAGTGTGGATGGTTTTGCTTATTTAATGAATCAAAAGGCAAGAGAAATTGGAATGCTTAATTCTCATTTTACGAACCCTCACGGCTTGGATGACAGTAATAATCATTATTCAACTGCATATGATATGGCCCTTTTAATGCGTTATGCCATGCAAAATAAAACCTTTCAAGAAATTTCAGGGACGAAAGTTTATAAAGCACCAAATCCAACAGAAAATTGGGATCGTGTCTGGAAAAACAAAAATCGGTTACTTTCCAAATATAAATATTGCACTGGTGGGAAAACGGGGTTCACGAAATTGGCAAAAAGAACGCTTGTTACCACCGCCCAAAAAGGTGATATGTCACTAATTGCTGTTACGTTGAATGATTCAGATGATTGGAATGATCATATAGCCATGTATGAAAGTGGATTTAAGGGGTTTGATATGGCTGAGGTGGTGCCAAAGGGGGAAGTTGATATCGTGAATAATAAATATTACAAGAACCATTTGTTTTTAAAAAATTCAATCGTATACCCAGCCACAAGTGAGGAAATGAACTTATTTTCAGTTAAATATAAACTGGATCGGCCTGACCCCCAGGGAGATGATTCAAATAAGACGGAGAGAATCGTAGGAAAAGCCTCCGTGTACTTAGATGGAAAAGTCGTAGAGGAAGAGCCTATTTATTACTATAGAATTCCGGAGAAGAAGAAGGGTTTATTTGATTTTATAAAGGAAATATTTTTAACGGTTTTAGGTGTGAGATCAAATGGTTAATTATATCTGGGTGTTCTTGTTTGTAGTCGGAATTGTATTTGGGATGTTTAACGGGACAATGGAGGATGTAAACAAAGCTATCTTTGTGGGGGCGAAGGAAGCTGTAACGTTATGTATAGGCCTTATTAGTATCCTTGTTTTTTGGTTGGGGATGATGCGGATTGCGCAAGAATCGGGGCTTCTTGATCGGTTGTCAAAATTATTTCGTCCATTGGTAAAACGGTTATTTCCTGAAGTACCTGCTAGCCATCCTGCTATGGGGTATATGCTGTCAAATATGATTGCAAATATGTTTGGATTAGGTAATGCAGCGACCCCCCTTGGAATTAAAGCAATGGAAGAGTTAAAAAAATTAAATGGAGGAAAGAATTCGGCCAGCCGATCAATGGTTACTTTTTTAGCAATTAACACGGCAAGCATTACGATTATCCCGACAACGGTAATTGCTATTCGAATGAATTATAAATCTGTTTCCCCAACCGATATTGTTGTTCCGACATTAATCGCCACCCTTATTTCCGCAATTGGTGCTGTCATGATTGATCGCTATTTTTATTATCGAAGAAGCAGAAAAGGATGAATAAATATGGAGATCCTCTCAGCAATATCACTTTTATTTATTCCAGTATTAATAGGTTTTATCCTGCTATATGGGACATTTAAACAAGTTCAAACTTATGAAAGCTTTGTAGAAGGTGGAAAAGAAGGGATTAAAATCGCTGTTTCTATTATTCCCTTTTTAGTTGGAATGCTTGTGGCTATCTCTGTGTTTCGGGCTTCTGGTGCATTAGAAGCCATGGTGAACTGGATCCGACCGGCATTGAAATCAATCGGAATTCCGGCAGAAATTATCCCGTTAATTATTATTAGACCTATCTCAGGAACCGCAGCACTGGGTATGACAAGTGATTTAATCTCAGTGTACGGTCCTGATTCATTTATTGGCAGACTTGCTTCAGTATTACAAGGGAGTACTGATACGACCTTTTATGTATTAACCGTTTATTTCGGTGCGGTTGGAATTAAGAAAATGGGAGATGCCCTTAAGGTTGGTCTCCTTGCAGACGTAGTTGGAATTATCGCAGCCATAGTGGTAGTCGCCTTTTTTTTCGGTGCCAAATAGAATAGCATAAAGATAAGAGGATGTCCTAAAGGGTCTGACCTCTCGCATATCATACAATTTATAGTCGGTTTTTAAGCAATGTTTAGCTATAAATTGTAGGCCGAGGGGGTTAACACATTATTTTAGGTCAACCTCTTATTTTTTTCTGTTAACATGTGAATCCATGACTTTGAAAAGTGAAGGTTTTGTGTCATAATTCATTAGGATAGAATAATGTATTCGTTTCCTTATAAAAGGAATCATGAGGTGGAGAATTTTATGGAGAGATTACAAAAAATAATGGCCCAAGCGGGCGTTGCTTCAAGAAGAAAATCTGAAGAATTAATTCAAGCAGGTAAAGTAAAGGTAAACGGAAAAGTAGTGAAGGAGCTTGGAGTAAAGGTGTCTTCTTCCGATAAGATTGAAGTAAATGAAATTCAAATCGAAAGAGAAGAACCTGTGTATTTCCTTTTATATAAACCACGGGGAGTTATTTCAAGTGTTAATGATGATAAAGGGAGAAAAGTAGTGACTGATTTTTTTCAGGCATATAAAGAAAGAGTATACCCTGTTGGACGGCTTGATTATGACACGTCCGGACTCATCCTCTTAACAAACGATGGAGAATTTGCCAACCTATTAATGCATCCAAGCCGTGAAATTGAAAAAGTGTACGTTGCAAAAATTAAGGGCATTCCAACAAAAGAGAATCTAAAGAAGCTAGAAAAGGGGATTCGCTTAGAAGATGGGAAAACAGCACCAGCAAAAGTGAAAATGCTCTCATTCGATAAGAAAAAACAAACGACCATTGTTGAGTTGACTATTCACGAGGGCCGCAATCGTCAGGTTAGAAGAATGTTTGAGGCGATTGGACATGAAGTGGTGAAATTAAAGCGTGAGCGATATGGCATGTTAACACTGGGTGGATTAAAAGCTGGGGAGGCAAGAGAGCTAACACCTCATGAAGTAAAACAGATGAGGGTGCTGGCATTAGAATCTTCCTCAAAAAATTCATAAAACTGTCACAATTTATTTTGTGTATAAACACTATGGCAATGGTTGGAAGTGCTATAATTTAAACAATTGTGATGGAAGATTTCGGGAGGGTTCCATATGAAAAAACGGCGAGGAGTAATGAGAACAATGATTTTGCTTGTTCTAGGCGCAGCCGTTGCTTATACGCTATATGCTAATTTTACAAAGGATCATACCCAAAAGGTTGCCGTTGGTTCAACGGCTCCTGATTTTATTTTGACCGATATGCAAGGTCATAAACATCATCTTTCGGATTACAAAGGTCAAGGAGTATTTCTTAACTTTTGGGGGACATGGTGCCAGCCCTGTCAGAAGGAAATGCCATACATAAATAACCAATATCACCAATTTAAAGATAAAGGGGTACAGGTACTTGCAGTGGATATCAATGAATCGAATATCGCTGTAAACCAATTTGCTGAAAGATACAAGCTTGATTTTCCCATTATGATTGATAAAGATAAACAAGTCATGTATGCATATGGGATTGACCCGCTGCCTGCTACGTTTTTAATTGATAAAAATGGAAAAGTGGTTCAATATCATACTGGCCAGATGGATGAAAATACAATAAGGGAATTTATGGAGAAAATTAAACCTTAAGGTTATTAGGGAGTTTTGGCAATGAATGATGTTAAATGTGAATGTGGGCATGTGAATCCACATGGCACTATTTTGTGCGAAGCCTGTGGAAAAGTGCTTGATGAAAAGGAGAATGACAAAGAGCTTCTCGATATGCGCTATGAAGGCAGTGCGCGCCGCTCTCAAACCTATCAAAAAACGATTGTTGATAAAATTTGGAATTTCTTTTCATCTGTTAAGGTCGGGGTTTGGCTTATTGTTCTAACCCTCATCGCTTCAGCAATCGGGACCATATTTCCTCAAGAAAACTCTATTTCTATTCCACCTTCTATGCCAGCAGATCAGTTTTATCAGCAACAATATGGCTGGTTAGGCAAGATATATTATCAACTAGGCTTAAGTGATTTATATAACTCCTGGTGGTATTTATTATTGATTGCCATGATTGGGATTTCACTTGTGATCTGCAGCCTTGACCGGGTTGTCCCATTGTATAAAGCATTAAAAGCACAGCGAGTAACAAGGCATGAAGGATTTTTACAACGGCAGCGTTTATTTGGAGTAAATCAGAATGTTCATAATGATGAACTTAAAGTGATTAAACAGCATTTAGAGAGAAAGCGCTACCATGTTCGTGAAGAAAATGGGGATTTATTAGCAGAAAAGGGGCGTTTCTCACGCTGGGGTCCGTATGTAAACCACATTGGCTTAATCATCTTTCTAATCGGATGCATGCTTCGTTTTATCCCGGGAATGTACATTAATAAAGTCATGTGGGTTCGTGAAGGGGAAACCGTAGAGATACCGGAAACTAATGGCCAATATTATCTGAAAAATAATGAATTTATTCTGCAAAACTATGATAAAAATAAAGATAAAAACTTTGAGCATGCCATTAACCGGGTTGGGAATGTCGTCAAAAACTACCAATCTAATGTGGTCCTTTATAAGCAGGATGAACATAGAATTCCAGGGGAAACACCAAAATTAACGAAGGTGAAAGACTATAAAATCCGTGTAAACGATCCTCTAACCTTTAATGGTTATTCTGTATATCAGGTAGATTACAAGCCAAACGAACTAAATGCGATGTCATTTTCCTTAACGAACAAAAATACAGGGCAATCCTACGGAGATCTCACAATCAATCTCTTTGATCCGAAGTCAAAATATGATTTAGGAAATGGATATTCTGTAGAACTCTTGAGCTATTTTCCAGATTTTGAGTTTTCCAAAAGCGGGGAACCATCGACAAAATCACGTATTCCGAACAATCCAGCTTTTGTCTTTCGGATGATAGCCCCGGATAAGCCTAAAGGAGATACTAGTTTTGTAGCCATCAAGCAGACGATTGAACCTTTTGGAAATAATGAATATAAAATGGCATTTAAAGGAATTGAAACAAAAAATGTCTCCGGATTAACACTTCGTAAGGATTCTACGCTGTGGTTAATAATATTAGGTGGAATTGTTTTTATGATTGGTGTCGTACAAGGTGCATATTGGAATCATCGTCGAATTTGGATTCAACATAAACAAGGGGAGATTTGGGTAGCTGCCCATACGAACAAAAATTGGTATGGTCTGAAACGTGAAATGGAAGCTGTTTTTTCAGGTACAAACATTCACATGCCTGTTGATAAGCTCCAAAGAGAAAACACGGAGAAGGAGGAAATTTAGTTGGTATCAATTAGTAGTAATTTACTGTTTATCGCTTTTATTCTCTATCTAGCATCTATCCTCTTTTACGGCGGATCCATTAAATCGAAAAAGGAATCCAAGGAACAGAAAGGCGCAAACAAATGGGGGAAAATAGCAGTTTTTTTAACGGTTGTAGGTTTTATTTCACAGCTAGGTTATTTTTTTACAAGATGGATTGCAGCAGGACACACACCAGTTAGTAATATGTTTGAATATACCACTTTTTTCTCCATGGCTCTTGTGGGTGCATTTATTGTGATATATTTTATTTATAAGACAACTTTGCTAGGATTATTCACTATGCCTGTGGCAATATTAGTCATTGCATATGCAAGTATGTTTCCGTCAGATATAACTCCATTAATTCCGGCATTACAAAGCTATTGGTTAAGTATCCATGTTACGACTGCAGCAATTGGGGAAGGGATCTTGTCTGTAAGCTTTGCAGCGGGACTCATTTATCTTGTGAAGGTAATTGACCAAACCAAAACAAATAAGCGTACCTTTTGGCTTGAAATGGTGATGTTTTCCATGGTCACGGTTCTTGGATTTGTTGCCGTTTCTGTCGGATTTTCAGCAGCTGGCTATCATGAGAAATTTAAATGGATCGACAAAAATAATAATGAAGCAGTTGTTGAATATACGATGCCGGCTCTTGTTGGCCCGCATGCTGGAGAGTTAACAACAAAAGGTGCCTTTAAACCACTTGTCTCAGTACCTACAGTTATAAACGCTAAGAAATTGAATACGGTCATATGGTCATTAGTGGGTGGAATCTTATTATACGGGATCATAAGATTGATCATCAGAAAGCGGATTGCTGCAGCACTCCAACCTTTTGTTAAAAATATTAAACTTGATTTTGTTGACGAAATAAGCTATCGCTCGGTGTTAATTGGTTTCCCTGTTTTTACATTGGGTGCTTTGATTTTTGCGATGATTTGGGCCCAGTTGGCTTGGACAAAATTTTGGAGCTGGGATCCCAAGGAGGACTGGGCATTAATTACATTTTTATTCTATGCAGCCTTTTTACATCTTAGAATGTCAAAAGGATGGCATGGTGAAAAATCAGCATGGCTTGCCGTCATCGGTTTTGTCATTATCATGTTTAACCTAGTTGCCGTAAACCTAGTAATCGCAGGTCTTCATTCATATGCTGGTTCTTAATCAATCTTGCCTTCACTATTTAAGGAGTGAAGGCTTTTTAAAAGATCAAGTTAATATCTGGGGGATATCGTTTTTTGTCAAATTTTCGACACATTTTGCAGGGCTAATTCTCTGAAAATATAGCAAAAAGCGATACCATTTTGTACAATAACCACATGGAGGGATTATTAAATGGAAAAAGACGTGAAAATTTTAGTAGTTGATGATGAAGAAAGAATTCGCCGCTTATTGAAAATGTATTTGGAGCGGGAAGATTATTATATTGATGAGGCAGAAGATGGAAATGAAGCTTTATCAAAGGCACTTGCCAATGATTATGACGTGATTCTTCTAGACCTTATGATGCCTGGTAAGGATGGCATTGAAGTTTGTCGGGAATTGCGTGACAAAAAAGCGACTCCTGTCATTATGTTAACGGCTAAAGGGGAAGAAGTGAATCGCGTTCAAGGCTTTGAAGTAGGAACAGACGATTATATTGTCAAGCCTTTCAGTCCAAGGGAAGTTGTCCTCCGTGTAAAAGCGTTACTAAGAAGATCCTCGCAAACGAGTTACTTACAAACGGAAACAACAACGAAAGATGTTATTGTTTTTCCGCATCTAACCATTGATAATGATGCCCATCGTGTAACAGCTGATGGGAAAGAGGTCAGCTTAACGCCAAAAGAATATGAATTGCTTTATTTTCTTGCAAAAGCACCAGATAAGGTATTTGATCGTGAGCAATTATTAAAAGAAGTTTGGCATTATGAGTTCTTTGGAGACCTGCGTACAGTTGACACTCATGTAAAGCGGCTCCGTGAGAAATTAAACAAGGTATCGGAAGAAGCTGCAAGAATGATTGTAACAGTATGGGGAGTGGGTTACAAATTTGAGGTTATAAATGAATGACCTTCCTGAGAAGTGTAGTTGGTAAGCTATGGTTTACCATTTTATTGCTAGTATCATTTGTACTGTTCATATTAACAGTCATGCTTCTAGAATATTTCCAAAACTACAGTATTGATGAAACGAAAAAGGATTTAACAAATTCAGCAAAAAAAATTGCGTATGTTATGGAAAATCACTCTGATGAACAGTTTCCACTTAGTTTAGAAATATCATGGCACATGGTCGATGATGTTACCAAAGTGGTGATCATAAAAAATAATAATGAAGTTTATTACTCTCCAAACACAGATAAAGAAAAGGGATTAACGATTTCTGATATTAAAAATGATCCTGATTTATCAAAGGTTTTAGCAAAAAATAAGACCGTGGAAAAATTATTGATCCTGCCTACTCACAAGACCGGAAAAATAAAGGATACCAGCACCTATTCCATAAGTGGTGTCCCTATACATTTTTCTTCGGGAGTAAACGGTGCCGTATTTATTTATCAATCATTAAAAGTCACACAAGAAACCACCCATTCAACAACGATGTTCATTCTACTTGTAGCCGGTGTTGCCATCATTCTAACAACCATTTTTGCTTTCTTTTTATCAACAAGAATCACAGCACCGTTAAGAAAAATGAGAGAGGCAGCCTTTGAAGTTGCAAGGGGAAAGTTTGATACAAAAGTTCCAATGCTTACTCATGATGAAATAGGTGAACTGGCTACCGCCTTTAATCAAATGGGAAGACAATTGAAATTTAACATGAATGCCCTAAATCAGGAAAAGGAACTGCTTTCTAGTATCCTTAGCAGTATGGCTGATGGTGTCATCACCTTTAATCGTGATGGAACGATCCTAATTACCAATCCTCCAGCTGATCGGTTTCTTCAGTATTGGTACTATGAACAAGGTGAACAAGGTTCCACTTCGGAGGCCATTCCATCAAAAGTTATGGACTTATTTCAACAGGTAGTCGACACGGAAAAAGAACGAATGGGTGAGATTTCCTTACAGGGGCGTCATTGGGTGATATTAGTAAGTCCTCTATACAGTAATCGTTTTATTCGTGGTGCTGTAGCAGTCTTAAGGGATATGACGGAGGATAGACAACTGGAGAAGATGAGGAAGGATTTTATTGCCAATGTATCCCATGAACTGAGAACGCCTATATCCATGCTGCAAGGTTATAGTGAAGCAATTGTTGATGATATTGCAGAAACACAGGAAGATAAAAAAGAAATGGCTAAGGTTATATATGATGAGTCTCTAAGAATGGGCCGGCTTGTAAATGAACTTCTTGATTTAGCAAGAATGGAATCAGGGCATATCCATTTGACGCTTGAAAAAGTTGAGCTTTCATCCTTTATGAATCGAATTATCCGTAAATTTCAAGGGCTTGCACGTGACAATGGAATCCAGTTAAATTTAGGAATTGAGGCCGAAATGACACCTGTTTCCTTTGATCCTGATCGAATTGAACAGGTTTTGACTAACTTAATTGATAATGCGATTCGACATACTCCAATTGGTGGAACTGTTCAATTAAATGTAGCAAGCGAAGAAAAAGGAATTATTGTGGAAGTAACAGATTCTGGTTCAGGAATTTCAGAAGAGGATTTACCGTTCGTCTTTGAACGTTTTTATAAAGCAGATAAAGCTCGCACAAGAAGTAGAGCCGGAACAGGATTAGGTCTTGCCATTGCGAAGAATATTATCGAAGCACATCGAGGGTATCTTTCTGTTCAAAGTAAAATTGGCCAAGGAACGACATTTACCTTTATGATCCCTCGAAAAACAGAAAAATAAAAATGATTATGCCGAATGTTCTTGATACACGGGAAACATTTTAAAACTCATCTAAATTCAGATGGGTTTTTCTTATGGAAGAATGAAGAACCCTTCCAAAAATTTCTTCCTTTTTTTCAAGATAACGTCTATATTTAAAAAAGGTGAAACTTTTTTTCTTACCCATCGACTAATTCAATGAACGGGGAGGGAAATTGATGGACTCCGTTTTCGATGAGCTTTACCACAAATATCATCATGACATATTTCAATTTCTTTTTTATTTGGTTCGAAACAAGGAACATGCTGAAGACCTTGTTCAAGAAGTTTATATAAGGGTATTTAAATCCTATGATCGTTTTGAAGGGAAAAGTAGTGAGAAAACATGGTTATTTTCCATTGCCAAAAATGTTGCCATCGATTTTTTTCGAAAGCAAAAGGGTTGGAAGAAGAAGCTGCTCGATAAATTCGATTGGTCACTCAATCAAGTGAAGGATGACTATCCTATACCTGAAGAAATTGCAGTGCAAAAAGAAGAGATAAAATGGGTATATAAATGTCTAGCATATTGCACTGTGGACCAAAGAGCGGTCATTATCCTCCGTTATTTGAATGATTTATCAATTGCAGAAACTGCTCATGTATTAGGATGGACTGAGAGTAAAGTAAAAACAACTCAGCATCGCTCTTTAAAGTTTTTAAAGAAACAAATGGAAATTATATCCATTAAGGAGGGAATGGATAGTGAAAAGGTCAGAGTGGAGCGATAAACAGCTCGAAGATTTACTTAGGCAAATGCCAAAAATACAAGATCATCGCAATCCTCATGACATTTACCAAAACCTTTCTTTTAAAAAAAGAAAAAAAACACTTTGGCTAATTTCGGGTCTTGCTGCAGCTACTGCACTGCTCCTATTTATTATTTTAATGCCTAAATTAATGGATACCCATCTATCCTCATCAGACCGATCAGCACAAAATCATATGGCGTCGGATCAGAAGGCTTCAACCTTAAGCGTTAAGAGAGATTCTTCTATTACACCGAAGAATGAGGAATCCGCTTCGAAGGAAAAGCCTCTTTTAGGTAATGCAAAACAAAGTCAATCCCAGGATGCTAGCCTTAAAACGGCTGTTTATGAGGATGAATTAGGGGATGGAACTGTTTTGACATATTGGATTCCTGACAATGAGGCCCAGATTCTAGTACCCATTTCAACAATTGTCCATGGTACTAAAGATAAAACATGGCTGACATTATTTAATGAAAACATGGCCTCATTAAAGGAGGAAGAATGGGGTTTAAGTGATTATTATCCCATGAATGCTACCATTAAACTGGACCAAGACAACAGTATCGTCGTGGATGTTCCAACGAATCATCCATATGGGCAAGGTTCAGCTAATGAAACTAATTTTATAAATATTATAAAAAAAGATGTTGCTGCAGATAGCCATATCAAGAAAATTAAGCTAACAACGAATGGTCAGCCGGGTATTGCCTTTGGGAATTATGGTGAAATGAGTGAAATAAATATTGATTCGGAAACAAACCATGCCTATTTCTTTTATTATCCAAATAGAAAGAAATTACCTTTTTTAGTTCCTTCAACCACAAAGTATAAAAATATCCAAGCTGCATTAGAAGCAATGGGAACTGATCATCCGGATGGGGGATTAAAACCATCACTTCCTTCTACACTACATTTTAAAGAAGCTATAATAAATAATCATATATTAAACTTAACCTTAAATGATTCTTCGACTTTGCAAAACGACAATAGTACAATGCATTCACTTGAAGCAATATTGCTAACTGCAAAGGAATTTGGGGCTGAAAAAGTGATGTTTGAAAATGCCCAAATCGCATCTATCGGTCCATTCGATTTATCAAAAGAAATAAAGGTTCCAATTGCTCCTAATTTACGTTTGACCCAATAATGTTGCAGAGGATGTCCCTAAAGTGTCAAAACTTAAGGGACATCCTTTTTTTACAAATCCATTTGATCCATTTCAAAACTGTTCTAAATTAAAGTGGCAACACATATGGTGAGGAGGTGAAAACTTTTACCAGGAGGAAAAATATGTTGGACTATTTTAAAAGGTTTTTGATTGCCATAATAATGGGACTTTGTGTCAGTTTGTTATTTTTAGGTGGAAAGCATTCTGAAACAAGCATGTCTGATATGAAGGGGAATAATCATTATTATTTGGTGAATAGTGTGCCTAGTACTTCACAAACTCTAACCTTTTCAGTATAATAAATTTATAATTTCATATCGATCTATCTTCGGGGCAGGGTGAAATTCCCGATCGGCGGTATTGAGTTCATACTCTAAGCCCGCGAGCCTGTAAGGGCAGGATTTGGTGTGATTCCAAAGCCGACAGTATAGTCTGGATGGGAGAAGATGGAGGTTCTGCAAACGTTCAAAAAATAAAAGTTAATTGAATGTTTATTTAGCGTGCCTTTGTTAACTCTCTCAAATTAGTATTTTTGAGGGAGTTTTTTATTTCGATGGGCATCTAATATGGCTGGACCTCTCTTCCTAACGTGATGGATCAAAAAAGGAGAGAGGAAGATGAAGAAAATGAAGAGAACAAAGGTAAAGGCTATGGTTTCCATCGGAATGTTGAGTAGTATTGCTTATTTATTAATGCTATTAAACTTTCCGTTGCCGCTATTCCCGAATTTCTTATTTGTCGATTTTAGTGACATCCCGGCATTGATTGCAGCATTAATATTTGGTCCGTTCGCAGGGATATTGGTTGAATTTTTCAAAAATGTACTTAATTATATAGCGACAGGAAGTCAAACAGGAATTCCTGTAGGACATATTGCTAACTTTTTAGCAGGAATCCTGTTCATCCTGCCTACTTATTATTTATATGCCAAAATGAAAACGAGAAAGGGTATGACGCTGGCCCTCGTTGTTGGAACCATTACAATGGCAGTCATGATGAGTATCTTTAATTACTTTTTCATTATGCCAGCCTATACAGCACTATTGAAATTCCCTGATATGCGGAATTTAGTGGTACCGGCTATCCTGCCATTCAACATTGTAAAAGGTGTCATTATGTCATCCCTCTTTATGTTATTGTTCATCCGGATGCAAGCTTGGATTAATAAATTTACCATTGTAAAAAATGCTTAAAAATAAAGGCTGTGTTAAAGGTCATTTGTCGATTTTTGAAACTATGTTGATTGGAGCGGAAAGCGAAGCGCCTGGAGCGCAAATCAACAGGCAAGTTTAACACAGCCAAAAATAAAAAAACAGAAAGAGATTGAGTTCTTTCTGTTTTTTTTTATTACTATTTTAGGAAATACTTTATTTTCTTAAGTCCATTCTTCGTATTTGGGTATCTAAATGGGATATCAAATAATGTTGTTTGTTTTAGGATGCTCTTTTTGTGTGAAAAAGTGTCAAAGCTTCCCTTTCCGTGATAGGCACCCATACCGCTGGACCCGACACCGCCAAACGGCAAATAGGGAGAGACAAAATGATAAACCGTGTCATTTATGCAGCCGCCACCAAAAGGAATGCTGTTTACTACTTCCTGTTGAACGTTGTTATTTTCTGAAAAAAGATAAAGCGCGAGCGGATTTGGATGACGATGAATTCCATCGATAACATGTGCAAGAACATCATATTCCAGCACTGGAAGAATTGGACCGAAAATCTCGTCCTTCATAACGGAATCTTCCCAAGAAATATTGCCTAGAACGGTTGGTTCAATGACTAATGTTTTTGGATTGGATTTTCCGCCTAATAAAATTTCTCCATTGTTTAGAAAAGATTGTAGCCGGTTAAAATGTTTTTCACTTACGATACGCGTATAATTCGGATTGTCGAGCGGATTCTCCCCGTATAACTCCCTAATTGCATCTTTTAAGTGATGTAAAAATTCAGCCTTAATGTTTTGATGCACATATAAATAATCGGGTGCAATGCAGGTTTGCCCTGAGTTGGTAAATTTCCCCCAGGCAATTCGTTTTGCTGCTACCTTTAAATTAGCATCTTTATGGATAATACAAGGGCTTTTTCCACCTAACTCTAATGTGACAGGGGTCAAATTCTTTGCTGCGGCTTCCATAATGATTTTCCCAACGACGACACTTCCAGTAAAAAAAATATAATCAACTTCTTCATTTAGAAGTGATTGACTTTCCTCGACTCCTCCAAGGACAACTGATATATACTCTTTCGGGAAAATTTCCTCCACAAGTCTTTCTAATATTTCAGATGTCCTTGGTGTAAGTTCTGAAGGTTTGATAATCGCACAGTTTCCCGCAGCGATCGCACCAATTAACGGTGCAATCGCCAATTGAAAAGGATAATTCCAAGGTGCAACGATCAGCACCACGCCATATGGTTCAGAATAAAGAAAGCTTTTTGAGCCAATATGAGTAAGGGGGGTTTTCACTTTTTCAGGTTTGACCCATTTCATTATGTTTCTAATGGTGAAACGGATTTCCTCAAGGACAAAACCGATTTCAGTTGAATAGGCATCAAATTCGGATTTATTTAAATCAGCTTTTAATGCATCCATCAACTCTTTCTCACATTTTTTAATAGCGTTCCTGAGCTTTTGAAGTGCATCTAATCGAAAACCGATATCTTTTGTTTTGTTCGTGCGGAAAAAAGATTTTTGATTTTGCACTAATATTTTATAGTTTTCCATTATATATCCTCTCTTAACGGTTTGTTCTTATTACTTGGCTGTGTTGAAGGTCAATGTTGATTAATGAAACTATGTTGATTGGAGCGGAAGGCGCGAGACTCCTGCGGGAGTAAGGGGCAGGGGAGACCCCACAGGCGCTTAAGCGCCGAGGAGGCTCCCCGGAACGCCCGCGGAAAGCGAAGCGCCTGGAGCGCAAATCAACAGGCAAGTTTAACACAGCCATTATTTAATAAGTTGATAGAGATGAAATAAATCTTCCTTAAACAGAATTTTTGGCACTGGGTAAAGTGGATTGGCTTCCTTTATGGCACGTTGTACCATCAAAGGGATATCGCTGTCAACAATACCGCTTACTTTTTCGGGAATATCCATTCTTCTGTTAAGCTCTTTAATTGCTTCAATAAATTTTCTTGCTTTTTGTTCATGAGTATCAGCTGGTTCACCAATGCCAACAATTTCAGCCAATTCGGCCAGAGGTTTGCGAATAGACTCTCCATAATAATCCAGGACATATGGAAGGATGATCGCATTAGCCAGACCATGTGGTACGGAGTAAAAACCACCAAGTGTATGGGCAATGGCATGGACATAGCCAACATAGCCCCGAGTGAAGGCAATACCGGCCAAATAAGCTGCCTTTTGCATATTGGTCCGAGCCGTGATATTTGTCCCGTTTGAATATGCCTCATAAAGATTTTCAAAAATCAATTTTACAGCCTTTTTACTGTACTGTGTTGTTTCCTTTGTATTACTTCTGCCAATGTATGCCTCGATTGCATGTGTTAAAGCGTCTATTCCGGTTGCTGCTGTAATATGCGGCGGTAGTTTAACAGTTAGCAAAGGGTCAAGTACAGCATAATGTGGAATAAGTGGTGTATCCATAATTGCATATTTTTCATGGGTCTTGCTGTTGGATACAACTGCAGCAAGTGTTGCTTCACTCCCTGTGCCAGCGGTTGTTGGTATGGCAAAAAGAGGCGGCAACTTTTTCCCAATCTTTAGTACACCTTTCATCTGTGGTATGCTCTTATTTGGTCTCGCCACACGTGCACCCACACCTTTTGCACAATCCATTGGCGAACCGCCACCAAATGCAACAATACCCTTGCAATTGTTTGCTTTGTAAATTTGTAAAGCTTCCTCAATGTTATCGATGGTTGGATTTGGAACCGTTTTGTCATACACAAAAAAGATTACTGCCTCTTCCTTTAGTCCTTTCAAAAATTCATCCATCAATCCTATAGAGGTAATTCCCTTGTCAGTTACAATTAGTACGGCATCAATATTTTTACTTTTTATTAGCTTTGGTAGCTTACTTAGGCTATTTTCTCCTTCTAATAAATCTGGTTTACGCCATGGCATAAGATATGAGGCAATTTTCATAGTGCCTTGATACGTTCTACAATACAACTTATACATAACAATACCTCGCTTTTAGGAATTAGTTAAGATAAATTCATATTTTGTAAGCTTCTGAACGGAGAAAATAACCGATCATTATTATTCCATAGACACAAAAGGACTGCTCGTTTTCCCAAATTTCTCTATATTTTATATATCGTCAATAATTTAATAATGTCAAGAATAATATTTTGAATAAATGCAAAATTCTGAAAATAATCACGAAAGACCATTTAGATCAAATTTAGGGAATATAAAGATAGTTTATTTGTTGTAAATTTGGGATAATGGAGTCAGAAAAGCGCAAGGCGCCCGTTTAGCGACGTATGGACTGGAGCGCTTCGACTGAGATAAAGGAAACACGAAGAGCGTTAGCGATTCGATGTTGACTTATCGTAGGGAGATGCGCGAAGTACACTAGTCGCTTGGCGCCTGGAGCTGGACAATTCTCAAAGTCAAAATTAAATTCATTATTTTAAAAAAGAGGGGAGATTCGAGTTATGTCAATTTATCAGTTTAAAGTAAAAACAATTGATGGAGAGGAAATTTCCCTAAAACAATATGAGGGGAAGGTTTTGCTTATTGTTAATACAGCAAGCAAGTGTGGTTTTACTCCTCAATATAAGGAGCTTCAACAAATTTATGAGCAATATAAAGATCAAGGTTTAGTTGTCCTAGGATTTCCTTGCAATCAATTCATGAACCAAGAATCTGGAAATGAGAATGAAATTAAATCCTTTTGCGAATTGAATTATGGAGTAACATTTCCTATGTTTGCCAAAGTGGATGTGAATGGCGTCTATGCCCATCCTTTATTTGTCTATTTAAGGAAGCAAACACCTGGAATATTAGGTTTAAATACGGTGAAATGGAATTTCACTAAATTTCTGGTTGATCCAAAAGGAAATGTTGTAAAACGATATAGTCCAACTACCAAACCTAAAGATATTGTAGACGATTTTGTGGCCCTGGTATAAGTTTTTTTCCAAACTTGTTCCTCCAGTAATGATGAAACATAAAAAGCTGGAGTGACTAGACACGAGAATCTATAAAAAAAACACGAGACCATCGTGTTTTTTTGCTTTTTTCTTTAAACCGCCAAGTCCGTAACAAAATTCAATTTCAACAAGTATTGTTGATTCTTGCTGTCTATTGGAGTTTTATATATTAGAAAAACAAAAAACCCCTCTAATGAGGGGGAGTAGCTTAAGAATATCTTTAAGGCTAAAGATTATTCAAATTTAGTTGGGTTGCCTTCGAATGGTTCTTCAGCAACTTTGATTGAATCTGTAGGACAGCCTTCGAATGCATCCATCATATCATCAATTAATACATCTGGAATTTCTACAATACCCTCGTTATCATCAAGAGTTACATATGCGATACCTTCATCATCATAATCATAAATATCAGGTGCAGCTGCTCCACAAGCACCGCATGCGATACAAGTTTCTTTGTCAACAATGGTATACTTAGCCATGAAAAAAAACCTCCCAATAAAATAGCAAAAATTATGCTTACATATTTCCAATACAAAATAGAGGAAACGATTTCACATTTCTATTGTAAAACTGTATGAGTAACTTTTCAATAGCAAAATGCTTGTAAAATCATTTGATTCATTATCGTATTTCTATTATATCTACATTTTCGGCAACAAGATATCCAGTTTCATGATAAAATAAAAATAGAAGAATTGGATTATTTGTCGATATTTGAAAAGTGGTGATGTGGATTGCAATATACGGAAAATATTATTCTATATTGTTTAAAAAAATTAAATGGGGAACGAACCATTTATTCCATCTATCATCTTTTGAATGGCAAAAAGTCTGCGCAAACGATCCAAGATGCACATTTATTCACAATTAAGAAATTCTTTCGGATTTTTGAATTATTACCTCGAGAGGACTTCGAAGATATCATTGATTGTTTACAAGAAAAGAAATGGATTCGTTCTTGTGGCAGTCAGATAAATGTTCTCACGGAACGGGGAGAAATGATAATAGAAGAAATCCGATTGCCTCAATATATAAATGGATGGGAGTATCATCATATATCCACCATGATTTGGGAAAGATTATCATTGTTTATTCAAGTCATTTCAAATGTAGCATTCCAGGAAACCCACTATATTCCGATTCAAAAAGACAAAAAAGTCCATCTATGGTTGAAATCCGTTTTAAAACAAATACAAGTTTCTAAAGATGAAATTGGCAAAATGCTTTTTGAGGAGTTATTTTCCTGTCTTGATGAAGCGAAAGACATTGATCCTGCTGTTCTTGTCTATCGCCTAACAGGATGTAAAAGAATTGGCCTAACGAGCATGCAAGCTGCAAAAAAATTAAATAGAAATATTCTGGACTATCAACTCGAATTTTTAAATGTATTACATTATTTGATTGCGACGGTGGAAAAGGAAGGAAAACGTTTTTCATTGTTATCCTTACTCTTTCAAGACCTTAGCCAATCCGACTCATTAACCATTTCAGCTCGTAAAACATTAGAGCTTCTTCGCCTTGACTATTCTATTGCTCAAATTGCCCAAATTCGTGATTTAAAAATAAGTACGATTGAGGACCATATCGTGGAATTGGCATTAAACCATGAAGATTTTTTGATTGATGCTTATGTTGATAAAGAATTGCAAAGAAAAGTTGTGGAAATATCAAGTCAATTAGCGACAAGAAAATTAAAGCAAATAAGAACTAAACTGGAAACAGCTTCATATTTTCAAATCCGATTGGTATTGGCAAAGATGGGAGAAAGAAGATGAAACTAGAAACAGCATTACATAAGTATTTTGGGTACTCTTCCTTTAAAACTGGGCAAAAAGAGGTCATTTCCTCCATTTTAGCCGGTTCAGATACGATTGCGATGCTGCCAACCGGAACGGGGAAATCTTTGTGTTACCAGCTTCCAGGATACTTACTAAAAGGACAAGTCTTGATCATCTCTCCACTTATATCCTTAATGCAGGATCAAGTAGAACAGTTAATGAAAATTGGTGAAAAGCGGGTAATTGCCTTAAATTCTTTCCTTCATGAGGACGAAAGAAAAGAAGCTTTTCAAAACCTAAAAAGATATAAATTTATTTTTATTTCACCTGAAATGTTAGGAGTTTCCTTTATTATTCGCAAGCTCCAAGCACTTTCGATTTCATTATTTGTGGTGGATGAGGCTCATTGTATTTCACAATGGGGCTATGACTTTCGTCCAGATTATTCAAAGTTGGGCGAAATTCGTCAAAAGCTTGGAAATCCGCTTACGCTTGCTCTCACTGCTACTGCTACTGCAAAGGTCCGTGATGATATTATCACTTCACTTGGCATAAAGAATATTACTAGAGTAGAGTCATCAGTTGATCGCCCCAATATTGCTTTTTATCTTGAAAAAGTAACCGATTACTTTTCTAAACAACGCCTTGTATTAGAGCTTGTTTCAAGACTAAAAAAACCGGGGATTATATATTTTTCAAGTAAAAAGGCAGCTGAAGAGATGGCTTTGACACTAATGGAAAAAGGAATTTGCCGGGCAAATGTTTATCACAGTGGACTTGATCCAGATTCAAGGGTTTTGATTCAACAACAGTTTATTCATAATCAACTTGATGTCATCTGTGCTACGAGTGCTTTTGGTATGGGAGTAAATAAAGATAATATTCGTTTTATCATTCATTACCATATGCCAATGCAATTAGAGTCCTTCCTGCAAGAGGTTGGTCGGGCAGGTAGGGATGGTAAGCCAAGCATCGCGATTTTATTGTATTCACCGGGTGACGAGCAGATTCAATTGCAACTTGCTGAAGGAGAGCTGCCTTCGGAACAACAGATTGATTGGTTGTTCTCACAAATAAATCATGAATCATTAACCAGTCATTTGAATATAAAAGAAGATCTCCAGTCTAGAGGAGGATTCACAGAAATTCAATGGCGGATTGTTCAGGGGTTTTTCGAGCTTTTAAACGAAACAACGAGTCTTGAAACACTAAAGGAAACGATAAAAGAATTTGTTAACGGAAGATTAATGGTTAAGAAAAGCAATATTTATAGAATGAAAAAATGGATAGACGATGATTGTTGCAGAAGAGAGTTTATTTTACGATATTTTGAAGAAGCAAACAAAAAAAATGAGGATCCCTGCTGTGATTATTGCGGATTACAATTGGATGAATATTATTCTACTGAGGATGGAAACACAGTCGTTGAAATAGGAAAATGGGAGTGGAAGGAATATCTATCCGAAATTTTAATTAATAGTGAGATGAGCGAATGAAAAGGAAATATAATGAAGTAATCACTGAGCTGACGGATAGAGAATTACTGTTTCACCTATATTTGACACAAATAATACTCTTAACCATTTCCTTTATCTTAGGTATTCTTTTATTTGATCATTTTTCTTTTTTAAAACATATGGATTGGAAAGATTATAAAATTCTCACTGTAGGTTTTCCTTGTGGAGTGGCAGTTGTGGCTTTGGATATTGTTCTGATGAAGTGGCTTCCTGACTCTTATTATGATGATGGTGGTTTGAATAAAAGGATATTTAGAAATAAGAATATATTTCATATATTATGGATTGCAGCTATTGTAGCGATAAGCGAGGAATTACTTTTCCGCGGAATCATTCAAACAAAAGTTGGTCTTATTTTCGCCAGTATTATTTTTGCTATTATCCATTATCGTTACCTTTTTAATTGGTTTTTATTTATGAATATCGTATTACTAAGCTTTATCATCGGATTTATTTATGAGTGGACGGGGAATTTAGCGGTTACCATCGTGATGCATTTTGTTATCGATTTTCTTTTAGGTGTTTATATAAAATGTAGAGAAAATCAATCCGATTCGTTAATGAGGAGAAAGGAGCTGCCACATGAATAAAGAGGAGCCATACAGAGATCAGGCTGAGAGGCTAAGGCGTCGAATTGAAAAAATAAACGAAAATGTTGATGGGAATGACAAGCTGCCTCCAAGAGAACAAGTACACCGTCAGAAGAAAAAGAAAATAAAGTGGAAGATAAAGTATCCTCTAATGCGTTCGCTTATCCTAATCTTTATTCTTCTCCCGATTATTATTATTTGTACGTTTTCCTATCTTAATGGGAAAAAAACTAATGGATCGGTAAAAACCACTGTTGATACAAATGGAAGTGAATCCATTACTATAGAAAAAACAAAAAAAAACAATGATCAATCGTCAAAGCCACCAGAGAAACAGAGTGAATCACAACAGGAAAATAAGGGAACGGAAACGGAGGCTTCGACAGATCAAAGTAGTAACACCACCCCACAGGCGGTGCAGAACGAGACTGGGGATCCGAATAAACAAACTAACGAAACGAATGATGGAAGCCAAGCTGCTAATGGGGTCGAGCCTCCTGCCCCGACAACTGTTCCTGCTTCCACATCTAATATATCCCAACCAGCACCCACAAAAAGTCAAACTAAAATCATTTATCATAAAGTGCAGCCAAAAGAAACGCTTTACAGTATTGCGATGAAGTATTACAATTCACAATCCGGGATTGACTTGATAAAGAAAGCGAATCACTTGCAATCTGAGCATATTGTTACAGGTCAGGTTTTAAATATACCTTTAAATTAAGAAGAGGCTATCCCAAAATGTGACAGGCACCACTATATGTACAAAGTTCATGATAATTTTTCCGCAATGTTGATTGGAGCGGAAGGCGCTCGACTCCTGCGGGAGTACGGGTCCGGGGAGACCCCGCAGGCGCAATAGCGCCGAGGAGGCTCCCCGGACCGCCCGCGGAAAGCGAGAGCCTAGAGCGGAAATCAACAGACAAGTTTAACAGACCATTAATTAAAAAGGGAGTACCCCTAAAAGTTATACTTTTGGGACACCCTCTTTTTATTTTCTAAACATATTCCAAGGGACAAGTTCATATGAATATATGGAAATGGAGGGTGATAAAATGGATTCTCCAATCCGATTATTAGAACATACTGATGAAGCGACCAAGCAAATGCTTGAAAACGTTAGGAAAAGAAAGAAAAAATTTGATGACGCTAAGAAGCTGCATAATTATTTAATAATGGCCACAGTTATTTCTGCTTTTATTTACTTGAATTATTTTTATTTTTCGATAGCGAAGCATTATTCTTATTCTTTTTATGCCATGTATTCTGCTTCAGTCAATGATTCACTAAATATTTTGTTGTTTTGTTGGACCATTTTATTGTTTGGTTCTATGAATATATTACGACAGCAAAAAGAAAAAAAAGAAAAGGAATATCATGAATTAAGATGTGAAATCGTGGATCGAAGTAAAGACTTATGGAAAAGAGAAGAACAATGGAAAAACCGCCATCTTGTTTATGAGATGATGAAAAAAACCTATGATATTAACCTCTATCACGAAAAAAAATAAGGATGTCCTAAACAAAAGGTAACTTGGGAGAAATGGCACATAAAAGTATAAAACGTCACTTAAAATAAACATAATTTAAGTCACCAAAGATCTTTTTGGTGACCAGTATCAGTTAGATTGATCTTATTCCTGAATTTTTACAAAAAACAACATCAATAATTAAAAAACCTTCTTTTTATCTCTTTCCTCTTTTAATATTTCAACCGCTTCACGGAAGCGAAGGGAATGAATGATTTCCCGCTCTCGTAAAAAGCGTAGGCTATCATTTATATCCGGATCATCACTTAGGTTAATAAGCCATTGATAGGTGGCCCTTGCTTTTTCTTCTGCTGCAATGTCTTCATAAAGGTCTGCAATGGGGTCGCCTTTTGCTTGAATATAAGTAGCAGTCCACGGATCCCCGGCAGCGTTTTGGTAGAAAAGCGCACCATCATGGTTGGCATAGTGTTCGCCGAGACCAGCTGCCTTTAACTGTTCAGGTGTTGCGTCCTTCGTCAATTTGTAAACCATGGTTGCAATCATTTCAAGGTGGGCAAACTCTTCGGTACCGATGTCTGTAAGAAGTCCGATTACTCTATCTGGAATGGTATATCGCTGGTTTAAATATCTTAGGGCTGCTGCAAGCTCTCCATCTGCCCCTCCATATTGTTCAATTAAATATTTTGCCAATGTTGGGTTACATGTACTGACGCGAACTGGATATTGCAGCTTCTTTTCATAAATCCACATTTCAGTTAACCCTCCCTTTGAAAATAGATAACTGACTAGCTACACCGTAATTTGCTCAATGGTTTACAGCTTAGCCTTAAGAAGGTTAAATTGCCGGCTTCTCGACGGCTCGTCTTATGCTAGTCGCTTCTGGTCAAGGTACTTCCGCTTTCATACTTGCCATGGCCAAGGGGTATCATCCCAGTTCCATGGATAACCTGAGTAGCTGTGTCCAAATTGTAACAACGGGCCGAATTGACTTTCAAACACCTTTTTTAAATGCTTTCTTTCCTTTACATAATGGTTAAATTGTTTGATTACTTCAAGATCGTCATTATGGGTATCAAGGAATAGGGTGAGTTCAACTAGGACAAAATCCACTGCTTGAATTTGCTCCATTAATTGATAATATTCTGGCGGCATTTGTTTCATCTTGCCAGTCCTCCCTTTGCTTTCTCATACGAGTTGAAATAAGGATCATATAAGGGTTTCCATAGCGTGCCTGCTTTAAGTGCTTCCATAGGGGAAAATTGAGGAAGATTAGGCGGCTGATAATCAATATATAAATGTGGCGGGGTAGAAAAAGTTTTTTCATGTATCGGCTCGCAGGGGTCAAACGGACTTGAATAAGGATAATAGGTTTTATAATGTGTATGCATCGTAGCCCTCCTTTACTAACATCATTAATAAATATGAAAATTTTCTTCTTTCATGACATAAATCTTTAATATATGAAAGGGTTTTTACCGTCTAAGTAGAATTATAATAGTGGTGGAAGAAATTTTTTTGTTTGATTATTATTTCTGAGGTGATGGGAATTGTTCGTAAAAAATATTATGATTCCAAAACATGAATGCTTTATTGCACAAGAAGATGAAACTCTTCAAGATGCTTTGAAAAAATTAGAACAACATCAGATTGATGGCTTACCTGTGTTAAAAGGAGATCAATATGTTGGTGTGGTAACAAGATATAGTATTTATGAAAACTACTTTTTAGCTAATCAACCGAAGGATGAATATTTAACATCAACACTTGTAAAGGATATTGCAACACATCAAGAAGTATTTTTACAAGGAGGGGAAATTTTCGAAAAAACCCTTCTTGATTTAAAAGATTTTCCTTTGCTTGCCGTCGTTGATGCTCAACATCAGTTCCTTGGTGCAGTAACACGCTCAGATGTATTAGGTACATTTGAAAGTGCATTTGGTTTCAAACGTTCGGGGGTTAGAATTGCCTTTACCTCTGTTGAGACTGAAGGAAGAATTGCTCGCCTTTCTGAAATCGCCCATCATTTCCACGAGCATATTATTTCACTTGTAACATTTGATGAAACTGATAAACTCGTCCGTAGAATTGTTATGAAAGTTGAAAAGAAAGATAATATTGATAAGTTTACGAAAAAGCTTGAAGAATATGGTTTCCGTATTTTAAGCATTGATGAAGATTAGAAAGGTCCGTCCCTCCCATACCATGGTATGGGAGGGATTTTCTCATTGAATGTCATGGAAAAATGGCTTCCTCAAACGGCTGGAAAAGAATAGACAATTCACCATTAAGGGGTCTCGACATACACTGAAAATAAGAGTTACGTCACAGCAGGGGGCTTAAAGCATGCGCTTAGAACGCTTAACAGCTAATAAAATAAAAATTTTTTTAACCTCTGATGATTTATTTGAACGAGGACTTTCTAAGGAGGATATATGGAGAGATTCCACAAAGTGGAATCAACTTTTTCATGATATGCTTGTTGAGGCAAGTGAGGAATTCGATGTTGATATTCAGGGTTCAGTTGCAGTAGAAATTTTTTCTATACAGGCTCAAGGAATGATTATGATTATTACTGTAGATGAAGATACAGGTGATGAGGATCTTCTTTTTGATGGATTAATTGAAATGCAAGTAAGGGTTGAAGGTTGTGAGGACCTGTTATATGAGTTTGAAAGCATCGAAGATATCATTGGGCTTTCCAAAAGGTTATCCTTTTTAAATATTGGTGGGGGAAGTTTATATTCCTTAAACAACCGATATTACCTCCTAATAAATAATTTGGATACACAAAATAATGAAAAAGCAGCATCTTTATTATCCGAATATGGTAATGCCTCCATTCTAAGCCCATATGTTCTTGCGGAATATGGAAAACTTATTATCGACAATAAAGCGGTGGAAACCATTCTTCAGTTTTTTTAATAGACTCTTCCGAATAGGAGAAATTTCAAAAGAGGCCTAGCTCCTCTTTTTATTTTTGTCGTACTTTTGGATTGAATGATGATGATAATGATAACGTTTACATTAAATGTCGTAAAAACGTTGAAATTTGGTTTTTTATTCTTGCATAAATCATTTAAACGTGTATACTTAATGACTGAAAGCGGACAACATACGTAAAAGTGATTCTTAGGAGGTTTACAAATGGTAGCCGAGAAAGGTACTGAAAATACTAATCAAGAGGAAAAGCACGATGTGTTGAAATCAACACAAACCGTCATTCATAAGGCCCTTGAAAAGTTAGGTTATCCTGAAGAAGTATATGAGCTCTTAAAAGAGCCGTTACGTTTGATGACAGTTAAAATACCAGTTAGAATGGATGACGGATCTGTTAAAATTTTTACTGGCTACCGTGCTCAGCACAATGATTCCGTAGGACCGACAAAGGGCGGTATTCGTTTTCACCCAAATGTGTCAGAGACAGAAGTGAAAGCCCTTTCAATATGGATGAGTTTAAAATGTGGAATCGTCGATCTTCCTTATGGCGGTGGTAAAGGAGGAATTGTTTGTGATCCTCGAGACATGTCATTTAGAGAGCTTGAAAGGTTAAGCCGTGGATATGTAAGAGCTATCAGCCAAATTGTTGGACCAACAAAGGATATTCCTGCGCCAGATGTGTTTACAAATTCACAAATCATGGCCTGGATGATGGATGAGTATAGCAGAATAGATGAGTTTAATTCTCCGGGATTTATTACAGGCAAACCACTTGTTCTTGGAGGCTCGCATGGACGTGAATCTGCGACTGCAAAAGGCGTAACCATCTGTATCCGTGAAGCAGCTAAAAAGAAAGGTATTTCCATTGAAGGTGCACGCGTTGTTATACAAGGTTTTGGTAACGCAGGAAGCTATTTATCTAAATTTATGCATGATGCTGGTGCAAAAGTAATCGGAATTTCCGATGCATACGGTGCACTTTATGATCCGAATGGACTTGATATCGATTATCTATTAGATAGACGAGACAGCTTTGGAACAGTTACGAAATTATTTAATCATACTATTACTAATAAAGAATTGCTTGAGCTTGATTGCGATATTCTTGTTCCTGCTGCTATTGAAAACCAGATTACAGAAGAAAATGCTCATAATATTCGTGCAAAAATTGTGGTTGAGGCTGCCAATGGCCCAACAACTTTAGAAGCAACCCAAATTTTAACAGAGCGTGGAATTCTCCTCGTACCGGATGTGTTAGCATCTTCAGGTGGTGTTACAGTCTCTTATTTTGAGTGGGTTCAAAATAATCAAGGCTATTATTGGACTGAGGAAGAAGTAGAAGAAAAACTTGAAAAAGTGATGGTAAAATCCTTTAAAAATATTTATGATACAGCTCAAACCCGCCGAGTTGATATGCGCCTTGCTGCTTATATGGTCGGGGTTAGAAAAATGGCGGAAGCAAGTCGATTCAGAGGTTGGATTTAAGTATAAACATTGAAACATAAATGAAAAACTCCTATCATTAGAAAGGTAGGAGTTTTTCTATGTAAAAGAGGTGTAAATACGATGCAAAAAGAAGATGTAATTATTGTCGGGGGCGGGCCTTGCGGTTTAGCGGCAGCCATTTCTTTAAAAGAAATTGGGATGAACCCACTCATAATTGAAAAGGGCAATATCGTTAATGCCATATATCATTATCCAACACATCAAACATTTTTCAGTACAAGTGAAAAATTAGAAATTAGTGATGTTCCGTTTTTGACGGAAAATTATAAACCAAAACGAAATCAAGCTCTTGTCTATTACCGAGAAGTTGTTAAGAGGAAGAAGCTTCGTGTTAATGCATTTGAAAAGGTATTAAAAGTGAACAAAGAAGGGAATCTTTTTTCTGTTACGACAGATAAAGCAGCATATGCAGCTCCTTATGTAGTCATTGCCACAGGCTATTATGACCACCCGAATCTATTGAATGTACCTGGAGAAAATTTACCAAAGGTTTTTCATTATTTTAAGGAAGCTCATCCGTATTTCGATAAAGATGTTTGTGTGATTGGTGGGAAAAATTCTAGTGTTGATGCATCCATTGAACTTGTTAAGGCAGGTGCAAGAGTAACTGTTTTATATCGTGGGAGTGTGTATTCTCCAAGTATAAAGCCATGGATCCTTCCTGAATTCGAGGCATTAGTTCGAAATGGGACAATTAAGATGGAATTTAATGCAAATATTAAAGAAATAACGGAAACAAAAGTAATTTATGAGAAGGATAGTGAAATAATGTCCTTCCAAAATGATTTTGTTTTTGCGATGATTGGTTATCATCCGGACCACCATTTTCTTAAAACAATGGGCATTACAATTGACAAGGAAACAGGTAGACCACATTTTAATCCTGATTCAATGGAAACTAATATTGAAGGTTTATATATTGCGGGTGTCATTGCTGCCGGAAATAACGCAAATGAAATCTTTATTGAAAATGGCAAGTTTCATGGCGGACAAATTGCCACATCAATCTTATCTAAAGAAAAAGGTGAATGATGCATGAAGAAGGTCGTATTATTAACAACAGGTGGAACCATTGCCAGTAAACCGAATAAGACTTCAGGTAAATTAGCATCGGGAGCTATGACAGGTGAAGAGCTAGCTGCCATGTGTCAATTGCCTAACGATATTGAAGTCATTGTTGAATCCGCTTTTCAAAAAGCCAGTATTCATATTACATTTGAGGATTTAGTCGTTTTAAAGGAAAAGATTGAGAACTATTTTAAAGATGATGAAGTTTCAGGAGTAGTAGTCACCCACGGTACTGACACAATGGAAGAGACAGCCTATTTTCTTGATCTAACCATTAAAGATGAGAGAACAGTTGTCGTTACGGGGTCACAACGTTCTATAGAGGATTTAGGCAGTGATGTTTATACAAACTTACGACATGCCATTTATTCTGCCTGCTCTGAAGATTTAATGGGATCAGGCACTGTTGTAGTATTTAATGAACGGATTTTTGCTGCAAGGTATGTAAAAAAAGAACATGCTTCAAATATTCAAGGATTCAATGCATTTGGATTCGGCTATCTTGGGATTATCGACAACGATGAGGTCCACGTATTCCAAAAACCAATTAAAAGGGAACATTTTGATATAAAAGGATCAATACCACAAGTCGACATTATTAAATGCTATATTGGTGCAGATGGCAAGTTTATCAAAGCCGCTCGAGAGGCTGGAGTAAAAGGAATCATTCTTGAAGGGGTAGGACGCGGCCAAGTAGCACCGCAAATGATGGAGGAAATTGAAAAGTCGATTAGTGAAGGAATTAAGCTTGTGATCACGACCAGTGCTGAAGAGGGCTCTGTTTATACAACCTACGATTACATGGGTAGTGCCTTTGATCTGTATCAAAAAGGAGTTATTCTTGGAAGTGATAATGATTCTAAAAAGGCAAGAATCAAGTTGGCGGTTGCTCTGGCAAGTGGTTTCGATAATATAAAATTTTAATAAAGCTATCATCGAATGTGATAATAAGAATGTTTTGACTTCGAGAATTGTCCAGCTCTATTAGAGTAAGCTTCGGAAAGGGATACATCGCACGCTGAAAAACGTAAGTTTTTCGGCGGAGCGACTAGTCCCTTGATGGTCTACAGACGCGCCCAAAATGAAGGCAAAAAGCGCCTTCTTTTTGGGCGCGTCTTATGCTTGTCGGGGCTGACCAAGGCGCTTCCGCTTTTCTTTTTGTCCAGCTCCAGCGCCTAGGGGCTCGGGGTCATAAGCCAATCCGACCTGAAGGTTAAAAACCAACCTTCAAGCCGGCTCGTCTTATGCCTGTCACCCCTGACCAAGGCGCTTCCGCTTTTCTAATTTCCATGTTAGACTTAAGAAAATGAAAGGAAAAGAGGAGCATACATGCTGGGAATATTAACAGCAGGAATAGCCCCTGGGCTGGCCTTATTAAGTTATTTCTATTTAAAAGATGAATACGATTCCGAGCCAATTTCCGTTGTCCTGAAAACATTTTTATATGGAGCTCTTCTTGTATTTCCAATCATGTTTATCCAGCATGTGATTGAAACGGAACACTTGGTAAAATCGAATTTTGCCGATGCCTTTTTGAGCTCTAGCCTGCTCGAAGAGTTTTTTAAGTGGTTTATTCTCTTTTTTATTATCTATCCATACGTTGATTTTGATGAGCCATTTGATGGTATTGTGTACGGTGTAGCCGTGTCACTTGGTTTTGCTACAATCGAAAATATTTTTTATTTAATTGCCAATGGAGTTGGCAATGCGATGGTACGTGCATTATTGCCCGTATCAAGCCATGCATTATTCGGAGTTATTATGGGCTTTTATATGGGCAAAGCGAAGTTTACCGAAGGTAGTAAGGTAAAGTGGGTAATTTTATCATTACTATTACCTTTCCTTCTTCATGGATCCTATGATTATATCTTGCTTTCACAGGAATATTGGGTTTACATTATATTTCCATTTATGATTTTCCTTTGGTGGTTTGGTTTACGACAAGTAAAAATTGCAAGAGGTCTAAGTGCCAACCATTTGAAAAAAAAATATTCGGTTCAAAAAAACCTTCATTCGTAGTGAAGGTTTTTTTTATTGGCATAAAAATTCTTTTATGACAAAAAATAGTGTTACTGTGAAATAGATTTACATCTGGGGGTTAGCAATCCATGAAAATGAAAATATTTCTTTGGAAATTTCAAATCATCATCCTTTGTTTCTTACCCTTTTTGCTATTCGAACCAATTCGTGCTAATGGGTTCACGGGCCAGGTTATTCAAAAGGGGGCTGTAGGTGATGATGTAATTGAGCTTCAATCAAGGCTCCAAAACATAGGCTACTTTCATGGTAAAATTGATGGGGTTTTTGGCTGGAGTACATACTGGGCTTTAAGGAACTTTCAATATGAATACGGTTTACCTGTTGATGGATTAGCAGGACAATCAACAAAAGCAAAACTGACAAAAGTAAGTAACTATAATGAACAATTGGTCAAAAGCCAAATCAATAAAGGAAATAACAGTAACACCTCTGGTAGCAAGGGTGGGAACAATCAAAAAGGGGCGAATGGAAACACGGCTAATAATAAGGTAGCCACACCGCCCAATCAACCTACATCAGTTAATATTCCAAAAGGCTTTTCACAAAATGACATCCGCTTAATGGCCAATGCTGTTTATGGAGAATCAAGAGGAGAGCCGTTCGAAGGTCAAGTTGCAGTAGCTGCCGTGATCTTAAACCGTGTCCAGAGTTCAGCATTCCCGAACACGGTTTCTGGAGTTATTTTTCAGCCAGGTGCCTTTACTGCAGTGGCGGACGGACAGATTTATCTAACACCAAATGACACTGCCAGGAAAGCGGTTATTGATGCTATTAATGGATGGGATCCTACCGATAATGCACTTTACTATTTCAATCCGGCAACCGCTACAAGCCCATGGATTTGGTCAAGACCACAAATAAAGCGAATCGGTAAACATATATTTTGCCATTAGGGGGTGTTTGTATTGATCAGAGGAATATTAATAGGTGTTCTCGTGTTAGGAATTGCAGGAACTGCTTATTGGGGATATCAAGAACATCAAGAAAAAAATGCTGTTCTGTTAAATGCAGAAAATAACTATCAACGGGCTTTCCACGATTTAACTTATCGAATGGATTTATTGCACGATAAAATTGGGACTACGCTTGCGATGAACTCAAGGTACTCCTTATCTCCTTCTTTAGCTGAAGTGTGGAAGCTTACTTCAGAAGCGCATAGTAATGTAACTCAACTTCCGCTAACGTTGCTACCATTTAATAAAACCCAAGAGTTTTTAGCTAAGATCGGCAATTTTAGTTACCGAACGGCCGTAAGAGATTTAGATAAGAATCCATTAACCGACAAGGAATATAAAACCTTACAAGGCCTTTATAAGCAATCAGGAGACATTCAAAATGAACTAAGAAACGTTCAGCATATGGCTTTAAAAAACAATCTCCGCTGGATGGATGTTGAATTGGCGCTTGCATCAGGTAAGGAACAGACAGATAACACTATTATCAATGGATTTAAGACGGTTGAAAATACTGTTTCGGGATATAAAGAAACTGATTTTGGACCAACGCAAGCTAATTTGCAAGTAAAAGATGAATCCCTAAAAAAACTATCAGGGAAAACGATTACTCGTCAAGAAGCAGTCTATGAAGCTCAAAAATATTCCGGTTTAGACAGAAATGCACAAGTTAAGGTAACTGAGAATGGAAAAGGTTCAAATTATGGCTTCTATACTGTCGCCCTAAAAAGTCCTCAAACTGGACAAGAGGTAAACATGGATATTACAAAAATAGGAGGGTATCCGATTTGGTTTATTAACAATCGTGATGTAAAAAAACAATCCATTAGTTTAAATGATGCCGGCAATCGCGCTGCTACCTATTTAAAGAAAGTTGGCTATGAGAATCTTGAATTATTGGAAAGCTCACAGTATGACAGTATTGGTGTATACGATTTTGTTACGAAGAATAACAATGTTTGGATTTATCCAGAGTCCATTAAGGTGAAAGTAGCGCTTGATAATGGAGATATCATCGGCCTCTCTGCTGAAGAATACTTGAAAAATTATCATAAAAGAACGATCCCTTCACCATCAATTTCAGCCGAGCAGGCACGAGCAAAGGTGAATCCAGGCTTTAAAGTAAACGAAGAGAGACAGGCTATTATAATCAACGACTTAAACGAAGAAGTTTTATGCTACGAATTTCTCGGGACCATGGGGGATGAGACATATAGGATTTTTATTAATGCCCAAAATGGTACGGAAGAAGAAGTGGAAAAGTTAAAAAACACTGAAGAAATTTATGGAAATGCCTGAGAGGTTGTCCCAAAAGGTGTCAGGCACCACTATATGTAAAAAGTCATAATAATTTTGCCGCAATGTTGATTGGAGTGGAAGGCGCTCGACTCCTCGAAAATGCTATCGCATTTCCTTCGTGCGTGGGCGGATTCAAGGATGTAATTTAATGTCCTGCGGGAGTACGGGGCAGGGGAGACCCCGCAGGTGCATAGCGCCGAGGAGGCTCCCCGGACCGCCACTAGAGCGGAAATCAACAGACAAAGTTTAACAGACCATTAATAAAAAAGGGGGTGCTCCTAAAACTACTTTTGGGACATCCTCTTGTTACATACCATCAAATGAATGAAGTTAGTTTATTTAAATAATAAAAATCATGGGGTGTTTTATGAAGAAAGTCGAAAGTGTTTTAATAAAAATGATTATTTTTCAATTCATCCTTCTTTTTATTACGCAATTATTATTTCATCAATTTGATTTTTTTCCACAAATAAAGCAACTAACCAAATATGAAGGGGTAAATGAAAATAGCTTTACAGAATTCCTTCAAACCTTTCAGGGAAAATAACAAAGCAGGCCATCCTGCTTTGTTTTTATTAGGGATAAGAAAGTGTAAAATTTGACTTTGAGAATTGTTCAGCTTCAGGCGCCATCGGCTCGAGGTCACAAGCTGAAAGGCGGGCGCCTTGCGCTTTTCTTTTATGAAGGCTGTGTTAAGGGTCATTGTTGATTTTTGAAACTTGTTGATTGGAGCGGAAGGCGCGAGATCCTCGAAAATGCTATCGCATTTCCTTCGTGCGGTGTTGATTCAAGGATGCTGATTCAACGTCCTGCGGGAGTACGGGGCAGGGGAGACCCCACAGGCGCTTAAGCGTCGAGGAGGCTCCCCGGCACGCCCGCGGATGCTCGCTTCTTGAGCGCAAATCAACTGGCAAGTTTAACACAGCCTTTATGAAAAGGAAGATATAATTTAAAATGTTAAAAAAGAAGAGGCAAAACAATTTCTTATGATAAAATAAATAAAAGTAGACTAACTAGAATACCTTAGGAGGAAATATGGAAACGAAACTATCAATCGCAATAGATGGTCCTGCTGCAGCTGGGAAAAGTACAGTAGCCAAAATTGTTGCGGAAAAATTATCCTATATATATATTGATACTGGGGCGATGTATCGCGCATTAACTTATAAGGCAATTGTTAACCATTTAAACTTAGAATCAGAAAGTTCCTTATTAGAGACATTACTATCCATTGATATTAAATTAATCCCTTCTGAAAAGGGACAATTAGTTTATATAAATCAACAGGATGTTACACATGAGATCCGTTCATCTGAAGTGACAAATTCTGTATCAATTGTTTCAAAACATCAGAAGGTAAGAGAGGAAATGGTTAAAAGGCAACAAGCTTTTGCAGATAATGGCGGTGTCGTCATGGATGGGCGTGATATTGGCACTCATGTTCTTCCAGATGCCAAGGTGAAAGTGTTTTTATTAGCTAGCGTTGAAGAGAGAGCTTTCAGACGTCATACTGAGAATTTGCAAAAAGGATTTCCGTCCAATCTTGAAAAGTTACAAGAAGAAATTGCACGTCGGGATAAAATTGATTCGGAAAGAGAGATTGCCCCATTGAAAAAAGCCGATGATGCAGTTGAAATTGATGCGACATCTTTGACCATTCCTGAAGTTGTGGAAAAAATAATGGCTTTAGTAGAGGAAAGGGCTGGATCAGTATGACGTTTTATTCATTTGCAAAATCAGTGATTTATGCTATTTTTAAACCGTGGTACAGGATCGAAGCTTTAGGATTGGAGCATTTCCCTATGGAAGGTCCAGTACTGCTTTGCGCCAATCATATCCACAATTTTGATCCTATGGTAGTAGGGATTATGGCACCTAGACCTGTTCATTATATGGCAAAGGAAGAACTTTTCAACGTTCCCATTTTGGGTAATATTGTTAGAAAATGCAATGCCTTCCCAGTAAAAAGGGGATTTGGGGACCGTGAGGCGCTTCGAACTGGATTAAAAGTCTTAAAAGAAGGACATGTTTTTGGACTTTTTCCAGAAGGGCATAGAAGCAAGACAGGTGAACTCGGGAAAGGGTTAGCAGGTGCTGGTTTCTTTGCATTACGTTCAAATGCATCGGTAGTACCGTGTGCTGTCATCGGACCATATAAAAGCTTTAAAAAATTAAAGGTGATATATGGAAAACCAATTCCGATGGAAAAAATGAAACAAGAGAAAGCTTCAGCCGAAGAAGTAACTGAATTAATTATGGAGGAAATCCATAAACTTATTAAAGAACACCGATAGGTTGTACTTGACAAAATAAAGTATTTGTAAGAAGTTAATAAAAAGAGATTTATTTTGGCTAATCAGAATTTATTCTAAATTCTGAATGTATATGATAAACCTTTTTGCTCGCCAATCGATGAATTTTCAATTCAATCTTTTGTTTTTATATGTAGTGTTTGCGGATTGGCATGCAATGAATCATATATAAGTTTATTAGTAGTATTTGGATTAAGGAGGAATTACATATGTCGGAAGATTTAAATCAAGTAGAAGTAAAAAGCTTTGAAATTGGAGACAAGGTTACTGGCCAAGTTACGAAAGTGGAAGAAAAACAAGTGCTTGTTAATCTTCAGGATAGCAAACTTGATGGAATTATACCAATCAGTGAGTTATCCAGCCTGCACATTGAAAAAGCATCTGATGTTGTTTCAGAAGGCGATAGTCTTGAGTTAGAGGTTTTAAAAGTGGAGGAAGATGCCTTAATTCTTTCAAAAAGGAAAGTGGATGCTGAAAAAGCGTGGGATCATCTAGAAAAAAAATTTCATGATGGTGATATTTTTGAAACAGAAGTAAAAGACGTCGTAAAAGGTGGTCTTGTAGTTGATCTTGGCGTCCGTGGCTTTGTTCCTGCATCTTTAGTTGAACCGTTTTTTGTGGAGGATTTCTCAGACTATAAGGGTCGCAAGCTTACCTTTAAAATTGTTGAACTTGATAAAGAGAAAAATCGCTTAATTCTTTCTCATCGTGCTGTAGTGGAGGCAGAGAAAGGAAAACAAAAACAAAATCGTCTAGAAAGCTTGCAAGTAGGGCAAGTCATTGATGGAGTAGTACAAAGAATTACTGATTTTGGTGCTTTTGTTGATATTGGCGGTATTGATGGACTTGTTCACATTTCTCAATTATCATATGATCACGTTGATAAACCAACCGATGTTGTTCAAGAAGGGCAAAATGTAAAGGTGAAAGTATTAAACGTTGACCGTGATAATGAAAGAATTTCCTTATCGATTAAAGAAACCTTGCCTGGTCCATGGTCAAATATTTCTGAGAGAGCACCAAAAGGTAGCGAGTTAACTGGTACAGTAAAGCGGTTGGTTTCATATGGTGCTTTTGTTGAAGTACTGCCAGGTGTTGAAGGACTTGTTCATATCTCTCAAATTGCCCATAAACATATTGGTACACCGCATGAGGTCTTAAAAGAAGGCCAAGAAGTCAAAGTGAAGGTTCTTGATGTGAATGAACAGGATCAACGATTATCCTTAAGCATTAAAGAGCTCCTTGAAAAAGATGTTGAAGAAAATCTTGATTTTGTACTTCCGGAAGAATCAAAGGGCTTTCAACTAGGTGAAGTTATTGGAGATAAATTAAAGAATCTGAAAAAATAATGGTGATTTAAAGTGTCTAGATCCGAACGTAAATGGGACCACATTCGTTTTGCTTTAGAAAATGGAGAAAAACATACAATTGCTTTCGATGACATAAAATTTATTCATCAAAGCTTACCGAATATAAGTGTGTCCGATGTTCGATTGGACCATTCTTTTGGCGAACTTTCTTTAAGTTCGCCAATTTTTATCAATGCGATGACAGGCGGCGGCGGTGAAAAAACTTATCAAATCAACAAACAGCTTGCGATTGTTGCAAGAGAAGCTGGATTAGCCATGGCTGTTGGCTCGCAAATGGCTGCAGTGAAGGATAGAAGTGAACAATTCACCTTTGAAGTTGTTCGCCATGAGAATCCAAACGGAGTCATTATTGCTAATTTAGGGAGTGAAGCAACGGCTGATCAAGCCAAAGTTGCAATTGAAATGATAGGTGCAAACGCCCTTCAGATCCATTTAAATGTCATTCAGGAATTGACGATGCCTGAAGGAGATCGGGACTTTTCCAACACCCTAAAAAGGATAGAGGCTATTACCAAAACGGTAAATATTCCTGTTATTGTTAAAGAAGTAGGCTTTGGAATGTCTAAAGAATCCGTAGACGCCTTGTCAAAGGTTGGGGTTTCGTTTGTTGATATCGGTGGATTTGGTGGCACTAATTTTGCTGAGATAGAGAATAAGCGCAGGAGAGAATCTCTTTCTTTTTTTAATCAATGGGGTATTCCAACTGCCATCTCATTAATTGAAGCAAAAGCTGCTTTAACAGAAATGTTTATTATCGGTTCAGGTGGAATTACCACAGCTTTGGATATTGCGAAAGGATTAGCTCTGGGCGCAAATGCCATTGGTATTGCCGGTTATTTCTTAAGGATTCTTATCGAAAATGGAGTTGACGCTCTATTGGAAGAGATTAAAACAATCCATGAGGAATTATCCTTTATCATGACAGCTTTAGGAGCTAGAACGATAGCGGATTTACAAAAGGTACCATTAATCATATCCGGTGAAACGTACCATTGGTTACAACAAAGAGGAATCGATACAAGAAAATTCAGTCAACGTTCAATAAAGTAAAGCTCTCGCAATAGTCGAGAGCTTTTTTCATTATTTGGAGTCGTTTAATCCTCTTGCTTCCTCGGGACCTGAAAGCTTTGATGAGCCGGGATAGTGTAGTGCCTGGTCGCGGTCAGATTCCACACGCCTGCTTGCTTTTAGTTTTTTTTCTTGACGATCTTTTCCCATTGATTCACACCTCCTTTTTATAAGATGATACACATTGGAAAGTTTATTCAAGGAAGTATGAAAGTACATATAAATTACCAATAATGAAAATAATAGGAGGTGTGTAGATTGGAGGGTGCCATGTTTTATTGGATTTGTTGGTTCTATTGGGTATTATTTGCATTTATCTTTAATAAGCAAAATCCTTATCGCCTAAAATTATCAGTCGCCGTTTTGGTAATCATAGCAATTTCAAATATCCATTTCATGGTTGCTGGCATTGAATTGTATGCCAGTGGAATACTTTTGTTAGTTATCTCTTACGTTCTCATTAGCAGGGAAAAACGTAGAGCCATCATTTACTACTTTATATGTTCATTTATCGTAACAATAGCCTATGTGACTTTTCATTTATTCGAACTTTTTGACCCCGTTTGGATTGTTTTTAAGAAAGAATGGATGATGGGTATTTGTTTTTGTATATTGTCGCTTTTGTTGCAGAAACATGTAAAGGGAAGATTGCTCATCATTGCCAGTGGTACGATGCAAGGGGAAATCTTATATGCTTATTTTTTAAGCAGGTATGATATTCCTTATTCAATTGGATCTCTTGCATTTCTTGATGTTTGTTTGTTAACTTTCATGATGATCACGGGGTGGAGTGCTCTTGAAAATGCTGGGAGCCTCTTCGGAAATCATTTCAATTATTTAGGAAAAACAAAACAAAAATCATCATAGACAATATTGTTTCCTAGTTTTCCATTGCGGTAAGGGACTTACATTGATAAAATAATAAAGTTAGACCCTTCTTTAAAATAGAAGGGTTTCTTTACTGAAATAGCTGATTTTCATTTTTATCTGTATTTGGAATAATGAAAAGAAGTATGTTAATTTTATGGATAGAAAGGATGGCGATTAGAATGGTAAAACCTGTTATTGCCATTGTAGGAAGACCGAATGTCGGGAAATCCACCATTTTTAATAGAATTGTTGGTGAGCGAGTGTCAATTGTGGAGGATGTTCCTGGGGTAACACGTGACCGGATTTATAGTTCCGGAGAATGGTTAACCTATGATTTTAATGTAATTGACACAGGTGGAATTGATATTGGTGATGAACCGTTTTTAGAGCAAATACGTCAGCAGGCTGAAATAGCAATTGATGAAGCAGATGTCATCATTTTCTTAACAAATGGCAGAGAAGGGGTTACGGCAGCTGATGAGGAAGTAGCAAAAATATTATATAAATCCAAAAAACCGGTTGTTTTGGGTGTTAATAAAATTGATAATCCAGAAATGCGCGAACAAGTCTATGATTTTTATTCACTCGGGTTTGGAGAGCCCATTCCGATTTCCGGATCTCATGGACTGGGACTTGGCGATTTACTGGACGAAGCTGCTAAATTCTTCCCGAAAACAGACGGGCAGGATTATGAAGAGGACGTAATTAAATTCTCTTTAATTGGTCGTCCAAATGTAGGAAAATCCTCTTTGGTCAATGCTATACTAGGAGAAGAACGTGTAATTGTCAGCAACATTGCAGGGACAACACGCGATGCGGTCGATTCGCCTTACACGTATAATGAGCAAAAATATGTCATTATCGATACTGCTGGTATTCGGAAAAAAGGGAAAGTATATGAGACCACGGAAAAATATAGTGTTCTTAGAGCTTTAAGGGCGATTGAACGCTCGGATGTTGTTCTTGTTGTGATTAATGCCGAGGAAGGAATCATTGAACAAGACAAGAAAATAGCGGGATATGCTCATGAAGCCGGTAAGGCGGTTGTTATTGTTGTCAACAAGTGGGATGCAATCGAAAAAGATGAGAAAACAATGAATGTATTTGAACAAAAGATTCGCGACCATTTCTTGTTCCTTACTTATGCACCAATCGTGTATTTATCTGCCAAAACAAAAAAACGTATTAATACTGTAATGCCGATGATTGATATGGCAAGTGAAAATCATTCACGACGTGTCGAAACAAGTGTGTTAAATGACATTATTATGGACGCGGTGGCGATGAATCCAACTCCAACTGATAAAGGCAAGCGTTTGAAAATTTATTACGCTACTCAAGTATCAGTCAAACCACCAACTTTTGTTATTTTTGTTAACGAGCCTGAATTATTGCATTTTTCATATGAGCGTTTCCTTGAAAATCGAATTAGGGATGCATTTGGGTTTGAAGGCACACCGATTAGAATATATGCTAGGGCAAGACAATAAATGATATATGGGGGTGTAGAGGGTGAATCAGCAAAAAGCTGAAATAGCTGTTTTAGGAGCAGGTAGTTGGGGAACAGCTCTTGCAATGGTTCTTGCTGATAATGGCCATAAAGTACGTTTGTGGAGCCATAACAATGAGCAAGTCCAGGAAATTAATCATGAACATACAAACAAAAAATACTTACCAGAGATTATCCTGCCTGAATTAATTGTCGGACATGCCTCCTTAAACGATGCTTTAACTGGGATTGAGACGGTGATTTTGGCCGTTCCGACGAAGGCGATTCGTGAGGTAGTCGGAAAAATGAAAGCTGTTGCTACCAAGCCTTTAACGATTGCTCACGTAAGTAAAGGTATTGAACCTGATACTCTAATGAGGATTTCGGAATTAATTGAAGAGGAAATGCCCAAAGAGTTTATAAAGGCTATTGTTGTTCTTTCTGGACCAAGCCACGCTGAAGAAGTCAGCTTACGTTATCCAACAACCGTTACTGTTTCATCAGAAAATATGGCTGCCGCCGAGGAAATCCAGGACTTATTTATCAACCAAAATTATTTTAGGGTATATACAAATCCTGATGTAATCGGAGTTGAAATCGGCGGTGCTTTAAAAAATATTATTGCCCTTGCAGCTGGAATAACTGACGGTTTAGGGTATGGAGATAATGCAAAAGCAGCTTTAATGACAAGAGGTTTAGCCGAAATATCACGGCTTGGAACAAAAATGGGTGCCAATCCGTTAACATTTTCCGGTTTAACAGGAATCGGTGATCTAATTGTAACTTGTACAAGCGTCCATTCAAGGAACTGGCGAGCTGGTAACATGCTTGGAAAAGGGAAATCGCTTGAAGAGGTTCTTGACAGCATGGGAATGGTTGTTGAAGGGGTAAGAACAACGAAGGCGGCCTATCAATTGGCGAGAAAATATGATGTAAAAATGCCGATTACCTTTGCTTTATATGATGTTTTATTTAATGGTAAGAATGCTAAGGATGCGGTAGACGTATTAATGTCTCGAGGGAAAACGAATGAAATGGAAGATTTAGTGAATATTTTAGGTGAAAGAAATCACGAAAATTAGAAGCGTAAGATTCCCGTTTAGAAAAGTCCACTAGTCGCTTGGCGCCTTCATCGAAAAACTCACATTTTTCGGCTTACGAGGTAACCGCATTCGAAGTAACTCATATGAAGCTGTACATTATCGAAGTCAAGATTTTTTTCTTAGTCTTTTAAAAAAATGTCTAGTTCATTGTGAAAAATAGGCATTCTGAGGATGCGTAATGTATCCTACTTGCATAAAATGCATCGAAGCATACCTGGTAATATGAAGCGGGAGTAAGGGTAATTTAGTCTCATAATACTGAAGTGAAGAATACGCCCCTCTTTACTTCAGTTTTTTTTATGTTCTTATGATATAATCAATTCTGAATATTAAGGGGGGAATAATGATTGTCGCCAGCGATGTTGAAGATGTGGATATCGGTTGCAGGTATGGCGCTTATGTTTTTAGCCATCATGACCATTTATTTGAGCAGGTACAAGTTAAAAGGTATCCTAAAGCATATTACAGCTGTAATGGCTTATTTCTTTATGATTGTTGCAGGAATAACTCTATTCATTGTTTTTTTTACGTGATTGAACATTACATAAAAATATAGGTGATTGTATGAAATGGAAAGTTCTCGGCTGTTTTCTTATATTTATTTCGATTTTATTATCGGGATGTATGTATCCCAGTGAAAATCTTGCTCAAAATCAAATACCTTACAAAGATCAACTACAGACAGTTCAGACAGCGGTAGATTCTTTTAGAAAGGATAACGGTGGGATCCTGCCAATTAAAACGAAAGAAGCAGATACTCCTATTTACCAAAAATATCCGATTGATTTTAAAAAGCTTGCCCCAAAATATATTGCAGAACCGCCTGGTAATGCTTTTGAGAGCGGGGGGGTTTTTCAATATGTTTTAGTTAATGTTGAAACGAATCCTACTGTTAAGCTCCTAGATTTAAGAGTAGCAGAAACCCTTAGGGATATTAATCTAAGAATTAAAACTAACGGTTATCCTCCCTATAAAGAAAAAATTGCTGATAATGTGTACTCCATTGATTTTAAGCAATTAGGCTATGATAAGCCCCCCTTTGTAGTGAGCCCTTTTACCCAACAAAATCTTCCCTTCGTTATAACAGGGGATGCCCAAATATATGTTGACTACCGAGCAGATTTATACCAAGAGCTTAAAAAGACAAACAATGCTGTAAAACCAGGGGAAGATATTCGGGATCTTCTTGTCAATGATTCTATGTTTGTACCGGCATATTCTTTACCATATACAGTCGACTCTACTACGAAAGAACCAGTATTCTTAAAGCAATAGCAATGTTAAATTTAATTGTTAATTTTTTACTTTAAGAAAAAAACTACATTTTTTAATAAAATTATTACTGAAATATGCTTATTGGCTTTAAAACATGATGAAAAGCAGCAAAATAATCCAACGAGGATTTTACGTGCCCGTTATCATACATTTTTCCCTAAACCGGTCACGTATAAAGATTTACATGCCTATATCATGCATTTTCCCCGAAACCGGGCACGTAAAAAAATTTACGTGCCCGCTATCATGCATTTTGCCGAAACCGGACTTATTTGTGCGACAAAAACAAAAAACAATGCTCATAAAGTGCTGCCAATAGGGTTTATTGGTAATGGCACTGACAGTATTATCTTTCTATTTTTTATCGAATTAACAGGTATATCTTTTTTTTTAGAAAATCAACATCATTGTTTAACAGAACTAAAGCAATAAAATGTATTATTCATATTAAAGGCATAACCCTTTTTCCTGTGAAATATATTGTAGGAGAAGGGTTTTTTTCTTGTTTTTTTTAACCAAATGGACAACTAAGAATCTGCCTTAATTGTGATCCTTTATTCATAAAACCCTTATCCAACCGAAATATTCAGATAAGAAAATAAACTAGAATTTTTGATAAGGGGGTAAAAAAAATTAGAAAAGTGTCATAACAACATGGGACAACGTCATAAATATATATTGTCCAAAAATACCTAGAGGATTAAATTATCCCACTTTACTCAATGATCGGGAGGGGATCACTTGGAAAAGTTTGATATTTTTAAAGATATTGCCGAAAGAACAGGCGGTGATATTTATTTAGGAGTTGTAGGTGCAGTTCGAACTGGAAAATCCACATTTATTAAAAAATTTATGGAGCTAGTCGTTTTACCGAATATAAACAATGAGGCAGAAAGAAGTCGGGCGCAGGATGAGCTTCCTCAAAGTGCGGCAGGAAAGACGATTATGACAACGGAACCGAAATTCGTTCCGAATCAAGCTGCCACCGTTTATGTTGATGAGGGACTAAATGTTAATATCAGACTTGTCGATTGTGTGGGATATACGGTACCAGGCGCTAAAGGATATGAGGATGAAAATGGCCCAAGAATGATAACTACTCCATGGTACGAGGAGCCAATCCCTTTTCATGAAGCAGCTGAAATTGGTACAAGAAAAGTAATACAAGAACATTCAACCATTGGGGTAGTGGTTACAACAGATGGCACAATCGGAGAAATTCCAAGAAGTAACTATATTGAAGCAGAAGAAAGAGTCATTGAAGAACTGAAAGAGGTAGGCAAACCATTTATTATGGTAGTGAACAGTGCACAGCCATACCACCCTAGTACGGAGACACTAAGAAACAACTTAGTTGACAAATACGATATACCCGTTATTGCGATGAGTGTTGAAAGTATGCGCGAAAGTGATGTTCTTAATGTTCTTCGTGAAGCCCTCTATGAATTTCCTGTTCTTGAGGTTAACGTCAATCTCCCAAGCTGGGTAATGGTTCTAAGAGAAAACCATTGGCTGCGTCAGTCCTATCAGGAAGCTGTAAAAGATACAGTTAAGGATATCAAGAGATTAAGAGATGTAGACCGAGTGGTTCAACAATTCAGCGAATATGAATTTATCGAGCGTGCAGGATTAGCAGGTATTGAAATGGGGCAGGGAGTAGCAGAAATTGACTTACATGCACCTGATGAGCTATACGATGATATTTTAAAAGAAATTGTTGGTGTTGAAATCAGGGGGAAAGATCATCTCTTAGAATTAATGCAGGATTTTGCTCATGCAAAAGCTGAGTATGATCATATTGCAGATGCCTTAAAAATGGTGAAACAAACAGGCTATGGAATTGCTAGTCCGTCACTTTCAGATATGAGTCTAGAGGAGCCTGAAATTATTCGTCAAGGTGCCAGGTTTGGTGTAAGATTAAGAGCGGTTGCCCCATCCATCCATATGATTAAGGTAGATGTTGAATCAGAATTTGCACCAATTATTGGGACGGAAAAGCAAAGTGAGGAGCTAGTCCGCTACTTAATGCAGGACTTCGAGGATGATCCTCTATCCATTTGGAATTCTGATATCTTTGGCCGCAGTTTAAGTTCTATAGTGCGTGAGGGGATCCAAGCAAAACTATCTTTAATGCCGGAAAACGCAAGATATAAATTAAAGGAAACGTTAGAAAGAATTATTAATGAAGGGTCTGGTGGTCTAATTGCCATCATTCTCTAAGATATCGGACCCCAAATCGGGGTCTTTTTTTTGTGGTAGTAATTTATAGATTCATTTAGGTGTGAATAACTATGAATAAGTTAGCTGAATCCAGCTCCATAAGAGTATGCTTCGGAAGCGATACCTCGCACGCCGAAAAACGTGAGTTTTTCGGCGGAGCGCCTAGCCTCTCGAGGTCATAAGCCAATCCGTCATGAAGGTTAAAAAGCAACCTTCATGACGGCTCGTCTTATGCTTGGCTACAGAAGGCTATCGCCTTCTCTGCGCATTAAGGGAGACTAAGGCACTTATTAGTTCCAAGTCTCCCTATATCGGGGCTGACCAAGGCGCTTGCGCTTTTTGTTCTGTTTGGGAAATTTTATAAAAAATAAGGTCGATAATAGTAATATCTTGCTGAAACAAAGAAAAGATTCCCATTATTTCATGAAATATTCTTGATATGCGGAAATGATTGTGATAATCTTTTAACAGAATTACGTTGTAGTGCTTGAAACCTCTATTCTATAAGGTTTTTACAAAAAAGAGTGTAAGGTATTCAAGTTGTTTTTTTTGACCTAATTTGTCAATAAAACGCCACTTTGACGTATAGAATTTAGAAAAATTGTTTAGAAATGTAGATAAGTATTCTTATTTACGGTTTTAATCGATCTTTTTGGGAGGAGGTGAAAGGCATGAACAAGACAGAACTTATTAATGCAGTAGCTGAAACTAGTGAGCTTTCTAAAAAGGATGCTACAAAAGCAGTTGATGCTGTTTTTGATGCGATTTTAGATGCTTTAAAAAATGGTGACAAAGTTCAATTAATCGGTTTTGGAAACTTTGAAGTACGTGAGCGTGCAGCTCGTAAAGGTCGTAACCCTCAAACTGGTGAGGAAATCGAAATTGGTGCAAGCAAAGTTCCTGCTTTTAAACCAGGTAAAGCGCTTAAAGACGCAGTAAAATAATTACATAATTTATTGCTTTAGGCGATTGCTTAGGCAAAGGGTCATGGGATAAACCATGGCCTTTTTTCTTTATACTTAAATTAAGAAGAAATACTTTTTAACTTTGATTACTATCCAGCTACAGCGCCTAGCCCCTCGAGGTCACAAGCCAACTAAAATTAATTATATATCTTGATTCTTGCTCCTGTGGCAAAGCAAAATCGGAGAAGTTAATGTTCACCTCGTCGCATGCCTACAAAGATGTTTATGCAGTGGTGCTGGCATCCTGCCGGCTTGTCTTGAGCTTGGCTACAGAAGGCTATCTCCTTCTCTGCGCATTAAGGGAGACTAAGGCACTTATCAGTGCCAAGTCTCCCAATATCGGGGCTGATCGAGGCGCTTTCGCTTTAAATTTTTGCTTGCATTAAAAGTGATATGCTAATATGTATGTGTTAAATCTATTGAAGATTAGAAACTTTTGGGAGGAAACGGAATGTCAGAAGTAAATCGTCCCCTTATTGAAGAAGCGGTACGTTTAATATTAACTGCAATTGGTGAGGATCCAAATCGTGAAGGATTGCTTGACACACCAAAACGAGTAGCAAAAATGTACGAAGAAGTGTTTAGTGGCTTAAATGAAAATCCAGAGAAACATTTTGAAACGATTTTTAGTGAAGATCATGAAGAATTGGTATTAGTAAAAGATATCCCATTTTATTCAATGTGTGAACATCATCTTGTCCCTTTCTTTGGAAAAGCACATGTTGCCTATATTCCAAAAAATGGACGTGTGACAGGATTAAGTAAATTGGCGCGCGCAGTAGAGGCTGTCGCGAAAAGACCTCAACTGCAAGAAAGAATTACATCTACCATTGCAGATAGTATGATGAATAAGCTAGAAGCGCATGGTGTTATGGTAGTCGTGGAAGCAGAGCATATGTGCATGACAATGCGAGGGGTGAAAAAGCCCGGTTCAAAAACAATAACGACTGCAGTAAGGGGTACTCTTGCGGAAGACTCAATCGCACGTTCAGAAGTGCTTTCATTAATAAAAAATTAATGGGGTGAAAAATTTGGAAAAAGGCAAAACACAAAATAGTGATTATGTTGTCGTTAAGGCAATTGATGATGGAGTAAGTGTCATTGGGTTAACAAGAGGGACTGATACTAAATTTCATCATTCAGAAAAGCTGGATAAAGGGGAAGTCATTATCGCTCAATTTACAGAGCATACATCAGCAATAAAAGTTAGAGGGCATGCTAAAATTCTTACTTTATTTGGTGAGATTGAAAGTGAAATGAAAAAATAGTAGCATACTAACAAGGATAAACAGACTGGTCTAATCAGCCTGTTTTATTTTCTTGCCCCTTTAGGAGGAAAATGATTTTATTTCGTTAATTTATGCCCAGTAAACCTCTTTTATGATATAATTGTGACTGCTTGTTTAGAAAATTGAAATATATAGGATATAAGATATAATTAAATTAATCGTTATATGAATAATACATACCTGACCTAGACAGAAACCATACTTTTGGAGAAGCAAGGGTGATTAGATTGCAAGACATTCGACATAAATTTTCATACATCAAGGAACAGGTCGAAAAGAAGGTATTTGATTCATACCTGCTTAAATATATTGAAAAGCCAATGATTGATGAAGAAAAGCTTCTAATCCTTATTTTAATAATGGACCAGCTTGAATTGTCTTTTAAGGAAATGCAAAACTTTGCTTTGTCAACAATGCTTATTCAAATTGCCCTTGATACACATGAATATATTACACAATCTTCGATAAACGAAAAAAATCGGCAACTGACCGTTTTGACAGGAGATTATTTTAGTGGATTATATTATAAATTACTTGCCGATTCAGAAGATATAGCAATGATAAGAGCGCTATCTTATGGTGTAAAAGAAATAAATGAGCATAAGGTTTTTGTTTACCAAAATAAAACAACTGACACTGATAAACTTATGAGTGATATCATGATTATTGAAAGCTCCTTGTTTGTAAAAGTGGCTGAATATTTCAAAGTAGACAATTGGAGTGAATTTATTTCGCATTACCTGCTCTTTAAGCGGTTACTTAAAGAAAAAAGTAAATTCCTTCAAGGTGGAAGCACAAAGATTTTTGAGGCATTGCAAAAAGCAGTTTTTCCAAAATATGCTGATACATTTGAACTCTCAAATGTTCAAAGAAGCAAATTAATAATGATATTCGACCGGTATCTTGATTTTTCAAAACAAATAATTGAAAAAGGAATTGGACAGCTTCCTAACTTGAATGAATGGTTTGTGAGCAGGATTTCTTCTTTATTGAAGCAACACCAGCCAGTTGCAAAAACATTTGTGGAAGAAGGGTAAAGAAATGCAGCAATCGAAAGAAGAAAGAGTTCACCATGTGTTTGAAAAGATATCTGATAACTACGATAAAATGAACTCTGTCATTAGTTTCCAACAGCATATTAAGTGGCGAAAAGATACCATGAAAAGAATGAATGTTAAGAGAGGATCTAAAGCTCTCGATGTTTGTTGTGGAACAGCTGATTGGACGATTGCTTTAGCTGAGGCAGTAGGTCCTTCCGGAAAGGCCACTGGACTGGATTTTAGTCAAAACATGCTCAATGTAGGAATCGAGAAGGTCAAAAGTCTTGGGTTAAATCAAGTGGAATTATTGCATGGTAACGCAATGGAGCTTCCATTCTCCGATAATAGTTTTGATTATGTCACCATTGGTTTTGGACTAAGAAATGTTCCAGATTATTTACAGGTCTTAAAAGAAATGCACCGAGTGGTGAAGCCTGGAGGTATGGTTGTTTGTCTAGAAACTTCACAACCTACTCTCATTGGTTACAGACAGCTTTACTTTTTTTATTTTCGCTTTATCATGCCGCTGTTTGGTAAGTTATTTGCGAGAAGCTACCAAGAGTACTCCTGGCTCCAGGAATCTGCTCGTGATTTTCCAGGAATGAAGGAACTTGCCGGGATATTTGAACAGGCAGGGCTTAAAAATGTGTTTTACAAGCCTTATAGTGGCGGAGCAGCCGCTGTCCATATTGGTTATAAACAATGATAAAGTGATTGTAGACAGGAAGAAAAGCTGGGTGAATTCAAATGAAATTAAAAATGATGTATTCATTTTTGAATTCTGATATTAATGTAATTGAAAAAAAATTAGAAGAGACGATTCAGTCTGAGTCTTTACTTTTGAAGGCAGCATCTTTGCATACATTAAAAGCCGGAGGAAAAAGAATCCGTCCTGTGTTTGTTTTACTTGCAGGAAAATTTGGTCATTATGATATTGAAGTAATGAAAAACGTGGCTGTTCCTCTCGAATTAATCCATATGGCTTCACTTGTTCATGATGATGTGATTGATGATGCTGATATAAGAAGAGGACAACCGACGGTAAAGGCAAAATGGGATAACCGAATTGCCATGTATACAGGTGATTATATTTTTGCTCTATCACTAGAGTTGATGACAAATATTAACAAGCCAGAAGCTCATAAAATTTTAGCTCATACGATGGTTGAATTGACGGTTGGTGAAATTCAACAAATAAAAGATAAATACCGCTTTAATCAAACTCTCCGGGATTACCTCCGCAGAATCAAAAGAAAGACAGCTTTATTAATCGCTGCAAGCTGTCAATTAGGTGCAATTGCTGCTGATGTAGAAGAGTCCATCCATAAAAAACTTTATCGTTTTGGCTACTATGTGGGAATGTCCTTTCAAATTACGGATGATATCCTAGACTTTACTGCGACTGAGAAGGAATTGGGAAAACCAGCAGGAAGTGATCTTTTGCAGGGGAATATAACAGCACCAGCTCTTTTTGCTATGGAAAATGAAGAGATTCGCCTTCAGATTGAAAAAGTGCATGAAAATATGTCGGCCGCTGAAATAGAACATATTATTTCCTTAATTAAAAAATCAGGTGCAATTGAAAAGTCTATAGCTTTGAGCGACCATTATTTGGATAAGGCATTGGCGGTTCTCGAAGACCTTCCAACCAATAAAACGAAAAAAACTCTTCGTGATATTGCAAAATTTATTGGAAGAAGAAAGTTCTAAAACCATGTTGGTGTTGCGCAATATTCAAAAAAATGATAACATTTTCCGTGGATTGTTTTTTAAACAGTCATTATACATAATGATTTAGGAGTGGAACTTATGGAAAAAACATTTTTAATGGTAAAACCAGACGGTGTTCAACGTAATTTAATTGGTGAAATCGTTGCTCGTTTTGAAAAAAAAGGCTTCCAATTAGTTGGAGCAAAATTAATGAGTATTCCAAAAGAATTGGCTGAAGAACACTATGGTGAACATAAAGAACGCCCATTTTTTGGTGAATTAGTCGACTTCATCACATCCGGTCCTGTTTTTGCTATGGTATGGCAAGGTGAAAATGTCATTGCAACAGCAAGACAAATGATGGGTTCTACCAATCCAAAGGATGCTGCACCTGGAACCATTCGTGGAGATTTCGGACTAACTGTTGGTAAAAATGTCATTCACGGTTCTGACGCACCGACTAGTGCAGAGCGTGAGATTGGTTTATTCTTTAAAGATACTGGTTTAGTTGAATATTCGAAGTTAGTAAACGAATGGGTTTATTAATAAAAAGAGCAAAGAGAAAAACACTCGTATGATTATACGGGTGTTTTTTTTTGAATCCGTTTGCAAATTTTTTATTCCTTTTTCTGAATAGTTCCACTATGTTTCTTGGGCGGTATATGTTATATTGAAAAATAAATCCTTTATTGAGTTGAAGGGGGAAAGAGAAAATGGGGATAAGATATTTAACAGCAGGAGAATCACATGGCCCACAATTAACAACGATCATAGAAGGTTTGCCTGCGGGGATGCCTTTAGTAGCTGAAGATATTAATACTGAATTAGCGAGACGTCAAAAGGGCTATGGCCGGGGAAGAAGGATGGAGATTGAAAAGGATATGGTAGAGATTACATCCGGGGTTCGTCATGGACAAACTCTTGGGTCTCCTATTGCTCTGGTAGTTAAAAACAACGATTGGAAGCACTGGACCAAAATAATGGGAATAGAACCATTACAAGAAGTTGAAGAGGAAGAAATCAAACGAAAGGTGACTCGAGCACGTCCAGGACATGCTGATTTAAACGGCGCCCTTAAATATGGTCACCGTGATATGAGAAATGTTCTAGAGCGATCTTCAGCTCGTGAGACTACCGTTCGAGTAGCGGCAGGTTCAGTCGCGAAAAAACTTCTTTCATTGGTTGGAGTCGAGGTAGTTGCCCATGTGGTGGAAATTGGAGGAAAAAAAGCTAATCCCCTTCACCATTTATCTTTTAAGGAAATAAAAGAACAAGCGGAAGCATCGCCCGTCCGTTGCATTGATTCAAATGCAGAGAAAGCAATGATAGCTGCAATTGATGAGGCAAAGAAAAATGGAGATTCTATCGGTGGTGTTGTCGAAGTCATTGCAACAGGAATGCCAACAGGTGTTGGAAGTTATGTACATTATGATCGAAAGCTTGATGCCAAATTGGCTGCTGCAATTGTCAGTATCAATGCATTTAAGGGTGTAGAATTCGGTATTGGGTTTGAAGCGGCACGTAAGCCAGGCAGTGAGGTTCATGATGAAATTGTATGGGACGATGAATGGGGCTATTCACGAAAGACCAACCGCCTAGGCGGTTTTGAAGGTGGAATGACGACAGGAATGCCGATAATAGTCCGAGGTGTCATGAAGCCGATCCCAACCCTCTATAAACCATTAATGAGTGTCGATATTGAAACAAAGGAGCCGTTTGCCGCAAGTATTGAGCGCTCAGATAGCTGTGCCGTTCCTGCAGCAGCCGTAGTAGCAGAAAATGTTGTTGCTTGGGAACTTGCCAATGCTCTGGTAGAACAATTTTACAGCGACCGTTTTGATACTTTTGTTAAAGAAATTAATGAACAACGTGAATTTGCGAGGGAATTTTAATGGAAACGATTCGCATTCATACAGAATCAAAAAGTTATGATGTATTGATTGGTGAAGGTGCCTCCAAAGAGATAGGTCCATTTTTAACGAAACATTTTCCGGATTTAACGAAAATATTCATCATTACAGATGAAACGGTTGCTTCTTTGCATCTAGAAAAATTATTGGTTTCACTAAAAGGGTGGAATCCTGTTGTTTTTACTGCTCCGGTCGGAGAGAAGGCAAAAACGTTTGAAGTGTATTATGAGGCACTTTCTAGAGCCCTTGAGAACCGTCTTGACCGTAAATCGCTGGTTCTCTCCTTTGGTGGAGGAGCGGTCGGTGATTTGTCTGGCTTTGTAGCGGCAAGCTTTATGAGGGGAATTCCCTTTATCCAAGTTCCAACAACCATTTTGGCACACGATAGTGCTGTTGGTGGAAAAGTTGCGATTAATCATCCACTTGGTAAAAACATGATTGGTGCGTTCTATCAGCCGGAAGCTGTTTTATATGATCTTACGTTTCTTAAATCGCTTCCAAAGCAAGAAATTCGATCCGGATTTGCGGAAGTCATTAAGCATGCACTTATTTATGATCAAGCGTTCTATGATTGGCTACAAATGAATATTGATAATTTGGACTCTTTAACGATGGAACAACTTTCTTATTCAATAATAAAAGGGATCAAGATTAAAAAAGAGTTTGTTGCAAAGGATGAAAGAGAGACTGGAGTACGTGCCTACCTGAATTTTGGACATACACTTGGACATGCAATTGAAGCAGAAATGGGTTATGGGAATTTTACTCATGGGGAAGCTGTCATGATTGGTATGGTGTTTGCGTTAAAGTTAAGTATAGGTATGCTTGGGCTTTCCTTCGATTTAAACAAATTTATTGAATGGATCGAGCGATTAGGATTTGAAACAAATCTCCCACCCGATCTTTCATTAGAACGATTACATACCAGAATGAGCCAAGATAAAAAGTCTTTTGGTAGTTCAATTAGGTTTGTATTACTTGAAAGTGTGGGCAAACCAAAAATGCAGGAGATTTCTGGTGACGTCCTTGTGGATAAACTAAAAAGTTTTTGCCTGTGTTAAAGGTCATTGTTGATTATTGAAACTATGTTGATTGGAGCGGAAGGCGCGAGACTCCTCGAAAATGCTATCGCATTTCCTTCGTGCGTGGGCGGATTCAAGGATGTAATTCAATGTCCTGCGGGTGTACGGGGCAGGGGAGACCCCACAGGCGCTTAAGCGCCGAGGAGGCTCCCCGGAACGCCCGCGGATGCTCGCTTCTTGAGCGCAAATCAACAGGCAAGTTTAACACAGCCAAGTTTTTAAAAGGGGGCTTTTATATGATCAGAGGGATGAGGGGAGCCATTACGGCTGATAGAAATTCAGAAGAGGCGATCCTTTCCGCAACGGAAGAGTTATTAACGAAAATGATTGAAACCAATCAAATCCATTCTGATTCCGTCGCATCAATTTTGATTTCTACAACCGAGGATTTAAATGCGACATTCCCAGCAAAGGCATTGCGAAAATTGGAAGGATGGACATATGTTCCAGTTATGTGTATGCGAGAGATACCAGTACCAGGTTCATTAGAGTCCTGCATTCGAATCATGATGCATGTCAATACCGAAAAAGAGCAGAATGAAATTACCCATATATACTTAAAAGAGGCAAAAGTTCTAAGACCTGATCTTGGTCAAAAGAATTGATAAAATGTTAAAATAGTTTGTGTATTCTAAAATTTTAAAAGTGTGCAGGAGGTTGGGGAATGTGAGATGGAAAGAACAGTTATTAACGCTGACGCCATATCAGCCAGGAAAGTCGATTGAGTCAGTAAAAAAACAATTTCAACTTGAACAGATCATCAAGCTTGCATCGAATGAAAATCCTTTTGGATGTTCAAATATGGTTCTATCTGCCCTTCAATCGAATTTGCTAAACATGCCGATCTATCCGGATGGTTACGCCTCTTCTATGCGAGATGAGCTTGCCGCTTTTCTTCAAGTGGAACCAGAGAAATTGATTTTTGGTAATGGATCGGACAATCTCATTCAAATTATTTCCCGAGCATTGCTTCATCCTGGTGCGAGCACGGTTATGGCTACGCCAACTTTTTCCCAATATCGCCATAATGCAGTCATTGAAGGAGCAGTTATTAAAGAGGTTCCTTTATTGAACGGTGAACATGACTTACATGGTATGCTCGATGCGATGGATGAGAAGACAAATGTCGTTTGGCTATGCAGCCCTAACAATCCAACAGGTACATACATTCCAGAAACGGCATTACTAGCGTTTCTTGAAAAAGTGCCATCAAGTTGTCTTGTTGTTCTTGATGAAGCTTATTATGAATACGTAGTGGCAGATGATTATTATGATGCCATTAGTTTGACAAGTAAATATCCGAATTTAATAGTTTTAAGAACCTTTTCGAAAATATATGGCTTAGCTTCTTTAAGAGTAGGATATGGGGTTGCTAATCCAGCCATTATTAAAGCTCTTGAACCAGGCAGGGAACCATTTAATGTCAATTCATTTGGGCAAGCAGCGGCACTAGCTGCAATAGAAGATCAAGAGTTTGTAGAGGAGTGCAAGAAGAAAAATCGTACCGGACTTCAGCAATATTATGATTTCTGCCATCAGCACGGGCTCGAATATTTTCCTTCACAAACTAATTTTATTTTAATTGATTTCAAGATTGATGGAGATACCGTCTTTCAATATCTGCTTGAAAGAGGATATATAGTCCGTTCAGGAAAAGCTCTAGGGTTTCCGACTTCAGTAAGGATTACAGTGGGTACTACCGAACAAAATGAAGGATTGCTAAGAATTCTGGATGAATTTTTAGTTAATCAAAGAGAAGAGCAGCTCTTTAAAAAATAGGGGGAGTTTCATTGGAAGGCCGCGTTTTTGTTGTGGGGCTAGGATTAATAGGCGGATCCTTAGCATTATGTATTAAAAAAGAACATAAAAAAGCATCCATTATAGGGTTTGACATTAATAGTGAACATGCTCGTCTTGCAAAAATGCTTGGAGTAATTGATTCCATTGCTGAAACAGTCCATGAGGGTGCTCTTAATGCAGATTTAATCATTATTGCAGCTCCGGTAAAGGAAACCGAGGCTATTATTGATCAACTTTCAAGTTTGCCATTAAACCCCAATGTGATCATAACGGATACCGGTAGTACAAAAGAAAAAATTGTCGAAAAGGCAATTTGTTTACAGAAACAAGGGTATACCTTTATCGGTGGACATCCTATGGCGGGGTCGCATAAAAGCGGAGTATCAGCGGCAAAAGAAATTTTATTTGAGAATGCTTTTTATTTGTTTACTCCAGGTGAAAATATCGATGAATCGAAAGTAGAAGAATTAAAAGATTGGCTTATTGGTACTAGAGCAAAATTTCTAACCATTTCGCCTAAAAGCCATGATTACCTTACGGGAATTGTAAGCCATTTTCCACATATTGTAGCAGCCTCCATTGTTCGTCAAACAGAAAAATTGGCAAAAAGTGACCATCTTATTTCTCGTCTTGCTGCTGGAGGTTTTAGGGATATCACACGAATTGCTTCAAGTAGCCCTGAAATGTGGAAGGATATTTTGCTTCATAACCGCGAGGTCCTTATTGAACTCTTAAACCAATGGCAGGAAGAAATGAATTTGATGAAGGATTTGCTTGTAAAAGAAAATAGCGAGGAAATTTATGACTATTTTTATCAAGCAAAGCAATTTCGTGATGGCCTTCCGAGTAAGGAAAAAGGGGCCATTCCTGCCTTCTACGATTTATTTGTCGATGTACCCGATTATCCTGGTGTTATTTCCGAAATTACAGGCTTTTTAGCAAAGGAAACGATCAGCATCACTAACATTCGGATACTTGAAACAAGAGAAGAAGAAATCTATGGTGTCCTTGTTATAAGTTTACAAACAGAACAAGACCGACAAAGAGCTGAAAATTGCATAGCAAAATATACAAGCTACTCCACCTCGATTGGTCTTTAATGATTTTTAGTAAGGTGTAAGCTCCTTGGTCAGGGGATGTAGACCTAAGAGCCGCTTTGCACTCGAGACTGTCCCAAAAGGTGACAGGTACCACTATATTTACAAAGTTCATGATAATTTTTCCGCTATGTTGATTGGAGCGGAAGGCGCTCGACTCCTCGAAAATGCTATCGCATTTCCTTCGTGCGTGGGCGGATTCAAGGATGTAATTCAATGTCCTGCGGGAGTACGGGGCAGGGGAGACCCCGCAGGCGCAATAGCGCCGAGGAGGCTCCCCGGACCGCCACTAGAGCGGAAATCAACAGACAAGTTTAATAGACCATTAATAAAAAGGGGGTGCCCCTAAAAGTTATACCTTTGGGACACCCTCTACGAGGCATCGCTAACGAAGCTAACTCTTATGGAGCTAGACAATGGATAAAAAAGGTGATTTCATGGTGTTAAAAAAACTGCAAACTAGTATACGGGGATTGTCAGGTGAAATTGAAATTCCCGGAGATAAATCGATTTCCCACCGGTCTGTGATGTTTGGATCGATAGCCTACGGAGAAACGAGAATAACCAATTTTTTGCCGGGAGAAGATTGTTTAAGTACGATTTCATGCTTCCGAAAATTAGGAGTTACAATTGAGGAACGGGATAAGGAAATAATCATCATCGGAAAAGGCTTTGAAGGCTTGAATGAGCCAAAAGAAGTTTTGGATGTCGGAAATTCTGGAACGACAATCCGGTTATTATTAGGAATTTTAGCTGGAAGACCCTTTTTTGCTTCCCTTATCGGTGATGAATCTATCGGAAAAAGGCCGATGACAAGAGTGACAGTGCCATTAGCAAAAATGGGTGCCGAGATCGATGGACGAAAAAATGGCTCCTATACTCCTATCGCGATTCGCGGCGGTATTTTAAGTCCCATTCAGTATCAGCTTCCAGTTGCTAGTGCACAAGTAAAATCGTCCTTGATTCTTGCTGCTCTTCAAGCAGAAGGGGAATCTACCATTACAGAACCATCTATAACTCGTGACCATACGGAGAGAATGATTCGTAAATTTGGTGGTATTATAAATAAACATCACAACATCATGAAAGTAAATGGTGGTCAAAAGTTAACGGGTACAAACATTCATGTACCTGGTGATATTTCTTCAGCTGCCTTTTTCCTTGTTGCAGGAGCCATTGTCCCAAATAGTGAAATTGTTCTTAAAAATGTAGGTTTAAATCCAACAAGAACCGGAATCATTGAGGTTTTAAAAAATATGTGTGCTGATTTATCAATCAAACAGTCTAGCGATGCTTCATTTGAACCAATTGGAGATATCATCATGAGAACTTCCAGTCTGAAAGGAACCGTTATTGAAGGGGATTTAATTCCAAAATTAATCGATGAAATTCCGATTATTGCCTTGCTGGCAACACAGGCTGAAGGGATAACCATAATCAAAAATGCAGAAGAATTAAAGGTAAAAGAAACGAACAGGATTGATACAGTTGTTGGAGAATTAAAAAAATTAGGCGCTGAAATCGAAGCAACTAATGATGGTATGGTCATTCATGGAAAATCAAAGCTTATCGGTGGAACCGTTTCTAGTCATGGTGACCACCGAATAGGAATGATGCTAGCCATTGCAGCTTTACTTTGTGAAAATGAGGTAAATCTCGAAAGGCCTGAAGCAATAGCCGTTTCCTATCCAAACTTTTTCCACCATTTAAATATTCTAACCCAATAAAAGCTGCCATCTGCAGCTTTTTTGATTTTTGGAAGTCATAGTTTTGCTTATATTGACATAGCTTGTCTTAAGAGAATGGCTAGAAGTTAAAGGTCATTGTTGTTTTTGAAACTATGGATTGGAGCGGAAGGCGCGAGATCCTCGAAAATGCTATCGTATTTCCTTCGTGCGGTGTTGATTCAAGGATGTTAATTCAACGTCCTGCGGGAGTACGGTGCAGTGGAGACCCCGCAGGCGCTTAAGCGCCTAGGAGGCTCCCCGGAACGCCCACGGATGCTCGCTTCTTGAGCGCAAATCAGCAAGCAAGTTTAACACAGCCAAGAGAATAAAGTGAATTTATAATGGTAAAAAGGGGTGAGTTGATGTCCTATATAATCGAAAATGCTAATATTCTCAAGCAAAGCCAATTCTCGAAATGTTCAATTTTAATTAAGGAAAACCGCATTGCTGGGCTGAAACAAAGTTTTAACCATGAGAAATTTATGAAAATGAATGCAGAAACTTTTATTATGACTCCTACTTATTGCCAGTTAGACGCAAAAATTCCAATAGACAGTCCAAATCATGTGGTAAAAGAATATATAATAAAACAGTTTCTATTAAAGGGTAGTACAACATTCCTTACCTATGTAAAGATTTCGAATGAAAACGAGTTAACAAACAAACTGAAAGCCACGAAAACCGCTTTATTGAATAGTCCAATTGATTTTTCAATAGGAGTATTTATCCCTTTAAAGCTCCTTACCCCAACACTTATTAGAAAATGCAAGAAAGAACAACTTCCCGCTATTTTTGTTGAGATAAACGAATGGGATAGGCTTGAGGATATTCCCTGGACTTGGATAAGAGAAGCACTCTTTCCGTTTAATAGTCCACTCATTCCTGTCATCTCTTCAATGTTAAAGAAGGAAACAAAGAAGGTTTTGTCGAAATGGAAATATATAATGATTAAGGGAAAAATTCCTTCCATCTTTGACGAGCTAGAAGACAATCAGCCTTTATCAATAAATGTGTTAAATAAAATGGGGTTATATCCAAGAGTAGCAAGTCTCATGCATGGTACAGAAATAAGTTATAATTTATATTTACAGGGAAATGAAGTCAAAAATGTTGATGAAGAGAAATTATTTCATTATCATGAAGATAAACTTGTAGTTACCGTCCACAAGGGGAAGGTAGTTCGGTCGGGGAAAGAGGTTTTATTTAAACCTGGAAATGGAGAATATGTTAAGGTGCGCACCCCATCATATTTTTCTCTTTAAATTAGAGGCGAGAGGAACAGGAAATGGATCGAGTAAATAAAATTATTAACATGATTGAAAATGGTCAACATAAAGAAGCTTTAAATGAATATAATGTGATATTAAACAGCGGCCCGCCCGAAGAAAAATTCCAACTTTCTGAAGAATTATTTCAGCTTGGTTTCTTAGAGGAAGCGAAGGTTTTGATTGAAAACCTTTTGCTTAGTTACCCGGAAGAAGGGGAGCTCCTTGTCCTTTTAGGTGAAATTTTAGTTGAATTAAGTGATGACGAAGAGGCAATTCTAGTACTTGAGAAAGTATCTGAAGAGGATCCGAATTTTGGACAGTCCTTATTGTTATTAGCTGACCTTTATCTAGCTCAAGGACTATTTGAGGTATCCGAGAGAAAACTTCAGAGGGCAAAGGAATTATTACCAAATGAGGTCATAATTGATTTTGCACTTGGAGAGCTGTATAGTGAACAAGGCGAAATAACAAAAGCGATGAATGCGTATGAAACCGTTTTAGAGGAGCAAAATGAATTAGCTGGAGTAAATATCTTTCAACGGATAGCTGATTTGTTAAGTGCCTCTGGTGCTTTTGAGGATGCACTTGTTTACTACGATAAGGCAATAGAAGAAAAACTGGAAATTAACACACTATTTGGATATGCCTTTACAGCATTACAAGCTGGCTATACTCGAACAGCGATTGAGAAGTTTGAGGAGGTCCGAGAGCTGGACCCAGAATATCATTCTCTTTATCTTCATCTGGCACTAAGCTATGAACGTGAAGATGAGCTGGAAAAAAGCTTTCGTACGATTCAAGAAGGTATTAGGCAGGACGACTTTAATAAAGAATTATTTTTCTTCGGTGGGAAAATTGCCATTAAACTTGGAAAAATGGACGAGGCAGAACAATATTTCCGGGAGGCAATTGCTCTTGACCCCGGATTTACTGAAGCAGCTCTTATGCTTAACAAACTTTTTTTTCAACAGGACAAATATGAGGATGTTATTGACTTAATTAGCCAGCTAGATGTGGAAGAAGAGTCGGAACCGCAATTTTTATGGGATTTGGCCGTTGCTTATCAAAGACTTGAACAATTTTCAGATGCATTAGACAAATATGTAAGTGCATATACTTTTTTTAAGACAAATGAAACATTTTTACAGGATTATGGATATTTTTTAATGGAAGAAGGAAAAATCGAACAGGCTGTCGAAATTTTTAAACAACTGCTAAAAAATGATCCAACGAACGAAGAATATTTGGAATTGCTTGAACGTTTTTCAAATGATGGAGATTAAATAAGCTGAAAATGCAGAGGAGGGAATCTATCATGGCAACCCCTGTTTCTGTCAACGAGAAAAAAGATTTTATTCGCTGGTTTTTAAATCATTATCAGTTAAAAAGAAGAGAATGTGTATGGATTCTTAACTATTTAATGAGCCACGATCAATTAATGGAAAAAGTCCATTTTGTTGAGCAAGCACAGTATTGTCCACGAGGACTTATTATGTCTACCCATTGTGTGGATAAGGTCCCATTTCGTTTCTATAAAGAAAATGTGATGACAACTGATGCTGAAAAATCATTTCACGATATTCGGCTAAATCGGGACGAATATATATATATTCAATTAAATTTTCATGCATCAAATCAAGCGCACCAATATGTTGCTGTTCTTGAAGAGAATCCATTTGTCCCGAAACACTTGCAGGTGAATGAAAAAGACGGAATGATTGCTGAACAATTCTTACAAGACAGCATTGATCGTTTTCAACGTGATAATCTCCTGCTATTAATCGATGAGGCTCTTGACAAACAGGATCGTGAAGCATTTCAGATGCTAACGAAAAAATTAATTAATCTATCAAATGCAGATCAAAAAGGAAGCTTTTAACAAGCTTCCTTTTTGTATAGATAGAAAATAAATTGGAAAAAGAGTTTTGTAATAGGTTCATAGTGCTGGGAAATAATGATAAAATTGTATTAATTGATTAAGAAAGGCTGGTAAAAGAATGAAGTGGATTCCTGAGGAAGTAGAGACTTATTTAAAGGAAATGGAATATGTGGATACAGCGGTTGTTCCCTTAATTTCATTATCATTTAGAGAAGAAATGAAGCAATCTGCAGCGAAGCATCAGTTTATAACATTGCTGACGACTCATATGGAAAGACAATTTACGGGACGAATCTTATTATTTCCATCGTTTACCTATTTAAAAAGTGGATCAACTGAAAAGGTAATAAATGAGTTGAAAGAATGGGAAGAAAATATTGAAAAAAGTAATTTTAAACATATATTTTACCTAACATCAGAAAGCGATTGGAAAATTCATGAGCAACAACTAAATGGGACCATTCTCTGGCTTCCAGCAATCCCTCTTGAGTCAGTTAGTGATTCACAAAAATTATCTCTTATTGACAGTCAGGTTAATCAGCTATTAACCCTGTTCACGCAAAAATGGAATGAAAATTCGGAATTTGATAGTAATTAATGTGTATTTCAAATAGTATGATATTGACCTTAATGGGAGATTGATATATCATGATAATGTCCTAGTATTATATGTGTTTAATAATTGTCCGCTAAACTTACTTAAGAAATAGAGGGGGGATATGAGTGAGTAAGAATAACGTTACAAGGCGTCAATTCTTGAGCTACACATTAACAGGTGTAGGTGGTTTTATGGCAGCGGGGATGTTAATGCCAATGGTCCGATTTGCTGTTGATCCTGTATTAAAAAAGGAAGCTGGCGGTGAATTCATTGCTACACCGATGAAAGTCTCAGATTTAACGAAAGAACCCCAACGTGTTGACTTTACCTTTAAACAGAAAGATGCTTGGTATGAGTCAGAAGTTACGAATACTGCCTGGGCTTATAAGGATGGCGATAAAATCATTGCTCTTTCACCAATTTGTAAGCATTTAGGATGTACAGTTAACTGGAACACAGACAAGGCACATCCAAACGAATTCTTCTGTCCTTGTCATTTTGGTCGTTATGAAAAGAGTGGGAAAAACATTCCTGGAACACCGCCTCCGCAACCACTAGATATTTATCCGGTTCAAGTAAAATCAGGTTATCTTTATTTAGGAAAAGCACAACCACGGACGGAGGTGTAATAATTGTTAAGCAAAATTTATGATTGGGTAGATGAACGTTTAGATATTACACCTTTATGGCGCGATATTGCAGACCATGAAGTTCCCGAGCATGTAAACCCAGCGCACCATTTTTCAGCGTTTGTTTACTGCTTTGGCGGGATGACATTTTTTGTTACTGTTATTCAAATTCTTTCCGGTATGTTTTTAACTATGTACTATGTACCAGACATTAAAAACGCTTGGGAATCCGTTTATTATCTTCAAAACCAGGTAGCATTCGGACAGATCGTTCGCGGAATGCATCACTGGGGTGCAAGTTTAGTACTTGTAATGATGTTTTTACATACATTACGCGTCTTTTTCCAAGGAGCTTATAAAAAACCTCGTGAACTAAACTGGATTGTCGGAGTTCTTATTTTCTTCGTCATGCTTGGTTTAGGTTTTACAGGTTATTTATTACCTTGGGATATGAAAGCGCTTTTTGCTACAAAAGTAGGTCTTCAAATTGCGGAAGCAACACCTTTAATAGGTTCATATGTTAAAATTTTACTCGCTGGTAATGAACATATTGTTGGTGCTCAAACATTGACCCGCTTCTTTGCGATTCACGTATTCTTCTTGCCTGCGGTGTTATTCGCACTTATGGGAGCGCACTTTATTATGATTCGGAAACAAGGTATTTCTGGACCACTTTGATTTTTAATAGTCGAATTAATTAAATTTCTTTTATCTTTACTTAAAAAGGAGGGGATTCTTCAATGCATCGCGGTAAAGGTATGAAGTTCGTAGGTGATTCACGTGTTTTAGCACCAGAATCACGCAAACCGATGCTTCCAAAAGATTACTCAGAATACCCAGGCAAAACTGAGGCATTTTGGCCTAACTTCCTGTTGAAAGAATGGATGGTTGGTGCAGTATTTCTTGTTGGATTTTTATGTTTAACCGTTGCACATCCAGCTCCGCTTGAAAGGATAGCGGATCCTACTGATACAAGCTACATTCCACTTCCAGACTGGTACTTCTTGTTTTTGTATCAATTATTAAAATATTCATTTGCTTCTGGACCCTATACTATCGTTGGAGCCATGATTATCCCTGGACTTGCTTTTGGAGGATTATTATTAGCTCCATTCCTTGACCGTGGACCGGAAAGACGTGCAAGAAAGCGTCCATTAGCAACAGGATTTATGCTTCTGGCTTTAGCTGCTATTGTATTTTTGACTTGGCAATCCGTTTCGACCCATGACTGGGCTGCTGCAGAACGTCAAGGGAAAATTGTACCAAAAGCTGATATTAATAAAGCTGATCCTGGCTATGAAGTATTTAAAGCACAAGGTTGTATTAATTGTCATGGTGAGAACCTTCAAGGCGGAGCTGGGGCTCCTAGCTTAATCGGAACTGGATTAAGTGCTGATGAAGTATCAAAGATTGCTAAAGACGGTAAAGGCAAAATGCCTGCGGGAATATTTAAAGGAAATGACCAACAGCTAAAACAGCTTAGTGATTTTATTTCTGGACTAGGTAAAAAATAACGGATTTAAAGAAAAGCTGGCGTAAGATCGTCAGCTTTTTTATTATTAAAGTGACGGGCAGGAGCTAGCTAGTTCTCAAAGTCAAAAATATAATAAAAGGTGGAGTAATAGTGAGTCGGATTTATCCTCTGCTTGCAAACCGATCGGTTTTAAAGCTATTGCTAATTGTAAATATTGCAGGAACAATTTACGGATTTTATTGGTATGGCGATCAATTAAAAGAAACACCTGCTATTTTCATTCCTTTTGTCCCTGATAGCCCTACCGCAAGTTTGTTTTTTGTTTTTGTTCTTTTAGCTTTTTTATTAAAGAAAAATTGGCCGCTGTTAGAAGCATTAGCCATCGTGACCCTGTTTAAATATGGTATTTGGGCAGTGGTGATGAACATTCTTGTTTATTTTGTTCAAGGATTGGATTGGCAAGGATATATGTTGATTTTCTCTCATTTTGCAATGGCGGTTGAGGGGTTACTCTATGCTCCATTTTACAGGATTAAATGGTCGCATTTAATTGTTGCAGCCATTTGGACTTTACATAATGATATAATCGATTATGTCTTTTTTATGATGCCTAAATACGAAATGCTCGATATGTATACGAAGCAAATTGGATACTTTACTTTTTGGCTATCGATTGTGTCTTTAGCAATTGCATATTATCTCTGTATACGACGAGATCGTTTTCAATTAAAGCTATATTAAGTTTTAATTAATAATGTTCTATCCTTGTCCAACCATTCATACATTTTATTAGTGATGAAGGGGGGGACAAGGATTGAATGTAAAATGGATTCTTTTTTTTGCCATTATGCTTATGCTAGGTCCCATATCTGTATACGCCGAACAAGAGTCTCCAATGGAGAAGCTTGATAATATCTCTGATGAGGCTTTACAAATGGTAAAATTCCATAGATATAATGATGCAAAAAACCTGCTTGATTATTTTTCCAATCAATTCGCTAGTATTTCTAGCAAAGAACGACCATTATCGATGGACGAGCTAAGAATTGTCAAGCAATCCCGTGATGAAGCTGTCGAAGCGACCGCTAGTACTGACATGAAATATGAGGAAAGACTTAATAAAGTCACCAAATTCCGCCTTGTTATTGACGCCATTGCGACGACAAGTCATAAACCATTATGGACAGAAATGGAAGCCTCGATTATCTCTGCTCTCGGGCAAGCCAAAATGGCAGCAGAAAAGGGAGATTCAGCAAACTTTTATTCGAATTATAATCAATTCTTATCTTTGTACAATGTCGTCTATCCAAGCTTAAAAATAGATGTTCCTGTTGAAAATATCCAAAAATTAGATACACGTATTAGCTTTATTGATGAATATCGTACTCAAATCGTGAATAATCCAAAAAGTCAACAGGAGCTTAACAATCTCGAAACGGATTTGAAAAAAATATTTGAAAGCATGAATGAAGATCAAGCAGATCCCTCTATCTGGTGGGTTATCATCTCAACGGGAAGCATCATTATTATGACATTATCATATGTCGGGTGGAGAAAATATAAGGGTGAGAAGGAAATAAAGAAGGATCGTTCAAGAGATCTAAAAAATTGACTCCTAGCATCGATTTGACTAAAATGTATAACAACAAGAGCTTATACTGGAGGTCTTAGAATGTTTTATCTTCTTTATTTCATCATTATCATGTTGATTCCATTATGGGCACAGTCCAAAGTAAAAAATGCTTATGCTAAATACTCTCGAGTACCTTCTTCGACGTATCGAAGGGGTGCGGAGGTTGCAAGGGAAATATTAAATGCTAATGGGTTGTCCCATGTCGGAGTAGAAGAGCAAAGTGGTTATTTAAGTGATCATTATGATCCAAGAACGAAAACAGTTCGCTTGTCTTCTGAAAACTACCATGGTCAATCTATTGCCGCTGCTGCGATTGCAGCCCATGAATGCGGACATGCCATTCAGGATGACCAAGGTTACGCCTTCTTACGTTTTCGTCACGCTTTAGTTCCAGTTGCTAATTTTGGTTCAAGCCTATCTTGGGTGTTAATAATGATCGGGATTTTGATTCATCTTAGCGGGATGCTGTTACTTGGAATCATTTTTATGGCAGCTGCTGTTCTGTTCCAAGTTATTACTCTTCCTGTTGAGCTTAATGCTTCAAGTCGTGCGATGGACCAGGTAGTTTCACTTGGATTGATTCGCAATGTGGAAGAGAGAGAAACAAGACAGGTCTTAAATGCCGCAGCACTTACCTATGTTGCAGCCGCTGCTGTAGCTGTTTTAGAATTACTAAGGCTGATTCTTGTCTATACAGGAATGAGACGTAATGATTAATAGAAAAGCAATGCCCTTCAGTGGCATTGCTTTTCTATTTGGATTCTATGCCTGTCGGGGCTGAGTAAAGCGCTTCCGCTTTTCTATTTGTCTAGCTCCGGGCGCCATCGGCTCGGGGTCACAAGCCAATCCGGACAAGAAGGTAAAAAGCACCTTCTTGCCGGCTCGTCTAATGCCTGTCGCCGATAAGCAGGCGCCCTCCGCTTTTCTATGTAATAGGCATTTTATTTTCATCCAAGGTAAAGCCTTCACCATGAACATCATGGACAATCGTTATGGAAATGAATGCGTGGGGATCGACAGAAGTTATAATATTTTTTAATCTCATTAATTCATTTTTGGCAACAACACAATACAGAACCTCTCGATCCGCCTTTGTGTATGAACCGTATCCTTTAAGTACTGTAACCCCTCGTTCCATTTCATCCATAATTTTTTCAGCAATATGATTATTTTTATCGGAAATAATCATAGCACCTCTTGCTGCATAGGCACCTTCTTGCATGAAATCAATTACTCTCGCACCAACAAAAACAGCAACAAGAGTGTACATGGCTTGTTTATAGTTTAAGTATGTCAATGATAAAGTAATAACACAGGCATCGAACAAAAACATTGTTTTTCCCATAGCCCAGCCATAGGATTTTTGGACAAGTCTTGCAATAATATCTACCCCACCGGTAGTGCCACCGAATCGAAAAATAATCCCTAGGCCGATTCCCGTAAAGACACCAGCAAAAAGCGCTGCTAACGTTAAATCATTTTGGAGTGGCATATCAATACTGAAGCGTTGAAAAACCCATAAGAAAGAGGAGACACCTAACGTGCCGATTATCGTATATAAAAAAGCAGTTCTGCCAAGCATCTTCCATCCAATAAAGAAAATAGGAATATTTAGAATTAAGTTTGTGTATGAGGGATCCCATTTAAACAAAAAGTAAAAGAGGAGTGTAATCCCTGTAAATCCGCCTTCTGCCAATTTATTTTGCATGTTAAAATTTACGAGACCGAATGACATAATGGCTGCTCCTATAATGATGAAAAAGATGTTTTTCGCCTTTAGCCCAAGTATCATAAAAAATCCCACCTCTTCCCTATTTTTCTTTGAATCAGCGGTTTTTATTATAGCTGATAGAACAGTGAAGAGCAATTAGATCAAGGGAAAATCTTAATATTGGAGAAATTAATTGTAAATGGTTTATTATTTATCTATCATGGTGGTAAAAGCAATCATAAATGGGGTGGTAAAGAATGTCCAATGGAAAGTCGATGAAAGACATACAGATGGAAGTTGATGCATACATAAGCCAATTTAAAGAAGGCTATTTTAGTCCTTTAGCAATGCTTGCCAGACTGACGGAAGAACTAGGAGAATTAGCTAGGGAAGTAAACCATTTTTATGGAGAGAAACCAAAGAAAACAGATGAAGGGGAAAGAACAATTGAGGAAGAACTTGGCGACCTTCTGTTTGTCATTATCTGTTTTGCCAACTCATTAAATATCGACCTCGAAGAAGCACATGATTATGTCATAAATAAATTCAACACACGGGATAAAAATCGGTGGACAAGGATAACCCCAGAAAATATGGAGTGAAGAACAATGAATCCAATTAAAATCATTATTGCCGGTCCACGCGGCCGGATGGGTAGAGAGGCAGTTAAGCTTGTTTCTAACACCACACATTTTGAACTGGTTGCTGTAGTGGACCATAAATACGATAGTATGATGTTAAGCGATTTAGAAGGCTTCCAAACTATTCACCATGTTCCTATTTATAATGATATTGAAAAGTGCCTGCAAACCATAAAGGCAGATGTTTTAATTGACTTAACAACACCGGAAGTGGGGATGTTCCATGCTCGAACAGCACTCCATTATCACGTTCGTCCTGTTGTTGGAACAACCGGGTTTTCAAAAGAGGATTTAGCTGAGCTTGAAGAGATTTGTCAGAAAAAAGAGCTTGGATGTATCATTGCTCCTAATTTTGCGATTGGTGCAGTATTAATGATGAAATTTTCCCAAATGGCAGCAAAATATTTTCCTGATGTAGAAATTATCGAAATGCATCATGATGGGAAACTGGATGCCCCTTCTGGAACGGCAGTTAAAACAGCTGAAATGATTTCTGAGAGTAGAATAAAGAAGCAACAAGGTCATCCAAATGAAAAAGAAACGATGAACGGGGCGAGAGGAGCTAACTTTGACGGTATGCACATTCATTCTGTCCGTCTACCAGGGTTGGTCGCCCATCAGCAGGTTTTATTTGGCTCAGATGGACAAACTCTAACACTCAGGCACGATTCCTATAATCGAGGCTCTTTCATGTCAGGCGTGAAGGTAGCAGTTGAAACAGTCATGAAACACAATCATTTTGTTTATGGACTTGAAAACATTCTAGAATAGGAGCTTAGACATGAATATTGCATTAATTGCTCATGATAAGAAAAAGGATGATCTAGTACAATTTGTCACAGCCTATCAACCTATTTTTTCAAAACACTCCTTATTTGCAACGGGCACTACTGGCTTACGGATTAGTGAAGCAACGGGCTTAGAGGTTACCCGTTTTCAATCAGGACCTTTAGGAGGGGACCAACAAATCGGTGCGATGATTGCAAGAAATAAAATGGATGCGGTCTTCTTTTTTCGTGACCCATTAACTTCCCAGCCGCATGAACCTGATGTCACCGCCCTTGTTCGTCTATGTGATGTATACTCTATTCCGCTCGCAACGAATATGGGATCTGCTGAGCTATTAATTAGAGGTATGGAAGAGGGGCTTTTAGAATGGAGAAATATCAATAAAAGGGATGAAGAGTTAGATGGAGAATAATCATTTCCATGTTCTTGCCTTCGGTGCTCATGCTGATGATGTTGAAATCGGCATGGCAGGAACGATTGCTAAATTAACATCTGAGGGAAAAAAGATCGCAATTTGCGATTTAACGAATGCTGATCTTTCTTCAAACGGAACGGTTGAACTAAGAAAGAAGGAAGCGAAGCTTGCAGCGGAAATATTAGGAGTACCATTAAGAACATCTTTAGCATTTCCTGACCGAGGATTATTTTTAATCGAGGAATATATAAAAAAAATAGTAACGGTCATAAGGACATATAGACCAAAAATCGTGTTTGCCCCTTATTTTGAAGATCGTCATCCGGATCATGGGAATTGTGCTCGCCTTGTGGAGGAGGCGGTCTTTTCTGCGGCAATCAGAAACTATCAAACAGATGACTCACATTCTCCACACCGGGTTGAACGAGTATATTTTTATATGATAAATGGATTCCATAAACCGGATTTCACGATTGATATATCCCTTTTCATCGACAAGAAGCTTGATGCTCTGAGGGCATATAAAAGTCAATTTGAACAAACTGAACAAAGCATTGAGACACCGCTTGTAAACGGATATATTGAAACGGTCGAAGCAAGAGAGAAAATGTTTGGAAAACAAGTAGGGGTTTCCTATGCAGAAGGTTTCAAAACTAAGTTTCCAATCCTTCTGAATCGTGACTTGATAGGAGAATAATGATGGGGAAATTAAAAATTGGCATTACTTGCTACCCTACTGTAGGCGGCTCAGGTGTCGTAGCGACAGAACTTGGGAAAATGCTAGCCGAAAGAGGACATGAAATACATTTTATTTCATCAAGTATTCCCTTTCGCTTAAATCGAATGTATCATAACATTTATTATCATCAAGTAGAAGTGAATCAATACTCTGTTTTTCAATACCCGCCGTATGATATTGCACTTGCAAATAAAATGGCTGAAGTTATAAAACGTGAGAAATTAGATATACTGCATGTTCATTATGCTATTCCACACGCCGTTTGTGCCATTTTGGCGAAGCATATGAGCAATCGCGATATAAAGATCGTCACTACCTTACATGGAACAGACATAACAGTGCTTGGGTATGACCCATCATTAACCGATGCGATTAAATTTGGAATTGAGAAATCAGATGTTGTCACAGCAGTTTCGAAAGCATTGGTTGAACAAACAAACGAGCTTATTGTCCAGAATAAACCGATCCAAACCGTTTATAATTTTGTTGATGAAAGGATCTATCATAAAAGGGACGCGAAGCATCTCCGGGAAGAATTTGAAATAAAAGAAGATGAGAAAGTTATTATTCATGTATCTAATTTCAGAACTGTAAAACGAGTCCAAGATGTGATAAAAGCGTTCGCAAACATTTCTTCTGCCATGCCGTCTAGATTGTTGTTAGTTGGGGATGGACCGGAAATGACTAGGGTTTGTAAACAGGTCAGAGAGCTAAATCTGGAGGACTTAGTCCTTTTTCTCGGAAAACAAGAAAATCTGGAAGAATTATATTCAATAAGCGATTTAATGCTTCTGTTATCCGAAAAAGAAAGCTTTGGACTTGTCGCACTAGAAGCAATGGCTTGCGGTGTTCCATGCATAGGGACTAATACTGGCGGGTTACCTGAAGTTGTCACACATCAACAGACTGGATTTATTTGCGAAGTTGGAGATATAGAGGACATTTCAACAAAGGCAATCCAATTATTAAGTGATAAAGCACTCCATCAATCGTATTCTCAACAGTCAATTGAGACGGTAAAAAGCAAGTTCAGTGCCGACCGAATAGTAGAACAATATGAACAAATTTATTTTGAGTTGATGAATTAAGGTGATAGCTATGATTGAACCCTTCCTTTCAGCAGTTCCTGTATTAAAAAAACTCGAAGACGCTGGTTTCGAAGCTTACTTCGTAGGCGGTTCTGTTAGAGATTATTTGCTTGAGAGACGAATAAGTGATGTAGACATTGCTACATCAGCTACACCGGATGAGGTCAAAGAAATTTTTACGAAAACAGTGGATATTGGAATTGAACATGGAACTGTTCTGGTTATATATCGAAATAGGTCCTATGAGGTTACAACATTCAGAACAGAGGCAGAATATAAAGATTTTCGCAGACCCAAAGAGGTCTTCTTTATTCGCAGCTTAAATGAAGACCTCATGCGGCGGGATTTTACCATGAATGCAATCGCAATGGACAACAGTGGTCAAATTATCGATCCATTTGCCGGACAAACAGCCATAAAAGAAAAAATCATCAGAACTGTTGGAAATGCAACTGATCGTTTTCAAGAAGATGCTCTAAGGATGATGAGGGCAGTTCGTTTCGTCAGTCAGCTTTCATTTGATATGGAAGAAAATACAAAAAAAGCATTGATAGAGCTTGTTCCACTTCTGGAAAATATCGCTATTGAACGGAAACGAGTTGAGTTTGAAAAATTACTGCTCGGTAGTAACAGGAAAAAGGCCATCCGTATTATGCTGGAAACATCCTTGTACGCTTATTTACCTAGCCTAAAGAATAATAAGGATAGTTTAGAAGAAATCCTTTCCTATGAATTACAGGATTTAGCTATACATGAAATGTGGTCATTACTTGTTTTTTGTTTGAAGTACAAAGGTAAGCAAATGGAGACGTTTTTACGAAATTGGCGACTTCCCCTTAAAGAAATAAGGGAAATTCAACTCATATTATTTTATCTTCATAAAAGATTAGAACAAGAATGGACAGTCTATGATTTATATACTTCCGGAAGTACCATCATTTTATCTGTTGAAAAGCTTTATCAAGTATTAAAAGGAAATAAAGAGAATGAAACAATTCAAAAATGGCTAAATTTGTATGAAGATCTACCGATAAAGAATCGATCTGAAATCGACGTTAACGGTGTTGAGTTAATGGCTTGGTTTAATCAAAAAGGAGGTCCGTGGCTTAAAGAGACACTTTTCACTATTGAGCAAGCCATCTTAGATAGAAAAATAGTAAATGATAAAAGAAAAATTAAGGAGTGGCTGATGGAGTGCAATCAGAACTAAGAAAAGAATTGCTAGACGCCTTCACCAATGCCGGCGATTCCTTTCTATCAGGGCAGTATATTGCAGATTTAATTGGCTGTTCGAGGACAGCAGTTTGGAAGCATATCGAAGAATTAAGAAGAGAAGGCTTTGAATTGGAAGCGGTTAGAAGAAAAGGATACAGAATCATAAGAACACCAGAAAAACTAACTGCTGATGAAATTAGGCTTGGCTTGAAAACAAAGTTTATCGGCAAGAACATTTTTTACGAAGAAAGTGTGGAATCCACCCAAAAAATCGCTCATCAGCTAGCATACGAGAATGTACCAGAAGGAACGGTTGTAATAGCAGAGGAACAGATTTCTGGCAGGGGAAGAATGGATCGCAAATGGCATTCACCAAAATATACCGGTATTTGGATGAGTCTCATTCTTCGCCCGCAGATACCATTAACTAAGGCGCCACAGCTGACGTTATTAACCGCGGTAGCAGTTGTTCAGGCGATTGAAGAGATGACAGGGTTAATTCCTGAGATAAAGTGGCCGAATGATATCCTGATTAACGGGAAAAAGGTAACAGGCATTTTAACAGAGCTTCATGCCGAAGCGGACCGAATTCACTCGACTATAATCGGTATTGGAATGAATGTAAACCAGAAACAAGAGGATTTTCCTAACGAACTGCAAACTATTGCTACTTCGCTTTTCATTGAAAAAGGAGAAGTGATTACGCGAGCGAATTTAATTAAACATATTTTTGCGAATATAGAGAAGCTATATTTTCTATACTTAGATGAGGGATTCTTCCCCATAAAATTATTATGGGAAAGCTATGCTATAAGTATTGGTAAGCAGATTCGTGCAAGGACATTAACGACTACGATAGAAGGTAAAGCCCTTGGAATTACGGATGAAGGGGTCCTGCAGTTGGAGGATCAACACGGTAAGATTCATTCTATCTACTCTGCAGATATTGAGTTGTAAAATTCCATCTTGCACTTTTCATACATTTTGTTATAATTCATGGCAATGGGCAGTATCCATTTGGAACTGCACCTGGTTTTAAAACGTGAAAACTAAATGGTTTCTGCCTAGATCCGTGTAACGGACCGGGACAGAGGGATGGAACATGCGAAAGAGTTACGGGATCCTCTGCCTTCAGATGGATCCTTTTTTTTTGCTCTAATGCAGATTTGTTTTATTTCCTCTTCCACAAAAGGAGGGAAAATGATGAAGCAAACGACGGATTTTTCGAAAATGAAGGAAAGTAATGAAAAGATCGTTATGATTACAGCCTATGATTATCCTTCTGCAAAACTTGCTGAGCAAAGCGGTGTAGACATGATATTAGTAGGTGACTCGCTTGGAATGGTCGTCCTCGGGTACGAATCAACCGTTCCGGTTACGATGGAGGACATGATTCATCATACAAAAGCTGTTAAACGTGGTGCAAAGAATTCGTTCATCGTAGTGGATATGCCGTTTTTAACCTACCACCTAACAATCAAGGATGCATTAGTAAATGCCGGCAGGCTTATTCAAGAAACAGGAGCTAATGCTGTTAAACTTGAAGGTGCAGAAGGTGTTATTGAAAAGATCTCAGCTCTTACACGAGCAGGGATTCCTGTTTGCGGCCATTTAGGACTAACCCCTCAATCTGTTGGCGTGTTAGGCGGTTATAAAGTTCAAGCGAAAGAATCGTCAGAAGCAAGAAAATTAATCGCGGATGCCAAAAGGGTTGAGGAAGCGGGAGCTTTTGCTTTAGTACTTGAATGTGTTCCAAAGCAGCTTGCGAATGAAGTGACAAAGTCTGTTTCCATACCTGTTATTGGGATTGGTGCTGGAATTGACGTAGATGGTCAAGTGCTTGTTTTCCACGATATTTTAGGCTATGGTGTTGAACGCGTCCCTAAATTCGTAAAACAGTACACTTCTCTCAATCCATTAATAAATGAATCAATCGAATCATATACAGCGGATGTTAAAAACAATCTTTTTCCAGAAGATAAACACTCATTCACAATGAAAGAACAAGAGCTGAAAGCATTGTACGGGGGTAAAGTATGAAGGTCATCACATCTATTAACGAGATACAATCAGAAATTTGCAAACAGAGAAGCATGTCAAAAACGATAGGTTTTGTCCCGACAATGGGATTTTTGCATGAAGGTCATTTAACTCTGATAAAGGAAGCAAGAGAGGAAAATGATATCGTCGTTTTAAGTATATTTGTAAACCCATTGCAATTTGGGCCAAATGAAGATTACGCTACCTATCCAAGAGATTTTGAGAGGGATCGTGCTTTAGCTGAGAGTGAAAAGGTTGATTATCTGTTTTACCCGTCAGTTGAAGAAATGTATCCTCAGTCATCTTCAGTAACCGTCGCTGTTCATAGACGAACGAATGTTTTATGCGGCAAATCTCGTCCGGGGCATTTTGACGGGGTTGCAACCGTGATTACCAAGTTATTTAATCTTGTCATGCCAACACGAGCTTACTTTGGGAAAAAGGATGCCCAACAGGTTGCCATCATTGAAGGATTAATTACGGATCTCAATATTCCTGTTAAGATTGTACCTGTTGACATTGTCAGAGAAAAGGACGGTCTGGCAAAAAGCTCGAGAAATGTCCATCTTACTTCTGATGACCGAAAGCAAGCTATAGTACTATATAAAAGCCTACAGGCTGCGAAAAAAGCAATAGAGGACGGGGAAAGAAATCCAGATCATATTGTAAATGTTATCAATGATCTCATTTCACCTGCTCCTAATGCAAAAGTGGATTATGTTAACATTCTCACTTATCCACATTTAGAACCTTTAGAAAAATTAGATGGTCGCTTTATCATTGCATTAGCTGTGAGGTTTTCAAATATTCGTTTAATAGACAACATGATTTTTGAAGGAACTAGGGAGGATTAAAATTTATGTTTCGTACAATGATGAATGGTAAACTCCATCGCGCAACCGTCACAGAGGCGAATTTAAATTATGTCGGCAGTATTACAATTGACGAGGACTTATTAGATGCGGTTGGAATGATGGCCAATGAAAAAGTACAAATCGTCAATAATAATAATGGTGCACGACTTGAAACCTATATCATTCCAGGTGAAAGAGGAAGCGGCGTCATTTGTCTCAATGGTGCAGCAGCCCGCCTTGTTCAAAAAGGGGATATTGTCATTATTATCTCATATGTACTTGTTCCACAAGAAGAAGTCTCCAAACACAAACCGAAAGTTGCTATAATGGATGAGAACAATCGTATCAAAGAATTAATTCATTCTGAACCGGCACTTACCATTATTTAATCCCCAAATCGGGGATTCAGATTGTCGAGAAAGGGTATTTTTCTCGGCAATTTTTTATTTTGTCGTGAACTAAAATCCCGATTTTTATTAACTAATTGTCCATGCTAGCTAGCCTGTTGATTGGAGCGGAAGGCGCTCGACTCCTCGAAAATGCTATCGCATATCCTTCGTGCGCGGATTCAAGGATGTAATTCAATGTCCTGCGGGAGTACGGGGCCGAGGAGGCTCCCCGGCACGCCCGCGGATGCTCGCTTCTTGAGCGCAAATCAAAAGACCTATTGAACAGCCTATAAATTAATGATATTAAAATAAATTAATGCGGTGAATTGTTAAAGAAAGTGAATGAAATAAAAGACTATCGAAAGTTTTTCGACAGCCTGAATCCCCAAATCAGGGATTTTTCTTTTTTTATCACTATTTTATATAATGAACATATTCATTATTATTTTTCTTTTTAATTTGTTTTTTTTTATGTTACTTTATCTATTGATAAAGGTTTGGGGTGTTTTAATAATATGAAATATAAATTTGTTGTGATTGATTTGGAAACTACAGGGAACATTCCAAAGAAAGGTGACAAAATCATTCAATTTGCTGCAGTAGTCATTGAAAATGGAATGATTACAAAACAGTACTCTACTCTGGTCAATCCAGAAAAACCAATACCAGTCTTTATTGAAGAATTGACTGGATTGAATGATGAAATGGTGAAAGATGCTCCATTATTTTCTGAAATTGCTCCTGTAATTGGCGATCTCCTTGATGGAGCTTACTTTGTTGCGCATAATGTATTATTTGACTTATCTTTTCTACAGGAAGAGCTCATCCATTCTGGTTTTGACGGTTTCTTTGGACCTGTTCTAGATACTGTTGAAATGGCGCGAATCCTTTATCCTACCGCAGACAGTTATAAGCTTTCTAATTTAGCTGAGCTTGAGAATTTAAACCATGATCGTCCACATCAGGCTGACAGTGATGCCCTAGTGACGGCAGAGCTCTTTCTTATTTTTTTAAGGAGCTTGTCTTTACTCCCAAGAACACTTCTTCTGCAGCTATCAACTTTATCTGGGGGTCTTAAAAGTGACTTGCAGCAATTACTGGATGAAATAATGGTAGACAAAGATAAGACGATTGAGAGCCTCCCTGAATCCATTGAAATCTTTAAAGGCTTGGCCCTACATAAACGCACCGAAATGATGGAGGAAAACGGGGCCAAAGGTGAGGTTGACTATCCTGCTGATCATACGGAAAAGATAGAACTTATAAAAAAGGGTTTTTCAAGCTTTGAAAAAAGAACTGGGCAATATGAGATGATGGATGGAGTTTATAAGGCCTTTCAAGAAGAAAGACACACGTTAATTGAAGCGGGGACTGGCGTTGGTAAATCGCTCGGATATTTATTACCAGCTGCCTATTTTGCAAAACAAAAAGGACTCCCGATCGTGATCAGTACCCACACGATTCAACTTCAGGAACAGATATTAAAAAACGAAATTCCCATTCTTACGAAAATCCTTCCTTTTAAGCTTAACACTGTTCTACTTAAAGGAAGAAATAATTATATAAGCTTAGAACGGTTTAAGCAAACATTATTGGAAGAAAACGAAAATTATGATACATCCTTAACGAAAATGCAAATTCTTGTTTGGCTGTTGGAAACTGAAACAGGTGATAAGGATGAATTGAACCTTTCGAGTGGCGGGCTTCATTACTGGAATAAAATAAAAAATGAACAAGTTGTATTTTTACAAAATAAAGAGTGGCAAACGAAAGATTTTTATAGTAAAGCCAAAAAAGCGGCGCAAGATGCAGATCTGATTATTACCAACCATTCATTATTATTAAGCGATCTTTCAGGAGAAAACTCGATTTTACCGCCATCTGATTTTTGCATAATTGATGAGGGTCACCATCTTGAAAAGCAAGCAAGTCAATTTTTTGGTCATTCATTAGATTATTTATCTACTCGGTTGTTATTAGGTCAGTTTGGTCAATATGAACAAAGACAGCTGTTTTTTCATCTTGAGGAACTATTGGACTTGTTACCCGTACAAAGAGAAAAGATAGATCAGACATTTGAATTGAATCAATTGGTTGCTGACTTATTCTATGAGATGGATGATTTTTTTAAGTTAATCGCAATTTATGCAAAATCAATGTCTCAAAATTTAAAAGGCACTTCCCGTGTTAAAGTGCGTTTTTCGACACGTGAACACAGTAAAGAAATGGCTGCTCTTATACACAGTGCAGAACGCTTCGCTTTTTTAATGAAAGATCTGGAAAATGGAATTAGAAACCGGTTGGATCTCCTTGAAAAACAAAAAGACTTATATAAAAATGAACAAAAAAGCAAGTTGGAAGAAATCGTTTCCTTTGTCACTGATCTCACGGAGCTTAGACATACCATTAAGGAATGCTTTATATTAGAATCTAATTTTGTTAAGTGGATTGAATTTGATACTCGTTCACCGCAAAATGTCACCACTTTTTTTGCCCAGCCGGCCACCGTTGCAGCTTCCTTAAAGGAAAAGCTTTTTAAACAGAAAAAAGGGGTAGTCATTACGTCAGCAACTTTAACGGTGAATCATACGTTTGATTATTTTGTAAAGGAAATAGGACTCGATTCGGTTGACACCATAAAAATGACGATTCCTTCACCGTTCCAATATGAAAATCAGGTCCAACTTTTGATTCCAGAGGATTTACCAGAGGTCAATTCCGTTTCGTTAGATGAATATGTTGTAGCTATATCAGAACATATTATTACGATCGCTGAAGCAACAAAGGGCAGGATGCTTATACTGTTTACTGCCAATGACATGCTGAGAAAAACGTACGATTTAATTAAAGAGAGTGGTTTTTTAACTGATTTCGTTATGATTGCCCAAGGTATTACAAGTGGAAGTCGCTCGCGGTTAACAAGAAATTTCAAAGCATTTGATAAAGCCATTCTCTTTGGGACAAGTAGCTTTTGGGAAGGTGTAGACATACCGGGAGAGGATTTATCCTGCTTGGTTGTTGTTAGACTTCCATTTAGCCCTCCTGCTGAGCCATTAACTGAGGCAAAATGTCAGTTTATAAAAAATCATGGGGGTAATGCTTTTTACGATTATTCATTGCCAGAAGCCATTCTTCGCTTTAAGCAAGGGTTTGGTCGCTTAATTCGCACAAATTCAGACCGAGGAATTATGGTTGTTTTTGATAAAAGAATTGTCACCACTAAATACGGTGGAGCCTTTTTAAAATCAATTCCGTCCGTACCTGTTAAAAGGGGGAATATAAACGAATTGATAGAGTTCATTTACAAATGGCTATGAAATAAAATTTGGTAATTCTCCGCATCCTATACGTAAGTATAGGAGGATTAAATCAATGAGAATATTCCTTATTTTAGTGGTTATTTTTCTTCAATGTACTTCCATTGCACTGGCTGGAAAGTCTTTTTCCGGGAATGTTGAAAAAATCGATTTAAATATAAGAAGCCATGAAATGGCGATCAGTTTTTTTCGACTATCTGATGGTGAAGCAACACTGATCCAAGGTCCTAATAATCAGAATATATTGGTGAATGTTGGAGGCGGACAGTCTAAGAGAGAAATGGACAGGTGGCTTTCTTTATATGATGTAAAAAAGGTTACCATGCTGATTTTGACGGGTGCACATGCACTTCATTTAGAACAAGTAAACCACCTTGTTAATAGATACCATATAAAGGAAATAGCGAGTTCGCAACAAATAACAAAACAAATTGCTGAAAATTTAGACGTTGGCAATCAAATCGTGATAAAATCTTGGAAAGAAGAAACAAAAACGGAGCTTTTTCCTGAACTATCAGCTGTCGTTCAATATGTAGGAAGTGAAAAAAATGAGGGATTAGATTTTACGCTGCAGTTTTTCAAGCATCATCTTTTTCTAATGTCCTCTTTTAGCCAACATGCTAAGGAAAAATTACTAACTAAAAACCTCGGCGAGATCAAGGTTTTTAAGGTTCCCGCTAATGCGAATGAAGATTTACTATCTGAAAAACTAGTTAAACATGTCGATTCACAAATCTCCATTTTAACTGCAGGTGGAAATCACCATCCGAATCCGGAACTTATAAGTGATTTACTTAAAACTTGGTCAGAAGTATATTTTACAAAAACGCATGGAACGGTGACAATCAAATTCACGAAATCACATTATGAAGTCTTCACGATCCTTGAAGATGGCAGTGATTATAAAAATTTCGGATTGCGAGAATGTTTTAGGATTATTTAACTCCTAACCTGCTATAATGAGTGAGTAGATTCTTTATGATAATGGAGGAACAATGATGGAGAGCAAGATAGAAGTTTTATCAACAGTAAAAATCCAGTATGGACCGGATTTATATAAAATTGTTGATACTCTTAATCGAACCTTAAAGGATAAAGACCTTATGTTTGGGTTAGCCCTTGATATGGAAGATCAAAATAAGGCGATTTTTACCATTTATCGTACATAGAAAAGGTTGAAAGACATGAAAAAATGGATTATTTTTCTGGTTTTATTTGTATTGGTCTTTGTTGGGGTTTTAATAAAAGTTTATTTTACCGCTGTTTCTCCTTTAAAGACAGAAGAAAAAAAAGCTGTTGCACTTGCAAAGGATAAGGTTCAATTAAGCCAAGTTGATGATTTTCATATATATAATGGCTTAGAGTCCGTTGATGTGATAGAAGGAAAAAATAAAAAAGGTGAAAAAATTATCGTTTGGATTCCTCAAAAGACGAAAAAAGTAATTGTTAAAAAAGCTAAGGATGGTCTTACACAAAATGATGCCATCGATAAGCTTTTACAAGAAAAAAAGCCAAAAAAAATTATTTCTGTTCGCCTTGGGATGGAAAAAAATATTCCTCTTTGGGAAATTTATTACCGTTCTGACAATAATTTAATAAATTATTATTATGTTCAATTTGACACAGGTGAATGGCTGAAGAAGATTGAAAACTTTTAGTTAAATAGGAGACAGGAGGAATATTGGCATGGAATTAAAACTTGCAAATAGAGTAATGGCACTCACCCCCTCAACAACATTGGCCATTACTGCAAAAGCGAAGATGTTAAAAGAGCAAGGTGAAGATGTAATTGGTTTAGGTGCTGGGGAGCCTGACTTTAATACGCCCGCGCATATATTAGATGCTGCATTTCGTTCCATGAATGAAGGGCATACAAAATATACACCTTCAGCAGGCCTACCAGCCTTAAAAAAAGCCATTATTGATAAATTACAACGTGATCACGGGCTAACTTACAAGCCAAATGAAATCATCGTTGCAAATGGTGCTAAACATGCTCTATATACGTTATTTCAGGTTATCTTAAATGATGGTGATGAGGTCATCATTCCTTCGCCATATTGGGTTAGCTATCCGGAACAAGTTAAACTGGCTGGCGGGGTCCCAGTATATATTGAAGGTTCTGAAGAAAATCAATTTAAGATAACACCTGATCAATTACAAAACGCCATTACAAACAAAACTAGGGCAATCATTATAAATTCACCTAGCAATCCAACAGGTGTTATCTATACGAAGGAAGAACTTCAAGGAATTGGAGATATTTGCCTTCGTGAAAACATTTTAATTATTTCCGATGAAATTTATGAAAAACTTATCTATGGTCATCACAAGCATATTTCCATTGCACAAATTTCTCCGGAATTAAAAGAACAAACCATTATTATTAACGGTGTTTCTAAATCACATTCCATGACTGGCTGGAGAATTGGTTATGCAGCCGGAAATAAACAAATTATTGAGGCAATGACGAATCTTGCCAGTCATAGCACATCTAACCCAACAACCACGGCGCAATTTGCAGCCATTGCAGCTTACAATGGTCCACAAGAGCCTGTAGAAGAAATGCGTCAAGCTTTTGAGGATAGGTTAGAGATCATCTTTGATCAGTTAGTCTCAATACCGGGTTTTACTTGTGTGAAACCACAAGGGGCATTTTATTTATTTCCTAACGTTAAGGAAGCAGCACAACAAACCGGTTATCCAAATGTGGATGAATTTGTTGAAGCATTACTTGTTGAAGCGAAAGTAGCTGTCATTCCAGGATCAGGTTTTGGGACTCCGGACAACATTCGCCTATCCTATGCAACTTCACTCGAACAATTAGAAGAAGCAGTAGGTAGGATCCATCGGTTTGTAAATTCAAAGCTTGAAAAGTAAAATTTGAACAAAATATCAATGTAAAGTGGATGTCCAAATCAAAGAGTCAGATCCCTCAACCTAGAATATATAGTTGAACTTTGCTTAATATGCGACTATATATTGATTGTTGAGCGACCCTTTTGAGACATCCTTTTTTTGCATTCCTTTGCCAAAGCTGGAGGGCTAATACTCTTACCCGGATTGTTTGTTCATGTTATACTGAGGGGGAGGTGTAATTAGGATGAAATCTAATCTATTATCATGGATTGAAGAAGGGAATATAACGTTTCCTGCTGTTTTATTATCTCAATATCGTAATGTTCATTTAAATGAATATGAACTTGTTCTTTTATTAAATATTCTTTCATTTATTGAAAAGGGAAATGCATTTCCTACACCCGAAGAGCTTTCATCCCGCATGACCATTTCCGTTCTAGACTGTAATGATATGCTTAGAAAGCTTGTTCAAAGAGGGTTGCTTGAAATTATCGATGAGGTTTCAAGCGAGGGAATTCGTTATGAGAAGTATTCCTTAAAACCATTATGGGAAAGGCTTGTTGACCAGTTTTTAATCAGCTCCCAAAATGATAAAGAAAAGAGCAAAAAGGCAGAAGAATCAGACGTATACACTTGCTTCGAGAAGGAATTTGGCCGCCCTTTATCACCATTTGAATGTGAATCGCTCTCCATGTGGATGGATGATGACCACCATGATCCCATCATTATCAAAGCAGCCTTAAGGGAAGCAGTGATGTCAGGAAAATTGAATTTCCGTTATATTGATCGCATTTTGTTTGAGTGGAAGAAAAATGGCATAAAAACGATTGACCAAGCTAAAAATCATGGACGAAAATTCCGACAAAAGCAAACTCAGCATCGTACCAAACAGGAAGAGTCGTATCAGCCGTCTTCCGTTCCTTTCTACAATTGGTTAGAGCAATAAAACGAGAGAGAACAGCCTCTCGTTTTATTGCTTTTCATAAACGAATTTAATTGATGGCTGTGTTAAAGTCATTGTTGATTTTTGAAACTATGTTGATTGGAGCGGAAGGCGCGAGATCCTCGAAAATGCTATCGCATTTCCTTCGTGCGGTGTTGATTCAAGGATGCTGATTCAACGTCCTGCGGGAGTACGGGGCGGGAGACCCCACAGGCGCTTAAGCGCCGAGGAGGCTCCCCGGAACGCCCGCGGAAAGCGAAGCCTGGAGCGCAAATCAACAGGCAAGTTTAACACAGTCGAATTGATAGAAGGTGAAATAGATGTTAAATAACACTCAAATAAGATATTGTCTTGATCAAATTGGGGACATGTTTCCTAACGCTCATTGTGAATTAAATCATTCGAATCCATTTGAACTTATTATCGCTGTATCATTATCAGCACAATGCACAGATGTCCTTGTAAACAAAGTGACAAAAGGATTGTTTGAAAAATACAAAACACCACAAGATTATCTAAAGGTTTCACTTGAAGTATTGCAAAACGATATTCACTCAATTGGCCTATATCGAAACAAAGCAAAGAATATTCAAAGCCTTTGTCAAATGCTATTAAATGAATTTCAAGGTGAACTTCCAATTGATCGCGATGAACTGACCAAGCTTCCGGGTGTTGGCAGAAAAACAGCGAATGTTGTAGTTTCTGTTGCTTTTAACGTTCCAGCAATTGCAGTGGATACCCATGTCGAAAGAGTGACGAAGCGCCTTGGAATCTGCCGTTGGAAGGATTCTGTGCTAGAGGTTGAAAAGACCTTAATGAGGAAGGTTCCAAAAGAGGAATGGTCCGTAACCCATCACCGCTTAATTTTTTTTGGCCGCTATCATTGTAAGGCGCAAAATCCACAATGCCCAAGTTGTCCGTTGCTAGAGCTTTGCAGAGAGGGAAAAAAGAGAATGAAAGGCAGTGCCGAACTAAATGGATAATCGATTTATTACTCTTTCTGTACCACCTGAATTAAAAAACGGCTTCTTTTTTTCATCCGATAGGATAAAAATGGAGATGACGGAGAGAAATTTAACAGATAACTTTGTCTATGAGCTGCTTTATTATCATGGAATGGATGGTTGGAAGCCTTGGGAAAATCAAGAGGAAGCGTTTCTCTTTCTAATGGATGAGTGGGAAGTGGTTAAAAATCAGCTTGAGGAATTATACCGAAATCGTGATCAAAACAACGCCCGATTAGCGATGAAAAAAGGAATTGGCTTATTTATTCAATTATTATTTTGGTCGAATGATCTGCCTGTTTTACTAAAGGAACCAATTCCTTCTATTCCTCTAGTCTATCAGCCTGTCAATCTTAGCGAAAGATTGGCGTTTATTATGTCAAGACCCAATTTGTTTCATTCGTTCCGACAGCTTTCTGAATTGATTGTGGAGCAAGAGAAACTTTACGTTAAGAAAAGCATATTAAAAAAAGCGTCTAGACCAAATCGGTAGACGCTTTTTCTTCTGTCCAGCTTCAGCGCCTGACCAAGGCGCTGGAGCTTTTCTTATTTAAATTAAATGAGAAGGAGTTTATGGCTTTGGACCGGAACCAGTGCCACCGCCAGTACCACCAGTGCCACCGCCAGTACCGCCAGTGCCACCGCCAGTACCACCAGTGCCGGAACCTCCACCGGTACCACCAGTACCACCGCCAGTACCACCAGTACCTCCACCAGGTGGTGTTACCGGCTGATTAGGATTGGACCCACTATCGTTCCCGTTCCCGTTCCCATTCCCATTACCGTTACCATTACCGTTACCGTTACCGTTACCATTACCATTACCATTACCGTTCCCATTTCCTTGATTGTTATCCTTTGCAGGAACAGTAAAGGTTGTTGAGATAGGGTCACTAGTATTACTGTCTGTTTTCGCCACAACCGTTATCGCATATTTTCCACCTGGGACAACAGGAATTCTTATTGTATTTTGATTGGTTGTGTAATTTTTTGCTCCTGTACCATCATCACTCGTAACGGCGAATTGAACATTAGCATTTGCAGTATTATTGTAATTCCAATTTAACACCATTTCATTACTTGCAGCATCATAATTAGCCGAAAGGTTTGTTGGTGCATCGAGTTTGGAATATTTAGTAGATACAGTCTTAGGTGCATACCCTTTTACGGCATATTCGGTAAGCACTTCACTATCAGGAGTATTATCACTCGCTAATACCGGTGGCATAGAGCCCTTTTCAATTCGAACCGGTTGAACGCTGTTCGGCATTGTAAAATCAGGGGTATTAATATCTTGAGAAACATATGCCATGATATTTTTAAAGAGTGACTGAGCAATTGTTTGATTCTTAGGCGAAATTGCCGTCTTTCTATCCGGATACCCAGTCCATATTGAGCACGTATAATTGGTTGTGTAGCCCGCAAACCATATATCTGGATATGCTCCATCTGGAATATTCCATTTATTAATTTCGTCCTGGGTATAGTTCGTTGTTCCTGTTTTACCTGCAACTGGGAGACCAGGAATATTTGCAGCAACGCCTGTACCTGGATACTTAAGAACACTTTTTAACATGTCTGTTACCATAAAGGCAGTTGAGTCCTTCATCGCTACTTTCGGTTCAGGAGTATTGCTAATAACTGTTCCATCTCGAAGTTTAATTTTAGTTATGGTATGAGGTTTTGTGTAAATCCCTTTATTACCAAAAGCACTGTATGCTCCTGCCATTTCAAGCGGAGATACACCATCCTTTAATCCTCCAATAGCATAGGATTCATAAATGTCTTTTAACGGAATCCCTAAATTAACAGCAAAGTTTTTCGCCTGATCTAATCCGACCTGCTGCAAGGTTTGGACCGCAGGGGAATTTCGTGACATTGCAAGCGCTTGTCTGATTGTCATTAACCCCTTATACTGGTTATCCCAGTTACGAAATGTTTGTCCTGTTGAATAGGTAACCGGCTTATCTTCAATTGGTTGATAGGTGCCCCAATGAAGGTATTCGATTGCTGGTCCATAATCTAAAATTGGTTTGATTGTAGAACCAGGCTGCCTCTTAGTGTCAATTGCATAGTTAAATCCACGTTTAACCTGTTGGTTTCTTCCGCCACCAATAGCACGAATTTCACCTGTTTTCGTATCCAGAAGGGTAATCCCTGCTTGGAATTGGTCATCCGGATAATTAATAATGTCTTTTGAATTTAAAATATTATAGACATATGTTTGCGCTTTTGAATCCAATGTTGTATATATCGTAAGACCATCAGTGTTAATATCAAAATTCGTTGTATTTTTAACTTCATCGATAACAGCATCTACAAAGGAATCATACGGCTTTTCGTCACGTTTGCGTTGGTCTTCCTTCACTATTTCTGATTGAACTGGAACTTTTTGGGCTTCTTCCATTTGTTGTTTAGAAATATAGCCATGCTGATTCATTAATGATAAAACGATGTTACGTCTTTTTTCAGCTAAATCCGGATGTGTAAATGGATTATAATTATTAGGGCTTTGCGGTAATCCTGCGATTAATGCATATTCTGGAAGTGTTAAATCCTTCAGTGGTTTTCCAAAATAAATCTCAGCTGCTGTTGCAATGCCGTAGCTGTTTTCAGACACATATACTTTATTTACATACATTTCAAAAATTTGATGTTTTGTATATTTTTGTTCTAACTGATAAGAAAGCCATGCTTCTTGAACTTTTCTTTTTATTGTTTTTTGATTAGTCAAGAAGGAGTTTTTGACAACCTGTTGCGTGATGGTACTCCCACCCTCTGCACCAAAGCCATGAGTGAAATTGGCTAAGATTGCACCACCAAGGCGAATTGGGTCAATTCCATGGTGCTGATAAAAGCGATAGTCCTCTGTCGCCAAAACAGCATCCTCCATTTGCTTAGGAATATCTTTATAGGCGACATATTCCCGATTGACTCCCCCAACCTCAGCTATTTGATTTCCATCTTTATCTAATATTTTTGAAGGTATAGGTTCTGATAATAATTTAGGATCAAGCTTTGGAGCATCTTTTATAAAATAGGCAAAGACACCAGCTACGGCCAACATCATCACAATTCCAAGGGCCACAAGTGATAGAAAAATTTTCTTAAATAAGCCTCTACTCTTTTTCTTTTTCTTTTGCTTTGGATTTCCCTTGGCTTGGAGATTTTTTCGGCGCTCCTCTCTGGATTTATATTGTTCTGCCATATTAAGTTCCTTCCTTTCTGTACATCAAAGAATTTTCCTAAGAAAATATCAACATATCTATTATACTAATATAGTCAATTCTTGGTTGAAATCCAAGCGGAATGTAGTGCCCGAACTGTTCGATTTCTTCCTTGGTTATCGATTTTCTTCCACCATTGGTCATTCTATCCCAAAATGTAAGAAGATGCTTTGCCTCAAGTAAATACACCTGATCAAATCTAGTAAACCGAAGAATGACAAAACAAATTCCACCTTGGGCGAGACAATCTCTCATATGGTCAATCTGATGTTGATGGAAATTTTTTAATGGAATGGATGTTTCATTTTGCGTTTCCTTTGCCTCAAAATCAATATATTTTCCTTTATAGACACCATTATAGTCGGTAGTTGAAGCCAGTTTAAAATAGGCCTCCTTAATGACTGCCGCACTCCGATTAGGATAATCGACTTGAACAATTTGCACAGGTGTCGGTTTTTTATGGATGACGGCCATTTTAATGTTTCTATAATATTCGTTCGATTCATTTAAATCTTCTTCAAGGGTCATTCCTCGATTACTAAATGAATTATTTTTTATATTCTTCACTCTCGCTTCTGTTTCTTTTGTTCTTGGAATAAATCGTTTTCCATTCGGATAATTAACAAACATGATAAGCACCTCACAAACTTATCTTATCATATCAAATCTAGATGGAATTTGTATGAATAAAAATAAATGACCATCGCACTTTAATAAATATAAGATATCGTACTTTTCATAAGTTAGCATGATTCTTATTTCGCAAATATAAATCAATTTTTTCTAAAAGTCTACTTTGAATTCAATTAAAGGAAGATGGCCATGAATCATCTTACAATACAGGAGATAGAGCTCATTCGTCAAATTGGAAACGAAACGGAAAAAAAAAATTTTGATAATATTTCCAGAACAGAAGCCTATTTTAACTATTTTAAAAAGAACCCGGATATTATTTGGGCATTTTTAGCAAGCATGGTTTCAAGGAATGGGGGCTGGAATATGTGTGACCTCGAGGGTTCCATCTTTCCCCAACTTATGGGTTCGAAAATCAGAAAACAGCTTTTTCTTACCTATGAACGGGCTAATTGGCTCATTTTTCACGATGTATTTCCACAGTTATTGCTCTATCAGTATTCGACGAAAATTAACAAACCAATGTTTCATTTACTTCAATATTTTCATGCTTCAGGCTTTATTCAAAGGGAGTGGCAACGGTATTGGAGGGAAGCAGATCAAAACAGGCTGATGACTGCATTAATCATTAATGAACAAAATGTAATTCAATCACCGGTTATAGAACATCCGATTTATAAGAAAAAAGTATTTCATTCTTTTTTCTTTACCTTTCAAGATTGGCTCCATTTTAGCAGTGTGTTATTTCCAACATGTGGGGGAGAAGTATATGGTGCAAGTGTTAATGGTTTCAGAACTTTATCCAAAAGGATTAATCTTGGAAAACGGCTAGCAAGTATTCTGTTTCATCCTAGGTTATTTCCATATTTTTATGAATTTGCTGAGAAGACGGCACATACGGGCTCTCGGTATGATTATGAACAATACTTTAGAATAAAGACATTAAGGAAAACTCCCATGCTAAGGACAACCTTCCCAATTATAGAGCATGGGCGGCATGTGTACGAGGATTGGAGTAAAAAGAGGAGTGTATCACCATTGTGGATATATTTTCCTGCCTGCCATCATCACCCGATTCATCTTACTGATTGGTATATAACGAAATCCAATCAGCTTCAATTAATTCTCTCATTGTATAAAATAGTAGAAGGTAAATAGACAAGGCGCCCAGCGACTAGTGAACTTCGCTAAAAGGGCGCCTTGCGCTTTTCTTATTGTCCAGCTCCAGCGCGCTGATCAAGGCGCTTCCGCTTTATTGTCTATCTCCTGCTCGCTGATCAAGGCGCTTCCGCTTTTCTTATTGTCTAGCTCCTGCGCCTAGCCCCTCGGGGCTGATCAAGGCGCATCCGCTTTTTTAAGTAGATGGGATATTAGGCCCTTCGGTCTTTTTATCACCGTAGCCAGTTTTTTTATCTGTCACAGAACGTCCTTGCTTTTTGTTTTGTTTATCATTTTTTACCATCATTAACACCTCCAATCTTTAGCTTGTACGGTTTTACTTTTTTCATGCGAGTATAGGATAAATGTCGAAATGGAAATAAGGAAATGACACATAGACACTATCTTTGTTGAATAGCTTCTAGTTTTGTCAAGAGGGAAGGATGCAAAGAACTGGAAAGAGAATTATACTAATTAATTACGCGAGGAGGTTTTTATGATGAATAAATCATTGACTGAAAAAGAAGAACTGATTTCGACGTTGTCAAAAATTTATGATCAATTAGAAGAATTAGAACTTGCCCTCGTTGCATCATTCTCGAAACAACGTACTAGATTAAACAATGAAGAGCTAGGGAAAATATTCATCGCTGTAAATAAACTATCATTGATAGAAGAAAAACTTATCCATCGTCATTCCCCAGACAGTAAGGACTTGGGGTACCCCTCGGTCCAAGTAAAAGGAGCATAAGGCTTTATGGAGTGAATAAAAAAAGAAAAGAGACGCTTTTCTAAGCATCTCTAGTCAAAAAGTTTTAAGAGTATTCGATGAGGGAGTTTGCTTTATAGTCGTCGGGTATAACCGCTCCTAAGTTTTCAAGCTCACGGACAAGAAGGCGATATTCTTTGATGTCAATTTCATTGTGAATATATGCTTTCTTGGCAAAATCCAATAAAGAATTAGCATCATCTGTGGTGTAATCTCGACTTATTATAAATCTGCTTTTTAATTCAAGAATATTCATAAATAGCTCCTCCTTCATCATTTTTTTAATCGTACCATGAATTAAAAGGATTTTTTAGTTTTTAAAAAATTTAAACTTCAGACAAAATTCTTGTATTTTTGACATTGGAAGAAGCAAACAAATTAATCACCATTCCCCATTTTCTTCATAGTTTGTAGTAATGACATTCGCGGAGGAGATGTTTGCCCATGTTTAGAAATAGAAGACAAAGTAATTACGTTGATTATGGATACTCGGGGCAAATGATGCATGGTGCACCGATTTACGATTATTGGTATCAAATGCAGATTAATCGTAATCAGCCTAATCCTTATCAGCCTCTACATCAAAATTATCAGTGGAATACTTTTCAGCAGCAGAGCCCTTTTTATCCACAACAGCCATTCGACTTGGGTCCACAAAACCCCCTAATTGCAAATCAGCCGTATCAACAAAAGGATTCACAATTTCTTTTTTCTAATCCGCTGCAGCCTCATGAGGAAATAGTTCCAAATTCGTATATGCCTATGAACGGAATGGCAATGATGAATCCATACCCTAAAAATAATATGATGTTGAAGCAACCAGGTGGTATGAATTCATTTTTAAACTCCTTTAAATCTCAAGATGGGTCGGTTGACTTTAACAAAATGATGAATACAGCAGGGCAAATGATGAACGCTGTTAACCAAGTATCAACACTTGTTAAAGGGTTTGGCGGTATGTTTAAAGTTTAATAGAATGAAAAACAGACGGCTGATTTTCAATCCGTCTGTTTTACTTCATAAATTGAATGATTAGGGCTACTCTTCCAATAGAATGGTTTTACCTTTTTCAAGAGGAATTCTAACTTGTAATAAACCATCTCGATAGGAAGCACTAATTTTATTTTCATTTATTGGCTGCGGGAGTGAAATGGTTCTTGAGGATTGCTGCCGTGATAATTTGCGTCTGTATATTTGATTAATTTCATCTTCTTCTGCTTCAATCACCTTATCTTCAACAGAAATGGTGATATAGTTTCCAATAACATTTAGATGGATTTGCTCCTTTTTGACACCGGGCAGTTCAGCGGAAATTAGATATTCGTTCTTAGTTTCGATCGTATCAACATGAAAGGTCGGACTATTAGGGAACGGATTTTTAAAAAATTCATCCATCGATTGTAAAAGTCCGCGAATCGGTTTTTCATTAAAAATATCGTTCATTGTTTTCATTATTTCTCCGAAAGGTTTCGAGTCATTATTTTTTATGTTCTTTTTATTATTATTTGATGGCGTTGAAGACATAATAATCCCTCTCCTTCCCAATTTTCACATTGTATTATATGTTTATAGAACTAGGTATGTGCGGTCGAATTTTTGTCACAACTTTTTGAACATTTTGTTACAAACCATTATAAAGTGATTTGAATCACACCTTCGACACTTCTGTCTTTGTAAGCTTAAGCAGAAGATTATTGAAAGAGGTGTAGATAAATGTTCTGTTATCAATGTGAACAAACGCCAACTGGTGGATGTAAAGTAATCGGTGTATGTGGAAAAGATGAAACAATTGCAAGCTTACAGGATACGATCATTTTTGGATTAAAAGGAATTGCTGCCTATCGAACACATGCAAATCAATTAGGGTTTACGGATCCTTTTGTGGATTCGACAACCCATGAAGCACTTTACATGACATTAACAAATTCAAACTTTAATCTGAATGAACATATCGAAATGGCCATGAAAGTGGGGCAATCTGCTGTCCGAGTAATGGAAATGTTAGATGAAGCCCATACGAAGCGTTTAGGCATTCCTGAGCCGATTCGGGTGACTCAAAACAAGATTGAGGGCAAATGTATTGTTGTGACAGGGCATAATCTATTCGCTTTAGAAGAATTATTGAAGCAGACAGAAGGAAAAGGAATCAATATTTACACCCATTCCGAAATGCTTCCTGCACACGGTTATCCAGCTCTAAAAAAATATGCCCATCTTAAAGGAAATATCGGAAAAGCCTGGTATGACCAGCGCCGACTCTTCGAACAATTTCCTGGTGCGATTTTAGCAACTACAAACTGTGTAATGCCAATTAAGGGATCCTATGCAAATAGAATGTTCTCTTATGAGGTGGCTGGTCTTGAAAATGTGCAAAAGATCGTAAATGATGATTTTTCAGCTTTAATTGAAAAAGCATTAGAGCTTCCTGAAGCTTCAGTTGAATCCAATGAAACATTGCTTACTGGATTCCATCATGAGACAGTCCTTGGTTTAGCTCCTGAAGTGATTGCAGCTGTTAAGGAAGGCAAAATCAAACGTTTCTTCGTCATCGCCGGTTGTGATGCACCAGGACATGGCGGAGACTATTATAGAGAACTAGCAACATCTCTTCCTCCGGAAACCGTCATTTTGACGACATCCTGCGGAAAGTTCCGTTTTAATGACGTTGATTACGGAGTAGTTCCTGGCACTAACATTCCGCGTTATATTGACCTAGGACAATGTAATAACTCTGTTTCTACCGTAAAAATTGCCAAAGCACTTGCCGATGCCTTTGAATGTGAAGTAAACGATCTTCCGGTCAGCATCGTCTTATCATGGTTTGAGCAAAAAGCAGTAGCCATTCTTTTAGGGCTATTTAGCTTAGGTATTCAAGATATTCGCATTGGACCAAAACCGCCTGAATTTATTTCAGAAGGAGTATTAAAGGTACTTCAAGATACCTTTAACTTAAAATTGATTGGCACAGCAAAAGAGGATATGGAAGAAATGCTTCAGCTTTCTGCAAAATAATAATAAAACCCGCAGGATGATTTGCGGGTCAGATTGTCGAGAAAAGATATTTTTCTCGGCAATTTTTTATTCTGTCGTGAACTAAAATCCCGATTTTTATTAACTAATTGTCAATGCTAGCCTGTTGATTGGAGCGGAAGGCGCTCGATCCTCGAAAATGCTATCGCGTTTCCTTCGTGCGGAGTTGATTCAAAGATGATGATTCAATGTCCTGCGGAAGTACGGGGCAGGGGGAGACCCCGCAGGCGCCAAAGCGCCGAGGAGGCTCCCCGGCACGCCCACGGTAAGCGAGCTTCTTGAGCGCAAATCAACAGACCTATCGTACAGCCTATATAAAATTATAATAAATTAACGCGGTGAATTGTTAAATAAAGTGAATGAAATAAAAGGCTATCGAAAGTTTTTCGACAGCCTGAACCCGCAGGATTTAATTATTCTGCGGGTTTTTATTTAGATTAAGTCAATTTCCCCCAAGAGGGATTCAATATCTAATAACATATTTCCATCATCAGCCACTTCAATTAGTTCATCTTTTTTCATTTTCGTTAATGTTCGGCTAATGGTTTCTCTCGTTGTCCCAATCATATTGGCTAGGTCTTTGTTTGTAAATTCAGTTTTAAGCAGAACCCGTCCATCATCAAGCTCCCTGCCATGTTTTTTCCCGAGGCGGATTAGGAGCTTTATTATTTGTTCATAAGTATTGTTTAGAATCTGTTCTTCCAGGCGGTCCTGCAGGTCAACAATTTTTTCTCCTAGAACGTTGAACACCTTGATACAAAGCTCAGGGTGTTCTATTAACACCCTTTCAAATTGGGAGATTGGGATCGTGATTAGTGTGGATGTTTCTAGAACTTCCGCATAGGCGGGATAGTTTCCCTTTCTAAAAAAACCAACATGCGGGAACATTTCACCTTTCTTCATAATCGCAACAAGTTGCTCTCTGCCATTTACATCGCTTTTATAGATCTTGATTTTACCATCAATGATAAAATAGACATTTTCAAGCCTGTCTCCCTGGTGAAAAAGATGACTCATTTTTTTCCATTCTCTTGTTATGGCGATATCAACAATTTTTGATAATTCATCATCATTTAATTCTTGAAAAATGGTGAATTCAGAGAGTACCTTTTTTATATCTTCATTCTTCATTTAATCACCTACTTATACATCCTTTCGTTAATTTTACCACTTATAGTTATGAACCACATGATAAGAATTCAGCAAAAATGGAAAAAAATAATTAGAATTTCTTCTTTTTCAGCGAACGTTTATTCGTTAGAATAGATGTATGAGGTGAGTTCCATGAAATTGAAAAAAAACTTACAGGAAATTTTGACAGAATTAAAATTAAACAGTGAATTTAAAGATCAAATCGTCACATGGCGTACATTAGAAGCAAAACCGGCCCAAACGAGCGAACTACCTGAAGACCTTCACCTTGCTTTAAGAGAATCCCTTGCTGGCAAGGGGATTCGTGAACTATACACTCATCAAAAATCAGCTTATGAAAAGATAATTTCAGGAAATAGTATCGTAGCCGTTACTCCAACAGCGTCTGGAAAAACATTATGCTACAATCTTCCCGTCTTGCAAACTATCATTACAGATCCAAATTCACGAGCACTTTACATGTTTCCGACCAAAGCACTTGCTCAGGATCAAAAAAGTGAAATCAACGAAATTATTCAAGCGGCAGGTGTTGAAATCAACAGTTATACATATGACGGGGATACACCAGCAAATATTCGCCAGCGGGTGAGAAAAGCAGGACACGTGGTGATTACCAATCCAGATATGCTTCATTCCGGAATCCTACCCCATCATACAAAATGGGTTTCTCTCTTTGAAAACTTGAAATTTGTTGTAATTGACGAACTCCATACATATAGAGGTGTATTTGGCAGCCATGTTGCTAACGTAATTAGAAGGTTGAAGCGTATTTGTCAATATTATGGGAGTAACCCTATATTTATTTGTACGTCAGCAACTATTGCAAACCCGCTTGAGCTTGCTGAAAAATTAACCGATGAAAAGATGCACTTGATTGATAATAATGGAGCTCCAAGCGGGATAAAGCATTTTCTTTTCTACAACCCGCCAATTGTAAATAAACCTTTAAACATTAGAAAAAGTGCTACCCTTGAGGTTAGGAAAATAGCTGGTGAACTATTAAAAAATAAAATTCAAACAATTGTTTTTGCTAGAAGCAGGGTAAGAGTCGAAATTATTTTGACTTATTTGCAGGAATTAGTAAAAAATCAACTGGGATCGAAATCAATTATGGGTTATCGCGGTGGCTATCTGCCAACAGAGAGAAGAAGGATTGAAAAAGGCCTCCGTTCAGGTGAAATAGTGGGTGTAGTCAGTACAAACGCACTTGAGCTAGGTGTAGATATCGGGCAGCTACAGGTTTGTATTATGACTGGCTATCCAGGAACGATTTCTAGTGCTTGGCAGCAGGCTGGCAGAGCGGGAAGAAGGCATGGAGAGTCCCTTGTTATTATGGTTGCAAGTTCAAGTCCTCTCGATCAATATATGATTCAGAATCCAGACTACTTTTTTCATAATAGCCCGGAAACTGCAAGAATTAATCCTGATAATCTGATTATTTTAATTGATCATATGAAATGTGCCGCATATGAGCTACCCTTTAAGGCTGGTGAAAAGTTCAGCACTGTAGATACTGACGAATTGCTTGAGTACTTGACAGAGGAACGAGTTCTTTATCGAAATGGAGATAAATGGTATTGGATGAATGATTCTTTTCCAGCCCATAATATCAGTTTAAGGTCTGCTTCACAAGAAAATATCGTGATTGTTGACCAAACGGATGTGGCGAATGTAAGAGTAATAGGTGAAATGGACCGCTTTTCAGCGATGACCCTGCTCCATGAAGAAGCAATTTATTTACACCAAGGTACTCAATTTCAAGTAGAAAAGCTTGATTGGGATGAAAAGAAGGCTTTTGTCCGGGAAGTCGATGTTGATTATTTCACTGATGCAAATTTAGCTGTTCAATTAAAAGTACTTGAGGTAGATCAGCTTAATCAAAGGGACAATATGGAAATCGGTTATGGTGATGTCAGTGTTAGGGCAATGGCAACTATTTTTAAAAAAATTAAATTTGAAACCCATGAAAATATCGGCTCAGGACCTATCCATCTTCCTGAAGAAGAACTTCATACGAATGCCGCGTGGATTTCTCTTAGTAAACCCTTAAAGGGAATGGGGAATGATCGTATAGACCAAGGTCTTATTGGAGCAGCTCATGCTTTAAATCATATTGCCCCATTATTTGTCATGTCTGATCCTCAAGATATCCATGTCGTCCCCCAAGTAAAGGCAGACCATAATGAAAAGCCAACTATTTTCTTTTATGATCGCTATCCAGGGGGAATTGGCTTAAGTGAGAAAATATATACCGGTATGCTGGAGGTCCTTACAGAAACAAAAAAAATGATTACTCATTGCCGTTGTGAAGCTGGCTGCCCTTCGTGCATAGGAACAGACGGGGGAAGCGAAACGGCTAAAAAGGACACTCTCGCCATTATCGAATCATTCCTCTTCCAAGAAACGAAGGATGTATAAAAATGTCTTTAAAAAATAAATTAAATCGTTTAAAGCCGCATCTTTCATTAGGGGAAGAAAGAGAAAAGAGTGTAATAAAACCTGAACCTTCCAAGATTGAGATTCCATTTTGTGAACGGTGGGAAAAAGAAAATGTAATGCCTTATTATTTCGACCAAGAATACTGTCTTATTCGAGAGGTTAAATATCCATTATCTATAAAGCACGGGCATTATCGTTTTAGTGATTTCCTCACGGCTATTGAAATCTGGAATCAGAAGCCGTTTAGCCATCCCTTATCGGCTGAAGGGCATAGGGCGGAGGAATTATTCTTCTTTGATACTGAAACCACCGGATTGGGTGGCGGAACAGGGAATGTTATTTTTCTACTGGGATATGCCAGTGTTTCAGGTGATGAGCTTATTTTAAGGCAGCATATTTTACCTCATCCTGGTGCAGAGGTTCCTTTATATCACAGCTTTTTAGAAAGAGTTAATTATAAAACTCTTGTCACTTATAATGGAAAATCATTTGATTGGCCTCAAGTGAAAACACGCCATACTCTTGTTAGGGAACATGTACCAAAGCTGCCGGCGTTTGGACATTTCGATTTATTGCATGCAGCAAAAAGGTTATGGAAGCATAAGTTGGAACGGTTAAAATTAGCAGTTGTAGAAAAAGAGGTGTTAGGAGTGGAGAGGATAGATGATATTCCAGGTTATTTAGCACCTATGATATATTTTGATTTTGTCGAAAGCAAACAACCGGACGGAATGATCGGCATCTTAAAGCATAATGAAACGGATATCCTTTCACTCATTACTTTATATACACATCTCACCTTTCAATTGCATGGGCTTGATATCAATCAAACAAGAAAGGAATCATTTGAAGTCGGACGCTGGTATTCTGTTTTGGGAGAAAAACTAGAAGCAGAAAAGGTATTATCAAATCTGGTGGAAGGTGATGATCTAACTTCGTACCAAGCGAAATTAACTCTTGCTTTTCAATATAAGAAAGACCGTCAATGGGAAAAAGCACGAAAATGTTTTTTGGGGGTTGTCGATTCAAAGGACCTAAAGTTGATACTTGTAGCCTTTGTTGAACTGGCTAAAATTCATGAGCACCGGTTAAAAGATGTTAGGTTCGCGATTGATTATTGTCAAAAAGCAATTAAGTTAATTGAACAATCACAACAGCTTCCGAAGCTCCCGTCGCAGATCTCATTAGACCAGCTCGAAGTAAGATTAAAACGATTATTGATAAAATCCGCTAAACATACAGGTTAAGCCATCAGGGACATTCTCTGTGGCTTTTCTTATGCTCTAGGAATTTATAGATTCATTTAGGTGTGAGTAACTTTGATTAAGTTAGCTGAATCCAGCTCCATAAGAGTAAGCTTCGGAAGCGATACCTCGCACGCCGAAAAACGTGAGTTTTTCGGCGGAGCGCCTAGCCTCTCGAGGTCATAAGCCAAATAATATTAATTTTTATCTTGATTCTTGCTCCTGCGGCAAAGCAAAATCGGAGAAGTAAATGTTCACCTCGTCGCATGCCTACAAAGATGATTATGCTGTGGTGCAGGCATCCTGCCGGCTCGTCTTATGCTTGGCTACAGAAGGCTATCGCCTTCTGTACGCATTAAGGGAGACTAAGGCACTTATCAGTGCCAAGTCTCCCTGTATCGGGGCTGATCAAGGCGCTTGTGCTTTTTATTCTTAAAAATAGGTATTTTCCTTAGTACAAGAGTTACCCCATCTTCATAGGCTGTTAATGTAAACAGAATAAATGAAGGGAGAGCTTAAGGATGTATTATGGAACAAATGTAACACCGCCAATCATTCATCCCACTACCAACATCGTGAACAACACCTTCTCATCGACGGTGGTCCCTCACATTCATCCAATTCATGCAACAACTATCAATCATCATATGTACCAACATAAACATTACTGTACAGAAACTGCTTCATGTTGTGAACAACCTTGTCATCAGCATATAGATTGTTGCCCAGGTCCTATGCCTTTCGGACCGGGATTTGGTGCTGGACCAATGATGGGACCAGGATATGGTGCTGGACCAATGATGGGACCAGGAGCAATGGGACCAGGAGCAATGGGACCAGGTGCGATGGGACCAGGTGCGATGGGTCCGGGTGCGATGGGTCCGGGTCCGATGGGTCCAGGTCCAATGGGCCCAGGCTATTATTAAGAAAAATTTTATTTACAAGGGCTTTTTAAGCCCTTGTTTTTTAATTTATGTTTATAATATGATATGCTTTTGTTTAGAAAATGTTTGTCCATTTTAAAAATTTTGTCCATTAGGGTGAATGTTCTTGACTAAGGTACTTACAATATCAGGGTATAAACCATATGAATTAGGGATATTTCAAAAAGACCATTCATCAGTATCCTATATCAAAGCGGCAATAAAGAAAACGCTAATTCCAAGGCTAGATGAAGGTCTTGAATGGGTGTTAATCAGTGGTCAACTTGGGGTAGAGTTGTGGGCAGCTGAAGTGATATTTGAGCTACAACTGGAATATCCAGATCTGAAACTTGCTGTCATTACTCCTTTTTTGGATCAAGAAGCCTCATGGAACGAAACTAACAAGGAATGGTATGAATCTGTATTATCGCAAGCGGACTTTATTGATTCTGTAACGAAAAAGGGCTACGAGAAACCGTGGCAATTCCGATTAAAAAATCAGTTTTTAATCGAAAAAAGCAATGGACTTCTCCTTCTTTATGACCATGAAAAAGAAGGAAGCCCAAAATACTTATATGAAATGGCGTTGCATTATCAGAGCGGACACTCATATCCAATTGAGCTTATAACCTTTTATGATTTACAATTAATCGTCGAAGAAGAGCAATTAAAGCTATCTGATTTTTAATCATGGTATATTTAAGCTGTTTTTTCATATATTGAAATGATAAAATAAGTGAACAATTGGGATCGTTGAAAAAAGAAAATTGACAAACGCATAACTTTTTGGAAAAATAATAAATAATGATTGGCGAACTTTGAGGTGAATTGAATGCTTGCTGATAAAGTAAAATTAACGGCAAAGGATATTTTAGAAAAAGAGTTTAAGTCTGGTGTTAGGGGATATAAACAAGAAGAAGTTGATAAATTTTTGGATTTGGTTATTAAGGATTATGAAACCTTTCATCAGGAAGTTGAGGATCTTCAGCAAGAAAATCTTCGCTTGCGCAAACAGCTTGAAGAATCTTCAAGAAGGCAGCCTGCGGCTCAGCCAGCAGGGACAACTAATTTCGATATATTAAAACGGTTATCTAATCTAGAAAAACATGTGTTTGGAAATAAGCTATACGATTAACAAATTGTACCCGAATTTCCTAAAATAAACCATTGAATAAATGTAATGAAATACATATAATAAAAAATGTATTCATTAATTACGTTCGGGTAATCGCTGCAAGAGCTATTAGCGAATTGTAGAGGAAAGTCCATGCTCGCACGGTCTGAGATGTCCGTAGTGTTCGTGCCTAGTGAATTCATAAGCTAGGGCAGTTGGGGAGAATCTCAACTGACGGCTGGGAAAATACCTAAGTCTCTATTGGGATATGGTATGAGTACCTTTAAAAGTGCCACAGTGACGATGCCTTTCTAGAAATGGAAAGGGTGGAACGGGTAAACCCCACGAGCGAGAAACCCAAATTATGGTAGGGGCACTTTCTCTGAGGAAATCAACAAGGAGAAGGACAGATTCCAAATTGAATCTGTAGATAGATGATTGCCGCCTTAGTACGAGACATGAATGGTCGTTTGAAGTACTTTGGTACAGAACATGGCTTATAGAACGTTTTTAATGGGAAAGTAATCTAAAACTTTTGGCTCTCCTAATTTGGAGGGCTATTTATGTTTTTATTGAACTGATATTCGTATTCATTCATGGATTTTTGTTAATAAATATACATAATAACGAAGTAAATAAGGGTGAAAACATGGGAACATATCAACTAATTGCAACCGCAGCGATGGGGCTTGAAGCCTTAGTCGCCAAAGAAGTTCGAGCACTTGGATACGAGTGCGAGGTAGACAACGGGAAAGTTAGTTTTAAGGGTGATGAGTATGCCATCGCTCGCTCAAATTTATGGCTTAGAACGGCTGCTAGGGTCAAAATAAAGGTTGGAGAATTCAAGGCACTTACTTTTGATGAATTATTTGAAAAAACAAAGGCATTGCCTTGGGAAAAATACCTGCCGGAGGATGCTGCTTTTCCTGTCGACGGGAAATCTATTAAATCCAAATTATTCAGTATTTCTGACTGTCAGGCTATTGTTAAAAAGGCAGTTGTTGAAAGATTGAAAAATCATTACAAAAGGAATACTTGGTTCGAGGAAACAGGTGGTTTGTTTCGAATTGAAGTTTCCATGTTAAAAGATATTGCCACCATCACTATTGATACAAGCGGTTTAGGTTTGCATAAACGCGGCTATCGCGCAGATCAGGGAGGGGCACCATTAAAAGAGACGATTGCAGCAGCACTCGTTATGCTGACAAATTGGAAACCTGACCGACCTTTTATTGATCCATTCTGTGGTTCGGGAACAATTCCAATTGAAGCAGCATTAATCGGTCAGAACATTGCCCCTGGCTTTAACCGTGAATTTGTTTCAGAAAGTTGGAACTGGATCCCATCAAAAGTTTGGGAGGATGTTCGTGCGGAAGCCGAGGACCTTGCGAATTATGATCAGCCGCTTGATATAACCGGTTCAGATATTGATCATCGAATGGTAAAGATCGCTCAGGAAAATGCAAATGAAGCGGGCTTTGGCGATTTAATCAATTTCAAGCAAATGCAAGTAAAAGATATTTCAACGAAAAAGGAATATGGAGTTATTGTTGGTAATCCTCCTTATGGCGAAAGGCTCGGAGAGAAAAAAGAAGTTGAGCAAATGTACAAGGAAATGGGGCAAGCATTTAGTATACTTGATACTTGGTCTATATATATCTTGACATCAAATGAAGAATTTGAGCAATTTTACGGAAAACCAGCAACAAAGAAAAGAAAGCTCTTTAATGGCTTTATTCGAACTGATCTTTATCAATATTGGGGAAGAAAGCCCCCTAGAACAAATGAATAAATTTAAGGATAAGCGTCTTTTAGGGCGCTATTCTTTTTTGGAGGAAATCGATGCAAAACCGGATACCATTTGTCGTTTCTAAAACTGAATCCTTTTATGACAAGCTTAGTGAATGGATTGGAGACTTATTTTATGATATTTTTCCTGAGGCCGGATTTGAACTAAGGGACGAACAAATCTTTATGGCTTTTCAGCTAGAAAAAGCTTTTAAGGATAAACAAGTCATGTTTGCTGAAGCAGGGGTTGGCACAGGGAAAACAATTGTTTACTTGCTATATGCGATCATGTATGCACGATATACTAATCGACCCGCGGTTATTGCATGCGCGGATGAAACCTTGATCGAACAGCTAGTAAAAAAAGAAGGGGATATTTCAAAGCTTGAAAACGTTCTTGGACTGAATATTGATGTCCGGTTAGCTAAATCCAGAGATCAATATTTATGCTTGAAAAAATTAGATTATGTGAAATCCACAGATCTTTCCGATGAAGTTGCCGTTATTTACGAGCAACTGCCTGATTTCGTTCATAATGATGGATCGATGCGGATTTTCGAGAAATATGGTGATCGTAAGGAATATCCATCCTTAACGGATGAAATGTGGGGGAAAATAAACTGGGATTCCCTTCAAGATTGTTTTTCCTGTGAAAAGCGCCATCGTTGCGGGCTTACCCTCCATCGCGAATATTATCGCCATTCAAAGGATTTAATTATTTGTTCACATGACTTTTATATGGAACATATTTGGACAAAAGAGGCTCGAAAGCGTGAAGGACAGCTGCCGCTCTTACCTGACCACAGTTCGGTCGTTTTCGATGAAGGCCATTTGCTCGAATTTGCAGCCCAAAAAGCATTAAGCTATCGTTTTACTGATTATACTCTTGAAACATTGCTTACAAGGCTAATGGAAAATGATGTTCGCGAGAAAACATTGTATACGATTGAAGAAGCCCTTATAGAAAATGAAGAATTTTTTGCTTTGCTTTCAAGGTTCTCTGAAGCTTCTACCAGCTCAGAAAAACAAGTAATAACCAAGGATCCGATGGTGATTGAGTCTGGCAAAAAATTGCTGGCATTACTTCAGGAACTTGAAGAAGAATTGGTTTTTGAAAGCGAATTATTTATGATCAATGAATATGATTTAAAAATTGTTGAAGAGTATTTGGAGCAAATTACTTATTCATTATCACTATTTATTTCAGGAATGAACGGCATCATTTGGTTTGAAGAAGTGAATGGAGAACGGACATTGGTTATCATGCCAAAATTGGTGGAAGAAATATTAAGAAATGAGGTTTTCTCGCAAAAGAAGCCATATATTTTTTCATCTGCCACCTTGTCTAGCCAAAAGTCATTTGAATATTTGAGCCGGACACTTGGTATTGATAAATACTTGTCCTTTTCCGTCACATCACCTTTTGACTATGACGAGAGGATGGAAATTTACCTCCCATCGTTTCCAACGGATGGCCTGGAAGAAAAAATGAACTATCTATTGGATCAAATTAATCAAAGCGAAGGTCGGGCACTTATTCTCTTAAATAATAAAAGGGAATTGGAGCAAGTAAAGCAATTTCTGTCAAAAAAACTTGAATATCCTGTTTATTTTGAAGGAGATGAGGAGATCAGTACGCTTGTCTCCAAGTTTCAAAATGAAGAGCACGCAATACTTTGTTCAATCCATCTTTGGGAAGGTCTTGATATCCCCGGTCGTTCACTGGAAAACGTCCTTATTTTTTCCTTACCCTTTCCACCTGATGATCCTGTCTTTACTGCCAAAAGGGATGGGGTGGAAAACCCATTCAATAATGTTGATTTGCCGTATATGCTTCTACGGTTAAGGCAAGGTGTCGGGAGACTGATTAGAAGTGAGAATGACAGAGGAGTCGTCCACATTTTCATAGAAGATGAAATGGACAGCAATGTTTTATTGAAGATTAAAGAGACTTTACCAACAAAACCAAGAGAATAAGAAAAATAAAAGGAGGAAATCCCCAAGAGTTAGCTTTGGAGATTTTCTCCTTTTTTTTCCTTGATTTTATAGCAATCAAAACAATAAATCTCTTTTTCGTCAGTAATAACTCCATTAAAAAAACCATCTAAACAAAAGATGTCCTTATTGCAGCAGGTGCAAGTCCCAACTAATTCTCTCATAAAAACTCCCCCTATACATTATTTTATAACAAACTTTAATTCTGTTGTATTTTTGCAACATCTATTTTTCTGAAAACTGTGATAAAATTAAAAAGGTGAAGGAAAAGGGGGGAATAATTATGAGTCAGAAAGTTGATCAATTAGAAAAAGAATTTTTAGCTTATGTAAAAAAAATGACTTCCTATAATGAGGCGCTTGGATTGCTTTATTGGGATTTACGGACAGGAGCACCAAAACAGGGGGTAGAGCAAAGGTCAGAAGTTATCGGAATGCTATCCTCCGAGGTTTTTAAAATGTCCACATCCGAGGAAATGGCAGCATACATAGCCAATCTAACTAAAGAAGCCATTACCGATACGACTAGAAAAATTCTTAAAGAATGTAAAAAGGAATATGAAAGAAATAAAAAAATTCCAGAAGAAGAATATAAAGAATATGTTGTTCTTCAATCTAAGGCAGAAAGTGTTTGGGAGGAAGCACGGGAAAAATCTGATTTTAGCCTATTTAGCCCTTATTTGGAAAAATTAGTAGCGATGACAAAGCGATTCGTCGATTACTGGGGCCACGAAGGAAACAGATATAACGTTTTATTAGACTTATACGAGCCTGGTGTCACTGTCGAAATTTTAGACAGGGTGTTCTCACAATTAAGCGAAAGGATTGTCCCTTTAGTCAAACAGATATCGGAAGTAGCTGCCAAGCCTAAAACCGAGTTTCTTTATCATAAATTTCCTAAGGAAAATCAGCGTCAGTTCAGTTTAGAAATTCTTAAAAAGATGGGTTACAACTTTAATGCCGGCAGATTAGATGAAACCGTTCATCCTTTTGCCATAGGCTTAAACCCAGGGGATGTTCGTGTTACGACAAGATACGATGAACAAGATTTCCGAATTGCCGTGTTTGGCACCATTCATGAGGGTGGTCACGCTTTATATGAGCAAAATATCGCAAAAGATTTGATAGGCACCCCATTGTGCGATGGAACCTCAATGGGAATTCATGAATCTCAATCACTATTCTATGAAAATATAGTAGGAAGAAGTTTTTCGTTTTGGAAGCACCATTATGATCTGTTAAAAACTTATGCAAGTGGACAGTTTGATCAAGTGACAATTGAGGATTTCTATAACGCCATTAATGAATCTAAGCCTTCCTTTATTAGGATTGAGGCAGATGAACTAACCTATCCATTACATATAATTATTCGCTATGAAATTGAAAAAGGGTTATTTAATGGTGAAATAGAAGTAAAGGATCTTCCACAGATTTGGAATGATATGTATGAGGAATACTTTGGAATTCGGCCTGATCTTGATGCAAAAGGTGTTCTTCAGGATGTTCATTGGGCAGGAGGTAGCTTTGGTTATTTCCCTTCCTATGCACTAGGGTATATGTATGCCGCTCAATTTAAGCATAAAATGCTTGAGGAGCTTCCAAACTTTGATCAACTTCTTGAGAATGGAGATTTGACACCGATTAAAGAATGGCTGACGAATAATATTCATCAATATGGTAAGTTGAAAAAACCGCTTGAAATTTTAAATGATGTAACGGGTGAAGGTCTAAATGCCCAGTATCTCATTGATTATCTTAATGATAAGTATCGGAAAATATATCAATTAAACTAATAAGTTAATGAAAGAGGCTGACTCATGTGAGTTAGCCTCTATAAAAATCTATTGTTTCTACCAGGTTTTATACCCTTTCACACCTGGAGGTGAGTTCTGGATGATATCGATAAATGGTATTGTATAGGCAAAAAGGATAAGAGCCGCTGTAAGCCCTAGCCATAATTTCCAGTTTTCAAATACCATTGGTGCTGCTTCCTCAGTATTTTCTGCCTCTCCAACAGGGAATTCCTCTTCACCTTTAGGAGCAAAGAAAGCTAAGTTAATGAAAATGATGAGCACTAAAATGATGCCGATGAAAAGAATGGAACCACCTACTGCTTGGGCAATTTGATATGGAATCCATTCAGCAGCTTGTTTAGCCCCACCATAAGTTGAAAAGGCAGAACGTCTTGGTCCCCCTAAAAGACCTTCAAGATGCATAGCTCCTGACATGAAAACCATCCCAACAAACCAAATCCATGCTTGGATAATGGCTAATTTATTCATTGCTTTTGTTAATTTACGGCCTGTTAAATGTGGAACAAGCCAGTAGGAAATTCCAAAGAAAGTTAATACTACGGATGTAGCTAAAGTTAGATGGAAGTGACCTGTGATCCAAATGGTATTATGAACAACTTGATCCATTTGATTGGAAGCATTTACAATACCACCGGCACCTGCAGGGATAAACGCAACCATCCCGATAAAAGGAACTGTAAAACGGGCATCACCCCAAGGAAGAACTTTAATCCAACCTAAAAGCCCTGTAGCTCCTTTTGCACGACCAGCTCTTTCAAAGGTAGCAAATAAAGAAAATGCAGTCATTAATGACGGGATTACAACCAAGAAAGTTAAGATAACCTGAAGGAATTTCCACGCCGGATCAATTCCTGGTTCTGTTAATTGATGGTGAAAGCCAACAGGAATTGAGAAGAGTAAGAATAAAATAAAGGACAACCGAGCTAAAGAATCCGAGAAGATTTTTCCGCCAATTACTTTTGGAATGACGGCATACCAGCACATATAGGCAGGAAGTAACCAAAAATACACAAGCGGGTGCCCAAAATACCAAAATAATGTACGGCTGACTAGAACGTTTACTGTAGGAACCAATCCCATTGACCAAGGTAGCAGCTGGAATAACACAGTTGCGGCAACGCCAAGTGTAGCTACAATCCATAGAACAGTATTAATTATCGACATGAAGGTTAACAATGGACTAGGTTTACCAGGGTTATTTTTCCGCCATTTTGCGTACATCATAATTTGGGCGACTCCATCAATCCAACTGCCCACAACTACAAATGTTAACCCTAAATAAAAAATCCAATGAGCTTGCAATGGTGCATAGAAGGTATAGAGTACGGATGCTTGATTAAGAAGGATCATAGTGGCAGCCATGGCTGTTCCGGCAAGCATAACCCAAAAACCAATCCAACCGGTGCGTCGGGCGGCATTTGAGTATGTACCAGCTGTTCTACTTACTGCTGCATGCTGAAATCCCATAATAAAGAAGGTTGTTAACACAAGCCCCATCAAGACGCCATGGACGGTTAATACTTCGTAATATCCAATGCCCGCGGGAAGTTCAAATTTTCCTGAACGGACAAGGGTTTGTAATAATCCCATTAGACCACCAATCGCTAAAGCGGCAAAGGCAACATAAAAATGTGCCATCGAAAGCTTTGCATCACGAGGATCGACTTTTATTTTTGCCATCGAGTTCACCATTATTTTTCCACCTCAATTTTCGCACTCATTAAATGGTGTCCTGCACCACAATATTCATTACAAACAACTAAATATTCACCGGACTTGTTGAAGGTTGTTGTGTATTCGCTAATATAGCCTGGTTCAAGCATCATATTAATATTTGTTCCGGCTACCTCAAAGCCATGAACAACGTCTTTTGTAGTGGCGATCACTCTTACTTTTGCACCAAGAGGAACTTTCACTTCCATTGGATTAAAAGCGAATGCTTGGGCGACAAAGACTAATTCATAATCCCAATCCTTTCCTTCAACCTTATGAAGACCAGGTGCATTAAAAGGCTCTTTTTGACCAACCGTGTTTGGATCAATCGTCGTTAAACAGCTGGCGGGCTTATTTCCAAGGTAGAATGCGCTTATGCCAATTGTTGCTAAGAAAACGACTAGTGCACCGATTCCGAAAATAAGCCAAATTTTTTCAAATTTATGCATGTGCATATATTATCCCCCCTCTATCTTTAAAACCGGTTATTGTATAAGTAGTAGACCCCTACCCAAGTGACAATGATGAAGATCCCTACAAAGAAAACGGACACAAGCGTCCCTTTAAGAGAAGAACTGTCTTCTACTTCAGTTTTGTGTTTCGTTTTCATTTCTACTTTTGCCATCCCTTAAAACCCCCTTTGAAATATTAAGAAAATAATAAGTTCTCTTTCATAATACAAAACAATTGAAAAAGTAAAATATGTAAATTCAAAGTTCACAAATTATTCATTCCTTATATAAACACTATGTTAATAGTAATAACTTGATTTTACAGTGATTAATATCACAAGGAAGCGAGACTAAATGTGGAGATATTGTGAATATTCACATCATTCGTATGATGGATTTAATTTCAATAATATTTTGTAACAATCGTAATGATGGAAAATAAACTAAATTAAATGCTTTAGTTATATTGGAAAGTGAGTGGGGCCATTTTGGAGAAATATTATTGCGAGCATTGCCGACTTCTTTATAATGAAGAAGTATACTGTAAAATTTGCGGGTCATTAGCGAATAATAAGATTAATATAGAGGTTCAAAAGCAATCAGAAAAACAATAAGCTGCCGTATATTTAGCAGGATCGTATGGTTTTCAGAAGCACAGTTAGTAATTTGGAAAAGATTTCGCAGTGAATCGAAATTAATATTCAGGTTATAATCAAATTGCACAACAACAACCTTCAAAACGTTTGCTTCCCCATCAGCAGGGAAGCTTTTTTTTATTGGCTATGTTAAAGCTCATTGTTGATTTTTCCACTATGTTGATTGGAGCGGAAGGCGCTCGACTCCTCGAAAATGCTATCGCATTTCCTTCGTGCGTGGGCGGATTCAAGGATGTAATTCAATGTCCTGCGGGAGTACGGGGCAGGGGAGACCCCGCAGGCGCAATAGCGCCGAGGAGGCTCCCCGAACCGCCACTAGAGCGGAAATCAACAGACAAGTTTAACAGTGCCTTTTTATTTAAATAAGAAAGGAATAACTTTTGTGTGAATGGTAAAAATATCCTTACTTATGATCTGAAGGAGTTCTAAAAATGCCAACAATTATTTCCATTGCCGAAGCACAACCGCCATATGAAATACAGCAAACTGAGGCATCTCTCTTTGCAAGAGAATTATTTGCTGATTCCTTTAAAGATATTGATCGACTTTTAAAAGCCTTTCAAAATGGTCAAATCGAAAAACGGCATTTTGTTAAAGATATCGGTTGGTTTAAAGTGGAAAGGTCGTTTGAGGAGAAGAATCATGCATACATTGAATCCGCAGTAACTTTGGGTAAAGAAGCCATTGAAAAGTGTCTAAACAACAGCACTTTTTTAAAAAAAAACGTTGCATACGAGGAAATTGATGCATGCTTTTTTATTTCAACAACTGGCATTGCAACTCCAAGCATTGATGCTAGGATTATGAATCTGCTGCCATTTCATTCTCATATGAAGCGAATCCCAATCTTTGGGTTAGGCTGTGCAGGCGGTGCAGCTGGGCTTTCTAGGGCGTATGAATATTGTCGTGCTTTTCCAAAAGCAAAGGTTTTAGTGCTAGCTGTAGAGCTTTGCAGTTTAACGTTTCAGCGGAACGATTTATCAAAGAGCAATTTAATAGGTACCTCTCTATTCGCTGATGGAATAGCCTGCTGCTTAGTTTGTGGTGATGCCGTTCCAATTGAGGAAATTAGAAAACGAGAAACTTCTCCTTCCATTATCGCCACTCAATCGACTTTAATGCCGAATTCTCTGGATGTAATGGGCTGGGCGATAAAGAATAGTGGACTGTTTGTCATTTTTTCACAAGATATACCCCATATCATTGAAGAATGGCTGAAGCCTAATGTTAGTGAATTTCTTGATGAACATACACTGACACTAAGCAAAATAAATCATTTTGTTGCCCATCCAGGCGGAAAAAAGGTCCTGGATGCCTATATTTCTTCACTGGGAATTTCCCCTGAAATGGTTAATATTTCATTAGATGTATTGCGACAATATGGAAATATGTCCTCTGCAACCATTTTGTATGTATTAAGACGAGTTATGGAGCAGCAAATTCAAGCAGGGGAAATGGGGCTATGTACTGCCCTTGGACCGGGATTTAGTTCAGAACTGCTATTATTGAGGTGGATCTAATTGCAAGATATAATACCATTTCTTATTTTTTATATGATCATTATTTCACAGCGAATAGTGGAGCTTTTTATCGCTAGACATAATGAAAATTGGATGAAGAAGAAGGGGGCAATTGAATTTGGTTCTAATCATTATCGTTACATAGTTTTGATGCATATTTTGTTTTTCATTTCCTTCTTTTTTGAAAAAATTTTTTTAAACCGTGCCCTCTCACCCCTTTGGCCTCTGATTTTATTCTTGTTCATCATTATACAGTTAGTGAGAGTGTGGGCTATTTCATCACTAGGGAGGTATTGGAATACAAAAATTATCGTTTTGGCAAATGCGAAGGTAATCAAAAGGGGACCCTACCGTTATATAAAGCATCCAAATTATTTTGTTGTTTCTATTGAGTTTATTGTGATTCCCATTCTGTTCAGCGCTTATATCACTGCCATTATATTTACGATAGTAAATGTAATCGTTCTTTCTATTCGGATTCCAGAGGAGGAAAGAGCTCTTCAGAAACTAACAGAATATGATAGCGTGTTTCAACATTGCAGTCGCTTTCTACCGATATTGTTAAATAAATGTGACAAGTAACAATTTAGTATTGAAAATGATTATCACTGGTGCTAAAATTAATTCAATGAATGAAAATCATTCTCAATCGGAATTTGTTAAGGAAGGTGCTACATATGACAATTGCTTTTGCCCTCGGAACGGTAATCATTTATGCATTTGTTATGAGACACGTCTTAAAAAATGTAAACGTCTAATATCATTCTTATTAAGCCAGGGATCCCTGGCTTTTCTTTTTTTTTAGACATATAGATAGGAAAAGTTTGAATTATCGTATAAAATAATAACATTATTATGTTAGTTAAGGGGTAAAAAGATGGTTCAAACAACTTATTCACAGGAAACGGTTCAAACATTAAAAAGTAAAATGATAGCAATATATGAATACTTCATTCAGCAAAATGACCTATCCAATGCTGAAAAGGTAAAACAGTTAGCAAAAAAACTTGAAAATCAAGAATTTATGATTGCATTTTGTGGTCATTTTTCGGCCGGGAAATCAACAATGATTAATCAAGTAATTGGCGAGAATTTGCTGCCGTCAAGTCCGATCCCAACAAGTGCCAATCTTGTAAAAATAAAAACAGGGGAAGAGTACGCAAAGGTATTTTTTAAACACGCAAAACCTCGGCTTTATTTGGCACCATATGATTACCAATTAGTTAAAAACTACTGCAAAGATGGTGATCAAATAAATGAAATCGAAATTAGCTATGCTGATTCTCAATTACCGATCAATACAGTAATAATGGACACTCCTGGCATCGATTCTGCAGATGATGCCCATAGGGTGGCTACGGAATCAGCCATGCATCTTGCTGATCTCATCTTTTATGTAATGGACTATAATCATGTCCAGGCTGAGTTGAATTTTTTATTTACAAAAGAGTTGGTGGAAGCCGGAAAAGAAATCTATTTAGTTATTAACCAAATTGATAAGCACAATAGTGAAGAATTGAGTTTTCAAGATTTTCAAAAAAGCGTTGTTGATTCGTTTGCAGCATGGGGGGTAAAGCCTTCACGTATTTTTTATACGTCGTTAAAGCATCCTGAACATACCTTTAACGAATTTGATGAACTGAAGCAGTTTATAGCTGACAAATTAAATCAAAAAGAACAAGCATTATTACCATCTATCTTCCACTCTTTGAAAAAAATTGCTCAAGACCATATTGAATACGTTCGTAAGGTCAATGAAGATCTGTTGCAGCCTAAAATAGAAATTTTGCATGACCTATCTGAGACAGAAAGAACGGCAATTAAAGATTCTTATCATCATATTGAAATGTCTCTTCAAACCATTTCGAAAAGCTTAGAGGATTCAGAAAAAGAATTTACAGATAAAACAGTTCAAATCATTAATAATGCCTATTTAATGCCATTTCAAACAAGATCCTTAGCAGAGTCTTTTCTAGAATCCCAACAGCGAGAATTCAAGGTTGGCTTCCTTTTTTCCAAGCAAAAGACTGAGGAAGAGAGAGCTACAAGGCTTGAAAAGCTTTATCAAGACATTTCTGACAAAACAAAGTCACAGCTTGAGTGGCATATACGAGAATATTTAATTTCTTTCATCAAACAACATCAGCTTGATCAAGGGGAACTATTGGCAAAAGCACAATCAATGACATTAGATGTTCCAGTTGAGTTATTAATCAATGCCGTAAAATCAGGTGCCCGCCTTTCCGGTGAATATGTTCTGCATTACACCGATGAATTAGCCAATGGATTGAAGAAATTGGCGAGAAACAATGTAGAGGACTTTAAGAGTTTTCTTTTTGATACCTTGAAAGAAAAGGCATCTAAATTAGAAGAACGAGAGAAACAGGAATTAACGAGAGTTGGGAAATACGTCGACGCATTTGCAGAGCTAAAAGCATTTGAAGATCAACAGGTAAGAAGGGAACAAGAGATAGAAGGACTTTTGCAGCAAATACCGTTGGAAAGAGATGATTACCAGCTTTTTAATCATGTGGAGGAAGAGTTTGAGGTTATAAAGGGGAATTTTGAAATAATTGTGGATAAACCTGAACCTGTAACGAGAAAAACATCCACCACTTTAAAAAATCAAAACTTGGAAATTCAACAAAACAATGGCCAGCAAAATAAGATGGTTGACCGACTTAAATTAGCATCAGATTCTATTATAAGTGTGCCCGGTTTTGCGAAACTTGCCAAGGAACTTGATGAAAAAGCGGAAAGATTAGCGAATAAGGGTTTTACGGTTGCATTATTTGGGGCTTTTAGTGCGGGTAAATCTTCTTTTGCAAATGCATTAATGGGCGAGAAGGTACTGCCGGTATCACCTAACCCTACAACTGCAGCAATAAATAAAATTAAGCCAATTACTGAACAATATTCGCACGGAACTGTTCTCGTTAAATTTAAAGAAAAAGACGCAATGCTGGCTGATTTGAACCGATCTTTAAAGGTCTTTGATTTAATGGCACAAGATTTTACAGATGCTTCGAGTAAAATTGACCAAGTGATGCAAAAAGGTCAAAAGGATGTTTTAGAGAAAACCCATTTTTCCTTTTTAATGGCATTTAAAAATGGCTATGAATCGCATATAGGAATGCTTGGTACAACGATTGAAACGAACCTTAATGAATTTGCTGAGTTTGTCGCTAAGGAAGAAAAATCTTGTTATGTTGAATGGATTGAGCTTTACTATGACTGTGAATTAACAAGGAAGGGAATTACCCTTGTTGATACTCCCGGAGCAGATTCCATTAATGCTAGGCATACTGGGGTAGCATTTGAATATATCAAGAATTCGGATGCAATTCTTTTTGTTACCTACTATAACCATGCTTTTTCCAAAGCAGACAGGGAATTCTTGATCCAGTTGGGCAGGGTGAAAGAGTCCTTCCAAATGGATAAAATGTTCTTTATCATCAATGCGATTGACCTTGCTGAAAATGATGAGGAACAAGAAGCTGTATCGGAATATGTTAAAGAGCAGCTTGGAAAATACGGGATCAATAAACCTCACCTTTATTCTTTATCAAGTTTACTGGCGATGAAAGAAAAAACGGAATCAAATGTTGCCTTCGATTCTGGAATGCCGGAATTTGAACAGGCATTTTATCATTTTATTTCTAGCGATTTAACTGAAATGGCTATTACCTCTGCTGGAAGCGAATTAATGCGTGTCCAAGAAATGCTAGGAAGGCTTATTCAAAGTTCGCAAGAGGATCAGTCGATAAAGGAACAAAAACGTAAGGATATCGAAATACAAAAAGTTGTGATTCGTGAGCTAGTTGAAAAGCAAATAGTTGATAATATATTAACTCGGCTACTACATGAATCAAATGAATTGGTTTATTACATTAAACGCAGAGTATTTCTTCGCTTTAGTGATTTCTTTAAAGAGTCTTTCAACCCTTCTGTTCTTCGAGATGATGGTCGCAACTTGAAAAAAGCCTTACAAACAGCTCTGGATGAATTTTTAGAAGGACTTGGTTTTGATTTTGCCCAAGAGATGAGAGCAACCACCGTCCGTTTGGACAGGTTTTTAGAAAAAGTATTATTGGAATATCAATCTATGCTCACAAGAAATTTACAAGAAATTAATCCAGATCTTTCGTTTTCTGAATTTGATATTAAACACGAAAAGGATATCGATTTTCAGTCTGCCTTTAGCAATATGGAGAAACAGATTTTTGTAAAAGCTATTTCTTATTTTAAAAACCCAAAATCCTTTTTCGAGAAAAATGAAAAGCGATTAATGAGTGAAGAACTTCAGAATATTTTAGACGGGTATGCAGACCAATATTTACAAGAAGAGTCAGCTCGCTTAAATCATCATTACACACAAGTCTTAACAAGTGAATTTAGCCGTCTATTGCATCATATGAACGAAGAAATGGATAATTTCTATTTTAGTTATTTATCAGCATTAGATGGAGGAGTCTCAGTAGAGGAATTAAAAGAAATTCAAAAGAAATTAGGCCAAAATCAATAAAAGTAAGGCAAATAGGAGGGGTTTTGCTTGAAATATGTTGTTAAAAAGGAATGGCTCTTGAAGCGTTTGGATGATCAACAGGTAAGAATTGTGGATTGCCGGTTTTCGTTAGCGAATCCTGAAAAAGGTGGATTAGAGTATCGTGAAGGTCATATCCCTGGGGCAGTTTATTTTGATCTTGAAAAAGATTGCTCAGGGACTGTAGGTGTTCATGGTGGACGGCACCCAATGCCGGATGTTGATCAATTTATCGAAAAGCTTGAAAAAGCAGGTATTGATGAAAATACATTAGTTATTGCTTACGATAACGGTGATGGACCATATGCCGCACGATTTTGGTGGCTCCTACGTTATTTCGGTCATGAAAAAGCGTATGTCCTTAATGGAGGTATTAAGGAATGGGTGAACGCGAGTTATCCGACTACAACCAAAATTCCTTTCTTTGAAAAAACAAAATTTAATGCAAGCATCGATTCGGACTTGTTGGCTACAATGGAAGAAGTGAAAGAAGTTGTAATGCAACAGCAAGATCATGTTATTTTAATTGATTCTCGTGAACAGAAACGATATTTAGGAATTGAAGAGCCGATAGATAAAAAAGCTGGACATATCCCTGGGGCTGTTAATAAGCCTTGGATGGAAGGTTTAAGGGACGGCCATATTAAATCAGCTGAGGAACAGATGGAAAGATTTGCTGATATTGACCGGGAGAAGCAGCTGATTGTTTATTGTGGTTCTGGGGTTACGGCTGTGCCTAATTTCTTATCACTAAAAGAGGCTGGATTTGAAAAAGTTAAGCTATATGTCGGCAGCTTTAGCGACTGGATTTCCTATGAGGATAACGAAATAGAGTAAATTTAGGGCCCGATTTATGTTATAATAACCAAACGTGTTGTTTTAGGAAACACGGAAAAAGGAGGTCTAACATGGATAACCAAAAGCCTTCGTTAATGCTTGTTGACGGGATGGCTCTGTTATTCCGCGCTTATTACGCAACGGCGGTTACAGGGCAATTTATGATAAATTCAAAAGGGATACCAACGAATGGAATTTACGGTTTTGTAAAGCATCTATTTACCGCAATACAATCGTTTAAGCCATCCCATTTAGCTGTATGTTGGGATATGGGAAGTAAAACATTTCGAACAGAAATGTTTGCCGATTATAAAGGAAATCGTGGTGAGGCTCCAACTGAATTAATTCCGCAATTCGATTTAGTCAAAGAGGTTGTCGCTTCATTCGATATTCCAAATATCGGTTTGGCAGGTTTCGAAGCAGATGATTGCATTGGTACCATTGCCAATCAAATGAAGGATTATGTGAATGTGTACATTTTGACCGGTGATCAAGATATCCTTCAGCTTCTTGATGAAAGGGTATCTGTTATTTTGCTGAAAAAAGGATTCGGCAATTACCATGTGCACACACCAAAAACATTCTTTGAAGAAAAAGGAATTATGCCACGACAAATGATCGACCTAAAAGCTTTGATGGGGGATCCAAGTGATAATTACCCTGGTGTGAAGGGAATTGGTGAAAAGACTGCTCTGAAGCTATTAAAGGAATTTGAGCATGTAGAGGGAATTATTGCAAATATTGATCGGCTTTCCAAATCAAATAAATCAAAAATTGAGCAGGATTTAGAAATGCTTCATTTATCACGTAAGCTAGCAGAAATTAAATGCGATGTTCCAGTCCGCTGTGAGCTAGAACAGGCTGGCCTAAGGATTGAAAGAGATAAAGCACTTGCAAAATTAATGGATATAGAGCTGCGAGGCAGCCAGAGTCTGCTTCCTCTTGATGAAGCGTTTGTTTCGTAAACCGATTCCTAATTCAAAACGTAAAACATAAGGGCTGTCCCCAAGGGATAGCCCGTTTTTTATATATAGGTCGTGACATTTTCTTATTTTGTATTTTTCTTTTTAGCGGCATTTTCAAGTTTACTCTTTGGCTCTGCAGCAAATTCCGCATCCTGCCCATATCCTTGAGGAGTGGCACTAGGAGCTTTAACGCCGCGGTTTTTAGGTGCATCTTTGCTCAACATCTTCACCTCCAGTCCAGTTAGTATTTCCATTTCGATGAGTAAAAATCAAAATTTTTTCATACTAGAGCGGAGGGGGAAAATGAATATATTTACAAAAAGTATAGAAACTGGTCACATTTTACGTTAAGATTTTAAATGATGTTCTTGATTGTTTGGAGGGAATTCATATTGGTATGGACAGTTGAGGAATACTTGCATTACTTGAAAGGAAAAGGGTTTCAATTTGAAGAGGATGCCATTGGTTTTATCTACTTTGGAAAGCATTATACAAATGCCTCTAATGAATTAATTAATACTGCCATTGAACTAACATTAAAAGCACAAAAAAACTTTGATGGCAGTTTTTATATGTCATTGCTTGAAACATTTATGTCAAATGAAATCATAACTAGACAACAAGCACTAAAGTTCATCAAAGAAAATGAGCTTATAGCAATTTAAATAAAAGAAAACGCCCTGGTCTACGCTTATCAAGACCTAATTTTTAAAAACACTAAAAAAATAAAGGTATTTACAAATTAGAGATATGCAAATACCCAGATTGTCGAGAAATGGTATTTTTCTCGGCAATTTTTTATTTTGTCGCGAACTAAAATACCGATTTTTATTAACTCATTGTCAATGCTAGTTGGCCTGTTGATTGGAGCGGAAGGTGCTCGACTCCTCGAAAATGCTATCGCATTTCCTTCGTGCGTGGGCGGATTCAAGGATGTAATTCAATGTCCTGCGGGAGACCCCGCAGGCGCTAAAGCGCTGAGGAGGCTCCCCGGCACGCCCGCGGAAAGCGAAGCACCTTCCACGCCAATCAACTGTGGCAAAATCAACGATAAGATTTAACACAGCCTTTTCAAAAAGAGCCGATTTTCAAATTAGTATTTCATTTGCATAATACCGCTTAGTATTGCGAATATGCCTATTCCTATAGTAATCAAGCTGACAGTTTTTAATTTCTTTTTGGATGATTTACGGAAATATAATAAAAGTCCTAATAAAGCTAAAAGAATGCCTATTATTATACTAGATCGGTAAAATAGCGGGGCGAGGTTTTCAAGAGTATAATCTATTGCATTTTCTATTTTTTGTTCCATACTTGCTATACCTCCATGTAGTTAATCTTTCTTGTCATTATGTTGATGACGATAACACTTATAAAAACAAGAATGATTGTAAAAATAATGATGGGACTATCCGAAGAAATAGTACCTACCACGATGTTACTTAGAAGAGAGCAAAGTAAGACTGAGGATATAATAGTAGTTGGAATAGACTTTTTTATAAAGCCGATTGCCATAGCAATAATACCAACAGCTATAGCAGAAATAGACATATAAAATGTGGTTTTGGCAGCCCTACTTATTATTCCAAAAGTGATGTTTCCATCTACCAATGGGGAAATGGATTCACTAATACCAAAAATAATAAATATACTGATGCTAGAGATGATCATTGCAGCTGCTACAAACAGTGAAACCACAGCGATCTTTGCCAGAAAAACCTTTTTTCTGCTGATAGGGTATGAGAATAGTAGTAAGGTCCGTTTCCCAGCATATTCTTCAATTACTATTTTTGAAAACATAGCAGATGATAATAAGCTGAAAGCAAACATACAGATTGTGCTAAATAGTGGTATGATATTTTCATATCCTGCAAACATTTTTAAATCTTGGTCTTTTGGCTCAATATGTGGAGCATAGGCGAAAAGATAAATAAATCCCAACATACAGATTCCTATAATAAAGGCTGAAATGATGTATGTACGAATATTGGTCTTTTTCAATTCAAGTTTCAATAAGTTAAGCATTTTGTTTCATTCCTCCATTCACAATATTAAAAAAATATTCTTCTAAACCTTCTGCAAAATCCTTTTCGATAGTGGATAACTCTATTTCTTCAACAATGCTTCCATCTGCTATAATTCCGATGACATCTGCGATATGTTCGATTTCACTTAAAATGTGGCTGGAAACAAGTACAGTCATATCATGTATTTTTACAAGGTCTTGAAAAAGCTTCCTCATTTCACGGATTCCCACTGGATCTAGCCCGTTAATCGGCTCATCCAAAATCAAAAGTTTTGGCTGATGGATGATTGCTCTTGCAATCCCTAAACGCTGACGCATACCCAAAGAAAATTCAGAAACAGGTTGATTGCCAATATCATGTAACCCAACTATTCCTAATGTTTTTTGAATATCTGTATTTTGAATACCCATATAGGAAAGATGAATTTCTAAATTTTCAATAGCGGATAAATGTTCATAAAAAATGGGAGTTTCTATCATGCTTCCTACATTCCTTAAAATACTATTTTTATCAACTTGAATATCCTTGCCGAAAATCTCTATGTGTCCGGCAGTGGGCTGAAGTAATCCCATTAGCATTTTAAAAATGGTAGTTTTTCCAGCTCCATTTACACCCAACAGGCCGTAAACGCTTCCTTTTGAAACGGTCATGTTACAATTCTTTATGACTTCTTTTTGATTGAAGGTTTTGACTAATCCAGATATTTTTACAGAAGTTTCATTTTCCATGTCGAATTCCTCCTAAAATGTTTACATACATATATATGTATGTAAATGTGTAAAAGCAAACCGCCCAATGGCAGTCCACTCAGAAATCTAAAATATTTTTATAAATTTTTCAAGGGTAGCAAGTATCTGGTCATCGATCACTGGAAGCCCGATACCATTAAATAATTCTTGTAAATGTTTTGCTTTTAGTAAATATTCTTCCGTATCCACTGAATAGATAATAGGGCTTAACCAAATATTGGTCAGCAGCATAAATGTTTCAGATGTCTGCTTAGGATATTGAACAGAAATAGAACCATCTAAAACACCTTCTTCGATAAAGGCTAGAATATCAGGAGCTCCTAAATGGATACAGTCCTGTAATTGTTTGGCGATTAATTTTGGGTTGTTTAGAATCGTTGGGATCGTTTTGACAGCTTCTAACTGCCCAATATTTTCAAATGATAGTAAAAATGCCATTCTCAACTTTTCCAGTCCGTTTAATCCAGAGATATTTTTAGCTTTTTTGAACGGGTCGTTGTCTACTGCCAGCTGATTGAGAACAGCGTCAATAATATCCTCTTTAGATTTAAAATGATGGTAAAATGCACCTCTTGTTAAATCGCCTAATTCATCTACAATATTCTGAATGGTTGTTTCTTCCCATCCCTTTTCTAAAAACAACTTTGTTGCTGTATCCAAAATTCGTTTTTCCGTAATTTCTGGATATTTATTTCTTGGCAAGATGCTATCCTCCTTACATACATTTATATGTATGTATAATATCTCTTATTTAATTATTTGTAAAGTATTCCAGTTGAATTATGGTATTTTATTAATAACAGGGGTCTAGGTCACTCCTGAACACAATGAAAGAAAAAAGAGGATATACGCCCTCTCATTGGACATAGTATCCTCTTCTAATTATAGTTAATTTTATTTAGGGAGTTTTTATGTCTTTAATGCTTTTCCTTTTTCTTAGAAATGAAAGATTAGTTATCGGAAGTTCTGCAAACACCATTCCCAAGAAGATGAGGCAACAACCAAATAGTGCATTTGAGGAAAGGCGTTCATGTGCCCAAAAATACCCTGCAATTGCTGCAAACACCGGCTCCATTGCGAAAATTAAAGCAACTCTTGTCGCTGATGTATATTTTTGAAAATTAGTTTGAACAAAAAAGGCAATTGCTGTTGCAAAAATACTAGTAATAAACAAGGCGAATAAAACATCATTAGAAAACAAAATTTTTGGATTAAACGACTTTTCCCAATCCTCAAACAGGAAAGAAAAAATGACTGACAAGACTGCTACAGTACCAATTTGAATAACAGTTAATAGTAATGTCGGGTATTTGCTGCTATATTTACCTGTAAAAATAATTTGCAGTGCAAAAAATATAGCGCAAAGAAATACCCATCCGTCACCTTTATTTAGTGAGGTTACATCTGTCATTGTAAGCAAAAATAAGCCAATGGTTGCAATTATAATTCCAATTACAGCATTTCTGTTTGGATACTGCTTAAGAATAAATAGAGAAAATACTGGAACTAGAACAACGTTGAGCCCAGTAATAAACCCTGCTTTAGAAGTAGTTGTATAGATTAGTCCAATGGTCTGAGTTATATAACCGAGAAATAGCCAAATTCCGAGGAACATACCTGCTAAAACTAATTTCCTATTTATTTGCTTAAGTTGCTTCTTGTCAAAAATGATAAGGCATAGAAATAGTAAAACAGCAGCAATTGAAAAACGGATTCCATTAAAGGATATTGGTGCGAGAAAATCTATGGCATTTTGGACTAAAACAAATGACAGTCCCCAAATGACCGTAACAATCAGTAAACTAAAATCTGCAAGGATTGGTTTTTTCACGTTGTAAGCCCCCAGCTTTCTAACAAAATAAGGATGTATTGAAAGTTTAGCATATTTTAAAATTGTCATGCAGAAAATTTTTTATTTTAACACGAATGAATAAGTGGGTATGATAAAAATAAGGAATAAAAAAATATACTTTTCAATATTCAAGTTGGCACTAAATATAGAAGAGAATAAACATGAAAGGCTGAAAATAATGAAATATAAATTGGAATGGAAGTACAAAATAAAAGGAAGCGAAAAGGTTCAGGTTTCAACCGAATGGGTATCTGGGGAAGTGGCACTCCAAATGGGTGAAGAACTAGAAAAACAGGGGAACATAACCGAATTATTTTTTTATGATGAAATTGGCACTTCCTGGATTCTGAAGGAATTGAAAAAGTTAGTAGTCGAAATAGAAGAAGATCCTCATGAAATGATCGTTTATTTTGATGGGGGATTTCAAAAGGAAACAAATAAAGCAGGACTTGGAGCCGTTGTTTTTTTTAAGCAAGGAAAGAAGAAATACCGAATTCGAGCCAACGAATCTTTTGATGAACTCGAATCAAATAATGAAGCGGAATATGCCGCATTATATTATGCGCTAAATATAATTGAGGACTTAGGCGTCCAACATATTCCGTGTGAATTTAAAGGAGACTCACAAGGGATTTTAAAGCAGCTCGAAGGGGAATGGCCATGCTATGAAGATGTGTTAAATCGGTGGCTTGATAGAATTGAAGAAAAAATAAAGGCCCTTGGGATTAAGCCCAAATTTACGGTCATTCCAAGAAAAGATAATAAAGAAGCGGATAAATTGGCGACCCAGGCATTAGAGGGAAAAGAAATTTTCGCTAAAACATTAATCCTATGAAAAGAGGGGTGCAATCTTTTTGTGAAAAACATGATTAGAAGGGAATTATTGGATCATGTGGAAGTGTTGATGAATATGTACTGTGAGGAATGCTTTTTACATAAGCATTTAAAAAAAGAAGGTGGTAGAAGAGTAGCACACCGCTTTTGCATCACACAATGTACTATCGGAGAAAAACTTCAGGAATATGGGAAAAAGCTTAACTAAAGTAAAAAGGCTGACGTCAAATCGTCAGCCTTTGATTTATAAGATTAAAGTTTTGCAACGTTTGCAGCTTGAGGTCCACGGTTTCCTTCAACGATTTCAAAAGAAACTTCTTGACCTTCTTCTAGTGATTTAAAGCCATCACCTGTAATTGCGCTGAAATGTACGAATACATCGTCGCCGCCTTCAACTTCGATAAAACCGAAACCCTTTTCATTATTAAACCATTTAACTTTACCGTTTTGCATTTACTACTTCCTCCTAAGCCTTTAAGACACCCCTATATTAGATGCCAATGGTAAATATTATCATGAATCAATCAGATTTTTTTTTTGAATTCGATTTCATACATGATGTATTAAATATACAATAACCGAATTGGACAGTCAAGGAATGGTGAAGATTTTTAGTTTAAACTATCTGAAACTTCTATTTCAAATCTTTTCCCTTTTTCTTTAGAATAGGCTGTGATAAATTTGCCTGTTGATTTCCGCTCCAGGCGCTTCGCTTTCCGCGGGCGGTCCGGGGAGCCTCCTCGGCGCTTAAGCGCCTGAAGGGTCTCCCCTGCTCCGTACTCCCGCAGGACATTGAATCAGCTTCTTCGAATCTACACCGCACGAAGGAAATGCGATAGCATTTTCGAGGATCTCGCACCTTCCGCTCCAATCAACATAGTTACAAAATCAACAATAACCTTTAACACAGCCTTAGAATAATATTATTCAATAAGCTTTGTACTAAATCTGACAAAAATTCTGAAAATTAGATAAGGAATGTTTGCTAAAATGAAGGTGTAACTATTATTTCTATCCCAATAAATGCTCAATTTAAATACTTTTATCATTCTACTTTTCATTTAATGAAGATAGCGAGTAAAATGTAATCTGGACGTTTTTTTAAAAAGGGTGTTTTTTTATATGAAATTAATCATTGCCGAAAAACCGGACCAAGGGTCTACATTGGCCTCCATCTTTAAACATAAAAAACAAAATGGTTTCATTGAAATTTTTCCTAATGATGTTTTTAATAAGGGAGCGTATGTGACATGGGCTATTGGACATTTATGTCAACTTGTCCCTCCTGAAAAGTATCAGCCAAGTTGGAAAAAGTGGTCATTTGATACTCTTCCTATGATACCGGCACATTTCGAATATGAAGTAACAAAAGATAAACTAAAACAGTTTGCAGTCATTAAAAAATTAGCTTCTCATTCTGAGGTATCTGAAATCATTCATGCTGGCGATGCTGGTCGGGAAGGAGAATTAATTATTCGGAATATCCTCCGTTTAATTCATTGTAAAAAACCAATGAAAAGGCTTTGGATTTCTTCACTAACTCCTAATGCCATTAGAGAAGGATTTAAAAAACTGTTAGAAGAAAGTGAGACCAGGAGCCTGTTTTTTGAAGCATATACGAGAGCATGCGCTGACTGGGTCGTTGGTATGAACGCTTCACGTCTTTATAGCTTGCTATTGAAGGAGCAAGGCTTTGCGGATGTCTTTTCCGTAGGACGTGTGCAAACCCCTACACTTGCCCTTATTGTGAAAAGGGAATTAGAGATTGAGAATTTTAAGGCTGAGCCGTTTTGGGAAGTGGTGGCATCTTTCTCAATAAACAGCAAAAAATATTCTGGAAAATGGCAGAATAATGGCGAATCGCGAGTGTCAACGAAAGATTTAGCAGAAAAAGTGGCCGAATTTTGCAAAGGTAAGCCGGCGGAGGTTTCCGACGTTCTATCTGAGAGAAAAGAATTTTTTCCTCCGTTGCTTTACAATCTGTCGGCACTTCAAGCAGATGCAAATAGACTCTTTAAATTCTCTCCCCAAAAAACGCTTGATGTAACGCAAAAACTTTATCAAAAAGGACATGTCTCATACCCACGTTCAGATTCTCGTTATGTGACAATTGAAGAAGCCAATACATTTCCTGAGATTCTTAATAAAATGAGTAAACTTAATAGTTATGCATCATTTTTCCCTCTGCCAATTCCTTCGATCTCACATAACAAGCGCTATGTGAATGAAAAAAAGGTAACGGACCACTATGCCATTATTCCGACTGAACAAATACCGAATTTTGATAAAATGGGGGCCGAGGAACAGAAAATCTATGATTTGATTGTGAAAAGCTTAATTGCTGCGCACTATCAAAAAGCAATTGTTGAATATACAACTGTCACAACTCTGGTTGATGGGCGAGCAACCTTTATTTCCAAGGGAAAAGTTCAAATTGAAGATGGATGGAGGAAAGTGATCCATCAAAAAGACAATGACGATGAAACCGCACTTCCTCTGCTTACAAAAGATGAAAAAGGACAGACTTTAAAAGTGGATGTAAAAGAAAGCCAAACCCAGCCCCCTAAGCGGTACACAGAAGGACAACTCATTACAGTCATGAAAACGGCAGGGAAACATATTGAAGATAAAGAATTAGAAAAAATTCTTTCCAAAACAGAGGGGCTTGGAACAGAGGCAACAAGGGCCGGAATTATTACCATGCTCAAGGATCGGAAATATATTGAAGTAAGCAAGAATTTAGTTTATGCGACCTCAAAAGCAAAAATATTGATAAAGGCGATTGGTGACGAAATTCTTGCCTCCCCAGAAATGACGGCGAAATGGGAGCAGAAGCTAAAGGAAATATCGGATGGTGCCGCTTCTCCAAAGAATTTTATGGAACAAACGGAAAAAATGGTTCACCATTTAATTGCGATTGGGAAAGATCATGCCTCAAGCTGGGACTTTTCCGAGAAAGAAAGACAAGAGTTCACCCCCGCAAAGCAAAGTCCAAAGAAAAAAGCATTTACTAAACTAGGACCTTGTAAGAAATGTGACGGTTCAATTGTTGACAAGGGGAATTTTTATGGCTGCACGAATTATCAAAAAAACCATTGTAATTTTACGATTTCAAAAAAAATATTAGGAAAAAATATCACGCAAAAAAATATCAAGTTACTGCTAAATGAAGGAAAGACCGAATTGATTGAAGGGTTTACAAAAAATGATAAGGTCTTTAATGCCCGGTTGATTATCGATGAAAATGAAAAAATAGTTCGGTTTTTATTTGAAACTACATCTTTAAATTGATGTTCTTGTGATGAATTGAATGTGATAAAGAGCCTTGTCACTTAATTTTATCTATAGTAAACTTTTAATGATGAATTTTATTGGAGGGTATGGGATGCCAACACCTAGTATGGAAGATTATATAGAACAAATTTATATTTTAATTGAAGAAAAAGGATACGCTCGAGTTTCTGATATTGCTGAAGCGTTATCTGTTCATCCCTCCTCAGTAACAAAAATGGTTCAAAAGCTCGATAAAGATGAATATCTGGTTTATGAAAAGTATCGAGGATTCGTACTGACAGCAAAAGGGAAAAAAATTGGGAAACGTCTTGTATATAGGCATGAACTTCTTGAACAACTATTAAATATAATCGGGGTAAAAGATGAAAATATTTATCACGATGTTGAGGGCATTGAGCATCATTTAAGCTGGGACTCAATCGACAGAATTGGCGATCTTGTTCAGTTTTTTGAAGAAGACCATACAAGAATAGATGCTTTAAAAGAAATTCAAAAACAAAATGAAAGTGAAGATTAGAACATCGCCTAATGTCCTAAACAATTCTTGAATTGTCAAATAATATAAATTCTGTTTTTAAAAGGAGCACCTAGTTTCAATGCTAGGTGCTTTTAAAATAACTCTGGATAATGGTCAAAAGATTGCTCCAGCTCAGGATATAAGACTAGATTACCAACGTCTCCCGCCTTTGTCTGAACACCTTGAAGCAAACCATTTTCTGCTTCAAGCAATGCCTTTTGATAGGAAATAACTCTTCCATTGGATGTAACAAAGCTAATAATATCTCCAAAATAATTACGGTGAACAGCCACTATTTTTTCCATATAAAACCTCCTTTTAATCTTTATTCTTTCTTTATTTTAGAAAAATAACCAAATCGGGAATAAAAAAGCATCGGACTGGTTGCAGATCAGATTGTCGAGAAAGGGTATTTTTCTCGGCAATTTTTTATTTTGTCAGAATCTATATACTAAATTTATTGATTGTTCATGCAAATGGGCCTGTTGATTTCCGCTCCGGGACACTCGCTTTCCGCGGGGAGGTCCTGGAGCCTCCTCGGCGCTTTGGCGCCTGTGGGGTCTCCAGTGACCTCTCTATCCCGCAGGAGTCGAGTGCCCTCCGCTCCAATCAACAGGGAGGTAAATCAACCTAAAGTATTGCAACCACTTCCACTTCTTGTTTTGTAAACTTGTGTTTATTTGCAATTGCTTTTAAATTAGTTGAATCCGTAAATAAATCACGACCACCGACCATAATGTGATTGATTGCCTGAAGAAATATTTCATCAAAAATTTCCTGAAAGATATCAGTGTCTTAAAACGATGTTGACGATTAATTGTAGAGTGATGGGGAACCGGATCATGGAATTTCAAACCTAAGAACTAGCGGTAGGTATTGTTCATTTTTATTTCCCTTTCTAGTTGAAATCTCAGAACGTATGCCGTAAAGATAACCAATAAACATCATTTTAAAAAGAATAAGGGGATTAGTAGGGCGACTGTTGTCATCGCAAAAAAAAGGGCGAACTTTTTCAAGAAGGAAAGAAAAATCAATATATTTATCGATCAAACGGAAGAGATGTTCGTTAGGAACTAATTCATCAATAGACACAAATTCATATTCACTTTGGCTAGACTCTTTTGGATTAAACGTTGATTTCACCACGTCTTTTTAATATTTATTAGTTGAGTTGAAGGTCTTATTGAAACACTCTGTTGATTGGCGCGGAAGGCACGAAGACTCCTGCGGGAATACGGGGCAGGGGAGACCACGCAGGAGCGAAGCGACGAGGAGGCTCCCCGGCACGCCCGCGGAAAGCGAAGTGCCTGGAGCGCCTATCAACAGACATGTTGAAAGCCGATATATACTAATAATATTACAACGAAATAACGCGGTGATTTGTTAAAGTGATTGAATAAAATAAGAGGCTGCCGAGGGTTTTTCGACAGCCTGATCGGCTGGTTGCCGATGCTTTCTTGTTATTCCCATATAAAGGGTGTTTCTTGATAGACATAATAATTAAGCCAATTAGAGAAGAATAAATGGCCATGGGCTCTCCAACTGTTTATGGGTGGAAGACTGGGATCATTATTTGGAAAATAGTTTTCTGGAATATGAATTTCTAACCCTTTATTAATGTCTCTGGCATATTCCTGTGCGAGAGTATCAGATTCATACTCTAAATGACCCGTGATCATAACATGCTTTCGGTCACGAGAAGCAATTAATAATGCACCTGCCTCCATTGAAGCTGCAAGCAATTTTAATTCCGGATGCCCCTTTATTGCTTCAATAGATACATCAGTATAGCGAGAATGGGGAGCATAAAAATGATCATCGAATCCTCGTAATAGAATATCATTTTGTTCGAAAATTCGATGTGGATAAATTCCAGAGCATTTTCGATCCAATTCAAACTTTCCAATCTCATAATGATAGTAGAGTGCTGCCTGAGCTCCCCAGCATATATGCAATGTTGAGGTAACATTTGTTTTTGTCCATTCCATAATATTGGTTAATTCCTGCCAATATTTCACTTGTTCAAAATCTAACAGCTCAACAGGTGCCCCTGTTATTATCATTCCGTCAAATCGCTGATGTTTCATTTCGGAAAAGGTTTTGTAAAATTGCTCTAGATGCTGCTTGCTTGTATGAGTGGATTCATAGGTATGGGTTTTAAGAAAAGTAACATTTACTTGTAATGGGGTATTTCCCAATAATCTTAACAGTTGTGTTTCTGCTTTCTCTTTTTCAGGCATTAAATTCAAGATTAAGATATTTAACGGCCTGATATCCTGACCAGTTGCACGTTCATCATCCATTATAAAAATATTTTCCTGCTCTAAAATTTCTCGTGCGGGTAAGAGCTTTGGAATGTTAATAGGCAAGTGACCATCCCCTTTCTCGTTACAATTAATCTCATTATTCTGAATTATAAAGCTTAAAGCGATGATGTCAATAAGTGAAAAGTATTTTTGAAAAATTCAATATTATTATATACATTATTGTTAATTCAGAAAAGATAATAAATTGTTCAAAATTAATGAAGGAAAAAAACAGTTAATTTGTTACAATAAAATTAGAGTTGTCATTCAATATAAAGAAAAGAGAGGGATCTGTTTTGGAAGCAATTACAAAAGTAAAGTCAGACATTGAAATTGCACAAGAATCAACTATGAAACCAATTGTTGAGATTGCTAGGAAGATTGGTTTAGAAGAAAATGATCTTGAGTTATATGGGAAATACAAGGCGAAACTTTCCAATGAAGCCCTTGCAAAAATAAAAACAAAAGAAAGCGGGAAAATTATTCTTGTTACCTCTATTAACCCAACTCCTGCGGGTGAAGGGAAATCAACCGTTACTGTAGGACTTGGCGATGCCTTTACCCAATTAGGAAAAAAAGCAATGATTGCCATGCGTGAGCCTTCACTCGGACCGACGATGGGGATAAAAGGCGGTGCAACTGGGGGTGGATATGCACAGGTGCTACCGATGGAAGATATCAATTTACATTTTACCGGTGACCTGCATGCAATAACCACAGCAAATAACGCCCTTGCAGCCTTAATTGATAATCACCTCCAGCAAGGGAATGAACTGCGAATTGACCAGCGCAGGATTGTTTGGAAACGCGCTGTTGATTTAAACGACCGGGCATTACGAAAGGTGATTATTGGACTTGGCGGTCCTCTCCAAGGCGTTCCAAGGGAAGATGGTTTTGATATCACAGTGGCCTCAGAAATAATGGCAGTTTTATGTTTGGCTAAGGACATAAAGGATTTAAAATTGCGCTTATCACGAATGGTAGTTGCCTATAATGATAAAAAGGAACCTGTTACAGTCGGAGACCTCGGTGTTGAAGGGGCGCTGACCCTTTTATTGAAGGATGCAGTGAAACCCAATCTAGTCCAGACTATCGAACATACGCCAGCGCTTATTCACGGAGGCCCCTTTGCTAATATTGCACATGGATGTAACAGTGTCATAGCAACGATTGCCGCTTCCAAGCTCGCTGATTATGTAATCACGGAAGGTGGCTTTGGAGCGGATTTAGGAGCCGAGAAATTTTTACATATTAAATCAAGAAGTGCTGGAATAAAGCCGGAAGCAGTTGTTGTTGTCGCTACAATTCGTGCGTTAAAGATGCATGGTGGGGTACAAAAATCAGAATTAGTAAAGGAAAATATCGCAGCGTTGACATTGGGATTTGCTAACCTACAAAAACATATTGAGACCATTAAAAGTTTTGGAATACCAGTCGTCGTTGCAATAAATAAATTCATCACAGACACGGACCTTGAGGTTAAAACCTTGCTAGATTGGTGTAAACTTGAGGATGTTCCAGTAGCTTTAACAGAGGTTTGGGAAAAAGGCGGAGAGGGTGGAATCGAGCTTGCTGAAAAGCTGTTAACCGTGATTGAAAAGGAACAAAACCAGTTTCATCCTTTATATGAGTTATCTGATTCGATTGAAAAGAAGGTAATAACGATTGTTCAACAAGTATATGGCGGTAAGAATGTAGAATTTTCGTCAAAAGCAAAAAAACAATTACTTGAATTTGAACAATTTGGTTGGTCTAATTTACCGGTATGTATGGCCAAAACACAATACTCATTATCCGATGATCCAGCAAAACTAGGCAGGCCAATGGACTTTACCATTACTGTAAGAGAGTTTAAGCCATCTATCGGCGCCGGCTTTATTGTTGCCTTAACTGGAGATGTTATGACAATGCCGGGGCTTCCAAAAAAACCTGCAGCCTTGAAAATGGATGTTGATGAAAATGGAAATGCTTTGGGGCTGTTCTAAAGATTTGAGGTGAAGTGGAATTATGTTTGATCCAACTGCCTTTGAAAATATGAAGGTAGTAATGCAAGGGGCCCTTTATGATTTGGACATAAGTGGCGAAATCGTTATTACTGACCGAAATGATTTAATTAATATGGCCAAAATGTCCCGGTGTTTTGAATTAACATTTGAGTTGGCAGAAGGTAATAGAAGGAAAATTTCCGCCAAAATAATAATGGAATCACAGCTTGGTAATTTAGCTGCCGAGCTTCTGTCAGACTTTATGCCAAAAAATCTTGCAGGCTGCGAGATTATCCTTCAATTTTTGATTCATGATACAGAAGTTAACGAGGATTTTAAAGCAATTGAAAAAACGCTTCAGGATATTTGGGGACCAAAGAGAAAAATTTCTCAAATTGTTCAATACAATCCATTAGCGCCAAATGAAAAACAAGTAGATTTCATAACAGTCGAATTTGATCGCGTCATAAGAGAAGAGCAAATCGATGATCTAGTCGATATGTTAGAATTTATGATCACGACATTAAGACGCTTATAAAGGGTGTTCCAAAAGGGTCTGACCTCTCGCTTAACATTTAAAATAGCTGCTTATTAGGCAAAGTTCAGCTATATATTAAAGGTTGAGAGGTCTAGCACTTTGTTTGGGGCATCCTTCTTTTTTATAGGCTGTGTTAAAGGTCATAGTTGATTTTTGAAACTATGTTGATTGGAGCGGAAGGCGCGAGACTCCTCGAAAATGCTATCGCATTTCCTTCGTGCGTGGGCGGATTCAAGGATGTAATTCAATGTCCTGCGGGAGTACGGGGCAGGGGAGACCCCACAGGCGCTTAAGCGCCGAGGAGGCTCCCCGGAACGCCCGCGGATGCTCGCTTCTTGAGCACAAATCAACAGGCAAGTTTAACACAGCCTTTTTATAAAACAGAATTTATATCTTTACACTGTGAGAATTGTCCAGCACCAGCTGCCTTGCGCTATTCTTAATTTTCTTGATAAAATATCAAGGATAAAGGCAGGTGCAAAAATGAAAGAACTAATCATCGAACAAACAGAAAATTATGTTCGTAACGAATTAGGGGAAGATGCTACCGGACATGATTGGTTTCATATTGACAGAGTTAGAAAAAATGCTTTGCATATCTGGCAGTATGAGAAGAGTGGGGACCCTTTCATTATTGAAATGGCTGCACTTCTCCACGATATACCTGATGAAAAGCTAAATACAAGTGCGGAAATGGGAGACTTAAAACTAGCAAGCTTTTTAAAAACTATCCCATTAACTGATGAAGATAAAGATCATATTAACCAAATCATTAAATCCATTTCCTATAAAGGCGGCAGAAAAACAGAGCTTGTTTCAATTGAGGCTAAAATCGTTCAAGACGCCGACCGGTTGGATGCAATCGGTGCCATCGGTATTGCCAGAGCGTTCGCATACGGCGGGAAAAAAGGACAACCTATATACGACCCTAAATTCAGTGTCCGAGAAGAAATGAGTTTGGAAGAATATCGAAGTGGTAAATCGACCACTATTCATCATTTTTATGAAAAATTGCTGAAACTAAAAGAATTACTAAATACAACTAGGGCTAAAGAAATGGCTGAAATACGTCAAAACATGATGGAATCCTTTTTGACACATTTTTTTCAAGAATGGAATGGTAAAGTATGAAAATGTTAACAGTTGAAAACGTTTCGAAAACGTATGGAGAAAAACAATTATTTAAGAATATTTCCTTTACCATCGGAGAAAAAGAACGTGTAGGCCTCATTGGTGTGAATGGTACTGGGAAATCATCGTTATTAAAAATAGTGTCAGGAAAAGATACACCAGATGATGGAAAAATAAGCTCAAGTAAAGATTATTCGATTTCCTTTTTGGAACAGCAACCAGAACTAGAGAAGAGTCGAACTGTGCTTGAACAAGTTTTTCATGGCGATGCACCGATATTGAAGCTGATGAGAGAATACGAAAGTCTGTTAATCAAACTGAATTCATTCCCGACAGACTCATCTCTTCAGGAATCGCTTTTTCAATTACATAAACAAATGGATGCCCTTGACGCATGGAATGCAAGTACAAATGCTAAGACAATTTTAATGAAATTAGGAATTGATGATTTCTCAAAGAAAATAGGAGAGCTATCTGGCGGTCAAAAAAAACGGGTCGCATTGGCACAGGTTCTCATTGCAGAACCAGATCTACTTATTCTTGATGAACCGACGAACCATCTAGATTTTGATTCAGTAAAATGGCTCGAAGATTACTTGAGCAGGTATAAGGGCTCTATCTTACTCGTAACCCATGACCGCTATTTCTTAGATAGAGTAACGAACAGAATGTTTGAATTAGACGGTGGAAACATATACAGCTACAAAGGTAATTATGCTGCCTTTTTAGAAGCAAAGGCAATTCGTGAAGAGAATGAAGCAGCGACCTTTGAAAAAAGAAAAAACTTATACAGAAGAGAGCTTGAGTGGATTAGACGGGGTGCTCAAGCAAGATCGACAAAGCAAAAAGCACGGATCGGGAGATTTGAAGAACTGGATGAAAAGCTTTCAAGTGGAAAACCAAGTGTTGAAAAACTGGATATCTCATTAAATGGAAGCAGGCTTGGAAAGCAAGTGTTTGAAATAAAGGATGGATCGAAACGATATGGAGAAAAAACAATCCTAGATCACTTTGATTTACTGGTAAAACCGGGCGACAGGATTGGCATCATCGGCAGAAATGGAACTGGAAAATCCACGCTATTAAATATACTTACTGGAAAAATTCCTCTCGATGAAGGTGAATATCTTATTGGTCAGACAGTAAAAATCGCTTATTATACCCAAGAAAGTGAAGATATGGATGAAAATAAGCGGATGATTGAATATATAAAAGAGACTGCTCAAATCGTGGAGACCTCTGATGGAAAGACCATTTCCGCTGCCCAAATGCTTGAGCGCTTCCTATTCCCTCCATTTACCCATGGGACACTCATCCGCAAGCTGTCAGGGGGAGAAAAAAGACGATTATACCTGTTAAAGCTTTTAATGTCCGCACCAAATGTCCTATTGCTTGATGAACCGACAAATGATCTAGATACTCAGACATTAACAGTTCTTGAGGATTATTTAGAGGAATTTCCTGGAGTTGTCATCACAGTATCGCATGACCGATATTTTCTTGATAAAGCTGCTGAACAGCTATTAGTATTGCAAGGCAAAGGGAAAATTGATTCTTTTTACGGATGCTACAGTGAATATCTCGAAAAGGAAACTTCTATTGGAACTGAAAAATCACAACTAGTTTCTAAGCAACCATCTAAACCTCAGGTAAAAGAAAAAAAGAAAAAAATGTCCTATTTAGAGCAAAAAGAATGGGAAGAAATTGATGAGGTAATTGCTAATACAGAAGCAAGACTTGAGGAAATTGTTTTAGAAATGGAAAAAACGGGTAGTGACTTTACGAAAGCGCAGGAATTGATGAAGCAGGAAATGGAATTAAATACAAAGCTGGAACAATTAATTGAACGCTGGTCGTATTTAGCAGAACTTGCTGAGTAGGAATGTAGAATCACCTTGTTAGCCTTAAAAGCATAATTTCTCCTGCAATAATAATTCGATAAATACACGCTTTATTCATTAGTTTTTGGTATCGAAGGGCCAGATGATGGACAGCTATTGCTATTTATTGAATGATATTTTTCTTTGCTTTATAGGCATGTAAAATGAATGAATTGTATTCAATATGATAAAGTTACAATGAATACATCAGAATAAGGGTGATGATATCTTGAAAATTAAGGCGATTGAGCCAACTCCAAGCCCGAATACAATGAAAATTCTTTTAGATGAAGAGCTTCCAATGGGAAAAAGTCATAATTACAAAAAAGATACCGCAACAGATGCTCCTTCAGTTATTCAGGCCATCCTTCAAATCGAGGGCATCAAAGGTGTTTATCATGTTGCAGATTTTCTTGCTGTTGAAAGAAATGCAAAGTTTGATTGGAAGGGCCTTTTGCCAAAGGTTCGTCTAGCTTTTGGAGAAAGCAATGATGAGGCTGCACCTTCCACAAAAATTATTGATGAACATTTTGGGGAAATAAAGGTTGAAGTGCAAGTATTTAAGGAGATTCCTCTCCAAGTAAAGCTGTCTAATGATTCCGTTGAAAAAAGATTTGGTATGCCAGAATACTTTTTGAAGGCAAGGGAGCGGGCACAGCTCCCTGAAGACAATTATATCCTTTTACGGAAGTGGCAAAATCAAGGAGTCCGTTATGGAGAGTTTGATCAGATTGGTCAGGATGTGGTGGATGAAATCATTGCAGCCTACCCTATAGATAGACTTGAAAAATTAGTAGAGAAAGCACAGTTAAAAGAAACCATTCAGGAAGCGAAGACGAATCGAGCCCGAAAAAAAATAGCTTTAGAAAATTTAAATCATCCTGATTGGCATGTTCGTTACATGCTTCTCGAACAAATGGATGATCCTGAACTGGAGGATTTACCTGTCCTCGAAAAAGCGTTAACTGACGAAAAGCCATCAATCCGTAGATTGGCAACTGTTTACCTTGGTATGATCAAAGATTCATCTGTATTGCCACTTTTGTACAAAGCATTAAAGGACAAAACCGTAGCTGTTCGCAGGACGGCCGGAGATTGCTTATCAGATTTAGGCTTTAAAGAGGCACAAGACAAAATGGTTGAGGCTTTATTGGATGAGAGTAAATTGGTGCGCTGGCGGGCAGCGATGTTTTTATACGAGGTTGGCGATGAAAAAGCACTCCCTGCTTTAAAAGCGGCAGAAGATGACTCAGAATTTGAAGTTAGCATGCAAATAAAAATGGCAGTTGAACGAATTGAAGGGGGCGAAGAGGCAAAAGGATCGGTTTGGAAGCAAATGACTGAATTGAGAAAAACAGACGAGTAAATGAAATTAATTTTTTTAAAAAATGGATATGTTAAAGAACATTGTTGATTTTTTTACTATGTTGATTGGAGCTGAGATCAACATCCATATTTAACAGGGCCAACAAAATAAAAACTATAGATACGGAGTGATGTTAGAATGTCAAATGCATACGAAGAATTTATGAAACAAATGGTCTTGCCGATGCGGCAGGAATTGACTAATGCAGGGTTTAAAGAGCTAACTACTGATGAAGAGGTAGAACAATTCATAGAACACACAAACGGCACAACTCTTGTTGTTGTCAATTCCGTCTGTGGATGTGCCGGTGGGTTGGCACGCCCAGCAGTAACTCAGGTTGTCCTCAATAGCGAGAAAAAACCGGACTCACTTGTAACAGTTTTTGCAGGTCAAGATAAAGAGGCAACGGCCAAAATGCGTGAGTACTTTAAAGGCATTGAGCCATCTAGCCCATCTATGGCCTTATTAAAAGGTAAAGAGGTTGTTCATTTTATCCCGCGCCATGATATTGAAGGAAACACAATGGAAGCTGTTATGGAAAATCTTAAAACGGCATTTGCAGCACACTGCTCTTAAGGATGTTAAAAAACATCCTTTTCTTTTAGCCTGTGTTAAAGGTCATTGTTGATTTTTGAAACTATGTTGATTGGAGCGGAAGGCGCGAGATCCTCGAAAATGCTATCACATTTCCTTCGTGCGGTGTTAATTCAAGGATGTTTATTCAACGTCCTGCGGGAGTACGGGGCAGGGGAGACCCCACAGGCGCTTAAGCGCCTAGGAGGCTCCCCGGAACGCCCGCGGATGCTCGCTTCTTGAGCGCAAATCAAAAGGCAGGTTTAACAAAGCCTTCTTTTACTATTTAGATAGGATGATCATATGTTTGTAACAACAGCTGGCAGAACAAATTCATTTATGATGGAGAGCGCAAAAGAAATAGCGATACAACTCGGAGTGCCTTATATTGATCGAAGGAAGAAATCCATTCTGCTTTTGCAAGAGGAATTAAACAGCGATTGCATTGTCATCGGCAAAGAGCGGCTTGAATTATTCCAAAATGGCTGCTCTACCCCATTTTTCTTTCATCCAAATTCGGCTATGTTTAGAATCAAGCGTTTATTAAATGGTGAACATGACCCATTTGCCGAAGCCGCACAATTATCAAAAGGAATGTCTCTTCTAGATTGCACCCTAGGTCTTGCCTCAGACTCAATTGTTGCAAGCTTCCTCGTTGGGAAAGAAGGAAGCGTAACGGGAATAGAAGGCCAAAAATACTTGGAGTTTATTGTTAATGATGGATTGAAGTCTTGGGATTCCGGTCTTTCTTCCATGAATTTCGCGATGAAAAGAATTAAAGTGAAATATGCAAAAGCACTGGAGTATTTAAAACACTTACCCAACTCATCCGTTGATTGCGTATATTTTGATCCCATGTTTGAAGAAAATATTCTTGAATCAGATGGAATTAAGACATTGGGCCATTTTGCTCTTCGAGATGATTTGGACGATGAAGTCATGAGCGAAGCAGTAAGAGTTGCCAAAAAGCGTGTCATTTTAAAGGATCATTATAAAAGCACGCGATTCGTAAAATTTGGTTTTCAAGTTCTCCGTAGAAAAACCGCTAAATTTCATTTTGCATTCATTGAAAAACAAAAATAAATAATTCTAGAAGATTTTCACTGGTTATTTAAAAAATAGTAAACTGTTTTTTCCATTTTTTTTCGAAAAGAAGTATAATAGTTTTTAAGTAACATAGATAAATTATTTATCGAATATAGGTGATCTAGGATGAATAAATGGCTTCGTAAATCATTTTTCGTAATGATTTCTTTCTTAACCTTTGGTCTTGTTACTCCTTCACAATTTGTAAATGTTAATGCAGAAAAACCACTTGACCATGAAGCTTTTGAAACGTTAGCACCGGAAACTAGCTATAACCAGCCTTCTGTATACAACAATCATTCAGATTTTGATAAGGATAAGCACCTAGAAGGTTTAATCAACGAAGCAGAATTACAATCCTATCAAAAATTCGGTACAAAAATTAAACCTGTCATAGAGAATGAGTTTCGTGAAGTCATCCTTCCGAATATCGAAACGGCGATTAATCAAACTTCCGCTCAATTTCCGGAAGAAGATCTTAGGAATCTGTTTATCACGGAACAGCCTGGCGGAGGCCGTTCTGAAAAAATCTTTCATATAAAAAATAGTTTATCAGGCAAAGATGTATTAAGGTTTCACGTGAGAAGAGATAACCCACCACAGGACGGTTACTGGTTTAATTTTCATTATCATACTTATCTTGATGAGTTTCAAACCCATCATGAACTTGGGTCTATTTATTGGGCCAAGAATACGCCACCAAAATGGATGACCTAGCAAGTGGTATGAATTTGTGTTTTGAAGGAAAATAATTTAATAATAATAGTGAAACCTTTTTAAGATAAACTCGTAAATAGACTATTACCAAAATGGAGGAATGATGAAAGATGGCAATTAGCTTATCAAAAGGTCAAAAGGTTGATTTAACTAAAACCAATCCTGGATTAACTAATGTGGTCGTTGGATTAGGCTGGGATACCAATAAATATGATGGCGGCTATGATTTTGATTTGGATGCATCTGTGTTCCTTTTGGGAGAAAATGGCAAGGTGACAACGGATACGGACTTTGTCTTCTATAATAACCCACAAGGTGCAAATGGTGCTGTTGTACATACCGGTGATAATCGTACTGGTGAAGGTGATGGGGATGATGAACAAGTTAAAATTAATTTGCCAAAGGTACCCGCATCCATTCATCGTATCACTTTTACAATTACCATTCATGATGCAGCTGCTAGAAGTCAGAACTTCGGTCAAGTATCGAATGCATTTGCTCGCATTATAAATGAGGCGACTGGCGAGGAGTTGATTCGCTACGACCTAGGTGAAGATTTCTCAATTGAAACGGCAATCGTTGTAGGAGAATTGTACCGCCATAGCGGTGAATGGAAATTCAGCGCAATCGGAAGTGGTTATCAAGGTGGCTTGGCTTCATTAGCAACAGATTTTGGTTTACAGGTTGGTTAATGGTGTTGATTTTGAGACCCATCCTTGAATGGGTCTTTTTAAAATTTGGCTATGTTAAAGCTTATTGTTTATTTTGCCACGATGTTGATTGGAGCGGAAGGCGCTCGACTCCTGCAGGAGTACGGGACAGGGGAGACCCTAGGCGCAATAGCGCCGAGGAGGCTCCCCCGGACCGCCACTAGAGCGGAAATCAACAGGCAAGTTTAACAGAGCCTAAAATTTAGATTTTATTTTTGGAGGAATTTAGTTAATGTCAGTTTTACACGGAATTGTAGATACATATGCACAGTTTTTTGATTGGAATATGTGGGTAAAGGTTTTATCAGATCCAGTAAGCTGGGGTCTTATTGGCACCTTAGTTATTTTAGAAGGTTTACTCTCTTCTGATAACGCCCTTGTCTTAGCGGTGATGGTAAAACATTTACCTGCAGAAAAGCGTAAGAAAGCCCTTTTTTATGGCTTACTAGGTGCTTATGCTTTTCGTTTTATTGCTATTGGCCTTGGTGTATTTCTAATCAAATTATGGTGGATTAAGGCCCTTGGTGCAGCCTATCTAGCGTGGCTGTCGATCAAATATTTTATTGATAAACGAAACAATGGTGATGAAGATGAAGAAGCAAAAGGAATGAACCAAAGCGGGCTTCTTGTCCGGATGTTTGGAGTTTTCTGGGGTACAGTGGTAACCGTTGAGCTAATGGACATGGCCTTCTCCGTTGATAGCGTCCTAGCTGCCTTTGGAGTTAGCAACGAGGTTTGGGTGCTGCTAATAGGCGGGATGCTCGGAGTGTTGATGATGCGTGGTGTAGCTGGTGTGTTTTTGGCGTTAATCGACCGTGTTCCTGAGCTTGAGACCACTGCTTATATTTTAATTCTTATTATCTCGATAAAAATGTTCCTAGAAGTGTTTTTTCACTATGAAATGCCGGCACTTTACTTCTTTATCATTTTATTGTTTACATTTGGAGCTACCTTCATTGTCCACTTCATAAATGCGAAAAAGGAAGTTAGCAAATAAAAATAATATATTATTCTAAAATTTGAGTTATGGGGGAGTTGACGGAAGTCCTTCCCCTTTTTTTATAGGCTGTGTTAAAGGTCATTGTTGATTTTTGAAACTATGTTGATTGGAGCGGAAGGCGCGAGACTCCTCGAAAATGCTATCGCATTTCCTTCGTGCGTGGGCGGATTCAAGGATGTAATTCAATGTCCTGCGGGAGTACGGGGCAGGGGAGACCCCACAGGCGCATAAGCGCCGAGGAGGCTCCCCGGAACGCCCGCGGAAAGCGAAGCGCCTGGAGCGCAAATCAATAGGCAAGTTTAACACAGCCTTTTTATAAAATCTTAAGGAAGGAGAAGGCTTAAGTGAAATTCTTTACATATTTTTATAATGATGAGATTGAACAATTTTTTTTAAAAAAGCCGCAATATTTCGATAAGTATACGAACCAGAAAGTCTTAGCTTATGGACTAGGTGCGACGCTCTATATGCCTGCTACTCGTCCTAATATTCATAATGAGATTCTCTTAAAAAAACATGAAGGTCTCACGTCACTCGTTATCGACCTTGAAGATGCTGTAGGTGATTGTGACGTGAGTGTAGCAGAAACATTAGTAATCAAGGAACTATTAAAGTTGTATGAGGAATTTAATAAAGGATTTTTAAATGTAGGGGATTTCCCATTGCTCTTTATACGTGTTCGGACCCTTGAACAGCTGAAACGGATCAAAGAGCAGTTGGGAGATGCTCTGCAGACTTTAACTGGTGTGGTTTTACCAAAGTTTAAGATAGAGTCAGGTGAGGAACTTTTAAAAGAAGTCCAAAGAATTCATTCACAACATCATCCTTTTTATGCGATGCCCATTTTAGAAACAGCAGAAGTAATCCATAAAGAGACGAGAATAGAAGAATTACTGAAAATAAAAAACCTTTTGAATAGGTTTAAAGATATCATCCTAAATATTCGAATTGGAGCAACCGATTTTAGTGGATTGTATGGAATCAGAAGGAGCACTGATACAACTGTTTATGAAATAAGTGTTGTAAGGGATTGCATTTCTGATATCGTTAATATGTTTCGAAGAGCCGACAGTTCTTATGTTATTTCAGGACCAGTATGGGAATACTTTTCCTCAAAAGAAAGAAGGCTAAAGCCACAGGTAAAGCAACCGCCTTTTGGTGAGCGGTTTGATGTAGATAGGTTAAAATGGAGAGCGGATTCATTGGGTCAAAGTATGGACGGGTTGATAAGAGAAGTCCATTTGGATATTGAGAACGGTTTAACGGGAAAGACAATTATCCATCCTTCACATATCAAAGCAGTTCAAGCCCTAAATGTAGTTTCATATGAGGAATATATCGATGCCCGTAATATTATCCAGTCGTCTATTGATGAAGCTGGTGTGATAAAAAGTGAATTTGCAAACAAAATGAACGAAATGAAACCACACTATCAATGGGCGCAAAATATTGTATTAAAGTCAGAGCTATACGGGGTGTTAAATGAAGAATTTACGACCATCGACCTTATTAAACGAGAAGTTTACGTTTAATATTTTGGATTCTATCAATGGTGAAATTGAAATAACTGAAAATCCATTTCAATTTTCAATAAATGAACTGTTTACAATGGCGGCAAGAATCAATAAAAAACGTTCGTTTCTTTTTGTTAGTAAAGTGTTAGGAAAGCATATACCTATTGATGCAAATAAAGGACTTTTAACAGCTGCCCTCTTAGCAGCTAGATTTATGGAAAAAGTAAAGGGGTACGTTCGTCCTGAAAAAGAGATGCTTATATCCTTGTTTTTGAAGGAGCACCCTTCATATTGCAGCCATCCTTTTATATCAAAGGAAATAACTCCGATTATTATCGGATTTGCAGAGACAGCCACTGCACTAGGGCATGCATTTTTTGATTGCTTCGAAGTGGCTAATTATTTTCATACGACAAGAGAAGAGATTCCAGGGAAAATTCCTGAGATAACGTTTGAGGAAGAGCACTCCCATGCCACTGCCCATCGATGTTATATCCCATGTGAAATAATAGATAACCACCGTGAAATCATTCTTGTCGACGACGAAATAACGACGGGAAAAACAACGCTAAACATTATTCGGTCTATTCACCGTAAATTTCCAAGAAAGCACTATGCCGTTGTTTCCATTTTGGATTGGCGTTCAGAGAAAAATAAACAAGAATTTAAGCTGCTTGAAAAAGAACTAGGGATTACCATCCAGGTGGTTTCATTACTAGCAGGGAAACTTCATATAAAAAAGCAGGAAAATATGAAGGAAGAAACAGTTTTAGACAAGCAAAATAAAAAAGTTGATTTTTCATTAGAACAGATTTTGTTAACTACACATTTTACACCCTCTTCTTTGACTTCCATCATCGAACCTAACCAGGTACCCTATATTCAAGAGACAGGACGTTTTGGGCTTAGCAGTGAAGTAAATCAAGTGCTACATCAGAAAATTTCAAGTGCAGCTCACCTTCTTAAACAAAAAAGAATCGGCAAAAAAACTCTCTGCCTAGGAACAGGGGAATTTATGTACTTACCGATGAAATTAGCAGCAGAAATGGGCAGCGGCGTTTCTTACCAATCGACTACAAGAAGCCCGATTTATATTCGAAATTACGAGAACTATGGCGCTAAATATGGTTTGGAATTTCCTTCTCCAGAAAATCAATTTATTACTAATTATGTATATAATATCCCACCTGGTTTGTATGATGATTGCTTTATCTTTTTTGAAAGAATAGTAGATGATGAAAAATTGAAGCCATTACTGAAGGAGATAGGCAGACTGCAGCTAAAGTCTGTCAAGCTTGTCTTTTTTTCTGAGGGGGTGACACCGTGCACAAGATGGTGAAAAAACATATAAAAATAGGAACCTATAAGGAAGAAGATGTCCTTTTTCTATTAAAAGATTTAAGTGATACTAAGCTCGAGGATTCTACGATTAATCGTGAAAGAAAGATTCAATCCGGAACCCATTACAGTGAATCGCTACCAATCGAATATCAACCGCCACAGGAATACGTTGAGTTATTTTGGAAAATGGTAATGGAGTATAAACAAAAGGTGGCATTGTGTATAGGTGTAGTTGCAGAGCAAATCTATCAATTAAAGGGAAAGCAGGCAGTGCTAGTTTCTCTAGCACGTGCCGGTACGCCTGTCGGGATTTTGATTAAGAGATATATCAAGCTGCGCTACGAAGTGTCTCTTCCACATTACAGTGTCTCGATCATCCGCGATCGTGGAATAGATGAAAACGCTCTCAATTATATTATGTCCGAACATTCGGAAGGGAAAATCCAGTTTGTAGATGGTTGGACGGGAAAAGGGGCCATTTCCCTCGAATTAACAAAGGCCTGTAAAGAGTTTGAGGATAAGTACGGAAGGAAGCTTGATGATACTCTAGCAGTAATTGCAGATCCGGGTTACTGTACAACCTTTTTTGGGACAAGAGAGGATTTTTTAATTCCAAGTGCCTGTTTAAACTCTACCGTTTCAGGACTTGTCAGTAGAACCGTCTTAAATGAAAAGTATATCGGGAAAAATGATTTTCATGGTGCAAAGTTTTACCGAGAGCTCATTTCAGCAGATGTTTCAAATGAATATATTGATGTAATTACTGCTGAGTTTGCATCTATATTTACAAAGGCTGATGAAATTTCGACAAAAAGAAGGAATGAGGAAATCGATACAGGGTTTTATGGGATGATGAATGTTGAGAGCATACAAGCAGATTTTGGCATCAATAACACCCATTATATAAAGCCGGGTGTGGGCGAAACAACGAGGGTCCTCCTCCGCAGGGTTCCTTGGAAAATTCTTTTACGTGATGCCTCAAGTCCATTTGTTCAGCATATCCTGATGTTAGCGAGGGAAAAAGGGGTCGAGATAGTCGAATATCCCAATTTACAATACTTATGCTGCGGCTTAATTAAATCGGTTAAGGAGATAGATAAATGATTGTTGCCTCAGACCTTGACCGTACATTGGTTTACTCAAAAAGAGCACTTAATGAGCTTGGATGTTCACCACAAATTCCTTTAATTCCAGTAGAAAAAAAAGATGGGAATTGGGTTGCTTTTATGACAGAGCGAGCCTTTAATGCGTTATCAGATCTTTGTAAATATCATTTATTTATACCGGTAACCACTAGAACTACAGAGCAATTTAACCGCTTTGAACTATTCAATCATGGAAATTTTCCATTAACATACGCCATTACTTTAAATGGAGCTGAAATTTTGCATAAGGGCAAAACGCTTCATGAGTGGACTATATATATGACAAGCAAAATTCAAAATGAATCGATTACACAAATAACATTATTGTCAATTTTGAATAAGGAAGGATATCAATTTGATGGTAAAATAAGACAAGTTGACAATCTATTTTACTATTATATTTTAAATACACCGCCTTCACCGGAAGTGAAAGCGGCATTGCAGAATTTTGTTGCAGAATATGGATGGAGAATTTCGTTACAGGGCAGGAAGCTTTATTTTATCCCAACAGCGATTAGTAAAGGGGCTGCCCTTGAATTCATTTGCAGGCGTGAAGGAATGGAAGCATTCGCCGGAGCGGGTGATTCACTGCTTGACTTGGATTTTCTGCAAAACTGCCGTTATCAGTTTGTCCCCAGGCATGGTGAACTCGCTAATGAAATAAAGGGGACGAAAGTTACCATGACCAATAACGCTGGTGTAGCTGCAGGAGAAGAAATACTTTTAGGCTTTTTGACCTTGCTGAAATCTAAAAATATATCTTATTTTTAAAAAAGCGGTTAACAATAAAGAAGTAAAGTCCAGTAAAAATCCCAAAGTTACCGCAAAAAATAAGAACCGATAGCTTTAAAGATTGAATTGATGGGGAGAGAAGTAGAGTGAAAATAATGCTAAACAATAATAGGTCCAGCACAACAAAATAATCTGACTCCATGACCTCCATTACTGTATTTAATTCATCACGAACTTCATCTATTTTTGGCCGCTTATTTAGAAATCTCATTTGAGTCACCTTCTTTAATATAGGTACTCAAATATATGTCATAGTAATGTAAAAGGTGAAAGAAGAGGAGTTAAATATGAAACATTTTTCGATTCCTTTTCGTATTAAGAAATGAACCATTTTATTATCTATGATATGATGAAATGGTAACTTATTTATAAATATTGTATAAAAAAATCTTTCGCTATCAGAGGGAAGGGATAAAAATGGTTTTGCCATATAATCAATTAATTGTAAAAAAAATATCCCTTTCATTTGAAAATTGGCTCGGTTTGCTGACAAAGCCTCTTTCGGAGCGACCGGAATTTTCAATGGAAAAGGGGATCATTCACATTGGGCAAATCGTTGGGGAGTTTCTTGGAATCCCCGTAGATACAGATGAATACTATAATCAGCTATTTGATTATGTCCATAGCCCCGAATTGAATTTAAATCTTCTAAGTGAGGAATCCATTGATAAATCAATCAATAATACTCACTTTCAAGCGATTCAAAAGGTCATTAATATTCATCATGAACAAAAGCTTTCCATCAACCGCTTTACTGCGTTTCTAGATGGCGAACAGCTTTTGCTTAGGTCAAACGAGCCTGCCATCCATCGCAAATTAAGAGAGGCTATGATTGCAACCCTCGAATTGTTTGCAGAAAAGGAATCGGAAGGCTTAAGGAACCAAGAACTTAGAAGGGTTCTCGTTGATATTGTTAAATGGTCGATCAACCATTTACAGCCACCGTTGGAAAACGCAGATCCGGCAAGGGAAATGCCGAAGTTTTTATGGTATGGTGACGGGAAAAAAAGTCATCAGTATTTTTTATACTACCTAATCAATCTTGGTTGTGATGTCATCATATTTCATCCTGAAGGTAAGGATATTCTAGCTGGATTTCAAATAGAGACGATCTTCATCCATCGTTTTCAAGCGACCCAACCAGCTGAACCCTTCCCAAAAGAAAAGGTGAACAGGAAAACAACAGTTGCCTACCGTGCTTCCAAAGAGATTGAGGGAATCCTTAATCAAGAAGGGTCAGGTCTATACAAACCGTGGCAATTAAGGGACTATACTCCTTCATCCATTACGTTAAAAACAACGTATGATGAGTTGTTCATCCTTAGTAAAGAAATGGCGATGATTCGACCTGATTTTGAAGTTGGGAACGGTCAAGTCAAGATCCCGTCCCTTTTTGCCAAAATACAAGGTGTTAGTAAAAATCGAAAGGAATATTGGGATCGACTTCACGCACTTTCGGAATTGGAAAATTGCCTGCTCGTTCGAAATCTTCCATTAACGTTTCCTAACACCAGCGATTTTCGCTTTCATTATCGTAATGCGCTTGGACAGGATGATCTTTTAAATCCTGAGAAAATGATGACGGCTCACTATTGGCCATACTCTTTCTTAGCTTCCGGCTTACAAAAAGGCATTGCAGGTGCCGTAAGAAGAATTTGCGAAAAGCCAGGGTTAAAACCATTGCCTGCGGAAAGCTTGGAAGAAGTAAAAATTTTCTTGTTTACTCAAGCAATGTATTTGCCTAAAAATATTATCCAGTCATTAGAGAGGTTTGACTATTCACAGCAAATACCAAAATTAGTCCTTTATAATAATGAAAAGACAGGGATGCTTTCAAGATCGGATGCAGCGATGTTACTGCTTTTGAATCAATTTGGAATAGATATCATTATTTATAATCCTCCCGGTCATAATGATATTGAAACTTACCTCGATGAAAGTCTTTTTGATAAACATTGGCTTGATGATGTTGTTTTTGACTTGGATTATAAAGAGCCTTCAATTTTGAAAAAAGTCCTTTTTCAAGGAATCTTAAAAAATTTAAGGGGAGATTAACAGATGAATCAACAATCGAATCTATCACCAGAATTAATGACAACGAATCCAGATGACTTGCTTACCGAAACAAAAGTATCTGACATAAAGCTGATGCTTAGGAAAGAACCAGAAGTACAGAACCTAGCACGGACAATCGATGAACGAGATCAAATTAAAATCCTAGAGTTTGGAAAAGAGCCAGCCGTTCAAATCTCCCGTTTCTCAGATCAAATTTTAGGGAATATGCGGACAACCAAAGTAGAAGATTCTGGCGAGCTTCTTAAAACCTTGGGCCACATTATGGATAAATTTGATGCAAAGGACTTTGAAAAAACATCCGAAGGATTTTTTGGAAAGTTGTTTAAAAAAGGCGGAAAAGCGATTGAAAGGCTATTTGGCAAGTACCAAACGATGGGCCAGGAAATTGACAAAGTATATGTAGAAATTTCAAAATATCAAAAAGAGATGGTCGATTCGACCAATATGCTTGAAAATATGTATGATCAAAATTACCAATACTATATGACGCTTGAAAAATATGTTGTTGCGGGAGAAATAAAGGTTGATGAACTAAAAAATAGCCAACTTCCTCAGCTTGAATCTCGTGCTCAATCCGGGGACCAGATTGCCACAATGCAATTAGATTCACTTAAAAATGCTATTGAGGTACTTGAGCAAAGAATATATGATTTGGAAATGGCAAAAATGGTTTCATTGCAAACTGCTCCGCAAATTCGTTTGCTTCAACGAGGAAATACAAAGCTGATTGGAAAAATCAATTCTGCTTTTGTCACCACCATTCCGATTTTTAAAAATGGATTAATTCAAGCTGTAGCAGCAAAAAGACAAAAGCTTGTGGCAGATTCAATGAGTGAGCTTGATCGTAGAACAAATGAAATGCTGTTGCGAAATGCACAAAACATATCCCAGCAGAGTACAGAAATTGCCAGACTTGCCGGCTCTCCGAGCATTAAAATCGAGACGATTGAAGAATCATGGAATGTCATCATAAAAGGAATGCAGGAAACAAGAGCGATTGAAGAGGAAAATAAGCGTATGCGCGAAGAGGGTACAAAACGTTTAGAACAGCTCCAAGACAACTTTAGAAAAATGAAACAAGCATAATAAAAACTAATGAGGTGAAAAAAATGGCGATTAATTTGCAAAAGGGACAAAGAATAGATTTAACAAAAAGCAACCCCGGGCTTTCGAAAATTATGGTTGGTTTAGGCTGGGACCCTATTCAAAGCGGTGGAGGGGGCTTTTTCAGTTCACTATTTGGAAGCACGCAAGCTAATTTTGACTGTGATGCATCTGTAATCATGCTCGACGCAAATGATCGATTACAGAGCAATAGGGATGTTATTTATTTTGGAAACTTAAAAAGCACTAACGGAAGTGTGCAGCACACAGGTGACAATTTAACCGGTGATGGAGACGGTGATGATGAACAAATTATCGTCGACTTAAGCAGAGTGCCTTCAGACATTCAAAAACTTGTTTTTGTTGTAACTATTTATGATTGTGTAAAAAGAAGGCAGCATTTTGGGATGATTCGCAATGCTTATATCAGGGTTGTCAATCCTACAAGCAACCAGGAATTGGTTCATTACAATTTAACTGATAATTATAGTGGAAATACATGCCTGATTGTCAGTGAAATGTACCGCAATGGAACGGAGTGGAAATTTGCCGCCATTGGAAATGGAACAAATGCAGCAAGCTTAGGTGAAGTTGTTCGTTCATTTTCTTAAGGAAAACAGTTTAAAATGAGGTGATCATATGTCGATTAATTTATCAAAAGGTCAACGAATCGATTTAACGAAAACCAATCCAGGACTAACTAAGGCAATAGTCGGTCTTGGGTGGGATACGAACCGTTATCATGGTGGACACGACTTTGATTTGGACGCATCTGCTTTTCTTACAGACGCTAACAACAGAGTGGTCCAAGATGTTGATTTTATTTTCTACAATAACCTAATTCACCCTTCTGGTGCCGTTGAGCATACTGGAGATAATCGTACAGGAGAAGGTGAAGGTGACGATGAGCAAATTAAAATTAACTTTAGTAAGGTTCCATCCCATATTGAGCGCATTGCGATCACGGTAACCATTCATGATGCAGAAGCCAGAAGCCAAAACTTTGGTCAAGTTTCCAACGCTTTTGTTCGCGTTGTTGATGAACAAACTGAAAATGAAATTCTCCGTTTTGACCTTGGGGAAGATTTTTCTGTCGAAACTGCAGTTGTCATCTGTGAACTTTACCGGCATAATGGAGACTGGAAATTCAATGCCATTGGCAGCGGCTTTGCGGGTGGACTTGCTTCCCTTTGCCGTAACTTTGGATTAGAAGTCTAAATAATTTTTAAAAGCTGCTGTCTCCGGCGGCTTTTTCTTATAACAATATGATAAAATGAACAAATATGAAGAATGCAGGTAAGGAAGTGACATCATTGAAGCAATATTTGGATCTTTGTAAACATATTTTGGAAAACGGTCAAATCAAAGGTGATCGGACAGGTACCGGAACCATCAGCAACTTTGGTTATCAGATGAGATTTAATTTAGAAGAAGGGTTTCCTCTTTTAACAACCAAAAAACTTCACTTAAAATCGATTATTTACGAATTGCTTTGGTTTTTAACAGGTGATACAAATATTCGTTATCTACAGGAAAATGGGGTGCGCATTTGGAACGAATGGGCTGATGAAGACGGGGAATTAGGTCCTGTTTATGGCCATCAATGGCGTTCCTGGACAGGAGCTGATGGAAAAACAATCGACCAAATCAGCGAACTGATTGAGCAATTAAAAACGAATCCGGATTCAAGAAGGCTTATTGTCAATGCCTGGAATGTAGCAGAAATAGACAAAATGGCTTTGCCGCCATGTCACTGTATGTTTCAATTTTATGTGGTAGACGGAAAGCTTTCCTGTCAATTATATCAGCGCTCTGCTGATGTATTCCTTGGTGTTCCGTTTAATATCGCTTCATATGCAATTCTGACATTAATGATTGCACAAGTCAGCGGCTTAAAGCCGGGTGAATTTATTCATACTTTTGGTGATGTTCATATTTATCAAAATCACATTGAACAGGTAAAGCTACAAATGGAAAGAGAACCACGTTCATTACCTAAATTAATTATTAATCCGGCAGTGAAAAATATCTTTTCATTTAAATATGAGGATTTTGAGTTAGTAGGCTATGATCCGCATCCACATATTAAAGGAGTGGTCAGCGTATGATCTCTTTTTTAGTAGCTATGGATGAAAAGAGATTAATTGGTAAGGATAATCAACTACCTTGGCATTTACCGGAGGACTTGAAATTCTTTAAAAAAGTCACAATGGGTCATCCAATTGCGATGGGAAGAAAAACCCATGAATCGATTGGCCGAATCCTTCCTGGAAGAGAAAATATTGTTATTACACGCCAAAATAATTATCAGTGTGAAGGATGTACAGTTTTTTCCTCAATTAAGGATTTTATAAGCTACTGTCAAAACCAAAACGATGAAATTTTTGTCATCGGTGGTGCAGAAATATTTAAAGAAACGTTTGCTTATGCTGACAGATTATATATTACTTTTATTCATGAAGATTTTGAGGGAGATACATATTTTCCGGAATTCGATTTTTCCCAGTGGCAACTACTGTCATCCAAAAAAGGACCAAAGGATGACAAAAATCCTTACGATTATGAATTTAGGATTTATGAACGAAAATTTTAATAATTAATAGTTGAAAGATCTCTCATATGGTTGTTGGACATTGACTTCAGTGGATATATTGGAAATGCTTACTACCAAAGTCCTATATCTGTTTGTTTTGTTAAATATTGTGAATAAACTATGAATAATCCTAAATATTTAATGCAAAATGAGGATTGGATACTATAATTAGAATAGTAATATATAACAATTAAAGGGGTGTAAATCTTGTTATCAAATATCGGCATTCCTGGATTAATTTTAATTTTAACATTAGCACTTATTATCTTTGGACCGAAAAAATTACCTGAAATTGGTAAAGCCTTTGGACAAACATTAAAAGAGTTTAAAAAATCCACTCGTGAACTAACAGAAGATGTAATGGGTGACAATGAAGTAGAAAAGAATAAATTGACTAAATAAGAGGCTGTCCCAAAAGGGGACAGGCACCACTATATTTACAAATTTTAACAGACCATTAATAAAAAGAGGGATCCTAAAAGTAAATTCTTTTGGGACACCCTCTTTTTTCTTTTTTCCTATAAATGTCCTTCTTTTCCTTGTCGACTAAAAGAGTTTGATTGGAAATTAGATTTTTTTTTTCAATTTTTTCACCATAGAGATGTAATTAAGAACTCTTTGTGTCCTTTTTTGAAAATTCAAGACGAAAGACCTATGAGTGTACTAAAATTTTTATGAGGTCTTGTTTTTTCGTATTCATGTTATGTGGAGGGGAAAGGGATGAAGACAAACAAAACAGTTTATGAAGCAGCGATTGAACATGGATTTAGTCGTCGTGACTTCTTAAAGATGTGTACTGCTCTAGCAGCAACACTTGGGCTTGAGTTTACACAATCTAATAAAGTGGTAAAAGCAATGGAGATGAACTCAAGAGTGCCGGTGGTTTGGCTGCAATTCCAGGATTGCACTGGATGTTCCGAATCATTTATCCGTTCATCACAACCAAAAACTGAAAACGTTTTACTTCAAATGATTTCACTTGAATATTCTGAAGTGCTGTCAGCAGCATCAGGATACCAAGTTGAGGCTTCTATGGAACAAGTATTAAAGGATTATAAAGGTGAGTATGTTCTTGCGGTTGAGGGGAGTATACCAAGCGATAGTGCCTTCTTGACTGTCGGTGGTAAATCACAAATAGATACATTGCAGCAAATGGCTGCAGATGCAAAAGCGATCATTGCCTATGGATCATGTTCTTCCTGGGGGGGAATCCCTGCGGCATATCCGAATCCAACCGGAGCAAAACCAGTTACTAGCTTTGTGAAAAATACCCCTGTCATTCGTGTTCCAGGCTGTCCGCCTATTGCTGAAGTTATGACAGGTGTCATTGCTCATATCATCACCTTCGGAAAACTGCCTGAATTGGATCAACACGGTCGTCCAACAGCATTTTATCGTCATCGTATCCATGATAAATGTAATCGCCGCGCCTATTTTGATGCCGGCTTGTTTGTCGAAAATTTTGATGATGAGGGTGCAAAACAAGGTTATTGCTTATACAAAGTTGGCTGTAAAGGCCCAACCACCTATAACGCTTGTGCAGAAATGCGCTGGAATGGCGGTGTAAGCTACCCGATTCAATCTGGAAATCCTTGCATCGGCTGTTCCGAGAAAGATTTCTGGGATAATGGTCCGCTCTACACAAGGAGAGCCAAAATTCCAGGAACACAAACAACCATTTCACCAGACACTATAGGTTTGGCTGCAGTCGGCTTAACAACGGCAAGTATTGCTGTTCATGCAACTGGAACAGTAATTCAGAAGAAAAGAGACGATAAACAACGAGGTGAAGAATAATGAGTGAACGAATTGTTGTAGATCCAATAACAAGAATTGAGGGTCACCTTCGAGTAGAAGTAGATATTGATGAAAATGGCGTCATAAAAGACGCATTTAGTTCAGGAACTGCTGTTCGTGGATTAGAGCTGATTGTAAAAGATCGTGATCCACGTGATGTTTGGGCCTATATTCAAAGAATTTGTGGTGTTTGTACAACTGTTCATGCACTTGCATCCATTCGTTCAGTCGAAGATGCCTTAAATATAACAATACCACGAAATGCCCATTTGATTCGTGAAATTATGAACGAAACGATTTTTCTTCATGACCATGTGGTTCACTTTTATCATTTGCATGCATTAGACTGGGTGGATGTTGTCAGTGCAACAAAAGCTAACCCAGCAGAAACATCTAGAATTGCTCAATCCATATCAAGCTGGCCGAAGTCCTCACCTGGCTATTTCACTGACGTACAAAATAAAGTGAAAAAACTGATTTCAAGTGGACAGCTTGGCATCTTCGCCAATGGTTATTGGGGCCATCAAGCATATAAGCTCCCACCAGAAGTGAATTTGCTCGCAGTTGCGCACTATTTGGAAGCGTTAGATTGGCAAAAGGAAATCGTCAAAATTCACACCATTTTCGGCGGCAAAAACCCGCATCCACATTACGTAGTTGGCGGTATGGCGACACCGCTTGATATTGACAGCGATAACGCTATCAATGCTGAAAGATTGATGCATGTATCACAACTAATTGACCAAGCACGGGATTTTGTGAATCAAGTATATATTCCGGATTTACTTGCTATCGGTTCATACTATAAGGATTGGACATACGGCGGTGGCTTAAATAACTATTTATGTTATGGTGATTTTTCAACCGGATCTGTTTATGACTATAAAAATTACAGAATGCCTCGCGGGATAATACTTAATGGTAATTTAAACGAAGTGCTTGATGTAGACCTTAAAGACCCTAATCAGGTGAAGGAATTTATTGATCACTCTTGGTATACATATGACGGAAAGCAAGGAGGCGGAAAGCATCCTTTTGAGGGTGAAACCACCTTCCATTACACTGGACCAAAAGCACCATTTAAACAATTGGATACAAACAAGGAATATAGCTGGCTGAAAGCACCAAGATGGAAAGATCATCCGATGGAAACTGGTCCTCTTGCAAGGATGATGGTTGGATATGCTTCTGGTAAAGATGAAATTGTTAACATTGTCAACGACACATTGAAAAAGCTTAATTTACCTATGTCAGCCTTACAATCCGCTCTTGGGCGTACGGTTGCGCGTGGAATTGAATCAGTATTGATTTCAGGCTGGCTCCGCAATGACATGGATGACTTGCTTAAAAATATTAAAAACGGTGACCAAGTGACCTTTGATCGGACCAAATGGGAACCAAGTACATGGCCTAAGAGTGCAAAAGGTGTGGGCTGGATGGAAGCGCCGCGTGGAGCTCTTGGCCATTGGATTGACATTGAAAACGGAAAAACGAAAAACTATCAAGCAGTAGTGCCGACAACTTGGAATGCATCACCACGTGATCACAAAAATAATATTGGTGCCTACGAGGCAGCTCTAAAAGGTACACCAATGTTAAACAAAGAACAGCCTCTTGAAATATTGAGGATTATTCATTCCTTTGACCCATGTCTTGCATGTGCCGTTCATTTAACAGATTTGGAGACCAAAAACACGACGGAAATTCGTTTAGGTTAGGGGTGTGACAAATGGGTGCGCCAAAGTTACCAACTAAAACTCCAGGCTCTGTCTCGGATCAGAATGTGGGGATCAATAGTGAAAATTCCTTTCATCCTCAACTGCCAATTCACTACAAACCGGTGAAAGATGAAGTAAAGGTTTATGTTTGGGAATTGCCTGTAAGGATTTTTCACTGGATGAACATGCTGGCCATCATTCTCTTAATGGTGACGGGGATTTATATTGGAAAACCGTTTGCTTCTGCGGGGATTCCCGGTGAAGCTTATTACTCAAACATGATGGGGTGGATGAGATATATTCACTTTTTTGCAGCCTTTCTGTTTACCATCAATCTCTTATATCGTTTGTTTTGGGCTGCCATCGGAAACAAATATTCTAAATCTAACCCGTTTAGATGGATATTTTGGAAAGAAGTATGGGAAACCATTAAATTCTATTTGTTCCTAAAAAATAAGAAGCCTCATTATGTGGGACATAATCCGTTGGCACAATTAAGCTATTGGATATTTATCTTCTTCGGTTCTTGGATTTTGATGCTGACCGGATATTACATGTATTTTGAGCCACAACCAGAGTCCATCTGGGGAAAATTGTTTTCTTGGGTTCCGTATCTATTTGGTAATGACAGTTACACTGTACGTTCTTGGCATCACTTAATGGCTTGGGGAATTATGTTATTTATCGTAATTCACGTTTATATGGCATTCCGCGATGATTATCTAGAACGGAATGGATCGATTTCATCCATGGTAACTGGCTATAAGACAGAACCAAAAAAAGCTGTAGGTGGAAAATTAAATGAATAGAGATACCGACAAAAAGATTACTATTTTAGGAATTGGCAACACCCTCTTCTCAGATGAGGGTGTTGGCATTCACCTTTTACCTCTCTTAGAAGAAGCGATGCGGGATTATGAAAATATTGAGATTATTGACGGTCAAACCGATGGGATGAAATTGCTTGGCCCTGTTGAAGATGCTCAAAACTTAATCATTATTGATGCCATAAATGCCGGTAAGGAAGGGGGCACCATTATTAAACTGGAAGGGGATGAAATCCCTGCTTACTTTGGAATCAAGATGTCCATTCATCAGATTGGATTCCAGGAAGTGTTGTTTGCCGCAAAAATGCGAGAGCGATATCCGGATCAAATCATCATGTTTGGAATGCAACCAACATCGTTGGAATTAGGTGTTGAACTAAGTGAAACAAACCGGGGAAGATTACGAGAGCTTGCAAAGGAGGTCATTAACCAAGTAAATCGCTGGAGAGATGCATCATGAAACGTGGCGATTTTTTAAAGGAATTGGGGAACAGCCTATTTCAAACTGTAAAATCAGTCTACGAGCCATTCATTCAAGAGGATATAGAAAAGGTTGGGGAAGCGGCAGACAGAGCCCTTGGCATCACATGGATGCCATTAATGAACGAAGATGAGTTATCCTCAGATCTTGAAATAAAATTTATCGCAAGAAAACCAATTATTATATCACGAAATGGAACGAACATGCAGGCATTTGATGGAGTGTGTCCTGTATGTTCGAATATTATTATCCTGTCAACACTATATTCAAGTGGGAAATGTTTGAATTGTCAAAAAGAATTCAATTTTAAAACAATGTCCGGCGATTTGCAACTTGACTTGCTACCAACCAAAATCAAAGATCATATATATTTTGTTGGTCTCCATAGGTTTAAGAAATAAGGTGAATACGATGCATGAAATGTCGTTAATGGGAGATATTCTTCAACTTGTTCAAGAAGATGCATTAGAGAAAAGAATTAACAATATTTCCAAGGTTGAATTGATCGTCGGAGAAATATCGAACGCGATGCCTGATGCATTAAGAATGGCTTTTGATATTTTTCGTGATCAAAATTTGCACCTTTTCCATAAGGAAGCTGAGTTAATCATTCATCTTGAAGAAGCGAAGGCGGAATGTGTAATTTGTGGCGTACAGTACCAGCCTACTCAAAAAATAGCGCTTTGCCCTAACTGTCAAATTCCATCAGGTAAAATTCTGACAGGAGAGACTTTTCAAGTTTTATCATATGAAGGGAGTCATGAATGATGAAGGTTATGTTAAGAACAGATGTATTAACAAATAACAATAAGGCTGCAGAGTTTAATCGTGAACTGTTTGAACGAACTAATACCTTAGTGATAAATCTCATGAGTTCACCTGGAGCAGGAAAAACAACATTATTAGAAGAAACCGTAAGGATTTTATCGGAAAAATATCGGATTGCTGTTATTGAGGGCGATTTAGCCACAGAAAGAGATGCGGATCGGATTCGGGCAACGGGGGCAAAAGCCGTTCAAATTAATACGCATGGCGGCTGTCACCTTGATGCAAGAATGGTTGCAGCTTCATTAGGAGAATTTGACCTTGATGAAATCGATATATTGTTTATTGAAAATGTTGGCAATCTCGTTTGTCCATCGGGTTATGACCTCGGGCAAAATCATAAGGTAGCTGTCCTAAGTGTGCCAGAAGGAAATGACAAGATTCCGAAATACCCGCAAATGTTCATGAGGACTGAACTCGTTTTACTAAATAAAATTGATTTATTACCATATCTTGATTTTAGTGTTGAAGAAGCAAGAAGGGACTTAATTGAAATTAACCCTGAATCAACATTAATTTCACTTTCTGCAAGAACAAAAGAAGGGCTGAATGAATGGTTCTCCTGGATTGAAGGAGCATTCGATCGATGCGTACAGCAGTAAAAGTATCTGTTCGCGGCAGAGTACAAGGTGTCGGTTTCCGGCCATTTGTATTTCAGCTTGCTGACATCCACAAATTAGTGGGTACTGTGCAAAATAATATGGATGGTGTCAAGATTCATCTCGAAGGAAACCCCACTTCAATAGAAGCGTTTCTTTCAGACTTAAAGACGAAAGCTCCGAGACTCTCGAAAATAAATGAGATTTTGGTACATGATACCAAGGTGCAACATGCAGTTGATTTTTCTATTATAGAAAGCGAACGGAGCGGCACTTCCATGTTAGTTATCCCAATTGATTCAGCTGTTTGTGATGATTGTTTAACGGAAATGAACGATCCGTCAGATTTTCGTTACCAATATCCTTTCATCAATTGTACACAATGTGGGCCGCGTTATACCATTATTGAGGAATTACCCTATGATCGTCCCTATACGTCCATGAAGGAATTTCCGATGTGTGAAGATTGCCGTAGGGAATATGAAGATCCGAGAAATAGGCGCCATCATGCCCAGCCGATAGCATGTCCAAACTGTGGTCCAAAAGTGCGTTTGTTAAATTCTCAAGGTTTGGAGATAGAATTAGAGAATCCTATTAAAGCTACCATCAAGCATTTAAAAGAGGGGAAAATTGTTGCTATTAAAGGGCTGGGAGGTTATCACCTTAGTTGTGATGCGAGGAATGAGCAGGCGGTTGTAACATTAAGAAAAAGGAAAAAACGACCATTAAGACCATTAGCAGTGATGGCTGCTTCCATATCTGAAATTGAGAAATTTGCAGATTTTAATAATGCTGAAGCAGAAGTTTTGAAAAGTCCGGAATCCCCTATCGTCGTAATGAAGAAAAATGGATACTACGGGCTGGCAGATGCATTGGCCCCCGGAATGAGAACAATTGGAGCCATGCTCCCATATACACCGCTGCACCATTTGATCTTGGCCGACCCTGAACTTACTTGCCTTGTCATGACGAGTGCCAATCCTTCTGGAATGCCGATTCTATTTAAAGATGAAGAAGCCTTTCAATATCTTGATGGAATTGCAGATTATTATCTCATTCATAATCGTGAGATTCTCCATCCAGTCGATGATTCTGTTGTTCAAATTAATGATGGAAAACTTGACTTATTGCGAAGGTCAAGAGGATTTGTTCCAGACCCTATATTAACAGATAAAGATGTGTCAGGGATTGTCTCTTTTGGTGGCCAGCAAAAAACGACCTTTACGATTGGTCGTAATGAACAAATTTTTATTGGTCCCCATATCGGAGATTTAGAGAATATTGAAACGATCCATCATTATCAACGTGAATTAGAACATCTTTTAAAATGGATTGATACACCTAAAACAACAGCAGTTATTGATGCCCACCCGGGCTATCAAGTAAAAAATCTAGTAAAAGAATATGGATTTGCAGAAGTGTTAGAAGTACAGCATCATCATGCCCATATGGCAGCTTGCTTAGAGGAACATCAGATTGCTGGAAAAGCATATGGAATTATTTTAGATGGAACGGGATATGGATTTGATGGAAGCATTTGGGGGTTTGAAATCTTCTACGGTGATGCATCTGAATTCGAGCGTATGTCCCATTTACACTATACTCCTCTTCCAGGCAGTGAAAAGTGTATACGTGAGCCATGGCGTAATGCAACTGCCATGTTAATATCGTTACATGGAAAAAAGGGAATAGAATTGGCGAAGGAGATTTTTGCTGATAAATTACCAGAGATTGATATTTTAAAAGTAATGATTGAGAAGAACATAAACACCGTTATGGCAGGAACATGCGGTAGGCTGTTTGATGCCGTTAGTGCGCTATGTGGGGTGGCGAAAATGTCTACCTATGACGGGGAAGCAGCGATTAAATTAGCCGAACTGGCGGATGATCGGAAAGTTTATCTTCCTTACCCTTTTGATTTAAGGAATGAAGAAATTTTATCTATTCATTTTTCTAAAACAATTTTAGAAATTGCTGAGGATATTATTGAAAATAAGGACATTTCTGAGATAAGCGGGCGATTCCATGAAACTGTCGTTCAGGCAATTGTTTCGGCCATGTCGCATTTACAAAGTATAGCTCCTGAAACGGAAAAAACAGTTGTTTTATCAGGAGGAAGTATCCATAATCGGTATTTAAGAAAAAGGCTCAATACAGAATTAACTAGATTAGGGTTTAATGTCTATCTGCCTGTAAAGGTACCATGTAATGACGGAGGATTATCTTACGGGCAATTGGTTGTTGCCGCAGCAAAAAGGAGGTCTTTATCATGTGTGTAGGAGTACCAGCTAAAGTAGTCAAAATGATGGAATATAGTGCAGTGGTTGATGTGATGGGGTCACAAACGACCGTAGGAACCATTTTTGTTCCTGAAATAAAACTGGGGGATTTTGTAATTGTTCATGCCGGCCAGGCGATGAGTATTGTTGATGAAAACTATGCCAGACAAAGTGTGGAAGAATGGAGGAAGCTTATTCATGCTAGAAATTCTGAAGCAGTCAAATAATCCGGAAATCTGCAAACCGCTTGCCGAGGCAGTCATTCAAAAAGCAAAAGAGTTCCAGCATAAATTTGGACGCAAGCCCGCATTCATGGAAGTGTGCGGCTCACATACGATGTCTCTAGCACGGACAGGGGTAAAATCACTCATAATGGAGGATGTCAACTTGATTTCCGGTCCAGGTTGCCCGGTTTGCGTGACTGACCAAAAATCGATTGATGCCATGATTGCTTTGGCGGAAGGTGAGAATCGGATTATCTGCACGTTTGGTGATATGATGAGGGTTCCCGGTTCTAATAAAACATTGTTAGATTCCAAGATTTCTGGAAAAGATATCCGGGTATTATATTCTCCTGTAGATGCTGTTAAAGTGGCGGAAGAAAATCCTGATAAGGAAGTCATTTTTCTCGGTATTGGCTTCGAAACGACAATTCCGATTTTAACACTCATGATAGGCGAAGCAGAAAATCGCGGTATTAAGAATTTTTCGATTTGGATGGCAACCAAGTTAGTAGAACCGATACTCCGTTATTTATTGGATTCAGGCGAGGTCCATTTAGATGGCTTTTTGCTTCCGGGTCATGTTTCCATTGTTATAGGCGAAGATTCTTATCAGTATTTAGTCGATGATTATCATATTTCCGGTGTGATTACCGGCTTCGAGACAGCCGATCTGCTCTCCGGAATTTATAAATTGATTGATTTAGCTGTAAATGGCAAGGTTGCAATTGAAAACAATCTTCAATCTATTGTAAGTAAAACGGGAAATCAAGTTATCCACCAGTGGCTTAATAAATATTTAACTCCATGTGAAGAAGCATGGCGCGGAATTGGTGTTATTCCAAATAGTGGGCTAGATTTTAAATCGGAATACGACCAGTTTAATGCAAAGAAAAGATTTACGGTTAAAGTTGGCGAACCAAGAAAAACTAAATGTCGCTGTGGTGAAGTGATCCGCGGCTTGATTTCCCCAAAAGAATGCCCATTGTTTGGAAAAGCCTGTAACCCTATGAACCCTATAGGACCGTGCATGGTATCGGCTGAAGGAAGCTGTGCTGCTTATTATCATTACATGAGGGAGAGTTTCTAATGGAGAAATATATCAGCCTAGCACACGGAGATGGCGGCGAATTAAGCCACCGTTTAATCCGTGAAATCTTTGTGGAAGCTTTCGGGGATGGCAATGCCGCAATGTTTGATGCTGCATCCTTGAATATCACTGGCAGCAAAATTGCGGTCACAACGGACTCTTTTGTTATCAAGCCTATTTTCTTTCCGGGTGGTTCCATCGGTAAATTGGCAGTAGCTGGAACGGTAAATGACCTCTCAGTAAGTGGAGCGATGCCTCTTTACTTAACATGTGGCTTTGTTATTGAAGAAGGCTTTTCTATTTCAGATTTGAAGAGAATTGTTTCCGACATGGCAAATGAAGCTAAAAAAACAGGTGTTACGATTGTTGCAGGAGATACAAAGGTAGTCGAACGAGGCAGTGCTGACGGAGTGTATATTAATACGACCGGCATAGGAATTTATGAACAAGGAATTGGCTGCAGCCTTGAATTTGAAGAAGGTGATGCTATCGTGGTGTCAGGCACCATTGGTGATCACGGGATTGCCGTGTTAGCTGCACGAGGAGAATTAGGCATCACAGTTCCAACCAAAAGCGATTGTGCTTCCTTAAATCAAATGCTTAGTGAGGTCCTAACGTCTACTAATGGAGTCCGCATCATGCGTGATCCAACAAGGGGTGGGCTGGCAACTACTCTTGTAGAAATAGCCGAGGATTTTCATCTAACAATGAAAATTAATGAATCTTCCCTTCCTGTGAAGGAAGAAGTCCATGGAGTTTGTGATCTATTAGGCTTTGACCCGCTTTATTTAGCAAACGAAGGAAAAGCGATTATTATTGTTGCTAATAAAGATAAAGATAGAGTTATAGAAATATTACGTGGATTCCCAGAAGGCCACGATGCCGTTGTCATTGGTTCTATTATCGGTAAAGGAAAAGGCCAATTATTACTTGAAACACCACTCGGCTCAAATAGATTATTAAATAGACTGTCAGGAACGATGTTTCCACGAATATGCTAAGACGGTAAAATACCCTCTTGGGTAACATCACCTGTTTTTTCTTTTTCAACTTATCAAGTGTAAATAATTCACAAATATTTTAAAATGCCAAGCAGAAATAGACACATTTCGAGGGATGAGTGGTGTATAATAGATTCAAACGGGTGAAAAAGAGGATTGATTATTTTGTTATTCAAAAGCCTAGAGTTCAAAAATGTTGTTGGACAGAAGGTTAAAGTCATGGATATTCCTGTATTGGAGGAAGATAGCACCTATCGTTTTATGATCCAAGTCCGTTTACAGACGCTAATAACGTCCATTTATAAGGAAAATAAGCCCAAAAAATGCTACTCCTTTAAAGATTATTTAAAAAAGGTTATGAAATGGCCGGATTACGAACAACTATTTAAAGTTGGCGAACTTAAAAATAATGCATAAGGGAAGTTGGGCATCGGGAAACCGGTGCTCTTTTGTTTTTTATAGGCTATATTAAAAGTTCATTGTTGATTTTGCCACTATGTTGATTGGAGTGGAAGGCGCGAGACTCTTGCGGGAAAAACGGGTCAAGGGAGACCCCGCAGGCTTACTGCTTGAGGAGGCTCCCGAACCGCCCTCGGAAAGCGAGCTTCTTGAACGGAAATCAACAGGAAAGTTTAACAGAGCATTTTAATAAAAACTTAAGAAAATGGGAGATTTTATTTATTTAAGAGGGAGTAACCTGTATAATACATAGGAGTATTGGTAGGGATGTGAATTAATGAACAAAATAAAAATTGTAACCGATTCAACATTAGATTTGTCTACAGAAGTAATTGAAAATCTTGACATTGTGGTCGTGCCTTTGACAGTAACCATAAATGGCAAAACTTATTTAGACCGTGTAGATTTAAATCCTGTTGAATTTATCAAACTTATGAATAAATCTGAAGAATTACCAAAAAGTTCTCAACCATCTACAGGTGCTTTTCTTCAAGTGTATGACCAGCTTGGAGCAGAAGGGTATGAAGTGTTATCGATCCATATGTCAGGGAAAATGAGTGGAACTGTTCGGTCCGCCGAGTGTGCTGCTCAAATGACGAATACGAAGGTAACAGTTGTGGATTCAAAGTTTATTTCAAAGGCACTCTCTTTTCAAGTGAAAGAAGCTTCTACACTCGCCATGAAGGGGAAGAGTGTCGAAGAAATTCTGGAGCGGTTAGAAACTATTTCCAATCATACTAAGCTATACGTCATGGTTGACACGTTAGAAAATCTTGTTAAAGGTGGACGAATTGGGAAGGGGAAAGCATTCATTGGTTCTTTGTTAAACATTAAACCAATTGCTTCACTGGAGGGTGCAGAATATACACCCGTAACAAAGGTTCGAAGCCATTCACAAGTAGTAAAATTTTTAGTGAAGCAATTTGCTGAAGATATTTCTGGAAGAACCATCCGTGGTGTTGGCATTGCCCATGCAGGAGCTTACGAGCTTGCCATAAGAATACAAGAAAGTATTTATGAACTGACAGGATTTAATGATGTAGAAATTGATTATACAAATCCAACCATCATTACCCATACAGGAGCAGGAGCCATTGCTTTAATGTATTATTATGATTAATAAGTCGAAAAGCCTCTAAACTAAAAGATTTAGAGGTTTTTGACTTTATAAACTAATTATTTCAATTTTCTGTTATGAAAAAGGAATTTCCACCTATCATGTAGAATTTTTACATCATGTAGAACGCGAAAGGGATCTTTGTATGACATATAATGAACATGAGAAGGAATTGCCTTTATATCGAAAGGTGTTCATATTTTCTTTTTTAATAGCCTTCTTGGTCGTTGTCTCAACTGCGGGTACTGTTCTTTTCTATCAGTTAAATCAGATGGAGAATCAATTGACGGAACGGGCAAAGGGAATTGCCACCTTGTGGTTCGATTCTATTCCCGAAGTGGTAATTCAAGATGTAATTGATAAAAAGAGTGAAAACTCTAATACAAATAAAAATCTAAATGAGATTTTAGCAAGACTAATGAAAAAAAATTCCAGATTTTTTAATGGATATGTTGTCGTTACTAAAAAAATACAATTAAATAAATTCACATTTATTACTGCTAAAAAGAGGGATGGTGCATACGAACTTGACAATTTCAGCACCTACTCTGCGGGAAAAGAGTTCCTTATTGGGTATAACAAGGCAGTAGAAACCAATAATTTAACTACCAGTCAGATATATCGCGACCAAAATGGTATGTGGATAACTGCTTTTCAGCCCATTTACGATCATCATGGAAAAATAATTGCCATTTTTGCAGCCAATGTCAATGCATCAAGTGTTACATCCTATAAATCGAAGATGGGACTCTACCTATTTATTTCTATTTTTTTTGTTACAACGATCGTTTACTTTACATTAAGATGGGGTCTTAAAAAGGTTTTTGAACCTGTTCATGAGATCATTTCGGGTATTAATGCTGTTAGTGCGGGAAACTTTAACGTGAAATTACATATTTCTGATCAATCAGATTTGGCGAAGTTGGGCGAAAACTTTAATCAAATGACCGATCATTTAGCTCTTCTATTTGAACGTCTTTCCGATACATATAAAGAATTTGGCTCGATAACTGTGAATCTGGGAAACACCCATTTTTTTGAGGATGCAATTGATGAAATGGATAAAATAATTGCAAAAACAAGAATTCAAAAGGAATTGCAAAGGGCGGAAAAAATGAATGCAATCGGGCAGCTCGCTGCATCAGTGGCCCATGAAATTAGAAACCCAATGACAGTGGTTAGAGGCTTTTTACAAATCTTTTTAGTAAGTGAACATATGAGTAAGGATGAAATAACCTACATTCAATTAATGATTGAAGAATTAAACCGGGCAGAGATGATCATTAACGACTATCTGTCATTAGCAAAGCCAGATCTTGATCAAATCGAAAAAGTGACAGCAAGTGAAATAGCTTCAAAAGTGATGGACTTAATGAATACCTTTGCTTTAATGTCAAAAAACATTACTTTACAAATGGTTTTGGATGAAGATGTATATGTAAAAGGGAACCAGGGTGAATTAAAACAGGTATTGATTAATATTGTAAAGAATGGAATTGAAGCCATGAAATCTGGAGGCATTCTATCCCTTAAAGTGAAAAAAAGTGGAGAGTTTGGATTGTTTGAAATTTCAGATACTGGGATTGGCATGTCTTCTGATGAATTGTGTCGATTAGGAACAGCGTTTTACTCTCTTAAGGAAAAGGGAACAGGAATCGGACTAATGGTCTGCTATCAAATTGTAGATAAAATGAGAGGACATATTGATGTAAAGAGCATTAAAGGAGAAGGAACTACCTTTAGAATATATGTTCCTTTATGGAGCGAAGAAATGCCGTAAACTGGTCGGTGCCTGACACCCTCTAGAATGAGAGTGATTGACTTGAAAGCGGTTTACTTCCTTCTTTTTCATAACTTTGCTAATATTATTGACGATGAATAGGTGAAAGTTGCAGGTGATTTTATGAAATTTCGTTTTACTGTCATTATGTTGGTTATTACTATTTTATTACTGTCTGCATGCGGGAAGAAAGAAATTAAAAATGCTGTCGATTGGCCAATAAAGGATTTTTCGGCAACAAACCAAGATAATAAATCATTTGGATTAAAGGATCTAAAGGGGAAGGTTTGGATTTCAGACTTCATTTTTACAAGCTGTGCGGATGTATGTCCTCCAATGACCCAACACGTTGCCAAACTGCAAAAGATGGTTAAAGATAACGGATTAAAGAATGTTGAATTTGTATCGTTTAGTGTGGATCCATCAGTGGATTCTCCAGAAGGACTTGCCCGTTATGCAAAGCAGTTTCAAGCGGATTTTACAAATTGGACCTTTTTAACAGGATATACTCAACAGTTTATTGAAAACTACGCAATGACAAATTATAAGGCTTTCGTCAAAAAACCAGATGAAGGCAGTCAAGTGATTCATCAAACCTATCTTTATTTAATCGATCAAAAGGGACATATTAGAAAATCATATAATGGATTTAACAATGTTCCTTATGATGAAATCATTCATGATATCAAAGCGTTGCAATAGGCCTATTACAGGTCTATTTTTTTTATCCCGAATAGAATATAGGAGGTTATGTTTTGAAATATTCCCGTCGTGTTATAATAACATTAGTTTAGAGGGCAGGTGAATGATATGAAAAAGCTTTTCACCCTTCTAATTCTCTTTATTTTCTTAATGACCTCATGCAGTCAATCGCACCAATCGGCATTACTCCCTGTAAAAGAAGCTGCAATTCAGGTTTATAAGCCAATTCCGGCTGATTTCCTACCACGAAAATTAACGGTAGTTACGGCAGGTGATTCTTTAACTGAAGGGGTGGGTGATAGTACCGGCCATGGCGGCTACATCCCCTATATAAAAACGATGCTTGAAAAAGAAAAAGGAATTAATGAGGTTGATTTTTATAATTATGGCGTAACGGGTAATCGAACGACGCAATTATTAAAAAGACTGCAATCGCAAGAGATGAAAACAGCACTGCGTAAAGCGGACTTAGTGATTCTGACAATTGGCGGAAATGATATTATGAAAGTAGTGAAGGATCATATTTCTAACCTTCAACTATCAGATTTTACAAAAGAAAAGGAATCATACATAGTTCATTTGCAGCAAATTATGGACGCGATTATTGCAGAAAATCCTCAAGTGTCTATTGTCATGATTGGTTTATATAATCCTTTTTCAAAGTGGTTTTCGAATATTAAGGAAATGGATCAAATTGTTTCGGATTGGAATCAGGCAGGTCAGACGGTCGTAACTAGCTATCCAAATGCGTATTTTGTTGATATTCAAGACATTTTTCAAAACACGAATGAAAACCTTTTATTTACTGATAATTTTCATCCAAACGACAAAGGGTATGAACTGATTGCAGGGAGATTAAATGAGACCTTGGAGAAACGCACTGTTCCAGATTTGGAAAAGAAATCGTATATGGTTAGTAAAGAGGAGAATTAGGATTTTATGAAAAATAAATGGAAAAAGGCGTTCCTTATTTTATTGGGACTAAACCTTTTGATTTTGATTGTTATATTTTCGTTGTTATTGACACCAACAGGTAGTAAACAATCAAGCAAACAGAATGTACAGAGTGGGGACAGTGTCTCCTTTAATGTAAAATCAAACAAAAATGATTTAAACATGTTGATCAATCACTATTTGAAAAAAGAGGCTGCTGATTCTCCAATTGCCTATCAAGTCGTATTGGGTGATGAAGTAGAACTATATGGGACATTACCACTTTTTAGTGAAAAAATAAATATGAAGCTGACCTTTGAGCCTGACGCACTTTCTAATGGCGATTTAGTTTTAAAACAAAAGTCTATCAACGTCGGCAGTTTACCTCTCCCTGTTTCATACGTCCTGAAATTTATTAGTGAAACCTATAAACTTCCACAAGGAGTAGACATTCGGCCTGATGATAAGCTGGTCTATATCAATATGCAGCAATTGAAGCTTAATAGTGATATAAAAATAAAAGTGGATCAATTTGATTTGAAAAATGATAACATTGATTTTACATTGTTAGTTCCAATAAAATAAAGATGTCCATAAAATATCAGACCCCTCACTTGGTTGAGGGGTCTGACACTTTTTGGGGAGACATCCTCATTTTTTTCAAGTGTCCACTGCAGAAGGACATATGTCCTCGAAGGGTGTCAGGCACCATTTGAGGAACCGGTGGAGGGGTTGATGAGTATGATGGCTTGAAGTTTTGGTTTTTCTTTATTTAGGCCGACGAGTACGATGGAGTAAGTCTCATTCGCTTTGAAACGGATTTTAGGTAATGGAAGAATGACGTTTTTCGTTCCTGATTCACGAACTTCAAGGTCCACGGTCATTGGGGTTACTCCTAAATAGTCAGTTGCTCTTTTGTAGGGGACATTAGGGAAGAAAACATCACGATCCTTTACTGCGATATCGATGGCATTTGAGTCTGGTGATAAATGGATAAAACGTAGCTTTGCTTCATTTATTGGTACGCCGGGTTGATCTTGAAAACTGAGCAGCCGCATTTTCTTAACATGATCAATAGCAGCGAATGTATAGGATTTACCCGGTTCAACGGAGATATTTTTATTTAGGAAACTATCCGTCATGTTGCCGGTTGGATAAATATCAATATGATACTTTCCTGGTTTAAAAGGTAACACATTACTAACTTGTTTAAATGGCAAGTCTTTAACCATTCGATTCCCATTTATATAGATATCTATATTAGGGGCATCGTATGAGGTATGGAGAAAACGTACCTTCGCTTCTTCCTGCATTGATTGGGCCAAAATGCGCATCGATCGATTGGCTTTATTCATATATTTTAAATGCTTCCAATAGTATTTCATGTGCAGGTTTGGATTTGAATATTTATTAAATTGGCCAAGTAAATCATATAATGCTGCTTTTTGAAGATAATCTGAATAAGTTCTCTTTTCAGACATACAATCCGCTCCTATTCTTTCGTTTACAAATTAATTTATTCAACAATAAATAGGTAGGTGCCTATATTGAGCCCTTAAATTGGAATATTTGGATTTTTACTTTACAAATGGTTAATTTCTGCATATACTAAAAACAAATAATGATGAAAGTGGGTGAAGTGCAATGAGCATTGTTTATATTAACTTAAACCGTCATTTGAATAGTAATTGCACAGCCCAAGGATTTTGTTATTAGGGTCTACATACCTGTTATTCCACAATGTATGTAAAACCATGGGCTGTGATGCCTATGGTTTTTTATTATATACATTGGAGGAATAAAAAGTGAATTTAAGTAATTTTGGATTAACAGAAACCATTAAAAGTGATTTTGAAGCATTAAAGAATAGAGATAATTTGATTCTTGGTAGAGTTGCTCTTGAGCATAAGCGAATGTACCGCGTTTGGACTGAGCATGGGGAAATATTGTGTGAGGTCTCAGGAAAGTTTAGCTTCGAGACAATTAATAGGGAGGATTATCCTGCTGTCGGAGATTGGGTAGTATTAAAGCCTAGATTGGACGAAGGAAAAGGAACGATATATTCAATATTGCCTAGAAAAAGTAAATTTTCAAGAAAAGCTGCTGGTCAAACGGCAGAAGAGCAAATTGTTGCTACAAATATTGATACCGTTTTTCTTGTCAATTCATTAAATGAAGATTTAAATTTAAGAAGAATTGAGCGTTACTTATTACTCACTTGGGAAAGTGGTGCCAATCCAGTTATTATTTTAAGTAAAGCGGATCTTTGTGATGATCTGTCTGAAAAAATGGCCGAAGTAGAAGCAATCGCGTTTGGAAGTGTTCCCATCATCCCCATCAGCTCAGAAACGATGCACGGGTTCGAAAAGCTACAGCCCTTTTTGCAGCCTGGACAGACAATCGCATTACTTGGTTCTTCTGGTGTTGGTAAATCAACTTTAACGAATCGATTATTAGGTGAAGAAAAGCAATTAGTCCAAAAGATCCGTGAAGCGGATGATAAAGGGAGACATACAACTACCCATCGCGAACTTATTATGCTTCAGAACGGAAGTATATTAATTGATACTCCCGGAATGAGGGAATTACAGCTGTGGGAAAGCTCAGAAGGATTAACTGAAACCTTTTCAGAGATCGTGGAACTTGCTGAGAAATGCCGATTTCGTGATTGTCAGCATAAGGATGAACCTGGCTGTGCGGTGATTAAAGCAATTGATGAGGGGCTCCTTGATGTTGAAAGGCTGATTAGCTACAACAAGCTACAAAAAGAGCTTGCCTATATTGAAAGAAAAACAGACAAACGGGCTCAGTCTGAAGAGAAAAAACATTGGAAAAATATTAATAAACAAATGAAGCATAAACGAAACGTTTATTAAATGCATTTTAAGTCGAATGGGTATTACTGATTACTCAATCGACTTTTTTATATAGGCTGTGTTAAAGGTCATTGTTGATTTTTGAAACAATGTTGATTGGAGCGCAAATCAACAGTCATTAACACAGCCTATATATATAGGAATGATGTTATCAAAAATCTTACATTATTTTATTTTTGAATTATCATTCTGTATACTTGGATATAAGGGTAAAGAAGGAGTGATATGATGGAAAAAGCAAATCAATTAGCAACCTTTGCCGGAGGGTGTTTTTGGTGCATGACGAAACCATTCGATGAACAACCCGGCATCATCAGCGTGATTTCCGGTTATACAGGAGGAAAAGTGGAAAACCCCACATATCAACAAGTTTGTTCGGACACTACCGGACATTTTGAAGCTGTTCAAATAACCTACAATCCTGACCTTTTTCCTTATGAAAAACTACTTGAATTATTTTGGCAGCAAATTGATCCCACCGACCCAAGCGGGCAATTTTATGACCGAGGACAATCCTATCAAACAGCGATATTTTACCATAATGAAACCCAAAAAAGGCTTGCAGAAGAATCTAAAAAGATATTGGAAGAAAGTAAACGTTTTAACAAACCAATTGTCACACCAATCCTTCCTGCCAGTGAATTCTATCCGGCAGAAGAGTACCATCAGCAATACTATAAGAAAAATCCTGCGCACTATGAATCCTATCATATTGGTTCTGGTCGTGCTGATTTCATCCAAAGGCATTGGGGGCAGAAACGTGAAAAATAAAGATTTAGCCCAATTAAAAAAGGAATTGACACCCACCCAATTTGAAGTAACACAAAACAATGCAACGGAGCCACCCTTTAAAAATGAATATTGGAATGAAAAGCGTGAGGGAATTTACGTTGATATCGTGTCTAGGCAACCATTGTTCAGTTCGCTTGATAAATTTGATGCTGGTTGTGGCTGGCCAAGCTTTACAAAACCGATTGAAGAGGATGAGATTGTGGAAAAATCCGATCTCAGTCATTTCATGATTCGAACTGAGGTGAGGAGCAAATCTGCAGATTCCCATTTAGGTCATGTGTTCAATGATGGTCCAGGTCCGACTGGATTACGTTACTGTATCAATTCCGCTTCACTTAAGTTTATCCCGAAAGAAAAGCTAAAAGAAGAGGGTTATGGTGAATTTCTCCATTTATTTAAAAAATAAGCAGCCGGTGGCTGCTTTTTTTATGGCTATTTCTAATAATTTGGGCGAATGCACATGCAGGTCAAGTACCTACTACATAATGTAAAAATGAACAGAAACAAATTATCGAGGAGTGAATAGAAGCATGGATGGTGGATTTGGATATGGCTATGGTGGCTGCTGTTTTCCAGGATATGGCTATGGCGGAGGCTTCGGCGGCGGTTTTGGCTACGGCTTCGGCGGCTTTGCGTTAATTGTCGTATTGTTTATTTTGTTAATTATTATTGGCGCAAGCTGGGTCTATTAATTTAGAATAAGAAACAGCTGACTCTGTTAGGGAGTCAGCTGTTTCTTTTTTAAAATTATCATTATTTTCATAAAAAAAATCTAAAACACGAACGATTGTTTAATGGTTTGCAATATAGTTCGTTTATAACGTTGACGGATACCTCTAATTCTGATATATTTACCAATGGTAAAGTTAAAAACAATTTGGGGGTTTTTGGCAATGAACACAAAATATGATGTGATAGTAGTAGGTGCTGGTCCTGCAGGGATTTTTGCCTGCTATGAGCTAACGCTAAAAATGCCAAACGCAAAGGTTTTATTAGTAGATAAAGGACATGATATTTATCTGCGAAATTGTCCAATTTTACAAAAGAAAATTAAAAAATGTCCGCCAGCCTCGGGAAGAAAGGATTTTGCAGGGTGTCTGCCTGCCTGCTCAATCACCAATGGCTTCGGCGGTGCCGGGGCTTATTCTGATGGGAAATTTAACATTACAAGTGAATTCGGCGGCTGGATGACTGATTATTTAACAGATTCCCAAGTGTTAGAACTCATTCATTACGTGGATGAAATTAATTTGCAGCACGGGGCAACAAGGAATATTACCGACCCGTTAACCGATCAAGTAAAGGATATTGAGCGCCGTGCCTATGCAGCTGGATTAAAGCTTTTACGCGCACAGGTTCGGCATTTAGGAACAGAACAAAATCTAGAAATCTTGAAAAGTATATTTGAATACTTGAAATCAAAAATTGAAGTGGCCTTTAAAAAAGAGGTTGAAGATATAGTAACCGAAAAAACTTCTGATGGTCACATCGTTAAGGGAATAAAGCTAAACGGAGACCAATTGATCTATGCTGACAAAATTGTCATCACACCGGGTCGGGATGGCTCTAAATGGCTTACTGACATATTGAAATCACGTCGTCTTCGGATGATCAACAATCAAGTTGACATCGGTGTACGAGTGGAAACATCAAATATTGTGATGCAAGAAATTAATGAGCATTTATATGAAGGAAAATTTATTTTTAATACATCAGTAGGAACAAGGGTAAGAACGTTTTGCAGCAACCCGTCCGGACATGTCGTGGTTGAGAATCATTCAGGAATTATGCTAGCAAATGGGCATGCCTTTAAGGATCCTAAACTAGGCAGCCCGAATACGAATTTTGCCCTGCTCGTCTCCCATACATTTTCTGAACCGTTTGATAAGCCGAATGAATTTGCACATGAAATTTCACGCCTTGCTAATAGCCTTTCAAACGGTGGTTTAATTGTTCAGAGGTACGGTGATTTATTAAAAGGAAGAAGATCAACTGAAAAGCGAATTAAAGAAGGTTTTATCGAACCGACATTAAAAGAAGCAGTACCAGGTGATCTCGGTTTAGTTCTTCCATATAATACGTTAAAAAGTTTAATAGAGATGACTGAAGCTTTGAATCAAGTGACGCCAGGGCTTGCCTCCGAGCACACGTTGTTCTATGGTGTTGAAGCAAAATTTTATTCCGCTCGGCCTAAATTAAATGACCGCTTTGAAACAGAAATAAGCGGACTTTATGTAGGTGGAGACGGTGCCGGCATCACACGCGGGCTTGCACAGGCAAGTGCATGTGGCGTGTGGATTGCAAGAGATATTATTGAAAAAACAACCACGATAAGGCAAGAGGAAAAGATTATGGTTTAAGTCCGCTAAAGTAGCGGACTTTTTTCTTTTCCTAACAACCTTTTAAAATATGATGAAAGAATCAAAATAATGATTCATACAATCTACTAAGGCCTGACTTATTTGGATAAGGAAGTGGTAGCCCAGTGGAAAAGTCATTTCTAATAAAGCCGATGCTAGACGAAGAATACCCAGTCATTGATTATGGCAAGGGAGTCTATTTATATGATGTGAAAGGAAAAAAATACCTCGATGCTGCTTCAGGTGCTGTTACCGCCAATATTGGTCATGGAGTACAGGAAATTATTGAAGCAATGCACGAACAAGCAAAAAAGGTTTCATTTGTGTACCGTTCACAATTTACCAGTGAAGCTGCAGAAAAGCTTGCTGGGAAAATTGCTAAAATGACACTAGGTGAACTGAATTGGTGCTTTTTTGTGAATAGTGGCTCAGAAGCTACGGAGACCGCAATGAAAATGGCGATTCAGTACTGGCAGGAAAAGGGGATTCAAACAAAAACAAAAATCCTATCAAGATGGGTAAGCTACCATGGCATTACATTAGGTGCGCTCTCCATGTCAGGTCATCCGGGCAGAAGGGCAAGATTTGCTCCGCTGTTAGAGGATTTTCCCGTCATTCATCCCCCCTATTGTTACCGCTGTCCCTATAAGCTTGAAGCTCCGGGTTGTAACTATTTGTGTGCTCAGGATCTAAAAGTGGCTGTTAATCGGATTGGCGCTGAAAAAATCGCTGCCTTTATTGCCGAACCTGTCATAGGTGCAGCAGGTGGTGCAATCACGCCGCCAAAAGATTATTTTAAAGTGATCAAAAAAATCTGTGACGACCATGATATTCTTTTTATCGCTGATGAAGTCATGACTGGGTTTGGACGTACCGGAACCATGCTAGCCTGTGAACAATGGGATGTGATACCTGATATTGTTGCCTTAGGAAAAGGGATGGGTGCAGGGTATGCTCCCATTGCTGCAACAGTTGCTAGTGAAAAAGTGATGGAGCCCATTTTGGCTGGGTCGAAATCAGTGATGAGCGGTCATACACTAAGTGCCAATCCTCAATCATGTGCAGTTTCCTTAGCAGTGCTGGAATACTTGGAGAAAAACAAAATTATGAATGAAGTCGAATGTAAAGCCGTCTATTTGCAAAACGAGCTTGAAAAACTAAAGGGCATGTTTCCGTTTGTCGGTGATGTCCGTGGGAGAGGATTATTGCTTGGAATTGAATTCGTCAAGGATCAGGAAAGCAAAACCCCGTTTTCAAGAACAGCGATGATTACGCAAAAAATTGTTTCCATTGCAAAAGAAAAAGGTTTATTGGTGTATCCGGCATGTGCCGGAATTGATGGTGTAAATGGTGATGCCATTATTATTTCTCCCCCGCTTACCATTACAAAACTGGAGATTAAAGAATTGATTTTTTTATTAAAAGAAACACTCGATTTACTTAAGGTTCAAATCGAATATGGAGGACAATAAATGGAAAATCCTTATGGGAAAATAACTACATTAGAAAGGGTATTGGAATTTTTTCATGACGAAATGACCTTAATGTTCGGCGGCTTTGGTGGAGTTGGTTCCCCTCCAACTGTTATTGATGGCATCCTGGAGAAAGGGGTTCGAAATATCACGCTAATTGGAAATGATACTGGATTTCCTCATATTGGAATTGGGAAAATCATTAGTCAGGAAAGGGCTAAAAAAGTAATAGCCTCGCATATCGGTTCAAATCCAGTTGCCGGACAGCTCATGAATCGCGGAAAGCTGGAGGTCGATTTTTCCCCTCAAGGAATCTTGGCAGAAAGAATTCGTGCCGGAGGTGTCGGGCTTGCTGCTATTCTCTCTGATATTGGAGTGGACAATGAAATCGTAGCCGCAAATAAACCCCACTATCAGTTAGATGGGAAGGATTACCTTATTGAAACTGCTTTAACCGCTGAAGTAGCCATCGTCTATGCCAAAAAAGCCGACCCATATGGCAATTTAATTTATGACAAAAGTGCTCGCAATACGAATCCTCTTGTGGCAATGGCAGGAAATGTAACGATTGCAGAAGTAGAAGAAATTGTCCCCATGGGAAGTCTGAATCCTGAAGAAATCATTACCCCTGGTGTATTCGTTGATTATATTATCCAATCTAAGGGGGTGAACTGGAAATGGGCATGGGAATAGATATTCGTAATCAAATGGCAAAAAGGGCAGCGGAAGAGATTCAAACTGGAATGGTCGTTAATCTCGGTATCGGAATTCCATCTCTTGTTCCTAACCATCTATCAAGCGGAATCCAAGTCATGTTTCATGCGGAAAATGGAATTGTAGGGATGGGATCAAGCCCAAATAAAGGGGATGAGGATGAAAATTTATGTAATGCCGGCGGTTTTCCCGTCACATTGAACAGCTGCGGTTCCTATTGCGATAGTGCCACCAGTTTTGCAATGATTCGTAGTGGAAGAGTGGATGTAACTATTCTTGGCTCACTCCAAGTCAGCCAAAAGGGTGACCTTGCAAATTGGATTGTTCCGGGAAAAAAAGTGCCGGGTATGGGCGGGGGAATGGAGCTAGCGCAAAAGGCAAAAAAAGTGATTGTATTAATGAATCATACAGATAAATTCGGAAATCCCAAAATTGTAAAAGAGTGTACTTTGCCGCTAACAACGAAAGCGTGTGTCAACCTTATTGTTACAGAATTAGCTGTATTCCGTGTAACGGAAAACGAGCTGCTATTAACAGAATTGTTTGCACCCTATGATATCGAGGCAGTTAAGAATAAAACTGAGGGTGAATTTGCTGTCAGTGAATATGTTCGAAAAATATCGTTTTAATACACCCATCGTGCCCTAAAGGAGTGAATCTGTTGGAGAAAAACATTATTCGAATCAGACAATGGCTAAAGGAGAATCGAGCAAGAGGGGCAAGACTTCTGCAAATACTTGTACGTGAGAATAGTACTAGGGGAAATGAAAGCAGTACGCAAGCCATTCTTATTGAAAAATGTCGGCAGCTTGGCCTAGACTTAGATATTTGGGAAATCGACGCGGAAGAGTTGAAAAATCATCCAGCTTATTGCTGTGACCGCCAAAGCTTCGAGGGTAGCCCAAACCTTGTTGCGGTTTTAAAAGGAACGGGTGGCGGGAAGTCCATGATTTTAAATGGACATATTGATGTTGTGCCTGTTGGTGACGAAAAAAGTTGGGAGCATGATGCGTTTAGTGGGAAAATAGAATGCGGCAAGCTATTTGGCAGAGGGTCAACCGATATGAAGGGTGGCATCGCAGCGATGTTAATGGCCATCGAGTCATTAATTGCATGCGGGATAAAGCTGAAAGGAGATTGTATTTTTCAAAGCGTTATCGAAGAAGAAAGCGGTGGTGCTGGCACGCTTGCGGCAGTATTAAGAGGATACCGAGCAGATGGGGCTATTATTCCTGAACCAACCAATATGAAAGTATTTCCAAAGCAGCAAGGGTCGATGTGGTTTAGAATTACTGTAATTGGTAGGGCCGCCCATGGCGGTACCCGGTACGAAGGGGTCAGTGCAATCGAAAAATCAGTTATGGTGATAGAAAGATTGCAAAAATTAGAGAAAGATAGAAATGCAAAAATTACTGACCCGCTGTTTGCGAAAATCCCAATTCCCATTCCGATTAATATCGGGAAGGTCTCAAGCGGTCAATGGCCATCTTCAGTACCTGATCTTGCAACGATTGAAGGACGAATGGGTGTATCACCGGATGAATCTATTCAAGCAGCTCAAAAGGAAATGGAAGCTTGTTTACAGGAAATGAATGAACAGGATGAGTGGTTCCGCGAACACCCTTTAGCCATTGAATGGTTTGGAGGTCGCTGGCTGCCTGGAAGTTTGGAAGTTGACCATGCGCTAATGACTGAACTTTCCAATAGTTTTGTAGAAGTTTTAGAAAAATCACCGATAATTGAAGCAAGCCCGTGGGGAACGGATGGTGGAATTCTGTCAACAGTTGGAAACACTCCAGTCGTTATTTTTGGACCGGGTATTACGGAGATGGCTCATGATGCCAACGAATATATTCAGTTGGAGGATGTTTTTGTAGCAAGTGAGGTTATTGCCTTGACATTGATGAGATGGTGTGAAATAAGTGAGTAAGTACGGAGTTCAGGAATAAAAGGAAATGTCTGGCCGTCTTGGTCAGGCATTTTTTAACAATAGCATTATAAGGAGCGAAACGCATGAACCAATCAGCCTCAACAATCATTTTCGATGAACCCTGCTTCTACTTAGAAGTATATCTAGATCCTTTTAATAAACGTATCAGAATCGACGATTATCGCGGAAATATAAATTTACTGCTACAAAAGGCTGATGAGCTTGCCCATCAATATCATACGGAAAAGTTGATCATAAAAGGGCGATCTGAGGATTTACTTTCCTTCTATGAAATCGGTTTTCAGCCTGAAGCCATCATAGATCGCTATTTTCTGGGCTCGAATGCCCACTTTTTTTCAAAGTTTTACACACTCGAGCGGAAGAAAAATGATCATTGGATTACCGAGGATGGGATGATCAGTAGCATTTATCAATTGAAACCTACCAATGAAAAAATCGATCCTCCAAAGGAGTATAGGATAGTAAAGGCCGATCAGAATTGTGCTGAAGAGCTTTCAATGCTGTATCGTCAGGTTTTTCAAATTTATCCAACACCACTTCATGATTCAGAATATGTGAAAAAGACGATGAAGGATGGAACCATCTATTACGTCTTTTTTTACCAGGGTAAAATCGTAAGTGCTGCTTCGGCAGAAATCAATTCATTTTATAAAAATGCGGAACTAACTGATTGTGCAACACTTCCGGAACATCGAAAATATGGATTAATGAAAATAATTCTTCAAAAGCTCGAGGAAGAACTGAGACAAAACGGGATTTTTTGTGCTTATTCGATTGCAAGGTCATTATCCTTTGGCATGAATGCAGTTCTTTTTCAGCTTGGTTATCACTATCGAGGAAGGTTAATGAATAATTGCTATATTTATGACAAGCTGGAAAATATGAATATGTGGGTGAAGAATCTGGCAAACTGCTAACTTTTTAGCTTATGGTGACAATTTTTCGGCATCTCTTCATATAGTGATGGTGGGGAGGTGTAGGATTGGTTCATTTTACGACATTAACAGAAGAAGTTTTAACCGCAATTCTAAAAAGTATTGATGAAGGAATTCATGTAGTAAATACAAATGGCGAAACGATATTTTACAATGAGGTGGCCGCTAGGCATGATGGTATGAATGTGAAGGAAGTACTTGGAAAGCATTTATTTGCTTCCTTTCCATCACTTACTGAGGAATCTAGTACCTTACTACAGGTAATGAAAACCGGGAAACCAATTTATCACCAGACACAAGAATACGTCAATTTACATGGGACAAGAATTGATACAATCAATACCACATTACCTTTAATTCTCGAAGGTGAGATGGTCGGAGCAGTCGAAATTGCCAAAGATTATTCACGAATGAAGCTTCTTGCTGAAAGGCTTCTTGATCTACAAAAATTTCAAAATAAAGGTAATAAAAAGATATTGAACAATGTCAGGTACACATTGAACGATTTAATGACCCTTCATCCCGAGTTTATTCGCCTAAAAAACGAAGCGAAAAAATTAGCAAAATACGATGCTTCCATTCTTGTTTATGGTGAGAGTGGTACGGGAAAGGAATTATTTGTCCAAGGAATTCACCATGAATCAAATCGTGCAAATGGACCATTTATTACGCAAAATTGTGCAGCTATTCCGGAAACATTACTGGAAAGCATCCTTTTTGGCACTTCGAAAGGAAGTTATACCGGTGCTGTTGAGCGGAAGGGGTTATTTGAATTGGCTGACGAGGGCACACTTTTCCTTGATGAACTTCATACAATGCCCATTGTACTACAGGCAAAGCTGTTAAGGGTGTTAGAGGATGGCATGGTTAGAAGGGTAGGAAGCTCAGAAAACATTTCCGTTAATGTCCGGGTTATTGCAGCCATGAATGTGCATCCAATGGAGGCACTCCGTGACAATAAGCTACGCTCTGACCTTTTTTATCGTTTAAATGTCTTTACTTTTTCCCTTCTCCCATTAAGAGAGAGAAAAGATGATATTCTTTACTTAACAAATTATTTTATTCGAATTTTTAATCATAAGTTGCATAAGGACATCAGTGGAATGGAGAAAAACCTAGAAATTTTCTTCATTGAATATCATTGGCCTGGGAATGTCCGTGAATTAAAACACACAATCGAATATATGATGAATATTTGCGAAACAACTTTGTTAAAAGAAGAGGACCTCCCCATCATGTTAAAACAACTTACACCACAACTGACAAAAGAAGCGGGAATTCATAAAACTTTATCATTGCGTGGAAATGTCGAAGAATTTGAGAACCAGCTTATTCATGAGGCTCTTTTAAAGGCTAGTGGAAATATAAACAAAGCTGCTAAGCTTTTAGAGATTCCAAGGCAAACTTTGCAATATAAACTAAAAAAATCAAGGAAATGAAGTGCCAAATTTCAGGCACTTTTTTTTTGGCTAAACAGACAAGAAACGAGTGGAAGCCTTCTTATTCCAGCAATATAGAATTGGCACGATTCTTGCATATTTTAAAATAAAGCTGGATTGGAGGAATTATGGATGAAATCTTTTTTATATAAGCCAAAAAGGCATTGGAAGGATATAGAGCTTTGGAAAGACGTGACAGAAGAACAATGGAACGACTGGCTCTGGCAGTTAACCAATACCGTTCGGACTTTAGAGGACTTAAAAAAGGTCATCAAGCTCACACCTGATGAAGAAGAGGGCGTTAGAATTTCTACTAAAACGATTCCTTTAAATATCACACCATATTATGCTTCCCTCATGAACCCTGTTGACCCAAGATGCCCTATCCGGATGCAATCAGTCCCTGTTTCTAAAGAGATATATAAGACGAAATATGATTTAGAGGATCCTTTGTATGAAGATGAGGACTCGCCTTCACCAGGTTTAACACATCGCTATCCCGACCGCGTTCTCTTCCTCGTAACCAACCAATGCTCGATGTATTGCCGGTACTGCACGAGAAGGCGTTTTTCAGGGCAGATTGGGATGGGTGTTCCTAAAAAACAACTGGATTTAGCTATTTCTTATATCCGTGAGACACCGCAAGTGCGAGATGTCTTAATTTCAGGCGGGGACGGACTATTAATCAACGATAATATTCTAGAATATATTCTAAAACATTTACGAGAAATTGATCATGTGGAAATTATTCGAATTGGAACAAGGGCACCTGTTGTATTTCCACAGCGAATTACAGAAAACCTCTGCAATATTTTGAAAAAATATCATCCCATATGGTTGAACACTCATTTTAATACGTCCATTGAGATAACCGAGGATTCAAAAAAGGCATGTGAAATGCTAGCAAATGCTGGTGTTCCTGTTGGAAATCAGTCTGTTATTCTAGCAGGGATCAATGACAGTGTACCGATCATGAAAAGACTGATGCATGACTTAGTGAAAATTCGTGTTCGTCCATATTATATTTATCAATGTGACCTTTCAGAGGGCATTGGGCATTTCCGTGCTCCAGTATCCAAGGGGTTAGAAATTATCGAAGGACTGCGCGGACATACAAGTGGATATGCCGTGCCGACCTTTGTCATTGATGCTCCTGGAGGCGGGGGGAAAATCGCGCTGCAGCCGAATTATTTGATTTCGCAAAGCCCAGAGAAGGTGGTTCTACGTAACTTCGAGGGAGTCATTACCTCATACCCAGAGCCTGAAAACTATATACCAGGGAAAGCAGAGGATTATTATAAAGAAATATATCCTGATATGGATGAGAAAAAGTCACTTGACGGAATTGCAGGAATTATGAATGATTATCAATTTAATCTTGTCCCGGAAGGATTAACGCGGTTAAATCGCCGCAAGGAATATAATGAAGATCCAGCACATGCCTCTTTAAAGGATAAAAGAGGCAAGCGAGATGAGTTAAAGGAAAAGAAATTTAAGGCATTATCGCAAAAGGAAAATGAAAGTAGTCCAAGTAAGAATAGTGTTGATCAGTCAGAAGCGGTGAAAGAATAAGGGGGGAGGAAATAATGGAATGTGAGTGGTGCAGCAGCACTAAAATTGTATCCAAAACAGAATCAGTTTTTTGGGAATTACCGGATGGTTCGCGAGCAATTGAAATTACAGAAACTCCCACAGTGATTTGTAATGACTGTCTGATGACCTATCAGTGTGAGAGGGTCGTGAAAGAAATAGAGGATCAATTATTTTTAATAGACAGTAAAATAGTAGGGAAAGTTATTTCGTTTAATGAATTATTAAAAATGCCGAGATTATTAAAGAAAAATTATTTCGATTTTACATCATAAAGAACAACGCCTGAAAAATCGAACTGCAAATTCTATAGAACTGGACGACAAAAGTAGCATCCATTATAGTAGTGAGTAGGTTGTCCTTGAATTCTGATTGGAAGGGCGTTTTTGAGATGATAAAATCATTTTACCATTTTTTAATGAAATATAGGCATCCAGCTCCAAAGGATGAAATCAGTCAATTTGCCAATGATGTCTATTTAGACCATAGCTTTCCTAAAATTTCTGAAGACTACCACGAGCTTAGTTCCTATTTAGAAATGAATGGCCATTATTTAAATTCCATGTCTATTTTTGATGAAGCATGGCAGTTATATCTTATTTCAGAGACAAAATAATAGCAGCCATATGATCGCAATCGCCTTTTTATTCGGAAAAGGCGATTTTTTCATTTTTTAAACATGGATAGCGATATTTTATGGCAGCGCATATACTATTGTAATTAAAAATTCACGACTAACACTTAAGGGGATGGAGGACATGGCGAGAAGGAAAAAACCGAAATATAAGATCGGGGATACGGTCGTGATTACGATGTATGGTACTGTCGGCAGAATCACAGATGTAAAATGGCTTGATGGAAAGTATGTTTATGAAGTGAATAAAAGTGATGGTCTATTTCTCGAATCAGGATTGCAAATTCTTTCAGAATATGATGGAACCGTGATGGAGCAGGAGCAAATTGATATTGAATATAAATATTTTATTGGTGACCTAGTTCAAGTGAGCGGATATGGCGCAGATTTGTTCAAAGTTGTAGGTTTTCGTACAGAAATTTGGCGCTACAAAGAGGATGCATGGGAAGATGTAATTTACGAGCTATCAAGGGTAAGTGACGGGGAATGGCTGGAAGCAGGGGAAGAGGAGCTAACACTTGTTGCGGATGCTGAAAGTGCCGATACGTTTATTCAAAAACTTGGTCTCCTATACTTAGTAAATAAGCAGGATAAAACAGGGAGCAAACCGTTATCGAAGAAGATATTGAGAAAGGATGAATGGGAAGTAATCGAGCGAAAAAAAGAGAGAAAACAATTAATTGACAACCTTTTGGACATTTATAATGACTACAGAATTCTTTATGAACTTTTTTCAGACCAGGAATATTACCAAGTGATGAGGGTTATTGTTAGGAAATTAGAAAGTCTCGCCAATAATGATGGAAAAAGTCATGTTTGAGTGATCAGTAGTCGCTTCCTAAGTAATAAGCATGAAAAAGCCTAAATCATCATACATTCAGTTATAAAGGGGGCGATATTATGAGAGAAATTGAAGTATTTATTGATACGGAAGAAATTGCGGAATTTTTCTTTCATGAGCTTGTAAAAAGGGGATTCGTTCCCACTGAAGTGGAATTAGAGGAAATCGCTGATATCACCTTCGAATATTTAATTGAAAAAAGTATTATTGATGAAGAAGTAGAGGACGAATAACAAGATAGAACTATTTAATAGATTCTTTTACAAAGATAGGAATATCTTTTTGGAGAAATATAAAAAAAATTGCCTATGTTAAAGCTCATTGTTGATTTTGCCACTATGTTGATTGGAGCGGAAGGCGCTCGCCTGGAGCGGAAATCAACAAGCAATTTTAACAGAGCCAAAAAATTGATTGATTTTTACCTAAGGAGCCAAATGGGTTCTTTTTTTTGTTTTCGACAAAATTAGAACCTTTTCAACAAAGGATTCGACTACTTCCTTCTTTAATTAATATAACAAAGAAATTTAAACAATTAATTGGAGGGATTATGATGATCAAAGTGTTAACAAAAAGAGCATGTGTTCAATATGATGTCACGATCTTTCAAACTCCAAAGCGCCGGGAAAATAAAGGGCATATGGCGGTTTATCGAACAACCGTAAAGGCTGTTAACCGTGAAAATTGTTTGAAGGAAACCTTTAGTATCTTTAATGTTACTGATCGAATCCCAGAAAATTATAAAGGGAGATTCCTTTCAACCGGGGATATCATTTTTATCGATGAAGGGAGAGGAGGCCAATATTATTATCAACTAAAGCCAGGAGGCTGGGTCCCTATTAATCGGATTAATTTATTATAGTAGCGGAAGCGCCTTGGTCAGGGGCGCTGAAGCTAGACAATAAGAAAAACCTAAGGAGCTCCCTTAGGTTTTTACTGCTGATTATTTTTTCTCCCGCTGGATGCCTGATGTTCCTTAGCATGGGCCTCGTGTTCTGCCACAATGGTTTCAGCTGGAATATGATTGTTTTTCTTTGGTGAATTAATTCGTGCTCGATGTTTTTTACCCATTATTAACCCCCCTATTTTTTTCGGCGTTCACGGTCACTTTTTGATGTATTTGGTTTATTATTCGTTTTTGCTGAGGGGTTCGTGTTGTTCGCATATTCAACCGCCTGCTCAAGCTTCTTACTCATTTTTCCTTCTGGCATTTGTTTTCCCTCCTTAGGATCATCAATATATAGCTTCCCACAAATTAAAAAAACATATCCTTTTAAATGAATGGTTTCATTTTGTAAAATGGTTATGATATATTGTCTATGGTATAGGCTACTAACTATCACATATATTGACTGGAGGAATTAAAATGAGTATACATATTGCTGCAAAAGAAAATGAAATTGCGGAAACGGTATTGCTTCCAGGTGACCCGCTTCGTGCCAAATACATTGCGACCAATTTTTTGCAAGATGCCAAATGCTATAATGAAGTTCGAAACATGTTTGGTTTTACCGGTACATATAAAGGAAAGCGGATTTCTGTCCAAGGTACAGGAATGGGGGTTCCTTCCATTTCTATTTATGTGAATGAGCTAATGCAAAGCTATAATGTACAAAACCTCATTCGTGTCGGTACATGTGGAGCGATTCAAAAAGATGTACATGTGCGTGATGTTATTTTGGCTATGTCGAGTTCAACCGATTCCAATATAAATCGCATAATCTTTGGGGGTGGAATTGATTTTGCTCCTACAGCGAATTTTGACTTGTTAAAGAATGCATATGATGCTGGATTAGAAAAGGGTCTTAACTTAAAAGCAGGAAATGTGTTTACGGCTGATATGTTTTATAATGATTATTCTGATCTTGAAAAATTGGCTCAATATCAAATTCTTGCTATTGAGATGGAAACTAGTGCCCTTTACACGTTAGCTGCTAAATACGGCCGTAAAGCACTATCTATCTTAACAGTTAGTGACCATATCCTAACAGGTGAGGAAACAACAGCAGAAGAAAGACAATTAACATTCAATGATATGATAGAAGTTGCATTAGAAGCAGCTATTAAAGAATAAACTTTTTCTTTTCCTCTTCCTCAGGAAGGGGGTTTCTTTTTTTAGAAAGGCAGTGTTAAAGGTCATTGTTGATTTTTGAAACTATGTTGATTGGAGCGTAAATCAACAGGCAAGTTTAACACAGCCTGTAGAAAAGAAAAAATTTAAAAAGAGGATGTCTTAAAAGGGGCTAACACTGATGGATGTGCCTGTCTCTTTATGTGTAACGGCACGTATTCTTCAATTTGTGCCGCTAATTATTATTATACAAAGTAATGAAAAAATAATGGTTTTCACCTTTATTTATTAACTTTTCTTTGTTAATTTTATAGAAAAGATGTTATTCTAAACACTAAGGGCTAAATTATTTTACAAATACTTTAGAAAACAGAAAAAATGATTTATTATGTTCGGAAAGTACCTGCTCTTTTAAGTGTGTGCTTAAAGTATTTCTTATTTATGGTTATGAAAGTGGTGAAGGCTTTGGATGAAGAAAAAGTTGAACAAGAGAAAGCTTCGGAAAACAAAACAGGGTATGTTCGATTAAAGAGATTTCATTTTATTATGCTTTTGTTTGTTGTTGTCTTTCTATCTGCTGGGATAACTACATTTGCTCTTGCATTTGGAAAAGATAAAGTGGTGTCAGTTGGACCAGATAGATCTGAATTTAAAAAGTTTTATGATGCCTATGATACATTAAATAATGGTTACTATAAAAAAGTAGATCAACAAAAGCTTATTAATGGGGCCATTAATGGAATGGTAACATCACTTGATGATCCTTATTCAGATTATATGAGTAGTGATGAAGCTAAAAACTTCAAAAGCACGATCTCGTCATCCTTTGAAGGAATTGGTGCCGAAATCCAAGAGAAGGATGGACATATTCTAATTGTATCACCGATTAAAGGGTCTCCGGCTGAGAAGGCGGGACTTAAACCAAATGATATGATTTTGGCTGTAGACGGAAAGAGCCTTCAAGGTATGAGTTCGACGCAAGCTGTGACCTTAATCCGCGGGAAAAAAGGGACAAAGGTGGAGTTGACCATTCAACGCGCGGGCTCGGATACACCTGTTAAAACATCGATCATCCGGGATACGATTCCGATTGAAACTGTTTATGGGGAAATGGTAGGAGATGGAATTGCCAAAGTTCAAATTACTAGTTTTTCTAGTAATACCTCGAAGGAGCTTGTGACGACTTTAAACGATTTACAAAAGAAGGGAATGAAAGGACTAGTTTTAGACTTGCGTCAAAATCCTGGTGGATTATTGGATCAAGCCATCACTATTTCTAGTATGTTTGTTCCTAAAGGAAAAGTAATTGTAAAAGAACAGGACCGCGATGGTAAGATTAAAGAGGTTTATTCACAAAATAGTGGAAGTCCAGATCTTCCTTTGGTTGTACTTATTGATTCAGGAAGTGCGAGTGCATCAGAAATAACGGCAGCTGCTTTAAAAGAATCGGCTGGCGTTCCGCTTGTTGGTGAAAAGTCATTTGGAAAAGGAACTGTTCAAACAACTGCTGATTTTTCTGATGGTTCCGACCTTAAATATACGATAGCAAAATGGTTAACTCCAGACGGAAACTGGATTCATAAAAAAGGGATTAAACCGGATGTAGAAGTGTCCCTTCCAGATTATGCGTCATTGCCAATCATTAATCCCGATAAGCCGCTTTCCCTTTCAAGCTCATCAGCTGATGTTATATCAGCACAGAAGATGCTTAAAGCGCTTGGATACGACCCAGGCAGAGAAGACGGATTTTTTGACGAAAAGACGAAGGAGGCTGTTATGGCTTTTGAAAAAGCCCAAAACCTACCTGAAGATGGTGTCTTAAAAGGGGATTCAACCTTAAAGCTAATGGAGCAAATCAGAGATAAAATTAAAACGAATGATACCCAACTACAAAAAGCGGTCGAAGTTTTAAAGACAAGAATGAAGTAACAATAAAAGCTAGAAAAATTGAGCCTGAAACCTTTATAAATAGGTTTCAGGCTTTTTATATATCGTAAATAGTATATTTCTTATCCATCTTTTCCAAAATGAAAAATAACATGGGAAAAGGTGGTTGTTTTGATGAGAAAACTGTGTCTTGCTGTAATGGTATTTTCCTTTCTTGGATATGGTCCATTACAGTCATTTTTTCATAGTAATTTCGAAATAAAAGAAAAGGAAATCAGTCAGAATTTAAAAGATAAAACGGAACAGTTGGGAGAACAATGGAAGATTGTTCAAGTTCTTTTTAATGATTTTAAAAAGATAGTGGAAAAATGAATGATTATTTTCTCTTCAGGTAACTCTTTTAATGTAGTGAAAAAAAGAGGGGGATTAGATGAAGAAGATAACGGTGTTATTAATGATTTTTCTTATCCTCCTAAACGCCCAATTGGCTTATGCCGCTACTAATATCAGCTATAAGGTAGAGATGCTTCCATGGACGGAAGTAAATAAGCTATTACCAAAATACAGTAAATTTGTTGTAATGGATGTTGAAACAGGAAAAAGGTTTAAAGTTCAAAGACGGGCCGGCAGTAACCATGCAGATGTGCAGCCTCTTACGTCAAAGGATACGAAAATTATGAAAAAGATTTATGGAGGAAAATGGAGCTGGAAACGTCGAGCGATTATAGTTATTTTTAAAGACCAGTGGATTGGTGCTTCCATGCATGGGATGCCGCATGGTGCAGGTGCGCTAAAAAATAATTTTCCCGGCCATTTTTGTATCCATTTTTATGGCAGTACAACTCATAGAACAAAATCAATGGACTTCTCCCATATGCTGATGGTAATGAAAGCAGCAGGAAAATTAGATGATTATTTAGCAGGGGCAAACCCATATGAGGTTGTAAATGCTTATGTTACAGGGCTGAAGCAGCAGGACCAAGGAATATTGGCTTTAGCGTCTTTACAAAGGGTAAGATGGAGGCCGATATTACCTCAAATTGAAAATGTGAAAATATCACGGATGCCTTTATTACCAGCTGAAGATTTAATTGAAGAAATTAATCTCGATATTCCAATTGAAATCGATTGGCACATTAGTAACAAAGGAAGGCAAGTTTTCAAAGGTGAAATCCATTTAGTTCGCTTTTCTCCACTAGATGCTTGGAAAGTGGATTCTAAAACTTTTTTAAAAGAAAATCATTTTTAACGAAAATAACACCTTTACAAATGGTTATCCATTTATAAAGGTGTTATTTTTGGTTGGCTGTGTTAAACTTGCCTGTTGATTTGCGCTCAAGAAGAGAGCATCCGCGGGCGTTCCGGGGAGCCTTCTCGGCGCTTAAGCGCCTGTGGGGGCTCCCCTGTCCCGTACTCCCGCAGGAGGTTGAATAAACATCCTTGAATCAACACCGCACGAAGTAAATGCGATAGCATTTTCGAGGATCTCGCGCCTTCCGCTCCAATCAACATTGTTTCAAAAATCAACAATGACCTTTAACACAGCCTTTTGGTTAAAAACTAAATAGGTTGTTCGCCAAATTTGATAAAAGTACGCTCGTCCTCGATAAGTCCGCAAACAGCACACTGGACACGATATTCTGGGCCGCTATAAGGGATATGAAAGGGCTCTAATTCACCTGAACTATATTCATGAATGACAACGCCAGATTGCGGGTCGAGTTTTACCGAATGCGCAACTTGGTCAATAATATTGAACCTGCTTCGATTCGTTTTACAATTTGGACAACGATAAGGTGTTGGCATACCTTTCTCCTTTCTATGGATTGTTAAAAAATATTTTTTGCAATCATGTTAGATAATATGTAACATTGCTTGTGAGGGGAGTAGGGGGTGAAATAATTTGAAAAATAAAAATAATCACTTTGATAGTTTATTGGCAGAATATCGTTTAATTTGGAATAATCGACGGTTAGCTATGGATGAGAGAAATAGTGAGGTTATATTATGTGAGGCAATAAAAAGAGAATTGTTAGACGAAAACTCACATCCTAGAATACGTAAAAATCGATTTGAAAAGTATTATTCAGCGGTTAAAAGAATAACTAATTCCTCTATATCTCTCGATGCGAAATTACAACTAATAGGGCTACATAATGAAATCATGGATCAATTAAGTGAGGAGAGAGAAACATGAAAAAGGTGATGTACCTGGTTGTTTCCATTTTGTTGCTTGTGATGTTATCTTCATGTGGCAGCAGTAAAACCAATTCCAATGGTCAACCGCAAATGTTGAATGTAGAATTAGCGGTAAAACCGGAACAAGGGAAAGTAGGTCAGCCCATCACATTTGAAGCAAAGGTTACTCAAGGGAATGATCGAGTTAATGATGCAGATGAAGTGCAATTTGAGATTTGGCGGGCAAAAGACCAACAACATGAAAAAATCGCAATAAAACACCCAAAAAACGGGATCTATCAGCTTAAGAAAACTTTTTCACAAGAAGGGACCTATTATATTATCTCCCATGTTACCGCAAGAGGGATGCATAATATGCCTAAGAAAGAGTTTATTGTCGGAACCCCGAGTGAACCAGAAGATCCAAAAGCAAATAATTCGATGAATGGAATGAACATGGGTGATCAAAAAGACAAAGATCACCAAAGCCCATCCAAAGATGGCCATTAAATCATAACCGGAAGAAGGTGTCCCAAACGGGTCTGACATTTTGTTTAGGGACATCCTCTTCATATTCTAATAAAGCTAATCGACTTTAATAGGAATGTCCTCAACTTCTTCACGATTAATTGGCATGCTGATGACTAAAATTCCTTTATTTATTTCTGTTCTGACTTTATGAATATTTACTGGGAATGGTAGCGTAATTTCTTTTTTAAATCTGCGATTCACTCGTTCTTTTAAATAATATTGACAATTTGGAGTTAATGATTTAAATTCTCCTGTAATTGTTAAGATCTGCTGATGGATGGAGATCTGAAGATTCTCCTTTCCTAATCCAGGCACCTCAGCTTCAACAATTAGTTTTGTATCCTTTTCATACAGATCACATTTTGGAACATATTCGTTTATGGCTGTGAAGGAATGGCTGTTTGAGAATTGTTGGGCATTTTTACTATCAAAAAATTGATTCCAAAATTGCTCTGCTTGAAATTGTTGGGCAACATCGAGCCACTTACTGAACTGATTTACTTCCATTTGAACCTCCCTTGAACCATTATTTTTCCAGTGAACAAAACATGTGAAAGTATGACAGCTACATAATTTCAGTTACATCAATTTGCGAATACTGCATATCAATGTTTTTTGGTATTCTTACCTCAAGGGTGCCATCCTTATAATTTGCAGCAGCCCCTTTCTTTTTTACAATTGCAGGTAGGGTAATGATATGTTTATCTTCATGCTGGGGGATATGTTCGATAATAAGTTGATTAGAAGTATGGTAGAGACGCAGTTTTCTTACCCATTCTTCTGATTTGATTGAAATCCTGACAAAAACAAAATCATGTGTTTCATAAGCCGTCGAAGATATACCATTTGAATTTTCAGGTTGCCTAGCTTGGCCTGATTGAAAATTGTTTTGAAAGTCCTGTGGATTCATCATTCCTTTCATATTACCAGGCATGACTTTAGTGATAATGTCCTGAACATAATTGGATATTTCATCAGGTTTCATATTTTGTAATGATTCCTTCATATCTTTATTAAAGGGGAACATATTAAAGGGAAACATTTTTCTCCATCCTCTCATGAATAAAAATCCTTTTTCATTAATACCACATCGTATGCGAACACCTGCCCATCCGTTAAAACAAAAATACTGGGAACAAACTTTAAAATTTGCATATAGAAACAATTCTTTTTAACATATAGTAAAAAGGATAATTCAAGTAATAGTGAGGTAAGAATCTGTGACGAAAAAAACGGCATTGATTACTGGTGGAGCTGCTGGTCTAGGAAAAATGACTGCCTATCAGCTTGCAGAAAAAGGCTTTGAACTTGTGATTAACTATCGAAATAGTGAAATAGAAGCCGTCAATTTAGTGAACGAATTAAACAACACCTATGGAACAAAAAACATCGCAATTCAAGGTGATGTTTCAAATTTAGATGAATGTATTCAAATCTTTGAAGAGGCTCTTTCGTTGTATCCTTCAATTGATATTTTAATTCATAATGCAGGTCCCTATATCCATGAACGGAAAAGGCTAACAGATTATTCCTTTGACGAATGGAGGTATTTAATGGATGGAAATTTAAGTGCTGTTTTTTATTTGTCAAAGCTCGTAATCCCAATTATGAGAAAACAAAACTGGGGCAGGATTATTACAATGGGGTTCGACAGAGTGGAAACGGCACCGGGGTGGGTTTATCGTTCTGTTTTTGCAGCGGCTAAAACTGGGCTAGCATCATTAACGAGGACAATTGCCATTGAGGAAGCGGAATATGGCATTACGGCTAATATGGTCTGCCCTGGGGATATCGTTAAAGAATGGAAAGAAAAAAATATTGCGGATACGTTAGGTAGTGTTGATGAAGAATCTTGTGTAATCAGACCCGGAACAGGAGAAGATGTTGCCAGAATGATATCATTTCTTGTTGATGAAAAATCAAGCTTTATTACGGGGAGCATTATCCCAGTTACAGGGGGAAAGGATGTTCTCGGGAAGATAAATAAGCTGTAAACAAAATCAAGAGGATGTCCTTAAAGTGACTGTCACTTTAGGGACATCCTTTTGATTATTTTCTCTTTATTTACATAAAATCTATATGGCCTATACAATAATTTGATTTTGTAGTATGAAAACGTAATCTTCTGTTAATAGTAATAAGTAATCATCTGTGGAAAGGAGCAAAGAGAAATGAGTTTTAATCTTAATCGAATAAATCCAAATCAAACCCAAGTATTTTTTCATGATGGCCGTTTTGAAACGTTAACAAATGAGGAATTAGAAGAATTTTTGCTCCAAATGGGTCTTAGTGAAGTGGATGAATCAATAGAACAGAACGTAATGGAATAATAATGTTATCCTTTTTAGAAAAGAGCAAGGCGACCGCCTATTGCTGGACAAATCTCGAAATCGAATTTTATACTTTTCTATCTTATAAAAAGGCTGTGTTAAAGGCCATTGTTGATTTTTGAAACTATGTTGATTGGAGCGGAAGGCGAGAGATCCTCGAAAATGCTATCGCATTTCCTTCTTGCGTGGGCGGATTCAAGGATGTAATTCAATGTACTGCGGGAGTATGGGGCAGGGGAGACCCCACAGGCACTTAAGCGCCGAGGAGGCTCCCCGGAACGCCCGCGGATGCTCGCTTCTTGAGCGCAAATCAACAGGCAAGTTTAACAGCCTATAAAAAAAGCAATCGGTCAAAAACCGATTGCCTTCTTTTATGCTTCAAGCAATTGTGACGAATCATCTTGCACGGAGCCATTTCGCATATAGTGAAGGGAATATAAATCTTTCGGAATTTCATATAGATCATATACTTCACCATCTGCATTCAATTGCTCATAGATTGATTCTCTTGTTTCATTGGCCTTAACTACATAAGGGAGCTTCTCAGCAGCTTTTATAGAACGAATGTTCACTTTTCTAATGCGCATAAAAACCGTCTCAATTCCAATTTCATAAAAAAGCTCTTGAAAAAAAGCGTCCTTTGCTGGAACATTGTAGCCTTTACCATGAAATGGCTTCCCAATCCAAGTACCCAAAAATCCTGCCTTATCTTCAATATCATACAAATTGATGGTTCCAATCGGCGAGCCCCATTCATCAAGAATGGTACGTGAAATTACTTCGCCGCGTTCTTCTGCTTCAAGGGTCTGTTTAGTAATAAATAAGAATTCTTCATAGGAATAGGCTTTTTGACGTACAAAAGGGAAGACATCTGGATGCGTCATTAATTCGTATAATTCGTGGCTGTCATGAAGATCACGTTTCTTTAGCATGAATATCCCTCCATTAGGGCAATCCGATTCCATGTCAAAAGAAGCGGCCCACCCTCGAAATTTTTTATATTATTGCTAAAAAATTTCGGGGTGGGAATCGAACCCACTAGAACCAGTTAACTGGTGGCGCACCATTTGCCTTCCCTATATCGTTTTTTTGTAACTAATATGTCCGTTAACCCTCCAGCTTCTCTCTGGTCAAAAATAGTTTATCTGAGAGTATAATACAAAAAAAAAGCTAAAAAAGAAATAGATTTTTGTTGATTTTTTGTAAATTTTTATTCCCAAATTTCAACATCATTCTACAAGTCCGAGTAGACCATTTCGCCACCGATCATTGTCCATTTTGGTTTTGCAACATAATGAAATGGATGGTGACTCCACAATACTAAGTCAGCCTCTTTACCGACTTCAATACTTCCAAGGCGATGATCTAATCTTAAATTTCTTGCAGGGTTAATCGTAATTCCCTCCAATGCCTTTTGTTCAGGGAGACCTTCGCGTACGGCAATAGCTGCGCATATATTTAAATATTGAATCGGTGTATAAGGATGGTCTGTCGTGATAGACACTTCTACTCCATGATTCGACAATTCCTGATAGGTTTTCCACGTCTTATTTTTTAATTCAACCTTCGAGCGTCTAGTCAATGTGGGTCCAACGGAAACCTTCAAATTCAGCCCTTCTAGCTCACTAGCGATTAAATGTCCTTCAGTACAGTGCTCAATTCTTACATCAAGATTAAATTCCTCGGCAAACCGGATTGCTGTAATGATATCGTCAGCACGATGGGCATGGATTCTTACCGGAATTTCCCGTTTTAAAGCCATAACAAGCGGTGCAACTCTTAAATCATCAGGATTATCGCAATGCATGGCTTGGTAAAACGCTTCACGTAGTTTTCCCATTATTCCCATTCTGGTAATCGAATTGGCATTTCCATGACTGTGAAATTTTTTAGGATTTTCTCCTAAAGCCATTTTTAACCCGGCTATTTCTTGGGCTATCATTTTTTTTATGTTTTTTCCTGATGTTTTGATGACAGCTGTAGTTCCACCAATCACATTGGCACTTCCCGGCATGATATGTGCGGTTGTAATGCCACTTTTTACGGCATCCATAAAAGCTGGATCTAATGGATAAACTCCATCAATAGCCCTTACATGCGGCGTTAATGTTTCCGACGTTTCGTTAGCATCATCACCTGCCCAGCCTGTGCCTTCATCATAAAGCCCAAGGTGTGTATGGACATCAATAAATCCTGGGAACAGATATTGTCCGCCGCAGTCGATCATTTTAACATCTGTTTCAGTGGCAATATTTTTTCCTACATTTGTGATTTTTCCGTTTTCTATTAATACCTCCCCATTCTTAAATGGTTTTGCTGTAATTGGGTATACCGTTGCGTTTTTTAAAAGTATTTTTGACATCATAAAACCTTTCTTTTCATTAATAAAATTATTTTGTTTATTTTATCAATTTATCAGGATTTTTATTGAATGTGAATACAGTCGATAAATTTTTTTAATAATATGAAACATATTAATCGGTCCTGCGTATATGGTAGGGTAAATTAAAATATTTTTCATGGGGGTATAAAGATATGGTAAAAAGTGAGGAAAAAACGCTTGCTGCTGCCATCTATGTGTTAAGTTTATTTTTCCCAGTTTTAGGGCCGCTCATCATTTGGTTAATTAAAAAGGATGAATCGTCATTTATCGATTATCACGGAAAAGAATATTTTAATTTTATTATTTCTTATTTTATTTATACTTGTGTTTGCTGGGTCCTGTGTATTATCTTAATAGGCTTTATTGGCTTGGCAATAATCGGAATAATGGTGTTCGTATTTACCATTATCGCTGCAGTTAAAGCTTTTGAAGGAGCCGAATATCGATTTCCGTGGATTTTTAGATTTATTAAATAAATTTAATTCAAATTAGCCCGGCAAAAAATTTGCCGGGTTTTTGAACGTTTTGACCGTTCGAACGTCATATGAATGAAAAAGAAAACAAGGGGGAAATAACATGGGGAATATAAATTTAGCCTTGCTTCTACCTATTGCTGTAATTGAATTGATTTTGTTAGTTGTCGCACTTGTGGATTTAGTTAGGATCGAAGAAACCAATGGTCCGAAATGGCTTTGGACTTTAGTTATTTTATTTATTAGTGTAATTGGTCCAATTCTCTATTTTGTCATGGGAAGGAGAAATAACTGATGTCCCTCATACAGATAAGTAGATTGAAAAAAAGTTTCCAAGGTAATGAAGTGATTAAGGGACTTGATTTTAATCTGGAGAAAGGAAAATGTATTGCTTTGATAGGACCAAATGGTTCTGGTAAAACGACGACATTAAGGATGCTATCAGGCCTTATGGAACCATCAGAAGGTACGATAATCTTTACAGATGCAAAAAAAGGTGAGGATATTCGCGATTTAATCGGATATCTTCCTCAGTTTCCAGTATTCTACGATTGGATGTCAGGCTTAGAATTTTTAACATATGTAGGAAAGCTGGCCGGTTTCAAAACTAAAGAGGCAAAGGAACGATCTTTAGAGCTGTTACGTTTAGTAGGAATCTTAGATGCTAAGAATCGAAGAATTGGGAAATATTCCGGTGGGATGAAGCAAAGATTAGGAATCGCTCAAGCCCTCATTCATCAACCACAGCTCATTATGCTCGATGAACCAGTTTCTGCACTGGACCCGATTGGCAGAAGGGAAGTGCTTGACCTTCTAGAAGGTTTAAAAAAAGAGACAACCATCATTTTTTCAACTCATATTTTAAGTGATGCAGAAGAAGTTTGTGATGAGATTTTATTTCTTCATAACGGTAGTATTGTTGAATCAGGTACAATGGAGGAATTACGTGGGAAATACCAGCAGGCAAAAATCAATTTCTTTTTCAGTGAAAAGGCAGATTTGTTTGCTGCTTCATTCTCTGCTAATAAATTAACTCAGTCAGTACTGACTGAAGGGAAGAGACTTAGTGTTTTTGTAGAAGACGTAAATCTTGCAAGAAGGGACTTTTTAAAAATCATTGCCGATAAAAATATGCCATTAGAAAAATTCGAGATTAGTGGTATGACATTGGAGGATGTGTTTATGAAGGTGGTGGGATTATGAGCCAATGGCTGACATTGTTACAAAAAGAAATGTTAGAAAACTGGCGGAATTTCAAATGGATCTGGGTGCCGATTACGTTTATTTTAATTGGTGTCCAACAGCCAATAACGGATTACTATTTACCACAAATTATTGATTCCTTAGGAGAAATGCCAAAAGGGGCTGTTATAAAAATACCGACACCATCAGCTGGCGAGGTTCTTGTTCAAAGCCTAGGGCAATATACAACCATTGGTGTACTAATCATTGTTCTTTCAACAATGGGTATTATTGCAGCTGAGAGAAAAAGCGGTGTAGCTGCAATGATATTAGTGAAGGCGGTTTCTTATCGTTCCTATTTGATAGCCAAATGGTTCGGTAGTCTTATATTAATGTGGTTCTCGTTTTTTATCGGTTATGCTGCGACATGGTATTATACCGGAATATTATTTAAATGGGTTCCCGCCGGGGATTTTTTTCAATCATTTTTCATATACGGCTTATGGCTGACAGTCATTTTAACGATTACGGTATTTTTTAGTGCTGTTTTATTGTCTCCTGGAATCGCCGGTTTCGTTTCATTGGCCGTAATTATTGTATTAAGTCTTGTTACTAGTTCACTTTCACATTGGCTTGAATGGAGTCCGGCTCAATTAGGTACTTATGCTAGCGAAATTCTCTTATCAAAGGGAATTTCAGACTACCTATTACCAACGAGCCTTTTAGCAGGATTGTTGCTTGTTATTCTACTAGTACTTAGTATCGTTATCTTTAGAAAAAAAGAGCTTGCTACTTAAAGGCAAAAAGTATAAATAGCGAAAAATGAATAAAAGAATATTTAACGAAAAGTGGCTGTTTTGGCCACTTTTTTTATGCCGATCTTTGGCGGAGAATAATCTCCTATCATTTTTTTGAGATATCTCCATAAACTAGTATAAGAGGACTGGACAAGGGAGTTTCTATCATGAAAATAAATGAATATTATCAAGAAACCGCAAATATATGGCTAAATGGCAGTATTGCAGCATTATTTCCTGCAGTTTTCATTATAGGCGGAAATCTATCATTTATACAAAATAAAGAAATCATGCTACTCACCATTCCATTTTTTGTTTACAGTTTTTTCAGTTTTCAAATCTATCTTTTTAAAAAGCGTCAGTCCATTTCTATTGGTAGAAATATTGTCAAATCAAAGCGAGGCTATCATTCAATCTTCGATGCAAGCCACTTGCTTATTATGTATTTAAACATCCAAGCATCAAGGTTAATGCTTTTTTTTCCGGACGGCTTTCAGGCAGGTTTCATAAAAAGATGTCGAAAAAAAGAATTGGGGATATTTTCAAAAGTCTATGCCTTATATAATTCAGATAATCGAATTATTAGTTACTATCGGATTAAGAAGAAGAGACATTTAAAAATAGAGGTATTTAGCATCAACATGGAATATTTGGGTTGCTATGAAAAAAAGAGAATTGACTGGTTAAGGTATAAGAAGGAATTATTAAATGCATCTGGCAGGTTTATTGGCAGTGTCGAGGGATCAAAAATGTTTATGGACGAACAAGTAATCGATAAATCAAAACTTCAAATTGGACGACTAAGGCGAGGCTGGATGCCACTAGAGTGGAGTAGTCGATTTCCCGAAGCCAATACCCCTGTCCTAACTTTTGCAGGAGGGATATCTAAAAAGGACAAGCTGTTAAGAATTTCATTTTTAATTCATGAATTTTTTATTGAAAGGTAACTATTGATTTTATTCATGATTATTATTTGTTAGAATAAATGAAAAAATGGTTATCTTTCATGGGAGGGGCTAAAGTGCAAATTGACTTAATCAAAGGACATGGGTCTGGAAATGATTTTCTAATCATTGATGAAATATCTCATGATTATTCGTTCACGGAAAATCAGCGAGCTGAACTTGCCCGGTTATTATGTAATCGGGAAACGGAGTTAGGGGCGGATGGGATTCTCTTTGTCATGAAAAGTGATCTTGCAGAGGGAAGAATGCGAGTTTTTAACGCTGATGGATCTGAGGCTTCGATGTGTGGAAATGGTCTGCGTCTAGTGGCTAGAACTATTTGTGAAAAATATAAGCTTGAGACAGCTGTTATTGAAACAATGAAAGCAGACTTGAAGGTGGGGAAAAAAGTTGAGCTATCTCCCAATGTTGAGACATATCAAGTGGAAATTTCTCCAGTATTGTTTGAACTTGAAAAATTACCATTAAGAATAAACAAGCCGGAATTGATTAATGAAAAACTCCCGGAATTGTCCGCTGAATTTTTGTTTACAGCACTAGCAGTTCCCAATCCGCATTTAATTTCACTTATTGAGTCGGATATCCTACAAACGGATACTCAGAAGATAATAAGTGAAAAAGTTAATGGTCCTAATGATTTGTTTCCAGACGGGGTGAATGTTAGTTTTGTCAAAGTGATGAACCGGGGGAATATTTATGTAAGGACATTTGAGCGTGGTGTTGGTTTTACTAATGCATGTGGAACAGCAATGTCTGCATCCTCGCTTGTAACTTGTTTAAATGGTTTCAATGATTTTGAAAAAATAATTCAAGTATATAATAATGGCGGCATGGTTCAATGTGTTGTTCATGAATCTGCTGGGGTTTATACAATGGACCTAATTGGTAATGCTACTTACCTTTATGAAGCCCAAGTAAAAGTAAATCTTAAGAATGGATCGTTCACATTGCTAGCTAAAAAGGATTTCCAGGAGCAACCTGCCTATGAAAAGCTTCAAGAAAAATCTAAAGAATATTTAACCGATGCATTACAAGTATAAGGGAAACATTTCAAATATAGTGCTCTGATTAGAAGATTTTTTCTAGTATAGAGCACTTTTTTTATATTAGTGCCCGAGAGAGGAAGTTTTAGGAGATTAGGGGGCACTATTTTGAAAATCAGTGCCCGGGAGAGACAGTTTTAGGAGATTAGGGGCACTATTATGAAAATTAGTGCCCGAGAGAGGAAGTATTAGAAGATTAGGGGCACTATTTTGAAAATTAGTGCCCGGGAGAGACAGTATTAGGAGATTAGGGGCACTATTTTAATAATTAGTGCCCGAGAGAGGCCGTTTCACGAGATTAGGGGCACTATTATGAAAATCAGTGCCCGGGAGAGACAGTATTAGGAGATTAGGGGCACTATTATGAAAATTAGTGCCCGAGAGAGGAAGTTTTAGAAGATTAGAGGCACTATTTTGAAAATTAGTGCCCGAAAGAGGCTGTTTTAACAAATTCGGAGCACTATTTTCCACCCAACGTCATTTTTTTTGTTTTAAAAATTCAAGGACAGGTGCAAAGGGTTGGATTTCTTTTGTTTGAAAGTAATTCTTAAAAGGATCACCTTGACTTTTAACTCTGGTCAAGACAGTTTGCATTGTGAAAAATTCAGGTCGTAGCTTTTCATCAACTTCTTTCCAAAACAGTGGTGTAGCAACTCCGGCGTAATCATTTCCCCTTAATGAATAAGGGGCAACAATGGTTTTTCCTTCTCCGTGCTGAATATAGTCAACATACAGCCTGTTTCCTCGATTCTTTTTCATTCTTTCTATGGTAAACGAATCAGGATCACGTGTGATAAGGTATTCAGCAATAAAACTTGTAAAAAGCCTTGTATCATCATATGTATATACATTTTCAGGAAGTGGTAGATAAATCTGCAAGCCTTTGTTTCCGGATGTTTTAATGAAGCCGATTAAATGTAATTGATCGAGCACTTCTTTTATTAGTAAGGCTGCTTTGACGGCTAAATGGAAATTTTCTATAGACGGGGGGTCCAAGTCGAAGACAATTTCACTAGGTCCTTTGCTGTTAATGGTCTGGAATGGAATATGAAATTCAATGGCCAATTGATTGCCAAGCCAAATGAGTGTTTTAAGATTATTACATAATATATAATCGATTTCTTCACTCTTAAACGTTTGAACAAATGAAGGGGCATAGTCGGGACAATTTTTTTGATAAAAGGGCTCACCAAACATTCCATGCGGGAAACGGATGACAGTTAATAAGCGATTTGTTAAAAATGGGAGCATATATGGTGATAATTCCCTCAAATATAGGATATAATCTGCCTTTTGAATATCGTGATTTTTCCAGAGCTGTTTATCAGGGTGCGTTATTTCTAAGTCTGGTGGCAGATTTTTTTGCTGAAACATAAAACGTTCAAATGTACATTCAATCGGTTCTAAATCAAATCGAAACCGGTCAAAATGCGGTTCACGTAGCTGCTCATCATACAGTTCTAAATACTTTACTTCTAGGCAAATTGCCGGATTCACATAGATGAATTGAGCATCTTCACTGACCTTGTTTTGTTTCAAAGTTTGCTGCAATGCCTGTTTCTCGTCAGGTTTAAACCCGAAAAGCACCTGTCCAATTCCCTGAATCTTATTTCCATTATAGACCCCCACAAAAAAGTACCCATTGGTTTTATCATAAGAGGTAACAAAGCAGCTAACAAATTTCCAATTCTTATATTTAAGCCATTGCTCCGACCTTTTCCCTTCCTGCCACAGACTGTTTTTCTGCTTGGCAACAATACCTTCACCATCAGATAAAACAATCTGTTCCCACAGTTCATCAAATTTTTCATATGTCTTAACTAACTGCAGTAAATCTTGATTATACGGACTAGCTTCCATCATAAAACCAAGCTGTTGAAATAGTTTTATCAATTCTTGTTTCCTTTCTTGAAAGGTCATTCCTATTAACGACTTCCCTTTTAGCATCAACACGTCAAAAACCATGAGGCGGCATGGAAAATGCGAAGCCTGTTCACTTATTTTTTTCTCCGCTTTTAACCGGCCGCGAACCTGAATAGCAGCAAAGTCGGCCTTATATGGATTATTAAGGGAGACGAGCTCGCCATCAAGCAGCAAAGGTAAAAAAGGTTTAAACTGTTTTTCGTGATTTATTAAGAATTGTTTAATCTCAGGGAATTGCGGCATAAGGGTTTTGCCGTTTCTGCTCGTTAATTCAATTCCTTTTTTATCCCATCCTAAAATGGCGCGAAAGCCATCATATTTAACCTCGTACAGCCAATCGGCTTTTAAAGGTGGGGCGAAGGTAAGTGTTGGCAGCATTGGTTTCATTTCTATAAATGTCCTTTCTTTTTTTTTATTTTGCAACATTGTCTATCGGTTCATCCTTTTCCAGATGTTTTTACGAATTTCATTTGCAAGCATACAAAAACTAAAAGAAAAGGAATGGAGAAATTTCTATGCATACGATGTGGAAGGGTAGTATTAGCTTTGGGCTTGTTAACATTCCGATCAAGCTGCATGCCGCAACTGAGGATAAGGATATTAAGCTTCGGACTCTGCATAATAAATGTCATGCTCCGATTAAATATGAAAAGATATGTACTGTTTGCGAGGAAGAAGTGAAGCCGGAGGATATTGTGAAGGCATATGAATACACAAAAGGAAAATTCGTTGTTTTGGACAATGAAGACCTTGAAGCATTAAAAAAAGAAAATGAAGAAAAAGCTGTCGAAATTATTGATTTTGTGAAAATGGAACAAATCGACCCGATATATTTTGACAAAAGCTATTACATGTCGCCTCATGAGGGTGGAGGTAAGGCCTATTCTTTGTTGCGTAAAGCATTACAGGAAACGCAAAAGGTGGGACTGGCGAAAATAGTGATCCGTTCAAAAGAACAACTCGCTGTTATTCGTGTGTATGAAAATACCTTGGTTATGGAAACCATTCACTACCCAGATGAAGTTCGCAATGCAACTGATGTTCCCAATGTTCCTTCTGAAGATAAGGTGACAAAAAAGGAATTAGATACAGCGATTTTGCTTATTGACCAATTGACTACTGAATTTGAACCTGAAAAGTATACTGATGAATATCGCACCGCATTATTAGAGTTAATTGAATCGAAACGAACAGGAAAAGAAACTGTTACACCTTCCGAGAAAGAGGCAGTTTCTAATGTCACTGATTTAATGGCAGCATTACAGGCATCAATTGACCGAACAAAACCAAAGAAAACTACAGGTACAAGAAAGAAAACAACTGCAAAAGTAAAAAAAGAAGCATAGAAACAAATAATTGGGGATGTCCTAAATGGTCTGACACTATAGGGAGATCCTCGTTATATTTGTTCTGTTTTCATCATATTAATAATAAGTCTTAAAAATTTTTCGCCTAGGGAGATTTCTATGGCTTATCAAGTGCTGATGATTACAGATCCTGGAATTGATGATTCCTTTGCCATTATGTATGCTTTACTGAACCCTCAAATAAATCTTATTGGCATCGTTAGTGGTTATGGGAGTACTCCAAAAAAGTATTCAATTAGAAATACAGCCTATTTGCTGAACTTAGCAGGCAGGGGGGATATTCCAATCATTGCAGGTGCTGCAGGCCCCCTGTCTGGAGAACCGATATATTATCCTGAATTTCATGGAAAAGAAGGAATGGGACTGATTAAACTACCGGAAACCATCGAGAATGTACGGGTATTTGATTTTAATAAAGTCCTTGATCTTGTTAATCAATATAAAGGAAATCTTGTAATCGTCTCTGTTGGCAGACTAACCGATTTGGCTTTAATGTTTATTTTGTATGGAAATGATGTTTTAAAGGATGTAGCTGCTTTTTATATTATGGGTGGTGCTTTTCTGGTCCCTGGAAACGTCACTGCTGAGGCAGAAGCAAATTTTTATGTCGACCCTATTGCAGCTAACTCGGTTATGGAAAAAGCACACAATATTTATTTGCATCCATTAAACATAACGAACAGGGCCATCATTACACCTGAAATAATAAATTTTCTGGAGGAAAACAGCAAAACACCATTTAGACCGCTAATAAAACCTACATTTGATTATTATTATCGCGCTTATCAAAAAGTTACTCCCGGAATTCAAGGTGCACCTATGCATGATGTGGTTCCTCTAATGGCATTAACCCATCCGGGATTCGTTAAATATATTCCACGAAGGGTAAGGGTAGAGAAATTTGGTACTGCAAGAGGTAAAAGCTTTGCCGATTTCCGGCCAAAGCCTGATATTGAGCCTCCGGAAACATTGGATTATATCGGTTGGGAAATGGATATTCAAAAATTTACCATTAATTTTATAGAAATGTTTATCCAAAAAACATCTAATATTTCATAACAAAAAGCAGGAAACGAAATTTCCTGCTTTTTGTTATTCGATAATATTTTCTCTACAATAATTAACTACCAGATCCTCTTCGTCCTCTTCAAGGGCAAAATCAAGAACCGTATCAGTGTCTAGTTCGAAAAAATGGTAGTTTTTAATTTTTTGTCCATTTTCATCGCTGACGAATAAGATCCTTAATCCAACTCCTTTATCAGAATAAAGCTCATCGTCCTCATCAATTTCGAGTTCAAGAAAAAACTCATATCGGTCACCGGAAAGCAGTCCAAATGGATCTTCGAGTTTTTCAACTGTATGTCCTTTTATGTTCATGGGAAATCATCCTTTTCTATGTATAATCCTTCTTATTATACACATATTTTTCTGGTGGTTAACATTAATTTGAATTTAATGTGAAATGATGAACAAAGTACATTCCTATTATAGGAATGTGCTGTAAAATTGAAATGGGAATACCATCAATTTATGGAAGTAAGTAAAAAATCTATCTTATTATGTGAAATGTTTCACAAAAAGGGAGGGGAAATTTTGACTGCATCTAAAGAACTGCTACATCAGCAATACCATTCATTTTTATTATCGAGGAAGAAATTCTATCATGTTCTGCATCTTTTATTTTTGGAACCAAACAGCGATATTTTGTTTCAAATACGCGACTCTTGCAATCCGCACGAATTACAAGAGATACATGAAGGAGGTAAAATTCTCAGTGGCTTTTTTAAAGATTTATCAAAAGAACAAATTTCCAAAGAACAGGAGGAGTACCAGCGACTTTTTGTTGGTCCAGGACCACTTGGTGCGCCGCTCTGGGAATCGTATTACAGAAGCAAGGAAAAGCTTCTTTTTGAAAAATGGACTTATCAAATCAGGGAATATTACCATCGCTTTGGCCTTCAATCAATGAAAGAAAATAATGAACCGGATGACCATTTATTATTAGAGTTAGAATTCATGGTCTATCTAAGTGATTTATTTTTAGAAGAGAACAGTAATGAAAAGATGATTGAATTAATTACAACACAAATCACCTTTATTGAAAATCATCTATTAAAGTGGATTCCTTCTTTTTGCAATCGGATCATTCAAAATACAAATAGTCAATTATTTTTGGGTGCAGCTATGCTACTTTATGATTTTTTAGAATTTGATTTGCAATCACTTCGTGAATTGAAAGGGGAATTAGCGCATGCCTGAAAATGGTTTTAAAAATTTTTTAACAAATAAAATGCAGCGCCGGACATTTTTAAAATGGTCGGGAGCAATCAGTATTCCTGTTATTGCGGGAGGAATCGGCACCAAAATGCTCATTGACCGCCAAGAAGACAAAAAAAAGGCAAAAGCAGAATCTCCTGAAAAAATGATTTCAACCTGCAGTATCAATAATTGTGGTGGCCGTTGTGTCATTAAGGCACATGTAAAGGATGGATTGGTGGTAAGGGTAAGTACCGATACCCGAGAGAGTGGAGATATATCGAGACCTCCGCTCCGGGCATGTATAAGGGGACGGAACTATCGAAGCTTGCTTTATCATCCAGACCGCCTTAAATATCCAATGAAACGAGTGGGCAAACGTGGAGAAGGAAAGTTCAAAAGAATTCCATGGGATGAGGCCATTGACATAATAGCTTCTGAAGTAAAACGAATTGGAGATACCTACGGTCCAGAATCAAGATATGTCAACTATGCATCAGGACAATCCTGGGGCATACATGGAGGAAAGGCGGCAGTTAGGAAATTATTATCTCTTACTGGGGGATTTTTAAACTATCACAACGACTATAGCTCCGGTGCAGGAAATGTGGCGACACCTTATACATACGGGACGAATAATTCAGGTAGCAGCTTTGATTCACTTCTTCATTCAAAGTACATCATTTTATGGGGGCAAAACCCTTCAGAAATGATTTTTTCGACACCGTACCGTGAATATTTAATGCAGGCTAAGAAGAATGGAGCAAAAATCACCGTAATCGATCCGCGGTATACAGATACAGCGATTGCATTTGCAGATGAATGGATTCCGATCCTGCCTACAACCGATAACGCACTTATGGATGCAATGGGATATGTAATGATCACTGAAAAACTTCATGATCAAGCATTCCTCGATAAATACTGTGTAGGATTTGACGGTGACCATATGCCTGAGGGGATTCCTAAGGAAGAATCACTGAAGAGCTACCTTCTTGGGGAAAAGGACGGTACCCCTAAAACTCCTGAATGGGCGGAAAAAATTTGCCGTGTTTCAGCAGAAAAAATTCGAGAAATTGCTAGAGCCTACGCAACGATAAAACCAGCAGCCCTTATTCAAGGTTGGGGACCTCAGCGTCATGCTTACGGGGAACAAGTGATGCGCGGGGGAGCACAGCTCGCCTGCCTAACTGGAAACGTAGGAAAATTGGGGGGATGGGCAGCAGGAACAGGCTATTGGAGCCGATCAAATATTGTCTTTCCATTTTCGTATGATAATCCGGTCAAGGCGTCCATTCCATGCTTTCTTTGGACGAAGGCTGTCGAAAAAGGAAGCGAAATGTCAGGGGCCGATGGATTACAAGGAGCAGATAAATTAAACAGCAATATTAAGTTAATTTTTAATATGGCGGGAAATATGCTAATTAACCAGCATTCTGATATCAATAAAACCCGGCAATTGCTTGAGGACGAAAGAAAGGTTGAATTTATTGTCGTCAGTGACCTATTTATGACGTCTAGTGCGAAGTATGCAGACATTTTACTTCCAGGAACCACCTTCTTTGAGCGCTATGATATTGGTGTTCCTTGGTGTTTTGGTGATTATGTCGTTTTTGGAGAAAAAGTCATTGACCCGTTATATGAATGTCGTAATGAATATGATGTATTTTCTGAGGTAGCCGCCAAACTCGGAGTAAAAGAAAAATACACAGAGGGAAGAACGATTCTTGATTTGGTTAAGGAAAGTGTGAACAGGACTAAAAAGGAGTTGAATCCAAACTTTCCAACCTTTGATGAGTTTAGTAAGATAGGAGCCTACCATTTTAAATATGATGAGCCACTTGTCGGATTTAAAGAGCAAATTGATCATCCAGAAAAACATTCTTTTGAAACCCCTTCAGGGAAAATTGAACTATTCTCTAAACAGTTATGGGATATGAAACAGCCAAATGAAATTCCAGCGATAGCCAAGTATATCCCTGCGTGGGAGGGACCTTCTGATCCATTGACAGAAAAATATCCGCTTCAGCTAATAGGCTGGCATTATAAGCGAAGATGCCATTCAACTTACGATAATCAACCATGGCTCGAGGAAGCAGCAAAGCAGGAAATGTGGATAAATCCAACAGATGCGAAGCAGCGTGGAATTGAAAATGGTGACCGTGTTCAAGTATTGAATGACCGTGGTTCTTTGGTTATCGATGTAAAGGTAACTCCAAGGATTACCCCGGGAGTTGTCGGCATTCCTCAAGGTGCCTGGTATACACCCGATAAGGATGGTTTGGATCAAAGGGGCTCACTTAATGTACTGACTTCCCAGCGTCCTACTCCGCTAGCAAAAGCTAATCCACAACAGACCAACCTTGTTGAAGTAAAAAAAATGTAGGGAGGACTAAACTTGGCACAGTTGGGATTTTATATTAATCAAAGCCTATGTACTGGCTGTAAGGCCTGCAGTGTATCTTGTAAAGATAAGAATAATCTTGAGGTTGGAGTGAATTTCAGAAGGGTGTATTCCTTTGAGGAAGGGTCTTATATAATGAGCCCAAATGGTGGATTAGTCACGAACATGAAAGCTTTCTACTTCACGATTGCTTGTAATCATTGTTCAAATCCGAAATGCGTTTCAAGCTGTCCTACAGGAGCCATTTTAAAAGATAGAGAAAATGGTGTTGTAACAATTGATCAGGATGTATGTGCAGGGGCGCAGTTATGTGTCAAGGCCTGTCCTTATGGAGCCCCACAGTATAATAAAAAGATTTTTAAGTCAAATAAATGCAATCTTTGTATTGACTTACAAGAAAAGGGTGAAGATCCAGTTTGTGTTTCAACCTGTCCAATGAGAGCGATTGAATTTGGTCCTATAGAAGAACTACGAAAAAAATATGGGACCATCACTCAAATAAAAGGAATGCCAAGTGCTTCAATCACTCATCCTAACATCGTTATTACACCACATAAGGATGCGATCCTATAAGAAAAGCGGAAGCGCCTTCGGAACAAGCATAGCTTGTTCCTGCGAAGATTATTCAAGGAAGATTTCCTCAATGCTCAGGGGCGACAGGCATAAGACGAGCCGACAAGAAGGTTGGTTTTTAACCTTCATGTCGGATTGGCTTATGACCCCGAGCCCCTAGGCGCTGAAGCTAGACAATTCTCGAAGTCAAATTCTATACTTTCTTAATCTATAAGAGAAAAAACGCCAACGATGGCGTTTTTTTGTATAATTAGAATTTAATTTCAATGGACTATGAGAAAAAAATGACGGAGAAGGTGAGATTCGAACTCACGCAACGGTTGCCCGTCCTAACGCATTTCGAGTGCGCCCCCTTATAACCACTTGGGTACTCCTCCATTTAAATGGAGCGGGTGAGGGGAATCGAACCCCCGCCGTCAGCTTGGGAAGCTGAAATTCTACCATTAAACCACACCCGCGTCAGCATTAAACATTATAACACATTTTCTCGTTTTTTCAACAAATATATGATTTTAGAAATCATAAAATGAATTTGACTGAAAACGTCCAAAAACGACGTTTTTTTGAATTTGTGTGAAGGAAAATGATAGATAATTAAAATCAATTGCGATAAAGTATTGTGGGAGAGGGGCATTATAAAAAAAAGATCAATACATAAACACAACAGAAATAAAGGTCGTGAGAGCATGATATATACAGTAACATTAAACCCTTCTGTCGATTACATTATTAAGCTTGATAGTCTTCAAATTGGGGAATTAAATCGATCTACAGATGAATTAATGTTTCCTGGGGGTAAGGGGATTAATGTCACAAGAGTATTAAAAAATTTAGGAGTCATGAGTAAGGCACTGGGATTTATCGGGGGGTATACAGGGAAATTCATTGAAGACAATCTTCAAAAAGAAGATATCGAAATCGATTTTGTCAGAGTCCAAGAAAATACCCGCATTAATATTAAACTAAAAACAGATAAAGAGACAGAAATAAATGCAAGAGGACCGAGCATTTCAATTGAAGACGTTCAAATATTAAAAGAAAAGGTTTCGAAATTAACATCAGAAGATCTACTAATTCTAGCAGGAAGTATTCCAGCAACAATGCCCGATACGATCTATGAAGAACTTGTAAAAATATGTAATCAAACGAGAACTCAATTTGTGGTTGATGCAGAAGGAGAATTGTTAAAAAAGGTGCTCCCATTTCAGCCATTTTTAATTAAACCAAATCATCATGAGCTTGGACAATTATTTCAAACGACCATTTCAAACAGTAATGAGGTTATTTTCTATGGTAAAAAACTATTAGAAATGGGAGCGCAAAACGTCATTGTTTCTCTTGCTAATAAGGGTGCGATGTTGATTACGAAGGATGTTTCTTTGGTAGCAAATGTTCCAACAGGAGTCGTAAAAAATTCTGTTGGTGCTGGAGACTCAATGGTTGCTGGTTTTATCGCGAAATTTATTAAGACCTCAAACTTGAATGAATCATTCCGCTACAGTGTTGCTACTGGAAGTGCAACAGCATTTTCCTTAGGATTGTGTACTGAGGAACAAGTTGAAAAACTCCTAATGCAAGTTCAAATAAATGAGATTTCTATGTAACAAAAACAGAATAGGCTTGCGAAGAATCCATAACGGCTTGCCCCCTCGACTATCAACTCTATCTGCAAAAAATGGATAACTGGTTTGATTTCTTTTGAGTATTGTTGAGGGGGTTGCCCTTTGTTCTATTTTTGACAGTTCTTTCTCTTATCATGCTGTGTCCTTAGTACTCGGCTTTATTGCAAAAAAGGTGACAAGTGCCGCAATTATGCTAAGTCCGCTTAGTAGAATAAAGATCCAGTGATTAGATTGTTTCATTAACAATGCAATAATCGGTGGACCCGCAGCAACTCCGATAAACCTCATCGAACTGTAAATCGATGTAATAGTTCCTCTTTCTTTCTTTTCGATTCCTTCTGTAATTAATGCGTCAAGACATGGTAGTCCGATACCTATTCCAATACCGCTGATAAGAAACATACTAAGCATATACCATAGCTTAATGGAGAACCAAAGAGCAGCGATCGAAACAGCAGCGGCGACGATTCCTCCAAAGGTAAGCCATTTCATTAATACTTTATTTTTTTTAATGATTTTTCCGCCAATAAATGATGATATACAAAGAGCGCCCAATGGCAACGCTAAAAAGAAGCCTTTTTTGATATCTTTTATATTGTATTCACTTTCAAATATTTCCGAAAGATAAAACAGGATTCCAAAAAGAACTAGCATCAGCGTCCCGCCAATAAAAAAGACAGCATATAACCATTGGCCTTCATTTGTAAACGTTTTCTTTATGTTAACGAAAAATTGTTTGAAAGGAATGGTTTTTTCTTGTTTTTTAGGGCATTTCACAAGAAATGTAACCAGTAATAAGGAAATAGTACAAAATACAGGGAAAGAGAAAAAAGGCAGAAACCAAATATATCCTGCTAAAAAAGCTCCTAATATCGGGCTTAAAACTTTTCCAAATGTATTTGATGTCTCTATTAAACCAAGCGAACTACTAACATCACCATCATTTTTAAACATGTCTCCAACTAATGGTAGGACAATAGGCGCTGCGCCGGCTGCTCCTACGCCTTGGAGAGCTCGCCCTATAAGGATTAACCAATAGGCATTATCCAACTTCCAAGCAGCCCAACCTGAAATAATTCCGCCTATTCCTGCAATAATGAGACTTGGAATAATAACCTTTTTCCTTCCGATATGATCTGATAAATATCCTGCAATCGGTATTAAAAAGATGGCAACAACTGAGTAAACGGTAATAATCATACTTGACTGAAAGGAAGTGATTGATAATTTTTTTTCCATTGAAGGTAATACAGGGATTAACATCGAATTTCCTAAGGTCATCACTAATGGAATGGAAGAAAGAGAAACAATGGCCCACTTTTGTTTAGAAATTTCATCGGATTTGTTCTTTTTCGTTGGGGAAGAATTTTTTTTTGAGGTCCGTTGCCTAAAGGCTAATTGCTCGATATTTTCCATTTATCTCCTATCCTTCCTCCATAATGTTAGCTCTACCGCTTTTTTGATTCGCTTTAGTTAATATTTGCAATTAAAGCGGAAAGTAACAAACCTTTTAATGGAAGTCGTGGGGAAGGCATTAAAGGAAATAATTTTTGAAAATTATAAAAATAAATCTTGACAATATTTAGTGAAATAGGTATGATAATAAACAATTTAATGGAAAAATCGTTGAGCAAGAGGAGTACACCTATTGTTTTCTTTCTAGAGAGTCGGGGATGGTGTGAACCCGATAAGAAAAGATTGGTGGAATGGACTTGCGAGAGGTTTCTTGAACCTATAGTAGGGAAACCCGGAGTTCCACCGTTAAAAGGATAGGATATCGGACCATTGGTGTCCCGTATCTGAAAGAGGAGGCAGGTTTTTTTCTGCTTCAAACAGAGGTGGCACCACGGTTGGAAAATCGTCCTCTATCTGCATAACAAGCATTATGCAGATAGAGGACGATTTTTTTTTATGCTTTCCTAATTGAAAGGAGCACACAAATGAAAACACAAAAAGGATATTTTGTAACAGAAATAAAAGGGGATACGTTTACCCCTATTTCCATTCTCCAAAAAATTAGTGGAAGGAAGAAATTTCTTTTAGAAAGTTCCTATAAGTATAATGACTCGGGCCGATACTCTTTTATTGGGGCAGATCCTGCTTTTGAATTAATTTCATACGGAAATTGTAACGAGATTCTCTATCGCAACGGCAAAAAAGAAGTTCATAAAGGCAATCCTTTAGAAATGATCCATCATTTAATGCCAACACGTGATTTTTCCGAGACTCCATTTCCATTTATGTCAGGAGCAGTTGGCTATGTCGGTTATGATATTATCCGCCATTATGAAAATATCGGCGAATCCGCATACGACGACTTAAAAATGCCGGATGTCCATTTAATGTTTTATGAAGTCATCATTATCTTTGATCATTTGGAAGAAAAAGTAATTCTTTTTGGTACCCCTCTTTTAGAGGAAAGCGATGATGTGAATATGGAGAAACAAATTCTGACGCGAATAAACGAGTTAAAACAGCCGGGTATTTACGTTGAAGAAGAGCCGTTTCATTTCACTGGCTTTAAAGAGGATATGAAAAAGGAAGTATTTATTCAAAATGTTGAAACTGCAAAGGAATATATCCAATCTGGTGATATCTTTCAAGTCGTACTTTCTAGAAGAATGACATCACTTTTCAAAGGAACACCGTTATCACTATACCGAAAGCATCGAGCTCATAACCCAACACCATACATGTTCTATATTGATTTTGAAGGGTATACGGTTTTAGGCTCATCACCAGAAAGCTTAATAAAGGTTAGAGGATCAAAAGTGACGGTTAACCCCATTGCTGGGACGAAAAAACGTGGAAGAACAATAGAAGAAGATCAAAAGAATACGAAAGAATTGTTAAACGACGAAAAAGAATTAGCCGAACATCGAATGCTGGTAGATTTAGGTCGTAATGACTTAGGAAGGGTTTGCAGTTTCGGAACTGTAAAGGTGGAGAAATATTTAGAGCCCGAAAAATTTCGCCATGTTATCCATCTTGTTTCTGAAATTAGCGGCGAACTAAAGACTGGAAAAACAGGACTTGATGCCCTTGCCGCATGTCTTCCGGCTGGAACCGTTTCTGGGGCACCGAAAATAAGGGCAATGGAAATTATCAATACATTGGAAAAATCCAAACGTGGCTTATATGCAGGGGCGATTGGGTATGTTTCGACAAATGGAAATATTGATTTCGCCCTTGCGATTCGAACTGTGATTCTTAAAGAAGGAACAGCCTATATTCAAGCAGGTGCAGGAATCGTATATGATTCCAATCCAGAATTGGAATTCGAGGAAACTTTAAATAAATTAAGATCTTTTTTGGAGGGTGTATCATGATCCTTTTGATTGATAATTATGACTCATTCACGTTTAATCTCTATCAATATTTAGGGGAATTAGGAGAGGAGGCGCTAGTGTTTCGAAATGATCAATTGAGCTGTGAAAAAATCACCTCCTTGAAACCGAAAGCCATCATCCTTTCACCGGGACCGGGAAAGCCCGAGGATGCAGGTATTTGTCTTGAAGTAATACAAAGATTCTACCGAAATATCCCAATTCTAGGAGTTTGTCTTGGTCACCAGGCAATTGGGGCAGCTTTTGGATGTGTAATCAAAAGAGCGAGTGAAATTAAGCATGGTAAAACATCCTTTATAACACATCTTGGCACAGGAATATTTAATTATTTGTCATCTCCGCTGGAAGTGATGCGCTACCATTCTTTAATAATTGAGAGGAATAGCCTGCCGCCGCAACTCGAGTGTATCGCCACCTCGATGGAAGATCACGAGGTTATGGCAATCAAACATGATCAATATCCTGTCTACGGTCTACAGTTTCATCCGGAATCAATTGGTACACCCCTTGGGAAGCGAATACTAATGAATTTTTTACTTGAAATAGAAAGGAAGAAGACAAATGAAAAATTATTTACTCCAATTAGCTGAGCGTCAATCTTTATCCGAAAACCAAATGAAGGAAGCGATTGATCATATTTTGGTCGAAGAAGTATCAGAGTCTGAAATTGCTGCCTTTTTAATGGGATTAAAGTCAAAAGGTGAAACAGTCGATGAAATTGCAGGTATTGTGAAGGCGCTGAAAGAAAATACCCTGACATTTCATAAGAAATTCCCTAATGTGATGGATAATTGCGGAACTGGGGGAGATGGGTCTTCAAGCTTCAATGTCAGCACAACCTCGGCTTTTGTCATTGCTGGTGCGGGTATTCCTGTTGCTAAACATGGCAACAGAAGTATTTCTAGTAAAACTGGTAGTGCCGATGTTCTGGAGTATTTAGGCATTCATTTGAACCTACCTGCTAAAAAGACAGAAGAAATCCTTGAAGAGATCGGAATAGCCTTTTTATTCGCTCCACATGTCCATCCTAAATTAAAGAAAGTCATGATGGTACGTAAACAGCTAAAAATTCCTACAGTCTTTAATTTAATTGGTCCACTAACCAATCCAATCGATTTAGACTACCAGTTACTTGGAGTCTACCGCCGGGATTTATTGAATGTATTTGCAGAAGTCCTTGAAAAATTAGGCAGGAAAAGGGCAGTCGTCATTAATGGGGCAGGATACATGGATGAAGCCTCTTTGCAGGGGGAAAATCATTTGACGATTTTAGCAGAGGGAGTCATCAAAAATCAGACATTCTTTCCGGAAGAAATTGGTCTTCCCCAATATGATAACAGCTGTATAAAAGGGGGCGAGGCTAGAACGAATGCTCAAATATTAATGAATGTATTAATGGGTGAAAAAGGAGCACACCGGGATACGGTATTACTTAATGCAGGGATTGGGATTTTTACGGCAGGGAAAGTAAATACGATTAAAGATGGCGTTAATCTTGCTAGGGAAGTAATCGATTCAGGTGCAGCTTATGAAAAATTAAGATACCTAATAGAAAAAACTGAGTCAGCTCAAAGAGAGGCGATATAGATGGAAACGATTTTGAATCGAATTATTGAAGAAAAAAGAAAAGAGGTCATTCGCCTTAAGGAGTGCAGTCAAATCTTGCAAAACCTGGAAACAGATAAACGATCACTTATTCAAAAACTTCAAAATGCTAAAGATATCGCAATTATAGCTGAATTCAAGCGGGCATCACCGTCAAAAGGAATCATCAATAATCAATTAGAGCCGGTAGAGCAGGCCATTGTTTATGAAAAAAACGGTGCTTCTGCTATTTCTGTCCTTACTGATCAATCCTTCTTTCAAGGATCATTTTCCGATTTAAGGGCTGTTCGCCAGGCAGTTACAGTCCCAGTTCTTTGTAAAGATTTTATTATTGATCCCATACAGATTGATTGTGCGGCATCGAGTGGTGCAGACCTTATTTTATTAATAGCTGCCGTTTTAGAGGAAGACGAATTACTCATGCTCTATCAGTATGCAAAAAGCAAAGGATTGGAAGTTCTCATCGAGGTTCATGACTATAAGGAATTAGAGAAAGTTGGGAAAACAGGGGCAAAACTAGTTGGTGTAAATAATCGTGATTTAACATCATTTCATGTTTCTCTTGATGTGACTGAAAAGCTAGCTGAAGCTGTTAAAAGCACCGGTGCTTTTCTAATTAGTGAAAGCGGAATCCATCTGCAAAAGGATGTAGAACGTGTAAAAAAGGCAGGGGCAGACGGGATTTTAGTTGGGGAAGCCTTAATGAAAAGCTCGGACCTGAGCAGAACCATGCAAAACTTCCGCTTGGCACAAACTACGGAGGGGAAGTTATGAAGGTGAAAATTTGTGGGATTACCGATGTAGAGACAGCTCTTTCAGCAGTAAAATCTGGTGCGGATGCTGTAGGATTTGTATTTGCTGAAAGCAAGCGGAAGATTACCCTAGAGGAGGCAAAAGAAATAACCCGAAGCTTGCCGGATCAAGTCTATAAAGTGGGGGTATTTGTCAATGAATTGAGAGAGAAAATTGAAGAAATTTCATCCTTTGTCGGTTTAACGCATATACAGCTGCACGGTGATGAATCAGCATCATTCAGTGAATCACTTTCATTACCCGTTATTAAAGCATGGGGAATCGATGAGCAAAGCTCATGGAAAAAGATCCTTGAATATCCTTGTGAATACATCTTACTGGATGGTCCAAAAGGAAAATACCGGGGTGGAAATGGAAAAAGCTTTGATTGGAGCCACTTCCATAAAAATGAATTGGATAGGAGGAAAATTATTCTCGCCGGGGGATTAACAATCGAAAATCTGGAAGATGGAATAAAAGCCATCAGACCTACCATGATAGATGTCAGCAGCGGAGTAGAAACAAACGGAAAAAAGGATGTTAATAAAATTCAATTATTTATTAAAAAAGCAAAAGGAATTTTAAATGAGGAGAGATTAGTATGAGCGCATATACATTACCGGATGAAAAAGGGCACTTCGGGATTTTTGGAGGTAGATTTGTCCCAGAAACTTTAATGAAAGCAGTAATGGAACTTAATCAAGCCTATGAAATCGCAAAGAAAGATCCTGATTTTAAGGCTGAAATAGAAAGATTGCTAAAAGAATATGTTGGAAGAGAAACTCCACTATACTTTGCTGAAAATCTTACTCGACATGCTGGGGGAGCTAAGATTTATTTGAAAAGAGAGGATTTGAATCATACTGGGGCTCATAAGATTAACAATGCAATCGGGCAGGCACTACTTGCCGTTAGAATGGGAAAAAGAAAAATCGTTGCCGAGACAGGTGCTGGTCAACATGGGGTTGCCACTGCCACTGTTTGTGCCTTATTAAATCTTGACTGTATCATTTTTATGGGAGAAGAAGATATTAAAAGACAATCTTTAAATGTTTTTCGGATGGAGCTACTAGGTGCAAAGGTTATCAGTGTCAGTTCCGGAAGTGCCACTTTAAAGGATGCAGTAAACGAAGCTTTAAGGTACTGGGTTACTAATGTAGATGATACCCACTATCTATTAGGTTCTGTTATGGGACCACATCCCTTCCCTACAATCGTCCGCGATTTTCAAAGTGTGATAGGTAAAGAAACAAAAGAACAATTCCTAAAGAGTGAAGGGAAGCTCCCAGATGCAGTCGTTGCTTGTATTGGTGGTGGAAGTAATGCAATGGGGATGTTTTATCCTTTTATTGAAGACGAACAGGTTAGTCTTTATGGAGTTGAAGCGGCAGGACAAGGGATTGACACGGAATTTCACGCAGCATCCTTAACAAAAGGACGGCCGGGTGTTTTACATGGTTCACTCATGTATTTATTGCAAGATCAACATGGACAAATTCAAGAGGCACATTCGATTTCAGCAGGCCTTGATTATCCTGGAGTAGGACCGGAACATAGTTATTTAAAAGATATTGGCCGAGCTTTTTATCACTCGATTACAGATCGCGAGGCACTTGAAGCATTTCAGCTTTTATCAAAACTGGAAGGAATCATACCCGCGCTTGAAAGTTCTCATGCTGTTTCCTTTGCCGTAAAACTGGCTGCTGAAATGGAAAATACACAGAATATTGTCGTTTGTTTATCAGGACGCGGTGATAAAGATGTAGACACAGTTAAATCGAAGCTAGGGGGGAAGAGGTAATATGAAACGACTTGAACGAACATTTACCAGTTTAAAAGAAAATGGCAGGAAGGCTATTGTTCCCTATATTATGGGAGGAGATGGCGGATTGGAATGTTTATCAGACCGGCTCATCAAGCTTGAAAAATGGGGGGCAACTGCAATCGAGGTAGGAGTTCCGTTCTCAGACCCTGTAGCAGATGGGCCAACGATTCAGAAAGCTGGTATCAGGGCACTAGAGAATGGAACGACTTTAAAAGCGATTATTCACGAACTCGAAAAGGCGAGAGATACCATAACAATTCCACTCATTTTGATGACATATATGAATCCTATTTATTCGTATGGTATTGATCAATTTACAGTCGATATTCAGAATGCCGGTGTCGATGGGTGTATCATCCCAGACCTGCCGCTCGAAGAAGAGGAAATAGTAGCGCCACAGCTTACTAAAGCAGGAATTGAATTAATTAGGCTTGTAACCCCTACGACAACCCTTGAACGAATAAAAACCATTTCAAGCCGTGGAAAAGGTTTCTTATATGCCGTAACGGTAAAGGGGATTACCGGTACGAGAAGTAATTATGACCAGTCATTAAACGAATTTTTACAAACGGTTAAAGAAGTTAGCTCAATACCTGTTTTAGCAGGCTTTGGAATATCGAAAGGAGCACAGATGAAGGAGTTAGCCGCCTTGTGTGATGGAGTGATCATCGGAAGCAAGGTTGTGGAATTATTTGAGAAAAATGACCTTAAAGAGTTGGAAACGCTCATTTCCGTATTCAGGCAAGAATCGAAAATAATGTAACATCGTATATGATAATGTCCCAAAAAAATTGTTAGATCACTATAGTGTCTTTTGTTACAGAAGAAATTAATACTTTTTATTATAATGTGAATTAAATACGGCTCGTTTATGAATTTTATTACGATACAGGTTTAAGGATGAGGACTATGAGGGTTTATACAACGATACTTTCCATATTAGACAAGAAGGGACCTTTACCGATTTCTACAGTATGTCAGGAAGTGAACCAGGTTCTTCCTATTCATCGGGAAAAGCCAATATTGCCTTCTCATATTAAATCCATTGTGACCAAAAAGAAAGGATTTTTTGATATTCATGAAGGAAGAATATCGATTAATCCTGATAAAGATCCCATTTCTTTATCAGTATCCATAGAATCATGTGGTGGTATTTCTTATTATATTAAGGTTTATTTAAGAAAAAATAATTTTGCGGTATTGGAATGGAGAAATAAAGATAATCGATTGCCGTTTTCATACGATCAGCCTAAAACACTTGGCAGCTTAGAAGAATTTAAAAGGGAACTTTTTACGATGAATATATGGGATTGGGATCCGTCTTATCGAAATGAAGAGGGAATTCTCCTTGATGAAAAAACCTGGTCTGTTAAACTAATAACAAAAGGAACAATTTATCAAAGCGAAGGTATAGAATGCTATCCAAAAAATTGGGGCAGCTTTTGCAGGTTAATTGAAAAGCTAATTGGAATGACATTTCGTTGAAGGTATAATTTTACAATGCTAATTAATCCATTGTATTTCCTTGAAAGCAAAGTTTATCTTCATTATAATATGAATATACTTTTAATAAAGGCAGTGTTAAAGGTCATTGTTGATTTTTGAAACAATGTTGATTTGAGCGGAAAGCGAAGCGCCTGGAGCTCAAATCAACATCCAAGTTTAACAAAGCCAATAAAAAAATGCTATAAGTAGTTCTATAAAATGACAATAGTATGAAACTTCCAGTCATGGGAGTTTTGTTTTATTTTGTCAGATGATTGAGGAGCGTAAAGAAAGTGAAGGAAATAACTGTTGAAGAATTATTCAAAATTAAAAACCCAATCATAATTGATATACGCTCACCGATTGAATTTAATGATGGAGCAATACCAGGGGCAATTAATGTCCCCTTATTTTCAAATGATGAGCGCGAGGAAATTGGGACGATTTACAAGAATGAAGGTTCTAGCGTAGCAAAATGGAGGGCAATGGAAGTAGTTTCCCCAAAAATTCCAAAGATTCTTCAAAAAATTAAAGAACTTAGCACTGAAGGTGAGTTAGTTGTCCATTGTTGGAGGGGAGGCATGCGAAGCAATGCTGTTGTAACCTTCTTGGAATTTGCAGGTATTTATTCCTGGCGGTTAGTTGGCGGCTATAAGGCATATCGCCACTACATTCTCGAGAAAATCCCCTCCATGTTCCCTGAAAAAGCGATGGTATTACATGGATTGACAGGTGTAGGGAAAACAGAGATACTTAAACTTTTAAAAGAAAAGGGATTTCCAATAATCGATCTTGAAGCAATGGCAGGTCATCGCGGATCGATATTCGGGACAATTGGACTTGGTAATGGCCACAACCAAAAAACGTTTGACTCCTTATTATTTAAGGGATTATCAGAAATTCAAGGTGCAGGATATTTCTTAATTGAAGCGGAAAGCAAGCGAATAGGAAAGACTGTTCAACCAGAAGAATTAATAGATAAGAAATTACATGGTATAAACATTCACCTTCATTCCCCTATAGAGGAAAGAATTAAGCTTTTGGTTTCTGAATATGTGATTCCGTTTCAGCATGAGGAATGGTATTTCGGAAAAATTTCCGAGGGGATTGATAAGGTATTAAGATGGATCAAAAATGTTGATATAAAGAATAAGTTGATGGATGCTTTAGAAAAAAGGAACTATCACGAAATGATTCATATTTTACTTGAACATTACTACGATCCGCGATACGATCATGCGCGCTTAGAGTATGAAGGCAAATTCTTTGATATTGTGGCAGATAATCCCTCAGAAGCAGCGGAAAAGATCGTTGCTTTAATGGAAAAGTTATCATTTTATCCTAATAAAACAGTTAAAGACCATTTTTAATTCAATTCTCATTTTATTTTCATTCATTTTTATTAAACATTTGGTATGATTCTGACGTATGAATGAAAATGAGAACCAGTTTTAAAAGGGTTTGATTAAAAAATCCGATTTGCTTTAGCGAATTTTTATTGCTGCAAAAAAATCGCTTAACCAAATGGATGGTTCTCCTTAAAGTGCATGTTGCTTTGGCCCATGTGCTTTTTCTTTTTGTGTAATAACAAGAATATTCAGTTTTTTTAACCGGATTCTCATTTGCTTTTCATGATGTTTTCTATAATTGGTGATATTATTTAAAACAATATTTGAAAAGTAGGACATTTCCATTCCAACTAGACTTGTACTAGATGCTTTGAAAAAAGCGATAAGGAGGAATGAAACATGTTTTGGGGCCGCCTGTTAATACTAGGGTTTTTTTCATTATCAGCTCTTTCACTTATTTCTTATCAGTCCATCGAAATCATTCATGCTGTTATAAATTTCATTCAAGATAAACATCAGTTAAAATAATAGTGATCTCTTTAAAATTTATAAAGAAGCGTGGAGTATATGCCAAGATTATTAATTATTGAAGATGAAAAAAATTTAGCCAGATTTATTGAATTAGAATTGAATTATGAAGGATATGAAGTCAAGGTTTGTTCAGATGGCAGAAGTGGTTTACAATTAGCGCTTTCCGAGAAATGGGATGCTATCCTACTCGATTTGATGCTTCCAGAGTTAAATGGAATGGAGGTTTGCAGAAGAATCCGGCAGACCAATAAAACCATCCCCATCATTATGATTACGGCTCGGGATAGTGTTTTAGATCGTGTTTCAGGGCTTGATAGTGGTGCAGATGATTATATTGTAAAACCATTTGCCATTGAGGAATTATTAGCTAGGTTAAGATCATTGCTGCGAAGAGTGGAGGCAATGGCTTCGGTCGAACCAACGGTCTTTACTTATAAAGATTTAACAGTTGAACTCGAATCATGTGTTGTAAAAAAAGGTGAAAAGATAATTAATCTTACAAAACGGGAATATGACCTCTTAGTTATTTTCATGAGCAACATTAATATTGTTTTAACAAGGGAAGTCCTTTTGAATAAGGTATGGGGTTATAGCACCGGTGTTGAAACAAATGTAGTCGATGTTTATGTGCGGTACTTAAGGAATAAAATTGATAATCAAAATGAAGGAAGTTATATACAAACAGTTCGTGGGACTGGGTATGTGATGAGATGATGAACAAAATAAAGGACTACATGAATAATCTTCCATGGCATACAAAATTAGTACTAGGTGGATCTACTGCGATCTTTTTTACTTTCTTTTTATTTAGTTTTTTAGAATATCATTCAGTTTCAAACTGGATGTTAAAACGAGAAGAGAGTGCCGTAAATCGTACCATTACAGATATTGCTACATTTTACAAGGAAAAAGGGGACTCTTTGTCCCTGAAGGATATTTCAAATAGTGAAGAGTTTTTAAGAAAAATGAATGATAAGGACCAATTAATTCGGGTATATGATCAGCATGGGACCATAGTTGTCTCTGATAAAAATGGGGAATTTTCCGTTTTAGAGCCAACTCCTGCAAAAGCAATGGAGACAGAGAAGGTTTTAGAGGAAGGAAACGAGGAGATTATTGCAAGGTATCCATTAGAGGGTGGAGCATTTTCAGGAACACTCGAAATAGTGAGACAACTGAACAGCTATAACAAAATGATGGATCAGCTCTTTTGGGTAATGACCATTTTTGGTATTGGTGCCATAATACTAAGTGCGGTCAGTGGGTATATCCTTGCAAAGCAGCTCTTAAAACCTGTAAGAGATTTGACTCAAGCGATGATTAGAATTAAGAAAAATGGTTTTCAAGGACGAATGGTCATCTATCGGCAAAAAGATGAACTTGCCGGCCTTGCTATTGTCTTTAATGAGATGATGGATGAAATTGAAAAGTCTTTTCAGCAGCAAAAGCAGTTTGTTGAGGACGCCTCACATGAATTAAGAACGCCTGTTTCGATACTGGAAGGTCACCTTTCATTATTGAATCGTTGGGGAAAAAAAGACCCTGCTATCTTAGATGAGTCACTTGAAGCGTCGTTATTTGAACTATCCAGATTAAAAAAGCTGATTGTGGATCTGCTTGAATTAACAAGAGCGGAAAACAATCGATCCTTAATGGTGGAAAAAGCGAATATTGATAAGATTTTGCATCAATTGATAAAAAATTTAGAAATGATTCACCCAGATATCCAATTTAAGTTGACTATTGATCGGATATTGCCCTTTGCAATGATTTCTGAACAACATCTGCAACAAATTTTAATAATTTTAATAGACAACGCGATCAAATATTCAAAAGAAAATAAAGACATCCAGATTTCGGCAGAACAAGCCGGATCAGAAATATTGTTGTCAGTTATTGATAATGGGATTGGCATCCCAGCTGATCAAGTTCATGAAGTTTTTAATCGTTTTTATCGAGTTGATAAAGCCCGCAGCCGCGAAAACGGTGGTATAGGATTGGGACTTTCGATTGCAAAAAGATTAATTGAAAAATATAATGGATCGATTTCGATTAACAGTAAGGAAGGAATTGGAACAAAGGTAAGCATGACTCTTCCTGTAGTGACGGAAAATGGGAGATTCTAAACCTTTTTATAAATAGGCTGTGTTAAAGGTCCGTTGATTTTTGAAATTATGTTGATTGGAGCAGAAGGCGCGAGACTCCTCGAAAATGCTATTGCATTTCCTTCGTGTGTGGGCGGATTCAAGGATGTAATTCAATGTCCTGCGGGAGTACTGAGCAGGGGAAGACCCCACAGGCGCTTAAGCGCCGAGGAGGCTCCCCGGAACGCGAAGCGCCTGGAGCGCAAATCAACAGGCAAGTTTAACAGCCTATAAATAAAAGAAACGTTAAAAGACCGGTAATACCGGTCTTTTAACGTTTCTTAAAAGGCTTTATTCCACGACGTTGAATTTCATCCTTTAGAATTTTTATCCATTCTTTTTCTTTCCCAGACTTTAAAGCATCCCGATACGATACAACCAACTGTTCGTTACTCATAATTTTCATCATTAAATGCCTCCTTGGAAAAGATGGATTGAATATTCAGTTTTTAATATTGTAATGTTTTATAATCGTTTTGAGAACCCCCAATTTCATTTAATTTATATAAAAAATGTGAACTCCATATCCTACCATGTAGAGACAGAAACGGAAGAAAACAAAAAAATTTTGACATTTCAACGGAGATATTATATTCAAAAAATATTGAATATTCCTATAAATATGTTACCATACTTTTGAAAGCGTTTAAGTACAAGTGTTGAGGGGGATGGAAGGATGTCGGATATACTAAATGTTACGATTGGTAACCTCTTAGAAGAAAAGGCAGCATTGCACCCAGGCCACGAAGCCGTTGTTTATTCAGATCGAAATTTAAGGTGGACTTATCAAGAATTTAATCAAATATGTCGTAAAGCAGCAAAGGGCTTTATGAAGCTTGGAATTGAGAAAGGGGAACAGCTTGCTGTTTGGTCGACCAACACTTCTGAATGGCTTGTAACTCAATTCGCAACAGGGAAAATGGGGGCAGTTCTCGTAACAGTCAATACAAACTATAGGACTACTGAACTTGAATACTTATTGAAACAATCCGATTCAACCACAATTATCTTAATGGATGTTTTTAAGGATTCATCCTATATAGATATGATATATGAAATAGTGCCAGAATTAATGACTTCTGAACCCGGTAAGTTACGATCCAGCCGACTTCCTTTTCTTAAAAATGTCATTGTCTTAGGTGACAACAGATACCCTGGAACTTATTCCTGGAATGATATCATAAAGCTGGGTGAATGGGTGTCTGATGAGGAATTAAATGAGCGGATGGAATCACTAGAAGCTGATGATGTAATTAATATGCAGTATACTTCTGGAACAACTGGTTTTCCAAAAGGGGTAATGCTAACTCATAACAATATTGTCAATAACGCCTATAATATTGCGAACTGTATGAAGCTCACAGTTCAGGATCGTCTCTGTATTCCTGTTCCATTTTTCCATTGCTTCGGCTGTGTACTTGGAACAATGGCATGCGTTTCTGTAGGAGCAACAATGGTGCCGGTTCAAGAATTTAACCCGAAAAGGGTTTTACAAACAGTACAAGACGAAAAATGTACAGGATTGCATGGTGTACCGACGATGTTTATTGCAGAATTGAATGATTCTGATTTTGAGAAATATGACCTGTCATCATTACGGACTGGAATCATGGCGGGAGCAAACTGTCCAATTGAGGTTATGAGAGCAGTCATCGAGAAAATGGGAGCGACTGAAATTACTATTGCATATGGTCAAACGGAATCATCGCCGGTCATTACCCAAACGAGAACGAATGACTCGATTGTGCTTCGTGTTGAAAGTGTGGGAAAAGCACTACCAAATGTCGAAGTGAAAATTGTAGAACCGGGAACATCAACGGAAGTTCCGCACGGTGTCCAAGGTGAGCTCTGTACAAGGGGTTATCATGTTATGAAAGGATACTATAAGAATGAAGAAGCGACGGAAGAAGCGATTGATGCTGATGGCTGGCTTCATACAGGTGATTTAGCGGTTATGGATGAAAAGGGATATTGTAAAATTACTGGACGTTTAAAGGATATGATTATAAGAGGGGGAGAAAATATATATCCTCGTGAGATTGAAGAATTCCTGTATTCCCATCCGAAAATTGTCGATGTCCAAGTAGTGGGGATACCTGATGAGGTGTATGGGGAGGAGGTACTAGCTTGGATAATATTAAAAGAGGGAGAAACGACCACTGAGGACGAAATTAAAGAGTTTTGCAGTGGGAAAATTTCTAAGCATAAAATACCTCGCTTCATTGCCTTTACAGATTCCTATCCTATGACCGCATCAGGAAAAATTCAAAAATATCGTTTGCGTGAGCAAGCAAAAGAAATAGTGAAACAGTAATCCTTTATCAAGTTTGTAAATTCGTTTTACAATACCGATTCCATTGATTATACTAGTAGGGTAAACAATGACGAAAGGGACGGTAGCAGCAATGATTCATTTATCGTGGCGGGAACGGAATACAGCTATAAAGGTGAAATGTATTCATACCGATGCAAAAAAATACATTGTAAATAATGTGTTAACACCTGGAAAAATCTATGATGTAAAAAATGAAACTGATGAATTTTACTTCATTATTGATAATAGCGGTAAAGTTGGCGGATTTTATAAGGAATATTTTGAAGTTACTAAGTAAAAGGACTGATGGGTCTTACCTTCAGTCTTTTTTGTAATAACAGAATAAGAAAAATGCCTGGCAGAAGCCAGGCATTTATATTACTTCTGATTCGGAAACACCCTACGAACGGCATCGTTAAATTGATTAACGAACCCTGAAACAGGTTGGCCTTTGCGAATATCGTTTGCCCATGTATTCATTTGACCATAAAAGTCAGGGTTCACAGATACATAAACATTGTCAATATCACGATCTACCGATTTTACACGGTTAGATATTTTATTTTTAATACTATTTGTAAGGTGGTCACCATAACCACGACTCAGCTTGGCAGCAACATATGCATTATTCTCTGTTACGATCACATTTGCGGTATCAACTTCCGGTAAATCAGCTACATTTTTTGCAGCATCATCGGCTACTCTCATTTTTGAACGGTTATCAATCTGATTAAGATTTCGATTATCTGTTCTAACATTCGTTACATTGTTACGATTATCAACATCTGTTATAGTAGGGCCGGTAGGATTTGGAGTATAATTAACCCTTGTTGGATCGTTCAAATTTTGATTTCGATTGGCTACATTATCGTTCACGTTCATTCTTGCACATCCGGATAAATAAATACTAAAAATTAGCGTGGAAATTAAGAATACTGTTTTTTTCATGCTGTAACTCTCCTTTATCTTAGTTGTACAAAGATAGGTTTCCAACTTAAAAAAAATCTATACGAATAAAAAATCGTAAAATGTTGGGTATGATAAAATTAGTAAGAATTTTACATTGGTATTGAGGTGTTTTTCTTGCTTTATTTGTTTATTGGAATTGGCGGGATTATTGGAAGCATGCTTCGTTATTTAGTATCGATTATAGCTGTGCAAATATGGGGGAAGGATTTTCCACTTGGTACGCTTCTCATCAATTTATCTGGCTCCTTTTTTCTTGGTTGGTTCACAAGCGCAATTGTGAACCAAAAAAAAATGCATCCTTACATATTAACTGCTATTTCAACAGGTATTGTTGGTTCTTATACTACGTTCTCAACCTTTTGTTTCGAAACGGTCCATTTATTTCAAATGGAAAATTATTTAAAAGCGTTTTTTTATCTTTTATTAAGTCTTTTCGGTGGTCTATTCTTCGTTAGGCTGGGGGTAAATGTAGGTGAACAACAGATAAAAAAGTGAGGGTTTTGAGTATGATGGAAGCTTTATTTGTATCAATTGGGGGATTTTTCGGGGCAATTAGCAGGTATGCTTTAAGTAAATACATTCAAAACAGGAATAAAACTGATTTTCCTTTAGGTACCCTTATTGTTAATTTAATTGGAGCGTTTCTTTTAGGTTTATTAATGGGGATGAAAGTAAATGGTCACCTCTATAGTCTTTTTGGAATTGGGTTTATGGGAGCATTTACTACTTTTTCCACCTTTAAGCTTGAGGCATACCAGTTAAAATCGTCAAAAAAGCACAAACATTTTTTTAGTTATGTAACATGTAGTTACTTATTCGGAATCATTCTTACTTTTTGTGGCATCCTATTAGGAAAATTAGTCTAAAAAAGACGCTGTTCCAAAAGGTGACAGGCACCACTATATGTACAAAGTTCATGATAATTTTTCCGCTATGTTGATTTGAGCGGAAGGCGCTCGACTCCTCGAAAATGCTATCGCATTTCCTTCGTGCGTGGGCGGATTTAAGGATGTAATTAAATGTCCTGCGGGAGTACGGGGCAGGGGAAGACCCCGCAGGCGCAATAGCGCCGAGAAGGCTCCCCGGACCGCTACTAGAGTGGAAATCAACAGACAAGTTTATCAGACCATTAATAAAAAGGGGGTGCCCCTAAAAGTTATGAACTTTTGGGACACCCTCTTTTATATTTTATTTCTATTTCTGTTTCACATTCACTTGCACTGCTGCTTCTTTTTTATTTTGATAAAGTCTTCTGCTAATGACTGATTGTACGGTTAAGAATATTCCCCCAACTACCCAATAAAGTGGTAGGGCTGCGGGAGCTTTAAGTGAGAACATAACAATCATAAGCGGGGAAAGTAACCCCATGTATTTCATTTGTTCTTGCTGTTGTGTAGGCATAGTAGATTGGGAAACTTTGAATTGAAAATAATATACAAGACCAGCAATAATAGTGATCACAATATCAGGTTTACCTAGACTAAACCATAAGAAATGATGTTGAGCAATCTCCTGTGAGCCGCGAATAGCATAATAGAAGCCAGTTAGAATAGGCATTTGGATTAGTACTGGCAAACATCCCATGTTTAGTGGATTTACACCATGCTTCTGATATAAGCCCATCATTTCTGCTTGAAGTTCTTGTTTCTTTTTTGGATCTTTTTCGGTTTTTATTTTCTTTTGGATTGCATCCATTTCGGGCTTAAGGACATCCATTTTTTCCTTCATGACCATTTGATTTTTATATTGTCTGAGCATGAGAGGCATTAAGGCAAGTCTGATTAATATTGTCACAAGAATAATGGCGATCCCATAGTTGCCATGGAATACATTTGCAACGCCCTTTAGGATAACTGTAAAAGGATCAACCACATACTGGGTAAAAAGGTTTCCTTTTGTGCCTCCCTGTGTTTGGGCTGAGCAAGCAGAAAGTAAAAGAGTTGTTAATGCTAATAGAGTGATAACTGTAAATGAAGAACGTTTTGTTTTCATATTTCCTCCTAAATATTTTTGATTGAGATATTAGACAGCCAGGAAGGAAATGGTTCTTCAGAATCATTCTTCGGACATTCTTTTTTGCGAATATGTTTTACGATTCTATTCAATATTAAACTTCCATTCAAATGGCTTTTTTTCTCGTATAGAAACAAAGGGTGAGTAATTTTTGTATTTTCAGGATTCGAAATATCACCCATAAAGGAGTATTCGACACTTCTTGTCCAAAGATATTTTAAAGTAATTCCGATATTAATACTAACATAAAGAGCGATTAGGGCATTTATATCGGTGTGATCAATAAGTACCTGAAACAAAAATTATCACCTCACTTTTTTAGTCAATGATTTGAGTATAAAGGAGATTTGGCAAATAATCAATTTAAACTATGGAAAAATGACAGAAGAAAATGCTGCATTCTTTTGTGCAGCATTTTCTTCTTTAGGTATGATTTGGTGATTCCCAGTGGGCAGTTAGCATTTTTTGTGCAAATCTCACTTGATCCTCTGTGGGTGGGTCAATATCTTTCAATGGATATTCGTATCCAAGCGCCTCCCATTTATAGACCCCAAGCTTATGATAAGGGAGAATTTCGATCTTTTGGACGTTTTCTAGTGTTCCAATGAATTCACCTAACTCCCTAAGGTCATCGGGATTGTCCGTTACTGTAGGGACGAGGACATGCCGAACCCAAATGGGAACATTATGATCCGATAAGAATCTTGCAAATTCTAATATATGGTCATTAGCCATACCGGTTAATTGAATATGTTTCTTTCGATTAATGTGTTTGAGATCAAGTAAAATTAAATCTGTATACTGGAGCAATTCCACAAGTTGTTCAATAAATAGGTGTGAATGAGAAAAACAGCCCCCGGAAGAATCTATGGTTGTATGAATCCCTAATTTTTTACATTCTTTAAATAATTCAATTAGAAAAGGAATTTGCAGCAATGGTTCACCGCCGCTGACAGTGATTCCACCGCCAGAAGCTTGAATGAAAGGTAGGTAACTCTCAAGATCATTCATAATTTCGGAAACAGTCATGACTTTGCCAGTACCAATTTCCCAAGTATCGGCATTATGACAAAATTGACAGCGCAATAGACAACCTTGTGTAAATAGAACATAACGTATTCCAGGTCCGTCAACTGTCCCTAATGATTCAATGGAATGAATATTTCCGTTCATGAAGATGATCCCCTTTCATTTTAACCAAGAGCTCCCGCTGTTGGGGGAGCTCTCTAATATACCTAATGATCAAGTTATTATAAAGATTCGTGGAATGTCCGGTTGATGACATCAAGCTGTTGCTCTTTTGTAAGTTTAATAAAGTTTACTGCATAACCAGATACACGGATGGTTAATTGTGGGTACAACTCAGGATGTTCCATAGCATCAAGTAATGTTTCTCTATTAAAGACGTTAACATTGAGATGATGTCCTGATTTGTTGGAATAACCATCCAAGATCGAAACTAAGTTGCTAACCCTGGTCTCTTCCTCTTTTCCTAAAGCTTTCGGAACAATTGAGAAGGTATTTGAAATTCCATCCATTGCATAAGCATATGGAAGCTTTGCAACAGAGGATAGGGAAGCCAATGTTCCTTTTGTGTCACGTCCGTGCATTGGATTTGCCCCAGGCGCAAATGGTTCACCTGCACGGCGACCGTCAGGAGTATTACCTGTTTTCTTACCGTAAACTACGTTAGATGTAATCGTCAAGATTGATAATGTATGAACAGAGTTACGATACGTAACATGCTTACGTAGTTTTTTCATAAATCTTTCCACAATTTCTACGGCAATGCTGTCTACTCGATCGTCATTGTTACCGTATTTAGGGAAATCTCCTGTTGTTTCAAAATTAACAGCAATTCCGTTTTCATCGCGGATTACTTTAACTTCTCCATATTTAATGGCACTTAGGGAGTCGGCAACTACACTTAAACCAGCAATACCTGTTGCCATCGTCCTTAAAATTTCCGTATCATGTAATGCCATTTCAATTCGTTCGTAGCTGTATTTGTCATGCATGTAATGGATGACATTCAAAGTATTAATATAAAGCCCTGCTAGCCATTCCATCATTTGGTCGAATTTTTCCATCACTTCATCATAATTTAAGACATCAGATGTAATTGGACGATATTGTGGTCCAACATGGATTTTAAGTTTTTCATCCACACCGCCATTAATGGCATATAAAAGTGCTTTAGCTAGGTTCGCACGTGCGCCGAAGAATTGCATTTGTTTACCAATTTCCATTGCAGAAACACAGCAGGCAATGCCGTAATCATCGCCATATTCAGGACGCATGATCTCATCATTTTCGTATTGAATTGAGCTTGTTTTAATAGACATATTTGCACAATATTTTTTAAAGTTTTCAGGAAGCTGAGGAGACCATAATACTGTTAAGTTTGGCTCCGGTGCTGGTCCTAAATTGTCTAATGTATGAAGGAAACGGAAAGAGTTTTTCGTTACTAAGGCACGTCCGTCTAAGGCCATACCACCAATAGATTCTGTTACCCATGTAGGGTCGCCGCTAAATAATTCATTATAATCAGGTGTTCGAGCAAATTTTACAAGTCTAAGCTTCATGATGAAATGGTCAACTAATTCTTGTGCTGTTGTTTCTGTCAAAGTGCCGTTCTGAATATCACGTTCAATATATATATCTAAGAAAGTAGAAACACGTCCTAGGCTCATTGCTGCACCATTTTGTTCTTTAATGGCAGCTAAATAGCCAAAGTATAACCATTGGAATGCTTCTTGAGCATTTTGAGCAGGTTTAGAAATGTCAAATCCATAGCTGGTAGCCATTTGCTTTAATTCTTTCAATGCCCGAATTTGCTCAGCAAGTTCTTCACGTAATCGAATATTCTCTTCGGTCATTACTTTGCTTGTGTTTTTTAGATCTTTTTGTTTTTCTGTTATAAGGAAATCAACACCATACAAAGCTACGCGGCGGTAGTCACCAATAATACGGCCACGACCGTAAGCGTCAGGAAGGCCAGTGATGATCGCAGCTTTGCGGGCAAGCTTCATTTCATCTGTATAAGCATCAAAGACGCCCTGATTATGTGTTTTTCGGAACTCAGTAAAAATCCTTTCAATTTCTGAGCTTGCTTTATAGCCGTAGGCTTCACATGCTTGCACTGCCATCCGAATTCCACCAAATGGCTGTAAGGAGCGTTTAAAAGGCTTATCTGTTTGAACCCCGACAACTTTTTCGAGTTCTTCATTTAAATAGCCGGACCCATGAGATGTAATGGTTGATACGATTTCTGTATCCATATCGAGTATGCCGCCATTTTCTCGCTCTTGTCTTGTTAATTCCATTACTTGTTCCCATAATGCCTTTGTTGCAGTGGTAGAACCAGCTAAAAAGGAGTCGTCTCCTTCGTATTGAGTAAAGTTCTTTAAGATAAAGTCGCGGACATTTACTTCTTTAGCCCAAGTACCTTTTATAAATCCTTGCCATTGTTCCATCATCATTCACCTCATATTAGTAAAGGATATAACAGTTTGTTGATTTAATGCTCACGTTTAGTATAACAGCTTAAAAAGCGAAATCATGATGGATTTGTTAAGATATTGTGAAATAAGGATTTTTGAGGGTGTTTTTAGGGATAAAGTTGAACAATATATGACATTTTAAATATCTGTATTATAAGAAAAACGATTAAATCATCTTCTGTTATATAAGATGAAATTAGTAATATCAATGTGTTAATAGTAAAAAGTAATGAAACAGATGCTCATTTTCAATGAAAATAGCAGGAGTTACTCCTGCTTTATTCTACTACAATATTCGCTGTCATTGGACCGTTGTGTGCCCGATCACTGTGGGAATTACAAATTAACTGGTAAGTTCCCTTTTTTTGGAATTGAAGGGAAACGAGTGTTTCCTCACCCTTTTTTACTGTCCCTTTTATTTTGGTTCCTTCAATATAAAATTGATGCTCGACGCCGTTAATTCCATCAATGAATAACTGTACTTTTTCATCTTTTTTTATATGGATTGTATCTGGAAACCAATGGTAGGCCTCCATTTCATTTCCGTTTTTCATAGTTGTCTTAAACTCAACTGCTACCATATGGATTTCACGAGTTTTTCCGCTTGATTGCTGATTAAAAACAGTTGTATCTCCAGCTTTTAATATGAACCAAGCAGATATGGTGACAAGAACGAATCCAACAGCAAGAAAAAATAGGAATGTTTCTTTTTTTACAACAAAAAATCTCATAACCTAGCCCCCTAATTTATTTGTCCTATTCCATATTTATGCAGGGAGGGCTGGAAAACTTGTCTCTTTTCTAAAACTTTATTTTACAAGCATGATACCGAATTAATAGGTCTTAAGAAATGGATAATTGGAAGATAAACTGTCAACAATGGTAGTAGCTTTGCAGGTAGATCATCGTCAGAATAAATAAATCACTTTGTTTTTCGATTGGAAAAGATTATATTAAAAACAGTAAAGAAAAAATAGGTGGTTATTTTGTTGGGGATAAAAAAAGATAAGATATTAAATATAGTGAAATTTGTCTTTCCGCTCTTATTATTGATTTTCGCTATTAATGAAATCAGAAAATTTACGAAGCACTTAAATATAGAACTGCTGAGGAATGAATTAAACCAACTGAATTTTTGGTTAATTATTCTCATCTTTGGGATTACCTTTCTAGCAGTCTTACCGATGCAGCTTTATGATGTTATTTTAGTTCGAGTTCTTAAATTAAAGGTTCCAAAACAAGTCATTTTAAAACAAGCATTCATTGCTAATTCATTTTCTAATTTAATCGGGTTTGGCGGCATAATTGGAGCGATGTTACGTACGTATTTCTATAATAAGTACGAACAAGATAAGCGTAAACTATTAGGCGGAATTGCAACGGTTTCTTTATTTTATCTAACCGGAATTTCTGTACTCTCTTGGATTGTTACATTGGGATATCGCCATTTTCCGCTGTTTGTTGATAGGAAATGGATTTATTTTGCTGTGGTTGCTGTTAGTTTGTATTTACCTGTTTTTCTTATTATTCATTACATAAATAATAAAAAAGATAAGCATTCTCTGATTCCTGTTGATGCAGTAGTTGAGCTGGTAGTGGTATCTGTAATTGAGTGGTTCTCCGTTTTTATTGCTATCTTCATATTAAGTAGGATTCTTGGTATCTCGCTTAATTTATGGAGTCTTTTCCCAGTATATATTATTTCGGCCTGCGCTGGTATTATTAGTATGATTCCCGGAGGACTTGGCTCATTTGATTTAGTTTTTATTTTGGGGATGCGGGAATTACATATACATGAAGAAAAAGTTCTCGTTCTTCTATTGCTTTATCGAATTGGTTATTACTTTATTCCTTTTTTAGTCAGTGTAGTTCTTTTTATTAAACTTTACTGGGAAAAATGGAACAAAACCTGGAACGATATACCTAACGCTATTATCCAAGGGTTTAGTCACATCATTTTAACGAGTTTAGTTTTTATGTCAGGATTAATTCTGCTTTTATCAGCTAGTGTCCCGGGAATTATGTCAAGGCTTAGGATAGCGCGCGAGCTTTTATCCTTTCCAATTATTAATTTATCACACCAGTTAACAGTAGCAGCGGGTTTTCTTTTTCTAGGACTTTCCCGTGGGATTGAATATCGAGTAAAAAGAACCTATGAGCTGACGATGTTAACACTTATTCTTGCCGCTTTATTCTCCATCTTTAAAGGGGTTGATTATGAAGAAGCCATCTTCTTAATAATTGTTGCGCTGGTATTGAGAATGTCTAAAGGTCATTTTTATCGGGAAAGTTATGTCTTAACATGGGGAAAGACAATCTTTGATATTACGGTTATTCTCATTATTACATCGATGTATCTGTTAATTGGCTATTTGAATTTACCATCTGCGAAACTGGCGATGCCTAAACAATTAATTCCCTATGTCATTTTGGATTATCGAGACTTGTTTACTAGCGCGATTATTGGTCTTGTGATTGCATTTCTTATTTTAACTACCGGGTATTTGATTAGTTTGCCAAAAAAGTGGAAATGGGAAAAGTCAATTGGTCATGATGAAGAAATACTTGAGCATCTATTAAAATACAAAGGTAAGGTATTATCCCATCTATATTTTTTACATGATAAATATATTTTTTGGAATAAAAAGAAAAATGTTTTATTCTCTTTTCAAGAATATGCGGATAAACTGGTCATTCTGGGAGACCCCATAGGAGAGAAGAGTGATATGGCATCTGCCATTAATGAATTTTTGGAGATTTCCGATCTTTATGGATATACTCCGGTGTTTTATCAAGTAAGTGATGAGATGTTGACTTTTCTGCATGGAAGCGGTTATGCCTTTTTTAAATTGGGAGAAGAAGCTTTTGTTGATTTAAAATCTTTTCCCGTTTCAGGTTCTAGAATGAAAGGTTTGAGTGCCCTCCAGAATAAATTTATACGAGATGGTTATCAGTTTGAAATAATAACACCACCCTTTTCAAAGGAACTCGTTGATGAGCTAAGAGAGGTATCGAATGATTGGCTTCAAGGCAGAAAAGAAAAAGGTTTTTCATTGGGATTTTTTGATCTTGATTATTTGAATAAAGCTCCGATTGCGATTGCCAAGGATAAGGAGAATCGAATTCTCGGCTTTTTAAGTATTATGTATGTCTATGATGATGATCAAACAATTTCTGTTGATTTAATGAGGATGAGACCGGATGCCCCGAGTGGAACTATTGATTTCTTGTTTCTTTCATTATTGGAATGGGCGAAAGAGCAGGACTATAAGCGTTTCAATATGGGGATGGCACCATTGGCAAACGTCGGTTTATCAAGATTTTCCTTTTTGAGTGAAAAAATTGCTGCACAAATTTTCTTACATGGCCATTTTCTTTACCATTTTAGAGGCTTAAGAAAATTTAAAGAAAAATACACAAATAATTGGGAACCAAAATATTTAGCTTACCGTAGAAAATCATCTTTACCATTTACAATGGCTCAAATTACTTTATTAATTTCTAAAAAAAGATTATAAAACATGAATTCGGCTTGGTGGGGACCAGCCGGATTTTTTTAATTAAAAGGCTGTGTTAAACTTGCCTGTTGATTTGCGCTCCAGGCGCTTCGCTTTCCGCGGGCGTTCCGGGGAGCCTCCTCGGCGCTTAAGCGCCTGTGGGGTCTCCCCTGCCCCGTACTCCCGCAGGAGTCTCGCGCCTTCCGCTCCAATCAACATAGTTTCAAAAATCAACAATGACCTTTAACACAGCCAATTAAAGAAGTCCAATTTCTCATCTTTTTCATAACAATCTAATAAAGGCTATTTATTTTTTAGTGAATTATCTGTTAAAATCAAAAAAGGTGCGAATTTTTCGGAAAGGTGACGAGAATTGTCGAAAATATTTTGTTGTTTCATGCTAGTCTTACTGTGCATTTCTTTTCAATTAAATACATATGCGGATGATCAAAAACCAATCGATATAAAAAGTGAGGCAGCTGTCCTTTTAGATTCGGATACTAGAGCAGTCCTGTATGCAAAGAATCCCGATGAAAAGCTGTACCCGGCAAGCCTTACGAAAATTGCAACGGCCATTTATGCCATTGAAAAGGGCAACTTAAACGACATCGTAACGGTCAGTAAAAACGCAGTAAGTCAAGAAGGGACTCGAGTCTATTTAGATGTCGGTGAGAAAGTGCCACTTAAACTTCTTATTCAAGGGATGCTCATTAATTCAGGTAACGATGCTGCTGTGGCGATTGCAGAACATTTAGATGGAAATGTGGACCACTTTTCCGAAAATATGAATGATTTTTTAAAAGAGAAAATCGGGGTAAAGAATACTCATTTTGTGAATCCTAATGGATTGTTTAATCCAAATCATTATACAACCGCAAGGGACTTGGCAATGATTACGAATTATGCGAAGAAAAATCCCGTATTTTCTGAAATATTTGGAACAAAGATGCTTGATTGGAACAGTGAATCTTGGAAAACCACGCTTATTACGCATCATCTAATGCTAAAAGGTGAAATTCCCTATCCAGGTATTACCGGCGGGAAAACGGGGTATGTTAATGAGTCGAAATTAACCCTTGCTACAACTGCTGAAAACGGAAAGCTAAGATTGACGGCGATTGTGCTTAAAGCACCGCATAAAACAATGGACTATAATGACACAAAAGAGCTTCTAGACTACGGTTTTAGCAATTTTCGACACACTTTAATCAGCCATAAAGAAAAGTTTACTAATGGGAACAAGGACTTTTTTCCAAAGAATGATACCCTCATAACTGTTCCAAATACGGAAGTGAGAAAAATGGTAAATAATCAAGGGATTTTAACGGTGGGAAATATAGATAACCAGACTGTGCAGCAAATTCAGCTCGAACAAAAGCTGCCAGAGAAAATAAATAAACCAACAGTACGTTCCAGTGGGAAAATGAATTTTCATATTGATGCTGTTTATGGAATTATTATTTTCGCACTGGCAGGAATCGTTGTCGGCCTAAGGAAAAAAATTAGAAGAAATCTATAATTTTAGAAAAGCGCTAGCCATCTGTTAAGCAAAGGCCAATAGTCAATAGGCACTCGGAGCTGGACAATTCCCGAAGTCTAAAGATATAAATAAAACAAAAGCCATGAAATTTCTCATGGCTTTTGTTTTATTAGAAAGTATAAATTTGACTTCGAGAATTGTCTAGCTCCATAAGAGTAAGCTTCGGAAGCGGTACCTCGCACTCCGAAAAACGTGAGTTTTTCGGCGGAGGCACCCAGCCCCTAGCGTACTTCGCTCTTCTCCCTACGATAAGTCAACATCGGATCGCGAAGTGCTCCTGCGCCATAGCATATTCGAGGAAGTATCGTTCAGCTCGTCGCAAAGCTGCATGATGTCTTTTCAAAGATGTTTTTCATGAAGTTAATGCAGGTAGTAGCTTCGCTCTCCGTGTTTCCTTTATCTCAGTCGAAGCGCTCCAGTCCATACGGTGCTAAACGGGCGCCTTGCGCTTTTCTAACGTTACGGATATTTACCATTTGATATATACATAAACTACATCTACATTAACAGTTTCCAAGTTCATTTTTAGATGGGATAGAATCAAAAGAAGATGCGGAATCAATTAGATCCCTGTCATCCACGAAATGCTTATTGCCTACATAGTCACTATGATCTCCCATATTTTGCCCGTAACCCTGGTTTTTTTTATCAGAATTATGCCATTCGGCAAGAAGATTTTGACCAATATTTACCGCAGACGCATTTTCAAAGGAATTAATTTTTATCATAAAGATATTTATATTAATATATGGAATCGGAGTGGGCATGTTTTTCTACCTCCTTTTTCTTGTTTTTAAATATATGCATTTTCCTAGCGATTATGTTTTCTACAAAATCTTGGATTAAATATAGAAACAATTCAGTAAGATGAAATAAAGGATTGTTTTCCCTTAAGGAAAGGGAGGAGGTGTGGGGAATAGGTGGATATGGAAAAATTAAAGCAATGGATGGAAATTGCCCAAAGCATGCATGGTGGGGATTTTTGGAATAGTATTTTTGATCAAGAGTTGGCTAAACAATTTATCAATGATCAGCCTTTTAAAAACCCATTTCCAGGAACGGGAGATCAAGCCGATAGGTCGGAAGGGAAGAATAATCGGTCATTTCCAATCATAGATATATTAGAAGGTGATGAGGAGGTAATGATTATGATAGAACTACCTGGGGTAAAAAAAGAACATATTGAATTGGGTCTTAGTGGGAACGTTCTAACTATTAAAGGAACAGCACTACCTACTCATCCGCAGTTAAAACTTGTTTATTCTGAACGCTTCTATGGGGAGTTTCAAAGACAGATAAAATTAAATGATAACATCACCCCCAATGAGTTAAGAGCGAAATTTTGGAACGGAATTTTATTTGTCAGCTATAAGAGAATAATAGAAAAAAGTGATATGATTCCAATTGAATAGAATGATTTTTTGTTGGACATGTTCACTGTGGTTTTCAATATAAATAGTAGAAAGGGATTCAATAAGGGAGCGTTTGTGAACATGGCATTAAAGGATTTTTTTCTAGTATTTAGCAAAAATGACGATGGAAATGTAATAAAGAAAAAATTAGCTTCCCTTGAAAGAAGTATGGAAGAGATAAAGAAATCGTTAGCAGAAATGCAGGAAAAAAACTATCACGAAAATGCCGACAACCAAAAAGAACCACCGATTATGATTGAAAAAATAAATATTGAAAAGATTATTTTAGATAAATATGAGCTTAACAATAATTTCGGACAACTTGGGATTAAAGAATTAAAAGGAAGGCTTAATATTGGGGCAACCTACGGAAGTGAATTTACACCAAAGATTAATAACGAGGAAAAGAAGGAAGATAAGCGAGAGGATACAATAAAAAATAAGGAAAAGGATCAACAAAAAGGTCCAAAGATCAACATTCAGACAAAGAATGAGAACAAAAAAGACTAAAGCCATTCCTTTAGTCTTTCGAAAACTAATAAAAGAAAGTATAATTTTCGACTTCGAGAATTGTCTAGCTCGAGCCGATATGCGGGCACCTTCCGCATTTTTTATTTATTTTAGCTTACTTTCGACATGCTGGCATACTTCATCGGCGCTCATGCCATTTGCATCGATTACTGAACCTTTTGTATAGGTATCATGCATACCCATCATATTTGAATCCAGACCGCTAACAACACAGCAGTCACAATTCGTAGCGTCAGATTCCTGTCTTAATTCTACTACCTCATGTCCTTTTTCCTTTAGTGCCTGCTGAATATTTGTAAGAGATTGTTCTACACCTATTTTCGCCATAAAAAACACCTCCTCCTGTAGATTATCTTTCCAAAAATCATGGCCAATATTCGGTATAATCGTCAATAATTTTCCAAAAACTATATGAGGAGGTGTTAAGATGGCAAATAAACGAAAAAAAGATCCTTCAACCATTGGTCTTCAGTCTCCTCAAGTTGAAGGGCAAGGAACGACCACAACCGAAACTGGTGGAAAAACAGCACCATCATCGAGGCGGAAACAAAAAAGAGGATAAAAACAAAGCAGAACGATGAGAACGAATAAGAGGGTGCCCTAAAAGGTGACAGGCACCACTAGTTGTACAAAGTTTATGATAATTTTTCCGCAATGTTGATTAGAGCGGAAGGCGCTTGACTCCTCGAGAATGCTATCGCATTTCCTTCGTGCGTGGGCGGATTCAAGGATGTAATTTAATGTCCTGCGGGGAGTACGGGGCAAGGGAAGACCCCGCAAGTGCAATAGCGCCGAGAAGGCTCCCCCGGACCGCCCCCCGGAAAGCGAGCTTCTTGAGCGGAAATCAACAGACAAGTTTAACAGACCATTAAAAAAAGGAGGTGCCCCTTAAAGTTTCTTTTGGGACACCCTCCTTCTATTAATACATACTTGCCACTTGTTTTTGTAACTCTTCGTTTTCGAGATATTCATCATAGGTCATTTGCTTATCTACTAGGCCAGATGGAGTTAATTCAAAAATTCGATTGGCAATCGTTTGAATAAACTGGTGGTCATGAGATGCGAATAAGCAAGAGCCTTTGAAATTGATTAAGCCATTATTGAGCGCAGTAATCGATTCTAAGTCTAAGTGGTTCGTTGGTTCATCAAGCAATAATACGTTTGATCCGCTTAGCATCATTTTCGCCAGCATACAGCGAACTTTTTCTCCACCGGATAGGACACTTGCTTTTTTTAGGACTTCTTCACCCGAAAATAGCATTCTTCCTAAAAATCCGCGTAAAAAGCTTTCACTTTGGTCTTTTGGAGAAAACTGACGAAGCCAATCAACGAGAGTAAAATCACTGCCTTCAAAATACTCCGAGTTATCCTTTGGAAAATAAGCTTGAGAAGTGGTAATCCCCCACTTAAAGGTGCCACTGTCAGCTTCAAGCTCACCCGTTAAAATTTTGAAGAGAGTGGTCTTTGCCATTTCATTTGTTCCAACTAAAGCAATTTTATCATTTTTATTTATTACAAAGCTTATATTGTCAAGGACTTTAACACCGTCAATGGTTTTAGATAAGCCTTCCACTCGCAATAAATCATTGCCAATTTCACGATCCGGTGTAAACCCGACATAAGGATAACGGCGGGATGATGGCTTAATGTCGTCCAGCGTTATTTTATCTAACAGCTTTTTACGCGAAGTGGCTTGTTTAGATTTGGATGCATTCGCACTAAAGCGGGCAATAAAGCCTTGTAATTCTTTAATTTTTTCTTCCTTTTTCTTATTGGTGTCCTGTGTCATTTTTAAAGCTAGCTGGCTGGATTCGTACCAGAAATCATAGTTTCCGACATAGATTTGAATTTTCCCAAAGTCTAAGTCGGCAATATTTGTACAAACCTTATTAAGAAAGTGCCGGTCATGGGATACTACAATTACGGTATTCTCAAAATTAATTAAGAATTCTTCAAGCCATTGAATCGCTTTTATATCCAGGTGGTTTGTTGGTTCGTCAAGAAGAAGAACATCTGGCCTGCCGAACAATGCTTGAGCAAGCAATACCTTCACTTTTTCTGAACCAGTTAATTCTGCAAGTTTTTTATCATGAAGGTCTTCGCCGATTCCAAGACCCTTTAGCAGGATCGCCGCTTCAGACTCAGCTTCCCATCCATTTAACTCAGCGAATTCCCCTTCAAGTTCAGCTGCTTTCATTCCATCTTCATCGGTAAAATTTTCTTTCATATAAATGGCGTCTTTTTCCTGCATGACTTGATAAAGCCTTGTATGACCCATAATAACGGTTTTTAATACTTCAAGTTCCTCGTACTCAAAATGGTTTTGTTTTAGTACTGCCAACCGTTCATTTGGTCCAAGCTGTACGTTTCCTGTTTGAGCCTCAATTTCGCCTGATAATATTTTCAGAAACGTTGATTTCCCTGCACCATTGGCACCAATTAGCCCGTAGCAATTACCAGGCGTAAATTTTATGTTTACATCTTCAAAAAGTTTTCTTTCTCCATATCTTAAGCTGACGTTGCTAACAGTGATCATTTTATAAATCCTCCAAAAAAAACAATATTACTTTTTATTATACCATTAAAATGGGGGTAGAGCGAATTTCAATTTAAAAAAGGGCTCGGGAAAGAAAAATTCCCTAAAAATTTTTTTGTGTTTTCACACTTTATTCATAATTTTGTTGTAGAATTGGTTTTAAGTAGGAAGTATCTAAAGAAGGTGAAAAGTGTGGCTAAAAAGCAGATTTCTGAACTCGTTAACAAGTTAAAAAAGGCAGGTATTAAAGCGAGTCTAACTAAACCAAAGTCCAATTACCTTTTATCGTTACAGCAAATTAGGAAGCCTTCATCGGTGAATTAGCAGGTAATAAAAAGCGATTAATCTTTTTGATTAACCGCTTTTTTTATTGTCTAGGAATTTATAGATTTATTTAGGAGTGGATAACTTTGATTAAGTTTGCTGAATCCAGCTCCATAAGAGTATGCTTCGGAAGCGATACCTCGCACGCCGAAAAACGTGAGTTTTTCGACAGAGCGCCTAGCCCCTCTCTGGTCTAAGCCAATCCGTCATGAAGGTTAAAAAGCAACCTTCAAGGCGGCTCGTCTTATGCTTGTCTACAGAAGGCTACCGGCTTCTACGCATTAAGGGAGACTAAGGCACTTATCAGTGCCAAGTCTCCCTATATCGGGGCTGACAAAGGCGCTTGCGCTTTTTGTTCTTATTTTAACTTATCCATGATTTTGTCGTAAGCATCTTTTTGGTTGAAGTTTTCACCCATCGGAAATTTAGCAATAAATTTGTTGTTTTGATCGACTAGGTAGGTGAAGGTAGAATGAATAAATTGGCCATTTCCAGGGTCCTTGTATTGAAATTGTAAGGCAGATGCTACCTTTCCGATTTTACCTTGGTCCGTTTTTATATTTTGTTTGTCACCGGTTAAAAACACCCAGTGACCATCATTTTTAATTCCAAAGCCATTCATGTATCCTTTTAAAATTTCAGGAGTATCATTATAGGGGTCAATTGTAATGGTAACAAACTCAATATCCTTTCCAAATACCCCCGCTTTCTCTAAATCCTTTTTTAATTCAGACATCTTTTGTGTCGTAGTAGGACATATATCAGGACAATGGGTATAGATAAATTCAACAAGCTTTAGTTTCGTTTTATCCTTACCAAAATTATATTGATCACCATTTTGATTTATTAGAGTAATATCTGACGGTATTTTTTCATTTGCATCCCGTATAAGAAAGTAAGAGATCCCAGCAGCAATACCAAGAAACACTGCTAGACTGCAAATAAGATAAATCCTTTTCAAATAGCATCCCCCCCATTTATAAGATAAAGAAGTTTTTTTAAAAAAGATATAGATAATTTGTGAACAAAAAAATGATAAGCAAATGAAGATAGATATCATAATTTTAATTTTTTAAATTCCATAATTGATTAATATTTACATTTGTTGTATAATTTGAAAGAATAAATCGAATTTATAAAGGAGTATGTTTTATGTTAGGTGTCGTTCTTAACTAATCCAAACAATTGGATATGTTCATACCAATTCGTCTTAGGTAAATTTTCAGATGACCTAGGTTTCTTAAGACTGGATTCGGAATGAAGTTAAGAACAATGGGCATATATAAGCATACATCTTTTTACCAATGTTGCTGTGTACATCCGTGTAGGCAGCTTTTAATTTGGAATTTTGTATGAATATGAGGGAAACAAATTCTCGTTATTTTGCCGCAATGACATTGTTCATTGCGGCTTTTTATTTTGGCAGTGTTAAACTTGCCTGTTGATTTGCGCTCCAGGCGCTTCGCTTTCCGCGGGCGTTCCGGGGAGCCTCCTCGGCGCTTAGCGCCTGAGGGGTCTCCCCTGTCCCGTACTCCCGCAGGACGTTGAATCAGCATCCTTGAATCAACACCGCACGAAGGAAATGCGATAGCATTTTCGAGGATCTCGCGCCTTCCGCTCCAATCAACATAGTTTCAAAAATCAACAATGACCTTTAACACAGCCTTTATTTTAAAAGGAGGAAATAAAATGAATAAACATACTTTTAATATTTTAGAATTTGAACAAATAAAAGAGCAAATATCTGCCTGCGCACTAACGAAGGAAGGACGGGAGAAAATAGTAACCATGGTCCCTTCAACTAATAGGAAGCAAATTGAATCATGGCTTGATGAAGTTGCTGAGGCAGTCGATATTTTGAAAAAAAGCTCAAGTGTTCCTGTTCATGGTCTTGATGGAATGGAACATCTATTGAATCAATTTAATAAAGGAATTGTGATCCGCCCAGAACAGTTGTCCAAACTGCTTGATTTCTTAGATTCCTGTGGGAAAATGCGTAGATTTATGAAAGATAAACATTTATTTGCACCGAGAGTTTCTTCTTATGTTGATGCAATTGATGCATTACCTGAACTGGTAAGTGAAATTACCCGCTGCATACGAAATGGCAAAGTAGATGATTATGCTAGTAAAGAGCTTTTGAAGATTAGAAAGCAAATTTCTATTCTCGAGGAACGCCTGAAAGAAAAAGCGATGCAGCTTATCCGCTCAAACAAATATAAAACCTATATTCAGGAAAATGTAATCAGTCAACGAAATGGCAGATATGTGATTCCAATCAAAAAAGAATATCGAAACAAAATAAAAGGGATGGTGCTCGATACTTCAGCATCAGGTTCAACCCTTTTTATTGAACCTGAAGAAATCTCATTTTTTCAGGATGAAATAACTTGGTTTAAGGCTGATGAAGAAGTAGAGGTACAAAAGATTCTTCAATATTTAACGGGTTTAATTGAATCGAAAGAGCAAGCACTTCGGTTAGCGATTGAAACGATGGTACATTATGATTTCTTATTTGCAAAAGCAAAGTACTGTCGTGCTATACATGCGGTTAAGGTTGATATTAATGAAGATGCCGAAATTAGGCTATTGAAAGCGAGGCACCCTCTTCTTGGAAGTAAAGCTGTTCCATTATCACTTACACTTTCAAGTGAACAGAATGCTCTAGTAATAACAGGCCCTAATACTGGAGGGAAAACTGTTACCATTAAGACAGTCGGGCTTCTCACACTTATGGTTCAATATGGACTTTTAATACCTGCAGGGGAGGGGAGTAATCTTTGTATCTTCCAAAATATACTCGTCGATATTGGTGATGGGCAAAGTATTACTGAAAATTTAAGTACATTTAGTTCAAGAATTGTGAATATCATTGATATTTTAAAGGAAACTTCTTACAGAACATTAGTCCTATTAGATGAGCTTGGTTCAGGAACGGATCCGGGGGAAGGAATGGGTCTTGCCACAGCGATTTTAGAAAAGCTTTATGAAAAAGGAGCTTCCATCCTTGCAACAACTCATTATAGTGAAATTAAAGAGTTTGCTGAGGAGCATCCAGGCTTCATGAATGGATCAATGGGATTTAATTTGGAGACATTATCGCCCACTTATCGTTTATTGATAGGAAGGGGAGGGGAAAGCCAGGCATTTGCAATTGCGCTTAAGCTTGGAATCCATCCAAAAATTATCGAGCGTGCACACGCTATTACCTATAAGGAAGAAAAGCAATATTCCAGGAATGAATCAGATCCAGGGAAAATAAAAGAATTAGAAAAACAGATTATTGTTAACAAATATCAAAATCGTAAGAAGCCTGCTAATCAAGTAGTTCAGATCCCTTTGTTTCGTCAAGGAGATAATGTCAAGATTTCAACCACCGATGAGTTTGGAATCATTTATAGTGGTCCAAACAAGCAGGGGAACTATGTTGTGCAAATAAAAGGGGAAAAGATCGAGATCAATCACAAAAGATTGACCCTATATATTCCTGCAAGCGAATTATATCCAGATGATTATGATTTCGATATTATTTTTCACACAAAAGAAAATCGTAAGAAAAGCAAAATTCTAAATAAGGGCCATAACGATGATATAATTATTGATTATTAGGGTTGTGTTACTCGTAGTTCTGTGTTCACTCCTTACTTAATTCATTACTGAAAGAAAACGGAGGTATTGGTGCATACTAAGGGCAAAGGAGGCGTTTCCCATGTTTTTTGGTAAAAGAGCTAAAGATGAGGAAATTGAAAATATCTTGGTGGATACAGAAATCTATTCATGTATCGATGAATCGTGTATTGGTTGGATGAGAAAGGAATTTGTCACAGCTGATTTACTTTGTCCAATGTGTGGGAATGAAATGATTCAAGGAGTAAGAGAACTTCCAAAAATATAGAATAAGAAAAGACTGTCATTCAAAACAGACAGTCTTTTCTTATTGTCTAGCTCCAGCGCCTAGGGGCTCGGGGTCATAAGCCAATCCGTCATGAAGGTTAAAAACCAACCTTCAAGCCGGCTCGTCTTATGCCTGTCGCCCCTGACCAAGGCGCTTCCGCTTTTCTTATTCTATAAATTCTCATTCTGCTGACGGATTTCATCACCAGTAATAATGGTATTTGCTTCTTCAAGGAATTTATGTTCATCTACCGAATCACCAGCAACATTCTTTAGATTGGGGAAAATCGCTCCATTTTGAATAGTTATTTGCGCTTCTTTCGGTGCCGTCGTTAAGTAATCCTCTTTTTTCGTCATCATCATTCATCTCCTTGTAATAAATGTTTCACATAATAAACTTTATTATGCCTAGAACAAGGAAAAACTCTCCATTTGCATGGAGAGTACCGATTCATTCTTCTTTCTTTGCTAAGCAGCGCTCACATTCCATCATATAGCTTTCTGCTTGCTCCTCCATATGCTGCCCACATTCTGGGCATTCCTTTTTAGGCAAATTACGATAAAATTCAACCGGACTCATTAACATAAAACCATTCCTCCTTTTTTAATACAGTTTATTATTTCTTGTTCTGTTGTAGTACAGTATAAACAAAAAAAAGATTTTTGTGTAGACTTTTAATAAAAAAAAATATTTTTTTTTAAAAAAAGATACATTTATCATGGGTAATTATATATTCCGCATTACTAATTGAATAATTACAGGTAAAATAAAAGGGAATTATACTTTTTAACTAAATAGTACTTCACTAACTAAATGGTTTCCATTACAATCATAGTAGAAAACAACGGGGAAAGGAGGGATGCAAAGTAATGGCTGATGTGCTGGTACATTTTCATCCTTATTTTATTATTATAGCCATTGGTTTAACAATCATGGCTTCCTATACTACATTGGATATGTTAACACTAATAAGGTCTTCAGAAAAAAATAAACGGCTATTATTTTTGGGCGGAACTTTATCCATGGGAATTGGTATTTGGTTCATGAATTTCATAGGACTTATTTCCTCTGATATAAACCGGTTTGCAAACTATCAAATACCACTTACGATTTTATCTATATCTATTGGAATCGCATTTGCAGGTATTGGATTCATTTTTTTAACTGGAAAAAACATCCCATTTCTTTATTTGTTCATTAGCAGTCTTTTTTTAACCCTTGCAGTTATCGCTATTCATATTATTAGCGTTTATGCTTTGAATTTAACGAGTCATTATAATATCCCTTTGTTTATATTTTCTAGTTTATTAATTTTTGGATCTTTTTTATTTTCTTTGTGGATTCTTTTTTCTTCAAAAAGCTATTTACTAGGGAATCAAGGTTGGCTTAAGCCAATTAGTTCATTTGTCATGTCAGGAGCGATTGCTGAAGGCCAATTTCTTTTACAAAGATCAACTACTGTAATGACAAACCAACAAGTTCTACAAGCTTCTAATAATGAAAACATGTTCGTTATTTATATGGTATTATTTGTTTCAATCTTAATTATTGGTGGCTTAATTGCCTCTAGTGCACTTATTAGCAAGCAGCTTGCGGTAACAGATACAAATTTACGTGATATTAAAGCTGCGCTTGATGCATCGGCGATCGTGGCAATCACTGACAAACATGGGATAATTTTGTACGTAAACGATAAATTTGAAGAAATTTCAAAGTATAAAAATGAAGAAATCATCGGGAAAAATCATCGCATCTTAAATTCAGGCTACCATTCTAAAGAGTTTTTCCAGGACTTGTGGGAAACGATTAGTAGAGGACAGATTTGGAGAGGCGAAATTCGTAACAAAGCCAAGGACGGTTCATTTTATTGGGTTGATACAACCATTGTCCCGTTCTTAAATCAAAAAGGAAAACCGTTTCAATACATTGCCATCCGTTCCGATATTTCACAACGTAAGCAAGCTGAACAGGATTTATTTGACTCTATTAAGGAAGTTCGCGATATAACCTTTGCACTCAATCAATCGTCAATAGTGGCAATAACCGATGAAAAGGGAAGGATAGAGGTTGCCAATGATAAATTCTGTGAAATATCGAAATACAGTCGTGAAGAATTAATTGGGCAGGATCATCGAATATTAAATTCTGGTCATCACTCGAAACAATTTTTTAAAGAAATGTGGAAAACGATTGGAGAAGGGATGGTTTGGAAGGGCGAAATTTGCAATCGTGCCAAAGATGGTACTTTGTATTGGGTGGATACGACCATTGTTCCCTTTTTAAATGAGAAAGGAAAACCATATCAGTATGTATCGATTCGGACAGATATCTCCGATCGTAAAAGAGCTCAAGAGCATTTGAGCGAAAGAATTAAAGAGATTACAGATATTAAATTTGCCCTTGATCAATCCTCTATCGTTGCCTTTACAGATGCAAAGGGAAATATTACTAGTGTGAATGACAAATTCTGCGAGATTTCAAAATATAGCCGAGATGAAATTATTGGGCAGGATCATCGAATTTTAAATTCTGGTTATCACTCAAAGGAATTTTTTAAAAATCTTTGGAAGTCCATTGGCGAAGGAATCGTCTGGAAAGGCGAAATTAAAAATAAAGCAAAGGATGGCACTTATTATTGGGTGGATACAACAATTGTTCCCTTTTTAAATGAACATGGAAAGCCATATCAGTATCTTGCCATTCGAAATGATATTACCGAGAAAAAGAAAACGGAAGAGGTTCTCCATCGTCAGGATAAGCTTGCCGCCGTTGGACAATTGGCTGCCGGTGTTGCACATGAGATCCGCAATCCGCTTACATCTATGAAAGGATATGCAGAATTTCTGCAGTTAGATGAAAAAGATCCGGAACGTTTGGAGTTTTTAAATATTATTCTAGATGAGATCGAACGTGTGAATACAATCGTCGAGGATTTTATGGTTTTAGCCAAACCAAAAGCTGTCGAATTAGAAGAAAAAAATATTGTTCCCGTGATCAAAAATGTTGTTTCATTGCTTGAGTTTGAAGCGAGAAAGAAAAATGTCCGCTTGTCCTTTGCTTGTGAAGAGGAAATTATTCAAATTGAGTGTGATGAAAATAGACTCAAACAAGTATTTTTGAATTTCATAAAAAATGGCATTGAAGCGATGCCAAATGGCGGCGACTTGTATGTTGAAACGACTATACACGATCATACAGTGCAAATCTCCATTCAGGATACCGGAGTTGGAATTCCAAAAGAAAAATTACAAAAATTAGGGGAACCTTTTTATACAACAAAGAAGAATGGAAATGGCTTAGGATTAATGGTTAGTTTCAAAATCATTGAAAGTCATAACGGTAAGGTATTTGTCGAAAGTGAACCAAACAAAGGCACAACCTTCAATATTTTATTACCGGCTAAAACTGCTTAACAAACGGGAGAATCGTTTCTTCCGTTTTTTCTTTCGTAAAATTGTCAAAAATTTCACAAAAAATAACACTATAAAAGTACTGAATAGATTAATATGAATATAAATGCTTTAATGTTTTTTTGAGGGAGGGAATGGCAATGGGTGGAGCCAATTTGGTGAAAACAATTTGTGGTTATTGTGGTACTGGCTGCGGTTTAATTGTGGAAGTCCAGGATAACAAAATTAAGAAAATTCGCGGTGACAAGGATGCGCCTGTAAACAAAGGGCAAACATGTGTGAAGGGTGCTTTTGCCTATGAATATGTCCATGCAAAAAATCGCTTAACAACTCCGCTTATTAGGAAAGCAGGAGAATTAGTAGAAACAACTTGGGAAGAGGCCTATCAGTTTATTTCACAGAAATTATCAGCAATCAAGTCATTATGGGGACCGAATGCTATCTCGATGTTTGCCTGTGCGAGAACAACGAATGAATCAAACTATATTACGCAAAAATTTATGAGGACGGTTATTGGCAGTAACAATATTGACGGCTGTAACCGAACTTGACACGCTCCAAGTGTTGCCGGTCTGGCAACTGTTTTTGGAAGCGGTTTCCCTACAAACACACTTGAAGATTTCGATAAAGCAGAGGTCTTATTGCTGATGGGCTCAAACACAACTGAAGCTCATCCAATTATTGCCAATCGTATTAAAAAGTGTGCGAAATCCGGGCTTAAGGTAATTGTTGTTGATCCGAGAAGCATTGACATGACTAAAATAGCCCACCGACACCTACAAATTAATGTCGGCACTGATATAGCTCTTATAAATGCTCTAATCCGTGTTATTCTGAAAGAAAGGCTATATAACTCTGATTTTATCGAGAAATTTACAATCGATTTTGAGATGCTCGAAAAGAATGTAGAACCATATACTCCAGAATATGCCGCTGAAATCACCGGCTTGACTCCAGAGGATATTGTAGCAACAGCAAGAGAGTACGCATGTTCAAACGGTTCGATGATTGCCTATACACTAGGAATTACTGAACATCACTGTGGTGTAAATAATGTGTTCGATATTGCTAATTTAGCGTTATTAACAGGAAATATCGGTAAAGAAGGCTCAGGAATTATGCCGCTTCGGGGGCAAAATAATGTCCAAGGTGCAGGGGATATGGGGTGTCTTCCTAACCAATTGGCTGGAGCGATGAGTATTGCTAATGATGAATACAGAGAGCGCTATGAAAAGGAATGGAAGGTTAAATTAAATCCGCAAGCCGGGGACACACAAACAAGGACTTTTGATAGGCTTGAGGCCGGAGAATTAAAAGCTCTTTATGTAATCGGGGAAAATCCTCTCCTTGCTGATGTTCATATGAATCATACGAAGAAAATCTTTGAAAAATTAGATCTTTTAATTGTTCAAGATATTTTCTTAACGGATACTGCAGAACTTGCTGATGTCGTTTTACCTGCACGCTCTTGGGGTGAGGTTGAAGGAACATATACCAATACTGACCGACGGATTCAAAGGGTTCGAAAAGCAGTAGAAGCCGACCCAAATACAAAGGAGGATTGGGTAATCCTTTGTGAAATAGCGGATATGATGGGCTATTCTATGCACTATAACAACAGTCAGGAAATTTGGGATGAAGTTAGAAGGATAGCATGGGAAATGTATGGTGGGATCTCTTATGAAAGACTTGAACATATGTATAGTCTTCACTATCCATGTCCTGACGTCAATCATCCAGGGACGTTTGTTATGCATGAAAGGTATCATAAGCAGGAAGAGCAAAAGAAAAAATCACCTTTTGTACCTGTGGAATTTACACCACCACTTGAGCTTCCTGATAAAGAATATCCTTTTACCCTTACGACAGGCAGACGGTACGAGTCATATAATACCCATTCGCAAACGCGTCATTACGCTGCCGGGGTAAAAATAAAGCAGACAGAAGAAACAGTTGATATCCATCCTGATGATGCTACCGTGCTTGGAATAGCAGATGGTGAAGTGGTTCAGGTTCGTTCACGAAGGGGAGAACTGTTGGTTAAAGCAAAAATTACTGAGCAAGTAGTACCAGGACTCGTATTTATGAGCTTCCACTGGAGTGAAACCCCGACCAATATGCTTACACTTAATGAATATGACCCAATTTCGGGCACAGCAGAATACAAAGCTTGCGCAGTTGCTATTTCTAAAGTATAAAAGCGGATGTGCAAAAATAAAGTGGCAGACCCCTCCTTCTGCAATATTATAGTTAAACTTTGCTACATAAACGACTATATATTGAGAATTAAGCGAGGGGTCAGACTCTTTTGGAACCTCCTCTTTTTTATTACTATAATAGTGAAATAGGTGAAAATACTCAGTTCGTTAGAAATGTTATTGTAATATAATTGCCATGTATGTAAATGAATTAACATCTCCCTGTTCTTTTTATTTGGAAAATCCATGATAAGATAATCCGTGTTAGCTACGAAGAACATGGGAGGAAAAAAATGTTAAGTAAATTGAAAACACTCATAGCAGTTGCTGTACTCTCAGGAACTGTAGGCGCTAATGCACACGCAGAAGAATTAACAGTAAAAAAAGGTGACACCCTTTGGAACATTGCACAGGTACATAACACATCTGTAGAAAATGTAAAAAACTGGAATCAACTTACGACAAACCTTATTCACCCTGGGCAAGTCTTGAAAATCGCAACGCAACAGAATTATATAGTAAAACAAGATGATACATTATGGAATATTGCACAAAGATTTCATGTAACTGTTGAACAATTAATGGAATGGAATCAGTTGACATCCGCCTTGATTCATCCTGGACTAGATCTAGTAATCTATGAGGGTCTTACAAATCCGAGTGAAGAAAATTCTGCAAGGCAGGTACAAGCTGAAAAAGCAACATCCACATCGCAAGTTCAATCGAATAGCGCTCCTCAAGCAGCTGCACCAAGATCAGTAGGAAGCGAAACAAGTCAATCACAAACTGTGACTTCGACAAGTAAAGCTCCTACAAAGGAAATTACCGTTATGGCAACTGCTTATACCGCAGGATGTAAAGGTTGCTCAGGACGAACTGCCACGGGAATCAATCTTAAAGATAATCCAAATACAAAGGTCATCTCAGTGGATCCATCCATAATACCACTCGGAAGCAAAGTGTATGTTGAAGGCTATGGTGAAGCCATTGCCGGAGATACAGGCGGTGCCATAAAAGGAAACCGAATTGATGTGTTTATGCCTACAGAGCAAGCAGCTCTTAACTTTGGAAAGAAACAATTAAAAGTAACGATCTTAAATTAAAATAAAACCCGCCTGTGTGTGCTCAGGCGGGTTTTTTATGTATTTGCAACAATACTGATTTTTTATGATTAGGATATGTTAAAGCCCATTGTTGATTTTGCCACTATGTTGATTGGGGCGGAAGGCACTCGATCCTCGAAAATGCTATCGCATTTCCTTCGTGCGGAGTTGATTCAAGGATGATGATTCAACGTCCTGCGGGAGTACGGGGCAGGGGAGACCCCACAGGCGCTTAAGCGCCGAGGAGGCTCCCCGGAACGCCCGCGGAAAGCGATTGCCTGAAGCGGAAATCAACATGCCAGTTTAACAGAGCCTATAATAAAAATACTCATTCGTAAATATCCCATAAAAATAATTTTAATTAAAAAATCAAAGTATGGTAAAATTTTCTTTGTGAAATATAAAACTGTTTTTTATAATTAACTATTAAGAATGAAACTTTCTAATAAAATTTCAAAAAAATAAATTCCAGGGTGATGGTGATATTTCCTATTTCTTTTTTCAAATTTGAACAAGATTAATAGATAAGAATGATTCATAGGAGAAGAGTGAAAAAATGGGAACACATGCGTTAATCGCCTTGATTATCTTTTTAGTTACATATGCACTTATCATATCGGAAAAAATTCACCGTACCACTATTGCGATGCTCGGCGGATTATTAATGATTGCATTTGGTGTACTGGATCAAAAACTTGCCATCCATTTCATTGACTTTAATACGATTGGTCTCTTGGTAGGCATGATGATTATCGTTGGTATCACCGCGCAAACAGGGATTTTTGAGTTTATTGCCATTTGTTTAGCTCAAAAGGTTAAGGGTGAACCAGTTAGGATCTTAATGGTCCTTAGTTTATTCACTGCCACGGCATCTGCCTTTTTGGATAATGTCACGACCGTGTTACTTGTCGTACCCGTTACGATCAGTATTACAAAGCAATTAAAGGTCAATCCGATCCCATTTTTAATGTCAGAAATATTCGCTTCGAATATTGGAGGGACTGCAACTATGATCGGAGACCCGCCAAATTTGATGATTGGAAGTGCAGTGAAAGAATTAACCTTTACGGCATTTATTAATAATCTAGCATTGATTAATTTCATCATATTAGCAATCACTATCTTGTTGTTTACCCTAATTTATAAAAAACAATTATATTCACCACCGGATCTAAAAAACCATTTGTTAACTAAAAATGCGAAACTAGAATTAAATGATAGGGACCTACTTGCTAAATGTATTTTTGTTATTGCCCTGGTATTAGTGGGCTTTTTTACTCATCAGTTTTTACATATAGAAACGGCAACAATCGCCTTAATTGGTGCATTTATTTTGCTGTTGCTAACAGGAGACAAATATCTAGTAACTGTACTAGAAAAAATAGAATGGACTACCCTTTTCTTTTTTCTGGGATTATTTGTGATTGTTGGCGGCTTAGTGGAAACAGGGTTAATTGCGGACCTGGCAAAGAAAGCTATTTCAATCACAGGTGGAGAATTAAAAGCAACCACGATCCTTGTACTATGGATGAGTGCGATTATTTCTGCATTCGTTGATAATATCCCATTTGTCGCAACTATGATTCCTATGATAAAGGAATTGGGGAAATTAGGGATTACAAATTTGGACCCGCTTTGGTGGAGTCTTTCTCTTGGGGCCTGTTTAGGGGGCAATGGTACACTTATTGGCGCAAGTGCAAATTTAGTTGTCGCTGGTCTTGCATCTAAGGAAGGGCATCATATATCATTCAAAAAATACTTGTTTATAGGCTTTCCGCTAATGATTTTATCAATCGTTATTTCAACCATATATATTTACGTAAGGTATTTATTATAGACAATATTATTGGTAAGGGAGAAAACAATGGAAAGAAAAAAATTTTTTTTAGATCCGCCAAAAACTCTGGTACTAGGGTTTGCCACAATCATTCTAATTGGAGCCTTTTTATTAACGATGCCAATTTCTACTGTCAATGGAAAAGGATTAACCTTTCTTAATGCTCTTTTTACGGCGACCTCTGCAACATGTGTAACAGGGTTGGTGGTTGTGGATACCGGAACAACCTTTACGATTTTTGGACAATTGGTTATATTGTCTCTCATACAAATTGGCGGACTTGGTTTTATGACATTTGCGACTCTTTTTGCCTTCTTATTAGGAAAAAGGATTTCTTTAAAAGAAAGAATCCTGCTTCAAGAATCACTAAATAACTTATCGATGGAAGGAATTGTGAGATTAGCGAAGCGGATTTTAATTTTTACCGGTGTTATTGAGCTGACTGGAGCAGTCATTTTATCGATCCGTTTTTCTTTTGATATGCCAATTGGAAAAGCCATTTATTATGGAATATTTCACTCCATTTCTAATTTTAATAATGCTGGTTTTGATATCATTGGCAATTTCAAAAGCTTAACCGGTTATGTTGATGACCCAACTGTTGTTTTGACAATTTGTTCGTTAATTACGTTAGGTGGGATCGGCTTTATTGTTATGAATGAACTGTTTGAATATCGAATCTCCAAACGACTATCATTACATACTAAGGTTGTCCTTGTAACGAGTGCGATTCTGTTGTTAGCAGGGACGATCGGTATCTTTGTACTAGAATATTCAAATGAAAAAACATTGAAACCATTGTCTTTTTTGGGAAAGGTTCTTGGGGCATTATTTCAATCAGTCACCGCTAGAACAGCAGGAGCAAACACAATAAGTATCGGAGATATGACCCAATCTTCATTATTTTTAATCGTATTTTTAATGTTTGTCGGTGCATCCCCCGGTTCAACTGGAGGTGGTATTAAAACCACAACCTTTGCGACCCTTTTAGGAGCGGTGTGGTCACAAATTCGCGGAAAAGAGGATGTAGTTTTTTATAGACAACGAATTGGCTATGAAACTATTTACAAGGCATTGACCGTCACCTTAAGTGGATTATTTCTTGTCATAATCATGACGATGCTATTAACTATAACAGAGCCTGGGAAAGACTTTCTTTCGCTTTTATTTGAAACGACCTCGGCATTTGGTACTGTAGGGCTGTCAATGGGTATAACTCCAGATCTGTCTAATTTAGGTAAAGGGCTTATAATTTTTACGATGTTTGCTGGCAGGGTAGGCCCATTAACAATCGCTTTTGCGGTAACAATAAGAAGGAACCCTGATGCTTTCCGATATCCGAAAGGTAAAATTATGATTGGGTAGTTATTTACATCTAGGAGGATCTTAAAAAATGGCAAATCAATATGCAGTAATTGGTTTAGGTAGATTCGGAATAAGTATTGCAGCCAAATTGTTTGAATCTGGGCAAGAAGTATTGGGTGTAGATATGAATGAGGAGAGAGTAGAGGAGTCCCATCCATACGTCACCCATTCTGTAATTGCAGATTCTACTGACGCCGAGGCATTGAAAGCGATTGGTATTCGGAATTTTGATACGGTAGTTGTTGCCATAGGCAGTGATATTCAAGCTAGTATCCTTAGCGTTTTACTTGTGAAAGAACTTGGGGTTAAAAATGTGATTGCCAAGGCTATAAATAAACTTCATGGTCAGGTTTTGAGAAAAGTGGGGGCGGATTGGGTCGTATATCCTGAGAGGGATATGGGAATTCGCGTCGCTCATCACCTTCTTTCTCCCAATGTTTTAAATTTTATAGAGATTTCTAAAGATCACAGTGTTGAGGAAGTAAAAATACCTTCTAAGATGGTAAATAAAACATTGCGAGAAATTGATTTTAGAGCAAAATACAACTTAAGTGTCATTGCGATTCGGAATGACAATGAAATCAATATTACTCCTTCACCGGATCAAAGAATTGTCCAAGGTGATGTACTAGTCGTAATCGGAGAAAACAAAGATCTTGAGAGGTTTTCAAAAATTGGATGATGGTAAACCGCTGATTAATGATAAACATCATTAGGAAGATATCTAAACTGGCTCTCAATATTTTCCAAGGAATCGTTTTCAGTACGATTAAGAAGACTATAAATGACATACATTAAAGGAGTGAGGAATATGCCAAGAGGGAAAGAACTTGAACAACTGCCAATGGCGAGTATCGCACCTGGAGCAGGGAAAGATGCCAGTAACTCAAATAGAGAGATTCTGGAAAGTATTGTTCAGCAAGATCAGCCACGACCTGGAGATGTAGAAAAAGAAAATGAAGATATGGTATAGAGGCAGGATAAAATCCTGCCTCTACTAGTATCTTAAAAAATTCGATTTATCCTTCAATAAGTTCATTTATTTCTACAGTTGATCTTTCCTCCAACGGTCCGCGTAAATGGACAGTTGCAGTTCGTCCGTCTTCATTTAATTGGTCAATCCATACAGATACCCCATTATATTTCACTTCAATATCAGCAGCAGAGGACAAAATTTGTTTTACTCGTTTTGCTTCCATTTTTTCACTCCTCATATGTTTGTCGAAATTATTTTTTGAAAAATCATGGTTTTTTATTCAAGCTGATTACTGGGGTGTTCCCGCTTTCTTCTATATATAATAGGAGAAACAGGGATGAAATTATTTTTGGCAGCATTAATCATACGAATATTGGATATTTACTTTTATTCCTATCCAATCTTCAAAAAAACATTTAAAAAAAGGAGGGAATAACACCAGGATTCCTTCCTTATTATGTTTTAAACCACTATCTAGAATAAGGATAATCAATGTCGATCCCGTTAATTGTACCTGCTTCTTCAGGATCCTTTAAACTGTCCATGAAATTTTCAAATTCAATTTGTAATTCTTTTGGGGCTCCGGTCTTTAAATGCCAATTACCAGGCTCTTCAACGAAATAAGGACTTTTAGTAAATTCAGGTCTGATTCTAGGCATATGAATCTCCTTGTATTCAGTTTTTTTCTAGTATTCGCCTACATGTAACAAATATTCAATGACACGATGCTATGACAAACTCTTTTCAAGATAAAACTAAATTCATATTGCATCTTGGTTGCTTCAGGTTTATGATTACATAATAATCAATTAAAGGTAATGAAAAGTACATTAAAAAAGCCCTATATTATATGAAGAAAAAATATTAATTGGTGAAACAAAAAGCATTTCCATCCGTCTTATATATTTGAAGTTGAAAAATAGTCATGTCCAATTTCTATGGATATATAGATAAAATGGTACATATAGTCTCATTATTAGTACTAAAATTATCCCGCATTAACGGGCAGTAAGATCCACTCCTCAAGATTGAGATAGAAGTGAAGAAGAAAGGTGAGAAAACTGCCCGTAAATGCCCGATTGGTTCAACTAACCATCAGTGGGGATGAAGAAAACCCCACTGATGGAAGTTTCACTTTATCTTGTGAAATAAGTTGAATTTTGATGGAAATGTCGAAACTAGAAGAAAAATTTAGTGCCTATAGTCAACATAAAATGGGATTAAATATGTTTTTATTTTTAGAGAAAATATGTTATAGTAATTGAGGTTCGTTTACCGGAGCAAAATGGTAAGTGAGGGGAGAATTAAAATGAATAAACTTAGACTACCTAAATCGTTAAATAAAAGTTATATTACTTTCTTTGCTATTGCCGTAGTATTATTTTGGATTAAAACATATATAGCATATCAAATTGAATTCAAACTTGGAATTGACAATAACTTACAGAAATTTCTATTATTCATAAACCCGTTAAGCTCCGGTTTATTCTTTTTGGGAATTGCATTACTTTTTAAAAAGCACTTTAAATTAGTGTTGATCATCGTCAATTTCCTATTGTCTTTTTTGTTGTATGCAAATATTGTATATTATCGCTTTTTTACTGATTTCATTACTTTACCTACAATCATGGAAGCGAAGCAAAATTCTGGGCAACTTGGTACCAGTGTAATATCATTAATGCATCCGACAGATATTTTTTACTTTTCTGATTTAATAATCATAATTATCCTTGCTTTAACAGTATTTAAAAAGGTCGTTCTTCAAAATAGAAAATCTTATAAAATTGTTTTATTGTTTTCTATAACTGTTTTTCTGTTTAATCTAGGATTAGCAGAAAAAGATCGTCCAGAATTATTATCACGCTCATTTGACCGAAATTATTTAGTTAAATACTTAGGTGCATATAACTTTACCATTTACGACATCATTCAAAATATTCAATCTTCAAGCGAACGTGCCTTTGCCGATAGTAGCGAAATTACCGATGTTGAAAACTATCGAAAAGCGAATTATGCAGCACCAAATCCTGAATATTTTGGTAAAGCAAAAGGGATGAACGTGATTTATGTATCACTGGAATCATTCCAAAACTTTATGATTGACTACAAGATGCCAAATGGACAGGAAGTTACACCATTTTTGAATTCATTAGCACATGATGGCAACACCTTTTACTTTGATAATTTCTTCCACCAAACAGGACAGGGGAAGACATCTGATGCCGAATTTTTAATGGAAAACTCTTTATATCCATTAAATCAGGGTGCCGTCTTTATTAACAAAGCGCAAAACACCTATCAAGCAACACCTGCTATTTTAAAGGGCTACGGCTATAACTCTGCTGTATTCCACGGAAACTACAAAACATTCTGGAATCGAAATGTGATGTATAAAGCTCTTGGATACGATCAGTTCTTTGATGCAGAATACTATGACATGTCAGACCAAAATAAAAAGAATTATGGGATGAAAGACAAGCCATATTTTAAAGAATCTATGCCAATGCTAGAAAGCTTAAAGCAGCCGTTCTATACAAAGTTTATAACCTTATCGAACCATTTCCCATTTGAAATGGATCCACAGGACACTGATTTCCCTCCAGGTGATTTTGGAGACACAGTGGTTAATGATTACTTCCAATCAGCCCATTATATGGACCAAGCATTAGAGCAATTCTTTAACGATTTAAAAGCAGATGGTTTATATGATAATACCGTTATCGTATTATACGGCGACCATTATGGACTTTCTGAAAACCATAATACTGCAATGGCAAAAGTTTTGGGCGTTCCTGAAATCACTCCAACCATAAATGCAGGATTACAACGTGTACCACTCTTTATCCACGTCCCTGGGGTGAAGGGCGGCGTACAGCATCAGTATGGGGGAGAAGTTGATGTTCGTCCAACTCTTCTACATTTATTAGGCATTGATACGAAGGATTACATTGAATTTGGCTCGGATTTATTATCAAAAGATAATCGCGACTGGGCATTATTCAGAGATGGTGATTTTGAATCTCCAACTGTAACGCAAATTAATGAAAAATGTTATGATACAAAAACAGGTCAAGCTTTAGCCAATAATACAGCTTGTCAAGGAATTGATAGTAAAGTAAAAACTGAACTTCAAATGTCTGATAAGGTTGTTAATAAAGATTTATTGCGTTTCTACAAACCTGCAGGATTTACACCGATTGATCCAAATAAATATCAATATCTTGGACCAAAAGGAAAAAAAGGAACAAAAACACCTTAATAAATTAAAAAGAAAAGCTGTGCTCATGAGTCTTTGAGCACAGCTTTTTTGGCTTTACGTAACCAATAAATTGGCCTACGAAACCTAATAGGGAGTAGGGTGGAGCTTAATAGTAGTAACCACCCATAAAGGCTGTCCCTACAATGATCAACAGAATAAACAACACAACAATTAACGCAAAACCATGTCCTGTTCCGCCACTCATCACCTATCACCTCCTTTTTCTTCATACTGTAATGTATGAGAAAAGATGTCTTATTGTATGGACAAAAGTACAGCAGTAAATTTTTAATTCAAAAAAGGTTGTTCTTGATATTGAAAATTTTTATAAATAGTGTAAAATTACACCAAGATGGTAAATTAAGGTTGTGTAATTTTTTTAAAACAGATGGTAAATTAAGGGGTGAATTTATGGAGAAAAACATGAGGGAAGTGAGAAAAAAAATCTTTAATCAAGTGCTTTTCATGCTAGAAACGGAAGGATACTTATCTGAAGCAGTCGTAGAAGAGGTAGCTAAAGCACATCACCAATATCATTTGGATTTAAAGTATAAAGAGTCTTGTGGCCCGCTCCTTCCAGTAGAGAAAAAAGTAAACAATTTAAATTCTGTTGTTACAAAACCGAAAAAGGTTAAAAAGACGTTAACAATGGAAGAGGTTCGTGAAAGAAATATTACTTGGTCATTAAATATAGGGGTAATTTTTTTATTAATTGGTGGATTGTTTGTTGCAACGAGCAATTGGGAATCGCTGACAAGCATGATGAAAAGCGGGTTTATTGCAATAGTAGCTTTATTATTTTACGTACTTGCCTTAATAACAAAAAAAGTACTTCATATAGAAAAGACCGCTTTTGCTTTTAACGTTTTAGGAAGTTTATTTTTGCCTATTTTTATCCTTTCCCTCGGGTGGTATGGTCTTTTAGGGCCGTATTTGTCCATATCTGGTAAAGGCCATTTTATTCTCGGGATAATAGGAAGTTTCCTTTCTGCAACGGTCTATGTCCATTTATCAAAACATTTGGCATCCAGATTATTCGTTTGGTTTACCTTTACAGCTGTTTCGGCTGGAGTGGCTTTCTTTTTGGCAAGCTTCTACTTGAAAATAGATTTCTTCTATTTAGGTCTTATGATTTTCAATATTCTCTTCATTTTTATTTACCATCGAGTCAAAAATAATGACTCCTTAAAGCTGTTTACTCATGAGTTTGTCCCATTCATACAAGTCAATATCGTGCTTAGTACATTATTCATGATTTTTTTATATGATAACCAAGTTCTCTATAGCTTTAACCTCCTTTTAACGGCCATAATTTATTTGTCGATGATTTATGTAACTGGCAGAAAAGAGTATCATTTTGTTTTTAGTATCATGATTGTGTATGGAGCCTACCAGTTGATTGAACATTCAGCATTAACCTCCATTGGAGCGATTGTTTATGCCATCATGGGATTTGGTATCGCATTTGTTCCAAAATGGATGAAACAGGATTTCTCTCTTGATAAAGCATTTCACTATACTAGTGCTGTTATATCAGGTTGTGCTTTTATTTATATTAGTCTTGAAGGGATTTTTCTCCACTTTGGAACTCCCTCTATTGTTCTGATGATAGCTTATCTGATTATGGCGATAAATTTTCTTTATTTAGCTTATAGCGATCCAAAACGGTTATTTTCATATTTAAGCTCTGCATTTATAGCGTCTGCAATTTATGAAGGAACAGCATTGATTGGTAAACCTTTTGAAGTTATTCATTTTTCTTTTACATTATTTATTACGGGTTTCACCTTATATATTGTGGTTGGAATTGTTACTCAGACAAAGTATTTGAAAATCATTCGAACTAGCTCCAGAGACATAGGAGCAGCAATAATGACAGTTGCAATTATTACAGCATTCGGTCTCCTTTACTGGTGGGAGCTGGGAACAATGCTTATGCTCGTCGCAGTAATTTCTTATTTCATGAATATTAAGGAAGAGAGGCGGAACCTTCAAGAATCAGCTAAATGGATTCTTCCCATCTCTCTTGGACTGGGGATTGTAGCATTTGGAGAAGAGGTGAATGCTAATTTTCCTACCTACGATGAACAATATGGAAATACCATCAATTTTGTAGCAGGTGCCCTTCTTGTCTTTTTGTCGAGAATTGGCTGGAAGCAGTTTAAAAAAAATGAATTAGAGAGAACCTCTTTTTATATTTCACAAATCTTATACTCGATAGGGATAGCCCTTGCTTTAGTAAATCCCATTTATCAATTATGGCTACAGCCTTTTGTTTTATTATTTGGAATTGGAATGTATACTCTTTTATATAGAACACATGGTTCAAAATGGTTTGCCTATCTTATCAGTTTTACCACTCTTTTGGCATATTTCTCAATCATCCATGCCATTTTAGATAAATATCCATTTATCCATACTATTGATTCATTTATTCCCTCGAGTAGTGCAGTACTTCTGCTATTCATTGGATATCTATTTCGGATAAAAGATACTAATCTTTTAAGCTCATTTGCTTGGCTTGGAAATGGCATATACCCTTTTGCTCTCTTATATACTTTGTTTGCCTTTCACACTGACTCCTTTTTTAGCTTTCTGTTAGCTGTCTTTGTCTATGGATTCAGCGCATTGCAGGAAGCGAAGGAATGGAAATTAAAACTATTTTTATATGGAAGCTTTACTTCACTATTATTTGTTTTTACAACTGGGATTGATTATTTAGACGCTCAAGATTTCAGTCGTTACGAATTTCCTATTACAAGTGCTTCTATCCTTCTTTTCTGGATTTTTGCTAATCAAAAGATTAAAGAGAGGACAGCTTATTATCTTGTCCCATTTTCCTTGTTTGGAATAGTAATTACTCTGATTACTTATCCATTTGGATGGAGTCCTTATTTAATTGCAATAATTTATTCGATGGCATTGCTAGTTTATTTACATCTATTGAAATGGGATTTATTGGCGATTGTTCCACTTTTCTTTACATTTTTTGCTACAGTTGAATTTTTCGTATATAGCGGAATGGACAGCTTTGAAAAAATGCTATGGTCAGGGGGTTTGGGGATTCTTTCAACTTTAATAGGACAGATAGTATATAATAAGCTTGTGGTAAGCAGCAAAAAACTTCAAGAAGTAAAAGTGGATGCTTATACAGTTATTTCTTACTTATTCTACTTACTCATGTATTATTTTGACAATCAGCAGGTTTGGACCCTCGCATTGCCGGGATTACTTATCGCCGCCACCGTGTGGCTGCAAAGAAACCGTGTTCCAGCAAAATTTTCAGTTTTTGTCGTTATCCTTAGCGGTGTCTATTTATTACAACCTTACTATTCAGTAATAGGTAAATTAAACGTGCCCGCAATATGGGAGCGGGAAGTACTTGTCCTTCCTTGGATTGCTTTGGTCGTTTTTATCCGACTGAAATTCAAAGGAATGTATACAAAGGTGACAAAACCACTCGAATGGGGAGTACTTCTCGTCGTCTCTATGCTGTTAATTCAAGATGGGTTAGTAAGTTCAAATATTTATGATGCTATCATATTAGGCACACTGGCATTAATATCAAATGTTGTCAGGAATGTATTGGCAAACAAAATCATATTTCTTTATTGGGTGTGGGGTACTTTTGCTTAATGTCTTTTTACAGACGAGACCTTATTGGGGAAATATGCCTTGGTGGTGCTACTTATTAATAGTCGGATTTATACTTATTATCGTCGCAAGCTTTAATGAATGGAATAAGCAAAAAATTTTAAATGGTGAAGCTACGTTCTTAACAAGCTTAAAAAACAAAGTCATCAACAAAATGAAGCAATGGAATTAACTAGATATTTATATGAAAATCCAGTCACAATACCGTGACTGGATTTTTTAGTTATGATAATGCTAGTACTCAATAGAATTTGTTTTTTATTAAAATACCCCTAAAAATAGATAGGAAATTCGAATCGTTTAGTAAGAATATTAATTCAAAAACTATTTTGGAGGTTAGATATGATCACCAATATGATTGACATCGACAAGTTATTAGAAACTACTTTAGATCTAACATCTGAAAAGAACAGTCATAAATTACTAGTAATTGAGATTGACCAACTACTTGATCGTACACGTGATTGGTAATGTTCATCCTTTGAACTCAACCTATACAATCTATTCCATTGAGCCTTCTGCATTTGTAGAGGGCTTATTTTTTTAGGCTGTGTTAAACTTGCCTGTTGATTTGCGCTTCAGGCGCTTCGCTTTCCGCGGGCGATCGATCCGGGGAGCCTCCTCAGCGCTAGCGCCTGTGGGGTCTCCCCTGCCACGTACTCCCGCTGGACGTTGAATCAGCAACTATGAATCTACACCGCACGAAGGAAATACGATAGCATTTTCGAGGATCTCGCGCCTTCTGCTCCAATCAACATAGTTTCAAAAATCAACAATGACCTTTAACACATACTTTTCTTAAATAATAGTTGTTGTGATTCATTCCGTTGAATCTAATTGCTTTGTGTCGCTTTAAAGCAAAAAAATATTTTTAAGTTTCTATTGATTTTAAAGGAAATAAAGACTAGAATAATTTTTAAAATATGTTAAATTTTTAGAAAATTAAATTTTTAGGAGGTCAAATTGATGAAGAAACATATTCGATCGTTCTTTGCTCTGTTTGCTGGCTTGCTTCTAATTGCAGGCTGTGGAAGTAAAGATACGTCGGGAAGTGCGAAAAAAGATGGAGCGGACAAAGAGTATAAAATTGGGATTTCTCAATTTGCCGAACATCCTTCTTTGGATGCAGCGACACAGGGATTTAAACAGGCATTAAAGGATAAAGGCCTCAAGGTTACATACGATGAGAAGAATGCCCAAACAAAGATGGACAATGCTCAAACTATTGCCCAAACTTTTGTAGGCGATAAGGTAGATTTAATATTTGCCAACGCCACGCCGAGCGCTACCTCTGCATTAAATGCCACAAAAGAAATACCGATTGTCTTTACCTCAGTTACAGATCCTGTTGGAGCAGGGCTTGTAAAAGCGTTTGATCAACCTGGAAAAAACATTACTGGTACGACCGATAATCATCCAGATGCAACGAAAAAGACCATAAATTTTATTACTGATGAAGTGAAAGCATCTAAAATTGGGGTCATTTATAATTCCGGTGAACAGAATTCCGTCGTCCAGATAAAAGAGGTTAAAAAGTTGGTAGAAGCGAAAGGAGCAAAGCTAACAGAGGTATCTGTTTCAACTTCTGCAGAAGTCAAGCAAGCTGCCGAATCGCTAGTAGGCCGGGTGGATGCCATTTATATCCCAACAGATAATACCGTTGTTTCTGCCCTGGAGTCTGTTATTGGAGTTGCGAACAGTAAAAAAATTCCCCTTTTCGTCGGGGAGCTTGATTCCATGAAAAAAGGGGCAGTGGCTGCAAGCGGGTTTAATTATTATGATATCGGCTACCAATCTGGATTGATGGCTGTTGATATTTTAACTGGTAAAAAGAAGCCAAATCAAATTCCAGTTGAATTACCTAAAAACTTGAAGCTAGTTATCAATACAAAAGCAGCTGAAGCACAAGGCTTAAAAGTTAAAGATGAATGGAAAAAGCTTGGGGAATTTTATGACGGGAAATAACAATATATGATCCTTTTAGGAGGCGGCCTTATTTGGGCCGACTCCTTGTTTCATACATAAATAAAGTGTTCAAGGATTGACTTACTTTTATTACACCAAACCAATAGAAAGGACGATTACTATGTTTACAGCCATATTTGGATCTTTTGAAGCAGGTATCATCTATGCGATTATGGCACTTGGTGTCTATCTTTCATTTCGTATTTTGGATTTTCCCGATCTAACTGTAGATGGTAGCTTTGTAACCGGAGCAGCTATTTCCGCTGTTTTAATCGCAGGAGGTGCTAATCCATTTATTGCAACTTTGGCAGCACTCTTTGCTGGATTTGCAGCAGGCTGTTTAACGGGAATTCTTCACACGATAGGGAAAATTAATAATTTGCTTTCCGGAATATTAATGATGATTGCTTTATATTCCATTAATCTTAGAATTATGGGTAAGTCCAATATTCCTCTCTTAAATACGGATACTGCTTTTACGAAAATTTCCGCCGTATTTGAAAAAACCGGCGCTGACGCTTTTTTAAATCGGATTTTAACGAGCATTGGTTTGGGAGATAGCCTGCCGGATACGTGGGGAATCCTTATCTCTATGATTGTTGTAACCTTTGTCATTAAATGGATAACGGACTTGTTTTTGCTCACAGAAGTTGGCCTGGCAATTAGAGCTATTGGCGATAATAAACGTATGATTCGTAGTTTGTCGGCCAATACAAATCTACTTATCATTCTCGGACTAGGCTTATCTAACGCTTTAGTTGCATTTTCCGGAGCGTTAATAGCCCAAGAATCTGGTTTTGCCGATATTGGAATGGGAATAGGGATGATCATTATTGGCCTTGCCTCCGTCATTATCGGTGAGGCATTGTTTGGAACGAAAACAATTCGGCGGACTACACTTGCAGTTATCGGAGGATCGATTGTCTATCGTATTGTTGTGACACTAGCCTTAAGAATAGAGTTTTTAAAGCCGGGTGATTTGAAATTAATCACAGCGATTATGGTTGTTCTCGCCTTAACTGTGCCAATAATAATAGAAAGATCAAAGGAAAAAAAGCGAAAGGCTAAGAGAATAAGAGAAAAGGTACTGACCTTTGATGCCTCCATCGAAAGAAAGGGTGAGACCCATGCTGCAATTAAATCAGATTCATAAAATATTTAATGAAGGGACACCTGATGAAAAAGTGGCCCTTAACAATGTGAATTTATCTTTAAATCATGGTGATTTTGTGACGGTTATTGGAAGCAATGGAGCCGGAAAATCAACTTTGATGAATATCATCTCTGGCGTCCTCGTTCCGGATATTGGAGAAATTCAGATCGGTGGGAAAAATGTAACCTATACATCTGAATTTAAGCGTTCAAAAATGATTGGTCGTGTATTTCAAGACCCAATGGCAGGGACAGCACCAAGTATGACAATCGAAGAAAATCTTGCGATGGCTTATTCTAGAAATAAAACAAGAACACTTCGAAGGGGAGTAACTAAAAAGAGACGAGACTATTTTCGTGAAGTATTAGAGTCTCTCCATCTTGGGCTGGAGAACCGCTTAAATGCAAAGGTGGGTCTATTATCCGGAGGTGAACGGCAAGCACTGTCTCTCCTAATGGCGACATATACAGAGCCTTCGATTTTGTTACTGGATGAACACACTGCTGCTCTTGACCCTTCAAGAGCAGAGCTCATCACTACTTTAACTAGAGAAATTGTTGATCAGTATAAGCTAACTACGATGATGGTTACCCATAATATGCAACAAGCCATAGACCTTGGAAACCGTCTGATTATGATGGATAATGGACAGATTATTTTAGAAGTAGATGAGGAGAAAAAGAAGCAGCTGACCATTGAAAGCCTTTTGCAGGAGTTTAAGAGAATTCGTGGTGTTCAAATGACCAATGATCGAGCAATTCTTACCTAAATTTTTTGACAAAATCTGATATGAGCGTCCCTTAAGCCGCCTATATTAATTGAAGCAGCCTCAGTATTAGGCTGTTTCTTCTGCTTTTCTAAGCAATTTTTTTAGGAAAAAAAAGAATAGTCTTTAATGCCTAAAAGCGTTGTCGCTTTACCTTCTATTCTTGAGACAACGAGTCAACTTCATTTAAAATTATTCTGAAAATTACTATTTTTCCGATTTGGAGGTTTTCAAATGAAGGAACAAAGACAAACGGCAGATCAATTAGTTGATGACTTTTTTCCTGTAAGAGATGTTGATTATATTGAAATTTATTCAGGCAATGCGAAGCAGGCTTGCCACTTTTTTTGTAGGGCGTTTGGATTTAAACCTGTAGCCTATTCAGGACTTGAAACAGGTAATCGCGAGTCTGTTTCCTATGTTCTTCAGCAGCGGAATATACGGCTTGTTTTGACAGGGGCATACAAAGAAGATAGTAGAATTGCTCAGTTTGTTAAAAAGCACGGTGATGGAGTCAAGGATGTAGCCCTTTTGGTAGATGACGTCGACAAGGCCTTTTCTGAGGCTGTTGAAAGAGGTGCCATCGCTTATATGGCACCATTTGAACTAAAAGATGACCATGGAAGTGTCAAAAAAGCCGTTCTCGGCACATATGGCGATACGATCCATACATTGATCGAACGAAAAAATTACCAAGGTGTCTTTTTACCTGGTTTCGATCCATACATCACATCTTTGCCATTCGAAGATGCTGGTCTAATCGGCATCGATCATGTAGTCGGTAATGTTGAAAGCATGGAAGAATGGGTTGAATACTATTCCAAAGTAATGGGCTTTAAAGAAATGAAGCATTTTACAGACCAAGACATTACAACAGAGTATTCGGCTTTAATGTCCAAAGTGATGCACAATGGCGGTCGAATCAAATTTCCAATTAACGAACCGGCCGAGGGGAAAAGAAAGTCACAAATCCAAGAATATTTAGATTTTTACAATGGTCCTGGTGTTCAGCATCTCGCCATTTTAACCGAAGATATTGTATCAACGGTAGTAACCTTGAAAAAGAACGGTGTTGAATTCTTGAATACTCCTGGCACTTATTATGAATCTCTGTTAGAGAGGATTGGCAAAATTGATGAAGAAATCGATAAGCTTCGCGAGCTAAATATTTTAGTCGATCGCGATGATGAGGGATATTTACTACAAATTTTTACGAAACCAATTGTTGACCGCCCGACTTTATTTGTAGAGATTATTCAACGAAAAGGTGCACGTGGATTTGGTGAAGGAAATTTTAAAGCATTATTTGAGTCGATTGAACGGGAACAGGAAAGACGCGGAAATTTATAAATAATTTCAGATAGTTTAAAGGGCTAACAAAAGAAAAGGGAGATGGTGATTCTCCCTTTTTTCGAACGGTAAAAAATTCAGATTAAAAATGGGAATAGTTGAAAATCAAAGCAGGGTGAGAAAATGAAATTTGTTACCTTTATCAAACAAAATGGGCAAGAAAGGGCTGGGGTTTTATTGGAGAATGATTATGTAGTGGATCTCCATGAAGCATCTAGCGGTGAGCTGCCAGAAAAACTATTGGATTTTATTGAAAAAAATGAAGAATACATGAAAAAAGCGGAAGACTATTTCTTCGTTTCGGGAGAACAAAAGGGCATTTACCAACTAAATGCCATTCAACTTAGAGCGCCACTGCCGCTCCCAAGAAGTTTTCGGGACTTTTATGCCTTTGAGCAGCATGTTAAAACAGCCAGGGGTATGCGGGGGCTTGAAATGATACCAGAATGGTACGATATTCCTGTTTTTTATTTTTCCAACCATCTTGCTATAAAGGGGCCTGGAGAGATAATTCCTAAACCAAAAGACAGTCATTGGCTTGATTACGAACTTGAGATTGCTTGTATCATTGGAAAAGAAGGCAGGGATATTCGTGCTGAAGAAGCAGATGAATTTATTTTTGGCTATACCATTTTAAACGATTGGAGTGCAAGAGACCTTCAGCAAAAAGAAATGAAGGTTGGGCTTGGCCCGGCAAAAGGGAAAGACTTTTCGACTTCTATTGGGCCATGGATTGTTACAAAAGAAGATTTGGAACCATTAAGAGCTGGAAAAGGCTATGATATTTCAATGAAAGCAAGAGTAAATGGGGTATTGCTTTCAGAAGGAAATATGAAGGATATTTATTATTCGTTTGCAGAAATGATTGAACGAGCTTCAAGAGGAGTCACCCTCTATCCAGGTGAAATCTTGGGCTCGGGGACCGTCGGCACGGGTTGTATTCTTGAGCTTGGGGAGGATGTCCACCGCTGGCTCGAACCAGGAGATGTGGTTGAATTAGAGGTCGATCACTTAGGAGTTTTAAATAATATAATCGAATAGAAATGAGGTGAATGGATGTATTATCGGCAAATGGGGAAAATTCCGCACAAACGTCATACGATGTTTAAAAAAGGTAATGGAGGCTTATATCGGGAACAGGTGATGGGAACAAAGGGTTTTTCCGGAACTGGATCGATTCTATATCATCATTACATGCCAACTGAAGTAGTTAAAGCAGAATTAGTTGGAAGGAATGTACCCGAATTTGAAGAACAGTCACCACTTAAGCATCGTCACTTTTATACATCAAAACTTTCGAAAACAGGGGATGCTCTTAAAGCGCGTGAATATATATTAGGCAATCAAGATTTGCTTATTGGGACATCGAATGTAACCGAACCAATGCAAAGCTATTATCGGAACAGTGATGGCGATGAACTTCTATTTATCCATTACGGGTCAGGAAAAGTTGAAACAATGTTTGGAACACTTTCTTATCATCCGGGTGATTATATCAATATACCAATTGGAACGATTTATCGTGTTATTCCAAATGAAGAAGAGAAAACAAAAATTCTTTTTGTTGAGTCCTTAAGCCAAATTACGACACCAAGGCGTTATCGGAACGAATACGGACAGTTATTAGAACACAGTCCATTTTGTGAGCGAGATTTTCGTGGACCTGAAACGCTTGTCTCCATTGATCAACTAGGTGAGTTTGAGGTGTTGACAAAATCGCGTGGCGCTCTTCATTCGCATATCCTTGGACACCATCCATTTGACGTGGTGGGGTGGGATGGATACCTATATCCATGGGTGTTAAATATTGGGGACTTTGAACCGATTACCGGAAGGGTACATCAACCTCCGCCCGTCCATCAAACATTTGAAGGGAATAATTTTGTTGTTTGTTCATTTGTTCCACGACTATACGATTACCATCCAGAAGCAATTCCGGCCCCCTATTATCACAGCAATGTGAATAGTGATGAGCTCCTTTATTATGTAGAAGGGAATTTTATGAGCCGGAAAGGAATACAAGAAGGATCGATTACCCTTCATCCTAGTGGGATCCCTCATGGACCCCATCCTGGAAAAACAGAAGCAAGCATCGGTAAAAAAGAAACATTGGAACTTGCAGTCATGATTGATACTTTCCATCCACTGCTAGCTGTAAAAGGTATAAATGAAATAGAAGATCCCGCTTATATGTATTCTTGGGTTGAATCAAAGGAATAGTAACTCAATCCAGCCAGTAGAGGCTGGGTTGTTTTGTTATATGAAAAGCTATGTTAAATTTCATTGTTGTTTTTTAAGGAGAAAACTACATTTTTTATTAATATGGTTAATGAAATAGGGCTATTTGCTATAAAAATAGATATAAAAGATCCAAAAGTGTTGCCAACAAGGATTTTACGTGCTCGATTTCAGGTGTTTTCTCCGAGAGCGGTTACGTAAAAAGAAATACGTGCCCGAAAACATAAATTTTCCCGGAGAGCGTTCACGTAAAAAGAAATACGTGCCCGAAAACATGAGATTTCCCGGAGAGCGGTCACGTAAAAAAAATACGTGCCCGAAAACATGAGATTTCCCAATGACAGGTCACGCAATAATAAATATGTACCCGATAACAAGCGTTTTTCCCGAGGACGGTCACGTAAAAAGAAATACGTGCCCGAAAACATGAGTTTTCCCAAGAGCAGTTGCGTAAAAAGAAATACGTGCCCGAAAACATGAGTTTTCCCTGAGAGCGGTCACGTAAAAAGAAATACGTGCCCGAAAACATGAGATTTCCCTGAGAGCGGTCACGTAAAAAGAAATATGTGCCCGAAAACATGAGATTTCCCGGAGAGCGGTCACGTAAAAAGAAATACGTGCCCGAAAACATGAGATTTTCCCGGAGAGCGGTCACGTAAAAAAGAAATACGTGCCCGAAAACATGTATTTTCCCGGAGAGCGGTCACGTAAAAAGAAATACGTGCCCGAAAACATGAGATTTCCCAATGACAGGTCACGTAAAAAGAAATACGTGCCCGAAAACATGAGATTTCCCAATGACAGGTCACGTAAAAAGAAATACGTGCCCAATGACATGAATTTTCCATAAGACCGGTTACGTAAAAAGAAATACGTGCCCGAAAACATGAGTTTTCCCCAATGACAGGTCACGTAAAAAGAAATAAGTGCCAGATAACATGAGATTATCCCGAAACCGGTCACGTAAAATGAATTACGTAACCAATATCATATATTTTTCAAAAACTAGGAATGTAAATGTTTATAAGCCCTAAACCGGTCTTATTGATGGAAAAAAGGAACAAAAGCCCCGGAATTGTTGCCAATTGGGTTCATGGGTAGATGCCATTGAATATTTTATCTTTCAATTTCTTAGTGAATTAGCAGGCATATCAATTTTATTTAGAAAATCAACATCATAGTTTAACAGACATGTGAAAATGATCTATATTGATGGTAATCTATATTTAGTGTAAATGATTTGAGGTGAGATCTTGGAAATCGATGCAGTTATGTCCAAATTAATAAATCATACCCCCACTATTATGGGGAGTAGACATTCTTCTAAATACGCTGTCGTGCTGCCGTTGATCCAAAAAGAGGATGGGATTCATGTCCTTTTTGAAGTTCGTTCCCTCTCATTAAGAAGGCAGCCAGGTGAAATTTGTTTTCCTGGTGGGAAAATTGAATCTACGGATGCGGATGAACAAGCTGCTGCCATACGTGAAACAACTGAAGAGTTGGGTATTAGCAAAAAAGAAATTACAGAGGTTCTCCCGCTTGATTTTATGATTACACCCTTCGGAATGATCGTCTATCCATTTGTTGGATTAATCACAAGTCCAGAAAACATCAAGTTGAATCCTATGGAGGTCAAAGAAATATTTACGGTTCCCTTGGACTATTTTTTGACGACGGATCCAGAAATCTATCAGATTAGTTTTAAGGTTGAGCCTGAAGAGAAATTTCCATTCCATCTTATCGCTGGTGGGAAGAACTATCATTGGCGGACTAGAAATTTGGATGAATATTTTTATTTGTATAACGATAAGGTAATCTGGGGATTAACAGCAAAGATACTTTCTCATTTTATTGAAATCCTACGTTGACAAACAGTGAATGGTTATAATCTTCACTGTTTTTTTATTTTGAAAAAACAAATGTCTATTTCTAACAGAAAAATTTCTTGATTAATTTCTGAATAGAGTTAAAATTAAAATTATATTTTAAAGCAAAGGAGATCTTAGAATGAGGGTTGTTAAGTTTGGGGGGTCCTCTTTAGCATCCGGAAAACAACTCGAGAAGGTATTTCAGATTGTAATGTCTGATCCAGAGCGGAAGGTTGTCGTTGTATCTGCCCCAGGAAAAAGATTTGCGGATGATGAGAAGGTAACCGATTTATTAATTGAATGTGCTGAACAATGCTTAGTACATAATATTCCAATTGAAAAAGTCGATCTGATAATGGAAAGGTATTCCTCTATTGCGAATGAATTATCTCTTCCGAACGAAATTATTCGTGAAATTCAAACCGATTTATTGAACAGACTAGAAAAGGATAAAAGTAAGCCTGACCGATTTATGGATTTACTAAAAGCAAGTGGAGAAGATAACAATGCCAAATTGGTAGCCGCTTACTTTCAACAGCAAGGAGTAGAGGCGCACTATATTGATCCAAAGGAAGCAGGATTGCTTGTTAGCAATGAGCCGGGAAATGCGCAAGTATTACCCGAATCCTATGAAAGATTATTTTCACTAAAAGACCGTTCAGGAATCCTGATTTTTCCTGGGTTCTTTGGCTATAGCAAGGAAGGGGAGGTTGTCACTTTCTCAAGAAGCGGATCGGATATTACCGGGTCTATCCTTGCAAATGCGTTGAGAGTGGACTTATACGAGAATTTTACTGATGTTGATGCTGTTTATTCTGTCAATCCAACAATTGTTAACAAACCAAAGGAAATTAGGGAGTTAACATATCGGGAAATGCGTGAGCTTTCCTATGCGGGATTTACAGTATTGCATGATGAAGCACTAGTTCCGGCATTCCATGCTGGCATACCTGTTCACATCAAGAATACGAACAACCCGAGTGCTCAGGGGACAAGAATTGTTTTTGAACGCGACAATACAAATGGTCCTGTAATTGGAATTGCAAGTGATCAAGGTTTTTGCAGTATTTATGTAAGTAAATACTTAATGAACCGGGAAGTTGGCTTTGGGCGCAAGCTTTTAAGTATTTTTGAAGATTTTGGACTTTCTTATGAACACACACCTTCAGGTATTGATGATTTGTCAGTCATATTAAGAGAAAACCAGTTTGATTTGGAAATGGAAGATGAAATCATTCACCGAATTGAAACGGAATTACATCCTGATGTAGTGAAAATCGAGCATGGATTAGCATTGATCATGGTCGTTGGTGAAGGGATGCGACGCAATGTTGGGACAATGGCAAGGGCTGCGAAGGCATTGGCAAAGGCAAAGGTTAATATCGAAATGATAAATCAAGGCTCGTCTGAGGTCAGTATGATGTTTGGTGTTAAAGAAATTGAAGAAAAAAGAGCGGTACAAGCGCTTTATGAGGAATTTTTTGTGACCGCAAAAGTATAATTGGTGTTTTTTATAAAAAGCAGCTCAAGTCATTAATGATGGGGGCTGCTTTTTCAATGGAAAGGGAATCTTAATAATCCTTCCCTTTTTTTTACTGGAAAACAAAATGTTAAAAGCTTATAGTGTAAGTGTATTAACCACTTAAAATAGTGACAGACCTTTTATCAAAAATTTATTGTTATAAGTACAAAATGAATACATAAGCAGGTGTTTAAAATGAAAAAAATCGTTGTCGTTGATGATGATGTAAATATTCGGAATCTTGTAAAGGGGTTGTTGATGAAGGAAGGTTTTATGGTCTTTACCTCTGAAAATGGTCGCGAAGCCCTTGGGATTTTGGAAAAGGAAGTATGCGATTTAGCAATTGTTGATATCATGATGCCTGTAATGGATGGTTATTTGTTAACTAAAGAAATCCGCAAACAATATGATCTTCCCATTATTTTATTAACGGCTAAAGGTCAGATTGAAGACAAACAGAAGGGGTTTGAATCAGGTACAGACGATTATTTAATTAAACCATTTGAGTCGAAGGAGCTAATTTTTAGGGTAAACGCATTGCTAAGAAGATTTGGAAAATCGAGTGAGACAAACATAAACTTAGGTTCCCTTTACATAAATAAGAAGGGTTATGAAGTCAAATTCAAGGACAAAACCTACTTGCTACCATTAAAAGAATTTGAACTTCTATCCTTCCTTGCTTCTCATCCAAATCAAGTTTTTAGCCGTGCTCACTTAATTGAAAAAATATGGGGGCTTGATTTTGAAGGAGATGAACGGACTGTTGATGTCCATATCAAACGATTAAGAGAACGGTTTGCTGGTATTGATGAGGATATTACAATTAAAACAATCCGAGGAGTAGGTTATTCTCTGGAGGTCAACTAATGAAAATGAAATCCCTGTATTATAAATTCGCCTTTATTACTATTAATATCATGATTTTTAGCGGGCTTTTTTCTTTTATCGTGTCGAATACCTACTATCAAGTAAAGTTAAAACAGCATAATGATGCGAAAATAACCCGCTTTGCTATGGACATGGCTGATTTTGCAAGTAAGCACCCATTGATTAGCTTACCTGATTATTTTAATCACATTGGTGCGATTGGTTACCAAATCTTATTGGTAAATAAAGATGGTAAAAAGCAATATTTTGGTTCGAATTTTAGAGATAAGAGCTTACCCGTAGGAGCAGTTAATGAAGTAATCGATGGCAAAGTTTATCACGGTATTCGGGATTTTCCCCACAAAACCTTCGTCACTGGCTTTTTTGCCAATGAATTAAAAAATACAGTGGGTGTTCCATTACAGTACCAAAACGAGAAATATGCGTTGTTTATCAGACCAGATATTGAACTCATGTTTAATGAGATGCATATACTTTCTGGCTGGCTAGTTGTATTAGCGATTTTGTTCAGCATTTTATTGGTTCTTATTAGTACGAAATATTTAGTCCATCCTATTAGAAAACTGAATACTGCAACGAAGGAAATATCGGAAGGAAACTATTCGATTAAGCTTGACATCACTCGAAAAGATGAGCTGGGTCAGCTAGCAATTAGTTTTACGAACATGGCAAAAAAATTAGCAAAGGTAGATGCTTTAAGGAAAGAATTAATCTCAAATATTTCTCACGATATTCAATCACCTCTTACGAATATAAAGGGCTATTTGAATCTACTTGAAAATAATCGAGTAAATGAAGAGGAAAACCAGCAGTATATTCAAGTTGTTCACTCTGAGGTAAATCGGCTTTCCAATATGACAAAGCAGCTATTACTCCTTTCTTCGATTGAAAGTAAAAAGGACTTAATGGAAGTGAATCAGGTGAATATTGTCGAACAGTTAAGAACGGTTATTCACCAGTACCAATGGAGGATGTTTGATAAAGGAATTATGGTAAGTTATTCTCTCCCGGAAATGGTAGTCTTGAAAGGAGATTCTTCCTTGCTTTATTCCGTTTGGGAAAATCTTCTGACAAATGCCATTAAATATAATCGTGAGAGTGGAAAGATTGAAATTGAGCTAACAGATGCTGATAACCAAATTAATGTCATCTTTAAGGACACAGGGATAGGTATCGGAAAAGATGAGCTTGAGAGGATATTCGACCGTTTTTACCGAGCGGATATATCAAGAGAACGCTCGATTGAAGGTACAGGCTTAGGTTTATCGATTGTAAAATCGATTGTTGACCTTCATCATGGTAGAATAAATATTGAAAGTGAAAAAGGGGAAGGAACTGTTATTACCGTGATCCTTCCGAAAAATTAAAATAATTTAGCAGCATATGAAAAAAAGCTAGGGCGTTATAACTAGCTTTTTTGTTTTATTAAGGGATTGAAATTTATGCTCGATAACAAAAATGTTAAATTAATTACAGTTAGAAAATTATTTTAATAAAGAGGAGAATGATTTTGAAATTTGTTAGAGATAAATTAAGTGCAAAATTTTTCCTTTTTCTCGTGTTAGCATTTATTTTGATTCAAATTCCAATTATAGGAAACTATATATCGATAATTAATACACTTATCCACGAATCCGGTCATGCATTCATTTCTTTATTAGGCGGTAATGTCAAAACCATCTCGCTTTTTATGAATTCAGAGGGCGTTACATATAGTAATCAGTCAACCTGGATTGGCAGCTTTTTCACCTGTTTGGCAGGGTATGTATTTTCATCTTTTATGGCGTTTCTTTCCTTTTGGTTTATTTGGAAAAAGAAACAGACAGTTTTAATTGATATATTATTAGGATTTATAGCAATGAATCTCATATTTTGGGTAAGGAATCTATACGGATTATTTTGGCTAGTTTCCTTTGGATTAGTATTTCTATATTTACTTATTAAAGGAAGTCAATCTTTCAGGAATCATTTATTACTATTGATTTCATCTGTTTTACTAGTCGATTCTGTAAAAAGTGCTTATGAAATAATGTATATTAGTTTTATGCAGCCTAAATCTGCAGGGGATGCTTTCAACCTAGCTCAATTAACCGGAATAATCCCAGTTCAGGTTTGGGGTACCTTTTTCTTTGCCCAAGCGCTTTGGTTCTGTTACCTTGGATTAAAGAAGGGATTTTATAAAATATAGAGAAACGTCTCCGCTTAGTTAGACCTATCCAAGCGGAGATTTATGGAAAAGAATTATTTTTGTGAACCCTTTTTGGTTATTTCACTGCGAATATTTGCTTCTTTTGAGAATTCTGTATCTTGTTTCTTATTGTTAGGATATTTACTCTTTCGTTCGCGATTATCATTACGATTGGTCATTCTAATTGCCCTCCTTTCCATTAGGATCAGTAGTTATTCTGTACTTGCTGAACGATTTTATCCTTTTATAGACTTCAGTACCAAGACTTAAGAAGGATTACTCAAAATTAGAGTGAACATTTTCGGTATTTAAAAGCTAGTATAATATCAACCCTTAAAAGTAAGTATAATTGATGAGGAAATTATCAGAAATGGTGGTAAGCTATGGTTAAACTTTTTACTGACATCGACTTGGATGGACTCGGTTGCGGACTTATTGCGAAAATTGCTTTTGGAGATAAGGCTGATATAGCGTATTGTTCTTATCGAAATTTAAATCAGCGGGTGGAAAACTTTATTGAAAATCCGAGTCATCATGATGAAGAAGTGTATATTACGGACTTAGCGGTAAATGAATTAGTTGAGAAAAAACTTGCTAAGCGATTTCTAGAGGGAAAACATGTCCGAATGATTGATCATCATGTTACAGCTTTACATTTCAATGATTATGAATGGGCTTCAGTTAAGCCGGAATATGAAACAGGGAAAAAGACATGCGCTACTTCTTTATTTTATGATTATTTAAAAGAAGAAGGATTGATCAAAGAAAATAACGCTCTTGAAGAATTTATTGAATTAGTTCGCCAATATGATACATGGGAATGGGAAGAGCTGAATAATGTCGATGCGAAACGACTGAATGATTTATTTTATATTCTCAACCGTGAAAAATTTGAAGAAGATATGCTAAAGCGAGTTTCCGAACATCCAAATCATTTTTTTCTGACAGAAATAGAAAATATGCTGTTGGATACAGAGGAAAAGAAAATCGACCGCTATATCCACTCTAAGGGCAGGCAAATTATACAAGCCGTTATCGATGATTATTGTATCGGTATTGTTCATGCAGAACAACATTTATCAGAGCTGGGAAACGCCTTAAATAAAATGTATCCGCATTTAGATCTGATTGCTCTTCTAAATGTAAGCGGAAAAAAAGTGGGATTTCGAACGATTCATGACCAGGTTGATGTCGCTGAATACGCTAAAAGTTTTGGTGGGGGAGGGCATCCAAAAGCTTCAGGATGTGATATGACAAAAGATGCATTTGAAAAATTCGTTGTAAGTGTTTTTGATTTAACACCGTTAAAACCAGATGCTGACCGTAACGAAATGAATCTAAAAGAAGCTCCATATGGAACAAGCTATCAAAACTCCAAAGGAGAAGTTTCTTATATTCGCCCACATCATGATGGTACATATAGTATTATTCATAAGGGTATCAAACTCGATTATTCGTTTAAAAGCTATGTAGAAGCGGAGAGTTTTTTAAAAAGGAAAGATTATTCATGGTTGCGCTTTGACCAAGATTGTCTTAAGGATTTGGCTGGTTCAATTCCAATTACGATGGATAAATTAAAGGAAAACTACATTAATATTATTACGGATATTCTGGAGAAAAGTGAATGAGTCTGTCCCAAAAGGTGACAGGCACCACTATATGTACAAAGTAAATGATAATTTTTTCCGCTAAGTTGATTGGAGCGGAAAGCGCTCGGCTTCTGCGGGAGTACGGGTCCGGGGAGACCCCGCAGGCGCGGGTAGCGCCGAGGAGGCTCCCCGGACCGCCACTAGAGCGGAAATCAACAGACAAGTTTAACAGACCATTAATAAAAAGAGGGTGCCCCTAAAAGTTACTTTTGGGACACCCTCTATTTAATAGGCGCTTTTGCTTTTCTTAATTGTCCAGCTCCAGCCCCTAGCCCCTCGAGGACATAAGCCACTCCCAACCTGAAGGCAAAGAGCGCCTTCTGTTTGGGAGCGTCTTATGCTGGTCGGGGCTGACCAAGGCGCTTCCGCTTTTCGTTTTAAAACCCAAATATAGAACGAACGATATTTTTCTTTTTTCTTTTTAAATCTCCATGATCAAATATTAATGACTCTTGCATTTTTGAAGGCCTAGTCAACTCTTGTAATTGATTTTGAACAGTTTCAAGTTGTTTTGTCATTTCCTTCACTTGACATTGCAAATCTTCTATTTCGCGACGGTGCTGGAGGAGCTGATACGAAGCCACTGAGTCTGCTTTTGTATTAAGGTTTAATTCCAGCTCTCTAATCCTTTCGGCTAATTTTTCAACCGTTTTTTCGTTTTCCAATGATTTAATTGTCCCTTTTCGAGTTTGTTTCTCTTGTATTGGTGCGATATCCTGCAAAAGGGCTCCATTTTGAATTTGTTCCTTAATCCTTTTCAACAACTCGATATCATCTTGATTAAAAGAATAATGTCCGCGCTCATTGCGATTCATCGGCAAATTTAACTGTTTTACCCAGCGTTGGATTGTACTTACAGAAACTTCCAATAAATTTGCAACTTCACTTGAATTCATATGAACTCCCTCCTCATTGTTAATACCAAAATTTCCACCATTTTTTCCCTTTCGAAACCGCTGCGTCCCTAAAGCCGGATAACATGTTTTGAAAGGCAACCTCTCTTTGCCTTATTTCGTGGCGATATTGTTCACGCTCTTCGATAAAGTATTCATGATCTTTAGATAAGGCTTCAGTAAGATTGTATATTTCGCTATTTGTGACATCAACATACTGCGCTAACTCTTCTGATGTTTCAGCAATCTGTCTTGAAAGATTACTGATTTCTTTTGTTGTTTCCAATGAAACCTTACTAATACTTTTCGAAAGAAATTTTAAAGAGTTGGCAGTATGTTCCACTGTTTGTTCGACTTTATTAGATAACCCTTCAAACTCTGATTTTGTGTTGGCATTCGATTTGTAAATAGAATCTGAAAGGGTTTTAACCGTTGTTAATGCACCATTTTTTATTTCCTTTTTTACTTCCGCTAATACTTCTGTACGAACAACACTTCTTATTTCTTCTTTCATTTCATGGAAAAAATTTTGTTTATACCTATCCAATACAGACAAGAAGTTATCTACATTCTTTATTGTTGTTTCATCAGGTGGTACTGGGGATATCTGTTCAGAGAGGATCTGTAGCGATGTTTCTTGCTTAGAAGTATTTGAATCAGGTTCTTGGTGAAGTTTATTTCCAAACGACTTTCGAATCACCTCTTTATTAACTTTTTTTCCATGCATTTCTTTCATTTCTATTAAAAGTTGAATCTCAGTTTCTGTAAAAAGCCTTGCTCCTTGTTTCGAACGGGGAATGTCGAGTAAACCATCTAATTCTTTTTCCCATCGCTTGATTGTTCCTGGAGGAACTTTTATTTTTTGGGAGACCTCTTTCATAGAATATGTTTTCATGAAGTTCATCCTTTCTATCCTATCTGCAAAATAAACCATCTGTTGATAGTAATTCACCACAACATATCCTTTTTTCCTGCCGGTTGACAAAAGCTATCAAAACAAGACGGAAATCACAAAATAGCTACATTTTTTGCAATTTGAGCAGCATAGTTTAACAAAATATGAACTGTTATCATTTCCTAATTAGCAAACATGAAAATAAAAATTTTTTGGAGAAAATCCCATTTTCCATATTGACAAACCGACGGTCGGTTTGTAAGATAGTGTTAATAAATGGAAAAGGGGAGAAAGAGATAATGAATTTTAAATCAAAAAAGAAATTGATTCAAGGAATTGTTTTAAGTATTGTAATTAATGGGGTGATTCCCGTTTTTGTTTACAATCTGCTCCTGAACTATTTTTCAAGCTTTGTGTCATTATTAATGGCAACTTTAATTCCATTGGGGGATAATCTTTATCATATTTTGATGTACAGAAAGGCAGATGCCTTTGGTTTATTTATGTTAACTGGTTTTGTCTTTAGTTTATTGGCATTTCTTCTTGGTGGAGACGAAAGGCTGATTTTGTTAAGAGAATCAATGGTTACCGGGTTATTAGGTTTAATTTTTATCGGCTCTTTGTTTGTTGCTAAACCACTTATCTATTATTTTGGAATTCGATTTAGTGCTAGTGATAAGGAGGATATGCAAGGCAAATTCGCAAAGAACTGGGAATTACCTTATTTTCGCTTTGTCATTCGGGTGATGACAGCGATATGGGGAATTGCCCTATTAGGTGAAGCGATCATTAAAACGGTCCTGGTTTATAAACTTTCCATTACTGGATTTTTAGCTATTTCACAATTTATTTTTTATGGTGTATTGGGAGTGGCCATTTTATTTACTATCATTTATCGAAAACATGCAAAAAAGCGTTTGAACATTTTAACTACTATTAGATAATGAAGAATAGGAAGGTATTATTATGGAAAATTCAACTATTTATGACAATCCTAGTTTTCAACACATCCTTACGACAACCGAAGAAATAATCTTAGAAAAAGGCTGCCGTAATACCACTTTAAAAGATATTATAGAACGTTCCGGGCTGTCAAAAGGAGCAATTTATCATTATGTTGAAAGTAAGGATGAGTTATTTGGGTTTATTTTAAAATCAAAAATTGAAGAAATGAATGAAAAATTTCAACAGTCAATAGTAAAATCAATACAGGAAGAAACCTCTAACCAAGGCCCCTTTGGTGTGGTCAGCCAATTTCTTTTTTCTCGGCAAAGTAAAAATGATAGTGGTAATTTAATATTTATTTATTTATTGAGCCAGGATAATGAAAAATTAAAAAAAATTCTATACGATATTTTAAATTATACGAAGGAAACTGGAGCACAATGGATTAAATTGGGGCAGGAACATGGAGTCATTCCAAATTCGATTGATGCTAATAAGATGTCGACTTTGTTATTGACCTTTTCTTATGGGATGCGTGTGATACAAATTTTATCCTCTACGGAAGAGGATAAAATTGACCAAAAAGATATCTTGAATATCATCATGAAAACACTAACTTGATCCCCGTCTTTGGGGGGGGAAAGCAGCATTAGACATACCGACCGTCGGTTTAAAAAATTATGTAGAGGTGTAGAAAGTGGAAATTCTCTCTATTGGAATGGAAGAATTTAAAACTGTCCGTGAATTTTACTCGGATATTACAGCTGATTTGCGGCAAAAAGGAAATTATCAATGGGATCGTTATTACCCTAACCGTTTTATTATTAAGAACGATTTGAAACAGGGAAATCTTTATGGAATGCATGAGGGCAAACAGCTAACAGGGGCAATTGTATTAGATACAAATCAAAGTAAAAAATACAAGGCTTTAAAGTGGGAGGATGTGAAGGGAACACCGCTAGTCATTCATCGGCTAGCAGTACATCCGGAGCATCAAGGAAAAGGTTATGGGAAGAATTTGCTCAAATTTGCCGAAGACTATGCACAGCGGAATGGATACACGAGCATAAGATTTGATGTATATAGCGAAAACCATGCAGCTTTAAAAATGTATGAACGTGCTGGGTATCAAGCTAGAGGAATGATTCAATTTCCACTTCGGTCAGTCCCTTATCATTGCTATGAGAAAATATTGGTTGACCCAAATTAAGTCAGGTGCATTGGAAATGAAGAAGGCAAGGAGTTAAGGGAAAATCCAGTCTAAATAGAAAAATTTCAGTGACTCTAATGACTTGGTAATAAGTAATATAGCTAAGAGGAATAATTAGGAGAAACTGACATTGATGAGGTGTTTTATGAAAAGAATATTTTCTTCATTCCTTTGCATATTACTCTTAATGGTTCCCACAATGGCTTTCGCACAGCTTAAGGTCCCTATTTTGCTCTATCATTCCATTGATGAGTTTAGAGGCCAGGGTGAAAAAGAATTATTTGTAACGCCTGAAAATTTCGAAAAACAAATGATGTATTTACGAGACAATGGATTTACATTATTAACCTTTGAAAGATGGCAAGATATTAACAAGGTAAAAAAGCCAATCTTCATTACGTTTGACGATGGATACAAGAATAATCTAAATGCTTTTTATATCTTTAAGAAATTGCAAACTGAGCAATTTAAACCATCTGGTACTTTTTTTGTCATTTCAGACTTTATTGTCCGCCCCGATCGATTATCCAAAGAAGATTTAATCATGCTGGCTGAATCCGGAATAATCTCGATCCAGTCCCATACTGCAAATCACCCCGATTTAACGAAACTTAAAAGCATTCAATATGAACTAAAACATTCAAAAGAAAAAATTGAACAAATTACAGGAAAACCAGTTATAGCACTTGCCTATCCTTTTGGAAAATTCAATGTAAAGGTAGTAGAAGCGACAAAAAACTACTATTTGTTTGGATTAACTACTATTCCAAAACCTTATTCAAATGTGGGGATGAAGGATGAACTTTATCTCTTACCGAGGATTTATGTAAATTATTCAACTACCCTTGAAGAGTTTGCGAATAAAGTAAATGTAAAGTAAGTAGTGGTTTTGACGTTGCCCAAGCTTATCATCATAGCCATAAATCCAATATACTTGAATTCAAAGCCAGAGTATGTAAGCTCGAACAACTTTTTATTTCCATTTTTATAATAAACCATCATTTTGAAAAGCTAATGAAGAATTTATTAACAAATTATGAAAATGAGTAACGGATGAACCAAAAGCAATCTAAACCACTTCCAGTTTAGGTTGCTTTTTCTGTGGAAATAACAAAATTTCATCTAGGAATGTGCTTATTAAATCATTTTGTTTCTTATTATTTGGGCCCGCATTGAATTCCTTTGCATATATTGATTAGCAGGATTGTGTGGGGGGAGTGAGACATTGATTACCGCAAAAATTGGCAGCAAGGTTTATAAAAGGTTCGACTCTCTTGAAGAGTATTTTCAACCGTTTCGTTCCCAAGTTATTGGAATGAACCAACAATTTGCCTCACCCTATGGGATAAAGAAAATTATTTATGCAGACTGGACCGCAAGCGGAAGATTATATCGTCCGATTGAACAGAAAATATCTGAGGTTTTCGGACCCTATATGGCCAATACCCATACAGAATCGAATATAACCAGTTTAATGATGACCGGCATATATAAACAATCGAAAAAAATTATCAAGGAACACGTAAATGCTGATGAACATGACGTTGTCATCCTTGATGGCTTTGGAATGACATCCGTCATGAATAAATTTCAGCGAATGTTAGGAATTCGAATTCCAGAGAAAATTAAGCCCTATATAAAAATTCCGGAAGAAGCTCGACCAGTTGTGTTCTTAACGCATATGGAACATCATTCTAATCAAACGAACTGGATAGAAACCATTGCAGATATCGTCATTATAAACCCTGACGTAAACGGGCAAGTGGATGTGAAGGAATTAAAGTCGCTTCTTCAAAAATATAAAGATCGTCCACTTAAAATCGGTTCCTTTTCAGCATGTTCTAATGTTACAGGAATTCAAACATCTTTTCACCAATTAGCTAAAATTTTACACGAACATGGCGGTATTTGTTTGGTTGATTTTGCTGCATCTGCTCCCTATATAACAATTGATATGCACCCGAGCAACCCAATGGAAAAGCTTGATGCAATCTTTTTCTCTCCCCATAAGTTTTTAGGAGGACCTGGGTCTAGCGGTGTAATGGTCTTTGACTCAAGGCTGTATAAAAATAAAGTGCCTGACCACCCTGGTGGCGGTACCGTTTTATGGACTAATCCGTGGGGAGAACACCATTTTTATCCCGATATTGAGCTGAGAGAAGATGGGGGAACACCAGGGATTCTCCAGGCCATTCGAACCGCGTTATGCTTAAATCTGAAAAATCAAATGGGGGTAGAAAAGATCGTAAGAAGAGAAAAACAACTGCTAGCATTACTTTTAACTCATCTTGAAAAAATTCCTACTGTTCATATTTTTGAGGGTCAAGTAAAGAACAGACTAGGAATTGTATCCTTCTCTATTGATAAGGTGCATTATAACTTGATTGTACGCCTGCTAAATGATCGATTTGGGTTTCAAGTCCGAGGTGGCTGCTCTTGTGCGGGAACTTACGGCCATTATTTATTTAAGCTTAATAAAGAAGCCTCAAAACAGATAACGAAAAAAATTGATCAGGGAGACTTGTCAGTAAAACCCGGATGGGTTCGTTTTTCTTTACACCCCATCATGACCGATGAGGAAATTCTTTTATTTGTAAGGGCTGTCGAAGAGATTGCTATGAACATTGAAGAATGGAAAAAAGATTATGTCTATGATCCAAAGAGCAATGATTATTTTTATATTCACCATATTCGTGAAGATATGGAACCATTGTTTCGCTTTGATTAGTCTATGGATCTAATGATTGGCCGAGACTTTTGAAAGCATAGTTGAAGAGCCTTGATTCATAATGAAAATGTAAAGAAAAAGGTGGGAAACCATGATTCACATTGTAAAGCAGGGAGAAACTCTCGCCACCATTTCTGCAGATTACCGTGTTAGCTTACAAAGGCTTTATGCTGCAAACCCAGGAGTCAGTCATTTATATGTAGGGCAACGGATTCAAATTCCTGGATTACCTGAGTCGAACACAATACCATTTTCCGTTCAAATATCAATAAGGAAAAGAAGGCTTGCATTATACCAAAATGGAAAACTAATGAAAATTTACCCGATTGCTGTGGGAAAGATGCTGACTCATACCCCTACTGGTGAATATGTGATCGTAAATCGGCAAATGAATCCTGGCGGTCCATACGGAGTTTTGTGGCTTTCATTGTCAAAACAGGGCTATGGAATACACGGGACCAATGATCCTTCTTCAATCGGAAAGGCTGTTTCCCATGGGTGTGTAAGAATGTACAACAGAGATGTTCTCGATCTTGCTAGTATTATTCCAAATGGGACTAGAGTAATCATTGGTCAATAAGGAGAAATAGAAAAAAGACCGAGATCGGTCTTTTATCCGGTATCAAATGTATTTGTCAGTTTCTTTTTCTTAATTGCGAGTTTTCATAAAAAAGATTAGAAAGTAAAAAATTTAACTTTGAGAATTGTCCAGCTCCATAAGAGTAAGCTTCGAAAGGGATACTTCGCACGTTGAAAAACGTAAGTTTCTAGCCCCTCGAGGACATAAGCCACTCCCAAAATGAAGGCAAAAAGCGCCTTCGTTTTGGGAGCGTCTTATGCTTGTAGGGGCTGACCAAGGCGCTTTCGCTTATCTTATGCTTTAGCTGCTTGAATTTGCAGGCTGATTTTTACTTTATCGCCAACAAGAACGCCGCCAGTTTCAAGGGCTGCATTCCAAACTAGGCCATAATCAGAACGGTTGATAGATCCTTCTGCACTGAAACCTACTTTTTCATTTCCCCATGGATCTTTTCCTTGTCCTTCAAAGGTAACAGTGAAGGTTTCTTGTTTGGTAATTCCATGAAGCGTAAAATCACCAGAAACATTATATTCACCATCATCTGTTTTTTCAAAGCTGGTCGCTTTGAAAGTCATGGTTGGGTAATTTTCTGCATCAAAGAAATCTGCTGAAACTAAATGACCGTCACGATCCTTGTTACGAGTATCAACACTTGAGGTTTCAACAGAAAATTCAATGTTTGCCGTTGTTAAATCTGTAGGATCTGCTTCAATCGTTGCGTTAAAGCTGTTAAATGTTCCTTTCACATTTGCAATCATCATATGACGAACAGAAAAATCAACACTACTGTGTACAGCATCGAGAGCCCAAATTGCTTTTGTCATTTTTTTCTCCTCCAATTTTTATTTCGAAATCGTTTATCTCTAATTCTAAATAACTTAATTCAAGATAAATTATATTTTGAATGTCACGTATTGTCAATTCTTTTTTTATTTAATGTATAAAATATTTTTAAGTTAACTATTATGAAAGTGTTTAAAATCGAAAGATAGTTTATCATATGGGAATTTTGAAGAAATTATGAATGGAATAAAAAAAACGCCTTAGAGGCGTAGTATGATTTAGAGGAGACTTGAAAGTAAATAGATTACTGGGTATAATAATAAATGGTCCTATTATATTTGTTTGTAAAACTAATATTAACCTATAATAACATTACCATAAAAAATAGTGGTTGTCAAACAAAAGGACCAAATTTTTTTCTGGAGCGTGGTAAAATGAGTGACTTACAAAGATTCGACTGGCAAATGGAGCAGGAACGAATTGATTTGGTGGTATCTGAAATCAAGAAAAAAGAAAATAAACTTCAAAAAAATACCGGCACAGTAAGCTCAGATGTAATACAGCTCCGAAAAACATTTTGGCAGGATGTAACAGTCAATTTAGATGAACCGGACGATATTATAGAAACAGCAGCAGGTATTAAACAACAAGCCGAATTGCTTTTAGAACGAGAGCAAACATATGGACAGATGAATCGTCAACTTAAGACTTTAACTCGTTTGAAATACTCTCCATACTTTGGCCGAATCGATTTTTTAGAAAAAGGAGAGAAGGCAACGGACAAAGTCTATCTTGGAATTGCTTCACTAATGGATGAAAAAGATGAGAATTTTTTGATTTATGACTGGCGTGCTCCAATCTCAAGCCTCTACTATGATTTCTCAACAGGCCCTGCCCATTACCAAACTCTCGATGGTAATATCGAAGGTGATATGAAATTAAAACGGCAATTTATTATTAAAGAAGCAGAAATAAAAGGAATGTTTGATACGGGTGTCACTATAGGTGATGAAATGCTACAAGAAGTACTTGGGAATAATGCGAGTACGCAAATGAAAAGTATTGTAGCAACCATCCAGCGTGAGCAAAATCAAATCATACGAAATGAAATAAGCAAATATGTTGTAGTTCAAGGAGCTGCAGGAAGTGGCAAAACTTCAGCAGCCTTGCAAAGGGTTGCCTACTTGCTTTACCGTTATCGGAATACAATGAAATCAGAAAACATCATGCTATTTTCTCCGAACCCTTTATTCAATAGCTATGTGGCAACTGTCCTTCCTGAGTTAGGGGAGGAAAACATGCAGCAAGCGACCTTCATGGAGTATTTAAATAAACGTCTAGGTGACGAGTTCGATGTAGAAGATTCTTTTGACCAATTAGAGTTTCTTTTGAAAGGAAAGGAAGATGAGGACTACAAAATTAGGGTAGGTGGAATTCGATTTAAAGCAAGTCTTGATTTTAAACACCTTATTGATCAGTTTTTTAAGAAGTTGTCTGAACGTGGTCTTGTTTTTAAAGATATAGTCTTTAGAGGAGAGATCTTGATTTCTAAAGAGACGATTCATGATTATTTTTATCAATTAGATTCAAGTTTTTCCATTCCAAATCGGATAGAACTTGTCAAGGAATGGCTACTAAGAGAATTAAAAAAACTAGTAAGACGTGAACTTTCTAAAAACTGGGTGGAAGAAGAAATTCAATTCCTTGAAAAAGAAGATTATTTAGAGGCTTACAAGCAGCTACAGCAGAAAAACCGGTTCACAGAAAATACGTTTGATGACTTTGAACAGGAACAAAAGTTTCTTAAAGAAATGGTTGTAAAAGAAAAATTTAAGTCTCTTTTTGCAAAGGTGAAAAAACTAAAATTTATCGATTTACTTGGAATATATCGGAAGCTGTTCGGAGAGAAAGTAAATCAAACCGGGGAATTTCCATCAAATTGGTCGCAAATCTGCTTGCAAACAACCGAAAGATTAAACAGGAGTGTAATTGCTTACGAGGATGCCACACCATATGTTTATCTCCAGGAATTAATCGAAGGGCGAAAGTCTAATACCGCGATCCGTCACATTTTTATTGATGAGGCACAAGACTATTCACCTTTTCAATTTGCTTTCATTCAAAGACTATTTCCTTATAGTAAAATGACGTTGCTTGGTGACTTTAATCAGGCAATTTTCTCGGGAGCAACTGGTTCACCGACGGTTTTAAAGGATTTTGAAATTAAAGGAGAGGAATCTGCTACCTATGTACTATCCAAAACCTATCGTTCTACGAAAGAAATTGTGGAATTCACAAGTTCATTATTAATAGACGGAAATAAAATTGAACCATTTAATCGTAGCGGAGCTAAACCAACGATCATAAAAACAGAACCAGCTTTGCTTATAGATCTTATATCAAACAAAATTAAAAAACTACTGCAAAAAGGGTATCGAACCATTGCTGTAATCTGTAAAACTGCAGAGGAAAGTAAAACAGCTTATGCTGCCTTAAAAAATGTGATTTCAGTCCATTTGATTGAAAAAGGCACACTTTTTTATGAAAGAGGGGTTCACGTTATTCCTTCTTATTTAGCGAAAGGTATTGAATTTGATGCGGTTATTTTATACGATAGTTCATTTTATAAAAGAGAAACCGAACGGAAATTATTTTACACTGTTTGCACAAGGGCGATGCATGAGCTTCATTTGTATACGACTGAAGGATTAAGCCCTCTAATGAAAACCGTTTCGAATGATACTTATTTGCTTGAAGGTCAAATTAGGGCAAATTGAACAGAAATAGAGGATGTCCCAAAAAGGGTCTAACCCTAAGTGTTGGGACATCCTCTATTTAATATTATTTCCATTGTTTTTGCACTTGTTCATAAGCAAGGCGGTGAATCTCCTCTTCAGAAGTATTCGGATTGATAATGACATTTGTTACATAGCTTTTACCGTTGAATGTGATGGTAACATCTACTTGGATCATATAAAATCACCTTTCTTTATTTGGAGGAATTGGACAAATGCTTTTAATCATTACATAATATTTCATCATATTCTAACTTTCTATTTTTTATTCCTTTTACCTTAGAAGTTTGATACTTACAACTCAAAAAGTATGTTAATCCTTTATGTGTAATAAAAAAGCTTCTAAAAAGGAAGTTTCAAACCTCAATTAACATAAATTCCTCGGCAAATATCTGTACTTTGTATTTGTCTATTTTATTTTGTTTTACTAATGATTCTGCGATTACAAGATGTGGTTGGAATGAGGCATTCTTTTTTAGCTCACGAATTGATACGTCACCATTCAATAGTTGAATGGCTTTTTCTCTGATGTCTTGACTTGTTGTAGACTGGTAAAGGAGATAAGCAATACAAGTAACTTTATCCACAAAAAATCCTCCTCCATCAAGAAACACATATTTTATATTCATTTCGACAACCTTCTGAATTATTCCTGCTAATATTCTGAAAATTGGCTAAAAAATAACAGCTTAGCACAATATTATTTAAAATAACCGGAAATATGGTTGGTTATTGCTAAATTGGTGTGATATTTTGTATAATATTGAAGGGATAAAAGAACAACGATAAACATGGATTTTGCCTTTCGTCCCTATTGGGAAGGAAGGTTTTTTAGTTATACATAGGAGGTCTATAGGAATGAAACAAGTCTTAATAAAGGATTTGTACAGAAATACTGAGAGCTTTGTAGGTCAGAAAGTTGAGTTATCTGGGTGGGTTCGGACTATTCGTGATTCGAAAACCTTTGGTTTTATCGAGTTAAATGATGGCAGTTTCTTTAAGGGAGTTCAAATTGTTTTTGATGAACAATTAGATAATTATAAAGAGATCACGAAGTTCCCAATTAGTTCTTCCATTAAAGTTGAGGGAGATTTTATCCATACACCTCAAGCAAAACAACCATTTGAAATTAAAGCCATGGCAATCATCTTGGAAGGTAGCTCCAATGTCGATTACCCATTGCAAAAGAAAAAACACTCATTTGAGTATTTAAGAACCATCGCACATTTACGACCAAGAACAAATACTTTTTCCGCTGTTTTTCGGATTAGGTCTCTTGCTTCCTACGCGCTGCACAAATTCTTCCAAGAGAGAGGATTTGTGTATGTTCATACCCCAATTATTACAGGAAGTGATACCGAGGGTGCGGGAGAAATGTTCAGAGTAACCACGCTTGATTTGGACAATCTTCCTAAAAATGAGGAAGGAAAAATAGATACAACCCAAGACTTTTTTGAGAAGGAATCCAATCTTACGGTAAGCGGACAGCTTAATGCTGAAGCTTATGCCTTAGCCTTCCGAAATGTGTATACATTTGGACCAACCTTTCGGGCAGAAAACTCTAATACGGCAAGACATGCTGCTGAATTTTGGATGGTTGAGCCAGAGCTTGCATTTGCAGAACTTCCTGATGTTATGAATCTGGGCGAGGATATGGTGAAGTATGTTATTAACTATGTTCTTGAAGAAGCACCCGAAGAAATGAACTTCTTTAATAGCTTTATTGAAAAAGGCTTGCTTGAAAGGCTAGAACAAGCTCGCACAGCTGACTTTGGCCGTGTTACTTATTCCGAGGCCATTGAGATCTTAAAAAATTCTGGTGAGAATTTTGGATACCCAGTTGAATGGGGGCTAGATTTGCAAACGGAGCATGAACGATATTTATGCGAAAAAGTCTTCAAGCGACCATTATTTGTTACGGATTATCCGAAAGAAATTAAAGCCTTCTATATGCGTCTAAATGAAGATGGCAAAACGGTTGCTGCTACTGATTTACTTGTTCCAGGAATCGGTGAGTTAATTGGCGGTAGCCAGCGTGAGGAACGGGAAGAAGTATTATTACAAAAAATAAAAGACCTTGGCATGAATGAAGAAGATTACTGGTGGTATCTGGAATTAAGGAAATATGGTGGTACAAAGCATTCAGGATTTGGAATTGGCTTTGAACGCTTAATCATGTACTTAACAGGAATGACGAATATTAGAGATGTTATCCCATTCCCAAGAACACCAGGAAATGCAGAATTTTAATTAGAAAAGCGGAAGCGCCTTGATCAGGGGCGACAGGCATAAGACGAGCCGGCTTTAAGGTTGATTTTTAACCTTCATGTCGGCTTGGCTTATGACCCCGAGCCCCTAGGCGCTGAAGCTGGACAATTCTCGAATTCGATTTTTATTATTTCTTATCTGAATAGGATCCCTTTGAGGGATCCTTATTTTTTTGGCTGTGTTAAAGGTCATTGTTGATTTTTGAAACTATGTTGATTGGAGCGGAAGGCGCGAGACTCCTCCGGGGTACGGGGCTGGGGAGACCCCACAGGCGCATTAGCGCCGAGGAGGCTCCCCGGAACGCCCGCGGATGCTCGCTTCTTGAGCGCAAATCAACAGGCAAGTTTAACACAGTCATTTTTTAAATTTAAAATCATTGATTTTAATTACATAATTAATATATTTAATTTTTTTATTAAAAATAATAAATTTTATAAATTATAACTTTAAATTTCGAGTGAATTATTGTATGATATGGTTAAGATCAGGAAAGGAGAGAACTATGGCTTACCCTTTAATTACAAATTGCCCAGTTTGCAGCAAGCAGCTAAAAATTACAAAGCTGCAGTGTACTCATTGTCAAACAACGATAGAAAATGAATTTGAACTCTCTAAGTTCTCGGCACTTAGTCAGGAGCAGCTCCATTTCATTGAAATCTTTCTAAAAAGCCGAGGAAATATCAAGGAAGTTGAAAAAGAATTGGGAGTCTCTTATCCCACTGTCCGTGGAAAATTAGATGACATTATTTCATCACTAGGATATTCCACGAATAAAAAAGTAGAAATTGACAAGAAAAAGGTTGTCATGATGCTTGAAAAAGGTGAAATAAGCGCAGAAGAAGCTATTTCAATATTAAAGGAGGAATCGTAAATGCAGGACGAAATTTCAAGAGTATTGTCAATGGTAGAGGAAGGAAAGATTGATAAGGAGCAGGCCACTGAATTAATCAATGTTTTGCAAGGTAAAGAAAAACCTGTTCTCCTTAAGAAAGATAGCCCATATGGAAACAAAATGCTAAAAATCCAGGTTTCCTCTGAAAAAGGTGACAATGTTAACGTCAATCTGCCAATAAATCTAGTCAAGGCAGTATTAAAAGTGGGAACGAATATTGCTGAAAAAATACCTCAAGCTGAAAAATATGTGAAGGATATCAATATCGATCTTTTGATTGAAGCGATTGAAAATGAATTAGATGGGCAGATTGTGGATGCCACTTCTGCAAAGGGTGAGAAAGTATTAGTTGTCATTGAGTGATGAAATGATCAAAGTAAAAATTAAAACAAAAAATAAGAGAATAACCATTCCAGTCCCCTATGTATTTGTAAATATATTTAGTGCTGTTTTATCGTCAAAGAGGATGGTAAGGTTCGCAAATAGAGCGATTGAAAAAGAAGGAAAAGTGAGCTTTAGAGTCCCGCAAATAGAAAGAAAAGATTTAAAACCATTACTTCGTGCCCTTTCAAAAAATAAGGGACTACTGTTAGTAGAAACCAAGCTAAAAGACGGAACTGAATTAATCGTTAAACTTTAAAACACGACTCATAATTATTGGAGTAGTGTTTTTTTGTTTATTTCTATCTATTTGGAAATTACAAAACGAAGTCAAACTAAGATATAGTTGCTTTTTGGGAAAAAAATAAAAAAAGAGGATGACCCAGTCTGACACTTTTGTTTTAGGGCATCCTCTTTACTTATAAATTAATTTGATAAATCACATTTATCTAATGGAACAATTTTCGTTTTTTTAATGAATTTATAGCCAAACCATAAAATAAAGAACAATGGCAATCCAATGTAGGCAACTAAAGCACCATACCAATCAATATGAGGCCCCATGAATGCGGCATAGTTTTGACCTAGAACGACAAATGTACAAAGCACAAAAGCGAAGATCGGACCAAATGGAAAGAATTTTGATCTATAAGGTAAATCGTTTAGATCCTTTCCTTGGGCAACATATGCTTTACGAAAACGATAATGACAAACAGCAATTCCGAGCCAAGCGATGAATCCAGACATTCCGGAAGCGTTGAGCAGCCAGTTATAAACGGTACCTTCCCCAAATAATGAAGCAAAGAAAGTAAGAGTTCCAACTAATGATGTTACTATAAGAGCATTAACAGGAACACCACGCTTGTTTAATTTTCCAAGAAATTTAGGTGCTTTTCCATCTCTAGCTAAGTCCCAAAGCATCCTTGTTGATGCGTACATACCAGAATTACCTGCAGAAAGGACAGCGGTTAGAATAACGGCATTCATAACCGAAGCAGCAAAAGCAATTCCTGCTTTCTGGAAAACAAGGGTAAAAGGACTTACTGTAACATCACCGCTAGCTAAATTTGGATTTGTATAAGGGATTAGAAGCCCAATGACAAGGATCGCTAATATATAGAATAAAAGTATACGCCAAAATACTGATTTTATCGCACGAGGTATTGATTTAGCCGGATCATCGGTCTCGCCAGCAGCGACACCTAAAAGTTCTGTTCCTTGGAAAGAGAATCCAGCAGCCATAAAGATACCAAGCATGGACATAAATCCGCCGTGGAATGGAGCATCGCCAATGGTGAAGTTTTTAAAGCCGATAAATTGACCGCCCAAAATTCCGAAAATCATCAAAGTACCAGTAATAATAAAAATTATAACGGTTACGACTTTAATTAAGGAGAACCAATATTCAGCTTCACCAAAGCCTTTTACAGATAGATAATTTAGTAAAAACATAATTACTAAAAATAATGCGCTCCAAATAATGGAAGGGGTATGAGGAAACCAGAATTTCATAATCACGGTTACAGCAGATAACTCAGCTGCAATAGTAATGGCCCAGTTATACCAATAGTTCCAGCCAAGGGCAAAACCTAAGGCAGGATCGATAAATTTAGTAGCATACGTACTAAAACTCCCTGCAACCGGCATATAAGCACCCATTTCCGCTAAACTGGTCATTAAGAAGTATACCATAACACCTATTAGGAGATAGGAGAGAAGAGCTCCTCCTGGACCTGCAGTGTGAATAGCACCGCCGCTTGCTAGAAAAAGACCTGTACCAATTGTACCGCCGAGAGAAATCATCGCAAGGTGACGTGATTTTAGACTGCGTTTTAATTGATCTGCTTCCACTTCGGGAATACTTTCTGGAAAAATGGTTGGGTCGTCATAATCTTTTCTTACTTCTACTGTATGTGTTTCCATTTTCATTGCTCCTTTAAATTGACTTATCAGCTCCATGACGAATAATTATACTGGAGCTATTCTGATTTGGAAGGAGTTGGGAATAAAAAATGCCAACGAAGATAATCGATGGCGTTGACAATAGCCCGCATCAAACCTTCCGACAGATAGCTCAACACGACTGGCTTGTCGGACCGATCGTGACAGTTCTGTTCCTATTCGGATACAGCCCCAGCATACTTCAATAGAGATGAAGCACACTTCGGCAGTTTTTCCTTTCAACCGGCGTCAGGGATTCTCTGGATCTCTTCCGTTTTACTATTAAAAACTGCGACCTCTACCTCATCGGTTTTGATGAGGATAAATTTATTTAAATAAATTATGTTAAAAATCTATATTATTATTATACAAATGTCAATAAGTTTTTGATGGATACAATTAATTAATGTGAAAAAGTGAGCATTAATCCTTTGTTTCCTATAATATGTAAAATCGGCGGTCCAATTGGCAGATAATTATTTATTATTTTAAAAAACTAATTTATTTACTTTGTTAGATGAAATCGGTATCATTTTCTCAAGAATATTTTCAGAAGAGGAGGTTGCTTCCCATGCAGTTTTTTGGACTGATTATTGGATCCCTCATTGTAGTTTGTGGCTTTAATCTATTTTTAATTCCTCATCACGTATTAAGCGGCGGGTTAAGTGGGATCTCTATGATATTAGGATTGATTACACCATTAAACACAGGGGTAGCTAATTTCCTATTAAATCTTCCCTTACTGATTATTGGCTATAAAATGCTCGGAAGAAGGTTTATTGTCAATACTATTATTTCAGTTGTGGTGATTTCTTTAGGACTTTATATCGTTCCTATACATGAAATTGCAAACGACAGGATTCTTTCGTCCATTTTTGGTGGGGCAGTTACCGGTTTAGGGGTCGGGATTGTGTTTCGTTGTTCAGGTTCAACTGGCGGCTTTGACATTATTGGAATGATTGTCTCAAGAAAAAGAGATTTTCCCATTGGAATATTGTTATCAGGAATGAATGCTGTCGTCATCGTTATTAGCGGATTTTTATTTAACTGGGATTCAGCACTTAACACCTTGGTATCAATATATGTTACCGGAAAAGTTGTTGATGCTATTTACACCGATCATGCGAAACTGACCTTAATGATAATTACAGAACAAGGTGAAGAAATGCGCAAGCATTTATTGTCAAATCTATACCGAGGTTTGACTATTATCGATGGTGTAGGTGGGTATTCAAATGGAAAACGTAATATTTTAATTACGGTTATTTCTAGGTATGAACTAAATGAAGTGAAAAATCTGATTAAAGAGGCCGATCCTACCGCTTTTGTCAATATTTCAGAAACAATTGAAGTCATGGGCCTGTTTCACCGGCCAAGCCCAAAATAAATGTAAAACCCCAGAAATGGGGTTTTTTTATTATTAACAAATAGTTAGAAAATTTGATATACTTAAAAAGGTATTTTTTTTTTTTAAAACGGAGGAAGTCCAATGTAAAAAATCCCTTAACTTTTAATTGAAAATTTCATAAAAAGTGAGGGAGTTCTATGTCCAAAATGTTCGGAAAGCAAGCATCCTTCCGGTTTCTTTGGTTTGGTCAAATGTTTGCCAACCTAGGGGATGTTTTGTATATCGTCTGTGTAATTAAGTTAATTCATGATACAACAGGATCGGTCACTTATATGTCACTTGTACCGTTTCTGAATACATCTTCATTACTGATCAGCGGTTTTTTAGCACCATTAGTTATTAATAAATACAAGCTTCAATCAATTTTGTTTTATACACAAAGTGGGAAGACAGTCTTACTGCTTGTGTTGTGTTTTATAGCTCCATTTATTCATCTGAAGATTCTTTATTTGATTTTTATTCTCATTTGCTTCATAGCTTTTTTAGATGGTTGGGCTTCACCAGCACGTAATGCGCTGATTCCGAACCTCGTTGAAGATAGTAAGCTTGTGAAAACGAACAGTTTACTCGCCATATCAGATCAGGTTGTCCAATTAATCGCATGGCCAATCGGTAGTATCCTTTTATTTGCCTGGGGTGGGAAAAACATTCTCTGGCTGACGTTTAGTTTGTTTGTTGTTTCAACTGCTTTTATGTGGTTTATTGGCAATGTTGCAAATTTGCATCTTCAAGAAAAGCAATCACGTTTGAATGCTTTAAAGGAAGGCTGGAGCATAATCTGGCAAACTCCGCGCTTAAGGACCATTAGTTTTATGAATATCCTTGAAACAATGGCAAATGGAGTATGGATTGCTGCCATCCTATTTGTTTACGTCAGTGAGGCGTTACACAAGGGAGAAAATTGGTGGGGGTTTATAAATGCAACCTTTTTCGCGGGAATGCTTTTTAGTGGTATCTTCATTTACCGATATTCAAATGTTTTAGAAAAAAATTTAGGAAAAACGATGCTTTGGTCAAGCTGTTCTTTAATTATCATTACGACCTTGTTTGGGACCACATCGATTCCTTGGTTTGCTTTATTCGTTTCTTTTATATACGGCTTCCCACAAATGGCCCGGGATGTAGCTGAAACGACTATCATTCAAAAAAGCGTTAATAAACAGCATCTTGCTAAAGTCTATTCTGCTCGAGGAACATTAATCTATGGAGCTTTTGGGATATCTTCACTGATAATGGGATGGGTAACAGATCAATTTGGTGTACGGGTTTCCTTTATTTTTGCAGCTGTTCTTTTCCTTTTTTCCTATTTAGTTGCCCAAATAAACAAAAGATCTTTATTTATGGTAACAACAGAGGAAGAGTTAAACGAATCTTTATATCCAGAATAAAATAAAACCCTAATCAAAGGTAGGGAAATAAGAGGGTGTCCCAAAAGGGGTCAGACAACACTATATGTACAACGTTCATGTTAATTTTTCCTCTATGTTGATTGGAGCGGAAGGCGCTCGACTCCTCGAAAATACTATCGCATTTCCTTCGTGCGTGGGCGGATTCAAGGATGTAATTCAATGTCCTGCGGGAGAACGGGGCAGGGGAGACCCCACAGGCGCAGGTAGCGCCTAGGAGGCTCCCCGGACCGCCCGCGGATGCTCGCTTCTTGAGCGGAAATCAACAGACAAGTTTAACAGACCATTAATAAAAAAGGGGTGCCCCAAAAAGTTTTGGGACACCCTCTTTTAATGAGTATGATTATAGCATTAGATACGGTTTTAGCTGATCTATGATATCTTGAACAATCGCTGCATTCTTTTCATACATTTTCTTTGATTTTTCACATTCCGTTGCTAAAGAAAACACCTCTAAATCTGCATGGGTTTTTTTCAACATTGCCATTAACAAAGGACGTTGAACAGGTTGTGGTACATTAATTTTATCATCATATAGATCGACGGTAAGGACACCGTATGAATCAACCTGTCCTATAAACACATTTTCAAGTGTGACATCTAGTTTTTCTAATTCAGTCCGTAACCATCCAGGGCTTTTTTCTGCGGAACGTAACGCTTCTAATAAAACTTCTCCATCCATGATCACTGTCTGCGGTTCTTTTTCATTTGACATCTTCATTTGTAAATCCTTTGGAGTTAGCGGACGATTTTCCCTTTTCAGTAAAGCACTTAAATTTCCACGCGGTTCTAAAACTGCATATTCGACATCAGCTATATTAAAGATATCTTTTTGCCTTAGTAAGGCAGATAATTCATCAATTGTGTATTTTTCTTTCTTTAAATGATCTTCCAGGACCTTCCCATCTTTAATGACAACGGCACCTCTCCCGTCCATTACATCGCGAAATTTTTTGCTTTTTAAGGAAAGGTAGTCCGCCAAAAAAGTAATAAGACCAAAAACGATGATAGCTAAGGCGCCGTGATACATGTTACTTTCAAGTCCTGTTACAACCTCACCGGCAATGCTTCCGATGGTAATACCAGCAACATACTCAAAGAAAGATAATTCGGAAATTTGTTTTTTCCCAAGCAGCTTTGTGGTTAAAAATAAGAGCAGTAAAAAAATTACAGATCGAACGATTATAAAAACCCATCCTGGCATTTGTTTTCACCTCAAACCTATAATCTATGATCCTTGATACTGCGGTTCAAGACGTTCAAGTTCTAGCACTCGCTTTTGGAGATCTTTTTTTACATCTCCCATCCTTAATGTGGTTTCATGGAATACTCTTTTAGCATCCTCATCGAGAGAATTTAGGGAAAACGTTGATAGCTGAGATTCAATATCTTTTATAGTGGCAAGACATTGCTTAACACTTGATGCAACTGTCACATGAATCTTCCTTTCTTGTTAGCTCTATGTATTTACATGAGGGAATATGTAAGAAAGGTTGGCAGGGCAGCCAACCTAAAATTTTTGTCCCGCACAAGCACTCTCTGGGTCTGGTTATCAACCAACCTGTCCAGAAGCAATCTTCAGGCTTTTCTTATTTATTGGTTATACTGTGGTTCTTCCGCTTGTATTTCTTGTAGCCTTGGTTCAATGGTACTTAGAACTTGCTGAGTTTGCTGTGCAGCCTGTTGATAAAGCTGTTTTGCATTTTGGTTATCTGTTGCTAAAGCAAAGGTTTCAAAACTCGCTTGAGCACTTTTTAGACTTGCAAGTGCTTGTTTTACTTGTGTTCCAACTGTCATCTCAAATCCCTCTTTCATGTAAAAATTGAATTACGAAAATAGTATGTGATTTAAGTATCCAAATATGTATTTCAAGGTAATGGGATTTAATTCCACTCGTTATTTGAAGCATGATTATTTTCAAATATGAATTCGCATGCTCTTGAAACTTTCTTATTGATTATTCGTCAAAATCTTCAGTATATATATTTTTGAGATAAAATGGAAGAAAAAAGTTATTATTTTTCAAAAGAAAAGAGGGGGAAGAAATGGGGATATTTTTGCGTAAACGTTCAAACGAAGAAGGGCATGTTAAATTAATTGCTTATACAATTATTCTTTATATAAGCAGTTTATTTGTGCCATTTGTGATTGTAGCTTCCTATCAAAGCATGGTTTATTATTCCAAATCACAATGGCTTTTTTCTACACCGTCTTCAGCCTATATCACGTTTATGATGGGTATGTTATTTATTGCAATTGTATTTACTGCCTATCTGATTCTTAAAGTCAGATGGGATACCAGATCTTTAAAATGGATAACAGGTCTATTCATTCTCTTATCAGTTCCGTTTTTTATATTTAGCCTTACGAATTATTATTATTTAGACCAAAAAGGGATACATTATAATTCTCTGACAAGTTTAAAGGAAAAAGAATACCAATGGGAAAATGTCTCAACTATTAATATCATATACCGAAATCACAATGGTACTACTGGTTATTATCAATATAAATTTCTAATGGGTAACGATAGTGAAGTAACCATTCCTTATAGTGATAAACTAGCCGAAAATAAATGGCGAATGGAAGAAATGATTAGAAAATATAACATTAAATTAAAAGACAACTATAAAAATCCTATTATTGATTAACAAAAGAGGATGTCCCTTTACAAAGTGTCATACCCCTCAACACACAATAAATAGCTGAACCTTACATAATAAGCAGCTATATTTTGAGTGTTAAGCGAGGGGGCAGATCATTTGGGATATCCTCTTTTAGATATTCATTTAAATCAAGAAATGGGTGAAATATTTTATTGTTGACATACTAATAGTTAGGTATATATAATTTTATTCTGAAATATTTTAATTCGTATACGAAATGTTTCGTTAGTAATAATTAGGATTACGAGAGGAAGGAGGCAATAATGTATTTTTTAAATAATGAAATCTTCGAGTCCTTTTCAGAAATTAACAAAGCAATTTACCATCTTGGTAAATTTGAGGCTGATCGTGTAGGTGTGACAGTTGTACAATTAAAGGCATTATATAGAATTTCAATAAATCCGGACATAAGCTTGGGAGAGCTGGCGGAAAAATTAAGGTTAACGAATAGTACAGTAAGTGGTGTAATTGATCGATTAGTCCAAAGTGAGCTAGTGGAAAGGATTATTCCACCCGAGAATCGCAGAGCAATATCGATTCACTTAACTGAAAAAGGTAAAGGATTGTTAGAAAAAATTTATACTTCAGATTCAATATTGATTAGGAAAATGAACAGTCTATTAGAAATGCCAAAAGAAGACATCGCTCATTTATTACGATTACACAAACTAGTACTATCAAAGCTTACACTTGAGGAGGAATAATTTATTTATGAATACAAAACGTTTACTTTTACTAAACATTATTATTTTAATTGTTTTGGTAGGTGGAGGATTTGGAGCCTATGCCTATTACAATCGAACTGTAAATTATTTAACAACTGATAATGCCCAAATTACCGGACAGCAAGTAACCATTGCGGCACCTGCCAATGGGAAATTAACTGATTGGACTGCAAAAGTGGGAACTCATTTTTCTAAAGATGATCAAATTGGAACGATTCTTTCTGCAGCAACAGGTGCGACCCCAACAACCATTCCAGTGACACTTCCAACAAATGGAACAATCATTCAATCAAATGCAGTTAAAGATTCCTTTGTAGCGGCAGGAACACCTTTAGCCGTTGCCTATGACCTAGACCACCTATGGGTAACAGCTAATATTGCTGAAACAAACATTAATGAAGTGGCAGTTAACCAAGATGTGGACATTTATGTTGATGCATTTCCTAATACCAGCCTTAAAGGAAAAGTTGAAAAAATCGGATTAGCAACTGCCGGAACTTTTTCACTTTTACCAAGCACTAACACTACTGGTAACTTTACAAAAGTAACCCAAGTTATTCCTGTTACTATTTCTATTGATGATTACAAAGGATTGCAAATTGTCCCTGGTATGAACGTGACCGTGAGAATTCATAAGTAGGTGATATGATGACAATTTTTATCACGGTTTATATCATTTTAAGCATTTTGCTGCTACTATCCTTAAATTTTTTGTTTGTTAAAAAAAGGAAAGGGGATCGTTCTTTAAAGAACAGCGAAAGAAGAACTACCCCTAAACAGGATAAAAGGGAAGACGGAACTACACCAAAACAAACAGTAATAGATAAAAGTGAAGATTTAGAAATACAAGTAGAAGAATTGCTACATGAATCTGCCATTACTGAACCGGCATTAGAATATGTAGAAGCAGGGGTAAGACCGAAAAAAGAAGAAGTCTTGTCAAAGGAAAAAGAACCAAGTAAGGGAAAAATCCTCGCCGCCCTTATGCTGGGAGCCTTTGTTGCTATCCTAAACCAAACCTTGCTTAACGTAGCAATACCTCATATTATGAATGATTTGGGTGTTTCGGCAACGACGGTTCAATGGTTATCAACCGGCTATATGCTAGTAAATGGAATTTGTATTCCAATAACTGCTTATTTAATTGAAAAGTTTGGAACAAGGAAATTATTTATTACGGCTGTTTTTCTCTTTACAATTGGTTCAGTTATTTGCTCCATTTCAACAAACTTTACCTTATTAATGATTGGGAGAATTGTGCAGGCGTCCGGTGCAGGAGTCATTATGCCATTATTAATGACTGTCTTTTTTACGATTTTCCCTCCGGAAAAACGCGGAACAGCAATGGGATTAATGGGGATTGTTATGCTATTTGCACCTGCGATTGGGCCAACATTATCTGGCTGGCTGATTGAGCATTATTCGTGGAGGCTACTGTTTGATATTGTCATTCCAATTGGAATCGTGGATATAATTTTAAGCTATCTATGGGTAAGAGATGTAACAGAAAAAACGAATCCAAAATTCGATTTCCCTGGTTTTTTATTTTCAACATTAGGATTTGGCTTCTTATTATATGGGTTTAGTGAAGCAGGAAGTAAAGGGTGGTCGAGTACCACAGTGGTCGTTTCTCTCATTATTGGGGTTATCGCATTAATCATGTTTACAATTCGTGAGCTTACTACTGAAAAGCCAATGCTTGATTTACGGGTATTCAAATACGATATTTTCGCTTTGACCACTATCATCAGTATGATTACAAACATGGCGATGTTTGGTGCAATGATTTTGATTCCAATTTATTTACAAAATATTCGTGGCTTTACTTCCTTGCAATCAGGTCTGATATTACTTCCAGGAGCTATCGCAATGGGGATCATGTCACCAATTGCCGGAGCTTTATTTGATAAGATTGGTGCAAGATGGCTCGCTGTCACGGGATTGATCATCACGGTAATAACTACTTGGCAGTTTACAGATCTAAGTATGACAACAGCTTATAGCCATGTATTATTGTTGTATGTACTTCGGATGTTTGGAATGTCATTTTTGAGTATGACTGTCATGACAGAAGGTCTTAATCAATTGCCGCGCCACCTTGGAGCTCATGGGACTGCTGCATCAAATACGGCAAGGCAGGTAGCGGGAAGTATCGGAACAGCATTTCTGGTTACAGTTATGTCGAATAGTCAAGGTGTGCATATGGGTGATTATTCAAATGCAATAACAAGTTCTAACCCGTACATTTCAAGTTCATTTTCACATATTGGTCAATCTATAGCATCATTGGCACATGTTCCTTCAACGGTTGGGAATCAACTAGGGACGTATTTGATTTATGGTCAAACGATGCAGCAAGCAACCATTGACGGTATTAATGATGCTTTTATTTGGGCAACAGGTATTGCAGCAGTAGCCCTAGTCCTGGCATTTTTCATTAAACGTGCAAGGGTTAAAGAACAATAAGAATAAATATAAATTTATAGAATAATAAGATAGATAACCAGGGTTCAAAAGTGAGTAGAATCCTGGTTTTTTTATTTCATTCTGAATGTTGCTGATTTCACAAAGTTGTCACAAATAATAAGTTAATTCCGAATGTTCCGTGTTATAATAAGGGTGTAAAAATAAATAAATAAAATTATTAACATCTTTGGAGACTCAGCCATATGTGTTCGTTCTGTTTTGAACGAGTAGTTGGTTATTTCTTAATCTTTAGAAAGGGAAGCGAGGTTTCTTTTCATTAGTTTTAGGATATACAATTCTTCATTGATTGTATGATTAATCCTATTAAATGCACTTAGCTAAGAAACTATTCTAAAGTAAGATTAAAGAGTCTCAATCGGTGACATACCGATAAAATGTTTTTTCCAGGAGTATGAATTCCATTTATCCATGTGAATTTATTCCTATTACGGAACAAACACCCATCAGTTGATTATTCAATGCTTCCAATTAGTTTAAGAAATGTCTTAATGGAAGAAGAATGAATGAATAAATTGGCTGATGTCATGGTTGGGTCTCCCAAGATGTTAAATTCCTAAGAAGTTATCTCTGTGGAGGTAGCTTCTTTTCTTTATGGTATAAAAGATGAGATACCTGGGAAAATATCTTTGGAAAGGAGTTGAAGGCGTTGATGAAGAGAAAAAACTATAAACAAACACATCCATCCATCGCACCAGGGATGGACGACCAAGAAGAATTGGAACAAAGCGCTAGCGTAGAGGAAATAGAAAAAGGCGAGTATACGAGCGTTACTACACTTTCCTATGATGAAGTAGATCCTAGTTAACATCATTTGCTGCCTGTGATCGCCAGGTAGTTTTTATTTTTAAATGATGCATTTGATTTTAAAAAGGCAGTGTTAGAGGTCATTGTTGATCTTTGAAACTATGTTGATTGGAGCGGAAGGCGCGAGACTCCTCGAAAATGTTATCGCATTTCCTTTGTGCGTGGGCGGATTCAAGGATGTAATTCAATGTCCTGCGGGAGTACGGGGCAGTGGAGACCCCACAGGCGCTTAAGCGCCGAGGAGGCTCCCCGGAACGCCCGCGGAAAGCGAAGCGCTTGGAGCGCAAATCAACAGGCAAGTTTAACACAGCCTTTAAAAAAGGTAACTAGTTCGTTATACTAATAAGAGGAGATTAATTGAAAGGGGAAAGATATGTCAAGCATTCAAGAAGTGATGTTAAAAGAACAGAAGGAAGCAATGCTGGAAAAGGTGCATCACCGTAGATTAACAAAAAGAAAGATTTTTCAACGAATTATTTTAATCACAATAGGAGCAATTTTAGCTGCTGTTGGACTTGAAATCTTCTTAGTCCCTAATAATGTTATTGATGGAGGTATAACGGGAATTTCCATCATGTTATCCTATTTAACAGGCTGGAAACTGGGAATTTTCCTCTTCATTTTAAATATCCCGTTTATCTTCATCGGTCATAAACAAATTGGGAAAACCTTCGCTTTATCCACCTTATATGGAATTATCATCCTTTCCATTGCCACTACCTTACTGCATCCTGTACCAGCATTTACAAGGGATATTCTGCTAGCTACTGTCTTTGGGGGAATATTACTTGGAATTGGTGTTGGGATTGTTATTAGATACGGTGGTTCTCTAGACGGGACTGAAATTTTAGCCATTCTTTTTAATAATAAACTCCCTTTTTCAGTTGGAGAAATTATTATGTTTTTTAATCTATTTATACTCGGGAGTGCAGGTTTTGTGTTTACATGGGATCGGGCCATGTATTCACTGATTGCTTATTTTGTTGCGTACAAAACCATTGATATTACCATTACTGGGCTTGATGAATCGAAATCGGTATGGATAATTAGTGATAACTCTAAACAAATCGGTGATGCCATTTTAAATCGACTTGGACGTGGGGTTACCTATTTCAATGGAGAAGGCGCATTTTCAGGCGATGATAAAAAGGTTATTTTTTGTGTCATCAATCGTTTGGAGGAAGCAAAATTAAAAGAAATTGTAACAGAATATGATGACAGCGCCTTTCTCGCTGTCGCAGATATTGCGGAGGTTCGTGGCGGAAGGTTTAAGAAAAGAGATATTCATTAGAAGTTTGTCGACTAAAGTAGAATTGAACTCAGAATATGTCGTTAGCTGCCAATTAGTAGTATCAGTTTTTGTCGTTCTCTGCGCTTACCTAGGAAATATTTCTAGAAATTTGGAATATATAAAAGAGGCTATCCTAAAATATGACAGCCACCACTATATGTACAAAGTTCATGAATTTCTCCGCATGTTGATTGGGGCGGAAGGCGCTCGACTCATGCGGGAGTACGGGTCCGGGGAGACCCTGCAGGCGCAATAGCGCCGAGGAGGCTCCCCGGACCGCCCGCGGAAGGCGAGCTTCTTGAGCGGAAATCAACAGACAAGTTTAAGACCATAAATATTTTGGGATACCCTCTTTTATATGGTTAAAACAACAACTCAAATACCTCATTTAATTCATGGGCTCTTTTTTGGTCCTGTTCCTCTTTAGCATAATTAATTTCAACAGGTAAAATCTTATTTAAAAAATCAATTTCCTTTTGATTCAAATGTCTTACAAATGAACCCTCTGTTTTAAAGTGTCCTTCGGATAATTTTCGATAAAGATTCCTTCCAACAGAATGTTCATCATTATAATTGGATAAGGTCTCGCGCAGATAACCTAAAGTTTGATCCATTCCATTCACCTATCCTTTCACGTACTTATTTTTCGATGAGATTTTATTATTATACGTTTGTGATTTTCTAGGATTGAAAAAAGAAAAAAGAGTAAGCCTTTAAACCTGCTTACTCCGAGATGAATTACCACCAAAAGAATGGAAAAAAAGGTCTACCAAATGGAACGAAACATGGCCGCCAAATACCAAATCCGTATCCGTCGTTTTTGTCAGAAGAAGTTTCGACAATTTCTAGTCCGTCTTTTCTGACCTTAACAACTTTTCCAACCAACCATTCTCCGTCTTCATTTTGAAAACGAACCATTTCCCCTTCTAACTGACGAGCGCGTTCATAGTTTAACTGCACGGAACAATCCCCCTTTCCAATTTGGACTTGCTATAAAGTATGAAGGAAATTCAATATTGGGAAGTACAAATAACCAAGACTTGTCCCTTATAGGAGAAAATATTATTAGCACAAGAAAAAAAGCCTCAAATTCCAAACAATAGAGGCTTTTTCTATATATAACTTTACTTTGAGCAAGTAATAATCCGGTTGCTTAAAATTTCATGGTATTTTATGATCATGTTGCCATGCTGGTTAAGAATATTGAATAGGTCTGGCTCAAAGGTAGTAGAAAAATTAAACTCCGGTGTATTATTTCCAGTACTCAAAGACTGTTTTTCTTCCTTTAATTGAATCATTCGAAAGCCAGTTTTTTCTAGTAATTCCTTCCAATCTTCTTCACTTAATAATGAGTCAATCGCATAAAATTCTTTTATTTCTAATTCATCTTGAATGTTAAGCTCAGTGTTGATCGTCATCTCATTCGCAATGAATCGACCTCCTTTTTTCAAGACGCGGAAAAATTCTTTTAATGCTTTCGGCTTGTCAACAAAGACTAAAACAGATTCGGATAAAATAAAATCAAATGTATTGTCTTCGAAAGGCAGCAATTCAACAGAACCTTCAACTAATTCGATAGGTAATTTCTGTGAATGAAATCGATCTTTAGCTTTTTCTAACATTATTGGGTTAATCTCCAGTCCAACCACTTTTGCTCCATATTCCTTATATATATGTGCAGCAGTTTGCCCGGTTCCGCACCCCGCATCCAAAATTAACATATTGTTCGATATTTCTTCCTGAGAAAGAATGTCTTTTGTTAACAGGATTCCACCCGGATGGGCTCCTCCTACACCAAATTTTGCTAAGAAATCAAGATAAGATGTACCTCCCATAAACACCACCCAATCGTCTTTTTGCCATCTTATGATGGAAAAAGAAAGAAGGTTCATTGTCTTAACACTGACGGAGAATTAGAATAATGATTTCATTTAAAGCAATGCTAAACAGAAAAGGGGATATGGCTATAAAGAGGAGTGCTAAACATTGACAAATATTTTTATCAGAACAATACCGAATTTATTTACAATTGGAAATTTATTATGTGGGGTTTTTTCGATAACTTTTACGATGAATGGTTACGTTCGAATCGCTGCATTATTTATTTTTATCTCAGCATTCTTAGATCTATTTGATGGGCGAGTAGCCCGAAAATTAAAGGTGAACAGCGAACTCGGTGTAGAGCTCGATTCATTAGCGGACATTGTAAGCTTTGGGGTGGCACCAGCAATTCTATTTCATTCTTTAGCTGGACCATCGTGGCTATCGTCACTTGCATTCATCCTTTTTCCGACCATGGGAGCGTTAAGACTAGCCAGGTTTAGTGTACGACCGACCGTTGGTTATTTTTTAGGTATACCGATTACTTTTGCAGGTCTAATTATAGCAGGAATGAGCCTTTTTCTTTATAGTAATCGTTTTATTACCATTATCCTTGCAATTTTAATGGTGACCCCCATTAGAGTTAAAAAATTATAATTTTATTATGTAAACTAATGCATAATTTTTTTACTCGGACATTATTTTAAATTTATATCCTAACATGCCAATGGAAAAACTTTATAGCCATATTGGTCATAATTCTGCCAATTAATGCTTGTGGATGAGCAGTTTCCCAATCATATTCTAAATGCAAATGCACAAATTAAGGTAATGGAAGGGGTAAATCTAAACCTTCTACCAAATAACAAGGAGTGCTGCGGAATATGGGAAACAGAATGAGGTTACCGTTTGTTAATTTATTTGTTAGGAGACGCAGGAATCGGGGAAACATGTGGTGGTCACTTTTTAGCCTTGGAATCGGTGCTGTTATTTTTGGTGTAACAGCAGGAAGAAGGAGAGCTACAGCATTACCAATAAACAATATGTTTAAAAATTTGGCCCCTAAAACTAATATAAATACAATGGATAATGCTGCTTTAACAGAGTTTTCTGAAGAGTTGCTACAAAGTGCTTTAAACAAAAATAAGGGTCAGTAAGTAAGCGGAAGCATAGGCCACAAAGATCAAATATACCTTTTTAAAAGAGGATGTCTCAAAACAAAAGTGTCAGACCTCTCAACCCACAATAGATAGCTGAACTAATTTACAATAAGCAACTATCAATTGAGTGTTAAATGAGAGGTCAGACCCCTTTGGGACACCCTTTTTAATATGGTGGAAATGGTATTTTCTTTGGTTTGTAATTCACTACATCGGATGAATAAATTTTGATGACTAAATAATTTCCCAGTATATCTGCACGAATTAAAACAGGCTGGTTATACACATTTTTAAATGAAAAGTCTGGTCCATACCAGCTTACAGTTGCATCTCGTCCCGGTGGAATATAAGAAACTTTTCTAGAATGCGAAAATCTCTTCAAGACCTTTAGTCCAGCATTGTCAACTGCATTGAAGAGAGTCGAGGAAACCTGACAAATTCCACCACCAATGTCTTCAGAATATTCTCCTCTTACAATGACCGGGGCACGTAAATAGCCTTTTTCTGCAGTCCTTTTTCCGACGACGCGATTGAATGAAAAGGTTTCGTTGGGGAAAAGTACAAAATTATTTATGGCTTTTGCAGCTAATTTAATATTATTGGTTCGTTCTTTATTTTGTCCGTTAAAAGAAGTTACATAACGACCAATCCGTTTAGTTCGAATATTCCCGAGTAATTCACTATCTACTTTTGGATATACGAAAAGCATTGGAATTTCCATTGTAGAAGGACTTCCTTTGAAAAAATAGCTATAAAATTTTTCAGTAAATAATTGTCGATATATTTGATAACCAATCCGCTCTGGAACAATGTTTCCATATTGATCTAAGACTGCATTCTCGGGAGGAATGGAATAGCGTTTATCTAATTGATCCAACAAACGATTGAATTTATCTATATCTAAAATTTTTAAATCAGGGGATACAATCGATAATTCGGTCCGATTAAAAGTGGAAACAATTTGACCATCTTTTGTTATGGATAAACTATCTTTTGTGTTTATTGGATGAATCAACAGTAGTATCCCGAAAATCCATGATAAATTCATAAATGGCAACCCTCCTCATTTTAATATGAGTTGAAATCTGCCTTTTCATGTAAACGTCTTCATTCATTTGAAAAACAAAAATAATGAACAGGCCATTTGAGAAACGTTAAGTTCCTGATGGATGGGTAAACTATTTTTTTTTTAAATTTGTAACTTGAATCGAGTTGTTTATGGGAAACATCCGCCAAATGACGGTTATATTTATTGAAAAACACTAAAAAGATTGTAAAATTATAGTATCAAGCTATAAATTGGGTATTGAATAGTGCTAGCAGAATGCTATCAGAATGATAGGGAGTGTCTAATTTGAACGAAAAGGGAAGAATTCAATTAAATGTTAGGGTTCCAAAGGATACAGCTGCAAAGCTGGATGAAATTGTGGAATATTATCAGGAAAATTTAAAGTTAGGCAGAGTCTATAAAGGTGATGTATTAACGGACATTATTGAAAAGTCTTATGAAGTGATGAACAAACAAAAGAAAATGAACAATAGGTATCTCACAAAAAAATAATATCGAAAGAAGTTTTACTTACTCTTATTCGTTAGAATATTTAGAAAATAATTAGAATATTTTATATCAATGGATAACAAAAGACCCCTCTTTTTTAATCGACATATCAACCGGTTGGTATTTACAGACCGAGTTTGTTTATAAATAGTTCAAGAGCCATAATTATGAAAAAAGGGGCGGGAAATGATGAGATTCTCACAAACGATTGTCCTAATTACCGGTGCAGGAAGCGGGATTGGAAAGGCGACTGCGCTTCGCTTAGCAAGTGAAGGGGCAAAAGTTATTTTAGTTGGCAGGACAAAAGCGAAGCTGGAGGAAACGGCATTTGAAATAAATCAAAGAAGTAAGATTCCGATGGCAGAAATTTTTACAGCTGATGTTACCGATGTTGAGGATGTAAGTGAACTTGCTGAATATGTCAAACAGCATTACGGTGATTTGCACATTTTAGTAAACAATGCAGGTGGGTCAAAAAACACGAGAATTTTACAGCTATCAGAAAAGGAATGGGATGATTCGCAGAACGTAAATTTAAAAAGTGTCTTTTTAGTATCAAAGGCTCTTGGAAAAATAATGATTGAAGGTGCAAAGCGTGAGGACCATAACCGTGCCATCGTGAATGTTGCTTCCCTTTCCGGTCATCAAGCAGGTGCAGAAATTCCCCATTATAGCGCTGCTAAAGCTGGAGTGATTAATTTGACGAGATCACTAGCTTTAGAGTTTTCGCCATATGGAATCCGAGTAAATTCCGTTTCCCCGGGTTTTGTTGAAACACCGTTAACAGAGTTAGGCTTACAAAATGAAGGCTTTGTAAGGGCTATTCAAAGAAATACAGCCTTAAAACGGGTTGGAACTCCAGAGGAAATTGCCAATGTTATTGCTTTTGCGGCCTCCAGCGAAGCCTCTTATATGACTGGCTCCGATTTGCTCGTTGATGGCGGTTGGCTTATTAAATAATGATTAGATAGTGAAAAAGGTAGATGGAAACGACTCGGGAACATTTGTTGGTTGAAAGCACTGTTGGCTATAACTCCTGTAAAAATATTTTGAATATTAAAATGGTCTTGAAGGGATTCAAGCCTTTTTTTTTTGAGAAATATTAAGAAACTATGAACAAAATATTAATGAGTCGGGAAGAATTTCTGTGACGCTTGATATCTGCTAAAATTCGATTAAACTTGATAAAAGACCAATTTTTTTACAGGAGATGGACAAGTTTTGAATATATTAGTGATTGAAGATAACAAAAGTGTTTGTTCGATGATTGAGATGTTTTTTGCAAAAGAAGGAATTGATGGTGAATTTATAAATGATGGGCTCGAAGGATATAAGCGTATTAAAAATGGGTCATGGGATGCTCTGATTGTCGATTGGATGCTGCCGGGAATGGACGGAGTCACGATTTGCAGGAAAATAAGAGAAGAAAAGTTAACCGTGCCAATCATTATGTTAACTGCAAAGGATAGCGAATCAGATCAGGTCCTTGGGCTTGAGATGGGGGCGGATGATTATGTTACGAAGCCGTTCAGCCCACTGACGTTGATGGCAAGGATTAAGGCCGTTACTCGTCGCTTCCAATCACAGGCAGTTCATGAGGAAGAGGATTTTCTAACATCAGAACACTTTAAGGTCAGTAAAAGCACTAGAGAGGTGTTTATCGATGGAGCATCAATACCAAATTTGACCCCAAAAGAATTTGATTTGCTTTACTATATGGTTGAACATCCCCGTCAAGTGTTCTCAAGAGAACAGCTGCTTGAAAGAGTATGGGGTTATCAATTTTATGGAGATGAACGGACGGTGGATGTTCACATTAAACGTCTGCGCAAGAAAGTAGAAACGACAACACAATATTTCCATACTGTATGGGGAGTAGGTTATAAGTTTGATGATTCGATTAAAACAGATGAAATTTAAGTATTTTTATCAACAGTTTTTTAGTTATATCAGTATTATTATCATCGCTTTTTTAGTATTAAGCATTTTGTTTACTCATTATGTGGAGGATTTAGTTTATCAGAATAAAGCAGATGAACTTATTTCCTATGGAAAAGCCATGATTAAAGACATTAAACGAACTCCAGAGGCGCAAAATCAAGTCATCAATCAGTACAGCAATGTTTTAGCTTCAAGAAATATGAGTTTTAGTATTTTTAATTCTTCCGGAGTCCTCTATGCTGTCGGTAGACCAGGCCCTACTATAAGAGGTTTAACAGATTCTGATTGGAATCAAATTACAAAAGGTAAAACTGTTGTTGTTAAAAGCGATTATACGAGGTTTGGTTTGGGAGGGGTAACCTTTGTCGTCTTGCCCTATCTTGAAAATGGGAAATTTGAGGGCGGAATTCTATTAACGTCACCTATCAGCGGTTCTAGTGTGATGATTCACCAAATTAACCAAATATTAATATATATGATTTTTATTGCTCTTGGGGTTTCGATTTTACTAAGCTGGATTTTATCAAGAATTCATGTTAAACGCATAAAACGGCTCCGTGAAGCGACCTCTCTTGTTTCAGCCGGGAATTACCATGTTAAAGTCAAATCCTCAAATTTCGATGAAATTGGGGAATTAGCAAATGATTTTAATCTAATGGTTGATAAGCTAAACACCCAAATGGAGGAAATCAACAGCTTGGAAAGTAGAAGGCGGCAGTTTATGTCTGATGTTTCTCATGAAATGAGAACACCGTTAACTACAATAAGCGGGGTAATTGAAGGATTAAAAAACGGTATGATTTCGGAGGAGGATAAGGCAAGAGGGATTAATTTAGTTAGTCATGAGGCAAAAAGACTAATTCGTCTTGTGAATGAAAACCTGGACTATGATAAAATCCGCTCGAACCAAATCCAGTTATTCCGGGAGGATATTCAAGTTTTGGAAGTGCTAGAAATTATCCAAGATCAATTGTTACTGCAGGCTGATGAGAAAAATGACCAAATTATCGTGGATGCACCGCCTGAATTAATCGTCAACGCCGATTATGATCGACTTATTCAAATATTAATTAATATAGCCAAAAATAGTATTCAGTTCACATCAAACGGAACCATTTGTCTCAGAGGAAGAAGAGGAGAAAAAGAAACGATTATAGAAATAGAAGATACTGGTATTGGAATTGATCCAACTGAGGTAAAAAAAATCTGGCGTCGCTTTTATAAAGCGGATATTTCTAGGACAAGTAATCCATATGGTGAATTTGGATTAGGTCTTTCGATTGTAAAGTCATTGGTTCTTCTTCATAACGGAGAAATTGATGTTTTCAGTGAAAAAGGAAAAGGGACAAAATTTGTAATTCGCTTTAAAGATCAGCAATAGTCGTAAATTACAGCGTCGTATTTGCTGTTATTATGGCCATTAGGAGCAGAATGAGCATTAATCTTCGCCATATTGGTGATCATGAGGAGATTTTCCTAATAATATGCCTAATTTTTCTTGAATTTTTCCAAATCCCTTTAAAGTTTGTTCATAGTTTCTTAATATTTAAAGGTTAAAGTAAAAATAAGTTAAGAAACAAAATATCAAATGAAGGAGATTTGATGAATATGGAATTCAATGACAAAAATGAATTCGAAAGCAATCAAACAAACTCACCCGAGAACAACGAAACTAACAATATAAACGGGGATTCAATACCAGCCAATAATCTTAATGAATCGGGCCAGGGGTTTCATGGTGTAGATGCAACCATTTCTTTTGATAATCAGCAATCTTCTACTAAAGAGGATACAATTGAAACAGCAAAGAAAATGGTAAATAACGATTTTTTAGAAAAGGATAACACTCGTGTAACTAACAAGTCTGAAAAGAAAAAAAATAAAGGATTTTTAAAAGGGATTGCTACTTCGGTTGCTGCTGGATTAGTAGGTTCTGTATTGACGTTAACGGTTCTTCCGCATACGAATTACATGCAAAACTTTTATCCTACTGCACAAAATCAAGATACTAACAGCAGCAGCGGACAATCATCGGGCCCTATCAAAGCTGTTTCTGCTAAGGCGACAGCAGGATCTAATTCTTCGATTGCTGATACCGTTGAAAATGTTTCAAAAGCCATTGTCGGGATTGATAATTTTCAGAATCAGCAAAGTACGGATTTCTTTGGTAATACTTCTTCTTCTCAAAATGTTGAAACCGGATCGGGATCTGGAGTTATTATTCAAAAAAACGGTGATAGTGCATACATTGTAACAAATAATCATGTGGTTGAAGGGGCCAACAAGTTGGAAGTTTCCTTGTATGATGGCTCGAAAACTACAGCTGAATTGGTTGGTACGGATGCTTTAACCGACCTTGCTGTCTTAAAAATTGATTCAAAATATGTTACTTCAGTTGCTGATTTTGGTGATTCCTCGGCACTTCGTCCTGGCGACCCAGTGTACGCGATTGGAAATCCGCTCGGCTCGACCCTTTCAAGGACGGTTACACAAGGAATTATTAGTGCGACAAACCGGAGCATTCCAGTTTCTACATCGGCAGGAAGTTGGGAAACAAATGTTATTCAAACCGATGCAGCCATTAATCCAGGAAACAGCGGTGGTGCACTAATCAATCCGCAAGGACAAGTTATCGGAATTAACAGCTTAAAGATTTCTGAAAGCGGTGTGGAAGGATTAGGATTTGCAATCCCAAGTAATGATGTTATTCCAATTGTCAATCAATTGATAAAAAATGGAAAGATCGATCGTCCGTATCTCGGAGTTGGTTTAGCAGATTTGGATCAGGTTCCACAAGCGTACTCCCAAAGCCTGCCAAACAACGTCAACAAAGGTGCTTTAGTAGTGAGTGTCGATCCTAACTCTGGTGCTGGTCGTGGTGGTTTCCAACCGAAGGATGTTATTGTTTCAATGAATGGAACCGATATTGCTAACTCAGCAGAGTTAAGAAAATATTTATACACTAAAGTAAAAACTGGTGATGAAGTCAAATTTGGAGTTTATCGAAATGGTAATCCAATCACTCTAACAGCTAAATTAACGTCGAAAAATCCTAACCAATAGATTAGAAAAGGCTCGCAAATCGCGAGTCTTTTTTAATGGATAAGCTATGTTATATATAATTGCTGATTTTTTACTTTAAGAAGAAAACTATTTTTTTAATAAAATTGTTAATGAAATAGGCCTATTGCTACAAAAATAGAAATAAAAGACCCAAAAGTGTTGCCAACTGGCCTCTTTGACTACACACACAGAAAGAAAAGAAGCAAAAGTGTTGCCTCCTAGAATTTTTATGTGCCCATACTCATGTGTTTTTTCTGAAACCGAGAACGTAAGGCCTCTAGATTCCCTAAAAATTGAATTTTGCATGACTTCGGGAAAGTAGAAGGTCTCTAGATTCCCGAAAAATAAAATTTTACATGACTTCGGGAAAGTAGAAGGCCCTTAGATTCCCGAAAAAATGATTTTTTCTGATATCAGGAATGTAAAAGGGTACTTGCGCGAACACATGCATTTTTCTCGAAACCGCTCACGAAAAAGAATAGAGGCCCGAAATCTGCCTTATTGCCGACAAAAACAAGAACCAAAGATCCAAAAGTGTGTAAATTATGTTCCGAATTTGGTCAACACCTGGATGTTCATGAATATGATATAGGTGAACAACATGGAGGTGACGTGATGGCAGTAGTGAGAGCAAGAACATCGGATATTAATCTTTTAGCACGACTGCTACGGGCGGAAGCAGAAGGCGAAGGAACACGTGGAATGCAACTTGTGGGAAATGTGGGAATTAACCGGATTCGAGCTAACTGTTCAGATTTTAAAGGGCTTCGTACGATTCCTCAAATGGTATATCAACCGCACGCATTTGAAGCGGTTCAAAAAGGTTATTTTTATCAAGCAGCGAGGGAATCAGAGAAACGTCTTGCTCGAAGGGCGGTAAATGGTGAGAGATATTGGCCGGGGAAGTTCAGTCTTTGGTATTTTAGGCCGCCGGGAGATTGTCCTTCCACATGGTATGATCAGCCACTGGTGGCGAGATATAAGCTACACTGTTTCTATGAGCCAAAAGCGGAAACATGCGAAAATATTTATAATACTTTTTAAGTCCTAAGAGCCGTTTTCATTAACGGCTCTATTTTATTATGAAGCAATGATGACTCCATTAAGTGGTGTTGAGATATTTTTTAGATAGGTATAAATTTATATTTACTCTATTTTCTTGTCAGAAAAACTTGTTATCATCAAGTAAAACGGATTTTCCTTGAAACAGGAGTAAGAAAAAGTGAACATTTTACCGGCTGAAGACGATGTGAGGCTGGGAAACTGATGACTCTTTGCTAAATAAGGAAAAACTAAATGAATATTAATCTAAAGGAGAAATTTCATGAAACCTATCAGTGACCATTTAAAAGAAGGTTTAAAGGTGTTGTTTGTAGGCTTTAATCCAAGTATTCGCTCAGCCGAAGTAGGGCACCATTATGCTAATCCCAACAATCGGTTTTGGAAAATTTTATTTGAATCGGGGCTAACGTCGCGAAAATATGAAGCGGTTGAAGATTTTCAGTTGCTCGAGTTCGGTTTTGGCTTTACTAATATCGTGGAAAGACCAACAAGGGCAGCTGATGAAATTACTAAGGTAGAATATAAAGAGGGAAGAGAAAGATTAAAGCGAAAAATCGAACATTTTAAACCTATGGTAGTTTGTTTTGTGGGGAAAGGAGTCTATCAAGAATATAGCGGGCTAAAGTCGTCGATTCCGTGGGGGCGGCAAATAAAATCAGTGGTGCCTGACACCATCGATTTTGTTGCGCCATCATCAAGTGGGCTAGTCAGGATGAAAGTGGATGAGATTGTGGATATTTATAAGCAGCTTGCAGACTTAATAGCTGAATAAAAAAATCGACGGAGCATTGGCCGTCGATGTTTTCCAATTATGCACCTGCAAATTTCTTTTGATAGTGCGATAAGGCGATCAGCGGAAATATATAGCGGTAGCTGTGATAATGGATATAAAAGGCTCCCGCCATTCCCTGCCCTTTTGGGTAGTCCGTGGTCCAGTCTTCCTTTTTTAAAGCGGCAAGCAAGTAGGTGATTCCTTTATGAATTTCCTTTGTCGGTTGATCAGTAACGGTTATTAAGGCGTCAAGTGCCCATGAGGTGTGGGGTAAAGTACTTGCACCAAGGGGAACATACTCTTTTTTATCATCACTCTTACATGATTCACCCCAGCCACCATCTTCGTTTTGGATACTGTGAAGCCATTTCACTCCTTTTTTAACAGATGGATGTCCTGCAGAAATTCCAGCTGCCATTAATCCCGTAAGTGCAGCCCAAGTTCCATAAATATAGCAAATGCCCCATCTTCCATACCACGAGCCATCTTTTTCTTGATTATTCAATAGCCAGCGGACTCCTTTTCTAAACACTTCATGATTGCGTGATAGATTCGTATAATTTCCTAGAAACTCAAGTGTCCTTCCTGTTAGGTCTGCACAAGAGGGATCAAGAAGAAAGAACTCACTTTTTTCAAGCGGCAACCATTCGACTAATTTTGAATTTGTATTCTTTTCAAATGCCGGCCAGCCGTCGTCGTCATTTTGCATCGACATTATCCAGTTGATGCCGCTGTCCCATGCTTGGCGATTCTGTGCAGAGATTCTTGAAATAGACCTGAGTGAGGCCGTTGTATCATCCACATCAGGATTAATGGTATTCACATTAGAAAATCCCCAGCCCCCTGGTAAACTATTGGGATTATGAATTACCCAATCTCCGAATTTTTGGTGCTGCCTTGTAAACAAGTATCTATTCGCCCTTTGAACCATCGGATCGTTTGGTGAAACACCAGCTGCCTGCAAGGCATAGCCAATAAGTGATGTATTCCAAACAGTTGCTGTCGTATATTGCATATGGGGCTTCCCATTAATTTCGAATTTCATCGATTTTATGCCATTTACCGCCTTAATGATAATAGGATCATTTTTCTTATATCCCAGCGAGAGCAGTGCAAAAATCATTAAATGTGTTGAACTGAAATAACTGTATAAGGTTCCGTCTGGTTCAATATGGTTAAGCATATAGTTTTTTGCTCTTTCAATTGCCAAACGATGGAGCTCATCAGGTAAACCTAGTAAATTTTTTACACCTTCTTCGATGGAATCAAACAAATTGCGTTCATGGGACGAATAACCCCATCCTTCATCTTGATCACTGTGAATATACAAATCTGAAAGGTCTGGACTTTTCTTTGTCTGAATGGAGAATTTTTTATCGAAAAGAATCAGAATCGGTGCAATATTAGCTCTACCGAATACAGAGAAAGAATAGAAATTAATGGGGAATTGAAGTGGCAGGAGAATCAGTTCAATTGGAAGCGGTGAAAAGGCAGGCCATTTATATTGTCCAGTTATGGCAAGAAATACTTTCGAATAAATACCTGCTTCTTTAATCCCACCTTTTGCTAAAATGAATTTTTTAGCCGCCAATAATCTTTTATCCTCCTTGGGGTAGTAGCCCGAATAAAGCAGGGCGTAATAACACTCGATTGTGGCGGTGAGATTGCCATCCCCTTCATCATAATAAAGCTTCCAGGCCCCGTTTTTCTCCTGTCTGCTTAGGATTCTTTCTGTAAGCATACGGATTAATTCTTCATCATGTAATTCCATTGTCCGCAATAAAATGATCATATAAGTATCTGTTGATAGTCCTGTTTCAAACGGATAAGACCATGAGCCGTCGGGAGATTGATCCTTTCTAAGTTTTCCAATAAGCCAGTCGATGCCTTTATTTGTATTGATCATGTAATAACCTCATTCCTCTCCCTAAAATAATCGTTCTCAACTATACATATTTCTTTTATGGAAAGAGAATGCGTAAGGGAGGTTAATTGCCATTTTTTTCGTTAGAAATCGAGAAAAATCACCCCTTGAAAAAATAAAAGACGAATTAAAAAAGAAAAGTAAAATATCCTACGTGACATCTCTTAATGAGGAGAGCTTACCGATTGTTGAAAGAAAGTTGTTAAAACAAATTCGTAGTACAACAGCGGAGCATAATCTCAATAATGTCACGCGAACGAAGGCATATCTTGACTTTTATAAACAGCAACCTGAAATTCATTGGGCATTTTTAGGGCATATGGTATCAAGGAATGGCGGTTGGAATATGACGGATTTAAAAGGTGAATTTCTGACAAGGCTGCTTTCGAAAAAAGAAAGGGATACGTTTTTTGCCTTTTTAGAAAGGGGGAATTGGCTTATTTTCCAGGATGCCTTTCCACAATTTTTGCTGTATCAGGAAAGCTTAAAATGGAACAAACCTTTTTTTCATCTCTTTCCCTATTTAAATATTTCAACCTTCATGGAAACCATCTGGAATAATTTTTGGAAGAGCCATGACACTTATGTACTGACAATGGGGCTTGTGATCAATGAACAAAGCTATTTAGAAAAAAGGGTGATTCAGAATCCCCAATATAAAAAAGAAGTATTAGATACCTTCGAATTTAAATTGCATGAATTGTTTTCTTTTAACCAGATCCTCTTTCCCTATGGAAATAAGAAACTCGCTGGTCAAACACTTCAACAATTTGGGTCACTAAACGAACGAATTCTTCTAGGAAAGAGATTGTATTCTATTTTATTTAAAGAAAGGGATTTTTTAAACGACGTTTATCAATGGGCATTTCAACATCCTCATACAGGCTCAAGAAAAGATTATTGGCCGCATATTTTTAACAATGTAAACGAGGGGATTCCTGGATTTTCATATCAGCTGCGGTTAAAATCGTGTCAGTTACGAAAGGGGGCGCGAAAGCTATATAGCCCCAGCCTTGAAAATGTCTGGAAAAATGTTACCCATAGGGAGGCTGAAAAAGGTGATTGGTTTGAGGATTGGCAGATCGCGGATTATTTGAAAGATGATCAAGAATCTTATAATGGGGAGATAAAAAATGAATACTGCAAAACACTTGAACGGCTCGAGCTTGCCGCCCTTGCCAAAAAGGCGATTTCTATTCTGGATTAGATCCTATCTGCCGGCCATGATGCTAGCAGCTTTCTTTGGGACGATTGTCGATCATTATTTCGTTAGTAAAGATCTATATTATTTTCCAATCCGGCCGTTTCCGCATTTATTTTCCATTAATATTGGATTTTCGCTTGTTGTTCTACCTATTTTTGTTTTTATTTTTCTTCGATTGATGTCAGTAGTCAATAAATGGGGGAGACTAGGGTTGATTCTATTTTTAAGCCTGCTTGCACCTATTTTAGAACGATTAGCGGAAGCATGCGGACTGTTTATCCATTCAAATGATTGGAAACACCTATATTCTTTTTTTGGTTATTTAGTTTTTTTAACCATTATTTATAGAATTTATCTTTGGACAAATCCAAGACGATAAAACAAATGCCGAGATTTTACCATCTCGGCTTAAGTGATGTGCACATAATGTGTCATCAGCCCCTTCCGTCCGTACAGTGGTTAAGTGTCCCGCAACAAGCGAAATGTTCGGAAGGGGTAAAGTTATCTTACCACATTCTTGAAAATAATAGAATGACAATAATGCGAAATTGTGTATTCCAGCTTTCCTTTCTTTCTTGAAAAGTGTATGATAAAAATGATTTTTTACATAAGGAGTGATTTTAAATGGCAAAAAAAGGATACATGTTAATGGAAAACGGCGAAAAAATCGAATTTGATTTATTTCCAAATGAAGCACCTGGTACGGTTGCAAATTTTGAGAAATTAGCTAATGAAGGATTTTATAATGGATTAACCTTTCATCGTGTCATTCCTGGATTTGTAAGCCAAGGAGGATGCCCAAACGGCATTGGTAACGGTGGCCCAGGTTACACGATTAAATGTGAAACTGTTGGAAATCCTCATCGGCATATTCCAGGTGCCCTTTCAATGGCACATGCTGGTAAAGACACTGGCGGAAGCCAATTTTTTATCGTTCATGAAGCACAGCCACACCTAAACGGTGTTCATACGGTTTTTGGCCAAGTGACATCCGGCTTAGAGACGGCAGTAGGGATGCGTAATGGCGATATAATGACAGAAGTTAAAGTGTTTGATGTAGAATAAGGAATCGGGAGAGCATTTATTGCTCTCTTTTTTTTTTCGAATGAAAATACCCCCATAGGGAAAGTTATGTATAGACATATTATCTCGGGGGGCATTATGAAATATTTTACTCAATCTTTGGTTCTCCTTCTCTGCTTTTTCATCCCTTTTCAAGCATTTGCAGAAAATCCAGACACTAGAGAATTAAAAGCCGCTATCATCATTGATGACTTCGGAGGAGGGAACGGCGGTGTAAGAGAATTTTTAGAAGGGAAGATTCCTATTACTGCTGCGGTGATGCCGTATACCGAAAAATCAAAAGAGCATGCTATTTGGGCGCATAAAAATGGTTTTGAAGTGATGATTCACTTACCGATGGAGCCAAAAAGAGGAAAAAGATCTTGGCTTGGTCCGAAACCGATCACAGTGGACCTTTCTCCAAAAGAAGTGAAGGAACGTGTCGAAGAAGCAATTGCCACTGTTCCATATGCAGTTGGACTTAATAACCATATGGGATCACTTGCAGTTGAAAATGAGGAAATCGTTAGAGCTATCGTTGAAGTCGCAAAGGAAAGAAATTTGTATATAATCGACAGTGGAACAAGCTCTAACTCAAAATTTCCGGAAATTGCACAGGAGCTTAAAGTACCTATTCTTAAAAGAGATGTATTCTTAGATGATATCTCTTCCTTATCAGGGGTTCAGAAAAATATGTTAAGACTTGCAAAGATAACAGAAATAAAGGGCCAGGGTATTGCAATCGGTCACGTCGGAATTAACGGAAGAGTATGTTCTTTAGGGATTTTTCAATCTTTAGAAGAATTTAAAAAACGAAATATTAAAATTGTCCCTGTGTCAGAATTATTCGCTAAATAAAATAATCTATCAAAGAGGCTGTTTCAAAAAGGATCGGCCACCTCATCATTTTCAATGGATATTGTGAATAATGAGGTTGGACACTTTGTTTTGAGTCAGCTTCTTTTTTTCGTGTATAATTTATTAGATAAATAATGAATGAATGAGGGAGAAGGAACAATTTAATATGAAACTAGTCTCTTGGAATGTAAATGGCCTGCGGGCTTGTGTCAAAAAAGGTTTTATGGAATATTTTCATGAAGTGAATGCCGATATATTTTGTGTACAGGAAACAAAATTGCAAGAAGGGCAAATTAATCTGGAATTAGAGGGCTACTACCAATATTGGAACTATGCAATAAAGAAAGGATATTCCGGCACTGCGGTATTTACAAAAAAACAGCCACTTTCTGTTCGTTACGGATTAGGTTCTGACGAATCGGAAGATGAAGGCAGAATCCTCACATTAGAATTTGACGATTTTTTCCTTGTCAATGTTTATACTCCTAATTCCCAAAGAGATTTAGCAAGACTCGGACTTCGTTTGAAATGGGAGGATCGAATACTCCTTCACTTAAAAGAATTGGATCTTGTAAAACCAGTCATTCTTTGCGGAGATTTGAATGTCGCTCATCAAGAAATTGATTTAAAAAATGCCAAATCAAATATTGGGAATTCCGGATTTACGGATGAAGAACGGGGGAAAATGACCACATTATTAGAGTCTAGGTTTGTGGATAGTTATCGTCATTTTTATCCAAATCAGGAGGGGGCCTATACATGGTGGTCCTATATGATGAAGGTTCGAGAACGAAATATCGGATGGCGGATTGATTACTTTATTGTTTCAGAAACATTGCTTAGTCGGCTAAATAATGCCCAAATTCACTCACATGTAATGGGCAGTGACCATTGTCCAGTTTTACTCGAGACCTCTTTATAATTTTTTCTTATCAATATTTATAATGAACCTGTAATTTTCTTTAAGGTAATTCTGTTTTAGAGTGGAATTACAATAAGTTACGGGGGTGATAAAGAATGGATATTAAAAAAGACGTCCAACAGCAATTTGGAAAAAGTGCAGAGAAGTATGTTAGTAGCACCATTCATAAAAAAGGTAAAGATTTGCAAAAAATGTTAGAAATAGCTGTAACGAATGGCGAGGAAACATTACTGGATGTTGCAACTGGAGGGGGACATACTGCTAATGCCTTTGCACCTTTCGTAAAAAAAGTGACCGCCGTTGATTTGACGGAAGAAATGCTAACAGCAGCTGAAAGATTCATTCGGCAAAATGGTGTTCAAAATGTTGATTTTATAAAAGCTGATGCTGAAAATCTACCTTTTTCGGTTGAAGAATTTGATATCGTAACCTGCCGGATTGCTCCTCACCATTTTCCAAACGTCGCTAGCTTTATCTCAGAAGTTTATAGAGTCCTTAAGCCTAATGGCCAATTTCTGCTTGATGATAATGTTGTACCGGAAGATGATGATTTCGATCAATTTTATAATACGATTGAAAAATTAAGAGATTATAGTCATTTTCGGGCATGGAAAAAAACAGAATGGATCCGAATGTTAGAGCAGTACGGGTTTGAAATTACCGAGTGGCATCGGTTTGAAAAGACGTTTCAATTTGAATCATGGTGTAACCGCATGGATTTATCTGAGATAGATAAAGGAAAATTGACTCAATTGATTCTAAATAGCACCCAAAAAGTAAAAGATAAATTTAGAATTATAATTGAAAAAGACGAAGTTATTTCCTTTCAAGGAGAAGCAATAGTTTTAAGAGCGATTAAAAAATAATATAAGAAGAGGCTGACTAACAAAAGGGCTTTACTTTAACTTTCTTTTGTTTGTCAGCCTTTTGCATTCAAAGGGCTCGTAGGAGAGGAAACCGATGACATAGGTGGGGGTGCTAAGTGAACGAAAAGTTGTAGGAAGGAGGATATTGTCGACGTAGAAGAGTGCTACGTGAACGAAAAGATGTCGGATGGAAGATATTGTCGACGTAAGAAGGGGCTACGTGAACGAAAAGATGTCGGATGGGTCTACGTGAACGAAAAGGTTCCGGATGGAGGATATCATCGAGGTAAAAGTGTTCTACGTGAACAAATAGGGGCCGGAAAGAGAAACCTGTCCACGTAGAAAGTATTATTAGATTTTTCAATGATCTCATGGAGCATACTATTTTTCTAGGTATTTAAATATCATTAAGCGGGGTGCCGATTTCGTCGAATTCAGGTAATAGATCATCTTGATTTTTTAAGCGATCTTGCTCATTTGGTAAAAATACATCTTTGAAATCTTCCTTTTTAAATTGGTAAAACAACATGAAAAATCATCTCCTTTAAAATAGATACATATTACTAAAGTATTTTTTCCATTTGAAAAATAAATAATACTGTTTCAAAGTTTGAAAAATAATATGTATCTAAATCACAAGTTTTTTAATTAAAAAAATGAAATTTGGTAGTTGACTTTATGATTACAGGGTAGTATGATAGTCATTGTCGCTGCTGCGAAATAACATTTTAAAATGATAGATTAATAAATGATATTTCGAGAGGTTGACATAATGAAGTTAATATAGTAATATAATTAATGTTGTTATTATTTTTGTGAATTTTGCAAAAATAAACATTGTTCTTTGAAAACTAAACAAACAAAAACGTCAACAAACAATAATTATTCACTTCATTTAATGAAGTGAAGCCAACGTAAATTTCGAGCTAAATCAACTTTCTTGGAGAGTTTGATCCTGGCTCAGGACGAACGCTGGCGGCGTGCCTAATACATGCAAGTCGAGCGAATCTTTAGGAGCTTGCTCCTAAAGGTTAGCGGCGGACGGGTGAGTAACACGTGGGCAACCTGCCTGTAAGACTGGGATAACTTCGGGAAACCGGAGCTAATACCGGATAATCCTTTTCCTCACATGAGGGAGAGCTGAAAGACGGTTTCGGCTGTCACTTACAGATGGGCCCGCGGCGCATTAGCTAGTTGGTGAGGTAACGGCTCACCAAGGCGACGATGCGTAGCCGACCTGAGAGGGTGATCGGCCACACTGGGAC
>NZ_CVRB01000003.1 GCF_001048695.1 Neobacillus massiliamazoniensis | reverse complement strand
TGTAGCGGCGAGCGAAACGGGAACAGCCCAAACCGAAAGGCTTGCCTTTCGGGGTTGTAGGACACTCAACATGGAGTTACAAAGGAACGGGGTAAATGAAGCGATCTGGAAAGGTCCGTCATAGAAGGTAAAAACCCTGTAGTTGAAACTTCGTTCCCTCCTGAGTGGATCCTGAGTACGGCCGGACACGTGAAATCCGGTCGGAAGCAGGGAGGACCATCTCCCAAGGCTAAATACTCCCTAGTGACCGATAGTGAACCAGTACCGTGAGGGAAAGGTGAAAAGCACCCCGGAAGGGGAGTGAAACAGTTCCTGAAACCGTGTGCCTACAAGTAGTCAGAGCCCGTTTATGGGTGATGGCGTGCCTTTTGTAGAATGAACCGGCGAGTTACGATTACATGCAAGGTTAAGTTGAAGAGACGGAGCCGCAGCGAAAGCGAGTCTGAATAGGGCGAATGAGTATGTGGTCGTAGACCCGAAACCAGGTGATCTACCCATGTCCAGGGTGAAGTCCAGGTAACACTGGATGGAGGCCCGAACCCACGCACGTTGAAAAGTGCGGGGATGAGGTGTGGGTAGCGGAGAAATTCCAATCGAACTTGGAGATAGCTGGTTCTCTCCGAAATAGCTTTAGGGCTAGCCTCACGTAGTAAGAGTCTTGGAGGTAGAGCACTGTTTGGACTAGGGGCCCTCATCGGGTTACCGAATTCAGACAAACTCCGAATGCCAAAGACTTATCCGTGGGAGTCAGACTGCGAGTGATAAGATCCGTAGTCAAAAGGGAAACAGCCCAGACCACCAGCTAAGGTCCCAAAGTATACGTTAAGTGGAAAAGGATGTGGAGTTGCTTAGACAACCAGGATGTTGGCTTAGAAGCAGCCACCATTTAAAGAGTGCGTAATAGCTCACTGGTCGAGTGACTCTGCGCCGAAAATGTACCGGGGCTAAACGTATCACCGAAGCTGTGGGTGGACACCGTATGGTGTCCGCGGTAGGAGAGCGTTCTAAGGGCGTTGAAGCAGGATCGGAAGGACCTGTGGAGCGCTTAGAAGTGAGAATGCCGGTATGAGTAGCGAAAGATGAGTGAGAATCTCATCCACCGAATGCCTAAGGTTTCCTGAGGAAGGCTCGTCCGCTCAGGGTTAGTCGGGACCTAAGCCGAGGCCGAAAGGCGTAGGCGATGGACAACAGGTTGATATTCCTGTACCACCTCTTTATCGTTTGAGCAATGGGGGGACGCAGGAGGATAGGGTAAGCGCACTGTCGGATATGTGCGTCTAAGCAGTTAGGCTGGTAATGAGGCAAATCCCATTACCATTAAGGCTGAGCTGTGATAGCGAGGGAAATTTAGTACCGAAGTTCCTGATTCCACACTGCCAAGAAAAGCCTCTAGCGAGATAAAAGGTGCCCGTACCGCAAACCGACACAGGTAGGCGAGGAGAGAATCCTAAGGTGAGCGAGAGAACTCTCGTTAAGGAACTCGGCAAAATGACCCCGTAACTTCGGGAGAAGGGGTGCTTTTTTGGGTGTTAAAGCCCGGAAGAGCCGCAGTGAATAGGCCCAGGCGACTGTTTAGCAAAAACACAGGTCTCTGCGAAGCCGCAAGGCGAAGTATAGGGGCTGACGCCTGCCCGGTGCTGGAAGGTTAAGAGGAGGGGTTAGCGCAAGCGAAGCTCTGAATCGAAGCCCCAGTAAACGGCGGCCGTAACTATAACGGTCCTAAGGTAGCGAAATTCCTTGTCGGGTAAGTTCCGACCCGCACGAAAGGCGTAACGATCTGGGCACTGTCTCAACGAGAGACTCGGTGAAATTATAGTACCTGTGAAGATGCAGGTTACCCGCGACAGGACGGAAAGACCCCATGGAGCTTTACTGTAGCCTGATATTGAATTTTGGTACAGCTTGTACAGGATAGGTAGGAGCCTGAGAAGCCGGAGCGCCAGCTTCGGTGGAGGCGTCGGTGGGATACTACCCTGGCTGTATTGAAATTCTAACCCGCACCCCTGATCGGGGTGGGAGACAGTGTCAGGTGGGCAGTTTGACTGGGGCGGTCGCCTCCTAAAGAGTAACGGAGGCGCCCAAAGGTTCCCTCAGAATGGTTGGAAATCATTCGCAGAGTGTAAAGGCACAAGGGAGCTTGACTGCGAGACCTACAAGTCGAGCAGGGACGAAAGTCGGGCTTAGTGATCCGGTGGTTCCGCATGGAAGGGCCATCGCTCAACGGATAAAAGCTACCCTGGGGATAACAGGCTTATCTCCCCCAAGAGTCCACATCGACGGGGAGGTTTGGCACCTCGATGTCGGCTCATCGCATCCTGGGGCTGTAGTCGGTCCCAAGGGTTGGGCTGTTCGCCCATTAAAGCGGTACGCGAGCTGGGTTCAGAACGTCGTGAGACAGTTCGGTCCCTATCCGTCGTGGGCGCAGGAAATTTGAGAGGAGCTGTCCTTAGTACGAGAGGACCGGGATGGACGCACCGCTGGTGTACCAGTTGTCTTGCCAAAGGCATCGCTGGGTAGCTATGTGCGGACGGGATAAGTGCTGAAAGCATCTAAGCATGAAGCCCCCCTCAAGATGAGATTTCCCATAGCGCAAGCTAGTAAGATCCCTGAAAGATGATCAGGTTGATAGGTCAGAGGTGGAAGCGTGGTAACATGTGGAGCTGACTGATACTAATCGATCGAGGACTTAACCAAGTCATATTATATGAACAAGGCTTACTGGTTCAAACTTATTTCTTCTGTATTATCTAGTTTTGAGGGAATGATAAATTTTAAATTACCTCTTGAAAAATATCAAAAAGACATTACAATAAAATAGTGTCTAAAAAAATAGTCTGGTGGCGATAGCGAGAAGGTCACACCCGTTCCCATACCGAACACGGAAGTTAAGCTTCTCAGCGCTGATGGTAGTTGGGGGCTATCCCCCTGTGAGAGTAAGACGTTGCCAGGCTAGTATTGTTCCGCAGTAGCTCAGTGGTAGAGCTATCGGCTGTTAACCGATCGGTCGTAGGTTCGAGTCCTACCTGCGGAGCCATATTATGGAGAGCTGTCCGAGTGGCCGAAGGAGCACGATTGGAAATCGTGTAGGCGGGTAACCCTGTCTCAAGGGTTCAAATCCCTTGCTCTCCGCCATAATAATATTAATCTTGTATGGCCCGTTGGTCAAGCGGTTAAGACACCGCCCTTTCACGGCGGTAACACGGGTTCGAATCCCGTACGGGTCACCATATGGAGGATTAGCTCAGCTGGGAGAGCATCTGCCTTACAAGCAGAGGGTCGGCGGTTCGATCCCGTCATCCTCCACCATTAGATTTACTTATTTAAATAAAATTTATTACCGTCGCGGGGTGGAGCAGTCCGGTAGCTCGTCGGGCTCATAACCCGAAGGTCGCAGGTTCAAATCCTGTCCCCGCAATTTGGTCTGGTAGTTCAGTTGGTTAGAATGCCTGCCTGTCACGCAGGAGGTCGCGGGTTCGAGTCCCGTCCAGACCGCCATCTTTATGGCTCAGTAGCTCAGTCGGTAGAGCAAAGGACTGAAAATCCTTGTGTCGGCGGTTCGATTCCGTCCTGAGCCACCATTTTTACTGAGCCGATGTAGCTCAATTGGTAGAGCAACTGAATCGTAATCAGTAGGTTGGGGGTTCGATTCCTCTCGTCGGCACTTATAGCTGGCAATTTGGAATGTAATCTTAATATTAGTGGAGGGGTAGCGAAGTGGCTAAACGCGGCGGACTGTAAATCCGCTCCCTCAGGGTTCGGCGGTTCGAATCCGTCCCCCTCCACCATTTATAGGGGTATAGTTTAAAGGTAGAACGAAGGTCTCCAAAACCTTTGGTGTGGGTTCAATTCCTACTACCCCTGCCAAACAATTTTATAATGGCGGTTGTGGCGAAGTGGTTAACGCATCGGATTGTGGTTCCGACATTCGTGGGTTCGATTCCCATCAGCCGCCCCATAAAATCTTTAAGGTAAATTATTGGGCTATAGCCAAGCGGTAAGGCAACGGACTTTGACTCCGTCATTCGTTGGTTCAAATCCAGCTAGCCCAGCCAATTTGCGGAAGTAGTTCAGTGGTAGAACACCACCTTGCCAAGGTGGGGGTCGCGGGTTCGAATCCCGTCTTCCGCTCCAAAAAGTATGGCGGCATAGCCAAGTGGTAAGGCACAGGTCTGCAACACCTTTACCACCGGTTCAAATCCGGTTGCCGCCTCCATAAATATGCCGGTGTGGCGGAATTGGCAGACGCGCACGACTCAAAATCGTGTTCCGTGAGGAGTGTCGGTTCGACCCCGACCACCGGTATCATTTTTTACGAAAGAAAAACGAGAATGCTCGTCATATCAACGTTTTAGGCGTTCCTGCTACGGTGGGGACGCTTTTTTCGTTACTATAAAAACCGTCTACGAATAAGTTCAAATCTGACGCACCTGTTAATACGCATTGGAGGTCAGACAAGTCGATGAGTAGAAGAAAAAACGTGTTGGATCAACGGGAAATACGGATTATGGAGACTAAAAAAGTAGGATCAACATGGACGAGGAATCTCTAAGGGTGTACACTAAAAATCGAAAAATTGTAAATGCAACTGTTATGTGAAGGAAGAGATATTAATAATTTCGAAGAATATTGAATCAGATTAACATAGAAAAGAGGTGATTAGCAATGGAACTTGATTTAATTATAAATTCCAAAAGACGCTATGAAAATTTTATTAAGAGGGTTTCTGAAAGTAAGACTGTTTGGGGATTAAAGGGTGAAGATGGATGGTGTGTATGTGAATCGAACGAATATGAAGATACCGTAGTTATACTTTTTTGGTCGGATGAAGCATATGCACGACAATGTGCTGTGGAAGAATGGTCACACTATAAACCAACATCCATACCATTAGAGGAATTTATGAATAATTGGATATACGGAATGAATGAAGATGAATTGTTAGTCGGTGTTAACTGGAATGCGAAGTTAATTGGGTTAGAAGTTGAACCGTACGACCTGTTAAAAGAATTGGAAGAGACATTAGGAAAATAAAAGTGCTTCCTTCACAAAAAAGGATCGTCTTAATACGAGGGCTACCCTATCACAAAATCGAGCCCATCTGTTATATCGGATGTGCCTAGTGATGGACGAACATGGATGAGAAATCTCGTACTCTAGACATAATATTATCATTTAAGGAGTTTTACTCATGTATTTGCAAATCGATGATACGTTAAATATTTTAGAAAAGTGGAAAGAAAAGGGTTTTCGTAAACTTAACAACGGCACAGAAATTATTTGCCATGTACCTAAAATTTTCCCCGAAGCGTGGTTGCACGAGATATATGCCCCGTTAACTGATGAAGCGATTAATGCCTTAGAACGCAATGTAGTTTCAAAAAAAATCCCAGAAGTTTTAAAGGAATTTTACCGAAAAATGAACGGTATTAATCTTTTTTCTGATGTTTTTTGTGTAAACGGATTGAGAACTTCCTATGTACGAACTGGTAATGAATCTATCCAACCGTATGACTTAGTCACCCTAGATAGTGGGAGACACAAAGAATGTCCAAACAGTTGGTTAATATTCGGCAGCTATTCTTGGGATGGTTCTCATGTTGTGATGGATACATCTGAATCAGAAAATCCCAAAGTATTCCGAATTGAACGATGGACTACGAATATTCTACAAGAATGGAACAATTTTTCTAATTGGTTAAACAGCGAAACTTCCCGTGTTCAAACGCTTTTTGATGAAAATGGCTATGAAATAGACAGTTCAATTCCTACAATATAAAACTCGAAATTATCTAAACGAAATCAGTCGGTTTACATAGCCCAATCTATTTTAAAAATTTTACGGTAAAACGTAACCCTCGAGGGTCTATGCAATACCGTCCATAGTTGATATAATGTATGCCAACAGGTAATCGTGCGAATGAACTTTTTCGTTTTTAGCAGTCGAACGTAAGAAAACGTTGAATGGACGGCATATCTCGTACATAATTTCGTAATTGAATTTTTAGCACGACTCAAAATCGTGTTCCGTGAGGAGTGTCGGTTCGACCCCGACCACCGGTATTGATTTCAAGGTGAGAATCCTTGATGCTAAAGACTTTCAACAGTTCATGTTGAAGGTCTTTTTTATTTTCTTAAATACGACTGAAATTTACTAAAATCGAGTGCTTCGAATCTTATGCATGGGGAGATTTGATGTCAAGACGAGGACAACTTAAAATTCGACATTCAAGAATTATTATAGTTATTAGAGATGGAAAGCTAGCTGCATGGATATATTTGTTGGAATGACACCTTTTAATCGAAGTTGAGATTATCAGAACTGTCTAAACTGGTAGTGGAATAAATGAAATAGGTGTATATTACAGGTAATACATAAATAGGAGTGAAAAGGTTTGTTTCAGTTAAAAAAAGGAGACCGAATTGGTATTTTTTCACCATCATTGCCTGGTACATTTACATCACCTAATAGATTCAAACGTTCCAAACAGTTTATGGAAAGTAAAGGATTTAGTATAGTTGATGGAAGCCTTACTGGAAAGCATGATGGGTATCGATCTGGGAGTATAGAAAGTCGTGCTCAAGAGTTGAATGAACTTATTCGAAATATAGAAATTAAATGTATTATGTCATCTGTTGGAGGAAGCAATTCAAATTCTTTGCTTCCCTACTTAGATTATGAAGAAATAAAAAAACACCCTAAAATTTTTGTTGGATATTCAGATGTCACAGCAATTTTGTTAGGTATTTATGCTAAAACAGGCATTAAAACATTTTATGGCCCTTCCTTGATTTCATCATTGGGAGAATTTCCTCCGTATGTGAATGACACATTTTCATCATTTGAAGATGTGATAATAAAAAAAGAAGAACTTCCATATGAGTATCCGCTATATCCTTTTTGGACAGATGAGCAATTAAATTGGCAGACACAAAATCGTCCTAAAAAAAGTTATACAAATGAATGGATTTGTGTAAAAGAAGGTGTAGCAACAGGGCGGTTAATAGCCGGGAATTTAACGACAATGTTAAGTATATGGGGAAGTCTTTATATGCCCGCTATTCATAAGGGAGATATTTTAATGATTGAAGACTGTAAAAAAACAGCAGCGATAGTTGAAAAGAATTTTAGTTTCCTAAAAATAAACGGTGTATTTGAAAAAGTTGGCGGTATAATCTTAGGAAAACATGAACAATTTGACGATCAAGGAACAGGGCTAACACCATATGACATTTTACTCGAAGTAATCAAAGATACGAATATCCCAATCTTAGCGGATTTTGATTGCTGTCATACACACCCTATTGTAACAATGCCAATTGGAGCAACCATCGAAATAAATGCAACGCAAAAAAAAGTTCGAATTTTGACCTTTTAATTGTGAAGAGCATTCCTGGTTAAAGTTAATACTGATCTCAAATTAGTTATGCTTGTATATTAAAAAAGAAATATAACTTATTTGGTATTACTTTAATTTATGTGTAAAATTCCTCAAGAAGTTTCTGCATTTGGTTTACGTTTTTGAATTAGCAGATAGAATTCAAATGTGAACTAAAACAGAATTCGGATACCTTCCTAAAGAATTTTTTTATTGGTGGACCTTGATTACATTTAGAAAATGAATAATCTACATCATATTTTATTTGGTTCAAGGTTCTAGCAGCATATTCTTTTTCACTAATATTTAAAAACGAAGTTGTTAAGCCTTCAAAAATTTCTTGAATCACCGTTAGAGTTAGTTCTTCATTTAATCCGTTAAATGCTCTAAAGCCACCAGTTTTTCATCTTTGTAAAAAGAAAGAAATGATCTTCGCATATTAGGCAAATCTTTTTCTGTAAAATAACTTTCCATCTTCCTATTCCCTTTCTTGAGCTGTTCAGTCAAACGAGCTGAAAAATTACCAAAGACCAGAAAGTGCTATGCTCTAATCGTTGCAATTTATTTAACGCAATATGGGGAGGTAGTAGTTTATTGCTAGATCTATCAAGTTCGAGGTTGGGTTTTTTTTAGTGCCGAATAACCTAGGATAAAAAAATCGACAAATTTTGCGAAAAAACCTTGACGTTTTTGTGGGAAATATGTAATATAGATAAGGTCAGCTAATTGATTTACCTTTATTATTTGCGGGTGTAGTTTAGTGGTAAAACCACAGCCTTCCAAGCTGTTGTTGTGGGTTCGATTCCCATCACCCGCTCCATACATAGTAACTAACGCAGTGTGCCGTTTCGATAAAGAACGTTGTACTGCGTTTTTTTATTTTTTATTCTATTAGGAAAAATCAGGTGATCAACGACCATATTTAAGGAAAAAGCATATAAATGGTCATTGAGAGAGGTGGTCAACGCCCTTTCTCAAGGAAAAATCGTAAAAAAGATCATTGAGAAAGGCCATCAACGCCCTTTCTCGAGGAAAAATCATAAAAACGGTCGTTGAGAGAGGCCATCAACGCTCTTTCTCAAGGGAAAAACGTAAAAACGGTCGTTGAGAGAGGTGATCAACGCCCTTTCTCAAGGAAAAAGCATTAAAAAGGTCGTTGAGAAAGCTGAACAACGCCCGTTTTCTTTTTTGAGGAAAAAGAGGAAAAAAGCGCTCATAGAGAGTTCTTGATGGCTAAAGACGGCCAATAGGCCACGGTATCCACATAAATATCATAAAGTTTACTAATAACAACAATGTTTACAAAAACAGCCGATAAAAAAGATGCCTTACTGGCATCCAAGTATTCGGAAGGAGGACTCCCCGCCGTGTATTTGATTAAACATGTTCATCAATGACTCGGTTAGCTTTTTAGCGTTTGCTAAATCAGTTGAAGGTCTTAGGTAAATAATTTGCAGAGCATTTTTCGTTGAAAATGTTACTTGGGTTCTGTCTGAATCAACAAAAGGGCTTCCAAACGGTCCGTTTTTGTCAACTGAAATAATTAGGTTTTGTAGAGAATTCTCTCGACCATTTAAACCGAGGTATTCCTCCCCCTCCAGACCAATTCGAACAGTTAGTGGTCCTGTTAATAAATCCTGATCATAGATGCCGATTGGCACTTGATACTGTAGGGAAAAGAAATTATTTAAATCAATAGCACTTTGAACAGATGAAAGATAATTTTGTTTTTGTATTCTCCTCATGAGTGCTTCTGCAGAATGACGATAACGGTTTGGGTCCTTTCCGAACATTTTAAAAATCTGCCGCCATTCTTGAATTCCCGGTAAGTCCGCCATATTTTTATTATCTAATTCAAAATATATAGATTCTTGAAATAGCTGTAGTCTACCTCTTACCATTTGCGGAGAAACTCCAACAGTAATATCTTTGTATTCAATTATTCCAAGCTTAAGATTAGGTATCCTCTCAAGCAGTTCGTGAGAAAGCTGAATTTCCAACGGTTTCACCTCCAAATTTCACTGAAAATAGTTTATCATAAAAGGATATGAACTTTATAATTTCATTCAATACTCTCGATTGTGGGGAGGTAATATAAATGGACTTTAGAAAACTAAAAGAAGAACTAATTGCCTATAGTAAGGTAATTGGTATCGATAAAATAGGCTTTACAACTGCTGATCCGTTTACGGAATTGAAAAATAGATTGATTAGACAGCAAGAGCTAGGATATCAATCTGGATTTGAAGAACCGGATATTGCCAAGAGGGTAACACCTTCTTTGTTACTAGATGACCCGCGCTCAATTATATCGATAGCGGTTGCGTATCCGGCCAAAATGAAAATTCGTGTTGAAAGTAAAAAAGGGGAGCGAAGAGGAATTTTTTCCAGAGCTTCATGGGGAATGGACTATCATCATGTTCTCCGGGATCGATTGAAAAAGCTTGAGGAATTTATTTTATCTCAGGTTCCGGATGCCCGAATTAAACCAATGGTCGATACTGGTGAGCTCTCCGACCGAGCTGTTGCTGAGAGGGCGGGAATTGGCTGGAGCGGAAAGAACTGTTCTATTATTACCCCTGAATTCGGATCCTATATTTACTTGGGGGAATTGATTACGAGTATTCCGTTTGAGCATGATACCCCTATTGAAGACCAATGTGGAACATGCAACAAATGTATTGAAGCATGCCCAACAGGTGCTTTGATTCAAGGAGGACAAATCAATGCCCAACGTTGTATCTCGTTTTTGACACAGACTAAAGAAATGATTCCAGACGAATTAAGAGAAAAGATCGGTAATCGAATATATGGCTGCGATTCCTGTCAGACTGCTTGCCCTGTTAATAAGGGAAAGGATTTTCATTTTCACAAAGAATTAGAACCAGATCCTGAAATTGCAAAACCGCTATTAAAACCCATCTTAAAAATGAGTAACCGCGAATTTAAAAATAAGTTTGGAACGGTTGCAGGTTCGTGGAGAGGGAAGAAGCCCATCCAGAGGAATGCCATCATTGCCCTTGCCCATTTCAAGGATGAAACCGCGATTCCTGAATTAGTAGAAGTCTTACAAAAGGAAGTTAGTCCAGTCTTGAAAGGAACTGCCGCATGGGCGCTTGGGAAAATTGGCAAAGAAGCGGCACTAAATGCACTCGAACAGGCAAAAGAGTATGAAACGGATGTAGAAGTCCAAAATGAAATTATAAAAGGATTAACCTTAAATAAGGAAAAATGAGCAAACTTACGTGGTTTGCTCATTTTTGTTGTCCAGTTCAAGGTGCCATTGGCTCGAGGTCATAAGCCAACCCGTCCAAAAGGTTAAAAAGCAACCTTTCGGCCGGCTCGTCTTGTGCTTGTCGCCGATAAATAGGCACCTTTCGCTTTTCTGTTTTAAATCCCTTTTTGTTTCATATGTATGAAATGAAAGGGGTGTGGTAAGGTTGCGGAATTGTCTACAGAAACTTTTTGAAGAAAGAGTTCAGCAATTTGTCACTACTGCCAGAAAACAAAAAGAATATTATCCGAAAGCGGAAATGAAACTAGAGTCAATGGCAAAAAGGTCAGCAGAAATTATTAAGGTAAAAGCAGCGGGGAACATAGTAGAAGAATCGGTTGAAAATGAATTTCAAACAATGAAGTATCAAGTGCATTTTCAATATTTGATAAAACAAAAGGGTCTATTTTATATGGAAGAGGAGGTAGAAGAAAGGATAGCAAAGTTTAATAAAGGAATGTTGGTTATGGATGAGGAAGTTAATCCAATGGCCATTCAGGATGTTCAAACTGAAAAACCAATTTCATCAGTAGAAGAAAAACCAGAGCGTATAAGCTATCAATATAATCGTTTAAAAGCAGTACAATATGCCGAGCGCTGGTGGAACAGCTATAATCCCGCTTATAAAAGGTTTGAAAATGATTGTACTAATTTTATTTCTCAATGTCTTCATATCGGTGGGGCACCGATGAGGGGATATCCAAAACGCGGAACTGGCTGGTGGCTTCAAAGTAATAACTGGAGCTATAGCTGGGCTATTGCAAATTCACTCCGCACTTATTTACCTAATTCTAAGCTTGGTTTAAGGGCTAGAGAGGTCAGCAGTCCCGACCAATTACATTTAGGGGATGTAATTTGTTATGATTTTGAAGGGGACGGTCGTTTCAATCATAATACGATTGTTACCGGAAAAGATGCTAACGGTTTTCCATTAGTCAACGCCCATACGTACAACAGTCGCCAACGATATTGGGCTTATGAGGATTCATCTGCATATACACCTAATATCAAATATAAATTTTATACTATTGTCGATGAATAAGAACCAATTCTTGAAAGGCAGGATTCAAGTGGTATAATTGCAGGTGAGGTGAAAATTGTGTCTATTCATGTAGTCTTATATCAACCAGAAATCCCTTCCAATACAGGTAACATTGCAAGAACTTGCGCCGCAACCGATACTGCATTACATCTAATCAGGCCTTTAGGTTTTTCAACCGATGATAAAATGTTAAAAAGAGCTGGTTTGGATTATTGGGAATACGTCAATATCTTCTATTATGATTCCTTAGATGAATTTTATGAAAAGAATGATGGAGAATTTTATTATTTAACAAAATTTGGTGAAAAGCCCCATAGTACTTTTGATTATAGTGACATTACAAAAGATCATTATTTTATTTTTGGGCGTGAAACAACAGGTCTTCCTAAAGATGTCATTGAAAAAAATAAGGATGTTAGCTTAAGAATTCCTATGAATCAAAATGTCCGTTCTTTAAATTTATCCAACACAGCTGCCATTCTTATTTACGAAGCATTACGTCAGCAAAACTTTCCAAATTTAATTGAAAAAGGCCCAACTTATTAAGTTTATTAAAAAAAATAAATCAAGTTTAAGAAAAAAAGCTGCCGTATTTGGCAGCTTTTTATTGTCCGTCCCATATAATTATCCTTCGATACTTCACGCGCTGAAAAACGTGAATTCTTAGGTGGAGGCGCAATTGATTCTAGGTCACAAGCCGAAAGTCTGGTGTCTTCCGCTTTTCTAAAATGAATTAATTTTTACCTGGTTTATCGTTATAACCTGCTGTGAAGATCGCTGCTAAAAATGCAATCATAACCATTAAGATAAGGAAAAGTGACATCGTATGTATATCCCCCTAATTATCCAATTTTTCATAAATACTTACATATATCCTAATTATAGCATACTTTAAAATATGAAAAGCGCAATATTTTCAAATAAAAAGAAAAATGGTAATACTTCTTGGTCACGCATGTTCAAATGACCAAGTGCATAGAGTATATTAATCGTCTCTGATTAAGCTACAGGGGGAGGGCCTTATGGATATTTTAAAAAAGATCGAGATGTATCGTGAAGAAGAAGAAAAACTCCGTTGGGAAGGATCATTCGCTGATTATTTACAGTTGTTGAAAGAAAAGCCATGGGTAGCACAGTCTGCGCATTCACGAGTTTATAATATGATCAAAGATGCAGGGATCGAAGAAGAGAATGGGACGAAGAGGTATAAATTCTTTTGCAATCAGTTGTTTGGCCTTGAAGAAGCTTTAGAGCGGCTTGTGGAAGAATACTTCCACCCAGCAGCCAAAAGGTTGGACGTTAGAAAGCGAATATTATTATTAATGGGACCTGTCAGCGGTGGAAAGTCCACACTTGTTACAATGTTAAAAAGGGGTTTAGAGAGTTATTCGCATTCAGATAGGGGTTCTATTTTTGCAATTAAAGGATGTCCTATGCACGAGGATCCGCTCCACTTAATCCCGCATCATTTGCGAACAGATTTCCAAGAAGATTATGGAATTCGCATTGAAGGCAATCTTTCCCCGCTGAATATGATGCGTCTTGAGCAAGAATATGCCGGCAGGATTGAAGATGTATTAGTGGAAAGGATTTTTTTCTCTGAGGATAAGCGAACCGGTATTGGAACATTTAGTCCGTCCGATCCGAAGTCACAGGATATTGCTGATTTAACCGGAAGTATTGATTTTTCCACTATTGCAGAATTTGGCTCGGAATCGGATCCTCGTGCTTATCGATTTGATGGCGAGCTTAACAAAGCAAATCGGGGAATGATGGAGTTCCAGGAAATGCTGAAATGTGATGAAAAGTTCCTTTGGCATTTGCTTTCGTTAACCCAGGAGGGAAATTTCAAAGCGGGCAGATTTGCGCTTATAAGCGCAGATGAGCTAATCGTTGCCCACACAAATGAAACCGAATATCGCTCCTTCATTTCCAATAAGAAAAATGAAGCTCTACATTCACGGATTATTGTGATGCCAATTCCCTATAATTTAAAGGTGTCGCAGGAAGAAAGAATTTATGAAAAGATGATTAATGAAAGTGATGTGTCTGATGTTCACATTGCTCCACACACACTAAGAGTTGCTGCCATGTTTACTATTCTTACCCGTCTTAAGGAGCCAAAAAAGGGTGATATTGACTTAGTCAAAAAGATGCGCCTTTATGATGGAGAGAATGTGGAAGGATTTAATTCCGCAGATGTTGATGAGCTTAAGAAGGAGTATCCGGATGAAGGAATGAGTGGCATTGATCCCCGTTATGTAATCAATCGAATTTCATCAACCATTATTCGGAAAGAAGTCCCATCTATTAATGCGTTAGATGTCTTGAGATCATTAAAAGACGGACTTGATCAGCATCCATCGATAACCAATGATCTGCGTGAGCGCTATATGAATTATATTTCTTCAGCACGAAAAGAGTATGATAATATTGCGAAAAATGAAGTTCAAAAAGCATTTGTGTACTCATATGAAGAATCTGCGAAAACATTAATGAACAATTATCTTGATAATGTCGAAGCGTATTGCAATAAATCAAAGTTACGTGACCCATTAACTGGCGAAGAAATTAATCCTGATGAAAAATTAATGCGTTCAATTGAGGAACAAATCGGCATCTCAGAAAATGCGAAAAAAGCCTTTAGAGAGGAAATCTTGATCAGAATTTCTGCCTTTGCAAGAAAAGGCAAGCGATTCGATTATAACTCTCACGATCGACTCCGTGAGGCGATTCAGAAAAAACTGTTTGCCGATCTGAAGGATGTTGTCAAGATTACGACTTCATCGAAAACGCCTGATGAGCAGCAGTTAAAGAAAATTAACGAGGTTGTCGCGCGGTTGATAGATGAACATGGCTATAATTCGACATCTGCAAATGAATTACTTCGTTATGTGGGAAGTTTATTAAATCGATAATATATCAGGACTGGCAGCAAGTATCTGTCAGTCTGTTTTTTTCTACTTTTATATAAATTCGACTTCGAAGGCGCGTTCCGTTTTGAATCCAGCTCCATAAGAGTATGCTCCGGAAGCGATACCTCGCGGATCGCCTAGCCCCGCGAGGTAATAAGCCAAATAATATTAATTTTATATCTTGATTCTTGCTCCTGCGGCAAAGCAAAATCGGAGAAGTTAATGTTCACCTCGTCGCATGCCTACAAAGATGCTTATGCAGTGGTGTTGGCATCCTACCGGCTCGTCTTATGCTTGGCTACAGAAGGCTAACGCCTTCTGTGCGCATTAAGGGAGACTAAGGCACTTATCAGTGCCAAGTCTCCCTATATCGGGGCTGAGCAAGGTGCTGCCGCTTTTTGTTATTGCTTGTCCATTGTTTCTAGGCGAATAACCAATTGTCTAAATTATTTGTAAATTATTTATCGTTTCTGCATAGGATAGAGTAATCACCAAATCATTTGTTTTTTTACACTCGGGATATACTATGGCATTTGATAGAAAGTGTGCATTTTATTTTTAAAATTTCATAAGGAGGGGTTTACATTGACAGTTAACAACCATCAGTATGTGATTTCAAGAGAAGATTGGTCCCTCCACCGTAAAGGCCACGATGACCAGCAGAGGCACCAGGAAAAAGTCCAGGAGGCGATTCGAAATAATCTTCCAGATCTTATAACTGAAGAAAGCATTATTATGTCAAATGGTCGAGATGTGGTAAAAATTCCGATTCGATCTTTGGACGAATATAAAATTCGTTATAATTATGACAAAAATAAACACGTGGGCCAAGGTGACGGTGACAGCCAAGTTGGTGATATAGTAGCACGTGATGGTACAAGTGGTCAAAAGGGACCAGGAAAAGGCCAAGGGGCCGGCGATCAGGCCGGAGAGGATTATTTTGAGGCTGAGGTTTCCTTAATGGAGCTTGAGGAACAATTATTCAAGCAATTGGAGCTTCCTAACTTAAAACGGAAAGAGCAGGAAGAACATCTAGTTGAAAATATCGAATTCAATGATATTCGAAAAACAGGGTTAATGGGTAATATTGATAAGAAACGAACCATGTTAGCTGCTTTTAAACGGAATGCCATGAGCGGAAAGCCTTCATTTCATCCCATTTACAAGGATGACTTAAAATTTAAAACATGGAATGAAATTGTCAAGCCGGACTCAAAGGCAGTTGTCATTGCGATGATGGATACAAGCGGCTCTATGGGAATCTGGGAAAAATACATGGCACGGAGCTTCTTTTTCTGGATGACACGCTTTTTACGAACAAAATATGAAACGGTTGAGATTGAGTTCATCGCCCATCATACGGAGGCAAAGGTAGTTTCAGAAGAGGACTTTTTCTCAAAAGGAGAGAGCGGGGGAACCATCTGTTCTTCTGCCTACCGCAAAGCAATAGAAATCATTGAAGACAAGTACAATCCGCGGAAATTCAACATTTATCCATTCCATTTCTCTGATGGGGATAATCTTACATCGGATAACGCACGCTGCGTAAAGCTTGTGGAAGAATTAATGAAGGTTTCTAACATGTTTGGTTATGGAGAAGTCAATCAATACAATCGCCATTCGACTTTAATGTCTGCTTATAAAAATATTAAAGATGAACATTTCCGTTATTATATTCTAAAGCAAAAGTCAGATGTTTTTCATGCCATGAAAAGCTTTTTCCAAAAAGAAGAAACAAAATTGTATGCGTAATATGAAATTCAGCTCTTTTGGTAATTGGAAAACTCCAAAAATAAAGTAAAAACTTTTGCTTACAATGTAAGGGATGAAGATTGATTTGATTAGTTGAGAATCAGGCTTAATTGAAAAATGGTAAAGGCCGACAGAGCCTAAACTCTTTCGGCCTTTTTCCTTTACTCTCAAGTATTAAGGTTTTAATGAGGTTCGATTGTTTTCTTAAATCGAAACTAATTAGGAAATGTAATTAAAAGATTTTCCATACTTCAGCTTCACCTTCAACACGCAATTGCAATATGTTTATTTCCTTCGCGTCCAAGTCAATAATGCGGTCTATTTACGAGTTAGATATTCTAATTGTTTTTGTAAGTTATCTTCCAAATCATTAATTGTATCCTCAAAGTACTCACTAATTTCTTTTAGCTGATCGCCAAAAAAACGATTAGTCATAACAATTTTGACTTTTTTAAGATTACCAAGACAACCTTTAATTTGATTCATATGTTCAAATTTACTGATTTCTAAATGAGTATTGTCATTTGTTATCCAAATTGTTGAGTTATCCGTTCCAAGAAAAGGGTAATGTCTAATTAATTCATTTAATGAGACTTGGTTCCTACTAGTCATAAGTATACCATCCTTTAGTTTTATATTTAGATTATTTTACCATAAAATGTGTGAATAATGATTATTTCAAACATAACTCGAAAAATAAAGGTTGGGATACACTACTTCGCTAGATCACAAAAATCTTTTATTAAGAGGGTCATATTTTAAGAAGATTTGAAAAACTCAAAAGTATAATAGATAAACATAATAGGAATTAAAGAAACTTAATCATCTGTGATTATTCTACTTTGGCAAAAACTGTTTTGATTCCAGTAATTAAAGGGACAGCGCCAAGAACAAAAAATAGAATAAGACCTAGTTGTATTACAGTAAAAGCCGACAGAACTATGCTCTGTCGGCTTTAATCTTTTACTCACAAGTGGTAATTCATGGGTTCGCTGGTTTTCATAAATGTCAAACTGGCAGGGAATTCAAAATGGAAGGTTGTCCCAACCCCAACCTCACTTTCAACACGAATTTTTCCATCCATAGCACGAGCAATGCTATATACGACCATCATTCCAAGTCCTGTTCCATTTTTGCCTTTAGTTGAATAAAATGGTTCTCCTAAGCGTTCAATTTGTTCATTTGTCATCCCGATCCCAGTATCCTGTACAATAACGGTCACTTTATTGTAGTTTAATTCAGTACTTATAGAAAGGGTTCCGCCATTTGGCATCGATTCAATTGCATTTTTTAGGACATTGACAAAACATTGACGAAATTTCTGCCGGTCCCCTTTAATAAATCCTATCGCGGAATAGTCGGTTAATATTTGGACTGAATTTTGATTGGCTAGCGGGAGAAGAATATTTATAATTTGCTTTAGCTCATTTTTTACTTGGAGTTCTTCTAACGTTTCTAATGATGGCTTTGCAAAGGTTAAATAATCTTGAATTACTTTCTCCGCAGAATTTAATTCATCCTTAACTAATGAAAGGTATTCCTTTCTTTTGTGTCGTGGCAAATAATCATCTTGAAGCAATTGAACAAATCCACTGGCTGCAGTAAGCGGATTTCGAATCTCGTGAGAAATAGCAGCTCCCAATTGTTCAACTGCCTTTAATTTTTCTGCTTTAATCAACTGAAGTCTCATTTCCATGCTTCTATTAATAAATTCAATCGTATAGGAAATAATTCCAATACCGAGCGGGGGTATAACTAAGTAGGCAAACCATTCATCAAGCAAATTAGTATGGGGAGTGATAAACACCCTTCCACAAACAGTAAGGATTCCTAGAATCATACCCAATAAAACGGAAATTAGAATACGCTGAAGAGAATTTTGCTTCCAAAAAAATAGGTGTAACCGCTTAAGTATAATAGAAAGGGGAGCATAAAGTAATATAGTTAAATAAAATCCTGAATCTAAGCCAAAAAAGCCCCGTAAGATAATAATTGACCCCACAAGAATAGAACCAATTCCAACGTATAAACTACCAATTACGAGTGGAATAATTCTTAAATCATGACGTTCATAGGAATCTGGGCTGTATGAGAATTGAATGCAGATCCATATCAGGATGAAAAAAATAATAATTTTAGAAAAATTAGAAAATGAAAATTTTTTACATTTATCAAAAAATACCCAGCAAAAAAAAAGTAATATGATTAAAATTGCTAGGTTTAAGAATAGGTGTTTAGTAATTTCCAATCACATCACCATCCAACTTTAATGGGCTAATAAGAAAAATTTTACATGTATTTTCAACAAGTTACAACAAAATTCGAATAATTATATATATTAATTGGATATAGTATTAAAAAAGGAAGACTTAAATACTTTTAAGACATCCATTCATTTGCTCAATAGAGATAGTATTTCTTCCACTTGTTTTTGAAAAATAAAGTGCAGAGTCGGCGGACTGAATTAATTCGTCCGGTTTTGAAGATGAATCCGGTAAGCAAGTCGCTATGCCAATACTGAGGGTAACGATATTGGAAACTTCGGAACTTTCATGCGGAATCTTCAGCGACTGGATTGTCTCCTGGATGGACCGGGCTACTTTCATAGCTTCGCTCAAATCAGTAGCTGGTAAAATAAGAACAAATTCCTCTCCACCATAACGACATAAAGTAAGGTTGGTGGTCAGTTTGTTTAATACCTCTTGGGAAATGATTTTTAAACATTGATCACCTGCGAGGTGACCATATGTATCATTGTATTTTTTAAAAAAATCTATATCAAACATGAGCAGCGTAAGAGGAACATTCTTAGCTGATGACCACTCTTTTTGAAGTAACTCGTCAAAATACCTTCTATTTGATATCCCAGTTAGGCCATCCATGTAAGAGAGTCGATTCAGAAGATCATTAGCAGCCTGTAATTTTTGCTCACTTTCTTCCAATTTAATTACACTGTGCTTTAATTTTCTCTGAGCCTCGTTTAAATTTGCAACGTACAAAGCAAGAAGGTATGCAACAAAACCTCCAATCAAAGAGATAAGATAATGTATAATCAATACTTTTTTTAGAATAGCCAAATCATCTATTTTAGTTGCAATTATGATAGATATAATCATTAATCCACAAAGATTCATCACGAAAGCTTTTAGGGCAGGGCGAAAGGTTAATTTTGAAATACAACCGCATATTATACCAGTTAAGAGAACTCCAAAGGCTGCAATTATCGAATTTTCGCTAAATCCAAAAAGCAGGATCCTTCCGAGGGCAATAATAACAGCGGAAAATAAAGCGGGAATCATACCACCAAAGACAGCAACAATGACAATGACCAAATGTCGTAAATCCGCAATGATTGTTGCATTAATTTTAATACTAAATAACTTTAAAATATTCCCGAGTATCCCATATCCAATACTCCAGTATAGTTTTGTTGATAAAGGGGAAGAAATTTTTAATGGTCTATTTTTAAATAATTGCCCCATGATCGTAAATGAGGAAAATAATAGTGTTGCATTTAATACAAAATCTTTAAGCATAAATTGTGTACTCCAAGTAAGAATATAGTCCTTTCTTTTTTGTATTTTCTGGATGCTTATATCTTTCTCAAGTATACTATGAATGGAGTGTGACAAAAAGGAGTTTTGTAGATTAATCTGATATATTGTCGAAAAATAATCATGAAAGTATCCTTTAAGATACTATATGTTTCTTTTTTTTGAAAACTCGTCTAGAATAAGTGAAGGAACATCGATAGAAAGCCTTATTCAACATTTTCCGGGAAATAAAGCGTCTTTTCGACATTTTCTGACGAACATAAAGTGTGAATACTAAAAAAAGTTAAGGAGTGTTTCTATTGGCAATTTTAGTAACTGGAGGCGCCGGATATATTGGCAGCCATACGGTCTTGTATTTAAACCAGCAGGGAGAAGAAGTGATTGTCCTTGATAATCTTCAGAAGGGGCATATTGATGCAGTTCAAAATGCAAAATTTTATCAAGGGGAATTAAAGAATGAATCATTACTTGATGAAATTTTCACTTCCAATCAAATTAATTCCGTTATTCATTTTGCTGCAAACTCACTCGTTGGTGAAAGCGTGGAAAAACCACTTGAATACTACGAAAATAATGTCATTGGATCCTATCATCTTATCAAAAAAATGGTCGAGCACAATGTGAAGAACATCGTGTTTTCCTCAACGGCAGCCACTTATGGTAACCCTGTGAAGGTTCCAATCCAGGAGAATGATCCGACAGTTCCAACTAACCCTTATGGTGATACGAAGTTAGCTATTGAAAAAATGCTAAAGTGGGCTGATGGGGCTTATGGTTTAAAATCAGTTTGTTTACGGTATTTTAATGCGGCTGGTGCCGACCCTGAAGGGAAAATAGGTGAAGACCATACACCTGAATCACACTTAATTCCAATCGTTTTGCAGGCTGCACTTGGCCAACGTGAGAATGTTGCAATTTTTGGAGATGACTATCCAACCGAGGATGGAACATGCATCCGTGATTATATCCATGTCCTTGATTTAGCAGCAGCCCATTATCTTGCTTTAAAGAAGCTCCATGAAACAGAGGAAAGCGGAGTCTATAATCTTGGAAATGGAACAGGGTTCTCTGTCAAACAAGTAATCGACACTTGTCGTAAAGTGACCGGAAAAGACATTGCGGCCATTATGGCTACAAGACGAGCTGGTGATCCTGCAGTCCTCATTGCTTCATCTGAAAAAGCTCAAACAGAGTTAGGCTGGATTCCAAAGTACCCTACATTAGAAGAAATCGTATCCCATGCATGGAATTGGCACAAACATCATCCAAATGGGTATCAAAAATAAATGATAAACATTTTATTGATAAATAACTAAACCCTAAAAAAGGGATAAAATCGTGAGCAAGATTGACGATTTTATCCCTTTTTCTTATTCCGAATCTTGAGTTGTATTAAAAAAATCTCTTTGTTCCTTTTTATGCTTATTATCTTTTGAACGATTTCCCATTTTTCCATCTGATTCATAACTAAATTGTTGTGATTCTTTCTCTTTTTTCAAATCCATTGCCCCTTTCATCTATAGGATTCCCTAAGATGAACTTCCATACTGATAATTCCAGAAGTCATCTCAAATAAAATAGCGCAAATAGATGTAAATGGTACAAATGATAATGGAGAGAATCATTAATGGAAAAGCGATGGCAAAGAATTTAACAAATGAAATCTTGTAACCTTCTTTGGCAGCAAGCCCTGCTACGATGACATTTGCACTTGCACCGATTAATGTGCCGTTTCCCCCCAAGCATGCTCCAAGTGAAAGGCTCCACCATAGCGGTTCTAAATTTGTAATGCCAAGGTCGCCCATATCCTTGATCATTGGAATCATGGTTGCGACAAATGGAATATTGTCAATAAATGCTGAAGCGAGCGCACTTATCCATAAAATGAAAATCGATGTAGATTTGACATTTCCCCCTGTTAGATGAATTGAATAGTTTGCTAGAAGTGAGATGACACCTGTTTCTATTAATCCGGAAACGAGAACAAACAAGCCAATAAAGAAGAAAATGGTGGTCCATTCTACCTTTGAAAAAGCCTTATCTAAGTATTTTTCACCTGTTAATAATAGTAAAAGGAATGCCCCAGCTAATGCCACAGAAGCAGATTCTAAATGCAACAATTGATGGAAGAAGAAACCAATTACAGTAAAAATGATGGCAACTAACGATTTTATTAATAATTTTTTATCGGTTATTTCTTTCTTTTCATCCAAATCTATTAATTTTGCTTTTAATTCTTCAGTGGTTTTAAGCTGCTTTCGATAGATAAAAGCAAGAATTGCGATGTTCACAATTAAAATAAAAAAGGAGATGGCTGTCAGATTATCAATAAATGACATAAAGGTTAGTTCTTTTACTGCACTGCCAATCATAATATTCGGTGGGTCACCTATAAGTGTAGATGTACCGCCAATATTTGAGGCAATTACTTCTATTAGTAAATAGGGAATGGGGTTTACCTGTAATTGTTTTGTAATGCTAAAGGTTACAGGGACCATTAGTAAAACCGTCGTTACATTGTCCAAAAAGGCTGAACCTAGGGCGGTAATGATTCCGAGAACAACCAAAATTTTAATGGGATCACCTTTCACCTTCTTCGCTGACCATACAGCAATGTAGTTGAAAAGGCCTGTTTCGGAGGTAATCCCCACGATCATCATCATTCCAGTTAACAATCCAATTGTATTGAAATCGATATAATGTAATGCCTTTTCTTGACTAACGATTCCTAAAAGAACCATTAGTATTCCACCAGACATTGCAATGATAGTTCGATGCACCTTTTCAGTAACAATAAATGCATAGCTGACAAGGAAAACACCAAGTGCGATGAATGCTTGCGTTGACATAAATTATAATCCTCCCATTATTTTACAATAGAAAAACGTAAAAAGGAGTCTGCTGTGACAGACTCCTCCAATTAGCAAAAAAATATAAAATTATATTCCTTTTTATTTTATAAAACAATACTACTGTTGTAAAGGAATTCATGTCTAAACAAGCAGTTATTAGCCTAATTTATTAATAAGTTCAACAGTTTCTTGATGATCTCGCTTAATGATTTTATATAATGCTTTATCTGTTTCCACAAGAGGATTTCCTATTTCATCTGAAATAGGTCTGCCCTTTAAAACCTTCCATATTATGTTTTGCAACTAGTGAATGAGTCTACTTTCCTTTGCTTTTCTTCTAAAACCGCTGCTCCATTTCCCAATTGGCTCTTTTAGAACCGCCCCGAACAATAGAGTAATAATCGTTATAAATAGGAGAACGGAAAGGTCATTTTTGGCGACTGACCATTGCATTCCACCTACCGCCTCCCGCATTAAGCTAATGGCATACGAAAACGGAAGAAATGGATGAAGCCGTTGAAAAAAGGTCGGCATGACTTCAATTGGAAACGTTCCACCAGAACCGGAGATTTGCAGTACAAGCAACACAATCGCTAATCCTTTTCCGACATTCCCAAAAATGGAAACTAAAGTGTAAATAATTAACATAAATACAACGCTAATGATCAATCCAAATAGGACAAACCATAGTTTATCAGCCACAAAAGTGTGTAAAAGGAATAAATCTCCGGCTGTGACGATGATGGATTGACATAGAGCAATCGTTAAAAAGGTTAAGTACCTGCCAAAATAGACATGATTGGGATGATACGTTTCAGGCAGATTGTGCAATTCTACCGGAATGAGTGAAATCAAAAGCGTTGCTCCAACCCAAAGTGCTAAAGTCGTAAAAAATGGTGACATCGCAGATCCGTAATTAGGAATAGGGAATAATCTCTTTTCTTTTAGCAAAACCGGTTCAGCAAAAAAATCACTTTCTTTTTTCGCATCATTTTTTAATAAGGCAATGATGGAACGGATATCATTGTTTTGATCGAATTCACGAATTTGATTAGCAAGGCTTGTAATATTGCGACTGACTTCTGGGAAGGCTGCTTTAATTAAAGTGATATCCCTTTTCCCTATTGCTATACCTGTGGATGCATCATTTAGGATTTTATTGATTTCGGATAGAGTACCATCTGCTTTTGTAAAAAATTCATTTGCTTTAGTTGGGACATTTTTGGCTATATCGCTTAATTGCGCAATTTTAGGAGCAATTTGTGAGTCATATGAATTTAAAATGTCCCCAAGGATGGTGGAAGTTTCTTTTGATAATTGATTCATATTGTCAATTAGCTGCTGTGCAGGTTGTATTCCTTGTGCGAGTTGTGATTGAATGGCTTTTAAGTTGGTTAGTTCTCCTTGTAATATGTTTTGCAATTGATTTAACAGAGCTATTTCATGATTAAAGGTACTATTATTTCCAAGAGCATTTAATTTTTCAAACAAGTTGATCAATAGTGAATTCATTTTCATAAATGAGCTAATAAGATTGATGCCATCTGCAACCGCATTCTTTTTGTCCTCTATACTTGCATTTGTAGATTTGAGGACCCCGGTAATTTGCTCAATGGCTGCAGCAGTCTGTTGCAAATAAAGTAAATTTTGCTTAATGATAGGTATTAGGTTTGAAAATGATTCTTTATTACTATCGAGATAAGAATTAATTTGGTTTGAAAGCTCACGGCTGCTGTTAATGATTCCTTTAACAGCAGTTACATTTGTTTGCAGTTCAGCAACAATTCTCTCAGAACTATCTGCATCATTGGAAGCAGTATTAATTATTTTCTCTGCTTCGGAAAGATGGTCATTTAGCCAGAAAATCATCGTTTTTAGCTTTTCGATATCAGGTAAATTTTTTTGTAGATCAATCCCTAATTCATTAAAGATACTAAAAATGACTCCGTTTGCAGTTTTAACAAAATTTTTGCTAATCTCATCTTTTATTGCCGTCGCCCCTTTAGCTGTTATCTTTGGAGCAACCGCATTAATTTTTTCATTTACCGTATAAATTAGCGTGGCCTTTTCAGGATTGTCACTAATAACCGTTGCTATTTTTGCTGAGAAGTCTTTAGGAATCGTTACGCTAGCAAAATACCTGCCTTCTTTAACGCCATTATTCGCCTCTTGTGTATTGACAAATTTCCATCCTAGTGATTTGTTTTGCTTCAATGAATGAATGATTTCCTTACCGATATTGATATGTTGATTTTTTAAAACTGTACCAATATCATCACTAGAAATAGCGATAGGTATTCCTCTCGTGTTGCTGTATGGGTCCCAAGAAGCTTTAATATTAAACCAAGCATATAGCGACGGGAGGACCATCAAAGCAATCATAATGGCTGCTGTTGCCCAGTTGGTTACAATGCTTTTTAAATCATCTCGGTAAATGGTAAGAACCTTATTCATTCATGGTGACCACCTATTATATTGTTTAATAATGTTATTATCTGTCATATTGGATTGCTAATACATCTTTAAAAGAGACGAAATAAATAAAATGCAACATATAAAAAAGCTATTTGCTGCTTACTGGTAAGATCACTTTTATGTCTGTTCCTTCGTTTATTTGGCTGGCAACTAATGGTACCGCCCAATGATTGAATGATCCGATAGGCCACCATTAATCCAATCCCAGTTCCCTTAGTGTTTGAGGAAAAATACGGTTCTCCAAGCTTAGATATTTGTTCTGGACTCATTCCAATCCCATTATCCTGAAAATTCATGATGATGTGATGTTTTTTTTGAATGAATTCAATAAAAAGAATTCCACCAGAATCCATTGCTTCAATGGCATTTTTTGCAATGTTTAGGATTACTTGCTGTAACTTTTTTCGTTCGCACTCCAAGTACAGATTTTGAGGGCAGTTAATCGTAATGGAAACACCTTGAAGGATTGCGTAACCTTGCAGTTTTTCACCAATCAGTTGAATTTCTTCCTTTAGGTTAACTTTTTCAATTTGGTCTTGATACGGATTAGCTAAAATTAAATAGTTTTCCATGATTTCATGTGTCCGATTGAGTTCTTCCAAGGCAAGCGTTATATACTTTTTTCTTTCAGCAGGTGTAAGTGATTCTTCCCCAAGTAACTGAAGAAAGCCGTACGTAACGGTTAATGGATTATTAATTTCATGAGATACTCCTGCTGCTAATTCACCAACAACCCGTAGTTTTTCCGTTTTCACATAGTGATCCTTTTGTTTAATGTTTTTAAGTATATACTCAATTAATATAGCAGTAATCATGATTCCAACGACTTCAATGGTAAAGAAATAATAAACGAAATTCCCATACTCAAGCGGAGACGATGCAAAGAGCAGAGGGATTGATAGTGCTAATATGGAAAAAAATCCAGTAATTAATCCAGCTAATAGAACTTTTTTTGGTAAATTGATTGTTCGATAAACCGTATGAAATTGTGGAACAATCAGAAAGGTTGTTAAATGGACAATGGCATAAATATAAGAGCCTTCTCCTCCAATGAGGAAACGATATACAAGAGTAGTAACTATTAATGGAATGCTATCCTTATAGCCTAAAAAGAGTAAGATTATTATGATTGGTATATTCCTAAGGTCAAAAATAAATCCATTTGCGAGGTGTACTGGAAATGTCATGCAAAGAATTGCAGCAATGCTTCCAATTATGTTAATCACTATTTTTTGCATTCTGTTCTTTAATAGGGCGAATTTTTCTCCCCAGATACTTACTAATAATAGTGGCATATAGGTGATTAAAAAGAGGTTTAAAAGTAAATCTTTGATCATTACTTGCATTAAATCACCCCTAAAAAAGTATTTGTATATAATTTGACAAGATTCTACATAATTCCTGCGTTCTCTTGCATAAAAATAATGTTTTTAGAATAAAAGAGAAAATGTGATTAAATTTTAATAGACTCAAAATTGTCAAAAACTTATGAATAAATAATGACATAATCGTTTATTAACTAACATTTTGATAGTGTTTTTTTATAATAAAGGCATAGATAATTTGGAGGGTGAACGATATGAACATTACGACAATTATTGAAATGGAAAATCAAGAAGTAGAAACAATCGCTGGTGCCAAGTTAGTTTTTGCCCAAGAGCACATTGAAGAAAACATTATTGAAACCTGTGTCGATTGTTTTCAAATTGAGGAATCAGGAGAAAAGATTACAACAGAAGATGCAATGCAAAGAGTATTTGAACAATTACAGAAAGAAGGAATGATTCCAACTCATGTTGAGGACTTTTCATATGAAATGCCGTCATGTGAACGACTAAAAAGAAAAGCAGCAGATGAAAAAGACCTACCGCAAAAAGTCATTCTTTCTTTCATGGCATAAAAGAAGTTCCTCGGAACTTCTTTCTTTTTATATTTATCCTGTCTAGTGTGACTTTGGTCAATGATGTTTTCCTTTCCATTTTTTAAAATATAATTGGTTAGTTTTGAAAAATAGGTATATTTGAAAACGCTTACATATAGGAAGGAGGATTCTATCCTGAAAACAAAGATTACTATTTTATCAGGCCATTTTGGAAGCGGTAAAACCGAAGTTGCAATTAATCTTGCATTGTCTGAGAGAAGGGTCCATGAAAAAGTAGCGATCAATGATTTAGATATCATAAATCCCTATTTTCGTACACGTGATGTCGCAAGACTTTTTCAACAGAATGATATTGAATTGATTGCACCAGTGAACCGCCTCGCTACTGCAGATTTGCCCATTGTGTCTGGTGAGATTTACCGTGTATTGCACGACAATAGATATCGTTTAATCATCGATGCAGGAGGAGACAAAGATGGGGCAACGGTTTTAGGGCAATATTATCATGAATGGAAGGACTTAAGCCCTGAATTGCTGTTTGTTTTCAATGGCAACCGACCATATATAAGTACGTTAGAAGGAGCTCAATATACGATAGAACAGATTGAAAAGGCATCCCGTTTAAAAGTAACAGGGATTATCAATAATTCCAATGTCGGCTCAGAAACCATTCTTACGGATATTTCTGAAGGCTATGAGCAATGCTTTAAGCTGTCTGAAAAACTGGAAATACCTCTCTTAATGACAACCATTTCAGATCATTTAGAAAAAGAGGTAGCGGAGTTTGCGAGAAACCGACAAGTGATGTTTATTCGAAGATACATGAAAGTTCCATGGGAGGTGTAGCAATGGAAAAGAGGGTCATTTTTAACGAGGACATGTGTAAATCCTGTAGCCTTTGTGTTCAAGTCTGCCCAAAGAATATTATTTTTCTGGCAGACTATTTAAATGGAAAAGGATATAGACCAGCAGCAGTGGTTGATCAGGAGCATTGCATTAGCTGCGCAAAATGTGCACAGATTTGTCCAGATGCTGTTATTTCCGTTTATAGACCGGTAAAGGTATTGCAAACTGTGTAATGAAGGGAGACTTACCTATGGGGAAAGTGTTAATGAAAGGGAATGAAGTGATTGCAGAAGCAGCTGTCCATGCAGGCTGTAAATACTTTTTCGGATACCCAATAACACCGCAAAGTGAGCTTGTCGCTTATATGGCAAGAAGGCTTCCGGAAGTAGGAGGCTTATTTCTTCAAGCGGAAAGTGAAATTGCAGCCATTAATATGGTGTATGGTGCTGCTGGAACGGGTGTCAGGGTCATGACTTCCTCCTCAAGTCCGGGATTTAGCTTAAAGCAAGAAGGAATTTCTTATTTAGTGGGAGCAGAACTCCCCGCTGTTATTTGCAATATTGTTCGTGGCGGTCCTGGATTAGGAAATATTCAACCAGCTCAATCTGATTATTTTCAGGTAACTAAAGGCGGGGGACATGGGGATTACAATCTACCTGTTTTAGCACCGGCAAGTCTGCAGGAAATTGTTGAATTAACACAAGATGCATTTGATATCGCCGACAAGTATCGAACACCCGTGATTTTAATGGGTGATGGCATGCTTGGACAAATGATGGAGCCGGTAGAATTCAATGAACGCACTGCCGCAGAATTACCGAAGAAGGACTGGGCAACAACAGGAACCCGTGGCGATGGTGGGCCGAAGATTATCACATCATTAGAGCTAGATGCCGAAAGTTTGGAAAAGCGAAACTGGAATTTACAAGAGAAATTCTCCCATATTAAGGAGCATGAGGTCCGTTATGAAACGTACCTAATTGACGATGCTGATATTATAATTGTCGCATTTGGTACGGTAGCTCGGATTGCGATGAATGCGATTAAACAAGCGAGAAGAGAAGGTATCAAGGTTGGCTTAATCCGGCCGATATCTCTTTGGCCATTCCCAGAAAAACCTTTTCTCGAAACTAGGGATAATGTTAAGGCTTATATTTCAGTAGAAATGAGTGCCGGGCAAATGATTGAGGATGTTAGACTAGCTGTAAATGGTCATGCACCGGTCGATTTCTTTGGGCGAACCGGCGGTGTTGTTCCTACACAGGAGGAAATTTACGAAAAACTTATTGCAGTTTCCGGGGGTGTTTTGGTATGACATTGAAGACTGTATTTAAGAAAACAAACGGGTTAACGGATCATCCAACCCATTACTGTCCCGGCTGCACACACGGCGTTATTCATCGAATCGTCGGGGAAGTGTTAGAAGAAATGGATATTTTAGAAGATACCATTGGTGTAGCTTCGGTTGGTTGTTCTGTTCTCTCTTATGAGTATTTTAATTGTGATATGACCCAGGCGGCCCACGGCCGGGCCCCTGCAGTCGCAACGGGAATCAAGCGGGTGCTTCCCGACCGCTTTGTGTTTACCTACCAAGGGGATGGTGACCTTGCTTCGATTGGAATTAGTGAAGTCATTCATGCTGCAGCACGAGGGGAAAAAATTACGGTTATTTTTGTCAATAACGCTATTTATGGGATGACTGGTGGCCAAATGGCACCAACAACATTAATTGGTCAAAAAACAGCCACAACCCCTTTTGGCAGGAATGAAAGCATCCAAGGCTCACCAATTAAGGTTTGTGAAATGCTTGCAACTCTCGATTGTACAGCCTATATTGAACGGGTATCGACCCATGATATTCCTCATATTTTAAAGGCTAAAAAAGCCATTCGAAAAGCATTCGAAGCACAGAAAAAAGGATTAGGATTTTCAATGGTGGAGGTATTATCGACGTGTCCGACCAACTGGGGGCTTGATCCGAATGAATCGCTTGACTGGGTCAAAAATAATATGGTCCCTGTTTATCCCCTTGGTGTTTATAAAAATAAAGGGGAGGGGAATGAACTATGCTAGAAGAAATTATCATTGCAGGCTTTGGCGGGCAGGGCGTTATGTCGATGGGACAATTAATCGCCTATGCTGGGATGATCGAAGGAAAAGGTGTCTCATGGCTTCCCTCTTATGGACCGGAACAGCGAGGCGGAACGGCCAATTGTGCTGTTGTCATCAGCGATGAACCGGTAGGCTCACCGCTGGTCACATCTCCAACAACAGCCATTGTTCTAAATAATCCTTCGTTTGATAAATTTGAACCACGAATCCGGCCAGGGGGGCTGTTAATAATTAATTCATCTATGGTTGTCAGGCTATCAGAGAGAACCGATATTAAAATTATTGAAATAAATGCGACCGATTTGGCAAATGACCTTGGCAACTCCCGTGTAGCCAATATAATTTTGTTAGGCTCATTCCTGGAATATACTAAAATTGTTTCCATAGATTCAATTGTAGAGTCATTAAAAAAAGTTCTAGGTGCAGATAAACATCATTTAATTGATATAAACAAACTGGCATTGGAAAAAGGCGCTTCACTTGTCCAATTTCAAATGAAATAGTAGAGGGTGCCCAAAAAGAGTCTGACCTCTCGCTTAACACTCAATATATAACTGCTTATTATGCAAAATTCAGCTATATATTGTAGGTTGAGGGGTCTGACTCTTTGCTTTTGTACATCTTTTTTTTGAGCCATTTTTGGTTAGTTTATATTCTTCCTGACAGGATTTCCTTTGTAATTCTTCTTTTTAGTGGTGGAAGATACTGGGATGAAATCTGTTCACTATTTATTTTACAAATGTAAAAGGTTATTGTTAATTTTCCTAAAATTACAAAAACATATGCTGTTATAGGCCAATTATGTAGAATTTTTTACATTTGTTCAAAACAGTAGTTACAAATGTTCAATTGTTTGATATAGTAACATTAGGAATTGAAAGTGAATAATAAACTATCTTTTTTTTAAAAATAGGAGGAGCATCTAAAATGTCTCAAAATATTGTTAATATGATTGATCATACTTTATTGAAAGCTGACGCAACAAAGGAACAAATCTTAACATTAGTGGAAGAGGCAAAACAATATAAGTTTGCATCTGTTTGTGTCAACCCTGTATGGGTAAAAACGGCTGCAGAGCTGCTCGCTGAAACTCCAGAGGTAAAAGTGTGTACGGTAATCGGTTTCCCACTTGGAGCATCTACAACTGAAACAAAAGCTTTCGAAGCGAAAAATGCCATTGAAAACGGGGCAACAGAAGTAGATATGGTTATTAACATTGCGGCACTGAAAGATGGGCAGGATGAATTAGTGGAAAGAGATATCCGTGCTGTTGTTGAAGCTGCAAAAGGAAAAGCGTTAACAAAGGTTATTATCGAAGCATGTCTTTTAACGAATGAAGAAAAAGTAACAGCTTGTGAGCTTTCTGTTAAGGCCGGCGCAGATTTTGTTAAAACTTCAACCGGTTTTTCAACAGGTGGTGCAACAGTTGAAGATATTCGTCTAATGAGAAAAACGGTAGGTCCTACAATTGGTGTGAAAGCATCAGGTGGAGTTCGGAGCCGTGAAGATGCACTAGCAATGGTTGAGGCTGGAGCTACTCGGATCGGTGCAAGTTCCGGTGTTTCGATTGCAAAGGGTGAACTTTCACACAGCAATTATTAATTTTGTGGCGGGTGAATTAGATGAAAGAAGTAATTATGTCATTGGTCGCTGGAATACTTGTAGGTATAGTGTTTAAATTTTTGAAGCTTCCAATACCTGCACCTCCAGTATTTTCAGCAGTTGTTGGTATTTTTGGCGTTTACTTTGGCGGCGTTATTGTTGATTGGATAACGAAATTGATTCATCATTCATAATTTTAAATATAAATTGCAAGAACCGACAGATTCTCTGTCGGTTCTTTTTTGTGTCATTTGTAAATGATTCATAACTAGAAAGGAAACACCGGAAAAGGCTGCCAGTCGTTCTAATTTATAGTGACAACTCATTAGAATTTGTTTTTTGTATTCTCTGTTTCTTAGATTTTTTAAAATGGAACAATTCGTAGACCACAGGAATGACGATTAGTGTTAATAATGTTGCAATACTTAGTCCGCCGATGACGACAATTGCAAGGCTTTGGGACACGAGATTTCCTGTTTCGGCCTTTTTTAGCAATAGTGGGATCATCGCTGAAATTGTCGCAACAGCCGTCATTAGAATCGGCCTCATTCGAACCGCTGTTGCTTCGACAATCGCGTCTCGGATTATCATTTTTTTCTCATTTTGCTTAACCCTGTCTAATAATACAATCGCATTGGTAACGACGATTCCTATCAGCATTAAGGCACCTAGCAGGGCGGTAATATCTACGGTAATTCTGCTAACCAATAAGCCTACAATAGCGCCAACCGCCGCAAGGGGTAATGAACATAAAATGGCAATCGGTGTTCGGATGGATTTAAAGGTAATGACCATGATTAAAAAGACGATTCCGATCGAAACAAGCATCGTGGTAAATAAATCTGTGAAATCATCCGCTTGCTGGGAACTGGCACCACCAACGTATATTTTCACACCATCTGCAAATTTTAAACCCTTTTGATTTTTTTTGTCTCCAAAAATGATGTTATTTATTTCAGTTGAAATATCAGAGAGTTTTTTCGCATCTACTGTTGCTGTTATCCGAAGATAAGGGTCTCCGTCCTTATGGAATTGGTTTGACGGCTTTTCCTCTTTATTTAAGTGTGCAATTGAAGCAACTGGTACCATTCCTGTGGGCATCATGACAGGAATATTTTTTAACTCATCCGCTGATTTCGGATCTAGTACAGGTTCAAGATAAACAACAGTTTTCTGGTCGTTTAAATTAACTGCACCAAGTGGAGTTTTGTTTAACATAACAGAAAGCTGCTGAGCAACTTGAACTGGATTCCCCTTTGTAGGATCCACTTCGATTGAATAAACGGCCTTCTTATCATCCTCATTTGTTTCGATTTTTTCAATTCCATTAATGTTTTTAATTTTATCTTTTATTTTTTGGGAAGCCTGCTCTAAGTTATTTAATTGGTCCCCAACTACATCAATTGTGATTTGTGGTGCTCCACCACCCATTAATGAAGAAGCAGCAGCTGTTAAGGTAGCGTTAGGATATTTTTCCTTTTGATTGTTGATTTTTTTTATGACATTGTCGGTATCTTTTTTATCTTTAAGAAGAATAGTATAGGAAGCTTTTGTAGGGGAGTCAACAGCTCCAAATCTTGCCGCATCAGCATTGTTTCCAAGTGTTGTGAATTCACCCTTGACTTCCTTCAGATCCAAAAGATATTTTTCCAACTCTAGTGTTCCTGCTTTTACTTTTTCAATTGGTGTATCATTCGGATAATTTAATACAACCTGAACAAAATCTGCTGAAGATCGATCGACTGCCCCTTTTGGCATGACAACATAAGCGCTAATTGAGCCAACAAATAGTACAAAGGATAATGTTAGGACGACCCATTTATGATTAAGCGACCATGTTACCAATCTCATAAACTTAACCGATGGTTTATGTTGATGCAGCTTTGCATTTTTTAGTAGACCTGCACTCATTAATGGAACAACCGTAAGTGCAACGATCAGTGATGAAAGCAAGGAATAGGTAATGGTTAAGGCAAATGGCATTAAGAAGTCCTGTAAACCGCCGTTGACAAGACCAATTGGTAAGAAGACGGCTACTGTCGTTAATGTAGAAGCAGTTATGGCAGTAGAAACCTCTTTTGCTGCTTCGACAATTAATTTTATCGAAAACTTTTCATTTTGCATTTTTCGGAAAATATTTTCAATGACAACAATACTATCATCTACTAATCGGCCTACTGCAACGGCAACACCGCCTAACGTCAAGATGTTTAAGGTAACACCGGAACGCGACAGTAAGAAAAGAGTGAAAGCTAATGATAATGGTATGGAAACAATAGTAATGAAGGTAGAGCGTATATTTCGTAAAAAGAGCATGATTACAATCGTTGCAAATAAAGCTCCAACTAACACTTCCTTCATCATCGAAGTGACGGATTGTTCGACCATGTCTGCGGTCGCGACAATCACTTTAGTTTCTACTTGATCATATTTCTTATTTATTTCTTTTGTAGCCTCTTTGAGCTTTTTACTAATAGTAACTGCATTAGATTGACTGTCCTTTGTAACAACTAACACCAACCCATCTGCACCATTGATTCTTGTTAAAGTTCCTTCAGGTTTATGTACTTCGACAGAGGCAATATCCTTTAAATTTATATTTTCTGCTACTGATAGGTTTTCAATTTTTGTTAAGGAATCGATATTACCAATCACTTTAATATTGCTGGCTTTCCCGTCGATCGTTTTTTCACCAACTGAAACAGCGCTATTCTGTCCTTGTAAAACTTCTAAAACAGATTGAAGGGATACATGTTTTTGTGCCAATAATTCATTATTCACCTTTATTGAAACATAAGAGGTCGACATACCATAGGTTTGAATGGAAGAAACACCTTTAATATCTTTCATATAAGGGACTATTTTCTTTTCGGCAAATTTTAAGTTATCAGGGGTAAGCCCATCTTTAAAGGTAACTGAAATCTCTGAAATAGGAATCATTGAGGTGTTTAGTTGAACGACTGTTGGCTTTGAGACATTTGCCGGAAGTTGAACATTACTGAGTGATTCTTGGACTTCCTGCTTTGCCACTTTCATATCAGTTTTTGATTCGAAATTGATGTCTATTTTAGAAAAACCATCACCAGTTGTTGAAAATATATTCGTTTTTCCCTTCGTACCAGCGACAGCATTTTCAATTGGTTCTGTTACTTGACTTTCCATAGTTTTAGAGTCAGTTCCTTGCCCCATGACGATAACGGATACTTGAGGATTATCAGCTGCAGGTAAGAATTCCATTGGTAAGGTTGTATAACTGATAATCCCCATTGTTAGGACCAGTAATGCCATAATTGTAACAGCAGATTTGTTACTAAAGGCCCATTTTGTTAACCAAGACATAATAAATTTCCCCTCCAATTTGGTTAAATTTCCTATAACTATGCAATTTTACCATGAATGGATTGAAAAATAAAACTATTTCAAATCATAATATTCTCATATTTCTTAGCTCCATTGTCTAGAAAAGGGGAGAGAGCACTCTCGATGACCGATTGTTCCCATAATACAGGAAAAAGGGTGTTGATAAGTCTTGTCAATGCCCGAAAGCCTCCATAAAACATGAAAAAGGGCGTTGATGAGCCTTGTCAAAGCCCGAAAGTCTCCATAAAACATGAAAAAGGGCGTTGATGAGCCTTGTCAGTGCCCGAAAGCCTCCATGATACATGAAAAAGGGCGTTGATAAGCTCTGTCAAAGCCCGAAAGCCTCCATAAAACAGGAAAAAGGGCGTTGATGAGCTTTCTCAATGCCCGAAAGCCTCCTAAAACATGAAAAAGGGCGTTGATGAGCCTTGTCAAAGCCCGAAAGCCTCTATTAAACATGAAAAGGGCGTTGATAAGCTTTCTCAATGGTTACGTAAATCGTTTTACGTGCCTGGATTTGGGGAAAATGAATGAATTCGGTCACGTAAATCGTTTTACGTGCCTGGATTTGGGGAAAATGAATGAATTCGGTCACGTAAATCGTTTTACGTGCCTGGATTTGGGGAAATGGATGATTTCGGTCACGTAAATCGTTTTAAGTGCCCGATCTCGGGAAAAATGAATGATTTTAGTCACGTAAATCGTTTTACGTGCCTGTTCTAGGGGAAAATTAGGTAAAAGAAAAACCCAAGATGAACTTTCATTTTCATCTTGGGCTTTTCTTGTCTAATAGGATGTATAAAATTCGACTTCGATAATTGTCTAGCTCCATAAGAGTAAGCTTCGAAAGCGATACCTCGCACGCCTAAAAACGCGAGTTTTTAGGCGGAGCGCCTAGCCCCTCGAGGTCACAAGCCAATTTATTTTTATTAAATAAATTGATTCTTGCTCCTGCGGCAAAGCAAAATCGGAGAAGTTATTGTTCACCTCGTCGCATGCCTGCAAAGATGATTTTGCAGTGGTGTGGCATCCTGACGGCTCGTCTTGCACTTGGCTACTGAAGGCTAACGCCTTCTCTGCGCATTAAGGGAGACTAAGGCACTTATCAGTGCCCAAGTCTCCCTATATCGGGGCTGACCAAGGCGCTTGCGCTTTTCATTATGGATGTTGCAAAAAGGCCAACTGATAAAAGAATAAAACAGCAAAAATATAAATTAATGGATGAACTTCACGCCATTTCCCCTTCACAATTTTTAAAATTGGATACGTGATAAATCCAAGAGCAATTCCAGTTGAGATACTAGAGGTTAATGGCATACTGATTATCACTAAAAAGGCAGGGAAGGCTTCGTCGAGATCATCCCATTTAACCCGAGAGATATTTCCCATCATTAAGCTTCCTACAATGATCAATGAAGGTGCTGTAATTGCGGAAATCCCTGAAACTGCACCGACAAGGGGACCAAAAAAAGCAGAGATGATAAACAATCCGGCAATAATGACGGAAGTCAGGCCTGTCCTTCCCCCAGTTGCAACGCCGCTGGTAGATTCGACAAACGCTGTTGTTGGGCTAGTTCCAAACAGAGAACCAATTGTGGTAGCTATTGAATCTGAAAGGAGTGCTTGCCTTGCTCTTGGCAAGGATTTTCCTTTCATTAACCCTGCCTGTTGGGCGACACCAACCATTGTTCCTGTCGTATCAAAAATTGTTACTAATAAGAAGGAAAATACTACCGTATACAAGCTATGACCAATCACTTGACCAAAGGCATCAAATGGGTTTGTAATGATTAATCCTTCAGGTAGAGATGGAAGGGAAACAAAACCTTTTGTAAAATGGAGCTGGCCAGTGAAAATGGCAATGATACTGGTAATGATCATACCAAAAAACATCGCTCCATTTACTCTAAGAGTCATTAATATAAGCGTTACCGTAAGTCCGACAATTGTTAACAATGCCTCTGGTGCATGAAGGTTTCCAAGACCGACAAGATTGACGGGATTTTTCGTAATAATACCAGACATTTTTAAGCCAATAAAAGCAATGAAAAGGCCGATTCCTGAAGAAATGCCAAACTTTAAATTGTCTGGAATGGCTTCAATTAATTTCTCACGAAACGCGGTTAAAGAGAGAATCACAAAAATAATACCAGCAACGAAGACAGCGGCAAATGCTGTTTGGTAATTAATTCCGGTATGTGTTCCTACTACTGAATATGCAAAAAAGGCATTTAGGCCCATTCCAGGAGCAATCGCAATTGGATAGTTTGCCACCAGCCCCATCCATAAAGTCCCTACGACAGCTGCAATAATGGTTGCGGTAAATACCTGCTGAAACGGGACCCCGGCATCAGAAAGGATGACCGGATTAACAACCACAATATAGACCATAGTTAAAAATGTTGTAAGACCGGCAAATATTTCTGTCTTAACATTTGTTTGATGTTCTTTAAGCTTAAACAAGAATTCCACTCCTAAATACGAACGTTTTTAAACACATTTAATATAATATTCGTTTTTATGGATTATTTCAATCATAAAATAAAAAAAATCTTATCGAAGTACTCCGATAAGATTTGATCCCAGTTATTTAATAAATAAATGAAGGATATAGTAAATAGAGGCTGCAATTAGGGCTGAAATTGGCAGCGTAATTACCCATGTTATGATCATACGTTGAGCCGTATCCCATTTTACACCTTTAATACGATGAGCAGATCCTACTCCAAGTATACCAGAGGAAATAACATGGGTAGTACTTACCGGTAAATGAATATACGTTGCACCAAAGATAATCGCAGCTCCGGTTAAGTCTGCAGCAACACCATTAATTGGGCGGATTTTCATTATTTTCCCGCCAACTGTTTTAATGATTTTCCAACCGCCAATAGACGTCCCTAGTCCCATTGCCAGCGCACAAGACGCTTGAACCCATAATGGAATTTCTGCGTTAGCAGGGAGGTATTGGTTAGCGATAAGAGCCAAGGTGATGATTCCCATTGATTTCTGGGCATCATTTGTACCATGTGAATAGGATTGAAGTGCGGCTGTTCCAATTTGAATGAACCGGAAGTTCCGATTCGTTTTCGTTAAGTTAAAATTTCTAAAAACCACTTTAAAAATACTATAAATAATATATCCAAGTACAAAAGCTAAAATAGGTGATAATATAAGTGCTTCAATGATTTTAATAAATCCGCTGTAATTAAGCACAGAAAAGCCTCCAGCGGCAATAGCTGCCCCAGCAATCGAGCCGATAATGGCATGGGAGGAGCTGCTCGGTATTCCAAAATACCATGTAATCAAGTTCCACGCGATAGCGGAGAGTAACGCAGCTAATATGACAACGGAACCATGGGAAAGTGCAAAAGGGTTGACGATATCCTTTGTAATGGATTTGGCAACACCTGTAAATGTCATGGCACCAATAAAATTCATGGTAGCAGCTAAAAGAATCGCCTGACGCGGTTTTAATGCTTTAGTTGAGACAGAGGTTGCAATTGCATTTGCCGTATCGTGGAAACCATTTATGAAATCAAATACAAGAGCACCAATGACAATTAAAATTGTTAGGATAAAAATAAAGCTCATTTTATTGCTCCTTATGCATTTTTCATGATAATGGTTTCAAGCGTATTCGCAACTTCCTGACTGCTGTCAGCAATATCTTCAAGTGTTTCGTAAATTTCCTTATATTGAATAATTCGAATCGGGTCTTTTTCGACTGTAAATAAATGCTTAATGGATTGTCTAAGGATATTATCACATTTTGATTCGTAATCTTTTATTTTAATGGCATGTTCTCTTATTTGAGGCAGTTTTTTATTGGATAGCAATTCTACTGCCTTATCAATCTCATGAGCACTGGCTTGAATGGCATCCACAAAGCCCTTCATAAAATCATCCGCAGTTGTAATAGAGTACATTTCGAATAATGCGGCACATCCTTCTAAACCATCAAGGACATCATCCATGCTCATCGCAAGATGCAGAATATCTTCACGTTCAATCGGTGTGATAAAGGCATCGTTTAACTCCTTAATTACTTCATGAACAAAGGAATCGCCTGTTGATTCATATTCTTTCATTTTTTCAGAGAAAATTTTTAAATCACTTACATTTTTTAATTTGTAATCAGTAAAGAAATTTGCACTTTCCTTTAAATTGGTGGAAATATTATTCAGCAAAATTGTGAACTTATCATTTTTTTTCAATGCCATGTGAAAACCCCCATTTTTCATCAAAAGTTGTACACCAACCAAAGTAATATTTTATCTAAAAGTTGTCGAAAAAGGAAAGTAATAAGTTGTGAATTTACAAAAACTTAACATAAGAATTTTCTGAAAAAATAACCTCTAAGTATGTTCAATGTTTCCTGAAGCCGCATTATATATGTATTTTTATTTAAATAAACTCATCTCACTCTTTTTTTTGATTAAGAAAAACAAAATTGGGTAATTTAGAATTACAGGCAGAAAAAAAGTTGATTACTGCTTGAAGAATTTGATTAAGTGATATTTTGAATACTAAAAAGGAGTGTTCTTAATGAACTTTATTTGGTCACTAATCGTTGGTGGTATTATTGGCTGGTTAGCCGGCCTGATTGTGGGGAGAGATGTACCGGGAGGCATTATAGGTAATATTATTGCTGGATTTGTTGGAGCCTGGCTTGGGTCATTAATCTTAGGAAATTGGGGACCACGTGTAGCCGATTTTGCCATAATCCCTGCAATAATCGGTGCGGTTGTGTTAACCTTCCTCCTAAGCTTTATCATGAGATCCTTTAGAAAAGCTGATTAAAAAGAATAGAAAAGCGCGTGTGCACTAGCAAGACAAAAAAGCCTCCATCCTCCGGAGGCTTTTTTTCATTCTATACTGTATATATCAATGTCTTTAAAAATGGGGGGATCATCAAGAAATGGTGCCTGACACTCAACGTTTTCAAGTGTGAAGGGATGGGTAAATTCCAGTTTTACAGCGTGTAGTGCTTGGCGATTGACAATTGGTTTGCCGCCATACAGTACATCCCCAACTAAAGGATGGCCAATGTAGCTTAAATGGACCCTAATTTGATGGGTTCTCCCCGTATCAAGCCAGCATTTTACATAAGAAAAAACATTATTTTTATCTGTTTTTATTACTTGATAGTGGGTGATAGCCTCCTGACCTGATGGAGAGACACGCCTTTTAGTGGGATGATGTCGATCCCGGCCAATCGGGGTGTTTATTGTTCCTTTTTTAGCTTTTACTACTCCGTGTACGAGAGCGAGATAGGTTCTTTTAATTTGCCGTTTTTCCAGCATTCTGTCCAAGATAGCCCCAGCTAGCTTATGTTTCGCAAATAAAATGGCTCCAGAGGTATCCCGGTCTAAGCGATGAATTTGCTGGATATTGCGTAGTTCACCATTAGCCAGTAAATAAAAGGCTGCAGCGTTAACAAGAGTATTCGTTTCTAATTGTAGATCATTTGGATGGGTATTTAGAAACGGGGGCTTATTTAACACCAATACATGGTCATCTTCGTAAAGAACCTGAATCTCTTGGAAATTTGGCACCACCTGTAATTCTTCTTCTTCAAATAATTTAATCTCAAGCTTTTCACCGGAAACAAGCGGTAATTTCCAGTTTGCTCTGCTTCCATTTACTAGCACCTTCTTTTCCGTTCTGAACAGATGGGTTACTTTTCTCGGGGCTTCCCATTCATTATAAAAAAGGTCTTCTATTGTTTTTCCTTCCCAAAATTTAGGTATTTTGAGTTCCAACCATTCGCCCTTTCGTTTTGTTTGCAACATTAACATCTTCCTTTTTAATTTTGACTTCGAGTATTGTCCAGCTTGCGCCTAGCCCCTCGAGGTCATAAGCCAATCCGACATGAAGGTTAAAAAACAACCTTCCTGCCGGCTTGTCTTATGCTTGTCGGGGCTGATCGAGGCGCTTCCGCTTTTGATTGTGGTGATAATTACCACCATTTTTCCAAGAGGGTTTATGTTATTCTTATGTTATATAATAGACAGAAAATCTTGATGTGAAAAGGTGTGGTACAAGTGAAAATTGTATTTGCCTCTACACCAAGTCAGGAAGAAGAGATAAGCGGGCTTGTGAGGTATATTTATTCAAATGTTTTTCCACTCTATTTTACGGAGGATGAAATTTACGAATTTGAGCAATTAAAAGTGCTGGATACAATGGAAAATCAAGTAGAGGTTTTTGGCACATTAAAGGATGCTTTTAAGGTGATGGCATGTATGCAGACACTGATTTCAATCCTAGAATCTACTGACCTTGATGATCAATATTCTACTCTTTTTTCTAAAAATGTGTCCCATTTGCAAGAATTTGGTTTATTCTTTCCGTTTGAATATGAACAGTTTGTAGTCGCAAAAAGAATGAATAATCATTTGTTAAGCGTCAATACAAAAGTGGCTAACGAGTTGTTAATTTAATATTAACTTGTTTACGCTTGCATTAGCAGGCGTTTTCTTTTTTATAGGAATAAAGTATAAAATTCGACTTCGAGAATTGTCCAGTTCAATAAGAGTAAGCGTCGGAGCGCGATACATCGCCTTTTTCTTTTTCATTTTTTTGACCTTGTATATTGGTGGGATTAAACTATACAATATAGGGGTCAAACTTAGATGCAAAAATTATGGATAATTCGAAGAGATTTTTAAAGGAGTATCCAACTTGACCTTCGAAATAATATAAGAATGGAAAAAGTTTTTGGAGGAGATTTCATGGAATGGAAGAAAAAAGCGAGTAGTTGGATTGAATTTGAAGATTTACAGGGTGAATTGAAAATTCAATTAGAAGAATTAAAAACGAATGAAAAAGAGCTTGAAGAAGCATTTTATAAAAACCTGGAGTTTGGAACAGGTGGAATGCGCGGAGAAATTGGTGTTGGTACGAATAGGATGAATATATATACTGTCCGTAAGGCATCAGCTGGTCTAGCAGCATACATAGAAGAAAATGGAGTAGAAGCAAAGAAGCGTGGGGTGGTCATTGCGTTTGATTCCCGTCATAAATCACCTGAATTTGCAATGGAGGCAGCTAAAACACTTGCCACCAAGGGAATTCAAACCTATGTTTTTGACGAACTAAGACCAACTCCTGAATTATCGTTTGCTTTACGCTATTTAAATGCATTTTCGGGGATTGTCATAACAGCCAGTCATAATCCACCTGAATATAATGGTTATAAGGTTTATGGCAAAGATGGGGGACAATTAGCTCTCGAAAGTGCAGATATTGTAATTGCAAAAGTGAATGAAATTGAAAACGAGTTGTTAATTGAAGTCGATAGTGAGGAGAAGCTAAAGGAAGCAGGACTAATTAAAATAATTGGTTCAGAAGTTGATCAAGTTTATCTTGAAAAGTTAAAGACCATTTCCGAAAATCCCGCTTTAGCTAATGAAACGGATATTAAAATTGTCTTTACCCCACTTCATGGAACGGCAAACAAACCGGTACGCCGAGCAATGGAGGCATTTGGATATAAAAATGTGACGATTGTTAAAGAACAAGAGCTTCCTGATCCGGAATTCTCTACAGTAAAAAGCCCAAATCCTGAAGAACATGCTGCCTTTGAATTAGCAATTCGTGACGGTAAAAAAGTGGGAGCTGACATATTAATTGGTACAGACCCCGATGCTGACCGTTTAGGAATTGCGGTGCCTAATCATGAAGGAGAATATGTCGTACTTACAGGTAATCAAACAGGAGCATTATTGCTTGATTATCTTCTTACACAGAAAAAAGAAAAAGGGACAGTCCCAGATAATGGAGTTGTCTTAAAGACAATCGTGACATCGGAAATTGGTAGAAAAATTGCGGCTTCATATGGATTAGAGACGGTTGACGTCTTAACGGGCTTTAAGTTTATCGCTGAAAAAATAAACGAATATGAGGCTAGTGGTAAGCACACCTTCCTATTTGGCTATGAAGAAAGCTACGGTTACTTGATTGGTGACTTCGCCCGTGACAAAGACGCTGTACAGGCAGCTCTTTTGGCGACGGAGGTTTGCGCCTATTATAAAACTAAAGGAATGTCTCTTTATGAAGGGTTAATGCAAGTATTTGAAAAGTATGGTTATTATAAAGAAGGTCTTCGTTCTTTGACATTAAAGGGAAAAGAGGGAGCGGAAATGATTCAACGAATTTTAGCTTCGTTCCGCTCACAACCATTGACAAGCTTGGGATCATTAACAACTACTTCATCTGAAGATTACCTGACAGGTATTCGCGTATCAGGAAACATGGAGGAAAAGATTGACTTACCTAAATCCAACGTCTTGAAATATACCTTTGAGGATGGTTCGTGGGTATGTTTACGACCATCAGGCACCGAACCAAAAGTGAAGTTCTATTTTGGGGTGAATAGTTCAAGCCTTGAAGAAAGCGATAGGAAATTACAACAGGTTGAAAAAGACTTTATGGCCCTTGTTGACCTAAAGATTGCAACTGTTTCTGAAAAGTAATAATCATGGTGATATATTTGTCCCGTTAGTATAATAAAAACTCTCGAAGGCTAATCTTCGGGAGTTTTTTTCAGGTTTTAGTAGATCACGGTTAATACGGCTCCCGACAAAGGAAGCCGTATTTTTTGGTGGAATTCTTTGGCCCGGTTGCCATAAATTTTCTCAACAAAAATGTATCCACTTGTTTTTTCAGGAAAGACTAAACATCGGTATCTCACATGGTTCATGTTCCATTAATTCGTTGGCATGGTCGATGTAACGAAGCAGAGAATACAGTTTTTTTTCTATAACAGAGTAGTCATGTTCAAAATTATAAGCATGCAGGAATTGTTCGATCTTTTTGGATAAAAACTGGTCTTGTGTTCTTACCATAAGAATTAGTAAATTATCCCACTCAGATCGATGAGTATAGTACAACGCTCGATCGTAGTCCACTTTATTCACTTGTTTATCTCCTCCTTATTAGGAGTTAAGATTATTGTATGATAATTTACTTAGAACTTTCGCAGAAAATGTTGGACACCTGATGAAAACGCCTTTTCCAACTTTCTCCTGAATAATAAATCTGTTAAGAGCAAGTTGGATGGGCAAAATACTTTATAAATAGGCTGTGTTAAACTTGCCTGTTGATTTGCGCTTCAGGCGCTTCGCTTTCCGCGGGCGTTCCGGGGAGCCTCCTCGGCGCTTAAGCGCCTGTGGGGTCTCCCCTGCCCCGTACTCCCGCAGGAGTCTCGCGCCTTCCGCTCCAATCAACATAGTTTCAAAAACAACAATGACCTTTAACAAAGCCTATAAATAACGGAGTTTGAATTTTCCACTCTGGTTTCATCATTCCTGCCTTTCCTTCATACATTGTGGTATGAAGGCAAAGGGGGAATAGTAAATGAATGTGGAAGATCGGCAAGCGCTCGAATATGCCATTAGTGAAATTACCGAAATTGCCAGCGGTTTTGGTTTAGACTTTTATCCGATGCGATATGAAATCTGTCCTGCCGAAATTATTTATACTTTTGGAGCTTACGGAATGCCGACACGGTTTTCACACTGGAGCTTTGGGAAGCAATTTCATAAAATGAAGATTCATTATGACTTAGGGCTAAGTAAAATATATGAACTTGTCATCAATTCCAATCCATGTTATGCATTTTTATTGGATTCTAATTCCCTTATTCAAAATAAACTCATTGTGGCACATGTCCTTGCCCATTGTGATTTCTTTAAAAATAATGTTCGGTTTCAGAATACAAAACGAGATATGGTCGAAAGTATGGCGGCAACGGCCGAGAGAATTCATCAATATGAAATTAAGTACGGTAAAAAAGAAGTAGAAACCTTTCTTGATGCAGTTCTTTCTATTGATGAACATATCGATCCATCGCTTATGAGGCCGAAGCTGTCTTGGTCCAACGAAGACGAAGAAGAGGATGATGAGGAACATCACAACGTTTCTCCATATGATGATTTGTGGAAGCTCGATGAAAAAGATAAAGTGGTTGATAAAAAAACTCGAAAAAAGAAATTTCCACCAAAGCCAGAGAAAGATTTATTGTTATTTATTGAATCATATAGCAGGGAGCTATCTGATTGGCAACGCGACATTCTGACCATGATGCGGGAAGAAATGCTGTATTTCTGGCCGCAGCTGGAAACAAAAATCATGAATGAAGGCTGGGCTTCCTACTGGCACCAGAGGATATTAAGGGAAATGGATTTAACAAGTGATGAAGCCATTGAATTTGCTAAATTGAATGCCGGTGTTGTGCAGCCATCAAAAACAGGTATTAATCCATACTACCTCGGAATAAAGATTTTTGAAGATATTGAAGAACGCTTTAACAATCCCACTGAAGAAATGAAACGAAGAGGAGTCCAACCTGAATCTGGAAGGGAAAAAATCTTTGAGGTCAGGGAAATCGAGTCTGATATTTCGTTCCTGCGAAATTATTTAACAAAAGAACTTATCATGAGAGAGGATTTGTATCTTTTTCAAAAGCAAGGCAGGGATTATAAAATTGTTGATAAGCAGTGGGAGCATGTCCGTGATCAACTGGTAAATATGCGTGTAAATGGCGGTTTTCCATATATCACTGTCATGGATGGTGACTATTTAAAAAATGGTGAATTATATTTAAAACATTGGTTTGAAGGTGTAGAACTGGATGTGAAATATTTGGAGAAGGTGTTACCCTATATTCACCAGCTGTGGGGAAGACCGGTTCATATGGAAACCTTGATTGAAGAAAGAACTATGTTGTTTTCTTATGATGGCAAAGGACTCCATCGGAAATATCTATAAACAAATTTTTAAAGAGGCTCCCCGTACCGCCCGCGGAAAGCGAGCTTCTTGAGCGGAAATCAACAGACAAGTTTCACAGACCATTAAAAAAAAGGGGTGCCCCTAAAAGTTATACTTTTGGGACACCCGCTTTTTTGTAGGCTTATAAGGAATAGCAAACATGTTAATGAATTTTAAATAGATCATGTGAATGATTCTTTAATGCATTTTGCATATAAACCATTTCCTGTGCTAAATGGTGAATCCGGTCTAGTACTTCTGTATCAACTATTTCATTTTCTCGATTAAAGTGATCATTATGAGCATATACATAGCTTGGAGCCACAAATGCCCGGAAATACCCGGCAATAGGTTTCAATTGATTTTCTACAACAAGATAATGCTGATAGGTTCCGCCATTAGCGACAAAACCCATAACCTTGTTTCGAAAAACTGAAGGTGGCACGATATCAAATACATTTTTTAAAGGAGCTGGTATGGAACCATTGAATATTGGAGTCCCAATTAGATAGAAATCAGCCTGAGAAACAGCCTCAATGATTTTTCGTGTATCTTCATTATATGTTGAAGGATCTCTGCCATCGCAAAACTGGAGATCATACCCACGCAAATCTAAAAGTTCCACCTCTACATCAGGATTATTATTCTTCACTCCATTGAGAACCGCATCTACCAATATGGCCGTTTTAGCCCCAAGGAGGGTACCGGAAATTCCAAGAAGCTTCATTCTATCATTCATCTCCTATTCTTGAGAATTAATCTAAATGTCTAGTTCCTATTCAATCTCAAATGCAGTATTTCTTGCATTATCAGAATCCTCAGGTTGAGCACCAAAATCGGCAAAGTCAACTTCACTTTCCACAACCGTTGTTGTCAAACGTGGATAGCCTTCAATTTCCACTTCTACGACATCCCCTGGTTGAACCGGGCGTGAATTAGCAGGGGTACCTGTTAAAATCACATCACCTGGCTCTAAAGTAATTAGCCGGGCTAAATCAGCAACAATTTCATTAAAAGGAAATTGTAACGTACTGGTATTGTCCTCCTGAACAACCTTTCCATTAACATAGGTTCTTAGAGTAAGGTTATGAGGATCTACTTCATGAGCTGGAATTAAGGTTGGCCCAATTGGGCAAAAACCATCCTGTCCTTTGACACGCAGCATCGACCCTGCATCAGAAGTGCGGAAGTCATGGAGACCATAATCGATGACAGGGCTGTAGCCAGCAATATAGTTCCAAGCTTCCTCCCGGGAAACGTTTTTAGCTTTCTTCCCAATAATTAAAGCAATTTCACCTTCATAATTGAGGTATTTTGTATTGCGTGGTCTTGCCACGGCAGCTTGATGACTCGCGAGAGATGTCAGGGGTTTCATGAAATAAGAAGGCCAACGTGGTTTTTTTGCACCAAAAGCTTCAACGCGGCTTGGAAAATTTAAATGCATAGCAATGATTTTAGTTGGTTCAACAGGAGGGAGAAATTGAGCATCAGATGGAAGAACTTTTTCCCCGTTATCAAGAATGAGTAGCTCTCTATCAAGGTAACCCCTTACAATTTGTTCTCCACGTTTTACTCGTACGATTTGCATGCTTATTCCCCCTTATTTGCTGATATTAAATGTTTATGTTGTTCGACAACTTCTCCGCCAATCATGGTATACCCAAAGGAATGATAGTAGCCTCCAATGATTTCCTTAGGCTCTAATGCTCTTAATTCTTCAAATGGCGAATCGTAAACTTTGATATCCGCATGTCCTTCCCAAATAGGGCTGCATTCTTTATCGACTCCTTTTACAGTTACCATTTCATAAAGAGCCGGCTCAAGACTATCCCATCTTGGAAAATGACGACTATTAAATTGAGGCGGGTTATTGACTTGGGGACCCTTTTCAGAAAGGTCGGTCAAATTAACTCTTGCTTCAATTAACCGCCTGCCACCCACTGACAACGTCGCTCCAAATTTCCCACCAGGTGCAAGGCGAGGACCAGCTTTTCCAACAGTAACAGGACGTGACATCCAAATATCTCCATGTTTTTTAGGGAATCCTTGAACCCAACCACGCAGCATAGCAAAATCCTTATCTACCCAGATATACACACACCGACAAATTGGCTGCCCTTTATATTTGGCGCCAACATACACCATAGCTTCTTTATATTGGGAATGGTAAGGATCTAACCATTCTTCACCATGATCCGTACAGGATTGCCAATCCGCGAAAATTACCGAAACCGCACCTGGATCATCGGCAGGTTCTAATTCATCAGGCAATAAGGCAATAACAGCATCGGGGTCGGTACGATATTCAACGAGTAACATATCACCGGAATAATGCCAGGGAGGAGCGGGTAAAAGATTCGCTTTTCCTTCAGGAGACAAAGGTAAGGAGTATCCATTCAACTTAGCCATAAAACATTCAATCCTTTCAATAATGATTATTGGATATTAAATGGTTTACACAGTAAATATGTGTGCAATAATCATATCATATCAAACGTTTCGTATCAAATGTTTTTGTATAATTAGAATTTTCTTACCAATGTAGCAGCAACAAATTACAGCAATAAAATAGGCTATGCTAAAGGGCATTGTTGATTTTGAACCTATGTTGATTGGAGCGCAAAGCGCTAAATCCTCGAAAATGCTATCGCATTTCCTTCGTGCGGTGTTGATTCAAGGATGCTGATTCAACTTCCTGCGGGAGTGCGGGGCAATGGAGACCCCACAGGCGCTAAGCGCCGAGGAGGCTCCACGGAACGCCCGCGGATGCTCGCTTCTTGAGCGCAATCAACAGCCAAGTTTAACACAGCCTAAAAATAAAAAAATAACCTACTGTTTTTTGTAGGTTATTTTTTTATTTATATTGGATTGCTGGTAGTAAGTGAACCGGAACTAAATCTATATTTAAATTAATCCTTTATACATGCGTTTATTTCCAAATTCCTCAGTGGTGAAAATAAAGTTACAAGTTACAAGGCAATAAAAAGGAAGGAGTGTTTTGCAAGCTTTTTAGCATTGAGACGGGGAAACAGGATTTAATCTCATTCTTTTATTTCTATACGTTTACATAATCTCCTTAATAATTGGGTGAGAAATTTTTGTTCATCAGAGTTTAATACGCTAACGAAATCCTTTTCACCTTGATTAAATTTCGGATATAATTCTTCGATTACTTCTTTTCCCTTTTCGGTTAAATGTAGTAGGACTAATCGTCGATCTCTGGGATCTACTTCTCGGCCACAAAGTTCTTTTCGTTCTAATGTATTAGAGATGCTGCTTACTGTAGCAACGGTTACGCCCATCGATTTCGACAATTTCCTTGTCTCCATTGCTCCCCAAATCCAAAGATTATACAGTAAAGAAAATCCAGTCCAAGAGAGTTTATATGGTGATAGCACTTCACGTTCCATCTCAGCCCGTAGAAGTTGAGCTGCTCTGTAAAGGTTCGTCACCACCGTCATGGCCTGAAAATCAAGGGGATAGTTGGTTAAACGATTTAAAATATCCAATTCTTCTGGTAGCAGTTCATTTTCTAACATGTTCAAAGAACCTCCGTGGTTTTACCTGTGGTAATAGTTAGATATTAAATAATTTAACATAGAAATTGATAAAATAGTAATAAATGGGGGGATAATTTTGAAATCAATTAATATCTACATAAACATTATATACTTTTTTTTACAACCGGATTTTCCCCTAGTTGAGAAACATCATTAGATGCTAGACAGATAAATTGAATTTCAAGGCATTCTGGCAAAGAGGTTGGAGGATCAATCAAATATAAGGAAAACGGCAACTTTTTATCCTCATGATTAATGTAAAGTGTACCGTAAACCCACTGATCATGGATCTTCACTTCCACTAAATATTCACCCAACGCCGGCATTATGGATGGGGGAGTTACGAAAAAATGGTTATGCTCTGAGTGAAAGAGTCCCTGTATAGAATATCTTCTACCTAAATAATAATTGGCTTTCTCAATATTCCCCATTTGAAGGGCATTACGAATATTCGTACTAGAAATTTTCTCTACTTGCGAGTTGACGGAAGTAATCACTTGAACTTGAAAACGGCTTTTGGCTAGAAGTTTCAAGTCATGAGCTTTTCCAAGACCGCGAAAACCAAACGAGAAATCAAAACCAACGGTTATATATTTAATCTGTAATGAAACCAAGAGTCGTTCAACAAAGTCAATTGGAGAAACTTGAGAGAAATCCCGATTGAATGAAACCACATAAACTAAATCCACTCCCATTTTTTCGAAGATCTGCAATTTGTCAGGCAGCGGAGTAATAAAGGACGTATGTTCCCTACTCCCTAAAACGGACTTTGGATGAGGATCAAAGGTCATAACACTGGATAGGATGCCTAATGTTTTGGCTTGTTTAATGGCATTCTGAATGACCACTTGATGCCCTCGATGAACACCATCAAAATACCCGATGGCGAGAGAAGTGGCTGGGTAATCGGTGGACGAATTAGTCGGATAAGAAATCCTTATTATCTTCATAGGTATACCCTCCAGTCACAAGACTTTTTTTATTTTAAATCTAAAAAAATCTATACCTAGCTATAGGTCACATTTTTTAGTTAACTAATGAATTTCTTCTATAAATGTATAGATTAGAGTGAAAAATTAAGGTGTAATCGTATCAATCTAACTATATGTTTAAATCGTATCATATCTAATGAATTTGGCAATATAAAATTTTGGAAAATCTATAGTTTCGATCACTTAAAAAAAGAATAAGTTCATGATGAACCATATATTTTCGGTATTTTACCCCATGTTCTTTTGAATACAAAGACTTTGAAATGATATTGTCAGGACTTTTACCACCAAAATATTTTTAATCTTTTGACATTTAATACCTTGACAACAAAAATAATCCAAGATAATCTTAAGATATCAAACGATAGCTATCATTTGTTTCAGAAAAATTAGATAAGTTAAAATGAGAAATTGAAAAAATAAGGCAATTCTTGAAAGCGTTTTCTGATACTTTTCAATTATTTTACAATTAATAATGATATTTGGAGGCGAATTATGGCTGCGAGAACAGGAAAACAGTTTCTTGAAGGATTAAAAGATGGGCGCGAAATTTGGCTTGAGGGTGAGCGGATAACGGATGTTACTACACATCCGAAACTAAAAGGTGCTGCGGAAACCATGGCCAAGTTGTTTGATTTACAACACGAATTCCCGGAAATCATGTTGTATGATTCTCCGGATACTGGTGAAAAAGTGGGAATTACTCACCTTATTCCTAAAAGCAAAGAAGACATTAAACGGATCCGCATAGCTATGAAAAAGTGGGCTGAAGTATCCGCTGGTTTAATGGGGCGCAGCCCAGATTATATGAACACCACTTTTGCTTGTTTTGCCGGGCATGCAGATGTATGGGCAAGGCGAGGCAACGAACAAGGAGCACAAAATCTAGTAAATTATCAAAAATATATCCGAGATAATGATCTGATTCTGACTCACTCCATAATCAATCCGCAAGTGGACCGTTCTGTATCTGAGGCGGAGCAAGGGGGTGGAGAGGTCTCTCTTCATAAAGTAGGTGAAACGGATGATGCTATCATTGTTCGTGGCGCAAGAATGCTTGCTACCCTTGCCCCATATGCGGACGAATTAGCGGTATATCCGGGAAGTGATATTCGTTTACAGGATAAGAAATATGCCATTTGTTTTTCCATTCCTATGAATACGCCAGGATTGAAATTTATTTGTCGCGATTCCTACAGCAAGGATCGAAGTAACTATGACTATCCATTATCTTCACGTTTTGATGAAATGGATGCTGTCGTTATCTTTGATGATGTGAAGGTTCCTAAGGATCGTGTGTTTATGGATGGAGATACAGTCGGTTATTCCGAGGTCATCGGTGAGGGTTACTGGAGAAATTACATCATCTTCCAAGCGATGAATCGAGCTTTAACTAAGCTTGAATTCGCATTTGGTCTTGGTCATATGATTGCCGATATGACTGGAGTTAATGCATTTGATCATGTCCAGGAAAAATTGGGTGAGATTTGGAATATGCTCGAGATTACACGTTCTGCGGTTGTTGCAGCCGAAGAAGGGGCCTTTGAAGTAAGGAATAAAGGCATTTGGGCACCAGATGATCGTCCTCTTTTAGCACTAAGGGGCCTTATGCCGAAATTCATCCCGAGAGCAACGGAATTATTGAAATTAATTGGTGGTGGCGGTTTTATGTTAACACCAAGCTTTGCAGACCTTGAGGGCCCTTTAAGTTCAGATATTAAGAAATATTATCAAGCTCGGAATGCAGATGCGGAAAAACGAATTCGTTTATTCCGGTTGGGCTGGGATTTTATTGGATCTGAATTAGCGGGACGCCTTGATTTGTATGAGCGTTTCTATCTAAGTGACTCCTTCCGGATGACTGCATTAAACTACAAGATTGCTGATAAAACACATTCTATCAATCTCATTAACCAGTTTTTGGACGAACCGGTTAAGAATGATTTCAAAAGTAAGGTAGAGGTGAGGTAAATGATTACACAATCCATGGAGAGAATACGTGTTGCAGGTGTTGAGGTATCTCCGAACCATTATATTGGAGGAAAGCGCGTAAGCTCTGAATCTACCTTCCAAGTTATTAGCCCGATTGATGAGTCAGTGCTAGGTGAGGTCGCTGCCGGCTCTCAACACGAAGTGGATTTGGCTGTCCAAGCAGCAAAGAATGCCTTCCCTGCATGGGCTGCTCTTGGCCCAAAAGGACGAGGTAATTATTTGAAAAAATTAGCTAATATAATTGAAGCTAATATCGAAAAGTTAGCGATTGTAGAAACGACAAACAATGGTTCCTTATTTGAATCGAGTCGACTCCGTGTGATGAAAAGAGGAGCGCATAATATCCGATTTTTTGCCGAATGGGCAGAGCAATTAAAAGGCGAGATTTGGGAATCCAATGGTGTCCGATACAGTGTTCATTATGAACCATCCGGTGTATCGGGGTTAATTACGCCATGGAATGCACCGTTCATGCTTACCACATGGAAAGTGGGGCCAGCCTTGGCAGCGGGAAATACGGTGGTCATTAAGCCACCTGAATGGGCTCCGTTTACTTGCTCTCTGTTAGCAGATTTTGCCGAGGAAGCGGGAATTCCTCCGGGAGTCCTAAACGTTGTCCAAGGAATTGGGGAACAGGCAGGGGCAGCATTAACAAATCATTCAGATGTCAATCGTATTTCCTTCACAGGATCAGAGGAGACCGGTCGTATCATAGGCAAGGCGGCGGCGGATCGAATTGTTCCAGTAAGTCTTGAATTGGGTGGGAAATCCCCATTAATTATCTTTGCGGACTGCGATTTTGAATCTGCTTTACGAACAGCCATTGGCCAATACGATAACGCAGGACAAGTTTGTTTAGCGGGTACAAGAATCTTGGTAGAAGAATCGATTGCGGAGAAATTTTTAGAACGTTTAAAGACAGAAGCATCAAAAATTGTACTGGGAGATCCAAGAAAACCGGAAACGCAGGTAGGACCATTGATAACTCGTGAACATTTGGAGCGCGTTCAAGGGTTTGTGGAAGGAACCAAGGCAACAGGTGCCGAATTGGCTTACGGTGGATTCGTTTCGGAAAAACTTGGTGGATTGTATTTTGAACCGACCTTATTCGTTAATATCCCGAATGATGCAGAAATCCTGAAAAAGGAAGTATTTGGCCCTGTACTCACTTTCCAAACGTTTAAAACGGAAGAGGAAGCGATTGAGATGGCCAATAATACCGAGTATGGGTTAGCGGCAACAATCTTTACCGGAGACGAACAACGTGCTGAAAGGGTTGGTCATGCTGTGAATGCAGGGACGGTTTGGGTGAATACCTTCTTCGCCAGGGACCTGTCTGCACCATTTGGCGGCAGTAAAAAATCAGGAATCGGTCGCGAAGGCGGTAATTGGAGTTTTGAATTCTTCTGCGATGTTAAAACATTATCCAAGCGAAATGGTTCTTTTCAATAATTTAAAACTAAACCGTAATTTAGGAGGCGTTATTTATGGGGGAAATAATTGGGGCAGGAATAATATCACACGTTCCAACTATTATGTTACCTAAGGAGGTACGATTAGAACTCAATAATGGTAAAGATTTTACTGTGGTGACGGGTATGTACCAACTTCGTTCGGAAATCTTGGATAAGCTAAAACCTGATACCATTGTTATTTTTGATACACATTGGCATACCACTTTTGAAACAGTGGTAGACGGACGTGCCCACTATAAAGGGTTCCATACATCCGATGAGTTACCTCGCAGTTTGTGTGATATACCTTATGATTACGATGGTGATCCTGAACTTGCGAATTTAATTGAAGAAGTGGCAGAAGGAAAGGAGGATACATGGGTTCATGTCAGTCGAAATCCGTATCTTGACGTCCACTATGGCACTGTAAATTTGGTTCATTACCTGCACAGAGGGGAAAAGATCCTTTCCGTTAGTTGTGCCCAAACCGGGGAGCCGGATGATTTCTTAAAGTTTGGCCAAGTGTTGCGTGAAGCTATAGATAAAAGTAATCGAAGAGTCGTACTATTGGGTTCTGGCGGTCTATCCCATAGATTCTGGCCATTAAGTGTAATCCGTCAGCATGAATCAGCAGATTTAAGTCATGTATTTACACAGGAAGCCAGAGCGATGGACGAAAAGGTCATTCAATTATTATCTGAAGGAAAGCATAAGGAAGTTATTGAATTAATGCCGGAATATCGTAAACATGCTCCTGAAGGAAGATTTGGTCATTATCTGATGATGGCAAGTGCATTAGGCGGAAGTCAATGTACGTCTCGTGGTGTACAGCTTTCTGAATATGAAGCCTCTGTCGGTACGGGACAGGTTCATATTTGGTTTGATAAACCTGAAAAAGGCTGGGCTTAAAAATTGTAATAATAAAAGCATGGCTGATATGTTGAGATTATCAGCCTGCTTAAAATAATCAATCGTAAACTTTAAAAATAGCAACATAGTAATCTCTTAAAATAGGGGGTGTCATATGTCAAACAATGAAGTGGTTATGGATCCGAAAATAAAGCAAGCAGAAACGGTTGAGGAATTAATCCGCCGTCTAGAAAAAGACGATGTCAAATTTGTTCGGCTCACTTACAGTGATATCCATGGCTATCCCCGTGGAAAGGATATACCGCTTGAATTTTTCAAGAGTGTAGTTGAGGATGGGCAGACTTTTTGTGTAGCGAACTTGGTGGATGGATTGGCAGGAAATCCGCTCAATGCTCCTGGCATGGCACCTGACCGTGGATATCCAGATATGCGGGGGATTCCCGATTTGTCTACTGTCGTAACAGTCCCATGGGAACCCCATACAGTTCAATGTTTGGTCGATCTGTATGATGACAACGGTGACATCATTGACATCTCACCAAGGCAATTTTTAAAACGTGCAGTGGATTTGTTTGAGAAGGAATGGCAGCTAAAAACGGTTTTTGCCCATGAATTAGAGTTCTATCTACTCAAGAAAACGGGTGATGGTTGGGAACGATATAGCAATCATTCTTCGATGGTTTATACGGTAGGACACCGTTCGGATGAATTGGGTATGATGCATAAGTTTCTAAGTGCCGGAAAAGTCCTTAATCTAGGTTTAACGGCAGCGAATCATGAATTTGGCGCTGGACAGTTTGAAGTTAACATGCTGCATGGAGAAGCGGTAGAATCGTCTGACCGAGCATTTCGATTTAAAAACATGGTAAAGGAAGTAGCTGCTTGTCAAGGATTGCACGCCACCTTTATGGGTAAGCCGTTTAATCATGATGCAGGGTCCGGGTTTCACATTCATATTAGTTTGAATAATGATAATGGAAATGCTTTTTATGGTCCGAACGAATCGGATGGCTTAAGCCGGCTATCTAAACAGTTTTTGGCGGGTATCCTTCACCATGCACCAGCTCTCATGGCCTTTTTGGCCCCTACCGTGAATGCCTATAAACGTTTGGTTCCGGATAGTTTGGTTCCTTTATCTGCTTCATGGGGCTATGATAACCGGACGGCTTTTGTCCGTATTCCTGCGGATAGGCGTTCCGGAAGCCGTTTGGAGATTCGGGCAGGAGATGCATCAGCCAATCCTTACTTAATATCCGCCGTTTGTCTATTGGCTGGTTATGATGGAATTGTTAGACAATTAGAGCCGCCGATTCCTGTATCCGGAGATGTTTCTCTTGAAGATAACCTCTTAACCTGCCTGCCTAAAAGCCTTGAAGAAAGTATTTCTAATTTACTCCAAGATGAAAGACTTTGTGAGTTAATTGGGGAACCGATGGTGAATGCTTTTACGGCCATGAAACGAGTTGAGGCAGAGCGTTTTCGAAGATATGTCACAGACTGGGAGTTTAATGAATATGTCTACCATCTTTAATGGAAATCGGCCCAAAATTGGTATCAGTTCATGGCGCAGAGATCTTCCGACCTTTTTAGGAGAGAAGACTGATTTGTTTACGCTGGATCCGGATTACGCGAAATCTGTATGGTTGGCTGGAGGAATTCCAGTTTTAATTCCGCAAACATCCATTGATTTGATCCAAGATTACGTGGATTTATTAGATGGATTAATTGTTTCAGGAGGGGGGGACATCAGTCCTCTTGTTTATGGGGAAGTTGATACAGGACAGTCTTATGATGTGAACGTGGAAACAGACCGTTTTGAAATTGCGCTGATTCACGAGGCAGCAAAACGGAATCTACCAACATTGGGGATTTGCCGTGGATTACAACTGTTGCAAGTGGCTTTTGGCGGTAAGATGCTGCAAGATTTGCATGAGAAGTTCCCTAACCATCCAAAAACTAAAGGGAGTGCGGAAGAGATTTTAAATCAACGTCACGTTGTAGACTTTTCCGAAGATTGTATGTTTGCACAAATTTATAGAAGTACCCACCACATCGTAAACACCATTCATCATCAGTGTGTCCAAAGTGTGGGGAAGGGATTCAGACCAGTGGGATGGAGTGAAGATGGTATAATTGAGGCTGTTGAATCAGAGACCTCTTGGTTTGCATTAGGTGTTCAATGGCATCCGGAGAAAATGAAGAGTCCTCAAGAACAAGAACTATTCCGTTATTTTATCCAGAGCATAGACCATCTAACGAAAAAGAAGGTATAAACATGGAAGTAGTAACCAACATTTTATCATCTGTCCAAAAATTTCTGAAAAATCAAATAATGTGTTGATAAATGGAAATTGGGTAGAACCGTCTTCAGGAAAATACGAAATGAAGCTTTATACTGAAGTGAAAAGTGTTTGTTGAAAATTGGGTCGATAATTTGGATCAATGGAGGCAGGTCTATGCTCGATAATCATATTGATTCCCAATTAGAAAATACTGGTGAATCTAATAGGAGTAATACTAGTACAGAATCTTTCGGATATAAACAAGAATTAAAAAGGGTACTAAAAACACGGGATTTAGTCATATTCGGGATGGTTTTTATGGCCCCTGTTTCGGCTCAAACACTTTTTGGTTCTCTCAGTCAAGTGTCTCGGGGACACGCAGTTTTAGCCTATCTATTGGGCCTGCTTGCCATGATTTTTACCGCTTTTTGTTATGGAAAGATGGCTGAAGCATACCCGATTGCTGGGTCGACATACAGCTTTACATCTCGAGCACTTCACCCCTACCTGGGGTTCTTAGCTGGATGGTCTATTCTATTGGATTATATATTAATTCCCATGCTCCTTTATAAACTAAGTGCAGTATTTACAATGGAATTGTTTCCCTCTATACCACTTTGGTTAATGCTTCTCATCTTTGTACTTCCAGTAACGTTATTCAATTACTTAGGTGCGCAAACCACATCGAGGGTGAATTTAGCCATGACAGCAATCATGCTATTAAGCATCGTCTGTTTTGTTGGATTTGCCATAAAGGCCTTGCTTCATGGGGATGGGGTAGGAACGGTATTCTCTATGAAAGCTATTTATAATCCTCATACTTTTTCGATGCATTCTTTACTTGCTGGGGCTTCAATTGCAGTTCTGTCTTATCTTGGGTTTGATGCAGTGACCACCATGGCAGAGGATTCCAATGTAACAGGGAAAATGGTGGGTCGTTCAGGTATTTTTGCGTGCGTAATTTGTGCAGTCTTTTATATTGCACAGGTATATTTTGCTACGATGGTTTCACCTGATTTTACTTCGTTTAAATCGACGGATACTGCCTTTTTCGAAATTGCTACAAAAATTGGTGGAAGCGGTTTAGCGACAGTGTTAACTCTTGTCATTGCTATATCTGGTATTTCAACAGCCTTAGCTGGTCAAGCAGCAGCAAGCAGATTACTCTATGGAATGGGACGGGATCGTTTTTTACCGGGATTTTTTGCATACATTCACCCGAAATTTAAAACACCAGTTTATAGTATTCTTTTTATGGCAGTTATTGGTTATATCGGGGCTGTTCTCATTGATTTAAATACCCTCTTTTTAATCATTGTCTTTGGGGCTTTAGTCGGTTTTATTTGCGTTAATTTATCTGTATTTTCCGAATTCTTCTTGAAGCGAAAAATTCGTTCTGGGTTAGGGATTGTATCCTATGTATTATTCCCTCTTATTGGTTTAAGTGTGTGCGGTTATATTTTGTGGGGAATGGAGACCATTGGGCATATCGTTGGTTTTTCTTGGCTCGGACTCGGCATAATCTATTTATCTTTTTCTAGTAGAGGATTTACGAAATCTGTGGATGTATTCAAAGAGGGCTCTTTTTAACCAATTTATATTTGCAGGATTTATGAACAAGAAAAAGAGACAGATATTGCGGAGACCAATTGTTTATGAAACTCAATATTAAATTCAAAACCCGTAAATGGAATATCTCTTTACGGGTTAATTGTTGGTTAAAACTTAATTTGTAGGATCTCACTAGGAGCAAATTATATAGTAGTAACAACTCGCGTTAACCCATTGATAACCCCTTGATGTAATCCTTCATGCCAGATACAGAATATGATTGAATCGCGTACTGTTTCAAGTTTAAACGCTCCACCAATTTCTTTTGGTTGAATCAACTTTTCATCGAGCGAATTTTGGAAAGTCTCAATGATTAATTTCCCTTGTTTTTCAAGCTCTGCAGTAATTTCCTCAAGAGATGGAGCTTCAATTTTCCACTCACTTGGTCTTGTACCTTGACTAAATAATTCCATGTATTTAGGGTCTAGCTTGCTTCCTTTTCCAGAAAGTTGAAACACTAATCCGTCATAAGCAGTTAAAATATGGGCATAGTTCCAGCGAAGTGTGTTGCTAAAGCCAACTGGTTGTATGTCAGCATGTTCTTTTTTTAGTTTTTGTATGTTACTTAAAGTGAATCCACGAAAAAAATGTAGTTGTTCAAAGACTTTATCCATTATTGTACCTCCGTTATTTTGTTTTTATTATAGTTAACCTTGTGGTTAGCTATAATGCAAAAAAGAGAAAATGCAACATTAAAAGGCTGTCCCAAAAAAGTATGACAATACTCTTTTTTGGAACAGCCACTTCATTTTCTTCATATTGAATTAGAAGGTATTATTTTGAAAAGCTTCGATCATTTTTAGGAACAAATGGAATCTTGTTGTAAATAGCAATGATTAGACGGCAAATTGGTTCAAAAATCGAACTAAACTTATAAACAAATAAACTTGCTAATACCGACACTACAAAGCTTCCTACGACATCAAATGGATAATGGTTACCTACATAAACACGGGAAATTCCTACTAAGATCGCGAACAAGAGCATCCAAAAACCAATGATACGATTTCTAAATAGGACAGCAAGTGCTATTGAAAATGCAAAGGTTGAATGGTCACTTGGGAATGAGGCATCTGCCGCATGTTTAATTAAAAGATGAACTTTATGGGTTACAAACGGACGCGGTTCATTATAAATATGACCAAGAATAAAATTAATAATCAGCCCAATGGCAGTAGTTATAACTGCAAATACCACTGTGTATTTTATTTTTTCTTTTCCAAAAACCCACATTAAAAGTAAAGCTAAAGCGTAAATAATAAAAGCTTTCGAGGAGGTGAAGACCATTAATCTGTCTAAAAAGGAGTGGTGGCCAGCTAAATTATTAATATCCTGAAATAATTGATAATTCATTAATATCCTTCTTTCTTAAGGGTGTAATATCAGTTATGTTTGCTTATATGATTATAGTATAGGTTTTTATAAAATCATAGTTACAACATTCCCTATTATAATGAAGCCTTCTAAATTTTAAAAGCTATTTTTTTTTCCTATTATAGGTCTTTTTTAACAAGCTTGAATTATTTATCTTAAAGATCAAGACAAAATTGTATACTAAAAAATCCCCCCGAGAATATCGGGAGGATTCCTTTTTACATGGATTAAATGGCTTGCAGTTCTTTCTGTAATGCATTTTCAACTGTTACATATTCATAACCAAGATCCTTCGCAACTGCTTCATAAGTGATTGCGCCATTTGCTACGTTTACCCCTAGCATTAATGCTTTATTTTCGGCAATGGCCTTATAAACTCCCTTATTTGCAATCTGCAATGCGAATGGAACGGTAACATTTGTTAATGCGATAGTAGAAGTTCTAGGAACGGCACCAGGCATATTCGCAACTGAATAGTGAATCACTCCGTGTTTTACAAAGGTCGGATTGTCATGTGTTGTAACATGATCACATGTTTCAACAATTCCACCCTGGTCGATAGCAACATCGACGATCACCGATCCTGGCTTCATCGATTTAACCATTTCTTCCTTTACAAGCTTAGGAGCTTTTGCACCAGGGATTAAAACTGCACCAATTAGAAGATCAGCTTCTGCCACAGCCTCAGCAATATTCATCGGATTGGACATTAAAGTTTTTATTTGATTGCCAAAAATATCATCTAATTGACGAAGACGGTCAGCGCTTAAGTCAATAATGGTTACATCGGCACCTAAACCAATCGCCATTTTCGCAGCGTTGGTTCCAACAATTCCTCCTCCAATAATGGTGACTTTTCCACGGTTAACACCCGGTACACCAGCGAGAAGGATCCCTTGTCCGCCATTGTTCTTTTGTAGGAATTGTGCACCGATTTGTGTCGCCATTCTTCCCGCCACTTCACTCATTGGTGTAAGCAATGGAAGATGTTTGTCAACAGATACTGTTTCATAAGCAATGGCAATAACTCCGTTTTCTTTAAGAGCTTGTGTTAATGCAGGCTCTGCAGCAAGATGCAAGTAAGTAAATAATATTAATCCTGGTCGGAAAAACTTGTATTCGCTTGCAAGAGGCTCTTTTACTTTCATAATCATTTCGGATTGAGTCCATAATTTTTCTGCATCATCAATGATATAAGCGCCCGCTTTAGCATAATCTTCATTTGTGAAACCGCTTCCAATTCCGGCGTCTTTTTCCACATATACAGTATGACCAACATTTAAGAACGAAACAACCCCAGATGGTGTTAAAGCAACCCTATTTTCATTATTTTTAATTTCTTTTGGGACACCGATATACATTTCAAATTCTCCCCTTCACACAATAATAAATACTATGGAATCAGTATAAATTGTTTTTTATTTATTTTCATTGTGAAGAAAAGAGAAAGATTTCGTTCATTTTTGGTGATTTTCACAAAACATCTAGTTTCTTTGATATTTTTCCAACTTTAAATCTAAGAATAATAGCATCTTTTGACTTGGGTCCTTTAAATCAACTTCTCCAACTTCTGCAATCCGCTTAAGTCGATAATTTAGTGTATTAGCATGAATATTTAATTCCTTTGCAGCATCATTTATATTGGTATCTTTGTTAAGAAATACCTCAAGCGTTTCCACAAGGTTACTATTATGCTTTTTATCGTATTCATGGAGATTTTTTAATGTATGATTGCTGTATTCTTCGCCTTTTCTACTATCTAAAACCAAATCAAAAAGCTGATAAATCCCAAGCTTCTGATAGCTATAAATATGCTCCGTTTCAAACGGGAATTTTCTTTTTATCGATAAAACGGTCAATGCTTCATGATAAGCCACTCTGATTTTTTGATAATCTTCATATATAGTACTGTACACTGGGGTGATTTGGTCTATACCATATCGATCGCTCATTTTTAAAATAAATGTTTTCGTGAAATGCTCAAGTTCCTGAAAAGGGTAATCGATATTGTTGACAGCGACAAGTAAAATTAGCTGATTATAATCAATAGTGTAAAGCATAATTTTTAATCGTTGGTTTGTTTTCAATAGATAGATGATGTTTTGTTCATTTTTGCTTGTTATATTTTCTTGAAATTTGAAAACTAGGACTGCAAAGGATAAGGCAGGCGTAATTTTCAGATCATGGAAGTGCTCGATAATTTCATCATTTAGCTTTAGGTGTCCGGTCAGCAACTTCCAAAAGAATTCTTGTAATCGCTCTTCCTTTTTATTTTTCCGCGTCTGTAGCTGTAAAAGCTTATTTTTAGCTGCGTCCGCAGCTTTTTTTAACAGGATGAAATCCTTTTCTGTTAGCGATTTATCAATTTCTATTGCCCAAATGAAGCCTATTACTTCTTCTTGTTTCCAAATTGAAATAGCGACTCGATTACTTAATCCTATTTCGTTCATGCTTTTTACACGGACAGGTTCGCTTGACCTTAATAGGGTGGGGATCGTTCCTTCTTTCCACAATTGATTAATGACTTTTTCCGGTACTCTGCGGCCGATGATAGTCGAAATTCTAGCAGGATCCGTTCTTTCATCGTGAGTGCTATATGCTATGAGTCGGTGATTTGCATCTTCAATGGTAATCGGGCATTGTAATACTTCACTGATGAAATCTGCAAACTCATCTAAACTTTCAAATGGTGCCTTAAAAGGATCGTTTTGTAGTAAATCCAAGTATTTTCCCTCCGTATTAAAAGTACCAATCGTTCAAGTATTATTTTAAACGAAAAAAGTGGAAAGAAAAATCGAAAGTTTACGTGTTAAATCACAAATGAAAAAATTTCCATAATTCATTAGCATGTTTTTTCACATACTAGCCTTGTAAGAAAAAGGAGGCTTTATATAATGAAAAAATATTTGTCATTTTTTATGATGATCTCTTTCTTTTTTTCACTTTATAGTATAAATGTAATGGCGCAAAATTTAACCAAACCTCCTTCTCATCTGCAAGAACAAAATACAATGTCTGTTCTCTGGTTTCAATCTAGTGGAGAAGCAAAAGCATTATATTACCAAGGATATTCCATTGGTAAAATGAGGTTGAATGAACTGTTGAAAAAAAAGCAAATGAAAGGCTTGAAGCCAGCGGTTGTTTTAGATATTGACGAGACGATTTTGGATAATAGTCCATATCAGGCATGGAGTGTTGTCACAGGGAAAGACTATAACTGGGACGAGTGGTTTCCTTTAGCACAAACTAAAGCACTGCCAGGTGCTGTTGAATTTCTCCAATACGCCTATGCAAAGGGTGTTGACCTATACTACATATCGAATCGCAAGGAGAATCAGAAAGAGGCAACAATAAAAAATTTACAGTTGGTCGGTGCACCTCAAGCAGATGAAAACCATGTATTATTACGTCAGCCAGGGGAAAAAAGTAAGGAAGTCCGAAGACAGCAGGTGGCTAAAACCCATGATATTCTCTTATTGTTTGGAGACAATTTAAGTGATTTTAGTGGCTTTGACCAATTATCTGTAACAGACAGGATACAAGCAGTCGACAATCATAGAGAGGAGTTTGGTAAAAAACTGATCGTCTTTCCAAATCCAATGTATGGTGACTGGGAAGGAGCTATCTACAATTACGACTATAATAAAAGCAATGAAGAAAAAGCGAAGCAGCGAAAAGAAAATTTAAAGCCTTATCAACCATGAATAAAGAGGGTGTCCCAAAAGTATAACTTTTTGGAGGCACTCCTTTTTTTAATGGTCTGTTAAACTTGTCTGTTGATTTCCGCTCTAGTGGCTCCCCGGCCCCGTACTCCGCAGGAGTCGAGCGCCTTCCGCTCCAATCAACATTGTGGAAAAATTATTATGAACTTTGTATATATAGTGGGGCCTGTCACATTTTGGGACAGCCTCTTTGTTTTGTTATTCTTATTGATATCTGATGTTGTCTCTAAAGGGTCTAAACTCTCTTGAAGAGGGACTGACCTTTTGTTTTTGCCTATACTTGTCGTGGTTTTATATTAGAATTTAATGAATTCCATATTTTTCGTTGGACGAAATACATCAATTGGGAGTATAGTAGACTCCGAGAGTTCAGGTTATATAGGAGGACAACTATGTTTGGTATATCATTACCGCAAAGATTTTTAGAGATGAATACCATTTTTATTTCGATATTAATTGAAGCCTTGCCATTTGTGACTCTTGGAGTTCTAATCTCGGGAATCATTCAAATATTTGTGACCGAAGAAATGATTGCAAAAATTATGCCTAAGAACAAAATCCTTGCTGTTATTTTTGCTAGTTTTATTGGCATATTATTTCCATCATGTGAATGCGGGATTGTCCCGATTGTCAGCAGGCTTGTTGCGAAGGGTGTGCCTATTTCAGCCGGTATCGCTTTTATGTTAACGGCACCGATTATCAATCCGGTGGTTTTATTTGCAACCTTTATTGCATTCGGAAGCGATTGGAAAATGGCGATTTTTCGGGCAATGGGCGCTTTGTTTGTTGCGAACATCGTAGGTATTTTTATCGCCTATCGTTTTAAAGGCAATCCATTTAATGAAAATTTCCACATTCATCATCATCATTCACATGAAAAAACACCATTCATGAAGAAAATTTGGCAAACACTGGAGCATGCTGTTGATGAATTTTTCTCTATGGGGAAATATTTAGTCATTGGTTCCTTTATCGCAGCAGCTGTGCAAACGTATGTGAAAACAGCTACTCTTGTTTCGATTGGCCATGGTAAGGCTGGGTCATCTATAGTAATGATGGCTTTATCATTTATTCTTTCTTTATGTTCAGAAGCAGATGCCTTTATTGCTTCATCATTTAGAACTACATTTTCGACTGGGGCGCTTTTAGCCTTTTTAATTTTCGGACCAATGGTTGACATCAAGAATTTAATGATGATGCTGTCAACCTTTAAAAAGCGCTTAGTATTGATGATTGTTTCAAGTATATTTGTTTGTGTGTTAGTGTACTCGTTGTTTTTTTAAGGAGGTGGGACCATGATCAGAAGTATCATTTTAATTGGCTTCACTTATTTACTTTTTAAACTGCATCTTACTGGTGATATTTCTAAATATATCAATATGAAATATTCATATCTATCGGCTGCTGCTGGCTATGCCTTGGCAGTTTTGACTATTGTTCAGATATGTATGTTGGCAAAGGATGATCCTAAAGAAGCTGCTTGTGACCATGATCATTGTGGCCACAATCACTCCAAGGAAGATAAGTGGTATAAAAAGCTTGTCGTTTATCCTATTTTTCTTTTTCCGATTGTTTCAGGCTTATTTTTTCCGATTGCGACGCTTGATTCTAATATTGTTAAATCAAAAGGATTTCATTTTCCAATCTATGACACGAAGGACCCTTATTTCCAGCAGGAATTCCTTCGTCCTGATACAAGTATTTATTACGGAAAAGACGATTATGAGGCCTTTATTAATAAATCTAAGAAAAAATATATTAATCAAAACTCGATTACATTAAACGATAAGGACTTTTTAGATGGAATGGAAACCATTTATAATTTTCCAGGGGAATTCGATGGTCGGGAGCTTGAATTCAAAGGATTTGTTTTTCATGACCCTGATAACCCTGACAAAAATCAACTGCTCATTCTCCGATTTGGTGTCATTCATTGTATCGCGGATGCCGGCGTTTTTGGTATGCTTGTTGATATGCCTTCTGGGGTAAATCTAAAGAATGACGAGTGGATTACGGTGAAAGGGAAAATATCGACAATGTATTATCAGCCATTTAAAACGACTATCCCTTATGTGCAAGTTGATAAATGGTCTAAAACCTCTGCGCCAGCCGACCAATACGTCTACAGATCATACTAAAAAGAAATGAACCGAGCCCTTAGGCGTTGGAGCTAGAAGTGCTTGGTCAAAGGTGACATTTGCTTAAGCAAACATGAAATTAGGGCTATCTTGATTATCAAGATAGCCCTTTAAAATGGAATAAAATAATTAGTCCAATATTGTATTATAAACCCTAATAAAGAATACTATCCTTTGACATTCTTTATGATATTTATTGCAAAGATGATTACACCTAATACCACTAATGTACTACCAACAGCCACTGCAGGAGTCGCATTCTCGGCACCTGATACGAGAAAGGCAAGTGCAATCATCATGATGGGAAGACCAATGTTATGGAGCCAAAAATGAACCTTTGCCATTGTCGTCCCAGCGGCAGCTGGAAATGCTACATAAATCAACCCCGCTAATGCCATTGACATCCAACCTAACAAATTAATATGGACATGAACCGGTGTAAATGTGAATTTCTCGGCCATCGACATATACATCCCAATCAAAACTCCAATGACAAAATAAACAACAGAGATTTTTATAAATTTGATTCCCATTCCACAGCCTCCTTTTTCATTGAAAAATAGTGACTACAGTACTAAATATGAAGCACTATTTTAAAAAAGAACGGATCCTTTTTAAGGACAAGGAAAATATTTTTTTGCTTAAAAGCGGGAAAACAGGGGAACTTCAAATAAAAAAAGCTATTTTGAAATATATTCAAAATAGCTTTTTAAAAAGAATTATTAAAAAAATGATCGAATACCGACTAATAAAAGTCCAATAAAAAAGCCACAAACTGCTCCATTCACACGAATCCATTGTAAGTCCTTACCAATGTTCGTTTCAAGCATTTGAATAAGTGTCTCATTATCTAGCTTTTCTAGATTTTCCGCTACAAGTTTTCCGATTTTCGAATGATTTTTTTCAACAAAATCGATTACTTGCTTCTTAAGCCATGTTTCCATAGCAACAACTTTCTTTTCATCGTTTTTCAATCCATCGAGTCCATTTCTTAAAAGTGGTTCCACATATACTGCGAAAAAGAAAGGCTGTTCTACCATATCAATAGCTTTATCTTTCAACTGCTGAAGGACGTTAACGATTTGTTCATTCGGTTTCCAATCAGAAATCAGCTGTGCTTTTAAAGCATTTATTTCTTCATAAAGCTTTTCATCCGTTTTCAAGTTTTCTAGCTTTTTATGAATGTGGAACAGCAATGTTTGCCTATTTAGGTTGAAAGGGTCTTGGTAGCTGTTTACCGCTTTTTGGATGAGACTTTGTATGATATTCCCTAATCTTTCCTCGTTAACAAGATTGGTGAATGATTTTAACGCAAATTGCATAAAGCCATCTGCTTTAACATTTTCAATAGCTTCGAGCGCCATCCTCCCAAGTTTAGTTTTTGTATCATCTTTTTGAGACCATTCATCAATTTCCTTCAAGATATAATCAAGTGTTTTTTCGTCGTATTTTCGTTTGGCAATCTGGTCAATTAAGCCTGGAAGAACATTTTTAATATTCCAATCGCTCAAACGGGATTTTAATTCTTTTTCAACGAATGGAGCAATTTTTTCTATATCTACCTTATCGATTAAGTGTTTGATAAGATAAATACTATTTTTTTGAATGGCAGGTGAATGTATTTCTTTGTCTGCAAGAGCAAACAGTTTTTCAGTAAACTGGAAGGCAGTTATTTTTTTCCGAATGCTTTCTTTTGTCAGCCAATTATTTTCCAGCATTGAAATGATAGAAGCAGTGATTCTCTCACGGTTTTTTGGTAATAGTGCTGTATGGGGGATGGGTACACCCATTGGATGACGAAATAGAGCAGTAACAGCAAACCAGTCAGCCAATCCCCCGACTAAACCGGCCTCGAACCCACCTTGAAGAAGTGCTCCCCAAAATGAATGTTGCAATGGTACGGTAGCAACAAATCCAATTGCCATGATCGCAAGTGAAATCGTCGCTATATTTTGTGTTTTATTCGTGCTTTTTGACATCTTTTGAATCCCTCGTTTTAAAAAAATTTCATTAAGCTATTATCTCAATATTTTTGAAAAAAAAGCAATGGTGGAATGCTGATTAGCGGGATTGAGTGATAAAAAAGAGACGAAAAAGGAGCATCAATCACTTGGATGGCACTCCTTTATTCGTCTTTATTGCTATTTCACAGTTAATGTTCCGGTGAAGTTTCCCGGTTCTATCTTGATTTGGTATAGGCCTTTTAAAGGATTGTCTAAAAGAACAATATTTTCTCCTTTTTTTAGATTCACGCTCAGATTTAAGTCGGTGGAGATTAATTTTACATTGTTCCCGACATGTTGATCTACATCAAAAATAACTTTAAGCATTGTTTTAGCTTTAAGAGTCGTGTTTTTTGGATTAAATCCTGATGGAGTAACATGAATGCTTGCGTTTTGCAGGTCATTCTGTTCATCCTGTGTAGCAGTTTGGTTTTGCGGCTGACCAATAATTCCAGCTTTTATGCTTTTCACATTTATAGAAAGAGCAACTACGAATATAAGAAGTGTTGCTGCTAATAAAATTGAAGGGGCATTAGAAGCAGGCTTTTGTTTTCCCTTCTTTTTCGTGCTTTTCTTTTGAAAGGTTTCCGCTGCCTTTTTATCAGAGTACATCAACATTAGGTAGATGATTACAATATAGAGGACGTCTACGATTAGAAAAGGTTTAGTTGAAATAAACGTCATATATCCGATAAAGGCACCGACTAGGTATCCGAGAAGAGAGGATAAAGATTGATTCATCCATTTTTCAATTTGGAATATTTTTTTTACAGTGAATCCACATGAAATGGCGAAAAGTAAACCAATTACCATCGTAAAAAAAAGATTATAATTTGATGTTAGTATGAATGAAAATCCTAAGGCTGCTGCGGATATTCCAAATAAGAAAGACGTAATTTTGCTAATCAACCCCAAGTACTTCTCTTTATTTAGATAAAAGTGGTAAATATAATAGCCTGTAATAAGAAGTACTAATAAGATACTGCCGACCTTAAGTAACATGAAAACACCTCATACCGATTTATGTTAAAACTACAATTTAGAACCAAAATTCCAATCTGGATAAACATATGGAACACTTGGAGCCACAGCCGGTTCTGATTTTTCAACATTGATTTTAATGACTGTTTGACCATTAAATGTAGTTTTACCGATTGTTCCTGTTAGAGTGACCCAAGAATCATTTGCATATTGGCTTGAATTAGCTGTTTCAGCTATAATTCCAAACGGTGAAATATCATTAATACAATGGGTCATGCCCATTCTGGCAATGATAAATTGATTGGCAGATAAGCCAGATTCACGGTAGATAAAACCTTTTATTTTAATTTTTTTATTTTGAAAATTATCAACAAATGTATTCATTGATTGCAATTTTTCAATGAACCACTTGTCTTTCATTTCAATAACATCTTCTTTATAAATCATCATTCCAAGCTTTGCATAATCCCGATTATACACATCAGCTTTAAACATTTCTTTAAGTTTAGGATCTTCATTTCCAACCACTTCAACAGCAGCTCCTTTTGATGCATGTTGTGCTGTTAATCCGTTTAAATTCATTCCTCTCGTATTTACCAGCGAACTAGACAGAGTGTGATTAGGTAGCAAGAAACCGAGAGCAAGTGGTAATAGAAATAAACTATAGATAAAAATGTCTTTGCCTAATGATTTTTTTAAAAGATGATGATGGTCGTGACCGAGAACACTTTCTCCATCTTGTTCATGGCCATGGCCGCATTCACAAATGATAACCGGTTTTTTTAATGATAGAAAAGCAATATAAAATTGAAATGCTGCGACAATAATCAAAAATACACCTGCAATTTTCACATAAATCACAAGCTGCGGGACGATAAATTGTAGAATATCACCTGTAAAGGTTAGTAATAAAATATAGATTGAAAAACCAAGAAGGATGGCTGCTTTTAAAAAATGATGGACATTCACGGAACGAATTGTATTGCTCAATCAAATCACTACCTTACTTTTTTGATAGGCTGTGTTAAAGGTCATTGTTGATTTTTGAAACTATGTTGATTGGAGCGGAAGGCGCGAGACTCCTGCGGGAGTACGGGGCAGGGGAGACCCCACAGGCGCTTAAGCGCCGAGGAGGCTCCCCGGAACGCCCGCGGATGCTCGCTTCTTGAGCGCAAATCAACAGGCAAGTTTAACACAGCCTTTTGATCAGACAGAATGATTAAATCATCAATTGTAAAACGAGTGTCCCGACAAATACAAAAATGAAAACAAGGGAACAAAGCATGATGACAAATTTTGTTTTAAATACAGCAAGCATCATGAGAATCCCTTTTAAATTGACCATTGGTCCAAATACCATAAATCCAACCAAGGAGCTCTTTGAGAAAATGGTCTGTAATGATTGAGCGACAAAGGCATCCGATGTTGAACAAAGAGATAAAATAAATCCGAGTCCCATCATGACTAAATTGGATAGCGGTCCAGTTTTTCCTAATGCAACTAGGCTGCTTTGCGAAACAAATACTTGAATTAAAGCGACTAAAATAGATCCAAATAATAAGTATTTCCCCATATCAAAAAATTCACTGACAGTGTGCCCCATTACTTCGATAAATTTATTATTTTTTGGTTTTTCTGAACTTGTAGGATGATGCTCGTGCTCATGGTGATGACTTTGTTTATTTAATGGGCTCAGTTCATCTCTTAATTGATTAGATTTCACAAATTTATAAACGATGAGACCCACGATAAGCGCAATTACAAATGCTAACCCCATACGACTATAGGCAACGTTAGGTTGATTACGAAAGGCGGTTATTGTTGATAGAAACACAATTGGGTTTAGGATCGGTCCAACCAAAATAAATGTAGTTGCTACATATAAGGGCATTCCTTTTTTTACTAATTTACGAATCGCGGGTACCATCCCACACTCACAAATCGGAAAGATGATCCCGAGCACACTTGCTGTGATTATTCCTAATATTGGATTTTTAGGAATGAATTTTTGGATCATGTCATCTGTCACAAAGACTTGAAGGATGGCCGAGACAAGTACTCCGATAAGAATAAATGGCAAAGCCTCAATGATGATACTAATAAACATCATCTTAAACACTTGTAACTTTGGGCTGGTTACGAGAGAACCAATCCCCACTGTGGAAGCAAGATATAATAATAGGACAATTACTAAGGCAATAATGACAAAAAAGTGCTTGTTTGAACCGATACTAGAACCTTTCTGAATGGCAGTATTCCTCAAGGGATTTCTCTCCTTATATATGTTTAAATTCGCTCAATCAGCCAAAATCCACCTAATAGAAATGCAATGGTCGAAATCGTGATAATAGCGTATCTCGAATGTTTCCAACGATGTAAAAAGGTTAGAACTGGCAATAACAAAGCAACGATTATTAGCTGTATGATTTCAATACCGATATTAAAACTTGCTAAATCGATTGCTAATTCACTCTTAGGGATATGCATCGAGGTTAATAAATCAGCGAACCCCATACCGTGAATTAGACCGAAAAGAAAAGTGAGCACCCAGCGATGACTGATTTTTTTACGAAAAATATTTTCTAGGGCAACATAGCAAATACTCATTGCAATCGCAGGTTCAACAATATAGGAAGGGACAGAAATCACACCCAAAACAGTCAATGTTAAAGTAATACTATGAGCAATAGTAAAAGCGGTAATTACTTTTACAAATTGTTTAAAACTTTGTCTAGCAATAAGAAGGGAAAGCAAAAATAGTAAATGATCGTAGCCTGTTAGAATATGATTCATTCCAAGCTTCAGAAATGAAACCCAGTCATTTGTTGAATTTCCAGGTTGCTTAGTAGCGGTTGAATGCTGATTTGTTTTCGGGTTTGGTTGTGATGACTGTTTTGTTAATGGCTGAGAACTATTTGGATCAGTACTTAAGGCTGTATATTCACTGTCGCTTAGAATCATTGACCATGTACGATTTTTATCTGAAAGCGCGGATGTGCTAGTTTCTTTGCCATAGTAGACTTTTAATAAGTCTACATAGGTCGTACTAGAATGACTATTTACATATAAATTGTCAGAGAATGAAATAGATTGAGAGGATTGAATGGCAGGATATTCAACATTAAGAATTAGTTGGGTTGCATCTCCTTTTCTGTTTAGCTCTATTTTATCTAATTTGGACCATTCTTGTGGCACACCATCGATTTTTAAAACGACATTTTTCTTTATGATTGATGCAATTTTATCCTTGATTGCTTCGAATTCGTCGGGATCTAACATCCCATTCCTATTAACATCGCCATCTGTTAATTCTATTACTGAAACTTCATCTAATGCAAAAGTCATGATTGTTTGAGATTTTAATAAATTTATTGTTGTATAACTTGCACTATAGGCATGAGCTTGGGCTTTTTGGTTCATAGTAAGTAATAGAACGAAAGATATAGTTAGGAGGATAATAGAACGACGGCCATATGTATATAAAAATTCAACTGCTTTATCAAAGAAAACTCTCCTCATTTGAAACCTCCGGGCGTAATTGTAAAAGTTTATTTGTTTGCTTTTCATGTCTTGAAAGGGTCTGACTTCTCACTTGTGTTGAGGTGTCTGACACTTTGTTTTGGGACATTCTCCTATTTATAGAATCACGATAAATATAACATAATTAATGTAAATTCAAAATTAAGAATTAGTAAATTATGTAGAATATTGTAGAATAATCCCTAAAATTGTAATAATATTATCAAGCAAGTAGTAATTTACTAGAAAGGGGTAATAGAGGAATAATAGGGTCTAATTACCATTGTTATTGTCATTATCTAAGTCTTTATGAAAGGGTTTTCAAAGAAATCTATAGGAGGGGTTTTTTAGTGCACAGAACGATCAACAAGCATAAAAAATACATTAGCCTATTTCTAACTGTGCTCATGCTTTTTTCACTGATTAGTCCTAATTTTGCAAAAGCAGATTCAAATCCTGTTACATTAGCTAAATGGGATTTTAGTACAACTGACACTACGAAAAAATTAGTAGCAACAGATGGTGTACCGGCAAACCTTGATAAGGCATTGTCCATCTCAGGTGCATCAATGACTGGATATGCCGGAGGTCCTACAACAGGTATTACTGTTCCTACTTCTACCACTTGGACAAATGGTCCGGCCTATTGGCAAGTCTCATTATCTACAAAAGGTTTTCAAACTATTAATGTGTCATCAAAGCAGAGAGGTTCCAACACTGGACCTAAAGATTTTAAGCTGCAATACAGTTTAGATAATAGCAATTGGTCTGATGTTCTCAATGGAACGATCACTGTTGCTAATAACTGGACTAGTGGTGTTTTAACGAATGTAGCATTACCAAGTGAGGCAGCTGATAAAGATCTAATTTATGTAAGATGGCTAAATAGTTCAAATTCATCGATAAATGGTGGTTCAGTCGCTGCTGGCGGAACAAGCCAAATTGCAGATATCGTTTTCATGGGTCAGACTACTGGTGGACCTGTACTTTCAAAAACAGCATCACCTGATGCAACAAAAATATCCTATTCATCGATGACAAGCGTTGTTGGTGATCCGGGTGCGGTTGCCCCTAATGCACAAGTGAACATTTATGATGATAGCAACAATTCTTTGGGGTCTGCAACTGCTGCTCAAGATGGTTCATTTACCGCAACCATTTCCAACCCGCAATCAAAACAAGTTGTTTATGTTATAGCACAAGAAACGAGTAAAGATCCAAGTGATAAAGTTGCGGTGAACTATTCAGGAACTGTTATTCAAAAAACACCAGCTCCTGTTGCTTCTAAGATAACTTATGCAACCTATACAAGTGTCACTGGTTCTGCAGGCGCGGTAGCAAATAATGCAACAGTTAAACTCTACTTTGATGATAACACTGTTGTAGCTACTACAGCTGCTAGCGCAGATGGGTCATTTACCTTAACATTTGCAAACCCTCTATCAAAATCAGTAATAAACCTAACAGCACAAGAAGCTGGAAAAGACCCAAGCGACAAGGTTGCTGTCAATTACAGCGGTTCTACCCAAAATCCTTCTGTAATTTCACCAGGAGACGTAGTATTTAGTCAAATTTACGTTAACGGTGGGAACAGCGGTGCTTTTTACAAAACAAAATTCTTCGAGCTTTACAATAACACCAATAAAGATATTGATTTGTCTGGATGGTCCATTGCATATACCTCAGCTTCTACAATGAGTTTTGGTGCTGGACAGTCATTATCAGGTGTCATTAAAGCGCATGGTTATTTCCTTATTGCTGCTGCTGCAGGAACAACTGGTCAAGACCTTCCAGTGAAACCTGATGCTACGACTACGTTAAATCCAAGTGGTTCAACAGGCGGTGCAATCGTTCTTGCCAAGAAGAAAACAGCGGTAACAGGTGTGGATGACCCTGATGCGATTGATTTATTAGCATATACAAACGGCACAGCTACTTTCAAAAACCCTTTATATTGGGGAAGTCCAATCTCCGATTCTACTATTGGCGGAGGTACAATCCAACGTAAAACAAATATCGGCTCAGATCCTCGTACAGCATATGGAATGGGCAATGGCTGGTTTACAAAAGATCCTTCAAAAGATTTTGTGATGAATAAACCAACAGGTGCTAACTATTCTGATGAAATGGTGGTTCATAATTCAGCATTTATGCTTACACCTGATGCATCAAAAATAAGTTTTACAAAAGCAAATGGTACCTCTACGATTGTTGGACAAGCTGGTTCTGTTCCTGGATCTTCAACTGTAAAAGCTTATTTAGAGAATTCTGGTACATTAGCTAATAAACAAACTGCAACTGCAGCTCCAGACGGTTCATTTACCTTGAGCTTTACTGATACAACTAATAGTTCGGTAGTTTACTTGACGCATACAGATTCATCGCAACCTACTCCGAAAGAAAGTAGTTATGCAAGAATTAATGCGGCAGGCACTACTGGTGCTGTTACACCAATAAGTGAATTGCGCAAAAATGATGCCAATGAACTGCCGTTTACAATTGGCTATCAAACAACTATTGAAGGTGTAGCAACAACGGATAATATGCCTTCAGGCGATGTAAAAACAAATTTCTATATTCAAGATGCAACTGGTGCGATTAATGTGGTAAACAATTTGGATCCATCTGTCGCCATTAAAGCAGGAAATAAATATAGCATTGATGGAAATGTTGTATTTACTGCAGGGATGACACAGTTTATTCCAACTGCAATCAGATTTGGTGGAAATGATCTTCTACCTACACCAGAAAAGATTTCTATTAGCTCTCTTAATGAAACGAAAGAAAGTAAATTAGTAACTTTTACTGGAAAAGTTACGAACATTCCATCGACCGGTCCAATTTATGATATTACTGTTAGTGATGATGCCGGAAATTTAGCCAACGTTCGTCTTCAAGGAGATATCAGTAATATTGAACAAGGTGCAACTTATACCTTCACTGGTATAGTCAATCAATATAAAAAAGCAGCACCTTTTACTGCTGGTTATTTCTTATTGCCAAGAAGTAGTAGTGATGTAAAAGGTCAATTAGTATTAAATCATACACCATTAACAAAAGCATATATCGGGGTAGATGTTGCTTTCACGGCAACTGCTAAAAATGCTGACTCTGTAAAGATTTATTACAGAGGGCAAAATGATGCATCCTATCAATCAATCAACATGACCACTGCAGATAAGAAAAATTATAATGGGAAAATTCAACAGGCAAACGTTCCTCAAGGGAAATTTCTCTATTATATTGAAGCTATCAACAGTGATGATACAAAATCAGTAGGTTCTGCTGCAAACCCTATATCCGTTGATGTGGTAGAAGATAAAGATGGTCCTGCGTTTTCTAAAATGTCACCAATTGAGGGAGACCATATTGATTCAAGACATCCAACTATTTCAGTTGATATGAACGATCCAAATGGAGTGAACGCTTCTTCAGCGACAATTTCCATTGATGGTAAGGATTACACTTCAAATGCAGTAATTAGCGAATCGCAAATTAAGTTGGATCTGACAAAAGACAATGAATTAACTGAAGGGGAACACGCTGTAACTGTTTCTGCTAAGGATAAATTAGGAAATCCATCTACCTTTACTTGGAAATTCACGGTTGCACAAAGATTTACAGGTGGAAATCATTATCGTGGTACGACACATAACCACACAAATATTTCTCATGATGCTACTGGAAACCCTGAGGATGCCTTAAAAGCAGCACAAAAATATCATTACGATTTCTTTGCCTTCTCAGACCATTCTCATGACATTGATTCAAGTCTTGTTAATAAAGATACGGTCGATCATGGTGGAATGAAAGAAAGAACTGGTGGTCCTGATTGGCAATTAACGAAGAATCTCGCTAAGCAATATACGAAGGATGGAAGCTTTGTTGTCTTCCCTGCATTCGAAATGACTTCGACAACATGGGGCCATTCCAATGTATTTGGGACAGATAACTTCATTGACCGAGTTGTCGACGGTGGAGCTTATCAAAACCTTCAAAAATATTATAGTTGGGTGCTAACATATGATAATATTGCCGCCCAGTTCAACCATCCAAAAATGTCTGCCAATGCGTTTGATAATTTTATTCCATATAATAAAAACCTAGACAGGCTATTCACGATGATTGAAGTAGGGAATGGATCAGGAAAGTATTCATATGCAAATGCGGAGGATAAATATTATAGTGCCCTCGATTTAGGATGGCATGTTGCACCAACATATGGTGAAGATAACCATGATGCTACATGGGGACAAACGAAAAAACGTACCGTTATCGTCGCGAAGGATTTATCTCAGGAATCGCTTCTTGATGCGATGAAAAATATGCGTGTCTATATGTCTGAAGATCCTAACTTTAAGCTAGATGTATCGGCTAGCGGTTTCTATATGGGATCAACAGTTGACACGAATACGTTAGATTTTAATATTACTGGCAGTGATCCTGTGTTAGAACAAGCATCAGATCCTGAGTATAGTTATATTAAAACTCCATCAAACGATAATATCGCTAAAGTTGAGTTAATTACGAATCATGGTACGGTGGTCGACAAATACGTACCAACAACTGATTCAACATCTTTTAATTGGCATCCAAGTATTACCGTAGCAGGCGGCCAACAATGGTTTGTCGTGAAAGTCACGCAAAAAGATGGCGACCAAATTTATTCTGCACCTATCTGGTCTCAACCTAAAGATCTTGCTGTTAAAGTAAGTGATGTAAGCACACCTGATGGTGCAATTGTGGGCGGCTTATCTGCCAATCTAATTGCCGGAGTTAGTAATCAAGGAACAGTAGACGTGAAGCAATTAACTGCACACTTCTATTATGATAGTGTTGATGCTAAACATTTTATTGGAGATGCGCAAATTGATTCGCTACCGGCTAACACATCAGCTCAAGCAAGCGTAACATGGACCAGCCCAGTAGCAGGCACCCATAATATTATTGTCGTATTATCGGCTGCTGATGGACATGATCTTGGTAACAATCAATATACACAATCATTTACTATTAAGGCACCATTAAATAAAGTCATCATGCTTGATGGGTCTCATAACAATGAAAATACAAAACAAGATACTGGCACATACAAAGACAACTTCAAACTTTTCACTACCTTAATGAAGCAGCAGGGATATACAATCGCCGAAAACGCAACAGCACTTACTGATGATGCGTTAAAAAATGTCAGTGTGTTAGTGATTACTCATCCAGCTTCTGCTTATTCAACTAGTGAAATTTCAGTCATTGATAAATTTGTGAAGAACGGCGGCTCATTATTAATGACAGAAAAGAGTAATTTTGGTAGTTCGAACCAAAACCTAAATGGTATTTTATCTGGTGTTGGTTCAAGCATTCTTGTGAACAATGATGGTGTGTTTGATGAAACCCATGATGGTAACTTCTGGGGTACACCATCAACATCTAATTTCTCTGTAAGGTTACATCCAACACCATTTAAAAACACTACGTTAACAGATTTTGTTCCAACAATTGAATACTACAGTGGTTCAAGTCTTGCAAAGAAAGATGAGGCAGGGAATAAAGTTCCATTAACGAATAGTGATTCTGTAAATGTACTTGTTAGTGGAAATGAATCAACATTCCAAGATACAACCAGTGTGAAATCTGATACAGTTCCATACAATGTTCAGACATCAAATGGTAAAAATGGTCCTCCTTTAGAAAACGTGACTGGCGGATCGATCATTCCGGTTATCGCCACTGAACAGGTGGGGACTGGAAGAATATTTGTATCAGGTATGAATATCTTCAATGATAAACAAATGGATCAAACATATAATCCAAAAGGTAATGATCCATTTGCAGTAAATGTAGTGAACTGGTTATCGCATCTCGAACCAGTTGTTAAGCCGATTGGAGACGCACGTAAGTTAACTGAAGGAACCAATGCCGTTGTTGAGGGAACGGTAACAGCTACTTCCTTCTTTGATGCAGCCTATATTCAAGATAGTACTGGTGGAATCATGGCCTTTAATGATGTGCCAGCAGGAAGTTTACAGGTTGGAGATAAAATTCGCGTTTACGGTCATATCAAAGTATTTGAAAATAACTTTGAATTAGAGTTTGGTAACTTTGCCGATAGTATTGTCAAACTTGGAACCGGAACACCAATTGAACCGAAGGCTGTAAGTACACTGGATTCTAATGCTGAAGAGAATCAAGGTCAGTTAATTAAGGTAAAAGGTAAAGTCGTTTCAAAATATGATGATAACTCCTATATTATTGATGATGGATCAGGGCCAACTTTAGTATTTACAGATGGATACGTGGTGAATCAGAGCGGTCCAGTTCCAAATCTTAAGATTGGTGACACGTTAGAAGCGGTAGGTCTTGCAGGGAAATTTACTGATGGGAATCGTATTCGTGTTAGAAATACAACTGAATTGATTGGTACCCACACTGCTGAACCAAACGCACCAGTTGTTAATCCGGTTTCAGATAAAGATTTAGTCATTACCGGTACAGCGGAAGCTGGCTCAACAGTAGTTGCACAGGTGAATGGAACAGAAATTGGTCATGCAACTGCTGGAGCAGATGGCAAATTCACCATTACAATTCTGAAACAAACGGCTGGAACGAAGATTTCTGTCACAGCAACAGATGCTGTTGGAAATGTAAGTACGGCAACAGAAGTTTTTGTAAAAGATGTGACACCACCGGAAGCACCAGTAGTAAACAGTGTTGGCGATGCTGATACAGTCATAAAAGGAACAGCAGAAGCTGGTTCAACAGTTGTAGCCAAGGTTGAAGGGAAAGAAATCGGCCGGACAACAGCCAATACGGATGGTACCTTTATCATCACGATTGCTAAGCAAGCCGCTGGAACGAAAATTTCAGTTACAGCAACAGATGCGGCTGGTAACGAAAGTACGGCAACAGAAGTAACCGTAAAAGATGTGACACCACCAGCAGCACCAATAGTAAGTCTTGTATCAGATGCCGATACAGTGATTAAGGGTAAAGCAGAAGTAGGCTCAACAGTTATTGCGATGGTAGGCACTAAAGAAATTGGCCGTACCACTGCAGGTGTTGACGGCAAATTCGAAATGAAGATTGCAAAACAGGCGGCAGGAACAAAGATTTCTGTTACCGCAACTAATGCGGCAGGAATTACTAGTGATCCTTTAGAAATAACTGTTCTTGATGTAACACCACCAGCAGCACCAGTAGTAAATCCTGTATCAGATGCTGATACAGTGATTAAGGGTAAAGCAGAAGCAGGCGCAACAATTATTGCGATGGTAGGTACTCAAGAAATTGGCCGTACCACTGCTGACGCGTTAGGTAATTTCGCTATTCAAATTACAAAACAAAAAGCAGGTGTGAAGATACAATTCTTTGCAGCTGACAAGGCTGGTAACGTAAGCGATAAAACAGAAATTGTTGTCCTTGATGGAACTCCACCTCTAGCACCAATCGTCAATGGCGTAGCAGATAATGACGTTAAAATTAAAGGAACAGCAGAAGCCGGTTCAACCGTTAAAGCGTTTGTAAATGGTAAAGAAATTGGCAAAACAACTGCTAATAAAGCTGGAAACTTTATGATCACTATAGCAAAACAAGCTGGCGGAACTATCATAGTCGTTACAGCTACCGATGCAGCAGGAAATGTAAGTCAAACTACTGAAGTTAAAGTTTCATTTACACAAGGCTGGAAATTAATAAATGGCGACTGGTATTACTATGGTACCAACAATGCTATGCTAATAAATGCATGGGTACAAACTTCAGGCAACTGGTATTACCTTGGAACTAATGGGAAAATGCTTGTCAATGCATGGGTACAGACCAAAGACAAATGGTACTATGTTGGCGCCAATGGTGAAATGTTAACAAAATCATGGGTACAAACCAATGGCAAGTGGGATTATGTTGGTGCGAACGGTGAAATGTTGACGAATGCATGGGTATTATCAAACGGAGTTTGGTAATACGTGAATAGTAATGGAGTCATGAAATAAAAAGTAATATTCTTTTATTTTAATAAAAAAGCCATTATTTGAGTGTCTCAAATAATGGCTTTTTCTAATACTTGCCTGTCCATTGCATTCTAAATTATTTTGGTTATTAGTTCTTTTCATTTTATCTGCTGACCTGTATGCATTTTTTTATAATGGACGAAATTCAAGTATAGCGCTAGATATAAATTCATCTCTTTTTAAGAGTTTCCTAATTTTTTTCTCGGTTTTATATGGGTAACTAGTCCATCTAAGTCGGTAATATAAAATTGGACTTCCGGGTGAGCGGAAAGATAATGACTGTGAATTAATTGGTAATAATTTACTCTCTGATGTGGATCAAATTTTAGCATCGGATATTCCTTATGTTCCTTAACATATTGATCGACGGCTTTTTGAACCATATCCATTTCAACAGGAATTTTCTTTTCATTTTCCTCGAATAAATCATATGTTTCTTTTGACATGTAAAATTTTTTTGAAGGAACACCCTTCAGAATATGAGCTAGTTGCTTGAAATCGATGCTATTGTCTTCCTGAACAAGAATAGTCCGGTAAACACCCTTTGGCAAATTATCGGAAAACTCTCTAATCGCTTTCCGTACTTGGTCGATTGTGAGGTCAATAACTGGATGTTGTTTCACCTCCTGTTGATCATTTTTCGAAGTATGTCTTGGAAACTCTTTTTCTTTTTTGTTTTCCTCAGGGCTTTTTACGTATTTCTGTATCATTGTAAAACCGGTTAATCCGCCAATTCCAATTCCTAAAAATGTACCTAGTAATGTAAATACAGGATAAAAACTATAACGGACATCTAAAGTGGTTCCAATTTTATAACCAGCCAAAACACAAAGAGCAATAGCAATGCCCACTACTAGATGCATTGAAAGAGCTCTCAAAAGAAAATTTGTAAATTCTATCCAATTTCTGTTAGAAGTATTTTGTTCTTTCATTAAATATTTGTCAACCTCTTTCTTTATTGCTTCATTCACGCCATTTTCTTTAAAAAAGCCTTCTAGTAACTCCTGTTTAGACTTCTCTTCATTTATTAAAATACAGGCAGTTTTTTCAATTGCTCCTTTTGTATAATGAACATAAATCCATTTATCCTCTATCCTCAATTCTAAATTCTCAGTAACCCTTCCATGGTATTTAATAAATGTCTGTTTCATAATCCTATGCCCCCTTATTATGACCTTTAGGATCAAATGATTGGGAACGAACAAATAATGCATCTTCTTTTGCTTCTTTTAGAATTTTTTTAGCCTCTACCTTTGCAGCTTTAATAATCCGTTCAGCTTCAGTTTCACTGTGGCTTAATATCTCTCTAGCTTCCTTTCTAGCTTTTTTAAGAGTAAAATTACTTGCTTCAAGATTTTTTTCAGCTTCATGCTTATACATTTCCGCTGTTTTAAGCTGATTTTCAATATGATTCTTTCTAGTAGCAATGACATTTACTAGTTTCTTTAGTGCAAATTTCTTCAAGAGTAATGTAAGGACTGTAAAAATAAATGCCTGATAAATCATTGTTCCAAGTGAAATTGGTAAGCCCAATATCGTAAAGTCACCCAAAGTAGTCATCTCCTATTCTACCCTACATTTGATAACCTACGGCCAATATAGAACATAGTGAGTGCAACAAAAATATAAGCCTGAATGACACCTATAAAGATACAGAAACCTTGCCAGATTAACAATGGCATTGAAGCAAAAAAAGCTGCTAAAATTCCCTTATTTACCGCACTTGCTAGAATAGCAAGCATAACTTCACCTGCAAATATATTACCAAATAAGCGAAGTCCTAATGTTAAAGTAGTCGATAATTCCTCTAAAATATTTATAGCAAATAGGGCTTTAAAGGGTTTAAAATAGCTTGAAAAATAGTGTTTGAAACCATGCAGTCGAACATCGATGAAATGTGTATAGGCCATAATCATGATGGCTAATGTCATGGTAACATGAGCATCTGCCGTAGGAGATTTCCACCATAATACAGGATTTTCACCGGTTGAAATGATGGCGAGGGGGACCCCTAATAGATTTCCAATTAGTAGGTACATTAGTAGAGAAACCCCCGTAGCGAGAATAAATAAATGATTAGTTGAACCCATTGAGGTATGCATGATTCCCTGGACAAACTCGACAATCCATTCCATAATATTTTGCCATTTATTTTTTGTGGAAAGTGAAATTTTACGTGTAGAGAGGCAGGCAAAGAGGAAAACAATAAGAGCAGTAACAGTGGTAGTCAAAAGCACTGACAAATCAAACGTTACATGAAAGAAAACAACCTGTGGCCTCGAATATTCCATGGTGTCCAACCCCTTTCATTGTAGGTAGGAATCCTGAAAAATTCTTTGTTGGATATTATAGAAAATTAGTTTTAGTTCAATTTTATTATACACCATAATCTTACATCATTGTAATATATTTCACATATTATTCTCAATTTTTAGAATTAGACAATTAGCATGGTGAGAAATATTAATAGTATGAGTTCCTTTGTTTTGAGATTAATACCGTTTACCAAATATAGGGTAAATTCTATTAAATATAAAAATTTTTATTATTTGAAACCTTTTTGCTCTTCAATCGTCTTAGTATATGTTGTAGAATAAGGAAGAAAAATAGAGAAATAGGGGGAAAAATGATGAAGAAAATCTTAATGGTGGCGACTGCTTTAACTGTGGCAATTGGTTTATCTGCCTGTTCAAGCAAGGATACAGCCAAAACAGACAACAAAGAGACCAAAGAGGCAGCTGCTCCTAAAGAAACAGATGTTAAGAAGCCTTTAGTAAAGTTCTACATGGACCTTGGTCAGGAAATCAACGATCGAGATGTTGATCTAAATACATATGAAACAAAAGCAGCCAAAGCAGCTGCAGATCCAACGGTTAAAATTACTCCTGAGATGAAGACAAAAGCTAGTACAGCTTCAGCAGCAGTTGCTGCTGAATTGAATAAAATTCAAATTCCTGCAGAATTAAAGGATCAAAAGTCTGACTTAGAAGCGGCAGTTAAGGATATTGCAGCTTCCTATCAAATGAAAGCGGACGAATTGAAAAAGGATTCTCCTTCTATGGATGCGGCTAATGCCAGCTTCACAAAAGGGCAAGATGAGCTTGGAAAAGTATTTGAAAGTGTGAAACTATTAAAACCAGACTTATCTAAGCAAGTGAATTAAAGTTTTAAGAATGACACTTTATAAATTAAAGAACAAGCCATTTAAACTTACTGGGCTTGTTCTTTTTTTACAAACTTTTAAAAAGGAATTACAAAATAAAAAAAATATAGCCTTTTGTAGCAAAATTGAGTAAATTGGTCTTAAGAATAATATAGGGGCCGGTGAAAGAATGAATATTTTAGTGATAGAGGATAATGAAAGTGTCTGCTCGATGCTGGAAATGTTTTTTATAAAGGAAGGTTATAAGGGAGAATTTGTCCATAATGGATTGGAGGGCTATGACCGCTATCGCAGTGGGGAATGGGATGTGCTCATCATTGATTGGATGCTACCAGGAATGGACGGGGTAAGTTTGTGTAAGAAAATTAGAGAGATAAGCAATGTTCCCATCATCCTATTAACGGCAAAGGATAGTGAATCCGATCAGGTTTTAGGGCTAGAAATGGGAGCGGATGATTATGTGACAAAGCCTTTTAGTCCGCTTACATTAATGGCAAGGATTAAAGCTGTTTCAAGAAGATTTCACCAGGACCTAAAAAGTCACGAAGGACATTTCCTCGAAACAGAGCATTTCAAGATTAGCAAGGAAACTAGAGAGGTTTTCTTTAATGGAGAGAAGGTTTATAATTTAACCCCAAAGGAGTTTGATTTATTATACTTCTTTATTCAAAATCATCGACAGGTATTTTCTCGGGAGCAATTGCTTGATAAGGTTTGGGGATATCAGTTTTATGGCGATGAGCGGACAGTCGATGTGCATGTAAAGCGGTTAAGGAAAAAAATTGGATCGTTGGAGCAGCCATTTATACATACTATCTGGGGTATTGGTTATAAATTTGATGAAACCAATCCAAAGGTTGAAAGCTATTGATATATGAAAGAAAGGTATCCTTGAAAAAATTGAAGGATACCTTTTTCATCATTTTAGACTTTTCAAATAATGGTATAATTTTTTATTAACTTAAGAATAGAAAGTTTATATCAAAGGTATAACATTTAAGAGGAATTTCCTATGAACATGTTATCTGATAACGGTCAATTATAATTGAATAAAAAAATGCTTATATTATTGCTAAAAAATTCTCATATATTTATAAGATCAATTCCCCGTTGTTGCTTATTTTGTAACATATTTAATGTGCTAGTAATGCTAAAATCTAAAATAAAGAGAAAAACGAAAGGGTGTTTTGACGATGGAACAAAAACTTGAGAAATTATCCGAAAATGTTAATGATATCAAAACTCTAATTCAAGAATTAAATAAAACTTTAGAAAATATTGAAGGAAGACTTTCGGGATTAGTCAAAGTAGATAGCATTGAACATAGGGTTGCTGTCAATCAAATTGATTTGTCTGATATTAAAGACGCCCTTGAGCGTATTGAAGAAACACAAAGAAATGAAATTCAACATATCAACCGTCGTCTTGATACCCACTTAGTTAAGCTAGCAAAAGCCGAAGAGGAAATAATGTTATTAAGAACGAAATGAAAGGGGACGAAAATACAATAAATTTTTTTTATGATGGAAAAAAAACAGACCGGTTAGGGTCTGCTTTTATAAAAAGAAAGTAAATTCAACTTCGAGAATTGTCAAGCTCAAGGCCCCTAGCGAAGTCCATTTGTCGCTAGGGGCCTTGAGCTTTTCTTAGTTTATGATAGAACTTCTGATTTTGTTATGGCAATCTGCTGAATAATGGCCTCGCCATTCGTAGCATTTTTCGTTACTTCGATATATTTAATATGATGCTCTTCCATGTCAAGGATTTTAAAGGTGAAGTTTTCGTAATGAAGAAGGTCGCCTTCCTTCGCCTCATAGTTTTCAGTTAGGAACCATCCGCCAATAGTATCAACATCTTCATCATTAATTACAATGTCAAGCAAATCGTTGACTTCACTGACTAAAACTTTGGCATCAATAATGTAGTGGTTATCCTTAATTTTACGAATCATCGGGATTTCATCCATATCAAATTCATCACGAATTTCCCCAACAATTTCCTCTAGAATATCTTCAGCAGTAACAAGGCCGGATGTCCCACCATATTCATCCATAAGTAACGCCATGTGAACCTGATCTTTTTGCATTTTTACAAGCAAATCATGGATGGGAATCGTTTCTATAACTCTTATAATGGGTCTAGTATAGTTTTCTAGAGTCTTAGTTGAAAGGTTTTCATTGCCGATTAAATCGGTCATCACTTCTTTTATATTAACGAGACCAATGATATGGTCTTTGTCACCATCTATAATAGGGTACCTTGTGAACTTTTCTTCACGTAAAACTTGTAGAAAGGTTTCTAATGTATCATCCTTGGACAAGGACACCATTTCGGTTCTTGGTACCATGACTTCTTTTGCAATTCGATTATCAAACTCAAAAATTTTATTTACATACTTAAACTCAGATTGGTTAATTTCACCACTTCTATAGCTTTCAGATAGGATAATTCGAAGTTCATCCTCAGTATGGGCTATTTCATTTTCCAAAACCGGTTTTACCCCAAAGAATCTTGCTGTAACACGCGCTGACCCATTAAGAACCCAAATAATAGGGTACATAATCTTATAAAAAAGGATTAGCGGTCGGGACATCACAAGGGCAATGGCTTCCGCTTTCTGGATAGCAAGTGTTTTTGGTGCAAGCTCTCCAACTACAACGTGTAAAAAGGTAATGGCAGCAAATGCACAACCAATAGATAATATCTGGGTAATACTTTCAGGGATGTGCAATCCGATGAAAAGTGGACGAAGCAGCCTTTCAAATGTCGATTCCCCTAACCAACCTAAACCAAGGGCTGTAATGGTAATTCCCAGCTGACAGGCAGATAAATATTCATCCAGATTCGAAATAACCTTTTTGACTGAAATAGCACTCGAACTTCCTTCTTCGATTAACTGATCAATTCTTGAACTGCGAATTTTGACAATCGCAAATTCTGAAGCAACAAAAAAACCAGTTAAAGCAATCAAAATGGCTATAGTCACCACGTTAAATATGTCCAAATAAGTTTCCTTATCTCGTTATTAGACGAGTAAGGTGTCACCTCCCGGTATGATAAAAAAATTTACTTATAAAATAGAATTCTTGTAATTTAAATGACTTTATTTCTAATTCATTACCAGTCTGGTAGCCCCACTAAACCACCTCAACAATTTATAAATATTAACAATAATTATAGAGAATTAAAACTCTGCAGTCAAACGTATCCATTTTCACACTACATTTTATGGAAGATGAATGGTTTATATGATAAAAAGGTGGAATATTCGTAAAATTAGACAATATGAAGAGGATGCCCAAAAGGGTCTGATCTCTCATTCAACATTCGATATATTGTCGCTAATTATGAAAGTTCAGCAATATATTGAGGTTGAGAAATCTGACACATTGTTATAGGACATCCTTTTCCTTTTTTTGGACATCAATGTAGAGGATATGATGTCCTTCGATTTCATTTATTTTAAAAATATACCCTTCTTGTTCAATTGTATCTCCTGTATGTACATCAAATTTTTGTGTTAAAAACCATCCGGCAATTGTATCTACGTCTTCCAATTCAAGAGATGTTCCTAAAAGATCATTTACTTCCCCAATCAGGACCTTTCCATCTAAGATATAATGACCTTCGGCTTTTTTCTGAATAAGTGGCAATTCATCAAGATCAAATTCATCACGAATTTCACCAACAATTTCTTCTAGAATATCCTCCACGGTTACAATTCCTGCCGTTCCACCGTATTCGTCCGATAATATTGCCATATGGGACCGATTTTTTTGGAGCTTTACCAATAATTCTTGGATTGGAATGGTTTCAATGACATGGATCACTGGTTTAATATAAGATTTAAGCAGATTTTCTCCACTGCATTTCTGTTGAATACAATCCGTTAAAACTTCTTTAATATTGACAATCCCTAAAATATTGTCTTTGTCACCATCAATTACTGGATAGCGGGTATATTTTTCTTCTTGCACGGTTTCGATGATCTCGTCCATCGTTGCCTCTTTTGAAAGCGTGATAACTTCTGTACGTGGTACCATAATTTCCTTAGCTACACGGTTATCAAATTCAAAAATTCGATTGACATAGCTATACTCTGATTGATTTATTTCGCCACTCTCATAGCTTTGGGAAAGAATCATCCTCAGTTCCTCCTCAGACATAACCATCTCATTATCTGAAACGGGCTTATAACCGAAAAGGCCGGTTACAAAACGTGCTGAACGATTCAGAGCCCAAATGAACGGGTACATCACTGTATAAAACAAATGGAGGGCGGGTGCAAAATTTAACAGGATTTCCTCCGCCTTTTGAATGGCAATTGTTTTTGGAGCTAATTCTCCAATTACTACATTAAAAAAAGTAATGATAAGGAAAGCAATAATAAAGGAAAGAATTTGTTCAAGCGATATCGGCAAGTGCAGTCTTGCAAAAATAGGGTCTAGCATCTGCCGAATGGTCGGCTCTCCCTTCCATCCGAGAATTAAGGATGTAATTGTAATCCCAACCTGAGTAGCGGACAGGTAGCCATCTAAATTAGCCAACATCTTTTTCGCTGCTTCTGCTTTCTTGTTCCCTTCTAAAATTAATTGATCAATCCTTGTTGTACGAACCTTTACCATGGCAAATTCAGATGCAACAAAAAATGCGGTAAAGGCAATTAAAATAATAATACTGAATACGTTCATCCAAAGCATGTCTGGCCTTACAATTGTAAGGCGCCACCTCACTTACTAAAAATCTCTTCTTAACATTATAACCTCTAATTTCCTATTCTACTTTAAGGATACATTGAAATTTTGTAAAAATTTTTTTAACCATTTCATCATAACAAAAAAAACTGCCAAAAGGCAGTGAACGTGATTGTATAAGGCCAGGAGATAAAATGCTCTACCTGAAATACATTCCTTTCCAATCGCGAGCCAGTATGCCATAAATGATGATGTCATGGAAACGCCCATATAATTCCTCACCATCTCTAATTTTTCCTTCTTTTACAAATCTTAATCTCTCCGGAATTGCACGGCTTTTTTTGTTATACTCGCCGCAGCGAATTTCAACTCGATTTAAACCTAATTGGAAAAATGCATAATTTATCAATGCACTAACGGAGCGTGTCATTACCCCATGACCTTCGGCTTTTCTTGCGAGATAGTAACCGATGCTTGTTGATTTGTTATGCCAATCTATCTGCTGAATTGCAATAGAACCAACAAGTTCACCTTTATAAAGGATGCCGGTTGTTATTCCATTATTTTCTGCAAATTGTCTCAGCCACAAAGGAATGACAGCCTCAAATTGACTGGGGGAGTTCATGTCATCTACCCATGGCAGCCAGCTGCGTAAATGCTCACGATTCTTTTCAACAAGCTGAAAGAGCTCAATAGCATGGTGGGGCTGGAATAAGTATAGCTTAATTTCTTCATCAACCTTTAAAGTAAACATAGATCGCTTCTCCTGAAACATTTTTTTATACAGCATATGCAGGCTCTGTATAGATGGGAAACGAAAAATGTACCCAATATGAGGTTGCTTCTTCTTGTATTAGAAATCAAACAATAGTATATTGGTCTTGGATATCAAAAAGAATACTTCCACAAGGGGAGCCGCTTTTAAGGCTGAGAGTGAACGATGATAAGTTCTGACCCTTTGAACCTGTTAGTTAACGCTAACGTAGGGATGTGGTTTGCCGGATAGATAAGCAATGCAGACAGCCTTATAGCGTTCTGTATTGCTTTTTTGTTTTTCGGCTTATGTTGCTTCACATGGAAGCATTCGTCGATTTCTAGAGAAGAAACAAATAGGGGGAAACGGTTTTGAACCAAAAGAAAAGTAACACCTTGTTTATCGTTGAGGTCGCCATCTTTACAGCTTTAGCGTTTTTATTGGATTACCTCGCCAATATTTTATCATTCAAAATTTGGCCGCAGGGAGGGTCCATTTCCATTGCAATGGTGCCAATTTTTATCATGGCCTTTCGTTGGGGAGTTAAAGGTGGAGTATTATCTGGCTTTTTATTAGGATTATTGCAATTTATTCTTGGATTTTCACAAATTTATACCATTGTTCAAGGGATTATCGACTATTTTTTCGCATTTACTGCAGTTGGTCTGGCAGGCGTCTTTGCTGCTAAAGTGAAAAACGCTGTAAATGAAAATAAAAAAGGCAAATGGATGTCATATGTTGTTCTCGGTACTTTTTTAGGAAGTGCGCTACGATATATAAGCCACTTTATTTCAGGAGTTGCATTTTTTGGTTCCTATGCTCCAAAGGGCCAGCCAGTAGCGGTTTACTCCCTTCTTTATAATGGAACGTTTATGCTTCCAAGTTTTATACTCAGTACCATTGTTGTCATTCTTGTGATTAGTGCTGCACCGAAAAAAATGATTTAATCTCCTAAGAGGATGTCCAAAAACTAAGTGTAAGACCTCAATCTACAATGTATAGCTGATCTTTGTATATATTGAATGAAACGCTAGAGGTCAAATCATTTAGGGACATCCTCTATTTTATTTATAGTTTTGTTAATAGAAATCACATATTTAGAATTATTCTGTTCTCTTAGGTGGACGATCTCCTGTTTTTTACCTCTATTCGTGAACTTAGAAGGTGTCTACGTGGACGATTTCCTGTTTTCGACCGCTTCCCGTGAACGTAGAAGATGTCTACGTGAATGATTTCCTGTTTTCGACCGTTTTTCTTGAACGTAGAAGGCATCTTCTATGCACCTAGGCCACTTTTATGTGTTCAGATTCCTCTTTCCATACCCTTATCGTGCACTTATTGACCTTCAACTTGTATAATTTCCTCATTACTGACACTATTCTTCTTAAATTCGTAGTTTTGTCAAAATTTATACTACATTTTCAATGATTTAATGTTAGAATACTAATATAGAAAGAGAATCATTCTCAATTAACATAAACAAAAGGGTGATATTCATGCAAGGTTTGTTGAAAGCGGGAGGAAAAGGAAAAATAATTGACATTTCTCATGTTGGTCACCTTGTGCAAAGAAGGTTGCTTGATTTAGGGATTACAGAAGGCTCTGAAGTATGTGTAAAATGCGTGATGCCATTTGGTGGTCCCGTCATGATCGAATCCTGTGGACAGTGTGTTGGTATTCGCCGTAAAGAAGCAGTTCAGATTGAGGTGGAAAAAATATAATGGAAATCGCTCTTATCGGTAATCCGAATACTGGAAAGACTTCATTGTTCAATAATCTAACAGGTTCCTATGAGTATGTTGGTAACTGGAGCGGTGTAACAGTTGAAAAGAAAGTAGGAGTTTTCAAAAATAATATTGGTAGATTAATTGATTTGCCGGGAATTTATACCCTTAACCCTCTCTCAAAGGATGAAGGAGTTGTTACTTCATTCTTTTTAAATGAATCGGTTGATCGTTTACTTAATATATTGGATGCTTCACAATTGGAACGCAATTTGCATTTAACTCTTCAATTGCTAGAATATGAAAAGCCAGTACTTATTGGTTTAAATATGATTGATGTGGCAAATAAACGTGGTATCCAAATAGATGTGAAAAAGTTTTCTGAAACACTTGGAGTTCCGGTTGTTCCTGTTGTGGCAAGAAGTGGTAAAGGCTGTGATATGCTTGTTGATGTGATATCGACAAAATCCCTTCAGCCAAGCAAAAAGAATCTTGTTTATTATGGGCAAGAAGTGGAGGCGGCTATTTCGGAAATTACCGAAATAATAGCCGGTATTACGGAACAATCTACACGTTTTCTTGCGATTCAATATATAGAAGGAAACGAATATGTGAAAAATTATTTAGCTCAGATGGCTGATTCTGAAAAGCTAAATGATATCTGTGCACATCTTGAATTAACATTAAAGCAGGAGTACAACATAAAATCTTTAGCAAGCTTTATTTATTTAAAACGAAAAGAAGTAATTGAAAAAATCATTTCGGATGTCTTACTAAAAAATGATGCGGTTATTCCGCTAACTGAAAAAATTGACGCCATTGTTACCAATCGAGTTCTAGGAATGCCGATTTTCCTGTTATTGATGTTTTTTATGTTTAAACTGACATTTGATTGGCTTGGGACCCCAATATCAGATGCCTTGGACGCATTTTTAACAGGCCCTGTTACAGCTCTCTTTGAAAATATTTTAACGGCAATCCATGCCTCGGAATTTATTCATGCGTTAATTATAAATGGTTTAGTAGCAGGGGTTGGCGGTGTGCTAGTTTTTGTACCGCAAATCTTTATTCTTTTCTTCTTTATTTCATTATTAGAGGATTCGGGATATATGGCTCGAGTTGCTTTGGTAATGGACCGGATTATGGAATCGGTTGGTTTAAACGGGAAAGCCTTTATTCCAATGATGATTGGTTTTGGTTGCAATGTACCTGGTATTATGGCAGCCAGAACAATTGAAACACCAAGAGAACGCCTTGTAACCATTTTACTGACGCCGTTAATGTCCTGTTCAGCGCGTCTGCCAGTATATGCATTGTTTGTTGGAGCGTTTTTTGCCGGTCATAAGGCTCCGATCGTACTTAGTTTGTATGTTCTTGGAATTGTTGTTGCTTTAATCTTGGCAAAGATTTTTTCTTCAACCTTACTAAAATCAGAAACATCGCTATTCGTGATTGAACTCCCGCCATATCGTATTCCGCAATTCCAGTCCCTATGGCGGAGCACTTGGGATAAGGGGAAAGGCTTCGTTAGAAAAGCTGGTACCTTCATCTTCGCCGGTTCCGTGTTTATTTGGCTGTTATCGTATGCGGGACCAGGTGGTTTGAAGGTAGATATGGATCACAGCTATTTAGCGGCAATCGGAAATGTCATCGCACCGCTGTTTGCACCAATTGGTTTTGGTACTTGGCAAGCGGTAGCATCACTCATTACTGGTTTCTTAGCAAAAGAGTCGATTATCTCGACAATGAATATCATCTATTTTGTTCCCCAATCTGCCAGTCTTCAAGGCATATTGGCCCATTATTATACACCGCTTGCAGCATATAGCTTCATGGTTTTCATACTATTGTATATTCCATGCTTAGCAACAACTGCAACTATTTACAAAGAAACAGGCTCTAAAAAGTGGACGGCTTTTTCGATTGTTTATGCACTAGCCATCGCCTATATCTTATCATTTATTATCTTCCAAGGAGGCAAGCTTATCGGGCTTTCCTAATTACTTAAAAGAGGTGGAACATTATGATTGCCAGTATTGTGATTGGTGTAGCTATTTTTGGATATGCAACCTGGGCTCTCGTAAGGTTTATTAATAAATCAAAAAAAGGAAAATGCGCTGCCTGTGAACTTAAGAAGTCATGTGATAGTGGGTGCGGTTTTCCCACCAAAAGCGAGTAAGTAAAATGTAAAACTGCTATTTCTAAGAGATTAGCAGTTTTTCTTTTTTTAAAATAGGGCTATGTTAAAGCTCATTGTTGATTTAACCATTATGTTGATTGGAGCGGAAGGAGCTCGACTCCTCGAAATTCTATCGCATTTCCTTCGTGCGTGGGCGGATTCAAGGATGTAATTACAATGTCCTGCGGGAGTACGGGGCAGGGGTGGCCCCGCAGTCGCAGGTAGCGCCGAGGAGGCTCCCCGGACCGCCACTGGAGCGGAAATCAACAGGCAATTTTAACAGAGTCTTTAAATAAAAAACCTATTGCTTTTAAATTAGGGGAAACTTGTGTAAAATTACACTAGATGCTATTTGAAGGAAGTGCTTATTTAAGTGAACAGAGATGAAATTATCATTATCGTTTCTGACAAGCTTCGGTTGATAAGAACAGAGGCGGGTTATACTCAAGATAAAATGGCAGATATCATTGGTGTGTCAAAGAAAACCCTTGTGCAAATAGAGAAAGGGAGAGTTCTTGCCAATTGGGCAACCGTTGTATCGATTGTTGCACTTTTTCGTGAAACAGAAACAGTCCAATTTTTATTTGGAAATGAACCGCTTGAAGTATTGGAAACGGTCGCTCGTGAAGGAATCGATTATCGTAAAATGAAAACGCTTGGCGGGCGTGTTTGGTGGAAGGCTATTCATACAAAAAACGGCTTTATTCTTCAGCAAAATATTTTAAGTAAGCATTTTCGCATCCTGGATGAAAAACATTATCGCATCTTTAGCAGCTTTGATGAAAAGCTTGCGAAGCTACGGTTTAAAGAATTAACAAAAACTAATCTCTAAGTAATAAAAATGACGGGTTTCCGTCTTTTTATTTTGGCTGTGTTAAAGGTCATTGTTGATTTTTTAAACTATGTTGATTGGAGCGGAAGGCACGAGATCCTCGAAAATGCTATCGCATTTCCTTCGTGCGGTGAGGATTCATGGAAGCTTATTCAACGTCCTGCGAGAGTACGGGGTAGGGGATACCCCACAGGCGCTTAAGCGCCGAGGAGGCTCTCCGGAACGCCCGCGGATGCTCGCTACTTGAGCGCAAATCAACAGGCAAGTTTAACACAGCCTTTAGTTTGAAAAACACCCGACATAAATTCGGACGTACTTTCGAAGTTTATATGCATGAACATCAAGATATGTGTCATTTTTTGGGAGGTACTATGGAAAGACAAGCTTTCAGTAGAGTTTTGAAAAATAGGAAAAAAAGGCTAAAAATAATTGCTTTGTCATTAGCCCTGATCGTTTTTGGATTATTTGGGGTATTCCTTGTTTTTTTTCAAAATGCTGATATATCAAAACTAAAGACCGATTTGCCGCAAGCTACTGTGTTTTATGATATGCATGGCAAAGAAGCTAGTAAAATTTCTGCGAGTAAAAATGAAGGTGTGTCCATCAAGGAGATTCCAAACTCGATGAAAAACGCTGTCGTAGCTATTGAGGATCACAGGTTTTATCAGCATCATGGCGTAGATATTATTGGCACGTCAAGAGCGCTTTTCTATGATTTAAAAGCTGGCGGGAAGGCTGAAGGCGGGAGTACGATTACCCAGCAGCTGGCAAAAAATGCGCTCCTTACATCTGATAAAACGTTAAAACGAAAGATAAATGAAATGTTTTTAGCGATGAAAATAGAAAGAGAATATTCGAAACAAGAGATTCTGCAAATGTATTTAAACCAAATTTATTTTGGGGATGGAGCTTGGGGGATTAAACAAGCGGCCAGCAAGTACTTTGGCAAAGATGTGAAGGATTTAACCATTAGTGAATCTGCTTTGCTTGCTGGTCTAATCCAAGCACCATCTGCATTAAATCCATATGAGCATATGGGAAAAGCTGTAGAGCGGCGTAATCTTGTTTTAAAAAATATGAATGAGCAAGGCTTTATTACAAAGGAGCAATATGATCAGGCCAAAAATGAGAAGGTGAGTCTTAATGATAAAGGGGACGATCCGTTCCGTGGGAAATATCCATATTATGTGGATCAAGTAATTGATGAAGCCATCAATAAATACGGCCTATCGCAGGATGAATTATTAACCGGTGGCTATAAAATCTATACTGAACTTGATCCGAACATGCAATCTTCGATGGAAAAAACGTACCAAAACGATACGCTATTCCCTAAAGGACAAGATCAATTGGTCCAAAGTGGCGGTGTTTTAGTTGATCCAAAGACAGGAGGAGTGAGGGCACTTGTTGGAGGAAGAGGAGAACATGTCTTTAGAGGATACAACCGGGCTTCGCAATTACAGGCACAGCCGGGGTCTTCCATTAAACCGATTGTTGTCTATACGCCAGCACTCGAGGATGGCTGGAAAATAACAGATATGTTGAAGGACGAGCCTATGAAATTCGGAGACTATCAGCCTAGTAATTACGATCATCGCTATGATGGAGAAGTTCCTATGTATGATGCTGTCAAAGACTCGAAAAACGTTCCTGCCGTATGGCTTTTAAATCAAATTGGGATTAATAAAGGTCTTGATGCAGCCAAAAGGTTTGGGATTCCGTTAGATAAAGCTGACAATAATTTAGCGATTGCCCTTGGCGGATTGCATAAAGGTGTTTCCCCGATGACAATGGCGGAAGCCTATACGGTTTTTCCGAACAAAGGATACAGGACAGAAACGCATGTCATTCGCAAGATTGTTGATTCAGATGGAAAGGTAGTCGCTGAATGGAAGGATAAAAAAATACGGGTTACAACGAAGGCAGTTACTGATGATATTAATACGATGCTGCTTGGGGTAGTTGAACAAGGATCTGGTAAAGGTGCCCAAATACCTGGCAGGGAGATTGCAGGTAAAACAGGGACAACCCAGGTTCCAATTCAAGGAGTAGATGGAGTAAAAGACCAATGGTTTGTCGGGTACACTCCGCAATTAGTAGGGGCAATTTGGGTTGGTTATGACAAGACCGATTCGACTCATTATTTAACCACAACAAGTGGTGAGGGAGCAGCGTATGTTTTTCGTGATGTCATGAAGGGTGCCTTAAAAAACACCCCTGCTGAAAGTTTTCATGTTCCTCATATTTCTAGCTTGATTGATCAAAGAAACATTGATGAGAATCAGGGAAATCAAAATGATATTCTCGGTAACTTTAATAATCAAGTAAATAAGTGGGAAGAAAAATGGAATAAAGATTTGGAAAAATGGAAGAAGAAGTCAAACGGAAAAGGAAACGGAAAAGGAAAAGGAGACGAAAACGGAAACGGAGACGGAAACGGAGACGGAAACGGAGATTGATCAGAGAGGATGTCCCTTAACAAAGGCTCTAACACTTTGCCTAGGGTCATCCTTTTTTGAAAGGCTGTGTTAAAGGTCATTGTTGATTTTTAAAACTATGTTGATTGGAGTGGAAGGCGCGAGACTCCTGCGGGAGTACGGGGCAGGGGAGACCCCACAGGCGCCTAAGCGCCGAGGAGGCTCCCCGGAACGCCCGCGGAAAGCGAAGCGCCTGGAACGCAAATCAACAGGCAAGTTTAACACAGCCTTTTGAAAAAATTTAATGAACGAAATTCACTTTTATTCGTCTAAAAATAGATAGAAAATAATCGGATGATGGGGGAAAGTGAGGACAAAGGCCGAATGGATGCTTTGATAAAAAGTGCCAAAGCGGGGGACCATATTGCATTTGCGAAGCTGTTTAAAGAACATTATCCATTCCTTGTAAAATATTTAATCAAAATTACAATGAATCCTGATACAGCAGAGGATTTAGCTCAGGAGACAATGGCGAAATGTGTTCAAAAAATTCAGCTTTATAACGGGCAAAGCAAATTTTCTACATGGTTGATCTCGATTGCGACCAATACCTATATAGATCAATGCAGAAAGAAAAAAAGAGAGAAAGATTGGCAAGGCGAAGAGGTTTATCGAAAGCTAAAATGGCATTTTGAGAGCAGAAATGAAGAGTGGAACGATATGCTAAGTGCACTTGGAAAATTACATGAAGATATCAGAATACTAATCATTTTGAAGCATTACTATGGATATTCCTATGAGGAGATTGGAGACTGGCTAAAAATATCATCAGGAACAGTTAAATCAAGAGTTCATAATGGAATCATGGCGATTAGAAGGGAGCTGAAACTAAGTGAAGAAACGGAAAGTCATTCTACTCGACAGCGAACAACTAAGTAAACAAGACTCAGATGCCATTTGCGAACTACAAGAGGGATTGAACAAGGTTGACCAATTCCCTGTCTATACTCCTGACCTTCAATGGTTTGAACAAATCGTTTTGGCAGAACAGGAGAATGCCAGGAAAAAATTAATCAGAGATGTAGCTATTTTTGCTTTAGTGGCCGTAGTCATTTTAAGTGGAATCATTGTTTCTCTATACCATATGCCTGTTATTTTTATCATTCTACAAATTAGCACAACGTTGTTCATGGCATTATATACGGGTGTACGCTTTATTAAGCAGGTGAGCAATGAATGAGTAAAGAGATACCTATAATGGTAATAGTAATCGTTGTTTTAATATTAATGACTCAAAGTATTTTTTTATTTTTGGATGCAAGAAAGAATAATCATAATTATTGGTTATGGGGGATCGTTGGGTTAATTCAAGCACCGATGCCAACGCTTTTTTACTTGATTTTTGTTCGAAAAATTTTCAAACGTATTAATCTGAAAAATGGGAATTGACAATCAATATATCTGGTGATAATCTAACAAAGTAAGAAAAAATAGGAAGAGGAGGGTTACGAAATGATTGTTGTGATGAAAGTAAACGTTAAAACTGAATATCTAAACGTAACCAGCCCAAAAAAGGTTTTATTGTAATTATTTCTTAAATGTATTTGTGATCAATAAACACAGGTTACGTTATTTACGTGACGTGTGTTTTTTTGTCTCTTTTTTTGGAGGGATACTGCACTCGCAGTATCCCTCTTTATATTTTTTATAGAGGAGGAAATGGACATGAGACAATTGATGAAAATTGCATTAACCCTCAAAAAAGGGGAGCTAGAGGGCGGATAGTAAATACAAAAGGGGGATTGCAACCATGTTTGCGGTGTTAAGAAAGTTGAGTTGGTTTTTTAAAGAAAACTGGAAAAGATATGTACTCGCAATTAGTTTATTAATACTTGTAGGTTTACTAGATGTTATGCCACCTAAATTAATTGGAATGGCAATAGATGATATTCATTTCGGATCGATGACGGGAACAAAAATTTTCCGTTATGTAGGATTCCTACTTTTAATCATGGTCTCATCTTATGGGATATCATATGTATGGCAATATCAATTATTTGGAGGAGCTTATTTAATTGAAAGAAAGATTAGATCGAACTTTTTAAGCCATTTATTAAAAATGACCCCAGCCTTTTACGAAAAAAATCGAACCGGTGACTTAATGGCACGGGCTACCAATGATTTAAAGGCGGTCTCTATTACAGCCGGGTTTGGAATCTTAACGCTTGTCGATTCTAGTGTCTGGATGCTGACACTTCTATTAACGATGGGAATTATGATTAGTTGGAAATTAACATTAGCGGCCATCATTCCATTGCCGATCATGGCTTTTTTGATGAAAGTTTATGGGAAAAGAATCCACAAACGCTTTATGGAAGCACAGGATGCGTTCGGAGAATTAAATGATCGGGTCCTCGAGTCCATAGCTGGTGTCAGGGTCATTCGTGCCTATGTTCAAGAAAAAGCCGATATGGCAAGATTTCACCAATTAACAGAAGATGTCTATCAAAAAAACATTAAGGTAGCAAAAATAGATTCTTTATTTGATCCAACAATAAAAATTTTTGTTGGGATTAGTTATCTAATTGGGATTGGTTATGGTGCCTATTTAGTTTTCCATCAAGCAATCACATTGGGAGGCCTTGTTTCTTTTAATGTATATTTAGGGATGCTGATTTGGCCAATGTTTGCAATTGGCGAATTAATCAATGTTATGCAGAGGGGAAATGCTTCGCTTGATCGGGTTAATGAAACGCTTGCATATGTTGAGGAAGTGGGAAATCCACTTCAGCCTGTTCAGGTTCCTGCAGCAAATAAAATTATTTACAATGAGGTCACTTTTAATTATCCTTCATCGCGAGTGAACAATTTGCAAAATATTACCTTCCAATTATTACAGGGGCAAACACTAGGGATTGTTGGTAAAACGGGGAGCGGGAAAACAACCTTGATTAAGCAGCTATTAAGGCAATACCCGCTAGGAACTGGTGTACTGACGATTTCAGACGTACCAATTGATGAGCAAAGCTTGGGGCAGGTTCGCGGCTGGATTGGTTATGTGCCACAGGATCATGTTCTCTTTTCGCGAACGGTAAAGGAAAATATATTATTTGGGAAAATGGATGCTTCAGACAAAGAGTTAGCAGAAGCGATTAATTTAGCGGCGTTTCGTAAAGATTTGGAAATGCTTCCTGACGGTTTGGGAACTCTTGTCGGGGAAAAGGGTGTTGCCCTATCCGGGGGACAAAAGCAGAGGATCTCCATCGCTCGTGCTCTCATTAAGGATCCGGAAATTCTTATTCTGGATGATTCTTTGTCGGCAGTCGACGCTAAAACAGAAAAAAGAATTCTTGAAAATATCCGTGAAGTAAGGCAGGACAAAACGACAATTATTACCACACACCGAATGTCAGCCGTTCAGCATGCCGACCATATCATCGTTCTTGATGAAGGAAAAGTGGTTGAGGAAGGTACGCATGAACAGCTTTTAGCAATTGACGGCTGGTATAAAGAACAATTTCTTCGTCAGCAGGTCGAAAATCCATTGGAAGAGGAGGTATCAGCATGACAACTGGAAGACGGTTAATAAGGTATGCATTAGCTTATAAAAAGATTATCATTGCTGCATTGGTCATGCTGGCTATCTCCGTTGCGGCTGATTTAGCAGGTCCCTTTATTGCCAAAAATATCATTGATCATCATATTTTGGGGATTGAGTCCGTTTGGTATGAAACAACAAGCGGAAAAAAGGCGGTTGAATATGATGGGAAGTATTATCAACAGGAAAAATATTTTTCTGAAAAGGATCAAAAAGGCAAACAGGTTAGAATCCTTCAAGTGGGGTCAAAATTTGTTTTTCTTGACAAAAAGCTTGATTTTGATGGGAAACGTAGCTATCATGACGGGATTTTAACGGTTACCAATGGCACGAGCAAAGCTGAATATAAAGTAAAAGTTTTGACGGGGGCGGAATTACTACGGTTTTATCAGCCAGAAATTCCCGGGATTGTTCAATTATTATTCATCTACTTTGGTTTATTAGTCGTATCATCCTTTTTTCAGTATGGTGAACGTTTTTATTTACAGAAATCAGCCAACCGCATTATTCAAAAGATGCGCGAAGATGTTTTTGGACATATTCAGAGGCTGCCCATTCAATATTTTGATAATCTCCCGGCTGGAAAAGTGGTGGCACGTATTACCAATGATACGGAGGCAATTCGCGAGTTATATGTAACAGTCCTTGCCACCTTTTTCACGAGTGTCATCTATATTATAGGAATTTATATTGCCCTGTTCATCTTGAATGTAAAGCTGGCTGCCATTTGCTTGTTTTTATTGCCTGCGATTTACGCATGGATTCTTATTTATCGAAAATATGCATCTAAATTCAACCGAGTCATTCGATCTCGCAATAGTGATATTAATGCCATGATTAATGAATCCATTCAAGGTATGAACATTATCCAAGCTTTTGAAAAAGAAAAGGATACTCTGAAGGATTTTGAAAAGCTTAATCATGAATATTTTACGTACCAAAATAAATTGCTAAGCTTAAATTCGTTAACTTCGCACAATCTCGTTGGTGTACTAAGGAATCTCATTTTCGTCACTTTTATTTGGTATTTCGGAGGTCAATCCCTTCAACCTTTGTCTGTCATTTCACTCGGTATGCTCTATGCGTTTGTTGATTATATCAACCGACTTTTCCAGCCAGTACAGGGAATTGTCAATCAATTGGCGAATTTGGAGCAGGCTCTCGTGGCTGGAGAAAGGGTATTTAAGCTTTTGAATGAACCTGGGGAAAATGTCAGCACCGAAAGAATTACTCGTTTCAAAGGGAATGTTAAATTTGAAAATGTGTCGTTTGCATATAAAGAGGGAGAATATATCCTGAAAAATCTCGATTTTGAGGCGAAACATGGCGAAACGGTAGCCCTTGTTGGGCACACAGGTTCAGGAAAGAGCTCCATTATGAACTTGCTATTTAGGTTTTATGACAGTGGAAAAGGGAAAATAACGATTGATGGGAGAGATATCGAAACGATTCCACGGCAAACGATTCGAAATCATATGGGGATTGTCTTGCAGGATCCCTATTTATTTACTGGGACAATAGCTTCCAATGTAAGCTTGGACGATCCTTCCATATCAAGGGAAAAAGTGGAGAAGGCATTAAAGGATGTTGGGGCAGAGAAAGTTTTTCGCAATTTAGAGAACGGCTATGATGAACCGGTTATTGAAAAAGGCAGTACGCTTTCAAGCGGACAGCGGCAGATTATATCATTCGCTAGAGCTCTCGCCTTTAATCCGGCGATATTAATCCTTGACGAAGCAACATCAAGTATCGATACCGAAACGGAAGCTCTTATTCAAGAAGCAATGGACGTATTGAAAAAAGGGAGAACAACGTTTATTATTGCCCATCGTTTATCAACAATTCGAAATGCCGACCAAATCCTTGTGTTAGACAGAGGAAGGATTGTCGAGCGGGGAACGCACGATGAATTAATGGTATTGAAAGGTAAATACTACCAAATGTATCAACTCCAGCAAGGAAGCACTGACTTAGCTGGATAATTAGAAATTCACATATTTCATACTTAAACCCCAAGATGATTATTATTCGTCTGGGGTTTTTCTTATTTCCAAAGTGGTCAACGCCCGTTTTGGATAAAAAAGAGGTCGGACGGTCGTTGAGAAAGTAGATCAAAGCCCATTTTGCCTAAAAAAGAGTCCTAAAGGTCATTGAGAAAGCTGGTCAAAGCCCGTTTTGAATAAAAAAGAGGTCAAACGGTCGTTGAGAAAGCTGATCAAAGCCCATTTTGCCTAAAAAAGAGTCCCAAAGGTCATTGAGAGAGGTGGTCAAAGCCCGTTTTGAATAAAAAAGAGGTCAAAAGGTCGTTGAGAAAGCTGATCAAAGCCCGTTTTGATTAAAAAAGAGTCCCAAAGGTCATTGAGAGAGGTGGTCAAAGCCCGTTTTGGCTAGAAAAGAGGTCAAACGGTCGTTGAGAAAGCAAATCAACGACCTTTTAATATGTAAGTCCCACTCGATAGCCAATAAATTCATTCTTAAAAAGCTGCTGATAGGCGAAATCGGCGGTATCATAGCAGGAAATAGAAGAGGGATTGTCTGGAAGGAAATCTTTTTCAAAACGATAGACTCCTATTCTTTCCCCCAGTGGCAAATAGGTTGGACAAACAATCGTCCACTCGAGGCCAGACTCCTTCAACGTTAAATACGCCTTTAAATGTTCTTCAGCATCACGCGTGCTCTTTCGTTTTGATTCAGAGGATTGAAAGCGATATAGAAGTGGTTCTGACCTGGCCTGTAAGATTCCGGCTGTCCCTATTGTAATAATCCGTGTAATTTTTTTCTCTTTCATACTGTTAATGATAATCGGCATTGATTCAGTAAGTGTGCTTGTTCCGTCAGTATTTAATGCACTGATGACCACATCGCAGTTTTTCATTGTTTCAGCAACATCTAACTTATCGAGGGCGTTTCCCTCAATAATAGTTAATTGTTTCGGGCTTTTAGCGATCTTTTCCGGATTTCTTACAAGCGCCCTGACAGAGTGGCGATTCTCTAAAGCATTTTCCAAAATGATAGAGCCTACTCTTCCGGTTGCTCCAAATAGACAAATATTCACAAAAAGTTCACATCCTAGCTGATTAAATGCGATTTTTATCACAGGTTAAAACCAAATCTTATGATAGCTTAGGTTTGAGTATTAAATTTAATAAAATGGGGTGGAAATCGAATGAATGATTATTCAGTTGTTCTTTCAATCGGAAGTTTTTTAATCCTTACTTATTATATCTTATATACCCTTGTTAAACATTAAGCTGCAGACCATTGTCTGCAGTTTTTTGTTTATCGTCACCGTTTATGGGAAAATATATGTTAGGGTAAACCATTTCGAGGGAGTGATACGATGGAACCATTTAGGATTGAGAGAGATACCCTTGGTGAAATTCGTGTACCGCTAGATAAATTCTGGGGAGCGCAGACACAGCGCAGCAAGGAAAATTTTAAAATCGGTATCGAAAAAATGCCGATCGAAGTCGTGTACGGTTTAGCTTATATTAAAAAATCTGCAGCCATTGTTAATCACCAATTAGGAAAGCTAGTTAAAGAAAAGGCTGAGGTCATCAATAAAGTATGTGATGAAATCTTAAAAGGTGGCCATAATGAACATTTTCCGCTCGTAGTCTGGCAAACCGGAAGCGGTACCCAAACAAATATGAACGTCAACGAGGTCATCGCCCATCGGGCAAACGAGTTATTAAAGGCTTTGGGAAGTAATGAAAAGGTACATCCCAATGATGATGTTAATATGTCGCAAAGTTCGAACGATACTTTTCCAACCGCTATGCATATTGCTGCCTATAAAAAGATAATCGAGGAATTGATTCCCGTTATTCAGGAACTAAAGGGAACTTTGTTTGAAAAGGAAAAGGCATTTACTAATATTGTTAAAATAGGCAGGACCCATCTTCAGGATGCGACTCCTTTAACATTAGGGCAGGAAATTAGTGGATGGCGGGCGATGCTAGAGAAAAACGAGAAAATGATTGCTGCAGCCAATGATTTTTTACTCGACTTAGCCATTGGAGGAACAGCAGTCGGGACGGGGATTAATGCTCATCCAGATTTCGGCTCCAAGGTTGCCGAACAGCTTACAAAACTAACAGGATACCCATTTCGCTCTTCAAAAAATAAATTTCAGGCCTTAACAAGTCATGATGAAATTGTTTACGTACATGGATCACTAAAAGCATTGGCAGCTGATTTAATGAAAATTGCCAACGATGTCCGGTGGCTGGCAAGTGGTCCAAGAAGTGGGATTGGTGAACTTACCATTCCGGCTAATGAACCTGGCAGTTCGATTATGCCTGGAAAAGTAAATCCAACTCAAAGTGAAGCACTAACAATGGTGGCATGTCAGGTTTTTGGAAATGATGCTACGATTGGTTTTGCAGCCAGTCAAGGAAATTTTGAACTGAATGTCTTTAAGCCTGTAATCATTTTTAACCTAATCCAATCGATAAGACTTTTAACAGACAGTGTTCACTCCTTTAATCAAAATTGTGCGATTGGAATTGAAGCTAATAAAGAGGTTATCAAAGAGCATGTGAATCGTTCATTGATGCTAGTTACAGCCTTAAATCCTTATATTGGTTATGAAAAAGCTGCGAAAATTGCCAAGCTTGCATATACAGAAAATACAACCCTAAAGGCAGCTGCAATTAAAACAGGTTATGTCAGTGAAGAACAATTTGATGAATGGATGAAGCCTGAAAAAATGGTATAACTAGAAAAGCAGAAGCGCCTTCGGAACAAGCACAGCTTGTTCCTATGAAGATGATTCAAGGAAGATTTCCTTGGTGCTCAGGGGCGACAGGCATAAGACATGCCGGCGTGAAGGTTGCTCTTTAACCTTCATTTTGGAAGTGGCTTATGACCTCGAGGGGCTAGGCGCTGGAGCTGGACAATAGTGAAAGCCCCCTCAAAAAGAGGGGGCTAAGCCATTTCTTTATTTGTTTATATGTTTTGACTTAAAAAATTAGCGAGTCATTCCACCGCCGCCAAGTTGTGATTCTGCCATTGCAACTAGACGCTTAGTAATTTCTCCTCCAACTGAACCATTTGCACGAGAAGTAGTATCTGCTCCAAGGCTTACGCCAAATTCTGTAGCGATTTCATACTTCATTTGGTCAAGTGCTTGCTGGACGCCTGGGACTACAAGTTGATTAGAGCTGTTGTTACGTGCCATAGTTGTTAACACTCCTCTTAATAGGTTTGGGGTTAGTATGGTATTGAACCATATGGATTGCCACCTTGGCCTAACCCATATCATAAAATTAATTGGAGATATAATTGTTTAGGTATGGCTGGGTTATCCGGGTTTGCACCGGCTAAAGACCCTTATCGGTATAACCCATTGCTGTAATTGCTGTTTGTACTGTTTATTATGATAAAAATTTAATGACTTATTCTAAATATTGAGTGGTAAGTTATACCACTACATAGGGCTTGGAATCGAAACACAAACTAACGTCATACCATACTTTATAAAGGGTGAACACGAATGCCAATATGTCCTGTATGTAATGGACTAAGGGAAGTATTCTTACTTTGCACCAATTGTGGAGAACCTATGATGGAAGCTGGACGATTGTTGGATTTTTATGAAAATTATAGTCCCTATATGGAAATCGACTTAGTGAAAATGGAGGATGGCTATATGGAAACCAATTCAGAGCAGATATGTCCGCATTTGTTTTACTGTTCCAAATGCCATAACGATGAGGTAATTTTCATAAAAGAATAAGAGGGTGTTCCAAAAGGGTCTTACTCTTTTGGACACCCTCCTTTCCAATATATTAAGGGCGAATGCGCAATTCTGAATCTGTATCAAAGAAATGGCCCTTATTTAAATCAAAAGCAAGTTCAACTTTATCTCCTGGCTTAATGTCACTGCGAGAATCCAGACGAGCGACAAAATCTTGCCCATCAATGTTTGAATAAACCATTAATTCAGCACCAGTAAGCTCAGCAACATCAACATTTGCTTGAATCTTTGTTCCAGTGGATGCATCAATGAAAACAGGTTCATCATGAATATCCTCTGGACGAATACCAAGAATAACTGTTTTTCCAACATATCCCTGTTCGCGAAGGAATTTCATTTTGCCTTCAGGGATCGAAATCGTTGTTTTACCAATTATAAACTTCCCATCTTCAAGCTTACCATTAAAGAAGTTCATCGCAGGTGAACCAATGAAACCGCCAACGAATACATTTTCAGGCTTTTCATATACTTCTTTCGGCGTACCAACCTGCTGAATGACTCCATCTTTCATAACAACTAAACGAGAAGCCATTGTCATTGCTTCAGTTTGGTCGTGGGTAACATAGATCGTGGTTGTATTTAAGCGGCGGTGAAGCTTGGCAATTTCTGCACGCATTTGTACACGAAGCTTTGCATCAAGGTTTGATAATGGTTCGTCCATTAAGAATACTTTTGCATCACGAACAATGGCACGACCTAACGCTACACGCTGACGCTGACCTCCTGAAAGGGCTTTTGGTTTACGAGTTAAATAAGCTTCCAAACCTAGAATTTTTGCCGCTTCTTTTACACGGCGGTCAATTTCGTCTTTTGCAAACTTACGAAGCTTTAAGCCAAACGCCATATTGTCATAGACTGTCATATGTGGATATAACGCATAGTTTTGGAATACCATGGCAATATCACGGTCCTTCGGAGCTACATCATTTACTCTTTTGCCGTCAATGAAAAAATCACCATTTGAAATCTCTTCTAGTCCCGCAATCATCCGTAATGTAGTTGATTTACCGCATCCGGAGGGTCCAACAAAGACGATAAATTCTTTGTCTTCAATATGTAGATTGAAATCTTCAACAGCCGTAACCTTATTATCATAAATTTTAAAAATATGATCTAATTTTAACTCTGCCATTTTTGCCAACCTCCTTGTAAACGTTATCATCAGTTTACTAGGATAGGAGAAAAAACAATATAGACAGGTTGCACAAAGATTTTTTCACAGCTTTTGGGCAGATTGTTGTTTAAACCTTTTGCTCAAAGAGCAAGCAAGCCAAAAACACAGTAAATGCACCATAAAAATCCTTCAAACCAATTCCTGTTTTTTCGGTGAATTTATCTACCCGATATTGAAGGGTATTGCGATGGATGTATAATTTTTTTGCGGTTACACTCGCATTTAAATTGTTTTCCAGAAAGGTCCTAATGGTTACGAACATTTCAGGATCTTCTTGAAAAACATCTTCAAGCTCAAGAAACAGCTTCTCTGACAGCTCTTTTGGTAAATTATAGGCCATGAAAGCAGGGAAGACTCGTTCAAAGGTAAAGATGTTTGAACTGTTTATATGATCTTTACCGAATGCAAAATACTCCCTTTCACGTTGGAAATGAAAGCGAAGCTGCTCGGAAAATGGGTATTTCTTGCCAATATAGAAGTGGATTTTTACATAAAAATCACTTTCTACTGTTTCAGACATTGCAATCATTTCTTTTTCTGAGAGGGAAATTTGTTTCATTTCCTCAATGACAATCCCACTATTTTCATTTTCCCAAACAATGTAAATGTCTTCAGAAAAAAAACCCTTAAATGCCGATTCAATTTCTTCGTGATCCTCCACAAAGCGATCCTGCAGGTGAAACTGTAGGAAACGAAAATTTGAATTTGATTGATAGACAGGAGGCTGTCCATCTGATAATAAAAAATCATGCCAGACTTTTGTTTCAGGGGTATGGTTAACGATGGAAAATTTTGAAAGCGGATATAAGGCTATTAGGAGATTTAATTCGCTCTCACTAATTTCCGATTTAGGAATTCCGAGCCATTCATTGTTGTCTTCATCAAAAAAAATAAAAAAGCGTTCGGATGATTGATCTGGTTGGGCAGTCGATAAAAATGAGTTTTTAAATAGTGGTAATAATTTTCTAAGCATCAGTACATTTCCCCATTATATAAGTAAATTACTTCTATTATACAGTAATAATAAAAAGGCTGCTTTTTGCAGCCTTTTCAATTTAATCACATTCATACGGCGGTTCTTCTTCAACGAGGTCACGTGCCTCTTCGATATTGGTTGAATCATATCGTGAATGAACTGACCCGCCGGACATACCCTCGTTAATCATGCGGTCAACATCCAAAAAGGCCTGGTCTCTGCCTTCATAGGATGTACCTAAATTTGTTAATGCATCTTTCTTTTTATCCATATCATCAAGCCCTTTCTTTATTTTCTAATCTAGTATGTGAAAAGGGCCATTTTTCATACAATCTTATTCGTAAACATGAAAGAGCATTAACTCGTGAATCTGGCTTGTCAGTGTCTCAATATCTTCTTGAGCAGGTGGATTCGTCGTCCATTCTATCTTTCCTGTTTGGTGATAAATTCCCGTGAATCTCTGCTTTTTATAGTAAAAGGAAATATTCCACCCGGGTATATTTTTATTTGTAAATAAAGGCTTGAATTGAAAATGCGAAAGCATGACAAGAATCCCCTTTTTAGAATATTGTTTACTATTAGATTACTTCAATTGGCGGATCATTGAAATGAAAATTTTTATTAGATTGGGAAACCAGTTAACTGAAAAAATAAGCGACATAACTGTTCTATTCTTTTTTTTTCGATTTCCGTTTCATCAAAGCTCATAGGTTTAGAATTGACCTCGTAAATGTAATAATGTCCAGACTCATCTATTCCCGCATCGATAGAAAATTCCCCAAAATAGTCAAAATGCTCCGTTAATGCCTTTCCGATTTGTGAAACAATGGTTTGAAAAAAAAAGTCGTGTTTGTCAGTTTGGAATAGCTGGTAGGGAAGAAGCTTACCACCATTTGGAATGTGGGTAGTGATTTCTTGTAGTTGTGATTGACGAATTCCAACCCCTGTTACCATATATCCATCATTTGCTGCGTGAGCTAAAATGCGAAAATCATAGCGTTTGCCTTCATAAACGGCAGCCTTTATCTCTTTCTGCGCCAAATAGCTTTTATCCTTCAAGGTTTTTTCCCATTCCTTCCAAAAGTGATGGAAGGATGGATATGCTTCTGTCATTTTTAAGCCTTCAAGTTTCACTTCCATATTATCATTTAGGTGAACCCGAAAAATCCCTTTTCCCTTTGATGCTTGTGAAGGTTTTAAATAGACAAATTTATGCTTGATAAGAAAGCTTAATAAATCCCTTTCTTTATTAGCCAAAATTGTGTCAGGCAAATGTTTTTTAAGGCTAGTGTGGTTTTTTAATAAACAGTATAGCTCCATTTTGTTGATGAAAGATGGGTTGAAATAGGGGATGTTTTTTTCTTTAAGAGCTGATAAAAAGTTTGGAAGATGCGGATCTTGTTCTGCTTTTCTAAATGGAATCCGATTGTATATAAGATCAGGATATGGCGCCTGTACCTTTATCCACATTTGTTTATCGGGTAAAAAGATATACCCGGTAATTGTATCATTTCCAACCCCTTCCATTGTAAAAATAAAGCTTATTCCAGCTAAGGAGATAAGCTTTTTCTGTAGTTCTTTAAATAGTGGGCCGTTACCGGCAATGACTCCATTTTTACTGCGTGAAGTCATGATTCCGATCAGCGGCCCAACATGGTTATCACTTAAGCATACATCAAAGCAAAAGGAATCCAGACTTGCTTTTCCTTGTTCAATTAATTTATTTTCACCACCTATTGTGACAGGATCCTCCAAATTTATGCAGTACCATTTTGCAAAATCTTTATCATAGTAAATTTTCATTGGAATAATTCCTCTGGGTGGTGCAATGCTTGTTCTGTGAGAAATACGGCGAAAGCAATGGATAATTGACGGGTTAATAAATCAAAATCCTTCAATTCCGGGTGTTCAAAAATTGATCTTCCAGGCTTGGAATTAGCTTCAAAGAACCAAACATCCCCATTACGATCAATCCCTAAATCAAAGCCAATTTCTCCGATAATCCCCTCGATGTTATGATCTAATACACTGCTTAAATTTAGTGCAGCCTTTGAAAGTTTTTCTGTAAATAATTCACACTCTTCTGTTGGAAAAATTTCTGAAATGGTTTTAATTTCACCACCGCTTCGCTTATGGGTTGTCACACTTCCAACGCCGGCAATTTTAGCTGCAATGGCCGAGACATGCCAATTCCCTAATTCGTCCTTATTCGTATGAACACGAAAATCAATAGCACGAGTACCCTTTCGCAGCAAATGAATTCCTTGCTGAACGATCATTCTATCGAGATTTTGTTTAGAGAATACCCGGTTAAATAATTTTTCGAGGGATGAGAATTTGCGGAGACGGTTAATTCCATCAGGATCTTGGTATCGGCAGTAATAATCACCATGGTGCTTATCATAAATAATTTGGTGAACCCCAAATCCGAGGCTGCCGTTTTTCGGTTTGAAATAGATATGGCCATATTGAGAAAGCATTATCTCAATCATGGAAAAGGAAGTGAATGGGTGCGTTTCTGGTAAATAACTTGCGACAATATCATTCTGCTGTAGCCGATCATTAATATCGAGCTTATTAAAAAATCCTGGATTATACCAAGGAATAAGATATTCTTTTTGAAGTCGGTTTTTAACCTTTATCAATTTAGGATTTTCTTCACTTTTACGATTAGGGAGTCGGTCGTAAATGACGTTTGGAAAAGGTACATCAAAAGTCTCCCACACACTCTCATGGTAAAAGAATCCTTTGATGCTGCCTTGCTCCCAATCAATATGCTGCTCTCCAAAAACGAAGGGCACCGCCCCCACTGTTTTATTAACGGATATTAGCTTCGCAAAAAAAGATGTTCTTTCGCCAATCGGGTTATTCTGTGATGCCGAAAATCCTGAAGTGAAGATCCCAACAAGCGGTCCGATAAAGAGAACTTGATCTTCGATAAAAGTATGGAGGGGAATGTTAAGGTTAGGAAATTGAAGCTCCTCCTGCATCCTCTTGCTTATCACGATACGATCCTTTTGATCAGGATGGGCACGGAAATCAACCTCAATTGACTTTGAGCCAAAGGCGATTTTCTTAAGAGATTGATGATAAATGACCTCAGGTGGACAAAAAGCTACCAGTTGGTCATTTGCCGCAACCTCAAGAAAAAAGCGTTGTCGCATAAGAGCTCTTCCTTTCTGTTTGTTCTAGCTTAGAAATATGCTTCCCGTACAGTAGCGGGGCAAGGTAAAGGGTTTCCTTTAATTCAGGTTTGGTTTCTAAAATAACCTTTCTTCCAGGCTTTGAATTGACATCGAGTATCCAAATGGCACCATTTCTTGCCACCCCAATATCTACTCCAAGTTCGAATAGTGGCAAAAATTCCTGTTCAAGTAAACGTGGGAGATTAGCAGTAATAAATGTTAACTCATTACGGATATACTCTCGTTTTGCAGGAGGGAGGAAAGCCAACCAATCGGCGAAACGGATGACACTGCCGCCAGAGCTTAAGTTTGAAAGAATTCCACCGGTAGTCCCTTGACGAACGCCTTTTCCACGTGTGACCCAGTCACCATGTTCATTTTTTTGGATAAGAATGCGTATATCAAACGGCTGTAAATGGTCATTTGCAAGTTCTAAAAATGGCTGCAGAAGATAGTCACGCTGAACCATTAACGAATTTAACCAGTGATTTAGCTTTAACTCATTCTGAAATATATGTGAGATAATCTTTTTTTGTTTTTCTGTTTTTACATGAAAGCTTTTATCATTTTGTTTTACATAATAAATCCCATATCCTTGCGAACCACTGATTGGTTTTAAAATAATCCTATTCCGTATCTTTAGCTCTTTCAGTACCTCACCCGGATTTGAGACCTTCATTGTAGGAGGTAAATAGGGTGTTAATACTGAATTTTTCAGTACATTGTAAAGTTCAAGCTTGTTGGGTAAACCATATCCTAAAAAGGTAATATCATTTCTGCACTTAAGCCATGAGACTATCGGAATGCATTGTTTTGAATGTTCATCATCACCATAAAAACAGCGATCGTATAGAATAGATGGAATGGGGAATTCCCCTTCTGCCCAAGTTTGATCTTTAGCGTTAAACTTTTTCCCCTTTACTAAAAGGGTATGGGGATTTATTTTTGAAGGAATGAATCTGAAACATTCCATTTCGCATGAATCGGCAAGCTTTGCGATTTGGTCAATATATGAAGTTTCACTTTCCATATTTAAGGTCATAATTCCAAAAGTAATCATTTAGGTTTCCTCCTAATCACGACTAGTTTCAAAAGTAAGTAACGTACAAAGTTGAACAATGGCTTTTGCTGATGGTCTTATTTTTCCTTGACCGTCCTCAAAGCTTTTGGATGGTTTAGAATTTACCTCAATTAGCCAAAGCCTTCCATCCTTGTCTACACCAATGTCGATGCCGAGCTCTCCGGTGATCCCTTGGGAATTTTTACTTATGGTGGCAGCTGTTTCAATTGCTAGCTCCTTTATTAACTGAAGAATTTCAAAGGCCTTTCTGTTGTTCATACATGTGCCTAATGCTTCGAATGGTTTCATTACTTTGCCACCCTTGGCTAGATTAGAGACCATTTCCTGCTCTGCTGAAATTCTTGCCACCATTGATGTGACTTCCCAAAGATGATGGCAATTCTTATGGCATAATACTCTAAAATCCATGATGTTTCCTACATGGGTCAAGAGCGGGATTCCTTGTTGAATAATATAAATTCTATTACCGAGCAATGGTTTTATTTGCTGATAAATGTCATCTAAGAGATATTTTTTTGCGTCAATCGTTAATTGAAAAGAGGTTTGATACGAATAGGAATTCTCATCCTGCTTTGATATTTTCAAAATATTTCTGCCTTGACTGCCATGAACAGGCTTGATAAAAACCGTTTCATATTTTTTGGCAAGCTCCATTAAGTTTTCAAATGTAAAAAGCTTTGTTTCTGGTAAAAAAGCGTGTAAATGTTGTTCTTCACTTAATTGGTTATACACTTCCAATTTCGAAAGGAAACGCTCATTAAAAAGTGGTATGTTTAATTGCTCTAAGCTTTGGCGAAACTTCTTAAACTCTTTAACGTACTCAAGCCTCCGAGAATGTATTCGGTTGTAAATAACATTGGGGAGTGGCAGCATTGATGGGATCCATTTACCGTTTTGATAGTAGTATCCTTCTTTTGAAAAATGGTTGTATGAAAAAATATAAAAAAATCCGCCAATCTCTTCTATTGCGCGATGTAGCTCCTCACAGAACAGATGAATGGATCGAAAGTGGGGTTCTGCTCCTTCCTTTACTTCAAAATCGGTTAACAATCCCAGAATCGGACCGAGCTGTAATGTATGAATTTCCGGAGTATAGTAAGCTTGAAATTTATAAGTTTGAATTGGTAAATAAAATTCATGAAAAATATTTTCTGGAAAAGTAATCTCATTTATTGGTTTTTCTATTATTTGGATCTTCATTTTTATCATTTTTTTACCCAAAAGGATGCTTAAGTCTTGGCCACTATTCAAATCTAATTGTTGACATAAATTATTGGACACCTCTAAAGTACAATCACTATTGTTTGGAGATTTTCTGGAAACAAGTGTAACGGGGATTAATGAAATGGACATAAACACTCCTCATTTTCTGTCCAGCTTAAGTGCCTGTGCTAGTCGTAGAAGTTATTCTTCTAGGTATATGCTGATATATCGTATGTTCAACTATTTTGGATGGTGTCTAATGGTGACGGAATTAACATTGATTAACATTCTCGCATTCATGAGCATAGTTTGTTATAGTTGTTAAGAAAAATAAATAATCAAAAATAGGAGTGAGCCTATTGGCAGTTAATTTATACGATTCCGCCTATGCATTAGAAAAAGCGATCCGTGAGAGTGCTGAGTACGCACAAATAAAGCAAGCTTACAATGAGGTAAATGCCGATCCGCAAGCAAAGCAAATGTTTGATCATTTTCGCCAAATTCAAATGAACCTGCAGCAGAAACAGATGATGGGTCAGGAAATTTCCCCTGAAGAGATTCAGCAGGCTCAGTCAACAGTAGTGAATGTCCAACAAAATGAAAAAATTGCACGACTCATGCAGGCTGAACAACGAATGAGCATGGTAATTGCCGAACTAAACCAGGTTATCATGAAACCATTAGAAGAGTTATACGGATAAATTTAACCGATTATAAGGATGTCCCAAAAAAAGTGTCAACCCCTCAACCTACAATTTATAGTTGAACTTTGGTTAATAAATGGCTATAAATTGAGTGTTATGCGAGAGGGGGAGACCATTTTGGGAAACCCTTTTTTCTTTGTTTAGTAGATGGCCTTCTGTTCTATATGTGGATGAAAAAACATAAAAGTGATAGTAAGGTAATTTCACCACGAACAGGGGGCAACATGATGATTTATCGCTTGCTTGCTTTAAATATTGATGGCACGCTTCTTCAATCGAATGGAAAAATCCATAAGTCATCAAAAGAAGCTATAGAATATGTCCAGCAAAAAGGAATTTATGTCACATTGGTTACATCACGTAGCTTTCCTTCAGCGAGAAAGGTAGCCAAAGCTTTAAAGATAAAAACACCGATCATTTCGCATCAAGGTGCTTATATTTCCAATTTACAAGAGAAGCCGATCTACGTGAAAAGGATTAATGAGGATATCACCTACGACACAGTCCGTTTTCTTGAAGGCTTTCCATGTCAAATTCGGCTAGTGCACGAAGAATTTTCTTTATCAAATAAATATAAATTACATCATAATTTGTTAGCGAAAACGGTATTCACATCAGGAGATCCCGTATTTTATTCCCAGCAATTTGTTTCCTCCCTAAGTGAATATTTACATGAACAACCAGTTACACCGCCAAAAATTGAGGTGTATTTTGAAGAAAAGAGTGACCTAGAGGATACTAAAAAAGCCCTTGGAAAAATGTTTACAGAGATTGATATGATTGACCTCGACACATTGCGGTTAGACATTGTTCCAGCAGGTGTTTCAAAGCTTACCGGTTTAATTTATCTAGGTAATCAGCTTGGTATCAAAACGAAAGAAATGGTTGTCATTGGTAACGGGATTGACGATATTCCATTAATTGAAACAGTCGGTTTAGGGGTAGCCATGTGGAATGCCGATTTCAAAGTGAAAAGAACCGCCGACTGGATTACAAGGTCAAAAAATGAACATGGTGTTGCTTATATGGTGAAGGAGCATTTTCGAAAGCAACAGCCAATTGAGTTTTTACGGAAAATGAATATTATAAAAAAATAGCTACTCAATACCATAGGAAACAAGCCTATGGTATTTTTGTATATTTTGAATGTATATCATGTGTCCGGCTCCAAGGCTCTTCCGCTTTTCTTAAAGATAAGTAAGTATAAGTTTTTGACTTTGAGAATTGTCTAGCTCCATGCGCCCAGCGACTAGTGGACTTCGCTCTTCTCCCTACGATAAGTCAACATCGAATCGCAAAAAATGCGATTCGTGTTTCCTTTATCTCAGTCGAAGCTCTCCAGTCTATACGTCGCTAAACGGGAGCCTTCCGCATTTCTTGTTTCCACTGTATTGACCTTGAAATAGCGATTTTGTAAACTGAAGAGAGTTTAAATGAAAAGGTGATCGTTTTGAAAATTTCCATTCAAGGGCTAGAGGATGAACGTTTTTATAGGCAACTCCAGCTAATAGCCAATTTATTTTTTGAAGAATCACAGATTTTTTCAATGCAAGCTGAGGCTGATTTACTGATAAAATTCCATTTGCATGTTGAGGAGACGGTGCAAGTTTCTGCAGAATTAGTAGATAATGTGGAAAAAACTTATCGAGCAGAATATCAAAAAGAATTAGTTCCATCCGATTCGGAAAAGGAATTTTTTAAGCAGATCAAAAATGCTGTTTCTCATGTTTATCTAACTGTATTGCAGGATTGGACTGGAATCAAACAAAAATGGGGCATTTTAACAGGAGTCAGACCTACGAAGTTGCTTCATCGGAAGGTGCAGGAAGGCATTCCGACTGAAATCGCTCACCAGCAATTAAAGGATGACTACTTAATAACTGATGAAAAGATTTTGCTGATGCAGCAAATTGTTGACCGTCAGCTAACGGTTGTGCCGGACTTATATACATTGCAAAAGGAAGTGAGTATCTATATCGGTATCCCCTTTTGCCCGACAAAATGTGCATACTGCACGTTTCCAGCCTATGCAATTAACGGCCGCCAGGGTTCGGTTGATTCCTTTCTCGGGGGATTACATTATGAGATGAGGAAAATCGGCTCATGGCTGAAAGAAAAAGGGATTCGGATTACAACTGTGTATTATGGAGGCGGTACACCAACGAGTATTACGGCTGAAGAGATGGACATGCTTTACGATGAAATGTATACTTCCTTCCCTGATGTCGAAAATATCCGTGAAATCACCGTTGAAGCAGGCCGTCCAGACACGATCACGCCTGAAAAATTGGTGGTTTTGAAAAAGTGGAATATCGACCGAATCAGCATTAATCCACAATCATATACTCAGGAAACATTAAAAGCAATCGGACGTCATCACACCGTTTCAGAAACGATAGATAAGTTTCATTTGGCCCGCTCCATGGGAATGAACAATATTAACATGGATTTGATCATTGGCCTTCCTGGGGAGGGGACAACTGAGTTCAAGCATTCTTTAGCTGAAACAGAAAAGCTGATGCCTGAATCCTTAACCGTCCATACATTATCGTTTAAACGCGCTTCAGAAATGACGAAGAATAAGGAGAAGTACAAAGTTGCGGACCGCGGAGAAGTTGAAAAAATGATGGAGCTTGCAAAAGATTGGACGGTTAGCCATGGATATGTCCCATATTATTTATATCGACAAAAAAATATCCTGGGTAACCTCGAAAATGTCGGCTATTCTCTGCCAAATCAAGAAAGTATCTATAACATCATGATCATGGAGGAGCAGCAAACGATTATCGGTCTTGGCTGCGGAGCTGCTAGTAAATTTATTGACCCTGATAGTGGAAAAATAACGCACTTCGCTAATCCAAAGGACCCTAAGACGTATAATGAAAGCTTTGAGGCTTATACTGAAGACAAAATCAAAATATTAGACGAATTATTCACTTAAAATAGGTTCCCCTGCATGAGCTTTGCAGGGGAATTTTGTTGTTTTCGCTTATTTCCTTTAAAAACTGCGAATATTTAAATAAATCTGCGATTGTTATACCGCAACAAAAAAACACTTCGAAATAGGTGAAAATTTCCTATATTAAGAAAATTCCTTTTTATTCAAAGCATTTCCATATATAATAGAGTTGAATGAAAAATATGGGGGTGTCTTAGGTGTCAATTCAATTTGTCACTGATAAGGTAAATTTGACAGTATTCAATCGAGTAGCAACTGTGGAATTGAACAGACCGGAAGCTTTAAACGCAATGGACATGGATGTGATTAAAGGGCTTACCTGTACACTAAAGGAAATAACAGATTCAGACGATATTGATATTGTCGTATTGACTGGAAAAGGAAGAGCCTTTTCAGCAGGTGGCGATATTAAAACGATGCTATCTAACACGGATGAAAAGGAATTTTTCCTTGTTATGGATTGTATTAGTGAACTGATCATTACCCTTTATAGCATTCCGAAGCTGACTATCAGTGCGATTTCTGGAGCGGCTGCAGGATTAGGCTTTAGTCTCGCTTTGGCAACTGATTATATCATTGCTGATAAAGCTAGCAAATTAGCAATGAATTTTATTGGAATTGGACTTATTCCTGATGGCGGTTCCCATTTCTTTTTAGAACAAAAATTAGGAGAGACAAAGGCAAAGCAACTGATTTGGGATGGGAAAATAATGGCGCCAGATGAAGCCCTTAAATTAGGTTTGATTCAGGAAGTGGCAGAGAGTGACCTTCAGACAGCTTTAGATGCCAGAATCTCAGATTGGTTAAAACGACCTATCCAAGCGATGATTAAAACCAAAAAAATCTTAGCGGAAAAAAATCGGCCACAGCTTCTAAAAATTTTGGAATTGGAAAAACAAGGACAGCAAAAAATGAGGGAAACAAGGGACCACAAAGAAGGAATCAATGCATTCATTGAAAAAAGACCAGCAAACTTTATCGGAAAATAAAAGAAGCGGAAGCGCTCCAGTCCATACTTCACTAAAGGGCGCCTTCCGCTTTTTTTTATTGTCTAGCTTCAGCGCCTAGCCCCTCGGGGTCATAAGCCACTCCCAAAACGAAGGCAAAAAGCGCCTTCTTTTTGGAAGCGTCTTATGCCTGTCGGGGCTGACATAGGCGCTTGCGCTTTTCTTATTGTCTAGATCTAGCGCCTAGCCCCTCGGGGTCATAAGCCACTCCCAAAATGAAGGCAAAAAACGCCTTCTTTTTGGGAGCGTCTTATGCCTTTCGGGGTGACCAAGGCGCTTCCGCTTTTTTCTTATGGATGAAATAGTAACAATTTTCCGCTAGGTGATGTGAAGCGATGTGTTTTGTCTATTAAGTTTTCTTCTGATAAGCGTTTCTCAGCCATCTCTTTAGCGGAATGATCATTGTCAGCCAGGATGCTTTCCTCAATTATCTTTTCACCATTCGCTTCAAAGGCTGTTAGTTTGTAGGTTTTCATTGATAAATCCCCCTGTTCATAAATCATTACTATTATTTTCACATAATTCTTTATATTTATCAAAAGAAAAAATGAAACAAAAGGTTAAAAGATACGTATTATTAATTGAGAGGAGTGTAAAAGGAATGGTTCTTAAACTTGAGCATGTGACAAAACGGTTTGGGCAATTTACGGCGGTAAACGATTTATCGTTAAGCATCCCTGAAAAAGAAATGTTTGGTTTTTTAGGTGCAAATGGAGCAGGGAAAACGACAACTTTTCGGATGATTTTAGGATTACTTGATACAAGCGAAGGGAAAATAACCTGGGATGGACAGCCCATTGATTATTCAACAAGCCACTTGGTAGGATATCTTCCGGAGGAACGAGGCCTGTATCCTAAACTAAAGGTCAAGGATCAAATTGTCTATTTAGCAAGACTTAGAGGAATGGAAAAAAATGAGGCTCAAAAAGAATTAAAGGAATGGCTGGAGCGCTTTAAAATTACAGATTATGAGAATAAGAAAGTGGAGGAACTATCAAAAGGAAACCAACAAAAAATTCAATTTATTGCCTCTGTTATACATAGACCAAAGTTATTAATTCTTGATGAACCCTTTAGCGGGCTTGACCCGGTAAATGTTGAGCTACTTAAGGAGGCAGTTATATCCTTAAAAGAGAAGGGAGCCACCATAGTATTTTCAAGCCATCGGATGGAGCATGTCGAGGAAATGTGCGAGCATCTTTGTATTTTGCAAAAAGGAAAGCCGGTCGTTCACGGTTCATTGAAGGAAATAAAAAGAGAATTTGGCAAAAAGAATCTTGTCATTCATGCTGATTTTTCGCTTCAAGAATTAAAGGCTTTTCCGGGTGTCTTGAAGGCGAAAACAACAACAGAAGGAATCCACTTGCAGATTGAAGGTGAAGGGGTTGCGGAACGAATTCTTAAGGAAATCGTCGGTAAAGGGTTCATTCGAAAATTTGCGCTTGAGGAACCCTCATTAAATGATATTTTTATCGAAAAAGTAGGTGCCTCTTATGAATAAATTTTGGATTATCTTATCCCATACCTATATAAATAAATTAAAATCAAAATCGTTTATTATTACAACCATCCTGAGCGTTGCCATTGTATTAGGTCTTACAAATATGGATAATATTATTCATGCATTTGATAAAAATGGCGGTAAAGACAAGGTTGCAGTTCTAGATGAATCGGGTCAACTTTACGAGCCATTTAAGCAGCAGCTTCATAAAATCAATAAAAATATTCAACTCTATCACTACAATGGAAGTGAGACTGAGGCTGAACAAGCGGTTAAAAAGGGAGATTATACTGGGGTCATCCAGTTGCGTATTAATGAGGAAAAATTGCCTGAAGCAACTTATAAAGCAATGAGCATTGCGGATTCGTCATTGTATAATGATCTTCAAACAGGTCTTCAACAACTAAAAACAATGATTGCGGCGTCGCAAATCAATTTGTCACCAAACCAGCTTCAGAAGCTTTACGAGCCGGTTTCATTCAAGCAGTATGCCCTTGAGAAGAATGCCAAAACAGAAGAGCAATTGAAACAAGCTAGGGGGCTAGTTTATGTTCTTCTATTTATCATTTATTTTTCCGTCATCATGTACGCAAGTATGATTGCGATGGAGGTTGCAACTGAGAAGTCATCAAGGGTAATGGAAATCTTAATATCAAGTGTTTCACCGATTAAGCAGATGTTTGCAAAAATATTAGGAATCGGACTGCTAAGCCTTACACAGCTGGCCGTGTTCTTATCGGTTGGTTATTATTCTTTTAATAAGAATATGGAGTCATTAAGTGGTCTCTTTGGATTTAATCAAATCCCAGTTGCAACTATTTGTTACGCAGTGATTTTCTTTATTTTAGGGTATTTCCTTTATGCTACCCTTGCAGCATTTCTTGGATCCCTTGTCAGCAGGATTGAAGATGTACAGCAGATGATTACTCCAATGACCATGCTGATAGTTGCTGGTTTTATGATTGCAATGTTTGGCCTAGGCAAACCTGATGCACCCTTTATTACGATAACATCTTATATTCCATTCTTTACGCCAATGATTATGTTTTTACGAGTTGGAATGCTTAACATTCCGACATGGGAAGCCGTAATAGGGATTGTCATTATGCTGGTAACAATCGTGATCTTTGCCATCATTGGTGCACGCATCTATAGAGGGGGAGTCCTGATCTATGGAAAGTTTAATTCCTATAAGGATATTAAAAAAGCACTACAGCTAACTAAAAATGAGTAATGATGAAACTGAGCTTCGCCAAGATTATGGCGGGCTCTTTTTAAATTTTTTAGAATGGAACGTGCATTCGCTTTTTGGAGGTGTTAAAATGAAGAAAAGACAGTGAAAGGGAATAATTTATGAAACAAATATCATTTATCCATGCAGCTGATCTACATTTGGACAGTCCGATGGTCGGGTTAAAATCATTGCCAGGACATATTTTCAACAGAGTAAGAGAAAGCACCTTTTTAGCATTAAAGAAGCTTACAGAAACAGCAATCAAGCGGCAGGTAGATTTTGTCGTAATAGCAGGTGATTTATTTGACGGAGAAGATCGCAGTCTGCGAGCCCAATCCCGTTTTCGGACGGAAATGTTAAAGCTTGCCGAGAAAGAAATACCTGTTTATGTTGTTCATGGTAACCACGATCATTTAAGTGGTTCGTGGACTCAGCTTGATATGCCCGCAAACGTTCATATTTTCGGAAGAGAAGTAGAAACAAAAGTTGTTCAAACAAAACGGGGGGAAATCATCCACCTTTATGGTTTTAGCTATCCGCAGAGGCACATTTTTGAACGGAAAATTGATGAATACCAAAAAGTGAACAAGGCGGACTTTCATATCGGCATTCTTCACGGCAATGAAGGCGGGGCGCATGAACATGACAATTATGCACCTTTTTCATTTAAAGACCTACAGGACAAAGATTTTGATTATTGGGCATTAGGTCACATCCATAAAAGAATGATATTGGCTGAAACGCCGCCAATTATTTATCCGGGGAACATTCAAGGAAGGAATAAAAAAGAGACGGGTCCAAAGGGTTTTTATCATGTGACATTAACGGATATAGATAACAAACTGGAATTTATTGAAGCGTCGGATATTGTTTGGGAAGAAGCGATGATTGATGCATCTTCGGCAAGGAGCTTCGACGAAGTTTTTCGACTTTGTCAATCAGCCATAAATCATTTTCGTAAAGAGAAGATGGGTACTTTCATTACGCTGGAATTGCAAAACGTTCAAATAGACGATTATCAGGAAAAAAGAAACATAGGCGATGAACTGACCGATCTTCTTCAGGAGGATGAAAGTGACGAGGAAGCATTCGTCTGGCTTGTCGACTTGAACATTTTTGAAAACTTGAATATTGATAGAGAGAAATTAGCAACAGAAGCAAACTTTTTTGCTGAATTTTTTAAAACAGTTGACGATTATGATCACCTGGATACCGCTCTCGCTCCACTGTATCAGCATCACATTGGCAGAAAATATCTATCCAACATTTCTACTAGCGAACAGCAAGAACTAATTAACAATGCTGAGCAGTTGTTATTGAAATTACTCTATAAATAAGGAGGGTGTAATTTGAAAATTGTTGATATACATATATATGGATACGGGCAATTAGAAAATGTCACATTTTCAGACTTAGAGAATTTTCAAGTTTTTTTTGGCGAGAATGAGGCGGGCAAGTCGACCATCATGGCATTTATCCATGGGATATTATTTGGGTTTCCTACCAAACAGCAATCCTCCGAGCTACGGTACGAGCCGAAAAACGGTGCGAAATATGGAGGGAAAATAAGGATTTTTCATGAGGAGCATGGGTTTGCGGTTATTGAAAGGGTCAAAGGAAAGGCCGCAGGTGATGTAAAGGTTGCGTTGGACAATGGGACGGTTGGTGGTGAGGAACTGCTAAAAGACTTACTGTCCAATTTCGATAAAAGCTTGTTCCAAGCCATTTTCTCCTTTAATTTGCATGGATTGCAGAACATTCATCAAATGAAAGGAGAAGATATTGGAAAATTTTTATTTTCTGCAGGAACATTAGGAACAGAGCGATTAGCACGTACGGAAGCATCACTACAAAAAGAATTAGATTCTCGATTTAAGCCAGGCGGAAAGAAACCAATTCTAAATGAAAAATTTCATGAAATACATGATTTACATAAAGAATTGAAAAAAGCCGCAGCTAAAAATCAAGAGTACGAGCAACTGGTAGAAAAGAAGCTAACCCTTCAGCAGGAAATGGAAGAGATTACAATCTCACTCCAAGAACTGAAAGAAGAGGCCGATAAGCTGAGTGAGTGGAAAAAGATAAGGTCACTTGTTCAAGAGGAAAAACAGATTTCCAAAGAACTGAAGGAAATGGGGGATTTCCAATTCCCGGTTCGTGGAATTGAACGACTCGAGCAGCTGAATCAATCTATTCGCCCCCTTAAAGGGCAGATGATAAGTTTACAGGAAAGAATCGATCAATTAAAACAGGAAATTCTGTCCTCACAGCCAGATCTTTCTTTCCTTGAGAACGAGTCAGTCCTAATGTCAACACTGGATCAAATCCCTTTAGTTGAGCAAATGATGCTAGAAAAACAAAAATGTGAAACTAGATTGACAGAGATGGATGAAAAGCTGGTATTGTTGAAAGAAAAGCTTCATCTATCTATTAATGATGAAGAAATCCTTGCGATTAATACAAATATTTTTATGAAAAATGAAGTAGAGTCGATTGCGAAAAAGGGACAAAAGCTGATAGAACTGCAACAGGATCTTGAAAAACGTTTTCAGGAAGAGAAAGATAGTCTGGAAAATATTGAAAAGGATGTTCAATTTGCCGAAAGCCAGATTCTTTCAGAAAAGGAAAGAGCAATACTTGAAGAGCAAATTAATGAAGGGAGTGACAAGAAGGGTTTAGAAATTGAATGGACCACAGTGAAAGATAAAATGAAATTTTATCAGGATGAAACAAAACGGGAACGAAGTCTGCAACAACAAAGATGGATTCAGTTTATGATCTTTGAGCTAATTTTATTAGGATTTACATTCTATAGTTTGAAATCAAGTCAGTGGGTTCTGTTTTTACTTGGGTTGATTGGATGTATCATGATGCTCATTTTTATGACCAATAACTTCAGGGATTCAAAACAAGAGGACATTAGGAAAACCCTTGATCGTTTAAAAGAGAAGGAAAAGAAATTACAGGAAAAGTTACAATCGGCTGAATTTAGAGATCTCTCCTATCTAATCGAACAAATAAAACTTGATGATCATCGTAGGGATAATTTGCAAATCTTAAACATCAAGCTTGAAGGGCAGCAAAATCAATATGAGAGAGTGATTGCGAAATTTGAGGATTGGGAAAAGGAAGCTAGAGAGCATAAGAAAAAACTCGTGGCTCTAAGCAGTAATTTAAGAATTCCTGAATATATGGCCCAGTCTCATTTAGATGAAGCTTTTGAGCTGATTGAACAATTTAAATTAGTTGGAAGGGAAAAACAGCATTTGCTTGAACGAATGAAGCAAATTAGCCTTGAACAAGCTAGAATAGCGGAAGAGGTAAATTTTTTTACCAACCGCTATTTGTCTGAAACCAATAAGGACCTACATAAAATTGCCTACTTATTAAGGAACAAGCTGAAGGAAGAACATGAAAAATATGTTAAGTGCACCGAGAAGCAAAGGAAGTTGGAAGATTTTGCAGCTGATATCCAGCAATTAAACAGAGAACACCAACAGCTTCAATTTGAAAAAGAGCAGCTTTTCAATGAAGCCGGTGTAGAGGACGAGCAGTTTTACTATGAGATTGGTAATAAAGCTGAGAAAAAGAGGAAGCTACTAGAAAGGCTTTTCATTCTTCAAGAGCAGCTTCAGTATTCATTGCTTAATGAAGCTGAGCGGGAAAGCTTTTTACAAATCCATCATGCGGAGGAATTAATCGCTGAATATAACAATAAAGCTTTAACTCTTAAGAGTCGATTAACAGAACTGCAGGAAGAACAGGCCTCTATAAAATTTGAAATACAAGTTTTAGAAGAAGGCGGAGTCTATTCAGAATTACTACATCAATTTAGGCAGAAAAAATTTGAGCTTGAAAAAGAGGCAAAGACATGGGCTGTTTATCATGTAGCGCAAGACTTATTGGCAAACACAATTGAGAAGTATAAAAATATTCATTTGCCAAAAATGCTTGCCAAGGCAGAGGAGTATTTATCATTTCTGACCAGTGGAAATTATCAAAAAATCCATCTGCAAAGGTCTGGAACAGGGTTCTTGATTGAGAGGAAAGACCATACATTATTTGAAGCAAATGAGTTGAGTCAAGCGACAACTGAGCAGGTTTACGTTTCAATCCGGTTTGCTTTAGCAACAACCCTTTATGAAAATTTTCACTTTCCGATTATGGTCGATGATAGTTTTGTTAATTTTGATGCAAGAAGGACGCAAAAGGTGTTGCAGCTATTAAAAAAGCTAAAGAAAAATCAAATCTTTTTTTTCACCTGCCATGAACATTTACTAAACTCTTTTTCAAAGGAGAGTATTCTTCAGCTTACCAAAAATACCATTGAAATTCATTCATAGACCGCTAGGTCCATATGTTATACTTTTACTATTGGGAAGGAGCGAAAGGATAAATGGGGAAAGGTATTTTGCATTATGATGTCGGGGAACAGATTGAATTGTTTCTATTAATTAAAAGTGCAACAAAAGGAACTGCGAGTAATGGTAAGCCGTTTTTAACGCTTATTCTACAAGACCAGAGTGGTGAAATTGAAGCAAAGCTTTGGGATGCCAACGATGATGATGAAAAGAGCTATGCAGCACAAAATATTGTAAAGATCCTTGGCGATGTTCAGAGTTATCGTGGGAAAAGTCAGCTGAAAATTCGCCAAATCCGCCGGACAGGTCCAGCTGATGGGGTAAAATTAGATGACTTTTTAGAGACAGCACCACTAAGCATTGAAGAAATGCAGAGTGAGCTAACTCAATATATTTTTGAAATGAAAAATCCAAATATCCAGAGAATTACTCGTCATTTAATGAAAAAACATCATAAAGAATTTATGGAATACCCAGCCGCAACGAAAAACCATCATGAATTTGTTTCTGGACTTGCTTACCATGTGGTCAGCATGCTAAAACTGGCAAAAGCGATAGCAGCACTGTATCCAAGTTTAGATAAGGATTTACTCTATGCGGGAATCATTTTGCATGATATGGGAAAGGTCATGGAATTGTCGGGACCGATTTCAACGGTTTATACACTCGAAGGGAATTTGCTTGGTCATATCACCATTATGATTAATGAAATTGGCAAAGCAGCTGAAGAATTGGGGATATCAGGGGAGGAGGTTCTCATTTTGCAGCATCTTGTCCTAAGTCATCACGGAAAAGCTGAATGGGGGAGTCCGAAACCGCCACTGATTAAAGAAGCAGAGATTCTTCATTATATTGATAATATAGATGCAAAAATGAATATGTTAGAAGGTGCTTTAGAAAGAGTGAAGCCAGGGGAATTTTCCGAACGGATTTTTGCTTTGGACAATCGCTCATTCTATAAGCCGGTATTCCATAAATAGAGAATAGTCCTTAAAAGGGCTATTTTTTTTACTTAATAATAGAATATTTCAATGGTAGGCGAATAAGCTGATAATAAGTAAGGACAACCATTAAAGAAGGGAGCAATTTAATTGTCTATTCCTATTTGGGTATATGCTGTTGTGGTTGGGATCGTTATTAGTGCGCTTATGGCTATAAAAACGGGAAGAGAAGAACGCCTGTTGGAGCAAGAAACGATTGAAAAAGAAGGCGAAATTTATATGGAGCGGCTAAAAAGAGAAAAAGGATTGCGTGAAGAAGAGAATATGCAAGGATAAAATGAGGATGTCCCTAAAAGATTTAACCTTTTAGGGACATTCTCATTTTTTTATAGGATTTGCTCGCTATTCGTATTATTGACCAGAAGGTGTTGAACCTTGAGAAGCTTGAGGATTTAGATTTATAGCAGCTTGTAAGTCTTTGTCGCTAACTTTTACATTCGCGTCTTTTAGTTCACGCTGCATTGCTTTAGTTATGCTATCGCTGGTTAATTTTGAAGATTTTACATCGTATTCAATTTCACTCTTCATTTCGTTAAATGGTTTCTTCGGTTTAATTTCCTCTAACTGAATAATGTGATAACCAAATTGAGATTTTACTGGAGCGCTAATTTCGTTAGGCTTCGTAAGTGTATAAGCTCCTTTTACAAAATCTGGGTCAAGTTGTCCTTCGGTTTGCTTATTAATCCAGCCAATCTCACCGCCATTAGCTGCAGAACCGGTATCCTTTGAATATTGTTTCGCTAAATCCGCGAAATTTCCACCAGCATCAAGCTTTTGTTTAACCTCGTTTGCAGTATTTTCATCACTAACGAGGATATGACGAACTCGAATCTCTGGTTTTAAGTTATTGTAATAATCTTGCAGCTCTTTGTCAGTCACTTTCACATCTTTCATTGCAGCCTTTTCTTCCATCATACCAATCTTCATTGTTTTCTTTAAGTCATCTTCATTTTTATATCCATATTGGGCAATTGCCGCTGGAAAGTTTGAGCCAAGCTGCTGTTTTAACTGATCGACTTTGGCGTTTAATTCCTTATCGGTTACTGGATATTTTTTAGGAAGAATTTTTTCATAAATAAGTTGTTGCAAGGCTTGTGGTCCGATTTTAGTCTTCATTGCATTGTAAAGATCTTGCTGTGAGATGTTTCCATCTTTAGTCTCTGCAACAGTGCTAGAACCTGCTGAACATGCACTTAATGTAAGAACACTTCCAGCAAGTGTTAGTGCCAATATCATTTTTTTCATCTGATGAACCTCTCCTAAACAGTAAATTCTTGTGAATAATTGTCCACAAACTTTACTATAACATAAATGGGAACTACTGCAAAAAATATTACCCGTAAACTTTTGAATTAAAATGTATTTTTCTAATAAATATAGTTGAATTTACGTTCAATTGAAAAATAAGGTAAGAGCCTAAACGAAAAGTAAACAGCTTGAATAGAATAGGTTAGTAAATAAAAAAGGAGGTAATTTGATGAGCGGTGGATTTGGCACTGGAGCTGGATTTGCTTTAATTGTTGTGCTTTTCATTTTATTGATTATTGTTGGAGCAGCTTGGGTTTGGTAAATATACTTTGACAAATAGGAAAGGGGTGTAAATAATGGGAGACGGAGTACACGGTGCAGGATTTGCGTTAATCGTTGTCCTATTCATCCTTTTGATTATCGTTGGAGCAGCTTGGGTTTGGTAAATAAAAAGGATCATAAAGGCGATGAGAATTATCTCATCGCCTTAATTTTGTTTTCGGAATCTATACCATTGGACTTTGAGAATTGTCCAGCTCCCCGCGCCCAGCCCCTTGGATCATAAGCCGCCCCACTGTGGTGGCTGAGAAGCTGCCTCCTCGCGGTCGTATTATGCCTGTCGAGGATAACCAAGGCGCATCCGTTTTTCTTATTATGTAAAAAGAATTTCTATGTATGATGAGATAAGGAGAATGGTGGTCAGAACATTAATGGTCCGGAAAACTTTGTGCTGGCGTTCCTCAGGTATTTCTTTCTGAATACAAAGGGAATCTGTCAATTTATTTACATAAAACAGAATAAAAATGGAAAGGACAATAAAAATGGAGATCATCAATGATTCCCTCCTGTTGTTCGTTTATCTTTTATACAATATCAGAAATTTTTTAAAAAAGATAGTCCAAAAGAGTGGGAGTCTAACAGAAAATCAAACCTGGTTGAAAAAAATGTACTAAAATAGTTTATCACTTATTTAAAATGGTGAATAATGAGAAAAGAATTTTTGAAGGAATAGGGTGGAGGATTGGCGCAATGAATGAACAGCAAATTCTAAAGCGAATTCAACTTTTAGAATATCATCAAAAGCTTATAGTAATGCTTTTAAATAATCCAAACCTTGAATTTTATAAGCTAATCATTGAAAACAGAATATCTGAACAAGAAACTCAAAAGTTTTATTCTTTATGTGACAAGTTGAGCAAAAAAATGGAAGAACAAAAAGCGGAAGGTTTCGTATACTTTTATCCGCTTTTTGATGAATTCTTAGACTCATTGCCACTAAACTTTTTTATAAAGGAATTGATCCACTCATGTTTGAAACAACAACTTTATGAGCCTCTTTTCAAAGAATTTGTAAAATACCTTTAGAACTATGCGAGTTCCTGATGGGAGTCTTCAGATTTCTTGAGTTTACCATCTTCTTCAACGAAGGTTTTCTCAATATTTTGGAAGGAGCGCTCAAATATTTCCATGAAATCGTCACCATAAATGTTACGAACAATTGCCATCACTTCAATGATATCAGGAAATTTCCCATACAATTCCCTTAACGGTAGTGCGCCGGTAAATGCAGCATTTCCATTAGGTTCATAGGCTTCCATCAACTGCAGTAATATATCTTCTCCTTGTGACGTAAGTTTGATGTACGTATTTCGTTTATCATTTTCTTTCTTCGAGAATTTTAGTAATCCTCTTTCTTCTAACTTTTTAGAAAAATTAAACGCTGTTGAAACATGCATGACTCCGAATTTCGCCACATCTGAAATAGATGCTCCATTCAAGTGATAGGCAATCCAGAGAATGTGATGCTCATTGATATTTAAATCATAAGGCTTAATCCATTGTTGCCAATCTTTCTCAACTGATTTCCATAATGCTTTACTTAGCTGTGCAATTCTTTGAGTAAAAAGCATTGCTTCCTTCAATGAATATTGTTTTTCTCTCATCCCCATTTTCACCTACTTTAATATTTCTCTATTTTAATTATGCCAATAAAATAAAAATTAATAAAGAAAAAATTAACAAAATTTTTAGAAATTACAATAATTTTTTAAAATTATTTAATTTTAGGGCCAATTTAATTGAGGAATGGTAAAAAACTCAATTTTACAAAATTGAAAGCAGTTAATTAATACTATTTTACGTGTTTTCACAAAGTATTTCCAACTTTTTTGATTTTTCGTTTATAGAAATTTTTAGAATTTTTAAAACATAAACTTTTTTTGGGAAATTTAAGTCTAGTTTCGCCTCAATGAAAAATGAGGGATGATATTAAAAAAAGGCTGTGTTCAAGGTCATTGTTGATTTTTGAAACTATGTTGATTGGAGCGGAAGGCGCGAGATCCTCGAAAATGCTATCGCATTTCCTTCGTGCGGTGTTGATTCAAGGATGCTGATTCAACGTCCTGCGGGAGTACGGGGCAGGGGAGACCCCACAGGCGCTTAAGCGCCGAGGAGGCTCCCCGCGGAAGGCGAAGCACCTGGAGCGTAAATCAACAGGCAAGTTTAACACAGCCTAAAAGAAAGAAAAGAACCCCGGATTGAGATTCTTTTCGAAAAGTCATTATTTTTGAATGGAAGTAGTAGAGGAATATTTTGTTTTCTTAATCACTGATTGTGCAACAGGATACAAAATAACCATTACTATAGTGTTTAACACAGCTGCAGGGAGTACAGCCATTCCGAATAGTCCAAGAAAAGGACCTGGTAAGCCTACAATTAAATAGGCAGATGTTAGAAATATTGTTCCAGAAATCAATGTACCTATGGCTGTTAGGATCCCGGCACTTATGATTGAATTTCTAAATTTACCTAAAGCTAAGAATAAACCAAAGATGACCGATGCAGTAACAAATTTATCGATTATGTTGGGAATTTGACCACCTGGAAATCCGGTAGTTAATGCTGACAGGATTCCGGTAATGATGGCTAACAGCATAACACTTTTCATTTCCGGAAATAGAATAATTCCTAAAAACATCATTGTTAACATCATGTCGGGCTTTATACCAAGATAAATCGGTGGAATGATCGAATGGAGGACAGCCCCAATCCCCATTAGTAGTGCTAATGATACAAGTTTCTTCGTATTCAATTCTCATCTCTCCTCAACTATTCTCAAACTATTTCGTTTCTCCTACAGTGCGCTAGTTGCCTGCAGCGAAAAACTTGAAATCATTATATCACATAAAAATAGTTTAAATAAACTAAAAATGTTTTTTAATATTGGAGGCCATCTCTTGGTACATATCCGGTGTATAATCACTTTGGTTGTTTTTCCAGACAGCACCAAATCCATCTCCTTTTCCATAGCGGGGAATTAAATGGACATGGTAGTGGAATACGGATTGCCCAGCCTGTTCGCCATTATTGTTGACCATATTTAAACCAACAGGTTCAAATTCTTGTTTTAGGGCATTGGCAATCTCGGGTACCACTTCAAAGAGATTTCTGGCTATTTCTGGGGTTAGTTCGAACAGATTTTCTTTATGTACCTTTGGAATCACGAGTGTATGCCCTTTCGTAACCTGACTGATGTCTAGAAAAGCCAGCACATGTTCATTTTCAAATACTTTTGCAGAAGATATTTCACCATTAATAATTTTACAAAAAATACAATCGTTCATTTTTGGCCATCCCCTTTGAAATAATATCAAATTCATTGGACTGCTAGAATTGTCCAGCCTCATAAGAGTAAGCTTCGGAAGCGGTACATCGCACGCCGAAAAACGTGAGTTTTTCGGCGGAGCGCCTTGCCCTGGCCGCTGCTCCTGCGCCACTGCTTATTCGAGGAAGTAATGTTCAGCTCGTCGCATGCCTGCAAGGAAGATTATTCAGCGACGCAGGCAGGCTGACCTAGGCGATTCCGCTTTTAAGTTTGTCTCATTTTACCATAAGTAAGCAAAAAGAAAAAGGCAGGATTCGCTTGGAATCCCGCCTTCCCGAAGGGGACTTGCTTCATTTATGACGTTCAATTAGGAGTGTTCTTTGATAAACACCTCATTTTTTATAGAGCGTTTTTATAAAGAGACATCATTGTTCAAGCTGACCATCCCCTATTTTGTTTTTATAGGTTTTTACTTCCTTTAAAAACGTAGGCGATCTGCGATAAACACCTCATTTTCCGTTTATTGTCCATAAACAGTTGATGTGTTATTTGAACTCAAAATGGTTACAGTACAGATTGTACAATACAACCATCCCCTTATCTGAAACGTAGTAGAAGCTTAACTTTTATGAAAGGAAACTGTCTTTAGTAGACACCTCATTTCAAGTTATGATGAAATCACTTCATCGAAATAGTTATTTCCCCTTCGATTATTATGATGTTCCATTTGAAAAAAAATATTCAAAGTAATTTTTCCTCAAAATTGAATTTCTATTTTTATCGGGTACAATTTGATAAAATGATTAATAATCATGCTACTTAAGGAGCGTTGAAATATGTCTTTATTATCGATTGAAAATCTGACAGGGGGCTATACAAGAAACCCTGTATTAAAAGATGTTTCTTTTGAAGTCAATGAAAAAGAGCTTGTAGGGCTAATCGGTTTAAATGGTGCTGGGAAGAGTACCACCATCAAGCATATTATTGGTTTGATGGAGCCGCACAGTGGAGAAATAACCATCAACGGAAAATCCTTTACTGAAAATAAAGAAGCTTATCGGAGGCTGTTTACGTTTGTTCCTGAAACACCTGTTTTATATGAAGAGTTGACGCTCGATGAACATTTAAGATTAACCGCAATGGCATACGGCATAGATGAAGCTGTTTTTAAAGAAAGAGTCAAACCACTATTAACTGAATTTCGTATGGAAAAACGCCTAAAGTGGTTTCCAGCCCATTTTTCAAAAGGAATGAAGCAAAAGGTGATGATCATGTGTGCGTTCTTAGTCCAACCTGCTCTTTACATCGTTGATGAACCCTTTGTTGGACTAGACCCACTCGGCATCCAATCATTATTAGACTTAATGAAAAAAATGAAGGATAATGGTGCTGGAATTTTGATGTCTACACATATACTTGCTACTGCCGAAAAATATTGCGACCGTTTTATTATTCTTCATGAAGGAAAAATACGTGCAAAAGGAACGCTCGAGGAGCTTAGGGAGGAATTCTCAATGCCAATGGCATCCTTAGATGATTTATATATTCAATTAACAAAGGAAGAAAATTATGTTTGATGATCAGAAGCTTTGGAAGGAACGATTCGGTTCACGTGTTAAAGATTTAAGCAGGTATCTTCGCTATATATTTAATGGGCATCTTGTCGTCGTCTTATTATTTTTAATTGGCGGTGGTGCATTTTATTATCAGAATTGGATTACTGGTCTTTCAAACAGTTTTCCGGTAGTGACCATCATGGCTTTTGTTTTGGCGATCTTTTTAACCTATAGTCCTGTTTACAATTTTTTACTTGAAGCAGATCGAATCTTCTTAATCCCATTAGAAAATAGGTTAAAAAGGTACTTTCTGAGATCAGGAGTAGCAAGCTTTGTCTTTCAAGGCTATATTCTATTAATGGTTTTTGCGATACTCATGCCGATGTATGCCCATGTTGGAAATCATGGCTTTCGCCTTTTTTTTCCGTTTTTTGTTGTGCTTTTAGCTGCAAAAGCATGGAATTTGGTTGTTAGCTGGCAAATCTCCTATTTTGTTCAGCCATCTGTTTATCTGTGGGATATGGTTGTTCGCTTTTGTATAAATGCATTATTGTGCTACTTGTTACTTCAGCAGGCACATCTACTATTCCTGTTGGTCATCGTAGTGGTAATGGTATTTTATTATCGATCTTATTTTGTCCGAACAAGAAAAATAGGTCTGAAATGGGACTTGCTTATTGCTTCTGAAGAAAAAAGAATGGCTTCCTTTTACCGACTTGCTAACCTTTTTACAGATGTACCGAAAGTAAAGGATACCGTGAAAAGAAGGAGATGGCTTGATTTCTTCCTCAATCGGATTGGCTTTTCACAGGATAAAACCTATCTTTATTTATTTTCAAGAACGTTCTTACGCGCTTCAGATTATCTTGGTCTGTTTCTCCGGCTAACAGTGATCGGGATGCTTGCTTTGTATTTCATTACTTTCGGCTGGGGACAAATAGTCTTAACACTGCTTTTTCTCTATTTGACTGGTTTTCAGCTTTTACCTTTATGGAATCATCATCAAAATAAGCTTTGGGTGGATTTGTACCCAGTGGCAGCAAAACATAAATTTGCTGCATTCCGTTTGCTGTTGATGGTCATATTATCAATCGAGGTCGTTATCTTTACCATAGTTATTCTCTTGAAAGGACAACTTATCATTTCGCTGCTTACGTTCCTTGCAGGAATTTGTTTTAATTACATATTTACTTACATATATAGTAAAAATAGATTAAAACCATAAGCTATTCCCTTTGAAAGCGGTGGAAAGCGAATGAATGAATATGAGTTAAAGGTCATTGATGAAATAGCGGATTGGAAACGGAAAATAACGAGACGTACCGGGATGATAAAGCGATTATCAAAAAAGGCGCAAGGGAAAATAAATCATCTCATTCCGACCAAGGTGCATTTAGTATTGACTGGGAGCATAAAAGCAATGGTAAAAGCAACATTATTTGGTTCCCAGCTAATGACAAGGAAAAGTCAGGAGCGGAGATTAAGTCTTGAAGAACGAGATAAACTGGTTCGAAAAAAAATAGTTGCTTATCAGAGAACAGCGATCGTTGAAGGTGCAGGTACTGGTGCTGGAGGGATTTTAATTGGGTTGGCTGACTTTCCGTTACTACTAACCATCAAGATGAAATTCTTGTTTGATGTCGCCTATATCTATGGTTTTAATACGAGTGAATATGAGGAACGATTATTTATTCTCCATGTTTTTCAGCTTGCTTTTTCTAGTGGTGAAATTCGTAGGATAACCTTATCTGAAATTGAAAATTGGGATATTCGAAAACAGCATCTTGTCGAGATGGATTGGCATAAGTTTCAGGAGGAGTATCGTGATTATATTGATTTTGCCAAAATGTTTCAGCTCGTTCCTGGAATTGGGGCTGTTGTCGGAGCATTTGCCAATAACAATCTCATCAGACACTTAGGGTTGACCGCAATGAACGCTTACAGATTAAGGATATTAAATAGAGCCCCTGAATATTAAAGGATTCAGGGGCTTTTCATCTATAAGATAAGAATGTATATAAACTCATTTTTAATAATACCTGAGTTTTCCATTTTTTTATGCTACGGTCACTATTATTTTAATTAGTGCCTGAACACACTATTTTCCTCGACTTCAGGCACTATTAAATTAACTTGTAAGCGAACTTGCCATTTTTCCTCTTATTGGGTATGAATTTGCGTTGCTGCGGTTCCAAGTGTTTTGGCGGCAATTAACATTGCTTTTTCATCGATGTCAAATTTAGGATGGTGGTGCGGAAAGACAGTGTCGGTGTAAACCGGTTTTGCACCAGTGAAAAAGAAGGTGCCTGGCACCTTTTGCAAATAGTAGGCAAAATCCTCACCGCCCATATGTGGCTCAGTTTCTTCTATTATTTGTATTTCTGGGACAAGCTTGGCAATCTGAACTAAATATTCGGTTTCCTTTGCATGGTTCACTACAGCAGGATAGCCTCTTTCAAATCGATATTCGTACGTACTTCCTGACAAATAGCAAGTTCCTTCAATAATTCTCCTTATTTCCGATTCGATGAATTGCTGTACTTCCTCATTGAAAGTCCTTACAGTACCAACAAGCTGAGCTTTATCCGCAATGACATTGAAGGCGTTTTGTGCTGTAAAGGATCCAACGGTTACGACCGCTGAATCAATGGGATTTACTCGTCTACTGACAATTTGCTGCAGGTTTATTACAAGCTGTGATGCTATGACAATCGCGTCCTTGGTTTTATGTGGCTGTGCTCCATGACCACCTTGACCTTGTATATCAATTTCAAAACGATCAGCCGCAGCCATAATGGGGCCTGTTCGATATTGAATTTTTCCTGTTGGTTCACCTGCCCATAAATGAGTCCCAAAAATAACATCCACATTATCTAAGCACCCTGCTTCTATCATCGAAAGGGCCCCGCCCGGTGCATACTCTTCAGCGTGCTGATGAATAAAAACATATTCCCCTGCTAATTCGTCTTTCAGCTCATTTAATGATTTTGCTAAAAGAAGCAGGGCAGCAGTATGACCATCATGACCGCAGGCATGCATGACTCTGGGTACAATCGATTTATATGGAACATCCTTTTCATCCTGAATGGGGAGCGCATCAAAGTCTGCTCGTATTGCTACTGTTTTCCCCGGCATCTTTCCATAAACCTTGGCAACGACCCCATTGCCGCCGATATTTCCTTTTACTTCAATATTTAATTCTTCATAAAAGGATTTAATTAACGCAGCTGTCTTGTATTCCTTGAATGATAGCTCAGGATGCTGGTGCAAATGGCGGCGGATTGCAACCATTTCTTCATAATAACCTTCTAATTTATCAAAAAGTTTATTTAACACATTCTGCTCCCCCAGTTCTAAATAAATTTTATTTATTTTCAAACTATTTTAACAATTTATCTTAGAATTTTAAAGTGATCCTAAAGATTTCTAAAGACTAATAGCAGACCGCTTAAAAGAATTACCTCTTACTTCGGGTTTAGAGCGTTGTCAATATTCTAAATAATTTTATTAATTGAAAAACGACTATTTTTTGACATTTAATTTTGGTATCTATGCAGACATAAGAATAATCGCTATAGTAAAGTCAGTTCACTTTACACAATTGTTAACGGCAGACGTTTTATTTTATTACTCTATATATTAAAATGAAAAATAGCATGTCTTTGAAAGGTGGATTTTACTTAATGACAAAAACGATGAATGATACATTTATAAAAGCTGCAAAAGGGGAGAAGACAGAATACGTTCCGGTTTGGTATATGCGCCAAGCTGGCCGTTCGCAGCCGGAGTATAGGGAAATTAAAGAAAAATATTCACTGTTTGAAATCACTCACCAGCCGGAGCTTTGTGCGTATGTGACCCGCCTTCCGGTTGAGAATTATAATGTAGATGCGGCAATCCTTTATAAAGATATTATGACACCGCTTCCCGCAATCGGTATGGATGTCGAAATAAAAGGCGGTATAGGACCGGTTATTAGTAATCCAATCCGTTCATTAACAGATGTTGAAAAGCTAGGAGAAATTCATCCGGAACAGGATATTCCTTACGTTTTAGACACTATTAAGCTCTTAACGCAAGAACAATTAACAGTACCTTTAATTGGCTTTTCAGGTGCACCATTTACGCTGGCAAGCTATATGATCGAGGGTGGCCCGTCTAAGAACTATAATAAAACAAAAGCATTCATGTGTTCTGAACCTAAGGCATGGTTTGCTCTGATGGAAAAATTAGGAGATATGATTATTCCATATGTAAAAGCACAAATCCAAGCTGGGGCAAGAGCAATTCAAATATTTGATTCATGGGTTGGGGCATTAAATGTAGAGGATTATCGCTATTTTATTAAGCCGGTGATGAATCGAATTTTTTCTGAACTAAGAGAAGAAAATGTTCCTCTTATAATGTTCGGAGTCGGTGCGAGTCACTTAGCTTTAGAATGGAACGATCTTCCGCTTGATGTTGTAGGCTTAGATTGGCGTCTGCCAATTCGTCAGGCTCGGGAAATGGGAATACATAAAACCGTTCAAGGAAACCTTGACCCTGCCATTTTACTTGCACCGTGGGATGTCATCGAAGAAAGAGTGAAAGCGATATTAGACCAGGGAATGGCTCAGGATGGTTATATCTTTAATTTAGGACATGGAGTATTTCCATCCGTTAATCCAGATACATTGAAAAGATTGACTGCGTTTATTCACGACTATTCTGCATCGAAATGAAGTCGTTAACACCCATTTTCTAATATATTCATGGTAATATTGGTAGGCAGTCCACTTTATTGAAATAATAAGAGCCATTAATACTTGAAATTAATCGAGGTGTTAAAAATGTCAAAAAAGAAAATGGGTTTATTGGTTATGGCATACGGAACCCCATATAAAATAGAAGATCTTGAACGCTATTATACTCATATTCGCCGTGGTCGAAAGCCTAGCACAGAAATGATTGAAGACTTGCGCAATCGTTACGAAGCAATAGGTGGTATATCACCACTTGCGAAAATAACTCTTGAACAGGCAGAAAAGCTTGAGGAGCATTTAAATCGATTTCAAGACCATTATGAATTTAAAATGTATCTTGGCTTAAAACACATCGAGCCGTTTATTGAGGATGCTGTAAAGCAAATGCATGATGATGGGATTGAAGAGGCAGTAAGTATCGTTCTCGCTCCACATTTTTCAACCTTTAGTGTGCAATCCTATAACGGAAGAGCTATGGAAGAAGCAGGAAAGTTAGGCAACCTTAAGATTACTTCTATTGAAAGCTGGTATCAAGAACCAAAATTTATAAACTATTGGGCAGAAAAGATCAAGAATATTTTTGAACAAATGCCGCAAGAAGAACAAGAGCATTCAGTTTTAGTGGTTTCAGCTCACAGCTTGCCTGAAAAAATTATTAAGCTTGGTGACCCATATCCTAATCAGCTGAAGGAAACAGCTGATTTAATTGCAAAACAAGCCGGAATCAAAAATTATTGTATTGGTTGGCAAAGCGCAGGCAATACACCGGAGCCGTGGCTTGGTCCGGATGTTCAAGATTTAACGCGAGACTTATTTCATAAGCATCACTATAAGGCGTTTGTCTTTGCACCGGTAGGATTTGTGTGTGACCACCTTGAAGTGCTTTACGATAATGATATCGAATGTAAAAAAGTGACGGACAATATAGGAGCTAGCTATTACCGTCCTGAAATGCCAAACGCTAAGGAAGAATTTATCGATTGTCTGGCGACAGTTATTTTAAATAAATTTCAATGAGTCAGATGAGGAAATTTAATGGAAGAAGGTGAAATCCATGGAGGCAGAAACGCAGAAGATCGTTATCATAGGAGGCGGAATTGCTGGTATGACAACGGCATTCTATCTTCAAAAAAACATCCATGAAAGAAATCTCCCCATGGAAATTAAACTGGTTGAAGCATCCCATCGTCTCGGTGGTAAAATGCAAACCGTTATTCGTGACGGTTTTACAATTGAGCGCGGACCGGATTCATTCTTAGCACGAAAAACGAGTATGATTAGACTCGCGAAGGAAGTAGGGATGGAACATCAGTTAGTTCCAAACGCAACAGGGAAATCATTTGTTCTTGCTAATGAGGAGCTTCATTCTATGCCTGGAGGATCTATCATGGGGATTCCGACGGAGATAGGCCCATTTATAACAACCGGTTTATTTTCCATACCTGGTAAATTAAGAGCAGCGCTCGACTTTATTCTGCCAAGATCGGAAAGCGAAAAGGATCAAGCGCTCGGTGGCTTTTTTCGGAGAAGGCTTGGAAATGAGGTTGTCGAAAATTTAATTGAACCATTATTATCGGGAATTTATGCCGGTGATATTGATCAAATGAGTTTAATGTCTACATTCCCGCAATTTTATGAAGTAGAACAGAAATACCGAAGCCTTATTCTTGGAATGAAAAAGGCGGCACCTGTACAGCCGAAAAAGCCTGAAAATAACGATAAGAAAAATGGTGGTTTCTTAACCTTTAAAACAGGTCTGCAGTCGTTTGCAGAAGCGATTGAAGCTAAATTGAATCCTGATTCTATCTTAAAAGGCCACCGGGTTGAAAAAATAACGAAAACGAATAAAGGGTATGAAATCTATCTTAACAATGGGGAAACATTATTTGCTCATTGCATCGTGGCGGCGACACCACATAAAATTACCCAATCAATGTTTTCTCAATACAGTTTTTTTGATCCATTCAAGTCAGTACCAGCTACATCAGTAGCAACCGTTGCCCTTGCTTTTCCAAAGGAGGCAATACAGCATGATATTGATGGAACGGGATTTGTTGTGTCAAGAAATAGCGATTATTCGATTACTGCATGTACGTGGACGCATAAAAAATGGCTTCATTCTGCACCGGAAGGAAAAGCTTTGCTTCGCTGCTATGTTGGCAGAGCAGGAGACGAAACGATTGTCGACCTTTCGGATGATCAAATTACAAAAATTGTCCTTGATGATTTAAAGAAAACGATGGATATAACCATGAATCCTGATTTTGTTGTTGTTTCGCGCTGGAAAAATTCGATGCCGCAATATACGGTTGGTCATAAACAACGATTAGAAACGATTAACAAACATTTAAAAGAAGAGCTGCCAGGCGTATTTTTAGCTGGTGCTTCTTACGGTGGTGTAGGGGTTCCAGATTGTATAGACCAAGGCGAAGCAGCGGTCAAGGCAGTTTTAGATTTTTTAAATGAAAACTCTACAATTGGTAGATTCGAGAGGGAGAAGTTAGAAGCTTAGTTGAATATTTAGTGAGCAAAAAAGAAGCTGTGTGTAATAGCTTCTTTTTTACTTGCCAAACATTGTAAATGGAGGTATACTTAATTTTGTAAAAATGACCGAAATGCCAATTTGGTCATTGTGGTTTTTTTTAAGGATTATCTAAAAGATAGTCCTAATTTTAAAAACAAATATGACCAAATGAACAAATTGGTCAGAAGAGGAGGCGTACATACTTTGAAGAATAGTCTATTAAAGGGCGAGCTTTCGACAATTTTTAAAAATAAAAAAATATTAATCCCCATTATTGCCGTCATGCTTATACCTGTACTCTATGCCGGGATGTTCCTTTGGGCATTTTGGGATCCATATGCAAAGCTTAATAAACTTCCAGTTGCAATTGTTAACGATGATCAAGGGGCAACGATGGATGGGGAGTACCTAAAGATTGGCGATGATCTTGCTAAAAATCTTAAGAAAAGTAAAGAATTTGACTTTGTAAGTGTCGACAAAGAAGAAGGCTATAAAAAGCTGAAGAATCAAAAATATTACATGCTAGTTGAAATTCCTAAGGATTTCTCGAAAAATGCAACAACCCTGCTAGATCAAAAGCCGAAAAAACTTGAGCTGAAATATGTTCCAAACGAGGGCTATAACTTCCTCTCGGCTCAAATCGGCGGCTCAGCGGCCTATAAAATTAAAACTGCTGTTGCTGAACAGGTAACAGAAACATATGCTGAAACCATGTTTAAAAAAATAACAGAATCAGCTGATGGAGTTAAACAGGCAAGTGATGGTGCTCGAAAGCTGAGTGACGGATCTATTGATCTAAATAAAGGGTCCAAGGATTTAAAAGAAGGTCTAGCTACTCTGGCCGAGAAGTCCATAGAGTTTGAGAATGGAATGAAAACAGCTGATTTAGGGGCGAATAAACTAGCCACAGGTTCAGACGATATCAAAAACGGATTAGCAAAGGCTGATTCTAATTTTCCACTGCTTATTGATGGAACCAATCAGGTATATTCGGGTGCTGAACAATTGAAAAAAGACCTTCCTGCCGGAATAGCCGGACAAATTAACAAGCAATTGACTGGAAGTGTTGGGCAGCTTAACAATGGTATTGATACTTTTGAATCAAAACTAGCAGAAGGTTTAGCATCTCAAATAGCAGACCAGACGATTGCCGAGCAAACTGTTAAAATGAAGGAGCTAGGAAAAACCTTGATTGCAAAGGGTGTTCCAGAAGAACTTGTAAAAGGCATTATGGACCATGAACAAGAAAATGCACCAACGAAAGAAAAACTCCAAGAACAAATCTTAAAAGAGCTAAGTCCAAACTTGGATGCAGCCTTTAAACAATTTAAGTCAGGGGTAAATAGTCAATTACTTGGCGCAACAAATGGCTTAGCAGAAAGTTTACAGAATCAGACAAATCCGTATTTTGATAAATTGATTGGCGGAATAGGAACCATTAATCAAAACCAGAAACTATTGCAACAAGGTGTTCATGACCTTTATGTAGGTTCAACCCAATTAAATAAAGGTGCAAATGATCTATCATCCGGGATGAATCAGTTAACAGCTGGTGCGGGTGCCATTACATCCGGTTCTGGACAGCTAGCTGATGGTTCAACTCAATTAAATGAAGGTACCACCAAGATTTCCGACGGAGCCATGGAATTGGCAGATAAGCTCTCCGACGGAGCTAAGGAAGCTTCAAAGGTACATTCTAATGATAAGACTTACAATATGATGGCTAATCCGGTTAACCTGGATACTGAAAGTGTAAATCGTGTGCCGAATTATGGAACTGGATTTACTCCATACTTCCTTTCGTTAGGTTTGTTTGTCGGTGCACTACTCTTATCTATTGTATTCCCTATTCGTGAGCCGGCAATTGTCCCACGAAGTGGTTTTAATTGGTTTATAAGTAAGTTTTCTATTCTTGCCAGCTTAGGAGTTATTCAGGCATTAATCGCTGATTCGGTCATTCTTGGTGGTCTCAATCTTCATGTTCAAAGTGCACCTAAATTTATATTGTTTTCGATCATTACAAGCTTAACTTTTGTCACTTTAGTTCAGCTTCTTGTTACAATTTTTGCAGATGCTGGCCGATTCATTGCCATTGTCATCTTAATTTTACAATTAACGACCAGTGCAGGAACATTCCCACTTGAATTGATTCCAGGGTTCTTGCAACACTTCAATGCTTTCCTTCCAATGACCTATACAGTTAGTGGATTTAAGGCAGTCATTTCAAGTGGTGACTTCAGTTATATGTGGCAAAACTTCTTGATTTTATTGACCTATGTCCTTGCATTTTCCTTTGGAACCATTGCTTACTTATCAATGAGGTATAAATCAAAATATAAAGAAGTGGCCCATTAATTTTTGGCTATGTTTAAAGGTCAATGTTGATTTTTGAAACTATGTTGATTGGTGCGGAAGGCGCGAGACTCCTGCGGGAGTACGGGGCAGGGGAGACCCCACAGGCGCTAAGCGCCGAGGAGGCCCCCCGGAACGCCCGCGGAAAGCGAAGCGCCTGGAGCGCAAATCAACAGGCAAGTTTAACACGGCCTAATTTTTAAACAAGAAACCAGCCTTACAAAATAAGGTTGGTTTTTTGTATTCAATATAAGAAAATTAATTTTTTGAGTATATTAAAGTTATGTATAACAGATTGGAGGAGCAAGGATGGAACTTACAATTATTGGCTTTTGGGGAGGGTATCCGAAAAAGAATGCTGCAAGCTCAGGATATTTAATCGAGCATGAAGGATATCGTATGTTAGTTGACTGTGGCAGCGGCGTTTTGGCTAAGCTTCAAAATGTTCTTCAGCCAGAAGAACTTGATGCGGTAATCATTTCGCACTATCACCCTGACCACATCGCAGATCTTGGTGTGCTGCAATATGCAAGATACATTCAAGGCTTTTTAGGAAAAGCAATACCTCCTTTACCTGTTTACGGTCATGCTTTTGATAAACAGGAATTTTTAAAGCTAACATATAAGGAAATCACAAAAGGGATTGCGTATGATCCGAATAAAGTTCTTACCGTTGGTCCTTTTCAAGTTTCGTTCCTGAAAACAAATCATCCTGTTCCATGCTATGCGATGAGAATCGAAGCAGAAGGAAAAGTGGTTATATATACTGCGGACAGTTCATTTAAAGAGGAATTTATCGAATTTTGTCAGGGGGCTGACGTTTTATTGTGTGATTGCAATTTTTACAGTCATCAAAACGGGAAATCGGCTGGGCACATGAATAGTATTGAAGCAGGACAATTTGCGAAAAGAGCAGCGGTGAAACAGTTACTATTAACTCATCTTCCACATTACGGAAATTTGAATGATCTAGTCTGCGATGCAACTGAAGAATTTACTGGTATAATTAAGCTTGCAGATGAATTTCTATCTATTTCATTATAAAAGGGAGAGAGGCAAATGTTATTTATTAATAATAAAGGTATTACAGATCCTCGAATTAATCTGGCCATTGAAGAATATGCATTAAAAAATCTTGATATTAATGAAACCTATTTATTATTTTACATAAATGAACCATCAATCATCATAGGCAAAAATCAAAATACAATTGAAGAAATTAACACAGAATATGTCGAAAGTAATGGGATCCATGTTGTCAGAAGGTTATCTGGAGGGGGAGCCGTTTATCACGATCTAGGAAATTTGAATTTTAGTTTTATTACAAAAGATGATGGCGAAAGCTTTCATAATTTCCGCAAATTTACTGAACCCGTAATCACTGCGCTGCAAAAATTAGGTGTTAATGCTGAGCTGAGCGGCAGAAATGATATTGAGGCAAATGGGAAGAAAATCTCAGGTAACGCTCAGTTTTCAACAAAAGGTAGGATGTTTAGCCACGGTACACTCCTTTTTAATTCTAAGATGGACAACGTGGCTTCAGCATTAAAAGTGAAAAAAGATAAAATTGAGTCGAAGGGAATTAAATCGGTTCGCAGTCGTGTAGCGAATATTTCCGAGTTTCTGGTAGATAAAATCACGATGGAAGAGTTTCGTACATTACTTTTAAAAAGTATTTTTGAAGAAATGGAAGAAATTCCTGAATACGTTTTAACAGAAGAGGATTGGGGAAAAATTCATCAGCTTTCCGAAGAGCGCTATCAAAATTGGGAATGGAATTATGGAAAATCCCCTAAATTCAATCTGCAGCATTCCCACCGTTTCCCAGTTGGTTCTATTGATATTCGCTTAGAGGTGAATAAAGGTTTGCTTGAGAACTGTAAAATCTATGGTGACTTTTTTGGCGTTGGCGACGTAGGTGAAATTGAGGACAAGCTAAAAGGCTGTCGTTACGAAAAAAGTGAAATCGAAAGGGTCCTGAAAGATGTTGATACCACCTATTATTTTGGAAAGGTATCGAAAGAAGAGTTGATCGGTTTAATTTATTAGAACACTTGGCACGGTGCTAGGAAAAACACCGTGTCTTTTTTTTAGAATTTTTCAAGTGATTACGCTTGAAAAAGCTAACATTCTGGAAATATAATATATTTAGAAAATTGTTACTAATTTATGAATGATTATTCATTCATTTAGGGAGGAGAAAACATGAATCTTTCATCACAGCTTCATGAAATTGCAACAAGATCTGCTGATAAAATTGCCTATTATTTTATGGATCAGGCAAGTACTTATGCTGAATTGGATGCTGCAATTACAAAGTTTGCATCAGGGCTCGAAAAGCTAGGGGTCAAGCAAGGGGATCATATTGCTTTATTATTAGGAAATTCACCGCATTTTGTGATCAGCTTATACGGGGCATTGCGGTTAGGGGTGACCGTAATCCCAGTCAATCCAATTTATACAGCTGATGAAATTGGGTATATTTTAAAAAATGGCGATGTAAAGATGGTTATAGCTTTAGACTTGGCTATTCCTTTAGCTGAAAAAATGCATCAGCTCTTGCCAATGGTGGAGCACTATGTGTATTGTGAAACAAATCCTAACGGGACAGATTTATCCGATCTCGAAAGCCTTTCTGTGTATCCAAAGTTGAAATCGTTTACAAGTGTCGTAGGCTCTGGAGATATCCATTTTCAAGGACAGGAGCTTCATGAAGACGATGTCGCAATCATCCTTTATACCTCTGGTACAACTGGTAAACCAAAGGGTGCGATGCTGACACATAAGAATTTATATAGCAATGCTAAGGATATTGGCGATTATTTAAAAATGAATGAGCAGGACCGAGTCATTACTGCATTGCCAATGTTTCATGTTTTCTGCTTGACGGTTGCCTTAAATGCACCACTTTTAAGCGGAGCGACCATGTTGATTGTTCCAAGTTTTAGTCCGAAAGAAATTTTTCGTCTTGGGCGTGAGTACCAACCAACCGTATTTGCCGGTGTACCAACCATGTATAATTTTCTCTATCAATATCCAGATGGAAATCCTGATGATCTTAAATCATTAAGACTATGTATTTCGGGAGGAGCATCACTCCCTGTTGCATTGTTGAAAAATTTTGAGGAGAAATTCAAGGTGATGATTTCAGAAGGTTACGGTTTATCAGAAGCATCACCTGTTACTTGTTTTAATCCTCTTGATCGTCCTCGTAAGCCTGGTTCAATTGGAACTAATATTCTTACCGTCGAAAACAAAGTCGTCGACGAACTTGGCGAAGAGGTTCGGGTTGGGGAGGTAGGAGAGCTAATTGTCCGCGGTCCTAATGTTATGAAAGGCTATTATAAAATGCCTGAAGAAACGCAGGCCGCCCTTCGTAATGGCTGGCTATTTACGGGCGATTTAGCAAGAATGGATGAGGAAGGGTATTTTTATATTGTTGATCGGAAAAAAGATATGATTATAGTTGGCGGATATAATGTCTTTCCGCGTGAGGTAGAAGAGGTCATTTATAACCATCCAGATGTTGTCGAAGTAGCTGTTTTAGGTATACCTGATCCAAACCAGGGAGAGGCTGTTGTGAGCTATGTTGTCAGAAAGAATCCGAATCTTACAGAGGAGCAATTACTCTCGTATTGTAAAGACCACCTGGCAAAATATAAAATTCCATCGATCATCGAATTTATCGACGAGCTTCCTAAAAATACAACCGGTAAAATTTTAAGAAGGGCATTAAAAGTACAGCTTGTAGAAAAAGTTGGTAAGTAGAATTGTAAAACTCAAAAAGGCATGCTCCCTAAGCCTGCCTTTTTAGTTTTACTGATTTTTATTGCGGTTTTATGGTCAAATTTATTTGCTGTTGACTAACTTATCTGAAGGAATCTTCTTTTATGCGCGAATTGAAAATTCACCATCTTAAAAGCTGGCCAAACAGTAAAGAGGCAGCTTTTTCTTCTTTTTATTCTGAAAATTTGATAAAATTAATATTTATATGAAAAATTTTTTACAAGGGGGATTAAAAGGTTGGCAGACTATGCATTGGGGAAGGAATCTTCTGAGTTTAAAAAAGGCATCCAGGCGGGGATTAGCATTGGGATTGGTTATTTTCCGATTGCACTCACATTTGGCCTGCTTGCTAAAACTTCAGGCCTTACCATTTATGAAACAGTGTTAATGAGTTTAATTGTTTTTGCGGGGGCTTCTCAATATATCTCTTTGAGCTTAATAACATTTGGCACAGGAATATTTGAAATTATCTTAACAACTTTTATAGTAAATATTCGTCATTTTCTAATGTCTACCTCATTAAACGAAAAGTGCGAAGATGACCATATAATTAATAAGCTTCTATATTCTTTCGGGATTACCGATGAGACATTTTCTGTTGTATCTACAAAAGAAGGTACAGCAACATCAGGCTTTATATTCGGTGTTATTTCAATTTCTTATTTAAGCTGGGTCTTTTTTTCAGGTGTAGGGCACTTAATTGGAGCAAGTCTGCCGAAAACGTTGCAGGAAAGCATGGGGGTCGCTTTATATGCGATGTTTATCGGGCTTTTAGTCCCCACAATGAAAAAAAGCTTAAAGGTCATTTTTCTAGCCTCTCTTGCTGCCGTATTTAATTCGATTTTTACAATTGGCCATATCATGGCTCAAGGATGGGCAATCGTTTCTGCCACTTTATTGTCTGCCATCCTTATCGAAATGGCAGAAATGATGAAAACAAGGAAAAGTGGTGTGAAACATGAAGGCTGAAATTCTTTGGATGATTATCGGAATGGGTTTAGTTACATACATCCCCAGAATGCTGCCTTTTGTGCTTTTTAAGGGGAAGGAGTTGCCGTCGTTTATTCAAGGGGTACTAAAAAACGTTCCATATGCAACTCTTGGAGCATTAATTTTTCCAGGTATATTGTTTATTCAAAAGAGTGATATATGGTATGGGGTTTTAGGGGCGGTTGCTGCGTTTATTCTTGCCTTTTTAGGTGCAAATGTGATCGTTGTTGTTATTGGCGCCATTACTGTTTTAACAGTCTATTCTGTTCTTTTGTAAACCGGTTTTACCGGCTTTTTTCTTAGGATCCAGCTTTAGCGCCTAGCCCTTCGGGTCATAATCCACTCCCAAAATGAAGGCAAAAAGCACCTTCTTTTTGGGAACGTCTTATGCATGTCGGAGCTGACCAAGGCGCTTCCGCTTTTCTTATTGTCTAGCTTCAGCGCCTAGCTCCTCGGGTCATAAGCCATTTCCAAAATGAAGGCAAAGGGCGCCTTCTTTTTGGAATCGTCTTATGCCTGTCGGAGCTGACCAAGGCGCTTCCGCTTTTCTTATTTATTTGTTCTAAACTCTTCTTTTTTAACTAAACTAAGAATAGAGAGGTTTGTACAAAAAGGAGGACAATTCATGTTTAGAAAAATGGGGGTTTATGCGGTTTTGGCCTATGTGTTATATGGGTTATTTTTTTATTGGTATTTATTTTACTTTGCCAATACAAAACTTCCGTTTGAATATCAAGGGACGCAAGCCGACCCTGCCACCTTCTTAAATGGACGGGAGATTATGTTAAGTGAGGATTATTCTAAAATAAAGAATCTTTTATTTTTCTTATCTACTCCATTTGAATGGATTTTTTATTTTCTTATTTTGTTATTTGGATTTTCAAAGGTGTTTAAGAAATGGGCAGAAAGTTCATCAAAGTATCGGTTCCTGCAAATAGCCATCTACTTAATCTGGTTATCCTTTTTCTCATTTTTAGCTACCTTTCCATTTAATTATATTAGTTACTCCATGTCTAAAAGATATCATATATCGACTCAAACCTTCCCATCTTGGATGAAGGATGAGCTAATTGGTTTTTGGATTAATTATGGAACATTGTTGATAATAGTTCCGATTCTTTATTGGCTGATGAAAAAAAGTAAAAAACGCTGGTGGCTTTACAGTTGGCTGTTATCAATACCATTTACAATTTTTGTTATGTTTCTGCAGCCGGTTGTCATTGACCCTTTATACAATGATTTTTCACCATTAAAAAACAAGAAATTGGAAACGGAAATTTTAGCAATGGCAAATAAGGCACATATTCCAGCCAACCATGTTTACGAAGTCGATATGGCGAAAAAAACGAATGCTTTAAATGCCTATGTAACGGGAATTGGCTCCAATGCTAGAATTGTTCTCTGGGATACGACGCTTAATAGACTGTCAGACAAGCAAATTCTATTTATAATGGCCCATGAAATGTGCCATTATGTTGAAAAGCACATTTATTACGGCATTGCCATTTACCTTGTTTTTTCGCTTTTAGGCTTGTATTTGACTTACCGTATTATGAACTGGACAGTTACTCGGTGGGGGAAAGAGTTAAAAATACCAGATGTAAAGGATATTCGATCTGTTCCGTTGTTTTTTCTTGTACTCTCCATACTAACGTTTGCGGCAAGTCCTTTTACAAATCTCATATCAAGGTATGAAGAAACAAGGGCTGACAAGTATGCAATTCAAATGACCAAAGATCCGGAATCTGCCATTTCATCTTTTCAAATTTTAACGCGCTCTGGTTTAAGTCAAGTCAACCCGCCTTTATTGGTGAAGATTTTTCGCTATGACCATCCATCCATGCTTGATCGTATTTCCATGCTTGAAGAATATGAAATTAAGCATCGAAACTAATAAAGTGAAACTTCCATCAGTGGGGGCTTCATCCCCCACTGATGGTTAGTCCCGTTCTACTATCTCTAATATCAAGGCTAACGCCTTGATAAAGAGATAGTACGAACCCGATTGGTTCAACTAGGCCGCTAAAGGACGTAGCGGCAAGTTTCACTGTATCTCACCAATCGGGCTTTTACTACAAAAGGCGAAGGCATGGTGAGGCTCTCTTTGCCTCAACATGCCTTTGACTTATGACTCGAGCCCCTAACGCCTGCAGCTAGATTAGGCAGTTGTCCCCACCTATCTTCTTCGCTTCTCTCTCAATCTTGAGGTGGGGGTCTTACTGCCCGTTAATGCGGGAAAAGTATTCATAGTAGGCTTTTTAATCATTTTTATAAAAATATGTTATTTCATTAGACCGGCCGTCCTTACCTTACATTTACTATATAAGTAAGGTTTAAGGAAAGGGGGTGATGACGATTAGTAACGTTTCAATCCCTAGGCCCCCAGATGTAGTCTTGATTGTTTGGGCAAGAAACCCACTTAGTCCAACCTCCTCAAGAAGAATTGTAGAAACTGCTGTAAATGGCAGTGCCCGCCCGTGCAATTCACTCCTGGTGCCTGACAACCGATATACACGTGCTCGAGATTGTTTATTTGAAAATGGTTTTGAACAAGTGTTTCAAGGAAGAAGAGGAGTTTTTGGTATTTCTGTGTTTGTACGGCTTAGCTAGGTTTCGATGCTAAATAATGGCCGTTTATTCCTTATCCATAATCCTACTCCCATAGAGATTTACCATTAAAAAGGTGCAGGTCCGTTGCTATTATTGAACTGGCCTGCATTTTTCTTTTTTATAAAGGCTGTGTTAAAGGTCATTGTTGATCTTTGAAACTATGTTGATTGGAGCGGAAGGAGCGAGACTCCTGTGGGAGTACGGGACAGGGGAGACCCCACAGGCGCTAAAGCGCCGAGGAGGCTCCCCGGAACGCCCGCGGAAAGCGAAGCGCCTGGAGCGCAAATCAACAGGCAAGTTTAACACAGCCTTTATAAAAGAAAAAACCGTCTTAGGATCGACGGCGAATTTTTTTGATTAAGTTCCGAAGAGTTTGTTAATTTCTTTAAGCTGCCCAGATAAATGGAGGAAGGATTTTTTGTCGCGATGATCAATTGCAAAGTCGATTTTTCGTAATAATTCTTCCTTTGCCACGGTTAGCTGGATTTCTGATAAGAGCATTTCAATGTATAAATCCTGGACGTAGTTTTCTTTCATTTTATTGCGTTTCATGGCAGCAATTTTCATCAATTCCGTGTACGATTTTTCACTCATGAAAATCACCTCTGATACTTTTTTATATTATACGGAGATTTTTATAGATTATCAATTAATGTTTATAATTTTCTGAAAAATATTAACTTGACAATTGAATTGTGAATAATTTGGCAACAATTTAAAACATTCAAGAAATTGGAAAACAAAAATGATATGATTAACGCAAGTAAATGGATAGGAGTTGAAGAGGTTGAAGCAGAAAAAAATTGAGGAGTATGAAATTAATTCTTGTACAATGTTTTTACAGTCAATTGATTATGGGAGTAAGGTTTATACGAATGTTTTTGAAGTAGAAGATGAATTTATTTCTCCATTTAAGCCATTGGATATTGTAAAAAAAAGCTGCGATTACTTTGGCTGTGATTATGAAAGCAGAAAAAAAGGAACGCGGCAATTAATTGGATATTCTAGAAAAATCCCAATTGCAATTGAACCAACCAGTCATCTCTTTTTTTTCCCAACCACATCACCGAACCGTCCTGAGTGTATATGGATTTCTCACGATCATGTTGAGTATTATCACCGTATTGCTCCCCAGCAAACATTGATCACTTTCCGAAATAAACAATCACATCTATTGCCAGTTACCTTTAGTACGATCGAGGGACAAATGTTAAGAACCTCTTTATTAAAGACGAAACTCATGCAGAGAATTGAAGAGAACGGAAGAAAGCTATATTATTTCATGAATAAACCGGCAGATCTAAAGGCATCGGAAAACTTGGATCAATACGGCAAACGATTCTATTTGAAGGATAAGAAATAGGCGATGTCTTTTACCTAACGGGATAGGTGTTTTTATTAGATGTGGAATGTCATATGTTTCTTTTTGCTAAAAAATAAGACTCCATTAATTCTTGAACTTTATTGCGAATTCGTGGATTAAAGTAATTATGATTTTCTTCAAATCCTTTATAAATAAACATGTACATTGTAAAAGCATCGTCCCGTTTTACTTCAGTCACCTTAAGATGATTTTTCTTCATATATTGTTTAACCAGGGCTAATTCTTTCTGAACATCCTTCATTGTCTCCTCGATTAATTCCAAATAAGGCTTTTTTAATTTAAAGGGGCTCATATTGACCACGGCTAAATCACGGTTTAGAATGGTGAGTACCATTGGTAAATATATGGCTTTTTCCATAATATCGCGGTCTTCCTCTGGAATTCTGGTCATCTTTTCACACACTCCTTCCCTCTAAAAAACAGAACTTATGTTCCCTATATTTTATTAAAATTTAAATAAAAATGCAACATGGTTAAATGATCGGGGATGTCCCAAAACAAAGTGTCAGACTTCTTAACTTATAATATATAGCTAGATTTTGTAAAATAAGCAGCTGTATATTGAGAATTACGAGCGTCTGACCATTTTTGGACACCCTCTTTATTTTTTTCCAATTTAAATAAAAATGTGAGAAAGTCATTAATAGAAGGTTGTTTGTAAGGGGAAAATAAGAAAATATATATGAAAATATGGCCGATTGGGTGAAGTTGGATGAGATCTGAAAAGCATCATAAAAAAAGAAAAACAAGATGGACTATCTTTTTTCTTACCTTTTTATTATTGATTGGTGCTACTGTCGGTTATTCCTATTATCAGTTCAAACAAGGGGTGAATCAATCGTTAAAAAAAGTAAAAAAAGAAAATAAAAAGAAGGTAGTTTATACTTTTGAAGGAAAAAAGGACCAATATGGGGATACAAATATTCTTTTATTAGGTAGCGATGCTCGCGGAAATGAAAGATCTCGTTCAGATACCATTATGATTGTTCATTACAATGAGAACAAGAAAACGTTTAAACTATCATCCATAATGAGGGATAGTTACGTGAATATTCCCGGTTATGGTAAGCATAAAATTAATGCGGCTTTTGCAGATGGGGGACCAGAATTATTGAGGCAAACCATTAAAGAAAATTTTGGGATGGATCTTCAGTATTATGCCATTGTTGACTTTCAGGGATTTGTTCAATTAATTGATGAAGCTTTTCCGAAGGGTGTAGAAATAAATGTTGAGAAGAAAATGTCTGAAAATATTGGTGTAACGTTAGAACCGGGGGTCCAAAGATTAGATGGGGAACAATTACTAGGCTATGTTCGGTTTCGCTATGATGCTGTAGGTGATTTTGGAAGGGTGGACAGGCAACAGAAGGCTGTAAAGGCAATTGGTGACCAATTGAGTACTTTTGATACAATCACAAAACTTCCTAAGTTAATTGGTGTAGTCTCGCCGTTTGTCAACTCGAACATGGATGCTGCCGATATTCTTTTTATGGCGAAGGATTATTTGTCAAAAAAAGTGCCAGTGGAGACGTTAAGAATACCTGTTGATAACAGCTTTACAGAACCAATGATAAAAGGGGAGGGAGCTGTGTTAGATATCAATGTCCAAAAAAATCGTGAAGCTCTCCATCAATTTATCTCAAAATGAAATTGAAAATAAATGAAATAAAGGCAGGAATAATGACCATAATGGGGGAATAGATAGAACAAAAGCGAAGGAAAAGGTGAGGAGATTTCATGAAAATTGAATGGAAAAAGGAAGGTATAGAGTGGGCTAAAGCTTTTGCGATTGGCATCATTATTTTTGCTTTTATTCGAACATTTTTCTTCTCTAATTATGTAGTGGAAGGTGAATCAATGATGCCGACACTTCAGAATGGCAATAAGTTAGTTGTCAATAAGATGGGGGTTCAAGTTGGCGAATTAAACCGATTTGATGTTATTGTTTTTCATGCCAATGAGAAAGAAGATTATGTTAAACGCATCATTGGATTGCCTGGAGATCGGATTGAATATCGGGATGATCATCTGTATGTGAACGGGCATGCATATGAAGAGCCTTTTTTAAACGCTTATAAGAAAAAAAACCCTGGGGTAAAGCTGACTGGCGATTTTACTTTAAAGGATATTACCGGTGAAAATACTGTTCCTGAGGGAAAGATTTTTGTCCTTGGGGATAATCGCTTAGGAAGCTGGGATAGCCGACATTTTGGCTTTGTTTCCATTCATCAGGTGGTAGGGAAAGTTGATTTACGCTATTGGCCATTAAACGAGGTAAATATGCATTTTTAATACTTTGACAGATTGTCGAGAAAGGGTATTTTTCTCGGCATTTTTTATTTTGTCGCGAACTAAAAAAACGATTTTTATTAACTAGTTGTCAATGTTAGCTGGCCTGTTGATTGGAGCGGAAGGTGCTTCGCTTTCCGTGGGCGTGCCGGGGAGCCTCCTCGGCGCTTTGGCGCCTGCGGGGTCTCCCCTGCCCCGTACTCACGCAGGAGTCTTCGCACCTTCCGCTCCAATCAACAGACAAAGTTTAACAGACCATTAATAAGAGGGTTTCCTAAAGTACTTTTGGGAAACCCTCTTTTTAGCTAATTGTACCATTTCTAAGGTAAATGAAATCCAAACGTTTGTGCTTATTATATGGTAGAATATAAAAAGAATTTAGTTGCATTTGCGGAAGAAATGGGGGATGGATACTGTCATGTCATTAAGAATGATACTAGGCCGGTCCGGCAGTGGTAAAACGGCATTGTGTTTAAATGAAATTCGAAATCGACTTTTGGAAAACCCTAATTCTGAAGGGGCACCCATTATTTATATTGTTCCGGAACAAATGACATTTTCATCAGAATATCGATTGTCAACAGATCCTGGCATTGGAGGAATGATCCGAGCACAGGTCTACAGTTTCTCACGTTTGGCATGGAGAATCTTGCAAGAGGTAGGTGGAATTAGTCGTTATCATCTTAGCAGCGTTGGGATGAGTATGCTGATTCGAAAAATTATTGATGACAAGAAGGATCAGTTGAAATTGTTCCAGAGAGCTGCTGAAAAGAATGGCTTCATACAGCAATTAGAGCAGATGATCATAGAATTTAAACGCTACTGTATTAAGCCGGAGGAGTTAATACAAGAGTCATTTAGGAATGATTTATCTTCGAATGCACTGCATGATAAGCTGGATGATTTAGAAATCATCTATAAACAATTTGAAGAAGAAACATTTGGTAGGTATATAGATTCTGAAGATTATTTTCAGCTTCTCTCTGAAAAAATATCACAATCAAACTATTTAAAAGAAGCTGAAATATATATTGATGGTTTTTATAGTTTTACACCAAACGAATATCAGGTCATAAAGGAATTAATGAAGCAATGTAAAGTAGTTACAATTGCGATGACAACTGACCAATCACATTTGGAATCGGCATGGGACGAGCTTGATTTATTCCGCATGTCGAAAGAAGCCTGCAGCACCATTTATGAGATAGCAAAAGCGGAAGGGATAGAAATCGAAAGACCTTATTTTTTAACCGTGCAGCAAAAATGGAATCATCCTTCCTTAATCCATCTGGAAAACAAATTTGATGCTCGGCCGGCAGTTCCCTATTCTGGAGATTCGGCTATTTTTATTTGCGAAGCATCAAATCCTAGGGCAGAGATTGAAGGACTTGTCCGGGAAATTCGTCATTTAGTTCGAACAAAGAATTATCGCTATCGTGATATCGCGTTATTAATCCGTAATGGGGCAGATTATCACGAACTGGTTGAACCTATTTTTTATGACTATGAGATTCCTTATTTTATTGATCAAAAAAGGACAATGCTTAATCATCCCCTTATAGAATTAATCCGCTCAACTCTTGAAGTAATTAATTCCTTTTGGCGATATGAACCAGTTTTCCGGGTAGTTAAAACGGAATTGCTCTATCCACTTGGAGAAAATCCAGCTAAGATGAGGGAGAAAATGGATAGGCTGGAAAACTATTGTTTGGCTTATGGGATAAAAGGTAGCAAATGGACAAAAAAAGAGCGATGGAGCTATCGTCGTGTCAGGGGATTGGAGTTAGAAACAAGTGTCCAAACAGACGCCGAAAAAAAGCTGGAGCTTGAGTTAAATGAATTAAGACTAATTGTTACTGCCCCAATATTGCGTCTATCTCGGCGCCTTAAAAAAGCGCAAACCGGTCGCGAGCTTTGTGAAGCAATTTATTTATTTTTAGAAGAATTAGATATTCCTTCAAAGCTGGAAAACTGGAAAACAGTTGAAGAGGAAAAAGGTAATCTTATCAAGATGCGTGAGCACGAGCAAGTCTGGAATGCAGTAATCGATTTACTTGATCAGTATGTTGAAATACTTGGGGAGGAGCAGGTTTCACTAAAAAACTTTGCGGCCATCTTGGAATCAGGATTTGAATCGCTGCATTTTTCTCTAATCCCTCCAGCACTCGATCAGGTGTTGATTGGTGATTTAGAAAAGTCTAGGCTGGCTGATATTAAGGTCGTTTTCGTGGTTGGTGTAAATGAGGGGATATTACCTGCAAAAATTGCTGATGAGGGGATTCTAGTTGATGAAGACCGTGAGCAGCTGTTAGCCGCAGGAATTCATGTAGCCTCGAGTAGCAAAACACGTTTGTTGGATGAAAATTTCCTTGCCTACAAAGCATTTACTACACCTTCTGATTTTCTATATATAAGTTATCCACTTGCAAATAATGAGGGAAAAGCGCTGATTCCTTCATCGTATATTAAGAGAATGAAAGATTTATTTCCACATGCCAAGGAGTATGTTTACGTTTCAGACCCGGCTGAACTGGGAGAGGCCGAACAGCTGGATTTCGTTTCTAATATGAAGACAGCAATGTCCTACTTAACCGCGCAGCTTCAATTGAAACAAAGAAATTATCCGATTTCAGCTCTATGGTGGGATGTCTATAATCATTATTTGAATAGCATGTGGGTAGACAAACTCGAAAAAGTTCTTTCAAGCCTTTTTTATACGAACGAGGCGGTCAGACTTTCCAAAGAAGTAGCTGATGAACTATATGGTGAGGTCATTGAAGCAAGTGTATCAAGAATGGAGCTATTTAATGGCTGTGCCTTTTCTCATTTTGCCCAGCATGGGCTCAAGCTTCGTGAACGGCAAATTTTTCAGCTTGAATCCCCTGAGATTGGAGAACTGTTCCATGCGGCCATTAAGTATATTTCTGATATGGTGAATGAACAAAAGCTTACTTGGGCGGACTTAACAAAAAAGCAATGTGAGGAACTTGCACGAGAGGCAGTTGAAACAATAGCACCAAAACTGCAAAATGAAATATTGCTTAGCTCAGAACGTCATCATTATATTAAACGTAAATTACAGCAAATTATCACTCGTGCATCAATGGTATTAAGCGAACATGCGAAAGTGAGTGGTTTCTTTCCTGTTGGCCTTGAAATTGGATTTGGATCTAATAGTAAGTTAAATCCGCTAACTTTCTCACTAAGAAACGGAAAGAAAATGGAATTAAGAGGGCGAATCGACCGTGTTGATCAAGCTGAAGGAGAAAATAATCAGGTCTATTTAAGGATTATCGACTATAAATCGAGTGAAAAAGATGTCAATTTGGTTGAGGTTTATTATGGACTTGCTTTGCAAATGCTGACATATCTCGATATTGCCATAACGAATTCAAAGGAATTAGTAGAAAGAGATGCTTCTCCAGCGGGTGTATTATATTTTCATGTTCATAATCCAATCGTTAATGCAACCAAAATGCTGACGATGGATGAGATCGAAACGGAGATTAGGAGAAAATTTAGAATGAAAGGGTTAATTTTAGATGACCCAAATGTAATTCGACTTATGGATCAATCACTCGAATCGGGTGAATCGCACATCATCTCAGCTGGAATGAAAAATGACGGGAATTTATCCAAGCGTTCAAAGGTTGCAAGTCTCAAAGATTTTAAAGATTTGAGTCAGTATGTTCGCAAATTGTATCAGAAAACGGGAAACGAAATTATCGATGGACAGGTAGCTATCGCACCATATAAGCTAAAAGACAAAACACCTTGTACGTTTTGTTCATTTAAATCAGTCTGCCACTTTGATGTGGCTGTTGAAAGCAATCGTTATCGGATGCTTACACCACAATCGAATGATAATATTCTTGAAATGATCCGAAAGGAGTTGAGTAGTGAAAGTGAACAATATCGTGATACCGTCAAAGCCTGATGGTGCAACATGGACCGATGATCAATGGAAGGCCATACATGCAAAAAATAAAGATATTCTTGTTGCCGCGGCAGCTGGGTCAGGAAAAACGGCGGTTCTTGTTGAGCGAATCATCCAAAAAATCCTTTCGGTCGATGAACCTTTTGACGTAGATGAGCTATTAGTTGTTACCTTTACAAATGCATCTGCTGCAGAAATGCGGCATCGAATCGGTGAAGCATTAGAAAAAGCGATTGATCAAGATCCAGGGTCCAGGCACTTAAGAAAACAACTAGGACTTTTAAATAAAGCCTCTATCTCAACACTTCATTCCTTTTGTTTGGAGGTCATACGAAAGTATTATTATCTGATCGAGGTAGATCCCGGTTTTAGAATTGCCGATGAAACAGAGGTTCAATTAATAAGGGACGAAGTCATAGATGAACTGTTTGAGGTTGAATATGGGAAAAATAATAATGAGAAATTTTTTCGGTTAGTAGATGCATTTACAAGCGATCGGAGCGATGCTGGATTACAGGATATTGTCCTTTCTATTTATGATTTTGCCATGTCCAATCCGTCACCAGAAGGATATTTACAATCAATTGTTTCGATGTATGATGTTAGCGATGAAACAAGGTTAGAAGAACTCCCTTTTATTCAAGCGCTGCTCTTTGATATTGAGCTTCAACTTGAAGGGGCGAAGGAAATAATAAATAGTGGATTAAAGGTGACGGAGCTTCCAGGAGGTCCGACTCCTAGAGTAGAGAACTTCTTGGATGACCTAAAAGTAATTGACACCCTTATCATGGCAAAGAGAGATTCCTGGGCAACGCTATATCAAGCGATGCAAACCTATAAATTTTCACGAGCAACTCCAGTAAAAGGTGACCAATTTGATAAAGATTTAAAGGATCGTGCTGACAAGCTACGGAATAAAGCAAAGGATAAAATTAATAAGATAAAAGAAGAACTGTTTTCAAGAAAACCGGAAAGTTTTTTACGAGATATGGAAGAAATGAGTCCATTAGTTGAGACATTGGTTTGTTTGGTTAAGGCTTTCATGGACCGATTTAGTCAGGCGAAAAGTGAAAAAGGACTCGTTGATTATGCTGATTTGGAGCATTATTGCCTAAAAATATTAACGACTGATACCACATCAGAAGGAGAATTTCTTCCATCTGAAGCAGCCTTAGCTTATCGCCGTCATTTTAAAGAAGTATACGTTGATGAATATCAGGACACGAATATGGTTCAGGAGACGATATTAAAGCTTGTCGTAAAAGAAGACGAAGTGAATGGAAATTTGTTTATGGTTGGTGACGTTAAGCAATCCATCTATCGGTTTCGATTGGCCGAGCCTAATTTATTTTTAGGAAAATATAATCGTTTCAAGAGGGATGGAAAAGAGTCGGGCTTGCGAATTGACCTTGCGCAAAATTTCCGCAGCCGAAAAGAAGTACTGGATGGTACCAACTATCTGTTTAAACAAATCATGGGCGTTAAAGTCGGAGAAATTGAGTATGATGAAGCAGCAGAATTGCGAAATGGCGCCCCCTATCCTGATGAGGAACCATATCCTATTGAAGTCCTGTTTATAAATCAAAATCTTGATGTGACTGAAGCCCCTATCGAAGCAGAAGAGGAGAATGTAACCAGTCAAGCTGATTTTGATCCGATAGATTTGGAAAAGTCACAGCTTGAAGCCAGAGTTATGGCGGCGAAAATTAAAGAATTAATTGCTGATAAAAAGTGCATTTTCAATCCGAAATCGAAGTCAACGAGGCCGATAATGTACCGTGATATAGTCATTTTACTTCGTTCGATGACTTGGGCACCTCAAATTATGGAAGAGTTTAAACAGCAAGGGATTCCGATTTATGCGAACCTTTCAACCGGCTACTTTGAAGCAACTGAGATAGCCATCATGATGTCGCTCTTGCACGTCATTGATAACCCGTTTCAGGACATACCTTTGGCTGCTGTTTTACGCTCGCCAATAGTCGGTATTAACGAGGAAGAATTGTCCAAAATACGCCTTCATCAAAAACGCGGATCCTTTTGGGAGGCTGTTTCAGCTTTTTATCGAAGCGGACCAGATGAAATTACCGAAGTACTTTATAATAAAGTCTGCTGCTTTTATGATTCCCTTAAAGAATGGAGGAGCATGGCACGGAAAGGATCACTGTCAGAATTAATTTGGCAGCTGTACCGTGAAACTGGAGTTTATGATTTTGTTGGTGGCCTTCCAGGTGGGAAGCAGCGACAGGCTAATTTAAGAGCATTATATGACAGGGCCCGGCAATATGAAAAAACGTCATTCCGGGGTTTATTTCGCTTTTTACGATTTGTGGAAAGAATGATGAAGAGAGGCGATGACCTTGGTGCAGCAAGGGCCTTAGGGGAGCAGGAGGATGTGGTTCGGATCATGACGATCCACAGCAGCAAGGGGCTTGAGTTTCCGGTCGTGTTTATTGCAGGTTTGTCTAAAAACTTTAATATGACCGATATTCGCAAGACTTATTTGCTCGATAAAGAATTTGGTTTTGCAGCAAAATATGTCAATCCTGAAAAAAGAATTTCCTACCCTTCCATACCGCAGCTTGCTTTTAAAAGGAAGAAGAAAATAGAAATGCTTGCAGAGGAAATGCGAGTACTTTATGTGGCTTTAACAAGGGCGAAAGAAAAGCTTTATTTAATCGGTACATTGAAGGATGCTGATAAAGCAATTGACCATTGGAATGAAGCTGCTGATAGTAAGGAATGGCTATTAAAGGATTATGTGCGCTCCTCAGCAAACAGTTATTTTGACTGGATTGGACCGACATTGATGCGACATCACCTCTCTTCTGAATGGAATAAAACAAAAAATATGGAAATTCCAATTGAAATTTCCCACCATCCTTCAGTATGGAAAATGTCTATTTTAAATGCAGAAGAAATAACTAACCATGCAATAAAGTGTGAAAAAGAATCAGACCACTTCCTGGAAAAAGTACAAAAATCAGAACTTGTACCGTTGGAATCACCATATAATGATGAAATCAAAGCACGTCTTACTTGGGAATATCCATATCTTGATGCTGCTAAGTTTCGTTCGAAACAATCTGTTTCCGAACTGAAACGTCAGCGGGAAATGACAGATGAACAAAGTGGAAACGACCTAGTAAAAGGGTTTAAAAAATCGATTCTTAAGCGTCCAAAGTTTATGCAGGAGAAACGTCTAAGCCCAGCTGAGCGGGGAACTGCCATGCATATGGTGATGCAGCATGTTGATCTATCAAAAGAGGTCAGTGTGGAAACAATTCAGAATCAGGTGGATTGGATGGTTCATAATGAGCTGTTAACCCCTGAGCAAGCGGGGATCATTGATTCCGAATTGATTGTGCGATTCTTTGCTACAGATTTAGGAATGAGATATTTTCAAGCAAATAAAATCAATCGGGAAATTCCTTTTACGCTCTCATTATCTGCTAAGGATGTCTATCCATCTTGGAAGAATGAAGAGGAATCAATTTTTGTTCAAGGGGTTATTGACTGTGTTTTAGAAGATAAAAAGGGTCTTGTTTTAATTGATTATAAAACAGATGGGATAACGGATCGATTCAAGGGAGGCTTCGAGCAGGCAAAGCCAATACTTGAAGAGCGCTACAGGATGCAAATTGAATTATATGCACACGCGATTGAAAAAATATGGAAAAGAAGAGTGGATGAAAAATATTTAGTTTTCTTTGACGGTGCTCATATTTTAAAGTTATAAATAATAAATGAGGAAGTTTCCAAAGGTTGACTCTTTTGCAACTTCCTCATTTTAATTATTCCCCACAATTGGCTGGTCAATTAAGTTCGTGTCTAGTACATTGGTCGCGTTTAACCCATTATTCGTAATAATTACACCACCGGTATTAAATCCTCCTGAACCCCCGACTGTTTTGGTGCCAGCTTTTGGGGAAACGAATAGTGCATCTCCAAATTGCACGACTCCTCCTGTTACATTTACAATCTGAACTGGACCAATAATCGCAGGCATTTAAAAACATCCTTTGCAGTTAAACTATAAGGTAGCATATGGTTTTACAACAATTCTTGTTCATGTCCATAAGTCAGAAGCTGGCGTATATGCTTAACTCTAGCCTCCATCGAAACATTTTGATTATTTCCGACATGTAAAATCGAGGAGTTAGAAATAGCAATGATATCAACTTTTTTTACCTTAATTATTGGATTAGGATTATGGGCTCTAAAGGAAATCCTTTCATCAATTGATGGTAGAATAATAGGCCTTGTAATTACTGGGAATGATGGGAGATTTCCTTCATTACCATAAAATATTTCTGCTTCCCGTTGAACTACAAGGGCGTGGGATAGTCCATTGACAATAGATGAGTCACCTAGCTGAATGACAGAACTAAAAGTAACAACCATTACATTTACTCTGTCAACATTAGATAGTCGTTTCAGCATAACTAGGGGTCACCCTCCCGGTTTTAATGGAACAAATGGCCCAATGATTAATGATTCTGGTGGAGTATCGAAAGCAGATGCCAACTGGATGGTTTCAGTATCACCCACCATGACCAGCGAAGAACTGGCTACAGCGGTAATTTTTATGGTACCTATACAAAGATCTCGATTGTAGACTTCAAAAATCATTCCGTCCTCATTCCTTTCACATGTTCTGGTAAATTATTCAGAAAAACAAACACCCCATTTGCAATTTCCTGTTTTATTAATTCGATGATTTGATCGTCGATAGTGATGTCATCGATTGAACGGTCTTTCGGTATAGAGGCTTTAAGATGGTGGTCTATCCTATTTGGCAGCTGCTTAATAATATCTTCTTTGATGAAGGAAAGATACGATTCATTAGGCTGTATCGCTAATCTCTTCTGTGTATCTTCAATGATTTGCGGGAGGTCGTTTTCTAAATATCGATAAATAGCTTCTTCAATTTTCATCGAGCGTTGCATTTGATTTTTAGGAGTTAATGGAGTGCTCAAGGATTGATTTTGGACAGAAAAGTCCTCTATTCCTGACAAATCGTTAGGATTTAGCCCAATGGTTAGCGTACCATCGAGCCTCTCAACCTTCAACTGATCAAAATGATATTCAATTTTGTCTATATGGACGGACTTTTTCTCATTTAATTGCTTGATTTCTTCCATCATCCCACTGATGGTTTGTTCTAATGAAGCAATTCTATTTTCCTGTGCTTGAATATAGCCTTGCAACCACTGTAGGTATTGGTAAAAATCCTGATACATTTTATTCACCCCGCCAGTTAATCTCCTATTAAGCTACTATATGCGTCAACAGTTTAATTCTGGCGAATATTTTTTTAAAGATGAGAGGCGAGTTTATTTTTAAGTGAATCCTTTTATTAAAAGAAAGTATATTATCTAGACTTCGAGAATTGTCCAGCTCCATAAGATTTACCTAACAGGAGCCTGCAGTGGTACAGATGGTGCAGTAATTTCTGGGGAGGGGATTGCTGCTGCTATTTCACCAGGTTTAATAGGGGCCGGGGCAGGTTTGATGAACCCGCCTGTATTATACAAATATGCTGCTGGTTTAATAATACCTGCACTGCCGATTTGCAGGACAGACGAATTGGTAAGAGCGCCAATTTTCATAAAATTAATTTGAATGGATTGCTGAATATAAAAATTCATTGGATCCCCCCGTTTATTACATATTTAGGGAAATTGGTTGATCAATAACATCAGGATCATAAGTATTTGTTGAGCTTGTTTTATTGATTACCTCTAATTGCTCCCCGGTATTAAAGGAACCGGCTCCGGAGAAGGTTTTTGCAGCAGCGAATGGCATTATTTTATAGACATCCCCAATGTGGAATACAGAACTATTTCCGAGTGTAATGACCTGGGCAACTCCAACAATCGCTGGCATGAGCAACCCCCTTTGTTTAATATCAGAATTTATTTCATTGGCTTCGAGAATTGTTCAGCGCAAGACGCCTAGCAACTAGTGGACTTCGCAAAACGGCGTATTTCGCTTTTCTTATTCTCTTTTATCTTATGTATAGGCGAATATAATGTGATTCATTCGCCCAAATAATTATAGAAAAAACATCACATAATTGAGGAGCATGTAAAAAATGTCATCTGTTGAATAATTACTAATCTCACGTTAATTACCGTACAGACCGTATTTTTAGTTTTTTTGAATTACCTATGATATGATAGTTTCAAGTATTGAATTACATAAGGGGGGAATGAAATGATACACGCTCATGTGACGGCATGGTTTATTGCTATTGTACTTTTCGCAGTCGCACTTTCACTACATAAGAACGGAAAAACAAAAGGATTTAAAATTCTACATATGATTATAAGAGTGTTCTATCTAATCATTATTGGAACAGGTGTAGGACTTCTTTCCATGGTTTATCATATTGACGTTTGGTATATCCTTAAAGCAGTTGGAGGTCTTTGGGTTATCGGGTTAGTTGAAATGATTCTTATCAGAACTGCAAAAAACAGAAGGACCTCAGTTTTCTGGTTTCAATTTATTATTGTATTTTTGCTTGTTTTATATTTAGGGTTTATAAAATTACCGATGTCAATTTTCCATCCATAAGAGAAATGAATCGTAGAAGAGACTGCCTGGAAATGGGCAGTCTTTTTTTTATCTGTAAAATATATGTAAAAGAGGCTGTTCCAAAAGGTGACAGGCACCACTATATGTACAACAATGTTGATTGGAGCGGAAGGTGCTCGACTCCTGCGGGAGTACGGGGCAGGGGAGACCCCGCAGGAGCATTAGCGCCGAGGAGGCTCCCCGGACCGCCCCTAGAGCGGAAATCAACAGACAAAGTTTAACAGACCATTAATAAAGAAAGGGGGTGCCCCTAAAAAGTTACTTTAGGGACACCCTCTTTTCTATTAGGATATCAACTTTTCAATGATTAGTCTCTTTCCTGTATTTAATGTGAATTCAAACCGATCATTAACCTTTTCGAAGTAGCAGAAGTGGTGCTGAACATTACAAATTTGCTCCTGATTATCAAATACCATAAAATTGACACCATCTTTACGGTTTTCATCTGATAAGAATGATAAATGGTTATAACAATAAATACAGTCGTAAATTGAGAAATTTAAAGAGTTTAATGTCATAACAAATTGGAAAAATGCATCGTCATTTATTCCATCTAATAATCGTTCCAACGAGTAGATAAGATGCTTTCTAATCCTCACTAAATCATGGTCACGAATCATAATTGTTTCTTTACCACAGAGGACTTTACCTGATTCATACAAGATTCCATTTCGCCAACGATTTAAACGAAAAATTTCGACCTTCTGTTGAAGGTAATCATCTAACATGGATGCTTCCTCTGTTTCCTCATCAAAAAAAATCCATTGACCATTAATTTGCTCAACATTTCCTTCATTAAAAGCTCTTTGTTGAATATCATATAGTTTTATTCGTTGTTGTCGATTCATCATTAACCTCCGTGCCAGATGCTTTCATCATCTTTGTAGACATCTTCATGAAATTTTATAACTGCTATCAAATTAAAGATTAAGTATATAGAATTTAGAAATAATTAAATGTTCGTGTCAACAACCCTTTCAAAGATTGTTTTAACTTTATTCTAATTAAGGACAAATAACCATTTAAGGTGGGCTGAATACTATAAACCATGATTCGTGAACAGTCGTTCAATTAGAAAGGGCGTGCAGGAGAATATGTGCGGGATTTCAGGCTGGATTGATTTTGGAAAAACAATTTGTAACGAAATGAAAACTCTCACAACGATGGCAAATACTTTGGCGAAAAGGGGCCCTGATGAAACAAATCTATGGACAGATACACATGTCGGATTTGGGCATAAACGGTTGATTGTTGTCGACCCTGAAGGCGGAAGACAGCCAATGGTTAAACAAAAAGAAGGTTATCAATACACCATTTGTTACAACGGGGAATTGTACAACACAGAAGATATCCGCAAAGTTCTCCATACTAAAGGATATTCCTTTAATGGTCATTCTGATACTGAAGTACTGATATCGGCCTATATAGAATGGGCAGAAGAGTGTGTGCATTATTTAAACGGGATCTATGCCTTTGCAATTTGGGATAGTAAGCGAGAACAACTATTTATCGGGCGAGACCGTTTGGGGGTTAAACCGTTATTTTTCACAGAACATCATAAGGGGCTTATCTTTGCTTCAGAAATAAAGGCAATTCTCGCACATCCCGAAATAAAAACAGAAATGGATTCCGAAGGACTTGCTGAAATTTTTGGCCTAGGTCCGTCCAGATCGCCGGGATCCGGAGTTTTTAAAGGAATGAAAGAGTTGAGGCCTGCTCATGCTTTAACATTTTCGAAAGATGGACTGAAGATTTGGCGGTATTGGAATGTAGAAAGTGCAGAGCATAGGGAAAATGAAAAAGAAACGGCTGACAAAGTACGCTTTTTAGTGACGGATGCCGTAACACGACAGCTTGTTTCCGATGTCCCTTTATGTACGTTCTTGTCTGGAGGCCTTGATTCAAGTATTATTACTGCCATTGCTGCAGAAGGTTTCAAAACTGAAGGAAAGGGGCAGCTTCATACTTATTCTATCGATTATGAAGGAAACGACCAGTTCTTTACGTCTAATGAATTTCAACCTGATTCAGATAGAAAATATATCCAAATGATTAATGAAAGGTTCAATTCCTCCCACCATAGTAAGATCATTTCTCAACAGCAATTAGTGGATAATTTGTTGGAAGCGACACATGTTAGAGATTTTCCTGGAATGGCAGACATTGATTCTTCCTTGTTTTGGTTTTGTAAGGAGATAAAAAAAGACTTTGTTGTCAGCCTTTCCGGAGAATGTGCAGATGAAATATTTGGAGGATATCCTTGGTTCCATCGCAAACAAGATTTAGAACGTTCCGGTTTTCCATGGATGCGTTCCATTAGTGAACGGCAAAATCTTTTAAAGCCTCATTGGCAGGATAAACTAAAGCTAAATGATTATGTATTCGAGAAGTACAAACAAACGATTAACGAAACACCGGTCTTAGACGGAGAAACACCAGAAGAATCTAGGCGGAGAGAGCTTTTTTATTTAAATATCATTTGGTTTATGACGACACTGCTTGATCGCAAGGATCGGATGAGTATGGGAGCTAGTCTTGAGGTGAGAGTACCTTTTGCTGACCATCGCCTTGTAGAATATGTCTGGAATATTCCATGGGAGATGAAAATGTATCGAGGGAGGGAAAAGGGAATTCTACGTAAGGCATTTGAAGGGGTCTTACCGGAGGAAGTCCTTTATCGCAAGAAGAGCCCGTACCCGAAAACCCATAATCCTGAATATACAGCTACTGTCAAAAAAATGATGGAGGATATTTTAAAGGATAAATCCTCAGTATTACATGAATTTTTTAGTAAAACTGACCTGATTACCCTAGTTGAATCAGGTGGCAGTTCCTTTAAAGAGCCTTGGTTCGGACAATTGATGACTGGACCGCAATTATTGGCCTATTTGATTCAGCTCCATATTTGGTTTAAAGATTACAAGATAAATATTGTCAACTAATAATGAAATATTTGGAATCGAATGATGATTCGATTAAAATGGAAGTAGGGAAGGGGAGAATCCCCTTCTCTTTTTTAGGATTAGAAAGATAAAATTCGACTTCAAGAATTGTCCAGCTACATAAGAGTTAGCTTCGAAATCGATACTTCGTACGTCGAAAAACGTAAGTTCTTCGGCGGAGGCGCCATCAGCTCGAGGTCACAAGCCAATTAGTATTTATCTATTGATTTGAATCTTGCTCCTGCGGCAAAGCATAATCGAAGAAGTTATTGTTCACCTCGTCGCATGTCTGCAAGGATGAACGTTCAGTGATGCTGGCATCCTGCCGGCTCGTCTTGCGCTTGTCGCCGATAGGCGGGCGCCTTTCGTTTTTCTTAAAAAGGGGGAAAAAAAATGAAAAAGATTGTACCAATAATTATCGCCATTTTTTTAGGTTCTTCCATTCCTGTATATGCGGCAGATAATAAGGAAGGAAGATTATGGCAAGATGAGACCGTTTACTCCATTATGATTGACCGTTTTTATGATGGTGATACGAAAAATGATATTGATACGAATTCAAAAGACCCAAATGACTTTAATGGTGGAGATTTTCAAGGAATCATTGATAAGCTTGATTACATACACGATATGGGTTTCACAGCCATCCGTTTAACCCCAATATTCGCTAATTCTAAAAATGGCTACCATGGCTATTGGGTAAAAGACTTTTATAAAACTGATAAACACTTTGGTTCTATCGAGACCTTTCAAAAGCTTGTTAGCGAAGCTCATAAGAGAAACATGAAGGTAGTGATTGATTTTGTGGCAAATAACGTTGCCACTGACCATCCGTGGGTAAATGATTCAGGTAAGCAGGATTGGTTCCATAAAAGGCTTGATATCCATGATTGGAATAATCAACAAGAAGTTGAAAATGGCTGGGTTGATGGTTTACCTGACTTAAATCAGGACAACCCTGAAGTGAAAAAATATTTAATTGATGCAGCTGATTGGTGGATTAGGAAAACAAATATCGATGGGTATAGCCTTCCGGAGGTCAATAATGTTCCAGTGAGTTTTTGGCGTGATTTTTCAAAATCAGTAAAGCAAGAGAAGAAGGACTTCTTCCTTTTGGGAATCCCGGCAGATAAAACTTCCCCAAATATGAAAATATATGAAAATGCTGGGATTGACAGTATGTTAAATGATCAGCAAAGTAATCATTTAAGAAACTTCTTTGCTACTACGGATCAGTCGTTCGGTAGCTTAAATTCTGATATAAAAAAGATGAAGGAACAATTTAAACAGCCATTTTTAATGGCCAATTTTTTTGATAATGAAAATACTCCAAGATTTACAAAGGATATTGTCGATAAAAGGCAGTTCCCAGGCGCACGCTGGCAAACAGCATTAGTTTATTTGTATACAACCCCAGGAATTCCTGTTGTTTTTTATGGCAGCGAGATTGCTTTAAATGGCGGAGAAATTCCTGACAATCGTGGGCAAATGAATTTCCGAGCGAATAAGGATCTTATTGATTATATCACAAGCCTTGCCAAGCTACGAAATCAGCTTCCGTCTTTAACCAGAGGTTCAATGGAAATGCTATACGAAAAGAATGGGATGGTTGTATATAAACGGATCTATAAAGGGGAAACATCGATTATTGCTATCAACAACACGAGTAAATCGCAGCATGTTACGTTAACAGAAAATCAAATTGTGGGCGGAAAAGAGTTACGTGGACTTCTTGCAGGAGATTTAGTCCGTAATAAAGATCATAAATATGATCTCATCCTTAACCGTGATAAAGCAGAAATTTACGTATTAACAAATAAAAGTGGCATAAATTTTACAATGATTGGTTCTCTAGTGGTTGTTTATCTTCTGGCTGTCTTATTTATTTGGAGAATAAAGAAAAGAAAATAAACAGTAGGAGGATGTCCCTAAAGGGTTTGACACTTTGTTTGGGACATCCTCTCTTTCATCCATTTACTATAGTACCACCGTTAACATGAAGTACTTGACCGCTTACATAGGAGGAATCATCCGACGCTAAGTAAACATAGGCTGGGGCCAATTCATATGGCTGCCCTGCACGTCCCATTGGAGTAGTAGAACCAAATGTTGCCACTTTGTCTGCTGTAAAAGTTGATGGAATAAGTGGAGTCCAAATCGGCCCAGGTGCAACGGCATTCACTCTAATTCCTTGTGATGAAAGCGACATGGACAACGAGCGAGTAAATGAGACAATTGCTCCCTTTGTGGCAGAATAATCAAGCAGTTGTTCGTTTCCTTCATAGGCAGTAATCGAAGCCGTATTAATAATTGCTGCTCCACGATTTAAATGTGGTAGCGCCATCTTCGTCATAAAGAAAAAGGAGAAAATATTGGTTCGGAATGTTTTTTCAAGCTGTGCCGCCGTAATATTTAGGATGCTTTTTTGCGGATGCTGTTCTGCGGCATTATTGATTAGAATATCGATCTTCCCGAACGCTTCCATCGTTTTTTTAACAATGTCCTTGCAATAATTCTCGCTTCCAATATCTCCTGAAAAAAGCAGGCATTTACGCCCCTCTGCTTCGACTAGTTTCTTTGTTTCCTCGGCATCCTTGTGTTCCTCTAAGTAGACAATCGCTATATCTGCGCCTTCTTTGGCAAAATAAATAGCAACTGATTTTCCAATCCCACTGTCAGCGCCGGTAATAATGGCTGTTTTGCCGGTAAGTTTTCCGCTAGGTTTATAATTAGGGTCAACCGAGACAGGAAGAGGATCCATTTCGCTTTCTACCCCAGGCTGATGGTTTTGGTGCTGAGGGGGAAACATAACTTTTTTCTGATTCTGGTTGCTACTCATCAAAAAAACCTCCAAATCTTCATTACATTTGTTAGTTTAAGAAGAACAGCTTAAAATTATGAGGCTGAATTCATGATTTTCTAGCTGATTTAGAGGGGGCCAATCATAAATATGCGCGAATCCACTTTTTGTATAAAAAAAAGCGAAGGACAAAAGCCCTCGCATCAGTTCTACATTATCGATAATTAATAAATTGTACATCGATCGTAAGATCTGCTTCGCGTACCAAGGAAATAATTTTTTGCAGATCATCCCGGCTTTTTCCTGTAACCCGGACTTGGTCGTCCTGCACTTGACTTTTCACCTTAACACCGCTGTTTTTTATAATCGTGTTAATTTTCTTAGCATTCTCTTTGTCGATGCCCTGGGCAAGTTTTGCCCGCTGGCGAACAGTTCCGCCAGATGCCTTTTCGATTTTTCCGTAATCGAGGTTTTTAACCGGAACCCCTCTTTTTATTAGTTTACTAAACAAAACATCTTTTAACTGATCCATTTTATATTCATCGTCAGAAACGAGGACAAGCTCTTCTTTATCAAGAGTTACCTCGCTTTTGCTACCTTTAAAATCATAGCGAGTCCCAATTTCCTTCATTGTTTGCGAAATCGCATTGGTTACTTCAGAAAAATCTACTTTGGACACAATATCAAATGAGCTGTCTTTTGACATTTTTTAACCTCCAATATATGATTTGAGCATTAGAAATCTGATAAAGTTTCACTTTATGGTTCTATTATAGTAAAATATAGCAGGTCAAACAACCGTTGGAAAAGAGGAGTTATATATGTCTCTAAAAGAACTTGTCGGGCAAACTGCCACATTAACCATCGCTCGCACAGCCCCATTCGGCTACTTTTTAACAGATGGAAATGAAGATGTATTATTACATATAAATGAAGTGGATAAAGAACTTGTAGAAGGGGAACAGGTGGAAGTATTTCTTTACGTTGATTCACACGGAAGAACAACTGCTTCGACCAAAATACCGGAAATAGCGGTTGATCGCTATGCGTGGGTAAAGGTTACTGATACCAATCCCGAAATAGGGGTCTTTTTAAATATTGGACTCCAAAAGGACGTCTTGTTAGGTGCAGACGACTTGCCAGCACATCGTTCTGTCTGGCCTCAAGTCGGCGATTACCTTTATATTACCTTAAGGGTCAATCGTAACTTTTTACTTTATGCTAAGCTTGCGAGCGACCAAGTCATACAGTCGATTTCGCAAAAAGCAACGCGGAAGGATTTTAATAAAAACGTTCAAGGACATGTGTACCGTACAGCGAAGGTGGGAAGCTGGATTTGTACGATCGAAGGTTTTAAAGGATTTATCCATGAATCGCAGCGAGATCAGGAGCCACGATTAGGTGAAAAGGTCGAAGGGCGAATAATCGATATTAAGGAAGATGGAAGTGTAAATGTTTCACTACTTGCCAGGAAAGAAGAATCATTAGACCAAGATGCGACATTAATTTATGAATATTTAGTGAGCAGAAATGGTGCCATGCCTTTTAGCGATAAAAGTATGCCTGAGGACATCAAAGAGCGGTTCGGGTTGAGCAAAGGGGCATTTAAACGGGCGCTTGGTAAACTGATGAAAGACGGCAAGATTTATCAAGAAGATAATTGGACTTATATAAAGAAAAGCTGAAGCGCCTTGGTCAGCCCCGACAGGCATAAGACGAATTGCGAGGAGGCAGCTCTTCAGCCACCACAGCGAGACAGCTTCACTGAGTAGCTTCCTTGCAGTCTTGCGGAACGGCATTAGCCGTGGATCAGGGACTTCCTTGAATATGACCAGAGGGCTAGGCGCTGAAGCTAGACATTTAAGAAATAATATTACATACTCCTTATTTAATTGATTACACTAAAACTGCAATCAATTTTGAAAGGAGTAAGCAAATGCCAAATACAACCGATAATGAAAAAAAAGCCAAGGATAATAATGCGTTGCGCCACGAAAAGAACATGATGCGTGAAAAAAACCGCCAAGCAGGGAAAAATCAATACTCAAAAACAACTGATCATAACTAGAAAAGCGGAAGCGCCTGTTCAGGCCCGACAGGCATAAGACGCTTCCAAAAAGAAGGCGTTCTTTGCCTTCATTTTGGAAGTGGCTTATGACCCGAGGGGCTAGGCGCTGGAGCTGGACAACTAGAAAAGCGGAAGCGCCGTGGTCAGGGGCGACAGGCATAAGACGAGCCGTCCTGAAGGTTGCTTTTTAACCTTCAGGACGGATTGGCTTATGACCCGAGCCCCTAGGCGCTGGAGCTAGACAATTAGAAAAGCGGAAGCGCCTGTTCAGGCCCGACAGGCATAAGACGCTTCCAAAAAGAAGGCGTTCTTTGCCTTCATTTTGAAAGTGGCTTATGACCCGAGGGACTAGGCGCTGGAGCTAGACAATTAGAAAAGCGGAAGCGCCTGTTCAGGCCCGACAGGCATAAGACGCTTCCAAAAAGAAGGCGTTCTTTGCCTTCATTTTGAAAGTGGCTTATGACCCGAGGGACTAGGCGCTGGAGCTGGACAACTAGAAAAGCGGAAGCGCCGTGGTCAGGGGCGACAGGCATAAGACGAGTCGGCATGAAGGGTGCTTTTTAACCTTCAGGACGGATTGGCTTATGACTCCGAGGGCTAGGATCTGGACAAAATTAAAAGAGTGAGGAACCTGCCTCACTCTTTTTACTTATTCGGGAATTTGATTCAAAAAGAATATGGAAACAGTCCCAGCTCCAGTATGGGCTCCAATTGTTGAGCCAATCGTAGAAATGTAGACCTCTTTTGGATGAATCTCTTCATCCAGCATTTTTTTTATTTCAATTGCCGTTTCTTCATTATCCGCATGGCTAATCCCAATAATTTGTTCCTGCAAATTGTCCCCGCGTTCTTTCATAATGTCGATTAAGCGGCGAAGTACCTTCTTTTTACCTCGAATTTTCTCAATTGGGACAAGCTTTCCATCCTCTACGTTTAATACCGGCTTAATATTTAATAAGCCACCAAGGAAGGCGGATGCCTTGGATACTCGGCCTCCTTTGGCCAAATAATCTAAATCCTCAACAGTAAAAAGGTGCTCCATATGTTTGCATCTGAAAATAACATCTTTCAAAATTTCCTCTTTAGGAACATGATTAGCTGCGAGTCTGGTAGCTTCCATCACTGCAAGACCCTGCCCAAGAGATGCACATTTTGAATCGACAATCGTTAATTGAAAGTTTGGATATTTTTCCTTTACTTGGTCAAGAATCATAACAGCAGTAGAATACGTTCCGGATAGTTCGGATGAGAGTGCTATATAGATTCCATCCTCATTATTTTCTGCCATGGTTGTAAAAACATCTTCGAATACAAGCGGAGAAGCTTGGGATGTTTTTGGTACAACTCCACTACGAATAGCATCATAAACTGTTTTGGGGTTGATGGTTTTTACATCCTCGTATTCCTTGTCAAGAATATGAACCTTTAGAGGGATAAGGGTGACATTGTTTTCTGTGTAAAAACTAAGTGGTAAATCACATGCGCTGTCAGCTAGTATTTTTACTTGCACGAGCTCACCTACTTTCAAGCAAAATCATTTCTTTAAGTTTATCGGTTTCGCAGGAAAATTACAATCATGAGTAATGGATAAAGATCAATGGGGTACGGAGTAAAGATGATGACCTGATTGATTTTGAAAAAACTAAAGGAACATGGAGAGTGCTATGAGAATTTACCTAATGGTAATCATTTTTTTCTTTTCAATCATAATGAAAGTGGAGGGGGAGGGGTTAAATCAGCTGGATTTTAAATTTTATGTAATTCCTACGGCAGGTCCTGAACATGTGGATTTTGAAATTGTTATCAAAAATGACGAGGATATCCCGTTGCACTTTGAATTCCCTACTTCCCAAATAATGGAGCTAACAGTTTTAGACTCAATTGGTAAAGAAGTTTATGTTTATTCAAAGGGACGCTATTTTTTACAGGCTTTTCAGACAGTTACAATCGAACCACATCAAACCTATAAGCGGATTGAAAAATGGGATTACCTATATAAGGGAAAAAGAGTTTCACAAGGGGAATACACGGTAAAAGCATCTCTGCTTCCGACAAGTCTAAACGGCGAACCAGTAAAAGATCGGAGCAGGCTGATTAGCATTCAAAAAATGATTGTTCCTGAAGAAAATCCCGTTTTTCGTCATATTGAAAAGGAAGGGAATAAAGGTAGTTATATGATTACCGGTGAAGCAAGAACAGGTAATGGGATGTTTTATTATACTGTTGAAGATGGGCATGTCGAGTTTATGAAAGAAAAGCAATATGTGACCGAAGGTGAATCCATGAGTTGGGTCCCTTTTAAGATTCATATTCAAATCCCTCAAGAAAAACTTCCTAGTCATGGTTCGCTAATCCTTCATCTTTATGAACGGAGCAAAGAAAATAAAATCATTCACACATACCCAGTTATTTTAGAGGAGTTTGAATAACATTATCATTAGCGCCTTTGTCCGGCTATTAGTCCCATTGCTTGAAGCTGTACTAGAAAAGCGGAAACGCCCATATGACGTTTCCGCTTTTCTTTAGTGCAGCTTACTTACTTGCTCAAGCTCAGTTTGCATTTCTTGGAGCTGTTTTTGTTCTGCAAAAGTCGAATTGGCATATGCAGAACTTAGGGCGTTTCTCGCCTTTTCTACAACTGACTCGCGTTCCTTAGGGTCGGCTGTTTTTGCCATCTCCACAAATCTTCTTGCTTCTTGGAATAATTGGTTGCCCATTTTTTATATTCCTCCAAGCGAGGAATCATGCACATTCGCCATTTTCTGTGCTTCCGCTTCAGCGTAGGTCATGTGATAGGGAATACGCTCATCATGTTTGCTGACGGTATCCTTTCCTTGCTGGACAAAGCGTTTCGATTTGTTTCGTTTACCCATTAGAATCCCTCCAATGTTGAGCTTCGCTTGAAACAGCAAACGCTGCCTCAAAATTAGTATGCTCCAAATGAAATCCATTCATTTTAGGTAAACAAAGACTATTTTAAATGTAACAAATCTGTTAAAAATACACCGATGCCATCCTCTTCATTGCTGAGCGTGATTTCATTGGCAATATTTTTCACTTGGTCAATCGCATTTCCCATCGCTATACCATGGCCAGCATACTCAATCATTTCTAAATCATTGTCTTCGTCACCAAATGCGATAATTCTTTCAGAGGGGATTCCATAATAATCAGCGGCTCTTTTTAAACCGACTGCTTTATTTAAACCGACTTTAATAATTTCAATTACATGCCATGGTGCAGCCCAGCTCCGTTGTTCAATTACTTCAGCGTGTACTTCGGCTAAATGTCGGCGAATTGACTGAAGCTCGTCCTCTTCCGTATGGATTAACAAACTAGTTGGAGAATCGTGTAGATAACTAGCTAGATCGCCGGTGGTAACTTGGGGATTACCAAAATTAAAAATTTCAAGCAGTTTTTCATCGTGATAGTGAAAATATACATCGTCCATTACTTCAGCAATAATATTATGGAAATTAAAAGACCGACAGGCCTCAACAATGTCTTTGGCTACTTTTACATCCAATGGTTCATGGAAAAATCCCCAACTTGGACTCTTGGGATGATGCATAAAAGCACCATTAAAATTGACAATAGGTGTATCCAATTCAAGTTCATGATAATACATTTCACTGGAACGATAAGGTCTTCCTGTTGCAATCATAACGATATGTCCTTCAGCTTTTGCTTTTTCAATGACTTTTTTTGTTTTAGGAGAAATCGTTTTATTATCTTTTAATAATGTCCCGTCTAAATCTAAAGCAATTAAATGTCTCTCAGTCATGTGGGCTCCTTCTCTTTTGGAAATTATGATGCTTTCCTTTAGGAATAATTTTTTTTACATGATACACTACAAATATGCATTTAATGAACCTAGATGGAAAATATTTTTAATACTTCTATAAATACTATGTTAACAATTTTTTATCAAGTATGTAAAATCTCACTTAAAATGAAGGTATTATTCTTTATACTATATTCGTGGAGGAGCAACTAAGTGGTTATCGTAGAAAAAGAACAGATAAAAAATGTTTCCCTTTTACATGTTGTTAAAGTGGAAGATCGTCATGCTCAACTTCCATTCATTATTTTTGAACATGGTGTTACAAGTGCAAAAGAGCATAACCTTCATTACGCATACCTATTGGCTGAAAAAGGTTTTCGGGTCATTTTACCTGAGGCTTTGTATCATGGAGATAGGGAGGAAGGTCTTTCTCAAAAGGAATTATTCTCTCATTTTTGGAAGATTGTTTTAAATACTATCCATGAAATGGATTTTTTAAAGGAATACTATGTTCAAGCAGACTTAGTGGATTTGGATCGAATTGGAGTAGTTGGGACTTCTATGGGTGGAATTACCATATTAGGGGCCTTAACCCAATATCCTTGGATTCAAGCAGCTGTTAGTCTTATGGGGATGCCTGCCTATGAACAATTTTCACTTTGGCAATTGGAACAGCTTCAAAATCAAGGATTTAAACTTCCATTGAGCGAAGAACAAATCGCAGAACAGCTGTCAGTACTAAAAGACTTCGACCTTAGCCTCCATCCGGAAAAATTAAATAAACGACCATTGCTGTTTTGGCATGCGAAAAATGACCCGGTTGTGCCGTACCAATTCACTTATGATTTTTTTGAGTCGATTAAGCGAGAATATAATCAGACACCGGAAAAAATCAAATTTATTTCTGACGACCATGCTGGTCACAAGGTAAGTAGGGAAGGGATTAAGGCAACAGTAAATTGGTTTGAAAAATATCTTTTACAATGATATAGAAAGTGGAGTGATAAATCATGAATGAAGAATTAAAAGAAAATATTATGGGTGCCCTAGAGCTTGTTATCGATCCTGAACTCGGTATTGATATTGTAAATTTAGGATTAGTATATAATTTAGAAATGGATGATGAAGAAAGGTTAACTGTCAACATGACGTTAACGGCAATGGGCTGTCCCCTTGCTGGAACGATTGTAGACCAAGTGAAACGTTCATTAGCAGACATTCCAGAAATTAAAGATGTGGATGTTAATATTGTTTGGAATCCACCATGGAATAAAGATATGATGTCACGATATGCGAAAATCGCTCTAGGAATTCGCTAATTGGAGAGGAAACAATGAAAAATAAAGTGATTTTAGTAAGCTCGAACCAGCTTGGAAGAGGTGACAAGGAGCTTGGTGAAAACATTCTTGAAACCTATTTCACGATTTTAAAACAACAGCCTGAATTGCCAACAGCCATTTTTTGCATGAATAGTGGTGTTTTTACAATGACAGAGGATTCTTTTGTTTCTGTTCACTTAAAAGAAATAGAAGCAAAAGGCGTAGAGGTTCTTGCTTGTAAAACCTGTGTCGATCATTACGAAGTAGAAAACAAATTAACAGTAGGAAAAATCAGCGGGATGGCTCATTTTATCGAGCTTCAAGCAAAATATGAGGTAATCACCATTTCTTAAAAACAGCAGATTTCTGCTGTTTTTTCTTTTTGAAGATTAGGAAAAAATGTTGAGTTCGGTGCGCCATGTCCTTTCTTATTTTTGAAAATTAGACAAATTTCACAGATTTGGTGTGAGGTAATTCACTTTTTCCTCCTATTAACACCTTTATAATAATTAGTATTAAGGCTGTCTTCAGTGGCCATTAAGGAGGTGTTTTTAAATGGATTTTAGTAGGGATTTTAATAAAGATCCATTTATTGTGATATGGGAGCTTACCCGTGCCTGCCAATTAAAATGTCTTCATTGCCGCGCGGATGCACAGTACACAAGGGACCCGCGCGAATTAACATTTGAAGAGGGTAAAAATCTAATCAATCAAATATATGATATGAATAACCCATTGCTGGTCTTTACCGGCGGTGACCCACTTATGAGGGAAGATATTTTTGAGATTACCAAATATGCAGTAGGAAAAGGCGTCAGAGTATCGATGACACCGAGCGCTACACCGAATGTAACGAAGGAAGCCATTCAAAAGGCGAAAGAAGTGGGCCTTTCACGTTGGGCCTTTAGTATCGATGGTCCAAATGCGGAAATTCATGACCATTTCCGTGGCACTGCTGGATCATTTGCTCTTACAATGGAGCGAATAAAATATTTACATGATCTTGAAATTCCAATCCAGATAAATACCGTTATATCAAGATACAATTACGAGTATCTTGAGGAAATGGCAAAAATGGTGGAAGCTTTGAATTGTGTACTCTGGAGTGTTTTTTTTCTTGTTCCAACTGGAAGAGGACAGGTATCTGATATGATATCCCCTGCTGAGCATGAAAAAGTACTTAGGTGGCTTTATGATCTTAGCAAGCGGGTACCTTTTGATATTAAGACAACTGAGGCAATGCACTATCGCCGGATTGTCATCCAGCAAAAAATGCGGGAAGCAAAAGAAAAAACAGGTGAAATCGATTATTTAAGTGCATTAACCGAAAAAGGCTTAACAGGATCGATTGATGGTCTTGGCCGAGCTCCTAAAGGGGTAAACGATGGAAATGGCTTTGTTTTCATTTCCCATATTGGTGATGTATATCCGAGTGGTCTTTTACCAGTAAAGGCTGGAAATGTCCGTGAAACGTCGTTAGCAGAAATATATCGTGAGTCGCCAATTTTTAAATCGCTGAGAAATCCTGACCAATTTAAAGGAAAATGCGGAGTCTGTGAATTTCGTTATGTTTGCGGTGGTTCAAGGTCAAGAGCTTATGCGATGACCGGAGATTATCTTGAGAGTGAACCATTCTGTGTCTATATGCCAAAATCATTAAGAGATAAGAAGGCGCAGTAATATTGGGGCTAAGAAGAGGATGTCCCAAACCAAAGTGTCAGACCTCTAAACCTGCAATTTATAGCTCTATTTCGCTTATAAAGGACTATAAATTGAATGAAAGGCATAAGGTCAAACCCTTTTGGGACATCCTCCAAAAAAAGGCTTAATCCTATTCAATACTGCAATACACAGCCGAACAATTTTCACAACCGATTTCGTCTTTTAAATACTGTAAATCTAAAATGGAGATTTTCCCTTTTTTAACGGAAATGATTTTCTCTTTCTTTAATTCACTAAGGATACGGTTGGTGCTTTCTCGGGATGTTCCACAGAAATTAGCCAGGTCTTGGTTGGTCAGCGGCAAATCAATTAATATTTCATTGCCTTTTTGAACTCCATAGCTGTTGGACATGCGGATTAGAGTTGAAATTAATGCACCTCGTTTACCGTTTAATACAAGATCGCGAAATTTTGTTTGGGTTTTTCGGAAGTGGTCACTCATCCATTTTAAAAATTCAAAGGCGAGTTTACTGTTTTGAAAGATTTCACTTTCAATGACGTCTTTTTTAATCGCGAAGACTTCACCTTCTTCCAAAACCATTGCACTTAATAAGTATCTTGGATCGTCGGTAAAGAGGGTCAATTCTCCACAAATATCATTGGCACCGCAAATCCTTAGCGAAAGTTCACGGCCATCAGTAGTTATTTTACTGATTTGAATTTTTCCGGACATGATTACAAAAAGCTCATCTGCCACCATTCCTTCTTGATATAAAAAAGTTCCACGCTCACTTATAAATTTCCGATCAGCAAATTTTAATAGTTCAATTATCTCAATGGAATGGGTTGGTTTTATGGTAGTCATCAATTATTTTCCCCTCAAAAATAAATTGTTGATTTAGTTATACTTATTTTAACGCAGGATGATATATTAAAACTGAGTAAACAATGACAATATAGTGAAAACTCATGTTCTGTTTTTAATAAATAGGCTGTGTTAAAGGTCATTGTTGATTTTTGAAACAATGTTGATTGGACCGGAAGGCGTGAGATCCTCGAAAATGCTATCGCATTTCCTTCGTGCGGTGTTGATTCAAGGATGTTTATTCAACGTCCTGCGGGAGTACGGGGCAGGGGAGACCCCACAGGCGCTTTAAGCGCCGAGGAGGCTCCCCGGAACGCCCGCGGAAAGCGAAGCGCCTGGAGCGCAAATCAACAGGCAAGTATAACACAGCCTATAAATAATAGCATTGATGGACTTTGATACAAAAATATGAAATTTTCACCAAAACACTCATTTAAATTGTCATCATCTGATATGATGAGAATTAGAAGGCAGTGAATTAAGTAACAGTTTTTAACTGGCATAATTGATAAAATAATAATAAATAACTAGTTTCGTTTAATTAATGGAGTTGATGAGAATGGACAAAACCATTATTAAAGATAAACTCAACCGGCCGTTACGGGATTTAAGAATTTCGATTACTGACCGCTGCAATTTTCGCTGTCAATATTGCATGCCTGCAGACCAATTTGGTTCGGATTTTGTCTTTTTACCAAAAAATGCTTTATTATCTTACGAGGAAATAGAACGCCTTGCCAAGGTTTTCGTAAGCCTTGGGGTAGAAAAAATTCGCCTAACTGGCGGCGAACCTTTGCTTCGAAAAGATTTACCCATACTTGTTAATAACCTCTCAAATATCGCTGGCTTATCCGATATTGGATTAACAACCAACGGCGTATTACTTCCGAAATTAGCTGATAATTTAAAAAAAGCCGGGCTTAAGCGTGTAAACATAAGCCTTGATAGCTTAAATGATGAACTGTTTGGAAAAATAAATGGGCGTGGGATTGGAACTCAGCCTGTATTTGATGGGATTCAAGCAGCTAAGCAGGCTGGACTTGGAGTTAAAATCAACATGGTGGTTAAAAAAGGATTAAATGATACAGAAATTATTCCAATGGCTGAATACTGTAAAAGCCATGGGTTAGAGCTTCGCTTTATTGAATATATGGATGTTGGCTCAACGAATGGCTGGAAAATGGATGATGTGGTAACGAAAAAGCAGATTTTTGAAATGTTAATAGAACATTTTGAGTTAGAGCCGGTGGATCCGCATTATTTTGGAGAAGTGGCAAAGCTTTATCACTATAAGGACACAAATGTCAATGTAGGATTTATTACGTCAGTCTCGGAATCGTTCTGCAGCAGCTGCACACGGGCAAGGCTTTCGGCAAATGGGCAGATCTTTACTTGTTTGTTCAATGGCAATGGCCATGATATCCGTAATTTCATGAGAAATGGCGCAACGGATGAGGAATTGTCTAAACGAATAACAGATATTTGGAATGGTCGGGTCGACCGCTACTCAGATGAAAGAACAGAGGAGACAAGTAAACACCGCAAAAAAATTGAAATGTCCTATATTGGAGGATAGTAGGCTGCCCAAAGGTCATTGAAAAATGACTTTCTTGGGGCAGCCTTTTTGTTTTTTTATGTTAACAAAAAATTCATTTATTTCACTCTAAAGCTTCAGCAACTTTTGTAAAATGAAATTAGAGTTTTGAAATTTAAGAAAGGTTGTGTGAAATGATTTTAAAGAATCGGTCTGAACCTGATGGGTTAAAAATTTTACGTTCATTGAACGTACGAATGAATTTAACTGAGGAAGAAAAACAGTATTATTTAAACCAAGAGAAAGGCTATGAAGGGGAGAAGAGATTTGACGAGCTGACAAAAAACCTAGGAAATGATTTGTACTTTTTAAATGATTTACTGCTTAAGACGAACAACACCCATTTTCAAATTGATACCCTCATTATTTCTCAGTCTACTATTTATCTGATTGAGATAAAAAATTATAATGGTGATTATTACTACAAATCGGATAACTTTTACAAGATGTCCAACAAAGACATAGAAATACAGAATCCGCTACAGCAGTTGAAAAGAAGTAAATCTTTACTCCTCCAATTTCTTCGTAACCTCGGATACAACGTCCACATTGAACCATACCTTGTCTTTAATAACCCCGAGTTTACCTTATATCAAGCACCGTTAAACGAGCCAATCATTTTTCCTACACAAGTTAATCGTTTTATAGAGAAATTGGACAATACACCTTCAAAGCTTAATGCTTGGCATAAGAAGCTTGCAGAACAAATTATCTCTAGGCATATTACTGAATCACCGTATACTCTGTTGCCTTCATATAATTATGATCAACAACAAAAGGGGATCACTTGTGTAACGTGTCATTCATTTAACGTTACTGTCAATGCCAAGAAGTTGGTATGTGATAAGTGCGGGAATCAAGAAGAGATTATTTCTGCGATATTGCGGAATGTGGAGGAATTTAAACTTCTTTTTCCTCATAGAAAAATTACCACTAGTGCAATTCAAGATTGGTGTAAGGTCGTGCCTTCTAAAAAGTTGATTTGGAGAGTTTTAAAAGGTAACTATAAAGCAATTGGGTTTGGTAAGTGGATGTATTATAAATAAATAAAAGGTTTACTCAAAGAGATCTTACATTATCCCGAAATTTTCATTTTTGGGGAGAAATTAGAGGCTTCTACATTTTCGAAGTCAGGCAAAATTCAATTTTGGGGAAACTAGAGGCCATCTACATTCCCGAAATCAGGAAAAATTTAATTTTTTGGGAAACTAGAGGCCTTCTACATTCCTGAAATCAGGAGAAATTCAAATTTACGGGAAACTAGAGGCTTTCTACATTCCCGAAATCAGGAGAAATTCAAATTTACGGGAAACTAGAGGACTTCTACATTCCTGAAATCAGGAAAAATTTAATTTTTTGGGAAACTAGAGGCCATCTACATTCCTGAAATCAGGCAAAATTCAATTTTGGGGAAACTAGAGACCTTTTACATTCCCGAAATCAGGAAAAATTCAAATTTACGGGAAACTAAAGGCCATCTACATTCCCGAAATCAGGAGAAATTCAAATTTACGGGAAACTAGAGGCCTTCTCCATTCCCGAAATCAGGCAAAATTCAAATTTACGGGAAACTAGAGACCTTCTACATTCCCTAAATTAGGCAAAATTCAAATTTACGGGAAACTAGAGACCCTCTACATTCCCGAAATCAGGAGAAATTCAAATTTACGGGAAACTAGATGCCTTCTACATTCCTGAAATCAGGAAAAATTCAAATTTACGGGAAACTAGAGGCTTTCTACATTCCCGAAATCAGGAGAAATTCAATTTTTCAGGAAACTAGAGGCCCCTTTCTAGCCACAAGTTACTTTTTATAGCGCTTAGAAGCCTCTTTAAGTTTTAAATATGTATTTATTGCCACGAGCAGATAAAAAGTAATTATCGATTGGGGTTGTTATAAATTGGAAACTGAAGTTTGTGAAAGCTTCTTCTTTTTAAAAAAGAGCCTGCTTGTTAAAAAAAGCAGGCTCATTAATGTTATCCCAAATACCTAGGGAAAAGAATGTTATTTTCCAGGTGAACGTGCATGAAGGTTAGTCCTTCAAGTTCCTCTAAGCGTTTATAAACTAAACGGTATGTGCCACAGGCATCAATCGGAAGCTCAAAGTCAGTTGTAACAGCACGGATTTGTCTTAAAATTTCTCCGGCATGGTCATGTTCTTTTTCAAGCTCAACAATCATGGCAATCGCTTCTTCGCGATTTTCAACTGTATTATCCGCAAGCTTTCTGATTAGCGGGAAAACAACCTCTTCCTCTTTGATCATGTGTTCAATGAGTTCTTTTTTGAATTCATAAAAGAGGTCATGAACCTTTACCAGTTCAGGATGGTTATCGCCATGAACACGGGAAACTTTCGTTACATATGGGCTTAGCTGTGTTAATTCTTCTTCCGAAACGCGATGATAATTGCTGATAATATGGTCAATGATCGAATTGGAATCGGAATTCGTCCAAACTTCTAAATCAGTGTCGGCTGGAGTGCTTTTTTCATAGACCACTTTTAGTTCTTCAATTAACGTCTCAATAGAAAGACCGTTTTGATCTACTGCTTGGGATAATGGAATATTGCCGCCACAGCAAAAATCAATGCGGTTCTTTTTGAACACATCACTTGTTTTGGGAATTTCATTTACTATATCTTTAACTAATGTATCAGCTGTAATTTGAAATGTCATGATAGTTCCTCCTTAAATTTTTATCATCCTCTTTAAGAATAGACCAAGTTTGAAAAAAATTAGGTGATTCGAATCACACATTGAAAATTTTAAAACAAATGATTCGTTCGTATTGCTATGATCAATAGTTTTTTGTAGGCTTAAAATGAATAATATATTTGGAAATGAAGTTAACGACAGGAGCCGATAAAAGTGTTAGAAAGAAGAACCCCCATTCCAATTGCAGAAGCAGTTAAAAAAATCATGGACTATCAATTAAACGGGAGTACAGAACATATACCAATTGAAGAAAGCTATGGCCGGTATTTATCAGAGGATTTAGCAGCGACGAGCGATGTACCCCATTTTGACAGAGCACCATACGATGGTTTTGCTGTTAGGTCGGAGGATACATTGGACGCATCACTTACCAATCCGGTCGAATTTAAAGTCATCGACCACATTGGGGCTGGTATGGTTTCAACAAAGGTTCTAGATAAAAATCAAGCAGTCAGAATTATGACAGGGGCAATGATGCCTGAAGGTTCAGATGCAGTCGTTATGCTTGAAGTAGCCACAACGTATGAAAAAGATGGTACTTCATTTATGTCAATTAAACGAAAGCATAAACAAGGGGAAAATGTCTCTTTTCGAGGGGAAGACGCCAAAAAAGGAGAAGCGTTAGTGAAAAAAGGAACGTTTATAAATCCCGGTATTCAAGCAATGCTGGCCACCTTTGGTTATAAGAAGGTTCCGGTCGCCAAAAAACCTATTGTGGGTCTGTTTGCCACTGGAACGGAACTTTTAGAAGTGGATGAAGAATTAGTGCCTGGGAAAATTCGTAATAGTAACTCTTATATGATCGCTGCACAAATCGAAAGGGCGGGTGGAGAAGTTCACTATTTTGGAAAACTCCCTGATGAATTTGATACTTGTTTTGAAGCAGTCAAAAATGCTGTAAACGAGGTTGACTTATTTATTACAACAGGTGGTGTTTCAGTCGGTGATTTTGATTATTTACCGGCTATATATAAAAAGCTTGGTGCTGAAGTTTTATTTAATAAGGTAGCCATGAGGCCTGGAAGTGTAACGACTGTCGCCCAGTACAATGGGAAACTGCTTTTCGGGCTTTCCGGGAATCCTTCTGCCTGCTATGTCGGGTTCGAATTATTTACCCGCCCTATCATTAGAAGAATGCTTTTTTCCGAAAAACCACATCTTAGAAAAGAAAGAGCATTGCTTGAAGTGGACTTTCCAAAAGCAAATCCTTTCATGCGTTTTGTAAGGAGCACAGTCTCTTTTGAAAATGGCCGGTTAAAAACTGCTCCGAGCGGGCTAGATAAATCTAATATCATAATGAGTCTTGCTGGTGCCAATTCATTAACAATTCTCCCAGGGGGAACAAGAGGTTTTCAGGCTGGAGATGAGGTTGATGTGTTATTGCTTGAAGATCAGCAAGGTAGTGAATGGCCTTGGTAAAGCCTGCAATTTTTCAAATAGTAGGGTACCAAAATAGCGGCAAAACAACGATAACTACAAAGCTAATACAGGCTTTAAAATTACATGGATTTATGGCTGTAACGATTAAGCATCATGGTCATGGTGGTAAGCCTGATGTTGCTGAGACAAAAGATTCAGCAAATCATATAGCAGCGGGAGCTATGGCTTCGATTGTTGAAGGAGATGGAAGGTTAATCCTCCAGGCTGAAAATACGAATATGAGCTTAGAAAAGCAAATAAAGTTGATGGATCATTTCCAGCCAGATGTTATTTTAATTGAAGGTTATAAGAATGAAATATTTCCAAAGCTTCTCTTGTTGAGAGATCAAAATGACCTCTCTTTACTGACCAGGGTGAAAAATGTAAAGCTAATTATGTATTGGAATGAAAATTTGAAAAGATACCTTGAAGGGAAAACTGAGCTTCCTTACTTTTCAATCCAAGATGAAGCCGCAATCAGTTGGATTACACATTTTATTAAGGAGCAATAAAAAGTAAAACTCGCCGAAAAAAATTTCGGCGAGTTTTAATCTATTCTACAGATTACCGCTGGACAGTCTTCACAATCAATCTCTCTTTTTAAGTATTCGAGGTCATTGATGGTGATAGTGCCTTTATCAATCGAAATGATTTCATTCTTTCTTAACTCACTTAGCAACCGATTGACGACTTCACGAGAGGTACCACAAAAATTTGCAAGTTCTTGATTGGTCAGTGGTAATTCGATCAAGATCCCTTTATTTGTTTTCATCCCGTGGGTATTTGACATCCGAATTAAAGTGGAATAAAGTGCCCCTTTCTTGCCATGTAGCACTAAATCACGAAATTTCGCTTGTGTTTTACGGTATTGTTGGCTCATCCATTTCATGAATTCATGGGACAATACTAGATCATTCGACAGCTTCTCTTCAAGGACATCTTTTTTAATTACTGCAACCTCTCCGCTTTCAGTAACTCGTCCACTTAATAAATATTTCGGGGCTGTGGAAAATAAATTCAACTCACCAATAAAATCCCCGTGAGAGCACATTCTTAAAGTAAGCTCTCTCCCATCAGGAATGATTTTACTAATTTGAATAATTCCACTTTTTACAATAAACAACTCGTCTGCCGAAGTCCCTTCTTGAAAAAGAAACATCCCTTTTTCAACTTTTCGAATATGATGAACGGACTCAAGAAAATGATGTAAAGTAACGGGGATTTCTTCCATTAGCATCGACATTTTTATCTACCACCTTTATAGGGGCAAAATTTTCGCAAGATTTTACTATAATTATATTGTTTAACAAGATTATTTGGCAATAATTGTGGAATAATTTCATATAATCGACAAAAATTGCATCCCGTCAAAAACGAAAAGGTATCCGAAAAAAATCACAAATTCCTTAATGGATACACCTTTTATGGAAATACTAGTGATGTAAATCTTAAGGAGGGAATTGGATGGGACAAAATCGACATTTTAAATCGGGACAAAAGGCACCCAATAATGGGGTATATATCGAAACTGGTGAAACAGGTGACAATGTCTTGAATCCTAAAAGAGTAAAACTAAAAGCAGGAGATCCCTTTCCAGAAAACTCGAATCATAACCGTATCTGGACCTATCAACGGAAACCATAATATGTTAGAGACAAAGTCATCCAATCGGATGGCTTTTTCTAATTAGTGAAGAAAACATAAAATTTTCGACTTCGAGAAATGTCCAGCTTCAGCGCCTAGCCCCTCGAGGTCATAAGCCACTCCCAAAATGAAGGCAAAAAGCGCCTTCGTTTTGGGAGTGGCTTATGCTTGTCGGGGCTGACCAAGGCGCTTGTGCTTTTCTAATTTGTAAAAATAATAACATCTCGTATATAATATACTTATCGAAGGTCAAAAATGGTCAAACGGAGAGTGATAAAAGATGGACGTAAACCAAATGACAGAACGGTTACAAAAAGGTTTGATGGATGCCCAGTCATTAGCCATGAAAAAAAATCATCAAGAAGTAGATGAACTCCATTTATTTTTGACTCTGCTCAACCAAGAAGACAGCTTAGTGGCATCTATTTTAGAAAAGGTTGGAATTCCACCTGAAAAAGCGAAACAAATCCTTTTGGAGGCACTTGAAAAAAAACCTCAGGTTAGTGGAAGTGGTGCCGAACAAGGAAAGCTCTATATTACATCTAGACTGCAAAAACTTTTGGTTAGTGCTGAAGAATTTGCTGCAAAGTTTTCAGATGAGTATTTATCCATCGAGCATTTATTGTTAGCTGCTGTCTATACAAATGAAGCAGAAATGAGAAAAATTATCCAGACATATCGAAAATCACCGGAAAATATTATGCAGGCCATAAAAGAGATAAGGGGGAACCAAAGAGTGACATCACAAAATCCTGAAGCAAGTTACGAAGCTTTAAAAAAATATGGAAGGGATCTGGTGTCGGAGGTAAAGGCGGGAAAAATTGACCCGGTTATTGGCAGGGACACGGAAATCCGCAATGTCATTCGAATTTTATCAAGAAAAACAAAAAATAATCCCGTATTAATCGGCGAACCAGGTGTCGGGAAAACGGCAATTGTGGAAGGCCTGGCTCAGCGAATTGTTCGAAAAGATGTTCCCGAAGGCTTGAAGGATAAAACCATTTTCTCACTGGATATGAGCGCCCTTATCGCCGGCGCAAAATTCAGGGGAGAGTTTGAAGAAAGATTAAAAGCTGTCTTGAACGAAATCAAAAAAAGTGACGGACAAATTATTCTGTTTATTGATGAGATTCATACGATTGTCGGTGCAGGCAAAACGGAAGGAGCGATGGATGCAGGCAATATGCTGAAACCAATGCTTGCACGAGGGGAGCTTCATTGTATTGGGGCCACGACACTTGATGAGCATCGTAAATATATTGAGAAAGATCCTGCTCTTGAACGAAGGTTTCAGCAAGTATTGGTCCAAGAGCCCAATGTTGAAGACACGATCTCGATTTTGCGCGGCTTAAAAGAGCGCTTTGAAGTGCACCATGGGGTAAAAATTCATGACCAGGCTCTCGTTGCTGCCTCTACTCTTTCAGATCGTTATATCACAGATCGATTTTTACCTGATAAGGCCATTGACCTTGTTGACGAAGCTTGTGCCCTTATTCGGACTGAAATTGATTCCATGCCAACGGAATTGGATGAAGTAACCCGTAGAGTGATGCAATTAGAAATTGAGGAAGCTGCATTAAGAAAAGAGCAAGATAAAGGAAGTAAACAAAGGCTTGAGGTACTCCTTAAAGAGCTTGCAGATTTAAAAGAACAGGCAAATTCCATGAAAGCCAAATGGCTTCAGGAAAAGCAGACCATCAGTAAGCTACAGGAGAAAAGAGAGCAAATTGAGAAACTTCGCCGTGAGCTTGAACAAGCAGAGGATAAATATGATTTAAATCGTGCTGCTGAGCTCCGCCATGGTCTCATTCCTTTAGGAGAAAAGGAGCTAAAAGAGTTAGAAATGGCTGCAGATAAGGATGATCGCTTGCTACGTGAAGAGGTCACCGGTGAAGAAATTTCTAATATTGTCTCACGATGGACAGGAATACCGCTTTCTAAGCTTGTGGAAGGTGAACGTGAAAAGCTGCTAAAATTGGAGTCCATCCTGCAGAAAAGAGTTATTGGCCAGAATGAAGCTGTACAATTGGTGGCTGATGCAGTGCTTCGGGCAAGAGCAGGAATAAAAGATCCAAACAGGCCAATTGGTTCGTTTTTATTCTTAGGACCAACAGGTGTTGGAAAGACTGAGCTAGCGAAAGCATTGGCTGAAGCTCTATTCGATAGTGAAGAACAAATGATCCGAATTGATATGTCTGAGTACATGGAGAAGCATGCTGTTTCTCGGTTAATTGGGGCACCTCCGGGTTATGTGGGATATGAAGAGGGCGGTCAGTTGACAGAAGCAATTAGGAGAAGACCGTATTCTGTGATCTTAATGGATGAAATTGAAAAAGCTCATCCGGAAGTATTTAATATTCTCTTGCAGGCACTTGATGACGGACGAATCACCGATTCACAAGGAAGGGTCGTTGACTTTAAGAATACCGTCATCATTATGACGTCTAATATTGGCTCACATTTTTTATTGGAGCTAGGAGAAAATGAAATTGAAATTGCAGAAGAAGCAAGAGAAAAAGTGATGGGGCAATTGAGGGCGCATTTCAGGCCTGAGTTTTTGAATCGTATTGATGAGACCATCTTGTTTAAACCTTTATCATTAGCAGAAATTAAAAACATTGTTGTAAAAATGTTGAAAGAGCTGGAAAATCGCTTAAAACAGCAGCACATTCAAATTACCATTAGCGATGCTGCTAAAGAATTTATTGCCGTTAACGGATTCAATCCCATTTTTGGAGCAAGGCCCTTGAAACGATATATTCAGAGAAATATCGAAACAAAGCTAGCCCGTGAAATTATTTCCGGAAGGGTACAGGATCAGTCGAAAGTTGTAGTAACCATAGAAAATGATGAAATAAATTTGATAATCGATTAATAAATATAAATAAAAAGGGGATGTCCCAAACAATGTGTCAACCCCCTCAACCTACAATTAATAGCCTAACTTAGTTTTAAAAGCGACTATATATTGAGTGTTGAGCGAGAGGTCAGACTCTGTTGGGACATCCTCTTTTAAATGTTTTTAGTGTTTTTCAACGGGTTCATTCGGAATAATAGTTGATGCAACGAAAATTAAAATGGTAACACAAACTGATAATATTGCACCAATTTTAAAGTCAAATCCCACGCCTATCATCGAACTTACTACATATGTAAGCATTTCCACTAAAAGAAACGACCAGAAAAAAGTCCAAAAGAATCGCATTTTTTTCACCTCTAACCGTTTATCATCTTTCTTAATATACCATATCAATGTAAAAAAATATATGACAAAATGGATTAAATTATCTTATTAAAAGGCTGTGTTAAACTTGCCTGTTGATTTGCGCTCCAGGCGCTTCGCTTTCCGCGGGCGTTCCGGGGAGCCTCCTCGGCGCTTAAGCGCCTGTGGGGTCTCCCCTGCCCCGTACTCCCGCAGGACGTTGAATAAACATCCTTGAATCAACACCGCACGAAGGAAATGCGATAGCATTTTCGAGGATCTCGCGCCTTCCGCTCCAATCAACATAGTTTCAAAAATCAACAATGACCTTTAACACAGCCTATTAAAAAGTATAGTTAGGCTAACTCCCATGCATCTTTTGGAAACCTGCATACAATAGGTTGAGGAATTATGTAAAAGGAGATTATCTATGGATAACCGCAATTTTCAAATAGACCAAGAGTGGAATATCATCCATTATCCGGATAAACCTACAGGATTCGGAGTATTAATCATAGGTGATGAGCGGCATTTTGTGGACGAGAATAAATGTTTTTGGACACAAAATGAGGGGAAGCTGAACATTATCAATGAATTAAAAAAAGCAGGGTACACCATTTTTTCCTCAAATCTTTACGGGCGGAACTGGGGAAGTGAAAATGCTGTTCAGCTTGCCCAAAGATTGTACCAACATGTCATTCGAAGTGAAATTCTTAACCAGAAAATTCATATATTAGCTGATGGAATGGGTGCACTCGTTGCATTAAAGTTAATGGAGAAAATGAAAGAGCAAATAAGGTCTGTTGTATTGATTAATCCAATTTTATCGTTAAAATTTCATCTTGAACAAGAAAAGGAGCATAAGTTTTTTTATAAAAACCTAATAAGGGAATTAACATCTGCATACCAAATTGAAGAAAATGAATTAATAAGTATGGTTTATAACACGGATACCTTTATTAAGTTGGATTTTGATATTCCAGTTAAAATTATTCACGTCCTATCCGGAGGGAAATCTTATAATCAATCAAAGCAATATCAGCATATACTCAATTTGACCAAAATCACTCCATATTTTATTGTTCCTGAGAAAAAACAGCAGCTAGGGAAAATTATTATTAAATTTTTAATCAATCATGAAAAAGTGCTCTAAGGATTAACCTCCCCTAACCTGAAATATTTCCAAGTGAAATCGCATAGGATTCAATATGTAAAATTAGGGGAGGAAGATTGAATGGACAAGGCTTGTATTTTTAATGTATATGATTTTGTTAGTTTTCATATATGCCAAACCCTTCTTAATAAAGGAATTGAAGTTGAAGGCATTCAGCTTGAAAATGATTCAAAAGAACCTTTTCTTGAAGAAAAAAGATTAGAAGTAGGTCGGAATGCTAATTTTGAAGAAAAAGCTTTTTCTTTATGGGCAGATCGAGGAAATGGAGATCAGCATAATACGACTATTATTTTTTCGTTATACGATTTTTATATGCAACATAAAGAAACGATTTTGCAGAAAAAAGTAATAACGGACCCAATCCTACGATATTTCGATCATAATAGGGACAAGAGTAATCTCATCATCTTTCTTCTTCCTATTCAATTACTGACAAGGCCTTTTTACTCACCGACATTGAGTGATTTTCAAGGCTTTTTAGATCAAGCAATGGACTTAACAGAGAATATCCAGTTGTTTTATTTACCAACTGTATATGGCCCGTGGCAGCCAACAACCTTTCTTTTTCAACAATCCATTTTAACAAAAATAAATGAAAATGAAGAATTTAGGGAAAGTAGAGAAATGAAGTTGGATGCTATCTATATTGAAGATGCACTTGAAACAATAGTAGAAGTTATTGAAACAAGGGAACCAGGCAGTTATTTACTTGAGAGTGGTAAATTAAATCATTGGAAAAGGTGCGCGGCATTTCTAAATATGGAGGTAGGTCAAGTTGATAATAGAGATTCCTTCCATTTGAATCATCAAATAAGCAAAATGGTGGTCAAAAGAGTTACTTCTATTTCTGAATCGATGAATAAACAAATGGATCAAATTCATCGTTTGTACTTAACGAGGTAATAAGATTTCATCTCGTAAAAGGATGGATTGGCTTCACTACAGTTTTTTAAGGAGGGAAAATTTTCTTTTCATTTTATTTTTAAAAGGTTAGAATAAAGAGGCAAAAATGGTTTTATTCAAGGATAGTAAAAGAAACGTGAAATAGGTTTTGCAGTCATAAGAAGGAGATAACATGAATGCTAAAGCGTTTCGTCATTATACTTTTTTGCACCCTTTTACTTGGAGCATGTTCTGAAAAACAGCCAGTAGGAAAAATAAAAAATGTTGGCTTGTTAGTACCTGAAACTGTCTATGACCAAGTATGGGGTTCAAAGGGTTTAAAAGGAATGTTAAAAATACAGTCAAAATATAATGTTGACGTTTTTTATAAAGAGGGCATTAACTCTGAGCTTGCTGCAGAAAGAGCTGTAAAAGAATTTGACCAAAAAGGAGTCAATTTAATTTTTGGTAATGGTGAGGAGTATGCTGCCTATTTTAATAAAATTTCGAAAAAATATCCTAAAATCCATTTTGTCAGTTTTAACGGGAATGCTAAAAATGAAAATACGACAAGCCTAAGTTTTAAATCATATGCAATGGGGTATTTTGGAGGAATGGTGGCCGCACACATGTCAAAAGGCCAAAATGTAGGTGTAATTGCCGCTTATAAATGGCAGCCTGAAGTAGAAGGGTTTTTCCAGGGAGCACTGGCTGAGAATAAACAGACGAAAGTCAGTATCGATTATGTTGGCAATTGGGATGATGATCGAAAAGCAATCCAATTGGCGGACGGGATGATGAACGCAGGGGTCGATGTTATTTATCCTGCAGGAGATGGTTTCAATGTTCCAGTTATTGAAAGGGTAAAGGAACGTGGGCTTTATGTAATTGGCTATGTTTCAGACCAGTCCGATCTGGGAGAGTCTACCGTTCTTACAAGTACCATTCAGCAGGTTGATAAATTGTATGAAAAGGCAGCAGATCAATATAATTTTGGAAAACTTAAGTCTGGGAACCTTTCGTATGATTTCCAAGATGATGTTATTTCCCTCGGAAAGTTCAGCCCTTTAGTAGATAAAGGGTTCATACGAAAAATAACGAAACAAATTGAGAATTACAAACAAACGGGAAGATTACCCCAATAACCTTTAGAAGGAGCTACATATGTTGAATCAAGACAAGACGATGAATTTTATGCAGATTGCACTAAAGTATTTACCAGAAGCAAAAGAGCAGTTGGACAATGCTGGGGTTGAGTTATCAATGGAATTAATTCAGCCTTTCATGGACCTATTTACAAAAGTGATGCAAGAAGCATATGAATTAGGCTTTGAAGAAGGTCGAAAAGAACCAAAATGAGGATATCCCGAAAGGGTCTGGCCACTCGGTTAACGTTCAATATATAGTTGCTTGTTTTGCTAAGTTTAATTATATATTGTTGGTTAAGGGGTCTGACCCTTTGTTTTGGTATATCCTCATTTTTTTTTCCATATTTGCTCTATATACGGATAGACTTTCTGTAATAATGGTTTTAAATTCCGTACTGAAACCACGAGTGTATCAATATTACTCATTAGCTCTTCATAATCAATATACGATTGATTTGCTTGTGGTTCATTCTGTTGTTTATTTGTGGGATGTCTCGGTCCAGACCCAAACATGAAACTAGTCCACATATCTTCATGACTGGGTTTTTCAAGGTTCCATTTTTCTTGTTCAGGACTTTCTTCGTGATTCGATCGACCGCTCTCCTCAGAGATATTCTGTTCCTCCATTCTTTAACAGCCCCTTCTAAACTGATTTGTTAATCATAGATTATGATGGTTTGTATAAAAGGTATGGATAATAGCTGAGAATGTTGGATATTTATCAGTTGCCCAAATCAAGTCTTATTTGATAAAATTAGTACCAAGTCATAATATTTACTAATAATAATATTAGATCTATAAGAATGGAATTTTCACTACAAAAGGAGATGGCTCTATGAAAGCCGGGATTGTTGGAATTGGAAGGTATTTACCTGAGAAAGTAGTAACAAATGCTGATTTAGAAAAAATGATGGATACAACAGATGAGTGGATTCGTACTCGGACAGGCATTGAAGAGCGGAGAATCGCCGAGGAAAATATTGATACATCCGATATGGCATTTGGTGCAGCACAAAAGGCAATAGAAAATGCTGGCATTACCCCAATGGATATTGATTTAATATTAGTAGCAACCGTAACAGCAGATCAGCCATTTCCATCTGTTGCCTGCATGATCCAAGAAAGATTAGGGGCAAAAAAGGCAGCAGCTATGGATATCAGCGCAGCTTGTGCAGGTTTTATGTATGGAGTTATTACAGCGGCACAATTTATTGAAACGGGTGTATATAAGCATGTACTCGTAATCGGTGTTGAAAAGCTTTCGAAAATAACGGATTGGAATGATCGAGGTACTGCTGTATTGTTTGGTGACGGGGCTGGTGCAGCTGTCATTGGACCTGTTTCTGAGAATCGAGGTATTCTCGCATTCGAGCTTGGAGCAGACGGAACAGGAGCAAAACATCTATACCAGGACGAATATATCATCATGAATGGCCGTGAAGTATTTAAATTTGCTGTCAGACAAATGGGCGATAGCTGCGTTAATGTTCTTGAAAAAGCAGGCTTATCAAAAGAGGATGTAGATCTCCTGATCCCCCACCAAGCCAATATTCGGATTATGGAGGCTTCAAGACAGCGGTTAGAGCTACCAGTTGAAAAAATGTCCAAAACCGTTCATAAATATGGTAATACTTCAGCCGCTTCTATTCCTATTTCAATTGTCGAAGAACTGGAAGCTGGAAAAATTAAAGACGATGATGTTATTGTTATGGTAGGCTTTGGAGGCGGATTGACATGGGGAGCAATCGCCGTTAGATGGGGCAAGTAGAAAAGCGGAAGCGCCTTGGTCAGGGGCGACAGGCATAAGACGAGCCGGCGTGAAGGTTGATCTTTAACCTTCAGGACGGATTGGCTTATGACCCCGAGCCCCTAGGCGCTGGAGCTGGACAATAGAAAAGCGAAAGCGCCTTGGTCAGGGGCGACAGGCATAAGACGAGCCGGCGTGAAGGTTGATCTTTAACCTTCAGGACGGATTGGCTTATGACCCCGAGCCCCTAGGCGCTGGAGCTGGACAATAAGAAAAGCGAAAGCGCCTTGGTGCTTGAACTAGATAATTATTAACGAAAAAAGGAAATGCTTAAAGAGAATAGGAGTTGTAGCAAATGGAAAAACGCAGAGTAGTGGTTACAGGTGTTGGAGCAGTAACCCCTCTTGGGAACGATGCAGATACCACCTGGAAAAATATTATTGATGGTAAATCTGGAATTGGACCATTAACAAGGGTTAATGCTGATGAATATCCTGCCAAAGTAGCAGCTGAAGTTAAGGATTTTAATGTTGAATTGTTTATGGAACGAAAAGATGCCAGAAAAATGGATCGGTTTACGCAATATGCAGTTGCTGCGTCATTAATGGCTGTGAAGGATGCCAACCTCACCATCAATGATGAAAATGCTCCTCGTGTCGGAGTCTGGATTGGTTCTGGAATTGGCGGGATGGAAACGTTTGAAGAACAATATGAAAATTTTCAAAAAAGAGGCTATCGAAGAGTCAGCCCATTCTTCGTACCTATGTTGATTCCTGACATGGCAACGGGACAAGTTTCTATTACGCTTGGTGCGAAGGGCTTTAATTCTTGTACGGTAACTGCTTGTGCAACAGGAACAAACTCAATTGGGGATGCCTTCAAGGTAATTCAGCGTGGCGATGCAGATGTGATGGTAACAGGCGGTGCGGAGGCCCCTATTACAAAAATGTCTGTTGCTGGATTCTGTGCAAATACGGCACTTTCAACAAATCCGGATCCACAAACGGCGAGCCGCCCATTTGATAAAAACCGTGATGGCTTCGTTATTGGCGAAGGGGCAGGAATTGTAATTCTTGAAGAATTAGAACACGCGTTAGCTCGTGGAGCAAAAATTTACGCGGAAATTGTAGGATACGGGGCAACCGGAGATGCCTATCATATTACAGCACCAGCTCCTGGCGGTGAAGGCGGAGCAAGAGCAATGAAAATGGCTATAAATGATGGAGGCCTATCTCCAGAGGATTTGGATTATATCAATGCTCATGGTACTAGTACCGAATATAACGATAAGTTCGAAACGCTTGCCGTGAAAGAAGTATTTGGCGACCACGCTTATAAATTAGCAATGAGCTCAACGAAATCTATGACAGGCCATCTTCTCGGTGCAGCAGGTGGAGTTGAAGCGATTTTTACTGTGCTTGCGATACGTGACAGCATAATACCACCTACGATTAATTATGAAACACCGGATTCTGAATGTGATTTAGACTACGTACCGAATGTTGCTCGTCCGAAAGAAATCAAGGTAGCAATGAGCAATTCACTAGGGTTCGGCGGACATAATGCAACGATTGTATTTAAAAAATATGAATCATAACAGATAAATCGACCAGGTTTTTGCCTGGTCGATTTTTTTTGTTGGTTTGTACACCTCTATTGATATCAAAGGAACATCTAATAGGTATTCTCATAAAATGTCAGCAGAAGAAGATAAGAAAGTGAGTGAGAAAATGGGTGTCATCCGTACGGACCAATGGCTTAAAGATGATTTTGATCGTCCAATAGAAATGTTCAAAAAGCTTATTCCCTACTTTAAGGGACAAAATGAAAACAAAATTTATCAACAATTACTCAAATTTGGGATGTACAGGCCTAATAGGCTGTCAAAGAAAAACCTTAAGTGGATGCTGGAAAAAAACGTATGGAATAAAGTGGATCAACTTTTCCAGCATTATAGAAGCAGTTGGTCAGGACCTGACATTCCCATCTTTCTTTTTCCGCTAGACCAAGCTGGTGGTTTTCTAATAAGAAGGCAGGAAAGTAATAAATCAGGTGTTTCTTTTCCAGACAAAATGTTTCTGTTTTTATCAGGTGTAGAAGATTTAAAGGAAATTGAGGCGGTATTTGTTCATGAATTCCATCATGTATGCCGATTAAGAAAAATAAATAAAAATATGAATGAATACACTTTATTAGACTCCATCATCATCGAGGGGCTTGCCGAATATGCGGTTATGAGAAACTGTGGGCGCCCGTATATTGCAAACTGGTGTCGTTTGTATTCTGCAAGTGAAATGGAACATTTTTGGGAACAGTTTTTTAGCAGGCATTTAGCAAGAAGGAAAGATGAGCGGATTCATGACGATCTGCTATATGGTGGTGGGAGGATACCAAAGTTACTCGGTTATGCGCTAGGATTCAATATTGTTGAAAATTTTTATAAAAACAATCAATATTCTACAAAACTATCATTTTCGATTCCGGCCACAAAATATATTGAAAGCAATAATATATTTTCTATTAAAAAGCCTAAGAAATAGGGCTTTTCTTTTTATAAATAGCATATAAATTTACAAATATACAAAAAAGTGTTGTCATTGTAACAATTATGTAATAGAATTCTGTTTAAATATAATGAATAAACAGAATAATCAAAAAAGTTAGAAGGTGAAATATGAATCCCAAAACATCTTTACATAAAGAGGCACCATTACTCGAAGTAAAAAATTTGGAGACAGCATTTGATATTAATGGAAAGGATTTCAATGCTGTCGACAATATTTCCTTTAGGGTAAAGCCTCGACAAATTGTCGGAGTAGTAGGCGAATCAGGATGCGGCAAATCCGTCATGAGCCTTTCCATTATGCAGCTCTTGCCAAAAGGAATTGGAAAAATAAAATCTGGAGAAATCATTTATGACGGTATAAATCTTGAGAAAATGTCGGAGGCACAGATTAATAAAATTCGCGGGAAAGACATCTCTATGATCTTTCAAGAGCCGATGACTTCTTTAAATCCGGTATTTAACATTGGCTATCAGCTCCAAGAGGTCTTTTTTAACCACATGAAAATATCCAAAAAGGAAGCTCGCTTAAAATCAATTGCATTATTAAAGAGCGTTGGGATTTCAAGACCAGAAAAGATAGTTGATGAATATCCACACCAATTATCAGGCGGGATGAGACAACGGGTCATGATTGCTATGGCTATCGCGTGTCAGCCCAAGCTATTAATAGCCGATGAGCCGACAACAGCACTTGATGTAACAGTCCAGGCTCAAATACTTGATCTACTTAAAGAAATTCAAACAATAAATGATATGTCTATTATTCTCATTACCCATGATTTAGGTGTTGTAGCTGAAATGTGCGATGAAATTATCGTAATGTATGCAGGAAAAATTGTAGAACGGACTGACGCAGATACATTGTTTAATAATCCAAAGCATCCATATACGACCCTTTTATTAGGTGCCATTCCGAAAATGGACTCTAATGAAGAACGATTAAGCTCGATTCAAGGAATGGTCCCATCGCTCACGAATATGCCGGAAGTGGGCTGCCGCTTTGCAAACCGCTGTCCAAAGGCAATGCCGGCATGTTTTACTGTAACTCCGAGCCTTTCTGAGATTCAACTAGGCCATGAAGTTGCCTGCCTGCTCTTTGAAACTAGTAAACCAAGAGAAGGGGTGAGGTAATGACGACTGTTTCTGTACATAAAGAGGGAAATCGGGCTTCCTCGCCATCTGAAAATCTATTAGAAATCAAGAATTTAAAAACATATTATCCCGTAAAAGGCGGATTTTTCAAACATACAGTTGGGCATGTAAAAGCAGTCGATAATATTTCCTTTGAAATAAAAAAAGGGGAAACCTTTGGACTAGTAGGTGAATCAGGCTGCGGAAAATCTACAGCAGGCCGGACGATTCTCCGTTTATTAAAAGCAACCGATGGACAAATCATTTTTGATGGAAAAGATATTACAAATCTAAGTGGAAGGTCTCTCCGTGAGATTCGTAAGGATCTGCAAATGGTCTTTCAGGATCCATATGCGTCACTAAATCCGATGCAGATGGTAGGCGATATCATCGCTGAACCTATTTACAACTTTTCAAAAAAGAGTAAGGAAGAATTAAAGAGGGAAGTCATGGACTTATTAGAAAAAGTAGGACTACCACCAGACGCTTATTACAAATATGCGCATGAGTTTTCCGGTGGTCAGCGTCAGCGAATCGGAATCGCTCGGTCCCTTGCGTTAAGACCAAAACTCATTATTGCGGATGAACCAGTGTCTGCGCTGGATGTTTCTGTTCAATCACAAGTACTAAATCTATTAAAGGATTTACAGGAAGAATTTGAGTTAACCTTTCTATTTATTGCACATGACTTAAGCGTTGTAAAACATATGAGTGATCGAATTGGTGTTATGTATTTAGGTAACATGGTAGAGATTGCGGATAAGGACAGTCTATATGCAGAACCTCTCCACCCATATACGCAGGCATTAATTTCGGCGATACCATCCCCTGATCCAAGAACTAAGAAAGAGCGAATCATTCTAAAAGGAGATGTACCAAGTCCATTAAATCCGCCAGTTGGATGCCCGTTCCATCCTCGCTGTCCTATGGCAATAGAAGAATGTTCGAAACAAAAGCCAGTTTTAAAGGAGGTGAAGCCCTCACATCGAGTCGCTTGCCACCTATATTAAAAAACAAAAAAATATCTTTTAGGGGGGAACCAAATGAAAAAGAAGAGTGTTCTTTTGCTGACTAGTTTAATGCTGATTCTTTCAATGTTTCTAGCAGCATGCTCAAGCAACAAAGCAAACACAAGCAAGAACGAAAACAAAAATGGCCAAACATCGGATAAGCCAAAGGATGGCGGTACATTAGTATACTCTATAGACTCTTCACCGAAAGGTTTGTTCAACTATACTTTCTATGAAGACGCTGTTGATAATGAAGTAATTAATTTTTTTGATGAAAACCTGATTAAATTTGATGCGAAGTTACAACCACAGCCAAATATCGCCTCATGGAAAACAACAGACAACAAGGTGTATGATTTCACCATCAAAAAAGGTGTTAAATGGCAAAATGGCGAAGAATTATCCGTTAAAGACTGGGAGTTTGCTTTAAAAGTTATCGCTGATAAGGACTATACTGGCCCCCGTTTTGACAATGTAAGAAACATTGTTGGAGCGCAAGATTATCATGATGATAAAGCAAAAGAAATTGCCGGTATTAAAGTTATTGACGATTACAATATTCAAATTACCTTTGATAAAGCCCGTGTAAATAATTTGGAGAACCTTTGGACATATGCTATGTCTCGTAAAGAGTTTGCAGGTGTTGCCGTCAAGGATATGGCCGCGTCTAAGCAAGTTCGTACAAACCCAATTGGCTTAGGACCATATAAAGTAACGAAGATTGTCCCTGGCGAATCAGTCGAAATGACTCGCTTTGATAACTACTTTGGCGGGAAGCCCCATATTGAAAAAATCGTTTTAAAGGTAATCGACCCATCCCTTTCTGTGGGCGAACTTAAAAATGGCACAATTGATATGACTTCATTCCATCCAAGTATTATTGACCAAGTTAAAGCCCTTCCAAACGTAGATGCCATTACTTATCCAGGCGTAAGTTATTATTATGTCGGTTTCAGAATGGGCACATGGGATGGCAGCAAAAATGAAATGAATGATCCAAAATATCAAAATCTCAAACTTCGTCAAGCAATGTACTATGCGATGAATCGTCCTGAGTGGGTTAAAGCATTCTTCTTCGGCGTAGGTAAACCGATCAACGGACCAATTCCATCCAATCACTGGATTGCTGCACCAAGTAAAGATTTAGATCCATACAAATATGATCCGGAAAAAGCAAAAAAACTCTTGGATGAAGCCGGATATAAAGATATTGATGGCGATGGATTCCGTGAAGATCCACAAGGTAAGAAATTTGTTATTAACTTCAGCCATTATGCAACTCAAAACCCTACATTTGAATCACGAGCAAAAGCCTTAGCCCAATATTGGGAGGCAGTCGGCTTAAAAACAAAGGTTAGTATGGTAGATTACAACCTTTACTATGATCAGCTTGATAAAGCAGATAAATCTATGGAAGTATTCTTTGGCGGCTGGTCAACTGGCTCAGATCCGGACCCAACACCACTTTGGGGCTCAAAAGCACTATGGAACTATCCTCGCTGGGTAAATCCTGAAAGTGATAAATTGCTTGATGAAGCGCTTGATATGAGTGTTGTCGGTACAGATAAGAATAAGCGTAAAGATATATATGTAAAGTGGCAACAGCTCTTCATGAAGGATCTGCCAATTTTACCAATTGCAGAGCTGGAAGAAACAATGGCAGTTAACAAGCGTGTAAAAGGGATTACATTCGATCTTTCCGGTATGAACCGTCCAAATGAATGGTGGGTTAAGCAATAACCAAAGTGATCACCTTCAATAAACAGTTTTAAATTCATATGGGATGAGAGGCTGTCTCAAAAAGTGACAGGCACCACTATATGTACAAAGTTCATGATAATTTTTCCGCAATGTTGATTGGAGCGGAAGGCGCTCGACTCATGCGGGAGTACGGGGCAGGGTAGACCCCTCAGGCGCAGGTAGCGCCGAGGAGGCTCCCCCGGACCGCCACTAGGGCGGAAATCAACGGGCAAAGTTTAACAGACCATTAATAAAAAGGGGGTGCCCCTAAAAGTTATTCTTTTGGGACACCCTCTTCTCCCACTAGAGAAAAATAACATACATAAATATCAATGCGAATAACATGGCATATATAGACAAGGAGAATGCGCATGCTGAAGTACTCATTTAGAAGAATTTTGGGCATGATTCCGATGTTATTCCTTATCTCGATTGTCGTCTTTACCTTGGCAAAATTAATGCCTGGAGATTCACTGTCAGGCCAAATCGATCCGAGGAATACGAATCCACAATATATTGCTGAGATGCGGGAAAAATTAGGATATAATGACCCTGTGGCGAAGCAGTATGTACGTTGGATAACGCATTTCGTCGAAGGGGATTTTGGAACATCAACTCGATATAAATTACAAGTTTCAGATGTGATTAATGAAAGATTACCTAACACATTATTACTCGGTTTCTCTTCTATATTAATCACCTATATATTAGCCTTTATCATGGGAACCTATTCAGGTCGAAAACCCTATACGCTTGGAGATAATCTAATAAGTGGCTTAAACTATTTAGGATTGTCGATTCCTTCCTTCATCGCTGGGGTATTTGCTATCTTTTTCTTTTCTTTTAAGCTGGGGTGGTTTCCATCCAATGGTTCCGTGGATATTGGCGTTACAGATGGATCGTTAGACTATTGGTTAAGTCGCTTTCATCATGTGCTATTGCCGGCTATTGTTCTTGGTTTATTAAGTACTGCCAGTTATACTCAGTTTTTACGTAATGATATTATTGAAAATAGCCGAAAAGATTATGTGCGGACTGCCCGTGCAAAAGGAACACCGGAAAGAAAGATTTATAATGTTCATATCCTAAGAAATTCGATTATTCCTCTTGTAACCTTTTTAGGATTCGATATTGTTGGCATTATTAGTGGCGCCATCATTACCGAAACGATTTTTACTTATCCTGGTCTTGGACAACTTTTAATACAATCGGTTGGGGCAAGAGACTATCCAGTATTATTGACATTGACTATGCTATTCTCATTTTTAACACTAATTGGCAATTTGGTTGCTGATATATTATATGGTGTTGTCGATCCGAGAATTAGGCTAGATTAGGGGGAGATATGATGGAAATTGTTACTCAGAAGGATACAAATATAATCAAGAAACCCCCGAAAAAAAGTTTATCACCATTAGCAATTGCAAGGAAAAAGTTTCTAAAAAATAAATTGGCTATGATCAGCCTCATCTTTTTAGTTATTGTTGCTGTTGTGTCATTCCTTGCACCATATATCACAACTGCTGATGTTACCAAAGTTAATATCGGCCAAATGTCGCTGGAGCCCTCGAGTAAGCATTGGCTTGGTACTGATAAAGCCGGCAAGGATGTATTTACACGCTTGCTATATGGTGGACGAATCTCATTATTAGTCGGAATGAGCTGTACGATTTTTGTCATTTTACTTGGAACTTTAATTGGTTCTGTGGCAGGGTATTTTGGCGGGACTGTTGACAGTGTCTTGATGAGATTTACTGATTTCATCTTAAACTTTCCTTTTCTAGTTTTTGTTATCGTACTCAATGCGATTTTTTTTGGAAAAGTAAATGGTTTATGGGTGTTAATCATGGTTATAAGCATGCTTAGCTGGGGTGGTATTGCTCGGATTGTCCGCAGTAAAATCCTTGCCGAAAAAGAAAATGAATACATTACAGCTGCCATTTCGATTGGTTGTTCACCTGCAAAAATTATTATTAAACACCTGTTACCCAATGTTTTATCGACCATTATCGTTCAGGCAACTATTACTTTTGCGACAATGATTGTCGCTGAAACAGGGCTAAGTTTTCTCGGATTCGGTGTACCGCAAGAAATTCCAAGTTGGGGCAATATGCTAAATTCAGCTTCAGAGCCAGATGTACTACAATTCAAGCTTTGGATATGGGTGCCGCCGGCGTTAGCAATCACCATCACCATTTTATCGATCAATTTTATCGGTGAAGGTTTAAAGGATGCTCTTAATCCAAAATCAAGAAGATAAAAATCTACCATTAAAAAGTGGTAGATTTTTTTACTGTCTAATTCCATAAACCAATTAAGGTAAAATCTCATAATAGGAATAATTTAACTAAGGTCTGCCCATACTGATTTACAAACAGTTTCTTGAAGTGAGGGGTTGTGCCGATGTTGTATCTCCATGATGTATGGGTAAATTGGTTTGAAGGGGAAGAAAATGGTTATAATGTTTGCCAGTTTCATGAATGGCGAAAAGATGATGTAGTCGAATTGTTAGATCAAGTTCCACTTATAAAAGTAGAGCCGATTCTTTTTAACTATATTGAGAACGATTTGTCAGAATTACCTCAACAACTTCTAGATGATATATTTCAAAAAGCGTACCTAAGGAAAAACCATGAAAGAGTTCAACTTGACTATTGCTTTGTTGTTACTGATGGGGAAGGGATTTTAGCCGTTGATACGATTGGCTATAACATTCCCATTCGAAAAAGCAGACTGATCCCAAGGCAAGAGCAGCTTGTATTTGAGATGACTAGTACACATGAAGCTAATCGTTTTCATTTTTCTCATACAACACAAGTAAAGGATTTCCATATTCTCTCTCCAGAACCAAGGTTAATGAAAGGATTAACAAGAAAAGAGCGGCAGTTGAAACAGATCTTGTTTATGGCACTAGATCAATTGCATACCTCAAATAATGAGGCAGAGGTCCGCTATTGGTTTACAGAATGGTGTCCAGAACAGTATTCAACCATTCAAGCGTTAAATTTTGAACAAGCTTGGGAACAGTTGTTTGAAGAAACAAAGGGTGGCTGGTCGAAAAAGCATGAAACCTTTTGTGAGAATTTAATTAAAGGCCAGCCTTTTTTTGAAAAGCTATGGGAATTGGAGCATGGGCCTAAAGTAAATTAAAGAGGATGTCCCAAAACAAAGTGTCAGACCCCTCAACCTACAATAGTTAGCTGTACTTTTTATAATAAGCAACTATATTGAGTGGTAGGACCCTCTTGGGACATCCTCTTATTTAAAGAAAAGAATATATTCATTTCACCTATGTGTCCAGAGGGTTCTTATTAAGTAGTCTAGTAATTGAAGAGAGATTGGCGAGTAAAACATAAAAAGTGGCGAGTAAAATGCAAAAACTCGCGAATAAATTCAATTTTTCGGCGAGTAAAGTGGTAATGAGTATAAATTATCGGATATCCGCTAAACAAAAAAGGACCGGGCAATTATTGCCCGGTTTTTCTTAAGTTTTTTGCATTTTTTAAAGGGAAAAGAGCTAATAGAAAGTAAAAAGTAGCGATCCAAAACGTATGTCGTCTTAATGTAAATAAATCACTTGCGTTTTCTACCTAAGCCCATTGCTTTTTCCATTTTTTTGAGGGTTTTAATGGCTACCAAATTGGCTTTTTCAGCACCTTGATCTAAAATATCATCCAATTCACTCGACTCAATGAGGTTAAAGTATTTTTCTTGGATTGGTTTAATCACATTTGTTACCACATCTGCCAAATCGGCTTTAAATTCCCCGTAGCCTTTACCTTTATACATTTCTTCAATTTCCTGAATTGTTTTTCCTCCTAAGATGGAATAGATCGATAATAGATTGGAAATTCCAGGTTTGTTTTCTTTATCATACTTAACAATACCTTCAGAATCAGTAACTGCACTTTTAATTTTCTTCTCTATTTGTTTCGGATCATCCAAAAGAGAAATAAAGCCCTTTTGATTTGGATCGGACTTGCTCATTTTTTTCGTTGGCTCTTGCAATGACATGATTCTTGCGCCAACCTTTGGAATGGAGATTTCCGGAATGGTCAGAATATCATTGTATTTTTTGTTGAATCTTTCTGCAAGATCTCGGGTCAATTCCATATGCTGCTTCTGATCTTCACCAACAGGCACAAGGTCCGTGTTATACAATAAAATGTCGGCTGTCATTAAAGGTGGGTACGTTAACAAGCTTGCTGAAACAGCTTCTTTTCCAGCCGACTTATCCTTAAATTGGGTCATCCTTTCTAATTCGCCGATATAGGAAATACATTGCATCATCCATCCTGCTTGAACATGGGCTGGTACTTCCGATTGAATGAAAAGAGTAGCCTTATTTGGATCAATACCTACGGCGATATATAACGCTGCCAGACTCCGAATGTTCTTTCGAAGGGTAGCTGGATCTTGTGGAACGGTAATGGCATGTTGATCGACAATACAAAAGAAGCAATTGTATTCATTTTGAAGCTCCACAAATTGTTTCAAAGCACCGATATAGTTACCAAGAGTAATAGTGCCACTTGGCTGAATACCTGAAAAAATCGTTTTCATCATTAAACTCCTCCTAAATATAAATAAAAAAAACCATTCATCCCTAATGGATAGGGACGAATGGTTCGCGGTACCACCCTAAATTACTCAAAATGAGTCACTCTTGCTTCATAATTAAACGTAATTATGAATCCCTTTAACGCAAGGATCACGTCTATTCCTACTATAAAAAGGTTCAGAAAGAAGCTCCAAAGTCCATTCCGTATTGATTCGTGTTTGTTTTCACCAGCCACAAACTCTCTAAAACGAAGGAAAATACGTACTACTCTTTATCATCGCTGTACATCAGTTATTGATTTATACATATTATAATGAATGAAATCGCTAGAATCAAGCCTGTTAATGATAATAGGCGAATAGGGCAATTAACATGAATATGCCAATAAAAGTTCCGTAAAAAAGCAGCGGTTTTTGGCTGAAGGTAACGAGTTCAGATAATCCGGGTATTTCATCCCAGTCTCGCTTATCTTCTCCTTTTGTAAACGCATGATTGAAAGATTTGGAAAGGATATCGAAAAATCCTGTTTGAATGGTATAAACTAACAAGGAAGAAAGAAGGAATGCTGCAGAAAAATAAAACGATATATTGATATAGCTTAACAACGTTATATTATGTTGAAAAATAATCGAAAGCATAATAATGGAAAATTGAAGTAATACCAAAATTAAAAATTTTTTCACAAACTGATTTTGCACTGAAAACCCTCCAAACCCATGAGTCATCTACAAAAATATACCAATATTATACCCATATTATACACAAAAATTCGTTAATTCAAAATTATAACATACATATTTGAAATCATTATGAAAAAATTGTTTCAAATCTGTAAATTTTAATATAAAAAATAATGTACAATTGCTAGAAAATATGTATAATAGAGAATGTAGCAAGTTTTCAGAATAATAGAAAAGGGAGGTCTACATAAGTGAAGAAATCTAAACTTTCACTACTTTTAGTTTTAACACTAGTTTTAAGCATGTTCCTTGCAGCATGTTCTGGTTCCAAAAACGTAAGTAAAGAAACAACTGATGGAAAATCTAATGGGTCAGAAGAAAAATTAGCGGCAGATCAAACGCTAAATGTCCTAGAGTCAGCAGAAATTCCAAATATGGATAACGCTAAAAACACAGACACAATGGGCGGAGAAATATTGAACGCCACAAACGAAGGCTTATATCGTTTAGATCAAAATCAAAAGGTAGTTCCTGCTGCTGCAGCTGAAATGCCAAAATACAATGCTGACAAAACCGTTTTAACAATCAAGTTAAGAAAAGACGCAAAATGGTCAAACGGTGACCCAGTAACTGCACACGACTTTGTTTTCTCATGGCAGCGTGCGATCGATCCAAAAACTGCTTCTGAATATGGTCCATACTTCATGGAAGGCAAAATCAAAAATGCTGCTGAAATTGTTGCAGGTACAGCAAAAGTTGAAGACTTAGGCATTAAAGCAATTGATGACTATACATTGGAAATCAATTTAGTAAAACCACTATCATATATAGAATCGTATCTTTCATTCTATACTTTCTTCCCAGAAAATAAAAAGTTTGTTGAGGCACAAGGTGCAGACTATGCGAAAGATGCTTCACACCTCCTTTTCAATGGTCCTTTCAAAATGACCAAATGGGATGGGACGTCAGCTACTCAATGGGTATTGGAAAAGAACGATACTTATTGGGATGCAAAAAATGTAACATTAAAGAAAATCAACTTTAACGTTTCGAAAGACCCACAAGCATCTGCAAACGCTTTCTCAGCTGGTCAAGCTGATGTTACACCAAAGCTTGCACAAGCTTCAATCCTTTCACAATATGAAGGATCTAAAGAGTTACTACGATTCGTTGAACCATCTATCTTCTGGTTGAAAATGAATGAAAAGAACGCGGCATTAAAAAATGTTAACATCCGTAAAGCAATTGCATTATCCATTGATAAAAAAGCACTTGTTAATGATGTGTTAGCAAACGGTTCTATCGCTGCTGACTTCCTAATACCAAAAGAATTCACTTTCTTAGATGGTAAGGATTTCCGTGATACTGGTGGAAGTTACTTGAAAACAAATAAAGAAGAAGCTAAGAAACTTTGGGAAAAAGGATTGGCTGAAATTGGTCAAAAAGAAATAACAGTTAGATATGTTGGTCAAGATACTGATACAGCTAAAAAGACTGATGCATTCCTAAAAGATCAGTTGGAGAAAAATCTGCCTGGCCTAAAAGTTAATATTGAAAGTGTTCCATTCAAGATCCGTATCGATCGTGAACAAAAACAAGATTATGATGTATTAAATGGTGGTTGGGGCCCTGACTATATGGATCCAATGACATTTATGGATCTATGGCTAACAGGCGGACAACAAAACCACATGGATTTCGCTGACCCTAAATATGATGCACTTATTAAAAAGGCTGATAATGAACTGGCAGCTAAGCCACAAGATCGCTGGAAAGCACTTCAAGATGCTGAAAAAACTCTTTTAGAAGATGATGCAGCAATTGCACCGCTTTACCAACGTGCGGCAAACTATTTAATTAACCCTAAAGTAAAAGGACTTGTTCACCACCCATTAAGTCCGGACTTTAGCTTCCAATGGGTTAAAATTGTTGAAACAAAGTAGGATATACACCTAATCAAATAAAAAGAGAGTATATTTACTGAATATACTCTCTTTTCAACTGTGTCGGAATTGTCGAAAAATGTCTAATATTTAAACAATTAGGAGGTGTAGGCATGACGAAATATCTCTTGAAACGAATTGTCTATATGATTTTCACCATATTTATTGTAGTCTCAATTACTTTTTTCCTCATGAAGCTAATTCCTGGTACTCCCTTTAATAGTGCTGAAAAATTATCACCTGAGCAGCTTCATATCGTACAAGAAAAGTATGGCTTGAATGACCCTGTGCCTGTTCAGTATGTTCATTATTTAATGAACATGGTTAAAGGTGATTTAGGAGTCTCCTTCCAATTTGATAATACTCCAGTATCAAAACTTATAGGACAACGAATTGCTCCTTCCGCTACATTAGGATTTCAGGCTATGGTTGTTGGTGCAATCTTAGGAATATTTCTAGGAGTAATCGCGGCCTTAAAACAAAATACATGGGTAGATTATGGTGCAACTTTCATAGCAGTTGTTGGTAAATCGGTTCCTTCCTTTATCATTGCCGGTCTGCTTCAATATTATATCGCTGTAAAATTAGGATGGCTTCCTGTAATGTTTTGGAATGGACCGCAATTTACAATTCTTCCGACCATTGCGTTAGCAATGTTCCCAATCTCAATTGCTGCTCGCTTCATGCGTACTGAAATGATTGATGTGCTTGGATCAGATTATATTACGCTGGCTAAAGCTAAAGGGGCAAACTATTGGCAAATTAGTATTAAACACGCACTAAGAAATGCATTAATTCCAGTTATTACAGTTCTCGGACCTTTAGCAGTTTCATTAATGACAGGTTCACTTGTTATAGAGAAAATTTTTGCTATTCCAGGACTTGGTGAGCAGTTTGTTAAGTCGATAATGGTGAACGATTACCCTGTAATTATGGGTACTGCAATTCTATTTGCATTTTTATTTATTCTCATTATCTTAGTCGTTGATATTCTATATGGAATTATAGACCCACGAATTCGTATTGCGGGGGGGAAAACTAAATGATCAACTTAGAAACCAATATTTCTAAAGACATGTTTACGCCTGCCCATGTCGATCCATTGAAGAGTGAGAAAATTTCAAAGCCAAGCTTAAATTTTTGGCAGGACTCCTGGCTAAGGGTTCGAAAAAATAAGGGTGCAGTTACTTGTATGGTGATACTGGTGATTTTAATCATTATGGCGTTTGTAGGACCTCTTCTTACACCATACAAATACGATACACAAACAACGAGCCATAATAATCTGCCACCTCGTATTCAAGGTTTAGAAAACATTCATTGGCTGCCTTTTGACGGTACATTAACGAGAAGAGACGGAACTACATATAACGCATATGAGGTTCGTAAGGTTAAAGATTATTATTGGTTTGGGACCGATGCCCTTGGCCGTGATCTTTTTGCACGTACATGGAAAGGTACACAAATTTCACTTTTAATTGCTTTTATTGCAGCGCTAATTGATATGGTAATAGGGATCACTTACGGAGCAGTATCCGGCTATTTAGGCGGCCGTGTTGACAGTGTCATGCAGAGGATTATGGAAATTATCGTCGGAATTCCAAACTTAATTGTCGTGGTATTAATGATTCTTGTTTTAAAACCAGGGTTTGTTCCAATAATAATTGCTCTGACCATTACTGGGTGGACAAGTATGGCCCGTGTTGTCCGAGCACAAGTGTTAAAATTTAAAGGGCAAGAATTTGTCTTAGCTGCTAAAACATTAGGAGCATCAAATACATCAATTATTTTTAAGCATATGATTCCTAATATGTTTGGAGTCATTATCATAAATACAATGTTTACGATTCCAAGTGCTATATTTTTTGAAGCATTTTTAAGTTTTATCGGATTAGGACTTCAAGAGCCACATGCATCTTTAGGTACATTAGTAAATGATGGATATACAGGGATGGTAGCGTTTCCATATCAAATGATTATTCCTTCTCTGATGATTGCATTAATCATGGTTTGCTTCAACTTAGTAGCAGATGGATTACGAGATGCACTCGATCCAAAAATGCGTGATTAGAAGGCGGGTGAATAATAGTGGAGAAAATTCTGCAAGTTAAAGATTTAAATATATCATTTCACACCTTTGCTGGTGAGGTAAAAGCAATACGAGGGGTAAATTTTGACTTATATAAAGGTGAAACCTTAGCGATTGTTGGGGAATCAGGTTCTGGAAAATCGGTAACAACAAAAGCAATTATGCGGCTCCTCCCTGAGCATAATTCAGAGTTGAAAAGGGGCGAAATCCTTTTTGATGGTAAAGATCTTACGAAGCTGAAAGATAAACACATGCAAAAAGTTCGCGGTCATGATATTTCAATGATCTTCCAGGATCCAATGACATCATTAAATCCAACGATGAAAATAGGCATCCAAATCATGGAACCACTGATCAAGCATCAAAACTTGCCTAGACATGCTGCTAAGGAAAGAGCAATTGAGCTATTAAAGCTGGTTGGAATTCCCAAACCGGAAATCCGTGTGAATCAATATCCGCACCAATTTTCAGGTGGGATGAGACAGAGGGTAGTAATTGCCATCGCCTTAGCATGTAATCCTAAGGTCCTTATCGCTGATGAACCTACAACAGCTTTGGATGTAACGATCCAAGCGCAAATTCTTGAATTAATGAAGGATTTACAAAAGAAAATTGACACCTCAATTATTTTTATTACACACGACCTCGGTGTTGTGGCTAATATAGCTGATCGTGTCGCAGTAATGTATGGCGGGAAAATTGTAGAAATTGGAACGGCCGATGAAATTTTTTATAATCCGCAGCATCCATACACCTGGGGCTTAATTAGTTCTATGCCGGATATGGAAACGGATGATGAGGAACTTTACTCGATTCCTGGTACACCGCCAGATCTTCTGGATCCTCCTAAAGGTGATGCATTTGCACCAAGGAATCCATATGTAATGAAAATTGATTTAGAACAAGAGCCTCCATTATTCAAGGTATCTGATACTCATTATGCGGCAACATGGCTATTGCATCCAGATGCACCAAAGGTAGAACCTCCAGAGGCTGTAAAAAGACGTCAACGTCAATTCCCTGGTGTAAAGGTGGGAAACTAAATGGCTCAAAGTAATAAGCTATTGGAAATCAAAAATTTAAAGCAATATTTTAATGAGGGAAAAGTTAATGAAGTAAAGGCAATCGACAATATTTCATTTGATATCTATAAAGGTGAAGTAATGGGACTGGTTGGTGAGTCAGGCTGTGGTAAATCCACCACTGGACGTACGATTATCCGTTTATATGATGCGACTGGCGGAGAAGTTCTTTATGACGGCATAAATGTCCATGGGAAAAAATCCACAAAGGAATTAAAACAATTTAACCGCAAAATGCAGATGATTTTCCAGGATCCATATGCTTCTTTAAACCCACGGTTAAAAATTGCCGATATTATTGCCGAGGGAATTGATATTCATGGGTTAGCTAAGTCAAAGCAAGAACGGATGGAAATGGTATATGAACTGCTTGAAACTGTTGGATTGAATCGCGAGCACGCAAACCGATATCCGCATGAATTTTCTGGCGGGCAGCGTCAGAGGATTGGTATTGCCCGCGCTTTAGCCGTGCAGCCAGAATTTATCATTGCGGATGAGCCAATCTCTGCTTTGGACGTTTCCATTCAAGCCCAGGTTGTTAATCTTATGAAAAAACTTCAAAAGGAAAAAGAGTTAACCTACCTTTTCATTGCCCATGATCTTTCAATGGTAAAATATATTAGCGACCGAATTGGTGTAATGTATTTTGGAAAAATGGTAGAGCTTGCCCCTGCGGATGAACTTTATAGAAATCCACTTCATCCGTACACACAATCTCTATTATCGGCGATCCCAGCTCCGGATCCAATCAGTGAACGGTCAAGAAGACGTAAATCCTATGACCCAGCGAGTCATAACTATGATCAAAATGAACCTGTTGGATTTAGAGAGGTTAATCCAGGCCATTTTGTACTATGCTCTGAAAAGGAATTTCAACAATATCAAGCGAAAGTAAAGTAATAAAAAAACGATCTCGAATTGAGATCGTTTTTTTACTGAATAGGAAAGTATAAAATTTTGACTTCGAGAATTGTCTAGCTCTAGCGCCTAGCCCCTCGGGTCATAAGCCACTCCCAAAATGAAGGCAAAAAGCGCCTTCTTTTTGGAAGCGTCTTTTGCGTCGGGGCTGCCCAAGGAGCTTACGCATTTCTTATTTTTTCTTACCACCGACATTTTTCCAACCCGATAGGTATTTAGCACCCTCGTCAACAAACTCAGTGCGATGTTTTCCACCGAAAACTTTTTCCCCAATAGTATTCGTTATGACACCCATGAGGGCTGTAATTCCAACGATCATTAATGCCACAACCGCTAAATCAGCTATGTAACCAAACATCATAATCCCTCCGTTTTTATCAATTGAAAGATTAATGCTATTAAACATCCCCTATGTATATTTTAAAAGAACTTTCACCTTAATAAAAGAGGTAATTCATAAATATCAGGATATAGAAAAGTTTTATATTGAATCCGTTTTCAATTCTATCTCTTAATTGAGAATGAAAATTTAAGAGGAAATTAAGAGAAAATTAAGGAATGTATAGTAATATCTTGTCAAGTAAAAGATTTTATCAATTTACCCCCTCAAAAAAAATAAAGGGATTCGAACAGTATGGTGATTGAAAATAAATAGGCTTAATTACAAGAGGTAAAGAAGAAAAAAATTTGAAACTTTTTAGAACATTATTCGTCTTATATAGAGAGAGTAATGAAAATTAAACATTGAGGCTTATAATTTATTTTTAAAAAAGGGATACCTTTTTTAGAAGCAGTGGTGTATAATATGATATAAATTCCTTGTTTATAATAATTTTAATTTTAAGCCACTTTTTTTAATATTCGATTTTGTTTTTTTATAAATTGCAGTAATTTAATAAGAGGAGTGTGAAGCCCAGATGGTAACATTATACACTTCACCTAGTTGTACATCATGTCGAAAAGCAAAATCATGGTTAGAAGAACATGAAATTCCATACAAAGAAAGAAATATTTTTTCTGAACCCTTATCAATTGAAGAAATCAAAGAAATACTTCGTATGACTGAAGATGGTACTGATGAAATTATTTCAACACGATCAAAAACCTTTCAAAAACTTGACGTTAATTTGGATTCAATGCCTCTTCAAGATTTATTCGATTTAATAAAAGAGAATCCTGGTTTACTTCGACGACCGATAATTATTGATGAAAAACGTCTGCAAGTTGGTTATAATGAGGATGAGATAAGACGTTTCTTACCTAGAAAAGTACGTACATTCCAACTGCGTGAAGCTCAACGCATGGTAAATTAAGATTTAAGACCTTCTTTATTAGGAGGTCTTTTTTCATATCTTACCCTTTGCGTTTGAGATTTTTCCGTTGCTTTGATAAGATATAATGAAAAAATTGAAATATTAGGCGATGTAAGGGTTTTTTTAAATTTAAATTATTTTTATTTCCCTTATTTCTGTTTTTATCATAAAATGTAAGTACAAGAGTAAAAATATTTTTATTAGAATTGGCCTTTCTTCACATGTAGTGGGCAATGGTATAGTGTCTCTTGGGGGTATTTTGTCCCTTCAATAAGGAAACGGAAGGGAGAGGTAATGATGGAAATTGAACGGATTAATGAATATACAGTGAAATTTTACATCTCTTATGGTGATATAGAAGAGAGAGGCTTCGATCGTGAGGAAATTTGGTACAATCGCGAGCGGAGTGAAGAGCTTTTTTGGGAAATGATGGATGAGGTTCATCAAGAAGAAGAATTCGTTGTCGAGGGACCATTATGGATTCAAGTTCAAGCATTGGATAAAGGCTTAGAGGTTCTTGTAACAAAGGCCCAGCTTTCCAAGGATGGACAGAAATTTGAGCTTCCAGTTCCAAGTGATAAGTTAAAGGATTTACCTGTTGATGATAAAATTGAAGACCTTTTAGACCAGCATTTTAATCCGAGAGATGAAGATATGGAAGACATTATCATCGAGGATGAGACATTGGAATTCTTGCTTGTCCTTCATAATTTGGATGACGTTATCATGCTTTCACATTGTCCAGGGTTAGACGATATCGTGACAAAGCTATTTTATTATGAAGAAAAATATTATTTATATGCTGAATTCCCTGAAGACCTGTTCGATGAAGAAAAAATAGATGATATTATAAGTATTTTACTTGAGTACGGTTATGAAACCCCGTTAACGATCCACCGATTACAAGAATATGGAAAAGAAATAATTTCTGAAAATGTTTTTTCTGAAATGAGAAATTATTTTGGATAAAGCTGTTGCCGATTTCAGTAATGAAATCGGTATTTTTGACTAATGGCAGAGGATAATCCTGCTTTGTCAGATAATATTTACCTATCGCTATACTGTAATATCTCCTATTAAATCATCGTTTTAGGGAATCAGGATATGAAAGTATTATTTAGTTTGGCAGGTGAGGATTTTGAAAAACACAGTAAGGGTTACGATCTTTATTTTGTTTTTAACAGTAGTTTTGTTTTTCTTTAAAGACCAATTTAGGGGTGGAATTTTTGGATTCCTCAGTCTATTTATTACCCTGTCTGTCATTATTATTGGATTTGTCATCTTTCTAGAGAATCGGCACCCGTCACAAACGATTACTTGGTTAGTTGTCCTAGGAAGCTTTCCAGTTGTTGGCTTTATTTTTTATCTCCTATTTGGCCGCAGTTATCGCAAAGAAAAAATGTATCGTAAAAAGTTTTTTCTTGATAAGCAGGCATTTCTTACAGTAGAAGGTGAAGAGGATCCTAGGAGTGAAGAAAAGCTTAGTTTAATGAGAGAACATCAAGCGAAATTATTTAACCTCGCCCAAAAGCTGGGCAATAGCCCCATTTCTTTTGACACTGCCACGAAGGTCCTAACAAATGGTCAAGAAACGTTTGAACACATTATTAACGAATTAAAAAGGGCAAGGCATCATATTCACCTTGAATACTATATTGTTCGTCACGATCAAATAGGTCAGGAAATTAAAAGAATTCTCATTGAAAAAGCTCAAGAAGGAGTAAAAATCCGTTTTTTATATGATGCTGTAGGTTCCTGGCAGCTTTCAAAGAAATATATTCATGAATTAAAAAATGCCGGAATTGAAACAGTTACTTTTGGGCCAGTAAAATTGCCTTTTCTAAATAATAAATTTAATTTCCGGAACCATCGTAAAATTATTGTGATTGATGGGACGGTGGGCTTTGTCGGCGGACTAAACATTGGAGATGAATATCTAGGAAGAGTGAAGGAAATTGGCTTCTGGCGCGATACTCACCTTATGCTTAGGGGGGAAGCGGTAAGATCATTACAGCTTATTTTTCTACAAGATTGGTATTATATGACAAATCATAGCTTTTTAACGGCAGAATACTTATCACCTCAGTTTGATGATCAAAATCACGGTGGTGTACAGCTTATAGCTGGAGGTCCAGATCGTGAATGGAGTGTTATCAAAAACATTTTTTTCTCGATGATTGCTTCAGCAAAAAATACGGTTTGGATTGCATCACCTTATTTTATTCCAGATGAAGATATATTTTCAGCTCTTAAAGTAGCTGCCTTAAGCGGCATCGATGTCCGCTTACTTGTACCAAACCGTCCTGATAAACGGATTGTTTTTCATGCCTCCAGATCCTATTTTCCTGAGCTATTAGAGGCGGGTGTAAAGGTGTATGAATATTCCCTCGGATTTATGCATAGTAAAATTATTATCGTCGACCATGAATTAGCATCAATCGGCACATCCAATATGGATATGAGAAGCTTCCATTTAAATTTTGAGGTAAATGCTTTCTTGTATCGAACAGGAAGTACACAAAAGCTCGTAGATGAATACATAAATGACCTACAATTTTCTAAACAGCTTGATTTAGAATCGTTTGGAAAACGTCATATTGGTTTAAGGTTGTTGGAGTCAACTTCTAGGCTCTTATCACCCCTCCTCTAACAAGCAAACGGTATTTTGTCCGTTTGCTTTTTTTGGCTGTGTTAAATTTGCCAGTTGATTTGCGCTCAAGAAGCTCGCTTTCCGCGGGCGTTCCGGGGAGCCTCCTCGGCGCTTAAGCGCCTGCGGAATCTCCCCTGCTCCGTACTCCCGCAGGACGTTGAATCAGCATCTTCGAATCTACACCGCACGAAGGAAATGCGAAAGCATTTTCGAGGATCTCGCGCCTTCCGCTCCAATCAACATAGTTTCATAAATCAACAATGACCTTTTACACAGTTTTTTTAAAAATTATATTAAAAGGATTTTGACTGTATTTGTCGAATAATATACAAGTAGGAGGTGTATATATTTTGCTTACGGCACGAACAAAAAGCGGAAAGCAAATTTGTTTAGGTTATGATTACAAAAAGGATGTGCTTCAAACTCTTCGTAATAAGGAAGAATTTCATTGTCCAGTTTGCGGTGAAAAGGTCATTCTAAAATTGGGGGAACAGCGAATTTTTCATTTTGCCCATAATAGAGGTGGAGATTGCCGCGATCTTTATGAGCATGAATCTCTTTATCATATGGAAGGAAAAAGGCAGCTTTTTCAATGGCTAAACCGTCAAAGGATACGGGCGGAATTGGAATATTACGACAAAGAAATCCAACAGCGACCGGACGTTGTATTCTTCCATAATGGGAAAAAATTTGCCTTAGAATATCAGTGTTCAACCATTCCAGAAAGTATTTTTATGAAACGAACAAAAAATTATATTCAAAATGGCTATCATCCCCTTTGGATCATTGGAGGAAACCACATTCACCAAAAGAAAAAGAATATCGTATCATTGTCTAACTTCCACTATTTATTCATGAGAGGTACAACGGAAGGAAAGTACTATATCCCATCCTATTGCCCCAATCATCAATCGTTCCATATAGTTGGCTCCATCCTTTCCTATTCTGTAAAAAATGCCTTCGTTCAAACTACCTTTATCCCATTAAATAAGCTTGTAATAAGCACCTTATTAAACCCACATTTAAAAGAACAGCTTCCAATCGATAGTTGGCATAGAGAACTTGATAAATCTCATCTGCATTGGTCACTTCATCCGAGTCCACAGCAACAACGCTTTCTCCATGAAATCTACCACCAAAACTTAAACCCATATCTCTTGCCTCCAGAAATAGGCCTACCTGTTAGGCATTCAATTTTGATTACAACTTCACCGATCATTTGGCAAACTTATCTCTATCTAGATGGATTGGCAACAAAACAGCCTGGAGGAATCATTAGGTTAGAGGATATTAGAAGAAGCATTAATAGGAGAATAAAGAGAAAGGAAATCATCATTCGGAATCTCCCCCAATTTGAACATACCGATCCTTTAGATGCCATAATCGATTATCTGTTTCAGCTCGAAAATCTAGGTTTTTTATCCAGAAAAGGTGAGGGAATCTTTCTCATAAAAAAACAGCTGAAGATTCCTATGTCGAATCGAGAAAAGGAAGAAAATATGAAAGCATTTTATCAAAAATATCGTCGAATATATGTCAAAGGATAAATGAAAATTGGGATAAGGGTATAATATAGATGGAGTAAAAGGTATTTTCGTAAAAGAAAAAGGAATATGAAAACTAAAAGGAGAATATAAGAAGAAAAGGAAAAATCTTTTCGAAAACCGAAATTTAAATAGGAGGATGAATAATGGCTAATGAAACTGGAGTAAAAACTCAGCCAACTAGAAGTGAAATTCCAGTTGAGGAGACCTGGAGATTAGAAGATATATTTTCAAGCGATGAAGAATGGGAAAAAGAATTTCAAGAAGTGAAAAAACTCATTCCAGGCATTAAAGATTTCGAAGGAAAACTAGGTGAAAGTCCGGATACTCTTTACAATGCCCTTCAGTATCAGGACCAACTGCTCGAAAGAGGCGGAAAGCTTTACACGTATTCACATATGCGATACGACCAAGATACAACCAATTCTTTTTATCAAGGCCTCGATGACAGAATGAAGAATTTGTTTTCACAAGCAGGAAGTCAGCTTGCATTTATTGTTCCAGAACTTCTATCCATTGATGAAAATAAAATTGTAGACTTTATGAAAGAAAAACCTGAACTGAAACTTTATGAGCAGGCGATTGCGGAAATCAACCTAGAAAGGCCACATGTTCTTTCAAAAGAACAGGAAGCATTGTTAGCAGAAGCAGGAGAGGTCATGGCTGCCTCAAGTAATACTTTCGGTATGTTAAATAATGCAGATTTGGAGTTTCCAACCATTAAGGATGAAAAGGGAGAAGAGGTAGAAGTAACGCATGGGCGTTATATTCGCTTTTTGGAAAGCACCGACAGTAGGGTTAGGCATGACGCTTTTAAAGCCGTTTATGAAACATATGGGAAATTTAAAAATACATTTTCTAGCACCCTTAGCGGTAATGTGAAAAAAAATAATTTTAATGCAAGAGTGAGAAAATATAATTCTGCCAGACATGCTGCCTTATCATCAAATAATATACCTGAAAGCGTGTATGATAATCTTGTCAAAACGATTCAAGACCATTTACATTTATTACATCGATATCTAAAACTCCGTAAGAAAGTATTGGGACTCAAAGAGCTTCATATGTATGATCTTTTCACACCACTTGTTAAGGATGTGAAAATGGAGATAAAGTATGATGAGGCAAAGGATTTGGTTCTAAAAGGCTTGTCTCCATTAGGTGAAGAGTATGCTAAGGTGTTAAAGGAAGGTTTTGAAAATCGGTGGGTTGATGTTCATGAGAATAAAGGAAAGCGGAGCGGTGCTTATTCTTCAGGTTCCTTCGGTACAAATCCGTATATTTTATTGAACTGGCAGGATAATGTAAATAATTTATTTACACTTGCCCATGAATTTGGACATTCAGTTCACAGCTACTATACACGGAAATCCCAGCCCTATCCATATGGAAACTATTCGATTTTTGTTGCTGAAGTAGCATCAACCTGTAATGAAGCGTTACTTAATGACTATTTATTAAAAACAATAGACGATGAGCAAAAGCGGATTTATTTATTGAATCATTATTTAGAAGGCTTTAGGGGTACAGTGTTCCGACAAACGATGTTCGCGGAATTTGAGCACCTCATTCACCAAAAAGCACAAAATAACGAAGCGTTAACGGCCGATCTTTTTACTAAAGAATACTATGCATTGAATAAAAAGTATTTTGGTGAAGAGGATATTGTGATTGATGAAGAAATTGGCTTAGAATGGGCGAGAATCCCTCACTTTTATTACAATTATTATGTGTATCAATATGCGACTGGCTTCAGTGCGGCTACTGCCTTAAGCAAGCAAATCCTTGAGGAAGGGGAGCCTGCGGTAAAACGCTATATCGATTTCCTCAGTGCTGGAAGCTCGGATTATCCAATCGAAGTATTAAAGAAGGCAGGGGTCGATATGACCAGCGCTGATCCCATTATTAATGCCTGCAAAGTATTTGAAGAAAAATTGAACGAGCTCGAACAGCTTTTATCATAAGCTAATAGAGAGGCTGTCCCAAAAGGTGACAGGCACCACTATTGGTACAGTTCATGATAATTTTCCCGCAATGTTGATTGGAGCGGAAGGCGCTCGACTCCTGCGGGAGTACGGGGAGACCCCGCAGGCGCAATAGCGCCGAGGAGGCTCCCCGGACCGCCACTAGAGCGGAAATCAACAGACAAGTTTAACAGACCATTAATAAAAATGGGTGTCCCTAAAAGTTTTGGGACACCTCTTTTAAAACCCTTTAAATCTTTTTCGGTTATTGAGGAAGAAAAGAAATATAAAAATGGCAAGAAATAATAGTGGAACACTAATGTAGAATGGGAATATTTTTAATAAGGCAAGAATGTGGACAAAAAACGAAAATATCAAAAAAAAGCTCAACATGATAAATGGGAATTTCTTCATCGTTTGATTCACCTCATATAAAGTGGTTCTCTATTAGTTTATTGCAGTATTAGGATAATATGATTTTTTGACAATAATGTGAAATAAAACACAAACTTATTGTCCACTATTTAAACCCATGCTATATTAAATACGTGAAGTTGATCACTACAAACATATACCCCTTTGTTTGACCGTGAAAGATTTCTCCCATCCCCTTTGTTCGTATTAATAGAAAAAGACCTTGTAGCACCGGTGCTACAGGGTCTTTTTTATTAGATAAGTATATAAGAGAAATAAGAAAACGGAAGGCTGTCGCCTTCCGTATAAGAAAGTAAAAAGTTCGACTTCGAGAATTGTCTAGCTCCATAAGAGTTAGCTTCGGGAGCGGTACCTCGCACGCCGAAAAACGTGAGTTTTTCGGAGGAGGAGCCCAGCACCTAGTGTACTTCGCTCTTCTCTCTAAGATAAGTCAACATCGGCTCGCGAAGTGCTCCTGCGCCATAGAAAATTCGAAGAAGCACCGTTCAGCTCGTCGCAAAGCCTCATAATGCTTAATCAAAGATGTACTGTCTTGATGTTTTTCAATGTAGCAGCTTCGCTCTCCGTGTTGTCTAGCTTCAGCGCCTAGGGGCTCGGGGTCATAAGCCAATCCGTCATGAAGGTTAAAAAAAAACCTTCAAGCCGGCTCGTCTTATGCCTGTCGCCCCTGAGCAAGGCGCTTCCGCTTTTCTTATTCTTCTACATATCTCCAAAAAGTTCCATATTTTGCTGGAATCTGTTCGACTTGTTGCTGTAGGAGCAGTTTTTTCATTTCACGTTCCACTTGTGAAATGGACATGTTATAAACAACGGAAATTTCCTTTGTAGCAACAAATTTAAAATATTTCATAAAAGTCTCAAGCGATGGTGGATTAGTGGGAATTGGACGTTCTGAGAGCATTTCTTCAAGAATGTGGACATAGATCTCATACGGGTAGGTGCCTGTTATTTTAATCCCTTCATCCTCCGCGTTTTCATTAAAGAAGACAAGGGTAGGGATTTCTTGAACATCCATTTCTGAGGTAATTTTTATATCACATTGAAACGCCTTCGCTGCACTTTCTGAATGGAGGTCAGCGATGAATTCCTCTACATCTAGACCTAATCCTCTTGCACATTCTATTAATACTTCTTTACTTGAAATATTTTGTTTTTCTAAAAATAGTACTTCCTGAAGCTTTCGAAGGAAACGAATTCCTGCACGGCGCCCTTGTAGTTCAGCTGCTTTTAGGGCAATTGATGCAAAGTGAGGAAAGTCAACTGGATTCTCAAGCCAAAGACTACCGTCACAAGACATACCTGACCTGCTGGCTGTCCTTTCCCAAAAATTTGCGATTTGCTCATAATTTTTTTTCCTGCTCACATTTAAATTGTTTATACGACCGCATAATACATGCTTCAGGGAAAAATAGCGCCCATATTCAATTTGGAGCTTTTTTATTATTGGTTCAAGTGCCCAACACTCTGGAGATAGTGGGTCTATAAACATATAAATTTCAATCGGCTTTTTTTCATTGTATTGGCATGGATGCTTGGAACTTGAAAGACGGTTCACTGTTGTTCACCAGATTCTTTGCCGATGAATTCAAATTGAGTCGGCTTTTTCTCAATCATGTTGGACAACCCCTTTAAGATTGTTTGTACCATTATTTTAACAATGCCTTTTTTATATCTCAAATAAATAGCTTGAAAAACAGGATTTCTCTTTTATAGGTGTTATTAATATATGCAACAATATACCCATGTTATAAATACAAGTGAATTCATCACTTTTTTAATTTTGCCTTGATTCATATTTTTGTTTATAAAAACGACTGATTTTATTTTCCGTTTTTCTATGAGGAATATTGAATTGTGTAAGGAGAAGATTAAAATTATCTTTTCCCTGCTCGAAGTTTTCAACTTCAAATTCTAATTCATAGTCTTCTCTATTTAAATAATAACTATGGTCCAAAACAAGTAATCCATGTTTGTATTCAATTTCAACTCTTTTGGTAATAAGCGACCCGAAATAGACCATTTTAGGGTAGGATATCCCCATTTGTTCAATTAATCCTCGAATAATTCCAGCAGGTAGATAGCTGGATTGAAGTGCGAGTGCTGCTTCTTCCTTAGATAAAATTTGATTTGTTTCCATCAAACCTATATTTGCTGGCCGCTTTAATGTTAATTCGTATCCATGATCCTTTTGGCGAATTCTTAACGCAGTTCCCGCTTCCTTTAAAGCGAAATCGGGGGTATCGAAGTAATGATTTTCTTGGGAGAAAATCTGGTTTTCACTTATAGAAAATTCCTGAAGAAGCCATTCGTATTCTTCTTTTGTTAACATGTTTTTAAATTCAATTTCGATCTGTTGTGACATCTTTCTTCTTCCCTTCTGAAGCTTATGTATTTCATTATCCCTATTTTTCCTCTGTACTGCAATTTTTAGGAGTATAGGGTGAAATATGCTAAAATAAAAGGGTGAAAGGTAGGTTAAATGATGAGAAATAGAATAATGATTATATCAGCAGATATTGAGGGAAATCGGTTACTTTTACATGTTAATGAATCTATCGATCATTTAAAACCAGCAGAACAAATTTTGGTGGATTCTGATCAATTTTCGTTTATTTACTTAATGGAGAATCAAGAAGAGTATACATATATTGTCATCCCTGAACCATTTTGGCCATTGTTAAAATCCGCTTTAGAACAAAAAAATACAGCTTGGATTTCGAACGAAGGGACTCAAGTCGAATTAACTCAATTTCGTGAGGAATTAGAATATGTAGTGAGCAATATTAAGGATAATAGCAATTATGGAGAAGAAATGGTTACGAAAGTAGACGATATTTTTTAGAGATATATTGAGGTGGAGTATGAAACAGTGGGACGAATTTTTAGCACCATATAAACAAGCGGTGGAGGAACTGAAGGTAAAGCTAAAGGGAATGAGAGGTCAATTCGAGCTTAATTCCACCCATTCACCGATTGAATTTGTAACTGGCAGGGTGAAGCCGATTGCAAGCATCCTCGATAAGGCAAATCAGAAAGGGATACCGCTTGACCGATTGGAAGAGGAGATGCAGGATATTGCCGGTCTCCGTATGATGTGTCAATTTGTTGATGACATTCATACCGTTGTAAATTTATTAAGGATTCGAAATGATTTTGAAATTGTGGAGGAAAGGGATTATATTTCACATAAAAAAATGAGTGGTTATCGGTCCTATCATGTTGTAATCCGTTACCCCGTTCAAACAATTCATGGGGAAAAGAACATTCTCGTAGAAATTCAAATAAGGACGCTGGCGATGAATTTTTGGGCTACAATTGAACATTCCTTGAATTACAAATATAAAGGAGTTTTTCCAACCGATATAAAGATGAGATTGCAGCGGGCAGCTGAAGCAGCCTTTCGTCTTGATGAGGAAATGTCATTAATTCGCGGTGAAATTCAAGAAGCCCAAGCATTTTTCACGAGGAAAAAAGAGCAAAAACAAGAAGAGAAAAACTAACAAAAGTATTTCATACCAAGGAGTTTATTAATATGAAATTTGCGATTACTTCTAAGGGAGATCAAAAATCAAATATTTTGATGCACAGAATAAGAACGTATTTACTTGATTTTGATCTTAAATATGATGAGGACCAACCCGATATTGTGATTTCCATCGGTGGAGACGGCACGCTTCTTTATGCCTTTCATCGTTACAGCAGTCGTTTAGATAAAACAGCTTTTGTTGGAATACATACTGGGCATCTCGGTTTTTATGCGGATTGGGTTCCAGATGAGATTGAAAAGCTTGTCATTGCCATTGCAAAAACTCCTTATCAAGTCGTTGAATATCCATTACTTGAAGTCATCATCCGTTACCAGCATGCAGGCAAGGAATCAAGATTTTTGGCATTAAATGAATCTACTGTAAAAAGTATTGAGGGGACGCTTGTCATGGATGTTGAAATTCGCGGCCAGCAATTTGAACGTTTTCGTGGTGATGGCTTATGTGTTTCCACTCCTTCTGGAAGTACAGCCTATAATAAAGCACTAGGAGGAGCCATTATCCATCCATCCATCTCTGCCATTCAGGTAGCAGAAATGGCGTCCATTAATAATAAGGTTTTTCGAACAATCGGTTCACCGCTTATTCTGCCTTCGCATCATACATGTATGCTGAAACCTGTGAAACGATTTGATTTTCAGGTAACGATTGACCATTTAACCCATCTTCATAAGGACGTTAAATCGATTCAATTTAGGGTGCCGGAAGAGAAAATTCGTTTTGCCCGTTTTCGGCCATTCCCATTTTGGAAAAGAGTCCACGATTCCTTTATTTCGGATTAAGCACTGGAGGAACATTATGTCTTCTCAATTTAAAATGGAATGGATCGTCAATCATCAAAATGTTGGAATTCAAATTAAAGATTTTCTTAAAGAAAAGGAAATCTCACGAACTGCTCTAACCGATATAAAATTTAAGGGCGGGAGCATTTTCGTGAATAATGAGGAAGTCAATGTCCGGTATAGCTTAGTAGAAGGGGACAAACTAACGATCTTTTTTCCTCCTGAAGAACCTAGTGCTGGGGTGAAGGGGGAGAAGATTCCGCTTGAGATTCTGTTTGAAGATGATTTCTTGCTTGTGGTCAATAAGCCAGCTGGCATGAACACAATTCCTTCTCGTGAACATCCATCTGCAAGCCTGGCAAACGCATTGGTTGGTTATTACGAACAAATTGGTCTCCAAGCTACCTCCCATATCGTCACCCGCCTGGACAGAAATACATCAGGGATTGTTTTAATTGCCAAACATCGTCACGTACATCACTTATTTAGCAAAGCGCAGCAAAGCGGACAGGTAAAGCGGACATATGAAGCATTAGCGGGTGGAATAATCTTCGAGGATTCCGGAACCATTGTTCAGCCAATTGGCCGAAAGGAAGATAGCATCATTGAAAGGGAAGTTCGTGCTGACGGTCAATATGCCTGTACCCATTTTTCTGTTCTTGAAAGATTTGGGACTTTTACGAGGCTTTTGCTAAAGCTTGAAACCGGTCGAACCCACCAAATTAGAGTTCATATGTCGTTTATTGGACATCCACTGTTAGGTGATGATTTGTACGGTGGAGAGACAGCCTTGATCAACCGGCAGGCACTGCATTGTAAAAAAATCAACTTTATTCATCCGTTTTTCGGTGAGGAAATGACTTTTTCGGCACCGTTACCTGATGATATGGTAAGAATAATAGAGGCTAATCCAATAAGGTAGGGTAAGCCTCTATTAATTTATCAATCAAATGGTTTAAATTTTTCTGCAACATATGGCATAGTAGAAGGAACTGAGACGAATTCCATTTCGGGGTAGCGTAAGCAAGTTAGTTTGCCTCCAAAAACTGCACCTGTGTCAATGTTATAGGTGTTGTTAATGATTCTTGGTTCCTTGACGGGTGTATGCCCATAGACAATACAGGCTTCACCATGATAATTTTTCGCCCAATCTCTGCGAACAGGAGATCCATCAGGATGCTTTTCACCGGTAATATCGCCATAAAGCACAAAGGTTTTCACCTTAGCTGAGGTTTGACCGATATATTCTTGTTTAATACCTGCATGAGCAATTATGAGCCTCCTGTTGTCTAAAACTAAATAAAGTGGGGCTTTTTCATAAAGCTCAATAAATTTATTACAAATGGATTGCTGATCATGTTTATTTAATGATTCATATTCAGCAACGGTTGTTTCCAAACCATGCATAATTTGCACCTTGTTGCCGAGGAAAAAGCGATATAGTTTATTACAATGGTTTCCGGGAGTGTAATACGCCTTCCCGCGTTCAATTACAAGCCGCCATACAATTTCAACAATTTTCAGCGATTCCGGACCGCGATCAGTTAAGTCACCCACAAAGCCAAGAACCCTATTTTCTGGATGTAACGGAATACCTTCATCCCAATTATAGCCGATGTTTTTTGTTAGTTTTTTCAGTTCTTGTAAACATCCATGGATATCTCCGATAATATCAATTTTCATAACCTCAATCCCCTTTTCGTATTTTTCCAGGAGGGACTTAAATGGTAAAGCAGATTTCTGTCATTACCTTACTTATTGTGGTCACAATCGCATTTCTTACACCGATCCATTAACCTAGACTAAATTATACCAGTAGTTGTGACGGAAAGCATGATGGGGTCTCTTCATAGGAAAATCGGCTTCAATTTGGTGTACCATGATTTGTGGCTTTCCACCGAATCGAAAAACTTTAGCAAAAAAGCGTATATACTTTTCATTCCTAGTGAATTAGTGTAAAATTAGTACCAAGTACTAATAACTCGTAATATTTCAAGGGGGATTTTTCAAATGATTTCTTTAGCTGGAAAAACATTTGTTGTAATGGGTGTTGCCAATAAACGTAGTATCGCATGGGGAATTGCTCGCTCACTTCATAATGCTGGTGCCCGCTTAATTTTTACATATGCTGGTGAAAGGCTTGAGAGCAGTGTCCGTGAATTAGCCAATACATTAGAAGCAGAAGGAACTTTAGTTTTACCTTGTGATGTAACAAGTGATGAAGAAGTTGCTAAGTGCTTTGCAGAAATTAAAGAGGAAGTAGGAACCATACATGGCGTGGCACACTGTATTGCTTTTGCCAAAACAGAAGAATTAAAAGGGGAATACTTGAACACTACACGAGACGGTTTCTTGCTCGCCCAAAATATTAGTTCTTATTCCTTAACTGCAGTTGCAAAAGAAGCACGCTCCTTAATGATTGAGGGTGGAAGCATTGTGACATTGACCTACTTAGGTGGCGAGCGCGCCATTCAAAACTATAATGTGATGGGGGTTGCCAAAGCTAGTCTGGATGCAAGCGTACGATATTTAGCAGCAGACCTTGGAAAAGAAAATATTCGTGTGAACTCCATCTCTGCTGGGCCGATCCGAACATTATCTGCCAAAGGCGTGGGAGATTTTAATACCATCCTTAAAGAAATTGAAGAGAAAGCTCCATTGCGTAGAGCGACGACTCCGGAAGAAGTTGGAGATACAGCCGTTTTCCTATTCAGTGACCTTTCCCGTGGAATTACCGGTGAAAACATCCACGTTGACTCTGGATATCACATCTTATAATCAAAAAAGCCCGCTGAAGCAAGCGGGCTTTTTCATTTTAATATTTTGGTGAACGAGTATTTGCATCTCGCATACATATAGAGTGTAGGAATTTGTAGGAGGTGCTTTACATGTCGAGTACAAAGGGACAGGGACCGAGACTTTTTATTCATCAACCAATTACAACGACTCCTGTCAAAAATATGCAAGAAGTATTTAGGAGTAAAGAAGAAATCAGAGAAGAAAAGATCAAAGAAGAAAAGAAACGGAGAAAGACTGTCGCCACAAAGGAAGAAGATTTAGTACCGATAGATATTTCCGTGCAAGAGGAAGAGCATAAAGAAAAACAACATACTTCCTTAAAAAAAGTTAAAAGTTTCAAGGATATGGACCTAATGGAACGGATAGATTATTTAGTTCACTTTCCAAAGATGCTCCCTCCAGTACCGTGTGTGTTTTATACGGATAGCCAAAACTATCAAGGCTATCTGAGCGAATATCAGGATAATCTGGTAACGATTCAATTTCATGATCAGACCAAAAAAACAATTTCCCTTAAAGAATTAAAGAATGTCGTCATGATCGGTATAAAAAATAAATAAAAAAAAAAGCCAGCCGATTTACCGACTGGCGAATTTTTTTTATTCACAAATTCCTAAGTTAACATCGGCAATACATTGAACTGCACTGAAGGAGCTTAAATTTACTGTAATGCAGTCATGGCTCGCGCGAAAACGTTCTACCTGGCATACACGATCGAGATTAATGCAGCATCGATCGTGGCTGGAAATTAGGTTCACCGGAACAAAGTTTCCGCCCTCTCTTTTGCCAGGTACAAGAACGCGGAGTGTTGCACAGCAGTTATCGAATACATCTTCTACGCGAAAGAAGATTGAAATACAAGCACAATTTTCACCACTAAAGAATGCATGAAATGGCGTGCCGTCTGCTGTTTTTAATACAAACACACGTGTATCTACAGGATCTCTCCTAACTGGAGATCCTAATGATCCAAGTGGCTCATTAAAGCAACTGGCACACTCTGAACATTCTTCTGGTGAGACAGCTGTATCTTGGATATCTTTTATGGCACGAACTACTTCGCATACACAGCTTACGGTGCTAAATTCGTCATGTTTATGTCCACAACCCATATTATTTTCCTCCTTAATCCGTGATATATATCTTACATTACTAAGATATTTCACACAGCCCTTATGGGTTACGGACAATTGCCTTATTTCCTAAAATTAGGCGGATAATGAAAGGTCATGATAAGAAAGGAAAAATGAGGATGAAAATAACATTTTTAAACTTATTGATTTTAGGGTTGGCTAGCTTTCGACTGACAAGACTAATTGTTTTTGATAAGATTACCGAATGGATTCGGACGCCTTTTTTTGATGAAATAGAAGAAGAAGATGAAAATGGAGTTATAGAGATTTATTACCTTCCAAAAAAGAAGGGATTAAAAAAGTTTTTTGGAGAATTGCTTAGTTGCTATTGGTGTACAGGAATATGGGCTTCTGTAATCGTTGTCGTCTCCTTTTATTTATTTCCTTTTTACTCAACACCCATTATCGTAATTTTAGCAGTTGCAGGACTTGCCTCCTTTTTTGAAACCATTGTGCAGCAGTTGCTTGAAAAATAGAGATATCGAGTTCTTTGCCTTAGACAAACTTTTCAAGTTAATCATACTCTAATTATAAGCAATGAGTTTAAGGGAGAGAGGCAAATTGGATAAGCAAAAAAAGAAATCATCCCCAAAAACAAAAATATTCCAACCATCGAAACCGATTAAGAAAAACAACTGCGGTTGTGACAAAAAAAAGAATAAGTAATCGATAAGACTGCCAGATCATTGGCAGTTTTTTTTTGTTGGCAGTTTCCTTTTAGACATAATTTAACCTTCTGTCGAAAAAACTAATATATAGGAATCTTTTCTAATCACGAACCAGGGAAGGGAAGCATATGACAAACATAAAACGATTGATACTCATCACTTGCTTATTCTTACTCTCTTCTTGTAATCAAGAACAGAATTCGAAGGATAGTCAATTGGCACTACTGAAGACGACAAATCCAAGCCCGGTGACGACGGATAAGAATCAAAAGTCGAGAAATGTGGAAAGGATAAAAAAAGATGTTAGTTCTTTTCCGGAAATCTATGATGTGGCAGTTGTAGAGGGGAAAAAAAATACTCTTGTTGCGTATAAGGTAAAGCATTTAAAGCGGATGAAAATGAAAAAAATTGAGGGAAACATCAATAAATTGCTAGAAAAAAAATATCCGAACGAAAACTTTACCGTTTCAAGTGATTATAAAATTTTCCTTGAAGCAGTCAAGCTAAATGAACAAATCAAGTCTGATAAGAAATTTTCAAAACAAAAAGCTGAAAAACAGCTACAAAAGATTATCGAAATGACAAAGGAAATGACGTAATCGGAAAAGGAGAAGATATAATGGCAAATAAAAAACAAAAAAACCTAACGCTTCAGCAGCAAAAATATCAGTTGCTTCAACAAAAGCACGAATTAAAAAGACCGGTCCTATTGAATTGCATAAAAGCTTTTTTTGTAGGCGGATTCATTTGTATGGTTGGGCAGGCTGTCAGCTATTTTTACATTTACTTCTTTAATTTTACAGAAAAAACAGCCGGGAATCCGACGGTTGCTACCATGGTCTTTTTTTCCATGTTGTTAACGGGATTTGGAGTTTATGATCGCTTGGGTCAATTTTCTGGGGCAGGAAGTGCTGTACCTGTTACCGGCTTTGGAAATGCGGTCATCTCAGCGGCTATTGAGCACCGTACCGAAGGGTTTGTTTTAGGAGTAGGAGGTAATATGTTTAAACTTGCAGGGGCTGTTATTGTCTTCGGTGTATTTTCGGCCTTTGTCGTGGCAATAATCAAAACGCTTTTGGTAATGTGGGGGGTTTTGTAATTGTTAAAAGGGCATCAATCTTGGGTTTTTCCAAATCGGCCGATGATTTTGTCAACGGGTGTATCCGGGGGACCATTTGAAGGGAATGGAAATCTGGTAAAAGATTTTGATATTATCCACGAGGATTTATGGATGGGAAATAAGACTTACGAAAAAGCTCATCGTGTCCTGATTGAGGAGGCGATTAAAACAGCTTTAACTAAGGGAAAGGTGGAAAAAGAACAAGTTCAATTCTTATTTGCTGGCGATTTGATTAATCAGATTACTCCGACAAGCTTTGCAGCTAGGACGATGAAGGTTCCTTATTTTGGTCTTTTCGGTGCCTGCTCAACTTCTATAGAAGGTCTTGCCCTTGCTTCCTTTGTCGTTAATCATGGCGGGGCCAAATACGTTCTAACTGGGGCATCAAGCCATAATGCGGCAGTTGAAAAACAATTCCGTTATCCAACTGAGTATGGCGGACAAAAGCCGCCTACTGCACAGTGGACTGTAACAGGCGCAGGAATAGCATTGATCACGCCCAATGACTCCTCGCGAAATCTGCCTGTCACCATATCTGCAACCATTGGTAAAGTAATCGATATGGGCTTAACTGACCCATTTAATATGGGGGGAGCCATGGCTCCTGCAGCGGCCGATACGATCATGGCTCATTTTCGCGACTTACAATTGGAACCATCCTATTATGATTTAATTATTACTGGCGACCTTGGTCGAATCGGTCATGATACTGCTTTTGAACTTATCAACAAGAGCGGCCTGCAATTAGAAAGAAAACAATTTCAGGATTGCGGATTATTAATATATAAAAAGGATCAGCCGGTCCAAGCAGGGGCAAGCGGCGCTGGCTGTTCGGCAACTGTACTTTATGGGCATCTATTAAATGAAATGAAAAAAGGTACATACAAGCGAATTTTAGTCGTTGCGACTGGTGCTTTATTATCGCCGCTTAGTTTTCAGCAAAACGAGACGATTCCATGTATTGCTCATGCTGTCGCTATCGAAATGAATGGAGAAATGGGGTGATTTAATGCTCTCAATGTTTTTTTGGGCATTTGTCATTGGGGGGCTTATTTGTGTAATTGGGCAATTATTGTTTGATGTAGCAAAGCTGACACCCGGACATACCTTAAGCTTGCTTGTCGTTATCGGTGCGGTATTAGGGGGATTTGGCTGGTATGAACCACTTATTGATTTTGCCGGAGCAGGGGCCACCATTCCAATTACGAGCTTTGGAAATTCTCTTGTTTTCGGTGCCCTTCAAGAAGCTCGATTACATGGACTTGTTGGCGTGCTAACAGGCATGTTTGAAGTGACGAGCTCAGGTATTTCTGCTGCAATCATATTTGGGTTTCTTGGAGCTCTACTATTTCGGCCAAAAGGGTAAATCCCCATTTCGATATGCCCGTTTTAGATTTAGGACGTTGCCTATACAAACTATATGGTCATTTCATATGTTATTAATGAGATTAACACAAGTGAGGTGACTGGTATATGTGGGGCTTTGGTTATGGCGGCTTCGGCGGCTGCGGCTGCGGCGGCTTCGGCTATGGCGGTTTCGGCGGCGGTGGAGCTTTCGTATTAATCGTCGTATTGTTTATCTTATTAATCATTGTTGGTGCTAGCTGGTTTTAATAAATGGTAGCCTGCACCAAAGGAAGGGGTTGGTCAAAAATTGGCCAGCCCTTTCTTTGTGAATCAATCACCTTTTTCCCTATCCTTCATAAAATAAAGTAGTTTTTATGAAGGAGTGTGAACGAAGCATGGATAATGGGTTTTTTAAAAACATTGAAAAGAAAACGGGCGTAAATATGCAGGATATCTTTGATTTAGCTAATTCCCTCCAAAATGCTAACTTTAAAGATGAAAAAACCGTCCGAAATGTTATTAAGAGGGTTTCCCAAATTGCAAATAAACCAGTAAGCAGGGATCTGGAAGATCAAATTGTTAAAACTATCATTAAGGATGGGAAATCGCTTGATTTTAATACCATTTCAAAAATGATGAATAATAAAAAATAAAAAAACGAGGTATCGCTTCCGAAGCTAAATCTCATGGAGCTAGACAATTCTCGAAGTCCAATGACATTAATTATAATCTTATGAAAAGAACCTATTTCCTATTGACAGAAATAGGTCTTATTTTTTTTAGATAGTATGGATGAAAGAAACCTTGAGCGATTTGCCTTTTTCCCTCTCCTGTATTGTGGAACAGAGAGATAGAGCTGTTGTTTTGCACGTGTCATTGCCACATACATAAGTCTTCGTTCTTCCTCGAGAGCTGAAAAGTCCCCATTTCGGAAGCTATCTAATGCATAGTCATGTGGAAGGCTGCCATCTACAGCTCCGATTAGGTAGACGGTTGAATATTCAAGCCCCTTTGCCCGGTGGATCGTGCTTAGTGTAATCGCATCGGTAAAATGCTTGCTTAGATTTTTGATTTCCTTAGTAGTAGCTGTCATATGATCAGCATGGGCCAGCAAAGTTTCAATCGAGTTGAAACCTTTAGAAGCAACTTTTAAATCCTTTAAATCGTCCGAACCTTTTTCAAGCATATTCGATTCATTTCCTCTTTTTTTGAGAAAATCCATAAATCCGAGGTCTTTTTCGATTTTTTCAATCGCTGTCAGCGGGGAAAAATGCTTTAACGTTCGGATAAGTGTAACGGCCTTTTTTAATTTTTTTTCTTGAAAAGGGTGTGCAGTTTTATAATGAGAAATGGCTTCAAGAAAACTGCAATCCTGAAGAATACTAATGGCTTTTAAATCCTTTAATGCAGCCTGTTTTAAAAACAGTAATGGTAAAATGTCGGCAAGTGCTTTGCTGTCATCTTCATTTAAACTGATTTTTAGAAAAGAAAGGGCACTTCTTACAATATAACGGTCGTAAAAGGCTTCTGAATCCAAATCGATTCTAAATGGTAAATTAGAGCTTGCCAGCCTTTCAAATACGGCCCTTGAGCTGACATTTGTACGAAATAGGATAGCAAAATCAGATGGATTTGCCCCCTGAGCAATCTGCGCTTGAAGGTCTGTTACAATCATTGTTGCTTCTTCCTCTTCATCAAAAGGGAAAAACATCTTGGGCGGTGTTTCCGAAGAGAATTGTGCATTCATTTTTTTCGCTCTTCTCATTTTATTTGCGGCAATAATAGAATTGGAAGCCGTGACAATTTCATGAGAGGAACGATAGTTTTGCTCCAAAGTGACCAAATTTGAATAAGGAAAATCCTTTTCAAATTCGAGTATATAATTTGGGTCACTCCCACGAAAGGAGTAAATGCTTTGATCGTCATCACCCACAGCACATACATTTCTATGCTTTCCTGATAATAGATTGATAAGTTCGTACTGTACCTTATTAATATCCTGAAACTCATCAATTAAAAAATAATGGAAGCGATTTTGATATTGTTCAAGAAGGGCAGGGGATGACATAAAAAGCTGGTAACAGCCAATCAGCATGTCATCAAAATCAAAAAGATTTTCTCGCTGTTTCGTTTCTTCATATTTTCGATACAAAAAGGCTGTTTTTTCCTCGAAATCCGAAGATGGCTGCACTTCATGCGGCAGAAGAAGTGAATTTTTCCAGTAACCAATTTGCTGAAGGGCTAAATCATAGGCAAATTCCTTTTCTGATAAGTCAAGCTCTTTGCCAGCTTCTTTGAGAATTCTGTCCCTCTGCCATTCTTTTTTAAGTAGCTTGTCAGAGGTCCAATTCATCGCATCATGAAACATAAGAATTCGATAAAAGATACTGTGAAAGGTTCCTGTAACAAGCTGATTAAGATTACTTTTATTTATATTAGGATAAGTCAGAAGGCGGCTTTTCATTTCAGCAGCGGCTTTGGATGTAAACGTCACGAGCATAATTGTTCGCGGGTCGATTTGCTCGACATGAAGCATATATGCGGTTCGTGCTGTTAAAACCCGAGTCTTGCCGCTTCCCGCCCCGGCAAGAACCAATAAAGAGCCTTTGGTTTCCATTACGGCAGCAGCTTGGTTATCGTCGAGAACGACACCATTTCCCGCTAATTGCTGCAAATAAGGTGAACCATCAAGACTATTTTTGACAGCCGTTTTTGTAAATATAACAGTAGGTTCAATTGTTTTTGCAGGTCTAAATACTTCCACGGATTTGGGTGTTTCTGTAATCATTCTGCCCTTTGGTAGTTGAAAGCCGTTTAGTTCCTGGGTCTGGGTCTGTTCGGTTTTTACATCAACTGAGACAGGTTCAGGACAATGATCAATTGGTGAATGAATATGAAAAAAGTAAGGTGATTCCTGAATTCCGAGGAATAATTGGACTTTTTTTTTGCAGACGGGGCAATGCAATTCACCGTTTTTTCCGGCCATATATATTTGTTGGTACTTGTCCCGATCTAAGTGGTCAAGAACAATCGTTTTATCGTGAAAAATTGCTATTTTCATAAGACATTTATCCTTTATTAATGAAATGAGACTAGTTTGATAAGTATTTCATTTCCACATGTGTGAATTTGAGATATATGTGCAAATCCAATCTAGGAATATATTAAAACTTAAATAAAGACATTTTCTATCATAACAAAACATACCGAATTCGAAAAGTTGAAAAAAGCACTTGCTGCTAAAAGGCAAGTGCTTTATGCTTTACTAAATATATTTCATCATCGTTTTATGTGGTATTCCTGCATCCAAAAATTCCTCTGAAACAATCTCGTAACCAAGGCCAGCATAAAAAGGAATTGCTTGTGTTTGAGCATTCAGCTTTAATTTATGAATCCCTTGTTTAAATGCGAAGTCTTCAATTCCAACCATAATTTTCTTCCCGGCACCAGTTTTCCGTGCCTCTTTTAATACACAGATGCGCTCCACTTTTCCGTAGCCATCAACAAGTCGAAATCTTCCGGCCCCAATAAGAGATTCACCTTGATAAAGAACAAAGTGAGTAGATTCCTCTTCATGCTGATCGATTTCTTCTTCAGCAGGGACGTTTTGTTCACCAACAAATACGGTTTTCCTAACAATGAAGGCATCTTCAAGTTCTTTTTGATTTTCAACAATTTTTAGTTTCACCGTTTCTTATTCCCTTCCAAGCCGAAATGTTTCATAAACAGTCCAAGATCCATTTTCTAATTGATAAAGAAGATGGAAACGATCAACCGTTTCTTCATGGTCTACATTTGTCATCCTTAATGATCCATACACATCTGAGTGCTCAACATTAGATAGATGCTGACCGATGGTAATATGGGGTACGAAGGCATATTCGGTATTTTGCTGGTTAAATTCTTTATTTATTTCAGCGTGCAAGTAAGTAAGTTCCTCTGTTGGTTCCACTTTAAAGTAAATAACATTATTCACGGGGCTAAATGAGCTAATTTTAGAAGTCTTTAATAAGAATGGGTGACTATTTCCGGCGATGTGCCTTAATTTTTCAGCAAATTGCAAAGCTTCATCTTCTGTTGCTTCAAATGCATATTTTAAGGTAATGTGTGGAGGAATTAGGGCGTAATGCGGGTCATACCGCTTTCGATAGGAATTCGCTAAGTCTTGAAGCTTTTTAGATGGGAAAATGATAACTCCAAATTTCATCTACATATACCTCCGTATTCATAAAATATTTTCAATTAGAAAGAAAAAACACAATTAGCCTCCTTGGTATTATAGCAAATTTTCTGATTATATGAAATAACTTGGTAAAGAGAATATTTGCTTAAAATAACATTTTCAGTGCTCGTCTTAAATCAGGCTGCCAGTAAGTCCAAGTATGATTACCATTAAACTCTTCATAAAAGTACGTAAACTGCTTTTCTGAAATTACGCTTGATAAAATCCGATTAGGAGTTAAGAAGTCACTTATTTTCCCATCCGTTGTGTGAACCGTTGTTTCTTGATTCCCTATGACATGATATATTTCTAAAAGCTGCGCTTCTGTAAAGCCTTTGACGATGTCTAGGACATGGTTGTCTACATAGGGTGATTGCAGCAATATTTTACCAAAAGTGTGCGGATATTGTATGGCTGTCAAAAGCGATACGGTTGCTCCAAGTGAATCCCCAATCATGGCTCTTGTGGAACCCATGTGATAGGTGGGAAATGTCTGATCGAGATATGGAACTAATTCATGTGCAAGAAAACGAATGTATGGTTGATTCATGTCGCCATCAGGATGGTATTTCCTGCGACGGTCGTCAACATTTTTATAGGGTACCCCAACAATGATTATATTTTCAATTTCCCTATTATAAAGTAATTCATCTGCCAAACGGCCGATTCGGCCAAGCTGGAAATAGTCGCGTCCATCCTGGGCAATCAACAATGAGTATTTATAAAGAGGTGAAAAGTTTGCAGGTAAATAAATTAGAAGCAGAATTTCTTCCCCTAGTTCTTTACTAAATAGGGTAAGTTCTTTAATGGTTCCTTTTGGATAGTCCATAGGTGAATTCCTCCCAAAATTCTATATAATACAATTATTTTATCATACCCATGATGGAATTGCTTTTTTTAGAAGGATAAGAGAAAGTTTGTTGGAAGGATTATTTAATGAAGGAATGGCCGTTTTGAACGGTTTTCAGGCATAATTGATAAAATGTTCTCACGGCGAAAAGTACGGATTTGTTTGCGAAGCAGACAATAGGCAATAATATACTCATCATTTAGGTCTTTTATGATCAATTTACGTTGAGATAGCTCTTGATTTTCAGAAAGATAAATCATTTCTAATGGAATATTTTCTTCGATGGAACGTTGTAAAAGCCCATCCATGTTAATCCCGCCTTTCTATTCTTTTATTATTATTATAACCGAACATTAGTTCTTTATTCAATGGAAAATAAGAACTTATGTTCCGTTTTTCATAACTTAGTTTAGCTTCCAGTCCAAGCGAACTGGAGGAGTTAGGGCTAGTGCCTGAACTTTTGTTTGGCCACTTTTTTTTGAAAAAGTGTGTTGATCTAAATCCTCTTTTGGAGCAATAATGCTGTAGTAAAGATGTTTTTGGATAAAAGCTATTGACATATAGGTTTTCATGAATATAATTAGATATGTACCTTAAATAATAAGACTTGTTAGCTCAGTGGGAGAGCACTTCCTTGACAGGGAAGGGGTCGGGGGTTCAAGTCCCTCACAGGTCATCAAACAAAGCCTTGGTAACGTTGAGTTATCAAGGCTTTTTCTATTATTACAGACTAGATTTTTCAATATAACAGATAGGTTGGTGGCAAATTGGTGGCAGATTTTATTTTTATCTTAAATTAATTTTGATTTAGATATTTTCTTGTTTTTTTTGTTGGAAAAGGTGGTCGAATTTGTTTGCTGCTGCTTCGTCAGCACTTTCTAGGGCATGTCCATATAAATCCATGGTAATACCGATTTTTGAATGGCCAAGCCTTGCGCTAATAGTTTTCATATGAACGCCTTCGTTTATTAAAAGAGTTGCAGATGTGTGTCTAAGCTCGTGGAAGGTAATTTGCGGAAGTCCATACATTTTTAATCTTTTTCGCCACCATGATGAAATTGATGAAGGATACATCGGTTGGCCATCCCAAGTGGAAAATAGTAAATTTCGCTCATTTCCTTTCCATTTATCTCCCAAACGTAATTTTTGCTTATTTTTATATAATTTATACTGTCGTAATTGCTCAGTAACGATAGGTGACAATGATATAGTCCGAATTGAATTTTTGGTTTTTGGTTCTTTGAAGGTGTAGCCTTTTTCTTTTGTATAAGTTAATGACTGCTGTATATGGATTTTCCTTTTCTCTAAATCCACGTGATTCCATTCAATTGCTAAAATTTCACCCCGCCGCATTCCAGTGGAAATGGCTAAGGTTATTATCATTTTCCACTTTGGATCTTCATTGGCAATATAGCTCATAAGCATGCCAACTTGTTCCTCTGTATATACTTTTGCCCTTTTTGAATCGACTTTTGGTTTTTTAATGTTGGCAACCGGATTCTCTTTTATTACTTTCCAGTCTACGGCCCTACTAAAAATATTTTTCAAGACTCGATGATAAAACTGTATAGTTGCTGATGATAATGTTCCCGGTTTTCCATCAGACCTCATTCCCTCTTGACTTAAGGATTCTAGAAAATTTAAAATCTGCATGGTATTTATTTGATCCATACGTTTGTGACCAAATTTAGGTAATATTTGATTTTCTAATAAGGTTTTATATGTTTCATACGTGCTAGCCTCAAGTTGTTTTGAGGCATATTTTGCTTTCCACTCAATGATAAATGCTGCAAATGTCATCTTTTCTGGAGTGATGTATTCACCTGCCTCAATTTCAGTAACAAATTTGGCTAGTTCTATTTTGGCTTCTGTTTGATTTTTGCATTTTACAGTTTTTGTACGACGAATTCTACTTCCATCAGTATCAAAACCAGCATTAACAACTAATCGGTATGAATTTTGGCCTCGCTTTTCAATGTAGCCCATTTAATATCACCCTTTGGTTTGGTAATTAATTATTTGTTTTTTTGCCTTTTTTCTTTTTGATTTTCTTTGATTTTCCTATCAGCTATCCATTTTTCAACTTCGTTACTTGGATACCCATGTCTTTGTGCAAAATCTGTTACATTTGTTTTTTTTTGAACAACAATTTCTTTGTATGCCAGTGATTTATGTTTTCTTATTAAAGCTTTTTTCGTAACCTCCTCAGGGTTAATCAACCTTTTTCTTTCATCATTTTGTCTTCTTAATTCTTTTTTGCATTTCTCCTTCCCGCAAACTGATTTATTTAATCCATTTCCTCTTTTTCCTTGTAGAGAAAATGTTTCACCACAAAAAGTACAGATGCTAAATTTTGTTTTTGATATTTCTGAAAAATAGAGTTCAAGCCATGCATATCCAAACGGATTATCTGTATAAGCAGCTTGAATTGGTATCATTTCCTTTTTTTTAAACCATTTTCTTTCCTTATCAGGATTATTTTCATCATCATCGGGATTACTTTCCTCATCAATTTTATCAGCAACATCTGCATCGGATTTAACAGTAGTTTCGACGATAAAGGCAGGTGTAAATTCAGTGCTTGCCACCCTAAACATTAAGGCCTCTAAATTAAATGAATATGATTCTCCATACTTTTTTTCGAAAAATTGATCATACTTTACTTTTAGTTCACTAAATTCAAAATTAATTTGTGGTTCACCAGGAGAATTTGATAAAGCATAATCAATTACCGCGAATATTTCTCTCATAAAGCTTAGCTCGCCTTTTTTAAATTTTATTTTCATTTTTGATGAATAGAAATAATCCTCCATTTTCCAAAAGGCCAGATCGTAATCAATCCCAACAGAAATATAGGCGTTTTTAATGATTGTTAAGGCGAGTTCATCTTTATTGTGATTCCCAGGTAAAAATTTCTTGGGATCAATTTTTAATTCTTTAAACAATTCTTTACTTAAAGCATTAACAATTGGTAAAGGATGCTTTTTTTCTCTAGCTCCTTTTGAAAGTATTAGCTGACAAAATGGATCTTGTTCAGGGATTCCAGGTCGGTTTCTTTCTTTTATTTCAGCAATATTTTGGGCTAAGTAATGGTCAGGTCGAGTGTATAACCTAAAAATTTCCATGTTATCCCCGAAGGCTAGTAAAGTATGCTTCACGTTTTGTAAGGTATATAAATGAAATTTTTCCAATGTGTTAAACCCCTTATTTTATCTAATGTCTGGCGTTTCACGTTTTGTAATTAATTTTATAAAACGTGAACATTGCTATAAACTAATATTAGCTTTTAAAAAGCGAGTTTGCAAGAGGAAGGAGTGGAAATAAATGATAAAAGCAAATAAAAATGTCCTAAAAGCCAAGGGATTCATCCCTTACTGGCTGATTTCACAAAAACTGGCCATACACGAGGTTACCCTAATTCGTTGGATGAGAACAGAAATGTCGGAAGAAAAAAAATTAAGGGTTTTAGCTGCAATTGATGAAGTAAAGAGGGAAAAAGAGCGAGAAGAGGAGGATTAGTATGGAACGCAATACTTTAACAGTAATTGAAACCGCAGCATATTTAGGGGTTTCAAAGGACTCAATCTACACTTTGGTTAGGGAAAACAGTATTCCATATGTCCGGGTTGGAAAAAGAATTTTGTTTAGAAAAGAAACAATCGACAGTTGGATGCAAATGCAAGAAAAAAATCATGTGCTGATTTATGAAAGATAAGGAGGTAACAATATGAGCAAAAAAAAAAGCGCCATTGGCAGTAGCGCTGAAAACAGTTTTCCTAAAAATATTATACCAAATATCCCTAATTTTAAAATTGTAAAACATATTTTTCCAGATACAAAGATTATTAAGCTGATAGGATATTCAGCTTTGAATCATGAACAGGATAAACCATTACGTTATAAAAAAGCTAAGGCACCGGTTGAAAAGGGATTTAATGATTTAACAAAACCAGGCCTTACAGATGCTGAAATAGAAAACTGGCTTAGTCAAAACGGGTGGATTGGCTTGGTTATTCCTACAGGAATTGATGTCATCGATATTGATGATAAGCAAGAAGGACAATTAATATTTAAAGCGTTGCAGGAAGCAACATTAAACTTTCAAGCTATTGAAACCGTAAATGGATACCAATTTATTTTTAAATCGTCAGGACGGATTTCAAAGCAAAGGGCCTCATTTTTAATGGCAGGTGGTTTTATTGGAGATTATAGGCTTGGTGGAAAGGGACAGATTGTTTTGCCAACCAGAAATACACCTGGGCGAAATTGGATCCATATTTGTAACAAGGAATTATCGGAAACGCCTATATTTTTTGATTCTATAAAAAAGGCAAACAAAGAGGACAGGCCGTTTCCGATACCTGTCCGTGAATCCTTAGATGGAAGAAATGATGTTTTGTATAATCACTGCTGCCGATTAATTGAGTTTGGTTATAAAAAGGTTGAAATAGCCTTCATTTTATCTTTTCTTAACCAAAATTTTTTCCTGCCGCCCTTGGATAAGGATGAATTTAATAACACTATCAAAAGCGCATCAAAACATGTACCAAGTGGTGCCGTGTATTCAAAATCCTTAAGTCCGATTCAGAAAAATGAGAATTCAGAAGTTGATGATGAAAAGAGAACACAAGCCCAATTATTAATTGAAATCGGTGCTGATGTTGAATTTTTTCATACAAAAGAAGGGGAAGTTTTTGCACATTACAAAGTTAACAATCATATTGAAACACGTTCAATAAAGAGTTCAGGTTTTAAGTTGTGGCTTACAAAGGAATTTTATCAAGAATTCCAAAGGCCACCTGGATCTCAGGCATTAGCAGATGCGTTGAGTGTTTTTGAAGCAAAAGGCGTGTTTGATGGTGAACAGTATAACATTTATACAAGGGTAGCGGAACATGGCAATGCAATTTATGTTGACCTCTGTAATGAAAACTGGGAAGCAGTAGAAATTACTGCTGAAGGATGGAAAGTGGTATCCAATCCGCCTGTTATATTTCATCGTTCCAGTAACATGGTAGCAATGCCGGTACCTGCCAGAGATGGTAGTTTAGAAGAATTAAAGCCATTTATCAATTTTCGAAATGAAAAGGAATGGAAGTTAATTGTGGCGTGGTTATTGGCAGCTTTACGACCAGGAAGTCCTTACCCAATTCTAACGATTCAGGGTGAGCAAGGGAGTGCCAAGAGTACGAATACTAAAATCTTAAGCTCACTTATTGATCCGTCTGCGATACCTTTAAGGACCATACCAACTAATGAACGTGATTTGGCAATAGCGGCTAAAAATTCATGGGTTTTAGCTTTTGACAACTTATCTGGTTTGTCAAATGGGATGAGTGATGCATTCTGCAAATTATCAACCGGCGGTGGGCTTTCCACAAGAAAGCTTTATAGCGATGACGAGGAAACAATTTTCAATATTATGCGGCCGGTTATATTGAATGGAATTGACGACATTGCTAAAAGGCAAGACTTGCTGGACAGATCGTTGGTTTTGTTTCTCCCAGCAATTCCACCAAATGAACGAAAAGATGAAAAAACTTTTTGGGTGAATTTTGATGAGGTTAAGCCACGTGTGTTAGGTGCATTATTCGATGTCGTTAGCGGGGCATTGCGAGAGCTTCCTAATATTAAACTGGTTACAAAGCCAAGAATGGCTGACTTTGCTTTATGGGTAACAGCAGCTGAGTCAGCCCTAAAATGGACAAAGGGTTCGTTTATGGCGGTATATGATGAAAATAGAAATGAAGCAATAGAACAAGGATTAGAATCAGACCCCGTTGGTGTGGCGGTTCAGGCATTTATGAAAAACCGGTTTTTTTGGGAAGATACAGTCGAAAAAACGTTAACCGAGTTGACTAGTTTTGTTGGTGACGAAAAAACAAAGTATACCAATGCGTGGCCGACATCCAGAAAATTAAAAGAACGATTGCGAAGGATAGCACCTGCGTTAAGAGCTAAGGGTATTATATTTACGGATTTAGGACGAAAGAGCACTGGATCCATTCTCAAGTTTGAAAAAAAAGGAGAAACATCTTCATCATCAACATTAATTACACAAAGCCCACAAAATCAACTTTTTGATGGTGTAGAAGTAGTGTAGATTTTTTTCCTCGTGTAGATGATTGATGAGGGAAATCTTGATAACAACATTATCTACACGGGGAAAATCGCCTCATTAAAAGGGCTATGTAAACAATGTAGTTAATGTAAATAATTGGTGATCTTATAAAAAAAAGAGGCGATTTTTCAAATGGAACCGGTCCAATTAATCCAGTCAATAGAGCAAGTTGGATGTTTTTTACAAGCGGAAGGTGAGAATGTTCGAATTTTTAACAGCAATCGTCTTCCAGATTACTTAATAAATGAATTGAGAACAAATAAATGCTCAGTCCTAAAAATAATGGATAGGGATGATAAAGCAAAAATGGCTGGCTTTATTATTGCGTTACCGGGTGAACTTTATACTAGCACATTAAGCAAGGTGAGCGTGGTATATATCGAAAGAATAGGGAACCAGTGGCAGGTGTGGAGGGAAATGTATCAAAGTAATAAAGAAAAAGCGGTCAGTTGCAAGCATATTTTCACTTCTGGAACATTTGAATTGGTATTGTTAAAGGCTAAAAGCTATTTCGATTATATTGGAAGGATAAAGGAGGGGAGTAATTAGTGAAGGATGTTACCGTTAAGTACAAATACACTGAAACAGAAATTAAAACATTGCTTTCTTCAATTGTCATGTTAATTGATACGAGGGAGCAAGAAAACAAGCATATTATTGATTATTTTGAGTCAAAGAAGATTCCATTTGAATCAAAAAAGTTAGATTACGGTGATTATTCGGCTTATTTACCTAAAAATGAAGAGTTAGGTATTCATAGAAACCTTTTCTTTCCAGCAACCATTGAAAGGAAAAACAGCGTAGAAGAGCTGGCGGCTACCATAAAAGAAAGAACACGTTTTGAAAATGAATTGATTCGGGCGCAGCGGTTCCCGTTTCTCTTACTAGTGGAAGATCCAAACGGATATGAAAATATCATTAAGGGTAATTACAGAAGCAAATATCAAGCCCGTGCTTTATTGGGTTCATTGAAAGCATTTGAGGCACGTTATGGATTTCAAACGGTATTTGTTGCCCCACTGACATCCGGAAATTATATTTACCACCATTTCTATTACACCATAAGGAACGCGCTAATATAGGCGTTTCTTTATGGTATAATAAAAACTATGGGAATGTACGTTCTAGAAATAGAAGAGGTGATATTCATGGCTGAATTAAACATTAAGCAAAAGAGATTTGCAGATTTTTATATCGAAACAGGAAATGCCACTGAAAGCTATTTAAGGGCTGGATACCATGCCGAAGGAAATGCTGCAGAAGTAAACGCCAGTCGCCTGCTAAGAAATGCTAAGGTTTTAGAGTACATTAAGGAACGGAATGAACAATTGGATGTAGAATTTATTGCGGATATCACGGAAACTAAGCGGTTTTGGACGGAGATTATGCGGGATGAAGATGCAGATTTGAAGGATAGGTTAAAGGCGTCTGAGTATATTGCAAAAACAAATGGAGCTTTTATAGATAAAAAGGAATTACAGGGTGGTTTTAATGGGAAAATAACTTTTGGCTTTATAGATCCCGCCTTAGAGGAGAATTAAGAGAAAAAAACAATTGTGGTTATTCTTATTGTGCCGAGCATAATTGCTGGGCTTTTTTATTTACAGCAAGCCAATTAGTTGGATTAAAAAAATATAAGTTTGTGAAAAGATGTACTTAAACTAACGTGGAGTGGAAGAAGGACTATTTTTATGGACTAAAAAAAGCTAAGATTTAATCCCCTAGCTTTTTGTGCGTAAGAATATCATTTAAATAAAACGAACATCTCTATAAATAAAATCACCGTTTGAATTTGTTTCATAATCAAAACAGATTAACTGAAAAGGAATACTGTCTTTTGTTTGAATTGAACCTAATATTTTTATCCCATTTTTAAAGAATATTTCTTCTACTTGTTGAAGCGTTTTACCTTCTTCAGAAAAATTTTATTCGTTTATGATTTTTTCTTTATCCTGTGCATCTTTTAGGACTATTTGAGTGATATACAAGGATTGAATTGGAGGAACGGCTCTGTTTACAAGAAACAGAACCCTTTTTCTTACATATGCTGAAGAACATCCATTAAAGTGGAGGAGTAAGACCAGGAAGCACAGGAACTACTGAAGTTACAGCAATTGCAAGTTGCTGAGTTTGTAATACTTTTACAGTAAGTTCTAGGACGAGTTTTTCAGTAAACGTGGAAAAAGTAAAAGTTGCCTCAGGTGCTGGTTCCGGTGACGCAAAATCAAGTTCAAAGAAGTTTGCGGCTACTAACTCACCAAATGGCTGTTCATTGAATTTGACAAGATTGTTGAAGAAGAATTTATCCAAGCGAGCATTTAAGTTGTTTGTATCACTAAGGAAACTAGACTCGGAAGTTTCATTGATACCGAGGATTGGTAAATTAATAAGCGTTCCAGCCGTTGTACTAAGTTCTGTAAATCCAGTGAATGGAATATCGACAACTTGATCTATAAGCGGTATAGTACATGGGTTACCCGAACCGCCAGCCGCAGTATATTCAATATTTTTGCGAATATGCCCTGCTATAAATAATTTAGCTCTTGAAAAGGTAAAAAAGTCAGTGCCGACAACACGTGTAAATGGTGCTTCCGGAACAATTTTCACTTGATCCAGAAATACATTTTTTTTCACTCTTTTAATTTCAGTTGCTATAGCTCCTAGGTGAATTGTTGCCTCTATAGGAATTTGGATTGTTGGCTCTGCTAGTACAACAGGAACTTTAATCCTACTAACAGTTGGTCCAGCTGCTGTTGCGGTATCTGCACTCGTAAATGGTGTTAATGCTGTTGGTGTTACTGAACAAGGACCAGGGGGGTCCATGGATTGACTTGCTTGATTGGGTTGAAGATTATCATTACATCCCATTAAAAACACCTCATTTCATTATAATTTTTTAGGTTTTACATTGTTAAAGTATTCTTTGTACAAGTTAAAGAATGGACAAGTATAATAGTCATTAACATATTTATATTGAAATGGGCTTTTTGGGCGAGCAGCCAGGTCAAACGGAACAACCAAAAGAGAAAGAAACGACTAATAGAGAACTGATAGCCACTACAATCTAAGAGAAAACACGACATGGGAGGATTTCGTTAGTTACCAACGGGATGTATCCTTACCGTTCTATCATTTTACACATCACTTATCACAATTAAATGGACTCGAGTAAAGTCAAGAATTGTGAAGAATTGTACTTAAACAAACGGGTGCAAGAGTTGAAGAGCTGGGCTGTCGTTTCGGCAGCTTCTTCTTATTGTGCTAACTGGCAGGTTACTTGAACAAGGAATATGAAATAAGGATTAAATTTCCGTATGTAAAAAATGATGGATATAGTAGAATACGCTTATTCATAACAAAAAAGTTAGCTTGAGTAGAGGTATGGAAAAATGAATTTTCTTACGTATTTTATAATCTTTTTGATTTTTTTTGCTATTTTTAGCTGGATAATTAAAAAGACAGATGTGCATAACACATTATTTAGCAAACCTCAAAAGTATAAATATACCAGAATTATTTTGATTTTAATGGTACTTTTCTTAACCTTGTTATTAGAGTACGGAAAAGAATTGCTAAATGATAAATATGGTCAACACAACTATATATGTACTATTGTTGGTGCATTTTTAACTTCTATCTACTTTAACTTCGCACCAGTCATATTTAGAAGAGTTAAGCAGTAATACGACAACAATTTGCAAATAAAAGGTTTTGCTTGTTCAATTAACGAAGCAGGTTAATTGCATCAGGAAATTTTAGCCTGAATCTCTCTTCAACTTTCAACTTCCAACTTCCTTTTGTAAATCAATAGGTCTAAATGTTTCATCAATAGGTATAACACACGCAAAGATATTTTATATTTGGGGTGTAAGTATGCAAGAATATACGTGGATTTCACAAATGGACATAGAAAAATTCCACAATAAACTAAGTAGTAAAACTTACAAAAACACTTATATAAAAAGAATAGTACACTGGGGAGAAAATGGATTTTTCTTAAAGCGAAAAACTAAGAATAACTTTGAAATAACATATCATAAAGCATACTTCAAAGACTTTACAATAATAGACATATGCGTAGTGCTAATTGAGGATGGTATCCAGATTACCGCTAAACCTTCAAGTGATTTAAATAATTCATATAATTTAGATGGCAAAAGATTTGACCTAATTGTTAATCTTCTAAATGAAATTTTGTATTAGTCAAACGAAACTAAATATTTTTGAGCTTTATGTGCATCTTGTAAATCAAGACCACTTGAAAACAACAAAGTTTACGAAAACAGCCTAAAGAAAACAGTTATTTGTTAAGAAATTATAAATTTATTCTAATAAAAATGTAAGTGAGGGTGAATAAATTGAATCAACTCAAGCGGCATTTCTGGTATTTGTTGATGATAATAGGAACTGTTATGTTCCTTATCCACTCATCCTTAGTCACCCCTGAAACTTCGTTTACGATATGGCTTACCAGATTGGGCTATCTTTTCTTTTTTTGTGGTGTCATTGTGGGTGGGGTTGAAGAATATATGAAAAAACACAAAATTTCCGCTTACATTTTGTTTGGGATAGGCATCCTTATGATTTTTGATTTTTTTTGGTTGCAATTTTTGTTACATATGTTTTAACAAAGTCAGACTGCCCTTACTTCACTAATGTGGGCTTTACTTCAATAAGGAGGAGTAAATTTATAAAAAAGGTTAAATTACCCCAAGTTACAGGAAACGATTTTATAGATATAATTGTCTCGATTATATTAATAAATATAATTGGAGGATGAATTTACGTTGTTTACATTTATAAAAAAATATAAAGTACCAATACTATGGTGTTTAGGTGTAATGATTTTTCTTGTTTGTGCAATAGTTGCTCAATTTAAACCGTTCACTTATAAAGGTTCTGGAATCATTGGTTTTTTTTCGTTTAATTCCATTCTTCTTGCGATGACATTTTCTGCTAAGGAAAAAGGAAATAAAAAAATAATGATATTTTGTATTGGATTGATGATTTATTTTACTTATACAACTGTTTTACGACTTATCTAGTTATTGTTTTTTAGAGGGGTCGCTTCAAGTGTGTTTTGTACAACTAACTGGGTGCAATAGTTGAAGATCCAGCTGCCATTTAGGCGGCTTTTATTATTGAAGTAACGTGGCAGGTTAGCTTAAATAAATTACCCTATCCGCATTTGTCATATGATATTTAAAGAATCAGGATGAATGCCCAAGAATTTATCCCCAAAAATGCATATGCTCTAATGTAAATTAAATGAGGAGGATGAACGTGATTTTTAATTATAATGCTTATAGTCCAACATATGAGAGGATTGGCCATCACCCTGGTCATGGTTTAGGCGGACCAGGTCATGGTTTTGGTGGTCCAGGTATAGGTGCACCTGGCTCTGGCGCTGGTTTTGGTCCAGGACTTGGTTTTGGTGGTCCTGGTATAGGCGCACCTGGCTCTGGCGTTGGTTTTGCTCCAGGTCTTGGTTTAGGTGGACCAGGCTCTGGCGCTGGTTTTGGTCCAGGACTTGGTTTTGGTGGTCCTGGTATAGGCGCACCTGGCTCTGGCGTTGGTTTTGCTCCAGGTCTTGGTTTAGGTGGACCAGGCTCTGGACTTGGTTATTATCCAGGTCTTGGTTTTGGTGGACCAGGCATTGGCGGCTACCCTTACCCATACTATTATCCTTACCCTTACCCTTATCCATCGTACCCGTATCATTGATAGAAAAATTTAGAGCTTTGTCTAGTTGCGTTTCTACAATAAGTAGAAACGCTTGTTACTTATTCAACAAATGGTTACTTTTCATAAAAGAATTGACTGCTGCAAACTGGTGTATTTTATAGAGCTATAGGATCAGGGAGTAAAAAAGTAAGAGAAGAACTACAAAGGACGGTAAAAGCCTGCTAAGGCTTCTTTATTTAATCAAAAATAAGAAGGGGAAACATAGGATTAAAAAAGATGAGGATTGGTTGGCTTCTGTGCGATTGTAAAAGTCCTCTAAAGGATGAAACTTAATACGGAATTACATAAAAGTATGTGATTTAAACTTCTTTTTATTTCTAATCCACGATTGAAACACATCTTAAACTAACCCGTTACATCTCAACTTTGTGAAGGATTACACTTAAAGTAACGGGTAGCTTTAGTTAAAGAATATTTTGAAGTCGATTGCATTTGGAAATCGGCTTTTTTGATTTCTTGGTATCATAACTTAAAAGTTTTGACACCAAATTATGGAAGTGATAAAATCAAGGTATTGACAGGTGCCATAACTTAGGTCCAAAAGTAAAGGGGTGAAAATGATGATTTATGGATATGCAAGAGTAAGTACTCAAGGCCAGGATTTACAAGGGCAGCTGGAACATTTAAAAAGTGCTGGATGCGAAGAGATTTATTCTGAAAAGTTTACTGGAACAAAAGCTGAGCGACAAGAATTTCAAAAGCTACTGAAAACTTTAAAGGAAGGTGACACATTAATCGTAACAAAACTGGACAGGTTTGCTCGTTCTGCGATTGATGGAATTGCCATTATCAAACAACTCTTTGAACGCGGGGTAAGAGTGAACGTTTTGAACATGGGGATCATTGAGGATACACCAACGGGCCGGTTAATTTTAAACATATTCTTGGCATTTGCAGAGTTTGAGCGGGACTTGATTGTAGAAAGAACTAAAGAAGGGAAAGCTATCGCAAAGCAAAAGGGTGATTTTAAGGAAGGAAGACCGAAGAAATTTAAAAAGGCACAAATTGAATTGGCTCTTAAACTTCTAGAAACACACTCATATAAGCAAGTTGAGGAAACAACAGGGATAAGTAAAAGCACCCTGATACGGGCGAAGAACGCTATAGAGAGAGATAAAGGGAAACAATGAAAACGTAACCGAAAAATGTAGAGAAACTCTCGGAAATGAGAGCTTCTTTTTTTTAAAAGGACTTGCTTGTTTCCTCATCAATAGTTAAGGGGGTGGGGGGGTATGTGTGCTCGCCATTTCAAAAATAATAATGTGCGCGGAGAATTTTTTAAAAATCACATTCCTTCTTCCACTAACGTGGCAGGTTAGTTCAATAAGAATTAACAGAAAAAAAGCCATTATAGTAGTAAAATTAATAAAAGTTATGTAATTTTAAGTAACTTCAATAATTGGGGGTCATTGGAGACGAGGGATAGTTCTAATGGAATGGTATAGATATTTAGCTTTAGTAGGATTAATCTTTTGGGTTACAGGTGTTTTAAATATTTATTTTGTAAAAAAACAAATAAAAAATTTTAAAAATGTACACTCTCTTCCTGATGACTTTTTGAAAAATAAGAACAAGAGGTTATTATTAGCGAGTTTCTTTGTTCTGCTAGGTATCCTTTTGAGTTTCATTGCAACTATGTTCTCCTACTAAAAATAATGAAAAAATTGTGAAAAAATTCACTTAAACAAACGGGAGCGATTGTTCAAAAAAGACAGTTTAAACATAATAACCTTTTTAGCCCCTCTTTATTGAGGGGTTCTTTATTCACACAACGTTCACAAGGACTTTCCGTTTTCCTGGTGAATTTATCCAGAAGGGAAGGCTGTGAACAAAAGTGAAGATAAATGCTAATTATAGTTACGAAGAGGCTGGAATCCTATATAAGGTCTATCACTTGAAAAAACACCGAATAAAAGTATCGGCAAAAGTTGGGAGATTCACAGTTATAGAGTTTGGCAGCAGTATACACGAGGCCTCAGAAAAAGCTAAGAAAAGATTACTAAAAGCCCCCTCTCATTAAGAATGGGTTTTGATGAGTGAATAAAGCAATATTTAAAAAGGATAGAAAGGATTTAGTCTTATGAAAATTAAAGACGGTTTTCTACTAATCATTCCGTTTCTTGGTTTTCTATTCGGATCATTAGCGACTAAAATGTTTGATAATTTTGTTGATGGTATTTTAGGTAATATAGCACTTATGTTTACGGAGGTTTTGATTGTTTATTTCTGTGTCTCTTTACTAATTTTTAGGAAGTTAGAGGGTAAGTTTATAATTCAAGTTGCTTCTGGATTTGGAATCCCATTTGTTTTTATGATCCTAATAAATTGTATTTAATTGTATTAAATACTCTTCTTCATGCCACAATGACTGCATTCACGAATAAACTTACCATTACCAACTGTTGATTTAAAGTGTGCCTGACCGCAATTGTCACAACGTCCACTTTCTTTATCAGGTAATTCTTTGAAATCATAAATTTTAGTTAGATCAAATTTGTTTTGGTTTTCAGTCATAACGTTTCACCAGCTTCTAAAAGTTTTACCTAGTAGATTGTACCAAGAGATAGTAAAAAGTCAATAAAAGGAAATACTTTTATGGAGGAATTATAATGGGGAGAAAGAGATTACCAGAAACGAAGAAAAAGATAAACATAAATTTATCCATCACAAAAGAAATAGTTGATCAGTTAAAGGAAAAGGAAGTCAATATAAGTGCAATTGTTGAAGAGTATCTTCTTGGATATTTAAAAATGAAATCCTAAACTATTTATAATAATTCGATTGTTAAAAACATAAACGTTTCAATAACAATCTTGTTATTAAAGAGGAGGATTAATAAATTGAAAAAATGTTTATTTGTTTTGTCTTTGCTCATTTTGACAGCATGCAGTAATAATACTATTGCCGACTCAGAAAATATCAGTGGTACTTGTGATGATCCAAAAATAAAAGGTAATCTTACAACTTATAATGGCGAAAAAATTTATCATGTTCCTGGTGGTCAATTCTATGATAAAACTATAGCAGAAGAAATGTTTTGTACTGAAGAAGATGCTGAAGCTGCAGGATATAGAAAGAGTATGAGATAATAAGAAAAAAATTTGCAACTTGACTAAAAGAGGATGAAATAAATGAACGTATCAATCCAGATTCACTACAAAGGAGATAGTAAACTAACACAAGGCGGTACTTTTTATTTGCGCGGAAAAAAGGTTGAACAAGTGGCTTTAGAATTTTGGCAGCAAATACAAAAGGATATGTCTTACCACGCAGTGTTAGAAAAAGTAATCCTAAATGGAGAACTGGATATCACTGAAAAAGTGATGGAATTTGAGATATTGGAATGGAGAAAAAAGAATGAAGCAGTAGATGATTTACCTTTTTAGCCCTCAAATTTGAGGGTTTTGTTATGCCTTAAAAGATAAAATGTTTTTATTATTAAATTTGGTAGATAGAATGTGAATGTTTGCACTTAAACTAACTGGCAGGTTAGTTGAAGAAAGGGTTTTTAACTCAAAAAACCAAAAATGGATTTTTGTGATAAAATAGTAATAAAAGGTAAATAAGGGGCTGGTTTATTTTGAAAATTAAACATTTGTCTGTAATGTTGTTAACCTTAGCCTTACTAGCAGGGTGTGTTAATGAAAATAAAGTAGCAATTTCCCCAAACGAAGTAAATAAAATTAGTTGGGGATTTATTGAAAAACAAACAATGGAAGGAGTTATTGTATACTCCATAAAACTGATTAATGGCAGTGATTCTGTTATTAAGCAAAATAATGTATTTGTTTCTTATCCAATAATAACTACAACAAATGTTATTAAAAGTAACGAATATAAAGTTGAAGTTAAGGGAAACAAATTAGATATTCAACCAGGAGAAACCATTACATTAAAAGCATTTATGCCGTTGGAAGGCATGGGAGATAAATCATTGCTCAGAATAGATGATCCACGTATTCAAATAAATGGCTATTTAGACAAAGTCGATAATAATCATAAATTTAGTAATGGAGGATACTTATACAGAGAATGAAGATAAGTTTTAATCAACGGGGTGTTTCCACAATAAGTGGAGACGCATTTTTTTATTGAAGTAACGGGCAGTTTAGTTGAAGAAGGTTTTCTGAACATTAAAATGTTTGAGGTGGGAAATTTAAAAGTAGTGATATTTTTGTTGTGATAGGGATATAGTTTAAAAAGTCAAATAATAGATAAACGAAGAAACGATATTAATGTTGAATTCGTTTAATTTTATAGGGGGGATGTAGTTGAGAAAGATAATAAGTCTATTTTTCGTTTTTCTAATTGGTTGTACTTTGCTTATTAGTACAACTTATGCTGATTGGGCATACGCTTTTGTAGTTTACGATGGTAATTCCTATATTGTTTCAGAAACTCATATCGAACCCAATAAAATCGGTAAGAAAATAGGTGAGGTAACTGAGTATTCAGACCGAGAAGGCACTTATAGTGGAAATTTTTCAAATCAGTTTCTCAAGGGTACTGAATACTACGAAATCAAAGGTGTTAATACAAAAGATGCAATCGCAGTTAAGAAAAGCGAAGGGTTATTTATAAAAGTTAATTATAACGGAAAGTATGGTGCTAGCGGTAAACAAGTCAATAGCGAATATAATTGGCAAATTTTATTACCATATTTTATTGGAGCAATTTTGTTGATTGGTATCATTTATTTATTTTTAAAGAAAAGAAATAGTCGATAATAAGCCAAAAAGGATGTCAAATGACATCCTTTTATTGTTTTATTTGTTTCTTATACCTGCCAATTTTATTGTCAAAATATCTGTCAAATTAAATTTTCCACCTTCTAACTGAACCCGTTAATTTAGTAACGGGGGCATTTCTTACAACAAAAGGACTGCGGCGATCCTGTTTTTTCTTCTTGAGCTAACGGGGCAGTTTAGTTGGATAAAGATAGTTGTAATTTGACAATAATAATAATTTTAAAAAATCCAAAAAGTGTAATAGAATGGGAATTAAGAGGATAAAAGAGGAAAAAAATCAGCTAGGTCAAGCTGCAATGATTGAACGATTAAAAAAGATGACAAGGGTGAATACAAAAGATGGAGAATGTGGCTTTTGAATCCCAACTTTTTAATTTAAGAAAATTGTGTATTATGCTACTCATTACAAGCTTCGTTCTACTACTCCTTGGGGGGTGTATTGGTGATAGATCATCAAAGATTTCAAAAACGCCTACAACTAATATAAAAAATGAAAGTATCAATGAAATTAAATTATTAGATTCTATCCAGTCTGATGATTTTGTCAAGCAATTTGGTACGAAACTAGAAACTATTCCAAATTCTATATACAACTACTATAAGCTTAATAACAATCTAGTTATTGCAACCAATAAAAAGAAAGAAATTGTTCGAATCTCAACACCTAGTAATGATTCCACCTTTAAAACCTCTAAGGGTATTTCGACTATGTCAACAAGAGATGAAATCATTAGAGGCTATGGAAAAAAATATTTTGAACGATCTGATGAACTTGGATATAAAGTTATAGGATATATCGACAAATCTAATAAACAAACTATTGAGTTCTTTTTTACTGAACAAGCAGGAGTATTAGATCACATTAACCTAGATTTACTTGAAGTTAATTAGAGTTTGCAGAAAGTTTCTTATACAGCATTTTCTTCGAAAAATTGAACCTAATTAGACAATCTCCATTCAAAAATGAGAAAAAAAGAATCCGTACCTTCCGATTCTTTCTTTTTCTCCATTGTGTTTTACAAAGGCTCTAGATTGTTGTTATTCAACACAAAAGGTATTGGTAAATTTTCCAAGAATAATAGTATGATTATGTTTGGGAGTGGTAATATTGTCAAAGAGCCTTTTATCAATAGTTTCAGCACCTTTGGTGGTTGTTCAATTATTCATTCTGTACTTCTGGATATTTGATTGGAAAAAATTAGTTACAGAAACAGGATTAATTGTTTGGGTAAGTTCAATTCTTTTGGGCGTAATAATTTATCTTTTGTATCGAAGGTTAAACACCGCAGAAAAAAGCATTGTAGTCACCAAAAGAATTGTATTTACTTCAACATTAATCACCGTACTATTAGGTTTTTTTGCACTTATTATCGAGTTTACAGTCAGTTCAATGCCCTAGAAGGAGAGTTATATACGCTCCTTCTAATACTTTCAACGGTGGTATAATTCACTTTCTGACAGGAACTAAGCAGTATGTCTTTCACACGCTTGTCAAATGGCATTTTTTTGTTTAATTCAAGGAACCGATGCCAAAAAAGGTAATTGTGAGATACTTGGTCGCAACTCCTTGAAATCTATCCAACCATTTTTTTAAACGTTAATGATAACCATTAACGTGCTGGTTGTGATTGGTACAGAATAGGCACTGAATGGGATAGCTATATACCTGGCAATCAACCATATAAAAAATTGATTTATAAATATTTTGACACTGATTATTGTAAACTTGCATTGGATGAAGGCTTACTAAAAATATATGCTACAAATGGGGTTATAATATTTATCTCTTTCCCTGAAGAACTTTTGGAATATGTTAATGATACAATTCAGGTACATAATGTGTATGAAATAGAGGAGTCCTATTCAGCTAACGGGTAGCAAGAGTTGAAGATCACCAGCTGCTTCGGCGGCTTTTTGCTTGTTCCACTAACGGGGCAGGATAGCATTCCTGTAGATCGTTATTTTTCGACTTTGAAAAAAATAGGGCTCCCCAGTAAGATATGAGTATAGACACCACTCTAACTCACAACTTTAGGAGGAACCCTACTATGAAGTTTAAAATGCAAAACAAACAAAATCAACTAATAGAAAGAATTTCCGTTAAACATCTTATTGTAGGTGTGGATATAGCACAACAATTACATGTAGCTCGAGCTGTTAATTTCCGTGGAATTGTGGTTGGAGATCCACTTGCATTCAAAAATAATGAAGAGGGATTTGCAAGTTTACTAATATGGATTAAAAATCTACAAAGATTAAACAACCTAGATGAAGCTATAGTTGGAATGGAGCCAACTGGACACTATTGGATTAACCTTTCAAAATGGTTATCCAAACAGAATATTGAGGTAGTATCAGTAAACCCACATCTAGTAAAAAGGAATAAAGAAAATCGTGATAATTCTCAATCAAAAAGCGATAAAAAGGATGCTTTAGTTATCGCTGATATGGTGAAGAACGGTTACTACTCTGAAGTTAGGTACACATCGGAATCATTCGAAAAACTTAGGGTTCTTATGTCTAATCGTGATGTAGTAGTTAAACGCCTCGTTAGTTCTATTAATCAATTAAATCGTTGGGTAGATATTGTTTTTCCAGAACTGAGACAGGTATTTAAAGATATTAAAGCTAAAGGGGCAATCGCAACTCTCCGACTATTCCCATCGCCAGTGGAATTAGAAACTTTACAGCCTCACGACATTATTAGAGGGTGGAAATCAATTATGAAGAGGCAGCCTGGATTAAAAAAGGCCATTTTACTCCTCCAAGTAGCTAGGAAATCCGTTGGCACTAGACAAGCACTTGATGCGTATAAATTTCATCTTGAGCAACTATTAGAGGAATATGATTTGGCTATTACGCAACTCGAAAGAGTTGAAAAACAAGTTACAGAAGTATTAAATAAAATCCCATTCTCTAAAAAGCTACTTACCATTAAAGGAATAAGTGAAATTTCTTTAGCTGGCATATTAGGTGAGGCTGGAGATTTAAGTAGCTTTTCTCATGGTAATTCTCTACTTCGCCATGCGGGTTTACACTTAGCCGAAGCAAGTTCAGGTAAGTGGAAAGGACAAATTGTCATTTCGAAGCGTGGAAGGTCTAGACTACGGCGTTTCCTCTTCTTAGCAACAATGAGTCTAGTAGCGAACAATCCAGAATTTAAAACATTACACACTCATAATGTTAAAGTTAAGAAAATGAAGAAAATGAAATCAATAATGAAGTTAGTTGGCAAGTTAGCAAGGATTTTTGTGGGTATTTCTCGACGTAATGAATCCTATTGTCCTGATAAACTCCAATCATTATCACCGATGGCGGCCTAGTAACACTTAATAATCGAAGATTATCCGTCCTCTTTTTGTATGGAAATATATCATATTGCAAACTTGTATTGACCGAATGTTGGCTTATTCGTAGGATTTCAAATATGTACGGAGTACCAGATTTTTTCAACATAAGGGCGCTGACCCATTAGGATAGCATAACTGGCCTCCACCCCTTGGATAGGCATGACGAAGGAATGATAGGGCGATTGACCCGTTGAGACATGGGAGGGAAAGCCTCCAGGGGCGGCGTGGAGAATGTACATCATGTGGTAAAATATGGAGTTCTAATCAACTCCTTTATTCCACTATGCCTTCACGAAGCCATAATGATCTGAACGTATTTCTTTTAACTGTAAACTCTATTTAAAGGGATATGAAATCCTGCGAATAAGCGAGTATTCGTGAGAAAATCGTATTAAACTGAGGGAGTTGAAGAAGGAAAATAATATTTAGTGACGAATTATATACACTCAATATGAATATCTAAGGGAGGAGAAAATATAAAATGAAGACAATACATAAATTCTTTATTGGGATAGGGATAATTTTGCTTCTCCTTACCATTATTGGAATTATTACACTTTATGCAACACTTGACACCCCGGTAGTAAGCCGTTAATACTAAAAAACACCATTGAAATTATATATACTTCAAAAAGAAAGGAATAAAGGAGATTGTGAAGGATTGTACTTAAACTATAGGGTGCTTTAGTTGAACAAGAATTAAAGTAGAGAGTCATCATAAACTGTGTATTCGGCTTTTGTATGGGTGTAAACCTTCTGAGCGTTATGGAATAATGGTGGCTGGTGGCAAGTTGGTGGCAAAATCAAGCATCCTGCCACCAAAAACACCTGTTTAAATCCGAAATAGAATTAATAAAAACTTATTAAATCAACACTTTCAAACTCAAACTGTTATAATCCGATTTACTTTACTTCCTTGACAGGGAAGGGGTCGGGGGTTCAAGTCCCTCACAGGTCATCAATTTTAGGAGCGTGAAATCCTTGTGTGACAAGGGTTTCACGCTTTTTTTTATTTCAATCATTTTTTTGACCCAACCACCTTTCAGGTGAAATCGCACATTTATTGCACAAACACAACTTATTTTAATTTTGCAGGATGGCATCCTCAAATCGGTTTGCACTTTTTCGCTGCATTTCGTTGCTAACATGGGAATAGGTATCCAAAGTAACCTGTACCCGGGAATGCCTCATCCGTTCGGCCACGATTTTTGCATTTTCTCCTAATGCCATGAGGACTGTGGCATGTAAGTGGCGTAAATCATGGAAGGTTATTTTAGGGACATCAGCTTCTTCCAACAGCCGATAGAATTGGCGCAAAAGATTTCTTGGTTCAATTGGCTTACCGTCATCTGTGCAATTTACTAAATCATTATCCTTATTAAAGCATCCAAGATTTTGTTGCACTATTTGCTGTTTGTTCTTTCGATCTTGAAGAATCTGCAGAACATAATCTGATATAACTTTAATTCTATTTGAACTTTTGGTTTTTACGTCTTTTAAAACTGCTCTTCTTTGGATAGATTTGATTCTAATCTTATTTGCACATTCATGTTCATTTGAAATTAGGATTTATTTGTTTTTAAAAAGATTTTAAATTCCTCGAATGAATTTCGTAATGGGGAAATAAATCAGGTCACATTAATTAAAGTAACTCCTTTAATGAATAATTACCTATATATTGAGGGTGTGAAATAAGGATTAACCATCAATATAAAGGATAGTTCTAGCTGGCTGTGAAATTGTAAAATAAAAAATGTGAAGATTTTGTGGCATTTTCCAAAATGCAAAATCGCTCTTAAGTAGATTTTAAAATGAGGAAATAATTTTAGCGTAAACAAAATATATTAATATTTTGCATAATCAAAGGGGGAATTACTTATGACAAATTTAAGTGGCAAAGTTGCAATTGTAACAGGTGGTGCTTCAGGTATCGGATTATCTGCTGTGAAGGCTTTTGTAGCTAAAGGGGTTAAAGTGGTTATCGCTGATTTTAACGAGCAAGGCGGTAAAGGTCTTGAGCAAGAATTGAAAGCTACTGGTGCAGATGTTTTGTTTGTGAAGGTCGATGTTGGCGATGAAAAATCTGTAGAAAACCTAGTTTCTGAAACGGTTAAACATTATGGTCGAGTTGATGTAATGGTGAATAACGCCGGAGTAGCGGTAAAAGCCTCTACTCACGAATTATCATTCGAAGATTATGATAGAATTATTCGAATTAACCAAGACGGTGTTTTTTTTGGAATGAAATATGCAATTCGTGAAATGTTAAAAAATGGTGGCGGTTCCATTGTGAATACAGCTTCCGTGTTAGGGCACGTTGGAAAATCAGGAGTGTTTGCTTATAATGCAAGTAAAGGGGCAGTTAATATTATGACTAAATCAGTTGCTCTTGAGTACGCAAAAAATAACATTAGAGTAAATGCTGTTTGCCCAGGTTATGTTGAAAGCGGCCTGGTTAACAAAGAAGTAATGGGTGAAGCCTATGATGAGCTAGTTGCGAAGCACCCGATTGGAAGACTTGGAAGATCCGATGAAATTGCACACGCAATTATTTTCTTGAGTGAAAATGACTTTGTCACAGGTAGTTCTTTAATGATAGATGGAGGTTACACTGCTCAATAAGAAAAATCAGGGAAATGGAAGATCCTTCAAAAGGACTTCGGTTTGTTCGTTACATTAGATCATGAGGTCATCTTTGTCCTTCATACACATGAAGTAAATAAAATCCGAATAAAAAGGTAAGATTATATCGCTGTTGATGCCACTTTTTAGGGGTTTTCTTTTTACCGCTTAACAGCTAAATAATTTGAACAGAGTTGTGCAAATTCCGAAACATGTGTCGCACAACTTCTATTAAAAAGGGCAGATCACTAATGAGTGACTGCCCTTTTGCTTGTATGCGGCATTAATGGCTTTCCGAGTTGAGGAGCGTACCAATGTTACGTGATATTAGTACGATGTCACCACTCTTCGAAGGAGAACCAGGCACTTTATTTAATATTAATCATGAAAAAGTGAATTGCTTAGAAATTAGGTTAACAATCCTAGACGGAACCCAGATGAAACAACTTGGGTACGATTTTTAGCTTTTAACTTTAACATAAGACTGCTTATGTAGTCTCTAATTGTATGCTCGCTTAGATGGAGGAACTCTCCCATTTTCTTATTATCGTATCCATCTGCTAGGAGAGTTAATACACTTAACTCGCGATCAGTTAATTCGATTTTATTACTTGGTGAAACATTATGACCGATATTCTTTAGAAATAATCCTATTCTGTTACAAACTTCCTCTATAAGTTGTAAATCCTCTTGCGTACAGTCAAACTCTTTTCCCACCTGATCAAAAATCATCCAACCGAGAACTTCTTCGTAATGAAATATTGGAGCAACAATTAGTGAAGATAGATTGAATAACTCAATTGTCTCATTTTTTACCGTATTTACGGGGTTTTTAATAAATATTGGCTTTCTTGTAATTATCATGGTATGAAACAACTGATTTGGATATACGTATCCTTGTGTTTTTTGAACTTTTGATAATTCTTTACCAATAACACCTTTAAACTCATTTGACCAAGGGATATATGCATAGAAAACACATCTTTTATAGTTAAGCAGCTCTTCGCATCCCTTTATTATTTTTATGAAGTCATTTCTTCCAGTGCAGCTTATGAGAACTTTATTAAATTCATCTAGAACTTTAAGTTTATTTAGTGAATTTTTTCCATATCGTGCATTATTACTAGCGAAAATATTAAAACGAAACAGATAATTACTGATTGTTTCTTCTTGTTCCTTTTCTAATGTTGTTTTTGGGTATAGATATATGCTAGTTTCACCAAATTTCAAGCGTAGTGACTGCTCAAATAACTCGATTAATTGACCTTTGTTTGAATCGACAATCGGATAAAAAGGAATACCTCGGCTTGTTTCATCTTCTGATCTGCCCCAACCAAAAATGACCGGGTTAGTTATATGATCCTGTACGAGATAAATTTGTTGAATTGGAAATAACTCCAAATATGAAAGTAACAAGCTCTGTGAAGAATGGAAATGAAACTCTTCTTTAGTAGTATTATTCCAATTAGAAAATATGTTGGAAATTCTTGAAGCAATACTAGGTAAGTACAACATATAGGAATAAGCCTTTACGTCTTTTGAATTTTTTAATAAATTGGCAAAAGCCTTTTCCAGAGTAAGGTAGAATCGGTGTAAGTAATGATAATTCAAAATCATTGAATACGTTTGTATCCAAGTATTTAAAAGTGTGTCTAAGTCGGTTTGAGCCTTAGTTTCATTTGGTTCAGTTAAAATTTGCAAAAATGAACTTGCGAGAAACTCAATAATAGACTGCTCTTCTTTGGATAGATTTGATTCTAATCTTATTTGCACATTAATGTTCATTTGAAGTTGGGATTTATTTGTTTTTAGAAAGATTTTAAATTCCTCAAATGATATATCGTTATGGGGAAATAAATCAGGTCTCATTAATTAAAGTAACTCCTTTAATGAATAATTACCTATATATTGAGGGTGTGAAATAAGGATTAACCATCAATATAAAGGATAGTTCTGGTTGGCTGTGAAATTGTAAAATAAAAATGTGAAGATTTTGTGACAACTTTCAAAATACGGAATCACTCTTGAGTAAATTTCCATCGTTTATAGACCTTGGGCCTAGTGGTTCTAAACATAAAAAATATTGGACCTCCGCGATTTTAATATGGAAAAATACCACATAATCCTTAGCGTGGTGGAGAGATACCCTATTTCTATTATACGGCAACAACGCTTTGCCAATTAGAAAATATGTGATGGAACCCAATCAAATTGAAAACGGTTTATCAAACGACCTTAAAAGAAAAAATTGGAGTGAATCCAAATTCTAATTGAAAGATTTGTTTCTATTATACCTAATAAGAGGTTAACTTCATTAATAATGTTTTAGGGGGATGGACATCTAGATGGACAAGTCATTACTAATGAGTAAGAAGCCATTAGAATCGAGTAGGAAATACAGCTGGGTTCTTTGGGGAATCATTACTTTTTTGTTTTTTGGGAATTTAATTAATTTCTCTGAAAAAAATATTGTCGGCTATTCAGCGGAATTAATTATGAAAGATTTTGGTTTGAATTCTAGCCAATGGGGATTGGTGGGAAGTGCTTATTATTGGATATTTCCAATTGCCGGGATTATCGGTGCTGCATTTTCTGATCGTTTTGGAACGAAAAAAATCCTTTCCATTCTTATGTTATCGTGGGGCGTCCTACAATTTGGGGCTCTAGCGATTAATGGGTTTAGTGCGCTGATTCTATATAGAGTCCTATTAGGAATCTTTCAAGGCCCATTTGGTCCAGTGGCACTAAGTCATATCAATAAGTGGTTCCCCGCTGAAAAGCGCGGAGTCACAAGCTCTTTATTTACTTTAGGAGCCACAACAGGAGGATTAGTTTTAGCGCCTGTAATTGTTGGACTTACAACATTTGGCTGGAAAGTTGCTTTTGCCGTATTTGGAGGAGTAAGTGTAATTTGGTTTCTCCTATTTATGATCACTACAAAAGAAAGCCCGTCCAGTATAGAGCAAAAGGCAGCAACAAAAAATACGGTTGAAAATAGTATTCAAAAGAAAAGTAGTAAAGAAGTAGTAAAGGCAATTTTTTCACCAACTTCTATTTTCACATTATTTCTGGCCTTCTCTTCTTTTATTTTCGTCGTATGGACGGCAATTTGGATGCCGAACTTTTTAACTAAAGTGACAGGTCTGACTTCTAGTCAGATGGGGGTAGCTGTATCAATAGTTGGAATAAGTTCCGCTGCAATCATTTTTCTAGTGTCGATGGTATCTGATAAAGTGCTAGCAAAAACTAAAAATTGGCGTTTATCCCGTGTAGTAGTAACGGGCGTATCAGCTGTTATTGGCAGTATGTTACTTGCTTCTGTAGTGTTTATACCAAATCCTATTTGGAATATCATTGCATTTGGTGTGGCATATGGTTTAACGGGTGCAAACTTTGCGATTGCTCCACAAATCATGATGACGCTAGTACCGGAGCGAAGTGGTCTTATGGCAAGTATTTTAATGTCATTTCAAAATGTAGGTGGAATGATAGCTCCTGTAGCCACTGGATTTCTCATTGGTTTATCAAAAGATAATATTATTCAAGGATATAATAATTCTATTTTAATCGTGTCAGGTGCAATTCTATTATGTTCATTATTATTTTTGTTGTTTGTTAATCCGAATTTAAAAAAGCAGGCTTAATTATTTTTTTTGATATAGACATCTAATTAAAGAAAGGAAGGGTTTATTATGAGATTACAAAACAAAGTTGCAATTATTACTGGCGGAGGAACTGGAATTGGTAGGGAGACCGCATTAAAATTTGCGAAAGAAGGGGCAAAGTTAGTCATTACTGATATTAATAAAGAAGCGGGTATGAACACTGCTAAAGAGATTCTAGCAATGGGTGCTGAAGCCATTTTTGTACAACATAACGTAAGCAACGAAGACGATTGGAAAAAGGTTGTTAGTGAAACGAGAAGCCATTTCAATAAAATCGATGTATTATTTAATAATGCAGGAATCTATATCATCAAACCTCTTGCAGAAATAGAATTAGATGAATGGAATCGTTTAATGTCTATAAATGTAACAGGAGTTTTCCTTGGTATGAAGCATGTGATGCCTGTGATGGCAGAACAAAAGAGTGGTTCTGTAATTAATGCTTCATCAATTGCCGGTTTATTTGGAGCTCCTGGACATGTTCTTTACGGGGCAAGTAAAGGTGCGGTTCGCATCATGACAAAAGATGCTGCTATTGAATTCGCTAGCAAAGGTGTGCGTGTAAACTCTATTCATCCAGGATTTATTGAAACTGCAATGACAGATTATGCTTCAGAAGCAACTGGACGTACGAAAGAGGAATTAAATAACGCGTATCCACTTGGAAGAATGGGCAATACTGAAGAAGTTGCACATACAGTTGTATTCCTTGCATCTGATGAATCTTCTTTCACAACAGGGGCAGAGTTCGTTATTGATGGTGGAGCTACTGCAAGATAATTCGAGATGATTCCTGAAGTGAATATACCTTTAAGCTACAGAAATTTATTTTGATAGTCTTTGCTGAACAAAATTAATACTCTTTTCAAACAAAATCTATTTTAGGGAGTTAAGCTACCATGGCTTGACTCCCTTTTTTATATAATGTGATCTATTTCCTACGATTCACTCTCAAAAGGCAGACATAACACGACTAAACAACAATTCTTAAAAAAGATAAGAGTCTTCTCTAATTCGTTTAATTTTACGTAGTCAAATTTTAAAAGTAAACACTACTACATCTATGTTTATCTGCCATCACTATCCAAGCCATGTGGAGTGTGCGAACAACGGTTAATATACTTGTTGCTTGAAATTGCTAACATTTTGCTAACGCAATCCGATTAAAAAAGGTAAAATCCCGTTAAAGACGTTACAGACAAAAAATGGTAAAAAATTAATATACCGCACTTTTCGCACACTGCATGTAAGATATTACACACCCTCACCTTACGGACGGCATGATGTAATCTTTGACCACATTTTGACCACGAAACATATAGAAGGAAATTGAATCGATACAAGCATCAGGAGTTTTCTGAGTTAGTTAGATGTTAGGTTGTGCCTGCAATTAAGACATATTCGATCTTATTTTAACTTTCCTATTGATAGGTTAACACGATAATTCCCGTACTTTAATAGTCGGCCTAGAAAGTTATCCAATTCTTCATTGGAAGCAAAATGTGTTTTTAATAAATAACATCCATCACCACTTATACGATGTACTTCAGAAATTCCTTCTTCTTCTTGAAAGAAATTCATAAACTCTTGATGATTAGCTGTTATAACGAACAAAGTAACAAATGCAGTTACTATTTGTCCTAATTTGATTCGGTTTATTGCGATTGTATATTGTTCAATAATCCCTAAATCCTCTAATCTTCGAATTCGATTTCCTACAGCCTGCCCCGTCATATGTATTTTTTGACCAAGTTCTTTCCATTGTATTCTTGAGTTTTCTCCTAATAATTTCAGTATCTCAAAATCTGTTTGATCAATGATATAAACCAATCCTTTCATCGTGAAAGTAGAAAGCCAGAAAGTGTTTCGCCAACTTATTCTGCTTATCGATACAATTCACTATACTTAGTTTATCCTCTTACATCACATTATTTATCAGTTATATTTACTAATAACATAGAGGACGTAACCAAAAAATACATCTAGATTTAAAGGAGGTTACAAACATGTTACTACAAGAAATTTTATCGTACAATGAGCAATTTGTAGAAAATAAGGAATACGTTCCTTATGAAGCAACAAAAATGCCTCAAAAACGTATGGTTGTCGTGTCATGTATGGATGCTCGATTGGTGGAACTGCTACCTAAAGCTTTAGATCTCCACAATGGTGATGCTAAAATCCTCAAAACTGCAGGTGGAACTATTACTCATCCATTTGGCAGTATTATGCGTAGTATCGTTACTGCTGTATATGAACTTAATGCAGATGAAATTTATATTATTGGACACCATGCATGTGGTATGAGCCAAAGTAACCCGAAAGGGACATTACAAAAAATATTAGATCGTGGAGTGGCATCACCAGAAATTTTATCAGCTATTGAATATGCTGGAATTGACCTTGAAAAGTGGTTATTTGGATTTGATAATGTCGAAGATTCAATTCAAGCTAATATTAATTTAGTAAAAAATCATCCTTTAATTCCTAAAGACGTACCTGTACATGGTTTAGTTATTGATCCTCACACAGGTAAATTAGATTTGTTAGTTGATGGATATAAAGCATTAAATGGTGTGAAAAATTAATTATTATTACTTAAATGGAAGGAAGTTATTAGATATGAATAGAAAAGAAGCTACGCAAAAAATTATGGAAGCAAAAATTGCAAAAGGTTTAACATGGGAAGAAATTTCAAAGGTAAGTGAAAACTCTGAGACTTGGGTTGTAACAGCGTTATTAGGACAAGCTACAATGACACGTTCAGAAGCAGAAAAAATGGGTGAACTATTAGAGTTAGCTGAAGAAGTAGTTCAAGCATTAACAGTAGTTCCACTTAGAGGTGAAGTAATGCAAATGCCTCCTACTGACCCAATCTTATATCGATTATATGAAATGATGTTACAATACGCACCAACTATTAGAGAATTAATCCTAGAAAAAGCTGGCGAAGGTGTAATGAGTGCAATTAACTTCCACCTAGGTGTGGACACACAAGAAGATCCAAAAGGTGGCGACCCTCGTATCGTTATTACACTTAACGGAAAATTCTTACCATTCCGTACATGGTAATTAATTAAAAAAATCTATCTATAAAGTTTAAATGATTTTATAAACCTAAAAAATCCATCTTTTTTATTCTATGTATAGAAAGGATGGATTTTTACTATGAGATTCTTTTTCTAAAAGGGGAAATAATATGAATAAAAAATACTTTGATACCAGCTTTAGTATCCTACAGTGGTTTTTGTTTTTATTAGCAAATGCAATTGCATTGCCTATCATTATTGGTGGTATATTCCATTTATCAATAGAAGATATTTCAACATTAATGCAGCGAACTTTTTTAGTTGTGGGAGTAAGTTCATTTATACAAGCTTGGTTGGGGCATCGCTATCCCATTGCGGATGGTCCAGCCGGTTCATGGGTAAGTATATTTGTCATACTGGGACAAATAGCTATGCAGCAGGGACAAAGTGCAAAAGATGTATTAAAACTTTTAGAAGGTGGATTAATTATTGCAGGTATATTACTCTTCGTTCTTGGTATAACAGGGCTTGTGCATCGAATCCTACGTTTATTTACACCTTTGGTTACAGGAACTTTTCTTTTAATCTTAGCTCTTCAGCTTAGTGGTGTGTTACTAAAAGGAATGATGGGATTACAAGGAGCTGTAACTCATCCTGATTATACAACAGCTACTATTGCACTCTTTGTTTTTGCCATTATTACTTTCTTATCAATTAAAGGGAAAGGATGGATGAAAAGTTACGCTGTGTTACTTGGAATTTCATGTGGTTGGCTTTTGTATGCTTTTTTAGGAAAATCGTCTCATATGCCTTCTCATACACCGTTAGTTAAGTTACCAGAGATATTTGCTTGGGGCACACCTAGATTCGATATTGGAATGACTCTAACTGCAACTTTATTTACATTTCTTTTAGTTGCAAATACGATTGCTGCTATTTCGGCTGTTAAACAAGTGGCTCCGTTATCTAAAGAAAATGAAAAGCAAACACTGAACCGTGGTATATGGGTCGGAGGTATATCACATGTTATCTCGTCTTTGTTCTCTACAATTGGAATTGTACCATTACCTGCATCAGCAGGATTTATTCAACTAACAGGACAAAAAAAAGTGAAGTCGTTCCTTATAGCAAGTCTCATATTAGCAGGAATTTCTTTTATTCCCTTAATTGTAAGCTTTATATCCTTGCTACCAGGTCCTATTGCTAATGCCGCACTTTTAGCAACATTTGTCCAAATGATAGGAATTTCATTTCAATCGATTTTACGTGAAGAATTAAATCAACGTCGATTAACAATATTAGGAATTACATTATTAATCAGTTTGGGTATCATGTTTCTTCCAGAAAGTGCATTTAGCGGAATTCCTTCTTCCTTACAATATGTTTTAAGTAATGGATTACTGGTAGGTACCATGATTGTCATTCTACTGGAACAGTTTTGGAAAGAGTAAATATATTGGATGAAGTGATTGAAGGACTTGGTAAGAGGTAGTTGCTTGGGGTATGTCAAAGAATATAAAAACTACAACCTTAGATAAAATTTGGGTGTTGACAGGCACCGTCAAAAATTGAATATCCTTGATTAACATTCCTCTCAAAAAATCTCCTTTTCTACAATATTTACTCAACTCTCGCAGAGTGAAATTGGCAAATAAATCTGAAGGCGAAGGAACGGTTATCACAATGGGCATTATTAAAGTGAAGTTTGATTTATTAATCTCTTTTTCACTAGCGGGGCATTACTTGTACAACGGTAATGCTTTTCTTATTGAAGTAACTGGCAGGTTTGTTGAAGAAGGGAAATCAAAGAATGATAACAAATTAGTTAGTTTCACACTTAATGTTTGCGAATGGATTGCATTGCTCAATAATTAATCGCACAGCCTTTACCTATTGCTGTTGATTTAAGTGATTCTTGTTAATCTACTTATGGCTTGCAAAGTTCTGTTATGATCTATATCCTTCGGCAACAAAAAAACCGATTAGATTCAAGCAAAAAAGAATAATCAAATGGATATTTTTTCACATACAGTCGAAAAAAACCCTTAAAATGGGTAAACCGAATAAACCTCACTTTTTATTCGTTTTTATTTGTGAAGCTGGGCGATGGAAAGGATGTGAGTGGGATTACTACATCTCTCCTTTCTGATGGTGAGTACAATTACTTGGTGATAAATATATTGTGGAAAGTTGGTTTTTTGTAAAATGCGTAAAGTCATTGGAAAAATTCATTTATGGTTGAGCATGTTCGTAGGCATTTTTATCGTATTAATTGGACTAACAGGAAGTTTACTCGTATTTGAACCTGAAATAAATTCCCTGTTACATCCTGAGTTGTATAAAGTCACAGAAGGCAAAAAAGTAACGTATCAACAAGCCTTGAAAATTGTATCACATTCATTTCCAAAAGGTGATATTAATCGAGTATATACACCAAATGCACCAGATTCTAGAGGTGTTTTCTTATTTCAACTTAAAGAAGGTCCTAAACAGGAAACAATCTATGTGGATCCAGGAACAGGTCATATAAATGGAACAGTGGGAGATAAATCATTCTTTAATATTATCCTTTATTTTCACATATCTCTTCTCCTAGAAAATTTCTATGGTGAAAATATTGTCGGTATCATTGGATTTCTATTCTTCTTTATCACTTTGTCAGGAATATATTTATGGTGGCCAGGGATAAAAAAGTGGAAAAGTGGTTTTAAAATGAGACGCAGTAAAAACGCATATATAAAGAAATATGATGTACATAAAGTCATCGGAGGAGTGTCCATTCCATTTCTTTTGATTGTTTCATTAACTGGTGCTCTGTTTGCATACGATGAAACAATATTCGGTTGGTTTGGCTTACATGCCAAGGTGTCACCTCCACAAAAGAACCTTATTTCTAAACCTCTTCCAACGGGGAAGCTTTCACTAGATCAACTTTTACGTATTGCTGAAAAAGAAGTACCTAAGGGAAAAATTGAGCAAGTTATAATACCAGGAAATAAGGGGAAAGGATTGTCTGAAGGGGCTGTTGAAATTCGTCTTAGTCGTTCTTACGATCCGGGGAATGGAAACATACGTTTATGGTTAGATCAGTCTAGCGGAAAAATAGTTGGTAAACTAGATCCAAAAGAAAACAGCGGGCTCCTATATCAAATATGGCATCTACCATTACATACAGGTAGTTTTGGAGGAATATTTACCAAAATTTTATATGCAGCTGGCGGTCTTACTCCATCTATTCTAATGTTCACCGGGACTTATATGTGGTTGTATAAAAAGAAAAAAAGAAACCAAAAAAATAGATCGGTACATGCCGCATAATCATCTAGGTGAAGCATAAAAGTATCAATCAACTCAAATTTGTTAATCATACCTTTTTGCACTAAAAATATACGGATATAAAAATGTCCAAAGAGAGATTGTGAATTATTGTACTTAAGCCTATGGGGGCTTTAGTTGAAGAAGATGTTCAGGAACCAAAATGGTCCTTTTTTTAATTATAAAATATTGAATTCACTATAAAAGGCCCAGCATTAGCTAGGCCCCAGAGATACCAGGAGAATGTTTGAAAGTTCTTACAAAATCGACGAGACATGTCTCACATATATCAAATTTCCATCTTTCTTCATCATACATTGATCCATAAGGAAAAACTATGTTGAAAGAATGAAATTCATTTTCTTCTAGACCGTATTCAGTTAATGCTAAGGTCTTTCCACATTTATTACAGGTAATCGCTGTAGGTATTTTTTTTGTAACTTTTACTTCTTTAAATTCTTTCATAATCTCATCTCCCATCTAATGATTGATATGTGCATGTAATTTCTCCTTTACTCGTAGAATATCTCATGAATTACATTTTTTGCAATACATACATAAGAATTTCATTATCTATTTGTAATTAAACAAAAAGGCAGGTTAATTGAACAAGTGAAAAAGTGATATTCTAATTCTGGGAGGAGATTTTGATGAGGTTGGCAAGCACAGAACTAAAAACAGAGAGAATTTATTTACGAGAATTCCAGTTAAGTGATTGGCAGGAAGTACATAAATACGCATCACAAGAAAGGGTATGTAGATACCAGCCTTGGGGACCGAATTCGTTAAAAGAATCTCAATCATTTGTTAAACAAGTTTTAGTTGATTCAGCAAAAGAACCAAGAACAAGATATGCATTAGCTATTAATAATAAAGAAGATAGATTAATTGGAGCTGGAGAATTAAACATTAGGGATGCCCATAATAAAAAAGGGGAGATAGGTTATATAATTAATCCAGAATATTGGGGAAAGGGGATTGCAACGGATGCTGCAACACTTATAATCGGTTTTGGATTTCATCAATTAAAACTTCATCGTATTTATGCAACCTGTGATCCAAGAAATATAGGTTCAATTAGAGTTTTGGAAAAGGCTGGGATGACAAAAGAAGGAAGAATTCGTGGAGATTTATTGATGAAAGATGAATGGCGTGATTCCTTATTATTTAGTGTTTTAGAGAATGAATGGGTTTAATTTCTTCTTCAACTATCGGAGGATATAGTTTAAGATCACCAGCTGCTTCGGCGGCTTTTTTTCTTATTCCACTAAAGTGGCAGGGAGTTGAAGAAGGACTATTTTTATGGACTAAAAAAAGCTAAGATTTAATCCCCTAGCTTTTTGTACGTAAGAATATCAATTAAATAAAACGAACATCTCTATAAATAAAATCACCGTTTGGATTTGTTTCATAATCAAAACAGATTAACTGAAAAGGAATACTATCTTTTGTTTGAATTGAACCTAATATTTTAATCCCATTTTTAAAAAATATTTCTTCTACTTTTTTGAAGCGTTTTTACCTTCTTCAGAAAAATTTAATTCGTTTATGATTTTTTCTTTATCGTGTGCATCTTTTAGGACTATTTGAGTGTTATACAAGGATTGAATTGGAGGAAAGGCTCTATTTACAAGAAACAGAACCTCTTTCCTTACATATGAACATCCATTAAACTGGAGGAGTAAGTCCAGTAAGCAAAGGAACGACTGAAGTTGCTGTAATGGCAAGCTGCTGAGTTTGTAATACTTTTACAGTAAGTTCCAGGACGAGTTTTTCAGTCAACGTGAAAAAAAGTCCCTCAGGCGTTGGTTCCGTTGGCGCAAAATCAAGTTCAAAGAAGTTTGCGGCTACTAACTCACCAAATGGCTGTTCATTGAATTTGACAAGATTGTTGAAGAAGAATTTATCCAAGCGAGCATTTAAGTTGTTTACATCACTAAGGAAACTAGACTCCGAAGATTCATTAATACCTAAGATTGGTAGATTAATGAGCGTTCCAGCAGATGTACTAAGTTCTGTAAAGCCGGTGAATGGAATATCGACAATTTGATCTGTAAGCTCTACAGTACATGCCGCAGGATTAGCCGTAGTATATTCAATATTTTTACGAATATGCCCTGATATAAATAATTTAGCTCTTGAAAAGGTAAAAAAGTCAGTGCCATCAACACGTGCAAATGGTGCAACCGGAACAAGTTTCACTTGATCCAGAAATACATTTTTTTTCACTCTTTTAATTTCAGATGCACCAATTCCAAGAGAAAATGTTGCCTCTAAAGGAATTTGGATTGTTGGTTCTGCTAGTACAACAGGAACTTTAATCCTATTAACCAGTGATGCATTCGCTGTTCCGGTATTTGCACTCGTAAATGGTGTTAATGGTGTTGTTGCTACTGAACAAGGACCAGGGGGGGTCCATGGATTGACTTGCTTGATTGGGTTGAAGATTATCATTACATCCCATTAAAAACACCTCATTTCATTATAATTTTTTTAGGTTTTACATTGTTAAAGTATTCTTTGGACAAGTTAAAGAATGGACAAGTATAATAGTCGTTCACATATTTTTATAGAAATGGGCTTTTTGGGCGAGCAGCCAGGTCAAACGGAACAACCAAAAGAGAAAGATACGATTAATAGAGAACTGATAGTCACTACAATCCAAGAGAAAACACGACATGGGAGGATTTCGTTAGTTACCAACGGCATGTATCCTTACCGTTCTATCATTTTACACATTACTTATCACAATTAAATGGACTCGAGTAAAGTCAAGAATTGTGAAGAATTGTACTTAAACAAACGGGTGCTTAAGTTCAAGAAAGTAAGGCTGCTTCGGCAGCCTTTTTCTTATTCGACTAACAGAACAGATTTGTTGAATAAGTTTGAAGGAGATATTAATCGGATTAGATAATATTTTTTTAGGTAGTTTAATAAGATATTAAATAAACTTTTTTAGGAGGTAATTAAATTGGAACAACGAATTGATATTTACAAGGTAGCTCCACCAGAAGCACATAAAATAATGATGGAAATGGTGAAGTACACGAAAACTACAGGTATAGACCGTAAACTTCGTGATCTTATAAATATTCGGGCTTCTCAAATAAACGGCTGTGCACATTGTTTGAATATGCATACAGCAGATGCTCGAAAAATGGGTGAAACAGAACAAAGAATATATTGTATTAGTGCTTGGCAAGAGTGTGAATTCTATACAGAAGCAGAAAAAGTAGCTTTAGAGTTGACAGAGCATGTGACATTAATACCGACAAAACGTGTTCCAGATGAGCTTTATCAAAGAGTGCGTGAACACTATGACGAAAAACAGTATGTTGACCTTGTTCTAATAGTTAATCAAATTAACAGTTGGAATAGAATTTCTATTGCAATGGGGATGACAGCAACTGAAAAATAATTATTCTCGGGCGAACATCATATGGGTGTTCGTCACAGGTTGTAGACAAAAGGCATCCAAATGAACCAACTTGGATGCTTCTTTCTATTATTTATATAGAGTATATAAATCTCGCCTTGCTTGGTCTTCCTTATGTCATTTCAAAATTTTTTATAGTTTTCCAATATGAAGGTCGCCTTTATTCCTAATCCACAGGAAAGATTGTGAAACATTGTACTTAAAGTAACGGGTTGCTTTAGTTCAACAAAAATTAAATGATTTTAGGTCTAAGACCATATTTTTGTTATTCCATTATAGGGCGCGATTATCGAAAGATGAACGCGCGTGCCTGTTTTATGTTTAGGACAGGTTGTAGAGGATATAGTCCAGCATTAATAGTGGTGAACCGTATCATAAGTAAATGAGGTTTTTTGGTTTCTTTCAGTAAGCCCGTATTCAAACAACGCATTTAATGCATCAACACCTCCCGGTATGATAAATCTATCAATTTAAGGAGGTGCTTTCATATGCCACATCAAAGATTAAAAATTGTCCCCGTCACATTACATACCGAAAACGAAAATACTTCTGCAAAACATCCATCGATGCCTTCCTCATATCCTATTTGCACAATCAAAACCGGTAATACTGAAAATTCTTTCTTTAACGACGTAGATGAGCGCATCATTAAAACCGTTATGAAGGAGTTGAAAAATGGATGAAGTACGATTATACAAGTGTAAAAAACATTTACATCATTTGTGGTAAAACAGATATGAGAAAAGGAATTGATAGGCTAGCAACACTGATTCAAGATTGTTTCGAACTTGATCCCTATGGTGATTCCATTATCTTATTTTCAGGGTGGAGTAAAGACCGTTACAAATATTTTGTATTTCGATGGTGATGGATTCGGCATGCTTTATAAACGTTTGGATAACGGCAAACTGCAATGGCCCAAAGATGAAAATGAAGTACGCAATCTTTCACAGCAGGAGCTTCACTGGCTCCTTGAATGGTTATCGATCCAGTTAGTCAAAGGCGATTCAACTTTTATCAAAAGGTGTGTTCTAAATTCGTTAAGCTACTAATTTTATCTTTATTCCGCTGTTCGAACTAGTTTAATAGGAAGAACAAGACCGAAAAGATTCAGCGGGAATGTAGCAAATAAATGAAATAAGCCGTAATTCGATTGAAAAAATCAGAATTTACGGCTATTTGTGATGCGTACCGAAAGGTACGCTTATTTTTTATAATTCGGGCTTACTTCTTTCAAATCTACGGAAGATCCAGTTTTTTATTATAATCTTACAAATATATTTTTTGTAAAGAATTATTAAATTTCCTCTATTCATATTGTCTTCTGCATCTAAAATTTGAATGGTTGAAAAAGTTATCCAGTTTTTGTCCTGTTTGAAAATCAATGTTATTCAACAACTCCATTAATAAATTGTTTTGGTGTAATGCCGGTGAATTTTTTAAAGACTTTTGTAAAATAGCTTTGGTCATGAAAGTTTAAAAAACTGGAAATTTCCGTTAAAGAATGCTTCGTATAAGTCATTAAGCTTTTTGCTTCTTCTACTTTAGCATGTTGAATATATGTGCGCAGAGAAATTCCCACTTCTTTTTTAAAAAGGACAGATAGATAACTAGGATTCATGGCGGTCAATTTTGCTAGATGGGAAAGGGTAATATCTTCGTAAAGATGAGTAAAAATATAATTTTGACAAGTGCTTATCGGTTTGGAATATTTATGTTTTTTCCCTTTTTTAACACGATCGGTGAATTCTAATAAGGCATTTTCTAAAAATTTGATTACAGTCTTACTATCGTTTAGTTCCTCAAGATTCTGGATAAATAAATCACTAAGGGTGTAGGCAATTTCAGGATAAAGACCACCATCTACGGCCGCTCTTGTCGCAAGTGTAATACCTGCGATTGCTAAATTTTTTTGGCTCCGTAAGTGGCTTGTTTTGGATAGCACCCCTGGTTCCCCTGATTCATGTAGTGTCCTTAGATTATTAATTAAATCATCCTTATTTCCTTCTTTAATACACTCGAAGATTTTTTTCTCAGCTAGTGGATCGGCATGAGTCAATATATCTTGACGGCGTTTTGATATTTGAACATCGGGCTGTTCCAATTCAAACCTTTCCTTTACAGGTAGGTTATTATGCTGGAAGATCTCAACCAAGTCCAATTTTTGTTGATAAAGCATGTAATAAAAGATCAAGCTTATATTTATAAAATCTAAATTGTTTACAACGGGAAGGGAATGAAAATACTGAACCATTTCATCCTTGTTTATTTTGATTTGAAAAAAATCGTTCAGGATACCTTTAATTGATTCCTCCGGTAGCCTGAAGTAAAGGACTGGCCCGACAATGATTTTCCCGTTAAATTGATTATTTGACCAGATGCCGATCGAGAAGTAGTTTTCAAGATAGACCGTTTCCCGAAGTACTGGAAAATGCAGCGGATCATTTTCCGTAAATAGTTGGCCTAATATATCCTCTTTCGAAGAAAACAAGGGGTTTTGCTGAAAATTGTTTGAGATTTCAAACACTAAATCCCCATTATTGTCCAAAAAATAGAAAGGTATTTGATACAGGTCAAAGACTAACTTGCAAATATATTCTAAATCCTTATATTTGGAGAAATTCATCCTCACACCCTCCCTCATATTGTAAATATTTAGCGGACTTCCTTGGGATATTACCTGTAATTTTTACTATTTTTCTATAGAACATACCATAGTATCAAAAAAATAAAAACTATAATAGTTGTAAGAAAACGCTTTCTAAATACTATTTGTAGGAGGTTTATGATGGAAAGGGATATTAAAAAAATCATTTCACAAATGACTATTGAGGAAAAGGCAAGTCTGTGTTCCGGATTAGACTTTTGGCATACAAAAGGGATTGAACGATTAGGAATTCCTTCGATCATGGTAACAGATGGACCGCATGGGCTAAGGAAACAGGCAGAGGGAGCAGATCACTTAGGAATTTATAACAGTGTCCCGTCAACTTGTTTTCCATCAGCAGTAGGATTAGCAAGCACCTGGAATAAAGAATTAATAAATAAAGTGGGTGTTGCATTAGGCGAGGAATGTCAGGCTGAAAATGTAGCTGTTCTCCTAGGGCCTGGTGCCAATATTAAGCGTTCTCCGCTTTGCGGAAGAAACTTTGAATATTTTTCCGAAGATCCTTACTTATCGTCTCAAATGGCAGCAAACCATATTAACGGCGTACAAAGTCAAGGAGTAGGAACATCTTTAAAACATTTCGCTGCTAATAATCAGGAGCACCGCAGAATGTCGACCGATGCGATTGTTGATGAGAGAACATTGCGGGAAATCTATCTTGCAAGCTTTGAAGACGCTGTTAAGCAGGCACAGCCATGGACGGTAATGAGTGCTTACAATAAGATAAATGGTCAATATGCATCTGAAAATAATTATTTGTTAACGGATATTTTAAAAGATGAATGGGGATTTGAAGGCTTTGTCGTTTCTGACTGGGGTGCTGTAAATGAACGTGTTGCCAGTTTAGCAAATGGGCTGGAATTAGAAATGCCCTCAAGCTATGGAATCGGTGAGAAGAAGATTGTCGATGCAGTAAACAGTGGTCAGCTTTCAGAAGAAAAGCTTGACCAAGCAGTAGAACGACTCCTTACCATTATTTTTAAAGCTGTTGATAACAGGAATGAAAATGGAGTCTTCAATCAAGAAGCCCATCATCAGCTGGCACGTGAAGTCGCAAGAGAAAGTATGGTTCTATTAAAAAATGAAGATTCTATTCTTCCATTAAAAAAAGCAGGAACAGTAGCAGTTATTGGTGGATTCGCTAAAACACCACGTTTTCAAGGTGGTGGAAGCTCACATATAAATCCTACAAAACTTGAAAACATTTTAGAAGAAATTGAAACCGTTTCGGGTAAGAATACAACTGTTTTATTTGCCCAAGGCTATAACTTAAACAGCGACGAGGTAGATGATCACCTAATTAGTGAAGCAAAAGAAGTAGCAGCTGGTGCGGATACAGTGATTCTTTTTGTTGGTCTTCCTGATCGCTGTGAATCCGAAGGTTATGACCGTGAACATTTAAGGATGCCAGAAAATCACGTTCGATTAATTGAAGCTATTGGAGAAGTTCAAAGTAATATCGTGGTTATCTTGAGTAATGGTGCACCAATTGAAATGCCATGGATGGGTAAGGTAAAAGGAATACTTGAAGGCTATTTAGGTGGACAAGCACTTGGGGGTGCGATGGCCGATTTATTATTTGGTGATGCGAATCCAAGCGGGAAATTAGCGGAAACATTCCCGAAAGCCTTAAGCGATAATCCATCGTACTTAAACTTTCCTGGTGAAGGGGATAAAGTAGAATACAAAGAAGGCGTGTTCGTTGGATATCGTTACTATGAAAAGAAGAATATTGAGCCGTTATTCCCATTTGGTTTTGGTTTAAGCTATACAAGCTTTGAATATAGCAATCTCAAAATAGATAAAAAGGAAATTCAAGATACTGATTGTGTTTTGGTTAGTGTAAACGTAAAAAATACTGGCAGTGTCGCTGGAAAAGAAATTGTTCAGCTCTATGTAAAGGATACAGTAAGCGCTGTAATAAGGCCCGAAAAAGAGTTGAAGGGCTTTGAAAAAGTGGAATTACTACCAGGTGAAGAAAAGAAAGCTACTTTTACATTAGATAAAAGGTCATTTGCTTACTATAACGTTGATTTGAAAGATTGGCATGTGGAAACGGGTGAATTTGAGATCTTAATCGGAAAATCTTCAAGAGAGATCGTTCTTTCAGACAGTGTTCATGTTCAATCAACCGTTTCAATTCGAAAACCAGTTCATCGTAATACGACAGTTGGCGATTTACTTTCTGACCCTGTTTTAGCACCGATTGCCAAAGAACTTTTAGCCAAAGCTAACGAAAATAATCCGTTAATTAATATGGCTGAAATGGAAAGCGAAGCATCCGAAATGATGGCTGCAATGATGCAACATATGCCTTTGCGCGCATTGGTTAATTTTAGCCAGGGGCAATTTACTGAAGAAATGCTAAGTGGAATGATAGAGCTTTTAAATGGACAACAAGTAAATTAACAGATTTTTATTCCACTATCTCCATTTTAGATGGAGATAGTGGGATTAGCTTTTAAAGATGCTGGAAATGTCCTCTGTTATTTTTACAAAACATTGTAAACGGTTTCATCTATTTTTAGGGGGAAATATTATGGAAACGATTAAAACACCTTTTCCGCGATTGGCTGCGGGTATCGTAATTGGTTTTGGGCTGATGCTCATGGGGTTCTTGACCACCGGTGCACTATTGGTGCCACTCAAGGTTATGGCTATCGACCCTAAGGGTTACGCCGCATCCTATGGTCTGGTGGCAGGTGTAAGCGCAATCTTTGCCTTAATCGGTAACCCAATCGGTGGTGCCATCAGTGACCGAAGCACTGTGGCTTTCGGAAGACGCCGTCTTTGGATTTTATTGGGTTCACTAATTGGTTCAATCTGTATCATGTGTATTTTATTCTCGAAAACCATTTTAGGCGTCGTGATAGCATGGTCAGCAGCACAGTTTTTCGTTAATTTCAGCTGGGCGGCTTTTACCGCTTTGATTCCAGATCAGGTTGAGGAATCCAAACGTGGTACCATGTCGGGTATATTTGGTATTATCATGCCTGTTTTTTTGACTGCAGGAATGATATTGATTAATATTATCGTCCATGCTACCGATGCAGTTAAATTCACCACGTTCGCATGTATTTGCGCTATCGGACCAATCATCAGCTTGTTTATTATAAAAGAAGGCAAGGTGGAATTCGTCAAAAAGAGCGATAATAGATCCTTTGGTGAAAAGATCAGCAATATTTTCCCGAGTCCTAAAAAATATCCTGAGTTTTCATGGGCTTTGTTTTCAAAGTTCTTACTGATGATGGGATATTGCAGTTCCTTTTACCTAACAGTTATGCTGGGTAACCGTATGCATATGAGTCCGGCGAAGATCACATCCACTTATTCTATAATCATGATTGTGAGCTTTGTTTTTACTGCTATTACCAGCCTTGTGGGTGGCGTTTTATCAGACAAAGCCAGAAAACAAAAAATCTTTCTTTATATTTCTAGCGTGATTATCGCAATCGGTATTGTGTTGTACGTTATACCGAACGTAAAGGCCTTTTTTATCGCAAGTATTGTGATTAGCCTAGGCGGAGGCTGCTTTATGGCTGTGGATACGGCTATGGTTTCCCGCGTGCTGCCTAATAAACAGGATACCGCCAAGGACTTTGGAATCATGAACGTTGCCAATACCCTACCACAATCGCTGGTGCCTGCAATAGCACCGCTACTTCTTTCGATTGGAGGCTGGACCTTCTTTTATATATTCCTTGCACTCATGCCGATTATATGTATCTTCACCATTATGCCAATACCAGATGTAGGTCATAAGCTGAAGTCTGAAAGAGAACCGGAAACAAATATCCTTGCTGGAACGGTAGTGGAAACAAAATAAGAAGGTAAGTTATATGGTTTCTTCAGAAGCACAAACTACTGCCGGTGCTTACCGGAAACTTGTGGATGTTCTTGCAACCAAAAAAGATGTTGTGGACTGCTAGGGAATCGACATGGTGGTCAAAAAGATTCCCGATCTTGACGTTGATGGTGACCTTGAGCCTAGAGTATTAAAGGTTTACAAGTAATTATCAGACAAAATGATGTCAATGTTGTTTTTCTACGGTGGCGGATTTTTGATATTGGAGGGAAAAAGGATGGCAAAAAAATTTGTATTTGATGAAGTACCTGTTGTTCAGACGAAAGCAGGTCAATTAAAAGGTTATTTTTATGACGGAGTTCATATTTTCAAAGGAATTCCTTATGCACAGGCAAAAAGATTTCAGATGCCAGAGGAAGTAACTCCATGGGAAGGTATAAAAGATGCTACATCATATGGATATGTATGTCCCCTGATGCAACAGGATAATCCAACTGCAGAACTGATGGTGCCACACCGTTACTGGCCTCAGGATGAAAATTGCCAGAATCTGAATATCTGGACGAAAGCTCTTGATGAGAATGCTAAAAAACCAGTTTTGGTATGGCTTCACGGTGGCGGATTTACCGCTGGATCATCGATTGAACAGATAGCATATGACGGTTTTAATATGAGTCATTATGGGGACGTAGTGGTAGTGAGTGTGAATCACCGTCTCAATATCCTTGGATATATGGATTTTTCCCCTTTTGGAGAGAAATATAAAAATTCCGCAAACGCCGGTCATGCTGATCTTGTAGCGTCTTTGAAATGGGTTCATGAAAACATAGCCCAATTTGGTGGAGATCCTGAAAATGTTACACTGTTCGGACAGTCTGGCGGCGGTATGAAAATTACCGGTCTGATGCAGATACCGGATGCGGATGGACTATTCCATAAGGGAATTGTTATGAGCGGTATTGACGATGGTAGGCTGATGCCTCAACCAAAAGGTGATGGAAGAATGATTGTAACAGCCATGCTCGAAGAAATGGGACTTTCAGAAAATGAAGTAGAAGTTCTAGAAACGCTTCCTTACAATGAACTGGTAAAGGTCTATGGAAAGGTATGTCCAATGGTTATGCAAAAGGGCGGATATATGGGCTGTGCGCCATTAAAAAATGATTATTATTATGGAGAACCTCTCATACATGGATTTACCGAACACGCAAAGACCATTCCACTGATGGTAGGTTCTGTATTTGGTGAGTTTGCCTTTAAACCAGCGACTTTTAATAAATATGAGCTTTCTGATGAGCAAGAAAGAGAAATGCTTGGTAAGCGTTTTTGTGAGCATACACAGGAGCTTATCGATTTGTTTGCTAAAGCTTATCCTGAAAAGAAAGCGATTGATTTAATATCACTTGATAGAATTTTCCGTATGCCTTCTAAAGAACTGGCAAAACTGCTGGCAGAAGGAGGAAAGGCTCCTGCTTTCTTGTATCATTTCACTCTAGAATTTCCTATTACTCATGGAAAGGCAGCATGGCATTGTTCGGACATTCCTTTTGTCTTCCATAATACAGATAAAGTTGAAATATGTAATATTGATGGCGTTTCAGATGAACTGGAAGAAAAGATATTCCAAGCAGTCATTCATTTTGCAAATACAGGTAATCCAAATCACCCAGGACTGCCTGAGTGGCCAGCTGTGAAACCAGAGGACGAGCCTACCATGATTTTTGACCGAGATTGCAAGCTCCGTAACAATTATGATGACGAATTGATGAATTTGTTTGATGAGGTATGCGGTCCTATCAGTCTTGCCGATTTATTCGCACAGGACGTTCAGCATTAAGAAAAAGTGCCGTGCTGGACATGAGATACCGGCTAAGTTGAATAGAAGCATTACCACCATTATAATGCGTATTCGTATCATCTTTCTATCAAAACACACGATGAGTGCTTATCGCAGATAGTTTTAAAAGAAGAAGCAGGTTCCCATTAAAGGGAAAACCTGCTTCTATTCAAATGTCGGGGCGGTAAATCGGTAATGAATAACTGGTGTGCCGTCTTCTTTGATTTTAATGCATATGAAAATATCGACAATGGTTCTTACTCTTAGAGCGAATTTGACAAATTTCTATATGACATCATTTTTGCAAGAGGCAATTTATTTAATTAACTCACGTAAAAAAAACATCTAATTCATCTTCTGATTTAAATTTATAAGCACCCATAGCAAATCAGTCCATTACCAGTGTGCTCTCTCTTGGGGAATTCTAGGAAAGCTGTATTTTGATTTAAACCAGTAGATTTTTCTGCTAATTCTTTATTTTCTTCAACTGTTTTTGGATTAAAACAATAGTAATCTCTTTATTAGGAAGTAAATAAATTACTTCATCATTTACAATATTTTTAAATTCAACAGCTTTTGATGTTTTTTTCATCGTTTTGAAATTGTTTAATCCAAAAGTATTTTTATATTTCCCAAATTCAAATTCACTTCTTACTATATATTACTAATTCTATTATAAGATATAAATCAATCAATATCCTGCTAATTAGTAGAAAAAGTGGTTAATCCGAGGAGAGGTATGCACTTTTGAAGGAAATTGCTAAACAACGCTATTCCTGGCAGTGAGAAAACGACTATAAGTATTCGATCACTCGAAAGATACCTGCACGCCTACGAACATGGTGGGTTTGAAGCATTGAAGCCACAGATTAGAGAAAAGAAAGGCAGTCTTCAAAAACACGATTCAAACGTCCTCGAACGTGCGATTGAACTCAGAAAAGAACTTCCAAGCCTCAAGAGAAAGAAATGGTTCAAAAATGAGACATTAGAAATTTTAAAAACATATCCCTTTCCCGGTAATATTCTAGAATTGAGGAATTTGGTTGAAATGCTTTGCGTAAATACTACTACCGTTTGCAATTAAGCCATGCAACCTTAATTTGGAAAATGAAAAAATGGGGGATTGAAAAGTAGTTACGGAGGTTTAATTCTAAAATGGAAAACCTCATTTAAATGCACTGCGGTGAACCGTATCATAAATGACGCACATTTTTTGGTGGAAAGTGGGGAAGAACCCTTGCTAAACATGCGTTCTTCCCAGTTCTGTATCTTCTCTTTGAAATAGCTTTAACATAAATTCATAAAGTAACCGCTTAGAACGTCAAAAACAGCGGACATGATAATCGTACATTTCATTTGGGTGAAAAAATGACTGTAAGATTGCCCAGTGGAAAATCATATGAACCTCAAGTACAAAAAGAAGCAAAATGGTTACCTATATTAGCAAAGAACTTAGCTCTTCCAATTACTGAACCTGTGGCAAAAGGGCATCCAACTATCCGAATATCCTTTTGTTTGGTCTATTAATAAATGGTTATCAGGGGATACAGTTAATAAAAATAATATTAATTTATCATTATTTGCGGAGGAATTAACGAACTTTTTATTGGAATTTGAAAGTATTAATGCTTCAAATGGACCAATCGCTGGTCCTCATAATTTTTATAGGGGTGGAGATTTAAGTGTCTATGACTCTGAAACAAAGGAAGCTTTGGATAAACTTGAATGAAAAATTAATATAGAAAAGTGTCAGTTGATTTGGGAGCAAGCTCTCTTAAGCAAATGGGAAAGTGAGCCTATATGGGTACATGGGGATATAGCTCCAGGAAACTTATTGGTTCAAAATGGACATCTGGCAGGTGTTATTGATTTTGGAATCTTAGGTACAGGAGATCCTTCTTGTGACCTAGCTATGGCATGGACATTTTTTGATAAAGATAGTCGAGAAGTATTTATTAAAAGTATGAATTTAGATAAAGGTACCTGGAATCGTGCTAAAGGTTGGGCATTATGGAAGGCATTAATTACCTATAATAGCCTTGATAAAAAAATAAGTGAAAACGCTCGTTATACTGTTGATGCAATTCTAAATGATGCGTAAACCCTACATAAGGATGTTATATTTATTCGATGAGCTTAATTATTGTGAATAAATGTACTTAAACTAAAGGGTGCTTTAACTAAATAAGGAGTAATGAAATTATGAAAAAACATTGTTGTGAGGATATGGCTTATCATGTTAATTTCGAATGTGAAATACATGAGAATCCGTTTGAATGTCCTGACAAAATAATCTTTTTTGATAACCGAAAAAATGACTATGGTTTGATAATACATGATGGTGGAACGTCGTGTATTATCATCGATTATTGTCCTTGGTGTGGTTCGAAACTTTGAAATTAAGTACTTTCTTGTTGCACTAACGGGTGCGTTAGTTGAAGAAAAATTAATTGATTTTAACAGTAAAGGCCATATCTTAGTTATTCCATTAAAGGGCGCGATTCTGGAAGATCTAAGCTAGAAAGTGATTAAACTTTTTTATAAACCCATAACTTAAAACTGATAGGGAAGAATCCGTTTTGATCAATCTTTTTTCAAAATGGATTCTTTTTATTTATCGTAAAACTTGGGATTGTGAGGTATTTTTGATTAAACTTTATTTCAAAGCTACACATCGAGGTTAATTGCCTTTTTTTATATGTTCCGGGTTCCTCTCTTTTAATAAGGGGCGGTTGTAAAAACCATTCGTTTATCTTTATCATTTGGCTTGGTTGACAGTAGAAATATTTAATAATGATATCATCCAAAGCGTTAAAATTAGCCATCAAATTATTGGTTTTGCTATAATGGTTTTTTGGAATGAATGATTGTTGGGAAAAATAAGACATAGTTAGCGTTAAGGAGAATGAATGTGGGAAAATTATTTAAATTAGGGATGCTAGTTGTTTCCTCAGTTGTTTTAATTTTTATTATTGTAGGTGTGATTAACGGAGTTACTATTATGGGAAATGGAGTGAGTAATTCACATCAAAGTGCTTCTTCTTTGCCTGGAAAAGCTGAATACGACAAAATTAGGGTAGGAGATGCAAAGACAGGAAAAGGTGGCATGACGATAGCAGAAGTCGAAAAAATACTTGGGCAGCCTACTACCCAAACAGAAGGAAAATCAGGAAATTTGGAGATAAAAGGTTATACATTTGCTACAAATGCAGGTCCTAATTCAATTATGGTTACGTTCATAAATGGATACGCTTCTGGTAAAACGCAAACAGGTTTAAAATAGACGATATTGATTTTTAGTCTATAGTAGACACAGATTATTATAATAATTAATCACTAATAATAGGAGTCTAAATGGCTAAGCTAAAAACGAGGCCCAATACGGTCAATATTGCGTCTAAAACTTAAGAATTTTAGAAGCAGGGATCTGAATTTCCTCCCCTGTTTGTGGGCTACGACCGGTTCAATCTGCACGTTAACTTATGAAAGCTCCAAATAAAGCAAGTAAAGTTTGTGAAAAACTACACTTAAACTATAGGGTAGCAAGAGTTCAATAAAGGAAAGCTGATGCGGCAGCTTTTTCTTATTCAACAATCGGGCGCTTTCCTGTAATAAGGAAAGTGCTTTTTCCATTTTAGTTCCATTTTGTGAAATAAAAAGTGTTTATAAGTTTGCTTTTTAACAAAAGGAAAGTAGAATAAAATGTCTTTCTACTTTCAGGACATTTTATTTTCCATTTGATTCTCTTGATCATAAAAATCGATTACAGCCCTTGCCATATCAAATATAACTTGCTTTAAAGTGTTAGGTCTTATGATTTTTATCTGATTCCCAAAGCCCAGAATATACTCTTTGGCTTCTTGTTCTGTATCAAAACACAGCTTTATTGGAGTCCATCCATTTTCTATGGGAGATTCAATTTTTAATATTTGTACAAAACGTCCAGTGAACTTAATTCTTTGAACGATAATAGGAGATACTTCAACATCTACCTCATATCTTGGTAGGTTTTTAATAAATTCTTGTGTTGAGCTATTCCAATATTGAGCTAAATTAAAGTCATTTGGTCGCGTAAATGTTTCACTCATTAATAGAGCAGATTTGATTCTGGATGCTCGATAATTTCGAATTTGATCTTTTGATAACGCGATTAAATACCACGTGCTGCCTTTAGCAACCAATCCCAAAGGGTTAACATCTCGTTCAACATACTCCCCGTCTGCCCGTTCATAATTCAATTGTAATTTCCGATCTTCCCAAATGGCTTGTTGCAGAATTTTGAATGACTCCATTTTTTCAGTTGACTGTCTCCAAGCACTTGTATCAACATGGATTCGATTCCATATATCATCGGCATTTATTTGGAAGGAGCTTGGAATTGAAGCAAGTATTTTCTGTCGTGCTTCATACCAATCTTTTGTTAATCCTAAGTCTGTGAGCAACTGGAATGACGGTGAAATAAACAAAGACTTAATTTCATTGGCTTTCATACCAGTTAGATTTGTTCGATATTGTTTAAGTAATCTCCACCCTCCTGCCTTACCGCGTTCAGCCACAACAGGAATACCTGCTGCACTCAATGCTTCCATATCACGATGAATGGTACGTTCAGTTACCTCTAAGTCCTTGGCTAATTCTCTTGTTGTCAATTTTTTTTTATGTTGCAGCAAAAGTAAAATGGAAATAAGCCTATCAGCGCGCATAACTACCCACCTAAATGATTATTTTAATGATATTTAATTATGACAATAGATGTCATCATTAAGTATTATACTATGTGTATATGTAGCAAAGTAACTTATTTAAGCAATATGTATTAGCGGACATACAAGCCTGACTTTTATTTGCGATGTCTACTAATATTACTTAGGGGACATACTCTACCTAGGTAATTGGATATGAAGTCAAAATTTCTCCTTGTATGTAGGGGCACGGCAGAAAAAATGGAGGGTCACTATTACTTTTTCTCGTTTTAATGTCCTCTAATAATTAAAGTAATATTTGGTTACATTGCTACACCAAGGCCATATCTATTTGATTAAAGGGAGGAAGAATTATGTCCCAAAACGTAGGACCAAGAAGAATAATTTTAGATTTAGCAGTAACTTTAGATGGGTTTATTGAGGGAAAGAATGGGGAAGTTGACTGGTGTATCATGGACTCTGAGTTGGGCTTTATTAATTTCTTAAATCAAATTGATACTATTTTATATGGGAGAAAAAGTTACGATTTATGGGGCCAATTTACTCCAGAAAATGAAGATACTGATACTGAAAAAGAAATTTGGGAATTAGTTCATAGTAAAGAAAAATACGTGTTTTCCAAAACGCAAAAACAGACAGATAATAAAGCAGTATTCATAAATGATAATATTCTTGAAGAAGTAAATAAATTAAAGAATAAGTCTGGTAAAGATATCTGGCTATATGGTGGAGCCAATCTTATAACAACTTTTATCAATTTAGGGCTTGTTGATGAATTTAGATTATCTGTTCACCCTGTTATTTTGGGAGAAGGAAAACCGTTGTTTATTGATATAAACCAGAGATTTAATTTAAAAATGGTTAATACAAGAACGTTCTCGTCGGGCGTTGTGCAACTAATCTATCATTTGAATAGGAATTAATAATATTGCACATTCCAAAGAAAAAATACATTTAAATCATTAGGAAATACTCGAAAGTAATTTTCGCTTCTTCCATAATCGGGCGCAATTCTGCAGAATGAATTGTGCTCTTTCTTTATGTAAAGGTCCAGATTGTGGAATAACTTATAGAAGATTGTGAAGAAATGTACTTAAACAAAATGGCAGTTTAGTTAAACAAGACTTTGGATAAAAAAGGAATTATTAGTAGATATCAAGAACTTTAATATAAGAATTTTAAATTTTGTATTTTAGATGAGAGGTGAAGAAATGGACACACGGAGAATTGTTGGTCAAACTAAAACGGTTGGATTCCAAGTAGGAATTAGAAGGACCTTTCCAATTTCACAGGAAAAAGCCTGGGAATTTGTCGCATCTGAAGATGGATTAAAATTATGGTTAGGTGAAAGCACCAAAATAAATCTTCAACCAGGTCAGAAATTCTGTACAAAAATGGGGGAAGGGGAAATTCGAATTGTTAAACCTCTACAACAACTTCGACTTGCTTGGAAAAAAGAAGGATGGGATAAAACTTCTACCATTCAAGTTCGGATCATACCAAAAGAAAATACAAAAACGACCATTAGCTTTCACCAAGAAAATCTCTCTGATCAGAATGTGAGAGAAGAAATGCAGCAATACTGGGAAAGAATTCTTAAACAAATAGAAGAAGGGATTTAATTTAAAAGGAGGATAAGTTATGAACCCATTTAGTCACATTGACCTTAGAGTAAATAATTTAGAGAAAAATTTACCATTCTATGAGGGTTTTCTTACCGCATTAGGCTTTATTCAAACATTCCATAGTGATAAGTGGAAGGTGTTTGCAGCCAATGGGAATCTTCCAAGTGTAGCCTATTTTGCCATCACTGAAGATCCTTTGCATAAACCAAACGGCAATCTAGTTGGATTTTGGGTAGAAAATCGTGATGAAGTTGACAGACTTGCTACACTGATTAAAGAAATTGGCGGAAAAATTACCTCTGGACCTCAACAATTTCCCATTAGCCCTACTTACTATGCAGTTTATTTTGAAGATCCTTGTGGAAATCAATATGAAATTGTTCACCGTTTGAACTAAACTATTGTTAAACTCCATAAGTTTTATATTCTTTGATATGTACTTGTAGTTGGACCATAAACTGAAGGTGATCTTAGGAGACTATTCCACATCCCTTGAAATGGGTTTGTCAACGGAACAAGCAAAGGTTCCTCTTTTTAAAAGGTTTGTGAAATAATGTAATTAAGCGAACGGGTGCTAGAGTTGAGAATCAAGTTGCTTTTTTAGGGGCTTTTTCTTATTGAGTTAACGTGGCAGGTTAGTGCAAGAAGGAAATCTTAATCAGAAGGCGAATTCTAAAAAGATAGCCTAGAGTATAAGGAATGATCATATGGTACAGAACGTTTCAATTGAGGTTGATTTGGAGTCATTAGAAAAAGAAAATCATATTATAGGGAATATATATTTCTCAATTGATTACCATCGTTTCTTTCCTGACCATAGATGGTCAGATTTTGTGGTAATCATTCTTTCTTGGTGGATAAAGTCTCTTAAGGGATTAATTATTTCTGATGCTGGAAAAACTTTTGAGTTTGACTTTATGGATGGGACTCCTATTGTTTTGGGAAAGAAGATAGAAACAAATATTGTAGAAATGACCTTTTTCTTTAGTGCGGAACGTCGGAAAGAGATTACGGTCGTATGCAATATTAGTGAGCTTAGAGAGAGTTTACTTTCCGTTTCGAATAAGGTACTTAGGATTGCTAAACGGAACAATTGGATTGACGAAGAATTAGAGGAGCTTAAAGACTTAGTTTTATCATTGGAACGCTACCCCTTCTAAATATTTAATGTATATTTATATTGTTATAGTTGATATGCAGCTGTCATTTTGGCTGCTTTTCTTATTGAACTAAATGGGCAGAATAGTTCAACAAGAAATTAGAAAATAATGTTAAAATATTACTATGGATAAGGGGGGAGTATATGGTTTTTGAAACATTAACTGGACAACTTTCAGTAATAATTACTCTAGCTTTTGGGGCATTGCTAATTGTTCTATACCCTATAATAAATAAGGAAAATAAATATTTTGCTTGGTTTAGTCTGGTGATGGGCGTTATAGTTTTATTACTTTTAATATGGTTCACATTTGGCAACGAGGTTATCAGACAACAGATACTAAAATATGGACTTCAATAAAAGTTCTTATTCAAGTAACGGGTGCAAGAGTTGCAGATAAAGCTGTCATTTTGGCAGCTTTTCTTATTGCACTAAAGTGGCAGGTTAGTTGAATAAAGGGTTTTTGACTAAAAAAACTAAAAATGGATTTTTTATGATAAAATAGCAATAAAATGTAAATGAGGGGCTGGTTTATTTTGAAAATTAAATATTTGTCTGTAATGTTGTTAACCTTAGCATTACTAGCAGGGTGTGTTAATGAAAATAAAGTAGCAATTTCCCCAAACGAAGTAAATAAAATTCAATGGGGATTTATTGAAAAACAAACAATGGAAGGAGTTATTGTATACTCCATAAAACTGATTAATGGCAGTGATTTTGTTATTAAGCAAAATAATGTATTTGTTTCTTATCCAATAATAACTACAACAAATGTTATTAAAAGTAACGAATATAAAGTTGAAGTTAAGGGAAACAAATTAGATATTCAACCAGGAGAAACGATTACATTAAAAGCATTTATGCCGTTGGAAGGCATGGGAGATAAATCATTGCTCAGAATAGATGATCCGCGTATTCAAATAAATGGCTATTTAGACAAAGTCGATAATAATCATAAATTTAGTAATGGAGGTTACTTATACAGAGAATGAAGATAAGTCTTAATCAACGGGGTGTTTCCACAATAAGTGGAGACGCATTTTTTTATTGAAGTAACGGGTAGTTTAGTGTAAGAAGGAATCCAAATGAAAATGTAGTAATTTTAAGTTATGAATAAGAATTTCTTAGTAGTAAGAAGTATTAGTATGAAGTGAGTGAAGATAAATGAAAAAGTATCCTTGCCCTTGTTGTGGTTATAAGGCTTTAGACGAGAAACCTCCTGGAACGGACATTATATGTAAAGTTTGTTTTTGGCATGATGATTATGTTCAAGCAGAAGATGTTGACTATTGGGGTGGTGCAAACGAACTAAAATTAAGGGATAGTCAAAAGAATTTTCTGAGCTTTGGAGCTATTGAAGAAAGATTTATAAAGAATGTAAGAAAACCAACTATCGAAGAAGCAAGGGATATAAATTGGAAACCATTAGCTAAGAAATAATTATCCTTTCTTCAACTAATAGGGCGATGCTTAAAAGAGGCATCGCCATTTGCTTGTTCAACTAACTGGCAGATTAGTATAATAAAGATTTCATATTAACTATTTATTGTTAAGGATAAATTAGTTTTTCAAGCGTATTTATATTTTAGAAATTCTTTTTAAACTTTCAAGAACTACCCAAAGGGGATGGTTTGTTTGATAAAACTTGTAAAGTATGATGATTTGACATTATTTAAGAAAGATGTGATTTATTTCTTAGAAAAATTTGAAGCTGAAAACAATTTAATTTTAGGTGTCTTGCTTTCTCTAAGTGAAATTGAGGATAGTCCTCTTTTAATGGCAACGGTAGGAAAACACAACGACATTGGGTTGGTCTTACTACAAACACATCCAAGTCAAATAATCTTATCAAAATCAGTTTCTTTTACGTCCAAGGAAATACACGTTATAGGAGAAAAGTTGAGTAACACAATTCAAGAAATACCGGGCTTTATTGGTGAAAAAAAATTAACTACTGATTTAGCTATGTATATTTCGAAGTTAAAAGGGATTCAAGCAAGTGTCATAATGGACCAAAAAATTTATAAACTAGAAAAAGTTGTGAAAAAAGCCAATACAAATGGAATGCTTCGGAGAATTATAGAAAAGGATCATCGCACAATAAAAGAATGGGTATATCTATTTTGCTATGAAACCAACCAACCTATAAGTTTAGATGAAGCAGATAAAAGAGCTAAAATAATGATAAATAAAGGGAATTTCGTTGCGTGGGTAGTGAACGGAGAATTGGTTTCTATGGCTTATGCTACACGTCCAACCCAAAATAATATTACAATCAGCTATGTTTACACACCGATTAGTGAAAGAAAAAAGGGATATGCTGCTGATTGTGTTTCAGCATTCACTCAATCATTGTTAGATCGAGGTTATAAAACAACAAGTCTATACACTGATCTTAATAATCCTACTTCCAATAAAATATATATTCAAATTGGATATGAAGCGATAATGGATTCAATCGTGATCCTTTTTAAATAGAAACATTGAAAAATCGAAATTGTCCCCTTAATGTAGTTTGAAATCCTAACTTTTTACTATTTCGGTTTACTAAAAGGATTGTGAAAAATTGTACTTAAAGTAAAGGGTAGCGTTAGTTTAAGTACAATTAAGTGATCTTAGGATTCAGACATATCATTTTTATTCCATTAAAGGGTAGCTTAAGGTAAAGAATTAGGGTTCCTTGCAAACAATTTCAAAGAATGCTATTCTAAATATGAATTATTTTTGTTCGGTGTAAAGGATAGCATTAGTAAAACTTTTCGTCTTGATGATCACTGAGAGCAAGGATAGTAATACATTGTGTGTGCTAACACACTAGGAGGCAACAAACATGGAAAAAGGTAAAGTAAAATGGTTTAATGGCGAAAAAGGCTTCGGATTCATCGAACGTGAAGGTGGAGAAGACGTATTCGTTCATTTCTCAGCTATCCAAGGCGAAGGGTACAAATCATTAGAAGAAGGTCAAGAAGTGACTTTTGATGTTGAGCAAGGTCAACGTGGAGCACAAGCAGCTAACGTTCGTAAGGCTTAATTATTATGCCAAACATGGACAGACTCTTTTTTAGAGTCTGTTTTTTTATTTTTCTTAAAAAAACAAATAACCCTACTCAATAATGAGCAGGGTACTTGAAAACAGTAAATCAAATGGTAAACCAAGTGTAGCATATAAATTGTGGATTTCCTAATTTCTTTGTTTTTTTTACAAAGAGAAAAACTCTGTTGGCAACATAGAAACAGACAGAAGCAAATCAGGTGCGATGCTTCAATAACTTTGGTTCGCTTTCTCTTATTGTGCTAACGTGCAGTTTGGTGAAAAAAGGAAACTCCGTGAAGTCGATATTAGGTTAATGTTTCTACACAATAGTATGGGTGACTGGAAGGATGTTATTTATTGCAAAATGCTTGGTTAATAACCGAGTAAAATGATTAAAACTAACCAGATAGGTAACTCAATCTAGAATAATAATGGGGTGATTTTATGAGTAAAGCTAAAGGAAAAGGTGGAACAGGGAGAGGAACGGACAAGAAGGGGTGGAATCGTTGGCAAGCTAGTTCAAACAAAAAAAAGAGTGAAAAACCTTATATAAGTAAAGGTACAAAAAAAACGGATGTTGAAAATGACCCCACGAGCAATAGTTAAAGTCACTTAACCGAAATATAGCGAATACTGAATAAATACAATTATTTAGTGAACCAACGTGTGCGAGCTCCTTTAAAGGAGTTCGCTTTTTTCTTTTTCAGCTAACGTGGCAGGTTAGTGCAATAGCAAAGTTGTAATCTCCTTTTTTCGTCGTACACTATTTTACAGGGGAGCAGTACCATTTAAATTCTGATGGACAAAATTGGGATTTAGATGACTAAACTCCAAACTGCTTTAAATGATGATCAAGGTGCTTATAAATTCCTTTCCCCCATTCCTCGGAGCTAAGTTTGCCGAAAAAAGGATGTGGATGAGTTGTACATTTCTCTGGTCCATCATTTTGAAATGCAATAATTTTTTGTTTCAGTTTTTCTCTTTCTGTATCAAATTCTTTTTTATCTGTTATCAAAATGGTCGGAATAGTGGACATATTGTGAGGTATCGGCTTGTCATTGTACAAAATTGGTTTTACAAATCTTCCTATTAATCTCCCTATTAATCTCCCTAACCAACCTCTCGGGGGAAAAGAATTCCCCATTGCTATATCTTGGAACGATGAGCAATGTGCTAGCATTTGAGCAACATCCATTCTTCCCCATTGCGGTTGTGAATTCGGATTTAACTTGTCTATACGGTTTAAAATTTCCTCTGTATGCAAATGATTAAAAATATTTTTCATAAGCGTAATCCCCTTTACATATTGACTATTATTTATATTCATCCTCATCTGCACTTAATCCTTCTTCAACTAACGGGTGCAAGAGTTGAAGATCAAAGCTGTCATTGAGGCAGCTTTTCTTATTGTGCTAACTGGTAGGTTACAGTCTAATTGTATAATCATAAAAAAGGGGTGATTGGGCATTGAGAAGCATTCCGAAAAAAGAGGAAATATTACTCGATGAAGAAATTGATGAACAAGAGTTTGTTAGCATAATCAATAGCATTTACAAGCAAGATTGTTATATCTATGCGATTATTCCTGAAAATGAACAAGACCTATTAAATGAACTTTCAAATAACTTTATTGAATTTAATAAATTCCCGTTACCACGAACTTTTCCAAGGGAAATGGGCTATATGGGTTGTGAAAGACAATCAAAAACGATATATTTATGAATTTTATTTACGGTCTACTACAATGGATTATCTGATTTTTTCCGAGACTGATGTATCAGAACAATTAAGTAAATTATCCAAGAAGAATTTGGACATTTACAAAATGTTTCAATTAAATAAGGTTTCTCATATAACCGTTGGTCCCGATGGTCAATGGCTAAATATAGTTAAGTATTGATAGTTTCTTCTTTAACGAAAGGGTGCTTATGTTAAAGATGGGATAGCTACGGCGATCCCTTTTTCTTATTCAACTATAGGGCAATTTAGTTCAATTAGGTTTTGCAATGATCTTCAACAATCGGGCCATTTTGTTGAGTAACACAAGAATAAAAAATGATTGAGCTTTATATAAAAACCAAACTTAAATCCAGTGGAAAAGAATCCACTTTTATCAATCTTTTTTCGTAAAATGCCGGTTTTTGAAGAATTTTTGATCAAACTTTATTTAAAGCAACATGGTTCGCAAACAAGCTTCTCAATGGCCGTCTGTTCACTTCATCCGCACGTTAGAGCTCACATATCGAGAAAAAAGTCAAAAACGACTTGACATTGGAGTCAACTCAAATGCTATTCTGGATTCATGGAAAAACTTTATTCTATACAAGAGGTTTCGCGGATACTTGGGATGTCCAAGGATACACTTCGGTATTATGACCGGATTGGGATCGTTTCGCCGTCCCGGAAAGACAATCGGTACCGCATGTATTCGAAGGACGACCTCATAGACTTGATGAATATTCAGATCATGCGGTATGCGGACTTTTCTCTAGACGAAATAAAGGGGAAATTTGGTTTCCATAAGATGGAAAATATTGATTCCGCCTACTGCGAAGAGGTTGCTGCGTTCCTCGATGCTAAAAACGCAGAAACGCGCAAGAAGATTAACCATCTGGAAAAGGTCAGTCGGCTGCTCAACATGGCAGCCGAAACGTTAAGGGACCTTAATAATGAAAGCGACCAACGGTTGGCAGAATTCGTCCGCGAGCTTTACAAGGATATCCGAGTGAATGAACCGGGAATTTCCAAGGAGGGTTGTGATCAACATCAAGGTTAGGAATTTTTATTATCTGATTGCAGGCGTTCTTGCGATGCTGTTTGCCGTCACGCATGCATGGAACGGCCAATCCGTTATGCTGCCGATGCTCGACATTAAAGCGATGTCCATGGATACCCGTACGGTATTCACGTATGTATGGCACATTATAACGGCGGAAAATCTGGTCTTCGGCATCACATTCATTTCCATGTCATTCCAAAGTGATCGTTCGAAGATCCGGTTTGCCGCATGGATGATCGTGGCGATACTGATCGTCCGACTGATGGTCATTCTTGGCGTAACAGCATTACTTGACGTTTCGGCTCTTACGGATACGTTTATAGATTCGATTGCCATCGTAATCTATGTTGTCCTGATCATACTGGGCACAACTATGAAAACAAAACAATCCGATGGTTAGCAGCTTCAGTAACAGAGATAAGATGTCCTAATTGTCTTCTAACTTGCAGACTCGCTCAAGCTATATAGTAAGTAATCTCTGGTCTTTCTTAATCCAATATGTTTATAATCAAAGTTGCATATTCAAAGTCGTGTAACTAACCAAGGTAGGATAGCGCATCGTTGGCAGCGATGAGGTCAAGGGCTTGTCCCTTTGTGCTATTTGGAGTCCTGCGAAAGGGAACGAACCCTTGGAGTTCGTTATTATTGAATGATACAAGGTTAAAAGGTGTTGTTGAGTAATAAAAAAGTCGTTAAGAAAGCAGTGTACCTTCAAGGGCTATATGGACTGTTTAAGTACATGGTTATTCAATTAAAGGGCGCTTTTCTTTAGTAAGAAAGCGTCTTTTTGATATGCCCCTACACATTAAGGGATTAGATTTTGTTAAGGTAAAAAAAGATTGTGAATATTTTCACTTAAACTAAAGGGTGGCTTGAGTTCAAGAAAGTAAGGCTGTTTCGGCAGCCTTTTTCTTATTCGACTAACGTGGCAGTTTAGCTCAATAATCTTTCACTACAAAGTTTAAGTCTTTTTGAATTCAAATGTATATTATGGAAAAAATTAGTAAAACATTCGTTTATAGTTAATAAGCGGAGGTGTCGTTTATGAAAAAGTCAATTCTATTTATAGCTTCAATAATTGCTTCTCTAATTCTGATTTCTTGTTCAAACCAAAGTACAGCATTGAGTTACAATAAACAAAGTAAAGCCCCTTCAAAAGATGTTAGGGAAGTTGTCTGGAGTCAGTTACCAACAGCAGATAAAGAACGAATTAAAGGGACTTGGAAAGACGCAAAGGTGATGTCTAAAGACGTTTTAACAAAAGAAATGGCGTTTTGGATTAAAGATAAATCATATGTAGGAAAAGAAGTATATAAAATTGTTTTTCCTACAACCTTTATTGGTCAACCTAACATTATGCTTGTATATGCTGATGTAGCAACTTACGCTTATATTGGAAAAGGTACTGTTCAATAAGGTTTTTATTGAACAAATGGGGAAGGACTTGAGTTAATTATGCGTTTTCGGCAAGTAGGTAACCTGATGATGATGCGGCGGTCGTTTTTTCTTATTGAACTAAAGGTGGTACGACCTTACTTAAATCTAAAAAATGTAAGATTGTGAAAAAATGTACTTAAACAAACGGGTGCGATTGTTCAATTTTAACAGTCTCTTTTCCACTAACGAAACAGGTTATTGATAGAAGGAATATTATAAGGGAGCACAGAATATCTTAATAATTTTGGGGATAGGATCATTATAAGGGGGGAATATGGGTGCTTGAAAAAAATGTCTTAGAAAAACTTAATCGTGAAAAAGATGACTTAGACCCTTTAGTTGTAATGATGTGTGGAATAGCAGGTTCTGGAAAAACTACCTTCTCACAAAAGTTAGAAAAGGCGGGGTTTGTACGTCTTTCTATAGATGAAGAAGTCTGGTCTACTAATGGTCGATACGGAATAGATTATCCGATTGAAAAATATAGGGAGTATTTGGATAAAGCACATTTAAGATTGCGTGATAAACTAGTAAAGTTAATTCTTAATAAGCAACAAGTAGTGGTTGATTCTAGTTTTTGGAGACAGTCTGAAAGGGTTGAATATAAGCAGCTAATTGAAACTGCTGGAGGTAAATGGCGTCTTATTTATTTGAAAGTTAATCCTAATGATCTGCGTGAACGTCTAAAGATGAGAAGTAACCGGTTTGATGCAAATGCTGCTTTTCCAATAACAGAGGAAATATTAACATCCTTCCTTAATGAATTCGAGGTTCCAAAAGGAGAAGGAGAAATTGTAATTGAATTTTAAGAAGAGCTTTCTTATTCATTAGGCAAAAAAATATAAACTCCACAAAAAAGCATCCACAAAAACCACCGATAATAAAGGATAATAGATTAGGCACTGGAGATTTTGTATAAACACAAAAAACTATTACGCCTAATAAGGCACTTAATGTTAGAATAATGGATTCTATAAAAGCTTTTTTAAAGAAATTTTGATTTTGTTTCACTACAATCACCTCCGATATAACTTTCTTTACGACAATTGTACATTAGATGTTATATTTTTCTATTGTTTTCTAAAATAATTTTACCTGTAGCAACAATCTTTTAGAAAACAGCTTATACAAAAGAGTCAATGCCGTTACCTTAATAGAAAATTTCAATTACTTCTTTGTATCATTATTATTTAAAGAATCAATGTATTCTTTAGATTCCTTTAAACTAAGTCCAGTAACCATTTAGAATCTTTTAATTGCTTGAATTTTTTTACCTTCTAAAATAAGACTTTTTAATTCTTCATTTAATTCTTCATTTAATTATTCTGTTACTGCATCGAATACTCCATTTTGCTGGTTTTTATATGTTATCACAATAAATCGTGAAACCTCTTTATCTGACGCATATTTATGTATCTCTTGTGCATCATCCATACTTATTGCTTTGAAGTAGATATTTTCCCCTTCCAATGAATGAAAAAACTTAATATTCATTTTCCGCACCCCCTTAAAAATAAAATTGGATTATCAATAAATTCAATCAATCCTTATTAACAATCTATCCCCCAATTTGTGATGCATCTCACTTGATACTTTTATTTTAATTCTTATAATTGTTATTGACTATCAAACTATGTTCAAAGGAGGTTTGAATAAGCATGGAAAAAAATAGTCGATATGTTCCATCTAGATTTAATGCTCTATCACATACAGATGACAATGGAGTTGTACTATTTAATAGTTATACTGGTGCCGTTGCTTATTTTTCAGATGAAGAAAAAGATGCTGTCTTAACTTCTTTAAAAAGGGCTGGTACAGAGATCTTAGAAAACGAAATACAAAAAGAATTATTTAATAATGGTTTTTTTGTCTCTAGCATTGTTGATGAAAAGAGAAGGGCACAATTTCTTCACCAGTCGTTACATCGAACAGATATAATGCACCTTGTGCTTTTACCAACCGAATCCTGCAATTTCCGCTGTACGTATTGTTATGAAACGTTCGAACGTGGAAAAATGAATCGTAAAACAATAAATGGTATTAAAGCATTCATACAAGAAAAGGCAACAAATTTATCTAACTTACATATTAGTTGGTTTGGCGGTGAACCATTAATTTCATTAGATGTTATTGAGGAACTTTCCAATTCTTTTTTATCAATTGCACAGGAAAACAATATACATTACTCTTGTGATCTTGTTACAAATGGCTATTTATTAACAAAAGATGTTTTTCAAAGATTGCTATCTTGGAATATTAACCAATTTATGATAACGATTGATGGAGTTGGGGAGGTACATGATGGCCGAAGGCATTTATCAGGTGGTGGTAAATCATTTGATAAAATCATCAGTAATCTAATCGCAATAAAAGAAGTCTCAGATAAATTTGATATCACCATTCGAACAAATTTTGATGAAAGTAATTTACAAGAAGCATCCAAATTAACCAAGTTCTTAAAAGAACATTTTGCAGGGGATAAGCGCTTCGGAATCATGTTTCAACCGGTTGGAAGATGGGGTGGAAAAAACGATGATGACCTCCCTGTTTGTAGCCGCACAATGGCTAACAAAAAGATTTGGGAGCTAACTGATGAAGCTGTAACACAAGGATTAAGTATGAGCCCCATGATAACTACGTCATTAATGCCCTCTGCATCGGTCTGCTATGCAGCAAAACCACACTCATTAGTTATCGGTTCTGATGGGCAATTGTACAAGTGTACCCTCTCTCTAAATGAAGAATTTAATAAGGTCGGAAAAATACATGAAGATGGCAGTCTAGAACTTGATTATGATAAAATCGCTAGTTGGGTAACTTCAGGAGAGGAAACAGATGCAGTTTGCCAATCCTGCTTCTACCGTCCTGCATGCCAAGGCAATCATTGTCCATTATATCGGATGCGTACTGGGGAAAGACCTTGCCCCTACGAAAAACGAAATATTAAAAAAGTATTAAATTTAATATGGAAAAATAGTTGTAATAAAAACTTTTAATAGCTGGTTTCACTAACAATTAACCATGGTGAAGGAGGTGAGTAAAATGCGCGTATTACGTCCAGCGATATCTCCAGTTAACAACAATAATACTGGGAAAATTATGAAATCAGTGCCAGGTAACTTAAAATAAGGGCACATAACAATAGAAGGCAACTCCCCAATTGGGTGAATTGCCTTCTTTAGGATAACAATTTTTATTCAGAAATATTAATGTCCTGCTACTCGAACCCCCTCCAACCCGCATTCCTACGACACCTAATTTATTCCATTAATAATAGTTGAATTCTACTATTTTTTTAACATTTTTTATAAGGCATAATGCAACAATATTAACGAAAACAGCCTTTTCTTTTTGGCTCTGTTAAATTTAAATGTTGATAATCTCATTGAGAATAATTGTTCTCTTTCCTTTGAAAAAATGTGGATAAAAATAGATAGATTCCGATTAGAATCGAAAAAATCGATGTGTCAAAAATTAGAAATACACCTTTATGAAGTTCTTGTATTACCACCAAAACACCTAATGATAAAAAAACGATTCCAGATACAAATCTTATAAGAGGTAATTTAGGTAAAAATAGATATAACCCAATTAGAATATCAAAAATATATTGGACTATGTTATTGAATGGCGAAAATATACCTTTATGAAGTTCTTGTATTAATCCTAATACACCTATTGCTAAACAACTGATTCCAAATCCAAATCTAAATGTAAATCTTTTCTTTTTCATAAAATTGACCTCCTCTATTAAAAAAACAAGGTTTCACTTAATTAAAATAATCTATCCATTTGTTTCTTTTACCATATTATACATATATATTAAATTTCAACTATGTTCTTTAACAGAGCCTTCTTTTTAAAAACAACAAACTTTGCGCAAACAGCCTTTTTTTAATAATGAAGTTTGTGAAAAAATGTACTTAAACTATCGGGTGCTTTAACTAAAAATTTGGGCATAAAAAAGGTGTTACCTTATCTGGTAGCACCTATTTTTATTATTTAAAGTCAGTTTTTATTAATAGAAGTACATTTTTTGAAATTATAAAATTATAAGGTTTAGGCAATCTGAGAACACCCCCCTGTACCAACTTGTCCCGATTGTAATAAATCATTTAAGACTTTCTGATTAATCACTTCATTAAAATCAGAAGGATGGTCTAAGGAAATTCCTCTCCGATTAGCAACAGAAATAATTATGCCTAATTCATAATACATATTTTTTGTAAGAATATCTTTTTCAATATTTTTAATAATTTCATTATAAAAATGAATTAAAAAATCAACAGGTAACTTTTCATAGAAATCCATTATCTATTCACCTCAAACTTCAGCGATTGTAAGCCTTTTCAAAAATTATACCATTATTTGTTTTATTCATGATGTTAAAATTGTGTAAAAAATCCAAAAAATCTAAAACGTTATTGGTATTGTAAAATACGGAGTGTTTGAAGAGGATTATAAAACCGCAACTAGTATAAATTGGTTTTGTTAAAAACTACATTAACCAGTCATTTACTGACACTACCAAGTGCAACACTAGAACAAGGAAAATGCTCTTTCTTATTAAAGTAACGGGCAGGATAGTTTAGGAAGAAGTTAAATATGAGAGAAGAAGGTTTAACTGATTACTTTAATAGGTTTTGTTAAATATTATTGTTGTTTGTTAGGTATAAAATATGTGAACGTCCAAATCGGACGTTCCCGTTCTTATTCCTTTAAAGCCCCCTATAATGGAATAACTGTAAAGCTAATAAATCTTTTTAAAAACTGCGTTTTGCTGCCCAAGCTCCTTGCATTTTACTAAGGAATACAATTTGGCCAATATGATAGGCGTCGTGCATTGCTAAACTCTTCAGTTCAATCACTAATGGATTGTCTTCAGGGATCTCTCTATACAAATCTTCTAGTTCTGATGTTGCTAGTATTTTTTCTAGTTCACGATGAACATAAAAGTATTCTTGTTTTGTTTTCTGCCAATTTTGAGACGTCTCAGTTGGTAATCGATATGTAGCGTCATTATTTTCTGCCTTTGGTTCATTTGTTGTTTCACCAAGAAATCGTAACAGAATTCTTTTTTCAAAGAAAAGCAAATGACAAACTAATTCCCAAATGGAATGTGCCCCCTCAACTGGTTTCCAAATTGCCTGTTCAAAAGTGATATCCTCTAGCACTTTTTCAAGTGGTGGAAACCAGTCTTCTTGATCTAAGCAACTTGCCCATTGCTGTAACAAAAGTGTCCTTACATCCATTTTCTATTCCCTCCAATTTAATCCCTTTAATAGATAATCCCTTGGTCAAAATTCATTTGCGGTGTGTTGTATATAGCTATTAAACTGCCCTTTAATGGAACAATGAACGTTCCATTATTCAGAAAATTCTAATAACATTTTATCATATGTTGTGTTAAATGTAAAAGAACAGCTGTCTTAAGATTGGGATGGCTGCGGCGATCCTTTTTTATTGCACTAACGGGCAGGCTAGTTGAATAAAGATAGTAAGTAATTTGACAATAATATTAATTTTTAAAAAGCCAAAAATGCAATATAATGGGAATTAAGAATATAAAAAGGATTGGATTTATTAAAGCTATTTTAAATAAAGGCGGTGTAATTAATGCTAATGCGAATTTTAGAATTTTTTTTTGAAAAAGGGGAACCAACCAAGAAGGATATGACTTCTAAAGATGTATTAATTTCTTCACTAATTTCTGTTGTTCTTTCAGTTTTAACTTTAGCGTGTCTTCGTGCTAATGGTATTAATATTCATAGCGGCAGTATTCTTGGATGGGTTATTTATGTAGTGATATTTTACTTGAGTTTCTATGCGATAAAAAGGTATAAAGAAAAAAAATATAATAACATTGTGAAATAAGCTAACTGGTGCATTCCTTTAATAAGGGATGTTTTTTTCTTATTGAAGTAAAGAGGCAGGTTAGTACAATAAGAAGGGACAATTCCCCAAAATTACAAATACTTACTCAGTTGATATAATAAAATGAACGTTATAAAAAATTAGGTGATATAAATGAAACAAACAATGACTATCAGAGAATTTCTTAAAGAACAAAGTTTTAAAATAGCTTTTAATTTAACAATGATAATTTTATTTTTATTGAAATACATAGGAGGAATAGAAAAGGGGGTTAAATTTCTAGTAATATGTGTGCTTATTTTTTTAACCTGGTGGTTAATAATAAATACATTAATCTTAAAACTAGATTTATTCAAAGATGTATTAGAGGAAAAAAGTAAAAGAAAATATATGCAATTAATAAATTGGTCTACTTGTATATTGGTGCTTATTACGAGTTTTTTGGGCTTCATGTATGGCTAACGGGTGCGTGTGCGGCCGAGCTTAGGTCGTATCATATAGCGGGTGGGATTCCCGTCGAGTAAGAACTAGCCATTCGCTCGTAGCGAGTCTTGGAGGGCTAAAGGTAACTTTAGTCTTTAAGCGTAGACAGTTAGGTGGAGCAGCCGTCAAGGCTGAGAATCTTATGGAGTGAAAGTCTCCTGTCATCAATTGACCGATTCGGATGACTAGCATATCCAATGCGTGGGGAGGTAACGAACTGCGTTCTGCTTGGAAGTAAAAGTCACGGCGGCCTATTCTACACAGAGGGAATAAGGTCGGAACAGTCTGTGTGGCGAGCAAACACGGAGGCCAGAAGGATTTAACGAATACTGCAATCCCGAAATCTACGCCCCTCAAAGAAACTGTTGGAGGGATAATTTGCCTTGCGTCGACCTTTATCTAACGAGGGAAGACCGATGTCTTACGGGAAGAAACGGTCAATAGCACCGTAAGAGCAGCCGGGGTACGGGTTCTGGCATCTGTGGAAAGATTCTTAGAGATAACGACGGGAAGGTCCTACTTCAAATTGAGAAGGTACTAATCAATAAAGACTTGTCATATATGAGGCACAATAGAAGATGGCAAGATGATTTAGGACTGGCGCATGAGGTCGTAGTAGCTAAGAGGGGAGGGTAATGCCTTTCTAAGTGTAAGGAAATTACACTTTTATCTAGGTAACACCTATGATAAAGCGAAGGACCTCTGGGCACTTGGAATGTTAGAAAAGATAAAGACTCAGAGCTAATATCAATATTCTAACTAGCTTACAGGTAAACCGTTAACTGATGGGGGAATATGTGTACCGACATTTAAACCTACGGTTAATTGGGAAGGCGTTGTAGGTGATTAATCCAAGGTCAGAACCGGACTCGGGAAATTCGACCGTCCGGGATCGTAGGGGGGCTACTGGAAACGTGGGTTTTAAACAACTGCGCGCGCCTGTTTTCTACCCGACGGCGGGCCGAAAGCCAAGTGGTTGAAGGGATTGAGCTCCATAATGTTAGTAGATCGAGAGGGCTGATGCCTTACGCACAGCAGAAAGCTACATTTTATCTTTCGTTAAAGGCAAGAAGGGTAAAACCTCTCTGGAGTCAGAGACCTTGGCACGTTATACATTGATATGATACGGCAACTCGGGAGACCCTATCGGTCTTTTCTTTTTTTTAGAAGAGTATGGTCTACAAGCGATAACAAGCAAGGAAACCAAATGCCGTGTAGGGAGTCGGATAGCAGCGTAGTACCAATGAAGTTGGGTAATGCCGATGGAGGAAAGGCTAGCTACCAGTTATCACCCTTACTAGGGACACATTTACTACACACAGAGGTAGGTATAATAAATGGAAACAAAACTACTAAGGATAGCAGAATTAGCAAAATCTGAACCTAAAATGAAATTTACATCTCTTGCACATCTATTAAATAAGAAAGCATTAGTTCAATGTCATCTTGAACTACCCAACAAGAAAGCAGCTGGGATTAACGGTACAACCAAAGAGCAATACGGTGAGAGTTTAGAAGAAAACATAGAGGATTTAGTAAGTAGGCTCAAAAGCAAAAGTTATCGTCCTGTTCCAGTAAGGAGAATGTATATTCCAAAACTCAATTCAAACAAGAAAAAACCATTGGGAATTCCGGAACATGAAGATAAGATTGTTCAAAAATGCATTACGAAGATACTAAATACCATCTATGAAAATGACTTTCTAGATTGCTCATTTGGATTCCGCCCAAATCGCAATTGCCACGATGCTTTGAAAATACTGAACTACTATATTGAAAAGAGGTCAGTAAATTATGTAGTAGATGTAGATATTAAAGGATTCTTTGACAACGTTGACCACACATGGATGATGGAGTTCTTAAAACTACGAATCGCTGACCCTAACCTACTAAGAATAATTGGTAGGTTTCTTAAAGGTGGATACATGGAGGAAGGAAAGAAATATAAAACAGACAATGGCACACCGCAAGGTGGAGTAATATCTCCGATATTAGCCAATGTATACCTCCATTATGTCCTCGACCTATGGTTTGAGAAAAGGGTTAGGAAACAGTGCAAGGGACAAGCATACATAGTGAGATACGCAGATGATTTTGTTTGTTGTTTTCAATATAAAAGTGAAGCCCAGCAATTCTTTCATTCATTAAAGTTGAGATTAAAGAAATTTAATTTAGAAATAGCTGAGGATAAAACCAAAATTATTCCCTTCGGAAGGTTTGCAGAGAAAAATGCAAATCAACAGGGGAGAAGTAAACCAGTAACCTTTGATTTTCTTGGTTTCACACACTACTGTGGTCGTGTGAAACGGAAATCAAGCAGGAAGAAAGTCCAAGGCAAAATAAAAGAAACAAAAGAATGGCTGAAGAATAATAGAAATAAAGATATTCATATGATTATGGATAGATTTAAACGTTCACTTATAGGTTATTACAACTATTATTGCATCACTGATAATACCCAAAATGTTAACAACTTCAAAGACAAAATCGAAAACTTACTGTTTAAATGGCTCAATAGAAGAAGTCAAAGGAAATCCTTTATATGGGATAAATTCAGACTCTTTCTTAATAAATATCCACTACCTTCACCAAGAATAAAAGTGAATATATATGATTTAAGAAAAGAAATTAGCTACATTCTGTAAATGATAATTAGGAGGAGCCGTGTGCATTAATAGTGTAAGCACGGTTCTGTGAGGGGGGTGGAGTTCAATTTACCGTAAGGTAAAAAGGCTCCCTTCTACTCGACTTCTATAATAAACAAATACATTTTTTATTAAAGGAGCAAATTGTTTAAAAAATATAGCAAATAAAATGAAAAACTTTTGAGAGGCGGGCTAAATGGTGTATAAAATTAACCCTGAATTTTTGTTGTTTAATGATGGAGAAAAAAGGACAATGCCAGAAGAAAGCGAAATTTTTTGTGAAAAAATTGGAGAAATAGAACTACCAAGTGGACAAATAGTAGCTTGTGACCCTTTTATCGGAATGGAAGAAGAACCTTTTACCAAACAAGTTACATCTGGAAAATATCCAGTTCTTTTGAACATTATTCGATATAAAAATGAAGATGAACGTATTGCTTTTGCAATAATTAAATTCAACGAAAATAAAGTTAATACTTGGGAGATGGCATTGCAACATGGACAGGGGATAGATGAGCTGGAAGATGACGAATTTTTTGGTTATGGAGTTGACTCCGGAACTGGAAGTTTTATGGATAAGAAAACGCTGAATACTCTTCTTGCTTATGAAGAAGAACGACAAAATGAGAATTCAGATTATTATATTTATCTCGAATTTGAAGACGAGTTTGATAAGACATACAAAGATACAAGAAGTTGGTTAGTTACCACAATTAAAGAAAAAGCAAGCATTTCAATGTTCTCTAGTGGCTGGGGAGATGGTAGTTACCCAAGTTTTTGGGGTCTGGATGAAAATGGAGATGTAGCTTGTTTAGTAACTGACTTTCTTATAACTGATTAATTCACAAATGATGTAAGCTCCACTATTTAGTGGAGTATATTTAAATAAGATTGTGAAGAAATGCACTTAAGCTAACGGGTAGCTTTACTTGAATAAGAACAATCAAAGAAGGCAATAACAGATGAATAAATTCATGAGTTGTTAAAATGGTCGCTCTTTATTGTCTTCTTGCAAACACTTTTGGAAAATGTTAAGATACATAAGAATTATTTTTGTTCGGTGTAAAGGATAGTATTAGTAGAACTTTTCGTCTTCATGATCACTGAGAGCAAGGATAGTAACACAATGTGTGTGTTTACGCACTAGGAGGAAACAAAAAATGGAAAATGGTAAAGTGAAATGGTTTAACAGCGAAAAAGGTTTCGGATTCATCGAACGTGAAGGTGGAGAAGACGTATTTGTTCATTTCTCAGCTATTCAAGGCGAGGGTTTCAAAACTTTAGAAGAAGGTCAAGCTGTGACTTTCGATGTTGAACAAGGTCAACGTGGAGCTCAAGCAGCTAACGTGCGTAGAGCTTAATAAGAAAAACAACTCAAGCAGGCTCTTTATAGAGTCTGTTTTTTTATTTATCTTAAAAGCAAGGAAACCCACTCACGAATGAGTGGGGCATATGAAACAGTAAATCAAATGGTAAACAAAGTGTATCACATAATCATGAATTCTCCTAATTAACTTTGAATAAACATTATATAGTGCTTTTGAAGAGATTGGCTAAAATTCAATCTTTTTGGTGTAATTCAAACTACAATGTAAGAACGATTTTTTCTTACATTTTCTGTGGTGAAGCCCTGTTTCATGGATGGCTAATGGGTGCGATCCTTCAATAACGAAGATCGATTTTTCCTTATTGAAGTAATGGGCAGGTTTATTGAAGAAGGATATAGAATATATTCTTAGTTAAAATATTTATCTTATGATAAATCATCAATTGTTCCTAATTTCCTTTTATCAGGGGTGAAAAAATGTATATTCCCCATCAACCTCCCTTAATAGCTGCATTGATTCTTTTTATAGGTGCTTCTATTTTTTTTATAATTACTGTGAAAGTACCATTCCCACATAAATGGGGACTACTAATATTTGTAATTTGGCTGTATTCAGGAACTGTCGGATGTGTTATGACTTATTATCATATAGCCTATGCAGGACCAATCTTCTTATATGGGATGATATTATTTTTTTCCTTGTTTCCAATATGTATCTTTATTTCTTATAGAAATTCGACAGAAAAGATGAAAAATAATTGGAGAAAAACATTTAAACGGATGTTTTTTGTATTGTTAACCTATTTAGTGATAATTATATTTGCAATCTTGTTTTTAAAATGAAGATTGTGAAATAATGTACTTACGCTAACGGGTGCAAGAGTTAAAGATCGGAGCTGTCGCCGAGGCAGCTTTTTCTTTTTGAACTAAAAGTTCAGGTTAGTTCAAGAAGGATATTTTTACTCCTTACAGAACTTATAGTTAATTAGAGAAAAAATGAAGGTGAAAAGAAATGGAATATTACTTAATGGAACCACCAATAAAATTTGATAATTTCTCTAAGTTATCGAAGAAGGAAACAAAATTAGTGTTTGAATGGTTTATAAGTAAAATCCCTGAAAGAATAAATCTACTTAAAATGCTTTATGAATTGGAAGGATTAAATAAAACGGAACTTGATTTTACCCTTGAATCACTAAATAAAGTCTGGGTGTGGTTTACAAGAATAATAAATGTATACTCCCAACAAATATTAGGGCGGGATGTATCAAAGGATGAATTACCAAATGAAGGTTCGTTTATTTACGATTATATTGATGACCCAAAATTAAGTGTTCTTTTAACTGCAATATCTCAAGATATAGGTATTTATTTAGGAGAAACATTTATAAAAAATAATCATACGGCAAAATGGGGGTTTGTCACAAATCCTAAAAATATTTCCTATGTTAATAAGCCTGCAATATCTGATTTTATATTTGGTGGGGAAAAATCAATGTATGATGTTTTATCCGCAGTGTATAACTTATCGGTCAGGTATTCTAAAGGTGAGGGTAATGAAGAGGAACTATCCCGTTCATTTAAACGGTGGGAGAAACGATTGGTTAAAAATTAAATAAATTAGATTGTGAAATATTGTACTTACACTAACGGGTGCTTGAGTTCAACAACAAAGGTAGTGTGATTTTTTTGGTGGCGTTAAGGATTATCATTAATTCATTAATTTTAGCAGTAGTGCTTTATTCAACTATTGTTATCTTACCCAATACATTCCACTTTAGTGTAATTGCATCAAAGTGGTTGTTTTTTACGATTGCTGCTGTAATCTTTATATTCTCTAAAGAAAAATGGTGGAGTAAGCTTATTTCTTTAATTCTTACCGTGGTAATTGATATTTTATTTATTATTTTATTTAACTCATAATAAGCTTGTTTTCGCTATTTTCTTATTCAACTATAGGGTGCAAGAGTTTAAAATCGTGGCTGTCATCGGGGCAGCTTTTCTTTTTGTGCTAACGGGCAGATTAGTTGAATAATCGTTGATATAATTTAGTAAAAGGGAGATTGGACTGGTGAAATAATGGAACTGTTTAATTGCCAATGTTGTGGATATAAAACCCTAAAAGAAGGCACTAGGGACAGCTATGAAATTTGTAAAGTTTGTTTTTGGGAAGATGATTTCGTACAGAATGAGGACCCAGATTATGAAGGTGGGGCTAATGAATTATCTTTAAGACAAGCACAAAGGAATTTCAAATTGTATGGAGTAAGTGAAGTGAGGTTTAAGAATAATGTTGTAAATCCAAGTGTTGAGGGTTTTCTAAAAGATGAAAACTTTAAACCTCTATAAGGGAATTCAGATAAAAAATGCATTTTCTTCTTCAACTAATGGGTGCAATACTTGAAGACCCAGCTGCTATTTCTTGGAGGCTTTCTCTTATTGACTAATGGAGGAGGATGGTGAAGAGAAGCCTTAATAATTAAACTGAAGAATTAAGTAAAAACTTTATGGGAAAGTATACAAATTGGGCAGAGAAAAGTTAATAGGAAAGCACCTTACAAGTGCTTTCCTATTAAAACCTCATCCAGAGAAATGATTCTATGCTTTAACTCTTTATTCGAATCTAAAACACCTATAACAATTTGATTTTCTTCTGTTATTGTCGCATATCTGAAATGTTCATTCCCATTAATGAGTAAGGTTGTTACCTGTTTTGCCTCCATCCTCGGAAAGACACTTTCTATGTACTAAAGTGGTAGAAAATCATCTAATCCTTCTGTTGGTCTACCAACCCATTTAAATAGGAAATCTTTGAGTGTAAATTGCTCAATCATAGATAATTTTTTCTTGAATTGTAGTTCATCCACGGTTACTGTTTTCAGCTTAATCACTCCTCAAATAGTAAGTAAAGTTTATACTTTCACATTCTTAACAACAACTGTATTACGGTGACAGAAAAATTACATTTTGATTTCGGGTTAAGGTTAAATTTATTAAATGTATTTTAGGTACTATTTAAATAGAAATCATTTTTTTAAATTACTTCTTTCCTTGTTCAACTAACGTGGCAGGATAGTTGAATAAGAATGTTATAATTATCCTTAGAAATAAACAAGAAATAAGAAGGACATTTCAAAAGGAGATGATAGTCTTGTTATTAGCAAAATCAATAGAACTTTTTGAGAATCTTTGCCAGTATGAATTTGACTATCACTATTACGATTTGCACAATGACTACGATTGTGAAAGTGTAGCATTAAAAGATGATGTTTTATTCATCAACTTTAAACAAGAAGCAAATGGGAACAGTCTTAGCTTAATATTTACTGATGTTGAATTAAAACAATTTGAGTTTTTCAATGTTAATAATTCAAAAAACCTAACAATTGATAATGTGTATCGTGGAAGAGTGGAAATTGATGGTGAGTTAGAAGAATGCTTAGGAGAAAAAGGCTACTTTTACTTAGAGTTTGATGAGGGACAAAGGTTAGAATTTTGGGCAAAAAGTGTAGGAATTGAAGAAAAGAAATAATATCGCTAGAATCTTAAAAAGAATAGATAGCTTAAACACAATAATTGTTAAATTGTGAATGAATATACTTAAACTATCGGGTGCATTACTGGAAAAACGGTTTCTTCTTCAAGTAACGGACAGGATAGTGGAAGAAAGAAAAACTAGAATCAACAAATAACATTAAAGTAATGAAGAAAGAAGTATATGTTAAGTAGGGTTACTATGATAAAGAAATAATTCCTATCTTAGGTATGCAATAATAAAATACGAATGTATTATAGACGTAATAATAAATTTAGGAGAATTAAATGACTTGTTCAAAAACTAAAAAAAAACTAGAAAGTTGTCTCTGCGAAAGTCTCAAAAAACATATTCCATACTATGAAACAAGCTATAACACTCCTATGGGAGAACCACAAAGGGTCGCAACTTATGTGGCGACAAGTTTCAAGGTAGAGCAATTCATTAAGCTCAAGGCCATACTTATATTGGAGCTTCGTAACTTCCTTTGGAAAGCTCGAGATAAACGGCTAGCTTCTCTTTTGTAAGTGAAATCATGTGATCTAATTCCTGCTGCTTGGCTTCCAGATCCAACAGATATTTCGAAAGTATTTCGGTTCGCTTATTTAATGTGGGAGTAAAATTGGCAGGGTCTTCCCCTAGCTGTATTTTTTCCATCACACAACCGTCGCGAGTAAACTCTGTGATCTCCTCAAGTGATAGACCTAACTTCTTTAGATTATTCAAACACTGAATATACGAAACCTCGCTCTCGGTGTAGGTCCGTGCCCCACCTTCTCTGCGACTCGGTCCCTTCAGAACTCCAATTTTCTCGTAATAACGCAATGTATAAGGGGTTAAACCCGTCCTTTCTGACACTTGGCTAATGGTGAGCATGGGATGCATCCTCCTTTGTAATGTTGGTTTGAAGTTATCGTACACCTTAGAGCTAGATCGAAGTCAAGTATTTAGAATCCCAATCTTATAAAATCCCCCCTTGACTTCGAGTCGGCTCTAATTTGTATACTGCAGCCATAACAGTCTAGGAGGAATTGCCATGATATCTGAATGTATAGGTCATTGATCAATCAATATTATATAAGAGATAATCAAGAAAGGATGAAATCAGCGTGGAAATTATCCCTGAAAACCTTACGTGGAAAGACAGCTACAAATTATATACAGGCTCTATTTTGCCTAGGCCGATTGCTTTGGTCTCTACGATATCAAAGGGAGGTATTCCTAATCTTGCGCCTTTCAGTAATTTTTGCGGCGTATGTCCTTGGCCATTTATGGTAGCTTTTGCCCCCATCATTCGACCCGAAGATGGTACGAAGAAAGATACCACACGCAACATTGAAGAGACGGGACAATTTGTTGTCAATATCGTTACAGAGGACATTGTAACGAAAGTGAACGAAACATCCATAGAATTTGCACCCGACATAGATGAGTTTCAAGAGACCGGCTTAACACCTATTCCCAGCTCGAAAGTGATGCCGTATCGAGTTAAAGAAAGTCCCATACAAATGGAATGTGTGTTGGAGAACATGCTGGCATTTGGGGAAGGAGCCGGATCATCAAACCTCGTTATTGGTCGTGTCGTTAAAATGCACATCGAAGATGCACTATACAAGGATGGGAAAATAGATTTAGCCAACCTTAAGCCGGTAGGTCGTCTCTCAGGGGACTATTATGCGAAATTGTCGGGCTTATTTACATTGAAAAGCCCCCAACGATGCTGACGGGGTCTTAAGAAGAAGGAAACCAATCATTTATTACCGAAAGCAGGAACAGGCGAGCGATCAGCAATTGTATCCTTGCATTGTTCTGGCAACCGGCACTTTAACTAGGCTATAGTCAAGACTTGACCTGGTCTCTGATCTAGTTTAGATGACTGACGAAGAACGATGATGAATTCATAAGAAGTAAATGCTACACAAAACAAATGGAGGAGATGTTCAATGTTTATAACATTACTGAAATATGTCAAACCTCTCGAAGAAGTAGAACATTATTTGGACGATCACGTTCAATTTTTGGATAAGTATTATAGCCAGAAGAAGTTTATATTCTCAGGCAGACGAAACCCAAGGATTGGCGGAGTTATTTTGATGCATGTTAATACCCGAGACGAGGTGGAATATATAATCCGCGAAGATCCATTCCACAAGCACAACATCGCAGAATACGAAGTGATTGAATTCCAGCCGACAAAGTATGACACCCGATTTTCTTGTTTCGTTGATTAGCATCAACTTGCAATAAGCTGCTGATTCCATGCAACCAGTCGCTGGCTGCGAATTGTACGTAGTAAGCATCTCGAATAAAGTCTCGGATACAATCTGGGTCACAGATATATGGAAAGACGAGGCGTCACATGCAACATCCCTGACACTTGAGATCACGAAGACGCTTATCCAACGAGGAGACCATTGATTTCCAGTATGGAACGAGACAAACTGCAAGTATTAGGTGGAAAGGGGCTTTAATGCTAAACGAATTATGCATGTTAGTATTAACCAAGACGATAGTTCAATCTCCAACTAAGAATAGGCTGCCGACATGGATCGGCGCCCTAGCTCCGTCTTTGACCACTGACGTAAACAACCCGAATTAAATTTTAGATTATTCCTACAACTTAAAAAGGAGATGCAAATATGAAGTATGAATGGAGAAAACAAGAAAAGGATTTGTACATACCGAAACAAAAACCTGAATTAGTAACAGTTCCAGAACAAAAATTTATTACAGTTAAGGGAAAAGGAAATCCAAATAGTGAAGAATTTTCAAAAAGGATAGAAGTTCTTTTTTCATTAGCTTATGCCATCAGAATGATGCCGAAGCAGGGATATACTCCAGAAGGATATTTTGAATATACAGTATATCCACTTGAAGGACTCTGGGATCTAACAGAAGAGGGAAGAAAGTTAGATACACTTGATAAAGATGAGTTATTATATACTATTATGATTAGACAACCAGATTTTGTAACAAAAGAAATAGTAGATAGAGCATTTGAAATCGTAAGAAAAAAGAAACCCAACCCACTACTTGATGAAGTATCATTTGATACGATTAAAGATGGTTTATCCGTTCAAATACTTCATATCGGCTCTTACGATAATGAACCACAAAGTTTTAAAAAAATGAAGGAATTCATAGAAGAGAATCATCTAGAAATAGCAACTCTAAGACATAGAGAAATTTATCTTTCAGATGCGAGAAAAGTTGAACCAGCAAAGTTAAAAACAGTTCTCAGATATAAAGTTAAATCAAGAAAATAGTCTTAATATTATTTTAAAAGTTCTTGAACTAAAGGGGGCAAGAGTTAAAGATGGAGATCGCTGCGGCGATCTTTTTGCTTCTTGTACTAAAGTGGCAGGTTAGTGGAAGAAGGATTCATTGTGTGAGTGGAGAATAATATTAGTCAGGATTTTTTTAGAAATGCTCTAGCGAATTTATTTTAAGGAGATAAAACTTGATGTCTGCTGAACAAATACTTGTCGATTTTGTTGAAGGAAAAATGACCATCGAAGAATTTAAAACAATTTTTATAAATAATCCTTCTATTGAAGAATTTTTAAAAGATGATCCTAATCTCAAAAAAGATACCTATATTGGTGACAATACCTATGATTTTATTCTCCAAGAAGGTCAGGACAGAAATGGAATCAAAAACGGATGGCAACGCATAGGTGGTCAGTTAAATATTCACGGAGCAATATGTCAGCACTTAACCAGGAAAGTCATCACCTTCACTCCTAGTAACATTTACAGTGAAAAATACAACCTTATACTGGACACCCAACCTAGCTGGTTAGATATTGATGAAGACTTTTTTTATGAGGAGATATTATCTAAGGCTCCACAACTAAAGAAAAGCGAACTAAAAAAATGGCTAAAGAACAGAATAAAAGAAATGTTTAAATATGCGTCAACACCGCCTCGCTGGTTACAAAACCCTGAATGGCTCATTATAAATAAAAAACCATTAACTTTTCTTTGTCAGCAAAACATAAATAATTTCTTTCATGATAAGGCAACTGTATATGTATTTATTGATGATGAAAACGGTGAATTAAAGACCGTACTCCAAGTTTTTTAGTTTGTTTACGTCTCTAACCTTGTTGTTCTTCTTTTAGTAACGGGTAGCTTTTCTAAAAACGGAGGCATAAAGGAGTAGGGTTATGAGATGTTTTTGTGAAAATAAAGAAACATATGATTTAAAAGTTGAAGGTGATGTTGATACAGACCCAATTTGGTGCAATCTATGTGGGTGTAACTTTGATATTGATGAAGTTCCTATTTCAGATGATTTAAAAGAAGAACTTATGAGATGGGGAATGATGTATGGTGAATGGATTGAATGGAATAAAGATACATTGCGTCCAAGTGGAAATAAATTGGAAAATAAACACAATACAATGGGGAAACAGCTAACAGAGAAAGTGAAGAAAGAACTTGGTACTAAATATAAAGTGAGATTTTCTCCTTCTTCATCGGCTAGAATGTACGCACGTTTGGATTTTTAATTTTCAAATAAGGATGCTTTTGTCGAACAATTGGGTTGGTACAGCAGCCCGTTTTTTATTGCACTAAAGTGGCAGGTTTGTTGAAGAAGGATATTTTCCTGTTTTAAGCGAATTAGAATTTCAAACAAACCTTACACGAACACAGGTATTGAAAATAACAGGAACATAGGAGGTATGAGATATGAAGATCAATAGAATAGATCATGTGAGTATAAACGTAAATGATCTTTCAGAGGCTAAAGCGTTTTTTCTTGATTTAGGACTTGAAGTGCAAGCGGAATGGGAATTGGATGGAGAACAATTGGACAGAATAGTTGGGCTTAATGATGTTAAAACGGCATGTGTAGGATTGGGGATGCCAGATGGTCAGGCATGGATAGAGCTAGTCAAATTTTATACGCCGTCAGATGAAAAAGATATTCAGCAACCTTTTGCAAATACGCTGGGTATCCGACATATTTGTTTTGCTGTTGAAGATATTGAAGCTATTGTTTCAAAGTTGAAAAAGAAGGGCACGGAAATCTTTAGTGAGATACAGCAATATGAAGAAAGTTATAAGTTATGCTACGTCCGTGGTCCAGAGGGAATTATTTTAGAGTTGGCGGAGAAAATCAGATAAATATTGAAAGGGACTTTAAATGATTTAGATCTCCAACTTTAAACATTTCTTCTTAAACTATCGGGTGCAAGATTTAAAGATGGAGATCGCTGCGGCGATCTTTTTGCTTCTTGTACTAAAGGGGCAGAATTGTTGAAGAAGAAGTTGTTTATTAACTTCGCAATTGACCTATATTGCGAAGTAATTAAATATAAAATTATCCACTAAAGATCTCTTATGGATTGATTTTGTTATTAGTTTTTAACTTCCTAAATTCGTTAAGTAAACTATCTAACTCTTGGCTACATGCTACAGTTGATGAACTGTTAATTCCGTTCTTCTCAGCTATTTTTATAAGCTTTTTCTTTTTTTCATTTATAAGTTTTAAAAGGGATATTTCTAAAAAACAATTGTTCATACTTAGACTAAACTCCTAGGAAAATGATAGTTAAAATGTCACCTCAAATATTATAAAAGATTTATAAAATATTGAAACAGATTCGACAAATGATTACAAAATTAGACATGAGTTATTAATGTCGTCTTTCGAGAAAAATGTGAACTAAATATACTTAAAGATGGGATTAATGCCAGATCCCATCTTTTTTGTATTTCAACTAAAGTGGCAGTTTAGTTCAATAAGAACCACCCGCCACATATGGTGTTTTATGGTAACATTAAGTTGTGGGAGGGGTTGGGATGAACAAGGAAATCGAAGAAATCGTTGTTAAAACGTTTTTCATAAAAGGCATTCAACAAAGGACTTTATTCGAATTAACTTCAAACAAGTACCGTCATAGTAGGATAGCAAGAATAACAGACCCTTTAGATTGTTTTCGTAAAGATTTAATTTTTGAGATACCAAAACCTAATTCAGACCCAGAAGTAATCGAAAAGATACTAAGAAAACAAGGTGCGGGAAAAATGTGCTATGTAATGACCTCGATAATAAGTGATATGGACGGGAAAGAGTTGCCGCTAGCTGAAGTATTAGAAAAATTAATATGGTGTGGAATGCCATTCATCATTTCTTGTATCCCCAATAAACTAGTATATTTTCAGGGAGAACAATCCTATGGTCCTCCCCAAAGGTTTATTTTAAAAAGGTGATATTTAAATAATGTTGTACAACTAACTGGGTGCGAGAGTTTATAAAAGAGTCGCTGCGGCTACTCTTTTTTTGTTCCACTAACTGGGCAGAATAGTTTAATAAGACTTCTTCAATAATTAGGTGAATTAGTTTTTTGAAGACACTATTAAAAAGCCTGTAGCTGTGATTACTTTGTAATCTAGTGTACAGGCTTTATTCTTCGGTAATAATTCATCTTAAATATATTTAACTTATAGTGTAGTCTTATTTTTATATAATCCTTGTATCTTCATGTTGTCTAGAAAACCATCTAATAACTTGTTGGGCAACTTTATCTATTAGTAGGGAAAACTCGAATAACTGATCAGGAGGACATTCGTCACCTTTCAGTTCATAATTTGTTTTTGCATGAGCAAACATATTTCTAGTAGAGGAAATTGAACTTGCGATTTCGTCCAATGCTTTTTGCTGTTCATCATTATTGGTTTCTAATCTTATTTTGTTTGTTTTCTTTAGGAATTTAGGTGCATAGTTTACTAATTCATAAAGGTCAGAACAGGTTCCAATTGTTATTTTAAATGCAAGATAATCTTTCTTCTGACTTCTATGATCTTCAAATATTCTCCCTAACTCTAAAACGTAGTTTGCATCAGGCGTCAAGACTCTCGAACTAGACAGCTTTGTTACTGTCTTTTCAATAAGATCTTTTCTTATCACTGTTTGGGAAACATATTCAATAACCCTACAATAAGTTAAAATTCTCTGTTCAGGCAAAGAGTTCGTATTTGATGAATTGTAGAGAGCTAATAACTCTGGAACCCCTTTCCCATAAAGTAAGGGTCTTAGCTTTATGCTTTTATCTAAATCTTCATTATCTTCATCATCCCATAACTCATAAACCCAAGGACTTTCATCAATTTCTAAATTTAAAGTCGACTTAAGTTCAAAACTATAAGAATCAAAAATGATATTTAGGTCCTTCTCTTCTATTTGTTGGTTTGAAATAATTTGAATGAACAAATCATTATCATCATATGGAGGGACATATTTATTGTACATATTCTCTATTGTTAATTTAATGTGAAAACTTGTAATACCATCAATCATGTCAATCTCAAATTTTTTATCAGAAATAAATATTTCTGTACTTATATCATTTAAATCATGTAGTACAGACCTCTTATCAGTAGATATTCGAATTAATGCTTTATTTCCACTTATCAATTTTGAGTCGTCAATTAATCTACAATCCTTTGCCTCATCTATTATTTCTAAAATATGAGAAAGCGGAGAAGGATCTATATCATATTCAACACGTGGTAAATAGACTTCAGTATCCAATTCGTAATTAAATAAAAATTCATCATCATCATCATCATGATAATGATGATCATCATCATCATCAATCTCACTAAATTCTTCACCATCAAAATAACAATCTATTTTATGCTCTTCACAAAACTTAAGTAAATCTTTTATTTCTTGCTTTAATCCAGCAGGTTCGAATTTAAATTTCATGTTAAACACCTCAATATTATAATACCTTAAAGGGTTGGAAAAAGTTATCTAAGTTGGGGCAATTTTGTTATGAATTTGCTTGTGTCCTTAACTTGTGAAGTTATGCAATAAATAATAGGGGGCCTCACAAATAGGATTTACGCTTTTTTTGTTCAAATTATTGAACTAACGTGGCAGGATAGTTGAATAAAGATAGTAAGTAATTTGACAATAATATTAATTTTTAAAAATCAAAAAATGCAATATAATGGGAATTAAGAATATAAAAAGGATTGGATTTATTAAAGCTATTTTAAATAAAGGCGGTGTAATTAATGCTAATGCGAATTTTAGAATTTTTTTTTGAAAAAGGGGAACCAACCAAGAAGGATATGACTTCTAAAGATGTATTAATTTCTTCACTAATTTCTGTTGTTCTTTCAGTTTTAACTTTAGCGTGTCTTCGTGCTAATGGTATTAATATTCATAGCGGCAGTATTCTTGGATGGGTTATTTATGTAGTGATATTTTACTTGAGTTACTATGCGATAAAAAGGTATAAAGAAAAAAAATATAATAACATTGTGAAATAAGCTAACTGGTGCATTCCTTTAATAAGGGATGTTTTTTTCTTATTGAAGTAAATGGCAGTTTAGTTTAAGAAGGATTTTCCATTATACACATCATATTTAATTAGTAAGTATATAAGGAGTGTATTTAATATGAACCAATACTTGATAGGTATCCATAAAGGTGAATTATCAAATCATCAGCTAAATGAAATAATGGAATTTGCCTCCAACTTTTCAAAAAACTCAATAACAACGATATCAATTCCTTCCCCAGAAAATCTGACCTTATTTGTTGGTGAAGAAGAGTCACCATTATCTGCTGGACTTACTGACCAATATTACTTTCTAACTAATGAACTACAAAAACTGAAACAATATGAGGATATGTTCTATTTCGTTTATGATTATAGGAATAGAAAGTTAGTGGAGAATCCTATGGTAAAGTGTTTTCCTTTAATAAAAATAACAATTAGCGGTATTAAGTTACAAAATGTTATTCAAACAGTTAAAGACATAAAACAAGACGTATTTGCAGGTTTCAAAATAAACTTTGAAGAATCAGGCTTACTAATTGTTGAAGTTCTTCTTACCTCGCCGATGTTAGAAATGATTCATAAAGGTGTAACAATACCTGAATCGTTACGAAGTGATAAGCATTATTTATATTTAAGCAGATTAACCGAATTACTTTCAGTTCCTACATTAAGTAACTCTGTCCAAACAAAGTACATAACAGACTAGTGACAAAATGGGGTGTTTTTTATGATAGAAGTGAAAAAGGCTGAGATTGAACATATAAACGGAATTATCAAGGTCTGTTCAGAAGGTTATAGAGATACATATATGGAAACACATTCAAATGAATATATAGAAAGAATTATCAATGAATTTTACAATTATGAACGGATTCATAATGAAGTAACACATACAAATAGTGGCTGGGATGGATGGTATGTAGCGACAGAAGAAAACATCGTTGTTGGAGCAATAGGTGGTGGTCTTATCAGCAAAGACCAAAGTGAAATATTCGTGCTTTATTTAGACCCAAACCGTCGGGGAGAGGGAATTGGGACAAAGATTTTACAAGCCATAACAGAGATTCAAAGAAGTAATGGTGCAATAAAGCAGTGGGTTTCAGTTGCCAAAGGAAATGCAAAAGGAATCCCTTTTTATGAGGCAAGACAATTTCAATTTGTCCAGGAACAAACTAGTTTCGCTAATATGGATAATGAAAGTTATGTAACTTTGAGATATTGCAGAACTATATAATGATGGTCTAAGTGTAGAATGTATTCTTGTATAAAAGTTGATATCTTTGTTTTTCGTCTGTTCCCGTTTCAAAAAAAGAGATTGTGAAAAAATGCACTTGAACTATAGGGTGCGATAGTTCAAGAAGAGAACAGAAAGTAAATAATATTGGATCCTCCCCTTTTTATTACATTCGAAAACAAAAGAGTACCCTTGGGTGGCCCCTAAAAGGGTACTTTCATTTCCAGTCCGCCCCCGCATAATAGTATTAACAAATTTGTCACTATACATCTTTGAAATTTTTTGGGCGGAAGTATGGGAGGTCTTTCATTTCTTTCTATTTTCTGAAAAATGATGTTATAATCTGGATAAATATACTTAATCTTCAAAATAGGGGGGAGGGGAACAGATCATGAGTAATTTTGCAATCATGGTATTACTTTTAGCAGTTGGTTCAGTTGCATCATTCATTGTAACAAATAAAGCTGGCAAGAATTCGAATAAAATAAACATGGGTATTTGGGCAGCTCTCACGATCACTTCCCTATGCTTATGGTATTTCAAGTAGTCACTAACTACCTATTTTAGTAGAAATGGGAAAAAACAGAAAGAGTACGGAGATTTTGGTTCAGGTCGCTATGGGACTGTTGCTTATGGAAGTTTTAGACTCGTCTTTTGATGAATGACCTTATTGAAATTAAGGGTGCTTGAGTTCAGGAATGATCGCTGCTACGATCTTTATTTCTTATTCGACTAACGAGGCAGGATAGTTGAAGAAGGAGTTTTTATAGATGTTGTAGAATTAAGTTATTATAGGAAAAATATGGTATGTTTATTTTCTTATTCAAGTAACGGGCAGGATTATGGAAGAAGGATTTTTGGGAGGAAAAATATGAACAAGGGGACAGTTTTATTCGTTATTATTGGATTAGCAATGTTTATGTTAGGTATATATTTATCAGTTTATTGGGCTGGAATCGGAATATTTCTTGCGGTTGGCGGAGGAATAATAATGGGGAGTAGTTCCTATTTTTTAGCTAAGAAAAAAGATTAACCTGAATTAAACAAATTGGGGCAAGAGTTGAAGAAGAGTGCTGTCGTTGCTGCAGCTTTTTTTTTATTGTGCTAACGAGGCAGATTAGTTGAAAAAGGATTAAGAAAATAAATGGAGAAATAAACTATTAATAAAGTAAATGGAGAACTTATTAAGGAGGTAATTCTTTGTTAAAAATATTACAAAAAGTTTTTGCGTTACTTGGACTTGTTTTAGCGGTATATGCTTTAATAACAGATAGATTTGTTGTAATGCCTTATATGTTTTTCTGCTTAGGAGTAATGTTATTGATAATGGGTTTGCAAGAAAAACGAAAGCCTCTTAATTATTTATTTTTCCTTGTATCTGGGCTTAATATATTCGTTATTATTAAGACATTCTTTTTCAACTAACGGGTGCTTGAGTTCAGGAAGTAAGGCTGTTTCGGCAGCCTTTTTCTTATTCGACTAACGTGGCAGTTTAGTTGAAGAAGAGAGTACAAATATTCCTCGTGGAATATTAAGTTAACGGGTTCGGATTTGAAGTACAAAATTAAAAATAACCATTAAAAAAGAGGTGCAATTAGCACCTCTTTTGCATTTATTTTAGCATTTAAAATATCCTTTATGTCGAAAACCTTTTTAGCGATTCCTAACCGCTGTTCAGGAGTAGTAATGACTTTTTGCTTTCCTTCCTTTGTCTTATAAGGCAAACAGAAATTGTAATTAGTCAGAGGTTTGTCCTTTTTCTTATTCATCGGTTACTAAAAAAGTACAACTATAAAAGTAAAACCTATGCTTGGTTAATAGATCTCCAAATAGCTTGGAAGTCTATATTAATATCATAAAATTAACAATTAACTCAAGTAAGCAATTGAAAAAAGAAGAATTTGACATCAGTGTTACATCTGTATATACTGTTTATATACAGTTATAACTATGTGAGGGATGTTATGGTGTGAATATATTAATTTCAAACTCTTCTGATGAGCCAATCTATATACAAATTGTGAATCAAATAAAAGAACATATTGTTAAAGGAGATTTGTTGGAATCTCAATCGCTCCCATCAATTAGGAATCTAGCCAAGGAACTAAAAATTAGTGTTATAACAACCAAAAGAGCCTATGATGAACTTGAAAATGAAGGATTTATCGTTACTGTCGCTGGAAAAGGCTCGTATGTTGCAGCAATTAACAAGGAAATGTTTCTAGAAACCAAAGTAAAAATGATTGAAGAAAAAATAACAGAAGCAATCGATACAGCAAAACTGGTTGGCATAACTTTAGAAGAGCTGCAAGATATGCTCAAAATAATATATGAGGGGTGGTAAATGTGGATAGAATTTTGGAAATCACCAATTTAAAGAAGAATTACAAAAACTTTTCTTTAAAAGGTATTAATATTACCCTTGATAGAGATAACAGAGTGTTAAAAGATACTGTTAGAAGCTTTAACCTTGATTTATCTGGCTATCAAGAATTTACGCACGATGACTTAAATTTAAAAGTAGGAGATAACCTTAATGACCATTCTGAGAAAATTTCCTTACAGCATTTATTTGTAGGTTCAAGTATTGGAACAATGAGATTGTTCTTAGAGAATGGCTTAGAAGGTACGAAGGGTTATTTTCTTTATAAAAGAATCGACGGAAATAATGTGCTGAAGGAATTGCATAAAAAGGGTAAAGTTTGGGTTGTTATGTCAGTATATGAAAACAATGCAGCTAGGCTTAAACTAAAGCCTTTTAATTGGAACAAATGCACCGAAAATTAACAAATACCGATATAAATTCTTTCGTTCTTCAGCTAACGGGTGCTTTACTTGAAAAAAGAAAACGTTTTTCTTCTTCAAACTGTAATATTCGGGGTGATTTTATTGGAGATTAAGGAGTTAATAAGTTTTCTCAATAAATTGGAAGACAGTAGTATATTCTATAAGCTTAATAAAGTGAGAGATGAAGCTATTATGGTTGAAATCGCTGTTCCAGGACAACGGTGGGAAGTCGAGTTTATGGAAGATGGTACTGTAGTAATTGAAAAGTTCATAAGTGATGGAGACATTTATGATGTCAAAGAGATTGAGACGTTATTTAAGGATTTCAGTGATTAGTTCAAAAGTTATTAAGCAATCGGGCTTTAGTTTAAGATGGGATTCTTCGGAGATCCCATCTTTTTGCAGATTGGTTGAAGAAGGAATTTGTTTAATTGGAATGGGACTATTATTAAACCCCATTCAGGGAATGAAACTATCTTTTCTTTCTTTTCTGAAGATGACCTTTACTTCCCAACAGAACAGCAAGTGATGTTAAATTTCCAAGTTTATAATCTAAACGAGACTATTAAGCATCTTGGACAAATTGGTGTACCTCTTGTAAAGGAAAAAAGAGATTAGTGAATTTGGTAAGTTTATTTGGATTAAAGATCCTGAAGGTAGACTGGTTGAGCTATGGGAGAAATAACGGGTTGTAATTATTCATATTTTGTTGAATAAACGGGTGCTTGAGCGAAACAAGGAGTTGTAGTTGCGACCCCTTTTTCTTGTTTGACCTATGGGCAGCATTCCTATAATAAATGTAAATAAGTTTCAAGCTTGTGAAGGAATGTAAAAAAGGTTCATATAAAACAAAAACGAAGTCTAGTTGCAAACTTCGTTTTTGTTCAGCTTATAATGTATACACATTACTGAAAGCTTAAATTAACTTAGATTATAGTTTTGTCCTGTTTGCACCCCTTCGATGCTTTTACTGAATGCCATGGCGATTTCTCTGGATGGAACCGAAGAAAAACCTCTGAAGTAGCTACCAAAAGCTGGCATAGATTCAGTTATAACTGTAGGACAGACAGCATTAATTCGTAGAGATTTAGGTAATTCGGTTGCTGCTGCAGTCACAAAACCCTCTAGTGCAGCATTCACCATAAAGAAATTACTAAGCTGCGGAACAACATCTTGTGCACCAGAAGCGCCACCAATCAGTGTGAATGAGCCTCCTTCATTCATGAATTCAATTCCTTTCAAGACTACGTTGACCTGTCCAAGTAACTTAGAATCGAGACCAACTCGATAATCTTCCACGCTCATTTCAGTGAGCGGAGCGACATGTCCTCCTCTACCTCCTGTTGTAACTACAACAGCATCCAGCTTTGGTAGTTTTTTATACATTTCGACAATAGACGCTTCATTTTCGATATCTACCTGAATATCCCCTCCAGTACGAGATGCGACAATGATTTCGTGACGTCCGTTTAATTCCTCAATAACCGCTTTTCCTACAGTTCCTGTACCGCCAATAATAAGTACCTTCATAAAATTTATCACCTTTCAAATTGTTTTCGTATTCGACAAGATTCCCAACTATCTTGCCAGTAATCTTGTCGGCGTCATGGTATAACTTGAATACTTATCGCTTACAAGGTAAACCAATGAGAGTTTAAGTACCTTCCTACTTTAATAAATTTATTACCACGCTATGAAGAATAGCAGCATTTGCTATATTATGACTTGGGCTAGCGCTGTATTTTTTATAAATAAAGTTTATTATTTCGAATGCAAAATCCCTTGTAAAATCACATCTAATCCCCACTGGAATCTTTCTTCTTCACCAGATAACATATCTTCTTTTAAACTTACAATCATTGGATATCGAACTGTATCTAATGTTTCAAACGAAGTACGAACTGCATTACAGTTTCTTCCCTTATCTTTACGAGCCACTTGCTCATATGCGAATGAAGCAGCATATAACAGTAAAATATCCACTCCCCATGCTGATGCTTTTGCATCTACTCCACCTACGTTTAATTGATGCAAAATCTGTTCAGTAATAGCTAAAGAATTTGGACCAATTGGAATAGTCATTAAAGCTAATTCCGACATTCCAGGAGAGTCGAATAGAATTCGAAAATATGAATGTAAAAGTTCGAATAGTTCTTTTTTCCACGATTCATTTTTCAAATTTGTTATTTCAACTTTCATTAGCCCATAATCAAATACATACGCTCTTAATTCATTGGCATTTTTAACGTATACATATAGAGAAGATGCCCCTGTATCTAATACCTTCGCAATTTTACGCATACTAAGACCTGATATACCTTCAGACTCTAAAAGTTCATAAGCAGTCTTCACAATGATTTCCTTGCTTAGTGGTCCTTTTGCTGGTCGCGAACGGCGACTATCCGTCATATTCGGTTCCCCTTCCATAATTCTCCTTTATTAAATGTGTTTTTTATTATTATTCAGCACGTTGAGTTATAAAATTTTACATGTGCAATAATCGCAATTCGTTTTTCAACTTTGTTTTTTCCTCCTAACATCTATCACAACTTATATATTATTGGATTAATTGTTCTATTTATAACACACCGAACACCGTTCGTAAAGTACAGTGTTCGTTAATTGGATAAAAACATAGAATTAATACAAAAGGTGCCACGCCCTGGTAGGATAGCATATCCATTTGCTTATATGACCAACGTATAAAAGGATGCAAAGTAATATGCAATATTCTTTAAAGAGCTTAAAACTTGAAAAAGTTTGTGAAGTAATGTTCTTAAGCTAACGGGTGCAAGAGTTCAAGAACATAATGAGTTGCAGCGGCAGCTCATTTCCTTTTTGTGCTAAAGGGGCAGGTTAGTTGAACAATCGTCATTAGCTTTTTTTCAACAATCGGCCCATTTAGTTCAATAACAATTATGATAAATGGCTCTTGTTACATTATGCAGCGTATTATAATATTAAAACGACTTCAACGTAACAATTTTATATTTACTTTGTTTATGTAGTTTAATTCAACAGAAGGGTTACATATAGAAGATTAAAATCAGAATGACATATTGTGTGGATCTGAGGAAGCTTACTTAAAAACTCGCTTAAGAAATTACTAAAAAAGATAAAATGCTTCAATATAGATTAAACCACTTTTTGGTGAGGATATAATAAATTGAAGCAAGTAAAGGTTTCTTGCGATTGATGAAAATGTTTTTTAGGAAGGGGTAAAGAAAAATGCTTTATATATGGGATATTGAGAAGATAGTTAAAAATACATTACAAGAGCTCAAACTAAATATGAATGTTGAATTCAGCGATAAACTATCTGCACCGATGACTTATAACGTATCGACAAATACGATCAAGTTTAACTATATACAAATTAACGGATATAACGCCAAAATTAACTTTAAAATTAGAGAAACAGATGAAAACTTTGTTAAAATTATTCTTTATCATGAGCTCGGTTATTATTTAGAATTTAGGAAAAATACACGAGTTTTAAAGACTCTCATTTATGGTGAAGAAGAAGAAAAGGAACAGTTGTTAGCAGAAATCGAAGAGAATGCTTGGGGATTAGGAAGAATACTGGTCCCTGAATATCTATTAAAAGCATATGATCAAGTACGTGAATTGGATAAACTTCTGTTAAAAGTCTGAAAAGATTAAAGGGACAGTTCTTTCTTTTCTACTCTAATCGTTACTTTTAATCGATCCCTGATGAAGAACTTACAGATAAGAAAAAAGAAATTGCTGATATGTTAGCGGAATTAAGAAGCATTTGAACCAGCCTAAACAAAAGCCAAGACGCATCTTACCAGCAATGGTTATTTAATCACCTAAGATTTTGACGGGTTACTGAATTAACGGGTTCAATAAGCTAAAGTAGCTGTCATAATAATAATTATCTTGATTTTCCGCAATCGTGTGCGATTCTTTAGCAAGAATTGTGCTCTTTCTTTATGTTTAGGGCCATTTTCTTCAACAACATCTTCAAAGGAAATTGGACATATATTAAAGTTTAGAAGAGATTGCAAAGGCTTGTAAACACATTGCAGATGGTTGAATAATCTTTTTTAATAAAACTGAAGCATTAATTAAAAACTTTACAGGGAAGTAAACAAATTGGGTAGAGAAAAGCTTGCGGCAAGCACCTTAAAAGTGCTTACATAATTAAAAGCTCGTCTAGAGAAATAATTCTATGTTTTAACTCTTCATTCGAATCTAAAACTGCTATAACAATTTGATTAGATTCTGTTATGGTCGCATATCTGAAATGTTCATCCCCATGAATGAGTAAGCCTGGTACCAGTTTTGTCTCCATCTTCGCAAAGACGCCTTCTGTGTACTCAAGTGGCAGAAAATCATCTAGTCCTTCTATCGGTTCACCTACCCATTTAAACAAGAAATCTTTGATTGCAAATTGCTCAATCGTCGATAATTTTTTCTTGAATTTTAGCATATCCACTGATACTGTTCCCATCTTAATCACTCCTCAAGTAAGTAAAGTTTATACTTTCGGATTCCTAACATCAACAGTAGTACAGTTACAAAATGCTAACATTTTAATTACTGGCTAATAAGGGGTCTCAACAACATTTCGCGGAAATCGCAAAATTCGACAAGCGAATTTATGTGTTTTTATACGCTATCGCATTAGACACGTTCAGGAACTTAATATCGTAATAGTTATTGAACATTGATTATGGAATGAGTTATTGGACATTTTAAAAGGAATAGTCCTTAATAAATCCTATATTAATATGGTGTTCAGCAATCCTTGGTTTTTTAAACAATCTCTTAACGTATGTTTTGAGCTTTTAGTTGTTTGGACCCCTAATAAAAAATTTTTAATTCCAGTTATTCCATTAAAGGGCGCAATTGTGGAATAAAACAACTTTATTTTAACCCCGTCTTGGTTTTAAGACGGGGTTATGTGTGTTTGCGGTTTTAAAATTAAATAACTTTATTGTCGCTCATTTCCATCATATGGTTACGTTGCCCTTAAGTCTCAGATGCTGGTTCTACCCCCTTATCAGAGGATAATTGTTAACCAACCTTATTCCAAAGTAGAAATAAGATTATGAAATAATAATTTATTAGCCTTGACTCTAACGTAACGTAATGGTTTATTATGGAAATACCGGTAAAAGATACGCGCGAAACGAGGGGATGATTATTTCTAAGGAGAATAACTGGAAAGTTGGAGAATTTGCTAAGTTGACAGGATTAACAATTCGGACTTTGCGTTATTATGACCAAATTGGTTTGTATTCTCCATCAGACTATTCAAAAGGAGGATACCGGCTATTTAATGAGTCAGATCTTTTACGATTGCAGCAAATTCTTGCCTTAAAGGAATTAGGACTATCACTAGAGGAAGTCAAATCTGTTCTAGATAAGGAGGACTATAATCCAGAAGAAGTGATATCTCTTCAAATAAGTCGTCTGAAGGAAAATATCAGTAAGCAGCAAAAATTATTAAAAGAACTACAAAATATCTCAAGTCTTTTGCAAAAAAACAAAACTGTAACGGTTGAAGATTTTACAAAGTTACTTGGTATGATGAAAAAAAGTCATCAATCCTATTTTATTGGAAGACAAAAGAACGTAGAGCGCCATTTAGACCGACTCGGCAATTTTCTTGTCAGATATCCGAATGATGCGGAAAAAGGAGGAACAAATAATGAATAATCGATTTGCTACGCATGATACCTTTGTTGTAGAAAGAGTTTATAATACCAATCGTGATCGTGTTTTTGCGGCATGGTCGGACCCAACTATTAAGTCCCAATGGTTTCAGAAGGCAAAAGAATTTGACTTCCGTGTAGGAGGACTGGAGACTAACCAAGGTGGGCCACCAGGGGGACCTGTTTACAGATTTAACGCACGGTATGAAGAAATTGTACCGAATCAGCGCATTGTCTATACTTACACCATGGATATGGGTGAAACACGTATCTCTGTATCGGTGACCACTGTTGAATTTAAACAAGAGGAATCAGAGACTCGGTTGATATTTACTGAACAGGGCACTTTCCTCGATGGACATGATTCAGTAGAAGCCCGAGAACATGGTACGAAGATCATGTTGGATAAGCTGGGTGAAGTGTTGAAACACGAGTCTATGACAGAGAAAAATCAATGAAAGTGATTCAAAAGAAGGCAGACGCTAAGGAATGGCTTGGTCTTGCTGTCTTGGTCTTTGCCAGTTTGCTTGTGTCCATCGATTTATTTGTACTTGTTCTAGCGCTACCATACCTTAGTATAGACTTAAAGGCTAGCAGTGTTGAACAAATATGGATCATGGATATATATGGATTCATGCTTGCTGGATTCCTAATTACAATGGGCACACTTGGAGACCGCATCGGCAGGCGCAAGTTGCTATTGATTGGGGCAACGGCGTTCGGTTTGGCCTCCGTTCTGTCAGCGTTTTCTATAAATCCTGAGATGTTAATTATGTCTAGAGCTTTGCTCGGAATTGCTGGGGCTACCATTGCCCCTTCCACGTTAGCTCTGATTAGCACCATGTTCTCCGATTCTAAACAACGTGGAATCGCTATTAGTATCTGGATGGCCGGATTCATGGGAGGGGCCGCAATAGGTCCGTTGATTGGAGGTGTTCTACTAGCGAATTATTGGTGGGGGTCGGTATTTTTGCTTGGTGTACCTGCCATGATCGTGTTAGTTTTGCTAGGTCCAGTACTTCTACCTGAATACCGTAATACAAATGCCGGTCGGCTCGACTTATTTAGCGTTTTTCTATCTTTGGCTTCTATTTTACCTTTAATTTATGGTTTCAAGGAAATAGCTAATTATGGGTGGAATCTGTTGAACTTCTTGTTAATCCTGGCAGGATTGGGGATCAGTGTCGTTTTTGTAAAGCGACAACGTACGTTAACAAACCCATTGCTTGATCTAAGACTATTTTCAGATCGAATCTTAAGCACAGCGATTGGAGGACAACTGGCGGGGACTATGCTCTTGGGTATCATCATGCTGCTTGTCACGCAGTACCTTCAGTTAGTTAAAGGGCTCCCCCCCTTACAAACAGCTTTATGGATGCTTCCTGCAGTATGCACACAAATGATTAGTTTTCTTATATCACCTATGATTGCACAGAAAATTCGCCCTGCCTATTTGATTGGGGGAGGACTTGCCGTTTCTGTATCAGGTCTCTTATTGCTTTCTCAAGTGGAAATGAATACTGGATTGACTTTATTAGTAATCGGTTATGCTCTCACCACCATTGGCTCAGGTCCATTGATGACCTTATCTCCTAATATGATTATTGGATCAGCGCCACCTGAGAGGGCAGGATCAGCTGGTGGGCTATCTCAGACTAGCGCCGAATTTGGTTTCGCCTTGGGACTTGCTGTTTTAGGTAGTATCAGTACTGCAGTATATAGAAATCGGATGGCCGACTCAATTCCACAAGAACTACCGAATAGAGCATCACTAATAGCACGGGACAACATCGCAGGAGCAATAGAAGTTTCAAAAGATATTCCAAATTCATTAGGCCATTCACTGCTAACTATAGCACGGGAAGCCTTCACATTTGGTATGAACACTGTTGCAGTAGTAAGTGCTGTTCTACTGTTTGTTGTAGCAGTAATCATTGTGACCATGCTTAGACATGTAAATCTCAGCACAGGATCTACGGATAACCAAAGCAGTTAATAAATTAACTAAAGCCTAATTTCTCGTGTTGTAAACGAGAAATTAGGCTTTTATATATGGATTACCTTAATGTTATAAATTCGCATTTTCCTGACGCAACAAAGAATATAAAATTATTAAACTGCTTTCGAGGGGATAAACCTGGTCATTAGCTTACTTTATGGTAAGGTCTAGCTATTTTTTTTGAACTCTTCCTAATTTAATTATAGCATTAAAAAAATGGTTAATATAGACTTTTTATTCTCGTTTACTCCTGCTAAAATCAAAAGAACCTTAATGGTTAGGAGAGATGTGAATGAGTTCATTGGTTCTCGGTTTTCAGGAGATAGAAAAAACACAGCTTTTGCTCGTTGGCGGAAAAGGGTTAAATTTAGGGGAATTATCAAAAATTCAAGGAATACATGTACCAGAAGGATTTTGTATTACAACAGTAGGATATCAAAAAGCCATCGAACAAAACGAAACGTTTCAAGCTTTGTTGGATCAACTAAAAACGCTAAAAATAGAGGATCGAGATCAAATTGGTGAAATCAGCAGGAAGATTAGACAAATTATTATGGAAGTAGAAATTCCTTCCGATGTTGTGCAAGCAGTTGCTGACTATCTCTCCCAGTTTGGCAATGAACATGCTTATGCAGTGCGTTCTAGTGCTACTGCTGAAGATTTACCACATGCCTCTTTTGCTGGTCAACAAGACACCTATTTAAATATCATCGGAAAAGAAGCCATCTTGCAGCATATCAGCAAATGTTGGGCTTCCCTATTTACGGATCGCGCGGTAATCTACCGTATGCAAAATGGATTTGACCACAGTCAAGTTTATTTATCCGTTATCGTTCAAAGGATGGTTTTCCCACAGGCTTCAGGGATTTTATTTACCGCTGATCCGATTACTTCAAACCGAAAGTTATTATCAATCGATGCCAGTTTTGGACTTGGAGAAGCACTGGTCTCTGGCTTGGTATCTGCCGATTGTTATAAAGTACAGGAAGGGAAAATCGTCGACAAGAGGATAGCAACCAAAAAATTGGCTATCTATGGACGAAAAGAAGGCGGAACAGAGACACAGCAGATCGATCCTGATCAGCAAAAGACTCAAACACTTACTGAACAACAAATATTACAACTGGCACGCATCGGAAGACAGATCGAAGCTTATTTTGGTTGCCCACAAGATATCGAATGGTGTTTGGTTGATGATACTTTTTATATTGTCCAGAGTCGTCCAATCACGACTTTATACCCCATCCCTGAAGCGAATGATCAAGAAAATCACGTCTATATATCTGTCGGTCATCAACAAATGATGACTGATTCCATGAAACCACTGGGATTGTCTTTTTTCCTGTTAACGACTCGTGCACCCATGCGTAAAGCTGGTGGAAGGTTGTTTGTTGATATTACACATAATCTGGCTTCGCCTGTCAGCAGAAAAATGTTATTAGATGCCATGGGACAACACGATCCGCTCATGAAAGACGCACTTATGACAGTAGTCGAGCGAGAAAATTTTATTAAATCGTTACCAGATGATGAAAAAGCACCGAGTCCCAGCAGAAACAATACAGATATGCTGGCAGAAATTGATAACGATCCGACAATCGTTACTGATTTGATCAAAAGTAGTCAAACATCGATAGAACAGTTAAAACAAAACATCCAAACGAAATCAGGATCGGATTTATTTCATTTTATTCTAGAAGATATCCAGGAATTAAAGAAGATATTATTTAACCCACAGAGTTCGCGTGTATTTATGGCAGCTATGGATGCTTCATCATGGATTAATAAAAAAATGGAGAAGTGGTTAGGTGAAAAAAACGTAGCAGATACGCTTTCTCAATCTGTACCAAACAATATTACTTCGGAAATGGGTCTAGCATTATTGGATGTCGCAGATGTGATTCGTCCTTATCCAGAAGTAATTGATTATTTACAACACGTAAAAGAAGATAACTTTTTGGATGAACTGGTTAAGTTTGAAGGTGGACAGGATACCCAAGACGCTATCTATGCTTTTCTCAACAAATACGGAATGAGATGTGCCGGAGAAATCGATCTTACCAGAAGTCGTTGGAGCGAAAAACCAACTACACTTGTCCCCTTGATTCTCATTAATATCAAAAACTTTGAGCCTAATGCTAGCAATCGGAAATTTGAGCAAGGGCGTCTCGAAGCTTCGAAAAAAGAACAAGAGTTATTAGATCGATTGAAGCAATTACCGGATGCTGAACAAAAAGCCAAAGAAACAAAACGTATGATCGACCTAATCCGGAATTACATTGGTTATCGTGAATATCCAAAATACGGCATGATAAACCGCTACTTTGTTTATAAACAGGCATTATTGAAAGAAGCCGAAAAACTCGTACAAGAGGGCGTTATTCATGAAAAAGAAGATATATACTATCTTACTTTTGAAGAACTTCGCGAAGTCGTACGCACAAATAAACTGGATTACCAGATCATCAGCAAACGAAAAGACGAGTACAAATTATATGAAAAACTAACTCCCCCACGTGTTATCACGTCTGATGGTGAAATCATTACAGGTGAGTACAACCGAGAAAATCTCCCAGCCGAAGCTATTGTAGGCCTGCCTGTTTCTTCCGGAGTTATAGAGGGACGCGCTCGTGTCATCTTAAACATGAAAGATGCTGATTTAGAAGATGGAGATATATTAGTCACCTCCTTTACTGACCCTAGCTGGACACCATTGTTTGTATCCATAAAAGGCCTAGTCACCGAAGTTGGTGGACTGATGACCCATGGAGCAGTTATCGCACGTGAATATGGCTTACCAGCAGTTGTTGGAGTGGAAAATGCTACCAAACTGATAGAAGATGGGCAACGAATTCGCGTGCATGGAACAGAAGGGTATATCGAAATATTGTAATTGCTGAATACGTCTAGATTTAATTAGTAGCACCGCTCGAGTGGTTACCAGAGCGGTGTCTTATAATCTTTCCATTGGGACAAAAAATTGAAGCCAACTTTATCGGTGGTGCTTACTTAAAAATGATAGTTACCGATCCAACTCCACTCAATACATCAATATGGCCGACTTTCCAAATGTGGAGATCGGCTTTTTTTATATAAATCACTTAAACTATAGGGTGCTTTACTTCAATTAAGAGTAAAGCCCATTTCTTCTTCAACGAAAGGGATTTTAGTTGAACAATCGTCATTAGCTTTTTTTCAACAATCGGGCCATTTTCTTGAATAAAAGAGAAGGGATTATTCGTAAGTAAATCGAAGTTAATTCAGAAGATGTTATTTAGTTTAGCATTAGGACATTAAGGAATAAGAAAATTATATCAAGCAGGATGAATCCCTTTTTGAGGGGAATCAAGCAGAGTGAAGCACTAGTTAGAGAGGAGAATTCATATGCCAAAGAACAAATCAGTACTTCCGCAAGTCGTGTCAGAAGACGAGTGGCGGGCTGCTCGCGAAAAATTGCTCATTAAGGAGAAGGAACTCACTCGTGCGTTGGACGCTCTGGCCGCAGAACGTAGAAGGCTGCCGATGGTCCGGATTGACAAAGAGTACGTCTTCGAAGGCCTAAATGGCAAAGCGAGCCTGCTTGATCTTTTCGATGGACGTCGCCAGCTCATCGTTTACCACTTCATGATGGTTCCGGGCTCTGACCACCGTTGCCCGGGCTGCTCGTCCTTCGTAGACAACATTGGCCATCTAGCTCATTTACATGCACGTGATACCACCTTAATTTTAGTCTCCCCCGCACCATTGTCACAGATCGAGCCCTACAAGAAGCGAATGGGCTGGACTGTGCCCTGGTTCTCTTCGAACGGCGACAACTTCAATGTCGACTGCGGTGCGGGCAGGGGATTCGGCCTGAGTGTCTTCCTCCGTGATGGCAACAGCGTCTTTCGCACCTATTACACGACGGCGCGTGGAGTCGACAGGATCAGATCCGACTTCAATTTCCTCGACCTGACACCCTTCGGTCGACAGGAAGACTGGGAGGATTCACCTGAGGGGTGGCCGCAAACCCCACCTTATACGTGGTGGCGCCTACACGACGAATATGGTGATTGAGAGGGGAGTCTAAAAGGTTATGTCCGAGATACGTGCAAAAGTGGGGCTTAGTATGAGGAAAACTTTGTATAGCAGCTTTTTTATTGATGCCATACAACACAAATTTTTCTTAAAGTTTTTTCAGTCTTCCACGAACGGGCGCTATTATCGAAAGATGAACGAGCGCGCCTGTTTCATGTATGGGCAGATTGTAGAGGATGTAGTTCAGCATTAATAGTGGTGAACCATACCATAAATAAATGAGGTTTTCACTCTAGGAATATTCCGAAAGTTTTATCCTGAAAATAGATTTACTGAGTTACAGCGGAATGAAAGTGGAGATACTATAAGTTTTTTACGATTAGAATAAATGCCTCCTACAATAAATTGTGGAGGCTTTTTTGTTTTGTGTGTGGATTTTGTCTAAATTGTTAAGTATTTGATTTTTACAAAGGGATAAGTTCATATCATCTAGAAATAATTAAGTGATGGGAGGTGAGAACAAATGTTAAATGAATTAGATATAAAAATTTTAATTGCTCTATATCAAATGCATTTAACTTATGGTAATAAATTGAATTTCTCGGAATTAGGATTTGAAAACTACCAACATGTTGCATACCATCTTAACAAGCTTCGAAACCTTGATTATATTCATTTTAATGAAAATGACGTTTATCATACTGGTGAATTAAACCATGAAAAGTATAAAAACAATGTAGTAATGATTTGGTTTGAAAAAATTGAGATTGCTTTCAAAGGAATCGAAGAAGTGGAGAAACACTTTGTTAATATCACTTAGCAAGTCCTTCGGGATTTGCTTTTACTTTGTCAAAAACATGTCATATAAATATCTCCTTTAGAACAATTGTTTAAAGTATAATATAGGTAAAGTTAATATTTTCCTTTGGGGGAGGCATATAAAATGAAACAAATTTATTTACCTGAAACAGATATTTATCTTAATTTGTATAAAGAATACGAAAATACATACGAATTTGAGAAGGATTTATCTGAAATAGAATTTAAGAGATATAGGGAATTTGTAATTAAAAGTGCTGCATGCGAAAAGCAATATTTTAGTTGTCAAATTAATGGTGAACCTTACTTTCTAAGATTTGGTTTAGTTAGGCATTCTAGATCACCAGAAGGATATGTTGTAAGGGGGGCATTAGTAGGAGAAAATTATGACCTTCATTATAAACGTACCAGGTATGAAGATGATTTTACAGCAAACATAAATAATAAGGTTATTAAAACTAAAATAATAAATGATCGTTTAATGAACTTATTAATTGATAAAGAGTTAATTAGTAAGGAAGAAGCGGAAAGCATTATGAAAGTAACGAGAGAAGAAATTAATACTGTAAAATTTGATTACAGTACATTTTAAATAACTATTATGAGACATCCATTTGAGGTGCTAATTTAAAACCACCAGTCATGACAACTGGTGGTTAATTATTATCTCAATTTACCTTTACGGTTAACTTTAACTAAAGGTAGGTAGTAAAAAATATTGTCATTAGGAAACCTTAATATTTTGACCATTAGTTGTTGCATGATTTTCCTTCACTGGTTTAAAAACATTAAAGATTAAATTAAGGAAAATAGCTGTTAAACTGCCCGCAACGATACCGCTATTTGAAATAATTTTTACCGTATTTGGCATATGAGAAAATAAATCAGGAACTGCTGTTACTCCAAGTCCCATCCCAACTGAACAAGCAATGATTAAAAGATTTTCCTGTGATGCAAAATCAACTTTGCTAAGCATTTTAATTCCTGCTGCAATTACCATTCCAAACATTGCAACCATGGCACCGCCAAGGACAGGGGTTGGAACAGCAGTAGTTAAGGCAGCGATTTTTGGCATGAAACCAAGGACCACTAAAATGCCGCCCATTGTATAAATTACATTTTTTTCTTTTACGCCTGAAAGCTGAACGAGTCCAACGTTTTGTGAGTAAGTTGTATATGGAAAAGAATTAAACAATCCTCCAAGAATACTAGCAAGACCTTCAGCACGATAACCTTTTACCAAATCCTTTTCAGTCAACTTTCTTCCAGTGATGTCGCTTAGCGCAAAATATACACCCGATGATTCTACAAGACTTACGATAGCCACTAATGTCATCGTGATAATTGGTGCAAGCTCAAAAGAAGGTGTCGCAAAATAAAAGGGTCTTACCATATGAAACCACGATGCCTCTCCAACAGCAGACAAATTCACTTTTCCCATAAACGATGCAGCAATTGTTCCAACGATTAATCCAATTAAGATGGCAATCGAACGAATGAAGCCATTAAAGAATCGATAGAGCAAAATGATAAATAATAATGTACCAAAAGCAAGTGCAAGATTAGATCCTGATCCAAAGTCATGGCTGCCTTGGCCACCTGCAACGTTATTCATGGCAACAGGAATAAGGGTTATCCCGATTATCGTTACAACTGAACCGGTAACAACTGGAGGAAAGAATTTAACTAGCTTACCAAAAAAATTCGAGATTAAAATAACGATAATACCTGACATGATAATAGATCCATATATTGCTGAAAGACCATATTGTCCACCGATTGCTATAATGGGTCCAACTGCAGTAAACGTACATCCTAGAACTATCGGAAGCCCAATTCCGAAAAAGCGGTTCTGCCAAACTTGCAAAATAGTTGCAATTCCGCTTGTTAGAATATCAATTGAAACTAAATAGGTTAATTGTTCACCAGACAAATGCAATGCTCCGCCAATGATAAGAGGAACAATAACTGCACCAGCATACATTGCTAACACATGTTGTATTCCTAATGAGGCAACTTTAAAAGGATTTCGTTTCATAAGATTTACCCCTTCACTTTTTCATTAATAAATAAAACTTCACCATTTGACAATGATTCAATTCTCGCTAAGGATTCAACCCTAAAACCTAGTTCTATTAATTTCTGAGCGCCTGGTTGGAAGGATTTTTCGATCACAATCCCAATTCCGACAACCTTTGCATTTGCTTGTTCTACCAAATCCACTAAACCAAGTGCAGCCTGGCCGTTTGCTAGAAAATCATCAATAATAAGAATTTTATCGTTCTCATTTAAATATTTTTTTGAAATGGAGATATCGTTTGTTTCATTTTTTGTAAATGAATGTACGCTTGCAGATAGCAAACCTTCGTAGAGAGTTAACGATTTTCTTTTTCTTGCGAAAATGACTGGGACATTCATATGTAAACCAGCCATGACTGCAGGAGCAATACCTGATGATTCAATCGTGACAATTTTAGTAATTTCTTCATTTGAAAAAATTTCTGCAAATTCTTTACCAATTTCATTCATTAATGATGGATCTACTTGATGGTTTAAAAATGAATCCACTTTTAAAACATTCTCTGAAATAACCCTTCCATCCGTTTTGATTTTTTCTTCTAGTAATCTCATGTTTTTTGCCTCCAATAAAAAAATAAAAAGCCCAAAGGACATTTCTCACTTACTAGAGTGAGGCAATGACCTTTGGGCTGTATGTCCGAAAGGAATAAGAAAGAATGCACGAAAGAGAAGCGAGTGCTGTTCTCATTACCCACTCATAGTCAGATTGTTAACGGCAATCCGGTAGAAACTTGCAGGCCCTATCCCCGCGATTATATGAGCGAAACATATGAATTTATTACACATTATACGGATTACCGGCAGCGAAATCAATTCTTTTTTTATAAAAAACGAATAATCAATCATTTGTTAAGTAAAACGTTCGTTTTTTTGAAAACGTTTTAAAACTTGGAAAATTTACGTATATCCAATGATTGAATACTCATTCATTTTAAGGTAAAATAATAGCAAGTCAGAAAATTCTAAAATTAAGAGGTGGAAAAATGACAAAGTCTATTCCCGAAACATGGTGGAATCAACTTCGATTACCTGTAATTTCCGCACCGATGTTTTTAGTATCCGGACCTGAGTTAGTGAAAAATTGCTGTTTACATGGGGTGATTGGTTCATTTCCTGCTCCCAATGCACGGCCGATTGAAGTACTTGACCAGTGGATGGAGAAATTGAACGAACAGTTAGAAGCTGAAAGAGTAAAAGATCCTAATCGTAAAATTGCTCCATGGGCCATGAATATGGTTGTACATAGTTCCTATAGCAGGCTTCAGGACGAACTTGCGTTAATTAGTAAGCATAAACCACCATTAGTCATCACTTCATTAGGAAGCCCGAAGCATGTTGTAGATATTGTTCATGAATATGGTGGCTTAGTTTTTTCAGACGTCAGTGATTTGAAATTTGCAAAAAAAGCAGCCGAAGCTGGTGTTGACGGCCTCATCTTAGTTGCAAGCGGGGCAGGTGGTCATGCTGGTCAAATTAATAGTTTCGCCTTTGTTGATATGGTACGGACCTTCTGGGATGGAATTATTGTTCTGGCAGGTGCGATTTCGACAGGGAAAAGCATTTTAGCAGCTCAAGCGGCTGGGGCAGATCTTGCCTATATGGGGACAAGGTTTATCGTAGCAACTGAGAGTATGGCGAGTGATGAGTATCGTGAAATGCTCATTTCATCCACACAAGAAGATCTCATTTTAACCGATGCTTTTTCCGGAGTTCATGCCAATATGCTGAAACCAAGTATTGTAAAGGCAGGACTTGATCCTGAACTTTTGGTAAAAAAGGATAAGGTTGACTTTGATGATATGCAAAGAGAGATGAATGCGAAGGCATGGCGTGATATTTGGTCCGCGGGACATGGGGTTGGTGCAATTAATAGAATTGAATCCGTTGCCCAAATCATCGAAAGCTTAGAGAAGGAATACAAAGCAGCATTGAAACAAGTAAATGAAAGTGCTGGAAAATTATCTAAAGTAAAGCTAAATGAAATTTATTAGTTGTTGTCAGTGAAGACTAATTCAGTTATGCAAAAAACCTATCCGGTTATCTGGATAGGTTTTATTTTTTTTTCTTTTTGACCATTTTTACTACTTTATATCCTGGCTTCAATTTTACCCTTTTGGTTTCATTGTCTGTTTTGATTTGGTATAAGGTGTATATTCTTGGGACATGTTCAAGTAGTTCAACTTGTTTTATTGTTTCTTTGCGAAAATACTTGTGGATTTTTTTCACTTGTTTTTCTGGTTTTTCACCAGAAAAGAAATCAAAGGCTAAAATCGATAAATAAATAAAAATTCCGCCGACGATGGCGGTGTAAATGAAAGAAGATAAGTATTGCAAAAACAACATTCCTTTCTAAGACTACAGGAAGTATTATTTTACTATAGTCTACTTTAATTATTTTTAAAAGAAGATGAAATAGGTAATTCTAACTTTATAAAAATTTTTTTGCTATAATGTCCACTAGGTATGAACATTCTGCAAAAAATATGTTAAAGTATTATACATGAATCCGTTATCATGGGCATAAATCAAAAGATTGCTGTCCACGTGGAGCGGACAGTTGTGTTTTTGAAAACAACAATCATGCGTTTATTTTCTACTAGGGGGAATGGGTTGTGTCGAGCCATACTTTAGAACATTTTTTAAATGATAACCTTGAGGATTTAAAAGGAAAAGGTCTTTATAATGTGATTGACCCACTCGAAAGTCCAAATGGTCCATTAATTACGATTAATGGTAAAGAGTTAATTAATCTTTCTTCCAATAACTATCTTGGTTTAGCTACAGATGAACGCTTGAAAAAAGCAGCACGCGATGCCATAGAACAATATGGCGTTGGTGCAGGTGCAGTTCGTACCATTAACGGCACCCTTAAGCTGCATGTAGAATTAGAGGAAAAACTTGCAGAATTTAAGCATACAGAAGCGGCTATTGCCTATCAATCAGGCTTCAACTGTAATATGGCAGCGATTTCTGCCGTAATGGATAAAAATGATGCCATTTTGTCAGATGAATTAAACCATGCTTCCATTATTGATGGCTGCCGTCTTTCGAGAGCAAAAATTATTCGTTTCAATCACTCCGATATGGAAGATTTACGTGCTAGAGCAAAAGAAGCAACTGAATCAGGCCAATTTAATAAAGTAATGGTTATCACCGATGGCGTTTTCTCTATGGATGGTGATATTGCCTTACTACCGGAAATCGTAAAAATCGCTGAAGAGTTTGATTTGATTACATATGTAGACGATGCTCATGGATCTGGCGTTCTTGGCGATGGGGCAGGTACCGTCAAGCATTTTGGTCTATCTGATAAAATCGACTTCCAAATCGGAACCTTATCAAAGGCGATTGGTGTTGTTGGTGGCTACGTTGCCGGGAAGAAAAATCTAATTGATTGGTTAAAAGTGCGCAGTCGTCCATTCTTGTTTTCTACTTCGTTAACTCCTGCTGATGTGGCCGCAAGTAAGCGATCGATTGAAATATTAATGGAAAGCACAGAGCTTAATATGAAATTATGGGAAAATGGCAACTATCTAAAAAAAGGCTTGAAGGAATTAGGCTTTAATATTGGAAATAGTGAGACACCGATTACTCCTTGTATTATTGGAGATGAGAGCCTTACCCAGCAATTTAGTCGACGTTTAAATGAAGAAGGCGTTTATGCGAAGGCGATTGTGTTCCCAACTGTCCCTAAAGGAACAGGACGTGTCCGCAATATGCCAACAGCTGCTCATACAACAGAAATGCTCGATAAAGCCATTGCAATTTATGAAAAAGTCGGAAAAGAATTAGGTATTATTTAACAGACACCAAAGAGGATGGAGAAACAAAAATGAAAAAAATTCTAATCACAGGCGCACTAGGACAAATCGGTTCAGAGCTAACGATGATGCTGAGAAAAACCTACGGTGCCGATAATGTCATTGCAACAGATATTAAGAAATCGGACACAGAGGCTGCTGAAAGTGGTCCATTTGAAATTTTGGATGTAACCGATTTACAAACAATGGGTGAAATCGCACGAAAATACAAGGTAGACACCATCATGCATCTTGCTGCTCTTTTATCAGCAACGGCTGAAGCGAAGCCTGTATTTGCTTGGAACTTAAATATGGGTGGTCTCATGAATGCCCTTGAAACGGCAAGAGAGCAAAAGGCGCAATTTTTCACACCTAGTTCCATCGGTGCTTTTGGTCCATCGACTCCAAAGGATGACACTCCACAGGATACGATTATGCGTCCGACTACGATGTACGGTGTAAATAAAGTGGCTGGAGAGCTTCTGGCCGATTACTATTACCATAAATTTGGAGTCGACACTCGTGGATTACGTTTTCCTGGTCTGATTTCTTACGTAGCTATGCCAGGTGGGGGTACGACGGATTATGCCGTTGAAATATACTATGAAGCAGTGAAAAACGGGCACTACACTTCTTATATCGATAAGGGTACCTATATGGATATGATGTATATGCCTGATGCACTAAAAGCAATTGTTGATTTAATGGAAGCAGACCCTGCAAAGCTTGTTCACCGCAATTCTTTCAATGTAACAGCGATGAGCTTTGAACCAGAAGATATTTCCGCAAGTATTCGAAAATATATGCCAAACTTTGAGATGAATTATCAAGTCGATCCTGTTCGTCAAAGCATTGCTGACAGCTGGCCAAATTCGATTGATGCATCTGCTGCAAAAGAAGAATGGGGCTTTAAATCCGAATATGATTTAGATAAAATGACCAAGGATATGCTTGAAAAGCTTCGTCTTAAGTTATCCTTGAAATGTAAAACGATGTCCTAAAACAAAAGTCAGACCCTCGCTTGGTTGAGGAGTCTGACTTTTTGTTTTCGGATGTCACCATAATGGTTCATTTTTATCAGATAATTTTAAGAAAAATGGTGTTATGAATATCACTACAGGTATAAAGACGAGTTCCCATAATAATTCAGAAGAGGATGACAAATTAAAGATTACAGAAAATGGGAGAATAATCATAGGAAGAAGTATAAATAAAGAGGTTGTATTTCTTGATGATTTACTCTGGTATTGAATTTCTCCACAATGACTACATTTCATACTTTTACGGAATTTTAATAATTTTTTTATAGAATCAAACCAGGACCATTTTTTTTCACAGTTCTGACAAGTAGGCACTTCTTATTCCTCCTTGCTTAAAAATTTTAGATTACATACTTATACGGTTTCAACGACCTATCAGTTAAACGATGCAGTTCTTCCGAATTCAATTAATTTCTTCTATTAATCCTATTAATGTAAATGTTAACCCTTCAAACAAAAAATTCTTTCTATGAAAAACTGCGAAGCAGAGGTTGCTTCGCAGTTATCGTGTTACATAAATCAGTTTTTCTTTTTTCTCTGTGACCCGTCCGATTATAGATGCATGAGATAGTCCATTGGATTGAAGTTGTTCTATGTAGCTCATGGCATCTTCCTCATTTAACGCGACAAGGAGTCCACCTGAAGTGATCGCATCGCAAAGAACCAATTGCTCTTCTGGAAGAATTTTTTCATAGAAAATATCTTCGTTTAACCACTTATGATTGGACTTTGACCCACCTGGAACAACACCATTTTTAGCTAACTCCACTGCGCCTTCAAGAATGGGTACATTAGAAAAGGATATTTCTAAGCTGACATCGCTGCCGCGTGCCATTTCACTCCCGTGACCTAAGAGGCCAAATCCTGTTACATCGGTAACAGCGTGAGGCTGAAATGAACTTAATAGCTGAGCTGCTGTTTTGTTCAGCATCGCCATGGTGTCCGTTACGATTTGCTCCTGTTCTGGAGTAACAGCGTTCCTTTTGATTCCAGTAGTAATAATCCCAACACCTATAGGTTTTGTCAAAACCAGTACATCACCCGGTTTTGCTCCAATATTTTTCCAAACTTTATCTGGATGTGCTATTCCCGTTACGGAGAGACCAAATTTTGGCTCTTGGTCATCAATCGAATGTCCACCAACCGTGATAGCTCCTGCTTCCTTTACTTTATCATAAGCACCACGGAGAATTTCAGACAGTATATCGGGCCCAAGCTTTTTAATTGGGTAACCGACAATGTTCAAAACGGTTTTCGGTTCTCCGCCCATCGCATAGACATCACTTAAGGCGTTTGCCGCAGCAATTTGACCAAACATATACGGGTCGTCCACGATCGGGGTAAAGTAATCAATAGTTTGAATTAGGGCAATCGTATCAGTTAAACGATAGACCCCGGCATCATCAGATGTTTCATGTCCGACGATTAATTCAGGTACAGGTTCTTGTTTTGGTAAAAGGCGCAAAACTTGCGCCAGGTCCTCAGGACCAATTTTGCAGCCTCAACCAGCCTTTGTGGATAAAGAGGTTAGGCGAATTTTTTCTTGTTCACTCAACGTGTCCACCTCCATAAATTTCAGTATACCTCTTCCAAGGATTTTTAGCACTAATAGAGGCAAACATTTGCTTAGGACTGTCTAATAGGATAAAATTTTGTCAATAGTTTAAAAATAAATACAATTGGAGGTTTATTTATGAAGAAATACCAAATAACCGTTGAATTTTGTATGCAATGAAACTACGCACCAAGAGCCGCGAGTTTCGCGGAAAAACTCATTATTCATTTTCGCCATGACATTGAAAAATTTGATCTAATTCCAAGCTCAGGAGGAGTTTTCGAAGTTACTGTTAATGGAGAGAAGATCTATTCAAAGATGGATACAGGTGTATTTCCTGAAATCGAAGAAATGATAAAGATAATCGAAACAATGTAAAAAGGGAACCCTCAAGAGTTGAGGGTTTTATTATTAACGATAATCATGTTATGTAAACTGATAAATAAAAAAGATTTTATTGCAAGGTAATATAGCGATTATTTGCAACCTCTCCGTCTGTCTTTGAAATAAAGATTTCTAAAATCCCTTCCATGAATGTAGCGGTAACCTTTTGACTAATCACTTGAAATGGAAATTCAATCACTCGGATTCTTTTTTGACTCTGTTTGGATGGAGTGGGTATCATGGCAGTAATCGTTAGTTTTTCTTTTTCAATAAGAACAGTAATTTCAGATGCATCGTATTCAGAAAGAATCGCTTCAACAATCCACTCTTTATTCGTTTCATAAAGATCGATCTGGAATTGTGTCTGATCTAAATAGGAAGTAAGAGGATCTAGGAAATAATTGTTAAGCCACTTTTCCATCTCGGCGTAATTTATGGAATCATCATTTTTTGCAATCATTTTGGTTTCCTCCTTAAACATGATTTATTCTATTCCATCATCTTAAAAATGTGTGAAAACATGGTATAATGGTGCTCGAATAATAAGCGAAGGAGTTTTTAATGGTGAAAGAATGGCTGCGTTCAATTCCACCTGTCCATGAGCTTCAAAATCATGGCTGTTTTATAAGTCTACTTGAAACGAGTCAGCTAGACTTTATTCAATTAACCAGACAATTAAAGGAAGTCATCGAAAAAATTAGACATGAAATCATAAACGACAATTGGACTGGTGCCAAACCAGGAACAAGAATGTTTATTGATGATATATTTATTATCCTGGAGAACAATGTCAAAAAACAGTTTTCCTATACATTAGAAAAAGTCATTAATGCAACGGGAACGATACTACATACTAATTTAGGAAGAGCAAGACTAAGCGAACAAGCCATAGAACATGTGGTGAAAATAGCAAAAAATTATTCCACTCTTGAGTATAAGATAGCCGAAGGGGAGCGTGGTTCCCGCCATAGTCATATAGAAGCAATTTTGAAGGAAATTACTGGTGCAGAAGCCGCGATGGTGGTTAATAATAATGCAGCAGCAGTTTATCTTGTCTTACGAGCGCTCGCAGAATCGAAGGAAGTCATTGTATCAAGAGGTCAACTTGTTGAAATTGGCGGATCCTTTCGAATTTCTTCGATTATGGAAGAAAGCGGTGCAAAGCTTGTAGAGGTCGGCACAACTAATAAAACCCATCTATACGACTATGAAACAGCAGTTACCCCGGAAACAGCGATTGTGATGAAGGTTCATACGAGCAATTTTAAGATCATCGGGTTTACACATACGGTGGAATCCGAAGAATTAATCTCGTTAACGAAAGAATTAAAGGATGTCATTTATTATGAAGACCTTGGAAGTGGAGCTCTATATGATTTTAAAAAGCATGGTATTGGAGAAGAGCCAGTAGTAAAAGAAGTAATCGAAATGGGAGCAGATGTCGTGACCTTCAGCGGGGATAAGCTGCTGGGAGGACCCCAGGCAGGGATAATTTGCGGAAGAAAAACTATCATCGACCGATTGAAAAAACATCAGCTTGCTAGGGTAGTTCGTGTTGATAAAATGACATTGGCTGCATTAGAAGGTACATTAATAGATTATGCTCGGGGTGAAACGGGAATACGCAATATTCCAACCATTCGCGATATGCTTGTATCTATAGAAGAATTAGTAAACCGCTCCAAATTATTTGTGGAACAACTTCTAAAACATTCAACAGAATTTCAGGCAAGGATAATTTCAGGCATTAGTCAAGTGGGTGGGGGGACGATGCCAGAAGTTGAGCTCCCTTCGATGCTAATTAGTTTAACCCATTCTGAATTAACTGCAGAACAACTTGGTAGAACATTACGGATTAATGCAAAGCCAGCCATTATAGCACGAATTAACAAGGATGAGTTGGTACTTGATTTACGAACAGTTTCAGAAGAAGAGGAAGATCATCTGTTAAAAGCTTTAATCAATGTTAAGGGATTACGTTAATCTGAAGAACTAGAATAATTTATTATTGCATAACCTGCAGGTGCTGAAGAAGCACCTGCTTCTTTTCTTTATTCTTATTTCCTATATAAAAATTTAATCTTTCTTTAATAAAATATTAATCATTTTTTTGTGCTAAGAGTGTTAGTGTAGAAAAGGAAAATTTTTGAGAGGAGTTTTTTATATGAAAAAAAAATCAATTCTTTTATTGTCTGCGACGGTATTAATGTCAGTTATGTTAAGCGCCTGTGGAAGCACAAGTAATTCAACCAATCAATCATCAAACAGCACCTCTTCTTCTGCCCAAACAGCAGATAAAAGCGCTCAAAAAACGCAAGATTCTTCTAAAACAGCCGATTCATCAAATGCTGCAACTGGAAATGTTGTAGACATTAAGGTAAATGCAAAGGATTTTGAATATGACAAAAAAGAAATACATGTTAAAAAAGGTGATAAGGTAAAGATCACACTTCAAAGTGATGATGGTGGTCACGGTTTAGCGATCCCAGCTTATAATGTAAACATCCAAGGAAATAATAGTGCAGAATTTGTTGCTGATAAAACTGGTACATTTGAATACCATTGTTCTGTAATGTGTGGATCTGGACATGCTAATATGACTGGAAAATTAATTGTAGAATAATTTAGTTACAAGAGATAGGGGAATCCTATCTCTTTTTTATTTAATAGAAGAAAGCTGTCTTTAAAGGGGCTGAAATTTTTATATGTCAGCCCCTGTGAACAGCGAAACTAATGATTTGCCAATAAACGGATGCTTCCGCTTTTTCTTTTACATATCATGATGTTTATTATGTTTGGCTCTTGAATGTTGTTGATTTTTCACTTTATGTGAACCACTCATTGGTTCTGGCTGACCCGATTGCTTCGGAGCATTTTTACGCATATCCTTGCCGTCGTTTTTGTTCATTTTATATCCCTCCTCAACCATTAGGATGCAGTCTTATGCCCTTTTTATGCTGAATATTTTCTTAGTATCTGTGCAATTTAACGTTATACAAATGGAAGGAGTGAATGAGAAAAAATGCAAAAGTATCCTTACCATAAGGACAAGCAATTGGCTTTTCAAGCAGCGCAGCAAGGATTTGAAAATGCACAAGGCTTATATGAAACGATTATCGAGGATAGCGCCAGCTACGGCCATCAGCTTAAACATTTAAAGGATGAGGTAAATGAGGCGTATCAGCAAATCGAAAATGCCCTTGAGGTTGCATCTGAAAAACAAAGAGCTCAACTTGAGCGCTTTCAGCAGGATTTACAATCCATCGTTGTCGAGGTAAATCAAACGGAATAAGAAAAGCGGGAAGCAACCCGCTTTTCTTTTTTTTATAGGATAGTACATTTTGACTTCGAGAAATATCCAGCTCTAGGCGCCCAGCGACTAGTGAACTTCGCTAAACAGGCGTTTTCCGCTTTTCTATGTTTATTTATTTTTTTTACGCTTTGTATTGTTCATTCTTTCGTTTGTCGTTAATGGTTCGTTTGCCATTTCTTGATTAAACCCTGCACCTTGTCCTTGTGCTTTTGCAGCGTTAGCTCCTGGGATTACATGCTTAGCTTTATTTTTAACCATCCTTTCACCCCCTCGCGTTATTATTTACTTTTTATCATAAAAAATAATAATAAAAAGTTTTTTGAGATAATAACTGTGAAAATAATAAATATTGATATGCTATATAATAGGTAAGCACTTCCTATGTTCTCGAAATATTTCGGACCGATTCAGTAATAAAACATAAGAAAAACTTATTAATCGCAATAACTTTCTTTTTATTTACTTATGTAAAAGGTTGTATTAAGATTAGAATTGTGAGAAAAGTAGGGTTGGATGGGAAAAGTTCAAACTTTACAACTTTTCATTGATTTTGGCATCTTACGCCAAATGAAAGGGGATTTAATCATGGTAAAAAATGATGTATTTAACGCACGTTCTTCTTTTGAAGTAAATGGCAAGCGCTATCACTACTACCGTTTACATGCTTTGGAAGAAGCAGGAATTGGCAAAGTATCTAAATTGCCTTATTCCGTAAAAGTATTACTTGAATCTGTACTTCGCCAATATGATGGCCGTGTGATCACAAAAGAACACGTTGAAAACTTAGCAAAATGGGGAACAAACGAGTTAAAAGAAGTGGACGTTCCATTTAAGCCAGCTCGTGTTATTCTTCAAGACTTTACAGGTGTTCCTGCAGTAGTTGACCTTGCTTCCTTACGAAAAGCAATGGCTGACCTTGGTGGCGACCCTGACAAAATTAATCCTGAGAAAACCGTTGATCTTGTTATCGACCACTCTGTTCAGGTTGATGCCTATGGTTCTTCTGATTCCTTAAAAATTAATATGGATTACGAATTTGAACGAAATGCTGAGCGTTATCAGTTCCTAAGCTGGGCGCAAAAATCATTCAACAACTACCGTGCTGTTCCACCGGCAACCGGTATCGTTCACCAAGTAAACCTTGAATTCTTAGCAGATGTTGTTCACGTTGCTGAAACTGACGGTGAACTTGAAACATATCCTGATACATTAGTTGGTACTGACTCCCATACTACCATGATCAACGGTCTTGGTGTTCTTGGATGGGGCGTAGGTGGTATTGAAGCTGAAGCAGGTATGCTTGGTCAGCCTTCATATTTCCCAGTTCCAGAAGTAGTAGGGGTAAAACTAATTGGTGAGCTTCCAAATGGAGCAACCGCAACTGACCTTGCCCTTAAAGTAACACAAGTACTACGTAAGCATGGCGTGGTCGGTAAATTCGTTGAATATTTCGGACCAGGGGTATCGACATTACCATTAGCTGACCGTGCAACGATTGCCAACATGGCTCCTGAATACGGCGCAACTTGCGGATTCTTTGCTATTGACGGCGAATCACTTGAATACATGCGCTTAACAGGTCGCGATGAAGAGCAAGTGAAAGTGGTTGAACAATATTGCAAAGAAAACGGCTTATTCTTCAATCCATCTGAAGAGCCAATATATACAGATGTTATTGAAATTGATCTTACTACTATTGAAGCAAATCTTTCTGGTCCAAAGCGTCCACAGGATTTGATTCCACTTTCAAAAATGAAGGAAGAATTCGTGAATGCTGTTTCTGCTCCACAAGGTAACCAAGGATTTGGATTACAAGCAGACGAGCTTGAAAAATCAGCAGTAGTGAAATTTAACAACGGTGACGAAGCGGCAATTAAAACTGGTGCAGTTGCTATTGCATCTATTACAAGCTGTACGAACACTTCTAACCCATATGTTCTAGTTGGAGCCGGACTTGTTGCGAAAAAAGCCGTTGAATTAGGAATGGAAGTTCCAAAATTCGTTAAAACTTCTTTAGCACCAGGTTCAAAAGTTGTAACTGGTTACCTTCGTGATTCCGGATTGCTTCCATACCTTGAGCAAATCGGTTTCAACCTTGTTGGTTACGGTTGTACAACATGTATCGGTAACTCTGGTCCATTAAAAGAAGAAATCGAAAAAACAATTTCGGAAAACGATCTATTAGTTACTTCCGTATTATCCGGTAACCGTAACTTTGAAGGACGTATCCATCCACTTGTTAAAGCAAACTATTTGGCTTCACCGCCTCTTGTCGTAGCATATGCCCTTGCAGGGACAGTAAACATTGATTTCGCGACAGAAGCCATTGGTAAAGATAAAGATGGCAACGAAGTATTCATCAAGGATATCTGGCCATCAACAGCTGAAGTTAAAGACGTCGTAAAACGTACAGTAACGCCTGAACTATTCCGTAGAGAGTACGAGAATGTGTTCGGTGACAATGAGCGTTGGAACGAAATTCAAACAAGCAATGAGCCATTATATACTTGGGATGAGAATTCAACTTACATTGCTAACCCACCGTTCTTTGAAGGCTTATCACCAGAACCAGGTACAGTTGAACCATTAGTTGGACTTCGTGTGGTTGGTAAATTTGGTGATTCTGTTACTACAGACCATATTTCTCCTGCAGGAGCGATCGGTAAAAATACTCCAGCTGGAAAATATCTATTAGAAAAAGGCGTTCAGCCTCGTGACTTTAACTCTTACGGATCTCGCCGTGGTAACCATGAAGTCATGATGCGTGGTACATTTGCAAACATTCGTATTCGTAACCAAATTGCACCTGGTACAGAAGGCGGCTTCACAACTTACTGGCCAACAGGCGAAGTTACGTCCATTTATGATGCTTGCATGAAATACAAAGAAAATGGAACTGGTTTAATGGTTCTTGCAGGTAAAGATTACGGAATGGGTTCTTCACGTGACTGGGCTGCTAAAGGAACAAACCTTCTTGGTATTAAAACTGTTCTGGCTGAAAGCTTTGAACGGATTCACCGTTCAAACCTTGTGTTAATGGGTGTGCTACCACTTCAATTTAAAGAAGGCGATAGCACTGAAACACTTGGTTTAACAGGTAAAGAAACATTTGAAGTTCAAGTAGATGAAAACGTAAAACCACGTGATCTTCTAAAAGTGACAGCTACTGATGAAGCTGGTAATAAGAAAGAATTTGAAGTAATTGTCCGTTTCGATTCTGAAGTCGAAATTGACTACTACCGTCACGGTGGTATCCTGCAAATGGTTCTTCGTGAAAAATTACAAGGATAATTACACGTATGAAAAACACCATGTCTGAATTGGCATGGTGTTTTTTTAGGTCGAAATCGATTCGCGCATATAATTAGTAATTCGCGCATAAAACATGTGGATTCGCGCATATATTGAAAAATTCGCGCATAAACTGAGTAAATTCGCTCATAAATGCATTTACACGGTTTATAATAGACTCTTAAGGATTAAAAAATTTTAAATTGAGCAGGACATTCTTATTCTCCAATTAATTTTTAGGAATTGTTTGACAATATCGGTTAATATCACCTACAATGAAATTAATAAACGAAAAGGAATGATTAAGGGACGATGAAATAATGATCTTATTTTTCAGCCATGATTCGAATATTCGAAAAATGATGAACCTGAAGAATAGGATTAGTCTGTCCTTTTTTATAATCATACCCTTTTGCATAAGTCTTTTTAGGCTTATTTGGTGATGAATTTTTATGACAGATAACTCACTTCAGGTTCATGAAGGGAGTTTTTTTATGCGAACGGTAATAAAAGTAAAAGGATTAGAGAAGAGTTTTGTTGATTTGAAGGTATTGGAAAATGTCCATTTTGAAATAAAAACAGGAGATAGAATTGGCTTAGTTGGGTTTAATGGTACAGGTAAAACAACATTGGCTAATATCCTTTTCGGGAAAATTAGTCTTGATCAAGGAATAATTGAGAAAGCAAAAGATTGCAAAATCGGTTACCTAACTCAATCGGTTGATTATGAATTTAGTGAATTTCATGAATTGCTTGATGGAAATGATTCTTTATTGCAGTATGCTAGCCAGATCGGTCTTCAAAAGGTTTATGAATGGGAAGAAGAACGTCTTCATCAATTAAGTGGAGGAGAAAAATTAAAACTCGCCTTATCAATGGTCTGGGCTTCAAAACCAGATTTTCTAATTCTGGATGAACCGACGAATCATTTGGATTATAAAGGAATCGAATGGCTTATTTCAGAACTTGAGAAATTTCAAGGACCAGTGCTAATTATTTCTCACGACCGCCATTTTTTAGATCGAACCGTTAATCGAATTTTTGAATTAGAAAATAGACAGATCCATTTTTACAATGGTAACTATAGTGATTATCGAGAGGAAAAGCAGAAGAGGGTGGAAAATCAGCTCCACCAATACAACGTCCAAAAACGTTATAAAGAAAAAATCGAACAGCAAATGGAACAATTAAAAAACTGGTCAGAAAAAGGACATCGAGATTCAACCAAACAAGGCTCAGCTAGTGAGCGTAGACAAATTGGCTATAAGGAATACCACAGGGCAAAAGCAAAGAAGATGGATATACAAGTGAAATCCAAAATGAAACGACTGCAAAGCGAACTGGAAAAAAATAAAGTTGAAAAACCAACTGAAGAAGCAAATGTCCAATTTCAATTTGACAGCCAAGGAAAAAGAGGAAAAAGGGTAATCGAAGCTAAAAAGTTAGCCAAAACATTCGGAGGAAGGACTCTTTTTCGGGATAGTCAATTTTATCTTAATCATGGCGAACGGATTGGCCTTATAGGAGAAAATGGCTGTGGCAAGACGACATTATTAAGGCTTTTTCTTGGAGATGAGAATCCATCAGCTGGGGAACTTTGGAGGAGCGGATCGGTAAAAATCGCTTATTTAAGTCAGGATGTTAGCGATTTACCAGAAGATATGAATTCGATCGAAGCACTAGGATTAACGAAGCAAAAGGATATATTCCGGGCCCGGACATTGCTTGCCAATCTTGGTTTAAAGGAAACCGTCATTTTAAAACCGATTAGGACCTTCAGTCTCGGTGAGAGAACAAGAGTTAAGCTTGTTGACATGTTAATGAAGGAATACGATGTGCTGATCTTAGACGAACCGACAAACCACCTTGATTTACCAAGCAGAGAGCAGTTGGAAAAAACATTAAGTGAATTTAAGGGTACGATTATTACGGTTTCTCATGACTATTACTTTTTAAATAAGCTTTGTGACCGTTTGCTAATATTTGAAAAACAATTCATTAAGCGGGTTGATATGAAGCTTGAGGAATATTTAAATAGGGGCAAGACAAATAGTAGTAGAGAAGAGAAATTGATGATAATTGAAAATAAGTTGGCATCGATTCTTGGAGAACTATCACTAATAAATAAAATAGACCCTAATTACCTGCTCTTAGATCAGGAATTTAACGATCTTCTTAAGAAAAAAAGAGATCTAATCATTTAAATAATCAGCTATCTAGAAAAATGTCACATATTTGGCATATACAAACTTCATTTAAACTTTACTGATAGTGTAAAATTGTAATAACAGTGGATTGAAAAGGAGGTACTTGTTTTGGTGAAAAAAGTAATTGCAGCAATCGTGTTGATTTCCCTTCTTACGGTTGCTATAGTCCAAGCCATGGAGAAGAAAAATGAGCCCCAAAACAACGAGCAAACAACAACGCCAACTGCCAATGGCCTGAAAATCGGAGCCAAGGCGCCTGACTTTGAATTGAAAACGTTAACAGGTGAAACAGTCAAGCTTTCAAGTTTAAAAGGAAAAAAAGTAATGTTAAATTTCTGGGCAACATGGTGTCCGCCTTGTAAGGCTGAAATGCCTGAGATGGAAAAATTTTATCAATCAGCCGGAAAAGATATCGTCATCCTTGCTGTTAATATTGACCCGCAAAATGATGTAAAGGGGTTTGCTGACAAGAATGGAATCACGTTTCCGATTCTACTTGACGAAAAAGATCATGTAAATCAGGTTTATCAAATTTTATCGATCCCAACCACTTATTTTATAGACAGTAATGGAACTATCCAAAATAAATTTACTGGCGGAATGAATCTTGACATGATGAAAAAATATACAAGTGAATTAAAATAACAGGAAGTAGGCATTGGTTTTTATAACCAGTGTCTTTTTTCTTAATTAAAATTATTGAAATACAATAAAATTTTCAAAAAGTTGTAATAATTAAAAGCTTTATCGGACATAATAACTGTTAAAATAGGACATAAGGTAGGTGATATCCATGAGGAAGCCTCGAAAACGCTCTTTTGCGGAACTTGTTTCAGAAAATAAAAGTCAGCTTTTAAAAGACAGTGCAGCAATGGAAAAAATTGAACAACGTTTAGAAAATAAACGCCTTGGCAAAGCTGAATAAACTCACATAGATTACCAATTATGTTCTTCTCCCTATCTGGTTAAACTGTGATAGAGGAGGGATTCTTGATGAGTAATCCAAAAGGCAGCCGAAAACACTTTGTCCCGAACCATCTCGGAACTCAGCCAAGGGGATTTGGTGGGAACAAAGGAAGGCAAATGCAGAATAAAAGCAATGAACACGCTCAAGTAATTCAGACTAAAGGTGAATAATAATAATGAACTAAGACTCGACGGACATTGTGCCTGCGGGTCTTTATGCTGTTTTTATAAAAATTCTGTGATATTTTTTCTCCTTTGATACAAACTATATTCGTACCATTTACATCACAAGGAGGACTTACCATGCCTTATAACAACCAACCAAAACCGGACGATCGAAGCGATAACGCTGAAAAATTACAATCGATGCTTCAAAATACTGAGGAAAACATTAGAGCGGCCGAAGAATCACTTAAGTTTACTGATAGTGAGACGCAGCGGCAGCAAATCGAAGAGAAAAACGAACGGAGAAAAGAAAGCATTGAATCATTCCGCTCGGAAATTAAAGATGAAGCAAATAACACACAAGGATAAAACGAGGAAAGGGCCTGTTCTTTGGAAACAGGTCCTTCCTTTTTTGAGTTTTTAATTATTATGCTATTGGATGTTTCTAAAGCCACATCATGCAAAACCTTCTCATTTACTGTACCAGTCCTTAATGGTAAGATAGAATGGAAATTTTGATAAAGAAGTGATGTTTGATGAACCAGCAGGATAATCAGTTTTCAATAGAATATACACAATTACATAAGTGGGAGAAAGAACTGGATGAAAAGGGATTCATTTCCGATGAAGCGGCGTTAATATTAGCCTTAAGTCATGAAACAAATCCAATTACCTTATCAAAGCTATTGATATTGGCTGCCCTATCCAGACTTTGGCGAAATAAGGCTGATTCACTAGCGGAAGTATGGATGGAAAAAGCACTTCAGCTTGATCCCAATAATCCAAAAGCAAAAGAATATGTATTAACATCTGAATGGTATAAATGGAAAGATTTTTTAGCTGTCCTCTCGTTTCCTTCCATCAGAGAAACGGATAATCGCACGGCTAAAAAGAAAACGGCTGAACAATACATACTGATCTGCAAAACATTTTTAGTCGATGTGGACGATCATGTTCATGCTATCCAAGAAAAAGTGGAATGGGTAGAAAAATCAGGCAGTGAAGCACTACATATTCAATACCGAGAGCTGTTAGAATTGCTGGAGAATACTGTTTCAGCAGTGGGTCAACTTTTAAAAGCAGCAGAGGAATACGATCAGTCGATCATAGGAGTTTTTCATACCGCTACCTATTACGAAGATTTAAAATTGAAAATGGCAAATCTCGAAGAAATAAAGCAAAAATGGCATTTACTATTCGATGACCCCAAAGATGCCACAGCAGCACCGTCTAAAAAAGCCTTGGAGCAATTACAGGATATGGTCGGAATAGAACAGGTAAAAGCCCGGGTCAATGATTATTATCGATTTTTGCTTTACCAAAAAGAGCGGAAAAAGTTAGGATTTCAAATTAAGGACGAATTAAGTTTAAACATGATTTTAACTGGAAACCCAGGAACGGGAAAAACAACTCTAGCCAGGCTTTTCGCGAAAATTTACCACGAGCTTGGTGTCCTGCCACGTGATGAAGTCATTGAAGCGAATCGGTCGCAATTAATTGGGGCTTTTGTTGGACAGACTGAAGAAAATGTCCGTACGTTTGTGGAGAGAGCAGTTGGCGGGGTCTTGTTTATTGATGAAGCATACAGTCTCAAACGTGAAGGTCAATCTGGGAATGATTACGGTCAAACGGCCATTGATACGCTTGTCTCACTGATGACAGGAAATGAGTTTGGCGGAAAATTCGCCTGCATTTTAGCCGGGTATCCTGAAGAGATGCGCTCCTTTATTGATGCCAACCCCGGATTGCGAAGCCGCTTCCCCCATTCCAATTTTATTCACTTACCCGATTATTCTAATGAAGAGCTTATCATGATATCAGAAAAAATCGCTGGCGAAAATGATTATATTTTGACGGACGAAGCGAAGCTGGAGCTCTGTCAACGGATCGAGCGGGAGCGGGTGGATAATACCTTTGGAAACGCGAGAACTGTTCGGAATATAGTGTTAGATGCTATTTTTAAAAAAGGCTCTGTTATACAAAGAGATAACCAGGATATTCTTCACTATACTTTTTTAAATAAGGAAGACTTTAGCTTAGAAAATAGGGAACGGAAGGAATCACCGTCCGATCAGCTTGACCGCTTAATCGGTCTCGATTCGATTAAAGAAGAAATGAAGTCACTTATTTCTTTTGTAAAAATGCAACAGTATAGAAGAAGCAACGGACTTCCACCGGTCCCTATTCAGCTGCATGCTGTTTTTACCGGTAACCCCGGGACTGGGAAAACGACGGTTGCTAAGATCTATGCTGCGTTTTTAAAGGAATGCGGGATCTTAAAAAGGGGTCATTTGATAGTGGCTAGCCGTGCAGATTTTGTCGCAGGATATATGGGACAATCTGCTGGAAAGACAAAGAAGAAAATTCGAGAAGCGCTTGGCGGAGTTTTATTTATTGATGAGGCCTATTCCCTTATTGCATCTGGGCCAACAGTCGGCGATTATGGTAAAGAGGTCATTGATACACTTGTAGATGAAATGACTAAGCATAATGAAAATCTGGTCGTGGTCCTTGCCGGATATCCAAATGAAATGGACAAATTGTTGGGAAGCAATCCTGGACTGCTTTCAAGATTTAAGAAGTATTTTATTTTCCCAGATTATAATCAGGGGGAGCTTCTAGCCATAATGGAGGCATATGCGGGAAGCTATCAATACCAATTGACAGATGATGCACGAAAGCTACTTATAGAAATGCTCAATGTCGAGACGATAAATGGAAATGGCCGATTTGCCACGAATCTCGTTGATGAAATGATCCAGGCACAAGCGATGAGATTAATGTCTAGAGAACAAGATCAAGATTTAGCTGCAAAAGCCCTTTTCCTTGAAGAAGAAGATATAAGAAACGCAATCCAAAAGGTTACCAATATGAGAGGATGATGGATAGTGAACAATTTTTTTATTTCAACTAGAGAAATTCAGCTTTTATATGCAGATACCGATATGATGGGTGTAATCTATCACGCCAATTATTTAAAATACTTCGAGCTAGGACGTTCTGGTTTAATAGAGGATTTGGGATTTAGTTATGTTGGGATGGAAGATGCCGGGTACTATGCACCAGTGTATGATATTAAAATCACCTATAAAAAACCTCTGCGTTACGGAGATAGAGGCTTCGTTAAAACTTGGATTGATTATAATAATGGAATTAAGACGATTTATGGCTATTCCATCGTAAACGAAAAGGATGAAATCTGTGCTGAAGGAACATCGACACACATTCTTGTAAAAAAAGAGAATTTCCTTCCGACCTCCTTCAAAAAAGCATTTCCTGATTGGTATGTAAAATACGAAGAAGTTAAGAAAAAGTAATGGAGTGAAGGGATGTTAAAAATAGGTATGATTGGACTGGGAAGTATTGCTCAAAAAGCCTATCTTCCTGTCATTAGTGGAATAAGTGATATAGAGCTGCACCTTTATACAAGAAATGAAACAAAATTGAAGGAAATTAGCCAAAAATACAGATTCCCTTTTAAGCATTCCTGCCTACAATCGTTAATTAACAGTGGGATTTCAGCAGCATTTGTTCATTCCTCAACTGAGTCTCATTATGAAATTGTAAAAGAACTGTTAAACGAAAATATTCATGTATACGTGGATAAACCGATTACTTATCATTATGAAACGGCCAAAGAATTAGTTGAATTAGCTGCGAGCAAAAAGTTAATTTTAATGACAGGCTTTAACCGGAGGTTTGCACCATTCTATCATGCCTTAAAGGACGTATCGGAACCGAACATGATTATCTTGCAAAAAAACCGCCTTTCTCATCCAAACGATATTCGCACCTTTGTCTATGATGATTTCATCCATGTCATTGATACGGTACGATTCCTACTTCCAGATAAAATTCAGGATCTTTTGGTAAATGGAAGAAAAGAAGGGGACAAGCTTTATCATGTGGTAGCTCAATTAATGACAAAAAGTGCAACAGGAATCGCAATTATGAATCGGGACAGCGGTACAGTTGAGGAAAAGCTTGAAATTATGGGACCTAGTGAAAAAAGACTAGTCAAAAACTTAGCGGAACAATTGATTTATCAGGATAAAAAAGAGACGAAAATTACATTTAATGATTGGGATCCTACCCTCTACAAACGAGGCTTTGAGCAAATTATAGCCGATTTTATTTATGCCGTCCGCACTAATACAATGCCATCGATTACAGCAGAAGATGCCTTACAGACTCATGAAATTTGTGAAAAAATCGTTCAATCTTTGGATAGATAAAACAAAAAGCAGACGGTGAATAATCCGTCTGCCATTTTTTTATTTATTATACTCGAATTCAGGTTCCCCAATTGCTGAATTAAACTTTACAATTAAATCATGTCCATCAAAGTACCAAACGTCTTTTTCATCGATGTAGAACGTGATTCCATTTTCAATTACCTTAACTGCGATATCATTTGTTCCATCCTCTTTAGTTACACCAAGGGAAAAGCCGCTTTGGACCGTACTGCATCCACCGTAGCGAACGAAGAACCGGACGAAATCTCCTTCTGTCAGCCCTAACTCCTCTTTATACCAAGCTGCTGCTTCACGATCAATAAGAATGTTCATATGGTACACCTTCCAATATTGGCTTGTTATTAATTTTTAATGCAATGAACTTTAGGCTCCAATATTCCTATTATACTAGAAAAAAACAAGTTAAAAAAGCCCCGCATTAGCGAAGCCACTGGTTCATAAAACTTTGGATTTCTTTATATTTTGCTTCTGCATTTTGAAAACCAAAAGTGCCTGCCTTCTCTAACGGTACGACACGAAAGTTTCTTAAGTTTTGATTAGAGACGATGGTAGGGTAAAAAGTAGGATTAGATAATTCAATAGAATCACCATGAGCCGTCACATGCTTCGTAATATCGATTGTTGCCATTCCACCAATATCCTTATAGTCATTCGTTTGTCCCGAAATAAAGTTCCCAAGTGAATAGACGACCAATGTTTTTCTACCATCATTTGTTTTAATCCATTCCATCGGCTCTAAAACGTGAGGGTGGGAACCGAAGATTATATCTACCCCTTGATTAGCCAAAAATTGGGCTAGATCCTTTTGGTCTGTATTAGGTAGTCTTTGATACTCGATGCCCCAATGAATGCTCATCACGACGACGTCAGCTTGGTTTCTCGCTCGTCCAATTTCCTCTTTCATTTTATCTTGATGGATGATGTTCACTAAATAATCCTTACCAGGAGGGACTTTTATACCGTTTGTTCCGAATGTGTAAGCAAGGAAGGCTACTTTAATTCCGTTCTTCTCTATTATTCTTAGTGTCTTTTGATCCTGTTCGTTTCTAAAACTCCCCACATAAGGTAAGCCAATGCTATCTAGATAGTGAATTTCTGATTGAATGCCTTTTTCCCCTTTGTCTAATGAATGATTATTGGCTGTTGAAACCATATCTACCCCTGCATGGACAAGTGCATCCAACACTTCATAAGGGCTATTGAAGCTAGGATAACCAGAAAGACCAAGCTCTGTTCCCCCAGCTATACTTTCTTGGTTCGCCGTTAAAATATCTGGCTTTTCAAGTAACCCTTTTACATTTCCAAACATCGGGTCAAAATTATACTTGCTGCCATTGAAGGCATCTTTGTAAACCGATTCATGAATCAAAATATCGCCAATGGCACCGATGGTCACTTTTTCGGTAAATTCCTTGTTAACAGCCTTTGCGGTTTTCGTTTCATTAAATTTAGCAACTTGATCATTGACTTTTTCTATTATTGAACTCTTTTGATGCTGGAAATAAAGAACATAGGCAACGACACTACACACCATTAAAAGTAAAACAGATGGAACAATGACTCTTTTCTTCATGGATTCTCCCTTTACAACCTTTTTCTATCATTATAGTATTTTTCTACTAAAAATGACAAAGAATTTAAGGAAAAATGGAAAAGCGCCCATTTAACGACATATATTCGTCGCTAAATGGGCGCTTGACCTTATAACCATTTAATTTTCGGTTCTGTTTTATTTATGATTCTTTTAATGTTGGCTCGATGGCGGTAAATAACAAAGGAAGCCAGCAAAGTTATGACAATTATTAAGGGGATGTCCCAAATAATAAGCGCATAAATAACACCAATTACTCCCGCAAGCATAGATGAGAGCGAAACATATTTCGTTATGTATAAACTTAGAAAAAAGACGCCGATCAGTATCACAAACATTAATGGTGTATAGAACAGCAGGACTCCAGCTGAAGTAGCAACTGCTTTGCCTCCACGGAAACCAGCAAAGATTGGGTAGGTATGTCCGATTACGGCAAATACTCCCGCAAGCAATGGGTGTATGTGTATATGGAAAAGAAAAGGTAAAGAGGCAGCTAATGTACCTTTTAATATATCGGCAATTGTAACAGTAAGACCTGCTTTAACACCAAGAGTGCGAAAGGTATTCGTTCCACCTAAATTTCCGCTCCCATGTTTACGTATATCGGTTTTATAGAAAACCTTTCCTACAATTAGCCCAGATGGGATGGAGCCTAGTAAATAGGCTAGGATCAAAACTAAAATTATTTGAACCATTAAAAATTTCTCCTTCAATAAAAGTTCCAGTTCTTCTATTTTAACACGGATTTGCGAAAACACCATCATTGGTTTTTTCATGTCTTAAAAAAAGATGCAGGTTTTGTTCAACGAACTGTTTCTACTATAAAAAAATATCTTCTCAATTCTTGCTTGATACCGTACCATAGAGTAGGAGGAGGATAAAGAAATTGGCACAACTGAATTACTATAAAAAAAATCGACTATCAAAGAAATGGATCATTGGAGGATTACTCCTCGCTGTTTTGCTTATTTCTTCTTCAGTATTCTTCTTACTCTATCCGTTTGCCTCGAAAGAGAAAAAAGAGTTTTTCTACGGGGAAAATCCCATATTATTTAATGGCAAGCAAGAGGGGAATGCTTTAATAGAAGAAAATACTTTGTATATACCATTAACATTTATACAAAAGAATATTGACAAGTATGCTATATATGATGAAAAATCAAAATCTGTCATCATTACAACTGCAGATAAGGTCGTGCAAATGCCGACTGATTCCCTTACTTACTTTGTCAATCAAAAGCCCGTTAACATTCAGCTATCACCGATTCTTTCAAGGAATGGGCAAATCTATGTTGCAATCGATCCGATTCGAACCTATTATCCGATTGATTATAAAAAAATGGCTGGAAGCGGGGCTATTTGGATTCAAAAGGATGGGCAAAAATATGTTAACGGACAAATCACATCCGAAGACGTTAATAAAGAAAGGCTTAGGCTTCGGACAAAACCGACATTACAATCACCTTACACTGACGAAGTAAACAAGAAAGAACCTGTCATGATTGAGGGAGAAAAGGACGATTTCTATCTCGTTCGTAATTCTAAAGGGATTAGTGGGTACATTCAGAAGAAGTACGTGAATCGTAAAGATGCCGTTCAAGTGAAAATAACAAGAGAAACCCCAAAATTCCAAACGCCAAAAATTAATGGTCCGGTTCAATTAACTTGGGAAGGAGTTTATACAAAAAATCCTGACCCAAAGGATATTCAGGATATGCCTGGTGTAAATGTCGTGTCACCAACTTGGTTTTCTATAGCTTCGAATGATGGAACGATAAAAAATTTAGCTTCGCTTGATTATAGTAACTGGGCACATTCAAAAGGTTATCAAGTATGGGGATTGATTTCCAATTCCTTTAACCCCCAATTGACACATGAAGCCTTGAAGGATTTTGATACGCGACAAGCAATGATTCGGCAATTACTAAACTATAGTCAAATGTACCAACTGCAAGGAATTAATTTTGACTTTGAAAATGTCAAGAAAGAAGATGGACCTCTTGTCACACAATTCATCAAAGAAGCCGCGCCGTATTTGCATGAAGCCGGTTTAGTAGTGTCGATAGATATTACTTTCGCTGCAGGTGAGAACAACAATTGGTCATCCTTTTTTGAAAGAAAAGATCTCGGGCAGATAGTGGATTATGTAATAGTCATGGCCTATGACGAACATATTAACGCCGCTTCTGGAGAAGGAAGCGTGGCAAGCTTGCCATGGGTTGAAAAGAATACGGAGAAATTATTAACAGAAGTCCCAAATCAAAAATTGATTCTTGGTGTCCCATTATATTCGAGACTGTGGAAAGAACAGCATAATGCGGATGGGACAACAACCATTACCTCCAAGGCCCTAACAATGGAGAAGGTAAAAGCGTGGCTTGCTGAAAAGGGTATAACGCCAACTTATGATGCGAAAAGTGGTCAAAATTTTGCAGAATATGTTGCAACCGACGAAAAAGCCACCTATAAAATCTGGATTGAAGATGAGTTATCCTTAAATAAGCGAGCTGCGATTGTAGAAAAATATCATTTAGCCGGGCTGGGAACTTGGTCGAGAAATTTTGGCGACCAAACAGCTTGGACTGCTTTAAACTTAAATACTAATAAGACTGTTACGCAAAAATAAGCGGATGAGGATATCCTCTATGGTTTTACCCCATAGAGAGATCCTCATCCTTTTTCATTTTCTGACAAAACTAAGAACAAATAGGGAAATTTTTATTACAAAAATATGAAGAGTTTTCAAATTCATAGAATGTTCATTGAAGGCAGCAATTGATGAGAATATAATTTACATAACAAAAAGCAATAGCTAGATTATAATCCGGCCAAGACTACTCATTGGTCGGTTTTTCATAAAATTAGAGCATGCAGTCAAAAGGATGATGTACAATGGGAAAATATTTTAAGCAATTTCTTAGTGATGATAGAGAAAACGTTATGGGAAGTGAGCTTATGAAAAACAATAATCAACTAGAAGCGAACTATCGATCCCTAGAAGAAAAGTATGAAGACCTAGAAGCAAAGTATGAAGCGCTAGAAATAATAAATCGAAATTTAGAGCAACGAATCCAGGAAGAGATTACGAAAAACAGAAGGAAAGATCGTATCTTACTCGAGCAATCAAGACTAGCAGCTATGGGAGAAATGGTTGCCAACATAGGACATCAAATGCGCCAGCCGTTAAATAGCTTGTCATTATTAATCCAGGACGTAAGAGAAGCCTCGGAATATGGCGAAATCAACAATCAATACATTGATTGGTTTACGAGAGAAAGTATGATTCAAATCAATCATATGACACAAACGATTAATGATTTCCGTAAATTTTACCGACCAAATATTGAAAAATGCTCTTTCTCCATATCGGATTCAATCGAAGATGCTTTAGCTATTTTTGCCTTTAGTTTAAAAAGTCATAATATACGATTGGAATTTGAATATAGAGGTCAGCAAATGGCTTTTGGCAATCCAAATGAATTTAGCCAGGTGGTTCTTAATATTTTAATTAATGCCCTTGATGCCTTTGTAGCCAAAGACATTAAAAATCGACAACTTCGGATCATAATCAAGGAAACAACAGAGTTTTTTGTTGCCGAATTTATCGATAATGCTGGAGGGATCGAACCGTCAATGCTTGATAAGGTGTTCAATCCGTATTTCACAACTAGACCGCATGGAACTGGGCTTGGACTTTATTTGACCAAAATGATTATGGAGAATATGAATGGGAAGGTAATCGTTGAAAATAAAGGGGATGGAGCTCGAATCAGCCTTTCTGTGCCAAAGGTTACAACAGGAGTAAACCAAGCATTCAATACCCTATCCTAGTTTTTTTGAAATTTTATATAACTCTTCTAAATAATTTGTTAGGTAATTTGTGAAGAAAAAGGTAAAATAAAGAAAAAGAGTGTAGGAGTGAATTTCATGGAATTTGAAAATCCGAGCCGCGAGGAAATTGGAGACATATTAAAAAAGGCAAAAAGAATTGCAGTGGTTGGTTTAAGTAATAACCCTGAACGCACATCCTATATGGTTTCCGAGGCGATGCAAAAAGCTGGTTATGAGATTATCCCGGTTAACCCAACGATTGACGAGGTACTAGGTGTAAAGGCTGTTGCTTCCTTAAAAGATATTAATGGGCATGTCGACATTGTCAACGTTTTCCGCCGTTCCGAGCAATTGCTTGATGTCGCAAAAGAATGTGCAGAAATGGATGCCGATGTTTTCTGGGCGCAACAAGGTCTTTTCAATGATGAAGCCTACGAATTCCTTAAAGAGAAGGGTTTTACAGTAATAATGGATCGATGCATAAAAGTCGAACATGCAATAACAAAAAATAGGTAAAGGCTGCTATTTTTTAGCAGCTTTTTCTTTTTTTTTGCGCAATAAGACTCGTAAAATGTAGTAAAAATGATGGAGTTTTCCATTACGGATTTGCCAAATTGAAATAAATCGCTAAAATATAGCATAGACGCCGCAGGAAGTTATGATAAAATGTATGTGGCAAACATCTGTTCTAATTACTTATTTTAAAGGAAAAACGAGTTCATAAATCGAATGATTATTAAATCGTAATTTTTAGCAATGAGAAGCTTTTTTCTTTTTGTAAGGTATGAAAGGGGTATTTTAGTTGGCAAGAAATCAACAAGCTTTTGAGTATAATGATGATGCCATACAGGTACTCGAAGGGCTAGAAGCTGTAAGAAAACGCCCTGGAATGTACATCGGCAGCACCGATTCACGAGGTCTTCACCATCTTGTATATGAGATTGTCGACAATTCCGTTGATGAAGCACTCGGCGGATTTGGGGATCACATCATTGTAAGAATACACAAAGATAATTCAATCAGCGTCATTGACAAAGGACGCGGGATGCCTACAGGAATGCATAAACTAGGAAAACCAACACCCGAAGTTATCCTAACGGTTCTTCATGCCGGCGGAAAATTCGGCCAAGGCGGTTATAAAACGAGTGGCGGTCTTCATGGTGTTGGGGCCTCTGTCGTTAATGCCCTGTCTGAAAGGCTAACCGTCACTATTAAGAGAGATGGATTTGTCTATGAACAGCGCTTTGAAAATGGCGGCAAGCCGGTAACTACTCTTGAAAAAATCGGGAAAACGAATCAATCAGGTACAACTATTCACTTTAAACCGGATTCAACCATTTTTTCGACTACCACATATAATTTTGAAACTTTATCTGAGAGGTTAAGAGAGTCAGCCTTTTTGTTAAAAGGATTAAAAATTGAACTTATCGATGACCGTAATGATTTTCATGAAGTGTTTCATTATGAAAATGGAATCGAAGCTTTTGTTGAATATTTAAACGAAGAGAAGGATGTTCTCCATCCCGTAGTCAGCTTTGAAGGGGCACAAAATGGCATTGAAGTCGAATTTGCCTTTCAATTCAATGATGGCTATTCGGAAAATGTTTTATCCTTTGTAAACAACGTCCGTACAAAGGATGGAGGAACACATGAAGCTGGTTCGAAAACGGCTATGACACGCGTATTTAACGATTATGCCCGCAAGGTTTCACTTTTAAAGGAAAAAGACAAAAATCTAGACGGTGCAGATATCCGTGAAGGATTAACTGCGATTATCTCGGTACGAATCCCGGAGGAGCTTCTTCAATTTGAGGGTCAAACGAAAGGAAAATTAGGCACAAGCGAAGCCCGTTCATCGGTTGATTCTGTCGTATCAGAGCATCTTTCCTACTTCCTTGAAGAAAATCCTGATATCAGCTCCCTACTGATCAAAAAATCAATCAAAGCCTATCAAGCGCGCGAGGCGGCAAGAAAGGCCCGTGAGGATGCGAGAAGCGGGAAAAAGAAAAAACGGGGAGAAACTGTTCTATCCGGTAAACTTACACCGGCACAATCACGTAATCCGCAAAGGAATGAGCTATACCTTGTTGAGGGTGATTCAGCAGGTGGTTCGGCGAAACAGGGACGCGACCGCCGCTTCCAAGCTGTACTTCCGTTGCGTGGTAAAGTCATTAATACCGAAAAAGCCAAGCTTGCGGATATCTTTAAAAATGAAGAAATCAATACGATCATCCATGCCATCGGTGCTGGTGTTGGCACTGATTTCACGCTTGAAGATGTGAACTATGATAAAGTCATCATCATGACTGATGCCGATACAGACGGGGCACATATCCAAGTGTTATTGCTGACTTTCTTTTATCGGTATATGAAACCACTTGTTGAAGCCGGTAAAGTGTTTATTGCGCTGCCTCCTTTATACAAAGTAAGTAAAGGAAGCGGCAAGAAAGAAATAATTGAATATGCATGGAACGAAGATGAGCTCCAAGGAGCCATGAAAAAAGTGGGCCGCGGCTACATCATTCAACGCTATAAAGGTCTTGGTGAAATGAACGCTGATCAACTTTGGGAAACCACGATGGATCCAGAAACCCGGACACTGATCCGCGTAAAAATAGATGATGTTGCAAGGGCAGAGCGTCGCATCACAACTCTAATGGGTGACAAAGTCGAACCGCGCCGTAAATGGATTGAATCCAATGTCGCTTTTGGCCTAGAGGAAGATGACACCATTTTAGAAAATGAAAATATCACGATCGCAGAGGAGGAAGCTGGAGAATGAGTCCAACTGAAAAATTCCGTGACTTACCTTTAGAGGATGTACTTGGCGATCGGTTTGGAAGATACAGTAAGTACATTATTCAGGAACGAGCCTTACCTGATGCACGTGATGGCTTAAAGCCAGTTCAACGAAGAATTCTTTATGCCATGCATGTTGAAGGAAATACACATGATAAAGGATTCCGAAAATCAGCAAAAACCGTCGGTAACGTTATTGGTAATTACCACCCACACGGTGATTCCTCCGTATATGAAGCAATGGTGCGGATGAGTCAAGACTGGAAGGTTCGGAATGTTCTAGTCGAAATGCATGGAAACAACGGTAGTGTCGATGGTGACCCGCCGGCAGCGATGCGTTATACCGAAGCACGTTTATCAGCAATAGCAGCTGAATTACTTCGAGATATTGAAAAACAAACGGTTGAATTTATTCCAAACTTCGATGATACTTCCAAAGAACCAACTGTATTGCCGGCGATGTTTCCGAATTTGCTGGTAAATGGTTCAACAGGAATTTCTGCGGGATATGCTACTGATATACCGCCGCACCATCTTGGTGAGGTTATTGATGGGGTCATCCTGAAAATGGATCAGCCCGATGCCTCTGTTGAAGAGTTAATGAAAGTCGTTAAAGGACCAGATTTTCCTACAGGCGGGATCATTCAAGGGATTGATGGCATAAAGAAGGCCTATGAAACTGGTAAAGGGAAAATCATTATTCGCTCTAAGGCAGATATTGAAGAAATGCGTGGCGGCAAGCAACAGATTGTGATCACGGAAATCCCGTATGAAGTGAATAAAGCAAATCTAGTAAAAAAAATTGATGAGTTCCGCCTCGATCGTAAGGTAGAAGGAATTTCCGAAGTTCGCGATGAAACGGACCGAACCGGCCTTAGAATCGTGATTGAGTTAAAAAAAGAAGCCGATGCAGCAGGTGTGTTAACCTTTTTATATAAAAACAGTGACCTGCAGGTAGCTTATAACTTTAATATGGTTGCCATCCATAATAAGCGGCCAAAATTAATGGGGCTACGCGAATTACTAGATGCCTATATTGAGCATCAAAAGGAAGTTGTCACAAAAAGAACCCGGTTTGAGTTGAATAAGGCCAAGGAGCGCCAGCATATCGTTGAAGGCTTAATGAAAGCTTTATCAATCCTTGATGAAGTGATAGCCACGATTCGAGCATCAAAGGATAAACGCGACGCCAAAGATAATTTAATTGCGAAGTTCGCCTTTACAGAATTGCAGGCAGAAGCCATTGTTTCCTTACAGCTTTATCGTTTAACAAACACAGATATTACTGCATTAAGGAATGAAGCGGAAGAATTAGCGCAAAAAATTGAAGAGTGGACCAGTATTTTAGCTAGTGAAAAGAAACTCTTTTCCGTTATAAAAAAAGAATTAAAGGACGTAAAGAAACGGTTTGCTGACAATCGCCGCTCACGAATCGAGGCGGAAATTGAAGAGCTGAAAATCAATCTTGAAGTCATGGTACCAAGCGAGGATGTCATTGTCACGGTCACGAAGCATGGTTATGTAAAGCGGACAAGCCAACGTTCCTATGCAGCCTCAAATGGCCAGGATCTTGCCATGAAGGATTCTGATCGCCTTTTGGCACAGCTCGATATGAATACAAAGGATGTTCTCCTCCTATTCACGAATAAGGGTAACTATCTTTTCTGTCCGGTACATGAGCTCCCAGATATTCGCTGGAAGGACTTAGGTCAGCACGTCGCTAACATCATCGCCATTGAACGCGACGAAGAAATTATTAAGGCCATTCCTGTGAAAGATTTTGAAACTGACTCCTTCCTTGTGTTTATTACGAAAAACGGAATGGTCAAGAAAACCGAATTAAAGGCCTATAAAGCACAGCGCTACTCGAAATCACTTGTCGCCATCAATCTAAAGGATGATGATCAGGTCATTGACGTTCATATGACAGACGGAACAATAGAACTCTTCTTGATTTCCCAATTAGGCTATTCCTTATGGTTTGACGAGGAAGAGATCAGTATTGTTGGTATCCGCGCTGCTGGGGTAAAAGGGATGAACCTGAAAGACGATGATTTTGTTGTGGGTGGAAAAATCATCGATCCTACCAGTGATGATACGATTGTAATAGCTACCCAGCGCGGATCAATCAAACGGATGAAGCTAAAAGAGTTTGAAAAGACATCGCGCGCGAAACGTGGGGTTGTTATTCTCAGAGAGCTGAAGTCAAATCCGCATCGCGTCGTCGGTTTCTTGACTGCAAAGGAATCGGATTCGATTGTTGTTCAAACGGAAAAAGGCTTTACAGAATCAATCCGAACAGCAAATATCCGCTTTAGCGATCGATACTCCAATGGCTCTTTCATCCTTGATGAAGGAGACAACGGAAAAGTAACCACCATCTGGAAAGAAGAAGCACCTGAAAAACCAAGTGAATAGTTTTTATTATCGACTCTCCCATTAATGGAGAGTCTATTTTTTTCCTAAAAATGGGCATACTGTTCTTATCACCGTGAGGAGGGGAATAGTATGAAAAAAAAGATGTTTAGGCTTATTACATCAAGTATTCTTGTATCATTAATGGCTTTAACTGGTGTTTATGCGATTGGACAAACAACCAGTGTTATTACCATTTCAAAAGCAAGGGAGGATATTACTGGGGATGGTAAAGAGGAAAAAATTTATTTAAAGGGCGAACCATACGGTAAAGAGAACCCCTATTTTAAAAAAATTTATATTGAAACGGTAGCCTCAAATGATAAAACCTATCTCTTCTCGTTAGAAGGAGGGTCAAAAGCCTCCATTCAACTTGTTGATTTAAATCATGATAACGTAAAAGATTTATATGCAAGTGTGCTGACAAGCGGTAGCAGCGGAATCATACATTCTTATTTATTTTCTTTAAAGGATTTTTCGAAAAAGAAAATACCTGTTCCTGAGCCATTAGAAGCGGAAAGCCAGTTTATGAATGACTATAAAGCGAAGATCATTATAAAAGATACGGCTAAAAGTTATGAGTTCGATTTAAAAGACAGAAAGGATTATTATAAAAAACTTGGTCTTTACCATAATGGAAAATTAAATGAACCAACGGAATTAACAGTAAATCCATATAGTACATTAAAGCCTGCTCTCGTTAAAGGGAATGAAACGGGGTTAATAGGGGTACAAAGAGTAACTGGTATCGCAAATGCCGATACGATAGGTTATATTCAGTCCTCATGGCTATACGAGGGAGGCAGATGGAAACTAATACAGGCTGATGTTCTAAAGGAAGATCCAAATGAGTAAGAAAAGCGGAAGGCGCCCGCTTATCGGCTTGGGACCTCGAGCCGATAGCGCCTGAAGCTGGACATTTCTCGTAGTCAAATTTATATTTTCTTATCCCGTAAGTTAAACACAGGTTTTCCTGTGTTTTTTGTTTTGTTAAAAATTGACGGTAAATGGAGTCAAGAATATAATTAGGTAGGTAAATAAATAGGTTACCTAATTATTAGGATTAGAAAAGAAATCGAGGTGAAAACATGGCTAGTTATAATAATGAGACTGTTCAGAAACTGCTCAAGGCATTCATGGAATTTAGGAAAATAAGTTGGCATAATAAGAAAATCGCCGGCTACAATCCCAGCGAATTTAAGGTTCTGGTAACGATTCAGCGTGAAGCAAATGAAAAAAAGACAGAGATGAAGATTTCTGAAATTAGTCAATTTTTGCAGGTTACACCGCCGACTATTACGCAAATCATCAATGTTCTTGAGAAAGATGGCTTAGTTGAACGAACCATTGATCCGGATGACAGACGAGCAGTTAAAATTAAACTAACTCCGGAAGGTCTTAAAGTAACAGCAAAGGCTAGACTCGCGTTTTCCGAAACCTTTCTCGGATTAATTGATTTCCTAGGCGAAGAGGAAAGTGAACAGCTGGCAAATTTACTATCAAAGGTCCAGCAATACTTTAATCAACAAAGTCATAATCAGGAAGGGAGATGACTCATTTTGATCAAATTAAGCAAATTTCTAAAACCATTTCGAGCTATGGTTTTTCTCGTATTGGTTCTTGTTCTCGTCCAGTCATTATCTGATCTATATTTACCAACGCTAATGTCAGATATTGTGGATAAAGGGGTTGTTAATGGGGACACAAACTATATCTGGAGAATTGGCGGCTTTATGCTATTGGTCGCTGCTGGCGGGATGGTTTGCTCCATTTTTGCAAGCTATTTATCTGCAAGGATTGCAGCGGGATTCGGTAGAAACCTTCGCAGCAAGCTTTTTTCCCATGTAAGTAATTTTTCATTACAAGAGTTCGATCAACTCGGAACAGCATCATTGATAACAAGGACAACAAATGATATCACGCAAGTCCAGCAAGTATTAGTGATGATGCTCAGAATGATGGCCAGTGCACCGATGATGTGTATCGGCGGAATTATCATGGCCTATTCAAAAGACGCCAAATTAACTTTAGTTTTAGCCGTAGCTATACCTATTCTGGTGCTAGCCATTGTGATTATTGCCAAAAGTGGGATTCCTCTATTTAAAGCAATGCAAATCAAACTTGATACTATCAATCGTGTTTTAAGGGAGAATTTAACAGGTATTCGAGTAATTCGGTCTTTTAACCGAGTCGAGCATGAGAAAAAACGCTTTAATGAAGCCAATTTCGATTTAATGAGTACAGCCATCAAAGTCAATAAAATCATGGCCTCGATGATGCCAATCATGATGGTCGTTCTTAACCTGACTACAGTGGCCATTGTTTGGTTTGGTGGGATCAGAATTAGTAACGGTCATATGCAGGTCGGAGATATGATGGCTTTTATCCAATATGCTATGCAGATCATGTTCTCGTTCATTATGCTTTCGATGATGTTTGTGATGATTCCAAGAGCATCTGTATCAGCCGTAAGGATTAACGAGGTATTAAATACCGTAACAAATATTAAAGACCCAAACTCCTCACTTGGCGCGGAAGGTACGAAAGGGACGGTTGAGTTCAGAAATGTAACCTTTAGTTATCCTGGTGCCGAAATGCCAGCAATCTCAGACATTTCTTTTTCTATGAAACCTGGGGAAGTAACAGCCATTATTGGAGGGACGGGTTCAGGAAAGTCTACACTAGTCAATTTAATACCACGTTTTTACGATGTACAAAAGGGAGAAATCCTACTTGATGGTGTCAATGTTCGCGAAATGACCCAAAAGCATTTACGTGAAAAAATTGGTTTTGTACCACAAACGGCAGTCCTCTTTACGGGTACGATGGCGGAAAATATCCGTTATGGCAAAGAAGATGCGAGTGATGAAGAAGTTCAGCATGCAGCGGAAATAGCCCAAGCAAGTCAATTTATCGCAAATATGCCTGAAGGTTATCAATCAGTCATTGCTCAAGGTGGTACGAACATTTCCGGTGGACAGAAACAGCGTTTATCGATTGCAAGGGCTCTTGTTCGTAATCCGGAAATCTATGTTTTTGATGATAGCTTCTCTGCTCTGGATTTTAAAACTGATGCCAAGCTTCGCGCGGCCTTAAAGAAAGAAACCGTGGATGCTACGGTTTTAATTGTCGCCCAACGTGTAAGTACGATCATCGATGCAGATCAGATTATCGTTCTCGATGAAGGAAGGATTACAGGAATCGGCAAACATAGGGAATTAATGGAATCAAGTGCGGTTTATCGTGAAATTGTGATGTCACAGCTGTCAGAGGAGGAAATCGCATGAGTAAAGAAACCAACAACCATCGTCAAGGACCAGGTCCGCGTAGGGGGCCAGGCGGAGGCTTCGGTCCTATGGGAATGGGGATGCCAGTCCAAAAAGCAAAAGACTTCAAAGGGACTTTAAAAAGACTAATAGGCTATCTAAAACCATATAAACTCCAGCTTTTCGCTGTTCTCATCACAGCCATCATTAGTACGATATTTGCAATTGTAAGCCCGAAAATCATGGGGAAAGCAACTACGAAGCTGTTCGAAGGTGTTATGATGAAGCTTAGAGGCGTCCCCGGAGCGAAAATTGATTTTGATTATATCGGGCAAATTATTTTACTACTAATTGGACTCTATATATTAAGTGCGATCTTTTCTTTTTTACAGCAATATATTATGGCCGGTGTTGCCCAAAAGACGGTCTACAACCTTCGTAAAGAGATTGAAGATAAGCTTAATCGGCTTCCCCTAAAGTATTTCGATTCAAGAACACATGGAGAGATTCTTAGTAGGGCCGTCAATGATGTTGATAATATCAGTTCAACACTGCAGCAAAGCTTAACACAGATTATTACTGCTGTTGTTACCTTAATTGGCGTAATCGTCATGATGCTCTCGATTAGCCCTTTAATGACCCTAATTGTCGTTTTGACACTGCCACTTAGCTTTTTGGCCACCGCCAATATTGCAAAAAAATCGCAAAAATATTTTAAAGGACAGCAAACGACCCTTGGACAGCTAAACGGACATGTGGAGGAAATGTACACAGGTCATAAAGTCATTAAAGTGTTTGGTCATGAAGAGAAATCGATCGAAAAATTTCAGGATATCAATGAAACCCTTTATCAATCTGCTTATAAGGCCCAATTTGTTTCCGGTTTGATCTGGCCACTAATGTCGTTTATCAATAATATTGGTTATGTACTTGTATCAGTAGCAGGGGGAATCTTGGTTACGAAAAAGGCAATTGAAATCGGTGATATTCAAGCATTTATTCAATACGCACGACAATTTGCCCAGCCAATTACGCAAACAGCGATGATTGCGAACGTCATCCAGTCAACCGTTGCGAGCGCAGAGCGGGTGTTTGAAATTTTAGATGAAACAGAAGAGGTACCAGAAGCAGTTGCTCCTAAGGAAATTTCTAATCCAAAAGGAGAAGTACGATTCGAAAATGTTTCCTTCGGATATAAGGAAGACGAAATACTGATTGAAGAGATGAATATTGATGTCAAATCCGGTCAAACCGTCGCAATCGTAGGACCTACTGGAGCTGGAAAGACGACATTGATTAATCTATTAATGCGTTTTTATGAAATCAATTCCGGAAAAATCTTAGTAGATGGAATTGACACAAGAGAAGTAAAACGCGAGCATTTACGGAGCTTGTTTGGAATGGTACTACAAGATACTTGGCTCTTTAATAGCACGATTCGTGCTAATATCGCGTACGGAAAAGAGGGAGCTAGCGAAGCTGAAATTGTTACGGCAGCCAAAGCTGCTTATGCCGACCACTTTATCCGTACTTTACCTGAAGGGTACGAAACGATTTTAAATGAGGAAGCTTCAAATATTTCGCAAGGGCAAAAACAATTATTAACCATTGCCAGAGCAATCCTGGCCGACCCTAAGATTTTGATTCTTGATGAAGCAACGAGCAGTGTGGATACACGGACAGAAGTCCAAATCCAAAAGGCAATGAAACGCTTAATGAAAGGGCGCACGAGCTTTATCATCGCTCATCGTTTATCAACCATTCGTGACGCCGATATCATCCTCGTAATGAATCATGGAAAGGTAATTGAAAAAGGTAACCATGAAGAATTATTAGAAAAAGGCGGATTCTATGCAGATTTGTATAACAGCCAATTTTCAGTAGAGTCAGCATAAAGGAAGTAAACTAGAAAAAGAGGTATTTAGAAGTCATTTACACGGCTTTCTAAATACCTTTTTTGTCACTTTTTGATTGTTAATTCGTATAGTAGGAAGGATCCGTTTCAGGTGGAAGAGGGAGGAGGAAGTGAATGCGGTTTTATTCAAAAAAAGGACTATTTCTCGGCATCATTATCTGGGGTGCAATGGCATTTATGGTATGTTCATTTCTTTTTCAATATAGTGGACAAAAAGGGGTAGCGGGATACATAGTTGGGATCCTGATTAATGGGGTATTGCTAGCCTTTTTTTCATGGCTCTGGTTTGGAACCCACTATGAAATTGGGGAGGAGTTCCTAAAAATTGTATCTGGGCCGATTAGAATGAAAGTAGAAATCCAAAAGATTACCAGTGTTAAAAGGACTAGAAATCCGTTATCAAGCCCAGCTTTATCAACGGATCGTTTAGAAATTAAGTATGGAAAATGGGATTTTGTTTTAATTTCGCCTAAAAATGAAGAGAGGTTTTGTGAAATTTTATTGGAGAAAAATCCTCAAATTATGATTCATTTAGATAAAAAATGAAAAAATTTCTTCCGTCTCATTATCTTAAGTATACTTTTCAATTGAGACCATTTCATGTTTGTTTATTATAACAATGTTATGTAAACTGATAAATAACTTGAAAGAGGCTGCCACAAAGGTGACAGTTCACGCTCCTTCTTGTCATTTATTCATTGTTCCTTCGGCATATCCATTTTATCGACCGCGATTTTTAAATCGTCGTTTTTGATATGCGTGTAAATCATTGTAGTTTGAATCGATGAATGACCTAATTGCCGTCTTAATTTTGGCACATCATTGATTTCAAAATGGTATCTGGTTGCAAATGAATGCCTTAATTTATGAACTGATAATGCCGGTTTGCCAAATGCGACCGCATATTTTTCGACTAGTTTTTCAACCGATCTAGCTGTAAGTCTTCTTGATTTTCCTTTAGGTCCCATTGGTGCAGAAATAAATAGCGCTTTGTTCTGTTTCTCTACCTGGTATTTAGTGGTCCTGACAGATAAGTATTCTTGTAGATCGGCCATTGCAACTTGGCTAAAATAAACAAATTGTTCTTTATTTCCTTTTCTGATTACCCTTGCACAATACTTGCTGAAATCGATATCTTCTAAATCCAGACCGACTAATTCTGAAAGACGAAGCCCGGATCCTAAAATTAACGAGATAATGGCTGTATCACGTTCTTTGTTTAACTGATAAAATTTCGAGATTTTTTTATTATCTTTGTTATATTCTCCATAATCATGTGCGACAAATAAGCGGAATCGCTCATATTCATCACCAAGTAATATTTTTCCTTCCATTTTATTGGCTCTTGTTTCCATACTTTCTTTGTTTTCATTGAATTCGATCTTAGCCATCACATTTCGATTAATATAAGGCTTGAGATCAGGTGTTTCAGCGATATTTTGCATGTAATTAAAGAGTGATTTTAATGCTGATAGCTTACGATTGACTGTCAGTTCTTTATTATTTAATTGGTAATGTAGATAGTTTAAGAAGTTTTCAACCTCTATAACGGTCATTAGTTCTAATCGTTCTAATGGAATATCCTTAATCGTACCGGTCCATAATTGCTCCTGAATCATCCAGTTAAAAAAGATTTTATAGTCATGACAATAATTGAATAAGGAAGCAGTCGAAAGTTTTCTTAACTTGTGATTGATATATTCTTCGACATACCATGGCAACTCATTAAGTAATTTTTGAAGTTTATCATAATGTTGCTGCTTAGATTGATTACTCATTTTTTCACCTCAATATTATATATTCGCCCTCTCTTTTGAAAATCCTTCTTTTATTTCGTCAAATTTATATTTTACGTAATAATATTTAAAAAGGCAATAACATGCTCATTTCCCCTTTTTGTTAAGGATGAGTGACACAAAAGTCCGGATGAAATTTTCGTCCTCTCCACTTTTATTCTAAGTCTGGAACAGAATTTGGATTAGATTTAACATATTTTGATCTATTTTTTCATTTCCTGCAAATCTCTAATGACATTTTTTCTACTGACTATTGACACAAAAGTTTTTTATCCTTGAATATTAATTATTTAAAAGTTGTAATACCAATATTTCTTTTTCATAAAATTGGCAACTCCCTTGTCTCATATGCTTGCTCATAACCATATTCTGTTCTTAATTTTTTTCTATTCCTGTTAATCTTTAGGTTTGAGTTTATGCATGTGGTTTTTGCCCAAATGTCCTTGTTTTTTTATAATAGCCATACATATAAGTAAAATAGGAATAAGGAGCTGAATTGTTAAAAAATAAAAAGGTGTGGTTGTTCCCATACTTTGGAGCATCTCCTGTAACGATGATGTTGACCAAATTGAGAAAAGGATAATCAAATATCCAATAGGTAAAACGATTGGCTTATAACTGGACAGTTTCAGCCATTGTGAAGTGCCAAGTACGAGCATATAATAAAAGGCAGAGAGCTGAACAAAACCACCAAGAACCCAAACTGATATAACAATTGACTCAACATGTTCAAAAAATTTTCCGACACTAATATATTTCGCTGCCACAAATACTGGAAATGGAATATTTGTAATGCTTTGTCCAAAAAGGAAGAGATTACCTAAATTCATAAATACCATAGTTATGACACTTGCAAATACGGAAGCGATTCCCCATTTCATTCCTTTTGTTTCATCTGTTAAAAATGGAATAAGAAAAGACATTAATGAATATTGACTTAACCATGCATGTGGTGCAATAGAACCTTTAATAGAAGGTATCAATCCATCTTCCATTATTGGGAACATATTATTTACGTTTAAATCGGGTATAAGGAGAAAATAAATCATTACGTAAAAAAACAAAACAATTGGCAAGAAAACCAAAGCACACCTTCCTACTACTTCTAAGCCCCCATGAACCGCATAAGCACAAATAAGTGCAATACTACCAATAATAACGACCATCGGAGTTTTAAACAAAAAAGAACTTTCAATAAATTCACTGTACTCTCTAAAAGCTATTGCAGTATCATGTAAAAGAAAAAACAAGTAGATGAACCCTATGATCTTGCCCAAAGCTCTACCGAGAATGATTTCACTATATTGAATAAGTGTTTTTTTCGGGTAAATCTTATATAGTTTAATCATAATAAAAACAATTAAAAAGCCGCTTAAAGAACCCCAAATAGGTGATAACCAAAGATCACGATTCGCCTGTTGTGCATTTACAAATGGAATATAAAGAATAGCGGTTGCTACAACGGTCACATACATGATTAATGCCATTTGGAAAGGAGAAATTTTCCCTTTTTCAATCATTAAGTTTCATTCCTTTTTTTAAGATAATAACACTTTCAAATAGAGCAATGGATTTCAACGCACCCGCAAATTGTTATTTAATTGATGAAATAACCAATTATGCCTCTCTCTTCGTTTGAATTTTCATAAGTAAAGCGAAAGCAAATGTGCAGGAAAATCATGGAAAACCCATCCGTATTTTCTGTTTTATTAATCAAAAATATTCTAGATCACTGGAAATTTACTTCTATACATAATGTTAGTTTTTTATTTCTTATTCACATTGTAGATATTTTTACACATCTCCTCGAAAAGGTTCATTAAGCGTGTGGGAAAGTTATCAATGATTTCCATCAAAGTCTCCCAGTAATCTCCACTTCCCATCAAGAAGTTCTTCATGTTGTTATGGATCTTCTTGATTAATATTTGTCCTCCACTTAGCATAGAGTCACATGTTCATTGGACGGTTATTAACGATTTTGACTTCATCAAAATCAAAATCAGCATTCCTTCGTAAATAATCTTCAATAATTTCCTGTAAGTCTTCCTCATTGACCTCCAATTTCGTTCAACAAAACCTTCTTTGCTGTTCAATATAATCCTCAGCAACTGCTTAAAAATTTTTCTAGCTTTTTAAGCTGAGGACTTATTTGGTGCTTACGAACACCACTTTGTGTCCGTGATACTCCTTAAAAATCAAATACTGGCAATTTGAAAGCCATTCCGGGCTATGGAACGGTTACTTTAGTTTACATTTTGAAAAGTTACCGAACGTTTGAAGAAGTAGGGTTTTTACCGTCCCATTTTCTTTTTTAAAAGTAATAAGCATAAGCAATAGAGGAAGTATAATTTGTACGAATAAAAAGGGAAAAGCTGTAATTGCAGGCATGAAGTATGAGAATTGCTGAAAATTTGAAGCTAACCATATGCTTAATACTACTTTTTTGAAAACCAAGCGGAAGAATAACTGTTTTGTAATCTGATATTCTTAACCTCTGTGCTGTTCCAAGTACATGAGAATAATAAAATACCGAAAACTTTATAAATACCCCAGTAATCCATGCCGCCATTATAACTGATTCAATATGCTCGAAAAAATGAGCAATGCTGACATATTTTGCAAGGGTCATCACCGGATAAGTTAAATCCCAGCTTGTTCCGTTGAATACCGAAACTGTGGCCAAATTGGAAATCACCATGGTCAGTGTAACAGCCATAACGGAAAGGATTCCCCATTTTCTTCCTTTTTTCTGATCTTTAAGAAAAGGTAGCAAAATATACATGTAACGAAAACCTCCTTCTAACAAAAAAGGACTAAACTTCTTTCATCAACTTTTTATCATCAAGCGTGATCTAAGAATCCTACAATTGCTCTTACTTTTTCTTACCCCCTCTTCTGAGAAATTCTTTTTCGAATCATAGCAATAAATAATAGGACCATTGGAATTAAAGTTAAAAGAAATGTTGCATAAAAAGGGTAGATGGTTCCAAGCCATTCAGTCATTTGCTGTAGATTAAAAAATCCCCATTTACCGAACAAAACCAACAGAAAACCTAACGAGAATACAAGGGGCCTATAGTCAGAAAGATGTAACCATTGGGTCGTTCCTAAGACAAGCGCATAATAAAATACGGATATTTTAATGAACGCACCCAAAACCCAAATAACGATGATGAATGACTCAAGATGTTCAAAAAAAGAAGCAATGCTGATGTATCGAATTGCAGTAAATATTGGAAAAATATAACTGTTTGCAGTTTCTCCAAATAAGAAAACAGCGAGCAAATTAAGGCTAACCAAGCTAAACATTATGGTTAGTACCGTGATCATGCTCCATTTCATCCCTTTTTCACGATCGGTTAAAAACGGAAGCATCATAGAGATAAAAAAGACTTCGCTAAACCAAGCCTGTGGTGTAGCCGCTCCTAGGATCGAAGGCATCAAACCATGTTCCATGATCGGAACCATATTTTTCGGGTCTAAGTCCTTTAGCAGCAGGATAAGTGTCATCGGTATAAGGAAGATAAATATTGGAACGAACAATTGAGCAGCTCTACCTAAAACTTCTAATCCTCCACGTACAGCGAACGCACAAACAAGAACAATACTTCCAATGATTACGCTTGTTGGAGGAGTCTTTGGTAAAAAGGAAATACTAATGAAAATTGCGTACTCTCTTAATACGATGCCACCCGTCTGCAGAAAAAAGAACAAGTAGACAAATCCAAGTATCTTTCCTAGAATCGGACCAATAATATGTCTGCTGTATTGAATAATGGATTCCTTTGGGTAGATCTTATGTAATTGATAAAGGATAAACGCTGTAAAAAATCCGTTGAGAGAACCTAGAATCGGAGAAATCCACATATCGCGCTCAGCATACTTTCCAGTTATGGCTGGCACCATGAGAATTGCCGTTGCTAATATCGTTGGATATATCATAAGCGCCATTTGATATGCAGAAATTTTTTCTTTTTCAATCATTCTCTTGTCCCCTTCTTTTAATAACCACATTATGGCCCTACCTATTTCTCAAGGAGCTTCCCAAACGGTTTGAAAAGCTTATCTATCATCTGCGTAGGACCCGGCATTTCTGGAAAGAAAACAAGGAGGATGGCAAGGAACCATCCCATTGTTGTTAAGGTTACTAGGGTTGCTTTCTCCTTTTTCTGATTTCGAGTCAATTTTTGCCATTCGAACAAACTAATAAGAACCAGGCATACTGTTATTCCTAAGAGCATTATCCATTTCATTTCTTTTCTACCTCTTCTTCCTTTAATCCCGCTGGAGTAGTAGTCAAACCAGGCCGAAGGACCTTTGTTTTAATATCGATTTTCACATCCACCTGAGTGAGAATTTCATCCCAATGATCTTTCTCTTTCTTCCATTCTTTCGGGTATTTGCGATGAAACGCATCTGCGAAACCGAACACATCCACATTCATCCCTTTCTTCACCTGTGTCAAGGACAGATTAATTCGTTGTTTGATGTCTTTTTCTAGGGCTTTTTCAATCCTCTTCGTAATGTTAGGATTCATAATATCAAGATTGCTTCCATTTTGCACAATCGTACCTTCCGATGTGATCTTCGCTAGGATATTCCACTTTCCATTCTTGATTGTAGGGAGTAGTTTCGTTTTTTCCCGAATAGGATCTAAGGTTAAAGTATCTCCTTTTTTTGGGCTTACTGTAACGCTAGTCACTTCGATTTCATTTCGTAACCACATCAATCCTCTTGTTACATCGGTAGCAATTTGACCAACCATTTTATCTTTCTTAAAAATAGCAGACCCAGTGATACTAGTAATCATATCTTCTTTTTGCCCAGCTATGGACGGTACCTTTCCAATCAAAGGCAGTATCGCCGCCTCCGCATCACCTGTTAACATCTGTTCAAAATCTTTCACTGTTACAATCGTGCCAATACGCATCTCAGTTAACTTTCGAAGCGCTTCTCCCTCGTATGGCTCTATATACGCAGTTTTTGTTGGCATAATTTTTAGAAATTCTTCAGCTTTTCCATCACTAACATACAAATAAGCTCGTTCTCGAGGTTCTGGGTGACGAAGCAAAAAGTCAATTTGCTTATGAATACCTCCTGCTTTAGCGAGATTCTTTCCGATTATGTACGTTGCACAGTGTCCCCAAAAGATTTTGCGTGAAAGTTTTAACTGGAGTTTTGATGCAGCATCTGTCATATTTTCTCCAATCGCTGATCTTGTCGTGACCTCAGGACTTCCTCCTCCGCCTCCCCCCCCTCCCTGCTGTCCGCTGCTAACAGCCCGAGGAATCAAAATTTGAGTGGTAAGCTCAATATTTTTTCCTTTTGCTTTGTCAATGGAGGCGCTTAACACCAGTGCCGTATCATTCACTTCCCTTCTGTCCCAGCAAGCTGAAAGCAGGAAGCAAGCCCCTAAAAAGAAAAGAAGGGTAAACGTTTTTGTGAAGCGGACTAGAATTGGATTCATTTTTTTGTTCATATCCTTCTTATCGTGTCTTTGTTCTACTATTCGTCTCCTTTGTTTGGACCCGGTTTTTGCCCATTTGACTGTCGGTATGGGTTGAATTCACCGGTTAAATGCGGCCGTTTGTTCATCTTCCACCATGGAGCACGAATCAAGGCATCTTTTAATTCATAACCTTTCATCGGAGCGACTGGTGAGAGGTAGGGTACACCCAAAGAACGTAACGTACATAAGTGGATGACGATGGTTATCACGCCAAGCATAATCCCAAGTAATCCTAGCGAACCAGCAAGTAACATAATAGGAAAGCGAAGCATCCTTAGTGCGATCCCTTGCGTATAGTGAGGCACCATGAAGGATGCTATGCCAGTAATCGCAACTACAATAACCATTGGAGCAGAAACCAGACCAGCTTGCACGGCAGCTTGACCGATAACCAAAGCGCCGACAATACTAATCGCAGCTCCAACTTGTTTCGGCAGCCTCACTCCGGCTTCCCGAAGTGCTTCAAATGAAATCTCCATCATTAATGCTTCTACCAGCGCTGGAAAGGGAACACTTTCCCGTGAAGCAAATATACTAATCAGTAAGGTCGTCGGCACCATCTCGTGATGGTAGGTAAGAATCGCTACATAGAGTGAAGGCAAAACAAGAGAAAACACCATAAATACAAAACGTAATAAGCGAATGGTGGAACTAATCAGGTAATGTTGATAATAATCTTCCGGAGACTGTAGTAAGGAAAAAAAAGTAACAGGTGCAATTAGGACAAAGGGAGTCCCATCCACTAGAATCACCACTCGCCCCTCCATGAGACTACCCGCGGCTGCATCAGGACGTTCCGTACTAACGAGTTGAGGAAAAGGGGAACGTGGATTGTCTTCAATCAATTCCTCGATATAACCACTTTCCAATATGCTATCTATTTCAATGCGCCTTAAGCGGTTATCGACTTCCTCAATAAGGGTTTGATCAGCAAGTCCTTTTATGTAAGCAATCACAACTAACGTTTCCGTATATCGTCCGATCTTCATCGGTTTCATTTTAAGTTCTGGACTTTTAATCTTTCTCCGTAGTAGGGAGGTATTTATCGCTATTGTTTCCACAAAACCTTCTCTTGGTCCACGTACAACACTCTCTGCAGATGGTTCTTCAATTGATCGCTTTTCAAACTTGGGCAACCCCAAGACGATTCCGCATTCTTCTTTATCCACTAAAAGTACAGGATTTCCGATGGAGATATTTTCAATACACTCTACAAATGTCTTAACTTCTTTTGTCTTTGAAATATGAATTTTTTCCTTCAACAATTTAAATAAACTATGATCCTTCCCTTCTGACATAAGTGGAGTTAGCACATGAGCATCAATTTCCATGATATTAGATAAACCATCTATATAAACAAGCACAGCGTTTGTTTGTCCACCAATTAAAAACGTTTTGAAAACTACATCAAAGCAATCCTGATACATTGAGCGAAGAACATCTAAGTTTTCATCTAAGTCAGATGAAAGCTGTTCTTGTTGTCCAGGTACTTGCAGCGGTTGAACTTCCTTTTGGAACTTTTTTCGGATTTTTCGAAACAATATATGCAACTCCTTTATTTTTTCAAGGTCGAATGGAAATTCGTTATGTAATTAACTTTTCCTAGGTTGTGTTGTATCCATTAACATTATTCTTTATAACTGGAAATTTATTCAACCTTCTAAATAATACATTGGTTTGTGTTTTCTTTTGTATATGAAGAGCACTGCTCAATCTGTTTTTCTATCCATAGTTTCACCTTATATAATCGTTGACTAAAGGCTCTTTGATATAGCCCTGTCATTCGATAGATGGTAAAATGCTTGCGAGATAATACTTGAAGGGCTTCTTGATATGAAGATAACTCATTTTTTGAAAAAGGAGCCATTCCATTGCCATTTAATATGGTCCTCACTTTCCCAAAAATTCATTGGAACGGATGTAAATTCCCACGGTTTAAATTGGTTAGGATAAAGAGTCTGAATAATTAGATAGGGAGAATCCCCAAAGATCTCTAGGATGCCCATGAGCCTATTCTGTTCAAAAAATTGACGATTGATCTTCAGAGGAATTTCCTGAAAGGGAATGGATTGTTTTTTTTCAATGACATACCGAACAGCTTCTAATGCTTTTTTGCGCCCCTCTTCTCCCTGCCAGTACCCATACGAAACTTGTTTAAACTCTAGAGGGTGAAATTCTCCGGGATACGCGTTTTGTATCACATCGATAAAGTTCCATCCATGTACATTAGCTGGGGGGCGTAAACGATAATCCCATAATGTTTTTGCACTAACTAAAGATGGAATTTGTCCCTTAGAGATACCTAAATACTCTTCTAATAAATAACGTGTAATACAGACCAAGTATTTTTTCCCCTGATCCCCTACAAAAAAATGGTTAGGAAATCGAGTTTTTTTCCCCTTTAATACATCTAAATATAGCTGAATCACCGTTTCCTTTTCTGTCACATACAATTCCTCCAATTAGTAAACCTGATTATATGATATCCATCATTTGGTATTTATTGCAGATTTCCACATGTAAACATATCTATCAAAAACTGTATTTTCTATACTTTTAGATACCTCTTTAAGAAAAGCACTCTAGTCAATTAAATACAAAAAATATTGCGAAGGAAGTTGAAAGAACACATTCGAGCTAATATGTGAATCGAGTTGATAAATAAAAATATATGGGGATGGTATGTAGAGCTGAAGAAAAAACGGATACATGAATGTATCCGTCACCGAAACTATTCAAAAAGACCTTGGAGGAGCTGTTTGGCATTAATGTGAGGAAAACAGTCGGTGTTGCTATAAATTAAAGTTTGATCAAATTGATACTAATAACCTTGATAAACGATCATAGAAAATAGCGTGTTTTGAAAATAGATTGATCAAAACACGCTCTTAATATTTTTAATTGGCTCATTCTTTAATAAAAAAGTTTGATCATTTCATATCCATGTTGCTCCACAATCGCGCCGTATAATGGAATAACAAAAATATTATGTATTTATGTTATCCAAGCTTCTTTACAGTTCAGTTAGAAAAAGAGAACAATTTGTTGACAGTTAGTGACCAAGAATATTTTGATAACATAGATGATATTTTTCCATTTTAGTTATAATTTTTTTCCCTTCCTAAATTTTTGTTATCGTAATCGAACATTATCATGTTCAGTTTTACTTAAAAATTTTATCTAACTCAAGCACCCATTAGTTTAAGTATATTTCTTCACAATATGGTCGTATTGTTCATTATCTTAGGTCAATAACTTTACAATTTCTAATTGGTGTATAATAGTGTGAAGTAATTTTATTTTAACGGAGGGTAATAAAAATGAAGATTTTGTTTGATGAAACATACACTTCAAATGACGGAAAGCGAGCAAGCAGGAATATTTGGTATGGAGATGCTGATATATCAGTTGATGGTAAGTATGGAAAAACCATTAATCTTAATGAAGATTTTATGAATAATTTATGCGAAATAATAAAAAATGACTTATCTAAAAATGCAGCAAATAAGCCTACTGAAACTAACTGGTATATTTATGGAAGCGGTGTAACTCAGGACACTATTGGAGACAATATCCGTCCGACAATTATGGTTCGTGAGAGGACTGACGAGTTTATAACTAATTTTAATATCAGTGACCACGATTTTGCTGTAAATATTGATGCTATTCTGTTGTTTAAGGCGGATTTTGAAAAACGTTTAGCGAGTCATTGATGAGTAATATCAGTATAAGCATTTTCAAACTATTTGAGGGGATGATTTCATAATGAATTCATTCTCCTTTTTCTTCGGTGGGAGTCTTTTTGTGTGGAGGAAAAGGACATTTAATAATACGGATTGTGAATAATTGCACTTAAATTAAACTGCCCTGTTAGCACAATAAGAATATGAGCTGCTGCCGCAACTCACTATGATCTTGAATTATTGCCCTGCTTGCAAAATAAACACAATTTCTATTCAAAAATTGATTTAGCTCCAATTTTCCAATTCATAAAAGGGTTTATGTCTTTTATTGCATCAATTATTCTCCGGTTGAATTTCTGATTTTCTCGAAGTTCTTTTAATACGATTGGTTTAACAATGTGCTTTTCTAACATACATTTTGTTCTTGCGATATATGCAAATCCTAACACAGCGTTTGCTCTTATTAGTGGATTCTCGTGTTCAGATAACCTAGCACATAAGTCCTGTGCATACTTCCAGTTTATATGATACTCTCCAACAGAAAGAGGAAGGTAATTAGTTCATCAATTACATTCCTATTGAGAATATCTCTTATTTGGTCATTAGAAAACTCTTCAAGTGGTTTGTAAATCAGCTTTTCATCCAAAATAATCAACACCTTAATAATTTCATTACATTACATTAATAAAAATATTCTAGATAATATTAGATATTTCCTTCACCCCTTAACCTACCATCGAGTTTATTCAAATAAAAAAAGAGTTGCTGCCGCAACTCCTTTTTTACTCTTCCACCCTTTGAAGACGAAACTACTCAATACTTAACTATATTTAGCCATTGACCATCGGGACCAACGGTTATATGAGGAACCTTATTTAATTGAAACATTTTGTAAATGTCCAAATTCTTCTTGGATAATTTACTTAATTGTTCTGATACATCAGTCTCGGAAAAAATCAGATAATCCATTGTAGTAGACCGTAAATAAAATTCATAAATATATCGTTTTTGACTGTCTTTTACATAACCCATATAGCCCATTTCCCTTGGAAAAGTATGTGGTAACGGGAATTTATTAACTTCAATAAAGTCATTTGAAAGTTCATTTAATAGGTCTTGTTCATATTCAGGAATAATCGCATAGATATAACAATCTTGCTTGTAAATGCTATTGATTATGCTAACAAACTCTTGTTCATCAATTTCTACATCGAGTAATATTTCCTCTTTTTTCGGAATGCTTCTCAATGCCCAATCACCCCTTTTTTATGATTATACAATTAGACTGGAGATGTTTCCTTCTTCAAGTAACCTGACCGTTAGCTTAAGTACATTTCTTCACAATCTTCACGAAACAATTAAAAATGTTATTCAGCAATATGGCCCGATTGTTGAATAAGAGCTACAGTCGATTCTTTCACTAAACTGACTGTTGTTGAAGAATTTCCACAAAAATAAGCGTTAATTCGTAAAATAAGCGTTAATCCTTCTTGGATCAACTCACCCGTTAAATGTAAGTGCAATGCTTCACAATCTTTAAATTAGCAATAATAAAACCTTAGTAACTTAACCTTACCGCGGTGAATCCTCAGCATATGGATACACCGGAAACGACATTTTTATAAAAAAGAGGCATAAAAGAAAAGACAGTGGAATCATCCGCTGTCTTTAATAGATAATGCCTCTATTAATGGTTTTTACTTCGAGGTGTACGGTGATAGGGATTTTGGGGTATTCTTCATTCCATTTCATTTTTTTCCATGTGTCAGGATGATAAGCGATTAACTTTCTTCCAATTCCTAAAGCATCACAATTTGCATTTTGTAATTTATAGACGACATTATTCATATCTTTTTCGATGATATAAGATAGATTTTGATTGAACTTATCCAACTCTTTTTTGTCTTGTAAGCTTTTACCTGAATAATCATTGATTTCAATCATCATTTTTGTATTCAAGACCACTTGCGGTTTTCCATCACGGAGGTTTATTTTCATCTTTCTTTTGAATCGATGTACGTTAAAAGAAAGGAAATCCTTCATATTCTCCCCATTGCGATATTTTACGGTCATCCTTGAATCTTCCTTTTTTTTACCCAGCAGTAAGATCAAAAGTTCAGGTTCATAATTTTTTAATGTCGCACCTGTGAACCGGTCCCCGTGAAATAAGGCGACTCCTGTTACCCCAATTGTATTATCACTCTTTTTCTCTATATAAGGAAGGACTAAATCCTTCCCCTCATCACTTATTTTATTTCGTATGGTTTGTTGATTTTCAATAGGAATCACTGAATTTTTCTCCATTGTTTCTAATTCTTTTGCCAGCGCCTCTCCAATTAATTTGTGTTGATAGGTTTTTTCCTTGATAATTTTAGATGCTTTTCCCTTTACGACTGCCACTTTTGCAGACAGTGTGAGTTTTGGGTCGCGCAAATAGGAATCGATATATGGAACAATACTGTCCTTCGCTAATTCTTCGCCCAATAAAATGACACGCAATTTATTAGATGAATACTCTCCGACGGTTATTTTATTGACTTTCAAACGGGTTTCTTTTAGATTATGTCCTGTTTCACTAATAATGGTATTGATCGGCCGGGTTTGACCTCCCATCATTTGCTCACTGCCTCGAATGGCAACGGTGCTTAAAATAGAATCTTTTTTCACTTTATCAATTGACGCTGCCATGATCATAGCCTCTTTCTGCAAGGGAGTCTGGTCCCAACATCCCGTTAATAAGAAAAGAGGCAAAAAAAGAAACAAATGTCTTTGATTCATGTTTGATTCGCCCCGTTTCGCTTCTTTTTTGAAATCAATGAAAACAGTAAGATAAACAAAGGGATAACAACAACGAACAAAGCGCTGACATAGCTTAAGATTTCAAATAAAAGGTCTGCCGTCTCTTTTATCTCCGGAACAAATACAGCCAATAAATAAATAATGAAATTAAGCAGAAAGTTTAAATTTATTTTCCTTTCCTTTTCTTTTTGTAAATGGTCGATGACCGAATTGGCTAAATGCAAATAAATAACGTAGGTCGCAACGATCATGAAAACCCAAATGGAAAGGAAGATTAGATCGAGCCTTTCAATAATTCCAAACAATGTCACTGTCTTTAGCAAGAATAAGGTGGGCTCAATAATTTTTTCAAGTTCCTTTGGACTGAAATAGACCGTGCAAAGAACAGTCATATAAAGAAACACAAATGTAACGAATAAAATAGACACGATGGTGGTTTTCACTTTCGTTTTTAACGTTGCATTCACCATCGGAAAAATAATCAAGATGCTGTCAAAACCCAAAAAAGATAATGCGGATGCTTTTGCCCCTTGCAAAATCCCCATTACTTTTACATCTTGGACAGGGAATAAATAATCCCAATCCACATTTTTATAGGCACCAAAGCTAAAGAAGAAAAGAAGAATAACAATCCAAAATGTAAGTTGACAAAAACGTGTTATGTTTTGCAATTTTTCTTTCCCGTAATAAATTCCAAATAGCATCATCAAAAATAAAATAATCCAGTGAGGGGTTTTCAGCAGTATCCATCTTCTCATTGTCGCTGTAAAAGAATAATCGACCAAGAATGAAGCATATAGATAATAGATAAGATATCCCACTGCGCAAAACTTCGCCATCCACTTTCCAAGCACCAAGTTGCAAATCTCCAACACATTCATCCCGTCAAATCGTTTAAATAAAACAAAATACATCAGTACAAGGGTAACGCAAATGGCTCCTGACAATAAGACGGATATCCAGGCACCTTGTTTTGAATATAGATAAACGGATGCCGGTAATGTGATGACCCCCACGCCTAGCTGAGCCTTAACAACAAAGAAAAATAGCTGAAATGAAGAGATGGAATAAGAATCTTTATTCATCTCTTTTCCACTCTTTCTTTCTGTTGGATAATATACGTTTTGGCGAGTTTGATGTGCTTGGCGATGTATTCATCTTCCAAATAGGAATTCGGATAAGCGTATCCTTTAAATCAGTGAGTCGAATGGGTGCGACAGGTGAAAAGTAAGGTGCTCCAACAGATTCAAGTTTGATTAAGTGCATAAAGAAATATACCCAACCAAACGCAATCCCCACGATACCGAATAGTGCCGCTGCAACAATCATTGGAAAACTTAAAATCCGAATGGAAAAACTCATTTCGTGAATAGGAACGACAAAGGAGGATATGGCTGTCAGCGCCACGATAACGACCATTGGATTGGAGACTAAGTTTGCTTGTACAATCGCCGTTCCAATGACGAGACCTCCTACGACACCTATTGTTTGTGAGATGGAACTGGGAAGGCGAATGGATGCTTCCCTCAATAATTCCAATATTAACTGCATGATGATGGCTTCTATTATTGGAGGGAAAGGGATATAGTCGACACTTCCTTTGAGTGCCGTTAACAAGTCAACGGGAATAATTTCATAATTGAATGACACAATGGCAATATAAAGAGCAGGCAAGGTAACACTCAAGAAAAACCCAATAATTCGAATGATTCGTAAAAAGGAAGAAATGAGTGGTCTTACATCGAAATCATCCGGTGATTGATAAAAGGAAAAAAAGGAAACAGGCATGATAGAAACGGATGAATCCCCTTCGACCAATACCGCAATACGACCCTCGACTATATTTGCGACTACACGGTCCGGCCGTTCCGTTTTAAGGACTTGAGGGAACGGCGAATAGGAACTATCTTCAATATATTCTTCTATTTTTCCCGAAGTGAGTCCGAAATCGATACGGATTGAATCGACACGCTCCTTTACCTTTCGAACAATTTCTTCGTTCGCCACATTTTCCAGGTAGACAATGCCAACATTTGTTGTGACTTCTTTGCCGACTGGTATGATTTCTATTTTTAGATTCGATGATCGGATTCGATTCCTAATGGCACAAATATTGAGATTCAGACTTTCTACAAATCCGTCATGGGATCCGATAATGGTTCTCTCAGCCGAAGGCTCAGAAAAGTTTCTAGGATGAAATTGATTCGTCCCTACGATGTACGCTTCTCTTTCACTGTCTAAAAAAAGGACGGCATTCCCATTGGCAAGCGCCATTTCAATTTCTTCAAAATGATTGGTTAATGTAATGTCAGAGACGGGGATGTCGGTTAAAATGTTACCTTTTCTTACTTTACATATCACTTTTATAATTCTTTCATTGATGATATCTTTGTTGGTTATGGTTTCGATATACACGACACATAGTCGTTTGTTGTTGAAAAGAAGTGTTCTTGTTTTGATATCAAATACATGGGAAAAAAGCATCATGGTTTTCTGCATGTTTTTATCGATACTTTTTTCAATGTATGTTTTCTGATTTGTCATCGTTCCCACCTAAAGGAATTCATTTTACCCATAGTTTTTTTAAAATGTTTGATATTTATACAAAGATTGACATCGTATACGACAGTCCTAGTAAATTCCCAAATTAATCGATGTAGATATTAAGATAAAAAACTTTGATACACAGAAATTCGGCAATTAAAAATTAAGAATATAAAATAAAGCTCCCGGAACTTTTAGTCGATCCCAAATTATTTTGAAATAAACTATTCCAATTGGTAATTGATATAGAAAATAAAAAATCACACCTTTATCAATAAGTGTTTCTTTTGTTAATCTTATTCCTTTTCAGTTCAATTGTGTGTTTCCCTCTCTAAAACAAAAGAGGACACCAATAAATTAGCATGTTGCTGAAAATGTTAGTGTCCTCACGATATCCCTTATTAACTAACCTGATACTTAATAAGAAAAGCCCCCAAATGGCCGCTGAATCTTCTACACAAGGACCCTTTTTGGTACACATTTAGTTCGTAATGTGTATTACTTATGAATATCCTTGATTTTATTTACTTATTGTGTATATTTGTACACACGAATATCTTACTAATACATTTACTACATCATCGGGGATATTAGCTTGAGTTATTAGACCACTCTTTGGTACCTTAACACGGTACTTTTTTACGGAACAATTTTGTGCTTATTCCTTCGCATTATGATCAAATACAAAAATAGCCGAATAAGTTTTTAACCTTTAGAATATATTGAGTTAGCCCAGTATCCTCTTAATACTTGGTGGATTACGGTAAGTCCATCCCAGAACTAACCTCCAGGGATGGATTTTCCTACTTTTATCCATTTGTTAATACCCAAGTAAATAATAAACTTTTTCATATATTTAATATTGAACAGCCACCTTTTCCCTTTAAATTTAGGTGCTCATACAATAGGTACCTCCTGGGTACCTATTTTCAATTCCTAATATTCCAGTTAATTTCTGATGTAAGATCCAGCGACATTGTTCTGATGTACATTATGGGTCCAATGCGTCATTAATTAGTCAATTTCTTGTTCAACTAAACTGCCACGTTAGTTTAAGTGAAAACTTTTACAATGATGACCATATTTTAACGAACAAAATAAAAATAGCCTCTAAGCAATAGAGGCTATATGTAAAAGGCAATCGTTCTAAAATGTTAACTAAATCAATACCATTTTGTATTAGATTATTATATAACTTAATACAATTTATGTAAGGATAACTTTTTTCTTTAGCACCCTAACCTTGTATATGCCTCTCATTTTCCCAATAACAATCTCTGTAACTAAATGAGGTTGTAAAATCGATAAAACTGTCATCATTTACTACTAACACATTCATTAGTATTTTTACAAGGTATTAAGTACTTTTGTGTCAATCGGCAAGGGATTAAGTACTTTTGTGTCATTAGTTTTGACACAAAAGTACTTAATATTTAATTGTAAATGTTATAATTTAGACGTTTTCATTTTTAGTACTTTTGTACTGCTTCAATTACCTGTTGTCCATCAAATATTCAGCAAATGCTGTTCTCACCTCATATTCGCCTTCTCTAATATCAACTTTATCTATTAACAAAGCCTTATTTTAAGTAAGTAAAAGGATTAGTCATAACATATTCTGATCTAGCCTTTTTTCAGTACCTGTTAGTCTTTGTGTTTGAATTTAAACAAGTTGTCTTTTTGATTAATTTATACAATTTTATTTTCTAGTCTGTTTCGGGTCACGTAGACCGTTTCTACGTGACCACTATTTCTCTTCTCGTTGTATCTCGGGCACGTACATCAACTCTTCAATATAACTCTATCAAACCAATATTCTCTCTTCGCTATCATAAAGAAAAAGATTGGTATTCAAGCCCTTACTAAACAGCAACATTTCCCTTGATAAGTGTGAAACCACCTCAAGACGATTCGGAATTTTCCTATCTAGTAAAATTCCAGCGACGGTTCCGCTGTGGGCGACCACGATTCCTCCCTGGTAGAGCTGAGCCAGATTTTCTAATAGATGAAAAATAGGCTTAGGCAGTATTTTTTGATTTATCCGGGCACTCATCGTTGCTGCCTGGCAAATATAAGCTAAACTTTTTTCCTTGAAGCCTTTTTTGACGCAATCATAGGCTTTTAAAAATTGCTTTAGATCATGACGGCTATATGCTTTTTGAGCTTTATTAAATTCGATTGTATTGACAGTGCCTCCGAGGTCGATGCCAACAATGATAAATGGAGGTAACGTCCCCAAGCTTTCGATAAGCTGCCCATGAATATAGTCATAGGCCACTATCTCGTCATACATGACCCCATCTGTGGGCTCGACCTTTGCAGCAATCATCGAGATCAGTTCATTTGAAATAGGAAGCGAATAGCCGTCAGCAATGGCTCTTATTGCAGCAATAATATCCGCAGAACTACTTGCCAGTCCCTTTCCAACTGGAATATTTGAGTGTATCTCAAGATCACCGCCTCCATTTACCCCAAACAATTGGAGTAACCATTCTCCTGCTCTCTTTGCTTTCAGCTTGCAATCTGTGACTCTTAAACCCGACACGGCTGGTTCTGGAATAAAGTTCGCCTCGCTTCTTAAACTTGGGATCGGTAGGGTGATTAAAAAGTAATGGTCTCCCATCCTCCCTTGTACCAATTCACCAAATGTGCCATGACAACATCCTTTGCCAAGTTTCATTTCATAGGCTCCCATCCGGCCATTGCCCATCAACATATAGGAATGTCCGTCAGTATAATGAGACAAATGAAGGAAGTTGTTTTCATGACCTTTACAGTCTACTCCCCTCTTTGCTTACTTCGATTAAGGCTTGGACAAGGCACTGATTTTCTTTTTCCGTTCGAATCGCAATTCGAAAATCGTGATTCGTTAATCCCGGGTACATCGCACAGGAACGGATTAAGATTCCTTTTTGTCCCATGAGCCACTGTAAATCAGCCGATGTGATCTCATCTGTCGTTCTTACTAACAGAAAATTAGCCTGTCCCGGGAATACCCTCCACCTTAAATTCGATTCGATGTAGTGTTTTACATAGCTTCTTTGTTCGTCAATCAGGGCAATCGTTGCTTCCTCGTATTCCTTTTCATTAAGGACAGCTTCTCCGGCGATCAAGGCCATTTGGTTTACGCTCCACGTTACTTGTTTCTCCTGCATTTTAGCAATGAGGTCTGGATGAGCCAGGACATATCCAAGCCGTAGACCGGGAATCGCATAGAACTTTGTCATCGAGCGAATGATGATAACCTTTTTCCATCGATTTAATTCCCCAAGGAGGGTAATTTGTTTTTCTATCGGAAGAAAATCAATAAATGCCTCGTCTATTACTAAATATGTACTTGTCTTCTCTGCCTGTTCTGCCATCTCGAACAGTTCATCTCTTGAAAAAGTGACACCAGTGGGATTGTTGGGATGTCCAACAAAAACAATATCGGTTTCAGCAATCAACTGGAGAAGCTCCGAATGATCAGGCTTAAAATCATTTGCAAGTTTACCATAGCATGGCTTAATTTTTACGCCATAGGCTGCTGACAGCTGCTCATATTCCGAAAAGCAAGGATAGCTCACTCCCGCTATTTCTGGCTGCAAACCCAAAATGACCAGTGCGATACACTCAGCTGCTCCATTGCCTATCAAAATCTGTTCCGGTGAAACTAAATGCTTCTCCGCCAGCTTTTGTTTTAGGACTCGCTGGGCAGGATCGGGATAATGGACAATGGAATCCATTCCCTCCTTTAACAACTCTATTACTCTAGGAGGCGGGCCGAGTGGATTGATATTGGCACTGAAATCTAACAGATGGGTGGTATCTTTGTGAAAAAGCTGACGGGCAGTAAGCAGGTCTCCGCCATGTCCATACTTTTCTATGTAGGACATTAAAACTCAATTCCTTTCACCGCAGGAATTCCTTCATTATAATAATGCTTCACTGGCCTCATTTCGGTTACCAAATCAGCGCATGCCTTGATATCCTCCTTGGCAGACCGTCCCGTAATCACCAGATGCATCCCCATTGGTCGGTGATGGATCAACTCAAGGACTTCGTTTAATGGAAGGACATCCTCAATCGGAAATTTATCGATAGCCAGAGCATTATTCAATTCATCTAAAATCACGACATCGAATCCGCCAAACAGCACCTTTTCCTTCGTAAAGGCCCATGCTGTTTTTAAGGCCTCCCGATGTTCCTCTGGTGTTTTCGTCCAGGTAAAGCCCACTCCTGTTTGAACAATTTCAATCCCCAATTTTTCGAACGTGATTTTTTCCCCATACGTTCTTTCATGTGATTTAATAAATTGAATTATGAGCACACGTTTCCCTCTTCCGACAGCCCGGATGGCGAGCCCAAGGGCCGCCGTCGTTTTTCCCTTTCCATCGCCGGTATATACTAAAGTTAATCCGCGCTTGGCTTTGTCTTCTACTAACCCTGTCATCTCATTTCCTCCTCGTTATAGCCAGACTGTTTTTTCTTCAAATGAAGTGCGGGCCGGTGCTTTGGCTTTTTTTAGCGCTTCGTCATCCGGATAACCGATAAACAGGTTTCCGATGATTTTTTTATTTTGCGGTGATCCGATAAACTCGTACATTCTCTCGTCCCGAACCAGACCTACACCCCTTGTCCGCCAGACCAGTCCCAAGCCCAATTCTTTTGCGGCAAGCCACATCGAATGGATGGCACAGCATACTGCATATTCATTATCGATTGAGGCTTCTTCATCCCCTGGAACGATGTCGGCTGTCACAACAATGTGAACTGGTGTCGTTTCCAGTACCTTTAATGAGCTTTCTATCAAATTTGGTTTCGTCGGAAAGCGTTCCTGCAAATATTCATTGGCCAAATTCTCATAGCGTTTTTTGGCTTCCCCTTTAATCACATAGAAGCCCCATGGTTCTCGCATCCGGTCATTTGGAGCCCATGTCGCGGCTTCTAATAAGGTGTGAATCTTTTCATCTTCGACTTCTCGTGCCGCATAATCACGAATCGCTCTCCGATTTTTGATTTCCGCTATAATCGACATCTTACTCCCTCCCTATACCTGCTGCATGTTTTACTTCCGTTTCTGGAAACCACCGCAACTTATCCCTTAAACCAACAACATCGCCAACAAGGACTATCGCTGGATGGGCGATGCCGGCTTCAAGGGCGCGTTCTTCGATATCTTTTAAACTTCCGGTAATCGTCCTCTGACGGTCACTCGTCCCCCATTGAATAATCGCAGCTTTCGTTTCAGGGCTTCTTCCATTTTCTATTAACCTAGTACATATATAGTTTAAATTCCCTACCCCCATGTAAAAGGCAATCGTATCGATCCCTTGGGCGAGGGCTGGCCAATTCAATTCATCCTGTTCCTTTTCCGCCCGGCTGTGACCGGTGACGATGGCGAAAGAGGAAGCATAATCGCGGTGGGTAACAGGAATTCCGGCATAGGCAGGTGCGGCGATTCCGGATGTAATCCCCGGCACGATTTCATAGCTGATGCCGTTTTCAGCGAGTAATTCTGCTTCTTCCCCAACGCGGCCAAAGATACAGGGATCGCCCCCTTTTAATCTAGTAACCGTCTTCCCTTCCGTGGCTTTCTCAAGTAACAGTTCATGAATTTGTTGTTGGATGATGTGATGTTTTCCCGGCTGTTTGCCACAAAAAATCAGCTCAGCATGCGGTTTTGCGTATTTTAGCAGTTCTTCATTCACTAGGCGGTCATATAAAATCACATCGGCCTGCTGGATGCAATCCATCCCATAGACTGTAATTAGCTTGGGATCTCCCGGACCGGCACCGACAAGATACACTTTTCCTTTAGTCATAATTTTTCTCCTTTTACTATTACTCTTTTGAAATGCCAGCAGATGCAAAGGTGGCCATTTCTTTCAGCATCAATGTCGCCGATTGTAAGATTGGAAAGGCGACCGCTGCCCCGCTTCCTTCTCCTAGACGCAAATCTAAATCTAGCAGTGGCTTCTTTCCTAATAACTTAAGGGCAATTTCGTGCCCCGGTTCAACGGAACGATGCCCGACAATCATATAATCACTGGCGGAATCGCAAATTCCCCTTGCCAACAGGGCAGAAATCGTACAAATAAACCCATCGACCAAAATCGGGATCCGGTTCGCTGCTGCCGCCAGCATCGCTCCTGTCATTCCGGCTATTTCCAAGCCGCCTATTTTGGCTAAAATATCGATCGGATCCTTCCGATCAGGCTTTCTTTCCGTTAGTGCCCGTACAATCACCTCTTGTTTATGGATGATTTTTTCTGTGGCAATCCCTGTTCCCTTTCCGACAAGCTTACTGATGTCCTGACCGCTTAAAACTGCTAAGATCGCACTGCTCGGAGTGGTATTGCCGATTCCCATTTCACCAAGTATTAAGCATTTGCATCCTTGCTGAATCATGTTTTCAGCCCGTTCATATCCGGCAGAGATGGCAAGTTCGACTTCTTCTCTCGTCATCGCATCCTGTTTGCAAAAATTATTTGTACCATAGCGAACCTTTCGTTTCACGACACTTTCAGCCGCAATATCGGCAGCAACACCGATATCGACTACTTCAAACATTGCTCCAATTTGTCGGCTAAAGACATTGATGGCTGCACCGTTGTTTAAAAAGTTCATTACCATTTGCACGGTCACTTCCTGCGGGAAAGCGGAGACTCCTTCTTCAACCACTCCGTGATCCCCGGCAAACACAATCACGCCTGCTGGCGACACGACAGGAAATGCTTCAGAAGTGATTTCTGCTAGTTGAATCGCTAACTCCTCTAATCTGCCCAAACTCCCGGGTGGTTTCGTTAAGGTATCGAGATAATTGCGAACCTGTTGCCCCATTTCTATATCCAGAGGCTGAATAGACGTTTTCAAACCATTCATTGGGTAATCCCCCTTTTTTGGTAATCTTTCATTAATTGTTCAATGACATCGAGTTTTACATTTCCTCTTACATGGTCCGCCAACCGATCAAACGCTTCCTCGCGCAATTGGTTAAACGATACGCGCTGATAGATCGGTGCTAGTCCCTTTATTTGGCGAATCTGATTGAGCAGTTCCTTCCGAAATTCATCATTATGGAAAATCCCATGAAAATAGGTGCCGATGATTTTTTCGTCCAGGGCTTTACAGCCATCCCATCCGTTCTTTGTTTCAATTAACCCCCGCGACTCTACCGTCACACGCGTTTCTCCCATATGAATCTCATAACCTGTCACGTTGAAACTTTTTCCGTAGAGGTTTAAGGATCCATTCGATAATACGGTCTTCTTTTCTTTCGTAAATGCCGTCTTGATTGGCAGGAAGCGAAGTCCTTCGACTTCTTGATTGAGTGATTCGATCGCAAATGGGTCGGCGATTTTTTCACCGAGCATTTGATAGCCGCCACAAACCCCGAATATCATGGTATGTTTCTTTTTCTGTAATTCCGCTATTTTTTGGGCGATGCCGCTTTTTCGTAAAAACAGTAAATCCTCAATGGTATTCTTGCTGCCGGGGAGAATCACCAAGTCTGGCTCGTGCAATTGATCCGCCCTTGTGATGAAACGGACGTGGCAATCCTGCTCGGCAAAAAACGGATCGACATCGGTGAAATTGGAGATTTTCGGATACTGGATGACAGCAATATCGAGTTCTTTTTCGGCATTTCGGACAGAGGTATATTGATTTAAAATCACCGAATCCTCGGCATCGATGTTTAAATTCTCCATATAAGGGACCACACCGAGAATTGGTTTTCCTGTATATTCCTCAAACCACGTTAATCCGGATTCCAGCAGGCGGATATCGCCGCGGAATTTATTGATGATGACGCCAATTACCCGATCGCGGTCCTCCGGTTCCATCAGCTGAAGGGTTCCTACTAAACTGGCAAACACCCCGCCTTTTTCGATATCCCCAATCAAGATCACAGGGGCGTCCGCCATTCTGGCAACCCTCATATTGACCATTTCCCGGTCATTCAGATTAATCTCGGCCGGACTGCCCGCCCCTTCAATGACGATCCGTTCATATCTTTCTGACAGGGTGGAAAGCGATTGCTGAATGAGCTCCAATCCTGTTTGGAAGAATTCCCTGCGATACGCACCTGCTTCCATATTCTTGTACGGTTTTCCATGGACGACAATCTGTGCTTGATTATCCCTGTTCGGCTTGAGTAAAATCGGGTTCATATCCGTAGTTGCCATAATCCCTGCCGCTTCTGCCTGAACTCCTTGGGCTCTTCCTATCTCTTTTCCGTCTATGGTGATATAGGAATTTAACGCCATATTTTGTGATTTAAACGGGACCGTTTTATGTCCATCCTGGGCGAAAATCCGGCAAAAGGCCGTGACGACGACACTTTTGCCGACATCGGAATTAGTTCCTTGGAACATTAGTGGAAGCGCCTTAGCCATTTTTTTTGAACTCCTTACATTTGTTCACCCAATTTTCGACAAGACCAGGGCATGAGCCAAAATGAAAATGGGTATAACCAGCGATTAAATTGCCATTTCGATATCCTTCTTGTTTAAAGCCGCGCATTCCTTTCGTTTGGAAGGCAGGCTGAAAATCGGTTCTTGGCTGAAAGGTGGAGTAGTGGAATTCATGTCCTCGGGCTGTCAGATTTCCTGCTAACAAGAAATTTCCTTCCTCTGCTGTGATTTCACGATATCCGAGGGCGGCCAGCTTAGGCTGCATTTTCACAGCACCGGGAATGATCCCGACCATCTCATATTTCTTTTCATTAGTTGTTTCCAACGATTCGGTTAAGTACATAAAACCGCCGCATTCGGCCAGGGTTGGCAGCCCATTTTCAATCGCGGATTGAACCGAGTTCTTTACACGTGTATTTTCAGCCAGTTCTTGAGCAAATTCCTCGGGAAATCCGCCTCCGATATATAAGCCATCGACCTGTTCCGGCAACGTCTCCCCCTTTAATGGGGAGAACTCGATCAGTTCAACTCCATAAGCTTCAAGCATGTCAAGATTTTCCTGATAGTAAAAATTGAAGGCAGCATCTCTTGCAACCGCCATTCTTACGGTTGCCCTTTCCTTTCTCCTAAACTGTGATTCTTTAACTTTCAGAGGAGTGGCTTTTGCTAACTCATATAAAGTCTCAACATCTATGGTTTCAAGAATTGAATCGCCGAGCTGGTCAAAAAATGGATCCAATTCTCCTCGTTCAACGGAAGGGATCAACCCCAAATGCCGTTCCGGGATCGTAAGTTCATCATTTCTTTTCACATACCCAAGGACAGATATCCCGCACTCTTGTTCAATCGCGGCTTTGACGATTTTAAAATGGCCTTCACTGCCTACCCGATTGGCAATCACGCCGACAATATTTGCTTCCTTGAGAAACTCTTGAAAACCCTTGACGATGGCGGCGGCGCTTCGGGCCATGCTGGCACAATTGACCACGAGGATCACCGGGCTTTCCGTAATAAGGCTGATTTCAGCTGTCGAGCCAGTATTATTCAATGGATTTTTTCCGTCAAAGAATCCCATAACTCCTTCAATGATGGAAATATCCGCACCTTCACTCGCACGGATGACAATCTCCTTGACCATCTCATGGTTGAGCATCCAGCTGTCTATGTTTCTCGAAATTCTCCCGGTTACTGCTGTATGGTAGGTGGGGTCAATATAATCCGGACCGCATTTGAAGCCCTGGACGGTATACCCCTTTTTCCTTAAAGCCGACATAAGCCCAATCGTCAATGTTGTTTTCCCGACACCACTACCTGTCCCTGCAATCACAAGTCGGCGACTTGACATTCCATATCCCTCCTTAATCAATAGGGAATGACCGCTACTGAAATGGTTACATTACCTGATTTCTTTTTCATTAACGCTAAGGTCTCTGCGCCGCTGTACAGCAGTGCAGCTGGTTCACTGACGCCGTATGCACCGGTATATTTAAAGACGGTTTCTGAAGGGTTCTTAATTGGAATGGAATTTAGTTCATCTGGTATGTAATAAATAAACTCCCAGCGGTTTTTATTCGCCACTTCCAACAGCCCTGCTTCATCCTTTTTTAAATCAATCGTACATAGTGCATTGACACTTTTTTTCGAAAAATTTAATTCTTCAAGCGTTTCGTCGATCACTGCTTCAATTTCTTCTGTGGAAGTACCACGGTTGCAGCCCATCCCAAGGACAACTACCTTTGGCCGATATAAGACACCATTATGTAAAATTTGCTTTTCGTCATCTGATAAGTTCCGATGAGTCACCACAAGTGCCGCATCCGGCTTTGCCGCAAGCGCTTCGGTAATTGATTGATATGACTTGATGTTTTCTGGGAGCGGGCGGCCATATTGCCACCAATCTTTTTCACCCGACTCCTGAACGACGGCGATTTTTTCTTCATTCACGACTGAAGCGCTCACCGGAGTCAGCTTTTCTGCCGAGTCCCAGACCCAGCTAAACCGTTTCCCGAACAAATCAACAGCAATCGTTTCCTGGACATCCGAAGCCGTCGTAATGATGGGACGAGCCTTAAGCGCGGCTGCTACTTCCTTCGTAAGTTCATTAGCGCCCCCGATATGTCCTGACAGCACGCTTATCACATGTTCACCCTTATCATCGATCACGACGACGGCAGGATCTGTTTTTTTATCCTTTAACAGGGGAGCGATCATACGCACCACAGCTCCAAGGGAAATAATGATGATCAGTCCCTTGTATGCCTCGAAAAGGGAAGGCAGAAGGAGGCGGACACTGCCCGTGAATAATTGTATCTCCTTCTCCTTCTCATCCCCTTTTTCAAATTTCCCCATATAGTACACGTCGGCATTTTGAAACGTATTTCCCAGCTTACGGGCCAGTTCTACCCCATGCTTTGTAATCGCGACAACAGCATAGTTACCCTTCTGCTTAATCTGGGCTTTTTGCGCTTCCTGAAGCTCGATCATCAAGCCTCCACCCCCCGGCGGAATCCGTGCGTAAACGTTTTGTCATAGAGCTTTGAACGGTAATCTCGGTCATGAATGTTTTCGTCTAAGGCCCAGCCGGCCAAAATCATCGCCTGCTTGCGAATCCCGTTTATCCGCATATCTTCGTCCAACCGTTCAAGTGTCGTCCGGACAATTTTTTGATCCGGCCATGAAGCTTTATAGACGACCGCAACAGGGGTATCCTTACTCCAACCGGCCCCGGTCAATTCCTTAACCAGCTTTTTCGTCAACGTCGCACTTAAGAAGAGTGCAATCGTGCAATGATGTTTCGCTAAATCCGCAAGCTTTTCAAATTCCGGCACCGGGGTCCGGCCCTCGGCTCTTGTCAGGATCACGGTTTGCGTCAAATCGGGAATCGTCAACTCGGCTTGTGCCGCCGCAGCTGCGGCAAAAACGGAGCTAACACCCGGAACGATTTCTACTTCTATGTTCTTCTTTTTTAAAAGAACGATTTGCTCCATGATTGCCCCATAGACCGCTGGATCTCCGGTATGAACCCGGACAACCTTTTTACCTTGCTTGATGCGGTCGGCCATAATGTCCACCATCTCTTCCAGATGCATACCTGCAGTTTTCAGCACTTCCGCAGACGGCTTCACTTTGGCAATCAATTCTTCGTTGACAAGGGAGTCTGCATATAGGACAACGTCTGCATCCTGAAGATGCTGCAGTCCTTTTACCGTAATTAAATCCGGATCCCCGGGACCAGCTCCGATGATATATAACTTCATTTCCTCACCACCATTAACGTTAAGTATTCAAGCTCGGCTCCTTCCAGCTCGTCAGCCCGCCAAATAATCTCTTCATCCGATGTCACCTTTGTAACGACCGAAGCCTTGTGAAGCAGACCTAAATCACGTAAAACTTCCAGCATTAAATCGATTACTTTCGCTACTTTTATAAAAATGACACAATCATTCTCTTCGATTACTTTTTTCATTGTTTCATAGTCATCCCGAGCCGGAACAATCGCCACATGCTCATCACCATCTGCTAATGGAATCCCGAGCCTTGAGGCCGCTCCATTTATTGAAGAAATTCCAGGGACTACCTCAATCGGGGCCTCCGGATGTTTCTCCTGCATGAGGCGCATCATATGGATAAAAGTACTGTAAAGCAGGGGATCTCCTTCTGTTACAAAAGCAACATCCTTCCCCTCCTGCAGCTTCTCCCAGACACTTTCCACTGTTTCCGTCCATTTTCTTTCCAATGTCACCGGATCCTTTGTCATCGGAAAGACAAGGCCCAGCATCTCCTTTTCATTCGGCTGAATATAGGCATCAATGATTCGATGGGCATAGCTTTTGCTACCCCTTTGTTTCTTTGGATAGGCAATGACTGGTGATTCCTTTAATTTTCGAAACGCCTTTACGGTGATCAGTTCCGGATCCCCCGGGCCGACCCCTAAGCCGTATAATGTCCCTAACATCTTAACTCCCCTTCCTGACGCCAAGCTTCTATTATGTATATCGGATTTAACGCATCGAATCTTGTAAGATTCAAAATCGGCTTACTTCTGGAAATTTGTGCGAGCGTAATATTGGTGTGATAACTCCGCTGTTTAAACGCCGCCATGGCCTCCGAAAGATTTTCGATGGTGACGGCATTTAAGACGATGCGTCCACCCTCCTTCAAGCAGCTGCAGCAGATATCCAAAATTTCCTCCATCCCGCCAGCTGTCCCGCCGATAAAGACTGCATCTGGATTGGGGAAGGTATCTAATCCCTCTGGTGCTTTCCCATGAACGATTGTGGCATCGACGCGGAATTTAGCCAAATTTTGTTTGCAGTTTTCTAGGTCTCCGTCGTTCTTTTCAATCGCAAAGACTTGTCCTTCCCGGGCGATTTTAGCCGCTTCAATCGCGATAGAACCCGTACACGTACCAATATCCCAAACAATGCTGTCTTCCTTTAACCGTAAGGCACTGATGCTTAACGTACGAATTTCTTTTTTTGTGATTAAACCTTTATCCGGTTTACGCTGATAAAACTCCTCATCGTCAATGCCGGTGGACCACTTAGGATTTTCTCCTGTTTTCTTAAGTATTACGACATTGAGCGGTGAAAACTCCGCATCCTTCATTCCGTCGAGACTGAACCAGCGACATCGTTCCTGTTCACTTCCCAAGTTCTCTCCCACAAACGCCTGATATTCAGTCATACCAAAGGAAAGGAGATACTGAGCGATTTTATTCGGGGAATTTTCCGTATCTGTTAAAATCGCGACTTTCTCTTTTCCATCAATCCGCTGGGCCAGTCCTTTCATACTCCTGCCGTGAACGCTAGTGAAATAAGCATCCTGCCATCTCTCTCTCATTTTGGCAAAGGCAAGCTGGACAGAACTTAAGTAAGGATAGATTTCCAAATCAATTTTTGTAGATAAATAGCTTCCGATTCCATAGAACAAAGGGTCGCCAGAGGCCAAAATGACAACGTTTCTTGTCTCCGACTGCAACCGTTCCACGAGTGTTGAAAGTCCGCTCTCAATGACGATTTTTTCGCCTTGGAATTCAGAAAAAAAGGAAAGTTGACGCTTTCCTCCTATTAATACATCACTTTCATAAATCCATTTTTCATACATTGGGAGCAAGCTTTCTTTCCCCTCATCCCCAATGCCAATCATTTTAATCGATACCACCATTTCGCACCGCCTTTCCTAATAATTCCCCCTTCATCGTATAAAGGGTCGTATCTACCTCAATCCCGCCATCGACTTCTTTCAAGGCAGCAAGACAGCAATTATCGCTTAACAGTTCAAAAAAGGATAGATGGCCCTGTGCTGCCATCAAATCTCCAACCTGTGAGGCGGTATTCGCCTTTCTAATTTCCTCGGCAAGAGTGGCATCTGCTCCTGAACGGCTTGAAACCTCAGCTAAAAATTCAAAATCTACAGGTGCACTTTTCGAATGAACCATCATGATGCCCATCGCAACTTTAGAAAATTTCCCCATCATACCCACCATCGAAACTCTTTTTACCCCTTGCTTTTTGCACTGTTTAAGGGTAAAGCCGACAAAGTCTCCCATCTCGATAAAGGCTTCCTCAGGGAGTTCGGGGAATTGCTTCATCGCATATTTCTCGCTCCGACCACCCGTCGTAATTGCGATATGCTCACAGCCGCTCGCCCGGGCGACACTGATGGCCTGAATGATACTGGCCTTATAGGCTGCTGTTGAAAAGGGGACGACAATCCCGCGAGTCCCGAGTATTGAGATTCCGCCGATAATTCCTAAGCGTCCATTGAGGGTCTTTTTGGCAATTTCTTCACCGTCTGGTACAGAAATCACAATCTTAATCCCTTTCGTAATGCCAAATTCTTTTAAAACCCCTTCCGCCGTCTCACGGATCATCCTCCGTGGCATAGGGTTTATCGCTGCCTCCCCGACGGGAACGGGCAAGCCGTCCTTTGTGACCCGGCCAACCCCGACACCCCCGTCAAGCACGATGCCGGGTACGTCTGACCACGACACGGTTGAAACGATTAAGGCCCCGTGGGTGGCATCAGGATCATCCCCCGCGTCTTTAATCGTACTGGCTGTCCCTTCTTGTTCTGTGACCTCACAGCTTTCGATATGAAAAGTAGCAAACCGCTTTACTGGTAAGTAAATGGTTGACTCTGTCTGCGGTTCACAGGTAATTAATGCCGTAAGCGCCGCCTTGGTTGTAGCCGTTGCGCATGCCCCGGTCGTATATCCCTCACGAAGCTTTCCTTTTGGTACTTCCTGCATGGGTTATCCCCGGTCCGCCATAATGGAAATAGCATTTAATGCCGCAACGGTAACGGTACTGCCGCCTTTCCGGCCTATATTGGTGATGAATGGGATATCCAACTTGGCTAGTTCTTCCTTTGATTCAGCGGCGGAAACAAATCCAACCGGTAGCCCGATGACAAGACCTGGTTTCGTTTCCCCTTCTTTAATCAGGCGGATTAGTTCCAATAGGGCTGTTGGGGCATTTCCAATCGCAAAGATCCCGCCGTCCGCTTCTTTAATCGCCTTGCGCATCGAGATAATCGCCCTTGTAGTATTTAAGCGTTTGGCTTCCTCCACGACATCGGGGTCGGAAATATACACTTTGATTTCTCCACCGTACTTTTCAATCCGTGCTTTATTGGCTCCGCTTTGAATCATTTGAACATCCGCGACCACTTTTTTCCCGCTTCGAATTGCCCGGATTCCTGATTGGATGGCGTCTGGATGGAAGAGGACGCTTTTTCCGAGTTCAAAGTCAGCTGACGCATGAATGATGCGCTGGACAATCGGATATTGCTCCTCAGTAAAAGGGTGCTCACCAATTTCTTCATTAATCATTTCAAAACTTCTTCCCTCAATCTGTTCAGGTTGGACCGTTAACGGTTTAAATTCGGTACGAAAATCCATTTCTCTCACTCCTATACTAAAATGAATGTTGTGTTGTGACGGTTGGGGTGAAACCAACCTTTTTATGTAATTCCTGAATGACATCGATAAAATTGGCATATGCCGTTCCATAATTAAGTTTTGGACGGGCTATCAGGATGATCTCAATTCCCAGTTCCTTTGCCGCTTCGACCTTTTCATCGACCGATCCGACTTTCCCACTCTCTTTTGTCACCATTAAAGTCACGCCATATTGCTGATAAAGCGCTTGGTCGAACTCTTTTGAGAATGGGCCCTGGATAGCGACAATATTTTTTTGTGGCAGGCCTAGTTGCTCGCATTTTTCCATATTTTCAACGCGCGGCAACATCCGGGCGATTAAGCGGATTTCAGGGTCGCCTAATAACTTTTCCGTAAAGATCTGAAGGGTCTTGCTGCCGGTCGTCAGCATCACAACACCTTTTTTGGCGGCTGCGATCTCCGCTGCTTGCTCATAGCTATCGACAACTCGCATCTTTTCATATTGGAACGTTTGCGACTCCCGCTCGTAACGGATATAGGGGATTCCCACCGTTTTAGCCGCATGAATCGCGTTTTTGGAAGCTTCTTCGGCAAAAGGGTGACTTGCATCGACGATGGCTTGAATTCCTTTCGTCTCAATCAAACGCACCATCTCTTCATCGGTTAATCTTCCTGTTTGAACCTTGATCCCGGTCTCCCTATATTCAGTTGCCGCATTTTCAGTGACAACCGTAGCAAGGGGATCAAAGCCATCCTTCTTTATTTCCAAAGCAAGAGCTCGTGCATCACTTGTTCCGGCTAATACTAAAATCATCCTCTATCCCCAACCTTCTGCACTGCGTGTTCATGGTGATCATGATCATGATGATCGTGGTCATGATGATGATGATGATCGTGGTCATGGTCATGATCATGGTCATGGTCATGATCATGGTCATGGTCATGATCATGGTGGTGGTGATGATGGATATGTTCCATCACATTCAGGCGGTATTGGCACGTATCACAGTTCATCTTCACCTCATCGCGGAGTGCTTCTTCCACCCGTTCCGTTAAAATCGTCTGCAGTTTCGGATGATAACCAAAATAGTCAGCTAATTTAAATTCAACCGCTGAATATTGAGTTTGAAAGAGGTTCATCATCTCATCCAGCCGTTTTATCAAAATGCCAGTAAATAAAAAGTATGGAAGGATAACCACTTTCTTGGCCCCAAGCTTTATACATCGCTCAATCCCTTCATCGACAAGGGGATTGGTAACACCCATAAAAGCAGGTTCGACGATTTTATAGTTTGTTTTTTCCCATAATAATCTAGCAATCTTATATAAATCACTATTAGCATCCGGATCGCTCCCACCGCGCCCTAACAAAAGGACGGCGGTATCATCCTCTGGAAGATCCAAGCTCTCCCCAATTTCTGTTAATCTCGTTTTTAAAATTTCAAATGTTTCCTCATGGACACCAATCGGTCTGCCATAAGTAAATTGTACGAATGGATATTTCTTCTTGGCCTCATCAATCGCCGCTGGAATATGAATTTTGGAATGCCCTGCCTGTAAGAGCATAATTGGAATCAGCACAATATGGTCGGTCCCCTTCGCGACACAAACCTCAATTCCTTGGTTCACCGTTGGTCTTTCGAATTCTAAAAAGCACGTCTCAATCAGGATGCTATCGTCCCATGTACTTCTCATCGTTTCGATGAACTCACGAACCTGATTATTCCCCTCATGATCTTTACTCCCATGACCCACAAATAAAATGGCTTTCAAAATGTTTCCCCCTTTGTTTGTTGTGCTAATCCTAATGATTGCCCGGTTACTCCCCACATATTGGAACTTCAATTTTTATATTCGGTGTTATGTCCTGGTGCATGAAACCTTGAACTTGCTTAACCCGCTTAAAAAATTTATAGAACCGTTCATTTGGATAGGCTTTCTGTTTGTATTCCTGGACAATCCGCTCCACTACTTCGACGATTTCATCCGGTGCGATCCCTTCCGCTACGATTTGGCCGGGATGGGCCGTTCTACCAGCTGTCTTTGCTCCTAAAAATAAATCGAAAGCCCCTTTGCGGTAGACCAGGCCAATATCCTCTTTTACTGCTCCGTAGCAGGCCATACCGCAGCCGTTCACGCCGAGTTTTAATTCCTTTGGAAGTTCCATTCCTCCAAGCCTTTCATGCAGTTCCTTTGCAAAAGGGATAGAATCCTTTTTTTCTCCGTCACAAAAGTCACACGCTTTGACGGTTAATACGTCCCCAACTGGAGCAATCAAAAAATTGGTTGAAGTTAGTTTTTCTACAATGTCATCTGGCTGGGTAGTTAGAATTTGCAGCTTCATAAAATGGTCCTGCGTGTATTCCATGGACCCTTCTTCTCCGACAATCTCGGAAAGGGTCATCATCTGTTTCGCTGTAAATTTTTTATTGGCTACACCAGGACTGACCGCAATCTCAAAAATCGATTGAAAGTCCTGCTTAACCACTTGATCGGAAGAATGGACTTGAATTTCACCAAGAATCATTTGTAAGGCTTCCTCTGCAAGAGCTCTTGGTGATTCTTTAACGGCAATCGCCGTCACTGATTTGTTTTTCGATGGCAGAACATCTTCCGTTTGCTCTAATGACCATGGTTCCGCTTCCTTTTGTAGACGTTGATGCGGTTTCAATGGCTGGATCGCATGATTTAATGTATATTTTCTCTGATAACCGCGCGGGGTTATGATTAAGCCATCGTAGAAAAAGGTAGATGAGTTTCCGATGATGACAGTCGTCAACATCCCGATTTCATGTTCAAGCATGTCTTGTAAATTGGTTAAGACGACATTTTGACTGTCTCGGTAGGCACTCTTTACCAATCCCACCGGCGTATCTGGAGAGCGATATTTTAACAGGATTTTTTGCGCTTCCACGATCTGCCTCGTTCTTCTTCCACTTTTTGGGTTATATAGAGCAATCACAAAGTCAGCCTGAGCCGCCGCTTCTATCCGCTTCTCAATTAAATTCCACGGGGTTAAATGGTCACTTAAACTGATGGTACAGGCATCGTGCATCACTGGTGCTCCCAATAATGCGGCACACGAGTTGATAGCGGAAATACCAGGGATTACCTCGACTTCTACGCCCGACGCTTTTTTCCAGCCTTTTTCGATTAACACTTCGTAGACAAGTCCTGCCATTCCATAAACACCAGCATCACCACTCGAAATCACGGCTACCGTGTAACCGAGTTCGGCCTGTTTCACTGCCTCTTGAGCCCGGCTTACTTCTTCTGTCATTCCAGTACTGATGATTTGCTTTCCTCCAATTAATCCCTTAATCAAATCGACATAAGTTTTGTAACCGATGATGATATCACTTTCCTGGATGGCTTCTTTTGCCCGTCCGGTAATATGTTTTTCATCACCAGGGCCAAAGCCAATAACCAACAGTTTCCCTTTCACTCTTGTTCCTCCTCCTTCGAAAAATTTCTTTCCAATTGTCGCCTATGAATCTAAAAAAGTTCGGTGCTAGACATTACTTTTTACAGGCTTTAACACCCCTTCAATCGATTCAGTACTTTCTGGCGCGATAAACCCTTCCTGGTCATATTGATAGATGACATATTCCGGAAGACAGGATCCCCCTGACAAATGCTGACGAACAATCTGACTTCCCACTACCGGCGTCACGTTCTTATACCAGGTTCCTTCTGGATAAACAATGGCAACAGGGGCATCATTGCATCTTCCATTGCACCGTGTCCGTGTTGTATGAATGAATGAATCCAAATCTAAATTAGCGATTTCATTCCGAATGGCTTGTGTCGCTTCTTCCCCTCCCTTTCTCATGCAGCTGCTGCCGTTACAAATTAGCACATGGTGTTTCGTCCCATTTAAATTCCAGGTTGTCATAAAACACTCTCCTTCTATTTTTATTACGCAAAAAAGCACCCCTATGAACACATAGGGGTGCAGAGCAAATACACATAAAATAATGATATATTTCCCGGCACTTCTACCTATGGTCCCGTAGGTTCATGAAGTCATTAGGCACAGGCAGGTCTCCTGACTAAGGCTCATCGTTCGATTGCGTCTTCCCGAAAAAATTTCAGTGACATTTGCAATAAACTCCCCCATACAGTGGCGGGTACCGTGACGGATTTTAACCGTACTTCCCTTTTCAGCGCAATTCTTTCCTTTGATGCGCACCTATCCTAAACGTATTCAATTTTCATTAACAATCTGAAAAGCAAAAAATCCGTTCAACAAGAGTTGAACGGATAAAACGTCAGCGTTAAGAAAAGTTAATGAAACAGTACTTTTGACCGCGAACGTTCCATCTTCTCAACCCCCGAAGAAATCGAAACTTTACAAGTTAAGACAGGTCTCCTGACTTGTGTATCTTCCTACTTTAGATCCTTCCCGTTTTCGTATATCTATTAATATACGAAACAGTGGTTTGTCTATTTCGTCCACACTTACAGTTGCGGGGACAGTTCTGGACTTTCACCAGATTCCCTATTAAGCCCAAAAGGCATCTTAACTAATATGTAACAAAACACTATTAAATTTTTTGCAAGTTTATGATAATTACCATACTAGTCTAATTATTAGAATATATCAAGTATTTTTTCTTTTGATTTGTATGACGTCAATTAGATGCAAAACTGCCTTCATGTGGCATTCTTGAGTTCAAGAACCGCGTCTGGTAAAGCAAAAGCTGTCCTCAAGAGACGGTCACTATCATCACTATAAAAAGGACGGACTTTCTCAAGAAGAAAAGAAAAATTAATATATTTATCAATCATACGAAGAAGGTGATCTTCATGTACCATTTCATCAATCGAAACAAATAGCTTTTTTGGGGGGCACATCCGAAAAGTATGTTTAGTTTTAAATACGCTGGTGCGGCAAATGGAGTAATGCCTTGTCAGATTCCTCGGTGCTATTTTGGTACTAATAGAACAGTTCTAAACATATTCTTGTAAAAGAAAACAATAAGAGGGAGTGTAAAGTTAGTTGATAAAAGTTAAGGTTAGTTTACGGCCCATTGTTAGTAGGGTAAATTTACCCACTGTTTTGAAAACAACTATACTTCCGGGTGACTCAATTGAAAGATTATTTATTGCAACCCAGGTAGGAGAGATCTTTTACATAGGAAACTCAAGTTTAAGGACTTTTTTAGATATTCGCCCGCGAATCATAAAACTAGGTGTTTCTGGTGGTGGATATGATTTTGGGGGTGGATATGATGAACGGGGATTGCTAGGTCTAGCGTTTCATCCCGAATTTTATTATAACGGTCTGTTTTATCTTCATTTTTCAATGGCTGGAACACAAGGTCCAGGTGCTCTTTCTGAACCTTTTATGCCTAACCCGTGTGATCCCAGAACCTTAAACCTGAAGTGGATAAATAGAGAAACTCAATATGATCATATTGATACAGTTGAAGAATGGATTTTACAATCGAATGGTCAACCTCAAAAACGACGGACATTACTTAACTTAAGAAGACCATTTTTAAATCATAATGGTGTCAATAGCTTAAACTTTTCACCTGAAACAGGAAGACTTGTTTTAACAACCGGAGATGGTGGATCAGGCTATGATCCATTTAATTTAAGCCAGGATATTATGGAAATAGCCGGTAAAATAATTGAAATTGACGTAGTTAAGAATACATTTATCAATAATCCACCCGTGGTCACCCGTTTTAATGAACTTCCCGTACCCATTCAGGAAACGCTTACGGTAATTGCCAAAGGGGTTCGCAATATGCCAGGCATTTCATTTCAAAGGTTTTATAATCAATATATCAAATATGTGGGAAATGTCGGACAGGATTTGGTAGAGTCGATTTATTCATTTTTTCATTATAAATCAATACCGGTTACTCAGCTTATTCAAGCTTCTTTAATGAAATCTGAAGAAGAAGGATTTATTAACTTTGGATGGCGAGGATGGGAAGGTGCTTTTCCTACTTCGTTTATAAGGGGCTGCTCAGAGAATCCGGCTTTGAATGAGAAAACGATTGCTTATTACGATGAAGCATTAAAAACTTCAGTGAGGCGTCTTCAGCCTTTAACTAGTTATTTTCATAATGATCAAAGGCCTGATAAGTTTGGAGGAACCGCTCTTACAGGAGTGCAGCCATATATGGGGAATGGAATCCCTGATTTAACGGGAAGTGTTGTGTTTACCGATTTTGCCCGAGTTGAAGAATCTCAATCTCCAGTTAGAGGGGTTTTAGCTTATAGCAGGGTAAGAACAGATGGTAAACTAAATGATTTTAGTGTTATTGAAACCGATTATAATTTTGGGCCTCAATCAGCTTATTATGTTAGTTTGGGAACGAATCTGGATCAAACCAGACTATATTTAGGTGTTTATGGCTCTATGAAAGTGACTGATTTTAACCAAGGTACTGTTTTTGAAATTGTTCCATGATAACTAAAAAATTCTACTTAATACCTGATAAATCTCTTTCTTGGATTTAATTGAATCGAAATATAAAACAAACAAGAGAGCAATCATGTCCTCATTTGATTATTTTTTCGGGTATTTAAAAGCCCAACGCTTTGATTTCATCCTAAATTTTTGTATTTCTTTTATTTTTTTCTTTTATGATGGACGTACTTCATAATTAGTAAGCACACTCATATATTCAATGTTGATTTATTGGACAGGGCTATCAAAAAATTTTTTAATGGGTTAACAAAATTTATTATTTTTATTGGCTTCCTACAATAATTCGAATGTCTGTATCAATGGTATTTAATTCCTTTGTTAGAACGTGTACATGGACGTTCCATCGACCTGCCATATTTAAATCCATACCCTTCGCTTTATATATACCATCGGTTCCTTTGTGTAAGGTAATGGTGTCATCTCCCATACCCCTCTCCATAGAAGTTAAGGTTAAGGTAACCTGCTCAATATTACTCATTGCTTGCCCATTTTGATCTTTCAAGGATACTTGTAATGTATTTTCACCAATTGCGTTGGGTGTTATATTCAGTGTTATGCTACCTGCATGTTCAACTATTTTCGTTACGTTTTCCGGTCCCGGAGACGCCATTGCTGTTGGTAAATTGGTTAATATAACTGAAAGGAGTAACACAATCATCCCGGTTATTAATTCACTCCATAATGATGTTGATAGTCCTTTTTCCTTTTTGCGTTTTCCTTTTAAAAAATTTATTGCTGCAATAATGATCATGACCACAAGCAGTATAACCTTACCTAACAATGTATTTCCATAATCGGTATAAACAAGTGAAGAAAGGTTAGGAATGTTTAAAAAAGCTCCAAAAACACCGGTAGTCGTTAAAACTAATACGATGACGGTTCCCCATTTAGAAAACCTTCTGAGTATTTCAAAGTAAAGATTCTTGGTTTCCATCATCTTGCTCAATGAAAAGAAAGCGATTATACCAACCAAACTCCCTATCCATATCGATGCTGCAAGTAAATGTAAAAAATCCATGCCAATTGGCAACGTTGGGTTTGGCCGTGAAAAAGAATGACCTGTCAAAGCCTTTGTTAATAACAAACCTATTCCGAAAATGAAAGAAATCCAAGGAAACAATGGTTTATTAAACTTTTTTGCATTTAAAAGGTAAGTAAAAATCGATAGGAAAAACAAATCATCCACTTGTAAAATCCATATTTTTCCGAGCGCTGTATTCCTGACCATGTCCATTAACGTTTGGACATTTAACACATTACTCCAGGATGTGGTTAATTCAATGGATGCCATTAAGGGTAAATTCAATAAAATACTAAAAAGTAAAAATAAAAATGAAAAATTTATTATTCTTAAAAATCTTGTTTTAACAAATTCATTTTGTGCTAATTCATTTGGCATTATCAATAGATAAAAGAAAAGGATTCCGACATAGCAAGCGTTGCTAAAATACTGAATCCAACGAATAATGATGAGGTCTAAAAGAGGTGTATATCCATTTGACTTCTGGCTTACCGTCGTTCCATCTTTGGCTTTATTTCCAGGACCTATTTGAAAAGAAATTACTCCTTGAACCGGATGTCCGTCGTTTGATATAACCTTCCATTGGATTCGATAGGCACTATTAGGAAGGTTGTGATTTAACCCGCATTCAAGAATAGTTGAGTTTTTAGGATTAATACCCCCATTCTTCTGATCAACTCGATTACCTTTTTCATCGTAAATTTGAATTGAGTTATTTACTGATTGAATGGTCTCATTAAACTGGATGGAAACCTTCTGTGGTGATTGTTTGAGTACCTCGTTATTATATGGATTGGATTTTATTATGTAAGCATGTGCATAAATTAAAGGAGGAAATGAAAATAGAATTAAACATATGACTGAAATTACTATGCTAAAGCACTTTCTATTATTCAAGCCGACTCTTCCTCCTATCTATGGCATATACAACCTCTTTCACCATTCATTCTATTGATGATTTCATCTGCTTCATTATATTTGGAGATCACACCACCAAAGCCTTTCTGAAATTGTTCCACATATTTTGATGTTTCAAATGCTAGTACCTGCGGTTAGCAACAACTTAACTAAAAACCTGGATCCAATAGAAAATAAACTAACTTAGCACTAATCGTTATATTTTGATTAACAAAATGAAAATGTGAAATATGTGTTAAGAAATATCAACATATCACAATTTATTACACAAAATAATGCACTATGCATTAACAAGCTTTATTTATCATATTAGTAAGGGACGTATTTATTAAATATATAATTAGGGGTTCGCTAATGAGGAAAATAGTTACGAAATTGACTTAAGGGGTAACAAGAATGCTCCTTTTTTTGGAAAGCAGGTGATTGTACCAAAATGTTGCTTCCGATTAGCTTTCTGCTAATATTTCTCTTGTCAAGTTTTGTAGCTTACTATACTTACAAAAATAGAAAATATCTTTCAACCATGATTGGAAGTATGACAAACTCAATGATGACAAGTATTGCAATAGGTACTTTTATAGGTGTTCTGATTCAAGAAAAGGATATAGCCATACCAACAATTTTTTCTGTATTAATAGGCATTTTTGTGGGATATGTAACTGGAAGACCTATTTCTTTAATGGCTTCATTAGAGGGAATAACTGCAGGAATAATGGGTGGTATGATGGGTGCCATGTTAGGAGTTATGTTGTCACCCCAATCTGCAGAAGTCACAGTTTACTTTATTGACATAATTGATTTTTCGATAAGTGTTTTACTACTTCGTATAATGGATGAAGAAATAAAAAACCACAAAGAATACTCACATAAAAAAAATAAAGTCAATCTCATTGTTTTCATTGCTCTTTTATTATTATTGGTTTTACTTGTAAATTTTAATTTTAAATTATTTTAGGTTGATTCATAACAGTTAGTTAACTTATACAATGAGAAAAGAATTATAAGAAAAGTGTGATGGATTTGACTATCTATCTTAAAAACAACCATTATATACAAAACCCATTCAGCTGAATGGGTTTCATTATTTCCATTTGAACATATCTTTAAAGTCAATAAAACAATATTTACACACCCAATGCTGTTCATCCTGTGTGGTATACGCTTCTCTGTATAAATCATCTTTACTGTTATCATCCATAATCTTTCTCAAACAAAACACACAGTGCTCATGGTCTTTTGATCTAGATATAAACTTTTTAAGGTAAAGTTGTGCACCGATTAAAGATGATTCTTGGTTAGTTAGTCTCCAGTCATTCTTTTCTAGCATTTAAGTCCTTCTTTCTTTTATACCAATTTTTATAGTTAGCACGACAATTATAAATTGAGCCAGACTTGGCTGGAGCCACATTTACAATTTGGGCCACATTTGCAGCTTGGACCGCATTTGCAATGAGAACCACAATTACAGTCTGGTCCACAATTGCATCGAGAGCCACATTTACAATTTGGTCCACAATTGCAACGAGAGTCACAACCATATTCAGAATCACAATCGCAATCAGGTCCACATTTACAGTGATGATCACGATTTCGAGTGGAATGGGAACTCAATTTTTATCACCTCATATTTGTTGTTATTTTAAAATATGGGAAATCAAAGAATTTGCTTGTACCAATATCTTTAATTGGACTATAAAAAACATATTGATTTAGTAAAAAAATTTAATATATGGTTGTTGTAATGACACTGGTACACTATTAATCAATTTTTTTTATTATTTTTGTGACACAAACGTTGATACATAAGCGTTTGTGTCACAAAGTCAGTTTCACAAATGTGATCCAAAATCAACCTATACAAATGAATTCTACATTTATGAATTTAAATTCATTTTTGGAAATCTTAGAACAAATTTTGTACCCTCATTCTTAACACTAAATACCTCAATTTTACCATTATGCAGTTCTACAAGTTTCTTAACAATAGATAATCCCAGTCCAAATTCTCCAAATGGATTATTGGTTCTTGAAACATCTGCTTTATAAAATCTTCCCCAAATATTTTCCACTTCACTTGCTTCGATTCCAATACCGGTGTCTTCAACCTCTATTATTGTCTCCTGTTCATCTTCTTTCCCTCGAATGAAAATTGTTCCACCACTTGTAAACTGAATACTGTTTTTAACAATATTAATGAGAATTTGTAGTAATCTATCTAAATCAGCAAAAATTATTAAGTGTTCATCGGCTTCAATAATGATCTCATTATCTTTTTCTGCTGCTTGAATGTATAATTGATCTTTAATTACCTCAATTATCTCTAACACTTGAATTTCTTGTATAAATAGCTTAATTTGATTGGACCTGATTTTATCATAGTCCAAATTTTCATTCACAAGACGTATTAATCTTTTTGCTTCTTTAGTAACAAGTGCAATCCCATTTTGTCTTTCTTTTTCGGGGATCATATTTTGATTTAATCCATCTAAAACTCCACATATAGTAGTAAGTGGGGTTTTTAATTCGTGTGAAACATCAGACATAAATTGCCTTCTTCTGCTTTCCAAGGCACTGATTTCTTCCATTGAACGATTAATTTTGTCTACCATTTGGTTAAAGTCATTTCCTAGTTCACCTATCTCATCAAAGTGGGAAGTCGGAATTGTTACAGAATAATCTCCAGAAGAAACAATTGATGTTGCTTTTTGAATACGTTTAATTCTATTAACGTGTATTCTAGATAGTAACCAACTCAATAATAAAGATACTGATAAGGCTATAAGAATGGCATAAATCAAGTAATGATTAATTTGATTTATCATCACATTAGAGCCACTAATAGGAGACGTTAGTAATATTCCCCCAACTAACTTGTTATTTATTAAATAAGGTAATGCCACAAGGGTAACTTCGTTATTAGAACCTCTAATCCTATCTTTAACTACAAGTGGTGAACCACCTTTAATTTTTCCAAGGGCAACATCCGTTAGTTTTACATCTGGAACTAGGAGTCCTTTAGGATATAGGATATTTCCATCTTGATTAAATAGAGAAAAATTAATGTTTCTACCAGCTAAAACCTCTTCATATTGTCCTATTACTTTTTCTGGACCGAATTCATTATTTTCTAACGCAAGCAGAATATTTTTTCCATACGATAATAATTCTTTAGATTTATCCTGATAAACTACCGTTTCAATATAATGTGTAAATAAGGTACTTAATAATAAAAATGCAACCAAGATAACACCTAAATGACTTAAAACTAATTGATAAAGGAACCTGATTTTCATAAATTACTCCTTCAGGATAAATTATAAAAAATAATAATTTCCACTTTTGTAAATACATTAGCAAAATTCAACATATCAAACAATAAATTCCTGAATATTTACAATTTTATTAATTTTTTATTCATAATTTTTTAACAATTATTTATTGATTTGGGATTTAATAAGTACAAGGTAAAATAATTGAATGGAAAAATGAAAAGCACAGTACAACTGTGCTTTTCATTTTTTGGATTCATATTTCAACATATCTTTAACAAAAATAAAAGTCATCCTTCGTTTTTTAAAATGATCTTGGAAAGAGTTTGATATAAAGCCTAAAATTTATCCATTAAATACATTTGGACAATCTTGTTGACTTGGTTGATAAAAACAATGGTTTTTAAAACCATCAACTAATTTTTGATCATACCATTGTGGTGGGCATTGTCCTGCCTCCCCTGGAGGGTTAAAATACCATAATGAATATGTTGCTGGATATAATCTATAATAATCTAAATTTTTTTTGGCTAATCTTTTTTCTTGTGATCTAGCTCGCTGATAAAAATAGCCTTTTTCAACACATTCAAAGGAATAATTTCCACCTTGAATTTGATAAACCATTTGGTGGACAGTTCTAATGTCTTTAAAATCCAAGCAATTGCACACTATACGATTTACACCAACATTTCCAACCATTAGCATTCCTTGTTCGCCTTCACCCTCTGCTTCGGCTCTGATCATTCTTGCCAATAAATCTACGTCATCAGTTGTATATTTTACTCTTGGCATACCGATCACCTCTTATTATACGTATGCCAGTAAGACCTTATCAGATTCACAAAAGCTAAAAATAAGAGATTCCCACTCCATCTCGCAAATAACCTTTACCATAAAATTCAAATTTTCTCTTCAACTACCACGGTAAGGGAATAAGGAAAAATTCATCCCTAGTGTTTGGTTAAAAACATAATGAACAAGTTTTCCTTCATAAACTTACTTAGAGTATTAATTGTAAGGAGGGGCTGACTCAAATGCCTGCAAAAGTAAATCTGATAAAATTCGTTGATAAACTACCGATTCCCAAAACTATTTCACCAATCAAACGAGACGAGCAAGGCTCATATTATAAAGTGACCATGAAGGAGTTTTATCAGAAGCTACACAGGGACCTTCCTCCAACCCGTTTATGGGGTTATGAAGGAAGATTTCCGGGTCCCACATTCGATGTGATGCGTAATGAAACAGTGTTTGTTAAATGGATAAATGATCTACCGAATAAGCATTTTCTTCCCGTTGATATAACGGTTCATGGGTCAGAACTAACGGTTCCAGAGGTTAGAACCGTTGTTCATTTACATGGAGGAAGAACACCTGCCAATAGTGATGGTTACCCTGAAGCGTGGTTTACAAGAAATTTTGAAGAAACGGGACCTTTATTCAAACAAGAGGTTTATTCGTATCCAAACATTGAACCAGCTACAACGTTATGGTATCACGACCATACGATAGGAATTACAAGATTGAATGTTTACGCTGGACTCGCGGGATTCTATCTCATACGAGACGCAAATGAAAAAATCCTTAATCTTCCAAGAGGAAAATATGAAATCCCTCTTTTAATTGTAGACCGTTCGATTAACCCAGATGGATCACTTTACTACCCTAGTGAACCGTCTCTAAGTAATGCAGGTCAACCTCATCAAAATAGTGAGGCTACATCTCAACAAAACAATGCTGGTCATTCTCAGCAAAGTAATGCAAATCTTCCTCTTCCCCATCCTTCAATTGTTCCTCCTTTTGATGCGGATACGATCTTGGTAAATGGTAAGGTTTATCCATATCTAGAAGTTGAACCGAGAAAATATCGATTCCGCATTTTAAACGCATCGAATAGCCGAATCCTTACTTTAAGAATGGACTCCAATCAACCTTTTTATCAAATTGGTACAGATCGTAGCTTTCTTGAGAGAACGGTAAAAATAAATGAGTTTATACTTATGAGCGCCGAGCGGGTAGATGTGATCATTGATTTTTCAAAATACTACGGTAAAACCATTATTCTAAAGAATGTCACCCAAAGTGCATCCCCGGAAACAAGAGATGTCATGCAATTCAGGGTAACCGTACCATTAAAAAGGAAAGATACGAGCTCCATACCTAACTTTTTAAGGAAAATCAAAGGTTTTCCAATAAGTATGGCAAAGAGAACGAGAGATTTAACACTTGTCAGAATTAAGGATCAGTATGGTCGTTCCTTGAATTTATTGGATGGAAAATTGTGGATGGACCGAATAACTGAAAATATTGAAGTAGATAGTATAGAAGTTTGGCGAATTATCAATGTGATCAATGATGTTCCCCACCCTATCCATATTCATTTGGTGGGCTTTCAAATTCTCGGTCGCCAGCCGTTTGATGTTTCCCATTTTCAAAAAACCGGAAACCTTATTTTTACAGGACCTTCTATTCCTCCTGAACCTTATGAAATGGGATTAAAAGATACAGTTCAGAGTCCCTTTGGATACGTTACCTCCATTATAAGCCGTTTTGGACCCTACACTGGGCGTTATGTGTGGCATTGTCATTTGTTGGAGCATGAAGATTATGAAATGATGCGCCCCATGGAGGTTATAAAAGCACAGAAAAATGACAGAGAACGCTATAGTTATCGCGATAGATTTCGAGAGAGGCATCGGAATAGATAGATACAAACATTCTTACACTTCCGATAATCCAAAGGTATCTTAATCCCCTCAATGTATACGGGTTATTTTTTTAGATTCTTTATTTAAGGGTTAATTCAAACAAATAATCGTTATTTCTTTTTTCATCACCTCTCCCATTGAACACAAAAAGAGCCTGTTACCAAAGGGCATTTTAACCCTCGATGACAGGCTCCTTCATGTTTTGTCGTTATTTTGTTATTCTAAAATATCACTTTTTCCGAATGGTTCATATCCGTTCCTGGTCAATTTATTTTTGGCTACTTGCCTCTCATTTTTGTTATCGTAAGCCATCTTACATAATAGAAGTTGACTATTAACCACAGCGTCATGGTCAGCTATTTTAACGTAATGATATTCCCCTTCAGAATCTTGTTCACGCGCCTTTACATTATCTGCAAGCATTAGTTTAAACCATCCCTTAACTCGTTCCTTTAAATGGTCTTTCAAGATCGGAAATAGGATTTCCACTCGATTTTCCATGTTCCGCGTCATCATATCTGCAGAAGATAAAAATAACTTCTCTACCCCATTATGGTGAAAATAGTAAACTCGCGAGTGTTCTAAAAAAATCCCTACAATACTTTTGACGGTAATATTTTCGCTAACTCCTTTTATGCCAGGACGCAAGCAACAGATGCCTCTGACAATTAAATCAATTTTTACCCCTGCATTGGAAGCTTCATACAGCTTCAGGATAATTTGTTTGTCGGACAAGGAATTCATTTTAGCAATGATATACCCATTCCCATTTTTGCTTTGAAAATCTATTTCCTGGTTAATTAACTCTAAGAAAGTATTTCTTATTTCAAACGGCGCTACAGACAATTGATTATATTCCGGCATATCCATATGCCCGCTTAAATAATTAAAAAAGTTAGTGGCATCTATGCCAATTTCCCGATTTGAGGTAATTAATCCCATGTCTGTGTAAATTTTAGCTGTGGCATCATTGTAATTTCCTGTTCCCAAATGCACAAAACGTTCAATTTTTCCAAGTTTACGCCGAACAACAAGCGTAATTTTGCTATGGGTTTTCAAGTGTGTCATACCGTAAATGACATGACAGCCGGCCTGTTCCAATTCTTTCGCCCATTGGACGTTGTTTTCTTCATCAAAACGGGCTTTCAATTCAACGAGAACAGTTACTTGTTTTCCGTTTTCTGCTGCTCTCTTAAGGCTTTTAATAATAGGAGAATTTCCGCTTACCCGGTAGAGAGTTTGTTTAATAGCAAGTACATCTGGGTCATTGGCGGCCTCGGAAATAAATTGAATAACCGGCTCAAACGATTCATATGGGTGATGAAGCAATATATCTTCCTTAAGTGCTTTAGAAAAAATATCTTCCCGACGATCTAAATCTTGTGGAGGCTGGGGAATGAAGGATCTTAGAACCAAATGGTCATGTGTAAAATGAATGACTTTGTAAAATGAATAGAGAAACGTCAAATCAAGAGGAGACTCTATAAAATATACATCCTTATTGTCGATTTCAAGTTCTTCTTTTAAATAATCGACCACTTGACCGTCGTAACAATGACGTTGGACTTCTAACCTTACACTTGCACCACTCTTACGTTTCTTTAGTTCTTCTTCAATTTCATGTAACAAATCTTCAGCTCCGTCTTCATCAAACTCTAAATCGGCATTTCTTGTGATGCGAAAAGGAGTGACAGAATGAATAACTTGTCCACTAAATAATTTATGTATAAAATGGGAGATTATTTGTTCTAACAAGACAAATACTCTTTCCCCGTTTTCTGAAGGCAATTCAATGAAGCGATCAAATATGGACGGAACTTGTACAATTGCTAATTTCCCATTAAAAGGGAACGGGGTGGCATTCCCTTCTCTATTTTCTTGCAGTATAATGGCTAAATTCAAAGATTTATTTAATAACATAGGAAAAGGACGGTAGGCATCTATCGCCATCGGTGTGAGAACAGGAAATAATTGTTCAGCAAAATAGGTCTCTAAAAAAGATAGATGTGAAGTATTGACTTCGGTAATCGAAATTATTTTTACCCCTTCTTTTGCTAATAAAGAGGAAAGTTCTAAAAAAATTCGATCTTGCTCCTCAACCAGTTCACTTGTAACTTTGCTAATAGCAGCGATTTGTTCTTTTGGTGTCAATCCTGCTTTATTTTCAGGTCTATTGTAGCCGGCCTTCATCTGGTCTAATAAACCAGCTACTCTGACCATAAAAAACTCATCCAGGTTAGAGCTGAAAATCGCCAAAAATTTATATCTCTCCAGTAAAGGGTTCTGTTCATCTACTGCTTCTTCTAAAACTCTTTTATTAAAAGACAACCAGCTTAACTCACGATTATTATAAAAAGATGGTGCTTCTAGATTGATTGTCAGGTTGTCTTTTCTTGTCGATACCACGTATTTACAACTCCTTCACACCATTACGAATGTATTATTTATATTTATTAAAATACCATTAAAATGTAAATTTATTGTAAAGGAAGTGTAAATATTTTATTAATTAAATTAAAAATATTTTGCAGTTATTTCTTAGTGGATAAAGACTAACTGAATATTTTTTTTGATTGCTTTTTCTAAATGTCTTAACTGTTTTTCTGCCTGATATTTTTCAGCGAAGAGATTTCCCGAGCCATCTATGGTAAAGATTAATTTATTATTTTGAAATTCATTTTGAATCGAGACATCTTTTATAACTCCTCTTTTAGATGCATCCAAGGCCGAGGCAATTTTTGTTATGGCACCTGCTATCCTAATTTCTTGCAATTCCGCTCTGGTAAACCAGTTTTCAAATGGCGCGGAGTATTGTTTTAATAAAGCTTTGTTTTTGAAGGAAGCGATTAAGGCTAACTTTAAACGGTCTTTATGTTCCAAACCATCAATCGATGTATTGGCTAAATAATAGAAAGTGTGCTGACTACTGACATCGGAATCAACAATTTGCCCCACATAATAAAGCCTAGAACTCAAATCAATCATTTTCTTTATTTCGCTACTCAATTGTAAGCCTCTGACAATTTCTAATTGGGTGTAGATTTGTTTTGCAAGCTGTGCTACATGATTTGAATGCTGGGCACTTATTCCATAATCATGCACCAGTTCTTGTATGTTAGATGACACAATCACCTCGATCTCAGTAATTTCTCGATTTTTTTCATATTCTTTAAGGTAAATTCCTTCTCTTAGTCCTTTTTTGCTAAACATAAACTTTTCTGTTCGGACATATTCGCTAATCGTGAAAAATACCTCTAAAGCAGGCAGAATAATATCAGCCCTATCCTTTGAGACACCTTCCAATTTTTCTATTTGAAGGGGATTTAATCTTTCTACCATATCAAGAATCTCTTTTAAATCTCTGGTAGACATGGTATATTGATGGATTCCGGCCAACGGATATTTCTTTAAATTTTGATCAATTTGCGCTACCGTTCTAGCACTACCTCCAATAGCAATAATTGGTACTTGCAAGTTTTTTAGCCACGGCAATTGCTGAAGGCTTTCTTGGATATACTTTATTAAGCTTTCTTTTTCTTCAAAGGATATGGTATCTCCTTTTATAAATTGCTCTTTTAACGATACGACTCCAAATGGGAAGCTATGTGAGTACTTCAATTCGCGATTTTGAAAATAAGTAATTTCTGTACTTCCTCCCCCCATATCGATCGTGACTCCTTCAGTTATAGGAGTAGTTTGAATGACAGCAAAGTAGCCATAATATGCTTCTTCTTTTTCTGATAAAATATCAATTTTAAAACCCGTTTGTTCTTTAACAATATCTAAGACGTCTTCTTTATTTAATGCTTGTCTGATCGTTGCTGTAGCAACACATTTTACTACTTCCACCTTGTGAAATTCAATAATTTCTTTAAAGCCCTTAAGGCAATTTACCAGTATCGAAATACCTTGATCGTGAAGGTTCCCGTTATCAACTAAATAATGACGTAACCTGGCAACAGATTTAATGTTCTCTTCTTCTTTATATTTTCCAAATTTATTTTTCCAGTATATAACAAGACGTATAGTGTTCGAACCTATATCTATAATGGCAAGTTTTCTATTGGCATTTTGCATTTTTAACCTCCAAATCCATTCCTTAATTTAAATTATACAAGTAACTAACTCTATTTCCTATGATGAAAAGTTATATGTGTGTAAAGAACTATTTTCATTAACTGCTTTATCATTTTAGAAAAAACAAAAAAGCCCTGAAAGAGTTTATGAAGACACCTCCATAGAGCTTTGTAGTCCATTGAATCGTTTTAATCCACCAGATGTATCAGTGACTTTCCACCGTACCATCTACGGACATTTCAGGTAACTCCACTTCTTCTAAAAGTTGCTTAAGTCTAGCTTTTAATTCCTTTTTAACATTTTGAATTTCCTTTTTTGGAGCATCGATTTTGTTTTGAAATTTCTTAATTTGCTGTAGCCAATCCTCAACATCTCTAATTTTGCTCAACTGTAATTGTAAACTTTTGTAATAAGTTTCTTTATCCTGATAGTTTTCACCAAATATCTCATTTAATATATTGAAAAGATAACGCAATGACTTTGCAATTTTCCGAACTGATTGTATGGATTCTACGGTTTCGAGTGCTGTTTTGCCCTTTTCCTTTGCAGACTGATGGTAGTGCTCTTGGAGACGGATAAAACGTTCTTCATACTCCACCAATCCAGTCTTCCTTTCCAGTGGTAAAACATAGCTTTTGAGTTCTTTGTGTAGAAAAAGCTCTATTTTTTCAAAAAAGGATTCATTCATGATTGCCGGGAATTCCTCTGTTACTAATTTATGCAATTTTTTTTGATTTTTTCTTATTAATCTTACCATCTCATTGTAAACAATCTTTTCTTCGGTTTGTCCCAACATTTCATCGAGTAGTACATCTAATACCCTTAATTTACTTAAAACTTGATTCATTTTTCTAAATGCATGAAAAATAGATTGTTTTTTAGGAACCCCTAAAAATTCAAAAATGGTACTAATTTTTTTACCAACTATTTTTGCTTTATGAATCTCCCTTGGGTCATATGATGCAATAAATTTCGAACAGGATTCTGAATATTCCTTCATTAGTTTTTCTAATACATTCTTCCAAGGGAAAACAAGCTTTTCATTTCCGGCATGTAAACAGTCTTCACATATCCACTTTTCTTTAACCTCAATGAGAGAATGTTCACTGTCACAAATACAGCATAATTGGTTTTGATTTTCCATACAAATTCACCCCGTTTTTATTTTATTGATGATTAAATATTTAAAGTTTGATTTTTCTCATATGCTTCGTTGAACAATCGTAATTGACTATCTATTTCCTGTTTGTTCTCGCCAATAGGTACATAGTGATATTTGCCATTCGAGTCAAGTTCCCGAGATTTTACATTATCTGCTAAATAACTCTGTAAAATATGATTCACCCGGATTTTGATACTCCCCTCAAAAATAGGAAATAAAATTTCTACGCGTTTTTCCATATTTCTTGTCATCCAATCTGCAGAAGAAAGGTAAATTTTTTCTTCCCCATTATGATGGAAGTAGAAGATTCGACTATGCTCCAAAAATCGACCTACAATACTGCGTACTTTAATGTTTTCACTAACTCCTTGAATTCCAGGGCGGAGGCAACAAGTCCCACGAACAATTAAATCAATTTTCACACCTGCAATCGACGCCTCATATAATTTCATAATTAATTTCTTATCCGTGATGGAATTCATTTTAGCAATAATTCGACCATGGGTAAATCTTTTATGAAAGTAGATTTCTTTATCGATGAGTTCAATCAGGTCTTCTCGGATATCAAAAGGCGCTACGGATAAGTGAAAGAACTCCGGCTTTTCTGAAAATCCGCTTAAATAATTAAAAAAATTGGTAGCGTCTATGCCAAACTTTCGTTTTGAGGTGAATAAGCCCATATCCGTATAAATTTTCGCCGTTTGATCATTGTAATTGCCTGTCCCCAGATGGACAAATCGTTCAATGTGATTATTTTTTCTCCGTACAACCAGAGTTATTTTGCTATGTGTTTTTAAATGGGTCATTCCATAAATAACATGACAGCCGGCTTTTTCAAGTTCCTTTGCCCATTGAACATTGTTTTCCTCATCAAAGCGCGCTTTAAGCTCCACTAAAACGGTTACTTGTTTTCCATTTTCAGCAGCCCGTTTTAATGCATCGATAATGGGTGAATCTCCACTTACCCTATATAGCGTTTGTTTGATTGCCAAAACTTCCGGGTCATCTGCTGACTGTGAAATAAATTCAATAACTGTTTCAAACGATTCGTATGGGTGGTGAATCAGTATATCTTCATGAGTAATCTTGTTAAATAAATCTGTATCTACACCAAGGGCAGTGGGTTGCTGTGGAACGAGTGGATGATAGACTAAATGTTCGTATTTTTTTTTCATTCTCTTATAAAAACGAAAAAACATGGTTATATCTAAAGGTCCATCAATCTTATAAACGTCTTCTTCCTGAATTTCTAATTCATCTGTTAAATATTGCAAAATATTGCTATCTAAACCTCTTTGCTGAATTTCTAATCTAACTGCAGCACCGGATTTGCGTTTTTTCAATTCTTTTTCAATTTCACTAAGCAAATCACGTGCTCCCTCTTCGTGGATGGTTAAATCCGCATTTCTTGTGATGCGAAAAACAGAAACGGAAACGACCTTATATCCTTTAAATAATTTATGGATGAAATAACTGATGATCTCCTCTAACAGGATCAATTGGACTTTTTTCAGAGAGGTTTCCGTCTCTAATAGGACTAATCGTTCCAATACCGAAGGAACCTGTACAATTGCCATTTTAAAGCTCGTTTCTTCCTCCGTTTTTTTGTCTTCAAGGATAATCGCTAAATTTAAACTTTTGTTTAAAAGCATAGGGAATGGCCTATATGCATCTACAGCCATCGGAGTTAAAACCGGAAAAATTTGTTCGTCAAAATATTCCTCCAGTTTGTTTAGTTGATTTTTGGTTAGATCCTTTATACTTAGTAATTCAATTTGTTCATCCAACAGTTTTGGCAACAGAATATGTTTTAATGTTTTATACTGTAGTTCAACTAAGTCATGAGCTTTTTTGGCAATTTCACGTAATTGCTGCGAAGGAGTCATTCCAGATTTATTATCTGGTTTGTTAAACCCAGCCTTAACCTGATCTAAAAGCCCGGCAACACGGACCATAAAAAATTCATCGAGATTTGAACTGAATATAGATAAAAACTTTAATTGTTCCAATAATGGATTTCTGTCGTCCATCGCTTCTTCCAAGACACGTTCGTTAAACGCAAGCCAGCTTAGCTCTCTATTGTTATAATACTTTGAGCTATTCAAATCTACATTCAGCCTATTAATAGTTTTCATACTCTATGCCAACCTTTTTCGACATTTTCTATACTATATTTTATAAATAGATCCATGATTTTTTGTAAATTTACTATTATAAGATAACAATAAATTCATTACATTTATAAATCTATTTCACAAAATATTCTTTGTCAAACACTTTTTACCATTTTATTTTATACTATATATCAGTTAAAAACTATCAATTTGTGGTTTTTGAAATGACTTTCAAACGGTTCGTGAAATTGGGTAAACAAGAATATTTATAGTATATTTAGAAAACTTTTAAATGAAGCATAAACCTAAAAAATCGAATGGTGAAAAAATATAGAAAGAATATTTTAAGTATTACATATTATTTAATCCATTGCACTGCTTTGATCAATTTTTTTGAACGGTAATAATTATAAAACCCTATCAAAAGGAGAATTACTCCTAATGTGATGGATATGTACGCTGTAATTTCGAATTTTATGTTCTTATTAAAAAATTCTATTAGGGCTGCAGCAACCGCAAAGAATGTTAGGGATGTTCGAATATAGGATAAGAGTGTCTGAATATTGGTTAGTTTGGTTCTTTCCATTGCCAATAAGTCACTAGCAGATACTGAGTTTTTATTAGGTGCATTAGTATTTCCGCTCATATTACTACTCCTTTTATTTGAAGGATGTGTATAGTATGCCAAAATAATTTAATTTTAAGAAAAAAATTGGGTTGATGAGTCAACCTTTCATCTTCAACTCTTGTACCCGTTCATAATATAAGGTTAGCCAGATTTTTTTAAAACGAAGCCATAATAGTCGAACATGGGAAAAGGCAATACTTTATTTATACATCGCCCCCCTAATAGCTTTAGTACATCTGTTCCCAAACTTCTCTCAATGTTATTAGAATGCTACCAAACATTTACTGCTATCCCTACCTATAGATCCCCTACTTTAACAACCAGCAATATCAAGACGTAATTCCTGTCCGTGAAGTCCACCGCCATTCGTAAACTTGATTTCAAAGTCGAATAGAACTCTTTTATCCATTTCGAATCCACCTTAACCTTAGTTTTAGTGTGTTCTTTATATATATTCTGGTTAAAAATGTACAAAAAAGGGAGTCCTAAAAGTTAAACTTTTAGGATTCCCTCATTTATTGGTTTCATATTTTAACAGCTTTATTTTATGATCCCATTTGTTTTCTACTTATACAAAACTTTTCATATCATAATTTTTCGTCAATATCCTTATTAAACTGATCCGTTAGAGAAAATCTTCCTGTTTATTACAGAAACGTCCACTGTGGTTAAAATAACCCATGCCAAGCACACTATAAACACACTATAGTTAAAGCTATTCTTTTACTCTTGCGCGTTTAATAAAGAATGATAGAATTAAGCCTACGATTGCGATTCCTGTTGCAAAAATAAAAGTATCATTAATCCCATCAATTGTAGATTGCTGCATAGCTTGACCATAAATCAAATAGGTTGTAAGCCCTCTTCCTGCTGCTGGCGGTAAGTGTGCGTAACCGGATAAGGTTTGAGCAATATGAGAAAAATTTCCGGATATAAATGGGTTGGTACTTGTGACAGTATTCGTAAACTCACCATAATGGACCCCTTGTTTTGTACTCATGATTGTAACAAGAAGTGCCGTCCCAATACTGCCTGCAACCTGCTTTGCTGTATTGGATACCGCAGTACCATGGGAACCAAGGTGACGGGGCAGCTGATTAAGACCTTCCGTCATGATCGTCATCATGATAAATGACATACCAAAACTCCGCATGGAATATAGAAATACTATTCTACTAAAACTCGTTGTCATACTTAGAGTAGTAAATTGCCATGTGGTAAGTGCCGTAATCGTTAACCCAATCACTGCTAGCCATCTTGAACCAATTTTATCAAAAAGAGCTCCAGAGATTGGTGACATAATTCCCATTATTACAGCACCGGGAAGCATTAATAAGCCAGATTGTAATGCCGTAAATCCCCGTATATTTTGTAGATATATTGGAAGCATGATCATTGCACCATACATAGCCATGTTAACCAACATACTAATAATGGTTGTTAATGTAAAAATATCATATTTAAAGACCCGCAAATCAAGCATTGGTTTGTCAACAGTTAATTCACGCCAGACAAAGGCTGCTAAAGAAATGATTCCAATAGCAAATGAAATGATTACAGTGGTACTAGTCCAGCCATCATTCCCTGCTTCACTAAATCCATATAATAAAAACCCAAATCCTAAAGTGGAAAATATAAATCCTGGGAAATCAAATTTAGGATTCGTCACTTTAGTAACGTCCTTCAACCATAAAAAGCAAAGAATTAAATCAAGTACTCCAAATGGAATAACAATATCAAACAAAAATCTCCATGAATAATGTCCTATTAGCCAACCGGATAAGGTTGGACCAATTGCTGGAGCAAATATTATGACAGTACCCATGATCCCCATGGCCTTTCCTCGTTTTTCCGGAGGAAACACCGTGAAAAAAACGGTCATTAAAAGAGGCATAATAATTCCAGCACCACAACCCTGGATAATCCTCCCAGTCATTAATAAACTAAAATTTGGTGATAAGGAACATACTAACGAACCTAAAGTGAATAGGGACATCGCAGAAATAAATAGCTTCCTTGTTCCTAATTTTTCAGTAAGAAAGGCTGTAATTGGAATAGCAATTCCGTTTACTAACATATAACCAGTTGAAAGCCACTGGACTGTATTAGCGGTAATGCCCAAATCATTCATTATATGTGGAATGGCAACGTTCAATAAGGTTTGATTAAGAATGGCAACAAACGCACCAAGCATAATAGCAACTAAAATTTTTCCTGTTCCTGAAACTTTTTCATTGTCAGTAGCAGTAGATTTTTCCCGTCTGTTTAAGCTTTCCTTCGGTTGAACATCAGCTTCTGCATTTTCCAATGTCGGTTTAGTAATAGCTGAATCTCTCAGCATTTCCACCTCTTGATTAGATAAATCCGGCGAAGGGTTCTCCTGAATCTTTATATCCTCTTTTTCAGATTTAGCAAGATTCTCCTTGGCTCCACTATTGGAATGAACTTCTTTAACCCTTTTAATATTCTTCTTTCCCCGAACCTTGCTAGAATTCTTTTGATTGATCAACCTAAAATTGATCAAAAGTAACAGCAAAATGGCTAAAATAACATATACCGTGATATATAATGACATATTATCACCTACTTATGAATTCACACGGTTACGTTCATACCAGGAACTATTGCAATACCTTTATTATCATCAATAGATACTTTTACAGGGACAACTTGTGTAACTTTTGTGTAGTTACCTGTAGTATTTGAACTAGGTAACAAGGAAAATGTCCCGGAAGTTGCTAAGCCGATTTGTTGTACTTTTCCTTTTAACGTATTATTTGGGAATGCATCAACGTAAATATCAACGTCTTGTCCTACGGCTACTTCGTTAATTTTTGTTTCATCAATATTTGCTGTTACCCACAAATTATTTAGATCAAATGCTACCGCTAGTGGTGTTCCTGCAGCAACGAATGAATTTTGAACTGCATTATTTTGTACGATTGTTCCGTTGGTTGGAACAGTAACATCGATATTTACAGGTTTTCCTGTTGCATCTGTTGTTACTATCGTCCCAACTGTAGAATCCTTCGATAATGTGGAACCAACTTTGCCATTCCAATCTGTTAATTTCCCGCTGGCAGTTGCAGCAATTGTTACTTGTTGTCCGGCAATTTGAGCATTATCTGTCGATAAATAGTTTACAGAACTATTATAATAGGCATAACCACCGAAACCTCCACCGACTAAAACAAGTAAAATAATAATGTTTAATAATAATAAACGTTTATTACTCATAAATTATCCTCCTATTATGATAGCTTTGTTAACAGTTTTAGAATTATGAATCAATTCTCTTCTATCCTTTCTAATTTTAATGTAGACTTATTTTACAATGTGTTGAATAATTAACATTGTATAAATTAAATTATAGATATAAAGTTGGTTCTTACAACCAACAATTTCTGAAAAAATGTATATTAGTTATCATTTATTTCAATTTTGTAGTAAATACTGAGGATAATAGACAGAAAAATAATAATTGTAAATTTTCCAATAGAAGGGGGATTAGTAGTATGAACAATCAAAAGCAACGAATAGATCCTCGGATTCTTCGTACACGCCAATTAATCAAAGATGCATTTATAGATTTGCTACAGGAGATGGAAATCAATAAAATAACGGTTAATCGAATCGCAGAACGCGCAACAATTAACCGTGTTACGTTTTATCTCCATTATAGTGACATTCAAGATATGCTGGAGAAAATGGCGCAGGAAATGGCCGAGGATATTGAGTCTATCTTGATGAGTACATCAACGAATCAAAATTCCGTTGAGGATATAGGAGGGGTGAAGCTTGAAACCTTGCTTGAGTATATTGCCAAGAATGCCAAATTCTATAAAGTAGTTCTTAGTACCAAACGAACATCAATTTTTATGGAGCGTTTGTTAAATATCATTTCTGCAACAATAAAAGAGAGATCGGAGAATGTCTCCTTACCCGCTGCGAAAGACATTCAAAAGGATATTGCGATCTGGTACGGTTCCTCAGCTTTAATCGGAACGATTTCAGCTTGGTTGCGCAGGGATATGCCTTATACACCGCAATTTCTTGCTAAACAGTTGTCTATGCTTTTTCGATTAGGTGAAGACTAACAGATATTCAACATAAAAATAGAAGCTATACCATTCACACTTATAAGTAACTTATTCCCAAGGTCTTCTAAACAAAATCCCCTTTATGACCTAAAGCTGGGATTTTGTTTGGTTAACATTCCTCCAATTTACTCCTTCCAAGTAGGTCGGTCCTTCTTGAACTAACCTTTTTTAATAAAGAAATGCGTTTCAACTTAATGTAGAAACGCATTGGCAGAAAAAAGACAAATCAACGCTAAACTAATTTATACATAAGAATATCATCTACATATTCATTATCATCAAATTTAAATTCATTAATTTTACGTCCCTCTTCAACTAACTCCCAATAGCTTTTAAAATGGACAACTATATCCCTCCTTATTAAATATTTTATTTATATTCTTTTCCCCATTGTAATATCCTTCTTCAACCTGCACGGTTTTTTGCTTTTTTCGGCCAAATAAAATAGCTGATTGTAATAATCAAATCAATGCTTAGAACTATTGACCAAATTTTTATCATCCCGCTTAATGCTTCAGTCCGAGTTGGATCATTTATTAAATAGATCATCGCGGCTAATAATCCAGCGCCAATAAGATATGCGATGACATGCCTTAACCAGCCTTTCATATAATGCTTTGCATGCTCCATTCCGAACCTCTTTGCTGGTTTTGCACCTTGCTTTGTTACATAATACTGAAACCGCTGATCTGCCCATTGAATCATACTTTTTCCAAACGCAATAGATACACCAATATAAACTCCAGCGATCGCATGCGCTTGTGTTGCAGTCGCACCAAGGTATAAATCAATACCAGTTATAATTAATAAAATTAAATCAATTACTGGGGTTAATGCTAAAAGGAATATTCCTAATCTGTTCAGCTTGAACACATACCGTGTTACCAACCCTAATACAATTACGATCCAGAACATAATTTCACAGGTGACAATCATCCATGCAACAAAGTTCAACGTCTCGCCTCTTTTCAATACAGACATATAGTTTGAAGTTAATTAATCATCTTAAACTTATTCAACTGATAAAAAACTATGTTAAGGAAGGCGAAATCCCTTTTAACCAGTTGATCATTTAAAAGATAAAGGAGTTTCTTTATACATATCTAAGTCAATTGATTCCCACTATCGAGTTTTATAAAATTTTGGTATTCCACCCTTTATTAGAGCCATCCTTTTTCCGTAGCAATATTCACGGCTTGCTAACTGGACTCTGCTTCCAGTTAGCCATCTATGAAGTAGAGCATACAACAGATAATGTAAAAAAGTTAAGTTCTCACATAGTAGTTCAAAAAGTAGTTCAAAAAGAAAAAGCTACCTCGATGATAGCTCTGATCTAAAACTAAAACACCTGTTCGTTCAACTACTAAATGGCTTTCCATACCTTACTAAAACGTGCCACAATAGTTTTAATTCTTGAAATACTTCCTTATAAGTTCCTCGATCGCACCAAGAAGCTGGATTGCGTTTCAAGTCCATTACAGCAGATCCAATTATGCTTGCATCGATAAAATTATTTTGTCCAATGCGTTTTGCTAAGGAGGACATAGATGGACCTCTAAAATCAGAAGGAACTTCGTCTACCATAAGTGCAAAGCCCTTGTGCCAATACAGATCAATGGAATACTTAAGGCATAGTTGTTCTAAGATTCTCCCTACATAAGTTTCCTTGAAAGAAGGATCTGCAACAAGCACTTCCACGTCTTCTTTAAGTGAAATTTCTCCATGAATTTGAGCTTCAATATAGTGATTAAGATTGCGGTTTGGCTCTTTGTTTGCTGGATTAGTATACGGCCTTTCAAGATTAACCAGGAAATGATTGATTAAACTTGCTGGCGTAATATTTCTTTCGCCAATTGCAAAATCTCTTAAGAACGCCTCTTCTAAGAGTGCACTTAAAATGAGGTCAAACTCTTTATAGGTACCCTTTTCTTTTGGGTCTTGATGCGAATCTAAGTAAGTGTATGTAGAACGATATGAGACCTTGGGGGATAGAAGAAAATAGCATGATCCAAAACGTGGAGCAGGTCCATCTGAGTGCAACATCAAATTTAGAGCACCATATTTAGGACGTTGATTATCGGTTGTTCCCTCTAGTTGATATGCCCCACCAAAAATTCTCTCCTCCCAAATGTCGCGTTCACCACCAGGGTAAGCGGATACACTACCATTAGATATTAAAGTTTCAAATTGGCTCTTATATATTCCATCCTCTAGCAGTGCTTCAGCAACGCTTTTCATAGTTGAATCTGGTCTATCTGGATGAAAATGTAATCCTATCTTTGAGTGAGCCTTTATTTTATAGACAGCATTTTCAAAAATTTCATCTGAGATATTAGACATCTTAAGTATGTGATTTATTGTTTTATTCGCTTCTTGTCTATATTTCCTTGCATACTTTGTAATATTTTCTAAAGCCAATAATTGGGCAATTGATAATTCCATGACTAAATGAATCTCTCCTTTCATTAAATTAATCCTAATAATTCAACAAAAGTTTCTATTTTCCTTTTTTAATAAACCTGTCCTTTCGTTTAATAAAAAAATGCGTTTCAACTTAATGTAGAAACGCATTAACAGAAAAAAGATAAATCAATGCTAAACTAATTTATACATAAGAATATCATCCACATATTCATTATCATCAAATTTAAATTCATTAATTTTACGTCCCTCTTCAATGAACCCCATTTTTTTGTACAAAGATATTGCCCTATGATTTGTTGCAAAAACTCCTAAACTTACTTTCTCAATTAAAGGATTCTTTTCTGTCCAATCTAATAAAACTTGTAGCAGCATTTTTCCAATCCCTAGTCCTCTGTAATTGTTTCTGATTAACATTCCAAAAGAACCTGTATGTGACATTCGTTTTCTGTTTTGGGTACTTTCAAATACAATCCACCCATCAACCTCACCATCTTTTTCAGCTACATTAATTGTTTCATTTTCATTTTCTAATATGTTCTGTATATATTCTCTCTGTTGGTTTAGAGTATTAGTAAACTCTTCTGGATAAGCAATTAGATATTCACCTTCGCTAACTACTGACCTTTGTATGTCTAAAGTTACTTCTGCATCTTCTATTTTTCCAGTACGCACAATATAACTCCCAATAGTTTTTAAAATTGACAACTATATCCCTCCTTATTAAATATTTTATTTATGAAAAGCGAAACTAACACCCTTTTCTTTAGTGATGGGATACAGTTTCGCCGTTTTCTATTTTGGAGTAATTAAATGAAAGGCGAACATATATTTGGTAAAATTATTTTACAAGGAGGTGAAAACTGTGAGTAAACAATACGGTATTCAAAAAGAAAAACTTCACTTGAATAAAAAAGAATATTTGGCTTTGCGACAATTGTGTTGGTTATCCAAAAATATGTTTAATGTTGGTTTGTATCAAGTCAGACAACATTTTTTTGAAACAAAGCAATATCTTTGTTACGAAGAAAATTATAAAATAGCTAAACAAAACGAAAATTATAAATTACTAGGATCTGCTGCTTCTCAACAAACATTAAAAAAAGTAGAAGAAGCTTTTAAATCATTTTTTAGTTTAATCAAAATAGAAGGACAAAAAGCTAGAATTCCACGCTATCTTAAAAAAGATGGTTTTTTCGAAATTTCCTATCCCCAGTTTAAACTTCAGGCTGATGGAAGTTTTAATGTTCCAATGTCACCAAAATTCAAAAAAGAATTTGGATTAATCAATATTAAATTTCCAAGTAATTTAAACTCAAATGATATTTGCGAAATTAGAATTTTACCAAAATACAATGCTTCTTATTTTGAAATCGAATATGTTTATGAAGTAAAAACCATCAAACCTAAACTGAATCACAAACACGCTTTATCTATCGATCTTGGTATTAATAATCTAGCCACTTGTGTCACTACCCTTGGGACATCATTTATTATTGATGGGAGAAAATTAAAATCTGTTAACCAACGGTATAACCAGCAAAATGCAAGATTACAGTCTATTAAAGATAAACAAGGAATTAAGACTTTAACGAATCGTCAGATTCGTCTATTGGAAAAGAGGAGGAACTTTGTTCGAGATTATTTAAATAAAACTACTCGTTACATTATTAATTATTGCCTTGATCATAATATCGGCAAAATAGTTATTGGTTATAATCAGGGCTGGAAGCAAAACATAAATTTAGGAAAACAAAGCAATCAAAAATTTGTTCAAATCCCACATAGTCAACTGATAGATAAAATCGAGTCAATGTGTAAACGTTACGGGATTGAGCTTGTGAAACAAGAAGAATCCTATACATCTAAAGCTTCTTTTATCGATAAAGACCATTTACCAGCCTACAACGAAAAAGAGGATAAAATACATTTGTTCTCTGGAAAACGAATAAAAAGAGGTCTATATCAAACAAAAGCTTCTATTAAAATAAATGCAGATGTTAACGGAGCCGCTAATATTTTGCGAAAAAGTAACCACGAATTCCATTTGGAAGAAGTGGCTAAGGGGATTTTGACGTTCCCAACGAGAATACGACTGATTTCTACTGGTAAGCAGAATCACATCGTAGTCTCGTCAAAGAATCACGTGTCCTTAGCCGTGTGAGGTTCAAATTCTATTTCCTATTGTAATATCCTTCATCAACCTGAGACGTTAGTCGAATAAGAAAAAAGATCGAAGCTTTGAGTGAAATAGCTCGCAAATCTTTTACTAAACTAATTATCCTCGGGGAATATTTTAAATAAATCTAATATTAACAACAACCGCTCAATTAGCATTAAACCCGAAGTTTGCTACAATTAAAAGAAAGACTCCGCAGAGAAAATTTCTGCGGAGCTTCTTCTTTTTATTAAAAGGTAAAACAGAAGGACTGTTTTCTTCAGTTAATAAAATTTTTAAATTTCTCAGGAATCAAGATGAAACGGCGCCAATCCTGAAAGCTTTCCTGCTAATATCGAGTCAGTGTACCTCAGCACACACCATTATACCTGCTCCAAAGGAGGTAAAGTTTCTTCATAACTGTGGTTTATTATTAGTTTTACGTAATAGCAGTTTAAAGATCAAGACCGCAATTACAGCAGCCATAATTCCTACAATAAGTGGACTTGGTATTCCATGATCACCCTCCCCAGCCTTCCACGGAGTCATGATGATAGCGGCAATCCCGCTCATTATTATTGCTGCAACGTTAATACCGAGACGCCCTTCGCGACCTGGTACTCGGTATTTGGATTTTCCGGTCCAATCATTTGCAATTAGACCTGAAGCCTTGCGAATATAGGCGTATATGTGGACTGCGAGCAACGGCAACCATAAAGTTACGCTAACGGCATGGATCTTAATAAACAATTCCTCATGGGCATGTCCACCCAACACGAGTCCAAACCCGCTAATAAACACCAAAATGGTAATTACAACGAGGAACGGGGCTAAAAGCCTAAGTAATATGTTAGGTGGACCTGCCCTGACAAATTCAGGGGATTTTGTATAATAACGAAAAAATCGGTATCCGGTGCTACACATTTTGACGACTAAGGGTCCAGCTAATAGGACACCAACGAAAATATGTTCAGACCTTAGTGCAGCTAAGTTCGCAGTAATGACAAGTTCCGCTATGATGAGTACAAAAAGCACAGTTCCAGCAATTGCCGTCATCCGTTTGTTTCGTTCAATTGGAAACCGTTTATTATCATCAGCATAGAACTCTTTTCTATTTTGCATTCACTTCTCCTTCTTTCTTCGATTACGGTACTTTTACGGGCGTTTATTTAAGTAGTTTTTCCCGCAAAAATAGAGTTTTTCCATAAGAAAGGAATTTGTTAGGTTTTTACAATTTTTTATGCTGCTTGATTATTTAACTCCGCCTCTTCATTTCTTTTAAAGGATACGGTATAAAAATAAACGATTAAAATGATTTGCATAAGAAACATGAACCAGTCAACAGAAATAGCTTCTTGAAAAGCATTACCTGGATCAACAAAAAGGGTATCCCCGCCTAAAAGGGCATAATTCAAATTCATAAAAGCACCAATGACCGTTGCAATTAAACCCAATATTGCGATTACCTTATTATTTTTCCCCATCAGTTTTTGAATTGCATAAAGAAGGAAAATAGCACCCACAAACAACTCTCCTAGCATTACTAATGTTCCAAATAAATGAAAGTGTGGAATACCTACATTTTTGAATAAAGTTGCATACGGATGAATTGTAATACTTGATAAAGAATCCTTCATTTGTTTGTGTAATTCGTTGAAATAGTGTTTGGTTACAACCTTATTAAAGAAAGCAATTAACCATTGATAAGCGATAACCAAAATCAGAAGAGGTAGAACTAATTGACTTGTTATCTTTTTTTCCATTATCATTTCATCTCCTTGTGTTTTTGCATTTTGTTTCTTCCAAAAATTAATGTCAATTTCATGATTAAGTTTAATAACTGTTTATTAGAATTTTCTTAGAATCTATCTTTTATTTTTAAAATAAGAGGGAAAAAAACAAACTTGTGTGATGGTTTCTACATCATCTTGGAGAAAAAAAGAAAAGTAAAGTTTTTCATATTTTAGTGGGTTACTTCGTTCTTACTTAATTACTTTCCTAATGAATATAAAATAAAACACTTTAAGTTTTTTTGAAAAATATTGAAAAAATATTAACTGGTTAAGTTCAATAAAAATGGGGTTCGCAGCTGCGACCCCTTTATTCAACATAAACCCCAGTTACTTTAAGTACATTCCTTATAGGAGTCATGCCAACATATTAACGAAAATATACGTTAAGCCCATGAACATGTCGGGTTTGGCGTTTTCTCTTACCCTATGTTGATCCGGTACGAGTCACCCGACAAGTCGAATGTCAAATTCCACTTACTAGATTGACTCGTTAAAAAAAAAGCAGCGAGGGACTAGGTACCCGAAAGACCTAGGATGTCGCTGCTTTTATTGAGCTATCGTATCATTTAGTGTAATAAGAACTTTTTCATTTTCTGTCATCTTTTTTGTTTGATTTAAAATTTGCTGACACACAGTTGTCAGTCGGTGCTTCCTATAATAGGAATTGTAAATGAGTTCAAATATAACTCAACTAACAACTAATTAGGAGGTTTTCCCCCATGTATCAATCCGTTCAAAGCTTCATTACCGAGTACCAGAATGAGTCCAAGTTTACGCAGAAACTTCTGAGTTCCTTGACGGACGCGTCATTGAAGCAAAAGATCGCACCAGGCTTCCGTACGCTTGGAACATTAGCGTGGCATTTGGTGCCATCTGGCGGTCTTCTGAAACCGACCGGTCTCGATTTCGAAGCACCGCCCGAGGACAGCAAGGCTCCTGAATCCGCAGATGAGATTGTTCGAGTCTACAGCAACACTTCCGCTGCTCTCATCGAGGCGATACAGACACAGTGGACAGATGAGAAGCTTCAGGAATCCGTAAATATGTTCGGTCAACAATGGAAGAACGGTTTCACGTTAGCGATCTTTATCAAGCACGAAATTCATCACCGCGGACAGTTAACCATGTTGATGCGCCAAGCGGGACTTCCAGTTATCGGAATATACGGTCCTTCCAAAGAAGAGTGGATTAGCATGGGGATGGAAGCCCCTGTTTAAACATAAATGAAAGCGCGCTCTCTATGGTGACGTTAAAGATGCGCGCTTTCTTCACTTTAAAATAAAAATAGAGTGAATATAAATGGTATTAGTGAAGCGTAACAGTGTATGTATCGGACGATCAAGCGGAGAATCGACTCAGATCCGAAGATATGGCAAAGTGTCATCAGAGGCGTAAAATTTTTATTCGTAAAGGCTATAAATCTGTAGTGCACGCTCTTTGATGCTGTCGGCCAAATGCTTCGGCTCAAGGACCGTAACGTCTGTACCAAAACTTAGTAAGGTTCCATATAACCATACATCCTCGGCATGATCGGTTCTCACAATGAAATAGCCATCCTCTGCGATAGTAATTTCCTCAGGGAGGAAGTATTCTTCGACCTTGATCTGCACCCGAGGGTGGAAGCGCAGTACCATTCTGATCAGATTGGCCGTATCTATTTTTCCCCATCTGGCATTAAGGTCCTCCAAGCTCATATCTCTGCGTATAAAGCTTTCATCCGATACAACAACTTCTTTCATTCTGGAGAGTCTGAAGGTTCGATAATCACTTCGAAGCTGGCAATAGGCGTATAAGTACCATGCATAGCCTTTCCATGCCAAGCCGATGGGTTCCACAGTCCGCAGCTCAACCATCCCTTCAGAATTCGTATACACGAAGAGAACGACGAATCGATTTCTGGCTGCTTGCCGGAGCCTTGCAATCATTGACCTGTCAACATGTCCGCCTCGCCAGATGTTCGTATCAAATATGAGTGTTTCGCCAGCTTCCTCAAGCTGGCTTTGCTCAGATTTGGTCAAAAGTGCGCCGACTTTCACCATCAGATCGGCCAAATCAGGATCGTCAAGAGAAGATTGAATACCCTTTAACGCATTCATAATGGAATGGAGGTCTTCGAAAGTGACGATTTGTCTGTCGATTTGATACTGCTCCATGATCTCATAACCGCCGTTCGCACCTGAATAAGAGACAATTGGGATACCGGCGCTATTGATGGCTTCCAGGTCACGATAGATGGTCCTTAGTGATACCTCGAACAAATTGGCAAGCTCCTGACCACTCATTCTTTTGCGGCTTAACAGATGCATGACGATCGAAAGGAGACGATGGACTTTCAATATATGAAGCCTCCCTCCGATATAGGGCTGTCCTGCACAACCATAATAAACGGTTGATAATAATTAAAGTCTTTATTCTTCATAAGCTATCCTCCCACGCGTTTTTGATTTCAATTTATTCCTTGAGGTAATACTGCTTAGTTAGTCTCACAAACCACTCAAATGATCTGCATCCTAAAAGTTATTAATATTAACAAATGCATAGAAAAGCTCTGCTCTCAATACCTCATACTTATACAATCTTCGTAATTCTTAAAAATTCTATCCCTAATTCTGAAACCCAACTTATTTAAAGTCCATATCTATATTTTTCAGCGAATGTGTGAATATTCCCTGTTCATTTTCAACAATATGGCCCTTAACATAAAGAAAGAGCACAATTCTTGCTGCGGAATTGCGCCCGTTTTGTGGAAGAGTGTTTTTGGCTATTTTGGATTACCCACATGTCTTTCCAAATGGATGGAATGCTTACTCTGAATTGTTCTGTAGGGTTTCTAGTTAAATGATTTCCATATTATCTTAATTTCTTTGACTCTTCATGAAGTATTGCTCGACTGTGGACTACAAAATCAAGCAGTTTGCTGCAAGAACCACCGGGCTGCCGATGAATTTCTTAGGCAGTCTGGTGGTTCCGGTTGCCGGAATACGTGACGAAGACATGCACTCCTTCGCCTGCGAATTTGCGGGCGGCTGCTTTGCCTATACCGCGCGATCCGCCAGTAATCATGACCACTTTTCCATTTAAACCATAATCTATCTTACCGCGCTCCTCTTGGCATCTCTTGAATGCGACAATTATGGAAAGCGGTCAGCTTCCATTCTTCATTCTCCTTAACTACTACATTCGTATTAATCGATCCTCTGTCGTTAGGGTCATCGGAAGGCACGGGGAGGTGTACTTCACCGATCGCGTGTACAACGGCTACATCGGGCGTGATGAAGCGCAGCTGCAAGTCGGCAGTGGTGCTTGATACCATGACGGAGTCCTTCAGCGGACCCGCGAACAGCATTTGATGTACATCGGCAATTTGCTTTCTTCCCTTCAGATGCTGTCCCATGAACGTTACATAATCGGCATCCTCCGTAAAGCAGCTACCGAAAAGCTCTCCGTTACCCTGGTTCCAAGCTTCGATCAGCTTTGCAAACAATATGCCGATAGCTATCAGATTTTCTTGGTGGTTTGTCATTTTAAATCTTCCTCTCCATAAAGGAATTTGTTTGGTGGTTCATGAAGCGTGTGGTATACAAACGAGTGTAAGAATCTTAATAAGTTTTCCTTCTAATATATTTATCGATTAGGTTTTAAATACATCATAACTTGGAGGTTTCCTTATGTATGAGGAGTAACTGCTTTATCTGCATCAACATCTCTCATTAGCTAACAATAACAAGGCCCCCAATTTTATAGATGCTACCTTTACCTCTTTAGTAAGGAGCAGTCTTCCCGTATCCGGTTCCGGGATAAGTAACACCTTCAGCCGTAGCCGTATATCCCCAGGTTGGAGTTTCATCAAACACCATACCAGTATAGCAACTTGTCTGTCCGGTTTTAATTGCTCCGTTACCGTTATTAGAATCAATTGACTTTTGGAATACCCCATTTTTATACTTATTTACAACAGCATAGGCATATACGCCTCCAGCTACCGAAGGGGCAGGATTATCAAGAACCAACTTAGCCCACGCTGCATGACATTGATTACTGTACCTGAGGTATATGATCCCCACTCTTTTGCCTTTTTCGTATACTACAGCAGATTTGGCATTGAATGCATCAGAATCACATGTAGTACTCCCCCCATAGACCTTAGTTGTCGTTGGATTTTTCCCATCATAGTAACTACTTAAATCGGAAACAGCAAGTGCATTCCCATGAAAACCAAATATCAGCCCAATACCCGCTATAGTAAGAACACATACTTTCATTAGATTTCGAAACCTACTTAACATTTTTGTTCACTCCTTAAATATCCAGATTTAATAGAGTAATCGTTCTATTATTTACCGTTGGTCCACGAAGTTAGATTGCTAAATAAGTAATAACTGCAATCCATTGAATTTTTTTATGTTTATCTCGTGAGTATTTATTCCCTCTATTGTGTCAATTTTTAGATTTTAAATGGAACTTAATGTTGGATTAGCTGCATTTGCTTTTTCTTCAAAACCATAAGATAAAGAAAATACTTACGCCAAAGCCACTACAGGAAAGGTTAGAACAGGTATTACTTTTCTTGCTATCAAAGTTCCCCTTTAAAAATTATTTTGATACATAGGAATTATAACAAAAATGGAAAAATAATACATATTCATCTATTCCTCATTTTACCTATTGGTAAAATGAGGAAATAGTCTTATTTCAACTACCTGAATTTGACTCAAAATTAGTTATGAAAAAATAGCTAACCTGTTTAAAAACTCCATTCCCTCCTTCACTCTTGCAAAGAGGTACCGAACAAAAATCCCCCATTCATTAAGAAGAGCGCATTTCATGCCCCAGAAATACGCCCATTTGTTGAGAAATTTAAGTTTATTTTAAGGTTCATTCCTTGGACGGTCTTGAAGAATGACAATATGCGGACGATGATAGCTTTTTAAACCACCTCTAATTGTGTCAATGGAGGCTGCCCGGCTAAAGCGCGTAGGTTTAGACCCCATGAATGGGAATTAATCACTTTTATGGATCATGTTAATGAGGTATGAGAGGTCCTCAACAAAAGTAAATTCACGAACAAGTGAAAAAGGTAATCCATCTTTCATAATCCAAACAAAGTTATAAAGGACTGGAGATCCGTCTTTGATCCGTCGCATAATAACCGATCCGTGGTTATCATAGATGGTTGTCGTAAGAAACTCGACATCATCAATACTGTCCAATTTTTTACCTTGATCGTTCATGTTGCGAAATCGTTGCATGAACTGTTCTTTAGTTATATTAATAGTTCTCCCACTTGTATCGAAGCGAATGTTTTCAAAATTAGGAGCATAAATAGTCTCCAATTTCTCAAGATCCATTTCAAGACCTGCATTCAAGTATTCTTCCATCGCAATTAAAAGTGGATTTTTTTCCGATTTTAACAAATTTAATCTCTCCTTATCTTCCTGTATTGTTTAAAAAGGTAGTCATTTTTAATTCATACTTTAAATACAAGTCTATTATGAAAGAATACATCAAAAATCTAACTTTTTTATAAAGGTATTGATAACCTGCCGTGTCTTTAAAATGTTCATCTTTTTATTTTTGTTATTCTTGGACAATAAACATCCTACTTAAATTCTCCAAATGATGCATACATCTAATGTCATTTATACATTCACCTTTTACATTCTAGGCATTTCCCTCGACTGGATTGCTGATAGAACCATGTAGCAGCTCCCATTGAAATTCCTAATAAAAGCCAGTTAACGTACACAAAGGAAACGATCCACGGATTTCCACCTGTACCCACTGGTCCTTCCTCCAATCCTAATGCCTGTAGGATGGAACCGAAAATCGCTAATATTCCCAATGTAGTCGTCATACTTGCAGCAATCCAACCTCCTGTAATAAGTAACCATCGTGGAACTCTTTTACCCGAAAAAATCGGAAACCAGTTCGGAAAAACTCTACCCCATTTTTGTACAAGTGCAAGGGAAAGCAAGGCACTTATGCCAAATACAATTATTTCCCCATAAGCGGAATTATGGGCGAAACTATTACCACCCCATAATGGTCCTCCAAGCGACCAATAAATTTTTAGCAAAGGATATGGAAATGAGAGTACAAACGCTGCATAACCGTACCATTTTTTAGATCGCATTGTGAATTGTGGCCCTTTACCGCATAGAACACATGCACCTCGAGAAATTCGTTGAAAAGTAATAGTTGCTGTAGCAATAAGGATTGCCGCAATGAGGCTAACTGTACGAAAAACGAAGCCTAACCAGTCTACGACTGGAGGCAATCCTGGGATTCCCATTACCGCAGCTGCTCGGAGAAAGTCGAAAACGATTCCTGCAGATGACCAGATTAGTAATATACAGGATCCCCATGCAATGATTTTCACGAACCCTTTTTGCGAAAATTGGTTACGAAGCCACCTCTTTTCAAGCATAACTACAATCGATCCTAACAAAGAAGCAAAAATCGTCACCCAAATCGGGGCAAACCCCTTCGTATAATTTGGTCCTTCAGGTAAAATGAACTTCAAAACTATTAACACGAACATTACAGAGAAAATTCCTAGTGAAGCCCTCAAGCGAAAATGGAAGTGCCTTACGATTTTCTGTTCATAATTACTTGGAATGATTTCGCCGAATTCAGACAAATACATCCCCTCCCTTAACTTCTTCACATTATTTGAAAAGCTTTTAAATTGTTAGAGTAGAAATGATCTCATATACAAAAAGCGAACTTAGGAGAAATAGAAATGTTAGATAAATTTTTGTACCCCTTCTTAACATAGATATTGATATACCTGATGTTTGCGCATAATGAAAAGCAGTCAACCCAGCTAATATTCCCATTATGATGAACCACGGCTCATAAAATAAAAGATCCCATAAAACTAAACTTTTCATATTGAGTACACTCCACCCATGAATGTCAATGGTAATGATGCTTAGCAAATGAAGGATTTTTGTAATGATTCCACTAATACCATGAGCAATTAAGAACGCAGTCCCTGCTAGAGTTGGGAACAATAACAGTAGACAAGGAATTTTTCTGCCTCCAATCACCGGCACCCAATTTGGAACAACTTTCCCCCAGGGCTTGATTAGTAAAAGCAAGGCAAATCCACAGAACATAATGACAACACCTGCAACATAACTTGCCATGTATCCTGATTTAGGGTCCATTAATTGACCAGGCATTCCTACCGATCCACCTGCAGCTTGATAAAACCTAACAAACACTGCATACAATAGAGCCCAAAGGAAACCAAGATAACCCGGCCAAACAGATGTCATGGTAAAGCGCTCAAATTTATTTAATTTTTCTAATGGTAATTTTTCGTTAGTTAGGATGTTTTTCATTTCTTTTTCATTCTGTACCATATTTAAGCCCCTCCTCTACTGCATTTCGAACACTTATTTCTCCTGCGATAATAATAAGCAATAGTTGCAAGTCCGAGGCTGACTCCCCAAGGTACCCAAAAAATCATCGGCCCGATCGTTCCCCAGATATTGTTGACTAAAATATTTTCTACTGATATTAGATGAAGAGTGACAGCTAAAAAACCGAAGGTAAAGACAAAACCAGCAGAGGTAACAGCAATGGAAACCATAGATGCAGGGATTACCGCTAATAAAATCGGGACTCTTTTACCGCCAATAAACGGGAACCAGTGAGGAAAAATTTCTCCCCATTTCTGAATCAATCCAAGTGTAAGGATTCCTCCCATTATGCAAAGTGATCCAAATACCCATTCTGTTAAATGATGCCCCGGATTTATGGTAGAAAAATCCTTGAAAAACTGTTTATCTACTCCAAAAGGAATATTCAATGCCCATGCAAACCGGGATAAGGCATAAGGAAGTGGGGCTACAGCAGCAATAATGGTAATCCAAGATCCCCAACGGACAAGGAAGGGAACTTTTTCAGTCTCTGTCCTTCCACAATATTCACAAGCTCCACTGGTTTTGCGTAGATAGATAACTCCTGTGAAGAACCAAAGGATTGCCCCAATAATACAAATAATCTGGTTAAACATCGTCCAGTTAAAAGCAAATTTTAGCATGAAGGCATAACCCATCATCGCGATTAATGTCATATCTGGAACAAAGAGAATTAATGAAGCAGCTAATCCCCACGCATAAGCTAAGACGAACCAATGCGGAAGAAAACTTTTTGAATTTCTTTGCATATCAATACCGATTCCTATACCTAGGAAACAAAGAGTGACAAATATAATTCCTCCAGCTTGTGCAGAAAGATAGGTGATCATTCCTGAGAACAAGCCTATACTCTCTTCATGCTTGAAAGGGTAACCGTCCCCTCCAAGTAACCAATAAAGTTGTAAAAACCCATATAGTACCGACCAAATTATAGCAGCATACCCAATCAAGGAGGGCCAACCTCTTACTGATTTAATTGTTTTTTTCTTCAATAGAGGTGATGTAGATTCCATTTAAATCATCCTTTTCATAAAAATTTTATTGTATATCATCATTTATTTTTACTGAGCATCTGTCTTGGGTACTATGCTGCAATGAAGGACTCAGTCTTCTTTCATAGTGGGAAATCGTTCCATCTATGAATACCTTCATATTACAATGGGAGGAAGAGTTTGAAACGAATCTACAGAACTGTTTAGGAACAGTTCTAGAGTAGCGTTCATCTTAGAAAACATTCAGCCCCGCTTTGATTTTAATCCGAGGAATAAAAGGATGAAGTTGAAGTTTTGAAATCCTAAGCTGGTACAATTAAAAGAAGAACTGCTCCATTACGTAAAAAAACTCGTCAATTTTTGACGAGTTTAGTTAAATTGTATTTATTTTACATTTTTTAATCAGACTGCATAAATCCTTGTTTCCAGGCAAAAACCGCTGCTTTCGTACGGTCAAGCATGTGCAGTTTACTTAAAATATTGCTAACGTGGCCTTTAACTGTTTTTTCACTAATGAACAATTGTTCTGCAATTTCAGCATTTGTTAGGCCGTTAGCAATATAACGCAGTACTTCAAGTTCACGTTCACTTAGTTCGGAAAAAGGATTGGAAGAGTTTCGATTTGTTACCCGAATCTCTTGAACAACTCGAGCAGCTACTTGCGGATGCATGATGGATTCTCCTTGTACAGCCCTCTTAACTGTTTCAACTAATTGATCAGGCTCTATGTCTTTAAGAACATAGGAAATCGCACCAGCACGAAGAGCAGGAAAAATATACTCATCCTCATGATATGAAGTTAGTACAATTACCTGTGAACGGGGACTTACTTGTTTTACTTCTCGAATCGCCTCAACCCCATTGATGCCTGGCATCACTAAATCCATTAGAACAACATCAGGAATAAGTTCCGCTGCCTTCGATACAGCCCTTTCCCCATTGTCTGCCTCCCCCACTACAAGAAAATCGGGTTGAATAGTGAACAGAGTAATTAACCCCTGTCTTACAATTGTGTGATCATCCACTATTAAAATCGAAATTGGTTCTGTCGTCGCCATTTTGTTTCACCTCATCTAAATAACTTCTAATACCTACTTTACTATCTGTAGGAATTTCTTTTTGGTTACATTGAACGGTAATCTTTACACCTTCCCCAGGCATGCTTTGGATTTCAATTTGTCCCTTAAGTATGTGTATCCGCTCACGCATTGAGGATAGACCAACTCCTTGATGGTTATGGCTATTTATATCGAATCCACAGCCATTATCTTGAATGAAAAGAGTAACGATTTCTTCACAAATCAAATGAATCGTCACCCTGCTAGCCTGACTATGACGCGCCACATTGTGCAACGCTTCCTGTGTAATGCGAAAGAACACCTCTTCAATAATAGGGGAAACCTGCTGCTTTCCAATTGTCTTAAAGTCTACGTGAATACCTGTTTGTTCCTGCCACATATCAACATAATCCTTAAGTGCATCCGTTAAATCCTTACCTTCCAGAACTACTGGACGTAATTCACGTATTAATGCACTTAATTCCCGTTGTGTCTGACGTAACAGGTTTTCCGCTTTCATCAAATGATCTTTAGATGTTTTCTCATCTTTTCCGATAAGGGTTTTGCTCGTATTCAACCAGATTGAGGTCGCAAACAGCTGTTGCTTCACACTGTCGTGAAGCTCTCTCGCTAACCGATTCCGCTCCTCAAGAGTAGCTAAATCTTGCCGTATACGAAATAAGTTACGAAGCTGTTTCGCCATCTGGTTCAGTCTCCGTGACAACTGTCCTAATTCATCTTTAGAAGGATCGTCCACAAATGTTGTAAAATCCCCTTCACTCCATCGATCAGTTGAAGATAAAATTCTACGAATCCTGCGAACTAGACTTCTTGATGTAAAGATACCAAAGGCAATACCAACAAATGCTGCACCTAACAGGAATGCTAAAATACTCAAACCGAAAAATTGAAAAGTTGTCCTCCAAAAATTTACGTATGAAAAATGTATATCTTTAGCTTTTAAGACTAGGGTCCCTCGTACATCCTTTTCATTTGCTAATGGTGCAACAATATACAAGATATCATCACGAGTATAATGATACGTTTTTAGTTTACGAGCTTCTGAGGGAGAAAGTGACAAAGCAGTTTGAATATCCTTTTGAACTTTTTCAGGCAGTTCCGATTGAATATCTATTTTTTGCTGCGCCTTCCCTCCACTACTTGCAATCATTTGCCCTTCTGAGTTGATGACCATAGAAAATCCTTGGAATTCAACCCCAACCTCAAATGGCCAATCGTCTAAAGCTTTCTCTAGTTTATTTTGATTGACAAAGGGGCCATTAAAATTGGAAGCTATCACTTGTGCTTGAGTAGCAACCTGCAGTTCAAGTGTACGATTCGTATAATAATTGACGAGAGCAAGAGAAACGAGGAAACCTACCACTTCAAGTAAAAGAAGAACAATTATGGTAATTAAAATATAGTATAGAGTCAACTTCCATTGGAGGCGTTGGAAATTAAAATGGGGTAATAATCTCATCCTTTATTCCTTTCTTCTAAACGATTAAAACCGATTTAAATATTGGAATTTTTTATAAATTCCTTTTCTACCTAAATTTTTCTCCATATTTTAGTAATTCCCTTTAAAAAATTGCGTAAAAAGATAAGAATTAAAAAAGCAAATGAGCTAACGCTATTTGCTTTCCTTTAATTTATCAATATTATCCTTCATTTTCTTATTCAAATTTAAAAGTAAACTATTATCTTTATCACGCTTTGGTAAGGTTCCTGAGGGCTTGTCTGTCAAAAAGGGGTTTTTCTTCTTTTTTTCTCCCATTGGATCATCTCCCATACAAATCTTAGTACATTTATACTGTCTGTATGGTCAATTTATGAAGGGTTTAAACAAAAAAGACAGGAACAGCTCCTGTCCTATCTTCTCATTTAACCTAAACGACTATTTTTTAAACGACCTACTGCTTCATCGCTTCTCTTAAATAACTCCTTAGTATACAATGATGGAGAAGTTCGTGGAGTTGTTCGAGTAGTCTTCTCACGTAAAAAAGGAGACTTAACCCTACCACTGCGTCTTTCATCTACACTTACGACAGGACTTTTTGTTGTGCTTGTACGCTCGGGCATTTTATCCACTCCTTTCCTATCTATTACCCTAATTCTATCAAACTTACACTTTTTTATCTATATTGTTTGCCATTCAGGTTGCTCTTCCTGCGTTTTTTTCAACCAACTATGTATTAAAGACAGATTAATGATATGATCTATGTCTATATCTAACACATGTTCCTTTTCCGATTCAATAGAAATGACTACGGGAAATACTTTTTCGAGATACGGAATGAGAGCGATTTGTTTATTAATATGAACCACTGTTTTGTCATTTATGGATTTCATTTGTTCTTCCGTAAGGTTTACCCCAAGTATCGTACCTACTTCTTGCTTAAAAAAGTTGTTATTGTCTTTCTTGAATACGGTAATCACTTGCCTGCAAGTTTCTCCGTAAGAATATAAAAAATCTTCTAAACTCTCTCGATAACTGTCTATTTCATTCCATTCCTGCGTTTCAAAAGATGATATTTGCATCATGTCTAATATATCTGTAAATTGCAAACTTCTATTTTGTGTTTGGATAATTACCTTTTTCATTTCTTCATTGACACTTTCCACTTCATTGATTTGCTCCATTTCAGCTCCACCGATTTTCTTAATAGATGGCGTAAGAAACAAAGCTAAATCAACAAAGATGAACATTGCTGCAAGCAATGTGAGTCGTTCCCATTCTTTTACATTAAACCCTGTATGATCAAGGAATAGTACAACCCCAACAATAAAAAAGAAATACCAAGTTTTTCGTAGATTTTGCTTATGTTTTTTAAAAAAGGCTTCAAATGCCCAACTTATGTATAGAATGACAGCTGAAAATCCTATAAGAATAAGCCACTTATTTTCTTGCGTAAAGGTCAGGATTGATGTCCCCAACATTTTCTTTTCGGTAATTAGAACTAAAACAAGAATTATAGGGATTACCATTTTTAGAATCACTATGTTGAGGGGGTTCTTATACCATTTTTCAGATTCCATAATTCACCTCCTGGCTTATTATAACATGATTAAAAGGCTGAAAAGAGATTGTTTTCTGAACAATAACAGGTAGTCTATTTTTTGCTAATTATGTTTTTTTGTACTAAAGTCACAATAACCCCCAAACTATATGACAACATACAAAATATTCCTATTAAACCTGCTTGCTTTCTAGTTAAGTTATATCCTGTTTTTACATAGAAAGATATAAATAAGTAAAGTAAAGGACCTAATGCAACTGTTATAAATGTACAAATAAATTTAGAAAATCTTGTATACATATAGTTCCTCCTTTAAAATGCCCAGACAGGGGTATCGTCAGGAAAATTCGGATTTACAACGGTTCTTTTAAACCAACAAGCTCCTCTTCAGAATAGCATAAAAACTCATTTGCAATTTATTATTGCAAATGAGTTTTCTTCACTGACTAACATTTAGCTCTGTATTAAAATATCGCTTGTTTTAATAAATTCTAATTTAATTATTTTGCTCAAGGAATTGGTATATCGTCATCATTTCTCGTTTATTCAACTCACGAATACGGTTGAAAATTGGGATATCTGCAACAGCCTCAAGATTTAAGCTTTCAGCAACAACATCACTTACTTTGCCAGTTAGCCATGTTTGTACGTCTATGCCATCGACGATTTCCTTACGCCCTTCATCATTGATGCCACTTGCATAACAACTGACACATGGAATTGTTAATTTAAACACGCCATCATGCAGATTATCTTCTGAAATGACTTTCTTCCCTTTACAAAATGGACAAGGATGACTTGCTTTAATCTTATTAATTTGTGTAACAATTTTTTTGTAACCAAACGCTTCATAGACATAAGTCAGTTTTTTGTATTTTCCATTGGTGAAATACTTATCAATAATCGTTTCTCTAGTTTCGTCTATATTGGCAAAATCACATATTGTGATCCGATTTTTGCGACTTATAGCTTCAATATTACCTTTAATTCTGTCCCAGAATGGTAAAACATTTTGTAATACCATTTCATAACCTACAAAGCTTGCTAGTTCCAGTTCAAGCATTTTCAGCGATACTTGTGTTTCCCTAGGAAGTAAGGAGCCATCTTCCGTAAGTGCAATATCGCCACCAACAATTGCTTTTAGTTTTTCTAGTTCTGGTAACTTCCCTACTTTTTTTATAACCTGATCAATAGGCTGATGAATAATCTCACGAATATCTGTTTCACCAAATTTTAATTTTTTATGGTGGTTTAGCACGATTCCTTGACAGACTGGACAGGTTATCCTCACTTTTGATTCTTTCATTTGCTCTTTAATAATGGATTTTGAAATAACCATATACATCCCTATGATCTTATTAAAGCCCTCCCATGTCCTCCGTGTCTTGCCTGCTTTATCATAGAATGACTTTTCCCAATACCCGTATAAAAAGGTATGCTTTTCTTCTTCCGTCATTTCGGTATAGCTTTTACTAATATCCTGACCAAGTTCATTCTTGATCTCATCAAATAGGAATTGCAATTTCGGATATTGATAATGTTTTAATACCTTCATCACGTCTGGATGTAATAAGCCATCCCAGAATGGTGCAGTTTTGTCTTGAATGACAATATCAAAATCAAATTTTTCAATAACCCGGCGACCAGAACAGTATGGACAATGATTTTCTTGATTATAGAAATCGAAGCTTCTTGTGTCTTTATTGGTCGGATGAGAAGACACAATATGGTTGATTAGTCCACCAATTTCATAGAGAAAACTATATTGACTATACAAATGCCTTTCAAGATTAATGGCGATGACGGGTGCAATTGTGTCAGATTCGTATTCACCATAAATCAGACGGGCCATGGAAGATAGGCTTTTTAAGATGCCACCCTTATAGACGTTTTCTGCATTTTTAAAATAGGCAATATGATTTTCTTCTAAGTAGTGAATACCCTTTTGCTGCTTGAGTGTTGAAGAAATATGCAATGGGTCAACTCTTTCTGCACTCTTTTTTTGACAAAAATAATCATCATGACTGACAACCTCAAGATGTCGAACAGGTTCAAGCTGTCTGTTACCAAAATCAATGATAAAATCAGAGCTTTCCAGCATATAGGCGTTATGTTCAATCATCATGATGCTGACAGATTCATCCTGCAGAATGACCCGAATACTATCAATGAATTGATTTAATATATTTTGTGATAAACCTTTTGAAGGCTCGTCGAAAATAAACAGCGTATGTGGGTTTCTTGAGTTGGTAAACAGCTCAGAAACTAAATGGACACATTGAAATTCACCAGTCGATAAGGATTGTGTCTTTCTTTCTAATGTCAAATAACCCAGTCCTAGTTTGATCAGTAAACTCAAGCGTTTATGAGCGATGTCTTCATTTGGTAGTTCATCAATAATATCTTCAATCGAGCGCAGAAAAATATCATCAATATCTTCACTATATTTTGTGAGTTTCTTTTTAATATCAAGAAAAGTCGCAACTGTTGACCGGCTGGTAATCGATTGGTTTCGGTCCTGCCCTACCATGACCAGTTTATCTTTTGGATATCGCTTCAGAAAATCCTTGGCTATACACTCATTGACAAGTGTCGATTTACCACATCCAGACTCACCTGTAACGGTTACAAGTCTATTTTTGGGAATCTGAATTTCAGCCATTTGAATATTACGACAGTAAAGATCATGAAATTGATAATATTCTGTTGGCATTGCCTGATTTCGTTCCCAAAGAACAGGTTTTGGACGCGGTGATTCATCGACAATTTTTCCGCCGTATTTCCCACTGCCAGGCCCAAAGAACAATTGCTCATCTGTCGCATCGAGCACCGTGTCAGAATGATCAATCAACCAAATTTGATTCTTATAGCCTAATTGTTTAATCTGTTCTAAAATTTTCAATAGGGTTTGGTGATCAAGACCAACGGAGATTTCATCAATAATAATCACGGTATTACAACTTGCTGCCATGAATTCTGCCAAGTAAAGCCGTGTTAATTCCCCGCCTGACAATGTCCCCATGATCCGATTCAATGTTAAGTAACCAATATTCATATTGATAATATGTTTAAGAATAAGTTGTTTCGCTTCACTAATATGTAATTCCTCTGCAAGAGAATAAACCGCTTCAACGCTTAAATTGTTGATATCGGAAATACTATGTGGTTGATTCAATAATTCTATTCTTTTTTGCTCAACCTCAGGACTATAGCGTCTGCCCTCACACTTTTTACATTCGACATTTTTGGTAGTGCCCCGCCCTTTACACTCAGGGCACCAGCCTAATGCATTATTAAATGAAAAAACTTCTGGCGAAAGATGAAAGTTTTCTGCAAGCCTCTCACGAATCTCTTTAAAAACGCCGGTATGGGTGCCAATCGTTGAACGTGGATTAGAAGAAATCGATGATCTCCCTAGAAAAAGAACTAAAGGCATGTCTTCCATCTTGATGCCACTAAAATTCGTTTCCATTATATTGGGAAACAAATACTGATATTCAGCCTTAGGCAATAAGGAAACGAGACGCTTCTTGGATTCTTCACCAATGGTTTGACAAAATGTGGTTTTACCAGATCCGGACAAACCAGCAATTCCTAACGATTGATCTTCCGGCAAGACGGTATCTAAACGGTTAATATTGTTGGCAATTAATTGATTTATTTTCATCGGATATCCTCTCCATTCTCTAAATCTAGTATAGCCATGTTAGCACAACTTTAAATGAATTTGTAATGTGTTTTGTATCAATATTTGTACTTAAAAAGCAAACGGCTCAGTCCTATACCGAGCCGTTTGCTTTTTCCTATACGTTAGCTAATACTAAAAAACAGAAATGAGTGTCAAATTCATCTACAATTAATGAATTTTTCAAAAAAACAGCTTTTAATTCTCCAAATTCAATTTAACTCTGAAGGTGATTTTATCTTCATTGATCTCGGCAAATATTTCTCCATGGTGCAATTCAACTATTTTCTTTGCAATAGCGAGCCCGAGTCCAGATCCTGGTACTTTACTAGAACGAGATTGATCAATTCTATAAAATCTCTCAAACATTTTATCAATACTCTCCTGTGGTATATTCTCTGTGTAATTAGTGAAGGATACACTAACTGCTTCTCCTTCATTCTCTATTCTAACCACTATGTCTGAGGGCTTAATGCTATATTTTTCAGCATTACTTAATATATTTTCAAATACTCTAACGATCATTTCAATATCTACGTTCACAATTAACTTATCTTCAGGTATAAAAGGAATAATCCTTAAACCTTTAGCCTCAAAAATAGGTGTATATTCCCCTAGCAACTGATTAATGAGAGCACATATATCTATTTCTGTTCGTTCCAATTCTATTTCACTATTTGACAGCTTTGTATATTCAAATAGTTCATCTATAAGTCTTTTTAACTTCATTGACAAACTATAGGTTGAATTCAAGTATTCCTTTTGTTCTTCACCATTTTTAACGGTTTCACTTAATAAAATATCGAGGTAGCCTATTATTGAAGTAAGTGGAGTCCTTAAGTCATGAGAAACATTTGCTATAAGCTCGGTTTTAATTTTTTCTAGTTCTCTCTCTTTTTCAAACCTATTTTTCACTTCTATTGACATAGAATTTATATTTTTGCAAAGCTCTGCAAGTTCATCATTGCCTCGCACTTCCAGTGTTGAACCTAGTTCTTTGGTGGAAATCCGTTTTACCTGATGACCAATATATTTAATATATTTTACCTCACTATTTACTAGCAGCAAGAAAATTAAACTGAATATAGCAATACTTAATACATATATACCGACTACTAAAAGGTTATATATTACTGCAGTAATGTCCTCTCTATGATCTACAATATATTTAGTTATAAAAAGGTTTGATAATACCCATAATGCTCCTAAGGATATGAAAAAGCTAAGAGCTATTTTATATAAAAGCTTAGCACTTAAACTCCTTCTAAATACATACCTTTTCAAATCTTATAACCTACTCCCCATACGGTCTTAATGTATATTGGCTTTTTTGGATCCGGCTCAATTTTTTCTCTTATTTTTGTTATATGAACCATAACAGTATTATCTGATTTATAAAACGCTTCTCCCCATACCCGCTCGTATATTTTTTCTATACTAAAGACAATCCCTTTATTTCTTGCTAAAAGCTCTAAAATATCAAACTCCTTAGGAGTTAGTCTAACATTATTGTTTCCAATAAAAACCTCTCTAGTGTCTGCATTTATTGTTAGGTTTCCTATTTCAATTAAATTTTTATTGGCATTTTGTGTAGCAGAATACTTAGTATATCTTCTTAGATTTGATTTGACTCTTGCTATAAGCTCCATGGCATTAAAAGGCTTAATAATATAATCATCAGCTCCTGATGCCAGTCCTTGAATTTTGTCCAGATCCTCTGATTTTGCTGATAAAAATATAATTGGCATTACATCCTTTTCTCTAATTTTCAGACAAACCTCAATACCATCCATCCCTGGCATCATAATATCTAGAATGACAAGGTCCACTACATGATTTTTAATAACTTCAAGGGCTTCCGGTCCATTTTCCGCTTTAAGTACTTCAAAGCCTTCATTGGCTAAATATATTCCCGTGATTTTTCTTATTTCGTCATCATCATCCACTATTAGAATCCTATTTGCCATAATCAAACTCCTCTTCAATTAAGCATTTTTGCACCTTAAAACATAGGCTGGAGGAAAATTTAGTAATACTCTGCAATAGTTTACACTTTTAAAGTAACCTGCAATATAGTCCTTCTTTAATAACGTATACTGGAAAGTAATAAACATTCCGCCTTCTTTTAGGATTTCTCTTGTGGCAGCTAATATTTTATTAGAAATATGTTTTGGCAGACTAGTAAATGGTAGACCTGAAACGATATAATCCACTCTTTCAATACTATGCTTTTTTAAGTGCTCGCCGATATTCTCAGCAGAATCATTAATTATTATAATATTATCACAATTGGAATATTTAACCCCCAAAAGGTCGTAAAACACCTTATTATTTTCAATTATTATCAATTTTGTATGCTTTCCCTTTTTATTAATGAGTTCATCAGTAAATACTCCAGTTCCTGGTCCATATTCCACAATGCACGTTGCACTGTCAAAATCTATGTCTGCCATCATTTCCTTAGCAAGCTTATTTTGACTAGGTGCTATAGCGCCAACAGTTCTTGGTGCTTTAATTGACTCTATTAAAAATTTTATCCATTTCATACTAACCCGTTACCTCCCTGTATTTCTCTCCAGCACATTGGCTCTTGAGGTATCATCAGCACTTTTAAAGCTGCTTCAGTCAACTTACAAGGTTAGTATAGAAACTAAAACTTAACATTTTATTGGAAAAAACCTTAAGAATCCTTAATATTGGTACTTCACGTAAAGGAGGTTTACCGTGCATAAAAAAAGCTGTCGCAATAAGTCCACATAAAGTGAATTTGCGACAGCTTCCTGACTTTCTTATTCAAAATCTATTGTTTTACTTTATTCTTTGCTGAATTCATTACTACATCGTAATTGTAATTTACGCTGCCGTTTTTACCTTCTGGTGCATCGTAAGTTACCATCATAACCACTTTTTCGAACTCCGCATTCCGCAACATACCCCGTAAATCAACACGGTCTGACTCGGACATGTTGACTAAGCTTGGGAAGCGAATGACTTTTACATGACTTTCTGACCCCTTCGCTACACCTTTCTTATAGCCAACAAATTGTACTTGATAATTGACGTATTCTTTAGTGGCCTGTTCTAAACTCATAAATCCAGTTGTAGATTTCATTTCATCAATAGTGTTGCCATTTAATTTAAGGTTTGATAGATACCAGCCAGCATCAGTTGAGGCCCAATCTGTCATATAACGGAAGCCGAGCAATACTTTCTGTCCGGCGTATTTGTTGAGGTCGAATGACTCTGTTTTCCAGCCATGTGAGCTGCCAGTAAAACCAGGAACATTTTCTTTAATTTTTGGATAGCCTTTATCAACAATATCACTACGAGTATCTCCATTCGAAAGAGATGTCCAAGTTTTCCCATTATCAGTTGAAACTTGAACCATGCCAAAATCCCACTGCTCTTCAATATCATATTTTGTATCAAAGGTAAGGTTTGCTTGGGATAAATTCGTTAAATCAAGTTCCTTGATTAGAAAATTATCAGCCTGGTCGCCCTTATTTCCCCAAAGGACCGTTCCTTTCAAAGTATCTTGGGCAGTTGTCCAATTAGTTCCTAAGAAATCCAATCCTTTAAAGTATAAGTGATCAATTTTCTTATCAGGAATGATCGTTTTGAAATCTGTTCCCCATGCCGGCACTTCAGTATTCTGTTTTACAGCATCAACATTAGGCTTTAAATCTATTAAATTAAACTTATATTGACTACTACCTTGATATTTTCCATCAAGCATTATTGCAGTCATATAATCCTGATAAAGGGTTTCAAAGTCAGTATTTGCTCCAATAGTTTTTAGTGCATCGTTAATTCCGGCAATACCATGTTTTTGATTCTTAAATTCGGCTTGTATAAACGGCTCTCCAAAATGTTCATACATGTAAAGTTGGAAAAGATAAGCATTCCCATAGTCGCCAAGAATCTCTAAATCAGATTGGTCTCCCCAAAGTGTTAAAGAATTACGGAGATTATTCATAAAGAAATTCACATGTCCCATTGGGTGCCCATATCCTACAAGATATTGGGCAAAATCAGACAGTCCTTCATTCACGAAACTTTCTTCGGAGCTATCAGTATCACGGTGTAATAAATGCTGAAATTCGTGTGCGAATACTCCTTCATACAAATATGGATTTGCAGAATTAGGACCCGTACGGTTCAGCCAGTCATAGCAATCAACCGTCATGACATTTCGATCAACAAAGTCACTGATGGTTGGTGAAAAATAACCAGCTATGTAACTTGGATAGTTAGAGTTGTAATAACTTTGGTCTTTGATATTGTCGATTAAAATAACCGTTCTTCCGCTGTCATCTTTATACCAGCCATTATAGCCATCTTCACCTTTTCGCTCAGCAGGAGCACCAAAAAATGAAACTTCCTTTTCATACATTCTTGCATCAAACTCGTTTAGCAAGTAATTGACTTGAGCATCTGAAATTGATACTTTACCATTTCGAGGATCGTTAGCAGGGAAATTCAAATTGTTTGCTACCCAAACTTCCCCATATTTACCTACTGCACGAAGGGTAAAGTCGGTTAAGGCATATTTCCCTGTATAGTCATTGTGCGTTAACCACTTTTTTTCTAAACCCACATTTGCTTGTGTTAATGAATTAGTTGCTCCACTAGTTGTTTGACTACTTTCTGTGCTGGCACCTTGCAAATCAATTTTATTTGCTGCCTTCGCTTCTTCCAATGTTTCGGCACGAAGCTTAGAACCGATATCCAAGACGTTCGGATTAGGATTATACGCTTGAGATTGCCCGTTTACAATAGTAGTCGGTAGTAAAATACTGCTGGCTAAAGCAGCGGAAGAAAGAATTGCCCAAATTTTTCGATTTTTCGCCATAAAATAACTCCATCCCCTCTTTTTATATAATCTAGGATTTTTTTAGTAAGGAATTTTTCAATAACAAGGAGAAGATTCAAGATGTGTTGGCTGAACTTAAAGCAGATCTTAGAGGATATGAAACTTAGACTAATAAAATAATATAATTATCACTTTTTAGGACATTAAATCACCTCCTTAAAAATAGATCATTTCAAGGAAATATCACAATATAGAAGAATTCCGTAATAAAGGATTAAAATTTTAATAGGAGAGAAACACTTTAAATTGGGTAATAATTTGGGTTAATCGAAGAGGAATTTGTTCGTAATTAAGGACATTATAATATAAAATACTATCATCGGTAAAGGACAAATTCACAAACTACTAACGAAATAAATAGTTCTTATAAACAAAGGACACTTCCTTGATTATAGAAGTGTCCTTATGTATCTATTATTAAAGTAGCCTATTTAATTAGAAACATTATTTAAAAATAGTTGAAACGACTTGATCGTATGTCATACTGCTGTCCACTTCATAAATACCAGGACGTAATTTTTTTTGCAATCCTTTACCCTCGATATCTTTCGAGAAGGCATATGCATCCGGGACAATATTTGCTTTTTGTAGTGCGCGCCCGATATCGATGCTTGTCATCCCATTTGAAACATTCAACACTACTTTGGAGACGGGTTTGTTAGGGTCAGGTGCTGCTCCTTTTTGTGCGGCTGCTTTTGCATCGTTTATAGTCTTATCATATTCATCCTTCGTTTGGACGACATAGCCAACTGATGAAAGCTTGTTTTTCATATCAGTCTCAGATGGTTGAGCATTTGTTTGCTTTACGATTATTTTTTCTGATGTTTTCGCTGTGTTCCCTTTATCAAAAATGTAAACAGCGCTGCAAATAGTTGTCGTAATAAGGATCCCTGCTGCAAAGCTGCTCAATAAGTTAATTCTCATTTGCAACTTTTCTCCTTTCATTCTTTAATGCTTGAAAAGGAGCAAGCAGCTCTTCAATTTCACTCACTGGTACTTGTTTTTTCTCAGCAATACTTGCCATGGAATAATCTCGTTTATACAAGTCTAGAACTTCACGCATGAATAGTTTTTCTTGAGGAGAAAGTTGACTTCCTGCTTCCTTCATGACAACTTCTATGTCAAGTTCTATATTGCGAATGGTTTCTTGGATATCATTTATTTCTTTCATCAAAGATACGTGAACCAGATCGATTCCTTTTTGTTCTTCTTTTGACGCATTACGATTTTTCTTTATCGAAACGATTAGCAACAAAGCAGAAATTCCAAACAAGCACGCTAATGTCCATTCCATTAAAATCATTTCCTCCTTCTTCAACTTTAAGATTGATAAAATCCTATAATACCAAGTTCCTATTATACATCGTAAATGTAAATTTTTCGATTTGATTTTTGAAAATACGACAAAAGTCGGAGGGATTTGACAAAATCAAACAAGACCGTGGTTGATTTTAAACAAAACATAAAGAGGATGTCCCAAAAGTATTACTTTTAGGGCCCCCCTTTTTATTAATAGTCTGTTAAACTTTGTCTGTTGATTTCCGTTCTAGTGGCGGTCCTTGGAGCCTCCTCGGCGCTACCTGCGCCTGTGGGGTCTCCCCTGCCCCGTACTCCCGCAGGACTTGAAACATCATCTTTGAATCAACACCGCACGAAGGAAATGCGATAGCATTTTCGAGGATCGAGCGCCTTCCGCTCCAATCAACATTGCGGAAAAATTATTATGAACTTTGTACATATAGTGGTGCCTGTCACCTTTTGGGACATCCTCCATTTTCACTATAATTCAAACTCCCATTCCTCTTTCAGTAGTAAATATAGCACGAGGAGGGTATTTTCTAAATCTTGTTCATTACTTCCTTCCACTTCCATCCCGATTTTAGGAAGCAAAATTTCTGCGATTTGTTTTGTAAGCTGATTTCTTTCTACTAATGGTAAATCATGAAATCTACTTACATATGTACTAATCAGCTTCCAATCTTTTGAGGTATATGATTTTAATGCAAATTCGTCAACTGTTAGACTAGCTTGGGAGAGTCCACGGCGCTGAATTTCTTTTTCAATAGGAGACCGCTTCTTTTTCGGCTTTGCTTTTCGCTCATGAACGACGATCGTTCCTGCAACTACATCGCCCAGCCTTTTATGCTTGGAATGAAGTAAAATCATCACGATGCCAAGGAAATAACTGGTTGGCAAGGCATCAATGATACGCAGCAGATTGCGAATGAAGCTTGATAGCAAAGTGATGCTGTGACCATTTTCCTGAATCACACGGATTCCCACAATTTTCTTTCCAATCGTCCTTCCTCCAGAAAAAAACTCGCAGGCAAAAAAGTAACACCATTTAAGGATAAACAGGACAATAACGATAATCGCAAGAGGAACAAGATTCTCATCCTGAAAAAACGGAAAAGATGACATCCCCTTCATCACAAAAAGACTTCCAAAGAATAACAGAATACTTGCGAAGCCTAAGATAACCTGATCGTAGATAAAGGCTGCAGCTCTGCTCCCTAAACCTGCTAGCTGAAACTGAAGCGATACGTATTCAGGTGTTTTAATATCCATTTGGTCTTTGTTCACTAGGTTTTCCCCCATTTCATTGTTGTAATTATCTTTAGGTGTTTCTATTTTTCTACATCATTACTATAATAAGGAATAGAAAATAATACTGTTTAAACAAGGAGGTGTCAAAATGGATTCTTTACAATTTATTAAAAAGCATCGTGAAGACTGGAAACAGCTTGAACAAATGGTTACGTCGTTAAATAAGAGCAAAAAGGTGATTACTGGGTCCAATATTACACAATTCTATCGACTCTATCAAAAGGCAGCTCAGAATCTCTCATATTGCCAAACCTACTTCCCAAATGACGAAGTAACCGGATACTTAAACGGACTTGTTTCAAAATCACATAATCTTTTTTATAAAGATCAAATTTCTAGTGGAAAACAAATTCGCTATTTTTTTAGCACCAAATTTATTGGCTTACTACTAGAACAATGGAAATTTGTCTTGGTTGCCATGGTCCTGTTTATCATCGGTGCAATCGGAAGTTTCCTATCAGTCATGAACGACCCATTACATATTTATTCTATTCTACCACCGGAGGTCGCCCAAGGTGTTTCACCCGAACATCTAGGAAAAAACGGCGCCGCCGTCGATTCCTCCCTTATGTCCGCTAGCATTATGACGAACAATATTCAAGTGGCAATCTTAGCCTTTGCCGGTGGTGTTACATTTGGGATTTTAACCGTCTATATACTAGTCTCGAATGGAATTTTGATGGGAGCACTCGCTGCACTGTTTTGGCAACATGGAAAATCCTATGATTTTTGGGCATATATCGTTCCACATGGGATGATAGAGCTTACAGCCATTTTTATTGCCGGCGGTGCCGGATTATTAATGGGCTATAAGCTCTTTGTACCGGGACACTATTCAAGAGGATTCCAATTAAAGGAGCAGGCCAAACGCTCCGTACAGCTCCTGCTCGGGACGGTTCCTTTGTTTGTCATCGCTGGTATAATAGAGGGCTTTATCACTCCTGCTGCTATCCCACTTGAAGCAAAGTACATCGTCGCACTCCTAACAGTGTTGGGCTTAATTCTCTATGTGATCATCGGAAAGCTAAAACTATCTAAAAGTGAAACTAGAGGAGATTTTGATTCATAATGTCAATATAATGAGAAACAGCTGCAATCGCTAATTTTTCCTCTCGGGCCTCCACCATTTGGAGGCCCTGTTTTTCCCATTTGATTTTTTCCCGCTTTTTAATTAGCATTTGCTGCTGAGCAATACTTTTCATCATTACGGTTTGAACATCCTTTGGCTCTTCTTTTATTCTATTAATAAGTGTCTGATCCTCAATCCCCATCATAAAGAACAAATGCCTCTGCCTTAATCGTTTTAAATACAACAATGCGCTTTCCTCATGAAGGAATGTACGAACATCACTAAATAATAAGAGCAAGCTGCGCTTCTTTTGAACGATTTCTAAATATTGAAAGACAGCTGCATAATTAGACTCAGCTGCATCCACCTTTACATCAAAAATCGCTTGGAGGATGGTCTGCAAATGCGCCATTCCCTTCGCAGGGGGCACAAATACTTTAATTTCCTTTGAAAAAGCTAGGACAGAAACATAGTCACCTTTTTTTAGAGCAGCCGCCGCGACAGTCAAAGCTGCCTCTAACACTTTTTCTAAGCGGTTCCCTTTTTTCAATTCAGCCCCCATCATTCTGCCACAATCAAGTAAGATGGTGATATACTTCCCGTGCTCTGGTTCATATTCATTTGTCATCACTTCTTGCAGTTTAGCAGTTTGGCGCCAATTGATTTTCCGCGGGTCATCCCCTACAACGTAGCTTCTGATTTTGGAAAACTCGCCTACACCGCTTCTCTGCTTACGAATCTTTAAACCTTCGTATATTAAAAATTGCTGGGCATTGGCTAAATACTGCTTCGTTTCGGTTAAATCAGGAATGACTTTCACGGTATCCACTATATCCACTGTTGTTTGCTTTTCCCATAAGCCAATGAAACTTCGATACCGGCAAAAAAGCTTTGTGACTTCATATTTTCCTCTTACCGATGCGGTCGTTTCATAGGTTACTTCGGTTACAGCTTCCTTTGCCGCCATTCCCACGATAGGAAATGGCTGAACGAACGATTGCGGCAGGTTATCTACCATCCGATACGAAAAAGAATGCTGAGAATGATTGTTTACTTCAAGCTGGATGGTATACGGAAGACCTCTCTCCATCTCTTCTGGTAATATACGGTTAAAGGAAAGCTGATTTTTTTTCGGAGAAAATAGTAAATCGATAAGACTTACTAAAAAAACCAGTCCATTAATCGTCAATATGAATCCCCATGAGATTCCTCGTACAGCTCCTACTAATAATGTAAGAGAAAGGAGACCGAAGACGAGCATGATTCTTTTTGTTGGAATAATCCCTCTATCGCGGAACAGGAACCGACCCCACAAGCTCTTCAATGATTTGGTCAACGGCTGCTCCCTCCAATTCTATATGCGGGGATAACTGAATACGGTGTCTTAGTGCCGGCTTAGCTGTCATTTTGATATCATCCGGGGTAACATAATTCCGTCCGGCTAAATATGCCCATGCTTGTGCGGCTTTCCCAATGGAAATCCCTGCCCTGGTACTCGCTCCAAAACGTATGGCTTCCGATTCTCTTGTCTTCCTGACAATTTGTAAAAGATATTCTAAAATATTCTCACCAACTGTGACCTGCTCAATCTCTTTTCTAATTTTGATAAAAGTATTCAAATCTAGGACCTGAGAAACAGGTGTTTCGTTAAAGCTGTTTTCAATCACATTTTTTAACACATTTTTTTCTTCCTCAAAGGAAGGAAAATCTATATGTAGTTTAAATAAGAAACGATCCTGCTGTGCTTCAGGTAGCGGATAGGTGCCTTCAAATTCGATTGGGTTTTGGGTTGCGACTACAAAAAATACCTCAGGTAAGGAATAGGTTTCACCTTGTATGGTTACTTGCCTTTCTTCCATGGCTTCTAGAAGAGCTGCCTGGGTCTTAGCCGGTGTCCGATTAATTTCATCGGCTAAGAGAATATTGGTGAAAATAGGTCCTTTTAATGTTTGAAAGCTACTCTCTTTCATGTTGTAAATCATACTTCCTGTTATATCACTTGGAAGTAGGTCCGGGGTAAATTGAATGCGATGAAAGCTTCCATCTAGAAGTCCAGCGATCGTTCGCACCATTTGCGTTTTACCAGTACCAGGAACCCCCTCTAGGAGGACATGACCTCCTGCTAATATAGCAGATAATAACAATCTAAGATTAAGACTCTGACCTAAAATCCGTTCTTCATATTTTTCTAAAAAGGATGATAATTCTACTCTCACCCTTCCTCCACCTCTTTCCGTAATAGCTCAAGCTTTCTCGACCATTGCAAGAATTCTTGTTTGCTCATTTTTTCTTTTTCAACCATTGTTGCCACCCCATTTAGGAATGGACCAATATCACTTTTTGGAACCCCAAGCCACTTTCGTTCCAAGAATGGAGAAAGATCCTTCCATTCCTTGCTGAAAGGAATCTTCCACCGCTCCTGAAGGAGAAGCTTGACATAATCAGCTTGGATTAAGAAAGAATCATGATAGCGTCGTCCTTTGAGATACCAGGCAGTTAATGCTCGTATCCCTTCATCGCTAAACCGAACCGTTTCTTCCCTTGGAACAAAAATAGGACCAAAACGCTTTCCTTTGTACCAAAGCCAAAGAATGGTGAGGAATACGATTTGCAGCAGGATGAGTAAAAACCATTTAGGATATACATTTAACATCGTTGAGGTATTCTGCCCGGCATGAATATATTCATCAAATAAAACGGTGTGTGTATTACTTTCATTCAGTAGATGAAGAATGAGTGCCAAATGGTCCTCACTTAAGATTTGACCATTTGTGATCCACTCGGGAGCAATGGCGACAATCAGTTGACCATGACCAAATGTTTGTTTTAATGCAACGGTGCCATTATTATCATAAAGGAGACGTTCCTCATTCTTGTTAGAAAGTAATCGGATCGAGGAATTGATTTCAGCCCGATAAGCCTTTTTATTTTGATCATATACTTTTAAGGCTTTATTTACTGGAGCATTTGAATCTAATGGACTAACCTGTAAATCAAACATCCCTTTCGGATTGTTCTTTAATAATAGAATCGTATTTCCGGCTTCCATGAAGCGCTTATATTCTCCCATTTCTACCTGATCTGGAACAACAGAAGGCTCGACCATTATGAGTAATTTCTTTTCTGGACCAGTTGGAAGCATTTTTGGTGAATAAGACCAGCTTTTAACTTCCATTTCCTTTTGTAAATATGTATAAAATGCTTTCACGCCGCTAGGGGAAGGAGAGTCAGAAACATAATTTGGATATACCTTTGGCTTTTGTGAATTGCCAAAAATACTGATGATGATAAAGAAAAGGAGTAGAACAACAAGCCAAAACCAAGTTTGTCTTTTTGATTGCACCTTCTTCTACCCCCTTTCCCCCAGCTTTTTAGCCTCATTCCCAAGCCAGTTCATGACCTCGCTTTGAAACTCAATGTATTCTTCTCTTCGAACCTGACGCCCTCCATATGTCACTTCATCAAAAAATGTAGCGAGCTGATAAAATTGCTGAGCGTCTTGTTGGTTTACTTTCCTTAGTTCGTCATAGTAATCCCAATTTGTTTTCCAAATTCTTGCCACAAGCCATTCCTGTTCATGAAAATAAAGGAGCAATGCTAAAAATAGATGGCGGGTTGAAAGCGAGTACTCTCCTAAAGCTTCCTGTTTCCCTGCTTCCTCTAAATGCCTTTGGAACGACCAATTCATTTCTTTCATCGATTGAAGCGGCTTTCGGTTGCTTAGCATGCGTTTCCGTCTTTGATGGCGTATGATAAAAAAGATGGCAACCCCTAAAAGAATTAACACCGCTATAATCACTGCGATCAAAATCGGGCCGGATGCTTTACTTGCTGAATGGATAGACGGAAATAATTTTTGTAGCAGATGGGCAATCCATTCCTTTGCTTTTTCCCACCACACCTCGAGCAAACTCTTAGAATCTTGGTAATAAATTCGGTATTCCTTCTGATTCAGAATATCCTTAAGTTCATTTCTTGCCTTGTTTGCATCTAGCATGTTAATCACCCGACTTTAGAGTGTTGTAATATCATAGTCATCAATCATTTCTTTTAAATCATCGGCATCATGTCTCGTTTTTAAATCAAGATATATCACACCATACCCAACATAGAAAAATAGAGATGTTAAAAGGGTTACGATGTTTACAATAATCGATAACAATACACTATTTCCTAATACGAGAGCAAATGTCGATTGTACTGCAGAATCAATACATATAGTAATCAAATAAAACACAAGGTAAAGACCAATTGAGATCCATGTCCGTTTTCTTGACAGCCTCCAGCTTCTTGTAAAACCAGGTGATTGATGATCCAACACTACTGAACCAAAATAAAAGCTCCAGCGGGTCATCAAGCAAGCCATTCCAACGATGCAGCCTAAACCTAAAAGGATTGCTAACACTATGCCGAGAATAAGATTTTTAGACGAAACGATGCCACCCGTAAACGCAACGAGGATAATAGATGCAACGAATAAACCAAAATAAATTAGATAATATAGAATATTGCTCCAAAGAATGGGAAAAAAGCGTAAAAAGGCTTGTTTAATCATTAAACCAATCGTATATTCTTCATTTTTTTGAACCCTTTGGATGACAAGAAGTACAGCTGCCTTCGCAACTGGAAAAAAAAGTGCACCAATAAATCCGACAATTATAGTTCCTACTAGGGTTTTAAGCTCAGTAGCTAAACTATTAGGATCAATGGTTTGCGTTTCTTTAAAACTCGAAAGAATTTGTTCAAACCACCCATTTCCACTTCCCACTGCTCTAAAGAAGCTCGTACCTGATAATAGCTGGATGATAGCTTCAATCAAGTAAACCGGCCCCATAAAAATGAGTAAAATCAAGAAAAAGTCCTTAAAGCGATCTTTACTTAACGAAAAGGTATGATCGAGTATTTCTCCAAAACTCTTTGGTTTAGTGAACTTTGTATCCAATATCTAAATCCCCCTAAAAATATATTTTACTAGACATATTTTAACATCATTCAACTATCGGCAGTGTAATAAGTTGTAAAAAAACGAAAAAAATGGGCTATAATCACGAGCAGAACAAAGACAATTTAAAAAAACTCTTCCCGAATCAACGGAAAGAGCTATAGTAATTAATTTTATTACGTAAAAAAGTTTATACCCATCCTCTGAAACTAGAGGCCTCTGCTACTTTTCTTATTCCAACCATATAGGCTGCTAAGCGCATATCCACTTTGTATCTATTTGCAGTTTGATAAATATTTTCAAATGAACTTTTCATAATTTTTACGAGCTTTTCATCAACTTCTTCTTCTGACCAATAATAACCTTGATTATTTTGGACCCATTCAAAATAAGATACCGTTACCCCACCAGAGCTAGCAAGAATGTCCGGAACAAGGAGAACACCGCGTTCTGTTAAAATCTTTGTTGCTTCTAGTGTTGTCGGTCCATTTGCTGCTTCTACTACTATGGATGCCTTAATTTGAGCGGCATTATGTGCAGTGATTTGGTTAGAAATGGCTGCCGGAACAAGAATATCACATTCTAATTCTAGTAATTCTGTGTTTGAAATTGTATTAGTAAATTGCTGCGAGAATGTACCAAAGCTATCTCTTCGATCTAGTAAATAGTTTATATCAAGTCCATTTGGATCGTGTACAGCACCATAGACATCAGAAACAGCCACTACTTTTGCACCGGCATCATGTAAGAATTTTGCTAGATAACTTCCGGCATTTCCGAAGCCTTGAATGACTACGCGGGCACCTTGAAGTTCTTTCCCTTTTTTCTTTAACGCTTCTTCAATACATATCGTTACTCCACGAGCAGTAGCCGTTTCACGGCCTTCAGATCCACCTAGAACGATTGGTTTACCTGTAATAAATCCTGGTGAGTCGAATTCCCTTAGGCGACTGTACTCATCCATCATCCATGCCATAATTTGTGAATTTGTATATACATCCGGAGCTGGAATATCCTTTGTAGGTCCAACGATTTGGCTAATAGCACGAACATAGCCACGGCTTAATCTTTCAATCTCTCTTAAGGACATTTTCTTAGGATCGCAGATAATACCGCCTTTACCGCCTCCATAAGGAAGATTGGTAATTCCGCATTTTAAGCTCATCCAAATGGACAATGCTTTTACTTCTTCTTCATTTACTTCCGGATGGAAACGAACGCCGCCTTTTGTTGGGCCAACTGCATCATTATGCTGTGAGCGGTAGCCAGTAAAAACTTTAACTGTACCGTCGTCCATTTTCACCGGTATGCGGACTGTTAACAATCTTAACGGTTCTTTTAGTAAATCATACATTTCATTGTTATAGCCTAATTTTGCTAAAGCTTTTTGGATGACTGTTTGCGTAGAATAGAATAAATTTAATGATTCTTGTTCGTCTTGTTGTTCCTTTTTCATTTCATTTTGCACTGTCGTAGCAGACATCTCTGACACCTCGTCGTTATAGTAGAAATATAGTTTATTTTGCAGCTAATACTTTTTTAATTTTTTCAACTGCCCAATCGATCTCTTCTTTAGAAATGATGAGTGGTGGAGCAAAACGAATCACCGTATCATGGGTTTCTTTACATAATAGCCCTTCATCCTTTAATTGCTCACAATATGGTCTTGCTTCTTCTGTAAGCTCAACACCAATAAACAAACCTTTTCCTCTTACTTCCTTAATAATGGGACATGGGATTGATTTTATCTGCTCAAGGAAGTAATTGCCAAGGTCAAGTGAGCGTTCCACTAGGTTTTCATCCACAAGTACGTCTAATGCTGCAATCGAAACAGCACAGGCAAGTGGATTGCCCCCAAATGTAGAGCCATGGGAACCAGGATTAAATACCCCTAACACATCAGAATTAGCCACAACACAGGAAATTGGGAATACCCCGCCGCCAAGAGCCTTACCTAAAATGAGCATATCAGGAATAACTTCTTCCCATTCACATGCAAACATTTTTCCAGTTCGCCCTAAGCCAGCTTGAATTTCATCAGCAATGAACAATACGTTGTTTTCCTTACATAATTCTGCTGCCGCCTTTAAAAATCCTTGTGGTGGAACAATAATTCCCGCTTCACCTTGAATAGGCTCAATTAAAAACGCAGCGGTATTTGGGGTAATAGCTGCTTTTAAAGCATCTATATCTCCATATGGGATTAATTTAATACCTGGTAGCATAGGACCAAAACCGCGCTTATATTCTGGATCAGATGATAAAGAGACGGCACCCATGGTACGTCCGTGGAAATTGCCATTACAAGCAATGATTTCTGCTTGATTTTCAGCAATGCCTTTTACATCATAGCCCCACCGGCGGGCAGCCTTAAGAGCTGTTTCAACAGCTTCTGCACCAGTATTCATTGGCAGAACCATATTTTTCTTCGTTAATTTACTTACTTTTTCATACCAAGGCCCAAGCTGATCGCTATGGAAGGCCCTTGATGTTAAGGTTACCTTATCTGCTTGATCTTTTAATGCCTGGATGATTTTTGGATGACGATGCCCTTGGTTTACGGCTGAATAAGCACTAAGCATATCCATGTAACGATCTCCCTCAGGGCTTTCAACCCAAACTCCCTCAGCCTTTGATATAACGATTGGCAGCGGATAATAGTTATTCGCACCAAATTTTTGTGTTTTTACAATAATTTCTTCAGATTTCGTATGAGTTGCAGTCACTTCCATTTCCCCCTTTTATCCCCATTCGCATAATAATAAAGCGCTTCCACAGCAGATTATGCATGCGTGCTTTTCAATTTTAATATAATTCATGACATTTTTAAAGGATTTCTCACTTCTAGAGTCCCTTCAACTATTAAATTTTTATTAAATTTGAATAGATAGTAGTTTCGTGCTAAGACATCAGCACATATTTAGATTATTATAGAAAATACAACATTAAAAAATGAGGACGAGATTATGTTTAAGAAAATGCTGAGATCATATGATTATTCATTAATTATTGCCGTCATTTTACTATCTCTTTTTGGATTAGTTATGGTTTATAGTGCTAGTGAGGCAATGGCAGTACAAAGGTACGGAGTTTCAAGTGACTTCTTTTATCAAAAACAAAAGTTCTTTATGATCATAGCATTTTTTGTTTTTGTTTTGACCGCTTTATTTCCTTATAAGGCGCTGAAGAACAATAAAGTTCTAATGGTTTTGGTTGCAGGTTCTATATCCGTTTTAATGGTTCTAGATCTCTTTGGTCATGTGGCTGGCGGGGCAAAAAGCTGGATTAAATTAGGCCCGATTAGTATTGAACCTTCAGAATTTGTAAAGCTATGTGTCATTATTTATTTATCAGCTGTTTATGCAAAAAAGCAAACCTACATAAATGAATTTAATAAAGGGGTTGTCCCTCCTTTAATCTATTTAGCACTCGTTTGTTTTCTGATTGCCAGCCAACCGGACTTTGGAACAGTTGAGCTGATTTTAGCCTTTTCAACTGCGATCATCGTATCATCAGGGATTAGTTTTAAGAATTTGTTTAAACTTGCAGGAATAGCATTATTGGTCTTAATACCAATGGTGATTATTTTCCACAATAAAATATTTACTGCAAAGCGAATGGATCGTTTTTCAGTCATGAACGACCCGTTTTCCGCCTCACAAACCTCTGGTTATCACCTGGTGAATTCATACTTAGCGATCGGCTCCGGAGGGATAAATGGCTTAGGATTGGGAAAAAGTATTGAAAAACTGGGCTATTTACCTGAACCACATACTGATTTTATTATAGCTGTAATTGCTGAAGAATTAGGGATATGGGGTGTTGGTTTTGTCATTCTTTCATTAGCCTTCATCGTCTTAAAAGGGTTTCGTATTGCAACACGATGCAAGGACCCGTTTGGCAGTTTACTTGCTACCGGAATTTCCAGTATGATTGGAATTCAAGCGTTTGTTAACCTTGCTGGTGTCTCCGGACTTTTACCGTTAGCCGGTGTTCCACTACCATTCGTCAGTTATGGCGGATCTTCACTGATTCAATTAGCGATTGCGGTAGGTATTTTAGTCAATGTATCCATGTTTATGAATTACGAGAAGAAATATAAAAACAACACACAACAAAATGAGAAAATAAAGAGTCATAAGAAAAATGTCTTTTATTTAAGAAATTAGGAGGATGTCCTGAAGACATCCTCCTTTTTTTGAGTTAAAAGATATTGTCCTAATATGGAGCTAGCATCAGACCTCTTTCAATTAACACAGGAAATTCTTCATCTAAATGTTTAATTTTTTCCAATTGCTCTTTCAGCAAGGTTTTTTCTTCCGGTAATAAATTGTGCTTTTCTAAGAGTTCGATGACTTCGATTCTCAGTAGCCAATCATGAGGAAAGTCATTTGTTAGAATTTCAATGACCCCTGAAAGTTCATCTTTTTGGCTGACAATATTGGATTTTTCACGGATGTTTCTTACTTTGCCATACAATTGTTCAAGCAGTGTAAGCTTTCTGCTGAAGAATGGTTTTGTCTCCACTGCCTCTAAGTCAGCATAATACTGCTCAGAATCGGCAGAGCCTGCAAAAACAGAGCTGATTCTTTCGCCAATTGCCAAATCATAACTTCCCCAATTTGGATCAAATAACAGCTCATCATGTAAAGTAACGGTACAACTCGTAAAGGAAATGAGTAATAGTTTCCTATTTTTGCGTACAAATTGAGTAGGTACTCCGTGAACCTTGACCCCACTTGCAAAATTCAACGTGCAAGCTTTTCCATGCTCTATTCCAATTCTATTAAGCTCTTCATCTGAAAAATCCTCAAGGGACGTTTCAATATTTAATAGCTTCCCGATTGGCGCACCGAAGCCATCCCGATGGGTTGTTTTACCATGACCATGTAATTCTGTGTTTTCATAGGCTAATGCCGTTGGACTAATCATTTTTATATAAATCGCTTCACCATTCTCGTCTTTGATGATGGTTCCTAACGTTCCGGTTACTTGAAGCCCTGAGCTGTATTGAATGGTGGCGGTATGATTAGAGCGAAGTGCTTTTTCTAAGCTTTCTGTTCCCCCCACCTTAAACGCCATTATTTCCGAAAATTCATTTACGGCATCTATTAATTGTTCGAAATTCTCGCATACAAATAACTGTGGTTGTGGTTTGGTAATGTCAAATCCGGTTTCTATCACTTGCCTTAGTTGAAATGGCAGTTTAGTAACTGAAGGTAACAAACAACTGCGTCCTTCCGCTACCGAAGAAAGGAGGCCAGCCCCATAGATTTGCGGTTTGTCTATGGTACCGATTAGACCGTATTCAACCGTCCACCAATAAAGGCGGGAAATTTGCTCTGCTTCGGACAGTTCCCTAACAGCTGCTTGTTTTTCATCGCAAGCTGCTTTAGCATCCTCGATATCTTCTTTAGTAGCATGGCCACTTTCTAATAGATTGGAATAAGTGCGGACTGCCTCAAATAGTTCATGCTCTTCACTCGTTGCAAGTGCCTTGGATCCTATCTCTCCAAATAGCTTCACATATTCCGAGAATTTCTCTTCACAAAGGATTGGAGCATGACCAGCAGCCTCATGAATAATATCCGGTGCTGGAGTGTATTGAATGTTTTCTAGTTTGCGAATGTCAGAAGCAATTGGTAATATCCCGTTGGCTTGAAAATCGAAAAAAACAACTCCTGGGATAAAACCATCGATATTTGCCGCACCCCATCCGAACGGTTCTAATGACTCGTTCATTTCAGTCACATTTGGGATTTTTTCTACAGAAATCGCGGATGATTTAAGACCACCCACATAGGCTGAATGGGCCGTTTCTTTTAGATTATGGTGATTCTGTCTCATTACATAGCGCCACACCGCTTGGTCAATCGGTGAATATTTTTCATATTGCTGATCCACAACATATTTTTGTAAATGCCTTGGAATCTTCTTCGCTTTCTCCATTCGTTTAGAACACTCCCTTTACATTGGATCTATTTTTTTATTTGTAAGAATAGTTCATCATACTGTTTAGCTAAGTCAAAGTCTAACGCTGTTAGACCCTTTGCATGCCATGAAGTTAATTTTAGCGTAACTAGTTTATAGTCGATGGCTATAAATGGGTGATGATTAACCTCCTCAGATAGATTGGCAACACTTTGAACAAACTCAATGCCGTTAAGAAATGCTGAAAATCGATACTTTCTCTCAATCCATTTTTCATCAGTTAACTTCCAGTTTGGGGTTGTTGTTAACTTCTCCTGAATTTCCGCCTCGGTCAATTTTTCCAAAACTGTCACTCCTATCTGTTTTTAAAGCGCTTTCATTTTATCATTAAACTGAATTATCAAACAACATTTTTGTGCTTCATACTAATTTTTACTTAATGAAATTGAAGAAATGCTCGATTAAAAGAAAAAAACACTATTTCTATTCGAAATAATGCTTTGAATAAAAAGGTTGTCACTATCCAATTTGTTCCTCGGTCGTATCTGTATTTAATAACATTCGCTTATTTGGTATTTGCGTGAGATTCGCTTTTTTTAATAAATAAAATAAATGGTCAATCGGCATAGAGCCACGTCCCTTGTTTTCATCGAGTAAAAACTGGACCGTAATTCCATTATTACTAATGACCGTCATCGTTTCAGCAGAATTAAAGTTCCATTGGACACCTTGAGAAATTTGATACTTGGCTCCTTCTTCAATTAGCATTCGTAAGCTCCTTTAAAGATTTTATCTTTACTATTATTCCCCCATCCATTTTATAAATACATAATTATTCCAATTTTATTATTAAGGAAGCATCATTGAGTGTAATCTAAGTCAACCACTTTTATTGGGACATTCACCCATTCTTAAACGATTCATATCTTATAGCTGAGAGGAGTGCATGGAAAAATGAGCCTATATTCAAATGAATCTATCCGCCAAATTCCCCTTGAATCATGGAAAAAGGATGCGCTTGATAAATTTGAAGAGAAAATGACAAATCAATACAGACCTTTTCCTTGTATACCTGCCACCATAGGACATCAGCTTAATCGCTTTAGATACGCGTTTATATCCAAACTGGACAGCAAATCCTCAGTCGTGGAACTTGCCGAAATACTGAAGGAATATGCAGAAAGTTATCGAAAAATAGGTGCCTATACTTCTCTCATCATTTTTTATGAACCTACTCAAGAACAATATAGTTTAGAACAATATGAACAGATTTTTTGGACTCAATTGAATCAGGTTTGTGAAATGGATGTTGTGAAGTGGCCAAGCCATATTCCAACAAATCCGCATGATCCATTGTGGGAATTTTGTTTCCATGGAGAGCAATTGTTTGTGTATTGTGCGACTCCATCCCATGAAAATAGATTGAGCCGTTACTTCCCCTATTTTCTCATTGCAGTCACACCAAGGTCGGTATTAGAAAATTTTTATTCATCTACATCACAATCATTAAAAATAAAATCAAAAATCCGAGAGCGTTTGGTAGAATATGATACCATTTCCATTCACCCGGATCTAAATTCCTATGGTCAAAACGATAATTTTGAATGGAAACAATATTTTCTTCATGATGATGATACGACTCTTTCAAAGTGTCCATTTCATAAATATCTAAAAGACAACCGTGAGGAATAAGAAAAGCGAAAGGCGCCCGTTTAGCGCCGTATGGACTGGAGCGCTTCGACTGATATAAAGGAAACACGGAGAGCGGAGCGATCCGATGTTGACTTATCGTAGGGAGAAGAGCGAAGTACACTAGGCGCTGGGCGCCTGAAGCTAGATAATTCTCGAAGTCAAATTTTATACTTTCTTATCCTATAATTTAAAACATGCTGCAGCATGTTTCTTTATTTTTTTTGGATTTGTTAATAAATGGTGTTGATTTTCTAAAATTTACTTGACCGATTTCGAGAAAAATCAATTTTTTGGGAAACTAGAGGCCTTCTACATCCCCGAAATCAGGCAATATTCAATCTTTCGGGAAACTAGGGGTAGCGTCAGGAAAATGCGGATTTACAACGCTAAGCTCATTTTTTAAGACAATTCCCCCGTTTTTAACAACGGTAAGTAAGGTTTAATGGTCTTAAAGAATCTAACGATACCATTTTTTTCTGAATTAAAAAAGCCGTTTCCTAATTGGAATCGGCTTAAATTTATTAATGAGTTGTGTATTTTTGATTTGTTATTTATTTTTCTCCATTCCTGCAAAATAATTACTTACAGAAATTTATTTTCATAATAGTGCAACACATCTACTTCGCTTTTGAACAAAGCTCCTTATATATTCTATGCCGAACGGACTCATAATGTAGAGGTTATTGAAGGGATTGCAGATGCTCAGCGAGACGATCCCAAGTTTCAGTAATTCCTTGCTCCATCCCCATATCCAATACGGTTTTGAGCGCTTCGGCAGAATCGTATTGAGTCCGGCTAATGAGTTTCGTCTTACCTTCGTGCTCTACAAAAGTCATCGTAGTCTTACTCGATGGCATCCCCTCCGCTTCATTGCCTTCGGCATCAGAGAAGTAGTCGACGTAGACGATCTTCTCGTTCTCTACGATTTCCTGATATACCGCTTTGCCCCAAGACTCGTATCCGTAAAAATCCCCTAGGTTCTTATCGATGCACTTCATGCAGTAATGCCAGATGCCACCCGGGCGAAAATCCACGTTGCAAACCGTAAGCGTCCAGCCGCGAGGACCCCACCAGTTCTTCAGATGCTCAGCCTCGGAGAACGCTTTAAATACCAATTCGCACGGCGCATCAAAAACACGCTCCAGAGTTAGTTCCTGACCCTCTACCTTGGAAATCATTTTGTTCGACATTGCCATTCCTCCTAATAATGTTTTGGCTGTTTTCATTTTTGTTAAACAGTTAAGCTATTCTTACTACTCAGTGAAACAGAAATTATTTTTTTGTGATGGAAAATATACGAGCCAGCTATCAAAATGAATCCGATAATATATGACAGCCATACACTGGCAGGGTCGCCCACTGATATCGTTGAATACATTGCACCAGCCAGATCAAATACAAAACCTGCATATGCCCATTCCTTTATTCTAGGAAAACCAGGGATAAGAATCGCCATAACACCTAATAATTTAGCAACTCCAAGAAATGGTAAGAGGTAGGCTGGGTAGCCTAGATGAGTAAATAAAGCAACGGCATCGGGAACATACAATATATCTGGAATCGAACCAAAAACCATTAATGCTGCCAACAGCCCTGTAAAAATCCAATACACGACTTTTATATTCTTCATTAATCACCCATTCCCTTCCTTATTTTCAGATTTTTTTTTCTTATGTTGTTTCCTCAATTCTTGTTCAACTGTTCCTCAAGACGATCAAGAGTTGATTTTACATCATCAATGGCTCCATACTCCTAAATGTGTTATTCGTTTTTTAGCCTTTTGCCATGATTTCATTCCTCCAATTTCATTTTTTTAATACACTTTGACAGGATTACTGCTTGTCGTCACGATTCCCTTCTTTCCTTTTCAGTTCCTGTAGGTAATCGTCTAAGCGGTCGAATCTTTCGATCCAGATGTGGCGGTAGGACTCCAGCCAGAAATCAAGCTCTTTGAACGGCTCAGGCCTTAGCTTGTAGATCCGTCGATTGGCGATTGCAAGTACCTCGACGAGTCCTGCATTACTAAGTACACGAAGATGTTTGGAAGCTTGTGGCTGGTTGAGCTCAAGGCGATCGGCAATTTCCCCTACAGTGAGAGGGCCGTCACGCAAAAGTTCGACTATGTGTAGTCGATTGGGTTCTGCAAGAGCATTCAAAATTGTTTTCACGAATTAAATATACCTGATTGGGAATATTCCCGTCAAGGAATATTAAAAATTTTTTCTCTAATTTGGGGTTCAGCCGAGATACGTGTAAAAACGGGTCATAGGCTTACTTTTTTTCCTATATTATTACTCGATGTGCAAAAAGTATCAAAGAACTACGAATTTTGTACTCTAAACGATTTTTCACATCAAAAAGCCGATTTCCTGTGATATTATCCACACTAAGGAAATCGGCTTTTTAATGTTGCTCGATCAGCTAAAGATTCTCGCTAGTTGAACAAGTAGCAGTTATTTTCGACCCCAATCATCAGTTAACATTGCATAAACAATATGATCAACGTAATGTCCGTATAACCTTTCTATTTGTCTAACACGCCTTTCATTTACGAAGCCAATCTTTCTGGAATTGCCCTACTTTATCCTTATCTTGATGGCGATGTGGCGGGACTCCTATTATAAAGTGGAATCCCTCTCTGTTTTCCTATTTATTCCCAATGTTTAAACTTTGATGTTTTTTCATGCCTAATCGACCGAACCAACCGAATAATATCCATGCTTCCCTTCAGTGCCATAAGTACAGTCATCATCTTCAGCCAAAGAATTACGTCCGGCTGATAGATTGTTGCAATATGCCATACCGGCACAACTTGAGTCATACTCAACACCAGGACAATAAACAGACCTGCAAAATTCAGAACAATTCTTAATATAACTTTGATAGATATTTTAGTATGGCCAGAATTATCAGGACTCCACGGCCCAAGGCAGCGCTTTGCAGTTTGAGCGGTCGTGTATAATAACCATGCGCTTAGCATGATTATTAATCCATTTACAAGCAAGTATTTCTGCGAGATGCTTGGACCAGATCCTCCAATCGGTTGTTCATTCAGTAAGTTTATGACCCCGGAGGCGATGTGGGTAGTCGTAATGACGTGTGTTTTGGGCCAAGCGGCATCGATCGCGTCAAGTACATTAGCGAACACGATAACTCCCAGTTGTTGTTCCGGAACAATATAAGTTTGGGCTTGGAAGCCTATCGAGCCACCCGGCTGACCGATCACCGGTAAACCGTTAATGTGATCTGTCATCCAACCCATGGCGTACGTTCCCGGAACAGGTTCGGTCTGCATAAGTCGAATGCCTTCCGAAGAGAGCACGGAATAATCTTCAAATCGGCCCCCGTTCATTTGGGCAATCAAGTAATGGCTCATGTCCTTCGCACTGGTATAGAGGTAGCCCGCCGGCGCATCCCCTGGAATATAAACATAGGGGCCTTCGTAGGCAATGTTGTATCCAATTATTCGACGGTAGGGCGTAGCCAGTCCGTTTTTAGCTGCCTCATCGAGCGTAACGAAGCTGTTATGCATAGACAGAGGGCTGAAAATATGTTCCTTCACATAGTCGCCATAGGACTGGCCGGATACTTGTTGCACAATATAGCCGAGCAGTACATAATTTGCGTTCGAATACATATAGGGATGTTCGGTTTTATTGGTTTGCTTTAAAAACCTTTCCGCATAAGACATGGCATTTTTCTCCAGAGCAGCTTGATCTTGATCGTTGATACTTGACAGCGTGTTGCTAAAAGTTGAGATTTGTGAGAACCCGCTTGTTTGGTTAAGTAACTGACGTACAGTAATGAACTCTGCACCGCTATACTTGGTGGGGATATAGCGCTGTATAGGCGCATCTAAGTCGATTTTTCCTAATTCGGCAAGTTGCAGAACGGCCATAGCAGTAATTCCCTTGCCGATCGAACCTAATCCGAAAGGTGTTTCAGGCGTTACAGGACGACCCGATGAATCGGCTTGACCATATCCCTTAAGGTAAAGAATGCGATCTCCCTTTACAATCCCAAGAGCCAGCCCCGGAAGGTGTTGCCGTTCCATTTCGCAAGCAATATACGCATCCACTTCAGAGAAGACTGAAGTTTTAGATCGCCCTACTTGCATTTTTCCATCACTTCGCGCTGAACCGAATAGGGGGAAGATGAACAGACCACACAAGATGATTGCTATAATTCTCATTTTCATTTTCATTCCATCCCATCCCAATATTGTATTTTCATTATTTCGAATTATTTATCCAAAGCTTGCGCCGGGTCTTTATGTCTAAATGATAGTGTATATAATATGGCGGTTAGCCCGACGAGTATCGTTGCGAGTATAAAAATAAACTTGTATGGATCCATCTCATTCAAGAAATGACTGACAACGAAATCTGTCGATAAATGGGTACTGAGTAACCTCGATATCGCACCTGTTCCGATGGCGCTTGCCTCACCGACACTTAGACCGAAGAAGCCCAATCCTATACCGACTTGTGAAGCCGGGAGCGTTCGGGTAATCGTTTCCCTTAGGGAAGTTTGAGCAAAGGCAAGTCCGGCATAGAGAAGGGTCAACGAAGCGATCATAAAAACGGTGACCATCCAACTGACTAGAGATGGGAGAAGATCATACTGTTGGGCAATACTCGGGGTAGAGACTGAAGCACCATTTCGTTCAGAACTGCAAAAAAAGCACGTAAACGATAATGAATGAAAGTTTGTGACCGTTCATGAATTCTAAACCTCCATGTAGAACAATATGTGAATGAATAATAATAAATTCATTCATTTGGAGTTAAAAAAAGACCAACTTTAATCATTTATGATGATTTGTTAGTCCTTGCATAATAAATTCCGCTAAATATTGAATGATTTTGGGGAAATGTTGAACGCCAATTTCATCCTTATGAGTATCGATGTAGACCAACGAATCAAAGAAAACGGGCAAAAGATCATCGTCGATATCTTCTCTGATTTTTCCCTGAGCCTTCCAGTTTTTAAATAAATCCATGTAAAAATCACGAAAGGAATCAATATTTTTGCTGCCTTCATTTCTATAGTATTGTTCAAGTTCCTTATAGAAATCCTGACTATACCATTCTTTCAAAATGGGATTTGTTTCAATAGCCTCGATATTCTTCATGATCAATTGATTCATTACTTTCACCGGCTCCTGATCCAAATCAATCGATTCAATGAGCCGTTTCTTGAAGTTCTCATTTTCTTGGATATAGATTTCCAAAAACAGCTGCTCTTTAGATGTATAATAGTTATAGAAAGTTCCAACACCTATGCCAGCTGATTGGGCTATTTCTTTAATATTCGTTTTCTTGAATCCCTTTGTACTGAATATAGTTTTTCCGTATTTAAAAATGTCTGATTTTATATCCATTAGCCCTCAACCTTAAGAATGAATATTTTTTAATTCATTCACATTATATCTCACAGCTTACCGCACAGTCAAACACACAAATAAACATTTACTTCCATCTCCATCTAGGGAGGTACCTATTCCACTTACATAATGGACACATACACTATTTTGAACAAATTGATGAAGGAAAAATAAAAGGAGCTGCCTGTCCGGCAGCTTGTTTTTTGAAGTTTTCGGGTCAGTACAAAAATGGCTTCGAAGAAATTCTAAATTATAGAAAATCCCCGCCATTCCCGCGGTAAAAGCGTTTGATACTTCTTTTGCAAAAAGCGATCGTCGACAAGGACAATTGTTCCATGATCCTCTTCCGAGCGAATTAACCTTCCTCCAGCCTGCAAAACCTTGTTCATTCCGGGGTACACATAGGCATAGTCATAGCCATTCTTTTCTTTTTTATTAAAATAATCTTTGATTAGATTACGTTCAAAACAAAGCTGAGGCAAACCAATCCCCACTACGAAAACACCATTCAACCGGTCACCGATTAAATCAATCCCCTCGGAAAAAACACCGCCAAGAACGGCAAACCCTAATAGAGTTTCTTTTTGGTCCGAGTTAAATGCTGCCAAAAAGTCTTCGCGTTCACCTTCTGTCATTCCTGCTGCTTGAATGAGAGTAGATGTTGTTCCTTCATCTACGAGTTTGAATTGCTCGTAAGCAGCTAGCAAATATTGATATGACGGGAAAAAGATTAAATAGTTGCCAGGACGGTTATGGATTAATGACCGGACCATCGTCACAATACCATCTTTTGTTCGCTCCCTGTCACGGTACCGTGTTGACAAAGGTTTAATAAAAATTTGAACCTGTTCTTCCGAAAATGGAGAGGGAATTGAAACTGTATAGTCCTCCTCTTCCCCACCTAGAATATCCTGATAATAAGAAAGCGGGGAAAGAGTAGCGGAAAAGAATATTTTGGAACGAAACCCCTTCCCCATTTTCTTCAGTAGGCCAGAGGGATCGAGGCAAAATATTTTTACAACATAATCAATACGATTTTTTTCAGCATAAATAACATATTGTTCATCGAGCAATTCTGTTATTTTTAAAAATTGCTGAGCCATGAAGTAGGCTTCTAAAAGAGTAGGATCATTTCCATGTATGAGGACTTCTTCAGCAGCATCCACAAATCCATGGAACTGGTCCAAAAATGCTTCATTTAATTGTTCGATGATAAACTCATTTTTTTCAGGATTATCTCTTTTAATAGAAAGGAACCAAGCATTAATTTTCCCTGCAGCTTCAAAAATAGCCTGATTGATTCCCTTGTATTCTTTTTTTAATTGAAGAAAAATCTTTTTACTTAGTGAGGCTGAGAACATTTCCCGCCCACGGTCGACAAGATTATGGGCCTCATCGATTAGTATAGCTGTAGATTTTTTTTCCGCTTCATATAGCCGCTTTAATGAAACTCGCGGATCAAAAATATAATTATAGTCACAAATGATGGCATCGACAGAGTAAGCAAGGTCAAGAGAAAATTCAAACGGGCAGACGGTATGCTTTCTCGCGTAAGTCTCCATTACTTCACGCGTGATATTATTTTCATTTGTCAGTATATCGATAATGGCATCATTAATCCGATCATAATATCCGTTGGCAAATTCACAATACTCCTTCTGGCAAATCGTTTCATCTTTAAAACAAATCTTTTCTTTTGCAGTGATGGTGACAGCTTTCATGCATAATCCAGATGACTCCATCCGCCTAAATGCTTCTTCAGCAGTTGCACGGGTCGTCGTTTTCGCAGTCAAATAAAAAAGGCGGTTGAGATGACCTTCGCCAATGGCTTTGACGGATGGAAAAAGTGTGGAAATAGTTTTGCCGATACCGGTCGGCGCCTGAGCAAACAGATTTTTTTTCTCTAAAATCGTTTTATAAACCGCCCCAGCCAGGTTACGCTGTCCTGCACGATATTTTTCAAACGGAAAGGCCAGCTGTTTTGCACTCTCATTTCGTCTGCTGTGATGCTCGTACTGAAGCTTAGCATAAGGAGTATAGTTTTTAATGATATCGTACACAAATGACTCAAGTTCCGTTAAAAGAAAGTTCTTTTTAAAATATTTCTTTGCTTCTGATTCCACATGAACATAGGTGAGTTGGACAGAGATTTCCGGCAGGTTGTGCTCCTTAGCGTAGCTATAAGCATACATCTTCGCCTGCGCCCAGTGGACAGGGTAGCCGTCTCCCTCCAGCCTATCGAGCGGCTGTTTGGAGGACTTAATTTCATCTATTGTCACTTTGCCGTCATGGAATAAAAGCCCGTCGCATCTGCCATCTATGATAAAATGAAGACCTTCGAAAGGAATTTCTATTTTGACATAAACTTCTTTCTGGTCTCCTTCTTTATATGTCTTTTGAATTTTTTGATGGGCTCTTGTTCCGTCTAAAAGGGTCGATTGCGTGCGGAATCCGGCTTCGATGCTGCCGCTGCTATAAACATATTCGACTAACGTTCGAACGGATATTTGGATAGTATTAGTCATCGAATCACCAGCCTACGAATGTACGTTTGTATAGTTTAACTATATCAAAAAAACTCCTTATAAAAAAGGAGTTTAATTTCGGATTTGCCCAATCCCTCTCACAATTGCCTTTGTCGTCGTAATGGCCTTCAGTCCCATTGGTCCCCGAGCATGGAGCTTTTGAGTGCTGATACCAATCTCCGCTCCGAAGCCAAATTGTTCCCCATCTGTAAATCGTGTCGATGCATTATGATATAACACCGCAGCATCGACTGCCTGGAAAAACAAGTGAACATTTTGGTCGTTTGAACTTATGATTGCTTCAGAATGCTTTGTTCCATAACGGTCAATATGGTCAATCGCATCGTTTACATCGCGGACTATCTTCACTGCTAAAATGGGAGCTAAATATTCCGTGTACCAATCTTCTTCAGTGGCATGCTTGACAAACGAATAAGCGGCAGCTAATTCTTCGTCACCACGCAGTTCTATCTCATGTTCTTGTAATGAATGCAAAAGATCAGAGATATATGGCCATTTTTCGTGAATAAGTACGGTTTCGGCAGCATTACACACAGAAGGACGGTGCAGTTTCGCATTTAATACAATTTGTATAGCCATTTCCTTGTTTGCCGTTTCGTCAATAAACACATGGCAATTTCCTACTCCTGTTTCTAAGACTGGAACTGTCGCATTTTGAATCACAGATTGAATTAAACCGGCGCCTCCACGAGGAATCAAAACATCAAGGTACTGATTTAACCTGAACATTTCAAGCGCAGTTTCGCGGCTTGTATCCTCCAAAAGTTGGACGGCATCCTCGGGAATCTTCGAAGCGGCAAGTGCCTTCCGCATCACTTTTACGAGGGCAATATTAGAATGAAGCGCAGATGAACTGCCTCTTAATAGGACAGCATTGCCTGCTTTTAAACAAAGGCTAGCAGCATCAACAGTCACGTTTGGCCGAGCCTCATATACCATCCCAACAACCCCGAGTGGAACTCGGACAGTTTCGATACGTAAACCATTCGGACGTTCCCATGATTCAATCGTTTCGCCAATCGGATCATCAAGGCTGATTAATTGACGTAATCCATCTACAATTTCCTCGATTCTTCCTTCGGTTAAAAGCAATCGGTCTAAAAGTGAAACGGATAATCCTTTTTCTTTTCCAAATCGAATATCCTTTGCATTCTCACTTAATATCCATTCTTTTTCAGACATGATTCGATCAGCCATCATGGCCAAGGCTTCATTTTTATCGACTGTCGACAGCATGCCTAATTTTTTCGCAGCTGATTTTAATTTTTGAGCTTTTTTAAGCAGTTCACTCATCTAAAATCCACTCCTTTGTTAAAGTAACCCAATTATCGCGGTGAATTACTTCTGCTTTTTGATTAATGGAAAATGGTTTGGACTGTTCACTTGGCAGCCCTTTTACTTTTTGCAAGTCGGATGAGGAAAAATAACTTTGCCCTCTTCCGATGATTTGCCCTTTTGGATTCCGGACCTCGACAACATCCAATGCATTAAATTCACCAATAACGCTAGTTACGCCAACCGAAAGAAGACTCTTCCCCTTTTGGACAATCGCTTTTTCGGCCCCCTCATCAATTTCAACAATCCCTTTTACCTGTGAGTGAATGGCAATCCATTGTTTTCGCATTTGCATTTGGGAATGAAATGGTCCACCGATATAAGTTCCATCCCCTTTCCCCGCTAAAATGTCGGCGAGCTTTTCCTTACCAAGCCCTGTTCCAACAAATACACTGACACCGAGTGACAAAGCTTTTTGGGCGGCAAGCAACTTTGATTTCATTCCGCCTGTGCCAACCGAAGAACCACTATTTCCTGCTACAGCGAGAAGATCTTCGGTTATTTCTGGGATAAAGTGATATTTTTTAGCTTCCATTGATTCCTTCGGGTTTCCATCATAAAGTCCGTTCACATCCGTTAAAATAATTAAGGCGTTTGCATGTAAAAACCCGCTTACGAGTGCTGAAAGAAGATCATTGTCCCCAAAAGTTAACTCCTCAATTGAAACAGAATCATTTTCATTAATGATCGGTATTACACCTCGGTGTAGCAGCTCTGTTAAGGTGGAATAGAGATTATGAAACCGTTCCTTGCTGAAAAAATCTTCTCGTGTTAATAGGATTTGTGCAGGAACAATATTAAACTCCATAAATTTTAAAATATAATTTTGCATCAACAAACCTTGCCCTACTGCTGCTGCAGCTTGTTTCCCTGCTGTCGTCTTTGGCCGAACAGGATACCCGAGTGCGCCAAAGCCTGCCGCAACGGCACCAGATGAAACGAGAATGACATCATGCCCCAGATTCTTTAGAAAGGCAATCGCCTCAATATGATCAACTATTTTTTCATCAGAAATAGTCCCTGCTTCTGTCGTTAATGAACTACTACCAATTTTTACGACTACCAGTTGTTTTTTCATCTTGTTCGAACCTTTCTTTTTAAATAAAATAAAAAACGACTTTTCTGTCCTTCGTAAAGGACGGAAAAGTCGTTTCCGCGGTACCACCTTTATTGATGCTAAAAGCACCCACTCAACCCCTTAACGCGGGAGGACGTCTTATGTTTTCATAAGCAGTTATTGTGGGCAGGTTCAATCCATTTTCCGTGAGAAACCTTTCAGCCAGCGGGTTTCACTCTCTTGCACGGTCCCTAGATTTACTAGTCCCAACCGTTTACTTTTTATAATTATTAGCTATTATCCATGGAAAACGGCTAGCTGTCAAGCTAGTTTATCGAATATTTAGTATTTTTAAAACGGTAAAATTTAACTAAAAAGAATCTAATTGTCTATGTTCATTTTTTTGTCACAAAAAAATTTGAAAAATTTTCATATATTATGGAGGAATTTGTCGATAAAGGTAGAAATAATAAATGACTTATAATAAAGGAGGAAAAGAGATGAAGAAATTTTTACCCCTATTAATGGGAGGCCTATTAAGCTTTGGTTTTTTTGTTGCTGCGGAAACCCCAGTAAAAGCAGCTGAATTAACAAAGCCAGTTTCTACAGCAACAACATTAGGAGCTAGTTCTAATGGAGATTGTGGTTGCGATGTGTCACCGATTTTAGGTTCAGAAAGAAATAAGATGGTTTCCGATTTAATCAAAACGGATGCTTTTAAAACCGTAAAACACGATGCAATGGCAAAAGGATACATATGGCAAGGAGCAGGTGCTGTTCAAGTAATCAAAAATAATAAAAACGGTGTTGTATTAATTGGTGTCCCATTCAAATATACAGATGGCACTTCAACAATGTTTGTTTTTATTAATGGTCAGTTTGTCGGCACTTCTCCAATGTAATCCGTGTTTTACTTAAATGCTATTATAATATTAAATTAACCAAAAAAAGCTGGTATTTTTCGCCGGCTATTTTTGGTTAATTTAATATGCTTAAAAATAGATCGGTCATTTCCTTTTTTAATGCTGTGTGAATAATTTAGAGGTTATAAAAAACAATTCCCATAAATAGGCCCTCTGCATATCCTTAATACAAATGGAAATTTTTATTAGTTAGGGAGGGCTTTTTGTGGAAGAATTAAATTTTTTAAAAACGAATAGAACCTTTAGATGCTATTATCGTACCCTTCGTGATGTGAATTTTTATCTAAAAAATGATTCAGATATTGATTCTAATGCAATACAAACAACTAATCGTGTCTTAACGAAATTAATCTTCGATTGTATCCATTTGGACGGAACAACCTTTAAAGACATGGATCCGCAGCAATTTGCAAGGGAATTTCAAATTTTCATACCTGACTTTTTAGCAATCATTAAAAATAGCGGTACAAACGATGTCGATTTCAAAGTATTTTCAAAATTACTAGATGAAGTCCTAGGAATCGCAAATCTCAGAGCCAGTGCACTTGAGAAAATTCCAAAAGCGCTGGAAGAAGAGAAAACAGAACCTAATGGTTTAGACAGTTGGGATGGAATGGTGGAAATAAACATTGAAAATGCAAATGTTCTTGTAGATATGGATGGAATTACCACAGACGATGTCAATGTGGCAGAGGATCAAATTGAAATCGTACAAAAAGATGAAGATGAAGGCAATGCTGAAAATGAAGATGAAATAGACCAAAAAGATATTAAGCTATTGGAAGTATTGAGCAGTAATGAAGATGTAGAAACGGCAACAGCGATTGAAAGAAACCGTAACCAAACCTTTATTGATGTAGATGAAAGTGAGAACATACTAAGTAGTTCAGCGAATGATGATGATAGTAGCGATTATCGACCAATTCGGAGATATCGTTATTAATAAATTGATAAAAAGAGGATTCCCAAAACATAGGTACGGGATTAATAACCCGTACCTTGACTACCTGTTACTATGGCAATACTTGCGCTTGCACCAATTCTATTGGCACCGGCTTGAATCATTTTCCTAGCAGTATCCAAATCTCTAACACATCCCGATGCTTTTACGCCCATTTCCGGACCAACTGCTGCACGTATTAGTTTAATATCTTCAGGAGTTGCACAGCCAGGGCCAAAACCTGTGGAAGTTTTCACGAAGTTAGCACCGGCCATTTTCGCTAGAATACTAGCCTTTTTCTTTTCTTCATTTTCTAACAGACCAGTCTCAATAATGACTTTTACGGGGGCATGGCCATTTGTCGCTAATACAACACCCTCAATATCCTTTTTAACCGTTTCGAACTCACCTGATTTTATCGCCCCAATGTTGATGACCATGTCTATCTCGGTCGCTCCGTTGGCTATGGCATCACGTGTTTCTGCAATTTTTACAAACGTACTCGTTGCCCCTAATGGAAATCCGACAACAGTTGTTATTCCGACCCCCGAACCATGCAATTCTTTCGCAGCTGTAGCTACCCAATAGGGATTGACACAGACTGTGGCGAATTTATATTCTTTTGCTTCTTCACAAAGCTTAATAATTTGCTCCTTTATACTTTCGGGTTTTAAAAGAGTGTGATCAATCATTCTTGCAACGGAAGGACCGGTAATAATAGACGAATAAGTATCTTCTTTATGGGTGACCTTGCTAGAAATAGTAGGCTTCATTTCTTTCAGTTCTTGTTTATTCGTTAATTGTTCTAAGATTTTATTGGTTATCTGTTCCACTAACGCTTCCATTTCCATCGTTCTCACCTCACATTATGGTAGCTGGTCAATGATTCCGGCAATAACGGCATCGAAGGCACCCTTTTCGTCGCCTAAAATGTCCCTCGCCGAACCGCCTTCTTCTATGATAAGTACATAATCGCCAATCCCTGCATGAAACCGATCAAACGCAATCATTGGCTCACCGATTTCTTTCCTTGAAGCATCAACTGGGATGACAACCATGAGCTTCTTATTTTGATGGCTGGGCGTTTTAATTGTTGACACAATATTCCCAACGACTTTTCCTAGTTTCATTTTGCTTGTGGGAGGATTTTCTCAATATCTGAGTGCGGTCTTGGAATAACGTGAACAGATAAGAAATCACCAACACGCTGTGCCGCTTCAGCACCTGCTTCCGTCGCTGCTTTTACCGCACCGACATCCCCGCGTACCATGACACATACTAAACCTCCGCCAACATTTACTTTTCCAACTAGCGCTACGTTGGCTGCCTTCATCATCGCATCGGCTGCTTCAATTGCTCCAACTAATCCTTTTGTTTCAATCATTCCTAATGCGTTGCTCATTTATTTTTCCTCCATTCGATTTACATTGTAATATTCAATAATTCCTAAGATACCTGCGTCAGATGGGACCAACTCTTTGTTAAGCGGGATCGATGATTCCTTGCTTTTTGCAAGGTAAACAAGGTCCCCTTCACCAGACTGTCCAATTGTATCAATCGATACAAGCGGTTTTCCTTTATCCTGTAGTTGATCATCTACAGGCTGAACAATTAACAGCTTTAACCCTTTTAAATTTTCATCTTTATGTGTACAAACTATATTTCCAATTACTTTAGCTACAAACATGTGTAAACCCAGCCTTTAGCGCCGGATGAACCGGCTTTCAATTTCCATGATTTTAGTAACACGGCGATCATGACGGCCGCCAGCAAATTCCGTTTCTAGCCAAGTCTTCACTAATTGCTTTGCAAGTCCTTCGCCAATAATTTGACCGCCAATTGACAAAACATTGGCATTATTATGCTCACGACTGTTCTTGACAGAAGACAAATCCCAGCATACTGCAGCGCGGACCCCGGGAATTTTGTTAAGAACCATACCACTACCGACACCAACTCCATCAATCATGATGCCGACATAGTCCTGATTCGAAGCAACACATTCTCCAACGAGAAAGGCGATATCCGGAAAATCAACAGCTACCTTTGAACTACAGCCAAAATCAAGATATTCAAAACCAAGTTCGGTTAAAAATTTTTTTAACGTTTCTTTTAATTCGTATCCACCATGATCACTGCCAATTGCAACTTTTTTCATTGATCTTCTCCTTTGGCAAATACATTGATAATTTGAAGCTGACTTAAAAGGACGTTTAAGTTTCATTGAACGAAGCAACATCTTATGCGCGAATTGAACGGATATATGGGCGAAAAATTAAATATATGCGCGAATCTAAAGCATATATGCGCGAATCACAGTTCCAGCTTTAATACTGCCTTCAAACCTATATTATTTTCGGCTTCAGACCCTTTTGGGACATCCTCTTTAAGCCAGCACCATCCTATTCAGCTTTAGGGAGGATTCCATTCACCTCAGTGATGGGACGAGGAATAACATGAACAGAAATGAGGGTACCTACCCGCTGTGCGGCTTCAGCGCCTGCCTCCGTAGCAGCTTTAACGGCACCAACATCACCACGAACCATTACAGTAACAAGGCCTGCACCAACTAATTCTCTTCCAACTAAGGTTACATTTGCCGCCTTCACCATCGCATCGGCTGCTTCAATGGCACCTACTAAGCCTTTTGTTTCAATCATCCCTAACGCTTCTTGACTCATTTTATTTCCTCCTTTTTGAACCACTACACTTTCTTCTCTTTCTGATTTTTCTGTCTTTTTAGCGCGTTCAGTTTCCTTTTTGGCTTCTTTTTCTTCTTTAGCTGCTGTCAATCAGCATCACCTCATTAAATAATTCTAAATCCATCTACTAACACACAGCGGCGCTGGCGCGTAAATGTTTTTGCGCTTGTTAAGCCTTCACCTGTTGGTCCAGCAATCGTAAGCGTGGTAAACCCTTCGCTTTCATAGCCTAAGCCGGCAACAGATGGACCATTTTTCACAAAAATGGTAGCTTGGATTTCTTTGGCCATCTTGGTTAAGTTGGTTATATTTTGTGAGTGCATAATCGCTGTGTGTCGATTCCCTTTTTCAGCGATAACTGCATTCTCGATAGCTTGGTCGACATCTGGGACTCTAACGATTGCTAATATTGGCATTAACATTTCCGTCATGACCAATGGGTGATCCTTTGTTGTTTCAGCGATAATTAGCCTTACATCAGTGCTAGTTTGAATCCCGGCTGCCTGTAAAATAACATAGGCGTCCTTACCAATAAAGTCTCTGTTCGGGTAAAACTTCCCGTCTATTTTTACCAATACTTTTTCTAACACTTTTTCTAGTTGAAAGCGTTTAAGCTCGAAAGCCCCGTTTTTCACCATTTCACTTTTAAGGGAATTGGCGACTTTTTCTACCACGAAAACTTCCTTTTCACAAGTGCATAAAATGTTGTTGTCAAAGCTTGCTCCTTTGACGATGTCTGCTGCAGCCTTTTGAATGTTCGCCGTTTCATCTACGACGACAGGTGGATTTCCCGGCCCTGCGGCAATGATCTTTTTGCCAACAGCCATCGCTGCTTTTACAACAATGCCACCACCTGTTACGACAAGAGCATTAATGGAAGGATGCTTCATTACCTCGGTAGATGTGTCAATAGTTGGACTTGCAACCGAAGTAAGAGTATTTTCCGGACCGCCGGTAGCGACAATTGCTTGATTTAGAAGCTTGAGCGTTTCAATGGAAACACGCTTTGCACTGGGATGAGGGTTGAATACCACGGTATTACCTGCAGCTACAAGTGAAATGGAATTGTTAATAACTGTCGCGGCAGGGTTTGTCGATGGTGTGATGGAACCAAAAACCCCAATGGGTGCATACTCTACCACTGTTAGGCCATTATCACCTGAAAAAGATGTACTGACTAGGTCTTCGAGTCCCGGTGTCTTATCAATCGCAAGCGTAATTTTAGCAATCTTATCTTCTTCCCTGCCAAGGCCCGTCTCTTCCACTGCTAACTGAGCTAATTCTTTCACGTGTTTGTGGCTAATTGCTCTCATACTGTCTATCATTTTTCTTCGTGTAGTAATCGGGAGTTCGTGCAAGTTTTCCCAAGCCTGCTTCGCTGCTGCGGCAGCTTCGTCTACTGTTGCAAATACTCCATCCCCTAGGCTGATATCACTTTTCGGTGCAGCAGGTGGCGCAGCTTCCTGTTCTAATTGCTGCAAAACTTGTTCAACCATACTTTTGATATCGTGTTCACTTATTTGCAAGATTAGCTACCTCCTTTTTTAAAGGTTAACGACCCTTGTATTTCAATTTGATCAACAATGCCGACAATTGCCGCATCAGCGGGTACACCGTTTGTGATTTCTGTTTGCCGTGCGGAACTGCCGCTGACGAGCAAAACGACCTCACCAACTCCTGACCCGACCGTATCGATAGCAACAAGCGGTTTGCCGTCGTCCTCAATTGTATTCATGTCGAGGGGTTGAACGATGAGAAGTTTTTTTCCTTTTAGCTTCTCTGCTTTGGTGGTGGAAACGATCGATCCAACCACTTTACAAATCATCATTGGCTACCCACCTTTTTAGAGAATCTATTTTTTTAATAATAAGAAAGGATATTATTTCGACTTCGAGAAATGTCCAGCTCCGGAAGAGTAGGCTACGGGAACGATACGAGGCACACCAAAAATAGGGCACCTCACAGTTTTCTTATATGAATCTTTAATTCTCTCGCTAAATCCTTGGCAGCAGATGTAATCTGACTATTCTTCGGCACAACGATTTCCTTCGATCCGTCTCGAAAGACCGTTTCCACATGCTTTACAAGAATAAGAGATTTCTTTTCCTTATAAGACTTCCATACTTCTTCTACTGTTTTCTCAAGTGTTTCTAGAGGAACCCACTTCACTTTGTCAGCTTGAAGCTGGCGAATGTAGGCTTGAATGCGGTCTTGAACGGAGTGTGGTGCATGAATTTGCTGGTAAACATTTAATTCGATTTGATGATTAGCAATGATGACCGGCTTTCCTTCAAGTTGATATTGGATAGCTAGCCAAACGGGCAAGACATCATCTATCGTTAGTGCAAGCTTAGACAGGAAACTGTAAGATGCAACAGGAACAACAAGAATCGAAGTTTTTTCAGCCATTTCCTTTATTTCCTGTTTAGACATTTCATCTATTACAAAATAGGACTTCCTGCTAAATTCTGACTGCCATTCTTTAGTTAAAAATAATGTCACATTATTGTTTTCAATTATAGGGGTAACTGCTTTCAAAACAACGGCTGGATGAAGCGTTGGATAGGTTAATAGAATAGCAATCGATTGCCTTGCTTTTTGCTGCTCCATTATGTAAGCTTCCACTGCCTGTCGGACAAGATTTCTTATTTTTTCTTTTGTCTCCACAGCATCAGCCTCCACCCTCGCTTATTTGCCGCTCAATCGCAACAATTTCACCTAATTGTCCATTTTTCAGATTAGCTGCATTCGCTTCATCAATATCGATATGCATCTCAAGCTTGTAATTTTGTGAAACCCTAATGAGAACATTTGAAAAAATAACTCCGCGCGGACCATCAACCATCACCTGCACATAATCTCCATCTGAAACCCCAAACGCATCACCATCGCTTGGTTGCATATGAATATGACGTGCCGCACAGATTAAACCTTCGGGAATGGTGACTTGTCCACGTGGCCCTTGAATCGTAACCGATGCAGATCCTTCGATGTCGCCGGAATTCCGAATCGGCGGCTTCACCCCTAAGGTAAAGCCGTCGAATAAGGACACTTCTACTTGGGTTTTTCCCCGCGCCGGCCCTAGGATTCGAACCTTTTGAATTTTTCCTTTAGGACCAATTAGCGTAACCGTTTCCTTGGCTGCAAATTGATTGGGCTGTGATAAGTCCTTCTGCTTAGATAGCATATAACTGCGACCGAATAGTCGGTCAAGATGCTCTGGAGATAAATGAATATGTCGATTAGAGACAGCAATTGGTACTTTCGTTGGCTTTTGAAGCACTTTTTGGACAACCTCTTGGACAATCTCTTTAATTCTTTGTCGATCCATTTAGTTCATCACTCCCCATTTCCACTAACGCCTTTGCGGTATATTGATCGGTAATGAGGACATTTGCATATTTTCCTCGGAGTGCTCCATAAATTCCATCTACTTTTGTGTTTCCACCTGCCACTAGGATTCCATACTCCTTCCCGACTAAGTCGGTCAATTCAATCCCAATGGTGCGATCGTTTAGTGCTTCATTTGTTATCTGCCCATTTATGTCAAAAAACCTTGAGCAAATATCCCCAACCGCTTGTTTCGCCTTCAAAATCTCAATATCGGTTTCAAAAAAATAGCCTGCTTGCATTAAGGTCGATTGCTCTCCTGGCTCACCGACAGTAAAGATTGCGATATTTGCTTGTTTACCGAGCTCCAACAATTTTTTTATATGGCGATCTGCTACAATCGCTTGCTTGACAACAACATGGTCCACCACGGCCGGTACAGGCAAGAAATACGGAGTAGTATTAAAGGCAGATGAAAGCCCATTCAGAATCTCCGAAGAATACGTATTTGATTCTGAGTAACTTACCCCGCCATTAAGCTGAACAATCGAAACATCCTTAACATTCTTTGGTTGAATTTTCCTCGCAAGTTGATATAAAGTTGTCCCCCATGTAATTCCAATAATATCGCTGCTTTTCACAATCTCATATAAGTAATCTGCCGCAATTTCCCCTAGCTTCTCTTTAATGAGTTCGTCTCTATATTCTGGGAGAGGAGCAACAATGCAATGTTTAAGCTGAAATTTTTCTTTTACTTTCTTTGACAGCTGCTCAACATCCTCGGCAGGATTAATAATTTTAATATGGACAACTCCCTCTTCCACTGCCTGAACTAGCATTCTAGAAACGGTGGGCCGGGAAACTCCTAATTTTTCCGCAATCTCTTGCTGACTGTAATCTAACTGATAATACATTTTTGCCACTTCAACAAGTCGCGAAATTTTTTCATCTCCCATAGTAACTTCTCCTAACTCTTTAATAATCTATATGCAAGTGAATTCAATCACTTGCTATAAGCTTGCCTACATTTTTAAAGAAAAAATGAAATTATGTAAATCACAAAAGAACATTTGTAAACACCTTTTATTTTACCATAAAATCCTGTCAATGCATCTCTCTATAAATTCCGACATTTTTCGCATTATTTTGCACATTTGTTCATTTATATGATTGTACGATCCAAGAAATCACATAACCGAAATACACCCGCAATCAAAGATTACGAGTGCCTTCCAGCTGTTTGTGGAAAATAAGGTTGATAATTTACTTTACTGAAAAATATAACGTTTATTTGTGAATACCACGCTGCCTCCTGCTTACAAAGGAGAAATCTCAATTTTTTGGGTATATTCTGTATCTGCATGAATATAGTAAGGATGCTTTAAAAAAGCAAACCCTGGAGAGTCGCCTCCGACCCCGCACATATAGCCATCAAGATAAAGCGACACCGTTTCCCTTGAAGGTAATTCAAAGATATGACCAGCCTTGTCAAGGTCATCCAAAGTGTAGGGATGCGCGCTAAAATTGAAGCCGTTTCCCGATTTATCTCTCACACAAAATCCATCTCCTGCGGCATTTTTGACTTTTAGGAACCGGATATCCGTCCTGTTTCCATTTTCCTGCGGGCGCATGTATTGTTGTTGCAGTTCATCGATGTTGGATTGATATTGCGAAATCAAGGCTGCGCTTTTCCTGTCACAATACGTTTCAAAAGGCCCTCTTCCGTACCATTCGTATTGAGAGAATGAATGGGCAATTTGGGTTGTAAAGCCTATGCGGAACGGGCTTTCAGCAGGTATAACCGTCATGACAAGTTCCACCTTCCCGGCTGTATCTATCTGGTATATAAGTTGTAAGGATTTCAGCAACCGGTGGGTATAACAAGATCGAACGGTCACGGTGGACCCTTTCGTTTCATAAGAAAAGTTTATCAATTTCAATTTCTTATGGATATCCTTCCATTGCATACCGGGAACACCCATCAGCCCTAGAGGTGGAAAAAAATTAGCCATTCCACGGTCATTGTCTGTCAAAGACCTGTAAAAACACGGCACAACCGGGGTGCTAATCACATCGTTCCCATGAAACGCAAGAGAATTAATAAAGCCATTTCGTGTGTCGAACCGAATCGACACCACGTCATTGCTGAATTTTATCGTTCTTCCCTGTTCTTCACATACCAGCGCCGCGTTTTTCTCACCTTCCTGCACAGAAAGAAGCTGCGTCTCCGCTTTCTGTATCAGTAGCTGCTCATAGGCAACTACATACCCTTGCCTTGCCCATTCACAGTCCTCTTTTAGACGAAATTCCACCGTCAAGAAACATTCTCCAGAGGGCAGCTTCGCAAAATCATAGTCCGGTCTCCAAACACCGCTTTGCATTGGTTCCAGATTGAAATTCTGGTCATTCCCTTCAGCAATTTTCACACCTTCACACTCGATTCGCCACACCAGCAAATAGTCTGAAAGAGAGATAAAACGGTTCTCGTTGCGGACATGCACCTGAAAGGCCGAATCCGTTGTAAACATCAAAATGTTCTGATATGACTTTCTCACTTGATATAATGCTGGATGGGGCTCCCGTGTTGATTGAACGATGCCGTTCGCACAGAAATATGTATTGCTGGCCCCTTCGTCAAAATCTCCGCCATATAAAAACCGTTCCTGCCCGTTTACAAATTGGCGAATTGATTGGTCGCAAAAATCCCATATAAATGCACCGGAAATATTATCATAACGGTTGATTACATCCACATATTCCTGAAAATTGCCCATGCTGTTTTCAAGGCAGTGCGCATATTCGCAGAGAATGATCGGTCTGTTTGCAATATCCTCTACGCGGTGCGTAAACCGCTTTTGCATAAAGGGAAATATCTCTTGCGGAATACTTTGACCACCAACTCCTACATCCTGTGGTGTTACCTCCTCGTTCAGCGCCATTTTCTCCAGCGCATTGGGCGGAAAATACATCCGTGATGAAAAATCTGAACAGGATGGCCGATAGTCGCTTTCATAATGGACCAGCCTTGTAGGGTCAAGCTGTTTTGCAATTTTGTACATCTCCTGCATCACAGCACCCGCACCGCACTCGTTACCTGTAGACCAAATAATAACAGAAGGATGGTTTCTATCCCTGTAAATCATACGTTCCAGGCGGTCGCTGCAAGGAGCGACCAGGTCCATGTTGTCTTGAGGAATATAATCTCTCACACCATGCGTTTCCAGGTCGCATTCATCCATTACATATATTCCATAGCGGTCACAAAGGTCATAAAAATAGGGGTCATCGGGATAATGGCTTGTCCTCACCGCATTGATGTTGTTCTTTTTGAGCAAAAGAACATCCTGCAAATACCGTTCTCTTGGCACGGCCCAGCCATGGTCAGGGTCAAAGTCATGGCGGTTGACACCCTTCAGCTTAATGTTTTTCCCATTTACATACAGTACATTCTCTTTTATCTCAATTTTCCTGAATCCGTATGTGAACGCCTTGTATTCAGCGGCACTCTGCTCAGTGCGCGTTTCCAACAATATTTGATACAGATGTGGTGTTTCGGCCGACCAAAGCAACGGCCTGGCAAAGTCACTTTCGATACACTCCGCCGAACAACTACCCGGCGCAACCACTAAACGGCATTTCCCCAGCGGATATGTTTGGCCATCTTTATATAGCATAGCGGATAGATGCAATGTCTGTGGTTCGTTTGTGAAATTTTGGGCTTCAAAAAACAGCTTGTTGAAGCTGCAAGAAAAATCCTCATTGAAATCACTTTGCACCCAGCAGTCACGCAAACGGACTGACGGCTCAGAGAAAAGATATACTTCCCTGTAAATGCCACTGAATGACCACATATCTTGATTTTCCAGATATGTTGCGTCGCTAAAGCGGTAAACGATTGCCACAATGCTGTTTTTTCCGGGACGTAGATAAGGAGTAAGGCAAAACTCCGCCGGTGTCATGGACCCTTTGGATTTTCCAACTTCCTTTCCATTTACAAAAACCTGCATGGCAGATTTTGCTGCACCAAAATGCACAAATACCTGACGCCCGTTCCAACTTTCAGGGATTGTAAAGTCTCTTTTATAAATGCCGACCTCGTTTAGATCCTGACGGATGTGCGGGATTTTTTCCGGCGTTGTATCAACCGGATACGGATACGAAGCGCCTAAATATACCGGCTTTCCATATCCTTCAAGCTGCCACACAGAGGGCACGGTGATTAAGTCCCACAGTGAATCGTCAAACTCATCCTCTGTTATGCCATGCGGCAGCGTGTTTGGATTAATATGATATAAGAATCTCCATTCCCCATTCAATGATAGTTTGTATGGGCTAGCTTCTTCATGCAGGCAGGACTCTTTTGAGCGATGAGGCAATAACAGGCACCGCCCTTTTTCCTTATTCTCCTCGTATTTCTGAAAATCTTCGAGCCATCCGTATTCTATCTCTTTCATAACATTCCCCTCTTTATTTAAAAAGGAATTCCTAGTAGATTCCACCTGCTTTTCCTCCTAGGGTCACTTTTTAATATTTGGCTGTGTTAAACTTGCCTGTTGATTTGCGCTCCAGGCGCTTCGCTTTCCGCGGGCGGTCCGGGGAGCCTCCTCGGCGCTTAAGCTCCTGTGGGGTCTCCCCAGCCCCATACTCCTGCAGGACATTGAATTAAATCCTTGAATCCGCCCACGCACGAAGGAAATGCGATAACATTTTCGAGGAGTTTCGCGCCTTCCGCTCCAATCAACATAGTTTCAAAAATCAATGATGACCTTTAACAAAGCCTAATATTTCAATCTGATGAAAAAATTGTTTTTTCACTGAACATTAGCTAAAGTCTCAACCTTAGCTTTATTGCTTTCCCGTTTCATTTTGATCTCAGTTAAAATTTTCCCATAGGTCGCTTCTGTTAATTGATATTTAATGAGCGGCACAACGGAGAATAGTAACAAGATTCCTGGAATAATCGTATATAATAGCTGCATCCAAACTAACGTTGTACCTGATTGAGTATGATTAGGGGTATAACCAATACCAGAAAGCAAATAAGCTCCTATTCCTCCCCCAATCGCCCCTGCGAATTTAGAGCGGAAGGTGTTAGTTGCAAATACCGTTCCTTCTGCCCGTTTTCCAATTTTCCATTCGCCGTATTCCACACAATCGGCAATCATGGCACTCATCGTAATCGTAGCTATCCCAAAAAACAAAGAACCTAGAATAGATAGAATAAAGAACGGAATCATACTTTTACCTACAAAGAATAAAGCTATTCCTGACACACCGGAACCAACAAGTCCGATCATAGTCGTTTTCTTTTTCCCTAAGCGCTTCGACATCATCGGTATAAACATGGCTCCTATTAATATTGGCACTATGCTGACTAAAGAAAATAGAGGAAAAAGATTTTCTGCATGTAAATAATATTTGAAATAGTAGATACCGAAAGCACCTTTGAATTTTGTTATGGTATCTTCCATTAACATTGTCAACAATAACATCAGAAGTGGCTGGTTCAATTTGATGACGCGAAAAGCATCTCTGAACGTAAACTTTTCATTTCGTGTTACTGTTACTTGTTCTTTTACGTTGAAAAATGTAGTCCAGAAGAAGCCGACACATAATACCGCATAGATCAAGCTGACAAGGAACCAACTGTTTGAAGCTTTAACAAGCGGTAAGGTAAAGACACTTACAACTAATGCACCGATAATTGCCATTACCCTAGGGAACATAACCACTTTTGTCCGTTCCTTTGGATCGTCTGTGATAGCAGCTGTCATGGACCAATATGGAACATCCACTACAGAGTAGCTCATTCCCCACATGATATACGTTACATATGCGTAAATAATCTTGGCTGAGGGACTAATATGAGGCTGTAAAAAGCATAGAACCGTAAGACCAGCCATGATAACTGGAGCAATTAAAAGATACGGTCTAAACTTTCCCCATCTGGATTTTGTATTATCTACAATGACGCCCATAATAGGATCCATTAACGCATCCCAAACTCGCGCTACAAGAAATAATGTTCCTACAGCAGCTGCCGAAATCCCAAAGTAATCGGTATAAAATAGCATTAAATAACCAAGCATTAACCCCCAAATCAAATTCGACCCAAGACTCCCCAGCCCGTATGATAGAACTGTTTTTGACGAAACCTTCATAATATGTCTCCTCCTGATTTATTGTGTATTTTTGTTTGTGGACAATACTTCTCTGCGCTTATTAGTTTGTAAATCTTTTAGTCTGGATACACCTTTCTTTTTTAGTTGTATACAAGTAGGATACCGACTAATTGTAAATCATATATTAATTACTTTTAAATTCCCTGTAAATTTTTCGTTTGTATTTCATGAACCTTACGATTATTTACTTGCAGTTGTTCTTCGCCTACTTTAAGATTATTTTGTAAATGACAAATGAAAGGAAAAAAGTTAAATGTCTTCTAAATCTTTAATAGATATTGCCTATACAAAAATACGCCAAAAGATTATTCTTGGCGATTTCATGCCTGGAACATTATTATCGGAAAACGAACTTGCAAATGAACTAAATATGAGTCGAACACCGATTCGAACTGCTATTTCTCATTTGGAATCGGAGGGTTTTGTGGTTTCATTAAAGAATCGGGGCATTTTGGTGAAAGAAATTTCGGTTAAAGAAATGTTGGATATGATAGAAGTTATGTCCTCTTTTCAAATGCATGCGTTAGATTCCTTTAATGAACGCGGTTGTTCTATAGATATCTCGGAATTAGAAAAGTATCTTAATAAACAGATTGAAGCAAGCCGGCTAGACAATTACCCTGAATACATCAGATACTCCAATTTGTTTGGACGCTATATTATTTCCTCATTAAATAATCAAGCTATGTTGCAAATTATGGATTCGTATCATGATAAAACTAGCATGTTTGCTACTATAAACTGGAAGCGCACTCCTCACCAGCCTCATTATTCTGCTAACCTCGTTAATGGATCTGTTTATCAAGCTATGGCATCCAACGACTATGTAGGTGCAAAGCAAATAGTAAAAGAGACTCTTCTCAACTATCGAAATCGTTTGGTAACGGAAGGAAGAATGTAAATTTTGAATTTTACTTGATTTTCTATGACTTTTCCTCACATTACTCAGAGGGTGTCCCAAAAGTACAACTTTTAGGGGCACCACCTTTTTATTAATGGTTTGTTAAACTTGTCTGTTGATTTCCGCTCTAGTGGCGGTCCGGGGAGCCTCCTCGGCGCTGTTGCGCCTGTGGGGTCTCCCCTGCCCCGTACTCCCGCAGGAGTCGAGCACCTTCCGCTCCAATCAACATAGAGGAAAAATTATCATGAACTTGTACGTATAGTGGTGCTTGACACCTTTGGGACAGCGTCTTTCTTTTTTTCCTTTCTGAATATACAACGCTTTTTTAAGTGGTTTCTTCTTCCTATCTTTCACATAACCAGTTCTACAATAGCTTTAGGAATCTAGAACATATCATCCTGTGCACCCTTTTCGGATACAAAATGCCAAATACTAAAAATCGAAAGTTACAAGAATTTAAAAAAACATTAATGTTTTTTTTACAATTTGGTAGTATTCTACTTGTATACAACTTGCGATAATAAGAGGATGTTTACATACAACTCTACTATAAGCAAGTGTTCCACATTACAATTAGAAGAGGTGTTTATTTAAATGGAAATTTCAACAGCAAATCGTTATGCAACATATCCTACAAACCGAGTAGTCCCTTTTATTGGAGCAAATAACTTTCGTGACATGGGCGGCTATAAAACATCTGATGGCCGTACAGTAAAGTTTGGACTTTTTTTCCGTTCAGACGGTCTAACTGGTTTAACAGATGAAGATATGAATTTCTTTAAAACATTAAACATTAAATATATTATTGATTATCGAGATGAATCGGAAGCACAAAAGAATCCCGACCCAATCCTTTCAAATGTGACATATGAACGAATCCAGACAATCGAGCAAAACAATCAATTTGACACGTTTGAAGAAATGGCAAGAAGTAATTTCTTCAAGAATCTTAGCTTAGATTATATGACAGAGTTATATTCCAAATTGCCACTAAACAATCCAGCTTACAAACGATTGATGCAAATTATCCAAGACCCAAATAATTTGGGATTATTACATCATTGTACCTTCGGAAAGGACCGTACGGGCGTTGGTGCTGCTCTGATTTTATCGGCGCTTGGGGTTCCGAAAAATACGGTTATGGAAGATTATTTATTGACAAAAGAAACGATGAAAGAGTTTACTGAAAAGGTCTTTCAGCAAATTTCAGCGCATTTTGATGACAGAGGTCTTCAAATCATAGAAAATATAATTGGAATAAAGGAAGAGTTTTTAGAGACCGCATTCCAGTCTATTACAAATACGTATGGAAACATTGATGCGTACTTCGCCCATGAGTTCGGTTTAACCAAGGAAAAACGACAGGCATTACAAAGCTTTTGCCTAGAATAAGGTAAGGTACGTCTAGATAAAATCACATTAGTATTCATTACATTTCACAGAAGATGAAAAAAGCGACGGTTTTCCCGTCGCTTTTAAAGTATAATTTATTAAACTATCTTATATAGAGCCTCCGTTACTGTCTTTACGATAAATTCCATGTCAGCTTGTTTGATATTCAATGGAGGAGATAATGTTAAAACATTATTGAAACCTGCTACTGTTGCACCATTTTTTCCTATCAGTAATCCACTCTGCTTGCATTCAGCAATTACTTGGTTTACTAATCCTTCAGCCAAAGGCTCCTTTGTTTTCTTATCCTTCACTAGTTCGATTCCAATCAGCAGCCCTTTTCCACGGACATCGCCTACGTATGCGTGCTGCTCCAAAAGGTCGGATAACTGTAATCGTACTTGGTCACCTAAATCACGTGAACGATCAAACAATTTTTCCTCTTCCATGATTTCAAGGTTTTTTAACGCTAGTGCACAAGCAGCCGGATTTCCTCCAAATGTATTCACATGACGAAAATAATCGTATTCCTCTGTGCCTTTAAAAGCTTCATAGATTTCCTTTCTTACAGCTGTAGCAGAGAGCGGTAAATAACCGCTTGTGATCCCTTTGGCCATCGTAATGATATCGGGCTTTATCCCGTAATTCATAAAGCCAAATGGTTTCCCTGTACGTCCAAAGCCACAAATAACTTCATCCGCAATGAGCAATGCCCCATGTTTTTCACATACCTCTTTTGCCGCCTTCATATAGCCATCAGGAGGCATCAGCACACCACCGCCTGTTATGATTGGTTCCATAATCAAGGCAGCAATAGTTTCGCTTAACTCCCACGTCATCGTCCGATCAATTTCCTTTATGGAACTAAGTTCTCTAGGATTAGTAACATCGCAATCATCTCGGTAAGAATCAGGAGGGGAAACATGGATAAATCCAGGCGCAAGCGGCTCGTATTTAAATTTTCTTTGCGCTTGCCCCGTTGCAGCCAAGGCACCCATTGAGCTACCGTGATAGCCACGATATCGGGAAACAATTTTGTAGCGATTATATTCACCCTTTTGCTGGTGGTATTGACGGGCTATTTTAAAGGCGGTTTCATTTGCCTCTGATCCACTGTTTGAAAAAAAGATGACATATTCATCGTCAAGCAGTTCATTTAACTTTTCAGCAAGTTTAATAGCAGGAGCATGACTTTGTGACATTGGGAAGTAGGCCAATTCCTTCAATTGTTCATATGCTGCTTCAGCAAGCTCCGTTCTACCGTAACCTGCGTTAACACACCATAGGCCCGCCATCGCATCTAAATATCTTTTCCCATCGGTATCTGTAACCCAAGCACCCTCAGCCTTTGCCGCAACAATGGTGGCTTTGGGGTTAAAAGGCTTCATCGAATGCCATACATATTGTTCATCCTTTTTCAGTAATTGGTCATGTGAGCTGCTCGTTTGAACCATAGATTCTTCCCTCCAAATCATTTATTATCATCGAAACAAGTTTTCACTGGCGCAGGAGCATTCCTATCCATCAAATCTAGACGTAATCATTTTTTTGCGAGTATAAAAGTTTACACCATCTTTGCCGTTTACGTGCAGGTCTCCGTAAAACGAATCCTTCCAGCCGGAGAATGGGAAAAATGCCATGGTAGCGGGAACTCCTACATTAATACCAAGCATGCCGGCATCAGCTTCTTCTCGGAATTTGCGGGCTGCTTTCGCATCATTCGTATAAATGGTTGCTCCATTACCATATCTGGATTGACGAATATATTCCAATCCTTCATCTAAATTATTTGCGCGAAGAAGGCTTAATACAGGTGCAAAGATTTCTTCTCTCGCAATCGTCATTTCTGGAGTAACGTGATCGAAAATGGTTGGACCTAAGAAATTTCCTTCTGAAAAATCATTCATTTCCTTGCGGCCGTCCCGGATCAGTTCGGCACCTTCCTTCAATCCCTTTTCGATATAGCCAAGAACTTTTTCGCGGTGCTCTTTGCGGATGACTGGTGTTAATTGCACTTCATCATCCATTCCATTGCCAATAATTAACTCATCCGCTTTATTCTTTAAGGCTTCAATGAATGGCTGATTATCACCTACAACTACAACCGCACTGCATGCCATACAGCGTTGTCCTGCACTTCCGAAGGTTGAGCTGATAATTTGTTGAACAGATCTTTCCAGATGAGCATCAGGCATGACAATATGATGATTTTTCGCCCCAGAAAGTGCTTGAACTCGCTTGCCTTCAGCGGCAGCTCGTTCATATACATACTTGGCTACCGGCTGTGAACCTACAAAAGAAATCGCAGCAATATCTTTATGCACAAGCAGACCATTGACAACATCATGGGCACCATGGACTACATTTAAGACACCTCGAGGTGCTCCTGCTTCAGTAAACAATTCTGCTAGCTTACTAGCTAACATCGGTGTGCGCTCAGACGGCTTTAACACGAAGGTGTTACCACATGCAATTGCCAGCGGGAACATCCAACACGGTACCATCATCGGAAAATTAAACGGTGTAATCCCACCGACAACTCCGATTGGGTAACGAAACATTTCAGAATCAATTTCTTCTGCGATTCCGGATAAGGTTTCTCCCATCATAAGTGTTGGAGCACCTGATGCGAATTCCACACATTCAATACCACGCTGTACCTCCCCATAAGCTTCCTTGTAAGCCTTACCATTTTCGAGAACAATCAATTTTGCCAATTCTTCATGATGTTCTGTTAACAGGGTGTGAAATTTAAAAAGAATTCGCGCTCTCTTCGGAACTGGAACCTTACTCCACTTCTTGAAGGCCTCTTTAGCTGCGGAAACGGCCAAATCCACGTCCTCTTTAGTTGATACGGGGACCTTTGCCAATAATTCATTTGTAGCTGGATTTGGAACATCAAGTGTTTGCTCGCTTGTTGAATTCACCCATTCACCGTTAATAAAATTTTTTAAAACAGCAGTATCATTTTTTGTTACGCTCATATATTTCCCTCCTTGCTAGATTTGTACTTTCATTATCTCGTATAAACAAAGGGCTTTCATTATACACAATGTAAAAAAGAAGCAACGATTTCTTCCACGATTTGAACACTATGTTTATTTTTTTACATCCATGATGCCATTTTTGCTGAATCAAAGTATTTGATTAAGCTTTTGGGGATCAGCAGCGGAAAAATAATCAAACACCAGCAACATGAATTCAATGGCGACCCGCTTTTCGTGCTTCATGAAATCCTCCCCCAACAGGTTTTCTATCTTTTGCAGTCGATGATATAAAGTTTGCCTAACAATATAAAGCTTATTGGAAGTTTCTTGTTTTGAGCCGTTACACTCTAAATAGGTTTTTAATGTTTCTAATAGCTTGCCATTGTATTTTTGATCATATTGCAGGACAGGCTGTAAATATTCAGATGCCAGCTCTTGAAGATTTATATGATCACTCATTTGTGAGATGAGTCGGAAAAGATGTAAATCTTCATAAAAATAATTGATTTCTCCTTTTGTCATTTTTTGCTGAATACGAAGTGTTTCTTTTGCTGTTTGATAACTCTTATGTACCTCATTCAGGTTTTCAATAAATTTACCTGCAGCAATACAAATCTTAACAGAGCTTTTTTTTCGGATAAATTCTGTTTCCATAATCGAAACTATTGCATTTTTTATTCGATCCTTTAGATTCTTTTTCGTTCGATTATTTAATAGAATGAAGGTAAATTCGTTTCTTTTTTCAATAGTAAACACCGTAAAGCCGTTTTGTTCAAAAACAGAACGAAATAATAATTTTAAGTACGTAACATCCTGAGATAATTTATCTTTTAATGGAAAAAATTTTGCGACAACGACGATTGCATCTTTCGTTTTTGTTTTTATTCCATTTTCCATTAAATATTCTTGAATGATGTCAGGCGAATGGTCGCCCTCAAGCCATCCATGTAGCCACTCAAATTCTTCGGCTCGCTTTTTCTCTTCTACATACATATCTCTTAATAAATGCTGGGCTAATGCAGTCGCCGTTCTGTCTAAGATGAGCAAATCGAATTCACTAATTGGAATATCCTTAGAAAAAATAGCTAATTCTGCGTATTCTTGGCCGAATAGGAAAATTGGAGAAAAAGCAAAGTGATGATTTTGCTGGTTTTTTGCCTCGAGAAGCTGACTGATAATGGCCAATTGTTCATTTTGGTGAATTTGAGGAACAAATTCAAAATCCTGATTTTTTAAACGAAAAATGATTTGAACATCAAGACTTGAAAAAATAAACTGCAGAATATCCTCATAGGTTTCAATGGTTAATAGACGCTTATTTAGGGTTTGAGAGTAATTCTCTAAATCTGATATTTTTAGGTATTGCTGATTAATAATGATGGAGTGAATGTCCTGTGTAATTTCAACAAACGGAACTTCTTTTTGAAAAACGATGATAGGAAATTGGTGCTCTTTTGCAACGTCAATGACCTCAGGAGGAATATCCGACAAATACGTTCCCATTTCAATACATAAACCAGCCGCATTGTGCTCAATTAGCTCCTTAACCATCGAGACAAATAATTCTTCTTTAACTTTCGAGGCCAGACCTGTTGATAAAATAAGCTCGTGACCATTTAATAGGTTTCGAATACTCGTGACTTCCATGACATGAACCCATTTAACGATGCGTTGGAGACCATCCTCCCCTGCTAACACCACTGCATGTTCAAAGTGCTTTCGTTTTAATATATCTGAAACGGTTAATTGAAAATGCTCTTTCATCTTTTGGGTCTCCTTAAGCTATTTTTCCAAAAAAGGATTGGCTCGGTAAACCAATCCTTTTTTATTCATTACAAAATCCCTTGATTCTGTTTCATTAATAAACTAGAAAAATATTTTCTCGCGTTGGCTGTTCCAATATGAAGTGTTTCCGTAACATTTCCATTCGGATCGTAAAAATCAACTGAAGAACCATTGAGATGTTCCGTTACGGCTTTTATCCGAAATCCCTTCTGAATGAGAAAATCGATTTTGTCCCTTTCACCTAAAAATTGTTGGTAGTCAGACATGTAATCCCTCCAAACTATGCTCTTTGTATCAATATAGATCCACATTATTGGGAATTTCCTCGAACACCGATTCCAATCCTTTATCATCTATTACCCAATCACGGCCAACTGAAATTCCTAAATATTTCTCATCATTTGGATCCTCGATTTCCGCTTGTCGATATTTTTTAAACCACCAATATTTTGCGAGCACATAATAGATGCCGGCACCGACAACGAATCCAACCAAAAAACCGTAATTTGGAACAAAGTATGATGCCACGGCACCCAAGATCCAAGCAATAAAGCCGGCCAGGTTGACTCCCCCGAGATATTTATACTGACCGTGATCTTCATATAATTCTGGTACGTTTACCCGTCTTTTTCTTATTAGGTAATAATCTGCAAACAAGATGCCGACAATCGCTGATAAAATCCCGCCAACAAAAAGAAGGATGGGAATGATTACGCCAAACAATGTCCATGGTTGAACGATAGTCCCGACGATCCCTGCTGTGATGACACCTGCCCAAAATGGAAACCTTGGTCCGCCCACATTCGAGAAAATCGTAGCAGCAGGAACGACATTTGCTGCCGTATTTGTTGACCACTGGGCAAGGACAACCATTAATAGTAAGATTGCCAGGATGATACCGCTAGCAGCTTTTTGTAGTGCAACCACAGGATCATAGTTTAAAACCGCAATATAAGAAACAGCGCCAATAATGATCATAAATGTCTGTGTCAGCGGCATAGCGATTAGATTTCCAATCAACGAGCCCTTGTTTCGTTTAAACCAGTTCTTTTCATTGACCGGTGCCTTGATAAAACGGGAAATAGAAGGGATATCGGCACTTAAAGTAGCCCAGAAACCCATATTGCTAAAGATAACGACTAAAAATGCTGAAAATGCTGCACTGCCGCTAACAGGCTTTTCCGCCCATCCCCAAACGTCTCTTCCTGCTGTAGTTGCGGTTCCTGATAAGGATATATACATCCAGATTGAGATTAAAAGAATAATAGGCGCTGCTAAATCGGCGAATCTCTCAATCGACTTAATGCCCATTGCCGTGTTCACCAATTGAAATATGGCAAAAATAAGAAAGCAAACAAACCAATTATCAAATCCAAATAATATTGTTAAGATGCCATTCATGGCAGTCGCGCCAAAATAGGTGTTAATTCCAAACCACATTGAAGCTGCAAGGCCACGGGTTATGGATGGGATATGGGTGCCGATTGTTCCAAATGGCGCTCTCATATAGACGGGGAATGACAAGCCATGTTCAATCCCAATATCGGCGATTAAGGAAATAAAAAACCCAATGGCAAGACTTCCGATCATGGTTGCAAGAATTACCCAAGGTAGAGAAAGACTGATGACTCCTGCACCGCCAATCGCAAAAGTTGCAAGAACAACCACCATCCCCACCCACATGAAGGAGTAACCTAATTTTGTAATTTTCCTGTCCTTTTGTCGGATGGGCAGCAAATCTGGGGATTTTAAATAACTTTTTTTCATGTGAACACTCCTTTTATCAGCTCTTTAAGGCTAAATGGATAATGTTTCACTTTCATTTAACGGGGTATTGGTGCTATATTTTGCCCTTTTCAAATATTGACCTGAACCAGGTTTGCCGACAAATTGCTTTTCACGGATGATAAATTCACCACGCAAAAGAACAGAGACCGGCTCGCCTGTTACTTTCATTCCTTCAAACGCATTGTAATCTACGGCCATATGATGGGTTTCCGCTGAAATTACACGCTCGACATTCGGGTCAAAAATGACAAGATCTGCATCTGCTCCAATGGAAATGGTCCCTTTTTTAGGGAATAAACCAAACAACTTGGCAATTCGAGTAGAGGTTATATCAACAAACTGGTTGAGACTAATGCGCCCTTTTTTCACACCCTCTGAGAATAAAATCGATAAACGATCTTCAATAATGGGACCGCCGTTTGGGATTTTCGTAAAATCATCCCTTCCTAAATCCTTTTGACCATTAAAATCAAAGGAGCATTGATCGGATCCAATGGTTTGCAATTGTCCACTCTTCAAGGCATTCCAAAGGACTTCCTGGTTCCACTTTTCTCGTAGCGGTGGTGACCAAACATATTTGGCACCTTCGAAATTCGGTTTTTCCAAATAGCTTTGATCAAGTACTAGATATTGTGGGCAAGTTTCTCCCCAGACATCAAACCCTTTACTCCGTGCCTCGGCAATTTTTTCAACTGCTTCTGCACATGTTACATGGACGACATATAATTGTGAATTTGCCAGACCAGCTAGTTTAGCTGCTCTTCCTGTTGCTTCCCCTTCCAATTCAGGAGGTCTTGTTAAGGCATGATAAATCGGATCTGTTTTCCCTTCCTCAATCGCTTTTTTCGTTAAATAATCAATCACATCGCCATTCTCGGCATGGACCATTACTAAACCACCATGTTCTTTTGCAGAAATAAGCGTGCGGAACAAGGTTTCATCATCAGCTTGAAATACATTTTTATAAGCCATAAATACTTTAAATGATGTAATTCCTTCTTCATTAATCACTTGCGGAAGCTCGTTTAGTACATTTTCGTTGATTTCAGAGATCATTAAGTGAAATCCATAGTCAATCACAGCTTTATCTTTGGATTTATCATGCCAAGTTTGAATGGCATTTTTCAGTGGCTCGCCCTTATTGGTTAAGCAAAAATCAATCACGGTTGTCGTTCCGCCGAACGCTGCGGCGATAGTTCCCGATTCAAAATCATCTTTTGTAACCGTCCCTCCAAAAGGCATATCTAAGTGTGTGTGCGGGTCAATTCCTCCGGGGAAAATAAGGCAGCCCTTGGCATCAATGACCTCCGCCCCAATGGCTGAGAGGTTAGAACCAATTTGCGTGATTTTTCCATCTTCAATTAAAATTTCTGCTTGATAGGTATCTGCAGCATTGACAATCGTGCCATTTTTAATTATTTTTTTCATTTGTTTTTCCCTCCTATTTGATTACAAACTCCATTTTTAAAATAAGAATTTGGCTGTTTTCGAACAAATAAGACTTTCAAATTGAATTTTTGTGTAAAATTACACCGTAAATAGGGCAGAAAATTGTTTTTACAAAATCTATTAGCGAATTGAACGGTTCTATCAGCGAATCAATGACGAACCAAGCTTTTCAATCAATTACTTTTAACATCTACCTCACAGGTTGCCAATGATAAAGCCGTCTGGCGTTCATTCCATGTCATTGGCGCAAGCTCGCTTGGGACTTCAATCATGTCGATCGCTCCGTCAACAGGACAAACAATCGAGCATAAATTACAGCCGACACAGTCTTCTTCTCTTACTTTGAGATAGCTTTTTCCATTTGAATCCGTAAGCATATCAATACATTGATGGGATGTATCTTCGCAGGCAATATGGCATTTATTGCAGTTAATACAAACATCTGTATTAATTCTTGCTACAATATTGAAGTTAAGATCCAAATTACCCCAATCCGAGTATTTTGGAACAGATTTCCCGATTATTTCAGAAACAGCTGTAATTCCTTTTTGATCTAAGTAGTTGCTGAGGCCATCAATCATGTCCTCGACGATCCGGAATCCGTGGTGCATGGCAGCTGTACAAACTTGGACACCAGTTGCTCCCATGAGCATAAATTCAACAGCATCCTTCCAATTGGAGATACCGCCAATTCCCGAAATCGGAACATTGATATGGGGATGTCTTGCACATTCCGCTACCATATTTAAGGCAATCGGCTTAACCGCTGGTCCACAATAGCCGCCGTGTGCTCCTTTTCCGGCTACATGCGGGATTGTATTCCATGTATCGAGGTCCACACCCATTAAGCTATTAATCGTATTGATCATACTAATGGCATCGGCTCCGCCTTTGCATGCTGCTTCAGCCGTTGCGGTAATATCAGTTATGTTCGGTGTTAATTTGACAATAACAGGAGTTTGCGCTGCTTCTTTTGCCCAGTATGTCTGACGTTCCACTAAGGAAGGAACCTGACCTGAAGCTGACCCCATCCCCCGTTCCGCCATTCCGTGTGGACAGCCGAAGTTTAATTCGAGACCATCAACTCCGACATCCTCAACCCGCTTAACGATTTCATGCCACTTTTCTTGTTTCGGTTCGACCATTAAAGATGCAACAATGGTATGGTTAGGAAATCGCTTTTTCGTTTCATAGATTTCCTTTAAATTAACTTCGAGGGGCCTGTCTGTAATAAGCTCAATATTATTAAAACCAGCGACTCTTTTTCCGTTAAAGTTTATCGCTGCAAATCTCGATGAAACATTCAAAATCGGGTCACCTAATGTTTTCCATACTGCTCCACCCCAACCGGCTTCAAAGGCTCTTTGAACTTGATAGCCTGAGTTGGTAGGTGGTGCTGATGCCAGCCAAAATGGATTAGGAGACTTGATCCCTGCAAGATTAATAGATAAATCAGCCATCGGTTTACCCCTTTCTATTTTTTTGCAAATTAGTTGGCTGTCCCTACTGCACTAAAGTGCTTATGAATGGCATAAGCTACTTCTTTACCTTGTTGGGCAGCGGTAACGACCATGGCTTCACCCAAACCTTTGCCAAAAATAATATCCCCGCAAGCAAAAATGTTTGGATTGGACGTTTGTAGTGTCTCCTGATCTACTTTAACGACACCACCTTCATGATGGAGACCTAATGACTGAATCAATTCCATATGCCTTTCTTGTCCGATTGCTTTGACGACTGCATCAACCGGGAGCACGAACTCGGATCCTTCTGTTGGAATCGGTTTTCTCCGTCCATCCTTTTCAGGTTCACCCAGTTCCATTTTGATGCACTCAATTCCTGTTACTTGTCCTTGATCATCGCCAATAATTCTAATTGGTGCTGTTAACCAGCGAAACTCGACACCATCCTGTTTAGCAAATTCATATTCGAAGTCATATGCCGTCATCTCTTCTTCTGTTCTTCGGTATAAAATCTTTACATTTTCAGCACCTAAGCGAACGGAACATGTAGCTCCATCAATCGCTGTATTCCCGGCACCAATCACGACAACCCGTTTGCCGACAAAGTCTTTTGATAACGCCCCGTTTTTTGTTGCCTTCACAAATTCAATCGCATCATAGACTCCAGATAAATCTTCTCCTTGAATTCCAAGGTTTGGAACTCTTCCCATACCTGCTGCTAACACAATTTTATCGAAATTTTCAGTCAAATATTTCGCTGATACATCCTTGCCAACTACTGTATTGGTTCTAATTTTGACTTTCATTTTTTTGATTTGTTCTACTTCCCAGAAGGAAATCTTTTGAGGTAAACGGAAAGAAACGATTCCATACGTATTTAATCCGCCGGCTTGTTCAGATGCTTCAAAAATGGTCACTTCATAACCCAATCTGGCAAGCTCACGGGCAGCTGACAGCCCAGCAGGACCACTGCCAATAACCGCGACTGTTCGTCCATTTGCTTCTCCAGGCTGAAAAAGGGTTTGTTCATTTTGGATGGCCCAGTCAGTTGCAAATCTTTGGAGACTGCCGATCATAATGGGTTTTGTCGAATAATTGAGGACGCATGCTCCTTCACATAGCTCTTCTGTAGGGCAAACTCTTGAACAGCTTGCTCCTACTGGATTCGAGGTCATTATCGTTTTTGCGGAACCAAGTAAGTTTTCTGAGGCAATTTTTTTAATAAAGGTTGGTATATCAATACCTGTAGGACAGGCATTTATACAAGGTGCATCATAACAATAGAGACAGCGATTTGCTTCTTCAATGGCTTCCTGGTTTGTCAATCCAGGTTTGATTTCTTGAAAGTTATTTTCTAGGCTGATTAAAGAAATACGTTTCTTCTTTTCAATCGCCAATGGCTAACCCCTCCTTTTTATTTACGTCTAACGCTTTTATGAAAGCGTTTTCTTTAACCAAGAAAACAAATTAACCCCCTGTTTAAAATTTTACAGAAAATTCTGCATCTTATTTTATTTTACAAGCCTTTAATAGGCTTTTCACCTTACAATCTGTAAAATAATGCTAGCATTTGATTTTTCATAATGTAAAAGGAAACTGGTAATGTAAAAAGCAATCAAGATGATCTTGTAAATGAAAATGGAAGAAAGACAGAAGAATATACAAAGGTTTTATCAGGTATTTTTCTGAATACTTTTACAATGTAACACAATGATAGTAATAAATTTGTAGAAATAAATCGAGTCGACGATTTTTCTTCCAAACTTTTTAAATTCGTTATTTTACAAACTATGAAAAAAATCATATGGAAAATTTTATATTTTGTCTAATTAAAACTATACGTGATGTTATATAATATAAATGATTGAATTTTCTCATAAAATAATCTATTAACAGTTCACCAACTGCATTATGTAAATCTCGTTTAATTATCAGAATTAAAAAGGAGGATTCATCATGCAAAAACAAAAGTTATTGATTAATGGGGAAAGGCTCAAGAAAGAACTAGAACGATTTGCGGAATTTGGACGAACGGAAAACAATGGTGTTACTCGGTTATCATTATCAAAGGAAGACTGTTTTGCCCGAGATTACTTTCGTACATGCTGCGAAGAAATCGGTTTAATAGTCAAAGTGGATGATATGGGTTGTATGTATGCCACCCTTGAAGGGTCTGAAAATAGACCCCCTATTGTCATTGGGTCCCATTTGGATTCGGTCAAAAAAGGCGGAAGATTTGATGGAGTATTAGGAGTAGTGGCTGGATTAGAAGTGGTTAGAACATTGGTGGAAAATCAAATCAAACCAAAAACACCTATTACTCTGGTTAATTTCACCAATGAGGAAGGCGCAAGATTTGAGCCTTCGATGATGGCATCAGGTGTGCTTTCAGGAAAATTTGAAAAAGCTCTCATGATGAAAAAATCTGACTCTGAGGGAATTACATTTGAGGAAGCACTAAAAGACATTGGCTATGAAGGTGAAGTTGAGAATCGTCTTAATAATGCTTCAGCTTTTTTGGAAATGCATATTGAGCAAGGTCCGATTTTAGAAAATGAAGGACTTTCAATTGGTATCGTAGAATGTGTGGTAGGAATGGCGTGCTATGAGATTGAAATTACTGGGGAATCGGATCATGCAGGAACCACCCCGATGAATATGAGAAAAGATGCCCTTTTTGCAGCCAATAACTTAATAACGGAAATACGTAAAAAGTTAAGCATCCTTGATCAGGAATTGGTCTTTACCATTGGTAGGGTTAACGTTTATCCGAGTATTCATACAGTCATTCCAAATAAAGTAATTTTCACACTCGAAGCACGACATAAAAATCCGGAGATTGTAAGCTCGGTAAAGGATTTCATACACGGGCTCCCCTATTTAGGATTAGACGAAGGCTGTGAGATAAAAATAACAAAACTGTGGGAACGTGATACTGTTTGGTTCGAACCTGAAATTTGTCGTCTTTTAGAACAATCGGCAAAAACGCTTGGGTATTCCAATAAAAGAATGGTTAGTGGTGCTGGGCACGACGCTCAATTTATTGCAAGTTTTGTCCCTTCTGCCATGCTGTTTGTTCCAAGTATAAATGGAAAGAGCCATTGCGAAGAAGAACGAACCACCTGGGAAGATTGTGAAAAAGGAGTAAACGTCATTTTAGATACAGTATTGGCTTTATTAGCTAAATAATGAGCTTTATTTTAAAAGGACGACTCTAAAATTCAGAAAAGATTTCTGAGTCGTCTTTTTTATATTTTTAATAAATTACTTATTTCATGGAAATACTTAGGAAGTAATTTTTAACAAGGAGGCACAGTCGATGGAAAACCAATTTAGCAACTTCATAAATGATCTCTCGTTACAGACGAAAATGGAAAATGTTTGGCAAAATACATGTGGGTCATGGGAAAACTGTAACGAAACAACCATCCAATCATTCCTGGCCCAATGCTTAGAATACAATCTTGATCCACAGTTCTGCATGAGCTGGGTTGAAAAGCATCAGTCGGAAATCCCCAATTGGACAGCGGTATCTAAAACTTCACTTGACTGGGTTAATAAACATACATCCACCGGAACAGCTATTTCGATAAATGACCAGGAAATTTAATTAAGTGCAAAAAAGCACGACAAGTAAGTTAGCTAATGACGACTTGTCGTGTTTTTTATATATATTCACTGTCAGACAACTTTTTCTATCTCCCCCAATAAAGCCAATCGCATTTTTATCCGAATATCCATTGAGCAATAATTTCATTGATCGTAAAAGATTTTTTCAAATTAATAGATTTCAAGACTCCCGGATCTCTTTTATATTAATTGATTTTCGAAAAATTATAATTTTTAAATCTGTCACAATTACCCCATTCGGTATTTAAAAGTAGTAGTAATATTATCTATAGCAAGAAGATATTACAAGGAGGAGGAAATACAAATGAAAAAAATATTAACTAGTGTTTTTACAGTTGTCTTACTTCTTGGATTGGGAACTGGCGTAATGGCTGCAAGTGATAAGCTTCCGTGTAAAATGGGAAATTTTAAAGAAATGCTTCCTGCAATGAAAGAGAAATTTCCTAATTTAAGTGAAAAAGACTTAAAGGAAAAGCATAAGAATTGTGTTGAACAAATGAAAAAAGATAATACTAGCTGTAGTATGATGCAAAATTCAAATTAAAGCAAAAAGCACTTCAATTTCAACTAAATTGGAGTGCCTTTTTATTGATCATTTAAAATAGGATTATTGAATCGAATAACCAAACCTCTATTTGACACCGTATTTATCGAAATTTGAGTGTTTTCTTTTTAAGGTGTTAGGCTTTTAGGAATGAAGGAGATGAAAAAGTTTCTCCAGTCCGTCTATTAATCTTGGTGACGGCCGACAGTACAGCTCTTCTTCAAGTATAAGGATCCTGCTGTCATCATCGAAATTTAATGTTTCAAACCCAGGTCGTTTTTTCACTATGCTTGTCTGTATCTTTTCTCTTCTAACTCCAACCCATGCCAAGCAGATATAATCTGGTTTACGTTCCAGTACATCCTCCCAATCTGTTTGAACACTCGCCAACTCTACATCAGCAAAAAGATTGATTGCACCAGCAGCCTCAGAGATTTCCGTTAACCAGTTAATTTTACCTGGGGTAAAGATCGGTTTTGGCCACCACTCCCAGTATAGAGTCGGCCGATCACCTACCCTTTGACTTTGCTGTTTAACACGTTCAAGCCTGGATCGAAACGTTTGTACGGCCATTACTCCCCGTTCCGTTTCACCAAGTGCTTCAGCCGTTTTCATCAAATCCTCTTCAATTTCGGCTAGTGATTGCGGATTTAGGACAATATGAGGGATCCCCCGTTCTACCAACGCCTCAACGTTTTTTTCCATCCCTGGTACACTTAACGATGCAAGCACAAGATCTGGCTTTAATTGTTCTACAAGATCCAAATTTATCGACAAATCAGGTCCAAGCTTGGGGAGACTAGAAATCGACTCCGGCCAATCCGAAAAATCATCCACACCAACTAACAAATGACTCAATCCAAGAAATTCCATAATTTCAGTATTACTCGGACAAATAGAAATCACTCGCACAACTCCACCTCCACTACTGTCCACCCCACGCGTACAAATGTACACGAACGGTGCCTGACACCAGTTTTTATGTTAAGCTTAGTGCAAATATACTTTTTTGGCAATATGGAGAAGGTGATGGGATGAGTGCTGTTGTTTTGTTTGATGGTATGTGTAATTTATGCAATGGCAGCGTGAAGTTTATTTTGAAACGGGATAGAGATGGTTATTTTTCGTTTGCATCACTTCAAGGTTTTGCAGGTCAGCAGCTTCTCAAAAAGTATGGTCTGCCTTCTGACGTTAACAGTTTTGTGTTGATTGAAAATGAAAAGGCCTATGTGAAATCAAGTGCAGCACTAAGGGTGTGTTGGCATCTAAAAGGCATGTGGAGAATTCTATCAATCTTTCGAATCATCCCACCATTTATCCGTAACGTCTTTTACGATATTCTTGCAAAGAATCGATATAATTGGTTCGGGAAAACAGAAAGCTGCATGCTCCCCAGCCAGGAATGGAAAAATAGATTTTTGGAATAATGGGTAAGCCCAACAAAACTCGAATTTACATCTGTTATTCCAATCTCGACAAAGAAAATCGATTGGTTAGTTCCAAGGAGCACCTACAATCCCGTGGTTTAAAATTTATTTCTCCTTACAAGGGGTACCCCAACATTTCGTAAAAATCCTATGCTAAGAAATCATGAGTAAAAAAAGCCAGTTTCCTCTGCTTAAGAGAATTGCCTTTTTAAACTTTTTATTAGATGTGGTTGACTATTTTTAAGTTTTATATTCTTATTCAAAAAAAGTAATTTAAATTTGTTAACGTAAAATCAGCTGGGCGCACGAAGAAATAGTCTTCGTACGCCCATGACCCCAAAATTTCTGCTGAGTGAACTTTTCCTATTTCGGCAGCCCGGCTGTCATATCGAAATCGCTCGATTTAGACCCATTGCTTTGCGGCCCAATCTTTCAATTTGTTGCTAATTATCGTTATGAATCAAGGACAAGCTACCGAATCATCTCATTTATCGTCATTCTAACCTTAAAAGGGACTTGGAACGCTTTTATCTTAGTGTTCCGGTTCCTTATCATTATGGAAAAATCTGCAGTCGACTACCTAAACCCGGGTAAGTTTATCCGGGTTTCGTACGATGTAGATTCTAGCAAGCTTTCCGTGTCGAAGTTGTATAAATATAGCGGCCACGGTTTCGTCCCCCGAACAGAGTACTATACCAGTATCACTGTTCAGTGGTGCAACCTCGAAGTGAAGACTACCCTGATAATAGGGCTTTATGAAGCCGAACGCGCCGGCTAGGAGACGGGCCACGTGATCGTGCGTTTGTAACGGACGCGTGGCCGCGATTACTTTTCCGCCTCCGTCGTTGATGAGTATGACGTCTTCGGTCAGCAGGGACAGCACATGATCGACGTTACCTTGCTCGAGGGATGTGAGGAACCGGCTAACCCATTCCAATTCGACCGCTTCGGCCGGGACCGTTTCCTCCTCGGATATTCCCATCTTGCTTCTTGCCCGAGCAGTTCGGCTATTTCGGGATAATCGAAGCCAAGCGCCTCACGCAGGACAAAAACCGCCCGCTCTGTCGGCGTCCGAATTGGTTCGGGGAGCCACGGACCGACGTACACTTCCCTCCGTCTCCGCGCCGACTTCTGCAGATCGAGGCAGCGATTGGTTACCATTTTGCACAAATACGCCTTCGGCTCCTCCAAACGTTCGAGATGTACGTCGCACGCCTTAAAAAACACGTCCTGTACCGCATCTTCCGCGTCTGCCGCAGAGCCCCAGCGTGAACAGCAGCGCTCTATATTGATCGTACAGTTCTTCCATTCGCTATCTCTCCTTTTTCGGGCTGTTAGAAATCTTGTAATCTTGGTCTCTTTGTTTCTATCGAAGCATACTGGCGTAATCCTCTACCAGCTTCTTGATTTTCCCTGGAATCTTTCCTGTTATGACCATATCAAGTCCCCATTTGCGTATCCAAAAAAAACCGTTTTGTCCCAGACCGATGTTGAAGTAATCCATATTCGATTTGGGCGATTGGTGAATCGGCGCGGGACGGTCCTCCAGATCGGCCATCACGATCTTCCCAAGTCGTAGCCCCTGCATTCCAGCTTCAAAGCACGTCATTCGATCCGCCTTGCCGGTTCTCGGATCGACGATTCTCGTACAGTCGCCAATGCTGTATACGCCCGGTGCTCCTTGGACGCGATAACATTCATCCACCAGTACCTGGCCATCAGGAGTAAGCGGCAAGCCCATACCTCGAAGGACCGGATTCGGTATCAGACCAATCATCCATATACATAGGCCAACCGCAAGACAATCGCCATTGCTCAACGTCACCACTCCTGCTTCCTCTCGCAGCGCCTTACGATTGTGTAGAATTGTAACTCCACATTCGTTGAGCGCCTGATCTAACTTCCGTCCAACTTTCTCCGGCCCTTCCGGGAGCAGTCGTTCCTGTGCATTCAGCAAATAGATGGAGGTATCAGACGAATTCAGCCCTAGCACCGCTGCTTCCTTCCGCATAGCGATTGCCAGATCTGCGGACGTCTCGATGCCACTGATGCCCGCTCCAGCAACCACGATTGTCATCAGTCGCTTTCGTTCCTCAGGGTTTGTCTCGTCAGCAGCCTTCCGCATATTATCACGCCAGCGCTCCCGGATGTCTGCCGCGGCTTGTTGGTCGGTCAAGGCGATGCCGCCCTGATCGGGATCTGGTCCCCGAACGATGCTTCCTACAGCCACTACTAAAAAGTCATAGTGAATTCGGGCATCATTTCCTTGTGTATCTATATATCGAATCCGTTTTTCTACACTATTCACGGACGTAACCGTACCTTGCACGAATTCGAATCCTTCTAAAACCAAATCCTTCCAGGGAATCATAATCTCTTCCTCGACAGTGGTCGGACGGAACAACCTCAATTTGCGCAAATGACCGGGCTGCTTGTCGAACAGAACAAGCCGAATCCGCCGTCCGTTGGCATTGCCACGGTTCTTTTCCTTTATTGCTTTTAGTGCGGCAAGCCCTGCATAGCCGCCTCCTATGATTATGCATGTCAAGTCTTTCATCATTCCTCAGCTCCTTTTTACGTTTTGCATATATAACGATGTAAGGCTCTGATTTGTGACATCGGAAACGAACGAATGAGAAACTTTGCATGAGCCCGTTTTCCGGGAAGGAGTAGTACCTTCTGCTTTAATCATGGGAAAGTTAGATTCCTATAGCCGAAAAAATGAAATTGCGAAAGCCTTACAAGAAATGAGGAAAATCGAGAGAACCATTTTCCTCATCCATTATGTTTCAGATCCAGCATTTCTGCGTCGAATTCATCGTGGCCTAAACAAGGGATAGTCGGTAAACTCACTTGCTAGAGCCATTTTCTTTGGAAAACGAGGGGTATTACGGGAACAAACTTTAATGGCTCAACTTCAAAACTCGAGTGCACTCAGTATTTTAATCAATGCAATCACTATCTGGAATACGATTTATCTCAGCAAGGCAGCTCAGTGTGTGATGCAGACGAATCCTTTACCGGAATATCTATTGAGTCACTTTTCTCTACTAGGATGGCAACACATTAATCTCTTAGGAGAATAAAAGTTTAACTTTGATCGAACGATTAGTTTACCGAATCTCAGACCACTGAGAACGAATTAAAGAATGAATCCCTCATCGGTTTGAATGGATGAGGGATTCATTCTTAGCGTAGAGAAAATCGACTTTTTTCATTTTGAATCTCTAAGTGTAGGATTATTACAAAATGTTAGCTGTAACCCATGCCCATCAAGCTAAGACAAATCATTAACCCCAAAACGAAAAAAACACTATTCTTTCTGTAATATAATTGAAAATAGCTGACACTCGGCTTAAGCCGTTAGGGTTGCCTTACCTATTGTTGATCTAGTCCTCCTCCCAGTTAATAACGAGTTTACATAAAAAATGGTTTTAACTATTTTCTTTTCTAATTTTTACTGGTATAATATGGTTGATTTTGTTAATGAGAGGGGAGAAAAAGGTGGATCGACTTGTATTCAAGCAATTTGAAATGACAAGAGAATACTTCAACAAAGTTGTAGAGTCCATTTCTAAGGAGCAAACTGATGTGCAGCCAGATGGTTTTAATAACACAATTCATTGGCATACAGGTCATATTTTAACAATTACTGAACAAACTATGTTTGGTTTCCCTCATGTAACAACTCACCTTCCTACGAATTATATGGAATTGTTTGGAAGCGGCACAAAACCAGCTGATTGGACAGGGGATATACCTGCTATGGATCAGCTTATTTTACAGTTGAAAGATCAATTAACTCGTTTAAAGCAAATTCCTACTGAACAGCTAGATCAAGATTTGGATACGCCATTCTTAGGGTGTAAGACTGTTGGAGAGCTTGCAGGTTTAACATTAATGCATGAAGCAGCTCATGCGGGGCAAATTCAAGCAATGAAGCGTATAATTGAACATGTAAGTGTTAAAAATTGAATTTAACAAAGTGTTAAGATAGGAAGAAAAACCAGTCTAATAAAACTGGTTTTTTCTTTTGTATACTGGGGTGCAACCCAAATCTATTATTATTTTATAGGATAAACTCAAAAAATGCGCTATCCTTTCTAATTATCTACCGTTTTATAGAAAGAATGGTTTGTTATGGTAGGCGTCTCACTATCCCTTCAAGAAGAAATGGACTTAATCGGTAAAGAATTACACCATCACTTTTCCCCTACTCAACTCGAAGTATTAGCCAGGCAAACCGGGTTCGTCCAGCGTAAAAGTAAGCTGACGGCACAAGATTTCGTTTCGTTATGTACTTTTTTAGACCATGACCTCTCTACTCAATCCCTGACATCCTTATGTAGTCAACTTGATGCAGCAAGAAAGGTTTCGATAAGTGCCGAAGGGCTCAATCAACGGTTTCATAAATCAGGAGTCACTTTTCTCCGAACGCTTTTTACCAGTCTTTTCCGTGAACAATTAGCTTCCTTTTTGCCTATTCCATGGGATCTCGACTGCTATTTCAATCGGATTCGGATTTTGGATGCCACTGTTTTTCAACTTCCTGATGCCTATGCGGATCGTTATCCCGGGTCAGGAGGAAGTGCGCATACAGCAGAAATGAAAATTCAATTAGAATATGATCTCAAAACCGGAGAGTTTTTGCTTGTAGACGTCGGAAGTGGAAGCACGAGTGATGGTTTATATGGTGCCAAATTAGCGAAAACGGTGGAAAAACATGACCTGTGTATTCGAGATTTAGGTTACTTCTGTTTAGAGGATTTTGAACAAATCGAACAACGTAGTGCTTATTATATTTCACGTTTAAAAATAAACGTTCGCGTATTCCAAAAGAATGAACAGGTAGAACGGTTTAAAAACGGAAAAGTAAAAAAAGATTCTGTATATACAGAAATCGATTTAGAGGCCATCATGAACCAACTTAAATCTGGCGAAGTGATGGAAATCTATGAGGTCTATCTCGGACGTGAAAAAAAGTTGGTTCCACGCTTACTGATCTACAAATTAACCCAGGAGCAAACAGAAGAACGGCTAGCGATTCGTGCTAAAAATGAAAAGAAAAAAGGAATTACCTATAAAGAACGAACCAAACGATTAAGTGGTATCAATGTCTATATCACAAATATCCCTAAGGAATACGTCGACAAAGAGCATATTTATCCCTTGTATTCATTGCGTTGGCAAATTGAGATCCTTTTCAAGACATGGAAGTCTTTTTTTCATATCGATTGAATCAAACCCGTTAAAATCGAACGATTTGAGTGTCATTTATATGGAAAATTGATTGCGTTATTCCTCACTTCCTCTTTGATGTTTCAGATGCGTGAAATTCTTCTTCGGAAAAAGAAAAGGGAAGTAAGTGAGTTAAAAACGATGGCCATCTTGAAAACTTATTTAGGTGCCCTTCATGATGCATTAAACGAGAATATAGAAGACATTGTCCAGGTTCTCCAGCAAATCTTACAGATGATTGAGAAAAATGGTCGGAAATCCCATCGGTATAAGAAGAAAACGGTATTTGATATCCTGGGTGTGGTATATGAGTGTCCTCAGAAATCTCGTGCAGTAGCATAGAATAATGAAATTTTTAAAAATAAAGCCTGGAAGGCTTATTTGAATCTGTCAAATAATCAGGTTGAATGCCGAAAGTTTAGGGCGAAAAAACTCCATTTTATTACATTTATTTTTCCGGTACTGTTAACTTGATGGGCATGTGGCTGTACCCCTACAATTAAATTTCTATTATGATCCCTGATAAGACTCTTTATGAAAATCCCCAATAAATGCAAACAATTCCTCTCCACTTTCCGATAAAGTTGCCTCTGGCTGCAGCTTTAAATACATAGCTCGATAAGGTTCTGGCACCCAAATATAATGATGAATATATTCTGTTAAAGAAAAACCACAGCTTTTCCAAAAATCTATTCGAGCAAGATTCTCAGGAGTTTTATCAGCTTCTACTTCAATGACCAAGCCCTTAAAATCGCCCTCTTTGTTTGCCCAGGTTTTGATCTCTTCAAGCATTTTATGTCCAATTCCTTCTCCTCTTTGACTTTCATTTACTGCTAAATAATCGATTAGTAAAGACTGATATCCTTTTAATCTCCCTGTTAATGCCATTGCCAGAACTTGTCCTTCCTCTTCAAGCGTATGTAAAAAACAAATTTGTTTACGAAACATATTCCGTATAATTTTTTCAGGTTTGCCTCCTTTTTCAGCAAATGCTTGCTGATAGATGGATTTGACCTTACTCCATGTTTCTTCATCCCATTTATTAATGGTATTAAATTTCACCGACCAGTCCTCCTGAGTTCATAAATTGTATTATCCATTTTAACAGAATGTTTGATCAAAACCTCAATTGCTCTGGAAAAATAAAAAAGAACCTTTGAATGGGGATCAAAGGTTCAAGGAGGGCTAGTGGTCTAGAACTATACCCTCATTTTAGGAGGTCTAAACTCAGAAGAATTTAAACAATTATATAGTATCATTTTCGGAATTTTCTTTCAACAAATTAAAGGAGTAAAGTGTAAAAGTAGTTCTATAGCCATATTCTTTTAGTTATTTTTTACTAAGACCTTTTTAGCTTCTTGTTGAATATTTGGCTAAAACGCACTATTTTTGGTTTTAGCACTTGCTTAACTATTTCGCTCAATTTAATCCCCTATTTTTACTCTAAAAGGAACTTACAAGCAAAAAATATGATTTGTATGAAAGAAAGGTTCATTTGCTTATATTTTCGGTATTATTTGAGAAATTTTGGGTTCATTGCTAAGACTTCGGGGTTTGTTAAAAATGAGAGCTATTAACATCATTTTTTCTTCTTTGAACCCAGTTTTGACGTTAATGAGGGCTATTAACGTCATTTTTTCTTCTTTTGAACCCAGTTTTGATGTTTATAAGGGCTATTAACGTCATTTTTTCCTCTCTTGAACCCAGTTTTGACGTTAATGAGGGCTATTAACATCATTTTTTCTTCTTTTGAACCCAGTTTTGAAGTAAATAAGGCTTATTAACGTTATTTTTTCCTCTCTTGCTCCCAATTTTGACGTTAATGAGGGCTCTTGATGTCATTCTCCCTTCTTTTATACTCAGTTTTGTCACCAATGAGGGCTTTTGTCGTCATATTTGAAAATTAAAAATAGGAATCATTAATGTCATTTATATAAAATCATGATGTTCCGATAACATAATATTGTTATGTAAACTCACTTCGCTATTCCAATCACCTTGAAGCTATTTATGTGACTGGCTAACTCACTCTTTTTACTGATCAGATTACGAATAATATTTTTGTAAAACCCGATTCTTCCGCTTTTAATGCATATCATCAATACTAACAATTATTTTGTTTGTTATAATGAACCTATTAAAATAATGAGGTGAGGACGATGTGTGGACGATTTACATTAACGGCTTCCATTGAGGAAATCATCGACCGTTTTATGGTTGAATCCTTTCTCGAGGAAGAGCTGTATTCCCCGAGCTACAATATTGCCCCATCACAGTCCGTTTTAGCAGTCATTAATGACGGTAAATCAAACCGGATGGGGTTTTTAAAATGGGGATTAATTCCCCAATGGGCTAAAGATCCGACGATTGGCAATAAACTGATTAATGCCAGAGCTGAAACTCTAACCGAGAAGCCAAGTTTCCGAAATGCCTTTAAGAAGAAACGATGTTTAATCATCGCGGATAGCTTTTATGAATGGAAACGTCACGAAAATCAAAGCAAAACTCCCATGCGAATTAAACTAAAGACAGATGATTTGTTTGCAATGGCAGGCATTTGGGAGAGCTGGAAATCACCTGAAGGAAGATCAATTTACTCTTGTGCTGTTATTACCACTGAGCCAAATGAACTGATGAAAAATATTCATGATAGAATGCCTTGTATTTTAAAGCAAAGCGATGAGAAAATCTGGTTGGACCCAGCATTAACAGATTCAGCATATCTAAACCAATGTTTACAACCATTGGATGAGGCTTTAATGGATGCTTATGAAGTTTCGTCCCTCGTTAATTCACCAAAAAATAACTCGATCGAACTGGTTAAAAAAATTGGTTAAGCCAGGAGTAAAAAAATTTTTAAAAATGGACATGTTCACTACATCCACGTACAAGCTAAATCATATTCTATATTAACCCATAAAGTTTTCCTTTTTTAAAAGTGGTTTAACACCACTTTCTTTTTTTGTAAAAATTCTAAAAAACACAAAATTTACATTGCTTAATTTTTCAATTCCAAAATTGTTCTAAAAAATAATACGATTCATGGAAACCTCCCATGCTTCTTTATCCTCAGCAGCTTGAGTATCCGCCCATAACTCCATGTCCGCCATTTCCTGAATATCCAGTCGTACTATTAAATTCTCCATTTCCATGTCCTCCTGTACTACCGTATCCACTATGACCTAGAGATGAGCTATATTTTGGATAACCTCCATATACGGTGTATCCACTTCCAGCATAATCTGGAAATCTTCCTATGGTACCGGATAAAGGAACGCTTACCGGGCTAGGAGCACCACTCATGCCGCCCATTCCTCCCATGCCAGGAACACCGCCCATGCCGCCCATTCCTCCCATGCCAGGAACACCGCCCATGCCGCCCATTCCTCCCATGCCAGGAACGCCACCCATGCCGCCCATTCCTCCCATGCCAGGAACACCGCCCATTCCTCCCATTCCTCCCATGCCAGGGAATCCGCCCATTCCTCCCATTCCTCCCATGCCAGGAACACCGCTCATGCCGCCCATTCCTCCCATACCAGGAACGCCACCCATGCCGCCCATTCCTCCCATGCCAGGGAATCCGCCCATTCCTCCCATTCCTCCCATGCCAGGGAATCCGCCCATTCCTCCCATTCCCATGCCAGGGAATCCGCCCATGCCGCCCATTCCCATGCCAGGGAATCCGCCCATACCGCCCATACCAGGGAATCCACCCATACCGCCCATACCAGGGAATCCACCCATGCCTCCCATGCCAGGGAATCCGCCCATTCCTCCCATGCCAGGGAATCCGCCCATTCCTCCCATGCCGCCCATTCCTCCCATACCAGGGAATCCACCCATACCGCCCATGCCAGCCATCGGTAACATTCTTGTGTTCGTCATTTGTATACACTCCTTTTTCTAGATTACAGTCTAGACTATGTTGCAGATTGAAAAGAGCATAGACTTATGCCCAGATACGCAAGAAAAACCGCAGGACATGTTAGCATTATTGAAAATATGGTCTTAGAGCGAACACTCTTGAATACACTATAAAATATAATTTTTCGGAATGTTGGAAGAAAGGGGAATGAAAATTGTTTTTTATCCCTACAAAGGTTAATATTGCCACGTTAAAAATCAATTGTCCTGACCAAATGAGTTCAGTTTTTGTTGGTTCTACGATGAAAGTAGGAGTACATGTCTCTGCCAAAAAAAATCAGGCCTTTGGTCAGCAACTCGCGGATTGCACTACTACTATTATCCCTATCGGCATTACACTAGATGACAATGAAATTCATGATAGCACTTCAACCAAACTATATAACATAATAAATGCTAAGGAGGGATTAAGTTGATCATTGCACCAATGGCAGTTAATCTTCTCGGTTTTAAAATAAATACACTTGACAATGCTTCCTTCACTAATTTTGGACCAAATCAATTTATTGACCAGCTTGTCACCTACAAAAGGAATTATGGTGTTGGGGAACTAAATGGTGATATATCTCCTATTAATATCCCTATTTCATGGGTAATTGACCCCGATATCTCGGAGAGCAATGCAGTCAAAAACAGCGTGATTTAAGTATTTTATCAAATTTGAGGTGATAAATAAGTGGTCGTATTCTCACCAGTGCAAGTAAATCTCTTAGGAATAAAAATAAATTCATTGGATAATGCATCCGTGATGAACATTGGGCCAATCCTATACATTGACCAGTACATTTCCTATAAAAGAAACCAAGGATACGGCGAACAAAATGGAGACATTGCCCGATACTTTATCCCGATTTCTTATGTATTTGACGCTGATATGAACGATGGTTTGTCTGCTAAATATAGCATCATTTGAAAACTAATAATAAAATCCCCAATCCTTTTTGGATATGGGGATTTATTCCTTTTTTATTTCCTTAATTAATTTTAAAGCCATTTTTAGGAAGCCTTCGAATTCAACAAAAATCACATGATTTTTGTTTGAGTTTCAGTTTTCCTATAACTCCAAGTGTAAAATATACATCTCACCTTTTCTTCCCATTGCCCTAATCCCTTTATCGACAAAACCGCTGCTTTTGTAGACATGTTGCGCAACAAGGTTACCAAGATTAACCGCTAATATGATTTCATTGATTTCTGGAAAATGCTCTTTGACAAAGGAAGGCAGTAATTTTAACGAATGTTTCGCAATGCCCTTTCCCTGGAAGGATGAATCAACGGAATAAGACCGTAAAAGAAGTGCCTTTTGGTTCCCATAGAATTCTTTTACTCCTTCCCATCCATGCAGAACAAAGAAGCCTGCCGTCTGGTCATCTGATAGAATTAGAACCGGAGCCCGTCCTTCCTCTTCTTCACAGAGACCGATTGCATTCTGCGGGTGGCTGGTAAATTGGTTATGCTCTTCTGTTAAATAGTAATTTTCTAATTGTTGCTTGTATTTAGGATCAAAAAATTCCAATCGGATTGTACCTACGGTTTTTAATAAGTCTCCCATTAACTTTTCCTCCATGATTGCAAAATATTATTAAAAAAAATTCGCTTTTCTTCATGCTTTTCCCTTCTTCTGCAATTATGGAAAAGAATTAATTTATTTTTCGTGCGAAATCCACCATTCTTTTACATCATATATTCCGCTTACATCCTTTTTTGGCTTTTCAAAAACCTCTAAGGACCCGTCCTCATTTGAAAATGAAAGAATATAATGGCTTGGAGTTTCGCCAATCACTCGAAACGATTTGGTTTCCCCGTTTTCCATTTCGAACATAAACACATTTCCACATATAACTTGATCAGTGGTAACTAAATTTTCCAACTAAAGATCATCTCCATTAAATGATTTACTACCACTTTAACAAATTCACTTAAAATAAAATGAATCTAAATTTGAAAAATTTGTGAAACTAAAACTAGTAAGTCCTATCACTAATTTAAAACAAATTTAATTCAATTTGTTAATAAACTTTCTTACTCCTGAGAATTGACTAAAGGATTGCTACTTCAATTGGTAAAATACATAATTACATTCATTTTTTCCTGTATCTTATAGATGCATAATATGTATGGTAATGACTCCTTATGTATCACCGATTACCCAAGAAAGGTCTGTAGTTGAGCGCTACTACGGTGTTAAATATTGCCACTTTTCATCAGGGTAAAAATTCAAACTTTTACCCTAGATATTATAAATTTGTTCACCAAACTTAAAGTAATATAGAAAAATAAAATGTTTAGACATAGCGCAAATATATTTAATGCGATAGAAATTCCCCCGTAATAATTCAGCGATTGAACGGGAAAACCAAATGCTACATAGTCTCCTTTATAAAAAGGAAAACACATTCCTAAAATCGTTAAGCTAAAACTTAAAAATAACCTTTTCTTTCTTTGTTTTAAATATTTCATTTTTAGTCACCTCAATCTATAAAACCATTCATCCCATGATATGCTATGCAATTACTTTACTATTTGTTCCATTTATCATTAATAGCCCCCTTTTCATAATCCCTTACTAAATTTACCACAATAATCCATCATTGTAATCACTAGTATTATAATATTCACAAAATTGCATAAAAATAGACATATAAAAAGACAACTAACTTCTTCAGTCAAAACGACTCTTCTTGAAAGCCCACAAAAAAAGGACCTTCCGAATTGGAAAGCCCTCATTGATAGGTGCCTGACACTAGTAGTTATGTTAACTTGGTGCCTGACACCCACCTGGGATGTTAACTGTTGCTTACTTCTGTTGTTTTGGCTGGGATTAGGAAGCTGAGTAGTACAGTTATGATACTGAAGCAAAGTGCGTAAAGGAATACGTTTTTCATTCCGATAACGATGCTTGCAGCGTGGTTAATGAGGAGACCCATGATGGTCACCCCGATGGATGTACCGATATTTCTCAAGAACATTTGCAGGGAGGTGGATACCCCTTTAATATGAGATTCGGCAAATTCCTGTGAGGCGATGGTTCCAACAGCAAACAACAAGCCGAAAGAGAACCCTTGAACCATCAAAATACAAAACAAACCAGAGTAGGACAAATCTTTGATAAATAAAAATAATGCTAAGCCTGAAATAGCGGTTATGAAGCTGCCAATGATAAATAAGTTTTTGTATCCAAAGCGAATGATCCATTTTCCTGCAGGGGTACTGCCAAACATCCAGCCAATCGCAATACTTAACAGAATCAAGCCGCTTTTATATATACTCATATGATTCCCTTGTTGAAGAAACAACGGAATAAAGTTTGATGTCCCAAAAAAGGAAAGACAATAAAATAACATGAAAAGGTTTGTCGTTAGAATTCCTTTGTTTTTAAACAACGCAACAGGTAAAAACGGCTCCGCTTCTTTTCTTTCAACTAACAAGAAGACAATTAATCCGATCAAGCCAATCACGAGGTACCATAATGGGTTTTTTACGTTCGTGGATAACAATAATAGTGTAATAGAAATTCCGAAGAGGAAAAAGCCTTTATAGTCGATATGGGTCTTTTTAAATTCCATTTTTTCCTGATATGGCATCAAGCAAAGAACAGTGGCAATGCCGATTGGGATATTGATAAAGAAAATCCACCGCCAGGTTAAAGTTTCAACGAAGAAAGAACCTAAAATGGGGCCAACAATTGAGGACAATGCCCAAATACTGCTAAAAACTGCTTGAATTCTTCCCCTCTTCTCAATCGAAAACAAATCTCCAACGATAATCATCGAAAGAGGAAGCATTCCACCTGCACCCAAGCCTTGCACTCCTCTGTAAACAATCAGCATGACCATCGAATTGGCACAACCTGCAAGGATGGAGCCTAACGTAAATAGCCCAACCGAAAGAATAAGTAGATTTTTTCTTCCGTACATATCGGATAATTTCCCGTAAAGCGGTACCGTAACCGTACTCGCTAGCATATAAACAACAAAGATCCAAGCAAAGTATTCCATTCCGCCAAGCTGTTTGACGATCGTCGGACTAGCCGTTTGCATAATATTGGAGTCCAGTGCTGAAATGAGGGTATTAATTACAAGCCCCCAAAAAACATATCTGTTTCTATTCATATAAACCTCTCAAACCCCTTTATTTTTTTCCTATTTTTCCTATATGGATTTTTCTCCTTTTCTATTATAACAAAAATCTATATCCCTATGTTGTAATCAGAATTTTAAAACAGGCTATGTTTAAGAACAATGTTGAAAATGCGAATTAAGGGTAGCCATTTTGACTTCCCATAATTCGCATTTAAAGAAATATACGTATTATATTATTTTGAAATACTACTTCATTTTACAAAGATACAATACCGTCTCATAATCAAAAATCACATTCCCATTTTTATTGTGTTTTTTGAATAGAAGTTCAAATACTGAAATCATCGTACTAAATATTTTTTTTTCTTCACTAGGAATATAGGAATAAGATAATAAATCTCCTTGTAGTATCTCTAAATTAAATGTCTTAGAATTATTGAACACCTCTTTGTAAATTGTTTTTGATCCGAAGAAATCAGAAAAATTTGTATTAAATGTTTTACTAACCTCACTATCAGAATATTTTCTAATTAATTCTACATATTCATTCATAAATTCACTGCCAGATTTTCTTCTGTTATTGATTATTACTACGAACCCATCAGGTTTCAATATCCTAAAAAATTCTTTTTTTGTAGGCTCTGGTTCAAACCAATGAAATGATTGTCCGCAAACAATTATGTCTACTGATTCTGATTCTAAATTAGTATTTTCAGAAGAAGCATCTATAGAGGTAAAATTCGTATAGTTATTAAGAAATTTTTCTCCTGCTCTCCTCATATCTGCATTAGGCTCTATACCATATACTTGATTTCCATTGTCCAAAAATAATTTGGAAGAAATACCAGTTCCAGAGCCTATGTCAGCAACTATTAATTCTTTTGTGAAACTTGCATTTGTATTTAAAAATTTTATTATATCATTTGGATAGTTGGGTCTATATTTTACATAATTTTCTACGCGATTACTAAATCTTCCTTTGGGATTAAGTTCTGATAAATCCATTTTGTACCTCCATAGCCTAAAAATAAAAAGATAGATAAGCAGTAATATAGCTTATCTATCCAAGCCAAATTAATTGACGAATCGGTCTGATTTCCCACTGGAACTCCAGTATTCATGGCGAAGGTGAACTTTTTGGATTTTTCCAGAAGCCGTTTTCGGCAGCTCTTTGACGAACGTAACTCCGGTGACGGCTTTAAAATGAGCTAACTTTTCCCGAGAAAATGCGATAATGTCGTCCTCGCTTACCTGTTGATTATCCCTTAATACTACATAAGCATGTGGCGTTTCACCCCATTTTTCATGTGGAACGGCAATAACTGCAGCTTCAAGAACAGACGGATGCTCATACAAGGCCCCTTCGACTTCAATCGATGAAATATTTTCTCCACCGCTTATAATGATATCCTTTTTCCGATCGACAATATCGATATGACCGTCCTCATCAATCGTCCCCATGTCGCCGGTATGGAGCCAGCCATTCCGAATCGTTTCCATTGTTGCCTCGGGATTTTTCCAATATCCTTTCATGACTCCGTGACTTCTCACCACCACCTCGCCTATTTCTTTACCGTCATGGACCACTTCCTCGCCAAGATCATTGACAATCCTGACATCACAGCCTATCATCGGATATCCAGCTTTTGCTTTGATTTTTGACTTCTCGACGCGTGACAAATGAGCGAACTGTGAACGAATAGTTGAAAATAGGCTTAATGGCGTCGATTCTGTCATGCCATATACTTGAATAAATTCCCATCCTAATTCTTTTTCAACGCGGGTGACAAACGCTGGTGGCGGTGCAGAACCAGCAATAACGACACGAACATCCTGATCAAGAATCGGCTTATTTTTTTCAAAATAAAGTAAAAGTGAATTTAACACGGTCGGCGCCATATGAAGTACAGTTACTTTATTATCCTGCATCGCTTTAAAAATCGATTCTGGCGTCGCTCTTTTTAGACAAATATGCGTCGCCCCATTGGCTGTATAATAAAATGGTGATCCCCACCCGTTCACATGGAACATCGGCAGAACGTGAAGGTAAACATCGCGGTCACTAACGCGTAAATGGTGCATCGTACTTAAGGCGTGCAAATAATTATTACGGTGTGTCAGCATCACGCCCTTTGGATTTCCGGTCGTACCACTGGTATATAACAGGCTGCACACATCATCTTCATGAAGGTCAGCACGATCAAAAGCAGTAACCGTATAGTTTGAAAGCCATTGGTCGTAATCGATTTCTCCCGTTTCCTCATCCTTATACTGAACAATGATTTTCTCAACCGTTGCCAGCTTATGTTTAATAGGAACGATTAAGTGATATAAGTCCTGGTCCACAAAGAGCACTTTTGATTCACTATGGTTTAAGATGAACAAATAATCATCTGGAATCAGCCGAATGTTGAGTGGAACCATTACTGCCCCAAGCTGAAAAATGCCGTAAAAGCCTTCAAGCATTTCAACTGTATTAGGTGCTAAATAGGCAACCCTGTCCCCCTTTTCCACGCCAAGCTCCCTTAATCCGTGTGAAAGCTGATTCACTCTACCATTTAGTTCCTTGTATGTAAAACTACGCCCCTCACACACAACAGCTTGTTTGTCACCATACAGAGCCGTGGCACGGTCAAGAAACTCCGGTAAGATTAATGGTACATTCATTTCCTCCACTCCTTTATTAAAAATTGGAATTTTCTAAATTAACTATATCATACCTTTTGTAATAATTGTTATACAACAGAAAACTTTCCAAAAATCAAAATTCTGTTTTGGATTTGCTCTGAATACCATTGAAATAGTCAGTAATTTTTTTACTTGGCTTCCATAAACATAGAATATACGTTCGAAAAAAGGAGAGGATGATCTTGAAGGATACTTTCATTACAGGGGATATGCTGGTGCAGTATTATGAATTGAATAAACAGAAAAAGGAAATCGAGCTGGAAATGGATACATTAAAGGATGCTTTCCATCAATACTTTAATCAATTGATTGGACCAAATGATAAAGGTGAAATTACCATTAGCGGCTACAAGTTACAGAGGCAAATTAGAAAAACAGAAAAATACAACGACGAAGAAACGATTAAAAGATTAGAAGAATTACAATTGAATGATTTAATCCAAGTAGTTAAAAAACCGGATGATGTTAAAATAAAATCTGCACTTCACCTCGGATTGTTAAAGGAAGAGCAATTAGATGGCTGTATCATAACAACATACTCACCGGCGATCTCTGTTAAAACGCTTGCACCGAGGTAAGGCGTTTCGCAGATATAATGTTTTTTTCGCAGATATCTGCATAAAAATCGCAGATAAAGCTTTGTTGCGTCCATATTTTCGAGTACTTATTAAGGAATAATCTAAAGGACAACTCTTGGGAACTATTTTTACATTAATAAAAAGCAAAAACTATGTTAAAGAGGCACTTTTTTAATTATTAGTGCCCCTTTTTCTTTATTATTTAGAATCTAAAGGAACCTTGATCGGCGGTAAGTCCTTTTCAGGGTATAAGATAGGAAAATCCATTCCTAATGAATAGTTTTCCATGCTGAAATTTTTCAAACCGTACTTACCATCTAATTTAAAGGTTGATTGAAATTTTAATTGTTTTTCGTCCAAAACGGTTACCGTATTTCCTTTGATAATGTGACCAATTGGCACAACTTCTTTGCCGATATAGGCAGAATCAACTAAACTTAGATTCTCTCCAAAGTTTTTTATTTCATTAATGCTCTTATGTTTCGTGTCCACATGATCTAATGTGTATTTCACGATTAATTGTTGATTATTTTGCTCGATTTTCTCAACCTTTAACTTACATCCGTATCGAGCACTCTGAACTTCAAATGCAGTTTTTCCGCTTAATGGATGTAGAATAGTCGGTTCGGTCTCCCTTAGGTATGGATAAACCATGATGAATTTTGCATCATCGGGTATTTTTTCAAACAGGGAGCGCTCATCTGATTCAATTGTGTTTCCCACTTCTTTTCTTCCAAATTCATTTCCTGAAACAAGCAAGCGAATTTCTTTCCCTTTATCATCTGTTACTTTATCAATTCGCATTAGATCTTCTTTACCAATAAGTGAATAGACCGCTTTATAATCAAGGGCTACTGTTTCTTTTCCAACTGTAATCGTTTCGAGGTTTAATACATGCTCCTTATCAGCGCTCGATACAACTTTCCCAACGTTTATTTTTTTATTAGGTAATTGACTTATCGGAATATTAAAATTCCATGTTCCTTTTGTTTGATTAATAGATGTCAACGTTAAAGGCAGTGTCAAATTATGTGGAAGTTCCTTTTCCGGATAATCAAGTTGTATGTGACCAATGCCATCTCCTTCTGGTGTTACGATTCCAGAGATTTGAGTTCCTACCATCCATTTAAAGCTGCCATCCGCTAATTTATAGTCGAAAGCAAATTGCTTTGAGTTCTTTTTCAAATGATCCACCTTAAAGGTGACACCGATTCTGCATCCATCATAATACACACTGTTTACCGTGACCCCGACACCATTGCTGACAGCTCTTTGATTCAATTCTGTTACGAGCTGACTAGCTGCTAGTTTTTCTCCAACCGGATCATGTAAAGAAGAATAGATTTTTCCTATAATCGGCACTGCAGCTAAAACTCGTCCTAATTGCGGAAAAACAAATCCTGATCCGAAGAAACAAATACAGGCTATAGCGGCTGCGATTGGAACTGTATATCGTTTTTTATTTTTATTATTTACTGATTTTACTTGTTGTGCTTTGGCGATGCCCTTTTTAATGGCTGCCTGAACCTCTGTTTGGGGAACATTTATTTTGTTCATCTCGCTTGTAAACCATTGTTTATCCACGTATGATCACTTCCCTCTATGTATTTCTTTAACAATTTTCTTGCTCGATGCAAATGCGTCTTCACCGTTCCTTCAGGTATCTCCATCTGCTCGGAAATTTGTTGAATCGATAAATCATGAAAATAATACAAAATAATGGCTGTCTGATAATTTTCATCTAATTGATTGATCGCTTCTCTTAAATCAATGTTTTGTTCGGTTTGGGTTGCTTTGTCCCCCATCTTGTCATTTGTTTTGATCTTTTTTTCCTCGAAAAGGGTGAACATCTTCTTCTTTACACGTAACACCTCGTTTGCACAATTGATCAGAATTCGTGTCAACCATGTCATAAAGAATTCCGGATTTTTTAATTGTCCGATCGCTATATAAGCTTTATAAACTGCTTCCTGTACGACATCTAAAGCATCCTCTTTGTTTTGCACATATAAAAAAGCGGTTCGGTATAATTGATCCTGATAAAGAAAGATCAATTCTTCAAAAGCAGCATCATTCCCTTTTTTAGCCTTTTTGACTAGTTTTATCACATCCATTTTTCCCCTCCTCTTTTTTTCTAAGTCTAGCCTTTCGTTTTTCACCTATTAGATGGAATAGTCTTATGCTCGGTTTCAATAACTTTCCAAAATTAATTTCAGAGTTAAATAAATTTAATTGTTTCTAGTAACATTCTAGTAATTTAATTTTCAATCAAAATCAAAGAGGACTTCATTATATCATTATAGAAAATATTAACTGTAATAATTTTGAAAGGAGCGTATAAAATGGCAAGTCAAGAAAGTTTACTCATAAGACAATTTTTAAAGCAGTCCACTACCAAACAGACTGGGGAATTCAATCTCGAGAAGGCTAGACAAGGTCTGGAGAAATTATCAGGACTATCTCAGCTAGACTCGGATATTACTGTGGAAAAATTATTGGTTGAGGGAATTCCTGCAGAGTGGGTCTTTGCACCGAATGCGGAGTCGGATAAGGTTTTCCTTTATCTTCATGGTGGCGCCTATATCATGGGAAGCCTGAACACGCATCGGAATTTGGTTGCGAAACTTTCTCGTTCGACAGGTATGCGTGTACTTGTCATTGATTACCGTCTTGCACCTGAACAGCCATTCCCGGCAGCAGTCGAGGATGCCGTTTGTGCCTACCGTTGGTTACTTTCCTCTGGTTTTGCACATGAAAAAATCGTCATTGGCGGTGATTCTGCCGGCGGCGGTCTTACGCTGGCCGCGCTTTTATCATTAAAAGATTCAGGGACCAAACTTCCTGCAACGGCCATTCTTCTCTCACCTTGGACGGATCTAGAAGGAACAGGAGAATCAATGGTAACACGTAAAGAGCTTGACCCTTGGTTATCGCCTGATTCTACGCGAGCAGTGTCAGCTATGTATAGTGGGGAACACGACTTGCACCATCCGCTTATCTCACCGATTTATTCAGAACTAGCCGATCTTCCTCCTCTGCTTATACATGTCGGTAATGACGAGATTCTATTAGACGACTCAATCCGCCTAGCTGAACGGGCTAGGAATGCCGGAGTTGAAGTAACTCTTAAAGTTTGGGACGATATGTGGCATGTATTCCACACCTTTCCAATACCTGAAGCAAAGCAGGCTATTGATGAAATTGGTGAATATGTAATTGGTGAGCTCGAAAAAGTAAACTTCTAACAATAAACGGGCTGTCTAAAAAGTTCCTAGAATAGTAAAGAAGTTGGCGAAACACATTTGATTTTTCGCTAGCTTCTTTTTCTTTCTTCCCTTTTTGATCAAAGCGATACTCACCTAATAAGTTGATATGCTCCCATCCTAATGGAGATATATGTTTTAATAAATCTTCTCGTAAATCTCCTTTATTCAGGAGTAAATCTGTAGCCTTTCCTAGATAAACTGTATTCCAAACGCTAATATCCCCTGATACTGCGTTCGGTTAAAATCTTTTCCGCTTTTCTTGTCTAAAAAATATATCGTTCTTCAATTCCTATATCGCGAATTTTTTTTAGTTGTCGTTAGGGATTTTGATCCTTAGCCGAAACACGAGCATAACCAAGTTTCAATAATAGCAATTCCCTCTGGTAAACTATGTAAAAAAGAATTTCAATAATGTGATATTTTTCAAAACTAAAAAAAGCTAAGATTTAATCCTCTAGCTTTTTGTGCGTAAGAATATCATTTAAATAAAACGAACATCTCTATAAATAAAATCACCGTTTGGATTTGTTTCATAATCAAAACAGATTAACTGAAAAGGATTACTGTCTTTTGTTTGAATTGAACCTAATATTTTTATCCCATTTTTAAAAAATATTTCTTCTACTTGTTGAAGCGATTTACCTTCTTCAGAAAAATTTAATTCGTTTATGATCTTTTCTTTATCCTGTGCATTTTTTAGGACTATTTGAGTGTTATACAAGGATTGAATTGGAAGAAAGCTCTGTTTACAAGAAACAGAACCCTTTTTCTTACATATACTGAAGAACATCCATTACATAGGAGGAGTAAGACCAGGAAGATTAGGAACGACTGTAGTTAAAGTAACTGCAAGTTGCTGAGTTTGTAATACTTTTACAGTAAGCTCTAGGACGAGTTTTTCAGTCAACGTGATAAAAAATCCCTCAGCTGCTGGCTCCGTTGGCGAAAAATCAAGTTCAAAGAAGTTTGCGGCTACTAACTCACCAAATGGCTGTTCATTGAATTTGACAAGATTGTTGAAGAAGAATTTATCCAAGCGAGCATTTAAGTTGTTTACGTCACTAAGGAAACTAGACTCGGAAGATTCATTAATACCTAAGATTGGTAGATTAATGAGCGTTCCAGCCGCTACACTAAGTTCTGTAAAGCCAGTGAATGGAATATCGACAACTGTATCTGTAAGAAATACAGTACATACCGATGTAATCCCAGCCTGAGTATATTCAATATTTTTGCGAATATGCCCTGCTATAAATAATTTAGCTCTTGAAAAGGTAAAAAAGTCAGTACCGTCAACACGTGTAAATGGTGCAACCGGAACAATTTTCACTTGATCGAGAAATACATTTTTTGTGACTCTTTTAATTTCAGTTGCTGGAGGATTATTAAGGGTAATCGTTGTCTCAATCGGAATTTGGATTGTTGGCTCTGCTAGAACAACAGGAACTTTAATCCTACTAACAGTTGGTCCAGCTACTGTTGAGGTATTTGCACTCGTAAATGAACTTAGTGGTGTTGGTGTTACTGGACAAGGACCTGGAGGATCGGATTGACTTGCTTGATTGGGTTGAAGATTATCATTACATCCCATTAAAAACACCTCATTTCATTATAATTTTTTTAGGTTTTACATTGTTAAAGTATTCTTTGGACAAGTTAAAGAATGGACAAGTATAATAGTCATTAACATATTTTTATAGAAATGGGCTTTTTGGGCGAGCAGCCAGGTCAAACGGAACAACCAAAAGAGAAAGATACGATTAATAGAGAACTGATAGCCACTACAATCCAAGAGAAAACACGACATGGGAGGATTTCGTTAGTTACCAACGGCATGTATCCTTACCGTTCTATCATTTTACACATCACTTATCACAATTAAATGGACTCGAGTAAAGTCAAGAATTGTGAAATATTGTACTTAAACAAACGGGTGCTTTAGTAAAATTCCTGAGGAGCTATTGTGGCAGCTCTTTCGCATTTTTCAATCTACAACAATCGGGAGCGATTGTTGTAGATCATCGGTAGAAAATGATCAAACTTTTTTATAAAAATTGTATAGTGCTTCATAAAGAATGAACCTGTTTTGAACAATCCTTTTCAAAACAGGTTCATTTAATTTAACGTAAAATGTGGATTTGCGGGGTGTTTTTAATCAATTTTTATTTTAAAGCAACATTTATAATAACTCGCCTAAAACAGATTTTATTGGGAAACTGCGAATTTCTATGATTCTCCCTTCAAGGTTGACCCCCATAATATCACCTCTTTACCATGGGGATTGTCGAGAAGGGATAAATTTGAAAAAATGGCTCCCTTTATTATCATAGATCCCTGGATTTTGATGCGTTAGTGGTTAAATTGTGATCAAGTCGCTCCCGTTGACTTCTTTAAAATGGCTTAACGACCATAAGCACCAATATGGCAATCATCAGCAGCTGTGCCGCCGTCTCCATTGGTACGATTTTTTTCATCAACAGACCGAACTCGGCGGGTATTTCATTACCCTGGTCTTGACTTTCAGATACGATCTTTATGATCTTTTTCATACGCGGCTCGATCAATCCGTCGATCATGACGACCATGAGCAGCAATAAAAGGAAGGATACATTCAACCACATTTGAGATAACCCCATCTTGGTTATGATCATAAGCCAAACCCCGGTTATAATAAGAACGGCTCCGCCAATTTTAGGTATTATGGCAAGTTTGGTCGTTATACTAAAAGCAAAGCGCAGTTGACCGACGGTTCTCACGGATCTTCGAATGATGGGCATCACGAAAGCTGGACCAATTATGGCGATCGCAGCCAATATATGCAAAACGAGCAGTAATCCAAACAAACCGATCATCTCCCTTTTCCTCAGTGCACCAGAATATCGCTTTGATAGGCAAGACCGACCCTTTTTCTTTTAAACGATCCTCCTAGCTCTATATGGTCCAGCATACATTTCGCGACATCGTCATAAGCAACAACCAGCTCTTGAAGTCGGCTGAACAAGTGACGGGCTATATCTGCCTCGGAATATTCCTTGATCATCTCCGGAATCGGAACGGGCAATGTTTCCGTTGTTACATGCAGATGAACCGGATCTGGATGCTCTATCGAATCAATCATTGTTCCCGGACACATAATGGACCAATCGAGTTGAGTCTGCTGTAGCCGTTCGAAATTCCGGTTGTGATTTTTATACTCAGGCGGGAAGCCGGGTAAATTGTTGCCGATAAGATCGGTATATGGAATACCCAGCAGTCCGGCTCCTCCCATCATCCATACCCGCCCAGAGAAACTTGGTTGGCATTCACATTGGGTTATAATGTTATCGACGATACGAACAAACTCTTCTCCCTGGCCCGCATGGCCGGCTGCAATAATAGCGGCGTTTTGATGCGCGAGCGCCTCACCGACGATGACCGGATCCATAATATCGTCCACAATCACTTTCACATGCTGTGCGGAATGCTCACCTAGTTGATCATAAAGCTTCTCAGAATTTCGCACAAATGCTGTCATTTCATGCCCCATTTTTATCCCCCGCGCCAACACTCTTTTTCCTGTATTCCCCGTCGCTCCAAAAACAATAATTTTCATTGTTCTTTCCTCCTCTTAAATGGCTCCTAATATTTGGTTAACTCAAGCTTAGCACCGTTTTAATATTATGTTAAGAACCCACTTTAAAGTACGGTACTTACTTAAAAGTAAGCATGACAGAATGGGATGACTTAATTGTTCACGCGGAGTTCTGAGAACAGGAAATTTCTAAAGACAGATTGGCGACAATCCTACACCATCAGGAGTTTTATTAACTCAAACCAGAAAATTAATTCATAACAGGAGTGCCGACTGTAGGTAAACAAAAGCTGCCCGGTATCCCGTGGCAGCTTTTGTTTTGAGTTGATTGAATTAGTGTACAAGTTCATTGAACCAGCTTTAAGACGCTGATTCTTTATATTTCCGCTTATTATGATTTTCTCCCCAAGCACACATGACTTCTGCTACAGGGATTAATTTTTTGCCGTATTCACTAATGGAATATTCTACTTTTGGAGGGATGGTAGGGTAGACCGTTCTATCGACTATGCCTTCTCGTTCCAAATCTCGGAGATGTTGTGAAAAAATTTTTTGTGAAACATCAGGTATAAGCTTTTCCAGATCGTTGAATCGCTTATTGGATTCAATCAAATGCCATAAAATCATTGGCTTCCATTTGCCACCTAAAACATGAATAAGTGTCTCAACTGGACATTTACGCTGATGAATCATTGATAAATCATCCCCTTACATTTAAGTAAGTGCATTATCTAAAGTAAACACTTAACAAAATTTCACAAGAGATATACTAACAATTCAATCAAATGAAACTAAAATGGGGCAATGGAAAAAATAAGCATACCTGTTCTTGTAGTTTTATAAAAAAGATTGATCATTTAAAACAAAGTTCGATTATGTAAAATATAGATTGAACATTTATAATAAAATTTGATTAAAATCTGTTTTTACAGGATTTTTTTCTTTAACTATAGGGGCAGCATTCCTGTAATAAATGAAATTAGTTCTAAAGTTTGTGAAAAAATGCACTTAAACTAACAGGTGCAAGAATTGAAGAAAAGCAATGCTTTTTTCGGCATTGCCTTTTTTACGACCCTTCTTAAAAATACTTCCTATAAAGCTCTTGCCTTAAACTCCCGCTTAACTGAGCATATATCCTCATAGTCTCACTTTTCTCGTGACCTAGTAAACTCTGCATGACTTCAAGAGGGGCACCATTATTTAACATGTGAGTAGCATAGCTCTGCCTCAGCTGGTGTGGATGGATCGTTTTATTAATTCCTGCCCTTTTTGAAATCCGCTTAATGATGTATCTCATTTGGGCAATACTCATTCGATGAGGATACCGTTCGGTGACAAAAATGGCTGTATCGCAATCCTGGCGTTGTTCAAGGTATCGTTTAAGCCAAATTTCGCAGCGATATTAAAATAAACTTCTCTTTCTTTATCTCCTTTTCCCCTAACAATGGCAGTACGGTTTGACCAATTTATTCCACTCCTCTGTAATGTAACAATTTCTCCTATGCGGCATCCTGTAGAAAACATGAATTCAAACAATGCCTTTTCCAATGGACTGGAACACGCCTCACGTAAATGTTCAATTTCAATTTCTGTTAAAAACTTAGGAATTCGTTTCCCTGCTTTCGGTTCCTTTATTTTAGTAGCAAGATTTTTTGAAACATGTCCTTCCTCGTGTGGCCAACGAAAAAATGATTTCATAAAACGTATTCGGTGAGATAAACTTGAAGGTTTTAGGGTTTCGTAAGACTTAGCCAGGTAATCTTTTAGATGAACAGTGGATATGGTATCAACTTTAACGTCCTTTAAATATCGAATAAGTAATGTTACGTATATGTAATTTCTAACCCATAATCCCGAGTACTTACCACTAATAAGAAGCCCTTCTGCTGAGAAGCTAACGCTACCATTTTGTTTGCCATTATTCAGTAACCTCTGTCACCCATAGTTCTTTGTGCAGCAAAAATAACTGCATTATTAAGGTGGTTCAGGAATTTCAATCCATAAGATTGGATGTAAAATTCAGCCCATAATGTAGCCCAAGATAACTGTAATCTAAGATTCTTCTCCATTAGTCTTCAATTTTCTGTTTTGTTGCAACAGCAAATATAATCTACGAACAAGTGTTTCTTTCCTTTTTTTCTTCTCTAACACTTTACTTTTAAGATTAAATGACATATTCGCACCTCGAAAAATTTTAAATTTAGTATTTCGATTATCAATAGCCTATATATATGTGTAAGTTAAAGGTTGATAGAAAAATCGTATTGGTTTGTAAGAAAGTTTACTTTTTACTTCTTTTATGGGGTCTTTATTACCTCGATGTCTTGTTTATTAAGTGTGATCGGACTTTTTGCTTAACGCTTATATTATTCGACAATATTCTTGTTTTTTTGTACTTCGTCTATTAAAAATATCCTCTATAGGAAATAGACATTCCCAAATCTTTCAAAAGAAACACCTCTTTTTGCTTACCAAATTTATCTTAACCGTAAGCAGAAGGTCTCTTCAGAGGATGATAAACTAACTTTTATAGAACCGATTAAGTGTGTGTGAAAAATAAGAACATAACAAAAGCGGGGTTTCTCGAGATTCTTCGTTTGTAGTATGCTGAGGTATTTAAAAAATGAAATCGTCAGTGTTTACATACTTTTATGTGGATATAAGTTTATGAAGGATTGTACTTAAATTAAAGGGGCAGATAGTTCAATAACAATATGGTTATATGTGGTAAATTAACTATAAAATAAAAGGTTGGAGTGTGGATGTGATGAGGGTACTATTGGAGTTAATACGAATAATTTTCATATTTCTTTTTCTCGGGGCAATTTCAAGTGGCATTATCAATTATATCTATACAAAATTAGGAACGGATATGAATAGTTATGGTTGGATGGGAGTAATTGCGATTTTTATTTTATTATTTGTTCTTTATAGAAATAAATTGCAATTTAGTGGGTGGTACAAAGGAAAGGGTAGAGTAAAACTTTCAGAAAAAGTTTTCAAATTGCTTATTTTCAGTTCAGTATCATTATTGTTATTGCCTCCGATTTTAAGTTTCTTCTTCAAGTAACTGGCAGATTACTTTAAGAAGGAATGAGTTTTTTTGCTATAATTGTTAATAAATCGTACCAGTAAATAGGTGTGTATATTTTGAATTTAAATTTCCCACTAATAAGAACAGTAAATAGATTATTTGAAAATAAGCTAATCGAGATTTTAAATGTGGAAAAATTCTACATTATAAGACTTAATTCGACTAAAAATCAATGAAATTTAATAGAGCCGAAAATAAAAAGAGCCACTTTCTGTTAGAGAGTGGCTTTGTATGAGTACGATTACTACATGTTACAAGGCTAGTATGTAAGTAATTACCAAATTGCATATTGCCTTATTTACCGGAAGAAGAACACCCGTTCTATTATTTTCTAATCAGTCTCGTTAAAGCCATCCCAAGAAATCCAACACCCATTCCTATCAGCCATCCAATTTGGGAATTTCCTAACAAAGATCCCACTCCTCCACCAAGAAACATGCAGCCAATGAATACTAATACTCCAACGCCCCATTTCTGCCGATCCATAATTCAATCACACCCTTTCAATAAAACATATGCTATTAGCTAACTAACCTTTCCTGAATATGATATGTTAATTATTTTGCTAGAGGTGGTATAGTTGTTTGGCTTAGGATCAGCAATGGTCAGGGAATTCAAAAGATGGAGATTGACGGCTTTGAAGGGATTGTTGGAGGTGAATTTAACTTTTAAGGATCATAACTTAATAGTTGTGGAACAAATTCTTATTCAATCAGCTAATAGAAGCTTGATGATTTTCCACAATCGGGCGATTTTTAAAATAACGAAAAAGCCCAATTTCTCAATTTTACTGAGAAATTGGGCTTTTTATTTTTGAATTTCCTTAGCGTTGTAAATTCGCGTTTTGCTGGTGGTACCCCTATAAGGGGTACCACAAAATGTCATTATTGTTCAAAAAGTATTTCCTCTTCCCTATTCATATTGGCATTTAATCCAGAGTAAAATATCAAAATAAGTGATTAAAATCACTTAATTGAACATAACCTTTATTTAAAATGAAGGTGGTAAATAAGGAGGGACATTATGGAAAGGCAATCGATTAAGACTTATCAGGAATTTAATGAGGAAAAGTTTACAAAACGGGTTATTTTTAATAATGGTAATAGTACAGCATTTGTTCTAAACTTCTTGCCCGGACAAACACTGCCAGCTCATAAACACCCTGGTGCAGAGGTCTATCTACTTGTTGTGTCCGGAAATGGAACCATTATCATTGACGGCAGCGAATCAGAGGTAACTGAAACAGATTTAATCCATACCGGTGAAGATGAAGAACTTTCTTTTGCCAATACAAGTAATGATCGGGTTAGTTTGTATGTAGTGCTAAATAAGCTTTCCAAATAAAGAAGAAATTAGAGGGGCGGCTCCCCCTCCTTTAATTTATTTGTAAGATGTAAGATTTAAAAATACCGGAATTATGAAATGTTACATCAATATTTAAATTGTTTTTTAATAATAGTAACACGTTTTTTAAGGAGGACAAAAATGGACATGGAAAAAAGTGATCGTCTACGTACAATGCTTCAAGAAGCATTGTCACCTTTAATAATGAAGATAGAAATGTTAGAATTGGAAATTACATCGTTAAAAGAAGAACAAAGAGAACTTATAAAAAAACTTAAAAATCAATAATCTGATTCTTTTGGACCTAAGATTCACAGTTATCACCAAATTCTCGTGAAAACTAAAATTCCCAATTGTAACAAGAAAGAGGGATTTGTGTGTATCATAGGATATGGTCAGTTGTTAATGTTTTGCTTATTATTGGCTCAATCATATATATATGGCTTTTTAGGCCACATGACAACACATTGATCGTAATCAGCCAGTTTTTAGCTCAGATAGCTATGATCTTATTTATCTTTAATGTGAATATGTATTTTATTTTTCTAATCATTCGAAAGACAAATAAAAGAGAGGTTAAGATTCGGTTAGCAACCTTCTCCAGATATTTTATGAAGTGGCATATAAAAATATCCATTTCTTCTACCATCCTTATCGTAGGCCATGTATTGATTAACCTTGTTAAAATTGGACCAGTAATTGGGTATGAAAATATCAAAATGTTGATGGGTTACACATCATTTGTATTCCTTTTGGTCACTTTGTTTGCTGGGTACTTACGCCACAAAAAAGCAACAGGATTTCGCAAAAAGTTCCACCGTATCACGGCTATGATCTTTACGGTTTTATTTCTAATACATATGCTTGCTCCAATTTAAAATTGTTTATATCCATCCTTTTGTAACTCTCAGGATGGATTTTTTTGCTTCACACATGGAAATATATAGAATTTAACTTAAGGTTGTGGGAATTATATGAGGGTTTATATCCTTTTTAGGGGTGTTGATATTCATCCTTCCTTTTTTCAAGTTACATTCTTTTCATACTCAATCAATGTTAGCCGATCATTAATTTTCGTTTCTCCGGTTTTTTTATAACCTAATTTTTCATAAAAATGGCGATTCCTCCGATTATCCTTTGGAGTATTTAAGCTCCATGTTTTCACCTTTGGAAATGTACTCTCCATTTTTGATATAATGTTCGACCCCAACCCTTTATTCTGATATTCAGGGCTTATGAAAATCCGGAACAATCGGAAATGAGTATCTGATCGTTTAATAATACAAATTCCACCAGCTATGTTACCATCAATGAAAATAGTATAGTGCATAGAATGATTAATTCTATAAATTAAAAAATCAACTTCTTCTGAAGCGGGATTCGTTTTGTAATCCTTGTATTTTTTTAAGTCAGGACGAAAAGCTTTTTTTTGAATGGCTAATAACTCATGCACTTCATTTATTTTTGTTTTTTCGATCTTTAATCCCATCTCTTCACCTCAAGCTACATTTTCAATATTATATGAATCATTGATCTTTTTGATTTTACTTTGAAGTAATGCACATTATTAATAAATTTACAAAGAACCTTTTTTATGGAACGTTTCAAATTTAAGAACAATTTAACCAAAACAAAATATATTAATCATGAAACCAGGTTAATGCCTACTTTGAAAGGAGAACCAAAAATGGAATATAAAGAAAGCCCCATAGGTTTTACATTAGAATTTAACGAGGATGAAAAAAGTAACTTTGTAAGATTTGTGAATGATTTAAAAAATCACGATGAGTTTAGTAATATTTCTTCAGAGAGTGAGTTTTTTGCCTTAATAATAAATGAAGGTGTTGAATCATTACAAAATAAGGTTAACAATATGCTCAATAAATCAGAATCTGAAAGTTTTATCATTCTTCCTGAATTTTTAGACACAATTTTGAATGAAAGCTTGTCTGCATTACTACAATATAAACAAGATCCATTGTCGCAAAAAAATGAATCCCCTATATCCATTGACACACTTTTAGAACTAATACCACATTTCAACTCAATATTTAATGAAACGGATCAATCAATTGTGAAAAAAGAACACCTCAATTCATTTGATGACCCCTCCATTCCATTACCAAATGAAGATACAGAGGTATCGTCCAAAAATATTGATTAGTCCTTAGTTCCGGTGACTTCAACGTGCGTTTTTAAAAAGTACAATAAAATAATTTTATTAATAATATATTTGTGCTTAGTTCGAATAATAGCTGATTCTTAGACTAAAAAATAGGAAAAAAGTACAATCTATTTATTTTCAATGAAAGAGGTACCCATAAGGTACCTTAGGAGAAGATATATCAAGGAACATTCACAGTATATGACATTGTTTAGAATTTGCTCCCTAATGGGTCTAATGGCTAAAATCCAAATGGTGTTGGCGGACAACAAGGGTTGTATGGCACTCCGCACATCGTATGTGTTTCACAGCATTCATTTACACAGGATTCTGTGTGTGGGAAATGATGCTGATGATGAATCATATGCTGGTTGACTGTAGTGGTATGAGAAGGGTGAATATGTGTCACTATTTCGTTAGACAGATTTGTTTTTACAAATTGTTGTCCTGGTGAAAATAGTGGTGGATCATACTGAGTTGGAAATACTTGCGGCGGGCAATATTGCGGACATTGTTGTGGTGGAACGTAAGGCGCTGGCATTGGTTGTACAGGAACTGGTAAGGGTTTTATAGGTGCTATCTGATTCGGCATTAAATTTGGCATCATATTTGGCATATTTGGCATATTTGGCATATTTGGCATATTTGGCATCATATTTGATGGTGAAATATTCCTTTTCATCGTTAAGTGACCTCCATGTGAATATGTCTTGTTACATCATTAGTCTATGTGAACTTTTAACTGAGTGGACTAGTTTAATACCTATTTTTGTAAATAGAATCGATAAACATAGGCTAATTTCATTAGCTTATCACCATATTCATTCATAATTAGTTCTTAACCAAACATCATGATCAACAATATGAAGATTTTTATCCTTACGATTTTTAACAGACATTTCTTCACCCCTTTTTCTGTTGCTATAACGATTAACGACTCAAAGAAGTTTCATATATTAGTAAAAAATTGTTTATTACAAAATAAGGAGAGGAACGCTTTGCGTACCTCTCTTTTTATTAACATTCATTCGTCCCGTAGGAACCAATCCCAGTTAAGAAAGCATTTCTTCTTTTTCTTTTCCTTTCCCTTTCCAGGATCGATTGACGGATCGATTCCATCAATATCACCCGTTACATAATATTTTTCGCCCGCAGGAATTAGCTCCAGCACTTCCTTAAGTCCCATTTTTCTTTTAAACAATTAATTTTCAATTAAAGTGGTGTTTTTTACCTCATAAGTCTTTTGAAATAAATTCAGATAGTCTTCTTTTGTTAAATCTCTTGAATTCGCCTGCGTACACAAATGTTTATAGGCTCCTTCGGCTAGGAAAGAGAAGTCTTCTGGATTTACATTGCCTAAATCTCGGAAGCTAGGAATGCCGATTTTAGTTGCCAGTTCTTTTAACAGCACAACACCTTCGTACGCCGTTTCTTCAATTGTTTTTCCTTCAGGATTTGCCCCAAGTTTGATTGCTACCTTGGCGTGCTTTTCTGGATTTGAAGGAATATTAAATTCAAATACATGTGGAAGAAAAATAGAATTCGCCACTCCATGTGGGGTATCATAGAGTCCTCCAAGTGGTTCGGCCATCGCATGTACAGCCCCAAGATCCGTATTATCAAAGGCGACACCTGCAACTAAACTGCCCAAAAGCATATTTTTCCTAGCCTCTAAATCCTGACCATTTTCTACTGCCAATGGAAGGTACTTAGCTATTAATTCAATGGCATATAGTCCCAAAGCATCTGAAAGTGGATTAGCAACTTTGCAAGTATAAGCTTCGATTGCATGAGTGAGTGCATCCATTCCTGTAGCTGCTGTAATCGATTTAGGCAATGTTAACGTCAATTCAGGATCGACAAGTGCCAGTTTAGGAGCGATTTTCAAATCTAGTATCGCCTCCTTCTGTTTCGTCACGGTATCGGTAATGACAGAACCTCTTGTAACCTCACTTCCGGTACCTGATGTTGTTGGAATACAAATTAGTGGTGGAATTTCCTGTTCTAGTAAATTTACGCCGTAACGTTCTCTTAGCTCCCCTCCATGTGTTAAAAGTGTCCCAATTGCTTTAGCTGTATCCATTGAACTTCCGCCGCCGAGACCAATTAAAAGATCGATGTTCTCGTCTTTAAACCTTTGATAAGCACTCTCGCAATCTACATCTTTTGGATTAGGTGATACTTCATCATAAACAATATAGTTGACACCTTCTTGATCTAATGACTGTGTAATTTTGTCCAAAATTCCTGTTTGTGCAAGTCCTTTATCGGTAAAAATAAGGGCTTTATTTCCACCTAATTCTTTAGCCCTTTTCCCAATATTCTTTACCTTTCCATTCCCAAATTCAATAGACGAAGGCAGATTAAAATGAAAATCCCATAACATAATATTTTTCCTCCTTTATTTTTGTAATATTTCAAATTTAATATTGATGTTTCCTCAATTCATTTAATTGCTAAACCATTCAGTTGGCTTAACATCTAAATTAATATTGATTTGTTTTACCTCAGTGAACGTATCCAAACCAAAGGTTCCTAACCCGCGGCCAATCCCGCTTTGCTTGTAACCTCCCCACGGTGCTTCATTATAGGCGAGGTTATAAGCATTAACCCACGTAATTCCGGCTCTAACTTTTTTAATAACTCTCAAAGCTTTGGCGCCATCTTGTGAAAAGACACCTGCAGCAAGGCCGTATGCAGTATCATTTGCCAGTTGGATTGCTTCCGCCTCATCTTTAAACTTTTGAACGACAAGAACTGGTCCAAAAATTTCTTCCTGAACAATTCTCATGTCAGGTTTGGTGTCAACAAAAATCGTTGGCTCTATATAGTAACCATTTTCAAACCCGTTGCTAGTGATGCGGTTACCGCCGCATGCTAATTTCGCTCCTTCGTTCAAGCCAATCTGAATGTATTCGAGCACCTGATTCATATGCCCCTCACTTACTTGCGGACCCATCTCTGTAGACGAATCATCCCCAGGGCCAACCTGAATCTTTTTCGCTCTCTCTACCAATCTAGCAACGAACTTATCATGAATGCTCTCTTCTAACAGTAAACGGGATCCCGCATTACATACTTGGCCGGCATTCATAAAAATCCCATTCAAAGCATAATCCACTGCAGTCTCAAAGTCGGCATCGGCAAAAACGATGTTAGGTGACTTGCCGCCTAGTTCGAGGGAAAGGTTTTTAATATTTCCTGTTGCTGAATTCATGATTCTTCTACCCGTTTCTGTACTACCTGTAAAAGAAATCAAATCCACCTTTTGGCTTTCCGCTATTTCATTTCCTACTGTTGAACCACCTCCCAAAACTAGGTTTGCAACACCCGCTGGTATGCCCACTTCTTCCATGATCTCAAATAATTTGTAAGTGGTGACCGGAGTGATTTCAGCGGGTTTAAATACAAGCGTATTTCCCGCAGCAAGCGCAGGAGCTATTTTCCAAGCTCCCGTCAACAATGGAAAATTCCATGGAGCGATTAATCCGCATACACCGACAGGTTCGCGAACAACAATGGCCTGAACGGGATCGGCAACAGGATAGGTTTGACCATTTGGCTTTGTCACTAACCCTGCATAGTAGCGAAAACAATTCACGGTATCTGCAATATCAAACTCTGATTCTTTAAGTGGTTTTCCTGTATTCTTTGTTTCGAGTTTGCTAAGCTCATCTGCCTTTTCTTCAATCTTATCTGCAATTTTAAATAAATAGGATGCACGTTCAGCTGCCGGTAAGTCTGACCAAATTCCGGAGTCAAAAGCTGTTCGTGCTGCATTAATCGCCATTTGGGCTTCTTCTCTACTTCCCCGCGGAGCCTCAGCCGTGATTTTACCGTTTGCAGGATTTACAACATGACTCTTTTCTCCACTTAATGAATCCATCCATTCACCATTAATAAACATTTTCAACTTCAACATTTTGACAAACCTCCAATATGTTATTTTTACGTTACTTGTTGAGGGATAACCTCTTGATCAATGTCTTGGACATTTTCTAGAATCATTTCTTTATCAAAATGAAACTCAGGAAGTGGTTTGCGGAACCATTTCGTCATATAGACGAGATAAGTCAAGCCGCATGCCATCCAGATGCCCCCGAGAATCAACGCCTCCATTTCTAAATTCGACCATAACCACATCGTAAACGCTGCGCCAATGAGTGGTAATAATAGGTACCGAATGCAATCCATAAAAGAACGCTTGTGATTTCTGATAAAATAATGGGCGATAACAGACAGATTTACAGATGTGAAGGCAATTAGCGCTCCAAAATTGATAAACTTAATAACTTGTTCTAGGGTTAATAGAATTGCGAGTAAAGAAACTACGCCTATCACAATGATGCCAAGTGATGGTGTTTTAAATTTAGGATGAATATATCCAAATATATTTTTTGGTAATACGGAATCTCTTCCCATCGCATATAACACCCGCGAAGCGCTTGTGATGGAAGCGATTCCAGAAGAGAAGTTACCAATAATCACTGCTGTAATAAAAATGGATTTAAATAAATTTCCTCCGATAAGTAAAGATATTTCAAGGGCTGCAGAATCAGGATTTTTGAATGAAATCCCCGGATGCACCAATTGTGCTAAGTAGGAAGAGCCAATATATAAAACTCCAATAATCAATAACATAATCATAATCGCTTTTGGAATCGTTTTTTCGGGATTGATTGTTTCCTCTGATAACGTAGTGAGTGAGTCAAAACCAAGGAAACTAAAACAGAGAATAGTAGCACCTGCCAAGATGACGGACATGGAAACATTTGCATCAAACAATGGCTTAATTGAGAAGAGACTACCCGTCCCTACTCCTTCTGATAAACTTTTGAAGGTTAAAATCCAGAAAAGGCAAACAAAAATGACTTGAGCAATAACAAAAATTTTACTAGCTAAAGCGGATATCTCGACACCTAGTATACTCGGTGCCACTATGCTAGCAGTCAACACAATTACCCACACATAATGCGGGATTCCCGGAAGTACCGCATGTAAAAAAACGGTAGACATCAAGCACGTAACCATAGGTGTTAAGATATAATCTAGCATAATCGTCCATCCGACAAGGAATCCAACCTCAGAATTAATAGATTTCTGTGCAAACGTATAAGCTGAACCTGAGATCGGGTACGCTTTCGCCATCTTGCCATAGCTAAGAGCTGTAAAAAGTATTGCGAGAAAAGCGATAAGGTACGCAGTCGTAATTACACCTTTTGAGGTTACGGCAGCGATTCCATAGGTATTAAAAAACACCATGGGGTTATTCCATGCAATCCCTAAAAAGACAACCTGTGCTAAAGTCAGTGTTCTTGCAAGCGCTTTCTTTTCCATAACTCAACTCCCAACTAGTTAATAGTTTTAATTCTTAGATGATTTAGAAGATTTGGTATTTTTATTGTAAACCTTGTTGTAACACAAAGGTCAATAGGTGTATTATATTTTTTAGGGAGGGATTTCACTGAAAATAAAGGAAAAATTAACCATTGGTGAAATGGCGAGCTTACGAGGGGTAACGACGGAGACCTTACGCCACTATGATCGGATTGACCTATTCAAACCGCAATTTGTCGATCCCGATTCGGGGTATCGCTACTATTCTATTTTTCAATATGAAGTTTTAGGGACCATTAAAGAGTTACGGCAACTTGGGATGAGTACAGACGAAATTAAAGATTATTTTAATGAACGTAATTTTAATAAGTCCTTGGATATTTTGAAAGCCAAGCATACGGAACTTGTGTCAAAACTGAGTGAGTTACATGAATTGGAGGAAGATATTCGGGGGAAAATTGGATACTTGGAACATGTATCGAAAGAAAAAGAACTTCAATCGGTGTTTTTCCGCGAAATAGGAAGAAGGAAATTAATTACCTTAAATGAAAAAATAAATAGTAATTTGGAACTCAGTTATGGTGTTATAAGGTTAGAGAATATGCTCACCGAGAAGACACCAATTCTGGCTAGTAATAGACTAGGCATTATCATCAAGGAAGTGGATCTTAGAGCGAAACGGTTTGAAGAACCATCCATTATTTTTGCAGTGGCAAAAAATAAAGAAAAAATACCAAAACAGTGCCAAATGACGATTCCTGCCGGGTTATTTGCTTGTATTCGTTATAACGGTGAATTATTATGGAACCGAAGCGAAAGTTTGAGTAAGATAATGGAATATCTTGATGAACCCGGATATCGGATCACCGGCGATGCGCTGCAAATTATGCACGTCGATATTACAATCACAGATAAACCAAATGAGATTACATTTGAAATTCAAGTTCCAGTTCAAATTTAGGGACGAGGGGAAACTGTTTAGTTATAAATTTCCGAATATTAGGAATATAAGTAATAAAGGTCAGAAAAATTGGGGAGTGGCGACATGATTCATGATTTAAAGAAATATGTAAAATATTTAGATGGTATTCATAAACGAACGATGCAATATGTGAAAGTAATACCTACTGAACTTTTAGATTGGAAGCCTTCTGAAGATAAATTTTCTACAGGTGATCTATTGCGACATATCGCATCATCTCGATTGATGTTTCTTGGTATATTTGAACATGGTTCCTGGACATACACAGGACATGATACCTGTAAAGGGGCTTCTCTTGAGGATATTTCTAATTATTTAGAGGAATGTCAGATTAAATTAACAGAGGGTCTATTAAAAATTGGCAACGATGTGTTGACAAAAAAGGTTTTAACCCTTCATGGTCATGAAGTTAGTGTGTGGAGAATACTTATGGCAATTCCAGAACATGAAATCCATCATCGTGGACAACTCTCTACATATTTACAAATGAACAAAATTGAACCTCCTCAAATTTTCGGATTAAAAATTGAACAGGTTAAAACATTATAATTTTATGAAAGAGCTTTGGAGATCATCTTACATCCAAAGCTTTATTTTTTTGTCTTGTTACACTGAACCGTTAGATAGATAAGCATCTTTACTATTTTTAGCTTATATTTGTTCAACAAAATGTTAGAAGCAGTGCGATTTCAGTTGTGAAATTCCACTGCTTTTATTCTTGATTTTATATGTACGTTTTCCTGTGCGGGTACTTCAAAAGGGAACTATTAAAATGAAAACGGTGGTCTTAAAAACATTATTTTTTAAAAAACCAGTTACTGCCTGGTCTTTCACGAGGAGTTAAATTCATAACGAAATACCCAACTATAAGAACCAAAATGGCTAGTGAATATAACAATGTATTTACGGGAAGATCGTGATCAACAATAATGATTCGTACTAGTGCCGTGATGCCGATATAGATAAAATAACGAATCGGGAAATGATACTCTTCTTTAAAATATTTTACAATCATCGTAATAAACTCAAAATATAAAAAGAAGATTAGGATATTGGCAAGAAAAAGTTTATAATCATCAGAGCCCTTTTCGATCAAAATTTGACTGAAAATGATTAATTCCTTTATTAGTAATAAGGAGAGAATAATTGCCAAAAAAACGAGAGAAATATTCAATAGTGTCTGAAGAACCTTAGGAATAAGGTGCATAATAAAGGTAAAATCCTTTTTGATTTTATCCATGTGAAACCTCCTCCACTCTTCAATATAGATTTCTACTTTATTAAAACAGATTTGTTTTATAATTAATTAAATTTTATGTAAATTTTTAGAAAAACAAACTTGATTTGGATCGGGAAACACAAACCATCCTTTATAATCTACATTCAAAAGTTTTGTTCTCACTAAAACGTTGCTTGTATTGCTAACCGCGTTATATTTGTTGCTTAAATTAGATTCGTTTATATATTCCGCTTCAATTTACAATCTTTATGTTTAATATAAATTACAATAGTAAAAAATCCCAATCTCTCAATTTAATACTGTGGATTGGGATTTGGTTACTCCAGCAAAACGCCCGATTGTGGAAGATCATTGCTAAAATCTAATTTAAGATAAACATCTGATAGTTTAAGTGTAACACTTAACATTCTTGTCGCTTTAAAGATTAGTAAATTCTTTACAATTGTTCTGCAGCTGTCTTTAATCTAAATAGCGAATCCTCGATGCTTTTCTCAAAAGCCTTAGATAATATCGCCTCTAATATTCTGCCCTTCAAACCTGAAGGGAATATAGCTTCTCAGGCATAACGAACTAAACATGCTTTTTCATCATTTTCAATACATGAAATATTGTTTTTTAGAACCAACTTAAAAGGCAAATGCGTTTCAAATATAATTCGATGATTTATTACATCTACACTAATTACATGTAAAGATACATGCCATTTTACCCCTAATGATTTAGATGTTAGATTTATAATTTGCCCTGCTTGTGCAAATCCCACTGGTGAAACAGACATAACATTTGCATCTGCCCAAGTACCATACTTTGCAGGTTCATATAATAAACTCCATGTTTTTTCTATTGATGCATTTACTTCAGATGCGGGACAAACTGAAAGCGGCATATATATTTACTCCTCTACTCCTTACATAATGAAATTTTATCTATATGTAGTTTATTAATAAATAATTTATACTTCCTTTTTATATATTGAATATTCGTATTCAATTATCCTGCCATTTTGTTGAAACTCTATAATATTTATTAAATTTAGTAATTGTTAAGACCAAGCTTAAAAACATCAATTTTTTGACCTTTATCATCTGGAATAGTTTCAACAAAACTCCATCCTCTATTTCGGTAGTAATCTGAAACATTTTCTGTTCTTAAATACAATTCTTTATATCCTAATTTTTTTACAACTTTTAAAGTTTCAGTTATAAGCTTTTGACCTACACCTATACTCCGATGCTCAAGTTTTGTATATAAAGAAGCAAGCCAAGGATACTAATAACCTTGATAAACGATCATAGAAAAGAGCGTGTTTTGTTTAATAGATTGATCAAAACACGCTCTTAATATTTTAAATTGGCTCATTCTTTTATAAAAAGTTTGATCATTTCTTATCTATGTTGCTCAACAATCGCGCCCGATTGTTGAAGATCATAAAATCAATCCTGCCTAAACCAACTTACCCGTTACTTCAATACACATTTGGATAAAGGCAAAACTGCGGAATATTTTACTTCTCTTAACGATAAATTAGTTTGAATTCGTGATATGCCAAGCCTATTTAACTTTCTTATTCCAATTCGTTCTAAAATATATATCAACTCTTTTAACTTCCCTTTTGATGTTAATTCTTTTATAGAAGGTCGAACTCCTTCTTCAATAATCCGGCCATATAACATATTAAAGACCAAGAAAAATGGACTGCTGAATACAGTCATCACGCATGTCGTGCCTACCGTTTTACTTCACTTGGTAAAACTGATGATGAAGTTGACGGACTTGCTCCGCGAGCTCGGGAACAGGGCCGTTTACTTCCGTATCACGAATGACATCTTGGATCGGAATGCTGCGAACGCGCGATACAGCAGCAATCTCCATCTCGTTCAACCATTGACCCAATTGTTCGGAGGAACTTGCATAAACGATCCGGCCTAATCCAACCCATCCGTGGGCCGCAGCACACATAGGGCAATGTTCACCCGAGGTATATACTGTCGCCTTGCTCCTTTCCTCAGCTGTTAAGTTCTCGGCTGCCCAACGTGCCAACGCAAATTCCGGATGTTGGGTATGGTCGCCACTGGCAACATGGTTGTGGTCTTCTGCAAGTACATCGCCGTTGGCTGAGACAAGGACTGAACCGAATGGCTCGTCGCCCTTCTTGAGAGCAGTCCTTGCAAGTTCAATACAACGTCGCAGATGCTTCAGATCTGTCTCATTGATCATGATTAAATCCTCCTTGTATGTGTAGAGAAGCTCTACGATTCTTGAATGTTCGCTCTTTGAAATGGTGAATTTTCTGCTTATGGATTGAGGACGTAGCTCAATTTCAACAAAAGCTTTACCTTGCTTAGGTTCAATAAGTCGACAATACTTCTATATATGAAGCAGTTTTAGACGAATTTCGATATGACAAGTTTTTTGCAAGAGTCTTGTACTAAATATAATTAGCTTTCTCTGTATTTTTCCACCACTTTGAAAGACGGAGTAAATAAATCATTCTTTGGCAGATGCTGATAATCTCGTTCCAAATAACCCAGGCGCATCTTATCGAAATACCGTTGACCTTTCATCTTAATTTCTTCGAGATCGAAGTTTGGAATTTGCCTATCTTTCATGACGACTCGTCCATTGATTATCGATAACTTCACATCTCTTCCCGATCCACACATAAGCATTGTCCTAATCGGGTCTTCTATGATGCCCATGTGGAATCCATCAAGATCAATAGCAATAATATCCGCTTTTGCCCCAGGAGCTAGCCGTCCTAGATCTTCTCTCCCCAGGAATTGCGCTCCGCCTAACGTTGCAGCACGGTAAAAATCAGCATAGGTCGAGTCTTTGACCTCACCTTCCAGGATTCGTGAAATCATACTGCCTGATCGAATGTTTTGGAACATATCCGGCGGGAAGGTATCCGTCCCGATAGCAAGATTAATCCCTCTTCTTTTATATCTGGAAAATGTTTCAAGAGCGGAACCATGCCGACCTATAACGAGGGGACAGTGTATGAGGGTTGTCTGCGTTTCCTTCAGAAGTTCCAGATCATCGCCTTCTCCCGTACTGACCCCACTGTAGCCCGCTATATAATGACCATGCGGTATGGCCGTACCCCGCCCTAAAAATCCCAAATCGTAAAGGAATCGGATCGGAGTCTTGTGGTACTTACGTTGGATTTCGTTATATTCAAATATCCCCTGAGCTGCATGCAGCTTAATCGGGCAGCCCAGTTCTTCGCTGTATCGCTTCGTATTGATCAGATTTTCCGGAGTCTGCGTTTCAATCCTCTCCGGTGCGAGCATTCCACGAATAAGCCCATCGTATGCCCCGTCAAAATTTTTAACGAAATCCACCGCACGTTTGAGGCCCACTTCGCCCTCTTTTTCGTTCCAGTATACCTCAATTTCCCCATTAGGCTTGACAACTCTCATCCCGGACTGGTAGCTTGGCCCCATATACATGCGGATCCCAAGCTCTCCAGCATTATGGGCTGCCGCCTCCAATTCCTCGTAGGTTTCCGCCCATCGTTTATAGAAAACGGATGTAATCGGCATGGCGGTTGTCACACCGTGCATGATTAATTGTGTGTACGCATATAATGATTTGAACGCCTCTTCTTCTGGTGTCATCACTTCATGGTAGCCCTTTAAGAAATATTCTTCAGACCATAGAAGGTTCTTTGATTTTGCTGCATCTGCCTCTAGATGTATGAGATCATGGTCAATATCCCCTAAGGCGTTCAAATCAATAAAGCCAGGGCTTACGACCGAATTCCCTGCATCAATCACTTGATCTACTTCCCCTTCATACTCATGACCAACGAAAACGATGGTATCCAGTTCATAGACTACTTCCCCATCTTTGAGAATTACATGATCCTGTCCATCAAACCCGATGACATATCTACCTTTTATCTTTATTTTCATCTTAATATCCTTTCTCATCTACTGGTTAAAATGAACTGCTATATGGTTACATTTAGTAACTCATCGGCTCTAAAACATGCACAGAAATGACCATTTTCAAAATCCTTGAACTCTGGATCTTGTCCTACACATTTTGCCTGAGCGTATAAACATCGTTTTGCAAATCTACAACCAAGTTCAGGATCAATTGGACTTGTAAGTTCTCCAATAAGTTTTACTCGCTGCATCTTTTGACGTATGTTTGGGACTGGTATGGCAGAAAGCAATGCTTGTGAATATGGATGAACCGTTTTTTTAAACAATTCATCGGATTCTGCAATTTCAACAAGTTGACCAAGATACATTACCGCTATCTTTTCTGAAAAATGTTTCACGACAGATAAGTCATGGGTGATAAAAAGATAAGTCAGACCATATTCAGCCTGCAGATCCTTTAGCAAATTCAGAACCTGGGCCTGAATCGAAACATCCAAAGAAGATACTGGTTCATCACAAACAATGAACTGTGGATTCAAGGAAAGTGCCCTTGCTATTCCAACACGCTGTCGCCGTCCCCCATCGAGTTCGTGGGGATAGGAATTTATAAATCTTGTACTCAATCCAACAACATCCATTAGGCGTCTAATTTCGGAATTAATCTCCGCCCTACGCTTTACTTTTTTATGGATTAAAAGCGGTTCTCCAATAATTTCACCAATGGACATCCTCGGATTCAGGGAGGCAAACGGGTCCTGAAAAATGATTTGAAGATCTTTTCGCAAGTCATGAATCTGCGCCTTTTTCATTTTACAGATGTCCTGCCCATTGAAGAGAATCTCCCCGCTTGTCGCTTGATGAAGCCCTAGTATTAAGCGGCCTATTGTTGACTTTCCACAACCGGATTCTCCTACAAGCCCCAATGTTTCCCCACGCTTAATACTGAATGAGACATCATCGACGGCATGGAGAGTTCCGTTTTTCGATTTAAAATATTTTTTAAGATTCCTAACCTCCAGAATATTATCTGCCATGTGTAACTTCCTCCATAAACTCAGAAGACTCAAACTTTCCCTCGTGAATATAACATTTCACTAAATGAGTCCCTGCAACATTAGTCATCGTCGGTTTGAATTTTGAACAGACTTCATTCATGTACGGGCAACGCGGATGGAATGAACAACCTGAAGGCAAGCTTGTAGGATCCGGCATCTGCCCTTTGATCGGCTTTAACCTATCAACCTTATCATCCATCGTAGGAATCGATTTAAAAAGGCCTATAGTATACGGGTGGTGTGGATGTTCAAAAATTTCCTCAACCGTTCCAGTTTCTACAATCTCACCCGCATACATAATGGCGACTCTGTCGCATACCTGAGCAACAACACCAAGATCATGCGTAATGAGAAGAAGCGAAGTGTTGAACTTAACTTTCAAATCATTCATTAATTCCAGCACCTGTGCTTGAATGGTTACATCAAGCGCTGTTGTTGGTTCATCCGCCAGAATAAGTTTGGGCGAACATGCGATACTCATGGCGATGACAACGCGCTGCTTCATTCCACCTGAAAATTGATGTGGAAATTCATCATACCGATCATTAGGAATACCGACCATTTCCAACATATCAGCAGCCTTTTGCTTCGCCTCGGCTTTGCTGCATTTCTCATGGAGTTGAACTACCTCCGCAATTTGATCCCCAACGGAATAAACAGGATTAAGGCTAGTCATAGGATCTTGAAAAATCATTGATATTTTATTACCTCGGATATGACGCAGCGAATCCTTTTTTGCTTTTAGAAGGTCTTCACCCTCAAAAAGAATTTCACCGTTAGTAATCTTGCCCGGGGGGTCAGCAACAAGCTGCAAAATGCTGAGTGCTGTTGTTGTTTTACCTGCACCTGTCTCCCCCACCAGACCAAGGCTTTCTCCGGAATTCAAACTCAAATCAAGGGAGTTAACTGCAAAAACAATCTCATCATCAGTTCTATACTCAACATTAAGATCCTTAACTTCAAGTAGTTTGCTAACAGTCATAGTTACCTCCTAATTTTTCAATTTAGGGTCCAATGCATCACGCAATCCATCCCCAAGTAGATTGAGAGAAAGAATTGTTAACATAATCGCTATACCGGGGAAAGCGCAAATCCACCATGCATATCGTATATACTGCCGTCCGCTACTGAGCATGGCGCCCCATTCAGGAGCGGGAGGCTGAATACCGAGGCCGATGAAGCTTAAAGCGGCAATTTCTAATATCGAACCAGCGATACACAAAGTTGCTTGAACAATTACTGGAGCCATAGAATTGGGAATAATGTGTTTAAAAATAATTCTTACATCATTTGCACCAATCGCTCTGGCCGCTTCAATAAACTCTTCGTTACGAATGGATAGAACAGAAGCTCTTACGATTCGAGCGAATGGAGGAATATTCGCTATACTTATAGCAATCAACAAATTCCTCATGCTTGGACCAAGCGCAGCTACAATTGCAATAGATAACAAAATACCGGGGATTGCAAGAAAAATATCCATGATCCGCATAATAATGTTGTCCGTCGTTTTACCTACATAACCGGCAATTGCCCCAATGATACCGCCTATAACCGCAGCAATTAGAATAGTCGTAAACGAAATAGGAATTGAAACTCTTGCTCCATGAACGATTCTTGCAAGAATATCTCTGCCTAATTCATCTGTCCCAAGCCAATGGCTTGCTGAGGGTGGTTGTAGCCTCTCTGCGGCATTTTGTTGAATAACTACTGTGTTATAATCAAATAAAACATTTGCAAAAGCAGCCAAGAGAATGATTAGAGTTAATATTACTAGGCCAGCAATGGCCAGTCTATTCTTCTTTAATCGTTTCCAGATTGAAACCAACTCGGATTTTTTTTTCTTTTCCGGTATTATTTCAGATTTATCGTTCTTTCTTGGTATTATTGTTGTATTCATCCTCTACACCTTCTTCGTCTTGTACTGCGCCCTAATACGCGGATCAAAAAATGCGTACAGGATATCAGCAATAAGATTAATAACCGTAAACGATACTGCTATAATAAGGACTATTGCTAATACAACAGGCATATCTTTTAATTTTATTGTTTCAACAAGAAGCCTACCAATTCCGGGCCATGAAAAAACGGTCTCTACAACCACAGCGCCGCTAATAGCAAAACCAAACTGCAAACCCGATATGGTAATGATCGGTATCATTGCATTGCGAAGCGCATGTTTAATAATTACTTTATACTCCTTGACTCCCTTGGCACGTGCTGTTCTGATATAGTCCTGCCTAATCGTTTCCAACAGGGAAGAACGTGTCATTCGTGTAATTATGGCAAGTGAGTTAGTGCCTAAAGCAATTGCCGGAAGAACCAAGGACTTTACCCCACTGAATTCTGAAGATGGAAACCACCCTAAACCTGCAGCAAATACTATGATCAGCATTAGCCCTAACCAAAAGTTAGGCATTGAAACTCCTATTAAAGCTGCAAACGTCGATGCCGAATCAAATGCGGAATATTGCTTTGCTGCTGAAATCGTCCCCAACAGAACACCTAACACAATTGCAAAAATTAGCGCAGAAATGGCAAGAATGACGGTACTAGGAAATCTTGCTTCAATCTCAGCAAGTACGGGTTGATGTGTTGAATAAGAAATACCAAAATTACCTTGAACCGCATTTCCGATATAGTTTAAATAACGAACAAAAAATGGCTTATCTAGACCTAGTTCGTGAGTCATGGCAGCATGCGCCTCATGCGTATAGTTATCACCTAAATACATCTCAACAGGATCACCAGGAGTAAGGCTCATAATTGTAAAAACAAGGAAACTTACCCCCAATAATACTGGAATCAGCATGGCCAATCTGCGGAGAATAAATTTAAGCATCTGGCACCCCCAAAAATCTAATTGACTTACCTGAAAAAATCAGCTTTTACCAGACCGTTAGTTTTTTATAGTTTCATGCCGATGGGTTATCGGCATGAAACTAAGATCAAAAATTATTTTTCAAAATACGTACCATAAATGGAATGCGTTTTTCCAGGATATAAGTTGAATCCCTTAACCGTTGACTGCATGCCGGCATTCAAGTGCTCAATTGCTATTGGTATTACCGGAAGTTGATCAGCCACAGTTTTCTGCACCTCTGCATAAAGTTGTTTAGCCTCATTGGAATCTGTTGTCACACTTGCTCTATCTAACTTTGCATCAACTTCTTTAGTTGCCCAGAACGAACGATTGCCCGAAAGTCCAAAGGCTTCAGAATGATAGATGGCTCTAAGCATACTATCAGGATCGATAGATGTTTTTGTCATAAAGAACATGTCATGTTCACCCTTTCCTGTAGAAGAATAGAATGCTCCAGATTGCATCATCTTGACTTGAACATCAATACCAATCTTACTAAGCTGACCCTGAACTACTTCTGCAGCACTTTTTAGAATCTGGGTATCAGGAACCCAAAGCGTTGTCTTAAAGCCATTTGGGTGCCCAGCTTCAGCAAGCAAGCTTTTGGCCTTGTCTAAATTGTAATCATACTTAACGGTTTCGGGCGTATAACCAAATAGGTTTGGTGCAAGCATTGTATTACGAGCCGGAGTTGCTATACCGTTAAAAACGATATCGATAATGTCCTGAGGTTTAAGTGCATAGGCGATTGCTTTCCTTACGCGAACATCATCAAGGATAGGCTTTTGGGTATTGAATCCAAGATAATATTCTGTTGTACTGGTAGTTTCCTCCAACTTAAGATTTTTGTTGCTCTTGACTTTTTTCAAATCAGTTGTTGCCAAATCATAAGCTAAGTCAATTTCGCCAGTTTCAAGACTGATAGATCTGTTGATTGCTTCGGGAATATGCTTGAAAATCAATTTCTTAACTTTAGGTGCACCCCTGTAATAATCAGGATTTGCTTCCAGAACAACATCTCCGCCAAGATCCCAGGAGACGAACTTATATGGGCCAGTGCCAACGGGATGTGCATTAAAATCTTTATCGTTGGTAGCTGCCTTTTTGCTTACAATTGATGCTGCATCAAGCGTAAGCCTATACAATAGAGCATTAAAAGGTTGTTTTGTCACAATCTTAATTGTGTAATCATCAACAATAATGATGTCTTTGATAATGAGGTAATTGTAATTTACGCCTTCATTTTTAATAGCTCGTTCAAGACTAAATTTAACATCTTCAGCTTTCATTTCTTCCCCATTGTGGAACTTGACACCCTTGCGAAGATGGAACAAGGTAGTTGTTGGATTTTCTACTTCCCAAGATTCTGCAAGTGCAGGAACAATCTTCATATTATTATCAAGAGCTACAAGTCTGTCAAAAATCTGCGTTGTTACACGGTATGTAGCAACTGAAGCCTGGATTTGAGGATCCATATAAACCGGCGCATCTGGAACCCCAATAATGAGAGTATCCTTTGTACTTTTTGTGTCTTTTGTATCACTTGCAGTTTGATTCGAGCAACCGGCAATAACACTGCCAATCAGAATAAAAACGATTAATAAAACCGAAATTTTCCTTGACATTTTTTCACCCCTTGTTAATTAATACTGACGTAATTTATTAAGTCTCATAGATTCTACTCTAATCGGCAAAGTAGTTCGCGACAATTTGAAAAGAGAAAGGGGGAAAGAACACAGCAGCCATAATAAGTTTACAGTTGATGGACGCATGATCACCCAGAGGTTCTATAAAATCCCCCCCCTTTACTTTTTCTTCTAATCTCATTGCACATCGTACGTAAGCGTTTTACACAAATATTCATTTTAATCATTCTTGACTGCTTCGAAAGAGCGTAATTTAAGAGTTTTCTAATATGTCTCCATCCTCAGGCAGTGATAAAAGTATATTGCTTCAAATTATATTAGCCTGCAGGCTGAACCTTATCTATACATAACTTGTCGTGTAAGAAACGAGGTAACTTCCCCTATTCGTTTTTCTAAATCTCCGACTAGAGACATTTGCGACTCGGAAAGTGGAATTCCCTTCGAGATCCATATTGCCAACTCAGTAACATCGATATCCGGATGCATTTCAAACCACCCTTCGTTCCGGAACGGTGTATCTAGTTCAGCGCGGTGGATCTCCCCCCAATACCAGGCATCTGGATCACTTGTACTAATTCTACTTATCAGGGCCGGCCAGTCGATACATCCCTTACCTATCGGAGATAGTACTCGGGAGAAGCCGCGTCCGTTCCAACTAAGGCGTGCATCGTCAACGTGGACTTGTCCAATAAGACCCGCAAGACGGTCCACTGCTGCAATCGGATCCTCCATGCGTACGATAAGATTCACGGGATCGAATGCAACGCCGAAAAGATCGGTGTCGAGTACTTCGAGTAGTCGCAGAACCTCCCAAGAAGTTATTTCCTCGTGAGTCTTGATGAGCACTCGTGACCCTTGCGAACGGAGGTCGGGTTCAATTCGTTTCAAAAAAGAGGTGACCTCTGCCAATTGATCGGACCAGGCCACAGACTGATTAAAGCGGTCTTCTTCCATACCAATAACCAGCATCACATTGGGTTGTCCGAGCTGGAGAGCTGCCTCCGTCAACCTAAGCAAACCTTTTGCAAGGTCCCCGTTTCCGACTTTCAATGCATCGGAGGATCGTTGAGGCTGATAGGGATTAAGCATCCCGATCCCGAGTCCAAGCGTGATGCCTGATTCCTGTGCGACTTGCCGGACCTCTTCCAATTCCCACTGATCCAATGTCGGACTGGCATTGAGGGCGGTCCCAATGAAAGAACCTTTCAGCCCATGATGGAGTGCCTTTTGAACCGAATCACGTACATCAAATGGTGAACCGCAGAGATCCTTCGCGAAGATTCCAACTCTCTTAGGTAACTTGTCAAGCATGGGCCCTATCTCCCCTTTTGATACCAAGCTCCTTACAGATATTTTCAATGTGCTGTCTTGAATACTCGATACACTGGATGGCTTCAGGGTACTCAAAGTTCTCTGAGTGATGCTGCTGCCAGGTCTTAACCATTCCCTTACGGATACGTTCAGTGAAGTCACGAACGAGTTCAAAATATGCGGCATATTCTTCTCGTGAAAGGTCGGGATGTCCCGCGATCCATTCTGGGTTATAGAGTTCTAGAAAGTGCGGCTCACCTTTTACCGCACCCAATCGTGGAGTATCACATTCAATTGTGACGTTAAGATCAGGGCGATATTTGTTCAGTTCAGTAAGCACCGCAGTAAAATCGACAAGACCTGATCCGCACATACGTGACTGGTAATATGCACCATCTTCTATAAGTTCAACATAGGCGTCCTTTAGGTGTGTCTGACGAACGTACGGAGCAATTCTCTTAGCGGCAAAGACCGGATGCTCACCCCGAATAAAGATGTTACCTGTATCAAAGACAATGCCTACAACATCCTCACCGACAGACTCGATAAGGCGGAGAATTTCAAATGTTGTAATCTCCTCGTGTGTTTCAAGATTCAAATGAATCCCAAGGTCCAAAGCAATCGGCTTTAGCTTCATCATGAAGCGCCGTGTGGCCTCTAGCTGGTCTTCCCAGGAAACATCAGTTCTGAAGCGGTCTGTAGTGAATCGCCCTCTGTATTGTTGTTTTATTCCTGCAGTGGAAATCCAAAGTTCTCTAATATCGAATTCTGCGCAGGCCTCCATCATTCTCCGAAAACCGAGTAGAGTATCCCCATCACCGAGTTCCCTCACCTCTGGTGTTTCTGGAAGTGCATAGGGATTTACCTTACCAAGACCTGCTTCAAGATAGAGACCGAGCTCGTCGGCACGCTGACGTAGATCACGGATCACCGATTTATCAAGTGTCGGACTTACATCTAGGATGGTTCGGAAAAACACTCCTTCCATTCCAAGACTTTTGGCATGATCGAGAGTACCTAACGACCCTCTGAACTTCGCTTCAGGTATTTTTCTACCGTCAATTCCTATACGCATTGTTATAACTTCCTTTCCCTTTTTCTTTTCTCGAAAATATTTAGTAGATCTTGAATAATTGATTGTTTTCCACCCATTGCAAAATTTCTCTAGTAGCTTCACTCTAGAGGGGGTGCGCATTTTGCGACAGCGCCTAAGCGCTCAAAATCGTTCAGTTAGTATTTCTGATTAATTTGAATTATAATTAAATTCTGAACTATTAGGAGATATTGTTTTTTTATACTTCATAAGGATTAAGGTAAAGGTTGACAATATCACTTCGTGTTTATTCATTTTCCGACATACAGCTTCACCTCCAATATGATATAATAGTGGCAAATTTTTTTTTGACATGCTAAGAACCTTGCTTCGTTAGTCTTAACACCCCTTTCTTTGGAACCGGCTGCGAGATCATTACTCTAGTTACAGTGTGCATATCACCCAATTTGTAAAAATTTTTTATAATCGATTTACTACATTATAATTTCAATTTTCAAAATATTGAAATTCCATTATTTTATTAAGATATAACCGGAAAGATATATCCGGCTGTTTAAGAGGAGGAGAAGAAGAAATGGAACATTTGTTTCATGTGTTCTTAACCGTAGCAGAGCTATGTAATTTTTCAAAGACTGCAGAGAAATTAAACATTACTCAGCCAGCGGTAAGTAAGCTAATAAAAAATTTAGAGGAAGCCTATGACGTGGTCTTATTCGAGCGTGCAAACAGAGTCAAATTAACCCCTGCGGGGGAAGCGTTACTTCCATATGCTCAGAAAATCCTTTCCCTACATAAGGAATCTTTTACAGTATTAAACGACTTTCGTACGAGTAATACACCGATAAAAATCGGGTCCAGCATCACGATTGGAGACTACATTCTACCGCAAATCATTACAACATATAAGAATCAAACAGCAAATAATTTAGTAAGAGTCAAAGTAGGAAGAACCAATGAAATCATTCAGAAGCTTTTAAATGAGGAGATTGACGCCGCACTTGTAGTGGAGGAAGCGGGAAAGACGACGCTCGCAGAAGAACCGTTTTGGGAGGATGAACTTGTTTTAGCCATTTCTCCTCAACATCCTTTTGGGGATAAGGATGTGTTAGAGGCGAAAGACTTAGCGAATGAATATTTTATTATCCGCGAATCCGGCTCTCATAAAATGGCTGAAGAAGTTCTTAAGTCTGCAGGGGTTGAATTAACATTCTTAAATTCTATGGAAGCTGGAAGTATTTTAGCTCTAAAGGAATTTGCAGAAAAAGGACTGGGCATCGCCATCGTATTTCATGTTATGGTGGAAAAAGAAATTAAACAAGGAACCTTAAAGGTATTGCGAATCTCTGGCCATCGAATGATTCAAAAATTTTACTGGGTTGTAAAAAAACACAAACACCTTCCTAAAAATATAGAATCCTTTAAAAAGGTGGTTTTTTCACCTAAAATGATTTCCCAGCGCCATTAACACCTACTATGCCAATCCGTTCACCTACTCCAATTTTCATTGATATATTTGAAAGCACAAGTTTACCTGAATAGCTTTACTAAAATCATTTAACTGTAATAACATGTCTATGACTCTTTCTTTAACACTTTCTATTTTCATGCATTCGGTAACTCAGGATTCACTTCAAATTTGGGCTGATACCCACCATAATAATGAAGCGGTAAATCTATACCTAGAGTGGATTTCGGCGTGCATGGCTTCTGTCAATACACCTTTTCAATGTTTTCGTTGATAAAAAAGAATTGAGCCAGAATTTCAATTGGCAATTTGTCGTATAAAGTATCCATGCCGTATCCCTCAAAAGTAGTAGATTTAGTAAATATTATATTTCTAAAATGGAATTTCAGGAATATCTAATTAATATTTGTAACACTTTTCTTATAAGGAGTACGGAAACGATTTAAGTAATTGAGGGCCACACTCCTTACCGGAAATATAGGGATTAACGTAAAAAGACGCGTCCTTAATAAACGCGCCTTAAAATGAAAAAAAGCTAATCCTTGTTTCAGGAAAGCGATCTTTTGTGGAATAAAGTGTAAACTCCTATAAAACTAATACACGTAGAAGAAGTTAATCTTATTACAATCACTGAAAAAGTTTAAAGGACAAATTAAGCAAATAATATCAATTTATCCCATTAACTTTTTTAATTCACACCACTTTCTAGAATCGTGAAGGTCCTCTTATCACAATTAATTTCTGCCATTGCGCCATATGGCAAAATAAACTTCGGTTCAGTATGACCAAAATTCAAGTTATAAAGTATCGGCTTATCCTCCAATTCAAATTCCTTCATGACGTTTTGAATTTCTTCTTTATACTCGTCGTAATACTTCTCATCTTGTGGTTTACCAAAAATGATTCCATTTGCTTTTTGAAGAATACCTTGTACAGCATAATTTCGTAACCAATACTTAATATGATTTGGTTCTGGCTTTTCTTCAGATGTTTCAAAGAAAAGAATGCTATTCTCCCAATATTTATTCTCAGGCCACAGTTCTGTGCCTTTAGCAAACTCTAATACTTCTATACAACCACCAATCAAATGGCCTTGTGCTACACCTGAGCCTTGAAGTACTTCGTAACTTAAATTTTGCCGCATTGTCCGTCGTCGATTCTTATTCTCTTCTATCCATTCTAAACGCTCACTCGTCCATTCTTTAGCCGATTGAATTTCACCAATAATTTCATTTGAAAAGAGCATTCGATTCACCATTTCAATCGTATATGGATCCATTTCAACGTTTTCAGCAAAATCGGTTAAAATTGCTGGACCGTAAAAAGAAGAAATCCCTGCTTTATGACAAAATAAATGTGAAACAGTCACATCAGAGTAACCCATAAAAATTTTCGGGTTTTCACGTATAACATCAAAATCAATATACGGAAGTAAGCGAATACTATCTTCTCCACCAATATTTGCAATTATTCCTTTAATACTTTCATCCTTAAATGCCGTCATCAAATCTTCAGCACGAGCTTGTGGATTTTTATAAAGATAGTCTCCCCCTTTCAAACTATTCGGCATTGGGATAACTTTCAATCCAAAAACTTCTTCTAATCTCTTTACACCTTGTTCATATCGCCATCTAAGTTCTGGCTCACCTGCGCCTCCCCAAGAAGGACTTACTGTTGCAACACGGTCTCCCGGCTGCAATTTTTTTGGCTTAATTAACACATTGACTCCCACCTTATATAACTAAATTACCTACGACTATACGCTTGATTGTTAAAAACATTGGACATTATTGTATATTAATTTCTACATAAAAAATAAATTACCTGCAGTTATTCTAGATAATGGCCCGATACATAAAAAGAACGCAATCCTGTTGTGGAAATGCGCCCGATTGTGGAAGATCACTGCTTAATCATTATTCAACATAAGCAACCGATCGTTTAAGTACACATTTTCACAAACAATATCTACTATTGAGATAAAAGTCACAATAATAGATAGATGATATCTATTTGTAATCTCGGTTATCTTCCAATATGAAATACATTAGTTGCCCCAAAATACTGCCGAAAACAACAATGAACATCCATATGATTTTGTTGTAATATCTAAAATAAGTTTGGTTAGTTATTTTTCTTAAACAGGCAATCATTACAATCATATCGAGAAAAATAAAAAGAATAGGAAGAACACTTGGTAATATTTCCATCATTTTGCATTCTCCTCCTTAAATTGAACAATTTAATATGCCCATTTTTTTATAAGTAAATTATACTCCTGAAATGATGAATTGTTTAACTTGATAACAATGTTATTACACTATACTGAGCCGTTACTTGAATAGCAAAAATGCCTTGCACCCTTGTTGAAGCAAAGCACCTTTAATTAGATTTCTATAACTTATCTGTATTATTTCTCTGCAAATATTTTGTGAAATAAGCAACAATTAAAAGAAAAATAACTGATAATGACCAAATTGTTATTCCTTTCCAAGGAAAGTCAACTGCTATACCAATTGTCTGCACTGCAGCACTTTATAAAATAAAAACCGTAGTTAGCTTGCTTTTCATAACTAATCCCCTCTGCATTATACTATTTCTCTTTTCTTTAATTCTTCTATTATCTAAGAAATATTCCTTCTAAACACAGCATACCTTCCTTCACTAACCTTTAGTTTGATAAAAAAATGCGTTTCAACTTAATGTAGAAACGCATTCGCAGAAAAAAAGTGTAACAATTGTTGTACGTAATAAAGAATAATGCCAATTGTAATGTCAAAACGCATTATAAATGTTCAAAAACACTGGTGAATAAAGAAAAAGACGTGTGCTAATTCACTCGTCTTTTCTTACGTCATTTTTCAAGAAAGCACCCGTAAAGGGAACCCTTTAGCTTATTGGCTGATCATTTTTTTAAACCAACATTTGAAACAATGTACTGTCTTTATTTACTTCTCGATAAATAAAACCTTTCTCCTTCATCCGTTTAATCAGTGGAAGGTAGTCCTCTTTGTCCTTCAACTCGATCCCAACTAATGCCGGACCTCTTTCACGATTATTCTTTTTCGTGTATTCAAAATGGCTGATATCATCATTTGAACCTAGAACATTGTCTAAAAACTCGCGCAATGCTCCCGGTCGCTGTGGAAACTGGACGATAAAATAATGCTGTAATCCTTCATAAATCATTGAGCGTTCTTTAATTTCTTGCATCCGGCTAATATCATTATTGCCACCGCTAACAACACAGACGACCGTCTTCCCTTTAATTTGCTCTGCATATTGATCAAGTGCTGCAATGGAGAGTGCCCCAGTTGGTTCAACCACGATAGCATTTTCATTATATAAAGATAAAAGGGTCGTACAAACCTTTCCCTCCGGAACAACCAAAATATCGTCAACAATCTCCTTACAAATCTCAAAGGTTAAACTGCCGACCTTTTTAACTGCTGCACCATCGACAAAAGGATCAATATCCTTTAGACAGGTCACTTCCCCATTTGAAAATGATTCCTTCATCCCAGCAGCACCCATTGGTTCAACACCGATTAATTTTGTTTGGGGTGAAAAATGCTTTAAATACGTTCCTACTCCGGACATTAGACCTCCACCGCCAATCGCGGCAAATAGGTAATCAATTTTATCAGGGCAATCGCCGAGAAGTTCGACTCCAACCGTCCCTTGGCCGGCAATAACGTCAGCATCATCAAATGGGTGGATAAAGGTTCTGTTTTCCGCTTTACTGCAGGCAATTGCCTGATCATAGGCATCGTCAAAGGTATCTCCTACTAATACAACCTCTACATTCTCCTTACCCCAGAATTTCACCTGATTCACTTTTTGTTTAGGAGTCGTACTTGGCATATAGATTTTTCCGTTAATATTCAATAAGTGGCAAGAGTACGCAACACCCTGCGCATGGTTTCCGGCGCTAGCACAAATAATTCCATTTTTCATCTCTGCTTCACTGAGTTTTTTAATCCGATTGTAAGCCCCGCGGATTTTAAATGAACGAACACTTTGTAAATCCTCCCGTTTTAAATACACATGGCAATCGTATCGTTCTGATAAAATGTGATTATATTGCAAGGGCGTAGGCGAGATCACTTCTTTGATCGTATGACTTGCAATAATGATATCCTCGACATGAACAACTCTTTCTTTTTGATTGACCTGCTGATTCATTTGTATATCCCTCCCATTTTTCTAATCCGTTTCCTTTATTTTTAAACAACAAAAAACCCGCCCCTATTATGATAGGGACGAGTTTTGCTCGCGTTACCACCCTACTTCCGCAACAAAAAGCATTTATATTGCGGCTCTCGATTAACGTACTTTTTTTATGTACGTGCTCCCTTATAACGGCGGATAATACCGGCATAACTTACTTCTTTGTTCAGCTATGCATCTCGGAGATGATCTTCAGATTGTCCTGCCATCGACTTTCACCAAATGTCGACTCTCTTTAGAACAAGGAGCAAACCTACTCTTCTCTTCATCGATTCATGTTAATTTAGAAATAAGGGTACCACGGTAAAATTGATTCGTCAATATTTTTTGATTATTTTTTATATTTAGATAATTAATAAAGCGCTTTCATTCTTTTTGGTGCCTGACACCCAAAGTCAAAAAGAAAAAATAGTGCCCGCGCAAGCAAAACTGCACTATTTCCGGGAACTATTGGGGCATCCTCTTTCTCTTTTAATGGTTCGGTTTAACAGAATCCAAATGAATGTCTAACTCCTTTGTGTAGAGTAATTTCGTTTCTTCCGGCCAGATTAGTTCCTCTGCCATAAATGAAATGATTTTTTCTTTCCATTCTAGAACCCATTGAATATCAAATAATAGTGCTCCAGTTCTGCGAATAAAATAATCGATTGGCTTAACAACCATTTCATGGTCAATGGCATATTGAATAGAAGCATAAATTTCAACCGGAAGACCAATTTCCTCGGTAAAACTGTGAAAATATTGGATTACGCTATCTATATTCGATCCATATAATCGGACGAGTTTTTCTGCCGATTGTTGGGGCAGTCCTAATTGCATTAATTCCTTTGTTTTATCAAAAACAAATGGTCCATATCCATGTGATCCTCCAACATCTCCTCCTGAGATGGGTAGATTTCTGGTCTGACATCCCAACATCACTTCGAAACCTTCCTGTTTAAATAAATTTGTCACCAAATCAACCGTCAATTCCGCCATTTTTCGATATCCAGTTAATTTGCCCCCCGCAATGGTGATCAAACCCGATGATGATTGCCAGATCTCATCCTTTCGTGAAATCTCAGACGGGTCCTTCCCTTCTTCAAAAATTAAAGGTCTAACACCTGCCCAACTAGACTCAATGTCCTCCTCGTTTAATTGAATTTCAGGGAACATAAATGCGATAGTCGACAATAAGTAAGCTAAGTCTTCAGAATTCATTGTTGGATTGGTAATGTCTTCATCGTAAAAGGTATCAGTTGTTCCTACATACGTTTTTCCGGCACGAGGGATGGCGAAAACCATTCTGCCATCAGGGGTATCAAAGTATACAGCCTGTTTGAGTGGGAATTTTCCCTGGTCAATAACGATATGGACTCCTTTGGAAAGTCTGAGGCGCTTTCCTTGTTTGGAACCATCTTTTTCTCTTAGTGTATCAACCCAAGGACCTGTAGCATTAATAATTTTTTTGGAAAACACCTGATATTCTTGGTCTGTTAGGAGATCTTTTACATTCACGCCTATAATTTTTCCGTTCTCATAAATAAAGGAATCAACTTTCATATAATTAAAAGCTTTGGCACCTTTCTCGACTGCTTTTTTCATCACTTCAATTGTTAGTCGTGCGTCATCTGTTCGATACTCCACGTAGTAACCGCCACCAAGTAAGCCTTCTTTTTTTAATAATGGCTCTTTTAATAATGTTTCATCAGCGGTTAACATCGATCTTCGTTCATCAAATTTCACACCTGCTAGGAAGTCGTATACCCTCAGACCGATTGACGTAGTAAATCTCCCGAAAGTACCGCCCTTGTATATGGGTAGCAGCATCCACTCAGGAGTGGTTACGTGCGGACCATTTTCATAAACAATCGCCCTCTCTTTCCCTACCTCTGCGACGAGCTTTACTTCATATTGCTTTAAATAACGCAATCCTCCATGAATTAGCTTTGTTGAACGGCTGGAGGTTCCGGAAGCAAAATCTTGCATTTCGAAGAGAATGGTATCTAACCCTCTTGTTGTGGCATCAAGGGCAATACCTGCTCCAGTAATTCCTCCACCAATGATCAACAAATCAAACGGTTCACTCTGCAATGATCGTAAACTTGGTTCTCGATTTTTTACTGAGAAGTTCACCATAATCCTTCCTCCTTGTGACCTCGAGCCGCTGAAGTTTTAGATAGGAAATTCTTGAAGTCAAAATAACCTTTCTTATCTTAAAAAAGTCCACAATACCAATTACTGCAAATAGGTGTGTTCTCTTCTGTTTTCCATCACAAATATAATGTTATTTTTGAACACTATTTAAATCTTTTACAAGGTGGAGTCTTTTTTGGAACCATGGGACATGCCTCACAAGATTTCATAAGCTTTACCGTTTTCGAACCAATCTTTTTCAAAAGGATTAATGGGATCCAAAAACAATGTATCCTCTCTATGTGGGTGAACTTTCGTGGTGGAATAGCTTTTTTTAGAAATTCTTCTTGAGCTATTTCTAGAAGTTGTTCAATTTTTAATCATCCATTTCTCCGATACCGAATGATTCTTGTCAATATTGCTATGTCTATACCTAAAGCAATAATTGAAATCGCAAATGCAATCCACAACGTATATATCACTTTTTATAATTATTCAAATCCAATGGAAAGAGAAGTAGAGCTCCATTAACTTGGTAAGTGATATAAGCTAATTCTATTTATTTTTACTAAGCCTTGATGTCAAATCGAGATATTCTAGCCACCTATAGTACTTATATTTTACTCTAAAGTAAATAAATTCTATTTTTTCCTCTTCACCCATTTTTTCATATGTGCCCCTTGAAGGCCAGTTAAATCAACGTATTGAAAGTAAAATATTTCGTTATCAATTCATCACACCCATTTTTTACATAATTTAAAGTATTTATATAAAATGAATGTAATCTAATATAAATTTTGTTACTTTGAAGTTTTGTTTTATCATTGGACATTCGTGGAGCATAATCGTCAGAACTATGTAAGAAGAAGAAATTCTAGACTTTTCTTCTTCAAAGGTGAGGCATTTCTGATGGTTGGATATTTTGGATTTATACTAAGTTATGCCTAATCAGACTTTATGGCAGGGCGTTTTTCTTTTTTTTCCAAGCGAACTTGTGACAACTTGCGTTAAATGAAAAAAGCCTTTTTATAAGGGCTTTTTTCCGAGAATTTAAATTAGTACCACACGGCTGCTCCGATAATAATTAATAAGATAAACAAAACAACGATTAAGGCAAAGCCACCAAAACCGCAACCAACACCACCGTAGCCAAAGCCACCGCAGCCGCAGCCTCCAAATCCACCGTAGCCAAACATAATAAATCCTCCTTCCAATAAGGAATAGGTTATTTTTTAAATAAAACCAAAGCCTCCACCACAAAAAGCAGCGCCTACAATAATAAGAAGGATAAACAAGACAACAATTAAGGCAAAGCCTCCACCTGCGAATCCTACACCGTCCATACACACGACCTCCTTTCAACTGTTCCCAATAAAATATGCAAAAGATCAAAAGGGGGAATGGGCGTTGTCTTCGTTAAATTGCCCATTCAAATTTTTCCCACTTTACATACATTACGTATGTCAAGTCATTCACCTCTCAAATGATATTTCTAATTTTAGGTAAATACCGCAAAAAGGAAATTCCTTCGGTGTTTTTTTGTATAAAACTTCAATTGCAACATAATTTGCCATGCTTTTTAAAAAAATCAATAAAAAAAGAAGCACAAAACCTTTTTGTTTCACTCTATGTAAAAAGAACCCGTTTCAAAGAGAGGGCACTGAAGAAGTACCCTTTATTTGAAAAGCACTGTTAAAGTTGGTTTTCGATTTGCGCTCCAGGAGCTTCGCTTTCCGCGGGCGGTCTGGGGAGCGTCCTCGGCGCTTTAGTCTTCGCGCCTTCCGCTCCAATCAACAGTGTTAAAAATTTTATAATAACCTTTAACAAAACCAAAATAAAAAGGTATAAAATCCTCATAAAATAAGGGTTTCATACCTTTTTTGTTGTACAATTATAGTATCAATTTCAAACGGGTGGCTACTATGATACAAAATCAACGATCAATGGTTTTTAGTTCATTATGATTTAGTTGTTCCGAAGGATAATCTTTTCTTGGAACCTTATTTAAACGCCATTGCAGCATGAACCGCCTTTTTCCAGCCACCATACAATTCTTCTCGTTTTTCCTCTGGCATTTTCGGTTCCATTGTCTTGTCAATATTCCATTGTGTAGCAATTTCTGACTGACTGCTCCAATAGCCAACAGCAAGACCAGCTAAATAGGCCGCTCCTAAAGCCGTCGTTTCTTGAACAATAGGTCTTTCTACTGTAACGCCAAGAATATCACTTTGGAATTCCATTAAAAAGTTATTTTTTACAGCCCCGCCATCAACCCGCAATGTTTTTAACGAAATTCCTGAATCCGCTTCCATCGCTGTTAACACATCTTTCGTTTGATAGGCAAGTGATTCAAGAGTTGCTCGCACAAAATGTTCCTTACTTGTTCCTCGTGTTAATCCAAAGACTGCTCCCCGCACATCACTATCCCAGTAAGGAGTTCCAAGGCCAACAAATGCTGGCACGACATATACCCCATCCGTTGACGCTACCTTGTTAGCGTAATTTTCACTTTGACTCGCATCTCTAAACATCCGCAAACCGTCTCGCAGCCATTGAATCGCAGAACCCGCAACAAATATACTGCCTTCAAGCGCATACTCCACTTTTCCATTTAATCCCCAGGCTATCGTTGTTAATAAACCATTTTGAGAAGCAACTGCATGTTCACCTGTGTTCATTAACATAAAGCAGCCTGTTCCGTATGTATTTTTAGCCATACCTTCTTCAAAGCATGCTTGGCCGAAAAGTGCTGCCTGTTGATCACCAGCCGCACCTGCGATTGGCACATTTTGACCAAAGAAATGGTAAGATTCGGTTGTGGCAAAAACTTCTGAGGATGGCCGTACTTCAGGAAGCATCAATTTTGGTACAGTTAAGTATTCAAGGAGCTCGTCGTCCCATTTTATTTCATGAATATTGAACATTAAAGTTCTTGATGCGTTCGAATAATCCGTTACATGGGCTTTCCCGCCAGAAAGCTTCCAAATGAGCCACGTATCAATCGTCCCAAATAACAATTGGCCGTTATTCGCTTTATCTCGCGCTCCTTCGACATTGTCAAGAATCCATTTTACCTTTGTTCCAGAGAAATAAGCATCAATTAAAAGTCCAGTTTTTGCACGAAAAGTATCATTTAAACCCTTTGCTTTTAAGTCTTCACAAATCTCTGAGGTCTGTCTAGATTGCCAAACAATTGCGTTATAAACAGGCTGACCTGTTTCTTTATCCCAAACAACAGTTGTTTCGCGTTGGTTTGTAATCCCAATTCCTGCAATTTGCTCTGGTCTAACATTTGACTCCGACAAAACAGAGGCAATGACAGATAAAATCGAGCCCCAAATTTCATTTGCATTATGTTCGACCCAACCCGGTTTTGGAAAAATTTGCGTGAATTCTTTTTGTGCTACATGGACGATTTCCCCGTTTTTATTAAAAAGAATGGCCCGAGAACTTGTTGTTCCCTGATCCAATGATAGAATGAATTTTTCCATAAAGGTTTCCCTCCATACCATTATTACTTTTAGCATTTAGCTTTTTATTGATCTAAGTTTCTTTCCAGTTTCAGTGCCATTACTATTACTAGTTCATGAGCCGCAAAAACATTCCTTAATTTGGTGTCAGGCACCATACTGGATAACACCATCTGTAATCGTCATTTCAATTTTTGTCCTTAGCACTTCGTCAGGGTCCTCTATTGCAAAAAGATTGTTCGAAAAGACCGTCATATCAGCGAGCTTCCCTCTAGATATCGTTCCCTTACAATCTTCTTCATTTGTGGCATAAGCACCACTAATTGTGAACAGTTTGATTGCCTCGAGCATTGAAAGCTTCTCTTGTTCATTCCAGCCGTTATGGGTTTCAAGGGGTGCTCGCCTTGTAACGGCAGCATGGATACCGAGTAATGGATCAACAGGCTCGATCGGAGCATCGGAGCCGCCAGCACATAAAACACCTGATGAAAGTAACGTTTTCCAGGCATATAAGAACCGCTCTCTTTTCTCACCGACACGCTCTTTCACCCAAGGATAATCCCCGACGACAAATCTTGGCTGAATGTCGGCAATCCTACTTGAATCCATTAATCTCCTAATTAGTTCCTCACGAACAAGAGAAACGTGGATGAGGCGATCACGATATTTTACTTTTGGAATCTGATCAAGAATATCTAAAACATTTTCCAATGCTTTATCACCGATCGTATGAACAGCTATTGGGAAGCCATGGTCTCTTATCTCTTTAATCATTTCATAAAGAGCTTCCTGACTATGCATTGCTTCGCCTAATTGGCCCGGATCATCTTGGTAAGGTTCAGATAGCAAAGCCGTTCTTCTTCCAAATGCACCATCGGCGAAGATTTTGATTGCCCCGATTTGCAGCTTTTCATTTCCGAATCCTGCAAACATTCCTTTTTCCTTCAAACGCTTGAGATATGGGTAATCAATTAATAAATTGCAGCGTAGCCCTATTCCTTCCCCATTAATCAGCTCATCAAACATTTGATACGTTTGATCGAGACCACCTAAATAGGCAGGATCATTTGTATGGACGCTAGTTAATCCCTTTTTTAAAGCAAACTTCATCGCTTGCTTTAAACCATTTTTATATTCTTCATACTTTCTTTCTGGAATGTATTTCGTTATCAACTGTGAAGCCGATTCGAGTAAAAGTCCTGTAGGTTTTTTTGTAAAAGGGTCAAGAACAATGGTGCCACCTGCTGGAACTTCGCTGGATGCATGATAATGACACATTTCGAGGGCCTTGCTATTGACTAAAAAGGCGTGATGACAAATCCTTTTTAAATAAATAGGACAATTTGGTGCTTCACGATCGAGTTCCTCGATTGTTGGAAAAGTTCCATCGGTAAATAGATTTTCATCCCACCCCATCCCAATCAGCCACTTTCCGGGAGCGATCGTTTTCGCTTTATCCTTAATCCTTTCGAGCATTTCTCCTTTGGATTTAACACCGACTAAATCTAGGTCTAAAAAGTGGTTAGCAACTCCCGATAAATGCAAATGGCTATCAATCAGACCTGGCGTTACCATTTTCCCTTGTAAATCCACAATAGTAGACCCGGTTCTCCCCCAGTGGAGCAACATATCATCATGGGACCCAGTATCTACAATTCTACCATTCTCCACTACTACTGCCTCCACCAGCGGATTGCCGGCGTCTAGTGTATAGATCAATCCGTTTGTATAAATCGTTTTTGACACTGAAACCCCTCCGTTAATAAAAAAACTGTTTCTATTTATAATATGAAATAATGCATGAGTGAAATCAATAATAAGTTCCTAAGTATTTAGGTTGAATCTTTTGAACAGTAACAATCAAATTTTCATTTCGGTCAAGATTTTTATCGGAAAATTAAAGGTTTGTTCACACTTTGTTCATTATTTAAAGGTAAGATAATCTCATGAAAAGGTATTAGCTTTTTCAGACCCCCCTATTAAAAATATTTTTGTTTTATCCGGCAAATTTGCCGGATCTTTTTTTTCTATAAAAATGTTAGTACTTCCTATCTAATCTCTATATCATTAATAGCACTAAGATAGCACTAAGATAGCACTTTGATATCATGTGCCTGACACCTGTGCCATGGAAAAAATGTTCTATTCTTAAAAATATATATTAACTTTATAAAAAAGATCTTGACTGATGTCCTTTATTTTTTAAAATTGGGCATTTTTATTTTGTATATTATCCGTGTGTTAATCAATAATCGGGCCAGATTGTGGAGGAAACAGGAAGAGCAAGAATAACTAAAATACAATTGATACTACACGAATTTGGGGAGATAATCTCCGTTATGATTAATGCACTACAGATGGTATATCCCGGATTTCCCAAAAGTACAGACCTTCCCAAAACTTCCTTCATTTTTCTGACTAATGTCGAATTCTGTTTCCTTTACCGTAGTTAAAGGGAGCATCAGTTACTGATGCTCCCTTTTTTTTTGATGAACACGATTTAACATCTTTTATCCGTTATGATTGAGTAACAATTGGCTGTGTTTCTTTGACAGTGTCTACACTATTATTACTTGGCAATTTTAATGTAATTAATGTGAAAAGGCCGATTATTAGTAATCCTGATAATATAAACATTCCTTGGGTAAATGCTACAGATCCAAGAATCATCGGTCCTACAAATCCGCCTAATGCCGCAAATGAATTGACTAATGCGATACCAACAGGTGCAGTAGACTCGGTGAAGAAAAATGTCATGTAGGCAAAGAAACATCCAGTAAATCCATATAATCCGGCAGATGTAATTGTTAACATAAGTACCATCATAAAGACGCTTTCTGAAAAGCCACATCCGATAAAGCCCAATACTGTGATAATAAAGCAAACAATTAAATGTTGTTTGTACGCATTCGTTCGATCCGAATACCATCCGACAAATATAATAGCCGGAATACCTACTAATGAAGGAATCATGGCTAACCAGCCTATTTCTAAGTTGGTCGTGGCAATTTTTGATAAGGATTTAATGATGGTTGGCATCCAGAATGACAAGCCATAGATACCTGTATAAACAGCAAAATATAGCAAAGATAACTTCCAAACCTTTGAATCCTTTAGCATGTCTAGTTTTGAGACTTTATTTACTTTTGAACTTGCTTGCCGTTCAGCACTCAATTCACCCTCCAGCCAATCTCTTTCTTCCTTCGATAACCATTTTGCTTTTGCAGGTCTGTTTGTTAAGAAGAAAATAGTATAAAAACCTAAGATAATGGCCGGGATACCCTCAAGGATAAACATCCATCTCCACCCTGACATATTGAGCCAAAATATGTTATCAATAATCCACGTTGACACAGGTGCGCCGATTAGGCCGCCTATCGGTAAAGCCAGCAGTAATGCAGCTGTTGCTCGTCCTCTTTCACGGGCTCTAAACCAATAAGTTAAATACAAAACAATTCCAGGGAAAAATCCGGCTTCAGCAATACCTAATAGAAAACGCAGGATGTATAAATGTGTCGTCGTTTGCGCGAAACCAGTTAAGATTACTATAATTCCCCATGAAAGCATAATACGGGCAATCCAAATGCGCGCCCCAACTTTATGCATAATCATGTTACTTGGGACTTCAAAAAAGAAATAGCCAATAAAGAAAATACCGGAAAGAAGACCAAAAACTTCAGCAGATAAAGCTAATTCTGCATTCATTTGTAAAGCAGCATAGCCTAAGTTTACCCGGTCTAAGTAAGCAACAATATATAGAATTAAAACAGTTGGAAGAATGCGTTTCATCGTTTTACGGATTGTACTTTTTTCTATAGCCTTAATATTCTGATTCATCAAATTCCCTCCTGGCTGTTTCATCAGCTTTGTACATTCTCTAAAATAATGGCAATGCCTTGTCCCCCGCCAATACAAAGCGAAGCTAATCCATATTTAACGTTCCTTTTCCTCATTTCAAGTGCTAAAGAATAGGTGATTCTAGCACCGCTTGCGCCTACAGGATGGCCTAATGCAATAGCCCCTCCGTTCACATTCACCTTTTCCTTATCGACACCTAACTCTTTAATTACAGCAATAGATTGTGAAGCAAATGCTTCATTAAATTCGAACAAACCAATATCCCCTAAGCTTAAACCAGCCTTTTCTAATGCTTTTTTGCTTGCTGGTACGGGGCCAATACCCATAATGCTCGGGTCAACTCCTGCAAGGCCCCATGTTACAATTTTCGCTAGCGGCTTTAAGTTATGTTCACTCACATACTCCTCAGATGCGACTAACACAGCAGCTGCACCATCATTAATGCCGCTCGCATTCCCTGGTGTAACAGTCCCATCCTTTTTAAAAGCGGGCTTCAATTTTGCTAAACCTTCTACAGATGCACCTTCACGAATATGCTCATCCGTATCAAAAATGACTTCCTTGCCTTTTCTGCCTTTTAACTTAACCGGAACAATTTCCTCTGCAAAACGGCCGATATCTCTTGCTGCAATGGCCTTTTCTTGTGATTCCACAGAAAACTGATCTTGCTCTTCTCGGGAAATTGAATATTTTTCAGCTAAGTTTTCAGCTGTCATCCCCATTCCACAGCCAACGTAGTTATCTGTTAATGTTTCCCATAACATATCATCAACTTTTGGTGCTTTATTCGGTGAGCCGAAGCGCGTGCCTCTTAAAACATGCGGTGATAAGCTCATATTTTCGGTTCCTCCAGCGACAACTACTTTTGCATCCCCAGAAGCAATGGACTGTGCGGCAGATACGATAGACTGCATGCCCGAACCACATAATCTATTAAGTGTAAGCGCAGATGATGACTCTGCCATGCCGCTTTTTAAACCGATATGTCTGGCTAAATAAGCAGAGCTGCTGCTTGTATGAATAATATTTCCAAATATGATTTCATCTACATTAGAAGCTTGAATTCCGCTTCTTTTCAATGCCTCTTCCGTTGCTGCTACACCTAAATCGATATCGGTCACATCTTTTAATGCCCCGCCAAAAGTACCAAAGGCTGTTCTTGCTCCATTAACAATATAAGTTGCCATTCTTTTCCTCCTCTTTTTTTATTACATGCCGCCTGCGACTTTAATATGTTCTCCCGTAATACCGCCTGCTGCATCTGATGCTAAATAAACGACGCCAGAAGCAACCTCTTCTGGTTCGATAAAACGATTCATCGCTTGCCTTGGATACAAAATAGCCTCAAGCGCTTCTTTATCCGTCATTCCCTTATCTGTTAAGCTATCAAGCTGCTTAACTAGCAATTCTGTTTTCACTGGACCAGGTAAAATCGAGTTAGCCGTTATTTTATATGGCGCTCCCTCTAAGGCAGTTACACTCGTTACGCCTATCACGCCATGCTTGGCAGCAACATAGGCGACTTTTTCCGGTGTGGCCATCTTCCCATGAACAGATGAAATATTCACAATCCTGCCGTACTCTTCTTTCTTCATATGCGGAAAAACATGCTTTGTCATTAGGAATACACCTGTCAGCATGACATCTATAAGCAAATTCCATTTTTCTAAAGGGAATGACTCTAATGGCGAACGATATTGAATTCCAGCATTATTCACTAAAACCTCAATGGATCCCCTCTCCTTCAAAATGTCTGCAATGGTTGATTGAATAACAGCTTCATCCGTAACATCTAAATAAATTCCTTTTGCATTTTCCCCCAGCGAAAGTGCGGTCTCCTCTGCAGCCCCTTTATTAAGATCCGTTACATAAACAAAGTCATTTTGTTTAATAAATTCCTTTGCGATTGCTTTACCCAAACCGCCTGCTGCACCTGTCACAATAACTGTTCTTTGCTTGTCCATGTGTTGTCCTCCATTCTTCACTTGTTACTTACGAGTGTTAAATCATTCAAATACTCTAAATCAAAACCAACCTTTTCACTTAATTCTAGTATTGAAATCTCTTCCATCATTTCTACAACTTTTACGCCTTTATCCGTAAATTTAAAAACAGCGTAATCGGAAACAAATAAATCTACTTTTCGAATCCCGCTAGTTTTATATGATAATTCCCTGACTAATTTAGACGTTCCATCCTTTGCAAACAAGGTAGCTGCGACAATAACCTTTTTGGCACCTGTCACCAAATCCATCGCTCCACCAACGCCTAAAATCGGCTGATTCGGAACGGCCCAGTTGGCAATTTCACCATGAACATCCACCTGAAGTGTGCCTAAAACCGCTACGTCAATATGACCACCTCTAATCAAAGCAAAAGAATCAGCACTATTAAAAAATGATGCACCTTTCAAATAGGTAACCGGTTCTTTTCCTGCATTAATTAAATCAATATCTAAATTTTCCTCTGCAGGAGAAGGTCCCATACCTAACAACCCATTCTCAGATTGTAAATAAACCTCTTTATCACCTAAATAGGAAGCAACCAAAGTAGGAATTCCAACTCCTAAGTTAACAATCTGACCATCTTCTAATTCTTCGGCAATTCTCTTAGCAATAATTTGTCTTTTATCTATACTCAACATAATTACTCCTTATCTTTGAATATTTGCTTTGGATGACATAATCCACATACGCATGAGGCGTCACAACAAATTCTGGGTCCAACTCACCAACTTCAACAATTTCATTAACTTCGGCAATGACTATTTTTGCAGCTGTAGCCATCATAGGGTTAAAGTTTCTAGCTGTCGTATGGTACACTAAATTTCCAATTCGATCTGCTTTCTCCGCCTTTATAATAGCGACATCACCTTTAATAGCCTTTTCAAAAATGTATCTCTCTCCATCAATTTCTCTTTCCTCTTTGCCCTTGCTTAATTCAGTACCAACTGCAGTTCTTGTGTAAAAACCACCTATTCCGGCACCGCCGCAGCGAATTGCTTCAGCTAATGTACCTTGAGGCAGCAAATCGATTTCAAGCTCGCCTTTAGACCAGGCTATTACCGCTTCTTTATTAATGGAAAAAAAGGAGCCAACTGCTTTTTTGATTTTTCCCTGCATGAATACTTTATGTAATCCTTGTCCAAGATCCCCTAAATTATTACTAACAATCGTTAAATCACGAATATCTGTTTCTAATAGTTCATCAATGATCGTTAAAGGTGTTCCTGATAAGCCAAAGCCTCCTGTTAAAATTACATCGCCACTCTTGAAATATTTTTGTATTTCACTAGACTCAATGACTTTATCCATTATTTCTCCTCCATTTCTATATTAAGCGCTTTCTTTTTCGGTTAAAATAAAATAAGAAATCCTTTTGATAGTCGAAATCTATGAGGTATTCTTGAATAAAACAGCAACTTGTTAACTAGACTGCAGTCTGTTTATAATTGGACCATAGTCTGATTTTATAAAAATATAAATATTCTGTCAATTATTTCTGGAGGATTTTTCATGCTAGAATCAAAAAAAAAGCAGCGCCGAGGAGAAGTAACACGCGATAAAATTTTAAAAACAGCTTTAAAACTTTTTAGTCAAAAGGGTTATGACAAAGTAACAGTGGACGAAATCGTGAAAAAAACCGGTACTTCAAAAGGTTCATTTTACCAACACTTTTCAGCTAAATCGGACATATTTTTAGAGAGATTCACAGAAGTCGACAATTATTATTTAGAAGTTTTCCATTCTTTCCCGAAAGATATGGACCCATTTGAAAAACTATTTATTTTCACTCAGAAGTTATTGCACTTTCTAGAAGTAGAAATGGGTAAAGATCTTATGAAAGTCATTTATAGTTCCGCTCTAAATTCAAAAGAACACACTTACTTTTTAAATTCAAACCGTTCACTCTTTCAAATCATCTTTACACTACTTGAAGAAGCTAATGACCAAGGATCCATTGGCACTGACCAAAGTGTAGAGGTCATTTCAACAATGGTCACACAAAGCCTAATGGGAATCATCTATCACTGGGGTATACACGACACTGACCAAAGTCTAGAGTCATTATCAATGCCGCTGATTAAAACAATTATTAAGGGATTGAAAATGAAGAACTAGAACAAATTTAGAGGCTATCCGCGAGAGGATCTTTGTAGAATTGGACTTATGATGGGTACACAATAAGAAGACCGTTCTCATGCGAAAACAGTTTTCTTATATATGGAGGAGATATAGCAGCCCTTTCACTTGTAAGTTTATTAAGCATTAATTGGTTAAACCTATATGCATGTATTATAGTTGGCATAAGTGGCTGGATATATTTTCATTCATTAAACAGAACCTAATTAATTTTGTAAAAACAAATTTTCTTAAATGATAGAAGTCTTAAACAACACATATTGAATTAAGAGAAGTTATTCCTGAAAATGGCCGCTATTGGGTAGTAAGACAAATCAAAAAAAGCAGATTTTCATTTTTAGGGAATCTGCTTTTTTAGTTTGAAAATCTTCTTTTTATACAAAATTCCTAAATAATGTTTAGTGCTCCTTTTATGGGTCATTTTCGATGACAAAATAACGACATAACAAATGAAAAGTAACATGGCATATGTTGCTTTGAAATAAAATTTGATAAAAAGAAACGAAAAATACATAACGTAAACAATGAAAAGTGCCATACTTTGAGTATGGCATCAGATTGTAGACAAAGTCGAATGAGTCATCCATTCGGCTGCCTTTTATTTTCATAAAAAAAGCTACAGAATTCATATCCTGCTAAGCTTCTTGTTTTCATAAGAAAACAAAAAAGAGCAATAGAAAATCCTATTTTCATATTTAAATAAATTTTTCAAATTGACTAATGTAGACGCCTGGTGCAACCATAAGATCTCTTACAAATTGATAACCATTTTTCGAATATAAACTTTTAGCAGGGAAATTATCTTTTCCAGTCGAGACTTTTATAATAGTACTTTCCTGATTATTTTCCTCTAAATTATATAACAGCATTTGTGCAATTCCTTTTCGGAAATGGTTTGGATGAACGACCATTCGACAAATTGTCAGTTCCTCCCCTTCAATTGTAAAAGAAAGGGCACCTGCAAGTTCGTCCTCTTCAAAATATCCTAAAAAGGTTTCACCACATTGTTGAAATTCTTCAAAAGATTCTTTTAGGGGTGGAATATCGGAAAAACCAATTAACTCTGCTTCAACATAATAAGAAGCTCGTTGCAATTCAAATAGTTTCGTAAGTGTATGGATATTTTGAAAATCAATTATTTTAATCAAGATTACCAATCCCTTTTTTTCTAGTATAATAGTTGCTATTTTTTACCTGTTTCAACTTTACCTTTAATTATCTTAATATTCAATAGATAATCACAGAAAATCTTAACGCAGGGCTTAGGTGTAGCTTCTAAGCCTTAAACAGTAAAAAGACCCCATCTTTTGAAAAGGGGTCTTTTTACATAGAGTGAAACAAAAAGGTTTTGTGTTTCTTTTTTATTGATTTTTTTAAAAATGCATGGCTAATTGTGTTACATTTGAAGTTTTATGCAAAAAAACACCGAAGGATTTTCCTTTTTGCTGTATTTACTAAAGTAACCTTTTGAATGTTTTGAGCGGAAGGTTGGCATAAAAACAAAAAAAGAAAAAGCGTCAAAAATGACGCTTTAACGCTTTTTAGAAATATCATTTGAGAGGTGAATGACTTGACATAGGTAATGTATGTAACGTGGGAAAAATTTGAATGGGCAATTTAACGAAGACAACGCCCATTCCCATTTTGATCTTTTGCATATTTTATTGGGAACAGTTGAAAGGAGGTCGTGTGTATGGATGGTGTAGGATTCGCAGGTGGAGGCTTTGCCTTAATTGTTGTCTTGTTTATCCTTCTTATTATTGTAGGAGCTGCTTTTTGTGGTGGAGGCTTTGGTTTTATTTAAAAAATAACCTTTTCTTATTGGAAGGAGGATTTATTATGTTTGGCTACGGTGGATTTGGAGGCTGCGGCTGCGGTGGATTTGGCTACGGTGGTGTTGGTTGCGGTTTCGGTGGCTTTGCCTTAATCGTTGTTTTGTTTATCTTATTAATTATTGTCGGAACAGCCATATGCTTCTAATTTTAATTTTCAGGAAAAAGCCCTTATAAAGAGGCTTTTTTCTTTTTGCGAAAGTTGTGACAAGATAACTTTAAAAATAAAAAGGAAAAGAGCCCTGCCATAAAGTCTGATTAGGCATAACTTAGTATAAATCCAATATATCCAACCATCAGATATTCCTCCTCCCTTGAAGAAGAAAAGTTCGGAATTTCTTCTTCTTACATAGCTAAGAAACGTTAATTTACTTATTTTTATCCTCTTTCGTAATATAGAACTTTCTAAACAGTTGCCGGAAACTCAAATGGATTCACTTTTGAGCTTTCTTCTATTTCGTTAAAATCTAAATAAGGAAAAAAGTACCATGTATTATTTTTCCAATTTCGTTATACTTACTTTGTATTAAAATTTGATGAGGGAGGCGTTTCAATGGCAAGAAGAGTTTTACGTAGTTTATCTTTTCCTTTAATGGCTTTAGCGTTAGTTTTCTCTTGGGTTTTTAGTTTTGAAGGCAAAGCAAATGCAGCTAGTCCAACATCGAGTCCCGTTCAAGACTTAAAAATTGACACACTGGATGGAGTAAAATATTCATCAGACGATCATAAAAAAATTGCTGGGATTGTGATTGAAAAAAGTAATCAAGGGGAAAGGGTACTTGGCTTCTCAACCGTACAAAAATATGAAGCATATCAACAACAAGTTAAAGAATTTTCACCGAATAAAGATTTAGGTATAATGTCAGGAACAGATTATTTCTATGAACATACTTCTTATGACGGCTACGGAAAATATGTAACCTTGTCTTCTGGAACATGGACATACGCTACAGGTGTCCGTTGGGGATCTTTTTGGAATGACAGAATTTCTTCTTTAAATGTAGCTCCTTGGTCTTGGGTCACTTTGTTTCAACATAATAATTATGGCGGTTATTATATCACCTTTAGCAACCGAACAAGTTATTACTTTTTTAACAATCTAACTTCTTGGCGAATGGCTAATGGTACATCGTGGAATGACCAAGTCTCCTCTATTCAAACTGGAAATTACTAAAAGAAAAACAGCTTCTAAGTCTAGAAGGAGGATCACCGTAACTTAAATAAAGTGTGAGTCCTTGTTGTTGCGCAATCCGGCGCTTTTCCAGAATTGGAAAAGCGTCTTTATTACTTCCCCCAAGGGTTATGAGACTATCTAGAAAAAAACCTGACTTTTTTCTGTAGCAAACAAGATCCTGAAGAAGCCAAAAACGTTGATTCACCTACAATGTATAAAACGTATAACCGATAAAATATGAATAAACACCAATCCCTTGAATCGTAAGGGATTAGTGTTTTTGCTAACTTCATATAGATTAGCCAGTATACAACAGGTATAGAATTTAATAAGGCATCTTCTAATATAAAAAGTGAAATCACAAATTTTTATCGCGAACTAAGATTTACAACTGAGTCAATAATTTGGTCCCAGTCTTCACTATGAATCTCATGACCTGATCCATCAAGAGTCACTAATTCAGCATGGGGAATAACTTTCGTAAGAGCAAGTCCATGCTCGTATGGAAGAGCTGGATCTTCAGTGCCATGAATAATGAGGACAGGTACGCTAATCTCACCCATTCTATCGTAATACTCGTCTCCGCCTTGAAGCATGGCATGATTGAATCTGCTCGTCAGCTGTTTAGCGCGGGCAGCCTCTCTTTCCGCAAGTTTATATATTCTTACCTCCTCGAAAGGTTTGGAACCACATAAAGTTTTCCATCCACCCGCTAGATAGGAAATGACCGCCTCTCGATTTGACCAATCTATGGAAGTACTCTTCGCATGGTAATCCAGTATGCTTTGGTCCATTTGAGGCAGTTTTTCCATCTCAGTCCCGAACACACTTGATGCAATTAGGGTAAGCGTAAATATGCGTTCTGGATATCTCAGGGCAAGAATCTGACCGATCATACCGCCCAAGGACATTCCAACAATATGGGCCTGCTCTATGGAATAAGCATCCAGAACTCCAACCGCATCGTCAGCCATGTCCGTTATTGTATAGTTAGAAGTACCAGGTTCATAAGTGACAGATCGCCCCAAATCGCGATGATCGTACCGAATGACAAATCTCCCCTGATCAGCCAGGCGGAGGCAGAAGTCCTCATCCCACCAGTCTAATGAAGACATCGCTCCCATGATTAAAAGCACAGCTGGATCCTTAGGTTTTCCAAAACTTTCTGTACATATATCTACTTTATTTACTTTCAGTATCTGTTCACTCATGTTTTTACCTCCTTTTAAATGTTAAATGATTTGGTAATCATAACCATACTTATTTCTGTTAATATAGGGATATTCCCTTTATACTAAAGTTTTCTTTCCCTCTTTTATTTCTTTATGCTGCTATGCACACTATTCCTTTTAATTCTGGGTATTTGAAAATTAATGTTAAATGGTTAGTACTTATAAAACTATTACCTCGTGGATACAATCTTCATCTACTAATGTGAATGATAAAACAATCTCAAAAAAGGAAGTTATGTTATTCCATTAAAGGGCCATATTCTGGAATAAAAGATTGGAAGTAATTAAAGCCTAATTTCTTTCCTAACATCTCGGCAATAACCCGAAATGGAAGTGGAAAAGCAAAATCTGAAATAAGATCCATCTTCCCTTTTTTCTGTACGGCATCCAATAATTCATCTGTAATCTGTTGAATACGAGGTTCTAGATTCGCAATCATTTGAGGGGTAAAAGCTTTGGCTGTTAACCTGCGCAAACGAGTATGATCAGGTGGATCAGAGTCCAGCATATTTGGGAAATTTATATTAAACTCCCACTTCTCAGATCGATCTTCTAAATCTGGTTGATCTTGTGTAGGCTGTAGCTTTCGCACATCTCTGATAAACCGAGGATCTTTGAGAATAGCTACTGTATCCTCACGGTGAATCGCAAGCCAGGTTGGTCCCATTCCATAATAATCATCTAGACGGATAAGCGGCTCTTGTTGTTCCGTTAGTTTTTTATAAAAGCTAACAACATCCTTCAAATTTTCTGACGAACTAAAATCTTCTGTTGTAAACTTTTTCATTTGGTTTCCCGCTCTTTCCTTTTCTATCAGCCCTCTTGTTACTTAACATCACTTAGTACTACTACATAGTATTACTTAGTAGTTAATATGTCAATGAATTCCTTATTTAATTTATATAATTCTTTTAAAGTTATAATTAAACGAACTAAATGGTAATATTCTGTTAGTTCACTTTCGCTAATAAGTCACGCCTGTAGTGAATCCCTGGCAAGCCTACTCGGTATTGAAATTCATTCTCCTAGTTTGTGAATTGCGCTAATTTCAAGTGGCTCAAATTCAATTGCGAAATACAGGTATTATAACTTTTTCTTACTTTAAGGGGACTTTTTGAATGCCCGCGGCAGTTTGCCCAGTTTTTTTATAGAAATAAAGGAATTTAAGGTTTAGAGTCGAATACATATTACGTGTTTAACGTATTGGAATAGGAGTAATACTGAAGTTTGAGAGTGACTTGGAGTACCACCTTTAAATGATTAGGAGTTGGAAACATGAGTAGCACGATTGAAATGTTTGTGATTGCAGCGAGAGATGGAAACCTGGCGAAAAACTTTTATGAGGACCTGTTTAATTGGGAAATTACGGATGTTGGCCCTTTGCTGAAAATTTCTGGTTCTGGCATCAATGGGCATATTCTAAAATGGCCGCATAAAGAACACCCAACACATGTCAGTATCTATATTAACGTAGATAACATACAGGAAAGCTTGGCGAAAGTGAAGGAAATGGGCGGAACAGTCATCCTGCCGGAAATGGCGGTCCCAACTGGTGGTTCAATTGCCCAGTTCGTTGATCCTGATGGGAATATCATTGGAATTTATAAAGGTAGCGACAATATAAATAAGAAACCTAATAGGAACATTGCAACTCATCAAATCGGTTTCTTCGAAATTGCTGCAAGAGAAGGACATCGTTCACAAAAGTTTTATGAAAGCGTCTTTAAGTGGAATATAACTGATGATGGCCCGGTAATGAGTATATCTGAAGAGGACGCAGGACTGAATGGTCACATCTTTAATTGGACACATGAAGAACCTACCTATCTAACTCTATACATAAAAGTAGATAACATTCCTGATTATTTAGAAAAAGTATCTCAATTGGGCGGTAAAGTGATTGTCCCAGAAACGCCAATTCCTGATTTCGGCACATTTGCTCAATTCCTTGATCTCGATGGAAATGTGATAGGAATCTATTGCGGGAGATAGTATATAAAATAAAGCTATTTGAATCCATCAAATTTATTTCATTGGATTCAAATAGCTTTTTCTTTCTAATCTGGTGCCTGACACCACTGTGGATAAAGTTTAAGATTTCGTTAATGGTTTAGTCATACTTTGTTCATTTTTAGTGTTTATGATGAATACATGGAAAGAACATGAGTTTTTTTCATCCCCCCTTTTAATATATATTTTTTCTTTGCCCGGCATATGGCCGGACTTTTTTTTGGCTTAGCAATTAGGAAAAATTCGTTCTATGAGCGAATTAAATTTTCATTGCAGCAAAAAAAATCCACCTGATTCCAGGTGAATTTTTTTAATTTATTCCTTTTAACAACATATAAATCTGGTTATTGACAACACCTAATGATTTTACACCGTTTTGGACATTTGAAAGCAACACGACATAAATAGTTCCATTTTTGCTGAAGCTATTTAAACAATTCCAACCTGGGAGAACTCCATGGTCAGAATAGCTTCCAGGATCGTTGTATAAGCCAAAAGCATAATTGTGTTTAAAAGGAGTAAAGAACTGCTTCAAACTGTTCTCTGATATCAATTTGCCGGAATAAAGAGACTTATCAAATAAATACATATCATATGGTGTCGTATAAATATCACCACAGCCAAATAACTGGGACATGTCAGGTAAAGAAGGTGACACCATTGCACCATCCTTTAGTTTATAGCCCTTTGAAGGATAAGGTTCTTGATAATACGCATCTCCGAACCCGGTATGAGTAAGCCCTGCTTTTTTAAATACATGTTCAGTCACATACGATTCAAGTGATTCACCAGTTTGTTTTTCCAAAATGTAAGCTAAGATCGCATAGTTGGAATCACTGTATAACCAATCAGTCCCAGGTTGAAATTTTAATTGACCTTGACCAATTTTCTTAATTAAATCATCATGAGAAATTTTCACATTCGTTTCTTGATGTTCCGGAATACCGGAAGTGTGTGTTAACAAGTGATAAAGCGTAATTTTATTTCCATTTGGGAAATCAGGAATATACTTTGATAGAAGATCATTTACATTTAATTTCCCTTGTTCCTGCAACTGCATAATGGCGGTAGAAACAAACACCTTTGAAATCGATCCGATGTAAAAGACCGTTTCCGCATTATTCGGAACCTTCTTTTCCATATCAGCCGACCCGTAGCCCTTATCGATCATCACTTTATCATTCTTTACAACCAGTGCCGTACCGTTAAAATTTAAACTTTTTAAGTAATCGTCAATAGCCGGAGAGTTATTTACGTCCTCCATCTTTGTTGCTACCACTTTTTCTGGTTGTTTTTCAGGAGTTTTTTCAGGTTGTGGTTCTTTTTTTGAAACTTGCAGCCCTGTTTTTGCAGGCTTTGATTTTTTACTGTTTTCATCCATAAAATGGGTGACGATTTTGTAAGTAGGAACAGTCAACGCACCGATTAAAAACAATACAAAAAATTGCTTAATAACAGGCTTTAATCTCCTTCTTTTTCGTCTTCGAGATTGCTGTAATCGTTCCGAACGGAATTCCCCCATGAGTATACCCCTTAACATTGTAAACTTGATGGTGTTTTACCATAACCACCCCACTATGATACAGTACCTCGTTTTTAACCATGTGTCTATATTAGATTTCTACTAAATTAAAGAAAATTTTTTCATTTTTGATAGTGATTAAATAGAATCGACTGATTTCAAGAATTCACTCATTACACGCATATACTCTTCCGGCTCCTCCACATATGGCATATGGGCGCTATGCTCAAACACATGGAACTTTGAACCAGGTGTTTGACTGCTGTAAAACTCCGTTGTTTCCGGAGTCGCCTCATCAAATCGTCCGCACGTGTAAAGTGTCGGACACGTGAGCTCCTTCAATTGAGTTGTGCAGTCAAACTCTTTTAAATTCCCTAACACGGTAAATTCAGATGGCCCCCACATAATATTGTAAACCTCAGGATTTTTAAAATGAGATCCTTGTTTTAAATACTCAGGATATGGATCGAGTCTGCAAACAAATTCACTATTAAATTTTTCATTTGCTTCTAGATACTCTTTTGAATCAGTCGTTCCATTTTTTTCACATCTGATGATCGTATCTTGAATTTCTGTTGGAAGTTTTTTTAAGTTGCGTCTTTGGTCTTGTTCCCATAATGGAGCACTCAGACATGGACTTGAAAAAATGACACTTTTCACCCCACTTGGCTTCGTTAAACAATAAGCGGCTGCAAGCGTCGTGCCCCATGAATGACCGAGAATATGGATTTCATCAAGGTCCAGCGCCCTTCTTATTTGGCCTAATTCCTCTACGAACCTTTCTAATCGCCAAAGTGACGGATCAGTTGGCCGATCAGACCTTCCACAGCCTAATTGATCGTAAAGAATAACTGTCCGATCTTCTTCTAGAGCTTTAAGCCCTTGAAGAGAATAGCAAGAGGAGCCAGGCCCACCATGCAAAATGATAACAGGCGTTCCTTTTGTGTTTTTTTCAAATTTTTCATACCAAACCTTTCCCCCACTTACCTCAATGTATCCTTGTTTATACATAAAATTATCCCCTTCTCAATTCATTCCCAAAGATTTTAAACCAATTATATAATAATAGATTTAAAAAATGTATCAGTTATAAATCATTTCCATTGTACACACGATAAAATCCAATGGGAGGTGTTGAAAATGGAGAACAAAGATATGTCGAGCAATATCAACCAAAACTACGACCTTGACCAAGATGAAATCATGAATAAAGTTAATCAAACATTTGATAAAATTGCTCAAGATGTAAAAGAGATGATTGATCAAAATAACCAGCAAAGTAATCTATGACTAAATCAAAGCCCGGAAAGGTGGCCGATTTTTCCCGTTGTTTAAGTTTTCGGTCACCCCTTTCCGCGATCAATCAGGCGCTATAAAAAACGGATCATTAATGTCAATTACCCTCAATTTCAAAAAAAAACTTCTCTGTTAAAACAGAGAAGCTGTTACCAAGGGTATTCCCCTTCTTTATGCTTATCGGACTTATAGAAATAGGCCGGTTGATAGTTGTGAACAAATTTCATCGTGTTAGCGTTTATATACCCAGATCCATAGGTTGGGTCTTCTGTTTGCCATACTCCATTTATGTTCACTTCATTCCAAGCATGATTTTCGCCGTAATCCACTTTCGCTTCAATCCCTACAGCACGGTGGAGGGCAGCACTTAAATCGGCATAGCCCGAACAAAGAACAACACCGCTATTATAAGTTTTTAATGCGGAATATAACGGCGGATTAGGACTATTTACTAAAGGTGCATTATAGGCAATATTTTTCGCTACCCACTCAAAAATTGCTTGGGATTTTTCAGAATCAGTCTTTTTTCCATAGGTAATATTTTGAGCAAGGGCAATAAGAGTCGGATCATTGCTTTGAACCATATAGCTAGGCTGCAAATATGGGTCACCATCAGTTAAATGATATTCTGCATAGCCCAATACCTCATTTGGATTATCCGCTTTCCCTTTATAATACTCATTTAGGTTAAGAATAACATCGCCTACAGTATAGATAAGAGGGTATTCGTAATGGACCCTTCCATTTTTAAAAGGTACCTTAATCGTTTCCTTCTTATTGGCTCTAGGTTCATCAATATACAATATGACCCCATCAGCATGATAGAATTTTCCGTAAGGCGTTGGTTTTCCGTCCACCACTAATTTTCCGTTGTTCACCGTTACTTGATAGGTTTGAATATTTTTTGTCGGATATTTTTCCTTTGCTGAAGTCGGGATGGACGCCACCTTATTATTAAGATTGGTCGATTCTTTTTGTACTGGCGACACTACTTGTGGAGCTGCTTGTGAACTTTTCAAGTTTAAGTAGCTTAGGATTTGATCCTTAGAAGGAAGCGTGTCTTGATGAGAATAGTAAAAATACGCAAACACTACAAGAAAAAGTAAAATGAATTTCTTCAAGACTTTACACCTCGACTTTCATAATACATTACTATAAACATCATAAATGAAAATCACATTAAAAAATGTTTCTTTTAGAATAAAAATTTATTTCATTTAAATCCTTTACAATACATTCGTGATGGAATTTCGTTTTATGAGGGCAGATACTTGTACAAAGAAAAAGGACAGCAACGCACCTAAATTCGTTCTGTCCTTTTCTAACTATTTCCAAACCCTACGCAATTGCATAAATTCTTGAATGTATCCCCATACCGAAACAGGAGACATAATCATTTGATAACATAAGACGTAAAAGAAAAACCCAATTCGATTTTTTCGGATGTGCAACCCTAATTCCCGAAAGACACCTTTTTGATAACGATAGAGAAAATAATTCGAAAGTAGGGCTAGCGGTAAAACAAACAATGTTTGTGGTCCAGCGATCCAGAAAATCCCAAAGAAGCTAGCGATGAGTCCTGGGATCCAAACAAAGGTATAAACAAAATCCAAGTATGGCATGACTAGATTAGAACCTGTTAAATAACGAGTGAAAATTCGTGGCTGCTCCCATGGCTTTACCCTTTTTAAAGCCTCTATCATTCCTCTTGCCCAACGGCTTCGCTGGCGAGCAAAATGGCTAAACTCTGTAGGGACATCTGTAAAGGCAATGGCTGTTGGTTCAAAAAATACCTTATAATTTCTCTCTAAAAATGCCCAAGTAAGGACAATGTCTTCCCCAATTGCATCAGGCCAACCTCCGACTTCTTTTATGGCATCAGTTAGGTACAAGCTGTATGCTCCCTGTGCGACGAGTGTTCCTTGATAAAGTCCTTGCAGGCGTTTAATCGAGGCAATACCTAAAAAGTAATCCCATTCCTGTATACGGGCAAGCCAGTTTTCACGACTATTTCTTACAAGAACCGCCCCAGCGACAGCACAAACATCTTCCGGAGCAGACTTCATACGTGAAACTAGGCGTCGAACAGCTTGTGGATGGAGCAAAGTATCAGCGTCTAATGTAATTAATAGTTGTGTCTCTACATACTGAAGAGCTTTATTTAGGGCATGGTTTTTTCCTGGTGTTTCTTCAAAAATAACACGAATGTTAAGCCCTAATTCCTTTCCAAGTCTTTCTGCCACTTCTGCTGTATGATCTGTCGAGTTGTTATCAATAACATAGATTTGCATTTCTCCTTCATAATCTTGCTTGGCTAATTGCTGTAATGTACTAACAATGCCCTTTTCTTCATTCCAACAAGCAATTAAAATGCTTACCGGCTCTTTTGGATGAAGAGTTTTAAAAGAAGGCTGCCGATCAAACAAGAGACTGGCCACCATGAAGGCATTTAGATATCCAGGAATATAGGCAATTCCTGTTATAAAGGCAATGGCGACAGGTACGGGTACCAATTCGCCTAAATCCTTAACCCAAGGAATGGATAATATAATGGAAAAAATCATCCATGCAAATGCCAGTCCATGACATAGCCAAAACTTCCATAATACTGAAAGATAAAATTTTCTATGTATGGGAGATGGAGTATATTTTGTTGTAGTTTTAGTTTCTAAGTTCAATTGAAAAATCTATCTCCTTTTCCTAGTTGTTACAAATAATTATATTTTACAATAGTACTAAAGTACATTATTAATTTTTTTCCTCAAATAATTTTTTATTTTTAAGGCTGTGTTAAACTTGCCTGTTGATTTGCGCTTCAGGCGCTTCGCTTTCCGCGGGCGTTCCGGGGAGCCTCCTCGGCGCTTAAGCGCCTGTGGGGTCTCCCCTGCCCCGTACTCCCGCAGGAGTCTCGCGCCTTCCGCTCCAATCAACATAGTTTCAAAAATCAACATTTACCTTTACACAGGCATTTTTAAAAATTAATTTCAACGTATAATAAAGCAGACCCAAAAGCCGTAAAAAACGATTTTTGGGTCCGCTATGAAATCATATAGTATTTTCATTTGTTTCAATACTTTTTGTTTTCTTCTCAAGTTCTCTCATTACTTGGAAAAAAGTAAAGATTGCAAATCCTAGCAATAAAATGCCTGAAACTATTAGTAAGAGTGAAGTACCTTTTTTTGATTGAGCAAAATCTAGGATGTATCCTATATAAGGAATCGTAAATCCGGAATATTGACCAACCACATTTTGTGACGGAACTAAATCGGTATCTGCTGTCTTATTGTGATCCCCCTTTGTTTCATATTGTACATTATTTTCTTTAGAAGTAACTCCGACTATCCGGTGCGTAACCAACAGTTTTTTGCTCGTTTGAAATGTAATGACATCGCCTTTTTTAAGAGTCCCTCTTTCATCTGCCTTTAATTGTTTAATGGCGATGACAGAGCCGGTTAAAAATGTGGGTTCCATCGATCCAGAAAAGACTGTTTTTAGCTGATATCCAAAAATCTGAGCTTCTCCTTTAGAGGCCTTTAAGTAGATCACAAGTAAGGTCATGAAGATTAAATTCAGAATGACTATTATTGTAATCATGTTACTAATAATTTTTAATGTTTTCTTCAATCTAGTTCACCTTCCTGCTTATAAGGTTTTTCAATTACCCCTTTGTATAAAACTGTAACTATTCCAAAAAAACATTTAATAAAATATTTGTTTGTTCTGTGTAAAGAACATTTAAATAAAGTATATAAGTAATGTAAAAAGAAGTAAATGTTTAAATAACACATTTCCTCCTATTTATCCTATGAATATCAAGGCTCTGTTAAACTTGGTTATTGATTTGCGCTCCAGGCGCTTCGCTTTCCGCGGGCGTTCCGGGGAGCCTCCTCGGCTCTTTGGCGCCTGTGGGGTCTCCCCTGCCCCGTACTCCCGCAGGAGTCTCGCGCCTTCCGCTCCAATCAACAGTGTTAAAAAACAACAATGACTTTTAACACAGCCAATATCAAAAAAACGACAGCATTTATGCTGCCGTTTCCTTTTACATCAACCTTATTTTTTATTTTTGCCAAGCGCGACAAAGCTTGAAAGCTTAGTTGCTTTAAATTCAATAGATCCAGACAAATACAGACTATTTAATAGATTTAAAGATTTATTATCTTTATTAAAATCATACGCTTCTACTTTTTTGAATCCTTTTGCAGCAGTTGCATTCACTGGTAAACGAACATCAACTGTATCGTCAAGGGTAGTCACGTAAGTAGTGTCTCTACCTTTTTCATATCGGAATGCGAATTGATATAGATCCGATACTGCTTCGTCCGTTCCAGTAACTGGAACAATCGAGCTGTTTTCACGGTTTATTTCTAAGTATACTTTATCTGCTCCAGAATTGCTTAATTGTGTCATCACTTTCGTAGGCAGCATGATTTGCACGCCCCCTGGTGCAGCAAAGGCAACTGATTTTTTAGATTGCTCTAAGTCTTTTAAAACTGAAGTAGGCAATTCGACCCGTATTTTATTTTGTGACTTTGAAAATGCCGGCGTTGCAAGCACAACTACACTAGTATTTCCTTTAATTTGTTGGTCAATATCTTTGTTTGTTACAACCATTTTCGCGATTTGTGGATCGTTCTTTACACTAATCGTTATTTCTTTTTCACTACTGTTTTGCGCAATATCGGAAATGCTAAATTTCAATTTGTAATCTCCAGATCTTAATTCAGCAAATGGAATGGAGAATGATCCATCTTGATTTAGCTTCACAGGTTTTGAGTCGATGACATTGCCATCTTTGTCTTTTAATTCATATTTTAGTGTTAACTTATCGTTTACATCATAGTTTTCGCCAAATACTTGTTCAACAACTGGTTTGAAATCAATGAATTTATCCTTAATCGAGCCTTTATATTCAAACGAAGTATCTTCAATGATATTGTCTGCAGCTGGAAGAACAAATTCAGAAGGAGAAGACTTAACATAAATTGGACCAAGCCATGCTGATGTAGCAACAGCTGTTCCAGCTAAGTTTAACGTTGACATATCAATGGTATAGACACCATCAGGGGCAGTTGCTTTCTTTCCTGTTCCCCATTCTGTGTAGCCTCCATTAAATACAACGGATTTTGGTCCTACGGTTGTTGAACTAGAAGCTACTAAGTATCCTAAGTATCCATCATGATAGTAACCTGCATCTTGATGGGCTGCATCCCAAAGTTCAATAAATGTCGTATTTTGACGATCATAAAACTCATAATGAACAGTTGTACTATCTAGTTTTCCATCCCCGTTTGGTGAGATTACTTTGCTTTCTATAGAGTAGTCCTTAATTCCTGTTGGTGGTGCAAAGTTTCCTGCAAACGGTAAAGTTAAATTAGTTGTTCCATTTGTAATGTAAACATACCCTAATATCTCATTACCTGTTGATCCTGCACCTTTTGGAACGTTCAACGTTACTTTTAAGGCTTTCTCACCTGAGGCGTCCAAAGTAAACTTCGACTGATCAACTGTAACGTTTGCCCCGGCCAAAGCTCCCGTAGCAGCTTTTGTCACTTGGACATTAACGGTGTAATCACTGGCTTTACCAGTAAGATTTTTGACTTTAATATCTTTTGTTACAGTAGATGCATTATTTGCGTTCGTTGGAACATTACCAAAAGTAATTGTTCCTTTAATATTGTCGTATGTTTTTGAAGAGAAAGCTGTCTTATCCATTGCGTACGCTAGTGCTTCAGTTGTAGCTGCTTGATATGGTTGCACACGTCCAGGTCCTTGTGCAAATACATCATATTTTGTTACATCTAATTGTTTTGCAGTGTTGGAGATTGCTACTTTAATATCAAATGGAGTCCAATCTGGATGCTCAGACTTAAGTAATGCAGCAATACCTGTGATGTGTGGGGTAGCCATACTTGTTCCGGTAAAACGCTCGTAGGATTCAGTGTAATTTGCATCTGGAAAATCCTTTTTATACGCTGGAACTGATGACATGATGTTTGTTCCTGGTGCAGAAACATCTGGTTTGAGGTCAAAATTAGGGTTTGACGGACCGCGCGAACTTGAGCTATTGATGTCGTCTCCACCAGTTGATGAAGAAGAGAAATTGCTAAAAGTAACCGTTGCTTTTTTAGTTTGCATAGCTGTTCTTAAGGCGTTACCATCCGTAGTTGACATATCAAATGAAGGTAGGAATGCGAATGAATCACTAAGGAATACACCTGCAGGACCATTCCCATTTGTTCCACCATTGTTATGAATGATCGTCGCAATTGCTCCAGCTTTTTTTGCAGCAGCAATTTTATCAACAAATGCAACACCGCCACCACGAGAAATGAGCGCTACTTTTCCTTTTACATCTAACCCTGTATAATCAGCGTCCACTCCGTAATTAGGTACTGCAACAACGTCATAAGTACCTGTTAATGTATCAGCCGGCTCCACTCCAAACTTCCAAGCCATTAAATTAAGATTGTAGTTTGCAGGGGCTGACCCTTCTAGTGTTACATTTACTTGACCCTTTTTCGTGGTTTCAGGAATGGTAGAGTTAGCAACTGAGATTGCGAACGCAGCAGTAGATGGGCTTCCAATCGTGCCACGGTTTGGACCACTATTACCTGTAGCAACAACTGCTGTGACACCGGCTAGTGCCGCATTATTAATAGCAATCGCATCTGCTGAAGTAGAGCTATTATTTGAACCACCTAAGGACAAGTTAATAACATCCATATGTTGTTGAGCTGCTTTGTCAATGGCAGCGATAATTCCAGAAGTAGCACCGCTTCCATACGCTCCTAATACTCGGTAAGAATATAACTCTACCTTTGGTGCGATACCTTTAATACCATAAGGGTTATTTCCTTGTGCAGCAATGGTACCGGCAACATGTGTCCCATGTTCTGTGTAGAAGGTTCTACCGTTTGCATCAACTTCCGCTTTCCCTGCTGGTCGGTCTAACGGAGAGGTTTCGTATGGATCATCATCTGCGCGATCACGGGTATAATCCGTACGGCTAGTTTGCGGGACAAAGTTATATCCTCCTTTGTAGACACCTTGAAATTCTGGATGGTAATAGTCAATACCAGTGTCAAGAACCGCAACTTTCACATTTTGTCCTTCATAACCCTTTGCCCAAACATCTGGGATACCAAGGAATTGATTGTCAGAACTAATCATTTGACTAACAGTATCATCTGTTGAAGGCTCACCTACAGCATGAACCTCAGAATCTGGCTCAATACTTACAACACCATTTACCTTCAAGAGCTCCTTCAACTGTTTTGCTGTCAACTTAAGTGACATCCCATTAAATGTTTCACTAAAAGTAAATCCTTTTTTATGTTTAATTCCTTTATTACCTAAAGCCTTTTCAAAATTATCTTGCTGAGACTGAATTTTCTTTTTGACATTCGCTCGATCCGTTGAAGTGAATGATTTGCCCTGAACCTTTTTAATTCCTTTTTCAAGTGCCAAGGGATGCTCTGATAATTGAACAATAACACCCACTTCATTATCACCTTCTAGGTCTTTTAACTCTGGTGATAGTGATGGCTCTTGATTCAACAATGACTCTTGTTGGGCAATAAGCGCTTTCATTTTCATAATGCTTTCATCACTTACTTGTGTGCCTTTAGGACTTAATCCGGTTTCTGCAGAAGCAAAAATAGGTGTAAATAACGAAAAAATAAGTGTTAAAATTAGTAATCTACTAAATACTCTTCCATACTTCTTCCTCTTCAATCCCCTTCACCCCTCTAAATACTTTCTCAATTAAACCTTTTTGAACTAAATAAAGAGCATTCCTTGTCTAATAGGCCTCCCTCCTTTCAATTTTAGACAAAAGCATATCGAGAAAAAAAATGGGTTAGGACTCCCACTCTTTTTTCATTAAGTTTTAATTTTTTCTTTCTTTTCCTACTGGCTGTGTTCCTTCAAATGTCCATTTAAGGGCTAAAGAATCACCTTGGAATTGATTTTGATCTTCTCCGTTATCGACAAATTCAAATTGAACGAAAAGCTTATCTTTGTCACCCTTTTTTAGACCGCCTATTTCTTCAAGATGGTCATGAAATATTCTGTTTTCAACTGCATCAGGTGTCATATTTTGTAAGTCGTATAGAGTTGTTTGAAACACAACTTGATCTTCTGGTAACCATGTTCCTAGAGCAGCCTTATCTTGATTAAATAAGAAATTAACACGGATATGTTTTCCAAGATCATCGGTATTTGCTGGGGCACCATCTTTATTCGTGACGGTATATTCAGTTTTTAAAAGTACCTTAGCTATATCCACAGTACCAGTATTTTTCAGATTGAAACTGCGAGTCATATAGTCTCCAGGTAATAAATTTTTAACACTTACAATCGTCGATGGGTTTACACTAAGATCAAGTGTACCCATTTCAAACGTACTCGTTGCTTCCACTTTAGAATTGAAGAAGGCGTATGTACCCCCACTGATTAGTGCCAATCCTAGCGCACCAGATGCTGCTACCATTCCTAACTTCGTTTTGATCTTCATATTCTTCCTCCTTGTTTCCCCTTTTTGGTAGTTTTTTTATTTGAACTCCACATCGGGACATTCAACCATTTTTTAAACCTAGTGAATAATACTATTACCGAAATTGTTCTTTTTGAAGAACATATTTACAAAAAAAAAAAACAGCTGAATTTAATGTTCTTTTTAAAGAATCTATTAAATTGAGTATAGGACAAAACTATATCATCGAAAAACGGCAAAAATCGCCGTATTTTCTCAATTAAGAACATTTTCTTATCATTCTCTCATTTTCTCTCATGTTTTCTTAATGTTTTGTATTTTAAAAATATTTAAACATTATTTATAGTGGAAATCAAAATAGACATATAGCAATTCTATAAGATATATTTTAACTACCTACTATTTACTAGTAGTACGCTTAGTAAAATAAATTACGAGGGGTTATGTCATGGATCAAATACAAACTTTAATTACAAAGCTTGGCCTTACTCCACATCCCGAGGGCGGTTATTTCAAAAGTACATTTGAATCAGAGGAACGAATCTCCGATCAAGAGCTTAGCGTAAATTTTGTAGAGAAACGAAAACTTTTTACAAGTATTTATTTCCTTTTAAAGTCTGATGAAGTTTCACATTTCCACCGTCTGAAATCAGATGAATTATGGTATTACCACGCAGGAAGTCCTTTAACTGTTCATGTTATTCATGAAAATGGTGAATACGAAGAAATAAAAATCGGAATGAATCTAGAAAATGGAGAAGTTCCCCAATACTTAGTTCCGAAAAACTCAATTTTTGGTTCATCTGTAATGGAGAAAGATACTTTTTCATTAGTTGGCTGCATGGTTTCGCCTGGATTTGAATTTAATGACTTTAAGTTATTTACACAAAATGAGCTGTTGGAGAAATATCCGCAGCATAAGGAAATTATCATGAAATTAGCGTATGAGAAGATCCCGTAATAAGCAAAAAAATGTCCCTGTCTGCATAAAAGCTTCAGGGACATTCCTTTTTTTATCTTTATTTTACCTGTACGACAGAACCATCTAGAACTGACCACCATGGAGTACCAGAGGTGTTATCTGATGTATTATTCAATAAAAACCGAGTGATTAGAGTTTGTACTCTGCCATCGTTCAAGAAAAGTGGGTGCATGGAGAGGTCAGTCCACTTCTTTTTAACTGATAGTGTTAATATATCATCCTTATAAATGGATGCGCTTTCCAGCGGAATCGAACCATCCCCATCGATTCCATCAGAATCGGGAGAATCAAAATTAAAAAAATTTTTTGCCCGGCCATCCGGACTTTGAGGCTGAACAATGACTTTCTTTTTTGTTTTTTCGCCCACTCCGGCAAGAATAAGAAACTTTTTCTTCATCTCTTGCGGAAGGTCTCGTAAATCCAACATCGCTGGATTTTGGCTATCCCAGAATGTTTTCATCTGATTAACCCTATCCAAAAACATTCCCCAGTCATCATCGCCGATATTCGACTGCCAATGATTGGGATTGAATAGATCAACATCGGTCCCGTTTTCAAACACCACTGCATTTTGATAAGTGGGGCACATCTCAAAAACCGAAGGGAACGTTCGTGCAATTTTCCGGAATTCATCATTAGAGTTGAAGAGTGGGAACGGTATTCCTCCTTCCCCTACCGTTAGAGCAATAAGAGCCCTGACAGAACCTTTAAAAGGAACCGTAGCCAATACGGCATGGTCAACTGTTTCATAATTCCCTTGTAACTGCTTCAAAAAACAGCTGAACACCATTGCCCCCATACTATGGGCGACAAAATTGAAAGATTTTACAGAAAGCTTCTGCTTGAGATATTCAATATAGGCAGCTAAGTGAGTGGCAATTTCTGACGATGATTTCCTCCAATCATAGCCAAAAATATAAACCGGTGAGCAGGTTTTATTCTCCAAATTATGAACTACATCGCAATAGGCAGCATCCTCAACATCACTCCGCTCAATGATCGATGTCGGGCTTACTTCAAAACGGCTGTCCTGCTTCAAAGCCAAGTCATAGATTGTTCCATATTTACTTTTAATCAATGACCATATGGTATCAAAATTCAAAGTGTTCGTATTGACTAGCTTTGTTCCTTCGATTCCTGGAATTAGAATAGTAGGTACAGTCAAAATCTGATTCCCCCTCATCGCTATTTTAACCATAGGTGTTTTTACAATGTTGGAAAGCTCTGGTTAATTGTTTTCAATTCGTGTTTGCTTTTTCATTTTCTAATCATAACCTTCTATCTTTATATTAACATTTTGGCCTAAATTTACCTATATTCATATAATCTTAAATGAAGGATGCAAAATTAGTATTTTTTACTTAACAATGAGAATAGATTAGGTAAATATCTGGTATGATAGTTATATATTTACAAACAGGAGGATATTCATGGAATTTCAAATTCACGGAAGCACGATGCAATCTTTACAGCTTCAACTAGAAAAAGGTGAATCGATTTACAGCGAAGCTGGTTCTCTTCTTTCAATGTCACCAACGATTGAACTCGAAACCAATTTTACAGGTGGTATTGGTGGCGTATTTAAAAGAGTCATCACCGGAAACAGTGCTGTTTTAAATCATTTCAAAGCCGTTCATGGGAACGGTCACGTATCGTTCAGCACGCGCATGCCAGGTCACATCGTACCGTTACAAATGGACCATTATCCTTCTGTTCATGTGCAACGACACAGCTTTTTATGTGCTGAAGAATCTGTGTCGCTCAATGTCGTTGGCAATTTGGGTCTAACAGGATTTTTCGGCGGAAATGGGTTGATTTACAACAAATTGGACGGAAATGGATTGGCGTTCATTTCCGTAGACGGAGAAGTAAATGAAATCTATCTAAAATCAGGTGAAACCATATTGGTTCATCCAGGTCATCTCGCTGCATATGATTCACGGGTATCTTTTGAAGTGCAACGACTGAAAGGATTCAAAAACATGTTCCTTGGTGGAGATGGGATCTTTTTGGTGAAATTAACAGGACCAGGTACCATTTGGTTGCATACCTTAAGCTTGCATGGCCTTGTAGAGGTCTTAAAACCTTCTTTGACTTCCGGTTCGAAGTAAATTTTCTCTATTTTGACAGGATGATTGGTGAACTTGAATGGATTAATAAGAAGCATTGGGATATTTAGATTCTAATGCTTTTTTTATTAAGGGGATCAGATCCTCCTAAGTAGCTAGAAATAAATTCCTATTTCCGATTTATTCCAAATAATGTTGTAAGAAAAGAAAAATAGGTCGTAAGTCTCTGAATTTAGGTCGTAAATACAAAAAATATGTCGTTAGTCTTCAGATTAAGAGTGTTATTACCAATTTGCCCCCAAAAATGTAGTAAGGAATCGAAAATTGGTCGTAAGTCTTCCAAATTAGGTCGTAAATGAAAAAAATATGTCGTTAGTCTTCAGAAATAGGGTGTGATACCAATTTATTTGAAATCTGCCTTCATTAGCCAGAACACAAACTTGTTGGCTTTTAGTTTTAGATAAATTAAATAATATAATAGTGAAATAAAACTTCAAATTGCATGTGATATGGAACTGTTTAGAATAATTCCCCACACCAAGATTCATTTTTTCAAATTATTTTTACTAACGGAAAACTCAAGATCATAAGTGAGTCCAGCAACTTCCTTCACGGCAAAAAAGATTTCTTCCTTATATCTATCTTTTAACCATTCAGATTGAAACTCATTTTTGCTATAAACCATAATAGTGTCTTCATCAATATATTTTGCAGAGGTACCAGCAAACCAAGTATCAAATGAAGGTTTTGAGATATTTTGTTGAATTTTTGCCAGAACTTGGTTCCAAAGTTCGAATTCTTTAAAACCCGATTCCCCCCTAATTTCATATAAATTCATTGGTGATTTTCCCAATTGATTTTGATCCTTTATCCACCCTTCAATACTGGTAACCCGGTTTTGTAATTCTTGAATTTCATTACTGATCATTTCTTTTTTAAACTGTTCAGGATAAAACCTCGAGATCATCTTCATTGTTTCATCAATACCAATATCAGAAATAATTGATAACAAAAGATGTTGATTATGCTGTAAATTATTCGAATCGATTTTGTTATTATTAAAATCTGATTTCAAGACATTTTTTTCGTCAATCTTATGAATTGTTTCCTTATCAACGAGTTCTCTGATTGTCTGGATAATAGGATGAAAGTCCGAAAGTTTCTTTCCATATTCGAGATTGAAATGATAGTCAAAATCAGCAGGGTTATCCCCTTGATTGTGCTGGATAATGGTTTCGATTTTATCAATGGCTTTTACTAGTTTTGCTTCATTTGTTTTACCACTATTATATTCCTGCCATAACATGATAAGTTCTTGTTGGAGTACTTTTGGGAGTGCTTCAGTCAGTTTCATTATTCCTTGTTCTTCCTTTTTTAACTTTTCTTGAACATCGACGACAACTTTAGCTGAGATATCCCCATCATATGCCTCCCCAAGATCGTGAACTAAAGACATTCTTAATACTTTATTAAAATCAATATCTTTAAAATAGTCCTCAAGAACCATAGCAAATAGGCTTAAACGCCAGGAATGTTCAGCAACGCTTTCTTGTCTGCCCTCACTCGTCCATGCTGTCCTTGTCACATTTTTTAATCGTTCAACTTCTTTAATAAAGGAAATGAGATTTTTATATTCTTCCATTCTCCACAACACCTTCCCACACTTTTGCAGCATTTTAGTCCATTATAACCATTAATTTATGAAAACACATTTCTATCGACAATATCACCTTGTTGAAGATTATTACCCTCATAAGTAGGCTATAACTTTAACTAACGATTTTCCTATTTTTTTATGCACATAAAAAAGGGGGTGTCCCCTAAAAGTTATACTTTTGGGACACCCTCATTGAGATCAAACAGTTCCGAACACACTAGAATCAAACACGTGCACAGGCATTAACCAATGTCCTCTTCGACTGAGCTATAACCACTTCTGATTTTCATTTCCTACTGGCTTTACTTCAAATGCAACAATATTTTTTGAGCCTTCCCCAATATAACCAATTTCTAATAGCACCCTTAAATACTCTGATAACTCATCCACATCATTTTCGCTTCCAGGATAACCGAAGCGTAGGTGCTGATCGCCATAGGCAGGATCATGTTTATTTTTGATATAACAATTACCGATGTGGGCGTGATTAATATAATCACGGGCAATCGTTAACGCATCCTTACAATTTTCTCTTTGCATTGGAAGATGGCTTAAATCGAGCATGAGGCCAAAAGATAGATCCACCTTTCGAACTTCTTTTGCGACCTCTACCGCTAACCTATTGGAACCTATTAAACATTTTTTATCTGTCTCATCGTCAAAGGTCTCTAAGGAAAGAACTAGATTTCCTTTACTTCTGGCATATTGGCATAATTCAATAATGGAATCCGTTAATAATTGAAGGGCAAGGTCCTCATCCTTTTCTGGTCTTGGACCACTTAAAAAACCTAATTTTCCTGCTCTCAGTTCGTATGCCTGATCAATGGCTCCCTTTACTAGATTAATTGCGGTCTCCCGCTTTTCAGGATCAAAGGAATATTGCTTAGAAGAATCGGCTATGCTCCAAAGCCAATTTTCATCCGACTTGATTCTAAAATAGAGGTAACCTTATTTCTCTCCTTAACATCATTAACTCTAGTAACCTCAATTGCTGAGAAAAAAACATCGGTGGCGATTTTTTGGACAGTTTCGGAAATGGTACCATCACCTTTCATCGCCTCAGGATAAGCCATAAAATGGACAATACCAACCTGCTAAAGGCTACTATTTTGGTAGCCTTCAATAGTTCATTTAACTTCACATGCTTATAGGGACACCACCAAATAATACGACCGGAATCCTTACTTATATGGTCAAGTCTGAAATAGTCTCTACTAAATAATTTAGCTTAATAGAACGATTTAATACAGGATCGTGCATTGTCATACGATATTCCTTTGCGTACTCGAACTTGCCTTTTTTTAATAACATCGTTCCGCAAAAAACAATGGTCCCCGCTGGATGGATGGCATGATGGTGATTAAGTAAATCTTTCATTTTTTCAATTTCCAACAAAAGGGAGGAACTACCCTCTTGATAAATGATCCACTCATTATTCATTTTTACTTCACATAGCAATTGAATAGAATCCCAGTGTTCGATAACCTCACTCAAAGGCCATGCATTATGAGCAACCGGCTTTTGGCATACTTGCTTAAAGTACGGACTCGATTTACTTTCCAGTATTCTGTCAGCATGATCCGAACCAAGAGTAATGAAGAAACCCTCTTCGTTTATAAGAACGGCAAATTCCACTTCTCCAGTTGTGTTGTCCCCTAAAACTTGCATATGGTCATCCTGAGTAATTAGATTACAAGTAAGAGGGCTAATAGATGGATCTGTATTAGAAGGTATAGGGATCCCTTGATCTTCCAATTCAGAAATATGCTGATTCACAAATTCCTTCGTTCGCCCAGTGTTCCCCAGTGAATATGCCCTTTCCACTTGAAAAAAAACAGTTCGATGATTAGGCAACTCGAATGATAGTTTTTGCATGAGACCTCCTTTTGCATTCAGAGAGCATTGATTAGAAACAATGCCCTATTATTTTGGAAGTTCCTTATTTATAACCTCAGTAACCGTAGGTACAAGTTCACTCCAGGCAATTCTGCCTTTTTCTTCACTGGCCTGAGTTGCCTTCCATAGCGTTCCGCTTTTTGCGACGATTTTTTCCGGTATAGGCAATAAATCATACCATGGGCAATCATCTGCACAATCATCTACAGCCCTATCAAATAGGACCAAATCCGGTCTCAAATAAAGCATTAAAGATGTTTCAAAGATTGAGGCATGCTCAATACCCCATCCAGGGAAGCCTTCTGGAAAGATAAAGTTCATTGTTTCTTCTGAAAAAGTCTGGAATGGCAATTCCATTACCATGATCTTTACATCTGGTTTTATAGCCTTAATCTTTTCTGCGGCCAGGAAAGCAGACTCATAGATGAAGTTGGCATTTTCAAAGTGCCAGTTTAATAGCACAATTCGTTTAAAGCCATGACGAATGAATTCATCTATTATATCTTCAACGGTATTCATTAGAGTTTGCCCCTTGATGGAAGTGGTCCCGATAAATGTTTGACCACCACCTGTTGTAGGTCTTGATCGATAACCGTAATTAACAGGGGGAGCAACAATCATATCAAGATTTTCCGCTACTGCCTTTCCCAATTCAAAAGGAAGGACAGAATCTACACATAATGGTAAATGCAAACCATGTTGCTCCGTTGAACCGATCGGTAGTATAATCCCAGCATTTCGTTCAACTGCATCTTTAACTTCAGGCCAAGTAAGGTGAGCCATGTTTCGAGTTCTCATCTTTCATCACATCTCCTAATTTAACAATTTTTCATCTTGCACAATTTTTCGTCAAATATCCTTATGTGCTTGCGTCATTATTAAATTGCTGTTCCACCGTTCGGGCTAATAATCTGCCCTACAAGGAAGGTTCCACCGGGTCCAGCAATGAACTCAATTACTGCCGCAATTTCATCGGGTTCTCCAAAACGTTTTAGAGGGACCGTTTCCCTCGTCTCATCGTTATACTCAATCGTATCGTATTTCAGCATGTCGGTAGCAACTGGTCCAGGGGCGACCGAATTCACAAGGATGCCAAGATGGGCATACTCTTTTGCCAGTGCCTTTGTTAAAGCGATAATTGCACCTTTTGAAGCACAATAGGAAGCATAGGTTGGGAACCCAATCAGTCCCAATTCAGAACTTACATTAATGATTCTTCCGCTTTTTCGTTCCATCATTCCTGGTAAAGCTGTCATGGTGCATGACCAGGTGGAGCCTAGATTGGTGTCGATCATTTTATTAAACTCATGCCATTCAATGGTATGTGCGGGTTTTGATTGAAGAATACCCGCATTATTGACTAAAACATCAATCTTCCCGTAATGTTCTTCTACTTTATTGATAAAATTGACGGCCTCCTCATGGACGCTTAAATCTGCTTGAATCACGATGGCATCACCGCCATTCTCCTTAGCAAGTTCAACAACTTCTACTAATTCTCCACCTGAATTCCGATAATTAAGAGCAAGCAGGTCTCCATTTTTTGCAAATCTTCTGGCGGTTGCCAACCCAATCCCTTTACCTGCTCCGGTTATAACAACGACTCTCTTTTCCATAACTCTTCCCCTTTGCTATTTGGCATCCGTAACGACTTTATCGTTAACCTTGGCGCTATTATTCGTTCTGGAGAAAAATGCGTAACAAATTAATGATGCAGTTGCGAGAATAATTTCGCCTATTAAATACTGTGTCTCTTGGGTTACAAACGCAAACCCCGTGAAAAGAACAACAATAAGACTCGGTAAAGGCCAAAGAGGCATTTTATAAGGCCGCTCGGCAGTCTTATTGTTAATGCGGCTCCAGATACCAGCCAGACCGATGAAAAAGTAAACGACTGTAATAACGGTTCCTGCAAAGATAATGAGCCAATTAAGCTGAGAAACAAAAAGGAATACAATAGATGGAATAAACAGTACCATAACACCCACAGCTGGAACCCGATGCTTATTTAATTTGAATAAAGCTTTATTAAAAGCAGGTGTCCAAATATTGTCACGACCTGTGGCATAGAACACACGGCTGAAGTACATGAACATAGATAATGCTGCATTGAAAAGGGCAATAATAGCACCAATATTTATCAAAGCTCCCGCTTGGGGACCTAGTGCCTGTTTTACAGAGTAGACAATCGGGGCATTCGAACTGAAAAATTTTTCAAGGTCAGGAGCAGCAATCACGCCGGCAATCAACGGTATAATAATCAGAACAGCTGCTAATACCGCGGCCATAATAACGGTTTTGGCCAAGGCTCTTGGACCGCCTTTCATTTCCTCCGAAAAGCCAAGTACAGCGTCATAACCGTTAATAACATTAAAGGCGGGCGCCAAGGTTGCAATCATGATACCAAATGTCACCGGTCCAAGATGGCCATCCTTTAACATAACCGGATGAAAGGTAACATTCATAAAGGATTGGTGCGGATTTATAAACGCAGAGATAATAACCGTAACCAGAACACCTACCTCGACAATAACCATCGTAAAGGTGACCCAAGCACCGAGTTCTACACGCATAATCGCTATAATCATGGCCAGGGTAAGAGTTATCAGAGCTACGACCTGATTGGAGACATGAATTCCCGGGATCAAATCTCTCAAAAAATCTGCTATCCCCAAAGCAAAGCTAGCAGGAAGGATGATCCCTTGGATTAAAAAGTTAAACATGGCAATCCAGGAAAGAGGTTTTGGTAAAACATTGCTTACAAGAGAATACATACCACCTGAAAAAGGATACATCGAAGATAGTTCACCAAGTGTAAAGGCTATCATGACAACAATGACAGCCAGAATCAAATTGGAACCAATCGCGAAAGTTCCTCCAACGCTGAAAACACCTGCTGTTAAGAGTAAAACAGCCATCGTCGGCGACACATCCGCCATAGATAAACCAAGTACATGCCAGCTGTGGAGATTCCTTTTGAGGGTATGCTCATCATTATTTTCATTTTTTAAGCTTTCCTGACTTTCCATCGACATTCTCCTTCTCATAAAACTCAATTTGATAAACCGCATTTATGGACCTAGCATCATCAATTAAGCTATTAAATCAGGATAAATAACTAATTAAAATGTCTTATGATCTTCCATTTAATATGATTGAGGAATAATTCTATGAAGGAAATGATTTTCAAAATTCGATTTATCATAGTCGCTAAGATTTTCAGTTTTTTAAATTTAGTACCTTTTTCTTACAGCATGAAAATGAATGATTTTATCTCTTACTAAAATGTCGGAAAAGATCAATGGTTCTCCCTGTCTGCCGTAGTGAATTTCCTCCAATTTTAGCATTGTCTCATTATTTGCCAATCCCATCCTTTCTTTAAGATCGCGAGTGGCGATCGTTGATCTAATTTCAGTGATCGTTTGGGCAATTGTATTGGTACAGTATAAATCCGCGAGTTCAAAAATGGATTCAGGAATTTCCTCGAATGTCAGCTCTTTGATCAGCTTACTTTTAGGGATGAATTCAGAAGCCAAGATAACAGGTTTCCCATCTCCCAAGAAAAGTCGTTCTAATTGATAAAATTCTTCGTCTTTTTCGAGCCCTAACAAATTAGCAATTTGGGGGCTGTGGGGTATTCGAATGAGCTCCTTATGTGCGATGGAAGGCCGATGTCCGCTCTCTTGTATTAGTTGAAAGAATCCTTTAAATTCATCGATACGCATCTTTACCTGCAGTCCCCCGGTATTCACCACTGTAGTACTACCATGTCGCTTCGTGATCACACCCTCGTTCTCCAGTGCTTGAAGTGCACTACGGATGGTTGCTCTGCTTACTCCAAATTGTTTACAAAGCATTCCTTCAGACGGCAGTCTGCCATCGTCTCCTATTTCTTCCGTTCTAATAGCCTCCAAAAGCAAATTCCTTACAGTAAGGTAGAGTGGTGTTGTATTTACCGAATATTTTTTCATAACAATTCCTCTTCAAATTCTTAATTTCTATTTCTTTTATAAATCATGATTCCTTAGCCAGCTTACATAAGCTTCAAGACCTTCCTTTAAAGAAATCAGGGGAATATAACCAAGGTCAGCTTTAGCAGCACTTATATCAAAAATTCCTTGGTCATCGTATTCAAAGTCTCCTGGGCCTACATCAAATTGGGCATCAGGAATGATCTCTTGCAGTAATGTTAGAACTTCCCCAAAAGTTGGCTGATAACCTCCTGTGATGTTGTATACAGATAAAGCGCTTTCATTTTCTGTAAAACAAGCTGCCACAGAAGCTTTTGCGGCATCGGTTATATAGATTAGCTGGAATTTTTGATCCCTGCCTCGCTCTAATGAGAACGCTTCACCACGAACGGCAGCTCGAATGGCATCACGTATATACTCCTGCATCACTTGACCAGGGCCCCAAACTTGACAAACTCTTAAGGCAATACAAACCAACCCGTAACACTCATTATAGGCTCTAGCCATCATTTCTGTTGCAGCTTTCGTTACACCATAAGGAGTTCGTGGATTTAAGGGGTGGTCTTCAGTAACTAAATCCTTGTGCGTATTGCCATAGGCACATTCAGAACTATAAACAACAACTCTCTTAATACCTGTCAATCTTGCTGCCTCGAGTACACCCATTGTTCCCATGACATTGGCTTCGGCTGTTGCCAAGGGCACTTCAATACCAACATCAGGATGGGATTGACCTGCAGTATGGATAATCCTATCAACTTTAAATATTTGAATCGTCGTTACAAGTCTAGCGACATCATACAATTCGCCAACCACATAACTATGTTTCGGGTTGTCTGAAGGTAAACATACGTCCCGATTATAATTCACAACAGAATGCCCTTCATTTAAGAGTTCTTGAACGATATACCTGCCCAGGTAACCTTTCCCACCAGTCACTAAAATGTTCATGGTACTTTTTCCTCCTAATTTTAAGTTTCAAAACGGCGATGTGACTTCCGAAAACCTCCTTCCAAAAGTCCTCAACTCATCTAGAAAGCAACTTATCAGACAAGTTGCACATTTATCTTATCATCATAAAATAACCATTGCAATCATTTTCTAAATCTTCCAAATAATCTGTTAATAAGTCGAAATATGTTACTAATGCTGACTGTCCTCACTTTATTCGAATATAATTTTTTACTATAGCTTCAGTCGTGAGGTATTAAATAGATGACTCTTGTCAGAATAAAAAGTGGTTGGAAATAGGCAATGATAGACATAACTAAACTATAAAAGAGAATAAAAAAAGTTGATTAACCACAAATAGTAGGTAACCAACTTTTTAGTTAATCATGGATAAGATACAATAATCTTAAGCTGTAATCAGTATTAACTCCCCTTTTAGCCAAAACTAATTGGACTTACTTGGATGACTTCTTTTTTATTTTACTTTCTACTTTCTTTACATTCTCCGCAACTCTAAATGTAACAATCTTACTTATTAATTCATAAGGAATCGGCTTATCTAATGGAAATTGCACTGAACCTTTTCCTCCTTTATATTCCGATAATTCCTTTTTAAAAGCATTGATTCCACTAGAAGTGGGAAAAAATCCGATATGATTTTTAAAGGCAGCGAAATACACCAGAGTCCCATTTAAAACAAAAGCAGGCATTTGATAACTGATCTTCTCTTTTGCATCCGGCGCTGCTTCTTTAATCACTTTTCTTATCGTTTTTAGGATCTCCTGCACCTCAATTGGAAATTGTAAAATGTATTCATCAATTGTTTTAAACGAAATTCTGTTTTCTTCCATGATTTCTCCATTCAAAAAAATCAAGCTTGATTTTTTTCTACCTGTTTTATTTCATATTACAAAAATTTGCATCATGAAAAATTGTCAATCCTTCACCAATCCGCCTCTAAGTTTATTAACACCAAATTCTAAATATCCCTTTAAACAGGACAACATAAAAACCCAACCTTCTTTATTATCAAGCAATTGACTTAAGAGCTCGTCATCATTTTCACTAAAACCTTCTTCATTCACTTCAATAATTGTACTCGTATTATCCAACTCATTTAGTGTAATAGTAACAATATTGCCTTCTCCATTTGCACCCCATCGGAACACTATTTTCTTATTTGCCTCAATTTCGATTACTTCTATATCCAGTTGTGCATTGTATTCATCATATTTCACAGTAATGGTCTTCCCTTGCTCCCATCTCTCAGAGCTTGAAGAAAACCAGAAGTTCCCTATTTTTGCAGGATCAACAAATGCTTCAAATACTTCATTAGCTGGCTTAAATATTTTGAATTTTGTTAGGTTGTTCATGTCCTATATCATTCCTTTTTAGATTTATCTATTTATATTTTCTCTTAATTTATTTTTTCAAACCCTGACTTCAGAACCAATTTCTATCATTTCTTTTAAAAAGGGCTCGGTTAAATTTGATTGTTGTTATTAAAAAAATCTCAAATATCTATTTTTTAAAAATAGTTACATTTTCAATACGAATGGAATCAACTTCACCACAATTTAAGCAAAATGTATAGATTTTATTAGAGCCTTTAAGTGACATTTTATTTGGTTTTACAGGCATATAGTCTGTTGCATCAGTGAACTCAACACTCCCACATTTAGTGCATTTTTTATTTTCCATATACAATACCTCCGTTAATAAGTTTATAAATCTATATTAATTTAGAAAGAGAATTCGACAAAATTCTATTTTTCCCCTCTAAAGATAGTGAAACTTTGATAAATTGTTGGTAAATATAATGGGGAATATAAAACCGACTTATTGCATAACAAAGGCATAAAATATTTCTCCAATTCATGTTATGTAAATTTTTATAAACTATATAAATAGTCGATGTTTCTATTTTTATCTTAGCTTCTGAATTTAAAGGTGTTATAATAATTCATCACGAGTTTACATAATATTATTATCTTAAACCATATTACTTATTACTAAAATCCAAACCACATAACTATATTAGCTCCATGTCATTCATAACCACATCGTAGGATGGAAGGATTACTTCTTTCCTCTCGATTTCTTCAAATGCAAACAAACAAGATGTTTGACAGCAATCAATTATATCTGCAAAGTGTGGTTTCATTATGGATGAAATGAATTGTTTCTTTTTCTTTCACATCGGTTATAATAGGATTAAGCAAATCATATTATAAAAAAGACCGAACATGCAGCAACATGTCCGGTCCAGCAATAGACGGCTCCCTCTAAGGGGGTCGGCTATATGGGTAGAATAATCCACCTGAGCCTTCTAACTCAAGGGTGGATTATTTTTTATGGTTATGAAATGACAGAATCGCAATGACTAGACTGGCAAAAGATATTGCAAGCATCAAAGCTTGAAAAACTGTCATACAGCATCACCCCCTTTCTGTTTGGGAGTGTGCCGACCACCCTTGAAAAATCCTATTCTATTGCACTTAAAGTATACCATTTACATGTCTATAAAGGAACAAACGTTCGAAAGGGAAATTGACTTTTATTTTTTAAGAGCCCCCACCAACTTCCCATAAATCTCCTTCCAAGAATCCTCTAAATTAAATGTCAACACTTCCATCGTCATTCACTAATCTGTAAATAGGAGCATTAGAGAACATATTTTGCGATTAATTCATATCCATAAATAATATTTCGCCTAGTTTAAGGCGGAGTTTTTCTTCCTCTCCACTCCCTGTTGTTTTCATCCTTATAATAGGAATATTGTATTTACGTAAAATTTAATCTTTCATTTTATCACGATTTAGCTGTACCGGATTGTATGCATCATAGGCATCACACAGAAAATATTGACTTCCTTAAAAAATCATCTAAGGAGAGTGGATCTGTGATAAATTAAAAGAATAAAAGTTTCCATACATTTATAATTCTGAGGCATGTAAGAATTCGAAGTGGAATTATGTTACAACAAAACGAGAAATTTAGGGATGGTGATAGATCCTTGCAAAAAGCAGTTATTATCGGAGGCGGTATTTCTGGAAAATTAGCAGCAAGAGTGCTGTCTGATTATTTCCAAGAGGTCATCATTTTGGAACGTGATCAGGAACCAATTGGACCGTATCCAAGAAAAGGAACACCGCAAGGCGAGCATTTACATGCGCTCCTCTTTGCTGGTTCGGATGGTTTGGAAGCACTTTTTCCAGGTATCACAGAACAGTTCCACTCAAGTGGGGCAATCAAAATAAATTCTACCCAAGACCTTGCTTGGTTTCACCATGGGGTTTGGAAACTTCGCTTTGATGGCGGTGACAGCTCGACGCTTCAAACACGCCCACACCTAGAATGGCATATCGAGCAATATTTAAAAAGAATCCGAAACGTAACCATTCAGTACAACCATCACGTTCAAAACTATGTTTTCGATAAAGAAAAAAATCGAGTAATTGGAGTCAAAGCAAAAGATAAGAGCGGTTCTATAAAAACCTTACATGCCGACCTCATTGTCGATGGAAGCGGTGTAAGCAGTCTCACTTCTAATTGGTTAAACCAACAAGGAATACATATCCCCGAAGAAAAGGTTAAAATTGGGCTGAGTTACATTAGTAAATTCTTTCAGCTACCTGAAAACCATGAAAGGGATTGGGCTATTAAACTAGTATATCCTAATCCTCCGCATGAAAAAATTGGTGGAACCCTTTCAAAGGTTGAAGGAAATCGTTATATTGTGACGATCATTGGATATCATAACGAAATACACGAAAAAGAGGTATTAAAAACAGAGAACGGCTTTATAGAACTTACAAAAAGGCTGCCAAAACCAGACATCTATCAAGAAATAAAAGATGCCACCGCTTTATCTGACACTTCTGTCTACCATGTTCCGCATATTATTTGGAGGAGATTTGATAAGATAAAGAATCTGCCTGAAGGGCTCTTACTAATTGGTGACACTATATGTAGAATTGATCCCGTTTTTGGTCAAGGCATGAGTATTGCAGTCTTAGAAGCACAAGAATTAAAAAAACTGTTACATCAAAATCAAACCCAGCAAAAAATAACTGCAACCTTTCATAAACACGCAGCAAAAATCATTTCTCCCATTTGGAATATGGTGCTTACGGAGGATTTTCGTTATCCTGAAACAATTGGGAAAAAACCAGATGCTCTTTCCTTCCAGCAATGGTACGCAAAAAACATCTTTCTTTTGTCATCGGAAAATCAAGAGGTCTTTCATTCTTTTATTAAAGTAATGAACCTAATTAAACCTACTACCATACTAATGCGTCCGAAAATCATTAAAAGTGTTTTGAAGCGGGCCTTTTCTAGATAGCTGATAAAAGGTGAACTAAGAGAGAAATAGGTTTATTTTAAACCCAGCCTTCACTTGATCAGCCTGATAATGGTCCGCAAGTAAACTAATCATCATCGTTGTATTGTTAATCGGGGGAAGATAGTCCCGTTCCATCTGGTAAACGGACATTCCTCCCCATACCAAAATGAGTAAAATGGATATAACGACTAAAATGGAACGTTTCATTACAGCTTCTATCCATGTTTACATCATGGGCAGGCACTCCCTTCTCGTTCATTCAAGAAAAAACTGGCGACCGTAAAAAGAATCGCCAGTCCTTGATATGTTATTGTTTTTTCTGTTCAGGGTATGGTTGATCTCCTTTTGTTGCTTTCCACAATATTTTGTTTAATTCATCGGATGGAGCAGCATCTGGCTGACTGAAGTCCATTTTTTGAGACACTTGAGCCATTGGTGCGTTTTGCCCGTTCTTGGCATCCAACGGATACGTTGGTTCAACAACTGTATAATGGTCAGTGTTCGGCTTATGGCTGAAGGCATTCTGCATGGGAGTCGCTGCTGCATCAAACTGAGACATCGGCTTCATCCCTAAGATCATCTCGATTGTCTTAACCATAGCGGCTGTATCATATAATGTGCTGTCTACTGCTCCAGTCTGTGTATAAGGGCTAATCACTAACGTTTCAGTACGATGCGCATCCACATGATCCTGTCCACCTTGTGCATCATCCTCTGTAACAAAGATCGCCGTGTCCTTCCAATATTTTGAGTGACTAACCGTGTCAACAAGCTGACCAAGCGCATAATCATTGTCGGCCACCTCCGCCTGCGGTGTAGGCGCACCAATTATGGTTCCCTGGGTATGATCGTTACCTAGATGCATGATTTCAAGTTGCGGTAAATTGTCTTTTTGTTCAAATTGCTTGAACTCCTTTTCCCATTCTTTCACTCGATCTACATCCTGAATATTAAAATTAAAGGCTGGGTAATTAGGGTCATAATTATTTCCAATGCTGGGGTCTACAGGCGTAGATAAGCCTGTCTTGCTATTATAGTTCTCATATTCACCGTAAACACGGAAAGAAACACCGGCCTTGCTGGCATTGTTCCAAATGTGCCCCTCTTCGGAGTAATTGGCAGGGTTATTGGTATAAACATCATAACCGCGGCTTCTACCGTAAGCAGCCAACCAGTTCTTTTCAATGTAGTCATTGGCCTTAGCTGCCGTAATCCATTTGTGCCCGGTTATGCTAACCTCAGCATCCGCATAGAAGTTATCAAACGTTACAAATTGATTAGCCAGCTTATGAAGGTTGGGAGTAATCTCTTTTCCGAACATGGTCAAGCTTGGATCTCCATTCCCTTTTCCCAGATCCCCAAATACTTGGTCATACGTACGGTTTTCCTTCACTACATAAATGACATGCTTAATCGGAGAATGCCCAGACACGCTTTTTGGAATCGGAAAGTCCTTATCGGAGTCTCTGCTTAACAATCCACCTTGTTTAGCCTCCTTCGTATGATTGTTTTCCTTTACTTGTTTTGTATATTTTTCTAATTGATTTTGATCCGGAACATCAATGAAGGATAACGATCCCTGAATCATGCTGCCAATGTTCTGCATCTGTGTATTTGGGCCTGCACCGAGTCCTTTTGCATTAAGAATAGTGAGCTGTTTCCCATCTTCACTTACTTGAACGCCGGTGGGATACCAGGCTGTAGGAATAAGGCCCTTTACTTTTCCGATTTTGAGATCTATCACGGCAATGTCATTATTACCCGCATTTGCCACATAGAGTGTTTGTCCATCAGGACTTACTGTTAACGCATCCGGCTGAGTTCCGGTTGGCGCCCCCTGATACGGAGCAAGTGAAATTGTTTGGACAACATGCTGTGTAGTAGGATCAACGACAGAAATTTCATCACTATCCGAGTTCGTTACATAAATAAAGCCAGTAATAGGGTTTTCTGCTATTGCATTGGGATGTAAACCAACAGGGAGAGTATTTTTTAACGATAGATCTTTTGCATTTAGGACGCTAACACTACTTTCTCCCCAGTTACTCACGTACAGCGTATTTTGGTCGTGGCTAAGGAATGCCATGTAAGGATTTTTTCCGACTGAAGTCGTTTTGCTGATCTGGCCAGAGGCAATGTCAATGCAAGACACAGAGTTATCCAGGTTGTTAGCCACATATAGTGATTTTCCGTCAGCAGAAACGGATATACCGGCAGGATAAAAATTTTTACCGCTCATCCTAATAGGAGCCTGTTCTGTTAGCGTGCCATTTTCAAATTGATAGACGCGAATTTTGTTGTTGTCACCAGCGGAGACGTACAGCGTCTTTCCATCCGGGCTAAAAGCTGAACCAAAATAAAGAGCCTCTGGAGATTGATAAGATAGCGTTTGAACGATTTTATGTTGTTTTAGATCGACTACCTGCAGCGATTGAGTTCCTTCGCCGGCATTGGTAACCACCTGATATTGATGATCGGGCGAAACGGCGCTTCCCATTGGAAAGTCACCTAATGTAATTTGGCTTCCTGCAGGTTTAAGAAACCAGCCATCAGATGCTACTCCTGTTCCGTTGTTTTGTGGGCCTACAACCACATTATAGGCAGCATAAGCTGAACCTGATCCCAAAACTAATGCGGCAAGGGCGGCTGTTGCAATTTTTTTACTTACTTTCCCAATCTTCATCGTGGTTTCTCCTCCTAAAATAGTGAGTACTTTTTAAGCTGTAACTGGCTAGGTTTCTTTTGTTCACTTTTCCATCACTTCACTCTATTATTTACTAGTTCATAGAGTTCTAAGATATTGATTTTCCCGTTCGTTCATTCATTGTCCCTTTGATTGTATGACCCCCTCCTACTTGTGAAAAACTTATAAATATCAATACTCTTTACATACAATACAATTCTTCTTATGCTAATCTCCTAATTGCTTTGTATGCAACTAGTATACAATTTGTTTTTGAACAACCTATTAATTCCATGTAAAGACTATGTAAATCTGATTTTCTTGTAAAACGAAAGGAAGGGTACATCCCATGTCATCTCCATCGCTCGTAGAAATTGCTTATTCAAAGATTCGAGACTTGATCATATCAGTTGAATAGATGCCGGGCCAATTACTATAGGAGAATGAAATAGCCAAAGAACTTGAGATGAGCCGAACTCCAATACGTACTGCCTTCTCTCGGTTAAGAAGTTCTCAATTTGAATAAGCCCCTAATTCATTCTTGCTGAGCATAAATTTCGAGATAAAATGACCTGGTTTGGAAAAAACTCAGTATAACTAAACTCGAAGCTGGGATTACTGACCGATTTGGTACAACAGAATATTTTATACAGCAAAATTATAATCGGTCTGACGTATTAACGATCATAAATACGCTAGAAAATGACATCCCTAATAAAATACGAATCATGATTGTAGAAAACCCCCATATGAGCCCCCAACCTTCAATATTGATGAGCGGGAACTTGGCGACTATTTAAAATTAATATGAATCAGCGAACACTTTTTAAGTTAAAAGTGTTATAGTGAAAAAAGTAAAAGCCCTTCAAAGGTACCTCTGAAGGGCTTTTTTCTATCTATGAATCAACTTAATCTCACATTTCTGTAGGGGGGCATTGTTGTTTTCATCAAGTTTAGTGAGGAGCTTTTGTTTGTAGAAGCTTAATCCCCATGCCGATAAATATTAGTCCTGTAATTTTGTTTAAAAACATTCCTATTTTTTGGTTTCCCCTTAGTTTTTTTGTAACATAAGAAGAAAAATAAGCAATAAATAAACACCATAACAATCCAGTGGTTGTGAAGGTCAGTCCCAGGATGAGAAATGGAATGGGTCCTGAAGCTTTGGTATCTATAAATTGTGGGAGAAACGCAATAAAAAATAAAGAAACTTTTGGATTTGTAAGACTCGTCAAAAGTCCTTGCACGTATATTTTCCGTATGTTTAGTTTGTCGGTTGCAGAAGCCTGAAACGCTGCATTGGAATTATCGAGTAACATGCGTATCCCTAAATACAGTAAATACATAACTCCAATAATCTTAATGGTATTAAATAAGAAAACAGATTTTACGAGTATAATTGATAAACCAAACGCAACGAACAACGTGTGAGTCAAAGAACCGGTAATAATGCCCAAAACAGAATATACACCAGCTTTTCTGCCTTGTGACATACTTCTCCCAACAATATTCATCGTATCTGCACCAGGAATTAAGTTTAACAAAATTCCAGTTAATAAAAATACTTCATAATGAATGATACCGAACATATTAATTTAGCACCTCTTTCTATTTTTAGGGCGCCCTTATTGATATTACAGCATCCTGTATGAGAATAAAAGTTTTTTCTGGTCCGCATACATACGGCGAAGGCCACCCGACAAATAATCGGACGGCCATACGGGCGTGTTACCAGCTAAACGGTTGCTTTGCGGATCATGAGGAACGACAGCAAGACATAGATGACCGCGACAACAAACAGCCACGAAGCTAATTGGGCGGCGGAATTACCAGTTAGCCAATGGAAAATGTTCGTCCACCAACCGTAATACGTGCACAGGAACCCCAGCACGGACCCTCCAAGAAAAATAACTGTAAAAAAGGCGAACTGCCCCGTCCTCCCGAAACGCCTGTATATGGCGACAATGAAGAAGCCAAGAAAGGTCATATGAAACGCTGTCGCGAACAGGGTCCACCAGCGTTCCACTAAGGAACCATTGCTTAAATAAGGCAGGTTGAAAAAATGCATCCCAATCCCCCAGCCCCCAGCACCCTCAAGGAAGGAAAGCGCCGAAAGCACGCCGGTACTACCTAAGCAAACGACAGCGACTGTCATGACGGTCCCCAATAAAAAGTCCGTTCTCCGGATGCTTAAGCCTAGCGCAAACGGAAAGCTTTGCGTCAGCGTATACATGCCGTTAATCATCATCACAATGAAGATGGAAGACAAAGCGCCGGTATAAAACCCGTTTTCCGGCCGGATTATCAAGGCAATTGCGAGGTTGATCAAAAAAGCAGGAAGCAATACAAAACACCATGGAACGATAAACCACGTATTATCCTTGTTAAGAATTTTCATTACGGTTGCAATTCGATTCATCGGATATCCACCGCCCTGTGATCAGATTTTTGTTTGGTCAAATGAACGATCAACTGTTGAAGTGACACCGGGGTAAGCTCCAGCCCCAGCAATTCGGCCTGATTACGCCTTCCTGGATCCAGACTGCCAAGCACCGTCGCCGACAATAGACCTCCGAGCGACTGACGGTCGATCGTCTCCAGCCCGGAAATGAAGGACTCCACTTTCTCCGCTTGGCCTACGGCGGTATAAGCTTGCCCGCGAATTGCATCCGCATCCTCATTTAGAATAAGTTTGCCGCTGTCGATGACGATCACATGTTCCAAAATCCGGCTCACCTCGTCTATTAAATGTGTGGACAAAACAATCGTCCGTGGGTGTTCCGCGTAATCCTCGATCAGCCGATTATAGAACAACTCCCGCGCTACAGCGTCCAGCCCCAGGTATGGCTCGTCGAACATCGTCAGCGGCGCGCGGCTCGCCAAACCGATGATGACGCCGACGGACGAGAGCATGCCTCGAGACAGCTTCTTTATCTTCCGTTTCAACGGCAGACGGAAATCATTCAGCAATTGATCGGCAAATGGCTGGTCCCAATTCGGAAAAATATCCGGACACAACCTCAGCACGTCGATGACTCGAAAATGATCAGGATACTTCTGGCTTTCTTTAATAAAACAAACCTGACTCAATACGCGATTGTTCTCATAAGGAGCTTCTCCGAACACCCGCACCTTCCCGCTTGTCGGAAACATCTGTGCTGTCAGCATGTGCATAATCGTTGTTTTGCCCGCACCGTTTCGGCCTAGCAATCCGTAAATTTTACCCGAATCCATCTTAAAGCTGACATCGTCCACCCCATTGACGCCGCCATACGTTTTGGTCAGCCCTTGGACTTCAACAATGTTCATCATTTCGTTCCTTCTCCCCTCCGGATCATATCCGTCAATTGTTCTTTCGTAATACCAAGCTTTTCTGCCTCACGAATCATCGCTACGACATACTGTTCATAGAAACTCTCCTTCCGCTTCTCCATCAGCCTTGCTTTTGCGCCTGTCGCCACAAACATGCCGATCCCCCGCTTTTTGTATAAAATGTTCTCGTCCACCAACAAATTAACACCTTTTGCCGCTGTCGCTGGATTGATTTGAAAAAAAGATGCAAATTGATTCGTTGACGGCACTTGTGATTCCTCCGGCAATCGGCCTTCGATAATATCTTCTTCGATACACTCGGCAATTTGCAGAAAAATTGGGCGGCTGTCGTCCATCTTGAAAACCATAATACACACCACCAAGTTGGTTAGTTACTTATGTAATTAACCATACAACGACTGAACATTTATGTCAACCACTATTTTCCAAAAAACGCACCTATATTTTAATAAAATGGATATGGTGGGTGGTATCCTCTCTGCTTTTTCCTAAAATGTCTCCCCCTTCCCTTTCAATTTGGTAATCAATTGAATCAAGATACAACACGATATAAATTGTGTTTTACTAGACTCTAGCAAAAGGAAAAATCCTCGAAGCAGAAGGGTTGTTTGTAAGTAAAAATGAAGTTGCAGCATGAAGAAAACAATCGGAAAACGGAGGTTTTGTGAATGAAGATTAAGGCAAGAAGTATCTTTTATAAGATTTGACAAAATAAGCCAATAAGAGAAAAGTGCCAGATCCTAATAAATTAACCTGGCACTCAATTCATATTTTTCAAGCTTACACTTTTATACTGAACGATCATCAAAGAACAAAATTAAACAAGATTTTTCGTAGCTTGACAGGAACTTCTAAGAAAACGATAAGTCAACCAACTAGGCCAACTTTAAGAGAAAGTCTAAAAATTGCCATTTTCCTTCCGCCCAACCATTCATTGATTAGTAGTGAAATTACATAGTAATCCAAACTTTTCTGAGAACGTATTTTTCATTTAGCTTATAGATTCAAAGGTGTTATAATAATTCTGTTTGAGTTTACATAATATTATTATCTTGAACTCTATTATTTATTGGCACATGAAAACCGCAAACCACACAACTATATTTGCTCCATTTCAGTTCAAAATCCCATCATTGGTTGGAAGAATCACTTCCTTCCTCTTGATTTTTTCATTTGCAGACAAACAAAATGTTTCTGCAAAGCTGTATCTAATTTTTATTTATGTGAAAAACAAGGACAGGAAAAACAGTGGAAATGTCACCGGCGTGCTTTTATATGAAAGGCTGTTTTCGTAAGGTTTGTTGTTTTTTGTTTAAAAATAACGAACAAACAAAAGTGTAAATTTACACTTTTGTTGTATAATAATGGTAAGAGGGTAGTGGATAATTATGGACCTTATTAGTTTAATATTATTTATTTTTCCAATTGCTGTTATTGTAGCTTCAATCATTGGCTTTTTAGTGGTTAGAAAATGGTTTGTTATGCCTTTATTTACGTTTATTGTTTTCGCTATCTTGATGTTCAGTGTTTTTAATGAAACTTTCTTTATTTGGGTAGTTATATATACAATACTTTCTATTGCCGTCAGCTTTGCAATGAAATTTATCAAGATGTTAAGTTAGTGAATTCCCGGTATTTTTATTCTCTTATGAAGATACCCTTAATGAATTCATTTTTAGCATGCAGTAACATGTCCAGTCCAGCAATAGGCGGTCCCTCAAAGGGGGCGGCTAGACGGGAATAATCCACCTGAGCCTATAACTCAAGGGTGGATTATTTTTTATGGTTATGAAATGACAGAATTGCAATGACTAGACTGGCAAAAGATTTGCTAGCATCAAAGCTTGAAAAACTGTCATACAGCATCACCCCCTTTCTGTTTGGGAGTGTGCCAACCACCCTTGAAAAATCTTATTCTATTGCACTTAAAGTATACCATTTACATATACTAAAAGGAACAAATGTTCGAAAAAAGGAAATAGACTTTTATTTTTTAGGCTCTGTTAGTTGATATTAATTAAAAGGAGCTTTCATAAAAAAACCCTTAGGAAACCAGAAAAGGTAGCTCTTGATTTTTGGGAGCACATTAAAAAAGAAATGTCATATCAGGCTAAATTGGAAAAAGCTATTTGAGATGGTGAAGATATTACTGAAAAAGTGCAGTATTTAGAAGAACAGGAACTTAAAAGAAAATATGCCGAAAGCGAAGATTTACCTTTTTAGCCCCATCACTCATGATGGGGTTTTTATTTAACCATAAAAGATAAATTTAATTTCTTGTTTAGTATTATAGATAGAATGTGCGTTTTTGTGTTCAAATACAACAAAACTAGTTTATTTGAACTCAGTCATCCGTTTATACCTGTTTGAATAAGCAATCATAGAATAAATTGAGGGAGCATTATTTTTATTTCTAGTCATTTCATTTGCCTCCCTACAATCATTGAAAGGATTATGATGTAGTTGTCTAATCTATTACCCGATTTACAAAAATTTCAGAATAGAATCGTATCTTTACGCCTCATTTCAGGTGATACGATTGAAGGTCTTTTATTTCCACGTCCGAATAATATATTTCCAGGGACAGTGTTGATCAACAACATCAATGGGACAACGGAAGTTGCCCCTGATGACATTGTTTCGTTTACCGTTATCCCTTTTACTTATGTTACAGATTCTAATTTTAGGTTAGTTTCGGTGATTGACACGTCCACCAACACAGTCATCGGTTCTCCTATTCCCGTTGGAGAAACTCCTACTGGAATCGCGATCACACCCAATGGCCTCCGGGCTTATGTCACAAATTCCGATATCATTTCTAATACAGTCTCGGTGATTAACACATCCACCAACACCGTCACCGGTCCTCCTATTCCCGTTGGAGACGGGCCTGTTGGGATCGCGATCACACCTGATGGTGGCCGGGTTTATGTCACAAATGCTAATGCTAATACAGTCTCGGTGATTGACACGTTTACCAACACCGTCATCGGTTCTCCTATTCCCGTTGGAACCAGTCCTCGATCCTTTCTTCAAGGAATTGCGATCACACCTGATGGTAGCCGGGCATATGTCGCAAATTTCGGTGATAGTACAGTCTCGGTGATTGACACGTTTACCAACACCGTCATCGGTTCTCCTATTCCTACTCGCATTGGAGCCGAGCCTCTTGGGATCGCGATCACACCTGATGGTACCCGGGCTTATGTCACAATTTCCAATTCTGATATAGTCTTTGTGATTGACACGTCCACCAACAAAGAATTCGCTCTTATTACCGTTGGAGATAATCCTTTTGGGATCGCGATCACACCTGATGGTACCCGGGCTTATGTTACAAATGAGTTTTCTAATACAGTCTCGGTGATTAACACCTCCACCAACGACGTCATCAACAATTTTATTCACGTTGGGCTCCGTCCTCGTGGAATTGCCATCACACCTGATGGTACCCGGGCTTATGTCACAAATTTCGGTGATAGTACAGTCTCGGTGATTAATACGTCCACTAACACGGTCATCGGTTCCCCAATTTCTGGTTTTGGCGAGCCTCTTGGGATTGCGATCACACCGATTACGTTTTAAAATGGCATGCTACATGCCTAATAATATATAAAAAAGACTTTCCTTAGCAAAGATCTTTTTTACTTCCGATAACACTGATTACGTGAACTAGACGAGAACCAAATAAGATCTCGTTTTATTCGTTTGAACAATCTTTCACAAAAGCGAGAAAGCCTCTTATGGCGTCTGTCAACGGTACCGGACTGAACGGAACGGAGTGGAAAGCCCCTTCTTATTGAAGGGGGATTTTTATTCACACAACGTTCATAAGGATTTTCCAGTAAATTAGGTAATTTATAGTATTATTGGAAAGGTCGGGTGAACAAAAGTGAAGATAGATGCTAATTATATTTACGAAGAATCCGGAATACTTTATAAGGTTTATCACTTGAAAAAACGTCGTATAAAGGTATCCGCAAAGGTTGGTAACATAACAGTCATAGAGTTTGGAAGCAGCATACACGAGGCATATGAAAAAGCGACCTTTTATACCCTGACTTAAACGAGAGTTTTACATAGTCATCAAAAAGAAGTATTTATGTAATGCATGTAATAGGCTGATTATTTTCGTATATGATAGTGGTTTCATGGTCTATTAAATTAGGACTTTTTAGCCATGTTACGTTTAGATAATTGTAAGAATAAATCTTACCATCGCTTAGGTATTTAATCTGCCACTTACTATTCTCGTATTTACAAGATTCTATTTCAGTGGTCTTATCTTTGTCCTTTACAAGAATTAAATTTTGTTCCTCATTCAAAATTAGAGCCACCCTCTTAAACAAATCCAATGTTTATTTATAGGATTATTTTACCATTGTTTTTAAAAATCAAAATTAAAGAGAAAATTCACCTCTGCTTTCTTATTTCATTTCTTTAACTCATTAATATATGATGTTTCAATATATTGAATTTTAAGTCATTTCTGAATATAATTAAGTCAAAAATGACTAGGTGATTAAGATGAAGGTAAATACCGATGATTCATTACAAACAAGACATATTTTAGATCATATTTTAGAACATTCTTTCGATGAAATCTTTATTGCTGATCCTTCAGGAATCGTTTTATATACAAGCCAATCTACCGAAAAAGTGTATGGTATTCCAAGTGAGCAAATCATCAATCACAATATTTTCGAACTTGAAAAACAGGGACTTTTTTCTCCCTCCGTCATTGCAAACGTATTAAGAACCAACAAGAAAGATACTCTCATTCAAGAAACGAAACGTAATAGAAAACTGATTATTTCAGGTTATCCAATTAATGATGAATCAGGAAAATTAATAGGCGCAATAAGTATTGCAAGAGATATGACAGAATTTGAATTTTTAAAGAAAGAAAACGAACAGGTCGCAAAAGCATTACAAATCTATCAAGAAGAAATTGAAAAATTACGGAAGCAATCAACCCTTCCCTTCAGTATTAAAGATAGAAAAATGGAAAAAGTCTTTGAGGTTGTTTCCAAAATAGCCAATATAAACGTTACAGTACTTCTTGAGGGCGAGTCAGGGGTAGGTAAAAATCATATTGCTAATGCGATTCATCAAATGTCTGAAAGAAAACATCATCCTTTCATTGAAGTGAACTGTGGTGCTATCCCCCATTCTTTATTTGAATCAGAACTGTTTGGATATGAGGAAGGTGCTTTTACTGGGTCTAAAAAAGGCGGTAAAAAGGGATATTTTGAAGCCGCTGGTGAAGGAACTCTTTTTCTCGATGAAATTGGTGAACTCCCAATGAACCTTCAAGTTAAATTACTATCAGTTTTGCAAAACCATACTTTTATGAGAATTGGTGGAACCAAGCAAATTGAAGTGAAATGCCGAATCATTTGTGCTACAAATCAAGACTTAGAAATTATGATGAAAGAAAAGAGATTCAGAGAAGACCTATACTATCGGATAAATGTCGTTAAGATTGAGATCCCCCCTCTTAGAGAACGAAAAGAAGAAATCATTCCTCTAATTTATGAGATAACAGAACAAATGAACCAGAAATATAACTTGAATAAGCATTTTACTCCAACAATGCTAGCATGGTTAAGTCAGCAAACTTGGCCGGGTAATGTCAGAGAATTACGGAACTATATTGAAAAGAAAATCATCACAACGAGTAGTAACGAACTAGACCTAGAAATAGATGAAGAGGAACCAAAAAAGTCGGAGGACAATGAAATGCCGTTAAATGATTACATAGAAATACTGGAAAAGGAATATATTGTCCGAATGTATCAAAAATATCGCAGCAGTATTAAACTTGCTGAAAAATTAGGAATCAGTCAATCAACTGCGAATCGGAAAATACAAAAATATGTGATGGAACGCTAGTCAGTTTTGACTAGATTTTTTTTAAAAGCGCTTTCGATATGGGGTGGCATGAAAATTGCACCTTTCAAGATGAAGAATCTTAAAGGAGGAAATTTTAATGAGAAACCATAATGAAAAGCAAGTTTTAAATTTACCTTTTACCGGTATCTGTACTTTTGGTAAATACCCTGTTTGTCCGGATTTAGAGCAACTTGATGCGGACGTAGCTGTCATTGGAGTCCCAAATGATATGGGCACTCAATGGAAATCAGGAGCAAGGATGGGTCCTAGGGGAATTCGTGAAGGATCTACACTTTATAGCTTTGGATTAGATGGAGCCTATGATATCGAAAAAGACATTATGTATTTGGGGCCTAAATGGAAAGTAGTAGACTGTGGTGATGTGGATATGGTTCACGGGGATCTTATGCAGTGTCATGAGAACACCGAAGAAGCCATTCGAAAAATTGTTTCAAAAGGAGCAATGCCGGTTGTTTTAGGTGGCGATCACTCTATTACTATCCCAGTCGGAAAAGGATTAGAGGATGTTGGTCCATTTCATGTTATTCAAATCGATGCACATCTAGACTGGGCAGATCACCGTTCGGGGCAACGGTACGGCCATGGAAGCAGCATCCGTCGTTTATCTGAAATGGACCATGTCCAGAAAATTTTCCAATTTGGAATTCGAGGAATTAGCAGCAGTCTAAAGGAAGATGTCGATGCCGCAAGAGAATATGGCAGTGTTATTTTATCACCACGGCAAATAAGAAAAATGGGAATCGAGAATGTGTTAGAACTACTTCCTAAAGGAGAAAAATACTATCTTACTCTGGATATTGATGGTTTGGATCCTTCTGTAGCTCCTGGAACAGGTACACCTTCACCAGGTGGATTTATATACGATGAAGTCAATGAATTGCTTGAAGGAATTGCCAAACGAGGACAAGTGATTGGCTTTGATTTGGTAGAAGTAGCTCCTCCCTATGATCCTGCCGGTATGACAGGTCAAGTTGGTGCGCGCCTGGCACTTGATCTTCTCAGTTTTGTTTTAAAAGAGAAGGAGAAAGCAGAAGAAATCAGTTTAACTAAAAATAAAGTACACTCTTAAGATAAGACTCCAAAAAATGACAACGGAGGTTTTGTGAATGAAAATTGAGGTAAGAAGCATTGATTACATTCCTGCAAATGAACGTCACGGAAAACCAAGTGGTCTATTTTCTGTATGGTTTGCTGCTAATATGCATATCACAACTCTTGTGACAGGAGCACTTTGCGTTACCTTTGGTTTAAACCTTTTTTGGAGTGTTGTTGCCATTATCATCGGAAATTTAATAGGGGCCATTTTCATGGCCTCCCATTCTGCTCAAGGACCAAAGCTTGGTATTCCGCAAATGATTCAAAGCCGCGCACAATTTGGTGTGATTGGTGCAATTATTCCTTTGATCCTTGTTATTTTTATGTATTTAGGCTTTTTTGCCAGCAGCGGCTTGCTAGGTGCGCAAGTATTGAGCAATTCGTTACATCTTAACCTAACAATCAGTATTATTATCCTTAATGTTATTACCTTTACTGTGACAATGTTTGGCCATGATTTGATTCATAAAGTCCAAAAATACTTGTCATGGTTGTTTTTTCTCGTATTTATCGTTGCTACGATTATTGTCTTCAAATTACCTGTCCCTGCAGAAAGCTGGTCTCCGGCACATTTTAACCTGCCGATCTTTATGTTAAGTGTTAGTGTTGTAGCTACCTGGCAAATTTCATATGCACCGTATGTTGCTGACTATTCCAGATATTTGCCAATCGACACGAATTATTCAAAAACCTTTTGGTATACTTATGCAGGGTCAGTTTTAGCAACAGTTTGGATGATGCTTTTAGGCGTCCTTTTAACTACCTCTATTCCAAATTTCTTAAGCGCATCCGGCACAAATCTCGCTCACCAATTTGGTGGCTTCGCATTCATCATGTTTGCGACAATTCTCTTTGGACAGCTCTCCATCAATTCTTTTAATCTATATGGGGCCTTTATGTCAACAGTCACCACGGTTGAGCCTTTTTCAAAAATGAAAGTAACGCCTAAGGTCAGAGGGATTTTCATTGCTGTTATCTCAGCAATCGGTACTTTGGTAGAGATCTTAGGGCAAGGACATTTTCTATCGAACTTTATCGACTTTATCTTATTTATTAGTTACTTTTTAATTCCGTGGACAGCCATTAACCTAATTGATTTTTATGTACTGCGCCACGGCGAATACAGTATTAAAGATATATTTGACTTAAATGGTAAATATGGAAAAATAAATAAAATCACTGCTATTTCTTTCTTGGTCTCAGTAATCGCTGAAATTCCTTTTATGAATACCTCTCTCTATGTAGGACCGGCTTCTAAAGCAATGGGAGGAGCTGATGTTGCTTGGATTTTAGGATTGGTGGTTCCATCCGTACTCTACCATGTAATGATGAAAAGAAAAATGCAGAATGATTTTCAGGGTTCTGTCGCTTTTGAAGACAGTAGCACTCAACAAATCTAATTTAAAAAGGGGGATGGGTTTATTAACCCATCCCCCCTATATAAATATCCACTGTATAAATCTTTAATTTCATCAAAAAATTCATCTAAAACCTTTTGACTCTCTATATTTTCATTGTTACGGATTTTTCTCAGCATAAGAAGACCTTCCTCTTTACACCGTGATCCTCAATTTCCCACTTCTAAAAAAATTCAAATAATCATGTGCAATCTCAATCAATTTATTAATCATTATACACATCTAAAAGCTTGAAATTTCATTTGATATGTTATCTTTTGGGATATTCTTTTTGGTTATAATTTTCAGTTATTTCTGAACCATAATATTTACTTATTAATTAAAGAATAAAAAAACAGTTGTCTTCTTTCTCAACGATCAGGAAAAATCATAAGATTTTCTTTCTAAATTCTTCTATACGTTTTCCATATTTTTATTATCTATTAAATCCACTTATTGTATAAGTTGTCTTTATGGTTGGCAGTGAGGGATTTAATTTAATTATAAATTTTCTATTGTAAGTAAAAATCTTTTTTATCTTTGATGAATCTAATATTTTATTTATTTCAGAAAAATAGTCAACCATAAATTATGAGTGACTATTTTGTATGAGCGGAATTTTCTATCAATAAGGCCAGTCAATTTCATTCAGCTCAGATAGAAATTTCTCACCAAGTTTTTGATTTATCATTTTTATATAATATGCCTTGCCATAGAGATATAACTTATAATTTGATTTATTAATACCTAATCTTTTCATATGGGAGTTCACTCCATACTTTTTACAATAATATATCTCTTGCTTTAACCTTCTTTTATAAGAACTAGGGACATTTACCTTTTCATTAACAACTAATCCAGTAACTAATTGTTTTTGGCTATTTGATTGAATTCTAGTTTTTGAGAAGTTAAGCTCGAATCCTTCAGAACTTATTATGTAAATGATGTTTGATATCTTTTCAAGAATTTCATTTCCTCCAGATATAGAAAAGTCATCTGCGTACCTAGTAAAACTACATCCTTCAAAATGTTTTAATTCTTTTGAAATACGACTATCTAACTTCTTACAAACTATATGTGATAAGTATGGACTAGTTGGGGCACCTTGAGGTAAACCATTATTTGTAACTAACAGAGCAGTAAAAATACCAGCTAAATCATTACAATAGCCAAGACTTCTGAAAATACGGTACACTCTATATTTATTAATAGAAGGGAAAAAATCTCTAATGTCTAAAGACACTACAAAATCTTTGTTAACATGTTCTATGGCGTTATCTACTAATGATGTATCTGTAATAAAACCTCTAGCGTGTTTTGAAATTTTCACCTTGGAAATAAGATTCATAAGCATCCACTTCTGAATTAACTTTAGACGAGGATTTGGTATATATAAATCTCTATGTCCGTCTTTTTTAGGTATTTTCACAACACGATAATTATCTTTTTTTAACAGCTCTTCAAGTTCCTCCAATTTAAACCCAATTAATCTAGAAAAATGTTCTCTATCAAAGATAACTGGTAATCCCTTATTTAAGAGTTTGCTTGCATATTTAGTACAATCATTTATATAATTTGGAGGACAACCTTGAGACTGCATTGCGCTCTTTAATTTAATTAAATAATCATGCATATTAACCTCATTTTTTGAGAAATAGACGGGCTAAATCACCATTATTTTTTATTACTTGAAGAAAATTTTAACAATAAATATGCTAGCAGATTTATTGTTAATAGTTACTCTAAACTTAAACAGTAGCGACTGCGCATACCATTTCTAAAATAGCCCATCTAGTTCTTTTTTTGAGTATATCACATTTTTAAAATTTTTTGGTATATATATATCTGTGAGAGTTAAATCTGGACAACCCTTTAAAATACGCTTTTCGCTTTCTTCCTCTAACGAAATTTCATTCATTATTTCAAATAAATTAATTTTATTAAAGCCTTGTATTGATAAATAATTCAAGCCAAATTCTGAAATCCTATAACTATATCTCTCATCAATAAATAGTAGTTCCTTCTCTAGTAGAATTTCAATACGAGTTTCTAGAAATTCTTGACTTATAGATAATAATCTTAATAAATCATAAATAATATAACTACCCTTAGATTCTCGAAAAAACAGCAAAATTAAGTAATCTTTAAAATCTTTTACCATTGAATCTCCTTTAATCAAAAAGTTTTTTTAAAATTTTACTTAATAATCTATCTTTAAATTCTTTTTCTTTTTTAATTGTTCCTAAATCCTTGTGCGTTGGAATTTCTCTTTCAGGTAAACCCGATATGCCTTCATCTCTTCCAAATATCGGAGACCAAGGTGTATTATTTATTTCACTTCTACTCTCTGGATCTTCCCAGAATATAGGAAATGTATTATTTGGCGTATTATGATAAAAAGAAACCAGCCCTTGTGATTCCTTAAAGCCTAAAATATCAATTTCCCTTTTAACAATTTTTTCATCATATTTTCGTACAATTTTTTTGGCATTTATCCTTTCTTTTTCACTTATAAATATTCCTTTATTTTTATCAAATGCCTTTTCGATCCCATATTCATTAATAACTTCAAGAAATAAATTGTTCTTTACTGCAAATTTATTTAAGGTTGATAAGCCTTTTTCTAATGCAATAACACATATTATATAGATCTTTTTCCCAAGTATTAACTCAGGATAATTCCGTAATAAGTTCTCTTCTAAATATCTTTTAACTGTTGTACCGGAGCCAATAATATCATCAACCAAAACAACGTTTTTAACATCCTTCGGATCATATTTTTCATAGAAATCTCTTGGTTTTTCTACTATACGTAATTTATCTATTTTATTTGACCTTTTAAAAATAGGTATTAATTCAGAACTTCCATTAAATATCCCACCTCTAGAGCCTACCCCCATATAGATGGTATCGTTATGATACGTTTCAATTTTTTTAAACATATTAAATCCATTTATAAAACTTTGGGCTATACTAAGTTTATTGTAATAACTATAATTTTTTAATAAAACTAGAAAGATTTGTTTTTCTTCTTCAGTCTCAACATTATTTAACCAAGCCTTTACTTTTTGTTCAAAGTTGTCTAATCTATCATCATCTACAATATCCCTTTCATCAATTTGATTATTTTCAAAAAAAGTTTTAAAACTATCAATCACAGTTTCTTGATTCTTTAAAACATCTTTAGTCATTGTATCGCCCCATCTTAGCTTTAAAAAGTGCTTTTTATGAACAATTTTTTTAATAAACTTGTTCTTCCTTCAAACTATTGAGTCTATAATAATACTCTTAATTGCATTGTAAATTTTTCAACATATTTTTACAATTAATCCTTAAAAAATCGTAATAATATTTACTAAGCCTCAATAATTATTTTTGTATAGGTAAATCAAATTTAAACATTAAAAGAGGATTCCACCAAGTATATTGACTTGTTTGGAACCCTCTCAATGTTTCTCACTTTTTAATATCCCTCTTTTTTTCGAACCCCATAACATAATACAATTCTAAAAAAAATAGTAATACAAATTTTTCTTCTCCAATTCATGGTTATGTAAATTTTTGTAAGAATTTTAAATAGTCGATGTTTCTATTTTTACCTTAGCTTCTAAATTCAAAGGTGTTAATTTAATTCAATATGAGTTTACATAATATTATTATCTTAAATCACATTACATTATGCTTGTACATAACCATACATCTAGCAAATGTTGTAGCACTATAATAATGAAAAAAAACTGCCAGGCACTCTCCAACAATCGGATGGTTCCTGGCACTTTTTGTTATATTGTCATGTTCATTGTTTATAGTGAGGTGATTAATGAAAAAGAGATACAGAAAAACGAGATGAGCTTTATCGTATTAATTAAAGAACTGCCAAAGCTGGACATTATTCAAGAGCTAAAGAAAGCCACTACTTTATATGGCACGGTAGTCTATCGCCTACCCCAAAAAAATTTATAATAATCTTCTTTTAAAAACTACTCTCTCCTTACGCTTAGTTCCTATTATTTTACTATTATTTACTTATGGAAACAGAATCCTTTTAATTATCTCCCACAACACCTTTTATATTTCACATTACTTCCACATGGGCATGGATCATTTCTCCCAATTTTTTTTCTTGTTTTGGAATCTACAATATTCTTTCGATCTGTTAATAGTCCAAATGATTTCTGCTCAACTGCAGATAACTCTTTAGTGGTAAATCCTTTAAGGAACCATTTTCTCGAGTTAATCATGAGGTTGGTGATTTCCTCCATGCAAGCCTTCAGCATATCTGTACTTTGTAATTCTATTCTGCTTTGCAGAAATTGAAGAATATGACTTGGACTCTCTCCAATGTTAGTCGCATATACACACTCTTCAACAATAACATCAGCTTCTTTCCTGCTGATTTCGTAGTTATTCGTTATAAAATTAACAAATTGAAGATAGCTATCGTTTCGTTCAACATATTCAGGTTCACCTGCTTCAAGCAGCTGTTCTCTAGAAAATGGGAAAAACTCTGAATCTTTTCTCATTTGGTGTTCACGTTTTACTTTCTCCTGATCAAACACTCTTATATTCGAAAATCCAATAAAATCCATACGGATTTGCTTATAGTATGAACTAGCATGCTCCATTACTAGCAGATAATTAGAAACACTTAAAGGTTCATCTATGTATTTATTAAGTAAATCTACTAGTTCATCGATGCTTAATGTTCCGTAATAGTATAGGAGCCCTTGAGTAAGTTTAATCCATTCAGTATTTCTACGGAAGATTGACTCGAATTGCTTGTCATTCCCTTGAAAAAACTGATTTTTAACGATTTCCTCGGGCATTGCTAAAATCTTTTTACCTTCATACATACCAGTAAAAAACATACCGCTGTTACGCAAATATTCTAATTGATGTGCAGTTAATTTTGGTTCTACGATATATCCACCATTTCGAATTATTTCCTTGACAAGGCCGTAACCATCTTCGTCCATATTCAAGCATATTGTTTCTAGTAAAGAAGGAATCTTCATACTAAGTAATTCGACTAATTCCCCTTTTTTCAACTGGCTGGCATTTTTTATCTCAAAACGTTTTCTAATCGCACTTAATTCATCTTTTGAAAGCCTTGTAAGCGCATCTTTTATTGTTATTGGAACTGATATATCACTCCAAATTTTTAACTCTTGTTTCTGCTCCAATTTACGTGTCATTTCTTTTAATCCATGTAAACCGTCTTGTATTTTTTCATATGTTGCTTTATCTATGTTGCTATTATTCAATACATCCACCTCGAAAAATATTTTGGAATAATATGATAGAAAATAAATTGATTTATCTTTCCATCGTACTTCCCTTTAATCAGTGTCATATATTATATCAGAAAAATAGTCGAAATTGAACGCTGCATAGCATTCCTTATTTATACAATCAAGGGTGGATTCAATATGAATGAAATTAGTTTCTTATTCTTTATCATCATTTTTAATAGGATTAAGCAAATCATATTATAAAAAAAGACCGAACATGCTGCAACATGTCCGGTCCTGGAAGACTCTGCTTCCCGAAGCTCCCAAGTTACACTTCTAGCATGTCTTATGACGTCCAATAAAAAATGATATAGTTCTTTCGAATAGTTATCATAAATAAAGGTAATTCCTAGTAATCCGTTAACCTGGTTGGAAATCTGGATTCAATCCATTATGAGATAAAACTTGCCATCTCATATCATTTTGTCCTTCTAAATAGTATCCTGATAACTCTGTTAATCTTCCTTTTGCCCACTTTTGTTGTTTCGAAGTTAACCAGGAATCCTGTTCAATGAACTCGTACTCTACCTCATGGACAAATGCCAAATAATATTGAGTATTATCCTTTGGATTTGTATCTATGTATTTCTTTACTTTTTGGACATCATCCTCAAAGTGCTTTACAATTCCACCACTCTTATATTTTATTTCTATGATTGCTAGAACGAATTGAATGTCATCTTTCAGGTGGCCTTTTTTCCTAGATAATCGTTTAGTTTCACAATTGCAAGATCTGCTTTATAATATTTGTAATGATATTCAGGATAAATCCTTATGTTGTTAGAATCAATCAAATTGCGAAGTTTCGTGCGCAAATGGAAATAAAGAGCATTCTTTAAAGAATCCTCCATTAGCAAATAATGCGATTGATAATCATAAGGGATTTTTTCGGTCCACACTTCTTTTATAGTACGGTCAATGGTTTCCTGCAATTGTTTTAATTTCATTAATCTCACCTTTTACTGATTTTTACGATAGGATGTATGTTTTTTTCCATTAAAGGTTGCTTGGCTATCATCTAAGTAAACCAACAGAGTTTTTACCCTAAAAAATCTTTTGAATTAAATGCATAAAGACAAGTTGTTCCTTATCCTATACCTGTCTTCAATACATTCAATATGGGTGTCCCAGGTAAAATGGATTCTAGAGGTTGTCCAATTATTTGTCTTTTGTTCTCTTTAAAAGTAATTCATCTGTGTGATTACAGTGTGTCAGTATTCCACTTTCATCGATGGCGATAATTCCTTCATGAATCGATTCAATGATGGTTTGTAATTTTTCCGTCATCCCTTTCCATTGTTTCATCATCGCCATTTCTGAAATCTTTGAAGCTAGCAATTCAGCCATTCGATATAAAATTTCAACATTTGTTCTTGATGTTCAATTAAATTCAAATGCTGCTCTTTATTAAGTGCAATTAATCCGATTACCCCGATTGCTCTCCCTTGAAATCGAATCGGACAACAAATCTCCGCAATCTCTTCTGTTTCACCCTTTAAAACAGAAAGGTCATAGGTGAGATCAATCCGTGCATTTTCTATCACATATTCCCGATTGTTCGTCAGGACTCTCCCGTATACAAATCCAGCTTCTTTCACGCCCCCCTCTTCTTTTGTATTAATTCTGCTTTTCAAATTCCCTGTCTCCGCTACTTGCTGAGCAATGACCTGTATTTCTGATAACTGAGTCACGTTTTCTCTCCTAACTTAAAAAAATTAGATGATACACCTTGGATATTTCTATTTAGTTCTTATTATAGAACTCTATGACAGTCGATTTTTGTCTGAAAATGAAAATAATACTAATTTTTGAATTAAATGTAGTATATTGGTTTAAATGGTTCACATGCAGAAAGTTCATTTTCGTTACCCACTCCGATTATGAGCATCTAAGGCATGTCTCGAAAAGGGAATTGAGTAGATAATGCCGTCGTTGAGAATTTCTTTGGCTTTTTAAAGTCTGAGCTACTTTATCTCAAGGAATTTGAGAGTTTGGAGCACTTTAAACAATAATTAGAGAGATTTATTCACTTCTATAATCACAATCGAATTAAGGCAAAACTAAAAAGCATGAGCCCGGTTCAATACCGTACTCATGCCCCAATAACTGCCTAAATTTCCGTGTCTAACTTTTTGGTTCTGATCATTGCCTTTGATCTTTGTATAAAAAAGATAGCATCCTTGATATACTGAGTTGGCGGGACTCCCTAGGAAACAGACCATTCACCGGTGGCACGTACCGCACAAGCAGTTTTGATTTTAGTGGGAATGAGTTATTTCTAGTTATCCTTTAGTATTGAAGATTATCGGGAATCCATTAAAACCAATGGTTCATCGGATTTTAAATCTGTTTTGTTATTTCTATTAATCACTAATTATTTTAAGCATGTGACCAAAATGTTACCACAAGGCACTAGAAAAAATAGCGTCATTTATCATTAAATCAATGATTTTTAATTATGGATTTAGATTTATGAAATTCGTTTATAGTTACCGACAAACTTAACATTTCATTTATTCTAAAAGAAATTTATGTCTCCATTGTTAGCAGCGTATTTGGTGCGATACAATCACGTAATTTTTTGATTTCAGGAATTAGCTCCCAATGCGCATCTACTTGGCTCATTTCCTTTCTTGTACGTAAATGAATAGAAAGGTTCGCAATATCCTGTTTTAAAATATGTGTTATCCAGTCCTCCCACTCATTTACATCCTTATAGCCAAGTCGTGTTTTCACGCTGACAGGCAGTCCGCCCGCTTTTGCTGCTTGAATAAGCTCTGCCGCAACGTCTGGACGCAGAATAAGACCACCTCCTTTCCCTCTCGATGCCACATTCGGTACAGGGCAGCCCCTATTAATATCGATGCCTTTAAATCCTAGCTCTGCCAAGCCAATACTCATTTGACGGAGATATTCGGGATTATCCCCCCAAATATGTGCCACCATTGGCTGCTCATTTCTGTAAAAATCAAGCGGCCACTCACACTTTTCATGCCCTCTGGATGACAATAGCTATCCGAGTTTGTAAACTCAGTGAAAAAAACATCCGCTCGACCAGCTTCACTTACTACGTGACGAAAAACAACATCTGTCACATATTCCATTGGTGCAAGTACAAAAAATGATCGTGGTAAATTACGCCAAAAATTATCTATCATTTCAAACTAAAATCCTCTCACTATGGATACAACTTCAAACTCTCGGTCAAAAAATATAAAGCCAAATGTTACACTTATATCATGCTTAATAACTTATTATCAAACACAAGTACGTTTGGACATTTATATTTGTGAAAAACTATTTTGAAAATCGGCAATGTTATTTTAACGAAAATCGGTCCTGAAAGGTATTTTTATAAACAAAAAAGCAGATGATATAGATTATTTCTATATCAACTGCTTTTCTATTATACCAACTCCAACCACGCGACTGCTTCAACATGGCTCGACAAGATAGCATTGATTATTTTCAACCCCTTGGTGCGTGGGAATATGTTCACCGATTTTCGAGGTTCATGAGAACATATCAATTGGTAGCGAGACTCTTTCCTGCCTCACTTTCAAACAAGATTCCACCAATTGGCTTATTTTGTTTTTGTTGCTTCGCATCATCATTCTTGAACATATCAAATAATAAGAATGACTGCTCCTTCCAGCTAAATAAACCAGAATGGCAACACTTATTTCTTCTATTAGTACAATCACCTAATTTGTCTTCAAATGAGCTCCACCAAGCCTCATCATATGTGCCTTTGCCAATCATCTTCATTTTTCGGCCAAGCTCTGCGCCATTATTTTTCAGAATAGTATAAAAAGCACCCAATGTTAGTTCCTTATTTTGCGCATCTTTTAAAGCAATTCTATCTCTTCCTTTTCCAGTTCCTTTAACCTTAAAATCTGGGAAGATTTCTTTTAAACTCTTTGTAAAGCAATCCTTCAATTGCAATTCCATTGCCTTGCAGAAAAGTATTGCACAACATGACGCATCCAGCAGATTATTCAATTTGTATACCGGCTCTAGCAAGAAGAAAAGTTTCATGCCAAGAAGCAGATTTTCTTTAACCTTTACAGAAAAACCATCCATATCTTTCATATCGTTAAACCCGAACCTTTCAAGTTGCTCTGTAGATAACTCTGTCTTAATAAACTCCTCATTTAAACCTTTAATCAGGCCCGAAGTATCAACACTATAGTCAACGACACCATTCTCATCCTCTATTTCCATTACTGAAAACGAAGTTACTGACGGTAATCCGCTCGAAGCCTCAACTAAAGCCTCCTGCATTTCTTGCTCTGACAAATTATCTTCAAGAATTTTCTTGATTTCCTTTATAGCCAATGTATCAATTATTTCCTTTGCCATGCTGATACATGTAGAAGATTTCCAAGCATCTTCATCACCGATCACATATAGACGAAATTTAGCACGTGTGGCTGCAACATTTACGATGTTTTTATTTACCCATCGTATTGCACCTTTAGCGTCTTCGCTTGTATCGCAACCAAGAAGGAAAATAACCTCTTCAGCCTCTTTACCTTGGAAAGTATGAACTGTTCCAATCTTCTTCTGATCATAATCAAGAATATAGTCTCTGTTAATCTTTGTTGTACCGCTATTCATACGGCAATATTTTCCAATATAGTCCTTTATCCCAGAAACAACAGTTGTAAATGGACTAATAATATAAATACTTGGATCAGGATTCTTAGAAAATGCTATCTCTAATAGCTCACAGACCTTTTGTCCCTGAGCTTCAACAAAATGATTCTTATTACCTTTCTCCGAACCCTTAACATTAATCCACTGCGATTTGTCATAGATGAATTTTTTTACCTTTTCCGGTTTTGGCAATCTTGTCTGCTGTTTCATAATACCGTTGTAAGATATCTCATTTGAAACATCATACATCGGTGAAATGCAACGTCTATGTACCAGCAAAGGACATCCAACCCATTCTGGATAATCAGTACCGTTGTCTAAGTAGGTTCCAAAAGTATTTAAACGATCTGCAAATCCCTGCACAGAAAGAGACTTTTTCTTGTATGGCTTTAATGCCTCATCACTATAAGCTTTCTTCAGAAGAATCAAATCATCTGTGACAACTGGCTCAACCTGTTTAGGGTCTCCAACAATCACAGCACTACGGCTTCTATATAAAGCCCCCAATGCCATTTGCGGCTGAGCTTGACCTGCCTCATCAACAACCAGCATTCCAATAACCCCAGGTTGCTTCACATCCCTTAAAAAAGTACCAACAGATGCAAATGTGGATGAAAGTACAGGCACTAATAAAAATAGTGTTTGGAATAAAGCCGGAATCAAATCCTCCTTGTCCTCTTTATGGAAAATAATTCTTTCGTTTTCGTCTCCTGCTTTTAATCCCCAGTAATGAGACAAAGTAACAAAATTATCCCTGCAGTGATTAGAAGATACAACAAACTCCTTATTCATCCGCATGGCATAACCAAATAATTCTTCTCTTTCACGATTATATCTTTGTGTAAACCATGGATTTGAAACCTGTGCAGTTGTTGATTCATCTACATCATTCGATAACAAATGGCTTACAAATTCTTCGTCTATTATCAGACCTGTATCTACAACATCTGTCCCTGCAAATTTAGCAATTTCGGACTCATACTCTTTCTTAACACTTTCGAATTTAGTACGGGCTTTTGATATCTCTGACTCACAATCCGCAATCTTCTTTTCTTCTGTAGAAATAGTTTTTGAATTACTATTATTCTGTACTTTTAGTTCATCATATTCTCGCTGTGTCTGATTATAAAGAGCTTCTGCCTGCTTGGAAGTCTCCGTAAGCTGTTTTATTTCTGAATCCAATGAACTCACTTGAACCCTCTGATTCTCAGCGTCTTTCTTATATTCATCGGCCAATTTCATGGCAGCTTCATATTTAGCCTTACCAAAAATTTTTGTCCATACACGCATTGAATTTCTTGTGCATACTTCTTTTTCCAAAAGTTCTTTTAACTTTGACTTAGCAGTTTTCAATTCTCTTTTTTTGTTGCTGAGTTCCTCATCTACTTGACGAAATGCAGTTTTACAAGAAACTGCTTTTGTACGATGTTTTTCTTCTCTGGCAATTAATTCTGTTATTCCTTGATTTGCACTTTCAATTTTTACCTTGCTTGCTGAAATTAACGCATTACAGCTTTCAACAGTTTCATGCTCCTCTCGTTCTGCGGCTACTTTCTGCGCAAATAAATTTCCTGCCTTTCTAAGAGTATTCTGCATATCTCTTACAACTTTAAGCTGTTCTTCAAATTTCTTTTTTGAAGCCTTATATGATTTAACCCTATCTGGCGCCATATCCTTATTTTTATAAAAGTCACGTCCTAATGGATAAAGCACATGCTTGTAAAAATTACTTAGATTAGATTTCTTTCCTAATGATGCTGCAACTAATCCCCATGCCACACTAGTATCTAGGAGATTCTGTGCATACTTTGTAAAATAAACGTCCTTATAGGTCTCACCTTGATGAGTAGTTTCAATCACTTTCGATTCAGCAGGATCAAAAAGTTTTCCAACCTTTGCGAGCATATTCCTTAATTCTTCAGGATCACCATCTAACGATGTCAAATCACCAACCATACTCTTAGGGAGTTCTTTAGAAATATTTTCAACAGCCGCATTATTACAAGATGTTACCAAAATACTATAGTTATTAATCGCGTCATTTTTCAAACTATACCAATGCCGTGTGTATGTAGAATATGCGTTTTCTTCTCTTTCTCCATGAATAAAATCATGCTGCACAAAAGCATCGTTAGGGTCATCATATTTTGATAATAAAATAGCTCTCTCTATAATATTACTTACAACGATTTCCTTAAGAAGTGTTGTCTTTCCAGTACCTGGAGGTCCATTTACAGAGAATACCTTGCCATTTACCTCATATAGATCAGACGTACCTTTACCGATAGCTAAATTCACTGCCATTTGCTGCATAAACGCAGGCATAAATCTTGAAGGCCACTTTCCTAAAGGTGCATTTTCAACTGATAAGATCTCGTTCATCTGACTTAAATACTCCTGCTCTCCTTGCTCCTTTGGATCTACCAAATCGATTCGATTATTCTTGGTCGTTTCCTCGCCTTCTAATATAGTAACGTATTTCAGGATTTCACTTCCCATGTATCCATCTTTAACTAAAGCTCCACATCGATTCCTCTCGATAACAAGCTTTATATCATCTGAATAATAATCATGATTTAATCCAAGATAGTTATCATCCTCTTTTTTCTCTTTGGTAGTCTCGTCTGAAAAGAGTTGGAAGCTGATACCATAAATCTCTTCATAGGCATCCTTATCATCTTCTGTATTCTGAATGTTTCCTTTAATATATTTTTTCTCTACTTCTTCATATAAATCATGCAGCTTCTTAAGAGAAATGACACTTGCAGAAAATGTCTGTAGTTTTTCTTCCTCATCAGCATTCTGCTCAGAAGTATTTGTTTCCTGCTTTTTTCCCTCGTTATTGTTTGCGTTTGTTGTAGATTCTTTATCAAAGAACTTTTTCTCAAGTTTTTCCTTTGCATCGTTATATAGTTTGTCATCTAGAGAATCGGAGATATTCCCTTTTGCATTTTTAATCTGATTAAGAGCCCAGATTATTGTCGATAAGGACAAGGAATGCTCTACATAGTTTCCATCCGGAGAAAGTTGCAAACTAACCCATGCAATCTTGTCCGAGCTTTTTTCTGGTCTATTTTCATCCTCTGGATCAAATGGTAAAATCTTTGAAATGCATTCAATGCACTTCTCCCTTTTTACCTTGCCTATATAAATGGTCAGATTTCCCCATTTTTTCATTCCACAAGCATAGGCCTCTTTCGAAAGTACTTCATATAAGTCTTCATTACCACTTAATGGTATGAAATGGGATATTGTGTTATTTCTAATTGTCCCAAGGTGCACCTTTTCTTTGTGGCTCTTGATTCTATTTTGCACATCCCAGCTTTCAGGATATGAATCCTGTGACAGGAATTCTAATGCAAACCAATAGTCTAATACTTTTTCAGCCAAATTATCCTTTCCCATATATATCTCCCCATATCTTCTTTCCAAGCCGACATACAACTGTCATACTTCTATCTTCTTACCATGAAAAATCTTGTCCTGCATCGAGTTCAATATTTTCTCGCATTAATAAATCATGAATCCATAAATCGGTACTTGCCATTATCTCATTTCAGAGCCAATATATACTCAACCTTTTTAGATAGCATCCTTTATGTCTTGTCAACATGCCTTTGCCATCCACCTTATCTTCTCGCTACCTAAAAAGTAATCTTATTTCGTCAACCCTGCAATAAATACACCTTGAAAACTACACGTTTCACATACTCTTTTCAACCTTAGGTTGTATTGACAACATTACTATCATCCTCTGAAAGCCTTTATTTGTAACACTTTTCAGCATTTACATTTTGGTCATCAATACCACCGTCTCCACATGCGCGGAGTGTATGTGGCAACACATGGGATGCTCGTGGTTTTGCACTTATGTTATAAAGCCCATCCTTAAATAATAACGGCGGATTCTCTTATCTTTAAATGCCTGATATCATTAACTTTCATTCATAAATACTAACCCTTCAAAATCCTAAACATTTCTTCTTTATGTTTGCTTGCTTTTTCTTCCGTCCATTTTTCATCATCGTGATTGACTAATTCTTTCATGATCTTAAGTTTCAAACTTTGCTCGATAATGCTTGGGTAAGAGCTGATTTTTCCTGCTGGTGGCAAATTAGAAAACTTCGAGTTTCCTGATACAGTAATTAATGCAAGGTTTCCAAAACCATCTAGGTCATCCCGTTCCCAATGTACACCTTCCACTGGGTGTTGTGGTTGGAAGTGTTCAATGGAACTTCTAAATTGAAATTGCCAGTCATCACGCAATGGTGGGATAATTTCCCTATCAAAGTAAGAATACCCATCTTTGTATAAAAGATAATCAAGGTATGTAAATACGATTCTTTCATAACCAAATCCACTAATTTTCTCATCCTCAAAGTTTGATTGGATAACTTTTGTTTTGCAGTAATCTTCAAGGATTTCAATGATGTCACATGATTCATTCTCTAATAACTTGGTTAAGATCAGTGAAATCCAATGCATAGTCTTAGGTGATGTGTAGGTTATACGCAAGCAGGATTGCAGCGTTCTTATTTGTTTATTATTCTGACTAACATCATCACCAAAAGTGCCTACATATTTGGGTTTATCGCTTTTCCCATCTCGATATTTCTCTATACGTTGTAACGACCATTTTCCAGCTTCTTTATAATCTCTAGCATATTCGCGTTTCAAAATATATTTATCAAACAACACACGGCATTTTAGCATATGATATAAAAAGTTCTTTGCTCTATCAGCGGTTTCCCAGGCCCATGATAAATTATCCAAGAAGTGTTTATCATCAAGTGTTGAATCTTCCTCCCCTAACTTTTCAATTACTGTGTTTACCTGTAGTATAAAATTGGGGAATGAAATAGTCGATTCAAAACGTTCATTCTCAACCTCATCCTTACTTACACCATTATTAAGAAGTTTCTTATTCTTTAGTATTTCAATCAATGGAACTGAATTTCTGTCCTCTTCATCATTCGGAACATTTTCCCTAATTGAATCAAAATCACAGATATTATCCTTGATGCTAGCCCAATCTTCTGTAAAAAGAGCTTTTCTTACTTTGGGATCAAAATTCATTTGGATATATGAGTCCATGTCAGAGCATTTTTCCCAAATCAATGCTGCAGTTTTTTTATCGTGTTCTGTATCTAAAACTTCTAAAAACTTTGCTTTTGCTATTTCATGAAGTTCTAGTTGCTCTCCTCGAGTATTCATGACTTCAAAGTAATGATTTAAATCTATACCTTTCGGAACTTGTACACGAACAAGAAAAACCTTTTCAAGTTTTTTCATTAACTCATTTTTGTCTATATCTTTAGTTTTAAAATAGTTATCTATGATTTGATAACCCGCTAAGATTTCAACAGATACTAGTTCCTCCAGTAATTCAGCATTGTTTTTATTGTTTATCATGTTAAGTGTACGGTTTGATTTTTCGCGTGCCTCAAATCTCAACACATCTTTCGCAAAATTCATGCCAAGATAATTTTCTAATAGAAATAATGTGGTCAATCTTTGTTGTCCATCTATTACTTCGTAAACATTATTATCAGTTTGATTAACAATAAGATTTCCAAGAAAATAGTTTTTATTAAGATCGTCAATTGAACTATCAATATCTTCTATCAGTTGTTCAATTTGCATTTCTACCCAAGCATAGTTCCGTTGGTAAATTGGAATAACATAACTAATATTAGTAAAAATGCCTGATACCGGTACGATTTTTAAATTATTATCCATCTCCTACCACCTATTCCATTTACAAAGTAAATCATACACCGCTTTGTACTTCTCTTTATTTTTATTCTCAATATTGGGTTGCTCCAAAACAATAAGTTTTAATTCTTCAGCATAGTTCATTTCACTAATTTCTGAAAACAGATCCAAATCCTTGTTCACACGTTCATGTTCTCCTCGTGCATACTTATTGATTGTCTTATGATTTACAGCATCCATAGCCAGTCGCAAAGAATAGCTCCATGTATATAGTTGCTGCATCACACCTTTAGATAGGCTTTCAATACCAAAGCGATCAGCAAAAAACAATAACGCACATACATATAATTGTTTTACGTAAAGATCTCCAGAACGTCTACTCGGAACTTGTTCTTTAGTGTGAAACTTATTTATTAATTTTTGTATTTGCTCAAGTTGCTTTCCGTAGTGAAGTGCATAATTGAAAAATCGTTTTCCTGCCATCAGTGGCTGTGTTAATTGAAATTGATTTAATGCTTTAGATGCAAGAAGTTCACTGCTTCCATTTGCATTAAACTGTTCAACGAAAAGGTTACTTGCTTTATGATAGATAGCATAATTAAACACATTCGTGGTTTTAATCCCTTTGAATACATCAATCTTACTTGAAGAATAACCCAAACCACTCTTTCCTTTATACCATTGCGTCAACGGGTAAAGATAAATTTTAAATAAGTCATTCAAATCATCCTGGTTCACATTTTCCCATTGGTTGATAATTCTTACTTTCTGATGATCGTCTTCATCATACATCTCACGTAAATGATATGACTTCAATAAATCATGTGGTTTTAACTCTTTGCCACGGGAGTTTTGTGAATCAAAGAATTGAAAAGCTTCTTGCTCGCTGTCTGTGACAATTTGTACTGCACTACAATGTTCGAGTAAATATTCTTTGTATTTGCTTTGCGCATCTTCCGAAAGTTCACTTATCCGCTTAGATAAAATTTCAAAATTAGTCACTATTGCATCATTAGATAGTTGATTATATTTTTCTCGTAATAGCCCCTGATCCTCATCACCTAAACAGTATAGAAGAATCGAAAGGGTTGTCAGTCGCTGTTGGCCATCCACAACGTTGTATTTTTCATTTTCCTTATGTAAAATGACAGAGCCAATTCTGTATTCTTGTACACTTTCTTGATAGGCATTATAAGTATCAAGAAAAAGCGTATTTGTAGACTTCACACTCCAAGTATACGGACGTTGATATGATGGTAAAGCTAATTTCATTCCAAGTAATTCTTGAATCTTTGTTATTTTTAATTCATCTTGAAGTAGAGCCATCCTTAAATCCCCCTACAAAATTCGACATTATTTCAATAATACCACCCATAACTCTTTTTCCTAAAATGTACTTGAGTGAATTTATATTTTTACAATAAGCTATTATTTACTACCCATTTTAATCGTAGGACCTTGTCAGTTTGCTACTCATTTAATTGTCCAACCCATTCAACTCAACTCACATTTTAGTTCCAATATCTATTACAGATTTTTGGTAATATCGTGCTTCCCATTTAACATTAATAACATACCATCTTAAACACAATAAATAAGAATTCAACAATATACTTAGAAAGATTCCTTATTAATAGATGCAAAATTATTAGACTTCTTCAGAATTATACCATTTTAATTTTTCTACAAAAGACACATCTTCACAACAATTCATGATTCCGCGTAAAAGTAAGACCCCGGGGGTCAAAAAATCCCCCGAACTATTAGCCCGAGGGAACATAAAATACACTTCTATATTTAGTTAAAAGTCGCTAAACCTATTGATACCAAGCTATTTTAACTCTTTCAACACCACGCACTCCACATGTCTGGACTACTGACTGTAGAAGTATAGAAAAGTAATAAATATCGTAGCTTTGTTCACCTTTAAGTACCCATAAAAAATGAAATCTATGGTTTATACTTCTGAAGTTTTGAACTTGACCTTCAAACATTAGTGGCATAGAGGCCGAGTGGTTTAAAACATGCCGAGTATACTTCAGATTGTTATTGGTTCTCATGTATAATATACTCCCAGATAGGAAATAAACGGTAAATAGAATCATTTGATAGAAGGTTAGAAAGGTGAAGATTATAGCAGGATTATATGAACTCTTGAAGATGCCTACCACTGACTGGAAAAGACGTCGCAGGTTTTTTTCAATGATGGACACATTTGATTCAAAGAGTCTCATGGATTTACTAAATGAAAAATTGGGAGAATATAGTCCAAAAGAAATTCCTATCCCGGAGCATATTAAATATCCTGATTCTTATTTTGGGCGTTGGGATTTAGGTGTTTTTCACGAAGCATTAAAAGAGTATTACAATAGCCATGATGATACAAATGATTCTCCCTATGTTGGGGACATTGATTCGTTTATTCCCTTTAAAAAACATCACGCTATTTTTATTGATGAAAAAGAATCATTATCAGCTTTGAAGTTAGAGGTATCGTTTTATTTTTCGATACTTTTTGTATCTTTAGATTCTTTATGTCCCGACTTTTCGTTGAAATTTCAGCTTTTTAATATCTTTTGTGGTTTTTAATTTTCATTAATGATCTAAAGTATGTTACCAAAATGGGACCAATTCATTTATTAATTTAAGACCAAGCTTATGGTTATGTTACCGACAATGTCTGCAGTCCCCCTTCGGAGTGGGGACTGCAGAATGATCTTAATTACCTTTTATAACTAAGGATTTATCCTTAGTTGTTTTATATAATATCTTCCTGCAAAACAAGCGACCTCAACCCTGTCAATTCCCTAAACCCTAATTTATACATTATTTATGTATAAAAAATTCCATTGAATCTAATATATCAGGACCCCATTGTTACTAAAAGTTCTGTCCAATTGCTGTGCAATTTACAAAGATGAAAATAAATGAGATTAAGATAGGGCGTATTCCTATTTCTGGTGTTTTCACAGTAAATGCAAAATGCCCAGAGTGAACTTCGCAAAACAAGACGTGCTGACTAGTTTTAAATAATCTTGAGAACTATAAACTCAAATAAAGTAACAAGACGATAAAGTCTTCATGTAAATAGCTTTATTAAAAAATCAATGATAAGATTTAATTAATAACAATACTTTTATTAGTAAGCTTTATTACCTTGTTTTGGATGTTTTGGTATACCTGTTAAAATTGACCACTTTCTTTACAAATTCCCGAGCGATTTCCAGTTCTGGATCATTGGATAAATCCTTACTACTTAATACTTCATTAACCCATTTTGGACCGTGATTACCAATACTTCTAACAAAGCTTTCAAGTTCACCACCTTCAACAATATAAAGTCCTATATTTTTAAAATATTCATTTATTTCATTAAATGCTCCGAATGCATCACCAGCGGGAATAAAACTTTTTCCAGACTTTTTTGCCAATGACCAGGCTGAAGTATTCCGTAATATATTATTAATCTCAATAACATTTCGTTGAGGAAAGACTACTTCGTGTGTAGTCTCCAAAATCTCATATATTTTTTGCTTTACATGCTTGGTCTCAAGTTCAGGCTTAATTTGTTCAATTCTACTTTTTAATACTTGCCATCTACTAGATACGGAATTCCAATCTCCTCCAAGATTATTTACAATAATTTGTAAGGGATTTATGTTATTCAATACATCAAAATCTGTAATAACTGAAATATCAACATTCAATTTTTTAAGAGCCTTAATTATTAAAGGAATCCTATGCTTACCTCCACAATGAATAAACATTACATCAGGAATTGTTAATTGGGCATCGTCATAAATTGAATTGAATATGGAAGAGTAAAATCTACAGTCTGAATCACTTTCGCATATTATTACCTTACTATGAAATAAGCCATCTAAAATATTTGAGTGTCTTAGTAATGGATCTTGCATAAATTCTTTTAAATCTTCATTATTAAGTAAACTTATTTGATTTAAGTTATCATTCCTTTGTATTCTGAGAATTTTAACATTTTTTGAATTTGTATCTAGAACTCCACGTAAAAAGTCACTGCTGTGAGTAGATAAAAATAATTGTTTATGTCGTTGGGAGTCTTGTGTAATCATTTTCCCTAAAAGCCTAGCTTGAGGTGGATGTAAAAAAGCCTCGGGCTCGTCAATTAAAAGTATGGAATGTATAGAAGTAAGAGTATTTAATAGTACTCCTACAAAACTCCTCATTCCATCACCTTGTTCTTGAAGCTTGGGTAACAATTCTAATTCCTTAATATAATTTAACGAAACCCTATCCTCACCTTCCTTTGGTATTGGTCGGTTTCCTATATGCAGTGGTACTTCATTACCCGCATTTCTATTTAGAACTAAATCTTTTCCAAAAGCCTTTTTAAAATAATTGCTAAATTCCAATTCAATATTATCATCTATCTGTAGGTAGTGAATTGGATGGGTTAATGGCTCTCTTGTAATTGCAATATTAGGAGCAGGATTGGCGGCAGTCAATCTTGCTTCTGTAGTAAGGATTTTTGTTGTAATATTCCCCAATTCCCCTAGACCATTATCTGAATTCCATAAATTCTTCGCGGTATTTTCATATATGCTGAAACCAAAGCCTGTATAGGTTGGCAGTGGATTAGAGGAATAATATTTTTTTGAATTTCTTTCAAGAAAATCTAAGAGACTTTCTTCCGTTCCTTCTTTAATATATGTTAATTTCTTTATAACATTTCCTGAGAACATAGGATTTCTTGATAAGTAATCTATTTCTTTCAAGGCAGTACTTTTACCGGAATTGTTTGGACCTACAATAATTGTTATATCATTCTTTTGAAATGCGACTTCTGAATTATCACTAAATATTAAATTTTTTATCCATACTTCCATAATATTTCCCCTTTTTTCAAAATATAAAGCCCCAATCCCTTGTATGACAAGAAAATGAGGCTTGACTATTAGCTTTAATTTATTGAAAAAAAAGCTCCTAATGGTTACATTGAAGGGTACACCTAATGATTTTTAACATACTTAGGGGGACATAGCAGCTGTCACTAATGCTGACCCACATATTGAAGCCAAATGACCTGTTATATCTGCTAAACATGTATATACGAAATTATTTTCCATTGCAACCACCACCTGATTTTTAGCTTTAAACAGTATCTGTAAAACTATTAGAAATCCAAATAAAGCTGCTAGTGCCCCAACCGGGAAAAATGGCCCCCTAAATATATCTAAAATGAATATATCACTATTTTGTTAATTAATAAATAAAAATCGAACTAATAGAACATATGTAATTTACCTACTGGTTTGGTTCCGCTTAACACCTCAAAGTAATGAATTGATTCTATTTATATAAATATATTATGCGGAACTTATCATTAATTTTTATAATTATCAATATAAACAATCCTAAAAAAATCATATAATTTAGTTCTGGAATATCTCCCCCGACATCTCCTCATACCATGCGCAATGACTATACTAATTCGCAAATCCAATGGAAATTATCACCTATGTTCGAATAACCCAAAATAGAATTAAAGTTCACCACCAACCCATAGATCTGGTATATTAATTCCATATTCATGCGGATTCCTTAAATTTCTATCAACCTTCAGCCCACATTCCTCACACTCTAATTCATATATTCTCCACCACCCATTAGTAGGTAGGTTATTTTCATCATAATCCCAATCATCTTCTCTATAACTCACAAGTGACTCTTTACCACAGACAAAGCATTCCAATACCTCATATCCTTCGCCTTTTATTAGTGCATTGGCTTTTCTTTCTGAAGGACTTTGTGATCGCTTACCTAGCGTTAAATATTCTGTTGGAATGTTATAGGATGCTAACCCAATTGCTTTATAAAAAGCAACTTCTGAATAATCAATTTTTTCCTTCCTCACAGCTTTAGTTATCATATTTATTGGGTCTAGACCAATTTTAGGTAATTTATATTTCCAATATCTCTCAGTGTTTTTATACTGCGAATTTTCAATGAAATCTAAAACACATGGTAACACGTTTAAACCTATAAATCTATCCAACTCACTATAAAGAAGTATATACGTTCCCCTATGCCAAGCACGATTTCTTAATGTATTTAAATCCGTTAGTACCCTTAGATATTTTGTTACTATAATTGAAATTTCACAGTCATTACCTGCTAAAGATTTTAACCTTTTTACTGCTACCATAAATTCAACAGTTTGATTATTGATACTTTCACTATCCACTCCTCTTTGAATTAAATCCATAATAGACTTTGCATTGTCAGTTTCTAACTTAACAGCCAATAAAGGATTAATACTTCGTAATTCATCCTTTATTAGCAATTCTAAAAAATGATGAAAATGGAAAATAGTCTGCAAATATTTTTCTTGGTAGGATAAGTAACTAGCTAATCTAGTTTCCTCCTCTCCATTAGGAGTACTTCCTTTAATAGATATGTACCGCTTACTAACATCATAAGTACTGAAATAGTTTTTTAGAGCAATACGTAATGAAGCTATTGCTGCATTAGTAGTGTTTTCTTGTTTAACCCGACTAACACGAGTTCCATGTTGTCTTGTATTTAATGAAAAAAAATGATTTTGTGTCATCTTATCCTCCTTCTTTTCACTTAGGCTTTTTTTATTCATTAACCCTATATCCAAGATTACGCAAACACTATGTTTCCTCCACCATTCACCATCCTTCAACAAGAAAAATTAATTTTACAAATAATATTTATTAATTAGGGCTGGAAATATTTCATTTTTTCCCCATCGTTCACTACTAACTAATTTATAAAGGTTTAATAGGAGAAAGTACTTTTAGCTTTCCTCTCAAAATGATAATGAAGACGGTATTCACAAATTTCTTTTGTCCAGTTAAAAAGAATTTCTTCATAGGCTTCAACTACACCAAAGTTTAATATAAATAAGTCATTTTCATATGAAATTAATCCTTTAGAACTGCTGCTCCATTTTGTCATTGGCATCGAAGCAATTAAATTACTAACCGCTTTTTCATCATATGTCCATAGCTTTAAAGCACCCTTGTCTGAAAAATCAATTCGTTTTCGATGTTCTTTTTCCATTAAAAAATGATGAAAAAATGTAGCTGTTTGTTTTGAAGAAATTGGTTTATACCAGTTCGATATCCCTCTTTCTAGCATAGCTAATAAAACAACCATCTTATAACTCTTGGTCATGACTGTCTTTTCAACATCAATAAACCATTTCTCGTAACGAGCATAAACTTCGACTTCCTTGTCCTTTAATTCACCAGCCCATTTTAGAAAACCAAAGTATGATTTAAATTCTTGTTTGTAATGGGATGATTCTGATCCTCCCATTAGATGCAATTCTAAATAAGTCGGCCTTCTCCCCAAATCCTGCTTTAGGATATTATAGTCACTAAGCAATTTCTCTTTTCTTGGCTGTCTTTTTAAATACATTTCTTGGAAAAAGTTAACAACTTGAATATCTAAGTCTAATTCACAAAATTCTGGTAAAGTCGGTTGAATGTTTCTCTTATTCCCTTCGTTCGGTTCTGTATCAAATATACTTAATTTAATATCCGCATTACGGTAGTTTCCAATTAAATCAATTATCACGCACGTATCTTTACCAGGATGCAAACGAAGACCTCTTCCAATTTGCTGAGTAAAGACGGTTAATGATTCAGTGGGACGAGCGAATAATAATGTATCAATAGCTGGTATATCGACACCCTCATTAAATAGATCTACCGTAAAAATAACATCTAACTCCCCATTTGTAAGTTGTGAAATGGCTTGATTCCTGGTTATATCTACTTGTTGAGAATGGAGGCTAATCGTTCGATACCCAGATTGATTAAAATAGTTTGATAGGAAGTTGGCTTGTCTAATCGAAGAACAAAAGCATAAAGTTCTCGTTTTCTTTTTCTGTTCCCAGGCATGTAGGATCTTTTCCGCCAATTCTTCTTTTAGTTGTGCTTGAAGTAATTCTTCTTCATCATAACGGTTACCCAGCCAAGTAATTTGGTTATAATCGGTATCATCGTAAACCCCATAATACTTAAACGGTGATAGCCATCTACGTTCAATGGCATCCAAAAAGTCGAGTCTATATGCAACATTTCCACCGCAAATGGCATAAACATCTTTATTATCATTTCGGTCAGGGGTAGCCGTAATCCCCAGTAAAAATCGTGGTTTGAAATAATCCAGCACCCTTTTATAAGAATCCGCCGCAGCATGATGAAATTCATCAATGATGATGAGGTTAAATTCATCTGGCAGAAACCGTTCCAGGTGATTTTTCATGCTTAAAGTATAAATAGATGCAAAGATGGAATCTGCGTGGCTTTCTTTTATTTTCCCATTGTAGATTCCCCCCTCTTTTTCCGGCATGATTTTTTTAAAAGAATCTTTAGCTTGATAGAGTATTTCTTCTCGGTGAGCGATAAAAAGAATTCTTCTAAAATTTTGAGCAAAAAAACCAGCCAAGTATGTTTTACCCAGCCCAGTTGCCATCACCACTAAGGCCTTATTATACTCTTCATCGAGTGTTTTATTTAACTCCTCAAGTGCTTCAAGCTGTGCAAAACGTGGTGTAATTGCCCTATATGGAATTGAAGTATCCGAAATCACCACAGGCTGTTTATGTTGATCCTGATCCGAAGGAAGCATCAATTCCAATTCTTCTAAATCACTCCATTTTTTAGAAAGAGACGGAAATTTTCTTTCAAACTCTTTATAACTAACCCTATAATCATCTAAAGTTTCCTTATTTAATGGAACCGTTTGTTCGGCATAAAAGATTTTTAAAAATTCATCTTGTGCTTCGTCAAATACTTCCTTTGCATCACTGACTAGAAGATTCCATTCAACACCTTGGTTTAATGCAGATCTAGATAAATTGGAAGACCCGACAAACAAGTAATCCTCATTGTATGATTGGAAAATATAAGCCTTTGGATGAAAGGATACTCCATTGCTTTTCCATATCCGGATCTCTATCCGTTCATCAATAGCCAAAAGGTTCTCAAGTGCGTCCGGCTGTGTGATATGTAAATAATCCCCGGTACAAATTTTAATCTCAGCCCCATTTGCAGCTGCCTTCTTCAATGCCTCTTTTAAAAACTCAACACCAGACTTCATCACAAAAGAAGTTAAGATACAAATAGTTGTAGCCTTTTCTAATTTTTCAATGATATGGCTTCCGTATTCTCGAACTATCAGTTGAACATTACTCATCTTCAACCTCAATTAAAAAGATTTTTTCTTTGAAGCCACCTCGTTTTTCTACCTTTTTTTGACGAACTTCTTCCACTTTTTCAAAAGATGCTCCGTGGCATTCAGCTAACGTATGGATAATTTCTAATAGATCAGCTAACTCCTCAATGGCATCTTTATCATTATCAGCTTTTATATATTCTTCTAATTCTTCAAAGCTTTTATTTTTTAGTTCTTTTATATATTCTTCATTATTTAATATTCTTGTTGAAAAATGTTTTCCGGTGCTTTCAATTACTTGTGGTATTAGGTCACGGACCAGTTTGTTGTATACTGGCAAAATTGTTACCTCCTCAAAAAATAATAATATTATTATATCGTAATGTGGCAATAATTGTTATATTTTCATCCTTAGATAAAGTTGATAATGAAATAGAACCAAAAAGGACTATTTTTACATTTATAACCAATTCTAAATCAGAACCATCTACTTCACTTTTAATGATTGTTCAGATAGTTGTATGGTATTAATTTTAGTTTACCACTACCTTCAAAAAATTGTTGTGTATCTATCAGTTAAGCAAAGTCGGAACACTTTTAGTCAATGGCGGCATAAGAAGGAGATTTAAAGCTGAAACTAAATTTAACCTAACTAAATAGCACATTAATAATCAAAGAACAGTTTCCTTTTCGGTCTCTGGTTTATATTATAAAAACACAGTTCTATTCTTATCGTAATAACCTCATTTACTTATGATACGGTCCCCGGTCCCTGTGATGTATCTATGGAAGTTTTATTTTTTACAATTTCTTCTATGAGTTACTTCGAAATCCTCTTACTAAAACTTCTTTTCTTACTCCTTTACTTAAAATAAGCTAAACTTATATTAAGAAATAGAATAAAGGTGATCTATTATGAAAAAAACAGTCCACGTCGTTGGTGCAATTATTGAAAATGAAAAAAATGAAATCTTCTGTGCGTTAAGAAGTTCAGAAATGACTTTGGCACATTATTGGGAATTTCCGGGTGGTAAAATAGAAGTTGGAGAAACACCTGAACAAGCGTTAGAACGCGAAATTCAAGAGGAATTTGCTTGCATTATTCAAGTACGTGCAAAAGTAGAAGATACAAAGTATGAATATGAAAACGTAATTGTACGACTTGAAACATACAAAGCAAAACTAGTAGATGGACAACCTACCGCATCAGAACATGCTGCTACGAAATGGGTTACGCGAGACGAACTTACACAACTGAATTTCGCCCCTGCGGATGTCCCAGCGGTAGAGAGAATTGCAAAGGAAGAAAAATGAAAATTCGAATGAAATGATGTGAATTTAATGGAGCAACAGCAACTGATTCGAAAAATCGAAAACTCCCTTTACAAAGGATTTATCGATCAAAACAAACCAGTCTCTACACAATTTAAACCAAAACTTTTAACAAACAAACATCATGAAACTGTCTTATCGACATTTGCGAAATACTTCTCCTCTTTTTTCCAATAATCTTCTTCTGTAGACTGTATATACAACTTGTCATCCACATACAAAAAATCTTAAAGGAAGCCCAATTTTGATAGTTACCCCCGTTTTATTCACTATGCCTTTTTAAAAATTTCTCCTTTCCTGCTTATCTAACAAAACCTCGTTTAGAATCACGCAATAGCTTTGCACCGATATGTCGTTTAGTCTCTGGTTTTTTCACAATACTTTTTCAAATTTTTCCTTCTTTGTTTTTTCAGCAATTTCAGAAGGGACTATTACACAAATGCATGCGGTTTTTCCTTCTTTTGATTTGCTGTTACCAATATGTCTAAGGAGTCTTGCAAAAGTGCACAAAATCTTTCCTTTAACGTGGGGTGACAAATACATATCGTTTACATGTCTGAAATTGAACAAATAAAAAAAACTTGTGAAGGCTATGAAGACTCTCTTTTTACTAAAAATGGAGACAGCTTTATAAAAAGAGATAGTTCAAATTTGAATCGTCTCTTTTTTCAATCATTTTTTTAGTACTTGCGATATAATTAAATTATCTAAGTGAGTTCATTTAAAATCGTATAAGGAGGATTGAAGGCTAATGGGAGGTCTTGGTGGTTTACTCATTGGATTGATTATCTTATTTTTTCTTATGATTTACGTTAAATGGCTTGCTCCTATAATGCTTTTACTGATTGTGTTATCTGCGGTCATGATGTATCGAAATCGTAAGAAACGAAAAAAAGAAGAAGAGTTTCGTAGACAGCAAGAAATCCAAGCTCGGCGGGATTATGAACAAAGGCTATTGCAATCTGGCATTGAAAGAATCGATGTAATGAAAGGTGAAGATTTCGAGGAATTTCTCGCCGTTTTATTGAAAAATCTTGGTGTCCAACAGGTGGAAACAACTCCGAAATCAAAAGATTTTGGGGCTGATCTTATTCTAACGAATAGGGCAGGTAAGCGTGTATCAGTTCAGGCAAAACGATATGAAAGAAATGTAGGAGTTGATGCAATCCAACAAGTTGTTGCGTCCAAAGGTAAATATAATACTCAAGATGCTTGGGTTATAACAAATCAATACTTTTCAAAAGAAGCTCAGGAATTAGCCAAATCGAATAATGTAAAACTCTTTAATCGAGACGGCTTGATTAATCTTGTTCTTGAAGCCCAAAAAAAGGAAGCATCAGAAACAAATGAAGTGGAAAATTTACAAACCACCGTTTGAGAAACATAATTATTGTCCCCCATACATTATAAGTGTCGGGGAAACTTTTAAAATATTTATGCTATAGTACAAAAAGAGAGTTCTCAAAGGCATAGACTTTTGGGGTATTCTCTTTTTACTTTTTAGTGACTTCGAAGGTTATTCACAAGTTTTTTAATAGTCATTTACCCATTATTTATCAGAATTAGACTGGTATGAAAAAGCTCAAAATCTTTTATTTGACAATGGTTATGTGGAGAATGGTCAAGAATTACTAATGATTCCTACATTGAATATTTTTGCTATTTAATTATTGATGAATCGAGGGATATTGATTTGTTGGAATGTTTATATGATGAAGGTTTCGAAACGAAGGATTGGGTAAGATTAGCTAGAAAGTATGATGCTAAGGTTTCATAAGAAATGATTGAAGAGTATATGCGTAAATATGGTCTTGAGGATTTATCATTTTATGACTTGGAAAGTATGTACGGGGAAGACTCAATAATTTTCGACGAATATTTAAAGGAAGAATTAATGGATTACTTATAAGATGAACACAGAAAGTTGAGGAGTGATTTCTTAAAAGCCTTTAAAGAAACTGTGGGGAACAATATAATGATGTCTTATTCTTCTTTTATGTTCGGGAAACAAATATGATCAAGCGTGGGAACATTATTATGGAGGAGGTGACTTATGGAGTTTAGATCAACCCACTGAATCCGGAATGTTTGATTCATGACGAGGAAACTAAGGGAGTAACTGATGAAGAGGCAGAATTTTATAGCTTTATGAACGGCAATTCTATAGATCATTGGAGAGTATTAACCGTGATGGAATGGATTGAAAATGGGTTAGAGCTATAGTTTAAAAGACAAAATAATACCAAATACCACCAATGATGAATACCATCTTTAAATATACTTCAGTTACATATAAAAAGAGTCCCCCAATAATTTTTGAGGAACTTATTTCTGTGAATCCCTAAAACTAATTAGTTCTATTTACATTCCATTTCATTTATTGATTATTGTTTTATTAACTGGCTTTTCAACGAACAAAGACTTTCATCAATTCTTGTCACATCTACAAAAAACAATCTTACGTTGGTTTCTACTGAATCTTCTTTATACGAAAAAAAACTAATATCAGCATCTTTCATTCCCTCACTCACAGGGTATAACAACCAAATTTCCGGTGTATTGTACTTCTTGGAGTAAGCATACATCTGATACATATCGGCTTGTGAAATTCTGTAATTTTGCCTTGGATTATTCGTAAGAGCCTTCCATTTTGTATCCAATATAATCCTACTTCCATCATCACGAGTTATAACTATATCTGGCCTTAAAGCAAATTTCCTTGGAGTATCAAATAAATAATATCCTTTATCTTGCGTTGAAATCTCCCAAGGTAGGTCTGCCAACACTCTCTTTAAGTTCATAGCAACGTATGCCTCAAAAACCTTCTCCATTGGAAAAAGTAGCGCTCTCGCAGTTGTATTGCCAGAAAAAGTTGTAAAGCTTTGATTTAGTAAAAAGACCTTTGACCAGCGCATTAATGTCTCATAATCTTTTGTGTTTCTGTCAATGACTATACGTGAAAAATCTTTCGTAAAATTCATAGAAGGTTCAACCATTTCAAAGCTGGAAAGTAGTTGCCTTATTTCTTTGATATTGGCTACACTACTTGATATTTTTTGCAACTTCAACAGAGTGGATTTAAGTAAACGGTTTTCTGGCCTATTCACATCAAACTTGTCATATCGTAAATAGAATCGCTCTTTATGTACTTGATTTTTCTTAACATTCTCCTGAACAATCAATTTTCCTTTAAAGTAAGTCAAATTATCCTCTTCAGATAAATAGTTTGATCGTATACCCTTTTTAATAAGCCCGCGTACTTCCTGGATATACATATTAATAAAAATTTCATAAAGATTCATTCGGTCTGTTTTAAGATTTGCATCGTTGAACACTTTAGTTGGAAAGTCCTTCATACTCCGGAGCATTCTAAGAAATGTTTTTTTTGTATCCTCAATCTCGCTATACGAAATCTTCGGAAGAATCTGGACCTGGAGTCCACTTTTCATTTGAATCAGTCCAACATAATTCTTTGCCTGGATCACCTTGCCAACATTACGGCGTATACCAATCTTAAAAAAATCCATTGCGTCTGCTTCTTTGGTATCGTTAAAATCCAAAATTAAATGTTCTAATTCAGTAAAAACCTCATTATTTAAATACTTAAAAGAAGCGTGGCTTTCAAAATCCTTATTGCAGGTTATTGATTCGAACTCACAAACCTCTAACAGTTTGTCCATCTCTCCACCACTCTTTAATAAATTTGTATATAACTTTCTGCCCTATAAAAAGCATCAATCTGAATTGCATATTTCTTTTCTGGTAAATCAATATCCGGATTGCCTTTGAATAATTTACTCACTTTAATACCTGTATCGAGAATGAATTTCAATGAATTATCCGCTTTTGCATTATCCCCAAGCACTAATTGTATCTTGCTATAGTCTTCATAAAAATACTCTTGAAGCAGTGGAATAACAGCATTCAAAAATATGCCTGCAAGATTTTTTATTGAGGGGTCCTCGGCTAGGGATGTAAAATATGCGTGTCCAATTGTATGCTCTCGATCAAATAAACACTCTATTCTTTCGTTCATAGATTCCAACATAACTGCTACATCGATTCCCTCAACTTGAATATCCGCAAGAACATTAGAATCTGGCATTATTTCAATGAATTTGAACCTTCTTCTCAAAGCAGTATCCATTAGTGCAATTGACCTGTCAGCTGTATTCATTGTTCCTAGAATATATACATTATTCGGAACCCCAAAAGAATCTCCTGTATATGGTAAGATTGCTGTTGCAGCTTCTAACTCTCCAATTCTCTTAGTAGGCTCTATTAATGTAATTAACTCTCCAAAAATTTTCGAAATGTTTCCTCTATTAATCTCGTCAATAATAAAAACGTAAGGCTGTACTACAAATGCCTGGTCATTCTTTGCTGTTTCACAAAAATTCTTAAAAACTCCGGAAGTGTATTCATATTTTAGATCTGAGGTAGAATTATCATCTTGACGACTTATTACTGGCTTTATTCCTTCAATAAATTCTTCATAGCCATATGACTGATGGAAAGTTGTAAAGGCTATTCTCCCGTCCCTTTTTAAATCGTTATAACGATTCAAAACCTGCTCATACGGTAAATTCTCTAATGATTCAAGACTTTTGTTATCACATATTGCAACGGCATATAGTACTGTATTATAAGTTTTACCAGTACCAGGAGGACCATACAATATTTGATTCTTTGGAAATCCCAATTGTAACACTTCCTTACGAGTAATAGCATTAATTGAGCATACTTCAATGTTACGCTTAATTTCAGTAATTAAAGCATCACTGTCGTCCTCTTTAAGGATTAGTCTGGTGGATACACCTTCTTGCAACCTTCCATCTACCTCTTTAAATATCTCCTCTTCAATACTAACTTTAACAAATTCTTTTCCTCTCCATGTTCTCAAGTTTTGTATTAATGAAAATCCGACTAATCCTACCTTATTGCACTCTTTTACTATTCTTAATAACGACTGTTTACTTGGCATTTCTCGATAAGTAAGCCTATCATTAACATCGGCTTCTTCAAATGAAATTTCTGTTAGATCACTATCTAGTTTAAATAAACTCTTCGAATCATCATCTTGAATAAAAATACCATTATTTTTGTAATATGCTCGTTTAAACTGGATATCTCCGGTATTTAATAATGAATTGATTATTTTCCCAAGTTCAATTGCTAGCTTCAGCTCTTCTTTATTTTCTTCTGAAAAGGGCTTTCCTAAATATTCATCAAGTTGAAATAATTCTTCAAGGAACTCAAAAGGAAGCATAAATGACTGATCTGGTTTACGCCCATGAGTATATCTATATCCCATAACTGGGTGATCAAATACTTCTTCCACTGTCCCTTTATGTGTTATCATAGGAGATCCTGTTATTCTATTTTTTAAGACAGGATCTTTAATATTACTTTTAACCCTTGCTCCGGCTATTATATAAACAGTGTCACCTACGTTTTCCTCAATTGAGTCAACATTTTGTTCTTTTTGATACTTAGTTATTGTCGTAATTGATCGAGGCCAATAAAAAGTTCCTGTTTTAATAAATGGTTCGAATTCTTCTACTGTGTTAGAAAAAAACAAAAATACCTTTCCCACCAGTCGTACTCCTTATAGTAAATTTTCTAGGAATATTGTATCACTCATGACAAATTTTATATAAGTTAAAAATAAATTTAATGATAAGAAAAATATTGTTTTGGTCTTTCATCTTTCACATTTTTATTCGAGAAATTAACTGAACAATCTAAGCCCGAATTATAAAAATTAAGCGCACCTATCGGTAGGTAACATAAATAGCCGTATATATTTGATTTTTTATCAGAATATACGGCTATATTTTTTTCTACATGCTGTTTGGATATTTTTTGACCAGGGCATATATTGATTTATTATTTCTGGGTTTCTATGAATATCTAGATTTGGTAGATTCGACAGTACCGTCATAAGTTACTGATAGAAATCCACTCTATTCGCTTTTGCCGTTTCTGCGATACTTAAACAGATGGAGTTGGCTTTGGCACCGGCTTCGCTGACGGAAAAATGCCAATTTTTTCGACCAATAATATTTGGACGGATGGCGTTTTCTGCTGGATTGTTATCGATTTCAATGCGGCCATCATCCAAAATTGCTTTTAGTCCATTCACCCGATTAAGTGTGTATTCGGCTGCTTTTGCGAGTTCGTTTTTCCCGTAGAATTGTGATTTTTCAACCCAGTCCAGAAACATTTCAACGAACGGCTTCGAGAGTTTTTGCAGTTTTTTTCTTCGCTTAAAAGTATTATTAATATCTAGTTATTTTAAAAGTTTTCTATTTATAAATTTTAATAGGGAAACTCAAGAGGTCGTAGAAATCAATTCTTGCCCTTTTACCTTCAGGTAATGGAATGGGAATGTTATGGCCTAAACACGAATGATAAGAAACTCTCCAATTGGGTCATTTGTAAAGCACATGACTGGTTATTGCCTATTTACGAACATATTAAAAAGTTGATGATGGCTAAATCGATTTTACATGTCGATGAAATATATGGACAAATTATCAACCGATCCGATGGAAAATCAGGTTAATCTAACGCCTTCAACTGGGTGCATCGAAGTGTGCCTAGTCAATGTCCACCAATTGTTCTGTTTCATAGTTCATTATCACGAGATTGCTATGTTCTTGAAAAGTTCATAGAAAATTATTCTGGAACGATTGTCTGTGATGGTTATTCGTCCTATGACATAATAGAAGGCATCACCATCGAAAATTGTTGGGCGCATGTTCGTCGCTATTGGCTAAAAGGCGGACTGCAAAAATGGGAAAATCGGTGTAAAATATTGTACGTAAGTATTTTAGAACTGGTTGCTCTCTTCCTTCGCTCCCTTTACTTTCAAATAGACATTTGGCAAGTCGAATTGAATCTCAAATGGTGAGAAATATAAAAAGTCGTCATTATTCATTGCAATGATATTATTTTTCAACGCTATTTTCTGACCAAAAAGCTCAATGTAGACGATGTTATTTTGCTTATTGAACGGAATAGAAATTGTTCCTGAGAATAGCTGATGCGTTTCTATAATGCGACTAAGCCATAGTTGTTGGTCAGTTTCATCATAAGATTTAATTTGGTTGGTCATTAAATAATGAAGCAGCTCGTAACCAAGCTTACGATGGAGAGACTTATGTTTAAACTGATTATTGTAGTGACGCAAGCATTTATAACATGACGAGTCACAATCGTTTGGACATACGTTAAGGACTTTTAATGTTTCCTCTAGGATGTCTTGCATTTTTTCTCCTGCCATTAACGAATAGCCTGCACCTCCTTCCAGTGTATCGAAGACGTATATATCTGCGTACAGTTCATTGTCTTCTCCTCGTACAAAGCGATGACCGACAGAAAGTTCTTGTGCATCAATGTCTAAAACACGACCAGCTGCTAAGCTAAATGCTTCACCAATCGTTGTTAGAGAATTATTTAACCAGGGTTTGATATCGCCTACGTCAAGCTGTTTTGAGAGATGGAGTCGAATGAATAATAAATCTGAATTGAATCTGTTTGCTAAAAAGACTTGGAGTAATTCCCCTCTACACTCATTATCACGACCAACTGTTAAAAAAGGTTTTAAATGACTTGCTGGTGGCTCTATGCCTTCATATACAGGTTGAATAAAGCCGCAATCTTTACACATATTAAATCCGGTTTGACGCTGTACGCCACGATTCATGATGATGAGTTCATCATTTAATTTTGTCGCATACTGAATATTGCCATTGTAGAGTATTGAGAACTCTAAGGATTCATGGCTATGAGTAAACGGTAATTGCGGATCATTTGTATAACTGTAATCTTGCTCTAAATCAAAATCCTGTAGTTCTCTACCCATCTCTGGTGAGAAACCTGTTGGTCGCATATATGGCATACGTTTTAGTTTTGCATTACATGTTGGACATCTTGTTTCAGTGTAGTGCTCAAGCTTTGTAAAATGACATCGATCGCAATAAACGACTTCATCGAGCTGATGATTAACTTCGTCGCTAAACGGGTTTTTCAAGTATGGGTTGAAAATTCCACCCACACGGTATTTCTTTTTATTCACAACAAGCATGCGGCCTGGTGCATATTCACTTAAAGCACGATTTAGCTGTAGTTGTGGTTGTTGTTCTAGCACAATTTCTTTATTTTCTTTCTTTTGTATATAGAAGCTTGTTAAATCGACTGGAAACGCATATGATGGTAAGAATCCATAATTGAATAAGAATTCAATGAACATTCTTGTGGCTACATGTTCTTCCGCTTCATCTTCATCAGCTAATTTTAAAGAGTCGATGTTTTCCTCATATTTCGCTCTAAGCTTTTCTAATAGGATGTCCATCGTTTCACGAATGAGCATTTCCTTCACACGTATTGGATCATCTTCTTCAGCAACCATATCTTGAGGGATAATATCATATATTCCTGGAATACCTTTGAATTTCCTATAATTTTGTTCGCTAAGCCATTCATCAAATGATTCAAAATTGAACGGTGGCTCTCCTTCAAAGAAGTCCACTGTAAAGCCCAGTGATTCATTGATTTTTGTATACTTTTCGTGTTTTAAGCTGGTGTGCACTACTTTATGAAAGTATGTTTGGATAAATAAGGCATTGATATGACGTTGGACAATTTTTTTATTGTTAATATAAATTAACGCATCACGTGTGTCACCGCTAATCATTTTCTTCGGATTGTCGAAGTAGTAATGATCATGAGGACTATCCTGAGCATATGTGATAACTGTTGATAATGACGATCCACGACGGCCCGACCGCCCAGCCCGCTGCTGATAGTTCTCTCGTTGCGGTGGCATGTTGCGGAGGCTGACTGCCGTTAAGGAACCTATATCAATTCCTACCTCCATTGTTGTTGTGGAGCTTAAAATATCGACAACACCCATACCTTTGTCCATTTCAATATCTTGAAAGCCAAGCTCATACTTTTCAGTTGTTGCAAGTGCATGGCGAACATCTTTTTGTGAAAGTTGTGCAGTATGTTCTTCTACTCGGATATTTTTAATACGTCGATTATCAAGAACTTCTTGAATTGGAGAGCGCCAGAATCCTTTTAAAGCATTAAAATCTTCGCTATTCGGTGTCAACTCTTTCAAGTTATCGCTTAAGCAGTTAACACAAAGATTATTGGCTGTTCGTAAATGAATCTCACGACAGTCTGAACAGTAATACCAAGTCTCTTCTAGTGCATGCTTAATAATAAGTGGATCCTTTTTTAGCAAGTAGCGTTCATTTTGCATTTGGCAAAGACTGTACAGTTCATCTATAATTTCTTGTACATGACCTGGAGCAAGGTGTTCGATTAGTTTCTTTAAACTACGGCTTAATCCCCCGTAATTTCGGCTCCAATCCTCTTCAGAACGATATTGTCCAAGAATTTCTTTACGATCATTTGGTGTTAGTACAGCGTCAAATATCGATACATCCGCTAGCATTTCCTTAATAAATAAGATGACAATTGTTTCAAAATCTTCTTTTGAAATATAGTCCTCAACCTTTTGATACTTACGTTTTAGTATCGGTGCACTTAATGTGACGTAACCTGTTGCTGTATCGTAAATGGAAAAGCCGGGATTACCTATAACTTGATAGATGCGTTTAATTAAAGTTTTAGATGGTTCTAACGCTTCTTCAAAAATATAATCAAGATCATTATCGTATTCTTTCTTTAAATAATCGGCATCATTTTGAACACTTTTTCGCTCATCGCCTTCTAAAATTTGGACACGATTTTCATTAAGCAAATAAAGTAATGTGTTATAGAGATAATTGTCAATTTTAATACTACCTTTTTTTAATGTAGTTGCTTGTAGAATTAGCTGACGAATAACGTCCTTTTCCATTTCTAACGGGATATCACGTGCTAAACGTGCGGCTTTTTGACGTCCGTCTGAGAATATTAATACTTTACGGCCCTCGTTTGGTAGCTTTTCTTTACCACTGACTGGTGGCTGAATTGCAAATTGCTCACGCACAATCTCACCGAATGGCTGGTCACCTTTTGTACGTAGATCGCGAATATTATATTGTGATTTCTTTAAACAACAAGGACAAGTATTAAATGATTTAGCAGAAGAATAGTATTTCTGTTTACGATTTTTCTTCGGTCTTTCCAAGGACATATAAACACGAATAAAATTTGTGTCTTGCTGAGGTGAGTCAACTATATATCCCGTTTTCACATTTATCCATAGGGGTTTTAATGTTTTACCTTCAAGCGCACGATCGTTCGGCTTTTCTATTAGTAAATGAATTTCTTCTAGTGGCTCACCAACAATGTCGCTTCCTGGTTCACTCCATAAATACGTTGGAAAATTTGTATCCTTTTCACAAAACGCTTTAATAAAAGCGGCACCACATAACATATGTGTATATAATTCAAATACCCGACTACCACATGTACACTGCTCTCGGTATGCATCATAGATCTTTCCTAGGAATCCTGAATTATCACAGTTCGGATTCATACAAATAAACACACCCGATAATCCTCTAAAGAACAAATGCAAACGTGCCGGTAATAAAACCCGTCCGTTTTTAACGGCCATATTTGCTAGAAGTAATAGATTACTAATTGCTTTTTCAGCTGTTGGAAAGTATACTTTTGGGCAAACAGTTTCAACAAGCTCCTCAACTGATGTTGCATTACCACTAATTTTCTTAATTACTTGTTCAACTGGACCATATCCATTTAACTGTTTGAATACAAATTCTTGGAATTCATTTTTGTCTGCTGGAAGTGTATCAAATTTTAGTGCTTCAAAAATTGGCTGTAAATGCTCTACTATATCTTTATATTTTTTATTCCATTCAGCAACAAGCGGATAGTCAATGTTTGCCCAATGAGATGCTTCATCAGGTGTCATTGTTTTGCCTTGTGGACGAGTTTCTTTTTTACCAGTAATTAACTTAAATTTACGGGATTCAGCCGCTCCTGTTAGTTGTTGTGCAAAGCGAATTGGTGTTTCTGTGTCTCCTTCTTTGCCGAGTGATGCTGATGTTAAGATTACTTTCATACGGTCGCGTGAGATACCAAGTCTTGCTTGCAAGCGACGTATTAGTAAAGCAACTTCAGCACCACTTGTACCACGGTACATGTGAGCTTCGTCTAGTACAAGGACAAATTGATTGGCTGAATCACTCGCTAGCCAGTCCTTCGTATCCTGCCAAATTGTGTGCTCAATTGGACGCATGAGCATGTATTCAAGCATGGAATAGTTTGTAACTAAAATATCTGGAGGTGTTTCATGCATTTCATGACGGGTTAATAGTTCAGCATCATTAGGGCTAGTTGTATAGCGAAATGTTTTTGGCATTTTTGAGTCTTTAAATGCTTGTAAATCCTTAGCATACCATTTACCACGCTCTTTTAATTGCTTAGCGATATCTGGATTATTTTTCTCCACTTCCAAATAATGCATTAAAATTGGTTGCAACTGTAATTTATCTTTAAATTTGTTAGGAGCCCCAGCATACGGCGTTCTAGACGTATACATCCCGAATTGCGGATTACGACCATGTACATGAAAGCGTGATTTGACACGCTCATCCCCCATTAATTTACGAAGACGTGTCATTTGGTCACTTACAAGAGCATTCATCGGATATAAAATAAGTGCTCGCACACCGCGCCGAGCAAAAGATGCTGGTCTTGTCACAGCTTCTTCGTAAAGAGTAGCAAGCATTGGATGTAAAAATGATTCCGTTTTACCAGAACCAGTACCTGTTGAAACTATCAAATCTTTATTGTCAGTTAAGAATGCTTCCATCGCTGTTTGCTGATGGACATATGGACGTGGGAATACACCGATGCCATACTCGGCAAGCTCATTCATCAGCGATTTCGTACTTGCTAGAATATTCATCTCTTGATACGTACTCCCAAGCTCGTAAACAGGAGTTGCTTCAATATACGGTGCTGTACGCAATGTTCCAGGTGTTTCAAGCAAAGAATGACGTTTTTTTTGTAAAATATCGTTACTGATCACATAACGCGTTTCAATATATTCAACTAACCTTTTTTGTAAGCGATCGGCTACTTTATTTAATGTGTAATCCATTTAACATCTCTCTTTCATCTCTAACCTTTGTAAAATTGCAATCATATCTTCTACATACATATTTGGGATATAAAAGGTCTTCGCATTTTTAAATATTTTTGGCATCCCAATTAAAGAAATCATTGCAAATTCCTCATGCGGTAAGCAAAATTGTAACTCTAGTTCTGTATACACCGTATGCTTTTTTAAACTATACGTATAATAGCGACCTGCCCGTGCATTCAATGCATAATAAACTCTCCTGACATTTCGTTCTGCCACCTGCTGAATATGCCAACCATTTTGAAATTTTGCAAGGAAACGGTCAGTTTTATGCCCACCATGTACAAATACTTGTTTCTTCTCTGCGAAATACAATTCATTTGGGGTAAAATTTTTCGTTACCTGTTGTTTGCCATGTTTCGTGAATCGGTAAATCGTGTCTATATCATTGCTTTTAGTAAACGACTTATAGTCATTTAGTGTTTCTTGTAAAGAAGATGTATACAAATAATCTGTCATGGCTAAAATAGGCTTTGTTTTATTAGGTTTACTAGTAATCGTAATTGGTTGTATCTCATGGTCAAGGACATAACGTACTCCAATTTGTTGCTTTGTTCTAGGAAGCACCAAATTACAAGCTGGCCAAATAGCGTAGTATCCATTATCTAGCTTAATAATTTCTCCAATAGTAGCTAGCCAAGTAAGTAAACATTGAGCCGATGTATCTGTTTTGTGCTTAAGAAACTCTTGTGCTTCTTGTGGTGCATATTCTAGTAAACGGTTAAGCACAGGCGTAAGTTGCCGGAAATGTACCTTGTCGATGCCCATTTGCTTTTGAGAGGATAGTATACTTTTCACATATAACGATTTTTCTGTTAAGTACTGTATCCAGTTCATGATTTTCCGTCTCGCTTTAAGCTAGTAATATAATGCTCAAATAATTTGTATATGTGCTCGAGCTCACTTTCATTTGAGCCGTCTAAATCTGAAGTGAGAATGCTTAACCAATTATCTAAAACAAAGGATTGTTCAAATTTGTAACCAAATTTTTCTTCAAACCATGCTTCAAATTCTCTATTAAATGTTGAACAATCCTCTAGTTCTAAATCTTCAACTTCAGAAAGGTCAATTTGAGCAAAGTTGACCGTGATAAATTTCCTTGGAAGTACTGCAAAGTTTAGAAAATCTTCAGCATAAAGTAATGGTGTACAGCTAAGTGAAGTAATACATGTTTTTGCCTGCTGAACGTCATCAAATGTTAGGATAAGTAACTGTGTTGCCTTGTCATTCCACTTCATTAGTTCCACATAACTTTTTAGTGCAAATTCTCCTTGCGTAAAGTGCAAGTTATGGATATGAACTGCGCTTAATATATCCTCTGCGTGTGGTGTTAAATTTTCCAGTGCCGCAAAGCTAAACAAATTCACCTCTGGTACAATCGAATAAAACTGATTTGCACTATATGTTCGTCCAATAAACTGTGCAAGCTCAAAGCTATGAGTCCCCGCTATAATGACTGGATCGCGAAATAAAATAGCCCCTAATACTGTTTTATGGAGTGTTTCATAACGATCTCGAATATGCAAACGCTTGCGACTAGTATGAAAGATTTCTAGTGTTTTATCTATAGAAGCAAATGGTTCATTATTAGTAATTACTTTTACACAAGCTTGTGGAATTTCTGTTACTTTTTGTGAATGATTAGTTTGTGGTATTTGTTGTTGGACATTAATTCCTTGTCGTAAAAAGTGCTCTACATATACATCTGCGAATTGCTTCTCCAGCTGCGTAAGTTTTACGGAAAAACTTTCCTCAATATTTTGTAAGAGAGCAATTTTTTGTTGTATTACTTCTTCAGTATGTGTAAGTTCAAGATTTTTGTTTTCTAATGCGTGTTCCGTTATTTCAACTTCTTTTATTAAGTCACGATGCTTTACTTTAAAGTCCACAAGTAATTTTTCAAAAGCATCATTTTTATTTGCTTCTATCATTTGTTGTACATAAGGTAAATCTAAAAATTGATTACGGAAAAACAATTCTGTTTCTTCATTAAATGTTTTCGATTGAATGATTTGCTGTACACGAGTTAAACGTTGATTCATTTCTCCGCTTGTCGAGGTATAAATCTGTGATAACCGGGCAATGACCTTGCGAGAGAGATCGCCGTATTCATATTGCTCTTTTAAAATTTTCAACGCAGCGCGCACAGCACGCTCATCATTTGCTACATCAATAAAACCTACAAAATCATCTTCTAATAACTTTGCAATTGTGAATAAACGATTGTGTATCATTGTTAGCGAGATGTCTATTTTGTAAACTGCAACAAAATTATCTTCTACTAACGTGTAAGCTTCATCTACCAAGTGTTTTATTTTTACAGGGCCAATGACATATCCGTCTTCGGTAGTAAATAAAACGTTGGGAAGTGGTGTTTCTTTAGAATTAATTGAATTACGAAGCTTTGTTTCAATTAAATTTTTTTGAGTTTCGAAATTACCTTGTAAAGTAATCACTTCATAAAGTGGGACATTATGCACCTCCTTACCCAAAACATATTTGCTAGAATTTGCCAATGACGGTTCGTAAGTAAGGCTTTCATTCAGTTCCCACAGTTTATATTGATGTTCCTCAGGCACTGAGAAGTAATTCGGAATGAAGACTCTTCCGTTATTGGGTAGAGCTTGTTGACGGACATCCGCATGAAGTGGAATTAAACTGTTATCTGATAAAGTTCCCACAACATCAATTACAAGTCGTTCAGGTATATCAGTGTTGGCAAAGGATAAAGACTTTGTTCTTCCTAATACAATCATATTGTTTTATTCACCTATCTATAAATCTTTTTGGAATCATGTTTGGATAGCTTCTAACAAAAGTCAATAATTGTCGATGTTTCGATGCCTCAATTCTCGCTAAAATACTTTGGTACGTAACCGAATCTACTTTCACAAGTTCTGCTTGTGTTTTATAGAAAAAGAGAAGTTCTTGAAAATCTAATTTTATGTCTAGCTTTGGTTTTCGGAGCTTAACACTCCATAGATATGGGATACTCGCAACCATTTCTTCTTTAAAATCAAACACTGTTTTTTTACCGTGACTCTTAGTGGAACCACTGTAATAACATATTGGGAAAACGCTTTTGGTTACAAATTGCTCACCTTTTATAATGTTTTGTCGAAAAATTACTTCCTCATTATTAATAAGCCAGCTCGGTGAAACTACATCAAAGGTCGTCAATTTCTTGACTTGATTAATAGTTAACCAAGGACCACGCTGTAAGGCGACGGATATCTGATAGATACCGTACTGTGGAAGTTGTAATTTTACAATACCAGGTGTCACCTTTTGGTACGTGATTTGCTCATTAGGATGCTTAATTTTCAATAATTGCTGCTCGTTTTGTTTTCCTGTAAAAGCGAGGTTTAACTCAAGGTTTGCCTGTTGAATTTGAAACAAGCCATCACCTCGAATAAACTTTACAGGTTTTATAACATCGAGATGGTAACTCGAGGGTAGTAAGTTTTTGCTGAGAACACGTTTGAACCAGGAAATACAATCCGTTGAAAATGCGTCATTCATCACACACTTATATAAAGTGAATGTATTAAGTTTTTCTGTTTCAAGTACATGAATGTCTTGTGCAAAAAATAACATTTGTCTCGACAGAATATAAAATTCATCTTGGATGGTAATATCAACATATGGAATGTGAATAATTCTACCTGCAATTGGTTTAAAAAGAGCAGGCTTTTGAAGAGGATAGTAACCCCCTTGATATATTTCTGTAATAGCATTATCTATCACTTCTTCAGAAATCGAAATTGTATATGAATCACATAACGAAACTGGTAAAAAATTTGTTTCACAATTATGCATTAAATTCACAGAGCTAATTTGTTGCTTTGTCTCTTCTATAGTCACATGAAAATAACTCTTATTATCCTCTTGACGTAACGTTTGCCCCTTCGTAAGTTTTGGGAAAAGTAAAGAAAAATGTGTTTTATCACCTCTATGTAGTTGTAGTCGTATCTTTCGATTGCACTCTTCCTCTAAATCAATTTCATATGAGAAAGAAAGATTACTACTGAATAACTCACATTCTTGTCGTTTTTTCTCCCCTATCAACTTGTTATGCCTAAAATACCATACTTTCTTCTGTGAACGAACAAAATGCACAGGTTCTAAACAGCAGGGGCAATAAAAAATAGATTTCTCTATCCCTTGCTTCACATCTACTAAATGATAATCTTTATCTAATGCTACAAACATACGTTAGTCCTTAATTAATTAGATTTAATACTTCTATTATATATTAACATTGAGAAATTTTACTAGAAAAAATGATTCTTCTGGATGTTATGATTGGGATAACTAGTTCTTATTAACCATGTAAGCTAACATAAGGCATCTAGAAAAAACAATCCTATACAGGATTGTCCAGATTGTAGACAAAAGGCAGCCGAATGAGTTCATTCGGCTGCCTTTTTGTGGTAATTTTGCTCGTAAAGAGCAGAATTTAGGCCTATCCTCCACCTACTATTACGCCATTTCTGGACTTTTCCATGTCCAACTGGCCATCTTTTTCAAATTCATGGCAGCAAAAGTAAGCATCGCTTGCATGGACAATTTTTTTAGGCCTCTTAAGGTTGTCCAACGCATACCATGCTTTTCCTTAGCATCTGCAAAGACACGTTCAATCGTTTCTTTACGTCTTGCGTAAATGCTTTTATTTTCTTCAGTATGACGAAGATGATTGGCTGCTTCTAGATAGTTCTCCTATACATGACGCTGTATCAGCTTTTTATGCTCTTTACTTTGAGTGCAATTTGAAATTAATGGGCAATTTTGACACTCAATCGGATTAGAGAAGTATTGACGATATCCTTCTTTCGTCGTTGTTGCATATTTCAGCATTTGTCCTTGCGGACAGATATAACTATCATAGTATTCATCATAAACATACTCATGCTTTCTTAGGTAACCATCCTTTGTACGAGGGCGAGTATAAGGTAGAGCAGGAGTCATATCATTTTTAAATAAATATTGACCAATGGCAGGTGTTTTATATCCAGCGTCAGCAGCAACAGCATTAGGTTTATCATGTTTTTCAATTACTTTTTCAAGAAGTGGCTCGAAGATGACACTATCATGGATATTCCCTGGCGTAACAATCGTACCTAGAACAAAACCATTTCGATCAGCAGCTGATGGAATGAGTACGCAAACTGTTTTGTTCGCTCGTCCTTTACGTAATAACCACTCTCTGGATCTGTAGTACTCTCTTTAATTTCTTTATATTCTTCTTTATTAAATTTATCTGAAGGAAATGGCTTTTTCCCGTTTTCTTCACGATCACTATTAATCTCCTCTTTCAGACGTGCTTCATATGCTTTCTCTTCTTTTCATACCATTTTCTTTTCGAATTTATGCTTATTTGCACTTGCTTTAACATGTGTAGAATCTATAAAAACGTGCTCGCTACTAATCATTTTCTTTTCAGCTGCTTCCTTCAAAATACGATAAAAAATCTGTTCAAATAAATCCGTATCCTTAAAGCGTCGCTCATAGTTTTTACTATACGTTGAAAAATGCGGGATCTTATCATAAAAACCAACGATAGGCCATATTTGTTTCGATTTCTTCTATAGTTTTACGCATGGAACGAATACCGAAGGTATATTGGATGAAGGCGATCTTAATCAATACAACAGGGTCAATACTTGGACGTCCCCGCTCAGATGAATACATATCTTGTACTAATGAATAGATAAATGAAAAGTCTATAGCAGTTTCGATCTTCCGAACCAAATGGTTAGCAGGAACAAGTTGTTCTAGAGCAATCATTTCTATTTGATCACGATTCATCTGTGTATTTTTAGTTAGCATTTCATCTACCTCATTTACATCTCTGTACTTTAATTATACAAACAAAAAGACTGCCGACAAACCCGATTTTTTCGGATTTGTCGACAGTCTGGAGCCACCCGTATAGGATGGCTTTTGATCCAATTTTAAATATTACCTCAAAACTATTATTGTATCACTCATTTAAATGATTTATCTTGATTTCATAACCGAATAGTTGTGAATGTTCCTTAGGTTTCCATCCATCTCTTAAACCTGTTAACCCCTGATACAAAGATCACCCAATAAGATTTTCAAGCCATTTAGCAGATTCTTTTATTGTGTTGAAATCGTATAAATGTATTCCATTTTTGTAAAGTGAATATTTTTTCACTTTCTCCTCGCATATGTAAAAACTAATAGAGATCGCTCTAGCGGTCTTTTTTTATGCCCAAAAAAGTACCATCCACCAAAAAGGATCGATTGTGGTTATCGATAACATACGATCTCTTTAATAAAAATATCAGAGTGAGTCCTTACTTGATAAGGATTCAAAAATATACTTTGATTTGTGTTTATTCCACTTTGACTAATCCTGACAAGGGCTCCTAGGAGCGATTTACAAAAACCACTTTATAAGGTATGAGCCGTTAGCGAAAAAAAAAATAGTCACCCGAGTTGGATAACCTTTCGACCATTTTTGAATTTTTCATTTTCACATATAAATATCGCTTCAAAGCGAGATCCTCTGATACTCTTTTATTCTATCAACTTCCTCATTTTGTTTTATGTAGATCAAGAGCCGTATCAAGATCTCCGGTTCCTGTTAAGTTGTTGCCTCAAAATATCTTCATTTTCTACTCGCAAATAACGATTTAAAGAATCCTTTACCTTCGGACCGTGCTTGTAGGAATTTCTTCTCCCTTTCTTCTTCTAATCGTTTTTCGACTTCCTTTTTCACAAATTTTTCCATTTTCTTTTCTGCATCTGTTTTCTCAATTCGCTGATTTTCTAATTTGATGCCCGAGAATTTACCGGCATTAGATTTAACGATTTCTCCGGTTTGTTCAGCTTTTTGGATCATTTTCATCAAGACTTCTTGGGTTTCTTCAACTTCTAAAATTTCCCCACTTGTTAAGTGGATTACCGTACCGTGCCAGTTTTTCAATATTCGATTCTCTCGAGCATTAATATCGGCTATTTGATTTGTGTTTATAACCCGTGTCGGGTTTAATATCTTGTGGTGTAAGTTTATTTCGATAAATGCCATTTTGTTTTGCCTCCAATGTTAAATTTATTTTCATGCTGCATCTTCCTTTATATTACGCTGTAAAAACCTAAGTGACAACTCAAGGTCGAGCAACGTTTTATAAAACTATAGTTTATGAAAGTTCCGGCTATTCTCATCTAAAGTATTTTCTGACAGAGTTAATTCGCGTTTAAGATAGTTAAGTTTGTTAAATACGTTTTTGATCTCTAATGCTCGATTACTTGATGCAATTAACATGGCAATTATCCTCTTCAATATATTTTTTTCCCTGAAATCGGCACCTTGCAAATACCTATTTCAGCATACAAAACTTTAAAGACAACATTCCAATGAACATAATCAGAATGAGAACCAAGCCAAGAACCAAAACGCCCATCTACTAAACCTCCATTATTTAACATCTTCCCAAGGATTAGTTAGTTGACCTTCTATGATCTCTAGTTCAATTTGTTCCAATCTTTCGTTTGTTGGTTCAAAATCGTAAATGTAAACTTTTGTCATTAATTAAACTTACTTTGAATCTCTAAACTTCGTTAATTTATCAGCAATTAAATTTCTTTTTGCTACTTGTTTATCCTTGCTCATTTCTTGTTTGTTGGCTCCAAGAATTATCATAAGATTGAACAAGATACTTATCAGAACGATTACGTTTTTAGGCTTGTTTGGAGCCTGTTTCAGGCTTGGTTCGGCGTTGTTTTGGCTCTTTGATGAGTTACCACTAGAAAGCTTTTCCTTCGCCATTTATACCAATTTGACGGTCTTTTTGACGGTTCTTTCAACGACTTTGAACACACTTTGAACAAACTCGAACGGAGCATAAGCAATCACTTGAACTAGATTTGTAGTTTTACTCAGTTTACCATCAAGAGTAGGTTCGAAACGATCAGACACTTTGAAAATCGCTAACATTTGGTCATGTTGCACCGCATGCTGAACGGTCTTAGTTGAGCAACCAATTTCGTTGGCGATAGTTTTATATTTTTCTCCGTTAATCAAGAGGGCTTAAAATGGTAAATTCCAATTATCATCAATATTTCTCAATTCTTACGATTCTAATTCCTTAACAATATCCGTAACATCCTGATCACCATTTACAATTACCTTATCTAACTCGGTGTGAAATGACATTTCCTTTCTAATTTGTTTCCACCATTCGAAAGCGACTTGCTCGGTTTTTCTTCCTATTAATAGAAACGAGCTTCGTTGAGTTGTTCTATTATAGGCTTTATAATGAATCTCGAATGATATTTTGTTCATTTTTTTTCGTCTCCTTAAAAGAAAGAGGTACCTAAACGACACCTCTTTGATTAACCTTGTTTACGTTACTTTGTTTCGAGGATTAACAAGAACCATGAAAGAATTAGGGGTATAGTGATTCATAAAAAAGATATAGATTTTTAAAAAGTTATCTTGTCAATTTATTTACGACTATTGCAGGTTCCTTTTTTGTTTCGATTGAAGAATACGTATGTGTTTCTTACTTAACTGACTACATTCTAACCTTTATATTAACCAATGGAGAAAACGTTCTATGTTTATCCATTACATCATCACTAAAAAGATTTACATACACTCTGATCATTTCCATGCTTGTATGCCCCAAAATCTGTTGTAATTCAAATATCCCAGCTCCGTTCTTCACGCTTAATTTTGCAAAAGTATGTCTAAACGTATGGAAAGAACATCTAACTCCTTTTATATCCGCTTGTTTACCGTAATATGTTACCCTATTCTGAAATTGCCTTTTAGACATTTTCTCACCATCAAGAGTAACAAATAGAGCATCCGTATCAATTACTCCTCTTATTTGAATATACTTTTGGGATGCAGTCATACCAGGCATTTATTTGAGATAAAGTACCTTTTTCAGCCGAATTAATTTGTGCTTCTTCTACCGGTCGATTGTAGATATGCATACAAAGTAAATTAACTAAGTGATCCACGTTTATTTCAATAAATTCCTTGAAACTGCCTTGCCACCCATAAATATTCATTAAGATACCACTTTTATAATAGAGTTCCTATCAATAATTTATTATAGTAAAATTAGCACATTCAAGTATAGGGGGATTCACTATGGACATTGCAATTAAGCCAGGAGAAATTATCAACAATGAACAGCTAACAAGTATATTTTTATGCGCTCCACAAGGTGGAATGCGGCGTTCACATCGTACCAATACTCTAGTTTTGATTTCAGACAAAACAGGTCTATACAAGGACCGAGTTGAAGGCGACGTCTTCCACTATACAGGTATGGGGCAAGTAGGAGATCAAACTTTGACTAGTCAGAATAAAACACTGGCAGAATCTAACCATAATGCAGTAGATATGCATTTTTTTGAAGTATTAAAACCAAAGCAATATACATATCAAGGGCGAGTCGAATTAGCTGGCAAACCATATACAGAAAAACAAATTGACATCAACGGAAAAATGAGAAACGTATGGATATTCCCTCTCCGACTTATTCATGGTGACATGGAACTAATCCAAGAAATTGAGAACTTAACGGGAGAATTAAATGCTGACCAGATATTAGATGAAACTGAAAAAGAGAGAATTGTAAAGACAAGAATTGGTCAATCATTGTTTAAACAGAAACTTCTTTCTCAGTCAAAACAATGTGCTTTATGTGGTGTTAATGATGAACGTTTTCTTATTGCTAGTCACATAAAACCATGGAGTATATCGACCAATGAAGAACGATTAGATGTAAATAACGGATTGCTCCTCTGCCCAAATCATGATTCATTATTTGATAAGGGCTACATTTCCTTTGATGAAAAAGGGAGCCTTCAAGTAGGCGATGATCTGAATGATACTGTTCTAATTTTTATGAACATTAATCCAAACATCCGATTAAAAATGAATGAACGCCAAAAAGGTTATATTTATTGGCATTATCACAACCGTTTTAAATCAAAAAAAATTTTGGGAGCGATATGGTGTAAATAAACGCGAATGCAGGCGCATACACCCGCCCCCCTTCCTTTTATACTGTTGATTTGGATCCTGTGGACCAGGGCTAAAAGCAGTATCGCGACTGGATGGTTTTTCTCTTCAAGCAAGGAGGTACTCGTTCGCTTACAATCCACTTTTAAGATGCCGAAATGACCATTCATTTCACTATAAATCAGGTCTAAACTCGCCTAGAAGTGACATGATTGGTACCGCCATAGTACCTCAAATTGTATATCGCCATTTATCAATAAAAGATCAGAAGTAACAGTTCAACCATTCGTTTTTTATCCTTTTGGCTACAAATTCTACACCCATTTGTCTTACAATCTGAATTATTCGCGGCTATCTGGTCGAATTGTTTCAAACACCAATTATTATGGCATTTTTTGTGGAAAGGTTTCTTCTTCAACTCCCATGAAAATAAAAAATGAAAAAGGGCATGAAAAAACAGACCCAGAAAAACCAGTTTTTAAAAAAAGGCTGAGCCTCATGAAGGAAAGATATAAGGTTGGCTGGTAAAACGAATAGTAATACCTTTCTACTTAAAATAAAATCAGGTAAAGCTGGCGCAACAACCAGAAAAAGGATTAATCTCCCATGAGTGCTACCCCTAAAGGGCGCGACAGTCGGTGGTGCACCGTGGTCGCTGGAGTCAGACTAACGGACGGGCTCTAAGGCACCATAGTTCATCGACCTTCCTCGCCAGCCATTAAAACAGTATCGACCACATAATCCATTTTCATTCTCTGTGGTGCAGCAATGATTTTTCTGCTGCATGGGTGGCTAACGGCGGAGGTTTGTAGAAGAGATGTGTTTAATTTTTGTTTAACAAACAGTCCAGATTGACGAGTGGTATAAGGATTTTATTCAAAATATTATATGTGGAAATAAAACTCATTTATTTTTTATTTATTTTGTAACGCTTCAATTACTCCCATTAATAGTTTAATAAACTAAAAAATGAAGTTTATATCTGTTTTGAAATTGTTTTATTTAGTTTAGTAAAAATGGAAAAATATTTGCAAGGAAAGGTTAGGAGGGATTAGGAAGAATGGATAAGAAATTTAGGGATTTTTTAATTAATTTTAATAAATTTAAGAACAAACATCTATGGAGTGGTTGTTTTCATGAGGACAGCAATTGCAGTCAAAGGATAATCAAAGCTCATTCAATACAAAATAACAAAATACTTAACAAAATTTCAGAAAATGGCGAAGTTCTAATGTTTGGTGCTGTTGGAGGTAATGATTATGGAATTACAACCGACCTTCAAGAGAAAGGCCGTAAAAAAGCCACTACTTTTACTGGATTTTGTGGTCATCACGATCATAGCATATTTAGACCAATTGAAAACTATGATTACATACCAGGGAATGCAGAGCAGGAATTTTTATTTACTTATAGAGCAACAGCAAAGGAATATCATGCGAAGAAATCTAGTGCTAATATGTACAGAACACTTTTAGATTTACTAGATAAGGGCAGTTATACTGCAATAAGCAGTAGTTTCGAGGCGGGGCCACCATCAGAAGAGCATATACATTATATGAAAGAATTGTATTCTAGAGCATTGTTTGGTACGCAAGATGCAGAAAAAAGGTTAGAAAGATATCGTCAAAAATTAAACACAGACCTAGAAAATATGTTTTATGATGATATTATTACAAATGTGATTGTTCTTGGAGAAGAATATCACATTGCAGTTTCGTCTGCAACTTTCTTAGAAGAGAACTTAAACGGTACAAAAATAAATGATTTAGGGGATTTTAGTATTTCTTTAGCGCCTTTATTTATAACTGTTTTTCCTCAAAATGGACAAACATTTATATTATTAAGCCACTTTAAAAGAAATGATAGACGTTATCGATTTATAAAAGAAGATTTACTCAAAAGAGACACTAGGGAAATTAAAATGATTTTGTCTAACATTATTCTTTCTCATGTAGAAAATCTTGTTGTATCACCAAAACGTTGGAGGGAAACAAAATTATCAACAAGAAATAAAATAACAAAACTATTTAATAAGAATACAAAAGAAGTAAATAACCCCTTAATAATTGATTACAATTTAGATTTATTTTTATGATAAAGAGCATATAGATTAACAAGAAAGTAGTTTGATGCTTTTTTAATAACCTATAAATCGATTGGGCGCAATTCTTAATAAAGATTGCTTTTCTTATTGATCTAAAAAGAGCCATTTGTTTAATAAAGGATTTTTTTACGCCGTTCCTCAAACGGGAACGGTTTTTTAATTTCTATATATGGTTTCATAACTTAAAAAATATGAAAAATTGATTTTTAACACCTATTAGGTGTAGCAAAACATCTAGAAACGACCATTTTAATGGCAATACAAGCTAATTTTGATACACCTTTGATGTATCAAATTCACATTTTCGCCTTTTGAAATTAAACCAAACTAGATATATCATTCAATTAAAAAGGGAGGGGTAGAAAATGGAGAAACACCAGATTTCAGATAGCTTTTACTATGCAAGAACTAGAGACCGAGTTGGGGGAACCATAAGAACGGAAGTGTTTAAATTAGAAAATGGTATTTTTAAAGCCTTTTCTTCCTACTCGCAAGATGAAGATGAGAAAATTGTCGGTTTTGCCCAAAGCTGTAACGATGAAGAAGCCGTTAAATTATCTAGAAAAGCTTTAAGAAAAGAGTGGAAAGCATAACAGGAGCTGGAAGTTAATACTACACGCCTTTCCAAATGACACTAGCAGAGGCTGACTCAAAAGGTCGATAAATTACGATTTATTTGGGTCAGTTTTTTATTTTTCTTCAATTTTTTTCGCGACCATTTCAGCCGTGCCATACAATTCTCTTTTTTCATTCTTTAGTTCACTCTTGTTTTTTTGCCCTAATTAGCGAACTTTACTTATCCCTGTAATTTCCTCTACTTGTTTGTAAGAATGTATTTCCAGCTTGCATAGCCGTAAAACATAATTTTCTCCCCATTTTTTGAACCTAATTTATGACACCACTAACTACCTATATTTCACAGTTTTTATTCTATGGAGTCAAAACTTTTAAGTTATGACACCAACTTAAGCGCAGCTAATTGAATATTAATCTTTAAAAAGAAACGCACCCAATGAGTTTTAGGCTTGGTCTCTGGCAGGAACATGCAGCGCTCGAATATACCCCATACCGTATATTGCAAACCAACGTAAACCTAAACGCTATCACCTTGATAGTCTTAAACCCTTTATTGATAGCGATTCTCAGTTGTATAGGTACTTCCAAAAAAGATTTACAGTTGATACCCAAGTAACAATCCTATAAATTCCATACTTCCTATTGTTTCTATCCTACTATAATAGTAAAATAAGGTAATACATAGGAGGGAAGACATAATGAACAGCATGCTTACACACAAACTACTAAAAGGTATAGCGTACTTATCATTTGTATCAGGTGCTTTAGTTTTCGTTGGCGCATTTATCTTTATGCCAAACGTATATAGCAGCGCACGGGGTGGGTTAGTTTTCTTAGCATTTGCGGCGCTTCTTTCTGGAATCATATCAAGCGCTATGTTCTTATTCTGCGCGAAGCTTATCGAGCAAAACGAGGAAAGACGAGAACAGAACGAAAAGTTATTAAAGCTACTTAGCAACATAGACGATAGGTCAAGAAAGTGGGAGCTACAAAATCATGAATAGAGAAATATTATAGTAGCATACTATTAATGGTAGCGTTAAATAGCATATATAAAACGGGCGCATTATTGCGCTCGTTTTTGTTTTTGCTAGTTTGCTATACACTGTACTGCACAAGCCCTTCGCATTATCTTTCGCTGCCTTCGTTGTCTAATTCCTAAAAAAAGAGCGCCCATTCAAGCTCCCTTGCTAAAGCATTTAAAATGCTATTTAATATGCTGCTCTCTCGCTATTTAGTTCATAACACAGATAGTAAAATAATGCGCATGTTCCTAGTCCCGCTATAAAATATACAATATCTAATTTCGCTGCTGCTACGCCCACGAACGCATTAAGCGCCGCCATGAATAAAAGTAATTGCGATAATTTATACTTCCCCAATATTTTGCCCCTCTTCGTCTATGCTTACAAGCGGCGGCAGATCAAGCCCTTGCTCATTCCTACTCTGCCAATCCGCATATGTCTTAATGTAGCGGTTAAATTCTCTGCGTACTTCTTTGGGCGCTCCGTCTTTAAGGCGCATATTACCGCTTTCATCATAGCAAAAATACGGAGAGTCTATAAATGACGGTTTGCAAACGTTCTTTTGCTTCGCCCCCTATCGGCTTTTTATGCAATTAAAGCGCAGCCGTATAATGCGCCGCTATTCGTTTTTAACTTCGTAGGTCTTTCATACTTTCATAGATACTGGGTAGCTCTTCCCCTATACAAAAAAGAGCGCAATAGCCTTCTAACTACGCGCTCTCCGTCAGATATGTGATTAATTAACGTATTCATCGTCCTCACTAGCGAAAGTATAAAAGATTGCGGAAATTCCCTCTCTAAATGCTTCGTCAAAGCATTCAAGAAGTTCTTCGTCTACTTCATACATTTCTCGATTAGCGATAAAATTGGTCTTCAATATTTATTATTTTCCAACCTTCATTTTTGACGTACTTTTTAACTTTAATCCATGCTGAATTTTCATTTATTGATTTAACCCAACAATTTACATATGCGCCTATACATTCTTCACTTTCTGGATTATCTGGGAGTGGGGTTGCCTCTAACTGAAACAAATAAATGGTCATCGTGTCCTCCTACTAACATTTCCTTAATTATACAATGAAAAAAGGCAGCCGTGGGCGTGTATATGGACAAAAAATAACGCTACTGTTAGTGCCATTTATCTCTTTTGCTCTAATACTTTCAATGGCGAAAACTCCTTATGTCTGTCTCGTACATCTGTACCGAATAAGTTTACGTATGTCTTAACGATTTCCATACTTGTATGCCCTAATATCGTTTGAAGCTCGAATATATTTGCGCCCTGCTGTACGTATAGTTTTGCGAATGTATGCCTGAACGTATGGCAGCTACAACGAACGCCCTTTAACTGAGCTTCTTTTCCGTATTTTTCTACTCTGTTTTGTAGCGCCCTATTCGATAAAGGTGTATTGTCTACTGTCACAAATAATGCGTCTGTCTCAACATAACCTCTTATCGCAATATACTTTTTTAGCTGCTCCTTCATTGTCGCCTGTATTGCTACACGCTCTCTTTAGCTCTTTGCGTTTCGTATACATATTAAGCTGTCTTCCCAACGAATATCTGCTAGCGTTAGCCCTTTCGCTTCATTCGCACGTATACCCGTTTCTAATAAAAGCAGCATTATCGTATAATCACGCACTCCTGTGAACGTCTTTAGGTCAGGCTGAGCGAACAACTTTTTCAATTGATCTTTCGTAAAGGTCGCTTTAATATGCTTGCGATCTTTTAGCAGCGTGATATGTTCGAATGGATTTTTTAGTATATGCTTCTCTTTATGAAGAAAGTTAAAGAACGCACGTAGCGCACGCAAGCGTGTATTTACTGATATTACTTTAGCGCCTTTATATTTCCGTAGGTATAAAATTACGTTTTCTTTTATATGCTCCACTGTGACTTGGTACGGCTTAAGCGCTTCTACGACTATGTCCTACTCCTTAAGATAGCTTAAAAAAGTGTTTATTTCACTCCGATAAAATTTGAGCGTGTGGGGTCTAAGGTTGCGTATTTCGAAGTCTTTTAAAAACAGGTTAATTGCGTCCTCAAACGTTTCAACATACACTTTCGTTTTTTTACTTATTATTGCTAATTCTTCTTCGTCTAAAATGTTGCTACGTCTTGCCATTTACTACTACCTCCTTAGATTGCGTAATAATCTTCGCACACGATTAGAGCGTAGTAGTTGACGGTACATATGACGCTAAACAAAATAAAAAGCATCTCTTACCGTAGTAGAAAACGCTTGATATTACGCCATATTCTCGCATATTGGACGAATGATAACGTATGTTTTATGATACCGGTGGTCGGAGTCGAACCGACACTCCTCACGGAACACGATTTTGAGTCGTGTTAAAAAATTCAATTACGAAATTATTTACGAGATATGCCGTCCATTCAGCGTTTTCTTACGTTCGACTACTGAGAACGAAAAAGTTCATTCGCACGATTACCTGTTGGCATACATTATATCAACTAGGGATGGTACTGCATAGGCCCCCGAGGTTTACGATTACCGCAAAATTTTTAGAACGAATTTGGCAATGTAGAGCGATTGATTTCGTTAAGACGGGGTGGCGTTCCTATGGCCGACCGTCAGGGGTTCGAGATTCCTCGTCCATGTTCGTATATCACTAGGCACATCCGATATAACACATGGGGTCGTTTTTGTGATACGGTAGCCCCCCTTATGGCTATGTATCATTAAAAAGAACGTTCTTACGCTATAGAAAATGAAGAAAGATCGCCATTTTGACGACCGTTCTTTTTCAACTAAAGCACCCTATAGTTTAAGAACAATTCTTCAGAATTAATGTTTACTCAATAAAAACAAACGAAAACAGGATTGTTAATAACGTATATTAACACGCTTAAATATTTTTTTTACATCCTTCTTAATAAGAATATGAAGAAAAGGACGATAGTTTTCTGCGTAAGGGTTGACCACAAAAAATTTCCCATTGTACTTAAATATTAATGCGAGCTTTCCTGTTTTATAGTAAGAGATATCATGATAAAAGATGGTGTATGTTCGCCCGAAAGCGGTCTTATAAATAAAATTGTCATTCGACTCGTTTAATGTGATACTCCAAGACGTGAGATGAATCCCTCCGCCTAAACACATAATTGAAAGCAAAAGGATGATGCTGCCTAAAACAAGCCCCCATATCTTGTCTTGTCGTTCGGAGTTATATGCGTCCCGAAATGACAGATAAGTTACTTTCCCTGATTTTATCATCATAATAAAATTTGAGCCGGAAGTACTATCGACAATAAGATCGATTTCTTGCCTTTTTTTAACATTTTTCAAAAATGCATCTTCAGCAAATACTTGATACTCAGGGTTTACTATGAAGTATACAGATCCATTTGTAAGATGCAGTTCAGCTTTAGGGTATTTTCCTCCATCTGGTACATAATGGTCAAATTCACCTGATATAGAACTCATTTCACTTTTCTCAGGGGGAGGAGTAAGAGAATCATGAAGGATGAAAATCCCAAGAAATAATACACATGAAGAGACGAATAATACGATTATACGCAAGAAAATTACCTCTTTTTGTAAATTAATATTCTTTTCTTAAGTGAAATAAGAAAAACGGGAAGACGTAAATCCATATAGCTGTCCTATATTTCTTAGTTCAACTAAAGCACCCAGTTTAGCTGAATAAGGAAACCTTAATAATTCTCTTCAATTTGCTTTATTGCTTGATTCAAAGCCTCAGAAATTTTTTTAGCATAATCTAAATTTAACCATATTTCCGCGTCTCCATTTTGTACCTCCGACACAGCAATTCCAACCTCTTTGTTCCCAAATAAACTTACTATAATAAGACATTCGTCTTCCTTGTCTTGATTTATCCTCAAAGTTATTATTTCTTTGCGTTCTTGTGTCACCAAATCACCTCATTTGACGGTTAACAATCAATTGTTATATTCAATGCCGATATTTAATTATCCTTCTTCAAGTATACTGAACCGTTAGCACAATAAGAAAAGATTCCTCAATGACAACTTTGATCTTCAACTCTTGCCCCCGTTAGCGTAAGAACAAAATATCACAAACTATTGCGAACTAAAGCTGTTTATTCATTATTAATCATCATCTTTATTTCTCTGTTCCGACCAATCCCAATAGGCATCATAAACCTCATCGTGGAGAAATCCCTCGTTCTCTTCTTCTTCATTAGGCTCGCTAAGTGTTAATCCAAGCCAAGTATCATCAAGCTCAACAACTTCTGGGTCCCTTACAGCGTCCAATAAGGAAAAAGCATCGTGAAATGCCACAAGAATAGTATCTCTAACTGTTTTTTCAATCGCTGATAAGGCTACATCATCAAATTTATATTTTTTTAAAGCAGCTACTTCTTCTTCGCTCAATTTAAACTCATCCCATACAATATTATCTTCGGATGGGCTCACTATATGATTTCGTATCTCTTCTGAACTATTTTTAATTATCTCGTGTAGTTCAATTAAAAATATTTTTCTTGGGTCCATTGTCGACTCCAACCTCCGTTTGTTTAGAACTTTTTTTAATTAATCTATTTTGCCATTGTATAACTATAATCCTTCTTCAAGTAAGCTGAACCGTTAGTCAATAACGTATTTTTTGGTTTTAAATCGTCTAATGAGACCCTCGAGATTTACGACTCCGAAAAATTATTTATAACGGGTATGGGATCTATGGAACAGCTGATGTCGGTGAGACAGTGGTATCTCCCATAATTGACTCATCAAGGGTTCGAGAATTGACGTTCATGTTCGTTCATCACTAAGCAAATGTCGATATGAACGCCCCCCTTCGTTTGTGATACGGTGGCTACCCTTACGTCTTAACGAATCTTACTAAGGTAAAGCACCCGTTTGTTTAATAACTCATCCTTCAGCCTTCTTTAATTACACCGTATCTATTTTGTTTCCCCATCCATGAACTAACTTCACGCCATTTTAGACTCTCGGCAGAAAGCCAGTTATCTGTACCAAGAATATAGTCTTCTGGTTCCCAACCATATTCATCAGCCCAATAAAAGAAACCTTCATGTAAAATCAGTTTTGCACCATAAATGATTGAATCTGGTCTTGGAACGATGTGAAATTGGGTTACACCTTCAAATAATAATTCAATTGCGGATGGGTCACGATACTGCCTTTGGAAAAGTATTCTTACATTAGTACCGAGTTCTGGTGATATACCCATCGATAAACTTTTATCAACGTAACTCTCAGTCCACATGTACAATTCCTTTAAACAACTATCATGGAATCCACCAAATTTGCTCAAAAGATTTTCAATATCTTTACTATCTTTAACTTTTATCCAATCCATCGGATACCACCCACTTTTTAGTATTCTCTTCACATTAAATGATAACATGTTTTACCATTTTCTTATTAGACAATCCTGCTAGTTCAAAAAACAATTTTTATCGGCTTTAATGTACCATTCAGGGATTCTGAGATTTCGTTTGCATACCTGAATTACACTAGGCGTATTACGATATAAACATGGTGTAAGTCTTGTGATAAGGTGGCTACCACTGATTCGTCATTACAACGTTCAATCGTTTCTAATTGATCTCTTCCGAATTCCGTCATATAGCATAGATACCAACGGTATCGTCTATAAAAGTACACAATAGTAGACGTTCCGAAATGCAGTATTTTAGCGTCTATAAACGTGATAAATTGATTTTATATACGTCTATAAATTTAAATAGACATTTGTAGACTGTCGTTGTATGCTAATCTCATAGACAATAAGACGGGAGAGATTGACAATGACGACTAAACGATTTGGTTACGTCCGTGTTAGTTCTAAGCAACAGAACGAAGGTAGACAGGTTGAAACGATGCTTCAGAATGACATTGAGGAACGAGATATTTTCATCGACAAACAAAGCGGATCAACGTTTGACCGTCCTCAATATCAATCACTAAAGAATATCCTACGTACGGAAGATACCGTTGTATTCGACAGTATCACTAGGATGGGCAGAAACATGGATAATACGTTGAAAGAGTACCGTTATTTCGTTGAGAACGGCATTAACCTACAGTTTATTAAAGAACCGATGCTGAATACAGATGCTAAACAAGATGACGTAATACTTAAAGCGATCCAACAGGCGGTTTTGGCGATATTGGCTGCCTTCGCACAAAAGGAACGTGAAGAAATCCGTTCTAGACAGTCTGAGGGAATCGCTTTAGCACAGAAAAAAGGAGTTAAGTTTGGTAGACCACCGTTAGAATTACCGTCAAACTGGGAGTTCCTGTACGGTCGTTGGAAGTCTGGCGAGATTACAGCGGTCGAATTTATGCGACAAGTCGATATGAAGAAAGCAACGTTCTACAAGAAAATGAAGGAATACGAAAGCAGATAGGGACGGAATATACCGTCTCTTTTTTAATGTCATAACGTCAAGCGAACCTACCTTACAATCGGATTTACAATCCCTTCCAAACGCTTGGTACATCTAGGTTGTTGAATTTCAGAGTCGTTAACCCCGAGATTTTCATATAGGTCATTTAGGGACGTGTTACATCTAGTGTAATTAGGTAATACCGATTAAAGCCGTCACTTAGACGTATACAAACGCTGTTCACATATTCTGTGCCGTTTTTATTTACGTTAACAAGTGATGAATGGTATTACTACGATTAACTAGGTTAACACTTTGGTTTAACGTTCTTATCAGTTACCTAAAATCCGTCCAATAACGTAATTTCGTTTTTATTAACGTATTAAACGTTTATATCGTTAAGTAATAAGGTAGCTAACGCTCCACTTATTAGAATCCTGCTAAACGCAGAATTCACCAAAAATATATCGTTTATATTATTTAATGTTACTAAAGATGATAAGCTTTGGGGACATTACCTTTTCCTTTTTAGCCTGTAAAGGTTAATAAAGGGGAAGGCTTATTACGTTAAAACGTTTATTACGAATAACCTTAATACTCATTTTCTAGAATGATAAATACGTAAGTGTCTAAGATAAAGAAGTAATTTTGGCATCAAAGTGCCTTTAACCCATACGTACCAACGGCTGAAGGCACTTTTTCTTAATGTCAAAAAGGACACCTATTACGCCATTTTACTGTCAAAAAAGACACCTATTTCTCATTTACCATAAGGAGTTGAAGCGAACAAACCACATAAGGTATCGTCTGGTTGTCCCCTCTTACGAAAGAACACGTAAGGATTCATAGTGAAAATGCGGTCACGTCTATCATCTTGACGTATTGTTTCGGCTATCACTCCTATTTTACGTAGTTTATCCAACAGCTTGGACGTCTTCTTTTCGTCCATTCCGACTAGTAACGCAATCTGAGTTTTGTTCAGAAACTGGATATTCTCTGGGTCTGTAAACGGATTAGCACAGATCATATTTGTATCGTAATGTACGTAAGGCAACAACTTGTACAGAAATCCGAGTTCAGATGCTGTTAACTGGTCTTTTAACTGTTTTAACGTGGTTTTGAACAACTTAATGACACGATTATGCTTTGGCTGGCCACTGAAATGAAAATAGGGATTCACGTAGAATTCCCCATTTTTTTCACTAATTATTCCGTAGCTATACATTTCTTTCCAGAGCCTAATGAATGTCGATTCAGACGTTCCTAACGCTCTTGGCAGCTCTTTTCTAGTAAGTTTTAACCTGCCTGACTCATATTCCATATAACATAGAAGAATTAAAAGGTAGCCACAATGAACGGTTGAGACGTTGGAAATAATGATTTTGATAGTGTCCATATCTGCAAATGAGAAATGGCGGTTGTCTTTCGTAATAAATTGTTTAAATGCTTCATCGGACGATTTGGCTCGTAAGTAATACTGATCCATATCATATAATTCTCCTGTAATTGTATCCATTAGTTGTCTATTAGTTGACATCAAGTTAACCTCTTTCCGTAATTAGGTTGTGCTTTTATGTTATAAACGGCTCCCCGTTTCCATGGATTTCACGACAACAGAGAAACCGTCTATGAAGTTATGAATCTAACAAACTATTCGATTACCCAATCAATCTGCACAGGATTAAATGGCTCCTGCTCAGACTGTTTTTCTTCAAACATTGCTCGCCCCCTGTAGTAAAACACCTTATCTTCAGCCGGATCATCAGCTGTCTTTGCCATGTCTTTTAATTTCCTTTTCAGCGTATCTTTCGTAATGCGGAAACTTTTCATAATTGAGTCCTCTGAAACATTGATTTGAGACCGAAAGAGCATTTCTAGGCAGTCAATGGCAGAGTATTTCCGCCGATCTCTGAAGCGTTCAACTTTGTCATCATTATTCTGTTTCTGCGTACCTAAAATTAGATGATCAGGATTAACGCAAGCTGGGTTGTCACAAGTATGACGTACTATCAGTCCTTTGGGGATTTCTCCCTTGTGCTGTTGATACGATACACGATTTGCTCGCATCGGTTTACCATCCATCTTAAACTTTCCATAGCCGTCCTTGTCCGTGCATGCGTTCCAAATGTGGCATCCATTCTCGTCTTCAGACCACTTTTCGTTAAAACGTTGTAATACCGTTAGCTTAAGTTTGACGATTCCTTTTAAAACTTCTTTGATTTTGTTCTTAGATACGCCAAATTCCTCTGCTAATTGCTTGTAGTCGCATTTCTCAGTTGCATACCGTTTTCGAATCTGTTGAATTTCTTCCTTTGTTAACTCTTTCTTACTTTGCTCACTCATTTTTATTTCCTCGCTTTCAATAATTTGTTAGAATTTTTTCCATTGGTTTTGATAATTCTAGGAACGCTTTGACGATTTGATTGATTCACCCCCCTATCACCTTAACAATCCGGTCAGAAATCAGTTTTATAACGATTTTAAAAAAATTTTTCTCTTGTAAGTTGCGTAACTTGGTTGCGCCTCCCTCAAAATAAATTCACTTAATAGTCCGGTCAAAATCAGCAAATATAACGCAATCACCTAAAAAAATTTTGGTTGAACACAAAAAAGACGTAACCTAAATGGCTACGCCCGAGACTATTTATTACTTATATTCTGTTATTCAACATTTTCAGGGGAGAAAATTCCTTATGCCGATCCCTTACGTCATTCCCAAATAGGTTAACGTAGGTCTTAACGATTTCAAATGATGTATGTCCTAAGATTGCTTGTAACTCGAATATGTTAGCACCGTTCTGCACGGATAATTTGGCAAACGTATGCCGAAAGGTATGAGGACTACAACGTACTCCCTTAATCCCTGCTGAGTCGCCATACTTTTTAATCTGATTCTGCAGACCTCGTTTAGATAACGGATTGTTATCGACTGTTACAAACAAAGCATTCGTTTCGACACTGCCACGAATCGCAAGGTACTTTTTCAGTTGCTGTCGCATTGGCTTAGTAATTGGCACTTGACGCTGACGATAGCTTTTAGCTTGTCTGATTACGATTAAGTCGTCCCCCCACAAAATGTCTTGTAAGGTGATTCCGACCAATTCGTTAGCACGTATACCTGTTTCCAATAACAGCATTAGAATCGTGTAATCACGTACTCCTGTGAACGTCCTAAGGTCTGGCTGTTTAAACAGTTTCTTAAGTTGTTCTGCTGTAAAAGTTGCTATTACGGTCTTTCTGTCTTTCAGCAAGGTTATTCCGTCAAACGGATTATTTGGAATATGTTTAGCTTTGTACAGATAGTTGAAGAACGCTCGTAAGGCTCGTAACCGTGTATTAATTGTTACAATCCGTAAACCCTTTTGGTGACGCATAAAAGTAATCACATTCTCTCGAATATGTTCCTGCGTAATCTGAATGGGAGACAACGTATCAACGTTAATCCCCTGTTCTCTTAGTTGGTTTAAACACGCATAGATTTCATTCTGATAGTAACGAATTGTGTGGGGACGTAAATTGCGTATCTCACAGTCCTTCAAAAATAAATCCAACGCTGATGCAAACGACTCTACGTATGTCTTCACCTTCGTCTCCATAATCCGTATTTCCCGTTGATCTAACACGTTTTTTCTTCTGCTCATCGACTTGTTCGACCTCCACTGCGTATTAACAGGTGCGTCAGATTTGAACTTATTCGTAGACGGCATTTTGGGCAACGAAAAAGCGTCCCCACCGTAGCAGGAACGCTTAAAACGTTGATATGACGAGCATTCTCGTTTTTCTTTCGTAACTTTTTGATACCGGTGGTCGGGGTCGAACCGACACTCCTCACGGAACACGATTTTGAGTCGTGCGTCTAACAAAAAAGACTGGATTAATTCTAACCCAGTTTTTTCGATAATGCTTTTTATAAAAAATGCCTAAATACCAAACTAATATTAATTAGATAGTAATGGATAAGGGTTCATTAACATAAGTATTTTTATTGCAGACATTTCCGGCAGACTTTTTATAAAATCCTTTAATTTATCCTTTGTATTGAATGTGAATGCTCCAATTTCATGGGTGGGTACAAAATTCCCATCTTCCACCTTAATTATTTGATAAAGTCTTAATAATTGCATGTTTTTAATTTTTCCTGTCAATGCCGCTACACCAATTTGCCTATCAATTGGACTAATCATTACACTTTCTATTTTCTTCCCATTAAGCACTTCATTTGGAAACACAACATTTAGTTCCTTAGTATCAAAATTCATACAAGTCCTCCTCCATTTAATTCTCATGTTAATTGTAAAGGAGAAATTACAAAACAAATCAATTCATTACATATTGTCCCTAATTAGACACAATCTAACAGTTGAATAGAATTTTGCTCTTCCGCATTAGAAATAGTCCTTGTCCCTTCTTGTTGTCGTACAAACACGGGGGATTTCATGACTTTTCTACATAGGAAAACAAGTTTCCCTCGATTTCATCGAATAAATACCTTTTTAGTACCTCAAGCCACAAGTCCACCTTCTCATCACAGTTGACTTAACTGAAACCTGCTGTTGTTCATTGATTCCGTTTTGATAATACGGATTGTAATTATACATGGGCACGTTCCTTCCTTTTTTATAAAATGTTAATTTGCTTTAAATATTGGTAATTTGTTCTTGAATGGATTTGCTCATTTTTCAGAAGGAGGTGGCGATACTTCAACTAGTCGAGTAGAAGGGAGCCTTTTTTTTAGAACATACCCTTTATAGGGATGATTATAATGGTTGGAATAAAGTTGCTGAAAATCCATACCTTCTGCAAGGTATCAATGCCAATATAACTTGAAACACGCGTCTTTCAACAAAAATTGGATATCTATAAAATCGAATAAAGCACTATTACAGAGCTTTTTAGGAACAACTTGTACATTTAAAGTGGTTCAAGTCTATTTCGATATTTTTAGTTTTAAAAAATCCCCTTCGAGAAAGTTAATTTAATGTCCTCTGTACACTTGAAGGGGATTGCATTATGGCTTAACAGCTCTATTTAAACTAAGGATTGAAGCTCAACAGTTTGTTTCCCAATATACTTTGCTTCCGGACGGAAAATGGTGTTATCCAGTGACTGTTCAATAACATGGGCTGTCCAGCCTACCATCCGGCTGACCGTAAAAGTTGGTGTAAACAAACTAGGGGACATATCAATTGCCTTCATGACTGCAGCAGCATAAAATTCAACGTTCGTGTTGATTCTTCTTCCAGGTTTATATTCTTCAAGTAATTGTACCGCAAGCTTTTCAACATAATAAGCTAGCTCAAGCCATTCATCATCTGCTCCAATTTGTTTGGTAATTTCACTTAGCGCTTCTGCCCGCGGATCGCGTGTTCTATAAACCCGGTGTCCAAAGCCCATTAGATTTTCTTTCCTCTCTAGCTTTTGACGAATCCATATTTCTGCATCTTCTTTATTTGAAATCTCATTTAACATATCGATTACTCCTGTAGGTGCACCGCCATGCAATGGGCCTTTCATGGCTCCGATCGCGCCTGTTACGGCAGAAACCATATCTGATTCGGTAGAAGAAACGACTCTGGATGTAAAAGTTGAAGCGTTCATCCCATGCTCCATTGTTAAGATCATATATCCTTCCAACGCCCTTATAAGTGCGAAAGAATGGCGTTTACCAGTTAACATATATAGATAGTTCTCTACATGACCTAACTCTCTATTTGGAAGAATAATCTTTTCGCCGTTCACTTTTCGATAAATCGCAGCTGTAATGACTGGAATGACTGCTGTTAATCGAATGGCTTGTTCTACAGTAGGTTTCCAACCAAATTCTTTCGTACCTAGAGCAGAAACAACTGTTCGAATCTGGCTCATGATTTCCATGTCACAGGGAAGGGTTTGAATTAATTGATACACATATGAAGGTAATTCACGATTATTTTTCAATGATTCAGAAATCATTTGTTTTTCATGATCATTAGGTAAAAATCCATACCAAATTAAATAGGCTATTTCTTCAAAGGAATACTGTAAAGCCAATTCTTTAGCATTATATCCCCTGTAAATTAATCTTCCTTTTTCACCATCAACCAAGCTGATAGCCGTTTCAGCAGCCACTACATTTTTTAAGCCTTTTGAGATCATCCTCAATCCCTCCACTCTTGTTCTTGCAAAATTCAATTAACTTGATTTTAGAAAGGTTTCCCTATTTAAAGAATCTTTACATTGTTCTATAGAAAAATAGTTGGTTTGGTGCGAATAATAGACTTTTGCAATAGCAAGATTACTACATAGCGAACACTTAATTTGATACGAAGCTTTACTAACATGGGGAGTTTCTAACAATGCTAATGTCTCTTTCATGTGTTTTGTACAGACCCACATAATTTCAACTCCTTCATTAAGCAGTAATGGCAAATTCTTTTAATTGCAAGATGTATACTATTTTGGTTGTTATCTTGAATATCTCATATATTTATTTAATGGAAAGAATGTTTTCTTAATGGGATTAATAATGTAATATTTTCTTTTATTCGTTTCGTTCTTCCTTCCTTACTACATAAATTAAATATTTGCGCATAAAATGAATTATTAACTAGATACAGAATTCAAGGGGGAATTGTATGAAACAATTAGAGCAAAATATTAACACTCACAAATTTTTATCATCCTTATTCTTTTCCGGTGTTTCCTTCTGCCTTAGCTTCTACTTTTGTATATTAGGGGTACCCCTTTATATTTATTCACTTCCAATCTATGCATTTTTACTGCTAATCTCCTTATTCCTTTTTTATCAAACAGATAAGCATCTAAATGATTTCATGAAAGAGGGAATAACGACCTTTACTCAATATCAATTTTATCATTTATGCGTAGGCGTTTATTTAATATTATCGTTTGTATTATTTGGGGTGTCCGTTGCTTATCTTCCATTCTATTACAACGGAGGATTAGTTTTTGTTTGGTACTGTGCTCCAATGTCTCTACTTTGTTTCATTAGTTTCATACAATCGAAAAAACGAATAAATGTTTTAAAAAAGAAATTTCAATATGATAATCTAGATAATAATCTAGAAAAAAAAGAATAGAGACAACGACCTTAGTCTTTGCCTCAGACTGTCGACAAATTCGAAAAATTTCGGGTTTATTGACAGTCTTTTTTTGTAAGGCAGTATTAAACTAGTCTGTTGATTTCCCGTTCCAGGCACTTCGCTTTCCGCGGGCGGTTCGGGGAGCCACCTCGGCGCCTTCAGCCCTGCGGGTTCTCCCCTGTCCCGTACTTCCGCTGGAGTCTTCGCGCCTTCCACTCCAATCAACAGTGTGGAAAAATCAACAATGAACTTTTGCACAGCCTTTTGTATAATTTAAGTACAGTGAATTATTTGCTCATTTTTCGGAAGGAGGAGGATTCGAAGGTGGCTCTACTTTAACTAGTCGAGTAGAAGGGAGCCTTTCTACCTTGCGGTAAATTGTGCTCTCCCCTCCCAGAACCGTGCTTTCACTATTAATGCACACAGCTCCTCCTAGTCATCGTTTACAGAATGTAGCTAATCTCTTTTCCTAAATCATATATATTCTTTCAAAAATCAATTAACTTGTTTTTTGAAAGGTTTCTATTTTTAAAGAAGCTTTACATTGTTCTTTAGAAAAATAGTTGGTTTGGTGCGAATAATATACTTTTGCAATAGCAAGATTACTACATAGCGAACACTTAATTTGATATGAAGCTTTACTAACATGGGGAGTTTCTAACAATGCTAATGTCTCTTTCATGTGTTTTGTACAGACCCACATAATTTCAACTCCTTCATTAAGCAGTAATGGCAAATTCTTTTCATTGCAAGATGTATACTGTTTTCGTTGTTATCTTCAATATCTCATATATTTATTGAATGGAAAGAATGTTTTCTTAATTGGATACATAATGGAATATTTTCTTTTATTCTTTTGAATCATAGAAAATATTTCTTTCATATTTTTAATATACAGGTTTCGATTCGTTCGTCTAAGTTCAAGATATTTTTCTAGGGTGAGAATAAAAGCTTCTGCATTTTTACTTTTTACTAGATTGTTTAAAGAGATTGTGAGGAGTTCTGATGATTGATTTTTAAGAGAATTCATTTGAATATTAAAAAACTCAATTGAATTACTGGTCATTTTTATCACGATTAGTTAGACCGTTCTTCGAGCCAGTCGCCAATCGTAGGATATGTTATTTTTGAAGCTTTACTTCCAAAAGAAATCGAGGTATGCCCAACAGGTAATTTAATATATTGCTTATCTTTGCTTGATATATGATCCATCAATGCTTCTACTTGATGCGGCTGTGCGATAATATCGATTTCACCTGATAAATTGAGCACATTAGCGGTAATTGCCTTAAGGTTAACCTGACGTCCGCGAATGACGAGTTCCCCTTTAATCAGTTTGTTTTTTTGATAAAAATCTCTGATCCACTGTCGATAAGCCTCACCTGGAAATGGAATGCCATCGTTTAACCATTTTTGCAATAATTTAAAGCTCTTAACGAATTTTTCATCTTCGGCACGATCCAAAAGACTGACGTAAGGTCCATAGATGTTTGCCATCGGCTTAAGTAATTTGTTTCCCATGTCAATCATTTCAGGAGGAATAATACCGAGTGTTTGGACCACTTTATCAATATCAAAATACCGCTCATCTAGCATTTCGCCGTATAGACCTGTTTCTTCAAAATCAAATGGAGTAGTCATAAAAACAAGGTTACGGATCGGCAATTCAGGGTGCAGCGCAGCAAATATGGATGTGATTGTACCGCCCATGCAGTAACCAAGCACGGATACTTCCTTCGCATTGGATTTCCGCATTATTTTACGAACTGCACGTGGGATGTAGTCCATTATATAATCATCTAATTTCATGTTTTTGTCTTCGTAGCCTGGTGTACCCCAATCAAGGAGATAGACGTCGAATCCGCGATTAACCAAATATTCAACTAAACTGCTACCCTTAGTTAAATCCATGAGATAAGGTTTATTAATCAGTGCATAAACCAAAAGAAGGGGAATTTTATGTTTATTCGGTTGGTCAGAAATATATCGATAGAGCTTCGTTTTATTTCTGGTCCAAATCACTTCTTTCGGTGTTGGGCCAATTTCCGGCTCCGCATCTACCATTAATACTTTAGTTGCCTTGTTTACACGTTTTAACAAGTGTTGATGCTCCTCAGGTATCAGATCGATAAACTTTTCGAATTCATTTGATAAAATAACGCTCATTTCTCCACCCCTTATTAGAATTATTCATTTTTTACATGAAACACTTAAACATTACTGTTTGCAATAGGTTCTTTTGGAGATTTTAACATCGAAATGATTTGGTTCAGCTTCGTATCAAGACTTTTCATTTCTTTTTTTAAATTTGCTATTTCATTTTGCTGCTGCCCTGAACCATCTTGAATGGTTTCTTCCATAAATTCTTCTAAATCATCCACTTTCGCATCTAAATTGACAATTAGAGAGGAAATATGCGCAAGGTCATGTATGGATGGTAAATTGATTAATTCATAATAACGTTCTGTCGTTTCATTCAAACATTTTTTGAATTGAAGATGGAGTTCTAAAAGCTGCCCAATTCCTTGTGCCGGAAATTCCTTAGCAGTTTGTTCATCAAAAAGGTTGCTGTATTGGGAATAATAGTCTTTCCAAGTATCAAATAAATTAAAGTTTTGTATCATCTTTTCTCCTCCTATTCATCTATAACGGAATATTGCCGTGCTTTTTATTCGGTCGTGCTTCTTTTTTTGTTCTAAGCATTTCTAAAGCCTGTTTCAGAACTTTCCTTGTATCCCTAGGATCGATGACGTCATCAACCATTCCATGCGAAGCCGCAACATATGGATTCGCAAACATATTTCGATATTCATTAATTTTTTCCGAACGAGTCGCTTCCGGATTACTGCTTTGATTAATTTCTTTTGCGAAAATAACATTTGCTGCTCCTTCAGGACCCATTACGGCGATTTCTGCGTTAGGCCAGGCAAATACTATGTCTGCACCAATCGCTTTTGAATTCATGGCCACATAGGCTCCGCCAAATGCTTTTCGAAGTATGACGGTTATTTTGGGCACGGTTGCCTCTGAATAGGCGTACAGAATTTTTGCACCATGGCGAATGATTCCTCCGTGCTCTTGTTTAACTCCAGGGAAAAAACCTGTTACGTCTTCGAACGTAATAATCGGGATGTTAAACGAATCACAGAACCGAATAAATCTGGAGGTCTTATCCGAGGAGTTAATATCCAAGCCCCCAGCCATTACTTTGGGCTGATTGGCAATAATTCCAACACTATTTCCATCGATTCGACCAAATCCCACCACGATATTTTTGGCATAGTCCTTTTGAACCTCCATGAAATCCCCAAAATCCAATACTTGCTCTAATACCTTACGAATGTCATAAACCTTTGTACCATTAAGCGGTACCAAGTCAAGCAGATTTTCCCGCCAATCATCTTCTTCGACGCTTCCCTGAGACTGCGGGCTTTCCATGTTATTTTGAGGAAGATAGGAAATTAATCTTCTTACATCTTCAAGAACTTTCGGTTCAGAATCACCGGTAAAATGTGCACAACCACTAATCGAGGAATGAACATTTGCACCGCCAAGATTCTCTGCAGAAATTTTCTCGCCAGTTACCGTTTCAATTACCTTGGGACCTGTAATAAACATTTGACTGGTTTTTTCGACCATAAACACAAAATCTGTTATGGCAGGTGAATAGACGGCCCCTCCTGCACAAGGTCCCATAATCACGGATATTTGCGGGATTACCCCTGAATAAATGGCATTCCGATAAAAAATTTGACCGTATCCGTCTAAAGAAACAACACCCTCTTGAATCCTGGCCCCACCAGAATCATTTAAACCTATAATAGGTGCCCCATTTTTTGCAGCCAAATCCATGATTTTGCATATTTTTGTTGCATGCATTTCTCCTAATGCCCCGCCAAAAACAGTAAAGTCTTGGGCGAATACGTAGACAAGACGGCCATGAATTTTGCCGTAACCCGTTACGACGCCTTCTCCTGGGCTTTCTAATTTATCCATTCCAAAGTTGGTTGCACGGTGCCGAATGAATGGATTTAATTCCACAAAGGAATTTTCATCGAGCAGTAAATCAATACGTTCCCTCGCCGTAAGTTTACCTCGTTTATGCTGGGTTTCAATTCTGTCGTCACCGCCGCCTAGGACGACCTTACTTTTTCGATCCCATAAATCATAAATTTTCTCATAAACTGTGCTCATTTTTGCCTCACCCCTCTGCAAATGCGTTTAAGCTAATCTTTCCTATTTCTTTGATTCAGGATGTATGTTTTATTAAGAAAAGAGGCTGGCCATATTCGACGAGCTGACCATTCTCTACAAGGATATCAACAATCTCTCCATCCATTTCAGCCTCAATTTCGTTAAATAGTTTCATAGCTTCTAATATGCAAACAACGGTCGATTTCTCAACTTTTTCACCAATTTTAACAAATGGTGCTGCATCCATTCCTGGTGCCCTATAAAACGTACCTACCATTGGCGAGACAATTTTGGAAAGGTTTTCATTTAAATCCATTTTGGGTGTACTATATACCTCTTCAATGATTTCTTTCGCTGTTGCTACTTGAACATGGGCATTTGAAATTCCCTTGTCCACAGCTGTTGTTAAGACGGATGGAGCCTCTGAAACAACTTGTTTTGCTTGGGTTTCAACAGATTTCACCTCCTGCCCAACGACTAGAGCTGATCCAGCATTTCTCTGTATGGAAATTTTAGAATCTCCCTCTTTTATTTCTAAAGTGTTGATTGAAGACTGATCAACCAATTTGATTATTTCTCTAATTTCTTGGATTTTAAACATCTTTCTCTCTCCTTAATAGTTGTTAACTAGATGAATTAAACCTCTATCTTCAATGGATTCGTTTCAAGAAATTTTGTATTAAAATTCCCCTTCACAAAGGATTCATGCTCTAATAATTTTTGATGAAATGGAATCGTTGTCTTGATTCCGCTAATGACAAATTCATCAAGCGCTCTTTTCATCCGCGATATGGCCTCTTCACGGTCTCTTCCCCAAACAATAAGTTTTGCTGCCATCGAATCATAAAAAGGAGTAATTTCATAACCGGGATAGACAAAGCTATCCACTCGTACACCATATCCCCCTGGAGGCAAATACATTTCGACTTTCCCCGGTGACGGCATAAAATTCTTTGCAGGATTTTCGGCATTGATACGGCATTCAATTGCCCACCCGTTGATTTTAATATCTTCCTGTCCAAAAGATAGAGGGTATCCTGCTGTAACTAAAATCTGTTCCTTTATTAAGTCGATCCCTGTGATCATTTCTGTCACTGGATGTTCTACCTGAATCCGTGTATTCATTTCCATGAAATAGAACTGGTTGTTTTTATCTAAAAGAAACTCAACCGTGCCTGCTCCATGATAATTAACAGCTTTTGCTGCAGCAATGGCTGCAGCACCCATCCGCTCACGGGTCTCTTGCTCAAGAGCTGGTGATGGGGCTTCCTCAACAAGTTTTTGATGGCGTCTCTGGATCGAACAATCTCTTTCACCTAAATAAACAATATTACCAAGCCTGTCTCCAATAATTTGAATTTCAACATGACGTGGTTCCTCGATGTATTTCTCCAAATATACGCCGGCGTTGCCAAATGCGGTTTCAGCTTCTTTCTGAGCTTGACGAATAGCTTTACATAAATCCTCTTCATCAACTGCTACTCTCATTCCTTTGCCTCCACCGCCCGCTGTTGCCTTCACAATAACAGGGAATCCAATTTCCTTTGCGATTACTACAGCTTCTTCAAGGTTTTCTATTAGACCATCTATTCCCGGAACGGTTGGCACACCTACACTTTTCATCGTATCTCTAGCGACCGATTTATCCCCCATTTTAGTAATCGCTTCTGCACTAGGACCAATAAACGTTATGCCACAATCTGCGCAGATTTCTGCAAAATTGGCGTTCTCAGCTAAAAATCCGTATCCCGGATGGATAGCATCTGCATTTGTGAATCCAGCAACACTTATTATATTGGGAATATTCAAGTAACTCCCTGCGGATGCCGTTGGTCCGATACAATATGCTTCGTCCGCCATTTGCACATGAAGTGCTTCACGATCTGCCTCAGAATATACGGCAACTGTAGAGATCCCCATTTCCTTGCACGCCCTAATTACCCGAACAGCAATTTCTCCTCGATTAGCAATAAGAACCTTTTTAAACATGTACAAGTTCCTTTCCAGAAGTAATTTTATAGAAAGCCTGTCCTTATTCGATGAGCTGTCCCCCCTACTAGACCCTCATCCAATTATTTTTAAGAGTTTACTAGTACTTTATTAAATACTTCAGTTAGAAGTGGTACCACCTCAAACAAATCACCGACTATTCCATAGTCCGCTATTTGAAAAATGAGTGCTTCTGGATCTTTGTTGATCGCTACAACAACTTTAGCGGTAGACATCCCAGCTAAATGCTGAACGGCACCCGAAATTCCACACGCGATGTACAAATCTGGAGTGATCACTTTCCCTGTCTGGCCGATTTGCAGTGAATAATCACAGTATTCTGCATCACATGCACCACGGGATCCGCCTACAGCCCCTCCCAGGGCATCCGCAAGCTCTTGAAGCGGCTTAAAACCTTCTGCCGACATAACTCCCCGCCCGCCAGCAATCACTATTTTCGCTTCTGATAAGTTTACGCCGCCAGTTGATTTTCGAACTACTTCTTTTACAATCGTCCGTAAATCTTTAATTTCAACATAAAAATGGACAATCTCAATTTTTCGGTTGAGTTCTGACACTGGAAAATTATTTGGGCGGATTGTTGCAAATGGGATACCGGATACAACTTTCTTTTTGACATACGCTTTTCCTGAGTAAATTGGACGCGTAAAGATTACTTCTCCATCTTCTACCTGGACATCTACAACGTCGGAAACAAGCCCCAGCCCAAAACGGCCTGCGATGCGTGGTGCAAGATCTTTCCCGATTGCTGTATGTCCCATTAAAATTGCATCTGGTTCGACTTCATCAATTACCTGACGCATCGCTTGTGAGTAAGCATCTGTTGTATACACCTTCAGCTCTTCGTTACGAATGATATATACTTTATTTGCCCCATGCTTCCCTAGGACATTTGCATAATGAACGGCATCACTTCCGAAAACGACAGCAATAATTTCCCCATCTTCCGCAATGCGCTGGGCAGCAGTCAGTGCCTCCAGCGAAACACCTCTTAGGTTCCCAGCTTTAGCTTCTATCAAAACTAGTACTTTTCTCATTTTGGTCCCCCTAGGTGATTAGATTACCTTGGCTTCACTGCGAAGAATTTCAGCCAATTCAGAAACTTGAGCATTGATTTCTCCGTTCAAGATACGGCCATGTCCTTTCTTCATTGAAAAAAATGTTTCAGTAGTGATTGTTTTTACCTCTAAAACCTTATCTAGATTTAAATCGTCTATCTCCAGCCGCTCGATTGTTTTTTTCTTCGCGTTCTTGATACCGTTTAGTGAAGGTAGACGCGGTTCATTTAATCCCTGCAGTGCAGTAACCAATACCGGAAGTTCAGCCACGACAATCTCTTTATCCCCTTCAACTTCACGCTCAATAATCGCTTTGTTGCCATCAATCTCCAGCTTTGTAATCATCGTTACCTGCGGTATATTCAGTTCCTCAGCAAGGCGCGGCCCAACTTGTCCACAGCCATAGTCAACTGCCACACTGCCGGCTAAGATAAGGTCAAATTCCCTATATTTAATAACAGCCTCCAGGATTTTGGTTGTACTGTATTCATCAAGGTTTAAATCTTCACTATCAACCATTACCGCTTTGTCTGCTCCCATAGCAAGTGCCTTATACAAAGCATTCTTAGCCCGTTCCGGACCTACTGTGATAACGGTTACTTCTCCGCCATGATCATCCCTCAATTGAAGTGCTTCTTCAATTGCATATTCATCGTATGGATTGATAATAAAGTTTGCCCCTTCTTCACTCACGAATCCTCTTTTGAGGACAATTTTCTCTTCTGTATCAAACGTTTGCTTGATTAAAACTAAGATGTTCATTTTCTTGTATCCTTTCTAGATGGCAAGACCGCTTCAAAAAGACCGGAAACTTGTACTTCTCCCACCATTGAGTTATCAGCCTTTTTCTCTACTACTCTCCCAACACTTGGATTGATTTACCAGGGAACGTCATTCCATTATCCCCTTTAATTTCTCCCCATCTTCTTTATAAAAATTTAAAATATTATTTGAGCAGATTTCCAGCAATAACAAGTCGTTGAATCTCTTGCGTTCCTTCATAGATTTGGGTGATCTTGGCATCTCTCATATAACGCTCAACCGGATATTCCCTTGTATAACCATATCCGCCAAATACTTGAACGGCCTCTACCGCTACTTCCATGGCGGTGTCTCCAGCAAACAGTTTGGACATTGCAGACTGAAGTCCGTAAGATATTCCTTGATCCTCACGCCATGCTGCTTGGTAGGTCAATAACCGGGCAGCTTCTATTTTAGTGGCCATATCAGCTAACTTGAATTGGATCGCTTGAAGCGAGCTAATCGGTTTGCCAAATTGGACGCGATTCTTTGCATATTCAAGTGCTTTATCAAATGCCCCTTGAGCGATACCCACCGCTTGCGAAGAGATGCCGTTCCGACCACCGTCGAGGGTCATCATCGCAATCTTGAACCCTTCACCCACTTGACCTAAAAGATTGTCCTTTGGAACACGACATTCCTCAAAAATTACTTCCGTCGTTGCGGAAGAGCGAATGCCCATCTTTTTCTCCTTCTTTCCTACAGAGAAGCCAGGGAAGCCTTTTTCCACAATAAATGCGGTAATACCTTTATGCTTTAGTTCCGGATTGGTCTGTGCGAATACGATATAGGTGTCCGCATAGCCTCCGTTCGTAATAAAAATCTTCGAACCGTTCAAGATCCACTCATCCCCATTAAGGACAGCCGTTGTTTTCATCCCGCTGGAATCAGACCCGGATCCAGGTTCCGTTAAGCAGTATGCCCCCATGCTTCTTCCTTCTGCCATGGCTCTTAAATATTTTTGCTTTTGCTGCTCGGTACCAAATTTATAAACCGGCCATCCAGCTAACGATGTGTGGGCTGAAAGCGTAGTCCCTATGGAAGCATCCACCCGCGACAGTTCTTCCACCGCGATTACATAACTTAAATAATCGGCACCTGCACCTCCGTACTCTTCCGGCCAAGGAATCCCGCATAGACCAAGGTCAGCCATCTTATGCCAAATATTCATGTCAAAATATTCTTCTTCATCACGCTGGGCCGCAGTTGGCTCACATTCGTTCAGTGCAAACTCACGCACCATTTTTTTCATCATTTGATGTTCTTCAGACAATAGAAAGTTCATAATTGCACTCCTTTTTGAATATGTATTTTCAAACAACGCTACGTGTAAAAACTCCCAGCTTAAAGGATGGGAATATTATGTTTATTACACTGTTTGCTCTAGAAACTTTCGGGTATAGATCGTTACCCATCTTCCAAAACAGTTTCTGTTGGCTTACGTCGTTTAATTCTCATTTATTGAGAATATTCTAATATTTTGAAATCTTATTAAGATTATACTCATAAATTTTAATTATATAAAATTAAATATATTAATTTATAATTAAAAATAACTTATATACAGTGGAAACAAGAATAATACTCAAGGTTAAACTCTATTAAAAATGAAAATAAAAAAGTGACTCCCATTTTGAAAGAGTCACCTCATATTTTAGCAATCTATTCTTTTAAAATTTTGTCACATCAATTGGTTCAATACCCTCAGCGGCGCAATAGTCATGGTATTTTTTTAGGAATGTCTCCCAATTATCTCTAGCAAGAATTTCCCCATTCTCACCAATGTAGTCTAATGTTCCTTCTACAATATTGAACGTAATAACATCTTCATCCCCTACAGCCTGAGGTGTATGCTTGGAGCCAGCAGGCTCATAAACCATATCACCAGGTTTGGAAACCCAAGGATCCTCAAGATATCTCCAAGAACCTTGGACAGTATATACGATGACTGTTCCAGGATGGAAATGGGCCGGTAGCTGCATGTTCGCAGGAACCCATAATAATGTAATATTCTGTCCTGTCACAGGGTTGGCCTTTAGTAATTTAAATTTCGCATCTCCAAAATAAGGAATCCAAGGCAGATCATCTGGACAAACATTATTGGCATGATATGCTACTACTTCTTTTATTTCTTTTACTTCTGTCATATCTATCTCCTCTTTCCATGTATTTTTTAAATTCACCTTGTTAACGCTTCCAATATTCCGGTAGTCAACGATTGCGAATTTATTAAATTTAGTATATTTACAATTATCTTTTAAGTAAAATTATTATTTTTAACATGCAATTAAGTATTGTTAATCTACACAGCTACTTGATAGATTCCCAAAACAAGTTTACTAGCTGTAAATTACTTAGCCCCAAGGCCCCCATCAAGAACCAAAATTTGTCCCGTACAATAATCAGAAGCTGATGAAGCAAAGTAAAGGACTGCTCCTGCTAAATCATTGTCTGTACCTAATCTTCTAACCGGTACTTGGGTGGCAATGAAAGCACCTGCTTTGTTAACAAGTGTTCCCGGTATTTCCGGGTTATTCATTCCAGTCGTGAAAACTCCAGGAGCAATGGAATTCACAAACACTCCATGGCGGCCCCACTTAACAGCAAGATCCTTTGTTAAAGTCATAACTGCACCCTTACTTGTTGTATAACCTACAGAATCTACTGCCTCTGGGTCTACACCTTTAAAGCCAATGCTAGAAGAAATGTTAATGATTTTACCATATTCATTTTCGATCATATGTTTTCCTACAGCCTGACACATCAAGAATGTTCCTGTCACATTTGTATTGAGCATGGATTGCCACTGTTCTAAAGACATTTCCGTTGCAGGTGCTTCAAAAACTGTTCCACTGGCGTTGATCAAAATTTCGATTTTCCCAAAATGTGAAAGCGCTTTATCTAAGCATTGAACGACAGATTCAGGATTTGTTACATCCAATGATAGTGCAAGACCTTGACTTCCTAACGCCTCGATTTCTTTCACGACTTCTTCGCAAACCTCTACACGACGTGAACAAACTACCACATTTGCACCAGCTTCTGCCAACACAAGTGCCATTACACGCCCTAATCCGCTACCTCCTCCGGTAACCATTGCTGTCTTTCCTCTTAAATCAAACAATTGCTTTGTTGTCATTCTTGATTTCCTCCTAAATTGAGAATATTTTAAAAATTTTTAAATCTATATTGATTATACTTATAAATTATTATTAAATAAAATTAAAGATTTTAATGTGTAAGTAATTATTACTAATATTCAAAAGGGAGAAATGCTATGAATATTGAACAATTACAATATATTGTTGAAGTCGCAAAATACAGTTCTTTATCTAAAGCTGCACAGAACCTACATGTAACACAATCAACAATCAGCCAGTCCATTACCGGCTTAGAAAAGGAATTAGGTCTTAAAATTCTAAAGCGCTCCCGGGGACACGGTGCTGTGCCAACTGATGAAGGCAGAATGATTCTAAAACTTTCCTTTGAAGTACTGAAAAAGCTTGAGGAAATAAGAGAGACAGTCAACATGATCAATTCCACGGAAGTGGGGGAACTAAAAATATCATCTTTACCCGGATTGATGACGTTACTAGTAAAAGCAATAGCAGCTTTTAGACATGATTTTCCACACGTAAATATGGAGGTTGCTGAAAAAAGTGGTTCAGATGTGATTGAAGATGTTCACCGACATAAGTCTGATATAGGGTTGGTTACATATTCAAGCGATTGGAACATAAACATGGATGGAATCGTTTGTGAACCACTAATCCTTGGGAAACAGAAGGTTTATGTTTCTAAACATTCTCCCTTAGCATTTCTTGGTACCGTAACTCCGCAAGATATACTTGATCAAACCCTAGTCACATATAACGGTGAATTTATGAAGTATTTTGTTCAAGATTTCTTTAACAAATATAAGCCCATGAAAACCCTACTTTCATCAAATAATATGGAAGGAGTTGGCCAAGCCATCATTGAAAGTCTGGCTATTACATTCGCACCAGATTTCGTTATGAAAAATTATCCTCCTGTAGTCTATGGGGACATCGTTGCGGTTGATTTGGTGAATCATGGAGCAGTAAATATTTCTTTAGGCTTAGTTCGATCAGAGAATAAACATTTATCCACTTTTACAAACAAATATATTCATTATCTAAAATCCGAAATTAATAAGAGTTAAGAAAGAAAAAAAGAGAAGCATCTGTTCTATTTAGAACAGAGCTTCTCTTTTTACGAAACTATATATAATAGGAAGAAATAAGTTTTCGATCATTTACACTAAACTAGGAGCCTTTTGTCTATCGTTTTTATCATTCATTAAATGGGTGCTGATTGTAAAGGAAGCCTCCGTCTTCTCGATTACTTCATCAAGTGTAACACCTTCTTGAATTTCCTTAAGAATCATACCCTCAGATGTAAAATCAAACACAGCTAAATCTGTAATCAGACGATGGACCACTTTCTGGCCTGTCAATGGAAGTGTACAATTTTTTTTGATTTTGGATTCATTGTACTTATTCGTGTGTTCCATGATAACCACAATTCTTTTGGCACCATTAACAAGATCCATGGCTCCGCCCATGCCTTTAATCATCTTTCCTGGAATCATCCAATTGGCCAAATCCCCCTGTTCGGATACTTCCATACCGCCCAGGATGGCTAAATCAATGTGCCCTCCCCGGATCATCGCAAAGGACTCCGCACTATCAAAGAACGAACCTCCGATTACCGCGGTAACCGTTTCTTTCCCTGCGTTAATAAGATCAGGGTCTTCACTTCCTTCTACCGGATACGGTCCAATACCAAGCAAGCCATTTTCTGATTGTAATAATACCTGAATTTCATCCGGTATTTCATTTGCCAGTAAAGTAGGCATGCCAATGCCGAGATTTACATTCATTCCATTTTGAATCTCTTGAACGGCACGCTTAATGATTTTTGTTCTGGAATCCATCACTGTTTATTCCCCCTAAATGTTTTGGTGGTATGTTATCCCCTTTACGCGTGCGTTAAATCAGTTCTGACAGTACGGCGCTCAATTCTTTTTACATAATCGGTTCCTTCCAATATCCTTTGGACATAGACCCCAGGTGTATGGATTTCATCCGGATTAAGGGCACCGGGTTCAACGATTTGCTCCACTTCGGCAATCGTGATCCTGCCTGCGGTTGCAGCAAGCGGATTAAAATTTCGTGCCGTCTTCCGGAAAACAAGATTTCCTAACAGATCGCCTTTCCATGCCTTGACGAAAGCAAAATCTCCAACAATCCCTTCTTCAAGAATGTGCAGTTTCCCATTAAAAATCCTGTGTTCCTTGCCCTCCGCAATCGGGGTACCAACACCAGTCGGTGTATAGAATCCAGGGATACCAGCTCCACCTGCCCGAATTCTCTCCGCCAATGTCCCTTGGGGAACTAGCTCTACTTCTAATTCTCCACTTAAAAATTGTTTTTCAAAGATCTTGTTCTCACCCACATAGCTGGCTACCATTTTCTTAATCTGCTTATTGGCAAGGAGAAGACCCAGCCCCCAATCATCCACGCCGCAATTATTACTAACGATGGTTAAGTCCTTTGTCCCCTTTTCCCGCAACGCAAGGATCAGCTTCTCGGGTATTCCCGAAAGTCCAAAACCTCCGACTATGATGGTTGCACCATCTTGTATATCTTGAATTGCTTTATTAAATTCTGTCATTACTTTTCTAAGTCCAGCCAATTTTTTTCACACTCCACAATTTTCCCTTTTATTTTGTAAGACTAACGAGTTTATTTTGACTTTCCATTTTCAATGGTCATCAGAGTAAGTCTCGGATATCTTGTTCTGACAATCCCAACATACACTGCGATTTTGCTCCATAATAGCTAATTCTTGATAACAAGATACACAACGATCAATTTCCACTGCTTCTTTTTCAACTTTACTCATTTCTTCTCCTCCTCGTTTCATCCATTAATAGTTATACTTACTTGCTCTTCCGGCTTTATCGATGGTTGACTTCGCTTTGCGGAACGCACACTGACCCAAAAAACTAAACCGATAACGAACATGATCAAGGAAGTTACTTGAAATCCATAACGATATCCGATGGACTCAGTCCGTGCATATTGGACTAGAAACCCGAACACAAGCGGAGCAATAATACTTGCTGAACTTGAAAGTGCAACGTATGCCCCTTGCGCTTTTCCTATATTTTTCGGAGAGAAAAAGTCCATTAACATGGCTGGTGCAAGTGAAAGAATGACAATCCCAAAACCAGGAGCCAGGATGAAGAACAATATTGAGACAGCATTTGAATTTACCGTACTTGCAATATATAAACAAATAGCAGATAACAGCATCGTAAGACCAGCAACATTTATACGGGCTTTACGAATATCTCCAGTTTTGCGGTAAAGCCTGTCTGAAACAAGCGCAAATCCAATTTGGCAAAGGGCAGCGAAAAGAAAAGGTAATGACACAGCTAGTTTTAGCGTTTTACCATTAAAATGTTGAATTTTGGTAAAGTATGCCGGAAACCATACCGCTTGAACGGCTAATAACCAATAGGCACACCCTGCACATAAAACGATAAAAATGAAATTTTTAGAAAAAAGATGGGGGAAAAACTGGCGCCACGAAACCTTATGGAGCATGGATGAATGCTGCTCCTCTTCCTCAATTACAGGCAAACCAATTTCTTGCGGGCCTTCTTTACCGAAAATCATCCATAAGACTAGCACAATAAGTCCAACGATCCCCATTGCTACAAAAGCAGCTCTCCATCCATCCTGGCTAATCAATGAGATTAATAGTGGTGAAGCAATTGCAGGCCCTATTGTTGCTCCAAAGAGCACAGCACCAAAGCCTATACCATGTCTGTGCTTCGGGAACCATTTCCCGATTAAAGACGTTGATATAGCAACGGCTGGCCCTTCACCTGCTCCCAAGACCATTCTGGTAGCCACCAGCAGAGACAGACTGGAGACAAAAGGTGTGCTAAATTGAACGATCAGCCATACTAATGAGGTCCAAGCTAACATTTTTTTTGTGTTTCTGGAATCGGCCACGCCTCCAAGAATGAAAGAGGAAAAGGTAAAGAACCAAAAGAAGGAACTTCCTATCACTCCCCATTGCGCAGGACTTAAATGCAACTCTTTCATAACGGGAACGGAAACCAAACCAATGATGATTTTATCAACCTGGTTAATCATACCCGTTGCAACTAGAAATAGTAATATAACCCAGGAATATTTTGGTGTTTTCAATGTAAAAATCTCCCCTTACTTTTACTATTCGGGGAAACCTTTGCCAGATATTCGAAAAGAGAGTCCCCATCACATGAATCTAATTGGTGTTCTTTTGAAATGGTTTATAAAGGTAAATTCATACTGATTAAACTAATGTTAACCATTAAATTTTTATTATTTCATTTCCATTACCTAATGTTTTCTGCAATACCACCAGCTGTTTTTTCACGGACGGGAATGCCGCCACGGCCAGCTTTACCTGTTTTCTCATCGATAAACATCGCAAAATCAGGTGCAATTTCACGGCCATTGGGCATTGTGAGCCATAATCTTAATAAATGACGTTTACGTTCCGGTTCTTCATAATCTTCATAAACAGTTCGTGAATGAAGAACGGTATAATTATTGACAAATTGCATATCACCCGGTTCCAGCAGCATATCAATATGCATATCTTTATCATGAAGGAGAGAATCTATTAAGTCATACGCTTCAATTTCAACTTTTGACAGGTAGATACCCGTTTTCGCTTGCGCTGATTCGACATAACCGCGATTAAATCGGCAGCTTAATTTACCTTTGTAATAACTAAAGACTGGTGATGAATAGACTGGAGATTCCCCCGGAGCTTCCTCTCCACGGCGGTCTAATAAATATGGTCGGTAGAGAATACCAAGATACTCCGGGTATTTCTCAAGAATTTCATTATAAACAGCCATCGAACTAACGATACTGCTGAATCCACCAGATTTTGCTTTTCGAAGACTTAATAACCCGACTACGTCAGATCCATCTGGGTGAAAGGGAAGATGTGCATTCGTTTGGTAACCCCGTACATTTGAATCTTGAATGTCAAGTCCTTGGTCAAAGACATGCCCTAAGAGGTCACCTTTTGCATTTTGTGTTGCCGGGGTGCCCAGATGAAGACCAAGACCCCAGTAAATAATGCTCGCTTCCTCATCGGTGTACCTTTCGATTGGTAATCCACGAATTAATAAAAATCCCTTTCCATTCTCCAGTTCGTCAACAAAGTAAGCGATTTCATCAACAAGCTCAGGAATCGGGAAGTCTCCCTTGGTAAAATCAGGTGCTTGCAAACCCTTTTGTTTAACTTTCATTAAGGCGTTTTCAAGGGATGTAATCGCTTTCTCGGACAAATAATAAATCCATGAATTATCTTTAGCCAGTTCAATCCCTTTCCATGCTGCAGGTCCTTGAATTTTTTCCTTTAAAATGGACACCACGATACTCCCTCCTTAGTTTCCTAATGGAATAATTTAAATTTTCCCTATTGCTTTCTCCCCCCTTTTACTTAAATGGAAGCGTTTTTAATAACAACTATTGAAATAGTGTTAATATTGCTATCACATTAATTATATTCATAATTTTCAGTTAAATAAAATTAAAATTATCAATTTGCATATGAGAATTACTTATATAGAAACCAGGACTCGATCCTGTTTTAAGATTCGATGCGTTTTAGTATGGTGATTTTCTTTATTTTCGTTTATTAACAAAGTAGTTTTCACCCTACTTATATTAGTACTATTAAATTACAGATTAAAATCTTTAATTTTGATAAACTATACTTTTTATGTAGAATAAGAGAGGTAGATATGAGTTAATTATTCCAAAATCCACTCCGGGTTTTGCGGGTTAAATCGAACTAGGGGGTTATACAATGGACTTAAAGTTATCTGGAAAAAAAGCGCTAATAGTAGGAGGAAGCCGCGGGATTGGGAAAGCGATTGCCCGCCAGTTAGCACTGGAAGGTGCAGATTGTACAATTTGTTCAAGAAATGAATCCTCTTTAAAGGCTGCTGCAGATGAATTAGCGCAAGAAACAAAAAGAAATATTTACCCGATCACGGCAGATATCACGGATCCTGAATCTATCAAAAATTTGGTAGAAAAAACAGCGGCTGCCATGGGCAGTATTGATATTCTCGTCAACAGTGGGGCACGGGTTGGCGGTGGAGATCCAGAGGATTTTCACGGCATTAAAGATGAACTTATTTTAAAAGATTTTGAAGAAAAGTATATGGGGTATTTCCGCAGTATGCGGGCTGTTGCACCTTATATGATTGAAAATAATTGGGGACGTATCATCAATATAAGCGGCTTGGCTGCCAGAATCGGTGGAAACTATTTTAGCTCAGGTCCCCGCAATGCATCTGTTGTCCATTTAACAAAATCGGCATCACTGGAATTAGGCAAGCATGGAATTACTGTCAATGCGATTTATCCAGGAATTGTCGATACGGAAACAAATAGAGAACGAATGACAAGTGAGGAGGCTTTGAGTAAGGCAGCAGCATTGAGTCCGCTTAACCGCTTAATCACAGCGGAGGAAATTGCTAATGTCGTTACCTTCCTAGCTTCACCTTTGTCGGGATCGATTACCGGCGATGTCATTTCGGTAACTGGCGGCATTGGGAATAACGTTTATTACTAAGAATATTAAAAAAGTAGAATATGCAAAGCTTATTAAAAAAACGAGCCTCATTAAAATCCTAAAGGGTTCCGTTTTGAGGTCCTTTTTTAAAAATTTGTATCAAAATGACAATCGTTTTGACGTAGCTTTTGGCATATAAAAAAGCAAAACTCGCCGCAACTTTTTTTGGCGAGTTTTCTTGATTCCATAATTCCCAAACCATCTTCAACTAAAACCCCCGATTGTTGAACAAGCAACATCCTATAGATTAATTTGATATTAGATTCATCCTTTAGCTGATTCACCGCCATCTATAACCATAACGTGCCCATTTATATATGAAGCTTGATCAGAGCATAACCAAATTGCAGAGTCAGCTATATCGTTTGGATCTCCAATTCTTCCTAGAGGAATAACTGATTCAGTTTGGCTTTCAGTAACTCCTGTTTCCATAAATACCTTTTCTAATAAAGGTGTGCGGATCGCACCAGGACAGATAACATTAATACGTATATTTGATTTCGCATATTCAAGTGCGGAAGACTTTGTTAGACTAATAACTCCAGCTTTACTTGCAGCATAAACTGATGCAGTCGGAGTTCCTCCTAAACCATTAATCGATGAAATGTTTACAATATTTCCGTAACCTTGCTTCAGCATCTGTTGTATCTGAAATTTCATACATAGCCATACACCTTTAAGATTAGTATTGATAACTGTCTCAAAATCATCTTCTATAGTATCAGCAATTGGTGCAAGACTTCCTATTACTCCTGCAGCATTACAAGCAAAATCCAGACTTCCAAAATTATCTACGGTTAATTGAATTAATTTTTTAACCTGTTCAGTAGAACTCACATCGGTTTGAAATGAAAGAGCTTCTCCCCCCATTTCTCGAATTAAGTTCTGAGTTTCTTTAATCGTTTTAGGTGATCTTCCTGCCACAACTACTTTTGAACCTTTATTAGCAAAATTTATAGCTATAGCTCTTCCAATCCCTGAACCCCCGCCTGTAACCAAAGCTACCTTATTTGTAAATGAATTCATTTCCCCTCCCCTTTCTTACCTTAAGGATATTTTCAGTAAGTAAATTTATGAACAAAACTGACCCTCGTTAGCATTTAACACCTAAAAAAGCATCGGTTTTAGCACCGATGCTTTACTGTTTTTAATTTGTTTTTCATCAAATTAAATAGCACAATTTTAACTATTTCTTTTTTAAGTTAAATCGAGTTATTTCTATACCATCTAAAGTTACTATAAGAGAAGCATCTAAAGCATTATCCTTAAGTTTATTTAGCTTTTCTTTTGATGGAACTATTAGAGGAACTTGTGGGTTTTCTTCGCTTACACCCAAATCGAAAGTTAAAATGTATTTCCCATTTTTATTAGGATAGATTTCCCCATCAAAAGAAGTTCCGTATCCTACGCCCGTTCCATCATATGAAGAGGGTTTAAAAATATTAAAACCAGCTGTTTCTTTGGAGATAGCTACTAATTTATCACTTGGTTCAATTTTAACTTGTAACCCCTTACCAATTCCTCCTATTTTTTTATGACCATTATTTTTAATTTCAAATTCATAATATAACACCGTTGGTACGAGTTCTTGCCCTTTCTTATCACCTTCTGTTATACCTATTGCACCGACCTTATTTTTATCATTAACAATATCAGCTTTTGAATTTACAAGTTCTAAAGATGATTTAGATGAGCAAGCTGTTAAAAGAGTAAAAAGTAATATTAAGCCTAAAGGCATAATATATCGTTTCATTTTGAACCCCCTTTTTTTATCCAACTATACCCATATTTTATCATAATATTTCCACATTTTTGAAAAATACCTGTTTCCTCAACTTCCTTTGGCTGATTTTATCACAAATTAATCTTGCTCTGCCTAAGTAACAACAGCATCCCTTTTGTTTTATAAAAAATCAGACTAAACACCGACGTACAAGAGCTATTGTAAAAGTATATTTTTATCCTAAAATTAGTGCTTTTTTTGCTGCCTAAATTGTGTAAATGGCTTTATATTAATAAAAATGACCTACCCGATTTTGTGGATAGGTCTGTGATATTAAATACTATTTGATTGTTTTGTCCCCTTCAATGGACCCGTTACTAAAATCCGGGGCTCGTTTCATTTTGAACTTTTTATCCTATGGTAAGACTAACTCACATATTGGTGCTCTCCAAGAACTTGCCGATTTTAGATACAGTCGATTCAATGTTCTTGGAGAAAATAGCCATGTGTCCAAAAAAGCCGTGGATCATCCCGGTCTCACATGCATATTCAACTGGTACACCAAATTGTTTCAGACATTCAGCATAAGCCATTCCTTCATCCCGAAGGACATCATTTTCCGCAGTAATCACGATGGCTGGCGGAAGTCCGCTTAAAGTTTTAGCAATCAAAGGGGACGCGTACTCATTGTACCTGTCCGCTTCATTCCTTAAATAATGATCACGGAACCATATCAATTGCTCCCGATCCAAACCAAATCCTTTTGCGAATTTTCGATGGGATTCCGTATTTAACTCAAGGTTTGTCGGAGGGTAGATTAGGACCTGTGCATTAATGGCGGGACCTTTTCTGTCTCTCGACATCATCGTGACTACCGTTGCCAGATTCCCACCTACGCTATCCCCGCCTACTGCCAATCTAGTAACATCTCCGTTAAAAGAGGTCCCGTTTTTAAAGACCCACTCCAATGCCGCATAAGCGTCTTCGACTGGGATCGGGAATTTATACTCAGGTGAAAGACGATAGTTTACCGATACGACAATATTATTCGTCTTATTTGCAATCATTCGGCAACTGGGGTCCACCGATTCAATATCTCCAAGGACCCAACCGCCGCCATGATAGTAAACAAATAGCGGGAATGGACCTTCCCCTTCCGGGATGTATATCCTGCATTTAATTTCATCATCCAGACTCACCGGAATCATTCTATCCTCTACATTTGAAAGTTGATCTACAGTTACGTCAGCATGCGGAGCTTTCAAAAGCATCTCTCTCACGGTCTTTGGATCCATTGTATGAATAGGAGGCATCATATTAAATGCCTGTAAATATTTCTCTGCTTGCGGATCTAAATTTGCCATGAAACATCATCCTCACTTCCAACTATATTAAATTAAATTTCAACACATTAAATGGTGGTTTTTTCCACCATTTTTCGATGAAAAAAACCACCATACTGTATGAGTACGAAAAAAGGGATTTTATCTAACGCTAACTGTTTATTTAACAGGTACTCCCCCGATATAAAACTCAAAATCCGGGGCAATTTTCCGGCCATTTGGCATCATGAGCCATAATCTTAATAAATGGCGTTTCTTGTGTTCTTCTTCGTAATCCTCAAAATGGGTCCGAGAATGAAAAACGGAATAATTATTGACGAATTGCATATCACCCGGTTCCATCATCATATCAATATGAAAGTTTTCAATATGAGTAAGGGAATCTATAAAATCAAATGCTTCGATTTCCTCTTTTGATAAAGAGATACCTGTTTTCGTTTGCGCTGATTCGACATATTGCCGCATATATCTGCAGCTTAATTTACCATCGTAATAGCTAAAGATTGGTGATGGAACTACTGGAGATCGACCTGCTCCTTCTTCCCCGCGAAGATCATGATCGAATGGACGAAAGAGGATGTCAAGGTACTCTGGGTGCTTCTCCAAAATCTCATTATAGATCGCCATCGCACTTGCGATACTGCTTAAACCGCCAGATTTCGCTTTGCGAAGACATAATAATCCGACGACATCGGCGAGGTCTGTGTGATAGTCAAGGTGTACATTTGTCTGGTAACCACGTACTTTTGTATTATCATTAAAGTCTTTACCTACGTTTTTGATATGCCCTAACAGATCCCCTTTTTTGCTTTGGATAATCGGCAGACCCAAGTGAAGTCCGAGACCCCAGTAAATAATAGCCGCTTCTTCATCAGTATATCGGTCCATTGGTAATCCACGAATTAATAGAAACCCTCTCCCATTCTCCAACTCGTCTACAAAATAAGCAATTTCATCAGCAAGACCTGAAATTGGGAAATCCTCCTTTTTAAAATCAGGTGCCTTTAATCCTTTTTGTTGAACATGTAATACAGCCTTTTCAAGAACTGCGAGAGTTTCCTCTGACAGATAATAAATCCATGAATCATCCTTAGCCAATTCAGTACCTTTCCATGCTGATCTCCCTTGAACTTTTTCCTTTAAAATGCTCGACATAAATATGCCTCCTTCAAGAATATGTTTTTTGGAATTCGCATTTGTTAGAGATTGCATGTATAAATTGACTGACTATTGCGAATTTATTATTTCTAGTTTAATTATAACTATTAATTAAGTAAAATTATTATTTTTAACTTGTAAATAAGTATTGTTAATATTTAATCTCAACCAATCTCTCAAACTGACATATTCAAAAAACTAAATTCCTTGCTGGAAATGATTTAAATGTTCAATTGTTCCTCTGCTTTTATCGCTATGTGACTTTTCTTTGTGGGACGTACACCGATCCAGAACAATAATCCGATAACAAACATGCCCAAAGCAGTTACTTCAAACCCATAACGATATCCGATTACCTCAGTCGCGGAATATTGGATAAGATATCCGAATACGAGTGGAGCAATAATACTTGTTGAACTTGAAAGAGCAATGAACGTTCCCTGTGCTTTTCCAATATTTTGAGGAGAAAAGAAATCCATTAATATGGCAGGTGCAAGGGAAAGAATGACATACGCAAAACCTGGAGCAAGTGTAAAGAACAGTATGGAAATTGCGCTTGAATTCACAGTAATGGCCAGGTATACACAAATTGCAGATAACACCATCATAGAACTGGCGAGATTTATTCGTGCTTTTCGAATATCCCCAGTTTTGCGATAAAGCCTATCTGAAACAAGCGAAAATCCGATTTGGCAAATGGCGGCGAAAAGAAAAGGTAAAGACACCGCAAGTTTCAATGTTTGACCATTAAAGTGTTGAACTTTCGTAAAGTATGCGGGAAACCATATGGCCTGAATAGATAATAACCAATAGGCACATCCTCCACACAAAACGGTAAATATAAAATTTTTAGACAGTAAATGTGGAAGAAACTCACGCCAAGAAACCTTTGAAAGGCTGGATGTTTGCTGAGCCTCCATATGAAATGAGGGCATCCCGATTTCTTCGGGACTTTCTTTACCGAAAACGATCCATAGGACTAGCACAATCAGTCCAACAATCCCCATGAATATAAAGGCAGATCTCCATCCATATTGACCGATTAAAGAGATTAATAGTGGCGATGCAATTGCTGAGCCCCCTGTTGTTCCTAAAAGAACGGCGCCAAAGCCTATACCATGTCTATGTTTCGGAAACCATTTTCCCATTATTGCCGTTGATAGAGCAGGAGCTGGGCCTTCTCCCGCACCCAGGATCATTCTTGTGATAACCAGCATTGACAGACTGGAAACAAAAGGTGTAGCAAATTGAATCGTCAACCAAATCAATGACATCCAAGTCAGCATTTTTTTCGTGTTTTTAGAGTCTGCCATGCCTCCAAGAATGATAGAGGAAAGGACAAAAAACCAAAAGAAGGAGCTTCCCACCATTCCCCATTGGGAAGGACTTAAATGGAACTCTTTCATGACGGGAACGGAAACCAAACCAATCACAATTTTATCTACTTGGTTGATCATACCGCTAATAACTAGAAATATTAATATAATCCAAGAATATTTGGGAGTTCTCAATATTTAAATCCTCCTTATTTTTGCCATCAAGGGAACACCTTTTCCCGAAAACTGAAAAGGTGCTCCCCATCAAATAATCTAACAATGTTGTCATGAAATGGATTATAAAGGTAAGTCTTCCGGGCTGAGCCGTATTACTTTAAGTTTTCAATAATACCACCAGATGTTTTCTGACGGACAGGAATACCGCCGCGGCCAGGTTTACCTGTTTTCTCATCAATAAACATCGCAAAATCAGGCGAAATTTCACGGCCGTTTTGCATCGTAAGCCACAATCTTAATAAATGACGTTTGCGTTCCGGTTCTTCATAGTCTTCGTAATTGGTACGTGAGTGAAGAACGGTATAATTATTGACGAACTGCATATCACCTTCTTCGAGCAACATATTATAATGCATATTTTCATCATGAAGGAGGGAATCCAGTACGTCTAATGCTTCAATTTCAACTTCTGACAATTTGATACCTGTTTTCTCTTGTGCTGATTCGATAAATAAACGAACATATCTGCAGCTCAATTTACCATCATAAAAACTAAAGATTGGTGATGAAAATACTGGAGATTCACCTGGCGCTTCCTCTCCGCGACGATCAAAGATGAATGGACGGCAAAGAATACCAAGATATTCTGGGTACTTCTCCAGAATTTCATTATAAACAGCCATCGAACTTACGATGCTGCTGTGACCCCCGGATTTTCCTTTACGAAGGCTCAATAATCCAACAACATCAGATCCATCTGCGTGAAAAGGAAGATGCAGTTTTGTTTGATATCCGCGAACATTAGAATCTTTTAAACTTAGACCTTGATCTTTGACATGCCCTAAAAGATCGCCATTTGCGTTTTGTGATACTGGAATGCCCATGTGAAGCCCGAGACCCCAGTAAATAATGCTCGCATCTTCATCTGAATACCTTTCCATTGGTAATCCACGAATTAATAAAAACCCTCTTCCATTCTCCAGTTCTTCAACAAAGTAAGTGATTTCATCGGCAAGATCAGGAATTGGGAAGTCCTCCTTGGTAAAATCAGGTGCTTGTAGACCCTTTTGTTTAACATGGGATAACGCATTTTCTAGAGATTCAATCGTTTTTTCTGACAAATAATAAACCCATGATTCATCTTTAGCCAGGTCAACACCTTTCCACGCTACTGGTCCTTTAACTTTTTCCTTTAAAATGGATGACATAAATAATCCTCCTTCAATAATATGGTAAGTTTATAACTTCACTTCAATTAATTGTCTTAATTCTCTGCGCAAAATTTTTCCAGTTGAGTTCTTTGGTAACTCTCTCAAAAACTCTACTTGATTAGGAAGCTTGTACTTCACTAGTCGCTCCTGACAGAATTGGATAATATCATTCTCGGAAATCTGCTCATCCTTGACTGCGATAAAGGCTTTTACTTTTTCCCCGTACTCTCCATCCGGGATACCAATTACTGCTGCTTCTACAACTGCAGGATGTTGAAACAATACTTCCTCTACTTCACGAGGGTACACATTGTATCCGCCAATAATAATGATGTCCTTTTTGCGGTCAACAATGTAAATGTATCCATCCTCATCCACTGTTGCCAGATCACCTGTGTAAACCCATCCATCTATTAAGGCGGATGATGTAGCTTCCAACATTCCCAAATATCCCTTCATAACATTTGGTCCTTGAACTACTAATTCTCCTACTACTCCTCTAGGTAATTGTTTCCCCTCTTCATTTACCACCTTAGTTTTAACACCTGGAATATTTAGACCGATTGAGCCGGGCTTGCGAATTCCCTTTAAAGGATTGATGGCAACGAGAGGAGCAGTCTCAGATAGGCCATACCCTTCCAAAATAAAAACATTAAATTTGTTTTCAAATTTTTGCAGCAGCTCGACCGGAATCGAAGCACCCCCAGATATACACACACGAATTGATAAGAAATCCTCCGCCGTGGAATCAGGAAATTGATAAAGGAAATTGTACATAGTTGGAACGCCGGCAAACACAGTAACCTTTCTTTCGCGAATAGTGCTTACAAGTTGGAGCGGGCTGAACTTAGGCATGATCAGGACCGTTGCCCCACAGGCAATTGGCGCATTTAGACATATAGTCATACAGAAAACATGAAACATTGGAAGGACAGCTACTACTCGATCTTTATCATTAAGTTCAATTAATTTTGAAATGGCGTCAGCATTCGAAGCCAAGTTTTTATGCGTTAACATCGCACCCTTTGGTTTACCAGTTGTTCCTGAAGTGTAAAGAATGACTGCTAGGTTTTCTTCGTTGATGAAAGGGTTTTCATAATTGTTATTATTTGTTTCTATCAGTTGCTTCCATGTACTTTCATGATCTTCAGCGTCCGTATAGATTACGAGCTTTAGATTTTCCAATTGATCCCTTATGTCTTTTAACTTATGTTCTACGGAAACTTGAGAAATAACCGCTTTGGCTTGACTATTGTGTAAAATGTAGTTTATCTCCCCCTTGGTAAACATGGGGTTTATCGGAACAACATAAGCTCCTAGCCGTAAAATGCCGTAATACGCAATAACAAATTCAGGGCTGTTTCCTAATATTAGCGCCACTCCATCACCCTTTTTGATTCCTTGGGCAAACAAACCGGCAGCCAATCCTTCAACCTGCTTATTTAGTTCATGATAAGTAACACTTTTATCTTCATAGATACAAGCGATACTATTTGGGTAATTCATTGCACTTCTTCGCAGATTTTCGTCTAAGTTATAACTCATTAATAATCCCTCCTTTTTCTCACATAGGCGTTTTGTTTACCTTCTATTGTGAATATTTAAAATATTATTACATTAAGTATATTAATAAATATCAGTTATATAAAATTAAAGATTTTAATCTGTAAATAAAAAATACTAATATGATAAAGAGATTCAGTCATGAACATTAAGAAATTTGTCTGTTGATTTCCGCTCAAGAAGCTCGCTTTCCGCGGGCGGTCAGGGGAGCCTCCTCGGCGCTGCCTGCGCCTGCGGGGTCTCTCATGACCCACTCCCGCAGGACGTTGAATCATCATCTTTGAATCAACACCGCACGAAGGAAATGCGATAGCATTTTCGAGGATCGAGCTCCTTCCGCTCCAATCAACATTGCGGAAAAATTATCATAAACTTTGTACATATAGTGGTGCCTGTCACCTTTTGGGACAGCCTCCTTCTTTTCGGTCCATATCTACCTATAAAAAAATAAAAAACCACTTTATGAAAAGTGGCTTAAACATCAGAAACCCTTATTTATTAAGGGTTTCAATCTATTTATTTCGCTGGAGTTCGAAAATGCAGAAAAAATGTAACCGCTTTATATCGCTTCGACAATGATTGATACGCCTTGTCCACCGCCAACACATAAGGATGCCAATCCAATTTGTTTCTTTTGTCGTCGTAATTCATGGACTAGGGTAACCACGATCCGTGCACCTGAACATCCTATTGGGTGCCCTAAGGCAATGGCTCCTCCATTAACATTTATAATCTCCTCTGGCAAACATAATTCTTTATTTACAGCCAGTACTTGTGCTGCAAAAGCTTCATTTAATTCTGCCAGTTCAATATCCTGGATGGTTAGATTTGCTCTCTCAAGGGCTTTCTGTGTCGCCGGCACTGGCCCAATCCCCATAATAGAAGGTGCCACTGCAGCACTTGCAACTGAACGAATTTTGGCAAGTGGTTTTAAGTTGTATTCCTTTACTGCTTGTTCAGAAGCAACAATAACAGCCGCGGCCCCGTCATTTAATCCAGAAGAATTTCCTGCAGTCACCGTTCCATTTTCTTTAAAAGCTGGTTTCAGATTGTGTAATTTCCCTAGATTGGTATTTTTTATACTCTCATCTTCTGTGAATATCCCGGTACCTTGCTTGGTTTTTATCTGAATTGGAATGATTTCCTCTTGGAATTTACCCTGTTCTCTAGCTTTAAGCGCCTTTATCTGACTATCTAAAGCAAAAACATCTTGTTCTTCCCGCGAAATTTGATAGCGTTCCACTAGATTCTCAGCTGTAATCCCCATATGGTATCCTTCAATTGCACAATGAAGTCCATCATGAAATAGTGCATCTACCGTCCGTAAATCTCCCATTTTCTGTCCCCACCTGGCATTCAACACCAAATGCGGGACATTGCTCATACTTTCTGTCCCCCCTGCGATCACAACATTTGATTCTCCAGCTTGAATTTGGTGGTAGGCTAGTGTAATTGCACGCAAGCCAGATGCACATTGTTTATCTATTGTCATAGCAGGTACTGACACAGGTATCCCGGCGTGGATCGCAGCTTGTCTAGCAGGGTTCCCTTTGACTCCCGATTTAAGTACATTACCTAGCACGACCTCATCAATACATTCACCCGAAAGGCTGGATCGCTTCCAAACTTCCTTCATGACTTCTGTTGCAAGTTGCACAGCACCTACATCTTTCAATGAACCACCAAAACTCCCAATAGGAGTCCTAAGAGCCTCTACTAAATAAACATTTTCCATACACTATCCCCTCATTTCTTATTAAATTAGTTTTCTTATTTAATAAATATACACATACCCACTTTCGAATCAGCATGAACGAGGGATTGCTTTGCTTCTGGATTTTCACTTTTTAGGGTCATAGTTCACTTCACTCCTTTCCCATCCTATTTCCTAAATTTTCTGAAAAATCATTTATTACACTAAGCATACTCATAAATTTTGATTAAATAAAATTAAAGATTTTAATTTAATTATAAATATCACTTATATAAAAGCTATTTTGTATACTAAGATGGCTTGCTGGGTATATTTCAAAGCTTGTCCGATGAAGATCAATCAAAGATATCCTTTTCTATTGTTGATAACAGATGATTGACAGTTTCGTACATATCAGTTCAACAAGAAAAAATGACCGCTGCAGCGATTATTTTCTTTCATTTCTGCTGGAACCCCATCTTGAACTCTATCACCCGTTAGTTAATGAGAAAACAGGATAGCCGTAGCCATCCCATCTTTAACGAAAGCCCCGTTATTGGATTAATATATTTAACTTCATTGGACCATCCCCTGCATACCAATAATCTTTATTGATTCCATACACTAAGTTTACAAGACTTTAATATTCAGATGATATGATGGTTTTACCAACAAATGAGGAGGCAATATAAATGAATGTACGTGCTGTATTTATTGATATGGATGGTACACTACTAAAAGCCTCAAACAACATTTCCCGCCGAAATATGGAAGCCATTTATAGGCTCATTGATCAGGGGGTCAAGGTTTTTTTAGCTACTGGTCGACACTATGAAGTAACCGCTCCCTACCATAAAGAAATTGGTTTACGAACTCCTATGATCTGTTTGAATGGTGCCGCGATTTACGATGAAAAGACAGGAAAAGCTATGCAAATGAAAACCGTCCAACTGAATGAAGAACGATTCCACCATCTGACCGCTGAAAATCCTTGTAATATTATTATCCATACTGCAAATGGGCTTTATTGTAAGGAAACAAATGAAGAAATCGATTACTGGACAAAAATTGGGCAAATTCCGCCACGGTATATCGGAGATTTAAGACAGGCAAATTATCAAAATGTTCTTAAATATAGTGTTCTAACAGGTGAACCAAGTAATGATTTATCTGCTTTGTTTAAAAAGGAAGCAGACGTAATCAATTGGAATAACGGGTTTGAATTAGTTGCTCCTAATGTTTCCAAATGGTCTGCTATAAAAAGTTTACTTCGCGCATTTCGAATTAGTCCAAATGAAGTCGTAGCCATCGGAGACGGACCCAATGATATAGAGATGCTTCGTCATGTCGGTACTGGAGTAGCAATGGGGAACGCTAGCGAAGAAGTTAAAGCAGCGGCTGATTTTGTTACAGAACACCACGAAAATGATGGTGTAGCTGAGTTTATAGAACGTTATCTTGATAAATCATATAAATCATATGTGATTTAGGGTTATTTAGAAGGCAATATGGCGAAATTAAACAAAATTATTGTGGTAATATAACCCAAATTAAGGAACTGCCACAAGGCAGTTCCTTATTTAATGTCACCGTCCAGGTAACAACATTTGAAGGTGCCCACAGTCCCCCACATGACTTAGTGACGATCACTTTTAGTAATGAAAAAACCATAGAGTGGCAGGCTATTGATTTCAAAAGAAGAAGGTTAAAGCCGAACGAAATAACTAAATGCAGGCATCCTTTGTAAAAAGGGTGCTTTTTTCTTCGGATACTGCTGCTTTAGCTAAAAAAAAAAAAATAACCGCCGCAGCGATCATTGCCGGAAATCGATCTTTCACTCAAGCACACTTTACTTTAAGTACAATTCTTCACAATCAGTATATAGTTAGTCATTTCGTTATTATTTTAGTAAATAGTGAATTACATTGTTAATCATGTAGGAAGCAAAAACTAACATAGAACCCATCCAAAAGTAATTTGATTTTATAATTTCGATAAATGTCATTTTATTCTTGATTCCCTTTAAAAAAGTCCTGACAAAATAAACAATTACCAATAACAACAAGAAAACATCCATCAAAAACGCACCAAATGGCATGATAACCTCCCGTTGATAAAAATCAAAACCTGCCGAAACAGGAGTTCTATTTTATAACTCATATAGCTAAACTTCTAAAGTTTTATCGAAAATCATTCTAAAGGTATCCTACACCGTTAGTAAAAAGTATTCCTGTTATTACAGAAACGTCCCTGTTAGTTGAAGATCAAAACGGATTATAGATACAGTTCCATTTCACTATCTTTATCTGTAAAACCCATTTTTTTATATAGGGGTTCCCCACCTTTAGAGGCGTGCAACCAAATTCGTTTAACTCCACTTTTTTTACTTTCTTCAATACAATGTTCAAGTAATCTTCTTGCCAAACCTTTTCCACGATATTTGGGAACAGTGTACATATTAAGAATGTAGGCTTCAATACCTTGAAGATTCTCTAAATATGGTGGTCTTTTAAATAGAACCATACCACTAATACTTACAGGTTTACCATTCGTTTCAGCCATATAGGATATAAATTCATTGTTTGAAAGTGAAGTTTGTAAATACTCCCTTGTTGAAGTTTCCATAAGTTGTTCTTCTTGAGGAGTATTCAATTCGCCTAACTCCTTTAAAAGTGTCAGCCGTAAACATATTATTGTATCGATATGTTCAAGGGAAACTTTAATAAAATTAAACATCACAAACACCCCTTTCATTTGACATTGTTCATTTATATTCCTCATTTTGGGTAAACTTTCCTTCTTCAACAAACCTGCCACGTTAGCGAAATAAGAAACGGGCTGCAGTAGCAACCCTAGACTTTGAACTCAAGCACCCGTTCGTATTATAAGGTCACCAGATATTTCTGGTTGACCATTTTTTATATGGTTTTATTATTACGGTAGCCGGGGTAGAACGTAAGCACCCGTGGGGCTTAGATCCCGTAAAGTAAACAGTTCGCCCCCTACTTGTAGAAACATGTTTGAGGCTGGTTGGGACATTGATCTCGTATAACAAGCGAAGCTATGATACTGCAAGAAGGATTAGGGGTACCGGTGAATTTCATTATTGGAGGAGGAGATTTAAAAATGAATCCAGTCGTAGGTCTGGATGTAGCTAAAGGTGAAAGTCAGGTTCAAGCTTACTTGGAAAAGAAAAAGCCATACAAAACTAGTTTTAAAGTAACACATACCCTTGAGGGACTAGAAAATTTACACCAATTTCTTAGAGAAATTGAGAGTTTAACTGGGGTTAAACTTCCGATCGTACTCGAAGCTACAGGGCATTATCATACCCCTGTTGTACAGTATTTTGAGGAGAAGGATTATTTATTAATTATTGTTAATCCTCTTATCTCCTATCGAGCTAAGAGCTCGAGTTTACGGAAAGTAAAAACAGATATAATCGATGCTAATCATCTCTGTGAATTGTACTATAAAGAGGATTTAGAGCCATATAAAAAGCGTGGGATTCAACTCTTAAACCTTCGTAATCTTACAAGACAACACGAAAACTTAACAGGAATATATGTACAAGCTAAGCTACAGTTTCAAGCAGTTCTTGATCAGGTTTTTCCTGAGTATAGAGGTGTTTTTGGGGATTTATATTCTGTTGTTTCTTTACTTACTCTACTAGAATATCCTACATCTAACGATGTCTTAGAAGCTGAAGAAGAAAGAATAGCAGCTAAAATCAAGGAGCACTGTAAAAGTCGTTCTCGTAAGTGGGCGGCTACAAAGGCAAAGGAACTGATAGTTGCAGCAGCACGGAATCCTTTTCGGAAAACCTTATATCAAAGCCATATATTAACCCTAAAAATGTATATCAATATGCTTTTAGAATACCAAAAGCACCTATCTGTGTTTGAAGTTGAGATAGATGCTTTAGCAAAAGAACTTATAGAATATAAGATTATCCAATCCATCCCTGGTATCGGAGAAAAAATCGCTGCAACGATTATTTCTGAAATTGGTGAGATTGATCGGTTTAATCACCCAAAAAAACTTGTAGCATTTGCCGGAATTGACCCTAGTATCTTTGAATCAGGAAGGTTCAAAGGAACTGTAAACAGAATAACAAAAAGAGGGTCCAGCAGACTAAGACGTGCATTATATTTAGCTGTTAAATGTGCCATCCGTGATTGTCGTAAAAAGAAAACGACCAAAGATATCATCCCGCGCAACAAGAGATTACGAGAGTTCTATGATAAGAAACGCGAAGAAGGAAAGCTTTATAAAGTAGCTGTAATAGCCTGTGCAAATAAGCTTTTACAATGGATCTACGCAATATTAAAAAACAACTCGACTTTCCAAGATATAGCTTAAATAATAAATAAAACTAATCAATACAAAACCTTCCAAAAGTAGAATTTAGGAAGGTTATTTGGCATGCACATTTTTAGTATATCATGAAACATTTTAAGTTTTTAATAAAAAATGTTGACAAACTATTAGATGGTTTACTTTAAGTACAATACTACACAAAGTAATGAATAAAACTTTTCAAAAAATACTGTAACAATTCTTCTCTCACAGTTGAAGGTTTTATGGCTTTCTTTATAACTACCTCAACAAATTGTTGTTTTCGTTAAACGGAGCATGGGATTCCTTATATGTAAGTCATCAACTATTTTCCACAAGTTACCTTTTCTTTCCCCTCCACTTACTGGGATTTTGCAGACTTGAAAGGAATTTCATCATACAATTTGATTAGAAAGTCAATGAGAGGAGGAAATTAAAAGAACATTTATTGACAGACATCAAGAGCTTAAACGATTATACTTTTAGGTGAAAAGAGGTGTCAGAAATTTGAAACTTTTCCTTAATATTGACAAAGTAATTAAAGAAACGAGAGTTACCATCGAAGGGCCTGAGTTGGACGAAAATATACAGGAACTAATTGACTTCATCTATGGAAGGGAGCAACAATTCCTAATTGGAAAAAAGGGAGAAATGCAACATATTCTCAAACCGGATGACATCCACTATTTTCATACTGAAAACGTTCATATTATCGCCGTAACGGAAACAGATTCATTTATTTTAAAAGAGAAATTATATGAGCTCGAGGCCATGCTCCCTTCTAAAAAATTTATCCGCCTGTCTAAATCGGTTATCGCCAATTTGAATCAATTGAGCCGTTTTGAAGCATCATTCAATGGTACACTCTGCGTTTACTTCAAATCAGGAAAGAAAGAATATGTGTCTCGTACCTATGTCCCTGCGATTAAAGAAGCTCTAAAATTGAATAGGAGGAAAGTAGAATGAAAACATTTATTATCCGTAGTTTTATCGGTATTTTCTTCGGAAGCTTTATTGCGGTTTTAATCACCAATTTGAATATCCTTTTCGGTGGCTTAGAAATGATAGATGGACCATTATTTTTGAAAAGCTCCATAGGTTCAGTTCTCTGTGGCTGGATTTATTTAGTCAGTTCTTTGTACTTTAAAAACAGGAATTTGAAACTTGCCCAGCAAACCATTCTTCAGTTTTTAACCGTCACGATCCTATACCTCATCTTGGCACTCACGATCGGATGGATCCCATTTAATATCATAAATATTTTGTTAACACTCTTAATTTCCTTTGTCGTCTATACGATCTTTTGGGTTGCATTTTTTCTTTACTTCAAAAATCAAGCACGGAAATTAAATGATTGTTTAAAGAAACTATGAGAATTGATGTTTATGGGCTACTGGGACCGCTTATAAAAACGGTGCATCTTTCTTTCAAACCTTCATTTTTCACAGTTTTCTAACTTTGTTAGAAGCAATAAACTTGATAAATATAAAAAATAGCAAGCCAGTGTTTTATAACTGACTTGCTATTTCTTTTTTATGTTCTGCCATTTTTCTCAATGTGTAGCATTTTAATAAAGTTTAATTAAAATGAAATCACAAACCCTGGTTTATTATTAAACACAAGAACTCCATTTTGAACAAAGATTGATTAAAATGGAGTCCATCTTTCTAACTAAGAATAAGATTTTTATAAAAAAGTTGGATCATTTTCTATATGTGTTGCTTCACAATCGCGCCCGATTGCTGAATATCGTTATTGAAGTAAAGCCTCCGATAGTTTAAGTGTAATGCTTCACAATCTTATTCCGATACAAAACAAGGGTAGTATTCCACCTTTAGTTCCAAAAAAGAATAAGGCTTGACGGGGTACCTTCCTTTTCAAAAGCAAATCTTCCCCCTCAAGATATATTTCGTTGAGCATTAAAGCAAGTTGAATAAAATTATTCAGCCATCATTGCTTCCAGAACAACATCTTATGATTCTTTTAACATGAAATAGGCTTTTAAACCCGTAACAGCCACCTAATTGGAATCATATTTTGTTGAAGAGAGCACACTTAGTATCTCTTTTTTACAAAGAACTGACAAAATTTCTTCGGTCAAATCTCTTGTTAGATGTCAGTTTAACCTAATTATTAAATAAACAGGGGAGGTAAAAATGCACAATTTTCAAAATGAACTCCAAATTTTAGGAATGGAAAATTTCCAAGTTGGTCAGTTAATTCCTATGGGTACTCAGAGTCAGGATCCGCGCATAATGGGGGCTATGCGTTGCGGTGGCATGATGTGTGGCGGTATGCGTTGTGGCGGCATGATGTGCGGTGGTATGCGTTGTGGCGGCATGATGTGTGGTGGCATGATGTGCGGTGGTGGCATGATGTGCGGCGGTGGCATGATGTGCGGCGGTGGCATGATGTTTGGCGGCATGATGTGTTTCGGCTTTATTTAGTTGGTTTTTTTAGCTGTTTTGAAGGTAGGTAAATCTCGACAAAAATTTTTTTATAAAAAGAAGTGCCTCGCATGATCTGCTGTATGGGCACTTCTTTTTGCTATATCATATTGGGAAATATAGTACACAATTGTAAAGCCTAGGGCTTCCTTCTTTCACTCCCCGTTAGCATAATAAAAAAAGCTGCAACGATGGCAGTTGGATCTTTAACTCTTAGCACCCGTTAGTTCAACAAGTTATATATAGTATTATTTAGCCTCTTTACACGCCCAAGCATCAATTTCAACTTTAAACACCGGTGTAGCTAATGCAACTACATAAACCATTGTTGTGCATGGGAGGTGCTCACCGAGAAAATCACTTATAATTTTTCTTCTTTGATTAGCTTTAAAGTCACCAACTAAATAAAATACTAACTTGGTTAAATCATTAACTTCCATCTCTGCAGCTTCAAGGTTTCTCTTAATATTTTCTAAAGCTAATTTCATTTGTTCTAAAGGATTTTCTGGCACTGTGCCATCGACATCCATACCCAATTGTCCTGATAAAGTTAACCATCTATTAGTTCCTGTTATTTCAATTTGGTGCACATATGGAGCCACTGGTGGGTGAATACTGCCAGGGTTTCTTGAATTTTTCATAAATAACCAATCCTTTACCTATGTAATAAGAAATATATATTGTATTTTATCATTTCCCCCCCACCCTTGTTAAACTAAACTGCCCCGTTACTTTAATAAGAAAGAGCATTTTCCTTGTTCTAGTGTTGCACTTGGTAGTGTCAGTAAATGACTGGTTAAAGTAGTTTTTAACAAAACCAATTTATACTAGTTGCGGTTTTATAATCCTCTTCAAACACTCCGTATTTTACAATACCAATAATGTTTTATATTTTTTAGATTTTTTACACAATTTTAACATCATGAATAAAACAAATAATGGTATAATTTTTGAAAAGGCTTACAATCGTTGAAGTTTGAGGTGAATAGATAATGGATTTCTATGAAAAGTTACCTGTTGATTTTTTAATTCATTTTTATAATGAAATTATTAAAAATATTGAAAAAGATATTCTTACAAAAAATATGTATTATGAATTAGGCATAATTATTTCTGTTGCTAATCGGAGAGGAATTTCCTTAGACCATCCTTCTGATTTTAATGAAGTGATTAATCAGAAAGTCTTAAATGATTTATTACAATCGGGACAAGTTGGTACAGGGGGTTGTTCTCAGATTGCCTAAGCCTTATAATTTTATAATTTCAAAAAATGTACTTCTATTAATAAAAACTGACTTTAAATAATAAAAATAGGTGCTACCAGATAAGGTAACACCTTTTTTATGCCCAAATTTTTAGTTAAAGCACCCGTTTGTTTAAGTACAATTCTTCACAATTCTTGCCTTTACTCGAGTCCATTTAATTGTGATAAGTGATGTGTAAAATGATAGAACGGTACGGATACATGCCGTTGGTAACTAACGAAATCCTCCCATGTCGTGTTTTCTCTTGGATTGTAGTCGCTATCAGTTCTCTATTAATCGTATCTTTCTCTTTTGGTTGTTCCGTTTGACCTGGCTGCTCGCCCAAAAAGCCCATTTCTATAAAAATATGTTAATGACTAATATGCTTGTCCATTCTTTAACTTGTACAAAGAATACTATAACAATGTAACACCTAAAAAAATTATAATGAAATGAGGTGTTTTTAATGGGATGTAATGATAATCTTCAACCCAATCGAGCAAGTCAATCCGCCCCCCCCAGGTCCTTGTCCAGTAACACCAACACCACTGAGTTCATTTACGAGTGCAAATACCACAACAACAGCTGGACCAACTGTTACTAGGATTAAAGTTCCTGTTGTATTAGCAGAGCCAACAGTCCAAATTCCTATAGAGGCAACAATTGACCTTGAAATTCTAACAACTGAAATTAAAAGAGTGAAAAAAAATGTATTTCTGGATCAAGTGAAAATTGTTCCGGAAGCACCATTTACACGTGTTGTCGGCACTGACTTTTTTACCTTTTCAAGAGCTAAATTATTTATAGCAGGGCATATTCGCAAAAATATTGAATATACTGCGGCTGGGGGACCGATTACGCCATGTACTACATCGCTTAGAGATGCAGTTTTCGATATTCCATTTACTGGATTTACAGAACTTAGTACAACGGCTGGAACGCTTATTAATTTACCAATCCTCGGTATCAATGAAACTTCCGAGTCTAGTTTCCTTAGTGATACAAACAACTTAAATGCTCGCTTGGATAAATTCTTCTTCAACAATCTTGTCAAATTCAATGAACAGCCATTTGGTGAGTTAGTAGCCGCAAACTTCTTTGAACTTGATTTTTCACCAGTAGAACCGCCGGCTGAGGGAACTTTTATCACGTTGACGGAAAAAACCATTCTGGAACTTACTGTAAAAGTATTACAAACTCAGCAACTTGCCATTACAGCAACTTCAGTCGTTCCTGTGCTTACTGGTCTTACTCCTCCTATGTAATGGATGTTCTTCAGCATATTTAAGAAAAAGGGTTCTGTTTCTTGTAAACAGTGCCTTTCCTCCAATTCAATCCTTGTATAACACTCAAATAATCCTAAAAGATGCGCAGGATAAAGAAAAAATCATAAACGAATTAAATTTTTCTGAAGGAGGTAAAACGCTTCAACAAGTAGAAGAAATATTTTTTAAAAATGGGATTAAAATATTAGGTTCAATTCAAACAAAAGACAGTATTCCTTTTCAGTTAATCTGTTTTGATTATGAAACAAATCCAAACGGTGATTTTATTTATAGAGATGTTCGTTTTATTTAAAATGATATTCTTACGCACAAAAAGCTAGGAGATTAAATCTTAGCTTTTTTTAGTCTATAAAAATAGTCCTTCTTCCACTAACCTGCCACGTTAGCTCAACAAGAAAAAGGATCGCCGCAGCCATCCCAATCTTAAACTCTTGCACCCGATAGTTTAAGTGGAATCCTTCACAATCTCTTCTACACCTTAATATTACGCCAATCCCTAATAAGTGTTGTTCCAGAATCCAGTACAATACAAACAGACGCCTTCTTATTTAAGAAAAGCGCCCTATAATGGAACAACTGAGTTATTTCTATTAGCGGGGTATGTTCAATAAGAAAGGCAATCTCCCTTATTTAAGAATCGGCCCCTTTAGCGAAAAAATCGAGGTTATCTCATCGATTTTTATAGGCGAAAAATCATGCCGCATAGCAAATCCATCCCGCAAAAAGTCCAGTAGAATAAAACAGTGGTGCGGGGTTGCAGCTACTATATTGTATTAGTTAAGTGCTTTCTTTATCTTGTGACTTTTTCCCTTCATGATAGTCCTCCCATAGTGAGCCGATATATTTTTCTAATGCTTTAACAATGTCACCTCTTTGGTTCTCATTGATATTTGCAATGTCATTTGCAATATCATTTCTGACTCGTATGAGCACAAATAAAGGAGGTAAGTCAGTCTCACGGAAAGCCTTAATCATGGATTCTTCTTGTGGTGTAATATCCATAGTATATTTCTCTTCCTTTCCAGTTAGTTTATACACAATACTATTCACCCTTAGGTCATTAGGAACCGGGTACGGCATGTATCAAACGATGGGCTTCCGAGCATGGCAGCGATCCAGTCATTTTATTTGCTCACAAATTTTATAATTGTTTTTTCATTGGCATCTGGCGCTGTAACACGATCTACATCTTCCCCATTTTTAATAAAGTATAAGTGTGGATATACTCATGACCTTTTGTGCTTAGTTTCTAATCCTTCACACAACAAATCAACTCCTTATTTTTAAGAATACTTTCAATATTAATAATTCACTAAAGTAAAGGGAATACCCTTGTTAAATAAAACTGCCACTTTAGTTTAAGTGAAAATTCTCACAAATAGGTAACATTCACCTTAGTTTAATAGTTGCGAACTTATGTGCGATATGGTAAAACTTAGGTACGCCCCATAAGGGTTCAATTTATTTTTAAGGAGTGTTATCAATGAATAAAACAGAACTTGTGAGTCTAGTAGCCCAAACTTCCGAACTTACACAGAAAGATGCTGGCAAAGCTGTAGATGCGGTTTTTAATTCTATTTTAGAAGCATTAAAAAATGGAGATAAAGTTCAATTAATAGGTTTCGGTAACTTTGAGGTTCGTGAACGTGCTTCTCGTAAGGGACGTAACCCACAAACTGGAGAAGAAATTGAAATCCAAGGCGGAAAAGTACCTGCATTTAAGCCTGGAAAGCAATTAAAGGATGCTGTAGCTGGTAAATAACTTACTCTTACTACATAACAAAAAGTGATGGTTTAATCATCACTTTTTTTATTTTGATTTGCCAAATTCTAATGTTGATATGGTGCAAAAACTCTAATAAAGCAGCCAATAATATATTATAGTTTTCAACTAAAGCCATGTTTAGAAAACATTCCCCTTGTAAAAATATTAAGCAAATATGGGTGTTTGATGTGTTATAAACGTAAATATACCAATTAAGGCTAAAAGGATACCGATATAAAATGGAAACGGATTATCTTCTTTTTCCTTATCATATGTTCTATAAGTTATTATTCCAAAGATTATTGTTATAATCGGAATAAATACATAAGTGTATCCTTTCATAAAGGATAATCCACCCATAAAGAAAACAATCATCCCATAGGGATTTGTCCCCTTTTTACTATCAATGTATTCCTGTTCTTCTTGTGAAATATCTTCATCGTCCTTTTTGGTTTCCTTTTTTGATAGTCCAAACATCTATTTTCTTCTCTCCCTAATACGATATTGTTTTCTGGCAATTTTTTTCCTGATTATCAAAATTTTAACATATTGTATATTCTTTCTTAAACAAAACTGAATCGTTAGTACAATAAGTTCAACAAAAAGAAGCGTTATCCTTCTTGGATAAACGCTACCCATTAGTTTAAGCGAAAATATTCACAATCTTTTTTTATCTTAATAAAATCTAATCCCTTGATGTGTAGGGGCATATCAAAAAGACGACTTCTTACTAAAGAAAAGGGCCCTTAATGGACTAACTAAGATATGTCTCAGTCCTAAAATTGTTCTTCCACTAATGCCCCTTTAGTTGAAGAAGCGCAGTAAAAAAAGCGATCAAAAACGTGTGGTTTGGGAAGATAATTGATGGTTCGTATTCCCATACAATAGACCGCAAACCATGATGTTAATGATTCTCCTAATTCGAATGCTCTTCTATTAAAATAAACATTATAAATGTTACATAAAAGCTCACTGAGAAAGAAGCTTCTTGGAGACAATAAATCCCGATCCACCATTCACACCATGCCCTGGCCAGGTTGCTGCCCCAAGCATAAACAGGTTCGAAATTACTGTTTGGTGGCTTGGCTGTCCTGGAAGAGGCCTGAACAAATAACTTTGACCGAGGTCGTGTGCCCCGCCGTATGGATCTCCAGGCCCGGCATTTGGATTGAACTGGGCAATCGTATTTGGAGTCACGACATGTTTACCGATAACTGCACTCGGTATATTAGGAATATGTTTACTTACCACATTTAGGATTCTCTCAGTAAACTTCTCCGTTAAATCCTTCGTCCATGTTCCATCTCCGACATTAATTTTTCCAGCAGCATCACCACGCGGGCGGCAGGGCACTTCAAGTACCTGAATCCGCATGATTGCCTTACCCGCTGGAGCACGCGTCGGATCCAAGTTTGTAGGACAGTCAACAGTAAATGTCGGTTTCTCTGGCAAAAGATCAGCCGTCCCTTGAGCGATGGCCAGCGTAAAACCATCCAACCCATCTGTCAAATGCGGCTGGCCAACTTTGTTAAAGCGCTCATCGGCCCATTTTGGCGGCTCGCTTAAAGCAAGGTTTATTTGCACACAACCTCTTCCATAACGATATTTATTCGCCTGAGTCCGAATTACAGGACTAGTCTCTGTATCTTTAAGTAGAGATAAATAGAGTTGATCTGGCGTGGTGGAAGCGACCACAGAGTGGGCTGCATGGTATTTCTCACCATCATTCGTACGGACGCCAATTGCACGGCCGTCCTTTACCAAAATCTCGTTAACAAGTGTGTTTGTTCGTATAATGCCTCCATGATCTTTTACAAATTGTGCAAGAGATTTCGCAAGCATTTCACTTCCGCCCTCAGGTATCGGCATCCCTCCGCCCATTAATGCCATAACGGTAAGTGGAACCCAGATTCCACTTCCGACTTCATCAGGCGTCCGGCCCAGATGGGTGACCCAGGAAGCAATCATCGCTTTTAAAACTGGAGATTTAAAGGAGCGAACAGTGTTTCGTGCAGTAGAGAATAGAGAAGCCGCGAATGGTGAAAAACCATTGCCAGCTTCGTTATGCATAAGGCGGTTTATTTTTTCCAAAGAGCCAGGAAGGGAGAGGTCGACATTAAATAATGAAAAAACATCATTTGCGTAAGGCTGGAATCCCTCAAACATTTTGGCAAGTTCAGCACCATCCCCAGGAGCAAGCCTCTCCGCTTCAGACACGAAATCCTCAAAGGCACGAGGGAGTACAGCAGTCCTGCCGTCTTCCATCGATACACCAGTCGGCAAATCGGTATTTAGATATCGTAGACCCCGAGCCTCCAGCGATGGGCCAAGATCAGCGTAAGCAGGGCCGGTTAATAATAGAGGATGGGCAGCTGAAAATACATCATGCTTGAATCCTGGTAAAGTTAATTCTTCGGTACGGAGAAACCCGCCTGGCCGGTCGTTCTTTTCCAGAACTAACACACTTCGACCGGCTCTAGACAAATAGGCTGCCGTGATTAAGGCATTATGTCCGCTTCCAATAATAATCGTGTCAAAGGTCCTCATTGGGAAATCACTCCTAAAAAAATAGAATAGTATGACTTATTGTCCACCAATAAAATACGCACTCAAACAATCATTTAGTACTAAATGGAGAAAAAAATACCAGGTATAAATTAATGGTTCTGCTAGTAAAAAATATGTATGGCACAGGCAAGGGGCTTAATAGTCTGTAATAGATTTTCCATCTTATCAAGAGGTGGTCTCCCACCTCTTTTTATTTTGCAAAAGGATGCTTAGATGAAACAGAAGTATCTTTTGCATATCCCCCATGAAGCTAATGGGATACTTTTTAAGTCAATGTATGTTACTTAACCATATACCAATTTTGCTTTAACAAAACCCTAGCAAAATAAACCTTCACTCCAAGATTAGTCATATATAATATGTTCTCTAGTTTTATTAAATTAAAGTGCCCTTTAGTGGAACAAAAAAAGGGCTGTCTCAACAACCCAATCTTCGACTATTGCACCCGTTAGTGTAAGTGAAACAAATCACAATATATTAATGCATCATTTTCTATTTCCACTTAAACATCTCTTTAAAATCATTGTAGCAATCAGGACATACCCAATAATACTCATCATTTGTCGTGTAAGCTTCTCTAATTATATCTGGGTGGTTTTCATCCACAATCTTTTGCCAACAAAACTCACAGTGTTCGTGGTCTGTTTTTGTGGGAATAAATTTCTTTAGGGTAAGAGTTTTACCGAACAGATATTTTTCTTGATTAGTAAGTCTCCAATCATTTTTATCCACCAGAATACACTCTCTTCCTATACATATTAGTCCCTATCCCAATAAAAATTAATTAAAATTAGCCGAATGTAGAGCACGTATTGCATCAACAGCGTGACTGCCCCAATGTATTTCAAACCCAAATTTCCATTCCCAAATAGCCTCTATATGCTCGTATTTCTCGTATAAAAGCATACCTTTTTTAACATCTTTATAAATATCTAATATGTCATCAGATAAACTTGCCCCCACAGGCTCCTCTAAGTCATAAGGGTTAAAGACCTCCCAATAATAATCGTATTAATTAAAATTAATTTGGGGTACAGATATATCAACGTCAGCTACTTCATCGTTTTCTAATTCAACTTTGGGAAGATACAATGCTTTGGAATACAAATCTACGAGTGAAACCAGGAGAGCCTTTAAATTATTGTGTACCTGATTGGAATCAAAATTTTCTATTATGTTGCAATAATGCACTGCCGAACGGAAAAAATCCTCAACCACTTTATTTTTCATTTTATCTCCTAAAATTAAAGTGTTTTCAATTTAAATTCTACACTTTCATTCCAAATCCCTCTTAAGCTAAACTGAACCTTTAGTTGAATAACAAAAAAGCCACCAATTATGGCAGCTGGATCTTTAAGCAACGCATTCGTTAGTGTAAGTACATTTCTTCACAATCTTACTTTCAAAATATAAAAAGATCTACCTAAGTAGAGTAGCCCTAAAAAAGTAATTAAAGTTCCTCACTTATGAATAGTGGGGTTTTTGTCTCCTGAATAGACACCGAAGGTGTCTATTTTTATATTAAATGGTTTTATATGTTTAGTGAGAATTTTGTCCATAATATATTATTATGGGTTTCTTTTAACGACGACAGTATATTGTTATTTTATTGCCTTTTTATCACCACAATTAAGTGTTTATTGCTACTTTTAATACGACATCAATTATTCATTACCTAAAAATCAACTGTCAAAAAACACCAGCGACTCAACCGTACTGATGTTTTTTTGACATTTTATTAAAGTAATTTTCCTAAATAATACGGCATTTGGCATCGCCACCAAACCCAATCATGCGAAACATCTTCGCCCCACTCATCAAACCATGCTGGAATTCGTTTTTCTTCAAAGGCTTCTTTTAATGTAAAGTATGAAGGCAGCCCATCCTGTTCCCAATCACCCAGCCCGGTACAAATAATGATATCTGCTGAACGATATCGATCAATAAACCAGCCATTATTTTGATTCCATATGTAATCACTCGGTGAATTTTCGTATACAAGCGGATCATTTCCGTAATCCCCAAAAAAGAAACGCACATCGTAAACACCGCTAAGTGCAACGGTTGTTTGGAAGACATCCGGATGTCTCAAGAAAAAGTTCAACGCATGATATGCCCCCATACTACACCCCGTTGTCATCATTGGATCAAACCAACCTGTTTTATGTTTAATAAATGGAATAGCTTCTGAAATCACATAACGGTCATATGCGTCATGAGCTAATGCACGGTCATGCGCCGGTTTTGAGTCGTGCTGCCAACTTTCGCTATCTATACTAGCCAATGTAAAAAACTGAACTTTTCCGGATTCAATAAAGTCATGACACACATCAATCATTCCAAAATCATAGTATTCAAAATGCGTCCCTCCAGATGAAGGAAAAACTACGATTGGCATGCCACTGTGTCCATATCTGTTCAACAGCATTTCACGTCCTAATTCGCCACTCCAATGGTTTAACTGTTCTATATGCATAGAAAAATCTCCTATCCCTATACGTTTGCAATGCTGCTATTTTTTCGTTCATGTACAAAACGGATAATGTCATCGACTTCTTCATGCGAATCTGCATTAATCGCATAAAATTGATTTCCTTGGAGTTCCGCAAACGCATCTGGCATGCGCTGTTCAAACTTTACACGGTCGCCAAACCGTTCATAAATAGCATTCGTATCATGTTTATACTCATACGCATCACGCTGTGTTACACCGACACAAAACTGGTTTTCGGCATCGGACTCCTTAAATTCTCCTCCTGTCACAAGAGAAGCATACTGAGCAAATAAATCAATGGAGTACGCGAAATTGTACATATCAATCGTGTAGCCGCCAGCCAAGCGGTTATTATATTCAAGTGCAACATAATCCCCAGTTTCTATTTTAAAAAACTCAATATGGAAAAAGCGTTCTTTCATGCCAAAAGCTTTCACAATCGCCTTTCCATAAGTTTCGAGCTTTGGATCAATTTCTTTTTGAATCACATAAGCTAAATCCAACTGACCCTTAACGAGTTCCAGAGTTGGCACATTATATGTAAAGCTTGTTTGGAAAACAATGTTCCCTTTCTGATCCACTAAACCATCAAATGTACAAAGCACGCCTCCTTCGACATATGGTTCTAAGAAGTACACTTGTGCTTCTCCCCATTCTTCTTCAAAATGACGTACAGCCTCTTCTGAACTTAATTTAAAGGTTGCAGCTGATCCAACTCCATTATCCGGTTTAGCGATAACTGGCAATCCTAATTCATCAATGGCTTTAGATAACTCCTTTTTAGTTTTAACGATTCTTCCATCTACAACAGGCACATCTGCTTTTTTAAACAGCTTCTTCATTTCAGATTTATACTTAACTTTTTTCAAGTCATTCGTTTTATTGCCGTACACGTTAAATTGCTCACGCAACTGCGCATCAAGTTCTAACCAGTATTCGTTATTGGATTCAATGCGGTCAATTGGACCATGTTTATAAAATAAAAATGCAACAGCACGTTTCACTTCATCTACATTTTCTAAATTATTCACACGATAATATTCTGTTAAAGCGTTTTGTAATTCGGAACCTAATTGGTCATATGGCTCTTCGCCAATTCCTAAAACATTGACACCTGCGTCTTTTAAACGATGAGCAAATGACTGAAAATTACCTGGATAATATGGTGATATCAAAATATAATTCATAAAAAAGCTCCTTTCTCAGAATCAAAAAATTCATTATTTTTACAACCAAGGTAAAATTATTTCAATTTAGAATCAATCTAAACTTCCAAAAATATTCAAAAAAAGTGATAGATTCCTCCCATGATCTAATGCAGTCAAATATAATTATTCAGTTCATTCAAGACCACTTCTCACTTAAGAAACGTAAACATTCTGGCAGGTGTTTTGCCCAAGCTTTTTCATCATGTTCTTCATCCGCAAAAATATTTAAACGAATGCTATCAATTGGAACAGAGCCTTTTATCAGTTGTTTATAATACTTAAGGGAGCAATCGATATATGCCTGCTTCATATTTCCATACATCAATTGTCGATCGGCATCATCGCCTTCCTGAGTCCCAACTTGAATGTACACGCGTTGTTCAGGATCCAACTCTTCTCTAGCAATATAACTGTCAAAGGCTTTACTTGTAATCCAATTGGCTAAAGAAAAAATGCCTAAACCACCAATTTGATCTTTATATTCAATACCCATAAAAGACGAAATATTTCCTCCAAGTGAACTGCCAATCATCGCTGTATGATATTTATCCGATTTAGTTCGGTAATGCTTATCGATAAACGGCTTCACGACTGTCATGATAAACTCAGCAAACTCCTCGCCTCTTCCACCTAGTTCAATATCTTCAGGAAGTGGGCTTTCAGTAATTTTCCAAGCCGTATATTCATTAATTCGATCTTGTTCAGCGTTATCTATCCCAACAACAATCATCTTCGGTAAATCGGGGCTTAGTTTAATTGCCGAAATAACTTTCCATGAATACCCGCTATAAGCTTCACTACTGAAGAAAACATTTTGTCCATCATGCATATAGACAACTGGATAATTTTTAGCCTCATCTTTATCATAATTTTTCGGCAATAAAACACGCACGCGACGTTTTTCATTTTTATAAGACATATGTAATTGATGTGTTTCTAGTTTTAAATAAAAATAGGATTGATTCATTTTACCTTCCTCACTCCTTTGATATTACATTAAATATACTGAATAGACCTAATATTCACAATAAAAAACTTAAGAAAAACCGGGCAAACTGCCCGGTCCTTTTTTGTTTAGAGAAAATCCGGTAGTTTGTGCTCATATCCGTGAACACTTTCATAATGCAAAGGATACATTTGCCCTCCACATTGCTCACATGAAAATGTAGACGGTACAGTCGGGTCCCCATTATCCGTTAAATCAAAATTTCTATCCACATCAAGAGTTTCACATACAACTTTAAAACCCATCTACCTTTCATGAGTAGATTAGCTGGGTTTCTTCATTACTTCCGATTTACTGTTTTTCTAAATAGCGATAAATTGTAGTGCGAAACACGCCACACTTTTCCGCAACATCATTAATCGGTGTACCACTTTCGATTAAAGTTTCATCATTTCAATTTCTATTGATCCGTACTTCTCCGGTCGCCTACCAAGATGCCCAAACGCTCTTGCAGTTACCCTTCCTGCAACAGAGCGTTCCTCGATCAGATTTCTTTCAAATTCTGCAAATGCTGCGAATAAGTGAAATATTAAAGTCTGATAACCCCTTATACGATTTTTAAAATATGTTATACAAAAACAAAAACAAAAGTACCCAACCGATTATGGCTTCTTAAAGTTGTTTTGGGCGGAATCTTCGTTCGAGAGAAAATCGTATCAAACTGTGGGAGCACAATAACAAAAGCCGCCATTATTGGCGGCTTGATCTTCAACTCTTTCACCCGTTCGTAATATAAGGTTTGCCAGATTTTTCGAGTTGACCATTTTTTATATGGTCTTATTTTTCTTGGGTCCATTGTCGACTCCAACTCTTGCACACTTTATAGATCACAGCGGTTGCAACGCCCCTGCCTCCGGTAATAATAGAAAATCGTAGCTACTCCCAGCGCTATCCCCCAAATCAGAAACAGCAAGAGCGGGGTTGAAGCTCCCCAGTTTTGCAAATTTCTAATTGAGAACCCGAGGACGACTTCAATGCCGGTAATGGTCAACATGATAGAGACCAGCCCAGCAGGAACGATGGCCAGAGCAGGAGGGACGCGCTTTCCGGCCCATAACGGAATCCAACGAGGGAAGACCTCACCCCACGACTTAATAAGCCCACGTGTCAGGATGGTGCCGCCGATCGATACCAAGGCAAGACCCGCTCCGGCCCAATTGGCCCCTGTATCCTGAAGGCTTTGAAATAATTCCTTTGTAATCCCCAGAGGGATTCCCAGCAGCCATGCGATGCGGGTGATATCGTAATAAGCGGGGGCAAGGATGGCAACATAGGTAATCCATCTTGCCCAACGAGCCGCGGAGTCGGAAGCCATCCAATGGCTCGAATCGATTTTGCGACCACAATATTGGCAAGCGTCTCTGGATAGGCGTTGGAAGGACAAAGCCGTGGCTGCCCACAGCAAACCGCCGGCAATGCAAATAAATTGGTTTACCACTGGCCATGTGATGTGATCGAAATAATGGACCGGCAACGTCCAGAAAAGCGACACAATCAAATAAATGGGAGCGTAAGCCACTACAATAAGCGCCCGGGCATCAGGGATTGCTAAGCAGAGAATCGTCGCAGCGCTCCAAGTATAAAAGAGGAGCATCGTACGGATAAAACCGCGCGCTTTGAAATTGCACTTGAAAAGTACTATCACGCCAAGAAAGCAGAACATAGAAATAACCGGCCCAGCTTCCGTGGCTGTGACATTTTTAAAAAACGAATTTTGCGTAATTGGGTCGTTCACCAATCCTAATGGAAAGCCAGAGCCTCCAAGCGACCAGTACAACCCCAACGCACCATAGATGAGTGTCCAAACGATGGCTGCGTACCGGACCCATTCCGGCCAACGCCTCCACCAGCTAAGCGAAGAAGGTTTCCATTCAATTTCCTTGGTATTTGGTACATTACATGAAATTCCATCGCTTGCTACAATGTGCGACTTCTGCTTCAGCATCCCTCGTTTTAGCGGACCGGTACGCTTTCTCGTTCTGATCCCGTAAGACAAAGCGGCCAAACAGATCGTAACTCCCCATGTGAAGAATCCTCCGTATACCGGGAGCAGCACCCAAGGAGAAAATGTCGAGGTGTTGGAAAAACTTATGTCGCCGACGATAAGCTTATAAAATGTTACGAGGCTAATGTAAATGAATGACAAGCCGCCCACCCCCGCTGGGACGAGCAAAAACCAGCGCGGGATCTTCTGTCCCCAATTTTGAACCAAAGCAAGCGCAAGCAGAGATGCGATTAAAGCCAATATGGCGGTAATGTCGATTCCGTGAGAGTATAGAAAGCTGATGATTTGACCAGAGTCGCCCTTCATAGCGGCATGAAGCTCCTCAATGCCTTTCCCCGAAGCCAGAACGGCGAACCCTATCGCCCAAAGGCTTTTTAAAATCGCATAGGGAACTAATGCGACAGACGCTGCATATCCCCATCTTTTAGACAACCACCATGCATGTTTCTCAATCATTGCAAGTCTCCTTCCTAATAAACGGTGTTGTTACCGTTATTATAAGGAGCGCAAGTAAACAGCAGGTAAACGGAAAACAAACTTCATCCTAACTTTTCATCAATGGCAGCCTTATGGACAGAGAGGTTCCTTCATTCGGCTGGCTGACGACGATCAAATCTCCGCCATGGGCTTTAATGAGTTGCTTGGCAATGGACAGTCCCAAACCCCCACGTTCGAAAGGTGGTATGGCTGCATCGCTTTTAACGAGCGTCTCGCTGAATCCGATTCCGTTATCGTCGATCCGTATCTCCGCCGTCCTGTCATTGGAACATGAAATATGAACCGCAATCTCTGTGCCTTCCGGATTATGAACGACCGCATTGACGAGCAAATTGCGAACAGCCCGTGTCAGTAGCTTCGGATCGAAGGATAACGGAATTGGGTCTGACTTCGCATCCATCATAAAAAGATAGCCGTTTGCCCAAGGCGCACTACTAACATCCGCCACCGTTCTGCGTACCAGCTCAACGATATTTGCTTCCTCGGGTTTTAGCGGGATTTGCCCTTGAATCGTTTCATTGAGATCCTGCACCAGTTCTTGCAGATGAACCGCTTTCTGTTGAATGATGGCTAGAAACTCCTTTTGTTCCGCTTCACTCCACCGATACTCTGTATTCATCAGCATGGTGGAATAACCGGATATGTAGGTTAACGGCGTTTTTAAATCGTGTGATATGCCTCGAATCCATTCTTGTTTCGCTTGTTCCGACTCCCGCAGTTCCTTCTCGTTTGTTTGCAGCGTGTTCGCAAGCATTCGTAAATGCTGGAACAATTCCTTGTAGACCGCATACGGAATTTTCAACGTTCCTTTCTTATGGGAGTGTATCTTATCCCATCGTATGGGAAAATCATATTGACCGTTCGCCAAGCGTCTGATCCATACGATGATGAAATAAACCGGCTTCCCCAAATACCAGCCGATCAGGAGAAAAGTCAGTATAAAAAGTATGGAGCACAAGGTTATGACAAAGATCCTAAAGCCGCTTGAACTGTTCCCGGTCAAGATCGTCTGCGGCCAAAATAACCACGCCACTCCTATGACAATCGCTTGAATGCATGCAAACATGAAAACGAAAACTACCAACAGCTGCAAAGCTACACGGAGCATAAAATTCATTGTCCTAACCTCCCGAGGGCGGAACAAACTTATATCCGATCCCTCTCAACGTAACGATTAGCTTGGGTTCGGACGGATCGGCCTCCAGCTTCTTTCGAAGTCTGGAGATGTGGACCACGACAGTTTTCTCGTCCCCTAGCACCATAGTGCCCCACACTTGTTCGTATAATTGTTGTGCGGTGAATACCCGGTTCGGATGTTTGCAAAAATAGAGCAGCAATTCGAGCTCTTTGGCAGGACAAGGTGTGTCCACATTGCCTACGATCAGTTGGCCAGTGGCACGGTTAACTGTAAACGTATCGTACCGATACATCTCCTCAGCGCTTAAAACATCAGACGTATATAGAGAGCTCCGCCTCAAATGAGCCTGAATCCGTGCGATAACTTCCATCGGGTTGAACGGTTTCGTTACATAATCGTCTCCGCCCAGGTACAGACCCTGCAGCTTATCCAAATCGCTAGAGCGGGCGGTAAGGAACAGGATAGGACTGTTTACGATTTTACGCAGCTCCACACATAAGGAAAACCCATCCATATCCGGAAGCATGACATCCAAAACGATCATATCAAAGCGCGCCGTCTGCATAGCCATGAGCGCTTCAGCAGCGGAGCCGGCTTTTGTAATATTGGTATATCCTTCTTTTCGAAGAAGATTCTCAAGCATGATCAGAATGCCTTCTTCATCATCGACCACTAAGATTGCTTCATTTCGCACGATGCCGACCTCCTTTTGCAATTAGCTTTGTATATTCTTCAGCAGTGGCGCGGCACGCTACCCCACTCTCGTTGCTCGTTAGCTTAGACTTTCAGATTGATTCAAATTCGTATGCAGGTTGTTTTCCCAGATGCGTTTTCGTAAATTGACCTTGGGTATAATCGGAAATTACCTGTTCCCAAAACAATTGCGAAATAATACCGCTTTCAATTTGCGCAACAATCCATTTTCTGAACATGTCAAAAACTTGTTGAGCAGCTAATCGACCAATTCCTTGTTTCTGATCCTTTTTTATGATAAAGGACTCTGACACGAGCCATTTAATTTTCCCTTTTTCAAGTCTCTCAAATTCTCTAACAAAGACAAAGCCTGCTAACTTTCCTGAAGTATATATAAAGAAAGGATGCCGTTCATGTGTAAGGGTCTAAAGATTGAAGTGAACAGAAATAGTGTCTTAAATCATGGGGTTTTATTTAGATTCAATAAATCACAATGATCCGTTACTTGAAGAAGAAAAAGCATTTCCTTTGTTCCAGTTTTGCACCCGTTCAACAAGAAAAGCTAAATGAACAGCCATTTTGCTTACTGTTTGGAACTCAAAAAACATGGTGGCGGTCATAATCGATGATTTGTATAATTTGACCGCAGTATTTCTGGCATCCTCTTCCCTTTTTCTCTTCATAATCATCTCTAACTCTTTTTTGGTATCAGGATGTAACACGATCTTTTCGGAAAGATCTAACGTCGCAGGTTTGACCTTCCTTCCCCATTTCCTTGAAAACGAACGCCAGTCACAGACCATTTCGATGAGATATTTTCTCGGCATGGGCAAAGCCTGCTTATTATTTGGATCAACCACCCAGTATTCCCAATGGTGTTTGTTTTTTCGCTGGTGGTGAAGCCACGCATATTTCCATTTCAGTTCATTGTCAGCCGTCTTTTCTCCGCGGTAAAAGAATTTCTTCGCATACGAGAAAAATTCTTTTCGTTAAAATTTTGATAAATCGTGGGTAATCCCTTGGATATATAATCCTTCAATCCAGCATTCAACCAGGACATTCAGTTTATGATCCAGGATATATCGCAAATTCCTCCAGCAAGCCTTTAACATCCAAACACCACCTTATCCAAATAATTGTTAATAATATTCTACTTGGATAACTAACATTCCTGCCTATTTTACCGATGACGTGAATGGTGTATGAAAATCAAATAGAAGTGCATATACCTTAATAAAGGAGTATTACGAGAACAAATTAAATATAATGATTCTGATTTCCGTATTCATCTAATACCGGAACATCAAAAAAAGCGGTTTATTAGGGCTTCCACCGTTCATCATTTTCCTTTAAACCCGCACTAAAAAGTTTTATTTAATGAGTGACATGTGTACAAGCCATCTTCAACTCTCCGAATATGTTTATAAGAGAACAAATTATTTATTTTTGAAAACTGGAAAACGAATCTATGCTTTTGCCTCTTTTTTACAAGTATCTCGGTCATATCTCGCGTATAGAAGGGAAAAGGAAAGGGAAAAGATAACAAGAGTCGTACATATGAACTCTAGATTCAGTTTTCTGGGCCTTGAAAATACCATATAGAGGGGTGAATGCTATAAATTCCAGGGAAATAGATAAAGTTCTCATTCTATCTGGCACCTTTGGAGAGGGACATCAACAAGTTGCTAACGCGATCCACGAGGCAACACAATTGAGTCTGCCAGATGTAGAATCAGTCGTTTTTGATTTTATGGCGTTGGGATATTCTTATCTTTACCCCTTAAGCCAATATGTGTACATGAAAGGAATTAAAAAATTCCCTCGTTTATATGGTTATTTTTTCCAAAAAACACGTAAGGTTAACTCTTTTTCAATAAAGTTGAATGCCGTTCTTTCACCCGGAATGGGACGAACCCTGAAATTGATACAGGAAGTCCAGCCTTCAGTTGTTGTAAGTACGTTTCCGTTTGCAGCTGGGGTCATGTCAAAACTAAAACAATATGGATTAATCAATATTCCTACCGTGACCATCATCACTGATTATACTGATCATAGTTATTGGATTCACCCCCTTACCGATCAATATATCGTTGGTTCGAATATGGTTCGCCAAGCTTTAAATCACCAAGGAATTGATGATTCTAAAATTTCTGATACAGGAATACCCATTAGACCCAAATTTTTTCAAGCACATGATAAGATAGAATTAATAAATAAATTTGGGCTAGATCCTGACTTGCCTACGATCTTAGTAATGGGCGGAGGATATGGTATCATACGCGATGGATTAACGACCTTTCGAGCGTTAAATGCTTTACCACAATCCATACAACTTATTATTGTATGTGGACACAATGAGAAATTACGCCATCAGGTAACAGAGGAATTTAAACACTCGAAGCATCGCATCTATTTGACCGGATATATTGACTATATTCATGAACTTATGGCCATCTCAGATATCATGATCACAAAACCAGGAGGAATAACGACTTCAGAAGCGATGGCGATGGAATTACCCATGTTGCTTTATAACCCCCTTCCTGGTCAAGAACAGGATAATGCTCAGTTTTTAGTGCATGCGGGCGTGGCCATGTTGGCTGAAAATCTTACTGATTTAAAAACAAAGCTCTTACATTTATTATTTGATCCTAAGCTCCTAAAAAAAATGAAAGAAAACACTAGACTTTTTTCTAAAAAAAGATCCACATTTGATGCTCTCGATGTCATTGTTCAAATGAAACGTCAAGTATCTATCCCAAACTTCTCTGTTACAGGGTAATTTGAAGTAGAGGAATTAGAACAAATGAAGAGAGGAATACCAAATGAAATTAGATCAACCAGTATTGACACCGGAAATTAGCTGGAAAAAGAAAATAATGATCTTTTTATGGATCCAATGGGAACATTTATTTTATAGGTTATTTACTATTCAGCCCATTGATAAGAATCAGCCATTCTTGAACGTAAGAGTACGCACTTATTGGGGTAAACCGATACAATTGTTGGATGGAGAGATCATTAAAAGAGGAGATCGTGTGCTTGAACTTCATCTTAATAATGAAATGCTTTTTAGAATGGGGACAAATTCCCGTTCCTCTATTCATTTAGCCATCCAAATGATTCGAACAACCGAACAATTATTGCCGAAAACGCTTGGTTTCATTCTTAATCATCCGAAATATGAAGAGATTAAAGGCTTATACGGGATTTCTATGATCCATCGAGGGACCAAGCAATTCGGTTTTACCGTAACTGACTTGCCTAGAGGGCTATTCTTTTTCTTAACCAATATCTATTTGCGCCTTTTATTGCTCGTTGTTCATCCTCAAGGAAAACAAAGGTTACAAACAAAAGGAGAGCTCCTCAGTCCCAAAATCATTGCCATTTCGACGAAGGAATTCATGCGAAGATATCCCATTGAAACCGAGTTAACGGTTTTGTGAAAAAATACCAATTTAGAAACATGAAAAAACTGCAAAGGTTTCTTTAAGATACGCTTTGCAGTTTTTTTTTATGAAATTAACGTCAAAAGCCAATCCTTAAGATCTAAAATACGCATATGCTTTGGGGTTGTATCGGTTCCACAAATGATCATAGACGCTAAAGAATCTTGTTTGTGTAATCCCCCATGACTTGCTCCACCTACATGTGTAGGGGAACCCTCACCTTTGAATTCGTATCCAGGTTTTGCACTTACAATGATGTATTCCCCTTCATGGGAATAAAATGATGAATATAATCTTGCTAAGGCATCTGGGTATTCTCCATATTCGATACTATTTTCAGTAATAGTTAGATTTAATATCTCATTATTTCCTTTTATTGACCACGATTGGTTATACTCGTCGAAAAACTCCCCTTCAGGATGAAATTGAAGATTCCCACTATGTATTCCAGATGTTACAGTTACTGTATTTCCTTTTTTTAACGCAACCACATCAATTCGATCATCTTTCTGTAAGATCTTAGCGATTTCTTCTAAAGGAATCTTTTGAGAATCGAGAGTGTATATAAACGACATTCTCTCGTTTACACCAAGAACAATTTCGTCTTCCACCGAAACCCCTTTTCTCAATTTTACGATTCGATACGAACCCAAACTCTTTCTAAGGTCAATTAAAGCATGATTTCGATTTTGATCGATCCACGCCTGACCATTATCGCCAAGAATAATCCATATGATATTGGATAAAGCTTCTTCCCAGGATGGAAACTGATTTAAAATTTCTTGCAGCTGTTGATCTACTTTTGCAATTCCCTTAATATCATTTCTTCCATTTACATGTGTGCTATGGTCTAAATCAGGAAAATAAACAATCGTAAAAGGGGGTAGATTATTTCGGTTTATAAGGTATTTTAGTTCATTTGCTGAAAATTTATCGTTGAATCCATACTTTTGCCAAAAGTATGAGTTCTTTTTTAATGGATTAATCTTGTGCATGGCTCCATAAGTGAATAAGTTCGGCGAAAACGACATCATCTCTCTATTTAAGCCCGTAAACACTGATAAGAGAAAGGGTATTTTCAATTTGGTTTGGATATCCCCCCTATATAAAAGGGTATTTATGGATGCGCTTTGAATTCCCCTTTCATGTAAAATTTCATGAATGGTTGGGTGCTTTTTGCTTAAATGCTCATGATTTAAATTATAAAATATGTCTTCCATGGATTTCTTTAGACCCAGTTTAATCAGTTCAAAAACATGACCTCCATAATTTACAATTCTCTCTTCATTTTTGTTATACCAAACTAAGCCTGGAACTTTGTGTTTATCACTGTATACACCTGTTAATAAAGTACTATCAACATTTACTGACATGGTTGGAAATGGACTAACAAGATTTGAAAAGTATTTTCCATTTTCAATAAAAAATTGTAAGGCAGGAGCTTTTTCACTTTTAATAGCTTCTTGTAAAGACGAATCCATTAATGTATCAATCATAAGCAGAATGACTTTCTTTTTTTGAATTTGGTCTGATGTCATTCATTCCGCTCCTCTCTTCAAATAGACTTTTGTATTATTATGGAATATTTTTTTAAAATTATGTTAGAAGGAAATATCATATTAACAGAATGAAAATGTTGCTTTTAGCGGTAAATGGTCGGAGGCTTTTGGGTTATTTGTGATAATATCTACGTTAATAACACGAAAATGAGGACTGACAAACAGGTAGTCCAACCTGGACCTTGGTCGAAGCGATGGATAAGTGAATCCAGCCCCTTTGCCGGCAATATTCCATGCATCTTGGAATTCATGCGTTATTTTTCTCCAATCTCTTGATTCTGGTTTCATATTCCAATCACCCATAATAATGGTGGGATCAGACGAATTAATGAACTGGTTGATCATAAAATTAGTTTGCTTTCGATGCAGAATGGGATTCAGACTTAAATGGGTCACATTGATTTTCAAACATTTTTCGTTTATCTGTAGTGTGGCTTCGAGTATTGACCTTCCTTCGACAATTCCTGGTAGGATATTAAGTAGATGACTTTTTGCGTTGACGATTGGATAACGGGACAAAAGTGCATTTCCATACTGCCTTGCAGGAGCTGTTTTTTTAAACCTTAGAGACAATGAAGGGCTGAAAGCATGCTGCATGTTTAATTGTTTTGCCAGCCAACCAATCTGGTCTTGATTATCACTTCTTTTTGAAAAATATTTATCCACTTCGTTCAAACCAATGATATCAGCACCGCTTCCTGCGATAATCTCGGCAATTCGATTAAGATCTAATTGTTTATCTCTTCCCCTGCCATGGTGGATATTAAATGTCATAACACTAATTTCCAGAATATTTTCACCTCAATACTTAATTTTTCAATAAAAAAATTAGGCTGTGTTAAACTTGCCTGTTGATTTGCGCTCAAGAAGCGAGCATCCGCGGGCGTTCCGGGGAGCCTCCTCGGCGCTTGAGCGCCTGCGGGGTCTGCCCTGCCCCGTACTCCCGCAGGACATTGAATTACTTCCTGGAATCCGCCCACGCACGAAGGAAATGCGATAGCATTTTCGAGGAGTCTCGCGCCTTCCGCTCCAATCAACATAGTTTCAAAAATCAACAATGACCTTTTACACAACCAAAAATTAAAGTCCTTGCGATTCTCATTAAATAACAGAGACCAATATCTTAGCGTATCCTTTCCACAGTATACCCATATAGAACGTATTTACCCTTGGAAAAGGAATGGATTTATTGTATTAAAAAAGGCACTCTTTCGAATATTAACGTTAGGAAATCTTCCTAAAAATCGGTACAGGCAATGGAGATAATAAGATGAAACCATATTTTCAATATCATTCAAAACTTGAATTATTTCGTCCTTTTTCAGTCGATCATCTCATCACTATGGCTATTATAATCATTCTCTGTATTCTCCTGTTTGTGTTTAGAAACAATCTTCAGGAGAAGAGGAATCGAAATCTTTTTCGTTTCACTCTGGCAATTATCATATTGGTGGATAATATTTTATACCATCTTTGGCTTGTAAGTGAGCATGCTTGGACAGCAAGAAAGGCATTACCGCTTCAGCTTAGTGATCTTGCTGCTCTTCTTGCCGTTGTGATGCTGCTAACAGAAAGCTACAGAATTTTTCAATTCATGTATTTTGCGGGGTTAGGCAGTGCCATCCAAGTGATCTTGACACCTGATCTTTACAAGTTTTCCTTTCCTCACTTTCTATATTTCCAGTCTTTTATTTCACATGGAGGAGTGGTGCTGGCTTGTTTGTTTATGGTGGTGGCCTATAACTACTGGCCGACCATTCCTTCTATGTGGGTGACCATTCTTCTTGTAAACATATATGGCGTTTTTGTCTTTTTCCTTAATAAGGTATTGGGTTCGAACTACCTCTACATTATGAAAAAGGCAGGTATGACTATTTTAAATTATTTCGGGCCCTGGCCGTGGTATCTTCTCACGATAGAGCTAGCGATGATTTTGAGTTTTTATATTCTATACAGTCCATTTTGGTTGATAAAAAGAAAAAGACTAACATAGAGTGTTCACAAATAAACAATCATGTGTTCAGTCTTTTTAATGAATTTATTTAATAGAAACAACATAGATTTTTTTCTCTGTAGTAATCTATGTAGTAATCTATGGTATTGCTTTGTTCATGCTAATTTCATGCATGATTTAGTCTAAAATGATCGAGAGTTCACCTTGAACAAACGATAACTCATACGCTTTTTCTCTTGTATTTCATAACATTCGAGGCTGTTGACAATCTCTTGATCAACAGCCTCGTGCCCAATTTATTTATAGTTTTTCGTTCACTTGTTTTGCCATTTTTTTTTGCGCTCTTAAAGCTTTATTTTCAAGTTCATTTTCTCCCCCAAATTCAACATCCACTTTTGGAAGAGGTTTATTTTTATTATTAAATTCCTTATTACTTGGTTTCGTCATTTTTCCACCCCACTTTTCATTCGATTTCATCCTAAGTGATGCTAATAATTAATACCGTTTTGCATCCACTTTATTAGTTTGCATTCTCCTTTCATTTATTATGAATATGTGATCTAGTCTTTATAAAAAGCTATGTTAAAGTTTATCGTTTAGCCTTTTTGTCATCTATATGTTTGATAGTTTGCTTGCTATCCATGCCTAAAAGCCTGCAAATAACTTCATTCGTGATATTCGGTACAATTTCAGTTGAATAGTGCTTTTCCATCCGCTCGTACCTATTATGTGCATCATAGCCATATGGTCCAATATTGATAGTAGGCACGTTAATCTCTCGAATTGCTTGATAATTTACGTAATGTTTTGTACCCCAGCTGGGATTGTTTTCACTCACTGCTCGAATACCTTCCTCGTCATCGCTTAACGCTACACAACTCATATCACAAACATATGGAAAGTAGTTCCTTGTTACAATCGGATAGGGGTAATATGGTTGAACAACTTCAATTGCGTGATCAAGAGCATCTAACAAGTTTTGTTCACGTTCAGTTTTACCAGTCAACTCTATACGAGGTGAATAGAGCGATGAATAGAACAAGATAATAGCTGGACTTTTATCTTTCATCCAGTTCCATTCTTCTTCAACGACCCTCGCTGCAAACATTCGCGTATCCAGTGTTTTGTCTAATAGAAGTTTTGCTTTAAATTTATTCATATGCTGGATAAATTGCTCTCCATACTGTTCGACAAGTAGTTTCTGCATATCTTCGTAGATTAGTACTCTAGTTTTCCATGGTAAATCGCTATAAGACATCCCACTTCTTTCACAATATTTTCGATGTCTCTCTTTCAAGTTCTTTAACGCATTATTAAATGCGATTTCTGCTTGATCTTTAAGCTTTATCAGTACATCTTGGGGCGACCATGAATGAATAAAGAAATTAAAATAAACGTAGGAGGATAAAGCTGTTTGTATTGTATAGGTTGGCTTTAAATCCGTTAGTTTTAGAGAAACTGGTGGGACGGGGGTTTCTCCTAGTGATTCATCACACAAATCAGGATTGTAGCTAATTTGTCTTGTCAACTCCGCTGCTATATAGTTCGGATCCACCCCTTCAAAGCACGAGCCTGCATGCGTTTCCGATCCTGTAATGAAGAAGGAAGGAAGCAACTTCCCAACTGTCCCTTTATATATATAACGTTTTTCATCACCTTCAAATCGTGGTGCTACAAAATCGGAGTTTATAAGGGCTTGATAATCAAATTGATGCTCCTCTTTCCATCTCTTTAAATCCTTAAGCGCGGACAAAACACCATGAGAACTATCTTCTTCGTCACACTCAGCTAATAATACAAGATTGCCGACTAATTCTTCAGGGTGCTCGGAATAGTATTTTAGTAGATAAAGATGACTTGCTACCCCGCTTTTCATATCTAAAACACCACGACCAAAATACCACTCACCTGAATCTAAGTGCTCATGTACAAGATCTGGCAAATTTTCACATGAAAGCGCATTCATTAGTTCTTTTGGAAAACATGCCTTGTCTTTTAAATGGCTATAATCCTCAATTCCTACTGTGTCAATGTGCCCCATTAAGATTACAGTTTTATTACTCTTCACCTTTGTGCCTTTCACAAATGCAAGTACATTATAACGTTCAATTTCATCATCCTCTGTTCTTGACTTAACAAGATGAGAATGGTTTTTTTGAAAATAAGGTAAGGAGTCTAGAAGATGATATAAACTGTTTGCAATATCAATTTCACCAACAGTATTGACAACACTTTCAATATTAACTAATTTATCAGTCAATTTTAATACTTCTTCGCGACTAGAAAGCATTTGTATACACGCTCCTTCTTGCATTCTATTACTTATTTATATTTCTCTGATATTTAAGCCTGAGCTCGCGCCTTATAGATCTCTCGCAATTACTCTATAACACTTGTTGTAAAAATCTACGTGTCCGTTCTTCCTTTGGATCAGTAAAGAAGTCCTTAGGATGGCCTTCCTCGATTATTTTTCCATCTGCTATCATTATTACACGGTCCGCAACTTCACGTGCAAACCCCATTTCATGTGTAACTATCACCATTGTCATTCCGTCTCTTGCTAAGTTTTTCATAGTTTCAAGCACTTCTCCAACAAGTTCGGGATCTAATGCCGATGTAGGCTCATCAAATAACATGACACTCGGTTCCATTGCCAACGCTCTGGCAATTGCGACCCTTTGCTTTTGTCCACCGGATAATTGTTCAGGATATTGATGTGCTTTATCTGCCAAGCCTACTTTATTTAAAAGCTCCATTGCTTTCTCAATTGCTTCCTGTTTACTTTTCTTCCGAATATGAACAGGTGCTTCAATCACGTTAGCCAGCACCGTCATATGCGGAAATAAATTAAAGTGCTGGAATACCATTCCCATTTCTTCCCTTACTTTGTTGAGGTCCATTTTGTTTAAATCAACTTCTTGTCCGTTAATCTCGATTTCTCCACTATTCTTTATTTCAAGAAAATTAAGGCATCTTAGTAAAGTACTTTTTCCTGATCCACTTGCCCCGATTAGTACTACAACCTCTGATTTCTTAATTTCAATAGAAATATTATTTAAAACTTGCAATCCATCAAACTCTTTGCACAAGTTTTTTACTTTGATCAAATCGTTTACCTCCTTTATTCTTACTCTTACCAACGTCTAATTTCTTCTCAATTTTGTTAAAGATTAGGGTAAAAATTAGAACAAGAATCAGATAATAAATTCCGACCACAAAATAGGTCTCAAAAGGCATATAGTTTTCAGCTTGAGCAGAGAGAGCATGGTTGAACAACTCTGTTACAGCAATGTATGCCACAAGGGAAGAATCTTTTAATCCAATAATAAATTGATTACCTAATGATGGAATAGCCCTTTTAAATGCTTGGGGAAGAATGATACGGCGCATTGATAGAGAATATGGCATCCCTAAGGAGCGAGCTGCCTCCATTTGTCCTCGATCAATTGATTGAATCGCTCCTCGAAAAATTTCAGCTATATAGGCACCAGAATGAATCCCTAGGGCAAGTGCACCTGCAGTAAAATCACTTAGAACGAACACGCTAGATATACCATAATATAAGAACATAAGCTGTACTATCAAAGGCATTCCTCGAACAAGGAAAATATAAACATCGGCCAGTTTTTCAAGAATGGTAATGTTAGAAACTTTAAAAAAGGCAAAAATCATACCAATTACCATCGCAATCATCAATGAAACAACTGTTAGCTCTATAGTAATCGAGGTTGCTTTTAGAAATTCAATACCATGTGATTGGAAAATAGAAGCAATACTTCTTATAAAATTCAAGAGTACTTCACCCCCTCAGTAATATAAACCATCTAAAACTGTTTATTTTTTTAGAAGATTCACTCCAAACCATTTTATGCTAATCTTTTCGTAAGTACCGTCTTCAACCATAGATTTAATTGCATCATTTATTGCTTTCAATAGTGCTGGGTTGTCTTTATTAACAGCAATCGCAATGTTTTCTTTTTTTATAACATCGTCTACAGGCTTGATTTTTAACCCTGACTCTTTCATAGCAAATATCCCCACGATCCTATCTGTAATTACAGCATCAACGCGGCCGGGACCAAGGTCTTGTAATGCATAAATATCACTTGGATAACTTTTTATGTCTTTCGTATAAAGCTCAGCATCTTGCTTATACGTACTTGCTTGTACAACTCCTATTTTTTTATCCTTCAAGTCTGCTTTTGTTTTAATAGTATTATTAGAATCAGCTACAAAGATTTGCGCGCCAGAAATATAGTAAGGATTTGAGAAATCCACTTGTTTCGCACGCTCTTCAGTAGCCGTCATACTACCGATGATTGCATCATACTTTTTCCCTTTTAGCCCTTGTAAAATCGTTTCCCATGGATTTGTTACAGGATTGGGCTCTAACCCTATCCGCTTAGCAATTTCCATGCCAATTTCAACATCAAAACCAACCAGTTTATCCCCTTCTTTATAATTAAGAGGCTTAAGTAAACCACTCATGGCAAATGTCAATTTTCCTTTGTTTATCAGATTCATCTTTACGTCCTTTTCTTTTTTCTCATCAGTTGTTCCCGACACCTTTGTATTGTTGGATACACCACAACCACTTAAAATAAAAAGGAAAATCACACCAATAAGCAGAGTTAATGACGTTACCTTCTTCTTCATAAAATACACCTCTTATTCAAATTATTTTTGTATAGGTTACTTGATAAAAAATGCTGGATAGGGGGTTAAACAAGTTCTTGTACAATCGATAATTTATAAATAGAAAGAGGACTGGTGCAACTAGGATGAGACGCTGATTCCTTATGAAAAATCTGCTTTTACTCGTATCAAGTCCTAACCGCAGGAAAGACTTTACTATAACTCTATAAATCATTTGATTATTCCAAAATTAACCTCTATCAACCGACACCTTCCTAATCCATGTGTATCCCCCTCCTAATCAGTTATGTCAATATTCTATAATGCAATAAACGTGCCAACTTACTAGGCCAATAAAATCAATAGGTTTTAATGAATTATCAGCATATATTTTGTCAATCTTGTCAATAAATTGACAATTATGCATTTTCAGAATTATACTCAAAATGAGTAAACTTCCTTTTTTCTTACATAAGATTGTAGATAGTCATTATCTAATTACCATTTTAAACCAATCGTTCGGTATCCATAAAATAATAGTGAACTTAAACCTTTACAATTCTTTTTCTTTAATCGAATTTTCTAAAAATGGAAAATATATTAAAATAAAGGGAGTGCTTACTATTGTCTTCAATTATTGTAATCACCAAAGTGATTCATGCATTTGCAGAACTTTTACAAATTGAAATCGCTTTCTTTAATCCTGAAGGTATATTGATTGCATCTACAAAAGAGTACAAGAACAAGAAAGGAACCCGTGTCCATTTGCCTTTTTTTCAAAAACAATGTGAACAACCTGTCAATTTTGTAATAAAACCAGGCCATATGAAGATGTGTCAGGGCTGTCATTTCCAAAAAAACTGTCCGTCAACAGCAGAAATTGTGAAAAATATTGTGCAAAATGGAAATCATTACGGATATCTTTCATTCGTAAGTTTTTCTTTAAATGGGCAAGAAAAATTGATTGGCCGTCAAATAGAGTATATATATTGGATGTCACAATTAAGTGATATTATAGTATACAACCTGAATGAACCGAGCAGTTATGTTTTTAAGAAAAATCGAAAGCACATGGAGTACATTCTTGGAAACAGTCATAAACTAAAAAAATTAAAGGAGCTAATAAAAAATATTAAAAATAGCTCCTCTCCTATCTTCATTACAGGAGAAACAGGAACAGGAAAAAGCTTACTTGCAAAGCTCATTCATGATCAAAGTATGTTTCGAAATGGTGATTTTGTCGAAATAAACTGTGCTAGCATACCCGAATCTTTGTTTGAAAGCGAATTTTTTGGTTATGAAGAAGGAGCATTTACAGGGGCAAGAAAAAAAGGCAAACCTGGGTATTTTGAAATGGCCGATAGAGGCACACTTTTTCTGGACGAGATTACAGACCTTCCTATGCATTTACAGCCTAAGCTTTTAAAGGTTTTGCAGGATGGAATGGTACGTAGAATCGGCGGAACCTTTACAAAAAAAGTAAATGCCCGAATTATTGCCGCAGCTAATCAACCTTTAGAAAAACTAATGGAAGCAAAACAGTTTCGTTTAGATCTTTATTACAGGTTAAATGTGATTCCACTCCATTTACCGCCATTAAGGGAAAGAAAAGATGACCTTGAAGATCTAGTACAAACCTTAGTGGAAAAATTACAAACACGAACCGGAAAGTTCATTAACACATTTGATAAGGAATTTTTGAAGAAATTAAAGCAATATCATTGGCCTGGGAACATCCGTGAGCTAGAAAATGTTCTCGAGTACAGCATGAACATGGAAAAAAGCACACAATTAACCGAATTGTCACTACCGGATTTTATCAGTAAATCGAAACCTATCATTCGTTCTATACAACAAAATAAAGGAGTCTTAAATGATATGGAGAAAGATGTCATTATCCAAAAACTCAATCAATATGGATATGATTTTGAAGGGAAAGAGCTAGTAGCTAAGGAGTTAGGAGTCAGTGTCAGAACCATATACAGAAAAATTGACAAATTAGGGATATCTAATCCGAATTAAATAGGTTAGTAGATAGCTGAATTGTAACCCCGAATTATAAAAAATAAGCACACCTTCTGGTACGCATCACAAAATAGCCGTATATCATGATCTTTTTGTCGAATATACGGATTTTTTCATTTATTTGCAACATTCAGCCGATCATCTCATCACTATGGCAATTATATTGGTTCTCTGTATCCTCCTGTTTGTGTTTAGAAAAAATCTTCAGGAGAAGAGGAATCGAAATCTTTTTCGTTTCACTCTGGCAATTATCATATTGGTGGATAAAACATATATGGTGTTTTTGTCTTTTTCCTTAATAAGGTATTGGGTTCGAACTACCTCTACATTATGAAAAAGGCAGGAATGACTATTTTAAATTATTTCGGGCCCTGGCCGTGGTATCTTCTCACTGTGGAGCTAGCGATGATTTTGAGCTTTTATATTCTATACAGTCCATTTTGGATAATAAGGAAAATAGTGAAAGGTTCGATATATAAGGATTAATGAGTTATAAAAATTAGAGGACCTTATTAATATTAAGTTTTCTTATTATTGATTGCACATAAAGTTCAATCCTACGACAGATTTTTAAAGCACTACAAAAAGGGAAAGAGTTCTTTTTGATAACAGGTTTCAATGTCCCGATTAAATAGTGAGTATTCTATTTGCAACCAACTAATTGGATGTACTGCATGTGCGCAACGAATTGTATCCACTCTTACTTCAGAAAGACCAATATACCGCACATATCCCGCTTTAACATATCGGCAATTGCACCAACCGTTTCTTCAATTGATTCGTTTGGATCTAAACGGGCTGGCTAATAAAGATCGATGTATTCCAAACCTAGACGTAGTAGAGTATCCTCAAGGAAATTCTTTATTGCATGAGGTTGGTTATCTCCATCCTGATAAATTCTTGCCCTGCGAGTGTAGCTTACCATCAAATTTCACTGAAATAAACGCATTGTCCCGGTGGATCCTTGTAAAGCTTCACGTAGAAGAAATTCATTGTGTCCATCGCCATAGAAATCCCCTGTATCAAAGAGTGTACTGCCTTCTTCAAGTGCAGCGTGAATTGTTGCAATGCTTTCGTTTCGATTAGCATTACCATACCATATAACCACGACATCCCCATAAATCTAAGGCCAATCTCTGAAACCAGAGAACCGTTATGACCAATTACTCGCTTTTTCATAGGTATATTCCCCCTATCAACATGAGTTCAGGATATTTGGAGTAACACCTCCAAATGCATGTGGATTGCTTAGTACAAGAGTAAAACCTTCACCATTAATCATAATAACATCTGCTTTTTTATCAAACATTTCAAAGTCGAAGAAATTTTGTGCTTTAGTTAGGTCATCGACAGGTTTATTAATGAACTAAACACTTTTTCTCTTTTTTTTTAGTTTTGGAATTTGAATCTAACAATTAATAAATACCAAATTTCACAAAAGGATCATGATTGGCTATCACTGCAACACAATCCTCTCTTTGGGAGAATGTTTTAACCCACTCCAACGATTCTAAAGCTTGCTGATCATTAGAGGTATACCCAGGAAGTATAGAGTGATTCCATGACTCTTGAGAATAGCCAACATCTGAAGCCAGTAATATCCAACCATCTTCCACACGAGCAAGTACAGAAATGAGTCCGGGAGTATGACCAGGTGTAAATACAAGATAAACAAGTCCGTCATCAAATAAGTCTTTTCCTAATTGATAAGGACCGAAAGGAATTGGTTGAAGTGAAAATGGATGAAAATCGATTTCTTTGCATCTTGCTATTTGGTAATCCTTAGCAGCATTCCATTCTTTTTCACTTACAATAAATTTTTTTGCACCCTCCAGTAAATGAATACCACTTATATGATCCACATCCAGATGAGAAATGAGGGTAATCAATATCTGATGGGGTTAAGTTTCTAACTGCAAGTTGTTCTTTAATAGATTGTCCTTCTAATAGTCTTGGATGGCAATATTGATAAGCATATCCTAATTGTTCCTCTGGACTTGTACGTACTTTTTCACTCCAGCCAGCATCAATTACGGTCAAGCCAAGTGGGTGCTCAATTAAATAACACGACACTGGAATCCAAATTTGATCTTCTTTAGACCTTTCTCCGAGCTTTGGTACATTAGATAAAACATTATCTTTAAAAGCTAACCTTTTATCTACTTTTACATCTCCACAATGCATTACGTGTATTTTTACAAATGATGTCATTCATTTCTCTCCTTTTTTTCTAAAATGATGTAACTGGAAATGCATTTAAATTCGTACTTTTTTATTCTACATACCCCATAATTTCTCCTCTATCTTCAATTAAATGGCCCTATACATAAAGAAGGAGCGCATTCTTATTCTTGAATTGCGCCCGATACTTGAATAAACATTTTACTTATCTTAGCTGGAACATGCTTATTTTCTAATTTATACTTCATCGTTACTATTAATATAAGAATGTCTAAAAAACAAAAATAAAGGTAGTGCTAAAGATAATCCAACTGTAAACAGAGATAAAAGACAAATCCATTTTTCTTTAATGTTATACTTTCGCGATTCATTGAACATAAATACCAAGAAAACAACACATGAGATTATAAAATCAACTGCAAAAAAGGCCGATATCGTGTTAGTAAATAATAATTCCATTAATAAACCTAAATCAAGTCCATTATCCCTGAGGAACTGTATAAAAAAATAATACGGAAAAACAGTACCAATTAGCCCTAAAATTAAATATAATTTTTTCACTGGATAAATTCCCCTTTTTTTAACAAAATTACTATTAGATTACCATACCTATTTCAAAATATATATATATTATTGAAGATTCATTTTCTAAACAATCTGGCCCTTTAACGGAATCATGGCTAACGTTTTTTCAGCCTTTTGTGCTTTAATAGATCATCGCAGTTTCATTGAGGAAAAAACACACCCAATTGAAAAAATTCTGAGTTTGTCCTACAAATATCCAAACAATTTTAAAAAAAATTCATTTAATAAATTGAAAGGAGTTGTTGTTTTAGATGAGCAGCAGTAAAGATTTTAGACACTTTGCTTCTCAGCTTGAAGGCCAAGAAGTAGAAGTTGTCACAAGTAATGGAACATATACAGGGACACTTGAATATGTGGGTAGTGATAGCATCATTTTGTCAACTAGAATTAGAGGGCGAAGAGTAAGAATGTTAATTCGTATTGCATTAATAGTTGCACTTTTTAGTCTATTAACAGGTCGTAGTTTCACTTTTTAAAGCTTTTTCTAACAAATTTGGGTGACTAAGTTTAATTTAGACACCTTTTTTTATTGCGTCACCTTAAACAATTTTTTCATTCTCCTAGTTCCTTCATGCAGCATAGCAGCATCCCAAAAACGCATCCGCCCTTAATCCTTCTTAAAGTAAACTGCCGCTTTAACTAATTAAAGACCATGAAAAATGGACTGCTGAAACAGTCCATCTTTGTTCAATTCTTGCACTCTTTAATGGAATAGCCTTATTTCTAAAACAATGCTCATTAATCGTTCAGTGATTCTCTGGCTTGTTGTTATTAAAAACTAATTGCCGGGCAGTTGGATGCCGCGCCAGCCGATTATATCGCATTGGCCATATTCATTATCACCCACTGCAACCACCGTGCCGTCCGATTTAAGTCCGACGGTATGGGCACACCCCGCCGCTATCGCCACAATATCGCGCCAATCACTTACATTACATTGGCCATACTCATTCCAACCCACAGCCGCCACAGTACCGTCCGATTTAAGGCCAATGGTATGATTACTAACCACCGCTATCGCCACAATACCGCGCCAGCCGCTTACATCGCATTGGTCATGTTTATTCAAACCCACAGCCGTCACCGTTCCGTCCGATTTAAGACCGATTGTATGAAGATAACCCGCCGCGACCGCCACAATATCGCACCAGCCGCTTACATTGCACTGGCGATACCGATTATTACCCACAGCCGTCACCGTTCCGTCCAATTTAAGACCGATTGTATGCCAGTCACCCGCCGCGACCGTCACAATATCATGCCAGCCGCTTACATTGCATTCACCTTCATTATTTCGGCCCACTGCTACCACCATGCCATCCGATTTAAGCCCAATGGTATGACGCCAACCCGCCGCAACCGCTACAATATCGTGCCAGTCGTTTACATCGCATTGGTCATGCTTATTCCACCCCACAGCCGCCACAGTACTGTCAGATTTAAGCCCGATTGTATGAGCATTACCCGTGTTCGTCGCCATATGAACATTACCAGCCGCGACCGCCACAATATCGCGCCAGCCGCTTACATCACATTGGCCATTTTTATTATCACCCACAGCCATCACCGTTCCGTCAGATTTAAGCCCAACGGTATGACGACGACCCACCGCTATGGTATCTTTAGGCCACCGTTTCACCTTTAACACCGCTTCTTTCGGTGAAATGTAATCCATGTTTTACCTCCTTGAATATAAGCAACTGTATGGTTGTGTGATAAAGGAACCATATCTAACTGTCCTTTTAGTTTATTCCATTATCTGGCCCTTAAATATAAAAGACGCGTTTCTAAATAAACGCGCCCTATAATGGAAAAACTATGAAGCCCCTATCATTAAATTAATTCACCAAAACAAAAAAATTTTTGTTCAATTAACGATTTGACGGCCAAGACCCTTGCATTTTTCTTAATTGAATAATTTGCCCTGTATGATAAGCATCATGAAGCATGATGTCAAGTAATTTCCTCTCAAGTGAATTTTGGTCAAGCTTTTCATCGGAAATTGTACTCAATACCTGTCTTAAATTGCGTTGAGCGCTTTCGACACGTTCAACGACTTTTTTCCATTCCTTATCGTCATTAGGTTGATTGGTAAGATTAAATGTTTCATCACCGTCGAGATTATGTGTCCATTCACTGCCTTCTAAGTTTACAGCAAGTCTCTCTTTATAATAAATGAGATGGTTAACATTCTCCCAAATGGTTTTAGTTGCCTTTCCAGATGGTTTCCAGTTAGCCTGTTCGGCTGTAAGTCCTTCTATTGCATGTTTTAACGGTGCATACCAACTCTCTTTATCGAAAGTTGAATCTAGGACGTTTAAAAGCAAGTTAATTCGTTGCAAAGTCCTCTCCTCCTTTACAATTCCAAGGATTTTCTAACAAATAAAAGAACTCTGTATAAGATTCTACATTTTTATAAAACATCCTGCTTTTTAAATCCTTTGTTAATCTTATTCAACAATCTGGCCCGATTGTGGAACAAAAAAAATCCTGCATATCAACACAGGATTTATAATCAAACTTTATTTTAAATAATAAATCTTTATTTTAAATAATCGAACTTTGTTTTAAATGAACAATCTTTTTTATAAAACTACAATAAAAAAGAGCTATCGAATCTGCTCATAAGGTACAACAAATTATCGTTATTGTAATAAGTAATGAAGTTATCTAATTATCTTTATTACCATTGTATAACTTATCAGCCTTAAATACGCTTAGAGACAAAACTAAAATAGATAAAATGACGAAAATTACCCAATAGCTAATATTAAATATTGCAAGTGCTACTGCTATTGCACTCAATTTTATAGTTGAAACAAAACCAGACATTGCTTTTATATCTTTTAGAACCTTATAATTCATTATTTCTCCTTTCATAAAGATTAACTTTCCAATTTATCAAATTTTAATTTTCCAGTAGGTAAGAACACATCTTCTTTTTGTGTTACTTTTATTACTCGCATAATTCCTCTTGCTAAACCAACCACATAACCAACAAATATCCCTAAACCTACCCCAATTAGCAATAATAATTTATCCCCGCGATAAAAAATGGAATCACTTTGAAATATTGGAGCATAGAATATATAAAAAAACAAAAATACAATTTGTTTTTTTGTTTTTAAAGAAAGGAGTATGACAAGATGCCACAGTTGCCTCCCTTTGAAAAAGAGAAACTCCATCAAAATTTAATGGATGTTGGAAAAAAGTTATTTATTGCCCAGGGTTTGAAAAAAACATCACTTGAACAATTAACTCAGGCAATTGGGATTGCAAAAAGTACATTTTACACGTTTTACGACTCAAAAGAATCGATGTATTTAGAACTATTGGAGATTGAAGCTGTCGGAATGGAGGAACGTGTTTGGGGGAGGGTAAAAGAGACAGTTAGTGTTTATGATGGGATATTAGCTTATTTACATCAAATGGTACATGAACTACGTACAAATTTACTCTCACAAAGGCTTATGACACATCCGGAAGAATTAGAAATGGTCAAGCTGAGGGTAACTCCTGAATTTGTTGAAAGGAAAATGAAGCGGAATGTTATCCCTTTGATGACTTATATTACCAAACAGCAAAAAATGGGACGGATGATTAATGATGATCCGGTGGTCATAGTTGGCGTTATGCGTGCGGCTATGTTGATGGAAATTCACAGAAAAGATTTTGGAGAAGAGGTCTATTCGAAGGTTGAAGATATTATGTTTAGTGCTGTTGCCAATGCTTTGACAACTTCGCCGAACAAACATGAGGAGTGAATGATATGGACTTTCATGAAATTCTCAATTGGGCTTTTCAGCGCCATTTAAATCCATTAAGCTGGTATATTCGCCCCCTCTTCCTAATTATATTGGCTTATTTTGCATATAAACATAGCTGGAAAGGTCTTATCCTAACATTTGTAATAATGATGAGTAGTATGGTTTGGTTCCCTGCACCAGAAACGATAAATTCGCAAATGAAGACAGTTTTAGAATACGAAAAAATGCTTTTAAGCAATCCCGTTTCTGCGATTATTACGGTTGCTTTTATGATGATTTTTGTGTTTTCGGTCGGAATGGCCTTTTGGAAGCATTCACTGAAACTAGGTTTAGTCATATTAAATGTTACCCTCATTGGAAAAGTTATCCTTTCATTACTTTTGATAGGAAAGGACGGATGGGCACCTCTTGGTAACACTATTTTTGGTTTAATTTTAGTAAACGGTATAGGGATGTTTCTAATCTATAGAAAACGGGCAACTAAAACTTCAGAGAAAAGGCATCATCTCTAAAAATGAGAGGACTGTTTATCAAACGTATAACAGTCCTTTTTCCTTAACATCCTAATTCTTTTTTCTATGGTTCCATTCCACTATGTACCTTAGCGTTCTTCCGAACTTCAAATAATGACAATGCTTTGTAATCTAACCGAAATTTCTTTGTAAATAAACAACGTTATAATAAAAGACACATGATAATGAAGGAATTAGGCAGGTGTCTGTATGGAAGAGTCGATCGCAAAAACTTATTTACAAAAATCATTAGATGAATGGAAGGATGATATTTCCCAAGTCCTTTCAGAAATAGCAAAAGAATACGACCAAGTGGCACAGGAATTAAAGGTTTACTCCTATAAATATGGTATAACAAAACAAGTCATTCAATCGACTGTCAATGAGGAGCTTATAGGAAACATTCGAGAAATGTATCATAAACCTTTTGAAGAAAACTATAATCAACTTAAGGAATACATAAAAGATTTAGAAGAAAAAAGAAGAGTTTTTGATATGTTTATTAAAAAAATAGATGAAGTGATTCGGAAAGAATCCAAAGAAGTTTCATCAATTATTACTTAAAACGGAGGTTTCCGGAAAGTCAGTTTTGACTGACTTTCTGGAGCCTTATTTTTTTCGAAAGGAGCATATTTAACACCTATATGCCACAAATAAATAATAAGGAGCTGCCATTACAACAACTCCTCTAATTGTTAATGAGTAATTTCATATCTTCCAAAAGAAGGCCGAGGCGGTCAAATTGTGAGGCAAACCCTTCGACTACACCCATATCTTTTACTTGTTGAAGGGTCTCATTTGAAGCGAATTGGGAAAGTGTAATAACTTTCGTTTTACCTTCTTGTTCAATAAATGTCATTGTTACAAGGATTTCGGGGATGTTGCCGATAGGATTACCATCTGCATCTACAAATGTATCTGTGTATACAATCTTCTCCGGCACTATAATCTCTTACCCCAGTTACTTTAAGTACAATTATTCACAATCTTTCTTTTAGATATCTTCTTTAATATATCTAGTATAAGGTTCATAATCCCACGCAGATGGAAAAAAATGAATAACAGAATTGCTACTCTTACAGAAAAAGAATTGAAAAGATCAATCAATTAGAGCAACTATTAGGACTAACACTAGTTTCTTATGAAGGCAATGAAGAAAAAAAAAATTCCACAAATTGTGTGGGATTAATTTTTTTACCACCTATATGCACTTTCACATTCTTTCGGCTCATAATAACAATGCTGTTTATATGGCCCTGCAAATGGTTGGTCGTACCATGTTGGTGGACATGGAGCATGAGGATTAAAATACCATAAGGAATGTTTAGCTGGATAATTCCTCCAGTAATCCAAATTTTGTTTTGCTAATCTTTTCTCTGCAGTTCTTGGAGCTTGGTAAAATATATTACCCTTTTGCACAGCTTCAAAAGAAAAATTTCCTCCTTGTACTTGAAAAATTACTTGTGAAATTGTCCTTAGACCTTTAAAGTCTAAACAATCTGCTTTTAGACGATTAACTATGACATTCCCTACAAGCAACATTCCCACTTTTCCTTCACCTTCGGCTTCTGCTCTCATCATCCTTGCCATCAGACCAACATCCGCTGATCTATATTTTGCTCTCGGCATCCTTTTCACCTCCGATTTAAATGTATGATAAAAAGCCTACATTATGTTAACGGGTTCTGTTATGTAGTAAATAATGTTAATCAACGGGAGAAATCACAATAGAATAAGTATCTTAATTTGCAAGCAAATTAACAAAATAGAAAAAAAGCTCAATTTCGCATTATCAACTGCTTTGTTTTTATTTTTTAAACGTTTCATAATCCTTATATATCAACAAATTAAAGCAGACCAATTAGTATTGCTAAATGTATTGTTAATTCGATTTTTCAACCTAAAAACCGAAGCCGTTACATTTTTAGAGCACTTTTTCTACTTTTCATTTACCGAATTATTTTTATCCTTTGTTCCCATTGTTGCCGCAGCAATCAACAAACATATTTTTTGCAACACATATGCAAAAAAAAGAGGCTCTGTTCCAAGTGAATTGGAACTCAATCCTTCCGAGTTATCCCACAATTGATTTACTTTTTAATAAGCGTTTGATCAGTCTTTCCAAGTCAAGTACCCATATACTCGAACAACTCCGACTCCCTCAAGTCGTGTCTCCCTAGTAAGTTTTCTCCCCTTTAGAATTTCCTCTCTGTTTTTTCTCACGTTGCCCCACTCTCCCCACTGTCAGAATATGAACAAGAAAGTTTGTCCTATTACCGACAACGAAAATGAGTTGATGTTGCTCAAATGCCAATATATTTTTCTACATATTTTCAAAACAAAGTGTTTTCAAGTTGTATATGGTTGTTTGGGAAACTATTAAAGGAAACCAAGGAATAACTTTGGGTTCCCAATTGGGAACTTATAATGAAGAAAAATTGTCAAATAAAAAAGTCTCCGTTAAAAGAGACTTATTCCAAACATCTGCTCCATTATTTTAATAATAAAGAAGCACATTCAATTCAAGATGGATCGTTTTTGGTTTTTTTATTGTATATGAAAATCCTGGCTGTGATGACATACCATTACTGGAGATCTGCAACATTCCCTATTTCAAGAACCAATTACCGCAGTAAGCGCAGAGTTCTTTCATGCTTCCTCACTTTCCATGCGCTTCTTTGCCCAGATCAGCGTGCTTTTACTGATTCCCGTCATTTGCCCAATTTGTTTGTAAGAGTTTTTTTTCAGCAGCTTTAAGGCGTGCTCGATCTGCGCCTTTTTAAACTTACCCGGTCTACCTTCTTTAAAATTTAGATCTTGCTTTGCAATAACTTTACCCTCCTGTGTCCGCTCAATAATCAGAGAAGCACAGATTCACTAGACCAGGAAGGTTGTGACAAGATTTTTCCCGAAAAATCCACTGGGATAAAGGAGGAACGGCCTCAGTTTCAAATAGTACTTTCACTTTTGAAAGTGGGCGATACCCTTATGGTAACAAAATTGGTCCATTTTGCCCGTTCAGCTGTAGACGCAATTCAAATCATTAGAGACCAATTTTAACATGTCGTCAAAGTACATGTTTTCATATGGGCCAAGTTTAGAATACGGAAACGGAGAAATTGATTTTAACCATTTTGAGCGGATTTGCAGAGTTTGAGCGGAATCTCCTGTGAGCAGGATTATTTGTTGTTGTTAACAAGCCTAATGGTTTAACTGTTTAAGTACACTTTCTTCAAAATCCACTTGATTTATATCCAATCCAATCATTTCATTTCTAAAAGACTTAAAGCGGCCATTATTCGTTTCTAGTGTAAAATACCCTCTTTGACTTAAAGGATTAATGTCCCCTATGATCGTTTTTCTTCGAACAGGATCAAACAAGTTAATTAAATTAGGATTGCTGGGGTGCTGTCTGAACCTACAGCCTTGTTCTACACAAGCTCTTACAATATTCCGGACTTTCGGATGAATGATACTTTCAATTTTCTTGCTCACTTCTTCACTGATCATAGTTGTTATCCTCCTTTTGTGTCACAGTATAATATGCTGATACGGTGGATATATGTGTATTGCTTTCGAGTATCGGATTAGTAAAAAATGGACTTGGACTTGCTGCTCTCCTATCTCATTTCTTATATTTATCGTTTTTGGTATTTAATTTCCTCTACTCCCATATGTTGTATTTACGAGGAGTGAAAAACTTATGCAAAGTCAACAGTTTGATATCGAAACGCTTAAACTAATTAGAAATAAACTGGAGTATATTTACTTCATAGCTAAATCTAATTATAATAACCATCCTGAATTAATGGATACTATTGAAAATTTAGCCCAGGTAGCAAATATGTTTGCGAATATTAGAATTCACGAGTTAAACGATCGTATAGAAATCTCGAGTCCTGAAGGATTTATAGTGTCTAAATTAGCTAACGCATACTCCAGAATGAAAGACTATGAGATACAAAAGGATAGTGACTTTCCTACTTGGAAGCTTTAATGTTCTTTCTTTTGACTATAAAAACGTTAATTGTAACTGTGACAAGATTGCTCTGATATTGTTTTTATGACTGTTAAATTACATTAAAGAAGGCAAGCCAATTACAGGCTTACCTTTATCTATATGATGAAGTATTAAAAAACGTAACAATTTATCCGCGTCTTCCGCCTCTACCACCCTGTTTTGCGCTAGTGTTATTTTTGTGGGTAGACAAATTCTCCTCACTTGTCTTTAAATAACGTGCCAATTTATCCTCAAAACTTTCTTTTGGTTTGAAATTACCTTTTGATCGAAAGTCCTTTGAACGGTTATCAGCTCTTCCTTGGCGTTGTGAACGTTGTCCATAAGAGGTTTGTCCTTCAGGCCGATCAATCGCCTGTTTAATCGACAAAGCAACTTTTCCGTCTTTCTCACTAAGTACCTTTACTTCAATAATGTCGCCCATTTTAAGATGGTCATTAATGTCTTTTACATAACTTTCTGCAACTTCACTGATATGCACTAGACCGGTTGAGCCTTCCGGTAATTCCACAAAAGCTCCGAAATTAGTAATGCCTGTTACCTTACCTTGTACTTTGCTGCCTATTGCTACTGACATAAAAATGATGTTCCCCCTCAAAAATGTTAAAAGCATTTTATTATAACAAATTTAGAGGAATCATATCAAATGCTAAATATATTCCTTCTATTTCTCAAAATGCAACGGTGACAAAAGACGATATTCAATATGAATGGTAATAATTTCACTTTCTCATATGAGTAACCCTCTTCCTTAGTGAAACAACGTTTCTTCCTTTTACACAGAAATACGCTCATATCAGCAGAATTAAAAAATAAATTTTAAGCTAAAGATCTGGATATTATTATGAAGTTCTGACAAACTTATATATTATAAAGTATGCATCAAAGACAATAAGTAATAATTTATCATTTAATTATTTTGGATTTCTAAAATTGGGTGAGAGAATGAGGAAAAGTCTATTTACTATTGGGGAGAAAGTAAAAATTAAAGCGTCCGGTAAATCAGTAACAATCTATAAATGTCAGTATGTTAAAAACATGAAAAGGTACTCTTACATTGTTAATGAATATCCAAAAACCTTTTTCTTTGAAGAAGAATTAATTGAAGAATAATAACAATTTATCATCATTAACTTGTAGTTAGGAAAAATTTCCTCTTTAAACTAAATCACCTTTAATTTAGATTCCAATTTGTCTCATAAATTCTTATAAAAAAAATAATGAGAAGCAATCCCTCGATTTAAACAAATAAAATTTAAAAAGAGCGAACGTTTCAACCGGATATATTATAATTAGGAAATTTCGTAATTGTATGTTACACTAATTTTACCATTTGATTTACCGTTCTCCATTCCCTACTCACTCGTGAGTGGGGTTTTAATGTTATTAAGAAAATAAAAAAGACTCTAAAGAGTCTTTCTATATTCGTTCTTATAATTAAGCTTTATGAACGTTTGAAGCTTGGGGTCCACGTTGACCTTGCTCTACGTCAAAAGTCACTGCTTGACCTTCTTCAAGAGATTTGTACCCTTCGCCTTGGATCGCTGAGAAATGAACGAATACATCGTCTCCACCTTCACGTTCGATGAATCCGAAGCCTTTTTCGCTGTTGAACCATTTTACTTTACCTTTTTCCATTTGTGTTGCCTCCTAGTGTGTAAATACACACAATGTAATACTATCCTTGCTCTCAGTGATTATCAAGACGAAAAGCTTTACATATGCTATCCTTTACACCGAACAAAAATAATTATTTTAAAGAATAGCATCTTTCGAATGTGTTTGCAAGGATCCTAACTATTAAGATGTATATGTTCTGCCACCGAAGTAGCGATTATTAAATGTTCAGATTTTGACTATCACCATTATAATTATATTCAAGATATTTTTTATTTATTGTGTATTATCACGGTGATTAGAAGATGTATCCGTAGCTGACTGTTGGATTGGGGATACGGATACATTTAAAAAGAGCGGTGTGATACAGAATATCCCTAAATAGCTTTTCCAAGTAAAGGATATTTATTACAAACATGGGTGATTTTAATGCGCATAGGAACAAAGTGCCCTTTAAGATCATTGTAGCAACCAATGCATACCCAATAATACTCATCCTCTGTCGCATAATGCTTCTCTAATTATATCTGGGCTGTTTTCGTCCATTAATATCATAATCCTTTCTTTTTTCGAGAGGATCTCTGCTTACCAATTGCCCCTTTTCCCGCAAATTCCCTATTCCCTTTATAGTTTCTCCTTGTTTTCTCTTGTGCCTTTATTTTAGGCTTATTTGCATATCGCGGTGTCTCGGACGTTAGCTGAACGGGAACATCCCTCTGTTCCTTCGACAACAATTTCAAGGCAATTGAAACTAACGCTATCGAATCGTATTGTTCTAGCAATTCGCTTGCTGCTTGTTTAAACTGTTTGTATTCCTCCTTTTCAACCAATTGAATCATCTTTTCTGTTGCGGCTCTCTGTATAGACTCCCTTGCCTCTGCTACCGTCGGTATTGATTTGCGCTGGATCTTTCCTTTCGAGGCTTTTTCAATACTGTGAATCTGTCCGGTTTCCCTCGGTGTAGCAAATGTAATAGCCAACCCTGTCTTACCTGCTCGCCCCGTTCTTCCGATTCGGTGAACATAACTTTCCGGGTCTTGAGGAATGTCAAAATTGTAGACGTGGGTAACCCCTGAAACATCAATTCCTCTCGCAGCCACATCGGTCGCAACCAAAATATCAATGTTTCCCTCACGAAATTTATTCATCACCACATCTCGCTGTCGTTGATTTAAATCTCCGTGTAGCCCATCAGCAAGATACCCTCTTTTATTCAATGCATCACTTAATTCATCCACGCGTCTTTTTGTTCTTCCAAAAATTACGGCTAATTCTGGGTTATCCACGTCTAGCAAACGGCAAAGCACTTCAAATTTATCTCGTTCATTAACCTCATAAAATATTTGCTTTACCGATGGAGAGGTAACTTCCTTCGCTTTTATCTTTACTAACTCCGGATCGTTCATAAACCTTTCCGCAAGATTTTGAATCGGTTTGGGCATGGTTGCAGAGAACAGCAAGGTTTGTTTTTCTTCAGGGGTCTCTTTGAGGATTCGTTCAATATCCTCTAGAAAGCCCATATCTAACATTTCATCAGCTTCATCCAGTACCACCACTGAGATGCGATCTAACTTCAACGTTTTACGTTGAATGTGGTCCAAAAGTCTTCCAGGTGTTCCCGTAATAATGTGTGGGACCTTTTTTAATGCTTTGATTTGGCGGTCAATTGACTGCCCTCCATAAATAGGGAGAGAAGATATGCCCACGTATTTCGCAAGCCGATTGATCTCTTCTGAAACCTGAATAGCTAATTCTCTTGTCGGTGCAATTGCAATCGCCTGAACATATTTTTTGCTCGTATCCACTTTCTCCAAGATCGGTATGGCGAATGCAGCTGTCTTTCCTGTACCTGTTTGTGCTTGACCAATAATGTCCTTCCCTGTCAAAGCCATGGGAATTGCTTTTTCTTGAATAGGAGATGCTTCTTCAAATCCCATATCCGTAATCGCTCTTTGAATGGGTTCACTAATGCCCATTTCATGAAATGTTGTCATACTTCAATCCCCTTCTATTTGTTTACTATTTTTTATATTGGACTTAACGACTTGATAGAATGCACATATGTATTATTTTTACAAGCTAATTAGGAAAGAAAGGCAGACATCCCTGTTTACACGATAATAATTGACAAAAAAAGTTTGTAATAAGATGATTATTTGTTAATAATTAAAGTTTATACCAGTAAATAGACAATACGAAGGTATGTGCTTTATCAACAAAACTCCGTTATTCGAATAAGAAATAAGGATCCTGTGACTGCAATCCTTCTTGAACTCAAGTATCTCGATAGTTTAAGTGTAACTCTTCACAATCTTACGCTTTTGGTGATTATTCCATTAATAGTAATAGGCAGATGCAAGCCGTTCCAATTCGCTCCTTTTTTGGCTGGGTTCACCGTTTAGAAGGATGCGAGGGATATACAGGAATGAAGTAGCGAAATAAAGAAATCGAAATTTCTGACTATTAGAATGTACTTATCTTAGGATCATTAAGTCAACTCCTTTCATCTAATTTTTGGTTTTTTCTTATGTTAAATTATTTCTCTTTTTGTGTTATTAAAAGTAAACGGATGGGGCTGTTGACAAACTGCTTTTTGGTACTCCAAGGCACAAAATATAGTAATAAAAAAGAAGACGAACCACTAAATACTGTAGTGATTTGTCTTCTTTTTGCTTTGGGCCTTTATTTGTCAACAACCCCGGATGGGTCCTGTTTTGTTTTCCCCCAATAAAAAACACCCATTAATTCGGATGCATACTGAGATAGTTCTTTAATCTAATGAACAACAAGGACTATCCTAAAATCCACTAAATTAAATACCATAATACCGCAAAAAAGTGAGCTGCCGAACCAGCAATGACGAAAATGTGCCATATAGCATGATGATACCTAAAACCTCTCCAAACATAAAACACGGATCCTATAGTATAGAAAATACCACCTGATACTAAAAGGATTATTCCTTCTGGTTGGATTGCGCTTGTAATGGGGTCCCAAACAATCACAATGAGCCAGCCCATAATGACATATAAAATTGTTGATGTTACCAAAAATTTTTTAACAAAGAAGCACTTAAGGACTGTACCAATAATCGCCAATCCCCATACGACTCCAAATAAAGTCCAAGATTCCCAACCTTTAATCACTAGAAACAAATAGGGTGTATAGGATCCTGCTATAAAAAAGTAAATGGCGGAATGATCAAGAATTTCAAAAATATCTTTTGCTTTACCAGGTGGAAGTGCATGTACAAGAGTAGAACAAGTATATAGAAGTAACATTGTTGTTCCGAAAACCGTAAAACTAACGATTTGCCATGCATTTCCATGAACAGTTGATAAAGCAATTAATATAACCAATGCTGCAACACTTAAAAGTGCTGCTACCCCATGGCTAATAGAATTCGCAATTTCTTCTCCCTTGGAGAATGTATGAGTGTTTGCCAAAAAATTATTCCCCCTGGTTTTAAAGTAACTTTAGCTAATTTAAAGACAGAAGCATTTTAGGTCATATTAAAAAAAGGCACTCATCCAACCATTTTATTTAACAAATCTTTTGCCTGATTATCAGTGATCCCTCTAATTATGCCCAGTTCACTAATGAAAATCTTCCGTGCGCTCTCTAGCATTTGCTTTTCGCTTGAATTGAGAGCTTTCTTTTTGTTTAAGCGCATTAAATCTCGTACAACTTCTGCACCATCTTGAATATTACCTGTTCTCAACTTTTCCGCATTAATCTTGTATCTTTCTTTCATTGAAAGTGTTGTATCTGTTTGCCCGTATTGAAAAATGTTCAATACGTGTTCAAGTGTAGGTATATTGGCAACTAAGCGAATCCGTGATTTTTTTACTTTGACAATAGGAATCATTACTTGCATGTCCCTGATTGGCATTTTTATCAAATAATACCTATGATTCTCGCCTAGAATTTCCTTTTCTACTATTGCTTCAATAACACCGGCACCCTGCATTGGATAAACGATGGAATCACCAACATGAAACATCTAGAACACCTCCAAATTTGAAACCTTATTAAGTATAACATACAGGTAATTTTTTAGCAAATTAATAATTATAACATCATTCAATAATTAATATCAACATTTTTATTGTAGGAAATTAAATTTTTTTGAATCCATGTAAAAACTCTAAATCGCAACAGTCTTTAATTGTAGATTGCACTTGGTCACAATGTTACTACTCAAAAATAAAACCAAAGTGTAGAGCTACACACGAAAAGGAGCCGTATTTAATTAAAGTAATGCACCGGTTGAAGAAGTAAGTATCATATTTAGTTCTCAATGATGATTTAGAATTATCACGTTTTTTATTGTTATGAATGATTTTATAGATATTAAAAAATCAACGTTTCCAGCTTTTTACGAGGCCTGATCGATGCATAAATAAGGAGAATTTTATGCATCCTGCAATAACCCAATTGATAAACAAAAATTAATCACCACTTATGGACTTTCCTACTTTCGTATAGTTTGTACCTTGTTCATTTTTATTTCCTCCTTGAATTTGATTGTGAACTTACACTCAAACCCCAGCAACGCTATTACTGGGCCTATTTAATTTGCGGTCTAGAGCAAGAACCTTGTCACTAAGCCTTCTATAAAAAAATTTCTCTTGTTTATGAGTGGCCCCAAAAAGAACGAATTCTTGCCGTACCCCATATATATGTAAAAGGAGTCCCAAAATCGGGACTCCCTATCCTAAAAATGATCAATCATGTTTTTTCGCATAGTCAAAATCAAATTCGCATTCTTCCAGTTTTACTACCTTTGTTTTCTTTATGAACTTAAAGCCAAACCATAAGCAAAGGAATAGAGGAATGCCAAGATAGGAGGCAATTACGCTGCCCCAATCAATTTTGTCTGCAAGAAACGCCTGATAGTTTTGGCCTAAAGTGACGAGTAAACCAACAGCAAGCGCAAAGATTGGTCCAAATGGATACCATTTTGCCCGATAAGGCAGCTTATCAAGCGAATAACCTTGAGCAACATATGCTTTGCGGAACCGATAGTGGCACACAGAAATTCCAAGCCAGAAAATAAAGCCTGTAATGCCGACTGCATTCATTAACCATATATACACAACGCCATCACCAAAGATGGAAGATAAAAAGGCAAGCATGCCTATAAGCGTGGTTAAAATAATGGCTGCAAAAGGAACACCACGCTTATTAAGTTTTGCAAAAATCCTCGGCGCCTGTCCTTCTTTTGCCATGGCATATAACATCCGAGTTGAAGCATATAGGCTTGAATTCCCTGCCGACAAAATGGCTGTTAAAATGACAGCGTTCATAAGTCCCGCTGCAAAGGCAAGCCCAGCCTTTTTAAATACAAGCGTGAATGGACTAACCATAATATCATTACTTAGCAAATCTGGGTTGTTGTAGGGGATAATGAGCCCTACTACAAAAATTGCCAATACGTAAAAGATGAGGATTCTCCAGAAAATACTTTTAACAGCCTTCGGTATCGTTTTAGCAGGGTTTTCACTTTCGCCAGCAGCAACCCCAACAATTTCCGTACCTTGAAAAGAGAATCCTGCAGCAAGGAAAATCGCAAAAGTGCCAAGTATACCACCACTAAAAGGCGCCTTTCCTACTGTAAAGTTTTTAAATCCGATTGCTTGTCCGCCCATAATTCCAACAATCATTAGCAGCCCAATGACAATAAAGATAATAATCGCAGCCACTTTAATAATGGAAAACCAATATTCCCCTTCACCATACCCCTTAACGGATAAATAGTTTAATAGAAAAATTAAGGCTAAAAATGAAAGACTCCATATGAATGATGGACTATGCGGAAACCAGAATTTCATCACCATCGTTGAGGCAGTTAACTCTACGGCAATGGTCATAGCCCAACTGAACCAATATGTCCATCCCAGAGCAAAACCAAATGCCGGGTCAATAAATTTGGTCCCGTATGTGCTGAATGCACCGCTTGTCGGCATAAAGGCAGATAGTTCCCCTAAGCTTGTCATGACAAAGTACACCATTGCCCCGATAAATAGATAAGCAAACAATGCCCCTCCCGGTCCTGCTTGGGAAATAGCCGCACCGCTTCCGAGAAATAATCCTGTTCCGATTGCCCCTCCAATCGAAATCATCGTTAAATGCCGAGATTTCAAAGCTCGTTTTAACTTTTTTTCTTCTTGAGGCGATTGCTCTGCAACGTCCAATTTTTGTTGAGATAAATTCATACTCACTTCATCCTCCCTTTGTTCGTTTGTTTCCTCCTCGTGAAAGCACTTACAAAATTTTCTTTAACATGTATAAGAATATCTAGCAGTTAATTTTATTAACCTAAATAACTCCATAAGCGCCCTCAGTTGATATGCAATTTTTGTACCAAATAAAAACTAATAAGAATACTCAGATAACAATAGGTATAATCGTAAGTTTTTTGCTTCAATATATTCCCTTTTTTTGTGAAAGCACTTACAAAATTTTCTTCAACATGTCTAAAAATATCTAGCAGTTAATTTTATTAACCTAAATAACTTCATAAGCGCCCTCAGTTGATATGCAGTTTTTGTACCAAATAAAAGCTAATAAGAATATTCAGATAACGATAGGTATAATCGTAAGTTTTTTGCTTCAATATGCAAAAAATTATATTTAGGGGGTAACACCATTGTCGTAACCCCTTAACGTACAAAATTCCGAAATGTTGGCGATACCTCTAATTTAAAATTTAAGACAAATGATAGGTAGGTGCTAACATAATGACACATTTCAAAGAGATTTACCGTCCTGAGAATCAGGCCTCCTGGTATTAATCAACAATGCTTGCTCTAATAATAGAAACCTCTTTTTTAATTTTATTACAAAACTTAATACTCATTTCTTCAGATAAATTCTCCCTCATAATAATCAATGTATCACCTTTTTCGAAAAATAAAGGCTCTTCTTCACCTATTTCAACTCTTACCATTCCTTCAACACAATAAAAAACCTCTGCCTTTCCTGTCGAATCCAATATTAAATCTTGAATATCCTTATTAACCTGAATGCAGGTAAGCCCTCCATCCCATCCCTCTGATAACATTAAATTAAAATCCTTAACGATCCCTTTGCTTCTTGTTGTCCATCCACCATCAAAGCGATCTTGCTCAAAAGGCTTCAAAACCACCGAATGTTTTCCTTCATGCTCAAGATACATTTCACCATCAATTATCATTATTACTCTTTGGATACCTGGTAGATGCGTAAATAGGGATTCTTCTACTTCGACATCAGCAGTACTAATGCGCCATTGGAAATTCCTTTTACTATAATCCGCATCTTCAGGATAAATAGCCAATTGCGTTGTTTTTCCACTAGACCATAAATTCGTAGCTTGTTCATTTTTTTTTACAAGTTTTATTGAATAAGTCATATTTCCACTCCAAATATCTATCAATTTAATTAAGACGAAGGTACCTGGAACCTCTTTGGCGATTTTACCTTCCAAAAGAGGTGAAGGCGAATCGAAATCAAGCTGCTTAGGATCTAAGCTCTTTTACTAAACATAGTCCTGCCACCATGAATTGACTGCCCCCAATAACTACATTTCAAATTTCAATTGTCGTATCCTTAGGAGGGTACCTCTCTGCTCGATAACTGGAAGGCTCTATACCAGAACCTATAAAGTAAAGATTTTAAGCGAAGCAAGGATCATTAAAATAAACAACCTCGGTAAGAATCGTAAAACCTGAAATTTTCTTAAAAGCTTCTCTTGCTTCTTCTTCTGTGTCAAATTCAAACATGGTAGTGTTTTCATTTGCAAAGACAGTGATTACCCACATCAAAAAACCCCTCCAAAATAAAAGATAACTTTTCTTTCTTTACATATAATGTAAGCGAAAACTATAGTAAGACCCATCATCATAAGCAAGAAAGCAACAATAGGGCTCTTTGTATGCTCGATCAATATGAACAGCTTCCCCGTCAAGAATTGTTCTGAGGATACCAAAACCAATCATTAACGGAGAATTTCAGATAAAACTTCTTTCAATTCCATGATTTCTATTACAATTGGTTAGTAGATTTTACATCGTTTAATTGCGGAAGTAATTTTATCAAATCCATAGTTTTCAAACATTCAGCAGCATTTTCAATATCTTTAGAAAAAATCCGGTCCTTTATAATGGAAGGAACAACTAATCTTCCTATATCATAAAACCGCTTTGTTGTACTTGCCATTTTTCCCACTCCACGGTATTCAACCGCCTGCATCGCACAAATCATCTCAATGGCCAGAACTCTTCTCGTATTTTGAATAATTTGATGTGCGTGTCTTGAACCGATCGTTCCCATACTCACATGATCTTCTTGGTTTGCTGAGGATGGAATAGAATCTACACTTGCCGGGTGTGCCAAAGTTTTGTTTTCTGATACAAGAGATGCAGCTACATATTGCATGATCATAGCCCCTGATTGCAAGCCTTGCTCAGGGCTTAAAAATGGCGGTAAATCATTTAACTGTGGATTGATTAATCGTTCAATCCTTCTTTCTGATATATTGGCCATTTCCGCAACTGCAATTTTCATAAAGTCCATTGCAAAAGCAATTGGCTGGCCATGGAAGTTGCCCCCAGAGATTACTTTCTCCCCATCATCAAAAATTAATGGATTATCCGTTGCAGCATTCATCTCGATTTCTAATTTTTCTTTTACATAATCGAGTGCTTGCCATGTGGCACCATGAACTTGCGGGATGCATCGGAGTGAATAAGCATCTTGTACTCTTAATTCTCCCTGCATCGTCGTTAATAGACTATCGCTTAAGTAACCGCGGATTCGCGCTGCTGTATCTATTTGCTGTTTGTATCCTCGTGCAATATGAACTTCTTCAGCAAAGGCATCAATAATTCCATTTAGCCCTTCAATGGTCATAGAGGAAATTAACTCACTTTGGTACGCAAGTTGTTCTGCCTCCAAATAGCTTACCACTCCCATTGCTGTCATTGCTTGAGTTCCATTAATGAGAGCAAGTCCTTCCTTTGCCTGAAGCGTAACTGGAAAGATTCCTTCTTTTTGAAATGCTTCAAGTGAGCTCACTCGATTTCCCTTATAGAATACTTCTCCTTCTCCGATTAACACTAATGCCAAATGTGAAAGCGGTGCCAAGTCTCCACTTGCCCCAAGAGAACCTTGTTGTGGAATCACTGGGGTAATATCCTTGTTTACTAAATCTAATAACCTTTCAATAACAAGCGGTCTAATTCCAGAATAGCCCTTTAAAAGTGCGTTAGCGCGAAGGAGAACCATTGCTTTTGCGACAACTTCAGGAAATGGTTCACCCACTCCACATGCATGTGAACGAATTAAATTAAGCTGAAGTTCTTGAACATGATCTTTATTAATAAGGACATCACTAAACTTACCAAAACCCGTTGTAATTCCATAAACGACTTTTGATTCTGAAACAATTCTTTCTACGGCTTCCCTACTCTTTCTGGCAGCCTCAAAACTGTTTTCTGAAGCTCTTACCTTCTGATTATCGTATAAAACTTCCTTCATTTGTTCTAAAGTTAAACTTTGACCTGTTAATGTTAACATCTATCTCACTCCTCTAATGCTTTAGTAAAATAAAGAAAGAGGCTGGATTCCGATTCTGATTAGAATTGGAGTCCAGCCTCTTTTATAGTCATTTCTGAATATTGAACTATTTTTTTTCGATGCCTCATGATTAATCAGCTCCTATCTTACTTTTTTGAAATTTCTATCATCATTATTCTATGTGATGCTACACCATCTGTCAATTTAATTTTCTGAATTTTTACATTATAATGTTTACCATAATAGTAAACAAAATGCTGTTTTGGGAATGTTGCACAATTTATAACAAAATCTTGTTATGGGGTAAGGAAACGATTCGAGAAATGAAGGGCCGCTCTGGAAGTAAGTACCATTTAAACAGTTTTGATAATGTATTCAAGATATTTCAGAGCCTTTAAATTTTAATAAGTTCCAGTCCTCTCAATAGGGTGTACCCTATGAGAAAAAAATAGACTGATCGGTAAAAACCGATCAGCCCATAAATAATTATCTTACTCCAGAAAAGCGCACTTTAATTGAATAACTAATAAGTTTTTTATTAGCTAGTATTGGAAATTTTTGTTTATTTTTCCTCGTCAATCTCATCTTCAAATTCAGAATTCATACATTAAATTCTTTTAAGTTAGAATCTTACTTTTAGAAACAGCTTGTTCTATTAATACTGAAATTAACGGTTTAATTTCTTCTGACGTTTTATCGAAGAGCTTAATAAAGCAGGATCCCTGAGATAGAACAGCTGCCACAGCATCCTTTTTTATTTGTTTAGCTAATTCTGGTGTCCAAGCATGCATTGCCTTATTTGCTTTAGCATCGGCCACAATTCGTTGATTAAAATCAGTTACAACCGACTGCGCAATTTTGGCTAAACCATCTAAAGCATTAAAGGCTACAGTTGCCGTTTTTTCCTTGGTATGTGCTTTCACAAAGTCCTTTATTTTTGGTGTGATCACAGCAATCCCAGCTGTAGCAGAGGCATATAGTAAACCACTTAACGCCTCAACAAATTGAGATTCTATTGACATAAATAAATCCCTCCTTGATGTACATTGATGTCTCAAAAAATTTATTCGTTTTTGAGCTTGTTTAGAACTCTTATCAATGTAATTTTGGTCGTAGCGGGCCGACGTGTAAGTTATCATAGATACTGAAAAGGAAGGCAAAAAAATAAGGGCCCTTCCTGTTTAGGATGGGCCATTAAAAACGACTATTTATTTCCTTTCCCCTTTTTAGCTAATGACCCAAGCTCTAAATTGTAAGTCACTTGCCCTCCATGGGACATTAACACTTGATGATAAGAGTGTTCCATTGAATCTTTAAAATCAACCGTTGCGGTTGTGGCACCTTGCGCTGTATCTTTACTTGCGCGATTGAGAGTGGCATAACCTTGTGTATTTAAATACAGTGTGCTTTCATAAGGTGCCTTCATGGCAGGACCATCAAGCACATTGTAAACATGCAAGGATTGAATTAAATTTGACGGCAGCAAGAATCCTGATGTTCCATTAGTTGGAGTCATATAGCCTGAACCGCAATCAAGGGTATAAACCGTTTCAGTATGCTTAGTTGCTGCCCTTTGGCCCCGCTTCGAAAACGATTCATCTGAAGTAACAACCTGTGCATTATGAACGAGCTGAACGCCGCCTTCATTATAATTCGTTTGATCACTGGTCAGATTCCGGTTCATTTGGATGCGAGAAGTATAACTTTCCCCTTTGGACTCAATAGTCCCCTCGATTTCATAGCTTTGGTTAGCATTTTCTCCGAACAAATTATTGTCATTTCCAAACAAATCATCTTTCGTTTTATCGGAATTGGTTGGGAATGATAAAGTATTTTTTACAATTTTCCCTGTTGTTGGTTTCCCGTCATTTTCGTATAAAAATAAGGAACCGCTCAAGAGCCAATAATTAATATGCTGACCGACTTTCAGACTTAATGTATGTTTGCCCCCTAATAGTCCTGCAAATGGCGTTAAATTAACGCGGTAAGACGGCATGTCCAGCGTATTAATACCCTGTATCGGACGCCATAAATATGGATTCACACCGCCCGTAAATAAGGTAGGATCCGGCCATATTGCCCCGGCGGGCTGCCCGTCAACATAAACCTCTATCTCACGGAATGCCGGCTGCAATGACCACCAAAATTCATCATCATTTTGTGGAACCACATAAAGGTCTAGATATGCTCCAATCAAGTCGTTCGGTAAATCAAGCGGAACATCCATGGATGGATTTTTATCATACAAATAAAAAGGGGACGCATCCTTGGTGATAGAGACAATTTTTTCAGGTGTTTTGATTTTTAAAGGATCATCATCTTTTTCCTTGTTGCCCTTTTCCTCGGGGTAAAATTCAAGCTGCACGGACATCTCCGGTACACCTGTATAAGTGCTATTTACATAGTTTTCAAGCTTTGTTGTCAGCACTTGTTTCCCTTGGAGGATGGGGAGATATTCCGTAACATCCTTTTGAATCTTCCATTCAATTCCGTCTTTTGTCGGTTCAGGTGTAACCCCTACAAATAGTTGGGAGCTGCCGGCCCAAATTTGGAAAAGGCGGTCATATTGTCTTCCTTGCTGAGCCCCTGTAATAGTTAACAATACTTTCCCCCATTTTCCGGACGGCAGATCGACCTCACTTTTTACCGATGGCACCGCATTTCCGAATTTCTGCTTATCCAGCACTTTTACAATGGTTGGTGTTGTTGAAGGAATAGAAAGGGGAACACCAATTGAAATGGGATTATCCGTTTTGTTGAATTGCTCCTTATTTGCAACAGTTAATGTTCCAACAACCGGTTTCTTCTGTGCGGCCTGCTTGTCAGCGAAGATGGATTGGGTGCTTCCCAACGTCAACAAGACAAGCGCTAAGCCTGTACATGCCAGCTTCAGTCCTTTTTTCTTCATAAAAAAACCCCCTTATTTATTTGAATGTTATGAAAATTCTACCTAATAAAAAAAACCACCTTCCGACTTTTGACTCATTTTCTAATGATTCATAAGTAACCCCTAAAACAAACGAATGCCCCCTTTAAATAGTTAAAGAGGGGCATCCTTTTTAATATTAAACTATGACCGCTGGATAGTATTTTTTAAAATGTCAAAGAAACTAGTAAATATAACTAACACTTTAACAATAAAAAATAGGGTAGAAAATCTATGCGATTTCGTACCCTATTTGCTTTGCGATTTGCCGTTTTTCACCCTTAAAGAGAACTCGTTACCAGGAAATGGATCATTCTCTTTTTTCACCAGTCCAATCCTTGAAGTCTCTCCAAATTCACTTCCATCAATTCCAAAATGCTTCTTTACTCTTGTCTATCTTTAGCTATTCAAATTTCCTTTTAACCAGGCGCGGGGACGGTATGGACCGACAGGGATTAGTATCAGGCATGTTTTTTCTTTCGAATTGACTCTGTAAAGTTCATCACTTTGGTTCGAGTCGAATCCTAATAGTGGGTGCCCCCCCATCTCTAGGGCACAAGCTATCAAGAGCAGCCTTTGCACGAGTATACCCGCTTCCATCTGTTGAATTCGGTATCCTCTATAGCCCAGTTCCTTTTTGAGGTGGTCCTTGTCTCCAACAACATGCAGGCAGAGCGGAACCTGAAACAGATTTAGATTGGGCATTGTTAAACTATATTGCATATACTCCCGGAAATCCCCATTAGATATTCTCCGAAGTGCATGAGCGCTTTTGTCATAGGCGTAAGCACCATCTTGAACACCCTCCACGTTATAAAAACTGCCATACAAATTTAAACCAGTCTCAGCATTCCCATGTAAGTTGTCAAGGTCTTTTTGATACGATAATGAAAAAGTCTCTTTTAACAAAGTGGATATTTTTGTTAGACTGACTTTCCCCATCATAAAATCAATATCAGGAGAGTGCCGCTCCCTGCAAACGGATGATAGATCGTACGAAATTGCCTCCGTAAATGGCAACATGATCAACTCCGTACCTAAGGAATTGTTAAGACACTCATCTTTTTTTATGTTCACAAATGCTTGTGTTGTTTCCAACATCGAGGCTTCATTCATCTCTTTCAGCACCGGGTAATCAATGACTCTTTTTGAACGGTTATATGTTTCATGCTTGAGGAATGGAACCTCACGGGACAATTCCGTTGCAGAAATATTTTCTTTAAATTGGTCAACATTAGAAATAGTTGGATAAATAGATAATGGGATCACAGCATATACACTTTCGTCCTGTTGGTCTAGCGCAAGCAAATGATTGATAGAACGATCAAGAAATTGGTAACATACCCGTGATGAGAACCCTATCCGATTGGCCACTTCCAACGATTGCCCAATTAGCACACCTGCATCTAACCCTTGTAGCCTGTAGGAAAAATTATTGTATTTATAAAAATTTTTCCAAAAAACAGTCGATACAAAAACAACGCAAAAACAGTCTGAAAGATTATAACGATTTCCAAGACTTCTGGATAAGTAGGAATCGTAATTTCCTTCTCGCAGCAATAAAAGGCGATGGTGTGCAACATCGTAGTGGTAAATTCCCTTTGGTACGTCCTCCAACTTTACATACACATATAATTCATTTGGATATAACGCCCCTCCAGAAGGAACAAATCTTCGTAACAACTGGGCGTAGCTCACTTCAGCTTTTTCATCGGTGCCCTCAATGAAAGGAGATTGAGCGTATCTAGTTAGTCCGTACACATACCATAAGTAATGACCCAACTCCTCCAGGTTGGGTATTGCATCAGCTTCTCGCTCCTTGAGAGTTAACGGTACATCTGCGGTTAATGGAATTTCTGGTAAGCCACGGTAGAGTTTATAGGGAAGTGGTGCGTCTTCCCAATCCGGTTGCCAATCCGGCGGACCGATTTTATCTGTGTCAAAATGCAGATTGTAAAGAAATGTATCTAGTTCCAACCTGGTACCCTCCTACACTTCAGTTATGGAAAAGGATGGGGATAGGGATTAAGTTGTTCATATGTTAATGGCTGCTTATAAAACCCAAGTTTCACTGGTACGTTGAGTACACGATCAAGTCCTTTTATACGGGTAAGATGATGCCCAAATGTCATTGGTAACATTCCAGGAATCAATACCTTTACACAGAATAAGCCGTTTCGTTTGGTTATCGGTGACGTTTGGTCAACCACAATAACCTCCAGGTCTAACCGGCGGAACCTATCAAGAATATCCTGAAGATCATCCTTCAAATCGGTATTCACCGGTGGGCATTTAAATTCCTGTTCAAACGTTCGTAAAGGACGATTTTCATCCATTAAAAAATTAAGACGTTCCTCTGCTTCTCTTAGTCCATAGAGCATGCCATGGTCAACCATGGTACGTACTGCAAACGGATCCTGTAACATCTCTTCATATTTCTGTCGATTTTTCTCCAATATTTCGTCATGCCTAATCATCATTCCTGCAAGCTCGAAAATCGCACTTTTCACTGCCTTTATAGGATCTAGATTCGCTGCCGCTGCACAAATGAGGTTAGTACCCTTGGATCTTCTGTTTTTTGCCACTGCCCAAACGCTTGGAATCTCATGTTCCATCATCGAATTGTAAAAATGCAGGTCATAACCAACCACCTCACGTATACGGCTGACCATCATCTGTAATTCTTTATCGTTAGCAGAACTAAGGTCAAGACGAGGAAGGGGAAGCTTTGCATACCAAGTTAATAAGAATGAATCTCTCTCGACAACCTCCATAATCGCATGGAAAATGGCCTCCTCTAAACTTCCCCCTAACGCACAGCCGTTGGAGGTTTCATAAACAAAGCCTTCTCCATTACCCAAACTGTAATAGGAAAGTAACTCTGGAACCAGAATAGGACGTTCTTGTAAAAATGAATATCCCCAGACCCAATTCATTGGTTTATCAGGATGAAAGGGTTTAAACGGAAAATCGAGTTTTGCATATTGTTCCTTCTCATGTAAACCTACCTTTGCAGGATTTAGTGCTTTATCCGCCAAATTGTGATAACTGTCACGAACTACCCTCTTTTTTCCGCGAGGTTCGATCCCACAATATCTTTCCAAACCTTCCAAAATGGCAGTTAGCTCACTCATTTCATAAGAATTTGTCCTCCCTGCTACTCCCTCGTCCCCATCAAACAACGGCATGTTCACTAAAACATCAGCAAACGGCAGCCTGAAATCCTGCATTTTCCCATTCATGACCCCAGTACGATAATCAAGATAATCTTTGACTAGCACGTTTTTTAATTCATCCATCGAACGACAGCGGTAACCAGTAGGATTCAATTTAGGACTAGATTCTAACCTAATTTGCGCTAATTCAGATGTGTCTTTAGGTAATGGACTACACATAGGGCACAACGGATCTGGCAAGAAAAAGTGGCTAGAGATTGTTAACGTTCTCAGATTCGTAATGAACACCCGTTCTTCTAAACAGCTGCTTTCTCCTTGAAGAACCCTCTGCACTTCGTTACTGATCAAGATTGCCATTTGCGATAGTCCCGTTCGTGATGCCCATGCATCACGCAGTAATCGTTCTCCTGCAGCCGTTTTCACACGAAGCCCCCACATTTCTTGGCGATCAGGTCCAGCTAACATAAGCCTGATGTCAGCACAGTTAGAACATCCCGGTATATCAGGGCGTACCAATGGACCAATGATTCCCTCACCAAACGAAACGAAACCTCGAAGCCACGGAATACCTAAAGCCCTGAACCTCTCTTCCGCTTTTTGATGAATGAATGGATTCCACGTATCGTGAAGGACAAGAGCTAATTGCGTATTTTCGGGTACCTCTTCAAGAATGCTTTGGCGCCTTACAAGATAGTTGGGGGACAATTGATCATAGACATAATCCGCTAATAAACCCTCACCATCTATTAATATATGAGCAGCCATTAGGATCCCCCCTCTTGTACCTGAACACCAAACACCCCTGCCAGCTCTTGTTTTAAAAAAGGCTCGAATGCAAGGTCATAGACTACTAGCCGTATATGGTTCCGGTTCAATACCTGAATGGACGATTGTAATAGCTCCTGAGACGTTATTTCATCACAAGATGGGATATCGAGTTTGGCTTCATTTTTTTCCAGAAAAACCGTTGACTCCTGCTCTTGCCTTACTGCGGTATTCACCTGGTTTTGAGCATCCAAAAGCGCTTGTTGCAATGCATTTCGTAATGCCAATGTTGTATTTAAACCTGCCCTGGTGTACCAACGGCTATTCGACCTTACCCATACTACAGGGAAGCCTAGTACATCCTCTTTTAAACCAATTGTCGGCGCACCATTCAAGGTAGTCAGGGCATTAAAATAAAATCTGCATTGCTTATCTTCGAGGGCTCCCAGCTTAAAACGATAAACCGCATTTGGGTGTGTTTTTTTCAGTTCTTCATCTAGATACACTTGAAGTCCTCTACAAGCAGCCTCTGCGATTGTTTCTCCTGCACCGATACCAATAAAACCCTCTGGTATAATTGCACCCACCTTATTTTTCTGATGCTTTAATCCTAAATCGTGAGAATCTATCATTTGTGACACATACATTTCTAACCCTGTCAGCCCGGCCTCCCTTTTTGCTTCCTCATGTGTTAGTCCCGCACAGACAGCTTCTGGAAGCAGCTCTACCGGCCCCTCTGACAAAGGGTTAACCGCTTGAACATAGCACTGTGCAAGTGGAAGTTGGGTTAAATCTCGTTCTTCCCAGGTATGGAAAATTCCGATTTCTTCTGAAGTTAATCCACTAAAATATGCGAGAAGGTTACTCGATGGTTCATTTCTGTCTGTTTCCTGTCTGAGCCCCACATCAAAATCTTCCACCTGTCTCGGGGTACGTTTTGACGTAATCAATGGATGTGGGATGAAGTAAAGCCAGTCTCCTTCGAGGGTTTCAAGATCAAGCAGGTAAATTTGATGGCTCTCATTGGAATCTGCAATCCCTGTAGCCTTTTTGAAAAATTCGAATACGGAAACATTCGCCAGAATAGATCCCGCTGTTGAAGAGAAGGAATGAGGCGGCCGATCTTTTTCTAGTGCAGATTGATGGATTCGGCGCCATGCCGACTCCCAGCATCCCTCTGAATCCGGATGATCAAATGGACCAGATAACCCCACCTGTTCTAAATAGATGGCGGGCATAAATGCCTTCTTTTCTTCTTTGCAAACCAGATTAAGATCCCTTAACTCATTTACATTGCCATCCTGCGAGACATATAGAATCCAATCGTAGGGCTGAACTGTTTCTCTCCAGAAACTACTCCCGGCGTCTTTATGAAAGGGTACTTCCTTTATCTCGACTTCGGGATCGGTTTTTCGGGCATTTTGCATCAGTTCATTTAACCTCTGCCGATTGGTAGGAATGGAATCTGTGACCAAGACATTTAAATTGGGTAGACCTGATTCGATTAACGCGGAAACCAATGAAACCATAAAGGGGCCAGAGCCCACAGCCAGAACTTTAGCCTGACGGTATTCTTGAAAATGGTACGCACCAGATTCCATAAAATTCTCTAAAAATTCGATTTGTGAAGCATACTTTTCAAGAACGATTCGATTTAATTGATGTGGAGCCTCTTTGCTTATATCTCGAATAAAATGGTTCTCGTACAACGTTTCTACAATTTCGTACACTCTGTCCCGATACGGAGTAGTTAATCCCGTTGTCAATTCTCCCAATGTATGCTCCCCATTGAACATTGGGATCAATTTTTCAATCCACTGATAGATTGTATTACCTTCCATTCGGAATGAGCTTGAGTTGTTTCTAAAATACACACCACCATTTGGATCCGGAAGAAAAAATGTATCCCTTTTGACCTTCAGACGTGAGGACGAGTTCAGTTTTGTCATTCAGCTCCTCCTTATTCATAATCGTACTAATTATGCACTATCAGTTTATGTACGATTTTTTGTCCAATATGATAACCAGTAATGAAGTGCCCCTGCGATAGATCACGCAAGGGCATTTTCGTTTCATAAAATTAATTTTTTCTTTTGGAAATTACCAGCACCCAAACGGCTAAAACTGCCAAAACAATTAAATAAAACCGAAGCAGCTACCGAAGCCGAAGCAGCTAAGACCGAAACCGAAACCGAAACAGCTAAAACCAAAGCAGCCAAAACCACCACAACGAAAACCACCACAGCCGCCGCAACGAAAGCCGCCACAACCGCCGCAACGAAAGCCGCCACAACCGCCGCAACGAAAGCCACCACAACCGCCGCAACGAAAGCCGCCACAACCGCCACAACGCATACCCATCATGCGAAGATCCTCGCTCTGAGGATCCATAGGGACTAACTCACCAACTTGGTAAGGGTCGATTCCCAACCCATATAGCTCATTTTGAAGCATTCTGTATTCTCTCCTCCTCATTGAATTTAATTATTCAGGTTAAACTTGAATAGAGAGTTGCAAAGTCAATTTCCAGTTTTGTGTAAATGAAAACATCAGATACGATGTGTACTCTCTTCAACAAATTATGATTGCTTTTAGGTCCCTGTTACTAAACAAAGAGCCTATTTCACGTTGAAGTATATAAAATGTTACTAAAATACAACTTATGGGTGATGTTCCCAACCTAAAGGTGACATATGGGGCAATAAGTCTTCTCATACTAAATCTCTTCTATGAAAACTAGTAATCCTCCCCTATACAAAATAACGTCAAAAATAAAAATAACCCATATGAATGGGCTTGAATGGCTAAGTTTACTATATCCATCGGTAACTAGGTAAGGAACTTCCTCAATGAAATCTCTTAAAATGGAAGTATTTCTTTCAGTAAATTGTGCTACCAGATCTCCAATAAATATAAAAGCCCCATAATGCAAGAAGTGCCCTTGCGGCAAAACCTGCAGGGACACTTCCTTTTCATAAAATTTCACCTTTAATTCCAACAAGTCAAAACAATGTTTAAACAACAACAACTTCGACACAGTTATAGCAGTTATAGTAGCCGTCATAGCAGCCACCACAGCCTCCACAGCCACCACAGCCTCCACAGCCGAAACAGCCGAAACAGCTAAAACCAACGCAGCGGAAACCTCCACAACGAAAGCCTGCGCAACGGCCTGCACACATACCGCCGCAGCGCATACCGCCACACATACCACCGCAACGCATACCGATACCGCCGCAACGCATACCGCCGATACCACCGATACCGCCACAGCGCATACCCATCAAGCGCGGATCCTGGCTCTGAGGATCCATAGGAACTAACTGACCAACTTGGTAAGGGTCGATTCCCAACCCTTGTAGATCATTTTGTAGCATTCTGTATTCTCTCCTCCTCATTGTATTTAATTGCTCATGTTAAACTTGAATAGAGAGTTGAAAGTCAATTGTCAGTTTTGTGTAATGAAAACATCAGATACGATTTGTACTCTCTTCAACAAATTATGATTGCTTTTAGGTCCCTGTTACTAAACAAAGAGCCTATTTCACGTTGAAGTATTATAGAATGTTGTTAAAATACAACTTATGGTTGATGCCTATTTTCAAGATTCTTCTTTCATCGTATGTTAATCAGTTGTTTATACTAATAAAACTACGATTCCAAGACACTTTTTTCGTTGTTTATAAGACTTCAGATTTTAAGTCTGTAGTCACCTTTTAAAAAGACTTTAATTTAATGTCACACTCCTGTTCTTTTTCTGAAAAAATTCAATGATATGATAATACTATCTGCATTAAAGAATGCTGGGGAACCATCTTTAAATTCCAAGTTTTTTTAAAAAAGAGAGTGATAATTTATGCTGAACATAAAAGAAGCTACAGAACAATTAACCTCGGCTGGCATAGCCACCAGTACTGAAGAAGTAATGAATTGGATTGAGGAAGGCAAAATAATAGCCAAAATAAACAAAAGAAGAGAAACCACATACACAATCAATGTTAAGGATCTTATTGAATTTATAATACAAAAGCATTTCGATCACCTTACTTCCCAATTAGAACAGTCATTTCAAGAAAACCGCAACCTTACCGAGCAAATAGAGCTTTTAAAAACACGTATACATATTGAACAATCAAAGGTACGCACCTTAAAAAAATTACTTAACGCACAGATTGAAGTCACCGAACCTAGTACTTTTCACTACGGTGAGTTGTTGGGATTGAATCAAGACTCGAACAGTCATAATCTTAAAAAAGAATTTAAGAAACTGCTCAAAGCCCTCCATCCCGACCGCGGCGGAGATGAAAGGCTTTTTAAAGTGTTCAGTGAACATTACAAGAAACTTAAGTAATCCATAAAATTTTTTCAAAGGCTCTTTTAAAAAATAATTTGTAAAAAAACATAGGACCCCTTCGGAGGTCCTTTTTCTGGGTTTCTTATTCAACTAAGCACCCGTTGCACAACGAACAAAGGATTTAAATTTGTAATTACTCTTTTTTTAAACTTCTTACCAGTTTTAATAACAAGAAGATAAATTAGGGGCAGTACCAGCGAAGCTGCGAAATCGGCAAACAGATGGGCATAAATGGAAACAAGCGCAGTACATCCACTTTTCCCCAGGGAGAAGTGGATTCTGTCAAAAAATACCTGCAAAATAATCCTGTTCAAGCCCAATATAGAACTGATATAAAGTTGCTAAAATTACTCAACAATCGCGTCCGTTTGCTTAACTTTACAACGTCTTTTAAATGGATACCGTCAATATGATTGAAGTTCAATGCAACAAAGTTGTTTTTTTACGTTAGAACCAGTTTGAATACCAAGTTGGAGATTAAAATCAATTCAAAGTCCCCCTCAATATTTATTTGATTTCCTCAGCCAACTCCAAAATAATTCCCTCTGGTCCACGAACGTAGCATAACTTATAACTATCTTCATATTGCTGTATCTCACTGAAGATTTCCGTGCCCTTCTTTTTCAATTTGGCAACAACAGCTTCAATATCTTCAACAGCAAATGCAATATGTCGGATACCCAGCGTATTTGCAAAAGGTTTCTGAATATCTTGTTCATCTGACGGCGTATAAAATTTAAATAGCTCTATATTTGCCTGACCGTCTGTCGGCTGCAATACTACACATTTTCCTTTAACGTTATTAAGCCCAACTACCCGATCCACCCATTCTCCTTCCACTTCTCCTTCCCCTTGCACTTCAAGTCCAAAATCGAGAAAAAACGCTTTAGCTGCTGAAAGATCATTTACGATTACACCCACATGATCTATTCTATTGATCTTCATATCCCACATCTCCTGTGATCCTGTTTTTTTGCAATACCCCGTATTCAAATTCTATTTAGTGTTTTGTAGTATTCCTTTGATTCTTTAAAAATCTGGTATTAAAGCAAGAAAGGACGCACTTCTTATTCTGTTCTCATGCCCATTTATGGAATAAGGCTCCTTTTTATAAACAAAAATGAGAACCAATTAAAAAGATTGTGGATTTAAAATAAAGTCGGGACGCTTGTAAAAAAGATGCGATGTTTAAAATAAAGTTGCAACGTTTATAAAAAAGTTACGAAGCTTTGCTCCTTTGGATATGATTATCTAAAGGGGTGATTTTTATAGTAAATAGGAATACTTGAAGTGGAAAATTGGATTAAGGAACTGTTGAGTAATTTAAAAAGGAGTGGTTCAATGGCAGTAAAAATTGCTCGATGGATCATGTTGTTTTGTGCTTTGAGTGCAATCGTTGCTTTTATCAGCGGTTTTGAAAATGTTGTCATAGCCTCAACTAATCAAAAGATTGTTGAACTGTGGAGATTGCTTGGATTTATTACCTTTGCAGGTATTTTTACATTATTAGCCTTCAAACCGACTCGTTATACCGGAATATGGGAACTGGTAATATTCCACAAGATTGCTATGGCAGTCTCCGCCTTAGTTCTGATGAAGGACAATGCCGAAGGGGCTGGGTTTATTGGACTGATTGACGGTAGCTTGGCTATCCTAATAATTATTGCTTATTTCTTATCTAAAGGATATGCCTCTTGGGGGTCTTCCAGAAAAAGGCGCAATGGTGAAAAAACACAGGTGGAAAATAATCAAACTTTTTTATAAAAATCAAACTTAAATCTACTGAAAAAGAGTCCATTTTGATCATCTTTTTTCAAAATGGATTTTTTTTATTTAGCATAAATATGAGGATTGCAAGGTACATTTGATCAACCTTTATTTTAAAGCTACAAAGATCCCCTCTTGTTTCAGCTGCTCTTTATACCTAATTTTACCACACAACTTATTGAGCTAACCTGTCCTATAGTTGAATTAACCATCCCGTTTTAATTTCGATTATTACATCAATAATTCCTCTAAATTTTGGCGATGTGATTATTGAATCAATTACCACAACAAAATTAAAAGAATACTTGTCACAATCAAGTGAAAATTTAAAGCCATCAAGCCTAGCTCATCGTATACGGTATATAAAGTCACCTTTTCGTTGGTCACACGAAGAAGGACATATTTAGCAAAGATTAAAGAACCTAAAGTAGGAAAGCGTATACACAAGTTTCTAACGGAAAGAGAAATTGAACATATACGTGAAGTGTGCTACACCCCTATGGAAAAAGCTTTATTTGAATTTATGTTTTCCACTAGTTGCCGTATTGGAGAAATTGTTTCGTAAGAGAAAAATAGCATTAATTGGTCAAACCGATCAGCAATTGTCCGTGGAAAAGGAGATAAAGAAAGGGAAGTTTATTTTAATATACGTTGTGAAATTTGGCTAAAAAGATATTTAGATAATCGTCAGGATAATGACCCAGCAATTTCGTTGAAGAAGAAAAGGGCTTTACTCATTATTAAAGTAAAGCACCCTATAATTTAATAACCTGATTTACTGATTATATCTTCAATTCTTCATATTTAACTACATAGATATAGTTTTTGTTGCAACTGTTTGTTGAAATGCCTGATCATGCTCAACAATAACCATTGTAGGATTAAAACTTTGAATAAGCTCTTCAATCTGCATGCGCGAATAAATATCAATAAAATTTAACGGTTCATCCCAAATATATAAATGAGCTTTTTCACATAAACTTTTAGCTATAAGCAGCTTTTTCTTTTGTCCACCAGAATAATGAGATATATCTTTCTCAAATTGAATTCGGTCAAAATCCATCTTACGTAGGATGGATTTAAATAACGTTTCATGAATCTCATGCTCTTCAATAAAGTCCGATAACAGTCCCTTCAAATGAGAAGTATCTTGTTGGACATAGGAAATGATGAGGCCTGAACCTAAATTCATTGAGCCTGTATGCTGTATTGGATTTCCTAGAATTAATTTTAGGATGCTACTTTTTCCGCTTCCATTCTTTCCATCAAGTACAATTCTGTCACCTTGTTCAACTATAAAGCTAATTGGCTTATTCACTATTTGGTCATCGTACTTAACAGACACATCAGCCAAAACAATCAATTCATTTGACTGAAATTCCAATGGTTCTAACTTTAATGACTCGGTTTTTTCCACATTTTTTAGCAGTTTTGACTTTTCCTCAATTGCATTTTGTTGCCTTAATTCAAGGTTCTTTGCTCTCTTCATCATCTTTGCCGCTTTATGTCCTACAAAACCCTTATCCAACTTAGAACCCGAATTCGTTGTCCCATTTTTGGAAGCTTCCACTTGATTAGACCAACCTGCTGAACGCTTTGAAGACTGTTTTAATCTCCCTATGTCTTTTTGTATACGCTGATTTGTTGCCTCTTCGTGTTCCTGCTGTCTATCAAAATTTAACTTCCAAGAAGAAAAGTTACCACTTTGAACTTCAATATTTGCTCTATTTATAGATAAGATATGGTCAACACATCCATCTATAAAGATTCTGTCATGTGAAATTAAAATAAACCCTTTTTTCTTCCTTAGATAATCAGAGACCATCTTTCGTGCATCAGTGTCTAGATGATTGGTTGGCTCATCAATTAATAGAAATTGACCCTCATTCAAAAAAAGTGCAGCAAGCAACACCTTTGTTTGTTCTCCATTTGATAATGTTTTAAATGGTCGATACATGGCCTCGGCATCAACATTTAAATAGGATATTTCACGCAGAAATTCCCAATCTTCTGCTTGGGGACAAATTTCTTCAAGGATTTCATGAGTGAACATGTTCTTATCCGAAACTGGGTAAGGGAAATAATTAAATTCTACTGAAGAAGTGATTTTCCCACTATACTCATAATTACCTAATAATAAATTAAAGAATGTTGTTTTACCTCGTCCATTTCTACCAATAAATCCAAGTTTCCAATCCGTATCTATTTGAAAGTTTACACCTTCAAAAATATTGTCAAAGCTACCTGGATAAGAAAAAGTTAAGTCTTGAACTTGTATCATTGACATGATAATTCCTCCTTTGTATATCAACACTTTTTACTTTTTATACAAAGTCGGCACATCCATCTATTCTAAATTTCTCCGTATAAATTTGATGGATATTAACGACTTATACGGAGTATTACATGCGTAACAATAGTGTCTGAATTGCTCATTTCTCTCTCTCCTTTATTTATTAGATTAAAGTTACAGATTAAAAAAAATTAATCCTATCTATGAGAGAATAAAAAATCCTCCCAATTTGTAACTGGAAGGATTAGTCTTACACTTATATTAAATAAGTTCTTTTTTGCCCATTAGAATCATGACAAATAAAGTGTTAACTGATTTATAAAAATGGATAGACTAACCCTATATTTTGTAGTTTGAAGTTATTCATTTCAAATAAAAATAAAGGTTAGTTAATCATTGTCCATCCATCAGTCCTTTCATCATTGTATTTTTATATTAACAATTTTTTTTATGGATTACAATATCAGCATCATCTTCACCCCAAATTACTGCTTGTTGCTCTTTTGATAATTTCCATACAATTGACCACAAGCAGCATCTATATCAATTCCAAATTGACTTCTAATGGTCACATTAATACCTGATGATTTTAATTTTTTGTAAAAATTAACAACATAACCTTCATCAACTTCACCGAACCTTAAAGGAGAACTGACGGTTGGGTTATATCTGATTAAATTTACATGATATAAACGTCCTTCTTTATATCGACCTTTTAATAGACTTACTACTTCTTTAGCATGTTCAATAGAATCATTCACACCAGGTAACATAATATAAGCAATATATACTTTTCTTGATGTAATTCGTATATGTTCATCTAATGTGTCCATTACATCTAATAATGGATACCTATCATTAATCGGCATCAACTTACTTCGTTGTTCATTAAATGGAGAATGTAACGAAAACGTCAAATTGACTTGCGGATAAGTCAGAGTCATTTTTTTTATACTTGGTATAATACCAATAGTTGAAATAGATAACCTACGAGGGCTTAAACCAAACAGCGTAGGATCAGTGAGTACATCTAAGGCATCAAAAACTTGTACATTGGCTAACGCTTCTCCCATCCCCATAAAAGAAATACTATCAATTGAATGACCTTGTAAGTAAAAATGGAGGATTTGGTCAGTTATTTCATCTGAGGTCAAATTTCTTTTTAATCCAATGTCACCTGTTGCACAAAATTTACACCCAAAATTACATCCGCACTGAGAAGATATACAAAATGATTCCCACCCAGCTTTATATTTCATATTTACCGTTTCTATTTTTTCATTTCCTGAAATTTCAAATAAGACTTTAGTGACTTGCTCAGAATGTTGTTCCTTTAAAGGAACAACATTTAAAATAGACTCTCCAAATTCCTTAACTAAAATTTCTCTTAACGATTTTGGAAGTACATTAATTTCGTTGAATTTATTTATTCTTTCTTTAAAAATGGCATTCAATATTTGTTTCATTCTAAAATTAGGGTAATTATGTTCCCTTAAGAATTCTTTTATTCTTCTATACTTATTGCTTTGTATTAATTGCATCTTTCTCATCCTTCCATAAGACTCACTAGTTTTATAGGAGTAAATAGAAAGGAGTTGTCTATCCCTTAAGTTAAAAATAAACGCAAAAAAAGCACCGATAGAATTATCGGTGCCAAAAAAATATGCACAAATAAATAAGGACTCTAAGTCATTGCCTTGTAATTTATTTGCCATAGAGGCAAAGCTCCGATAACTGTTTTTGTATGGTTGTATAGCATAAAAAAGGACAGACTACTCCCTTTGTCCGCTAAACCATTTCCAATTTTTACATTTTTACCAAACAGAATTCTAAAAACAGTTAACATTGCTTGCACCTCCCTTTGTCAAATTTATTATTGAGTAATCTAACATATAAGTGAGTATATGTAAAGTGTAATTCGAGAATTATTGTAAGACTAACCTGCTACGTTAGTCGAACAAAAAAAGAGGATCGTAGCAGCAATCCTTCTTGAACTCTAGCACCCGTTACATAAAGTAGAATACTTCACAAATTACTAGTCCTTAACAGGACCGTTCTCTCGTTTTTCTATTGATTAGCTTCCCCTAATCAATCCAATGTTTTGAATTTCCTAAATTTGGAGTACGCTGAAGAAGCCTATTTCAAAGTCCCAATAATTTGAAGGTTTCGCTACTAATAAGGATATAAATTCCTAAGAAGACTAGCAAAAATGGAAGTAAAATATGACCGTATTTCTCAACGGTTTTTGCAACAACAGGACGCTTGCTAATGAAGAATCCAAGACAACACCATAATCCAACTAATATCATAAACTCGAAAACCGTAAAGAAGATTCCCCAAAGAGAAGCAACTGCAAAAATAGGTATGTAGATTGCAAAGTTATCCGAGCAGTTTGCAAATGTAATGGTAGCAACTTTATAAGTGTTTCGGTTTATAAATGCATTCCAAAAGGAAGTTGGTTTCAAACCATCTTGTATTTCAAGATTCAGATCAATTTCCTGTTTTTTCTCGGTTCCAAGCTCTCTCCAAAGTTTGTAAGCCATGTACAGGGGTAGAAAGCCTAAAAGACCAATCCATTGTTTCGGAATAAATAAAGATCCTAAAGATGCAAGTAAACTTACCAATATTAACATCGAGAAGCCGATATATTGACCTACAACTATGTGCTTTTTATTAAATGTGTCGTTTTTTTGAGAAAATAAAGTCACCAATATAAAAAGGTCATCAACATTGGTTGCAATGAACGCAAAAAGACCTGAAAAAAAAACCTTCATCACGTTTCATTCCTTTCCACATCGAGTGATTTTCATGTTGATAGGGAATAAAACTAAGGAACCTTATGATGAAGCGTAAAAATCAACTTCGCTGATTTTTTATTAAATCACGTATTATTAAAGTTATTCATGTTTCTCCATAAATATGTTACCTAATAACTTTCTCGACAATCTAAGGATACCGAATAGGTAAGCTATTTTTTCGTAATTTTAGATGTGAAATCACTTGGGAAGGGAGAAAAATTTAGATATTAAATTGCATTTCCTCCACCAAAACGGAACCCGTAAATGTTGGAGGCATCCTTTTTTGTTATTAAACTATCCTGCCCCGTTAGCTTAAGTACATTTCTGCAAAATCTTCACAAAACAATTAAAAATGTTAATCAAAAATCTGGCCCTAAAAAGGAAAATGAGCGCATATCGTTGTTCCATGATAGCGCCCGATTGTAGAATAAAGTAGGGTTGATTCTAAGCTAACGATTCCGAATAGGAGTGCTTTGGTTTATATACAGGGATGAAATTGAACATAAAAGGGCTTCCTTTAAGAAAGTCGGTTTTTTGTACTTTCGTAAACTAAAATTATGATACGACAAGATGTGGCTTTATATATAGTGTGGCTTTCGCGACTGGTCTAGACATGAAAAATCTTCTTCTCTTTTTTCAGTATTTTTCGCAGTATTAGATAACACAAAAATCCAAGAGGGCCGAACATTAGGATAAGGAATAAGATAATTGATTGGACCGGTATGGGTAAATATCGGTGTTCCATGTTATCTTTAAAAACATAATGGCCGATAGTCTGATCGAAACAAAGTATATGAATCCAGACAAGTATAGCGAAGTTCGGTTGGGACAACAATTTAATGACACCTTCTACAGAACCAAAATTATGGACGAATCCTAAGCCAGATCCTGCAATCGTAATGATTATTCCAATAACATAAAGTGCGGCAAGATAGATAGGAAAAACGGCATTATTCGCTAGAAACCGTGTAACTCGCCATTTCGGAACGATTATTAAGACAAGCCAAAATGGCATAACTAAGCTTGCAAGAGAAAATAACTTTTCATACATCTTTAATATCCCCTCCTTTGATTAGTCACTGTGCGATGATGTATCGAGATTCACCGTCTTCGGCCAAATAAGATTAAATACAATTTTAACAACTGTTCCAAACCAGATAAGTAGCATAACGCCTGAAAGGATTGGAAGTGCAGTCCATTCAAAAACGGAACGTCCTAAGGCTGTTTGTACAGTAATCAACAGGATAGATATAGTCCAAGCTAAACTCCCAAAATGGATGTGCCGTCGTGCGTACTGATTTTCAATTCGTGCCTTCTCGGATAACCATCCTAACAACGGTAATGCTTGCAAAGCATGAAAACCAAGACCATGGAGGACAATTAGGTTTCCTGAATCCCCTGTATATCTACTTTGCAGAACAATCATCCATAAACCAGAAGCAAAGGCAAACATGACGGATAGAAATGCATACCGGATGCCCAGAACTACAAGGGGACGTTCATTCGCCTGTCTTTTGCGATAGAACGAGATAGCAATCAGCACAACTACAATGATGATCAATAGCGAATCAAGCCCGAATAAAGCACCAGCAATTATATCGGCTGTTTTAGAACCAGTTTTTGAAAATCGTGGATTTATCCCGCGAAATTGCTGAATTGTTTCGATCGCATAAGCATAGAGAATTGCAGGAATAAAAAACCAACGAGCAGCAGCACGTTTGCGTAAACTTAGACCCGATATTGGTAAAATGGCTGCTATGGACAAAAGAAACAATGCAATTGCTGCGTCAAAGGAAAACGCACGATCTAATTTTCCTTCTGGTAAAACCACATTCCCAAATATTCCGATATAAAGAGCAACCCCAATTGCAAGCAAAAACCCGAGCAAACTAATCATTACGAGCAGCTTTTCTCCTCTAAATAGCTTCAATTCAGAAATATCAACCTTTCCCTTACTCGCTTTCATCAATCAATCATTCCTTTCTTTCATTTTTGAATGGAACTAGATTAAAATTTATTTATTAATAAATAAATAAAATTAGAATAAAGGAGGCAGCTTTTCTTCTGCCTTATTTCGTCTTTATAGTTTGAATGGTTACTTTGATTTAAAACAGAGTAATTGTGGTAAATCTAAAACTTCTGAGACCGTAATTAAGAGTCCTGTTCCAATAAATTGCGAAGCTGCTTCCTCTGGGTTCAAAATTCCTGCCGATTTAAACTTCACGACAATAGTTTCATATATGATCTGAAACTGCTTTTTCATATAATCACGAATCTCTGGTTCAGAAATGGCATGAGCTTGCATGACCATGAGAATCTCATCTCTATGGACTTCCATGATTTGAATAAAAGCGTGCCCCATCGTCTCCATCAATCGATCAGGAGGTGCTTCAACTTGGGTGAACGTTTCATATATTCGATTCATTGCCCTGTCATTAACTGCCTTGAAAAGTTCTTCTTTATTTTTAAAAAAGTGAAACACATACGGTTGTGTAACTCCTACTTCTTTAGCCACCATAGCTGTAGTTGTTTTATAATATCCAAGTTCTGCAAATAGTCCTACCGCTTTATCGATAATTTGTTGTTTGCGATCTTCGTGGCCAGCCAATACTTCCATCTCCTCAATTATTTATTGATAAATAAATTATAAAAGATATGGAAAAAAATTCAAGAGTTATTTGTACTTTGAATCAATGTCAATATTGTAAAAACAGATTGCTAAGTAAAGCAATCATTTCATTTTCTGTCCTGTGTCTACTTCTTGAAGCGGTTGGTAAATGGTTAATTTATTCAACTAAATGGCCCTTAAATGGAAAATGAGCGCTTATCCTTCTTCTTCAAGGATAGCGCCCTTTTATTGAATAAGTCTATTGGTTATATTTCAGGTTCTAATTTCATCATTGCACCAAAATATTGTGAAGCAGTCGTAAAAGAAATAAATGCACATAATTCACTTATTTCCTCTTCAGTGAAACATTCTCCCAAAACATCAAAAGTTGAATCATCTATGTCACCTTTTTGTTTTAAAAAGACTTCTGCAAATCCAACTGCAATTGATGTTTTTTCATCAAACTTACCTGGATCAGGTTTTCCTTTGGCCCTACAATACTCACATCCGTTACTTTGAGCTAATGTTCTCCTTACTTGTTCCTTTAATTTAGATGTTAGTAGTCCATCTTTTTCTAACACATTTCCTAACTGATTCCATCCTTCCATTACACCTTTATTATGCCCCAATAGTCTTTGAAAAGGTGTTTCCCCGAAATTAGATTCAACAATTCTTGCCATGTAAGTTCCTCCTTGCTATATTTGATCATGAATTAATTATAAAAAACAAAATAACTAAATCACATTAAATTTATAATAATTTTCAAATTAATTCTTTTTAAAATTAATGATTATAGGAGGAAAACTATAAAAATGAAAATAGACGATATTGACAAAAATATTTTAGATGAACTACATAATAACAGCCGTTTATCAATGAGCGAGCTTGGGAGAAGGGTGAATCTGTCCTCCCCATCAGTAACTGAACGGGTAAGACAAATGGAGTCATTTGGAATTATAAAGAAATATACTTTAGAAGTTGATTATGAGAAATTAGGTTTACCAATCCAATGCATAATTGAAGCAACAGTTAAAAATGGTGACTATAAATCTTTTAAAAATTATATTGAGAAACTTCCAAATGTAGAATTCTGTTATCGAATAGCAGGAAGTGCGTGCTATATGCTTAAAATGCAGTTTGAAACTTTCGCTAAAGCAGAAAAATTCATTGATGAAGTAAATCCAATCGCACATACTGTAACACATTTTATTTTTTCACAAGTTCCGACGAATTTAAAAATTAATATGGATTGAAGCGTTTTTAATTGAAGGCATTACTCTTTATTTACCTGACAGATAGTTGAAATAACTAAGCATTAATAATGATTGAAATTCTTGAACAGACTCCTGCTTATTCCACAAAATGGCCCTTAAATAATAAAGACGCGTTCCTAAATAAACGCGCCCGATTGTGGAAGATCATTGTTTAAATCTTGTTCAAGATAAACACCCTGTTAGCTCCAAAAAACGCTGACTTTATTTATTTTAATTGAACTTATTTAACTCAGTTTATTAACTGGAATGCCTCTGGCAGCGTTATGGTCAGGTGTTCGCCTCCCTATCCCAATACATATAGGTATTTCAGGACGGATTTTCCATGATTTTGTCGAAAAGAAAAAGCCAGCACTTTGTCCATTAAGGCAAAATGCTGGCTTTTGGTTATATAGAATTATAGGAGGGCTGAAGGCATGTATTCTGCCGTCTTTATTTCGCCCTCCTAATATAATAAAAACAGGTAGTCATACGGAATCCTTTCACGATAGCAAACAGCAAAAGACCAGTGGACTACCTATGAATCATCCGTCAAAAATCATAATACCTCTTTATATGATATTTTATGATTTTTGGCCGCCAGGCAATCATAGCACAAAGTGCCTTAGACCCTACGGCTTTGCGTCTCCACCTTTAGATGGATTTGCCCTGAAATTTTTACGATAGCTTAGACCTATCCTTTTCAATACTGACAAACAGCTTTCGGAGTCTATCGGTGAAATATATCAATCAGAGATCAGTATGGTTTTGGGTTCAAGATATTCTTCAAGACCATATATGCCACATTCTCTACCGATTCCTGATTGCTTAAACCCACCATAAGGAGCCCTCATTTCAAGAATGACATCATTAATGTACACGGTTCCGGCAATGAGCTGGGAGGCAATTATGCTGGCTTTTTCCAAATTAGAGGAACTGATATATGCGCCTAATCCATATTCTGTATCGTTTGCAATTTCTACCGCTTCTTCCTCTGTTCTATACGTTAAAATTGACAGGACGGGTCCAAATATTTCGTCTTTCGCAATCGTCATATCTCTGGTTACATTTGCAAAAACGGTCGGCTTTACAAAATACCCCTTTTCCAGACCTTTTGGGTGTCCTTCACCGCCTATGACTAAATCCGCACCTTCTTCCATACCGATTTTGATATACCGCTGAACCCTTTTGTATTGATTCTCATTCATCATGGGGCCAATAAATGTATCTTCTTCCCAGGGATAGCCCACCTTAGTATTTGCAACCGCCTGTTTTATTAGTTCTTTCACTTCATCAAGCCGATGCTCCGGAACCAGCAATCTGCTGCCAGCAATACACATCTGTCCGTGATTTCCAAAGCAACTTGTAACGGCACGAGGAATCGCTTTTGTAAAGTCTGCATCATCCAGAATAATATTTGCTGATTTGCCGCCCAATTCAAGAACGACTCTTTTCATTGTGTCAACAGCACTATGGTGTATGGCTTTTGCTGTATTCACAGAGCCCGTAAACGAAATCATTGCAATGTCCGGATTGCGGGATAATTCGGCGCCGACGGTAGTACCTAGCCCGTATACAATATTGACTACCCCGGCAGGCAATCCGGCGTCATGGAAGCACTCGGCCAGTATTTGAGTCTGAATGGAGGAAAATTCACTGGCCTTTACAACAATCGTACAGCCTGCTGATATGGCTGTAGCAACCTTTATAGCGATCTGGGAATTATTTGCGTTCCAGGGTGTGAGCGCAGCGATGACACCCACGGGTTCAAGAACAACCTTGGCTTTCCCGATGCATTTTGTAAATTCATAGGCTTCCATCGCTTCTTTTGCCAAAAGGAAGCTGTCAGCTGAGATTCGGGTTCTAAAATCTCCTGCCTTAGCTGTAGCGCCATATTCCTCCATGCACGCCTGGTTTAAATCAGCAGCCCTTGATAAGATTGCATCATGTATCCTTTCAAGCATTTGTCCCCGTTCCGCAATGGAAGTTTTTGAGAAAGACTTAAATGCTTCTTTCGCAGCTCCAATCGCCTTTCGGGCATCTGACTCATTTCCCAAAACCACATGTCCGATTACTTCTTCTGTTGACGGGTTGATAATGTCCATCCTTTCTGTCCCGTCAGGTTTTACAAATTCTCCATTGATATATACCTTGTCAATAAGTTTGATTTTAACGTTTCTGTTCATTCCTTTACCTCCTATGCGATATTTATAATTAATGCTTCCTGGATCACTGTACTCTATTCAAGTAACTTGAAGTCAATAAAAAATATTGATAAAAAATATAAAATATTGAAAAAGAACTTTTTATGGAATCTGCCGGTTCAACAATAAAAACTCTTGACTCGTATGCTATAATAATTTTCAAACGCTTCAAGTAACTTGAATCAAGTGAAATAGGAGAAAATTATGGAAGAATTTATTTATGGCACTGAGCCGAAATACCCCATCAAGGAAGTATCAAAAATAACGAACCTGCCCAAACCTACAATCCGCTATTATGAGGAAATCGGCTTATTGCAAAATATAGCGCGGGACCGGAATAATATCCGCCTGTTCTCTGATGATCAAATCATGAGATTAAGAATGATCCAATGTATGAGAAGCACAGGAATGGGAATTGACATGATTCGTCATTATATTGGCCTCTCAAATGATGATACAATAGAGTTGAAAGAAAAATACTCCATTGTCTTAAATCAGGAAACAATCCTTTTAGCCCAAAAACAGGAGATTGAAGCACAACTGGCTCTTATTGAGCACAAAAAGGCAAATTATAAGAAAAAATTAAATAAGGTATAAAATGCATTGCTAATGGCCACTAGAAACATACAGGTCCCCTTTTCACCGCGAGCAAAGGGCAGCAAAGGAGAGTCCTCCAAAAACATTCATCAAAAATTGCTATGTCTCTCAAAACAAAAGCCTGTCCTATGAGAGGGCAGGCTCTTAGCAATATTTGGCGGCTAGGCTATCATAGCACTTTAAGCGCTTTAGACCCTGTAGCTTTGCGTCCCTGCCTTTTGGCAGGTTTGCCCTTAACTCTATGTAATTCTGTATGACTTACATTTCATAACATGATAATTTTACTCTGTATTTTTATCTTTCAAAGACTCCATATCGGTCAGTATTGACAGTTCATCAAATAAATGTGGATTTACAAGCACCTCACTCATTCCAATAAAATAAATACTATTTAGGTTATGATCACTCAAATAGAATTGCCTGCGAGTAAAATAACTTAATAAATTACACTTTCTGAACTAAATTTTCGGTCAGGAGCTTTTGAATAACTTCTTCCTTTTGTCTGACATAAATTGTTTTATGGACTCCAAGTAACACCAATCCCATTGGCACGTAGTAAGGAACTAAAAACAACAGAAAGAATTGCAGCATTAAATGCACAAATCGCGTATTTATTTAATGTCATAAAGTTAGTCCATTTTTGTTTTGTTTCGAATATTTTAATACATAGTTCGTAAAGGTATTCAAATTCCTTCCTCAATTATCCTGCCATTTAACTGATTAAAGACCAAGAAAAATGGACTGCTGAAACAGTCCATTTTTTTCAATTCTTGCGCCCAAATATAAAGAAAGAGCACAATTCATGCTGTAGAATTCCTCCCATTAGCTTATACTTTACCGCATTAAACTTTAGCTGAGTGGAGATCTGACCACAATGTTGTGTATTTTATATCTACTGTATATATTCTCTTAAAGCTAAATGATTCCTAACAAAGATCTGTTTATTACCAGATAAAGATATTAAGCCTAAATTCTCAAACTTACTAAGTTTCCGGCTTATCGTTTCTCTTGTTACACCTACGTAACTTGCTATTTCTTCTCGCGTTAATGGTAACTCAATAAGAATTCCCTCATTTTTCTTTGTTCCAAATTTTTGGCAGAATTCCAAAATCATATAGATTAATCTTACTTCAGGATCTTTAGTTGCTAAATTTTGTGCTAAATTTTCTGTATGGGCTAACCGTTTTGTCACAGCTTTTAAAAGTTTTAATGAAATTTCTGGATTTGCTTCCATAATACGATCAATATCATATTTAGTTAACAGGCAAATCTCGGTATCTTCAATTGCATATACACTAAAATTGTTTACTTCATCACTATTAAAAAGATCCAGTTCCCCAAAAAATTCCCCACTTGTCAAAATATATAAAATTTGTTCTTTTCCATTCAAAGTTAGTTTAGACACTTTTACTTGCCCTTTATTCACAATAAATAATTTATCTGACTTCTCTCCCTCATGTAGAAGCATTTGCCCCTTTTTGAATTGGATATGTTTTGTCATTTTAGCTACTTTTAGGATTTCCTTATCAGATAGTTCCCCAAAAATTGGAACTTTTTTAGGGCAAGGCCCTTTAATTTTATGATTATCATGGTTACAATTATGTTCCTTCATTACCATCACCTATAATAATTTATTGTTTTTATTTTTTAAAACGGAATTACTCACGTATGAGGTTGATATGACATCCTTCCGCCTCTGGTTTTGCCGTAAAAGTTTATATCTTATTCCTATTATTCATTTGATAATGAATATTAATAACGGAAATTTACCATAGTTCTATAGGCGATAGTGTGTTTTAAATCACACTGATTTTATAAAAAATACCACAGCCCAAAAGCTGTGGTAAAGTAAATGATTTAAGAGTCGTTAGCAAATGATAGTTCTCTTTACTCACATATAGTCCTTATTCTTCTACCTCTGCAAATTTATCTTTTTCTTCGCCACAAACTGGGCATACCCAATCCTCTGGTAAATCCTGAAATTCTGTTCCTGGTTCAACACTTTCATCCGGATCCCCTACAGCAGGATCGTAAATATAACCACAGGGTAAACAAATATATTTTTTCAAGGCTAAATGCCTCCTATTATTTAGTGTGATACTACAAGCCTGTCTTTCACTTCACTCATTAAAGCTCTTATAGAGATATTTTTTAAGTCCAGACCAACTAATGAAACTTGGCTTTCAATAGCTGTTTTATATGGAGTAGAGGCCGCTATACCCTCAAGAGAAATAGCACCAATGATTTTATGATCTTTAATAAATACTCTAGTGTACTTTTCGTCGCCATCTTCTTCAATGATAGTTGTATCACAATGACTTTCATCTATTAATCCAATTGAAAAGAGGGCAAGATTAAAGGCATTAAACACAGTAAACGGGGTCGTCTTCTGATAAAGCTCGGAAGCAGATGCCATATTCTTACCTGCAGCTTTTCCTTGATCCATTGCCCTGCCCCACAGGCCCTCCACTTCACCATTTAGCTCTGTTACATCGCCAGCTGCATAAACATCTTCAACATTCGTTTCCATTCTTTCATTTACAACAATACCCCTATTTGTATTGATTAGAGTATTTTCTGTTAAGAAAATGTTTGGAACCACTCCGATTGAGTAGATGACACTATCACATGGAATCGTTTGGTCACCGACGATGATACCTTCTACTTCATTTTCACCAATTATCTGCTTAATTGAGGTATTTAAATAGATATCTACCCCTGCCTCTTCAATTTTATTCTTTAGTAAAGTGCTAGTTTTTTCATCAAGCTGTCTAGACATTAGCCTCGGAGCAACTTCAACGATCGAAACCTTTTTACCAGCCATATAGATGGACCAAGCAGTTTCTATTCCTTGGATGCCCCCACCAATATTTACAATACTCGTTTTGTCCTCTATAAATGCTTTGAAGTCTTCTGCCTCATGCATTTCTCTAATCGTAAAGACACCTTTTTTATCCACACCATTTATTGGAAGTTTTCTATTTTTAGCCCCCGTACAAATGAGTAATTTATCATAATGAATCGTTTCACCCGTTGACGTAATGATGGCACGATTATCTATATCGATTTTATCAACCTTTGTATTAGATAGTGTATGGATATTATGATCCTGATACCATTTTTTCTTTTTAATCAGGACCTTTTCACTGCTTAAGTCTGAAAATAATTCCTTCGATAATTTGATTCTGTTATAGGGTAATGACTTTTCAGCTCCAAATAAAAGTATATTTGCTTCCTTATCATGTACTCGGATTTCTTTCGCTGCATTTACCGCTGCAACGCCTGTCCCTATAATACAATAATTTTTATTCATTACTTCACCCACTTATAGTGATATTAAATTGCACTTAGTAGTAAATCGGCTACGTATGTTGCTGAGTGCTCAATTTTTTTCAATTGTTCATCTTTAGGAGTGAACCTCACTCTCACAGGAAACTCCACATGAGTCATGCCAGTTGTTTTAATGACATGTGATGTGCTTTGAACATCCAAATTTGTTTGATTTAGGTAGTCCTGTATTACTTCGATTGCTTCTCCGCTCCAACCATATGACCCAAAGGCAGCGCCAATTTTCCCTTCAAGATCCATCTTTATCAGATCTTTAAGAACATCCTCAAGATTTCCAATCATATCTGCATATTTAGTGGAACTACCGATGAATACGGCATCCGCTTCCTTAATACTTTCTAGGATTGTAGCTTTATCTGACTTATCAGCATTGAAAACAGATGTTTGGATGTTATTTTCTTCAAAAATCTTCTTTAAATTGTCTGCTACCTTTTTCGTGCTGTTCCTAATCGTTGTATACACGATCGTTACTTTTTTGTCATTAATCGTATCAGCACTCATTGTTGCATATAGATCAATGTACTTTTGGATGTCTTCTCGTAAAATATAGCCGTGAGAAGGGGCAATCATCTGAACATCTAATTCTTGTAATGCATTAATTACTGTTCTTACATATCTTCTATGTGGGTGGATAATCGCATTGTAGTAGCCGATAAAGTCTTCTATAATATCAAAGTCTGCTTCATCAGCAAAAAACGCATTAGTTGCAACATGAGTGCTAAAGATATCGCAAGGGAATAGAATTTTATCTTCAATACAATAAGTAATCATCGTTTCTTCAGTATGGAGATAGGGGGTTTCCTTGAACTTCAGTGTTTTTCCACCGATATCTAATGTATCTCCATCTTTTACAACTAGGAAACTTCTGCTATGGAGCTTGTACATTTCTTTTAGTTCATTTACTGCAATTTCTGTACAAACAATCGTCGCATTAGGTGCTCTTCCTGCTAACGCTGCTAATCCACCTGAATGGTCTGGTTCCGTATGGTTAATGACGATATATTGGATTTCTTTAGGATCGATTAATTCACTTAAGTACTCTACAAATTCTCTGCCAAACTCCAAATCTACCGTATCGATAACCGTCGGCTTTTCCGTTTTTAGCAAGTAGGCGTTGTAAGTTGTTCCTTTTGCTAAAATTAATCTATGGAATGGTACTTCTCTGTCGTCCATTTTTCCTAACAAGTAAGTATTCTTTGCTAACATCACTTTATTCATCTGTTTTAGTCCCCCTTAATTTTTATTGAAAGTGTTTCTTAATTAACTTAAATTCATCGTACAACACTTAAAAAAATCAAATCAGGATTTGAATCACAATTTCAAAGTTATTTTAAGTTGTATTATAAAAAGGTTGTAAAAAATTATATGTTTTACGAAATAAAAACACCTGATCCTTTATAAATGATCAGGTGCTTTTACTCATTCTCGGTTCAATTTTCCATAATGAAACGATATGCATTTTAAATTCAATTATAAAAAGATTCTATTTCAACCTCATTTACTTATGAAAAGGCTCACCGAAATTGATTGATATTAAATTGTTGAATAAATAATGTATATAGCTCAGTCTCTCCTCAATAATCTGGCCACTTAACATAAAGAAAGAGCACTATTCCTGCTGTAGAATTGCGCCCGATTGTGGAAGATCAAGAAAATTATTATGATTATTTTATAAAAGCTCAGGATTAGTCATAACTAAAATAGCTAGAAGAACAGCCACCATTGTTATCCAACTATAAACTCGTAATCTTTTACGGTATCCATTAGTTTTGTTTTTATCCTGATTTGATGCACTTAATACCTTTAATTTACTATGCATCATACCAAGTAAAGCCCCAATAATAAGTAATAAAATACCCGATACGGTCATCCATAGTGATGAAGGCATCTCACTGAATTCACTAATCATTCCACCGCCAGTCAACAGTAATCCAATTAATGCAATTTCCCCCACTTTAACCAAAATTAACAAAGTACCAGATAATTCCGTTTGCTCCAACGACGATAAAGTATTAAGACGCTTGACAATAAAAGGGACAATAATAAAAGCTCCTAGCAATAAAGCACTTAATACATGTAAAAATATAAGTATGTGATGCATAAATACTACCTCCTGAAAATAAAAACTGCTTATTTATGGTATAGAAAAATAATTTAATAAAAACAAGGATTAAATTTCGCCATGTCTTTTGAATGTTTATTTTAGTGGGGGAAATCATTTTAAAAGGTTCATTTTATCTACCAAATTTTATTCTATGTTTCTTGTTAGATATGAACCATATCTTTATTTCAAATTAGAATAAGGGTAAGGATCGCACCCGCAGCCAATATGCATCCAGCAATTTTAAAAATATCAATCGTTCCATTAACAAATGATGTTCGTGCAATATGTTGAATTGTTGGAAAGATTGGTTCATGTGCGTAAGTCTTCTGGGATGTATTGCCTAAAAGTCGAAAAATTCCTGCAATGGTTCCTGCTTTTTGAATTCCAGAATCATGTTTTGTTTTGCAACGGCAGGCAAACTAGGAACGTCCAGAGCTGTGATTTTATCGTGTATATAGATATTGTAACGGTTTGAAAGCATTGCCCCCCATAAAAGCAATGTCAAAAGCTGTTCCAATTTGCCGACATACATTACTTATCCCTGAAGCCATTCCTATTTTAAATGGATGAACTGTTCCCATTGCCAGTGAGTAAATAATTTCTTCCACCTGAGATAAAGGCTTTTAAAAATTTTTGACCGTCAAATGTTCGTACAATAGCTCCCCAATACGCTCTCGAAAAGCTTCTATCGTAAAGTACATTACCTCTTCTCCACGCGAAATAAGCTCTTGCACAACTCCAATAGTTAGATTGATATGTCCTTCTGATCAACCGTTAATAAATAAAACACATGCCATTATAACCACTCCTTAGGTAAAATGTTCTCTAGATTGTGTAATAGTAAAGGTCACTGTCCCATACCATTGCTCAACTCAAATAATGAAATTAAATTTATCATAGTACAATACTTGAAAATCTCAAAATTTTAATCACCCATTTAATCTAAAATTGATTTCGCATCAAACGAAGTCATTTAAAAGTAGTCCCATTTTCAATAAACTTGCCACGTTAGCATTCCTGTAGAACGTTATTTTTCTACTTTGAATAAAATAGGGCTCCTCAGTAAGAAATGAGTATAGACACCACTCTAACTCACAACTTTAGGAGGAACCCTACTATGAAGTTTAAAATGTAGAACAAACAAAATCAACTAATAGAAAGAATTTCCGATAAACATCTTGTTGTCGGCGTGGATATGGGGTACGACCTTTGGATTTACTTGGCATCTTATAAATTCTATTACCCTAACACTATGTATAATCGCTAAAGTTAAAAAGTAAAATAGAATTAGGGATGTTAATTGCTCTGACATAAATAGTAACTCCCTTTTACCTCAACCCCCGAAGTAATATTTCCAACTTGAATTGGTTCAAATCCTTATACAACCTTTACAAATAGTTTGTGGTAATTACTTCCTTTCGCTAGTTCTTAATTCTTTTTTGGTAGCTTGTTCCACTAATGCACCCGTTACTTTAAGTGTAATCCTTCACAAACTTTGTTAACATTTAAAAAAAATCCATTCTTTTTTTTGTTAAATAATGCTAAAATTTCGAAATAGATAAATGAGGAATGGGGAGATTGTATGAGATTAAAAAAAATTACATTCATTTTAATTATTTTATCAAGTGTTTTAAATATTATTTTCTCGAATTTTCTGCATCAAGGGGTAATAGGGGTTAGTTCAGCTATTGTATGCTTGTTGATTGCTGCGGCAACAATGGGAACAAAGGATAAAAAGAATTCGGTAAAAGAAAAGTAGAAAAAGTGCTCTACAAATAACGGGTTCTCCTTAAGGGTGTAAAACAGCAAATCTCAACACTAATAGAGTCCGAAATCGTATGGTAAATCACATAGTAAATAAGCTCTTACGAATGAATATTCTTCATCTGCTAATTTGGTTGTTTAATAATATGTGAATAGCCATGTTAATTATTGTATAAAAAAACAAGAATCAACAAATTCTATTCCCTGCTAACGAATTGGATTAACAAATAAAGTGTTTGATTTCAAGGCCATTATCTATATGCAAGAAAAACTGCAAAGGACAACAATCCTTTGCAGTTTTTAGATTTTCTTCCACCTATTAGATTATTTAAGTTTCCAAGCCAATTTCCACATTTCATAATGACCTATTAATTCCTTTTTAAAATTTCTTGTATCTCTCTGTCATTTATTAGTTTTTTATTTGGATACGAACCTAAAATTCGAAACATCTTTTTGTCATGGTCTAACATATCTTCCCACTTTGGGTCACTTTTGTAACTTAAACACCAGTTTTGTTGTTTCACCCATTCAAGATTTTCCTTTGCATAACGTTTTTTATATGGGTTAAAATTAAGAAATAAAATACTTAGGAATTCCATCAAATCACCTATCAACTTTGTTCACCTCTAATACCATCTATTGTTTCAATCAGAAACACCAGCTTTATAAAACTCCTATATTCTATACGAGTTAGATAAAAGGTATAACAATTGCATAATTTTCCTTTTTATATATTATATCAAGCCTATTTCTTTTCTTATATGCCAATCTGTTAAATTCTTCTTATTAAAACAAAAAGCATGGCGAATTCTTATGCGTATTACCATGCTTTTTCGATTGTTATTTAGTATGCTTTTTAGATGTTTGCACCTCAAAAGAGAACCCGTTACTCTAAAAATGGGTGCTTTTTTTATGGTTTGAAATTGGCCGTAAGGCATTATTTGGTGGTTTTACATAAATAATCTTTATGGATAAGGAATATTCCTTCTTCCACTAAACTGCCCAGTTAGTTTAAGTGAAAATCCTCACAATCTTTTTTACCTCAACAAATCTAATACCTTAATGTGCAGGGGCATATCAAAAAGACGCCTTCTTACTAAAGAAAAGCGCCCGTTCGTGGAATAATGATAAAAGTGAAAAGGCTGCAAATATGGTTTCTTAATTATTTTTCTAAGGCTTCCGTTAATTTAACAAAAACTATAAATTCGCTACTTGTTATACCTTTGGTATTAACCTTCTTACATTATTCGGTAAATATATTTGCACTTTTAAAAGAGGTAATAATGGTTGCTAGTAAACCAACAATTGTGACAATTAATAAGGAATAAAAAAATTGGGCATCCCTTATAAGCAGGAGACCGGTTATAATGATTACAACATCAGTGAAAAAAATAATCACACCTACATTCACCTTTGACCATTTTGCAATTAATAATGCAAGCAGGTCCATTCCCCCAGGACTAATCTTATTTCGTAACATGACCCCAACACCAATTCCAATGATGACAGCGCCAACAATTACACTACTCACAATCGGAAGGTGAATGGTTCCATTTAGCGGTATCAAAAATTCAAGCATCATTCCTGAAAAAATCGCACCAATCAACCCGTTAATAAAATATGATGGTTCAGATTTTAAGGCAAATAAGTAAACAGGAATATTTAAAAGGATAAACACCAGACCTACTTTTAATCCCCATAGATAATTCAACAATAGACTGATACCAAAAAAGCCTCCATTAATCAATTGAAACGGAAGAATAAAACCATTTATTCCTACCCCAATTAGCGTGCTTCCAAATCCAATTACGGTCAATTTTTTCAACATTTTACCATCCCTTATCCAAGTTACCAATATCTATGGTTTAATTCTACGCTTGACCGGATATTATCTGGCTACCTATCCGCAATGTTGAACCGTTAAGAATCGCTTTAGGTTGGATTGAATTGAACCAACACTCTTCATTGGTCCAGGAATTCGTTAGTGTGGTAAAAGAGGTAGCGGAAACGATTCAAGCCACCCAAGATGATTACTCCTAAACATTCTAATAAAAAATCGTCTTAAACCAGCCAAAATCAGACAATTTAAGACAATCTGTATTGGTAGTTTTACAGCAGGGTTTTGCCTGCTGCCAAATCTCGCGGTGCTAAAGTATCAAGCAGTTTTAACTGTTCAGGTGTCAAACTAATTTCAGTTGCCATTGCATTGGAATCTATGTGTACAGGATTTCGAGACCCTGGAATAGGCACAATGTGCTCATCCTTGTGCAATAGCCATGCCAAGGCCAGTTGGGCAGGTGTTACATTCAGTTCCTCGGCCATCGCCTTGATTGGCGCAAATCGATCCTGATTGGCTTTCAAATTTTCACCCTGATATCGTGGGTTAAAGTTTCGGAAATCACCTTCACTAACTGACTTGACTGTACCCGTCAAAAATCCACTGCCAAGCGGAGCCCATGGTACAAATCCCACACCCAGTTCACGGGCTGTTGGAAGCAAATCTGTCTCTGCATTACGTGACCACAGGGAGTATTCATATTGAACAGCGGTTATTGGATGAACAGCATGGGCTCGCCGGAGCTGCTCCGCAGTCACATTACTTAGACCTAAATACTTCACTTTACCTGCTTGAACCACTTCCGCCATGGTAGAGACTGTGTCTTCGATTGGCGTGCTCGGATCAGGGAAATGCGCATACCACAAATCGAGGTAATCAACGCCCAGGCGATTTAAGCTTCCATCAATTGCTTTTCGAACGTATTCAGGCTTCCCGTTAATCGGTAACACATTCCAGTTTGTTGTCACCGGTGTGCTGGTTTCATTTGCATCAAATACGATGCCGAATTTCGTAGCAAGGAAAACCTTGTCACGACGGTCCTTTATGGCTTGACCTACAAGTTCCTCGTTGTGTCCGTTAGCATATGCGTCAGCCGTATCAATCATTGTGATGCCACTGTCAATCACGTGTTGAATCGTTTTTACCGATAGCGTGTCTTCGACTTCGCCATACATACCATGAACTAATACCATAGCACCATAGCCTATGGCAGATACTGACGGACCATTGTTTCCAAGCTTACGGTGTTTCATTTTCATTCTCCTTTTACACATATTTACAGATGTGATATTTTCAACAACATCACAGTGTAGTAAGTTGCCTCGAGAATAATTTACAATATAACCTGTTACGCAATTCAAGACATGGTATTTTAACTATTAGTTATAGGTATTTTAAGCTCTAGAGAAGTATGCACAAAATGTGTTCCGGGATGCACTTTAAACAAGACTGCAATAAGGTATTCAATTATTCCTGATTTTCTAAACAGATCCTTAACGTATGTTTTCATCGTTTTGCTCGTAGTACACCTTATAATACAGTTTAAGTTCAACCCCTCACAATCTTATCTGTATATTTATATAAATATCCGGTTTATTTTAAAGTAATTTATTCAATAAATGGCCCGATTGTTGAAAAAAAGCTAATGACGATTGTTCAACTGTCCATTAGTCGAACAAGGAAAAGGCGATGCCTTATTTAAGCATCGCCCCCTTTAGCTTAAGTATATTCCTTCACTATCTACATGAGAGAAAAATAAAGACGTAATAGCATTCTCGTGAGAACCACCCTGACCTGTGTGACGTTCTAAACTTGGCAAACTCATCTCGCTGTAAGGAATATTGTATGACAAATCAAAGAAATTTGTGAATCTGACCTTTTAGAAAAGTTACACCTTGTCCAAAGAAAGACCGCTATCTAAACGCTAGTAACGGTCTTTCCTTGTATTTTCATAAGTCAACTACTGGTCTCGTCACTACTTTCATGAGGTGGATGTGGAGGATGATGGTAATGTTGGTCGCTACTTTCTTCCTCGTCACCCATGTAATCAAGTGTCGCGGGATCCGTATTGCCAAATGTCAGATACCACGGCATCCCTAACGGTCCTCCTGCTAAGGCAGGTGGTACGAACACATCGAATGTCTTTTGATGATAATGGACGTCGTATCGTCGCACTGATCCTGTGTCAGGACCGTCGCCATTAATGGGGACAAACAGTTTTCCATCGGGACCGAACAGGAGTGCCTGTGCAAATGCACGCGGCTGCCCTACTGCATCGAGATCAATCTTGTCGAGAAACTTGCCCGTTTTGCCGTGAAAGATTAGTATTTTGTCTGTGTCACTCCCGTCCCTTCTAAAACTGGTGATATAGAGGTTGCCGTCGGGACCGAAGACCAAACCTTCCGGACGGTTAAGATCGTTGACATTATTACTTTCAATGAAAACTCCAATGAACTGCCCAGTTTTCGGGTTAAAGCGCAGAACCGATCCGCCTTCCAGCTGTGGAAGGTTGCGTACAGAAACATACAGCAAGCTGTCAGGACCAATGACCACAGCGCGTGGATGGAACTGTCCGGTGAAGCCGGAGTGGTCGAGATTTCCAAGAAACACCCCAGTGGTGCCATCATACATCCGTACTTCTCCCGGTACGCCTACGTCACCCATGTCAGCCACAAACAGGATATTTTGTTTCGAGAAAACGATGCCGCGTGGTGCAAACGGGGCACCTGGTTCATTAGATTTTACAAATTCACCCAGAAACGCACCGGTCTGTCCATTGTAATTCAAAACGTCACCATTTTGAGGTTGTCCTACGTTTTGGTTGGTGACAAGAAGATTGTTTCTATGGTCGAAAATAATCCCTCGGGGACCGAACAAACAGTTGCTTCCTGGTACGACAGGACCTTGCAAACAGTTGCAGTCTAATACGACAAGACTGCCTAGGAACCTCCCTGTTTCTGCGTCGAAAGTCTTCACGGTGTTGTCAGAGCCGTCACCAATGTAGAGAAAGTCATTTCGTAATTTCATTCTAGATAAAAAACTCCCTTCTATTAATATTTTTTTAGATTAAAAAAATATTTTTAATCTAATTTTAATATATTCGTTAGAGAGCTTTTTGTATGGGATAAACTCGTTGATAAAAAACACAATTTTCAAAATTTAATGAATTAGATTAAATGTACTCTCATATGCAAATACAAAGAAGTTCTTAACTTTACGTAGTACACGCCAAATGGTCAGCTAACTCTTACCTTGCTCCTTTCATCGTTAATGGGATGAGGTGGGTTTGGGATGCCTCCTTCAACTACTATGAAGTCGGCAATACCGAAGAACATAGTAGTCTCTGATTCTTGTAGTGTCTTATACTTTTCCTACTTCAACTAAACCTTTGAAGAAGTTCCACAAAAATAAGAGTTAATCCCTCTAGGATCAACGCACCCCGATAGTTGAATAATTTTTTCTCATTTTGTTGTTATAAAGTGGAATATTATTTATTTTTTTTAAGAATTGTTCTTAATCATTTCTTCTACATAAGATTGTAAATTAGTATATGGGGAGTTTCCTTCTAGGAATTGAAATACCACAGACAAGGGTGAAATAACAATATCCCTCTTTTCGGAATAAAGAACACTTTGATTTTTTCTACTATCTAATCCACCAACATTGTAGGAATATTCTTTCACTGAATCCATCTCGTACCAGTTAAAGTCCTGATTTATTTTACGTTTAATCACTTCACCAATATATGCACCAATTCGAAGCACGAAATTATCCTTGTGCTCATTCAGAAGATTGGAATTCATTAATCTTTTTGAGTACATATCAATAAATCGTATGCTTTCAATAGTGAAATCTAAATTTTTTTTCGTAAGGTTCTCTTTATCCCAAAGATCATCTGAGACATCCTGATACATTAATTTTGCTATACCCTTTAAATTATCTTTTCTTAATGATGGATTTCTACTAAAAATCAATGGAGCAAAGTTTACATAGATAGAACCCAAAAAGGCACCTATTATAATACTTATATAATTAAATTTACCATATTTTTCATTAAAGGAACTTTTCTCTAACTCTAAGATGAATGTAAAGAGAAAGATTATAATAATTAAAACAGATCTGGTGAATTTAAATTTATACTTTCGAGGCTTACCAAGTAATTTGTTATTAAATAATTTGTGATGAAAATTAGTTTTTTTTATGATCCAATCAAAGATGCCATAAAAAATAATAAAGATTATAAAAAACGCAAGAAATTTCATTTTTCATACCTCTTCTAAAGCAAGCTTTTTCATTGTTATAAACAAGCGTATTCTACTATACCCATCATTTGTTGCATACGGAAATTTAATCCTTTATTTCATTCACCTTGTTCAATTAAATTGAACCGTTTCTTGAAGAAAAAGCATTACCGTTGTTTCAGTAATGCACCAGTTTGTTTAAGTGATACAATTCACAATCAACTTATTTAAGATAGTTTTTATTATCAATAAACCCCCAATAAGGAGATGTAGTTCCTCTGGTTTTAATTTCTTCGCAAAAATTAATTATGCCAACGCTGCTATGCTGAGAATTAATTATTGGATTTCTTTTAACCGTTTCATCAACCTGCCTAAGTAAAGGTAAAATTATTTATTCTGTCGGGAATAAAACTTAATGCACCTAATACATCCTTCGAGGTCAGTTCAGTATCTCCCACAAGGTTATTGATATTCTTGTTGAGGTTAAGAATTATACAAGCAGGAGTCGAACCATTCACAGCTATTATTTGCCCAAAATAAAAAGTTTTGTCTGATAACGGTATTGAAAAAATATCACCAATTCCCCATTGTTGTTTCCTTGGTGGCTTAAATGCCATTAGTTTCTTTTTCAAATCTTTAATTAAATCTTTATTGATTGGGACATTTGCTATTTCATTTATCAAGATTGCAATTTCTAAAATTGCACTGGCATTTTTGATTCGTATGGAAACAAAGTCGGTTTCTGAATCAATATCAACTTTTTTCGTAATACCGTTTTCTTTTATTTTCTTTTTAATAAAACTCTCAGCTTCATAATTAGATTCCAAATTAAATAAAGTTGCGAAGTCCTCGAAGATAAAAAACTCCTTGGAACTATGATCAGGGAGATTAACAGTTATTTTTCCAATTGAAAGATAGGATTCCATCAATTTAACTCCTTTGTAATAAATACCTAATTTTATTATAAATAGGAGTGGATACTTATACTATCCCTTTATGAACTAAACTGTCTGTTTGTTGAATAGCAAAAAAAGAAGGATCGCCGCAGCAATCCCTTCCTCAATTAAAGTACCCGTTCGTATAAGTAGAATAATTCACAAACTTTCAATATGGCAATGAATAAGAAATCATTTGATCAAATGTTATCAAAATAAATTTAGTAGTGGTGAAAGGATTTGGAACACTCTTTGTTTTAAAGATAGTGCCATTGAATGAGTAGAAAATTCATTTTTATTCAAAGGCTGGACAGATAAAACTGCTATATTCCCGTCCGTGTAATACCAATCTCCGCCACCATTGAAGCCAAAAAGGTTAGGTTGATCAAACGATACAACAAGTGTAGATTTCATAAATGGTTTTAAATCTTGGACAACCGTTTTTCTCTCTTCGTCCACAGAAGGTGAAATATGATGAGTGGGCATATGCGTCCTACCACTAAGTTCAATCCCGTGATCATAGGTAGCTGAACCCAACCACACTTCCTCATCATTGATTGTTGTATTGGTATTCCAAAGTCGAATGTGGTCCCTAATTTGGACGCTTTTAGTTGGTTTTTCAAAAGCTAAATCTTGCTTTCGATGATATAAATAAAGGTCACTTACAGGAGCTGTGGGATACGGGAAATTACCCAAAGTAGCTTCCGTTATTTTTACACTTGTTTTATCAGTTAATGGATCTGGGATCTTCCACCCTGCTTCTTGAAAATATCTGTTAATTGTCTGTTTAGACCCCAAAATGAGGATATTAATTGGATCACCAGGTTTTCCAGATTTGGTTGTATTCTTTATAGGATAGTCCATTTTTGAAAATATTGGACTCTTCCCAAAAGGATAAAATTGTATAAAAAGAGTAACTCCAACACAGAAAACTATGATAATTACAACGGACAAAGATAGCCATTTGAGAAATTTACGAAATACCTTATTTGAACGCGTCATTCTAAATAATTTCACCCTTTTATTATGTAATGTTTGACATTTTAGTTTTAAAAATGCCCCCTATTTAAAAAATTAGAGGACATCTGTGAATAAATTTTTTAAAGTAAAGAACTTATTTTATATTTAACAGATTACTCCGTGAAAAATCAAATTTATCTAAACCAAAAGAGTACACCACTTCCGTGGTTTTATATTAGAGATTACATTTGGAATAGAGCCTACCACCGGACACAACGTTTCAATGGAAAGGACCGCATTACTTATCGTATTTCTTATGGTCCTTCTGTGGACTGATTGATCATACTCACTTAGCGACATATGATTTAAACCAGTATATGAATCAATCCCAAAAATCAAAACATAATCCAATATAATATGGATAACATTCATTTCAATCCTAACACGGAAAGGGGTCCTTGAATCCCCTATTGCACGAAAGAGGCTGATTGAGGAGTAAATAATGCAATAAATAGGGTTAAGCCTAAAACCACTTTAAAATAAACAAATGCGGTGTTTTTCAGTTGTTCGTTGGCTCCAACCATTGCTAATAATGGATTAGAGAAAACAATTGAAACCACAGAAAAAAGCAATCCAATTAGTATAGATATAAAAAGACCATGAAAAATAACGGACTTGCTTCGTTTTTCATCCTTTGCTCCAAATGCTCTCGATAAAAACACGGAAAGCGTTGCTGAAATGGCTGAAAACCCCTATATAAGTCATGCTATAGATATTTGTAACGCCTACTGCATAATCGCTAGAAGACAAAAAACGAGTCAACTACTCCAAGCAAACTCTGAAGATATGACTCGCCAATGGCTGGCAATGCAATACTAAAAACTTTTTTGGCTTTATTTGAAAACTGCAATTTTAATGTCCTTCTCTTTTCAAAAATTAATTTCAACGAAGAATTTTTGATTTTTGTTTATGGTGATGATGTTGCTCCATATATAAAAAACTTAATCATGACAAGCGTAATAAATCGGTTGTCATAAAAGGTTTTATTAAATAAAATATCTTTACGGATATGTTTCCTTAATTCTCTTACCAAAATCGGATATTTATGAAGAAAAGGGCCAAGGTTGTAAATTTTTTCAGACTTTGGCTTTCTTTTTTGTAACAGTTTAGTAGGTTTATTATACAGCAAGGAGTGTTAATTATTTGTCTAGTTTAAAATTATACAGTAAGTTTGTTAAACCTTATTGGAAGCTAGTTATTATCACATTGATTATTGGAATTATAAAGTTCGGAATTCCTTTAACTTTGCCATTGATTATGAAGTATTCATTGGATTCCATTCTTTTGGCAAAAATCCCGTTAAGTGATAAAATTATGCATCTAACCTATGTTATTTCAATAGCATCCGTTTTATTTATTATCATTCGGTTTCCTATTGAATATTATCGTCAGTATTTTGCCCAAGAAATTACAAGTAGGATTCTCTATGATATTCGTGACCGGCTGTATGGGCATTTACAAAAACTGTCTCTTCGGTTTTATCAAAACAATAAAACTGGAGAAATCATCTCTCGTGTCATGAACGATGTTGAGCAAACCAAAAACCTCGTAGAAACAGGTATGATGAATATTTGGTTAGATATGTTCACCTTAACCATTGCATTAGGTTTTATGTTCACAATGAATGTAAAATTGACATTTATGGCTATTGCCATCCTTCCCCTTTATGCTATTTCTGTAAAGACATTATATAAACGGTTAAAATTATTAACAAAACAACGATCACAATCTCTTGCAGATGTGCAGTCTTATCTTCATGAACGGCTAGCTGGAATACCAGTTGTAAAAAGTTTTACATTAGAGGAATATGATCAAAACCAATTTGACAAGAGAAACAAAAATTTTCTAACTAAAGCGATGGCTGTGGCCCAGTGGAATGCTTTAACTAACGCAATTATTAATACCTTGACTGATATAGCTCCCTTGCTTGTTATTGCCTATGGGGGATATAAAGTCATTAAAGGAGAACTAACTTTAGGTACATTTGTTGCCTTCTTTGGCTATTTAAATAATATTTATAGTCCTCTACGGAGGTTAGTCAATTCATCTACTCTCCTAACTCAAGCAACTGCTTCTCTTGATCGGGTGTTAGAGTTATGGAATCAACCTTATGATGTTTTAGACCAACCTTCTGCTAAGAAACTGACAAATGTAAATGGTGAAATCGAATTTAAAAATGTTTGGTTTAGATATGATAAGAATTCGGATTATATTTTAAAGGACATAAATTTAACTATTTCCTTTGGTCGCACAGTTGCCTTGGTTGGAATGAGTGGTGGAGGAAAATCCTCTCTTATTAGTCTAATTCCTCGATTTTACAATATTGAAAAAGGCAGTATCACTATTGATAATATGAATATATGTGACGTTACTCAACAAAGTCTTAGAGGTCACATAGGTATGGTATTACAGGACAATATCTTATTCAGTGGTACTATTCGGGAAAATATTTTATTAGGAAATCCTTCCGCATCTGAGGAGGACATGATTAAGTCTGCAATTGCTGCTAACGCCCATGATTTTATTCTCAATCTTCCTAATGGATATGATACGGAGATCGGAGAAAAAGGGGTTAAATTATCAGGTGGTCAAAAACAAAGAATTGCGATTGCAAGAGTTTTTCTAAAGAACCCCAAAATATTGATCCTAGATGAAGCAACATCAGCGTTGGACTTGGAATCTGAAGCATTAATACAAGACTCTCTTGATAAATTAGCAAAAAACAGAACAACCATTATTATAGCTCATCGCTTATCGACTATTACAAACGTGGACCAAATTATCTTCATAAAAGATGGAGAAATACTGGAGCATGGAACTCACGAAGAGTTAATGAACAAAAAAGGACTATATGAACAGTTGTTTAACATTCAAAATTTAGATAAAGGTAAAAATGAATTTGTGTTGGAACATTAAAATTATTTGATTTAAAAAGCTGCTGAACATTCAGCAGCTTTTCACTACGCTAATGGATTCCACTTCAATTTCCTCAGCTGAAATTAGATGTCCTGTCCTTCCTGCAATAAACTGAAGATTAATGTTTGATTAAAATACACTCTTAATATATTCAATTGAATCATTTGTTAATAAAATAGTTTGATCATTTCTGTGATTCTTCCCCCATAAAGCGATTGATTAAGGAAGATTTATTCAAAGATGTTATTGAATTCCTATTCTCCAGCATTTACTTTCCAACTTTTTTGCTGCTTCCGAATATAAATGATTTGACCAATATGATAAGCGTTATGAGTTGCTACATTTCCAAGTATCGCCCACCATTGGGCAGGTACAGGGAAACCATTTACATTGCTTTCGATTTTTTCTTCTGTAAGTAGATCTTGCCACTGTAATAAAACCTTTAATAATCCTTCTTTTAAATCATTAAATGTTTGATTTTCTGGAATGATAAAGCTGTTATTATTATTTCCTATGGAAGGTACAGCATTGAAATGAGATTTTTGATATCTAGTTTGCCAAGTTTCATTCCAATAAAGTAGATGCTGCACTATTTCAGCGATACTATTACTATGTTCATTAGGCTTCCATAATGCTTCTTCTTCTGACAAATTTTCTACTGAGTCTGAAAATGGTAGATACCAGCTAGGGTCATTAGCATTTGCTAACAACTGATCAGATAAAACATCTATAGCACGAATCATACTTTTCCCCACTCCTCCATATCATTCATCTGATTTAATTGCAATAATTCAAAAGGCAAATCAAGAAATTGAATAATAATTTCCAATTTCATTATTATCTTCTTTATTAAGAGTATATTTCTATCGACTTTACTTCCACCTTACGACTCTTTTATTTCTTGATTTTACATTATATTAGAAATTTTATATACAATTCCCTTTTCTTAACTAACTGCCTGTTAGCAATGGCTTTTTATCCAGACTATTAAAATTCACATTTTTTAACAATTAAATATAATATAAAAGTTTACGGTCTTATTACGTGTTTTGAATAAAACATTTCCAAAAAAAATCTTATTCTGATTAAGATAAGAATTTTTTAATATTCATTTTTATTTTCTATCTAAAATAATTCTTTGTTGTTTCTTTAACTAAACCCGACCTTAAGTTGAAGAACAAAAAAGATGGGGTCACCGTAGCGTCCCATCTTGAAGTATAGCATCCGTTAACTTCAGTACAATTCTTCGCAATCTTTTATTGTACAAAAGCTCCTGTAAGCTTAACAACCTTCTTTATTAGTTACTTTTTCTAAAAAATCATCTATATTTCCAATAACTTTATCAACGACAAATGAAAAATTTAGTTGTAGTTTCAAAGTTATTAACTTCTTTGTTCGTAGAGTAAAGATATATCTTTTTGCCTTGTCCTAAAGCAATACCTAATTTTGACATCAAATAATAAAAGGTGCCATAACAGCAGCTCAATCTAAAAACTCTTGCCTAGTTTGACTAACAATTCCTACACAAACTGTATCCGCCCGAATACGGTAGTGATTAGTTCGCTTGTTTATGCGATTTTAAAATTGGTTTCTTCATAATGAATCGTCTCTGACACTCCCCATGCCTGAAGGCAGGGGGTTCTATTTCATACCAACTTTGGCTCTCCAAACCTAAATGCGAAAAGAAAGAGGCTTGGCATCACCTTTGCCTAATGAAACTTTTTAGGTCGAAACCGTTCTGACGAACTTCGTTCGTGTGGTTGGATTTCCTTCCATCTCACAGCTTATTGACCCACGGAGCGTGTCTACACCGTTGTTTATTATTTTAGACTCCAAACGTAGAAATTAATTTCCTTTCTTTCTTCATTTCTTTTAAATCACTGACGCAAGTTTCTAACAAGGGTTTGATTTTATCCCATTCCTTTTTGGCTTCTTTTAACGATAACTTATGGGACTTGGTAACGTGTTTAGCTAAAAAAGCACTAAACAAATCTCGTTGGGCGTGGATTCCGCATTCACAGACATGCCATCTGTCCTTCAATCGCTTTTTCTTTATTGTTCCACATAAACAGGTTTGTGATAGTTTGGTAGAGTAAGTGGAAAATTCCTGTACGGTTCCGCCATAAGCCATCATTTTCCGCTTTAACATTTTGACAAACATACTCGGGGCTTTTCTTCCCACGCTCTTGCCATAGAGTTTTTGAAAGGCAATATACGACAACTTTTCTAATTTTACGGTATTTGCCCTTTCAATGACTCGGTTAGTTTCCCATCCATGAAGCATTTTTCTGGTCTCCGCTAACTTCCGTTCCATTTCTGCCAACTCATTTTTTGTCTTAATATAGCGTTTGGAGTTTTTCCATACCTTTTTGCCTTTCTTGATGGTTCCATTCACATTGTAATGTTGCGGATTGTTGGCTTTTCGTTGACGATCTAGCCTTCGTTGAATTACCCGTTTTTCCTTATCTATCTTTACCACTTTTTTACAAAACTCTTTCAGTTCCGCTTTTGTGTCCGATACCATGGCAATCGTGGAAGGACCAATATCTAATCCCATTGTCTCGTCTCCCATTTTGACCTTCTGATAGGGGTATCCTTCTAAAATTAGCTGAACATAAAAGTGTGGATTTCCTTTAATGATTTTAGAAATGATCCGGCAAAATTTCACTCGATGCTGTAGAGCATGTTGAAGCCATTTATCCTTTGGGTTAATTAGGCATTTTAACGTCATATCCCCGATGAATACATACCCATTGGAATAGGTAAGAAAGGTTTCATTGTTTTTTCCTTCAAAAGAAACAAACTCACCTTTTGACTTGAAAAAGACCCGTTTCGCCTGTTTTAAAGCTACTTTTTGTACCGCTTTAAAGGCTCTTGTCGCTATTTTTTGGCAAACATGCGTACCAAGATGTTCGACTATAAACTTTGAATCATTCTTCGTTTTAATTCCAAAAGCATTGAATAAATCTTTAAATCCAAAGGTTTCATTTAAAAATTTAAATTGAGAAGAACGCTGTGTTTTAAACTTCTTTGTTTTAGGGAGTTGAACTGTTTCTCGGTAGAGGGTCGTGTGTTGAAGGCGGTGAAGTCGTTTTATCCCTTCTCCTAAACAAGCATTATACAATTGCCTTGCACAATCGGATAGCATCAGAAGATGTTTTACTTGTTTAGGAGGGGTTTTTAAGCGAATCGTAGCGGTAAAAGTAGGGGTGGATTCTCGTTTTTCTTCTTCTGACATATCCTTTTAAACTCCTTTCTGATTTTCAATGTATTGTTTCACTACATCCAAAGTAGTTCCACCAACGGTGGAAACAAAATAACTGTTTGTCCAAAGAGAAGGAATACGGCTTTTTAGCCAAGGAAATTCTTTGCGAAGAATATGGGAAGAAACCCCTTTTAAATGGCGAACCAATTTGTTGATACCAAATTGAGGTCTACCTCGACTAAAAGGTGAACGTGGTCGGGCATGACTTCTAATTCGATAATCTCCGCTTTCACTCCATTGGCCACTTCAAAGAGAATAGATTTGAGTCTTTCATCTACTTCTTCAACTAAAACATTTCTCCGATACTTTGGACTCCATACAACATGATACTTACAGGAATAAACGACATTATTATTTGACTTGTACTTCATATAACTTTCCATAGGTAAATTATACCATACAACTAAATCAAATAAACTACTTTTGATTAAAAATGCCCTATCCCCACACCTGAAGGCGGGGGCTTGCGGGCTAGTTTGAATTTATACATTATCACAAGTAAATTGGAGTAGGTTTCCTATTATTCTATAAAATTCTTGTAAAATAAAAATTTTATAATTAAACCACCTAACACCTCTCCATTTTAATACCCGATCAGTAAAGTACTAGTGATGCAAAAGAAAAACAGGTAATCGGAAAATAGTGTGGATAGAGGGTTAAAAAGAACCCTCATCTATTAGCTTAGACAGTGTGGAAAAGTCAGCACCATATACTTTTTCATAAGCAGTTTGTGAAAAGTCGGGGGAATAGATTCTGGATGTTAAGCATATTGTCTTACATTTTTATTTTCCCTTTATTTGCCATTGTATAACAAAATAAAAAAAGCTGTCTAACAGCTTATCATTTACATTTACTCAATATAAGTGAAGAATGGTATTTTTCATTCTAATGCTTTCTTTATATATTTATAAACTTCGGTGTCCATCCCAAATTGCAACTCATTTCCAGGGTTTTCGTTATGGAATTTTTCAGCTTGTTTCGTTATATCTTGGTCGTTGCCTGTGAATGAGTAAACAATATCACTCCATTTTTTTGCCAATTCTTGCACCTTACTATTCTTAGCGGATGTGCCTTTTTCTATTTCTAATCGAATTTTCTCTAATATTATTTTAAACTCTTGCTCTACTTCTTTTAAAGCGTCTGCATTAGTATTATCATAATAGTTTTTCATGATGTCTAATTGCTCTTTTGTAAAGTATTTTTCTTGATATATTTTCATTACCCCTAGTAATTTTGTTATTTCTTCTACGGACATTATATTTTTACTGCGAATCGTTATTAAAGCTCTTTCTAATTCATATAGTAATTTCTGTTGAACTTGTATATCTCTTTTTATACGAGTTATTTGAGTTTCAATAATGTCTGTAGCAGAATTTTTATCCAGGTTCGTCATTACATCCTGTATATCATCTAAAGACAAACCTATTTGTTTTAAAGCTAAAATCTGTTGTAGTTTGGTCAAATCCGATTTTGTGTAAAGACGGTGTCCAGATTCTGAATATTGAGAGGGAGAAAATAATTTTATTTGATCATAATATCTTAAAGTTCTAATCGTTAATCCCGTTAATGTTGCAAGCTCCCCTACTTTCCAGTATTCTTTCACACATGTCACATCCTTTTGAAATGTAATTACCAATCTCCTCTAAAATTTCTATTTAAGAAGTCCTTGGATTTCACTTTGTCCAAAGGTATATGTCCTTCCACAAATTTGACAAACTGTTTCAATAAGCTCTTTATTACTAATTGCTTGCTCTAAGTCGTTCTTGTTTAAAGAATGAAGCATCCCATATAACATTTCTTTTGAACATCCGCAGAAAAATTGAACGGAACTATATCCTATAACATTTACATCCGTAAATACCTCACTCAGCTTTTCTTCAATATTATTCCCTATAAAATTCCTTAAATTAATAAAAAGCTCTTGATTTGTATTAAAAACGTGCTTCACTTCATCAATAAGACCAAGTGGAGCACCTGGAAGTAATTGAGCAAATACAGCATTACTGAAAAGGAGGCGACCATCATTTCCAAATCCAATATTGGCTCCAATATAAGTTTGAGTTTGGTCGCTTTGATTAAAATAATGTGAAATGTCATCAACAATGTTTCGGTAAGGCATATCAGTTATACCTGTAAATTGGTTCATAGCAGAGCCTTTTATCACACGAATAGTTCCTTTATGACCAATAAGATGATCAAGCGATACATTCGTAATAAAATCAAAAGGAGCTTTCAATAATTCTCCATTGAGGTACCCACGAACATTTCCTTGTGCATCAGCATCAGCAAAAACTTTATATTTTGGGTCACTCATTATCATTTGAAGACTTATTCTTTGATCTCCTTTTAAGGTACCAGAAATTAAACTAACAACAGATAAAGTTTTACCTAATATAAGTTTTAGAATTTTGTTTGTTATTTTGTTCAGACTAAGAATTTCATTAATCAATTTCGTATTATCAACAAAAAGTAAACGAACATGTTTATCAAATATTAGTGTCTTAACAATTGTATTCTCCATAGTATTTTTCCTTTCTATTATTTTAATTATTGTTAAGACCATAATAAAACATTACCTTACGTAAGGTTCAAGCTCAAATGGAAATTCTTTTTTTGAACTACTTCAACACGATAATCCGATTACCCAAGAAAAATAGCAAATACAACAAAAAAGGCAAAGAGATTTCTCCCTCTGCCCTACTTTTATACATTAATCTTTAGCTGAATGGGGAACTGCCCCCAACTTATGCTTTTACTGCTGAAAATCTTTTTGCAACTTCTGCCACTTTTGCTAAGCCTTCTGCAATGATGGTCTCAGCTTGGTTAGGCATTGCGTTATGACCTTCGATAATGACTTCATTCACAATTTCCATCCCGAAAAAGCTAACAGCGTTTTTAACATAAGTCGCAGCCATTTCCATTGGGGCTGCTTCTGGTGTTGAATAAATCCCTCCACGTGCACTTAGAATAATAGCCTTTTTGTCTTTCATTAAGCCTTCTAATTGACCATTTTCGTTATATTTGAATGTGAAACCTGATTGGAAAACATAGTCGAAGAACGTTTGTAATTTAGCTGGGATTGTTAGGTTCCATAGTGGGAAAGCAAATACAACGACGTCTGCTGCAGCTAATGCATCCATTGCTTTCTGTTTTGCAGCTAAAATGCGTTGTTCTACATCAGTCATCTCAGCTCCTGATTGTACTTTACCAAAAGCATTGAATAAATCTTGGCCAAAGTAAGGCATGTCCTCTGCAAAAACATCGTATGTAGATACATTTACACCTTCAACATTTTCCATAAATGTCTCATACATTTTACTTGATACAGCTTCGGAAGCTGGTCGGTTATTTGCTTTTACAACTAATATGTTCATAATTTCTATTCTCCCTTTTATCTCAGTTATTAATATCTCAAATTCATAATATATTAAAATAGGGTAATCGTCAATAAATTAATTTAAAAAAATAGGAATATGAATAACTTGATTCCGTAAGACATATGGCACTTGTTAAATAATTAGCAGCATGCATTTCCTTTGATTTAGTGTTTTTTTTGAACAAAAGCGATTATTATTCACCAACCATAACTAAATATTTTACTCGGTTCGTTTGAGCCATTCTCCTGTTATTAGTATCCTAAATAAAACCATAAAAAAATTGGTGACCAAAATCTAAAACAAACCACCAAACTGGTTACCAATGAACCAAAAAAATATTTTTTCTTCTTTATTTTTATCAACAAAAAATTTAATTAATCCAATTAATTTTAGGATAAATACCTCGCGTTAACACATGATAAAAAGGCTTGCCCAAAATCAGCTTAAAGGGGGATTATTATGGCCGACTTTTTAGGTCTATTCGGGGATGACCAAACAGAAAACACTACAAGGACTAAAGAGAACGATACGAGTTCTGCTTCCCGTGATCCTGAAACGAACGGATCACTCCAGCTTCATAAGGAAGAATTAGACATTTCGAAGAATAATGTCGATGCTGGTGAGGTAGTCCTCTCTAAAGATATTGTTGAAGAACAAAAATCCGTCGATGTACCTGTCATGCACGAAGAAGTTGTCATACAAAGAAGGAAGATAAATAATGAACGTAGTGATGACTCCATCAGCTCCGAAGAAACCATCCATATTCCTGTTAGCCAGGAGGAAGTAGAAGTAAACAAGTATACTGTTACGACTGAGGAGATCACTGCATCCAAACGTCAAGTTGAGGAAACTCAGCACGTTCAAGAGACGCTCAAACGCGAAGAGGCTCATGTAAATACAACTGGAAGTGTTGATATCATTACCGATGAATCAGACTTAAGCGATATAAATCAAAGCTAAAAATCAAAACACCTATTCATTTCAAATTGTGAATAGGTGTTTCACCATTTTTTTATGGAGGGGATAAATGTGCCCGAAAAGGAAATTTCAAAACATAACCATCCTGAAGATGTAACGTTCCACCTACATAAGGAGGAAATGCAGGTAAGCAAGAAATGGGTTGATACAGCAGATGTTAAGGTATATAAAAAAACCTATATCGAGGCGAAGCAAATTACGGTTCCTGTAACCCGTGAAGAGCTTATCATTGAGAAAAAGATCGCAAATCCAAAAGGTAACACTGATGCACAAATGGAAACCATACGAATTCCTTTGAGTGAAGTGCGTATTGAGGTAAGCTTGCATCCAACGGTCCTCGAGGAAGTTGACATATTTAAGAAGCAATTTGAAGAACTAAAACGGGTTAATGATACCGTAAAGGAAGAAAAACTTCACATCGATACTGTCGGGGATATTAAGGTAAAAGTAGACGATTAAAATATATACACCACGTCTTCGATTTCAGTGTTTTTGGTTTTTAAACTTACTATTTAAATTTTGCAACAAATATGCAAAAAAAAGATGCTCCAAATGAATTGAAACTCTCTTCCTCGGTATTACCCAATAATTGATTTACGTTTCAATAAGCGTTTGATCAATCTCTCCAAGTTAAGCTCCCCATATACTCGAACAACTCAGATTCCTTCAACATGTGTCTCTCTAGTAAGCTTTCTCCCTTTTAGAATTTCTTCTCTGTTTTTTCTCACGCTGCCCCACTCTCCCTACTGTCAGAATATGAACAAGAAAGTTTGTACTATTACTGACAACGAAAAAATGAGTTGACGTAGTTACTCAGCTCAAAGCCTAAAAAAGAGCACACGTTCTCAAAAAAAAATTTTCTGTATGGGCACCTCCCAAAAATGGTCATTTTAATTTCGTATGAAAACAACTAAAAAAGACTGCCGGCCCATCGATTGTTCCGATTTAGCCAACAGTCCTATTCGGTTCCGGGGAGTCTTTAATTATCGTAGAATCTTCCCAAGAAAGCTTTTGGTCCTTTCGTGCTTAGGAGCCGTAAACAGCTCATCTGGCTTTCCTTCTTCGATGATGGTTCCCCCATCCATAAATAAAACTCGATCCCCAACTTCCTTTGCAAAGCCCATCTCGTGGGTTACTACAACCATAGTCATGCCTTCCTTTGCCAAATCCTTCATAACCTTTAACACTTCACCCACCATTTCGGGGTCAAGTGCCGAAGTTGGTTCATCAAAGAGTAACACCTCAGGTTTCATGGCCAAGGCACGAGCAATGGCCACACGCTGCTGCTGACCTCCGGATAACTCGTCCGGATAGCTGTTTTCTTTATGAGCCAGTCCCACTTTTTCAAGTATCTTCCGTGCAAATGCGTCAGTTTCTTCCTTTGACATTTTTAACACTTTTCGAGGTCCAATCGTAATATTTTCAAGGACGCGTAAATGATGAAACAAGTTAAATCGTTGAAAAACCATCCCAACTTTTTGACAAACTTGATGAATATTTGTTTTGGGATGGGTGATTTCTGTGTTGAATATTGTAATTTTTCCACCCGTTGTTGTTTCCAATCCATTTAAGCACCGAAGAAAGGTGCTTTTTCCACTGCCTGAAGGACCGATTACAACAACCACTTCTTGGGGATGGATTTCTACATTGACATCTTTTAAAACTTCCAATATGCCAAATGATTTTTTCAAATGCTCAACGTTTATCAATTTGCAGCCTCCTCTCCAGGTAACCGGCAAAACGTGTAAGTGCGAAAATAACGACTAGATACAGAATGGCCACTTCACCATAAATTTGAAATCCGGCAAAGTTTTGAGCAACAATGATCTGTCCTGTGTAAAGGAGTTCGACAATTGCAATAGGAGCGAGCAAGGACGTATCCTTAATTGTTTGGGCAAATTGGTTGACCAAAGGTGGAATCATTCGTTTAAACGCCTGCGGCAAAATAATATGGATCATTGCCTGAAAGCGGGTCATCCCGATACTATGTGCCGCTTCGCTTTGCCCACGATCTACACTAAGAATACCGGCCCGAATGATCTCTGTAATATATGCGCCTTCATTTAAGGCCAATCCAATTCCGGCTGCAATGTATGGGTATACACCTGAACCAAACCATTGATTTAATGGAATAACCGTAGGTAGTCCCAAGGCAATAAAAATAAGTTGAACAAGGAGCGGAGTTCCGCGGAACACCTCAACGTATACCCAGCTTAGTCCCCGTAATACACGAAAACGGGAAAGCCTGAATAATGCAGATATAAGTCCGATAATACTTCCAAGAATAATCGCAATCAGTGAAAATTCAACGGTTCGCCCTAAAGCATGAAATAATTGAGGGAAAGCATTCACCATAATGTTCCAAGAGTTCAAAGGATTACCCCCTTAATGTTAGCAAAAACACACCTATTGGCGGGCCTATATGGCCGATGCATTGACATCTTTTGATGTCCACAATCAAAGGCGTAGCAGAAGAGAGCTACGCCTCATATCAGGTTACATATTTATTCAGCATATTTATTCGTTTAATGCTGCCTTATCTGGGGCAAGATCCTCATTGACGACTCCACTTTTATCTCCGCCAAAGTATTTGTCAAATAGTTTCTCATACTCACCATCTGATTTAATGGCCTTTAAACCATCATTGATTTTTTTCAATAAATCTGGATTCTTTTTAACTACAGCAATTCCGTAATACTCGCCAGTAGGGATGGATTGAATGACATGTACATCCTTATGACTATTGGAATAATCCGAGTTAACCGGACTATCAAACACAACTGCATCAGCGCCGCCGCTTTCCAGTGAACTATAAGCATCAGAGATATTATCGAATTGCTTAATGTTTTGAGCCGGAATACCTTTCGATATTAACAGGTCAACAGATGATGTACCTTTTTTGGTTGCAATAAGTTTAGACTTTAGATCATTTAAACTTTTAGCAGAAGAGGACGTTTTAGTAAGAACTGAAATCCCCGACTTATAGTAGGCGTTTGAGAAATCAACTACAGCTAATCGACTTTTCTTTATGGTTATTCCGGCTACTGCCACATCGACTGATTTAGCCTGAAGAGCAGGAATAAGGCCAGTAAATTGCATAGTAGAAAGTTCAACCTTCAGATTTTCTTTCTTAGCAATTGCGTTAATCATGTCAATGTCAAATCCTTGGACCTTTCCATCCTTTTCGGATTCAAATGGAGGAAAAGTTGTATCTGCTGCTACCTTAATTGTTTGCTGTGAAGAAGATCCAGTGGCGTTTGATGATGTAGTAGAAGTGCTGCCGCAACCGGCTAACAAGCCTGTGGTAAGGATTCCTGCAAGTAAAAGAGATCCATATATTTTTTTATTTTTCAAAATAAGACCCCCATTCATTTAATATATTAATGTAAAATTACATCTCTAAGTTTATTATTTATATTAATTATTTGTCAACTCAAAATATTTTTAATTGTTTTACAATTAATAATTTTATTATTTTAAGCGGCCAATCTCTCGCCGGAAGAAGTAGTAAACAATTAGAACTATTTAGATATAATTAGAAAGTTTAACAACAAGGAAAGGATCGAGGCAATTAATGATATCTGAAGAAAACTCCCTGATATTATTTAAGTTTGGGGAATTTAAATGGATAAAGAAAATTCCTTTAAATATTTCTTAACCAGTTTTTAAAGATGGATTAATCTTCAATTTGGTATATACATAGAGATAATTAATACTCTTCTTTTAAAACAGAGTACATTTTTAAATCTTGATGTTTTCTGAAAAAGCCCAATTTCTCAATTTTAATGAGGAATTGGGTTTATAATATTGGAAATTCCTTAACGTTGTAAATTCGCATTTTCCTGACTCTCCCCCTCAACCAATTCGACACAAGGGCGGACATGCATTATCATCAAGATATAAATAAACCAAAGATGCTAGTAACATGCTCGGCCTACTTCTTGGCATTTAGAAGCCCTATTCATCTTCATCCTCGTCTTCCTCATGGAATCACTTAATTAAGAAATAAGAATCCCTTAAAGCTTTATAGATCCCCCAGCCAGTTCCGTCAGCGTTTGACATATACCTAACAATAAAAGGATATCTTCTGGCTTTAAAAATGATTTGTTACATGATTTACATAGTCTTAATGCTAGTTTCATAAGTTTTTTCGGCAAACATGTTATACTGTACTTAGGAAGTACAAGATTCATATTGAAAAGATTAGCATTGTAAGGAGAATGTTTAATGAAATACAAGATTGTCATCTTAGATATTGACGGAACCATTCTTCCGCATGGAAAAACCATTAGTCACGCAACAAAGGAAGCGGTTCGGCAGTTAAAAGAGAATAATATAAAAGTTGTCATTGCTACTGGGAGAGCTCCCTATTTTGCTGAGAGCATTATTCAAGAAATAGGCGTGGATTCCATGGTCTTTTTTAATGGTGCGTATGTTCATCATGAAGGAAAAGAAATTTACCAGAATACAATTGAGAAAAATATCCTAAAGAAATTACTTCACTTGTCTCATAAATATCAACATCCTCTTACTTTTTTAGGTGGTAAAAACTTTAAAACAACTGATCTAAGCCATCCTTTCGTAATGGAGGCGTTCCAGCATGATTACTGGAAGCCAGAACTTGCACCACCTCATTTTTGGATGGAACAAGATATTTACCAATTATTCCTTCATTGTGACTTGGAGGCAGAGTTAACTTATCAATCAAAGATTCCTGAATTATCAATCAGAAGGTGGTCTTCAACAGGCTCAAGAACATGTGATGTGAATTTGGTCAATTCCAATAAAGCTGTGGGTCTAAAAATATTATTAGAAAAGCTCGGCATTGCTCCCGATGAAGCTGTTGCATTTGGAGATGGTTTAAATGATATTGAAATGCTTTCTTTGGTAGGAATGGGAGTGGCGATGGGCTCTGCCCGTGATGAAGTGAAACAAGCTGCCAAAATGGTTACACTCTCTTCAGAAGAAGACGGGGTACGATACGGTTTAGAGCGCCTCGGTTTAATCGAATCGGTTTGCCCTATCGAAAATATAGGGTAAATGTATAGCTTATATTTTTCAAGCTATGATGATTTTACCAATAACAGGATTCGTTTTTCCAACCTCACTCTAGTAATATTGATGAAAAAAAGCTTGGAGAATACGTCCAATTGGGACTGTTTTATCCAAGCTTTTTTCATTTTAATTATCTTTAAATCCCCTATTTCAATGTCCGTCTGCAGTCCGCCTTTTTATTTTAATCATTTCTTTTTCCTCACCTATTCACTTCTATTAAAAATATGAATTATTTGCAAAATTAATTTTTTTCTTATTATTTCCTTGGCATCATGTCTGATTCTTTGTTATGATTTTTCATGATTGATTGAATCATAGAAACGAGGGATGTTCATGAACATAGACCATTTTCAACCTACATTTGAATACGCAAAACAGCTGGACAAGGACGATCCACTTGCTTGTTTTCGAGAAGAGTTTTATGTTTACCCCCATTCCATCTATATGGACGGGAACTCATTGGGCCTCCTTTCAAAAAGAGCAGAGCGTACACTTCTAGAAACGTTAGAAGATTGGAAGAGGTATGGAATCGATGGCTGGACAAAAGGAAAGCACCCATGGTTCTTCATGTCAGAGAAATTGGGAGAAATGATGGCCCCCTTAGTAGGTGCTTTTGTTGACGAAGTTATTGTAAGCGGTTCCACAACAGTGAATCTTCACCAGCTTGTGGCTACTTTTTATAGGCCTAAAGGAAAACGAACAAAAATTGTAGCAGATGAACTTACCTTTCCGACCGACATCTATGCCCTACAAAGCCAGCTTCGCATCCACGGGTTTAACCATTATACCCAACTTATTCGTGTAAAAAGCAGGGATGGAAGATTAATAGAAGAAGATGACCTGATTGCTGCCATGACCGATGATGTAGCATTAATTGTCCTACCGACGGTCCTGTATCGCAGCGGTCAACTATTGGATATTAAACGATTAACTGCAGAAGCACATAAGCGCGGGATTCTCATCGGATTTGATGCTTGTCACTCTGTTGGCGCTATTCCTCATTCCTTTAGTGATTGGGATGTTGACTTTGCGTATTGGTGTAACTACAAATATGTAAATAGCGGTCCTGGTTCTGTGGGTGGTTTATACGTCAATCGAAAACATTTCGGAACAAATCCCGGACTCGCAGGATGGTTTGGTTCGAAAAAAGACATTCAATTTGACCTTGAACATACATTTATACCAGCTGAATCAGCAGGAGCCTATCAAATTGGCACGCCTCATGTGTTAAGCATTGCGCCTCTAATTGGTTCTTTAGAAATTTTTGCAGAAGCTGGCATTGAAAGGATCCGCCAAAAATCGCTTCACATCAATCAATATTTTATGAACTTAATTGAACTTGAGTTAGCAGATATGGAGTTTGTGATAGGAAATCCTAGAGAAGACGAGCGCCGCGGTGGTCATGTCTGCCTTGAGCATAGAGAAGCCGCCCGCATATGTAAGTCATTAAAAGAAAACGAGATTATTCCTGACTTCCGTGCACCTAACATCATACGCTTGGCTCCTGTTGCCCTCTATACCTCATATGAGGAAGTTTGGAGAGTGGTTCAAACCCTTAAAAAAATTATGACAGAAAAGGAATATGAAAAATTTTCGAATGAACGAGAAGTCATAGCATAAAAGAAAAACAGATGCCCCCTTTTAGTAACGAACAAACCTGGGCCCGCATTGACTAAGAACTAATAAACTACGATATTGGAGGCATATAATCATGGGAAATCCGGAGATCAACAATCAAAATCTAGAAAAAGACATTCAGACAGACTTTCATAAGGAAATGTCTTACGGTGATTATCTCAGTCTCGACATGATCTTATCAAGTCAAAATCGACTTTCCAATCATCATGATGAAATGCTTTTTATTATTATTCATCAAACGAGTGAACTATGGATGAAACTTATTATTCATGAGCTCAATGCTGCAATTCAGTGTATCCACCGTAACAATTTGGAACCCTCGTTTAAAATGCTTTCACGCGTTTCACGGATTCAGCAGCAGTTAATTCAGTCATGGAGTGTCCTTTCTACTTTGACTCCATCTGATTACATGGAATTTCGTGAAAAATTGGGTCATGCTTCAGGATTCCAATCCTATCAAAATCGTTTGATTGAATTTGCTTTAGGGAAAAAGAATCCTCACACACTTGTTGTTTATAAGCATCAGCCAGAATTATATCAGGTGTTAAACAAATCTCTTCATGAACCAAGTATATATGATGCAGCCGTTTTAGCTCTTGCAGCACATGGCCTAGTTATTGATGAAGAAGCGTTAAACAGGGATTGGTCACAAAGCTATGCCTCTAATGCTAGTGTTGAAGATGCATGGCTAACTGTTTATCGAAATACAGAGAAATACTGGGATCTATATGAGTTGGCTGAGAAGCTAGTTGACATTGGACATCAACAGCAATTATGGCGATTTCATCACATGACAACTGTTGAAAGGATTATTGGCCATAAGCAAGGTACTGGTGGTTCTTCAGGTGTCAATTATTTAAAACGGGTTCTTGACCAGCCATTTTTTCCGGAACTATTGAGTCTTCGTACAAAACTATAAAAATTGGAGGTCAAGTGCATGAATACCTGGATTGATATTTCTCAGCGGCTTGATAAAGAGGTCGCGGTCTGGCCCGGGGATACCCCTTTTCGTTATGAAGTCATTTGGAGTAAAGAGGAAAGTGGTTCTGTTAATGTAGGTCAAATTAAGATGAGCATTCATACTGGTACTCATATTGATGCTCCGTTTCACTTTGATAATAATGGAAAAAAAGTAATTGATTTAGATATCAATTTATATATTGGTAAGGCTCGAGTGGTCCACCTGCCAAATATCAAATCAATTGGAGTCAATGAATTATCAAAGCTAGATTTAGCAGGGGTAACACGCCTGTTAATCCGAACAGATACATGGAAGAACAGATATTTGTTTCCCGAATCGATCCCGCCTTTAGAACCGGAACTAGCAGCGTATCTTGCAAAGCTTGGAGTTCGACTGATTGGTCTTGATTTACCATCAGTCGATCCACTAGATAGCAAAGAACTTTCCGCACATCATGAACTCACACATAATGGAATTCATATATTAGAAGGACTTGTGTTAGACGAAGTACAGCCGGGAGATTATGAACTAGCAGCCCTCCCTCTTCCATTAGTTGATGCAGATGGAAGTCCGGTCCGTGCGGTTTTGAGGAAAATTTAACAGGAATAAATCCAATGATAGAATCAAAAAACATTAAACCAGGCATCGTGAGTTTATCGTATACTCATTCTGCTTGGTTATTTTTTTGCAAGGAAAGAAATGACTTTGGCTACTCCACCTGTCTAATTAGAATTTGTATATATTGTTAAAATTCGGTTTTTAATTTGCCGATTGGTTCCAACACAATCCTCCCACAAGATTTCACTCATTTTAACATTATCATTGGGGTATAGAATAAAGGAATTTTAGATTATCAAAAGTGTTTCTGAATTGATAAAAAATTCATAATACAAAAGTAGCATAATATATTATGATAATTATGTAAATATAGACATTAATTGACAAAGTAAGGGGATGCAGATGACATTATTATTACATGATTGGGTAACAAAAAAGGAGAAAAGGCCAGAAGATGTGTTAGATATCATCCAAGATGGAGATGATATAATTTTACCACTAGCTAATGGGGAGCCTAATATTTTACTCGATGTAATAGAAGCAAATGCTTCTTGTATCAAAGGGGTCCGTATTCATCAAATGCACGCCTTAAGACCTCGACCCTATATTTATGGGGAGATGAAGGGTTCCCTACTTCATGTCGCCTATTTTTTAAGTGGAGCAACAAGAAAAGCGTATTTACAAGGAAAATGTGAGCTCGTTCCAAATCATTTTCACTATGTTCCGAGAATTTTAGCTGAGAATACGAAAACATCACTTGTATTAGCGGTTGCTGCTCCGATGGATGAGCATGGTTATTTTTCTCTAGGTACTCAAGCGGATTATGTAGCTAGCTTCATCGGTAAGGCACCATTTTTCTTAGAAGTCAATCCAAACATGCCGAGAACATTTGGGGAAAATCAAATTCACATTAGTCAAATTGAAGGGTATTGTACGGCGACTACACCGCTATTCGAAACAAAAATTCCTGTCATTGGTGAAAAGGATAAAAAAATTGCGAGCTACATTGCCGAAAGTATTAATAATGGGGATACGATTCAAGCGGGAATAGGGTCAGTACCTAATGCAGTCATGGGGCTATTAAAACATCATCGTCATTTAGGCATTCATACAGAACTATTATCCGATGGGATTGTTGATTTAGTGGAGGTGGGGGCTGTTGACGGTACATGCAAAAACACATATATCGGGAAAATTGTCACCACTTTTGCACTAGGTTCACAACGACTATATGATTTTATCCATGAGAATCCAAGTGTCGAATTTCTACCAGTTCATATTGTAAATGATCCGAGGGAAATTGCTAAAGAAGACCATATGATTTCTATTAATGCAACAACAGAAGTAGATTTCTTCGGTCAATGTGCGTCTGAAACAATTGGTGGTAAATATTATAGCTCAAGCGGAGGACAATTTGATTTTGTAAGGGGTGCTCTTTTTGCTAGGCAAGGAAAAAGCTTTATTTGCATGCATTCAACAACAAGTGACGAAGGCATTTCACGAATTAAAGCACAATTAACAATTGGTTCGGTCGTAACAACCTCGAAGAATGATGTCGACCGGATTGTGACGGAGTACGGAGTAGCGGAACTAAGAGGAAAGAGTATTTCCGAACGGGCAAAGGCATTAATTAGAATCGCTCATCCGAAATTTCGTGAACAATTAACATATGATGCCAAAAAAAACGGCAATATTATTTAACCGTACTTTTAAGAGAAACTGGTGTCAGTCCCCTACCGCATTAAAGCGACGGGGGACTGACACCTGTAAGTCAAGTCTATACCACTTGAATTTCTTCTCTTACACTCTCTTTTTTAAATAAATATTTCAATTTAAAAAGGCTTCCGACAAAAAAGATAATAGAAAGTATTAAAACGTAAGTCCAGATATGAATAACAATTTGTGTATTCCAGACACCTAAGAAATAAAGCAATGCTGGAATAGTTAGCGTTACCCAGGACTGAACAAATGCAACGAGACCAATGTAATATTCAATTTTCTTTTTAAGCGTATTTGATAAAAAGAATAGAAACCATAAAAATGCCCACATTCCCCATGTTAATGCATTGACAACATCATGAAAATGAATCATTGCTGTAATGGTATAAACAACCGCAATTATTGCAACCCATAAACAAAACCAACCGAGACCATTTCCCTCAAGCCCCTTCAAAAAGGTTATCCCAGCATATAAATAGGTTAAGCCAAATAAAAAAATGGACGCATCATTATATAGTTCCCAATTATTTTGATTTGAAACAACGATTAAATAAAATGGAATAATCATTTGAATGGTTCCTACGAAAATATTAAAGATTCCAACACTCTTTGCTTCTGCCTTCCCTAATAGCAAAAGACTGTTGAGAAATAATACTGCACCGGATAAAAATAAACCAACAAAACCCATATAAATGTGGATGTTCAAAAGTGTCAGGCACTCTTAAACATCCTCTTTCCCTCCTTCAAAAATAGAAAAAGCAGTTTCTATTTAGAAAAGAAATTGCTTTTTCAAATGATTATTTATAAAACAATACTTACAATCACAGCTGATAATACACTAACTAATGTTGCGCCATATAATAGTTTTAATCCAAATTTCGCAACTGTGTTTCCTTGCTTTTCATTCAAGGCTTTTACAGCTCCAGCAATAATTCCAATCGAGGAAAAGTTTGCGAATGATACTAGGAAAACAGAAATAATTCCCAATGTACGAGGACTAAAATGTCCTTGAATTTTTGTTAAGTCCATCATTGCTACAAACTCATTTGTAACAAGTTTTGTTGCCATAATTCCACCAGCTTGTACAGCTTCTGAAACTGGAACCCCCATAATAATAGCAAAAGGCGCAAAGATATAACCTAAAATATCTTGGAACGAAATGTGGAAAATTATATGAAAGACATCATTGATGCCTGCCATTAATGCAACAAAACCGATTAACATCGCACCGACAATGATTGCAACTTTAAATCCATCAAGAATATATTCCCCTAACATTTCAAAAAAGGAATGTTTTTCTTCATCTCGGATAATGAGAATATCTTCTTCTTCTTTAACCGTATATGGGTTAATTATAGATGAAATAATAAATCCCCCAAATAAATTAATGACAAGTGCTGTAACAACATATCTTGGTTGAATCATTGTCATATAGGCACCGACAATTGACATCGAAACAGTCGACATGGCTGAAGCACATAGCGTATATAAACGATTAGGAGGTAATTTGCTTAGCTGCTTTTTAACGGTGATAAATACTTCTGATTGTCCAACCATAGCGGAAGCAACTGCGTTATACGACTCTAATTTACCCATACCGTTGACTTTACTTAACAATAAGCCAATACCCTTCATGATGAGTGGGAGTATTTTTAAATATTGGAAAATACCTATTAATACTGAAATAAAAATAATTGGAAGTAAGACGTTAAGGAAGAAAGACATTTCACCTTTATTGGCAAGTCCTCCAAACACAAAAGAAACTCCACTGCCAGCATATTCTAATATTTTACTAAAAACGTCTGCAAATCCTTTAATTACTACTAATCCAAACTTTGTATTTAATAATAAACTTGCTAATATTATTTGAATGATAACCATTAGGATAATCGGTTTGACTTTAATATTTTTCCGATTATTACTTGCCACGTATGCAAGTCCTAAAACAACAAGTAATCCAATGATGGCAATGATGTATTTCATGATTTCCTCCAATTTGATGTGATTTTTTCTGAGAAGTAACTTATTTTGAATCCACTTACATTTTTATGGGTAACGTTTTCATATTTACCTTTACTATCTCCTCAAATACTATAGCATATGTTATGAACAAATGTTAAATAGTATTTGAACAAAATACAAATTTATTTTTTACCATTTCTCGATAATTGTTCTAAATTGCTTTATATCAAATAAATATTCACCTAATTTAGAAAATAACTGAAATTTTGTAAAAACAAAATAGAAAAAATGTAAACGTTGACATACAATATATGACACCTGCCACGCATTCCAAAAACAAATGATACCATTGGTAAATTAATCTAAAAATTAGCTTCAGATTTTTTATTGAGTTAAAAAAAGGGTTGTATTAACCTTGCCTGTTGATTTGCGCTCCAGTCAACATAGTTTTAAAAATCAACAATGACCTTAAACACAGTCAAAAAAAAAGAAGGCCGAAGCCTCCTTTTTATTCTTCAATCTTCATTTTTGCTTTCTTGTTTCTTCGTTTCATTAGTAATTCATATACTAGCGGAACTACAATCAAGGTTAATAAGGTCGAGCTGGTTAAACCGCCGATTACGGAAATACCTAAACCTTTTGAAATCAGACCACTGCTTCCTCCTTCCATCCCAACAGCAAGTGGGATAAGGGCACAAATGGTCGCAATTGCAGTCATCAAGATCGGGCGTAATCGAGTCGATGCTGCCTCAAGGATTGCTTCCCTCGTAGATAATCCGTCCTTTTCCTTACGAACAACGCGGTCTATTAATACAATCGCATTTGTAACTACAATACCGATTAACATGAGTGCACCAATCATAACAGAGATACTGATCGTTTCCCCAGCGATAAATAAGCCGATGAACGCACCGATAATAACAAATGGAAGCGAGAAAAGAATCGCTAATGGTATCAAAGCACTTCCAAACGTAATCACTAAGATTAAATACACAATGGCAATCGCTGCAAGCATAGCTAAGCCTAACTGTGAAAATGACTGGTTAATATCTTGTGTCACACCACCCATAGATGTTTTTACCCCTGTAGGCAAGCTCAATTTATTAACTTCCTTTTGAACATCCTGACTCACCTTAGAGACATCCTTGGTTTTAATTTCGCCTGTAACACTCGCGTAAATGTCACCATTTTTTCGTGTAATGGTATCGGATGTTTGACCTTTCACTACTTTCGTGACATCAGATATTTTCACCGTCTTTCCAGTTGGTGACGTCACTGTTTTATTCGTTAAATCATCAATATTGTTATAGGTGTTTGTGTCACTTTCGAGATAGACATTCATATCTTTTCCATCTTGTTTGATAGAAGTCAAAAGTTGCTGCTGATTGTTTTGCCCTAGGGCCGAACCAATTTGAGCCGTTGTTAAACCAAGCTCACTTAGCTTTTCTTTATCAACTACAAGCGAGTACTCAACATAATTTTTTGAAAGACTTGTATCTACATTTTTGAGATTTTTGTTATCCTTCATGATGGCTTGGATTTTCGAAATGGTCGGTTTTATTTGTTCAATAGAATTTCCATAAACATTAACTGTTAGATTATTGGAGCTTCCAGAGCTTGACATATCAACGGTTCCCCATCGACCTTTAGTTGTCATTTTCTTCAGATCCGCGATCACTTTTTCCTGTTCTTTTGCAAAGTTTGGAGTGTCTTTCGCGTATTGAACAAAGAATAATGCACTATTATCTTGACCAGGTCCCATCATCATTGGATTACCGCCACCTATGGAGTACTGAACGATTTCCACATGTGAACGATGTTCGAAATACTTTTCAGCTTCTGTTCCAACCTTCTTTACATCATCAAGGGTCTGGCCTGGATTTGGACTATACGTAATTGCTATTGATTTTTGCTCATCAGAACCAATAAAGCTGACACCAATAAATGGAACAAGACATAACGAACCAACTAGTAGAAAAATCGCAATAATCGAAACGACCCATTTATGATTTAATGACCAATTGAGGATGTTTCGATAATAGGTAGCTAGCTTCCATTGCTTTTTATCATGCCTTAACTTTTGTTTAACACCCTTTTTAAAAAAGCTGTGTGCCAGCATAGGTACCACTGTGATAGCGACCAATAAGGAAGCTAACAGAGAAAAGACAATGGTTAAAGCGAATGGTAAAAAGAGTTCTCCGACCATCCCGGTAACTAAGCCCATTGGCAGGAATACGGCAATCGTTACGATCGTTGAGCTCATAATCGGAACAAACATTTCTTTTGTTGCGGAAATAATGAGTTCACGACCTTTTAATGGTTCATCCGAAAGTGACATACGACGGTAAATATTTTCAATTACAACGATGGAATCATCAATGACCCGCCCAATCGCAACCGTCATAGCACCTAACGTCATGATATTTAACGTAATCCCCATCTGATTTAGTAAAACCATTCCAATTAAAAGGGATAATGGAATCGAAACAACTGAAATGATGGTCGATTTAAAGTTTCTTAAGAAAAGCAAAATAATGATCATCGCAAAAATGGCACCTAGGATGGCCTTTTCAAGCATCGTTTTAACAGAATCTTTTATTGGCTGTGCTTGGTCCATTGTCGTCACAACATGAAGACCTGGTATATCTTTCTGAGCCTTTACAACCGCATTATGAACGGCATTCCCAACATCAACGGTGTTTGCATCTGAAGATTTAACAATTTGAACAGCAATCGACGGCTTTCCGTTAGTTCGGCTTATCGATTGCGATTTCCCAACCATGTTGATATCTGCAATATCGCTAAGCTTTACAGTTGGAAGCTGCACTTCACTTGGCGGTGCCATCATGCCTGCTCCCTGGCCTTGTCCAGCTGGATTCAAATTAGCAGATGGACCAGCAGCTTGTGGATTCGCATGCTGAGCTCCACCCAAGCCTACAATAGGAATCGGTAAATTTTTCAGTTCATCAAGGGTTGTCAATTTTCCATTCACTACAACTGATTGCTGTGTATCATTGAAATTATACAATCCCAGTGGATAATTCAGATTGTCACCCTTAATTATATTTTGGACTGTCTGTTCATCTAAACCATACTTCTCTAATTGATCTTTTTTAAAGGAAAGATCAACTTCATTTACCTCTTGTCCCGAAACATCAACTGAAGAGACACCTTTAATTCCTTGAAGACTTGGAACTAATTTATTGTTAATTGTGTCCGTCAGGCTGGCTAGCGATTGTCCAGATTGAGTCACACTCAACATAACAATCGGAAATGCATTGAAGGACAAGCGAGTTATAGTAGGTTTCTGGACGTTCTCTGGAAATTGAATTTTACTAACTGCATCCTTTAAATTATTCTCTGCTTTGTCCAAATCGGTACCATAATTAAATTCAATTTGGATAGAGGAAACGTTTTTATTGGAGCTCGATGACACATTATTCACACCGGATAAATTACGAACGACCTGTTCAACAGGCTTGGTAACTTGGTCGTCTACTTCTTGCGGTGTTGCACCAGGGTCAATCGTTGAAATGGTGATAACTGGCATTGTAATATTTGGCAAAGTCTCCATTTTCATATTCATTGAAGAATACAATCCAGCAACAGCTACTATAAGTGTTAAGAGACATAATGCAAATTTGTTAGATAAAGAAAATTGTATAATTTTTCGCATTTTTTATTACCTTTCCGCATTAACATCGAGTGTTTTTGTTTATTTGATCACCAAAGTAGGTGTTATTTTCATCCATCTATCTTCTTACAAAGACCTTTCTTTAATAATTCAATTTCTAGAGTATAATTTTTTAGTGAATCCTCAAAAGGTAATTCTCTAGCAAAATTTTGAATAAGATTGTGCATAGTCACCGCCATGAGTATTTGTATGACATGTAGTAGTTCATGCTCATCAGCGATATTTAGCTTACTTATATTTATAAAGTTTTTAATATCAATAAAATGATGATAAAATTTTTCTTCATCTGAAGATTTCAATATGGCGGTCTCTACTTTATGATTCATATTTAGAAAGGCATTTTTAAAAAAGTCTCGATTCTCTTTTTTTCTAAAATTTACAATCATGCGTTTAAACTCTACAATAAATGTATCAAAGAGATCTCCATTTGCTTTTTCTAAAGATAAAATAAAACTCTCTTTATTTTCCTCGGCGTATTGGTCTAACAAGTAAAAAAATAAATCTTCTTTATCCTCAAAATATTGATAAAAACTGCCTCTCGGAATTCCGGCAAACTTTACAATATTAGCAATCAATGCATCATTCAGTGGAACTCTTGAGAATTCTTTTATAGCAGCTTTCATTAAAGTTTCTCTTTTTTCTTTTGAAAGATTAAAAAAAGTTGGTTTTGGCACGATTTCACCCTCCAATCTATCACCAATATGACACTGTGTCATACAAAATACAAAACAAGTATATGTGACGCCGTGTCACTTGTCAATTAAGTGATGACACAATGTCCAGTTTTTATAAAATTCATCCAAAATGCAGGATCCAGATCAAAACTTTCATAATTGAAAGATTTGTTCAAATTTGTTTTTGGATAGGATAAAATAGTATTAAATTGAAGCATAACCAAATCGCAGAAAAGAGTGAGCATAATGGAACCTATTACTTTTAAAGCATTTGCAGTTACTGGTGAAATTAATTTAAACAAAATCGCGGTTCATTGCAGCATTCCCAAAAAATTCACCTGGGAAGAGCCCTTAATCCTGAGAGACGATATTCTAAAATCCATCCTCAATAAAGAGGTAAATGAATCTCAAAGAGTTCTGCTTTTCTCCTTTGGCAGCGTTGTCTTCATTAATCACTCGCACGACGATGAGATTATGGTCTTTTTAAAATACATCCATTCCTTGGTGCCGGACATCGATATCAAGAATTTTGATAGATACACTGACGATTATAGCCTTCACATTAGTGAAACCGAAAACATCGAATTGGCGGACGAATATGTGGTAGTACCTGAATATGAAATTTTCTACCCAGAATTAATTTCCACTGTGCTTGCTAAATCGGTGGCGCTCGAGAAAACGGAAGAACAACTCGGAAAGATCCACGATAAGCTTGAAACCCTGATCGACCGGCTCGAAAAAGGCAATCTCCGAATCGGCAACAAAGAACTGGCAAGGATGACCGCGAAAATCGTTCGTCACGAGTACAACACCCTTGCCTATATCATGATTCTGGATAAACCTGATATTACATGGACAAGCAAAACTGCTGGTGAATTTTACGACCAGTTAACGGAGTTTTTTGAATTAAACGATCGGTATAAAATCTTAAAGAGCAAAACCGAAATTTTATATAACATTATGGACGGTTTTTCCACCATCAGTCATTCAATCCGGGGACTATTCGTTGAATGGATCGTGGTAATTCTCATTTTTATTGAGATTATCCTGTCACTTATACAATTTTTAAAATGATTCCTTGAAATCCTTTATCGTTTCGGTGCACAAAAGAGCATTATAGAGAGTATAAATTTTCATAAAAATAAGGTTGATCCAAAAGATCGTTATAAACGACCTTTTCAAATCAGCCTCTTTAAGAGAGAAGGAGTCAATACGGAATGAACAAAATAGAAATTATAGCACGTAGAATCCTAGGCTGGAAATTAAATAGATGGGATCGATGGTATGATTATGAAAAAGGTGTTTTCATTAATGTTTCTGAGTTTCAACCCGAGCAGACCCTTGAAAATGCAATGGTAATCGTTGAAAGATTAGAAAAGTTAGGCTTTACATATACAACAAATGGAGTTTCCGAGGTTTGCTTTGATAACGTGTGCGCAACTGGAGATACTTTAGCACAAGCCATAACGAATGCAGCTTACTCAATCGCCGATAATAGCCAAGTTCCTGATGAATGGTTGTAGTTATACCAAAACTCACGACAGCTCTTAGTTATTCTATATGTGTCTAACTCATTTAGAATCCTAGCTTCAAATCGGGCAAGGATTTCTAAAAAATTTTGGATTACAATGAATGTATGCTATACTTTATCTACCATTTGCTTTACGTTATTCGCATCTCCGCCCTACTCGTACCTGAGTAGGGTTTTTTTGGCTCTGTTAAACTTGCCTGTTGATTTCCGCTCCAATCAACATAGTGGAAAAATCAACAATAAGCTGTAACAAAACCCAAACAAAAAAAGACTCTGCGAGAGAGTCTTTTTATTTATTGGTTTCAATTATGCTTTACGAACGTTTGTAGCTTGTGGGCCACGTTGACCTTGTTCTACATCAAATGTAACAGCTTGGCCTTCTTCAAGTGTTTTGAAACCTTCGCTTTGGATAGCTGAGAAGTGTACGAATACATCGTCTCCTGCTTCGCGTTCGATGAATCCGAAACCTTTTTCTGCATTAAACCATTTTACTTTACCTTGTTCCATTGTTTATATCCTCCTCGTGTGCTTTGCACACATATTGTTACTATCCTTGCTCAGGTCTTCAAGACAGAAAGTTTACCACTTTTAATCCCACCGAAAACAAAAATAATTCTTTTTCAGTATAACAGGGAAAAGCTTCTAATGCAACTAGTTGGAATCATTAAAACTCTTTGTGCATTCGAGGATACCTCGCCGATGACCTTTTTTATATATAAAGAGTGGTTTCGGGCATTGAGACTCACTATCAACGACCGTTTTTATATAAATAATGCGGTTTCGGTCGGTGAGACCCATTATCAACGACCATTTTTATAAAAATAGTGTGGTTTCGGTCATTGAGACTCTCTATCAACGACCATTTTCATAAAAATAGTGCGGTTTCGGTCATTGAGACTCTCTATCAACGACCATTTTCATAAAAATAGTGCGGTTTCGGTCATTGAGACTCCCTATCAACAATCGTTTTCTAAATAAATGTTACTCCGATTTGGATAACCTTTTTCGGAAGAAGAATGCACCAACTCCAGCTAAGATTAATGCCAATCCGCTTAATATAAAATTAAAATTAGATGTAGCTGTATTAGGGAGTGCATTTCCTTTGTCGTTGTTATCATTTGTACCTTGTGTTGTGTTATTATTCCCATTGTCGTTTCCAGGTGTTGTATTGGCGTCATTATTATTAGATGTCTGGACTGGTTGTCCCAAAGTTAAGTAACCTACCATTCCTGCTTTATTAATTCCAATATATTTATCAACGGCATTTTTTAAATCATTAATGGCAAACTTGGTTGGTTTAAAACTGTCTAGCTCATCACCAGGGTGCTGGAAGTTACTCATGATGTATGTATACCCATTAATGGCCTCTGATACCATAAGACCTGTAGCTTCTGCTCCAGCAGGGACTGATAAAATTCGAGTTAATTCTTTCGTATCTACATTATAAGCCCATACGAAGTTGTTTATATGTTTACTACTGTCTTCACCAATAAATAATGTTCTAAGTTCTTCAGAATAACTTAAATTGTCAGTGTTCGCGACTGAATTTGGATCGGCGGTATTTCCATATTCATCTGGTGTCGGTAAATCTTTACCTACAACTAATCCGTGCATATTAGCGGCAACATAGTTGCTGTTAATATTATTGCCATTTGTATCTTTTAAACCGTTTGTCAGGTTAAATTCAAATGTAACGCCGGAGTTAATTTTAGGTAAATGGATATCATCAGTTGGATCGTTGGAGTTTGCTTCCATTCCTTTACTTACATCCGTTATCGCCATATATAATTTTTTATCCTTATTGTTTGCAGCTATTCCTTCCATTTTATTGAATTCGGAAGTAGCTCCTAGCATGGCCGCATAACGACGTGGTTCTAGGAAAGCAGCAGCTTTCTCCATTCCTGGTTTTAATTTTAAATATTCAATACTACCATAAGAATATTGTTTCACAGCGGTGAAACCATCCTGAGGTTTATCGGAAACATCAAATATATCGCTGAATTTAATCGGTTGACCGTTAGCGCCGCCCTTATCAATGATGTTTTTTACTTCATCATCCGTTGCATGGCCTAGCTTAATCCAGTTTATGTTTCCACTTCCACCATTTTCGGTTCCAGTTTGGGCAAATTTAGCTGCGTATAATGTCCCTGCAGACAGGTCTGCCTCCTTGTCCGCTATATACATAAACATAGTCGTATATGAACCGTCATCACCAAAATATGCAGTACGCTTGTCATCCATGAAGCGCATTAGCTCATTGGACTTTCTTCCAGCACTATAGTGCTTTACTACTTTTGTTGTGCCGGTCGGACTGACTGTCACTTCTGGAATGAATCCATAGAAATATGGATTTGCTTTTGCTTCATCTCCAAAGTAATATTTGGCAAAAGACTTTACGTTTGTTGGATCAGAAGTTGGATTGCTCTCAAACTTGCGAGCATCTGGTTCATATTCTTCAGAGCCTAAGTGAGTATTCCACGGTGTAAGGGAACCATTACAAGGAATCCAAATACCATTTCCTGCTGACATATCGGCTTTAACTGCATCCATTAATTGTAATTCGCCTGTTTGTGTATTTTGCATTAACTTTGAAACAGTCATAGAAGCAGGTACAACCCCATAAGCAGACTTGCCAGTATGATCTATAGTTTGATACTCATAATGAGTTACTAAATATAAAGAATTGTCATTCCCCATTGGACGCATTAAGCTGTTAGAGTCCGGCGAATCAGAAATAAATGGAACTACATCTGTTGGAACACTGTGGTCCATTATAGGGTTTCCATTCACATCGATTGGAGTACCAGCAGCGATTTTTTGACCTTTGTTTGTGACAATTTTATCATTCGTTTGGAAAAGCTTATTGTAGACTAATGGAAAAGTCTTTGTTTCTCCATTTGAATATGTAACATTTACAGAAGCCTTCGATTGTACACTTGCCATTTCATCTAATGTCTTCGGAGCTTCCATTCCATTGAATTTTACTGACTTAATTTTTACCTCTTCTGCTGCCTGAAAAGGAGTTGCCGCTGGGATCATTAAACTCAATGTAAGCCCCAATGTTAGCCCTGCTGAAATAATTTTCTTCTTTTTCACTTTCTCCATTCCCTTCTCGCTCCCTTTTTTTCTATCATTTTACTATTTAATTAAACTATTACATTATTAACAATACGTTTATTTATTGTAAATTTTTAGTTAATTAATCATTAGTGCCTGACACCTACCACACTATGATCAAAAAAAGTGCCTGACACCCATGGCGTTATAACGTCATGGGTGTCAGGCACCTTATGCTAGTTTTCTTTTTTATTGCCTTAGCATTTGAATACGCTTGTTAAATAAGGTTGGATAAGATAAAAAGCCGATACTAATGCTAGTGACAACTGCTGTTGTTAATAATAGGAAAAGAATCAATAACTGAAACTGCACAGCTTGAATGGGATTGGCACCTGCAATAATTTGACCACTCATCATTCCTGGAAGTTGAACGAGACCAATTGTTTTCTGGCTTTCAATGGTTGGAATAGTGCTTGCTTTGATGGAGGTGATCAAGGATGTATGGATTGCCTGCTTTGGAGTTCCACCAAGTGACAAAATCAGTTCCGTTTCATCCTGACGTGCTTCAACTTCTGCAGTGAACCTATTAAGAAACAAGATGGCTAGCACCATGGAATTCCCGACGACCATCCCACTAATAGGAATTATGTATTGTGCTGTTGAAGGTGTAATGTGAAATCCGAGCAGGATTGCTTGGGTCAGCACTTCAACGAACACGAAGGTTACCACCAGTTTCCATGTCATGCCCTTAATGGATTTTCCTTTTTTTCTTGTATTTTGTGTTGCTGCTCCAATCATGAGCATCAACATTAGGATAATAAAAATATAATTGTTTGAAGCAAATACGAATTTCAAGATATACCCGACAATCAATAATTGTAATGTCGATCGAACGGTTGCAATGATGGTATCCTTTTCTAATCCTAGATTCAATGTTTTCGATAAAATAAGCGGGATTAGAACGAAAATAAGGGCAATTGCTAAAGTTAGATAACTCATTCCATGTCCCCCCTTACAAAGCGTTGTATTCTTTCATCTTTAGGATGTTGAAGGATTTCACTTTCCCCGATCTCAACCACTTCTCCACCCATCATAACCCAAGAATAGTTTCCAATCGAAACTGCTTGGTCTAAATTATGGGTGATCCAAACTACGGTAGTTGAGTATTCTTTATTAATTCTTACTATAAGTTCTTCAATATCCTGTTGGGATACTCGGTCAAGCGAAGATGTTATTTCATCAAGCAACAGTACCTTTGGCTTGTTAACAAGTGTTCGGGCAATGGAAACTTTTTGACGCTGACCACCGGATAAATCCATCACATTTCGGTGCAGGAATCTTTCTTCTAGGCCGACCATTTTTAATAATTCCTTCGCTTTCTCATCAGTTAGCTGCATTCCTTGTAAAGTCAAGGGCAGTGAAAGATTTCTCCAAACACTTCCGCTTATCATCGTTGCACTTTGGAGGGCAAGCCCCACTTTCCTACGCAATTCGACTGGGTTATAATTTTCAATCTTTTTCCCTTTAATAAAAATTTCACCTGAATCCGGAGATATCAGTCCATTACATAATTTTATTAACGTTGTCTTCCCTGCTCCAGAAGGACCGACAAGTGTAGTGATTTTGCCCTCGATAAATGAGCCTGTAATATCTTTTAAAATTGGCACATCGCCAGATGTATAATACACATGCTCAAATCTAATCAATTCATTTTCGTTTGACATCAATGGTTCCCCTTTATTAATTCCTGTCTACTGCTTACTATCTATTCCAAGATGAATGAAATCATCCTTTATTATAACCGTTTGGATATGTTAAAAAAACTTTTCTATGATCCCTTCTTACTGACTGCTTCTTTAATTCCCTTTGCCAATTAAAAAATATAGATAATGAAAAAATATTTTATAAAAATAATTAAGCTGACCCGAATATCATTTCAGGTCAGCCTTTTTAAAGTTATCTTCTATGTGTAAAATCCACTAATCATACCAAAGTAATGTCTGAAAACGGTTTCAAAAATCTTTAATCTAAACACTAAAACGACTCGGGTCTGCAAATTTTATTTATCCTGCTGTAAGCGAGTAGGATACTTTTCCATCAGAACCGATATCGACTAATGCTCCGCGCAGCATGCCTTGGTCATAGTCTGTGCCGGCATTGATGCAGACGGTTCTACCAATCGTTGTTACTCCACGGCTTTCGTGAACATGACCGTGTAAAGAGAGTAATGGTTGATATTTCTCAATTGCTTGACGAACAGATTTACTTCCAGTAGGTGCTGTCGCTAAGGCATCTCCATCCAAGACTGGCTTTAACTCTTCATCATACAAGGTCCCTTGATCCAAATCGGTATCGTAAGGTGGGATATGAATATTAAAGATGCATTTATCCATATCCTTCACTTGCGCTGCCAAACTATCAATCTTATCTGCTAATTCTTCTTCACTAAATTCACGTGGATATTGAAATACACTTGGTTTGCCGCCGCCTAATGAAAGGATTTCATATCCAGCCATCTCGATTATTTTTCCATCGCCATTTTGAATATACGTTCCTGAGGTTAAAATCTCATCAAGATAAAAGTCATCCACACTACCAGGAATGCAGATACACGGGATCCCGGCAGCTTTAAATCTTTCATCGGCCAGTTCAACCCACTGTTTCAAAACTTCGATTTGCTTTTCTTTAATGATTCGTTCAGCATCTTCCTCGGTTAATTGATTTAGTTCCGACTCTGTTATGACGAGTGGATAAAATCCAGCATCCCGTAAATTCCTTTCTAAATCTGGGAGTTCTTTCACTTTTTTCACCTTCACAGTTGAACCGTAATATTTACAAGTATATACTCCTGATTTTTTCACAATCGGTACAACCATTTTACCAGTAAAGTCGCCACCATATAAGACTAGGTCAGCTTTATAAAACGGACCGGCATTCGTAAATTTCCGAAAGGCTGTTTCTCCACCATGCAGGTCCCCTGCATAAAAAATCTTCAAATCCCTCACCCCATATCAATTTTGGAAACTCACATTCAATCTCAAAAACTATTAATCAGAAGGTATTTCCTGGAATTGGATATCAATATCAATCCCCTTTTTTGCGTGAGAACGTTTCATCAAAAAATAGACAAGAATGGGAATTAACATTAATAATAGGGAGACTACAATCATCGTAAACGGTAAATCTCCTCTAAAAAATGGAATGAGAAGGTAGTAACAAATGGAAACACTGATGGCAAGCGTCAGCCAGCCTAAAATTGTTACTAAATTCACGCCCAAGAATTTTGTTTTGACAACGGGCGGAGAAGAGTTGAACAATACTTTCTTTCGGCTTGCAAAAAGTATTCCAGAAATCCCCAAAAAGATCCACGCTAAAAACCAGGTGAAAATGGTGTAGGCGATATTGGCTGTCCATGATGGTAAGAAAATATCAAGCATTAGGAACACCCAAGCGCCCACAATAACGGTTCTTAAAGCATAGGTTGGTGAATTTGTCTTTGGATTCAACTCCATAAATTTACTGGGGATTAAGCGGTCAAATGACCAGGCCACAATATTTCGGGATGGTCCAAATCCTAAGCCTGCTGCTGAACCAAAGGTGGCGATCGCGAAACAGACAGCAATTAAAAATACAAAAATCGGATTCTTTGTCATAATTCCAATCATTATTGTGATAAATGGATCATACCCCTTAAATGGATAGGCATCATGTCCTGAATTGTAAAGATAATACAAGCTGTTTGACCAAACATCGCCAAAGTTAAGATATGACATTAAATAGAAAATCGCCCAAACAACCATTAAAATCGTCAGTGATCCAAACAATGCAAGCAGCTGGGACTTCTGCACGTTACGAACCTCACCGGCAAGATTGGCCCCAAAAGTGGAACCTAGAGTATTTAATATAATATAAGTAGAACCAGCCATCACCGTTGCACCGAACAGGAATTTTGTCGGATAACCATCAGCTGCAGCAAGCTTAATGACATCACCGTATGCCAAGCCAGACAAATGAGTAAAATTATTCGCAAATGTTCCTTGACCAGTGATGAGGTTTGCTACAATAAAGACAACTGCCCCAGCGAGTGTTGCACCTAAGGTTAAATAGGCCAATCTTACCATCCACTTTGTTCCTTTATAATAGATAAAGTAAATGAACAATAGCAAAGCGGTTCCGATAATGGCATGCATCCAATTTTTATTAAAAAACTCTGCTAAATGGAGCCAAGTTGTGTCATTTCCATTGATCAACGCAATCGAATAAAAGAATTCGACGATGGACCATTTGATAATCCAATTCAAGAGGATTCCAGTCCAAGAGATTGAGGTAAAGGTGATCATAAAACTTGCCATAAGACCTACTGACGGGTGTAGAATCCGACTAATGTAAATATATTCCCCACCGGACCGAGGCATAGAGACTGAGAATAACCAATAAAGACCTGCAATAATAAACATCTGGGCTACTGTTAAAATGGCCCAAACCATGTGGGCACCTGGATACAAAAATGGCGCCCACATAATATAAACGAGCGCAAACATTAAACCTGGATTTGCTGCAGAGTAAATCATTGTATCAATTGGACTGATTTGCCTTGCAACGCCAACCGTTGATTTCTGTTCAAACAACGCTAAACCAGCTTTCGACATTCTTCATCCCTTCCCTCCAATAGGTTGCAAACGGATTAATCACCGAAAATTTTATCCATCATCATTCCTAACTAATTAACAATTGTTTTAGATGAGTGAATGTATTCTTAAAGTGTTTTCGATAAATTTTTATAATATTCTAATAATTTATTTTAAAAATTTTTTCAACCTTCTTTATTTCAATGATGAGCGATTTTCTTTAGAAAAAACCGTTGAGGAAGTGAACTGATTCCATTTTTTGATTTCCTCTTGTGTTAGCGGTTTATATTCAGGATCCTCCTTTAGCGAGGAATTTGACTTTTTGGAAAATCCGATTGAGATTTCATCCCATTTTTGTAACTCTTCGTGTGTAAGAGGAACATAATGTTCTTCAGAAGGATTTGAATACTCTTCTAACTTTGAGAGCACTAATTTTGTGATTTTTTCAACTAACTCCTGATCCATTTCCTCACCTCCTCGCTGTAACCTGATCACAAGCTTTTTCCAGGTACTAAATTTCCATCTTTTCTAAGTATTTTTTTGCCAACTCGTCTGTCTCTTCGGTAAATGCACTCCCCAACTCCCGAGTGGTTTCATTATGGCGGCTGCCTACCCAAGCTATTAGCTGTAATCTGCGCATTAAAATAAAGGTAGGAATTTCAAGCTCCTCCTCTTGCGAAAGAGAACGAACCTTGCGATATCCCTTCAGCCAGGCGTTAATTAAAGTAGGAATATAAGGTTTGTGTTCTATAAAACTTAAAGAGGTAGCTAAATCATATAAATACCAGCCAAATCCACAATCATCAAAATCTATTATTTTGATTTGCTGGCCATCAACAAGCAAATTAGCAAGTCGTAAATCGGAATGAATTAATCCGTATCGGCTTTGACTTTTTCCAAAGAGAGCTAATCTTTGTTTAATTTTTTCTGATACTTTCTCAAACAGCTCTAAACGATCATCTGTCATTGCTAAGCCATCCTGCCATCTTCCCCACTTCGGTTTTGTTCCCAAAATCGAAGTGTAGTCCCATTCGATGCGTTTCATTTGTTGAAGCTGATGGCGATTCAGAATGCTGTACTCATGCAATTGAGCCGTAATATCACCTAGAACCTCAAATTGACTGATGAGATCATGTTCATTCTCTTCATTTGGAGCATCACCTTCTAAGAATGTAAATAAGGCACAGAAGTGTGATATATTTTCGTCTTCTACCTCTTGAACATATTCACCATTTTCTCCTACAATCGGCAATGAAACCTTTATCGAAGAATGTTTATTAATCAATTTCAACCATTCAAGTTCACTTTCGATTTCTGTTTTTGAATGATATAACGGGCGCCCAACCCGTAAAATATATTTTTCACCTGTGGTAGTGTTCACTAAAAAAGTGGCATTTTCGGAATAATTTAATAGTTGAATCGTAGATTGAGATAATATGGGGTAAAATTTAACGGCATTGCCTGCTATCCTTGTAAATTTTTCGATTGATTCTTTCAAAGGGTCAAAAGAGGTATTACTCACATTTTTTCCTCCTTCATAGATGTTTTAGCTATAGTTATAAACCATTTTCACAGCTTGTTTTATACTTTGTTCACATCGTGACAGTAATTCGTCACAATATCCTTTATCTAAAAGAAGTCCTGGCTTAAACTGCAGTACTCGATTATCTAGCATCGAATAAATGGCCCATACGCCATTTTTATAGAGAGACTGCATGACATAGATAGCGCCTTTCGGGTGGCTAAATTCCAGCCCCATGACCACACCTAATTGACGAATACCCACAAAAAAATCTGAATATTGTTGTTTGATTTGTTCAAGTCCTGTTCGAACGTATCGGGCAACAAAATCGACATTTTGTCTTACTTCCTGCCGCTGTGAAATTTCTAGCACCTTTAATGCGACAATACATCCAAGCTCCGAACCGCCGAATGTAGAAATATGGGCAAAGCCATCCTCATTCATCCAATTACCTGCTTTTTTGCTGACAACTGTAGCTCCGATTGGATAAATACCACCACTTAAGCCTTTAGAGGTGACCAAAATATCCGGTTCTACCCCGTAATGTTCAATTCCCCACAGTTTTCCCGTCCGCATTAACCCTGTTTGGACTTCATCTGCCACAAATAATGTACCATATTTTTCACACATTCTTTTAACAGAATTGAGATAATCTCTCTTCGGCATTGGAAATCCGTAAGTTGCTGGAACCGTTTCGATCACCACACCTGCAACTTCTTCAAATCGGAGTGCCTGCTCCATTGCTTCTATATCATTAAATGGAACATGAAGAAACTCATCCGGATCCCCTTCACTTAAAAATGGACGGGAATATCGTTCGTTCCCTAAGGAAACAGCAAGTCCGGTATGACCATGGTATCCATTTTGAATGGAAACGATTTTTTTCCGTTTCGTTGCATATCGAGCACATTTAATCGCAGCGTCTATCGCCTCACTTCCACCACTGGAGAAAATCGTATAATTAAGAGCATCCGGTGTGCATTTGGCCATTTCTTTAGCAAGCTTGGCCCGTGTCATCGCAGGAAAATGATGATTTCCGATATCAAAATCATCTAAAGCTTCTTTTAACGTTGCAATGATTTCTGGATTTCGGTGACCCAGATTATACGTACCTCCATTCAAATGGACATCCATTAACTGCTTTCCATCCATATCGTAAAAATAATAGCCTTCCCTTTTGTCCATAACTAAATCAATTCCGTCTTTTTGCCATTGACTCGTTTTACCTGGATTCCACCAATTGATCGAATCTTCTAGGACACCCTTTTTACTCGTCCATTCAAACATTTCTGCTAATCTCACTCCTTTATTAGTAGAATCGTTTATATTTTTTCATTCGCAATTATGAGCTCTATATTCTTTTCGGCTAATATTTTCATCCAATCCTCATGGCAAAGATTATCCGTTATGATCATTGACACATCTGTTAATGAGCACATATGGGCAAAGGTCGTTTTACCAAATTTCGTATGATCAGCCAAGATGATGACTTCCTCAGCACGTTCCATCATTTTTCGGGAGATGCTTGAACCAGTAATATCATAATCGGTAATCCCGTTCCCAACAGATATTCCTCCAGCTGCAATAAAGGCCTTGTTTGCCTTCATAAGCTCAAGCGTTCTTTCCGATAGAGGACCACTCGTGTATTGTTGATTTCGTTCAAATTCACCGCCGACAAAAATAACCCGTCCATTAAATCCTTCCATGGCAAGGAGCATCACGGGAACAGAATGAGTAATCAACGTAATATCCTTCTCCGCTAAATAATGCACCATATCTAGCGGAGTGGTGCCATTTCCAATCATGATGATGTCCCCATCTTCCACAAGGCTTGACGCCGTCTTACAAATGGCTCGTTTTTCCATTTGGTTCATCGTCTTTTTTTGATCAAAAGGTAATTCCCACTGATGAACCGCTGACTTTATCGCTCCGCCATACACCTTTTTAACGATGCCGTCTTTTTCAAGTCGATCTAAGTCGCGCCTAATGGTTTCGTCTGATACCTGAAGGAAATTTGCAAGAATTTTTACTTGAACCTTCTCTTCTTTTTCTAAAGTTTCTAAGATTGTTTTTTTGCGTTCTTCAAAAGATAACGACATTTAGAGGACCACCTACCTTTTCATGAACAGAGTAGAATGCTACTTAGTTCTCTGGTAAAATTTGTCCGCCATCCACTATGATGGTCTGCCCCGTAATAAAACCTGCTTCCATTGAAGCTAAAAATAGTGCGGCATAACCAATATCTTCAACCCTGCCCAATTTTTTCATTGGAATAACTGAGGCCATCTCTCGTAAATAATCATCGCCTAAACCTTCTAAACCTTCCGTTATGATATTTCCCGGTAGAACCGCATTAACCGTAATGTTATCTCCTGCTAATTCTAGTGCTGCTGTTCTCATAAAACCTAACTGAGCAGCCTTACTTGCCGCATAGTGGGACCAACCGGGATAACCTGTAACAGGACCGGTAATGGAGGATGTTAGGATGATTCGCCCGTATTTTGCTTGTTTTAAATATGGAATACATGCCTGAACAGCATGGAATGCTCCTTTTGCATTCGTATTCATCACTATGTCCCACTCTTCATTCGTCATCGTTTCGAGAGGTGCGGATGGAAAAATTCCTGCATTGGCACACAATACATCGATACCACCAAATGTTTCAGCAACCTTTTTGGCCATTTCCTGCATCGATTCCCGTTCTCTTACGTCACCAAGGAATGCTTTGGCCTTTCCCCCTCCGGCCTTGATTTCCGCTGCACAATCTTCTGCCGCTTCTACATCTCTCGCCACGATTGCCACATTCGCTCCCTGCTCTGCAAAAACTCGGGCAATTCCTTTCCCTATCCCTTTACTGCCACCTGTTACAACCACCGTTTTCCCTTTTACCGAATTAAACATAGAAACCACTCCTTTTTTTGAGCTTTTTTAAAAAGCAACAGAATACCACGAAGTTGTTTGCGTAAAGTTGTGGATTGCACTGTCTTGGTGTGGATTTTATTTGTAGTAATTTGTATGAACAAGCGCGTCTTAATATACCCTTTAAGTCTAGAAATACAGTGAGAATCATGAATACGGGAGAATATTCTGTTGAAACCGAGGAACAATATCTATATGTGCAAATATGATTAGGAGGTAATAATCATGGAATTGGTGCCTTATGATCCTTTTAAACATCTACCATACATGAGGAGAGATTTTGATCGTTTCTTTTCAGGTTCCCCTATTTCATTTGAACATGCGGGACATTTAGGTGGAATTCGTGTGGATGTTCATGAAACAGACCATGAGGTAATTGCCACTTGCGACCTCCCTGGCCTTGAAAGGAAAGAAGATGTTGATCTTGATATTGAAAATAATCAGTTACATATCAGTGGCAGAATCAATCGAGTTCATGAAGTAAAAGAAGAAAACATGCACAGGAGAGAGCGCCATGTAGGCCGTTTTCATAGAACTATTACTCTACCGTGCCGCGTTTCTCATGAGGGAGTCTCAGCTACATATAAAAATGGAGTATTGGAAGTAAAAATGCCAAAATTAATTAAAGACGACAAAAAGAAAATTGATGTGCAGTTTCATTAGATACCACTCTTATTTCACTGAAAAGACCGCTCTTCGCGGTCTTTTTACATGTCTCTTATTAAATATTATGGTTCTTAAGCGAAGAGAATGGTAGAGAAATAAATTTTTGGGGAGAAAGTAATTCTAGTCGATGAACTAGCTAGAACGGATGATTACTGCATTTTTTTACGTTCATGATTTCTCGATTTTTTAGGTTTTTCATTCAGGTAGATCTCTTCTACGTTCACGATTTGTCTCTTGCTTTGCTTTTTCGTTTACTTAGACCTCTTCTACGTTCATGATTTCTATGTTTTTTACCTCTTTCATGCACGTAGGCACCAACTACGTTCACGAATTCTTTATTTTTCCTTTTTTACTAACTTTTCAAAAAAGTATTGCGCCAGCATATTGATTCTGTTATATTACATTCAATTATAAATTTTCTTACTTCATTACCTTTTGAAGTGAGGATAGAGGCGCAAAGACCATTAGTACACCGTCTGAGGATGATGAGATCCAGTGACGATGGTGAAAAGGGGAATTTGCCGAAGCTTCAGAGAACCTCATTGTTCTTGAAGCTGGTTCTGTTATTGAAGAAATACAGAACTGTCATATAGGAAACTATATGGAGGGCTATCTCACGCTGAGGAACGATTTATTTTCTGTTTCCAATGCAGCAGCGAACCCTCGTTGCTGCTTTTTTGCGTTGATTCTCTATGGCTTGAACCACCGCTTCATTTTCAAAAAAAAGTAAAAGGGTGAGATTGATGAATTTTGGCCAAGTTTTAACCGCGATGGTTACGCCTTTTGATCAAAATGGCGAGATGGATTTTAACGCTACAAGATTACTCGTCAATTACTTAATAGACAATGGTTCAGATGGATTAGTAGTTGCCGGCACCACTGGAGAGTCCCCTACCTTAACGACGGATGAAAAAGTGAAGCTATTTCAATTTGTTGTGGAAGTTGCTGCTGGAAGAGTGCCGGTCATCGCTGGTACCGGCTCAAATAATACGAGAGCATCAATTGCCTTAACAAAGCTAGCTGAGGAATCGGGAGTCGATGGAATTTTGCTTGTTGCACCTTATTATAACAAGCCATCCCAAGAGGGATTATTTCAACACTTTAAAGTGATTGCCGAATCAACGTCATTACCGATCATGCTTTATAATATCCCTAGCCGAAGTGTTGTCAATATTTCTGTTGAAACCATTGTTCGTCTTTCACAAATCGACAATATTGTATCAATTAAAGAAGCAAGTGGCGATCTTGATGCCATGGCCCAAATCATTAGCCAAACGCCTGAAGATTTTACGCTGTACAGTGGAGATGACGGAATAACGTTACCGGTCATGGCCATCGGAGGAGCGGGTGTTGTTTCCGTTGCTTCCCATGTTATCGGGAATGAAATGCAAGCAATGATCAATCAATTTAAAAATGGTGCTGTTCAAGAGGCAGCTTCTCAGCATCGAGCCCTTCTCCCAATTATGAAAGCATTATTTGCCGCTCCAAGCCCATCACCGGTAAAAGCTGCATTAAATTTAAGAGGGATCCACGTAGGAGAAGTCCGACTACCATTGGTACCATTAAACGAAGAAGAAAAACAAGCACTACAAAAAATACTTTTTTGATCTCAGGGGTGCCTGATACACCGATTCAAAAATGCTTTAATATATAAATAAGTAACTTGAACCATTCCTGAAATCAGGCAAATTTCTTTTTTTCGGGAACCTAGGAGCCTTCTACTTTCCCGAAATCAGGAAAAATCATATTTTTCAGGAATCTAGAGGTCTTCTACTTTCCCGAATTCAGGCAAGTTTTAATTTTTTGGGAATCTAGGGGCCTTCTACTTTCCTGAAATCAGGGGAAATCCTATTTTTAGGGAATCTAGGGGTCTCATACTTTCCCAAAATCAGACAAAATTCTATTTTTCGGGAAACTAAAGGGCTTCTATTCATTCCAAAAAAAGAGACTAACCAAAAAGCCCATTTAAGAACGAACTTTTGATTCAGCCTCTTTAATCTAACCCCACCTATTCCACCTTTACTTTTTCACAAGTGGTGAGCTTGTCCCTTATAAGGACTCCTTAAATATAATCAATCATTACATCATCAAGTGGCATGCGAGTCGTATTGTGGGCAGGTGCAGCTGCCTTCCCAACTGCAATCAAAACGACTGGGAAATACCGCTCAGGAACATTGAATTTTTCTGCAAATTGTTGTTTATTAAAGCCACCCATTGTGACAGTGTCGAAGCCACGATCTTTTGCAATCAACATCAATTGCATGGATAGAAGTCCTGCATCAAAGGAAGCGATATTTTTTCTCACTTCTTCAGAAGCTTGCGGATAAAAATTGGTGCCTTCGATTAACCTTTGCATAGTCACTTCATCTATGTAGCCAGCTTCCAAGGCACTTCCGTAAATTTTTTCTCCACTTTTATACATTTCTTTATCACCCAAAACAGCAATGATTGCTGAGGCTGTTTCAACCTGTTCTTGATTGAAAGCAATCGATCTTAGCTCTTTTTTTGTCTCTTGGTCTTGAATGACGATAAAGCGCCATGGTTGAAGATTACTAGAAGATGGTGCTAGTGTTGCTTCTGATAGTATATCTTTTATTTCTGCTTGAGAAATCTTATAGGTTGGATCATATTTTCTAACGGAGTGACGTTCCTTAATCACTTCAGACAAACTTTTTGTTAACACTGTTTGCATTCCTTATTCCTCCAATGACGTTTAATAACTTACTTTTAGTAAGGACAAAATTATCTTACTATTTGTAAGTACATTTCGTCAACTTTAAAAACATGATATGATGTAAGAGAAAAGTAAAAAGAGGTATTTAACGATGAGTGAACAAATTAAACACAATTGCTTACCACAGTCTGAAAATGAAATGCAGCCTATTTGCGTTAATTTTCATAGTGCCATTGAATTTATCGGCAAACGATGGATGGGTGCAGTTATTTATACTCTGATAAAGGGACCTAAACGATACAATGAAATCATTTCATCGATCCCTGGAATCTCGGATCGACTTTTAACAGAGCGGTTGCGTGATTTAGAAAAAGAAGGATTAATTATCAAAAGAATGATTGACAATTCCCCTAAAAAAGTGGAATATGAATTAACTTCTGAGGGAAAAGGACTGGAAGAAGTGATCCATGTTCTAATGAAGTGGGTTAAAAATCGTGAAAAATCGAGGTAACTGATGCCTGTCCCCTACTTTTCTCTTTGGGTGTCAGGCACCGTTTCTATTGGTATTGCTTATTTCCCTTCTACCACTTCTTTTAATAGTTCATATGAATGTTTTTGTTTTTCTGGGTCGTAGATATACGAAACAGCCATGAGTTCATCCACATCATATTTTCCTTGAAAGTCTGTTAATTGTTTTTTTATCGACTCTTTACTCCCCAGTAACGTCACATTTAACATCGATGTAGCCATTTCTTTTTCCATCGGATTCCACAATTCGTCCATATTTTCAACAGGCGGCCGCAATGGGTTTCGAGTACCACGTACCACATTCAAGAAAAATTGCTGCATAGTGGTGGATAACCATTTGGCCTCTTGATCGGTTTCTGCCGCAATCACATTTAAACACACCATCATATACGGTTTGTCCAAGTATTCAGAAGGCTGAAATCGATTACGATAAATTGAAATGGCTTCTTCCATATATCTTGGGGCAAAATGGGCTGCGAATACATAAGGCAGTCCTAAACTTGCTGCTAGGTAAGCAGAATCCGTGGATGACCCTAGGATATAAATCGGAATATTCGTTCCAACTCCAGGATAAGCTTTTACATAGCTTTGTTGTTCTATTGGACCTAAATAAGTAAGTAATGCACGAACATCATCTGGAAAAGAATGAACAGAATCATGTTTCGTTCTTCTAAGGGCACTAGCGGTCATCATATCTGTTCCAGGTGCTCGGCCTAAACCGAGGTCCACACGATCTGGATAAATGGTTGCCATGGTACCGAATTGTTCGGCTACCACTAATGGTGAGTGGTTAGGCAGCATAATTCCGCCTGATCCAACACGGATGTTCTCGGTATGTTCTAACGTATGTTTAATTAATATAGATGTCGCTGAACTAACTAATGTCGGTGAATTATGATGCTCTGCGATCCAATATCGTCGGTACCCCATTTTTTCTGTGACCTGCGCCAGTTCCACCATCGCATCTATGGCTTGTTTGGAAGTTTGTCCCTCCCTAATTGGAGCCAGATTTAAAACAGATACAGGTATAGGATTCATTACCATGCTAACTCCTTTCTGGGGCAGTTCCCCCTTTGTACTAAATCTATTAAACCGCTGAGGGCAGACCCTACAGCAAAAGTATCTTACTATTAGTAAGTTAATTAGTCAAATTTATTAACTTGGTATGCTGATAGAGAGGAATACAAAGTTTTATATTCTAGCTATTTGTTTTTCTCGTTTTGTTTTACCAATATGCCTTTTTGGTGAAATTTTCAAGCGTCTTCCTCCTCTATTTCTCGCCGATAGGAACGTTTGACTACATTTAAAATGTTTTTTGTAGTTTTATTAAAAAGATTGATCATTTTGAAGTTTTCAAGACCTAAAACGAAAAAGTCAAAAAAAGGGTAATACATATTAGTCATGTATAATATGTATCACCCTTTTCCTTCTTGTTCCACAAACGCGCCCTTTTGCGGAAGATCGAAAAGTGCAAAAGAGCTGCAAAAATGGCTTTTTAGTTATTTATACACATAGGTAAGGGTTTGAAGTTATCACTCCCTTTTCTCCCCGTTCAAACAAGTACGTGCCCTTTCATAGCATCCGGCGCTCCACCTCATCCAAATAAATTTAACCATCAACACTTCTGAAATCGTTATATCTTCCGTGACTCAATTTTTCCGTTTCAATAAGTCGGTGCCTCCATTGGAAGATAAACCTCTTTTAGTCTTACGAGAACCATTAACTGATAAAGATTTACCATGCATGGTTAAATGATTCTTCATTAGTCTAGCGGCTATCCCAACATGTTGATTAGTATCCACCTACAATCTGTGTCTCCCTATTTAGACTATCTTCAATAAACTTTTTTGCTTGCGACACACCATCCTGGTAAAATTCAGGGGTTTCCACAAAATATTCAAAGTATCCACGATGAATTGTAGGCTGAATTGTTTGTACTTTAATCGGTTTGTACTCTTTATACGGTTTAGTTTCTGATTCTGGACGAACCAGCTTATTTCCGTATTCAATAAGTTTATTAATCTGATAAATATCATTAAGCTCTGCATAAAGGGCATTTTTAAATAACATCTTCAATTGAAAGTCTTCGATATCAAAGTAGTTTTCGATTGGGGCCAGAGATTTACCAAGTGGCTCCACTGTCACCAAAATAATCTCGTCGGCTACAACTAACGGAGACAATATCGGATTATATTGATAAGCTCCATCATACTCCCCTTTAAAGTCTCCATATTGAAGCAGCTGTATACATGCTCTCACACCATCCGGAGTTATTGGTTTGATCTCAAAATTTCCCCTCTTAGTTAATTCCATTGTATTCAGAGCACGTTCGTTCACATACAAAACTGCCTGATCGTTATTAACATTATATGCATTCATAACAATTCCTACTTCCTCATTGGTGGAAAAACAATTGGCGATATCATCAAAAAATTGTTGAGGAATTTCAGATTTGTAAACTTTGTTAGGGAAGTAGAAGTTAATCCATTCCTCCAATGTCAAGAAAGGCCAATTGTCACGCAGTCTTTCCAAAATGTTGAGGTAATTAGGAGAAAATTTATTAGGAATGCCAAAGTATGCATATTGCATGAATTTGAAAAAAGTTGGGATTCCATTATCTTCGGATTTAAAATACTCATCATAATATTTTTCAATAGCATTAGGATCTTTTTGTAAAAATAAATATGCTGACAAAATAGAACCGCTGGTAGCTGAAATCAAATCTGGTTTAACACCCTTTTTCCGAAGCGTTTGAAGTACACCAGCCGCAAATGAATTCATTCCCCCAATGCCTTGTAGTGCAAAAGCTAACATAGTGAACCACTCCCAATTGATAAAATTTTGATCTTATCTAAACCAATTCTATACAAAGGGAGTGGATACCTTCTGGTATATAGTTACCAAATTTGCGAAAAATTCTAATATCGAGATAGTTTAGGAGTTCCGTCCTTTTTCAATTAAACTACCATTTAACTGATTAAGGCCAAGAAAAATGGACTGCTAAAACAGTCCATCATTGTTCAAATCTTGCGGCCTCTTGTTGAAGAAGTGAAAATTACTATCGAGTATTTCCTAATGATATTAATTGTATTTTATCTTTGGAATGTGTAATATATTAATTCCTATTCAAATGATAGATTAGTTGCACAACGCCAGAGGAGAACGTTCTTGTATTAACCATTTTTAAATTCAATCTTTGTTTTATATCAATAAACAACGGTTTTCCTTCTCCCAAAATAACAGGGTGAACAGATAATCTAAATTCATCAACAAGCCCTAAATTGATAAAAGTTGTAATAAGACTTGCTCCACCATATAACCAGATGTCTTTACCAGGCTTATTCTTTAATTTATTTACTTCTTCAAGAATATTATCATTTATGAATATTGCTTTACTATCAGTCCCTTTTTGCGTTCTGGAAAACACATATTTTTCTTTACTATAAACTAATTCCCATATTCCTTTTTCAGTGTCAGTATCTTCAATTTCTGGAGTAAATTGTCCCCATAAATCGTAGCTTTTTCTTCCATACAAAATAGTATCAATTTGATTTAAGAAATTAATAAACCCCATCTCAGAATCCATGATGCACCAATCAACTTCCCCATTTTTCCCTTCAATAAAACCATCTAAAGTAACTGCTAAATCTAAAATTATTCTTCTGGATCTTACGTTATTGGCCATAATTCTTCCTCCCTTTAATCATTTAGATATTGTATCTCTCGCCAAGTTTAATATTTCCATTATTTTCAGCATTTATTTCTGAATAAAGTTACTGATGTTATTAAACCTGCCTTAACTTAATAACAATCATCTCAAAATTCCATTATTTCCACAATTAGTTATTCAAGAATATGGTCCGTTTGTTGAACAAGCAGGGAAGGAGATGATCAATCTTTTTTCAAAATGCGTGGTTTTCTTCTATTATAAAATCAACGTTTTCAACACACTTTTAATCAAACTTTATTTCAAACCAACATGTTTATTCATTTTCGATCAAAAAAAATAACCAACATGATGTTGGCTATTTTTTCAAAATCAATACGGATTAGGTTGATAAAAATAATTAGGCTTTTTAATCTCATTTTTATATGGTTTATGATATATATGTGTTGTTGCTGGTGCTAATGGTGGAATGAGCCAAGCCCAATTACCCGTTACTTGCCTTCCCTTGTCTATCTCGATTTCTTCAAACTTTTTAAATTGTTGTGCAGCCGTGTGATGGTCAACGATACTTACCCCATCTTCCTTATAAGAATGCAGGACAGCTGCATTCAATTCTAATAGAGCCCGATCCTTCCATAAAGAAATATTAGTACTGATATCCAATCCCATTAAAGATCCTATTTGTGGAAGCATATTATAACGCGATTCATCTGCTAAGTTCCTTGCCCCTATCTCAGTTCCCATGTACCATCCATTAAAAGGAGCAGCCGTATATGTAATACCACCAATTTCCAGACTCATACTGGAGATAATCGGTACTGCATACCATTTAAGCTGTAGGTCTGAAAACCATTCATATTGAGGATGACGAATAGGTACTTCAAGAACAAGGTTAGCAGGAATCTCAAATAACCTTGGCTGATGATCATTTATCTGGATAACAAGAGGTAATACATCAAATTTGCCATACTTCGGTTCCCACCCTAATTTTATACACGTCTCTGTAAAAGATACCGAGTCGGAATCTCCGATAACACCTTGTTCGGTTTCATACCCTGCGTAGCGAATTATTTGGTGATTCCAGATCCGGACGGAGTGATAATCCTTTTTTTGTGGAAAAATGGTGATCGTCGGGCGTATTCGGCCATAATTCGTTGCCGTTTCAATATGTTCAAATAAGGCTTCAGCAATCTCTTCTTCTTTGTTTACATATCTCTTATCAATTACGTTCAAACTATCCCAAAATAATCTCCCAATACATCGATTACTATTGCGCCAAGCCACTTTGGCTCCATATTCTAATTCCTCTGCAGTATGTTCATAAAAACCTTCGCTTTGTACCTTTTTCGTTATTTCTTCAATTCTTGTCTCTATCTCCTGCTCGGTTTTATTCAACTCGCCATAGCACGATCGAATAAAATCCTCAGCTTCTTTCAGTAAAACATCAAACATTCTATATCCCCCTATGAATCATTATGTTTACATAATACCATAATCGAAACGAACTAAATTTGTCGAAACGATGTCGAGTATTTTGTAAACTACATGGGTGTCAGGCACTCTTTTTCAACTTCAAGACTTCGAATGTTGACGGTCTACATTATATATAAACGCAAAAACCTCCGCAACTGCTTCGTACAGCTGTTCAGGGATGGTTTCATTGATTTGTACCTGACTTAATAGCTCAACCAAGGAGGCATCCTCTTGGATGGGCAGTTGATGCTCTTTTGCTTTTTCAATGATGTTTGCAGCCACCATCCCCTTCCCTTTTGCAACTACCTTTGGTGCAGATTGGATCGTAGCATCATAGGAAAGAGCAACAACCTTTTTCATCTTTTTGTTCATATTTTAATATCCACCCCTTGATAATACTCGCTTAATACATTTGAGGAATTGATGCGTAGAAGGACCATCTTTTTATTTTCTGAGAAGGGAATCACTTTTATAAACGAGAGTTTGTAGCCAAGGTTCTCGAGTTTTTCTTTTAATGTTGGCGTTAGAACAGGAACAATCGATTCTATTTCCTTCGTATCGTTTAGAACTGAAACATGAATCAGCTTATTTTGAATTTGCATATCTACTACGGTTTGCTTCAAATTCTGTAAATCTAGATAAAATAAGATTCGGCAATAATCGGGGTCAATTTTTCCATTCTTTGTTTTACGACCGCTCCATTGCAGCGTGACATCCGTTTGCGTTTCCCTAAATGATATTGGCAGCTGCATCACCATTTGTTGCATTTGTCCAATTGGATCCTGAGCGATTAATTGCATTCCCGTTAAACGATTAAGAACTGGTTCTAATTCCCTTCCGTTTGTCCCTAGCTCATGGATAGCACTCATTAATAGCGGTTTTAAGGAATGAAGTTCTATTAATTTTTGCGTGTTTTTCACTTCTTTTTCGTATTCAAGACCTAATTGATGAACCATAGATTGCAGCATTTGTTTAACGTCTGTACCAGTACTTACTTTGTCTATTATATGATTCTCAAAAATAGTAGCGATCATTTGTTTTAATGGTTCGGTCGTCTTAAATGAGGCGAATTTAGGGTCTTCTAAATATCTTCCTATTTCTTCTAATTGACTTGAAAAGGAGGCCGACTCTTGTACGGCTACTAACGATTGAAAGGTTTGTTTCGTAAACGGTAAATCCTTTTTCATCATCCATTCTAGAGCCGTTATTTCTTGGGATATATCCCCGTCATGATTGATCCAGGTGATGGATGTTCGCAGCTGTTCTTTGGTAAATGGGACATTTCTTTCTAAAAATGACTGTAAAAGCTGTCCAGTGATTTTCGTTTCAGAAAGTTTGAAATGCTCTTCCAACAAATGAGATGGTTGATTTCCTTGTCCCTCAACTACTTTGAGCTGAATTCCATCATCGCCATTAGAACGAACTTCAAACCAGTAATGATCAGTTGTCGATAGAGATGCTTTAACATGAGCCAATAATTTTACATTCCCAATCTGGATAATAGCCGTATCATTAGGGAGAAATTTCTCCACTCGACCATAAAGCAATTGTCCTGGTTTTAAAGAAACTAGCGAACCATTTTGGAAGCTTTCAGTATTAAAAAGGGATTGGAATATTTGTACTGGACTCATTTTTGTAACTCCTTAAACTTCTGGTGAATTTCTATGAATGGAATGAAAAAGCTATTATAAAACTTATTTTGTAGGATGTGAAAAGTTTTACACTATTATCTGTATCGGTAACTATTAAAATAGCTTTAGAAAAAATTGAAAGCTTTATTAATTGAGTTTCGCAAATGATACCGAATTTTTCACAAACGAAACTGATCTATACAAAATTTGATAGCGTGAATTGAAATATTCTGTTGATCCAGTAGAAATTTTCATATCATATGAAAAAAAAACTTAGGGATCTCCCTTCCCTAAGTTTTTTTGCCTATTTCTTTAATACGATTGTATTACTTTTTGAAAGGATTTTTCCATTTGTATCCATGATATTGACGCCAATTTTCATCGTATCCGATGGCTTTGCCATTGGAACGCGGATACCATTTTCATCACCGGAGTCTCTGGCTATATCTTTGCCATTGACATTAACATAACTCTGCGGGGTAAAGTTCTCCCCTTGCACGACCAGCATTTGCTCTCCATCGATCGTCTCTAACTTTGCACCCGTTATTTTTGGGTCTACATATCCTAATCGATAGGTCGGATCCGGTTGAATGGTCTGTTTATCTTTCACTCCGTACATCTTTCCAAAGAGCGTGTCATATTGGAGCAGTTTTAAATCTGAGATGACATTTGGTTTAATATTTTCTTTAGCGAGAAAATCCGGTCTTACAATTTTCGTTAACCCATCATTTTTGTATTCATTTAATAAATAATTCGTCAAATTGTCACCTTGCATGCCGATACGGTCCAAAAGAACGGGTCCAAGTAAGTTTGACCCAATGTGAAGGTTTTCCTTTTTCCCAGAAAAATTGTCCCAAATAAGAAGAGGAGTTGAATACATTCTTAAATATTGATCATAGTCCTGTGGTGCATCTTTATAATAGCCTGCCTCACGATAGACTTTATAATCATCACCTAAGAGCGGTAGATGGTCACCCCAGAAGACGACAATCGTTTTCTTTTTGGTATTTTGCAATTGGGTAATTAGACTTTCAAGCTGTTTGTCAATTTCCGTCAGATTATCGCAATAGGTTTCTAGTTGGTTCTTGGCATCAGGAGTAAAGTCCTGGCCAGATTTTAATTTTACCTCCATGTTGGCATAAGGCTTTTTCCCGGTTGTTGGATAAGGTCCATGGTTTTGCGTCGTAATCGCATAAATGAAATTAGGCTTATCCCTGCCCATATTGATTTTACGCATAATTTCATCTGTTATGGTTTTATCATGGTAAAAGTCCCCATCTGGAATCGGATTTGGCATATATTCCAAACTATCAAAGCGATTAAAACCCAGGTTTTTAAATACCGTATCTCGTGAATAAAACCAATTATGGTAGGTATGAATGGCTGTTGCCTCATATCCGTTTTCTCGAAAAATATAAGGTAAGGCCGGAATTGGTTTCGTAACATAATTGATATAAGGAATCGAACCTACCGGTAAAAATTGCAAAGACATTCCTGTCAATGCCTCAAATTCGGTGTTAACTGTATTTCCTCCAAATACAGGAACGGTCACCGTACCTGACGTATTTTCTTGTTGCAATTTATGGAAAAATGGTAATGGATCTTTATTAAATTCAACATTTTTCATGACCGTGGGATCCCAAAATGCCTCACTCTGAATCATAATGACATTGGGCTTGTCCGAATCGGAGTATGAAGGAGTCGGTATTTTTTTCGTAATCTTTTCGATCGTCTTTTGTGAATAGTTATTAGGCGTTTCAACCTTTAACAGCTTCATATTAAGAAGAAAACCTGCAATAACACCGTCTTGTTGTGTAGTTGCTTTTTGATTCCAACCATAGTATGTAATATCCAGCTTTCGTTTTAATAAGGTATCATCCTGTTTCGTTTCCACATTATAAACACCGATAAAGGTAAAAAACAGCAGGGCTGCCAAGCAGATTTGTATCCAGTTTCTCTTCTTCTGATTCGGAATGATAAAGACAAGAAAGGTCACAAAAGCAATGGCGACCACTGCCCCGACTATCAGCCAAGTAATCAAATTATGCGAGAAGAAACTGGTCATATTTGATGCCTCAGTTGTTAGGAAAAGATCTGGCGGTAATACCGGTTCACCACGGATTTCAACTTTTAATCTACTAGCGATGGCAAGAACAATAAACGGTACCGTTAAAAGAAATGTGAAAATGATACACAATTTCCGACGAAAAATTTGTAACAAACTAAAAAGTAAAAAGACTATAATAAAATTATAGGTAAATGGCTTGGTAAAATTCTTTATCCATATGTATGAATTATTAAAGCTTCCAAGATAAATCCACTCGACGACGAAGATTAATAAAAATACATAAATACCTGTAATGATAAACGAAATTATCGATTTTTTTATCTTATCAATCATGTGTAACTCCTCTCGTTGCTTCATCTAATGAATATTTAGTCATTCATCCAAAAGGATTCAATTAGATGCTTTCTATCTACTTGGAGATGACAGTCATTTTAATTTTTCCAAAAGAACCTTAATTTTCGCTCAAGATCAAAAAGGAAAGTAATGGAAAATAAAAGAAAACTAATTGATTTACTCTTATTATTTGTGTAAATTGGAACTTAGATGCCGAGACAATGCAATATTAAGGATAGATTTTAACTGGCTAAAAAACGAATCGTTATCTCAAATCTTCCTAGAAATATAAAGTAGAAACGGATACGGATCGTATACATGGTAAGCACAATTAGTTAAAACCCTTTTCGAATGGATTGATTAATATTTTCTCTTTTGATTATACCTTTGAAGGAAAAATAACACTATAAACAGAAAATGTCCCTGCATTGTTAGATTTCAATACCCGATAATGAAAATAAAATGAAAAATCAGCACAGAAGAATATTTAAATAGGGATGTTTTCAAGATGAATATAGTATTTTCAAACATGAAATGAATTATTTTACCTATAAGATTGAACCAGCCTACTTTCGGTTTACTTATTTTGATGTAAGCGATAATTTCACTTTCAATAGGCATTTTTTGAAAATGGTTGGTTTTATGACTCACAACTGCCAGCCACAATTTGACGGGCCTTTTTAGGCCATCCAGGAGGAAAGTATTCGGGTGAGCAAAATGTCAGAAATGCAATTTTCAAAGAAATAATTTCGATCATTGATACTGGCGTTCTTTCTTCAAGAAGGGGCAATTGGTGTACTATGCAAAAGACATCTTTAGTTAAAAACATTATTTATAAAATATTACTGAACTTATTTAATATCGTTATTCCTTTATTGATCGGTACGTATGTCTACCGAACACTTGGTGCCCATTCCATTGGAAAGGTACAAATAACAGAAACAATCTATAATTATTTTTTCATTTTTGCGGTTTTCGGTGTCTATCAATACGGATTAAGAGAAATGAGTCGGATCAAGCATGACCCAGTAAAGGTGAATCAATTCTTTTCAAGCATGTTTATCATCAATATAGCGACAAGCCTCATTTCTTTTCTCTCCTATTTACTATTTTCATATGTGGGATATAGAGGGACAGCCTACTTTCCGATTTTAATGATGTATTCCATCAACTTAGTCTGTAATATTTTTTATGTAGAATGGGTAAATGAAGCGATTGAAAAATATGATTTTATCACTGTCAAAACGATCATCATTAAAATAATCTATGTCGTACTCTTGTTTAGGCTTGTTAAAACGACTAATGATTATAAAGAGTACGCGTTTTTATTAATTCTTACGACGGTTCTCAATTATGTTGTTAGTTTCATCTATGTTAAAAGAAAAATTAAACTTGATTTTTCTAACATCACTATCAAGCAGCATATCAAACCATTATTAATAGTAGTTGTTTTTTCAAATGCAAATGTTCTCTATAACCAGCTTGACCGGTTTATGCTGCAGTATATCAGTGACGCAGCAGTCTCCTATTATGTAATGGCACAACAAATGATGGGGATTATCAATACATTAATCCTAAGTATTATTCAAGTAACGATTCCGCGCTTGTCGTATCTATCGGGAAGTAAGGATGAGGACTCCTATCTCATCCTCCTTAACAATATCTCGAAAATTTATTCTGCTTTTCTTTTCCCTGCGTCCATCGGGCTTTTAGTTATATCAAATGCTAGTGTACTAATTTATGGGGGGGCAAAGTTTGCAAGTTCCGGGCCAGTACTGGCTGTATTTTCCATTTATATGATATCGGTCGGAATTGAATCGATCCAATCGAACCAAATTATCTATGTTAAAAGGAAGGAAAATGTACTTGTTAAATTAGTCTTTATCTGTGGTCTGCTTAACCTTCTATTAAAAGTGGGATTACTTCAGATGAAATGGCTATCGCCAACAACAGCCATTGTGACTACTACAATTACCAATTTCTTATTGCTTGCGCTTGAAAATATCTTTATCCGAAAATCATTAAAAATGAACTATTCGCTGTTTAATTTTTCTAAAATCAAGTACCTATATTTTTCATTGCTGTTTATTCCTATTTCTTTCGTCATTAAAATGTTTTTCACCCGTCCAACAATTTATTTTTTTGTCACTATAATGTCTTGTGTGGTTGTGTATGGGGCAATCTTATTATTCACGAAGGACGAGGTCTTGACCTTGATAATTATCAGATTAAGGAGATACTTTAGTAAATATTCTAAGACTTAGAATCATACCATCATGGATCTATTAAGAAAAGAAGAAGCGCCCAGCGAAGTTATCTCTTCGCTGGGCGCTTCAACTATTAATTTATATGGTTATTTTTTCAACTATCAAATGCAAATAGCTTAAGCTCCTCAGGATCATTGGCCAGCTGAACCAATCGTTCAAACTGCAAGCCCACCTTTTCGAGCAGCTTAGCTGAAGCGTGGTTGTCTTGAGTAGTGATCGCCACAATGCGATTTAACCCAAGCGTATCTTTTCCATATGCCATCACCGCAGAAGCTGCTTCATAGGCGTATCCTTTTGCCCAATATTTTGGGTGAAATGCAAATCCAATATCCACATCTTCCAATGAATCTCTTTTTACAAGGCCGCAGATTCCAAGCGGGACTTGATCCTCTTTTCGTTCCACCAAAAAAAGACAGAAACCGGATTGTTCATACATACGAATCGGTCCATTTAAAATATAGGCCCTTGCGTCTTCTATCGTTCTCACACCCCGATCGCCTATAAACTGCAACCAAGAAGGGGTATTCATGAGCTCAAGGATAAACGCCGCATCTTCGGTTGTTTGTAAGCGAAGGATAAGTCGATCTGTTTCAAGAATATTCAAAGGTAATACACCAGCCTTTCAGCATTTTATTCCAGCTAAATATGTGATCCTATTTTAACTTATGCCTTATTTTATCATAAACCTCAAGGATAGTGGGGTTCTTTGAGAAGGTGGTCAATATGTCAATTCCTTCAAAGATAATTTACTAAAGCGAGCTGCGGAATCGCTCATTATGAAAGTCCTTAGGTTAGGGACGTCGATACTTACTTTTAAAAGTTATGGACAATTATGTGACTAAAGTATATTAAATCTTTTAAAATAGGAATAATTAACTAACTTTAGTTTTAAGTGAGCTGAATCACTAACTCGATTTTAATTATTTTATATAATCACTATAGAAATAGAGATTACTGTATAAGGAGTGTTTTATTATGTTAGATCAAAAGACAATCGACATTATTAAATCAACAGTACCTGTATTAGAAAAGCATGGTGAAGCCATTACTACTCGATTTTATCAATTAATGTTTAGTAACCATCCTGAATTACTTAATATTTTTAACCATGCAAACCAAAAACAGAGCAGACAGCAAAGATCACTTGCCGGTGCTGTTTATGCGGCCGCAAAGAATATTGATAATCTTGAAGCCATCCTTCCTGTAGTTAAGCAAATTGGACATAAACATAGAAGTCTTGGAATTAAACCCGAACAATATCCGATTGTCGGAAAACATCTCTTATTAGCCATTAAGGATGTTTTAGGAGAAGCAGCTAATGATGAAATTATTGATGCTTGGGGAAAGGCATATGGCGAGATTGCCAATGCATTTATCAATGTAGAAGCTGAAATGTATGATAAGGCATCCAGTCAGCAAGGTGGATGGGACGGTTTCCGCCACTTTGTTGTTGATCGTAAGGTGAAAGAAAGTGAAGTAATTACCTCCTTCTATCTAAAACCTGAGGACGGAAAAGAAATTTCTTCTTTTCTTCCAGGTCAGTACATCAGCATTAAACTAGAAATTGAAGGAGAGGAATATACACATATCCGTCAATATAGTTTATCTGATGCACCTGGAAAAGACTATTACCGTATTAGTATTAAGCGAGAAGCAGGTACTTCCAATCCTGATGGAATGGTTTCTAACTATCTTCATCTTAAGGTAAAAGAAGGAGACACTCTAAAGGTAAGTGCTCCAGCAGGAGACTTTGTTCTAGATACTAACCGTAACACCCCTGTTGTATTGATAAGTGGAGGTGTTGGTTTAACTCCAATGGTTAGTATGTTAAAAACAGTGGTTGATGTCCAACCTGAACGAAAAGTTACCTTTATCCATGCAGCTGCAAATGGCAATGTGCATGCACTAAAGGAAGAAATACAAGCTTTGTCAGATCTCGAAAATGTTAATTCGTATGTTTTTTACGATTCACCAACCGAAGAAGATCGAAACAACAATCGCTTTGATGTAGAAGGATATGTAACTCGGGATTGGCTTGAAAAAAATGTATCTCTTGAGAATGTTGACTTTTATTTCTGCGGTCCAGTGCCGTTTATGAAAGCGATCAATCGTTCCTTAAAGGATTTAGGTGTAAAAGGAGAACAAATCCATTTTGAATTTTTTGGACCAATGGACAGCCTAGAAGAAACTGATCAAAAAGAACCTGTTACCATTTAACATAAAAAGAAGAAGTGCCAAGTGCATTTCTTCTTTTTTCTTTAATTAGTAAAAGGAAATTTTCAAAAAAACTCATTATTTCCTATTAAAAGCAAGTAAACGATTGAATTTGTCGTAAGCTAATTCCGAAATAAACCCATCTAAAGCCGGTCCAACGGTACCCTGCTACAGAAGTTAGACCTACAAATATTGGATAAAACCAAAATTGCTCAAAACCTCTTAGCCATACATACGTATATCTGAATAAACATCTTCTAATACTACCTGGATCCACTGCAAAGGCTTCTACTTGTTGTTGAGGAACAAATGATGGCGGTGGAGCCGTTGGTGGTCCAACCTGTGGTCCTAGACCCGGTGGTGGAGCCGTTGGTGGTCCAACCTGTGGTCCTAGACCCGGTGGTGGAGCCCCGGGTGGTCCAACCTGTGGTCCCAGACCCGGTGGTGGAGCAGTTGGTGGTCCAACCTGTGGTCCTAGACCCGGTGGTGGAGCCCCGGGTGGTCCAACCTGTGGTCCCAGACCCGGTGGTGGAGCCGTTGGTGGTACCATTGGGGGAAAAAATGTGCCAAATTGTCTTTCATCAACGGTTGTATTATAATAATTCTCCTCTTGGGATGGCGTTGAATAAAAATAAGATTCCTGACTATATGGATTGTTATAATACAAATTTGAATGACTAGGATACATAAAAAAACCTCCTTTACTTTTAATCTTACGTCATCATATTCTCTAGTCATTGTCCTATCAACTTGTACTCTCAAATATGTGTATTTACCTATAAAACAGTTATTTCTTAGTAATTGATATAGATTAAAAAAGCCAAGGCTTTTTTTGAAAAAGCTCTTGGCTGCTACAATCTTTCATTTAAATAAAGAAAGTATTATAGGTATATCCTTTGTTCTCTTACTTTTATGTGGGTTTCATCCAATCTTCTTGAAACATTATGTTATCCGACACGCGACTTAATCCATCTCAAAATTTAGCTTATACACTTTTTTTAAGTATTTAGGAATATCCCAAATACAAACAAGTCCTTTTGGAAGAGAAACCAGCATATTTTCTGTTACATTATAAGTTGTATCTCCTACTGTAATATTCACTTCTCCTTCAAGAACATAGAATGATTCAGTTTCTTCTACTTTCCATGGAGCCTTGTGTGTTGTGTTTTCCCAAGGCTCCCATGTATCAATCCCTAGTTGCTCAAATTCTTGAGTTGAGATTTTTTTAACTACAAAAGCCATAATTCTTCCTCCTCATAAAACTATAATGAATACAAAATCAATTAAATTATTTCTTCAATATCTCTATATTTTTCATTTTCATTAATACTCTTTAATCTATTAAACTCTCTATACATAAAGAAAATAGCTACTATAAATGAAAGTACGTCCGCCACCGGCATTGAGTACCATACACCATTTACCCCCAAAAAATGAGATAGAATATAGAATAATGGTATCGAAAAAATAAAGGATCTCCCAATTGCTATAAATGTTGCCTTAATGTTTTGCTCGATTGCTTCAAAGTAACATGATATTAGCAAAATGATCGCCCCAAGTGGAAAAGTAAAGTTTAACACTCTGGTCGACCATACAGCAATATCTTGCAAAGCAGCGTCTCCTCCTGTAAAGAAACGAACGATTGAATCAGTATAAATAAATAATAATGCTGTAAAGCAAATAGACATTATTAATGTGAATTTTATTCCTAACGAAGTAGCTTCCCTTACTCGATTATAAAGTCTAGCGCCGTAATTATAACTAATTAAAGGTTGAATACCTGTTGTGATTCCCAGAATTAAAAGGATGAGAGAGTTGGCAATATATCCATTTTGAATTGTAAAGGCAGATACATGTAACTCTCCCCCTAAAGAAGCTAACAAATTATTGATGACAATAATGGAGATAAACATAGTAAGTTGAATTGAGAATGAGGCAAAACCAGTGGCATTAACTTCTATAATGTTGCTAAACTTTATTCTAATGTCCTTCAGCTTAGGTTTTAACAAAGTTTTACTAAAAAGAAAATAAAAAATTAGAAGACATGGGAACGACGTACAAATATTATTAGACCAAGCAGAAGCTACTACTCCATATTGAAACTTATGAAATAGAATTAATTCAACAACAGCTGCCAAAATCGATCCAGCTAACCAACTCCACGTGCTAAGTCCTGGTCGTTCATCGAGAATAGCAAGAATACTAAGGATGACCGCTAATACCTGAAACGGGAAAAAAATCCAAGCTTGGTTTCCAAATTGTATTGCGGATGGTAGAGCCGCATCATTCGCACCAAATAAACGCATTAGAGGTTCATTATAGATATAACCAAAGATACTTATAACCGTCGACAAGATCACACCTAACCAGATCGATTGACCAGCAATACTTCTCGCTTCATCGATTTTGCCAGCTCCCAATCTTAGGGCAACAACCGCTCCTGCTCCAACTCCAATAAGTACACCTATAGCACGAGAGAGAACTTGTACGGTATAACCAATACCAACCCCTGCCATCTCTTTTGTCCCCAATTGCCCTACAATATTTCCGTCCACAAATGAAGGAATGACCAAAAAAATGTTACCTAGAATAGCAAGGAGAATATAACGGTAAAACAAACTCTTTATGTTTTTTGTTCCTAATTCCCTTTCTGCAAATGCTTTAGGATTAATAATAGTTTGTTCTTGAACATCTATATTCTTCATAACTTTCCTCCCTTAATTGCATTTGTTAATTAGAAAACCATCCAACAGGGTGTGCCTTATAGCTTACATTAATTTGTTTTCTTTCTGAAAATTCATCAAGGGCAAATATTCCTAAACCTCTTCCGATTCCACTCTGTTTATAACCACCCCAAGGAGCTTGTACCGTTGCTACATGATAGCAGTTCACCCAGGTAATTCCCGCCTGAATTTTTCTGACTACACGCATCGCTTTCTCTATATCTTTACAAAAAACAGCACCAGCCAATCCATATACTGTGTCATTTGCTAATGTGATTGCTTCTTCTTCATCTTTAAATTTTTGAATAACTAATACTGGGCCAAATATCTCTTCTTGAACAATTCTCATATCCGGTCTAGTATCGGTGAAAATAGTTGGTTCAACAAAAAAGCCGTTTTCAAACCCGTTATCTATAATTCTATTACCTCCACAAGCAAGTGTTGCACCTTCCTGTTTTCCTATTTCGATATACCTTAATACCTTTTGCATATGGGCTTCACTAACAAGCGGTCCCATTTCACTTGTATCTTTATTACCTTGACCAATGACAATCTTTTTTGCACGCTCTATCAATCTATCGACAAATTTGTCGTGAATACTCTCTTCAATTAGAAGACGGGACGCTGCCGTACATACCTGACCACTATTAAAGAAAATATTGAATAATGCGTTATCTACTGCAATTTCCAAGTCATTATCAGCAAACACAATGTTTGGCGATTTCCCTCCTAACTCTAATGAAATTTTCTTTGCATTTTCTGCAGCATGACGCATAATTTTCTTACCTGTTTCCGTCCCACCAATAAAAGCCACTTTATCTACCCAATCACTATCTACCATTTCACTACCAACAATATTTCCAGTTCCCAACACTAAATTTGCAACTCCTGCTGGCACACCAGCTTTTTCAATAATTTCGAACAGCTTAACAGCTGTAACAGGTGTGATCTCTGAAGGTTTTAATATTATAGTATTTCCTGCTGCTAGTGCTGGCGCAATCTGCCACGAAGCCATAAGGAGTGGAAAATTCCATGGAACAATAAGACTGCACACCCCTATTGGTTCACGAATAACGATTGTCTGAACTAAGTCGCCGGCATTATACATTTCACCTTCTGGTTGAGTAATAAGGCTTGCATAGTATCGGAAGCAATCAATCGCATTTTGAACATCTGTTTTTGCAGCCAATAACATCTTTCCGTTATTTAATGTTTCAAGCATCGCTATTTCCTCTGCGTTTTCTTCCAACAAATTAGCGATTTTATTCAAATAATTTGCACGAGCTTTAAAAGGAAGTGTAGACCAGACGCCACTCTCGAAGGTTTTACGTGCTATCGATATAGCATAAATTGTATCCTCAGCAGTACCTTCAGCAGCTAATGCAATTACCTTCCCATTTGCGGGATTTTTAACTTCCCTTTTTTCCCCAGATATAGAAGTAATCCATTTTCCATCAATATACATATTAAGTTCCATCATTTTTACCCTCTCCTTTACGCCAACCAATCAAGTAAACGATGATACTTACTTGCTAAATTGATCAGTAATCCTTTCTGACTTGAAAACGGAAATGGTTTTAACTTCATTTGTCCAAATCGATACATTTCTTCACTTTCTTTCACAACGTATTGTGCAAGTAATTTTCCAAAAAGAGTAGCTAAAGAAGCACCGTGACCACAATAACCTGCAGCGAAGAATGTGCCATCTTCCATTCTTCCGAGTACAGGGAACATATCTCTAGTTACACCAATTAATCCATCCCAGCGATAAGTAACATTACATCCCTTTAAATCGGGGAAGACATTAATCATCGCGTCGTACACTTCGTTGTATACGCTTTCACCGCGGTTCGGAATAATATCTCCTCCACCAAATGCAATTCGGGAATCTGGTGTCCTCCGGAAATAGTATAAGAAGTTACTCGTATCAAATATCATTTGTCCTTTTGGAAGAAGTCTTTTTAGCGTGGTTTCTGGTAAAATTTCTGTCGCAATGATCTGACTACTAATAGGAAGAATCCCCCGATGCAAAGGTTTCATTATTTTTTCAGAATAAGCATCTGTAGCCATAATGAGTTCTTTTGCTTTTACTCTTCCTGATTCTGTATATACTTCCACATATCCTGAATCTCTTTTCACATTTAAAACTTTCGATTTTTCATAGATCTTTGCACCATGTGATTCAGCCGCCTCCGCTAAACCAAGTACATAATTTAAAGGATGAAAGGAGAAAGCCAAAGGATCTTCCAAACCGCCATGATATGCTGTTGAATTGATCACCTCACCCATTTGATGTTTTTCTATTATTTTTGTTTCATATCCAAAATGCTTGTTGACGTATTCACTTTCTTTCTTCATCCCTTCGAAGTGCTTTGCTTTAAAAGCAGCAACAACATATCCTGTTTTTTGGAAGGAACAATCAATCTGATAATCATTTATTAATTGCTCAACAAGTTGTAAACTCTCTAATGAAAGTTCATTAAGTTGTTTTGCTTCATCTAAGCCCCACTTATCGACAAGCTCTACTAATGTAGGTTTGTATCCAGGCAAAAGCATCCCACCGTTACGGCCACTTGCTCCCCAGCCCACGGTTTCTTGTTCCAATACAACCGTGTTATACCCCTTTTGCTGTAAATGGAGGGAAGCAGATATACCAGTAAAGCCACCTCCTACAATGACTACGTCAGTAGTTTCATTTCCTATTAGTACAGGTCGATTTTTTTTTGGATTGGCTGTAGCAGCCCATAATGATAAACTGTTCATGAAAATGCGACTCCTTTTTAGTAGTTTCATTAATTTTTTTCCTTCATAATTTCATATCACAAATTATTATTCACCATTTAGAAATACAATTTCCGCAGCCACACAATTACCTCCTTTTTTTCTGAAAAATTATTTAGAATTTTTCATATATTTTGATTGTTTTGTAAAATCTCTATAATTATAATAATTGTTAGGTTTAACTTTATGTCAATAGCATATTATTGGATTTTTTCTTAAAAATATGGAGTTAATGACCACTTTTTTAGGAGTTTGGAGGGGGTAAAATTGAAAATCGGATCTTTTGCGAAACTTTTTAATGTTTCTATCGACACTATTCGTTACTATATAGAACTAGGGCTTTTAGTTCCGGAGAAAAAGGGAACCCAGTTTCATATGAATCAATCCTGCCTTGATGACATGAAATTAATATTAGAACTAAAGACTCTGCAATTCTCATTAAAAGAAATTCAGCAATTCCTTTCGTACAAACGTTTAACGATTAATATTGACATTGGCTATTACAAAAAACTCTTATTGGAGAAGAAAAACACTTTTTTAGAAGCAAAAAAGGAACTAAACCGATTCATTAAGCTTTTGGATAATAAATTACATTCCCTCGATCAGCCTAGTGTTTCATGTAGTTCTACCGGTGTCCCAATATCATTTGTTCCATTTTTTTATTGTCCGTATTGTAAAATCCCATTGATTATTTCTGATGCATCCATATTGAACAGTAATATTTCTGAAGCAAAACTAACTTGTTCATGTGGTTATTTTACCTCGATACAGGATGGAATAATTATTACTTCAAATTTAGAGGAATCTCCCTACTGCATCCTAGATGATGATACAATGACAGAATTCAATCCAAACTTTGTCAGTTTAAGAGAAAAAGGCGATCAATGGATCATTAAGTTATTGAAGGAACAAAATTTATCCAATAAAGTCGTAATTGAAACAAATATTGATGTCTCTGTTTCCTTACCAAAGTACGTATCATCACTTGACCTTGACACCTTTTATATTTTTTGTGGATTCTCTTTGACTATGATTAAAAAATTGAGGCAGTTTATCGAAAGAAACAATCCGAAACTTCATGTCATTTATATTCAAAATACTGACTATAATCTTCCTTTAAAACCAGGGTCAATAGATATCATAATAGATAGTATTACCATAAACGATATTTGTTCGAATAAGAATGTTTTCCCCATTACTTTATTGCAAACTTATATTAATCAAGATACTAAGGTTATTGGTAACTACTTATATTACCATGAAGGAGCAACCTCTTTACTAAATTTTCGTACGCTTTATCCGAATTCACATCAACATGTCTTATATCCAAATTATCTGGAGAATAATTTAGAGAAAGAAGGATTAAAGATTCAGTCCAAGGCAGTTATTGGTTCGACAGATAACCCTGGTATTTTTCTTGATTATCATGAACTAGGTGAAAAAGTGAATCTACTCGGTTATATTGCAGAACATATTATCTAGAGTGATAAAGCGATTAAACTGACTTTAATTTCAATGAAAAAGAGCATTTCCCCTTCTTAAAGAAATGCTCTTTTAACTAAACAACTTCTATGTATTCAATTGAAAATGAACCCCAAAATTGCTATTTAAAATTCATATTCATCACAGGGTGCAGGAGGTACAAACCACAAGTGGCCCATTCACTAATGATCATTGAGATTATTTAAGTTTAAAAACTAAAATTCCAATAATCATTATTGCTATTCCTATACCTTTATTGGCTGTAAATGCAACCTTTTCTGTTCCAAATAACCCGTAAGTATCAATGATTAATGCTACGATTAACTGAGATACCAGCAATAATGTAACCGCATAAGCAGGACCGAGTTTTGTTATTCCTTGCATAACAGTGTAAACAACAAACGCCCCAAAAACCCCACCCAAAAGGTAAACTTTATCAATCTCATTCCATTTACTAACGTTGCCGTCCCTTATAATCAAAAATAATAGCATAGACACAAGAAATCCTAACCCATGTACAACTGTATTAGTCTGCCATAGCCCAAGTTTTTCACTAAGTCTAGTATTAAAAACCGATTGAAGACTGATTAACACTCTGCGATTAATGAAAATATAACTCCTTGCATTTCCTTCCCTCCATTTTGCTATTCATATATATTACCAATAGCTAATTCCTTTAATTTTTGTATATCTTTTATGTAAAAAACTCCTTTTTTCCTTTCAATAATAGATTCTAAACTAAGTTTTTTTATGACCCTGTTTAAATGCCTGTAACTAGTACCAAGTAAATCAGCTAATTCAGTCAGTTTTGGCGTTTTCATTTCTTCAGAAAATATATAGTGGTTTTCTTCGTTAGTAATTGATATAAGATAACTGGCGAGTCTGTTTTCAACTGGATAAAGAAGAAAACTTGTAAAATTAGAAAATAAGTATAAATTATGACTAACTTTTTTAAGGATAAATTGTAGAAATTCAGGATTATTATAAAAATTTTTATATAATGTATTAAAATTAACTCTTATTAACAAACTCTCATATACAGATTCTACATTTATCATAATCTCATATTGAGTTGTAAACTCAATATCCCCTATAATTGCCAAAGGATTACTAAATCTTAATAGAAGAGATTTTCCATTTGGTAGTGTTTTAGATATTTTCAATTTACCTTTAACCAAGAAATACATTTGCTCTAGCTTATCCCCTTGCCTGCAAAGAATTTCTCCTTTATTCAATTGAAGCATTTGCATTTCTTGCAAAATTTCTTGATTGAACAGGTTATCTAATTTATGTTCTTGTAAGTAAAACTTTAGTAAGTCTTTATTAAAAATTTCATTCATTATAGCCCTCCTGTTGGTTATATATTCCATATATAAAATATTTCCTAAAATAAAAAAAGGACATATGTCATTATTTATTCATTTATCTTGCCTCTTTCATATGATTCATGGAATATACGAAGATTTTATTTTAGTAATTTGGTCTAAATCTATCTCTAAACCTATATTTTATATGAAAGATACAATTTAAGTATTTTTATGTAAAACATATCATGTGAAATGGGTGAGACCAAAATGTTTGTAGTTCATTTTTTCGATAACAAAAAACTTTTATTAAATCAGCTGCTTAAACGTGTTCCGTCCGTGGGTGAAGATTTAACAATTAAAGGCCGTAAAGGAAAAGTTTCGAGTGTTGTAAGTATTGATGAAAAAAACTATCATGTGCAAGTTTTGTTAGAAACCGTTAATAAAAATAAACTTATTGTAGATAATTCAAAAAAGAAAAAAAGGTAGGCTTTTTTGATTATCCCTTCCCTACTAGATAAAAGTTCAATTTAAAAAAATACTGAGGAAAATCAATCGGATGAGGGTAATTAAATAAAAACAAAAAGCAGACACATGTTAGATGTATCTAATATGTGTCTGCTTTTATCCTACATTTATTCTTACTTTTTTAAAACGGGGATCCATATTTCACTTCTAAATGTTGGTGAGGTTACATCTCTTTTTTCATTCCAAAGGATTTCTGGCCCTTCTATTGGTTCATAGTTAGAGGATGGAAACCATTCGGAATAAATTCGTCCCCATACATTTTGAAGTGTTTCAGGAAAAGGGCCGACTGCTTCAAATACCGCCCATGTAGATGAAGCAACTTCAAGCAGTGTTAAGTTATCTGGACAATCCCTTGTGGTTGCTACGCCTATATAATGATCAAGCTCCCCTTTTTCCTCCATCCTGCCTTCGGAAAAGTTCGTAGATGCGCTTAGCAATCCTGCAGGATCGACATTCGATAGTTTTTTAAGTTCATTTATGGTTCGCTCATCTAAACTTTCCCACATAGAAGCAATCTCAGGATTAACCCCATTAAAAATGATAGGAACTCTTTTTTTAATTCCAATAAGCCGAAATGCTTCTTTTTCTTCAATTCGATAGTTCAATTCTCTGCCTCCTTTAATAGATAATTGGAAGGACATCGGTGGATAGGCTTTAAGTGAATGGCCATTACTTCGCGCTTCTGATGGTGTGATACCATGCAAATTTTGAAACGCTCTTGCAAAAGAGTCTGGTGAGTTGTAACCGTACTTTATCGCAATATCAATGACCTTAATGTTGTTATCTCTAAGCTCAAACGCTGCAAGCGTAAGTCGTCTTCGGCGAATATACTCGGATAGTGTAATACCTGCAAGGAAGGAAAACATCCTTTTAAAATGATATTCCGAGCAGTAAGCCAGCCTTGCAACTTCTTTAAAGTCAATATCGTTTGTCAGATTTTCCTCAATAAATTTAATGGCACTATTCATATTTTTGAGCAAATCCAATTCAATGACCTCCTTATATAAAGAGAATAGCAGGAGTTTGATCTAATCATCCGACATTTTGTGCACCATTTTGTAGGGTTTATTCTTTTATCATACAGTTGCTAAGTCGCCTTGAAAATTTTTAGCATAAGTCATGGTTAAATGTACGCTCTTATCTTTCAACAAAGTTCCAACAATTGTTGAGGATCTACATAAATTATCAAAGAAAACCAGTTGTTTTTTTCTACTGGTTTACCATTTTATTTGGAGGCTATTGCCTATCAATGGAACTGCAAAATATTTTTACAAAATTAGGTCAACCATTCAATATTAGAATTCGTTTACTTCACACATTACTTTCCTTTTCTTAAGGAATTATTTCTTTATAGCATCCCGTAAGTTTACAATGTTATTAGAATTTATTGCCCATTTGCTCATAAGTTCTTTTTGTCTCTTCTTTAAGTCGTCATAAGGTTCTTCAATTAGTTCCACTTCTTTAAATCTTTCATCAAAAATGTTTGTACTCTTTATTTTTCTAAACCCACCAAAACCCAAGTCATCATTTAACAACCAAACTACTTTTTTTATATTTGCAAACAAAATCCCACCTGTACACATTGGACAAGGTTCTAAGGAGGTATAGATAGTAAATATCTCTCGGTTAATTTTTGCATTTAATATTACTTGTCCAGCATTTCTTATGGCATCAATTTCTGCGTGAGCTGTGGCATCTTGCTGAGGATATACTCTATTTCTTCCTTTGGCAATTAAATTATAATTTTCATCAACAATAACGGCTCCTATTGGATATGTGTTCTCCTTTAAGGATCGTTCGGCTTCTTCAAGAGCCATTTCTAAAAAGAATCTATCTTTATCCATGTTGTTCAAAGTTTCTTTCACCCTCTCGATAATGACTGTCTTTCGCTAGCTTGAGCGTTAGTAAAAGAAGCGACTGTCCTTAATGAACAATCGCCCCGTTTAAAAAGAATACAACTAAATTAATTACTTTTTCCATTATGTATTAGATTGAGAGATAAGCCCACGTCCAATAAGGTTTGCAGACACAGGCTTTTTCCCTTCTTCCCTTGCCCAGATTGATAATTGTCCTATATGGTGAATTTCGTGGGCAATGACATGTCGTATAACCTCACCCCAAGTGTCAGTTACAATTCTTCCATCTGGTAGAGTATCGTATAATAGTTGATTTTCCATACTATCATCCCAATTGTTCACAAAGTTCTCCACTTCCGAACGAAATTCAGAGTCCAATTTTCGAACCTGATTCAAACTTTTATAACCATCGAAACTCTCATCAAAGTCTGTTTTACCTTGTAAAAGGCGTATCCAACTCCATTCCACATCAACTATATGGAAGAGTGTATGTAGTATACTACCTACTCCGCCAGTTCTTGTTCGTAGAAGTTCCTCTTCACTTAATCCTTCACACCACCGATACCATTCTTCTCTTACCATCCAGTTATATCTAAAAAGTGTCTTCACGAAATCCCTCCGTATTTAGAAAATTAGTCAAACGATAAATTATTTTAATATTAAAATAATTCAAAGTTCAATATAACTAATTCTACTAACCCAGTTTAAATTCCTTTTTCAACTCCTGATCCGTTAATTTAAGTGAAATTTTTCACTTATCAGTACTTCACCACAGAAAATATATAAAAATACGTTCTTATTTGATACTGGTTAATTAGAGGATTTAGTCTTTTTACAAAATAAAACAATAAGGCCCAAAATTATAATATTACCGAGCCAAGTAGGCACATTTATATGGGTTATTTTCTGAAATAAAATTAAAATGATTATCATAATAATTCCAATAAGTAGACCTTGTAATATAACCTTAATATTCATCTTTCACCTTCGATATCATTATAGTTATAATTATTTTACTAATTTGTAATAATCATTTACCCTCATCGTTGCTCATCCTATTACGGTTACCATACTGGATTTTTTAAAAAAGGGTTCCAAAAAACACTCTCCAGAACTCCCTCAACCATCCGTTAGAATTGGATTGTTATCTAATCCCTATCCTTTAAATCTTCCCATCACAACGGTATTATAGTAATTCCCGTCAGATAGAATTTTGTCTTTTTTTAAAATACCTTCCACTTCAAAACCATATTTTTCATAAAGCTTTATAGCTTTATCATTGGTTTCAAGAACATTTAAAGTTATTTTCTTTATTTCATTTGAATCTGCCCAATCAATAGATTCTTTTAAAAGGTTTCTTCCTATTCCATATCCCCAATATTCTTTTAATACACAGACTCCAAATTCTACTTTATGAGAAAATCTTTTCAATTTGTTCCCTTCACATCTTGAAAAACCTACAATTTTTTCATTAGCTTCAGCAACTAAAAATAGATTACTACTACTTTCTGTGTCATCTTTAATGATCTGTTTAAAACCTGATTCATCTATGTACGCCTCGCCTTTTTCTCGATCTAAATTTTCTGTTTCACCATCTATCTGCAATCTTACTTCAGACAAGCTTTTCGCATCTTTCACTATTGCAGACCTTACAATATAACGTAAATTATGAATACAAAATTCTTTTGGAGTAACCCTCATTACACTCCCCTCCCAAAACTTGTTCTCTAATATCCATATTTTAAAAATTCTTTATTGCTACCATAAAATACATTTAGGTCAATGGACTTTTCCTCTCCACTATATCCATCCAATCGTCCGCGGTCTGTGTACTGCCAAAATGTCCAAGCTCTTTTATCCAGCAAAGATGGTAGGCAAATAGATTCCTAGATCCCACAATAGAAAAGTCAAGAATACCATTTTATCTAAATTCTATTCTACAACTTTGCTACTAACCAGATCATTCTCATAAGAAAATGGCATTACTTTTTTGTTAAAGTAATGCCACGTTTAGTTGAATAATTATTAGCCATTACATTAGCTAAAATAGATTTCAATTAATCCTTTCTTAATATATGACAACTGGCTCGTTTTGGACAAGATTGTCATATACGGAAGCCATAACACTTGGCGGGACGTTGACACAGCCACCTGATCCTTGCGTTAGATAGGCATCACCTGCCCAGTTTCTCCGCCAGCCGGCATCGTGGAATCCGCAGCCACTGAGTGTAAAGGGTGCCCAATAAGTTACAGGAACCTCATAATTCGGATTACCTACTTCACTACCCCTAAGGATGGATGGTGATCGTTTAAACTCGATATACCACACTCCTGGAGGTGTATCCTGATCAACACCATGCCAGCCTGTAACCACATTGGTAGTGACCATTAATTGTCCATTTTTATAAATCCAAATCCGTTGTTCCGCAATGGATACTTCCGCATAAGTGTCGCCTATGCCATTGTTCGTTGTTGTTTGATAGCCGGTGCCATAGGTGCTCCAGCCATCCCCGTAAATAGCTTCGGCAGAAATTGATTTTTCGCCTTTTTCAAAGGCCTCCTGAATCAGCTTTGTTTCTTTATCAACATCAAGGGCCCAGCCATAGGACTCTCCTTTTACCGATATGACTGAACCTGAATGGGTCTTAAAGGAGAAATTTTTATTTAATGTTGATTGTGAACTATTAATCTCAGAAACTTTGTTCTTAATATCAGCCGGGTCAAAAACAACTTGCATATCTTTTGACAGAGAAGCATTTTTAATGACATCGCTGCCTTTTACAGAATAAACCTTATCCTGCACCTTATAATCAACGGTTTGTTGAAGAAAATCTTGAAGCATTTTCTCTTTTTTTGTTACAAGTGGACTGTCCTCTTTATTTGGCTGTAGGTATATGGGTTTCAAATGAATTTCACTTGTATATTCCTGTTTTTGATACTGCGTTATTAAATTGGCGACATCATATTGCGTTCCCGGAGTACTGTTGGAGATGATGATGTTGCCATTTTCCAAACGGACATCAGCATCTTGAGGGGCTTTTAAGCTCTCATTCATGAGTGTAAGCTTATCCTCTAATAGCTTTTTCAACGTTTGGCTTCGGTATTGATCGCCTTGACTTGGCATCAAGGAATAATTTTTTGCCTTTGAGGAAGGTAAGAACGTCCACTGGCTTCCTAATAATTTCTTGACACTGGGCAGATCCTCTTTCGTAAATCCCATCTTCGTATCTTTCCCATCAAATATTCGTTCTTTTCCAACATAAACTTCGTTTTTTAATACAGATGATTCTAGTTTTTTTAGTGCTTGATCTGCAGTCAGTCCACCGACCTTTATGTTATTGATGGTGATAAGTGCATTGAACCGGGTTGTCTGATAAAAGTAGATAGCTGTAAAAATGAGTGCAATTATAATGATTACGCTGATTGTAATGAACTTCCAGTTCATAAGCTTTCTGAATGTGTTAAACCGTCCTTTATCAATTTCTATTTCTACACCTGTTTCATTTAACGTACTTCTCACAAACCTTCCCCCTAACCTGTGTCCCAGACGTAAGTGTCATCTAACTTTATAACATCCTAAACTTTACTTTTTCTTAAGACATTAGTTTTAGTCTACTTGATTGAAAGATGTGAAATTTGTCATAATTTGTATTTAAGTTAATTAAATTTTTTAACATTCCTAATTTCCTAACCTTTTCTCATGCATTTTTCCACTTGTCACAATAGGAGGGACATATTTTATAAAATCCCGCAGCGAAAAATAAAAGAACCTAAAATTGGTAAACTAAAAATATTTTAGATTAAGGTACGATAAAAAGCAACGCACCGAGAGCGTTGCTTTATTCAATTCTTGCACCCTTCACATTAATATGCTAATACCAATTATCGAATTCTTGCCTTGCGAAAGCCATCATTTACAGTGATTACCGCAGATAAAATAAAGATGGAAATTCCTCCGCTAACTAACCACGTTTCAAATTGATTAGAAGTAATGGTAAATAAATTAGTCATATACGTAATAAAATCTTGGTTCAATATATTCGGGTTTCTTACTATTACAATGAATGTAATAGTAGCAATAAGCTGGAGAGCAGCATTACATAATGCCATTCTTTTCGTCCATTGTCCTTTGATTAGTTTGTAGAGTGCTAATGCTATTTCAAAACCGATCACAACAAGAACGATTGGCCAATACTCAAGTAATACTTCTTGATTGAAAGATGGAGTCACAAATTTAAATCTGTCGCCGCCTTCATATACACCTACTAGATGATTCGCATAAAAATAGAAAGTTGCCCAAATTGCAGTCCACATCAAACTTCCAAATACTTCAAGCTTCGAAATAGCTTTTTTCTTGGGAATAACAGAAATTTTTTTCAAATCATCAGGAGTCCATTTTGTTAACTTTGTTGTATATGGCTGACCATCTTTTCCTTTATCTGTTCGTTCCAAAATGGCAAAAACAAGTGTTAGCCAAAAAAAGGTTTGGATCCCTACTTCAATGATTCCCCTTATTCCTCCACCAATAATAGTCAAAACACTATTAATTACGGTTTCCTCACCACCATATCCAATAACATATTCAGCAATTACTGAGATCAAAGAAATAACAGTGGCAATCGGTAAAATCATTTTTAATAACGTAATATATACATCAAAATAACGTGGACCAATTAGATGCATTGGCTGATCTCGATATCCACTAGCTAATGTTACTGGGTTCCCCAATTTTTCAAGGACCGCCTTTACATCTTCTTCGCTATAGTTATCAAGAAGCATATCCTCAATGGTTGACCGTAACTCCAGAGCAATGTCCTCGCGATTTTTTTCAGGCAGCCTCCGAGTAACTTCGTGGATATATATATCAATCAAATTCATCCTCTTTTTCCCCCTTTAATAAGCCATAGAGCTCTTTCGAATTCTTAATCCATTCCCTTTTTAACTGCAAAAAGATCTCTAAACCATATTCACTTAAAACATAGTACTTACGGGGTCTACTCTCAGATGTGTCCCAACTACTCGTCACTAACTCCTGCTTTTCTAATCGGCGAAGCAATGGATATAAGGTACTTTGATCAATGGTGATGCCCGATTCCTCCAATAACTGAACAAGTGAATATCCATACTGAGGAGTTTGTAATTGACTTAAAACGGCTAATGTTAACGTTCCTCTCCTAAGCTCTGTAATTAATGAATTCAATAAAGTACTCATTCACCCACCTCGTTTTTTATTTGCTATATGTCATACAGTATACAATTTATACTATGTATCATACACTATTGCTGTTACAATATCAATTTAAAATAACAACCAATTTAAAATAATAAGAAAATTATTTAATCCTCCTATAGACTTCCCTTGTAAAAATTTTTAAATAAATTCGATACTTAGTTATTCGAATTCATATTCCATCATTATATATTGTTCAAAAAATATTTGACCTTTTAAAAAATGTGTATTAAAATTGCCATTAACAATAAATAACAAATCTAATTTAGCTATGAAAAGGACATGAATCATTTGGTTATTTTCTTACCAGAGAACAGGGTCATTGGCTGTAAGCCCTGAAGAAAATCGAATGGTTTACCACCTTGGAGCTATTGTAGGGAAATGGGTCAACCAGAATATCTACAATCGGTAAATCCGTTATCTTTTTGAGCAAAAAGCTGGCTTTGGCGCGCTTTTTGGAATTAGGGTGGTATCACGACCGCACTCGTCCCTACTGTTGGGGTGAGTGCGTTTTTTATTTTATAAAAAAATAATTAGTTATTGCGTTGAAAAGGACATGAATCATACGTTCATTTTCTTACCAGAGAACAGGGTCATTGGCTGTAAGCCCTGAAGAAAGGCGAATGGTTTACCACCTTGGAGCTATTGTGGGGAAATGGGTCAACCAGACTATCCATAATCGGTAAATCCGTTATCTTTTTGAGCAAAAAGCAGGTTTAGGCGCGCTTTTTGGAATTAGGGTGGTATCACGACCGCACTCGTCCCTTTTGTTGGGATGAGTGCGTTTTTTATTTTTAGAAAAGGAATAAGGAAATGCGATGAAAAGGACATGAATCATTTGAGTATTTTCTTTCCAGAGAACAGGGTCATTGGCTGTAAGCCCTGAAGAAAATCGAATGGTTTACCACCTTGGAGCTATTGTGGGGAAATGGGTCAACCAGAGTATCTATAATCGGTAAATCCGTTATCTTTTTGAGCAAAAAGTAGGCTTTGGCGCACTTTTTGGAATTAGGGTGGTATCACGACCGCACTCGTCCCTTTTGTTGGGATGAGTGCGTTTTTTTTATATAACTTTAAAATTAGGAGGACAAACATGATGAACCAAATGGAAGCAGAAAAAAGAAATCATCGAAAGTTAGGTCAAGAGTTAGAACTATTCGCTTCAATGGAAGAGGCTCCAGGAATGCCTTTTTTCTTACCAAATGGCATGGTCATTCGGAACGAACTTGAAAATCTCTGGAGAAAGAAACACCAAAGGGCAGGCTATCAGGAAATTAAAACACCCATAATGATGAAACAGGAACTTTGGGAACAATCAGGTCATTGGGATCACTATCACGAAAATATGTACTTTTCCAATGTTGATGGACAAAATTATGCCATTAAGCCAATGAACTGTCCTGGTGCTATCTTAATTTTCAACAGCAAGAGACGAAGTTATCGGGAATTGCCAATCCGTTTTGCTGAACTTGGATTAGTCCACCGACATGAACTTTCAGGTTCTTTAAATGGACTATTAAGAGTTCGTTCCTTTACTCAAGATGACGCACATTTATTTGTTCGAGTTGACCAGATTGAGTCCGAAATTGATAAGGTTCTAGCGTTAATTGATGAGTTTTACTCTCACTTTGGTTTTGACTATAAGGTAGAGCTTTCTACACGACCCGAAGAATTCATGGGTTCTGAAGAAATCTGGGATCAAGCTGAATTAGCATTGGAATCTGTTTTGAAGAGTAAAGGGGTTAATTACCAAATCAACCCTGGTGATGGGGCTTTTTATGGTCCGAAGATTGATTTTCATATTTTAGATTCACTAGGACGAAGCTGGCAATGTGGCACTGTCCAATTGGATTTTCAAATGCCTCAAAAGTTTGATTGTTCTTATGTGGGTGAGGATAATAAACTTCATCGTCCCGTTATGATTCATAGAGCCATCTTTGGTTCAGTAGAGCGTTTTTTGGCTATTCTAATTGAACACTTTGCTGGAGAATTTCCCCTTTGGCTATCACCTGTTCAAGCAAAAATAATTCCTATTTCGGAATCACAAGTAGCTTATGCAAATGATGTGAAATCCAACTTGGAAGCAGCAGGCTTACGTGTGGAAGTCGATTACAGGTCTGAGAAAATGGGATTGAAGATAAGAGAAGCAGAAAAACAAAAGATTCCTTATATGCTTGTTATCGGCGATAAAGAGGTCGAGAACCAATCCTTAGCGTTAAGAAAGCGAAAAGAAGGGAACATTGGTGTGATGAATATACAAGAAACAATTGAACGGTTCATGAATGAAATTAACCATAACAGATAAACCACATCAGAAGCCCGAGAGGATTATACTCCTTTTGGGCTTCAGTTCTTTACGTCTTTTCTTTTTCATGGTTTTTTCTCCTTTCTAGGTCGGTAAGTAATCATCTAGCCCGTCAAATTTTTATTTAAATTCCATTAAATTCATTGACGTAATACAAACACTTATTTATTATGTTTATATATACATAAACATAAATTACTTTTGTTTATGAAACGATTAATCTTTGATTGGTTGTGTTTTCATAATGGAAATTTCGGATTTTTTTTGGAACGCGTCATTAGAAGAACTTAAACGGGGATACATTCAAGATTTTGATTCTTATAAATGCCTGTTATGTGGGAAGGAATTCGAAAAAGGAATTATTTATCCTTATGAGGGGATTCTGTATGAAGCTGAAAGATATACACGTATTCATATCGAAAGGACACATAATTCGGTATTTGATTCCTTAATAAGACTGGATAAGAAATTCACCGGTCTTACTGACCATCAGAATCAACTCCTTAGTCTCTTTTATCAGGGAAAAAGCGATAAAGAAGTCCAAATGGACATGGATATTGGAAGTACCTCCACCATTAGGCATCACCGTTTTGCACTAAAAGAGAAGGAGCGTCAAGCAAAGATTTTTTTAGCAATAATGGAACTATTAAAAGATAGAGATCAGTATGCACCAGCTTTTATACCTCCTCATAAAACAGCCAGATTGGTAGATGATCGATACGATATTACACTAGATGAACAGGATGAAACTATTAAGAAATTCTTCCCTGAAGGAACAAGCGGAACCTTAAAGAAATTCCCTCCTAAGGAAAAGCAGCGGCTTATTGTCCTTCGGGAAATCGCGAAAAACTTAGATAGTGAACATACTTATGATGAAAATGAATTAAATCAAATATTAAAAACCATTTATGATGATTATGTCGTAATCAGAAGATATTTATTCGAATACGGCTTTTTAGACAGAAAACCAGACGGAAGCCAATACTGGCTAAAAAAATAAACGTAGAAAGAAGGTAAGAATAAATGGACCGAAAAAAAGAACTTAAAAAAATTTATAAAGAAATACCTATTGAAGCAGGAGTCTATCAAATTAAAAATAGCAAAAACCAAAAAATTTTTATCGGAAGCACTAAAAATTTGAAATCCCTAAATGGGGTAAAGGTAATGCTTGAAACAGGTACCCATTCCAATAAGGCACTTCAAGAAGAATGGATCCAATTTGGGAAAGACATTTTTACTTTTGAAGTATTAGAGATCCTTAAAAAGAAAGATGACCCGTATTTTACCGAGAAAGAAGCATTGTTAGAACTTGAGGAAAAATGGTTAGAACAACTTAAACCTTATGGAGAACGAGGATATAATTCCAAAAAAATCCATTAATTTTTTTTATTAGAATTTAAAAGCTCATTCTACTTATCACCATTTATCTGCAAAAGTAAATCCTTTAAAACATGGTTGAATTATATTTATAAATTAAATGAGGCTATCTGTTATAAATAGCCTCATTTTTTTGTTGAATCCTGCTCCGTTAGAACAAGAAGAAAAATGGATCGCTGTTGCAATCCCAATCCTCAGCTCAAGCCCCATTTATTCGAAGAAGAACCCCTATTTAAAGTATAAAAATTAGTCTTTAAAAGATAACCCCTTTTCCTTTAATGCAGACCTAAGTTTCGGTAAGGAAGCAGGTCCCATACCATGAAATTTTAAAATCTCTTTTTCACTATATGATGATAACTTCTGTAATGATGTTACATCATTGTTTTCCAACGCTCGTCTTGCTGGTGCTGAAAGCATTGCAAGAAATCCATTTTCAGGTCTTCGTTCCCGCTCGCAAATCGGACAAGTTGAACAATCGCTACTTTTATAATATTGATGTCCTTTGTTACAAATCTTTAAATTTTTATTTGGAGTTGTCATGTTAAAATGTCTCCTTGCTTTATGAAATTTTCATATTAATAGTTCAAGGACTGAGAGGCGATTACCTTCTTGAATATTTACACCCGTTTGTGAAACATAAATTTCGATAAATTTTCTATTCCCAAACTTTGTATTGTTTCGCAATGTTTTCTATGCTTATCTTTCCACGTTGCATATTTGGTGGACAAGAACCATTATATTTTACTATTTTCTCGTTAATTTCATCAATTGAGCTTTTTATTTTAGTTTCAATGGCATTTTGTTCAATCATTTTCAATGTTAAAGCAATTTTCTCACGTATTTCCTTTTGTATACTTATCCAAGGGGGTAAATAACCTGCATTTTTTGCAGTATTTAAAAAATTACTGTATGTATCTCCACTATAGAAATTTTTTGGAAATGGTTTTCCGAAACCAGGGTTTTTCTTCATTTCGTCATCAATTTTAGAATCTTTGATAATTCGATCAATCAAATTATCATTACCACTATTATCACGGTTCCCCATATAAGTCTCCCCTTTTTAATCATATATTGTCATTACATTATATTCACAAACTTATTCTCCACTTATTGCGTTTTATCTTCGTAGTGGCAAAGAATTAATTCTTAATAACTAAAATCACCAAAATAATTGAAGGTACAAAACATGCCTATAAAGTTTGTTTTTATTGCATTTATTAGGGAGTGAAGAAAAATTATGGTTTCAAATATTGATCACAAATCTCCATCAACCCAATACTCATTTGACATAAATAAAAGTCCCTTTTTTAAAAAAGACACCAACAACTATATAAACATATTAGGTGTGGAACAGTTGAATACATTGGAAAATGTTTCGCTGTTAGACATTTTCCTTAGTACTAATAATGTTGTAGAACCTCACTATCACCAAAATGCTGCACAGCTAGTCTATTGTATTTCTGGTGCTGCGACTGTATCAATGTTAAATCCATTTACAAAGCAAATTCTCAGTTACTATATTTCACCGGGACAAGTGGCAAACGTTCCACAAGCTTGGTGGCATTATGAAGTAGCTGCTGTTGATAACACTCATCTTTTGACGATTTTTAATGCACCCACTCCACAAGTAATTTTGGGCTCTGACATCTTAAAGTTTACGCCTTCAAATATTATGTCACATACTTATTGTATGAATGAAAATCAGTGGAAACAAATTACTGCATCAGTAAAACCCGAAACCTATATAGGCCCCTACCAGAATTGCAATAGAGGACCAGAAAGTATGCCCCATCAATATTTAAACCAACACTTCCAATACAACCAACAAACCCTTATTTTTTCCAGCATCTGCAATATTGGTGATAAAAGGATGAAATCCACTACCGGCATGGAAATTCCATGTCTTTTTTGTTGTTCCACTTTGGCTCAAATGCAAATTTAAGTACTATGCTTCTTACACTATTCTGCGTATTACTACCATACGAAAAAGCTCGTCGGAACAACCCTACTTTGTTGAATTCAGGACCCGTTAGTAAACATAATGATATGTTTTTCAATCAACAATTTGCCCGTGGTGAATATGAATCAATCATTGAAAACATTACTTAATAAACGTATATAAATTTATTTAAGGAGATTCTCAATGAGAAAAATTCTACAACGTTTCTTTGTGTTCTCGTTTTTTATCAACCTTCATCTTTATGGTTATCATCAAAATGGTGCAGCAGCACAAACCATAACACTTCCACAGCCGGGAATGAAGGTGTATCAAAAGAATACCGCTTTGGTGATCACTGATCCGCAAAATGACTTTTTAAGTCCAAAAGGTGTAGCATGGGATTTAGTTAAAGACAGCGTTGCTAAAAATCATACGATTGAGAACATTGAATTATTATTAAAAACAGCAAAGGAAAATAAGTTCCAAGTTTTTGTGTCCCCTCATTACTATTATCCCTATGACCTAAAATGGAGGTTTGGGGGAGCTATGGAACATTCGATGCACAATCTCAAAATGTATCAGCGTAAAGATCCATTATCACTTAAAGGCTTTAAAGGTTCTGGTGCGGACTTTCTTGAACGATATAAGCCTTATATTCAAGATGGGCAAACCATAATCACAAGTCCGCATAAAATTTACGGACCCGAAGCCAATGACTTGGTTTTGCAACTGCGAAAACACGGAATTACCCGCGTCATTCTTGCAGGTATGGCTGGGAACTTGTGCGTTGAATCTCACATGCGCGAACTAATTGAACAAGGATTTGAAGTGTCAGTAGTACACGACGCAACAGGTTCCGTAAAGATAAATGATTTAGATGGAGACAAGGCTGCAAAAATAAACTTTCGTATAATTGCTAGTGCCTCATGGTCTACAAATGAAACTATAGATAAAATGAAATCAAGTAATAGATAAAAGCCTCCAGTTTGGAGGCTTCCCAGTGTAGACATTATTCATCTTCTAAAAAAACTTCAAAATCCTTAACATGAACCGCATTCCCTGTAATATCAACATCATAAAACTCACTATTTTTTGAAATCCGTACCATAACTCGACCATCTTTTTGAATTTCGTAACCTTGCTCAACAATAAGATTTAGAGGTTCATCAAAAATGTTGTTTTTTATATATTTAGCATAATATGCTCCCATTACACCTGAAGCGGTTCCCGTAACTGGATCCTCAATTGTGCCAGAATAAGGTGAAGAAAAGTGTCTGGCATACATATCAGCGTTAGAATCATTGGTTTCCAAACAGAAAGGATGGATAGATGATTTAGGCATTTCTTTCAAAATAGTAGGGAAATCCTTATTTTTAGGTTTCATTTTATTAAAAGCATTAAGTTGTTTTATTGGAATTAATAGAGTCCAGGTACCAGTACTCCCATATAGAATCGGTAAATCATTACGAATATCCGATTCTTGTAATCCTATCGAATTTGCTAGATCTTCCTTCGAACCTTTATATTCTTCAAATTGAGGTGAAGCTTGTTTCATAGTTATTAAAATATCACTATCAGTAGTTGAGTTAATTTTTATCGGCAAAATCCCTACTTTTGTTTCAATGGTGAAATTCGTTTTATCCCCTAATACCCCTTTGGTTTTTAATGCATACACAGTAGCCATTGTTCCGTGACCACATAAATTCATTTCGTGTCCTGGTGTAAAAAAACGTATTCTAATGTCAGCTACATCTGACTTAACTACAAAAGCTGTTTCATTAAATCCTACTTTGAAAGCTATTTCTTGCATTTCTGTCTCGGTTAAGTCATCACCATTTAATACTACTCCAGCAGGATTCCCTTTATTAGGTTCTTTACTAAACACATCATAATGATGAACATCAATAGATTTCACATCATTTCCCCCAATATACAATTTAAAATGTTTTCACTATTTTCCCCATCAATAATTGCTTGCTTGTTTCACTTACGCTCACGTTCGTTAAAAATTTATTCTGGCTTTTTGTAAAAATTATATACAGTTGAAAGATTCCGTTTTATTCCATTAGGACTCTTCCAATTATTATATTCAGCAGGCGTTGAAAATCCTGACATAAAGTTCTCTTGCGATAAGTTGTATCGCTGAGCTTCCTTTGCTTTCTGTATTAAAATTGATAAATAATCGATTAATATATCACATAACTTCAAATTACCTACACATCCGTGCCCCGGTACAATTGTTTCTATATCTATTTGTTTTACTTTATTCAAAATAGCAACAAATTCTTCAGGGTTATAAATAGGTACATGGGTCTCCACTGTTACAATGTCCCCCATAAATGCTATTTTTTCTTCTGGTAAATAAAGAAAACAATCACTTGGTGTGTGCCCCCCACCATAACAGTGTAATTCTACATTACGTTTCGACCCGTGAATAACTAGATTTTTTTCAAAAATCAAATTCGGTAGTACCATTTTTAAATAAGGTACTGCCTCTAGAACTTTAGACATTTCTTTAAATTGATTTAACAAGCTATGCTTTAATATAGTGTCAGTGGTTGATTCTATTTGTTTTTCTAGAGATTTTAAATATTGTCCCATTTCTTCCTGTTCTTTTTCAACGTTATCAATCACATTTTTTTCTTCAAATAACTTTCGAGTTAAAGAAGTAGAAATGATAGTAGAATCTATGAACACTTGGTTTCCAAACACATGATCACCATGATAATGGCTGTTTATTAAGTATTTCACTTTTTTTCCTGTAATCTCTTCTGCTTGTTTCAATAATTCCTTCGCAGCTATCGGGGTAGAGAATGAATCAAACACAAGTAATTCATTGCCTAAATCTACAAACCCAGCATTGCTCCACGCACCTTCACCAGGGTTTGCAATCGCTGCATAAACTCCGTCAGATAGTCTTTGTAAATTGAAATATTTAGTCTCAACGATATTCATTTATTAGCACCTTCTTACTCTTTTGATTTATCAGATTTCAACTACATAGAAAATGCTAAATTTTCAATAACGTTATATATTCCCCTTCATTAATAAAATTCCTTCTTAAACCTAAATAACAGCTTAGTTATATAAAAACACTGCAATTCTTTCATTAATTCCTTGAGTGTATCTGACCCCACTGAAAAATATTTTTTCCCTACCCTGTCCTTTTACCCCCCTTTTTCCCTATATATAGTATGAAAGAAAAAATGCATGAGTGGATGGAAGATACCACTCTATAAAATAGGAGGAAAATGATATGAGTAAATGTTTGATGAATGAAGCGCCGCTGATGATTATTCCGTCTTTGGCAGTGAAAATTGGAATTAATGAGGCCATTGTCCTGCAGCAAATTCATTTTTGGCTGTCGTCTAGTAAGCATGTCATCGAAGGGCGGAAATGGATTTATAACACGTATAAGGATTGGCAGAAGCAGATGCCGTTCTGGTCGGAGAGTACGATCAAACGTGCGATTCACTCGCTGGAGAAACAGGGCTATTTGATCTCTGGGAATTGGAATAAAACCAAAATGGACAATACAAAGTGGTACACGATTGACTACGAACGGGTGGAGGTCTTAGACGAACACGCGTCTGAGCCATCAATGGATCAGGATGAACCATCTTCGGATTCAGACTGGATCGTAGATGAAACTAGCCTGAACCAAGCAATACCAGAGAGTACTTCAAAGATTACTTCAGAGAAAAAGATCCCTGTCGTCGAAATCATTCAATACCTTAATGAAAAAACAAAAGCCTCCTACAAGCCAAGTAATCATAAGACGCAAAACATCATCCGAGCCAGATTAGGAGAAGGCTTTACCGTAAACGATTTTAAATATGTGATTGACATTAAGACAGCAGAATGGCTACCTGATCCCCACATGTATAAATACCTAAGACCAGAAACATTATTTGGTACGAAATTTGAATCGTATCTTAACCAAAAGCCTTTCAAAAAAATCTTACGTGAGGAGGACTTTAATTTAGAGGATGAAGAGGGAGTCATTTGATGTATTGAAAAAAATAGCAGACATTTTTGACCAGTTTGTCGTGGATTAGGAAAAAGTTAACCTCTGGTATAAAGTGCTAAAAGGGTATTCATTTGTAGACAAGCTAACCTGCTTTCTTATTTCAGCTATTTTTATGAAAAACAGTCTGGGGGTACGACCAAAAAAGAAAGGCAATCCAGATTGTCGGTAAAATCATCGAGCTCATAAGGGAATCCGACATTTGTAAGACCGTACATGATTGCATTCAGGGCACGTAAAAAGGCTTATGTCACTGATTTCATGCATTTTTCTCTATAGCAGGCAAGTAAAAAGGTTTACATGCCCGATTTCTTGCATTTTCACCGATACCGGGCACGTAAAATGTTCTACATGCCCGATTTCTTGCATTTTCACCGATACCGGGCACGTAAAATGATTTACATGCCCGATTTCTTGTATTTTCACCGATTCCGGGAAAATAAAATGATTTACATGCCCGATTTCTTGTATTTTCACCGATGCCGGGAAGATAAAATGATTAACTTGCCCGATTTCATGTATTTCTCCCAAATGGGCCTTATTAGTGACAAAAAACAAGAACCAAAGCTTCCAAACTGCTTCCAACAGGGTTTATTCATAAATGACAACGAATTTCTACTTCTTATCGAATTAACAGGTAGGTATACCAATTTTATTTAGAAAATCAACATGATAGTTTAACTTAGCCAAGTGAGTAAACCCAGGAAATGCTTTTATTCGTTAGTTGAGAAACGATAGCATATGGTTTCCTCATATTGACAAATCAAACATTTTCTAAGACTCGATGTAGAAGTTTCAAAAAATGTATGGCGACACTTGCTTTGAATGTTTTTTATATGTTTTTCTAATCGTTCAACATCTATTTCTTTCGCTTTTTTATTTCGGAGTACTGGATTCATGATTCTCTCATCCCAGCTTTTATTTATAAATTTCTCCACCATTATTTCTGAATTCGTCTGCTTTTTCTTTTAGACCTTCATCAATAATTGACTCAAAACCAAGGCCCTTTTCCCTTGCTAAGTCACGTATATCTTGTGAAATTCTCATACTGCAAAATTTCGGGCCGCACATCGAACAAAAATGGGATGTTTTTGCTCCTTCAGCTGGAAGCGTTTCGTCATGATATTCTAACGCTCTTTCAGGATCAAGAGATAGATTAAATTGATCTCTCCAGCGAAATTCAAATCTTGCCTTGGAAAGTGCATCATCACGAATTTGAGCTCCAGGATGGCCTTTTGCTAAATCAGCAGCATGGGCGGCGATTTTGTAGGTGATAACCCCGGTTCGGACATCTTCTTTATTCGGCAGACCAAGATGTTCTTTTGGTGTCACGTAACATAGCATTGCGGTCCCAAACCAGCCAATCATGGCCGCTCCTATTGCGGATGTAATATGATCATACCCAGGTGCAATATCTGTTGTTAATGGTCCTAAGGTATAAAAAGGTGCCTCCTGACAAATTTCCATTTGCTTTTCCACGTTTTCTTTAATTAAGTGCATCGGAACATGTCCTGGACCTTCAATCATGACTTGAACATCATTCTTCCATGCTATTTTTGTCAGTTCTCCAAGCGTTTCTAATTCTGCAAATTGAGCCTCATCATTCGCATCGGCAATCGATCCGGGGCGGAGACCATCACCTAATGAGAAGGATACATCATACGTTTTCATAATTTCACAGATTTCTTCAAAGTGAGTATAAAGGAAGTTTTCCTTATGGTGAGCAAGACACCATTGAGCCATGATGGAGCCTCCCCGGGATACAATCCCTGTAACACGCTTTGCTGTTAAAGGGATGTATCGCAGTAGCACACCTGCATGTATGGTAAAATAATCAACGCCTTGCTCAGCCTGCTCAATTAAGGTATCGCGATATACCTCCCAAGTTAAATCTTCAGCAATTCCATTTACTTTTTCAAGTGCTTGATAAATAGGAACAGTTCCCACTGGTACAGGTGAATTTCGAATAATCCATTCACGTGTCGTATGTATATTCTTACCCGTTGAAAGGTCCATCATGGTATCCGCACCCCACCGCGTAGCCCATGTCATTTTTTCTACTTCTTCCTCAATCGACGAGGTCACAGCCGAGTTCCCAATATTCGCATTAATTTTCACATGAAACCGGCTTCCAATAATCATCGGCTCGCTTTCCGGATGATTGATATTCGCAGGTATAATAGCACGGCCCCGTGCAACCTCATCCCGGACAAACTCCGGGGTAACATTCTCTCTTATCGCGATAAACTCCATTTCAGGAGTAATAATCCCTTTACATGCATAATGCATTTGAGTTACGTTTCTTCCTTTTTTGGCTCTTAAAGGTTTTCGTTTCAATCCAGGAAAAATTTCTATATTTGCCTTCGGATCATGTTGTTTATACCCGTTATCCTCTGGTTTTACTTCACGGCCTTCATATTCTTCTACATCTTCATTTTTACTGATCCAGCTACGGCAAACAGGACTAAGACCCTTACGAATGTCAATCAAATGATCAGTGTCAGTATAGGGGCCACTCGTGTCATAAACTCGAACGGGCGGATTTTCCTCTTGTCCAAATGTTCCCGTTGTCGGACTTAGTTGAATTTCACGCATTGGAACCTTAATATCTGGTCTAGATCCCTCAATATAAACTTTCCTGCTTCCAGAAAAACTCGACATGATTGACAGATTAATCTCACTTAATGAACTCTTTTTCATCTTTTCATTCTCCCTTTTTATAGATTAAAAAGGACAGAGTCTGCTCAATAACCGCATGAAAAAAGCCGGGTCTATTTAAAAGACCCGGCTAATGTTAGCATAAACAGTAACGACATATTTGTCATTACGAATAGTAGATTCTAACTTCCCCACGCTGGTATGAACCAGATCAGGTCCTGAGGGTTAAGAAACTCCGTGTTTCTCTCTCAGCCCAACGTATTGGACACCCCTAGTATAAGATTATTAAATTGTACTACCAAATAATAATCCTATTACAATTAAATGTAAATAGTACTTTTTTCACTGTTTATATAATACTTTTCTATCTAATAAGCATATAAACAAATGTATTCCCTCATGATGTGAAATAAAACTTCTTCCATAATTCTTTCACTTAACTTCTTCGTAACGTTAATAAAGAAAAGGCGATCCTTAGTTATAGATACATCTTTACCCGAACGTAAAAAAATGATATTAACGATTCAAGGATATTAGCCGTTTCTTACTCTTACCTTGAATAATAGAATAATATTGATTAATTAAAAAGAGGTGATTATTTGTCTGGTTTTCAAGAACACCATCACCCCCAACATTGTTTCCAATATACGGCTCTTGGAGATTCCATTGGATTTGGAGTTGGTGCTACGAACAATTATGGATACGTTAATTACTTTCGTGACTTCTTGGATAAGCTATACCATTGTGTCAATTTAACTAATCGTGCCAATCCTGGTTTCACAAGCAGTGATTTGCTTAATCATCTTCAACACGATATAAACACCCGAAAAGCTGTTAAAAATGCGGATATAATCACCATTAGTATTGGTGGTGCCGATTTATTAAATTGCCTCCATACCTCTAATATTCCTGCCTGTTTATCAAATGCAGATTCAACTTTTGCCCAGAACTGGCCACAAATCATGAATGAAATTCGTAAGAGCATTAGATCTCATGCAGAAATATACGTAATGACCGTTTACAACCCTTTCAAAGGCGATGACCCAAATTACACTACTATAGAATTCTTTATTCAAAAGAATAACAGTGTTATTAACAAAAACCGTTCAATTTATCATTATAAAGTGGTTAATGTCCATAAGGATTTTCAAGGAAAATTCACTAATGGACAATGGAGGGTTTGTACTTGGACACATTTCTGTCAATCTCCGCCTGATCCGCATCCGACGGACAGAGGTCATTTAAAAATTGCCCGTTTACATGAATTAGAGTTCCTTAAAAATCATCGGTACAAGCTAAGACATCTAGATGATTAGTAGAAATAACGTTAGACTTTTGGTTTATTAAACACTTACAGAAGAGATGCTACGGTTCCCCAAAAATTTAAGCGTCTCTTTTTTTATTGTGAAGAACAGCGCATCAAAATATTGTTTGCTAGTTGTTCAGGATCTTCGCTTTCAATTACTACTTTGTCAAATTCATTTTCTTTCAAACTAAGAATTATTACTTTATTGTCTGAATGAAAGGATAAGAAATATTTTTTTCCATCTATCAAAAAAATTCCAGCTTTATAATCCAATGTAGTAATGCCTGTTCTTTTTATAGCTGTCAAGGGAAACTTGAAATTACCCGTCTGTACATCAACGACTGAATTGTAAGGAATCTTTATCTTCCGTCTTAAATTAGTTACCGCTGTCCAGCCTGAAATATCCAATATAAATTCGCTATCTTCCAATACAACTTGAATACTCACCTTCTATCTCCTCCTTTTTATAAATGCATGATTCGTTTATTATCTAATCTCACTTAATACAAATCTTCATCATGGTTTTTGGTATACATATTAAGTTACATTGAAGGCAACTCTTTTCGGTATAAATAATATTTTGATAAGAACATGAAGAGTACTATGAGGAATAAAGTTATAGTCAATGTTGTTAAAAGATGAGGTAAAGCATTGCCGGATATCATGATGTTGACCGCATGATTCGTCAAATACGCGGGATTTAAGATTTGAAATCCAGACCCAATTGCGGTTATGGCTTTCAAAAGTATTAGAACAAAAATGGATAACACAGCGACTGCCGAGGATCTAGATAGTAACGCACCCAACATAAGTGCAAGCGTTAAGATGAACAGGCACCAAATATAATAAACACCAAGCCCTGCAACGACTCTAGCTAATGACACAGCCTTAAACAAATAGGAGGTATAAAATATTGCCATCAGAATTCCAGTTACGACTGACACTGCGACAATAGCAGCCTGCCCAATCCACTTGCTAAGTAAATACTCGCCTAATGTTGTGTTGCGTGTCAAAATAAACGCTAGCATTCCGTTTTGTTTATCCGATACAACGACCCCCATCATACCAATTACAATAATTATTAAGCCCAATTGATCAAATTGACTAGTCAAGGTCGAAGCCAGAACATCTTCTGCAGTAAACTTTGGTAAAGTTATCTTCATACCTTCAGGCAATCCGCCTGCAATTTTCAGTATTTGAGGTAAATAATAGGACGAAAGAGGCTGAATGATTCCCAAAAACATAAATACCACAGGAAACCACAATAATTTGTAACTTCTTCTAGCTTCCAGCCACTCTTTCTTTAATAGAACAAATAGGCGGCTCATGTTTACTTCACCATCCTTAAAAAGATCTCTTCGAGGCTTTCCTGAACTAGTTCGAACTTTTGAATTGGAAGTCTCAAACGGCTAATATTGTCTAACAGCCAAATTCTTCCCTGTTCAATGTTTTTAACACGCACTTTTGCGGAACTACCTGTTTCTACAATAGATTCAACGATATCTTCGTTTACAAGTTGTGGAGCCCACTCGTTAACTCGAGGTGCCTGTATAATAAATACAGGTTGTTGATTTTGATTAATCACTTGATTAATCAAGCCGTTGACAAGCAATTTACCTTGGTTAAGGATAAGTATCTTATCACAAAGCTCTTCCGCATCGTGCAGAATATGAGTGGAAAATAGGATGGTTGATTTCTGTTTGATTACTTTAAGCAATTCCAACATGTCTCTTCGCCCTATTGGATCCAGTGCGGAAACAGGTTCATCCATAATAAGCAACTTAGGTTGATGGATAAGTGCCTGGGCGATGCCCAACCTTTGCTTCATCCCACCTGAATAGGTTCCGATCTGTTTATCCTTCTCCTTAGTCAACCCCACTAAGTCCAATAATTCTTTGATTCGCTGTTCTAAAATTTCCTTATATAAGCCTGAAAGTCCACCCATAAATTCGAGCAATTCCATTCCTGTCATCCACGAATAGAACGTTGGATGTTGCGGTAAGTATCCAATAAACTCACGCATTTTGTCATGACGCTTCCCTTGGAATAGAATCTGCCCACCTGTAGGTTTTGTAATATCTAAAAGCATTTTGATAATAGTTGTTTTACCAGCTCCATTAGGACCCAGAAGAGCAACGCATTCTCCATAATCGATTTGAAAGTCAATGTCTTTAATGATCTCATTATCTCCATATCTTTTTTGAAGATGTTTCACCTGAATTATGCTCATATTATCGTCCTCTTCTCCCTATGGTAAAGTACAAAATTGGACCGAAAAGATTGACAAATACAATGATCATGATCCATAACCATTTGGATTCATTGCTAAGGTTCCTTTTTAACAAATCCCGTAATGCTACAAAAAGTAAAATTAATTGTAAAATTAGCAGGGGAAGAAGAAGTGGCAACCAATCCCAGAGTTTATCAATTCCAATTTCATAGCCATAATGCATTCGCGATACCTCCTTATTCTTGGGACTTTTGTGGAATGAACATGCCTGCAAAAATTCGAGTGGTTCGATCAGGTGTCGGCTTGTTATTTATCGCTTTTTCAATAGATTTATTCATTGACTGGACGAGCTCCTGAAATTCATCGTCCGTTAGATGAATAGGTGTATACCAATAAGCAAATCCATCTTTTTCATACTGTTTTGGAGAAGTTTTCGTCAGATAAGTTGTCGCTAACTGAAGCAAATTGCCGTGAAATACTGAAAAATGGCGAATATGATCTTCCTGTGAAGTGGCTTCTATTTCACTTTCTGGAACCTGTAAGTTCTCTTTCTTGACTGAAAACACTCGTTCTTCCGTTCCTTTTACTTTTTTCTTATCGATTATCTCAATAAGATCTGCATTAATTAAAAGATTCATATGGCGATATAAAGTAGCTTGAGGAACATCGCCAAGTGCATCTAAAAGTTGAGCAATCGTCATCGGTTTCCCTAGTAGCAATTGTTGTATAATTCTCATTCGAATTGGATGAAGGATCAGGTCAGATTTTTTTGTCATTGTATTTCCCTTCAATTTCATTATCATTTTATAAAATGATAATATCATTGTTTTTGTTGAATGTATACATTTTTTAAAATATTTTCCAAAAAAATTATTATAGGTCCACATATGGACCTATTGAACAGTAACTTTTCTTACTAATACTCAAGATTTACGAAATAAGATAGCTTTAGATTTAGCAACAAGTTCTTGATTATCGTTTAAAATCGAACACTCTGTGTGGATTAAAGTTTTACCCTGTTTTTCAATTTGAGCATTTGCAATCAAATATGATCCAGTAGCAGGTTTCAAAAAGGAAACATTTAAATCGACAGTTACTACTCGTTGTATCCCGTTTTCATTAGGCGGAATCAAGTTTGACATGGCAACATCAGCTAATGAAGAAATGACTCCCCCATGAACAACACCGGCACTATTTACAATTAAATCTTGGATTGGCAATCGAAGTTGCAAATTATTATCATCAATCCTTTTGTATTCAAAACCTAAAAATTCGTCAAATGGCTGCTTTATAAACATAAATTCACCTCTTTTATATGTATATATATTAATCTAATAAATCAATATTATTAACCAACAATTCATAATTCAATTTATTATCACAATATTCCTTCTTTTAACAAAGAATTATTTACAATAAAAATAGGAGCTGCCTCTGCAACCCCGTTTATAAATTCAACCCCACGTTAGCACACCATAATATACCAAAACAATCTATACTTTTTTCTCTTTTTCCAACAATTGAATTATTTTCTTGTTTTGCTCAACTTGGATTTCCCCATTTTTTTTAATCTGGTGAGTCCAAATTAAAAGAAGTCCCACTGCCAATGGCGTTCCTTAGTAATTAAAGAGGCCAAATAACCCATTGGTGCAATCCCCCCAACTTAATCTAATAATAAAAAAACATTTCAAAAAGGGCAGACTAAACTCCTTCTCAATTTCAAATGTTCACCAATTTGTACACATTCTTTATTCAATTAACTGTGATTTTATTTCAACAAAAATGGGCAGTTCTCCTCATTTAAGATATACGACCGTCGTATAATTCAAGATGCTGTTATAAGTTGTATTAACCAAAACACTTACTCTAGTTAAAGGGAATGAATTCCTTGCTTGTTTATTCACGAAATATTCAAAATATATAGTATAATTAATTTTAAGGTAAATGAGATTAAATCAATAAAAAAGGGAGGCACAATTATGAATGTCTTTATTATTTTCCTAATTATATTTGCTCCGATTTTATTGCTTTTTGCTACAATTAATTATTTTTCTTATAAAAACTGGATAGCCGTATATATTGCGCTCAATGATGAAAATTATTTTAGAGCAGTCGGTAAACTTAAACAGACAGGAATTCAATATAAGACTAAAACTCTATTTAATCCAAATACAACTCCTATGTTTGGAGGGGATCGACAGAGACAATATGAAATTTACGTTAAAAAACATGATATTCATATAGCTTCTCAAAATATAAATTCTTTAAAAGATGGGTAAGAACAAATAGAAATGAATTTGCTAAAAAAAATACTTCACTTTCTTGAAAAAGAATCTAATAATTTCTAATAAGTCTTTATTAATTTAGGAAAGTTGAACAATTATTTTAATTCAAATAGTGATGATAATGTTATTTCTTTTCCGCCTGTATAAAAACTTTTTATAACACGGTAGTGTCCAGGTATTAAGTCATATTTAAGTGTCTTTAAGCTAATTATATTTTTATAAGTCTTACCTGTACCTAACTTAATATCTATCATTGTAAAATCAATATCATCTTTTAATGGGATTTCAAACCAAGATCCATCTTTGAAAAATTCAATAGTATAACGCGTACCAAATGACAAAGATTCTCCTTTATTCTTTATTTGTAATGTCAATTTGTCTGTCTTTACTTCGTATATAGGATGTTCTACTTTCATTTCCACATTAACATTTTCTTCGTTTACACTACTGGGTAATTCAGTATGATTAGATTTTTGAAGGGATTGATGTTCAATATTTTTAATACTTTTATTTGTACAAGCCGTTAAACAAATTAAAAATAATATAAACACAAATAATGATTTTTTAATATTCATAAATCTCTCCCATAATATTAGACGTATCCATATTATCTTTATGATCTTCTTTTCATTATGAAGAACGTAAATTAGGGGGCCCCTGGACATTCTTTTACTATTGCAATTTCCAATCAGGATTTATAGATTTAATAAAGTTCTCAATTTTTTCTGTACTTAATTGCCCTTTAACAATTTCATAATAAACTCCGTCTATTTTCAAAGGGTTTGAAAATGTAATGCTCGCTAGTTTCTTGTCTCCATTATAAAAGTCAACCGCATTAATCCAACCTTTAATTTCTTCGTGTTTGCTTTCTTTTTTAATAACATATCCATCGATCATCTTTAAGAATTCATTTATTTTCATCTTATCTTTTAGAGTAAATGGCTTGTTTTTACCTCGTCCATCAGAAAAAACAATTTTAGTCACATCGCTATCCTTCATTTTTGTAACTTCGTTTATTGTAACTTCTTTATTTACAATATCGATACATCCAAATAAACATAAACTAGAAAAAGCCGCTATTAAAAGTGAAAGTCTTAGTTTTGTTGTCATAATCCCCCCCCCTTTACTAATGAGACGTAAATAAACAGAAAATTGATACAAACTTGTTTCAATAAACTAAAAGGTTACTTGAATAAGAAAATGGCATTACCTCATTGTCGAAGTAATGCCCTCTTAAGCAAAATAATGAATTTTTAAATTTAATAATACCCTAAACCAAACAAACCTTTGATTAATTGGACCAAGTTTCAGAATAAACCCCGTTTTACAGCACTTGGATTCCCTTTATATCCCCATATCAATTGGTAGGGATTATTTTACGTTTACGCTGAATATGGAATATTTAATCAGACACTTTTTTCACATATTAGAAGGGCATGATTACTCATTCCTAATATACTCTTTTCTCTACAACTGTTTTCAATGTAATAAATCCAAGCATTTAATTCTTCGTTTTTTAAATCATTAATAAAATTTTTTAGGTATGGACTGAAGCCATCTGAAGCTAAATGGTCAATTAATCGAACGTCAAATTTCTTTAAAAACAACGTCATTTCTTCAGGTGAAGTAAAAAAAGCATCCGTCCAAAAACATTCTTTTTCTCCTTCCCTTATTACACCTGTTCTCAGTATCTTATCTACAAATTGTTTGCTCAAATATTCTTTGTCTTTAGACATAATTGAGTGGAGTATGTAGTGCTTGTTAATATAAGCAATATCTAACAACCCACCTTTTTTCAAAACTCTTAAAGACTCTTGTAAACATTTAACTCTATCGGTTTCATTAGTAAGATGATACATAGGTCCAAGACACAAGACAACATCAAAACTCTCTGAGTCAAACTCATGTAAATTAGTTGCATTTGCTACTTTGGCTTCAAGGTTTAATTGATCATCGTTTCTTTGCAATAACTTCTGGTGAATAATATCTATATGTTTTGGAGTTATATCTGTGGCAGCTACATTATTTCCTTTTTCTGCATAGTAAAATGAGTAAATTCCTGTTCCTGCACCTAATTCTAAGATATTATGGGAGGGTTTAATATATTGGTCCAAAGTCCTTGTTGTTATAATAAATTCAATTTTCCTTGCATTGTCAGTGGTAAGGCGAGATTCTTCATTACTATTTTGATAGTATTCAATAACCGATTGCATTTTTCTCACTCTCCAACAATTTTAATTACCTTAATATTAAGACAATTGGGGGTTTTTTTTTTTCTATTATTTAACAATTCAATGAACTTTTATTGTTAAACTCTTACTCTTTAATTAAGAAGAATTAAGCTTTTGTATAAAGCAAACGGGGTTATGAATCTATTTACGATGAATTAAGTTGTAACGCCAATTATTACATCTCATAAAGCTGCCCGGAGGATATTCGAATTCGCATTGAGAAATAAATTCGAAGTCAAGCTTCCGACAAATTGCATTTGAAGCAGGATTGTCAATTGAAGGGAATGCGTGTATGTAATTATACTTGTTCTCGGCAGCTGCTTCCTCTATTGCCAACTTCACTGCCATAGTAGCTATCCCTTTTCCCTGATAGGAGGGTAGGACGCTCCATCCAGTTTCGTAAACACTTTCACCGTTCCAAGTAGTTTGCCAGTAACCAACTGAACCTACTGCTTCCAACTCTGGTAATAAAGTAATGCTATACATACATCCCCTACTACCAAGATCAAGATACCTTTTGTGACGGTTCAAAATCTGATCCTTACTTTCTGGCCCTCCAAGATGTTGCATCATCTCAGGAGCATTTATACGAAAAAGCAAATCAAGGTCCTTCTCTTCCCAATGCTTAATCTGAATAATATCGTTGCTTCGTTCTAAAATATTCATCATCCCCTCAATTTTTTCTTTATTTATTCTTTCTTTACAGAAATCAATACTCCTTTATTTATGATACAAATTGTTCGTATAGATCGTTAAGAGTTTTAATACACCTAGGATATTATACTAGTATTTGTAGTACCATATAAGAATCTTTCACCTGGCTTTAACTCATTGTATGTATCCGGTCCTTCAATAAAATTCCCAAAAAAAGTAATCGACTAAAGCAGGATTACTAGAATAGAAAGAGAATTATATATTACATTCATGATAATCTATTTCTATTACAAAAAATTGGAGGAAAAACATGTTAGAGGTTAGAAAAATAAAGCCAGAAATGACTTACAGTCTTAGACATAGTGTTCTACGTCCTCACCAGACACTTGAGGACTGCATATATGATACAGACCATGCAGATCATGCATTTCATGTTGGAGCATTTTATCAAGGAAAGCTAATAAGTATTGCATCCTTTTGTATCGAAAAAAATCCTAATTTTTCTAATGAAATGCAATATCGCTTAAGAGGAATGGCAACTCTCGATGAGTTTCGAAAGTTAGGAGTCGGAAGGGCAGTTATTAACTATGCTGAAAATTTACTAAAGGAACAAGGTGTTGACTTTTTATGGTGCAAAGGAAGAACGACAGTTCAAGAATTTTATAATAAATTAGGTTTTAACATACAAGGTGAAGTTTTTGATTACCCTCCTATTGGTCCACATATCATGCTGTATAAAAAATTAACATAAACAAGCGACGGGTCAATATCGCTTATATACCGTTAGTAATAACCGTCTCAGCTTATAACATAAACTCTCCCAATAGCAAAACAAATAGACCTCGTTCTGAAGTCATGTATCTGCTGAAAAAGCAGATTCTTTTTTGGCTTCTTGTACCTTTTGGGTACTAAGCACAAAACTTACGCCTGCTGCAACGCTACAAACATATGGAAGTAATGGATATCCCCATTTAGTTATGACATAACCTCCAATCATTGAACCAATGGTGATGCCAATATACAAAGCAGTATTATTCCATGCCATAACAATTCCTCGTTCTTTTGGATATTCCACCGCTAATCGTGCTTGGTATGAGGTAAATCCTGCATACCCAACCAAAGCCCAAATAAAAAGAAATAAATAAATCCAATCACCAGATGAGAAAAATATCCCTAAACAAATAAGTATTAGAATTAAGATAATTAGCGTAGCCTTCGAAATTTTCCTTACTCCGAATTTATCTGTTAATTGCCCACTTGTAAGGCTTCCTATAACAGCACCGACACCATAAAAAGTAACAGCTAATGCGATTTCTGTTGATGAGAATCTATTTTCGGAGTCAAGAGCTGCACCTAAATAAACATAAAGGGCATACATTGAAATCGCCCAAATGGTTGTAACACTTACAGAACCAAGTATTCTTAGTAGTTTTCCTTCTAATAGATTTCTTGAAAAAACACTTTTAGGAATAGCTTCCCATGTTCTGAAATTCACCACCGCCAATATAGTTCCTATGATCGCCATTACAACAAATACTGAACGCCAACCAAGAAAATACTCTAATAACGTACCGAATGGCGCTCCTGCCCAAAGAGCCGTTAAATGTCCTGAAACAACAATTGAAAGCCATGTTCCTCTTCGATTTGGTGGCGCAATATCTCCAATGATTGCGTATATCAAAGGAGTGATTGAAGCAACGGACAAACCTGCTAAAATACGGCTAACAATGAGCCATAAAAATGAAGAAGCAAAAGCAGTTAGTGCGTTAGATATTACAAATAGCAATAAACCAAATGTAATAAATGTTCTTCGTCCATTTTTATCTGAAAGCCACCCAAATAAAGGAGCCGAAAAAGAATATGTAACCGCAAAAACAGTTACCATCCATCCAGTCGTCGTTGGACTAACCTTATATGCTTTTGAAATGAACGGCAATAATGGAGATACCACAAACAAGTCAGTACCCATTAGAAACAAAGTAATCCAACCAACGCTTAAACTTACCCTCCCTTGCAATTCCAAACACCCCCCATTTCAAAAATTATTTTTACATGTATATTCTCTAGGGGGTATAAAAAGGACTTTAGGGTAAGTTATAAAGGTTTTTTTATTATTTTGTTATACTGACCGTTAGCGCAATAAAAAAGCGTTTCTTCTTTTTCAGAAACGCACTCAACCTACTCCCAGTACCTATGGACAGATAAAAGTGGAACCATTTTAAAACCAAAAACAGAAAACGTTCTTTAATTAGCCTTCTTAATTGGGCTCAATTAAAATAAGCTTCCAAAAAGTAGTGATTGCTTATTGCCAGCCTTCAACTTTACCTCAATATGAAAGAGTCCTTTTGGAAGAAGTGCCACGTTCGTTCAACAACTCATAAATCTACTGATTGAATTGAATAAGGACGCTGTTAGATCAATAAATTAAGGTTGATATAAACTAAAAACTTCATTCCAATTCCAGTGTTCATAATACCAGGTACCTAAATCAATCTTCTTTATCCAGTGCCTCTGATTTATTCCATTTGTATCACCAATTAAAACACTTGCTTGTTCTCGATTAGTTCTAATCCATATAAATTTTTCTTCATTTTTTAAACTTATTGGATAAAAGTCGCCTTCGTTTGAGGATGGATATGTTATTTTTTTTTGCTTATTAGTTACGAGATTAACATGATAAATACTTGGCATTGGTCTCTGCGCAACATCTACTAAATCACTTTCAGCAGAACGTGATACGAATATTTGATTATCAGTTTTCCATGTTAAATCTCGATCCACATATCCTTTTGGAGTAATTAAAACTTTGGTATCCTTATGAATGTTCTTAACCTCTAATTTCTTATTCAATGTCGAAATTCGATTAATTCCTTGAACATATGCTAAGAAATTTTTACCTGGAGCCCACTGAAACCATTCCTCGTAATTTAACATCTCACCAACCATGTAAAAGCTTCTCCCATCATTAGATAAGACACCTATTGTATTACTATCAGCAGACAAAGAAGCTGTTGGGATAATCTGAAAAGCAATCCAGCAATGATCATAAGACCATTTAAACTGACTTGTTCCATAAAAATTGTCATCCTCTCTAACTCGTATAGTAAAAAAATGATGGGGTTGAAACTGATTGTTATTTTTAAGAATAAATTTGTTTAACAAAATGTCCGAAAAAACACTTTCTCCTGCTTTAGAGGAAGTTAATAAGCCACTCCCATCAGGCAACCATGAAAAGTTGATAATTCCTGATGCAATATTATGATGTACGTTTAATGATTTAACATCTGTAATCTTTAAAACTTTATCAGATTGATAACCAAGAGTATTTCGATTTGGTGCCCACTGAAAATTTTTATTTACATTTGAAGTAACTTTAAAATGAGTGTTTGATTTTACATCATATAGCCAAAGTTCTCCTTGATACAAAGGAGTTTGGCCTTCTTTGATCCCTCTAATGTATGCGATCCAGTTCCCATCAAAAGACCATTTAGGAAATCTTACATACTCACCATTTGTAACTCTCATTTCCTTATCTTTAATTTTAATCCATAAATCATTATTTTTTATAAAAGCTGCTGCCAATTCATTATTTGATTCCGCTGAAATAAAAGAAAAAGAGTGATTATATAAAATAAAAATAAGAATAAACATAATAATCTTTTTCACTTTAAATTTAACTCACTCCTCTTTTCAAAGACTTAACCTTTATTCTCCCCTTTTTTTATACTAAAAACCGCCATTTGACTGTCACATATTCTGTCCTTCAGTGTGTTCTAATTGAAACTTTTAGAATAATTAATTCATAAATTACGTAAAATATATATTGAAATATGGAATATATATATTACAATTATACCAAGGAGGTCTACATTATGAAAAATAAAGTGAAGTTAGCACGTACTGAAGTAGATCTAACACAACAGCAACTAGCTGAAAAGGTTGGAGTCACTCGACAAACGATTAGCTTAATTGAAAAAGGAAGCTATAACCCAACTTTAAAGCTATGTTTGGATATATGCTATGCAGTTAATAAAACATTAGATGAAATATTCTGGGTAGAAAGGGAGAGCTAAGAAATGAAGAAGATTACAGATGAACGATTAATTGTTAAAAATTTAAAAAACATACGGATTGCCTACATCCTTCAAACACTTGGAATAATCGGAATTTTAGCGTATGATGCAGTGACAAAAGGATTGGATCGTATGCGTGACAATCCATTGTGGCTTGTATTTATGATAACAACAGTAATTTCAGCATATTTATCCATGAGTATAAGCGTGGAGCATGAAAACGTGGAGAAATCTCCAAAAAAGAATTTAGGAGTATCAATTATTGTCCTGCTACTAATCTCTACTGTGCTTGGTTTCTTGGTATCAAAGAGTGCAGGATATAATGTTATTGATGGAGTAATTTGCGGTGGGATATTATTCATATGCGGTATTTTTCCAACTTTTTATGTTTTTAAATTGAGAAAAAAGCAACAAGACGAACAAATAGATAAATAATTTAACGTACAAAGGTTCAAAAAAATGCATAGGCAAGAAAAAATAATATAACTACTTGTAAGATTATGATTAAATGCAAGAGGGTCTTCAATTAGGTAAATTTCAACTACCTTCATCAGCTCACACTATGTTGTTCCTGATCGCTTAAGGACTGCTTTCTTATTTTCCATTGCCTTTTACATTCTTTATAAATATAACCTTATTTTTAATCCTTTGCGTAAATCTCTCTCTGTTGGGCAAAATATGTTTTGGAACTACTAAGTCTGTACATTAGTGGTTTCCATATTACAAACCAAGGAGTGAGATGGATGGCTGAAAACAACGAACGCAATCGTGCTAATAACGACAACGATGCTGGTGAAGCTGTTGGAACCGGAGTTGGTGCTGTTACTGGTGCTGCTGTGGGTTCAATTTTGGGTCCACTGGGGACTGTTGCAGGTGCCGTTGCAGGCGGTGCTGTGGGTAACCAGGTGGGCGAAGGTGCCGATGATACCAACGATGACACCACAAACGAAGCTGATTAGAACTTAGTATAGTTCCCTTTGTAACTGAAGGGTGATTACATGCATTGGACTTCCTTAACGGAAGTCCTTTCCACTTTTTATTTAGTTTACTTAAAATAACCAATCTAAAATTTGGCTGTTAAACGTAGGTGAACGTCCAAATTATTATGTTCTTCTCCATTAATGATTATAATCCTTTACTATACATTCTTCCGACCTGAATTAGAATACATAAAAAATCCTTGTCCATTTTCCTTAGCTATCTTTTCCAAGAATGGTTTTGTATTTGATAAGTACAACATTTTTCTTTCTTAAAAGATTGGCTCAAAAGGACATCCTCTTTTAAAAGATAAGAGGTATTTTTCAATTGTTTGGGAAACTACAATTTGAGACATTTCTCCAGTTAATAAAATTTATTTGTGAATTTGAACGAAATATCTGCTAATTTTTATTTATATCTGCGAATCAGCACTATTTATCTGCGAATTTTGTTGGTTTAGCTTCTGTTTTTCCCGAACAACTTTGCTTCATTGCACGACGCAGCATCTTATGCACGAATTGAACGGATATATGCGCGAATATTTAAATATATGCGCGAATCACAGCTCCGGAGGCTAAGCACGGGAGCCTTATAGCTTTTTCAAAAACAAACAGAAAGAAACAATTGGAGGTTTAATAAAATAAACTTATTAGTCGTATAAACAAATTACCGCTTAGCATCGGAAGGTGTAATATGTAAAAGGCTTGGTAGATTAGACTCTTTTAACAGCACCCAATTTCTCTTCTAACTAAAGTTTTGATTTCCTAGAAAGGAAAAATACCCCCACAAATTAACAATGTCTCATTTAATTTAAGGAGGCTTAAGATATAGGTAAAAACTTTAAAGAATTTTATTAATAGTGTGGGTACGGTGGATATGAGTAGGGTGGATAAGGATACGGCGGGTATGGGTACGGATAGCCGTATCCAACGCCCGGAGCGCCAAAACCAAGACCTGGATAAAAACCAAGACCTGAACCTGGTCCTCCTAAACCTAGACCTGGAGCAAAACCAAAACCTGAACCTGGTCCTCCTAAACCTAGACCTGGAGCAAAACCAAGGCCTGAGCCTGGTCCTCCTAAACCAAGACCTGGAGAGAAACCAAAACCTGAGCCTGGTCCTCCTAAACCAAAGCCTGGGCGAATCCTTTCATATGTCGGATTATAGGCATTATAATATACATCCATATAGATAGGGTTCACTTTCTTCCTCCTCGTTTAGTTTTATTAGGTATTAACACTTAATCATATGCACTTTTGGGTTATAGGTATTGGGCGTTTATCCTGAATTTAGGAATTAATAAAACATGAACTTGAATAGTAAAAAGGCGTTCCTGCATATTACAGAAACGCCCGTTAAGAGACGGATTACTTAATTTTTTCCATTTGTTTATTTACTTTCGTAATCGCATGGACGATTTCTTCTACCTCAGTGCTTTGTGTTTCAATGATTGTATTCAACTCTTCAGTTTGTTTAAGTACATTTTCAACTTCTAGTTTTATATCTTTACCATATCTTGCTTGGTCGTTGGTTGCCATGGTTATTTGTTGGACCATTTTCTTCATGCTGTTAATATTGCGAACGATTTCCTCTGCTGATAAAGCCTGTTCTTTGGTTGCAGATGTTACAGATACAGATTGGTTTGTTACATCTTCTACCGCTTCTACAATGGCACGGCTTCCTTTTGCTTGCTCAACTGTTGCAATCGATATTTGTTGAACCATTTCTTGAATATGGATAATTCCTGATAGGATTTCATCGGCAGTTAGTGTTTGCTCTCTTGTTGAAAGGGTCATCTCTGTTGCTTGCTTCGAAACATTTTCAACCGACCGTGCAAAAATTTCACTGTTTTTCGTTTGTTTTTCCGTTGCTTTGGCAACTTGATCCGTTTCTTCTGTTACTTTTACAATTCCTTGAGTAATTTTCGTGATCGCCTGTTTGGTTTTATCTGCTAACTCATTCCCAACCCTTACTTTATGCGCACCTTCTTGAATAGATGTTACGGCAACGGTCGTTTCATCTTGAATACCTTTTATTAGACCTGCGATTTCTTTTGTTGCTTTTGCAGAACGTTCTGCTAGTTTTCGTACTTCGTCTGCTACAACTGCAAATCCTCTTCCATGTTCTCCAGCACGTGCCGCTTCAATCGCAGCGTTAAGGGCTAATAAGTTGGTTTGGTCTGAAATATCATCGATCAGTTTAATAATGTTGCCAATCTTCTCAGAGCTCTTCCCTAGGTTAATCATTACACCACTTGATTGAGTAATTACCTGAGATATTTCTTTCATGCTATCGAGTGTTTCATTTAAGGAATGGGTTCCATCAAGGGCATCTATCTTAACTGAATTGCTCAATTGGTTTATTGTTTGTGCACTTGCCGCAACTTGCTTAATAGAAGCAACCATTTCCTCAACAGTTGCCGAAGCTTGTCCAGCTTGGTTTGTTAGATCATCTGCATATTCACTTACACCTTTAATCGACTTGCTCATTTCCTCAATGGCTGAAGAGATTTGTTCCACACTTGCACCAGCATTACCAACGTTTCCAGCTACTTGTTCAATCGAAGCCATCATCTCTTGGATAGAAGCTGAGGTTTCTTCAGCAGATGCTTCTAGGTTTCCTGCACTTGTTGCAACTAAAGTAATGGAAGCGCTCATTTCCTCTACTGCTGTGGAGATATCATCTACACTGGAAGCCGTTTGATTCGTATTACTAGCCACTTGTTGAATTGATGCAACCAGCTCACTTACCGAATTGTTTGCTTTATTCATAGAAGTATCTAATTCTCCTGAGCTAGAAACATTTTTATCAATCGATTTCTTAATTTTAACAATAGAATGTGTGGTTGTATCAACATTTTCTACTACCACTGAAACAGACTTTTTAATGTGCCTAGTAAAAAATATTGCAACTATAATACTGAAAAGAGCGAGAATAACCGATACCATAATAATTTGAATGATTGCACGAGAAGAGTTCTGTTCTGAATCCTTGATAATCGTTTGTGTGTCTTTTAGGATACCACTTTGAAGTTGATCTAGAGATAGTATGGTACTCTCCTTAAATGGTGTTAAATCATTCATTTGTTTTTTTACTTCATTGTTATTCCCAGATATTGAATTTGCAATAAACATAGGAATAGCAGAAGAGTATTGATTAAATTTATCATTAAAGTCCGCTAATAATTTTTTATCTTCAGCACGAGTAATGTGCTTTTCCATTTCTGCAATATTTGTCTTTACATTTCTAATATCCTCACGTAAATTTGTTGCTATTTTTGATTTATTTTCAGCACTCTGTTCATATGCATATTGGGTAATATAAAGATTAACATTAGTGACTTCTTCTTTTACGTTTCCTATTAATTCGACTCTAGGCACTTTCGAATTCCCTATGTTATGTATTTGATCATTTAGTTTGTTTATGTTCTGGTATGCAGCAAAAGAAATCGAAGCGAAAAATAGAATGATAATGAGATAACTTCCAAATAGTTTCATTCTCATTGTTATTTTACTATATCCGTTTTTTATTGTTTTTTTCAATTTTATCGCTGCTTTTTTCATTGTTTTTTTCAATTTCATTGCTACTTTTTTCATAGATGATCTGTATTTCCTTTCCCCTATTATATTTAATAACAATATACACCTTTTGACCTATTTGATTTCTTTATTCAGGAAAACTTTACTAAGGATTAACATTAGCTTAATATAATATTTTTTGTTTTCTTCTTTATAATTATTGAGATAAATAAAGTTGTTATCTTCATCAAAACTGCTCCGTTTACTTGAATAACATTAGACACCAATATAAGCAAAAGGACTTAGATTAATCTAAGTCCTTCATTTAAAACCTTATTTATCACCAATATAATGCCCATTTTTAGATAAGAAATGCTCATTTCTAAACCATCATACATATGTCTAAAGTGTATTAAAAATAAAGGAAGTAGGTGTCTACATGCCCCCTTATTATGGTCCATACGGCCATCCGATGATGATGGGATATGGCTATCATCCTTATGGTCACGGTTTTTATCATCACCATTACCCTTTTTATGGTGGTTACGGATTCCATCATCCTTGGCACCATTTCGGCCACTGTTGTTAAAAGAAAAGTTTTTGACTATTTGAGGAGGATTTGGGATGTCCCCATCCTCTATTACATACTTTGTATTTATGGCTGTTACGTTTCTTACATTTATTCAAGTAAACTGTCAGCAGTGCAATAAAATGGGGTTTCTCCTTATTAAAGAAGGTAAGTTATAATATCTTTATTCGTACTTTGCAGAGACATTGGTATATCATTACGATTTGACTTCAAAGTAAAGTAACAAGTGTCGGCATTATCCTGAAATAAGTGATATTGCAATATGCTTTTTTTACTTCCTAGTTTACTTATTATCTTTTCATAAAATTGTCCCTGAGTCATCATATCAACTGAACCTAAGTGAAATATCCCTTTTAGCTTATTTTCAATAATGAACCGCATTTGTTTTGCTAAAAGAACATCCAAAAGATTGTTACATACTAAATTGCTATATACATCTATCACTTTATTATTTTTTATGCTTTCTTTAATTGAGTTCCATCTTGGAGAATCTTTACCCCATATCGCTGGGATTCGGATTATCATTACTCGCTCATTTAAAATTTCTTTAAGCATATTTTCAGATTCAATTTTGAAATTCCCATAATCTGATTCGGAAATAGGTATATCTGTTTCTGTGTGAGGTCTTGAAAAATTACCATCAAATACATTTGTGGTCGAAAAGTAATACACACGACTACTTTTATTTCGTAATTCCATTGCCAATTCTTCATGAAACTTGAGCTGTTGATCAAAATCTCCTCTTAGGCATGAAATCACAATGTCTGGTTTTATTGAACGGATAATTTCTTTCAGATTATCGATTTGCTGAACTTTCAATTGGAACTGCTTATCATCGGAGAGACTGGTTACCGAAGAACCATATGTTCCATATAGGTCATATCCATCTTTTAATTCATCGATTAATGCTCTTCCTACTAGACCACTTGCACCAAGAATAAGTACCTTTTCCATAACAATTTCCCCCATTCGCCAAGCTCTTTTATTATATAACGAACAACTACTATAAGAAGATACCTTGCTGTCTTGAAAAAATTGTTAAAGCACATCTATGCCTCTCATTTGTTGAATAACGGAACTCTTCACAATCTTGCTTAAAAATTGTTATTTTTTTAAAATACGCATTAATACATCTATACTTGGTAGGCCATATTCCTCTTTCTCCACTTCTTGGATACAAATACTGTTTATGATAAAAAAATACCAGGATGCCAGCTTTCTTGGATCTTCATTGGAAAATTCCCCTAATTCCTGACCTTTTACAATGATAGGAACTAGTATATCTATCAAATTATAGGCTGAGTATTGCTTGAAAATTGGGATTATCTTTTCTGGAACATCCTCATCTTTACGAGCTCTCTGAATTAGTACAAAAGCATCTCTGTTTTCCTCAGAAATCATATTTTTAGTCAATGTTCGTATTTGGTCAAAAGGGCTTCCCTCAAGATGATAAAGACCTTCTAATTCACTTTTTGCTTCTTCCATAAGTTCTTGGATGAGGGTAGTAAAGAGTTCATCCTTGGATTTAAAGTATTTATATATAAGTCCTTCGCTAATTCCAGCTTCTGATGCGACCAAACTCGTTTTTGTTCCTAAATAACCATATCGAGCAAATATTTTAAGGGCAGCTTTTTTTATTTGATTTGTACGTTCATCACGAATTTTATCAAGTTTTTTTCTATTTAGTGGAGACATCTACACTACTCCCCTCATTACATCATTATAAAAATATTTGATTGGACTGCTCAATTACCTATGTGCCGATTCAGGTACTAGTGGCAATACTCTTATTATCAGTTCCTCAAGGAATTGATCTTCTCTGGCAAAACAGGCTAGATGACCTGCATTTTTGATTAAAACAAATTCCTTATAAGGAGCACTGATTTTATCAAAATATGATTTGGCTACTGCGGTTGGCGTAACAATATCATGATCTCCCTGAAAAACAAAAAAGGGCAAATTGAATTCCCAACCAAACCTTTGATTGTCAATAGCCAATAGTTCCTCATACAATTGATCAAGAGAAAATCTCATACCTTTGAAAATATCCAAAATATCATTTATTGTATGCCCTGGGGATGAGAGCATATTTGGAATTATTACATCTGTAATCATATTTGGGATTCCCTGAACAGCTTTGACTAAATATTGATTCCTTTTTTCAAAATATTTCCGATTCCACTTTGATGGATCTGGACCCATTTTCTCAATCAACTTTAAACCCTTCTTGTTTCCTCCGGATTTGAGAGCGTCAATTGCCAATTTATAGGACAGGAATTCTGAATCTGGGGCATTTTGATCTGTACCCACAAAAGCGTAAAATAGGTCTGGTCGAAGTTTTGCCATTATTACACCAGTTAGACTGCCTACAGAGCTGCCTAATAAAATTATTTTTTCTTTAGAAAGTCTTGTGCATAAATACTCTGCAAGCTCAATTCCATCTTCTGCAAGGCGGTCCAATGTAATACTTCCACTACCTGTTCTGCCATTTTTTTTAAAGGTTTTCCCTGAACCACGCTGATCCCATTGCACAAGAGTAAAATGCCTTTCCCAAGGACGCAGCAATGGACTGAATATAGAATAGGTAGAGCCGGGCCCACCGTGGACAAACAATAAAACAGGGTTGCATTTATCTTCCCCCCGTATAGAGATCCACTGTTCAATACCACCAATTTTAACGTAACCTTCTTCATTTATGCTGTTAGCATTATTAATACGAAGGTTAAGAGCATTTTCACGTTGATTTCGCTTTCTAAAAATTAGGCTCAACAAAAGATTTTTTTTACTCAACTGAATAACCCCCTTTTTTATTGAGTGAGTTACTTACTCAATATTAAAGTATGCAGTTGACTCCTTAATGTTGTTAAAAAATATGTATCTAATTAAAGGGACAAAACCTATAAAGATATCTAATGAAAAGCCTAAGTATTGTACTTAGGCTTTTATTGTGTTTATTAATTTTCTCTTGAAAGTCTATTTGTAGTTTGTAATAATCAAACATATTTTTAAAAGTTATCTTGGATAATTCATTTACTTCGATAAACTGTTACCTAATCCTTATTTGGCTGTTGAATAGGTACGTTTTTTGGTCGTTTAGGATATGATGCCTTATCGGAATTGTCAGGACCAGTAAGGTTATTTCTTTGATCCAAGACTTTTCCTGTATACGTAATAGGATTTCTCTTTGACATGGATTCACCTCCATTCTACAGTATAAAAAAATTGTTTGAATGTCATTTTTATCAAGTAATAATGTAATTAGCTCGTCATTCAAGTCCATCCGCTAAGCTGTCCGAAGGTGCAGGAAAAAAAAGAGCCATGATAGTAATATCATAGCCCCATTTGCTAAAAGTTATTTTGATTTTTCGATAAAGACATCAGATTTACTTTCTAACTCTTTTTCAATCTGTGCAACCCGAGCATCGATGGTGCTACGATAATAGGCATTGTTCACCTTATGTTCTAATCCGTCAAGATAATTTTCAATGTCCTTGAACTTTGAGTATGGTTGATCAGAGTAAGAATTAGATTCTAGAACCTGGTTCATCCGAAGATTTGCCCGTGTTACATTTTCCCGCCCCATTAACTCCAGACGGCGAAGCTGCATATCCTTTAGCTTTTGCTTCATTTCTTCGTATCTAGCTTCCAATTGACCTAATTGTTCTGATACTTGTGCGATCAATGGAAGTAAGCGTTGTGCGCGTTCTGTATACTGTTGATGTTCTCCTGTAGCAAATTGATACAGCTCCGTTTCCCCAGCTTTCGAGGCAATTTCTGATTGTTGCTTCCTTTTTTCAGCTAATTCTATTGCTTGGTTATATTCTCTCGTAAACTCATCCTTTAAACGGTATTGACGTTCTACCAGCTTGCGAACCTTATCCGTTTCCTGCTCACATTGGCACAGGTAATGATTAAGCATGGCAATTGGGTTTTGTTTTTCCTGTTGATCAAGAGCCTCGTTCAAATCAGCGATAATCGTATTTTTTAGTTTTATAAATAGGTTTGTCATTTTCAATCTCTCCTTTGAAATTACTTTTTGTTTAATTCATTCCATTGTTTTTCGAAATTGATAAAAGGATCAGTTTCTTTATTGACCACTGTTTTTTTGTTTCTGTTCCATTTTTTATACACAAGATAGAGTACATAGGCAGCACCGACGCCAATCAGTGCAGGAATATTATGGATAGAAGCTGCTAAGATAATTAAGCCGATAATAATCAACCCAATTTTCCAGCCTGTAGATTCCGTCTTTAAAAACTTCTTATAGATGAAATATAGTAGCACGAGACTAACTGCAAGCCCGATCATTGGACCAATAGTTGAGAGTAATACGATGGCAGCTATGCCACCTGCTAAAAGTAAACCGAATTTTTTCATTTTATTTTCCTCCTTTTGTTTTTCTTGATTTCATCTTACCTTTTTTCTATATATTTCATAATTGCGCTTGAGCTTGATTTTTCTATCCGACTTGAGACTTAGGATGAGTCGGTCTCTAATTGATTCCCTCTTTTATATGAGTGCAGTGGAATATTTGATCCTTCTAAATCAACAAAAAAGGAACTCCCTTTTAACGGAAGTTCCTTTTCTCATATGCTTACTTTATTTAAATATTAGCTATGTTAGTTGTTGATATTGCATTTAAGGTTTTAACAATATTTTTCCCGTACTTTTGCGGCTTTCTAAATATCGGTGCGCTTCTTGACCATCTTGCAATGCGAACGATTTTGGCTTAGATATCCTTACCTTCCCAGCTGTCATCCAATGAAAAAGTTCATTTGAACGAGCAACTCTTTCGTCATGTGAAGTAAGAACATTCCAAAGATCTCCACCTGTCAGCGTTTTTGATGTGTCCATTAGCATTCTTGGGTCAACTGGTTCTGGATCTCCCCCTGCCATGCCGTAAAAAACAACAGTTCCTCCAATGCGAGTTACCGCAAAGCTGTTTTGGAGTGTGGAACCTACTGAATCATATGCTACGTCAACACCTGTGCTGTTCGTCTCTTCCAGCACTTCTCTCTTCCAGTCATCCTTGTACAGGAAGACCTTATCTGCACCAGCTTCCTTCGCTGCTTCTGCTTTTTCAATGGAAGACGTTAAACCTATAACCTTTCCACCAAGCAGCTTGACTATTTGTACAAGGAGTTGCCCTACACCTCCGGCTGCCGCATGGATCAGAACAACATCGTTCTTTTTCACAGGATAGCTGTCCTTTGTTAAATAATGCGCAGTCAAACCTTGCAGCAATACGGATGCAGCCTCCTCAAACGAAATTGAATCCGGAATAGGAACAGCTTTATCCAATGGAACTGATACTAGTTCTGCATTGGCATATGGTACATCGGCAAACGCAATACGATCTCCAATGTTTATTCCTTTTACTTTTTCACCTATTTTCTCTACTATTCCTGAACCTTCATAGCCTAAAATATAAGGAGGCTCACCTGCAAGATGATAGTTTCCTTTTCTTCGATATATATCTGCAAAATTCAGGCCAATGGCTTTCATCCTTACAAGTATTTCCTCCGGTCCGATGGTGGCATCTGTGATTTCACCATATTCCAGTACTTCTGGACCGCCAAAAGTTTTGAACATAAGTGCCTTCATATGTATTACCTCTACTTTAATATATTTTCGAACCCTTTTATTAAATAGAATTGTGGCTAGAAATGCAAATAACTACTATCAGGGGAAATGGAATAATCCTTTGATTTTTCAGATGGTTCGCTTCTATTTTAAGAATTCCTTCCGAATAATAGCAATATTCTCTTCATGGCATTGTTTCGTAAAGGATGATGGGAACGGCATTTCTTTTTCCATTGAAGCCATTTTCTCCAAGTCCTCTTTCATAACGGCTGAGATCAAACTTTCAAGATACTCCTGTGAGTTTTGAATTCTTCTTTTCATCTTTTCCTTACTGGTCGTTGTTTGACCATGACCGGGCACAAGTACCGATACGGTATGAGTCTCTAGCACTCGTACAGCTTTCTGAAGAGTTTCCACATACGCCTTTGCACTGTCGTAGATAAAAGGAAGCTCAAAATCTGATAGGTAATCACCAGCAATCCAAATACCCAATGGTTCAATGATTGTAAACAAACCATCATGCGTATGTCCAGGCGACAAGTAGAAGGTAATCGTCGTATCCCCAATTACTATTTGCTGTCCGTCCTCCTCTACAACCAAATCCACTTCTGGAAATGCAATCGGATATGGACGCTTAATATAATAGTCATTGTCAAATTGATGAATTAAGTTTACTTTTTGCTGTTTATTTGGGTGTTGTTGCAGGCCCTTGCTTCCAATCACTTTTGCACCTGGAAATGCCTTATATGCGATAATATGGTCAAAGTCTCCATGGGTAAATAGAAGAAAAAGCTCTTTTTTCCCTTGAATCTGCGCGATGAACGTTTGGATTTCCTCTATCTCAGTCGGAAGCCAATTCGGGTCTACCACCAAAACGAAATCCTTTCCTTCTATTACCGTACAAGTCGTTTGAAATAAAGAGCTTTGAAAAACTGTCATGAAATCATTCTTAAATTGGATCATTATTCTTTCCCCCTAAACGGAAGTTACCTATTGCTAAACTGATCGTAACATACAAAATAAGTGCCTGTCCCCTAACTTATTTCACTTCCGACAGTAAAAGTAGTTTATCCGAAAGTTAAATCAGTCTATCCGCCAGTAACATGTGCTTATCCGACAATAAGTGACCTCTATACGACAGTAATAACTTCTTGCGACAGTTAATAGCTGTTATACGACAATAAATACTGCTTATCCGACAGTTTGAGACCGCTATACGACAGTAAAAACTTCTTACGACAGTTATTGACTCTATACGACAGTAAAGGCTGCTTAACCAATAGTTAACCAGCCTTACTCCTCTAAGTCGATATCATTTCTACAATTTATCCATAAAAATTCCTACAAATCGTTTACATCGTTCGATATCCTGACGTTGTGGAGACAGCTCGACCTTCAAGGTCACAGCTAGTTTCGTTTGAACGTAGAGCATATCCCTAAATCCATCCACAGCGCCGCAAAACTTTGGATAACCGCTGTCGCCTGTTCCAACTACCCCTGTAATTATATGCCTTACATTCTGAATTTCGAACTCACGATAAAGGTCCATCATTTCACATGGTATTTCTCCATCTCCCCATGTATAAGTTCCAAGAACAATTCCATCAAATTGACTTAACTCCTTAAGGGGAAATTGTTCAATTCGATAGAGTGCGACATCACTATTTTTGTTTAAAAATAGCTGAAAGAGGATCTGGATTAGTTCTTCGGTATTCCCTGTCTTCGAAGTATAGACAACAGCAATTTTCACAGCTCATCGAAACCATTCGATTGTGATACCTTTGAGTACGTTCTTGACTTCTGTTCAAAGAAATCTGATTTCGTCTCGTTCATCATTTCATCACTAAAAACATGAATCCAAGGCATTGGGTTGTTTCGTTCCTCGTACAGGTTTTGCAAACCAAGCTGCCGCAAGCGTTTATTCGCAAGATATTCCGTGTAATGCTCATACTCCTGCAAATCAATTCCATCAATATCCGTTAATATAGCATGAGCCCATTCCTTCTCAAGTTCAACAGCTTGTCTAATGGTTTGATAAACATATTCTATATTGGCATTGGTGTTTAACTCCGGATTTTCGGTTAACAGAATGCGGATAAATTGGGCAACAAAATAGGCATGCTGCATTTCATCCCGCTGAATATAACTAATCATCGTGCTTGTTTTCAGCATTTTTTGCTGGCGGGCAAGATGATAGAAAAAGGCGAATCCGGCATAAAAATAAATTCCCTCTAGATTAATAGAGTTTACCCCTAATTGGAATAAATGCTGTGGTGTCGGATCTTCACGAAAGCATTCATAAGCAACTAATATTAGCTGGTTCCGTTTTTGAACAAGCGGATCACTCTTTGCTTGATTAAAGCGGAAGTTTTGTTCGCTTAATGGGACAAGTGAGCTTAATATATAGGAATAGGACTCATTATGGACGGCTTCCTGTTGAGAAATCACGGCAAATATGGCTTTAAAGCTTGAGTCGGTAACGTAATCCATCACTTGATACATGGTTGGTGTTTGCAGGCTGTCTAATGAGGCCAGCTGGGTATTAATTCGTAAAAATACATCCTTCTCGACTGCACTCAGCTGGTCCCATTGCTTGATATCATCCTGCATATTAATTTCTTGTGCCTTCCAAAAATTCGATAATAATGTCTGATACAAATCATACATCTGTGGATAAGCGATATCATTCCAATTCAACAGACCTGATGATTGTCCATTTACGATCCCTGTCGATTTATTAGGAAATTCGGGGTTAAGCAGTTTTATTTTTGATAACGGTGTATGGATATCCATGAAAATCTCCTCCAATTCTAGCTTTGACAAGCCTCACATGCATCTATTTCTGCTTGAGATGTACTTCTAATATAATAAGTTGTCTTTAACCCATGCTTCCAAGCTTCTAGATGTAGGAGGAGCAATTCTTTTGCTTTAATATCATGCTTAACATATAAATTAAAGCTGATTCCCTGATCGATATGACGCTGTCTGGCTGCGTTTTGTTTAATGCTCCAAACTTGATCTAATTCATGTCTTGCACGACGATAATAGTTGTAAGTATGATGATTGAGATCAGGAGCAGTCACTTTAAATTTAAAATTTTTCTTTTCCTCTGCATATTCAACCGAATAAATAGGATCAATGCCATCGGTTGACCCTCCTATTTTTGCAGTTGATGAATTAGGCGCAATCGCCATTAACCAACCGTTTCGAATCCCGTGCTCTGTTACCTCGCATTGTAGTTCCTGCCACTTATCGGACAGGTACCCACGTCGTTCAAAATACTTTCCGGTATCCCATTCAGATCCGTTAAAGCGGGAATATGCTCCTTTTTCCTTTGCCAATTCCATCGAAGAACGAATCGTTAAATAGGCAATATTCTCATACAATTCATCTGCATATTCAACAGCCTGAAGAGATTCCCAATGAATTTCCTTTAACGCAAGAAGATGGTGCCAGCCAAAAGTACCAAGTCCAACAGCTCGATACTTTTTATTCGTCAGCTGTGCTTGTCCAACTGATATCGTATTTAAGTCAATCACGTTATCCAGCATTCTAACCTGAATGGGAATTAACCGCTCCAGCACATTTGCCGTTATCGCTTTCGCTAGATTAATAGAAGATAAATTACAAACAACGAAATCACCAGGTTTCCGTACGATTACGATATTTCCGTCTTCATCTTGATATTCACTTACAATCGTTGTTGCCGACATGTTTTGAGCAATTTCTGTGCATAGATTACTGCAGTAAATTGAAGTTCGTCCTTCCCCAGCAATATGCTTATTAGGGTTTTGTCGATTGACTTCGTCTCGATAGAACATGTAAGGAGTTCCGGTTTCTAGTTGGGACACCATGATCCGAACCATCACATCCATTGCGCGGTAGGTTTTCCTTGGTAGCAGTGGATTTTTCACGGCCGCTTCATATTTTTCAGTAAAAAGGTGGCGATCGATGTCATCGTAAAAATCTTCAATACCGAGTGGATTGCCATCGTCATCTTTCCAGCCCATGATTTGCTTGACTTGATGCGGGCAAAATGTATGCCATTCTCCAATGCTTCTTCCTGTTTCATCGGTTTCTTCGATTTTTTTCATAAAAAGATCGGGAACGGTGACACCGATAAAAATGTCATGGGCTTTGCGGCGTTCATCCCCGTTATTCGTCTTCAAATCAAGAAATCCATTCATAATATCTTTATGGAATAGATCGAGATAAATAGCGATGGCACCCTGACGCTGCCCGAGCTGGTCAACACTGACCGCAGTATCATTGACTAATTTGATCCATGGAACAACACCTGAGGAGTTTCCTTTGAATTTTTTGATATCGGAACCGAGTGCACGGACTTTTCCATAATAGATTCCAATCCCACCTCCATCTTTACTTAACCGAGCTATGTCCCAATTATTCAAATAGATGCTATCAAGGGAATCTTCTATAGTATCAATAAAACAGGAGGAAAGTTGGCCAAAGCTTTTCCCTGCGTTGGCTAATGTTGGGGTAGCAACCGTCATGTATAAATGACTTAATGCCCAATACGCTTCCTTCACAAGTTGTAAGCGAATGGTCTTCCTCTCATCCTTCATGATGGTCATTGCAATGATCATGAACCTTTCCTGTGGAAGTTCAAACACATTTTTTTCATAATCTGTAGCAAGATATCGGTCAGCGAACAAGAACAATCCAATGTAATTAAATAACTCATCACGTTCCGGATTGATTTCTTTGGCCAATTCATCAATTTCAGCTTTAGTGTAATTGTTTAATAGTTCATCAGAGTAAATGCCGTAATCAGTCAATGTATTTATTAACTGGTGAAAGTCCCCATAGTTTTGAGAACGGTCATATCCACGGTTTTTTGCCGCTTTTTCATATAACTCATTAAGATATAATCGGGCCGCAACAAAAGTCCAATCAGGCTGGTCGATTGCGATTTGATTTACGGAATATAATAATGCTTGTTCATTTGCATCGGATCCAGTTCTATCAAGTTCTCTTATTCGCTTTTCAAGTTCGGCTGTATCTATTTTGTAATTCTCTGCCGCCTGGTTTATCGCTTCCAATACATATTTAATCTCTGTTTGAATTTCCGTTGTCATGATTAATCCCCCTCTAAAATAAAAAAACCGCTCACAATGATGAGCGGATGAAACGATTAACTACAAAAGGAAAAAAACATGCCTCCTGTCGCCATCGATTCATCTTCTCAATCCCCGAAGAAGTGAAACTACTTAAGAAAGACAGGTCTCCTGACTAATGCGTCACCCTACTTTGAACCCTTCCCGGATAAGCACCTATTTTTATAAGTGTTCTTACACAGTGGTCTGTTCATTTCGTCGGCATTTACAGTTGCGGGGGCAGTTCTGGATTTTCACCAGATTCCCTATTAAGCCATATTGGCGTCTTTTCTTAAGGCTATTACAACATATAGGATTATTTTTAAAAATCTCATCAATATATTGATGATAAACTAAAATAAATAATAGTACATCCGATTATGTATTTCAAGTATTTTAATTTGTTTTTTTCGATACCTGGAATTATTTTTTCAAAAGGCTGTGTTAAACTTGCCTGTTGATTTGCGCTCAAGAAGCGAGCATCCGCGGGCGTTCCGTGGATAACTCGGCGCTTAAGCCCTGTGGGGTCTCCCCTGCCCCGTAATTCCGCAGGACGTTGAATCAGCAACTTTGAATCAACACCGCACTTAGGAAATGCGATAGCATTTTCGAGGATCTCGCGCCTTCCGCTCCAATCAACATAGTTTCAAAATCAACAGTGACCTTTAACACAGCTTTTCAAAAAAATATCTTCACAATGAATTTTAATTCATTTAAAATAATATTCATGCTTACTAGAGGAGGAATGAGGGTTGGGGTCTTCACAAGGAATGTTAAAACGCACGCTCGGGGTAACACCTATTGTTTTTCTTGGATTAGCCTATATGTCACCGTTTGCGGTGTTTGACACATTTGGGGTGGTTTCAAAGGAAACGAATGGGCATGTCCCCGCTTCCTATATTTTAATAACGATTGCCATTTTATTTACCGCTTTAAGCTATGGAAAAATGGTGAAGCAATTTCCTGATGCGGGTTCTGCTTATACATACACAAAGAAAACGATGAGCCCACAGCTTGGTTTTCTGGTTGGCTGGTCAGCATTGTTAGATTACTTATTTTTACCGATGATTAACGCCGTTCTTGCCGGAATTTACTTATCTGCAAGCTTTCCAAATGTTCCATCATGGGTGTGGGTGATTGGTTTAATCTTGATTATAACGATTATGAACATTGCAGGAATCAAAATCGCCGTTACAGCAAATACACTCTTTGTTCTTTTTCAATTGTTAGTTGCCATTATCTTTGTCATATTAACGATCAGGGCGATTATAAGCGGGGACGGAAATTCAGGATTTGAATGGAGCCCATTCTATTCTAAAGATATCAGCTTAAGTCTATTATTCTCTGGTGCTTCTATTCTAGCTCTTTCTTTTCTAGGATTTGATGCGGTGACTACATTAGCCGAAGAAACCATTAACCCAGAGAAAAATATTCCAAAAGCTATCTTTTTAATAGCGTTAATTGGCGGTATCTTCTTTATTGGGGTTACTTTTTTCATGCAAAATTTATATCCAGACGTTTCAGTTTTAAAAAATATCGATGGTGCCTCGCCAGAGATTGCCAAACACATCGGGGGAATACTCTTTCAATCTATTTTTACAAGTGGTGCCCTTATTTCCGTTTTAGCATCAGGTCTTGCCGCGCAAACGAGTGCTTCACGGCTGCTGTTTGCCATGGGTAGAGATGGCGTTCTTCCTAGAAAATGGTTCGGTCATTTGCATAGAAAATCACAAACTCCTATTTTTAATATCATCTTTATTGGTATATTATCTCTTTGTGCCTTATTTTTAGACCTTGTTACTGCGACATCGTTGATTAACTTTGGTGCCTTTACAGCTTTTTCTTTTGTTAATCTCTCTGTGATTATGTTTTATTGGAAAAACAAAGCGAGCATGGATATGAGCTTTATTGGATATGTTGTTTTCCCGGCTATTGGACTCGCCTTTTTAATCTATTTATGGTTCAGTCTCGATAAACTAGCCATGATTTTCGGGTTATCTTGGTTCTCGCTTGGTCTAATATATCTTCTTTGGATCACTAGAGGATTTAAAGTAAAACCGCCAGAATATCAGTTCGTGGAAAATGCATAGAATATACAGTTCGATTAAAAGAGGATGATAAATAGACGTCCTCTTTTTTGTCTTATTGATCATTTAAATCTGCAAGCACCAATTTGTGAAATATTTCGTTTCAATTTGGTCAATAATGAAACAGTGATAGAAACTGATAAAGGATGAAAATCATTTGGAACATGTGTGGATTTCAATAGTACGAACGGTGGTTTCTTTTTTCATTTTAATGATTGTGTCATTATGGATGGGAAGACGAGTAAATTCTAAAAATACCCATCACAATTTTGCAATTGCGGTGATAATTGGTTCGTTTATTTCTAATATGGGGTTTGATTACAATCTAAGTTTTTTCCCCATGCTTGTTGCTTTTATATCGCTCATTGTCATTTATTTTCTACTTTCAATTATTTCTACAAAAAGCAGGCGTTTTCGTTTGTGGCTTTCTGGGCAGCCGACCGTGGTCATTGAAAATGGAAAATTATTAGATGAAAATATGAAAAAAATCATGTATACAATAGATGATTTAAACCAGCAACTAAGGGAACAAGGAATCTTTAATATTTTTGAGGTAGAGTTTGCTTTAGTTGAGGTAAGCGGAAAATTGTCGATAATGAAAAAAAAAGACTATCAAAATGTTATTCAGAAAGATATCAATCCAAGTAATCCTTCGAAGAAGCTCACTCTTCCTATCGAACTGATCATGGATAGAATTCCAGTCGAGAAGAATTTCAATACTCAATATTCATGGAAATGGCTTGAAGAGGAATTAAAAAAAAGAAACTTGAAAATGACCGATATTCAGTATGCTGTCATTTCTTCGAATGGTTCATTATTTATTGACCTTTTTGATGACAAAATAAAAAGATAAGCGTAAAAGATTCCCCATTCGTTTGAACTATTTTACGCTTAACTTATCTTTTCATTGATATAAGGGGTATCCCTTATTCATAAAAGCAACATTTTTTAAATTGGTACTTTTAACTGATATTGGTCTATTTTTCGATATAGATTCCTAACACTAACCCCTAAAACCTCTGCTGCTTTTGTTTTATTCCATCCCATCTCGGATAGTACTTTATAAATATGATCTTTCTCAAGTTGTTCAAGTGAAGAGTACATATTTATTAAGCTCTTTTGACTGGACTTTTCAACATTTGAAAGCAATAAATCAGACTCTTCGATCGTATTTCCATTGCTTAATAAAATGCCCCGTTCTAATAAGTGATGAAGCTCTCTAACATTCCCTGGAAAATGGTACGATTGTAATGCCGCAATTGCTTCGGATGACAAAGTTTTTCTACCTTTAATAAAAAAATCAATGAGGAATGGCAAGTCATCCATCCGGGCTCTTAATGGAGGAATGGTCAGCTTCAGCACATGGAGACGATAATATAAGTCTTCTCTAAAATTCCCATTTGCTACTTCTTTTTCTAATTGTCGATTTGTTGCTGCAACCGTTCTTACCTTTACTTTTCTCTCTCTTACATCGCCTACTCTACGGAACTCACCCGTTTCAAGAAATCTTAATAGTTTTACTTGTAGGGTAAACGGCATTTCCCCAAGCTCATCCAAAAATAATGTTCCGCCGTTGGCCGCCTCTACTAGTCCTTTCTTATCCTGATTGGCTCCGGTAAATGCCCCTTTTACGTGTCCGAACAGCTCACTCTCAAGCAATTGTTCTGGCAACGCGCCAGAATTTATTGCTACAAATGGCTCCTCTGCTCGAAAACTCCAGTAATGAAGGGCTTTGGCAAATAACTCTTTGCCAGTCCCGCTTTCTCCTTCAATTAATACAGGAACATCACTGTTTGATACTCGTTCTGTTAAGTCTAATAGTGCTCGAAACTTATCATTTTCCCCGATAATCTGAAATGAATTTTGCTGCTGGATGATTGTTTTCATACTTTCATTTTTCTCTTTTAGCCTTTTATTCTCAATAGCCTTCGCGATCGCAATTTCAAGTTCAGAAAGATTGTAGGGCTTAGCTAAATAATCAAATGCTCCGAGCTTCATTGCTTCAATTGCGGTTTCAATTGTTCCATGTCCAGTTAGCATAATCACTTGAATCTCAGGCTGAATTTTTTTGGTTTCCTTCAACAACGAAATACCATCCATTTTCGGCAAGCGGATATCGTAAATGGCTATATCATAAAAATGGCATTTTACTAACGGTATGGCATCCTCAGCATTTTCAGCAAAATCTACTTCGTATCCTTTTCGTTTTAAGCGATTGACAAGCAGTTCTAGTAAATCTTTCTCATCATCAACAATTATTATCCTATTTGTTCCCATGATGTTCCCTCCCTTGCTTTGTTTGGATAGGAATCTTTAATTCTACTGTTGTTCCTTTTCCTAATTCACTTGAAAATTGTATGGTTCCGCCGAATTGTTGAATAATTCCATAACAAACCGACAAACCAAGACCGGTACCTTTCCCAATTGGTTTCGTAGTATAAAATGGATCAAAGATTTTTGGTAAGTCTTCCTTCCTAATACCTTCTCCTGAATCTCTGATTATTAGATTTAACTCCCGATTTTTCATTTCTCCCAAAATACTAATCGTTCCATCCTCTTCAATGGAATCAATAGAGTTATTGAGTAAATTAACAAGCACTTGCATTAGCTTTAAACGATCTCCATGAAAGTCTGGGATATCTCCAAGCTGTACGTGAAGCGTAATCTTCTTTTTTCTTAGGGGATATTCCACTAAACTAATGGCATTTTGAAGCGTATCCTCTAAGTCAATGGATGAAATCGTCCAATTTGTCTTCCTAGAAAAATTTAATAGGTTGGCTGTTATTTGTTTACACCGTTCCGTATTATCCTTAATTTTTTTAAGGTAGATAGACATCTCAGCATCGTCCAAAGAAGGGTCATGTCCATTCATTCGATCTAGTAAATCTTCTGAGTAAACATTGATGGTCGTTAGCGGATTATTCACTTCATGAGCAAAACTAGATGCCATCAACCCAAGTGCAGCGAGTTTATCCGTCTGGACAATTTTTTCTTCGATTTTCTTTTCCTTTGTTATGTCCTCAATGAAAAGGACGAATTCACCTTCACCATCCATTACATGTGTCAAAGGAAAAACACGGTGTCGAAAAATCCTTTTATCTCCAAACCGATCTTCTAAGGTAAACAATTTATTTGCATTGTCTTCGATACGATTATTCGTTATGATGCAATCTTTGCATGGGGCTTTGCTACCCTCAATAAGCTGATAGCAAGGTAAGTGGAACTGATCCTTTTCATATAAGCTTTTTAGTATTGAATTCATCCAAGTGATTTTATATTCCTTTGTCACAAGGGCCAGACCCGCACCAATACCTTCCAACACAACATTTAGCTGTTCTTTTTCCTGTTCAATCCGCCTTGATTTATCATGAATTTCCCTACTCATTTCATTAAAGGAATCCACTAATTTTCCAATTTCGTCATTTTGTTGAACAGAGAGTGGGTGTAATTTTTCCCCTGATTTCATTTTATTCATCGCTTTATCAAGAAGTATAATTGGCTTGGTAAAGTATAAGCCGGCATAAATACTAATTAAGCTGACAAGACAGGTGAGTAGAGCAACAACTAGCAATCCATCCTGGAACATATAATTAATGGGTTTGTAAGCGGCCATTTTCGGCTGTTCCATCACAAGTGTCCAATTTAATCCTGGGAATTTTTCTTTAACTCCTAGTACTGAAGTAGCGGTATCAGGATTTTCTTTTTTCCAGAGTTTGCTGAAATCCTGATGAGCAATTACCTTTCCACTGCTATCCATCAAATATAAATAGGTTGAAGAGTCCTGACGTAACGACGATATTTTTCCAACCATCTTTTGCAGTTGTAGGACGACCCCCACCCCTTTTCTTTTTCCATTTTCCACAAAAGGAACGGCAAGTTTTACAACCGGCTGACCATACTCATTTAACTCAACATTTCCATATGCTTTTTCATTATTTTGAAAACTGAGCCACATCTCTTTTGAATACCATTTTTCATTTTTCTCAGGCTTATTAAGTTTGTATCTAGAGATTCTTTTTACCACGATCCCGTTTTCATTGGTCAAAACAATTTCCTCTATCGACTCATTTTGCTGCAATAGTTGATAAAATTCGCTATCCGTCTGGTTTGATCCATATACCAGTGCTAGTTTTTGTAAATGCTGAAAAGTAAGATTAACATCCATTGTAATTTCTGTTGATAAATTTTTCAGAACTAGTATTTGTTTTTCCTTAATCCGTTCCTCTAAATCCATTTTTGTATGATAAAAGTAATAGAAACTTAAGAGCAGCAATGGAATGGATGACATAAGAATCCCGAACACAACCACCTTATCCCGAATGGGCTGGGAGCCGAGCCATTTAGACTGTGATTTCATCATTTATTGCTCCCCTTTTTATTAACATCACTAAATTCTGCAATTTTTAATAAATCTTGGTTAAGATGAATTCCCAATAAATCCTGTTCTTGTTTATTAACTAAGAAGCGAATGTTATCAGGCATTTCCACGGGTAATTCTCCTGGGGAATTTCCTTTAATCAATAAACTGACATACCTTGCTGCTTGGTATCCTTGATCCTTAAAGCTTGTTCCGTAACTGAGGAGAAATCCGTTTTTCACTTCATGTTCATAGATTCCCATCGTAGGAATCCTGTAATTATTTTCTATATTCACAAGTTGGTCTGTCATTGATTCAATTCGAAAGCTCGGTAATAGGAATAAAGCATCGTTCTTCTTGAGATTATTCTCTAAGTTTTTGGGGAAATCTGCATCACTGACATTCCATGGCTTTACAGATACGGATAATTCATTTGCCGCTTCTAACGTTTTTTGCAAACTAAGTTTACTAATCTCGGATTCATTATCATATAAAATATGTACTCTTTGGATACTTGGGATTAAGTCAACAAGTATTTCTAATCGTTTTCCAGAAATACTAGTATGATAATTATTAATCCCAGTAAACTGCCCTCCAGGCGCTTTTTCATCTTTGATCATGCCCATTTCTTTTGGGGATGCAGCTCCTGCAAATACGACTGGTATGTTTATATGGTTCTTATCCATCACTTTCTTTAATTCAATGGTTTCAATTCCGCCAAGAGTTACGATTATCTCGGGGTGACTATGGATTAATTCATCAATCTGTTTTTGCAGTTTTGACGGGTTCTCTTTTGCGTTTTTTACAATAAATTGAAATTCATTTTGTTGATAACCTAATTCCTTCAGTCCGTTTTGTAAACCAACCAGCTTTTCATAGCGACTATCACCGATCGTTAAAACTCCGATTCGTATAGGAGTTTCTTTAGAAGTATCAAATGAATAATTTAATATCACGACTGTAATTAAGATGAATGAAACCATTAAAAACCATTTAGCTTTCATACATACACTCCGTATTTTTGATGTTTACACTATTACTATATAAGATGTAAATTGATTCCTATTTAAAAAGTAAGATGATTCTATGAACCTTTTATGAATGTTTTTTGAACAATGTTTATTTTCCGTCACTATTGAAAACAGAAAAAAGCCTCTGAAAAGTTTCAGGGGCTTTCATGTCCTAGTTTTATGTGATAAAAATGAATCCATGATTCAATGGCTTTCGTATTTATCTTAGTTTATGGAGTTAAAGAATTATTGCTTGTTACTTTTTAATTCATAAGGTACATCTGCTGGTGCGCCACCAAGCGGCCAATCATTGGCTTTTTCGGCAAAATCAGGTCGTTCTTTTGAAAGAATAAATCCTGCAAGATCCGCAGCTTGCTGGTCAGTTAAGCCGCCTTTTTTAATACCACCCATTTCGGTAAGCGGCATATTTCTTTGAATGTATCCAGCTGCCGTTGAGATTCTTCCCATACCAGCACCAATATTGAAGGAATTACTGCCCCAAAGTGCAGGTCCTGTAGTGGCTCCTGTACCAGCCCCATCAGCGCCATGACATGAGGAACATGATTGTTGATATAGTTTCTCGCCATTTGCAAGATCTACCTTCGGAACATTTTGCAATGAATTTTTAACCACCCATGGCCGCTCTTTAGTACCAACTGGTACATCTGTAGAAATATAGTTTAAGTAAGCGACCATCCCTCTCATTGCATCACTACTTGCCTCAAGTGGTTTTCCATTCATACTCCTTTTAAAGCATCCATTGATTCGATCCTCAATTGTCAACACTTTTCCAGCACGTGGATTATAAGCAGGATATACAGCGGTGACACCTGTTAACGGTGAAGTCGTATCGGTACCTGCTGTCCCATGACAGCTTGAACAAGATAAATTGTTCCCAACATTGTTTGGAAGAACTGTTTTGGTCTCATTCAAAATTTTAAAACCCAATTTTATGGAATCCCCTAGAGGACCGTTTGGAACTTTGTCCATACTAGGTGGTTCATAGGTTTTCATTGCAGTCTGTTTAACAGAAGCTGTCTCCTTTGATTGGGGCTTTGCCTTAGCAGTGGTCTGATCTGAGGAGCAGCCTGCTGGAATAAGGACTAATGATAAAAGCGCTAGTAAGTACCCTTTTTTCATTTTTGATAGCATCATCATCTTTCACTCCTAGTTTTTAAATTTTGCTACTTCACTAATATTGATGCAAATTTTATGCCAACAATAAAAATTAACTTCCTAATCACTTTTTTCGTTACATATTGCAGATCCCTGTGCTCGATATGTGAAGACTTAGGCAATGGTGTCCTCTCCTAACTATGACAAAAAGTCATAGTCTGACAAATTGTCATACCCACATTAGCGTGTTGGGTGTCAGGCACCAACTTGTTTCTTGTAAACAAACTGTAATACTATTCTATTTTTTGAGCTCATACAAATAGGTATCAATCAAAGATTTTCGAAGAATCCTAATTTTTATGGAGGTATTATCAATGAAAAAATTAACGATTATCATAGCCTTATTGGCGTCATTTTTATTTGCCTCACCGACTTTTGCTTATACCGTCAAAAGCGGTGATACCATGTCACAAATCGCCGTGGATCATCATTTAACATTGCAAGAGTTAGCAAGTCTTAATCCTCAAATCAAGAATTTAGATTTGATATATGTAGAACAAACGGTGAATACAGGGAATAATGAGAATACGGGGAATGAAGAGAATAAGGAAAATACGGCAAAACAAGAAATGAAAGTAGGGATTTCTGATTATGAAAAGGACCTGCTTGCCAGGTTGGTAAGAGCTGAAGCAGAAGGAGAACCACTCGAAGGCCAGATTGCCGTTGCCTGTGTTGTCCTGAATAGAGTAGACAGCCCGGATTTTCCTAAGACCATTAAAGATGTCATTTATGAACGCGGTCAATTTCAACCTGTTCGTAATGGCGAAATTAATAAGCCTGCTGATGAGGATGCTATTAAAGCCGTCAATGACGCGTTGACAGAGTATCGGAATGTGGCAGCTGGTTCGTTATTCTTTTACAATCCTGTAACCGCGAGTAGTCATTGGCTGGATTCGAGAGAGACCGCGGTAGTAATTGGAAGTCATGTATTTAAAAAGTAAGGTTAACACCAAAGGGATGTCTTGATGCATCCCCTTTACAAAATAGTTATCTTATCATGTTTCGAAGACATTTGGGACAGAATTAGATCAATTAATTCCGTTTATAAATATCGAAGCTCATTTTCTGGATTTTCACATTGAAAAAATCGGATATGTGCAATTTATGATTTTTATGTGCCGTTCTAGTGTTAATTCCAAGATTAGTCACCTATAATCCTGTTTAGTTACACGATCCACTCTAAATAGCTTTATGACTTAAGTAGTAATAGAAAATAGATTTAGAGCAAGAACCGATAGATTCTTGCCCTTAACCTTTACCACGCTTTATTTTACATATATTTCCATAAGTTTTTGGCAATTTTAGTTTGTCCGTGCTCATCTGCCCGTTTCGCTCCATTTTCTATTAATTTTTCTCGTAGCTCTTCGCTTTGGAGCACACTTGTGATTCCTTCTGCTAGGACATTACAATTACCAGGTGGAACTAATACACCGTATCCTTCTGCAAGCAAATAAGAAAGACCACCAATATCACTGCCAACTACAGGAGTGCCACATGCCATTGCTTCAAGCGCTGCGAGCCCGAAGCCTTCCTTGTTGGATGGCAGTACACAAACTGCAGCTGCATTGAGCCAACCTGAAACTTCAACCTGTGACAGAGGTCCTTCAAGGTTGACATCGTTTATATCAAGTACATAACCATAAAAGCACCGTTGAATACCAGTCTTTTTCTTTACATTTGATTTAATTGTGGCACAGTCCTTTAGGAGTACTCGTCCAACCCCATCTATAGGTTAAGTGCAATACTTCACAATCTTCCTTAAAAAAAATTTGTTTGTCTTATACAGATTTTTAAAAAATAAGATGGATTTTCATCATACCAGGGATCAGCAAAGCACCCCATATCAAAGTAATCCATGCCGCAAAAATCATAGCAAGGGACGAAAATGTAGCTTCATTCTCACCATATTCCATGGCTTTATTTGTGCCGGCACCATGTGCGCCCATTCCTAATGCTAGCCCTCTAGCAATCGGCGTTTTAATTGACAACCACTTAATTACCATCGGACCGACCATCCCGCCAATCACACCAGTTAAGATAACGAAAACAGTCGTCAATGTCGGCAAGCCGCCAATTTCTTTGGAGACCTCAATCGCAATCGGAGTCGTAATCGACCTAGGAATAATGGATGTGATAAAGTCAGGATTTAAGTGAAACATTTTAGACAGAACAAAAGTTGAAAAAATCGCCACTAAAGTACCTGTAGTGATACTTAAAATGATCGTGCCCAAATATTTTTTTACAATCTTTAAGTTTTTATAAATAGGTACTGCAAACGCAATGGTTGCCGGTCCTAGCAAATGAGTGAGCAACTGAGAGTCCTTCAGATATTGATTAGCTGACACATGCGTGAGAAAGATCAGAACAATCAATAGAATTGGTGCAATCAATAATGGATGAAAAAACGGAATCGCCCATTTTCCATAAATCTTTTTGGAAATGCGGTATATGATATATGTAATGACGGTAAACAGGATCGTCATCATATCTGCTCACTCCTTTTTCTTCCAGTGATTTTCTCTGCAACTAACGCTGTCATCCCCATTACAATAATGGTACTAATTACAATCAATACAATGATTTCCGCTCCTTGTAAGCTGAAAATGTCGTTATAATTTACAATACCTACTGCTGATGGAATAAAGAAAAGCAACAATTCCGCCATCAGCCAATTGGCTCCTTTTTCAACCCATTCCAGCTTTATGATTTTGCAGCATAGTGCCAGAAATAGGAGACAAAGTCCGTACATGGAAGCAGGAATGGGAAGTGGAATCACTTCTTTAAGTGCTGCTCCAAGAAATAAAAAAACATGTAAAAATAATACTTGTATGATAATTACTCCAAGCTTCATTCTAAAAATCCTTTCTAAAAAATGGAGGAAAGATTCTCCTGATTGAAATCAACATAGAGTAATGTTACGACTATTTTTGTCATTCGTAAAATACATATTCAGAATGATTTTCATAACTATTAGTTATAATGACTCCTTTAAAATGAAATCAATAAAGGTTCTAGTTGCATTGGAAGTATACCGGTCTCTTTTGGTAATCACTACCAAGCTCCACAAAATGGTTTGCTTAAGATCAATAATTTTAATATCCTTTTTAATTGCCCGATTACAAATAGACTGTGGTAGAATAGTTATTCCTAGATTCTCAGCGACCATTTCTGTCATCAGATCCCATTGGGAGCTTTTAAATAAAATCTTAGGCTCAAAACCCGCTTCAATGAAATAGTTTCTCATGATTTTATTGAGAGCGAATTCTTCATGATAAAAGATAAATTCTTCATCCTTTAATTCCTTTAAATCTACCTTACTTCGTGAAGCTAATCGATGGTGCTTATAGACCAGCAGCTTCATTTCCTCTTCCACGATAGGGTAGACCTGAAATTGCTGTTCATCAATTGGCAACACTGCAACCCCGAGCTCAAATTCACCTTCTTCAATACTCTTCACTACTCTGGCCCCGCCATATTCGGTGATATTCAATTCGATATTCGGATATGCATGATGAAATTTTGCCATGACTTTTGGAAAAAATAAACTTCCTATAAAAGGTGGCAGCCCAATGGTAACCTGACCTCTTGTGAGATTTGTCATATCATTTAACGTTCTTTTCATTTCATCTTGTAAAACGTTCATTTTCAGGGCATATTCGAGTACCACCTTCCCGGCGTCAGTCAGATCACTCGTTTTATTGGTTCTAATAATCAGGATCATCCCAAGCTCTTCTTCTAACGCCATGATGGCTTTACTCAAAGCTGGTTGTGAAATATGCATAGACTCAGCAGCTTTTGTAATGCTTTTATGCTTTGCCACTTCAACGAATATTCTTAATTGCCGTAATTCCAAAACAGGCACCTCCTCAATTATGAGAAGTTTAACAAAGAAAGCCTAGAAGTCAAAATTATATTCTTTCCAATCCATTATCCAGCTGGCTCCGCTCCTTCTAAAGGGCCTTTAAGATCAAATAAAGCTCTTCCAAATGTTTAATTTCGTAGGTCGGAATTACTTCATTTCGCTCCTTGTTATGCCGATTAATCCAAACTGATTTCATTCCTGCCCGATTTGCGCCTAAAATATCTGTCATCAAGTTGTCTCCGACCATAATGGCTTCATCTTTATGTATGGACATAAGTGTTAAGGCATGTTCAAAAATAGATGGATCCGGCTTTCCTCTTCCAAAATCACCTGAAATGACAATTTGATCAAAATAAGGAACCAGCTCCGGCGTAATCGTAAGTTTTGTATTTTGCAGGTCTGGTGAGCCATTTGTTAAAAGAAGAAGCTGATATTTTCCTTTTAGATTTTCTAAAATTTTGAAGGATTCTTCATACACAAACGGTGCCTTCCGTCGCTCTTTAGGGAAAATCTCTGCTAATTCTTGGCCAAACTGCGGGTTATCTAAACCCATCTTTTTTAGCCCTGCAGTCCAAGCATCTCTTCGGTAGTTTGGAACGGTTTCTTTCATTTTTCTAAAATCATCATGATGATCATCCAAAAAATCCCCCCATAAACCTTCAAACGGATTGATTCCAATCATTTGTGTAAAAGAGTAAAATTCATAGGAGGAATAAAGCTCTCTTGCTGCTTCTCGCACTGCTTCTTCTAAATGATGATGGTCGATTTCGTACCGTTCTTCTGCTAATTTACACGTGGCAAAAAAAGCTTCCTTTACGCTTTTTTGATCCCATAGGAGTGTATCATCTAAATCAAAAAATATTGCTTTTATCATTTTAGAACCCCACTTTATTTTTAGATATTTTATAATATTTTATCATCTTTAAATATAAATGTCGTTTTCGAAATCATCTTTTTGACTATCCATTGACAGTTATATCATTACATGATAATATTTATCTCGAATTAAAGATATTTTAATTCAAAATAAAATGTTTTAAGCAGTAATGTGGAAAAATAATAATATTCTCAAATGGGAGGATTTAAAATGAACGGATTAAAAGGGATTCATCACGTAACAGCAATTACTAGCAGTGCCGAAAAGAACTATGAATTTTTCACTTACGTATTAGGGATGCGTTTAGTAAAAAAAACCGTTAACCAAGATGATATTCAAACCTATCATTTATTTTTTGCCGATGATACCGGCAGCCCTGGGACAGATATGACATTCTTCGATTTCCCCGGCATTCCCAAAGGCGTCCATGGGACAAATGAGATTTCGAAAACATCTTTCCGCGTACCAAGCGATGCTGCGCTTAATTACTGGGTGAAACGGTTTGACCGTTTGAAAGTCAAACATACTGGAATTATTGAGCAATTTGGTAAAAAAACATTATCCTTTGTTGATTTTGATGATCAACAATACCAATTGATTTCTGATGAAAACAATAAAGGGGTAGTATCCGGTGCCCCTTGGCAAAAAGGACCGATTCCTTTAGAGCATGCGATTACGGGATTAGGGCCCATCTTTGTTCGTATTGCTAATTTTGATTACTTTAAGGAAATGATGGAAAAAGTTCTCCAATTTAAAGAAATCGCTAATGAAGGAGATTTTCATTTATTCGAAGTAGGCGAAGGTGGAAATGGAGCTCAGGTCGTTGTTGAATATAATACGGAGCTTCCTCAGGCCCGACAAGGCTTTGGTACCGTCCACCATACCGCATTTCGCGTTGAAAATCGGGCTGTTCTAGAAGAATGGATTGAACGGATCGAAAGCTTCGGATTCCAAACATCCGGTTTTGTTGACCGTTTCTTTTTTGGATCATTGTATGTAAGAGTCGCACCACAAATCTTATTTGAGTTTGCCACTGATGGACCAGGCTTTATGGGCGACGAGCCATATGAAACGCTCGGTGAAAAACTATCCTTGCCTCCATTCTTGGAACCAAAGCGTGAAACCATCGAAAAATTAGTACGACCAATTGATACCGTTAGAAGTACTAAGGAAATCGTTAAGGAAAATGAATAAAAAGGATATGTAAAAATTCCATGTTGATATTTAACTCAAAGAAGAAAACTTCATTTTTAGTATAATTGCTAATGAAAAAGGCCGATTTTCTCCAAAAATAGAAGTTAAAAATCTAAAAGTGTTACCAACAAGAATTTTACGTGACCGATCTCATTCATTTTTCCCGAAAATGGGCATGTAAAAATTGTTTACATGACCGAAACCATTCATTTTTCCCAAAACCGGGCACGTAAAAAGGTTTACGTGCCCGATATCATGCATTTTCATCGAAACTGGGCACGTAAAAAGATTTACGTGCCCGATATTATGCATTTTCACCGAAGCCAGTTACGTAAAAAGATTTTCGTGCCCGATATCATGCATTTTCACCGAAGCTGGTAACGTAAAAAGATTTTCATGCCCGATATCATGCATTTTCACCGAAGCTGGTAACGTAAAAAGATTTTCATGCCAATATCATGCATTTTCCCCAAAACCGGGCACGTAAAAAGGTTTACGTGCCCGATATCATGCATTTTCCCCAAAACCGGGCACGTAAACAGATTTACGTGCCCGATATCATGTATTTTCACCGAAGCCAGTAACGTAAAAAGATTTTCATGCCCGATATCATGCATTTTCACCGAAGCTAGTAACGTATATTGTTTTTCCAATTGGAAAAAGTATCTATACATATACATTTGGAAACTGGAGGATATCCATGATTTACATTTATCATGATTTTGGCGGAACGCATACAACAGCGATGGCAGCAGCCTACCATTTAAAGTTCCTTTCACCATCCTCACAATCACTAACCCAGAAAGAAATATTAGCCATTCCCTTTTTTAATAAATTGAAGAAAAAAGATGCTGGCAGGCTTATTTTTCACGGGAAGGATGAGGAAGGAAATCCCGTTTATACGATTGGAAGGAGAAATTCTAAGTTGGTCATTCCCGCATTAAAAGATTTATGTTCTATATTTGAAGAGAGATACGATTTCGATGAAAAAATTATTTTTTCGGATACTTCCCCTACAGTACCGCTAGCAATGACGTTTGGTGGTTTATTCTCTCGAGGATTAGGAATCGATTTTATTGGAGTACCGCTCCTGATAAAAGGAGCACAGAAATGTGGAAACCATGTTTATCAATTAGTAGAAAGCACAAAGCAAATTGCTCACGACAATAAGGATCAAAAAATTATCACCATCGAAAATAAACGTTTTCAAGCTTGAAGAAAGAGGATGCCCCTAAAGTGTTAGACCCTTTGGGACATCCTCTACTATTTCAATTTATAATGTAATAATAATTGGACCATCTTTCGTCACGATCATCGTATGCTCATACTGGGCTACAAAGCTTTCCTCTGTCACATAGGTCCATCCGTCCCCTGCCTCAAAAACTTCCTCTTCAAGGGTTGAGATAAAAGGTTCAAACGCAATGACCATGCCTTCCTTCAATAAGGCATCCTCTGAAGGCTCATAGTAATTGAAAATATACTCAGGCTTTTCGTGAATCGTCCGTCCGATACCGTGTCCTGTCAAGTTTTTGATGACAGTAAATCCATGCTGCCTCGCCGTTTGATAAACGACTTTTCCCATTCCACTTAATTTGGATCCAGGCTTAACCTTTTTTAAACCAGCCTCAAATGCTTTTTTGGCAACTTCGCATAGATTACTAATGACTTGATCCCCGTTTCCAACGACAATCGAAATTCCAGTATCAGCGAAATAGCCATTCTTGGAACCAGAAACATCAATATTGACAAGATCGCCTTCCTGAATAACCCGATTTCCTGGAATGCCGTGTGCCACCTCTTCATTGACACTAATACATGTATAGCCGGGAAAATCGTATACTCCTTTTGGAGCGGAAACAGCACCTTCCTGCTCAAAAAGTTTTCCGGCTATTTCATCCAATTCTTTCGTAGTGATGCCAGGCTTCGTTCTCCGTACCAATTCATCTCTTACCAGAGCACAAATTCTGCCAATTTCTTTCAAACCGTTAATATCTTCTTCTGTCTTTGCAATCATGTCTTTTCCCTACTTCTTCTATTTTTTTCTCGTATAATATTGTAGCTTTTCTTTGATGAAAAATACAAGCTATTCGCCAAAAACAGTTTCCCTATTAAATAATTTAGCGTTAACTCCATACAATAACTTTAATCACCGTTAGGAGTAGATTTTTCGTGAAAAAAATTCTTATGCTTATTTTTACTGTTTTTTGCTTTTCTGAAACTAATGCTTTTGCCGCTATGAGAGAGCGACCTGAATATGAAAAAACAGGGAATGTCATTTGGGAAATCAATACAAAGGAAAAAATGGTCGCACTCACTTTTGATGACGGACCACATCCGGTTTTCACCCCGCTCATTCTTGATCTATTAGCAAAATATGATGCTAAAGCAACCTTTTTTGTAACGGGCAAGAAGGCCATATTGTATCCAGAAATTTTGAGAAGGGAAGTTAAAGAAGGACATGAAGTAGCAAATCATACATATAACCATATAAACAATCCAAATATTTCTGCCACCAAATTATCATCTGAAATAGTCAAAACCGACCGCATTATTCAAAAAATCATTGGTTATAAACCTGTTCTCTACCGCCCTGTAGCAGGTCATTATAATGATGTGATTGTGAATACAGCTGTAAAAAATGGGAAACTTGTCGTCATGTGGTCCTGGCATATGGATCCAAAAGACTGGAATAACCCACCTGCAAGCAAAATTATAAAAAGAATAACAAATGGGATCAAACCTGGCAATATTATTGTACTCCATGATTGGCATGGCACCGAACTGTCGCAATCCTGCCAAACGGTCCTAGCGTTAGAAAAGATTTTGGAGTTTTTCTCCAAACAAGGTTATAGGTGTGTAACCGTATCAGAAATGCTTTACCGTTCAAAAATTAACATCCCAGAACCGTTCTATCCCTTCAGCATGTATATAAAATAGGTCATAGCAAATACTTTCAATGTGACTAATGAAAAGGAGGACTAAACATGGACGCACAACGCGCTCAGGAAATTGCTAATTCACAAACCATGGCTAATGTAACCTACAATGGATCACGGATTTATATTGAACATGTTGACCAGCAAAACGGAACAGCTACAATTCATTCTCTTGATGAACCAACGAACAAGCAAAATGTTTCTGTAGGAAATCTAATGGAGCAATGAATTGAAATAAAACACCACTTTTCACGAGTGGTGTTTTATTTTTCCATGATGCATATCAGATAAGTATATGGGTTCGTTCCGTTTTTTTGATCGGCATCTAAACCCTATGATCTTATTCATCGATATATATTCGGTCTCCGGTCCTTGGGTTGATAAAAACACGTGTTTTAACCTGAGAAACTGGATCAATAGATACCTCTTCTGTCGGCACAAATCCTTCAGGGATGTTCCTTCTTTGTGTTTTATACCGTTTATCTTTGCGTTTGGAAAAAATCCAAAAGAAAAGAACAAAGATAATTTGGAATAAAAAGTAATACAGGAGCCAGTGCATTTTTATTCAGCCTTTTCAATAACAACTGCTGTTCCGTATGCGACAATTTCACTCATGTTTTGCCCGATTTCGCCCGAATCATACCGAAACATAATGACGGCATTAGCACCCATTGCATGAGCATTTTTTATTAAACGGTCAATTGCTTGTTTTCTTGCATCTTCAAGCATTTCTGTGTATTCTTTTATTTCACCGCCGATCAAAGAACGGAGACTCGCGGTCACTTGCCCGGCAAAACCACGGCTTCTTACCACCAGCCCATAGCAAGCTCCCTTTACTTCTTTAATTTTGTACCCTGCAATGTTTTCTGTCGTTACAATGATCATGATAATCTCTCCTCAATTTTTATATGTATTACACTTAATCTACGTAGTTTAGCATGCTATATAAATGAAAAATCATTCATTTAAATATGTATACAAATGTCAATATTATTATGAGCAAAAATTATTGCAAAACTTTTCCTTACCATCGATTTTCGTAGCTACTAATTAAATTCAAATTCAGGAACCGATTAGGTTTGCTGAAATAATAGCGTTTGGCCTCCATACACATTTGTTCCACCAGGAAAGATACGTGTTCCTTTGTTTCAACACCTCCACCTATAACTTGAAGATGGAGGTTGTGTGCCATTTCAAAAATTGTCTTAACAATGCTTTCATCATGAGAGTCTGTAATACTATCGCGAATAAAGGATTGATCTACTTTTAATCGATCAATCGGAAACTTTTTAAGATAAAGAAGAGAACTATATCCAGTCCCGAAATCATCGATGCTGATTTTTACACCGGTCTTTTTCAAATCATTAAATGTAGTGATGGCACGCTCAACGTCCACTGTCATGCTTTCTGTAATCTCAAGTTCTAGATACTTCGGATCTAGTCCAGTTTCACTTAAGTTTTTTCGAACAATTTCGGTCAAATTCAATTGAAAAAATTGTTTTGCAGTTATGTTCACCGAAACCGTATTTTAGGGGGGAACCTGCTTCCAGCCACTTTTTGTTTTGCTCACACACATTTCGTAGTACCCATTCTCCAATCGAGATATTAAGACCTCTTTTTTTGTAAATCAATTATTAATGACATTTATTATTTTTTAAATGCCTACTTTTAGATCGTCATTTTGGTTTTTAAAATGAAGACTATTTTTTTAAAATCTTGTCAGTCTCTTCATAATCTCTTTTTTTCGTTCCCTGTCTATTATTCTTGTCAAATCAAGTGCAAATTCATGTCCTTTATGTTTTGCTCTTAATACTTCTTTTTCTGCTCTTTTGACACTTTCTTCATCATCTGTTACTACAATCACTTTTCGGAGCATGTTCTTCCCCCTCGTTCGGTGGTATGAAACAAGAAATTTTCAACCCCATTTCCATATCCACCAAATTGGTAGTTTTTTGTTACTTATAGCATCTCAAAAAATGATTTTTGGTGTCAACTGTAAAAATCGCCTCCATTCAGAATTTTAATTCTATACAAAAAACGAAGATGTCTCTAAAGTGTCTGACCTCCACCTAACACACAATATATAGTCGCTAATGAAGCAAAGTTCAACTAAAAATTGTTGGCTGAGTGGTTTGACACTTTTTTGGGACATCCTCGAAAAAATTTACCTATTACTCTATTCAGTTAGACTATTCACTTAGTGACTTCATTAAGGCATCTAGATTCTTTTTCATCACGCCAAGATAGTCAAGTCCTTGCTGTTGATCTTCTTTTGTTAGGCCTTCAAGCGGGTTTAAGACTTCGGTTTGGGCACCGATTTCGTTGGCTAAAGTCTGAGCAACTTTTGATGAAGTTAATCCTTCAAAATAGATTACTTTAATATTTTTCTTCTTCGTTAAATTGGCTAATTCAGTCAGTTTACCTAATGTTGGCTCAACGTCTGGAGATAGTCCTGCAATCGGAATTTGCGTTAACCCATATTGCTTGGCGAGATAGCCGAATGCAGCATGCTGGGTAACAAACTCTTTTTTCTTTGCATGACTAAGAGTTTCTTTATATTGCTGATCCAAGTCAACAAGCTTCTTTTTAAATGCTTCAGCATTTTGTTCATATTGCTGTTTATGCTTTGGATCTGATTGTTCAAGAGCTTTCGTGATATTATCAACTTCTTTTTCTGCTAAAACCGGTGAAAGCCACACATGCGGATCCATAGATGCTTTCGAACCATCTTCTTCCCCGGTGGTTGCATTCATTAATTTAATTCCACTAGAAGCTTCTACTACTTTTAATTTTGAATGGTTCATACTTCCTAACACTTTATCTGCCCAAGTTTCAAAATATTTACTATTGTAAATAAAAACATCGGCATCTTGAATTCTGGCCATATCTTTTGTGGTTGGTTCCCAATCATGCGGTTCTACTCCGTTAGGTATCAGCATATCTACATTCGCTAAATCTCCCGCTACTTGTTTCGTAAAATAATACATAGGATAAAAGGTGGTGACGATTTGCAGTTTTTTTGATTTGGTATTATCTCCTGTAACCTGGCTTGCATTCGAGCAGCCACTAGCCACCAATAATACAACGATAAGCGTTAAAAAAAGTTTTTTCACTCTTTCAGTCTCCCCATTCTCTATCTTTAAATTGGAATTATTACGATTTATTTCGCATATTCATATTTTCGACGATTGATTTTAAGATTCATAGATTAATTAATCGTAATGGTTACGAATTGTATCGTAATCGGTTTCTGTAGCGAAGTCAATCTTTTTTTTCATAAAGTTCTGCTATGAAAATCTCAAATCGCCTGAAACTCGACCATTACCTAAATCAAAATTTCTTATTTTAAGGCTGGGTTGTGTTAAACTTGCCTGTTGATTTGCGCGCAAGAAGCGAGCATCCGCGGGCTTTCCGGGGAACCTCCTCGGCCCCGTACTCCCGCAGGACGTTGAATCAGCATCCTTGAATCAACACCGCACGAAGGAAATGCGATAGCATTTTCGAGGATCTCGCGCATTCCACTCCGATCAACATAGTTCCAAAGATCAACAATGACCTTTAACACAGCCTTAAAAAAGGAAAAGGTCGCTCTTATCGAACGACCTTTCTCATCGTATGTAAATAGTTCATTAAGAATTCTAATTAATAGTGGTAATTGTTATACAATTAGACGTAAAATGAAAATAGGAGGATCTATATTTTGAAAATTTCCACATCAATCGGTTTGTGCTCTTTTCTTTAGTGTCAATTTCACTTTCTTAATATCTGTGACATTATTTTTTGCCATTAACAAATAACACAATGCAGCAGGAATAAGAAATACTTGCAACAGTGATAAGGTGATGATATAACTGTTTGGCTCTTTATAATGAACCGAAATGATACTTAGCAAAAAACCTACGCCAATATTTCCAAGCGTTCTACCTAAGCTGTTTGAAAGGTTTGCCATACTGAATGCCGTTCCTCTATGCTCTGGTAAATTTACATCTGTTATAAGTGCCAGCCAGTTTGGTGTGTTTGCAGATTGCGCAGCAGAAGCAAAGAGTGATAAGACAAACAATAATGCAATCCATGGGTTCGTGACGATTTGTTTTAATAATTGAACAAAAATTAGGATCGCATTTGTCCCTTCAGGGAGTGATAGACCAGTCATTGGTACCATAAACATAAGAATGTATAGCGGCATTGTAAGAAACACAAAGATGGCAGTTAAATAAGCTCGTCCTTTAAAGGACTTCTTTTGTAGCCTGTCTCCGAGATGTCCAAAATATACTGAGCTCATTCCTCCGATTTGAAAAATGGCATAAAGATAACCGGATGCGATGATGGCTGTGTCCATCCCATAGCCTTGCTGTACTATTTTGTATATGTATAAGGTAGGTAACCAGATTAGGCTGCCTATCGAAATATTCATAAATAATGCTTGTAAAAATAAGAATAGGTTGCTACGTTTAAATAAAATCATTCTTAAATGCTTAGCTTTTATGACATAATCATATGATTGTCCCTTTTTCATGGCTTCCAGAAGCTCAGGCTCAGCTTTCCCACGGGTAGGCTCTTCTACAAATAAATACAAAATGATTAAGAAAAAGCCAATAAACCCGACGATTTCAAATGGTGTTCGCCAACTGGTTCTGGTCGCGATTAACGATGCCATTAGGGCTCCAGCAATCCCGCCTAAGCCTTGGGTCATACCCCAAAGACTTAACACCATACCTCGCATCCGATATGGTATGGAATCAGTTAGCACACTGAATCCGATAGAGGCAATACATCCCAGTCCTATACCGGTAATGATTTGGAATAATAAAAGTTGGAAATAACTTTTACTAATTGACGTTAAAAATACAGATAATACCCATATAAGAGTTCCAATAATGATTAACTTTTTCCGTTTAAATTTACCGGAAAGATATCCCCAATATATGGAGGATAGTGCTGTAACTAAAATATTTGCTGCTGATACAACGCCCATTTTAGCAATATTCACATCTAAATCTGCTGCAATTTTAGAAAATAGTGGCGGAAATAGGCCAATTATTATATTATCAAAGGCAGCGAGTGCAATAAATACAAAGATTGTATAAATGATTTTAAAATTATTCTTTTCCAAATATGTTTAAAGCTCCTTTATGGTAAGATAATGAAAGTAGAAAAGGTACATATGCTACATCGAGTATAACCTAAATCTTAAAAAAGTATTAACTTTGTGAGCACTTGTCTCAAAATGGACTGATTTTGCTATAATTATAGCAGGTTTTAAGAAAGGCTTGGTAAAATGCGTAAAAATATCCTAATTATTTCATCAGATCATACTGGTCATGGACATAAAAGTATCACTGAATCTTTATTTGAGCAAATAAAGGACGATTCTGATGTCCGGATTCATGTAATCGATGGATTTTCGCTTGGTGGACCGATACTTCTTAATGTTGGAAAGTCGTACGGGCCAATCACCAGAACAGCAGAAAGTCTTTGGAAACTAGTATGGAACGTCTCCGCACTAAAGCCGAAGATGGTTGACAACCTTATTGAAATGCTTATAAAAGAGAATTTTTTAAAGTTATTAGACGAGGTAAAACCAGATCTGATTTTATCTGTTCATCCGAATTTTAATGGTTCAATATTAAATATCTTAGAAAAGCAACAAATTAAAATTCCTTTTATCATTCTAATTGCAGACTTGGTAAATATTTATCCCCTTTGGGCGGATAAACGGGCAGATTACATTATTAGCCCAACGACCGAAGCAAGAGATAAATGTATCGAATACGGTATTCCAGATGAGAATATTAAAGTGCTTGGATTCCCAGTACGCTCTAGGTTTTTCCGAAACAATCCAAAAAGGAAAGTGACATATAAAAAAGGAACTCCTTTAAATTGCTTAATAATGAGCGGTGGTGAAGGTGTCGGAAACATGAAGACCATCGCTGAAAATCTGCTTGACAATTTTGATTGTAGGGTAAAAATTGTCGCCGGTAGAAATGAAAAATTAAAAGCAAAATTAGAGCACTCCCTTAATTCTAAATATGGAGATAGAGTGGAAATTTTCGGTTTCACCAAAAACATTCAAGATTTAATGTTAAGCTCTGATATTGCCTTTACAAGAGGAAGTCCAAATGTCATGTTTGAAGCGATTGCTGCTAATGTCCCGATCGTCATTACAGGCGCTTTACCCGGACAAGAGGAAAGCAATCCCGCTTTTGCCCAAAAAGCAAATTTAGGGGTTATATGTAAGGATACAGATGATATTAAAGATACCATTCATCAATTACTTGAAAATGATTGTGAAAAACTAAATGAAATAATCAGCTGTCAAAGGAAGTTTATTAATTCCCATGCTGCGGAAGACATTTTACAATTCCTTTTGGATGTAGAAGGCAATTCTTATGTTCCTGCCGTTAACTTTTCTTACAATTAACAAAAAGGCTACTTTCGAAATGATTAGTTTATCAACATGTGAAGAATTACTTTACTGTTTTAAACTGATCCTATTTATGGTTCGATGACGATTTAGCACTAACTAGTTGTCGATTCCGTACATAGAGGGAGAAAGATAGCCTTTTTCCTTTACTCGGAATATCAAAGAGGAGGAAATGTGATGTTTCAGGAGGTATGGTCCCATATGCACCCTATTGTGGTGCATTTTCCTATTGTTCTCATCATTATAGCAACGTGTTATGATTTATTTTGGATTATCACAAAACAAAGGATATCTCCTAAGCAAGGTTTTTGGTTGTGGACTCTTGCCTTTCTTACAGCATGGTTAGCGGTTGGCACTGGTCCAGAAGAAGATGCCAGAGGGAATACGAATGTTTTCGAATACCATCAAAACTTGGCGGACCTCACCACAGGACTAACCTTTATTGTTGTTGCTTTCCGATTCTTTTTTCTGTTTAAAAAGAAAGAATTTCGAAAATCTTTATTAATTATTTATTGCCTGCTCTCGTTAACATGCTCTGCTGCCATTCTTTCTGTTGGCTACTTTGGCGGCAAAATGGTCTATGACCAAGGTGTTGGCGTAAAAATGAACGGCAAATATGTAAATCCTCCAAAACCTGAACATCATGGTGATTAATCATTTTTCACAAAAGCTTTGTTAATTTTTGATGTTGTTTTTTTGAAAGACTGTTAAACTTGCCTGTTGATTTGCGCTCAAGAAGCGAGCATCCGCGGGCGTTCCGGGGAGCCTCGCGCCTGTGTGGTCTCCCCTGCCCCGTACTCCCGCAGGACGTTGAATCAGCATCTTTGAATCTACACCGCACGAAGGAAATGCAATAGCATTTTCGAGGATCTCGCGCCTTCCGCTCCAATCAACGTAGTTTCAAAAATCAACAATGACCTTTAACACAGCCTTTTGAAAAAATCTCGGTTATTGTTCACTAAAAAATTTTGGTGACTGAAACCATGTTTTTATGTGCCATTTCATCATAAATACCTTTTTTATCTATTAAAAAGAGCTCCGTTTGTAATTTCGAAGCCCTTTTTTTGTAGAAATCAGAATTCGATTTCAAGCTGGTTAATCTAAAACTTAAATGGTTCTTTCAATCAATCTAATTTATATAATTTCCTTTGCAAGTACTCTCTTCTATCCTCGATATATTCTAACATAACAGTTATTTCTTTATCGAAATCATCTATTTTTCCCTTTTTATAAGGGTCCTTGAGTACAAAGGGTCTGATGGATTGTAACAGATGTTCTATCTTAGGAGTCATATATTCAACGGTAAATTTATGGCTCAAGTTATCTTCAAGAATGCTTCGATATTGCTTTCTGTAATTATCAACGTCCAGCAGCCGTGCTGTTAATGTATTATATCCATCTATCGGGACGTACCCTGCCTCCATGTACTTACCATTGACATCCCTTCCCCAGGTTGCATCGTAATCCCATGGAATGATCCCAAACTGCTCAGTCTCCCCATTGCGATAAAGAGCATAATTATGAACGAAGCCATCATAATTGGAGGTAAAAATGACACCTGCCATCCATCGTAAGTATTGATCCACATTCAAATATTTAATAATTTCTTTTTCAAACTCCGCCCTAGTGGTCGTATTAATTTTGTAAATGAAATCTTCCAAATGGGAATGATCTTTTTCAGTTCCAATTTTTATTTCATAGCCTAATTCAAGGGATTTTTTGATTTCCTTATCTAAGTCACTAATAAGAGAAAAATTAGCATCTCCATCAACTGCATAAAAAATTGCTCCATCTGGAAGATTTCTTCTTTTTAAAAAATCCTCATCCACCGATTCGATTTCCAGATACACCCCTTCTGCTTTTCCATTTAGGGTTAAAAAAACATGTCTGGCGTTTGGAGATATTACACCAATGTCAGTAAAAAAATCAAATGACAGTTTGTTACGGATTAAAGAAGGGTCTCTGAACTCGGAATTTAAATGAACAAGTTTGGACCCCTTAAATTTTTTTGGCTTATAATAATTGATCTGATAAGACTTTTTATGATAATCGCGGATATGAGACCCCCGATAACTTATATCAACTTCAAGTTTTTTCCCTTCAACCTTTAATTGGGCAGGAATGGGATCATCAATCCAAATATCTCTTTTAAGTTCCCTAAGGTCATAAGGATTTACAAAAAGCTTATACAAAGGTAAATTTACAGTCTCGTCCATTGTCATCCCTCCTTCTTTATTTTTATGAAACAAAGTGCATGCCTGCTACAAATGGACAGCAATTTTTGATGATTGGGCCATTGTCTCATACCAATAGATTCGATAAAACGTAATGTAATAAAAGAAGAGAGAGTTTTTAATGGGTAATTAATTTTCGTACTCCCTTTTCAATTTCAAAAGGAGGTGCAAAAAAATGGAAGATTTTTCTTCGGAGGATATTCAAAATGCAGCAAATGAAGTTAGAGGAACAGACTTTGGGGATTTTATGTTCAGGGATCCGGGCTTTAATCGCACTTCAAGGAAACGGACTTCCCGTCGAATCACTTCACGAAAACAGACTTCCCGTCGGAAGACTTCACGAAAACAGACTACTCGTGTGAAAACTTCACGAAAACGGACTTCTTGTCGGCACACTTCAAGAAAACGTACGTCCCGCCGTACTACACGCAGAAGACCAACAGAATGCAGAAGGTGTGTCAATACAATACAGGGCAATTATCAAATAGAAAGATGTTGGGATGGTAATAACATGTCTTATTTCAGAATGGCAAGAAGATAAATTCTTCTCTTTCGATAAAATGTAATAATAAAGATGGGAAAGGAAACAAGTGCTCCCTTTCCCATTTTTATTTTGTTTTAGATGGTGTCCCAAAAGTATAACTTTTAGGAGCACCCCCTTCTATTAATTGTCTGTTAAACTTGGCTGTTGATTTCCGCTCTAGTGGCGGTCTGGGGAGCCTCCTCGGCGCTACCTGCGCCTGCGGGTCTCCCCTGCCCGTACTCCCGCAGGAGTCGAGCGCCTTCCGCTCCAATCAACTTTGCTGAAAAATTATCATGAACTTTGTACATATTGTGGTGCCTGTCACATTTTGGGACAGCCCCTTATTTATGGTGATTAGGAATCACACAGCTGCCATCCTTACAGCCTGCTTCATCCACACTTCCTGTGGAAAGATCCTGTAATATCGGCGAAGCGGATTCCTCTTCCAACACTTTTTGTAGTGCCCCTTTAAAGGTTTCAAGCGGCTGTGCGCCAGAAATGGCGTATTTTTGATTGATGACAAAATATGGTACACCCGTAATTCTGTACTGTTGGGCAATCTCTTCATCAACGCGGACATCATTTGCAAAGGCATTTTGGTCATGAAGGACAGCTAAAGCTTCTTGACGATCTAAACCTACAGCTGCGGCTATATCTGCTAGTGTTTCATACTCACCAATATGTTTTGATTCGGTAAAATAGGCATATAAAAGCTTCTCAGAGACTTCGGCTTCTTTCCCATGTATTTTTGCAAATTTAGCTAAACGGTGAGCATCAAAGGTATTTATCTCCTTCATATTCTCAAAATGATAGGATAACCCAACACTCGCCGCTTGCTCGCTTACGTTTCGAGTCATTTGTTTTGCCTGCTCTAATGTCATTCCATATTTCCTTGCTAACATTTCATACACACTCTGCTCATTTTTTTGGGGTACATTAGGATCAAGCTCAAAGCTTTTAAACTCCACCTCGACTTGATCCTTTTGTGGAAACTGTTCCAACGCCTCTTCTAAACGACGCTTTCCAATATAACAAAACGGACAGACATAATCCGACCATACTTCAATTTTCATGAAAACACCTCATTTTCTTTAGTAATCAAATCGTATCATAAGCAAAAATAAAAAAGAACATTCTTGCTCAGTCACCCGTTTTCAATTAAACACCGTTAAAAAAAGTGCCGCTCAGTAAGAGGGCACTTTTTAGTGCTGCTTATTTTAAAAAAAACACAAAGACTTCGTGATGATAGCACACTTCCTAGTGATTACCATGTTCAAATTCATCTTCAAGCTTTTTAATCTCTTCAATTGATTTTTCGAGAGCGGCTTGTGGACCATGAAAGTGTTTCTTGTAGTAGCCTAAGTCCATCAGAATTAACAGGACAAGCATTCCACCTAAGGCGTATGCTGCCATTTGATTCGGCGGAATAACCATAATGATCGATATAAAAATGATCCAAATGATGCTGATGATATTGATTGGTTTGCTCCATTTCCCTAAGCTCCATGGACCATAATGTTTTGGTAAAAAATCTCCCTTTGCTTCAGCTCTAAGTTTAAGGAAAATCGGAATTCCATATGCCACATATAATCCCACAACGCTCACTGCCGTTAAAAACGCAATCGTAGAGTACCCTGCATTTGGGTTGACGAGCTTTGTAATATAGTCGATTAATGCCAATGCAAAAGAGAGGATAACGGAGAGCCAGATAGCTTTTGCCGGGGTTCGATATTTTCTGCTGATTTCGGCCCAGTGACGGCTTCCTGGCATCCCTTTATCCCTTGAAAAAGCGTACATCATCCTTGAAAACGATGTAATCGAGGAGAGTCCACAGAAAAACATCGCAAAGGTGACTAGCCAAAGAACGATATTTCCAAACGTCCCCCCTAATGCTTGGCTGATGACGTAGATAAAGGCATTGTCTGATTTAACCGCACCGCTAGCATCATGAATCGAAAGCGTTACAAAGGCCAGCATAATAAAACCAAAGACAAACGAAAATGCAACAGAATTAAAAATTCCCCATGGGGCACGCACCCGAGGATGAACGGTTTCTTCAATCGTATGAGCTGATGCATCATAACCCGTGAAGGTCCATTGTGCCTGTAATAATCCAATTAAGAAGGCCAAGAAATACGGTTTATCAGAAAAGGTTTTTCCCACCTGAAACAAATAATCAATCGGCTGCAGGCCGTTTTTTGTAAAAAAGGCTAAACTGACCACTAAGATGGCGACAACACCCATATGATACCAAGCGGAAAAGTCGTTTAATTTTGCAACAATTTTAATTCCAACGTGATTGAGAATTCCATGTAAAAGGAGAACAATGCCAAAAACGATTAGGATCGTTGTATCGGTAGAGGTATAGTTGAAGGTTCCAGCTAGAAGTGGATCGGCGAATAGGGCTACGGAGTAATCGATTCCGGCTACAATTCCAATTTGTCCAATTAAGTTAATCCACGCAGTATACCAGCCAATTCTAGTACCTTTTAACGCTGCAGCCCAGTGGTACAGCGCTCCTGCAGTAGGAATAGCCGATGCTAGTTCTGCCAGTGAGGCCGCAATTAATAGAACGAAAAACGCGACAATGGTCCAGCCAAAGCCCATCATCCCTGAACCGCCATAAAGCAGTCCATGACCATAAAGGGATACGGCACCTGTTAAAATGGAAATAATTGAGAATGAGATCGCAAAATTTGAAAACCCACCCATGTCGCGTAAAAGCTCTTGGGCATATCCGTAGTGATTAAGGTGTTTCTTGTCTTCAAGCAATTGTTGGCTCTTATTTTTCATTCCATTCTCCCCTTTCTACTTTTTTTCCTTTCGACCAACGAAAATTTCATGCTCCTCCTCGCTAAAGGACCTTACATTTCTATTTGCTCGAATTCCTATAGCAGTACCGACCGCAAGGGTAAAGATAACCATTGCAAATCCTAGGAAAACCTCCATTCTCATCCCTCCTTTCAGGGTAGCTGATCTATTTGCTTCATCACATATAAATGGAAAACTCTCTAATTCATGTGTTTTTCTTCAACTTCTATAACTCTAGTTTTACACCGCTTACCTGCTGTTCGATCATTTTTCGTAAAACTGTGCCAATATGGGCGCCTGCTTCAATCGGCGGAGTTCCATATGGATGAATGTTGGAGATAACCGTGCGTTCAGATTCGATAATTCCCTTACGTGGTTTGTAGCACATGTATGCACTCATCGAGCTGGCAGAAACGAGACCAGGCCGTTCTCCGATTAACAAAACAAGAACCTCCGGCTGTAAAATATCACCGATATGATCCATGCAAGCAACCCGGCCTCCTTTTACAAAAAAAGGAGTTCCCCAAGTGAGATGGTGTATTTTCAGCGAATCGAGTAAGGCTGGATAAACATCCTTTAAATTGGTTTCCACTGCGCTTGCACTTAAACCATCCGAAACGACAATTTGCACTTGAGGCTGCTTTTGGCACCGCTCGCGGATCGTTTGAACAGCTGTATCTGTCAGCACACGACCTTTGTCTGGTCTTTTAAGATACACTTCCTTATTTTCATAACATGTTTCTACTGTAAACAAGTCAAATTCCTCAAGCGTTTTCTCCAAGACCTCACCGCCAACCGCATCGATGGCCGCTGCATGGTCATATTGCAGCTTTAACATTGTTTTCGTGAGTGGTCTTGTACCAGTTCGCCAAACCCCTATTCGGGCTGGAGTAGTACTGACTAATTCCCCAACACCTTCTGAATAGGCAGGGGTGGGAATCGATGTTTTCCAATGTTGTTCTGAAAAAATAAACTCTTTTTCAACGAGCTCTGTCACTATTTGGTTCGTTTCGTATTTTTTCTGGAGCTGCTCCATTACTTTTTGCACGATGAGTTCAATTTGCCCTTCCTTCAAACGCCTCTCCCCCCTTATATAAAAATTGTTGGATCCCCAGCCCGTGCAGTTAATCTACCATGCTCCATGATTCCCATTTTCTCGAGCCATTTTTCAAAGCTTGGTGCGGGCCTGAGGTCTAATACCCTTCGAACCGAAGCAATATCATGATAGCTGGTTGATTGATAATTCAACATGCAATCATCGGCCATCGGCACCCCAATCAGGTAGTTCACTCCGGCAGATCCAAGCAGGATGGCAAGATTCTCCATGTCATTTTGGTCTGCCTTCATATGATTGGTGTAGCAAACATCCACGCCCATTGGCAGACCCTGCATCTTACCCATGAAATGATCCTCTAAGCCAGCGCGGATGACTTGCTTGCTATTGTATAAGTACTCCGGCCCGATAAAACCAACCACCGTGTTGACAATAAACGGTTTGTATTTTTTCGCAAGCCCGTAGCAGCGTGATTCAAGGGTCACTTGATCGATGCCATGATGAGCATCTGATGACAGCTCCGAGCCCTGACCTGTTTCAAAATACCAAAGATTTTCTCCGTGGGCACATCCTTCTTTTTGAATTAAATCATTAGCTTCATTTAATAGTCCCACACTAATCCCAAAGGCTTTGTTTCCATCCTCTGTTCCTGCCAAGCTTTGAAAAAGCATATCTGACGGGGCACCATTTTTTATTGCCCGCATCTGTGTCGTCACATGTGCGAGGACACAGTTTTGTGTCGGAATTTGGAGACGTTCCATCTCTTCCTTTGTCATTAGTAAAATTTTCCTTACGCTGTCCGCGGTATCGATAACCGGATTGATCCCGATGACGGCATCACCGATTCCATAGCTAAGTGCTTCGTAAAGTGAAGCCTTAATCCCTTGAATATTGTCAGTAGGATGATTCGGCTGTGCCCTACCGGCAAGGGTTCCTTTGTGACCAATCCGATAGTTACACTCAGTCACGACTTCGATTTTTGAAGCGGCTTGAATGAGGTCTAGGTTTGACATTATTTTAGTCACCGCCGCAACCATCTCACTGGTTAGCCCTTTGCGGATCCGACCGATCTCTTGGTTCGTAGTCGCCTCTGAAAGCAAGGATTCCCTTAACTCACTTATGGTCCAATTTGCCATAGATTGATATATTTTTTCATTGACAGATTCCTCGATCACTCTAGAAACCTCGTCCTCTTCCGGCGGTAAAACAGGGTTATTTCGGATATCACTTAGCTTCAACTCCGATAAAAGATGCCTCGCCGCGAGTCTTTCCTGTGCATCACTCGCTGCAATACCGGCAAGCTCATCGCCTGACTTTTCCTCGTTCGCTTTCGCAAGGATTTCTTTCAAACTAGCAAACTGATATGTTCTATGAAGCAAGGTTATTTTCGATTTCAACGTGTTCACCTCCTGTTTTAGACATTTATTGTGAACTTAGTGTCCCAAGACAGCCAAATTGGTTGATCTCAGTTTTTGAAGTTAGTGCCCGTAGATGGCCAAAATGATTGATCTCAGGCACTATTTTTGAATTTAATGCCCCATGACGGCCAATGTAAGTGATTTCGGGCACTATTTGTGAACTCTTTGGAAATCCTTCAAATGCTCGCGGAATTATCATAAAAGTTCGCGGAATCCATTCTAAAGCACTCGAATTCTTTCAATTGCTTGAGGAATTCTCCTCGAACTCGCGGAATTATTGGTGATCTCCGCGGAATTCCTTCAAATACTCGCGGAATTATTCCCAGAATCCGCGGAATTATCACAAAAGTTCGCGGAATTATTCAATAAATCCGCGGAATCCATTCTAAAGCACTCGAATTCTTTCCGATGCTTGAGGAATTCTCCTCGAACTCGCGGAATTATTGGTGAACTCCGCGGAATTCCTTCAAATACTCGCGGAATTATTCCCAGAACCCGCGGAATTATCACAAAAGTTCGCGGAATTATTCAATAAATCCGCGGAATCCATTCTAAAGCACTCGAATTCTTTCCAATACTTGAGGAATTCTCCTCGAACTCGCGGAATTATCTGTGAAATCCGCGGAATTCCTTCAAATACTCGCGGAATTATTCCCAGAACCCGCGGAATTATCACAAAAGTTCGCGGAATTATTCAATAAACCTGCGGAATCCACTCCAAAACCTCCTACTTAAAAGCCAATGTCTTGACTACAACAGGTACCATCGAATCATGTAATGGTGCACCTATATCAATATAATCACCGTGGTCAATGACCACTTGGTCAATGCAAATCACATCATAATCAGTTTGTAACCGTAACAATTGTCCTAAGGCCTTGGCCATGTCATTTTCACATACAACAACAAGGACCTTCGAATCTGGAAAGTACTTCGTGTACAATGACGCCATTACCTTCGCTAACTCTTTTACCGCCGAATAAGACAAATATGAAATGTCTGCTAACCCAATCGCGAAAGGTAGTCCCTCGTTAACCCCATATAATTCCTTCCCTTTTCTAAAAGTCATTTCCATTTGCTGTTCAACATTCAACTCATTCCATGACACTTTTACAACTGGAACATTTCGTAACGGCAAAAGACTAGACTGAATCGAAATTGTCGCTCCGCTTAATTTGGTGGATTGCATGCCAGCACCGATGGCTGTTGCACTTGATGTTTGCATGGCTTTTACAATCTTAAAAGGATAGGACATGAACGCTTTTGCCAGCTCACTCGCTAATAGTGGTCCAATGTCATTGTATTGCGCTACCTCTGTTAGAGTAGTTGGAGATTTTTGTCCCATTAGTCGCCCCACTCCTCCGGAAATCATCACCTCATGGATCGTCGGTAGCTTAGCAGTGGAGGCGCTGTGAACAAGTGATGCAAGCGTTTTTTTCCCGAATAGGACATCAAGCATATCAAAGCAAAGAGCTGATGCTATTTCAGCCAATTCCCCGTAAGTTAAGCACATTCCCTTTTCAATTTTAAAATTTTTATCAAAAATCCATGGCATTAACGAAGGGGATATTGATAAAATTTTACCGCTGCCGTCCAGCTCGATTAATCTACCGCCAACGTGAAAGGTAATGGTTTCAAGCACTTTCCCCTGTTGAAAAAGAACGACATTTGCTGTGCCGCCGCCAATATCAATGTTGGCGACAACCCCCTTGGATTTTAGAGAATGCTCATATGCCCCAGAGCCCCTTCCCGCTAGAACTCCTTCAAGGCTTGCTCCAGCTATTGCGACAACAAAATCACCTGCACGCTCTGCCAAAAAGTGAATCAATGCGTCCGCATTCTTTTTTATAGCTGTCTCACCTGTGATAATAACGGCACCTGATTTGATATCAGAAAGCTTAAGCCCCAAGTCTTCGTATTCTTTTTCAAGCCATGACACTAATGGCGGCAGATCGATTTCATCTTCGTTTTTAAGCGGGGTCGAAATAATGTTGCTAACATAAGTCACTTTTCTATCAACGATATCAAAATGAGGGAGAGCAAACTGACTAGAGACCCTCCCAAGTGTCAACTCACTTATCATAAATTTGGAAGTACTGGTGCCAATATCAATCCCGACACTTTTCATTACCTTAACATTCAAAACAATGTCACTCCTGCAAAAGAGTTGTTTCTAAAAACTCTTTCGGCTTATTTAAAATAAATCCCGCGACCACAGCGAGGGCAATTCGATTTTTCATGCTGTATTCACGAATCCTCCTGTACGCAGCATCTTCCGACAATAGCAGTGCTTCCATGACTTTTCCTTTCGCTTTTTCTATCAGGTGGCGCTCTTTCAATTTTGCCTTTAAGGATTGTAATTCCATTGAGAGACTTTGAATTTGTCTCTGCTGGTAGAGAGCAATTTCGATTGCTGGAATTAAATCGGCTTCTGTCACCGGCTTTACAAGATAGGCTGAAACGCCCGCTTCCTTTGCGTTCTCAATCAGCTCGCGGTGACTATAGGCTGATAGCAGTAGAATAGCCGTATCTATTTTTTTACGAATAATTTTCGAAGCCTTAATCCCATTTAAAAACGGTATTTTGACATCCATAATAATTAAATCTGGCTTTAGTTTAAGACTTTTTTCTACCGCTTCCTCTCCGTTTTTGCATTCCATTGCAACTTGATAGCCCTCCGCTAGAAGCATTTCACGTAAATCCATTCGGGTGATGGGATCATCATCGACAATCATGATTTTATCGTTTCTCATATTCCATCTACCCTTTCGGTTTCCATCAGCATCTCGACAACATCCGTAATTTCATGCTTAAACACCATCAAAATCGTCCGCTCCTTGCGAATAGGTTTGTACCATATTATTCGCCCAATTCGCACAATATGTATTGGAGCGATTTATATTACCTTCAAGATAGCTTCTCTCAGTTCATCCATTCCCTCTAACGTAACGGATGACACTTGAAAAATCTCACTTAATGGCAATACTTGCCTTAATAGCTGTACTGCTTGTTCGATATGTGCATCCGGGTGGTCTATCTTTGTTATCACTCCAAATGAACGCAATGGAAAGCCTTGTGAAAAATTTGGCGGCAGTAGTTGGTGGTGTCTGGTAGCATCTTGAATGACCAGAAGGATTTTTGCTTCTAATGATGTTGCCATTAAAGAACGGTAAAACATTGGATTTTCACTGTATTCCCCAGGTGTATCAATGATCCAATCCATATAGGTAAGCGCCTGAGTTTTCGTTACAGGTGAAGAATCCTCGAGCAAACGTTTTGTCAATGTCGATTTCCCAGAACCAATCGGACCAATGATCATAACTTTGCCTTTTTTCATGATCGGGTTATCTCCGCCGGTTCGAATTTTAAGTGCATACTTAAAAATTGATTTATCTTGTTAATAGCCATCTCAACGTCGGAAACGGTTCCGCAAATCACCAATGAACCAGTGAATCGATCTAAATAGCCGATTTCAATATCGGCCGATTTTGTGGCGATATCGGCGGCAATAATCGCCGTTTCTGTTGGTGTTAACGTTAAAATACCGATTGCTCCTACCTGTGAAATTCCAAGCTTTGTATAAAGTGCCTTATCAGGATTCGCAATGATGTGAGCTAATGTCAATTGCTTACCCGGTACGTATTCTTGAATGACGCGCTGCTTTTTTTCCATTTAGCCATTCCTCACTTCTATAATGAATGATGCGGATTGAGCGCGATTTTTCTTACGGTATCTGCAAAGGCTTCAGCTGCGGCAGCGCAGGCCGATTGGCTGCCAGTTAAAAGCCCGCCGCCAAAATTCGTTTCCGTCGGGGGTCCATAAAACACACAAAGCTTCACATCAGCAGCTTTTAAGGCGGCATCTAAAGCGACAATCGCTTCAAGTGGAGGAGCGATTAAATAGGCTAACGGCTCACCTGGCTCGATTCCCGCCAGTTTTGATAAATACGTACCAGTCCTTGAAATCGTATGGGCGTAATAGGCGTGATTTCCTTCCTCATCCACGGCATAAAACGCCGGTCCTTCATTGATCGTTTGAATTGCCACCTCGAGCCCACTTTTGACTTCGGACGGAGTGGTCGCCCCTAAAATTCCCAAAAACTCCCCTGAAAGTGGTCCTGATGAATGCGCCGAACCAGCATAAAATGACTTTGCATAAATCACTTCTACCGCAGCTTTTTTTGTCGCTTCATCTAATGCGGTGTAGCCGACATCATCACTTGTACTCGTTACTAACGCTAGACTATTAATATTGTTTGGCACTTGTAGCTGTTCTCTTAATCCCTCATCGATATAAGGGATCATTCGACTCGCTAAGGCAAATGCCGGAACCCGTTTCAGTGTCATACATCCACCTCCAACATGCAAAAAGGTGCCATGATACAGCCTAAAACTGCATCCATGGCACCATTGCCGTCTATTATTCACTTCTTTTCTTTTTACTATATCCTATTATTTTTAAGATTTTTTATGACAAATGCTTTATTGTCCATCGTCATTAGTTGTCGCTTTAGCTTTTCGAACTAGGCATAAGTAAGAAAGAACAGCACCACTGCTGACACATATTATTACAACACCCATTGGAATGGCAGATTGTCCGCCTCCAATTCCTACAAGGGGAGCCACAATCGCACCGGAAGCTAACGATAGCACGCCTAGCAGGGCTGATGCGCTGCCGGCAGACTTCCCTTGTTTTTGCATAGCTAGTGAAAATCCGGCTGTATTCACCATCCCAACGCTTGATACAACAAAAAAGAGTGGTAGTAAAATAAAAATCAGATCAAGGCGCAATAATAAGAAAATGAATAATATGAATGCTCCCATCCACGACATTCCCAAACCAAAAACAAGAAGTTTGGACTCACGTATGCGCCCCGCCAGTTTTCCCGTCACTTGACTGGCAATCATAATCCCCAAGCCATTAATGGCAAAAATAAGACTAAACATTTGCGGTGAAGCCCCATATATATTTTGCACCACAAACGGAGAGCCTGAAATATAAGCGAACATGGCGGAAAAAACAAGGCTCTGAACCAAAGCGTATCCAATGAAACTCCGATCCAATATTAAGTTTCGAAAAGTCACAATGGTATTTTTGACTCCTCCTGTTGAACGTCTTTCCAGTTGAAGAGTTTCTGGTAACCCGAATAGGACGACAAAAAACATGATCAACCCTATTAAACTTAAAACGATAAACACACCTTGCCATGGAACAAATCGAAGCAGCTGGGCACCAATAACTGGTGCCATAATTGGTGCGACCCCGTTAACTAATGCTAAAAGTGCAAAGAATTTGGTTAATTCAGTGCCGGAATATAAATCGCGGACAACTGCCCTTGAGATGACAACTCCTGCTGATGCGGACAATCCTTGAATAAAGCGCAACGCAATTAAAGTCCAGATAGAAGTGCTAAACACACACAATAGGGAGACGATAAAATAAATAATTAAACCAATCAAAAGCGGTTTACGACGCCCGCGGATATCACTTAGCGGACCAGAAAACAACTGCCCGGAAGATATTCCGAGTAAGAAAAAGGTTAAGCTAAGCTGGACAACGGATGGATTTGCGTGAAAGTCTTTTCCCAAATTCGGCAGTGCAGGAAGGTACATATCAATGGATAATGGTCCAAAAGCTGATAAAGACCCAAGCACACAGGCCATCCAAATTCTCTTAGACTTGGAGAGTCTACTGTTGTTTTGTAAAATAGCTAGATTTTCCTTCATTTTTCCTCCAGTTTTAATAAATTGGGCCACAAATTTTTGTTAATTCATTACTAACGATTGTATGTTGAACCACCAATTTTAAAAAAATCATGACCGTTTCTATTTTCCATTCTACTATCGTGTTAAAAAGTCCTTTATTTTTACACTTTTTTCATTTACAACTATAAACTTTTGGAGCACAAAACCGATAATATACAGGTATATAGATAGATGTGAAAATAATTAGATTTATTGTTTTTTTTGTAAATTTTTGTTGAATTATGTTGAACCTATCTATCTTTCGATATAGTATAAAAGTATCAAATTGAAAAAGGCAAACTTATCGAAAGGTAAAGGACGCAAAGCTACGAGTCTAAGGTCATTGGCTAGGATAGTCGGGTTGCCAAAAAGGATTGGATATAAAACTAATGCATTGTAATAATGCCGAACATACTTTTATTCCACCAATCTTTTTTTGGGTGGGATTTTTATTTTTAGAAAACATTGTATGGGGTGATAAAACAATCAGTAAAAAAATCGGTGATATAATTGACTTTTTAGAAAAAATAAAAGTGATTTGTAAAATAATTTAGTTTTAGGTGGAAGGATGGAGACGATCGTGACTATTTTATTCGGGACTGCTGAATACTTTGAAAGAGAATTTCTTACATATGCAGCAAGAAACAATTTAAATCAGATGAATAATGATCAAATTTTGATGATCTATTCCAGATTAAAGAATGAGCTTTTAAATGATTTTGTATGTGAAGAAAGCATTCGAATAGAGTGCATTCAAAACCTTGAAAGAGCATGCTTTATGACTAGAAGTTTAGAATTGAGTGTGTTAGCTGAATGAGATATGAAATTGTAGATATTAAAAATAAGGAAACAAAAGTGAACATTAGATGTAGGGATTCAAAAGAACAAGTATTTTTAAAAATCTCCTTAAGTCCGAACACGCTGGAGTGCACCGACAAGTTTATCCCGGACAGCTTGCAAAGATTTCTAGAATTAAACCACGATTCCATTCAAAGGTATTTAAACCATCTTAATGACATACAAAATGATACGAAAACCTGCGCTGGGTAAGAGGCAGGTTTTCGTTTAAAGAAATTCAACAGAGCCATCATTTTAAAAAGTCCATGCAAACGCACAGCAAATCCTACTATTTTAGCCATTTAAATGTTCGCCAGAATCTGAACCATTTTATCCTCGATCGGTTTTCCTTTCTCCTCATCTAACAGATTATTCAACAGGATGGAAAAGATTATGGTTTGGCCGCTTTTTGTTTGGACATAGCCTGATAACGAACTAACCGTCGAGATCGTTCCGGTCTTTGCTTTGACCTTCCCCTGAATGGCAGGTCCTTTCATCCGATTACGCAAATTACCGCCCACCATTCGTTCACTCTCACCGGCAACGGGCAACGAATTTAGAAAGACTGGAAACCACTTTTCCTTTTGAACCGCAAATAAAAGCTGAGATATTTGATTCGCCGGGATAAGATCTGCATCGGATATTCCTGACCCATCCCGAACGAGAATTGCATCTGTGGTTACTCCAAATTTAGCTATTTCAGCCTTCAACACTTCTAAACCCTTTTCCCAGCTGCCTTCTTCCTTTTTCACCTTGCCCATTTCTTTAACCAAAACCTCTGCATGTCCATTGTTACTTAGCTTCATAAACGGAATAAATAGCTCAGACAAAGGTATAGATTGGTGTGTGATTAAAACTTTTGCGGTGTCAGGCACCGAATCGGTTTTTAATTTTCCTGATACTTCGATGCCATGGTCAGCTAGTGATTGTTTAAAAAGGGTTAACGCGTAACGGGTTGGATTCCATACCCCAATCGATTCTTTTTCTTCTTTTGCGTTAACGGGAATCGTTCCTTTAATCGTAATACTATTTTTTGCATGTTCCCGTTCTATTGTAGTATCTTTTTTTCCGTCTTCCGGAACTGTCTTAACTTGATTGATTATTTTTTCATAGTTCGTTTTTGGGGTTGTCGTTACTATCGCTTGGTCGCTGCTTTTAGCACCTGGTTTTACCTCCACAATGATGGAACCTGCATCATAGTCTTTATCTGGAGATGCAGTGAGGGCAGAAACTTGTGCCCCATAATAGGTGCCTTCATCACTCCACGATAAATCAGTTGAATACCGAACTTGATCGTACCAAGAATCATCGCCAATCAGGCTCCCTTTTATTTCATTGATCCCTTGGCTGTGAATGTCCTCAGCCATTTTGTCAAAGTCGGATTTTAATAGTGTCGGATCCCCTTTTCCTTTAAGATAAAGATTGCCCAACAGTTTTTTCTTTCTTACCTGACCGTCTGTTAACACTTCAGTAGAAAAAGTATAATCTTCTCCAAGTACAGATAGAGCGGCTGCCGCCGTCAAAAGTTTCATATTCGAAGCAGGTCGAAGGCGGAGATTGCCTTGATGATCGTAAATGATTTTACCGTCTTTTGCATTGCGGACACTAATTCCGACAACGGCGCCTTGTAAAACAGCGTCTTTGCTAATAAGTTGAGTTAGCTGTTGGGCCCATGCCCCAGTATTTTCAGATGAGGATACAGAACTTTTATCAAGGAAAGCAACAGATAATGAAATGATGACGAAAAAAATAACCGTATGATAGTAAATTCTTTTATTCAATCTCTATTCCCTCTTTCCATATTTACTGGAAGCTTGCCCTAAATCCCTTTTACTATCATATCGCACTCCGAAAGTTCTATACTTGTTTGTTAAAAGAAGTCTGTTTTCTTAAAGAATGTTGTTTTTACCTCACTATTAAGCATGAAAAAACGCTTGGGACTGAAAAAATGTCCCAAGCGCTTTTTTAATATCAAATTAGGCTCTATATTTTATAAAATTAATCAATTCGTTAATGGCCTTTCTAGCGGATTCTTCATTATAATTTTTGGAATATGGGTCACTAAATCCATGTTCCCCTTCAAAATTTTGTATCTTGACCTTACCCTTTTTATTTAAATTTGCAATCAACTCATCAACATTAAATGACTTTTCTTTTTGTGGGAAAAACAGTAACACTGGACATTGAGGATTTATTTCCACATAATTTCTGATACGTGAACCATAATATCCAATTACTCCGTCCAAAGTGTTTTCCTCACTGCTCAACCAAGCAACAGTAGCCCCAACACTAAATCCGACTACAAATACCTTTTTATATTTATTTTTGATATTGGATAACAAATCTTTTATTTTTAATAAAGCATTTTGAAAACCAACATTCTCCATAAAATTATAATATGCTTCTTCCCCTTGCGTATAATCAAAAGGATTTTCTTGTATGAGTAAATTGGGGCACATAACATCCAAACCATGTTGCGATAATTTTTCACAAATATAATTCATATGTTGGTTAATTCCATATATTTCATGAACAATGACAATAGCAATTTCAGAATTTTTCTTTATACTAATCATAGCTACCTCTCTTTTAAACTCTTGCATCAGATTACACTTATTTGCTCCTCTTTATATCATACCTTGTTTTTCAAAACATAAATCAACTGTCCGTTCGTTCGAAGGAGTCCAGTCATACCTGATTTCCAAAATTATTCATATTGATCCATATAATTGCTTGTTACTCTAATATCGTGTTCTTTAAGTTTTTCTATTATCCTATTTTGATTTTCTTTAAATTTAATATCATAAGGAAGTGTGATAACTTTATTGTCTGTCGTTAAAAATTGATAATTAGTTAAATAAGTGATCCCCTTATTTCTTGAATAAATTTCTTTTACTTCTTTGAAATTCTCCCACTCATAAGTAGTTATCTGATTAATTGATTCTAAGTGGTTATAGTGCAACCCCTTTTTATCGAAGTAATAATAATTAGATATACCATATATGAAGAAAGGAATACTCCAGCAAATTAAAAAAATCGTAATCCATTTAAGTAATCGTAATTCATATTTCCATTGGATGATAAGATGTAATATTAAAACGATTGGTATCCAAACCATTCCAATCATAAATGTTATATAGGCTGAAGTAGGTGTTTCAAAAAACCAGTAGGATTTTGAATGATAAACTGATTCTTGTATTAAAAATACCAAAACGAAAGGCATAAAGAGGCTGCTAATAAAAAGGATTATGGCTGATACAAAGATAATTGGCATACGCTTTTCACGATTCCATATCAATTTAACCATTTCCCTCCCATTTTTTTAAAAGCTTTTCAGTTATATAGTATTTATTTTATTCTGATTTTTTTAGATATAATACTTAAATAACAAATTAATAAAGCAAATACAAAACCAAATATGATCAGGGAAGCCATAACGGAAAATCCGTATTGTTTGTTTAAAAGATAAACTGAGTATGATCCAAATAACATCAGACAATTGTCTGTAAAATTTTGTATTGCAATCGTTTTTCCTACTCCCAATGTTTGATGTCCTTCATCTTGCATTGTTGCGTTAAGTGGAATAATAAACATACCGGCAAAAACACCCATACCAAGTAAAAAAATACAGGTAAGGATTACATCAAACAAATTATGACCAGAAATCATCGGGAAAACAATTGCTAACGCAGCAACTATAAACCCGTATATATTGGCGCGATAAAATTTTTCAATAGAAGTATATTTTTTTGCTAATAGAGATCCAATAACAATGCCAATAGCCGTCATCCCAATAATTAATGATTGTGGAAATCCGCCTTTTATACCTAAGTGGACAGGAATCCAAATAATTAGCCCATTTTTTATGACAACAGAAATCATCCAAAAAGATGCGCTACCGGTTAAAGTAAAGTTTAATTTTAGATTTTTGAAAGATTTTTTCAGGTCTTTAATAAACTGTGTTGCTTCTCTACCGTACTTTAATGTACGATTTCCATCGTTTGCAGGGATGTTTAATGCTAAAACAACAGATATAATATAAATGACTAAACAAAAGATTTCTCCAACTACTAAATTACCAGAAAGAAATCCCCCGGCCACTGTTCCTATGATAATAGCTAAGATGGTAAAACCTTCTATTTTTCCATTTGCATCTAACAGTTGTTTTCGATCAGTTGTTAACTCTTTTAAAATGCCGTACTTACCAGGACCATAAATGGCAGCACCGACACCTATTAACCCATAACAAAAGGCAGGATTGACTCCTAAAATAATAAGTAAAGCTCCAATTGTCTTGACGGAATTTCCCACGAATAATACTTTTGATTTGGCATTCCTGTCTGCAAATGTTCCTACAAATGGTGCAAAAATAACATAAGAAAATAAGAAAAATGTTTCAACTAAAAAAATATAAGGATTTTGTTCATCATTGAGTCCAAATGACTTTTTAATCATAAAAGCAATAATTATAATAATAGCGCTATCTGCAAATGCGGATAAAAATTGGGTAGTATTTAAGACATGTAAAGGACTTAAAGATGTTTTTAATTTTTTTAACAAATAATCCCCTCCTTTTTTCCTAATTTTATCATAAGAATTTCAATAAAATTCAAACTTTTATTCTTGTTAATTTTATTGAAACTTCTCCTGTAAATATTCTCTCTCCAAAAAAAAATGAGAAACGACATTTGGCGCTTCTCATTGATCGAAGGTTTAAATAATAAAATTTGCTTGCTTTTGTGTAAAAAAAGAATATAAACGATATTATTTATAACCCGAGCCACCAAAATCAGTTATCGTCAAATCGACCGTATATTTAATGGGAACCTCACTAAAAGTTTGATCCCAATCTTTTTTTCCCCTTTCCCACACTCTTGGGTATTCTATTCTTACTTGGTTTCCAAAGCCCGCAACATCGACATGAAATTTCTCTTGCATGGTTACTAAAGTATTTTTTATCAATCGATTCACTTCTTCTTCAACCGTTTTTTCCGTACTTTTACGAAAATTTTTTCCATGGGGCGCTTCACCGTTCCAATTTTCAGATATGCGTCCTTCTGATTTTATTTTCACATCAAAGGATTGTACCTTTCCATTCACAACATGAGGAGTAATTTTACTTTTCATCGACTTTATCTCGTATATAATTACCTGCCCTGTTTTTTTATCACGGATTTTCACTAAACCCCCTTTTCCCTTTCCAGTTATCCATGTTATGCCTTCTAACTCCGGTTCGCTTAAAAAACCTTCTAGTTTTTTTGTCTTTCCATTGATCACGGCTGCTCCAGATAATTTTATCTCCCCATCCGTTGAAATAACATTTTGCAAAAGAAAACTGGATCCTGATAGAAGTTGACTTTCTACTTTTCCAAGTGACATTGGAGGCAAAATTTTTGTAGTCTTATATTGATTATCAGCAATTCCAAGTAAACGATTAGCTGGTAAATCTCCTGGTTTTTTTGATTCCAATATATCGATTGCTCTACCTTTGCTAATAAACACCTGACAACTTGGTCTCATCTCATTATCACGAAAAAAAAGATCAAGCAATTGATCTAAACCATTCCTTCGTGCAATGGCCTCACCGATCACAACTACTTTCATATGATGGAAAATGATAGGACGATCATTTTTTATGGATACTTCACGTAAAAGTTGAAGATAAGAATCTCCAGATACAGAAATATTAATATAGGCTTTTTGTTGTGAACCTCCTTTACTCTCTGATCCTGTTGCTTTTGGGTTAACAACTTGATGGGTCAATGTGATGACATCTTTTTTAGGATAATTACCATTTTGTTTTTCAAAGCCTCTCTCAATGGCATCCTTCTTAGCTTTATCTATCGCTAGACCAATACCAATATTTAAGTCTTCGAGTTCACGACTACTCCAGCACCCAGTAAGTGAGAAAAGTAAAAGAATGGGCAGGAATAATAATAATAATTTATTGTTACGGCTTTGTTTCATGCCTTCCCCCCCTTACATTTCGAGATGATTAGAAGCAGGGGTATTGTACTAAATAGATATAAAGCAACATTGCTAATCATATCCGCCATATTAAATAAATCGTTGAGCGTTTTGGGGATCATCGTCATGAAATAAATTACTGGGAGCAAAATAAAAAGAGGTGAACGAATGTTCTTATTAAAGAGTTGAGCCAACCCCAAAGCGGCAGCGTAATATGTAATCGTAAATGTTGTAAATATTTGCATGATCCATATGACGAGTAACAGCGACTCAAATCGTTCAAATATTAAGCCAGGAATTTCAAAGCTTCTAATTTGGGAAATAGTTGGCCATGTTCTTGCTAATACTCCATCTATAGATAATGCACCAATGACCATCACAACCGTGATCACATAAAAGATTATGGTTGTTGAGACTCCAACCAAAATAACCTTTACCCCTTTATCGGGCTTTGCCATATACGTTAAAAGGAGCAACATAATCTCCGGACCAATAAATGTGAAAGTAGTTGTCTTAATCCCTTTAAATACAGGTGCTATTCCCATTCCCAAAACAGGACGTAAATTATCTAGGTTAAATATTTTGAAACTCATAAAGATAACCAACAAAAAAAGGAGGAATGAAATGGGGAGTATAATTTCATAAAGTCGGGCAACTGAGTTAAGCCCTCCTAAGAGCAAATAGAGTCCTATCCACATAAAGGGTATGATAATGGCCCATATAGGGGTACCTTCCAATAAATAAAAACTTGTTACTTCTCCTAGTACTTTAACCTCATATGCGGAAAGTGAAAAAAAATAAACAATGAATATAAGACTAAGTAGCCACCCTACCCACTTACCTACAATATCCTGACTGTATTGATAAAAGGTTTTATTCGGATATTGTTGGCTTAATTTAACCATAATAATCCCCATTAATATCGCAATTAACCCACCTAAAATAACACTAATCCAGCCATCTGGTGTTTTTACCTTCTCTGTTATAACTCTCGGCAAAGTGAGGATCCCTGATGCAAGAATATAATTGATGAGAATGACTGTTGCTTGTGTAGTAGTAATCTGTTCTTTTGAACTAGTCATCATCATTGATCCATCTCCTTATCAAAATGCACTATCCTTTTCGTACTGGATTCTTAGTATGAAACATCTTCGGACGACTCTTCATTACTTGGAGCGGCATACGGACCATAAAATCTTTCCAATCACTGATACGATAAGGAACAGCTGGGCTAACATAAGGTACCCCAAAACTCTTCAGCCTTACCAAATGACTGCAAAGCAAAAGCATAAAAAGGATGATTCCATACAACCCAAACAATGCAGCACTAAACATGACCACAAAGCGCAGAATACGTAATGTAACCCCTGCATTATACGACGGGATCGCAAAAGAAGAAATAGCTGTTATCGCTACGACAATCACCATAATTGGGCTGACAATCCCAGCTTGTACAGCAGCTTCCCCAATAACAAGTCCACCTACAATTCCTATCGCTGGACCAATCGGTCTAGGTAAACGGAGCCCAGCTTCTCTCAAAATTTCAATTGATATTTCCATGATCAATGCTTCTATAATGGCAGGAAACGGAACGCCTTCTCGCGTCCCAGCAATTGAAATAACTAATTTAGTTGGTATTAATCCGGGATGATAGGAGATAAAGGCAATATAAAGGGCAGGCCCAAACAATGAAACAAAGGCTGCAAGAAAACGTAGTAAACGAAGAGTTGTACCGGGAATCCATCGCTCATAATAATCCTCGGGTGATTGCAGCAGCATACTAAATGTAACCGGAACAATTAAAGCAAAAGGTGTCCCATCTAACAGGATTGCAACTCGTCCTTCCATCAATGCACCCATAACACGGTCAGGCCGTTCCGTACTCTGCACTTGCGGAAATGGGCTAAGGTAATTATCCTCAACAAGTTGCTCTATATAACCTGATTCCTGAATATAATCCATACTGATTTTCTGAATTCTCGCCTTTACCTCTTCTACTATTTCCGGATTAGCAATCCCTTCTATATAAGCGATAACCAATTCTTTTTTAGAAGACTTGCCTACTTGAAATTTCGTTAACAATAAATGAATATTTTCACCATGACTCCTCAAAAGAGCAGTATTTTCCTTTATAGATTCAGTAAAACCTATTCGTGGACCTCTTACCAAAGCCTCTGATATTGGCTCTTCAATTGTTCTTTGTTTTCCTTTTGCTGTACCAAGAATGAGGACAGCAGGTGACCCAGATATTAAAAGTGCCGTCCAGCCTCTCAATACTTTTGACATCAACTCATTAATGTTAGAAATCTCTTTCACTTCACCAATAGGAAGGATTTTATTTTTAATAAATTCTTTTGAAATGGCTCCTTTTTCATAAATGGTTTCCTTTTTATATTCCTCGGAAAAATCATTCATCAATGATCTCAAAATATGTTTTTCAATGATGTCTTTATCGGACAATCCTTCCACAAAGACAATCATAGCCTGGGTGCCCGTTCCTCCTATGTAAAACTCTCGAAATTGTACATCAGAATTCTGGCTCATTTTTTGTCTGATAAGTTCAGCATCCACATTGAAGTTTCCAGTGAAACTATCCAGTGAATCTTCAACCGGCTTGTTGTCATTTTCATGGTGAATTTGATTGGCCTGTTTTTTTATTTTTCCTCTCTTTGATCTCCACACTTTCATTATTCCCACTCTTCCTTAGATGTCTGAATCCAATTAAATAATTTGGACATCAAATATGGTATAAAAAATACAATAAATGTTTGAACGAATACTTGCCAGGATGGAATATAAGAAATTATTGTTTTTAACATATTAATCATCCCTTTATAAAATTGAAATATCTCCCACATTCTAAGGGAACTCTGTACCCTGAAATATAGCTTTATAAAGCTATATTTCCCAAAATTCATTTTTATATAGAAGGTAAGTTAGTTTTTGGTAATTTTAAATATAAATTAATCCTAATAAAAACAAAAAACCGATTCCTCTTATCGCTGATATGCTCCCCTTAAAGTAGACAGATGAAAAAACAAAAATCTGTTGTTACTTTAGGGGGATTTTTTATGTCTAAAAGAAGTAAATATTCTTCTGAGGAAAAGTACCAAATTCTAATGAAATATTTAGAAGGGGAAATAAGCCCCAGCAGATTAATAAAGGAATACAAAATTTCTAATTCCACACTTCTCAGTTGGAAAGACAAATATGAATTATATGGTATTGATGGTTTAGAGGAATCACATGGATGGAAAGAGTATTCAGATGAATTAAGATTAAGTGCCATTCAAGATTATTTATCGGGGGCTTATTCGATATTGGAAATATGTAGAAAGCGTAAAGTAAGCCGTGGCGCTCTCAGAGTCTGGATAAAGAATTATAATAATCATAAGGAAACGAAGAATACTCATCGGAGGAAATCCCTTATGATTCAATCAAAAAAATTATCATTTGAAGAGAAAGTTGAAGCAGTTCATCTCTGTATAAAAAATGGACATAATTATTCAGCTGTAATAGAAAAATATCATATTAGCTACCAGCAAATATACAGCTGGACAAAAAGGTATGAAGCAGAGGGACCAGAATCCCTACGGGATCACCGGGGAAGAAAGAAACCTGTAGAAGAAATGACAGAACAAGAGAAATTAAGGATAAAGGTTAAGGAATTAGAAGCGAAAAATTATCGATTAGAAGTAGAAAATGCTTTATTAAAAAAGTTGGAGGAAATCGAAAGAAGGCGGTACTAAGCAGGGTTCGGAATGAAGTAGTTTATTGTGCTATACGCGAATTAAATGAGGAGAAGAATTGCCCTATTCATCTTCTTTGTTCATTATGCAAGACCAATCGATCTTCATACTATAAATGGCTTAATCGAAAAGAAACGGATCAAGAACGTGAAAATCGTGGTTTATTTAAAGAAATCAAAGCAATTTATCAAAAAGTGGAAGGAATTTATGGTTATCGAAGAATGACAATGAATCTTAACCGCAAAATGAATAAACATTATAATGCGAAAAGGATTCATCGTTTAATGAAATTAGTTGGATTACAAGCGAAGATACGACGGAAAAAGAAATGGGATCATCGTCCTTCAGATAATAATGTAGCAGATAATATCTTGAATCGGGAATTTACAGCAGCACATCCCAATGAAAAATGGGTAACCGATATAACAGAATTGAAATACGGAGAAGGCCAAAAAGCCTATTTAAGCGCTGTTTTAGACCTGTATGACAATTCTATTGTTTCCTATGAAATTGGACATCGAAATGATAATGAGCTAGTCTTTAAGACCATTAAGCGTGCTTTAGCTACGGCTACTTTAGAAGATGAAAAATTATTAATACATAGCGACCGTGGGTTTCAATATACATCAAATGGATTTAAAAAAATAGTCAAAAAAAAACATCTTACTCACAGTATGTCTAGAGTAGGAAAATGTATTGATAATGGATGTATGGAATCATTCTGGGGGACTTTGAAAGTAGAAAGATATTATCTTCATCATTATCAATCCTTTAAGGAACTTCAAAAGGATATAAAAAACTACATTCAATTTTATAACCAAGACCGTTTACAAGCTAAATTTAATGGCCTTAGCCCGATAGAATATCGAACTAAGGCCATTGCCTAGTTTTAGTTTTTGATACTGTCTACTTGACAGGGTGCAGTTCACGCTAAGGAAAATCGGTTTTTTCATTATTTATTGATTTATTACTTTAAAAATTATCATATGAGGAGGAATGATTATAGAACTCCCTCTACTTTTTTGGACTTTTTCAGAACCCATTTGAATATAAGGATATCCACTTAAAGTCTTCATTCTTAAAATGAACCTGTTACCTATCTACTATAAAATAAAATCTTACAAGCTGATGGTAATTTCCTCTGTCGACTTAAATTTTGGAAGCCACTCCCCATGTGCCTCAATTAAATCATCACAAAGGGAAACAATATCATCCAATGACAATTCTGCAGCCGTATGCGGATCCAGCATCGCCGCCTGGTAAATATATTCTCGCTTGCGAGTAATGGCTGCTTCAATGGTTAACAGCTGCGTATTAATATTGGTACGGTTTAATGCGGCAAGCTGTTCAGGGAGGTCTCCTACATACGTTGGCGTGATTCCGCTTCTATCCGCAATACAAGGAACTTCCACACAAGCTTTTTCAGGTAAGTTGCTGATAAGTCTTCCAGTATTCAGTACATTCCCACCAAATTTAAATGGAATATTCGTTTCAATCGCTTCAATAATTCGTGAACCATATTCTTTTGTGCGTACATGGTCTAATGCCCTATTATTTACTAATTCCTCTCTCATTGTTTCCCAATTCTTTATTTGCTGTTCACATCGGCGCGGATATTCATCAAGCGGAATATTGTATTTTTCGATAAGCTCCGGATATTTGGATTTGATAAAGTACGGATGATACTCGGCGTTATGCTCTGATGATTCGGTCACGTAATAACCAAACTTATCCATTAATTCAAATCTCACCATATCATGATGTTTTGTTTTTTGCTTTTCTCTTGCCCTTCTTTTAATCTCTGGATAGAGATCCTCACCATTTCTTCTTACTTCCAATAGCCATGCCATATGGTTAATCCCTGCAATCTTTTCTTGAACCCCTTCTGAATCCATGCCCAATGATTTGAATAGTTCGCTTGTACAAACTTGAACGCTGTGACAAAGGCCGACTGTTTTTATTGCAGTGAAACGATTCATCACGCCTGTTAATACCGCCATAGGGTTTGTGTAATTTAAAAAGAGTGCATCAGGGCAAACCTCTTCCATATCCTTTGCAAAATCCAGCATCACCGGAATGGTCCGAAGATTGCGAAAGATACCGCCTATCCCGATTGTATCAGCAATCGTCTGCCGTAAACCATATTTCTTTGGAATTTCAAAATCAATCACCGTGCTAGGTTTATAACCGCCAACTTGAATAGCATTAATGACGTATTTTGCGTCCTTAAGCGCTTCCTTTCGTTCTAAATAGGCTTTAATTTGAATATTTTTGTTCAAACTTACTTTCAAGTTGGTCAACATATTCTCGGAATCTTTTAATTTTTGTTCATCAATGTCATAAAGTGCGAATTCGAATCCCTCCAACGCTGGAACGAGCATACAATCACCAAGGACATTTTTGGCAAACACCGTGCTTCCCGCACCTAAAAATGTAATTTTCGACATCTTCATCCTCCAAATTTATATTTTTATTTTGTATATTTAGCAACTAGGATCGGCTTTTTAAATTAAGGCTGTGTTAAACTTGCCTGTTGATTTGCGTTCCAGGCGCTTCGTTTTCCGCGGGTGTTCCGGGGAGCCTCCTCGGCGCTTAGGCGCCTGTGGGGTCTCTCCTGCCCTGACTCCCGCAGGACGTTGAATCAGCATCTTTGAATCTACACCGCACGAAGGAAATGCGATAGCATTTTCGAGGATCTCGCGCCTTCCACTCCAATCAACATAGTTGTAAAAATCAACAATGACCTTTAACACAGCCTAGTTTAAAAATCGTCCCATTGCTGTAATCCTAGAACCAGTTTGGTCTAGCTGAATAACAGCATTCATTAACATCAAGTCATAATCTTATTTAGGCAGGTCTAAAAATTAGAACTCCAGATTTTTCTGTTTTCATCCTATGTAACCCTTTAGGAAGATCTGTTTTTTGTTTCCGGATTAAAATTCCTGTACAGCTGAATGTCTCGATTGATATATTGTTAAGATCTTCTTCTAAATCTAGGATGAACTCCTCGGATAACGTGCCATTAACTATAATTAATTCCTCTGGAATATTGGTACCAGACTTAATACAAACATTTGCATAAATGGCGATTAGTTTCGTAAAGTCATTCTCAGTTTCTACTATCGGATAAAGCAATTCTGGTGCGGTTGGCTTTAAATCACCATTCAACAAAACATCTTGGTATTTCTTCGAAAAACCTAGCCAAAATTTTGCCATTTCAAAATGGTCTTTATTTAATTTTTCGAAACGCATGGAAAATTGCGGAACACCGAATAGGGCATTGATTAATTGCAGTGCAGCATTTTCAGTGGTATCTTCTGGACTCCACATAATCATATCGGAATGAACTGCAGTGTTTCCTGATAGCAAGCGTAGATCCATAATCCCAACACGGTTAGTAATTGCATCATTCGGACAATCTCCTACCCTGAAAATATTTCCATATTTTCTCATATAAGGGCCGATATATCTTTGTCTGAATTCAACCATAATGGATGGCTTAATTGATTTTAAACTTTCCATAATATCGGTAAATAAACAATCCACCGCTTCCTGGACTGACTCATAATCTCGTTCTGGGTCAAATTGAATTGCATGGCCCTTCGCTCGATTTAAATCAAATGAATCAATAAAATCAAGTTTAAATCCGTCTAAGTCCCACTCTTTTAGAGCTTTTTCGTAAGTAGAGATCAAATATTCCCTGACTTCTGGGTAACGTGGGTCTAATACTCCTGCTTGAAGATCATCATGAAAATATAAAATTTTGTTTTGGAATCGTTCCCACACTTTTGAATTGATCCCCACAAATGGGACACTATACCATAATAAATATTTCATTCCTAAAGCATGTACTTGTTCAATATGTTTCCGCATGTCCCTGATTCTTTTAGGAGACACTTCCCAATCTCCACAATAAGCATAACCACGATGATTGTCTTCTGTCTGCCAGCCATCATCAACGATGACTGCTCCACAGCCTAATTGTTTTGCAATCTCACATTGTTTCTCGATTTCATCATCAGTAATTTCCTGATGAAAGCTATACCATGTCGAATACATAGGAAGCTTCGCAGTTTCTGGAACAAAGGATGGCCGATATCCTTCCATTTCCTCATACCACAAGGAAATATCTTTGATTGCTTGATAATAAGAGATATCCCTTTTGTCGATTCGAATAACTCCATCATAGGATGATCGAATTTTTGATGGCTCTGTAAATAATGTGATTTGCCCTTTGATCGTTCCAGTTTCTTCGTGGACACCTAGATTAAAATTAACAGTCTCCATCGCATTGGAATATGCTACTGCCAACCTGTTTTGTCCTTCTTGATTATAAAAACAGCCAACAGGGGCTAATACTGTTGCTTTAGAAGAAAAACCTCCATCCCAATCGACACCGAAACTTTTACTACGGAATGATCCTGGATGCCAATAGGATTGAATATCTACAATTGGGTGATGCCATACGAAATTTACTTTCGGGAATTGAATTGGTTGTTCTGATCTAATTTGGATATGAACAAATAAAATTCCATTTACTTCTCTTTGGTCAACTTTGACTTTAACACTATCTTCATGAATGGCCTCAATGTTAACCTTTTGTGCGATCATAGCCTCTCCTCCTGTATTTTTCATGAATTTATAGAGCTACACCTTTTAAGCGTGCAAAATTATTTTTTGTCATAAAAACTAAGATGAGGGCAATACCACTACCACCAAACATGAAAAACAGACCTGGATAGATTAAAAAAAGAAGTGACAACAGAATGACAGTGATGATGATCATGATCGTTTTTATCGGGTTAGATATTCCTATTAATGTGGCATATTTAAAATAATGAAATGTTTTAACTTCAAAATAGTTAAATACCTGAATAATATAGAGTAAATTCACTACATAAAATAGCAGCATTGATAAATTCATAAGGTAAAGAACCTTAAATACCAAGGTGTCATACCTATGGAAAAATTGAAGATCCGTCATAAGGATGGAACCTATTAAAACGATAACAAAACCCATTTTGTTCGATTTTAAAAAGTTAGATTTATAGGAATTCCAAAAAGTCGCTACCATTTTTGTATCCTTTTTGTTCATCCATTCCATAACAATATGGAACATTGCAACAGTGGCTGGGAATAATCCGAACACCACAAAACCAAGTAATGTAAATCCAATCCATAATACGTTTAAAATGAACAATTTCATGATCCATTCAAATAATTGATAAATTCTTGCGATCACAGCTAACTTCCTCCTATCTGTCATCCTTGTTCAGGTAGTGAAAAAACATTATTTGATACCTGTATTTTGAACGCCATCGAGGATGTAGCGCTGTGCAATAAAAAATACGATAATGGGTGGAATACAAATTAATAGAGTCGAAGCCATGATAGAAGTCATATCAACTCCAAACATCCCTTTGAATTGCATGAGTCCTAACGTTAAAGTGTATTTGCTTTGATCGTTCAGAAAAATTAAAGGTCCTAAATAATCATTCCATGCGTTTAACATTTGGAACACACCGACTACCACTAACACTGGAGACATTAAAGGAATGAATATCCTAATAAAAATTTGAACATGGTTCGCCCCGTCAATGATCGCTGCTTCTTCCATTTCTTTAGGAACTCCTAATAAAAATTGACGAAGTAAAAAAATGAAATAAGGTGATCCAAAGAAGGTCGGAACAATCAGCGGTTTCAAAGTATTAATCCAGCCCAAATGATTAAATTCCATATATAAGGGAATCGCAGTTACATCCCAGGGAATCATCATTCCTGCAAGTAAAATTAGAAAAAGAATATTCCTTCCTTTAAAATTGAATCTGGCAAATCCATAGGCCACTAAAGAAGATGATAACAATTGTCCTATGATGCCTACTCCTGTAACAATCAAAGAATTTTTCAGAAACGTATTAAAAGGTAAAACAGTCCAGGCTTTATAAAAATTACTAAATTCAAAATGAGACGGAATTAGTTTCGGAGGAAAAACAAATGTCTCAGAAGGGGTTTTTAATGCTGTAATGAACATCCAAAGAAATGGTGCGATAAATAATAAACTAAAAATGATCAGTATTGTATGTACAAAAACCTTCGATGTTATACTTCTCGTATTCATCATATTTCCTCCTTTCCTATTTCTGTTTCTTTTTCACTTCATTTTCATAGTAAACCCAAGTATTAGATGATTTGAAAACTAATAATGTCAATGTCAAAATAATTAAGAACATAATCCATGCATTTGCGGATGCATAACCCATTTTAAAATACTTGAAAGCATTTTCATAAACATACATCGCATAGAAATACGTTTTTCTTAAGGGACCTCCACCCGTAAGAACAAGCGCTAGAGTTAACTGCTGAAATGCTGAAATGATAGCAGTAATGACATTAAACAGAAGAGTTGGACTCAGCATCGGAAGTGTTATTTTAACGAACTTATGCCATTTACTTGCACCATCTATTTCAGCAGCTTCATATAGATCTTTTGGTATATTTTTTAAGCCGGCTAAAAATATCAACATCATAGCACCTTGACCCCAAATCCCTGCAAACACAATAGCGAATAGTGACCAGGTGGGATCATTTAGCCAGTTTGGTCCCTTTATGCCTATTAATGACAGGAAATAGTTTAGTAAACCGTATTCTCCGTCGTACATCCATGACCAAATCATTGAAAGGGCTACTCCCGAAACAACCGTAGGTAGATAGAATATCGTTCTGTAGCCTGAAAGCCATTTTACTTTTTGATTTAATAATATAGCTAGCAAGAGAGCAATACCGATGTTTAACGGTACTAAAATAGCTGCAAACTTAAAAGTAACGCCTAAAGATTGCCAAAACACTGGATCATTTGTAAACATATCAACATAATTTTTGAAACCAATAAACTTTGGGGTTCCAACCACAGGCCAATCAAAAAAGCTAATGACAAGAGAAAAAATTAAGGGTCCGAACGTAAAACAGAAGAAACCAATGATCCAAGGAGAAATGAATAGATAGGGAGCAAGTTCTCCCCATCTATTTTTTGATAGTATGGATATTCGTTCGGGAACCGTTTGAGTTATTTTATTTTCAGTTTTCATAATCATGAAAAGATCCCCTTCTTTCTCTTAAAACTATTTTTTCAATGAAGGCTCTGTTAATTTAACCGCTTCATTCAAGGCTTTATCTGCTGAACTTTGCCCTAATAATACACTGCTAATGGCATAATCTAAGTTTTTGTCAAATTCAGTCCATTTGCTTGTAAGTAAAAATCCTGGAGTATCTGATGATTTTTCAAGCATCGAATAGAATGTATTTAATAACGGATCATTTTTATAATTTTGTTCTGAAGCCACACTCTTCAATACTGGCATATCAGCCTTTCTCATTTTTGCTGCATCTGCTGATACATAGTATTTGATAAATTTCCAAGCCAAGTCTTTTTCTTTAGAGTCTTTAGCCATTGCAATTCCTGCGGAGTGGATCACACCTTTTGAAGGTTGCCCATTAAAGGATGGAATTTCTGCAGTCCCAAAATCCATGCCAGCCTTTTTAAAATCTTCTAGCGGCCAAATGCCGTTCTCGATCATCGCAATTTTCCCTGATTTGAAATTATCACTAATTTTGTCAGAGGCAGAAGCCACAATAGCACTTTTTTCATCAATCATTTGTTTAAAGTCTTTAAGAATTTCTTGTGTTTTTGCACTATTCATATATCCATCTACTTTTTTGCCGTCAGGACTAATGAAACTACTACCATTACTCCATACAAATTCTTGGAATGCATATGAATTATTTTTAGGAGCGAAGACAAATCCATATTGTTTCTTTTCAGGATTCGATAACTTTTTCGCTGCATCACTGAACTGTTCCCATGTCCAATTAGAAGTCGGAAGTGGTATCCCTGCTTCTTGGAAAAGTTTTTTATTATAGTAAATAACACGAGTAGTAAAACCAATTGGAAATCCATAGGTACCATTATTGAATTTGTGATAGTTTAATATATTTGTATAAAAATCATCAATGGTAGTTTTAAAACTACTGTCTTTTTTTACATAGTCATCAAGTGGCTCCAGAGATTTATAGTAATCTGGATAATTCCACATATACATGACATCAGGGGGATTTTTTGCTCCGAAAGAAGCAGCCAGCTTATCGTCAAACCCGTCAGCATATGCTTCAACCTGCACTTTTACTCCTGGATTCGCTTTTTCAAACTTTTTAGCAATATCTTGCTCGTATTTGAGACTCTCACCTGTATCCCATGTAGCAAAGCGTAAAACTTTATCTCCACTTTTACCTTGACTAGCAGTTTTCTCACTGTTACCGCAAGCAGAGAGCAACATTCCAAGAGAAATAGCAAGAATAAATAATAACGACAATCCTTTTTTCATCATAAAATCCCCCTATCAATTCTTAATGAAGATCAATTTTGTCTTTTCTTTAACTATCTTGAAATCCAGCTGAAAGAAAGCGCTATCATTTTTGCTTAAAATTTTTAGCTCCCATCACCTCCACAACTTTTTCTAATGATCAAACTAGTCGGGACAACTACTTTTAATGGAAGGTTTCTCCCATTTATGCGTTCGACTAGAAGATTTACTGCTACTTTCCCCATTTCCTCAGTATGAACGTTAACAGTGGATAATGGAGGAGTAACAAATTCACATAATTCGATCCCATCAAAGCCAAAGATTGCGACATCTTCAGGTACTTTTAATCCTGCATCCGTTAAGGCTTTCATCGCACCAATGGCCATAGGGTCGCTTCCAATGAAAAAGGCGGTAGGGAGATTTCCTGAATTAATCGCTTCCTCCATTAGCGTTAAGCCATCTTTCGTTGTCCATTTTCCTATATAAGTATATTCCGAGTTGTATAGACCCCGGTCTGTTAGCACTTTTTCATAAGTTCTTTTTCGTATATCTTGAATATCTAATTTCCCTGATAATCCAGCCATGGTATATGATTGTCCGCCAATATAGCCTATTTTCTCGTGTCCTAATTCCAATAAGTATTGAATAACATTCGAAGTGGCTTTTTCAAAATCTATCACAACTGAATCATAAAGTTGTTCATCAGGAGATACATCGACAAACACTAAATGTTTTACTAACTTTACTTGATTTTCCACTTCTTCTTGACCAATGACTCCAACAACTATTAATCCATCCAATCCTTCGAGATCCTTTTTATTAAAAGGAGGTCTCAATATTTTCGATAAATCAATTCCCAATTCAAACATCCTTTTTTCTATCCCATTGCGGATGGCCGAATAATAAGGATCATCAAATTCTGATTCCAGTGAAAGATACATCAATAGTCCAATTTTTTCGTATTTCTTAGGATCATTTATTTTTTTGGGTTTGTTCCGTTGCCTTTTAGGAATGTAATCTAGCTCTTCCGCAACCTTAAGGATTTTATTGCGAGTCTCTTCTGTTACAGATAAAGTTTGATCATCATTTAATACTCTTGAAACGGTCGTTTTTGATATTTGTGCCTTTTTGGCGATTTCATTTATAGTTGCCAATTCGATTACCTCTTTACTTATGTTTAGTAAATTTAGTTAACAATTTACTAAACATTTTTTATAGATAAAATATATCAAATTCAAATAATAAGCGCAATAGTAATTTTCAGAATTTTTATCGAATAATTACCATAACCTTTATAAACAAGGATTTAGAAAGAATAACAGCATTTTAAATTCACTATCTTCATTAGTATATCACCAGTAAATTTAGTAAACTTTCTATATGATTCAGTAAAAGTCTTTGGAAAATAACTAAATCCTAAAGAAAAGACCAAATCAGAATGCGATTTGGCCTGCTAATTCGTATGCTATTTGCGATTATTCTCCACTAATAAGGAACTAGTTATTTAACAACTTGGTTTTTATAAGGCTATGTTAAACTTGTCTGTTGATTTGCGCTCCAGGCGCTTCGCTTTCCGCGCGTTCCGGGGAGCCTCCTCGACGCTTAAGCGTCTGCGGGGTCTCCCCTGCCCCGTACTCCCGCAGGAGTCTCGCTCCTTCCGCCCCAATCAACATAGTTTCAATATCAACAATGCCCTTTAACACAGCCTTTTATAAAAAAATATGAAAATTTTAGCATTAAGAATTGTCCAGCTTTGCAACTGATTCCGCTCTTCTAAAATTCGTCGTCCCAATATCCCTGATACCTTGCCCTGTAACAGGCATCACACGTTGGAAATGAGTGATTCCATGGCAGCTTCTTCCCACATGTTTTACACTTTTTCTCAAATTTCTTAATATCTGTTTTCAGCCTCTCCTGGACCATGTCACTGATTTCCTCGCGAAGACGTTCCCAATAAATCGTTTCTGTTCGCTCACCTAAACGGTATAAAAATAAAAGATGCAGACCAACTGCCTTATAGCTTAACTCCAGTTCTTCAAGACTGCGCTCCTTTACAATAGGTTCAGGCAGTTCTCTTCCCTGAATAATAGAGTACATTGTTTCTTCCCATTGTTTTGTTAACGCAGGTTCATTTTTAGAATAAGGAAGGTGTAAAAAGCCATACAAGTCCATAAGCGTTAACCGCGCTTCAATTTCTGTCCCGGCTATCATTTCATAAAGCATCCGTTCCTCAGCGAGCGATGATTTTTTCGTACCTTTAGGGCTCTCAAACTTCCCCCACAGTTCAAAGAAAGTGCCTAGGTCATGGTAGTAGCGTTGAAAACGTTCGAAAATTGAATTGGTTGGGGCAATGGCAAATGTTTGTACGGGCCTGTCCTCTTGATGCAGTAAATTTTTCATTTTTTTGATGTCATTTGTAAAAGCAACCTTTCCAACATCATAAATCCCTTTGCGCCCGGCCCTTCCAGCAATTTGCTTAACTTCCTGCGAGGTTAAGAGCCGTCTTCTTGTTCCATCAAACTTTTCATTTTCCAAAAAAACAATCCGTCGAATTGGTAAATTTAAGCCCATTCCAATGGCATCGGTCGCGACCATAACCTTTGTTTTTCCCTCATTAAATTGTTGAATTTGCTTCTTGCGAGTTTCAGGGGGCATACTGCCGTAAATCATACTCACGGAATGGCCATCATTTTGCAGCCTTGATGCCATTTCCAACACACGCCTTCTTGAAAAGCAAATAAGGGCATCCCCTTTTTTAATATGTTTGATATCAAATTTCTTTGACTCCACCTCAAGCGGGGTATTGCGACTGTAATCATGAATTTCGATATCGGCATCCCCTAAAAGCTCAAGCAACATGTTTTGTGAATTTCTGCTACCAATGATGTGAAGCTCCAAAGCATTAGCTTTGGTAATCGCCTTATACCAAGAAAAACCGCGGTCCTTATCGGTAATCATCTGTGCCTCGTCAATAACGACTACTTCATAAAACTCTTTTTCATGAAACATTTCCACAGTACAGGCTATATGACTTGCATTTGGAACCATTTTTTCTTCTTCGCCTGTTTTTAATGAGCAAGGTATACCCTCTGCGTTTAATTTATCATAAACCTCAAGGGCTAACAGTCTTAGAGGGGCAAGGTATAATCCACTCGCTGCTTCTTTCATTTTTTCGAGCGCATGATGGGTTTTTCCTGTATTGGTTTCACCGATATGAAGAACATAACGGACATGACGCTTTAATGAAGGATCATATTCTGTCGAAAAAATGTCCTTCATGATTCTCTCTTCTTCTTCTTTTCTCCGCTGGATTTCTGCTTGTTCTTCAGCTTGCCTTCTTTCACGTTCTTCTAGATCTTTTTCCAATATCCGCTGATGTACTGTTATATCAAAAGAAATGTCAGCCAGTTTTATTAAATCAGAAAGATATTCTGCTTGAATGTCCTCAAGAATATAACCCTCGATATCATACAAAAGCTCGATCATACAGCCCTTTACAAAGGATGCACTTACTTCTTTACCAAACGTTTGAGAGAATTCATTTTTTAGGTCAGGCGGAAGTTCCACTACAACTTTTTTAGGAAGTAATTCTGTAAGATAATCAGAAATTAAGCCCTCATAAAGATAAAAATAGGTTTCATTTTGAAAATTTTTATTGCTCCAATCTAGTGTTGATTGGATGCCCCCGGTCAGTTCCTCAAAAAAGTCCGCAACCGTTTTATAATTCGATTGAATCTCAACATTATTTTGTAGATCGGCAGCTAACTGCTTAGCAACAAAGTGGCGGGCATGCAAGTAGATCTGTTCATATTTTTCTTCCAGCCAATCAGCAGCCAGTTCTTCAATTTCTTCTCGCAGTGCAAACTTTTTTTCTTCAATTTGTGCTTCGGCCTCTCTTTTTCGAAAGTTTTCCTTTGCTTGCTCGTAACACTCAGCCCATTTCACTTCCTGCCCTTTAAAAGTTTCCGTAACCCATGACAGGACGTCAAAAGGCAAATATGTTCTCATTTCATCACGAAAAAGTTTATTAATCAGCTTTCGATCCACACCCTGAACTTCATATTCCTTCTCGCTTAAATATAGCTTTTTTTCGTCTTTGGATACATCATTTGTGGATTTGTTAAGCCAGACATTGATCCAAAGCTGTTCAAGATATTGTCTGCGATCCGTTATATATTGGTCAAAGCTTGGCAGGGTTTCTTTCCTTTCTAAATACTGGTCAATATCTTGATATACTTTCATTTTTGTATGTTCAATTGCTTGAGGGTAAATGCTTATTAATTTGCTCATGAAATTCCCTCCAATATGATTTATTTTTCCGTCATAATTATGTATAATGGTAGTCAAGAAGTGCTCATAGTAAAAAAGACCGAGCATGACAAAGATACTCGGTCATGCAATAGTTGGTTCCCTTAAAGGGGATTGGCGTAAAGGGCAGTAATCCACCGCTTATGCTTGCCGGCTCAAGGGTGGATTATTTTTTTTGGTGAAATGACAGGACCGTGACAATGAGACCCGCAAACGAAATTGCCAGCATCAATGCTTGAAAAACTGTCAAATAGCATCACCTCCTTTCATTAGGAGATGTGCCTCCACCCTTGAGAAATTCCTATTCTATTGCATTTACATTATAACACCTAACAATTTATCGAACAAGCGTTCTTCTAAATATTATGCTCTTGACAGTATTCATCCACCAGGTCCTCAATTTGGTCAAATTCAGGAAACTTTCCGGAGAAATGAAATTTGATTTCTTCAATAAATTCCTCTCTATTATACACATGTATTGCACCATTTTGTTGAATCAAACTGAATTCTGGTACAAACCTATACCCGTTCCGTTCAATTGCTCCCATAATAAGTCCCCTTTTTAGATTTTTTTTTAGTATAAGCAGAAAAATGGGAGACTAATCCTATCATAAGGTAGATCTAATACTGATTATGACCATTTTTAGCTTGTGCTTCAAACTTTGTACTACTTACTACAAATTAAGGGATGCTTACTACATAATTAAATGTACTTACTACAGATTTACAAACACTAACTACATTATTAGGATTTAATTACCAAACAAGCGTTGCTTACTACCTAATTCAATTCACTTACTACATATTTTCAAAGACTTACCGACATTATTTAGTATAATTACCGATATTTTTTGGATAATATCACCAAACAATCGCAACTTACTACTAATTTCAAAAAACTTTTTCCCATAAAAAAACGACACCTAAATAGGTGCCGTCCCCAAATCGTTAAGCAGTTGTCAAAGCTTCTTCTTTATTTAGTTCATGCCGAATCGTTGCTTGGGCCGCTGCTAAACGTGCTAGTGGAACGCGGTATGGCGAACAGCTTACATAATCTAATCCTGCTTGGTAACAGAATTCAATCGAGCTCTTTTCACCGCCGTGTTCTCCGCAAATACCTGTTTTCAGCCCAGGTTTCGTCTCACGGCCTAACTTCACACCTGTTTCCACAAGCTTGCCGACGCCTTGTTGGTCAAGTACAGCGAATGGATTTTCTGGAAGAACCTTATTTTCAATGTAGGCTTGCAGGAATTTTCCTTCGGCATCATCACGGCTATAGCCAAAAGTTGTTTGCGTTAAATCGTTTGTTCCAAATGAGAAGAAGTCGGCTTCTTCAGCAATTTGATCGGCTGTTAATGCAGCACGAGGGATCTCAATCATGGTCCCAATAGTGTATTCAAAGCTTTTGCCTGTTTCCTCTTGGATAAGATCAGCAGCATCGATTACAAGCTTGCGCATTTCTTTTAATTCATTGAAATGACCGACAAGTGGAATCATGATTTCAGGTTTCACTTCTAACCCTCGATCAGCTACGTTTGCGGCCGCATAGAATATAGCTTTGGCCTGCATTTCATAGATTTCCGGATAAATCATGCCAAGACGACAGCCGCGGAGGCCAAGCATCGGGTTAAACTCATCTAGTTGGCGAACTTTTCTAAGCAATTTTTCTTTGTCCTTTAATACCTGTGATTGCGGGTCTAAAATTTGGAGCTTTGTTACCTCAACTAACAGCTCTTCTTTATCCGGTAAAAATTCATGTAATGGTGGGTCAAGCAAACGAATAGTAACCGGAAAGCCTTGCATCGCTTCAAAAATTCCTTCAAAATCACCTTGCTGCATTGGTAGAAGCTCGTCGAGTGCTTCCTTTCTTTCCTCATAGTTTCCGGCCAAAATCATTTTTTGAACAATCGGCAGGCGCTTTACATCCATAAACATGTGCTCAGTTCGGCACAATCCAACTCCGCCGGCACCGAATTCGAAGGCTTTTTTCGCATCCACTGGATTATCAGCGTTCGCCCGAACTCCAATTTTTCTTTCTTGGTCTGCCCAAGCAAGCAATAGTTGGAACTCTTCAGAGAGCTCAGGGTCAATCATTGGAATTTCTCCAACCATTAATTCGCCAGTAGAACCGTCGATGGTAATCACATCACCATATTTAATCAATGTTTCGCCCACAGTAAATTGTTTTGCTTTTAAATCAATCTTTAAAGCTTCACAGCCGCAAATACAAGCCTTTCCCATCCCTCTTGCCACAACGGCTGCATGGCTTGTCATACCGCCGCGACTTGTTACAATCGCTTGCGAAGCGACAATCCCGTGAATATCGTCCGGTGTTGTTTCAGGACGTACAAGGATGACTTTTTTCCCATCATTGCTTAATTGTTCGGCTTCGTCGGCATCAAACACAACTTGACCTGTCGCTGCACCAGGTGATGCTGGTAAGCCTTTTGCTAAAATTGTCTTTTCAAACGTATCATCTAGACGGCGATGGAGAAGTTGATTTAATTGATCAGGGTCGACACGTAAAAGCGCTGTTTTTTTATCAATAATTCCTTCTTCCACCATTTCAACCGCAATCCGAATCGCTGCTTGAGCAGTACGTTTCCCATTTCGAGTCTGCAAAATAAACAGCTTTCCACGCTCTACGGTGAATTCAATATCCTGCATTTCTTTATAATGCTGCTCAAGTCGGTGGCATGTGTCAGCAAATTGCTTGTATACACTAGGCATTTCATCCTTCAAAGTGGCGATTGGCTGCGGCGTACGAATACCTGCAACTACATCTTCACCTTGGGCATTGATTAAATATTCACCATAAAGTACTGGCTCTCCTGTTGATGGATTTCTTGTAAAAGCAACGCCTGTTCCTGAATCATTTCCCATATTTCCAAATACCATGCTTTGAATGTTTACGGCAGTGCCTAAATGGTCCGCTATTTTATTCAAACGGCGATAAACGATGGCTCGTTGGTTATTCCAGGAATTAAATACCGCATTAATGGCTAGGAATAGTTGTTCTTTTGGATCCTGAGGAAATGCTTTTCGAGTGTGTTTTTTTACAATTTCCTTGTAGCCTTTAATGATTTCTTGCCAGTCTTCTGCAGTCATTTCAGGGTCAGCCATATAGCCTTTATGTTCACGAGTCTCTTCTAGGAATCTTTCAAAATAGTAAACATCAATATTTAGAACGACATTACTAAACATTTGAATAAAACGACGATAAGAGTCATATGCAAAACGTGGGTTCTCAGTAAGTTTCGCCACAGCTAAAACCGTTTCATCATTCATTCCAAGATTTAAAACCGTATCCATCATGCCTGGCATGGAAAAAACTGAACCGGAGCGAACCGATACAAGCAGCGGATTCTGCTTGTCTCCTAATTTTTTACCCATTTTTTCCTCTAAGACACTCAATGCCTCTAAGGTCTGGCTTTCTACTAAGGTTGGAATCGTTTTACCAGCTTCATAGTAGGCATTGCATGCTTGTGTCGTAATGGTAAAGCCATATGGTACAGGTAAACCAATTCGTGTCATTTCTGCTAAATTGGCTCCTTTGCCTCCAAGCAATTCTTTCATATCGCCTTTTCCTTCATGAAATAGGTAAACAAATTTTTCCACGTTTATTTGCTCCTCTCTTTTTTTAAAACATCTAAAATTAAACCAGCTGTTTCTTCTACTGCTTTATTGGAAACATCGATTACCGGACAGCCGACTCGTTTCATAATTTTTTCGGCATATTCCAATTCTTCAAGGATTCGCTCAAAGCTCGCATAATTGGCCCGTGAAGCTAGACCTAATGCTTTCAAGCGTTCAATGCGTATTCCGTTTAATTTATCCGGCGAAATGACTAAGCCGATACAATTTTTGCGGGGTACCTCATATAATTCATCAGGTGGCGGAACCTCCGGAACTAACGGTACATTGGCGACCCTAAACCCCTGATGTGCTAAATACATCGATAGCGGGGTTTTAGACGTTCTCGAAACCCCCGTTATAACAATGTCTGCCATTTTGATTCCTCGAGGGTCACGGCCGTCATCATATTTTACGGCAAATTCAATTGCTTCAATTTTCCGGAAGTACTCTTCATCCAATTTTCGCATTAACCCCGGGCGATGATTAGGTTCTTTGTTAAATTTTGTGACAAAGGCGTTCATTAACGGGCTAAGTAAATCAACCGCTAATATTCCCTCTTCATTTGCTCGTTGGTCAAGATATTCTTTTAAAGATGGAATGACAAGTGTATATGCGACAATTGAATTTCCTTTTTTGGCTAAGGCTATCACATCCTCAATATCTTCAAAGTCATCCACATATGAACTCCGTCGGATTTCTACTTGACCCCCATTAAATTGTGTTGCCACTGCTTTTACAACAAACTCAGCTGTTTCACCAACAGAGTCAGAGATGACATAGACAACTTCTCTTTGAACCAATACTGCTTCCCCTTTCCTTAGCCAGACTTTTCATCCATTATTTCTAAATATGCACGAGTGATTGTCGTTTTCGTAATTCTACCTACTAGTAAATATGTATTCCTTTGATTCTCCACTTCCTTTACTACAGGTAATGAGTCAATATGATTTTCAATTAGTTTCTTGGCAGCCTGGAGCAAAGTTTCTTGTGGTTCGATTGTAATAATATTGGGCATTCTCGTCATGATCACACTGACTGGCAATTCATGAAGATTGTTTGATCCAATTGCGGTTCTAAGTAAATCCTTCCTCGAAATGACCCCTGCTAAATGCCCTAGTCCATCAACGGCATATAATGTGCCAACATCCTCTAAAAATAGCTGTACGATCGCATCATAGACAGATGTTGATTTTTCTACCACAATAGGGTGAGCTTTATAATCAGCTACCTTTTGGTGTAAAAAATTTTCCGCATGACGCTTACCATCACGTTTATGGTTATAAAAATAACCGACCCGCGGCCTTGCATCCAAATTACCTGCCATTGTTAAAATAGCTAAGTCCGGTCTTAATGCCGCTCTTGTTAAAGATAATTTTTCTGCAATCTGCTTCCCCGTAATGGGCCCGCTTTCTTTAACAATTTTAAGGATTTCATCTTGGCGATTCGTTAGTTTAATTCCAATCACCCCCTACCCACTTTAATTGTGTTACATTTATATAGCTTAATGTAAATGTGTTATACTCATTTGAATATAGTATATTACATTTAACGAAATAGTGAAACATAAATCTCTATTTTTTTATGACCAAATTTTGAACAAATAAAAAATCCCCCCTTGTTAATAGGAAGGATTTTTATTTCAGGTATGTTTTTTCTTTTTATAAAAAATGGGATATATAATATGTACATTGCTTTATTATGTTTGTGATTATTCTAATGTAGGTTCTTGACGCTGCTTCGATCCGTTTACAATATTCACTGAAACACTTATTTTCCGAATGGATTCCTTCGTTAAAGGGATTTTCCCATTATGTTCGACCTTTTTCCAAATGTGTACGTTTTTTCTGTAGAGTACTTCTGAAAGTCGATAAATATCTGAATCAATAGCAAGCCCCTCTAAATAGGTTTTCATAATTTCCTTTTTTATTACTTCTTCTACTTCGGACGATACAATTTGACGATTGATGTATAAATTTACTTGATCCAAGATCGCTTTTGCCTTTACCTTAATCGTAAAAGATATGTTTCCATCGCTAATTACTGGCTCTACCTTTATTTTTTTCTTTTCTATCAAAAGGTCAATAGTGGAATATCGTTTACTATTAACACTGAGCTGATCTCGAACAAATTCTTTGCTGATCCACCTAAATCCTTTCGATTGTGGAATAGTAAGGATCCCCTTTAATTTATTCTTTGTCACAACAGCTAAACCATTCGATTTGATAGCATTATGGGGACCCTTGTCTGTTGTCCATTGATCTTTGTCAATTGTTAAAAATGGGAGAACGACTTCATGCCCAGGTTCGTTAAGAGAGATTAGCAATTCTCTCATATCAATGGGACGAATAATTGAACTTTGTGCAAACGAAGCTTTTGGATCACTTAATCGTGATAAAACTGTTGACATATCAAGTATAGGAATTGAAACTAGTAATTTCGATAATGGATCATTTGTCGTAAATACCCAAATACGATAACGCGTCTCACGGTACCGATCTAATAAGTCAATTGTCCCTTTAATGGTACTATGTTTTAACGCCTCTTCCGTGAAGACAAGAAAGGAAAGGTGCCCCCAGAAAATCACTCTTTGTGAGCTATGATATAAATTATTAACAGCCTCATCCACTGTTTTTCCCTTAGCATTTCCTAATTCAACCTTTACTTCAGCTCCACCGCTGCTTACTTCTGCTTTAGCTAATAAACGTAAATTAATAATTTGTAGATAAATACGATATTCTCCATCCTTATAATCGATGCCCAATCCATGAGCATATACCAATCTCTCCGGTTCATTTGTATCCCAACAACCAGCTAATGGTAAGATCGTCAACAAAATAAAGATCTTTTTTAAAACAATTTGTTTCATCACGATTCGCCTTCTTTTCGAGTTGAGTCGATAGGATTGAGAAGTCCGGCTCTTCCTCCTTTTTTTTGCTCAGGTAAACGAAATAATGATTTGATAATGTTCTTCCACTCAATTCTGGATGCAACTGCTAAATATGGTACTCCAAAAATGCGAATTTTAGCGATATAAACTCCTACAAAAAAAATGGACGAAAAAAATCCAAAAAATCCAAAAAATGAAACCAAAATGATAACAAAAAATCGAATTAAGGAAATAGTTCCCACCAAGGACTGGTTGATTAAAGTAAATGTGGCAATTGTCGATCCTGCTATAACAACAAGCATTGCAGGGCTTGTTAAGCCTGCCCTAATTGCTGCATCACCGATAATTAAACCACCTATCACACTCAAGGTTTGGCCGACAGCTAATGGGAGACGCATCCCAGCTTCTCTAAATAACTCAAACAAAAGAAGCATCAATATCGCCTCTAAAGAGGAAGGAAGAGGAACACCTCTCCTTGATTCTACAACCGTAGCTAAAAAAGTTAGAGGAAGCTGATTTTGATGGAAAGCTGTTAGCGCCACAAAAAATCCTGGGAGGAATGTCGCTACAGCTAACCCGACAATTCGCATCAATCTTTCAAAGGTGCTATACACATAAGTAAATTCTTTATCCTCTGCACTTTTAAGAAGATAAAACAAATTAATTGGAGTCACATAAGCATATGAGACACCATCCAGCAGAATAACGAATCGACCGTTTAAAAGTGAATCGACAACAAAATCTGGACGCCCTGTATAGGCGTGCCGTGGAAATAATGCATATGCCTTATCGTTCATTAATTCTTCTAATTGGGTTCCATTTATGAGACCATCTATATCAATATCCGTTAGTTTTTCTTTAATCTGCTGAAGAATTTCCTGATTAGCAATATCATTTATATACAATACTGCGACCTTAGTCTTCGTTCTCCTTCCTAATTCAAACATTTCATTAACGAGTGAATTTGTTCTTAGACGCTTTCGAATAAGAGCCATGTTTACTGTAATATCCTCGATAAAATTGTCCCTTGGACCTAATAGACTAATTTCTGTTTTTGATTCATCTGGATTTCTCTGAGGACGGTCTGAAATATCAACCGAAAAAATGGTGCCTTCTATTCCAAAGTCTAAAAATAATTTACCAGCGAATATTTCTGAAATTGCTTGTTCTTTGTTTTCAATACAGCTGAGGGAAGGTAGATGGAGCCTTTCAAGTATTTCTTCTTTAGTCAGTCTACTATTTAGGTCTGAAAAAAAAGAGCTAAGTTGTTGTGGAATTACATTGTATAGGGTGTCATTTTTAACCATTCCTACACAGTAAGTTAGCATCACCGTGTAATTGTGAAATTGAAGAGAGACAAATTTTACATCCGTGCATTCTTTAAAAAGTTCCCGAAGTGTCTGCTCAGTAAGCTCCGTTAATTTATTTGATTTTTCTCTCCGCGATTTAGATCCACTCGTTGACTTGTGACCTTTTTTACTAAAATTTCTCTTATACCACATCTGTTGACCTCCATCTTTTTTTCAATATAGCTACTAAAAAGCCGAGGAAAATAGATAAGGCTAGAACAAACCAAACTGTGGCCGGTAAAATGACGAATTTTAATATTTCCGAGTATTTGAAATCACTAATAGGCACTAATGCCATGATGACAATTGCTACTAAGATGGAAATAAGGAGCCATCTCTGACTCTTTTCAACCGGAATGATCTCTTTTGAGACGTATACGAATAATGAAATTCTAATAAATGTTCCTGAAAGCCACTGGTAAACAGATAAAAAATCTACATGTTCCACATAGTTGCCCAACGAAAGGAGCCCCCATTCTTCATAGGGAGGAAAACGTTGTTTAGATGCTTCTGTAGGTCCAAATTCAACAATTGCTCCAATAAGAGGTCCAAGGGTAAGTACAGTTAAAAGAATAGCTGTAACCGCAAAATGACGAAAGCGAAAGGGATCTTCCGTCTTATGTTGCAAAAATATAAATAGGATCAATTCTACCATTCCGGATGCTTGGAAAATCAAACTTTTCATAACAGGCTTATATCCATGCTCTAGAAACGGGAGTAGCAGTGAATAGTTTTTAAATTGAAAATTTCCAATTGCTACAAAAAAACCGAAAATAACAATAAAAAATAATAGAAAAGCATTAATAATGCTTATGGTGCGCAGAGAAGTGTCCGCCAAAAACCAACACAGGAACCCAAAGAGCAATGTCAAAAAAAATAATGGCGTCTCTGGTAGAAATGTAATATTAATAAAGGTGATCATTTCTTTTAATGTAACTGCTGCCATAATCGTAAAGTAAAGAATAATAATAAAAACAAAAAAATTGCTGACCCAGCTTCCTGCATAACCTCTAAGCCACTTAAATATATGCTCTCCATTCACCTTCCTGTGAATATAAAATAGGAGTAAACACCATAGTAGTATTAAAATTAACGTTACAAATACAGCTAACCATGCGTCCCTCCCTGCCGTCTGAATCAATGGCGAAATAATAAAGACATGATTATTTAAACCAGTAACAGTTATAATAAGTAGCACTAATTGCAAATTTGAAATGGAATCCGAACTTTTTATCGTAATCACCTCTTTAATGATAGATATTTTTAGCATCTAATTTATTTCTATTCATTATTCGATGAGGGTTCGAAATAGCATACTCATCAAAGCATTATATTTAAACGAAAATTGCTCTTTAATCATTATTTTTAGAAAAGTAATGATTAAAGAGCAATCAATTCAATTAACCTACAACTCTTATACATAACAGTTTAATTATGGTACAGCTCTTCGTATTGTGGCTAAATTAGGTTAAAAATCGCTTTGCAAAAGTGAACTGTGCCTATTCAACGGAAAGTTTAAAAAAAGCATCTATACAACTAATGAGCAATCCTGGTATTGAACTGGGGTTGTTTTGATTAAGCCACATTGATAGCGATTATTATGTTTTAATCAGTTACAGATATTTATTTTCATGGAGCTTAAGTACAATTCATCACATTCTCGTTATTATTTTCATTAATAAAAAGGATGAAACCATTGTGATTTCATCCTTGATTCTTTTCAAATAGATGTTCATGCTAAGTTTTTAGTGTTTAAATGCCTGCCCAGACGTCTTTTGCATAGGTTCCGTCCGCCTGAAGCTTTTCCATCCATTTTTGGGCTTCCTGTTCTCCAACCCTGTGAACTGATTGATAAACTTTTTGCAAAGTCCACTCCACTTCCGGTGCCATCTTGCTACCATCGCCGCATATATAAAGCCGTCCTCCTTGATCCAAAATGCGGATTAACTCCTCAGCATTCTGTGCCATCAAGTGTTGGACATAGGTTTTAGGTTTATCTTTCATACGAGAAAAGGCCGTATGAAGATTGACAACTCCCTCTTTTTCATACTGCTCCAGCTCTTCACGGTAGATAAAATCAGCTTCATTTTTACATCCAAAATAAAGATGGGCTTCACCCAGTGTTTTTCCCTCATGCTTCATGGCAGAGCGCGCCTGCAGGAAACCTCGGAAAGGTGCGACTCCTGTACCAGGTCCTACCATAATGATCGGGGTCTCAGAATTTTCAGGAAGCTGGAATCTAGATTCCGGTGTGCGAACGAATAGTAAAACATCTTCCCCTACATTGCGGTCCGCCAAGTAATTAGATGCCACTCCGCGATATTCCCCTTGGCCGCTCCAAGCTGGGGTCCGAACCACGCCGACTGTAATGCTACAGCGATTCTGGTTCACACGAGGAGAACTCGAAATGGAATAATACCGAGGTTTTAGTGGGCGTAAAAGTTCTAAAAACCGTTCAAACGGTATTTCACATGCTTCATACTTTTCAAGAAAATCCAACATTGAAATGCGTTTCTTTAGTACTTGCTCTTCATATATTCCCTCTTCCATTAAAGCTTCCAATTCAACTTTGTGTGGAGGGCAAACCGTAAACGATGCCAGTTCCCGTAATTGTGCCCGAGTTGCTGCTTCCTGCACCTCAACACTATAGCTAAGAAGGTCATATAAACTAACAGGACGATCCAAAGGCAAGTGAGCTTCGCTCCGTCCGCTTGCAGTCAGTATGACTTGATCATTCCCATTTAATCCAAAGCGTTTTAAAATTCGGTTGACATTTTCCCGGCTGTTACTTGGTAGCACCCCAAGGTGGTCTCCTTCCTGATAACTAGCTCCTTGTGGTAATGCTATCTCAATATGCCGAGTACTTCGATCACTGTCAGCTGATTGGAGTTCACGGCTTTCTACAACAGATGCATTAACCGCTTCATATTTCTGAGCTAAAGGGAATCCTCCAAGACCTTTGACAAACTGAAGACTTAAGGTGTTTCTTACCTTCTCCACATTTTCGTTAAGCTCTAATCCAAAAGTTTTGGCAGCATCCAGCCACATTCTGTGTTTCCACTGGTCGAACTGCTCTTCAAAGTCTCCACTTGCATCGGCCTCCCCACGTTCTGAAAATCTAGTTGCACCTTTTTGAGCAAGTTGCTCATCTATAAATCTAGGTACATACTGAAATGTACTTGCCCAGTTATGGTCTCCACAGCCAAACACCGCATAATGAACACCTATAAGCTCACCTCGTTTTATTTCCTCCAGCCATTGTACGAACTGACCTGCATTGCTTGGCGGCTTTCCGTTATAAGAAGAAGTAACAACGATAACTGCCCCTTCTTTTGGTAAGTTGCCAATCCGATCGTTAAGGGCTTTTACTTCCGTTCGAACGCCATGTAAACTTGCTGTGTCCGCAAGTTCTTTTGCAACTCCTTCTGCCGTACCGGTATCGGAGCCGTAAAGAACAAGCAGCGGACGGTTATTTACTCCTATAATCGAAGTATTTTGACCTTCCTGTTCTTCTTTGCGATCACCTGTTGCTTCTACATTAGGTCTCAAAATAGAGGAACCAATAGCAGTCCGATTTCGAGACTTAACCTGTATCATAAAATCGCTTGGTTTTAGCGTTAGCGTTTGTTTGATGTCCAGCTGATAATTCGTATAATCATTGAACTCAAAATGTTGGAGAAGCATTCCCAGTACCAGAGTAGCCTCATGAAGCGCAAACTGCATTCCAATACATGCTCGTTGGCCGTTCCCAAATGGTTTATAAGCATCGTGAGGAACTTTATATGGATCCTCAAACCTTTCGGGGCGGAAGTCTTCCACGTCATCTCCCCATGCTCCTTTGTCACGATGCAACTGAGGGATAAGGACTTTTACCTTTTCTCCTTCTTTTATATGGTACTTCCCTCCAATTACCGTAGCTTCTTTTGCATAAAGGCTAAAACCTGGAGCTGTTGGCCATAAACGCAATGATTCGTTTAAAATCATTCGAATATATTTAAGCTGCAAAACTTGTTTATAGGTTGGAATTTCTCCATTTAATACTTGATCTACTTCTTCATACGCTTTTTTCAATTTATCAGGGTTCTTCATTAAAAAATAAATAGCGAAAGACAACAAGCCACTTGTCGTTTCGTGTCCAGCTATTAAAAACGTAATGATTTGAAAACGAATATTTTCATCACTTAGTTTCTCTCCTGTTTCTGGATCACTTCCATTTAGCATAAGAGACAATAAATCCTTTTCTTCTTGATTCCCGTTTTCTTTACGTTCTTTTATAATATTGTCTACTAGAGAAAACATCACTTGAATATCGTGTTGAAATTGACGCTTGGTTCTCATCATTGCTTCATCTGATTTATCCAACGTTTGATGCATGGATTCATCAAGTGCACGAACCATACTAGTTATAAAGGGATGAGGTGTTTCCCGATAGTAACTATTAAAACGATAGTTAAAGCCGCATAAACCAATGGTATCCAAAGTCAGCCTAGTCATGTCTTCTGGTACGTTAACACTCTCACCAGGATTAAGACGAGCCCATTTTTGAACAAGTTGAACAGCAATATCTACCATCATGGAATGGTAACCTTTCATAGCTCGTTGACTAAAAGAAGAAGTAAGGATATTATGAGCTTTTTTCCAGTTAGACTCGTGTGTCCAACTTGTAAATAATCCGTCTCCAGAAAAGGCGCGGACCTTTTCTAAAGCTCCTTCAATACTTTTATCAAAACGGGACTGATTGCAAACTTCCGCTACTAATTTATGATCAGAAACCATTATAGAGCGATCCCTAGGAGTACTAAATTGAAAAATGGGGCCATACTCCTCTGCTAATTTCATAAGTGATAAAGTGGGTTTATCCACATCTATAAGAGGTAAATTACCAAGTGGACCAAATGTTTTAGGTTCAGGAATAATACTTGTATCTTTCATTAAAAACAATCCTTTCTCAATCGATGATTAACATTTTTGCTTTTTTCTTTAAAATTGTTAAGAATGTTTGTCCATAATTGTTCTATTTAAAAAGAACAATTGCCTCATGGAGAATCATTTCACGTTTCCTTTTTTTATAGCTCTCACCTTTACTTTATGAAATGTTAACAGAGTGAGTAATCACTCCGTTTTTTTGTTAGGAATTTGCCTTTTTTTCATGCTCATAAAAAAGAAGAATAAATCTAAATTCATCCAATCGTTTCATAGGTTAGTATTACTGATATATTTACCATTCTATTTAAAAGAAGCATATCCTTCATCTGCCATGATAACACTGCCATTAACCGCGCTTGCTTCTTCTAATGAAATAAGATAAACTGTATTCGCAATCTGTTCGGGCTGAGTCAATTTATTCCCCATAACCTTAGCCTTCATAGAGTCTATTACTCCACTATCTTTATACCCTTGAATGATAGGCGTATCGACAACACCTGGAGCGATCGCTACCACTCGGATTCCATATTCTGCAAGTTCAAGGGCTGCAGACTTGGTCATCATGATTACAGCTCCCTTAGTGGCATGATAGGCAAATGTACCAGGAGATGCTAAGAACCCGAATACAGATGCTGTATTAATTATTACTCCATTAATATTTAATTCCCGCATTTTCTTTCCCGCAGCTATAATTCCATAAGCTACACCATGTTGATTGACATTGATCACACTATGATAATCTTCCAAATTTTGATCTAGTACTGGGGTAATGCGGCCAATCCCGGCGTTATTAAACATAACATCGATTCTGCCATACGTTTCAACAGCCTTATCAACTAAAGCTTCTACATCCTCATAATTTGAAACATCTGTTTTTACAAAAATGGCTTCTCCACCATTCGATTTAATTAAATCAACTGTTTGTTTTCCAATTACTTCATTAAAGTCAGCAACTACGACTCGATCACCTTTTTTAGCAAACTTTAAAGCTGTTTCTCTTCCTATTCCACTTGCTCCACCTGTGATAACAGCTACTCTTGATAACATAATGTCCTCTCCTTTTCAAGATTAATTATCTTTGATTACATAAGTCTTTTTACTTTTAAAACAGCCACTTTAGAATCTAAAATCTATTTATTTAGAATATTAAATGAGGTAATATATATCGTAACAAAGATATTACATAAAATAAATTTAATTAAATTTAAATACCATTAAATTTTATTTAACTATAAATGAATGTGTATTTGGCTTTTAAATTCATGGCTTTTCTCTTTCTAAAACGTAAAAAGCGACTAAGTATTTACCTTAATAGTTAAATACTTAATCGCTTAATATTACTTTTATTAAAGTCTTTATTTATCAGATAATTAGTCCTTCTTTTAATCGAGGTACATATGTATCCTAACATAAATTTTTGTTAAAATAAATTTAAGAAAAACTAATCAGATTTAAATATTATTCAAGGTGAAGGAAAATGAATATAATACAACTTCAATACCTCGTCGATGTAGGAGAGCTAGGCTCTTTTACAGAAGCAGCAAAAAAGAACGGAATGACAGTTCCTACCATAAGTATATCGATCAGTCAGTTAGAGACCGAATTGGAGGTATCACTTTTTTCTCGTTCAAGGAAAGGTGTCGTTCCAACAACGGAAGGAAAAAAAGTCATTCAACATGCTATTACCATTCTAAAAACTGTCGATAAAATGAAATATGATATTTCTTTATCGAAAAATATAAAACATGGCAATATAATCATTGCCACAATCCCAGGTATGGTTCGACAAGTAGTAAACACTACTTTGGATTTCCGAAAGATATATCCCTATATAAATGTTCAAATGGTGGAAGGAGATACTACTGTAGTTCTAGATCAAGTTAAGAATGGACATGCCGATATGGGATTTGTATCATTTGGTACGGATAATCATGATAAGACTTTAAGTTGGGATCCAGTAATGCGAGATGAAGCAGTGCTGGTGGTACCCAAAAGCTCTGCATTACGGTTTAACAATAGTATTTCGGGTGATGACCTAAAAAATGAAACGATTGTTTTATACAATGACCCTTATGTAAAAATAATTGCTGAAAAACTATTTTTGGATGACCTACCGAATAGAATTGCTTTAATATCTAATAATCTGGATGCGTTATTACAAATGGTTGTTCATGGGAATGCAATAACCATTGCAACAAATTATATTGTTCACTCATTGCCTTCTCATATAAGAAATAAAGTAATAACGATTTCAATCAATGAACACACTACTCTTTCAAATTACCTCTGGAGATTAACCAGAAAAAATGAGGAGGTATCTAATATTATAGAACAATTTACGAGTTACCTTTTATCCGATTTAAAAAGGAATTAATAGAGAAGCTGGTATTCATGAAATTATCCCCCCTAAGTAGATAGTGTAAAAATCCCACTTTTCATAAGTGCGTGTTAGACTATACTTGGAGGGGATAATAATTTAAAGATGGGCTTTTTCTATAACTTTACGAAGGATTGTCCTTAAACGTGCCCCGTTACTTGAATAATAAAAAACGATCCTTCTTTATTCAAGAATCGCACCCAGTTAGTGAAAAGTGTACGATTAGCTCCCACTGCATCAATAACTACTTTTAAGACTTCTTTCATAAATGTTAGTCTGCCTGCAAGATCTCCTCCATATCTATCTGTCCGGTGATTGGAAATATCTGAATTAAATTAATCAATTAAATCCGTGGGCACCGTGCACTTCAACTCCGTCAAAACCCCTTCACCGCATTTATTGCAGCTTGTGCATATTGGCGGCCGATGACTTCTTTAATATTGGCGATACTCATTTCTTCAGGTATATCAAAAGGCTTTCTAAATCGTGATACTTTTCACCACGAATATATTTGAAAAAATGCTTAACTAATATCGTCTGGATATCATTGTTTTCATAATAGTTACGGATAGATATTAACGAACTGATTAATTACGCATATCTGGATATCATTTCAGATATGCGTTTTTTAGTCGTAAATTGTTACAGGATATTTAATATAATAGAAAATTCATTCCTTAATCAACTGGAGAGGATTCTAACAAAGTAAGTAAATGGAACTTCCTTAATATATGGGAGATCATTCTATTTTGATTCAAATAAATCGATATTAAAGTAAGGAACATACCATCTGACAATTTTCTCTTGTGTAAAATCTGTGTAAAATAAAATCAATTCTTATCGTTTTTTATCGTGTTCTCGAAAAAAGAAAAATGCTAACAAATGTTGATAGATCAACGTTTGTTAGCATTTATACTTTTTTAAAATTATCGTTATTTTTCTAAAAATACCGGTGGTCGGGGTCGAATTGACACTCCTCACGGAACACGATTTTGAGTCGTGCTAAAAGTTTAATTTACGAAATAAATTACGAGATATGCAGTCCATTCAACGTTTTCTTACATTCCACTGCCGAAATCGAAAAAGTCCATTCGCACGATCACCTGTTGGCATACATTTATCACCTATGGACATTGATGAATAGACCCCGAGTTTACGATTTTACAGCAAAATTTTTAAACGTAATTGGTTATATATACGAACAGATTTCATTGAGACGGAGGGGGCGGTACTACGATCGCCTTGTCAAGGTTTCGTGATTTTTCGCCCATGTTCTTCAACACCTGGCATAATGCTATATGAACGCCCCCCTTCCTCTTGTGATAGGGTGTCTACCTCCTACGTTGATCCATTAACTGACAAAAGAAACGAGCCCTTTTATAGTCCGCTTGTAATAATGCTATAACGGCTATCTCGATATGTGCTTTCGGTACTTTCACAGCGACCTCCGGTGTCACAGTATCTTCGATAATCAGCATGTCTTTGAACTCACTATCTCCGTTCGCCTTCTTGTCTTTCCCGTAGCTTTTCTCCAAGGTTTGGTTCGTTTCCTTCTTAGCGGGCAGGACCACGCATTGCTCGTCGGATTTCTTCTAACTCTCTAGATGGTACTCCTTGTCGTTCTACTTCTCTACATAAAGCCTCTTCTTCTTCTCTTGGACGTACTAAAAATTTCCTTGCGTATTCGTTCCATCTCCATTTGCCTTTCCAGCGGTTGTACTAGACCCGTCATTTCCCGTCTTGGACGCTTTATTGGATTATCCGCTGACTGCGATCGTAGGCTAACTCCTCCTGCTGGTACGGAATCACATACTGAAGCAGCCCAACGAAAACTATCTCGATTACAATGATCATGCCATGACATATTGTTCACTCCTATTAATATTTTTTTATCCATAATTGTGATATGGACTTGATAAATATTATTCAGCGAGGGCTATATTGCTTGTATATATTGATATTTTAAATATACTTTTTTAATTAACAGTTGGGATTCCATGTTTTCATATCCATTTCCGTAAGCCACTAGGCATTAAGTGTATAAACATAGGGGTGACTTTTGAGAAGGGGTGTTATAAGAAATAGTTTCGTGTAATCACGTACTCCTGTGAACGTCCTAAGGTCTGGGTGCTTAATCAGTTTATTCAGCTGTTCTGCTGAAAAAGTCGCTATGACGGTCTTTCTGTCTTTCAGCAACCTTATGCTGTCAATCGGATTATGTGGAATATGCTTCGTCTTATACAGATAGTTAAAGAACGCTCGCAAGCGTGTTTTAATTGTTACAATCCGTAAACCCTTTTGTTGACGTATATAAGCAATCACATTTCTCTCTAATATGCACCTGTGTTATCTCAACTGGAGACAACGATTCAAATCCCCCTGTTCCCTTTGTTGGTTCAAACACGCATAGATTTCAATCTGATAGTTACGAATGGTGTGCGGACGTAAATTACGTACCTCACAGTCCTTTATAAATAAATCCAACGCTGATGCACACGACTCTACGTATGTCTTCACCTTCATCTCCATAATCCGTAATTCTCGTTGATCTAACACGTTTTTTCTCCTGCTCATCGATTCATTCGACCTCCACTGCGTTTTAACAGGTGCGTCAGATTTGAACTTATTCGTAGACAGTTTTTAGGGCAAAGAAAAAAGCGCCCCCACCGTAGCAGGAACGCTAAAAACGTTGATATGACGAGCATTCTCGTTTTTCTTTCGTAACTTTTTGATACCGGTGGTCGGGGTCGAACCGACACTCCTCACGGAACACGATTTTGAGTCGTGCGCGTCTGCCAATTCCGCCACACCGGCAAAATTGAATAAACTAAGACATATTTAAAACAGGGGTAGTAGGAATTGAACCCACACCAAAGGTTTTGGAGACCTTCGTTCTACCTTTAAACTATACCCCTATAGTGGTGGAGGGGGACGGATTCGAACCGCCGAACCCTGAGGGAGCGGATTTACAGTCCGCCGCGTTTAGCCACTTCGCTACCCCTCCAAAAAGGGCAAAAAAAATATGGCGGAGGAAGAGGGATTCGAACCCCCGCGCGGTTTAACCCGCCTGTCGGTTTTCAAGACCGATCCCTTCAGCCGGACTTGGGTATTCCTCCATTATTTAGATAAACATTTGGTAGCGGCGGAGGGGATCGAACCCCCGACCTTACGGGTATGAACCGTACGCTCTAGCCAGCTGAGCTACACCGCCAAATATAAAATTGAATTATGGTGGAGCCTAGCGGGATCGAACCGCTGACCTCCTGCGTGCAAAGCAGGCGCTCTCCCAGCTGAGCTAAGGCCCCAAAAAATATTAAGAATGCCGAGGACCGGAATCGAACCGGTACGGTAGTCACCTACCGCAGGATTTTAAGTCCTGTGCGTCTGCCAGTTCCGCCACCCCGGCAAGAATTGGAGCGGAAGACGGGATTCGAACCCGCGACCCCCACCTTGGCAAGGTGGTGTTCTACCACTGAACTACTTCCGCATAATAAGTGCCTGGCAACGTCCTACTCTCACAGGGGGATAGCCCCCAACTACCATCGGCGCTGAGAAGCTTAACTTCCGTGTTCGGTATGGGAACGGGTGTGACCTTCTCGCTTTCGCCACCAGACTATGTACTTAAGGGATCATTCCCTCAAAACTAGATAATATAGAAGAAATAAGTTAGAACGAGTAAGCCTTAATGACTTGGTTAAGTCCTCGATCGATTAGTATCAGTCAGCTCCACATGTTACCACGCTTCCACCTCTGACCTATCAACCTGATCATCTTTCAGGGATCTTACTAGCTTGCGCTATGGGAAATCTCATCTTGAGGGGGGCTTCATGCTTAGATGCTTTCAGCACTTATCCCGTCCGCACATAGCTACCCAGCGATGCCTTTGGCAAGACAACTGGTACACCAGCGGTGCGTCCATCCCGGTCCTCTCGTACTAAGGACAGCTCCTCTCAAATTTCCTGCGCCCACGACGGATAGGGACCGAACTGTCTCACGACGTTCTGAACCCAGCTCGCGTACCGCTTTAATGGGCGAACAGCCCAACCCTTGGGACCGACTACAGCCCCAGGATGCGATGAGCCGACATCGAGGTGCCAAACCTCCCCGTCGATGTGGACTCTTGGGGGAGATAAGCCTGTTATCCCCAGGGTAGCTTTTATCCGTTGAGCGATGGCCCTTCCATGCGGAACCACCGGATCACTAAGCCCGACTTTCGTCCCTGCTCGACTTGTAGGTCTCGCAGTCAAGCTCCCTTGTGCCTTTACACTCTGCGAATGATTTCCAACCATTCTGAGGGAACCTTTGGGCGCCTCCGTTACTCTTTAGGAGGCGACCGCCCCAGTCAAACTGCCCACCTGACACTGTCTCCCACCCCGATCAGGGGTGCGGGTTAGAATTTCAATACAGCCAGGGTAGTATCCCACCGACGCCTCCACCGAAGCTGGCGCTCCGGCTTCTCAGGCTCCTACCTATCCTGTACAAGCTGTACCAAAATTCAATATCAGGCTACAGTAAAGCTCCATGGGGTCTTTCCGTCCTGTCGCGGGTAACCTGCATCTTCACAGGTACTATAATTTCACCGAGTCTCTCGTTGAGACAGTGCCCAGATCGTTACGCCTTTCGTGCGGGTCGGAACTTACCCGACAAGGAATTTCGCTACCTTAGGACCGTTATAGTTACGGCCGCCGTTTACTGGGGCTTCGATTCAGAGCTTCGCTTGCGCTAACCCCTCCTCTTAACCTTCCAGCACCGGGCAGGCGTCAGCCCCTATACTTCGCCTTGCGGCTTCGCAGAGACCTGTGTTTTTGCTAAACAGTCGCCTGGGCCTATTCACTGCGGCTCTTCCGGGCTTTAACACCCAAAAAAGCACCCCTTCTCCCGAAGTTACGGGGTCATTTTGCCGAGTTCCTTAACGAGAGTTCTCTCGCTCACCTTAGGATTCTCTCCTCGCCTACCTGTGTCGGTTTGCGGTACGGGCACCTTTTATCTCGCTAGAGGCTTTTCTTGGCAGTGTGGAATCAGGAACTTCGGTACTAAATTTCCCTCGCTATCACAGCTCAGCCTTAATGGTAATGGGATTTGCCTCATTACCAGCCTAACTGCTTAGACGCACATATCCGACAGTGCGCTTACCCTATCCTCCTGCGTCCCCCCATTGCTCAAACGATAAAGAGGTGGTACAGGAATATCAACCTGTTGTCCATCGCCTACGCCTTTCGGCCTCGGCTTAGGTCCCGACTAACCCTGAGCGGACGAGCCTTCCTCAGGAAACCTTAGGCATTCGGTGGATGAGATTCTCACTCATCTTTCGCTACTCATACCGGCATTCTCACTTCTAAGCGCTCCACAGGTCCTTCCGATCCTGCTTCAACGCCCTTAGAACGCTCTCCTACCGCGGACACCATACGGTGTCCACCCACAGCTTCGGTGATACGTTTAGCCCCGGTACATTTTCGGCGCAGAGTCACTCGACCAGTGAGCTATTACGCACTCTTTAAATGGTGGCTGCTTCTAAGCCAACATCCTGGTTGTCTAAGCAACTCCACATCCTTTTCCACTTAACGTATACTTTGGGACCTTAGCTGGTGGTCTGGGCTGTTTCCCTTTTGACTACGGATCTTATCACTCGCAGTCTGACTCCCACGGATAAGTCTTTGGCATTCGGAGTTTGTCTGAATTCGGTAACCCGATGAGGGCCCCTAGTCCAAACAGTGCTCTACCTCCAAGACTCTTACTACGTGAGGCTAGCCCTAAAGCTATTTCGGAGAGAACCAGCTATCTCCAAGTTCGATTGGAATTTCTCCGCTACCCACACCTCATCCCCGCACTTTTCAACGTGCGTGGGTTCGGGCCTCCATCCAGTGTTACCTGGACTTCACCCTGGACATGGGTAGATCACCTGGTTTCGGGTCTACGACCACATACTCATTCGCCCTATTCAGACTCGCTTTCGCTGCGGCTCCGTCTCTTCAACTTAACCTTGCATGTAATCGTAACTCGCCGGTTCATTCTACAAAAGGCACGCCATCACCCATAAACGGGCTCTGACTACTTGTAGGCACACGGTTTCAGGAACTGTTTCACTCCCCTTCCGGGGTGCTTTTCACCTTTCCCTCACGGTACTGGTTCACTATCGGTCACTAGGGAGTATTTAGCCTTGGGAGATGGTCCTCCCTGCTTCCGACCGGATTTCACGTGTCCGGCCGTACTCAGGATCCACTCAGGAGGGAACGAAGTTTCAACTACAGGGTTTTTACCTTCTATGACGGACCTTTCCAGATCGCTTCATTTACCCCGTTCCTTTGTAACTCCATGTTGAGTGTCCTACAACCCCGAAAGGCAAGCCTTTCGGTTTGGGCTGTTCCCGTTTCGCTCGCCGCTACT
>NZ_CVRB01000002.1 GCF_001048695.1 Neobacillus massiliamazoniensis | reverse complement strand
TGAGCCAGGATCAAACTCTCCAAGAAAGTTGATTTAGCTCGAAATTTACGTTGGCTTCACATCATTAAATGAAGTGAATAATTATTGTTTGTTGACGTTTTTGTTTGTTTAGTTTTCAAAGAACAATTTTGAAGTGACAACGAAATCTATCTTATCATTTAACTTCGTAGAAGTCAACTTCTTTTTTTATTTTTTTAAGAATGTTTTTCTTCATCGCCTCAGCGACATTTATAAATTTAACATCTTTATTCGTAGAAGTCAACTTCTTTTTTAAAAAATATTAGATAAACCATTTTAGTCCTTACAATTCTGTCAGCTTCTCAAAAAAAATACCGGTACTAAGTACCGGAAAGAATGGAGATAACATTGGAGGGATCATTGATTGTCTCTAGCAATGGTAACTACTTACGGGGGAATTTTAAAAGTCAGTGAGTTTTGGAAACCGATGATGGTGGTAGTGTGGAGTAAATTTCGACGGGGCTTTCCTTTACCTCGACCTCATGCTCTCTAATGAGCCATTCGAGCTGACTGACGCGCTTTTGCAGGCTGTCCATTTTTTGGTTGGCATTACCAACCATTTTAATTAAACTTTCAAGCAGCTGCTCCATGCTGGTGGCATGTTCATTGTGATGAGCCAAGCGAGTGTTCCTCCTTATTGTAAAATAACTTTACAGCACGATAGGGACTTCTTCTTTTTTCTCTTGTTCAACAACATTCGCACTCGGTTTTGAGCTCAGGAAACGGATGGATTCGGCTACGACCTCTGTCACATAAATCCTTTTTCCCTCGCGGTTATCGTAATGACGGGTCTGTAAGCGCCCTGTGATCCCTACAACCGCGCCCCTTCGACAGAATTGCGCCGTATTCTCAGCCGCCTTTCTCCATAGCGTGCATTGAATGAAATCCGCATCAATTTCGCCGTTATGGTTGCGAAAATTTCGGTTCACAGCCAAAGTAACCTGCGTCACTGGCGTTCCTTCTGTCGTAGACTTTAAATCAGGATCCTTCGTCAGCCTTCCAACAAGTGTGACTTGATTAATCATGATTCAACTCCTCTCCATTTTATGGTTCCATCATATCTCCAGCCCCTCATTGCTGTAAAACCGCGATACGACCATTTTCGAGCTCCATTTTGCTCGAATATTGTTTTTTCATAGTGCTTTTTGTAAAAATCAAGGGAACTTTCACCTCGAAAAATCGAATAAGGCATTTTCGGCTAATTTTTTTCGACATTTGCTTCTCGATGTCGTATGTTATAATTTAGAGAGGAAAAATAAGGAGGGAAACGATGAAATCCTTTAAGTTAGTCTCGTTGGAAATTGTGGAAAATGATACGACAGTGAAGATTCCCTTGCACGATGCCTTGATTATTAATAAGGAAGACGACCGATTCACTTGGCTGCTTGAAGCCTATACCGATTTATCCCTTTATGACTATTTCAAAAAAATTTACGATGAAAATCGTGATATCATTGCGGAAGCTGTCATTACCAAACTGGAGAACGATCCTGCCTTTTTTCAAACGAAAATTGTCACACTGAACAAATTTGAAAATCGTATCAGCGTCCTCCTTGAAGGCCATTTGCGCCGCAAGCGAAGAGACTATTCCGAGATTCTACTCGAAAGCCTCCTGCAAAAAGGTCTAAGTGGCGAAGAACTCCTCACCGAATTTAAGGAAAAATTAAAAAGCAAACCAAAAATAAAGGCCAATTATATCCCATAAAAACCGCGGACATGTGCCGCGGTCTTTTTTCAATATGCATCATATGATTTATTTGATATAGTTCCCTGCTAGTCAGCCGGTCCATGACTGGCTTTTTTTATTGGCCAAACCAGGTTTGGCACATATACCTAAAATCGCTCCTGATAAAGTAAAAATAACATCAGGCCGTTTGGCCCGATGTTATTTTACAAGAGTTTATTCTTTTTTATCGCCTAGGGCGAAGGTAATTTCTGCTTCGCATGCTACTTCGCCGTCTACTGAGGCGATGGCTTTTCCTTTGCCGATTGGTCCGCGCAAGCGAATGATTTCGACTTCAAGTCGAAGCTGGTCGCCCGGCTTTACTTGTCTTTTAAAGCGGCAGTTGTCGATACCGGCGAAAAAAGCTAACCGGCCGCGGTTCTCTTCTTTTTTTAGCATGGCAACGGCTCCGACCTGCGCCAGTGCCTCGACGATTAGTACGCCTGGCATGACTGGATAGTCCGGGAAGTGGCCGTTAAAGAATTCTTCATTGGCGGTTACATTTTTCATTCCAACCGCCCGAACTCCATCTTCTACTTCCAAAATTCTGTCTACCAATAGAAATGGATAACGGTGTGGGATAATTTCTTTAATTTGCGTGATATCTAGCATCTGTTTAGTACCTCCTACTATGATTAGGTATTTATTTTTTATTTTACTATTAAAGCTATGTAAAAAGGAAGGGATTTGGGCCCCTTCCTTTATTTTTTATTTACGAGGTCACCTATATGGGTCCAGGTGGACAATTTAAATACATCGGTGGCTTTTCCCTTGCCAAGGGTTCCATAACCAAATGCCGCTCCGGCCATTAAAAAGATGAAACTGAAGACAATAAGTAAGACTAGGCGAAGCCAAATTGGAATAAGGCGCACCCGTAATTTCTTTCGTTGCGGACGTACGACTTCCACCTTTTTCGTTTCTTCTTCTTTCATTTTTCTATATTCTTCGCGTGATTTCACCTGATTCAGATAATTGACCGCCATACTAATTCCCCTTTTACCGAGTTAACCATATTATTTTAAAACTATGGTGTCATATACCTATTATAAAAAATAATTTGTCATTCGACATTAGTTTTTTGTAGTTTTTTGTCATAGAGGTGTTTTTTTCCATTTTGAAATTCTAAAATACCTTGAGCTTACGCGGTTTACTTATAAGTATCCAACAGTAAAGGGCGCTTTTCCGACAGTAATGACTGCTTTCCAATGATATGTCACAAGCCAAATAAAAAAGCCCAATGCTTGTGCATTAGACTTTTTTTACAAAGGAGATCATCCAAGTAGTTTCCGATTTGAAATACGGTCAATATTATCAAGCATAATGCCTGTACCGATGGCAACGCAATCCATTGGATTTTCGGCAACTAGCACGGGAACCTTGAGCTCGTCGGCAAGGAGCATATCGATGCCGTGAAGCAGGGCGCCGCCACCTGTTAAAATAACGCCGCGGTCAATTATATCGGCGGAAAGTTCAGGCGGAGTACGTTCGAGAACACTTTTCGCTGCTTGCACGATGACAGAAACAGATTCGCGCAAAGCGTGTTCGATTTCTTCGGAATGTACTGTGATGGTACGTGGTAAACCAGTAACCATATCACGGCCGCGAATATCCATTTGTTCTGAGCGTGAACCTGGGAAGACAGTTCCGATATTCATTTTGATATTTTCTGCTGTGCGCTCACCGATCAATAGTTTGTACTCGCGCTTGATGTGGTTCAAAATTTCCATGTCGAATTTGTCGCCGGCCATTTTGATGGAGGAGGATGTTACGATATCGCCCATGGATAGGACAGCCACATCTGTTGTTCCTCCACCAATGTCGACAACCATGTTTCCACTTGGCTGGAAGATGTCCATTCCGGCACCGATAGCGGCAACCTTTGGCTCCTCTTCGAGATAGATCTTTTTGCCGCCGCTCTTTTCGGCTGCTTCTCTGATTGCTTTTTGCTCAACACTTGTGATGTTAGTTGGGCAGCAAATCAAGATGCGTGGCTTGGATAAAAAGCCTTTCACGTTAAGCTTATTAATAAAATGTTTTAACATTGCTTCTGTCACATCAAAGTCTGCGATGACACCGTCTTTTAGCGGGCGAATCGCGACAATGTTTCCAGGTGTACGGCCAACCATACGGCGTGCCTCTTCTCCAACAGCAAGAACGCGGTTGGTATTTTTGTCAATCGCTACGACGGAAGGCTCATTCAAAACAATTCCACGGCCCTTTACGTGGATTAACACGTTAGCCGTTCCTAAGTCAATTCCAATATCCCTAGCAAACATTCTCTTTTCTTTCCTCCTTGGACGCAAATCCAATTACTTTTCCTAATTGTTTATTGTACCATATTCATTAAATTTTCCATACTTATAATAAAATATTTTGATGAACATTGTCGAACTGGAGGAAATCGAAGAGATTGCCATTATACGGAAGCTTATTTGACAGCCTCTCCTTCTTTTTCTTCTTTTTGATATTTCATTTTCGTTGCTTCGCCTCCCCTTAAATGGCGGATCGATTTATGATAATCTAAAATTTCTTTTACTTCATTTGCAAGCTCCGGATTGATTTCAGGAAGTCTCTCTGTTAAATCCTTATGGACTGTACTTTTGGATACGCCAAACTCCTTCGCAATTACGCGAACTGTTTTTCTCGTCTCCACGATATACTTTCCAATCTTGATAGTTCGTTCTTTGATGTAATCGTGCACACCACTCGCCCTCCCTAAGTTGGATGTGAGAAGTGTGAAATGAGACCCGCTTATCACTTCGACGAAGTACTGTTTCCGTTGGTTGGGTGTCAGGCACCACAGAAAGACATTTGTCCGTGTTCAGTGGACAGTGCCTTTGTTTTGGTGTCAGGCACCAGTAACGGTCGTACGATGAATAATCATGTCCCCGACTGAATACCCGCATCCTTCAAACGACTCTTCACCTCAAACACTCTCTTTATAAAGGTTTGTAACAGTTTATTAGCTTGGATATGGGATTATGCACGAAATACTTAATCGGGACAAGGTCTATAGGTAATTTTTTGAAAAATCGGACAGATGGGTTGATTGCCCCATTTTTTCGACATGCCCTCGAGTTAGGACCTGCAAGGGTTTATTCCGGGAAATGCTTATTTCCTGAGAAATTTGTCGAACAAAAAATTATATTGTGCAAAGTGCTTTTCCGGGTATGATAGAGTTGATTTACTCAAGTTAAGTAGAAAGGGACATCCTATGCAGCCTTTTACTGAAAGAGTCATTGAAGTAATAAAAATTATTCCTGAGGGCAAGGTCACAACCTATGGACAAGTGGCCGCACTCGCAGGCAGTCCGCGGGCTGCCAGGCAGGTCGTCCGCATCCTTCATACTATGAGCAAAAAGCACCGCCTCCCATGGCATCGTGTAATTAATGCTAAGGGGAAGATTGCCTTTACTGAGGAAGAATCATTTCATGAACAATTATGGGCCTTAGAAAGTGAAGGGGTGGAAGTCGGATTAAATGGAGTGATTGATTTGGAGAAGTATCAGTGGCGTCCTGCAATGAAATGAAAATTGGGGGTCTTTGGGGTGTGCTCCCAGTTTCATCGACCGGTTTCTTCTGTTTGGAGGGTTTTGGGCGTTGAGATCGATCTTCAATGACATTTTTCTTTTTTTTGGAGGGGGTTCGGGCGTTGAGACCGATCATCAACTACCTTTTTCTTCTTTTTGAAGGAGTTTTGGGCGTTGAGACCGATCATCAACGACCTTTTTCTTCTTTTTGAAGGAGTTTTGGACGTTGAGACCGATCATCAACGACCTTTTTCTACTTTTTGAAGGAGTTTTGAGCGTTGAGACCGATCATCAACGACCTTTTTCTTCTTTTTGGTGGGGTTTTGGGCGTTGAGATCGATCATCAACGGCCTTTTTCTTCTTTTTGGTGGGGTTTTAGGCGTTGAGATAGACGCTCCGCCGAAAAATTACGTTTTTCGGCGTCCGAGTTATAGCGTCCGAAACCTACACTAACTGTTTCTGCTTTTTACTCTGATTTCATTCACGTAGGCGTGCTCTACGTTAACCGTTTCTGCTTTTTACTCTGATTTCATGCACGTAAACGCGCTCTACATTCACTGTTACTACTTTTTTCACGAATTTCTTCCACGTAAACGAGCTCTCCATGCATGAACCTGAACCATTCTCAAAGTCCAATAATAAAAAAACAACATCTGGAGCCCCAGATGTTATTTTTTTACTGACATATAAAGATCCTTCACTTTTTGTACCGGCACCATCGATCCGCCTTTGTCCTGGACGCCTTCGACCATCATTGCCATCATCAGGCTCGGAGTGTTGGTGTTGTAGGCGATGAACCAGCCGTTTTCGGTTCCGACTTCGCCCTGTTTCTGCTTGATTTCCGCGGTGCCTGTTTTTCCGGCTAAAGGATAGTCGGGAATATTGGCGGCGTGAGCGGTTCCGCTCGGGTCACTTACTACCTTTTGTAACATCCCAGCGACCGTGGCCGTATTTTCTTTAGAAGCTAATTGTCCCAATGGCTGACTCTTTTGTTCATCGAGTAAGAGAGTCGGTTTGATCATCGTCCCGTTATTGACAAAGGAAGTATATGCCGTCATCAAATGGACAATGCTCATTTGCACCTGGCCTTGTCCGTAGCCGGAATCGGCGAGGGAAATGTCATTTCCTAGTGAGCCAATTGTTGATTTCTGTAGCGGGTAAGGATAATCCAATGTTTTTTCAAACAAAGCATTCTGCATGCCTTTTGTAAACGAATCCTTCCCCATTTTTAGCGCAGCCTGGGCAAAGTAAATATTATCTGAGAAGATCAGTGCTTTTTCAAGGTTAACAGGACTTGCCTCATGAACTCTCGTGACATAATATCCTCCCCATGACTGGTCCTTCTGCCACTGCTTGCCGCTGATGGCAATCTCTTCATCAGGTTTGATGGAACCGTTTTCTAAACCTACCAATGCAGTGATCGGTTTTATCACCGAGCCCGGTGCATAGGTCTGCTTGAAGCGTGTGGTGAGCGGCTGTTGCTGGTTATCCTGAAGTGCCTTAAAATCGTCTGCTGAGAACCCGAGAGCGGCCTGATTAGGATCAAATGACGGGCTGCTGACAAGTGCGAGCGTTTCTCCTGTGACAGGGTTCATCGCTGCCGCTGTGCCGGCTTCACCGCTAAGCTGGGTAAACATTTTTCCCTGCAAATCAGAGTCGATTGTGAGCTGTACCTGCTTTCCATCCTGCACCGGTTTTTCCGCAAGCACATCGACACCGCCTAATTTTTTCTGAATCATGATTCTTACGCCGGTTTGGCCTCTTAGCTGCTCTTCATACACCTGTTCAAGGCCTCTTTTTCCTATGATGTCTTGGGCTGCGTAGTCTGGATGCTTTTGCAGTTCCTCCGCGGTAATCGTGCCGACATAGCCGACGAGCTGCGCAGCTGCTTGCCCAAGCGGATAGACGCGCGCAGTGACCTTTTTCGTGCGAACTGGGGCAAGGGCCAATAATTGCGGCATCCGCTGGTCATCCATGGAAACCTTCGCTAGCGGAACAAACAAGTCAGGCTTCACCCAGCTCGCACTGACCGCTTTTTTCACTTGATCCGGGGTCATTTTTAACAGCGAAGCCACCTGGTTCATGCTTGCATCGTCCATTTTTCCAGGGATGACGCCTACTTCATACACCTGACCATTTATCGCTAGGCCGTTGCCGTTCCGGTCGAGGATTTCTCCTCGTTTCGGTGCATTTGTGGAAACGGAAATTTTGTCACCCTCCTGCAGTTTTGGAAAAATAAACGAGGGGTTCCAGTCGACATACCAGTTTTTCTGTTTGTCACGTTCTTCTTTTTCCAATACGGCCTCATGGGTAAATTGAATAGGGCCGGCAATGCTATTCATTTTTGCCGAAAACGTATAGGTAGCTTTATTTTCTTTTGCCTGCTTGTCATCTTTTGGCTTTTTAAAATCAATCTTGATGTCTTTAATTTGCAAATCTTTGTAAATTTTCTGATATCTTTCAGTAAAATCTTTTTCGCTAATATTCTTTTTGGCATCGGTTGAAAGATAATCATACATAGCAGTAAATTTTTGCTGATTCCAAAGCTTTATGTATTCAGCGAACCTGTCCTGCGGTGCGGGTTCCTTGCTGCAGCTGGTTAGAACGAGCAGGATGAGCAGGACACCGATTAGCTTTTTCACTCCAATCCCTCCCTCTTTCATTATTTTACCATAAAAGAAAACCGCACTTTCCATCGAAGGGCGGTTTATTTGCGTCTATTTTGGGACAGTTCCATATTGATTCTCATCTGGTTGACTATCTAGACACATAAACACAAGAAGAATGATTGCACCAATGAACGGAATAAGAGCAATTAATATCCACAATCCACTTCTTCCCGTATCGTGTAATCGGCGAGCAGCAACAGCTAAGCCTGGGATAAAAACAGCTAAAGAATAAAGTCCGGTTAATAATAATGATAGATGTGCCGCCGACTGTAGAATTGCTAGTATGGCGCTGATAATTACACTTATTAACGTAAACATCCAGTATTCAGTACGCCGTGCTCTTCCTTGAAATCCGGCGTAATTTTGTAAAACTTTCACATACCATTGCATAGAAAAACCCCCCTTTTTCGACTATTTTTTAACAAATTCAGTATACATCTGTTTATTCATCTTTTGGTAAAGAAATTTCGACACGGGGGGCGAAAATCTGGAATTCTTTAGCACTTCACATTGCGTTTACCGAGGGGAACTTCTAGACTTACGGGGCTGGGTCAAAAAAATGACTGTTTTCACAACAAAAAGTGCAAAAAAAAAAGAGGAAAGTATCCCCTTCCCCCTTTATGAAACGATTATGAGTTTTGGCTATCTGTTGAAGAAGAACCGTCCAGCCCGTTCGTTGATGAACCTTTGCTGTCATCCGTGGATGAGCCTTTGCTGTCATCTTTAGAAGAACCTTTGCTATTATCAGTCGATGTGCCTTTGCTGTCATCCTTGGATGAACCTTTGCTATTATCAGTCGATGTGCCTTGACCATTATCCTGAGATGAACCCTTGCTATCATCAGTCGATGTGCCTTGGCTATTATCCTGAGATGAACCTTGACTATCATCTATTTTTTGCTGGTCTTGCTTTTTTCCAGGTACTTGGGACTGATCAGACCCTGATGGTGTTGCTGTTTGTAATGAGCTTAATGGCTTGTTAAAATAGCTTGACGGATTAACGGCAACTCCATCTTTACGGATTTCAAAATGCACATGAACTCCTGCTTTTTCGTTGAATAAGCTTTTGCTAGCCTTAGCAATCACGTCGCCCTGTTTTACTTGGTCGCCAACCTTCACCTTAATATCTTTTACAGATTGGTATTGAGTGACAACACCTTTGTCATGCTCAATTTCAATGACGTTCCCTAAGGTTGCGTCGTCTTGGACTCTTGTGACCTTACCGCTTAATGATGCCACAACATCAAAAGCTGCGCCGTCCTTCATCGATAAGTCAATTCCTTGGTTTGGTTGGTACGTATTATTGTAGAATACTAATGCGGCTTCCTGGTCTTGTGTTTTACCGTTAAAATCATAGAATCCCATTTTCACGACGGCTGATAAAGCATTGGCCACAGGCATTTTAATATTCTCAAGTGCCTTGTTCACTTCTAGTGAAGGCTGATTGTTCTTTTTGCCTGCAAGATCAGTGGACTTGTAATCGTATTTGCTTGTGTTGATGCCACCAGTTTGATACCAAAGAACGGCACTCAGGATGATTGCTGCACTTGCGATATAAATGGCCGGAAATACCCAACGCTTTTTGAAAAAACGTTTAAAGCTCGATTTTTGAGAAGATCGTTTGTTTTCTTCCTCTCTCATTTTTCATCACCTCAGCAATCATTCTGAACAGATAAGTAGAATTATATACACAATTCTAAAAAATTTTTTCTACTTATTGTTCAACGATGGTGATGATTTTATGCATGAGGGGGAATTTTTTTTGAAAAAAAGTAATAGGCGTCCGTTCAAGTCGCTGGGGATATCGCTTCCTTATGGAGCTGGCCAGTTCTGGATGTCCGATGATGATTGATAGTAGATTCTGCCTTTGTTTGTTCCTGAATAGGCTAATTCCATTGAGTTCAGGAGCCTATGCACTACTTTCCTCGAGGGAATATCTAATAATTCGCGGCATTCTAGGTTCGTAATCGATAGTTTTACTAAAAGAAGATAGTCGTTAATTGCCTGAATAAAGGCGGTTTTTGATTTATGGGCGCATTTGGAACAATACCATGCCGTGGATTTATATTTCATTGAAAATGCTTTACAGTTGGGACATTGAACACCTGGGATTAGTTCTTTTGGGGAAATGCCAAACTCTTGAAGAATATCAGGATTTTCTGGGGTGTGTTTTTCCAAAAGTAGTTTTTTTAACTTTTTCAGTTCTTTTGTATCAAGGATATCTGTGGTGTAATATTTTTCAATTTGTTCGATCTTATCTATTAAACCTTCACTATTGCAGCTATTTCGATTGACTAGTTCATTTTCACCGTCCGAGATGATTTCCGTGTCCTCATTACTATTTACAAAAAGATAATGGATTGGGATTTCCGGAAAGTTCTGTTCCTCCAACCAACATTTTAGTTTCTTCGCTTGTAGTCTTGCCTGTAGAACCGGATTCTTACGTCTTTTTTTGGTACTTCTTTTTATTTGGGTCATTTGATTAAAATCACCATCAAAACGTAATTCGCCGCCCATATTCTTGACTTCCAATATTAGAGCAAATGAGGCGCAGAGGATAAAGTAATCCATTTGAAAATAGTATTTTCCATGCTGCAGTCGCAGATAATGAAAAATGTAATATTTTGAGTTGGAGAGCATATCAAGATGAAAACCTATAGATTTCTCCCCAAGTTGACCGGCTTCTTCGTTACTACATTCTAATGCAACTTTTGGCCATTGCGTATGAGTGTCAGGTAGTCTATTTTTTAGTGCACGCAATTTATGATACCGTTTTGAAAATGAAAACTCTTTAGCATACAAACGCATCATTCCTTTCAATTTTTTACATACTTCTTCTTTTTGGATGGAAAATCCTTCAAAAATCGACACTATTGGGTGCAAGTTCATAAAACGTTCATTTTTTTGAAATGGGGTCTTTTTTTTGAGCTGCTTGAAATACGATATGTGCCGTTTTTCAAATATATGTGCCATTTTTGTGTTTTATGTGCCGTTTTGATCCACTTATGTCCCATTTTTCATTTTTATGTGCCGTTTCTCTAAAATGCCTATCCGAATCATCTAAGAAAGCTGGTTTCCAACTGATCTCTGCTCTTTTTAGTTACTTTTTTGAGGATTTCACCTGCTTGAATTACGATATGTGCCGTTTTTCAAATATATGTGTCGTTTTCGAGTTTTATGTGCCGTTTTGTCCCACTTATGTGCCATTTTTCATTTTTATGTGCCGTTTCTCTAAAATGCCTATCCGAATCATCTAAGAAAGCTGGTTTCCAACTGATCTCTGCTCTTTTTAGTTACCTTTTTGAGGATTTCCCCTGCCTGAACTACGATATGTGCCGTTTTTCAAATATATGTGCCGTTTTTGAGTTTTATGTGCCGTTTTGATCCACTTATGTGCCATTTTTCATTTTTATGTGCCATTTCTCTTAATTGCCTATCCGGATCATCTAAAACGCCTGTTTTCCGACTGGAAGTTGCTCTTTTTTAGTTACTTTTTTAAGGATTTCCCCTGCTTAAATTACGATATGTGCCATTTTTCAAATATATGTGCCGTTATTGAGTTTTATGTGCCGTTTTGTCCCACTTATATGCCATTTTTCATTTTTATGTGCCGTTTCTCTCAATAGACTTTCCAAATCACCTGTACCACCGTCCCTCCCCCGAGGCCCCCTCCAAAACAAACAAAAAGGCCAGTTTCCTGACCTTTCACTCTATTTCTGTGCGGTAATGGTTGCAAAGAGATTTTCTGCGGAGGTGACTTCGACGCCCTGGTAGTAATATTTCACAATGTCCTTGTAGTTTTTTCCTTCATCGGCCATTCCGTTAGCGCCGTATTGGCTCATGCCGACGCCGTGGCCGAAGCCTTTGGTGGTAACAATGATGTTATTTCCTTTTCGCTCCCACTTGAAGTCAGCGGATCGTAAATCGAGTTTATCGCGGATGTCTTTTCCGGTTAAAATTTTTCCGTTAAAATTTACTTTTGCAACCCGCTTTCCGGCAGTTAGGCCGGTAATATTTCCAATATCCTTATCAAGTTTCACGCCTAATTTCGCTTCAAAGTCACTAACGGTGAACTCCTGCTTCGAATTAAACTTTGGGGAGTTTTTGTCCCAGGGGCTTGGTACACTTCGTAAATATGGAATGGAGCTCTGCCAGTAGTCCTCTGAGTTTTCGGTGTAGCCGTTGCTAGTAGAAAAGAAAGTCGCGTCGATTGCCTCGCCTTTGTAAGTTAAAATTTGTCCGCTAGTTGCTCTGACAGCATCGAGAATTTTTTTATGCTTCCAGCTATAATCTGCCTTCCAATCTGCCCTTTGTTTATCATCACTCTCGTAAGCCTGGTTCATGGTTGTGTCAGTTACTTGTGCACCTTTTGGGACTCCTGTTGTATCCTTGCTCAACATTTTTTTTACAATATAGGTTCTCGCCGTAAGGGCCTGTGCCTTGAGCGCCTCTTCGTTAAAATCAGCGGGCATTTCAGCGGCAACAACCCCAACGAGATAATCTTCAAGTTGAACATTTTCAATTTTCCCTTTGGAAGATCGGTAAACGGAAACTGTGACTGCAGCGTCTGCAGATGGGGCCGCCGTTTCTTTGGCGGGGGGTTTTGATAGGTCTACACCTAATTTTCCACTCGCTTTTCCGTCCATAAAAGGAACGACAAGAATGGCAGGAATAATTAACGTAATGGCAATGAGGAAAGACACTAGTACGAAGATTGGTTTGAATTTTTTCATGTAGATGCCTCCAGTTTGAAGTTTTCACAGCCGACTCTCGCTGTTCAATTCATCATATGGAGGCTAAAAAGCATTTATGACAAAAAATTTAGGCAAGCGGTGCCTGACACCAGTAGTTATGTCAACTAGGTGTCTGACACCCAAACAAACTTAAAGCCGAAGAATTCAGTTGTCGGATATCAGACAGCTGAATTCTTCGGCTCATTCTGTTTTGAATTTTATTCTAGGTTATGTTCTTACTAGAAACTCTCTTGCCAACTTGGTCAGGCGTTCATATCGGAAACATAGTTTTCGATTACGAAGGTTTCTACATCCTCTTTGACACGCTCGATGTCGGCACCGAGGGATGCTAGCTTTTCATGGAAGCGAACGTAGCCACGGTCTAGGTGTTTTAGTTCTGTGACACGTGTGATGCCGTCTGCCACCAATCCAGTGAGAATCAAGGCTGCAGCTGCGCGAAGATCGGTTGCGGATACTTCAGCACCTTGAAGATTGGAGAGGCCATTTAAAATAACAGAACGACCCTCGATTTTGATGTCAGCATTCATGCGGCGAAATTCCTCGACATGCATAAAACGGTTTTCGAAAACCGTTTCCGTAATCATCGAAGTACCTTCTGCACGAAGTAATAATGCCATCATTTGCGATTGCATGTCGGTCGGGAATCCTGGGTGCGGCATCGTTTTGATGTCGACAGCACGTAAATGGTCTGGTCCAATTACACGAATTCCATCCTCTTCTTCAAAAATGATAACACCCATTTCTTCCATTTTGGCAATCAAGGATGAAATGTGTTCAGGAACAGCCCCTTTGATAAGGACATTTCCACCTGTGATCGCGGCGGCAACCATAAAGGTACCTGCTTCGATGCGGTCAGGAATGATGTTATGGTCGGCGCCAAACATTACATCCACGCCTTCAATTCTTATAGTGCCAGTACCAGCTCCACGTACGTTTGCACCCATTTTATTTAAAAAGTTAGCAAGATCCACAATTTCTGGTTCTTTTGCAACATTTTCAAGGATGGTCGTTCCCTGTGCAAGGGTTGCCGCCATCATAATGTTTTCTGTTGCCCCAACACTTGGGAAGTCTAAGTAAATTTTTGCTCCTTTTAAGCGGCCATTTACCTCGGCTTCAATAAAGCCGTTTCCTACTTTAACATGTGCACCCATTGCTTCGAAGCCTTTGAGGTGCTGGTCGATAGGGCGGGAACCGATGGCACATCCACCCGGCAAAGCAACCCGTGCTCGACCATTGCGTGCAAGTAATGAGCCCATAACAAGGACAGATGCCCGCATTTTTCGAACGTATTCGAACGGCGCTTCATCTTTTAACTCTCTAGATGCATCGACGACAACTGTATTATTTTCAAATACTACTTGAGCGTTTAAATTCCGTAAAACTTCATTGATTGTGTATACATCGGAGAGTGTAGGTACATCACGAATTACACTTTTTCCATCACTTGCTAATAATGTGGCAGCGATAACAGGCAGAACAGCATTTTTTGCACCTTCCACTTTAACCGTTCCGTAAAGCCTTTTTCCGCCGCGGACGATGATCTTTTCCAAGAGTATTCCCCTCCGCGTCCATTTTCTCTATATTAATATTCAATCGTAATGATTGGTGTGCCAACTACGATGGTAGTCTTGGCGCCCAATCCTTCGGAGCGTATACCAATTTGCAAATTCATGTGATCATGTGTTTCTTCAATTGAGTTGGTAAACATTGGCGAAAACGCCGATACAGACATGAACGTATCCTCTTCTAACGCTTCGATTTTTTTCGCATGAAAAACTGAAAGTAAATGCGATACTGTTTTTGGTAAAACCGTATCAATTCTACCACTGACTTCGCCCTTCATACAAGCAAAAAGTGTCGGTTTTCCGCGAAAAATGTCAGTTAGTCTTTTTTTAAATGAACCTGTAGTGAAAAAGGCTTCTGCAGATTTATTCCATTCTTTTCCGCTTACCCTATACACTATATACGCACTGCTTGGTTGTTTTGTGTGGGTTGTCATAATTTGAAGCATTTCTTGGTGGTGTTTAGGTGATGGAGATACTGCAGTTACTTCCCATTTTTGGCTGGAGTTAGATACGATCCAATTCCACTGGGGGAACTTTTGCTGAAGCTCCTTCGCATATTGCTGTAGTTCTGCCTCACTTTTTAGATCAACCAAATACTCCCGAGCATACAATGACCATTCACTCTGCGTGATTTTTTCTTTTTGAAAAATGGATCCGATTTTTAATAAATCGATTCCGCTATCAGCTTCGGTGGTTGTCTGATGCCCCATCATTACAACCAAAATAATACTAATGATTATAATCGTAGGTAATAAATGCCGGCTTTTCTCTCTCATATCTGCTCTCCCCCTTACTAACATTGTTTCCAATGTAGGAAAGAGCATACTTGGGAAATGTCGTCACTTTTTGACAATCCCTATGTAAGAACGTTCCGAGCTTTAATGCAATAAAGTATTTTTTTCACACAAAGTTGATTGTATCAAATTTTCGGCAAAATGGAACATGTACAATAGACTAAATTTTTTCCAAAAAAATAATTTGTAGCAAATATGGCAGTTGCTTTGACCATTGAAGATAATCTAGGAAAAAGTTGCTAACAGAAGATCCGATAAAAATGGCCAATAATATGTAAAGTAATCGTGCTTGAAATACATGATTAGGCCTAAGCAGTTTTTCTAGCTGAATGGCTTGCAGTGCCCACCACGAAAGTGCAATAAACACTAAATGGGACATTATGCTAATCAACGCTATTTGTCCAAGATCTTTCATCCATTAGTACCTCCAAAATTCATACCGAGTACCATTCTATCATACAGACGCATGAAAAGGGGAAAAGTTTCGTTTTGGAATATTTTTGTAAAATTGCGAATACAAAGAAAATCGTAATAAATGGGCTGCCCCTAAAGACATAAGACGCTTCAAAAATGAAGATGCATTTTGCCTTTGCTTGGGAGTAGCAAGAGCAAGAGCAAGAACTCCTGGGGCTAGGCACTGGAGCTTGACAATAAGAAAAGCGGAAGGTGCTCGTTTTCTAGGCGCGACAGCTGGACATATCCGCTTAACGAAGTTTACGAATTAACTTTGTTGTCTACCTAAAATACTCTTTATGTGACTTAAATCCGTAAATTAGAGGAAGGGCGGGCACATAAATGGATTTTCTTGACCACAAACCGCAAAAGAGGGCTCTTGGTAACCGTAAACAGTGATAAGGTAGAAAATTTGGTCACCATTCCTGAAATCAGGAAAAATTCTTTTTTAGTGAACTAGAGCTCTTTTACATTCCCGAAATCAGGCAAGATTCCTTTTTCGGGAAACTAGAGGCCCTCTACATTCCTGAAGTCAGGCAAAATTTCTATTTTTGGGAAACTAGACGTCCTCTACATTTCCGAAATCATGCAAAATTCTTTTTTTCGGGAAACTAGAAGCCTTCTATGTTCATGAATAGCTGTTGGAAATAAGATTTCGTTCACGTAGACACCTTCTACGTTCACAAAAAGCGGTTGAAAACAGGAAATCGTTTACGTAGACGCACTCTACGTTCACGAATAGCAGTTGGAAACAGAAATTCATCCACGTAGACACCTTCTACGTATACGAATAGCGGTTAAAAACAGAAATTCATCCATGTAGACATCTTCTACGTTCACGAAAAGCGGTTGAAAACAAAAATTCATCCACGTAGACACCTTCTACATTCCCGAAGTCAGGCAAAATTCAATTTTTCCGGAAACTAGGTGCCCGAAAAATTAGAAAAAGCATGATTCAGATCACAAAAATGGATTTACGTACCCACAAACCGCAAAAAAAAGAAGAGGCATGTGCCCCTTCTTTATTGTAGGAAGTCCTGAAAATCGCTGAAGTGATTTACCAGGAAGTTTGATGCAATATTTGGTGCAAGTCCGAACAGGACGGATGCTGCGACGGCCACAATCAAGACGACGAGAATGCCGAATGGAATGTTGCCGAATTTGCTATCGTCTTTTGCCGGACGGAAGAACATTTGCGTCATGACCCCGAAATAGTAGAAATAGGAGACGACGGTGGTGGCAATCATGACTGACGCCAGCACATAATGTGGTACACCGACAAATGTACCGATAAAGATGTTCAGTTTTCCGATAAAACCGGCTGTTCCTGGGAAGCCTGCTAAGGAAATTAGTAAGATTCCCATGGCGACGGCAAGGACCGGTGAGCGGCGATATAGGCCGGCATATTCGCTGATCTTGGTAGAACCTGTTTTTTCCGATACTAGCTGGATAACGGCAAAAGCGCCAAGATTCATGAACAAATACGCGAGCAGGTAGAACCAGACCGAATAGAACAAGTTCGAGCTCATCGATGCAAAGGCCACGAGAACGTATCCTGCGTGCGCAATACTTGAGTATGCAAACATTCTTTTAATATCCGTTTGTCTTAGGGCGACAACGTTTCCGATTATCATTGTTGCTGCGGCAACGAATGAGATGTAGTTCTGCATATTTAATAAAATTGGTGCAGAGCCAGGGCCATTAGAGGCGGCAACTCCGAATATGGATAATAAAATTCGGATGATAATCACAAAGCCTGCTGTCTTCGATACAACGCTTAAGAACGCAGTGACAGGTGTTGGTGCACCTTGGTACACGTCTGGTGCCCACATATGGAACGGAGCAGCAGCGAGCTTGAAGGATAAGCCAACCAAAATCATTAAGAAAGCAAGGCCCAGCAAGTAAGCTATGTGAGGATCGGCTAATGATTGCAGCTTTGTCGCAATCGTAACCAGGTTCGTTGAGCCGGTTAAGCCGTACACATAACTCATTCCGAACAACGTAATGGCTGTTGCAATACCGCCGTTGATGACGTATTTCATAGCCGATTCATTTGATTGCAAATGATGCTTGCGAATTCCTACTAAAATATAAGAAGTTATCGATAACAATTCGAGGCCGACAAACAGCGTGATAAGATCGCCGCTTGAGGTCATAACCATCGCTCCGAGCAACGCTGCTAAAAATAGGTAGAAAAACTCGCCGTGATATTCTTCCACTCCATCCTTCGGTTCATAGCTGATTGCTAAGAACATAACCAATAGCCCACCACCAAGAAGGAGGAATTTAAAGGCTTTGGCAAAACCATCGAGCCGGAAAGTGTCATCCAAAATCGATGTGACATGTAAATCAACGAGACCAGCAAGCGAGATGATCGCTGCGAAAATACCAGCAATGGCAATCCAGCCTAAGATTTTTCGGTCTTGTTTTTTTGGCATAAATAAATCTAATACGACAAGAACTGCGGCAACACCAAGGATGATGAATTCCGGTGTCATTATGCTCCAGTTGAATTGGCTTAATGTTTTCAATTCATCACCCCCCTATCCCTGGAAAAATCGTTTGTATTGTACTTTGCAGCGGTGCGCTTAAAATACTTGGGTAGACGCCGATTAAGACGATTAGAAGCATCAAAACTACCACAGGTACGAATTCCACACCTTTTAAATCAACGACGCCGCTGAATTCGCGGTGTGCTTGGCCGTAAGTAATGTTAAGGACGGCACGTAGTAAATAGACAGCTGTCATAATGATTCCGATCGTACCAACGGCAGCAATCCACGGCATTGTTTCAAATAGTCCGAGGAAGGCCATAAATTCACTGACGAAGCCGGACATACCTGGTAAGCCAAGCGATGCTAAACCGCCTGCTAGTAAGAAACCTGCGGCAAGTGGCATGCCTTTTGCCATTCCGCCGAGATTGTCTAGAAGCGATGTATCGGTGCGCTCGTAAAGGACGCCAACTAAGAAGAACAACAGCGCTGAAATTAAACCGTGCGAAACCACTTGGAAAATGGCCCCCTGGATTCCAGATGCATTCATGGCGGCGAGTCCAATCAATACGATTCCCATGTGGGAAATTGAGGAGTACGCGAGCACCATTTTGAAATCGTTTTGTATGAACGCTAAGAAAGCACCGTACAATAGGTTGATAACGCCTAAGACGGCGATCAGACCGGCTAATTGTTCAAACTGATGCGGGAAAATTCCCATTCCAAATCGGATTAAACCGTAGGCACCAATTTTTAAAAGAATACCAGAGTGAATCATAACGACCGATGGCGGTGCTTGCACGTGTACCTTCAGCATCCAGCTGTGCAATGGAAAAATTGGCAGCTTGACGCCGAAAGCGATCAATAGAGCGATGAATAAACCGAGCTTGGTAGCATCCGTAACCGGGCCGCCTTGAGCATTCACAATATGCTGTAATTGGTCGATATTCGTAGTTCCTGTTTTTGCAAAAAGAACCATGATGACGATTAAGAGAATTGCTGAGCCTAAACCGTTATAGATTAAAAAGCTAAAGGCTGCTTTTTCTTTTTCAAAATAGCCCCACTTCCCGATGAGGAAGAAGGTTGGGATTAACGTTACTTCAAAGAAGATAAAGAATAAAATTAAGTTTTGTGCGGTAAAGACGCCGAGCATGCCCACTTCTAAAAGAAGGAACAGCATAAAATAGCCTTTCCATTCTTTTTTAATATTGATCGATGCAATGGAAGCTAAGGTCGCTACAACCGCTGTAAGTACAACGAGGAGCAGCGTAAAGCCGTTTAAAGCAAGCTCATAATTAACTGAGAATAATGGCTTTGGCGCCCCATAAATTCCTTGGAATTGAATCCAAGCTTTGTCGACTGAAAAAGCGCTTAAGCTTTTGCCGGCTTGAAAATGAAAGTAAGCGGCAAGAGCAAGGGCCAAGGAAGGCAGCGTCGCTAAAAAGCCAACCAGTTTGATTGATTTTTCCTGGCTTTTCGGCATAAATGCTAAAACAACCATTCCTAGCAGTGGGGAGAATACTAGGAGTGTCAGAACAGAATGTAAATTCATTTTAAGTACCCCCCTGTTAACGCGAAGACGATGGCGAGTAGTGCCAGGCCGATGAAGGCAACGGCTCCGTAGGTTTGCACCTGTCCGGATTGCATTTTTGAGCCGATTTTTCCAAGACCTTGAACGATACCGGTTACGCCATTGACGAGTCCTTGGACTAGGAAGGTGTCAATGAACTGTAAGAAGTAGCTGATACCTGACGCGATCGCCACGACCGTCATTTGATAGAATTCGTCGATATAATATTTGTTCAGTAAAACCGTGTGCAATTTTTCACCTGTGCTGCCGAGCCAGTTACGGGCGATGGAACGTTTGCCGTAAATCAGCCATGCAAGGTAAATCCCACCCAAGGAAACAACGGTTGCGAGAATCATGATCCAGATTGGGCTTGCTTCATGGTTGTTGGCGGCAAGGATTGGATTGCCGGCAACGAGCCAGTCGCCAAGGAAGTTTCCAAACCATGGTGTATTGACATAACCTGCGAAAATCGCTAACACACCGAGAATGATCATCGGAAATGTCATCACAGATGGTGATTCGTGCGCTTTTGAAATGTCGCTGCGGGCTTCACCGGTGAACACCATGAAGAACAAGCGGAACATATAGAATGCCGTAAAGAATGCGGCTATAAGCGCTAGGATGAAAAGGATCGGATGTCCGCCTTCCCATGCTGCAGCTAAAATTTCGTCCTTACTGAAGAAACCTGATAAGAGCGGAACTCCGCTGATCGCTAAGGTTCCAATTAAGAAGAGTGGGCCGGTCAGCTTGAGTTTTTTCCATAAGCCGCCCATTTCTTCGATGTTCTGGGTATGCACCGCATGGATGACAGAACCGGCTGCAAGGAACAACAGTGCCTTGAAGAATGCGTGTGTCATCAAGTGGAACACTCCGGCAACATAGCCGGCAGAACCTAAGGCAAGCATCATGTAACCTAATTGGCTGACGGTGGAATATGCTAATACTCTTTTAATATCTGTTTGCACAAGACCGATACTCGCTGCAAAAATGGCGGTGAACGCACCGATAACGGCGATGGTCATGAGCGCGGTTTTGCTGGCTAGGAACAATGGGAATAAGGCAGCGACCAAGTATACCCCGGCAACAACCATTGTAGCGGCGTGGATTAAAGCCGAAACTGGTGTCGGACCTTCCATTGCATCCGGAAGCCATGTATGTAGCGGGAACTGACCTGATTTACCGATAGCTCCAATAAAAATTAAGATTGCTGTCAAGGTAATCATCGACGGCGATATAGAGCCGCTCTCTACTGCTTTAAAAATATCACTGTAATCAAAGCTCTTTGTTTGCCAGAATAATAAGATCATGCCGATGAATAAGCCTACATCCCCGATCCGGGTCATAATGAATGCTTTTTTCGCGGCAGCCTTCGCTTCTTCCTTGTAAAAATAAAACCCGATTAAGAGGAAGGAACCGAGACCGACAATCTCCCAGAAAACATAGGTTTGTAAAAGGTTTGGCGAAATGACTAAGCCAAGCATTCCAAATGTAAATAGTCCTAAATAAGCATAGAAAACTGGAATCCGCTCATCCCCGTGCATATACCCTTTTGAATAGGTATGAACGAGGAAGCTGATGAGCGAGACAATAAACAGCATTAATGCATTTAATTGATTTACTTCAAAGCCCGCTGTTAAATGAATATCTCCTATCGTAAGCCAGTCGAAGTTCGCCCCGTACGATGGTGAAGTAAACCGTTCAAACAACACCAAAATCGAAAAGACAAGCGAGGCCAGCGTAAGCAAAATCCCCACATACGCACTCGCCTCCTTCAGCCGCTTCCCAAATAGAAGAAGGATCAAAAACGATAAAAGCGGGAAAAGCGGTATGATCCATGCATTTTCCATCATTATCACTATCCCCTTTTTTCGGTGCCTGACACCACCCGTGGACATTTGTCCATCTGGAGTGGACACTCCTTCGGTGCCTGACACCCATTTCATGATGCAGGTTTTCCGTTAGTAAACTCTACCTGCTTTTTTTTATGGTGCCTGACACCAGCTTGGGTGCCTGACACCTTAGTTTTTCATTTCGTCCATTTCGTCGATGTGGACGGTTTTCTTGTTGCGGTAGAGCGACATGAGAATGGCAAGGCCGACGGCTGCTTCAGCAGCGGCAACGCTCATCGCGAATAGGGCAAATACCTGACCGGTGATCGACGGTGTCAGACCGTATTTGCTGAAGGTAACAAGGTTAATATTGACGGCATTCAGCATTAATTCAATCGAAATGAGGACGATGACGGCGTTTCTTTTCGTCAACGCACCATATAAGCCGATACAAAATAAAATGAGTGCCAGCGCCAAGAAGGCTGAAGCGGGAATGGAACTCATTCAGAATCCCCCTCCTTATCCTCTCTTTTTGCTAAGACAATTGCTCCAATCAATGCCACTAATAGTAAAACAGACACGAGCTCAAACGGAATGATCTCTTTTGTGTATATTGCTTTACCGATTTGCATTGTATTGTTCACATACAATTTGCTTGGAACCTGTTCGATCGGGAAATTGTAGATGCCGACGTAAACGGCAAAAGCAAAGCCGACAATCCCTAAGAACAGGAGGATTTTTCGCAGTTTTCCTCCTTGTGCTTCACTTTCGTCATATGGTTTGGTCAACATGATACCAAACAGCATAATGATGGTAATGGCACCGGAATAGATTAATATCTGTACTGCGGCGACAAATTCTGCCGACAATAGCACATAAATACCCGCGATGCTGACAAAAGTGAAAATCAATGCTACGACCATATGAACGACTTTATTCAGATTCAATAAGAGTACGCCGCCGATGATCGCCACAAGAGCGAGGACCATAAATGCGAGAAATTCACCCGAAAATGTCATGGTTTATTCACATCCCGTACGTTTTCATCGTTTTCATCCAACCATTCAAGGTTTTTAAATAGCATGTCACGGCTGTATTCAGCAAGCTCAAAGTTATTGGTCATGATAATTGCTTCTGTAGGGCATACCTCCGTACAAAGGTCACAGAGAATGCAGAGTTCGAAGTTGATGTCATAGGTGTCGATTATCTTCCCTTTTTTCGTTGGGTCCGGATGTTTTTTACCCGTTAAGTTAATACACTCTGTTGGGCAAATGTTCATACATTGATTACAAACAATACATTTTTCCGGATAGAACTTTTGAATACCACGGAATCGGTCCGGTAACGGCAGCGGTTCATTTGGATAATCATACGTAACTTTTTCGCGCGATAACTGTTTTAGGGTATACTTCAAGCCTTTTGTAAATCCAAGCACGTTTTTCACCCCTTTAAAATAATTTTATCCATTGCCCCACGGTGTCAGGCACTCAGTTTACATAACTACTGGTGTCAGGCACCGAATCTGTTAAAAAAATAATGATTTGATTAAGGCGGTTAAGAATATGTTTGCTAGTGAGACTGGCAGTAGTACTTTCCAGGCAAATTCCATTAGTTTGTCGGCACGCATCCGTGGGAAGGTTACACGGAACCAAATGTAGATGAATACGACAAAGCAGAATTTGAGTGCGAACCAGACAGATCCCGGGATAAAACTAAGGAATCCAAATGGCGCCATCCAGCCGCCAAAGAATAGTACGGTAATTAATGCTGACATGGCAAATAAGTACACATATTCAGCAAGCATATAGAATGCCCAGCGGAAGCCGGTATATTCCGTATGATAACCAGCAACAAGCTCTGACTCTGATTCCGGAAGGTCAAATGGCGTCCTGCTTAATTCCGCTGTTGACGCGATTAAAAAGATTACAAAGGCAATTGGCTGTCGTAAAATATTCCAGCCGTGCGTCTGTGACTGAATAATATCATTTAAGTTAAGGCTTCCCGATAGAAGAATAACACCGAGTGCGGACATTACGAGTGGGATTTCATACGAAATCATCTGTGCTGTAGCCCGTGCCCCTCCAAGGAGTGAGTATTTGTTGTTCGATGCCCAGCCGCCGAGTAGTACCCCGAATACGGTCATCCCGGAAATAGCAATATAATAAAGGAGTCCCACACCGATATCGGCAAATTGGAACCGGCTTGTAAACGGAATGGTTGCCAATACCATAAAGGATGGTGCAAAGGCAATGACCGGTGCTAGGATAAATAGTGGCTTATCAGCCATTTTCGGAATAATATCTTCTTTTAGTAAAAGCTTTAAAACGTCCGCAATGGTTTGCAAGAGTCCCCAGCGGCCGCCGACTTGGTTCGGACCGTGACGGAGCTGCATGAAGCCCATGACTTTCCGTTCGGCGAGAATGGCATAACTTACGAAACCTAATACGACAAATAGTAAAATAACCCCAAGTATAAAGAAGATGGCGAAGTTACCCAAACCGGGACTCGATTGTAACAGATCTTTAATCATTAGCCATCCACCTCTCCTAATACAATATCAATTGCTCCTAAAATCGCAATCATGTTTGCGATATTTTGCCCTTTTAACAGCTTCGGAAGAATTTGTAGATTATAGAAGGATGGTCTTCTAAACTTTAAGCGGTACGGTTCTTTTTTCCCGTCGCTAGAAATATAGCAGCCAATTTCTCCCCTTGGTGATTCAATTCTGACATATGCCTCCCCTTTTGGCGCCTTGATGATTTTTGGCACTTTAGCCAAAATCTCGCCGCTGCTCGGGAATTGCTCGCATGCTTGTTCTAATATTTTTAGAGATTCTTCAATTTCCTTTGTGCGGACATGGTAGCGTGCTAAGGCATCTCCGCCCTCTTGTGTCACAATATCAAATTTAAAGCGGTCATAGATCGAATATGGTTCATCCTTACGAAGATCCCATTTCACCCCGGTACAGCGCAGATTCGCACCGCTGAGCGAGTAATGAATAGCATCCTCCTTCGTATATCTACCGATGCCTGTTACCCGGTCCATAAAGATTTCGTTCCCGGTAACAAGGCTGTGATAGCCTTCAAGCTGTTCACGCATATAAGGAATGAAATTTTTAACTTTTTCAATCCAGCCGTCCGGAGCATCCCATTTTACACCGCCAACACGCATATAGTTGTAGGTTAAGCGGCCGCCTGATAGCTCGTTCAGCATATTGATAATAAATTCACGTTCACGGAACGCATAAAGAAACGGACTGACGGCACCTAAGTCGAGCAAAAATGTTCCCCACCATACAAGATGGCTGGCAACCCGGTTTAATTCCATGGCAATGACCCGAAGGTAATCAGCACGCTCCGGAATTTCAAGGCCCATCATCGTTTCGACAGCATGGCAGATTACGTAATTGTTGGTCATAGCGGATAGATAGTCCATCCGGTCAGTGTACGGAATGATTTGTAAATATTGCAGGTTTTCTGCAATTTTTTCAGTCCCGCGGTGTAAGTATCCGATGACAGGGGTTGCTTCTGTAATGATTTCCCCATCAAGCTTAACAACAAGCCGGAATACCCCGTGGGTACTTGGATGCTGAGGACCGACGTTTAATATCATTTCTTCTGTTCTGATCATTGGCTACACCTCCACATCATACGGCTCATAATCTTTTCTAAGTGGAAAGCCAACCCAATCTTCGCCGAGGAAAATCCGATGTAAGTTCGGATGTCCAGTAAATTTAATGCCCAGTAAATCATATGCTTCACACTCAGGCCAGTCTGCTCCGGCCCAAATTGGCTGCAAGGACTCGATGGTTGGTTCAGCACGGTCAATTTTCACTTTAAAAGCAACCGTTTGACGGTTTTTGTATGAGTATAAGTGAACATAAACTTCCATATGTGTTTCAAAATCTGTTCCATGAAGCTCTGATAAATAATCAAATCCTAGCAGCTCATTGTATTTTAAAAATTGAGCTAGTTTATAGTAGGATTCTCGCTTAGCCACAAGGGTTGGAACATCCTTGGAAAGTTTATTAATATAAGAATCTTCTAAAACATCCGATCCTAAGTTTTCAGTAATGACTTTCACGTATTTATCTAAGTAAGGCTGATTTGGTGACGGCGTAGCTTCGGCTGCGGCTGGTGCCTCACCTTTTGCTGCTCCTCCGGCTGCTTTTGCCTTGGCTGCTGCAACTGCTGCCGCTTTCGCTTTCGCTGCTGCGATGGCTTTGGCTTTTTCATCCCCGTCAGCTGCTGCAGTAGCTCCTGCACCCGCTGCTTTCGCTTTTGCGGCTGCTGCTGCCTTAGCTTTCGCTGCTGCTGCGGCTTTTGCTTTTGCTGCCGCCGCTGCTTTTGCTTTCGCATCATCTCCAGCTGGTGCCTCCTCGGCCTCTCCTGCTGGTGCAGCGTCGCCTGAAAGCTCCATCGCTTTCCTTTTTGCTGCGGCTGCGGCTTTCGCTTTCGCTACCGCTGCTGCTTTTTTCTTGGCTAAGTCATCGCCTTCTCCTGCTTCTGCCGCTTCTACCGGTGCGGCCTCTTCCGCGATGCCCTCTCTTTGCTTTTTCGCCAGTGCAGCCGCTTTTGCTTTCGCTGCCGCTGCTGCTTTTTTCTTCGCTAGATCATCGCTGTCTCCTGCTTCTGCCGCTTCTACCGGTGCAGCTTCTTCCGCGATGCCTTCTCTTTGCTTTTTCGCTAGTGCAGCCGCTTTTGCTTTCGCTGCTGCTGCTGCTTTTTTCTTTGCTAGATCATCGCTGTCTCCTGCTTCTGCCGCTTCTACCGGTGCGGCCTCTTCCGCGATGCCTTCTCTTTGCTTTTTCGCTAGTGCAGCCGCTTTTGCTTTCGCTGCTGCTGCTGCTTTTTTCTTCGCTAGGTCATCACTGTCTCCTGAAGTTGGAGCAGAAGCTTCGACCTTTTCCGTTTCAACTGGCTTCGGTGCCGCATCAGCAGACTTTGCCGCGGCTTCAGCCGCTGCTTTTGCCTGACGTTTCGCAAGGGCTGCAGCCTTTGCTTTTTCAACGGCTTCTTTCTTTAATTGTTCGAGATCCTTTTCCCCGCTCATCGGTTAGATCACCTTCTTCCCAGTTCTCGCTTCGTATCGAATTTTTTCCTTTAATTTATGGATTCCATAAATTAATGCAGCTGGGTTTGGTGGGCATCCTGGAATGTATACATCAACCGGAACGATTTGGTCGACCCCTTTAACAACTGAATAGGATTTAACATAAGGTCCACCTGCAGTCGCGCAAGAGCCCATCGCGATAACCCATTTCGGTTCCGGCATTTGATCATATAAACGGCGTAAAATTGGCGCCATTTTCTTCGTTACCGTACCGGATACAATCATACAGTCTGATTGTCTTGGTGATGGACGGAAAAAAGACCCAAAACGGTCCAAGTCGTAATGCGCAGCACCCACGCCCATCATTTCAATCGCACAACAAGCTAGACCAAATGTTACAGGGTAGATGGAACTGCTTCGTGCCCAACCCTTCACTTGCTCTAGCGTCGTTATAAAAACACTTCTTTTTACTTCTTCCACTTCTTGTGGTGAAAAGCCGTCTAAGTTTAGATCCATCGTAGCACCTTCTTTTTCCAAGCGTAGACTAGGCCTATTAACAGCATTATCACAAAAACAAACATTTCTAGTAAGGCAAATAGTCCTAGTTTATTATAAGCAACAGCCCATGGATATAAAAACACCGTTTCTACATCGAAAATAACAAACATTAGGGCAAAAATATAATAGCGGACATTGAACTGAACTCGGGAATCGTGAAATGGCTCAATACCGCTTTCATATGTGGTATACTTCGCTTCACTTGGTTTAAAAGGACGCAGAAGTTTCCCTAAAAATAGTGCCACCACCGGTAGCAGCACCCCGAGACATAGGAACACGAAAACGATCAGATAGTTATTCTGATATATATTTTGAAGTTCCATGTCATCCCCTCCAATATTGATAATTTTCTTACTTATAAATATTGTAACCGAATTCATTATAGCATTGTTACAAATCCGTGTCGACAAGCCAAAATTGCAAAATAACAAATTCAACCACCTCGAAAATTTCCCGATACAAGGCTCTTGAAAGCTGACTTTTAAAAGACCTTGTATCGGGAAATTTTACAAGCATTAGCGCTAGCAGCAGGCGATTGAATTTTCAATTTACACTCCCCTGGGTTGGGAGACAAGGGGTCTCCTCTCTGAGCATTTGCGTCACCTCACTGACATTCCCCTTGAATTTCCACCAGAGATGGCGCAAATTCGAACGGCCCATTCACGTTAAACCTATTTCAACGCTACAACAATCCGACTGATATCTATTTAATAAAATAACTATTATACTGTCAGTGAGATTTATCATATAATGTTAAACTTTTCACTATTCTCAACCTATTTTGAAATTACCTTATTTCATTTTTATGTACCGGGTAGGCAAACTTATACGCCAAAGATTATGATTGTGTTTAATGTTGGAATGAAATCAAGATTTCAAGTGCTTTAAACTAGCGTTGATAACCTCGATTTTTCATTGAATGTTTTCTAGACAATCCCAAAAGAATAACTAACGATAGAATTGAAAGGCATTAAACTGGTTAACTTGCCCGTAATCGAAGTAAGATCGTCGTAACGGGCAAATTAAACGGGTTAATGTGCCTGTAATTGAAGTAAGATTGCCGAAACGAGCAAATTTAACGGGTTAATGTGCCCGTAATTGAAGTAAGATCACCGTAACAGGCAAATTAAACGGGTTAACGTACCTGAAATTGAAGAAAAATCGTCGAAACGGGTGCTGGCGTTGATAACCTCAATCAACTACCTTTTTCCTCTTTTCCAACCGAGTTCGGGCGTTGATAACCCTGATCAACTACCTTTTTCCTCTTTTCCAACCGGTTTCGGGCGTTGATAAACCCGATCAACTACCTTTTTCCTCTTTTCCAACCGGTTTCGGGCGTTGATAACTCCGATCAATGACCTTTTTCCTCTTTTCCAATCGGTTTCGGGCGTTGACAACTCCGATCAATGACCTTTTTCCTCTTTTCCAACCCGTTTCGGGCGTTGATAACTCCGATCAATGACCTTTTTCCTTTTTTCCAACCGGGTTCGGTCGTTGATAACTCCGATCAACTATCTTTTTCCTCTTTTCCAACTGGTTTCGGGCGTTGACACCCCCGATCAATGACCTTTTTCCTCTTTTCCAATCGGTTTCGGTCGTTGACAACTCCGATCAATGACCTTTTTCCTCTTTTCCAACCGGGTTCGGGCATCGATAACCTCAATCAAAAGACTTTTTTCCTCAATACCAACCAGTTTCAGGCATTGACACCCTCGATCAAACGACTTTACCCCTCATAAAAAAAGCAAAACCCCTCCAGCACAAAACTAGAGGGGTTCGAATCATCATGATCTATTTTATAAATTTCTACCCGAAACGCCGAGGCGATTGACGGCGCGTTGCAAGGCAAGCTCTGCACGTCTGAAATCGATGTGTTCCTGGTGCTGCTCATGAAGGCGCTGTTCGGCACGTTCTTTCGCTCTTATAGCACGTTCCACATCAATATCTTCGGCTTTTTCAGCCGTTTGTGCCAAAATGGTTACCTTCTCAGGACGGACTTCGAGAAAACCGCCGCTGACAGCGATTAATTCGGTTTTACCATCCTTTTTCAAGCGAACGGAGCCAATGGCAAGCGGGGCCACCAACGGAATATGACCTGGCAAAATTCCAAGTTCGCCGCTTTGAGCTTTTGTACTTACCATTTCCACATCCGCATCATACACCGGGCCATCGGGAGTAACAACACTGACTTTAATCGTCTTCATTTTTTACCCTCCTGGCGTGCTTTAGACCTCTACACCCATGCGTTTTGCGGCCTCAATCACATCTTCAATGCGGCCGACAAGACGGAATGCATCCTCTGGTAGGTGGTCATATTTACCTTCAAGGATTTCTTTGAAACCTTTAACCGTTTCTTTTACAGGTACGTATGAACCAGGCTGTCCAGTGAACTGTTCAGCAACGTGGAAGTTTTGTGATAAGAAGAACTGGATACGACGCGCACGGTGTACGACTAACTTATCATCATCTGAAAGTTCATCCATACCAAGGATCGCGATGATATCCTGTAATTCACGATAACGCTGCAATGTTTGCTGTACTTTACGAGCAATATTGTAGTGCTCTTCGCCAACAGTCTCAGGTGACAAGGCACGAGACGTTGAAGCAAGAGGGTCCACCGCAGGGTAGATACCCATCTCAGAAAGCTTACGCTCAAGGTTTGTTGTCGCATCTAAGTGAGCGAAAGTCGTAGCTGGAGCCGGGTCAGTATAGTCATCGGCTGGTACGTAAATCGCTTGAATTGATGTAACAGAACCTACGTTAGTAGATGTAATACGCTCTTGTAATCTACCCATTTCTGTAGCAAGAGTTGGCTGATAACCTACCGCAGATGGCATACGACCAAGTAATGCGGAAACCTCAGAACCTGCTTGCGTGAAACGGAAGATGTTATCCATGAAGAACAACACGTCTTGACCTTGCTCATCACGGAAATATTCCGCCATGGTCAAACCAGTCAAGGCAACGCGCATACGCGCACCTGGTGGCTCGTTCATTTGTCCAAATACCATTGCTGTTTTCTTGATAACACCAGAATCAGTCATCTCGTGGTAAAGGTCGTTCCCTTCACGAGTACGCTCACCAACACCGGCGAATACGGAAATACCGCCGTGCTCTTGCGCGATGTTATTGATCAATTCCTGGATTAATACGGTTTTACCTACACCGGCACCGCCGAACAGACCGATTTTTCCACCTTTAATATACGGTGCAAGTAGGTCTACTACCTTAATCCCTGTTTCAAGAATTTCTACCTCAGTAGAAAGATTTTCAAATGTTGGTGCATCGCGGTGAATCGCATCACGGCGCTCACTAGCAGGTATTTCATCTCTAAGGTCAATTACCTCACCTAATACGTTAAAGACACGACCAAGTGTTGGTTCCCCAACCGGTACGGAAATTGCCTTGCCAGTATCAACAACCTCCAAGCCACGAGTTAACCCGTCTGTGGAAGACATCGCGATAGTCCGAACTGTGTCATCACCTAAATGAAGTGCTACTTCAAGGGTTAAGCTGATGTCAACCTCTGATGCATTACGCGCTTTCGTAGCGACTTTCAATGCATTATAGATTTCAGGCAGTTGGCCGTTTTCAAACTTAACGTCAACAACCGGACCCATAATCTGAAGAACGCGTCCTTTATTCATCATTTTCCCTCCTAACTTACTCTTTTGAAAAACGAACCTTACATGCGGCCCGCATTCATTTTCCTGTGTATAAATAGGTTCAGGAACGAACCATTCATTCCCGCTATCCTACTAAAAAGCCCGTTCTACCAGGCAAGTTTTATAAAAATTAAGTCTTGCTTATTCTAACGCTGCCGCACCACCGACGATTTCGGCAATTTCCTGTGTAATTGCCGCTTGACGTGCACGGTTATAGCTTAGTGAATAAGACTTGATCATTTCGTGGGCATTATCAGTTGCATTTCTCATTGCCGTCATCCTCGCAGCATGCTCACTAGCTTTGCTATCGAGTAAGGCCCCGTAAATTAAGCTCTCCGCATATTGTGGCAGGAGAACTTCTAAAATCTCTTCTGCCGAAGGCTCAAATTCATAGGAGCTGAGCTTTCCAGTTGTCGTAATATCTGTTAGCGGCAGAAGCTTCTTCTCATTTACTTCCTGTGAAATCGCACTTATATAGTGACTGTAGTAAAGATAAAGTTCATCAAAGGTTCCATCCGCAAACATTTCCACTGTGCTGCTCGTCATGTCTTTAATATCCGCAAATTTTGGCTGATCGGAAACCCCAACAATCTCGAGGATTACGTTCATGCCGCGCTTAACGAAAAAGTCACGAGCGACCCTTCCGATGGCAATGATGGCGTACTCATCCGTCGATTTATGACGGCTTTGAATGGTTTGATGGACGCGGCGGATGACGTTGCTGTTAAAAGCACCGGCAAGGCCACGATCACTTGTCATCACAATATAACCTGTTTTCTTGACAGGACGAGAGACAAGCATTGGATGTGGAATCCCTTTACTACTAACGGCAATCGCTGTCGTTACCTCCTGGATTTTTTCCATGTAAGGGACGAATGACTTGGCATTCATAACGCCGCGGTTCCATTTAGCAGCGGATGTCATTTCCATTGCCTTTGTGATTTGACTCATCTTTTTCGTCGCGTTAATACTATTTTTTATATCACGTAAGGAAGCCATATGTTCTCACCACCCTCATCAAAGAATTGGGTGTCAGGCACCTGCGTCAGCGGTGCCTGACACCAAAACCACTTATTCGGATACTGCAAACGTCTTTTTGAAGTCGTTGATTGCAGAAGCCATATCGTCGTCAGAAGGAAGAACCTTCGTTTTTGTAATATGGTCTAACAACTCTTTGCGGTTGTGGTCTAACCAAGTATGGAATTCTGATTCAAAACGACGGATATCTTGTAATGGAATATCATCAAGGAATCCGCGTGTTAAGGCATAAAGGATTGCAACTTGTTTTTCAACTGAAAGCGGCTTGTGAAGATCCTGCTTTAGAACTTCAACTGTACGAGCACCGCGTGCAAGCTTCGCTTGAGTAGCTTTATCAAGGTCAGAGCCGAACTGAGCGAATGCTTCTAATTCACGGTAAGAAGCAAGGTCAAGACGTAATGTACCAGCAACACTCTTCATCGCTTTGATTTGCGCTGAACCACCTACACGTGATACAGAAAGACCTGCGTTGATCGCCGGACGAACACCGGAGAAGAATAGGTCAGATTGCAAGAAAATTTGTCCATCAGTGATGGAGATAACGTTTGTTGGGATGTATGCAGATACGTCCCCTGCTTGCGTTTCGATAAATGGCAAGGCAGTGATTGAACCAGCGCCAAGATCATCGCTTAACTTAGCAGCGCGCTCAAGTAAGCGGGAGTGCAAGTAGAAAACATCCCCTGGATATGCTTCACGACCTGGAGGACGTTTAAGCAGCAAGGAAAGCTCACGATAAGCAGCCGCTTGTTTTGATAAGTCATCATATACGACTAATACGTGTTTGCCGGCATACATAAATTCTTCTGCCATTGCAACCCCAGCATATGGTGCTAAGAATAGCATTGGAGCTGGCTGTGATGCAGATGCAGAAACAACGATTGTGTAATCTAATGCGCCATTTTTACGAAGAGTTTCAACCGCACCACGTACAGTTGATTCTTTTTGTCCGATGGCTACATAGATACAAATCATGTTTTGACCTTTTTGGTTCAAGATTGTATCGATCGCAACAGATGTTTTACCTGTTTGACGGTCACCGATAATTAACTCACGTTGTCCGCGGCCGATTGGTACAAGAGCGTCAATCGCTTTAATACCTGTTTGTAATGGCTCATGAACGGATTTACGTGCCATAACGCCAGAAGCTACTGCTTCAACTGGGCGAGTTTTTGTCGTATTGATTGGACCCATACCATCAATTGGTTGTCCTAACGAATTCACAACACGTCCGATTAATTCCTCACCAACCGGAACCTCCATGATGCGTCCTGTACGACGGACTTCGTCACCTTCACGAATTTCGGTGAATGGTCCTAAAATAATGATACCGACGTTGTTTTCTTCAAGGTTTTGTGCCATACCCATAACGCCGTTTGAAAACTCTACAAGTTCTCCAGCCATGACATGGTCGAGACCATGAACACGGGCGATACCGTCACCGATGGAGATAACAGTACCAACATCAGTAACTTGAATGTCAGCCTGATAGTTTTCAATCTGCGTCTTTATCAGGGCACTAATTTCTTCAGCTTTGATGCTCATGAGTTTCACCCCTATCTTCTTAACTTAACAATTTACGTTCTAAGCGGTCTAGTTTGCCGCGCAAACTGCCGTCATATATACGGTTTCCAATTCGTAGCTTCACGCCGCCAAGCAAATTGGAATCCACGAAATTTTCCATTTTCAATGATTTCTTGCCGACCTTTGCCGCAAATGTCACGGAAATAGCTTCACGTTCCGCATCGGTTAGCGGACGGAAACTATGTACTTCAGCCTCCGCAATTCCCATTTCATCATTGGCAAGTTCAATAAATTCGTCTACCACATTGACAATTTGATCGTCACGGTGGCGGTCAATCAATAGCAAAAGCGTATTTAATACATATTCACTGACAGATGCAAAAGCGGCTTTTAAAATCTCTTTCTTCTTTTCTTTCGAAAGCTTGGTAGACTTTAGTACAGCTTTTAAATCAGGATTGTATTGGATAACTTCCTTTACTACACGAAGTTCTTCTTCTACTACACCAAGAAGCTGTCGTTCCTTCGCGATTTGAAAAAGAGCCAACGCATAGCGTCTTGCGATCATTGAGCTCGTCATCGCTCTTCTCCTGCCTCTTGGATATATTCGTTAATCAGTTGATCTTGATCCGCTGCACTCAAGTTTTTCTCAATCACTTTAGAAGCAATGAGGACAGATAATGAAGCAACCTGTTCGCGAATCGCGGCAACTGCTTTTTCTTTTTGCTGCTCAATTTCTAATTTCGCTGCATCTTTAATACGTTCAGACTCTGTGCGTGCTTGCGCAATGATTTCTTCACGCTGCACATCGCCTTGCTTTTTTGCATTTTCAATTAAAGTTTGGGCTTCGGAACGAGCTTCTTTTAAAAGATTTCGTTGCTCTTCTAAAAGCTTTTTCGATTCTAAACGGCCTTCTTCCGCCGCATTTATTTCATTCGCAATATGCTCTTCGCGCTGCTTCATGATGCCCATTAAAGGACCCCAAGCAAACTTCTTAAGCAATGCTAACAAAATGATAAACATTAACAGCTGGAAAATAACATCTCCGGCCGCAAAGTGGGTTGTCTCTGCAGCACCCAACACTAAACTGTTTGTTAACACTCGGGTTCACTCCTTTCAAGAGTCAATCACAAAAAATCCGGTGCCTGACACCAAAATATTGGTGCGGCAAGTTATGGACATAAACGAATGGCGAAGATTTGCTTCGCCATCTGGAGTTTTCTACTTTTATCGACCTAGAACCATGAACGCGATAACAACGCCGATGATTGGTAATGCCTCAACTAACGCAACCCCGATAAACATAGTTGTTTGAAGTAATCCACGAGCTTCTGGCTGACGAGCGATCCCTTCTACTGTACGACCTACGATTAGACCGTTACCGATACCTGCTCCTACTGCTGCTAAACCAATTGCAATTGCTGCTGCTATAAGATTCATTATTAATTTTCCTCCTTAAAATTGTATGAATAAATAATAAATTATTTTTTCCTAAAAATTTTTAATGGTCACTTGACACTTTGTGTGACATGTACACCATTGTTAGCATCGTAAAGATATATGCTTGGATAGTTCCGATGAAAATGGAGAATCCTTGCCATACAAGGGTTAACGGCACTGCTGCTATGATGCCGAGCGGTCCTGACATCGCTAGTCCGCCCGCGAGTAATGAAAGAAGTAATTCACCCGCGAAAATATTACCATAAAGACGTAGACCAAGCGTTAAGGTATTCGCAAATTCCTCAATAATTTTTAATGGGAATAAGAACGCCATAGGGCTGACAAATGTTTTTCCATATTCCTTTGGTCCCTTGAGCTTTACTCCGTAATAATGGGTAAGACCTAAAATCATTACTGCAAGTGATAAGGTAATGACCGGGTCAGCAGTTGGTGATTTCCACCATAGGTTGTCATTAATAACGATGGCAAACGGAAGACCTAACATATTGGATACAAAAATATACATAAGTAATGTTATTCCAAGGATGTGGAATCTTCCCCCATCCTTCCAATCCATCGTGCTATTGATGATTCCCTTCACAAAATCCATTACCCATTCCAGGAAATTTTGCATTCCTGTAGGCTTTACTGCCAGCTTGCGGGTTGAAACAATTGCTATGATAAAAACGATCACACTTGCAACTGTAATCATTAGGATATTGGCCAGGTTAAACCAAAGACCCATAAATTCCACCTGAGGAGCTCCATGATGCATGTAAACTCACCTCGCTTCCCGTTTATTTATGTATTTTCATTGCATGGTAAAAATAATCTATCATAATGACAAAATAAGATGTCATTAGTCCCGCTACAACAAATACAATATTAAAATATTGAGGGTATTTTAATGCGATGATTGCAGCAATCGCGGCTGTTGCCATCCTTTGCAGCGATCCGAGTGACGCTACCTTTTTCCCTTTTGCAATGGCCTTATCAAAGCGTTCCGTTTTCCTCACTAGCATCCAAAGATTGAGGAAGCTAAAGCATGTCCCTAAAATCAAGCCTGAAAAAATGGTCTTGTAAGAAGTAAATCCCCAGCCAAGAACATAAATCGACAACAAGTAAAAAATCCATTTACGTTGCCTATTGTAAATCACTCTGAATTCTGGCATAGTTAGTTAATCTCCTGAATAGAAATGACGGATGGAAAAAAGCATAGCATAGACTCCTGCTGAAAGCCCTATTAACAATCCGATTATTAAGAAAATAGGCTCAGTACCCCATTGGTGGTCTAGCCATCTGCCTGAAAAAATACCGATAAGAATGGAACCGACTAACTGGGAAACAATTGCCGACATCAAAGCCATCGCTTGAAATGGATTGCGGTTATTTTTCTTCATATTATCGCATCCTCACTTTTTGAGAATGGAAAACAGACACTTGGAAATTGGAAAAGATAATGCCTTACAATACCAACATTAACATCACGCAGATATTGAAAACCCTATCATTTCATACCCTTTGTTAGCATACAATAGCGCCCTATCAATGTCAATGCATTTACGTGAAATAATCCACAATCAATTTCCAGAAATCCGCTCTATTCCCCCCTATAAAATTTCATGTTTTTCAACCTTCTGCCTTTCGTTTTTTCCAGATTACAATATTCGTATAAAGAGGAGTTAATCCCTTAATTTGGAAAAAGGAGATTGCGCCTCGTTCTTCAATGAGGCGCCCTCCCCTTTTCTTATTTTCCAATTTCAATTATCTTTTCAATTGAATCTTCTTGTCCTGCTTTTTTGGCAAACACTTTTGCGAGATAGATTCCTTTTGACGGAAGCTGATCAGGAGAAATTTCCTTACGAATCAACCCTTTCTTTACATTTCTTCCTGTATCCAAAAAGCCAATAAAGCGAAAATCCTCCGGGTTAAACAACGCAATTCCAAATTCCTCAGCCCCACCCGGTAAATACACTTCATAGAGGTAATCACCAGGCTTGTCACCTGCGGCGAAATCAAAGCCCATGACCCTAGGGTAATTCGGCTCCTCGAGAACATAAATATACGGAATTTGAATCTGGTTTGAACCTGCATTCAATTGTAGGGAACCATCATGAATTTTCCCTTTTAATTCTTTCGGCTCGACCATTAGCTCGACTGTTACATCCTTCGTTTGCTTCGGTCCGAGCGTAAACGGAAGCGGGAATCGCCACTTTAATCCATCAGTTTGGAACGGGATGTCAAAGGAGTAACGAACGGTGTTCCCGCTTGTATTTTCCACTTTTACCGTAGCTTTGTGGACTTGCCCACTGTTTGGAAACTTGCCAAACTTCAGCGAGCTTGGGATTACAAGTGAACCGGCTTTCACCGCCTCGTCGACCTGAATTCGCCCCGCTCCTTGTTCGTACATCCGATAGTTTTTTCCGAGCGGCTTAGCGGTGTTCATTAATGCTGCCTTGATTTCAAGCGGCGACCACTCGGGATGCGCCTGCTTAATCAAGGCGCAGGCACCGGCGACATGGGGTGCTGCCATACTTGTTCCTTGCAACGATAGATAGCCTCCCGGAACGGTTGAGTTAATCGCAACACCGGGTGCTACAAGGTCCGGTTTAATTTCCCACGTGCCGGTAACGGGACCGCGTGAGCTAAAGTCGGCAAGCCTGTCCTTTTCTTCGATGGTTGTGATTCTTGTTGATAAGCGGTTGGTTACTTTCTTTTTTAAAAATTCTCCGTCCTGCTTAGACAGCGACGCCACCGGAATGTCGCTTTGCGTTTCTAAATTCCCCATAAAGTTGCCGCTCATATGATTGTAGATAATGACCGCGGCAGCTCCCGCTTCTTGGGCGTTTTTCGCTTTTTCGGAAAAAGTTAACTGGCCCCGCTTAATGAGCACGATCTTGTCTTTAGCCTTTTGCAGGTCCTCTTTTGTCCCAATACCGCCATCGACCATATCGATAGCGCGTTCGAACGACCATGGCGCTGACCCTTCCATTGGTTGAATGCGGAATTGCTTTCCTTCTATTATTAAGTATGGCACTTCCATCGTAGGCGTGGAGGCGCCAACAGAAATGGCTTTCGTAGCTGTCCCAGGTGAACCCACTGTCCATACATTTGGCCCAGAATTGCCATTTGCCGCCACAGCCACAATCCCCTTATCCACCGCATTGTTTAAGGCAAGACTAATGGGAAGGTCCGGTCCGTTTACATCATTGCCGAGCGAAAGGTTGATGATGTCGACCTTATCCTTGATGGCCTGCTCAACCGCTGCAATCACCTGCTCAGTCGTCCCGCCGCCTCCAGGCCCAAGCGCTCGATAAGCGATAATCTTGGCCTCCGGAGCGACCCCTTGGATTTTTCCATTCGCGGCGATGATCCCAGCCACATGAGTGCCATGAAGAGTTGCCTTTCCTTGGGATCGGGTTTCCATCGGATCTTTATCTTGATCAACAAGATCGTGGCCGCCTGCGTAGTTCCGTCTCAAGTCAGGATGAGTGTAATCGATCCCGGTATCAATGACTCCAACCGTGATCCCTTTCCCGGTAAGCCGTTGATTTTTCTCATCAAAAATTGTCCGAACCTTCTCCGCACCAATAATTTTCACACCTTCTTCAGTTTGCACGGTGTATTGGTTGACGGGCGAAATATTCATAATTTGTTTGTTCTGGGCAAGCTGAGCAATTGTTTTCGCTGGCCCTTGAACAGAAAACCCGTTAAGTGCCTCTCGAAAAATTTTGCGTAGCCTGATGTCTTTATAGGGCGCGAGGAATTGTTGAATTTCCTGTTCAGTTTGCGGGTTTTGGAGCACAACAATCGCAATTTGCGTGTCATTTGGGAGGCTTGGTATGATGAGCAGCTTTCGAGCAGCAGCTGCCGGAAGAACTTGAAGGGTTAGCATGAACGCGAGCAACACGATGAGTTTTTTCATATAAGAATGATTTCCCCTTTTTTTATTAGGTTTTTCTAAAATGGGGAAAGTATTCTTTTCGGTTTTAAAAGAAAATTAGGGGGGAGGAAGTGGTTTATGTGCCGTTTTGGACAGGATATGTGCCGTTTTTTCACTTTTATGTGCCATTTTCCATTTTTATGCCGTTTCTTTCAAAAGTCTATCCTAATCATCTAAGACGCCTGTTTTCCGACTGGCAATCGCTCTTTTCAGTTACTTTTTGAAAGATTTAACCTGCTTGAATTACGATATGTGCCGTTTTTCAAATTTATGTGCCATTTTTGTGTTTTATGTGCCGTTTTCACCCACTTATGTGCCATTTTCCATTTTTATGTGCCGTTTCTTTCAAAAGTCTATCCTAATCATCTAAGAAGTCTGTTTTCCGACTGGCAACCGCTCTTTCAGTTACTTTTTTAAGGATTTCACCTACTTGAATTACGATATGTGCCGTTTTTCCAATATATGTGCCATTTTTGTGTTTTATGTGCCGTTTTCACCCACTTATGTGCTATTTTCCATTTTTATGTGCCGTTTCTTTCAAAAGTCTATCCTAATCATCTAAGACGCCTGGTTTCCGACTGGCAGCCGCTCTTTTCAGTTACTTTTTTAAGGATTTCACCTGCTTGAATTACGATATGTGCCGTTTTTCCAATATATGTGCCATTTTTGTGTTTTATGTGCCGTTTTTTCATTTTATGTGCCATTTTAAAAATATATGTGCCGTTTTTCACTTTTATGTGCCATTTGTCCAGGATTCGCGACGCCGACCGCCCCACCCATTCAAAATAAAAAAACCAGGCATTTCAAATGCCTGGCTTTCAAATTATTTCGTTCCAAACAACCGGTCGCCAGCATCGCCCAAGCCTGGTACGATGTAGCCGTGATCGTTTAGTTTTTCGTCGAGTGCGGCGATATAGATGTCTACGTCCGGGTGCTCGTTCTTAACAGCTTCGACGCCTTCTGGTGCAGCGATTAGGCACATGAATTTAATGTTTTTCGCGCCGCGTTTTTTCAAGGAGTGGATCGCTTCATTGGCAGATCCGCCTGTTGCAAGCATTGGGTCGACGACGATGAAGTCGCGCTCTTCGACATCGCTTGGGAGCTTCACGTAATATTCGATCGGCTTTAACGTTTCAGGGTCGCGGTATAAACCAATGTGTCCGACCTTTGCAGCAGGAATTAGTTTTAGTATTCCATCTACCATGCCAATGCCGGCGCGTAAAATCGGTACAAGTCCAATTTTTTTCCCGGAGAGAACTTTTGATTTAGCCATGCACACTGGTGTTTCAATTTCAATATCTTCAAGCGGCATATCTCTTGTGATTTCAAATGCCATTAGTGTCGCTACTTCGTCAACCAGTTCACGGAAGTCCTTTGTTCCTGTGTTTTTATCACGTATGTAAGTAAGCTTATGTTGGATGAGTGGGTGGTCGAAGACATACACCTTTGCCACAATAATCGCCCCTTTAATTAAAATAAATTTCGCTTCGCCTCATTTTACAGAAAAAAAATAGAATGGGCAACTCAAAGTGGCCATTCTTTTCTACCTTTTTCAAATCGGCGACACTATCAATTTCCTTAAAAAGAAAACCGGCTTGGTGTCAGGCACCACAGCCGGTTTCCTATTAATATTCAGGGTATAGCGTAAATTTGTTGGTTAGAGTCGTCACGCGTTCACGTGCCTCAGCAAGCTTTGCTTCGTCTTCGTGATTTTTTAGCGTGAAGGCAATAATAGAGGCAATTTCGTCCATGTCCTCTAAGCCAAAGCCGCGCGATGTCACAGCAGCTGTTCCGATCCGAATACCGCTCGTTACAAACGGGCTTTGTGGATCGAATGGAATGGTGTTCTTGTTCACGGTAATACCGATTTCATCAAGCACATGTTCTGCCACTTTCCCTGTTAAACCAAGGTTTTGCAGGTCGACGAGCAATAAGTGGTTATCCGTGCCACCGGAAACAAGTTTAATACCTTCTTTTTGCAGACTTTCACCAAGGCGTTTGGAATTGGCGATAATGTTTCCTGCATAGTCTTTAAAGCTGTCCTGGAGCGCTTCGCCAAAAGCAACTGCTTTTGCAGCAATGACATGCATTAAAGGACCGCCTTGAATGCCTGGGAAAATTGACTTGTCTATTTGTTTGGCAAATTGTTCACGGCAAAGGATCATCCCGCCGCGTGGCCCACGCAATGTTTTATGCGTAGTCGTTGTCACGAAATCAGCATATGGAACTGGATTTTGGTGCAGTCCTGCCGCAACCAATCCGGCGATATGAGCCATATCGACCATCAAATAGGCGCCAACTTCATCGGCGATTTCACGGAACTTTTTAAAATCAATTTCCCTTGGGTAGGCGCTTGCCCCTGCCACAATCAGCTTTGGTTTATGCTCGCGTGCCTTTGCCAAGACATCATCATAATTGATCTGTTGCGTTACTTCATCAACACCATATTCAACAAAGTTATATTGAATTCCACTAAAGTTGACCGGGCTACCATGCGTTAAGTGGCCGCCATGTGATAAATTCATGCCGAGTACTGTGTCACCTTGCTCTAAGATCGTGAAGTAGACCGCCATGTTGGCTTGGGCACCGGAATGTGGCTGAACATTCACATGTTCCGCGCCGAAAATTTGTTTTGCACGATCGCGAGCAATGTTTTCGACAACATCAACATATTCACAGCCACCATAGTAGCGGCGTCCCGGGTATCCTTCTGCATATTTGTTCGTTAACACAGAGCCCTGGGCTTCCATGACCGCTTCGCTAACAAAGTTTTCTGAGGCAATCAATTCAATTTTGGCGCGCTGACGGCCCAATTCCTGTTGAATCCCCTGAAAAACTGCCTCATCCTGCTGTGACAAATGCTTCATCGTAATCGTATCCCCCTTATTGTATGAAACCGAAAACTTTCGAAAATTCCATTTTATTTTAGCATGTTTTTGCTTTATTTTAAAAGTTTTAAGATAATTAAAAAAACATGTTAAAAATTGGCTTTACGCTAACCTGCTGTAAAAAATAGCAGCCTGAAATTCACAACATTCCAGCTGACTGCTTACGAACAGCTGGAATTGTCACGATTACGCACGTAAACGGCTCTCTCCCCGCCGATGAGCTTCGGTCTTGTTTTAGCCAGCGTCACACGGGCATGGCCGACCATTTTCTGTTTAACACGAATCGGTACTGCAACATGCTTCAAATGCATGCCTATGAAGGTATCACCAATGTCGATACCAGCGTCTGCTTTCAAGAATTCCACGACAACGGCATCGTTCGTGTGTTCAAAAGCATACGTCGCCATTGCTCCACCAGCCTTGCGGACAGGAACTACGGAAACCTCCTCCAAGCCGTGCTCGAGGGCAACCGTTCTTTTCACCACTAGGGCGCGGTTTAGATGCTCACAGCATTGAAACGCTAGCTCGATTCCCGTTTCCTGCTGCAGCTTCGTCAAGGTGCGAAAAATCATTTCCGCCACATCAAAGGTTCCTGCTGTACCAATTCGTTCGCCCATGACCTCGCTCGTGCTACAGCCCACAACGAGCAACTGTCCAGGCTTGAATCCAACTTGCTCCTTAAACTCTGCCAAGATCGCTTCTAATTCCGTTTCCCATTGTTGAATCATTTTGTTTGTCCCCTTAGAGGTATTTGTTTTCGATAGCCTTAATTTTATCAATCCGTGCAACATGACGACCGCCTTCAAATTCGCCGGTCAGCCAAACTTGCGCAATTTCCCTTGCCAGCCCTGGACCAATGACGCGTTCGCCCATTGCCAATATATTAGTGTCATTATGAGCGCGCGTAGCTTTTGCGCTAAATGTATCATGAACGAGTGCGCAGCGAATTCCTTTTACCTTGTTGGCGGCGATGCTCATCCCAATTCCAGTTCCACAAATCAAAATGCCGCGGTCGAACTCTCCGCTTGCCACTTTCTCCGCCACAGGCAGCGCGTAATCCGGATAATCCACCGATGTGTTGCAATCACAACCAAAATCAACGTATTCAATGTTCAATTCTTCCAATAAGTTTGCGATTTCTTTGCGAATATTAATGCCACCATGATCAGATGCCAATGCTACTTTCATGTTAGACTCCTCCTGTTGTTTTCTTTCATTTTGACATATTGAAAAAAAAATAGAAAGCTCGCGGGTAAAAAATATTAGAAAAGCTAGTCATTAAAATAGGAGCCCTAAAGGCTCCCTAGTTATCTATCCAATTTTTTCCAACACTTTATTAATGAGTTTTTCAAGCTCTTGATAGGTTTCTTGGTAGATGGCAAGGTTACCGCCAAATGGGTCAACGACATCATGATCAAATGGTTCACCAACAAATTCCTTCAATGTAAAAAGCTTCGCACTTACGCTGGGGTATTGCTGGTGGATGGCGTATTTATGGGAGGTAGTCATTGTTAAAACCAAATCAGCCCAGTTCAGGTCCTCTTTGGCCAGCAAACTTGATTGATGGTGATGGAAAATGTTATTTTCATCGAGCACTTGCTTGGCATGGGTCGAGGCGTCACTTCCGTTCACAGCAAAAATGCCGGCTGATTTTACCTCCAGGCCGTCAATTTTTTTATTTTTCAAAATGGCCTCTGCCATTGGGCTTCGACATGTATTTCCCGTACATACAAACAAAATGCGCCGCATGAGCATTCCTTCTCTCCTATTTTTCTGTATTTTTTTAGAAAAAAAGATACAGCAGTTTCAAACCAAATGCAAGTAATATGGCGCCGCCAAGCGCTTCGCTGTATGAGCCAATCCAGGCTTGAACCTTTCTGCCCAACAACAGGCCGGCCCATGTTTGCACCGTTGCCACAATTCCAAAGCATAAAAGAACCAAGGCTGTTTTCGCCCCGAAGATTCCTAATGAAAGTCCGACTGAAAAACTGTCAAGGCTGACACTTAAGGCAAAAATAAGCAAGCCCATTCCTGTCGGAGTGATAATTTTTTCTTCGCCCTTTTTAACGCTTGCCCATATCATGTTCACACCTAAAATGATCAGCAGCAAGCCGCCGATAATGCTGGCAAAGGTGCCGAATTTCTCCGATAAAAGCTTTCCCATCAACAAGCCCACAAGCGGCATCCATACGTGAAAAAGCCCTATTGTAATCCCTATTTTAAAAATCTGCCTCATCCGCAGTTTGTACATTCCCATGCCAAGTCCCACCGAAAATGCATCCATTCCTAGCGCAAATGCCATGATTAACAGCGTGACTATTTCTCCAACCATTGCTGTCATTCTAAAATCAGCCCCCTTGGACTTGCTAATTCAGCATATGCACGTCCAAAGTATTTTAGAAGTCGAGTTGGAGAAGCCGCTCGGTTAGGTCCGGAAATGCGATTCGCGGATAGAAGGTCGTAATTGCTGATAGACTGCTGAAATCCGCTGATAGGGCTCAGCTGCAGCAAAATTTTCTTCTATTTAATAGCAATTTACAAATTTACGTGACCCGAATCATGCTATTTTCCCTTTTTCGAGCACGTAAAATGCCTCTAGTTTCCCATAGATTTGAATTTTACCCGATTTCGGGAATGTAGAGTGTGTCTACGTAAACAATTTCCTGTTTTCAATCGCTTTTCGTGAACGTAGAAGGTGTCTACGTAAACGAAATCTTATTTCTAACCGCTTTTCATGAACGTAGAAACCTTCTAGTTTCCCGAAATATTGAATTTTGGCTCACTTCGGGAATGTAGCGCCCAGCCTACTCAATAATCACCTTATTTCCCGCCGCTTTTTGCAGCCGGTTCATGATGGCATCGCCCACGCCTTCGTAAGAAAACATTTCGCTAAAAATAATATCCACCTTTTCATGGTTAAAGGCCCTTAACGTATCATAGAGAGCGGCTGCGACTGTTTTCGGCTCGGCCCGTTTTCCACAGGCGAGAACAAGATCCGCATCGTACTCGCTCACGTTTTCTTCTGTCGTCAGCACCCCGACCTTTAAGCCTTCCCGCTGTTTTTCCTCTACTAATTTCATCAAAAACGCCTTGCTTCCCGCGACTAAATAGAGCGGGGCATTGGGCGCGTAGTGGGTGTACTTCATTCCTGGGGCTTTTGGTTTCGCAGTTTCCTCGCTTAACGCTGGATCCATCCGGACTTCGCCAATCACAGCCTCGAGCTGCTCCTTCGTTACCCCGCCTGGCCGAAAAATAACTGGAACCGAGTCAGTGCAGTCGATGACCGTTGATTCGACGCCCACCCCGGTCGCCCCACCATCGAGCACACCGGCAATTTTACCTTGCAAATCTTCAATCACGTGCTCAGCTCTCGTCGGACTTGGTTTGCCGGAGCTGTTTGCACTTGGCGCTGCAATCGGCAGCCCGCAGCGTTTCAGCAAGGCGAGGGCAACAGGATGATCCGGCATTCTCACACCGACGCTATCCAGTCCGGCCGTTGCTTTTTCCGAAAGGACGCCAGCTTTCTTTTTAAAAATAATCGTAAGAGGCCCCGGCCAAAACGCCTCCATTAATTGTTCTGCCTTTGCCGGTATTTCCGCCACAAAGCGCTGGAGCTGCTCCCGTTCCGCAATGTGAATAATCAGTGGATTATCGCTCGGCCTCCCCTTGGCGCTAAAAATCTTTTCCACAGCTGCATCACTTTCGGCATTACCGCCGAGGCCATAAACCGTTTCCGTTGGCAGGGCAACGACCTCATTTTCCCTTAAAAGCTGTGCTGCATCCACAACATGTGGATTATTTTCGAGATTATCCACATACTTATCCACTTTCCAAACCTTTGTATTCATCTTGATCCACCTTTATATAAAACGTACCTTACCTCATATTTACGTTTGCAAGTATATAAGAAGGTGTGGTTAAATACAAGCTTTATCCACAAATTGTGAATAACCTTGTTGAAATAGTGGATAACTTTGCGAATCTATCCACAACTATAGCGAAATTTTCAAAAAATAGGAGTTATCCACATTTAAAATATGCTTTATATGCTCAGCGCTGTAAAATTCACTTGGTAATTTTTCCTGCTCGAGTCTTTGAAAGCCCAGCACCTCAAAAAAAGGAAGCGCTGCGCTCTTATTTGTCGCTAAAAACATGCTGCTCATTCTCTTTTCCTTTGCCAACTGCAGCATCTGATTTAGTAGAATTAGAATTTCCTTCTCTGCTTGGCTGGATGTAACTACTAACGAACGCAGCAAACCATATCTAGCAAACACTTCCATCCCCAGTGATCCCCTGATATTCCCGTCCCCATCCTCTAGCAGCAAAAAATAGTCCATGCTTTCCTCCGTTAGTCCCTCTGTCCCCAGCTGAGCGTTCGTGAGAAACTCTCTTACCTTTTTCAAATCTTCTTTATCTGCTTTGCGAATCACTGACTGCATCCTTTACCACCTCATTTTCATCATCTACTCTATGAATATGAAAAAACTAGATTAAATAGAACTAGTGGAATCTAGTAAAAAAAGCGGAAGGCACTCTTTGGGCGCCTCCGCCGAAAACTCATGTTTTTCAACGTACTATGTATTGCTTCTGCAGCTTGCTCCTATGAAGCTGGCCCATTCTTGAACGCTCAATAAAAAATCCAGTCCCACTTTTGAGACTGGATCGGTTCAATCAAATAGCTTTTTCCAAAGCTCCACAACGAAAAATTTTACTTTTACTGGCTCCTCATCCTCCGATGTATATACTGGCTTTTCTGCTTGAAGCTTTTTTGGGTTATGATTTTCAGCCGGAGTATTTTTTTCTGACGCTTCTACTTTCGCCGCAGAAGTTTCCTTTGCCGGAGTTTTTTCGTCAACCGTTTCTACTTTCTTCACAGACCTTTCCTTTGCCGAAGTTGCCGGAGCTTTTTTGTCTGTCACTTCTGTTTTCGCATCAGAGTTTTCCTTTGCCGCCGAAGTGATTTCTTCTTCTGGCGCCGATGAATCAGTGTTCTCGTCACCCGCAGCTGCCACTTCCGTCAGGGCCGCCGAGGCCGCAATTTCTTCGGTTGATTTTACCTTTGCTTTCGCCTTATGCTTTTCTTCAAAGCCGTCGCTTACAGCTACACCATTCGAAAAATCAAGGAAACATAACGGCGGATAGAGGACGCACCACCAATTGGCCCCTTTTCCCTCGCCTAACGTAATTAACACTGCTTGGTACTGCCCGGCCGGATATAAAAATTGGCCATATAATTTCGTCGGAAACTGAACTTTGCCGAATTCCACTTTAACCGATTGTTTCGATCCGTAATCCTGCACTACTTTTTCGGCAATCGTCTGGATTTCCGGAAGCTTATCTTTAATCACTACTTTTGCTTTATCCATCGAAGTTAAATCCTGAACCCAAAGAGTAATTTTCGCATTGACCGCATCGCGCACCTTTCGCTTCAGCGCCTGGTCACTCTCCGTGTCACTGTTGGCAAGAATCCTCAGCCGAATCGCATCGCCCGGTATAATAATCGATTCCTTTGCAACCGCCTCATTTTTCGGTATCCATAAACTGAAAATTGTTCCTAACGATAATAAGATCAAATATCCCCACACTATAGCTTTGCTTCTCATCCCCAGCACCGCCCCTTCTCTATCCTCATTGTGGACAAAAGCCAAAAATCTTAAACTATTAATTTTAAAAATAGTCTGTATTTGGTATTATTTAACTAAAGAAAGGTGGGGGAAGTTTATGATTTGGGTAATTATCCCGGCTTTGGCACTCACGATTCCAATCATTGCAATCTTGACTGATCATTTTGGCAAGCAAAACAAAATAAAACACGAAATGATTAAAGACCAACTAGAGCTCGAAAAACTAAAGCAAGAAAACTACCTTATCGAAACCGAAAAAATGAAGCTCGAGCTTGAAAAAATCAGGCTTGAAGCACCAAATGATAAGTTTATGTGAGAAAAACCGGGCAAAAATCCGCCCGGTCCTTTTTTGTTTAAAGGAGAACCGATATTTTGCACTCTTTCCCACGTACTTACATACCCTTTACTCGCCACTTTTTATCATTTACTCGCCAATCTCGCTCACTACTTAATAAGAGTCCTCTGTTTGGGAGAGGCTATGCCGCTGAAGCTAGGCAATTCTCGAAGTCAAAGTCTTATCCAATAAAAAAAGAGAGTGTGAATTCACACTCTCTTTATTTCCGCAAACACCATCCGGTCCTTGCCGTTAATATCATTTAGAATATCAACCTTTACATTTTCAAATGTCTTTTGAAAAAGCTCCGCTACCGCTTCGCCCTGACCGGCCCCAATTTCAAAGGCAACGAGCGCGCACGGCGCCAGCACAGCCGGAAGCTCAACCATAAATCGGCGGTAAAAGTCGAGTCCGTCCGCGCCTGCAAACAAGGCCCGATGCGGCTCATGCTCTGTTACTACCTCGGACATCTCCGCTATATCACCAACCGGGATATACGGCGGGTTCGACACAATTACATCAAACTCTTCCCCAAAAAACGGCTGCAGCAAATCTCCATGAACAAACTGAACATCCGCCCCAAGCCGATTGGCATTTTCCTTCGCGACAGCTAGTGACTCTAAGGCTATATCGGTGCCTGACACCAATAAGGATGGTTGCTCAAGCTTCAAGGTGATGGCGATTGCACCGCTACCTGTCCCGACATCTAGCAGTTTTTGTCCATTTTTTACCCTGCGAAGTGTTTCCAACACAAGCTCTTCGGTTTCCGGCCTTGGGATGAGCACCTCTTCGTTAACAACAAAGGTCCTCCCATAAAACTCCTCCGAACCGATGATATATTGAATCGGTCTGCCGGCGGCGTGGTCCATGACTGCTTTTTCAAATGTCTGCCAAATGGAAGGCATTAATTCTTCCCGGACGTTGGCAAATAGCTGTGACCGCGACATGCCGGTGTAGTGACGGAGCAGCAACTCCCCTGCATTCTCGTCGCGGTCTGCTGTTTTTAAAAAAGAAGAAGCCCATTGAAGAGCTTCGTAAATTTTTTTACTCATTGGTTGCACTTGCCAGTCTATTTGATTGATCATCAAGGATTAAGGCATCTACGATTTCGTCGATTTTGCCTTCGATAATTTGATCAAGCTTTTGAATCGTTAAACCAATGCGATGGTCAGTGACACGATTTTGCGGATAATTGTAGGTGCGAATCCGTTCTGAACGGTCGCCTGTACCAACTGCGGATTTCCTTGCTTGATCCAATTCAGCTTGGGCCTCCTGCTGGAACTTATCGTATACACGGGCACGTAAGATCTTCATCGCCTTATCTTTGTTTTTATGCTGCGACCGTTCATCCTGGCTTGTTGCGACGATACCTGTCGGGATATGGGTTAAACGAACAGCTGACATCGTCGTGTTTACGCTCTGTCCACCGGCACCGCTTGATGCAAATGTATCGAAGCGGATATCTTTATCGTGGATTTCAATATCAAATTCTTCTGCTTCTGGCATGCAGGCAACAGTTGACGTCGACGTGTGAATCCGGCCACCAGATTCCGTTTCCGGCACACGCTGAACACGATGGGCACCATTTTCATACTTCAATTTAGAATAGGCACCAGTTCCCGTAATCATAAAAATAATCTCTTTGAAGCCACCGAGACCTGTCTCGTTCGCATCAATAACTTCCGTTTTCCAGCCTTGTGATTCAGCATAGCGGCTGTACATCCGGTAAAGCGATCCGGCAAACAACGCCGCCTCTTCCCCGCCCGCTGCACCGCGGATTTCCATAATAACGTTTTTATCATCATTCGGGTCCTTCGGAATGAGCAAAATTCTCAACTGCTCTTCCAATTCACCAATAAGCGTATCTAGTTCGTTCACTTCTTCTTTAACCATTTCGCGCATCTCAGCATCAAGCTTCTCATCAAGCATAGCTTTCGCATCTTGAAGCTGCTGCTTCGCTTCTTTATATTGGCGGTAGGCTTGGACGGTTTCTTGTATATCAGATTGTTCTTTTGAATATTCTCGAAGTTTTTTGGAATCATTAATTATCTCTGGATCGCTCAAAAGCTCATTCAACTTTTCATAGCGATCTTCTACGGATTGAAGACGATCAAACACTCTATTCACCTCTGGTTTTAGTCCATAACATTCTAATTATATTATAGGAAAAATGCACCGTCAAAAAACATTTTTACCCTGTAAGCATTTTGCAAATAAAGGTAAAAGTTAGATTGGCACATAAGTAGGTTGTTTTGGCACATATATTTTAATAATGGCACATAAATTTGAAAAACAGCACATACATCTTGTTGTATACAAAAAACATGCCCTTGATATCAGAGCATGCTATCTTCTATCTTCCTGAACACTTACTTCAATATTATACCTTGGTAAGGCTTCGACTAATTTGCGATGGAGGCGTGCTTGAGCGTCAAGTTTTTCTTGAATAGTAAGCTGGTCCATTTTATAAACATTGACCCACATCCGGTCGCCGTTAATCCATACGGAATCAGTTCTGAACTCTTTTGTATCTGCTATGACTTGCTTAGCTTTATCGGCATCTACACCAAGATTACCGCTGCCCCCTGATGCATTGCCATTCCTTGTTCCTCTCAGCTTAAGGAAATTCGGGTTTTGATTGGTTACGTCATTCCCCATAACCCTTCCTTTGTCGGGACCTGTCAGTTCGTTTGACATATAGTTGGGTGCGTTTTTATCCTTGCGAAAATCATAGGCTGTTTCATTATTCTTAATGCCCTGACAGCCACAGACAAGAATCGCCATAATCAATAGTAATAGTGAGGGAAAAATGAACTTTTTCACTATTTCCACCTCCTATTACTAGGATGCCCAGCCTACACACTCAATCGCTCAAGAAAAATCTTTCCAACCACCACTGTCCACCCCACGCGGACAAATGTCCACCAAGGGTGTCAGGCACCAACAGGGAGACACCAACTCTTAGCGGGTGTTGACTGGGATGGTTTTTGGGACTTCGTGGTGATGGCGACAGCGAGGCTCGTAGGCTTCAGCGGCGCCGACTAGGATGACTGGGTCATGGTAGGATGCTGGTCTGCCGTCGATGAGACGCTGTGTTCTGCTTGATGGCGAGCCGCAAACGGTGCAGACGGCCTGTAATTTGGTTACTTGTTCTGCGATGGCCATTAATTCTGGCATTTGGCCAAATGGTTCGCCGCGAAAATCCTGGTCAAGCCCAGCGGCAATGACGCGGTGGCCGCTGTCAGCAAGCTGCTGAACGACACGGACGATTCCTTCGTCGAAAAACTGTACTTCGTCAATCGCGATAATTTCAATATCTGATTCGACATGATGTAAAATCTCGATGGAGTGGGATATTGGCGTCGCAATAAAAGAGGATCCATTATGGGATACTACAGAATGTTCACTGTAGCGATTATCAATTTTCGGTTTAAAAACAGCGATTTTTTGTTTAGCAAATTGAGCACGTCTGACGCGACGAATCAATTCCTCTGATTTTCCTGAAAACATACTGCCGCAGATAATCTCAACCCATCCGCTTTGCTTCATTACGTACATGAATGGCGACTCCTTCCTATGCGCAAACCCTAAATTACATTATTTGTATCTATTTGATCGTGAATAGTTGAAGTGCCCAGCGATACTGAAGTTGAGCACTTCACTTTTCAAACATATATTATTTAAGAAATGCCCAAACTCCTTGGTCAGGGGGCTCTAATAGTCCCTAGGCTCTAGCTGGACACTTACTGAAAAGCTATTAATGATAAATAAAAAACAGGCAAGTAGTGTCTCTGCTTGCCTGTTTCTGAGCTTATTGTTGCTTAAGGCCGTATTTTTTGTTGAAGCGGTCAACACGTCCGCCTGCTTCAGCGAATTTTTGGCGACCAGTATAGAATGGATGGCACTCAGAGCAAGTTTCTACGCGAATCTCTTGTTTAACAGATCCACTTTCAAACGTATTTCCGCATGCACAAGTCACCTTAACTGTTTTGTAATTAGGATGAATTCCTGCTTTCATTATTTTCAGCTCCTTCTGCCCTGAATCTTTCGAAACAGAGTTATCATAAGTGCTTGTCTAAAACCAGCACCAATATACTAAAAACACACTGCAACTATTATAGCAAGGAGAACTCGCTTTTGCAAGATGGGATTTTTAGGATTTTAGCCCTCAAGCAACCAGACTCCAAGACCGAATTTAGTTTTAGCGTAATCTTATCCTTCATATTTTTCCTAAGTCCTACCATTATGAACGGCGGGTTTTCAATTCTTCCCCTATTTGCTCGAAAAATTCTTCGTTTGACTTTGTTTGTTTTAATTTTTTCAAGAAGCGTTCGGCAAAGTCTGGCGAGTCTGACATTGATTTGCGAATCACCCATAATTTGTCGAGATGGTCCTTCGGAATGAGCAGCTCCTCTTTCCGTGTTCCGGAACGGCGAATGTCGAGGGCAGGGAAAATGCGACGTTCGGCAAGAGTACGGTCAAGGTGAAGCTCCATATTTCCCGTCCCTTTAAATTCCTCATAAATGACGTCATCCATCCGTGAACCGGTATCGACCAATGCGGTCGCTAGGATCGTTAAGCTGCCGCCCTCTTCAATATTACGGGCAGCCCCGAAGAAGCGCTTCGGACGGTGGAAGGCAGCTGGGTCAATCCCTCCGGAGAGTGTCCGGCCACTTGGTGGAATGACAAGGTTGTATGCACGCGCCAGGCGAGTAATACTATCCATCAGGATGACTACATCGCGTTTGTGCTCGACTAAGCGCATCGCTCGATCGAGAACAAGCTCGGCCACTTTAATATGATTTTCCGGCACTTCATCGAAGGTAGAGCTGACAACATCACCCGCTACGGAGCGTTCAATGTCGGTTACCTCTTCCGGACGTTCGTCAATTAACAGTACAATCAGTTCGACTTCCGGATGGTTTGTTGTAATGCTATTGGCAATTTCTTTTAACAGCATCGTTTTACCAGCTTTCGGAGGCGCAACGATCAATCCCCTTTGGCCAAATCCAACCGGTGCTACTAAATCCATAATTCTTGTGGAAAGATGTTTCGGATTGGTTTCGAGCTTCATCTGTCTGTCTGGATAGAGAGGAGTTAAAGCTGGAAAGTAAACACGTTCCTTCGCGGATTCAGGGTCTTCACCGTTCACCGCTTCTACGTGTAAAAGTCCGTAATAGCGTTCATTTTCTTTTGGAGGCCGTACCTTACCAGAAACTTTATCACCATTGCGAAGATCAAATCGGCGGATTTGCGATGCCGAAATATAAATATCCTCTGAGCTTGGAGAGTAGTTGATTGGCCGTAAGAATCCGAACCCTTCGGATTGGATTATTTCTAGGACGCCTTCCATGAAAAAATAACCTTGCTGTTCTGCACGGGATTTGAGGATGGCAAAAATTAATTCTTTTTTCGTTAATTTGCTGTAATAGGTCACCTTATATTCGCGAGCAAGCTCATAAAGTTCCTTTAGTTTCATATTTTCTAAACCTGAAATTGTTAAGTCCATGTGTACACCACTCTTTAATATTTTTTCTCTTTAGAGTTTTTTGGGGTAGAAAGTATACATCTTTTTCAAAGAAGGATGAAAGAAGTATAAATGAAATGAATAGATTGGCAGAAAAAAAAGCATAATAAAACAACTTCTATTTTACCCTTTTACTAAAAAAATAATCAACTACATTTTTTGTTTGGAAAAATTTTCTCGGGAGGAAGTTAACTCTTGAAGTTTTGGGGTAGAGGATGTCCCAAAAGGGTCTGACCTCTGGCTCAACACTCAATATATTGTCGTTTTCAACTATATATTGTAGGGAGAGGGGTCTGACACTTTTTTTGGGACATCCTCCTGCAATCCTAACCTATCACTAAATTCGGTTTCTTTTTCAAGCTGTGTCGGCCTTCAACAAAGCGGACGGTGCCTGATTTTGCTCTCATAACAAGGGAGTGGGTTGACGCGTATGAGCCTTTAAATTGGACACCGCGCAATAATTCGCCGTCTGTAACCCCTGTTGCGGCAAATATAGCATCGTCACCTTTTACAAGGTCTTCCATCCTGAGCACCTTGTTGACATCAAGACCCATTTTAATGCAACGCTCGAGCTCTGCATCGCTTTGCGGCAGCAATTTTCCGATTAGCTCGCCGCCAAGGCATTTGAGGGCAACCGCTGAAAGCACTCCCTCAGGCGCTCCACCTGAACCAAATAAAATGTCGACGCCAGTCGTTTCAAACGCTGTATTGATGGCACCGGCTACATCTCCGTCGTTTATAAGTTTAATCCTTGCGCCTGCTTCGCGAAGCTGGGCAATGATATGCTCATGACGCGGACGGTTCAAGACTGTTGCCACAACGTCTTGGATATCTTTGTTTTTAGCTTTTGCCACCGCTTTCAAATTATCGAGTACAGAAGCATTGATATCTACAAGTCCTACGGCTTCAGGACCAACGGCTATTTTTTCCATGTACATATCTGGTGCATGGAGGAGATTGCCATTATCGGCAATAGCAAGGACGGCAAGCGCATTCCAGCCGCCAGAGGCTAAAATATTTGTCCCTTCAAGGGGGTCAACGGCCACATCCACGCGAGGACCAAAGCCAGTTCCAAGTTTTTCGCCAATATAAAGCATCGGCGCCTCATCCATTTCTCCTTCACCAATAACAACAGTTCCTTTCATCGGAACTGTGTCAAACACGTCACGCATGGCCGATGTTGCCGCTCCGTCTGCTTCATCTTTTTTTCCACGGCCCATCCAGCGGGCTGAAGCGAGGGCAGCACCCTCTGTTACACGGACAAGCTCCATCGATAAACTTCTTTCCATCGGTTTCCATCTCCCAATTCTGATTCCTAACGATCAGATTTTTTAGTCTTACCGTTTGAACTCTTAGATGTTCTTTAAATGCTCGACTTCTTCTTTCGTTAATGCTTCACGCCAGACTGTTGCCCCAAGCCCGTTTAGTTTTTCGACAAGATTGCTGTATCCCCTGTCAATATGATCGAGCCCCGTCACTTCGGTAATGCCTTCTGCAATCAGCCCAGCAATGACTAATGCCGCACCGGCTCTTAGATCGCTTGCCTTAACCTTTGCCCCCTGAAGTTGGACCGGACCGTTAGTAATCGCCGAACGTCCCTCAACTTTAATATTGGCATTCATTCTTCTTAACTCATCAATATGTTTAAAGCGGGCACCATAAATAGTATCGGTAACCACACTAGAGCCAGCTGCACGAGTTAACAGGGTGGTAAACGGCTGCTGCAAATCTGTTGGAAAACCAGGATAGACAAGCGTCTTGATATCAACGGTTTTTAATGCAGATGAACCGCTAATAAAAATTTGATCATCGCCTGATTCTACCTGAACACCCATTTCACGCAATTTAGCCGTTAAGGATTCTAAATGCTGCGGGATGACATTATCGATTAAAATTCCTTCCCCAACCGCTGCGGCGATAATCATATAGGTCCCCGCTTCGATTCGGTCGGGAATAATGGTGTGGCGGCAACCATGGAGACAATCAACACCGTCAATGCGAATGACATCTGTTCCGGCTCCTTTGATCTTCGCCCCCATATTCGTCAATAACGTGGCTACATCAATGATTTCTGGTTCCTTAGCAGCGTTTTCGATAATGGTCCGCCCTTTAGCTTTTACCGCAGCAAGCATAATATTAATCGTCGCCCCGACGCTGACGACGTCAAGATAAATCCTTGCACCTCGGAGTTCATCGGCGCGCAAATAAATAGCTCCTTGCTCATTGGTAACGGTTGCACCTAGGGCCTCAAAACCTTTAATATGCTGATCAATCGGCCTTGGGCCTAGATGGCAGCCACCAGGTAAACCAATGACTGCTTTTTTAAACCGACCCAGCATCGCCCCCATTAAATAATAGGATGCGCGTAGCATTTTTACCTTCCCGTTTGGAAGCGGCATAGAAATCATCGTGGTAGGGTCCACTGTCATTTCATCTTCGGTTAGCGTGACTTTCCCGCCGATTTCTTCGAGCAAGCCCTTTAGAATTTCAACATCAGAAATATCCGGTAATCCTTCAATGGTGACCGGTGATTCTGCTAAAATAGTGGCTGGAATTAGGGCAACTGCGCTATTTTTTGCACCGCTGATCCGAACGGTTCCTTTTAATGGGTAGCCGCCTGCAATCTTTAGTTTTTCCATTTTCGACTCCCTTCTAAGCCTGAAATCGCCTAGTGTAGCTCAAGGTATTTTTTTCCAACATTAAACAGCAAATTCCGACAGCTTGTCTATTTATATAGTTTACACGAAAATTTTATTTTCATGTATTCCTATTTAAAAAAATATTCGAAAATGGAAAAACTGCGGAAAATTAGGCGTTTGTACGTGAATTCCAATCTTTTAAGAATGCTTCAATGCCTTTATCAGTTAACGGGTGCTTGCATAAGCTCATAATAACATTATAAGGAATTGTGGCAATATGTGCACCTCTTAAAGCTGCTTCAGTCACATGCATAGGATGACGAATAGAAGCCGCGATAATTTCTGTTTCAATACCATGAACGTCAAAGATTTCAGAAATCGTTGAAATAAGATCGAGCCCATTTTGTCCGATATCGTCTAATCTGCCAAGGAATGGAGAAACATATGTAGCTCCTGCTCTTGCTGCAAGCAAGGCTTGGTTTGCATTAAAAATCAAAGTAACGTTTGTTTTAATACCTTCTTTAGAAAAAGCATGGACTGCCTTTAATCCTTCAAGAGTCATTGGAACTTTAACTGTAATATTTGGTGCGATCGCAGCAAGTTCTCTTCCTTCACGAATCATTCCTTCTGCGTCTAATGCAATTACCTCAGCGCTTACGGAACCTGGGACAAGCGTAGTGATTTCTCTCAAGCGGTCATGGAATGAGACGCCTTTTTCTTTTGCTACAAGCGATGGATTAGTTGTTACGCCTGCAAGTAAGCCAAGCTCATTTGCTTCACGGATTTCATTAATATTTGCTGTGTCAATAAAAAATTTCATGATGATTTCCTCCAAGTTTGTTATTTTTATTAGAATTTGTTTCTTTGGATCTTGAGTAATGTCCAGCTTCAAAAGAGTATCGGTTTCCGCTTTTCTTTTGTCCAGCTCCAGCGCCTAGGGGCTCGGGGTCATAAGCCAATCCGTCATGAAGGTTAAAAACCAACCTTCAAGCCGGCTCGTCTTATGCCTGTCGCCCCTGAGCAAGGCGCTTCCGCTTTTCTTTAAAAAACATTTGAAACCGCCCTTTTGGCAAGGGCGGCTTCACTTCAATCAAATGTTACCAAAGATTGTAACCTATTTGCAAGAGACGCAAGTCACATCTTCGATTAGCGCCGCTCTTTATTATGCTTTGTTTGAAGAACCAAACTCGCGCATTTTGCCGATAACTGTTTCTTTAATGGCGTCACGTGCTGGTCCTAAATATTTACGTGGATCATATTCTGCTGGTTTTGCTGCTAACACTTCACGCACTACTTTAGCAGAAGCGATTTGGTTTTCAGTGTTAACATTGATTTTTGCAGTTCCAAGGGAAACTGATTTTTGGATATCCTTTGTAGGGATTCCAGTTCCACCGTGTAGTACTAATGGAACACCTGTAAGGTTTCCGATTTCTTCCATTTCTTTGAAACCAAGCTTTGGTTCACCTTTGTATGGGCCGTGAACGGAACCAAGCGCTGGAGCAAGGCAATCGATGCCAGTGCGTTTCACAAGATCCACACACTCATTTGCATCTGCATAAATAATGCCGTCTGCAACTACATCGTCCTCTTGTCCGCCGACTGTTCCAAGCTCAGCTTCAACAGAAACACCTTTAGAATGAGCATACTCTACCACTTTTGTAGTGATTTCAATATTTTCTTCATAAGGATGGTGAGAAGCATCAATCATAACAGAAGTAAAGCCTGCATCAATTGCTTCTTTACATTTATCAAAGCTAGAACCGTGGTCAAGGTGAATTGCAACCGGAACGGTAATTTTATAATCTTCCATTAAGCCTTCTACCATTTTGCAAACAGTTTTGAAACCGCCAATATAGCGGCCAGCACCTTCAGAAACACCTAAAATAACTGGTGATTTTTCTGTTTCCGCTGCTTGTAGAATGGCTTGAGTAAATTCAAGGTTATTGATATTAAATTGTCCTACAGCATATCCTTCTGATTTTGCTTTCTTAAGCATTTCAGTCATAGAAACTAAAGGCATTTGAATTCCTCCTTAAATTTTGGTTACTTTATTCGAAACATGACTTTCCATATAAAGGTTTTCCCTCTATTTTTGCAATTATGTATTCTCGAAAAAAGTTAACCATCTAGTGAAGTTCATATGTATCATAACAAAAGGAAAGAAGAAATTCCATCACTCTGATCAAACTGTAACATTGTAAGCGTAGCCACTTTTTAATTAGTTTTCTGAGGCATATGTTTTCTTACAGCAGCGCGGATATCATCAATGTCAAACGGCTTGGCAAAATGCGTAAGAGCCCCGAGATTTTTGGCTTCTTGAATCATATTCAATTCCCCGTAAGCGGTCATGATAATAACTCGAATATCCGGGTCAATCACTTTCATACGTTTTAAAATTTCAATTCCATCCATTCCTGGTATTTTCATATCTAAAAGGACAAGATCTGGGTCATGCTTTTTTAAAATATCTAACGCTTGGAGTCCATTTGCAGCCTGAAAGGTTTGATACCCCTCCTTTTGAAACACCTCATTTAGTAAAATCCGAATTCCAAACTGATCATCTACGATTAAAATCTTCTCTTTCACAACCTTCACCTCTTCCTATTTCAATACCTATGAATATAGTTCTACTTATTTTATCAAAATTCCTTCTTAAATTGTTTCTATATTGTGGAAATTGACTTTTATTTTTTCTTTTTTGGAAAAAGTCTATAATAAAGGCTTGAAAGGAGTGGTAGTTTTGTTAAAAATGTTAACGACCCAATTAACTGGCTTGTTTAAGCGCATCGAGGAAAAAGAAGCATTTTCATTTGAGGACGGAGCCCGCTTGCTAGCCCAAGCACCGGTTGGTGATGGGGTGATTTATCTTTACGGGCCAAACGAAATGAAAGCAATTGTGAATGAGGCCATAGAAGGTGCAGAACCATTCAAATTTGCCAAACCGTTTGCAAATATTGAAGAAGTAACAGATGCGGACCGGGTGGTCATTTTTACCCGTTATGCGTCTGATTCCGATGCTGTCGAACTTGCTATACAGCTACAGGAAAAAGAAATCCCGTTTGTTGGTGTATCCACTGCTCTGAACGGTGAGGGCAAGCTCGCGGAACTAGCGGATGTTCATATTGATTTAGCTCTTAAAAAGGGGTTGCTTCCAGATGAATTCGGCAATCGCTTCTGTATACCCTCTTCGATGGCAGGATTGTTTGTTTATTATGGACTGAAGTTCACGATTGAGGAAATTTTGGAGGAATATGATCTGTAAAAAGCGGCCAGGAGAAAGGCCGTTTTTTTGTTGTGGCGGACCGACGGCGATTGGATTTATGTGCCGTTTTTCCGATATATGTGCCATTTTTCCGATATATGTGCCATTTTTGGATTTTATGTGCCGTTTTGACCCACTTATGTGCCATTTTTCTTTTTTATGTGCCGTTTCTCTTAAAAGTCTATCCGATCCTTCTAAAACGCCTGTTTTCTGACTGGCTGCTGCTCTTTTTAGTTATTTTTTTGCAGATTTCCACTGCTTTAAATACGATATGTGCCGTTTTTCCATTTTATGTGCCATTTTTGGATTTTATGTGCCGTTTTGGCCCACTTATGTGCCATTTTTCTTTTTTATGTGCCGTTTCTCTTAAAAGTCTATCCAATCCTTCTAAAACGCCTGTTTTCTGACTGTGGCTGCTGCTCTTTTTAGTTACTTTTTTGCAGATTTCCCCTGCTTTAAATACGATATGTGCCGTTTTTCCATTTTATGTGCCATTTTTGGATTTTATGTGCCGTTTTGACCCACTTATGTGCCGTTTTGACCCACTTATGTGCCGTTTTGACCCACTCATGTGCCATTGCCAAACCAACCCCATGCATAAAAATAGGCCAGCAGAGCTGGCCTATTACACTTGTTTATTTTTGAATTGTTGCTTTGACAAAATCGCGGAAGAGCGGTTGTGGACGTGTTGGTCTTGAAACGAATTCTGGATGGAACTGGGATGCTACAAACCATGGATGATCATTCAATTCAATAATTTCGACTAAACGGCCGTCTGGGCTTGTTCCTGAGAAGACAAAGCCTGCACTTTCCATCTCTTGACGATAATGGTTGTTAAACTCATAACGATGGCGGTGGCGTTCGTAAACAACATTTTCTTCATACGCCTCGAACGCTTTCGTTCCTTCGACAAGGCGGCATGGATAAAGACCCAATCGTAATGTACCACCAAGGTCCTCAACATCCTTTTGTTCAGGAAGTAAATCGATAATTGGATATTCCGTATCTGGACGGAATTCTGCCGAGTGTGCATCTTTGTAGCCAAGAACGTTGCGAGCAAACTCAATAGTTGCCAGCTGCATACCTAAGCAAATGCCGAGGAACGGAACTTTATTTTCACGGGCATAGCGAGTTGCATGGATCTTTCCTTCGATGCCGCGGTCTCCAAACCCACCTGGAACTAGAATACCATCAACATCATGCAAATAGTCTGCCACATTTTCTTCTGTTACATGGTCAGAATTAATCCATTTCACTTCAATGTCGGTGTCAAAAGCATAGCCTGCGTGGCGCAATGCTTCCACAACGGAAATATAGGCATCCTGAAGCTCAACATATTTACCGACAAGACCAATGCGTGTCTTATTTGAAAGGTTTAAAACCTTATCGACAAGCGCCTTCCATTCTGTCATGTCTGGATCAGGTGTTGTCAATTTAAGATGGTCGCAGACAATTTGGTCCATTTTCTGATCTTGAAGAGCAAGCGGAACAGAATAAAGCGTATCGGCATCACGGCATTCAATCACCGCTTTGGCGTCAATATCACAGAACAAGGCAATTTTGTCCTTCATATCCTGCGAGATCGGCATTTCTGTTCTTACCACAATAATATTTGGCTGGATTCCGAGGCTGCGTAATTCCTTCACGCTGTGCTGGGTCGGCTTCGTTTTCATTTCACCTGCCGCCCGAATATACGGAACTAATGTACAATGAACATACATTACATTGTCACGGCCGATATCATTTTTAATTTGGCGGATCGCTTCTAAAAACGGCAGAGATTCGATATCGCCGACAGTACCACCAATTTCGGTAATAACAACATCAGCATTTGTTTCTTTGCCGGCACGGAAAACGCGGTCCTTAATTTCGTTTGTGATATGCGGAATTACTTGGACTGTGCCACCTAAATAATCACCACGGCGCTCTTTTCGTAAAACGGTCGAGTAGATTTTTCCGGATGTCACGTTACTATATTTAGTAAGGTTAATGTCAATAAACCGCTCGTAGTGTCCTAAATCCAAATCCGTTTCTGCACCATCGCCCGTAACGTATACTTCGCCATGCTGATATGGGCTCATCGTTCCTGGGTCTACGTTAATATAAGGGTCGAATTTTTGAATGGTCACACTTAACCCGCGATTTTTCAATAAACGACCTAGTGAAGCTGCGGTGATTCCTTTTCCAAGTGATGAAACCACACCGCCTGTTACAAAAATATACTTTGTCATTGATTATTCCCCCTCTAATTCAGTGTGTACAATTTCTAAATGGTTTAAGGCTAATTTATCTAAAATAATTTCGCCTCGTCGCTCTTCGACAAGGAAGTGAAACAATAAGAAAAGCGTAAGCGCCTTGATCAGCCCCGATATAGGGAGACTTGGCACTGATAAGTGCCTTAGTCTCCCTTAATGCGCACAGAAGGCGTTAGCCTTCTGTAGCCAAGCATAAGACGAGCCGGCAGGAAGGTTGCTTTTTAACCTTCATGACGGATTGGCTTATGACCTCGAGGGGCTAGGCGCTGAAGCTAGACAAAAATAAAAAAGCGCCCACCCTACAATAAGTAAGGGAGCGCATTTTGATTAATGATTGAATCGTTCCTATTTTAAGGAGCCCAAAAAAGATTTTACAAGGGCATGAATGAAAAGTCAAGCCGATTATTTATCTTCCTCTTCTTCATCTTCGTCGACTAACTCGTCATCCTCGTCGAGGTCTTCATCAAGATCTTCATCTTCACCAAGATCTTCATCTTCACCAAGATCGAAGTCAGCATCTTCCTCAATGACATCCTCGTCTTCATCTAGGTCGTCAATATCATCGAAGTCGTCTTCATCTTCACCAAGATCTTCATCGTCAGCAAAATCATCGAGATCATCGTAGTCTTCTTCTTCCATCTCGTCCATCTCGTCGAATTCGTCAACGACATCCTCATCGACAACCTTCTTCGCCTTTTTCTTCTTAGGCTTCGCAGAGGTTATCACTTCTTCTTCAACCGTATCTACTGGATACCAAACGCGAAGACCCCAGCGGTTTTCCCCTAGTGTAAGGAAGCGGCCATCGATATTCATATCGGTATAAAATTGTGCAAGTCTTGTGCGGATTTCTTCTGCTGAAATTCCCGCTGCTGTGGCAATTTCGTTTACTAAATCATTAAAAGCAATCGGCTGCTTACTATTTTTTAAAAATTCGTAAGCCAATTCAATAAGAGAAAACTCTTGTAATTGCTCCTTTGAGTATTGTTTTAAACTCAATATAGGCACTTCCTTTCTCTATTTAACACTCTTAAAAGAGTGGTTAAAGGACATTCTCCTTGTCCAGCTTCAGCGCCTAGTCAAGGCGCCTTTAGCTTATCTTTCCAAAATACATATTCTTCATTATAAACAAATTCCTGCCGTTTATGCTAGTTCTATCCTTTGTTTCTCTTGATTTTTTCCCGTTTTGCTTGATCCTTGTTAACCCCTTTTTGAGCCTTTACTTTTTTTATCTGTCTCACGGTCATAAAAATAAAGAAAAGCGCCAGCAACAAGAAGGGAATCGACCCTAATTGCATCTGATAAAGATAATTAAACGGCCAGGCTAATACAGCTATAATAATCACAGCATATATAAACTTCATTCTGTTGTCACCCGCCTGTTGAAAGCAAAGATTGTTTGCTAATCTATTATATAAGATATTGATAGTAAAACAAATAATTTATTTTCGTTCGGCAATTGTAAGCCCTTTAGCATAAACAGCGTCTATTTTTAGCAAAGGTCCTGTTAAACTTGCCTGTTGATTTCCGCTCCAGGCGATCGCTTTCCGCGGGCGGTCCGGGGAGCCTCCTCGGCACTCCCGCAGGAGTCGAGCGCCATCCGCTCCAATCAACATTGTGGCAAAATCAACAATGACCTTTAACACAGCCTTAGCAAAAAAAAAGAAGGATAACCCAAAACAAAGTGCCAGACCCCTCAACCCACAATTTATAGTAAACTTTGCTTCATCAGCTTCTATAGATTGAGTTTTGAACGAGGGGTCGGACCCTTTTGGGACATCCTCTTGCCTTTTTTAGGTGATGCTATCTGTCGGTGTATTCACGACTTCTGAAGACGACCTACATATTTCTACGATATTGACCGCCCACTTCATACAGTGCCCTTGTGATTTGGCCGAGGCTTGCCACCTTGACGGTTTCCATTAATCCTGCAAAAATATTGCCGCCCGACACCGCCGTTTCTTTTAACCGCTTTAAGGCCGGAGCTGCTACTTCCACGTTGGCTTCCTGGAAGGCACGCAAATTGTGAATTTGCAATTCTTTTTCCTCAGTCGTTGCCCTTGCTAACTCCATATTATTCACATCTTCCTCTGAAGGAGGATTTGGGTTCAAGTAGGTGTTCACACCGATGATCGGTAATTCGCCAGTATGCTTTTTCATTTCATAATACATTGATTCGTCTTGAATTTTACCGCGCTGATACTGGGTTTCCATCGAGCCTAGCACCCCACCGCGGTCGTTTAAACGTTCAAATTCCTGAAGGACCGCTTCCTCAACGAGATCGGTTAACTCTTCAACAATAAACGAGCCTTGAAGCGGGTTCTCGTTTTTCGTTAAACCGTGTTCTTTGGTGATGATCATCTGGATCGCCATCGCCCTACGTACAGACTCTTCCGTTGGCGTTGTAATCGCTTCGTCATAGGCATTCGTATGAAGCGAGTTGCAATTATCATGCAACGCCATCAATGCCTGCAGCGTTGTACGGATATCATTAAAATCAATTTCCTGAGCGTGCAGCGAACGGCCGGATGTTTGAACATGGTATTTCAGCTTTTGGCTACGCTCGTTTGCCCCGTACTTATCGCGCATGACCGTTGCCCAAATGCGGCGTGACACGCGGCCAATGACCGTATATTCTGGATCCAAGCCATTGGAGAAGAAGAACGACAGGTTTGGCGCAAAATCGTCGATGTTCATGCCACGGCTTAAATAGTACTCAACATAAGTGAAGCCATTAGAAAGGGTGAAGGCTAGCTGCGAAATCGGATTGGCTCCTGCTTCAGCAATATGATAGCCAGAAATCGATACCGAATAGTAATTACGGACTTGATGATCGATGAAATATTGCTGGATATCCCCCATCATCCTTAGAGCAAATTCGGTTGAAAAAATACATGTGTTTTGTCCTTGGTCTTCTTTTAAAATATCAGCCTGCACTGTACCGCGGACAGTTTTTAATGTATAAGCCTTCACAGCGGCGAACTCTTCAAGTGTAAGGATGCGGCCAAGCTCTGCCTCCTTCAGTTTCACCTGCTGATCAATCGCGGTATTCATGAACATCGCTAAAATAATCGGCGCCGGACCATTGATCGTCATCGAGACAGATGTAGATGGATGGCATAAATCAAAGCCTGCGTACAGTTTTTTCATGTCATCTAGCGTACAAACGCTGACGCCACTCTCACCGATTTTACCGTAAATGTCGGGACGGTAATCAGGATCTTCGCCATACAAGGTCACGGAATCGAACGCGGTACTCAGGCGCTTCGCAGGGTCATCCTTTGACAGGTAGTGGAAGCGGCGGTTCGTTTTTTCCGGTGTTCCTTCGCCGGCAAATTGCCGTTTCGGATCTTCGCCTTCACGCTTGAACGGGAATACTCCTGCTGTGTACGGGAACGCACCTGGAATATTTTCTTGGTAGACCCAGCGGAGAATTTCGCCGTAGTCTTTAAATTTTGGCAGGGCCACTTTCGGAATATCGAGGCCGGAAAGGCTTTTTGTTTTTAAAACGGTAATGATTTCTTTGTCGCGAATTCTCGTGACAAACTGGTCGGCAGCATATTCTTTCTTTGTATTTTCCCAGCTGGCGAGAATTTTCTTCGATTCCGCTGTTAGTTTGCTTTCAACGTCTTGCTTGATAGCCTCTAATGATTGAAGGACTTCTGGCTGATCGTTTACAAGGGCCATGGCACCCTCAAGCTGGAATAATTTCCGTGCTAAATCCGCCTGCACTGCCGCATTTTGATGGTAACGTCTTACGGTTTCCGAGATTTCTCTTAAGTAATAGCGGCGGTCCGTTGGGATGATGACATTTTGTTTTTCTACAAGGGCGTTTTTGCTAAAAGAAGTTTCCCAAGCTGTGTTCATTTTTTGATTGATAGTTTCAATTAACGCCGCGAACAAAGCGTTCGTTCCCGGGTCGTTGAACTGGCTGGCAATCGTGCCATAGACCGGCATTTCGGATGCGTCTTTTTCAAACAGCATATGGCTACGCTGGTACTGCTTTTGCACCTGGCGCTTCGCATCCTCGGAGCCTTTGCGCTCAAATTTGTTGATGACAATGAGGTCAGCGAAGTCAATCATATCGATTTTTTCTAGCTGGGATGGCGCACCGAATTCGCTCGTCATCACATATAAGGAAACATCACAAATTTCCGTGATTTCGGCATCGCCTTGGCCAATCCCGCTCGTTTCGACGATGACGAGGTCAAAGCCGGCTGCTTTCGTGACGGTCACTGCATCTTTAATCGCCAGCGAAAGCTCATTTTTCGAATGCCTTGTTGCAAGGCTGCGCATGTAGACATTTGGTGAAAAAATCGCATTCATGCGGATCCGATCTCCTAAGAGAGCACCGCCTGTTTTTTGTTTCGTCGGGTCAACAGAAAGAATCGCCACTTTTTTATCTGGCAGCTCATTGAGGAAGCGGCGGATGAGCTCATCGGTCAGCGAGCTTTTTCCAGCACCGCCCGTACCTGTGATACCGATTACTGGTACATTTTTGGTTAGCTCTTTCACTTTCTCTAGCGCTGCTGCTGCCTCTTCGTTTTGATCAACATGAAGCTCAGCAAGCGTAATCAGCTTGGCGACGGCGACGGCATCACCGGATGGGAGCTTATTCATCTGCTCTGTGACTTCTGTGGTCACCGTTGCAACGTCGCACTCCTCGAGCATAACGTTGATCATCCCTTGCAGCCCGAGTCTCCGGCCATCCTCAGGTGAAAAGATTCCGGAAATACCGTAGTCTTGAAGTTCCTTGATTTCGCGTGGAATGATAACGCCACCCCCGCCGCCGTAAATGCGGATATGAGGTGCACCTTTTTCCTTTAATAAATCGTACATATATTTGAAGTATTCAACGTGTCCCCCCTGATAGGAAGAAATTGCGATCCCCTGCACATCCTCCTGGATTGCCGCGTTCACAACCTCCTCTACCGAGCGGTTGTGGCCAAGATGAATGACCTCGGCCCCGCTCGCTTGAAGGATCCGTCTCATAATATTGATGGAAGCATCGTGACCGTCAAACAAACTAGACGCCGTTACAAACCGAATATGATGCTTTGGCTGATAATTTCCCGTCGTGCTCATCCTTCTCCCCCTTATTCTTCCCTATTGATGTTTTGGTGTCAGGCACCGCTCGTGGACAAAACCCCTCTTTTGTACGTGTGGAGTGGACAGTTCATTTTCCAACATCCATTTTGGTGTCAGGCACCATTTTTAAGGCATCGCCTTTGATTCCTGTGAACAACAGCTCTGTTTGCAGCTCGATGTACTGTTCGAGCGTGAATAGTTTTTGGAGGGCCCAGCGGCGGAAGCCCCACATTTGGCCTTGAACAAAGATGTCGTGGGCAATGATTTTGACTTGTTGTTCGCTAAGCTTGAGCTCACCGTTTTCCACGCAGCGTGTCAGCAGGTTCTCAAACATGCCTACCATATCCATTTCCTTCTTCAAAACATATGGAAGGGCATCCTTTGATAGTGATTTTACCTCCTGGTACATCACCAGAACCTCGGCCTGCATTTCATCCATGACTTGAAAAAAGTTCGCTATTCCCAGCTTCAAGCTTTCTAATGTACCCTTTTTATTATCAAGCTCTTTTTCCAGACGATCACTTACATGGTCATAGATGCTGTCACATACAAGGTAAAGGACATCTTCCTTTGTGCGAATATATTCGTATAACGTCCCGATGCTAAAGCCCGCCGCTTTGGCAATTTCTCTCGTCGTTGTCCGGTGGAACCCCTTTTGTTTAAAAAGGGCTACCGCTCCTTTGATCATTTGATCACGCCGTTTTTGCACCAAACGCTCATCCTTGACCGAGGCCATTACTTCCCGCTTCTTCATCCGTTTAACCGCCTTATTTTGTTAGCATCCGTGAAATTACAAGGCGCTGGATTTCTTGCGTTCCTTCGTAGATTTGCGTAATTTTTGCATCGCGCATGAAGCGTTCAGCCGGGTAATCCTTTGTATATCCATAGCCGCCAAAAACCTGTACTGCTTCTGTTGTAACCTTCATTGCTGTATCACCGGCAAACAGCTTCGACATCGCCGATTCTTTTCCGTATGGCAGTCCGTTTGATTCAAGCCATGCTGCTTGATATGTTAATAGTCTTGCAGCTTCAATGCCTGTAGCCATGTCTGCAAGCTTAAAGCTGATTCCTTGGTTGGCGGCAATTGGCTTGCCGAACTGGTGGCGCTCTCTTGCATAATCAACCGCTGCATCAAGCGCTCCTTGGGCTATTCCCACCGCTTGAGCTGCGATCCCGTTGCGACCGCCATCAAGCGTCATCATCGCAACTTTAAAGCCGTCTCCCTCTTCGCCAAGGCGATTTTCAACAGGAACCTTGCAATCTTCAAAAATAATTTCCGTTGTCGGTGATGAACGAATACCGAGTTTCTTTTCTTTTTTCCCAACAGAAAATCCTGGAAAGTCTTTTTCAACAATAAAAGCGGTCGTTCCTCTTTGTTTGCTGGATGGATCTGTTAAGGCAAACACTACATAAATATCAGCCACACCACCATTTGTGATGAAAATTTTAGAACCGTTAAGGACGTAATGATCGCCCTCAAGACGGGCCGCCGTTCTCATCCCACCTGCATCCGAACCGCTGCCAGGCTCTGTTAAGCCGTAAGCACCAATCTTCGTTCCCTCTGCCATCGGACGAAGAAATTTTTGCTTTTGCTCTTCGGAACCGAATTTGAAAATCGGCCAGCCTGCTAGCGAAGTGTGAGCTGAAAGAGTTACGCCAATGGACGCGTCGACACGGGAAAGCTCTTCAACAGCAATACAGTAAGCGAGGTAATCACTGCCGATGCCGCCGTATTCTTCCGGCCACGGAATCCCCGTTAAGCCAAGCTCGGCCATTTTGTCAAAAATTTCACGGTCAAAGGTTTCGTTCTCATCCCGTTCAGCTGCAGTCGGCGCCACTTCATTTTTGGCAAAATCGCGAACCATTTTACGAATCATTTCATGTTCTTCGGTTAATTTAAAGTTCATTATTGAGTCCCCCTTGTGGTTTTCCTGTATGGTCATTCGAGGCTTACTACATATATCAGGTGACTTACGACCATTTTTTTAGACTTACAACACCATTTAAGTGCTTTACAACATATTTCCGATGACTTACTACAAATTTTAGGTTGTTTACGACATTTTTTAGAAAAATAAGGAAACGCATAACAAAATAAATCTTTAAAGCTCTATCCTTATCTGAAAAACTTATAGATTTTTACTAATAACAATCCTCTGAATCTCGCTTGTGCCTTCGTAGATTTCCGTTATTTTAGCGTCGCGGAAGTAGCGTTCGACCGGGTAATCCTCGGTGTAGCCGTAGCCTCCAAACACTTGGATCGCTTCGGTTGCAACTTCAACCGCTGTCCTTGACGCGAATAACTTCGCCATCGATGCTTCTAGCCCGCATTTTAAGCCGTTCGTCCGTAGATCGGCTGCACGATAAACTAGTAATCTTGCAGCCTCGACGCTTGTCGCCATATCCGCAAGCTTAAAGGCGATTCCTTGCTGGGCAGCAATCAGTTTGCCGAATTGCTGTCGCTCCTTGGCGTAGTTCGTTGCCGCCTCGAGTGCCGCCTCTGCAATTCCTAGCGCCTGGGTGGCAATCCCAATTCGGCCTACATCGAGGTTTGCCATCGCAATTTTAAAGCCCTCGTGTTCTTTTCCAAGCATATTCTCCACTGGAACCCGCATGTTATCAAAGGTCAGCTGGACTGTTCTTGAGCCGTGCAGCCCCATTTTCTGTTCATCCTTACCGATGACAAAGCCGGGCGTATTTTTTTCAACAATAAAGGCCACGATTCCCTTTGTTCCTAATTTAGGGTCGGTTGTGGCAAACACAATATAAATGTCCGCTTCTCCGCCGTTGGTGATGAACACCTTAGAGCCATTAAGAACATAATGGTCGCCATCCTTTACAGCACGCGTCTTTAAACTGGCCGCATCTGAGCCCGCGCTTGGCTCCGTTAAGCAAAAGGCGCCTAAATACTCCCCTGATGCCAGCTTTGGCAAGTATTTTTGCTTCTGCTCCTCTGTGCCAAAATAGAGAATCGGATTCGTGCCAACAGACGTATGGACGGAAAGAATCACGCCCAAAGTGGCGCTGACTCGAGAGATTTCATTGATGGCGATGATGTAAGAGGTGAAATCCATCTCAGCACCGCCGTATTTTTCAGGAACAGGAATGCCCATAAGGCCGAGTTCGCCCATCTTGCGAAGAATCTCGCGCGGGAATTCCCCTTTTTCCATTTTTTCGATAAAGGGTGCGATTTCGCTAGCAGCAAAATCGCGCACCATTTTCCGCATCATTTCTTGTTCTTCTGTGAAGGTCAAATTCATGTTGCTCTCCCCTTATTCGTATGTGTAAAAACCACGACCCGTTTTACGGCCGAGCCAGCCTGCTTTTACATATTTGCGAAGGAGCGGGCATGGACGGTACTTGTCATCCCCAAAGCCTTCCTGAAGAGTTTCCATAATATAAAGGCATGTATCCAAGCCAATAAAGTCAGCTAGGGTAAGCGGTCCCATCGGATGATTCATCCCCAGCTTCATCACTTCATCAATGGCTTCTTTCGTGGCTACTCCTTCGTACAATGTATAAATCGCTTCGTTAATCATCGGCATGAGAATACGGTTAGATACAAAGCCTGGAAAGTCGTTAACTTCAACCGGCACCTTGCCCAATGATTTCGTCATGTCCTCAATGACTTGGTAAACCTCATCTGCAGTGGCGAGCCCGCGGATAATTTCAACAAGCTTCATAACCGGCACTGGATTCATAAAATGCATGCCGATTACTTTTTCTGGTCGGGTGGTCGCAGCGGCGATTTCTGTGATCGGCAGCGAGGAGGTATTGCTTGCTAAAATAGCATGTGCCGGAGCAATTTTGTCTAGCTCTGCAAACAGCTTCGTTTTAATTTCCATATTTTCCACAGCAGCTTCGATGACAAGGTCAACGTCGCCTGCATTCTTCAAATCTGTTGAAGTGGTAAGCTGGCCCAAAATGACTTGCTTCTGCTCCTCGGTTAACCGGCCTTTATCCACGTTACGTGATAGATTTTTATTGATGATGCCTAAGCCGCGATCAACAAAATCTTGTTTTAAGTCATGTAATACGACTTGATACCCTGCTTGTGCGCAAACTTGGGCAATTCCTGACCCCATTTGTCCTGCTCCGATTACCATTACTTTTTCAACCTTCATGATTTCCCCTCCAGGTTCGTTTTTTTAAAATTTATCTGCGAATTGAACGAATTTATCTGCGATTATTTTGTTTTATCCGTGTATTGAACGGATATATCTACGAAACTTACATTTTATCTGCGAATCGATTATTACTGCCGAATTATGCGCGATTTGAAGCGAGATATGCGCGAATCCAACCAAGTTATGCGCGAACGCACCATTTACGCCTTTGGAACTTCAATCATAACGGCATCGCCTTGGCCGCCGCCGCTGCAAATAGCGGCAATTCCGATTCCGCCGCCGCGACGCTTCAATTCATGCATCAAGGTAATGATAATACGTGCCCCGCTTGCCCCGATTGGATGCCCTAATGCGACTGCACCGCCATTGACATTGACCTTTTCTGGGTCAAGCCCGGCAATTTTTTCGCTTGCTAAGGCTACTGCTGCAAAGGCTTCGTTTATTTCGAAAAGGTCGATTTCTTCCACGCTTTTGCCTGTTTTTCTTAACAGCTCATTGATGACAACTCCAGGACTTTTCGGGAAATCCTTTGCTTCTAAAGCAATCGCGGCGTGAGCAAGGATAACTGCTTCGACTTTTCTTCCTTCTTGGATTGCGCGCTCTTCACTCATTAGGACGAGGGCGGCCGCACCGTCATTGACTCCAGGAGCATTCCCGGCCGTAATCGTCCCTTCACCATTAAATACCGGTCCAAGTTTAGACAGCTTTTCTAAAGAGGTGTCTTTCCTTGGGGATTCGTCGTGATTAACTACCACTGGGTCGCCTTTTCGCTGCGGTATTATGACCGGAACGATTTCTTCAGCAAATTTCCCGCTTTCGATGGCTGCGATTGCACGTTGGTGGCTGCGGTACGACCACTCATCTTGCGCTTCGCGGCTAATCCCCATCTCAACAGCTGTCGAGTTCCCGTACGTCCCCATGTGAACACCGGTAAAGCTGCAGCTTAAGCCATCATGAACCATTAAATCAACCACCGGGGCATCGCCCATGCGTAGACCCCAGCGTGCTTTTGGCATCAGGTACGGGGCATTGCTCATCGATTCCATTCCGCCAGCGACGATGACCTCTTCGTCACCGACGCGGATGATCTGATCTGCCAAGGTCACACTGCGCATCCCTGAAGCGCATACCTTATTAACCGTTTCTGTTTTCACTTCCCATGGCAGTCCGGCATGTCTTGCTGCCTGACGCGAAGGAATTTGTCCCTGTCCCCCTTGTAAAACCGTTCCCAAAATGACTTCTTGAACTTCCTCTGGCTTAACACCCGCCCGCTGTAATGCTTCTTTAACAACGATTCCGCCTAACTCCGATGCTGTAAGGCCGCTTAATGCGTTGCCAAACTTTCCGAATGGTGTTCTAACCCCACTTAAAATAACCGTTCTCTCCATGAAAACACTTCCCTTTTTCAAAAATTACCATTGGCTCCTTTTTCCTAAGCAACTTCCCTTTGAGGCGACTGAACGCTCGCTCGAAATTGCTCGAAAAAAGTAACGCAGATCCTGCGTTAAAGAAATGTAAGCGTTTTACTTCATAATTTATTTTACAAAAAAAGAAGCAGAAGTTGAAATGTTTTACACAAAATTCCTAAAATTTTATGAATTCACAAAGCAACTTCTGCAACGCTATACGCTCATTAACTGTCTAACTCCAGCGACTCGTGTACGTCGCTAACGGTCGCTTCCGCTGTTCTTTCGCCGCAAACTGCTTTTTCAAGCAATTCAGCAACGTCGTATGTGGCGACCTTGTCTTCTACTTCTTTCGCCTTCGTTCCATCTGAAAGCATGGTTAAGCAATATGGACATGCTGAGCTGATGGCCGTCGATTTTGTTTCAAGCGCCTGCTCAGTTCTAGCAACGTTAATACGCTGGCCAGTATCTTCCTCCATCCACATTAAGCCGCCTCCAGCACCGCAGCACATTCCTTTTTCTCGGTTTCGCTCCATTTCCACAAGCTTGACGCCCGGAATGGCTTTCAAGATTTCCCGCGGCGGATCGTAAACATCATTGTAACGGCCAAGATAGCAGGAATCATGGAAGGTAATGGTTTCGTTCACTGCGTATTTCGGAACAAGTCTTCCTTCCTTCACAAGCTGATCCAGAATCTCGGTATGATGATACACTTCTGCCTCTAGCCCGAAATCAGGGTATTCACTTTTAAAAATATTGTAGGCATGCGGGTCAGTGGTAATAATTTTCTTGACCCCTGCATCTTCGAATTCCTCGATATTCTTAGCAGCAAGATCCTGGAACAGGAACTCGTTACCAAGACGGCGCGCTGTGTCGCCGGAGTTTTTCTCTTTGTTCCCGAGGATCGCGAATTTCACACCTGCTTCGTTTAACAGCTTTGCGAATGATAAAGCAATCTTCTGGCTGCGGTTATCGTAAGAACCCATTGAACCTACCCAGAAGAGATATTCAAATTCTTCATCGGCCTTTTTCAGTTCTTTAACGGTCGGAACATGAACATCATCACGAAGCTCGCGCCATTTTTCCCGCTCTTTGCGGTTTAAGCCCCAAGGGTTGCTCTGCCGCTCAATATTGGTCATCGCACGCTGTGCATCAGGGTTCATTTTTCCTTCTGTTAAAACAAGAAAACGGCGCAGGTCGATGATTTTCTCAACGTGCTCGTTCATAACTGGACATTGGTCCTCGCAATTTCGACAGGTCGTACATGCCCAGATTTCTTCTTCAGTAATCACATCGCCGATCAAACTTGGGTTGTAAGCAACGGCTGCTGCAGATTCTTCTGCCCCTTGGCCGCTTGCAGCAAGGGCGAGTTGATTTCCTTTTGTATTTGCAAAGGCAAATTTCGGCACCCATGGCTGCTTCGAGGTGACGGATGCCCCGTAATGGGTCAAGTGATCGCGCATTTTCAAGATTAAATCCATTGGCGATAGTATTTTGCCTGTGCCTGTCGCCGGACACATATTCGTACAGCGGCCGCATTCGACACATGCATAAAAATCAAGCATTTGCAGCTGGTCAAAGTCAGTAATTTTTCCAACCCCAAAGGATTCCTGTGATTCATCTTCAAAATTAATTTTTCTAAGCTTTCCTGGTTTATCTAAGCGGTTCACATACACATTGGCCGGTCCGGCAATTAAGTGCGCGTGCTTTCCCTGTGGTACATAAACTAAGAAGGCTAACAAGAAAATCAAGTGGAGCCACCAAGCTACATAGAAAATAGCAATTGCTGCTGTTTTGCCAATTCCTGCGAAGAGAAGTGATAGAAGGGATGCAATCGGTTCAGTCCAGGATGGGTCTTCACCGTGCCAAACGATGTCCATTCCATTCCCGATGAGCACCCAAAGCATTAAGCCGCCGATAAAGATGAGCACAAGGCCTGATTTAAAGCCTCTTTTTAAGCGGACAAGCTTTTCAATGTAGCGGCGATAAAACGCCCAAACTACCGCTACTAAAATAACGAGAGTGACAATTTCCTGGAAGAAGGTAAAGCCTGCGTATAAAGGCCCAAGCGGCAAATGCGAGCCCGGCTTAATTCCTTTCCAAATAAAATCAATTGCGCCGAATTGAACGAGAATAAATCCATAGAAAAACATAACGTGGATAGCGCCGCTCTTTTTATCTTTTAAGAGTTTTTTCTGTCCAAAGACCATGACCCAGATCTTTTTCATCCGCTCTTTGACATTGTTGTCAAATTCGACCTTTTTGCCGAGCTTAATGTATTGAATCCTAGTCTTCACTACATAAGCGAATAAACCGATTCCGTAAGCGGTTACAGCTAGGAATGCAACGAGGTTTACCCATAAAAGTCCATTCAAATAAATCGCCCCTTCCCTTTTTATAATGAAGAAAATTTAAAAACAAATAAATTTTCTGAACTTATCTCTATTATATTATGAGCGAGCGTTCAGTCAACGGATTTTTTTGAAAAAAAAGAATATATTTTCGATTTCGAGAATTGTCTAGCTACATAAGAGTAAGCAATACCGCGTTACTGCTTTTCTTTGTCCAGCTTCAGCGCCTAGCCCCTCGGGTCATAAGCCAATCCTTCATGAAGGTTAAAGAACAACCTTCACGCCGGCTCGTCTTATGCCTGTCGCCCCTGAACAAGGCGCTTCCGCTTTTCTTTGTCCAGCTCCAGCGCCTAGCCCCTCGGGTCATAAGCCACTTCCAAAACGAAGGAAAAAAACTCCTTCTTTTTGGAAGCGTCTTATGCCTGTCGGGGCTGAACAAGGCGCTTTCGCTTTTCTAACATAGTGAGAAAATGTTTTGGGAAAGCTAACTATTTGAAAGGATGTGGGGAGAAAAATCCATGAAAGTTGTAGGGTATGTCGTACTATTCATTATCATTTGGTGTACTTGCGATTTTATTTTAGGCAGAAAAAAGCATCTTCGGCTTTCTAAAATAAGAGAGACACCGATTGTCCATGGAAATCTTGATATTTTCCCCCATGGAAAGAAGCTGTTCGCTGATTATTTTGCCGAGTTGAAAAACGCGGCCAGACATATTCATATCTTGTTTTATATCGTGAAGAACGATCGATTTAGCCGGGAATTTTTACAGATTTTAAAAGATAAGGCTCGTGAAGGTGTGGAAGTGCGGCTTCTGATTGACCGTCTCGGCAGCCTGAAGGTGTCAAAACAAATGGTCATGGAGCTTCGGGAAGCGGGAGTGCATTTTGCCTATAGTAATTCGATTCGGCTTCCCTTTCTGTTTTATTCCTCACAGGTACGCAATCATCGTAAAGTTTCAATCATTGATGGGAAAATAGGTTATCTTGGCGGGTTTAATGTCGCAAAGGAATACATTGACGAGGATCCGAAACTTAGCCCTTGGCGTGACTATCATTTAAAAATAACCGGCGCCGGCGTTCCCTCTTTACAAAAAGAGTTTTTGATTGATTGGAAAGAATATGGGAGAGAAAATTTGTTGGATGACTCCAAGTATTTCCCTGAATCCCATGATGGGAGTATTCGCCATCAATTTATCCCGACCGAAGCTCATGGGCTTGAGGAAAAATATATCAAACTGATCCAGTCGGCAGAAGATGCCATTATCATTGGAACACCTTATTTTATTCCGAGCAAAAAAATGGTCACAGAACTGCTCAAGGCAGAGCACCGTGGTGTCAAAATTACGATCATTGTTCCTTATACCGCCGATCATATCCTTGTTCAGGAGGCCTCCTTCCGCTATCTGCGTCCGCTTCTGAAACAAGGGGTCCAGGTTTTTCAATTTAATAATGGCTTTTACCATGCCAAAACAATTGTGATTGATGACAAGGTTTGTGACATCGGCTCGGCCAATTTTGATAAAAGAAGTCTGTATTTAAACAAAGAAATTAACTGCTATATTTACGACCGCGAATTTATTAGCCGCGTGAAGAACGTAATGAATTGGGATATCCAGAACTCCCGACCGTTAACATTGGCTGATTTAAATACACCGAATTTGTATCGATCGATAAAGGAAGTCATTGCCGGGGCAGTGTCGTATTTTTTATAACCCATATAAATAATTCGCGCCTAATAAGAAAAGCGGAAGCGCCTTGGTCAGCCCTGACAGGCATAAGACGCTCCCAAAAAGAAGGCGCTTTTTGCCTTCATTTTGGGAGTGGCTTATGACCCGAAGGGCTAGGCGCTGGAGCTGGACAATTCTCGAAGTCAATTTTTATACTTTCTTATCCTATTAAATAGAGTCCCCGAAACGCTTTCGGAGACTCCTTTTTATTCTTCGATTAGGTTTAATACAGGCACATCCCGTTCCTCTTCAGGACTTTTTCGAAAATAAACCCGGGCCATTTTCGATTTTTCATCGACATGCTGAATGATAACCGGTGCCCCCTCATACGTCACATTGAACATATCTGCGGACTCAACAATTTCCTTCGCTCTTCCAACATTCATTTGGTTCACTCCTCAAAAAAAATTACCCTTATAATATTTACCAATTCGAGGGAAATATTCATTGCTTTTCGAGTGAACGTCTACCGAATTAAATGGAGATGGACACAATTTCCCGGAAAAAGATAGCCTATCATTTTCTAAATTTCACTTGTATAGTTACAGTAATGAATTTTTCAAGGAGTGATTTACTTTGTCTTTGTTTATTAAGCTTACAAAAGAGCAGAAACAATTCATGATAGCGGACATACAATCTTTCTTTTCTCAAGAAAGAGATGAAGAGATATCTGAATTTGCTGCTGAAAGAGTATTGGATTTCGTTAAGGAGTCACTTGCTCCACATTTCTATAACGCTGCTGTCTTAGATGTGAAACATGTAGTTGAACAGCAATTCTCTTCTCTTGAAGATGAAATCTTAACCCTTGAACGTCCGATTAAAAGATAATTTTAAAAGAGTGAAATGGCTCAGCATTTCACTCTTTTTATTTCACATACGCATCTAATTACATTTTTTCCGGAGCGGATACGCCAATCAATGCAAGCGCGTTTTTCAAGGTGATTTGCACCGCTTCTACCAAAGCAAGGCGGGCTTTCGTGCGCTCAGGCTGCTCGCTGTCGAGCACCTTTTCGGCATTGTAAAAGCTGTGGAACGTCGACGCCAGTTCAAAAATATAATTCGTAATACGGTGTGGCACTCGTTTCAACGCGGCCTCTCCGACTGCCGCAGGGAACTCACCCAGCTTTTTCAACAGATCGATTTCCTTCTCCGCTTCAATCAGACTCAAGTCGACACCAGCATCCCACTGAACGCCCTGTTCTGCGCCAGAACGGAGAATACTGCAAATCCGAGCATGTGCATACTGAGCATAATAAACCGGGTTTTCATTGGACTGGGAAACAGCCAAATCAAGATCGAAATCCAGATGAGTATCGGAGCTGCGCATCGCGAAGAAATAGCGGGTCGCGTCGAGGCCAACCTCATCGACCAAATCGCGCATCGTCACAGCCTTACCGGTTCGCTTGCTCATCTTCATCTTCTCACCGTCTTTAAACAGGTGCACAAGCTGAATGATTTCAACCTCGAGGGCATCGCGGTCATAACCGAGCGCTTGAATCGCCGCTTTCATTCTTGGGATATAACCGTGATGGTCTGCACCCCAAATATTGATCAATTGTTCAAAACCACGGTCAAGCTTATCCTTATGATAAGCGATGTCCGGAGTCAAATACGTATAGGAGCCATCCTGCTTAATTAACACACGGTCTTTGTCATCGCCGAAATCGGTCGAGCGCAGCCATGTCGCACCATCCTGATCATAAATATAGCCGCTCTCACGCAATGCCTTTAGCGCTTCATCAATTTTGCCATTTTTATAAAGGGACGTTTCCGAATACCAGACATCAAAGCCGACACGGAAATCCTCCAGGTCCTTTTTCAATTTTGCCATTTCGTATTTCAAACCATACTCGCGGAAAAATTCGAAGCGTTCCTCAGCGGAAGTCTCGACATATTTCTTCCCATATTGTTCAGCCAATTCGCGGCCAATACCGATGATATCCTCGCCATGATAGCCGTCCTCAGGCATTGCCTTATCTAGTCCGAGCGCCTGGAAATAACGCGCTTCAACCGATAAAGCCAGATTATTGATCTGATTGCCGGCGTCATTAATATAATATTCGCGCGAGACGTCATAGCCGCCCTTAGCCAAAACATTGCAAAGCGAATCGCCGACTGCCGCGCCGCGTGCATGTCCAAGGTGAAGGTCACCAGTTGGGTTCGCAGAAACAAATTCAACTTGAATTTTTTGACCGTTCCCTACATTCGTTTCCCCGTACTTTTCCCCTGCATTTAGAATCGTTGGAACTAAATCAGTCAAATAGCTATTATTCATATAAAAATTAATAAAGCCCGGCCCCGCCAGCTCAATTTTTTCAATCGATGCCTTCGAACGGTCGAAGTTCGCTACCAATTCCTCCGCAATCATCCTTGGTGCCTTCTTCGCCACCCGGGCCAACTGCATCGCCATATTCGTGGAGTAATCGCCGTGAGCCTTTTCCTTTGGGATTTCGAGAATCACATCAGGAATCTGCTCTTCAGCTGCAAGTCCTGCTTTAAGAACAGCAGCGCGGATTTCCTCCTTAATTCTTGTTTGAACCTGTTGCACTATATTCATATTTTATCCTCCTGAAAGCTTATTTCCATATGGTACGTACCTGCATGACTGCCCTGCAGCGAAAAATCGTACAGAATGTCAATCATGCCTTTGCCATGCTGCAGCCGCTGCGCCGTTGTCGTCGTATCAAACCGACCTAACGGCGTTTCAAAGCTGCCCTTCATTTTTTTATGTAATTGAAAAGGTAATCTCATCTTAACTGCACCGCTTCGTAAAATGAGCACCTCATCATCAGTCGTCTTGACAATCGTGCGAACCGATCCTTCTTCCAACACCTCTTCATATCGAAGATAGCTGGAATGCTCTTTTTGATCATATTGGCCAAACACGACTAACTCAAACGTTTCTTGCTCATTAATCGTCGTTTTCACATTAATTTTTACAGGAGTGGACAATCATTTCACACCTCATTTTTTAAAAAGGAACCACGTAAAGCTCATTCGAAGCGTTCCGGTCCTTATACCACTTTTTCTATTATAACCAATACTTGCCCGTCATTCAAAAGATGCCCGTCCCTAATTAGAGACAGGCATCAAAAAGAATCTTTCAGTAAACTTCGCAAATGAAAAGTACTACTTATTTCACCCAGCCTAACAGCATTTCACGAATCAATTTGCTCGCCGTGTTAGCGGTTTGTTCAGATGGGTCATAAATTGGCGCCACCTCGACTAAGTCTCCGCCAACTACTTTCACATCCGATTTTGCAATCTCATGAATGGATGCGAGCAACTCTTTTGAAGTGATGCCACCGCAATCCACTGTTCCTGTTCCAGGAGCGTGGGCCGGGTCGAGTACGTCGATGTCAATCGTAACGTAGACCGGACGTCCTGCTAGCTTCGGCAGGATTTCCTTTAGCGGCTCGAGGACTTCGAATTTCGAAATATGCATGCCGGCTTGCTTTGCCCATTCGAATTCTTCCTTCATTCCCGAGCGGATCCCGAAGGAGAAGACGTTTTGCGGCCCAATCAACTCAGCAATCTTGCGGATTGGGGTCGAGTGCGATAATGGCTCGCCTTCGTAATTTTCACGGAGGTCCGTATGGGCATCCATATGAATAATCGCCAAATCAGGGTATTTCTTATAAACAGCCTTCATAACTGGCCAAGATACTAAGTGTTCTCCGCCCATTCCAAGTGGGAATTTCCCAGCATCCAATACCTGGTCAACAAATTCTTCAATCAAATCAAGGCTTCGTTGCGGATTTCCGAACGGCAACGGAATATCACCCGCATCATAATATTTCACCTCATCGAGCTCGCGGTCCAAATATGGGCTGTACTCTTCAAGACCAATTGACACCTCGCGAATTCGCGCCGGGCCAAAGCGTGAGCCCGGACGATAGCTAACCGTCCAATCCATCGGCATCCCGTACAAAACAACCTTACTCTCATCAAAATCCGGGTGACTCTTAATAAACACTTTCCCCGAATACGCCTCATCAAAACGCATCAACATTCCTCCTGGTGTCAGGCACCGTCCGTGGACAAAACACCGATTTTGTCCACGTGGGGCGGACAGTCCCTCATTATTTCATCTAAAATCATATGGTGTCAGGCACCATTCACATAGTGTCCACTGGAGACGGACAAATGTACACGGACGGTGCCTGACACCCATTTACACCTATTTTATTTCACTAGGTCGCCGACGAATTTAGGTAGGACGAATGCGGCTTTGTGAAGTTCTTTAGTGTAGTATTTGGTTTCAATTTCATGGAAGCGATCATCGCTTACTTCAAGCGGGTCGTATTTTTTGGAGCCGATTGTGAAGGCCCATAAGCCGCTTGGGTATGTTGGAATGTTAGCAACATAAAGACGCGTAATAGGGAAGATTTCTTTCACGTCCTTTTGTACGTTACGGATCAAATCAGCTTTAAACCATGGGTTGTCTGATTGAGCAACGAAGATCCCGTCTTCCTTCAGAGCTTTTGAAATTCCAGCATAGAATCCTTTTGTGAAAAGGTTTACTGCAGGTCCTACTGGCTCAGTTGAGTCGACCATAATAACGTCGTATTCATTTTCACTTTTGGCGATATGCATAAAGCCATCGTCAACACGGACATCCACGCGTGGATCATCCAGCTTTCCAGCAATTTCTGGAAGGAATTTCTTTGAATACTCAATTACTTTGCCGTCAATATCAACAAGCGTTGCTTTTTTCACGCTAGGATGCTTTAACACTTCGCGAATAACACCGCCGTCGCCGCCGCCGACAACCAAAATATTCTCAGGGTTTGGGTGAGTAAATAGCGGCACATGTGCGACCATTTCATGGTAAACAAATTCATCGCGCACGCTTGTCATGACCATGTCATCAAGCAGTAGCATGTTGCCCCATTCTTCCGTTTCGATCATATCTAGCTTTTGAAATTCTGTTTGCTCTGTATGTAAAGTTTGTTTAACTTTCATCGTAATCCCAAACTTTTCGGTTTGATACTCTGTGAACCAAATTGCCATGTTCTTTTTCCTCCTAGTGTTTTTTATTGTCTAGCTCTATATGAGTAGGCTCGGTAACAATACCTCGCACGCCGAAAAAAGTGAAGTTTTCAGCGCCCCCACTTTTCTTTGTCTAGCTTCAGCGCCTAGCCCCTCGGGTCATAAGCCACTTCCAAAATGAAGGCAAAGATCGCCTTCTTTTTAGAAACGTCTTATACCTGTCGTGGCTGAACAAGGCGCTTCCGCTTTTCTTTTTTTATACTACCCAAACTATTGAATTACAAACGCAGGAAAAAGTCTAGTAATTTTATGAAAATTTTATTTTTGATAGATAAATGTTTAAAAGGAATCCATTTTTTTCATACTAATAATAGCTAATTTAGGAAATGAAAAACAGAGAGGTGATGTTCAATGGAAATCATGACCGATCAAGGGTTTCGAAAAACGATTAAGTATTTGCGTGCGCTGATTATCATCAGTTTGATTGGCATGATTTGTGTGCTGATTCTTTTTTTCGGTATTCTCGCCTATGCAAAAATATTAGGTGCGCCCCCGCTCGCGGTTCCGCAATCGACCTTATTTTTTTCCGATGATGGCACCTTAATTGGAGAGAGCAACAGCGGTCAGAAGCGCTATTGGGTTTCACTTAAGAATATCTCGCCAGATTTAGTGAACGCGACCGTTTCAATTGAGGATAAAAATTTTTATTACCATCATGGCTTTGATGTTAAACGAATCGGCGGTGCCGTGTTGGCAGATATCCGCGCTTTTGGGAAGGTTCAAGGAGCAAGCACCATCACCCAGCAATACGCAAGAAATCTTTTTCTCGCGCATGATAAGACGTGGAAGCGCAAGCTGCTTGAAGCCTTCTATACCATCCGTATCGAAATGAATTATTCGAAAAAAGATATTCTTGAAGGCTATTTAAATACGATTTATTACGGAAATGGCGCGTATGGAGTCCAAGCCGCCAGCCAATATTATTTTGGTAAAAATGCAGCCGATTTAACCTTAGCAGAGGCATCGATGCTTGCCGGCATTCCAAAGGGACCCGAGCTTTATTCACCGCTGTCCTCGATGAAAAATGCCAAAGAACGCCAGAACTTTATTTTAAACAGCATGGTAAAAAACGAATACATCTCAAAAAAGGCAGCCCAACAAGCTGAGCAAACACCGTTAACACTTGTCGGTGCTTATTCCAATCAGCAAGTAAAGGTGGCACCATACTTTCAGGATGCGGTAAAAAATGCGTTGAAAAATCAACTTCATTTAAGTGACAGTACGATTGCGCTGGGTGGGTTAAAAGTGTTTACCACCCTGAACGTGAAAGACCAGGAAGCAGCCGAAAAGCAAATCAAGAAGAATATGTCCAATTCGTCGGAGATCCAAGTCGCTTTAGTCGCCATCGATCCGAAAAACGGCCAGGTTAAAGCGATGATTGGCGGCAAAGATTATGAAAAAAGCCCGTTTAACCGTGCGGTCCAGGCCATCCGCCAGCCTGGATCGACGATTAAACCGATCCTCTATTATGCGGCGCTCGAACACGGGTTTACCCCATCAACGACAATGAGGAGCGAGTATACGACCTTTCATTTTGATGGCAGCCCTGACTACACCCCGCATAATTATAATGATAAGTATGCGGATGGGGAAATTACGATGGCGCAGGCATTGGCCGTGTCTGATAATATTTTTGCCATCAAAACACACTTGTTTTTAGGGGAGGATGCGCTCATTCAATCGGCGAAACGGTTTGGCATTTCCACAAAAATGGAGCAGGTTCCTTCCCTCGCCCTTGGCACCTCTGGAGTAAGGGTCATTGAAATGGCTAATGCTTACGCCATGTTTGCCAATGGCGGAAAAAAGATCAGCCCGACAGTTATTACAAAAGTAGAAGATTACAACGGACACATTATTTACGAAAAGAAAGATGATAAAGAAAAAGTTTTGGACCCAGCCAAAGCGTATGTCATGACCCAGATGCTGTCAGGAATTTTCGACCCAAAATTAAATGGCTATACAACAGTTACCGGCAACAGCGTCATAAACGACCTGACTCGTCCCTATGCCGGAAAATCTGGATCTACAGAAACAGACAGCTGGATGATTGGTTTCTCGCCACAGCTTGCCACGGCTGTCTGGGCCGGCTACGATGCCGCAAAGCCAATTGACCTTGTCGCCGAAAAATCATATGCCAAAAATATCTGGGCGCAATTTATGGAGGAAGCCTTAAAGGATAAGCCCGTTAAAGCCTTTAAGCCGCCAAAAGAAGGCGTTGTCGGTGTGTATGTCGACCCTTCCAATGGAAAGCTCGCTACCAAGGATTGCCCCGTTCGCCGGTTTACCTATTTTGTAACCGGGACCGAACCAACCGAATATTGCACCGAACATTTGAAGAACAAAGACTCCAATTCTGTTAAAAAGGGACAAACACAGAAAAAAGTTCCGTGGTATAAGCGGATCTTTGGAGGATAGGGAAGGGGTTACTGTCGGATGGAGTGCCCTTGAGTAGTGGATAGCTGCATAAAAGTTGCGTATGGCCGTCTGAAAGTTGCGGATAACTTCATAAAAACTGTGGATAACCACCTTAAAGTCGTGGATAACTTCATAAAAGTTGTGGATAACCGTCTTAAAGTTGCGCATAACCAAAGTTAAAAACAAAAAAGCTCCGGAATCACTCCGAAGCTTTTTTGTGTCCTAGATTACCTGTGTTTTCCACATTAGATATTATTTTACCATTTTATCTAAAAACTACAATGACTATTGTTACACTAATAAGCTTTTTTTCAGTTCATCAGAGGAATGGTTCCAAAGCTGTTCATTGTGTCCACGGAGGAAATCGGCTAAAATTTTCTTCGATTTCTCATCCATGTGGTCAACGATGATGTGTCGTTTCAGCGATTTATCCATCCGATTCACATGCTCAGGAAGTGACTTGTAGCCGCGGCGGATTTCCCGGTCCACCGTCATTTCACAAGCGGTCACCCCTGCATAATAAGGACCGTCCACTCTCCGGTCAATCGTAACCCAGACGAGCCAATACGGTTTGCCGTTCGGCACTTCTTCTTTATTTGGCAAAAATTTAATGCCTTTTTCGACCGCACTGCGAGCATGCATTGCACCGATATCAATGACCGCATCACCTGATTCAACATCAATGATGACAGGCGAAACATTATCAAGGCTCAAGGCACCCTTTCCGTAGCCCTTATGCCCGTCCGTTGGATCGCTTTTTATAATATTAAAGCCCATTTTCTTTTTTTCATCCATATATGCTCTACCCCCCAGTTAGAAAAAAAATTGATAAAAGAAATTGCTTAATCCACCTAACACCCATGGTACTACTATATTAAAAATAGGCTGAATCGTGTAATTGCTGAGCGGCGTAATTACGAATACTAAAAAAATAAGAGACCCGTATTGTTCATATTGCGTCATTTTCGCCCGCACTTCATTTGGAGCCAGATCTTCGAGAACCCGGTAGCCGTCGAGCGGTGGGAATGGCAGCAGGTTAAAAACAAACAGAACCACATTTAATTGAATAAATAAGTTTAAAAAATAAATAAAATTACTTGAAGGAGCTCCAAATCTGCTAAAGGCATAGCCGACAATAAAGCCAAGCGATGCTAGGATGAGATTGCTCAAGGGTCCTGCAATCGATACAAGCACACCGGCAAGGCGCGGCTTTTTAAAGTAAAAACGGTTGACCGGCACAGGGCGCGCCCAGCCAAAGCCAGCAATAAAAATTAACAGCGTCCCGATTGGGTCAAGATGTTGGATGGGATTTAACGTCAAACGTCCTTGCTTTTTTGCGGTCATATCCCCGAATTTATAAGCAACATAGGCATGAGCAAACTCATGAAATGTGAAGGCCAAAATTAGCGTAATCGCGACATATGGAATGTCTTTAAGTGGATAAGCAAGATGAAATCCTCCCATATCATTCTCCTCCCTGAGATTAACGGATTTTCCTTATCCGCCACTTCTTCTTTTATTTTCCTTTTTAGTATACATGAAGTCCTACCAAAAAAGAAAATGATAGATGGTTTCTTGCGCTTTTTCTCCTTTTATGAAAAACTAAACTCGAGAATCAATAAAGGAGGGATCCCCATGCCATATGTTACAGTCAAAATGCTCGAAGGTCGTACAGACGACCAGAAAAAGGCGCTAGTGGAAAAAGTGACTGATGCGGTCAGCGAAACAACTGGAGCACCAAAGGAAAACATCACCGTTTTTATTGAAGAAATGTCAAAAAATCATTACGCCGTTGCCGGAGTAAGAGCAAGCGACAAATAGAAAAGCGGAAGCGCCTTGGTCAACCCCGACAGGCATAAGACGCTTCCAAAAAGAAGGCGCTTTTTGCCTTCGTTTGGGGAGTGGCTTATGACCCGAGGGGCTAGGCGCTGGAGCTGGACAATAGAAAAGTGGTTATCACCACAAATCTAGTCGAACCAGCGTGAAGTACAAAAAGCTAAGCCCTACTAGAGGAGCTTAGCTTTTTGTTTTAATCCTTCAATGTATGAGTACGCCTCATCGATTTCTGCCTCGGTGTAGCGCTGGCTGCTTTTTAAGGTGAACACCTTGTCCGCCACTTCTTCTTTTGCAAGGTTATCAAAATATAAAACCGTTGAAACAAGCTCGAGAAATCTAGCATTCCGTCCGTTCATATCGGTAAAGCAATCTTGTAAAAACGGCATGTCTACTTCATTCATACTTAAAAACTCTTTTCCGTCCTCGGTCAGGGTGTAGCGATATTGGAAGTAACCGCCCTTTTTTTCCTTCACTTCATTTAAAAATCCCATATTACAAAGCTCTTCAACCCGTAACGTTAATTCCTCGGAATAAGGTCCGTAAAAATGGAACTGGAACCTCTCCTGGAATGGAAAATCTACTTTTTTTGCAATGTAAATCATCTTTTGCAGCTTTTTTCTCCCGATAATTTCACCGGAAACTAAAATGGCCTGCATCACCTTTGCATGATCCTTTAACACCTTTCGTCAACTCCTACTCCATTTAAACAGATCAATTTTCTATGTCTAATAGCTTACGTATTTGCTTGTTCATTTCCGAAGCGTCATCATCCAGGATCAAGTCAGCCGGATAATAGAGCTTATGGTCGGTCCTTCTTTTTCCGGAAATGGCATCGACAATCTCTGATTCCCGGGAAAATTCCTTTAATTCTCCGTTTTTCATTAATAGGTGAATCGGAAGACGCTCCTCTTCTTCACCAGGACGGTAAAAATCATACGGTAGGTCGGAGGAGGAATCGACGACCAAATAATATTCTGGGTCTATTCCGGCCTTTTCAAAAAGATTGGTCAATTTCGCCAGCTTTTTATATTCCTTCGCCGGGTCAAATTCGGCATACTTAAATAAATTCCGATTGACAAACCGCTTGCATAAATCGCTTAAAATAGGGTCAGCCTCTTCCTGCCATATTTGAAAATAGTAGAACATGATCGCTTCATCTAATTTTAAATAGTCTTCTAAGGTCACTTTTTCATGGAAAAAAGAATAAAAGTGGAGCGGTTCATGTTTAAAAGCAAAGTTTTGCGCAAATAAATCTTTGGCACGGTGCAATATTTTCGATAAGATGACTTCGGCACTTCTTGAGACTGGATGGAAGTAGACCTGCCAGTACATTTGATAGCGGCTCATAATATAGTCCTCGACCGCATGCATGCCGCTTTGCTTAATGACAGCCTGGTCCTCTCTCGGCCGCATGACGCGCAATATCCGTTCCATATCAAAATGTCCGTAGCTTACCCCGGTATAATAGGCGTCCCGCTGCAGATAATCCATCCGGTCCGCATCAATTTGGCTTGAAATGAGGCTTATGACCAGCTTCTTTTCCGACGTTTTGGCGATGACCTCTGCCACCTGTTTCGGAAAGTCCGCACTCACCTTCGTCAGCACTTGATTCACTTCTGTTTCCCCTTCAATAATCTTGCGGGTGAAGTCCTCGTGGTCAAAATCAAATACCTTTTCAAATGAATGGGAAAAAGGACCATGCCCCAAATCATGTAAAAGTGCGGCACATAGAGTTAGAAGACGGTCATCATCATTCCATTCGGGTCGGCCAGCAAACACATCATCGATGATGCGGCGGACAATTTCATATACGCCAAGAGAATGGTTGAAGCGGCTGTGTTCGGCACCGTGAAAGGTTAAAAACGTGGTACCCAGCTGCTTGATTCGACGGAGGCGCTGGAACTCTTTCGTCCCGATTAAATCCCAAATCACTCGGTCACGGACGTGAACATAACGATGTACGGGATCTTTAAAAACTTTTTCTTCATCTAATTTTTCCGTCGCATAAGCCATGGGCAACCCAACCTTCCATTACATGTGTTTCTATTATATCCCAAAAATCACCCTTTTTTCAGCAAAATTCTACGGGAGATTTCGACAATTCTGGACCAAAGAAAAATCACCCATGTATGCTACAAAAGGTGATTATTTAATCTTTTTATTGACTTTCTCAATTAATTCCTCTTCCGTTAAGGCAGCAACCGGACGATTGTTGACAAAAGCGAACGTCTTTTTCCGACCTGGTCCGCAATATGATTGGCAGCCAATTTTAATTTCAGCTTCCGGATCTACCTCTTTTAATCGAGGGATTAATGTCTTTAAATTTACGGCCTGACAATCATCGCAAACACGGAATTCATTCGACATTTCTGACAACCCTTTCTCTCGGTCAATCTATTTAACCATTTCATCATTATTTTAGCTTGTAAGAAAGGATAAATTCAACTGCGCCTCCAAATGGCACGTAAACATTTATCCAAAAAACTGACAGCATAACTCCTTAGGTATTTTACGCTTTCTCCGTTTTCAATGCAAGATACAATATTTAATAAAAAAGCGAAAGATACCTCTCACGCCAAAGCTTACTCTTACGGATCTTTGCCATTCTCGAAGTCGAAATTATTCTTGATTAAAAATCTACTATCCTTTTAACGATATTGGTATAAAGACTAAAAAACTTGTCCATGCTAAGACTAGAACTTTTAAAAACATTAATTATTTTAGGGAGTTGATCAAATGAAAGTTCGTCAAGATGCATGGACAGATGAGAATGATTTACTTTTGGCTGAGACTGTTCTCAGGCATGTTCGAGAGGGAAGCACCCAGCTCAACGCTTTCGAAGAGGTCGGCGACAAGCTGAACCGTACTTCTGCAGCCTGTGGCTTTAGGTGGAACGCTGTCGTCCGCCACCGCTATGAAAAAGCATTGCAATTATCAAAAAAACAGCGGAAACAACGACAACGAATTTTAGGAAAAGACCAAGGCGGCAAGAAAAAATTACTATACAGTCCTCCGGTCTCACATACCGAAGAATTGGACACCTTACCTATACCGGCTGAAACTGTTCAAGAAGTACTTGAAAGAGAGGATTTAGCGGTAGAAATGGCAGGGGAGGTATATGTACAGCCTGTCGTTCAAAGCTATAGGACTCCTGCAACAACAGGTCTTACGCTTGATAAGGTTATCGATTATTTGCAAAACTTTCATCATGCCAATCTGCAAAATGAAGCGTTAAAAAATGAGAATGAAAGATTGAAAAGAGAAGTAGCCGAGATTAAAGCCCACAATGAAGAATTGTCTGCAAAAATCAATGGTCTAGAGGAAAATTCTGAAACCATGCAGGAAGATTACGAGACATTGATGAAAATCATGAATCGGGCACGCAAGCTTGTTTTATTCGAGGAAGAGGAAAGACCAGCTACAAAATTCAAAATGGATCGCAATGGGAATTTAGAAAAAGTAGCAGAGTAGAATTCAAACAAAAGCCGTAAATCACTTAAGATTTACGGCTTTTTACTATTGATTCCGTTCAACGATTCTTTGATAATAGCCGGGAAACAGCTCCATTTCATAGCTATTCAATTGCCCGGCATAAAGATGATCACAATTGCTTTTTAATTGATGTAAGAGTCTGAGAAGACAATCAGACACCGTTATATTTTCCCCTAACAGTTCCGATAGAGAGGCCATGACATCCGGCACAATTTCGGGGTAAGAAAATTTGGTTTGTTCCCCTTGCATGGCCATCCTATAAAACTGCTGAATTAACTCGGCGCGCTTGCTGCCACTGCCACTCACACAAAGATATATTTGAACGGCTACGCCTTTTTTTAAGCGACGTTGGGATATACCGGCGAATTTTTTTCCATCAATACTGAGATCGTAGCTTCCGGGACAATAAGAGCCAACAATTTCTCGTGCCTCAATTTGCTTCGGAAAATCGGCAAACATCTCTTGAATCAGCTGCAACATCGTATCATAGCCGCGGTTTATGTCGATACCTTTTTCCGATTCCGGCAAAATTAACGAGATGTTCAAAACCCCTTCATCGAGAACGACTGCTAATCCACCCGAATTCCGGACAATGGACTTAAATCCCTGCTGGGCAAGAAATTCCACCCCTGCCTGCAAGAATGGCAGTTTTGTATCCTGAATGCCTAAAACAATAGTATTTTGATGGACCCATGTCCGTACTGTCGCGGGTGCTTGGCCAGTCCCTACAGACGCACACAAGGTGTCGTCGGTGGCAAATGACTGCAGCGCGAGAAAATGCGTACCCACAGCAGACTGATCAATGACCCGCCACTCAGGCTGATATAGCAAGCTTTTCATTTTAGCAGCTCCTTACGAATGAATTAAGGTTATTTTAACAAAATCCTGCTGTTTAGTTAAACTGGCTTTATAAGAAAAGCGCAAGGCGCCCGTTTAGCGCCGTATGGACTGGAGCGCTTCGACTGAGATAAAGGAAACACGGAGAGCGCAAGCGATCCGATGTTGACTTATCGTAGGGAGAAGAGCGAAGTACACTAGGCGCTGGGCGCCTGGAGCTAGACAATTCTCGAAGTCGAAATTTATACTTTCTTTTCTTTTAAAAATAAAGAGCCAGCCCCAAACAGGACCGGCTTACCCTCATTATATTACAATCCTTGTGCTGCAGTGATCAGCGCAAGCTTGTAAACATCTTCATCGTTACAGCCGCGGGAGAGGTCATTTACAGGCTTGTTTAAGCCTTGTAAAATTGGGCCAACAGCTTCAAAGCCGCCTAGGCGCTGGGCAATTTTATAGCCGATGTTTCCTGCCTCTAAGCTTGGGAAAATAAATACCTTCGCGTCGCCCTGGATTTGCGAACCCGGTGCTTTGCTTTTTGCAACAGATGGAACAAAGGCGGCGTCAAACTGGAACTCACCATCAATCATAAGTGATGGGTCGCGGCGTTTCGCTTCTGCCACAGCCTCATTGACCTTATCCGTTTCTTGGGATTTCGCTGAGCCCTTCGTTGAAAAGCTTAACATCGCAACGCGCGGTTCAATATCGAACATGTTCGCCGTTTTCGCACTTTCAATAGCAATTTCCGCTAAATCGCGGCTATCCGGAGCTATATTAATCGCGCAATCAGCGAAGACATATTTTTCATCATTACGTACCATGATGAAAACACCTGACGTTTTGGTAACACCTTGTTTTGTTTTAATAATTTGCAAGGCAGGGCGAACCGTATCAGCAGTAGAGTGGGCCGCACCGCTGACAAGCCCGTCCGCTTTATTTAAATAAACAAGCATCGTTCCAAAATAGTTTTCATCTAATAAAATTTTTCGTGCATCCTCTTCCGTTGCTTTCCCTTTTCTGCGCTCAACGAAGGCAGAAACGAGCTCATCCATCGCAAAATAGCTTTTCGGATCATAGATTTCAGCAGCATCCAAAGAAATACCAAGCTCTTTTGCCTTCTCTTGAACCTCTTCAATATTTCCTACTAAAATCGGTGTTACTAGATTTTCTTTAGCCAATCTGCCGGCAGCTGTTAAAATCCGCGCGTCCAATCCTTCCGGAAACACGATTTTCAGATTACGGCCAGAAATCTTTTGCTTTAACCCTTCAAACAAATCACTCATGTATGTATCCTCCCTTAGTAGAACTTGTAATATTAGCATACTTTACCGTAAAAAAAATTCAAACCAGATAGCGGTTTCATGACAAAAGTCTTTATTTTTCAAAAATTCCACTCCTTTATGATTTGCTTCTTCCTTAATTTTCATTCGGTAAGGTTTTTTTCAGGCATCCCTTGGTCAAACTATGTTATAGTTATTGCGAATGATAACATAGGGGTGATAATAATGAGTGAAGCAGCACAAACACTTGATGGTTGGTACTGTTTACACGACTTTCGCACGGTCGATTGGACAACTTGGAAAATGCTTTCTAGCGATGAACGCCAAGCCGCCATTCACGAGTTTTTAAGTCTAGTTGAAAAATGGAATACCGTTCAGGAACGTAAAGAAGGCAGTCATGCTTTGTATACAATTGTCGGACAAAAGGCTGATTTTATGATGATGATTTTACGGCCGACAATGGAAGAGATAAACGCCATCGAAACAGAATTTAACAAAACAAAATTAGCGGAATTTACGATTCCGGCACATTCCTATGTTTCGGTCGTCGAGCTTTCTAATTATTTGCCTGATGGGGAAGACCCTTATCAAAACCCACATGTGTTAGCTCGTCTTTATCCTATCCTTCCGAAAGCAAAGCATGTTTGTTTTTATCCAATGGATAAGCGCCGCCAGGGCAATGATAACTGGTACATGCTGCCGATGGCGGAGCGCCGCAATCTGATGCGCAGCCATGGAATGATTGGCCGGACATATGCAGGCAAAGTTAAGCAAATCATCACTGGTTCTGTTGGTTTTGACGACTATGAATGGGGAGTCACACTGTTTACCGACGATGTCCTACAATTTAAAAAGCTTATCTATGAAATGCGTTTTGATGAAGTAAGCGCCCGCTATGGTGAATTTGGAGCGTTCTTTGTAGGAAATATCCTCGAGGAAGAACGGATTTCAAGCTTTCTTCACGTCTAAATTATAAAAGTCTTCAGCAAATGCTGAGGGCTTTTTTTAATTATTCACCCCGTTGGCAAGTCATATTTTCCCCCATCCTTTCATACTATTAAACAGCGAGTTTTTAGTAACTGTCCCGAAGCTTCTCATGGGAATGAGGAGAAAAATCCTACCCCGATGGAACCACTTTGGGGTTAGCAGAGTAGGAATAGAATGTTGGGCCATACGTTTATTCATTTTTAGGAGGGGAAAAAATGAACCAATATTACAATCCACAAGGGTTTCAGCAGCCTTATACTGGAGCGACAAGACAGCAAGGTGCACAAACCTTTCAGGGAGGGGGCGGACACCAAGCCTTTTTTGCCGGCCAGCCGGGCTTCTCGACTGCAGGAGCTCCCACTATGCCGACCATGCCCACCATGCCAGCTCCGGGCGCCGGGCAGCAAATTCCAGGAATGCTTCCCATTGAGCAATCCTATATCGAAAATATTTTACGGCTAAACAAAGGAAAGCTTGTCACCGTATTTGCCACCTTCGAGGGCAATACCCAATGGAATGCAAAAGAGTTTAGAGGGATTATCGAAGCAGCAGGAAGGGATCATGTTATTTTAAGCGACCCCCAAACCGGAACACGGTACCTGATTCCAATGGTAGCCGTCGATTACATTACCTTTAGTGAAGAGATCGAGTATGAGTATCCATTTGGTGCAGGGCCTTCTATGGGGACTTATCCTCCAAGATAAACAAAACGGCATTGGTTGCTGGACCAATGCCTCTTCTTCTTATCTCACCAAAATTTATATCGAATCGACTTCGAGAATTGTCTAGCTTCGGCAGCATTAGCATCGCACGAAGAAAAAGCGTTAGCTTTTTCGAGGAGGCCATACGCCGCTGACCAGGGCGCTTCCGCTTTTCTTATTTACATATTTTTAACGGCCCCAATAACCAATAGAAGCCAAGCTGCTAAAAAGCAAACCCCACCGATAGGTGTAATGGCCCCGATAATGCTGATCTTCGTTAAGCTTAGTACATAAAGGCTGCCGCTGAATAAAATTACGCCAATCAACATTAACCAGCCTGACCATCTGAATATCGAGCATGCTGCGTATTGACCAAGTATTGTAGCCACTGCTAACATTCCAAGTGCATGAAACATTTGATAGTTTACGCCTGTTTTCCAAATCTCCAAATACTTCGGCTCAAGCTTATTCGCTAATCCATGGGCACCGAATGCTCCAAGTGCCACCGCCAAAAAGGCATTAATTGCCCCAATAATGATAAATGTTTTCATGTTCCATCATCCCCTTTTTAAAAATCAAATAATGAATCGCCGTTTGCCCCGTCTTCCACCTCTAATTTTTTCGGTTGATTGATGGGAACAGGCTGCTGGAATACTATCTGCTGATTGAATCCTGTTGGCTGTGGTATGACTGGCTGTATGGTTTGTGCTGTTACCGCATGCTTTTCAGCCAAGATCAACTCGCATAATATTTTTATAGAGTAAATCTTTTCCCGCAAGCTCTCCTCCTGCGGACTGTTTTTTGCCAGTTGTAGTTCCTCTTCTATTTTCGCTAATAGCTTTTTGACAGATATATTCATGTTTGAAATACCTCACAAATTCATTCTCAATACCATCTTACACGAGTATGACCTTTTTTTCGAACAATTAGACCATTCGACATATTTCTATGTTCCACGTGAAACAAGTCGAAATTTGGTGGATGTGATAGTGAAGAATGCGGAAATTGCATCTATGCCTATAAATTGAAGTAAGGACTCCTGATTTTGTAGATAACTCTCTGGAATTTGTAGTATAACCTCTCACGTTCTCGTAACGACCAAAAACCCCGTACCACAACGGGTACGGGGGAGAACTATCCTAATATCCTCTGATAAATTGATTTTGCATGGGTTAAATCCTTTGTGCCGTGAATGAGGGCGCGGCCGTCTTGGAAAATCACCATCCGCTCAGCTTCCATTTCCACTGATAATAAATAGGGATTCCCTTTCACATCGTAGCCGAGCGCACTTAGCTGTTCAGCAAGACGTTCAAGAGATAGCCCACGGACAGAGGACGGGCGGATTTGCACTGTGTCACGGCCGCAAAGTACCGTTGTTTTTGTCATATTTTCACGATCGAGATATGGATAAGTCCGTTCCTCACCGCATGACAAACAGCCGGCAAACTTTGCTTTTGACATTTTCATCGTTGTGTATTGGTTTCGCCATACATCAAAGCTAACAAATGAGGTCCTGACTGCATCCCAATCCTCGACCAGTATTTTTAGAGCCTCCGCTGTTTGATGGGCAATCACCATTTGCACTGCAGGTGAAATAATCCCTCCGGTGTCGCACGTCATTCCCTGCAGCGGAATCGTCCGCAGCAGACAATTTAAACAAGGGGTTTTGCCAGGAATAATAGAAAAACTCATCCCAAAGCTGCCGACGCAGGCCCCGTAAATCCAGGGAACATCGTATTTTTGTGCTATATCGTTCATTGCCATCCGCGTTTCAAAATTGTCGGTGGCATCAAGCATCAAGTCGACTCCGACAATCAGCTCTTCCAGCACCTCAGGTGTGGCATCGCCAATGATAGACCGGATTATGACATCAGAATTAATTGCCTTTAAGCGCTTTTCCGCCGCAGCGGCCTTAGGGAGCTTTTCCGCGACATCCTCTTCTGTGTAAAGCTGCTGGCGCTGAAGATTGCTTGCTTCGACATAATCCCTGTCGACGATCGTGATTTTTCCAACTCCTGCTCGCACAAGGATTTCCGCACTTCCTGAGCCAAGTGCGCCGGCCCCAATGATCAGCACATGCTTCCTACTGATTTTTTCCTGGCCTTCTTTACCGATTCCTGGAAAAAGGACTTGCCTTGAATACCGCTCAGACATAGACATCTTTAACCCCCGCTCACCGGTGGAATGAAGGCAATTTCATCGCCGTCTTCAATGATGACCACATCAGGCGCAAACTCTTCATTCACTGCCGTCATAACCGTGTCCATTTTTGGCAAGTGATAGGTATTGGACAAATCCTCTTTTAGCTCGGCAACGGTCTTTCCAGAGGCATCCAGCATTAAAAATTCCTTACCCACTGCATCGCGCAAATGAGCAAAAAACAACACCTTATTCATCAACATCGGCCTCCTCTGGTTTACCGCTCGGATAGGAAACGGTTTCGAGCTGATTACCGACCCACTCTTCGCCATCTTCCCAATGCTCTTTCTTCCAAATCGGGACAATTTCTTTGATTCGCTCAATCGCATAGCGGTTGGCTTCGTAGGCATCAGCCCGGTGCGGAGTAGAAACCGCGATGACCACTGCCACATCCGTAATCTCGAGGCGCCCGACCCGGTGGGTAATTGCAACCTTTGCACCCGACCAGCGCTGTTCAATTTCCGTCCCGATTTGCTCAAGCTTCTTAACAGCCATCGCCTCATATGCTTCATAAATTAAAAACAAGGTTTTCTTACCATATGTTAATTCCCTGACGGTGCCGATAAAGGTCGTGATCGCACCCGCTTCACGCTGTACGACTTTATCAATAACAGCTTGGACGTTTATTGGTTCTTTTGAAATTTCGTATCGCAAATTTTTCACCTTTCTGCCCTAGTCAATAACTTTGGCTCCGTATTTTCCACCACGACATAGCCGCCGATTTTTTTAACCTGCTGTTTAAAAACCTCTGAATGGATAAGCTCCAACAGAAAACGGCCATTTTCACTTTCGTAGAAGCTTCTTGTCATCACTAAATCATATTCTTCATCAGCAACTGGGAAAAAGTCCAGTTCCATCGCTTTAGCTGCTGGAAAAATTCCGAGGCCAACAGCATTCGTGCCGCCCTTTACTTCAGCCGCAACGGCCAGATGCGAGAACATCTCCCGGTCATAGCCGCTAATTTGTTCGGAAGACAAGCCCACTTTATCTAGTAAAAGGTCAAATAAAATTCTCGTACCGGCGCCTTTTTGGCGATTTACAAAATCAGCATTCTTTTCTGCAATATCGATCACATTCGTGATGCAGAGCGGATTTCCCTTCGGAACAATCCAGCCCTGCTTTCTTTTTAAAAATGGGCATAGAACAACATCCTGCCCTGCCAATACTTTTTTTACATATGAAATATTGTATTGCTTTGTCTCTGGATCGAGCAAATGAACGCCCGCTACATGGGCCTCTCCCTTGCGAATCGCCATCAGCCCTGCCATGCTACCAACATGGGAGGAGACAATTTTCATGTCTGTCCGCAACGATTTTAACTGGGCTGACAACAGGTCAATGGTTAGATCATGGCTGCCGCAAAACACAATTGCATTTTTTATCTCCTCAAGCGGCCGCAGCAGCTCGACTTCGACTACCGTGCCTTGTTCCAAACCAATCTCATTTGGTGGCACAACGAGCAGGCCGTCTGCTCTGACAAACGACATCGTCACCCCTGCATTTCTTGTAAGCGGATTCGCCATATATTGTCCATTCACATAGCCGATGCTCATTCGCACAAAATCCTCCGCACCCATCGTCGACACAATTCGACGACCGAGTTTAACGGATAAGGTTTGCCGTTTCGGTTCAGGAATCTGTAAATACTTGCAGATCAAAGGTTTGACAAACCATTCGAGCGCAAAGTAGGCCGAAACCGGATATCCTGGTACTCCGATTACTATTTTATCATGAATTTTTCCTAAAATAACAGGCTTACCTGGTCGAGTAGCAACACCATGGGTAAAAACAGATCCTAACTCACCAATAATGTGAACAGTATAGTCCTTCGATCCCGCTGATGATCCGGCATTAATGACAACAATGTCGGAATCATTTGCAGCCTGAGACAGAGCTTGCTTAATTTTTTCAGGATCGTCCTTAACGATTGGATGAAGCCGGCCTTCGCCGCCCCATTCTTTGATAAAATTTGCAAATACTGTTCCGTTGAATTCGATAATTTGTCCGGACGCGAGAGCCGCATCAGCCGGAACAAGCTCATTTCCTGTAGGAATAATCGTGACAACCGGCTTTTTCACGACCGGAATTTTCGTTTGCCTGGAAGCGAGTAAAACACCGATATCGGCCGGTCGAATCGTGTGCCCCTGGGGAAAAAGCATTTCTTCTTGAACAATATCTTCGCCAATCGGGCGAATATGCTGCCATGGAGTAGCCGGTTCAATAATCTCTATTGTTTTCTCATCGACAACATGGACATTCTCAATCATAATAACTGCGTTAAACGGGGAGGGGATGGCGTTCCCGGTATCAACATAGCGAAATTGTTCACCGTTTTTAAGCAAAAGTGGGTTCTGCTCATGCGCAGAATAGGTGCTTTCAGCGACAACAGCTATGCCATCCATCGCGGAGGCGTGATAGTGCGGCATCGAGATTCGGGCAAAAATCGGTTCTGCGGTGATACGGCCTAAGGTATCAGCAGCTGGGATATACTCTGTTTTAGGGGTCTGTTGGAACGCCTCGAGAAGTTCTTCCTTGGCTGCGGATCGGGGTTTGTCCTCTAAATATATTTTTCGCTCAAAGTTCTTCATGTCAGTTCCCCCTTTATCTCGATGGAATTACAGGGACATTCTCACCTTGCAGAATACCCTCTTTTTCTGAAGCAATCTCCACAATGCCATCGCTTTTGACGAGCGTTGTGATCAATCCTGATTTCCCAATGATGGGTTCTGCCCACCATTCGCCGTTTAGCTCGAATAATCGGACACGAATATAATCTGACCGCCCCGGAGAGGAGGGGATATTTTTCGTCATTCGGGCAAAAATTCGGTCAGGCTTCTTAGCAATTTTTTCCCCTTGCAGCTTTCTCACAATGCGCTCGCCAAAAAGCTTAAAAATAATCATTGCTGATGCCGGGTGCCCTGGTAAGCCGATGACGGGCTTTCCATCTGCCAGGGCGAGAATCGTCGGTTTCCCAGGCTTGATTGATATGCCGTGAACAAACACCCCAGGCTCGCCTAGCCCTTCAATAACTTCAATTGTATAGTCTTTGACCCCAACTGAACTGCCGCCGGAAAGAATTAAGCAATCAACTTGGTCATACAGCTCGCGGGCTTTTTGTTGAAACTGAGAAATATCATCTTTAACAATTCCACCGTACAGTACCTCCACACCCCATTCGCTTGCCAGACCTAAAATAGCTAAATAGTTCACGTCACGAATTTGTCCGGTGGAAAGCGTTTTGGTTTGATAGGGAACGATCTCATCTCCGGATGAAAGGTAACCGACCTTTAATTTGCGGTACACTCGGACATGCGTAACCCCTAACGACGCAAGTGCCCCTAACTCCTGCGGCCTTAGTTTCGTCCCTTCCGGAAGAAGAAGATCTCCATTTCTAATATCTTCACCGGCACGGATGATATTTTCGCCCGGTGCCACTTGTTTGTATATATTGAGGAGACCATCCATATCCTCACAATGCTCGATCATGATGACGCTGTCGCTGTCGGGAGGGAGCATCCCGCCTGTTGGAACATATACTGCCTCACTGGACCCGATGTGGTGCCTGACACCTTCACCCATTTTTACTTCGCCGATAACCGTTAAAAATGCAGGCATTGATTCAGATGAACCGTACGTGTCCTTGGCTTTTACCGCATATCCGTCCACCGTTGAACGGTCAAAGCCCGGGACGTTTTCCGTTGCTGCGACCGGCTCGGCTAAGATATAGTGGAGCGCTTCTTCAAGTGAACGGACCTCCACATCTTGAATGGAAGGAATCATTTCATCGATTAAGGCATATGTCTCTTCGACTGTTTTTACCTTGAAAAATTGCATCTGCCTTACTTCCCCTCTTGCTCATTCTTGGCCCACATTAAAGCATCTTCGTACTCATTTGGGTGATTCATGTTGAAAAAAACACGGGCAAGGTCAAACTCCGTCAAGTCATTTTCCGTAACGTAACGGACATGTAGCTGATCAAGCAAATTCTTCACCCTTAGTCGCTCTTCCTTTAGGCACTGCTCGACAGTTGGGACAAGCCTTTTTTGGAAAACTGCAAATAAAGGATGCTGTTTTCCAAAAATGACTGGAATCACTGCATCATAACCACTGCTCTTGTCCACTAGGGCCCGGGCTAGTTCCCCTAAAACAAACGGCATATCGCAGGCAACGATAAAATTGGTTTCATAGGAACTGGCCTCGAGCCCAGCATGCACACCTGCAAGCGGACCCATGCCGGGAAAATGATCAGTCACCGTTTTCAATTCCAAAAATTCATATTGCTTTGGATTATTTGTAACTAGGATCATTTCATCAAAAAGCGGCTTTAACCTATCTACAATTCTCTCAATATTGGTTTTCTCATTAATTTTCAGGAGGGCTTTATTCGTGCCCATTCTGCTCGATTTCCCGCCGGATAAAATAATTGCAGCCGCCTTCATGATTCCACCTCTTAATTCGTTATTTTTTTCTCGCCAACTGCCCGATAACCATTTTGCTGGGCTACAAAGTCCAAATGAATGGTGTCTAAGTCGATCTGTGCTGCTGATGGCTTTGTAATATATTGCCTCGTATCGATTACTTTCATATATCCGTTACATACCTCGCAAACTTGGATTTGTGAAATGGCATCTCCTTCAATGGTCAAGAACTTTAATTTTTGATGGTCATCATTGCCGCAATGGTCGCATTCTAAGCGTTTCCCTTGCCAATGAGCCAGACAGCGAGGGCAATGGACCACCTTTTTCCCTTCCTCCTCAAGCGCTGCCAGCCTTACCGGCTCACCACAAACAGGACAGCCTTCATCCGGAACCGCATATTCAATCCGGTCTTGGACGCTTTCGGCTAAAAGCTGCAAATATGGCCGGACAGCTGTTTCCGCGAAATATGAGGGAATCCATTCTTCAAGGTCTTTTTCTTCAGCAAATTCTGTAAAATAGGCTTGATTGAAGGCGAGTGCTTCCTGGATCCAGCGCAGTCCCACTTCCTCGTTCATGATGTCGGAAAGCTTGTCCAGCTTTACTGCTAATTCGCCATTTGAGGCGATAATCGCTTCCACAACTTCCTCTATCCACTGTAAAAATAGAGAAATATCAAAATGAAAATCCGTTAAAGCGATAACCGGCACCCCTGCATCTAGCGCCGCCTTATCCACTTTCGGCAGAACTGCCTCTTCTCGTAAACTATTCTTCCATTTTTCTTGTAAATCAACAATTGTTTTATTCAAATTTTGATATTCTTTGTTCACAACAGACTTTTTCACCATGTCACCTCATTCTTTTTGGGCTGTTTCACGACTTTATCTGCGAATTTTACAGTTTTATCTGCGAATCTACATGATATATCTTCGGGATTCTAATTTTATCTGCGGATCCCCACGATATCTCTGCGGATTTTCCATTTTATCTGCGAATCCACATGATATATCTGCGAATTTTCTATTTTTATGCGCGAATCCACACGGGATATGCGCGAATTTTTCATTTTATGCGCGAATTCACTCGGGATATGCGCGAATTTTTCATTTTATGCGCGAATTCACTCGGGATATGCGCGAATTTTTCATTTTATGCGCGAATTCACTCGGGATATGCGCGAATTTTTCATTTTATGCGCGAATTCACTCGGGATATGCGCGAATCGAATTTTTAAGGGAAATAGCCTCACCAAGGCCATTCCCCCTATTAAAATTAAGCATGCTTCTTCTTTTTCGGATCATCCAATTTTGGGAAGTTGCCTTTTTTGACTTCTTCTTCATACCAGTCGGTATAGTGATCCTTTGCCCACCATGCAGGAACCTTTCCCGTTACCACTCCAGAATAGCCTGGTCTTGAATTTTTATGAACAACGCTCAAGTAAATGTGGCCGACAATGACGGCAATCGCAAGGCCAAAGCCGAAGTCATGTAAGAAGTAGCCCCACTGAAAAACAGCCCTTGGGAAAAATTGCGGAAACCACATGATGAATCCTGAACAGATAATGATAATGGCACACAAAATCTGGAGGATTGAGTTAATTTTTTCACCGGCATTAAAAAATGTTTGCCTTACATGCTTAAAGTTTAAACCAAACAATTCTTTCACAAATTCGGTAAAAAATTGAAGATCTCTTTTTTTCCATGTAACAAGTTCTTTCATCCAATTAAAGAAGCCTTTACGGTCAAAAATCAAAAAGATAATCGTTGGGGTGACGAACATAACGGCAAAGATGCGGTGAAGCAAGCGAGCATTCGCTGGGCCGCCAAGAACCGTATAAAGCCAGTTAAAGGAATGGGCGTACATTGGCAAAGCCGTAATGTAGAGAGCAAAGAAAGAAAACGCATTTACAGCATGGGCGATAACGAACGCTTTCGAAAAACGTCTTACTTGCACATCTGGTTTTTTCTGATTACTCATGGCTTCCACCCCCGTCTTGCGTCTCGCCTTTTCCTGCTTTATTGAAAAGCCTGTTCGTTACAAAAGCACCGACAACAGCCATTGTTGTGGCCCCCAGCATCAGTTTGCCGATTGGTTGGGCATAATCCTTCCAAGCAACCGCCGATGTTGGGACTTTAGGGCTTTCCGGCAGACCATAAACAGATGGTTTTTCCGCTAAAACATAAATAGTATTCGTACCGCCGACACCTGATGGATTATAAACCTGGGCGTTAGGGAAACGACTCTTGATTTCCCGTACACGCTGCTCGGCCTTATTGATCATCGCCGTTTTGTCGCCGAACTCCATCGTCCCTGTATGGCAGGTGGTGACACAGGCCGGCTGTAAACCTTCATCGAGGCGGTCGGTACACAATGTGCACTTTTGTGATTTCCGGTACGTGCTTCCGTTTTTATCTTTGTATTCCTTTAAGGAAATAACTTCAAACGGACAGTTTTGTACGCAATAGCCGCAGCCAATGCATTTGTCGTGATCAATAACTACAGAGCCATATTTCGTGTGACTGATGGCGTCTTCAGGGCATACCTTTTCACAAGCAGCATCATGGCAATGGAAGCAGGAGGAATGGCGGAAAAGATATTCAAGATTGCCCTTGCCATTCTCATGCTCAATATATTGCAGCACATTCCACGTATCTGCAGTTACTTTTTTATGTGATTGGACACTGCCGAGGAATTCGGTATTCTCCGCCGGCAGGTCATTCCAGTTTTTGCATGCCACCATACAAGCACGACAGCCGTCACATTTGGTAACATCTACATATTTCACATATTCCGTCATCCTTAAGCCCTCCTTACGTTACAGAGGAATGCCTTGTATTCAGGAATTGTTGTATTTGCATCCCCAATATGCGGTGTCAGCCTGTTTGCTGTATCACCGGTTGCAAAGCCCTTAAAGCCAAAATGCCATGGCATCCCAATTTGATGGACTTTTTTGCCTTGAATGGTAAACGGCTTAAAGCGTTTTGTGACCATTGCATAAGCTTTAATTTCACCGCGCGCTGAGCTGACAATGACCATGTCTTTATTTTTGATTCCCTTTTCTTGTGCTAACTCCTCACTCATTTCAACAAACATGTGGCCGGCAAGCTCTGAAAGCCATTCTTGGTTTCGTGTCATCGAGCCCGACTGCCAGTGTTCGCTTACTCGATAGTTGGTCGCTACAATCGGGAAGTCTTTCTTTTCACCTTTTTTATTAAAGTCCCCTTGAATAATAACAGTCGTAGGGTTCATTTGCTGACTTGAAAAAACATTCGGAACAGGGCTTTCAAACGGTTCATAATGTTCAGGGAACGGCCCGTCATTTAGAGTTGGCGCAAATAGTAAGCCTACTCCGTCTTTGTTCATGATAAATGGCCCTGTGCCGTCCGGCTCGGTAGGTGCTGTAACGGCTTTAAAGTCAGGGACATCATTACCTACCCATTTCTTTTGAATGGCATCCCACCAAATGACTGCTTTTTCCTTGCTCCATGGCTGGCCGCTTGGATCTGCTGAAGCTCGGTTGTAAAGAATCCGGCGGTTCATTGGCCAAGCATAAGACCAGTTTAAGTAGTTGGCATTGCCGGTATCCTTGTTATCACGGCGTTTTGATAGGTTTTTCCCTTCTGCCGGATAGAAGCCGGAGTAAATCCAGTTACCGCTCGAGGTTGTTCCGTCATCTAATAAGGAGCCAAAGCCTGCGAGCAGTTTGCCTGTTTTGAGATCGTAGCCATTGATTTCTTTTGCAATAAGGTCGATATCCGGCGTCTCACCTGTGCCGTAGCTCCAATCAAGCGCTTGAATAGGCTTATCAGCTGATTTCGTACTATCGGCATAAAGCTTTTTCATTCTTAAGGCAAGCTCATGAATGACGTCAAGGTCTGGTCTTGCTTCACCTCTTGAATCAATGGCTTTCCAACGATATTGCATCCATCGTGAACTATTGGATACACTGCCCTCTTTCTCATATGATGCGGATGCCGGCAGGAGGAATACCTCGGTATTAATATTCGCCGGGTTGCTGCCAGCTTCCTTTTGCCAGAAAGAGGAGGTTTCGGTTTCCCATAGATCAATAGCAACAAGCCACTTTAGTTTGCTGAGGGCTTCTTTCTCTTTACCGGAATTCGGTCCGCCGACGACCGGGTTTGTCCCAAATAGAAAAGCCCCGTCAAGATGGCCCTGATACATAGCATTAAATAGATTAATATGCGAATAGTTTTTATTGCCTTTTGGTAAAAATTGATAGCCAAACTCGTTGTCCTTTGTGGCATTTTCTCCATACCATGCTTTTAATAAGCTGACAACGAATTTTGGTTTGTTGCTCCAATAGCCCGTTTTTGGTGTTTCTTTATCGAGAAAGCCTTTTAGGGTGGCATGCTCAGGAACGGTTGCTTTTGGCGCACCGAGATATCCTGTTAAGTTATCGTACAATAGGCCAAAGTCTGTTGAGCCTTGAACATTGGATTCGCCGCGCATAGCGTTAATACCACCGCCAGGAATTCCGATGTTTCCTAATAAAAGCTGCAGGATGGCGTAGCAACGAACATTTTGGGTCCCTACTGTATGCTGGGTTGTGCCCATGGCATACAGAATCGTACCGGATTTTCCAGTCTTTCCTGTTGAACAGAAGGCTTCGCACACCTTTAAGTAATCTTCTTTTGGCGTACCTGTTACGGAGATAACCTTATCCACATCATAACGCGAATAATGCTTTTTCATTAATTGGAATACGGTTCGTGGGTTTTCTAATGTTTCATCTTTCACCGGCTTGCCGTCTTCTGTTGCTTCCAATGCCCATTTTGTTTTATCATAAGCTCTTTTCGTTTCATCATATCCAGTGAAGAGGCCGTCTTTAAAGTCATAGCCCTCTTTCACAATAAAAGAAGCATTTGTATATTTAGCAACATACTCTTTGTGAATCAGATTATTTTGCAGCGCATAGTTAATCATTCCGCCAAGAAATGCAATATCCGTACCTGAACGGAGTGGTGCATAAATGTCAGCCTGTGCGGATGTTCTTGTAAAACGAGGATCAACGGAAACAATTTTTCCTCCGTTTTCCTTCGCTTTCGTTAACCATCTAAAGCTGATAGGATGGTTTTCAGCAGGGTTTGCGCCCATAATCAATGCACAATCAGTATGCTGCAAATCATTCCAATGGTTAGTCATTGCTCCACGACCAAATGAGGGTGCCAGACCGGCAACCGTAGAACTATGTCATATCCGTGCTTGATGCTCTAAATAAACGACACCAAGCCCTCTCATTAGTTTCGACAGCAAATACGTTTCTTCGTTATCAAGGGCTGCGCCGCCAAGGCTGGCGATCTTTTCCGTTTTATTTACGGTAATGCCCTGTTCCACCTCGACAAATGAATGATCGCGAGTTTCTTTTGTTCGACTCGCAATCATGTCGAGCATCCAGTCCCAGTCTTTTTCTTCCCATTTACTGCTGCCGGGTGCGCGGTAAAGAGGTTTTGTTAAACGTTTTTCAGAGGTATATAATTGTCTGATTGTAGTCCCTTTGCTGCAAAGCTTTCCTTCGTTGATGGGGTTATCCGGATCCCCTTCCGTATAAACCACAGTGTTGTTTTTGGTGTGGACAAGAATCCCACAGCCGACGCCACAATAGCAGCAAATGGTTGGCGTTACAGTAGCTTGGGCAATTTTGAATTCTTTTGTTGTGGCATAGGCTTTTTTCTCATTAAAGCCGAGCTCTACAACGGCTAAAGTAGCAGCGGCCGCGCCCGAAAGCTTTAAGAATTGCCGACGATTCAGGTTCATTTCTACCATCTCTAATCTCCTTCCCATCATGAATTGATCTCTATCCACCTAATCTTCTTCTCTAAATAATCCCCCCCTTTCAAAGCATCTCTACGGAGAGCTATTCTTGTATATCGTTTTGTACTCGGCCCTCTGAGGTATAAATCATAGCCATTTTTCCTCTTAAATAGCCTATTACCTCTATATGTAAAAATTTAGCTAATTGGATGGCCTGCCTGGTAGCAGCTGTCCTTGATCCAATCACAGCAAAGCCAAATTTCGCCGCCTTCGAAAGCATTTCATAGGAAACCCTGCCGGTCGTAAGTAAAATTAAACGCTTTGGATGTAAGCGGTTTCGTAAACAATAGCCAATAATCTTATCGACAGCATTATGCCTGCCGATATCTTCACGAATGGTCATATTTCCTTTTTCATCAATAATACAGGCCCCATGCATACCGCCAGTTTCAAGGTACAGTGTCGAATTTTGAGCAAACTCACTGCGTTTTTTTAAAAGATAACTAAGTTGGTAGGTCTTACCAGAGGATATCTTTTGGAAATTTTTCACGTCTGTCATTGAAAAAAACGTTACACCCCTGCCGCATCCTGCGGTATAGTGTTTCTTTTTCGAAAAGAGCTGTTCGGCATCAAAATTAGTTCGGAGGGTAACGTGGATACTTCCTGTTTCTTCATTAATGCGGATCGTTTTTATCTCATCTGGATCCTGAATAAATCCTTCAGAAAACAAATAACCATATGTCCAGTCCTCGAGATCCGCTTTTGTAAGCTGAAAAACAGCAATCTCATAGCCGTTTAACACCAAAGGAATGGGATATTCATCAGGACTTCCTTTATGATTCATCTTCTTCCCTCTAATCTTTCTTTATTTATTCATCGTAGGTAACTTAAATTTATATTAAATTACCAATTTTGTCCGACGGGAATTTGACAAATTATTTTCATATTTGTGTCTTTTTTCCTGCTTTTTTGTGAACCGCCAAGTTAAGCAACGTCTAAATATTGTTAATTCATTACCAAAAAGACCAGCCATTAGAAAAACTCCTGGCTGGTCTTTTACTATTGTCATTGCTAAAGGGGATATCAAGGCACAAACTTCGCTTTTTTTTACTAATTTTAGTATGATAATTACATTCTTAACTAAAAATGAATTCAGTGCTTCTTTTTAAATGGAAGGGGGGCGTTATTTTGGAACGAATTGATGTAAAAACAGTGCAAGCTCATATCAACCACTTTGCCAATCAAGATGTCTACATCCATCTCGAAACGACGAACGGTGCTTATGCATCGCATTTCAACGAATCGTTCTTTTCAGCAGGGGCGTATATCCGAAATGCACAAGTTCGGTATGAGATAGGGAAAATCACCGGAAACGACCCCTATAGGGTTGGGTTGAAAATCAACCTCGGCTGGGTGTATGCAGAGGGACTTACCCATTATGAAATGGATGAACAAGGACGACTGCTTTTAGCCGGTCACGACACTCAAGGGAAACTAGCCGTGGCCCTTGAAATAAGCCAAATACCGTTTGATTAATACCGGAAAGGAGAAATAGGAATGGAAAAAGAACGACAACTCCTGGTCGTCTTTCCTCATCCGGATGACGAAGCCTTTGGGGTGTCAGGCACCATCGCAACCCATGTTGCAAATGGGACACCCGTTACTTATGCTTGTTTAACCTTAGGTGAAATGGGCCGAAACATGGGAAATCCCCCTTTTACCAACAGAGAAAACCTTCCGAAAATCAGGAAGGAAGAATTGAAAAACGCCGCCAGCATTTTGGGGATTCAAGATCTTCGAATGATGGGTTATCGTGATAAAACAATTGAATTTGAGGATGACGACAAGCTAACCAATAGGATGCTTTCATTAATTGAAGAGGTAAAACCCTCTCTCATCATTACCTTTTATCCAGGCTACGCTGTCCATCCCGACCATGACGCGACCGGTGCGGCCGTCGTTCGTGCTGTTGGGAAGATTCCGAGCGCCGCAAGGCCGACATTACATTGCGTTGCATTCTCGAATAATTGTGTCGAGGAGCTCGGCGAGCCAGACATCGTAAATAATATAAATGCCGTTGTCGAAAAGAAACTAGGAGCCATTCGGGCTCACCGTTCGCAAACGGAGCAAATGTTTGCCAACATGTCTGAAGGTTTAAAGACCCAGGACCCTAAAGTGATGGCAAGGATTCTTCATGAACGATTTTGGACCTACAAATATACAGATTAGACTTTAAAAGCCCTTCGTTATCCGAAGGGCTTTTTTGTATTAATTTACATCTTTTCACATAACGTTCATAAACAGGGAAATGAATTGTGTTTTACATCACAGTGTAAAAAACACCGACAGAATAATATGAAAATATACACATTCCAAATATGTAAGGAGGGGGAAAAATGAAGAAAACCATTATCAGCTTTATTGTAAGCGCTTTACTTGGTTTTGGCCTTGGTTACTTAGTGTTTGATGTCATCATGGGTCATTCCGGGACGCAAAATCAAGTGGCAGCTACCTCGGAGCAAAAAACAACAACTAAAGATTCCAAAGACAAAAGCTCCGATTCCAAGGCTGCGACAACGGCAGCTACTACAGCTGCTGACCAAGACAATATTCTTTCAAAAAGAGGATGCCTCAGTTGCCACTCTGTTTCCGCTTTAAGCTTGAATGGTGGGCAGGTTGGACCGGACCTATCCCATGCGTATGTTGAGGTTGAAAGCAAACACAATATGCCAATCGAGGAGTTCTTGAAAAAGCCAAACTCAGCTGTTATGACAGGCGTTCTTGGCAGCAATCCATTAACAGATGACCAACGCAAACAAGTACTGGATATCCTGAAAAAAGCATCTGAAAAATAAAAGGTGGTGTAGTGTATGAAAAAATGGATTCCAATTGCTGCCGGCTTAGCTGCTGGGTTTGCGGCAGCGACCATTGCCTTCGGAAACTTTGGGACGAACAAGACAACTCAGGCGGTAACAAGCAACACAAAAAGCGATGCCGAAAAGGTTTATGTTCCTTATGGGCAAAAAGATGAATACTACTTATTCGCTTCGGGCGGGCACTCAGGGCAGCTATTTGTCTATGGTGTTCCATCAATGAGAGAAATTCGCACGATTCCGGTATTTTCTCCTGACCCGGCAACTGGATACGGGTTTGATACCGAAACAAAAAAAATGCTTGGCGGCTATACATGGGGTGACCTCCATCACCCAGCAATCTCCGAAACAAACGGCAATTATAACGGAAAATACTTATTTGCGACTGACGTAGGGAATAGCCGGGCAGCGGTTGTCGACCTTAAAACCTTTACAACGAAAGATATCATTAAAGTACCGAACACAAGCGGTCCGCATTGTGCCGCATTTGTTACCCAAAATACAGAGTATTTATTTTTACCAACACGATTTGCTGTCCCTCTAGGCCAAGAATATCAGCCATTAGATCAATATAGCACGAAATACCGCGGCGTCATGTCTGCCGTAACCTTTGATGAAAAGAAGGAAAAATTAAATATCGCCTACCAGGTTGCTCTTCCACCATGGAATTATGACCTGTCAGATGCCGGTAAAAAAGAATCCGGAGACTGGGCTGTTATAACATCCTATAACACCGAAGAAGCAACGACTACACTTGAAATCAACGCTTCCCAGGCAGACCGTGACTATATCGTTTTGTTCAACTGGAAAGAGCTTGCGCAAATGGTGAAGGACGGAAAGTATGAAGATGTGAACGGCCAGAAAATGATTTTTCCTGAAAAACAAAAAGGTGGAATCTATTTAGTGCCTGTCGCGAAATCACCGCATGGTGTCGATGTCTCTCCAGACGGTAAATACTTTATTGCCTCAGGTAAGCTGGCACCATTGATGACCGTATTTTCATTTGAAAAAGCATTTAAAGCCATCGAAAATAAAGATTTTGCTGGAGAAAGAAACGGGATTCCTATTCTGAAATACAAATCTGTTATGGAAAGAGAAGTAAACCCAGAAAATGCTCTTGGACCACTTCATACACAATTCGATGATAAAGGCTTTGCCTATACAACGATGTTTATTTCTTCTGAAGTCGTGAAATGGAATTATAAAACAGGGGAAGTTGTCGATCGGGTTCCTGTTCAATATGCACCAGGCCACTCTGCTGCTGCTGAAGGCGATACAGCTTCACCGCAAGGACATTACCTTGTTTCGCTGAACAAAATGGCGAAGGATAACTTCTTATCTGTTGGTCCATCCCACCCGGAAACGATGCAGTTAATCGATATTAGCGGCTCAAAAATGCACATCCTTGATACCGTTCCTGTGAACCCTGAACCGCACTATGCGCAAATGATTAAGGCCGATAAAATTCATACCATCAACGTCTATCCGAAAGATCCTAGCAATCCATTTGCTGTCTATAAACAATCGGATACGAAAATCGTCAGAAATGGAAATGAAGTCCATGTATATGGAACAGCCGTACGTTCAAGGTTTACCTTTGACCATACGCAGAAACGGCCTGACGAAATTGATGTAAATCAAGGCGATCATGTGTTTATCCATTTAACCAATATTGATTTTGATGAAGATATCACCCATGGATTCGCCATCAACGGCTACAATCTCAACATGGAAGTTCAGCCAGGGCAGACCAATACGATTGACTTTATCGCAGATAAAGCCGGTACGTATCCGATTTACTGCACGAATTTCTGTTCAGCACTTCATCAAGAAATGACTGGTTACTTGCTGGTAAAACCTAATAACTAATCGTTGATACCCTTAGCCCTAACTTTATGTTATTTGGACTTATACTAATGACTAGCTGCAGCGCCAGGCCCTCGAGATCGCTTCGGTCCTGACTTGAAGCACAAAAAATGACTTCACCGTCATACCCTCCAGCTTGACTTGGATGAGACTGGCGCTTTCGCTTCTCTAAGAAAGGTCTTGTTTATTTTGAAAAGTAAAAAGTTTTCGATCGGTTCTTCTTTACTCATCACATGTTCAGCAATTTTATTTGGGGTATCCGCGTTTTTCCCGTGGTGGAAAATGGGCTTCTATGCCCCTCAATATCCCGAGGGCTTAAATATTATTGTGTATCCGACTAAGCTTGAAGGACAAATAGATATCATTAATGGGCTTAACCACTATATAGGAATGGCAAACTTCGGTGAAAAAAATTTCCCCGAGCTGTCCTATCTTGGATATATAGTTATCGGCTTGGTTGTTCTCACCCTCTTAACGGCGATTATTCGAAATAAAGCGGTTCTATACGGTCTAATCAGTCTGATTACAATCGGCGGATTACTCGGCATCTACGACCTCCACCACGCCCTTTATAAATATGGAACGAATTTAGACCCACATGCTGCGATAAAAATTAAACCATTTGTACCGCCGATTATTGGGCAAAACCAGGTGGCAAATTTTACGACACACAGCCTTCTTGGCTTAGGCACCTATTTCATCCTTGCTGCCTTTGTATTATTACTGATTCCGTTATGGAAGGAACGAAAAAGATGAAAAAATGGACGCTCTTCTCTTTAACTTTTTCTCTATTATTACTCATCTATCCTGAGAAGAATATGGCAGCCGAAAACCTTCAATCGATGATCGACTCCATGAAAGAGGGAGCGGTTTTGAAGCTCAAGAATAAGACCTATGAGGGCAATATCATCATTGATAAAAGCATAACGATCATAGGCTCCAATAAAACCGTGATAAAAGGAGACGGAACCGGAAATGTTATCTCCATCAAGGCTCCAAATGTGCATTTAAGCCACCTGACCGTTCGCCACAGCAGCATGAGCCTTGACACTGCTGAGGAGTACGCAGCCATCAAAATTTATTCAAACGAAAATGTGGTCGACCATGTAACCGTCCGTGACTCCTTTCACGGTATTTATATAAGCCAGGGGCAGTATAATACAATTCGCGACAATGATATACGAGGCTTGGGGAAAGGAGAAATTGCTTCCCAAGGAAACGGCCTCCATGTGTACTATGCAAATAATAACCTTCTAGAAAATAATCGAATTGAGGGAACCCGAGACGGTATGTTCTTCGATTACGCCAATAATAATCGAAGCTTTGGCAATCAAATTAGCAATACCAGATATGGACTCCATTATATGTATTCTGACGAAAACACTTTTGAGAATAATACGTTTACGATGAATATAGGCGGGGCCGCCATTATGAACTCTAATTATCTTAAACTACGAAATAACCAATTTATTTTTAACGATGGAAATCAATCATTTGGCCTCTTACTTATGCAGGCGAATGACAACTATATAGAAAAAAATACGTTTTATATGAACCAGCGGGGAATTTATATCGACCAATCAACGAGAAATCTCTATTTACAAAACAAAATCGTGCAAAACCAAATCGGGATTGAACTATGGGGGAGCTCTAACAAACAGACCTTTTCTCTAAACCGAATTACAGACAATAACCTGCCGGCCGTTACCATTGGCGGTAAGGGAGAGGGAAACGCCTGGAGCAAGAATAATAAAGGAAATGATTGGGGCAGTGCCTTCCCGCTCACTGATTTAAACCAAGATGGGATTGGCGATTTCCCAGTCACGTATCATTCCTCTCTCCATCAATTGCTCGAGAATCAGGAATTAACAAATTTATTTTTAAAGAGCCCAGCAATTGCCATCTATGAAAAAATGAATGCTCTGCTTGAACATGATGATGTCATGTTCAGTGATTCATATCCATTAGTGACGAAGCATCCAACGATTCATCCCCTCCTGATTGGGTTAGGAATTCTTTCTGTACTGATTTTATTTAAAGGGAGACATCGACTATGCATTATGTTTGGAAGGAATGGAAAGAAAATTTAAGAGGAAAAGGATTATGGTTGTCATTAAGCATTATCGTAATCATCTCTATCAGCATTTTGTTTCGCTCTTCCGTTCTTTCTTATGATAAAGGCTTTCTTGTCTTGTTAATTAACCTATTTGATACGATTATTTATTTTATCCCGATTCTTTGCCTGTTTATCGGAGCATTCTCCATCTTTCAGGAGAAGGAACAGAAAACCTTGATTATGCTACTGACGAAAAATGAACGTTATTCAAGCTTCTTATTTAAGAAAAGCCTTGGTTTGAATACCGTCGTTCTCATGCCGCTCGTGGTCTGGTTTTTCTTCTATTTACTCTTGCTGAAATTTTATTTTCAATTAGATGTCAAAAGTTATCTGCTCTTTGTATTTTCGCTTATTTGTCTATCAATGATCTTTTTGCAAATGGGTGCGGCAATCGGAAGCTTCAGCCGTTCTCGAATGCAGATTGTCGGCTATTGCCTTTTTATCTGGTTTTATTTCTTTTTCATGCACGACTTTCTTTTACTATCGTTACTTCCTACTGTCACCTATGACAACGTCCAGTGGTTTTCCATCGCCTATTTTCTAAACCCTCTTGAAGCAGTACGGATGTTTTTAGAAACGGGGATGGGCGTCTATTCCTTTGGCCACATGTCAAAGTTGATGCAAACATTTATGTGGACGAAACCAGTATTCTTCCTTTTTGGTAATCTAGCGTTTTGGCTGGTCGTTACCACTGGTGTGGGAGTTATTTTCCATCGGAAGGAGGGATTTGAATGATTAAGGTTACGAATTTATACCAATCCTTCGGGAAAAAGACCATACTAGACGGGGTCAATCTTGACATCAAAAAGCATGAAATTTGTGCCCTTGTCGGCCGCAATGGCGCTGGAAAATCAACGTTTATTAATAGTCTCCTCGGACTGCTTCCAGTCAAACAAGGAACCATCACCATAAACGGAAGCGAAGTCACTAGGAAAAACGAGGAATGGAAAAAGGAAATCGCCTACCTGCCGGAAAAATTCATGCTCTATCCAATGCTAACAGGCCTTGAAAACATGACATTTTTTGCAGAAGCATTGGCAAAGGTGCCTGACACCGATCGGATAAAACAAACCCTTCAATCGGTTCGTTTATGGGACGACCGTGATCTTCAGGTGAAAAAGTATTCCAAAGGGATGCTGCAGCGACTTGGTTTGGCCATTACGCTTTACCAGGATGCCAGCATTCTTATCCTAGATGAGCCGACAAGCGGCATTGACCCAATCGGGAGAAGAGAAATCCTAGAGGTGCTAAAAACCCTTCATCACAAAACCGTTCTCCTCTCTTCACACCATCTTGATGAAATTAAACAAGTATGTACGCATGTGGCCTATTTAAATGATGGAAAAATGGAAAAATACACAGTCGAAGATTTTCTACAATCTCAAAAATTAGGGGGATCTGAATGATGATAAAAAAAGGGTTGTTTGTGTTGCTCATGTTGCTAGTAGCCGTGCTGACTAGTTGCAGTTCAGGACCTGATTATAAAATTTCTGTCTCAAAACCGCTCTATTTTCAAAAAGATTCCGCCTCACCTTTTGAAATAAAGATCACGGAAAACAACAAGCCTGTTAAGGGTCTTAAGATTTCCGCTGAGCTATCAATGGCTAATATGGATCATGGCACCAGTAGCGTGAAATTAACTGAAGGCCAAGAAGGAACGTATTTAGGGAAAGTGAAGCTTTCGATGGATGGCAAATATCAAATTACCTTTACCATTGAAAAGGACGGAAAAAAAGTTGAAAAAACGACTGATTACACTGTAAAAAAAGCCGACGGCGTTGCTCTCATTAATGGAGAATGGATTAAAAAGGAAGACTTACAGTTTTATCAGCTAATTAATAAGCTACAATTGGCTATTAACCGCGAGAATGCCCGTAAGACCTATAGCGGCCAGCAGTTAGAGGAAGAAATGGCCTATTTAGATTCACAAGAAAAATCGGCAAAAGATAAAAATCAGCTGTTAACTCAAATCATCCGCATACGTGCAATGGCCCTTCTTGCTGAGCAAAAAGGTCACAAAGCTAATGAAGATGCTATTAAGAATGCTATTAATAAAGACCATACGCAATATCTTCAATATGATTCTACTAAAAAACTAATCGGTGAATTCGGTGAAGCCAAGTTTCAAACACTTGAAGAAAAGGAATATCGTTATACCATCCTATCCAACCAAGTACTCTCAGACTTGGTCGAACAAGCAAAAAAAGCAAATCCCAATGTAGGTACTCAAGAAATTACCTATCAAGCCCAGCAAAGTTTCGAAGACCTGCTCGTTTCCCAGATTAACTCATTAAACATCGAAATCCTCTAAGGTGTCAGGCACCAGAGTGGCACCACATAAGATGTAAAAAAGCACGCTTCAACCTTTGAGCGTGCTTTTAGTTTTCCGGCGAGTTCATGATTTTGATTGTTTTAAAGCCGATATTCACTTTGTAATTCAAATTCCAATTACTGCTGAAAACCTCTACTTCGTTTTCCTGTACCCCGAAACGGATCACGGCATCATTTTCCTCGTCCATGACCACGTAGCAGTTTTTATTCGAGTAAATTTGATAGGAACTATGCGTAATCAACGTCCAGCCATATTGTAATGGGTTACTTTTTGTACTCATTCCAAACCTGCCTTTTTTGATTAAATTATATACTAAATATGAATAAATTGTTAATCTCTTACACTCTTCCTAAGCACGTCAACAATCGCCTTCGCCACGCCGTTTTCTTCATTCGTATTCGTGACGACATCACATAGGGACTTAATTACATCACTCGCATTTCCCATCGCCACCGATTTCCCTGCTCTTTGCAGCATGGAGATATCATTAAAATTATCTCCAATTGCCATCGTTTCAGCGAGATCGATTCCATGGGCTTTGACAAATGCTTCAAGGGCAACACCCTTTTGGGCTTGCTTGTGGGTAATTTCCAAATTTTCATGGCCTGAAGCAGAAACAGCTAATTCTTCAAACTCTGAGAGAAATTTACCAGCTTCTTGAAGCTTAACAGGATCAAAGGAGAATACAAGCAGCTTATAAATTTGTTGCGCTTCATCGGCAAACAACTCTTCATAATCTTCAATTACCTGAATCAGCCCGTCACGCAATCTTGCTCCTGCTGCATGGGCTACCTCATCGCGGTCAACATCCGGATTAGCACTGACAATAATGTCAACCAGAATGGACACCGCCAAATCCATATTTATCGTGTATGCCCCATTATTGGTGTAAACCTCAAAATAAACATCATGTTCCGTTAGCTTTGCCGCTGCTTCCCTTGCCAATTGTTTATCAATAGGGTTTGAGGTAAGGACATTTCCCTCTTTCGTGCGGACCTCTGCACCATTCACACAAATAATGGGACATTTTACGCCGGCATCCGCTAATACATAGGTTGCCTCCTGATATGATCGCCCTGTTGCAACGACTACTTCAATTCCTTGGGCCTGTGCTTTTAAAATGGCTTCTTTATTTTCCTGGCTGATTTGCTGCAGTGAATTCAACAATGTTCCATCCATGTCTGTTGCAATACATTCAATCATGCTGTCCTCCTCAATTTTTTTGCTACTCGTATTTTAACATTTATGTTAATATCTATGCCATTTTTCCCATCATACATACTTGCTTCCTTCTCGTACACTTAATGGCGCCAGCTTCTGGCCTGCAATGAACTTCCCCACGGATTCCGGATTCGTTTTTGAATATTCCCGTAATGCCCAGCCAATTGCCTTTTGGATAAAAAATTCCTTGCTATCGGCATTTTTCACTATGTATTGGTAGAGAAGCTCTTCATTTGTTTGCTTCTTATATTTTAATTGAAAAAGAAGAGCTGCCCTTCGCAGCCACATATTGTCGTGGCTGGCCCAGCCATCAATTGTCTCATGAATCACTTCCGGAAACCTTCTGGCGATTTCCCCAACCGGCTTGGGCGCTATGGCATCGACCGTATCCCACCATGATTTGGTGGTAATTAGCTGCTCCATGAAATCCAAGTCATTTTTTTCAAGCTTTTTCACCGACTTTTCAAGGTAAACCAGGGCTGTATATTGATATTCCCGTTCTTCCTTCTCCCAAAGACCCGTCACAAAGTCCTTGTTAAATGGCTCTTTTAACAGCCCAGTCTTATTGAAAAATTGTCTTTCTAGCTCCTTTCTCAGTGGCGACTTGATCCCTAGGAATGGAAAGTGGTCTTTCATATATTTCTTCATTGATTCTGCATTCATAGCGTTTCGGTTTTCCTCGAACATTTGAGTTAATACGTCGATATGTGTTGTCATTTACGCGCCCTTCCTTCATTTTTGAATTGTTAGCCTAAAGTAATTATTCTAGCACCATTCTTTTTTAACCTTTTTTCTGTTAACCTGCATAAACAATTGTACCGCTGCCACACTAATAATGGACTGTTAAGGAGGGATTCTCGAATGACAAAGAAGTATAATAAAGGCAGCCAAAATCAAAATTCACCAAGAGCAGAAGCCGAATTTGCCGGTGAATTTGTCAGTGGTGACAACAGTAAAGGAAATAAGCATAATCGAACACAGAAGGGTAAGAAGTAAAGTTAACCCCCGATGAAACCGAAAATCCTAAGTCATCCGTTTTATGAAGCACACATTATTTAGAAAACGTAAAGTCTCAACGACCGTTTGATCTCTTATTATGAGAAAAGGTCGTTGATCCATCGTCTCAACGACCTTTCGACCTCTTTTTATGAGAAAACGGGCGTTGATACACGGGCTCAACGACCTTTTGACTCCTTTTTACGTGAAAACGGGCGTTGATAAACTGGCTCAACGACCTTTCGACCCCTTTTTACGTGAAAAAGGGCGTTGATACACAGGCTCAACGACCTTTCGACTCCTTTTTACGTGAAAACGGGCGTTGATACACGGGCTCAACGACCTTTCGACCCCTTTTTACGTGAAAAAGGGCGTTGATACACGGGCTCAACGACCTTTCGACCTCTTTTTATGAGAAAACGGGCATTGATGTACGGGCTCAACGACCGGTAGCCTCTTTTTATGAGATCACAATCTGTCTTTTTCGGTTTCTAGCATCGTTTCTTTTACTTGTTTATAAAATTAAACTCTATTGTTACGATATTAAATCGTATTTACTCCATAAAAAAAGCAATGCGTTTCAGTTCTTGCATTGCTTTTTTTAATTATAGGTATCAGCTGTTTAGAAAAACCCCGTACCCTCTTATATTATTTTCCCTATTCAACTCTAACCCCGGCCAATTCCCTAATTTGCTCAGCGATTTGATTTTGAATTTCTTCAACCACTGTAAAATCCATTGCGGAAATATAAATGGCTTCAAGCTTATCATGAAGTTCCTTTGCCTTTGCTAGATAGGAGGTTGCTTCTGCCATCTTTTCTTTATATTTTGCTGTAATTCTTTCGATTATTTCGGCATAAAGTTCATCCGTTTTAGGGGCAATGAGAAGTTCATACATATCAATAATTTCGTCACCATCACGGCTTGGAAAATATTCGTGCGGGGCCGTGCTATCAAAAATAGCAATTCCCAACTCACGGAAAATCACCATATCAAGGCTGTTCGGATCAAATCCGCAATGATAAATTTCAGCATCTACGCCTCGCTCTTCAGCTGCAGCAGCAAGCTTTTTTAACATCGTGGATTTCCCGGAACCAGGACGACCCTTGATGAAATAACGCTTCGAAATATCCTCTGTTAAATTGGGGACAAAATCCACTGCCCCCATGGGTGTGGCCGCGCCTAAAAAACGATGGCGGATGTCCGATTTTTTGTTCAGCTTCATTTTCCCCAAGAAAGCTGCAATCAATCTATTGGTCAATTGGTCTGCTTTATTAAAATCCATGCTATTAATATAAATTTTTTCCCAATCATCGTGGATTTCCAATGCTTCATTAAACGTGGAATAAGCCTTTTGAAACAATTGGTTAATCTGATAGGTAAAACGTTGGATTTTATTTTTATGAAGGCCCAGCACTTGAACATCCCATGCTTCACCAAGGTTAATATACTGCTCGATGGCACCTGGTGCTTTCGGTTCAATCACATGTGGCGCTGTTCCGTCAACAATTCCTACTTTCAAAGCAGGAATGATGACACCGTCAATCGATTGATTATCGGAAGAGCAGTGAAGTAATTCAATATTATAGCCTTTTTCTACCCACTCATTGCCGATCTTTTTCATCAACGAAGATTTTCCTGTTCCTGGGCCGCCTTTTAAAATAAATAAGCGATCAAGTCCTTGCAGGTTGGAGTCATAGAGATTGTGAAAGCCTCGTGCCGTGTTACCGCCTGCATAATAATTTTTTATTTTTCCAGCCACTTATTCGACACTCCCTTTTCCGTGACATATTTTCACATTATCTTATGCTTATGCCACATATAGGTGAATGCCTAATGGATGTCAGGCACCATTTTTTATGAGATGGGTAATTTCGGCGGTTGTGAGCTCCTTTAACTTGGCCGGTGCCAATACGATTTGGACACCAATTTTTCCGGCACTGACAATGATGGAGTCAATTTGCAGACAGCTTTCATCGATAAACGTCTGATATTCCTTTTTCATTCCGATTGGCGAACAACCTCCACGGATATAGCCAGTCCATTTTTGGATATCCTTCACCGGCACCATTTCGATTTTCTTTTCAGCTGCCGCCTTGGCTGCTTTCTTCAAATCCAATTCTGCGGCCACAGGAATAACAAAAACATAGATATTATTGCTTGTCCCTTGAGCGACAAGTGTTTTGTAAACTTCCTTTGGATTTCTGCAAATTTTCTCGGCAACCGAAACGCCGTCGATTTTTCCATCCTTATTATCATAGGTCAGCATTTCATATGATACCTTTTTAGCATCAAGAATCCGCATCGCATTCGTCTTTACTTGAGACATCATGATCATCCTTTTTTATTGATGTAGGTTTATTATAGCAATATTAAACCAACTGCTTTCAATGTACCTTTTATCCACAAATTCATCCAAAATCTGTCACCCGTTTGTCACTTTATTATATCTAAATTATAGTACACTTTAATTGAAAGTTTTCGCTTCACTTTAAGAGATAAATTAGTGTGTGAAATTATTCACATATAAATATATATACATAGTGTAATTAAATTAGAGGTGGATGACATGAAATATGATTTAGTTTTGCTGCATGCCCCGAGTGTCTATGATTTTCGCAAAAATCCCTTGCTAGCTGGACCTATTAGCGATGTGGTTCCATCATCGCCAGTATTTGAGATGTACCCAATCGGTCTGACAAGTATTGCAGACTATCTCGAGAGATTCGGTTTAAGAGTGAAAATCATTAATATTGCCAATCGGATGCTGATGAATCAAAGCTTTGATGTTGAAAAAAAGTTAAAGAAAATCAATACAAGAGCGTTCGGAATCGACCTTCACTGGCTGCCGCATGCCCATGGCAGCATTGAACTGGCCAAGTTGGTGAAAAGCCTGCATCCTGACAGCTCCATCATTTTTGGCGGATTATCAGCAACCTATTATCATCAAGAATTAATTCAATATCCTTTTGTTGACTTTGTCATGAGAGGCGACTCAACGGAAAAGCTCATGCTTCTTTTGATGAATAAATTTGAATATGGCAACACCAATTATTCAGATATTCCCAACCTCACTTGGAAGAAGGGGACAGAGACCCACTATAATCCACTTACGTATGTTCCTAAAGATTTGGATGAATTCGATGTCCCCGGCTATCGGTACACGATCCGTTCCGTTTTTAAGTATCGCAATTTCCTGGACCCACTTCCATACAATGGCTGGCTTCAATATCCAAACACAGCTCTTTTGACTGCCCGGGGCTGCACGCAAAACTGCCTCATTTGCGGCGGATCAAGAGAGGCATACGGACAGAACTGTAATCGGAAATCCCTTGCCTTACGATCGCCTCGTAAGCTTGTAGAGGATATTCAATTTATTCAACGCTTTAGCCGGGCACCTATTTTTATCCTTCATGACATCCGGCAGGGGGGAAAAGAATATATGAATGAATTTTTTAGTCTACTAAAGAAATTAAAGCCAAAAAATGAAATTGTGTTTGAATTATTTCAGTATGCAGATGAAGAGTTCTTTAAAAAAATAAATGACAGTGTTCCAAAATACAGTATTGAAATAACCCTTGAAACCCATGATGAACGGTTAAGAAAATTTAATGGAAAGTTTAGCTGCACGAATGAAAAAGTGATTGAAACCTTGAATTCTGCCTTAAAGCACGGCTGTAAGAAAATCGATTTGTTTTTTATGGTGGGTATTCCTGGACAAACCTATGAAAGTGCCTTACAAAACATCGAGTTTTGCGAAAGGATCCATCAGGCTTGTCAGTTAGACCCGCGAATTTTTTACTTTGTGGCACCACTTGCACCATTCCTTGACCCAGCCAGCCCGGCATTTGAGCATCCGGAACTCTATGGATATAAAAAATTCTGCCATACGCTTGAGGATCACCGCAAAGCGATTACCCAGCCTTCCTGGAAGCATATGCTAAGCTATGAAACAAATGAAATGACACGGGACGATATCGTAAATGCTACCTATGAAGCTGCTAAACTACTAAATCACTTTAAATTAAAGTATCAGCTTATTGATCAAAGTGGATTTGAAGACATTGAAAGAAAGATCGATAAATCGCAGACCTATATTGAGAAAATTGATTCTCTCATTAACCTGCCTAAGGAAAAAAAGGAACTAGAATTTGTTAAGCTCAATAAAGAAATAGAGGAACTGAATCGATACAGTATTTGCGGTAAAAATGAATTGAAATGGGAAGTACAAAAGAATTATGCCAACTTTTTCTCACTTGCCTTAGTAGGATTAGAACAGCTTTATGAAGAATACTTAATAAAAATCAGGACCCAATTAAGCCCGAAAAAACGCGAGCAAGTAAAAGTAGAAATAAAATAACAAGGGTGTCCCAAAAGGGTTTAACCTCTCGCTTAACATTCATTATATAGCTGCCTTTTTTGCAAAGTTCAACTATATATTTGTAAGTTGAGAGGTCTGACACTTTGTTTGGGACATCCTCATTTTGTCCGACTCGGCTTTTCAAGACCCTAATGTCCGCCTAAATAAGCCATTTGAATTTGTTCACTCTGATTTAGTTCGTCCGATGTACCGGAGAGGACTATTTTTCCAGTTTCAATGACATAGGCTCGGTCCGCAATAGAGAGTGCCATGTTGGCATTTTGCTCAACCAATAGAATAGTAGTTCCACTTTGGTTGATTTCTTTAATGATCCGAAAAATGGTTTTGACTAACAATGGTGCAAGCCCCATTGACGGCTCATCTAATAATAGCAGCCTTGGCCGTGCCATGAGAGCCCGTCCCATAGCAAGCATTTGCTGTTCACCACCTGACATTGTTCCAGCCTGCTGCTTCCGGCGTTCATGGAGGCGAGGGAATAACTGATAGACCTTGTCAAAGTCCTCGCGAATCCCTTGTTTATCTTTTCTTATATAGGCCCCTAATTCCAAGTTTTCCTCAACCGACATGTTTGAAAAGACTCGACGGCCTTCAGGTACTTGGGAAATGCCCTTTTTCACAATGGCTTGTGCAACATTTCCGGCAACAGATTGCCCTTCAAATAAAATATCGCCATTTTTTGGCTTCAGCAGACCAGAAATAGTTTTTAACAGTGTACTTTTCCCGGCACCATTTGCCCCGATTAGCGTGACAATCTCACCTTGATTGATTTCAAGCGATATACCCTTTATGGCATGGATATTACCGTAATAGACATGGATATCGTTTATTTGCAGCATTAGGAGACCTCCTCCCCAAGATAGGCTTCGATGACTTTTGGATTATTCCGGATTTGTTCGGGAGTACCTTGAGCAATCAATTGACCGTGGTCAAGTACATATATTCGTTCACACACTCCCATTACGAGAAGCATGTCATGTTCAATCAGTAAAATCGTTAAAGAAAAACGTTCACGAATAAGCGCAATTAAATGCATGAGTTCTTCAGTTTCCTGAGGATTCATTCCGGCTGCAGGCTCATCAAGGAGCAGCAATTTGGGATTGGCCGCCAGTGCTCGGGCAATTTCAAGGCGGCGCTGCTGACCATAAGGCAAGTTCTTTGCTTTTTCATGCATGAATGGGTCAAGGTTAAAAATTTTTAAAAACTCAATTGCCTTTTCCTCCATCTCCTTCTCACCCGAAAAGTGGGGAGGAAGGCGGAAAATCGAGCTAATCATTGAATGCTTGGCAAGAGAGTGATATGCAACCTTAACATTATCGAGAACCGACAATTCACTAAATAAGCGGATATTTTGAAATGTACGGCTAATTCCTTTTTTCGTGATTTTATACGGTGCTAAACCATTTACTCTTTCTCCATCCAATTCAATGCTTCCTTCAGTAGGCACGTAAACACCCGTTAATAAATTGAAAAAGGTTGTTTTTCCGGCCCCGTTTGGTCCAATCAGTCCGACTAACTCTCCTTGATTTAATTCAAGGTTTACATCAGAAACTGCCTTTAATCCGCCAAACCGGATTCCTGCATTGTTTACCTTAAGCAACGGTGTGTTTGTTTTCATCGCGGGCTCCTCCTTTGGCGGATTTTCCAAACTTAAAGAATGAAGTTAATTCTTTCGTACCTAACAATCCTTGCGGACGATAAATCATCATAACGACGAGCACAAGGCTGTAAATAATCATCCTTAATTCTGGATAGCTTTGGAGGTAAGTAGAAACAATGGTCAGAAGAATTGCGGCAATGACTGCCCCAGACATACTACCCAGACCGCCGAATACAACAAAAATCAAAATATCAAATGATTTTAAGAAGCCAAAGTTTGTCGGCTGAATAATATAAAAGTTATGGGCATACAATGCACCGGCAATTCCGGCAAAAAAGGAACCGATCACAAAGGCTGTTACTTTATAATAGGTCGTATTAATTCCCATGGCATCGGCAGCAATTTCATTCTCACGAATGGAAATGCAGGCTCGTCCATGTGTAGAATTGGTGAAGTTAACAATCACGACAATCGTGAACACTACACAAGCAAAAATCCATGGCCATGTCGTCAGGTGTGGAACAGTCATTCCGCTTGCACCGCCGACATAATCAACATTTAAAAAGATAATCCTGACAATTTCGCCAAAACCGAGGGTGGCAATGGCAAGATAATCGCCTTTTAGTCTGAGGCTTGGAATCCCAATGACAAGACCAGCCAAGGCAGCGGCAATTCCCCCCGCCAACAAAGCGACTGGGAAGGGAAGGCCTAATTTCACGGTCATAATCGCGGAAGCATATGCCCCGATAGCAAGAAAGCCGGCATGTCCAATTGAAAATTGGCCAGTTACTCCAATGATTAAATGCAGACTTGCTGCAAGAATAATATTAATTCCGATATAGAAAAGGGTATTTGAGTAAAATTGGTTTAACACATCACCAGTTATTAAAAATTGGGTTACAACAGCGAAGATGACGGCTAAAACGATTGAGGCCCAAAAGCCCTTTACTTGTTTAAAAAGATTCATCGCTCAAGCCTCCCTTACACTTTTTCCCTGACATTTTTACCAAACAGGCCTGAAGGGCGGAAAATAAGGATTAAGATGAGGACAACAAAGGCAACACCATCACGCCATAGTGAATAACCAAGCGCACTAACCAGTGCCTCAATGACACCTAATACAAGTCCGCCAACCATTGCCCCTGGAATAATACCGATTCCGCCGAGTACCGCTGCAACGAATGCTTTAAGACCCGGAATAATTCCCATCAATGGTTCAATTTTCGTATAATACATGCCAAAAATGACTCCAGCAGCACCGGCAAGCGCTGAGCCAATCGCAAATGTTGCCGAAATCGTATTGTTTACATTAATCCCCATTAATCTCGCTGCATCCATATCATGTGATACTGCACGCATTGCTTTCCCGATTTTTGTACGATGAACGATAAATTGCAACAGCACCATTAATAATACCGCCGTTCCTAATATCAACAGTGACTGACCGCTGATATTTACTCCAAAAATATTTAAACTTTTAAATGGTACTAAGTTGTCAGGATAAGCTTCCGGCTGAGCACCGCGAATATAGATGGTCCCATATTCGATGAACAACGAAACACCAATCGCCGTAATCAAGGCAGCAATCCTTGTCGCATTCCTTAACGGCTTGTACGCAATCCGTTCAATTAAAACACCTATAATTGCACAGGCAGCCATCGAAATGAGCAATGCCGGGAAAAAGCTTAAATGAAATACAGAAATAGAATAAAAACCGATAAATGCACCAATCATGAAGACATCTCCATGGGCAAAATTGATTAATTTAACAATCCCATAAACCATTGTGTAGCCAAGAGCAATCAACGCATAAATACTTCCTAGGGATATTCCATTGACAAGCTGCTGAATAAATTGTTCCATGTCCAAACACTCCTCTTTTCTACGGGCTTACATGAGAATAGGGAGACAAAAATGCTCCCTATTCATTTGAGTGCTATAAAATTTAAGGGCTAACCTTTGTTTTAAATGTTTGTTCGCCATTTTTGTATTCAAGAATAACAGCGGATTTAATTGGATCATGGTTTTTATCAAGCTTCATATTTCCAGTTACAAGATCAAGTCCATTCGTCTCAGCAAGTGCTTTTTCAATTTTCTGCGGGTCGCTTGAACCGGCACGCTTGATAGCATCTGCCAGGAAGAAAGCTGAATCATAACCTAATGCGTTGAAAGCATCAGGAGACTTGCCGTTATATTTAGCTTTGAACGCTTTAACAAAGTCTTGAACCTTGCTATCGGTATCACCAGAAGAATAGTGGTTAGTAATAAACGTATTGTTCAATGCATCTTTACCAGCAATTTCTACAAGTTTAGGAGAATCCCAGCCATCAGCACCCATCATTGGAACATTCAATCCTAATTCACGAGCTTGCTTAACAATTAAGCCAACTTCTTCATAGTATCCAGGAATGAAGACAAAATCAGGGTTTTCAGCCTTAATGCGAGTTAAGATAGCGTGAAAGTCTGTATCCTTTGCTACATAGGCTGCATCTGGTATTAATGTTCCGCCATTTTTCTTAAAATCAGTCTTAAAGGAAGCCGCAAGACCTTTTGAATAGTCACTCGAGCTGTCAACCAAAACAGCAGCTTTCTTGACCTTTAATTCTTTTGAGGCAAAGTTTGCAGCAACCGTACCTTGGAATGGGTCAATGAAGCAGGTACGGAATACATAATCATTTAATTTGCCATCCTTAAAGGTAACCGTAGGATTTGTCCCGGTTGGTGTCAGCAATGGAACTTTGTTTCCTTGTGCTACTTGGACCTGTGCCAAAGTATCAGTACTTGTTGCCGCACCAATGATGGCAGCAACTTTATCTTGGCTGATTAGCTTAATAGCACCATTTGTTGCCTCTGCTGCATCTGATTTATTGTCCACTTCTACGAGTTGAAGTTTGCTTCCGTTAATACCTTTTTTATTAATTTCATCTAGCGCTAGATTGATTCCTTCCTTGATAGATTGGCCGTAAGAAGCCACCCCACCGGAAAGCTCAAGGTTTGCCCCAATCTTAATTGTGCCGCTGCCCTTTTCAGTAGTTCCGCTAGTAGTTGATGAACCACAGCCTGCCATTAATCCTCCTGCCACTATCATGGACATAAGGATCCCCGCCCATTTTTTCTTTCTCATAATTTACCCCCCAGTATTAAAATTTTTACTAGAATTCTCACCGATAATTTCTATTATTTCTAATAACAATAATATTCTGAAAATATTGTAACCAATTATTTCAGGTTCGTCTAGTATTTTCTTGACTATTTTAAAATAATTTAGAAAAGACTGACTATTTTTAACCAAACTAACTTTAATAAGCTTTATATAATACTAAGTACAAATTAATATTTTTTCAAAATTAAATACAAGTCTCGTAAACAAAGACCAGATGCTAGACAATTCTAAAGAGAAATTTTCTCAAAAAAAGAGGGTGTCCCAAAAGTATTAACTTTTAGGAGCACCCCCTTTATTAATGGTCTGTTAAACTTTGTCTGTTGATTTCCGCTCCAGGCGCTCGCTTTCCGCGGGCGGTACGGGGAGCCTCCTCGGCGCTATTGCGCCTGCGGGGTCTCCCCTGCCCCGTACTCCCGCAGGAGTCGAGCGCCTTCCGCTCCAATCAACATAACGGAAAAATTATCATGAACTTTGTAAATATGTGGTGCCTATCACCTTTTGGGACAGCCTCTTCGTATAAAATTAAGCCAATTCTCTTTTCTTCGTTTCTTTTCCCAAAAATAAGACAGCAAACGCTGCAATCAAGATCGAAATACAGAAGATCGAAAAAATACTGGAAATCGGCATTTTTTGTGTTACCCAATACCCAACCAATAACGGGCCAAGTACTCCACCAATCCGCCCAAAGGAAGCCGCCAACCCGCTTCCTGTACCACGGATGATGGTCGGATATTGTTCCGGCGTATAGGCATACAGGCCGCCCCATGCCCCTAGATTAAAAAATGACAACAAAATCCCTGAACCGATTAATAGTGCGGTTGAATTGGCTGTACCAAAGAAATAGGCACTGATAGCCGTCCCTACTAAATAAACAACTAGAACGAATTTCCGACCGAATTTCTCGATGAACCATGCTGCTGTAAAATACCCCGGCAATTGAGCAAGGGTCATGATCAAGACGTATTCAAAGCTTTTAATTAAACTGAAGCCTTTCATCACCATCACGCTAGGGAGCCAAAGGAACATGCCGTAGTAAGAAAAGACGACACCAAACCAAACAATCCAAAGCATAATTGTTTGGCGTCTATACTCTTTCGACCAGCATTTTGCTAATCCGGTTAAAGAAGAGATGGTTTTCTTTCCCTTAACGGCAGCAAAACGAGGTGAATCTGGTAAACCGAGACGTAAATATAAAGCATATAAAGCTGGAATCGCACTTAATATCAAGGCAATTTTCCAGCCATATTTAGGAATAATAAAGTAAGAAATAACGGCTGAAATCAGCCAGCCCACTGCCCAAAAACTTTCAAGCAGGACGACCACTCTTCCCCGTCTTTCGACAGGAACACTTTCTGAGACAAGTGTCGAAGCAACCGGAAGCTCTCCTCCTAATCCCATTCCAATAAAAAATCTGAACACTAAAAAGACGGTTAAGGTTGTTGTGAAGGCGGCAGCACCACTTCCAAGCGAAAATAATAATAAGGTAAGGATGAAAACATTTTTTCGACCGATCCGGTCTGCCATCAAACCAAACACTAACGCTCCAACTGCCATTCCAATAGAATTGACGCTGCCAATCCAGCCCATTTGATCCGGAGATAAATTCCACTCTACTTTTAATGCGGCAATGATGAAGGAAAGCATCCCTACATCCATCGCGTCAAACATCCAGCCCATCCCGGCAATCCCAAGTAATTTCCGGTTCGATATTTCCTTCTGATTGTCCATATAAACCCCCTGTATCAGCATTTGATTAGTATCTCTATTCAGTTCGATTTGTACTTTACTAAACAATTGTATTTTAACAAGTGTCTTTACACTTGTCACCAAAAAAGAGAGATTGTAATTTTCTCAATCTCTCTTTCTATTATTATTAGCGAATCCATGCTGTTATGAGTCGATTTTCGTGTTTCCAGCAAATTGTGACATCCTCATGTGATCTTTATTTAATCCAAAGCACCTTCCACATTTTTGAATTGGTTGAAGAACATATTGTAGTATCGACCGTGTTGATTCATTAAAGCTTCGTGACTTCCGCTTTCGATGATTTGTCCATTATCAATTACCATAATCGTATCCGCATCACGAATTGTATTTAAGCGGTGAGCAATAATAAAGCTCGTGCGATTCTCCATAAGCGTTAACAACGCTTCCTGAATATGAATCTCTGTTCGGGTATCAATGCTACTTGTCGCTTCATCCAAAATCAACAGTGATGGTTTGGCAAGAATAACCCTGGCAATGGCCAGTAGCTGGCGCTGACCCTGACTTAAATTTCCACCATTTTCCGACAAAACGGTTTCATATTGATTTGGCAGCCTTTTAATAAAAGGATCGGCATTCGCCATTTTTGCCGCTGTTTCCACCTCTACATCTGTGGCATCCGGCTTTCCGTATTTAATATTTTCCTTGATGGTTCCAGAGAATAGGTACGTATCCTGAAGGACAAAACCAAAGCATTTTCTCAAGGAATCCCTTGTATATTCTCTTATATCACGGCCATCGAGCAGGATTCTTCCGCCTGTAACATCGTAAAACCTGGTTAAAATATTGACAATCGTCGTTTTTCCGGCTCCGGTTGGACCAACTAATGCGGTGCTGGAACCAACCGGAGCTTCGAAGCTGACATCCTTCAATATTGGTACATCCGCTCGATACCCAAAGCTGACATGATCAAAAACCACATGACCTTTTGGATGATCGAGAGGTATAGCGTTCGGCAAATCTTCAGGTTCTTCCTGTTCATCCAAAATTTCAAAGACACGCTCAGCCCCAGCGATCCCTGATTGCAGGACATTAAAAATATTCGCAAGGTCATTGATCGGTCTAACAAATTGCCTAGAATAGGTGATAAAGCTTGCGATGGCTCCGACAGTAATGATATTTTTCACCGCGAGAATCCCACCAATAACGGCGACAAGCGTAAAGCCAAGGTTATTGATGACATTCATCATCGGCATCAAAAAACCTGACCAGATTTGTGCTCTCAAACCAACATCGCGAAGTTTTTTATTCACCGCTTCGAACTCTTCAATGACTTTATCCTCGTGATTAAACGCCTTCACTATTTCAATACCAGAAATGGTTTCCTCAATATGCCCATTTAATTTTCCAAGCTGTACCTGCTGATCTTTAAACAAGACACTTGTTCTTTTAGCAATCGTACGGGTGAGTAAAAAGACAAGCGGTACGGTAACTAAACTTGCTACTGTTAAAATTGGGCTTAAAATAATCATCATCACAAGCGACCCGATTATGACAATTAGACCTGACATTAACTGCGTGGTTGATTGGGAGATCGTATTGCTCACATTGTCGACATCGTTTGTCAGTCTGCTCATGAGGTCCCCGTGGGCTCGTGTATCAAAAAAGGACACAGGTAGCTTTTGCAGCTTTTTAAATAAAGAAGCTCTTAAGTTCCTCACAATCCGTTGGGATACTCCCGCCATCAGCCAGCCTTGTAAAAAGGTGAGAATGGCATCGGATACGTAGGCGACGGCAAGGATCACAATCGTCATTTCAAGAAAGTTAAAATTGACTTTTCCCGTATGCAATCCCATCGAATCAACTGCTTTCCCGATTAAATAAGGAGAAAGAAGGGTGATGGCCGAATCGACAAGAATTAAAGCAAAGATAAAGGAAAGCATTTTCCTTTCCTTGCCAAAGTAATCCCAAAGCCTACTTAATGTGCCTTTCAAGTTTTTCGGTTTGACTACAGGTCCCCTAAATCGATGAGCTCCGCCAGGTCTCCCAATAGTAGGTGGCATCGGGGGGGTTGGCCTGTTTTCTGTTTCCTTCGCCATTTACAGCACCTCCTTACCCATCTGGGAATGGAAGATTTCTTGATACACTCTACATTCCTGCATTAATTCATCGTGCCGGCCAATCCCCACAATCTCGCCTTGATCCATCACGACGATTTTATCAGCATCAATAATAGAGGTTATGCGCTGGGCAATTAACAGACAGGTAAGCCCTTTTGCATATTTTTTGAGCCCTTCCTTTATTTTTGCTTCAGTGGTAACATCGACGGCGCTTGTACTATCATCTAAGATTAAAATTTCTGGATTTTTCACCAATGCCCTTGCAATGGAAATCCGCTGCTTTTGACCGCCGGAAAAATTAACTCCGCCTTGGCCGATCGCTGTATGATAGCCTTCAGGTGATGCTGCAATAAAATCATGTGCCCCGGCAATTGATGCTGCCATCTCAACCTCCGCGTCGGTGGCATCGTCTTTCCCCCAGCAAATATTCTCCTTGACCGACCCTGAGAAGAGAATGTTTTTTTGAGGAACAATCGCAATTTTCTCACGTAATTTTTTCGGGTTGATATTGCGAATATCTTCCCCATCCACCTTAATTGTGCCGCTCGTTACATCATAAAAGCGGGGAATGAGCCCGACAAGCGTACTTTTCCCCGACCCAGTGGAGCCGATGATTCCAATCGTTTCCCCAGGTAGACAGGTCAGATTGGCATTTTTTAAAACTGGCTCGCCGGCCGCTCCTTCATAGGAAAAGCGGACATTTTCAAAGTCAATTCTCCCTTTCTCAGTAGGAGAGAATAAGGCTTCATTTTTCCACGTGATCGTTTCTGTCTGCTTAAATACTTCGCCAATTCTTCCAGCTGACGCTCTTGCTCTGACAAACATATTAAATACCATGGAAATCATCATTAAGGAAAATAATATTTGCGTCATATAATTAATAAATGCAATGATATGCCCGACTTGAATATGCCCGGAATTTACCCCTAAACCGCCTATCCAAAGAACCACCACAATGCCAAGGTTTACCGTAAGCATTATGGAAGGGCTGAATATGGACATGAGGCGATTCGCGGTCATCGCCTGGTTTTTTAACTGATCATTTGCTGCTTTAAATTTGTCCACCTCAACATCAAAGCGGTTAAAGGCTTTGACAACTCGGACTCCGGACAAATATTCCCTCATGACCCCATTCACACGGTCGAGCGCCTTTTGTACCTTTGCAAAAAGAGGAAAGCCTAATCTCATATTAAAAACGATTAGCCCAGCCACAATTGGTACCACTACCGCCAATACGACAGCCAACTGGAGATTTAATCTCGTTGCCATGATTAAACCGCCAATCGCTAAGAGGGGCGACTTTACAAAAATGCGCATTAATCCATTTACGAATACCTGCACTTGGGTGACATCGTTTGTCAGCCTTGTTATCAGTGAGGCACGGTCGAATTTATCAATATTTTTAAAGGAAAGTGATTGGATCTTTTTGAACAAATCTGACCTTAATCCCGTGCCGAATTTTTGGGAAACAGTGCTGGCGACAACGCTTCTTGTTGAAGCAGATATTGCTCCAAAAAACGTAATCAACAGCATAAGTCCCCCCATTTTCAGCACATAATGAATATCCTTTTGGACGACACCAATATCAATAATTTTCGACATAATGGTTGGCTGTAATAAATCGCAAATGGCCTCAAAGGTGAGAAATAAAACAGCGATGCTAAAAGATTTCCAATACTGTCTAACATATTTACCTAAAAACTCCATTCACTCTTCACTCCAAGCTTGTTAGGAAATCTTTTTTGATAAGATTATTATAATTTCCTTTCCTTCGATTCTCAAAATATTTATACTTACTCAAAATAAAAAGAGGATGCCCCATAACAAAGGGACATCCTCTTTTTGTTTTAAGCTTCTACCGGACTGAATTCGTGGACCCAAACTCGCATTTGTGGCAGCCACGGCATTCCTGGATGCATGGAAAGGATAGATTGCTTATAGTCTTCAACTGTCTCGAAGCCCTCGCGGCGTGCATCCGCATCTGTTAATTCACCTAGGCTTTGTGAGTACACGTTATCAACGACAAACTGACGACCTTCTAGGGTCATGATTTCCCCCGCATCCGCGTATCTTCCATTTCTGCGGGTAGCAGTTTTTTCTCCGGAAAGAACCTTTTCTACATCCTCTTTCACTGTTACAAGGCGCTCAATCGAGCAAGTTTTCGGCGGTAGTCCATTAGTTTGATTTTGTTCTGTCATAATCTCTCCTCCTTTGGTTTTTTTATTTTACCACATAGGCAGTGTGTTTATCTTCTATAACGTCTCCGATTATCCCCTAAAATAATCCATTCATATTAAAAAAGAGGCATTTCCCGGGGAAATGCCTTTTTTTTAAACGTTTAAGTCTCTTTTTCTATAAAATACATAGGTTGCGCTTATCATGGCGACTATCACCACTACTGATATTGTGACATAAACCGGATCAAGGGCTCTATCAATCAATACGGTTTTCGCTTCATAAAACTTAAAAGGGGTAATATACTTTAAATTTTCAAGTTTACTATTAAGGTCAATCGCAATGGATAAAATAAACATCACTAATAGGATTGCGGTTCCCAGTGATGCTGCCTGTTTTGGTTTACGACTGACGGCAGCAAGCCATGAACCTAAAGCAGCGAAAATTAACTGCCCCAAAAACATACCAACCATTAAAAGGTAAATATCATTAATTGACTCACCTGGTTTAATATAATACTTAACCATCGAAACAGATAAAACAAGGGTAACGAGATTAAAAATAACTAGGTTAACAAGCACCGCTAACAGCTTTGAGGTGACAATCTGCGTTCGCGAAATTGGTTTTACCATTAAAAACTCCGTTGTTTTATCCCGTTCCTCTTTAGCAATGATATTAGCTCCGAGCATAAGGGCATGTATCGCTGCCATCAAAAGTAGGTAAATAAAGAGCATGCCATAAAAGCCGGTTACTGTTGACAAGTCCAGTTTTCCCATTCCCATAATTGCCTGCAGTGACTTCGGCAATTGCGACATCAGTTCACTCATCGATTGACCGCTTCCAGAAAAAGCCTTGAATTTGGCAATGCCAGCAACAATCATAAAAAGGATTCCAAAGCACCAGATGATTAACGATTTCCGGTTTGCCTTCATTTCCCGTAAAAATAAATTCATTGACCACACCTCCTACACCGAATGAATGTCTTTTTTGCTATAAACCACATAGCTTGCAGCGATGGCCACGCAAATAAATATGATTTCGATAATGATATAGGTGGTTTCATAGCTATTATGTTTGATAATATAGCCAGTTTCGTAATAATCAAATGGTGTTAGGTAGCGCATAGTCTTCTCACCAATAGCAGTACCCAACATATTTAATATATAAAATCCAAACACAGTACCGAGTGAAATCGTGAGAACCGATTTGATTTTTGGTACAACAACGGAAATGATTACCCCGAGTGCCAGGAACATGAGTTCAACGAAAAACGCAGTTAAAGAAATCAACAATACAGTATTCATATCGAACGATTTTTCACTCACCGCTTTCACCGTAATGCTAGCGGCAATGACTACAATAATATTCGTAATGACTAGTGAAGTAAATGCCGAAAGCAGCTTTGCGGTGACAATTTGTTGCCTTGTAACAGGCTTTGTTAACAAGAAATCGGCCGTTTTTTCGCGAACTTCCTTTGATAAAATCGAGGTTCCTAAATTCATAGCCTGAATCGAGCCAATCAAAATGACATACGTAAAGGCATAAGAATAATAGCCTACCAAGGAAGCAATGGAATCAATGGAGATCCCTAATGCTTTCCTCACTCCTTCAGGATAGTTTTCAAGTATCTTTTTAAATCCTTCCGCATCCTTTGATATAGCAGGAAACAGAGACATGAAAAAGATGATTAATGCCACCAATGAAAGCGTCCAAATAATCGTTGATTTCCGATTTACCTTTAGTTCATGGAGAAAAATATTCATGGCTTACTTCTCCTTTTCATAATAGTGCATGAAGATTTCCTCTAGGTCTGGTTCCTCAATCCAAAGGTTCATCAGCTCGACTTCCGACAGTTTTTTCATGATGATATTGATGTTGCCGCTATAGAGGAAACTTACATGATGATCCTTCACTTCCATATTGGTCACACCTGCCAGATTGAAAAAGCCTTTCTCAATCGGTGACTTTGTTTCGAGCTTAAATCGCTTATGATTATTTTCCTTTAACGTGCTAATCTTTTCGACCTTCACGATCTGCCCTTCTTTAATGATGGCGACGCGGTCACACATCTTCTGAACCTCACTGAGGATGTGGGAGGAAAATAGAATCGTCGTACCTTTTTTGTTTTCTTCTTTTAACAAATCAAAGAATTTCTGCTGCATGAGCGGGTCGAGACCGCTCGTTGGTTCATCAAGGATGATCAGCTTTGGATTATGAAGCAGTCCTTGAACGATGCCGACCTTCTTTTTATTCCCAAACGACAAATCATCAATTTTTTTATTAAGATCAAGGTCCATTATTTCAGCCAATTCCTTGATTCGCTTGCTGCAATCTTTTTTATAAAAGCTCGCAGAGTATTTCAATAAATCTTTAACTCTCATGTTGTCATAGTAGAAGACTTCCGATGGCAAATAACCGATTTCTTTTTTAATTTCGGGTGCGAACTTCACCGTGTCTTTGCCGAAAATCGTGGCGCTTCCGCTCGTTGGATAAATGAGCGATAAAAGGGTTCGAATGGTCGTCGACTTTCCGGCGCCGTTCGGACCGATGAAGCCAAAAATCTCTCCTTCTTCAACATGAAAGCTGATATTAGAAATCCCTCTTGCCTTTCCGTAAGTCTTTGTAAGATTTTTAATTTCAATTACATTCATCGCGACAATCCCCCTTCTTTATAGAAAGCTTTCGTTAAAATCTCAAAATATTCTTCTACGATCAACTGGATTTTTTCATAATCAAATTCGTGTGAAGGAGATAGCTTTGCTTTCTGAATCTCATCTTCACCGATTTTTTCAAATATCCAGGTGATAATCTTTAGGATTTTCTTGAGGTCCATATCGCCTCTAAATTTGGAAATATCAATACCTTCGTACACTTTGCCAATATTGATATCACTCATTTCTTTAATCTTCTTCTCTAACTCTGCCTTAATTTCAGGTGAGTTTTCTAAATAAGCCTCTTGAACAAATTTAAAAATGTCGGGATATTTGTGCAATAATTCCACTTTAATAATCACGGCTTGGCGCATTCTTTCAAAAAAATCTTTTTCTACAAAGTCCATTTTTTTATAAAATTCTTCGGTAATAGCATCAATACAATGATCAAACAAAAATAAATACAGCTGCTTCTTGTTTTGGAAATAATGAAATAACAATCCTTTGGAAATCTCCGCTTCTTTGACTATTTCATTAGTCGACGCCTTATCAAATCCTTTCTGGGCAAATTCCTTCATAGCCGCATTAATGATTCGATCTTGTTTTTCCATATCTAAGTTGAGAAATTTTGAAAACATGCTGGCAGCCCCTTTCTTAAATTTGTTGACCACTCTAGTCAATGCCATTGTAACTCCATTGACCCGTGTGGTCAATGGGCTGCGAGAATTTTTTTTTACAAAAATATGAAATTGTAAAGTAGTTTTTTGGGGATATGCTATGATTCATTTAGGAGGTGACGAATCATTACTATCATTAAAAATAGAGATCCATCATTAACTTCAGAAGGTTTACTTTCTGCTCAAAGTCGATTATCTGCAGGTCACCCGATTCTCCCGATATTAGCGGCTAAGCAAGCGTCAGTTGAGGCTGGTATTGGAGGGGAGGAACGAGTCGCAGACATATTACGAAAGCACCCTCTTCCATTTGAAAACCACATTTTCCATGATTTTTCTCCCTCTTCAGATGAAAAATTTCAAATGGACACCTTTTGTTTGACACCTTGGTATGGTGTCATATTGGAGGTAAAAAATATCGCCGGCGTCCTGGAATTCAAGGGCAATCCTCCTCAGTTAATCCGAACAAGAGAGGACGGGCATCACGATGGTTTTGAAAGCCCTGTCGTCCAATTGGAACGAAATCGAGAATTATTGAATGACTGGCTAAGAAGCCGTAACATCCATATTCCAATTTACGGTGCCGTTGTTCTCGCCTATCCGAAGCAAATTGTTTCTATCCCACCCGCGAAAACGAAACTCTTATTCCCAAGCTTAATTCCTCCATTTATTAAAAGCATCCCACAACAAGCAAAAAAGTTGGATCAAGAGACTTTCCATTGGCTTTCATCTGAGCTTCTTAACCACCATCAGATTTTCATTCCAAAACCAATTTGCGAGACCTATCAAATTCCCTTCAGCGATTTTCAAATAGGGTAAGGTGTGAAGTGTGCGACAGAATCGGAATGATTAAGTTTGCTAGAACCTGGTATTGTCCGAAATGTAAGACGTATAATCACTTGGCGCATCAAAAAACCTTATTTGAGTAGTTTTTGATTTTTAATAGGACCATAACGAATAGGGAATGCCGTGATATTTTGCAGATTGATGATATTCAAGTCGCCAAACGTATTTTACAAAGCATGAATTGGCCAAGCCAAGGGACATATCGAAACCGGACATATATAATGGACTTCAGTCAATACATGGAAAGACTTATTTTGCGACAGTAATTAAGCTCTATCCGACAGTATTGCTGCCTTATGCGACAGTTATCGTGGTCTGCGACAGTAATCCTTGCTTATCCGACAGTTACGTAGCTTTATCCGACAGTATTGCTGCCTTATGCGACAGTAATCCTTGCTTATCCGACAGTAACTCATGCTCTTACGACATTTATGTTTCTCTATCCGACAGTAAACTCTTTCACCGCTAACGATTTTATTAAAAACGTGTAACCGCTCTCTCAGAGTGATATGATAAAAAGGATATACATACAAAAAGGGAGTTGTGGTGAAGTTGAAAAACGAATTAATTAAAAGATTTACCTCCTATGTAAAAGTAGACACGCAATCCGATGAAAGCAGCGAGACCTGTCCGTCCACAGAAGGGCAGTGGACACTGTTACGGATGCTCGTCGATGAGTTAAAATCGATCGGAATGGAGGAAGTCACCATCGATGAGAATGGCTATTGTATGGCGACACTACCTTCTAATACAGAGAAGGATGTGCCGACGATTGGTTTCTTAGCCCATGTTGACACGGCAACAGATTTCACTGGGAAAGGCGTGAACCCACAAATCCATGAAAATTACGATGGCGGCGAGATTGTATTAAACGACGCATTGAAGGTGATCATGTCACCGAATGCCTTCCCTAATCTTTCAGAATATAAAGGCCATACGCTGATTACAACGGACGGAACAACCCTGCTTGGGGCTGATAACAAAGCCGGAGTTACGGAAATTATGACCGCAATGGCTTATTTGATTCAGCATCCAGAAATTAAGCACGGTAAGGTCCGCGTTGCGTTCACACCTGATGAGGAAATTGGCAGGGGACCACATAAGTTTGACGTTGCAGCCTTTAATGCGAAGTTTGCCTATACCGTTGACGGCGGGCCGCTGGGGGAATTGGAGTACGAAAGCTTTAATGCGGCTGGAGCGAAAATCACCATTAAAGGCACCAATATTCACCCTGGTTCCGCAAAAAACAAAATGGTGAACTCAGCAAAAATTGCTATGGAGCTGAACAGCAGGCTGCCATTATTTGAAGCGCCAGAGCATACAGAAGGGTACGAGGGCTTTTATCATTTAATCTCTTTTAACGGAGATGTGGAAGAAACGAAGCTGTCCTATATCATCAGAGATTTTGACCGAGAAAATTTCAATGCCCGTAAAGCCAACATGACGAAAATTGTTCAAGAATTACAAGAAAAATATGGCGAAGACAGCATTCTGCTTGAATTAAAAGACCAATACTACAACATGAGAGAGAAAATTGAACCTGTGAAGGAAATTGTTGATATTGCACATCAGGCTATGGAGAATTTGGACATTACGCCGATCATCAAACCGATTCGTGGCGGCACGGACGGTTCACAGCTTTCTTACATGGGTCTGCCGACACCAAATATTTTTACCGGCGGCGAAAACTTCCACGGAAAATATGAATTCATTTCCGTCGATAATATGGTGAAAGCTACCCAAACAGTAGTAGAAATTGCCAAGCTTTTTGAAGAAAGAGCGTAAAAAAGTGAAAGACTAACCCGAAAATGCGGGTTAGTCTTTTTTAAATAGGCAAAATCGCTATTTCAATGAAATAAATTCCCATTAAACGTCGTTTATCAGCAAAAAATGATACACTATCCGCGGATTTGGCCGTTCTATCCACGAATTTATGCGTTCTATCCGCGATTCTAACCGCTCTATCCGCGAATTTCACTATTCTATCCGCGAATCCACAAACTGCGTATTTACGACATCTCCCGAAAAGATCCTACTATTTAGACAGCCACTTATCAAAAAACTCTGCATAGCCTTGCTTCATGACTTTACTCGAGAATTTTTCAAAAGCATAGTCGCGGTTCTCATAGGAAACTCGCTGAGGCGAGGAGAGGGCCATATTGACGAGCTCAAACCAATTTTTCTCGTTGCCGGAAAAGGAATGGGTTGAGCTGATGTGACCGTAGCACGGATGCTCCGGCTTGACGACGATTTTTCCCATTGCTAGCGCTTCGGTGAGCGGCATCGCAAAGGTGTCGAACTTCGAGCAGCTCCAATACACCTTAGCGCTATTCATCAGCGCGAAAATTTCATCCTGTGTTAAGGCAAACTGCAGTTTCACATTGTCAGGAATCGAATACTTTTTCATGCTTTCCCTGTAGCGCTCGCCGCCGAAGACCATATATACTTCCTTATCTGGATTCCTGCGGGCGTACTCCAAAACGAGGTCGGGCCTGCGGTTTTCTTCATCCCTGCCAATCCATAGCACGCGGTTATCAACAACTTGTAAAGGGTCAAAATGTTTGGCAGCAAGGGCTTCATTAAAGCCAATCGGAATCACGGTGACATCGGTAATCCCAAAGTTTCTGGCAAATTCCCGTTTCAAAAATTCCGTTTGCACAATCGCTTTATCAACAATGGAATAGAACGGCTTCATCATTTCGTAACCGGTCAAGGCCGGGTCAGGGAAGCTGTGCGGAAACAGGACACTATTTTTAAGAAACATTTTTAAAAAAGTAAAACCGGAAACGGTATATATGACATGATCAATTTTTTCAGCATAAATTTTATCTAATACAATATCGTAATTGACTAAATCGCCTTTTTCATGCTCATAGCCGGCGATCCAGTCATGGCCGCTTACATGGCGCTCAGGAGAAATAAAGACGATGTCTACCCCTAATTCTGCTGCAATCCTCTTAAGTCTTTCGGCAAACACACGCGGTCCCTGTGCTTCCGTAAATTGAATCTTACGCATGACTAATCCAACTTTTTTCAACTAAACACCTTCTTATCCTACTTGTGAATCCTCTTTTGCATCGAGCAGATGTCTTTTTGGCATGTCTACAGCATCTGGAAGAGGAAATATCTCAGATAGCCTTTTCACCTGACCGTTGGCATCTTTAAAGACGATGTGGTCGCGGGTGAATTTTCGCGGTGTATCAAGGCCGCATGCCGCCGCAAGGGCAAACAAGCCTTGACGCACATTAATAATATAGTTCATGACGCGCCATTTCTTTTCCTCCGGCACCAGGGCTTCCTGGTATTTCGGATCGGTCGTCGTTACGCCGGCCGGGCATTTCCCAGTATGACACTGCATCGCCATGATGCAGCCATTGGCAATCATAAAGCCCCGGGCAGAGTTGACCGCATCGGCACCAATGCCAAGTGCAATCGCAATTTTATCTGCAGAAATCAATTTTCCTGAGGCAAAAATTTTCAATTTATCACGCACACCGAACTGATGGGCTTTATCTACAACAGCCACTAAAGCAGGATAAAGTGGAAGCCCCATGCTGTCTGCCATTGATTTAAACGTAGCACCGGTGCCGCCCTCACCACCATCCACCGTAATAAAATCAGGGTAAATGCGGAGAAGGTTCATCGCCTCGAAAAATTCATCTAGATTTGTATGATAGCCGACAACTAGCTTGATGCCAACCGGCTTGCCGCCTTCATCCTGCAAGGTTTTTATAAACTGTAATGTCTCGATTGAATTCCGCAAAAATGGAAAACGGTTTGGTGAATTGATCGTTTGCCCGACGCGGACCTTACGAATACCAGCTACCTTTGGAGTCACCTTCGAACCTTCCAGGTGGCCGCCGCGAATTTTTGCCCCTTGTCCAAACTTCAGTTCGAATGCTTTTACATTCGGCTCTTCCGCTTTCCGTCTAAATTCTTCAAGTGAAAAATTCCCGTCATCATCGCGGTAACCAAACAACCCCGGTCCAATTTGAGCCACGACATCGGCACCGCTCTCTAAATGCTCTGGGGCAATTCCGCCTTCCCCTGTATTGATCCAGGAGCCGCCTGCCATCTTGCTTCCTTGACCTGTGGAAAGAATATAATGTTCACCTACAGCTCCATAGGAGGTTGCCGAGGCACCGAAAGGACCGCGCAGTCGCCACGGAGATTTCCGTTCCGAGCCAACAATGATGGCATCATCCTCGTGAAAAAGCCATCGTGTGACTTCATCTTTTTCAAAATGCTCCTTGCGGGTAAACAACCCTTCATGATCAATTTTATATTTCATCGCATGAATTTTTTCCTGATTGTCTACTTTTAATTCATCATTTAATAGGGGAAATAGGCCGTTTGCAATATAATAACCGGGCTGTTCAAAATCACGCTTAGAGCCAAAGCTTAGCAGGTCACTGCGATATTTGGCCGAAAAGACAATCCCTAAAAAGTCAGCGCGAGAAAAGGGCTTGCTTTCGTTATCCCCATCAAACCAATACTGGCGAAACTCGGGACCCATTTTTTCTAAAAAGTAGCGCACCCAGCCTAAATACGGATGGGCCCGAATAATCGAATGCTGCGGTTTTTTTGCTAAAAAATGGAGCCACAAAAGTAAGCAAAGCGGACCGACAATAAACACAACTAAAAGAATGATCAATATCGTCATTAACAATCTCATTTCCCCCAATCCTGTCTCCCAGAAAACCTATATATTGGAAATATTTTAATTTTAACACAATGGGAAAATTGTTTGTAAAAAAATCACCTAGCAATATTGCTAAGTGATTTTTTAAAACTATGGCTCTGTTAAACTAGACTGTTGATTTCCGCTCTAGTGGCGGTTCGGGAGCCTCCTCGGCGCTTGCGCCTGCGGGGTCTCCCTTGACCCGTTTTTCCCATAGGAGTCGAGCGCCTTCCGCTCCAATCAACATAGTGGCAAAATCAACAATGTTCTTTAACATAGCCAAAACTATAAAAACGTTATGCTAATTTCGTTAACGAATTTTTTAACCGTTCAAGCTCAAGCTTTAAGCGGAGGTTTTCTAAGTGAAGTTCACTTGACTTAGAGGACTTTTCCACTTTTTCGATTGGAGTAGATAGACTGACCTCATACCAACACTTTCCATCTGAAGCTTCCGTTGCGAAACATTTTTTCACGTTTAGCTTTGGATACTTTTTCTGAACAAATTCTACTTCTTCGTTTGATAAACGTAACTCTCGCGTGTACATTCCATCTCCAAAAGAATTAACCAGAAATTCTTCAAATTTTTCCAATTGGTTTAGTATCAACTTTATCCCTCCAATCCTTTTAAACTTTGAGGAGTTGTTTCACCTTTTTTCCAGATAAAAGAATCGATTTCTCGACAAGAACATCCATGGCATCGATACTGTACTTAGCAACATCATCACTTAATTTAATACAAGATAATTCGGTGCAGGCCAAAATCACACATTTACAATTTTGCTCAAAAATAAGATCTTTTATGATGCCTTCTAGCTTATTATTCGAGCCGACCTCCAAATCACCTTTTACATCATTATAAATGATATCCATGACTCTGTCCTGTACATCTGGTTCGGGAAAATATGGCTCTAAGTTATATTTATGACAGCTATTCTTATATATTCCACTGCGTCGTGTTCCATTTGTCGCCAGGATGCCAACCTTGCTGTCAGCCCCGTACTTTAAATAAATGGCTTTAATCGTCTCATCCACCATATTGATGATGGGAACGTCTGTCAACGCCTGCATTTGCTCATAAAAATAGTGGGCCGTATTACAGGTTAAGGCGATATTAGCAACACCTGATGCTTCTAAAAGCTTAATATCTTTTCCAATTACCTTTATAAAAGCCTCTTCTTGATGATCCAAAATCGACATCGTTCGATCAGGTAATGAGGCATGATTGAGAATAATCATGTCAATATGGTCCTGATCGCAATTCGACTCGGTATTTTGGATTACTTTTTCAAAAAATACCGATGTCGCCTTTGGTCCCATCCCGCCTAATACACCTAAGGTTTTATTTTCCATTTGATAACCTTCTTTAATTTATAATTCCACAAAGAACTTTTTATACCAAACTAAGAAAACATAAACCGTCCAAATATAACGGGCATAGTTGTGTTGACCGGTGTAATGTTCATTAAGGTATCTTTCAAGCTCATCTGTGTTAAAGAACTCTTTCGCCAGATCGGACGTGAACATTTCTTTGACAAGATTGTAGTACTTTTCTTCCTTCAGCCAGTGGCGCATAGGTACAGGGAAACCGACCTTTTCGCGGTTAGCCCATTCATCCGGAAGCACTTCTTTGGATGCCTGTCTTAACGCATACTTCGTGTCGATGTCATTTACCCTTAAATTCCCAGGAATTTCACCTGCCATGGCCATGACTTCTTTATCTAAAAATGGAACCCGTAATTCAATGGAGTGGGCCATACTCATTTTATCCGCTTTTAACAGGATATCACCTGGCAACCAGAGGTGAAGGTCAAGATATTGCATTTTCGTAATATCATCCTTGCCCTGGATGTTGTCATATACCTTTTTCGTAATGTCGCCAACAGATGGGCCTTTTTTATATTCATCGCGAAGCACATTTAAAGCATCACTTTCTTCAAATACCTTAGCTTGTCCGATGAACTTCTCCTCAATCCTTTGACCGCCCTTCACAAGGAAGTTGGTAATCTTGTTTTGCGGCAATGACTTACAAAGGTTGGAGAGCGAATGGCGAATGCCGAACGGGATCTTTTCATATTTCTCTAGGTTTGCTGATTTCTGATACCAGACATAGCCACCGAAAATTTCATCGGCTCCTTCGCCGGATAAGACAACCGTCACATGCTTGCTAGCTAACTGTGCTAAAAAGTATAACGGTACCGATGATAGGTTTGATTGCGGCTCATCCATATGGTACTGAATCGTTGGCAGCATGTCGAAGCACTGGTCAGCATTGACGAGCTCTTTATAATTTTCGATGTCAAGGATTTCAGATAATTCCCCTGCTAAATTCGTTTCATTAAAGATTCCCTCATAGTCCTTAAAGCCGACTGAGAAAGTTTTATTTGGCATTAGCAATGCGGTAATATAGCTGGAATCGATCCCGCCGGATAAAAAGCTGCCTACCTTCACATCGCTGATTTTATGATAGGCAACTGATTCCCGCAGCGTGTCTTTGATTTTTTCCTTGTAATACTCAAGGGAATTTTCTTTTTCATTATAATCAACATCCCAATACCGCTTGATGTCTAATTTGCCGTTTTGATAGATCATATAATGACCTGGTTTTAGCTTGTAGACACCTTTAAAAAAGGTTTCATCCATAACGGAATATTGGAAGGTTAAATAAGGCTTCAATGCATCCTTGTTTAACTCTTTTTTAAACGCCGGCTGCTTTAAGAATGACTTGATTTCCGAACCAAAAATCAGTGAGTTATCAGTTGTATTCTGCGTATAATAGAGCGGCTTAATTCCGAAAAAGTCTCTCGCGAAGAACATCTTATCGTTTTTCATATCCCAAATTGCAAAGGCAAACATCCCTCTGACCTTTTGCAAGATGTCGACGCCATACTCTTCATAGCCGTGAACAATTACTTCACTATCAGAATGACATTTAAAAATATGCCCCTTATTCTTTAGGTCTTCACGGATTTCTTGAAAGTTGTAAATTTCTCCGTTAAAAACCAAGACTATGCTTTTATCTTCATTGTACATCGGCTGACTGCCTTCATCGGATAAATCGATGATGCTAAGGCGTCTAAAGCCCAATGCCACCCGGTCATCCGTAAAGAAGTCCCCGGAATCGGGACCTCTATGTATGATCGTATCCATCATATCGTTAATCGTTTTTACTTTATCGATATCTATCTTAGAATCTGCAAAACCTACAAAGCCGCACATTGTTTTTAATCACCTTTAGTCCTTCTATTATGATTTTTGAAGGGTTTCTTTCAATACCCATTCCTTATAATCTTTTGTAACACCACAAACTCGATCCAAAAGCGGATGGAAAAGCTTTTCTACCGGAATTTCCGGCTTTCTTTCGTGTAATTGAAGTAAAGCAACCTCACCGCCGAAATCCATCCCTTGGCAGCCTGCTAATAATACTAAGTCGCCTGTCTCTACATTGTCCAATCCATGACTAATCGCATCAGACAGTTCATCATACAGATTCACTTTAATCCCTGCTTCAGCCATTACCTCTAAAAAGACTCGTTCCTCTTCGTCACTTACCCAATCCTTAGATGTTACATGAGAAATGCTCTTCGTAGCAATGACCTCATTCAAGCCAAGCTTTGATGCCCATTCGACAATCATTTCGGCATTTTCCCGATTGACGGTAGGACCCCTATCACCGCGAATTGCATATACTAAATGGAGATTTTTATAGGTCATATAGTTTAACGTTTGTAATGTCACGTTGATATTCCCAGCATTGGCGAAATGGTCGTCAATGATTTTAAAATCATCTTCATAAATAAATTGGAATCGTCTCTCCACACCTACAAATGATGAGAGTGTTTTTTGAATCGTCGACTCCGAAACACCGCATATTAACCCAATTGTGATGGCAACCATCGAATTATAGACAGAGTGTAATCCTGGGACGGACAGCTCGACAGCAAACTCGCTTGGTACAAATTCTCGTCCATTCACTTCAAAAGGCTTTAAAATCTCAACTGTAAACCTTCCTCGCCCTGTCGTCAAATCTAAATTTTTACAGTAAATATGCCCTTGCTTGCTCTCTAAGCCAAAAGTGATGACTTGAGCTTTTGTTTCATTTATTAGGGAAGCAGAGTAAGAGTCATCTAGGTTCAGAATGGCCACACTGTGTTCGCTAGCATTGCGAATTAAGCTTGATTTTGCCTCAAAGTATTGTTCAAATGAACTGTGGAAATCAATGTGCTCCCGACTGATATTATTTAAGGTCACAATATCGTAATCAATTGTTTCAACACGATGGGTTTCTATGGCAGCAGAGGAAACCTCCATGCTGACATGAGATACGCCCTTATCAACCATTTTCTTTAAATAATATTGTAAATCGAGAGACTCGGGTGTCGTTAAATCCGCCGGAATCGACTCGTCGTCCATTTTAACGGAAACTGTACCAATCATCCCTGTTTTAAGGCCGTGATTTTCTAAAATCGCATTGGTCATAAATGTCGTCGTTGTTTTCCCGTTTGTTGCCGTAATGCCAATCATTTTCACTTTTTTCGCTGGATGATCATAAAAAGCATCGCCTAAACGTGCCAAGGCAATTCGGGCATTTTCCACTAGGTATTGCGGGATGTCGATTCCTTCTTGGAATTCTTCAACAATTGCCGCTACCGCTCCGTTTTCTACCGCTTGAGGAAGGTATTTATGTCCATCGGTTTTATATCCTCTAACACAAACAAAAAGCTGACCATTCGAGACATTTCCTGAATGATAGGAGATACCGCTAATATTTAATTCCTGATCATTAAATGCTTGCTTGATTTCAATTGCATCCAGTAATTCGCTTAATCTAACCATTCTTACAACCTCGTTTCCTTTTTGTTAAAATAGACAATCTTATTTCTTCCTAAGCTTTCCAGATAGTAGTTTCAAATATGAAAAAGCTGGTTTTGGGTCCTTCCAATTCCAAATAGCATAAGCCTTTGGCTTAAAGTAAGATTTCAAGACTTGAGAATAGGAAAGCTGACCTGTTCTTACATAATCTCTTACTGCCAACATATCTTCAAAGCCATACCAGAAAACTCTGCCTGTATCTTCTTTGACGGATTTTGGAGGCAAAGGGTTACCGGTCATTTCCATATAAGTAATGTAAGGAAAATTAATCCCTACTTTAAATAACAAGTTGTTAAGGTTCGTGATCCTTGCATTGATTTCAATTAAATAAAATTTTCCTGTTTCGGCGTCTTTTTTGAATTCAATTTCACCAAAGCCTTTATAGCCAATCTCTTCTAAAAATTTGGCGCCAATTTCATAAAGCTCAGGGACATATTTTTGCCCCGTGTAAACAGAGGCGCCAAAATTAATCGGAAATTGGCGAAACTTTTGACAGGTTAACCAATGAGTGACCTTTGAATCTTGATTTAAATAGGCGTCAAAAGTATACATATGATCATCAAATCCCGGTATAATCCGCTGGACAATCACTTCTTCGTTTGCCTGTTTTGCTTTTGCCAACGCTTCTTCTAATTCTTGTTTATTATGAACCTCAAAGATTTTCCGTCTGAATTTCGCCATGAACGACGGTGAGTCTATCGGCTTAACGATACACGGATACTTAACAATGGTTTCAATTTTTTCGAAAAAATTCTCTTCATTTAAGCGAACCGTTTCCGGTACTAAGACACCATGGTCAACTGCTAACTGGTGCAGCGCTTCTTTATCCATCACCCTCGACCAAAGGCCTTGGTTCGTTTGCGGAATTAAGTAGTATTTCTTTAATTCATTTAAATGTTCATCAATAACTTCTACATAAGAATCATGGCAGGGTATAAGAACCGGCGGCACGCTTTGTTTGCTGCCATAATCCTTCAGAAAATCGATAAATTCCTGTTTCTTCTCTTTATAATGAGGGGCAATGATTCGTTCAGATGTATATTTAGAATCTGCTCCATAATTGTCTTTATCTGAATAGTCCACTGCAACTGTGTGGATTCCATGAATTCCTAAGCACCGAATCGTACTTAAACCTATATAATAATTGCATCCTAATATAACAGCTTTGTTTTTCATAAAATTCTATCGGACCTCTCTATATCAATATATAGATATTGACACTAAATAACGGGTAGGGCAAGTGCTAGATGACTGATTTTCATTATGGGTAACAATAAGTTTTATCCATTTATGTAAAAAGACTCATCACCCTTTAGAATCAACCTTTTAAGTTATTCCATATAGTATGATTATATACCTCATTCCACAGAAATAAAATTAATCTGAATTGTCATTTTTAGGACAAATTAAAACAGGCTGACCGGAATATTTGTGGTCAGCCTGTTTATATTTTTGCATTGTTAAACTTGCCTGTTTATTTGCGCTCCAGAAGCGAGCATCCGCGGGCGTTCCGGGGAGCCTCCTCGGCACTTAAGCGCCTGTGGGGTCTCCCGCAGGACGTTGAATCAGCATCCTTGAATCAACACCGTACCTAGGAAATGCGATAGCATTTTCGAGGATCTCGCGCCTTCCGCTCCAATCAACATAGTGTCAAAAATCAACAATGACCTTTAACACATCCTTATTTTTTATACGATAAGTATATTATTTCGAGCTTGAAAATTGTCCCGCTCCAGGTTCAATTCTTCTTATCAGGTGGACAAGTAGATAAACAATCGGAGTATTTACAATGGACGCTAGGACTTTAAAAATATATTGAGTGAGAATTAAACTGCCTAAGACGGCAATAGGCATTGTCCCATAAAAGGCTATGGTGATGAAAATAACGGTATCCGTTAATTGGCTTAGCATGGTCGAGGCATTATTACGCAGCCATAGCTTTTTTTGCCCATGGATGGATTTTAATTTATTAAATACGAAAACATCGAGATTTTGACTTACACCATAAGAGATTAGACTTGCCAGAATCACTCGAAAACTGCCGTTTAAAATGGTCTCAAACGCCACTTGATCTTTAAATACAGGAGCTGATGGCAGATGGATGGTAATGGTAATAAAGAGTAAGGCAAGGATTTGCGTAATCAAGCCCGCCTGCACCGTTCTCTGTCCTTCTTTTTTCCCATAAGCCTCAACTATGACATCAACGATTGGATAAGTAAAAATATAAATAATCACAGCGGCTGGAAGAATGGCCAAATTTCCAATGCTGAAAAGCTTAACAGTCACAATATTTGCCAAAATCAACAAGCCGACAAAAATTCCATTTAAATATAAAAGCATCTGTTTGTTCCTTCTCTTAGCGATTATCCACTTTTTCAGGATAGAGGTCATGATTCATTAAACGGAAATGAGCCATTTCCTCATACTTTGTGCCCGGTTTCCCATAGTTGCACCATGGATCAATGGAAATCCCGCCCCTTGGTGTGAATTTACCCCAAACTTCGATGTAGCGAGGGTCCAACAATTTAATTAAATCGTTCATGATGATATTGACGCAATCCTCATGGAAATCGCCATGATTACGGAAACTGAACAAATATAATTTCAGTGATTTGCTCTCAACGATTTTTTGATTAGGGATGTACGAAATGTACATCGTGGCAAAGTCAGGCTGCCTTGTTAATGGACACAGGCTGGTGAACTCCGGACAATTAAATTTCACGAAATAATCTCGTTCAGGGTGAAGATTATCGACTGCCTCTAGTACCTCTGGTGCATATTCAAATGAATATTGAGTATGTTGATTACCTAATAATGTTAAATCCGTTAGACCTTCTTCTTGTTTACGGCCGGACATAAAAAAAACCTCCTTGAAATATGTCTCCACCACTTTTCCAAGAGAGATTCTAAACAGCCGATCTATGCAAACAAAAGGATTAAAATAAAAAAGCCACGTCCGTATGGACATGGCATAATTATCATGTATCCATAGTTTTTTATAGAGGGTTTCAGCTATGAACCTCTCCCGTCAAAGTACGGGTATTCTTTTCCTACCTATCTTAAAAGAAAGCCAAGCAAAACGTCAACAACTTTTTTCTGGTTTTGGTGCCTGACACCCAACGTTATGTTAACTGGTCCATTTGTTCTTGGCTAAGGTGATAGATTCCAGCGACAATCTGATCTATTTCACTACGTATTTTTTCTTTTTCCTTTTGGTTTTTTACTTGGTGTCCTAATTTACACAGTTTGGCGATTGCGGTATGCCTTTTGTCTGCTTTCTGAAATGGTTCGATTTTAATTTTTTCGAGCACATGTGTGGAAATGCTTGTTGGATTCATATAGCTTTTTACACAATAGGCAACGGGTGAGGAGCTTAATATCCCGCAGACATAATACGCCTCCTCTTCATCCTCTAGGCTAATATACATAACCTTTTCATTCGGAATGAGCATTTTTCGGCCTAAATACTCATCATCAGAACTACTCATGACCGTAGTGATAAACTCACTAGCGATATAGCGCCAAGCTACCTTGTAAGGCGAAAAGGTATAAGTACCGATTCGTAAAATGGCATGGAAGTTTTGCTTTTGAATCTCCTTTTCCCAGCCGGCAAAGCCTTTACGCGCATCGAGCTCCTCTTTAAAGTTCAGTAAATAAAGATAACTGTCGGGATAGTCTCTTTTTATGATCTCTTCCTGAATCGGAACCATTTTCGTTTCCTTCGTATGAGGACAAAGCAAATAATGCTCAGATGCCACATCCCACTGGTTGATATTGCCGCCTTTCACGAAGGGATACACTAAATCTTGTTCAATCTCTCGCTCCACTTTTTCGACCTTCCTTTTTGCCCGGTCCACCAAATTCGAAACGAGGATTTTCCCATTCTCTTTTTTCTCTTTTATTTCCAGCCAATAAACGGCATTGGCTCCACCTGTAAAAACACCCGTTCTTGCTTTATACTGATTGGTCCCTAACACTTGTTGAATCGCCATTTCCGTTTCCTTTGGAATAGTGATCCAGAGGGAGGTCCGATCCTCGTTATCTGAAGGGAATGCAATCATTTCCTTGATGGTGATTTTTGAAAGAATTTCTTCCAATTCCTCATATGTACCTAGTTTGTTTTTCCCTTTAGGTCGACTCTTCTTCCACACATAATAAGGAACAGGATAATCAGTTGGTTGATTTTTTTGCAAAAAAATCACCGCTGTACTTGTGGCCGCATTTTCAAATGGCTGTAAAAATGAAAGATCATCTACTCTTTTCACCTTTACATCATAATCATCACTAACGCGAAACCTTCTAAAGCCAATTCCGTTCTTTTTCGCTTTCAAGATCCTTTGATTAATCACGAAGGCTACATGACCGGATGGCACAAGAAACTGATCGATCACCAGATAGGTAATGAGAATCGAGATATCTTCTTTTGAAAAACTTAAGTCTTTTCCTTTTTTCGCAAAAAGACCGTACTCAGTCCACAAATGCTGGGATTTCTCTCGATACTCTTTAGGGAGATACTCCCAATTTACCCAAGGAGGATTGCCAATGATGAAATCAACCTTATCTAGTTTATATGCCTCTATTCGGTTTAATAGGATGGAAGCAATGATTGATCCCTTTTTCCCCTCCGACAATTTAGCGTATAACGGCTGAAGTTCTCCTTCATCTAGCATTCTCTTTTCACGAAGACGGTGCATAAATAAGTCCGGGCTCACGTGATCTTGTAAGGATTCAACTATAACTTTTTTAAACCACGGATAGAACTCCTCTTCAATTAGAAAAAGCGGAATATCATAGAAATCACCATTAATATCAACAGATAACCATCTATTGTGTTTTAACTGAGGAGAGTGGATGACATCATAGTTGTAAACAGGTATATAGATAACGGTATCCCGCTTAATTAAATCAAGGATCGCAATTAAATAGTTTGTTTTTGCCGTTAATACGGCAATCGGATTTACATCAAATCCGCGCACCGAAGAAATAAGTTCATCCAAAGTAATAGCGGGATTGTTTTTCCTTAATTGTTGGATCGTTTTAAACAAAAACGTTCCGGATCCACAAGTCGGGTCAAGATATTTTTTCCCCTTCCCTTCGTCAAGCTTGCTAACCTTTTCGATGGTAAAAACCGCCAGCCAATCGGGAGTGTAGAACTCGCCAAGTGCATGCCTTAACTCACGAGGGATAATCGTTTCATACATTTGTTTCATATTGTCAATTTTGCTTAATTCATCGCAATCGGTGATGGTATCATATTGGTTCAATTCTTTTAATAGATGGCTAACTGCCATTTCTAATTTGTCATCGATGTCTTCGCCGATCCAACAAAACCAATCTTGATTACAGTAGTTTTTTATCCCTAAAGCTTCAAAATACCTTCCCGATAGAATGGAAAGGAGCAACGGTTTTACAAGATCTACTTGTTCCGTATCCGCTTTCACATCACTGACAAGTTTATAAGCTACGAATCTTATAAAAAGGCTAAAGAATGTTTGAATGGAATAGAACAAATCAAATAAATCTATTTCTTTTTCATTTGTATCGATGAAATAAATTGTCGCTAGCTCTTCCGGCTTTATTTTTTTATTACTGGAAAGATTATTTTCGATATCTCCATATAAAAAAATAAACTCTTTTTTCCAAAGGTCTTTGTATGGATTGCACGGAATCTTTTCATAAAAATCACGAATCATCTCTTTTGATAATCGTGAAAGAGAGGAATTCTCATCTTGCAGACTAATTCTAATCCTATTTAAATCAATCATCCGGCTTGCCCCCCTTTCATTTAGTTTATAATGGTATGTTTATGTTAGCTATATGGATTTTACATAGACCAAAGGACTCTCCTTTTTCATTGTTCGTGGTCAGCCATATATTGCCTCAGAGTTTCAATAAATGTTTTTAACGATTTTGTCTGGTAGGTGGAGTGGGTAATGATAGCAAAATTACGTTTAAACGGCAGCTCCTCTACATTAAGCACGCCTAAATATTCGTTCTTCAGTTCTTTGCCAATCGCCCATCGCGATACCAAACTAATCCCTAATCCTGCTTCAACAGACTCTTTAATCAGCTGTGTACTTCCAAACTCCATGACTTTTTTGGGATTAAAATTATACATGCGAAACAGATTTTCCGATGCTTCCCTTGTCCCAGACCCCGTTTCCCGCAGTATCCAAGTTTCTTCTTCTAAGTCAGATAAGCGAACGGTTTTTCCTAGCAAACGATGATGGGGTGGAGCAACAATCACCATTTGATCCTCGGAAACGACCTCAGAATTTAAGGTTTTCTCATGAAATTGCCCCTCAATAATTCCAATATCCAACTGATGACTGTTTACCAATTCAATAATTTCCTTTGTATTATGGATCTTGATGGAGGGGTAAATGAGTGGATATTGCTCCTGAAGCCTTGCCATAATATGCGGCAAAATATATTCACCAAACGTGTAGCTTGCACCAATCGCAAGCGGTCCGCTCGCATTATTTGTCAGATCTTCTACTAAGCTTTGCATCTTTGTGTAAAGGGCTACTATTTCCTTCGCATGGTGATAGACAATCTCTCCGGCCTTATTAAGGCGAACATATTTATTACTTCGTTCCAGCAATCTTGTGCCGATGCTCTCCTCGAGCGTTCGAATATATTGGCTTACAGCTGGTTGCGTCATATGAAGCTCCTCCGCTGCTTTTGAAAAATTCTCTTTTTCAACTACCTTTATAAACACCTCTAAATATTGATCCATATAGGGGATCCCCTCACTATTTTTTCATGTATATGATTTTACTTATTATACTCATAATATATCATTATTTTCCTTATGCATAAAACAGAGTTATGCTGAAATTGGAAAAAATAAATTGAGGTGATTTTATGAGTCAAAGCGCAAAAGCCTTGCCTTCACATGATCGAGTCGGTCAGCAGCAAAAAAAGCCAGCCCCTGATTCATCATTCGGTTTATGGTTAGCAGGGATCGCCTTTACCGTTGCCATTGCGGCTATCGGCTTTGCCCTAGCTAAAGTACCTGGGTTTGATCGTGTAGGACCGTTAGCATGTGCCATTGTTATATCGGTCGCCTACCGGCAATTTTTTGGCTATCCTGAAAAAATACGATCTGGAATTCAATTTTCATCTAAACGTTTTTTACGATTTGCAATTATTTTATATGGATTAAAGCTAAACATTGATGTTATTCTCCATCAAGGGCTGGGCCTCTTGGTTCGTGACATCGGAGTCATTACATTTGCCATTTTAGCCACCGTTTGGTTAGGAAAACTTTTGAAAGCAGAGTCATCATTAGTCTTACTCCTTGGAGTCGGCACTGGGGTCTGCGGTGCGGCAGCCATTGCGGCGGTCTCACCAATATTGAAGACAAAAGATGAGGATACTGCCATTGCGGTCGGCATTATTGCCCTTGTAGGTACTATTTTCTCCATTACCTATACGATCATTCGTCCGTTTCTCCATGTTTCCGCCATCCATTACGGGATCTGGAGCGGGATTAGCCTCCACGAAATTGCCCATGTGGCACTAGCAGGAGCTCCTGCAGGGCAAGATGCGTTGGCAATTGCCTTGCTGGCAAAATTAGGTCGGGTTCTCTTGCTGATCCCATTATGCTTTATTCTGATGTATTGGATGAAACGAAAGGATACGGAAAATACTCAGGAAACGAAGATTGAATTTCCGTGGTTCCTCATCGGGTTTATCCTCATGAGTTTGTTTGGAAGCTATGTGCTCGGCAAATCGATTCCTGTTTCCAAAGGAGTAATGGACGGGGTTTCTTCTGCAACTACCTTTATTCTGACTTCTGCGATGGTAGGGCTTGGTTTAAACGTAAGCCTACGTGACCTTCGGACGAAAGCAGCCCGGCCGCTTATCGCAATGTTGATCACATCGGTCCTTCTTTCTGTCATTACATTTTTTATAGCTTAAAGTCAGTTTTGTCGCCAATAAGAGCTATTGGCGACGTTTTTTCTTTTGTACACAGTTTTAGCACTATAAGCTCTATTAGTAGCATTTTTTCCTCTCTTGAACTTAGTTTTAGCTCTAATAAGGGCTATTAGCGTCATTTTTCCCTCTCTTGAACCTAGTTTTAGCTCTAATAAGCTCTATTAGCGTCATTTTTTCCACTCTTGAACCTAGTTTTAGCTCTAATAATCTCTATTAGCGTCATTTTTTCCTCTCTTGAACCTAGTTTTAGCTCTAATAAGCTCTATTAGCGTCATTTTTTCCTCTCTTGAACTTAGTTTTAGCTCTAATAAGGGCTATTAGCGTCATTTTTTCCTCTCTTGAACCTAGTTTTAACACTAATAAGGACTATTAGCGTCATTTTTCCCTTTTTTGAACCTAGTTTTAACACTAATGAGGACGATTAGCGTCATTTTCCCCTTTTTTGAACTCAGTTTTAGCTCTAATAAGCTCTATTAGCGTCATTTTTTCCTTTCTTGAACTCAGTTTTGTCGTAAATGAGGGAGAAAATAATATTTTAAGAGATTTCACACTTTTACACGGAGCCCCCCGTTAAAACGCTTTCAAAAAAAATATTGACCTGTTTAAAAAAAGCGCTTACAATTTAAACATAAGTTTAAAATATAAACAAATGTTTGCGGGGTGAATATATGCCTGAAAGAATGACGGAGAAAGAACAATTGATTTTTGATTTGATCCGAAAAAATCCTTATGTTTCGCAGCAAGAACTCGCGGAAACATTAGGACTCTCCCGGCCGTCGATTGCAAACTTAATATCCGGTCTCATTAAAAAGGGAAATATTCTAGGCAGAGCCTATATATTAAATGAATCGCAACAGATCATTTGCATCGGCGGAGCAAATATCGACCGTAAATTCCACATTAAGGACAAAGCTCAGTTAGGGACCTCTAATCCGATTCGTTCGACGCAAAGTGCAGGAGGGGTTGCCCGTAATATTGCTGAAAATCTCGGACGGCTTGGTATGGATGTGACCATGATAACGGCAAGCGGTGCCGATAAGGATTGGTCATTCATTGAAGAGTCATCATCGCTCTATATGAATCTTGAAAACGTCACACAATTTCCTGGAATGTCGACAGGTTCCTACACAGCCGTATTAGATGCAAACGGAGAATTAATTATTGCTCTAGCTGATATGGAAGTGTATGAGGCAATTACACCTGACTTACTACTTAAAAATGATGCCTTATTGAGCCGTTCAAAATGTATAGTCGTTGATCTAAATTGCCCAAAGGAAACGATTCAATTCTTATGTGATTTTGCTAAAAACCATGATATACCGTTGGTTTTAATGCCTGTTTCATCACCAAAGATGAAGCGATTGCCAGAGGATTTAACGGGTGTTACCTGGCTGATTACCAACAGAGATGAATCTGAAACCTATTTTAATACTGAAATCAAAAATGATGAGGATTGGAAAAACACGTTACAAAAATGGCTATCACTTGGAGTTTCCAATGTTGTCATTACTAACGGAAAGTTGGGGGCCATGATTGGCAACAACGAAGAAGGAATCTTTCATGCTCCATCGATTCCACCAGAGAAAATCGCTGATGTTACAGGGGCAGGAGACGCTTTTTCCTCCGCCGTTATTTACAGTTGGTTAGAGGGTAAAACATTACTCGACATTGCCAAAGCTGGAAGTCTCAATGCTTCTAAAACATTGGAATCACCTTATACAGTGCGGCAGGATTTATCTGCAGCACAACTACAAAAAGACTTGGGGGAATAATCATGAAACAATACATTACATTATCAGAAGAAGTACAGGCTGCGAAAGAACAAGGAAAACCGGTCGTTGCCTTAGAATCTACAATTATCTCCCACGGCATGCCTTATCCGCAAAACGTACAAACTGCCCGTGAAGTAGAACAAATTATTCGCGACAACGGTGCAGTCCCAGCAACGATTGCGCTTGTTGATGGAAAAATTAAAATCGGCTTATCTGACGAAGAGTTAGAAATGTTCGGAAAAAGCACCGATGTTGCAAAAGCTTCAAGACGCGATTTAGCGTATTTGCTTGCAACAAAAAAATTGGGTGCTACAACCGTTGCGGCTACAATGATTTGTGCAGAAGCTGCTGGCATTAACATCTTTGTTACCGGTGGTATTGGCGGTGTTCACCGTGGTGCAGAGACAACAATGGATATTTCTGCTGACCTCGAAGAATTAGGACAAACAAATGTGGCGGTCATTTGTGCAGGTGCCAAATCGATTTTAGATTTAGGATTAACGATGGAATACCTTGAAACAAAAGGGGTTCCTGTGATCGGTTATCAAACTGATGTACTTCCTGCCTTCTATACGCGCAAGAGTGATTTCGGGGTTAACTTCCGTGCAGACGATGTAGAAACGATTGCCTCTACATTAAAAGTAAAATGGGATTTACATTTAAATGGAGGCGCTGTCATCGCCAACCCAATTCCTGAGGAATTTGCTATGGATGAAAAAACCATTAATGGCGTCATTGAATCTGCTTTAAAAGAGGCAGAAGAACGAAACATTTCAGGTAAAAATGTAACCCCTTTCTTATTAGGGAAAGTGAAAGAATTAACTGACGGCAAAAGCCTTGAAGCCAACATTGCTTTAGTAAAAAACAATGCAGTCGTTGGAGCTAAATTAGCCGTAGCTTTTGATGGATTGAAATAAGATCAAATTTCAGCTAGTAGAAAGGTCTAATTTTTCTAGACAGTTCTACTAGCTTTTTTTGTTAAACAATGAATTATACTGTTGAGGACGATCTTAGATCGCTTAAGAAGTTATCTGATGGGCGGATGTGGACTTATTTCGTTATATATTTAACTGCATAGGAGGCAAGCTGAACCCTGTTTTCGAGACCCAACTTTTCCAATAGATTTTTTATGTGGTTTTTCACAGTATTCTCCGAAATAAACAAGTCTTCAGCAATTTGTTTATTCGTTAATCCTTCTGAAACCAACAGGAGGATTTCCTTTTCTCTTGGTGTTAACGAACTGATCGCTGGCGTGTTCTGTAAATCGCGTTCTCTAAATTGGTACAAAAGCTTTCCTGCCAAATCCCTAATGGCATCACAAGACCCATCAACAATCGAGCGGAGATATTGAAGCCAATCATCTGGATCCATATTCTTTAATAAATATCCTTGTGCTCCATATTGAATGGCAGTAAACAAATCCCCCACATTATCTGAAACACTTAATATGATAACTTTTATAAAAGGGAATTTTTCTTTAATAATTTTCGTTGCTTCCAAACCATCTAAATAAGGCATTTGAATATCAATTAGTAAAATATCGGGGAGATATTCTTCACACAGCTGAATCGCCTCATGACCATTTTTCGCCTGTCCAACAATTGTAAATTGGCTATCTTCTTCGAGCAACTCCAAAATCGCTTGCCGTGCATGGGGATGGTCATCTGCAATGATTACTCGATAGGGCATCATTTTTTCCACTTCCTTGTATCAAGATTTGAGTTCCATGATGATCGGAAGAGATATCGATCACAGCCTCAATTTTCTCGACTCTCTCCTCTAACATGACTAGGCCATATTGATTTATTTTGATATCTTTTGGTGAAAATCCCCTACCATTATCTGAAATGATCATTTCCCATCCCTTGAGAGTGTTACTTAGTGATAGCCTAGCGTTTTTTGCACCAGAATGTTTACGAATGTTGGCAAATGCTTCTTGAATAATTCCAAAAAGCTGCACTTCTTCTGATGCACTGAAATAACCTTTTGTGATCTGCAGGGAAACTGTTGTTTCAATTCCGGTGACCGTGCTCCACTCATCAAGCCAATTCTCAATTCGATTTGGAAAAGAAATCATTTCAGACGGGTTTATTCGTAAATTATAAATAGCTTGTCTGACATTGGAATCGATTGAATTGACCAGTCCCTTTGCTTCGTCTATTTTTCCCTTTTTTAAATTCACTTTTAATAAAAATAACGTTTGTGCAATATTATCGTGCAATTCCTTTGCTAGTCTTTCTCTTTCTTCATATATCGCCCGCATTTCTCTTTCTTCCGTAAGACGATGATTTTTTTCTTGAATCATCTTAAACATCCATGTTGAGAAAACGTAAGAAATGACAAGAGATAAAATGATAATTAAATAGTTTCCGACATTCATCGACATATAATGCATGAGGATATTGTGTCGAACTAATTCAAACCCACCGATGAGAAGGGGAGGGATTAAACATGAAAGTATTTTTAATGTTCGGTATGACATGCTAGAGCTCCCCTTTTCAACTACTGATACTTCTATTTAAACATAGATTCACGTTACTCTTGCTTTTTTCGATAACGATTTAACAAATCTACCATAAATTGTTTAGTGTTACTGTGTTCATTAATAATCGTGTCCATTTGCTTTCCATTTTCCATAAATATGATTTTGTCTGCTACTTCTGCCGCAACGTCCATCATATGAGTAGAAAAAATAACTGTTGTTCCACTCATTTTTATTTTCTTTAATAGATCGATAAATACATTGATCCAATATGGGTCTAGGCCATTTGTCGGTTCATCAAGGATCAGCACTAATGGTTCAGCAATCCAGGCTTGCCCAAATAATAGCCTTTGCCGCATCCCTTTGGATAAGTTTTTTATCAATTCATTTTTCTTTTCTTCCAGGCCAAGAATATGGATGACTTCCTTTACGCGGTCCTTTGCTATTTTTCGAAAGGTCCCATAAAAAGTTAAAAACTCAGTGACAGTCATTGTTTCTTGAGCAGCAAACTCATCCGGCATATAGCCAATTAAGGATACATACTTCTTTCGATTATTTTGTAGATCGACTTGATTAATCAATACGGCCCCTTCCCCTGGTGTGGAAATACCAGCAAGGATATGAAGCAATGTACTTTTCCCCGCTCCATTCCCCCCACATAGGACCAGGCACTCACCTTCTTCGGCTGTCAGAGAGAGAGGATAGAGTGCCGTTTTCCCCTTGAATATTTTTGAAACATTTCTCACTTCTAGACGAACGGTCATTGTACTCTCCTCCTTTTCAAACAAAGATTGGCAAAGAAAAAGAGGATCACTATATAAGTAATCATATATTCAATAAAAATTGTCCATCCCATTCCTGATTTGAATACTTGAACAATAGAATCATAGGATTGGCCGAAAATTGAGCCGCTATCCCATTGAATAATTAAAAAGATTCGTAGAAACTCAGCCGGATTTAGGAACATAGCTATTTTCATCAACCAGTCAATCATTGGATATGGAACTAGCCCCAGTATAGTAATCAAAGCGGTTGGCCAAATCATAATCAAGAAAAACCAGACTGCGACCGAGATCATTAATGCCTTCCACCTTGTTTGGACCAGGGTCCCAAGAAAGATGCCGAGAATTAAAAAAAAGTAGATCAGGAGAAGGGAGAACAGATAAATTCCAAGCACCCATTGGATGGATAACTGGATTCTCGCTACTAAACCTATCGCCATGCTTAATCCAAAGCTAAACGTAAAAATGACGGCCTGTCCTGTAAATAACCCCATGAATTTTCCGAATAAATAGGACGGTATACTGATTGGATACGTACACAGGAGCTGCCACTGCCCACTCTCCATTTCATTTGCAATCGAGAAGGAACCGATAATCATCATGAAAAGAGGCAATAAATACAAGATGATATTGACAATCGTACCCGTTATATTCGTAAAGCCAGAAATAGCATCATTAGTTCTTTCTAGTAAAAATAGAAGGGAAAAAACCAGAACCCATAGGATGATAGAAGTATAATAAGACCGTTGCCTAGTCATTGTCTTCCATTCAAAAATCCAAAAATTTCTCATCGTTTGTTTCCTCTCAAGCACATCATCTATTAGTGGCTATTGGAATCTCCCGTATTCATATCCTTTTTGGCGCTATCCATTTCCATTTTCTTTTTCTTCATTTCTTTTACCATGTCTTCGTTTTGTACCCAGGAATGTTTTTGAAGTTCATCATAACTTAATAGTTTTCCTTTATGATCAGCAATAAATTTTTGGGCATCCTTTTTATCGATGAAAGCGATGACATTGTAGGCCATTGCTGTTCTAATCGATTTATCATAAACATAGGTAGCCTTTTTACTATCAATCCATTTCTTAGAGTTATAGTCTCTTACATATGTAATCGATATTTTTTTATCCTTATTTTTCTTCACCCATTTATCCATGCATCCCATATCATCAAACACCATGGATTTCCCATTATCAAGGAAAATTTCAGTAGAAAATTGATTATCCTTTACGGCCATATTGCATATATCACATTTATCTGTTTTTTCGTTAATCGCAACTGGTTGATACTCTTTCTTTCCACACCCTGAGATGACAAATAAACTAAGGATAGTAATGATACATATTGTTACATACTGTCGTTTCATACTTTCTTCCTCCCGTAAAAAATGATGATAAGACTGCCAAGAATCATAGAAAGACTCATGAACCAGGCAGCTGTATTATGCGATTGTCTATGAACAATCTTTGCCTCGTTATTCATTAATGGCTGTTCGTCCGTAATCAGTAAATGCTCAGGACTCTTTAGCATTTTTTGCAGCAAAACAAGCCCTGGATGCTGAAAGAATAGCTGATAAGATGGTGTATCCTTTACAAGCGTAAGAAAATACGGATCTGCTTTATACGGAAGATTACTCTTTCCATCTCCATCTGTATCAAGATTCAAAGCTGCATCCCAATAGTTATTTCGAATTCGATTGTCAGAGCCACCATTTGCTTGTATTTCGTTCACATTAGCAATAAACGTATTTCCTTCAATCACATTCTTTTTAATATTATTAATTTGAGCCCCTATAAAATTTGCGGAAAATACGTTGCGATTTATTTCATTTCCAGTCGAGTCTTCCATATACAGTCCGACTCGATTGTTTGAAACACGATTACCATTAATCGTTGAATCGTGGACATCATAGAGAAGCAGTCCCTGTGCGTTTACATTTTGGTTATTATCGATCAGCTTATTTTCCTCAATGACCGAATGGTTCGTCCCCATAATCATGGCACCAGTAAAATTTTCTGACGATGTATTGCTTTTAATGGTAATGTTGTCGGAGAACATGACATGAAACCCATATCTTGAATCATGTATATCATTTTGAATAAACATGTTATCGGGGCTATTTTCCATATAAAATCCGTCTTGGACGTGGTCAATATGGACATCTGTAAACGTGTTATGATGCGATTGCCAAAGATCAAAACCATTTTCCTTGCCAAGCCCTGATATTATAATTGTTTGAAAGCTTGTTTTTTCCACATTATCTAGCTTTATTCCCTGTCCACTAGAATGAATGGTAATCTCTTCAAAGTGATGATTTCTCCCACTAACCGATAGGGCAGGAGGGCTACTATTTTTTTGACACCCCACCACTTCTATACTTTTAAGAGTTACTTTGTTTCCAGTGATCGTAATCGCTGGTTTTGAAGAACAAACTTTAAAAATGACCCCTTTTTCCCCTTCAATGACGATAGGTCTTTTTATCACAATTGCTTCCTCGTAGACCCCCTTCTTCAGCCTTAATGTACCGCCTTCCGGTACCCCATTAATTTGTGACTGAAGCGATCCTGCTGCTGCTGCCTCCTCTCCCCTAAATACACAAATAATCCCCATAACTAAAATGATTTTCATTAAAACTTTCATTCAAACGAATTTCCTTCCTAAGCAATATGTATCCATAAAGTAGTCCAAGGGATTGCGCTGTCTTACTATAAAAACGTAAACGAATTCACAAATTTTTCCTATGACTCAACCGGGCTATTTTTATTCATTTTTTTGAAAAATCTGTTAAACTTACCTGTTGATTTCCGCTCCTGGCGCTCGCTTTCCGCTCCAATCAACATAGTGAACAATGAGCTTTAACATCCTAAAAAATAAAAAAACCTCCCTATAAGTGAATCATAGGGAAGTTGAAGGTCTTTATATCATTTATTCATTATTGTGGATGATCCATTGAATATAGACGCCGATATCTCTCTTCGTTTTCTAGTAATTGTTGATGACTGCCAGCCATTGTTATTTTGCCTTTGTCCATGAACAGAATCCGGTCCATCTTCTCCATACCCGCTAAATGGTGCGTTACCCAAATAATGGTCTTCCCTTTTAGCGTATCAAAAATGGTCATTAACAATTTCTTTTCTGTAATAGGATCAAGCCCCACTGTCGGTTCATCCATTATCACCACTGGTGTTTTTTGCAAAAGAATCCGAGCAAGAGCAATCCTTTGCCGTTCTCCTCCCGAAAAGCGCTGTCCTGTTTCGTGCATAATCGTGTCATACCCGTTCGGCAGCCCTTTCACCATTTGATGGAGTCCGACTTGTTCTGCTGCTTCATATACTTCTTCATCGGTTGCTTCTGGATTTCCCAACCTAATGTTATTGAGAACAGATGTATTAAATAAATAGGCTTTTTGATTTAATACCGCCATCATTTTTGGTATCGATAATGGTGTCTCATGCGCCTTGCTTCCATTTAAAAGAACTTCTCCGCTTGTTGGCGCAAATGCCCCTTGGATCAATTTCAACAAAGTCGATTTTCCGGCGCCGCTTGGCCCAAGAATAGCCATTTTTTCACCTGGGGCTACTTTTAAGCCGAAATCGTTTAATAATGGCGGTGCTGATTGATATTCGAATGAAACACGTTTTAATTCAATCGCTACTTCTGAAATCTCAGTTTGGTCATGGCTCTCTTCTTCTATCCACTTTGATCCATCTTCCGTCTCGATCCTTTCAAGTCGCTTGATCGAATCTTGATAAGTGGAAGCATTGCTGACAGCCTCTGATATTGGGAGAAACGCTTCCAATAAAGACATCATAACGAGCCCAAACGCCGCAATAAAAGTTCCCGGAATTTTCCCGTCTAGGGTCATGCCATTGGCCCAATAAATCACAAGAATTACAGTGATGCCGAGCACCATTTGTTGAATGACGTCCCGCCAATTCACAAAGGATCGTTTCTTCGTCTCAAGCTGCAGTAACTCGTGTTGTTGCTGTTCATAGCGCTGAATAAAGTCTAAGTATCTGCCGCTAAAGAGCCAATCGCTAATTCCAAAAACAGCATCGGTAAACTGCTGATAAAGTTGATTCCTCCCTTTTTTTATCTGTTCATTTTTCACTCTCATATAAATAAAGGAAAGAATCGGTCCGACAAAAATAAGCAAGCCGACGAAGACAGCTAAAAGAATGGCAAATGGGATGGAGAAAATACCTGCACAAATAATGATGACGGTATAAACAACAAGTGAAACAATAGACGGTAATAAGGTTTTTAAGTAAAAATCCTGTAAATGCTCGATATCATCCGCAAGAACACCGAGAAGATCACCCGTTAAAAAACGCGATCTTAGAAAAACGGCTTGAGGTTCGATTACTTTATATAAGCGAATACGCATGTCAGAAAGGATTTTTAAAATAAATTGATGACCTGTCAATCGTTCAATATAGCTTAATACCGATCTACCTATTCCGAAGGTACGAACACCAACAATCGGCACATACACCATTAAAATCGATTCTGGGCGCGTTGACGCTTTAGAAATTAAGTAACCGGAAGTAAACATCAAACCTCCGCCAAAAAGAATTGTCAGTACCCCAAGAAAAATGGCGAGCAAAAATAAACGACGATAATGCCGTAGATAAGGGAAGATCCAGTTATCCTTCTTCATGAGAGTCCCTCCACTTGGCTATGGAAAAGTCGATAATAAAAACCTTGCAGTGCCATTAATTGTTCATGTGTACCAGTTTCCACTAACTTTCCATGATCTAAAACCAATATTTGATCCATTTCCAACATCCAATGCAATCGATGTGTTGCAAAGAAAACCAATTTTCCGTTAAACAATTGAAGCATTGCCTCTTTTAATTCATACTCAGTTTCAATATCCAAATGGGCTGTAGGTTCATCTAGTAATAAAATCGGACGGTTTCCTAAAAATGCACGTGCAAGGGCCATTCGCTGCTCCTGTCCACCACTAAGGTTACGCCCCCCTTCACCAACTAGGGTACGATAACCATCCGGCAATTCATGAATAACCTCCGTTAATCCCGCTGCCATTGCTGCGGCCTCTACTTCTTTATCCGTTGCAGTTGGTTGATAAAAACGAATATTGTTAAAAACAGTATCGGAAAAAATATAAGGATGCTGCGGGATATACGTCAGCTGCTTTTGCCATTCCTCCTGTGACAGAGTCTCGAATTTTTCACCATTGATTAGAAATTCACCTTCAGTAGGAGCTAAAAATCCACTTAATACATCAACTAAAGTTGATTTACCAGCACCGCTAGCCCCAATGATCCCAATTTTCTTCATTCCTGAAATGGAAAAATTAATATGTTCCAATCCATTTTGATTGTTTTCAGCAAACTGTATACTCAAATCTTTTACCGAGATGTTAGGTTCGGATTGTAAGGCAGGAAACGTTCCCTGTTTTTGCGTTACTTCAATTTGAAGGATTTCCTGAAATTTTTTTCCGGCATCTTTTCCGTCTAGGGTCGCATGATAATCTGCTCCCACTTCCCGAATCGGCAAAAAATATTCAGGTGCGAGAATAAGAATGGTTAAGGCAGTTTTTAGTTCCATTGTCCCGTTTATTAAACCTATACCAAGAAAAACAGCTACCATTGCAACGGAAAGCATCGTGAAAAAATCGAGCGCAAACGTTGATAAAAAAGCGATGCGTAACGTGGCCATCGTTGCCTTTCGATAGCGTTCACTTACAAAACGAATGGCTTCAATGTGCTTGCGGCTAAGGCCTAAATATCTAAGAGTATCAAGCCCTCTTAAAGAATCGACAAAATGGTTAGACAGCATTTGATAGGATTCATACTGGCGATTTGCTTTGTCTCTTGCAGCCAATCCCAGAAGAATCATAAATATCATCAAAATAGGCACAGCTACGATTAAAATAACGGCTGAACGTATATTTTCAAAAAAAACGAAAAGACAGACCGCCCCTGGGATAATGGCAATGTTCACTAATTTAGGTAAAAAAAGTTCCAAATAGCGTTGAAATTTGATTGTCCCTTCCATGATTAACGTAACCGTCTGTCCGGAGCCTTCCTTTTTAATCCACCTGGGACCGAGTTGGAATAACTTTTTTAAAACAGACTCCCTTACATGTACACTCGTATCTGTAGCGAAACGATAGGCAATCTTTTTTTTCATAAAGACTAGCACTTGACGGAAAACGAGAGCTAAAAAGAAAAAGACTAATTTTTTTATGACATTATGAAACAAATCTCCTCCGAAAAGGGAGGAGATTGAATCTGCTAAAAAATAGGCCTGAATAATAATCATTATACTTTGAATAACAGTTATGAATGTTAAACCGACTAGGACCGGCTTTATTCCCCTGTAAGTGAACAATGATTTATCCATCAGTAAGTTAAATGCTCCTTGTCAGTTACTCTTTTTCTGAAGATATAATAACTCCAGATCGTATACCCTAATACAAATGGTAGAATCGTTAGGGCCACAATCGTCATGACTTTTAAAGAGTATGCACCGCTTGAGGCGTTGTATACGGTTAAATCAAATGCTTTATTGATAGAACTGATCATGACCCTCGGAAATAGTCCAACAAAAATCGCAGAAACCGTAAACGCTAAACCGAGACCAGACATTGTAAAGGCTAGACCTTCACGTTTTTGGGATATAAAAGTGTAGGACAATACATATACGACTACAATCAATGCTACAAGAATCAATTCTGGAACAAAACGCACTTTAAAAATATCCGTATTAGTCCATGATAACCCTACAAAGATAACGAGTGCTCCTAGCACGGCTAAGGCTACTTTTCTAGCTAATGCTGCGGAACGTTTTCTAAGATCGCCATCTGTTTTCATAGTCAGAAAGTTTAAACCGTGTAAAAAGCTTAATAATGTTACCGTTAATCCACCCCATAAGGAATAGACATTAATAAAATCCGTAAATCCAGCTGTCATGTTCATATCTTTATCAATTGGCATTCCTTTAAGCATGCTCGTAAATAAAACACCTAGTAAGAATGGCGGTAATAAGCTGCCAAAGAAAATCGTCCAATCCCAAACATTTGTCCAGCGAGAATTAGGAACTTTGCTGCGGAATTCAAAGGAAACACCGCGGCCAATTAAACAAAGCAGGACAGCTAACAGCGGGATATAGTATCCACTAAACATTGTTGCATACCAATTTGGGAAAGCAGCAAAAATTGCTCCTCCTCCCGTTAAGAGCCAAACTTCATTGGCATCCCAGAAGGGCCCAATCGTATTGACCATAATGGAACGTTCACCTTGATTGCGGGCCAAAAAACGTGTCGACATACCTACACCAAAATCAAATCCTTCAAGAAAGAAGAAACCGATAAATACAACGGCGATTAAGACAAACCATAATTCACTCAATTCCATCCTAAACACCTACCTTTGCAAATGGATCCACTGTACGAGTCGAATCAATATCTTGATGTACGCCAGGACCTTTTTTAATTTCACGAACCATTAAATAAACCATAACAGTTGCTAAGATCGTAAAAATTAATGCATACATGATGATGGAGAACAAAATAGTTCCTGCAGACACATTTGGTGAAACAGAATCAGCTGTTGTCATAAGACCAAATACGGTCCACGGCTGCCGCCCTATTTCTGTCATGATCCATCCAAACGTATTCGCTAAGAACGGAAAGGAGATCGCAGGAAGTAAAATCTTCAAGAACCATCCGCACTGTTCCAGTCTACCTTTCTTCCAAAGGAATAATCCAATCATCGATAGTAAAATCATTAGCGTTCCAAAGCCCACCATTAAACGGAAACTCCAGTACGTCGTTTTAACCGGTGGAATATAGTTCGTGCCTTTTCCTACTGTTGCATCATATTTCTGCGAATACTCTTTTTGAAGGGTATCCATTCCTTTTAGGCTTCCCTCAAATTTGGAATAAGATAAAAAGCTAAGTGCATATGGAATGTTGATTTCAAACTTGTTTTCTTTGTTTTGTGTATCAATAATGGCGAAAACTGACCAAGGTGCTGGATCTGGCGTATCGTGCCAAATTCCCTCTGCAGCAGCCATTTTCATCGGCTGGGTTTTAACAAGATATTGTGCTTGATCGTGACCGCTTAATGCCGCACCTAAACTGCCAATCAAACCAATGATTAAGGCTAGATTCATCGACTTTTTATAAAAGTCAACATGTCTTTTCTTTAACAAATTATAGGCACTAATTCCTGCTACGAAAAAGGCTCCCGTACACAAAGCACCTGTCATCACATGTGGAAACTCTACCCAAAGTTGGCCATTTTTAAGAAGGGCAAAAAAGTCTACCATCTCTGCTCTGCCATTTTTCAATGCATACCCAACTGGAACTTGCATAAATGCATTAGCGGTTAAGATCCAAAGTCCGGAAAGAATTGTTCCGATCGAAACAAGCCAAATACATGCTAGATGCACTTTCTTCGATAGACGGTCCCACCCAAAAATCCAAAGTCCAATAAAGGTGGATTCCATGAAAAAGGCAAGTAGGGCTTCAATTGCTAGTGGAGCGCCAAAAACATCGCCAACAAATCTTGAATAATTTGACCAGTTCATGCCAAATTGGAATTCTTGAATAATTCCCGTAACAACCCCAACAGCAAAGTTAATCAAAAACAAATGGCCCCAAAATTTCGCCATCTTTTTGTAGACCTCATTCTTCTTCATCACATACATGGTTTGCATAATTGCAACCATAAAAACTAACCCGATTGTTAGTGGAACGAAGAAAAAGTGGTAAACAGTTGTTACCCCAAACTGAAGTCTGGCCAACAAAACTTGATCCATTATCATTGCCTCCTAAGTCTTTTTTTACACGACTGATGTAGATTTCATGCTCATTTCTTCACAAACTATCGTGCCTTTCGTTAAACCACAATCCTTATGAGCTGACTCTTAGATGCATTACCAAACCATAACCGTTATTTTCTTTTTTATAATTATTATAAATACACTTATTATACTAACAAATAATCACCGTTTATTGATTTAGATTTATGACAAATTTATGACCATTTTATTAATTTTTTTAATATCTTAGCAACTAATGTCACTTGGTTGTTCCTACTTATTAGCGCCGCCAGGGAAAATAGTATCAGATGATAAAAAAACCAAAACGCCTTCACCTATTTTTTTGTGAAAGCGTTTTGGTTCTTTTATCCTATTATTCAAAATTTCTGTAATTTTAGTTACATTATCTTGTCATTCCATAAATTAGTCCAGAAATATATGGAATCAGCCAAATGACCCAAACAAGAATACTAAATTTGTGGAATTTCTGTATCATTTCTTTGTCTTTTCTCATTAAAACTATTGTTGCCCAAATGACATGGAATAGCATTAATAAAATGGCTAGTAAGCCTGTTATTCCATGAAAACTAAATAAAAAGCCTCCCTGTGCAATTTTCCCCATAATCGTTGTTCCGGTTGTATCACATACTAATCCAAGCCAAAAGATGGTAACGTGCCAATTCTTTAATACCCCTTGGACTTTCTCACTCCAGACTCCAATTGTATAAAAAACAAGTGCTAATGAAATAAATATTATGGCAAATGGTAACATCATTATTCCTCCTTACGATTAAGGTGAGCTTTTTTGCTCATTCCCTTTGTATGTCTTTATTGTAAGTACGGATTATGAACGGATAATGAACTAAATATTACTATTATGACTGTTAAAAAAAATTTGTTCTGTTAAACATGTCTGTTGATTTCCGCTCTAGTGGCGGTCCGGGGAGCCTCCTCGGCGCTTTAGCGCCTGCGGGGTCTCCCCTGCCCCGTACTCCCGCAGGAGTCGAGCGCCTTCCGCTCCAATCAACATAGTGTCAAAATCAACAATGAGCTTTATATATAGCAAAAAATCAACTCAAAATAATGGAATCTTAGTTTTAATTGGATTTACTTGGTGTATTGATTAAGAGTCAAAAAAAATACGATAAGAGGCTTCTCTCTTATCGTATTTTTGGGTTTTCTACCCCATAGTATATTTGCTTTTTCAGATAGAACGACTCAGTTTCTCATCTTTTTCATCTTCTAAATCATTCAAAGTACTACCTTCAATATCAACATTCGGAATGATTTTATCTAACCATTTTGGTAGATACCAAACTTTGTCTCCGAATAATTTCATAACAGCAGGAACAAGCGTCATTCTCACTATAAATGCGTCAAAAGCAACACCAAACGCAAGTGATAGCCCCATCGACTTAACCATCACATCTTTAGTGAAAGCAAAGCTCGCAAACACCGAAATCATGATCAAACCTGCTGCTGTTATAACCTTCCCACTATGTTTCATTCCGCCTAAAATAGATTTTTCCGCATCTTTTGTATGCATGTATTCTTCTCGAATATGGCTTACCAAAAAGACTTCATAGTCCATCGCTAAACCAAATAGAATGCCAATCAAGAAAATTGGTAGAAATGCTAAGATTGGTCCTTCTTTCGTAATACCGAAAAAATCTTTCAAGTGACCTTCTTGGAAAACAAAAACACCAAATCCAAGTGTGGAAGCAATCGTTAGCAAGAAACCTAAAACCGCCTTGAGCGGAACAAAAATCGAACGGAAAACAATTGTTAATAGAATCAAAGCAAAAATCACAATGAAAGATACAAAGATAGGGAGAGCCTCCGATAATTTCTCTGAAATATCAATGTTCATGGCTGTTACACCTGTAATCATTACATTGACTTTATCGGTTTTCATAATAGACTTTGCTTTATGATGAATGTTATCAACTAATTTTTTTGTTTTATCGTCATTTGGGCCATGCTTAGGTGTCAGTTGCATCAAAGCATAGTCACCTGATTTATTTGGCATAATTGGTGTAGCAAATGCTACCTCATCATTTTTCCCGAGTCCACTTGCAACTTTTTGGAGAGCAGCTTGTTTATCTCCTGACACTTTCGTTGCATCTAGTACAACAACTAGTTGACTATTAAACCCTTCTCCAAAACCTTTTGTCAAAAGGTCATATGCCCTACGTTGTGTATCACTTGTATCTTTCATTCCATTGTCAGCAATACCCAATTTCAAATTGAATGCTGGGATGCTCACAGTGATGGCAACAAGTAAACACACAATGGCAATTAAAACAGGGTAACGTGTGACTATTCTCCCCCAAAAATTACTCTCTGCGCTATCTGACTTCCTAAAATCTTTGGATTTTTTACGAAGCGGATTTATACGATTTCCTACTAGCGCAAAAATAGCTGGCATTAAAGTTATGCTGACTAGAACAGCGAATAGAACGCTTATTGCTGAAGTAATACTCATAGCTGTTAGAAATGGTATCCCGACTAAACACAATCCACTTAGTGCAATAATAACCGTCAAGCCAGCAAATACAACCGCGCTTCCTGACGTGCCAACCGCTTTGGCAATCGATTGGGTAACTTCCATCCTATCTCTCAGTTGTTGTCTGTGTCTTGCAATGATAAATAAGGCGTAGTCAATTCCGACAGCAAGCCCAATCATGATAGCAAGTGTCATCGAAATACTTTGCATGTCTACAAAATTTGTGCCAATCAAGATAAGCCCTATACTAATTCCTAAACCCGAAATAGCTGTCAAAATCGGCAACCCAGCAACAACCAAAGAACCAAAAGTAAAAACAATGATGAAGAAAGCTACCACAATACCAATTGCTTCAGAGCTTCCCCCCCTTTCAATTGGTGAAAGTTTTTCTACGTTTCCAGTCAATTCTGTTTGAATACCAGCTTTTTTAGAAATCTTTATACTTTCTTTTAAGTGATCAAGAGATTTCTCAGATACTTTTGTTTTATCAACCTTATAATTAACGTCAGCAAATGCAATGTCTTTTGTTCGACTAATCGTTTTCATTTGATAAGGATTCATGACACTAGCAATATTAGTATCCTTTTGTACGTTTGAAAGTGTGTCTGAAATCACTTTTTGATTGGTCGGTGTTGTTAAATCCCCATTTTTAGCATAAAACACAACCCGTATGCTACCTGCATCTCCGCCAGATGAAAATTCTTTTTTGATAACGTCTGATGCTTTTTCAGCTGGGATGCCTGGAATTGTTAGAGCATTAATAAAATTTGGCTTCATCACGATGGCAATTGTAAGCGTTGCGATCAAAACTGCCATCCAACCAAATAATACCTTTCCTCGATTTTGAGCACACCATCTTCCGACTTTGTACAAAATTTTTGCCATTGTATTTCCTCCAAAACCTTTTAACATACAAAGCGCACGTTAGCGAACACTTTGTTGATTAAAGTTACAAAAAGAATCATACTAGAATTAGAAGATGGTATACAACCACCAAATGCCGAAGATTTGTATGTTACCCAACATTTCCACTACTGATTGTTGATTATTTACAAAAATTTTTAAAAAGGGAAGAGAAAAATGCATTCAAAGCAGGATCGTAGAATTGACCGTACCAAAATATTTCTAAAAGATGCACTTTTGAAATTGATGTCAGAAAAACCAATTTCCAAAATTTCTATTACGGAGTTATGTACCGAAGCCAATATCAATCGAGGTACTTTCTATGCGCATTATGATAATCAGAACAGTTTACTAACGTATATAGAAGATGAAGAAATACAAAAATTTATTAAACATTTTGAAAACTGGCAAGGTAAACTCAGTGGAAATAATGTCGATTTTTTTAGGGATGCTTTTAACTCTACTTATCAACGCAAAGAAAACTGGCAAGGCAAACTCAGTGGAAATAATGTCGATTTTTTTAGGGATGCATTTAACTATACTTATCAATGCAAAGAAATCTGGAAAGTGTTGTTAGGTGAATATGGTAGTACGCATTTTGTAGATAAACTAATTGAATCTATCCGAGAACTAACCGCTCCCTTTTTTGAACCTGCGTTTTTAAATTTTAAGGTTGCGCTTCCGTATGCTGCAGAGTTCGCTAGTTCAGGACTCGTTGGTATCTTACGAAAAGGACTAAGAGAAGATTTTAAAGATATTATTGAATGAGCCTGAAAAGTTAGTATCCAAAAGTTCCACTTGGGTACTGCCTAAATTGGCAGTATCCAATAAAGACAATTCCTTGGTCCCTATAAATCAAATACACAAAATTCTTGACGTTACCACTTTGAATCCCTATAAACAACCGTTTTCTTGATTTCATTCTGGTTTCGGTCGCTTAGAGCCTTTATAAGCTACCGTTTTTCCATTTTCATACTGGTTTCGGTCGCTTAGAACCTTTATAAGCTACCGTTTTTTCTATTTCACTCCATTTTCGGTCGCTTAGAGCCTTTATAAGCTACCGTTTTTTCATTTTCATACTGGTTTCGGTCGCTTAGAACCTTTATAAGCTACCGTTTTCTCGTTTTCATTCTGGTTTCGGTCGCTTAGAACCTCTATAAGCTACCGTTTTTTCATTTTCATACTGGTTTCGGTCGCTTAGAACCTCTATAAGCTACCGTTTTCTTGTTTTCATTCTGGTTTCGGTCGCTTAGAACCTCTATAAGCTACCGTTTTTTCGTTTTCACTCTGTTTTCGGTCGCTTAGAACCTCTATAAGCTACCGTTTTCTCGTTTTCACTCTGTTTTCGGTCGCTTAGAACCTCTATAAGCTACCGTTTTCTCGTTTTCACTCTATTTTCAGTAGTTAATCATAAATGAACCCCTGCCGCAGATCCGGACAAGGGTTCATTTTTCCAAAAAATATTAACCTTTTAAAGTGCGGTATGCTCCATGCCAGGTTGGACCGACATATTCATTTAAACGGAAGCCTTGTTGGATGCCAGCAGTGACAAACGCCTTGGCCACTTCTACTGCTTCCTGAACCGTTTTCCCTTTGGCAATTTCTGCTGTTATCGCAGCGCAAGTGGTACAGCCGGCACCGTGTGTGAAAGTCGTTTCGATTTTTTCAGACTCGTAAATTTTGAATTCCTTCCCATCAAATAGAAGGTCAATTGCTTTTTCCTCCGATTGAAGCTTGCTGCCACCTTTGATGAAGACATTTTTGGCGCCTAAATCATGGATTTTCACAGCAGCATTTTTCATTTCCTCAATCGTGCGGGGTGTTCTTGTTTGCGCAAGCTGTCCTGCTTCGAAAAGGTTTGGTGTTACAACAAGTGCCCGTGGAACAAGCAATTCGCGCATTGCATCAGTTGTTTCCGGATTTAATACCTCATCTTCCCCCTTACATACCATAACAGGGTCAATTACAACTCGTTCTAATTGATGTTCTTGGATTTTTCTTGCTGCTAGCTCAATAATATCAACAGTTCCCAACATTCCTGTTTTCATCGCGTCAATCCCGACAGATAGGATCGTTTCCATTTGCTTTTCAAGAATATCTGTCGCAATTGGAAAGACGTTATGGTGCCAATAGTCTTTCGGGTCCATTGTGACGATACATGTGATCGCTGTCATCCCATAAACGCCAAGTTCCTGGAATGTCTTTAAATCTGCTTGAAGACCTGCACCGCCGCTTGAATCTGAACCGGCAATAGTCATTACTTTATTAATCGTCATCATATACTCCTCCTAAAAAATCCTCTTTTATTTCTATTTTATTATAATTTATCTTGCAAGATATACCATAGATTTTGGAATTGCTGATAAATTCAGTTTACAGCATTTTTACCAATGGAAGAATTTGATTCATAAGAAAGCTTACTCTCACGGAGCTGGGCAATAAGAAAAGCGGAAGCGCCTTCGTAACAAGCACAGCTTGTTCCTGCGAAGGTTATTCAAGGAAGATTTCCTTTATGCTCATCCCCGACAAGCATAAGACAAGCCGCCAGGAAGGTTGCTTTTTGACCTTCATGACGGATTGGCTTATGACCTCGAGGGGCTAGGCGCTGAAGCTAGACAATTCTCGTAGACAAAATGATATACTTTCTCATTAAAAAAGTGCCAGAAAAACTGGCACCTTTTAAAACTACCGTTGGCGCATTAATGGGAATAATAGAACATCACGTATAGACGGAGAATTTGTTAACAACATGATCAATCGGTCAATTCCGATTCCTAATCCACCTGTTGGCGGCAGACCGTATTCCAATGCTTCAATGAAGTCCTCATCCATTGGATGTGCTTCATCATTTCCTTGTTCACGCTCTTTTATTTGCTCTTCAAAACGCTCTCTTTGATCGATTGGATCGTTTAACTCCGTGAAGGCATTCGCATGTTCACGAGCTACGATAAATAATTCAAAGCGATCAGTAAATCTCGGATCCTCATCATTTTTCTTAGCAAGAGGGGAGATTTCCACTGGATGTCCATAAATGAACGTCGGTTGTATCAATTTTTCTTCTACTTTTTGTTCAAAGAACTCATTCACGATATGACCATAAAGCATATGTTCATTAATTTCGACACCGTTTTCTTTCGCTAATCGGCGTGCCTCTTCTAGGTCAACATTCCATAAATTTACACCGGTATATTCTTTAATCGCATCAACCATGTGGAGTTTTTTCCATTCTGGCGTTAAATCAACCTCATACTCCCCATATTGAATCTTGGTTGTCCCGAGAACTTTTTGAGCAACATGGGCAACTAAGTTTTCAGTAACACGCATGATATCTCGATAATCGGCATATGCCTCGTAGAGCTCAATCATTGTAAATTCAGGATTATGACGGGTCGAAACACCCTCATTTCTGAATACACGGCCTATTTCGTATACTTTTTCAAGTCCTCCGACAATCAGCCTTTTTAAATGAAGCTCAGGGGCAATCCGTATATAAAATGGAACATCAAGGGCATTGTGATGCGTAATAAATGGACGTGCAGCTGCGCCTCCAGGAATTGCATGCAACATTGGAGTTTCAACTTCCAGGTAGCCATGGGCATCTAAATAGCTGCGTATCTCACGAATAATACGGCTTCTAGTAATAAATGTCTCTCTACTTTCTTGATTCATGATTAAGTCCAGATAGCGTTGACGGTAGCGCTGCTCAATATCCTTTAAGCCATGAAATTTATCTGGCAATGGACGAAGCGCCTTACTTAAAAAAGTAAAATCTTGCACTTTGACAGAAAGCTCACCTGTATTTGTTTTAAATACCGTACCGGAAATCCCAATAATGTCGCCTAAATCAGCAGAATCGAAAATAGAATATTGTTCTTCCGTAACTGCATCTTCTCTAACATAGATTTGGATTTGACCAGTTATATCTTGAATATTGGCAAATCCAGCTTTCCCTTTTCCACGTTTTGTCATAATACGTCCAGCTAGTGTAACGAAAATCTTCTTTGCTTCAAGTTCTTCGTTTTCTAAGGCGTTATACTTTTCGACTAACTCACCCGCATAATGTGTACGATCAAAACGCTTGCCGAATGGATCAAGTCCATTTTCACGCATGGCAGTCATTTTTTCCCGTCTGACCAGCAACTGGTCATTTAACTCTTCTAGACTCATAGCTAACAACCCCTTTAAAATTTTGGCTCTCCGCCTTTTAGTGTTGGTAAAAAAGAAATTCTAGCTAGAGTTAGTGGATAAATTCCTTCTCAACTCTGATAGTTTTTCATTTTACCGGAAGTCTGATAAGAAAAGCGGAAGCGCCTTGGTCAGGGGCTTATGACCCCGAGCCCCTAGGAGCTGGACAATTCTCGAAGTCAAAATTTATACTTTCTTATTGTACTTGGAAAGCACTTAACAGCCTTCCGGTAAAATGAAGTCTGAATGAAGCTTATTCTGTGAGTTGAGAAGGATCTATCCTATTTATTTTGTTCTTCTGCAGTTTAAATGTATAAAATGGTAGAATATACCACAAATAAAATAATTTTTAAAAAATGAGAGTACTTCATGAAAAGCACCCTCATTTTTACTTAGTAACTTGAAAGTTTCCTTCTATTAAGAAGCTTTCTTAGCTTGAGCTGGTTGGGCTAAATCGAATTTGTGCGAAAGGAATCCATATAATGTCCAACCAGTGAAGGTTACGATCGAACCGTAAGTCATTGCCTCTAATCCAGAGCCATAAAGAGCGTATAAACTATAAATTGAACCAATAAGCGCAATGGTGGTTCCAAGTTTCGCCTTTTTAGCTGGAACATTGGCTTGTTTTTGCATGACCGCCAATGCAGCCATAGACAACAAATATGGAATAAGATTCGTTACTACTGCCAAGTTAACTAATGTATTAAATTGTTTATTTAAAGATGGACTAATTGTCATTAATGCTAATAATGTTTGAATAACACCAAGGATGATCATTCCAACAACTGGAGCATCAGCTTTTGTTACTTTAAGGAATACTTTAGGGAAATATCCTTCCATAGCAGAGCTCTTAAATACTTGAGCAATTGTAAACTGCCAACCTAGTAATGAACCCACACATGCTAAAGTCATTAACGCCATAACAACTTTACCAACAGCTGGAGTAAACATCGTCGCAAATGCTAGACCAAATGGTGCGTTAGAATTTGCCAAGTCCATATTAGGAACAATACCAGCAATAACGTTTGTAGAAATGATATAAATAACAGCAGCAGCTAAAGTACCACCAAGAACGGCGATTGGAACGTTTTTCTCAGGATTTTCAACAGCATCCGCATTAGCACAAGCAGACTCAAGTCCCAAGAAAGCCCATAAGGTGATTGAAATTGATTTTCCAATTCCTGTAAAGAATGAAAAATTATGTGGATTCCATGCTTGAGCGTATTGGTGTCCATCAAACCAGAACCACCCAATAATACAAATCGCAACTACAGGAGCAATAACGCCCCATACAGTAATACCACCAATTTTACCTGTGATTCCTGCTCCACCAAAATTACAAATAGTTGTTAACCATAAAACACCAATTGTACACATTCCGATTCCAACTGGAGATAATTTCAAATCAAATAATACAGTACCATAACCAACAGCAGTAACAGCGATGGCTACGTTAGCAATAAGCAATGACAAACCATACGTATAGTTGGCCATAAAGTTACCTGCTTTACCGAAGGCATACTCAGCGTATCCTCCCATACCTCCGCCTTTACGACTAAACATTCCACATTGAGCAAAAGCATACGCTAAAGCCAATGAACCTAATGCCGTAACGATCCAAGAAAGAATTGACATGGTTCCAACTTGTGCCAAGTTCGTAGGAAGCATGATGATTCCAGAGCCCATCATATTAACGGCTGTTAATATGGTTAACTGCATAGCATTCATTTTATTTTTTGTTTGACTCATAATTGACAGCTCCATTTATATTATTGTAAACTTGTAAAAGTTAAATAATTTTAGATAATTTCGAGAATAACCTCAAGCGATCATTCAATCATGAATTATTCACTTGAGATTATCCTTTTTTTGTCTTTTTTATCTTTATACTCTTGCTGTTTCTTTTTTCTCTTGACTAGCTTGTTCAGACGCAGGTTGTTGTTTGTCTAATACATATCCAAAAGCTTTAACCTTGCCATCTTCTTGTTCTTCAAAGTAAACGCCATGAATTTCACAAGAGAAGCCAGGGAAATTATTAATGCTTTCTTCTAAAGCTAAGAAATATTGTTGTACGGTCTCGGTCCATCTTTCACCAGGAACAACACAGAAGATTCCTGGAGGATAAGGTAGAGCACCTTCTAATGCAACTTCACCAACGATATCAGTTATTGGCACCAATTTAGAGTTGTTGCGGATTAACTCATATCTAGCTTGTTGAGGAATCATTACTGATTCTGGTAATGAAGCTTTACTAAATAATTGTTTTTGATATTTTTTAACATTTCTATTTTTATAGAATTCATGCATTTCTTGACAAAGCATTCCAATTGTATAGCCTTTATAACGATCTTTATTCTTGTTATACATTTTTGGAAGTACGACACTTAAAGGTGCATCTTCTTTTACAAATTGTTCAAAACGAACCATTTGTGATACTAGGTTTTGCATTTTTGTTTGTGTTGAAGCCGGTGTTAATAAGAATACAATGGAATTCAAATCATTTTTCTCAGGAATAATTCCATTTTCTCTTAGGAAGTTACAAAGAATAGTAGCTGGGATACCAGTTTCTTCATAATCACCTGTTTCAGCATTGATACCAGGCGTAGTGAACAACAATTTATTTGGGTCAACAAAATATTGGTTCTCGCCATAGCCTTCAAATGAATGCCATTTTTCACCTGGATGGAATTTGAAGAATTCTAGATTATTAGCAATTTCTTCTGTGTCAGCTTCTGCCCATTTCTTTCCGTTAATTACTTGTGGAATAAATGGTTTAATTAAAGAACAATTTTTTAATACTGATTTTCTTGTTTCAATGCCAAGCTTAACGGTGTCAGCCCACATCTTAAGTCCTGCTTCGCCATCGTGCATTCTAGCGTTAACATCCATACTTGCATATAAAGGATATAATGGACTTGTTGAAGCATACATCATATAAGAATTGTTGAAACGTTTATGATCTACATAACGCTTTTGTCCTTTAATATGACTATCTTTTTTATGAATTTGTGATGCTTGTGACAATGCAGCTAGTTGCTTGTGAATAGACTGTGTAACAAAAATTCCAGGGTCATTTTCGTTAAGTTCTAACAATAGTGGTGAACAGTCTTTCATCATTGGAATAAATTGTTCATAACCAACCCATGCTGAGTCAAATAGGATGTAATCGCAAAGATGTCCAATACGATCAACAACTTGACGTGCGTTATAAATAGTACCATCGTAAGTTCCTAATTGAATAACGGCTAATCTAAATGGTCTTTTTGCATCTACTTTTTCTGGTGCAACACTAGCAATTTGTAATCTTAAATAATCTTCATCGAAGCAGTGGTCATTAATCCCGCCGATAAATCCAAATGGGTTACGGGCAGTTTCTAAATAAACTGGAACACCACCAGCTTGTACTAAAGCACTATTATAAACTGATTTATGGTTGTTTCTGTCAAACAATACTAAATCGCCAGGTGCTACGGTAGCATTCGCTACAACTGAGTTAGCAGTACTTGTACCATTCATTACAAAGTAAGTTTTATCTGCATTAAACACCTTCGCAGCATGTTGTTCAGCATCCACTGGAGCGCCTTCGTGAATTAATAAATCTCCTAATTGTACGTCGGAGCAGCAAAGATCTGAACGGAATAGGTTTTCTCCATAATATTCATAGAAAGCACGGCCAGTAGGGTGCTTACGGAAGAATTGTCCACCTTGGTGTCCTGGAGTGGTAAATGAAGAATTTCCTTGATCCACATAACCAGTTAATGATTTAAAGAATGGTGGAAGTAAATTGGCTTCATATTGGGAAGCTGCTTCTTCAATTTGTCTGCTATAAAGGTTTGTGTCAAAATGATTTCCATCCACGATGTGGTAAACTTTACCAACAACGTCCTCTACAAGTTTATTCTCACTTGATTTGATCACAAATACTGGAATACCAAATTTTGTGCTATCTACTTCACTAACAAAACTTAATTCTTCTTCAGTTACAACCATTGCAGCTACATCTGTATAATCAGTGCAACCTAATTCAATTGTTTCACGATTTGTTGAAAAGAAATTCAATGATTCCGGACTGCAAGCAATCTTTAATTGTTTCATAATATTTTTCCCCTTTCTTTCTGCTTTTAAAGTAATTTTAAAAGCGAACAATAAGTGTGAAATCTTGATTTTTGCGTGTTATGCGTTTGCCAACTCTTTTTGCACCTTTTGAGTAGAAACACGTGTTTTATCATAAACATATCCGTATGCTTTGACAAGACCATTTTCTTCTTGTAAGTAAACTCCTTGAATCTCAGGAGAGAAACCAGGGAATTTATTAATTCCTTCTTCTAGTGCTAAGAAATATTGTTGGGCTGATATACTCCATTTTTCACCTGGAACAACACAGAAAATTCCTGGAGGGTATGGTAGTGCACCTTCTAACGCTACTTCACCAACGATTTCTGTTAATGGAACTAGTTTTTTGTTATTACGTACTAATTCCCATCTTGCTTCTTGAGGAGTCATCGCTACTTCAGGCAATGTAGCCTTTCTAAACAATTGCTTTTGATATGTCTTAACATCTAAATTTTTATAGAAGTCGTGCATTTCCTGACATAGCATGCGAATTGTGTATCCGTAGTAACGATCAATATTATTCTTATAAATTGTTGGAAGAACCTTACTTAAAGGAGCATCTTCCATTACAAATCTTTCAAATCTAGCAAATTGTGATACAAGATTTTGCATCTTAGTTGGTGTTTCAGCAGGTGTTAGCAAGAATAAAATGGAATTCAAATCATTTTTCTCAGGAATGATTCCATTTTCGCGTAAGAAATTGGTAAGGATCGTAGCTGGAATACCAAAGTCTTCGTATTCGCCTGTTTCAGCATTGATACCAGGAGTAGTTAACAAGAATTTATTTGGGTCAACAAAATATTGATCCTCGCCATAGCCTTCAAATGAATGCCATTTTTCACCTGGGTGGAACTTAAAGAATTCTAGATTATTAGCAATTTCCTCTGTATCGAATTCTTCCCATTTCTTTCCATTAACCATCGGAGGAATAAATGGTTTAATTAAAGAACAATTTTTCAATACTGATTTTCTAGCTTCGATACCCATTTTGATACAGTCAGCCCATAAGCGGCGTCCTGCTTCGCCATCCTGCATCTTAGCATTAAGATCAAGACTTGCAAAGATTGGATAGAAAGGACTTGTAGAAGCATACATCATGTAGGCATTATTGAAACGTTTATGATCTACATAACGGTCTTGACCTTTGATGTGCTTGTCCTTTTTATGGATTTGTGACGATTGAGAAAAACCTGCAAGTTGTTTGTGTACAGATTGAGTAACAAAAATTCCAGGATCATCTTCTTTTAGATCCAATAATAGTGGAGAGCAATCTTTCATCATTGGAATAAATTGTTCATAACCAACCCATGCTGAGTCGAACAAGATATAGTCACAAAGATGTCCAATTCGATCAATAACCTGACGTGCATTATAAATCGTACCGTCGTAAGTTCCTAATTGAATGATCGCTAATCTAAATGGTCTTTTTGCATCAACTTTATCTGGTGCAACACTAGCAACTTGTAATCTTAAATAATCTTCGTCGAAGCAGTGATCATCAATACCACCAATAAATCCAAATGGGTTACGGGAAGTTTCTAAATAAACTGGAATACCGCCGGCTTGAACCAAAGCACCATTATAATTTGATTTATGGTTGTTTCTGTCAAATAAAACAAGGTCGCCAGGAGCTACTACTGCATTGGTAACAACAACGTTTGATGTACTAGTTCCGTTCATTACGAAATAAGTTTTATCTGCGTTAAAGACTTTAGCTGCATACTTTTCAGCGTCCATAGCTGGACCTTCATGGATCAATAAATCCCCTAGTTTAACATCCGCATTACAGATATCAGAACGGAAGATATTTTCTCCAAAGAAGTCATAGAAGAAACGGCCTGCTGGATGTTTACGGTAGTATTGACCCGCTTGGTGTCCAGGACAATCGAATTGGATGTTTCCTTTATTCACGTACTCGCTTAATACATCAAAGAATGGTGGCAGTAACTCTTTTTCATACTGGGTTGCTGCATCTTCGATTTGTCCACTATAACGTTTTACGTCATATTGACTTCCATCGATCACGTGATAAACGTTACCAACCAAACGATCTTCGAGTACATCACTGTTTTTGAGGATAACAAAAACAGGAATACCGAATTTTGTATCTTCTAACTCCTTTATAAAATCAGTTTCCTCATCTGTTAATACAACTGCTGCTACATCTGTGTAATCAGTTTCTCCTAATCTCACAGTCTGTCTTTCTGTTGAAAAGAATACCTCTGATTCTTGGCTACAAGCAATCTTAAGATGTTTCATGATTTCCTCCTTTTTCATCTTTAAGATGTTGGATATCTTAGTTGCATCTCTTACATGAGCTAGTATGCGGCAAGTTACTATTTCCAGTCAATATAACCAAAAGGTATTTCAAAAAAGCTTCACAATTCGTTAAACTTTATGCCACATTTCCATGGTAATGCGTTGAAATATTGGAATAATTCCCTTTGTTAAAGAAATATATGGAAATAATTCGGGATATTCGGGCTAAATATTCTTATAAAACTAAATTATCTAAATTATCGTTATATAATTTTATTCTTATTATAATTAGGTGAATAATCGAAACGGTTACAAAACAATGGGATTGCCTTTGTTCATATAAAACTACAATTATACGATGCTTATGTGAGAAAAAGGTGGGAATCCCTTGACTAATTACCAAAAATCGTCTAAAATGAATGATAGTCAGTCATAATTGGGGGCGTAAATGGATAATAAAAAAACAAAAATCATTCATGCAGCCATTGATGTTTTCTGTGAACAAGGCATCGAAAAGGCGAAAGTATCGGATATCGTAAAAAAGGCAGGGATTGCTCAAGGGACATTTTATATCTATTTTTCTTCAAAATTGTCCATCATGCCGTCCATTGCACAAGTAATGGTAGAAAAAATGTTGGTTGAAATTAAAAAAAATGTTAAGGAAACGGACTCTTTTGTAGAGCAGTTAAGGACTGTAATTGATGTAGTCTTTACAATTGCTAAGGATTATCGGGAAATCTTTGCAATGATCTATGCAGGGCTTGCTTCAACGGAATTTCTACAGGAATGGGAAACCATCTATTCTCCATATTATTCATGGATGAGCAAATTCTTGGGTGATGCGAAAACCGCTGGTATTATTCGTGAAACGATTGATCCAGACCAAACTGCAGTTTTGCTTATTGGTCTAATTGAAACGGTAGCAGAGCAAACCTTTTTATATTCCCATGGTGACAAAAACATGGCTGATATCAAGAAAAAGGAAGTATTAGAGTTTGCGATGCATGGTTTAGGTATTAAATAAGGGGTATTAAGGGGATTTAAAGGGGATATTTCGAATTATCATGACTGAATGTCAGTCATGCTTGAACTAAGGGGTATTAAAAAATGAACAAAGCATGGATATATGTACTTTTAACCAGTCTTTCGGAATTGGTCTGGATATACGGCTTCCATACTGCTTCCAATTGGTGGGAATGGTTTTTCATTGTTATTTTTATAATGTTGGACCTTCATTTTCTTGCCAAGGCCTGTGAAACATTACCGACTGGAACAGTATATGCCATTTTTGCTGGGGCAGGAACAATAGGAACATTCTTGATGGACGTCTTTCTTTTTAATGAACAAGTAAGTTTAGTAAAGGTGTTCTTCATTATTATGGTCCTTGCAGGAGTTATTGGATTAAAGATGTCAGATAATAAAAAGGGGAAAAGGGCTGAACAATGATGGGATGGGTATTTGTTTTCTTTGCAGCAGTTAATGAATTAATAGGTGTATGGGGGCTGAACTTATTCAGCAAAAAGCGTACAGTTAAAAATGGGTTGATTTACCTTGGAGGGCTCAGTGCCTCCTTTGCATTTATCTATACTTCGTTTCAGTATTTGGATACAAGCGTAGCGTATGCTGTATGGACCGGTATCGGTACAGCCGGTGCGGTGCTTTTAAATATGATTTTTTATGGTGAGGGAAGAAGTTGGTCTCGACTTGCAAGTCTCGGTGCAATCATTATTGGGGTAACAGGACTGAAATTATTATCATAGTTTTACATAACAATTAATAATTGCCCTCTTTCATAAGTTACAAAACTTTTAAGCTCACTGGGAGTTCCCAGTGAGCTATTTTTTTGAATCGAGGGTGCCCCAAAAGTATTGCACCCCCTTTTTATTAATGGTCTGTTAATCTTTGTCTGTTGATTTCCGCTTTAGTGGCGGTCCGGGGAGCCTTCTCGGCGCTACCTGCGCCTCCAGGGTCTCCCCTGCCCCGTACTCCCGTAGGACGTTGAATTATCATCTTTGAATCAACACCGCACGAAGGAAATGCGATAGCATTTTCGAGGATCGAGCGCCTTCCGCTCCAATCAACATAGCGGAAGAATATTATGAACTTTGTTCATATAGTGATGCCTAACACCTTTTGGGACAGCCTCTATTTTTATTAAATCTATCAATTTTATCTGCAGCATCAAAGAATAATGCTCCTTTTAATGGTTAAATTAATAAAAATTGGCTTGAACCTAGGTGGAGTAGAATGATGGATCTTTTCAGAAAATTGTTTTCGAACAACCGGACAGAAAAAAGACCACATATGGAAATGGCTGTTTATTCTTCTTTAGAAAAAAATAAGGAATATATTGAAAACCAACTGTTTCATTCAAATGATCTGAAATGGCGGAGCATTAGGTTTAATCAGTTGGATGGTCTCATTTTCTTTATAGAATCCCTAACTGATCTACAAAGAATTCAAAACGAGATCATCCAGCCTATAGAAGAAAAAAGAGAAGGAACCGTTGATAAAGTCATTACTTCTTTGGAAATTACAAAAAAAACGGATTTCAGCGAGGTACCCTTTGCCTTAATTCAAGGAAATTGCGTATTGGTATTCGAAGGTACAGGAGAGGCTTTTGTTGTCAATGTAACTGCAGTTAATAAACGGAGTATTTTGGAGCCAGAGAACGAAGGGGTTATTCGCGGCGCTCATGATGGTTTTATAGAGGACCTCATGACGAATCTATATCTCGTTCGAAAGCGCATTCGAAATCCGAATCTAGTTGTTCGCTATTACCAAATTGGAAAGGAAACCAAAACAAAATTAGCTCTTCTCTATATGCAGGACCTGGCGAATCCGGATTTGATCATGGAAGTGGATCATAGAATTGATTCTATTACGATGGACACCACGATTTCGCCTGGATTCATTGCCGAAATGATTCAAGATAACTCATTTTCCCTCTTTCCGCAAACCTTATTATCGGAAAGACCGGATCGGGCTGTAGCTCACCTTATGGAAGGGCGCGTCGTTATTCTATCTGATGGAGACCCCTCTGCCCTGATTTTACCGGTGACTTTCTTTGCCTTTTTTCAAAGCCCGGGTGATTATAACAGCGGGTGGATTTCCGGATCGTTCCTACGGTTGATCCGTTTGATGAGCTTTATCATCGCCACTCTTATACCTGCTTTATATATTGCGATTATTGGCTTTCACCCTGAAATTCTCCCGGAAAATTTGATTTTTTCAGTAAAAAGTACGATTGACAGGGTTCCATTCCCACCTATTGTGGAGGCATTTTTTATGCAGCTTACATTAGAAGTACTGCGTGAAGCAGGGGTTCGTTTGCCGAGCCGGGTAGGTCAAACCATCGGTATTGTTGGTGGCTTGGTCATCGGTGAATCGGTTGTAAGAGCTGGATTGATTTCATATCCAATGGTAATTGTTGTCGCCCTAACAGCTATTTCTTCTTTTGTCGCACCGTCTCATGAATTAAGTATTGCAATGCGCATTCTGGGGTTCCCTCTCATGATCCTGGCTGCAATGTTCGGTTTAATCGGGATTACGTTTGGCATGCTTTTCGTCTTAATTCACTTATGTAAATTAGAGTGCTTTGGTACAGCCTATTTTGCGCCTGTCATGCCTCTTCGAATTAAAGATTTGAAGGATACATTTATTCGTTTTCCTATCTGGAGCTTGAATCAACGCCCCCATGATCCTCATCCACAAAGGATGAATCAAGAAAGAAATTCAAGGGAGTGGGAACAGGATGATACCGGAAAAGAATAAAATTACTCAAGGACAGCTCATGTTTTTTGTTATACAGTCCCAAGTGGGGGTAGGAATTTTATCGCTTCCTTATAAACTGCAAGCAAGCGCCAAGGGGGGAGCGTGGATTTCTGCTTTAATCGCCGGATTGGCCGTACAAATAATTATTTTGATTCTTTGTGCTCTTTGCAAACAATTTCCTTCCGATACGCTATATAGTTTCTTACCGAAGATTACTGGGAAATTTCTTGGAAATCTGCTTTGCTTTGCTTATATTGGCTATTACCTGCTTTCTGCAGGAGCTGCTCTAGGGAAGTTTGCCGATGTCGTAGGAAAGTGGGTGCTGCAAGAAACACCTAGATGGGCATTATTACTTCTCACTCTTCTTACCTGTATGTATTTGGCAAAAGAAAACCTTCGAGTAATTGCCAGACTGTTTGTCCTCTCTTCGTTCACGGTCTTTGTGATGGTGATATTATCCTTGATGGGTTATGTCAGAATGAACTTCAGTTATATTTTTCCTATAACAGAAGCAGGATGGGGGAAAATTATCAAAGGAGCGAATGATGCATTGTTTCCTTTAACTGGGTATGAAAATATATTGGTGATTTATCCATTTGTTGAAGGGAAAAGTGGCGGGAAATTAAAGGCAGTTTCTTTAGCGAATATGGTGGTTACCCTCTTTTACACTTTTGAAGTGTTTACCAGTTTAATCATTTTCAGTCCGGCGGTCATGCCTGAGGTATCGGAACCTCTCCTCTACATGCTAAAAGGTTTCTCCTTTCAGGTTATTAATCGAATCGATTTGATCTTTTTATCGTTATGGATCTTTGTTGTTACTACTTCCCTCGTTGCTTGGACATACGTGGCATCGGTTGGGTTTGGTCACTTCTTTCACAGGGGCGAACATAAAAAGGCCGTCCCTTATGCTCTATTCATACTCTTTATTTTGGGTCTGATAGCCCAAGATCCAGCAATTAGTGACTTATATGATCGAATGGTTGCGATTACTCATTATTCATTAATTATTGTACTTCCATTAATCCTGCTCTGTTTGGCGTACTTTCTTAGGAAAGGGGCGGCGGAAATCAGATGAAAAGGATCTGCTTTTTATGCGAAGCTGTTTTCATCCTCCTGTTCATGACTGGTTGTTGGGATCAAGATCTTTTAAAGAATGCCCGTTTGATTTATGGAGCAGGGTATGATCTCGGACCGAATAGCAAGATTCTCATGACCACTGTCATACGGGACGTGCCTGCTAGCGAACAAGGAAATCCTACAAACGATATTATTTTAACAGTTGGTAATACTCCAAGGGAAGCCCGCGATAATGCAGACGATCAGATATCACGATATCTTCGTGCTTATAAAAATCGGGTTGTTCTGATTGGTGAAGAACTGGCAAAACAAGATATTTATCCGATCCTCGATGTTTTTTACCGTGATCCTAAGAGTTCCTTAAACGCCAGGATCGGCGTAGTGAAAGGGAAGGCGGCAGATTTATTTGCCCTAAAAAAAGTTGGGAATGTTTTGATTGCAGAGGAAATTGATGAATTAATCAAGAGTAAAGAAGTGACTACTACCGTTCCCAAGGGGAGCGTTGAAACTATGTACCCTATTTTGATGGACCCCGGTGAAGATTTTGTTCTTCCATACCTTGAGAAAAAAGGGAAACGGGTGGATGTTTCCCGTGGTGCTATGTTTCATAACCATCAAATCACAGGTACACTGAGTCCTGAAGAATCTACCATGTATTTATTTTTGAAAAACAAACCAGGGAAAACGGCGAGATTCACAAGAAAAATAAGTAAACCGAAGGGTCATCAAATCAGTCATGATTTTTTGAGCTTTAATATAGACAAATCAAAGCGAAAAATGAAAGTACTGATTCAATCGGGTGATCAAATTACGGTTAATTTGAATTTAAAATGGAAAGTGAGTATTGTAGAATATCCGAAAGATCGCTTATATGATAAAAAACTGGTAGCGCAATTAAACCAGTATCTTACTAAAGAGATGACTGTAGTAGTAAAAGAAACTCTTGATAAAATGCAAAAAGCCCGCTGCGACGCATTAGGTATTGGCAGACAACTTATGGCGTTCCATCCTGAAATTTGGAAGAATCAGAAGAAAGACTGGGGTAGCAACTATCAAAAAGTGCATTTTGTTCCTACGATTCAGGTAGAAATTACGAAGAAAGGGATCATTAACTAACCGTTAATGAATGTTATGGAGGTGATGACTATGCCGATTAATCGTATTTGTACCATTGGACCTGCTAGTAATGATAAAAAAGTTCTTACTGACCTCATTCATCATGGTATGACGATCGCCCGATTGAATTTTTCCCATGGGACCCACGAGAGTCATCATAGTGTTATTCGATTAATAAAATCACTTAGTGAAGAGACTGGGCATAAAATCAAATTATTAGGTGACCTCCAAGGTCCAAAAATCCGATTAGGGAAAGTTAAAGATGAAAAAGTCATACTTAAATCTGGGCAGACCTTTACACTTCTCATTGATGAAGTGGTTGGGGATAATAAACAGGCAAGTGTTGATTATCAAGGTTTAGTTAATGATGTAAAGCCAGAGAATCGAATACTGATTAATGATGGTGCGGTAGAATTGTTGGTTACTAATGTGGAACAAAGAGGAGTTATCACTACTGTTAAAACAGGTGGGGAAATATCTTCGCATAAAGGGGTCAATCTTCCGGGTGTTATAACGAGTTTACCTGCTATTACTAAAAAAGATAAACAGGACATCGAATTCCTTTTACAAGAGGAAATGGATTACATTGCTTGTTCATTTATCCGGAAGGCATCACATATTAAAGAAGTCCGAAATTTTATCGAGTCTAAACAAGGACATACTCCTCAGTTAGTGGCAAAAATTGAAACGATGGAGGCAGTCCGAAATTTTCAAGAAATTTGTAAAGAGACCGATGCTGTGATGATTGCCCGGGGTGACCTTGGTGTCGAACTTCCTTTCCAATGGATTCCACTATTACAAAAAGCGATGATAAGTGAGTGTAACCGGATGGATACCTATGTTATTACTGCTACACAAATGCTGCAATCGATGGTGGAAACCCCATTACCAACAAGGGCAGAAGTCACGGATGTATTTCAAGCTGTAATGGATGGGACGAATGCTGTCATGTTGTCGGCAGAAAGCGCTGCAGGGCACTATCCTGTACAAAGTATTGAGACTTTGAAGCTTGTCTCTCAATTTGCTGAATGTGTGAGACTAAAAGCTCCATTTGATTTTGCCGAGATGCTTGGATTGATAAATTCTACCATTAGTTGTAAATAAATAAGAAATGCCAGGCACCACAATAAGTACAAAGTTCATGATAATTTTTCCGCTATGTTGATTGGAGCGGAAGGCGTTCGACTCCTGCGGGAGTACGGGGCAGGGGAGACCCCGCAGGCGCCAAAGCGCCGAGGAGGCTCCCCGGCACGCCCGCGGAAAGCGAACGCCTGGAGCGGAAATCAACAGACAAGTTTAACAGACCATTAATAAAAAGGAGGTGCCACTAAAAGTTATACTATTGGGACATCCTCCTTCCTTTTAATTGCCTGCAATTACTCTTCGAATGATAAAAACTAAAATATCAACCAACTTATGATCCCAATTATAACAAGTAAACATAAGCTATATTTAATTGTCACTTTAAATAACTCACTCTCTTTTCCGGCTAAACCAACTGCTGCTGCAGCAACAGCGATAGATTGAGGCGAAATCATTTTAGCCATTGTGCCACCCATTACATTGACTGCAACCATCGATTCAGGTGCTATGCCAATTTGAGCAGCGGTGACAGCTTGAAGTGGTGCAAATAAGGAACCGCTGTTTACAACAGAGCCTGTTAAAAAAACTCCTAGCCACCCTAACACTGGGGAGAATAATGGAAATACTGCTCCTGTGGAAGCAAAGGCTAAACCAAGCGTTGATGACATACCAGAGTAAGTACAAATGTAAGCAAAGGCAAGTACACTACAAATGGTTAGGACTGGTGAAAATAATTCTTTCGCCGTTTCTTTTGTAATAGCCATCAGTTGTTTACCGCTACAGCGAAAGAGAATGCTTGCGAAAATAATCGTAATGACAATAGCTGTTGTAGTAGATGAAAATAAATCTAATTTAAATACTGCTGCATATGGTGTGTCCTTCGGTACTATTGGTACATGCTTTATGACTAAGTTGTTTAATCCCGGAATTGGCAGCAATAACACTAACTTTTCTAAAGGACCGCCTGTGATAAATAAATTTTTAAAAAATGATAAATTAAACAAAGTAACAAATATCGTTAAAAATACGAATGGCAGCCAAGCATAAGCAATTTCCCCTAAAGAGTACTTAAGCTGTTTATCTCCGTGGTTCTCATTACTTACTCGGAAAATCTCTTTTGGTTTCCATACTTGTAAAAATACTGATAGTGCTAATAGGCTAACAATTGCAGCAAAGATGTCTGCCAGTTCAGCACCTAAGAAGGTTAGAACAATTGCCTGTGTTAATCCAAATGAAATTCCACTGACTAAAGCGGCTGGGAACGTTTGTCTAATTCCTTTCATCCCATCAATGATAAATATTAGTAAGAATGCTACTACAATACTTAATATGGGAATGACATATGCCGTATATCTTGCAACTACATGAGCGTCTAAACCTGTAAGTAATGCAGGGACAGTTACAGGAATGCCCATTGCTCCATATGCACCACCGGCAATGTTTGCAATCAAGCAAAGGCTGGCTGCATATATTGGACTAAATCCAAGTCCTACTAAAATAGCTGCTGTTATTGCAACAGGTGCTCCAAATCCTGCAGCTCCTTCCAAAAATGCACCGAATGAGAATGATACAATAAGAACTTGCAATCGTTGATCGGCTGTAATAAACGATATACTATTTTCTATAATTGTAAATTTGCCTGTTTTTACTGTTATCTTATAAAGGAAAATTGCCGCAAATACAATCGATGCTACTGGCCATATACCGGCTAAAACTCCAAAGACAGCAGACATCAAAACGAATATAGCAGGCATTTTGTAGATAAAAACTGCAACAATTCCAGCTACAATTATGCTGAAAAGTCCCGCAATATAGCCTTTTAATTTAAAAACTGTCAGCATTACAATAAAAAGGATTATAGGAATGGCTGCTATAATAGCTGAAAACCAAATGTTATTCAATGGATTATATACTTGGACCCATACATACATGCTGCTCAGCTCCTAATTAAATGTAGACCCCATATATTTTTAACAATTATCACAAAACTATGCTTTGTGTTTTGAAATAATTTACAATCCAATTCCCCAACAGAGGAAGTTCTGAATACAGACTGGCAACAAAAAAACAAAGGATTTTCACCCTTTGTTTTTTGTTGATAGTAAATGATAAAAACCTCATTTACTTATGATAAGATTAATCTTTTGAACATCTTCCTCGTTGCTCCTGGCAAACGCTCCAATAAATGTCCTTTTACGTAATCAGCTCAATTCGAATGATTAATCAGGTTTGATTCTAGAAACTAGAAACTTTTTATTACAAAAATATCAAAATTTAAACATTTATTATCTGAATTATGACAAAATATATTTTAGTAACATAATATTTTAATTTGTAACTAACAACTAGGGGAGAAATAAATGAGGAAGTTATCGGTTGTTCTTGTTCTATTATTCAGCATCTTTTTCTTAAACGTCCCAACAGAAGCAGCAGGCAATTCACAACTGATTATCATAAACAAAAAGTCTAATACACTTGCATTCTATGATGCAGGCAAGTTAGCAAGAACTTATAGTGTTGCGACAGGGAAATCAAGAAACCAAACTCCAGAAGGTACATTCCAGATTGTCACAAAGATTAAAAATCGACCATACTATGCTTGGGGTATTCCCGGTGGCGACCCGCATAATCCTTTGGGTGACCGATGGATGGGATTAAAAACAAGGGGTACATCCGGTGACACATATGGGATCCATGGAACTAGTAATGAAAGTTCCATTGGGAAAAATATAACTCAGGGCTGTGTTCGGATGCATAATGCGGAAATCCGCCAGCTCTATGACCAGGTACAATTGAATACTCCTGTAATCATTACCTATTCCAGCAACAGTTTTGATGCTATTGCAAAAGCAAATGGTTATACTGTCAATGGAACCAATGGTTGGGTAATATCCAATGGAAAACGGTACTATTATGTTAATGGCAAAGCTACAACCGGTTGGCTATATTATAGCGGTAAAAGGTATTTCCTTGATCAATCTGGAGTTATGAAAACAGGATGGCTACTTTCCGGTGGTAAAAGGTACTACCTTGATCAATCTGGAGTTATGAAAACAGGATGGCTACTTTCCGGCGGTAAAAGGTACTACCTTGATCAATCTGGAGTTATGAAAACAGGATGGCTACTTTCCGGCGGTAAGAAGTACTACCTTGATCAATCTGGAGTTATGAAAACAGGATGGTTACTTTCCGGCGGTAAGAAGTACTACCTTGATCAATCTGGAGTTATGAAAACAGGATGGTTACTTTCCGGCGGTAAGAGGTATTATCTTCAGCCCAGCGGTGAAATGAAAACGGGCTGGACTTTCATTAGTGGCAAATGGTATTTCTTTGATCAATCTGGAGCGATGAGGTCGACAAGATAAGGCCGTTTCCGTAATAGTGCTTTGTAGCGTTCTTCTGGTGTAGATGCGAGAAATGAGGAACATCTCCTTGTCTAATAAGTATTGTTCCTTTTTTTCTTTTAGTGCAAAAAAATAAGAAAACCGTCCGTTTACTATAGGAACGGTTTTCTTATATGGAATTACGCCTCTTGTTCTACTTTAACCCGCTTTGACAAAAGAACACGGCGGGGTTGATGCATCCAATTGTAACAAATCGGTACCATGCACAGACTAATAAAGGTTGAACTAATCAGCCCTCCGATTACCACGATTCCAAGGGTTTGCGAGATAACAGTATCGGTGCTAGAGGAAAAAGCCAGCGGAATCATGGTTAAAATAGTTGTGAAGGCCGTTGTCAAAATAGGACGAACACGGGAGATCGTTCCCCGTAAGATAGCCTCCTCAAGTTTTATTCCACCCCTGACGTTCCTCTCGATTTTGTCGACAAGGACAATTCCATTTGTGACCACAATCCCTGTAAGCATCAATAGGCCGATAAACGCTGCTAGATTCCATTGCAGCCTAAAGATAAACATGCTAATAACCGATCCAATAAACGCCAGCGGAATACACATTAACACCGACAATGGAGCTTTCCAGCCACGGAAAACAACACTAATTATTAAGAGCACCAGGAGCACAGAAATGAATAAAGCAATCGCCATTTCATAAATCATTTCATACACCTGCTGCGGAGCACCCGCGAAAGAAACCTTCACATTTTCTGGCAATGGCATTTTTGCCAGAGTAGTTTTGACCTCTTTTGTTACCTTTTCAATATCATTGGAAGTGATATTTGCTGTCACAGCAGCATACGGATGGCCATCTTGCTCTTGAATCACCGGCGCACCTGAATAAGTTACTTGTGAAAGCTGAGATAAAGGCATTTCTTGACCAAACTTATTTAAAAAGGTCTCCGCACCCATTAATGAAAAAATATCATTCGTGTTGCCTTTTTGCACATCAGAATGGATGACAACTGGGAAGGTATTCTGGTTAATCGAGATGGACCCTTTCGTTCCCTCCGCGGTATACATTTGAATCCGGTCAAGAACATCTGCCAGTTTAATCCCGTTATAGTCAATCGCATTCCGATTTAGTGTTAATTGATACTGAGTGGTTTTATCTTCAGAATCCGCCGCTCCCTGCACAGCCAGTCCAGGAATGAGTTTGAGTTGGTCGCGGACGGTTTTCGCCATTGTTTCAAGCGTATCACTGTCGGCTCCCGTGAGATTGATTTTTAACTGTGTATCATCGCCTGCTATGCTTGCATTTGAAACCGTATATACCGCTTTACTTGACAATCCATTTAATTGGGTCTGCAGTTGCGGGATAAAGGCATTTACATCGACCCCTTTTTTAACCGTTATTGACAAATTGGCAATGTTCGGTTGTTGAAGCCACCCTCCTCCTGCATCAAAAACATCATCGGATTGAGGTGTAAAAGAGGAACCAAGACCCGACGAAAAAGAGGCTATTTTTGGATTGGCCTTAAATAAGCCCTCTAATCTTTGTACATCCGCATCCACTTCTGTCAAGGATGTATTCTGTGGCATTTCAACTCGAACGCCGACTTGTCCTGTTGTATTGGCGGTTGGTAAAAAATTAACTGGAAGAAAAGCTGCACCTACCGCAGTCAGTAAAAATAATCCTAGCGTGACAATAGCCACTTTTCCTTTATGATTAAATACCCAAGTAAACATTTTATGGGCGAATGGTTCTAAACGATCCTCGACAGCATCCGGTTTTCCTTTCCAAAAAAGGTTGTAAAGGGTCGGCACCACCATAATGGAGACAAATAGAGAAACAACCAGGGCAATGACGACCGACCAGGCAAATCCTGAGAAAGTGGCACTGATTTGTCCACCAACTAGGGCAATGGGAACATAGACGGCCACGGTTGTAGCGGTAGAAGAAACAATTGCAGGAATCATTTCCAATACACCGTGTGTTACCATTTGAATGCTATTCCATCCTTTTGCCTCATGCACTTTCCGGTTCATATTATCTAGGACAACTATCGAATCATCAACTACCCTGCCCATCGCGACAATAAGTCCGGAAACGGTAAGAATATTAAGACTGATTCCCATCGTTTTTAATAAACCGGTTGTCGCCAGTAAACAGATTGGCAAGGAAAGAGCGATTAATAAGGTTGAGCGGACTTTCCTGAAAAACAGAAATACACAAATCATCGAAAATAAGCAGCCCAGCAAGCCCTCTTTGATAAGATCTTTCAATGATTGATTGACCTGCGCACCCTGATCAAACATGATGGAAACCTTTATATCCTTATGTTGCAAAGCTGGAATCTCGTTAATTTTGCTTTTAATTCGTTCCGACACATCCGTAATATTCGAGGACGGAGTTTTTAAAACATCTAACAGAACACTTGGCTCACCGTTCGTTCGAGAAATGGTCTCAAGGTTCACAATGGAGTTTGAAATATCGGCAACAGCAGAAAGCGGAACCGTTTTTCCATTTTGACCGTGAATAGGAAGATTTTTCAAATCTTGTTGATTAAAATCATAACCGGAAACCTCGAGTGGAATTGTAACCTGATTGTTTGTTAGCTTCCCGTCGAATCCCGTTGTGTAATTTTTTTCAAGAGATTGTTTAACATCATTTACGGTTAACCCTGCATTTTGCAAGTCCTTGTTTCGGATGGTAACGGCAAATCCGGCCGTTCCACCCCCGGATACCCGGACATCTTGTACACCTGGGACTGTTTTTAAGCGATTAACAGCATCCTCTTGTATCGCTGTTCGAAGCGTATTTTCCGTAATATTGGGGGACGCACTCATCAAGCTAATTCTCATGATCGGAAGAGAATGAGTGCTCAGCCGGGTGACTAAAGGTTTTTGAACATCAGCAGGCAGAGAAATTCCCTCCAGAGCTTTTGTTACCTGTGCCTCGGCATTTTTCATATCATGTTGCATTGAAAAATGAAGACTAAGCATCGATCCGCCATTAAATGAGTTTGTCTCCACACTCTGCAGACCATCTACTACACTTACTGCTTTTTGAAGCTGATCCGTAATCATTGTCTTTACTTGATTCGCCTGGTAATTGTCTGCCCTTACGGTAACCATAAGCGTGGAATTATTAATTTCAGGCATGTAATCTCGTTGAATTTGGAATGCTGATATTCCACCCCAAAGGAGTATCAAGACGATTAAAGTGATCATCAAAATGGCACGTTTCAGTGTCGCATCAATCAATCGTTTCATATGTTTTTCGGGCAAAGCTCCACCCGAAATCGGTCCCCCTTTTATAAAGTAAATTTAGAGCATGATCATCATTGATGTTTATACTTTCTTAAGCTTACTTCTGATAGACATAATTCGATTTTACATTAGCACTGAAAAGTTATTGTAAATACAAGGTTAAATTATAGTAAATCCAAAACATTACTAGGATGGGTGTTTTTACTAAATAAAAAGAACCTCACTCTGTATGAGCGAGGTTCTTTGTGCGTTATGCACTGTATTTTATCTGATTTGCAGGTTTATTTTCTTTTGCAGCGATTTTGCGAATGAAAGGAATTACCCAGCGGTCAAGACCGATACGTCCAGCGTTGAAGCCCGCTGCAAGAATGATGACACCCAATAATATATCTAATGGGTTAGTTGATACCGTACCTGCAAATAAATAAGAGAAGTTCATCAGTAAGCCGAAGAACATGGCAGCTGTTGTTAAGCAGCCGAGAATTAATCCTAATCCTACCAAGAATTCACCTAATGGAATAATCGTATTAAAAAGATGCGCATTTGGAAGTGCAAAATGTTTTAGGAAGTCGACATAAGTACCATAGACGATACTCCCATCAGGACCTTTAACCGGGTTGGCGACTACCATTTTTAGATAGCCGGTGGCATCAAAACCGCCTGAAAGCTTGTGGAAGCCAGCTGTAATCCACTCATATCCAAGATATAAACGTAAGACAGTAAGAATGGCTGCGGCAACTTTATTTTCTCTTAGAAATCTGTTAAACATATGAAGCACCCCTTTTTTAAGAAAATAATTTTTAAAATATGATTACAATGTTATTGTAATCCATTTATCTTGAATTAAGAGTTTATTGTTCATTAATTCATATATTTGTAAAAAAGATTTGAACAATTTATTACAGCGGTTTCAGTTTAGCAAATTATCAAAAAAGCACTATTCCAGTTATGTTAAGGAATAGTGCCCTATAACCTGATGGAAACTTAACTATGCTTTTAGATTGATTAAGCAAAAAATAAAAATAGACTTGGCACTACAATTTGTAGCACCAAGTCTATTGTGAGTTTATCCGTAGGTGTTGGAAATTAACTATTCCCCCCTAACTTGCGTCCGGATCGATGAAATTGAAGATACTGGATTTGCGAAAGAATTTGCTAATACTCGGAGATATGTAAAGATAATATTAAACATCCACTCAAGAGACTAAAATAACCGAGTGGATGTTTTTTTAAGGAGTTTTTTTAGAAAGTAACGCGCTATTTCTTGAAATATCATTCAATCTTTACCGCGACGATGGGGTATAATAAAAGCTTTTCGATCTTAGAGGTGAAATAAGCAAAATTAATCCTAGATGGAAAAAATCTAACAAACATCGGGGCGTAACAGGAGCCATACCTAAGCCCGCTTTTTATACGGGTCTTCTCGATAGTCTGCTTTTCGTTTATAAATAACTATTCCTGATTCTTCTTTTCCGTGATTGGAGGGCAAAACAGCTCTTACTCCCGTAACAGTTTCTCCAAGCTTATAAGACTTTTTGCCCACTTTTGATTTCACTGTTCTTTTCATGAAGTTGCACCTCCAAAGATATTATTTATGGTGCTTAAAAGGTTGTAATTATCGAGAAATATATCGTCAATCTTTTTTTGACTTAATGCTCTTCTTCCCGTTATTGCAACCGTCAAAACCAATTGATTTCCTATAGGATAACATAGTACATAAGTATTATCAAAGGCAGTATTATTTTTTTGAAAAACGAGCTCGTTACTCTGTAAAAAACAATCAATTACGATGATTCTATCTGTTTCTCGCCTATTTTCATTAACATTAAATGGATAAAAATCCCCTTGACCATCATTTCCAGCTATTTGTTTCAGACCCTCGTTACCCTCCGCTTTCCAAACTCCTATTCCTTCAACGTAATAAGAATTTGGAGCTTTATAAGCGTTTCGAACAGCTTCTTGTAGATATTCAAACTTTTTGGATGGGTCTACTAGGAGACGTTTTGATAAGGTTCGAAGTATACGAATTAAGGCATAATCTTTTTCCATGTTTGCTTGAGCTTCCGCTAAGAGCTTTGCTGGATCCTGAAAGACACCTAACTCAGCAATTTTTCTTTTTATAGCCCTGCAAGCTATATTAACAGCAGCATCGTGATTATGATCACCGCGAATTTCGTACCTTAATACAGTAAGACCGTCCAGATCTGAAGGTAAACGAAAACCCTGTGCATCCTCACTTTCCGTTGTTGCACTAGGAATGATATAAAACACTCGTCCTCTTCTTAGCCTTCCCCAGAATAAACCCATTTCAAACAGAGTATTGTCCCTGGTTGTAAATGTAATGATACCTCGTATATTTACAACGTCATCCGGTGAAAATACAAATACTGCAAAGTCATTTTCATCTAATTGTCGTTCAAGACTTTCCATATTATATTCGAGTGGGCGAAATGCACCTGCTGTCCAAGGAGTAACCTCAGCTACATGAGTAAGTGCTTCATGAATTGCATCAACATATTCAGCGGATTCTCTGGCAGATCCAATAAATAATCTTGGTTTGATTCGAGTCATTTCTCCTCCAAAAAGTGTAATTTAGCAATGTATTTTATATTTTCATTATACCATCTATTCCCCTTTTTTGTTATATTTACCACCATAATTAATAAATACAAGCAAACACCATGGTAATGATGATAATAGCAATGATTGGAAGATAAAATAATCTTAATGTATTCGAAAAGCAAATAGATATCCATAAGCTTACTTCGTGCTCAAAAGGTTTCACATTCATTGAAAAATCGATAGACTCATCCTCGCCTTTTGTTCTAACGTGATCATAAAGTTTTCTGAACAACTTTTCCTGCCAAAGAAAATAACCATCTAAAAGCCAAAAGAAAATAGTGGGTATGAATGCAATTGAAATGAATCTATAGTCCGTATCTTTGGTATTGGCAAAAACAAATAGCCCAGCGACAAGAGTAACTGTCCACCCCTTCAATAAAAAGGAATTTTGCCCCATTCGATTGATTACTCCCTGAATAAACTCAAGATGCTTTAACTTATTTTCATTCATAATATACCCCCAAATCGTATTTAATATATTATTCAAGCGAAAACAAAGAATTCCTGTTTTATTTTTGGTGAGGCATCAGGACGGTTCATGTGCTTTAAAAAAACTCTTCTATGTAAGGTTATCCCATCATATCTTCGGGTTTATCTACTTATTATTCCAAACGAAATTCTTTAAAGTAAAAATAGCTGATTTTGATTTTGATGATGCAGAAAGTACAACAACACTATAACAAGAAATGAGAGGGACAGTTTTGCTGTTCCTCTTTTTTATATAAGAGATAAAAGGAAATTTATGCAAAATAGAGTATGTTATGCAGAAGTTCATAAAAACTGTCGTCCTTAAGCAGTTTGAAATGGGCAAGACAGTCGAATTTTAGGGTTTTTTCTCGTTTTTTTTATTTGGCACGAAAATTGCGAATATTTTAAATAATAATGTTTTATTTTTATAAAGGAGGAATCTATTTATGTTTGAATCAAAAAGACTTTTTAATTTATTTATATCTTTGAAGAATAATGATTATAAATGGAACTACTTACATTTTGGAGGTACTTCACAGATAGTAGTTGCGCATAAGGGGGAGTTATAAAGGTGGAGAATGTTACACTTAAGCGTTCGCTTGGATTATGGGCAATCGTTGGACTTGGCTTGGGGTATATGACCCCTACGATTGCATTTGATACGTTTGGCATTGTTTCTAAAGGAACAAATGGGGTTGTTCCGCTAGCCTACATTACAGCTTTAGTAGTCATGCTGTTTACCGCGATTAGTTATGGGAAAATGGTACAAGTATTCCCAAGTGCAGGATCGGCCTATACCTATACGAAGGAGACAATGAATCCTTATTTGGGGTTTTTAGTCGGCTGGGCAGCACTGCTGGATTATATCCTCCTTCCAATGGTGAATGCTTTAATTATACGAATCTACATGGTATCGATGTTTCCAAGTATCCCGGCATGGGTTTGGGTTCTCATTTGGGTAGCAATCTGTACTGGATTAAATGTATGGAGCATGGGAAAAACCTCAAGCTTGAATTCCATTTTGGTTGTTTTCTCCCTTATTTTGATCGTGGTGTTTGTCGTTCTCGCATTTTTTAAATTTTCTCAAGGAATGGGACAAGGAACGATTTTGACAACGGAACCTCTTTTCCATGCAAATGTTCATCTCAGTGCTGTTCTGACCGGTGCAACAGTCGTTTGTTTCTCCTTTATTGGTTTTGATGCCGTAACAATGTACGCTGAGGAAGCAGTCCATCCAAAAATCATGCCGAAAGCGATCATGTTAACGGTCTTCATCGGTGGTGCGATCTTTTTTGTCACCGGTTATTTCGCCCAAGCGTTATTTCCAGATGTTTCAAATTTCAAAAATACAGACGATACATTACCTGAAATTGCATTGTATGTTGGCGGCTCTCTTTTCAAAATTTTCCTTGTTGCTGGTGCCTTTGCTGCAACTGCGGCCTCGGGTCTTGCTTCCCATGCAAGTGTAGCGAGACTTTTATATGTGATGGGGCGAAACGGTGTCCTTCCGAAAAAGTTATTTGGCTATGTCCATCCTAAATTTCGGACACCTGCCTTTAATGTTGTCCTTGTAGGTGCTATTTCCATGTTAGCCATCTCCCCAAGCCTAGAGTTAGTTTCTTCGGTGATCAACTTTGGGGCGTTGGTTGCATTTACATTCGTTAATTTATCAGTCATTGCCCATTTCGTAATCAAACAACAGAAATATAAAACAGCAAGGGACATTTTCTCCTATTTGATTATGCCGTTAATCGGGGCAGCTTTAACAGGTATTTTATGGTCAAACCTTCATGCCGATGCACTGATTGGAGGAGTAGTCTGGTCACTGATCGGAATCCTATATCTACTCTATCAAACAAAAATTCGTAAAAACAATATTGCTGTTTTAGACTTTGAAGAAGCAGGTTAATTAAGACTCTTTGGCACTGGAGTCTGTTCTAAAATGAGAAAATCGTTCCATAAAAAAGGAGCATGCCTGTTAATCTATAAAAGGCATGCTCCTTAATTTTAATGTATATGAATATGAATCTTCGTAGCCATTTAAAAATAACCGCATCTATTTATGATACGGTGCCTTCTTTATAAATTAATCTGGAACTCTTTCAATTTTTCTTGGTCAGAAGCCAAACAGCGTTCTAATTCTTCTACAAGGGTTTTGCTTGTGCTTTTATTATAATAACTAATCAGTAAATCAATTGCTTGGTGGGGAAAGCACTGATCGATCATAAGAAGTTCCTCTTCCCCTTCAAATAAAGGGCGAATCTTTCTATAGCATTCCAAGATGAATTGATATCTTGTTGAATCCCAATTGCCTAGGTCGTGATTTATTAAAGTAATCATTTTTGATACATCTGTCATAGGAGGGTAAATTCTAACAGTATCAAGGTCAATGATTTTCCAATCTCCATTCTTATCGCTTAGAATGTTAATTCGCGCATAGTCTCCATGACTTAATAATAAATCAGGGTTAAATATTGCTGAAGCAGCCAAGATGTCTGGAAGTCTTTCTATTACCCAAATGCATCTTTTCTGAAGCCAATCATAATGACTTGAGAATACTTTTACCATTTGACTATCATCATGGATTGATTCTTTATATACTTTATTCATATTTTCAGTTTCCATAGCATACTTCAAATATTCTTTCTTTATTGGATTGCGTGCTGCTTCATAGCCTCTTGAAGCTACATGAAAGTCGGCTAGCAGGGAACTCATTTTTTTGATGGTTCCAGGTGTATCGTAATCGATTGCTTCCCCCTCAAACCATGGAAAAAGGACAAAAGAGACGTCTTTATGTTGCACGAAAAAATCATTTTTCAATGTTGGTAAAACTGTAATTACCGGAACCCCTCTGTTGAAAAGATAAACCCCTACATTTGCAACAATTCGCGCTATTTTGGGCCTGACTAATTTTAAGGCATAGTTTGTTTTGTCCCCCGATATTTTCCATACACATCGGTTCTCTCTTTCACGGATTAATGTTATTTTATTGGGAGCAATTCCGTATTCCGCAAGTACTTCCAAGATGATGTCATCCATTTATTTGCGGCCCCTTATCCTAATTAAAAATATTCTTCTAATCTTTTGATACAATTTTTCCAATTAATATGTTCAACTGATTCTAGACCTGCTTTTCCCATGGTACATGCTAATTCACGGTTTAAATAAAGGGTATCCATCGCCCTTGCAAACATCTCTGCATCCTCCGGAAAAACCCATCCATTTATATCATGCTTTACAAACTCTAATACTCCCCCTGCATCTTGAGTAGTAATAACCGGCTTTGCAGACTTAAAAGATTCCAATGTCACAAGTCCGTAATCTTCGTCAACCGGCGCATAAAAGGAACAAAGAGAATGGGCATATAAATCAATTAATCTCTCAGGAAGAACCCATCCCGTTAACTCAACCTTGTTTTTAACATTCAAATCTTCAATCAGCTTTTCCAGTCTAGGACGATCCGCACCCTCACCAACAATCATACAGCGAACAGGTGTTTTTGTAAGAGCCATCGCTTTTATTAATAAATCTACTCGCTTCATTGGTACAAGGCGTCCTACACTGAGAATATAATCACCATATGTTCCTGGGTAATGTAATTCTTCATTTGGAAGAGAGTGATAGAGAAGCTCACTTTCTATTCCGCTGTATTGCTTTAACCTGCTTTGCACATTTTTTGATACTGCAAAAATTTTCTTCGCATTTGCTAATGAACGATCCATTTTGGCAACATATTTAGAGGCCTCAAAGGCTATTTCACTGTGTTTTGGCCCATAAGGCTTATCGTATAAATCATAAGCTATTCTCAGTTGATGGTTGAGATATACCACTTTATTAGGATGATTGACAAGCCAGGTAGGGAAACGAAGGGGAATTACCACATCTGCAAGCTTTGAAAGATTGAGGTCAATCCATGGCTTACAAGTTTTCTCCAGGCTTTCTTTGTTGAACTTTAGGATGAAAGGCATAGTAACGAGGATTGCGTTATGTCCAGCTCTATTTAATTCCTCAACAAGTTTATTGGTAAATAGCTCACTTCCTCCTGTCATGAAAGGATGGATTGTATTGCATACAATAATTTTCTTTGGCAGCATGGCATATTGCTCCTTTTTTACAGATTCATTATTATTCTCCCTGTATCAATTTTTATAATAATATGCCAATTTTAGTTACATGTGTAAGTGTATTAAAGTGGCTGCTGTAAATTCAATTATGATGTTCTTTTCTGTTCACTACTTTCATTCTCTTCATTATGGTTATTCCCGCCATTTCTTTGATTATTCTTTAAACAAATTCTTTCAACTTCCTCCCATGTCATGCAAATCCGTATAATATCCTCTTCCAACAAATCGCTCCCCATTTGAACTTCTATCAATTGAAGTTCCGTTAACGATTTTATCGTATGCTTGGCACCAACAGGAATGACAAGTACATCACCAGCCGTAACCTTCCGCATTCTATCATCTAATACAAAAAGGCCCATACCTGAGGTAATTGTCCATACTTCACTTCGTTTTACATGTGCTTGATAGCTAATGTTTTCTCCGGCATTTATTAAAATCGACTTGGTTAAAACCTTGTTTCCATTTGGTAGGGTCTCAATATCCAGTACACGATAGGTACCCCACCGCTTTTCTTCAACCATTGTTCGAACTTGTACCTTTTGAACGAGGGGCTTAATTGCTGAACTTTTTTCCATATGTGAAATTAAGATTCCATCATGACTTGCAGCTAACACCACATTAGATACTCCGTTCATAACCACTGGAATATTTAATTCATTTATGAGATAGACATTTGTTGAATCTCCGCTAATTATACCGCTTCCTTTAACATTTGTTTCCATAACTTGGGTTAGATCATTCCAAGTTCCGAGGTCCTTCCAATGTCCTTTAAATGGTTTTACGATTATATTGTTGCATTTTTCTACTACTTCAAAATCAAAGCTTATATTTGGTAATTGATCGTATTGATTTGCCAATTTGTCGAATTCAGTTGAATAACCCTTTGTTTCCAACAGGTCTAATAAATATTTCAGCTTGAATACAAAAACTCCGCAATTCCAAAGGGCATTATTTTCAATTAGTTTTTCAGCTGTATTCTTGTCGGGCTTTTCAACAAAAAACTTTACTTTTTGGAAAGAACAATTTTCTAATTCTTCGGGAATAATATATCCATATTTTTCTGATGGCTCAGTTGGGGGAAATCCTAAAAGTAATATGTCGGCATTGGAGTGCTGAATTGTTTTTTCAAGTTCTTTTAAAACATGAAAGAAATGATTTCCTACAAGATGATCAACTGGGAGAACAGTTATTACCTCATTTTGCTCTACCTTTTCAACTGAATGAAGGTAAGCCGCTGCCAGGGAAACGGCAGGAAATGTGTCTCTTCGTTCTGGTTCAATAATTAGACGAATGCCCTCTCCAAGTTGGTTAAGTATACTTTCACTTTGAACTTTGTTTGCTGCAAGATACGTATGTTTTTGTAGATCAACCTCACTGAGTTGCCGCCAAACACGCTGAATCATTGATTCGTATCCTTGAATAGGACTTTTAAGGAGATTTAGATATTGCTTAGATCTAGTGGTATTCGATAAAGGCCATAATCTGAGACCGGAACCACCAGATAGGAGAATAACTTTCAAATATTTTCCCCCTCCTTTTTGATAAAGCTGGATATGCCATCTTATGCTGAAGTGAGTAGTCTTGTATAGTTGAATGTGTAATTGGATATATGGAATTGGAAGTTCCAAAAAAACCGCCCCTATTTATGATAAGGTTCATCGTGATGAATAAAAAAGAGGTTTTGATTCGTCTTTGAAAATAACATGGAAATCGGGTATTCTAAAATAACAATATCTTTTTAAGGGTGTATATAACATGCGTATTAATAAATATATAAGCGAGTCTGGAAAAACATCTAGGCGTGGAGCAGATAAATTAATTAGTGAAGGAAGAGTCACTATTAATGGAAAGATTGCAAAAATAGGCAGCCAAGTCGAGCCCGGGGATGATGTACGTGTTAGCGGAAACCCGATAAGAGTTGCAAGTAATTATGTCTATATCGCCTTAAATAAGCCTGTAGGGATTACTAGCACAACAGAAAAACACGTTAAAGGAAATATCATTGATTTAGTCAACCATCCCTTAAGAATCTTTAATATAGGGCGGCTTGATAAAGACTCAGATGGATTAATACTCCTTACAAACGATGGAGATATAGTAAATGAAATTTTGCGTGCCGAAAATAAGCATGAAAAAGAATATATTGTTACAGTAGATAAGCGAATCACTCCTGAGTTTTTAAAGCAAATGGCAGGAGGAGTAAAAATTCTAGGTACTAAAACGCTGCCTTGTGAAGTCGTACAGATTTCTAATTATGAGTTTCAAATCATTTTAACCCAAGGATTAAACCGCCAAATTCGTCGCATGTGCGAAGCACTTGGTTACGAAGTCCATAGGCTGCAGCGAACTCGAATTATGAATATTCATTTAGGTAATCTTCCCGTTGGGCAATGGAGAGACTTATCAAAGAAAGAGCGTAAGCAATTATTTCATGATTTAAACTATGAGCCTAAGGAATGGTAAAGAAATAAAGATGGAGTCAACGTAAAACTATTACTCCATCTGTATTTTTTATTCAATGGCTTTGTTAAACTTGTCTGTTGATTTGCGCTCCAGGCGCTTCGCTTTCCGCGGGCGTTCCGGTGAGCCTCCTCGGCGCTTAAGCGCCTGTGGGGTCTCACCTGCCCCGTACTCCCGCAGGAGTCTCGCGCCTTCCGCTCCAATCAACATAGTTTCAAAAATCAACAATGACCTTTAACACAGCCTATTCAATATTTAGGCCTGGGTTATTTTGCAGGACCGACTGTTGTTATCACTTCTATCTATACCATTAATAACCTCATTTACTTGTGTTTACTTACATACAATCACTTCACGAGTAAATGACCCTTTCTTAACGATAGCTCGGTCAATAATTACAAATCCTTCGTTTATGAGGATTTCATCGATTGGTTCAACGGTTATCACTACGACTTTTTTAGCAAACCTGCGCGCACTTTGGATCATTTCGGTCTGCTCTTCAGGTGTTATGACAGAACACAAATTGTAGGGTAAATCGATAATCGCTACATCATATTGATTTGTGATGTCACGGATATCTTTTAATTTCACTTCTCCAGAAAGCCCGAAATGGGCAATATTCTCTCTGGCTCCACCAAGAATAAGAGGATTCCTGTCGCTCCCCACTATGTCAATCCCCATTGATAAAGCTTCCACTAGTACTGTCCCAATTCCACAGCAAGGGTCAATTACCTTTATACCACTTGGATTAGGAATGGCGATATTCACAACTGCTCTTGCTACACGAGTGTTAAGCGCAGTGGAGTAACTATGCGGCTTCTGTTGATGTCGAAACCAAACAGACTCACTTTTAACATAATCACCGAATACCCATCTTCCGTTTACATTCATAACGCCAAACAATCGCTTTGGGTGATGAATATCAGCCATACCATTGATATGTAATCCAATTTCCTTCTCAATTGCACGTCGGTTCTCAAATCCTTGCTCTACATTTTTTGAAGGACCACCATTTTTTACATAAATCACTTTAAACGTTGCACCAGCTACTTGAAGGGTTGCTACTTGTTTGAGAAGATCTTGAGGGCTTTCCCCCTCATAAATTACAGCAAGTCTTTCCTTAATAAAAGGACTTCGACTTGGATCAATTTTCACATGGCTTTCCAAAATGCTAGTTTGGGACTCACTCCCAAATAATGAGCGCATTTCTAAAGCACACAATGAAAATTCCTCCTCATAACAGGCGTAAGTATATATATAGGTCGTTAGTTTTTTGTGTTTACAATCCAATAGTTCTCATCCTTTAATCTCTCAAATAATAAAAGGCAATAGGTATGGTCTTATTTAACCGTACCTATCGCCTCTCTTGATAAAATTTTACCTAAAAAACACCTTGTCTATATTGTACTTCGACTTGAGTTCATTAATAATATACGTTTCGTATATTTCCCTATGTACAGGGTCTTCAATAACACAAACTTCAATTTTAGTGACTTCATCTCTATGCATTTTAATTGGGGATACAGTATCCTCAAAATGCTTTTTAATTCTTGGTCTCAACTTCCTTGCTTTACCAACGAATAATAGTTCTTGATTCTTGTTATAGAACATAAAAATACCACCCTTATCTCTAGGGATAAGATGAAAATCAGTAAACCCATAAATATTACTTAGCTCAGGATTTTTCTGTTTGGTAATGGTAACACTTGGTTTTGGAATAGTTATGTTTATCACTACGTTCACTTCCTCTTTCGATTATCTGAAAATGAAAAAAAAAAAACCGCCTCTATTTATGGTAGGGTTCACCGCACCTACTTAAGTGGCGGTTTGTACAGCAAGTTTTATTAAAATTCAATGTTAACATTTTACTTCAATTAAAACAAAGAAATAAAAATGTTAGTTAAAAGAATCCAAGAGGAGAATTCCCTTCTTGGAACAAGTATTTCGACAGATTCAACAAGGGAGAGGAAAGTTATAATTGGTATGGTTCCCAGTCTTTAAACAAAAGGCTGTTTTAAAGGTCAATGTTGATTTTTGAAACTATGTTGATTGAAGCGGAAGGAGCGAGACTCCTCGAAAATGCTATCGCATTTCCTTCGTGCGTGGGCGGATTCAAGGATGTAATTCAACGTCCTGCGGGAGTACGGGGCAGGGGAGACCCCACAGGCGCTTAAGCGCCGAGGAGGCTCCCCGGGACGCCCGCGGAAAGCGAAGCGCCTGGAGCGCAAATCAACAGGCAAGTTTAACACAGCCAAACAAAAAGATACCTCTTCCTGGATATAAGATGCCCAAGAATATCCTGATTAAGCAGCGAAACAGGGTTACTTTACCTTATGGCCTTCTCGGGCATGTTCCTGATAACTTTGACTTCTAATAAAAGTATGGCTGTGTTAAAGGTCATTGTTGATTTTTAAAACTATGTTGATTGGAGTGGAAGGCGCGAGACTCCTCGAAAATGCTATCGCATTTCCTTCGTGCGTGGGCGGATTCAAGGATGTAATTCAACGTCCTGAGGGAGTACGGGGCAGGGGAGACCCCACAGGCGCCTAAGCGCCGAGGAGGCTCCCCGGAACGCCCGCGGAAAGCGAAGCGCCTGAAACGCAAATCAACAGGTAAGTTTAACACAGCCAAAAGTATAAATAATAGACCAAAGAGACGCTTCCTAAAATCAGGCAGCGTCTCTTTGGTCTATTAAAATAAATTACTCGAATGAAAACCTCATTTACTTTTGGTACAGTTCCCCGTTATGGATAAGGTTTATTTTGTATTTGGTATTTTGTTCTCTTTTCTATTTGATTAAGTGTGTCCATGTTGAAGAATACAGGATAGGTAATCATACAAAGTGTTAATAAAAATTGTGAAAAACTTAGCAACAAACTATAACTTTTGATTCTAACGAGCAAAGACCACCAACAAACATGGATATCTCCTTAGTTACTATAAATAAAGATTATCGTGCTACTTATTCATTTTATTAAGAAAATCTCCTAACAGACTGTCTAAATCATTTTCTATGTTAGAATGTTCCTCTTCCACTGTTATTGATTGGTTTTGAGTTGCTTTTTCCCAATCAAACGTATCTAAATCATCCACCTCGGCAACAGCTGCTTCCTTAATAGAATGTAAATAGTCATCTACTTGCGCTACTTCGATAGCAGGATACTCTTCGTTCGTTATTTCTTCTTGCAAATACAAGGCCTCATCTATATCTAAGGAGTTGCTATTTAACGATGTAAGTAAGGCAGTAGCACGAATTGGATCCATTAGAAGTTGGTATACAATAGTACCTAACAGGGCCTCAGAATGCTCATGCTTTAACCAATCTCGTTGTGATTTACTTAATTTATGAGGAAGAGGAATCGTAATCGTTTCCCGTTCCTTCGAAAAAGATTCACCGACCCCTCGCAGCACAAACTCGGCAATTTTACTAGAAAAATTCCTTCTTTCTGATTCCTTTAGCTTTTGTAAATGGTTTAAAAGATGTTCAGGGGTATCAGAAGGGACACGAAATGAAATAGCTTGCCCTCTCTTAATCTCATTTGAACCAGAGCTTTTCATATAATCACCTTAATTATTTCTTCACAGGCTCTTGTGGTGGTTTAGGCTTTTCTATCTTCCTAACAAAATCGGTGATGAGCTTATAATAAGCATTTGCCATCATCCAAATGCTCTCTTTCTCATCTTCAAAGAATTCAATATTATACCCATCTAAATTATTATTTAATGTTTTAATATATTCTTTTAATACATTAGCTCCTCCACCAACAAAATAGCAGATTTCTGTTTGTGAATTTTTCTGCCATACATTGCGTAATAACCGATATTGTTTTTTTGCTAGTTCAAGTAAGATACGATCCGTAATATCATGAACACTTGTCCGGCTCCCCTTAACCATAATATGATTCCTGTCATTTTTTCTCGTAATAATTTCAACCACATCGCGACGGCTGTCTAATTCAATGCCATGTTTCGATCTGATTTCTTCTCTTATAGCCTCTAATGATTCTGATACTCCAAGATTAAATCCTTGTGCTTTATCATCATCGACATTTCGGTTCTTAATGACAGCGATATCTGTCGATAACCCCCCTATATCCTGAATGATAATTCTCTTATCAATTAAATCCTTATTAATGATTTTTAGATGATTATCCATTACAAGATTAATATAAGCCGCGAATCCTTCAGGATAAATCTTCACTTCATTAAATTTAATGTTCACTTTTAATCCTTGGTATTTTGGTGTGACAAGAAATTCCACTTGATGGACAGAACCAATCAATTTAGATCGGTACCCAGCATCCTTTCCTTCTTTTACTTCACGTAGGGGGAGGCCGGTTCCAAGCGTATAATTTGCATCAATCACATTTTTTACTCGTGGGAAAGTATTAGTATTTCCCTCATTAACGGCATCTAATGCCAAAGTTGCAAAAAGCATTACCAATGTTTGATCTTCTTCGGATTTAGCACTGCCTGGATCAAGCTCGGTTGCGTTGCTGCTCTTTGTTGCCAAATGGCCTACACGATAGATGGCGTTGTTGTCTTTCAATGCAGGGGAGTGCACCTTGATATGTATTCCATCTAGTGGATTTTTATTATTTAATTCTTCTATTCCAATCACAGGACGATCTTCTGTATCTCTTGCCATAATATTAGGAATATTTAATTCGTATTCTAATTCCCCAAAAATTGCCTTAATGGAGTCATTACCAACATCTACAGCTGCAATTCTAGAGCTCATCATTTAATCATCCTTTTCTAATTGATTTATTTTTAAAGGATTTTCTGTAAATCCTTTATTTCTAATTAAAGGCTATAAGAAATTACTAGATTCTTCAATTAGCTTTGCTAAAAAGATATACAACTGTAAACATCTTGTAAACTATTGCTATTTGTAGACATTTCTGTAATCTTTAGTAACAAATCCGTTTACATCTTGTCTCTAAAGGATGTATACGGATTTGTTTACATGTACACGGATTTGCACACAAAATGTTTACTAACTGTATACTCGTAAACATTCTTGTAAACTAATCATTTTTTGTAAATTGTTGATATAACTGTTAATTAATGACGCCATCATAACTCTTATAAAAAAGGCTGTGTTAAACTTGCCTGTTGATTTGCGCTCCAGGCGCTTCGCTTTCCGCGGGCGTTCCGGGGAGCCTCCTCGGCACTTATTCGCCTGTGGGGTCCCCTGCCCCGTACTCCCGCAGGACGTTGAATTACATCCTTGAATCCGCCCACGCACGAAGGAAATGCGATAGCATTTTCGAGGAGTCTCGCGCCTTCCGCTCCAATCAACATAGTTTCAAAAATCAACATTGACCTTTAACACAGCCATAAAAAAAGAAAACCCAACGATTAGTCGAAAATGCTCGTTGAGTTTTTCTTTACTAGTAATTGATTAAAGAAGTGTTTAGAAGTAGGAAAGCTATTAAAGCTATTACAGTTCAATCCAATAAAATTATTTAAACTGAAAAAAGCCAATTTACATTCATAAATAAAGCTAATTTCTCTGTAAATTTTCAAACCTCACTTACTTGTGGTACGGTTCACCGCACCTACATAACCTGCAGTTTTTTTGCAGAAATTCACAAACCATGCGGGCTTCAAAATCACTTCATCCGGACTAGCTTTGGTCATCTTTATCTTTTTGAATTATTTGCCCCTAACTTATTTTCTTCTGTTTCTGCTTTTCTATATCATGTATTTTTTCATATCTCCTATACATTAACCATGCAACAACCGAGAAAATAACGGGTCCAGCCACACTCCAAATGGTTGTTTGCATATCCCCTTCTAAAGCTGGCTGTATGATACTTAAGAAATTTGTAAATCCAACGGTGAGAACAACAAGCCATGTCCAAAAATTTGCGCTCAATTGCGTTTTATATGCGATAAACGGCTTATTGATTTCGACTTTTTCTTAAAATACGGGATGCAAGTGCTATAAATACATAGGGATTGTCATAGCCACATTTGTAGACATTTCTGTAATCTTTAGTAACAAATCCCTATACATCTTGTCTCTAAAGGATGTATACGGATTCGTTTACATGTACACGGATTTGCACACAAAATGTTTACTAACTGTATACCTGTAAACATTTTTGTATACTAATTATTTTTTGTAAATTGTTTATATAACTGTTAATTAATGACATCATCATAACTCTTATAAAAAAGAAAACCCAACGATTAGTCGAAAATGATCGTTGAGTTTTTCTTTATCAGTAATTGATTAAAGAAGTGATTAGAAGAAGGAAAGCTATTACATATCAATCCAATAAAATTATTTAAACTGAAAAAAGCCAATTTACATACATAAATAAAGCTAATTCCTCTGTAAGTTTTCAAACCTCACTTACTTGTGGTAAGGTTCACCGTAATGTATCTAAATGAGGTTCTTTAAACAAGAAAAAAAGTGAAGCCATATTGTGCTCCACTTCAATCTTTATCTTTTTGAATTTTAAGGCTAACTTATTTTCTTTTGTTTCTGCTTTTCTTTATCATTATTTTTTTCATATTTGCTATACATTAACCATGCAACAACTGAGAAAATAATTGGTCCAGCCACACTCCAAATGGTTGTTTGCATATCCCCTTCTAAAGCTGGCTGTACGATACTAAAGAAATTTGCAAGTCCAACTGTTAGAACAACAATCCATGTCCAAAAATTTGCGCTCAATTGCGTTTTATATACGATAAACGGCTTATTGATTTCCACTTTTTTCTTAAAATACGGGAATGCAAGTGCTATAAATACATACGGTATTGTCATAGCCACGTTAGTCATCGAAACGAGTATGTTAAAGAATGCGGCCATTGTGCTTCCACCGCAAGCGATTAGTGCGATCATTACACAAACAATAGTAGCTTGAATCCACATAGCATTAACAGGCAGCCCATTCTTTGTTTCACCGATTTTTCCGGGCCACAATCTCTTAGGCGTTCCTTCAATCATCTGCTTTAACGGTGAAAACATCAAGGTAAAGAACGCACCGGACAGTGCCAGGAACATTGAAAGTCCAATGTATCTTGCAACCCCAAATCCCAAAGCCGTAGCTGTAGCATGGCTTGCTCCAAAAGCGGTACCTATTGAGTAGCCTAAATTGGCCATAACTATATAACTTGCGTTTCCTAGGTTAACATTCGCAATACCCATTACAGATGCCCAGTTTGTGAATATTCCAATTAATAGTATTCCTAATGAATACCCAACAGAGATTATGGCTGCAGAAAAAAGAATTCCTTTCGGAAACGTTTTTTCTGGATTTTCTGTTACATCCACTAATCCGCCTACTGTTTCAATTCCGCCAAAAGCGAAGAGGGCATATACTACAAATGCTAACGAAGCAATAATATCTCCTGCATATTTAGGATTTGGTGTTTGAGTAAATGAATGTAACCCTGTAATCGGCTGCGCCAAATGTCCATGATTACCTATAAGTACTGCTATTGCACCAACCCAAAGAAATACATTCAATAACAAGACTGCAGTACCACCTAAAGAGGTTACTTTCTTAATCTTATCCAGACCCTTTGTTGATGTATAGGTTACTATAAGAATCCATACAATTCCTAAAACCCCAAGAACCTGAGGTCCTCGAAGATTAAATAAAGTCCAGTTTTGTGTTGTATCTTGTCCAAAGATAGCATTTGACACCGGAACCCACATACCGGATGCGACATTAACCATCCAAGTTACATAAGAAAAATACCACATGAACGTTCCTATAAATGCAAATTTTGGACCGATGGATTTTTCCATCCATGAGTAGATACCACCCTTTTCCTCTTTAAAGGCGGAACCAAATTCAGCTACCATTAATGCAAAAGGAACAAAGAAGGTTATGGCTGAAAATATAAACCAAGGAATAGCGGCATAACCCATCTTATAAAATGATCTTGGAATGTTGTTGAATCCATAAACAGAAGTAAAAATCATTAATACTAGGGATACTAAAGTCAACTTTTTGGTTATGTTTGTGTTTGACACACATTTTCCCTCCCTATACCTTCGACACGGAATGTTTACTTAGTATTACCAAAAATGTTTTTTCTAAATTAATATTTCGATTTCAACAATGCAGCTGGATGAAATAAATAATATTGAGTTGGATTTGGATAAATTTTAGGTTACGGTGCCTGTCCCCCCAATATTTGTCGATGAATTCAATAAATATTCGGAGGTGGCAGGCATTTATAATAATATAAAATCCTAAATTAGGTAAAAAACTGCCTTATTTATGGTACGGTTCACCGTGATATCTCTATATGAGGCCCTCAAAAAAGCGGGGACAAGCAAATTTAAAGGGCTCCCCCATCAAGAATACTCATACATTGTATTATTTTTCGTTGTCTACATATGTGTTAGCAGGCGATCCTTTTTATCAAGAAAATATGCCATCAATTTCTTACATTGAGGAATAGAAAATCCTAGAATTGGACCTAATCCAAACGCAATAAACACTGTTCCAAATCCAACAGGCCCACCTAACATCCAACCAAGAAGAAAAACGAGTACCTCAATTCCATTTCTAACCAGCGGGATCCTCCAACCCGTTTTTTCAACAATTAATAACATAAAGCTGTCTCTAGGACCTGCTCCAAAATCAGCAGAAACATATAATCCAATACCGTACCCAATTAATACAACACCTATGATAAAAGCAATAGTTGCTCCTACTAAACTATCAATGCTCGGTAGAATCCAATTAAAAAGATCAATAAATAATCCTAGAAACAACATATTCAGAAAGGCCCCTATTTTTGGCCATGCCTTATTGAAAATTGAACTGATCAACAAGAGTAAAAATCCACATATAATCGACCAAGTCCCAATAGTTAAGCCAAATTTAGTAAATAGACCATAATGAAAAACATCCCATGGTCCAATCCCTAAATACTTTCCTTTAATTGTTAAAGATATGCCAAATGCTAACACCATTAATCCAAAAATAAAAAAAGACCAGCGTAGAATCCATTCCTTTTTCATAACTGCTCCTCTATCTTATATCTTATTATTTTATTAATATAACATTAAATTTGGACAGAATTTATAATCTATATTTTCTGAAATATAACCCAAAAAAGCGTATTTTTAATTTTGTTTATTAAAGTAAAATTATGGGTCCTTATAAGTTTTAGCATAGAAAAAGCTGACCACGTCAGCTTTTTCTTTTTGAAGATATATAATTCATCCATTTGTTATGTTTATCTAAAAAACCAGCAATAAGAATAATATTGCTACGTTTGGCTCTTTGATTAATTTCACCTAAAATTCAAGGGGGAAAACGTTAAATCAACTAATATAGTCTTATAAAAATGAACTTATTTACTTATGGTACGGTTCACCTCGGTTAATTCGAAAAGCCCGATATATCTGTTCTACTAATATTAACCTCATCAGCTGATGGGGGAAGGTCATTCGCGAAAAGGACAGGTGTTCGTTTGCCCGACTCAAGACTTCCTCACTTAGGCCAAGCGATCCTCCTATGATAAAGGCAATTTTACTTTTTCCGTAGGTTGCTAATTTATCTAACGAATCTGCAAGCTCCTCAGATGATCTTAGCTTTCCGTTGATGGCCAGTGCAATAACATATGTGTCTTGAGCGACCTTAGCTAAGATTCTCTCGCCCTCTTTTTGCTTTACCTGAATCATTTCCATCTCACTTAATTCTTCTGGCGCCTTTTCATCCGCCACCTCTATAACTTCTATCTTCGCATATGCTGATAATCTCTTTACATACTCATCAATACCCTGCTTTAGGTATTTTTCTTTTAATTTGCCTACTGTCACAATCGAGATATTCACAATCCACAACCCTTTACAAAATGGTTACAAACAGTTTACAAACAAGTTATCCACAAAAGTTATCCACATTTCCACAATTTTTATCCACATCTTGTATGGGATTATTTGTTCGCCACCATATATACAGCTGGATTTTGACAATATTCACAGCTTGTTGATAAATTATCCACATCTATTTTTGTTAAAATCGGAAACTCCCCCGATTTATCCACCACTTCATCTAATGCGATATCCACATGTTCTTCACAGCTATAAATCATTACAACACTTCACCTTTCTAAAATAACTTCTACTTATTAGTTTATACTAATGTCACTAGACTTTTTCATCTTACATTAAAAAAACAGGAAGGTGAACAAATCCTTCCTGTTTTCTTCAAATATATTATTGTGAAGAGCTGCCTGTTAGCGTTAATGTTGTATCTTTTAACGTTCCATCACGATAAAATTTAATCGTCATTTTGTCTCCAATTTTCTTCTCTTGATATAAGTGCTTCCTCAAATCAATGACATCATTGATTTTCTTGCCATCCATCTCGACTATGACATCCAATTCTTTGAGACCTGCCTTGGCAGCTGGTGAAAGGGGTGTTACTTGTCTGATAGCCACACCATAGTTTATATTTCCTGGGAGTTTAAGTGCTTGTTGCTGATAGTAGGCCGGTATTTCATCTACCGATTTTATGTCAACTCCCATATATGGACGGTTCACTTTCCCGTTTCTCTCAAGATCGTTAATAATGGGCTTAGCTGAATTAATAGGAATGGATAATCCAATCCCTTCTACAGATTGCTGAGCAATCTTCATTGAGTTGATACCGACAACTTGTCCCCCCATATTGATCAGAGCTCCACCGCTGTTTCCAGGATTGATAGCTGCATCTGTTTGGATAACCTCTTCCTGCCAATCGACCACTCCATCTTGATTAATATCAACTGGAATCGTTCGATTTAGACCTGAAACAATTCCTTGCGTAACAGAGCCCGCGAAAGTTGGACCAAGTGGATTCCCAATCGCAATAACGGGCTCGCCAAGCTTCAACTTATCCGAGTCACCAAATACCGCTACCTTTTTCACTTTGCTTCCGTCAATCTGAAGCACCGCTAAATCTGTCCAAATATCACTGCCAAGGAGGGTTGCTGGGAGCTTTGTACCATCCGTCAAACTTACCTCAAGCTTTGTTGCTCCTTCAACTACGTGGTGGTTTGTAACAATATATGAGTTATTACCTGTTTTTTTGTAAATAATACCCGATCCTGTTCCAGCAGCCGCTTCGGTTTTCCCGTTTTGATCGGACCAAAAATTAGTTGATTGGATATTCGTAATTCCAACAACTGTATCCTCTGTTTGTTGAACTACTCTAGTCGTATCTGTGTTTACATTAAGTTCTACTGTCTTTTGACCAATATCTTTGTTATTTGGAGTTGCTTGATTTGCTTGAATTCTATAGGGAAGGAGACCCTGGTTGGACAATACCGGAATGGTAAAAATCACGAGTACAGCACCAATTATGGCACCAACAAAACCGGTTAAGAAAGTACCACTTTTTCTTTTCCTTCGAACTTTATTGCGTTCATCTGAATGATCATCATAATAGCCCAATTTACACCATACCTCACTTTCGAAAAGATGCTAATGCATATTTTGGCTTATTTTCCTGTTTTCATTATGAAAAATAAAAAAAGAGCGAAAAATATTTCATTTTCACTCTTTATTCCCGTGATTATTCATTTCTAAACATTAAACAGCAGTTAAATTGGTCGGGATTTTAGGATCTGTATCATAAAGGTCAAACTGTTCGCCGACCATAAGCCCCTGGGTTTGGAGGGTCTGTGTGACGGACATTCTTGCTAAATCCTTCATGTTGTTATCAAGGCTTAAATGGGCGAGATATATCTTCTTAGTGTTGTCACCAATCACTTCACTCATCGCTACGGCTGCATCCTCATTAGAAACATGGCCGACATCACTCAATATTCTGCGCTTTATGTTCCATGGATATCTTCCCATTCTCAGCATCTGTACATCATGATTGGACTCAAAAATATAAACGTCCGCATTCGAAATTGCACCCTTCATCCGATCACTGACATAACCTGTATCGGTAATCAGAACGATTTTTTTCCCTGAATGATGGAAAATATAAAACATCGGTTCGGCTGCATCATGTGAGACTCCGAAGGATTCAATATCCGTAGACCCAAAGCTTTTGACCGTTTCCATATTAAAAATAAACTTTTGCTCTGTTGGAATTTCCCCGACTGACCCTTCCATCGCCCGCCATGTTTTTTCATTAGCATACACAGGCAATTTATATTTCCGGGCGAGCACGCCAATTCCTTTTATATGATCGCTATGTTCATGTGTAACGAATATTCCCGACAGCTTACTGATGTCACGATTAATTTGCCCAAAGAGAGCCTCCATCTGCTTTCCGCTAAATCCAGCATCAACTAAGAAGGAATGTTCATCAGACTCCACGAAAAGAGCATTCCCCGTACTCCCGCTTGCTAAGATGCTATATCTTAATGACATTATTTTCACTCCACTTTGCTTTTTCCATCGTTATCAAATTGAATAATCTGGCCCTCAAAGGCATTGACGAATAGATTTTCTTTATCATTTACGACAATGCGCCAAGTAGGGGCTAAAACTTGGGATGCCGTCAATTGAATGAGGGTCGAATAACCAAGCTCGATTTTCGTTATTTTGCTTTTTGGCTTCAGCAGACCTTTTTGATGCAAGGTTTCAAGTGCTTTTAAAGGGGACAGAATTTCTTCCTTTGCCGAAATTTTTTCGATTCCCTCTAGATATGTTTGCTGATAAGATACGATTTGATTGTCTTCGTTAAGGTTAAAAGTAATCATCCCGTTAATGTTTTTATACAATGGAATATTTTCAAAGGCTTCATAGTAAGTAATGGTGCCTTTTTTATCATTTTTCTCCCAAAAAAGATAATGGTCGCCATAAAGGACATTTTCCTTTAGAAAGGTGTTTAACTCAGATGGCTCAAACTTAGAGCCTACAGAAAGCGGCTTATCAAGTGTTACATTAAGCATTGTATTAGGATCCTTTAACGAGACGGTTTGACCCTTTAGCTTCGCTGTATCCCCTTTTGTAAAAACTTTCGGTTTTGCACTAATGTATTGTTCCTTGATCGGTGTCTTTGGCAACTCATCATACTGAATTTCATCCGCTTTTAGCTTATCTTCGAACGAGGCCTCCGTAATCAGCTCATATTTATTGGCATCACGGGCTTTCATAAATTGAAATAATAGATACACATCTAATATTAAAAACGTAATAATAAAAATGGTTTTAATCCTATTCCAATCCATGCTTCATGCCTCCTAGGTCATCCATCGTAATCTGCCCCCATGCTTTATCATAACGATAATACCAGGCAGGCTCTAAGAGGATTAGCCTTTGTTCCTCCGAATCCCTTTGCATGTGATAACCTAAAACCAATTGGTCAAGAAGCTCTGGTTTAAAATCTTTCTTGCTTTGTAAAAATTTTAACGCCTCGTGACCGGATGGAAGAGTCATCTTTTGTGTTTCTGACGTTAAAGGGAGCTCCAATGCAATATTTGGACGAACATATTTATTAATTTCATCCCTTCCCCACACCTCGGTCATTTCCGAAATGCCATCTTCGTTAAAGACCGGGTAACCTTCTATGCTGTATAAACGGAAGGTGACGGACTTGCTGACTTCATTATTCCCAACATAGCGATATGGATCGGTCCAGCCGCCGTGCTCGTTCACAAAGTCAATACTTCGCTTAACCAAATCGTATGAGGTATCAAAATAACTATTTTCCGCAGTAGGATTTACATATATAAGCATATTCGTATTATTATTTACCGTCATTTTACTAATTCCATTAGTAAACTCTTCACCTGACGGTATAAAGCTCTTTTGAACAAATCTCGGGTCACTGAAAAGGGCCTCTTTAAATTCATCGGCATTAAAAGTAACAGGTAAATACTTATATTCCATCATTTCCGTATTATTATCAGGTAAATAAATTACCTTCTTATCCGTTGTCTGGTAAGCAAAAAAATGTGGATAATGGGATGCGGTTTTATAAAATTTACTTGTAAAATCAGCTATATTGGATGCAGAAATATGGCTGATATATACTTGCTGATAATCGGAGGAAACAAAATAAACACTTCCTGTTTCCTTTTCAGAATTCTCCACATTGATAATGATTCGGCTGAAATTAAAAGCAGGAATTTTCTTATCCTGGAAAGTTAACACACTTCGATAGAGGTCGATCGGAATATCTGCAGGAAAAATTATCTCAACATTTCCACTTCCATGGACCAATTCCTTAATGTTTCCGACCTTATCTGAGTAATTTTTTACATCAGAAAAAGACCATGAACTCAATTCCTTGATCAGCCGATCCAGTTCATTCGCATTGTTCGTTCCATAATGCTCACCTTTAATATGGTATACAACTTGGTCGGGACGAACAATTTTTTTCACCTCTTGTTTTTCACTTAAGGAAACTTCCGCTACTGTATTGGTTTTATCTAAAGTTTCATAATGGGGCTGATACGTCCAAAGATTCCATGTTAAAAAAATACTGCCTAGCACTAATATTGTTAAAATGGCAGATTTAATACCTTCATAGCTCATGACCATTCATCCTCTTCAGCTACATCATACGGCAGGGTAAAAGAAATTTCAGTTCCTTTTCCTTCTTCACTTACTGCCCATATGGTACCTCCATGTGCATTTACCATTTCTTTTGCAATAGCTAAACCTAGACCGGTACCACCAAGTTTCCGGGATCTCGCTTTATCAACTCGATAAAAACGAGTAAAAATCTTTCCAATATTTTCTTTTGGAATTCCCATCCCTTCATCAGAAATACTGACAATAATATGGTCTTCCTGCTCTTTTATCGAGAAGGTGATTTGTCCTCCTTCAGGAGAGTATTTCATCGCATTTGAGATAATATTGTATAAAACTTGGGTTAATTTATCTGCGTCTATTTCGACAAAAATGGCCTGTTTCGGCAGTTCTCGTTTAAATGTCACATTTTGCTCTTTTGTCATTTCTAAGCGGTCAATAATCCTGTGGAAGAAGTCAACAAAATTCACCCATTCCTTTGTTAATATATAATCGGTGCTATCCATTTTCGATAGCTGAAGAAGATCATTAACAAGGCGAATCATTCTTTCGGTTTCTGTCCTTGTAACCTCTAAAAATTTCGGAGCAATTTCCGCGTCTTGCCAGGCACCTTCTGCTAATGCCTCTAGATAACTTCTCATCGATGTAAGAGGGGTACGGAGTTCATGGGAAACATTGGCGACAAACTCACGTCTTTCCTCATTTATTTTTTCCTGCTCAGTAATATCATGAAGGACAGCAATTAAACCATTTACGAAGCCTGTTTCTTTTTGAATAACAGAGAAATTGGCACGAAGAATAAAAGGTTCTGCCTTTGTACTATAATCCAATATCTTTGAATCCTTTTCCTCCAATAAATCTTCAAAAGAGTACGTATCATCCAGCCCTAATAAAGAGACGATTGGCTGAGAAAGAACTGTTTCACGTGAAACATTCAGCATTTCAGCAGCAGGCTCGTTAATTAATATCACACGCCCCTTTCGATCGGTGGCAATTACGCCATCGGTCATAAAGGAGAGGACTGAAGAGAGCTTTCTTCTTTCGCCTTCCGTCATGGCCTGCGCCTCTTGCAGTTTCTTCGTTAAATTATTAAAGGTGATGGCTAATGTGCCAATTTCATCATTGCCATAAACTTTTACCTTTCTAGAGAAATTGCCTTTAGCCATCTCTAATGCTTGTTTCTTCATATCTGCGATTGGCCTTGTTATCGTTTGGGCTAACAAAATACCCAGCACGGCTGTAATCGAAAGAGCAATGGCCGTACCCGTTGCAAAGATTCTATTAATGGTTTTCATTTGTTCAAAAACATTTTCTATTTTTGCAACAACATATATGGACCCTATCACTTTATTCCCTGACTTAATCGGGGTAGAGAGCACCCAAATTCGATGCCCTGTTTTCGGGTCAATTTTAATACTGCTTTGATCCTCTTCTAAAACAAGGGATTGTTTGACAAGGAGATCCGTTGTTCTTTGTCCAACCAACCCTTGATTATTGGGATCGGAAGTTCCTAATATTTTAAGCGTTTTGGCATCAATGACGCGAACCTCTGATATATCAACTGCCGAAAAATCTCTTAAGGTTTTTTTTATGTCTGCTTCAAGTGTGGTATCATCAGCTGTTCTAACCTTGTCCATTTCTTCCACAATATTATAGCCAAGTAAATTTACGCGTGCCTTTAAGGATGTTTGGAAGTTCGTTTTTAACGTTTGCTCGAGCTCCTTGACAAAGTACGCGCCAATAATTTGCATCGCTACTAAAATTAGTAGGACATAAATAATGACAAATTTAACATGTATCGATCGAAAGAAACTAAACTTTCTCATCAAAGCCATTACTCCTGTTCTGGGTTACGTAAGTAATAACCAACGCCTCTTCTCGTTACAATCCAGGTTGGATGGCTGGGGTTATCCTCAATTTTTTCCCGCAAACGTCTTACGGTCACATCAACCGTTCTCACATCGCCGTAATAATCGTAGCCCCAAACCGTTTGCAACAAGTGTTCTCTTGTCATTACTTGTCCAATATGCTGCGCCAAATAATAGAGTAATTCGAACTCGCGGTGTGTCAGTTCAATCGTTTCGCCGCGCTTTGAAACGACATAGGCATCTGGATGAATCACAAGAGAGCCAATTTCGATTTCATTCGATTCATTTTCCTCATCTGGCTGTGAGAGCACTTGCTGGTGACGGCGTAAATTTGCTTTTACCCGTGCGATTAATTCTCTCGTACTGAACGGTTTCGTTACATAATCATCTGCACCAAGCTCAAGGCCTAATACTTTATCAATTTCAGAGTCCTTAGCTGTCAGCATAATAATCGGCATTTCATATTTTTTCCGGACTTCGCGGCATACTTCCATTCCATCTCTTAATGGAAGCATGATATCTAAAAGGATGAGATCTGGCTGCAGGTCCTCAACCATTTTGAGAGCGTCATTGCCATCATAAGCGCAATACACATCATATCCTTCTTTTTTTAGGTTAAACTGTAAAATATCTGCAATTGGTTTTTCATCATCGACGACGAGAATTTTCTTTTCCATCAATATTGCTCCTTTTATTTAAAATAATCTATTAAGTATCATTAAGGTCATATCTACTCTATTTTACTTTACCATTTTATTAGCTTAAATTCACCTGTTACTAGTATTTGTTATCTTTGAATATTTATATTATAAGAAAAGCGGAAGGCCTTGGTCAGCCCCGCGAGGCTACAGACACTTCCAAAAAGAAGGCGCTTTTTGCCTTCGTTTTGGGAGTGGCTTATGACCCGAGGGGCTAGGAGCTGGACCTAGACAATAAGAAAAGCTCAATGCAAGGTATCGCTTTCGAAGCTTGCTCTTATGGAGCGGAGCCAGATCATTCTCAAATTTAGTATTTTATCTTTTTTATTTTTTGGCTCTGTTAAAATTGCCTGTTGATTTCCGCTCTAATCAACATAGTGGCAAAATCATCAATGAGCTTTTACATAGCCTTTAAAAAAACAAAAGCCTCTAGATACACTAGAGACTTTTTCTCATGCTCTTATCTTAAATAGTCAACTGGATTTTGTAGTGCCCCATTTTTCCAAATTTCAAAATGCAAATGGACTCCGGTCGCATCCCCTGTTGCTCCCATGATACCGATGGTTGTACCTACTGGAACAACCTGGCTGACTTGGACACCAATGGATGAAAGATGCCCATAAATGGTCTGAAAACCATTTTGGTGATCAATGACTACTTTATTCCCAAAAGCTCCTCCCCAGCCGGCAAAGACAACAATTCCATTGTCAGCCGCTTTGATGGTCAAGTCGCTCGGTCTTGCAATATCAATTCCTTTATGCATTTTCCCCCATCTATATCCTACTCCACTGGAGATATAGCCTCCGTTTGTAGGCCATACAAAGCTCCCTTCACCTCGTGATGGAATGGCCTTGGTTCCTTTAATAACCACATGATTAACCGGCTGCACTAGGATTTGTTCATTTGCTACTTCTTTATTGGTTGTTACGCCATTTTGATCAAAAATATGATAGGTGACAATTCTAGTTCCATTAATACCTGCTTGCTTTTCCTTTGTATCACCTTTTGGCATGGAGGAATCCTCGATAACTTCCTCTTTAAACGGAAGGTCTTCCTTTTGATACGATTCCTTCTCAATCATGACATGAAGCAACGGCTTTAGTGCTGTTATATTTACCTCTTGACCGATTTTTAAGACTGAATTTTCATCAAGTCCCGGATTTAATGCCTTTAGTTCAGACAACTTAAGCCCATTGTTGTTTGCGATGGACCCAAGAACATCACCTTGTTGGACCGCATATTTTTTTTCTTCTATTGTTCCCTTTTGTAAAAAGACAATGGCCTCTTCTTCTGACATGATTTTAACAGGAGTCGTTTTTTCATCATTAATCGAAACCTTTTCTGAAAAGCGAACATCTACTAGTCTTGTTTCATTTTCCTTCAAAGGAGGTAAAGCAGTATTTGGCGATACTTTTCTTGCATCGAGTTCATTTAACTGTTCTTCACTTACATATTTCAGCTTGAGCTTTTTCATCACATCGTTTGCAGTTTTTATACTATTCAAATAAACAACTGGTTTTCCATCGACCACAATTGCTGCAGGTGTAGTCTCCGTATTTTGCACGATGGCGTTGTCAATATTTTGTATTGCCTCTTGGTTATTTGCTGTTGAATGGAGATCTTGCTTTTCTATGTATTCAATAGTAGGATTTACGGTTATGTCAACATTCTTGTAGGATTTCTTAATGTTGTCAATTTGCGCAGCAATTTCCTTTTCTACAACATTTTTATCAGTAACTGTTCCAATATAGGTATGATTGAGATAAACGTTATACACTGTTGTTAATTTTGAGTTGTGTGCAAATGCCACTGGGCCAGTACTAAACACAATAACAGATGCAGCCAATGCTGTAGTAATAGCTGTTTTCAAAATTATTTCCATCTTTTTTGATAATCTAATAAAGAGCATTTGATCCTCCTAAAGATAGGAAATGATTCTCATAGACTAGTACATTCCAACTATTAGAGAATTTCCCATAATTACCGCAATTTTTACTTTAACATAGTTCCTCTTTTTAAAAACAATAATCGTTATAATGTAACAAAAATGTATAATAGCTGACATTTTTCTACTTTTTACGGGAATTTTTTAAGAGATTTTTCCTAGCCTAATTTTAATAGAATAGTCTCAAATCCTTATGAAATAAGAGTTTGGAGTAGTTCAATGGTATTAGATCCATTGTAACAATATGTGACAAGATTTTTTTGAAAATTGTATTTTTTTGGAGTAAATATTACAGATCGATAACAAATTCATAATACAAAATGTAAAAAAAGAAGCCTACGGATTGTAAGCTTCTTTTTTTGGGATGGCTCAGGACGGAATCGAACCGCCGACACAAGGATTTTCAGTCCTTTGCTCTACCGACTGAGCTACTGAGCCATTATTAAGTTTGGTTTTGTGAACTATCAAGCCAAGATTCTTATGTAAGTGGCGGTCTGGACGGGACTCGAACCCGCGACCTCCTGCGTGACAGGCAGGCATTCTAACCAACTGAACTACCAGACCAAAAATTTTATGACCCCTACGGGATTCGAACCCGTGTTACCGCCGTGAAAGGGCGGTGTCTTAACCGCTTGACCAAGGGGCCATTTATTAAAAATGGTGAGCCATGAAGGACTCGAACCTTCGACCCTCTGATTAAAAGTCAGATGCTCTACCAACTGAGCTAATGGCTCGACACTATATTAACGTTCACAAGAGCTAATAGCTCGTTTGTGACGACGCTTTTTATATTATCATAGATTATTAAAGTTAGGCAATACTTTTTTTCATTTTTTTTTAATTAGCTAGATATGTTTTGAAAAAGTAGTAAATTTCCTTACTCAATAGCGCTAACTAACGACAAAAACAGGGGAAAAATTTACTTGACCGAAATCATGTACTTTTCCCGAAATCGGGCAGGTAAACAGTTTTCGTGACTGTAATCTTGCTTTTTTGACCAAACCGGTCACGTAAATTTGTTTTCGTGACCGTATTCTTGCTTTTCTGACCAAACCGGGCACGTATACTAGTTTTCGTGACCGTATTCTTGCTTTATTAACTAGACCGGGCAGGTAAAAGACATTGTTTAACAAAACAAAAATGTAGAAGCTCTCTTTTCAGAGAGCTTCTTGTATAATCCCTTAAACTTGTCTCCAAGGGCTGCGAACCACATTTGTTTGGTTACGGTCTGGACCTACTGAGAACGTAGTTAGAGGTACTCCTGTTAGCTGTGTGACTCGTTCTACATAATGGCGGGCATTGGCAGGCAATTCATCTAATGTTTTACAACCGGTGATGTCTTCTGTCCAGCCTGGCAGTTCTTCATAAACAGGTTCACACTCTGATAGAACCTTTAGACTAGCTGGATATTCTGTAATGATTTCATCTTTATATCGATACGCTGTACAAATTTTCAATGTTTCGATACCGGTTAATACATCAATGGAATTGAGGGATAGATCAGTTAAGCCGCTGACACGACGAGCATGGCGGACGACGACGCTGTCAAACCAGCCAACCCGGCGCGGGCGCCCTGTTGTTGTACCATATTCACGTCCCACTTCACGGATGCGGTTTCCAATTTCATTAATTAATTCAGTTGGAAACGGTCCATCGCCAACACGAGAGGTATAGGCTTTACAAACCCCAACTGCATGGGTAATTTTTGAAGGACCCACTCCTGAACCAATGGTTACACCGCCGGCAACTGGATTAGAAGAGGTAACAAATGGGTAAGTACCTTGGTCAATATCAAGCATAACCCCCTGAGCCCCTTCAAATAAAACCCGCTTTCCTTCATCTAAAGCATCATTCAACACTACGGATGTATCGCAAACATATTGTTTAACTTGTTGTCCATATTCATAGTACTCATCAAGAATATCTTCTTTTTTGAAGCCGGTCGTTTCATAAATACGTTCGAACAAGCGATTTTTTTCAGCAAGATTGCGCTCGAGTTTTTCTTCAAACACATCGCGCTCTAGTAGGTCAGCCATTCTGATTCCAACACGAGCAGCTTTATCCATATATGCTGGGCCGATCCCTTTTTTAGTTGTACCAATTTTATTAGCACCCTTACTCTCTTCCTCTACTTCATCAAGTTTTAGATGGTATGGAAGAATAACATGGGCGCGGTTGCTGATGCGTAGATTATCGGTTGTAATCCCTTTTTCGTGCAAATAGGCAAGCTCCGCAACGAGTGCCTTTGGATCAACAACCATTCCGTTTCCAATGACACAGATTTTTTCTTTATAAAAGATTCCTGATGGAATTAGGTGCAATTTGTAGGTTTCTCCATCAAAACGAATGGTGTGGCCTGCATTATTGCCTCCTTGATAACGTGCAATTGCTTCGGCATTTTCTGAAAGAAAATCCGTAATTTTTCCCTTGCCTTCGTCTCCCCACTGCGTACCAACAACCACAACTGATGACATTTAAGGCACCTCCAAAATTTTATGCTTTTCATTAAATCCATAAACAGTTTAACAATTCCTTGGGTGAAAAGTCAATTAAACACGAACATTTTTTTAATTATAGTTTTCTATGTTCGTAAAATATTAAAATATGATTAAAAAAAACTAGCCTATTCGAAAAGGCTAGCTTTCACCACTATTTACGCTCCTGAAGGAATGGCAGAATCATCAAAGCGTTTCTCTAAGTTTACGAATTTATTATATTCCTTTACAAAGGCTAGTTGCACGGTCCCGGTTGGACCATTACGCTGTTTGGCAATAATAATTTCAATGATATTCTTATTTTCGGATTCCTTGTCATAGTAATCATCACGGTATAAAAAGGCAACAATATCTGCATCCTGCTCAATACTCCCTGATTCACGAATATCAGACATCATCGGACGCTTATCCTGGCGTTGCTCTACACCACGCGAAAGCTGGGAAAGAGCGATCACCGGAACCTGTAGCTCACGAGCTAATTGCTTTAACGATCTGGAAATTTCCGATACTTCCTGCTGGCGGTTTTCACCGGATCTGCCACTACCAAGAATGAGTTGCAGGTAATCAATCAAGATCATTCCAAGACCATGTTCTTGCTTTAAACGACGACACTTTGAACGGATATCACTAATTCTAACTCCCGGAGTGTCATCAATAAAAATTCCTGAACTTGCAAGGCTGCCCATTGCCATCGTTAATTTTCCCCAATCCTCATCGGTAAGGGAACCAGTACGAAGCCGTTGCGCATCAATATTTCCTTCCGCACAGAGCATCCGCATCACCAGCTGCTCTGCCCCCATCTCAAGACTGAAAATGGCAACATTTTCACCCGTTTTTGTGGCAACATTTTGGGCAATATTTAAAGCAAAGGCTGTTTTCCCCACTGAAGGGCGGGCCCCAACTATAATCAAATCATTGCGCTGAAAGCCCGCTGTCATCCGATCCAACTCAGCAAAGCCCGTGGCGATCCCCGTGATATCACCAACCCGATTATGCATCAACTCAATATTATCGTAAGTACGAACAAGAACATCCTTAATATTATGAAAAGCTCCCGCATTTTTCCGTTGTGCTACCTCGAGGATTTTCTTTTCAGCTTCACTTAAGAGAGAATCGACTTCATCCTCACGAGCATACCCATCAGTGGCAATCGTAGTGGCCGTTCGAATTAACCGCCTAAGCAATGACTTTTCTTCTACGATTTTCGCATAATACTCAATATTTGCCGCCGTTGGGACCGATCCGGCAAGTTCGCTTAAATAACTGACACCGCCGGAATCCTCTAATAGCTTAGCAGCAGCCAGTTCCTCCGTCACGGTGATAAGGTCAACCGCTTTGCCAAGATCATTTAATTTTAACATGACATTAAAAATCTTCTGGTGGGAAGCACGGTAAAAGTCTTCAGGTATTAAGATTTCTGTCGCCAATGTTAAAGAAGACGGCTCTAGGAAAATCGCACCTAGAACAGCCTGTTCCGCTTCAATATTTTGCGGTGGCAGACGGTCTGCAAATAAATCACTCATTTATTAAAACCTCCAATCTAAGAGGGTTATATAATCATAGGTTTATTTCGACTTCGAAAATTGTCGGTCTCCATAAAGAAGAAAAGTGACCAGTAATAACCGATCACATCATGCATACCTGTATATTTTATCATGTTTATCTCGAAATTCGAACTGGGAAATTTAGTTTCCTTCTTTTACATGAACATTTAGTGTTGCCACAACATCATGGTAAAGCTTCACAGGAACCTTAGTCACCCCAAGAGTACGGATGGCATCAGCTAATTCCATTTTTCGTTTGTCTATTTTAATACCGTGTTTCTTTTGCAGTTCTTCAGCCACTTGCTTTGTTGTAATCGAACCAAATATGCGGCCGCCTTCACCGGATTTTGCCGTTAGCTCAACCGTAATTTTATCCAGTACCTCTTTTAATTTTTTCGCCTCAGCCAGCTCTTCTGCTGCTTCTTTTTCTTGTTTCTTTTTTTGGGCATCCAATGTGCTGACATTGGCATTTGATGCTTCCACCGCTAGTCCTTGCTTAATCAAAAAATTATGTGCATACCCGTCAGCAACATTTTTGATTTCACCTTTTTTCCCTTTTCCTTTTACATCCTTTAAAAAGATTACTTTCATTCTTTTTTCACTCCTTCAAAATACTCATCAATTGCTTTCATTAATTGAGCTTCCGTTTCTTCTAATGTCAGTCCTGTAAGCTGGGTTGCAGCATTTGTCAGATGGCCTCCGCCCTGCAGGCTTTCCATTATCAACTGGACATTAATGCTACCCAATGATCTTGCACTAATGCCAATGACACTCTCGCTCCTTTTGGAAATAACGAACGAAGCAATGATACCATCCATTGTCAGCAATGTATCTGCTGCTTGAGCAATAATGACTTGATCATTAAGCTGGTCTTCCGTTCCCATTGCAATGGCAATCCCGGCCCGATAAAGGGAAACCGATTCGATGAGCTTAGATCTTCTAATATAGGTCTCCACATCTTCTCTTAAAAGCTTTTGAACGAGAACGGTATCTGCACCTTGGCCCCTTAAATAGGAGGCTGCATCAAATGTACGGAAACCTGTTCGTAATGTAAAGCTTTTCGTATCGACAATAATGCCTGCTAATAAAGCAGTTGCTTCAATCATTTCAATCTTTCCATTTTTCGGCTGATACTCAAGAAACTCTGTAACAAGCTCGGCGGTCGAAGAGGCATAAGGCTCCATATAAACAAGTAACGGATTTTTGATAAACTCATCACCGCGGCGGTGATGATCAATCACAACCACATTATCAATTTTACTTAGAAGCCTCTCTTCCATCACGAGCGATGGTCTATGTGTATCAACAATTACCAGCAAGGTTTTATCTGTTGCCATTTCCAGCGCCTCTTCAGGCGAAATAAAGTGGGAAAATAATTTCTCTTTTTGACGGATTTCATCCATCAACCTGCCAACGCCGATATCGATTTCATTAAAGTTCAGGACGATGTAGGCGTCTTTTTGATTCATTTCAGCTACTTTATAAATACCAATGGAGGAGCCGATTGAATCCATATCAGGATTCTTATGCCCCATGACGATGACTTTGTCACTGGCAGTAATGAGATCCTTCAATGCATGGGAAATAACCCGTGCTCTGACCCTAGTCCGTTTTTCAATGGGATTCGTCTTACCACCGAAGAATTTTACCTTGCCATTTGGCAGCTTGATCGCTACTTGATCTCCACCGCGTCCTAATGCCAAGTCAAGGCTTGATTGGGCCAGACTGCCTAATTCCGGTAATGATGAAACACCTGTCCCAATTCCAATACTTAGGGTGAAGGAAACGTTTTTTACGGAAGCAATTTCCCTTATTTCATCAAGTATGGTGAATTTTCTCTTTTCAAGAGAAAGGAGAATTTCTTCATTAAAAACGGCAATATAACGATCGGAAGAAGTTCTTTTTATAAAAATACCATTTTCATTTGCCCACTTATTCAAAGTGGATGTCATTAAATTATTGATGCTGCCCCTCATTTGGTCATCCATACCTTGGGTCAGTTCATCATAATTATCTAAAAAGATAATTGCAATAACCGTTTGCTCATTCCGATACAGTTCTTCAATTTCTACTTGTTCTGTTACATCAAAGAAATAAAGCAGTCGTTCTTCCCATTTATGAATCACACGAAATTTGCGGGTCTTTAGGGTAATCATTTCCGTTTCTACTTCTTGTTTGATAAGGGGAACTAGAACATCTGCCACATCAAATAAGGATTTGCCGATAAGAGTTTCCTCATCAAAATAGGAAGAAAGAAAAGGATTTGTCCATTCGATAAAGTATGCATCATTGATTAACATAATCCCAATGGGCATCTCCATTAAGGCTTCTTCGCCCACCCTTTTCACACGATAGGAAAGGTTAGAAATATACTCCTCCATTTCCTTTCGTTGATTATGCTCAATGACAATCATATAGTAGACTGGCACAATCATTAACAAAAATCCCGCTAAGCTCAATATCCAATTAAATAGAAGCAGAACAATAAGCAGCAACAATGTTACACCTATTAACCCGTAAAAAGGGTAACGAATTGACCGCTTTTCTAAAAATGCAGGCAAAGTTTTTTCAGCTCCTAAAACCGTATAGTCACTTTTCGAAACGCTTTCTTAAATCAAAACCTAAATCCATTATACCTAATATCCCAACAATATAAAGCATAATTGGTATGATGAATGAGATTATAGCTATTAGAATAGAGACGGATTTCGATATCCCCTTCTGATGAAAAACAAAAAACATAAAGGAATATCCTTGAAATATCATTAGGAAAAATATAATAAAAGTAAGGTTTAATATAGCCATTTGCCAAAAGGATCCGGCACTTGGGTGCACAAACAAACTAATAGACATTATCACCAAAAAATACCACAACATGCTTTTGGGTAAGATTATTTCTCTAAATGGTTTAAAATTTTCAACTTTAATTCCAAATTTTTTTAAAATCGGAAAAGAAATTGCTTGAGTAACTAGTACCATAAAAGCCGAAGAAAAGACAAACATTGAAGGAATAAGGGTTTTCATTAAACTTAATGACTGATTAAATTGGTCGGCTACTTTTTTAGCTTCTGCCCCCTGGCCCATGTTGTTCAACATATCAGTAGAAGATTTTATCGAATCACGCAATAGGTTAATCGATTGCTGCATAATATCTTGATTAAAAAAGATAATACTCACACCATACATAATGATGGAATTAGCCAAAAAGACAAAGAAACCTGAGACACAAATCGCTAGTTTGCTTTTTTTTCGATTAATTTGCACCCCCATTACAGCGCCAGTCGTACTCGAAGCAAGGGTAAGTGGCAGGGAGAGAATGGAGCCAAAAACTAATGATAATAGCAGGGAGGATACAACAAAAACTATTGTACTTTTCCAATCATTTTTTGCAGCAAACAGCATAAATGGCAGTGGTAAAAACAAGCTTGCCACCAAACCAAATACAGGAACATAAAATGTTATTAATAAAATAACAGCAAAGACAGCTAAGAGGATGGCACCTTCTGTTATTCTGCGTGTATTCTTCACTTTTTCACCTCAATCTTATGTAAGCCTATCCCTTAATTTTAACTATTTAGACTTTACCATTCAACATAGAAAAGCGTAAGCGCCTTCGGAACAAGCACAGCTTGTTCCTGCGAAGGTTATTCAAGGAAGATTTCCTTTATGCTCAGGGGCGACAGGCATAAGGCAAGCCGGCTTGAAGGTTGGTTTGTAACCTCATGACGGATTGGCTTATGACCCCGAGCCCCTAGGCGCTGAAGCTAGACAATTCTCGAAGTCAAATTTTATACTTTCTTATCCTATAAAAAAAGCAGCAAGGACCACCCTCACTGCTTTTTACGCTTTATTATTCACCTGCTACGAATGGTAATAATGCCATTTGACGAGCACGTTTGATTGCAACTGTTAATTTACGTTGATATTTAGCGCTAGTTCCAGTTACACGGCGTGGTAAAATTTTTCCACGTTCAGAGATGAATTTTTTAAGTAAATCTACATCTTTATAGTCGATGCGAGTGATGCCGTTAGCTGTGAAATAACACACTTTACGGCGTTTCGCACGTCCGCCTTTGCGTCCTGCTGCCATGGAATTTCCCTCCTTCATTATTATTTATTAGTGATCCGTTCAATATAAGGTTTGATTAGAATGGTAAGTCATCATCAGAAATGTCAATTTGACCATTCCCGGCAAATGGATCATCATCCACTCGCGTAAAACCTTTATTGTTGTTTTGGTTTTGGTTTTGATAAGGACGTTGATTCTGATTGCTGTTTCCATAAGGATTACCCTGTGGTTCCCTTGGAGGAGCTCCGTACATATCGTTGTCACTTCTCCCGCCAGCCCCTTTAGGCTCAAGAAATTGAACACTATCTGCCACAACCTCTGTGACATACACACGTTTACCATCTTGTCCTTCATAGCTGCGAGTTTGAATTCGGCCATCCACGCCTGCTAAGCTGCCCTTTTTCAAGAAGTTTGCAACATTCTCAGCAGGACGACGCCAAATAACGCAGTTAATAAAATCTGCTTCTTTTTCGCCTTGCTGATTGGAAAATGTGCGGTTTACTGCAAGTGTAAAGGTAGCAACAGGGACCCCGTTTGGTGTATAACGCAAATCGGGATCTTTGGTTAAACGACCGACAAGCACAACACGATTTAACATCAGAATCAACTCCTTTTCTTTCTGAGAAATGTTTCATGTGAAACATTTCCGCTGAATAAATCTATTTTACGCTTCTTCTTTAATTACGATATGGCGAATGATATCTTCGCTGATTTTTGCAAGACGAGAGAACTCTTGTACTGCAGCAGCCGAAGATGTCGTTTTAGCGATTTGGTAGTATCCATCACGGAAATCATTGATTTCGTAAGCAAGACGGCGTTTACCCCAATCTTTTACTTCAGCAGTTTCCGCGCCATTTTCAAGAAGGATGTTATTAAAACGCTCAACTAGCGCTTTTTTCGCTTCCTCTTCAATGCTTGGGCGGATGATGTACATGATTTCGTACTTATTCATCACAGTCACCTCCTTTTGGTCTAAGCGGCCCTATTAACGGGCAAGGAGCAATTATTCATTACTCACAAGTTCAAATTATAGCATAGAAATGGAAGAAAGGCAATAACAAGAAAAGCTCTGGCGCCTAAGCGCTAGAGCTTCTCGTTTGTCCAGCTGCAGCGCCTAGCCCCTCGAGGTCATAAGCCACTTCCGCTTTTCTAATTGTCTAGCTGCAGCGCTTAGGGGCTCGGGGTCATAAGCCAATCCGTCATGAAGGTTAAAAACCAACCTTCAAGTCGGCTCGTCTTATGCCTGTCGCCCCTGAGCAAGGCGCTTCCGCTTTTCGTTTTAAACATTAAATCGGAAATGAATAACATCTCCATCTTGAACTATATATTCTTTTCCTTCTAAGCGGACTTTCCCAGCTTCCTTTGCAGCGTTATAGCTGCCACCTGCAAGTAAATCCTCATAGGAAACAGTTTCTGCACGAATGAATCCTCGCTCAAAGTCTGAGTGAATAATTCCCGCACATTGTGGTGCTTTCATTCCTTTTTTAAATGTCCAAGCACGAACTTCTTGAACACCTGCTGTAAAGTAGGTAGCTAGTCCAAGCAAGCTATAGGCAGCTTTGATTAATTGGTCTAGCCCTGATTCTTGGATTCCGAGCTCGGATAAGAACATCTCTTTTTCTTCCCCTTCAAGCTCAGCAATTTCTTCTTCAATTTTTGCACAAATCACAATTACTTCAGCATGTTCAAGCTTAGCAAATTCACGAACCTTTTGGACGTATTCGTTATTAGAAGGGTCAGCAACTTCTTCTTCACTTACATTCGCTACATAGAGGACAGGTTTCGTCGTTAAAAGATGGAGCTGTTTCGCAATTTTCATTTGCTCTTCTGTAAATTCAACCGAACGAGCAGGCTTTTCCGCCTCAAAGGCTTCTCGTAGCATTGAAAGAACTTCAAATTCAGCTGCAGCCTCTTTATCCTTTTGTTTCGCTAATTTCTCTACTCGGCCAATCCGTTTTTCAACTGATTCCATGTCAGCAAGGATTAACTCTAGGTTGATCGTTTCAATATCAGAAATAGGATCGACTTTACCTGAAACATGGGTAATATTTTCATCAGCAAAGCAACGTACCACATGACAAATTGCATCGACCTGACGAATATGGGATAGGAATTTGTTTCCTAAGCCTTCCCCTTTGCTTGCGCCCTTTACAATCCCAGCGATATCAGTAAATTCAAATGCTGTTGGTACTGTTTTTTTGGGCTGCACGAGCTCTGTTAACTTTTGTAGACGGTGATCTGGTACTTCTACAATTCCAACATTCGGATCAATCGTACAGAACGGGTAATTAGCTGATTCAGCCCCTGCCTGTGTGATCGCATTAAACAAGGTAGACTTCCCGACATTCGGTAAGCCAACAATCCCAGCTGTTAAAGCCATTCACTTCCACTCCTCTAAAAAATAATCTATGAATAAAAATAGTTCTAATTGATATGGTCAGCATCTTTACAATTATAGGCATTGGTAAGCAAAAAGACAAGATAAAGTAAAGGGTAAGAGCTGACTTTGATTTCTCTTTTTGAACAATTTGCTGTTTATTGAATGTTTTTACCCAAACAACGACAAACTGCCACCTATAGGGCGACAGTTAGTTAATTTTCTCAGATTTTCAAGCACGTCATATAACGTGCTGCCGAGGCACAACTATAGTCCGCAGCTATCATTTCCATATTGATGAAAGTCTAGTCTTCTGCCTTCACAAGGATTTTTTTCATTTTTCTTGAAAATTCCCTCCGTGGAATCATGACGCTATGTCCGCAGCCTTCGCACTTAATCCGAATATCCATTCCCATACGGATTATTTTCCAGCGATTCGTTCCACATGGATGCTGTTTTTTCATTTCTACCACATCATTTAAGTGAAATTCCTTTTCTTCCATAAAAATGCCCCCTAAAACTTTATTTTGGTTGATCCCCTTGCGAGTACGCAACAAGTTTTGGATATGGAACTTTGATTCCATGCTGGTCTAAAACAAGTTTGACTTCTTTACGAATCAATCTGGCAGCACTGGCTTGTTTCATCGGCAGCGTTTCTGCGATAATTCTATATACAATCTCAGTAGGACTCATCGTTTGGATTCCTAAAAGCTCAGGTGTTTTCGTTAAATCTTCATTTTGAGCCGGCATTTTTATCAAGAGCTCATCTATAACTCTTTCGGCTTTTTCAAGATCTTCCCCATAGGCAATGCCTATATCGACAACTGCTAAACTGTTATTTAAAGAGAAATTGGTGACTTGAGTAATACTTCCATTAGGTAAAATATGGACTTCCCCTGTCCAGCTTTTTATCTTTGTTGTTCTTAAGCCGATGGTTTCGACATTTCCTTCAAATTGTCCAATTCGTATATGGTCACCAACTGAAAATTGGTCTTCAAAAATAATAAAAAATCCTGTAATAATATCTTTCACTAAATTTTGTGCCCCAAAACCTACAGCCAATCCAACAATTCCTGCTCCCGCTATCAATGCTTGTACATTAATTCCAAAAACAGAAAGAATCATCATTAACGCAATAAAATAAACGACATAGGATAGAATATTATCAAGAAGCTTTGAGAGGGTCTCCTCCCTCCGTTCCGAAGTATTTAAAGGAGAAAGATTCCTAATTTTAAAAATGTTGTGAATTGCTATTTTTCCAAACCGGATAACAAGATTGGCGACAAATAAAATGAGAATAATTTTTATAACTGCTACGCCTAAATTTACCCATGTTCCTTCATTTTGCAGTGTATCCATAGTTTGCTTAAACCAATTTTCCGTAAAACTGATCTGTTTTTCCGTAGAACTCATCATTACACCTTCCAATCTAGCAAATAATCATATCTATTTTAACAATTTTTTTCTTGGCTTTACAGTATTGAAATTTACCTTTTTCTCACTCTCTATGTATAGATTGCCTGAATTTTCCGTATAATAGTAAGACTTATCTTTTATTTAAGGAGTGGACTTCATGAACCTGAAGGCGGGATTTTTCGATAGAAGGGAGAAGGCAAGAGTATTTCATTATGATACTCAAGCAGCTGATTCCCTTGCGCAAACATTGCTTTCATATTTACCTAGAATGGATGGCCGCCCGATCGTTTTTGTTTGTATTGGTACGGACCGCTCCACAGGGGATTCTTTAGGACCGCTGGTTGGGACATTGTTAGAGGAAAAGAATCTTCCTTCTTTTTATGTGTACGGTACATTAGAGGAGCCTGTTCATGCTGTTAATCTAAATGAAAGACTTAACGAAATCCACATGAAACATCTTAATCCTTATATTATAGGGATTGATGCCTGCTTAGGAAGAATGAAAAATGTAGGGATGATTCAACTTAACGACGGACCTGTCAAGCCAGGTGCCGGGGTAAACAAGGATCTTCCATCAGTGGGTAATATACATATTACCGGGATTGTAAATGTCAGTGGTTTTATGGAATTTTTTGTATTACAAAACACTCGCTTGCATCTCGTAATGAATATGGCAAAAACGATTGCGAACGGAATTTATCTGGCAAGCCTTGCATATCCCAAGAAAACCTGGGCAGATTTTACAAGGTCGGAGGAAACAAGAAAAGCGGAAACGCCTTGAACAGGGGTGACAGGCATAAGACGAGCCGGTGTCAAGGTTGCTTTTTAACCTTCAGGACGGATTGGCTGTAGACCTAAGAGCCCCTAGGCGCTGAAGCTAGACCATTCTCGAAGTCAAATTTTATACTTTCTTAGACTAAAACAAAAACAATCGGTGAATAAACAACCGATTGTTTCTATATTTCTATACTAAAAAAAATGGTCTAATAGGAATCGTTTTGATCAAGCATTTCTAAAATTCGTTCTAAGTCTTCCTTGGAGAAAAACTCAATTTCAATTTTCCCTTTATTTTTTGACTGTTTAATATTTACAGCTGTTCCAAATCTTTCGCGAAGGGAATGCTCACGTTCTTGAATAAATACATCCCGCTTTTCCGGCTTTTTTGTTTCACGTGGAACATTTTCGTTTATCTGCTGAATGAGTTTTTCAAGCTGACGGACATTTAATGATTCCTTTATAATCTTATCAACAATCTGCGGAAGATTGGCTTTTTTACGTAACCCTAGTAATGCACGGCCGTGCCCCATTGAAATTTTCCCTTTTGAAATCAACTCTTGGATATTTGCAGGAAGAGAAAGGAGGCGGACATGGTTTGCAATATGTGGTCTGCTTTTTCCTAAACGTTTAGCCACTTCTTCTTGTGTAAGCTTTAATTTTTCCATTAACGTTTGATAGGCAAGTGCCTCTTCAATCGAATTCAAGTCTTCTCTTTGCAGGTTTTCTAGGACAGCTAATTCCATCATCTGCTGTTCAGTCAGTTCCCGGACTACTGCAGGAACACTTTCAAGCTTCGCTTCCATAGCAGCCCTAAAACGCCTTTCGCCAACTACAATTTCAAATCCCTTAATACTTTTTCTCACAACAAGAGGCTGTAGAATTCCATGCTCCAATATTGAAGCCTTTAATTCATCGATTGCTTCTTGTTCAAAATTTTTTCGCGGTTGGTAGGGGTTAGGACGCAAATCCTTTAGCTTAATTTCTTGGATTGTCTCTTCAGTGCCAACTTCCGGGTTCATAAAAAATGCATCAAGCCCTTTTCCTAAACGCTTAGCCATTCGAGACCACTTCCTTTGCTAAATCTAAATATACTTCTGCCCCGCGTGATTTAGAATCGTAATTAATAATAGGTTCCCCATGGCTCGGAGCTTCACTTAGACGAATATTCCGTGGAATAATAGTTTTATAGACTTTGTCATGAAAGTATTTTTTTACTTCTTCAATAACTTGCAACCCAAGATTCGTTCGAGCATCCAGCATTGTTAACAATACACCTTCAATTTTTAAATCTTGGTTTAGATGCTTTTGAACGAGCCTTACTGTATTTAATAATTGAGTTAATCCCTCTAATGCATAATACTCACATTGCACTGGAATTACCACTGAATCGGAGGCAGTTAAGGCATTGAGGGTTAGTAGGCCTAATGATGGTGGGCAATCGATAATAATAAAATCGAACTGATCCTTCACTTCTTCTAATGCCCGTTTTAAACGAACCTCCCTAGAAATCGTAGGAACAAGCTCAATTTCTGCCCCGGCCAGTTGAATCGTTGCAGGTATGGCATATAAATTTTCCACCGATGTCGGTTTAATTACTTCCTTTGCTTCGACATCATCTACTAACACGTCATATATACATTGTGCTACTTCTGCCTTTTCAATTCCAACCCCGCTTGTAGCATTTCCTTGCGGGTCAATGTCTACTAATAAGACCCTTTTCCCTATGTATGCTAAGCAGGCGCCAAGGTTGACAGAAGTAGTAGTTTTGCCGACTCCGCCCTTTTGATTCGCGATAGTAATGATTTTCCCCATGATGTCACCTACCTTCTTATTTAAATTATATTCTCATCATCTATTAAACTTACATATCAATAGTAATTATATGGCAACTATCAGAACTGAAACAAGTAAAGATAATTGCCATGCTATCTATTTTATCATGAAACAAAAAATTATAGTGGGACCAAAATTAAAAAAATAAGAACCAAACAATCATCTCGTCTGGTTCTTTGCATTTTTCGTCTATTCATTTACTTTTTCTTCGGAATGCGAATCGTAAATTGATAAAATTCATCAAACTCTTCTTCTTCAGAATTAAGATTGATGCCGCTGTCTGAAACCATTGATAACGACTGTCTGATAGTATTTACAGCAATTCGTACATCCTTGCTAAATGCTTTTCGCTTTGGTTTTGGTTTTTGCTCTTTTTGTTCAAGAAGCTTGACGACACGATCCTCAGTCTGTTTCACATTCAGGCCTTTTTCAATAATTTCCTCTAAAAGCTTAACCTGTTTTTCAGGATCCTTTAGAGGAATAAGTGAGCGGGCATGACGTTCGGTTATGACTTTATTTAACAGTGCATCCTGAATGGGCTGCGGCAGCTTAAGAAGGCGAAGCTTATTGGCAACTGTTGACTGCCCTTTGCCAAGTCGTTGCGCAAGTGCCTCCTGCGTCAAATTATGTAACTCCAGCAGCCGTCCATATGCAATGGCTTCTTCAATCGGTGACAACTCTTCCCGCTGCAGGTTTTCAATTAAGGCAATAGAAGCGGTTTCTGTATCCGACATATTCTTTATAATTGCCGGTACTTCGTTCCAGCCAAGTTTTTTCATTGCCCGCCAGCGGCGCTCCCCAGCGATAATTTCGTACTGACCATCTTCAAACCTTCTGACAACAATCGGTTGAATAATCCCATGGATATGAATGGTCCGTGACAATTCCTCAATTTTTCCTTCATCAAAGACTGTTCGTGGCTGAAAACGATTTGGAACAATATCATCAATTGGTATTTTTTTAATTTCTTCTGAATTTACAACATCCAGCTCTTTCTCCAGCTCAATGGTTTGTTCTCCTTTTTCGCCGAGGCCAAAAAAGCGTGTAAATGAATTTTTCATCCCCAACACTCCTTTACGAAACTCCCTATAACTTATTCTCTATGCTAGTACAATCTTCCTGCCAACCGGTTTGATATTTTATTTAAAAAAGCGTAAGCGCCTTGGTCAGCCCCGCGAGGCTACAGACGAACCGCGAGGAGGCAGCTTTTCAGCAACCACAGCGAGGAGGCTTATGATCCAAGGGGCTAGGCGCAGGAGCTGGATTGGAAAAAATAAGTGCCATTATTCAATCGGCGTTTTTCCGGGAACTCCCGGTTTGCGTGGATATTTTTTTGGCGTTTGCTTTTCTTTTTTAATAACCAAAATGGTTCTTTCGCTTTCTTCAATTGGCAATGTAAAGGTATGAATATTCTCGACTTTACCGCCTAAAATCGTAATCGCTTTTTGACCAACTTCCAGCTCATCCTTTGCATTAAGTGCCTTCATGGCAATAAAATGTCCCCCTATTTTTACAAGAGGCAGACAAAGTTCACTTAAAACAGACATCCTGGCAACTGCTCTTGCTGTAACGACATCAAAGGCTTCTCGATGAATGGGGTTTACCCCGAAGGTTTCAGCTCGATCATGGACGAATTGGACATTCTCCAATTTTAAGGTAGTAGCAAGATGTTGTAAAAAAGAAATTCGCTTGTTTAATGAATCGACAATGGTAACTTGAATATGTGGAAAAGCAATTTTTAACGGAATACTTGGGAACCCTGCCCCAGCCCCGACATCGCAAAGATGAAAGGGCTTCGTAAAATCAAAATAAATGGATGCGGTTATTGAATCATAAAAATGCTTTAAAAAAACATCCGCTTTATTTGTGATGGCCGTTAAATTCATTTTTTCGTTCCATTCAACAAGCGTTTCATAGTACGCTTCAAACTGGCCCAGCTGATCTTCTGAAAGGGAAATTCCTTTATCATGAAGCATGGTAGCAAATTGTTCTAATATCATTGATTAATCTTCCTCACTAATTGTCCAGCTTGGCAGAACGGCTATGGGCTGGAGCTTTTTCTTTTACTGATTAGAAATCCTCGCAATTCGACCTTGTTCTAAATAGACCAGTAAGATGGATATATCAGCAGGGTTAACCCCTGAAATACGTGATGCTTGTGCGAGCGATAACGGCTTAATTTTCTTAAGCTTTTGCTTTGCTTCTGTAGCGAGACCCGTAATGGCATCATAATCGATATTGTCAGGAATTTTCTTGTTTTCCATTTTCTTTAAGCGGTCGACCTGTTGAAGAGACTTCTCAATATACCCTTCATATTTAATTTGAATTTCAACCTGTTCCTTGATTTCGTCATCCAAAGGAACATCCGCTTTTGTAAGACTCTCCACATGCTCATATGTCATCTCAGGCCTTTTAAGCAGATCAGCAGCACGGATTCCATCCTTTAACTCACTGCCTCCAAGACTCTTGATTAACGTTTGAACCTGTTCAGTAGGTTTTAAAATGATGGAATGCAGTCTGTTCTTCTCATTTTCGACGGCTTCTTTTTTTACTAAAAATTTCTCATACCGCTCGTCTTTGATAAGTCCAATTTGATGGCCAATTTCTGTCAGCCTTAAATCGGCATTATCATGACGCAATAAAAGCCGGTACTCTGCTCTTGACGTTAATAATCGGTACGGCTCGTTTGTTCCTTTTGTGATTAAATCGTCGATTAATACACCAATATAGGCATCTGAGCGGCTAAGAATAAGTTGGTCTCTACCTAAGGCATTTAGCGCAGCATTGATTCCAGCCATCAGGCCTTGCCCAGCTGCTTCTTCATATCCTGATGTCCCATTAATTTGGCCTGCTGTATATAGATTTTTAATTACTTTTGTTTCAAGAGTTGGCCAAAGTTGGGTCGGTACAATCGCATCATATTCAATGGCATAGCCTGCTCTCATCATTTGTACTTTTTCAAGACCTGGTATGGATTTAAGGATTTGCTGTTGGACTTCCTCAGGAAGGCTTGTTGATAATCCTTGAACATACACTTCCTGTGTGTTTCTTCCTTCAGGCTCCAAGAAAATTTGATGGCGCGGTTTGTCATTAAAGCGCACTACCTTGTCTTCGATCGACGGACAATAGCGCGGTCCGGTTCCTTTAATCATCCCTGAAAACATCGGGGAACGGTGAAGATTAGAATCGATAATGTGATGCGTGTGTTCATTCGTATAGGTCAGCCAGCATGGAAGCTGGTCCGTGATAAATTTGGTTGTTTCATAAGAAAAAGCTCGAGGAATTTCATCTCCAGGCTGAATTTCTGTTTTACTATAATCGATTGAATGGCTGTTTACTCTTGGCGGTGTTCCTGTTTTAAAGCGTACGAGCTCAAACCCGAGCTCTTCCAAATGCTCAGATAAACGAATGGATGGCTGCTGATTGTTTGGACCGCTTGAATATTTCAAATCACCAATAATAACTTCTCCGCGCAAGAAAGTACCTGTTGTGATCACGACTGTTTTTGCCCGGTAAGCAGCACCTGTTTTCGTTATACAGCCAACAACAGCACCATCCTCGACTATTAATCGTTCGACCATTCCTTGGATTAACGTGGCGTTTGGTTCATTTTCAATTGTTTTTTTCATTTCATGCTGATAGTCAAACTTATCTGCCTGTGCTCGTAATGCCCGAACGGCCGGACCTTTACCGGTATTCAGCATTCTCATTTGAATATATGTTTTATCAATATTTTTTGCCATTTCCCCGCCAAGGGCATCAATTTCGCGAACAACGATCCCCTTTGCAGGGCCCCCAACTGATGGATTACATGGCATAAATGCAATCATGTCTAAGTTAATAGTAATGATTAATGTTTTCGCGCCAATTCTCGCCGCCGCAAGGCCAGCCTCACAGCCGGCATGACCTGCTCCTACGACAATAACGTCGAAATTACCTGCATCGTACTGCATCGATTAAACCTCCATTTTTTACATCGGCGCCTTACTGCCGACCTCTGCATACCTATTTTCCTAAGCAAAACTGTGAGAATAGCTGATCAATTAAGCTCTCGTGTACGCTGTCGCCAATGATCTCACCAAGCAATTCCCACGTCCGTGTCAAATCTATTTGAACAATATCAATCGGTGTTCCCATTTCAACACCATCTAACGCTTCTTCGATCGCCTGTAGGCTTTGACTTAACAACGCAATATGGCGGCTGTTTGAAACATAGGTTTGATCGCCTGCTTCAATAGCCCCGGCAAAAAATAACGCAGAAATGGCATCCTCTAATTCATCGACACCGCGATCTTCCAACAAGGATGTCGTAACCATTCGATGTTCGCCCGCTAGGTCCTTTACCCGCTCTAGGTCGATTTGCTGAGGGAGGTCAGTTTTATTGATAATGACGATCACGTCCATCCCTTCAACTGCCTTGAAAAGATTTTCATCCTCTGCTGTTAACTGATCAGCGTAATTCAATACAAGCAATATTAAATCTGCTTCTTTTAACACCTGACGTGATCGTTCGACCCCGATTCGTTCCACAATATCCTCTGTTTCGCGAATTCCGGCTGTATCGACAAGCTTAAGCGGTACTCCACGGACATTCACATATTCTTCAATCACATCGCGTGTCGTTCCTGGTATATCGGTAACAATGGCTTTGTTTTCATGAACAAGGCTGTTTAATAACGAAGATTTGCCAACATTCGGCCGGCCGATAATGACAGTCGAAAGCCCTTCACGTAAAATTTTTCCCTGCTCAGAGGTTTGCAAAAGCTTCTCGATTTCTTCCCGCACATAGGAAGCCTTTTCCTTCAGCATTTTATGGGTCATTTCTTCCACATCATCATATTCAGGATAATCAATATTCACTTCAACATGGGCAAGAATCTCTAAGATTTCTTGTCTTAGCTTGCGAATAAGCTTGGACAAACGCCCCTCCATCTGGCCTAATGCTAAGTTCATAGCCCGATCGGTTTTCGCCCTAATTAAATCCATTACCGCTTCCGCCTGTGATAAGTCGATTCGTCCATTTAGAAAAGCACGTTTCGTAAATTCACCTGGTTCCGCTAACCTTGCACCGTTCTTTAACACATGCTTTAGAACCCGATTAACAGATACGATGCCACCGTGGCAATTAATTTCGACAACATCCTCTTTCGTAAATGTCTTTGGTCCCTTCATCACCGACACCATGACCTCTTCCACCACTTGCCCGTCCTTCGGATCCACCAAATGTCCATAATGAATCGTATGGGATACTACTTCTGTCAGCTTCTTACCATGGATTCCCCTAAATAGCTGACTTGCAATTCGAATCGCATCATCCCCGCTTAAGCGGACAATGGCGATCGCCCCCTCTCCCATGGGCGTCGATATCGCTGCAATGGTATCAAATTCCATGTTCATTCACCTCACCTTATCGAAATTTATTTATATAAAAATAACGAAAGTTTTTACTCCAAATTACTAGAATACCACATTGTTTCTATTGAAAAAAGCAATTTAACCACTGCTTATCCACAACTTAATCATAATATCCTCGTTTTATTTTAGCTTATCCACATGTGAATAACAATAAAACAAAAAGCCGTCTGCTATCCACACCCAATATATTTCTGAACCACAAAAAAGAGGGTGTCCCAAAACTTTTAGGGCACCCCCTTTTATTAATGGTCTGTTAAAACTTGTCTGTTGATTTCCGCTCCAGGCGCTCGCTTTCCGCGGGCGGTTCGGGGAGCCTCCTCGGCGCTATTGCGCCTGCGGGGTCTCCCCTGCCCCGTACTCCCGCAGGAGTCGAGCGCCTGGAGCGGAAATCAACATTGCGGTTATCATGAACTTAGTACAAATAGTGGTGCCTGTCACATTTTGGGACAGCCCAACAAAAAAACACCCTATCAAATGTGATAGGATGCCCTTCTTTAGAAATGCTTATTTTCTTATCGGAGTAATAACAACATAGCGATGCGGTTCAGTTCCGTCAGAAGATGTTTTTACACGATTGTTTTCCGATAAAGCGGTATGAATAACTTTTCGCTCATAAGAAGGCATTGGCTCTAATGAAACATCTTTACCCGTTTTTAACGCCTTTTGGGCAACGCGATTAGCTAATTGAATTAATGTTTCGTTCCTTCTATTTCGGTAATCTTCTGCATCCAAAATGACAGATAAATATTGCTTCGAATACCGATTGATTACAAGCTGGGTCAAATATTGCAATGAATTCAGCGTTTGGCCTCTTTTTCCAATTAAAAGGGCAATTTTCTCTCCAGTTAGTACAAAGTTTACTTGTTTGCCATCACGGCGGATTTCTATTTCCACCGGCGCCCCCATTTGTTCACTCACTTGAGTCAGAAATTTTTTCGCCTCTTCTAACGGATCAATGATAACGGTTACTTTTACAACCGCAGGACGCGATCCAAAAATTCCGAAAATCCCCTTTTTCCCCTCATCAATGATGGAGACATCTGTGCGGTCCTTTGTTGTCTTTAATTGAGCTAAAGCTGATTCTACTGCTTCTTCGACAGTTTGTCCTGTAGCAGTTACCTGGTTCACTTTTTTGCTCCTCCCGCAATACCGGTCTCTGAAGATTTTTTCAGTTCAGGACCTTTAGTAAAATATGTTTGAATAATCATGAATATATTCCCTACGACCCAATATAGTGAAAGGGCTGACGGGACATTGAAAGCAAAAAAGACAATCATCACCGGCATCGTCCAAACCATCATCGCCATTTGCGGGTTCTGTTTTTCCGTTCCGGCCATCATCATTTTTTGCTGAATAAATGTAGTGATTCCAGCAATAATCGGCAAAATATAGTATGGATCCTTATACCCTAAATCAAACCATAGAAATGTATCTTGGGCGATAGCCCTCGTTCTTGAAATCGCCTGGTAAAAACCAATAATTATTGGCATTTGAATGAGCAAAGGAAAACAACCTGCTAGGGGATTAACCCCATGTTTTTGAAAAAGCGCCATTTGTTCCTGCTGCATTTTTTGCTGTGTCAATTGATCCTTCGAGCTGTATTTCTTCTTAAGCGCTTGCAATTCCGGCTGCAATGCCTGCGTGGCTTTTGCGTTTCTAGTCTGCTTAATCATCAGCGGTAAAATCGCAAGGCGGATCAAAATAGTTACAACTATAATCGATAACCCATAACTGCCCCAAAGTAAATGTGCTACTTCCTTAATCAGCCAGGATAATGGGTAGACAATAAATTGATTCCAAAATCCCTTACTTTCCGGGGTAATCGGCTGATTAACTTGACTGCATCCTGCTAACAGAACGAACAATGAGAGTATACTAATCAAAAATAATATTCGTTTTTTCAACCGTATTTTCCTCCTTGGAATAAGTATATCGTTATGTTATGGCCAAAAATAATTTTATTTTTGTCTATTTCTCAACTATTTTGACCTTCTTTTTGCAGTTGTAAAACCTTTCCGACCTTTAGGACATGAATAAGGCTCTTTTTCACCTCAAAAAAGTCCATTTCTTTGACGGGCTTCCTGGCAATGATGACGTAGTCATTCCCTGTTCGCAATTGATCCTTAAGTTCAAATATGGATTGTCTTATGTATCTTTTTATTTGGTTTCGTGTGACAGCATTGCCGATTTTCTTGCTGACAGACAGCCCTATCCGAAAAGACTCCTGGCCTTCTTTCCCTAATACATAGACGACAAATTGCCGATTCGCAAAGGATCGTCCTTTCTGAAAAGCTGCTTGAAAGTCTTTATTTCTTTTAATACGCAATTCCTTTTTCATAAAAACACCCTCTAACATCCTAGTCTAAGGTGCAATTTCCAAAACATGCATAGCGCCTTTAAGCTAGTTAGCTGCAACGCCTAGGGGCTCGGGGTCATAAGCCAAACCGTCTTGAAGGTTAAAAAGCAACCTTCCTGCCAGCTCGTCTTATGCCTGTCGCCCCTGATCAAGGCGCTTCCGCTTTTCTTCTTTCTAATATTAGAAAAAAGACCACTGAGACGTTTCAGTGGTCTAAGCTGATAATACTTTTCTTCCTTTACGACGACGACGAGCAAGAACTTTACGTCCGTTTGCTGAACTCATACGACTGCGGAAACCGTGAACTTTACTATGTTTGCGTTTATTTGGTTGATATGTTCTTTTCATTATATGACACCTCCCTGAGGAATAGCCTTCTAAATTTAACACAGACAGTCTAACTTATTATAAAGATGTCTCTCTGCAATTGTCAACCACTCTCCAAATATTGTCCCTTATTTCCAATATTTTTATTACTTTATGGTGCAGCTCCTATTGCCGGATTGAAATATCCGTTTGTCATTCATTTTGAACAGAATATCTCCATTTTTTGCTTGTGGATAAAATATCGACATTTTTTTCAGCTTTTACACAAGATATTGACATTTTTTTCACAAGACAACCACCTGTGGACAATTTTCATGCACAGAATGTTACAGTTGTGGATAAACTACGAAAACCCATTGCGAACCTAGCTATAATTTGATATTATATTTGTGTTTTCACTCTGAATAATAATATCCAAGAATTAGTTTATCCACACAATGTGGATAAGATGTGGATAGGTTATTCTAGGGTTCTGCAGAAACTTGTCCACAGGTAGTGGATATTGTCGAAACTCCACTTTATTTCCTTATAATATGTTTTCCACAATCATTGTTTCGTATATTTATAAATTCATAGGTTATACAGCCTATTTTTGCTGATATTAAACGAAACGATTCGCTAATTGGATAAAAGGAAGAAACGTGAACCTATTGTCTATTCGATTTTTTAACAGACAGAATGGAGCAAGACATATATGTACGAAAAATATAAAAAAAGGAGGGTTATCCGTTGGAAAATATTGCGGATCTTTGGAATAGAGCTCTGACCGACATTGAGAAGAAGATAAGCAAGCCTAGCTTTGACACATGGCTTAAGTCGACTAAGGCCCACTCTCTTAAAGGAGATTTACTGGTAATTACAGCTCCAAATGAATTTGCACGTGATTGGTTGGAAGAGCGTTATTCCCAGTTAATTTCCGGCATTCTCTATGAAATAACCGGTGAAGAGTTATCTGTTAAATTTATTATTCCGCATAATCAAAATGAGGAAGGGCAAGTAGTACTGGCTGCTCCTAAAAAGGCTAAAAATGATGATGATCATAATGAGTTGCCTCAAAGCGTACTCATTCCAAAGTACACCTTTGATACATTTGTTATTGGTGCAGGAAACCGTTTTGCCCACGCTGCCTCTCTAGCTGTGGCGGAGGCTCCAGCCAAAGCCTACAATCCCTTGTTTATTTACGGGGGTGTTGGATTAGGGAAAACACACTTAATGCATGCGATTGGCCATTATGTGCTAGAACATAATCCTTCAGCAAAAGTCGTTTATTTATCATCTGAGAAATTTACAAATGAGTTCATTAACTCGATTCGTGACAATAAAGCTGAGAATTTCCGCAACAAATATCGAAACGTGGATGTTTTACTAATAGATGATATTCAGTTTTTAGCGGGAAAAGAATCAACACAAGAGGAATTTTTTCATACCTTTAATACCCTTCATGAAGAAAGCAAGCAAATTATTATCTCCAGCGACCGTCCACCAAGGGAAATTCCGACATTAGAGGATCGGCTGCGGTCAAGGTTTGAATGGGGATTAATTACGGATATTACACCGCCAGATTTAGAAACAAGGATTGCCATTCTTCGTAAAAAGGCAAAAGCAGAAGGCTTGGATATCCCAAATGAAGTCATGCTTTATATTGCCAATCAAATTGATTCTAACATTCGTGAACTCGAGGGAGCGTTGATTCGTGTCGTAGCGTACTCCTCGTTAATTAATAAAGATATAAATGCAGATCTAGCTGCAGAGGCCCTAAAGGATATTATCCCAAGTTCAAAACCAAGGGTTATTACCATTCATGAAATTCAAAGGGTCGTCGGCGAACATTATAGTATTAAGCTTGAAGATTTTAAAGCGAAAAAGAGAACGAAATCCGTAGCATTCCCAAGGCAAGTTGCCATGTATTTGTCACGCGAATTAACCGACTGTTCTTTGCCGAAAATAGGAGAAGAATTTGGCGGCAGAGATCACACAACCGTTATCCATGCCCATGAAAAAATATCAAAGCTGCTTCAGTCAGATTCACAGCTGCAAAAACAAGTTAAAGAATTAAATGAGCTGTTGAAAGTTTAATGCACATGTGAATAACTTCTAATGAATTACGCACAGTCTGTCCACATGTGGATAGACTGTCTTTCCTTTGAAATAGGAGGTTATCCACATACTAACAAGCCCTACTAGTACTTCTTCTATTTTTTTTAAAAAAATATTATATGTTAATGCTTTAAAAAATATGTTATTCGGAGGATTAAAAAATGAGATTTATAATCCAACGGGACCGCCTCGTTCAAAGTGTTCAAGATGTAATGAAAGCAGTCACAAGTAGAACAACGATTCCGATTTTAACAGGTATTAAAATTACAACAACAGAAGATGGTGTTACGTTAACCGGCAGTGATTCTGATGTTTCAATTGAATCTTTTATTCCAAAAGAGGAAGCAGGGAATGAAATTGTCGAAATCAAACAAACGGGATCCATTGTACTTCAGGCAAGATTCTTCAGTGAAATTGTAAAGAAATTACCTACTGATTCAGTTGAAATAGAGGTTCTTAATCACTTGCAAACCGTTATTCGATCTGGGAAATCAGAATTTAATCTAAACGGTCTTGATGCAGAAGAATATCCTCATTTGCCACAAATTGAAGAAAATAATAAATTTCATATTGCAACGGATTTACTAAAAGCGATGATTCGGCAAACCTTTTTTGCAGTGTCAACCTCAGAAACACGCCCCATCTTGACAGGTGTAAACTGGAAGGTTGAGAATGGGGAATTAACCTGTATTGCAACAGATAGTCATCGCCTTGCTCTACGGAAGGCAAAAATTGAAACGGAAATTCATGAAAGCTACAACGTGGTCATTCCTGGGAAAAGCTTGAATGAATTAAGTAAAATTATTGATGATAGCAATGATCCGATTGATATTGTTATTACCGAAAATCAAATTTTATTTAAAGCAAAGCACTTATTATTTTTCTCAAGATTATTAGAAGGTAATTATCCTGATACATCGAGATTAATCCCTTCTGAAAGTAAAACGGATGTGACAGTCAATACAAAAGAATTTCTTCAGGCAATTGATCGTGCATCATTATTAGCACGTGAAGGAAGAAATAATGTCGTCAAGTTAGCGACTAATGAAGGAGGAGTGATTGAAATATCCTCCAATACCCCTGAAATCGGAAAGGTTGTCGAAGAAATTCAAAGTCAATCGATTGATGGAGAGGAATTAAAAATCTCCTTTAGTGCGAAATATATGATGGATGCATTAAAAGCACTTGAAGGAACAGATATTCGAATTAACTTTACCGGAGCGATGCGTCCCTTCGTAATCCGCCCACTTCACGATGAAACGATTTTACAGCTTATTTTGCCGGTAAGAACGTACTAAATCAGACAAAACCTATATGGCCGCCAGTTTAATGGCGGCTTTCTTATATGGACTGAATTTATATCGTTAGACTTAGAGAATTGTCCAGCTCCATAAGAGTAAGCTTCGGAAGCGATACCTCGTACGCCGAAAAACGTGAGTTTTTCGGCGGCGGCACCCAGCGACGTATGAACTTTGCTAAACGGGTACCTTCCGCTTTTCGGTTTCCTTTGTATCTTAAAGGATTATTTAGTAAAATAAAGTATTGAGACCATTTTTAGAAAAGAGTGTGACAGGATGCCTGATAAAATTAAAATTGATACGGAATTCATTACGTTAGGGCAATTTTTAAAATTGGCCGATGTAATTCAGACAGGTGGAATGGCAAAATGGTTTTTAAGTGAAAATGAAATATTTATTAACGGTGAACAAGATCAAAGAAGAGGAAGAAAGCTGCGCTCGGGTGACAAGGTTCGAATTCCCGGATTCGGAGACTTTTTGATCACGTAAAATTCCAAAGGATGTTTAGTTCATGCACATTGAACAATTAGCATTAAAAAATTATCGGAATTATGAAGAATTAACGATAGAGTTTGAAAATAAAGTGAATGTTATTTTAGGTGAGAATGCCCAAGGAAAAACAAATGTGATGGAGTCAATTTACGTTTTAGCGATGGCAAAGTCCCACAGGACATCAAATGATAAAGAATTAATTCGTTGGGACCAAAATTATGCTAAAATAGAAGGTAGAATCCAAAAACAGTACAGCTCTCTCCCACTTGAATTGGTCATTTCCAAAAAGGGAAAAAAAGCAAAATGCAACCATATTGAACAGCAGCGGTTAAGTCAATATGTTGGGAATTTTAATGTGGTAATGTTTGCTCCGGAGGACCTCAGCCTGGTGAAAGGCAATCCGCAAATAAGACGGCGCTTTATTGACATGGAAATTGGCCAGGTTTCGCCAATTTATTTACATGATATGAGTCAATATCAAAAAATACTTCAACAACGAAATCATTATTTGAAAATGATGCAAATAAAAAAGCAGACCGATCAAACCATGCTGGAAATCTTAACTGAGCAGTTTATACAAACAGCCGTAAAAATTGTAGCCAAAAGGTTTGAATTTTTACGATTGCTTGAAAAATGGGCTCAGCCGATCCATCATGGCATTTCCCGAGGACTCGAAACACTTGAAATCGAGTATAAACCGTCAGTGGATGTATGTGAAGAACAAGATTTGTCGAAAATGGTAACAAGCTTTCAAGACAAATTCAACAAAGTAATGGAGCGGGAAATTGAGCGTGGAACGACTCTATTTGGGCCCCATCGAGATGATTTATTGTTTTTTGTTAATAAACGCGATGTTCAAACCTTTGGTTCCCAAGGTCAGCAGCGGACAACCGCCCTCTCAGTTAAACTTGCGGAAATTGAGTTAATTTATTCTGAAATCGGGGAATACCCCGTTTTATTGCTTGATGATGTTTTATCTGAATTGGATGATTATCGCCAGTCTCATCTTCTCAATACCATCCAAGGTAGGGTTCAAACTTTTGTGACTACTACTAATGTCGATGGAATTGCCCATCAGACTTTAAAGGAAGCTTCAACATTTATTGTCGAGTCTGGTGTCATTAAGAAAGTTAATTGAGGGTGAGAAAGTGTATATTCATATTGGAGAGGACCTTAATATACGGGCGAAGGATATTATTGCCATTCTGGATCAAGAGAGCGTAAGTTCTTCAGAGCTCTTTTTAGAATTTCTTAACCGGCATCAAAATAAGGTAATAAATCTTTCCAAAAAAATATTTAAATCAGTCATTATTACATCTGATTATGTATATTTATCCCCTATTGCCTCCGGAACATTAAAAAAACGTTCAATTCAGAGAAATATGCAAGAGTTTCTATAGATCAGTCGTGTAGTTAAGAAAGTGCAGGTGAATTTCTAGTGACAATGGATCAGAATGCAGTGGAAGAACAAACATATGATGCCGATCAGATACAGGTATTAGAAGGACTTGAAGCTGTTCGAAAACGGCCAGGAATGTATATTGGTTCAACGAGCGTTAAAGGTCTTCATCATCTCGTTTGGGAAATAGTCGATAACAGTATTGATGAAGCATTAGCGGGATATTGCGATGAAATCAATGTCATTATTGAAGAAGATAACAGTATTACTGTTGTTGATAATGGCCGTGGGATACCAGTTGGTATTCAAGAAAAAATGGGCAGACCTGCCGTGGAAGTCATTATGACGGTTCTTCATGCCGGCGGTAAATTTGGCGGCGGAGGTTACAAGGTTTCCGGCGGACTTCATGGTGTTGGTGCTTCTGTCGTAAATGCCCTGTCCACCTATCTTGAAGTATTCGTTCGCAGGGACGAGAATATCTACTATCAAAAATATGAACGAGGCGTTCCAGCTGCAGATTTAGCAATTGTTGGGTCCGCAGACTCGACAGGAACTACCACCCATTTTAAGCCAGACGGTGAAATTTTTACTGAAACGTTAATTTATGAATTTGATACCCTCGCTACACGGATAAGGGAGCTTGCCTTCCTGAACCGTGGATTGAAAATTACGATTGAAGATAAGCGGGTTGAAAATAAACGAAACGAATATCACTATGAGGGCGGAATTAAATCCTATGTAGAGCATTTAAACCGCACAAAAGAAGTGATACATGATGAACCGATTTATATTGAGGGTGATCGCGATGGCATTACCATCGAGGTAGCTCTACAATATAACGAGGGATATACAGAAAGCATTTACTCATTTGCAAACAACATCCACACTTATGAAGGCGGAACCCATGAGTCTGGGTTTAAAACCGCTTTAACAAGGGTGATTAACGATTATGCTCGAAAAAATGGACTAATTAAAGAAAATGATACGAATCTTTCTGGGGAAGATGTTCGTGAAGGGATAACAGCGATTATCTCCATCAAACACCCTGACCCTCAATTTGAAGGGCAAACGAAAACAAAGCTCGGAAACTCTGAAGTCAGGGCAATTACGGATGCTGTTTTCGCCAATCATTTCGAAAAATTCCTATTGGAAAACCCAACGGTGGCTAGAAAAATAGTGGACAAAGGTCTAATGGCGGCTCGAGCAAGACTTGCAGCCAAAAAGGCAAGGGAATTGACTCGAAGAAAAAGTGCTCTAGAGGTTTCTAGTTTACCTGGTAAATTGGCAGACTGTTCTTCAAAAGACCCTTCTGAAAGTGAAATTTATATTGTTGAGGGTGACTCAGCAGGCGGTTCAGCAAAACAAGGCCGCGATCGTCACTTCCAGGCTATTTTGCCGCTCCGTGGTAAGATTCTGAACGTAGAGAAAGCGCGTTTAGATAGAATCCTCTCAAACAATGAAGTGCGGGCAATGATCACGGCAATTGGTACTGGAATCGGGGAAGATTTCGATATTGCTAAAGCCCGTTATCATAAAATTGTCATTATGACTGATGCCGATGTCGATGGCGCGCATATCCGAACATTGCTCTTAACCTTCTTCTATCGCTATATGAGGAAAATTTTAGAGGCTGGCTATGTCTATATTGCGCAGCCGCCACTCTATAAAGTACAACAAGGCAAACGCGTTGAATATGCTTATAATGACCGAGATCTCGACAGGATTTTTGAAATGCTACCAAGTCAGCCTAAACCTAATATCCAGCGTTATAAAGGTTTAGGAGAAATGAACCCTGAACAATTATGGGAAACAACAATGGACCCTTCTACAAGAACCATGCTTCAAGTCAACCTTGAAGATGCAATCGAAGCAGACGAAACATTCGAAATGTTAATGGGTGACAAAGTAGAACCTCGCCGAAACTTCATAGAAGAAAATGCAAAATACGTAAAGAATTTAGATATTTAAAGAATAGCGGAAGCGTCTTGACCAGGGACCCGAGTCCCTAGGCGCTGGAGCTAGACAAAGAAAAAGCGAAAATAAGGGATAGAGGGGAACCGCTATCCTCCTTTTTTCGTATACCCTCTATACTTAAAGGAGGTACCAAAATGGCTGAAACACCAAATTCACATATTAAAGAAATTAATATTAGTCAGGAGATGAAATCTTCCTTTCTTGACTATGCGATGAGTGTTATCGTTTCTCGTGCTCTTCCAGATGTTCGTGATGGATTAAAACCAGTTCATCGCCGTATTCTTTATGCGATGCATGATCTTGGAATGCATTCGGACAAACCATATAAAAAATCTGCTCGTATTGTTGGAGATGTTATTGGTAAGTATCACCCTCACGGCGATTCGGCGGTTTATGAAACGATGGTCCGGATGGCACAGGATTTCAACTACCGTTATATGCTTGTTGACGGCCATGGGAACTTCGGTTCAGTAGATGGCGATTCTGCAGCAGCAATGCGTTATACAGAATCTAGAATGTCCAAAATATCCATGGAATTATTAAGAGATATCAATAAAGATACCATTGATTTTCAAGACAACTATGATGGTGAGGAAAAAGAACCTGTTGTCTTACCTGCAAGATTTCCAAACCTATTAGTCAACGGGACTACTGGTATTGCGGTTGGGATGGCAACAAATATTCCGCCTCATCAGCTTGGTGAAGTCATTGATGGAGTATTAGCCATTAGTCATGACCCTGACATGACAATTCAAGAACTAATGGAAATTATCCCTGGCCCTGATTTTCCTACTGGAGGGTTAATTATTGGGCGGAGCGGGATTCGCAAGGCATACGAAACAGGCAGAGGTTCAATTACAATTAGAGCCAAGGTAGAAATTGAACAAAAATCAAACGGTAAAGAAGTCATTATTGTTCATGAAATACCCTACCAAGTAAATAAAGCAAGGCTGATTGAAAAGATTGCTGAATTGGCCCGTGATAAAAAAATAGATGGTATTACTGACCTAAGAGATGAATCCGACCGCAGAGGTATGCGCATTGTCATCGAAGTGCGTAAAGATGCAAATGCAAACGTCCTTTTAAATAATTTGTATAAACAAACAGCTCTTCAAACCAGCTTTGGGATTAATACCTTAGCCCTTGTTGACGGACATCCAAAGGTATTAAACCTTAAGCAATGTTTATCGTATTACTTAGATCATCAAAAAGTCATTATCCGTAGAAGGACCGAGTTTGAGCTGCGCAAAGCAGAAGCTCGTGCTCATATTCTAGAAGGATTGAAGGTTGCTTTAGATCATCTTGATGAAGTCATTAGCTTAATTCGCAGTTCACAAACGACTGACATTGCCCGCGAAGGCTTAATGACAAAGTTTGACCTTTCTGAAAAGCAGGCTCAAGCAATTTTAGATATGCGCTTGCAGCGTTTAACAGGTTTAGAAAGAGAAAAGATTGAAGAGGAATATCAAAATTTAGTTAAGCTAATTGCCGAATTAAAGGCTATCTTAGCTGACGAGGAAAAAGTCCTTGAAATCATTCGTGAGGAATTACTTGAAATAAAAGAACGCTTTAACGATAAGCGCCGGACTGAAATTGTCACCGGGGGAATTGAAAATATTGAAGATGAGGATTTAATCCCTCGCGAAAATATCGTCATTACTCTAACGCATAACGGTTACATTAAGCGTCTCCCTGTTTCCACTTACCGTGCCCAAAAACGTGGCGGCAGAGGGATACAAGGAATGGGAACAAATGAGGATGATTTCGTTGAACATTTAATCACAACCTCAACGCATGATACAATTCTTTTCTTTACCAACAAAGGGAAGGTATATCGCTCAAAAGGATATGAAATTCCAGAATTCAGCCGTACGGCCAAAGGAATTCCAATTATTAACCTTCTTGGTATTGAAAAAGGAGAATGGATTAACGCCATCATTCCAGTTGAGGAATTTGTCGATGATTGGTTCTTATTCTTTACAACAAAAGACGGTGTTTCTAAACGCTCTCCATTAACATCATTCGCGAATATTAGAAACAATGGATTAATTGCATTGAGTCTTCGTGAAAGTGATGAACTGATTTCTGTTCGTCTTACCGATGGAAATAAAGAGATCATCATTGGGACGAAAAAAGGTATGCTGATTCGCTTCCCTGAAACAGATGTTAGGTCAATGGGAAGAACAGCTACAGGGGTAAAAGGAATAACATTAGATTCAAATGATGAAGTGGTAGGAATGGAAGTTTTAGAAGAAAATAATGATGTTCTGATTGTTACAAAGAAAGGCTATGGCAAACGCACCCATGCCTCAGAATACCGTATTCAAAGTAGAGGCGGTAAAGGAATTAAGACTTGTAATGTATCTGCTAAAAATGGAGAGCTTGTTTCAGTCAGAGCTGTAACGGGTGAAGAAGACCTCATGCTCATTACCACTGGCGGTGTTCTAATTAGAATGGAAGTAGCTGGAATTTCTACTATGGGTCGAAATACTCAAGGTGTGAAACTTATTAGTATGAGAGAAAGCGAAAATGAATTTGTAGCAACAGTCGCTAAAGTGGAAAAAGAAGAAGAAATGACGGATGAATCAGACAATCTAGACGCAGACGCTAGTGATGAAAATGTAATAGTAAACGATCCAAGTGATGAAGAATAAAAGGATGAGAAGGAGCACAATTTGTGTTCCTTTTTTTCTTGAAAGAAAATGATAACTATTGTCACAATAACTGTCCAGCCTAGTGTTAAGCCCTTAATCTAGGAAGGAATTCTAAATATCTATTTGCTCAATAATTTTAGTAACTTTTTAATAGTAAAAAGTGTTGACATATAATATGATGGGTGGTATATTTATAAAGTCGCTTCTGAGCGATAGAGAAATTCGATCTTTGAAAACTAAACAAACAAAAACGTCAACAAACAATAATTATTCACTTCATTTAATGATGTGAAGCCAACGTAAATTTCGAGCTAAATCAACTTTCTTGGAGAGTTTGATCCTGGCTCAGGACGAACGCTGGCGGCGTGCCTAATACATGCAAGTCGAGCGAATCTTTGGGAGCTTGCTCCCGAAGGTTAGCGGCGGACGGGTGAGTAACACGTGGGCAACCTGCCTGTAAGACTGGGATAACTTCGGGAAACCGGAGCTAATCGATCGAGGACTTAACCAAGTCATTTAATATGAACAAGGCTTACTCATTCAAACTTATTTCTTCTGTATTATCTAGTTTTGAGGGAACGATCCCTTACATAAATAGTCTGGTGGCGATAGCGAGAAGGTCACACCCGTTCCCATACCGAACACGGAAGTTAAGCTTCTCAGCGCTGATGGTAGTTGGGGGCTATCCCCCTGTGAGAGTAAGACGTTGCCAGGCAAATGAATGAAAGACAACCTAATTTGGTTGTCTTTTTTTTGTATTATGCATTTTTTTTCGATTCGCGGATAGGAGACTCAAATTCGCTGATAGAATGCCTAAATCCGCGGATAGCCTGAAATATTGTAACTTTAAGCCCTTAATAGTAGGCAAAATTTACTGACATACTCCGGTTTCCTCCAAGAAAGAAGGGCAAATCTTCATTTTTGAGGCTCTAAGCGACCGAAATTGGGTGAAAAGCATGAAAACAGTAGCTTATTATTGTGGTTCTATGCGATATACGATCCCCGATTCGAGCCAATCTAATAAATAAGGTCACGTAAATTCGAAATTAATTAACTTCTCTAATCTATATTAATAGGTTGAAAGCTTTTTATACAGTTTTGAAATCCTGAATTTTAGATTTGTTGGGACGGATCGAAACGACCGAAAAGCTAGGAGCCGAAAGTAGACAAGTCATTTTAAATGAATATGGTACACTCGTTTTAACTTATTTCTTCAGTATTATCTAGTTTTGAGGGATTGATCCCGTTAGAATAAATTACTTTTTCCATTAATTCTATAAATCATTATACATTGAATGTCTGCTCCTTCGGCAAAGCAAATTCGAGGAAAAATGTTCACCTCGCCGCAAGCCAGCAACGAAGCAAATTCAGTGATGTAGGCTTGGTGGCGATAGCAAGAAGGTCACACCCGTTCCCATACCGAACACGGAAGTTAAGCTTCTCAGCGCCGATGGTAGTTGGGGGCTATCCCCCTGTGAGAGTAGGACGTTGCCAGGCAAATGAAAAAAGACAACCTAAATTGGTTGTCTTTTTTCGTAAAGATTAAAATTGAAAGTGATGATAAGTAACCGTAATAGAAAGAATGGTGAATAAACGATAGCTTATCGAAGTCCAAGGCAGCTGAAATTGGAGAAAAGAGAGAAATGGTCGCAATATCTAAGTTATTTTGATAAATCTGATTAAACTACTATGTAAAAACGTAGTTTTTATACATGATCTGAGGCAAAACTATGTATCATGGGCTGTAAACGGGAACGAAAAATATATAAAAAACTATTGACGTTTCATTTTGAGAGTGATAATATATAAAAGCTGTCGTTAATAACAAGTAAACAACTTAATAAAGAAATAGAAATTTAAAAAAGTGTTGACTTATTACTGACGATCTGATATATTAATAGAGTTGCTTCTGAAAAAAGATTAAGAAGCGACGCAATTGTTCTTTGAAAACTAAACAAACAAAAACGTCAACAAACAATAATTATTCACTTCATTTAATGATGTGAAGCCAACGTAAATTTCGAGCTAAATCAACTTTCTTGGAGAGTTTGATCCTGGCTCAGGACGAACGCTGGCGGCGTGCCTAATACATGCAAGTCGAGCGAATCTTTAGGAGCTTGCTCCTGAAGGTTAGCGGCGGACGGGTGAGTAACACGTGGGCAACCTGCCTGTAAGACTGGGATGGACGCACCGCTGGTGTACCAGTTGTCTTGCCAAAGGCATCGCTGGGTAGCTATGTGCGGACGGGATAAGTGCTGAAAGCATCTAAGCATGAAGCCCCCCTCAAGATGAGATTTCCCATAGCGCAAGCTAGTAAGATCCCTGAAAGATGATCAGGTTGATAGGTCAGAGGTGGAAGCGTGGTAACATGTGGAGCTGACTGATACTAATCGATCGAGGACTTAACCAAGTCATTTAATATGAACAAGGCTTACTCATTCAAACTTATTTCTTCTGTATTATCTAGTTTTGAGGGAACGATCCCTTAAGTAAATAGTCTGGTGGCGATAGCGAGAAGGTCACACCCGTTCCCATACCGAACACGGAAGTTAAGCTTCTCAGCGCTGATGGTAGTTGGGGGCTATCCCCCTGTGAGAGTAAGACGTTGCCAGGCAAATGAATGAAAGACAACCGAATTTGGTTGTCTTTTTTTGTATTATGCATTTTTTTTCGATTCGCGGGTAGGATACTCAAATTCGCTGATAGAATGCTTAAATCCGCGGATAGCCTAAAATATTGTAACTTTAATCCCTTAATAGCAGTCGAATTTAAGCGATTTTGAATATATTTTTATAAAGTACTTTTCTAATTACTGATTTTAACCAACAAATCACCCTAATTTTTCAGAAAATGAAATTATATGCGCGAATCTAGAGGTGATATGCGCGAATTTTAAAATATATGCGCAAATCGAAAAATTCATCAGTAAATTTATAAAATCCTCAGCAGCTTTTTCAATTTATCTGCGAATCCGAACAACATATTTGAAAACCGCATATCTTTTAAGGAAAAGTAAATTTCAACAATGTAATTTTTAAATTCGATAAAACCCACTTGACTTATAGGAATAGTAAAACTATTATATTCTTAATTGATATTGACTGAAAATTAGTAACATTCCAGAATTCTAATTTACAAAAAATAACCTTTGTGAGGTGGATATTATTGCAACTTCAGGTATTGAACAGTCCATTTTCTCAAGAGCAGGTGGAGCTCTTAAACCGCATTTTGCCTACATTGTCAGAATCCCAAAAGGTGTGGCTCAGCGGATATCTTGCTGCATTCCAATTTACAGGAGTAATTGGTGCAACTGTTGCGAAGACAGCTGAGCATTCTTCCCAAAGCACAGAGAAAGCAATAACGAAAGAAGTAACAATTCTTTATGGTTCTCAGACAGGTAACTCTCAAGGACTTGCAAAGAAAGCTGGTTCAACACTTGAAGGGAAAGGTTTTCAAGTAACAGTGTCAGCGATGAGTGATTTTAAACCGAATAATCTGAAGAAAGTTCAAAATCTTTTGATTATCGCTAGTACGCATGGTGAAGGGGACCCGCCGGATAATGCGCTTACCTTCTATGAATTTCTTCATGGTTCAAGGGCACCGAAGTTGGAAAACCTTAACTTCTCCATTTTATCTCTAGGCGACAGTTCATACGAGTTTTTCTGTCAAACCGGAAAAGACTTTGACTCACGGCTCGAGGCACTTGGTGGAACAAGGCTTTATCCGCGCTTTGACTGCGATCTTGAGTATGATGATCCGGCAGCGGAATGGCTTGAAGGTGTGCTTAGTAGCTTAAAGGAAGGGAAGAGTGAAAGTGCTGCATTAGTGCCTGCTTCTGCATCCGTCTTAAAAGTGTCTGAACCAGTTTATTCTAGAACCAATCCTTTTTATGCAGAATTGCTTGAAAATACCAATTTGAATGGGCGCGGCTCGAATAAGGAAACACATCATCTTGAGCTTTCACTTGAAGGGTCTGGCCTTACTTTTGAACCAGGGGACAGCCTTGGAATATTTCCGCAAAACGATCCTGCACTTGTTGACCTCCTACTTCAGGAATTACCATGGAATGCAGAAGAAAAGGTGGCAGTGAAACAGGGAGATATTCGTCCATTGCACGCAGCGCTTCTCTCATACTATGAAATTACAATCTTAACTAAACCGCTGCTTGAAAAAGTCAGTAAATTAACAAACAGTAAGAATTTAGAGGATCTTTTGGTTTCAGGCAATGAAGGAAAAGTAAAAGATTATCTCCATGGACGCGATCTGCTTGATTTAGTCCGTGACTTTGGACCGTGGGGGAAAACGACGTTTGAGTTTGTTTCTGTACTCCGCAAAATGCCTGCTCGTCTCTATTCGATTGCAAGCAGTTTAGCGGCCAATCCTGATGAAGTCCATTTGACCATCGGTGCGGTTCGCTATGAGGCACACGGAAGGGATCGAAAAGGCGTCTGCTCGATTTTTACAGCGGAACGCCTGCTGCCAGGGGATACACTACCGATTTATATTCAACAAAATGAAAATTTTAAGCTGCTAAGAAATCCGGAAACGCCAATTATTATGGTTGGACCGGGAACGGGTGTTGCCCCATTCCGTTCTTTTATGCAGGAACGTGAAGAACTAGGGATCAACAGCAAATCATGGCTATTCTTCGGCGACCAGCATTTCACAACAGATTTTCTATATCAAACAGAGTGGCAGAAATGGATGAAAAACGGAGTCCTAACGAAAATGGATGTGGCATTCTCTAGGGACACTGATAAAAAAGTATATGTGCAGCATCGGATGATTGAACACAGCAAGGAACTTTTTGAATGGCTTGAAGAGGGGGCAGCCGTTTACATCTGCGGGGATGAAAAACACATGGCCCATGATGTCCATCATACATTACTGAAAATTATCGCAAAAGAAGGCGACATGAGCCTGAAAAAGGCTGAAGAGTATTTGGCTGAGATGCAGAAACAAAAACGTTACCAACGTGATGTATATTGACAGTGGAGGGAGAGGAGTTTCTTATGGTAAAACCAATTTTAAAAGCGCCAGACGGACCGCCAAGCGATGTTGAGCGCATCAAAGAAGAAAGCAATTATTTACGTGGTTCACTTGGGGAATCTATGCAGGACGGGATTAGCGCAGGAATCAACGATGACGACAACCGCTTGATGAAGTTCCATGGTAGCTATCTCCAGGATGACCGCGACCTCCGCAATGAACGCCAAAAGCAAAAACTCGAACCAGCGTATCAATTTATGCTGCGTGTCCGTGCGCCTGGTGGTATCGCAACACCTGAGCAATGGCTTGTCCTTGACGACCTAGCTCAAAAATACGCGAACGGAACCTTAAAACTGACAACACGCCAGTCGTTTCAAATGCATGGCATATTAAAATGGAATATGAAAAAAACAATTCAGGAAATTAATCAGTCGCTGTTAAATACACTTGCCGCTTGCGGAGATGTAAACAGGAACGTGATGTGCAATCCAAATCCTGATCAATCAGAGATTCATACTGAAGTCTATGAATATGCCAAATTACTGAGTGAAGGTTTAATGCCAAAGACAAGAGCCTATCATGAAATCTGGCTCGATGAAGAAAAGGTGGCCGGTACCCCAGAAACGGAGGAAGTCGAGCCAATATATGGCGCGCTTTATTTACCGCGTAAGTTTAAAATTGCCATTGCCGTTCCGCCATCGAATGATATTGATGTCTATTCACAGGACCTCGGTCTGATTGCGATCGTGGAAAATGGCAAACTAGAAGGTTTTAACGTTGCGATTGGTGGCGGAATGGGCAGTACACATGGTGACAAAGAAACTTACCCGCAACTTGCTAAAGTAATCGGTTTCTGTAAACCCAACCAAATCCTTGAAGTCGCGGAAAAAATCATTACAATCCAGCGTGACTATGGTAACCGTTCGGTCCGTAAAAACGCCCGTTTTAAATACACCGTTGACCGCCTTGGGCTTGAAGTGGTCAAGGAGGAATTGGAAAACCGTCTTGGCTGGAAACTGCAGGAAGCGAAACCGTTTCATTTTGACGATAACGGCGATCGCTATGGCTGGGTGAAGGGTGCCCAAGGAAAGTGGCATTTCACACTGTTTGTTCAAAACGGCCGTGTTGGTGATTTTGATGATTATAAGCTGAAGACGGCATTGCGGGAAATTGCCAAAATTCATACTGGCGATTTCCGTTTAACAGGAAATCAAAATTTGATCATTGCCAATGTATCGGCCCAGAATAAGAAAATAATAAATGAGCTGATTAATCAATTCGGTCTAACAGACGGTGAGCGATATAGTGCGCTTCATCGGAGCTCGATGGCCTGCGTGGCTCTGCCGACTTGCGGACTTGCGATGGCAGAATCAGAGCGCTATTTGCCGGTCTTGATTGATAAAATCGACGAGATTGTCGAAGAAAATGGGCTTCGCAATCAAGAAATCACCATCCGAATGACCGGATGTCCGAACGGGTGCGCTCGACCTGGTCTTGGTGAAATCGCCCTTATTGGAAAGGCACCAGGGAAATACAATATGTACCTTGGAGCAGCCTTTGACGGCAGCCGATTAAACAAAATGTACCGAGAAAACATTGGTGAAGAAGAAATATTAAGTGAACTGCGGGTGCTGCTTTCACGCTATGCGAAAGAACGGCTTGAAGGTGAACACTTTGGTGATTTTACCATCCGTACTGGAATTGTCAAAGCCGTAACAGATGGCACTAATTTTCATGATTAAATTGAGAATGTTAAAAATTTTTTGAAATTATATTGACAAAACCGATAGGTATGGTAGGATTAATTTTAACAAAATATTGCTTATCAAGAATATGTTTGTCGAGGCTGATCGAGGCGCTTCTGCATTTCTATTTGAAAGGTGGGAAGTCAGCTGAAACCATCTGAATGGCAAGAAATTATGTCACATTTGGAACAAATGCTGGAAAAATTAAACTTTGGATCGATTACCCTGGTTGTTCAAAATGGAAGAGTTGTACAAATTGAGAAAAATGAAAAGGTACGTTTGCAATCGAACCAGAAACGCTGACTAGAAATACTAGAGGCGGTCTTCACCTTTATTTGGTGAAAGACTGCCTTTTTTAATACCAGAAAGGGGCTTTGTTAAAATGACTAGTTCTGTGTCCTATGAAAATTGGACCCAACAATCTGTAACCTTTCCGACTGATGATGGTACAAAAGGTGCTCGTACGGTTTTAGAGTGGGCCTATCAAAATTACCCGGAAGACAAGATTGTCTACGCCTCAAGCTTTGGTGCGGAAGCAATTGTGTTAATAGACCTGATTCAGCAGATAAAGCCGGATGCTAATATTGTTTTTTTAGACACGGGGTTGCACTTTCCGGAAACCTACGATGTGATTGATAAAATCGAATCTCGCTTTCCTACTCTGAAAATTGAACGCAAGAAACCTGCCTTGAGTTTAGATGAGCAAGCAGCAGAGTATGGCTCAGCCTTATGGAAAAGGGACCCGAATCTTTGTTGTCAGATTAGAAAGGTTATTCCATTACAAGAAACCTTGTCCTCCAAGGATGCCTGGATTTCGGGTCTGCGCCGGGAACAGTCACCGACACGTAAGGATACTCAATTCTTGAACAAGGATGACAAATTTAAAAATATCAAAATCTGTCCGCTGATTCACTGGACATGGGATGAAGTCTGGTCCTACATCAAGGAAAATGAGCTTCCCTATAATATCTTGCATGATCATCACTATCCAAGTATCGGCTGTTTCCCATGCACACAGCCTGTTGGTATGGATGGCGATTCCCGTGCCGGACGCTGGGCGGGAAGCGGGAAAACGGAGTGCGGATTACACACAAAAATAGGTGACATAACAACAGGTAAGAGGAGGCCAACCTGATGCTGATAATAATTGCCGTTTCGATCGGGTTGTTTTTTGCAGTCAATATTGGTGCTAGCGGAGCTGCTGCCTCGATGGGAATTTCCTATGGTGCAGGTGTAGTGAATAAACGAATTGCATTATTTCTGTGCGGTATTGCCGTATTTCTTGGAGCATGGCTTGGCGGTGGAGAGGTAGTGAAGACGATTGGGAGTGGGATCGTTCCAAGCAAGACCTTTACGGTTGCTATCGCTTTAATCGTTCTGGCCTCCGCTTCCTTGTCCTTGTTTTTGGCGAATTTCTTTGGTATTCCATTATCGACCAGCGAAGTAGCAGTTGGCTCGGTGGTCGGAGCAGGGGTTGTTTACCAGTCGGTTTTTGTAGGAAAAATCTTATGGATTGCCATGTTTTGGCTGCTAACGCCTTTTGCAGCGTTTGTGATTGCCATTCTTGCCGCAACCCTGTTAAAAAATAAAAGGATTAAACAAGTAGTAGAGAAGTCAAAGGCCGGGCCTGTGTTGGCAATCCTGGTTGTCTTAATGGGTTTGTTTGAAGCTTTTTCAGCAGGGATGAACAATGTTGCCAATGCGGTCGGTCCGCTTGCAGCAGCTGGATTAATGTCGACGGGGGATGCGGTTCTTTGGGGCGGATTGGCTGTTTCCTTAGGAGCAATCTTGTTCGGACACCGAGTGATTGAAACGAATGGTAAAAAAATTACAACTCTAAAGCTTGAAGAGGGCTGTATCATTTCCGGAACCGGGGCTAGCATTGTTACTGCCGCTTCTTTATTTGGGATTCCGGTCCCGTTAACGCAAATCACCACGTCATCCATCATTGGAATTGGTTTTGCAAAGCACGGAAGAACCGTTCTTAAAAAAGATATTGTCGTACAGCTACTGACGGTCTGGATTGTGTCTCCTGTTTTATCAATGGTTCTCTCTTATACTATTATCCAATTATTAATTCAGAAAAATATTTATCCAATTATTGCTATGGCTGGCGTTTTGATCTCTGTTTTCGGAGTTTTGTTCTTAATGAAACGGCCGGCAAAGAAGATTAATGTTACACCTGCAAAAGAATAGAAACTAAAAAATGAAAGGTTGATTGTTCATGTCATTTTTACCAAAACCTCATGGTGGAAAACTTATTCAAGCAATTGATCCGAACTATGATTTTTCAAATATCGAAAAAGAAATTAAAATCGATGCGATTGCCTTAAGCGACCTTGAATTAATCGGCGTCGGATTGTTCAGTCCGTTAACCGGATTTCTTGGGAAAAACGACTACGAATCAGTGGTTGAAAGGATGCGTCTTGCCAATAATACCATCTGGTCCATCCCGGTTACGCTACCTGTTTCATATGAGACAGCGGAACAGCTTATCGTGGGAGAACAATTCAAACTCGTATTTAATAATGAAGTATATGGGGTAATCATAGTTTCTGAATGGTATCAACCAGATTTAACAAAAGAAGCCCTACATGTATATAAAACAGATGAACTTACTCATCCCGGTGTGAAGCGTCTGTTTGAAAGAGGACCGGTATATGTTGCTGGGGAAGTGGTGCTAGTAAAACGGCCGGAAAAAGGAGTTTTTGGGGATGTGTGGTTTGAACCGAAAGAGACGAGAGCCTTATTTGAAGCAAAGGGCTGGAAAACGGTCGTAGGTTTTCAGACACGGAATCCAATCCACCGGGCCCATGAGTATATTCAAAAGGCAGCGCTGGAAACGGTTGATGGCTTGTTCGTTAATCCTCTTGTCGGGGAAACAAAGTCAGATGATATCCCGGCAGATGTCCGCCTCGAAAGTTATCGTGTCTTGCTTGAAAAATATTATCCAAAAGAGCGTGTTCAACTGGGCGTTTATCCGGCAGCGATGCGCTATGCCGGACCGAGGGAAGCGATTTTCCATGCAATCGCCCGGAAAAACTTTGGCTGCACTCATTTTATCGTAGGGCGCGATCATGCCGGTGTTGGTAATTATTATGGTACCTATGATGCCCAGTATATTTTTGGCGAATTTACCGAAGAGGAACTTGGGATTAAGCCCTTATTTTTCGAACATAGCTTTTATTGCACGAAATGCGATGGCATGGCCTCTGATAAAACATGTCCGCATGGCAAGGAAGATCGGATCATTCTTTCAGGAACAAAAGTCCGTGAGATGCTGAGAAGCGGTACCCTCCCGCCATCAACCTTCAGCAGGAAGGAAGTTGTCCAGGTATTAATTGAAGGTTTAAAAAATAGAGTGACAGTGTAAGGGGGAACGAAAGTGACACAAACGAATATCACATGGCATGAAACAACTATTACAAAACATGACCGCTGTGTTCAGAATGGCCACAGAAGCTGTGTATTATGGTTTACCGGTCTTTCGGGATCGGGAAAATCAACGATTGCGAACGCAGTATCAAACGAGCTTTATCGTCAGGGAATCAGCGAATATGTTCTTGACGGTGACAACATCCGCCACGGTTTAAATAAAGATTTAGGTTTTTCTGAACACGACAGGACTGAAAATATCCGGCGGATTGGGGAAGTCGCGAAGTTGTTTGTCGATAGCGGCAAGGTGGTAACCACCGCATTTATCTCTCCATTCCACTCAGACCGTGAGCAGGTACGCAGCCTGTTTGCGAAAGGCGAATTCATTGAGGTTTTTGTTGACTGCCCAATCGAGGAATGTGAGCGGCGCGATCCAAAACAGCTTTACGCCAAGGCGCGACGTGGTGAAATTAGAGATTTTACCGGGATTGATTCTCCATACGAAGCTCCAGAACATCCTGAAATCACCGTCCGCTCGGATTTAATATCGATTGAAGAAGCAGTGGTGAAAGTTTTGGACTACCTACGAGAGAAAAATATTTTTTAAAAAATGGCTGTGTGAAAGGACATTGTTGATTTTTGAAACTATGTTGATTGGAGCGGAAAGCGAAGCGCCTGAAGCGCAAATCAACAGGCTAGTTTAACAGAGGAGAGGATTGTGAGTTCCATGGTTGGCAAAGTTTATTTAGTCGGTGCAGGTCCTGGAGACCCAGATTTAATTACCGTTAAAGGCATGCGCTGTCTCCAACAGGCTGATGTGATTTTATATGATCGATTAGTTAATCCGGAACTTCTTCAGCATGCAAAAGAAGGAGCACAACTGGTATATTGCGGCAAGCTTCCGCATTACCATACGATGAAGCAAGAAACAATCAATCACTTTCTTGTGAAATATGCCAAAAAAGGCTATACGGTTGTCCGCCTAAAAGGAGGAGATCCCTTCGTTTTTGGCCGAGGTGGAGAAGAAGCGGAAGAATGTGCTAAGAATCATGTCCCCTTTGAAATAGTTCCAGGTATAACCGCTGGGATTGCTGCTTCCGCCTATGCGGGTATACCGGTAACCCACCGGAATATAAGTAAAAGCTTTGCGTTAATTACAGGTCATCAAGCGGGGGATGTTGAAGCGGAACACCAATGGTCACATTTAGCGAAAGCGGTCGATACGATTTGTGTCTATATGGGAGTTTCTCATCTTCCTTCTATTATTAAACATCTTATTCAGCACGGGAAATCACCAAAAACTCCCATCGCTCTTGTGCATTGGGGGACATTAAGTGAGCAAAGAACGGTTGTGGGTACCCTTGAGACAATTGAAGAAATTGTAGAAAAAGCAAAAATTGCCAACCCGAGTATGATAGTGATTGGTGAAGTTGTTAATCTGCATCATCGGTTGAATTGGTTTGAGAAAGAAATCATTCCGCAATTACCGGTTGTTCAAGGTTAAGCAGAAAAGGAGATGAAGATAAATGAAAGCGATTCTTTACATTGGTCATGGAACAAGATCGAAAAAGGGCGCTGAAGAGGCAAAATCCTTCCTGCAAAAGGTAATGAGTCGAGTGAATGTTCCAATTCAGGAAATCAGTTTCCTTGAGTTGACAGAGCCCTCGATAGATGAAGGATTCGGGAGATGTGTAGAAAGGGGGGCAACGGAGATTACCGTTGTCCCTATTTTCCTTTTAGCCGCTGGTCATATTAAGAATGATATACCAGAGGCTCTTTTTTCTTTACGCAGACGTTTTCCCAATGTCCAGATAAATGTAAGGAATCCACTTGGAGTCCAGGAGCGTATTCTTGATGCCATTTCTGAACTTGTCCGCGAAGCAGCGGGTGTCATGACTTTAGAGGACTCAATCTTAATTGTCGGCAGGGGTAGCAGTGATGCAAGTATCCACGCCTCGTTCAATGAGATTGCAAATGGAGTTCAAAAACGGCTTAATGTGGACCATGTTTCGGTTTGTTATTTGGCAGCAGCTGAACCAAGGTTGCAGGAAGGTGTTGAGACGATTTTAAAAATTACTGTAGGGAGGGTAATCGTGATTCCCTATTTGTTATTTTCTGGTCTTTTATTAACTGAAGTTGATCATATGGTGCGAAAAAGGGAAAATCAGGGATATCAAATTCTTCATACTGGGCCGCTGAGCAGGCACAAGGAGATTGAGGATATCTTTGTCGACTATTAGCTTTCAAACTACTGTCACCCTTCAGCTATGTTATTATTTAAAAGTCGCACAAAAACATATCAATCTAAAAGTAAATGGGTAATAATTTTTAGTTGATAAATTTATAGAACTAAGGTAAATAATGTTTGTTTTAAAAGAAAACCTAACAAATAGTATAGAAAAATAAAGGCTGTTGTTGATTTTTGAAACTATGATGATTGGAGCGGAAGGCGCGAGACTCCTGCGGGAGTACGGGGCAGGGGAGACCCCACAGGCGCTTAAGCGCCGAGGAGGCTCCCCGGAACGCCCGCGGAAAGCGAAGCGCCTGGAGCGCAAATCAACAGGCAAGTTTAACATAGCCAAAATAAAAGAAAGGAAAAACGGCAAATATGAATAAGAGGAAAATGCAGTTTGAAGTTCAGGAAAATGAAAGCATTGAACAGTGTTTACAAAGAATGAAACAACTAGGGTATGAACCTGTAAAGCGGATTGAAAAACCAATTTTTCAAGAGATAAAAAGAGGCAGTGAAACTATTTATGAACCGATTGGCCGCCAAATTGTCTTTGAAGGTAAGATAAACCAGTAAAATACGAACATTATAGTGCTATTGAAAAATAATGTTCGACAAATTTGTTGACACCCATGTAATGGCTTGATAAGATAAGGTTAGTTAATAAATGATGTTTCACCCTCGTATATCAATGGGAATATGGCCCATAAGTTTCTACCCAATGACCGTAAATTTTTGGACTATGAGGGAAAGTCAATATGTTCGGTAACAATAGTAGGGGCATTACCCTTACTTTGTGTTGGCCTAAATATTTTCACCCGGACAAATGGCTTTCTCTTTTGGAGAAGCCATTTGATCCGGGTATTTTTATTGTGCAGGGTTTGTTTCCGCGAGTTTGAGAAATTTACTCTTAAAATAGAAGGATTTACCCGTGACTTTTGACAATTACCGATAAATTTTTAATAATTACCCGTGGAGGTTGGCAAGATACCCGCACGTTTTATGAAAAAGGGGGATAAAGATGGAGAATCTGGTTGGAGTGATTATGGGGAGCAAGTCTGATTGGGAAACGATGAAGCATGCATGTGATGTTTTAGATCAATTTGAAATTGCTTATGAAAAAAAGGTTGTTTCAGCCCACCGCACACCCGATTTCATGTTTACATATGCGGAAAAAGCTAAAGAAAAAGGATTAAAAGTGATTATTGCCGGTGCGGGTGGAGCAGCCCATCTTCCTGGGATGGTTGCAGCGAAAACCATTCTGCCGGTAATCGGTGTTCCTGTCCAATCTCAAGCTTTAAATGGTTTAGACTCACTATTATCAATTGTGCAAATGCCGGGCGGAGTACCCGTTGCGACGGTTGCGATTGGAAAAGCTGGCGCTGTGAATGCAGGTCTGTTAGCAGCACAAATTTTAGCAACAGAAGACGTTGAATTAGCAGAAAAGCTAGCAGCAAGAAGAGATCGCATCAGGGATGAGGTCCTAGAAAGTAGTGATACACTTGAATAACAAGACGATTTTACCAGGGGCAACCATTGGCATTATTGGCGGCGGACAGTTGGGGAGAATGATGGCGCTAGCGGCCAAGGCTCAAGGATTTCGAATTGCTGTTCTCGAACCAATAGCAGATTCTCCTTGTGGGCAAGTGGCTGATGTTGAAATCATTGGTGCGTACAATGACCGAGAGGCCATCAGCAAATTAGCTGAAATCAGTGATGTTATTACCTATGAATTTGAAAACATTGATGCTGAAACGTTAAGATGGATATGTGAACGGGCCTATGTACCCCAGGGGCAAGAGCTTTTAACGATTACTCAAGACCGAATCTTAGAAAAAAAAGCGATCCAACATGCAGGAGTTAAGGTAGCACCCTATGAAGTGATCAATAATATAGAAGAATTATTTTTAAAAAGCGGAATGATTGGCTATCCTGCTGTTCTTAAGACAGCAAGAGGTGGCTACGACGGCAAAGGCCAGCAGGTGATAAAGAGTGAGCAGGACCTAGTCAAGGGTGAGGCACTCCTTCATCATGGTGTATGTGTGTTGGAAAAATGGATTCCATTTGAAAAAGAAATATCCGTCATTGTGACGCGAAAGCTTGATGGGGAAACAGCTATTTTTCCGGTGGCGGAAAATGTTCACGAAGAAAATATTTTGCATCAAACGATTGTCCCAGCAAGAATTTCACTAGCAACAAAGGAAAAGGCCATCCACAAAGCAAAACAGATTGCCGATTCGTTACATGTAGTCGGGACACTGGCAGTTGAAATGTTTGTAACGAAGGATGGAGCTATTTTTATCAATGAATTGGCCCCAAGGCCGCATAATTCAGGCCACTTTTCGATTGAAGCTTGCCTGACATCGCAGTTTGAACAGCATATTCGGGCCATCTGTAATTGGCCGCTCGGAAGCACTCAGTTAATAAAACCGGTTGTCATGGTCAACCTATTAGGAGAGCACCTCGAAAACTTATATGCTGAAATACCAACATTGCAGGACTGGAAGGTTCATTTATATGGAAAGAAAGAACCAAAACTAAAACGGAAAATGGGTCATGTTACGATTTTAAGAGATGATGTGGAAGAGGTTCTACATGAACTCACCAAAAGCAGCATTTGGAAGACAGTGAAGGAAAAGATCGGAGGATAAAAGATGATTGATCGTTATACAAGACCAGAAATGGGAGCCATTTGGACGGAGGAGAACCGTTTTAAGGCTTGGCTAGAGGTAGAAATTCTTGCTTGTGAAGCATGGGCAGAATTAGGTGATATACCGAAAGAGGATGTTATTAAGCTTCGTGAAAATGCATCCTTTAATATTGACAGGATTAAAGAAATTGAAGAGGAAACAAGGCATGATGTTGTGGCATTTACCCGCGCAGTTTCGGAAACATTAGGTGAGGAGCGAAAATGGGTCCATTATGGCTTAACTTCAACGGATGTTGTTGATACGGCACTATCCTATGTTCTCAAGCAGGCCAATGCCATTTTACTAAAAGACATCGAAAACTTTGTTGAAATTTTAAAGAACAAAGCAATTGAGCATAAATATACCGTGATGATGGGCCGGACACATGGTGTTCATGCAGAACCGACTACCTTTGGATTAAAGCTAGCCCTTTGGTATGAGGAAATGAAACGGAATCTTGAAAGGTTTAAACAGGCTGCACAAGGGGTAGAGTTTGGTAAAATTTCCGGAGCTGTTGGAACATATGCCAACATTGATCCGTTTGTTGAAAAATATGTTTGTGAAAAATTAGGTCTTCAAAGCGCACCGATTTCAACGCAGACGTTGCAGCGCGACCGCCATGCTCACTATATGTCTACACTTGCTTTAGTGGCAACTTCGATTGAAAAATTTGCCGTGGAAGTTCGTGGCTTGCAAAAAAGCGAAACTCGAGAAGTGGAAGAATTTTTTGCAAAAGGGCAAAAGGGATCCTCTGCAATGCCGCATAAACGGAATCCAATTGGCTCAGAAAACATGACGGGAATGGCGCGGGTGATTCGCGGTTATATGATGACAGCCTATGAAAATGTGCCGCTTTGGCATGAACGCGATATTTCTCATTCTTCTGCGGAACGAATCATTTTGCCAGATGCGACCATTGCGTTGAATTATATGCTCAATCGCTTCGGAAACATTGTAAAAAATCTAACTGTCTATCCGGAGAATATGAAGCGAAACATGGATCGCACATTGGGATTGATTTATTCACAGCGCGTGTTGCTTGCGCTTATTGATAAGGGATTATCCCGCGAAGAAGCGTATGACACCGTCCAGCCGAAAGCGATGCAAGCGTGGGAAAACCAAGTACCATTCCGCGGTTTAATAGAAGCTGAAGAAAAAATAACCTCAAAACTATCACAGGAAGAAATAGCTGATTGTTTTGATTATAGCTACCATCTCCAACATGTAGATACGATTTTTGACCGATTAGGTTTGAACGGGTAAGGTTACGTTCACGAAACCGAGAAAAAGCGTGGAACCGTGAACGGAGAGCGGTTCTACGTTCACAAAAACAAGAAAAAAGCATTCAACCGGTCACGTAGAACCACTTTACGTGACCGCAAAACAGAAAATAGCAAGATATAGGGCACGAATCGTGGCCCTGTACCATCCTGAAGATTCCCAATATTAAAAATAGGAGTGGATCACAATGAGAGAACAGCTCTATGAAGGTAAGGCTAAGCGGATTTATCGGACAGACGATGAACATGTTGTTTTGGTTGAATACAAGGATTCCGCGACCGCTTTTAACGGAGAAAAAAAAGCGGAGATTACCGGTAAGGGACGTCTGAATAACGAGATTACCAGTTTGCTATTTTTAATGCTAAAAGAAAAAGGGATTGAGTCTCACTTTATTAAGCGTATTTCAGAAACTGAGCAGCTGGTAAAAAAAGTGAAGATTATTCCGCTTGAAGTGGTCGTTCGTAATGTAACTGCTGGCACTCTTGCAAAAAGATTAGGAATTGAAGAAGGCCGAGAGCTTTCGACACCAATTGTTGAGTTTTATTTTAAAAATGATGAACTTGGCGATCCGCTGTTCACGGTCGACCATATTCTTGAAATGAAGCTAGCGTCGTCTGAAGAATTAAATACTTTGCGTCAAAAGGGACTAGAAATTAATCAGGTATTAACGAGCTATTTTTCAGAACTTGGCATCCGCCTGATCGATTTTAAATTAGAGTTTGGAAAAGACGAAACCGGAGCGATTCTTCTTGCAGATGAAATTTCTCCTGACACCTGCCGCTTGTGGGACAGCGTGACAAATGAAAAGCTTGATAAGGATATATTCCGCCGTGATTTAGGTAGCTTAACCGAAGGCTATGAAACTATTTTGAAGAGACTTGGAGGACATCAAAATGTATAAAGTAAAGGTGTATGTCACTTTAAGAGAAAGCGTGCTAGACCCTCAAGGGAAAGCCGTTACCCATTCCTTACATGCTCTAAACTATACAGAAGTGACGGATGTTAGGATCGGAAAATATATGGAACTGACCATTGAAAAATCGGACCGGAATATAAATGAAATAGTGGAGGAAATGGCTGCAAAGCTGCTAACGAATCCAGTAATTGAAGACTACCGATATGAGGTAGAGGAGGTTGTTCCACAGTGAAATTTGCAGTCATTGTCTTTCCAGGATCGAACTGTGATGTAGATATGTTTCATGCCATTCAAGATGAACTTGGCGCAGAAGTAGAATATGTTTGGCATGATACTGAGAGCTTAGAAGGATTTGACGGAATTTTACTACCTGGTGGATTTTCGTATGGTGACTATTTACGCTCAGGTGCAATAGCCCGGTTCAGTAATGTCATGAAAGAAGTGGTAAAAGCAGCGGATGCTGGAAAGCCAGTTCTTGGTGTTTGCAATGGGTTCCAAATTCTCCTTGAGGCTGGGCTACTTCCAGGGGCGATGAGACGGAATGAAAGTCTATCATTTATTTGTAAGCCGGTAGAGTTGAAGGTTGAGAACAATCAAACGATGTTTACCGCTGAGTATGAGAAAGAAGAAGTCATTACGATTCCGATTGCCCATGGGGAAGGAAATTACTATTGCGATGAAGAAACCCTCGCAACATTAAAGAAAAACAATCAAATCGCCTTTACGTATCAGCAAAATCCTAACGGAAGCCTTGCTGATATTGCCGGTATCACCAATGAGAGAGGGAACGTCCTCGGTATGATGCCGCATCCTGAAAGAGCAGTCGATGCGCTTTTAGGCAGTGCAGACGGACTGAAATTGTTTCAAACCATCGTGAAGACTTGGAGGAATACACATGCTGTTATCGCTTGAACCAAATCCAAACCAAATTAAGGCGGAAAAATTGTATCAGCAAATGGGCTTGTCCGATGAAGAATTTATGATGGTTGAAGGCATCTTGGGACGCACACCTAACTATACGGAAACAGGCTTGTTTTCTGTTATGTGGTCGGAGCATTGCAGCTACAAGAACTCGAAGCCAGTTCTTAGAAAATTCCCAGTCAAAGGGGAAAGAGTTCTCCAGGGTCCTGGCGAGGGAGCGGGAATTGTTGATATCGGTGATGGTCAGGCAGTTGTTTTTAAAATCGAAAGCCATAATCATCCGTCAGCGATTGAACCTTATCAAGGAGCAGCAACAGGTGTCGGCGGCATAATCCGTGATGTTTTTTCGATGGGGGCAAGACCAATCGCTATCTTAAACTCACTTCGTTTCGGGGAGCTGGATGACGCCAGAGTCCGCTATTTATTTAAAGAAGTCGTAGCTGGGATTGCTGGTTATGGAAATTGCATCGGTATTCCAACTGTTGGCGGTGAAATACAATTTGATCCATGCTATGAAGGAAATCCGCTCGTTAATGCGATGTGCGTTGGTTTGATTGACCATAAGGACATTAAAAAGGGGCAGGCGCATGGTGCTGGCAATACGGTCATGTATGTTGGTGCGAAAACGGGACGCGATGGCATCCACGGTGCCACTTTTGCATCTGAAGAACTAACAGAGCAATCCGATGAAAAGCGTCCAGCCGTTCAGGTAGGCGATCCTTTTATGGAGAAGCTTTTATTAGAAGCATGCCTAGAGCTGATTCAATCTGATGCCCTTGTTGGTATTCAGGATATGGGAGCAGCAGGTCTTACCAGTTCCTCTGCCGAGATGGCGAGCAAAGCAGGAATGGGCATTGAAATGAACTTAGACCTCGTTCCACAGCGGGAAACAGGGATGACTGCTTATGAAATGATGCTGTCGGAATCACAAGAACGAATGCTCGTTGTTATTAAAAAAGGAAGAGAACAAGAAATCATTGATCTTTTAAAAAAATATGATTTAGAAGCTGTTGCCATCGGTACAGTTACTGATGATAAGAAGCTTCGTTTATTGCATAAAGGAGAAATCGTTGCAGAGGTGCCGGCTGATGCCCTTGCAGAGGATGCGCCGGTTTATCAAAAACCTTCACGCAAGCCTGAATATCTTCAAGAAACTCAAGCTGAAATCCCTCAAGTAGATGATTTGAAAGAAACTTTATTAAACATCTTACGTCAGCCAACGGTGGCTAGTAAAGAATGGGTTTATGAGCAATATGATTATGCGGTTCGTACGAATACTGTTGTTGCTCCAGGGTCAGATGCAGCTGTGCTCAGGATTCGCGGAACCCGAAAAGCGCTTGCCATGACAACAGATTGTAATTCTCGCTATGTGTATCTCGATCCGGAAACAGGTGGAAAAATTGCTGTAGCCGAAGCCGCCCGCAACCTCGTTTGCTCAGGCGCAGAGCCATTGGCGATTACCGATTGCTTGAATTTCGGAAGTCCGGAAAAACCGGAAGTATTCTGGCAGCTGGAAAAATCTTGCGAAGGTATGAGTGAAGCATGTCGGACGTTACAGACACCAGTCATTGGTGGAAACGTTTCCTTGTATAACGAAACAAGTGGAACAGCAGTTTACCCAACTCCAGTTGTGGGGATGGTTGGGCTTGTTGCTGATATTGACCATATTACGACGCAGAATTTTCAACAAAGCAGTGATTTGATTTATCTTATCGGTGAAACGAAGGCTGAATTTGGCGGCAGCGAGCTGCAGAAGCTTGTTAACGGCCAGATTTTTGGCAAAGCTCCAGAAGTAAACCTCGAAATAGAGAAAGAAAGACAGCAGCAAATTCTTGCAGCAATCCGTGCAGGCCTCGTGCAATCGGCCCACGATCTATCAGAAGGTGGATTAGCGGTAGCTTTAGCTGAATGCCTTTTCGCGAACAACCAACTGGGCGCTGAAGTGAAGCTGACTGGAAATCCGATTTCGGCATTATTTAGTGAATCACAATCACGTTTTCTTTTAACGGTTAAAAAAGAAAATCAACAAGAGTTTGAAAAGTTAGTAAGTGCTGAGTTGATTGGAGAAGTGAATGAATCAGCAGCATTGCGTGTTTTCATTGGAAATGAAACCATCCTTGAGTCTTCGGTGGAAGAACTAAAAGCTGCCTGGAAAGGGGCGATCCCATGCTTGCTGAAATTAAGGGATTAAATGAAGAGTGCGGAATTTTTGGAGTTTGGGGACATCCGGATGCATCTCAGCTCACCTATTACGGAATTCATAGCCTTCAGCATCGCGGCCAAGAGGGTACCGGAATGGTCGTGTCGGACGGTAAAACGCTAAAAGGTGTGAAAGGTGAAGGGCTTGTTGCTGAGATTTTTACAGCGGAAGTGATGAAGGAGTTAAGCGGTAATGCTGCGATTGGGCATGTACGTTATGCAACAGCAGGTGGCGGAGGCTATGAAAATGTCCAGCCACTCTTGTTCCACTCACAGACAGGGAGTCTTGCTCTTGCCCATAATGGAAATTTGGTTAATGCCACTTCATTAAAGCATCAGCTTGAAGCCCAAGGAAGTATTTTTCAAACGAGCTCAGATACTGAGGTATTAGCTCATTTAATGAAAAGAAGCGGTTTTACTGATTCAAAAGACCGCGCTAAAAATGCTCTTTCCATGCTAAAAGGTGCCTATGCCTATTTAATTTTAACAGAAACAGAATTAATGGTAGCGCTAGACCCGCATGGCCTAAGACCTCTTTCACTGGGCAGTCTTGGAGACGCCTATGTGGTTGCATCGGAAACCTGTGCCTTTGATGTAGTCGGAGCAGAATATATTCGCGACATTATGCCGGGAGAGCTACTCATCATTAACGACAAGGGGATATTTTCAGAGCAATTCGCCGTAAGCACAACAAAAGCCATTTGCATGATGGAATATATTTATTTTTCAAGACCTGACAGTAATATTCAGGGAGTTAATGTTCATACCGCTAGAAAAAATCTTGGTAAGAGATTGGCCATCGAAGCCCCAATTGAGGCTGATGTTGTCACAGGAGTTCCTGATTCAAGCATTTCTGCGGCAATCGGGTTTGCGGAAGCTTCGGGCATTCCTTATGAAATGGGCTTAATCAAAAACCGCTATGTCGGACGCACCTTTATTCAGCCTTCGCAATCGTTACGTGAGCAAGGGGTGAAAATGAAGCTGTCGCCGGTTCGTGGGGTGGTCGAAGGAAAGCGCGTGATTATGGTGGACGATTCGATTGTACGTGGGACGACAAGCAGACGAATTGTGACGATGTTAAAAGAGGCTGGAGCGACCGAAGTCCATGTCGTCATCAGCTCACCACCAATCAAAAATCCATGCTTCTATGGGATTGATACATCAACGACAGAAGAATTGATTGCTTCGGATAAATCAGTGGAAGAAATTCGGCAGCTGATTGGGGCGGATTCACTTACATTTTTAAGTCTTGAGGGCATGGTTGAAGCAATTGGTAAAAATGAGTTTTGCCTCGGATGTTTTACCGGCAATTACCCGACGGAAATCTATCCTGAAACACTCCAGTATTATTACCAAAAGTAGGGGGAAGAGACATGGCGAATGCATACAAAAATGCCGGCGTTGATATCGAAGCAGGCTATGAAGCAGTTGATAGAATGAAAAAGCATGTTCAAAAAACAGCCCGCATCGGTGTTCTCGGAGGTTTAGGTGGCTTCGGCGGGATGTTTGATCTATCAGCTTTGAATTTAAAAGAGCCAGTATTGGTGTCAGGCACCGATGGGGTAGGTACGAAACTGATGATGGCGTTCCAAATGGACCGCCACGATACGATTGGCATCGATGCGGTCGCGATGTGTGTTAATGATATCGTCGTTCAAGGGGCTGAACCACTTTATTTTCTTGATTATATTGCCTGTGGGAAAGCTGTTCCTGAAAAAATTGAGGCAATCGTTAAAGGGATTGCGGACGGCTGTGAGCAAGCAGGTTGTGCCTTAATCGGCGGAGAAACGGCAGAAATGCCTGGCATGTACGATGTGGAAGAATATGATTTGGCTGGTTTTTCAGTTGGCGCCTGTGAAAAATCGCAGTTAGTAACAGGGGAGTCAATCAAACCCGGCGATGTGCTGATTGGTCTCGCTTCGAGCGGCATCCACAGTAACGGATATTCGCTTGTCAGAAAAGTGTTTAAAAATTGGTATTTATCAGAGGTTGTCGATGAACTTGGCTGTACGTTAGGGGAGGAACTCCTCAAACCTACGAAAATTTATGTGAAGTCGATTTTGTCTGCTTTGAAAAAATTCCAGCTTAAAGGGATGGCCCATATTACGGGAGGCGGATTTATTGAGAACATCCCCCGCATGCTGCCAGACGGTCTCGGCGCGGAGCTTGATGAAACGAGTTGGGTCACTCCACCTGTGTTCTCGTTGATTTCAAAGGTAGGCCAAATTGATTATAAAGAGTTGTATACGATTTTTAACATGGGCATCGGCATGGTCATCGCTGTTGAAAAAGAAAAGGTAGAAGACATCTTGGCTCACTTCAAACAGTGCGGGGAAACTGCCTATGAAATCGGCGTTGTTACGGAACAGGAAGGTATCGTTATTAAAGGTGGTCAACAATGAAAAAGATAGCTGTGTTTGCTTCGGGAAGCGGGAGTAATTTTCAAGCTATTCTCGATTCGATTCAATCAGTAGGCCTAGATGCAAGTATTCAGCTACTTGTTTGTGACCAGCCTGGTGCCTTTGTCATCGAGCGGGCAAAATTATCCTCTATTCGTACCTTTGTTTTCACAGCAAAGGATTACCGCAGTAAGGAAGACTATGAAAAGGAAATTTCTTTGCAGTTAAAGGAGTGCGGGGTGGAATTAATTGTGCTCGCCGGCTATATGCGGCTCATCGGTCCAACGCTCTTAAAAGAATATGAGGGACGGATTATTAACATCCATCCTTCCTTACTACCGGACTTTCCGGGAAAGGATGCGATTGGTCAGGCCATCGCCGCGGAAGCGAAATGGAGCGGTGTGACCATCCATTATGTCGATGAAGGAATGGATACCGGCCCAATCATTGTCCAGGAGCGAGTTCGTTTAGAAGAAAACGAAACGAGAGAGAGCCTTCAAAGAAAGATTCAAACGATGGAACACAAGCTATACCCAGCGATTTTGCAAATGCTTTTGACAAAAGGAGACGGTACAAATGACGAAGAAACGTGCACTGATAAGTGTTTCCGATAAAACAGGGATATCTGAATTTGCAAGGGAGCTAGTACATCTCGGCTTTGAAATTGTCTCAACGGGCGGAACGAAAAAAACCCTTCAAGAGCAAGGAATACCCGTTGTCGGTGTCAGTGATGTCACCGGCTTCCCGGAAATTTTAGAAGGCAGGGTTAAAACATTAAATCCCTATATCCATGGTGGATTGCTCGCCAAACATGATGATGAAAACCATCAAAAGCAGTTAGAAGAGCACGGGATTCAGCCAATTCAGCTTGTTTGCGTCAATCTTTACCCGTTCCAGCAAACGATTGAAAAGCCAGATGTAACTGTAGCGGATGCAATTGAAAATATAGATATTGGCGGTCCGTCGATGCTGCGCGCTTCCGCTAAAAACCATCAATATCTTACCGTTGTGACCGATCCAGAAGATTATGAAACAGTCATTTCAGAACTGAAGAGTGAAGGGAAGACAAGTGCAGAAACAAGGAGAAAGCTTGCTGCCAAGGTCTTCCGTCATACTGCAGCATATGATGCTCTTATTGCTGAATACATGACCACTTTGGTGGGTGAAGAAACACCAGAAAAATTAACGGTTACATATGAATTAAAACAGCCGTTACGCTACGGGGAAAACCCACATCAACAAGCGGCATTTTATAAAAAACCGCTTGGATCAACGTTCTCGATTGCGAGTGCCATACAGCTTCATGGCAAAGAGCTTTCTTATAACAATATCAATGATGCAGATGCTGCGCTGCAAATTGTCAAAGAGTTTTCTGAGCCTGCAGCAGTAGCCGTAAAGCATATGAATCCATGCGGTATTGGAACTGGTAAAACAGGATTCGAAGCCTTTTCGAAGGCATTTGCGGCAGACCCAGTTTCGATTTTTGGCGGGATTATTGCTTTGAACCGAGAAGTCGATGGCGAAACAGCTCGTAAGCTTCACGAAATTTTCTTAGAAATTGTGATTGCACCTTCTTTCTCGGAAGAGGCTTTGTCAATTTTAACAGGGAAAAAGAATCTTCGTCTTTTGACAATTCCATTTGATGAAGTAAATAAACCAGAAATGAAGTTAACAACGATTGAAGGCGGATTGCTTGTTCAAGAACAAGACCGTTTCTCATTAGAAGATGCTGATATCACGATTCCAACTAAACGTAAGCCAACCGAAGCAGAGTGGGAGTCATTAAAGCTGGGCTGGAAGGTAGTCAAACATGTAAAATCCAATGCCATTGTCGTTTCCAGTCAGGACATGACGCTTGGAATCGGCGCAGGTCAGATGAATAGAGTCGGAGCAGCTGAAATTGCTTTGAAGCAAGCGGGTAAAAAAGCCCAAGGTGCAGGGCTCGCTTCCGATGCCTTTTTCCCAATGGATGATACTGTTGAAGCAGCAGCGAAGGCTGGGATTACCGCTATTATTCAGCCAGGTGGATCAATTCGCGACGCCGATTCAATCAAAAAGGCGGATGAATACGGTATTGCCATGGTGTTTACAGGAATTCGGCATTTTAAACATTAAGCGGAGGTGAATGTGATGATGAAGGTTCTAGTTATTGGACGTGGGGGCAGGGAGCATGCTATTTGCCGGAAAGTAAAGGAAAGCCATTTGGTTGAACATGTTTGGGTGGCTCCAGGGAATGCTGGGATGTCAGATGTCGCTGAGCTTGTTCCGATTGAGGACTACGAAGAACTCCTTTCATTTGCAAAAAAGCAAGCGGTCGATTTAACGATTATCGGACCGGAAGTTCCTCTGCTTGATGGGCTTGCAGATAGGTTCAGGGAGGCAGGTTTGGTCGTATTTGGTCCAAGTTCATTAGCAGCTGAACTTGAAGGAAGCAAGTCATTTGCCAAAGAATTAATGAAAAAATACAATATTCCAACTGCTGATTATGCTGTTTTTTCTTCTTTTACAGATGCTAGTCAATATCTAGAGGAAAAAGGGGCACCCATTGTGATTAAAGCAGACGGGTTAGCTGCAGGGAAAGGCGTGACAGTTGCTTTAACAAAAGAGGAAGCACGCCAAAGTCTTGAAGAAATGCTTGTTGGTAGTAAGTTTGGTGTTGCATCATCAAAGGTCGTCATGGAGGAATTTTTAAGTGGTGAAGAGTTTTCACTCATGGCATTCGTCCATGGAGAAACGGTCATTCCACTTGAAATTGCGCAAGACCATAAGCGGGCACTTGATGGAGATTTGGGGCCAAATACAGGTGGTATGGGCGCTTATTCACCTGTTCCTCATATTAGCTCAGAGACCGTTCAAAATGCTATTGATTCCGTTCTTGTTCCGGCAGCAAAAGCAATGGTTCAAGAAGGAAGAAGCTTTAGTGGCATTTTATACGCAGGCTTAATCGCAACAGAAGAGGGACCAAAGGTCATTGAGTTTAATGCCCGTTTTGGGGATCCAGAAACACAGGTAATTTTACCGAGATTAAAGTCAGATTTGGTTGAAGTAATTCTCGAGCTATTAAATGGCGGAAAACCATCTCTTGAATGGGATGAGAAAGCGATGGTAGGGGTTGTTGTCGCCTCTAAAGGCTATCCAGAAGAGTATCAGAAAGGTGCTGTCCTTCATGGCTTAGCTGATATTGCGGATGATGCTTTTACGTTTCATGCAGGTACCGCCCAAAATAGTAATGGAGATTTTGTCACAGATGGCGGACGAGTTCTGCTCGTTGGTGCAAAGGCTTCAAAATTAGTGGATGCTCAGGAAAAGGTCTACCACGAGCTTGCCAAAGTTACATGTGAGGGTATTTACTACAGAAAAGATATTGGTGCGAAAGCCATTCAAACCGTTTCCTACGTCCAAAAGGGCTGACCGTTAAGGTCAGCCCTTTTGTTTCACATTAGGTCGGGTTATAAGGTAAATCGACATTCATTTGATCCTCACTAGTCCCTGAAGCAGCATCGGAATCATTATTCCAATCAGTCATGACCGGGCATTTTTGGAAAAATGCTGTCATTGGACAATAGCGGACAATCCCCTCTGCTACTCTCATCGCACCGCAAAAAGCAACAAATAAATATGAATTCCGCCATGGCCGCTTGACAAGCATTGCTGTGGTCCAAGAAAGCATGGTCAATCCAATCGTAATTCGAATCAATGCGTTTAAAATGCCGATATTTGGTTTGATAATCATTTTGTTTGCTCCTTTACAGTTTTTTTACAATATTTATCAATTCTTTAATGCGTTAAACGATAATATATGATACTATAGAGTTTATAGAATTTTTGTAAGGGCTTTCTTTATTATTAAATCAAGCTTTTTAGTTTTAAAGCGAAAGCGGTCGTAAGCATTATGGCGCTAAGCTAGTATATAGAACTAATTTTTTAAGGGAGGGAAATCGAATGCTGGAACAACGTTATCGCTGGAAAAATAAACATTTACGCACGCACGTATCTGTTTTGGAAGGAAAAACTTCTCCAACCATCTTATTGAAAAATGCTTTGTACTTAAATCAAACCTTCCGCCAGTGGATGCGGGCTAATATTTGGATTTATGAAGATCGGATTGTGTATGTTGGTGAACAGCTGCCTTCACATATTGAAAACTGTGAAATAGTGGACTGTTCGAATGAAATTCTTGTTCCAGGGTACATTGAACCGCATGCCCATCCGTTTCAATTATATAATCCCCAAACTCTCGCGGCATATGCATCACAGTTTGGGACAACGACGTTAATCAACGACAATATGGCGCTTGTTTTACAAATGAAAAAAAGAGAAGCATTTTCACTACTAAAGGATTTGCGGTCCATTCCTTCCACAATGTTTTGGTGGTGCCGGTTTGATTCGCAAACGGAACTTATGAATGAAGAGGAGATTTTTGCGCACAGCCATATAAAATCTTGGCTTGAGCATGATGCTGTCCTCCAAGGCGGTGAATTGACGGGTTGGCCAAAATTGCTTGATGGCGATGATATGATGCTTCACTGGATCCAAGAAGCTAAACGGTTACGAAAGCAAATCGAAGGCCATTTTCCAGGCGCTTCCGAAAAGACATTGGCGAAGATGATGCTACTCGGAGCTGACTGTGACCATGAAGCGATGACAGGAGAAGAGGTTTATACCCGCTTAATGCAGGGCTATATGGTGTCATTACGGCATTCATCGATTCGCCCGGATCTGCCATGTCTTTTGGATGATATCAAACGATTAGGCATTCAGGCATATGACCAATTGATGTTGAACACGGATGGTTCATCCGCGAATTTTTACGAGCAAGGAATGACAGATTGGTTGATTCGTATTGCCATTGAAAAAGGGATTCCTGTAATTGATGCCTACAATATGGCAACGATCAATATTGCACGTTATTACAATATAAATCATTTTTACGGTAATATTGCGACAGGTCGAGTTGCCAATATTAACTTTTTATCAAGTGTTGAAAATCCAACACCGGTTTCCGTTCTGGCAAAAGGAATTTGGGTCAAACGTGATGGGAAATCGCTGGATGCTTATCCTTCTGTTAATTGGGCAGAATATGGATTGAAAAAGATGGAGATCGATTGGGAATTATCATTGGATGATATGCAATATTCGATGCCATTTGGGATTCAAATGGAAAACTCGGTTATCACAAAACCGTATTCCATTTCGATTGATGTTTCTGGAGATGAACTTCCTTCCGATCATGATGAATGCTTCTTGACCTTGATTGATCGAAAAGGAAAGTGGAGAATTAATACGTTAGTGAAAGGTTTTGCTACCAAATTAAATGCCCTTGCCAGTTCATTTTCCAATACAGGAGATATTATTTTAATTGGAAAAAACAAACAGGATATGCTTTTTGCTTTCAATAAAATGAAAGAATTAGGCGGTGGGATTGTGATGGCAGAGAATGGAGAAGTCGTTTGTGAGCTGCCATTACATTTAGGGGGAATAATGTCCGACCTTCCTGTTCAAGAATTAATGTCAGGAGAAAAGAGATTGCTAGAAGAATTACGAATCCGTGGTTATTCTTTTTCAGATCCGATTTATAGCTTATTGTTCTTTTCTTCCACCCATTTGCCTTATATCCGTATTACCCAGCGAGGAATGTTTGATGTCATGAATAAAACAGTACTCTTTCCGTCTATAATGCGTTAAAATATAAATGGACTAAAGCGGCAAAGAAGTAGGGGTGTTCTCTAGATGAAAAAATGGGCTGTTGCTATGGTGGCTGTCCTGATGTTGCTTTCTAGTTGCAGTAATAAAGAAAAAGCTAAGGAGCCGGAAAAAAATGAAAAACCGGTAACAAAGGTGGAGAAAAAAGAGGAGAGGAAAAATGCTGATCCCTATTCATTCCCTTTAACCGGAAAAGGCTCGCAAACGAAAACAGACGGAAGAGCAGTAGCAGTGATGGTAAATAATCATCCACTAGCACGGCCCCAATCTGGATTAAATAAGGCAGATATTGTTTATGAAATTCTGGCGGAGGGCGACATAACTCGTTATCTTGCCATATTTCAAAGTGAAAAACCGGCGAATATTGGCCCTGTTCGAAGCGCAAGGGATTATTATATTGAACTCGCTAAAGGGCTGGGTGCCCTTTATATTGCGCATGGGTACAGTCCTGAGGCAAAGGAATTGCTCGACCAGGGCTATGTGGATAATCTAAATGGAATGCAATATGATGGTACCCTTTTTAAACGAGCGAGCTTTAGAAAAGCGCCTCACAATTCGTATATTTCTTTTGATAACATTGTAAAGGGTGCGGAAATAAGGCACTATTCAATGGATTATAAGCCACCTGCCTATTTATTTATGTCAGAAGATGACAGTAAAAAAATAACAGGAGATGAAGCAACCTCGGTAAAGATTAATTATTCGTCCAGTCATACTTCCGATTCTACCTTTGAATATGATGCAGCGCTTGGCAAGTATAAACGCTTTTATTCAGATGGGAAGCAGACCATAGATTTTGATACGAATGAGCCTGTTCTGCTGGATAATATTTTTATTATTGATGCAAAGCATCAAGTCATTGATAATGATGGCAGAAGAGAGATAGATTTGAAATCTGGCGGAAGAGGATACCTTGTGCAAAAAGGAAAGGTAAACGCAGTGGATTGGGCCAATCAAAACGGGAGAATTGTTCCAATGAAAAATGGCGTAGAGGTTCCACTTGTACAAGGACATACATGGGTAAATGTGGTTCCAACTAATCCAGGTCTAGAAAAAAGTGTTTTCATGTGAAATAAATATATCGATTGAAGGGGTATACAAATGCAAATAGATAAATTACGCGGAAAAGAACTGGATCAATTATTTCAAGCGGTTCTTTCATTAAAGGATATAGAAGAATGTTATCGTTTTTTTGATGATTTATGCACCATTAATGAAATTCAGTCTTTGGCACAGCGACTGGATGTGGCAAGAATGCTTCGCGATGGAAACACGTATCACAAAATCGAAGTCGAAACGGGTGCTAGCACTGCAACCATATCCCGTGTAAAGCGCTGCTTAAACTTTGGCAGTGATTCCTATGAGATGGTACTAGAGCGAATAAAAGAAAAAAACAGCTCAATTGCTGAAGACTAACCGAAGAGAATGATCTTCGGTTTTTATATTGTCAAAAAATTATTCTTTGCCTGTCGCCCCTGGGCAAGGCGCTTCCGCTTTTCTTGTTGGTTAACATTTCTAAGATTTACATCAGTGTTTTCTTTTTGAAACGAATCAGCAAATGCTATAATGGTGTAATGGAAATAGAGTGGGGAGGATTTTGGGATGTACGATTTTCAAGAGTGGCGTCATGTGTTTAAACTCGACCCAAATAAAGAGATACCAGATGAAAGACTAGAAAAAATTTGTGAATCGGGTACGGATGCTGTCATTGTTGGTGGTACCGATGGAGTGACGCTCGAAAATGTCCTTGATCTCATGGCAAGAATCCGCCGTTATACAGTTCCATGTGTATTAGAAGTTTCGAGTATTGAGACCGTTACACCTGGTTTTGACCTGTATTTTATCCCAACGGTTTTAAATAGTAGCGATCCAAATTGGATTACCGGGCTTCACCATCAAGCCGTAAAGGAATATGGTGACCTCATGGATTGGCAAGAAATTGTGATGGAAGGCTACTGCATTATGAATAACGATTGTAAGGCAGCCCAGCTTACATCCGCAAATACTGAGTTATCGGACGAAGATGTTACGGCCTATGCAATGATAGCGGAGAAAATGTTTCAGCTGCCGATTTTTTATTTGGAATATAGTGGACGATACGGCGATATAGAGCTGTTGGCAAAAGTAAAAAAGGTTCTTAACAACACAGTCCTTTTTTATGGCGGGGGAATATCGACAACTGATCAAGCTTCAGAAATGTCCCGGTTTGCCGATGTAATTGTGGTCGGGAACGCCATTTATGATGATTTCGAACAAGCGATTGAGACGGTCAAAAGTGTCCGCTAGACAGTTGCATATGCTGCAAATAAACGATAAAATTAGAACAAACGTTTGGTATGGTGGTGAAAATAAATGCAATATTTAACTGATAAGCTTTTAAATGGATTAAACCCGGAGCAGCAAAGTGCTGTGAAAGCAACAGATGGTCCCTTATTATTAATGGCCGGTGCCGGCAGTGGCAAGACAAGGGTGTTAACACACCGAATTGCATATTTAATTGTAGAAAAAAGAGTAAACCCATATAATATTTTGGCGATTACCTTTACCAATAAAGCGGCTCGTGAAATGAAAGAAAGAATTGGAAGAATGATGGGAGGAGCCGCTGAAGAAATTTGGATTTCTACCTTCCACTCGATGTGTGTAAGGATTTTACGTAGAGATATTGACCGGCTAGGCTTTAACCGTAATTTTACAATCCTTGATTCGACTGACCAACTATCGGTCATCAAGGGAATCTTGAAGGATAAAAATATCGACCCGAAAAAGTTCGATCCACGGGCGATGCTAGGCTCGATTAGTTCAGCAAAAAATGAACTCATCGAACCGGAGGAATTTGCAAAAGCGGCAGGCGGTTATTATGAAAAAGTCGTGAGTGATGTTTACGAGGGATATCAGAAGCGCCTGCGGAAAAATCAAGCTCTGGACTTTGATGACTTGATTATGATGACCATAACTCTTTTTAGAAGAATTCCTGAGGTGCTCGAATATTACCAACGGAAATTTCAATACATCCATGTCGATGAGTATCAGGATACAAATAAAGCGCAGTATATGCTAGTTAAATTATTGGCGGCCCGCTTTCGAAATCTTTGTGTCGTCGGGGACTCTGATCAATCGATTTACCGTTGGCGCGGAGCGGACATTGCTAACATCCTTTCATTCGAAAAGGATTACCCAAATGCAGCGGTTATTCTATTAGAGCAAAACTACCGTTCGACTAAAAGTATTCTCCAAGCAGCTAATAAGGTGATTGAAAACAACTTCAACCGGAAAGCAAAAAATCTTTGGACCGAAAATCCGGAAGGGAATAAGCTTGTCTACTACCGGGCAGACAGCGAGCAGGGTGAAGCCCAATTCGTTGCTGGAAAAATTAAAGAGATAACCCGAGATGAAAAAGTCAAGCTTTCGGACATTGCCATTCTTTATCGGACCAATGCTCAGTCCCGGGTGATGGAGGAAGTGCTGCTAAAATCAACTATTAATTATGCGATTGTCGGCGGCACCAAATTCTATGACAGAAAAGAAATCAAGGATATGCTCGCCTATTTGCGCTTAATTTCAAATCCCGACGATGATATCAGCTTACAGCGTATTATTAATGTTCCAAAACGCGGGATTGGTTCAACTTCGTTCGATAAAATGGCAAGCTTTGCGGAAATGCATGATCTTTCTATCTATCAAGCACTTGATTCCATCGAATTAATGGGGCTAAGCCCGAAAATTACAAAGGCAGCCATAGAATTCCGCAATTTGATTCGTAATTATACGCAAATGCAGGAATTTTTATCCGTAACGGAACTGGTTGAAGAGATTCTTGAAAAAACGGGTTATCGGGAAATGCTGAAGGCGGAAAAGTCTTTGGAAGCACAGAGCCGCTTAGAAAACCTTGAGGAATTATTATCCGTTACAAAAAACTTTGAAGATACAAATGAAGACAAAAGTCTTGTTGCCTTTTTAACCGATTTAGCTCTTGTAGCAGATATTGATTCAATGGATGAGGACGGAGAAAAGGCAGATTCCGTTGTATTGATGACCCTGCATTCGGCAAAGGGTTTAGAGTTTCCAGTTGTATTTTTAATAGGCTTGGAAGAAGGGGTATTTCCACACAGCCGTTCGCTAATGGAAGAGGTTGAAATGGAAGAAGAACGCCGCCTTGCTTATGTAGGAATTACACGTGCTGAACAAAAACTATTTCTGACAAATGCCCAGATGCGAACTTTGTTCGGTCGAACAAACATGAATCCAGCATCCAGATTTATTAGTGAAATTCCTGAAGACCTTTTAGAACGGGCTAATGAGGAGCGAAAGTCACCATTCGGGGCTGGATCTTCATCAGGAAGTACTTTTGGCAGACCAGCAGCGGTTAGAAAACCGGTCATGCGTCCGGTTGCAGCGAGTACAGGGGGAGATGAAATCGGCTGGAAGGTCGGCGACAAAGCAGAACATGGTAAGTGGGGAGTTGGAACGGTTGTTAGTGTGAAGGGGCAAGGCGAAGGAACAGAGCTAGACATTGCCTTTCCTAGTCCAACTGGCATTAAGCGCCTCCTTGCTAAATTTGCACCGATAAAAAAAGTTTAGATTCGAAAGGGCTGGATATATGAATCTGCAAACAGCTGAACAAAAAATCAATGAAATAAGAACCCTATTAAATCAATATGGCTATGAATATTATGTTTTAGATAAACCATCTGTACCTGATTCAGAATATGACCGGCTGATGCAGGAGCTATTGGAGCTTGAAGAAAAGTACCCTGAGCTTAAAACAGCGGATTCACCTTCACAAAGGGTTGGAGGAGCGGTGCTTGAAGGATTTGAAAAGGTAGAACACCGCATTCCGCTTCTTAGTCTTGGCAACGCCTTTAACGAGCAGGATTTAAGGGATTTTGACCGGCGAATCCGTCAGGCAACAGGTGATGATTTTTCTTATGTTTGCGAGCTGAAAATTGATGGACTCGCGGTCTCCCTAAGATATGAAAACGGTCTGTTTATCCAAGGCGCCACACGCGGCGACGGAACAATCGGTGAGGATATTACCGCAAATTTAAAAACGATTAAATCCATGCCGCTGCGCTTAAATGAAAATGTCTCGATAGAGGTTCGCGGTGAAGCATATATGCCGAAACGCTCTTTTGAAAAATTGAATCTTATACGAGAACAACAAGGAGAAGAACCGTTTGCTAATCCAAGAAATGCAGCAGCAGGATCACTCAGACAACTTGACCCGAAAATGGCTGCATCGAGAAACCTGGATATCTTTTTATATGGGATAGGAGACACTGGGACAAGCGATGTGGTTTCCCACAGTGAAGGTCTCGACTATTTGGATCGGCTCGGTTTTAAAACTAACAAAGAGCGGAGAAAATGTGCTACAATCGACGGAGTCATTGACTTTGTAAATGGATGGGTGGAAAAAAGGCCGCATCTTCCATACGAAATTGATGGCATTGTCATCAAGGTAGATTCGCTGGAACAACAGAAGATGTTAGGAACAACGGCGAAAAGTCCTCGCTGGGCTATTGCCTACAAGTTCCCAGCTGAAGAAGTCGTGACGACCCTCCTTGAAATCGAGTTAAGTGTAGGAAGAACAGGCGTAGTCACACCGACGGCGATTCTCGAACCGGTGAAGGTGGCAGGAACGACTGTCCAGCGGGCTTCCTTGCACAATGAGGATTTAATCCGAGAGAAGGATATTAAAATTGGCGACAAGGTCGTGGTGAAAAAAGCCGGCGATATTATTCCGGAAGTAGTGAATGTTCTTGTCGGTGAACGGACTGGTGAGGAAGCGGAATTCCGGATGCCAACTCACTGTCCTGAGTGTGAGAGTGAACTCGTCCGACTTGAAGGTGAAGTGGCCCTAAGGTGTATTAACCCGAAATGCCCTGCGCAAATTCGTGAAGGTTTGATTCATTTCGTCTCACGTGATGCCATGAACATTGAAGGGCTCGGGGAAAAAGTAATTAGTCAGCTTTTTGCCGAAAAATTAATTGCTGATGTGGCCGATCTTTACAAGCTTACCCGGGAACAGCTCTTATCTCTAGAAAGAATGGGAGAAAGATCTGTCTCCAATCTTTTAACGGCTATTGAAGCTTCTAAAGGAAATTCACTTGAAAAGCTTTTATTTGGCCTTGGAATTCGTCATGTTGGAGCAAAGGCAGCCAAAACACTAGCTCAGCAGTTTGGCCATATGTACAAATTGAAAGAAGCTACGCAGGAAGATTTGACTGCGATTAATGAAATCGGTGAAAAAATGGCTGATTCGATTGTAACCTTTTTTGAAAAAGAGGAAGCTCTTGAATTAATCAAGGAATTAACAGACTATGGCGTGAATATGGAATACAAAGGTATAAAGCCTGTTTCGGCCGAAGAATCCGATTCTATTTTTGCTGGAAAGACGGTCGTTTTAACAGGAAAGCTAGAGCTGTTATCGCGAAATGAAGCCAAAGAAAAAATTGAAGCCCTTGGCGGAAATGTAGCAGGAAGCGTTAGTAAAAAAACGCACCTCGTTATTGCCGGAGAAGATGCAGGATCAAAGCTGTCAAAAGCAATGGAACTGGGTATCGAAATTTGGGACGAGGAAAAGCTTCTGGCCGAATTAAATAAATAAGAGGTGTTAACGAAGTGAGAAAACTCGCATTGCTCGCACTTTCCGTTGTTTTTTTGCTGAGCGCTTGTGCCCCAAACTTTCAAAAGCAAAATGACACTAGTCAACAACAGGAAAAAACAAAAGGGAAAGCGATTATTCCGAAATATAATATTTCAGATCAATACTATCGGACGGTTTTGCCGTTTGAGCCTAGCGCAGCACGTGGTATGACTGTTGCCGATCTAAATACAAGATATGATATCAATGAATTTGAAACAGGTTTGCAAAGAATTGCCCAAAATACTTTTTCAACTGATAAATATTATTTTCAAGAAGGGCAGTATCTTAAGAAAGATACGATTAAGTCCTGGCTAAATCGAAAATATACAGATCAACAATTAAAGGATAAAGGAATTAAGCCTCAAGATAACGTCGGCTTAAACCCAGTTGATGACGGCAGTAACCCTCCGATCTATTTAGCTCATATTTCAGAGCAAGATTATTTAACGAAAGATGATAAAGGCAATGTATCACTTGGAGGAGTTGCGATTGGCTTAGCTTTGAATTCGACTTATTACTATCAAACGGTTCAATATGGCCCAACCAATGAGAAAGCAATTGCCTATAACGACTTGGTGGCACAAGGAAAAAGCATCGCCCAAGAAGTTCTTAAACGCCTTCGTGGGATGAAAGATTTAAGTAATGTTCCGATTACAATTGGTCTTTTTGATACACAGAGTAAAACCTCTGTTGTTCCAGGAAACTTCATTATGTACACATCAGTTGACAAGGGTAACTCCAGTATTGATAAGTGGAATGATGTGAAAGAAAAATATTATTTATTTCCATCTGATGATGCACAGAAGGATCATCGTGATGATTTGACCAACTTTTTAAACTTTAAACAGGACGTAGAATCATACTTCCCTAACTTTAATGGTGTGATTGGAAAAGCCTTTTATGCTGGGGACCAGTTACAAAATTTAGATATTACAATTCCAATTCAATTTTATGGAGAAACGGAAGCAATCGGCTTTACCCAATATGTGGCAGGCCTTGTTATGGAGCGTTTTCCTAAATATATTAACGTCTCGGTCAATGTCACGTCCGTTAACGGACCTGAATCTCTGATTGTCCGTAAAGCCAATGATACGGAACCGTTTGTTCACATTTATAGTAATTAGATCCGGCAGAAATGCCGGTTTTTTTTTTGACAAAGGCTGTGTTAAACTTGCCTGTTGATTTGCGCTCAAGAAGCGAGCATCCGCGGGCTCCCCTGCCCCGTACTCCCGCAGGACGTTGAATCAGCTTCTTCGAAACTACACCGCACGAAGGAAAATGCGATAGCATTTTCGAGGATCTCGCGCCTTCCGCTCCAATCAACATAGTTTCAAAAATCGACAATGACCTTTAACACAGCCTTTGACAAAAACCAAAATACGACTTTTTTATCTAAAAGTCTACTAAATTCATCCTATTTTGTTACTGGTAATCTAGTGTTAATCTACAGAAAATTAGAAAGATTCTACTAATATACTTCTAAAATTTCTCGTTTGATACTTTGAAATAAATCATGATACAATGGGCATTGGAGTGAATGAAAACGTTTTAATACATGGGAGGGTTTAATCGATGGTACAAGCATATAAACATGAACCATTCACAGATTTTTCGACAGAGGAAAACCGCCTGTCCTATCTTAAGGGGTTAAAAACAGTTGAGGGATATCTTGGTCAAGATTACGATCTTGTCATTGGCGGAGATAGAATTACAACTGAAGAGAAAATCGTTTCTTATAATCCAGCTAATAAAGAAGAAATAATCGGTCGCGTTTCAAAAGCAAATCAAGAGCTTGCTGAAAAAGCTATGCAGGCTGCGGTCGAAGCTTTCAAAACTTGGAAAAAAGTTAAACCGGAAGTTCGTGCGGATGTCCTTTTTAAAGCGGCAACGATGATTCGCCGCCGTAAGAGTGAGTTTTCTGCTCTTTTAACAAAAGAAGCAGGTAAATCATGGCGTGAAGCAGATGTTGAGGTTGCAGAAGGTATCGACTTCCTTGAATATTATGGACGTCAAATGCTAGCGCTAAAAGATGGCGTACCAATGAACAGCCGTCCAGACGAATATAACCGTTATCATTATATTCCACTTGGAGTGGGAATTATCATATCACCATGGAACTTCCCATTTGCGATTATGGCAGGTACAGCGGTAGCTGCTATTGTGTCAGGGAATACCGTCCTATTAAAGCCGGCTTCCACAACGCCTATTGTTGCAGCTAAATTTGTGGAAGTAATGGAAGCAGCCGGACTACCAAAAGGTGTATTAAACTTCGTACCAGGAAGCGGTGCAGAAGTGGGAGACTATTTAGTTGACCATAAAGATACCCGTTTCGTTAGCTTCACAGGTTCTAGAGAAGTGGGACTTCGCATTTTTGACCGTTCTTCAAAATTGAACCCAGGTCAAATTTGGATGAAACGCTTAATTGCCGAAATGGGCGGAAAAGATACAATTGTTGTTGATTCTGAAGCAGATCTTGAGCTTGCTGCGCAATCCATTATGGCATCAGCATTCGGTTTCTCAGGACAAAAATGTTCAGCATGTTCCCGCGCTGTCATTGTTGAAGATGTCTACGATCAAGTATTGAATCGTGTTGTAGAATTAACGAATCAATTAACAATCGGTAATCCAGTTGATCAAAGCCATTATACTGGTCCAGTTATCGATAACAATGCTTTCAAAAAAATCATGGAATACATCGAAATCGGCAAGCAAGAAGGTAAGTTAATGGCTGGAGGCGAAGGAGATGACTCCGAAGGCTACTTCATTAAGCCAACAATCTTTGCTGATCTTGATCCAAAAGCACGCATCATGCAAGAAGAAATCTTCGGCCCAGTTGTCGGCTTTACAAAAGCGAAAAACTTCGATGAAGCAATCGAAATTGCTAACAATACCGAGTACGGCTTAACAGGTGCAGTTATCACAACAAACCGTGCACACATGGAGCAAGCTCGTGAAGACTTCCATGTCGGTAACCTATACTTTAACCGCGGCTGTACAGGTGCTATCGTCGGCTATCAGCCATTTGGCGGTTTCAATATGTCCGGTACCGACTCCAAAGCAGGCGGCCCAGACTACTTGCTACTTCATATGCAAGCAAAAACAACATCTGAAATGTATTAAAATAAGAAAAGCGGAAGCGCCTTGGTAAGGGGCGACAGGCATAAGACGAACCGGCTTGAAGGTTGCTTTTTAACCTTCATGACGGATTGGCTTATGACCCCGAGCCCCTAGGCGCTGTAGCTAGACAAAAAGAAAAGCGGAAGCGCCTTGGTAAGGGGCGACAGGCATAAGACGAACCGGCTTGAAGGTTGCTTTTTAACCTTCATGACGGATTGGCTTATGACCCCGAGCCCCTAGGCGCTGTAGCTAGACAATAAGAAAAGCGGAAGCGCCTTTCTTATCATAAAACAAAAACCTCTTCTCATTTGGGAAGAGGTTTTTGTTCGACAAATTTTTCATGGTGTCAGGCACCAAAATAGTTAGCGCAGCCCCTACATTTTCATCTCCGGGACATTCACTACAAATGGTATGACAATCAATCGATTTTCATACTGGAATTGCCCCCAGATTTTATAGACTCCTTTTTTAGGGAAAAAGGTCATGAACGTAACTTTTGGACCATTATCGTTTGTCGTCATAGGATGAATATGCAGGTATTCATTCAGATCTTCACTAATTGCCACACAATGTCCCATTGCCCCTAAATAGGGCTGCAGGTCTTTTACCGGCTCATTGGTTTTGCTATCACTTAGGGTAAAGGTCATATTTAGATTCCTATCTGCCATAAGATGATCAAAGGAAAGTGTTGCTTTTAAACCATCTACCTCCTTTGTTAGCGATTTGTCCACAATGAGGGGTTGTGACTTTGGTTCAGAACCTTCGATATGAATCCAATGTTTTTCAACGCTGTTATCACCGGCACCATGAGGAGTCACCTCAGCAATTAACTGATAATCACCACCAACGGGAAAAGTAGTGGTAATATCAAATTCTCCATTTCCTTTATAATCAGGGTGAAGGTGATCAAAATAGGTTAAATCTTTACTGACAATAATAAGATGCATTAGCTTATCATGAACTACATCAAATTTTTCTATGGGTTTATTGTCTTTATCTTTAATGGAAATAGCAATCGGTATTTTCTCGTTAGCCTGCAATGTTTGCGAAGAAGTTTTCCAATCCGACTTAGTCGGGATAACGTTCATCTGCATGGAATTCATATTCATTTTATGGTCCATGGTTGATTTTGGCACTCTTATCGCATTACAAGCAGAAAGTAGGACCGAAGACAAAAGAAAAGCGACGACAATAATTTGTTTCAGGTGAATTCTCCTTTCACTACCATTAAATCCTCTTTGGGTTTTTCAATTGGATATTGAAAGAGAGTAGTAGGTTTTTAAGGTAATGGCTGTGTAAAAGATCATTGTTGATTTTGTAACAATGTTGATTGGAGCGGAAGGCGCGAGATCCTCGAAAATGCTATCGCATTTCCTTCGTGAGGTGTTGATTCAAAGATGCTGATTCAACGTCCTGCGGGAGTACGTGGCAGGGGAGACCCCGCAGGCGCTTTAGCGCCGAGGAGGCTCCCCGGAACGCCCGCGGAAAGCGAAGCGCCTGAAGCGCAAATCAACAGCCAAGTCTAACACAGCCAAGTTAATAAATATTGTAACTTTTATTACCAGTATTCGTTTATAATAATAATAGCATTTTTTTAAGGAAAGAAATGTAATTTCTAATGAATTATAAAGGAATAACGATCGGCTTCGTTCATTAGGGGGGACTCATAAATTTGCTACCTTTATATTTATTTCATGTTACTAACGTACCTCACCAAGAAAGCCCAACTTTGCTCTGGTCATTATTAATTTGTAATGCCTTTGTTGTCATAGCAGGAATTATCTTTATCTATCAATTATTTACATTAAAAAAAGTACTTAAATCAGGAATCATTTTCGGAATTGCCATTCTAGTGAATTATATCCTAATTGCCGTTTACGGAAGCTTCTTTGATTTATTAGGGTAAAGGAAAAGAGGGGATGAAAATGAAATATTACCGGCTCTGGGTCGTGGCATTTTTATTAAAGTTCATTGGCTCAGCATGGGATGCATCGTACCATTTTAAATATTTATTTGAAGAATATTCGATCCCACATATTGTGAATTTTATCGGATTTACTTTAGGAGCCTTCTTGTTATTAATGGATTGGCGGAACCTGCAATATATGGATCGCTTTTCAAGAAACCTGATTACAATTGGATATGTGCTTTTTTTAATTGGGATTCCACTGGATTTCAGCTATCATATCGCTTTTGGAATTGATTTAACTACTTGGAGCCCAACGCACTTCATCTATTATATTGCAACTGACATCATGATTCTTGGAGTTTGGAGCGGCTATTATTTGTATTCACGATCGGAAAAACCGACATGGAAATCGATGCATACATGGTTTGCGATGTTTTTGCTTGAATGCCTCCTGTTTCCGAACATGCAGCAAGAAAATGGTGCCATTTCATATGATCAATATATCAACGGGAAATCCATTGCTTCGAAAGAGATCCTCCAATTAATCTCAGACCCGGCTTCCCAAATTTTTGGTGGAATCCCACAATGGGTTTATCCTATTTATTCTGTTTTAATGGTAGGCATTTTAACACTCGTTGTCATTCGAATTTTTCGAGACTATACGATTCCTGTCATGGCGGCAGCTCTTTATATTTTGATCAGGTTTATTTTTAAAACAATCTTTTTTGCGGTTCATTATCCAACCTCTTATGTACCAATAACCATCTTGTTCATCCCACTCTTTTATTTATTGATGAAAAGATCTAACTGGTTGGCAGGATTACTAGGAAGTCTGTTTTACTTTGGAGTCCTGTATGCGATCTATCAATCAGGTATTCTCATTACGCCTCCACTACAACTGTGGGAATTTATTCCTGTTTTAATCATAGGAGTGCTTACACCTGTTGTTACCTCTATGGTTCCTTCAGAGTCTCTTTTGAAAAAGAAAAAACAAACAGCTTAAACTAGGGTGTCCCTAAATTCGGGGCACCCTGTTTTAGTGAATGGGTTTGATCGAAAGCATTAGGAATGGGTTGTATGATCCAAATTATTCTAATATTTGTAGATAGACCTTGAAATTTGTAGAAAAGAACCGTGAATTTGTAGATATCACCCCAAATATTGTAGAAAAAAATTTCCTTTCAACATTTATCTAACGATATAGGATTATGACAATAATGTGAAAACATTCACACATACTAGTTGAAAAGTGACGTACCTCACAATTTTTGATTGTTTAGGGGATTACAATGTTTCTATAGAAGAAACTCAAATGAAGTAAACCATACAGGGAGAGACCCAAAATGAAAAAATTAGTGATGATTGGAAATGGAATGGCTGGTGTCAGAACGATTGAAGAAATCCTGAAGATATCTCAGAATCAGTTTGAAATTACGATCTTCGGACAAGAGCCCTATCCTAACTATAATCGAATTAAACTATCGAACATCCTTCAAGGGGATACAAGCTTTGAAGATATAATCATTAATCCAATAGATTGGTATAAAGAAAATCATATTCAGCTATTTACAGGCGAATCTGTCACACATATTGATGTGGACAGTAAGAAAGTGATGAGCGATCAAGGCCGAGAAGTCGAATACGATGATATTATTATCGCAACCGGTTCAAACTCATTCATTCTACCAATTCCAGGTGCGGACAAAAAAGGTGTGACCGGATTTCGAGATATTCATGATTGTGAAATGATGATCAAATCGGCTGATGAATACAAAAAAGCCGTTGTGATCGGCGGCGGACTGTTAGGACTTGAGGCAGCAAGAGGCTTGCTTAACCTTGGCATGAAAGTCGATGTAGTTCATCTTATGCCGCATTTGATGGAGCGTCAATTAGACTCTACTGCTGCAGCCATGCTGAAAAAGGAACTCGAAGCACAGGGCATGAATTTTTTAATGGAAAAAGAATCGGTTGAAATTTTAGGAGATGAGCGGGTAACAGGCCTTCGCTTTAAAGACGGCTCCGAAACTGAAGCAGACCTTATCGTCATGTCGATTGGAATCAGGTCAAATACGGATGTGGCAAGAAGAAGCGGCATTTACGTGAATCGTGGCATTGTGGTGAACGACTTTATGGAAACGAGTGTGCCAAACGTTTATGCAGTCGGGGAGTGTGCAGAACATCGCGAAATTGTTTATGGCTTGGTTGCTCCATTATACGAACAGGGTAAAATACTCGCTACCCGTATTTGCGGAGTTGTCGGAGAGCCTTACAAAGGGTCTGTAACTGGCACGCAATTAAAGGTTGCTGGTGTTGACCTTTACTCCGCTGGTGAAATTTTTGAAGATACCACAACGAAGGCCATTAAAGTTCATAACGAATTTGACGGTGTTTATAAAAAGATTTTGATTCGAAATAATACGGTTGTTGGAGTCGTTTTATATGGCGACACGAAAGATAGCACGAAGCTATTTCGAATGCTCACGAAAAAAGAAGATATCAGCGGGATGACGAGCGTTTCGATTCTGCAATCTGAAGGTACTGGAGGCAGTGATGACGTTTCCTCTATGCCGGCAGATGAATTAATTTGCGGCTGTAATGGTGTTACAAAAGGAGCGATCGTAAATGCAATCCAAACACAAGGGCTGACAACTCTTGACCAGGTAAGCCATTGTACAAATGCCGGACGTTCTTGCGGACGCTGTAAGCCGGTGGTCAGTCAAATTCTCGCCCACACCCTTGGCGACAAATTTGATGCAGCTGCAGCAACGAAAACAAGCCTTTGCGGCTGTACGACCCTAAGTCGCGATGAAGTGATAGCAGAAATTAAAGAAAAAGGCCTAACAAGTATCAAAGAAGTCATGAACGTGTTAGGGTGGAATAACGAAGAAGGATGTACAAAATGTCGTCCTGCAATCAACTACTATCTCGGTATGATTTACATGGATGCCTATAAGGATGAGCGCGATTCCCGCCTCGTTAATGAAAAAATGCATGCCAATATTCAAAAGGATGGCACCTATTCTGTTGTTCCAAGAATGTATGGCGGTGTGACATCAGCAGCCGATTTGAAAAAAATCGCCGATGTTGCCGAAAAATACAATGTGCCATTAGTAAAATTAACCGGCGGTCAACGAATTGGTCTATTTGGAGTGAAAAAGGAAGATCTGCCAGGAATGTGGGAAGAGCTTGATATGCCGTCCGGATATGCATACGGTAAAACCCTTCGTACCGTGAAAACCTGTGTTGGCGCCCAATTCTGTCGATATGGTACTCAAGATTCAATGGCCCTTGGCATTGCCTTAGAGAAAAAATTTGAGCGTCTCGATACACCGCATAAAGTTAAAATGGGGGTATCAGCTTGCCCAAGAAACTGCTCTGAAGCGGGCATTAAGGACATTGGCTTCGTCGGAATCGACGGCGGCTGGGAAATTTACGTTGCCGGTAACGGCGGGGTGGATCTCCGCCCAGGAGACCTCTTATTTACAGTGAAAACAGAAGAGGAAGTACTGGAAATGACAGGTGCTTATCTCCAATACTATCGTGAAACAGCAAATTACTTGGAGCGCACTTCTAAATGGTTAGAACGGATGGGCTTGGATCATGTGAAAGAAGTATTGGTAAATGAAGAAACCCGCAAGGAATTAAATGAGCGGATGAACCAAACGCTTAAAAAGTATACTGACCCTTGGGATGAAGCAATTCATATTGAGGAAATTCAAGACAAGTATTACGCAAAACATACCATCATGGTGGGGAGTGACAGAAAATGATTCAAACAATAACTCGTATTCCTGTAGCTAATTACTCCAATTTGAAAGCGAGATCTGGCTATTCGATCAAAATTGCTGACACAGAAATTGCTCTATTTAAGGTCACAAATGGCAAGATATTTGCTCTAGAAAACCACAGCCCTCATCCAAAAGGCGGAGTTCTCTCAGAAGGACTCGTCAGCGGCGAATACGTTTTCTGTCCCGTCTATGACTGGAAAATTTCATTAGTAGATGGCAAAGTCCAAGCACCAGATATAGGACAAGTTAGGACATTTAAAACAGAAGTAATAGATAATATTGTTTTTATAAACTTATAGATTCATTTTTGGTGTCAGGCACCTTAGAGAGTATAGGTAGTGGAAGGATGGCTGCATGATGAAAACAGGTACAGTATTTTTAGTCGGAGCAGGGCCCGGGGATATTGGTTTAATCACGGTAAAAGGGTTAGAGGCGATAAGACAGGCTGATGTTATTTTATATGACAGGCTTGCCAATCCAAAGCTGTTGGAGTTTGCCTCATCCGATTGTGAACTCATTTACAGCGGCAAGTTGCCGGACCGCCATATTTTGCGCCAAGAAAAGATTAATGATTTATTGGTCGAAAAAGCGTTAGCAGGAAAAACAGTTGTCCGCTTAAAAGGCGGCGATCCAGGCGTATTTGGACGTGTTGGTGAAGAAGCGGCTTCCCTGGCGCAATATCAGATTCCGTTTGAAATCGTTCCTGGGATTTCATCGGGGATTGCAGCCCCCCTATATGCAGGAATTCCGGTCACGCATCGTGATTATGCAGAATCGTTTGCCGTTGTCACCGCCCATGATAAATCGAAAGATGGGAAGCCAATGCTTGATTGGGAGGGCCTTGCCCGCGGTGTAGACACGATTGCCTTTTATATGGGTGTCGGGAACCTGTCATTTATTTGTGAAAATCTCATCAAACATGGAAAAACAACTTCGACCCCGGTTGTTTTAATCCAATGGGGCACGTTCGGTCGTCAAAAGACATTGGAAGGAACATTGGCGGATATTTATGAGAAAGCCGTTGAAGCCAAATTTAGCAATCCCGCCATTATTCTCGTCGGCGAGGTGGTTTCTCTTCGCGGAAAAATAAGCTGGTTTGAGAAAAAACCTTTGTATGGCAGGCAAATCCTACTTGCTCGTACCAGTGCCGGACCAAGTGAACTTGCAAAAGCATTAATGGACAAAGGTGCAGATGTGATTGAATTCCCAAAATGGAAAAAAATCAATGTCACGATCGATTTGGAGAATATTTTTTCCTATGACAAAATGCTATTTGCCTCTCCAGAGAGTGTTGACGAATTTTTTGCAGCAGTGATGGAAAAGCGAATGGACATCAGACAGATTAAAGCTGATTTCTACGGACATTCCAGTAAAACGATCAAAAAGTTAAATGAACGTGGTTTTATGGCAGATTTGGCGGATGATTTGATGCCATTGGGGAAATGTCTTGTTGTCGGAGGAGAATGCCGTCAGACAGATGCCCTAGTAACAAGCAAAAAAGAGATCGACCGGCAGTTTTTGCCGATTTTTAAAAGAATGCTAGAGGAAGCGGAAGTCAATACGATGATCTTCCCTAGCAGTGCATCAGTGGAGCCATTTATAGAGGGATTAAAGGAATGCGGCATCGAGGCAAGCGAGCTTTTGAAAAACACTTCAGTTGTTTGCATGGGCAGCCAATCCATGAAGGCGGTTGAAAGAGCGGGTATAAAGCCAGATGGGATGCCTGCAAGTGCAACAAAAGAAGCAGTAGTTGACTATTTGGCTGCGGGTGAATAATAATGGAAGCAATCATTTATGTTGCGCACGGAAGCAGGAATAAAGCTGCAAACGAGAAGTTCCACTCTTTTATAAACGAAGTAATGAAAAGATCTGAGGCTGCAATCCAAGCGTATGGATTCCTTGAGCATGCAGAACCATCGATAGCAGAGGCAATCGAAGCATGTATAGAACAAAAGGCAAGGGTCATGACCATTGTCCCTGTGTTTTTATTGCCTGGAATCCATGCGAATGTTGACATACCGTTACTATTCAAGAAGTATCCCGATGTTGTATTCCGATATAGCCAGCCGCTTGGTGTAGAGGATTGTATGACGGAAATTCTCTGTGACCGTCTTGCGGTCGGAGGTTTTAATCACGGTGCAGATGAAACCGTGCTTTTAGTGGGGCATGGGAGCCGTGTGCAGGCTGCAGCAGTTCAATTTGAAACATTAGCCATTGTTTTAAGCAGGCGGATTGGCATGAAAGTGAATACCGCCTATCTGACAACACCGGTTTTTTACCATAAAATGGTAGAAAACCTGTTAAATAAAAAGATTTATATTCTCCCATACCTATTATTTTCCGGCGGCTATACGGCCAAAATGGAGAAAACATTAAGGGCTTATCGTGAAAAAATTATTCTTTGTGACCCGTTAGGATTTGATGAAAAATTAGTGCCGTTAATCCAAAAGAGAGCGAGTGAGGCGTTGGTTTATGAATAAGTCTTATCCGATTATGCTGCAGTTGAATGGAAGAAAAGTAGTCGTTTCCGGTGGTGGAAAAGTGGCCGAGCGTAAAGTGGTCAGCTTGCTCGATACAGGTGCTAAGGTTCTTGTGGTCAGTCCGGAAGCGACTGAAAAGCTAAAGCAGCTCGCTTTGGAAGGGAAAATTATTTGGCAACAACGATCTTTTTCAGCGGATGATGTAAGCGATGCGTTTTTGATATTTGCCGCAACGAACGACAAGGAAGTCAATCAAATGGTGCGAAGTGCTGCAAGTGATCACCAGCTTGTCACGATCGCAGACGATCCGGAAGAGTCGGATTTTCATGTACCAGCACATTTCAAGCGGGGGCGTTTGAGCATTACTGTTTCAACTGGGGGTGCAAGCCCGATACTAGCAAGTCAAATCCGTGAACAAATGGAACAGCAATTCGATGAAACGTATGAAGAATACTTGGAGTTTCTATTTAAGGCTCGACAGCGAATTTTGTGGGAAGTGCAGGACCCTTCTCTTAAAAGACAGCTATTAACAGCTATTATTAGTCCGGAGTTCTTAAAAAGTAAGAATCGTGAAGACGATTTTCAAAAATTACTAGATGAATATTCACTTTAATTCATGCAGTTTTTAACGGTGAAATGTGCCGAAAATAGATGAAACTACAATTTGCATCTATTTTCGGCACATTTCTAATTTAATCAAACGATTGATTGATTTTATGCCTTGGAACGTATCGAAAAACGATTATTTCTTTTAGAACGATAAAAAAGCAATTAGGCATTATTTATTGTAAGGAAGTATAAATACAAAAATAATGCCTTTTTTCAAAAACAGAGAAATTTTTATAGCTATTTATCTAGACTCTTTTTGCATATGATGCCATTTTTGATTTTGGTCATGACCATGTCCAAAGTGATGTTCGAAATGAGAAGCCATTCCGCCGCCAAAGCCAATTATCACTCCGAGCGCGAAGACACATACAGTATAAATCACACGGTGTTTTTGCTTTTTACGAAAATTTCCAAATTCTTCTTTTAACTCATTTTTAATCTCATTTTTCAGAGTTTCGTTATTATCTTGAAGTTGTTCTTGAGGCTGTTCTTGAAATTCATCAGACATCTTCCCACACCTCCTTTGTCCTTAATATATGGAGCCGTGATGTTTTCATTTCTTAAATAATTGTTAAATTTTTATGAAAATTCTTTCTATTAGTTTTGAAATGGCTTAAACTAACAAGTAAGTTTCTAAAATTGCATGTTGCAAGAATTTATTAGGGGTTGCTGAGGCAGCTTTTTTGTTTTTAAGCAAACGGATAATTAAGTTTAAGCAGGAAAATATTCGACTATTGCTTAATTATTAGGCAATGAAATTTATTTATGAAATTACTTGATGAACAAATAGAATAAAATACATTAAAACTTATTGGGGGAATTTAATATGAGTAAGATTGCAAAAACTCCTGAACCGCCTTATTACGCAGTGATTTTTTCTTCCCAAAGAACTGAAGGGGACAGAGGGTACGGAATAATGTCGGACAAAATGGTTGAGCTAGCTTCCCAGCAGAAAGGATTCTTAGGTGTAGAAAGTGCTCGTGATGAAGGGTTAGGAATTACTGTTTCATATTGGGATTCTTTAGAATCCATAAAAGAATGGAAAGAGAATGCAGCCCATAAAATAGCACAAGACAGAGGGAAAACAGAATGGTACAAAAATTTTTCACTAAGAGTTTGTAGAGTTGAGAGACATAACTTTTTTGAAATGTGATCATTGTTATCATATGGACTTGTTAAACAGGTAGCGTTTCTGTAAAAAGTGGAGATGCTTTTTTTTACAAGGGGATAGCCATTTAATTTCAAGAATTGGAGAAAAAAATGACTCAAAATGGGATAGTTTTAGTAGTTAGTGTTTCTATTATCAAAGATAACGATGTTTTGATAATAAAAGAAAATAAACCATCGGCAATACATAAATGGAATTTTCCATCTGGGCGTATTGAACACGAAGAAGACATTCTCAATGCTGCTTGTAGGGAGGTAAAAGAAGAAACAGGATTTGATGTTAAACTTACTGGCACAACGGGTGTATATAATTTTATTAGTAGTCTAAATAATCAAGTTATCTTATTTCATTTTACTGGTGAAATTACCGGCGGTTCATTGAAGCTTGAAGAGGGCGAAATTGTAGACAGTAAATGGATTAAGATATCTGAACTTATCAATCTAGATAATAAAGAACTTCGTGACGCGAGTGTAACAAAGCAAATAGCACAAAGATTAATTAATAGAGAATTTCATTCAATAACTGTTTTTAATGAGCAATTATGTAATTAATTCAATTTTCATCAACTATCATCTACGCAAATACAAATTTATTATCAGGTCATTAAGTAAAAGGGGACATCATGTCTCCTTTTTTTAGATTAGAGCGCTTTTCTTTTGGTAAAGCTTAGCAGCATATTTTCAAGGGAACGGACGGCGGTTAAAAAATCTTTATCAAAATAATCTACAAAATTGCTTGGATTATCCACTAATTCCTTAGCTTTATCTACAAATTTCTGATTATTTTCTACAAATATTGGAATTAAATTGAATGTAAATTATGTCTTGGGCACTAGCAAAGAGCCATATCCTAGTAAGGAGTAATAAAAAGCACTTAAGAATGTTCTAAAGGGTTCCGTTTTAGGTGACATTGAAAATGGCGAGTGAATTGACATTCGCCATTTTACTTTATTTTCTGGGCTTTTCACTTATGGGAAGGGGTTTGACAACAAAAATGACTTGTATTTTACTAATGACAATATCTATTGTACACGTAGAAATCTTTCAAATATAGTGTCAATTTGAGTGACATTTTAGCTGTTAATTTTAACAAATTTTATTCGACAAACGGGCCATTTTATGGTGTAAGGCCCTCAAACGAAAAACACCGACCTGCTATAGTCGGTGTTTTGTTTACAGTGTCTAGGAGAATCGACCCCCTAACCTCATCGCTGCCTGCAATGTGCTCTCCCGCCTTTGGGGATGTTCACTGTCCTGAATGAATCATATGCAAGGGTTTCAACGTCCTTTGCAGATGGTTCTTTTTACAGTAAGAAAGTAAAGTAAGGCTAAAAGAGGCATAACAACTCCAATTAGAGATGTGAAACTCCAGCCGCCATGGGCATAAGACCACCCGCCCAAAGAAGAGCCAATTGCTCCGCCAATGAAGAATATAGACATGAAAAGCCCGTTCAGTCGGCCTCTTGCTTCACTCCCCAATGAATAAATTGCCCGCTGACCAAGTACAAGATTTCCCGATACGGCCGCATCCAGCATAATAGCGGCAAGAATGAGCAATATGAGATCTGTTGTTGAATGGCCTTGAAAAAGTAATGCCAGCAAAAAAGACAAGATGGCAATAATCATTGCAAGTCCGGTCAAAAATCCGGTCCAGCCTTTATCCGCAAGTCTTCCAGCTATAGGTGCTGCTATCGCGCCTCCCATACCTACCAATGCAAACAAAGCGATGCCTTGCTGGGACATTCCGAAATAATCCACTAATCGTAAAGGAACCACAGTCCAAAACAGGCTAAAGGCTCCAAATAAACAAGCTTGATAAATGCCCCGTCGGCGTAATATAGGCGTTTGTTTTAAGAGGGCACCTAAAGAGCCAATTAATTTACTATAGTTTATCGTAGGTGAAGGACTACGCTCAGGGAGAATACGTGACAACAGAACTGTCAATAGAGCGATAACAATCGCCGAAAAAGCAAATACTATTTGCCATCCCCAAATGCTGGTTATAAAGCTTGCCAGCGGCCTGGCAAACATAATCCCAAGTAAGAGTCCACTCATCACGTTTCCGACCACGCGGCCGCGCTGCTCTTCAGACGCTAAATGGGCTGCATAGGGAACTAGGATTTGGGCTACGACAGACCCCAGTCCAATAAACAAGGACGCTGTCAGGAAAGATAGCGCATTGTGGGCGAATGATGCCACAAGCAATCCACATATCACAACAATTAGTGATACTATCACGAGGCGCCGATTTTCAAAAATGTCACTAAGCGGTACGATAAACAGCAGCCCTACAACATAACCGATTTGTGTTAAGGTGACAATTAATCCTGCTGCTGCGGAAGAAAGACCTATAGAGACACTGATAGGTCCTACCAGGGTTTGCGCATAATAAAGATTGGCAACGATAAGACCACATGCGGATGCTAACAGAAACATAATCCAGCTTGAAATGCGTTTACCCTCGATAATTTGATTCGTTTTCATTGTTATCCTCCCCATTTTCATTTTTTAGTGTGTGGCAGGGCAAGCAATTTTCAGCACTGCCATCCAAAATTAAATAATGAACGTATAGTTTATTAATTCATATTTAAATAATATACTGAACGTTTAGTTTTGTAAATAGCTATTTTTCTTCTTGTTGAATATTTAGTATAATGAACGTATAGTTTTTATTGTAAAGGGGAGGATTCGAGTGAATGCCAAAAGAGGACGTCCACGTAATGTTGAAACGCAAAAGTCTATCCTTTCTGCTTCATATGATTTGTTGTTGGAAAATGGCCTTGGAACAGTCACTGTAGAGAAAATTGCTGAGCGGGCAGGGGTTAGTAAAGCCACCATTTATAAATGGTGGACCAACAAAGCAGACGTTGTTATGGACGGCTTTCTAGCTGCTGCTGCGGCAAGACTGCCGGTTCCCGACACGGGTTCAGTATTTAATGACATACTTAAGCATGCCAGTAGTTTAGCTCGGTTTTTGACCAGTCGGGAAGGTAAAATCATTAAGGAGCTAATTGGTGAAGGGCAATTTGATTCAAAACTGGCGGAGGCATATCGAACCAGATACTTCCATCCTCGCCGGCTTGAGGCTAAGCAGCTTTTGGAACGGGGGGTTCAGCGAGGGGAATTAAGGGAAAATCTCGATCTTGATTTATGTATTGACCTCATTTACGGACCAATTTTCTATAGATTGCTAGTGCTAGGTGAAAATTTGGATGATGGTTATGTTGAAAATTTAGTGAAATATTCATTTACAGGAATTAATTAAATTTGAATAGATACCCTAATCTTACCCTTTGCTTAAATGAGTGGTGAAGCTGAAAATGATTATTTTGAAAATTGGTATTCCCATTTCGAGAAAGAGAACCTACTGATTAGTTTGATACTAAACTAAACCAGCTAATAGAAGCTTTTGTAATCTTCCACAATCGGGCGCTATTGTTGCACAAGACCTCAATATACACATATAAAAAACTTGCCAGTTACGGCAAGTTTTTTGCTTAATTATGCTACTTTTTTATTGCTAATTCGTGTGTCAATTTGGCTTGGAATTTTAAAATTACACTCCAAAACGGAACCCTTTAAGATTGTTCTTGAATGCTTTTTTACTTTTTTTAGGTTGAGTGGATTCCCTGTACCCTTCCAATCTGTCCATCTGTAAGCCTGACTTTGATACCGTGGGGATGGGTGACCGATTTGGTGAGAATATCTTTTACGATGCCCCTAGTAAGCTTTCCTGTTTTTTGGTCCGCTTTTAAAACAATATCAACAGTCATGCCAGGTAATATGTCTTTCCGATTTTGACCGTTCATTAGACACCCATTTTTCTACGGGTGTTGCTTGGTTTTTTCGTTTGCTGGCTTTTCATTTTTTTGGTTGAAAGATCGGCATTCCCATTCCCTTTGCCAGCGGAGGCCTGGTTCTTTTTCTTTTCAAGCTGCTGCTTCATTGCCTCTTGCAGGCTGATTTTCTTTTTTGGTGCTTCAGGTTGATTATTCTCTGTCATAAGAAATTCCTCCTTTTTGAATATGGTAGTTAGTTCAGTATAATCTATTTTCGATTATTTGTGAAAAGCACTTTATTAAATAAATTTCGAAAACCAGGCAACGTAATATGCTGCAGGAATAAATAGTAATTGAGCCAAAAGGGTTCCTGCTAATTTTGAACTTACCATTGTGATGGAGTAGCTTTTTAAATAAATATAATTGCTTTCATTCTTTACCACTCGGTCAGCTAAAACGGAAGCGACCGGGTCAATAAATATGGTTAAGAGGATCGTTGCTATTCCGTTTATAATACCGGAAGACATGACGGCTGCTTGAGCATAATCCTTTGGAACGAGCATCGAAGCGTACAAGGAAGAAAGAACTCCAACCGTGTAGATACCTGTAATAAGGACGTTTATGATAAAAAGACGTTTCGGAATGGTTTGCCATGTAACTCCTTTTAAATCTGAAAACCGAGGAATACGAATACAACTGAATACTTTTTTAAACCCTTTGATGTTGAACCATTTCCTTAATAACGAAATAATCGAGCCTCTTTCATTTGATAATTGCACAATTGCCCTTGAAAAAATACTGATAAAGGTAGGGAACAAAATAATACCTAAACAAACCCCAAGCGATGTAACGCCAAGGAGAATTCGATATTGATGGTCGATAAAAACCAATTTGTTTGCTTTCGGTGCTTCAGCAATCAGTTTCGCTGTTAACGGCTGCTGAAACATCGTCGAAAATCTGGAGATAATGACCATCGTGTTAAACAAGGAAAGTGCGGTTGCAATTAATCGAACCCTTGCTCCGGAAATCCTTGTGGAATAGGCTAAGGTTTCGATCATTGTAATAATCGATAGGAAAATTGAGATAATGACTAATTTGTTTGTTATTAAACTCATAATGGTTACTCCTAGAGATGAAAGTTAAAATCAATTTTATATTAATAGAATCAAAAAAGAAATGGACATTCTTTGAAGGAAGGAATTAAGTGTTTTTTTTAATAAATATAAAATTTGACTTTGAGTGGGTCACTGCTTAGTTCAAATAATTGTTTCAAAAACATCGTGTTATTTTATTCCAAATATGGTATGTTTATATTAATGTTATATTTTTACAAAAATTACAAAATTGGTTAGAAGGGAGGGAAATAATACTATATTACTTCAACGACAGCTACTTATGAAGATCGTTTAATTATTTTAGGGTTTAACAAGTACCCAACGTTTGAGGTGAGTATAATTAAGGTAATTCATAAGATACCAAAAAGTGATGAAAAGACACATTTATATCTAATTAATAATGGTTGGATTCAATTAAAAGAACCTAAAACACTTCTTATTGCTAGTATAGTATCCATTCCATTAATGTTAATAAATATATTAATTTCAATAGGAGCAATTAATATTTTCTCTCCTATTACTCTAAGGGAACTAGGGATTACAGGGAATACATTCGAAATAACCATCCATTTAGGTGCGATTATTGGATTTTTTGTATCATTGATCATTCACGAATTAATTCATTTAATTTTGATTCCAAATTTTTTTAAGTCAAATAAGACATTCATAGGATTAACACTCTTTGCTGGATTTGTTTATTCTGAAGAAGAAATTTCTAAAACGAGGTACATAATAATCACGATTGCCCCTTTCATCATCCTTTCAATTTTCTTACCTTTAATCCTTGGTCTATTGGGACTACTAACCACAACATTAAAAGTATTAATATTACTAAATGCTGCAGGATCTTCAGTTGATATTTTATTATTACTTTTATTAACTCAGGTACCAAAAGATTCAGTATTGAGAAGTAATGGGATGAAAACATATTGGAGGAATTTGCAAGCATCTTAAATAAATCAGGAGTCATTTTCTTCAGCGAATAATGGTGGTTATCACATAAAATCCCTTGAACATTAAGGTTTAATCGACCATTTTGCAAAGCTGTTTTGCTCGTTTAATCTTTCATCATAACTGATTTACGGCCGCTTATTCTGCGGCCTTCGTCTATCATTTATCGAGGTGATAGTAGGTGTTTATCGATTATATATTTGGCTTTCTCTACTAAATTAGAAGGTAGATTATTTAGCGGAAAAAACTTCAAATTTAAACTTTCCCTATCATTTATTGACAGCTCCCCATATATATCTTCAGTAAAATAAACTGTAGTAACTCCGAAAACTTCGTCTCCATTAGGATATTTATGACACTCTTGTTTTCCAGATAGAATATCTACGAACGTCAAACGATTTGCTTTTAATCCTGTTTCTTCAAATAATTCTCGTATTGCAGTTTCTTCTAAAGTTTCTCCATACTCCATGGCCCCTCCAGGTAATCCCCATTTTTTAATATCAGAACGAAGTTGTAGTAAAATTTCTTCCCTTTCATTAAAAGCAATAACAGTTGCACCTACCACCATAAGAGGGCGGGTTCCAATGAGTTTTCTCATTTCCTTTATATATCCACTCATATTTACTCCTTAATTATTTGCCATATATTATTTACTACTAATTCATAAGAAGAATGATAAGTCTTTCTTAATACTTTTTTTCTCTAAGTACAAATTTTTACTTTCTCAATATGTATTTTAGCACAAAGATTTCCATTTCCCTTTTAATGTCAAACAATATGGAGCATTTTTTAAATTTATATATACCAAAAATGGTATCCGTTCCATTTTTACCGTAAGCCACAGATAAATTTTCCTATTTATAAAAAATTTCTGAAAAGTAGTTCCATTTTTAAGGAGCGTGTTATATAATACGAAATGAGTAATGTAACTGTATTATAACAAAGAGGTGATCAAGTTCATGTCAACGCAAACACGGGGTATTGAAGTAGTGGGAGCCTTGAAACCCCAATATGATGAGATTCTAACACCTGACGCTTTGAAATTTATTGAAGAGCTGGAGCGGAACTTTGGGGAAAGAAGAGTAAAGCTGTTACAGTACAGGCAAAAACGTCAAGAAGAATTGAATAACGGGAAATTACCGGATTTCCTGCCTGAAACAAAACATATCCGTAATGGAGATTGGACTATTGCGCCGCTTCCAAAAGACCTTCGGGATCGGCGGGTAGAAATTACCGGGCCGACAGATCGGAAAATGGTCATTAATGCTTTGAATTCAGGTGCAAAATTGTTCATGGCTGATTTTGAGGATGCCACTTCACCAACATGGGAGAATATCGTCGAAGGACAAATCAACTTAAGAGATGCAATTAATAGGACGATTCTTTTTGAAAATCCGAATGGAAAAAAATATGTTCTAAATGAAGAAACAGCAGTGCTCATTCCAAGACCACGCGGACTGCATTTAGAAGAAAAACACGTACTAGTAGATGGAAAACCGATTTCAGGAAGCTTTTTCGATTTCGGCATGTACTTTTTCCATAATGTAAAGAATTTACTTGCAAAAGGAACGGGCCCGTATTTTTATGTACCAAAGCTTGAAAGCCACTTAGAAGCACGGCTTTGGAATGATGTCTTTGTTTATGCTCAGGAAGAACTTGGCGTCGCACAAGGAACGATCAAAGCAACGGTCTTAATTGAAACAATCATGGCTGCGTTTGAAATGAATGAGATTCTTTATGAATTAAAAGAGCACTCAGCAGGCTTGAACTGTGGAAGATGGGATTATATTTTCAGTTACTTGAAAAAGCTGCGTAACCATGAGGACGTCATTCTTCCGGACCGCTCTCAGGTGACGATGACAGTACCGTTTATGCGCTCCTATTCATTACTGACGATTCAAACATGCCATCGTCGTAAGGCACCAGCTATAGGTGGAATGGCAGCGCAAATTCCGATTAAAAATAACCCGCAGGCAAATGAAGAAGCGTTTGCAAAGGTACGGGCGGATAAAGAGCGTGAGGCACGCGACGGACATGATGGTACATGGGTTGCCCACCCAGGACTTGTACCTGTAGCGATGGAAGTGTTTGACCGTGAAATGCCGCAGCCGAACCAAATTCATTCATCGAAGCAACAGACAATCACTGTTACCACTAAAGATTTACTCGAAGTACCAGGTGGAACGATTACAGAGGAAGGTGTCCGATTAAACATCAATGTCGGGATTCAATACGTAGAGTCCTGGTTATCAGGTAGAGGGGCAGCTCCTATCTATAACTTGATGGAGGATGCTGCCACTGCAGAAATCTCACGATCACAGCTTTGGCAGTGGATTCGCCATAAGAAGGGCGTCCTGAACGACGGCCGGAAAGTGACTGCCGAAATGTATGAGCAATTGAAGTGTGAGGAATTAGGAAAAATTAAGCAGGAGCTCGGTGCCCAAGTATATGAGAAAGGCCGTTTTACAGAAGCTGTTGAACTATTTGATCGAATGATTTTAAATGATGACTTCGTCGACTTTTTAACCTTACCGGGATATGAACTTTTATAAAATTTTATTAGATTAATAGGAGGAATGGAAAAATGACAAATTCAAGAGTGAATGAGTTACAGGAAAGCTGGGAGCTAGATAGCCGGTGGAAAGGAATCACGAGGCCATACTCTCCAGAGGACGTCATTAAACTGCGCGGCTCGATCGATATCGAACATACTTTAGCGAAAAAAGGTTCAGAAAAGCTTTGGAAGTTTTTAAATGAAAAAGACTATATTAATGCCCTTGGCGCTCTTACTGGAAATCAAGCCGTCCAACAGGTGAAAGCGGGATTAAAGGCTATATACTTAAGCGGCTGGCAAGTGGCTGCAGATGCGAATCTATCAGGACATATGTATCCAGATCAAAGCTTATACCCTGCCAACAGTGTTCCAAATGTTGTCAAAAAAATTAATCAAGCTCTTCAGCGTGCAGACCAAATTCACCACGCAGAGGGTGACAACTCAATTGACTGGTTTGCCCCAATTGTCGCAGATGCCGAGGCCGGATTCGGCGGACAGCTAAACTGTTTTGAATTGATGAAAGGTATGATTGAAGCAGGAGCATCAGGCGTTCACTTCGAGGATCAGCTTTCATCCGAGAAAAAATGCGGCCACTTAGGCGGAAAAGTCCTTCTTCCGACGCAAACGGCGGTTCGCAACTTAATTGCAGCTCGTTTAGCAGCAGACGTTATGGGTGTTCCAACTGTATTAGTAGCCCGTACGGACGCAAATGCAGCAGATTTAATCACAAGCGATATTGATCCATATGATGAACCATTTATTACTGGTGAACGTACTTCTGAAGGGTTCTTCCGCACAAAAGCAGGACTGGACCAAGCGATTGCCCGCGGCTTAGCTTACGCGCCGTACGCAGATCTAATTTGGTGTGAAACCTCCGAACCAAATATCGAAGAAGCTAGACGCTTTGCGGAAGCCATCCATGAAAAATTCCCTGGCAAATTGCTGGCTTACAATTGCTCGCCTTCCTTCAACTGGAAGAAAAAGCTTGATGAAGAAACGATTGCTACATTCCAGCAAGAGCTTGGAAAAATGGGCTACAAGTTCCAATTCGTTACCCTCGCCGGCTTCCATGCATTGAATCACAGCATGTTCGAGCTTGCCCATGGTTACAAGGACCGCGGTATGGCAGCATACTCAGAATTGCAGCAGGCTGAATTCGCCAGCGAAGAACAAGGCTACACAGCAACCCGTCACCAGCGTGAGGTTGGCACAGGTTACTTTGACCAAGTATCAATGGTAATTACGGGTGGAACTTCTTCGACAACGGCCTTAAAAGGCTCGACTGAGGAAGCACAATTCACCGGCACTAAATAATCCTTTTCTGAAAAATCCTTCTTTCCTGTTTTGGAGAGGAGGATTTTTTTACATGAAGCGTACTAATCATGGGTAACAGCGTACCTTTTTTGCAAGGGAACATTTTCTGATGGTAAATCATACATAGTAATAGCCTCGTTAATGGAGATGATTTGTTTGAAAAAGCCGACGGTTGATGAAGTATTACAGCAAGGAATCCATGGCCCTTTGGAAACGAAGCCGGAGGAAAGACGCAAATTTTTAGGAACGTTAAGAGAACGAATCATTGTTGCCCTAAAGAAAAGCCAAGTACGAGAAAAGGACATTTATCCGCAAATTGAACAATCTATGAAAAAGAATAAAACTGCACGACTTTTTCTAAATGGAAGTCTCCGCTATGGAGATCTATCAAAGTACGTTAAACTGGCCACTAAATATAAGCTCGATTACACTATTGTCACCAATAAAGAACATGAAACAGATATAGGATTGGTTTTAGCCATGGACCAGGCGATTGATCAACCGGAAATTTACATTACGAGAAAATATTGGGAACAACCTAAAACCAAAAAAAGTCTGTTTGCAAGAATTTTTAAAAGGTAAGACCCCTGGGAACGACTCGTTTTCTGAACCCACTTGCTTTGTAAAAAAGGCATATAGACACTGAGATAGCGAATCAAAGCTATTTTTGCTGGAAAAAGCGGGGATGCAATCATTGAGAAAGTTTATCAACACCCGTATTGCGGAAAAAAGAGAGTGGGCGGTCGTTGAGAGAGGTGGTCAACGCCCGTTTTGCGGGAAAAAAGGTGGAACGGTCGTTGAGAGGGCGAATCAAAGCCCGTTTTGCGGAAAAAAGAGGTGAAAAGGTTGTTGAGGAAGGTGGTCAACGCCCGTTTTGCGGAAAAAAGAGGTGGAAAGGTCGTTGAGAGGGCGAATCAAAGACCGTTTTGTGGAAAAAAGAGAGTGGAAGGTCGTTGAGAGAGGTGGTCAACGCCCGTTTTGCGGAAAAAAGAGGTGGAACGGTCATTGAGAGGACGCATCAACGCCCGTTTTGCGGAAAAAAGAGGTGGAAAGGTCGTTGAGAGAGGTCATCGTCGCCTGTTTGGCGGAAAAAAGAGAGAGGACGGTCGTTGAGAGAGGTTATCGACGCCTGTTTTACATAAAAAAGATGTTAAAAGGTGATTGAGGATTCTCATTCTTGCAGGTTTACTTGAAATCATAAGCGAATTGTTTTCCACCACAAGAGTTGTGGTAGAATTTTCAAATTTGGTCAAATAGCAGGGATGGTAAGTAGGAATTGAGCTAAATAAAAGGAGTAGCTTCGTTAATGGAAACTACTCCTTTTTTATACGATTAGAAAGATAATTTCGACGCTCCAGTCCATACTTCGCTAAACGGGCGCCTTTCTCTTTTCTCAGTTCCCACTGCTGCCAGTTACTGGCACGGTATCAGCCAATAATTTCATGTTGTTTGTTACCTTTGTGCTATAAGTGAAGTCGCCATAGCAGTACGGATAACGGAAATTATTTTTATTATCGCCACAGGTGTAAATGTCTGGTTTTTTCTGAACTTGAAGGAGGGAGTATTTCTTCGCCAAATCCTCGCTATGTTTGCCCCCGTTTTGTGCCACAAAGTCGATATAGCCGACTCCCATGTTATACGCCTGTATGATGGTCGGGAAATCGACATTTTTCTGTTTTCCGTAAGTCAGCACCCGCTGAAAATGCTTCACACCAACTTGAATACTTTGTTTTGGATCCTGTATCGAATTCCTTGGCAAACCGGCAGACTCGGAAGCTTGCATCGGGTCGCCCCCTTTTCCGTGGCTTTCCTGCTGCATTAAAGCTACAACGACAGGGGTATATTCTTCTAATTGATATTTAGCTAATTCATTTTGTATGAAAGGTTGATATTTTTTTACATCAGCAAATGGGTCACTATTCAAATAATGTGGTGCTCGATGTTGAAATAAAATTTGAATCGTGGCTAAAGTGCAAAAAAGCAGTAGCAGGACGAAAATAGTTTTCCCACTCTTCCGTCTTCGTTTCATTCTGAACTCTCCCAAATTCCATATTCCTTTCCAATTATAAGGCAAGATTTACTCTATGTCTTTCATTGTGCACTAAACGAAAACCCCATAATTAACCAAAATCATAACAATCTTCCACCTGTCATATAATTTCTCTGATTACACAAAATATTTTTGATGGTATACTTTATTGGTAATGGCTAGTTTGACATATATTGGAGGAAAACAGATGAAAACACAAATGGCCATTTGGGCGGGGAAAACGGCAGGAGTATTGAGTAATCTTATGGGAAACGAAGGGACAACCATCCCAGGCATAGTTGCGAGAAAGTTAGATGGTGGATTTTTACGACACTTAAGAACAAATGCCAAAACCATCGTCTATATAACCGGGACAAATGGAAAGACTACAACAGCTAACCTACTAGCGCATCTTCTGCAGTCTACCGGAAAAAAAGTAATCGCTAATCTTGAAGGGGCGAATATGGTTACCGGTATCTCGGCTGTTATAGTCAGACATGCTCCTTTCATTGGCTGGTTCAAGGATGATGTGGCCGTAATAGAAGTGGACGAAGCAAGCCTTCCAAAAGTAGTGTCAGAATGCCCACCGGATTATTTAATCGTTACCAATTTTTTTCGAGACCAATTGGATCGCTATGGGGAAGTTGATATTTTAATTCAAAAAATGAAGGATTGTTTAAAAGAAATTGACGTGAAGCTCATTTTAAATGTGGATGATCCATTTGTTCATCGATTTTCTAGCCTCAAAAAAGAAAATATTTATGTTGGGTTAGGTGAAGATGCATGCGATTTTCAATCATATACAATGGGGGAGTCGAAATATTGCCCGGATTGCCAAAATGAACTTTCCTATCATACTCTGCATTTTGGGCATTTAGGACATTATCATTGCGACTGTGGGTTCTCACGTCCACAACCAGCCATAGAAGTGGATAAAGTGGTTCAGGATGGGAAAGAGATTCATTTGATCGTGAATGGCCAAGAATATCAGGTACCCTTGAGAGGGACGTATAATGCCTATAATGCTCTTTTTGCCATAGGTGCTTGCCAAGCTTTAGGAGAGGAATACGAGGAAATTCAGAGGGGGTTAACCTCTTTCGAAAAAGCAGATGGAAGAATGCAGGACTTTTACATAGGTGAAAATACTTGGAGACTCAATCTTGTCAAGAATCCTGCTGGGGCAAACGTTACCCTTTCCGAGTTTTTCCTTTCAAACGAAAAGAAACAGCTTATCTTTTGTTTAAACGACAATCCCGCAGATGGAAGAGATATTTCGTGGATTTGGGATATCGATTTTGAAATGGCAAACCGTGATGAAGTTGCAGTGTATATAGCTAGCGGTAAACGGGCATATGACGCTGCCCTCAGAATGAAATATGCAGGTATTCCAGAAGAAAAAATTGTGATAATACCAGCCTTGAGACACGCCGTTATTTTTGCAAAACAAAAGGGAATTCCTGCTTATTTCATGGCTACGTATACTTGTCTTACCCCATTGGTCAGCATTCTTTCACGTGAAACTGCAGTCAGAGAGAAAGGGGAAAGGTATGTTGGAACTTTTAATTTATCATTTTTGTCCAGACACATTAAATCTTTACGGAGACAGGGGAAATATCATTTGCTTAAAGAAACGCTGCGAATGGAGAGGAATACCGGTTCGAATCGAGGAAATCAGGACTCCTGAGGATGCGAAACCATCCGGATGTGACCTCTTTATGATCGGCGGCGGCAGCGACCGCGAGCAATCCATTGCAACGAACAGACTAACCCCGATGGTAAAGGAAATCAAAGCATGGATCGAAGACGGAGTGTCAGGCCTCACTATTTGCGGGGGATATCAATTTTTAGGGGATTATTATGAAACGAAAAACGGGGAAAAATTAAAAGGAATGGGAATTCTCCCCTTCTATAGCAAAGCTGAAAAAGACCGACTGATGACCAATATTTTGGTGGAATCTGAACGATTTGGGAGAATCGTCGGCTTTGAAAACCATGGTGGGAGAACCTATCATGATTTTCTTCCACTCGGAAAAGTGGTCAACGGGTTTGGAAACAACGAAGAGAGTAGGGAAGAAGGACTTCATTATCATCACTTAATTGGCACCTATCTGCACGGGCCTATTCTTCCTAAAAATCCACAAATTGCCGATTACCTCATTGAAAAAGCTTATGAAAGAAAAACGGGCAAGAAACTTGAGCAACTTGATGATCGGCTTGAGGAAGCGGCAAATCAAACAGTTTGGGAAAGATTCCGTCAAAGTAAACCAACAAAGTATAGAAATGAAGCTTAAATCGTTGGAGTAGAACCAAAAAGGGAGCTACTCCTATTTATATAGGAATAATAGTAAAAATCATTATTTTCAAAAAATGTTTCATTTTTTAAAACATAAAAAATTATCTCAAAATTAGCAAAAATGCCTATGTTTAGAAATAGGTGTTGACAAACTTCGACATTAAAAATATTATAATAATATAGAAAGGGAGGTTTAATAATGTCTAATTTGAAAAAGCAGAAAATTGTGGAAAGTGCTCCACATTCAACTTCTAATAGACAGAAAATTGTGGAAAGTGTTCCGCAAACTGGCTTTTTTGGACATCCAAAAGGATTATTTACTTTATTTTTCACGGAATTCTGGGAGAGATTCTCCTATTATGGTATGAAAGCCATCCTAGTTTATTATATGTATTATTCAGTTTCAAAAGGCGGATTAGGGATTAGTCAGCAAACTGCTCTTGCCATTGCGTCTGTATATGGATCGTTAGTATACATGTCAGGAATCATTGGAGGCTGGGTGTCTGACCGGATAATCGGATCTTCAAAATCCGTGTTGTATGGTGGCATCCTGATCATGTTCGGTCACATTGCTTTATCGGTTCCTGGAAGCATGACAATGTTTTTTGTTTCAATGGTGCTGATTGTCCTCGGTTCAGGACTGTTAAAACCGAATATTTCGACGGTTTTAGGAGAAATGTATGACATTAATGATGCTCGACGTGATGCAGCATTCAGTATTTTTTACATGGGAGTAAACCTTGGTGCATTCGTTGCTCCGTTAGTTGTAGGAACAATTGGATTGAAATACAATTTTCACTTAGGATTCGGGTTAGCTGCAATTGGAATGTTCTTGGCATTGATCGTATATTCTTTGCAAAAGAAAAAGAATCTGGGTCTTGCCGGTACGTTTGTTCACAACCCATTATCTGAAGAAGAAAAGAAAAAAGCTTTTGTTAAAATTGGCTTACCGGCAATTGTTGTTATTGCCTTGATTATTATTGCAGGATTTACTGGTGCTTTAACGGTTCAAAGGTTTATTGACCTTGTGGGAGTCTTAGGATTTGTGATTCCGACCCTCTATTTTATTGTGATGTATCGCAGTCCAAAAACTACCAAGGAAGAACGCTCAAATCTTCTCGCTTATATTCCACTCTTTTTAGCCGCGGTTATGTTTTGGTCGATTGAAGAACAAGGTTCAACCATTCTTGCAAACTTTGCGGATAAGCGGACACAATTAGACTTTGCAGGGATTCATATCAATCAAGCTTGGTTCCAGTCATTAAATCCATTGTTTATTGTTGCTTTTGCACCGATCGTTGGTTCACTTTGGGTAAAATTGGGTAACAAGCAACCATCCATTCCGACAAAATTTGGATTTGGACTTTTATTCGCAGGTTTGTCATTCGTTGTTATTCTTGTGCCAGCTTGGCTTGGCGGTAATAATGCACTTGTAAACCCATTATGGCTTGTACTTAGCTACTTTGTCGTCGTTATTGGTGAATTGTGCTTGTCCCCGGTTGGACTATCAGCAACAACTAAATTAGCTCCTGCTGCTTTCTCTGCGCAAATGATGAGTATGTGGTTCTTAGCGAACGCTGCTGCCCAAGCTCTCAATGCACAAATTGTTAAATTCTACACACCACAAACTGAAATGATGTACTTTGGTACAATTGGTGTAGCATCAATCGTTCTTTCGATTATCTTATTCGCCTTGTCACCAAAAATTAAAACCTTTATGAAGGGTATTAATTAAACTAGGATTTTACTACGGAGGATTTTATCTTCCGTAGTTTTTTTTTTTTTTTGGATCAATAAATGGTTAATGTGTTAAAATTTGAGATACTGCATTGAACTGTAACATTTGAAAAATAAGGGTGATTGAATGTCTATAAAAGGAATAAACCATCTATTATTTTCTGTTTCTAATTTAGAGAAATCAATCGAATTTTACCAGAATGTTTTGGATGCAAAGCTATTGGTAAAAGGCAGGAGTACTGCCTATTTTGATTTGAATGGGATATGGCTGGCGCTTAATGAGGAAAAAGATATCCCGCGCACTGAAATTAGCTATTCCTATACCCACATTGCTTTTTCAATCGCTGATGAAGACTTTTCGAAGATGCAAGAAAAATTACTACTGTGGAATGTAAACATCCTTCCTGGCCGTGAACGAGATGAAAAAGATAAAAAATCCATTTATTTTACGGACCCGGATGGTCATAAGTTTGAATTTCATACAGGTACATTGCTGGATAGATTGGATTATTATAGGAAAGAAAAACCCCATATGGAATTTTACATATAATAGGGTCGGAGTATTTTGTATGAACCAAAAATAAACAGATGATAGCATTAAAAAATGGGGAGCCAAATATTAAAGAGACACAAACAGGTTACCCAAAAAAATAGTGCCCGAAAACCGCGAAAAAACCGCTTAACCCGGGTACTAAAAAAGAAAATAGTGCCCGAAAATCGAAAAAACCGCTTAACCCGGGCACTAAAAAGAAAATAGTGCCCGAAAACCGAAAAAACCGCTTAATTCGGGCACTAAAAAAGAAAATAGTGCCCGAAAATCGAAAAAACCGCTTTCCCCGGGCACTAAAAGAGAAAATAGTGCCCAAAAATCGTGAAACCCGCTTTCCCTGGGCACTAAAAGAGAAAATAGTGCCCGAAAACCGAAAAACCGACTTTCCCCGAGCACTATAGCACTACGGCACTTATTCACTCGCTGCCATTACGATAGCGTGTACTTCAATTTCCACATTTCCCTGAATGGCCCGGCTGATCATACATGAGGTTTCAGCTTTTTTGGCGAGTCGCTGAGCCAATTCGATGTTTTTCTCGGTGGCATCAGCATGCAAGACAATATGTGGTCGGTGGATGATTTTTTTATAAGTAATAACGCCTTTCGTCACATCGACAATTCCTTCTGACTCCATTGTTAAATCCTCTTTCTCCAGCCCACTACGTTGAAGCATCGCGGCAAGTGTAATGATATAACAGGTTGCAGCGGCGCCAAGCAGCATTTCATCAGGATTAGTACCTATTCCAGGTCCCTCCATCTCTGATGGAATGGAGACTTTTGTTTTCAGGTTGCCAGTCTCAATTTCTCCAACATCGTTCCGTAATCCCGGCCAGCTTGCTTTTAGATGAAAACGGTGTTCTGCCATTCTAGCATCCTCCTCTTTTGAAAAAACCTCACTCGTCATTTGGTTAAATATGGTATAATTATCTTAATTTTGTTAATGGAAAGGTAATAAAATGTCATTCAATTCGTACCTTTTGGATTCATATTACCACTATTAGCAAAAAAGTTTCAAAAGCTTAGATCTTTCGTGCTTGCAACCTTTAGTTTAAGTCTGACGTATGAAACAATTCATCTCTTAACTGGTTTTGGCAGCTTTGATGTTGATGACTTGATTTTGTTTGGCGGAATGGTAGGATTTATTCTTTTTAAAATACTTCAACTTTTTATTGAATCGAAAAATAGTAAGCGAAGGGGCCTTCATACATGAAATTTTTCCGGTTTGATCGTGAAGTTAGAAGAGAGATATTGGCTTTTAACAGTTTTAATGTTGGGATTTCTCCTATTATTAAAAATGAAGGCTATACATCAGTAGGCTGCATGTATTTTGATCAGAACAGTGTTGTAGGGATGCATCCGGCAACAGTGTCTCAGCTTTTTCTTGTGATGGAAGGAGAAGGCTGGGTAAGAGTAGAAGGGGATGAAAAAGTTTCTGTTTCAAAAGGAACAGCCGTTTTTTGGGAAGCTGGAGAGCAGCAGGAATCAGGGACTGAAACTGGGATGGCTGCCATCGTTATAGAAAGTCCAACCCTAAATCCAGAGCAATACCTAAAAACCCCTTTATCTAGTCTTTGAAAAAATAAGGAGTACAAAGGAAAAAACCACTAACATAGTCTTCGATAGCCTTTAATTCTCTATCTGGGTTAATATGACCTGTTGAACGGGGACTCCACTCATATTCAAATTCCTTTGTTGTATAGAATACTTTTTGTTATCAATTAACAAAGTAAATAAATCAATGACTTGGCAAGCTTTTCCTTCATTTTTAAGTTGTGTAACAACAGCCTTTTGTAAATCATTAATGGTGAAATAACGGTCGTCTAATTCCATTACGATTTTTTCCTTAAAAAACATGATAACCATCCCCTTTATATTTTTTGAATTTTATGATATATTTACGCCCAAAAAAGGAAAATGTTTCAAAAAATATTTAAAAAGAAATGTCCAGTAATCCAGAGGGTGAAAAAGGCAAGGTGAATTGTATCAGAATTTTATTTGTATGCAGTAAGAATCAATGGAGAAGTCCGACGGGAGAGAAGATTTTTCAAAGTTTCAACGGTTATGACGTTAGGTCTGCTGGGACTGAAGAGGGTGCGAGAATTAAAGTTACCATGGGACACATTGGTTGGGCTGATATTATTTTTGTGATGGAAAAAAAGCATATGAGACGCCTGAAAAACAAATTTGGGCCAATGCTTAATGGGAAGAAAATCTTGAATCTTGATATTCTAGATGAATACGGATATATGGATGAGGAATTAATTGAATTACTAAAAGCTAGAGTAGCAGATTTTATTGATGTGCCTAAATAAGATCGATAGAGTATTTACAGAAACCGATATTTAAAATAAGGATTTGGTATCTTGAATACGAAAACACATTGGATACCGGCGTTAATCGTATCTCTAGGGATCGTAATTGGGTGCTATTTAATCTCAGAAAAGCCATTTACAAAAATTGAAGAGACCAAGAGTAAGATAAGTGCTACAAATAGTATCTTGGTAGATATTGAAGGTGCATCTAAATTGCTTGGGTTATCAACTGATGAAATTAATAAGATTATTTCTGAAGAAAAGAAATAATTGGAAACAAGTGGAGTTTGGGAAGGAGAGCTGTTTCCCTATTTTTATGTAGATGGAAAGATCTATTTTGAAAGAACAAAACTACTAGTCTGGGCACAGGATAGTTCATCACGTCATAGAGATTATCATGATCTTTCTGCTCAATAAGTATGACAAATTCGGGCACGTCAAGCACACCTACGTGCCCGAATTCACTTAAAAAGCCGTAATAGTGTTTTCAAACTTCACGATTCCTCCAAAATAACTTCAAAACCCCCCGCCCTACAATCATGATGAAATGACCCCTATCAATCTTAAAAGTCCCGATTTTGTCTATACTTATAAATGAATCATTGCGGTAAAGCAGAAAAGTTTGATATTATCAATATTAAAATAACTATGACAACAAGGGATTGGAGGTAAACAAAAAATGTCACGAATTTCAAATGAGCAGGTGAAGCACGTCGCCAACTTGGCACGATTGGCGATTACGGAGGAAGAAGCCGAAAAGATGACAAAACAGCTTGATGCTATTATCACTTTTGCAGAGCAGTTAAATGAATTGGATACAGAAAATGTGGAACCTACCTACCATGTGTTAAATATGAAAAATGTACTGCGCGAGGATGTCTCGCAACAAGGATTGCCGCGTGAAGAGGTACTTGAAAATGCTCCTCAGCACCAGGACGGACAATTTAAAGTACCATCTATTTTAGGGGATTAAGGAGGACTAGCAGGTGAGTTTATTTGATTATAAAGTTTCAGATCTTCAAGAGCTTTTACATAAAAAAGAACTAAAAGTATCTGATCTTGTCGATGAGTCCTATAAGCGAATTGATAAGGTTGAAGATAAAGTTCAAGCCTTTTTAACATTGGATGAAGAGAGGGCGCGGCAAACGGCGAAAACACTTGATGAAAAACTAAACAATGATTCGCAAAAAAACTTATTGTTTGGAATGCCGATTGGGATTAAGGATAATATCGTTACAAAGGGTTTAAGGACAACCTGTGCAAGTAAAATTCTTGAAAACTTTGATCCGATTTATGACGCCACTGTTATGCAAAAGCTGCAGCAAGCCGAAACGGTTACCATCGGTAAGTTAAACATGGATGAGTTCGCTATGGGTTCATCCAACGAAAATTCCCACTATCAAAATACTCGGAATCCTTGGGATCTTGATCGGGTGCCGGGCGGTTCTTCAGGCGGTTCAGCAGCATCTGTTGCTGCGGGGGAAGTACTTTTTTCGCTTGGTTCAGATACAGGAGGCTCCATCCGCCAGCCGGCCGCATTTTGTGGTGTGGTAGGTATGAAGCCAACGTATGGTCGTGTTTCCCGTTTCGGCCTTGTGGCATTTGCTTCGTCCCTTGATCAAATCGGACCAATTACAAGAACGGTTGAGGACAATGCCTATTTATTACAAGCTATTTCCGGACTCGATCCAATGGACTCAACATCTGCGAATATAGAAGTTCCAAAATTCGTCAGTGCTTTAACCGGTGATATAAAAGGATTGAGAATTGCTGTACCGAAAGAATACCTTGGAGAAGGCGTTAAAGATACAGTCCGTCAATCCGTACTAGAGGCATTAAAAATTCTTGAGAAGCAAGGGGCTGTTTGGGAAGAGGTATCACTGCCTCACTCGAAATATGCCTTGGCGGCGTACTATTTGCTTTCTTCATCGGAAGCTTCAGCCAACCTAGCCCGTTTTGATGGCGTTCGTTATGGATATCAATCCTCTGATGCTGAAAGTCTCATTGATTTATACAAAAAGACTAGAGCGGAAGGCTTTGGCGATGAAGTCAAACGCCGGATTATGCTCGGAACGTTTGCATTAAGTTCAGGTTACTATGATGCCTACTATAAAAAAGCCCAGAAAGTCCGTACTTTGATTAAAAAGGATTTTGAAGCTATTTTTGAAAAATATGATGTCATCATCGGACCGACTACACCAACACCAGCTTTTAAAATTGGAGAAAATATCGACGACCCGTTAACGATGTATGCAAACGATATTTTAACGATTCCTTTGAATCTTGCAGGCGCACCGGGAATTTCGATTCCTTGTGGCTTTGACAATGGTCTGCCGTTAGGCTTACAAATCATCGGTAATTACTTTGATGAGGCAACCATTTACCGGGTTGCACATGCATTCGAACAAGCAACAGATTTTCATAAACAGAAACCAGGTTTATAGGGGGTGAAGATCATGGAATTTGAAACAGTCATTGGACTTGAGGTCCATGTTGAATTAAAAACAGAATCGAAAATCTTTTCGGCGAGCCCAAACCATTTTGGTGCCGAACCGAACACGAATACTAGCGTAATTGATCTTGGTTATCCAGGTGTGCTGCCGGTTTTAAATAAAAAGGCGGTCGATTACGGAATGAAGGCGGCTATGGCTTTGAACTGTGAAGTCGCTACTCATACAAAATTTGACCGTAAGAATTATTTTTACCCGGACAATCCGAAAGCCTATCAGATCTCGCAATTTGACAAGCCGATTGGGGAGCATGGCTGGATTGAAATTGAAGTGAACGGCTACACGAAAAAGATTGGAATCACGAGGATTCATTTAGAAGAGGATGCTGGAAAGTTGAACCACGGCAAGGGCTATTCCCTCGTTGATTACAATCGTCAGGGAACACCGTTAGTGGAAATCGTTTCCGAGCCGGATATCCGTACACCGGATGAGGCCTATGCTTATCTGGAAAAATTAAAGTCTATTATTCAGTATACGGGTGTGTCCGATTGCAAAATGGAAGAAGGCTCTCTTCGCTGTGATGCCAATATTTCAATTCGACCAGTTGGCCAAAAAGAGTTCGGAACGAAAACTGAGTTAAAAAACTTAAACTCATTTAACTTTGTCCGTAAAGGTCTTGAGTTTGAAGAGAAACGCCAAAAGGAAATCGTCTCTTCCGGTGGGAAAATCGATCAGGAAACGCGCCGCTTTGATGAAGCAACAGGGGCAACCCTTTTGATGCGTGTGAAGGAAGGATCCGATGACTATCGCTACTTCCCAGAGCCTGACTTACTGGATTTATACATTGACGAGGATTGGAAATCGCGGATTCGGGCGGAAATCCCTGAGCTTCCAGACCAACGGCAAAAGCGCTATATTGAAGAGATTGGCCTTCCTGTATATGATGCAAAGGTGCTGACAGTAACAAAAGAAATGGCTGATTTCTTTGAAGCAACCGTACATGGCGGTGCTGATGCAAAAATGGCTTCCAACTGGATCATGGGGGATGTTTCAGGATATTTGAACGCCGAGGGAAAAGAACTCGATCAAGTTGCTCTCACACCAGAAGGTTTAGCCAGTATGATTAAACTTATCGACAACGGTACTATCTCATCGAAAATTGCCAAAACTGTTTTTAAAGAGTTGATTGAAAACGGGGGCGATGCTGAGAAAATCGTCAAAGATAAGGGGCTTGTGCAAATCTCCGATGAAGGAGCCCTTTTAAAAATAATTGCTGAAGTCCTTGATGCGAACCCGCAGTCAGTTGAAGACTTCAAGAACGGGAAAAACAAAGCAGTTGGCTTCCTTGTTGGCCAGCTAATGAAAGCAACAAAGGGACAGGCCAACCCGCAAATGGTCAATAAATTATTGCAACAAGAACTAGCAAAAAGATAACTACATGGCCGGCAGATGAGCATCTGCCGGTTTTTTTGATGGTGGAAAGGTTGGCGAGTAAATTACGAAAAGTCGCGAGTAAATGGTTAAAACCAGCGAGTAAAACGAAAAATGTTTTTTAATTTATCTGAATTTTTCGACATCATCTTTTAAATTTCCCGGGAAAAAGAGAATCTCGTCGAAAAGCTGATGAGTTATAGGGAAATAGAAGATTCCCCAAGTTTAATAAAGGAATCTCCATAAATAAAAAGTAGCATATGCTTCCCAACCAGACCAATTTGCGGACAAATATAAAATTTCTTCTTTCGATGGTTTCGTGTCTCTCCCCAAAAGATGCTTAATCGCATTGTGGAGCCCGACATCGTCAATGGGAAATGCGGAAGGAAATCGCAAGCAACGCATCAAGACATAATTAGCTGTCCACGGTCCAATGCCCCGGATTTTGATTAGCATTTTTTCTGCACTTTTAAGATCTCCAGTAGCCATCAACATCTCCTTTGTCAGTTTTCCTTCAACCATTAGTTTTGCGACGCCAATAAGATATTCACATTTTTTAACGGTCATTTGTAAACCATCAAAATCTCCTACTGTCAAATCTACTAGATCATTAGGGGTTGGAAAAATCCAATATTGCTCACCGTCAAATTCAACACATCGGCCAAAGGTTTCAACTAAACGGCGTTTCAATGTATAGGCAAAAGGAAGATTGATTTGCTGTCCTATTATTCCCCAGCAAACCGCCTCGAACAAATCAGGTATGCCCATAATGCGCAACCCATAAAAAGAATCGACGGCCTTGCTTAACAGTTCATCATGTTGAGCCATTTCATAAAAGGGAACGATATCCGTATCTAAATCAAACCATTCCCAAACATATTGGGCTACAGCAGAACGGACCCATTCCGGAGGAGCTTCTCCTAAAAAGCGAACCGTCATGGCATCAACCTTTTCCATACTAATCTCGATAATGGGTGTCTCATTTTCAATCGCTAATGCTTTGTAAATGCGCTGATCTTTGATAGAGAACAAACATTCATTGGAGGCCCGAGACAAGTATTTTAAGTTTTCATCAAAGTTGAATTCCTTAGGGACAAATAATTTTAACTCTTGATGACAATCCAGCCATTTTTCTTTTTCCATTTCACGCCTCCGTTTACTATTCTTGATATATTTATATCATAAACGTAACAGATGTCATTTCGAAATCTTGCTTTTACATTCAGCCCCACTTAATTTCTATCTTTCGTGAGAGTATACTTATTGCAAGAGGTGATCGAAAGTGGAGAATGCTATGACAGAGGAAAAATGGCAAGCGATTATTAACAATGATGCGGCCTATAACGATAAGTTTTTCTATGCTGTAAAAACTACAGGCATTTTTTGTAGACCATCCTGTAAATCGCGGCCTCCAAAAAAGGAAAATGTACTTATTTTTCAAAACGCTGAACAAGCGCTGTATGCAAATTTCCGCCCATGTAAACGATGTAAACCTACAGGCGAAAGATTACCGGACCATGAATGGGTAGCTCAGATTACGGATTATATCGATCAAAATTACCATGAAAAACTTACCTTAGAAACTCTTGCTGACATTTCCCACGGCAGTCCTTACCACTTGCACCGTACATTTAAGAGAGTCAGAGGGGTTACCCCTGTTGAATATATTCAACAAACCAGGATAAACAAGGCTAAAGAATTACTGATTCAGACGGAAAAAACGATAACAGATATTTCGATGTCGATTGGTATACCAAATACCGCCTATTTTATTACGTTGTTTAAAAAGAAAACTGCTTATACTCCTGAACAATATCGGCAATTGGAGGTGACGAAGAATGGAATTTGAAATAATATATTGGTCATTGTTAGAACATGAAGGATGGAATCTCTATCTGGCTGCAACAGCAAAGGGACTTTGTTTTGTAGGCTCACAGAATCAGCCATTTGAGGAATTATCCTTATGGGCGGAAAAACATTTTCCGGGCAGCACACTTATTCAGAATAATGAAAAATTACAGCTGTATGTAGAAGAACTAATGGAGTATTTTCAAGGGAAGCGTAGAACCTTTACGATTCCGTCTGATTATCATGGCACCGCTTTTCAAGTGGCAGTTTGGAAGGCACTCTGTGAAATTCCTTATGGTGAAACAAAATCCTATTCAGACATTGCGAATCATATTCAAAAACCTGCTGCCGTCCGTGCGGTTGGTACTGCGATTGGCGCGAATCCTGTTTTAATTACTGTCCCATGTCATAGAGTAATTGGTAAAAACGGTAAACTGACGGGCTTTCGCGGAGGGTTGGAGATGAAGAAGCGACTGTTAGAGTTGGAGCGTGAAAGTATGAGTGTAACTACATGAGGATAAAAGAACGTATTGCTGGCTTGGATTGGAACACCATACAACAATCATTGGAAGAGCAGGGATTCGCAAAGGTTCCGGTGATATTAGATAAAGAGCAGTGCCATGAAATCATGAATACTTACGAGGAAGATAGATTATTTCGCAGTACGATTAATATGGCCAGGTATCGGTTTGGGGTTGGGGAATACAAATATTATCAGGATCCCATTCCGGAATTGCTTCAACATCTTCGTGAAGGTTTTTATCCGGAATTGGCGAAAACAGCTAACTATTGGAACGAAAGGCTCGGGCTTGAAGGCAGCTATCCTGCAGAACTTCCGGAATTTCTTAAACAATGCTACCAGCAAGGTCAGAAACGTTCAACTCCCCTCATCTTAAAATACGAAGAAGGCGGCTACAACTGTCTCCATCAGGATTTGTATGGAGATGTGTTTTTCCCGTTCCAGGTGGTATTTGCTCTTAATCAAAAAGAAGTGGATTATACCGGTGGGGAATTTCTTTTGGTGGAACAGAGGCCACGGGCGCAAAGCAGAGGGAATGTGATTACGATAGAGCAGGGTGCAGGATTTATTTTTCCAACGAATCATAGACCTTTCAAAGGGGCTCGTGGATATTATCGAACTACCCTAAGGCATGGTGTAAGTACCATTACATCAGGTACGAGATATACATTGGGGATTATATTCCATGATGCAAAGTGAGTTTTCCTATAAAAATCCCAAAACACTGCTCAATAAAGGAACAGGTTATCTTTCCGGTTACACTCATTCTTTAAATCCCTATACTGGCTGTTCGTTCGGTTGTTCTTACTGCTATGTACGGCAAATGCCGGTATCGCTGTTTCGTAAGGGGGAGTGGGGCACCTGGGTGGATATTAAGCTGGATGCTGCCGAACTATTACGTAAGGAACTCCGGAAAGCGAAAGCTAAAGGAAAAGTTACGATTTTTATGTCATCAAGCACAGATCCCTATCAGCCAATTGAGTATAAAGAGCGGGTGACTCGCTCTCATCTTGAGGTCATGGTTGAAGATCCACCTGATTTCTTACTCGTACAAACGAGAAGTCCACTCGTCCGGAGAGATATAGATTTATTGCTCCGTTTAGGGGATCGGGTTCGAGTCAGCATGACGGTGGAGACGGATTTGGAAGGTATCCGAAAGGTTTTTACTCCAGCTGCACCGCCTATAAATGCAAGATTTAAAACGCTTGAGCTCTTGAAAGAGGCAGGGGTGCCGACCCAAGCGACGATTGCACCGGTATTGCCTAGCAGTGAAGACTTTCCGAAGAAGTTAAAGCCATTGGTCAGCCGTGTCTGTGTCGATGATTATTTTATGGGAGACGGCAGCGGCGGAAAAAGGACAAAGAAGTTAGGGGTAAGAACATTGTACGATCAACTCGGATTGGAAGAATGGTATGAGCCTTCCGCCTATCGACTTGTAGTTGACCGGCTTAAACAAGTTTTCCCTGAGGAGCAAATCTATTTGAGTCAGCAGGGATTTGAGCCTTAGTATTTGGTCACAAAAGAAAAAAGTCTAGGTTAGCTTCTATCAATCCTAACCTAGACAACCATTTTCTACTAATAAACCATTTAGTAGACTCTATAAAAACAGATTAAAAAGAAATCATCGCACCACGCTCATCAAAGACAGAAGAAGGATTCCATGCAACTTCCCAAAGGTTGTTTTCCGGATCTGAAAAATAAGCAGTTCGGCCGCCCCAGAAAGCATCACTTGGCTCTCGTAGTATTTTTGCACCAGCCTCTCGAATTTTGTCAATTGTCGAATCAACTTGTTCAGGTTTGTCAACATTGATAGCGAAGGTAACTGGCCTATACGTTTCAGGGGAGTTGCTAAACTCGACACCTGCATCCTTTGCCAGCTCAGCAATAGGAAATAAAGAGAGAAGCACACCGGCTGTCTTAAAAACAGCATAGTGATCAGAGCTTATTTCTGTCTCCTCCCAGCCTAAAGATTGATAGAAAGTACGTAAAGCCGGCAAATTATACGCTCCAATTGTCAGTAACGTTACTCTTTGTGGGACCATAATAAAACCTCCAATATTATTTTTTTCTTCTCTTATTTCTTCTGCCTCCCTAAAAAAAATCCCTGCCTTAAACTGTAAGGAGATTTTTACTACTTTGAAAAATAGTAAATTGACACCTCAGATAAATTTGCATGTTTTACCATTTCCTTGAGATAATGAACAAAAACTTGTGAGGTATATACATGACAATTTACATTGCTCTTTTACGGGGGATTAATGTTGGTGGACATCATAAGATTAAGATGGCGGAATTGAAAAGCCTATTGGAATCGATGGGCTTACAAAAGGTGAAAACCTATATTCAGAGCGGGAATGTTTTGTTTGAGTCTGAGGAAACCGCAGAATCACTAACCCTACGCTTGGAAGAAGCAATAAAAGAAAAGTTCGGCTTTCCAGTACCTGTTGTTTTAAGATCATCGGAGGAATATGAAAAGGTAATCACGGATTGTCCATACCGAATGGATGGGCTACAGGAAGGGGAAAGCATCCAGATAGCTTTTTTAGCAGGCCTACCTTCACAAGAAGGAATCGAGCGTGTAAGTGCCTACCGAAGTGAAATGGAAGATTTTCAGATAATCGGCAAGGATGTTTATCTGTTTTTCCGGCAAAGTATTCGGGATTCTAAGATAGCACAACATCTATCTAAGATTGGAGCGCCGGCAACAATCCGGAACTGGAATACTGTTATGAAGCTCGATTCAATGGCAAAAGAATTGAAAGAACATCCCTAAGAAGTTTGCCCTTTCAGAGATGTTCAGCAAGTAAATGATATTAGTAGTTATATTTGTCGACTTATTGGATTGAGGAATAACTTTACCTACAAAAAACGCTTAATCAAAAAAGGAGACTCAATGTCTCCTTTTTTGATTGAAAGATAAGTAAGTATAAAATTTGACTTCTAGAATTGTCTAGCTCCAGCGCCTAGCCCCTCGGGTCATAAGCCGGCGAAGAAGCGTTTCATAGAAGCCCCTGCTCCACGGCTGTCGCCGTTCCGCAAGACTACGAGGAAGCTTTTTCAGGCAGCTGTCTCGCTGTGGTGGCTGCGGAGCTGCCTCCTCGCTGTTCGTCTTATGCCTGTCGGGGCTGATCAAGGCGCTTCCGCTTTTCTAATGACCTACTTCAAAAAGCTAACAATGCCATCAATTAAACCTTTTGCTAGCGATAGATCAGGATTGCTATAGGCTGCGATGTTTCCTTCTCTGTCTTCTGGTGCTTCCTTCAAAATATGGTTCATATTCTTTACGATAAGCATTTGCGAATCTTTTTTCGCTTGGTGTAGTGCTTCTGCATCTTTAATCGGTACTTGAAGATCTCGATCACCATTGAGAATAAGCACTGGACATGTTAATTTTGCTAATTCTTCTTGTGGATTGTAGCGCAGCCATGAAATTATATATGGTTGGACAGATGGACGAAAGATGAATTGTAGCTCAGCGCTTACAGTTGGTACTTGCTTTCCTTGCTTTAATTTTTCGAGAATGTCCTTTGCCTCCAGTTTTAATTTAGGAGGGAGCTGAGTTTCTAATTGTTCAAGCAATACTTCGTCAATTGTTCTACCGGCACCTGCGATTGAAATGAACGAATCTGCCTTTGCATGATTAGCAGCAACCATGCCGATTAATGAACCTTCACTGTGACCAATGATTCCAACCTTTGAAAAGCGCTGATCCTCCTTGGTAAATTGGACCCATGCAGCTGCGTCATCTATAAAGTTATCAAATCGTATGTCTTCTTCTTTTCCAGCCAAACTCTTATTTTGCCCAATTGCCCGTTTGTCATAACGAATACTTACGATCCCCTGAGATGCTAGGTTTTCGGCTAGCATTTTCAAACTATTATTCTTACCAGGCAATAAACTTGAGTTTCCATTTCTATCAGTAGGGCCGGAGCCCGCGATAATGATCATAACTGGAAAAGGTCCCTTCCCTTCAGGCATCTGTAAGAGCCCTTGCATGGTACCGTCCTTGAGCTTCACTTGAACAGGATCGCCTGCTTCAATTTCTTCGTTTTGTTCCTTGCTTCCTTTTGTCAATTCAAACGGAAAAGACTGCCCCTGCTGTACGAACGTACCAGATATCTTATCATTATTGACTTTTCCATCAAAAGTAATGGTTATCCCTTGAATGTTCATATCAAAAAACAAATCTGCATCGGTTAATTTCACTGTTTTCAAAGGGTAATCGTTTAATCCCTGCACAGGAATACTGATTTTTCCCCCATCTTTTGAAAACTGAATAATAATGGACAATGGCTGATTAGGAACTTTAATAGCGCCTTCCCAGTTACCTTCAATCTTTTCCATCGAACTCACTCCTTTAGAGATTGCTTCTTATGATTTTAGCTTCTCTTTGCTGCAGCCTAGGACGAACAACATAATGCCTAACGTTAAACATAAGATTGCCGAAACCTTATCCCTCCACTATGCTATGAAAAGAATGCAATAAGCAGAATCACCACAATTGGTACTAATAGAATCAATAATCCGATAGGGTGGGCAAAATTAATCGTCCAACCGATCCCAAATCGTTTTTCGACAAAGATAGAAGGGTCATTTTTATTAAAATAAAACATCCCACCCATCCAATACTGGTCTTCATCCGTATCCGTTATTCCCATTACAGGATCGAGATCAAACTTTTCCCCTGCATTACCGACCTTAACAGCAAAAACAATGGACCCAATCAGAACAATTAGGGTAAAAATGACAGGAACCAACCATATCACAACATTATTCATTAAACCGGCATGAATCGTTGTTAATTGCAAAAAGGAAAATAACAACGTAATGAGCACACTTATCATGAATAAGAACCAGCTAGAATACTTTCTTAAGGAAAGCTGGCGAATCCGAGAAGCATTGATTCTAGTTGCACTAAGCTTAATGCCTGATCGTTTTGTGGCAACATTCATTCCTAAAAACATGACTTGTATCGTTAATAAAATATATAGAAGTGCGTTTACTGAAAAAGGATTTTTTTCTGTGAACGAATTTGGCTTACCGTCTGGTCCCCAATGCATCGGAATTCGAGCTGGCATACTATTGTAATTCAAAAACGTATAGCCGATGAACCCCATGGTTACGACCATTGGAATCAAGAACACATACCATGGTAGCATTTCATCTTGTGAACGAACAGCTAGATCGGTTATTTTCACTTCCTTCAAATTTTCTCCCCATTTTTGACTTCTCTTACGCTGCAAAGTCTTGGCGTGAAAATAAAAATATAGTGCAGTACTCAAGAAAATAAGGCAAAATTGTATCACTAAGGATATAATGGCGTGTCTTTCTTCAGATAACCGACTATTGGCCGTCCATAATAGATAGGAACCTATGATGATAACAGAAAAGACAAAAACCAACAGGGAGTAGATTTTTTTATAAAATACAAGCTTTTCATCGCGAACATTTCTATCTGGAATTGATACACCGAAAACGACGGTTCGTTTCACTAAAAAAGGAATAGCCGTTTCAATTGCCACTAAAAAAATAAAAATGATTAAAAACATTGTCTGTTCCATGTAAATTGCCCCCTTCTTTTCAAAGATGATTAAGGACATCACTAGCTAAGATTTCCCCTTAAAATCCTGAATCATTGCTGACACTAATTTTTCAATCTCCTCTTTTTTTATTCCTAATACAAGTGCTTCGGCAATAACTGGTTGAAATTGTGATGAGATTCTTTCGAAGTGACAGTTCTTTTCCCCCATTTCATTCGGAAAATTAATGACTGCTCCGGACTTAGGAACAACCCGAATAATGCCCTTTTTCTCTAATTCATGATAGCTTTTATTAACCGTGTGCATATTCACACCAAGATCTCCCGCAAATGCTCGTACGGAAGGAAGTGAATCTCCAGGATGTAGGTACCCTCTTGCAATTCCTTCAATAATTTGATTTGTTATCTGCGTATAAATTGGAATATCAGATTGAGGTTCAATTTGAATAATCATCCATTTCCCTCCATTCTGTTCTATATTTAATATAACAAAACTGTTCTATCTTGTATAGAACAATATCCTGTTTATTAAAAGATTTTTGGTGATAAAGCTTTTAGTGCCCTAGCTTGTATATTTTGCATTGCTTCGGACACTATTTTCTTTTTTAGTGCCTAAGCAAGCTTATTTTGCAACGCCTGGGGCACTATTTTCAGGAAAAACAACATCATCAATTAAAAGAGCTTATTTTTAAAAAAATTCATGAGGCATCAAAATTGATTAGGAATACTGGAAATGTTTATCATATAAGAAAATGGAAGGGGTGGAGAAAAGATGAATCTGAATGAATGGTTTCAAAAAGCAATGACGGCAGATGAGTATATTAACTCGATGACACGGAATAAGGGAGAAATGCTTTCCATTTACGAGAGGTTTGCCCAAAAGGATGAGGACAAAGGGAGATTCGAGAAAGTAGTACCACAAAAGTTGCGTGTGATAGCCTTAAGTGAGGATTGGTGCGGGGATGCCTTGCTGAACAACCCGATTTTGCTTAGGATTGCCGAAGCGGGCGGCATTGAAGTTCGATTTTTGCTCCGTGACCAAAACCTTGAGTTAATGGATCAATACTTAACAAACGGGACATCGAGAGCTATTCCAATTTATATTTTTATGGACCAAGAAGGAAATGAAGTGGGAGTATGGGGGCCGCGTGCACCCGAAATACAAGCGCTAGTGGAAAAAGAACGTGCTGCTCTGCCAGAAAAAGATTCTACCGACTTCGAGGAAAAGCAAAAGGAAATGTATAAGCGTCTGATGGAATACTACCAACAGGATGCATCGATCTGGCAAATTGTTGCGACCAGCATTGCAGCTGTCATTTTAAAATAAATGGAACAAAGACCTACCATTTTGTAGATGGCAGGTCTTTTTTTAATATAGCTCCACTCTAAAATGTTTTAGAGCCTCCGTTCTTAGGAGGAATTCGATCATTTTTTAAATTTTTATCATTGATTTTCGGTTCGATGCCAAGGATGAAATTACGGATGTTAGACCGGTGGAGATAGATTAATAATAAAGAAAATAACAAAAAGATCAGCTCAAATCCAAGTTGGGATGAAATAAGAGAGTATGTAAGGAGACTAAGGCCGACAGAGATCGATCCGAAAAATACATATTTCGTTAAAAAAATCACAAGAAAGAAGGTCAGAAACGCTATGACAAGAAGCTGGATATTTGCAATTAATAGAGTTCCAGCTGTTGTCGCGATGGCTTTTCCACCCCTAAAGCCGGCAAAGATAGGAAAACAATGACCGACGACGGCCATTAGTCCAAAGTAAAGTGATTCCGCATCAATGTGGTAGTAGCGAGGAAGTGAAGCGGCAATAGCACCTTTAAGGATATCAACGATTAGCACGAAAATGGCTGCCTTTTTCCCCAGAACCCTCAAGGTGTTGGTCGCGCCGGGATTTTTACTGCCATGTTCACGAATATCAATTCCATAGGCAAGTTTCCCCACTATCAAGGCAGTAGGAATACTTCCGATGAAATATGAGGCAATGAGTAACACCCAAACGATAGAAATCACTCCTTTCTTAATTAGATTTTACCATATTATAGTTATATATTTTATATATTAACAATTTTAGTAATAAAAGGATGATATAACATAAGACAAGTCGTTAATAGCTATGCGAGATTAAGAGAAGATATTCCTTGATCGATTGTCATTGCACGAAACCCCGAAAACCATCAAAAAATTTTTTCAAAAAAAGTGTAGGGGTGTTTCGTTATTCGTTCGTCTATTAATGTGAAGAACAGATGAAAGGGGGAGAGAGCGATTAGTGAGGCAGCGTTAATTCAAAAAGTGCTGGACGGCAATGATCATGCCTTTCGCCTTTTGGTTGAGAAGTATCGCAATGATGTGTTTCTGACCGTCTTTGCCGTTCTTCGCGACCAAAAGGAAGCAGAAGATGCTGCACAGGAAGTATTTTTAAAAATCTACTCCTCTCTTCCTAAATATGAAAACCAAGGCTTTAAAACGTGGATGACAAGAATCGCAGTTAATCATGCCATTGATGTAAAAAGAAAGCAGGCGAGAAGAAAAGAGGAAGTGGTCGACATCCTGGAGCAGCAAGATTTTCGTACATCAAGAGACTGTGTGGAAAAAGAAATCATCGAAAATGACAAGCGAAGTCTTGTCAGGAAAAGGCTCGGTGAATTGCCTGAAAATTATCGTGATGTCATATATGGCTTTTACATAGCGGAAAAAAGCTATCAGGAGATGGCCGATGAACAAAAAGTTCAAGTGAAGACGATTGAAACGAAGCTGTACCGGGCCCGAACTTGGATGAAAAAGAATTGGAAGGAGGACGATTTTTCATGAAGCATTTTACACATGATGAATGGTTGAAATACGTAAAAGATGAAATCAATGAAAAAAGCCGTAATGAATTTGAAAGTCATTTGTATGAGTGCGATCACTGTCTGAATCTTTATTTACAAGCGGTTGAAGAAAGTGAAACATCGCTTCCGATTCTTTCGAATGAGACCACTTTTACGGACCTTGTGATGGTGGAAGTGACGAAAGAGAAGCAAACAAAAGCTGAACCCTCCAACAATAATAAGAAGCCTTTTTACCAACAGGCATTGTTCCACTATTTTCTGGCGGCAGCTGCAACCATACTGCTGATGGTAACCGGTGCCTTTCATTCCATTGCCGCCTATGCAGGAGCAATAGAAAGCTCGCATTTTCAAGAAAAACAGCCTTCGGTGACAGAAGGTGTGATCAATAAAACATTTGCATGGATCGATTCAATAGAAAAAAAGGAGGTAGATAAGAAATGAAAAACTCAACAAAGGCACTGACATTATCGCTATTTCCAGGCCTTGGGCATATTTACTTTGGGAACATTATCCGCGGGCTGTTTTACTTATTTTCGATTATGGGATGTGCGTTTATCACCATATTAGGTTTAATCAGTCATGGTGGAAAGCCATTAGCCATTATCGCCTTTATGGGTGGAATGTTTCTTTATATCATTAGCTTTATTGACATAGGTATGGCTGTTTCGAAATATAAGAAAACGCTGAGATTGGCAAATCCGGACGACCCGCAGGCTCAGTCCACCCAAGAGTCAGAACGTTTTTATACGATTATCCTGTCGTTTATACCAGGGCTTGGTCATTTTCAGTTGGGCTTGATGAACAGAGGGCTCACACTTTTGGCGACATTTTTAGGCCTTGGTGTAATGGTTGTTTTTGTCACAGCTCTTTCAAACCGTGCTGAATTTCTTGTCTTTTTGGCTGCCCTTCCTATTATTTGGGTTTACGGATTTTTCGATGCTGTTCAGCAGTTGAATAAAAAACAAGCGGGCGAAGAGCTCTTGGATCGAACCATTTTTGAAGACTTTGAAGAGCGTAGGGAAGATGGAAAGAAGAGCACGGCCATTGCTACCTTTCTTTCGATATTCCCGGGGGCCGGACATTTGTACCTAGGCTTGCAGCGCCGCGGAATTCAGTTAATGGCAGCCTTTCTCTTTTCGATTTACATTTTGGACGTTTTAAGGCTCGGTATCTTCTTGTTTTTGATTCCAATTATCTGGTTTTATAGCTTTTTTGATGGAATGCAGAAGGTGTCGAGGTATGGGAACGAACCGGTCGAGGATATTCCGATTATCCATTACTTCCTTAACCACCAAAAATGGGTGGGAATAGGGCTGATCCTCTTAGGTTTCTATTATTTGCTGATGAATGTGGTCATGCCAATCATTGCACCTATGTTAAAAAATATACTCAATAACGATATCTATTGGATTCAAAGCTATCTCCAAACAGGGATTGTTTGTTTAGTGTTAATTGGCGGCGGAATCAAGCTTTTATCCGGAAGTAAACAAAAAAACGGGGTGGAAAAATCATGAGAAGGTGGAAAAACACTGTAGCAGGCGTACTCTTAATCGGAGCCGGAATGGGGTTCCTTTTTAGAAAAAGAAAGGTGAAAGAGCTATGAGACAATGGCGCGTTGGCACTTTTTCGATGGGAGGTTCGCTTGTCCTTCTTGGACTTTTCCTGTTCCTCTCTCGATTTCTCGGACTTAATCTGGCAAATGTAATGACGGCTTGGTGGCCAATCTTGTTGGTCGTCCTTGGGGTTGAAATTTTGGTTTATTTGGTTTTATCGCGGTCGGACAAACAAGTGTTAAAATATGATTTTCTGAGTATCTTTTTCGTCGGTTTCTTAGGGATGGTTGGAATCGTGTTTGCTTTCTTAAGTGCATCTGGCATTATAGGCAAAGTAGATGAGGTAATGGCAAGGGAAAATCGTTCGTTTGAACTGCCTGCATTCTCCTATCAAACGGATCAGAATATAAAGCGGGTCGTGGTGAAAACGGCAGGGTATGATTTATCCTTTGAGGCTACTGATGATAAAGCAGTTTCGGCATTCGGAACCTATCAAGTGCAAACGACGAAAAAAGAGAAATGGCTCAAGACGGCAGATGATTATATCGCTGCAACAAAAAAAGGTGATACGCTTTATTTGAATCTAAAACCGCTGCCAGATGAAGTGGGACCGTTTGATAGACATGGGACTGTCGCAGCAACGATTCTGATTCCGAATGATGTCCTACTCGAGGTAAATGGGAGCGCTAATTCCATTGCCTTAAAGCCAAGGTCGCTCGAGAACAATTGGAAGATCGATAGCGGGTCGTCGATATATGTAGATGTTGCTCCTACTAGCAATGTAAAAATCTCAGCTGTCAATGTAAAAGAGGTAAGCGGAAAAGACGGGGAGTGGAAGGTAACGGAAAAAACAGACTCAGAAAACTCCCTCTGGAATAATGCGGTTTACCAATCCGGTGACGGCAAATACCAAATTAATATTACTAATGCTTATCAGGTCAGCCTTAATTCAAATTAGCTGGCCTTTTTTTTGAAAAAAAATAAAAAAACGTTATGATAATAGTCGGGATTTACAATTGGATTATTTGATTGTAAGCTAAGAGAACGATTGGTAGAATATAGATTAACAAAAGTCAATCTAAATAGTAATTCAAAATTAGGATGATGATGATGAAACGAGCAAGACTGATTTATAACCCTACTTCAGGGCGCGAAATGATCAAACGCTCTCTTCCGGAAATTCTTGAAAAATTAGAATTGGCCGGATATGAAGCGTCCTGTCATGCGACAACAGGGGCCGGGGACGCGACAAAGGCGGCACGGATTGCTGTCGAGCGTCAATATGATATTGTTATCGCAGCGGGTGGTGATGGTACAATTCATGAAGTGGTAAACGGGCTCGCCGAACAGGAGTATCGCCCGCATTTAGGTATTATCCCTGCAGGAACCACGAATGATTTTGCCAGAGCCTTGCAAATACCAAGGGATGTCTGTTCCGCAGTGGACGTTATAACAAAAGGTGATCGGATTCCTGTCGATATTGGCCGAATTAATGACAAATATTTTATTAATATTGCCGGCGGCGGCAGGCTGACAGAGCTTACATATGAAGTTCCAAGTAAGCTAAAAACTATGCTTGGCCAGCTCGCTTATTACTTAAAAGGGATGGAGATGCTTCCATCCATCAAAGCATCAGATGTTCGAATCGAGTATGATGGTAAGCTTTTCGAGGGAGAAGTGATGCTATTTCTTGTCGGCCTGACTAATTCAATCGGCGGCTTTGAAAAACTTGCCCCAGACTCTTCGATTAATGATGGTTTATTTTCATTATTAATATTGAAAAAAATTAATCTGGCCGAGTTTATACGAATTGCTACCTTAGCGATTCGCGGCGAGCATGTTAATGACCCAAACGTCATTTACACTCAAGCAAACCGTGTGAAGGTGTCTTCAAGTGAAACGGTTCAATTGAATTTAGATGGAGAATTCGGTGGGTTGCTCCCGACAGAGTTTGAAAACCTCTATCGCCATCTAGAAGTGTTTGTCCCTATTGATGACATTCGTCCGAATGACCGCCCGTCTGACTGGGTGCCTGGGCAAAGATACGAATAAAAAGTTCGTTCGAATTTGAACGAGCTTTTTTATTTTAATAGAAGTTTGATTCGCAGATATATCACTTGGATCAAAAAAACTACATGTTTTCAAAAAATAAAAAGCGGTATTTTTATGGTTTTTTTGCAAAAAAAGTATCTTTTATTTGGAATTGATAGGCGAATTCACTTTTCTGCTTTATTCTATAGAGGAAATTTTCCTAAAATTGTGTATAATAGACTAAAGACAAATGTCATGACATATAAAAGGGGCGATGGGGGTATTGCAAGCACTCATTAATATTGATTATACGTTTGACTTTGTGGCAGATGACGGAACATTAACTTGTGGTAAGCCAGCGCAGGCGATTGAGGGGGAAATCGTTCAGTTAACAAAGAAATTTATCGAGAATAACGATTATGTGGTATTTGCAATTGATGTTCATGACAAAGGCCCTGAATATCATCCGGAAACGAAATTATTCCCACCGCATAATCTCCGTGGGACTACAGGGCGGGAATTGTACGGCTCCTTGAAAGATGTTTACGAGGAAAACAAACACCGCAACAATGTTGTCTTGATGGACAAAACAAGATACTCCGCCTTTGCAGGTACCGACCTTGAAATCAAATTGCGAGAGCGAGGGATCACAGAAGTTCATCTTGTCGGTGTTTGTACGGACATTTGCGTCCTGCACACAGCAATGGATGCCTACAATAAAGGCTTTAAGATTGTCGTTTATCAAGAGGCGACTGCCTCCTTTAACCAAGCAGGCCATGAATGGGCGCTGGGACATTTTTCCTCATCACTTGGAGCATTGGTGAAATAGACTTTAAAATGATAGAATGGGTTATAATGTTGAAAACCGCAGTTAAAAGCATTTCGGAGGTCATTTATGAAACACATTTATCATGATGATAGTTATACTCTGCATACGGATCTTTACCAGATTAATATGGCAGAGACGTATTGGAGAGATGGGATACATAATAAACGTGCTGTCTTCGAACTTTTTTTCCGCAAGCTACCGTTTGGTAACGGCTATGCTGTTTTTGCTGGACTGGAAAAAGTAATTCAGTATATCCGCGACTTCCGTTTTAGTGAAGAAGATTTAGAGTATTTGAGAAATGAAGTAGGCTACAAGGATGATTTTTTAGCTTATCTTAAAAATATGCGATTTACCGGAACAATCCATTCGATGAAAGAGGGCGAGCTCGTTTTTGGCAATGAGCCGATCTTACGAGTCGATGCACCTCTTGCAGAAGCACAATTGATTGAAACCGCCGTGCTTAACATTGTGAATTATCAAACATTAATTGCGACAAAGGCATCGCGGATTAAGCAGGTAATTGGCAATGATGTGGCGATGGAATTTGGGACAAGACGTGCGCAGGAAATGGACGCTGCTATTTGGGGAACAAGAGCTGCTTACATGGCTGGCTTTAATGGAACTAGTAATGTTAGAGCAGGTAAATTGTTCGGTATTCCAGTTTCTGGAACACATGCTCATGCCATGGTCCAAGCCTACAAAGATGAATATACTGCCTTCCATAAGTATGCAGAAACCCATAAGGACTGCGTCTTCTTGGTGGACACTTACGATACCATTCGACTCGGCGTTCCAAATGCGATCAAAGTGGCGAAGGAGTTAGGGGATAAAATTAATTTTATTGGCATTCGCCTAGACAGCGGCGACCTTGCCTATCTTTCAAAGGAAGCCCGGAAAATGCTGGATGATGCTGGATTTAAAGATGCAAAAATATTTGCATCGAGCGATTTGGATGAATATACCATTATCAATCTAAAGGCTCAATGGGCGAAAATCGATTGCTGGGGGATCGGGACAAAGCTGATCACCGCCTACGATCAGGCTGCCTTAGGTGCGGTTTACAAAATCGTGGCAATTGAAAACGAAGATGGCCGAATGGAGGATACAATCAAAATCTCTTCTAATCCAGACAAAGTAACCACTCCGGGGTTGAAAAAAGTATATCGAATCATAAATAATAAGAACAATCATGCTGAAGGTGACTATATTGCGATGGAGGACGAAAAGCTGCCAGAAAAGCGGCTCAGAATGTTCCATCCAACCCATACGTACATTAATAAAGTAGTGACCAATTTTACTGCTCGAGAGCTCCATGAGGATATTTTTGTCAATGGAAAGCTTGTTTATGAACTTCCGAGTCTTGATGAGTCACGTAAATATTTAAAGCAGAATTTAGATGCACTATGGGATGAATATAAGCGCATAATGAATCCTGAAGATTACCCGGTCGACCTTAGTCAAAAGTGCTGGGACAACAAGATGAAGAATATCGAGGAAGTAAAAGAAAAAGTAGAAGAGATGAAAGAATAATAGGGGGACGTCCTTGATGGGGCGTCTCTTTGTTTGTTTTAACTATCTAAAAGAGGTGATTCGCGGATTGAAGTCGAAAATTCGCTGATAGATCACTAAAATTTGCGGATAGAACGTAATGTTGAGCCAATAAACGATGTACTTCATACGAGGAGAGGCACGTATGTTCTTTTGGAAGGGAAAATAATCAAAAAATCTACATTATTTCGAGGAAAAAAGCTGTTTTCGCATTGTCTGCCGCTTTATGATACAATTTTTCTAGTTTAAAAACGAGCGAAGGAAGAAAAACATGAACAGAACATTACCGGTTACAAAAAATGATTATATAGATGTAGTTTTTGAAGATTTAACCCATGATGGAGCAGGTGTAGCGAAGATCGATGGTTATCCGCTATTTATCCCAAACGGTTTGCCAGGTGAAAAAGCAAAGGTAAAGGTCATTAAAGTCAACAAAAGCTACGGGATTGGAAAGTTAATTGAGCTTTATGAAAAAAGTCCTTACCGTGTGGAGATTGCCAAAAGCGATGCCCACAAATACGGTGGCTGTCAGCTTGAACACATCAGCTATGAAGGCCAGCTGAAATATAAGGAGAATCAAGTCCGCCAAGTGCTCACCCGTATCGGGAAACTAGAAGATGTCAAGATCCACCCGATTTTAGGCATGGACAACCCATGGCACTACCGAAACAAAGCACAGGTGCCAGTTGGCGAAAAAGACGGCAAGTTGGTTGCAGGCTTTTTTAAACCGAGAAGCCATGAAATTGTTGATACAAACGAAAGCTTGATTCAGCTGCCTGAAGTGAATGAAGCAGTCCAAATGGTAAAGGATATATGCAGCGAGCTTGGGATTTCCGCTTATCATGAAGAGTCGCATAAAGGAGTTATCCGCCATATTATGGCTCGTTATGGAAAACAAACTGGGGAACTCATGGTCGTACTAATTACGAGAACAACGGATATTTCTCATAAAAACAAGCTTGTGGAGGAAATCGTTGCCCGCCTACCGAAAGTGAAATCGATTGTCCATAATGTAAATTCGAAGCGCACCAATGTGATTCTTGGTGAAAAAACAAATCTGTTATGGGGGAACGAGGTCATTTATGACTATATCGGAAACGTGAAATTTGCCATTTCCGCATTGTCGTTTTACCAAGTGAACCCCGTGCAGACGAAAGTTTTATACGATAAAGCACTAGAGTACGCGAACTTAAGCGGAGAGGAAACAGTTATCGATGCTTATTGTGGGATTGGAACGATTTCGTTATTTTTAGCGCAAAAGGCACGAAAGGTTTTCGGTGTGGAAGTCGTGCCGGAAGCTATTGAAGATGCGAAGCGGAACGCAGCATTGAATGGAATGACAAATGCGGACTTTGCTGTCGGCGAAGCAGAGGTGGTCATTCCGAAGTGGTATAAGGAAGGAAATGCTGCTGATGTATTGGTAGTTGACCCACCGCGTAAGGGCTGCGATGAAGCTTTACTGCAAACCATTATTGAAATGAAACCTAAAAAAGTCGTCTATGTCTCCTGCAACCCGGCTACCTTGGCACGGGATTTGAGGATTTTGGAAGATGGGGGCTACAAGACGCTGGAAGTTCAGCCGGTTGATATGTTTCCGCAAACGACGCACGTGGAGTGTTGCGCGTTGCTAAAAAAAATATAAAATTTAGAAAAGCTCATTTAGACCATAAGGTTAATAATGAGCTTTTCCTCTTGATTATTCTCCACTGTTTAAGAGTAGGTTTCCTGAAAATCGATATATAATTCGCGGAGATCCATGGTCTGAACAGGCTTTATAACCGTGCTTAAATGGAATCAGGAGGTAAAAAGTAATATGGACTTTAGTCCAAGAGGAGGAAATTAATATGATTGCAATAAGAATGGCTATATATTCATTGGCAATGATAGTTTTGCTTTTTTTAACAATTATTTTATTACCTGAAACATTGAAGATAAACGTGAATATTTCAATAGGATTGTTTGTTTTGATAGTAACGATATTTTTAAAGGTATCTAATAATAAATGGTGGGTTAATATTGTTTCAGCAGTATTAGGTTTAGTAGGTTTTATGGTACTAATTGTTTTACTATCACCTTAGTAAAGATATCTTATACTAAATTTACTTGTGTTAACTAACCAGACTTTAAGTCAAGAACAGGAATGCTAGCAAAAAAATTTCTTATGGTATGTTAGAAGAATATTGGGTTTGGCTCGGACTTTATCAGGTTATCCCTGGTATTTGAAGTTGATGAAGAGAAATCTATAGTTTGGGTTGACGGTATAAAACATAAACGGGAAAATGTTTATTGGAAAAATAAATAATTTTGGTAAAATACACGGGCATCTACATAAAATTGTAGATGTTTTTTTCGAAACTTGTGTTTATTGGTATAAAGATTGTGAGGACCTTAAGATGAACATTTATAATTTTGAAAGCTAAATAAATAATGCAATTAAAGACAGAAGGTATTTTCAAAAGCTCTGTATTTCTCCGTTTTTTTGTATAAAATAAGAAATAGAAAATAAAATGGAAAAGGTGATAAAATGAACCAATTATCCGAGGCTTTATCAAATAATCACAATAAAAATATCGAAGAATTAAAAGAATTGCTCCGTATTCCAAGCATTAGTTCTTTATCTGAACATAAAGAGGACATTCAAAAAGCAGCTTCATGGATTTCCAATAAATTAAAAAACATCGGAATGGAACATGTTGAAATCATCCAGACAAAAGGTCATCCCATCATTTATGCCGATTGGCTTCATCAGGAAAATGCCCCAACTGTCTTAGTCTACGGTCATTATGATGTACAGCCCGTTGACCCAATTAATTTATGGGAAACTCCTCCTTTTGAACCGGACATCCGTGATGAAAAGATTTTTGCCAGAGGGGCAACTGATGACAAAGGACAGATGTTCTTACATATTAAAGCAGTGGAAACATTATTAGAATCAGAAGGTAAATTACCGGTAAACATAAAATTTTGCATCGAAGGTGAAGAAGAAATTGGGAGTCCCAATCTTCCACAGTTTTTATCCGAAAATAAAGAAAAATTATCCTGTGATGTGGTCGTTATTTCCGATTCTGATATGTGGGACAAAGGAGTCCCTGCTATCACCTATTCTTTAAGAGGTTTATGTGCACTGGAGGTTTCCCTTAAAACTGCCAATTCTGATTTGCATTCGGGCATGTTCGGCGGGGGAGTGCAGAACGCCAACCATTTATTAATTCAGTTGCTTTCAACCCTTCATGATTCGAATGGGAAAGTAAATGTTGACCATTTTTATGATGAGGTCATTGAACTTACAGAATTTGAAAATGAACAAATTAAAGCACTGGGGTTTGATGAAGAAAAACTAAAAAAATCGTTAGGGTTAACAGATTTGACCGGAGGAGAACAAAATTATCTTTACCCGGTGAGAATCAGTTCCCGGCCGACATTAGAAATAAACGGCTTATGGGGTGGATTTCAGGGAGAAGGGACAAAAACCGTCATCCCGAATGAGGCACATGCCAAAATAACCTGCCGTTTAGTCAACAATCAACATCCTGAAAAGATTCAGGAATTGGTTAAAAAGCATCTAGAAGAATATGCACCAAAGGGATGCACGGTAAAAATATCTCTTGGTGATACGGGCAATCCATTTTTAACTCCTATTGACAGTCCGATGATTCAAAAAGCTGCCGAAGCTTATAAAAATGTGTATGGGAAATCACCAGTTTATAAAAGAGAAGGCGGCTCCATTCCGATTGTATCGGATTTCAGCCAATCACTAAATGCTCCCGTTGTCTTAATGGGATTCGGTTTGCCGGATGAAAATCTTCATGCTCCGAATGAACATTTTAACTTAGAGAATTTTGATAAAGGCATCTTAACGATTTGCTCCTTTTTAGGGCTAATTGAAAAATAAAATCATGTAAAAGAGGGATTCTGGGTAACCCTCTTTTTTGGCCGATAGGAAAGTATAACTTTCCTATCAGGCATAAGTGCAACTCCGCTTATGTTATCGCCCTTAAGGGCGATAACATAGGCGGGTTTTCTAATATTGTAAATTATTTAAATTATAGTGTGTTCACAAAATTGTAGAAATCCTTTAGTGGAGACAAAATTATTATGAAATGTAACGTGATATAATTTTACCGGAATGGAGGTAGATAAATGTCGAAACAACCATAAAAATAATAATTTTTGAAATTAGGATTCCTTTCTTTTAAATCTGCAATCTTCCCCTTTCATTTTCATCATTTTAAACCCACTATCATGCCTTCTTATAATAACTTCCTGTTAAAATGCTGGAGCGAAAAATTTCATTTAATAACTAGAATAAATGGGAATGTTGCCGGTTGAGTCGAAGTTATTAAAAAAGGAGCGGTATTATGAATGCAGTGCTGAGTAAGATGGCAAAAGGCATTACTGTTTGTTATTCAGAAGCTTTTCCTAATCAAGAAAACGATTATTTCAACTTTGTTTATATGGGGAAAATATTTTTGGTAGCTGACTCATATTGTATGAATCCAGATTGTAAATGCCAAGAGGCAGTTCTTAATTTTGTCCAAGCTTATCCGAGAGATGGCAGGAAAGCTGACAGTTTTATGATAAGGCTTAAACTTAACGGCAGGGGATATAAAATACATGAACATGGCAGATTCATTAAACGTGAAATACAGGCTATCGTTATGCATTTTACCGCCGACCCCACGATGCTAAAACTTTTAAATGAACGATACAAGGAAATGAAGGAAAAAGCAAAAGAAATTCTAAGTTAAGTGTCAGTTACTTAAGTGAAAAATGTCAGGTAAAACTTTTTGATTGAAGAATAAAGACTATCCTAAAAGCCACTTAAAATGCTTTTGAAGATAGTCTTTTTTTTAATTCTATCTGATGCTATTTTCATTTTTTACAGGTATCAAATGTAGATTCTTTAGGATAACAAGAAGGGTTACTTTCTAATACCTGACTAAAATGCCTAAAGAAATCATTTATTTAAAAAATAGATGTTTTTTAAACATATAAACATTGTCTTATTTTTACTAAACAGCTCAATAACAAAGCTCGACTAATAGCCAAGTGCACCTCTAATTTTTAACAATTGGGATTAAAGGAAAGCTTTCTTTTGATGAGCATTGTTCTACCATTAACTTCTTAAATATTCGATGACATCATCGAAGTCTGAGTCATTGCCGCCCGTTTTGAAATAAACAATGTCATTTGGGATTAAAAATGAATCAAAAAACCTCTTCATTTCATCTGCATCTGAAAAATGATAAACATTATTCGGATTTACTCCTGCCTCTATAGCTGGCTTTGCAAAATCTTTTGCAATGAATCCTTTGGTGATGAGAACATCGACACCCAAATCACCGAGTAGATGTCCTTTCTTTTTGTATTCTATATCTGCATATTTTCCTAGTGCTGCCATTCTTCCCAGGACAGCAATTTTTCTTTGGGATGGCAATGCTATACTGCATAATGTTTCTAAGCCATTTTTTAAGGAAGCAGGATTTGACTTCCAAGTATCATCCACCAACGTAATATGATTTCGTCCTTCAATTATTTGAAAATGGGAATTCATGTGATGAAAAGAGGATAATCTCTTTAAAGCATAGTGAAGATCCACTCCTAAGATTGCAGCTGCTGCTATTGAAGCGGTTGCATTATATACATTATGCTCACCAAGACCCGGTATATATCCTTTAAATTCACTTCCCTTATATTTAATCCAAAAAGTCATGCCGGATGAATTATATTGATACTTCATAATCCTAAAAATAGCATCCCTGTTTTTTCCGAACGTTATAATCTTTCCCTTAAATTTAGAAGTATCAATGGAGGAGAGATATGGGTCGTCCGTATTTAGAATGAGAGTCCCCATATTGTTCATACCTTGCATTATTTTTCCCTTTTCTGCTAGATAATCATCAAATGATCGAATTTTATCTGTATGATCCACATCAATCATTGTCATAATCCCAATATTCGGGAAAAAATACTTACAGGCCTCCATCATATCCCCTTTTGAAGATATGGCTGTTTCAAACACTGCAACATCCGTATCTTCATCAATTCCCATTAAATAAGGAAGGTTGTAATAACCGGCATTTTTGCTAGATATTGTTGCCTGGACATTATTTGTTTCTTCCAAAATGTGTTTTAGCATTTCTTTGGTAGTAGATTTTCCACATGTACCAGTAATGGAGACTACAGGAATGTTAAACAGATGCCTGTAATACGAAGTGAATTTAAAGAAAGTGTCTTTGAGGTCCTTTACCATAATGATTTGTTCAGGATTTAAGCTTTCCATATGAGAAAATGGTCTATCTGTAACGATAAAAACATTCTTGTAATTCTTTATAGATTCAACAGGCACCTCTTTGTTATGCCAACGAAAATATAACGTATTACTCCTAATTTCAAATCTGTCATAAGTGACCGTCTGGATCCGTATCCCTTTTTGCTTTTCATTAGGTTGAATGTTCATTACAGTTAAAATGTTCTCCAATAACAAAGTCTCCAAAATGTCCCTCCTAAGTTCTTATTTTTAGGTTGTGTTAAAGGTCATTTTTGATTTTTGAAACTATGTTGATTGGAGCGGAAGGCGCGAGACTCCTGCGGGAGTACGGGGCAGGGGAGACCCCACAGGCGCTTAAGCGCCGAGGAGGCTCCCCGGAACGCCCGCGGAAAGCGAAGCGCCTGGAGCGGAAATCAACATACAAGTTTAACACAGCCTTTTTTTAAAAATGCATACCCTCCAATAATACTTTTCAATATGAGTATCAGTGATCGAATCACTTTGAATTCAAAAGCTAATGTATAATATGACTTGTCCCCTAATGCACGTGTGTGATAAATACTCAGGAAATTAGCGGAATATAAATTGTTTTTCATAAACTTATGACCTTTTAGAACATAAAGTAACTGGCGAAAAATTCAAATAGTAAAAAGCGGGACAAAACGAGACAAATTACATAAAATTCTGACCGAAGATCAACGAGTGATAAGTCCTTGAGCCATTCGGTTTTTTTCTGTAGAATGAGAAAAAGACGAAGCAAAAGAGGAAGAATAAAAAACACTTTCCACTCCATATGAATAAGGAGGATAAATACAAGAGGATGAAATCTTTAAGGATAGATCTTTTAATACTTTTTAGCATAATTATAGGAGGTATTGTCGGCTTTTTGACTTGGGGTTTTTTAGCTGTTACCTCTTTAATCACTCACTTTTTATGGGTTACCTTACCAGGGACACTTCATGTTAAACATTGGACCATATTACTGTGTTTAATTGGAGGCGTTTTGGTAGGTTTATGTCAAAAGTACTTTGGTAATTACCCACGTAAAATGGATGAGGTATTAGCAGAATTCAAGGAAACGAAAAGAGTTGATTATAGTTCAGTACATAAGAGTATATTAACTGCAATTTGTGTTCTTTCTTTTGGAGCAAGCCTTGGTCCCGAGGCGGCTTTATCTGGAATAATAGGTGGTCTTTCTACATGGGCAGGAGACAAGATTAAATCCCTGTTTAAGAAAAAACACGTTGAAAATGAATATGGGGATATCATAATAGAGTATAGTATTGAGGCTACAATTGGTATGATTTTTAGAGCACCGTTATATGGGGCTACTACCTTCTTTGAAGATAATAAAGATTCAAGACTTTTGAAGATAATAAAAATAATTGTATATTCCATAACTACTGTTGCAGGTTTTGGTGTATTTATTTTGTTATCAAAAATAGATTACAGAAAAATTGCTTTAGTTGATTTTGGTTCAGCAATAGTAGGCAAAAACGAAATTATAGCCATAATACCACTAGTCCTTATAGGAATATTATTAGCCATAATATATAAATTTTTTGGAGATATTCTACATAAGGTACTTAAACCACTTGAAAATTATAAAATAATCAGAGCTGTAATTGGTGGATTAGTATTAGGAATAATAGGAACAATTCTTCCTACTTCTTTATTTTCCGGGGAGCATCAGCTAACAGAATTACCAGGTGAATGGAAGAATATGCCAATTTATTTATTGTTGATATCAGGTATTGTAAAGTTATTCATTACAGAATTTTGTCTATCAACTGGTTGGCGTGGAGGACATATATTTCCTATTATTTTCACAGGGGCAAGTATAGGATATGGAATGGCATTACTATTTCCTATAGATCCGGTAACATCCGTTACAATTATAACTACTTCACTCACAAGTGCAGTACTTAAAAAGCCAGTAGCAGTTTTACTCATTTTAATTCTTTTGTTTCCAATAAAGTTAATTGTACTAATGATTATTGCAGCATATTTGCCGGTATATATATTAAAGTATATGAACAAACTTACGCAAAAGGCATATTAATATTATCTTTCTATCTAAACATATGTGGCGTTTATCTCGAAAAGGCAACAACCTTAGGTCGTTGCCTTTTTATTGGTCTAGGAAATTATAGATTCATTTATGAGTGGGTAAATTTGATGAAGTTATCTGAATCCAGCTCCAGCGCCTAGCCCCTCGGGTCATAAGCCGGCGAAGAAGCTTTTCATAGAAGCCCCTGCTCCACGGCTGTCGCCGTTCCGCAAGACTACGAGGAAGCTTTTTCAGGCAGCTGTCTCGCTGTGGTGGCTGAGGAGCTGCCTCCTCGCGGTTCGTCTTATGCCTGTCGGGGCTGACCAAGGCGCTTCCGCTTTTGGTTCTTTTCCGGGTGGTGTTAGGCACCATACCTAAACAGTTGGATATTGATTTAAAAAATTAAAAGGTGTTTCACCTTTTAATCCCAATAAGGTCCTATTTGTCATTCGATTTTATTTTGTCTTGTTCAATGGCAGCCATCGCTAAATTTCTAATTGTCATATCATCCATTGGCGGGTTATGTAAACCTGCTCTTACATCGCGATAGTACCGCTGTAAAGGATTGTTTCGTTGAAGACTTTTTGCTCCTACTACTCTCATTGCTTTATCGACAATCGAAATGGCGGAATTTGTAACAGTATGCTTTACGACTCCAAGTTCATTTACGAGATGATTTCTTCGTGATTCATCATCATATGCTGCTGCAACACTATAAATAAGATGTCTTGCTTGAATTAGTGCTAAATCGATTTCACCTAGAAGCTGCTGGACATTTGGTAACTGGCTAATCGGCCCGTTTAAACTATTAGGAGTATGATGATTGGCAAAATGTATAGCGTAGTCACGGGCGGCTTGTGCAATTCCGAGATAACAGGCAGGAATATGAAGAATCCAGCCATTTATTTGTCCTCCCCTAGGCGATTCTAAAAGTTCCACAAGCATGGAATCCTTAACTTTTACATTTTCAAGGACGAGATCATGACTTCCAGTGCCTCTCATTGAAATGACATCCCACGTTTCTTCGATGGTCAGCCCTTCCAAATTTTTATGAAGGAGAAAATAGCCTACTTTCTGCTTTTCCTCAATCCAAGCTGAGGTTAAAAAATAGGTTAAGACTGGCGACATAGTCGTAAAGATTTTCCTTCCGGATAATATCCAATACCCTTCTTTTTTGACGGCATATGTTCCAGGGCGGCCGCCTCTAGTTGGACTTCCTGTTTGTGCTTCACTGGAGGCACGATTGACTAATGTTCCGTTAAGAACCTCTTTAGCAAAAAAATCTAAGTTTTCATTAGTCCAAAGTTTTTTTTCATAAATTTCTCCAACAACACCCAGATTCCAACCAATAGATAGAGCAGTGTTAGCATCGAAGCTGGCCAATGTTTCCTGGAGAAGTACCATGTCATAGACTTTTAATCCTTCTCCTCCAAAAATAGCTGGAAGTGTAAGACTTGTATACCCCATCTTAACTAAATCATTAATATTTTCTTCAGGAAAGGTAGCTAATTCATCCGTTATGACTGACCTTTCTTTAAACTGCGCTTTATTTTTGTATAATCGATTCAACCATGTTTTTTGACGTTCTGTTTTAACAAATAAGTTATTCACATTGTCCTCCTGATGTAAGGAATGGTTTGATAATTCCGATTTATTTTATGGGATTAATCATAGTGAGGCTTAAGTAAACTGTCAAGATATTTTTCAATCTTTTACAAAAATTCTAAATTGTGATGAATGCAAAGGTAGGGTAGTCTTCCAGTAGTTGTTTTTGTGCATGGGGGGCCTAAGAGTCAAATTGCTACGTTTGAATTCATAAACCTATTATAGATAAGACAAAACTGCAAAATAACAGACCTTATGGTGAAGAATATTTTTTCCAAAATCTGTGCATATTAACATGAAATCTATCTCCTGCAGGAGGGATGAGAGATCATAAATATCGCGAATGTTTTTATCATCATCGCATTTACCGTCATTGCTTTAGTAATAGTAGCACTACTGATTTTTATTGCCTACATGTTAGTGTATGACCGAAATCAAAAGAGGCACTCCATTTTAAGAAATTACCCTGTATTAGGGCGGGTCCGCTATTTTTTTGAAAAAATCGGACCTGAGTTTCGGCAATACTGGTTCAATTCTGACACTGAAGGAAAGCCGTTTTCGAGAGAAGACTATGAACATATTGTTAGGAGTGCAAAATATAATCGAGATGTCGTGTCGTTTGGTTCGAAACGTGATTTCGACGAAGAAGGTTTTTATGTTCGAAACGATATGTTTCCTAAATTAACGGAAGAAATGAAAATGGACAAAGAAACGATGGTCAAAACAAAAAAATACCTATTATTGAAAGACCCACTCTTTACCCAAAGAGAGGAAAAGTGGGAGGATGAGGAATCTCCTGCTTATTTATTGCATGATGATGATGCTGTAGTAATCGGTCCGCAAACAAAACAGCCTTTTGTGTTAAAAGGTTTAATCGGAATGTCCGCGATGAGCTATGGGGCCCTCGGGAAAAATGCGATAACTGCCTTGTCAAAAGGGTTAGCGATGGCAAAGGGGACATGGATGAATACAGGGGAAGGCGGAATATCACCTTATCATTTAGAAGGTGGGGTCGATATTATCATGCAGATTGGACCAGGCTTGTTTGGCATCCGTGATAAAAACGGCGATGTCGATTGGGATGAATTAAAAAGAAAAAGCGAAATTCCCCAAATCAAGGCTTTTGAATTGAAACTGGCTCAAGGTGCCAAAACGCGCGGCGGTCATATTGATGGAGAAAAGGTCACGCCAGAAATCGCTGAAATTCGTAAAGTGGAGCCGTATAAACCTGTTGACAGTCCAAATCGTTTTCACCAGTTTAGCGATGTTTTTTCGATGTGTGAATTTATCGAAAAAATCCGTGCCCATACAGGAAAGCCGGTTGGGTTGAAACTCGTTGTAGGGGGGAATGATAGTGTTGAAGACTTGGCAAAGTATATGAAAGAAACAGGGAAAGGGCCAGACTTTATCACTGTAGATGGCGGTGAAGGTGGGACGGGAGCATCCTATCAAGAACTGATTGATAGTGTGGGATTACCGATTAAATCCGCCCTTCCCATTTTGGTTTCAACTCTCAAAAAATATGGAGTGCGCGACCGTGTGAAAATCATTGCTTCCGGTAAACTGTTTACCCCTGACCGGATTGCGATCGCTCTTGCTATGGGAGCTGATTTAGTGAATATTGCGCGTGGATTTATGATCTCCGTTGGATGTATTCAAACCTTAAAATGTCAATCTAATATTTGTCCTGTAGGAGTTGCTACAACAGACCCGGAATTACAAAAGGCATTGGTTATTGATGAAAAAAAATACAGAGTTGCGAATTATCTTGTTACCCTAAGAAAGGGATTATTTCGAATTTCAGCAGCAGCAGGCCTAGATTCCCCTGTTCATTTCCGGCCAAAACATATTAGCTATAAAGATGATAAGGGCGTCGTAGTATCGTTGGAAAGAATATTAAATGAAATTCAACAACAAATAGGGGCAAGCTAAATAGTTCGTAGAAATAGTAACAAACCAACCCAGTGATTCGCTGGGTTTTTTTCTGGATAAGCGTATTAAAATTGGCTTCGAGAATTGTCCAACTTTTCTTAAGTGAAGCCGTGACAGCCTTTAGAAAGGAATAAATACAAACACATTTGTTACTTTTAAAAGTTTTCTTACGCGTAATTTGCAATTTTCGACAAAAAACCGCAAAATTAACAGAGGAATAGTTTTTATTGGAGGAATATGAATGCTAAAAGACAAGGTTCAACAATATATATCAGAAAACAAAGCGGTTTTTAAAGAAGAAAAGGAATATGCTGAAAAACATCAGTTAATTGAAAATCTTCAATTGGAGGAAAGAGATCCAGGTGAACGCATCGTGGATGCCTATATCGAGCGCTGCGATAAACAAACGGAAAATATGATTAGGCAAGAATCATCCGAATTTTTGGCGCAGCCGCTTGTTTACTTGAAAAAGCATAAAAATGAATTTATCTATCTGGAATCCCAATGGTTTGATTTTGTACGTGTTGATGCAGTTTCCCTAGAGGTAGATGATGTCTTCGGCACGTACGATGTGATGTTAGGTTTGAGGCTGCAAAAGAAATTATCCGATCCGATCAGGGAATATCTAAATCATCATTTACAAGGGGATGAAGCAAAATATGATTTGCTTTTTAGCCAAGAGGATGGCTTATGGGATTTAAATTTTGCTTTAAATGATGTGGATGGATATGATGAAAGCATATCAATTGGCGAAGGATTGCAATTAATTTATCGTTTTCTATTTAAGCTGGTAGAAGCAATTGAAGTTTATGAAGAAAGATAAGAGGAGAGATTTTGATATAAATATTGAAAAGAAACCATCTATTATGGAAAACATAAACTCAAGATTTTTAGAAAATGAACAGAAAAACCATATTGTTAACGAGGAGGTAGCAGAATGAATGAAAAGAAACCGCCAAAAAAGTCGCCAATCTATTTCTATGTAACGATATTAATTATTGTCATGCTGCTTAATACTTTTCTTTTTCCAGCGATTAGGCATTTGTCTGTCAAAGAAGTGGATTATGGAACTTTTTTAACGATGGTGGAAAAAGGACAGGTCAAAGAGGTTGAGGTTACAGATAACTATATAACCTTTAAAGCTTCTGGTAAAAATGCCGATGTGCTTTATAAGACAGGAAAAATGAATGACCCTGAATTAGTCGACCGCCTTCATAAGGAGAATATTAAATTTACGCAAACCATTCCAGCGCAAAACTCGCCGTTGATCAATTTCTTTTGGACATGGGTCGCTCCATTGCTGATCTTTATTGGCATTGGGCAATTTATGACAAGAAGAATGAAAAAGGGAATGATGGGGGGAGGAAATCCCTTCTCCATGGGTAAAAGCAATGCCAAAGTGTATGTAGAATCACAAACAGGTATCACTTTTACAAATGTAGCAGGTCAGGATGAAGCGAAGGAAGCGCTGCAGGAAATTGTTGATTTCCTTAACAACCCTAAAAAGTATAAAGAAATCGGTGCCAACATACCAAAAGGGGCATTGCTAGTAGGTCCTCCAGGAACAGGTAAAACCCTTCTCGCTAAAGCGGTAGCCGGCGAATCAAAGGTACCTTTCTTTTCGATTTCCGGTTCTGAATTTGTCGAGATGTTTGTGGGCATGGGGGCTGCGAGAGTAAGGGATCTCTTTAAACAAGCTCAAGAAAAAGCTCCGTGTATTGTGTTTATCGATGAAATCGATGCAATTGGAAAAAGTCGTAATACTGGTGGGGTCGGCGGCAATGATGAAAGAGAACAGACCTTAAATCAGCTTTTAACCGAAATGGATGGCTTTAGTGCCGACAAAGCCGTTGTCATTTTAGCAGCAACCAATCGACCAGAAACACTGGATAAGGCACTGCTTAGACCAGGAAGATTTGATCGCAGAGTTCCGGTAGAATTACCAGATCTGCCAGGACGCGAATCGATTTTGAAGGTACATGCGAAAAAAGTAAAGCTAGACGAAGGTATCGATTTTAATGTGATTGCTCGGGCAACAGCAGGGGCATCAGGTGCTGATTTAGCCAATATTATTAATGAATCTGCACTTCGGGCAGTTCGACTTGGTCGAAATAAGGTAACGCAAAGTGATTTGGAAGAGTCTGTAGAGGTGATCATTGCGGGATATCAAAGGAAAAATGCGGTCATCTCTATGAAAGAGAAATTAACGATTGCCTATCACGAGATTGGACATGCCTTAGTTGCTGCGAAACAGAGCCATTCGGCACCTGTTCATAAAATAACCATTATCCCAAGAACCTCCGGTGCTTTAGGCTACACGATGCAGGTGGATGAGCGGGAATCGGTCCTCATGACGAAAGAGCAGGCGTTGGATAAAATCACGACCTATATGGGTGGACGTGCGGCTGAGGAGGTTATTTTTAAAACCATCACTTCCGGTGCATCGAATGATATTGAGCAGGCAACAAAGATTGCGAGATCAATGGTGACACGATTCGGGATGAGTGAAGAATTCGATATGATGGCATTAGAAACGGTGAATAACCCATATTTAGGTGGAGATTCTTCTCTATTGGTGTCTGCGGAGACTGCATCGAAAATTGATGAAGAGATTCTCAGGACGATCAAATCCTGCCATCAGAAAGCGATCCAAATTTTAGAGGATAATAAAGATAAATTACATGAATTGACAAAATATCTGTTAGAGAAGGAAACCATAACAGGCGAGGAGTTTATGGCCATTTTAACAGATAAGATGGATACTACTGTATAGAATGAATGAAAGCTAAGGGAGATAAGAATATCTCCCTTTTATATTTGGCTGTGTTAAAGGACATTGTTGATTTTTGAAACTATGTTGATTGGAGCGGAAGACGCGAGATCCTCGAAAATGCTATCGCATTTCCTTCGTGCGGTGTTGATTCAAGGATGTTTATTCAACGTCCTGCAGGAGTACGGGGCAGGGGAGACCCCACAGGCGCTTAAGCGCCGAGGAGGCTCCCCGGAACGCCCGCGGAAAGCGAAGCGCCTGGAGTGCGAATCAACAGGCAAGTTTAACAAAGCCTTATTTTTTTAAATGAGTTTAATGAAGGGATAGAGAAGTAGACGGAAGTTGTGCGAATTTTATTAGATTTTGCACAACTTCTTATATTTTGTATGGAAAAAGTATTATATAATTTGATAGAATGATAAAAAATTCTTCCAATTTTATTTATGATTGTATATTTTCTTGATGGCATACTTCAAGGAGCTTTTTTCATGCATATTGATGTTAAAGTGGTTTTGTATCAAGTATTAATTATCCTCTTTCCTATCTTTGTCTATCATTTGTTTTTTTACGAAAAAAATAGTAATCGTAAAAAGCCTCTTTCGAAATTGACCTTTATTATGATCATCATCTTGGTTCTTTCAATGTCATATCCAATTGAATTTTCTAAAGGATACAGGTATGATTTTAGAGTTATCCCTTTTATTATCTCTTTTGTATATGGGGGAACATGGCCAGGATTCATTATTTGGATAGTGTTATTAACGTACCGATTTATTATTGGTGGCGGTGGGTTTTATGTAGCATTGGTAAATTATTCTTTCACGTTTTTAGTTTTGATTTTTATCGGCAAAAAATTTGAATTAAATCAACTGAAACATAAGCTTGTGTTTGTTAATCTCGTATTTTTGGCTAACACTCTGATTATGATGTTAACCCTTTTAAAAGCAAATCAAATGGAGCAAATTCGCTTTATGCTTGTTTTTCATGTCGTAACTTGGATTTGTTTGATGATGGTTGTTTTTGTAATTGAAAATGCTAATCAACAAATGGAGATTCGCGAGAAAATACGTAGAGATGAAAAATTAAATGTTATTAGCCAGCTAGCTGCTTCTGTTGCCCATGAGGTACGGAATCCGATGACATCTGCACGAGGTTTCTTGCAATTAATTTATAATGATGAAAACTTGAAAAGTATGCAGAAATATTATATTGAAATTGCATTAAATGAGTTAGACCATGCTCAGTCCATCATTAACGATTACTTATCCTTAGCAAAGCCTAATACGGAAGAAATGACTGAGATTAATATTTCTGATGAGGTTAAAAAGACGATTGATCTTATGACTTCATACTCTTATATACAAAATATAACAATCGAAGCGAATATCCAAGAATCATTGTTTATTAGAGGGAACAGAAACGAAATAAAACAGATTTTAGTAAACATTATTAAGAATGGTATTGAAGCGATGAATAAAGGGGGAACCCTTACAGTTTATACCTATAAACTAGATGGTAGGATTTTGATTGAAATCATTGATAGTGGAAAAGGAATGACGAAGAGCCAGCTCAAAAAATTAGGAACCCTTTTTTATACAACAAAAGAAAAAGGGACGGGAGTCGGTCTTACGATTTCCTTTCAGCTTGTTCAGGCCATGAACGGAAAAATAAGGGTGAACAGTGAACCAGGAAAAGGGACTACCTTTACGATTGAATTTCCAGTCGTTTCAATTGATTCTTTACCATTATAAACCCATTTCAGAAAAAATCCACAGTGCAGTACCGTGGATTTTTTTCGTATTTAATCGTTTATGCTTTTTCAATTTTAGCTTGTGTTTCAATGGCAAAATCTTTAAAAGGCGTAGGGGGTAGGGGTTTGAAATTTTCCACTGCAGTTTGTGCCTTTTGAAGCGCTTCTGCCCTGTTTCCAAGTTCAAGGTGACAAAGTGCCTTGTACGAATCCATTATATAAAACATCGACAAATCAAATGGATGGTGAGCATAGGCGGGTACCTTCACCTTATCTAAATAATAAATGGCTTCATGATAGCGTTCTAGACCATAAAAGGCTTTTCCTTTTTCAAGAAGGTACCAGAATTCAAAAATATCCGCCATTTTTGGATCCGCAAAGTATTGGTCTACGAGCTCTAATGCCTTTGTATAATCATGTTTTTCAGAACTAAGCGATCTGACTTGAAAAAGATTAAAAAAGAGAATCGACATTAAATCCTCAGCAAAATCACCATACTGCTTTAACTTCAGTAAATAATGATCTTTTTTTTCAGCATCATGTGTCATCATTGCCTGGGCTGCTGCCAGCCGATATAAGTCATCAATGCGATAGAAGATCCGATTCTTTTTTGAAAAATGGATTGCACTCTCCATCGCACGTGTCGCTGCCTCCGGATTTCCCACTGCAAAATAGTTAATGGCTTCATGGTAGTCAAGGTCCACCTGTGTCATGGGGTCGATGTACGCGTGGTTTGCTTCGATATCTGCCCGTTCTTTTAAAAATATTTCTAAAGACTGTGTGTAGTCATGTTCGATAAATTCCACTCTCGCATGGAACATCCCGATTTCCACCCGCTTGGCTGTTAGATTCATCTCATCGTACAGTTTGGCTGCACGGTCGGAAAATTCCTGCCATCCATCCTTTTTTTCACCATAAAGACAGCGGCTGTAGATATCTAATAATCGTGCCGACTCATATCCATGAGAAATCTTTGCGATAACAGGCTCAATAAGGGTGATAAGCCGCTTATATTTTTCCGTATCATCAGCTGAATTAAATAACTTCTCCGCTTTTTCAAGAATTTCTCTTCGTTCCTGTGCGCTTGTTTCCTCTAATAGCTCGGTCACATCGACTCCTAAACGTTCGGCGATATAGGTTAAGCTTTCCATCGAAGGATTTGCTTTATTATTTTCAATGAGGCTGAGCATCCCTTTGGTTAGCTCATCCCCTGCCAATGCTTCAAGTGTAATTTTTTTCTGCTTTCTAATTTTCCGAATTCGTTCTCCTAACATGGCTGTGCTCACTCCTAGATCGTTAGATAGTTTAATTATATTAAACTTTTACTTGCAATGGAAGGGGGTGTGATGGTATGATTTGTTTAATCAAATTAAACTTTTGGGGTGAGGGATTGTTATGGACGATAGCATAAAACTTAATAGAGCCACGTATCATTTGTGGACGTTCACCATCAGCAAATTGATTTCTTCGTTTGGTGCTCAGGTCTATTCATTTGCCATCAGTTTTTATATCTTGCATCTAACAGGGTCAGCAACGAGTTTTGCAATGAATTTGTTGTGCAATATTTTGCCGCGTACCCTGGCCGCTCCGTTTGCCGGGTACATCGCAGATCGCTATTCCCGAAAGCTGATTGTGGTGATTGCCCAAATTGCCACTACGTTGGCGATTGGAGGATTATTATTCGTCAGTCTAACAGCGGGTTTATCATTGTTCGCCATTTATACCACTTCGTGTATTTTGTCCCTAACGTCTATGTTCTCCGGGGTGACCTTTACCTCCTCAATCACGGGTCTTGTTGACCAGGAGAGAGTCCAACGAGCCATGTCATTAAACCAGATGTCCATTTCATTTGCTTCCATTGCCAGCCCTGCAGTAGGGGGGCTCTTATACGGTGCAGTTTCCATGCCGATATTCCTTATCATGTATATGGCAGCATCTATTATCGCTGTCACGCTCGAATCAACGATGAATTTTAACTTATTTGCTAATCGAAATGAAAATGTGGAAACAGAGAAGAAAGAGTCGATGTGGCAAAGTATGAAAGAGGGACTTCATTATTTAAAGCGGCAGCAGGTAATAGTGATTATTATTTGGATTGCGTTTTTCATTAATTTCTTGTTTGGAGCTTTTGAGGTCGGCTACTCTTACATTCTCATCGAAAAATTGAAAATGGCTTCCCGTTCATTTGGTTTTACCCAAGGTTCATTTGCCATCGGAATGCTGCTGTTTTCCATTTATTTTTCCATTAGAAAAGAGGTTAAATTTCCCTTACTTCTTTCAAAACGAGCCATCATTGCGATGGGGACTATCATGGGAACGATGGGTTTACCTTTATGGCTAAAAATGTCTACTAGCATGGTTTTTGTTTATTACATGGTGATGATGTTTAGCTTTGGTGCTTCCCTGATCCTTGTCAATACACCCATAAATGTAATGATGCAAAAACAAGTTGACGACGATTATAAAGGGCGTGTTTTTTCAATCCTTGAAACGATGGCGACGGGCCTCATGCCATTGGGAATGCTCCTCTATGGCTTCCTGTACGATGTATTTCCGGCCCAATGGATCATGCTTTTGTCGGCAGCGCTGTTTATCGGTGTCGTTCTTGTTATTGCAAGACCATCTATTATACGGAAGGTATACCCTGAGCTTGACAGGGGCAAAGCAGTAAAGGGAGATGTAGAAGTGAGTTCGTAAGATTTTCATAAAAAATGGTGTATTGTGTATTGAAAAGTCATAATCTTTAGAGTATTATATTTTTAAATATTTCCAAAATTTTATAGCGACAATAAGCGATGATGAGAAAAAGTATGATCAAATGATCTTTTAAAGAGAGCTTCGGGAGCTGAAAAGAAGCAAAGATGTTGATCTGAACAATGGACTCGGAGCTTCGTTCTGAACGTATCTGATTGATAGTAGTAGGTTACGACAAGTTTGGGTACTTGTTATCAAAAACCAAGTGTAAGAGCATTTTTGTTCTGCATGATCAGAGGCTATTTACGAAGGTAAATAGTAAAGTAAGGTGGTACCACGTGATTTAACACCACGTCCTTATCAACATGATAAGGCGTGGTGTTTTTTATTTAAATTTTACTGTAATAGGTTTTCAGCTAGTTAAAAAAAGAGAAAGGGTGAACAGAAAATGAGTGAGGCATTAGTTTTACAGTCGGACTTTGGGATTAGTGATGGGGCGGTAAGTGCCATGTATGGGGTGGCGTATTCTGTTGACCGCTCAATCCGAATTTTTGATTTAACCCATGAGATTCCCCCTTATAACATATGGGAAGCGTCGTATCGTCTTCTGCAAACCGTTTCCTATTGGCCAAAAGGGACGGTGTTTGTGTCAGTCGTAGACCCGGGGGTTGGCTCTGAACGTCGCAGTATTGTCGTGAAAACTGCGGACGAAAAATACATTATAACTCCGGATAATGGGACATTAACCCACATCAATAAGTTTCACGGTATTGCGGATGCAAGAGTGCTGGATGAAGCGTCGAATCGGCTGCCAAATTCAGGGGAGTCGTACACGTTCCACGGTAGAGATATATATGCCTATACCGGCGCCCGTCTTGCCTCAGGGGTGATTTCGTTTGAGGAAGTGGGACCACAGGTGGCGCTGGATTCGGTTGTTGAGCTGCCGTTAACAGTAGCTTCATTGAAGAGTGGAAAAATCACTGGCATTATTGAAGTTCTCGATGTTCGCTTCGGCAATCTTTGGACAAATATTCATCGCAGTCTTCTAAAGGAAGCAGACATCCATTATGGTGACAGACTAATTGTAACCATTGGAAACGGTACAAGACAAATATATAAAAATATGATGACGTTTGGTCGTTCGTTTGCCGACAGTCTCGTTGGTGAACCTTTGGTGTATGTGAACTCGTTAGACAACTTAGGTGTCGCGATTAACCAGGGATCTTTTGCAAGCGCCTATCAGATTGGGACCGGGACTAATTGGACGATGACCATCAAGAAGGCAGATGAAACGTTTTATTAAAAGGAAGGCTATCGTTTTGAGATCAGGCATAGTTTTGTAATAGGTATTATTTTACGAATAAAGGAGATGGAAAATATGTCAGGAAGTAAATTAACAACGAAAACGATTGTTGCGATTGGGATTGGAACCGCAGTATTTGTGATCTTAGGAAGGTTTGCCTCGATTCCCACGGGGATCCCAAACACAACGATCGAAACGTCCTACGCATTTCTCGCGTTAATGGCTGTGATTTTTGGCCCGATTGCCGGAGGTCTTATTGGATTAATCGGTCACTCTTTAAAGGATGCGATTTTTTATGGGTCACCTTGGTGGAGCTGGGTCGTGGTTTCTGCGTTCGTTGGCTTCCTGATCGGTTTATTAACGAGAAAAATAAAGATTGAAGATGGAGAGTTTGGAGCGAAACAAATTATTTCTTTTAACATTACGCAAGTCCTTGTTCAAGCCATTGGTTGGGTTCTTATTGCTCCCACTTTAGATATCCTTATTTACGCTGAACCTGCCAACAAAGTGTTTGTTCAAGGGATTGTTGCCGGTACTTCCAATATTGTAACGGTTGGCATCATTGGCACGTTTTTCTTGCTTGCCTATGCCAAAACGCGCAGTAAGAGCGGTAGTTTAGAAAAAGAAGAAACATTATAAGAGATAGCTGTGGTCTGATCTATGGGGTCAGACCCGATTATTGTTAGCAGGAGAAAAATATGAAAAAACCGATAATAGAGTTTATGAATTTTGGATTTAAATATCGAAGTCAGGCAAAGCCAACCCTTTTTGATTTGAATTTAACGATTTACGAAGGGGAAAAGGTTCTCATTGTCGGACCTTCAGGGTCGGGGAAAAGTACCATTGGACATTGTTTAAATGGTTTGGTTCCTTTTTCTTATCGTGGTGATCTCACAGGAAGCTTGAAGATTATGGGAAAGGAAACGAAACAGGAAGGGATTTTTGTTTTGTCGAAAATGGTTGGGACCGTTTTGCAGGATCCGGATGGGCAATTTATTGGGCTTACCGTTGCGGAGGATATTGCTTTTTCGCTTGAGAATGATTGTGTTCCACAATCGGACATGATCCCTAGAGTGAAAGAGGTGGCAGAGATGGTAGACATGAATAATTATCTAGGCCATTCCTTGCACCATCTTTCCGGTGGTCAGAAACAAAGAGTGGCACTCGGCGGTGTGATGGTGGACGATGTTCCTCTTCTTCTTTTCGATGAACCGCTGGCGAACCTAGATCCTGCAACTGGGAAGCATGCGATTGAGCTAATCGATTGGATACATAAAGAACGGAATAAGACCATTGTCATTATTGAACATCGATTAGAGGATGTGCTTTATCGCCATGTTGATAGAATTATTGTTATCAATGACGGACGAATCATAAGTGACCAGTCTCCCGCTGAATTATTTGCTTCGAATGTGTTAGAAAGCGTGTCTGTTCGTGAACCTTTATACTTGAAGGCATTGAAATATGCTGGCTGTGAAATTACTTCCGGGATGCATCCTGAGCATATCGAAAGCTTGGATATTAATTCTTGCCGAGACAAATTGGTGAATTGGTTTGAATTGACGGAGAAGGTAGAAGCGAAATCGGCCTCTTCGACGATTTTACAGCTTGAGAATATTCATTTCAGCTATCAAGCTGACCTCAAAATCCTTCAGGATGTTTCTTTTTCGATTGCAGAAGGAGAAATGGTCAGCATCGTTGGAAAAAATGGAGCAGGAAAGTCGACGCTGACGAAGCTGATTTGTGGGTTCGAACGACCTGAATCCGGTAGGATATTAATCGATGGACGCGATTGCTTAAACGATACGATTAAAGAGCGCTCTTTGAAGGTTGGTTTGGTCATGCAAAATCCGAATCATATGATCTCAAAGCATATGATTTTCGATGAAGTAGCATTGGGACTGGCAGTCAGGGGAATTCCTGAAGCAGAAATCAAACAACGAGTGGAGGAAACACTGCGAATTTGTGGGCTCCTGCCATTTCGGAATTGGCCGATCTCAGCCTTGAGCTTTGGACAGAAAAAGCGTGTAACGATTGCTTCTATATTGGTTCTACAGCCGAAGATTCTCATCCTCGATGAGCCAACTGCCGGACAGGATTTTCGTCATTATACAGAGATCATGGAATTTTTACTAGATTTAAATAAACAAGGTGTAACGGTTATCATGATTACCCACGATATGCATTTAATGCTGGAGTATACTCCCCGCGCCATTGTATTTGCTGATGGGAAAAAGATTGCGGATGATTCGGCTGTCAATACGCTTGGAAACAGGTCTATTATTCAGCAGGCAAACTTAAAAGAAACATCGTTATTTGAACTTGCTGAACGTGTCGGGATTACGGAACCGAGCGAATTTGTCGAGCGGTTTATTGCCCATGATAAGGTGGTGGGACGTAAATGGCAGTAGAAATGCTTTCTTATATTGACAAACGATCCCCGATCCACCAGTTAACCGGTGCAACTAAGCTCTTATGTTTTATCATGTGGTCTTTTGCCGCCATGCTGACATACGATACACGAATATTGGTGGGACTTTTAATTGTTAGCTTAGTAGTTTTTAAGGTCTCTAAAATAAAGCTTTCAGAAGTTAGCTTTGTGCTCGCTTTTATCCTTATTTTTTTACTCATTAATAATGTGGCGATTTATCTTTTTTCACCGCTTGAGGGTGTGAAGATTTATGGAACGGAGCATGTTTTATTTAAATTGGGAGGGCGCTATAATCTTACCCTTGAGCAGTTATTCTATCAATGCAACATTACGTTAAAATATTTGACCGTCATACCGGCCGCTTTACTTTTTATCGTAACGACCCATCCGAGCGAATTTGCCTCGTCATTAAATAAAATCGGCGTCAGTTACCGAATCGCTTTTTCCGTTGCCATTGCCTTACGTTATATTCCGGATATTCAACGGGATTATCGTAATATCGCTTTGTCGCAGCAAGCCAGAGGCCTCGACATGTCCCGTAAAGAAAAGCTACTAAGACGTGTGAAAAATGCAGTTTCCATCATTTTGCCTTTAATTCTATCGAGTCTTGAGCGAATTGAAACCATCAGCAATGTCATGGAACTGCGCGGCTTTGGCAAGAACAAAAAACGCACATGGTACAGCGCCCGCTCATTCAAACCAAGCGATTACATAGCACTAATCCTAATCGCACTAATCCTAGTAACATCATTAGCAGTAACCTATCATAACGGCAACCGCTTCTACAACCCCTTCAAGTGATGGGTGTAAATGATGGGTGTCAGGCACCACTCGTGTACATTTGTGCGTGTGAGGTGGACACTCTTTTTTTAGGTTTAAAACGGCTGGCAAGACATGGTGCGAAAGACTGGTGCCAGGCATCAGAGTGAGGTACTTACTACGGTGCAACGGTTCGAAAAGTTTTTTATAATGAAAGAAAAGGTTTGTTTTTAAGGGAGGGCTGTTTATGTTTGCAGCAGGGCAAAGGGATATGCAGCTAATGGATCAGTATACGATTGAGAGGATAGGCCTACCTGGCGTTGTTTTAATGGAAAATGCAGGAGCAAGGGTGGTAGAGGAGATCCTCGAAAATGCTCCTTGCAAAAATCCTAGAGTGATTGTGCTTGCTGGGGGCGGTAATAATGGAGGCGACGGGTTTGTGATTGCCCGCAGGCTGTTTGATGCAGGCTTGAAACCACTATTATGTTTGCTGGTAAACCCTGATCGGATCAAAGGGGATGCCAAAATTCATTTCGATGTGTACGTCAATCGTGGGCTGCCCATTTTTTACCTTCATGAAAATCCATTACAGTCACTTCGGGAAGAGGTAAATCAGGCGGACATTGTCATTGATGCGATTTTAGGAACCGGGATAAACGGGCCCGTTTGGGAACCATTTCATGAAGTAATTACGCTAGTAAATGAATGCGAAGGGGAGAAATGTGTCGTTTCTGTCGATATCCCATCAGGTGTTAGCAGTGATACCGGAAAGGTAGTTGGTGTCGCTATCAAGGCGACCAAGACGATTACCTTTGTTTTTCCGAAAAAAGGTTTTTTCTTAAATGATGGACCAAAGTATATCGGGGAATGGATAGCAGTAGACATTTCTGTACCGCCTTCCATTGCAGATAGCCTCGGACTTACAATGCCAAAATTGATAACAGAGCAGCTTGTTCATGTTGCCCTTCCTGTAAGACCTAGAGATGGTCATAAGGGGACGTTCGGTCATGCCCTGATTCTTGGCGGGTCACGTCATTTTGTCGGGGCTCCCATTTTTGCAGCAAAAGCAGCGTTATCTTCCGGAGCAGGGCTCGTGACGTTAGCTGTGCCGGAAAGTATTTATCCAATGGCGGCTGCCCAAAATCCAGAATCCTTATTCTTACCGCTATCAGAACAGGATGGGCATTTTACCTTGAAAGCAATTGATGATCTTTCACCACGACTTGATCAATTTGATAGCGTCGCGATTGGTCCAGGGATGGGCAGGTTTCCTGAAGGGGAAAAGTTTTTTAAAGCCTTAATGTCACATCTTACAAACCAGTCGCTTGTCATCGATGCAGATGCACTTTATTTACTAAGGAACGACTTGGATATCGTTCGTCAGTATGGCGGGAATGTGATTCTCACGCCTCATCCCGGAGAAATGGCCAGATTAGTCAATAAAACAGTAAAAGAAATAGAAGCAGATCGTCTTAATATCGCAGGATCTTTTGCCAAAAAACACAACGTGTATTTGCTGTTAAAAGGTCACCGTTCCATCATTGCTACTCCTGATGGTGATCTTTACATCAATCCGCACGGACATGATTCGCTTGGCAAAGGCGGAAGCGGCGATGTGCTTACAGGAATGATCACCTCTTTTCTAGCCCAAGGCGCCTCCCCAATAAATGCGCTCGTCTCTGCGAGTTTTATCCATGCAAGGGCTGGAGAGGAAAAAGCGAAATCTTTATCCCACTATGGCGTGCTACCTTTCGATCTTATCGATGGGGTAAGAGAACAGCTAAAAAAGACGAATTGCTCGATCGACTAAAAAGGAATGCTTTGTCAAAATTTCATCGGACAATGGTAGGAGGGAACAGCGGTGTATCAAGAGGAAGTAAAAAAGAGTGAGAGAGTAAGAATTTTAATCTCCTGTCAAGACCAGCCGGGCATTGTGGCGGCAGTGTCGCAGCTGTTGTTTCAAAACGGGGGGAATATTGTCCAGTCTGACCAGCATACAACGGATCCCATTGGCGGTATGTTTTTTATGAGAATTGAAGCAGATATCCAAGACTTTGAATTACATAAGCAAAAAATCGCACAGGATTTTCAGCAACTCTCGGAGCGCTTGAATATCAACTGGCGTATGGAGCAGGCAAGTAAAAAGAAACGTCTAGCTATATTTGTTTCGAAGGAAGATCATTGTTTGTTGGAACTGCTTTGGCAGCAAAAAGCGGGGCATCTTGATGCTGAGTTCGCCATAGTCGTCAGCAATCATCGTGATATTCAGGGAATTGTCGAAGAAATGGGCATTCCTTTTCATTACGTACCAGTAAATTCAAGCAACAAAAAGGAAATGGAATCCCTACAAATCGAGTTAATCCAAAAAAATAACGTGGATATAATTGTACTAGCCAGATACATGCAAATTCTTTCCCCGGAATTTACAAAGACTTTTCCAAATCAAATCATCAACATCCATCATTCGTTTTTGCCGGCGTTTATTGGGGCCAATCCTTATGCTCGCGCCTATTACCGAGGTGTAAAATTGATTGGGGCCACAGCTCATTATGTAACAGATGAATTGGATGAAGGTCCAATTATTGAACAGGATGTGCAGCGGGTCAACCATCGTGATCAGCTTGAAGACCTCAAAAAAATTGGCAAGTACATTGAGCGCACTGTTTTAGCCCAGGCAGTCAAGTGGCATGTAGAAGACCGGGTGCTGACATACGGGAACAAAACGATTGTTTTCTCTTAAAATGCATTTTTTCCTTTTAGCCGTTCTGGTTATTGGTGCTATGATTTAATCTTTTTCTTCACCAAAAACCACTTTACGTGCCCGAGAACTCATTTTTTTCAGCAATACGGGCATTATTTTCATATTTAGTGCCCGTGGGCGTCTAATTCTCAGCAATACGGGCACTATTTTCATATTTAGTGCCCGTGGGCGTCTAATTCTCAGCAATACGGGCACTATTTTCATATTTAGTGCCCGTAGGAGTCTATTTTTCAGCAATACGGGCACTATTTTTATCAGCTTCTAGGGTACATAAATGCTTCTTTTTTTACCTACAGCATATTTTTTCCGTATCGGTATGGTCAAGTATATCAAGAATAAATAAAGTGAGGAACCGTAGTAAAGGTTCCTCACTTTATTTATTCCCGAAAAAAAATTCATTAAGTTGAGTTTTGCACGGTTGAGGAGTAGAGTAAAAAAGGATTATATAGGAGAGAAGGTTTTTTAATTGGGTAAACTGCAGCAAGGGACACCAGAACTTCATAAAGCGAACTTTGCCCTGTTCGCTGGAGGGTTTATTACGTTCTCCATTCTTTATGATGTCCAGCCCTTAATGCCTATTTTTTCAAAAGAATTTCATATTTCAGCGGCAACGGGTAGTCTTACGCTGTCGGTTACGACACTCACGCTCGCGATTTCCATGCTCATTACGAGTTCATTATCGGAAGCGTGGGGACGTAAAATAATGATGTCTATTTCCTTATTTTTATCATCATTGATTGTCATCTTTACCGCATTCGCCCCTACATTTGGGTCATTAGTTGGATTTCGTATTTTGCAGGGGATTGTACTTGCAGGATTGCCGGCTATTGCTATGGCTTATTTAGGTGAAGAAGTCGATCCAAATAGTCTTGGGATCGCCATGGGGATTTATATTAGCGGGAATTCTATTGGTGGGATGACCGGGAGAATCATTACAGGCATGATGACTGACTTTTTCTCATGGCGGATTGCTATGGGCAGTATCGGTGTGATTAGCTTAGTGCTTAGTATTTGGTTTTGGATCAATTTACCGAATTCAAAATATTTTACTCCAAAACCACTAAAATTAAAAAATTTATTCCTGTCCCTTTTCAGCCATTTGAAGGATCCTGCCTTATTGTGCTTATACGGTATTGGCTTTATTTTAATGGGGAGCTTTGTTACGTTATATAATTATATCGGCTATCAATTGCTCGAGCCACCATACAATCTGAGCCAAACGATTGTCGGCTGGATTTTTATCGTTTATTTGACTGGCACCTTTAGCTCTACTTGGATGGGGCGATTATCGGATTCGCTTGGACGCAAAAAGGTGTTATGGATCGGACTTGTCATTATGGTCAGCGGGGCAGCTTTAACTTTAGTAGCTCCTTTAGCATTAAAGATTATCGGTATTGCGATTTTTACATTTGGCTTTTTTGGATCTCATTCCATCGCCTCAAGCTGGGTAGGAAGAAGAGCAAAAACAGAAAAAGCCCAAGCCTCCTCATTATATTTGTTCTTTTATTATTGCGGCTCAAGCCTCGCAGGCACAGCAGGCGGCTATTTCTGGACAAATTATGGCTGGGCCGGTGTAATTGGATTCATAATTTGCTTACTCCTAATCGCCTTTCCATTATCATTCAAACTCTCCATCACCCAGCGCTAGGATGGGTGTCAGGCACCGTCCGTGTACATTTGTACGTCTCCAGTGGACACTGGCGTAAGGAAAAGGGTTATCGGTTTCGAGTGCTGATAACCTGGTGCCTTGCGATTTTTTGATTTAAACTTCTTCTACTTGTACCGCAACAGAATCGGCTTTTTCAAGTGATGTTCCTACCGGTATGTCAGTGTTTACGCTATAATAATTATTCTTTTGGGAAAAAGTAGTTTAGAACAAGCTTCACACAGCTGCCCCCACTTTTTTTAAAATAAAGGATGAAATCGTTTCCATAATATATTTTAATATAATTAACAGAATAGGAATTTTTTGTTCCAAATCATCTTCTCATTATCGTTATTTAGCCAATTACTAAAACTTCTAAGGATGATGAATATGATCTTTCAAGCAAATGATGAATTAAAGGCATTCGTAGCAGAAGCGAAAACATATACAATAAACGGAAAGGTTGCAGACTACATACCTGCCCTTGGAAAAGCAAGCCAAAACGATTTGGCCATTGCCATCTACTATCCTGATGGGCAATGGATATCTGCAGGGGAAATGGAAAAAGAGTTCACCCTTCAAAGTATTTCAAAAGTGATTACATTGGCCCTCGTGTTGATGGACAGAGGATTTGAATATGTGTTTGAACGAGTTGGAATGGAACCGACAGGGGACCCTTTTAATTCCATTGCAAAATTAGAAACGATGGCTCCCACCAAACCTTTAAATCCAATGATTAATGCTGGAGCACTTGTCGTGACCCATATGATCATGGGAAACACGGTTGAAGAAAGAATTCAGCGGCTCGTGTCATTTATTCGTCAATTAGCAAATAAATCAACCATAGGTTATTGTGAGGAAGTTGCCCGTTCCGAATTCGAATCGGCCCATTTAAACCGAGCTTTATGTCATTTTTTAAAGCAGCATAATATAATCGATGAGGATGTTGAACAGCTAATAGATTTATACACAAAGCAGTGTGCGATTGAAATTAACTGTTTTGATTTGGCTAGAATCGCGTTGGTGTTTGCGATGGATGGAGTCGATCCAGAGAGTGGAATACAAATCATGCCTGCCGATATAGCCCGAATTTGTAAAACCTTTATGGTAACATGCGGGATGTACAATGCTTCAGGTGAATTTGCGATCAAAACAGGGATTCCTGCCAAAAGCGGTGTATCTGGTGGAATTATGGGAGCCGTTCCTGGCCTGTGCGGTATCGGTGTCTTCGGTCCTGCTTTAGACGAAAAAGGGAACAGCATTGCAGGTTTAAAATTATTGGAGCTGTTATCAAAAAAATATGAGTTAAATATGTTTTAGTGGATAGATAATCTAGGATTGATCTTACCAATGGAGAAGGCTTGCTACTAAAATCCTCTGCCATCCGGAAGCATGGCTAAAAAGAAATTTTAAAAAACAGCCTGGAATTGACTAAAGTCAAGAATTGATATGGACTGGTATGATTGTATGTAGGGATAACTTGATCAAAAGGAGTCGGATATGAGGATGGAAACTTTATTAGAAGTATATAAACAATCAAAGTACCAGGTTCCCGGTCATGGGAAAAGAGATTTTCACGTTCTGAAAAGAGTAATGGAAGGAATGGATGGGCAGCAAGAGAGTGACTTATATGGAAAGGGGAAAGTGATTGAAGATTTTCAAGTAAAAATGTCAGAATATTTAGGAAAAGAATCTGCTGTATTTTTTCCAAGTGGAACGATGGCGCAGCAAATTGCCCTAAGAATTTGGTGTGACCAAAAAGGATTGAAAAGGGTGGCGTACCATCCATTGTGCCATTTGGAGATTCATGAAGAGGATGGGTTAAAGGAACTGCATCATATTGAAGTTATTTTACTAGCGGATAAAAGCAGAGTAATAGAGTTGGATGATGTTATTGGGTTGAATAAGGATATTGCCTGTCTCCTGCTCGAGCTGCCGCAGCGTGAGATTGGCGGACAGCTGCCTAGTTACGAGACGCTTGAAGCGATTTCAGCCTATTGCCGCGACAAAGGAATCAGGCTGCACTTGGATGGTGCACGACTTTTTGAAATCCTTCCTTATTATAAAAAGTCGGCTGCTGAAATATGTGAACTTTTTGATAGTGTATATATTTCTTTTTATAAAGGAATTGGTGGGATTGCAGGAGCGATTCTCGCTGGTGAAAAGGATTTTACTGAGACATCAAGAGTTTGGAAACGGCGCCATGGTGGCGATTTAATAAGTCTTTATCCATATATTATCAGTGCGGATTATTATTTTGATATGCGAGTTAATAAAATGGAGCAGTATTATGAAGAGGCGAAGGAGCTTGCTGCATTTTATAATCAATGTGATAGAGTTTCGACAATGCCAATCGTTCCTGTTTCGAATATGTTCCATGTTCATTTTGAGGCTGCGAAGGAAAAGATGGAGACAATTTTAACTGCCATCAGCAAGGAAACAGGAATTGGTTTGACAGGATATGTTCGCGAAGTTACTAAGGAAACTAGCAATTATGAAGTCAGTGTAGGGGATCTGTATTCTCAGGTGCCGAAAGGAGCATTAAAGAACGTATTTCAGTTGCTTAATGAAAAAATGAAAGAAAACTGACAGGGGGGGATAAGGGTGAGAGCAAAGGGGAAAATTGTCACGGCTATGCTTATCTTTGGGAGCATTGGGGTTTTTGTGAAAAATATTAATTTATCTTCTAGTGAAATTGCTTGTTTGAGGGGAATCATCGGGAGTTTATTTTTACTAGGGGCTAGTTTTATCATAAGGCAAAAAATTTCCTTTCAAGCGTTAAAGGAAAATATGATGCTATTGCTTCTATCCGGTGCTGCCATCGGCTTCAATTGGATGTTCTTGTTCCAAGCCTATAAATATACGACGGTCTCGAATGCGACTTTAAGCTATTATTTCGCACCGATTTTTGTGATGATCCTCGCCCCTTTTGTGTTAAAAGAAAAGCTGACAGCAGGGAAGGCTAGCTGTATCATCATGGCAATGGTTGGTTTATTTCTTGTTGTGAATATAGGCGGGGGAGATGATGGGAGTTCGTACAATCACCCGCTTGGGATCCTTTATGGTCTGTTAGCAGCTGCGTTTTATGCAAGTATAATTTTCATGAATAAATTTATTAAAAACTTATCCGGCTTTGAAACGACGTTAATCCAATTAATAACTGCCGCGATTGTCCTTTTTCCATACGTGTTGATGAAGGGTGAACTAAGCTTTTCAGGTATAAAATCCAGCACCATTGTCCTTATTTTAATCGTGGGGATTGTTCATACGGGTATCGCCTATTTCTTGTATTTTACATCATTTAAGGAACTAAAAGGGCAGACCATCGCGGTGTTAAGCTATATTGACCCGATATCGGCAGTTGTTTTCGCCGCGATTTTCCTTAGAGAAAGCATGAGCCCGATTCAAATCATAGGAGGCATTCTCATCCTCGGGTCTACTTTTATAAGTGAACGGCTAGAATTAAAAGTACTAAAAACGAATCAATAAAAATAAAAAGGTCTACTCCTTCCACTGAAAATGGAAGAAGGAGACCTTTTTTCGGTTAAACTCCAAACAGTGTCCACGGTACGCGTACAAATGTCTTTTTGCGGTGCCTGACACCCCTATTTTACCATAGCGGCAAATTGAGCGAGGGTGGTGTCGTTTGAGATACGGACGCGGTGCATGAGGTACAGCTCGTCTTTTTCGCCTTTCGTGATAAATTGTCCAGGGATGGTGGTTGTAGCGTATTGGTAGTATTTCTTTGTTTCTTCGACGACCTTGTCATTGAAACGTCCGGAAGGGTAGGCAATGGCAGTAATAGGTTTGCCGGTAATTTGTTCGATTTTTTCCTTTGATGACCTTAGTTCTTCATCATAGTTTGTAATCAAACGAAGGTCATTATGGGTCATCGTATGTCCTTGGATGGAGAAAATCCCTGAATTCACCATTTCTTCTAAGTCGTTTGAAGATAACGAATTTGGGCCTGTATCTATTGCACCAGCAGTCATAAATAGGGTTGCTGTCGGTTTGAATTTGCCATCCTGTAATTTTTCAAGAATGTGGAGGGCATTCATCGCATTTTCCATGCCGTCATCAATGGTAACAAATATCGGTTTATTCACTTTATTGATCTCACCGAAGTGTTCAAAAGTAAGAAGCGTATAACCATTATCCTTTAGATATTGCATTTGGGCTTCAAAATCGACAGGGTTGACAAACAATCCCTTTAAGCCTTGACCTTTATATATATCAATAGCATGGTACATTAGAATAGGGGCATATTGCTGGAAGGTTACTTCCGATTTTGCCATCAGTTTTTTCTTACCATAACCATCAACGCTATAGGCTTCGACTTGGTATTCTCCGCGTTGTAATGAAAAATCCTTCGTATTCAGTATTAAAGGGAAGTTGTTAACTTTATCGTTTGAGGAAAGCTTCTTCATACTTTCTTGATCGTCAGCAGTTCGCCAAATATGATAATTAATCTCAGAAGCATCAACCTTTCGCTCGGTCGTGGTGATGGTCGTATTAGTAGATTGATAAGTGATAGGTGCGGTTTCGATGGTAGCCATTGGCTGGAAAATATTGTTTGACGATGATTCCGTAGATGTAGTTTGTACTTTTGGTTCGTGATTTTTTTCCTTTTTCTCTGCTTGAATCGGAGGCTTCTTATCTTTTTTAGGTTTTATAGCAGCATTTTTTAAACTACAGCCCGCGAGAAGTAAAGTAGATATTAGGGCGAAAGTAAGCAGTTTCCGCATTTGATCCATCCTTCTATAAAAATATCATTCTCGATAATCATAAGATTTGCAAATTAAGTTGAAATTATTCAATTTTTTGTAATAATGGGATGATATTTCAAATGGAAAAGATGGAAAAATTTTTTATTGTTACTAACCTAACATGCTGAAATAGAGGACAAAAAGAGTGTGAAGCAGAAATTTAAGACAGTAAAATGGCGATGGAGGATGAAATATGGAAAAAAGAATCTTTTTAATCAGACATTGTGAGGCCAGCGGCCAGCCGCCTGAAGCAAATTTGACTGAAAAGGGCTTTTCACAAGCACAAGAACTAGCAGTATTCTTTTCGAATGTCAGGGTTGACCGAATCATTTCAAGCCCATTTATACGAGCGATTCAGTCAATAGAACCATTAGCGGAAAAAATGAGAATAAAGGTTGAAATAGATGAGCGTTTGTCAGAACGTATACTTAGCAAACGGTTGCTACCTGATTGGATGGAGAAGCTTGAGGCTACATTCATGGATTTAGATCTCGAATGGGAAGGTGGCGAGTCAAGCCGAAATGCGATGATGCGGGTGGTAAAAGTGGTGGAAGAGGCATTGCAAAGTAAAGAGGAAAATACACTAATGGTCACACATGGAAATTTAATGGCATTGCTCATAAAGCATTATCAGCATGAGTTCAATTTTGAAGAATGGAAAAAACTAAGGAACCCAGATGTTTTTCAATTGCACTTCATTGATAATCGGGTAAATGTTAAAAGGATCTGGAAAGAAGATTGGGTGTCAGGCACCGTAACGGGAGTTAATAATGAATCCAATTGATGAAAGTAAACGAATTGACACGCTTGATTATTTAAGAGGCTTTGCTTTAATGGGAATAATTCTGGTCAATATTCTTCCGTTGCTTTCAGTTAAATCGCCGGATCCCCATTCGCTAGATGCAGCCTATCAGAGGTTTTTGTATTTATTAGTGGAAGGGCGCTTTTATACGATCTTTTCGTTTTTGTTTGGCGTCGGCTTTTATCTTTTTATATCCCGGGCCAATCAAAAAGGAAAAAATACGACCGTGCTGTTTGTAAGAAGAATGTTGGCATTATTTATTTTCGGAATCATTCACGTTCAGTTTCACCCAGGAGAAGCATTAACGGTTTACGCCCTATGTGGTCTGTTTATTTTACCTTTTTACAATGCACCTAAAACTGTGAATCTTGTCATTTCTCTACCACTGTTAATTGTTTTTGCTATTTTTTCAATAAAGCTGTTTATGACCTTACCCCTTATGCTATTAGGAATTGCAGCGGGACAATATCGGATTTTTGAGGGGATTTCACTTCCTTTAAAGAAGGTCACTATTTTTACCGTGCTGATGTTTTTAGGTAGTATGATTGGGCTTGGTTATCAATTCCAACATGCCCCGGAGGTTCTCTGGAAAGGGAAAATCGAGGAGACACAGCGGTTTTTGGATATTGGAATTGCGATTGGGCCAATGGTTTCAGGATTCTATGTCGGTCTGCTGCTCATACTATTGCGACTTTCATTTGTTAGAAGACTTTTATCCCCTATAAAAAAATATGGGCGGATGGCCTTAACGAACTATATTTTGCAGACAGTCTTCATCTTACTTTCCGGCAGTCTGTTTCGCTTATTTGCACGAATTTCCTATATCCAATCCCTATATTTGTGTTTCGTAATCTATGTGGTTCAATTCATTATTACTATCATCTGGATTCGCTATTTTAAATTCGGCCCATTAGAATGGGTTTGGCGAATGGTGACCTATCGAGAAGTTCTGCCCCTAAGAGGAACAATAAAGGACCGCCAGGTTAATGTATGAACTTTGCTTCAAAAGGAACGAATAAGGTGTCAGGCACCCATTACATGATTGGTGTCAGGCACCCATTTTTATTTCGTGTAACGGTTAGCGTAGCTAGAGGCGACGAAGGCATTTGGTTTTATTTTTGGTTCTATTCCCATTGATTCTATTCTCATGACCATTTCTTTTACAAATTCGCTTGTTTTATTTCGCTTGCCGGCCCCGATATCAATATGTCCCTCCATTGTAAAGGTTGCACCTTGATAAAGGTATGGAAGGACCACCTCAATGAGTTTACTTTTTCTTTCTTCAGTAAACATGGAAACAATCTCTTCAGTTAAGGACAGTTCAAGGGAAATTCGTTCGTGCAAAGCGGTCATTTTTCTAGGAATAACGATTTTCCTTATGCATGCCCACACGCCTTTTCCTTCATTCTGGATGACAATTCCTGTTATAAAAATGGTATGTGTTCTATGCACCTGTGAGTCAGTTCCAACCATCAGTCGGAATTTTCCAATTGGATTTAACTTCATAAAAGTAACAATCCGTTCAAAAACCTGCTCGAACGAAAGATTCTTTTCTTGGAGATTTTGGAACGTATCGAGATTTTTCGGGTGTTTTTTCATTTTAAAGCACCACATCTTTCCTTTTCGGATTAGGAAGTCATGTCTATGTTCTTATTACTATTTTATGGAATGCAATATTATGTCGTTACGGCGGAAAGACGTGATTAATTAAAGATGACAAAGTTCTCTTAATCCAGACCTTTTCTGGTGCCTGACACCAATTTATAACCAATATCTGTTAAAATAGGTATACAGAGGTAAATCTGATGAAAGGGGTGGGAGTTTGACTAGGCGGATTTTAAAAGAGGATGAGCTAAGGTTTTTAAAAAGGGAACTTCAGTATTTAGTAGAATCAAAGGTTTTACCAGCCGGGAAGGCCGAAGAGATAGAAGCATTGTATGAAGTGAAGGGAAAGGTTTCATTTACAAAAACGCTATTGTATGTTGGTTCTTTCTTAATTGGTGCTGGAATTTTGAGTTTTATTGCCAGCAACTGGGCGGATATCGGGAAAACAGTAAAATTTCTTTTGATTATCGCCCTGTTTATTGGCAGCAATTTTGCCGGATTCAAACTGGAGACCAATTATCCGAAAACTGCAAGAAGCTTCTATTATATCGGTGTGCTCGTGTTCGGGGCAGGGATCTTTCTCATCGGACAAATGTTTAATTTTGGAGGGACTTTCCAGAATGCTTTTTTGTGGTGGTCGCTTGGGATTTTACCATTAGCGTGGGTACTACGTGATAAATGGATTTTGCTGGCTTCCGCCATATTCGTCTTTATGTATTTGACGGACTCCCCCTATCTCCAAGGTGAAACTATTCCATATTGGATTCTGCTTTGGATTGCTGCTATTTATGTTCTTAATGAAAAAATAGGATTTTCAAAAGCCACTGGATTTATCACAGGGATATTGCTGTTAACCTTTATAGGAAATGTACTAAGTTTTCTTATGCATGGTAGTCATCATGATGCTTATGTATATGGCCTTGTTTATCTGGCAATAGGCATAACCCTTGTTTTAATGGGTGGGAAAATACGGAGTATATATGTTATATTAGGTCACCTCGTTCATGGAGGGGCTGCATTACTTTTATCTTTCAAGGATACATGGCCAGTTGACTGGATTTATATTCCTTTTTCAATACTATATTTTCTCTTTGTATTGTATTTAATCAGAAGAGGGAGCCTGCTTAGCATCATTATTTTGTGCGTGATGATATTCCGTTTTTATCTCGATATTTCCTTTGAGTTTTTACCAAAATCATTTGTGTTCATCATTGGAGGATTCATCTTGCTCGGCTTTGGTTTTTATTTTGAAAAACAAAGGAAAAAAGGGGGTGGGGTACATGAATAGACGAGCGAAGCAATTGATTTTAGCTTGTTCGGTCCCGCTGCTCATTCTATTAGGAATGTGCTTCACTCCCCTTTATACGTTGTTAACTGGAGAAGAAGTTATTCTTAGAACCATGCCCGTCGACCCGTCCGATGTTTTTCGCGGAGACTATGTAGCACTACGCTATGAAGCCGAAGAGGTCCCTAAATCTTTAGTAGAAGAAAAGGTAATAAGTAAAGTGGTAGGTGAACATAGATCGTCAGCAGTGTACGTCGTACTAAAAGAGAAGAACGGAATTTACACTCCTACCAAAGTTACCCTAGACAAACCTGTGAGGGGAATATACTTAAAAGGAGTACTCAATTATATTGGAACAAACATGAATGGAAATGAAGTTGCCTATATCAAATACAGCATGGATAAATACTTTGTCGAGGATAACACAGGATCAGCCTGGGAAAAAGCCTCTACAAATGGCGAAATCTTAGCCAAAGTAAAAGTAAAAAATGGCTATGCCATCCTAATCGGCATAACCAAATAATTTTGGTGTCAGGCACCACTCGTGGACATTTATAAGCGTGGAGTGGACTTTTTTTGGTGCCTGACACCCTTTTTTTAATCCCTAAATGTCAACTTGATTTAAAACTTAGTTGACATTTATAAACTATAGTCTTAATCTTTATATTATTAAAACTATAGTTTTGGGGTGGGGGAATTATGAAATTAAGGCCAATTGATTTGACCCTTACGGGATTGTTTGTGGCTTTAATGGCTGTCGGTGCAAATATTACTTCGTTTGTTCCGTTTATGGTAGTTGGTGGGGTACCGATTACGCTGCAAACTTTTTTTGCTATTTTAGCAGGCGCTATTCTCGGCAGCCGTTTGGGATCGATCGCAATGATTGTTTATTTACTAGTGGGGTTAGTTGGTGCTCCTGTTTTCTCTAGATTTGGAGGAGGGCCATCCACTATTTTCAACCCAACATTTGGATTTATTGTTTCCTTCATATTTACGGCATATGTCGTTGGGAAAATTGTGGAAAAGAAAAAAAGTGTACTGGCGTTTTGCATTGCTTCCTTAATTGGCATGGCTGTTAACTACCTTTTCGGAACAAACTGGATGTATTTTGCTTATAAGCTATGGGCTGCTGCCCCGGATGGCTTCACCTATAAAATGGCATGGCTATGGATGATCGTTCCGCTGCCGAAGGATATTATTTTAGCCGTTTTTGCAGGCATTATGGCACATCGATTAGAAAAGTCCGTTTTATCAAAAGGGCAATTTAAACAATTAAAAAGAGTATCCTAAATTCCATAAAGGGTGTCAGGCACCGTCCGGAGGAGGACGGTGCCTGACACCTATTTTATAGGAAAGTATAAAAATTGACTTCGAGAATTGTCCAGCTCCAGCGCCTAGCCCTTCGGGTCATAAGCCACTCCCAAAATGAAGGCAAAAAGCGCCTTCTTTTTGGGAGCTTATGCCTGTCAGGGCTGACCAAGTCGCTTGCGCTTTTCTTAATATCAAGGGGTTTGCACGTTTTTAAGGATTCTTTTTTTCCAATAGGTATAAAAAATAATGGAACCGAGAATGACCAAGCTGATTAACAATATACTATATCTAGAGACGTAAATTCTGACAATGTCCCAGTTTTCTCCTAATGTCATACCTAAAGTGATGAAGCTATAACACCAAGTAATCGCACCTGAATAGGCAAATAATGCAAACTTCTTATATTTGTAATTGTTTATACCGGCTAGATAGGCAGTGACGTGACGAATTCCAGGAATATAAAAACCGATGAAGAGAAGAAAAGGACCTAATTTCTCAAACAATTTCATTGTTCTATTTACTCTCTCTTCAGTGATATGCATTTTAGGACCGTATTTTTTTAAAAACGGTTGTCCTAGCTTTAATCCTAAGATGTAACTCAATGAAATGCCTCCGCATGCACCTGCAATGGCACTGATTAATGAAGGGATGTAAGACATATTTCCTTGAAAAATATTATACCCTACATAGGTAAGAAGAACTTCATCAGGTATTGGGAGACCAATAATCCCTCCAATTAACGCCATCAAGATTCCGAAGTACCCGTAATGTTCAATTAAATAATTCAAGTACTGCATCTTTTACACATCCCAGAAATGAATTAGAGGGTTATCTCCCAAAATTTATTTTTCACCGAAAAAATAAAAACATGTAAGACGAAGAAAATTAACCGGGCCCGTTCAAATGAGATGCGCATTATTTTATAGAAGAGAGGGAGTTCTCGTGCCCATTGTTTGGAATGAAAAGGATAGGATTTTCCATTTATCCAATAGCAGAATGAGTTATCTCATTCAAATTGTGCATGGCAAATATCCTGCTCATTTATATTGGGGCAGGCATATTCAAGTGCAACAGCCTTCATCCATCTTGACCTTTAAGGGCAGGGCATTTTCGCCGACGACAGAATCAGGTGATAAAAATTTTTCTCTTGATACGCTGCCCCAAGAATATCCTGCATTTGGAAACGGAGATTTCAGGAATCCAGCCTATCAACTCAGAGCCCCAGATGGATCAACCATTACAGAATTTGTTTATGATTCTCATGAGATTTTTCAAGGAAAGCGTCACCTTAAGGGATTGCCTGCCTCCTATGTAGAAAAGGATTCTGAGGCAGACACATTAGTCATTACAATGGTCGATTCCATGCTCGGTGTTGGAATGAATATAAGTTACACCATCTATCGGGAATTTGACTTGATCACGAGGTCGGTTTCCTTTGAAAACCGGGGCAACGAGGATGTTGAAATACTAAAATGCATGAGCATGTCGGTTGACTTTCATGAGTCGGATTGGGAGTGGCTTCACCTTCATGGAACATGGGGCCGGGAGCGTCATATTGAAAGGCAGCCGCTACACCATGGGGTCCAAATGATTAGTTCAGCAAGGGGCGCGAGCAGCCATCGACATAATCCTTTTGTGGCATTACTTTCAAAGAATGCAAGCGAGGAGCATGGGGATGTTTACGGTATTAGTCTCGTTTATAGCGGAAATTTCCAAGCTTCAATTGAAGTGGATCCCTTTGAAATCACCAGGCTTTCTATTGGCATGAATCCTTTTGATTTTTCCTGGAGATTAAAGCCAGGTGAATTTTTTCAAACGCCCGAGGCACTAATGGTTTATTCAGCAGAAGGTCTTGGAGGAATGTCGAGAACGTTTCATAAATTATTGAGGAGTAGGGTTTGCCGCGGGGTTTATCGAGATAAAGTCCGACCCATTCTCATTAATAACTGGGAGGCAACCTACTTTCATTTTTCTGAAAAAAAATTGAAGGACATTGCGGATGCAGGGAAGGATCTTGGAATCGAGCTATTTGTTCTAGATGACGGATGGTTTGGACGTCGTGACAATGATAAATCTTCCCTGGGGGATTGGGGCGTTTATCAGAAGAAATTACCTCATGGACTAAAGGGCCTTTCTGAATATGTTCGGAAAAAGGGTATGCACTTTGGCTTATGGGTCGAGCCGGAAATGGTTTCTCCCGATAGTGATTTGTATCGGAAGCACCCTGATTGGTGTCTTCATGTCCCCGGCCGACATCGGACAAAGTCGAGAAATCAATTAGTGCTCGATTTAAGTCGTGATGACGTATGTGATTTTTTAATCGATACCTTTACGAAGGTTTTTAGTAGTGCCGCGATTTCATATGTGAAATGGGATATGAACCGAAATATGACTGAGGTCGGGTCTGCAATTCTTCCTCCGGATAGGCAAAAGGAAACGGCGCATCGTTATATGCTGGGCTTATATCGAATTCTCGACACGTTGACAGAACGTTTTCCCTCTATTTTATTTGAGAGCTGTTCAGGTGGCGGCGGGCGCTTTGACCCCGGCATGCTTTACTATATGCCACAAACGTGGACGAGTGATGATACGGATGCTGTTGAAAGATTAAAAATTCAGTATGGGACAAGTCTTGTCTATCCAGCGATCGCCATGAGTGCACATGTATCAGATGTCCCGAATCACCAGGTTGGGAGAACAACGCCGATGTTAATGAGATGCCATGTGGCAATGGCAGCGAATTTGGGTTTTGAATTGAATATCGACAAGCTTAGCCATGATGACAAGAAAGTGGTGAAAGAGAAGATTCATCAATATCATCAATTAAAGGAAATGGTTTGTTTTGGTGATTTCTTCAGGTTATTGAGTCCCTTTTCCGGCATGGATACTGCCTGGATGTATGTTGCACCTGACCAGGAGCAAGCTGTCGTTTTTTATTATAAAATACTGGCTACTCCAAATCCGCCCTTTTTGCGCCTCAAACTGCGTGGGCTAAATCCAAAAAAGCTTTATAACATTAACAATGGTGAACAGCCCTTTTTCGGTGATGAACTCATCCAAATTGGTTTAGCACTCCCGCTTATAAAAAACGATTTCACCACTTTGATTTTTCATATTAAAGGGTGTCAGGCACCATAACCAATGACAATGATTCAAATTCGACCCCACGTTTACAAATACCCATCAAAGTCAGGCATCAATCACAAGGGAAAACACCATACTAAGTAGACACCTTAGAATTTTCCAAGGTGTCTTTAATTTTGGATCGACTTTTGACCGCACTCCGTTGTTTTATGCATTATCCCGTTAAACTTACACGAAAATCTCATAAATACCTATCAAAATAAGTATGATTCCTGCAATGGAATTTGAATATTTTCCTATTCGGTTGTCGGAAATCTTGCTGCCAATCTTGATTCCAACGGAAATGGATAGTAGCGAGAAAACACCGATTGATAAAGTTGTAAGTAAAGGGGAAGCTCCTGTGAATCCAGCCCCTAACCCCATTGCTAAACAATTCATCGCGAGTGCTAACCCTAATAAAATCGATTCCTTAAAGGAAATGATTTGATCATCATTTGTATCAGCCAGTTCAGGATGGGATATAACCTTTGTAAAAGTTGAATCGACTCGAACTGCCACTTCGGTAGTTTTAGGGTAGAAGGATTCAACGATACATTTTCCACCGAGGAAAATTATCAGCAACCCGCCTATATAATTCGCAACGGTTTCCGAAATAAATTGGGACATAAATTCCCCGGCTATAATCGGTATGTAAGCACAAATCATCGAAATAGCTGCAATAACCAAATTTGAAACGAAGGGAATACGTGTTGATTTCAACCCATATGAGACACTAATTCCTAAGTTGTCGAGGTTAGCGGCAACACCAATTAGTAATATTGTCAGCCAATGCATGCATAGATCCTCCTAGGAAGTGACATAACCCATATGTATGCAAAATACTCCTGAAATTGCCTGTCAGCTTGGCTCGAAAAAAACTTGGTGTCAAAAAACTTGGTGTCAGGCACCGCTCGTGGACATTTGTACGTCTCCAGTGGACGGTTAACCGTAAATTTTTTACAAAAGAGGGACTTCCATTTTGGGAGGGGCTGGAATATAATATAACTGTATTACGAATGATAGTACACTTAATACAGATTGGGGGCTCATCCCATTATGTTTGAGCTAGACATGAGAAGCCGAAAGCCTATTTATGAGCAATTGGTCGATAAAATGAAGGAGCTGATCATGCATGAGGTGCTTAAGCCTGATGAACAGCTGCCATCGGTCCGGACGTTAGCTACACAGCTCACAATCAATCCAAATACCATTCAAAAGGCATATAGGGAACTGGAGATACAAGGTTTTATTTATTCCATTAAAGGAAAAGGGAGCTTCGTCAGTCTAAACAATCAAACGAAGGACATAGAGAAGATTGCTTCCGTCATGAAGGAGCTTGAAAAACTAATCTTGGAGGCTCTGTATCTCGGCATACAGGCGGGCGAAATGATTGATCTTATCCACGCATTAGATTCTGGCAAAAAGGGGGGCGATAGCAATGATTGAATTGAAAAATGTGAGCAAGGCCTTTGGCCGGTTTAAGGCGCTGGAAAACGTTCATCTTACCATCCCAAAAGGCTCCATTTATGGGCTAATTGGGTCAAATGGAGCTGGAAAAACGACTTTAATTAAGCTCCTTGTGGGAATCTATCGGCAGGAAAAGGGAGACATCACCGTTGACGGCCTACCAGTCTACGAAAATCCTAGTCTAAAGGAAAAAATCTATTATATTCCTGATCAGCCATCTTTTTTATCCAATTATACAACCAAGCAAATGGCCCGTTATTATAAAGGTTTTTATCCAAGCTGGAGTGAGGAGCGGTTTCAGAAACTGATCGAGCTATTGGAAGTGGATGTAAACAAAAAAATCCATACGTTTTCGAAAGGATGGCAGCGACAGATTGCCTTTATTCTGTCCCTTTCAACAAATCCCGAGATTTTGATTCTTGATGAGCCGTTGGACGGCCTTGACCCAGTAGCTCGGAAAAAAGTAAAGAACCTGCTGATCAATGATGTTGCAGAAAGAGAAATGACCATTCTCATATCCTCTCATAATCTTCGTGAGATTGAGGATATTTGCGACCATGTCGGGATTATTCATAAAGGAACACTTTTAATTGAAAAAGAACTGGATGAACTGAAGGCAAACATCCATAAAGTTCAAGTTGCCTATAAAGAAGGAATGCCAAAAGAACTGTTGAAGAATCTCAACCCTCTTTATACAGAGAAGCGCGGGAGTATCATCCTTTTCATTGTAAAAGGTGATGAGGATACCATTGCCAAACAAATTCGTAAGACAAATCCAATCATTTTCGATTTGCTGCCACTCACTCTCGAAGAAATTTTTATATACGAAATGGGGGATATCGGCTATGCCTTCGAAAATGTCATTGTTTAACAAGGAAATGATTCTGCAAATTGGTCGAAGCACCGGCTGGGTCTCAATTGTTTATTTTTTGGGACTGCTCTTTATACTGCCAATTCAAATATTGCTAATGTACCCAGATAAAGAAAATATCTTGAAACACCAGACATTTCAATCCCTATTTCAGTATAATAATACCTTTCAAATTGGTTTGATTGTCTTAGTCCCTGTAATCTTGGCAGTGTTTTTATTTCGCTTTCTTCATGTGAAACAAACATCAGACCTAATGCACAGTCTTCCCATCAAAAGGGAGAAAATCTTTCATTATTATGCCTTGACAGGTATGGCATTTTTAATAGTTCCGGTTGTCCTTATTTCTGTAATCATCCTGTTGATTCATTCTACTCTAGATGTAAGCAGCATGTTTACAGTAACAGATGTACTCTACTGGGCTGGAACGACCATCCTGTTTACCTTGCTTTTTTATACAGCCAGTGTTTTTGTTGCGATGATGACAGGAATATCGGCTGTTCAGGCAGTTTTGTCTTATATATTTCTCTTTTTCCCGATTGGTATGGCCATTTTGCTATTTTTAAACTTAAAAATATTACTCTATGGATTTCCGAGTGATTATTTCCTAAGTAAACAGCTGGATCTAATTTCCCCCATTACCTATGTTGCAGCTCTGAACAGCAAGTCGTTTAAATGGATGGATGCCGGACTGTATCACATTTTAACCATAATCCTTTATCTGTTATCGCTTTATTTTTATAAAAAAAGAAATTTGGAAGCAGCTTCTGAAGCGATTGCCTTTCCAAAATTACGTTGTGTATTTAAATATGGTGCTGCCTTTTGCACCATGCTGCTTGGTGGAGGGTACTTTCATTCTGTTTCATCCAGCAGTACCGGCTGGACATTATTTGGCTATTTCGTCGGGGCTGTGCTTGGTTATTTTACTGCCGAAATGGTTTTGCAAAAGTCGTGGCGAGTTTTCAGTCATGTCAAAGGCCTGTTGGTGTACTCGGCTGTCGCAACTCTACTGGTGATTGGAGTTGATACTCTCAGAATCTATGAAAACAGGGTTCCAGAAGTAAACGATATCAAAAATGTCCTGCTAATGGAAAATCCTAGTTTTAATTTAGATCGGAGTTCAATGGCACAGTATTTCCCACAAGAACCAATAAAGGAAAAAGCAAATATTGAGGCTGTTCGGAAGTTGCATCAGCAAATCCTCACCAATCAAAACATTAATCACCTAAAGAAAAATGAGACATTCGTGAGTTACTATTTTATCTATGAATTAAAAAATGGGCGGCATGTGATCCGTGAATACAAAGTAAATGAAAGGCTTTATTCTGATGTATTTAAGCCAATCTATGAATCTAAGGAATATAAAATGACCGCGACGGCTATTAATAAGGTAAAAGATAATAAGATAAAATCTATTACGATTAGGGGATATGGCCCTTATAACAAGTTTGTCATGTTATCAAATCCAACAGATGTGAAAGAAGCAATGGCAGCATTAAAGGCAGATATGTTAACGGAATCTTATGATGATAGCAAGTATTTCCGTGGCCACGGATCATCAATTGAATTCGATTTGGGAAATAACCAGTTTATTAGTTTTGGGTTATTACCAACCTATCAGAATTTGACCGAATGGTTAAAGGAAAAGAATTTGCTCAATCAGGCAACCGTAACAGCTGATGATATTTCTCATGTATTAGTTAAAAAAGTGGATGGATTTGGTTCCTATGATCCCGAGAAAATGAGAAGGGAAGTTGAAGACAGCAAGGAGTCACTAAATGTAACGGATAATCGACAAATAGGAGAGCTGCTTTCAAAAGCGAGTGTTGATATGAATCATGAATACGCGGCGGTCTTTTATTATAATGCTGGAAATTATAAAGATTTCATGTATTTTGATGAAGCGCATGTACCTGATTTTGTGAAAGAACGTTTAAAATAACGAATTGAATTTTAGAAAAGGAAGTGGGAACTCCATATGAGGTCGATCCATTTCGAACAATTATATTCTATACACTTAAAACGGCTGCAATTTATTGCCTACAAATATACGAAGGACCGATTTTTGGCCGAGGATATCGTCCAGGAAACGTTTATTAAAGCATATAAAAATATCAATACAGTAGAAGATCCAAAAAAATTAGGCGCTTGGCTGTCGGTCATTACTGCCCGAACCGCGATTGATTTTCTAAGATTAGAAAAAAGAAAGTGCTGGATGCTCGTTGACCCATCGATCATGGAACCGATACTTGGGTCAGCAGGAATCAAGGAACATATTGAAGAGGAGGTTGGACTCCATCTTTTACATGAGGAACTGAACCGCTTAATAGAAAAAAACCTATCAAAAGAATTTCAGGAAGTCCTCATCCTTAAAACCCAGTGCGGGCTAAAAGAAAACGAAATCGCAAACCTGCTCAACCTAAAATCGGCAACCGTCAAAACCCGCCTATACCGGGCGCGCAAACAACTAAAAAAAGCCTTTATCGAAAAGCAATCAGCATAGATTGGTGTTATAGATTAGGTGTCAGGCACCACTTGTGAACATTTGTACGCGTGGGGTGGACAGTGATTATGTATATGGGTGTCAGGCACCATTTAATGGTACCTGACACCTTTTTTTGACACATTTTAGAGATGGTGTTTTTTTTATAAGTGTGAGAGAATTGGTCTTGATTTTGGGTAGGAAGGGGGATGTGATGTTCGAGGGTTATAGAAAGATAATGTCAAAGATTAACCATCTATTGTTTGGGAGTATTCGTACTAAGATGGTGTTGTTTTTTATTATGGTGGCACTTATTCCGCTTATTTGGTTCGGATATATATCATATTATAAATCTTCTACCATTGTGAATAAGCAATATAATGACTATGAAAATTTTGCTATTTCCCAGCTTGAGATGCAGCTTCAGAACACGATTGACCAAATGTTTGTCGTCGCAAACGATATTCATCAATATTTATCCGACCCTACCTTAATTGTGATTAACGAAGAAATACCCAAAACGTATGAGGGATTTATCGAGAAAAAGAATTTTGAAAGATTTCTTGAAGCCCATAAAACTTTCAATACAAAAGGAATCTATTTAATCACAAAGTCAGGCTATTACTATGGAAGCAATCTCTTAAATACGCAAAAATTGTTTAATATGCCTTTTTGGAAGGAAGCAAGCAAATTAAAACAAGGAGATCGCTGGATTGGCTTCTATAAAGCAGATTATTATGAGGACAAACCTCCTGAACAAATGATTGGACTTGTCCTGCCTATCCAAAGCGAGTATGGGATCTTAAAGGGAAGCAAGCTATTAATAGAAACGAAGGCAGATGAGCTATTTTCCTATATTAAGTTTTTAGAAAATGACGTCCATGCTTTTGTAACTATTAAGGATGAAAATCAAAAGACTTTGTATCAAACGAAGAACAAAGGAAAGATGCTTCCAAGTGATATCGTTAGGGTAAGTAAGATTAAAGCATACGGTTGGGAACTGGTCGTCCGTGTCCCTGAAAAATTATATTATCAATCATCAAATATCATATTTAATAATACGCTTGTGGCCATTTTCTTTTCGATTCTCTTAGCTGTAATCCTTGCAATGGCATTCTCCGCACCGATAGCAAAGCGGATCAGAAAGCTAAAGGAATCGATGGAAAAAGTAAGTGCAGGAAAATGGGAGACGCGAATAGCGGTAAAAGAACAAGACGAAATTGGAATTCTGACGATGAGCTTCAATCAAATGGTCGAGGAAATTAAGGAATTGATTGATGAAATAAATGAAACGGAAAGATTAAAAAGGAAAGCAGAATTGAAAGCGTTTCATTACCAGATTAATCCACATTTATTATTTAATACGCTAAACTCCATCCAATGGAAGGCACGGCTTGCGAATGCAAAAGAGGTACAGCAAATGATTTACCATCTTACTGAGGTTCTTCATGAAAATCTTAATTTTTCCGATGAATTGATACCTTTGAAAAAGGAGCTTACAACGATTAGCCATTATTTGAAGGTGCAGGAAATTCGCTATGGTCATATGTTTGAATATCAGGAAACGATTGGACCGGAATGCACGGATTATTTAATTCCAAGACTGTCGCTGCAACCTTTATTTGAAAATATCTTTTTTCATGCCTTTGAGGACGGAAAGGGAAAAATAAGCTTAACTGTTGAGGATCGAGAAGACTTCCTAGAGTTAACCTTATGTGATAATGGGAAGGGAATGAGCGAAAATACGGCACAGAATTTACTAGTGCTTCACTTGCCAAATGAAAAGACTCGGGGAATCGGTGTGTTCAATGTTGATCAGCGGCTCAAGCTCCATTTTGGCAATGAATTCGGACTGACAATTGTATCAAAACTGCAGCAAGGAACGACCATTAAAATGCGCTGGCCGAAAAGGAGGTCATCCAATGATAAAAGTGATCGTAATTGATGATGAATATATTGTCCGAAAAGGATTAATCGCGACAATCAATTGGCAGAAATTTAACATGGAAGTGGTCGGCGATGCTGCCAACGGCCAAAAGGGCTGGGAACTGTTCCTTGAAAAAGCCCCGGAAGTTGTGATCACAGACATCGTTATGCCGGAATTGAACGGAATTGAACTGTCCCGAAAAATTAAACAAGTAGCACCTGATACAAAAATTCTTTTGTTAAGCTGCCATCGGGACTTTGAATATGCTCAGGAAGGGATCAGGCTTGGTGCATCCGGCTATATTCTTAAAACGGCGTTTGATGATGAGGAATTTGAAGAGTACCTAAAGCGGTTCAATGAAGAGCTTATTCCATTAGAAGAAAAACCCCTCGATTTTGCTAGTCTGACAAAGGAATTTTATGAATGGCTGTGCGGATTTGAAAATTCGTTTGCCGACCTATTAAAGGAAAAATGTCAAAAGGAATGGGATTGGATTGAGAAGCCATTTTACATCTATCATCTTAACCACTTAAATCAAGGAGATTTTCAACTCGACACATTGTTTCCGAATTTCACCGCGAGGATGATCTGCGGTCATGACCAATGCTTTATGTTTATTCCAGAAGACCATATAGGCCCTTTTGAGCAAATACTCTTTGGGGTGAAAAATAAATTGTCAACTCTCCAGTGGAATGTGAGTGGCCCGTATAAAGGGACGGGTGAATGGATGAAAGGTGTTCAATTTTTGTACAGCAAATTTAAGATTGAACAAAAATTTAAGGGAGACTTGGTTAATTGGCCTGCTCCGATTCAAAACGCGGTTCGCCTGATTTCGAATGACCTATCTAAATCATTTTCTTCAGTTGATGTGGCTCATGAAGTGGGACTAAGCAGAAGTCATTTTAGTACGCTCTTTAAAAAATCTGTAGGGGAAAGCTTTTATGCTTTTACGGAAAAATTGAGACTTGGTGCGGCTAGTGAACTTCTAGAAGCCAGCTCCCTGACATTGCAGGAAATTGCGGAGAAAGTTGGTATACAGGATGGAAAATATTTTAGTAAATGGTTTAAAAAATGCACCGGTCAGACCCCTTCCGACTATCGTCAAACAAAAAGAAGAATAAAACAAGACAATTTTGCCCCTCATTCCTAAAAGTTAAAGAAAATCAAAACGAACTTACTCTTAAGATAAGATGAATTTAAGTATGATACCGCTTTCATAAACGATAAAATGAAAGCGGTTTAATTTTTATATTTAATAAGGGGGAAAGTCCTGAATGAAGAAATTTAGCATCCTAACAATAGTTTTATTATTGGCCTTCTCTTTAGCAGCTTGTTCAAACAGCAGTTCAGGTAATACTGCATCTGACGGCAAGAGTAATAACAGCGATGGTAAAGGTGATGTAACACTAAGATTCGCTACTTGGGATACCGGGGAAGCATTAAAAATTGAACAACAAATTGCCAAAAAGTTTCAAGAAAAAAACCCAGGTGTTAAAGTCCAAGTTGAAGCATACGGTGATGGGTTTGACCAGAAGCTTGCCGCTTCCTTTGGGGCAAAAAATCCACCCGATGTTATGTATATGTGGAATTTCCCTGCATACACAGAATCACTAGAGCCTTTGGATAAGTACATTGAGGGTGACTCGGAAATGGACTTAAACGATTTTTACCAAGGCTTATTTAATTATTCGAGCATGAATGGAAAAATATATGGAATGCCCGCTGGTTTTACGACAAGGGTTGTTTATTATAACAAGGATTTATTTGATAAAGCACACATCCCTTATCCAAAGGATGGCTGGACATGGGATGACTTTAAACAAATCGCCAAAAAATTATCCGACCCAAGTCAAAAACAATATGGCGTAGGACTTGTTCCTGAGCCAGATACGTATGATCTCCAAGGTTTAGTGTGGAGCAATGGCGGTAGCTATATTAGCAACGATGGTAAAAAAATAAAAGGGGTTATGAATAGCCCGGAAACAATCGATGCCCTAAATGTATTAAGTGATCTTTTGAAAGATAAAAGCGCCGTTCTTGTTGGCGGGAAAAACCAGCAAAGCGGAGATGACATTTTCAAATCTGGAAAAATTGCAATGTGGGAAACTGGTGTTTGGCCTTTACAAGGATTTAAAGATGCCAAGATCAATTTCGGAACGGTTGAGGTTCCATCCTTTGGCGGCAAGCCGACAAAAGGTGTCATTGCTGCATCCGCGGTTTCAATCGCAAAGGATTCAAAGCATAAAGACCTTGCTTATAAATTTGTAAAATTCTATTCTTCAGCAGAAGCCATCAAAATGCGGACTTCTGATTTACCAGTTCGAATCAGTGTTGTAAAACAAATGAATATGCAACAGGATCCATTGCTAAGTCCGTTTTATAAAATGCTTGAACGGTCTACCAACACACCTGCATTCCTATTAAATAAAAATTGGAATGATATCAATCGCAACTTGTCTTCTGCAATCAATGCCATCATGCTTGGGCAGAATCCAAAGGAGCTATTGAATCAAGCGGTTTCGGATTCAGAGAAATACATGAAATAGATAGACTATAAAAATGAGGTGTTCACTTTGAAATCAATACCGGCCTCTTCTACACCGCATTTGGAATTAAATCGAAAAAAGAAGCTGAAGTGGGACAAGATTGTCCCCCTTCTTTTTATCGCACCGTGGGTATTTGGGTTTTTGGTCTTCACGCTGGGGCCTTTACTGTACTCCCTCTTTATCAGCTTTTTTGATTGGCCAATTGTCGGAAAGGCAACATTTATTGGAATCGGTAATTATAAGACGATGTTTACCAATGATCCGCTGTTTTGGAAATCATTATGGGTGACGGCTAAATTTGCCTTATTTTTCGTCCCCTTAAATATTATTATCGCCCTGGTTTTAGCTATCTTATTGAACCAGAACATAAAGGGCCATTCTTTTTTCCGAACCTTTTTCTATCTTCCTTCCGTTATTTCTGGTGTCGCTCTTGCCATGATTTGGGCATGGGTTTTCAATGGCGAGTACGGAATTCTTAATTACTTTCTTTCCTTATTCGGCATTACGGGACCGGATTGGTTGAATAACACGAAATGGGCGCTCGTGGCGATGGTCATTGCCAGTCTTTGGGGACAAGGACAGATGATGTTAATTTTCTTAGCAGGGTTAAAAGGTATTTCAAAAGAGATGTATGAAGCAGCCTCCATCGACGGAGCCAATAAACTGACCCAGTTTTTCAAAATCACCTTGCCGCTGCTAACGCCAACAATCATGTTTAATTTGATTACAACGATTATTTCAGCCTTCCAGCAATTGACTTTAGCTCTTGTTCTAACAGGTGGAGGACCGCTAAAATCAACCTATTTTTATGCAATGTATGAATATGAAAATGCTTTTAAATATTTTAAAATGGGTTATTCCTCGGCAAATGCGTGGTTTATGTTCTTAATTGTATTAGGTTTAACCATGCTCGTGTTTAAATCTTCGTCGGCCTGGGTGTATTACGAAGGAGAAGTGAAGAAGAAAAAATAGGATTGCAGTCAATCCTTGGAACCGAGGGGGTTTACAATGAAAACGAAAAGTAGGGTAGAAAAAACCTTTATATATGTTCTCTTAATCTTATTTTCACTATTATTTTTAGCTCCGTTGTTCTGGATGTTTACGACATCATTGAAAGGACCGAATGAGCTTTATCAGTTCCCACCAAAATGGATTCCATCTAAGTTTCATTTTGAAAATTTTAAAAATGCATGGACGTCCCAGCCATTTACCCAATATCTGATCAATTCTGTTACGGTAACGATCATGGCAACTCTTGGTCAGATTGTTTCCTCGGCGTTAGTGGCCTATGGCTTTGCAAGATTTCAATTTAAGGGAAGAGACTTTTTGTTTATGGTGCTTCTTGCAACGATGATGATTCCGTGGGAAGTAACGATGATTCCTTTATATATGGAATTTAACTGGCTAGGTTGGCTTAATACGCTAAAACCGCTGATTGTTCCATCTTGGTTTGGGTCGCCATTTTTTATCTTCCTGCTCCGCCAGTTCATTATGGGAATCCCGAAAGAACTGGATGAGGCAGCAAGAATGGATGGGGCGAACTCCTTCCAAATTTTTTATAAAATTTACATTCCATTGATGAAACCGGCGCTAATTCTCGTTGGGGTGTTCAGTTTCTTAAACTGTTGGAATGATTACCTAGGACCATTAGTATTCTTAAATGATCAAAGTAAATATACTCTAACTCTTGGGCTTGCCCAGTTTAAAGGGATGTTCGGTGTTGATATGGAAGGGATTATGGCCATTACGGTTCTTATCAGTATACCGCCGCTTATCCTCTTCTTTGCTGCCCAGCGCTATATCATGGAAGATGTCTCAAAGACTGGGGTAAAAGGGTAAAGGAGTTTTATAAGTTTGTGTAGAAACTGGTCAGAGGGGCTCCCCATCTGACCAGAAATGTTTTTATTAGCAAGATAGTTATTTTAAAAGAAGGCTGTGTTAAAGGGCATTGTTGATTTTGAAACTATGTTGATTGGAGCGGAAGGCGCGAGACTCCTGCGGGAGTACGGGGCAGGGGAGACCCCGCAGGCGCTTAAGCGACGAGGAGGCTCCCCGGAACGCCTGCGGAAAGCGAAGCGCCTGGAGCGGAAATCAACAGCCAAGTTTAACACAGCCTAAAAGAAAGTATAAAAATTGACTTCGAGAATTGTCTAGCTTCAGGCGCCATCGGCTCGAGGTCACAAGCCGATAAACGGAAGCATTAAGCTTTTCTCATGAAAGGTTGAAGCATGCCATGATACAGTCATCACATTTTCTACCCTTGTCTCCGGGGGTGAAACGGTTTTTGGCCACTGAATCCATGTATGGGCTGAGTATCGGAATGTTCACTTTAATCTTGAATCTTCATTTATTAGATATGGGCGTTTCGGAAAAACAAATTGGATTGATTACCTCCATGGGGATATTGGTGATGGGGATTTTTGCAATTCCGGTAAGCATTCTGGCAAAAAAAACCGGTCGAAAAAAACTGCTTGTTTCCGGTGTCGGGTGTTTAGCTCTTGGCTGCAGCATGTTTGCTTTGGCAAAAAGCTTTATTTTATTTTTTGTGGCGCAATGGATCGTGTCAATTGGGCTAACACTGGTGGAAACAACTGAGACCCAATTGCTGTTTTATTATAGCGGTTCAAAAAGGGAAGAAACGCAAGCCTATAGTTTTATGTTTGCCGTGTTTACAGCTTTTACCGGAGTAGGAACATTACTAGGTGGTTTTTTGCCCCACTGGATTGATCTCTCAGGAAGGGGTTACCAAAACACATTATTAGTCACATCGGGGATATTTGTGCTCTTAGCATGTGCAAGAGGGTGGCTACTGCCCGCAGAAAAACAAGATGCGCCGTTACAGGAAGCCCGGCCGATGGAAAAGAAAGATCCCCTTTTAACTAAGTCTAGGCTTACTCAAAGCTTGAAACAAAAGGTATTATTGTTTTCGCTTTTTGCGTTCCTTACGGGAGGAGCAATAGCTTGCCTGCAGCCTTATCTAAATTTATTTGTAAAGCTTCGCTTTGGTTTTTCAAGTGAATCGGTGTCAATTATTCTAGCTTTAAACGGTCTTGCTCTATTCATCGGTTCGATTATGTCACCAATTTTAATAAACCGCTGGGGGATTAAAAGGACGTTTTTCTCTATTTATCTAGTCAATATTATTTTTTGCTTTATTTTATATTTAAACATTCCAGCGGTGCTCTTTTCGACACTATTAGTAGTACGTGGAGGAATGTTTACGATGCTGACAAACCTGGCTGATAGCCTTTCGATGTCCTCCTTTAAGGATGAGGAACGAGATTTGTATGCAGGAATGAGGGCGGTTTTTCGAAGTGTTGGTTCCGCATTAGTTGCTTTTATCATTGGTGGGATTCTGGCAACAAATAACTACACCCTTCCATTTTTATTAGCAGGACTGATGCTTCTCATTGGCTATATCTATTTCGCTTATGTACTTCGTGCGAAGTATCTTGAATCAGATCAGGAATATCAAATTAATGGGCAAAATGAGCTGCCAAATGAATGTTGAAAGTGAAGTGATCTTATGTTTGAGATAAAAAAAATTCCCTTCAGTCGTTTTGGTTCTTTTATTACGATTTCACCTAATCATCAAGATGACCCCGATGGTCCTCTTTTCATTCGGAATATTCGCAATGGAGACAATGATTTTGGCGAAGTTTTCCGGATCGATCTTATTTGCGAAGGAGCTCCTCAGCTATATACAGCGGTTTTACACCCCAGCATTCTTCGGTTGGAAAGTGAAAAAGGGATCGCGGAATTTTGTATAACAGAGGCTAAAGTATTACAAATACGAAGCCATGGTGTTGGGGTAAGGCTGACAGGAATAACTGGCGCCTATGATTATGCAGTCAAAGTAGAAAATAATCGTTGGGAAGTGAATCATTCACTTCAGGAAATAAGGTATATGCTTACTTCTGTAAAAGGGAGCTTGGAAATGGATGCTCCATTCATCGAACAGCGCTGTGAAAAGATTGTCGCTGATTTTCATCCGGATCCTACCTCAGCAGAAATGGAATGTGTGATCGAAGAATTTTCTGTGGTGTACCAGCCCCGAACTTATCCAGATTTTAGAGAAGGACATAGGAGCGTTGAAACAGAATACGAACAATGGCTGAAAAATACTCTTAATACGCCTGAGGAATATAGAAGAGGTCATGAACTTGCCTCTTATATTACTTGGTCTTGTGTTGTTTCACAGGAAGGAATGCTGCCGAGACCAGCAATGTATATGTCGAAGAACTGGATGACGAATATTTGGAGCTGGGACCATTGCTTCAATGCTTTAGCCTTAGCAAAAAATTCACCTAAACTAGCCTGGGATCAGTTTATGACTTTTTTTGATTTGCAGGATAAGTCCGGGATGCTGCCAGACTTCGTCAACAACCGGTTCGCCCTCTGGAACTTCACAAAACCGCCGATCCATGGATGGACATTACGGCGGATTTGCGAGCAAAGTGACTTTTTTACTTTGGACAAATTGCAAGAGGTTTACGAGCCGCTTGGAAAATGGACGAAGTGGTGGCTGACATTTCAGGACAGCGACCACGACGGGATTCCGCAATACAATCATGGAAATGACAGCGGCTGGGATAATAGTACAATTTTTCATAAAGGTACTCCAGTTGAAAGCCCGGACCTATCGTCTTTCCTAGTGCTGCAAATGGAAGTATTAGCGGAAATCGCTGCTAAACTCGGGAAAAAGGACGAGGCTGAAAAATGGAAACAGGAATCGCATGATCTATTGACAAGAATGATTGATCATTTCTGGGATGGCAGTCGATTTGTAGCGAAACGGTCTGGTACCCACGAAAGGATCGAATCAGATAGTCTCGTATTATATATCCCAGTCATTCTTGGAAATCGGCTTCCGTCCGAAATCTTAACTAGATTGGTTGAAGATATTAAGAATAGAGGGTTTTTAACTCCATTTGGTCTTGCCACAGAGCTTCCAGAAAGCTCATTTTATCGACATGATGGATATTGGCGAGGACCAATCTGGGCTCCAACCACCTTATTAATTGTCGATGGGCTTCTTTCCTCAGGAGAAAAGGAATTAGCTCTCGAAATTGCACGGAGGTTCTGTGCTATGGCTTCGAAATCAGGAATGGCGGAAAATTATAACGCATTAACAGGGGAAGGCTTACGTGACCCTGCATTTACCTGGACATCAAGCGTCTTTCTTATTCTTGCAAATTTATTGCATAATAATAGAATGTTCTAATTAATATAATAATTTAATTTTAAGGAGGAATGATGCAAAAAATGAAGAGATGGGAAGACATTCATACAGATGGTATTAACCGCATGGCTGCTCGCTCTCACTATATTAGTTTCCCTTCCCGTGAAGCGGCAGAAACTGGGGATGTGAGAAATAGTCATTACTATCAAAACCTTAATGGAACGTGGAAATTTCTTTTTCTTGAAGCACCTGAATATTCACCTGAAGACTTTTATATAGAGAATTTAGATACCAAAAATTGGGATGATATTATCGTCCCAGGCAATTGGCAGCTTCAAGGCTATGGGAAAATGCATTATTCCGACTTGTGGTATAATTTTCCGATTATCCCGCCTCGTGTACCAACTGATAACCCGACAGGTATTTATCGACGCCAATTTGATTTAGATCGGAATCTTGACGGAGAACAATTAATCCTTCGCTTTAATGGAGTCGATTCAGCCTTTGAATTGTATGTAAATGGACAATTTGCCGGTTACAGCAAGGGCGCTCGGATCCAATCAGAATTTGATATAACTGATTTATGCCGCCATGGTGCTAATACACTGACGGTCCGGGTATTCCAGTGGTCTGATGGAACTTATTTAGAGGATCAGGATATGTGGTGGTTAAGTGGAATTTTCCGTGATGTGGAGCTATACTCACGGCCAACCTCTGGTCTATATGATTATACCGTAAACACTGAGCTTGACGGCGATTGTAAGGATGCTAGATTAACCGTTTCAGTTGTCCAAACCGACCATTGTAATCAAACAATTGTTTACGAATTACTCGATCCAGCAGGAAATCAGGTGTTTCTGAAAGAACAGCGAGCAGAAGAGCCATTCAGTAAATTTATTGCGGAACCATTGAAATGGAGTGCGGAAGAGCCTCATTTATATCAACTAAATATGACGGTAAAGAAAGATGGAAAAACCATCGAAGTTATTCATCAGCCAGTAGGATTCCGCTCCATTGTTCTCGCGGGTGACCAATTCCTTGTTAACGGTGTAGCTATTAAATTTAAAGGCGTGAATCGCCATGACTATAATCCGAAAACAGGACGAGTGGTGACAAAAGAGGAAGTTGAACAAACGATAAAGACCATGAAGCAAAACAATATTAACGCCGTTCGTACTGCACATTATCCAAATTCTCCTTTTCTTTATGAACTTTGTGATCAATACGGAATGTATGTCATTGATGAGACGGATTTAGAATGTCATGGGTTTGAACTGACAGGAAAATATGATTGGATTAGCAACGATCCTGAGTGGGAAACTGCCTACGTATCCCGTCTTGAGAGGATGATACAGCGTGATAAGAATCATCCTTGTATCATCATGTGGTCCCTTGGAAATGAGTCTGCTTTCGGTCATAACTTCCGTGCCATGGCTAAACGGGCGAAGGAAATGGATCCGACACGCCTTGTCCATTACGAAGGAGATCGTGAAGCAGAAGTAACGGATGTTTACAGCACCATGTATACATGGCTTGAACGTAAAGAAAGGCTGACAATGGATCAGGTGATTGAAAAAGCAACAAAACCACATATTCTCTGTGAATACGCACATGCCATGGGGAATGGACCTGGAAACCTGAAAGAATATCAAGACTTATTTTACAAATATGATAAACTTCAAGGCGGATTTGTTTGGGAATGGTTCGATCATGGAATAGAAACCGTAACTGAGGACGGGAAAGTTTATTATCGTTACGGTGGCGACTTCGGTGACGACCCAACGAATGGCAACTTCTGCATTGATGGGTTAATCATGCCAGACGGCACACCATCCCCGTCATTGTTTGAATACAAAAAGGTGATTGAGCCGGTGCAAACGGAATGTGTCGATATTGAAAAAGGCATTTTCCGACTTATTAATCGGTACGATTTTCTATCAATCAATCATTTGGAATTAACCTGTTCACTTTATGAGGATGATAAATTACTAGATACCTGTCGTGTAGAGCTACCTGAGCTCACTGCCCGCGGATCAGTAGAGATTCAGCTTCCTGTTGGACAAGAGATTGAAAAAATAAGCGGTGCACATTATTACCTTGTGCTTTCTTATAAATTAAACCAAGATACACGCTGGGCAGCACGAGGCCACGAATTGGCAAATGCTTCATTTGTGCTTCCAGGTAAAGAAAAAATAGCCAATGTGCATGCGGACGGAGATTTACAAGTTAATAGAGAACACGCCTTTTTGAAAGTAAGTGGCGCTGACTTCACAGTAACATTTGATTGTGTGAAAGGGATATTAAAAGAGGTAGTCCGAAACGGGAAGGTCATCATTGAAAACGGTCCGCGTTTTAACTTCTGGCGTGCACCAATTGACAATGATATGTACCTGCTGCCTGATTATCGAACCAAATACTTCATGCACTTAGGACATGAAATCGTAGAGGATATTCATTATGAAATGAAGGAAGGAGTATTTGAATGGCATACCAAAGCCCTTTATGGGACTACAAACAGCTCTTGGTATTATCAAATTCAATATACTTACAACATCTATCCAGACGGTGACATTGTTTGTACAATCGACGGTGTCGCTTCCGGCGTGAAAGAAAACGCTCCAGTGATGATTCCTCGTCTAGGTGTCCAGCTGCAATTAAATAAAGACTACACGAAAGCAGAGTGGCGCGGCAGAGGTCCAGGTGAAAGCTATCCAGACTCAAATCAAGCGAATCACTTAGGTGTCTATCGTCAAACAGTCGATGAGTTGTTTACTAACTATGTAAAACCTCAGGAGAACGGCAATCGTTCTGAATGTGATTGGGTTGGCTTTACCGACCTTGATCAAAACGGTCTCATTTTCATTGGTGGTGATACCTTTAACTTCAGCGCTTCACACTATGAAGTTGGCGACCTTGAAAAGGCGAAGCATACGATTGATTTGCAGCCTCGAGACTACATTGTCTTAAATATTGATTACAAACAAAATGGTCTCGGAAGCAATTCTTGCGGACAAGACCAACTTGAACAATACCGCTGTAAATTCGAGGACTTTACCCTGTCCTTCCGCATTTCCGCATTCAACAGCGAAAAAACAACAGCGGTAGCACTTGGAAGACAAAAGTGCTAATTTGGGTGTCAGGCACCAAAGATGCCATTTAAAAAAAGCGAGGAGCTCCTCGCTTTTTTTTTGAGTTTTTTACGAACGAATCTGCAGTTTATCGATTTTTCGGTATAACGTGCGAATGCTAATGCCTAAGTCTTTTGCGGCTAGTTGTTTTCCGCTATAGCTATTGCCGTATTGGTCTAATTTCTGAATAATGATTTCCTTTTCGGCTTCGACAAGGGCAGGTTTATGTTTTTGCTCTAGTTTATGATGGCCGATTAATGGATTCGAAAGATAGGGGGGAAGCGAATTTTTGGTTAATACATTTTTCTGTTCAATGTTCATACTGTATTCAATTACATTTTCAAGCTCACGTAAATTTCCCGGCCAGTGATAGGAAGATAAAATATTCATGTATTCCTTAGTGCAGGAGTCGATAAATTTTCCCGTTCGTTCTGATAATTTTTCGATAAAATTCATTACCAATAATTCTAAATCCTCCATTCTTTCTCTTAATGGGGGAATGGTCATAGGAATGACATTAAGCCGATAAAAAAGATCGGAACGAAATAGTTTTTCATTCATTAGTTCATCAATGGAACGATTCGTTGCTGAAATAAGGCGGACGTTCACTTTCTTTGAAGTTGTTCCACCAACACGCCTTATAATTCCATCTTGTATTACTTTCAAAAGTTTAGGTTGTAGACTGATTGGTAAATCAGCAATTTCATCTAAAAATAATGTTCCATTATCCGCTAGTTCAAAGTATCCCTGTTTTCCATGTCTTTTCGCATTTGTAAACGCCCCCTCTTCATATCCAAATAATTCGCTTTCAAATAGACTTTCTGGAATGGCAGCACAATTTAATTCAATAAATGGACCTTTACTTACAAGACTGGTTTCATGAATATATTGAGCTAATAAACTCTTTCCGGTACCAGTTTCTCCGGTAATTAAAATGGAGGACGTACCATTCCTGATGCTTTTTATTAAATTATGTATTTGAGAAAGTGATTTGCTCTTGCCAAATATATAGTTTTCACTTACGAGAACGCGGTTCTCCTTTACTTTTAATTCATCTGTATCTCGTAAAATAGAAATAATAATTTCTTTTAAACGAGATAGCCATTCAATATAGTACTCTTTATTTTCTATGAGGATCCGCTCATTCTCCTGAGAGAAGCTGACAAAGGATAGATAGCCATATTTTTTTCCATTGATAATCATGTCCTGAACTAGTTCTGCTTTTGAAGGGCAATTATTGATGAAATGACAGCCGTCACAAGTGGGCATTTTGCCAGGCTGATGGAGTAAAGTAATATGGTGTCCGTACAGATTATTAAAAAACGGGACATGAACCTTCTTTCCTTTACGAAGAATATATTCCTCTGTTGCAGCAATCAGCTGTCCATCTGGATTAAAACAGGCAATATCCACGCGAAGAAGTCTTGAAAAAGCTTGGATGACTTTTGAAATTGAGTTTAAAAGCAGCAAATGAATCCCCCCAAGTCCGTTCTCTTTTTGTTTTATTATACAATAAAGAATATTCTGATATATGTGTCAATTTTGACAACGTTTGTCACTATTGACACATAACCAATTAGAGTGATTGGCGCAATTCTATATATATTTGCTTTATTTTTCCTGTTTTCAGATAAGTTAAAATGTTGGCATTATAATTGCAAAGATAATAGATAAAAGAATAAAGGAGGAAAAAAGTTATTTTTTAAAGATAAGAAAGTACAAAAATTGACTTCGAGAATTGTCCAGCTCCAGGCGCCATCGGCTCGAGGTCACAATCCAATCCGTCCAAAAGGTTAAAAAGCAACCTTTCGGCCAGCTCGTCTTGTGCTTGTCGCCGATAGGCGGGCGCCTTGCGCTTTTCTTGTATACCAGAATAATAATTTCGAAAGGTCGGTGCGTGAAATGAATGTTGAAGAACTATTAGGAATAAAAAATAAGGTTGTTGTGATTACCGGTGCTGCTTCCGGTATTGGGCTGGCAACGGCTAAATTGTTTGCCGCGGCAGGTGCAAAAGTTGCGATGTTAGATATTAATGAAGATCGTGGCATTAACCTTGCAAAAGAGATGTGTGATATAGGATGGAAAGTAGCATTTTTTAAATGTGATGTTACTTCATCAGCTGCTTGTGAAACAGCAGTAAATCAGATTGAACGTGCATTTGGCAGAATTGATGTTTTATTTAATAACGCTGGTGTGATTAGAAGAAAAACCGTGGTTGAACATACGGAGGAAGAATGGGATTTAGTTCTTAATGTTTCCTTAAAAGGAGCCTTTTTAATATCAAAATATGCAATTCCGATTATGGCGAAAAACGGTGGGGGAAGTATTGTCAACACTGGGTCAGGCTGGGGTCTAAAAGGTGGCGATCAAGCAGCATCATACTGTGCTGCCAAAGCCGGAGTAGTGAATTTAACAAAAGCGATGGCGATCGACCATGGAAAACAGAATATCCGTGTTAATTGCATATGTCCTGGTGACACAGATACACCGCTATTGCGAGATGAAGCAAAGCAATTGCAATGTGAAGAAGAATCGTTCCTTGCTTCATCAGCTGTAGGGCGCCCGCTTGAAAGGATTGGAACGCCGGAGGATATTGCCAAAGGTGTGTTATTTTTAGCAAGCGATATGGCATCGTGGGTAACAGGGATCGTGTTAACAGTTGATGGCGGCGGTTTAGCGTAAATCTATGTCAAAGGGGAGAAAATGATGAAAAAACAAAATACAGCCCATCCGTATATACCGAATACCGTTCCGGAAGTACAAAAGGAAATGCTGAGAGAAATTGGTGTAGAAACGATTGATGAGCTTTTTGAGGGGATACCCGAAGAATTACGTTTTAATAAAGAATTGAACATTCCAAAAGCGCTTTCAGAATATGAGCTTAGAAGATATATAGATGGGATTTTAGCTAAAAATAAAGATACAAAAGAGTATTTAAACTTTTTAGGTGCTGGATGCTGGAACCACTTCATCCCAGCAATTTGTGATGAAGTGAATTCTCGTGCTGAATTTTTAACAGGTTATGCAGGTGATCCTTATGAAGATCATGGTAGATTTCAAGCGTTGTTTGAGTATCAAAGCTTAATGGCTGAATTGGTCGATATGGATGTTGTGAACGTACCAACATTTGATTGGGCACAGGCAGCAGCCACTTCGATTCGGATGGCAAGCCGCATTACAAAGCGAAAAGAGATGCTTTTGCCAAAAACAATTTCTCCAGATCGTTTGAAAATCATCAAAAATTATTGCTCGCCACATATTGAATGCATACTCGTAGATTATGAAGAAGATTCCGGACAAATAAATTTGCGTGATCTGAAAGAGAAATTATCTACGAATACCGCTGCAGTATACTTTGAAAATCCATCCTATTTGGGCTTTATTGAAACACAAGGTCAAAAGATTAGTAAACTAGCAAAAAGCTATGAAGCGATTACGATCGTCGGAGTTGATCCGAGTTCGCTGGGGGTATTATCTCCCCCAAGTCATTACGGGGCCGATATCGTTTGTGGGGACCTGCAGCCACTCGGGATGCATATGAATTATGGTGGAGGACAATCGGGGTTTATCGCAACACATGATGATTTAACTTTTATTCAAGAATTTCCTTCCCGATTATTTGGTATTGCTCCTACAGTAGTCGAGGGGGAATATGGTTTTGGTGATGTATTCTACGATCGAACATCCTTTGCATTAAGAGAGAAAGGGAAAGAATCGGTAGGAACACAAACTGCTTTATGGGGTATTACGGCTGGAGTTTACTTATCTCTTCTCGGGCCAAATGGAATGTATGAGCTTGGTAAATCGATCATGCAAAAATCGCAATATGCAATGGGGCAGCTGGGGAACATTCCTAATATTGTGGCATCCCGATTTGAATCAACGAATTTTAAAGAATTTGTCGTCGATTTTACCCATACCAGGAAATCGGTTAAAGAAATAAATCAATATTTATTAGACAATGGAATTTTTGGCGGTAAAGACTTATCTGAAGAATTCCCTGAACTAGGTCAGTGTGCGCTACTTTGTATAACGGAAATTCATTCTAAAGCGGATATCGATCGTCTCGTGAGTACAATACAAGAAGCTTTAATTGGAAGTCGTAAAGAAAGGGATGGTGTATGTGCAAAAGATTAATAGGGGGCAAGTAAGAAATTTTCATCAGGCGAAGTGGGATGAGCCTGTTATTTTTGAACTCCATAAAAGTGGTGAACTTGGAGTTACGCTTCCATCTGTTGAGGAGGAAATTGTAAATGATGTTGGAGATGGAGTTTCTGCCATTCCTAGTGAAATGGTTAGAAAAAGAAAACCGAATTTACCTGAGATTGCCCAAAATAGAGTATTGCGCCATTACTTACGACTATCGCAGGAAACGTTAGGGGCTGCCTTTAATGTTGAAATCGGCCAAGGAACATGTACGATGAAGTACTCTCCTAAAATTAACGAAGCATTTGCTTCTTCACCTAAAATGATGGAGCTCCACCCATTGCAGGATGATCGTACAGTCCAAGGAATGCTTGAAATCATGTACAAATTAGATTTGTGCATGAGGGAAATTTCGGGTATGGACTATTTTACATTTCAACCAGGGAGCGGGACCCAATCATTATTTACGATGGCATCAATCGTTCGCGCTTATCATGAAGCAAATGGTGAAGGCGAGCAGCGTGATGAGATTATTACGACGATTTTTTCCCATCCATCCCAAGCTGCGACTGCAGCTGTCAAAGGATATAAAATTATAACGCTATACCCGGATCAAGATGGCTTTCCGGATATAGAGAAGTTAAAAGCGGCAGTCTCTGATAGAACAGCAGGATTTGTCGTAGCAAATCCAGAAGATACCGGAATCTATAATCCACGGATTAAAGAATTTACAAAAATTGTCCATGACGCGGGCGGGATTTGCTATTACGATCAGGCTAATGCAAACGGGCTGCTTGGGATCACAAGGGCAAAAGAAGCGGGCTTTGATATGTGCTTCTTCAACCTTCATAAGACCTTTTCAACACCTCATGCATGCGGTGGACCCGCTACTGGGGCACTTGGTGTCGTTGACAAGCTAAAGGAATTTTTACCAGGTCCTTTAGTTGAAAAACAAGGTGAGAACTATAATTTAAATCACAATTTGAAATATAGCATTGGAAAAGTGCGTTCATTTCAAGGTGTCCCGCAAACAGTGTTACGTGCTTATGCCTGGATTAGAGCCCTTGGTCCAGAAGGCCTGAAAGATGTCGCGAAAGTTGCAGTATTAAATAATAATTATTTGTACCATAAAATTTTAAATATCCAAGGTGCCGGTGCCCCTTATATTAAGGGGAAAAGATTGGAGCAGGTGCGTTATAGCTGGGAGCAATTAACGAAAGATACAGGTGTAACGACGGATGATATTTCCCACCGTATGGCTGATTTTGCCCACCATTATTGGACCAGTCACCATCCTTATGTTGTACCGGAGCCTTTTACACTTGAACCGACTGAATCTACATCAAAAGCAGATTTAGATGAGTATATTGCTTCCTTAACCCATATTGCGAACGAAGCGTATACCAATCCGGAAGTGGTGAAAACTTCCCCGCATAATAGTTCAACCCATCGTGTTGATGACCACGATTATTTTGATAATCCGGACAAATGGGCGATCACATGGCGTTCCTATTTAAAAAAAATGAAGAAAACCGAAGAAATAAATTTATAACACCGTTGCGTCATTGCTTGGGAGAATAAATTAAATCAAAAATGGGGAATGAAACATGAAAAAGTACATGTCCATTATACTCGTCATGCTTCTTTTATTACTGGCTGCCTGTTCAAATAAAACAAATGGGAGCACTGGAGATACAAAGCATCCGTCAGGAACGATAACGGTATGGGGCTGGGATGTCGCTGCAGCAACGATGAAAGCATCGATAGCTGAATTTCAAAAAAAGTATCCGGATGTAAAAGTAAAAGTGGAAGATTTTAATAGTGGTGACGTATATTCCAAGCTGACAGTAGGCTTAGCCGCAAGAGGTTCTGGCCTACCGGATGTCGTGTTAATGGAGGATGAACGCATTCCAGGGTATGTCCACCAGTTTCCGCAGGGATTTTTAAATTTAACCAAGCTTGGATACGGGAAATACAAGGATTCGTTCAACCAGGCTAAGGTGGCAGCTGTCCAAGATAAGGATGGAAATTTCATTGCCGCTCCTTGGGATATTGGTCCTGCCGGCGTATTCTACCGGGTTGACTACTTTAAAAAAGCAAACGTTGATCCAAATTCCATTAAGACATGGGATGACTATATCGCAGCAGGGAAAAAGATTAAAGAAGCCACTGGAGCGATGCTGCTGCCAATCGATATCCCAAATTATGACGGGGTATTCGAAATGATGATGCAACAGCAAGGCCTTTCTTATTTTGATAAAGACAATAAAATTACTCTTCAATCTGCTGAAGCCAAACGTGCAATGAATGTGATTAAAAAACTTCATGATGAGGACTTAGTTTTACAGAATAAAGGATGGGATGGCATTGTTACCGCAACGGTAAATGGAAGTGTTGCAACGGTTCCATACGGGGTTTGGTATGCAGGCACTATTATGGACCAAGCACCAAAATCGAAAGGACAATGGGATGTTTTCTATCTCCCAAGCTTTGAGGACGGAGGTTCAAGGTATGCAAATGTTGGCGGCTCATCTTTGTTAATTCCATCAACAAGTAAGAATCAAACAGCTGCCTATGCATTTGTTGATTTCTTTACAACAAATAAAGATTCACAGCTTTTAGGTTTTGAGAAATATGGACTTTTCCCATCATTAAAGGAAACATACAGCGCTCCACAATTTACAGCTAATAGTGAGTACTTCAATAATAGTCCGATTTTTAAAAAGTTTGCTGATATTGTCGACAAAGTCCCTAAAATTTATTTAAACGAAAACTATGCAAAAGCTAGTAAACTGACGAGCGATGCCCAAGCAGCTATTTTACTCGAAAATAAACCGGTTGAATCTGGATTAAAGGATGCGCAAAAACAATTAGAAAATGAAATTAAAAAATAGCATTTTGAGAAATGAGAGAGTGCATGGTGCGCTTCTCTCATTTCTATCATTTTTTGTGAGGGAGGGTATTTAGGTGGGTCAAACAGAAAAGGTAGTTAAGATGACAACAAACTTACAAGTCAAACAAAGAAAACTTTTTATAACTCCTAAAAATGCCCCATACATTTTTATCGGTCCAGCATTTCTCTTACTCCTAATTTTTACAGTTTATCCCGTGATCTCTTCGTTTATTTTAAGTTTTCAAGAGGTGCGCGGGGTGGATAAAACATTTGTCGGATTCGCAAATTATACTCGCCTTTTTCATGATCCTATTTTCTATAAATCATTGTTAAATACAGCTGAAATTTTGATTGTTCAGGTCCCAATTATGCTCTTTCTGTCATTACTTATTGCAGTTGGGCTTCATTCAACAATGGTAAAAGGTAAGGCGTTTTTTCGAATCTCTTATTTTATGCCAGCCATTACTGCACTTGTTGCTTCCTCCATTGTGTTTATGATTCTATTAGATGAACATTTTGGGCTAGTCAATTATGTCCTATCCTTTTTGGGAGTTAAATCAATTCCTTGGTTAACCTCTCCATTATGGGCAAAATTGTCTGTCATTCTAGTTATGACATGGAGATGGACTGGTTATAATATGGTAGTTTTTTTAGCGGGGTTACAAAACATCCCAGCGGAATTATATGAAGCGGCAAGTATTGATGGAGCTGGGAAGGTAAAACAATTCTTTATGATTACCATTCCACAATTAAAGCCAGTTTTTATTTTTACAGTCGTCATGTCAACAATTGGCACATTACAGCTTTTTGATGAACCGTTCATTTTAACACATGGGGGCCCCAATAGTGCGACGATGACGATTACTCTCTATTTATATGAAACCGGCTTTAAATTCTTTGACTTTGGTTACGCCTCAGCTATTGCTTATGTTCTAGTGCTGATAACGGCTATTGTTTCCTGGATTCAAATGAAACTGGTAGGTGACCTTGAAGAATGATAACGTCAAAGAAGCTTTCGAAAAAATTAGTCATTTATATTCTATTATTGATCGGCGTGGTCTTATCCATTGCGCCATTTTATTGGATGGTTATTGGTTCAACCCAGCAATCGGGAGAGATTTTTCATGTTCCACCGAGGCTGCTTCCAGGTAGTTATTTAGCAAAGAACTTTCAATCACTTAATAATGCATTAGGAATCACAAGGATATTTTGGAATTCATTATTTATTGCCCTTGTTTATACATTTGTTAGCACACTGATTAGTGCCATGGCCGGATATGCTTTTGCCAAATTTCGCTTTAAGGGAAAGAACCTGCTCTTTTTCATTATTCTATGTTCATTAATGATTCCTTCTCAGGTAACCTTGATTCCGATGTTCGAAATGATGGTGTCACTTGATTGGCTAAACACGTATCAAGCGATTATTTTACCAGGTCTAGCCTCTCCTTTTGCGATTTACTTAATGCGGCAAAATATGAAAGCGGTTCCGGATTCTATTATTGAGGCTTCCCGGGTGGACGGGGCAGGAGAAATAAGAATATTCTTTTCAGTTATTTTGCCAGTAACGAGGCCGGCTTTTGCTGCCGTTGCCATCTTTCAATTTATGTCTCAATGGAACAGCTTACTCTGGCCGCTAATAACGTTAAATTCAAAGGAAATGTTTACACTGCCTGTCGCCTTATCAAGCTTAATAGGGATGGCTCGAATTGACTATGGCCAACTGATGTTAGGAACTACTTTATCGACAATTCCCATTATGATTTTCTTCCTGCTTCTGCAAAAACAATTCATTTCCGGAATTCTAGGTGGGTCTGTTAAAGAATAGCGAGCAAGTGCTAAAATGCTGAATAGCGGAAAAAACACACAAAGAACTCACCAAAAACTGGTGAGTTTTCTTGTATGTTTTTGTGGTGCCAGACACCAATAGTGACACCGATAGGATTGTTGGTTTTAGGTTTGGTCAGTATAATATTGTTAGATTAGGGATAGGTTGGGATGTCTATGGGCAGGTTGTCGAGGGTTGCGTATGTTTGTGGTGCTTTGTGTTTTGTGGTGAGCTGCTCGTTGGCGATTTTTTGGGGGTATAAGGTTTTTGTGCATAAGCCATCGATGGAGAAGATGGATCAGGCAAAGTATAAATATCATTTTGTTCTTGTTCCGGAAGAGATGGATAATGAGTATTGGAGACTTGTTGGAAAAGGGGCACAGGCAGCTGCTAAGCAAAATGGTGTCCTGCTGGAATATGTCGGACCGAAGCAGGCAAATTTTGATGTTCATTTAAAAACGATTGAAATGTCAGCAGCTTCAAAAGTAGATGGAATTATGACACAGGGATTAAGCGATGAGCAATTTACTCCGCTTATAAATCGCGTCGTCGAAAAAGGAATCCCGGTCATTACAGTTGATACGGATACGGTAAATAGCAAGCGACTAGCCTATATCGGAACAGACAATTATTATTCGGGTGTTTTAGCTGGTAAAGCATTGATAGCGGATACAAAAGGGCATGCCAATGTTGCCATTATTACGGGAAGCTTTTACAAGAATCATCAACAACAGCGGGTAAAGGGGTTTGAGGATGCGGTAAAATCGGAAAATGGGATTCATATTATCGATGTGGAAGAATCAGAGATTAGTAGAGTTCGGGCCTCTGAAAAAGCGTTTCAGATCTTGCAGAACCATCCCGAGGTTAACGCATTTTTTGGAACGAGTGCCTTAGATGGAGTTGGCATCGCTCAAGTGGTTGAACAATATAAAAAAACAGGACAGGTTTATATTATCGGATTTGATACCCTACCAGATACTGTTAACTACATACGCAATGGGACCATCCAAGCCACTGTCGTTCAGGAACCGTACCAAATGGGGTATGAAGCCGTAAAATTGATGATTGATTTAGTCGAGGGCAGGAAAGTGCCTTCCATTGTCCACACGGACACTCGGATTATGAGAGCAAAAGATTTACCCTTAACCCGGAAGAACATAGGGGAGGGGAGCAAGTAATGATATTTCGAATAAGAACGAAATTGCTGCTTTATTTTATTGTTCTTGTTATTTTGTTGACCTCAGTCGGGATCTTGTTTTATAAAAGCAGTGAAAAAGTTCTGGGGGAGTATAATGATAGCTTTGAAAAATTTCTATTGCTTAATGATATTTCACAGCGGACCAATTCAATTTCAGAAAAGCTGCATGCATATATTTTAGATAAGGAAGAACGGTACCATCAAGACTATAAGACAGAAAAGCTGTACCTGGTCAAGGATCAAAAAAGGCTTTATCAAGTAATGAATTCCAATGATATCAATCTTGTTAATTATAAAAATATGATCGACAGCTATTTGGATGAATGTGATGCAACTGTAGGTGCTTTTCAAAGAGAGGATATTAACGGCTACTCAGAGCATTTTAATGAAGTACTGAAGATTGCTTCCTTCCTCCATGAAAGTACATTGGCTATTTTAAATAATAAATTGACGGATTATCAAAAGTTTTACGATCAAATGGACAAGCAAAATTATTATTATCGAATGATGGCCCTTTCGCTCTTTGCAGCAGCTTTTTTTCTTAGTACATTGCTGGCGTTATGGATTTCAGGGGGAATTACAAGACCTATTAGTTTATTATCAAAGGCAGCAAAGGAAATTTCTAAAGGTAATTTAGAAGGTGAAGAAATAAAAATATTGACGAAGGATGAATTAAAGCCTTTAACTGAAACGTTTAACCATATGCGCACAAACCTCCGGCAATTGGTGCTGGAAATTAAGCAAAAGTCGGAGTTGGATAAACTTTTAAAGGAAATGGAATTAAAGAGGCTACAGCATCAGATTAATCCTCATTTTCTTTTTAATACCTTAAATACAGTTTCCAAAATGGCTTATTTAGAAGAAGCCGAACAGACATCAAGACTAATCGAAGCCGTTGCGGCTTTGCTCCGTTACAACCTTGGCGATCTTAATAAAGCATCAACCTTAAGAGAAGAGGTTAGGATTGTCAAAGAGTATTTTTTTATCCAGCGAACAAGGTTCGGAGATCGGATTCAATTTATTATCGATATAGAGGATGATTGTTTAGACATTGAAGTACCGCGCTTAATTTTGCAGCCAATTATTGAAAACGCTTTCGTACACGGCGTTGAGTCATATGAAGAAAATGCGGAAATCCTTCTCGATATTTATCATGATCAAGATAAGGTTTATGTTGAGGTCATTGATAACGGAAAAGGAATGGATGAGACTACTAAAAAAAGAATCCTCCAATACATGGAAGGAACTGAAACAGATAATATGGTTAATCAGGAAAAAACAAACGGGCACTCTACAGGCATAGGAGTAAAAAATGTGATTCGCAGGCTTCAGCTTTTTTATCAGAGAAAAGACATAGTGGAAATTGAATCAGAAATAGGGAAAGGGGCTAATTTTCGGCTGATTATACCTGTTGTGACAAAGGGGGGAAAGGACCTTGTTAAAAATTCTCATTGTTGATGATGAAGTCCTGGAACGGAAAGCGTTAACAAAAATGATCAATAATTCTTCTGAGGATGTTGAAGTTATAGGTGAGGCCCCAAATGGCAGAAAAGCGATTGAAATGGCGAAGGAGCATAAGCCTGATATTATTTTTATGGATATAAAAATGCCGGGAATTGATGGTGTTCAAGCGGTTAAAGAAATCAAAAAGTTTGATCCCACAATTCGATTTATTATGGTTTCCGCCTTTAATACCTTTGAATATGCCAAGGAAGTGATGCAGCAAGGTGTCAAGGAGTATATTTTAAAGCCGAGCAGAAAACTTGATATTCTTCAAAGCCTACAGCGTGTCTCAGTTGAGATTATAGAGGAGCGTAAAAAACGAGTTGAGCAGTTAAGTTTAAGAGAGAATCTCGACCGTGCTGTTTCCATTGCACATAAGGGATGGGTATCATCTCTTATCATGAACCAAGATCAAGATTTTACGTTTGATGAATGGGGCCAGTTGTTAGGGGTAGAGATTACTTCAGGCTTTATTATGATGGTTTTCCTTCAAGAGAGGAACGGTTCAGAAATTGCTCCAAATGAAAAACAAAAATGGTACAAATGGCTGAAGGATACGATTAAATTAGCGGTAAAAAAGCATGAAGTCATGATTGGACCCTTGACAGAGACCCAGGTTCCTGTGTTATTCCTTTGTAAAAAAACAGAGGAAAAAGCCCATTTTAAGACAGATGCTTTGAACATTATTGAAAGTTTGAACAGCCTATTTCAAAAGGAATCCTTTAAAGGGGAACTAAGAATAGGGATAGGTCTTCCTTATCAACATGCCTTTGAGCTGAATCAATCTTATTATGATGCCATCTTAGCATTGAAGCAGCTGCTAAAAACACCAAATCGAAGGTATTTAATTTGTGATAAACAAGCTTCAGCGGAAATGCCTTCATTCTCAGGGGTTCTAGACGTGGAAAAACAGTTGTTAGATGCCATCCGTCAAGGCGATGTTAATCATGTTCTCTATATGTTTGATTCGCTGATCATTAAGCTTGGTGCAAACGAAAAGGTATCAGCCTCATTCGTAAAAAAGTCCTTTGATGAATTATTTATTCTTATTTCCCGAATACTCCATGAACATGGCATTGAAGATAGAGAACCTCCTGTAATTCCTGAGTCTGGAGAGATTTCAAGGGTGCTTGAAAAAGGGAAGGCCTATTTATTGGAGGTTGTCGGCCGTGTACAAGTTTGGCGCACCCATCATGCAAAGGGCTTGCTACAGAAGGCAAAGGAGTATATTGAATTTCATTATTCCAAGTTACTTACCTTGGAGCAGGTAGCCGAATATGTGGACATAAGTCCATTTTATTTTAGTAAATTATTTAAAGATCGATTTGGGATGACCTTTATTGATTATGTAACGGAAGTAAGGATTAACAAGGCAAAAGCTGAAATGATGGACCAAGGAAAAAGTTTAAAAGAAATTTGCTTTTCAGTCGGCTACAAGGACCCGAACTATTTTAGCAGGGTGTTTAAAAAGCATACTGGATTATCGCCAAAGGAATATCGCAAAGCCGTAGTAAATGAATAATATAGGCAAGTCCATTCGCAAAAGCGTTTGGCTTTTTACTATAGAGACGTGATATTCAATTGCAAAATAATCTAGGAATTCACAAATTTATGCTATTCTTTTGTACTATTGAAAAAATAGGTCCCATGCTACTATTTTTGTAAGGGCTTACATTAGTTAAACAAAGATTTGGAACGGTTAACAGAAGTCTTTACGAAATTCAAAAAAAGGAGAATGGAAGCATGGCGATTAAGAAAAAAGGTTTATTTCTTTCATTAACAGTTGCTACTAGTATTTTATTAGCTGCGGGCTGCAGCAGCTCTACGGGCGGTTCAGGAAGTACTTCAAAAGGAAATGATTCAAGCCTTCTTTCCGTAGGGGCGACAATCTATAAGTTTGATGATAACTTCATGTCTTATGTACGACGTTCCATGCAGGATGAAGCAAAAGGTAAAATCAACCTGATGCTGAATGACTCACAGAACGATCAAGCAAAACAAATGGAACAAGTGGATACCCTTATTGCTAAAGGTGCCAAATCTCTGGCGATTAACCTTGTTGATCCAAAATCTGCACCAACCATCATTGATAAGGCTAAGGCAAAGAATCTTCCTGTTATCTTTTTCAATAAAGAGCCAGATGCAAGTGTTCTGAAGAGCTATGATAAAGCTTATTATGTTGGAACTACTTCATCTGAATCAGGTATCCTTCAAGGGGATATGATTGCAAAAGCATGGGAAGCCAACAAAGATAAATGGGACAAAAATCATGATGGTGTCCTTCAATATGTTTTACTAAAAGGGGAACCAGGACATCCAGATGCAGAAGCACGTACAAAATATGTAATTGATGAATTGCACAAAAAAGGAATCAAAACACAAGAATTAGCATTGGATACCGCAATGTGGGATGCAACAAAAGCAACAGAAAAAATGGATGCCTGGATTTCTAAATACGGCGACAAAATCGAATTTGTCATTTGTAACAATGACGGTATGGCTTTGGGAGCAATTTCTGCTCTTGAAAAAGCTGGGTACTTCTCAGGCGATAAATATATGCCGGTTGTCGGTGTAGACGCGATTCCTGAAGCACTTGATATGATTGCAAATGGAAAAATGGTTGGTTCCGTCTTAAACGATGCGAAAAACCAAGGTAAGGCAACGATCGATCTTGCTGCAAATGCAGCCAATGGCAAAGATGTATTATCTGGTACTAGCTGGAAGCTTGATGATACAAAAGCGGTTCGTGTACCTTATGTAATCGTAACAAAAGATAATATTCAAGTTGGTAGGGACGCATACAAATAAGAAAAGCGGAAGCGCCTTCGGAACAAGCACAACTTGTTCCTGCGAAGGTTATTCAAGGAAGATTTCCTTTATGCTCAGGGGCGACAGGCATAAGACGAGCCGCCATGAAGGTTGTTTTTCACCTTCATGACGGATTGGCTTATGACCCCGAGCCCCTAGGCGCTGGAGCCAGACAATAAGAAAAGCGGAAGCGCCTGTCCAGGGCTTTTGATTTAAACCCGAAGGCGCTTCTCGAACGAAGGGAAAGCGGGTTCTTTTCCTTCGTTCGGGGTTGCTTCATGGAATTATTCTGTGGAGCTGGACACCTTATATTTTTTCAATAATATGAGACGATTTTATAAGTCTCATATTTTTTAAATGGTAAGCGAGGAGGTTCGCTCATGTCAGAAGCTAGTTTACTAGAAATGAGAAATATAACCAAACGATTTCCAGGTGTTATTGCCCTTGATAATGTTTCCCTTAAGGTGAAAGCGGGAACCGTTCATGCGCTTATGGGGGAAAATGGTGCAGGAAAGTCGACGTTAATGAAATGCTTGTTTGGCATTTATTCACTAGATAAAGGAAAAATTCTTCTAAATGGAAAAGAAGTAGCTTTTGATAATTCCAAACAGGCACTTGAAAGTGGTGTCTCCATGGTCCATCAGGAGCTCAACCAAGTCCGTCAACAAAGTGTGATGGACAATCTTTGGCTAGGGCGATATCCAAGAAAAGGCGTCTTCATTGACCATAAGAAAATGTACCAGGATACGCTGGAAATTTTTAAAAGCTTAGACATCAATATTGACCCGCGCAGTAAGGTCGGTACGTTATCTGTCTCGGAAATGCAAATGGTTGAAATTGCTAAAGCAGTCTCCTATCATTCAAAGCTGATTGTGATGGACGAACCAACTTCTTCCTTAACGGAGAATGAAGTCAATCATCTATTTAAGATTATCAGAAAGCTGCAAAGCGAAAATGTGGCGATTATCTACATTTCTCACAAAATGGAAGAAATTTTGAAAATATCTGATGAAGTAACGATAATGCGTGACGGCCAGTATATTGCTACAAAAAGCGCCAAGGAATTAACGACAGATGAAATCATCAAGCTGATGGTGGGCCGAGATCTGTCACAGCGTTTCCCACAGAAAATCAATGAACCAGGTGATGTCATTTTAAAAGTTTCTAATTTTACAGCGGAGACACAGCCATCTTTTATTGATGTGAATTTTGAACTAAAGAAAGGCGAAATTTTAGGAATTGCCGGATTGGTCGGCTCAAAGCGGACTGAAGTGGTAGAAGCCATATTTGGTATTCGCGCATTACAATCAGGAACGATCGAGCTTAACGGCAAGTCAGTAAAAAATCAATCTCCACAGCATTCAATCAAAAATGGTTTTGCGCTTGTGACGGAGGAACGAAGATCAACAGGTATTTTTCCGGGCTTAAGTATTAGTTTTAACTCCATCATCTCGAATTTAAAACAATATAAAACAAATGCTGTGTTTCTGTCTGACCGCAAAGTAGCTGAGGATACCAAATGGGTGATTGATTCGATGAAAGTCAAAACACCTTCGCAAAAAACTCCGATTGGAAGTCTTTCAGGGGGTAATCAACAAAAGGTAATTATCGGTCGATGGCTCTTGACCAAGCCGGAAGTTTTGCTGCTCGATGAGCCTACAAGGGGGATTGACGTTGGGGCGAAATTTGAAATCTACCAATTAATTAATCAATTAGCGTCTGAAGGCAAAGGAATTATTATGATTTCATCAGAAATGCCAGAGCTGCTTGGTGTTACCGATCGAATTTTAGTAATGAGTAATGGGAGAGTAGCTGGAATCGTTGACACGAAAACGACATCGCAGGAAGAAATTATGCGATTAGCAGCTATGTATTAGGAGGAGTGTACAGTGAATAGTAAGGCTACGAAAATATCAAATGTATCAAAATGGCTTTTTGATAATGTAATTTATGTGTTTTTAGTACTACTCGTTATTGGGATCATCGTTGCTTCTCCAGATTTTCTATCTGTTACGAACTTACTCAATATTTTAAGTCAGTCCTCATCACGGATTATTATTGCACTAGGGATGGCAGGAATCCTGATCACAGCAGGAACAGACCTTTCTGCGGGGCGGATGGTCGGTCTTGCAGCGGTTGTTTCGGCATCACTATTACAAGCATCTGATTATGCCTATAAAATGTACCCGCATTTACCGCATTTACCTTTGTTTGTTCCCATCTTAGTGGCGATGGTCATTACAGGGATTATCGGTGCCCTTAACGGTATCATTGTTTCCAAGCTTAACGTACCGCCATTTATTGCAACCTTAGGGATGATGATTACGGTCTATGGCTTGAATTCCATGTATTTTGACCGCCCACCATATGGGGCACAGCCAATCGGCGGGTTAAATCAATCATTTACAACCTTCGCTCAGCGAGGAATTCCAATCGGAAATTATGAAATTCCATATCTTATTTTTTATGCTATTATTTTTTCAATCTTTATTTGGATTCTATGGAATAAAACACAATTTGGTAAAAATATGTATGCTATCGGAGGCAATCCTGAAGCAGCTAAGGTATCCGGCGTTAATGTTACAAAATATTTGATTTTAATCTACATGCTAGCAGGTGTTTTATACGGCTTCTCCGGTACGCTTGAAGCAGGCCGAGTCGGTAGCGCCACCAACAACACGGGTAACATGTACGAACTAGATGCCATCTCAGCCTGCGTAGTCGGCGGTGTATCATTATCTGGCGGGATTGGAAAAGTATCTGGCGTAATCACCGGGGTACTCATCTTCCAAATTATCAACTACGGACTTGCCTTCCTAGGCGTCAGCCCTTACATCCAATACATCGTCAAGGGAGCCATCATCGTTGTCGCAGTAGCCTTTGACATGCGCAAACACGCAAAGAAAAAATAATAAGAATTGCCTATGAGACTGACTCAAAAGTTCGTTGAATGACGACTCTTTTGGGGCAGTTTTTTATTTTTAATCTACATTTGGTCCCCCTGTGTACGTTTATGTTTTTGTGGTGCCTGGCACCATATTTATTAAAGGGTTCCAACTATATGTGTAGAATTTTATTTAGTTGTGAATATTTTTTTGTTAACGAGGGGGAATCTGGAATCGGGTTTTCAAATATTTTATTTAAGGGGTCAATGTAAGTGGGAGGTTCGCAAATGGCTCAGGGCCAGGTGAATGGTTTCATCATTATATTTGAATGGGAGGGGAATTAATGAACCAACATCTTGACACGGTTATAATTATTGGGGTTCTTATTGTGTTTATGATCTATAGGCGGATTCGTAGAAATATTGGTTGGCAGCCATTAAAATCAAGAAAAATGATGACCAGGATTACTATTTTCCTTATCATTGGGCTGCTATTTTTCGTTACAGGGGCCATGCACCCTATAAGTCTCATCTCTGATGTTGTTGGAATTCTTATTGGAATTATTCTTGCATATTACAGTGGAACGATGACGCAATTCGAACAGCGCGAAGGCCATTGGTATTATCGCCCGAGTACCATGATTGGCAGCTTTGTTACCTTTCTATTTATAGGTAGGATCATCTATCGTATCTACCAAATGTACTTATTGGGACAATCAGGAGGTTTTCAAGCAGGGCAATCAGGTGATGTTCAAAATATGAACTATGCCATTGGAAACTCCTGGGGATCAGGACTGATACTCATTATGTTCGCCTATTATGTTCTCTACTACATTATTATATTACGAAAAAATTACCATAAGTCGGGGAAAAAAGATATTGGTTTATAGATAGTGAAGGCTAGATGCCCTGTTGATCAGTTCGTGCCCGACTTTGGGGGAAATAAATGAAATTGGTCACGTAAATCGTTTTACGTGTCCGTTCTCGGGAAAAATGAATGAAGTTGGTCACGTAAATCGTTTTACGTGCCCGTTCTCGGGAAAAATGAATGAAATTTGTCACGTAAATCGTTTTACGTGCCCGTCCTTAGGGAAAATGAATGATTTGGGTCACGTAAATCGTTTTACGTGCCCGTTCTCGGGAAAAATGAATGAAGTTGGTCACGTAAATCGTTTTTACGTGCCCGGTTATGGGGAAAATGAATGATTTCGGTCAGGTAAATTACTTTACGTTCCTGGCTTCAGGAAAAATGAATGATATCGGTTACGTAAACTTAACAACAAATAAAAATAGGGATATCATCCAGTTAAGGGAAGTATCCCTTTTCTTTTCCGAAGAAATCAGCAGGATAGTCGATAAAATGACCTGGACTTGGAGGTATGAAATTGAAGATCGTGATAGCACCAGATTCCTTTAAAGGGTCGTTAACTAGTGTCCAAGCCGCAAACGCGATATGTTCCGGCATTAAAAAGGTCTTTCCGCAAGCAGATTGTACGAGTATACCGCTAGCAGATGGTGGTGAAGGAACAATAGATGCTGTTTTAGCCGTGTTTGACGGAGAGAAAATTTATAAAAGGGTACATGATCCATTAGGAAGACTAATTGACGCATCATTTGGCTGGATTGAGGACCGAAAAATGGCGATAGTAGAGACGGCTGCTGCTTCTGGTCTTCCTTTATTATCGAGAGAGGAATTAAATCCTTTAGTAGCCACTACATATGGAACAGGAGAGTTAGTAAAATATGCTTTAGACTATGAACCGGAGCATTTAATAATTGGAATAGGCGGCAGCGCGACGGTTGATGCGGGAATTGGTTTTTTCCAAGCACTTGGGATTCAGTTTTATGATGGAAACAGAAATACTGTCGAAGGAAACGGCAGAGCAACTAAATTTATAAAAGAGATCGACATAAGCGGACTTGATCCAAGGTTAAATTCCACTAAAATCACCGTGATGTCAGATGTTACTAACCCGTTGTTAGGGGAAACAGGGGCGATTGCGGTTTTCGGTAAACAAAAAGGGGTAAAAGAAGAGGAATTTCCGCAATACGAACGCTGGATGGCTAATTTTGCGGATGTTGTTGAGAGGAGTATTGGCAGAGACGAAAAGGAGCGAAGTGGCAGCGGTGCTGCGGGGGGATTAGGATTTGCTCTAAGGTCGTTTCTTCAAGTCGAGATGAAGGGCGGCTTTTCTCTCATCGCAGAATTGAGTAATTTGGAAGAAAAAATTAAAGAAGCTTCGATTGTCATAACGGGAGAAGGTAGAATTGACGCTTCATCGTTATTTGGGAAGGTTCCTATTGGGATTGGAAATATGGCAAGGAAATATGGAATCCCATGCGCTGCCTTTGCTGGAGCGATTGAAGGTGATTTAGAAAAATTAGAAGCAGAAGGAATTTCCCTAACAGCACCGATCGTTGATGCACCGATGCTGCTAGAAGAGGCCATAACCAATGCCGAAAGCCTGCTTGAAAAATCAGCATTCCGTTTCATGCAGGCGCTTAAGGTAGGAAAAGAAATCCGGTAGACCCCTAATAAATTTAAAAAGTCAAAAGGCTAGTGCGTTAGGCACCAGCCTTTTTCGTATTAAAAACTTCAAATGTGGTGTCAGGCACCGCCCGTGGACATTTGTCCTTGTAGGGTGGACAGTGAACTGGTTTGGTGCCTGACACCATTTGAAAATTTTTAAAAAATCCGACTTGACTGATTGGAATTAATGTATTAGAATTTTCTCAATAATATGAATAGGGGGAATACGATGGAAAGTGTCCTAATTATCGTGAATATTGCTGTTTTTCTTTTGCTTATTGTAGGTTTGTTCTTCATGCAAAGAAAGCATTTGTCCTTTTCAAAACGTGTTTTTATAGCATTGGGCATTGGTATTGTCTATGGCTTTATTATTCATCAAATCTACGGAACTACTTCAAAAGTAACCGTAACTTCAATCGATTGGTTTAACGTTGTTGGGACTGGGTATGTTAAACTATTACAAATGGTAGTTATGCCACTCGTTTTCATTTCGATCGTTGGAGCTTTTACAAAATTAAAGTTGACTAAAAACATCGGAAAAATCAGTTTCTTAGTCATCGGTATACTCCTTGGAACAACTGCTGTATCTGCGGCAATTGGAATTGGCTCGGCCTTAGGATTTGGTCTTGATGGGATTCATTTAACTTCAGGTGTTGCCGAAACAGCGCGTAATGCACAGTTAAAAGATACAATAGTAACTGTTAAAGGTATGACGATTCCACAGCAAATCATCCAGCTTATCCCGAGCAATCCATTTCAGGATTTAACAGGTGCCCGCCCAACATCCACGATTGCAGTGGTCATTTTTGCAGCCTTTATCGGGATTGCCTACCTGGGTGTTAAACGTAAGGACCCTGAAAGTGGGGAGTTTTTTGCAAAAATAATTGATACATTTTACTCGATCATCATGCGGGTTGTCACGTTGATTCTACGCCTTACCCCTTATGGCATTCTTGCCATTATTACAAAGGTGATGGCGACAAGTGATTATACCGCGATTGCAAAATTAGGTAAGTTTGTCGTTGCGTCCTATGTAGCACTTATTATCATGTTTATTGTTCACTTGCTATTATTGACGCTTGCAAAATTGAGCCCTGTTAATTATGTGAAAAAAGCCTTGCCAACTTTAACATTTGCTTTTACTTCACGGACAAGTGCAGGAACGCTGCCGTTGAATATTAAAACGCAAACAAAGGACTTTGGAGTATCTGAAGGGATTGCGAACTTTGCAGCCTCCTTTGGACTTTCCATCGGTCAAAATGGATGTGCCGGTATCTATCCGGCAATGCTGGCCATCATGGTTGCTCCATCTGCGGGGATAAATCCGGCAAGTCCATCGTTCATCATCTCCCTTATTCTTGTCGTGACAATTAGTTCATTTGGTGTCGCAGGTGTGGGTGGAGGAGCAACATTTGCAGCCTTAATCGTCTTATCCATTCTAAACCTGCCAATTGCCATTGTCGGACTATTAATCTCTGTTGAGCCTTTAATTGACATGGGCCGTACAGCCCTCAACGTAAGTGGAAGCATGACTGCGGGCATACTAACAAGCAAAATAACCGGTGAATTCGAAAAAGAAGTTTACCAACAGCCAAACGTAATAGAAGCATAAAAAGCTTTTGATGCATTCCCCATGGTGCCTGACATCTTGGTGTCAGGCACCACTTCATGGAGGTATAACATGAATAGGATTTTTCTTAAGAGAGTATATGAACCATATGATGAGGCGGATGGGTACCGGATTTTGATTGACCGTTTGTGGCCTCGGGGGATTTCCAAAGAGGGCGCTAGGTTGTCGCTCTGGTTAAAAGATGCTACCCCTAGCAATGAGCTTCGTAAATGGTTTTGTCATAAGCCGGAATTGTTTGAGGAGTTTCGTGCCAGATACCTTGATGAACTTCAAACAAATGAGAAGCAATCACTCGCTGTCGAGCAAATTATTGAAATTGCTTCAAGGGAGAATGTAACTCTCTTATATGGAGCAAAGGATCCCGTACATAATCATGCACGAGTTTTAGAAGAAGAAATCAAACGAAGAATGAACCCATATTGAATCGGCCAAGAAATCCTTCTGGCCGATTTTTTTGTTTATATATAAAAATACAACAATGGAAAAATATCCAAATATATTGAAAATAATTACCAATTATAGTATACTACATTACAACAGTAATGCACTATTCATGAAAGGAGGAGAAAGCTTGACTCTTAATCTGGACGGAACAAAGCCGATTTATGTGCAAATATCGGAATGGCTAGAGAATGAGATTCTAAATGGAAATTTTGAAAGTGAGCAAAAAATCTACTCCCAGTATCAACTGGCAGAAATTTTTAATATTAATCCAGCTACGGCAGCTAAGGGCCTCAATATTTTGGCAGATGAAGAAATTCTCTATAAGAAGCGAGGTCTTGGAATGTTTGTAGTAGGGAATGCAAAAGAAAGAATCCTGAATAGACGGAAAAATCAAACATTAGCTCGATTAGTAACGGAAATAGTTTTAGAAGCTGAGCGGCTGTGTGTAAGTCGGGATGAGCTAATTGAAATGATTAATACAGTAAACATAGGGGAGGCGGAGGAATGAGTGTGATTGAATGCAAGGGGTTGACCAAAGCATTTGGAAGTACACGAGCGCTAAATAATCTATCTATAACTATAGAAGAAAATAGAATTACCGGTTTGATTGGCCGAAATGGTGCAGGGAAAACAACGCTGCTAAAAATCATTGCCGGTTATATGAAGGAAACCTCGGGTCAAATGAAGGTTTTTTCCGAACATCCATTTAATAATCTGGCTGTTTCCGCAAATCTTACCTTTATTCATAATCAAATGAATTTCCCTATAGCCTTAAACCTTCGGGAGATTTTAGAGGCAGGAGAGAGCTTTTATGAGAATTGGGATTCCGGGTTAGCTAGTCGTCTCTTGGATTATTTTTCCTTAAATCCCCACCAGTATTATGACGGTTTATCGATGGGAATGAAAAGTACGTTTAGTGCGATTTTTGGATTAGCTGCTCGCTGTCCATTAACGATGTTTGACGAACCAACCACTGGAATGGATGCTGCTGTAAGAAAGGATTTTTATCGTGCCTTGCTCAAGGATTACCTTGGCCATCCGCGTACGATTATTCTATCAAGCCATCATTTGAATGAGATTGAGGATTTACTCGAGGATATAATGGTCCTAAAGGATGGGCGAGAATTGCTTCATATGTCTATTGCTGATTTAAAGGAATGGGCAATCGGACTTCAAGGAAAAAGCGACATTATTGAGGATTTGGTCAAGAACATGGAAGTTACTTTTTCAAAAAGTATTGGGCAGGGCACTTCCTATGTGGTTGTAAGGAATCAACTTTCTGAATCTGAACGGCAAGCTGCTCTTATTAGTGGGGTAAATCTTTCACCGGTAAACGCCAGTGATCTCTGTGTCTATCTAACTGGCAAAACGAAAGGGGGTATTGATGATGTCTTTAAAGAAGATTAGGATGATCGATATTGTAAAAAAACAGTATGTTTATAAGCTAAGGGCGTATACTCAAGTTTTTATCTCATTGATTTTCATTCAATTACTCGCCATTTTATTTTCGCTTAATGGTGTGGGAATGATGGGGAGCAGCAGTACTAATTTAAAAATAGAGGTCCATTATTATTCAGCTGATTTAGTGGTTGGATTTACGATGCTTTGGGGGTTTATAACGGCCATTCTCATTACCACAAAGGCACATCGAAATATCGATTTCCCGTTTGTGACCAATCGGTTAAGCAGCAATCTTTCCAATTTGCTATTTTTACTAACGGTAAGTTTTGCGGGTGGAATGACGGCCGTGATGTCGATCTTCCCGATAAAGCTCATCATGTATTATTTGATGGATAGTGTTTTAGTAAAAAGCGTGAGTATAGTGGGCTCCCCGTTTGAGTTTCTATTGGGCATTTTTACGACTACCTTTTATGTCTTCTTATTTTGTGCAATTGGGTATTTTGTCGGAACACTTGTCCAAATAAATAAAGTGTTTGCTGGTTTGCTTCCGGGATTGTTTCTTGGTTCGCTTTACTTTGATGGGGTAGTAAGAGGGAAGGATGGAGTTGTTGCGTATTTCTTTCAATTAATCTTCAGTGAACCATCTCTACCTTTATTTATGATCAAAGTCATCATCATTGCTGGTCTTTTTCTAATTGGTTCGTTCACATTGTCGAATAGAATGGAGGTCAGACAATGATCGGTATCTATTCAGTTCTTTTTTTAGCCATCCTAATCGGAATCGTCTATTTAGTCTCGACTTTGATCAACAAGGTAGTAAATAAAAAAGGGAAGTATTCATACAGCAAACGAGTTATCAAAATTTTCTGTGTCTATTTAGCCATCATGTTAATATGTTTGGCGCTAGATTTGATTAATCCTGGTAAAGGTTTATCGGACTGGAAAACGGTAAGCACCAAGAATCTAGATAAGGAAAATAGTGTTGTATATAATGCAGCTAGTAAGGGGGAAATTGACAAAATTGATCCTGCGTTTTTGGTGGAGAAATGGAAGTTTACGTACCATGAGCGACAGCTTCCTATTAGCAGCGAAGATGAAGCGTTAAGCAATTCCAATATTTTCGTTGAACGGAAAAATACGAACGATGGTGAGATTGATGCTTTGTATTATCACACAAGGTTAAGCATGAATCAATTGGATCTAACAAAATATTTCAAACCGCTTCAACTGGAATTGACCGATGGACAGTTAAGAATAATGAAACCACAACAAAGAGAATTAAAATTCTCAGAGCTAGCCAACGTCTTTTCCGTCAACCAATTTACAGGAGTCAACTCCTTCAGTCACCATTCCGAATTCCATGATGGAGTAAGCATCCTTTACTTACGAATTCCTAAAGACCTTCAACTTACCGATGAATCCGGCCAACCCGTTCAACCTAAAGTCGGCCTAAACATCGAATATGTAAATTAGGTGTGGTGTCAGGCACCTTTCGTGTACATTTGTGCTCGTGGGGTGGACAGTGTTGGTACCTGACACCACTTTAAAAAAGCGAAGACCACAAATTCGTGCTATTGTGGTCTTTTCGCTTTTTGTTGATTATTTTGGTTCAATCACATTTTCTGATAATGGGAGGATCAACGGATTTGTCTCCACATGGATTTTTCCGTTCCGAATGGTGCCCGTCTTATCGCGTTGAATGAGACGCCTTATTTACTCCCCAATTTAGAACAAATCCGTAATCCGTATTCCATAACTTTTTCGATTAAAAGGTATTGTCTATCTTCCGTGATATTGAAATTGACATAACCGATGCTAAGTGCACCGATCAGTTCGTTTTTGTTATTAAATAAAGGAGCGGCAACGGATGAGGTTCCTGGTGTTTTCTCCCCGTGACTTTCCGCGTAGCCCTTTCGACGAATCTTACTTAATAGTTGCAAAAACTCCTCCGTTTCCTCCTTAGGTACCAATGATTGTATGATTTTTAAAGCTTCCCCTTGAGGCATATGGGCTAACATCACTTTATTGGCTGCTCCAATGTTCATTGGGATTCTCATTCCAAGCTGGTCATAGATGCGGATGGGATTTTGCGGACAGTCAATTCTCTCAACCACTAAAGCTTCCAGCCCAATCGATTTACTAAAATACACACTTTCTTCCACTTCATGCATTAATTTTTCCATTTCAGGCCGAATTAAGCTGACAAAATCGAAGCTATCATACATCTGCAGGCCGTATTCCAGCCAAGCATTCCCTAACGAATAAAGCTTTGTTTCGAGGTCTTGCTGTATAAGGCCATGTTTTTTCATGGATTGTAAAAGGCGATGTATCGTACTAACAGGTAAGTCACATTCCTTTGATAAATCAGTAATCGAAAACCACTTTTTCGTTTCGTTTCCTGTCAGCGCTTGGATTATATGCATGGCTCGGTCGATTGATTGCATTAAGCTATCTCCTATTCAAACAAAATAGTATTCTGTAAATTCATAATATATTGACATGTATTTTTATCTACTATATTATCAATATTATAAATTTTCCCCATTGAGGAAATCAATTCCGCAATTCGGAAAAATAAAGGGGAGATGCACTTGTTAACATCAATGTTTAAAAAGCTCAACACTGTAATTGTGAAGCATCCAAAAGATGCATTTCTCAATCAGGAGCATTTAAGCCTGGAATGGGAAAAATACAACTACATCAATGAACCTGATTTTATCAAGGCCCAGCATGAGTATGAACAGTTTCTTTCAATTATGAAGCAGCATGTTGAACGGATTGAATTTTTACCGGCATCGGAAGGTGTTGGTTTGGATTCTCTTTATGCACATGATCCTGTGAAATTCACCCCGAAAGGCGCCATTATTTTAAAATCAGGAAAAAAATTACGGCAGCCTGAGGCGGAGGCATATAAACATTTTTTGCAAGAAAAAGAGATACCAATATTGGGAGAATTAACTGGTGATGCCGTGTCAGATGGAGGCGATCTTGTCTGGTTGGATGATCGAACCTTGCTAGTCGGCCGCGGTTACCGCACTAATGATGAGGCCATTCAGCAAATCAAAGAGATGACGAAGGATTTTGTCGATGAATTGATTGTCGTCTCGCTGCCGCATGACAGGGGGGAGGCAGAGTGTCTACATCTTATGTCGATTATTAGTTTAGTAGACAGAGATCTTGCAGTTGTCTATTCGCGCTTAATGCCTGTATTTCTTCGGCAGTTGCTAATTGAACGCGGGATCAAGCTGATTGAGGTTCCGGAGGATGAATATGATCGACTTGGCTGCAATGTTTTGGCATTGGAACCGCGGGTTTGTGTAATCGTTTCTGGAAGCCCTTACACAAAGCAACAATTACTCTATGCCGGGGCAACTGTCTATGAATATGAAGGAAATGAAATCTCTTACTTGGGAACAGGCGGTCCGACATGCCTTACATGTCCGGTGGTCCGCAGCTAATATTGAGGAGGAATGAATATGTTTAAAAACGTTATTGTCAAAACACCTGGAGAAAGCTATATCAATGGTTTAACTACTTCTGATCTTGGTACACCTATTTTGGAAAAAGCGCTTGACCAGCACCAAGCTTATGTAGAGGCATTAAAAGCATGTGGAGTTGAGGTAACGATTCTTCCAAGCAATGTAGATTTTCCGGATTCCACCTTCGTTGAGGATACGGCCGTTCTTACCCCGAAGTTTGCTGTCATTTCTAACCCTGGAGCACCTTCCCGAAACAAGGAAATTCACGAAATGGAGCCGGCCCTGCAGTCTTTTTATGAAAATATCCATTATATCCAAGCTCCGGGAACGCTTGAAGGCGGAGATATATTACAAATTGATGATCATTTTTATATTGGTCTCTCGGCACGGACAAACTTAGCGGGTGCTGAGCAATTAAAGTTGATTTTGGAATTGGAAAATTACAAGGCTACGATTGTCCAGCTAGAAAAATTCTTCCATTTAAAAACAGGCATTGCGTATTTAGGGGATCAAACAGTGGTGGTAGCTGGTGAATTTGTGGATCACCCAGATTTTAATGAATACACAAAAATTATAGTTCCACCGGAAGAGGTGTATGCGGCCAATTGTATTCGGGTAAATGATTATGTCATCATTCCTGCTGGATATCCTGTCACAAAGCAAAAAATTAACAAGGCTGGTTTTCAAACGATTGAGCTTGAAATGTCTGAGTTTCAAAAACTAGACGGCGGATTAAGCTGCTTGTCACTACGTTTTTAAAAGAGAAGGACAGGTTTCCTTTGATTAAAGGATTTAAAACTGCACTTTTATAAAAGAGTGATGGGCTTCCAGTTTTTGTGGGATATATTACAACGTTTTTAAAAAGAAGTTAGATCTTTTTGGGGATAAAAGATTCGACTGTTTGCACCTTATTACGCTACGAAAAAAATACTTGGCATTGCCAAAATACGAAGGGTGTGAAAATACATGGTGGAACAAGGGGTTAAGGAAAATCAGTTAAATCGGTCAATGAAACGGCGGCATTTGTTTATGCTTTCATTAGGGGGAGTTATTGGGACAGGATTGTTTTTAAATGCCGGTTATACGATTCACCAGGCCGGAGCAGGCGGTTCACTTATAGGGTATTTATTTGGTGGAATCATTTTATACCTGGTAATGGTGTGCCTGGGGGAACTTGCTGTCTACATGCCTGTTACGGGATCATTTCAAACATATGCTAGTAAGTTTATTAGTCCTTCAGCCGGATTTTCATTAGGATGGATGTATTTCATTGGTTCTGCGACAACGGCAGGCGTTGAATTTACGGCGGCAGGAATCCTGATGAAGCGGTGGTTTCCTCATACGTCTGTCTGGATTTGGTGTGCGATTTTCATCCTATTGCTCTTTGTTCTTAACGCCTTATCAACCAAAGGGTTCGCAGAGGCGGAATACTGGTTTTCCAGTATTAAAGTGGTAGCGGTCCTGTTCTTTATCGTTATTGGTTTGGGAGCTATTTTGGGCATCATTCCTTTGCATGACCGGCCGGCGCCATTTTTACATAATTTTGCGCCAACAAAACTATTCCCCGCAGGGGTTACGGTTCTTTTTGTTACGATGATGAACGTCATCTTTTCTTATCAAGGCTCTGAATTGATTGGGATTGCTGCAGGTGAAAGTGAAGAGCCCCATAAGAATATTCCACGAGCAATTCGAAACATTATTTTTAGAATTATCATCTTTTATATCGCTTCTATTATTATACTATCAGCTATTTTTCCAACAAAGGAGCTTGGGTTATTAGAAAGCCCATTCGTTAAGTTAATGGATTTGGCAGGGATTCCATTCGCGCCTGACATCATGAATTTCGTCATCTTAACAGCTATTTTATCGGTTGGAAACTCTTGTATTTATGCTTCAACCCGCTTACTTTGGGCAATGTCAAATGATGGAATGGCACCAAAGTTGTTTGGAAAGCTGACAAAAAACAAGGTTCCCTTTGCATCTCTTGTGTTTACCATGATTTTTTCCCTTTTATCCTTGTTAACAAGCGTAATCGCTGCAGATACAGTATTTGTCTTACTTATGGCTATTTCGGGCATTTCGATTACCATCTCATGGTTTGGAATCGCTCTCTCCCAATTTATGTTTCGTCGTAAATACCTGCAATCGGGAGGGAAACTAGAAGACCTACAATATAAGGTTCCCTTCTATCCGTTTATCCCAATCGTCTGCATGGTATTCTGTGTATCTATCTTAATTTTCTTAGCCTTTGACCCAACCCAACTAGTAGGACTCTTAGTCGGCTTAGCATTTCTAATCATTTGCTACCTATTCTACTACATGAAAAACAAGAAAAAAGAAGAAGGCATCCGAGAGACAGAAATAAATTCATTATAGAGTTTATTGAGTGTCATTTATTTGGTGTCAGGCACCGTCCGTGGACATTTGTACGTATCTAGTGGACAGTCGGTTCATTATTTTGTTTGTTGAAGGAGTTATCTTATATGGAACAGCTTAGGTGGGGAACGCCGCAGACTTTGCGCGAGCTATTGTGTGAAGTGGTGAGTTGGAAAAGCATGACGCTAACAGACGGTGAGCGTGAATTTCCGTCAAAGATTCTCACAAAGCTTCAAGATTTGGTGTATTTTCAGGAGAATCCGAATCACTTGCGACTACACGATGCTGATTTGGGCCGGAGGTTTTTGACGGCTTTATATAGGCATCCTGATGTGAATGATACCATTGTCCTCATTAGTCATTTTGATACGGTGAATACGGAGGAGTATGGTGATTTGGAGGAATATGCATACCGTCCAGAAGAGTTGACGAAACTGCTGTGTGAAAGAAGAGTGGAATTGCCAGAGGACGCACTGCAGGATCTTCAATCTGGTGATTATTTATTTGGCCGGGGCACAATGGATATGAAAATGGGACTCGTCATGCATATGGGTCTACTGGAAAAGGCAACGGTCGAACAATGGCCGATTAATATTCTATTGTTGACTGTTCCGGATGAAGAGGTTAATTCCTCAGGTATGCGTGCGGCAGTTCCAAAGCTGCTCGAATTGAAGGAAGAGTTTCATCTTTCCTATAAACTATTCCTAAACGGTGAACCTGTCTTTACCCAGGAACCGGGTGATGAACATTATTATGTTTACTCCGGTTCGATTGGTAAGATTATGCCATCAGCGCTTTTTTACGGAAAAGAGACACATGTTGGGGAACCGCTTAGTGGCATTACAGCCCCATATATTGCGTCCTTTTTGACGCAAAGGATGGAATGGAATCAAAACCTTCAAGAATCAGTGATGGGGGAAAAAACTCCACTTCCAGTAACCCTTCAACAGAAGGATTTAAGATTGGAATATTCTGTTCAAACCCCGTACCGCTCATCGGCCTTATATAATGTGTTTTTAATGAAGCGTAGTGCCGAAGAAATTATAAATCTATTTGAAAAAGTTGCCGTTGATGCTGCCCGTGCCTGCAATCAAGTGTACAGGGAAATCTGTGCTGAGCAGTCCGTAGAACCAATCGGGGAAGTGCGGGTAATACGGTTTGAACAATTGCAAAAATATGCCTTAGAAAAATTGGGAGCAAATTTCGTAGAAGAAGTGAAATCGGCGGTCCAAGCAAATCCAAATTGGGATGACCGTGAAAAATCTTTTCGGATTGCCGATACTCTGCTCATTCAGTGCCAGGAGCTCGTACCGGCAATTGTTTTACTATATGCACCGCCTTATTACCCAGCCGTCAATTCTTCCGAAGACGCTCTGGTAAAACAATGCGTTGAATTTGTGAAAAACCAAGGACTCGAAAAATTTGGCCTTCAAATCAAACAAGTTCACTTTTTTAATGGAATCAGCGACTTAAGCTACGTGAATTATCATGATGCGGGGGAAGAATGGACTGTTTTTAAAGAAAACACACCTGTATGGGGCACCAGTTACGGTATCCCCTTCGATGCAATGGCTGACCTCCAAGCCCCTGTCTTAAATGTCGGGCCATTTGGAAAAGATGCACATAAACGGACTGAACGTCTTCATATAAAAAGTGCTTTTGAGCAAGTACCAATCCTTGTTGAAGAGATGATCAAAATGATGGCTAGGAAGGCAGTAAAAAGCTGATTCGCTTTGATGAATCAGCTTTTTTGTAAAAACAACTCTTATATCTATAACTACTCATTATTGGGAGATACCAAATGTAATTGAACCCAATTAAGGAAAAAGAACAAGTGATAGATTCAAATCTTTGCATAAGTAGCAATAGATAGTATTAAACGGGAGGTCAGCCCTAATTGGGATACCCTCTCTTCACATGAATTCAAAAAAGTTCTTTCAATGCATTCTTTAAATGACCTTTGTTATTTTCCAAAGCTGTCATAATACAGGGGCCTTGAATGCCGGTTAACAAAGAAAGGATAGCTGGCTTGATTGAGCCATATTCTTCTAATGCCAATTTCTGCTTCTTCTAAACTAGCATCAGCAGCTTCCCCCACAATGAGCTTGGCACTTTCTCTTAGCTTATGATTGGTCGGTAGCACATCATCATTAGATTACTATTGAGATGTAGGAGGCACATAAGCAATACCTTCCTCAATTTGTTAATAAACAATAATGAATAGCTTACTACTGTATTACACTCCCTTTTAAATCTTTGGATTGAGAAGGGGGTGTTTTTGTCATTGAAGATAAGGTAATAGAAGGGACCGAATATGGTTCCCTTCCATTTAGCAATGTACTTCACTAATAAGAGCAAGAGTATTTCCTTCTGTGTCCTTAAAAAAAGTCATCCATGTCTCTGTTTGACCCATTTTGGCGACAAGATGCGGTTCGTCAATAAAAGAAACTCCTTTACCGATTAAATCATGATAAGTTTCTTTTATATTTTCAACTTGGAAATAGATGACTGAACTTGAATTGGCATATTGCTCTTTTTCAGGAAGACTTAGAAGAAGCCGAAGCCCATTACATTCAAAGAACGCCATAGTGTCTGTTTGAAATAGGAGTGTTAGTCCTAATGCATCCTGGTAAAAAGAAACCGCGCTTTGTAAATTTTTTACTGGTACCCCAATTTGTCCAACCTTTTGTATGGTAGTAGTCCCCATCGAATAATCCCTCCTTGTTCTAAAATGACTAATGTTGAAATCTAGATGTAGCCTATTGAAATCCAACAAATCTACTAACATAAATTTGTTGCATATATTATCTTCTATAAAAAACATGATTTTCCTTTTTTAGCAAAATATTTTAGGGTGACATAATTCCTATTATGCCGACTATTAAAATGTTAAAAAAGGAATGTCCAAAATAACCAAGAAATTGTTCAGCTCATTGTGAAAATGTGTTAGAAACCTATGAGATAATGAAAGCAAATGGGGTAGTATTAAAAGAGGAACTAAAGGAAATGCAATTGGGTACAAACGAGACGTTTAGAGATGAAGATGGTAATGAATTTGGTTAACATTGAATGAAGAGAAATCAACATTTTGTGATTTCTCTTCTTCTTTTTAAAAAATTATTATGGTTACGATTCCAACAAATTCTTAATTTTTTTCAAATCTTTTATGTTGGCTTTTTTCATCATGGATGCCATAAATGGAGTAAACAGCTTTGAAAATCCGGTTGGATTGCCTTTGTTTCTTAGTGTCATTTTGGTTAAATTATCATCTATTGCTTCCCAAGTATAGGTTGTCTCCATTGGAAAGGGACCATCAGCTGTTCGCATAACAAGTTTTTGTCCGGGATTAAATTCCGCAATTTCGTAGACGTAGGCTAGCTGCCGACCTAGAAATTGGGCTTTAAATGCGATTCGAGAACCAAGGGCTAATGGTTTTTGAGTTTGCCACTCCGCAGAATCAATATTTACATACCATTCAGGTGCATTTTCAGGGTTAGCTGCATATTCGGAAACCTTTTTGAGTGGACATCGAATGTTTATTTCTGTAAATACGTCTACCATATTGGACTCCTAGCGAAAGGTTATTTTTGCTCCACATAATTTTTAAGTAAAGTGCCAAGCAGGTATTTCCAACCTTCGGAATGTTCTTGTTCCCAGTTCTCTTGGATGACACCTGACGCTGTATGTGAAAGCTGAAGCAAGGTTGCTCCATCCTTCTCTTTAAGGCGGTACGTATAGGAACTATTTACGGCTCCTTGCATCCCAAGATGACCTTGGAGGCGGATTTCTTCGGGTGCATTCACAAAGTAGACATTGCCCCAAACGGCGCCCTCATTTTCACCCCATTTTTCAATAAATTGGCCTCCTGGCACCGGATTGAATGTAAATTGAGATGGTACTCCTTTTGGAGCTAAACGGAATTCCCACCAATCTTCGGCTCTTTCCGTTAACGCTTTGAAAACCTGCTCTCTTGGAGCCTCGATTAAAACCTCTTGTTCAATCCTAAAAGCACGTCCTTGTTCTTGGTCTTTTACTGTCATTGCTAAATCTCCTCCTTTTTTTTCAACTACCGAACGCAGGTTAAGCAGTGAATTGGCTGCTGATCCCATATATTTTCCAACCCAACGGTTATGCATTTCTTGAAGGGGAACTGCGTTAAGGAAATTACGTCTATACTTACCTTCGCGCCGAACTAATACTAAATTTCCTTCCTCAAGGATGGTCAAATGCTTCATAATAGCATATCTTGAAACTTCGGGGAAATATTCGTTTAGTTCACCTGTCGTTTTAGCTGATTCTTTTAGAATATCTAATATTCTTCTACGAATGGGGTGACCCAACGCTTTAAATAAACCAGAAAGTTCGTCTTCCATTTATAAGGTCCTTTCAAAAAGGTTACACATTATATGTGAATAGAAGGTAACATATAATGTGTGACCTTATGGTAACATGTATATAATTTAAGGTCAAGTAGCAATTGTATATTTAGGATTCGACTACTTAAATGTTGATATACCTGTTACCATTAATGTTGGATTCTCTGCAATCAATTATGAGATTATATCTATTTACATTGGAAAAACTATACTATTGTTGAATATAAAAAGGAGGAATATTTATGCCTATGCCGAAACCAGATGAAGAGTCTAAATCATTTTTTGCTTCTGTTATACCGGTTGAGCCTCGAATTATGATTAAGCCAATGTTTGGAAATCTTGCTGGTTTTATTAATGGAAATATGTTCACGGGTTTATTCGGAACAAAAATTTTTGTCAGACTTCCAGAAAATGATCGCCATCGCCTTTTGGAGGAGGAGGGTGCAGCTGAATTCTCGCCGATGCCTGGGAGGCCAATGAAGGAGTATGTTACTTTTCCAGATGAATGGTGAAACGAACCAGATAAAATACGTGAGTGGATTCAGCATTCCATCGAATGGGTTGAAACAATGCCGGAAAAAGTTCCTTCAAAGAAAAAGAAATCGACTGCCAATAAGAAGTAAGATAGGGACTTGGGAGTTTTTGGAAAAACCAAATGACGACGATAAACGACTGCGCTACGGTGTTTGGTTTGAGGAGATTACTATTACGATTTGGGTTGCCACTATACGAAATGATGCTCTTCTTTTTGCTTATATCTCCATTAGCAAGAGCATCCATTCATCTTTCTATTCGTGATCGATTCTTATTTTTTACATCATCTTGCATCCCCATCGCTTGTTACGGGTAGTGGGTTCCAGGATAGCATATTTTCATTCCGTTACTCATACTTTTATTTGTAGGACTTACAGTTCAATGATGGGGAGTCTTGTCAACGAGCGGAAAAGACCGCAACGATGGGGTTGCGGCAACAAAACAAATTTCTTCATTATCTCCGAATACATAGGTCATCATCCTAACGACGTTTGATCATGACGAGTGGATTTTAGATGCCATTCACAAGATTGGTGTAAAAAATATAAATGAAGACATCAAGCTTGCGAGAACGATAGGTATTTCATCCAGATGAATGGGGGATTCGAATGGAAATAGTAAAGTCTATTAATCTGTTAGTCAGATTTCTCGTCGAATTATGCGCGTTGGCAGCGCTTGGCTACTGGGGATTTCATAGTGGGAACGGGATTTTTATTAAGCTCCTTTACGGTATTGGGGCGCCGCTATTGGCAGCCGTTATTTGGGGTATGTTTATTGCTCCTCGTGCATCAGTGGAAGTACCTGACTGGCTGCATTTACTCCTTGAAATCGTTGTTCTTGGTTCCGCCGCATTGGCACTATATTTTGCTAAACAACCGACGCTATGCTTTATATACACGGCAGTGGTCATCATTAACCGTATTTTTTTAACGGTTTGGGATCAGTAATAAGAAAATAATTCAAGGTGCCTGACACCAGAATAGCTAAGAGGCACCGAGGAAAGTGCAGCGGTGCCTCTTTTTTTGTGCAATGAAAATGTCAGAGTGCCGAACCAAGTGCCATCACCTAAAAGTTTAACTGGAAGGTTTGTGATTTGGCTAAAAGAACATGGGAGTCGCCGTCAAGAAGGTCATCGGTTGAAAACGACAAGGATGTTATTTTTTTGATATTTTGTCCGGACTCGTTTAACAAGCCAATAGTCCCTTCCCTTTCTTCGTCAGGGCTGTAATCAACTCTGCTGACACTCTTTGTTCCTATTAAAGTATCCCCTGAAAGGATAAAGTTTTTCTCTGGTACTCTATAAGTTAATTTATTGTTAAGCGTGACATTTTCCATACTGAAAAATTGGAGATCCTTTGAGCCGGTATTTTTAACAGAATAAGTGATTTCAAAATAAGTGATGTCATTGCCAATTTCAGTTCTAGAGGAATCCAATTTATCCTTTATTTCATCATTACTTAAATGTTCCACTGCATATAATTCATATGTCTCTTCAGGGCTTAAACCGGTATACTCACGCAAAAGGTCTTTCGTTTCTTTTTTCATGTTTGATAATTTGATTAGTTTAATATCATTCAAGGTAATGACCATAGGGGAAATGGTGAATGTTTTGTCTACCTTCACTCTATTTAATAGGGTTAACGTTCCCCAGTCTTTTTGGTGTACCTTTTGGCCAACTTCCTGGAGATGGCTCCCACCGTTATCTTCCACCACCGGTATATTTTCTTCTTTTTTCACTATTTTGTGTTGACTTTTTTCGTGTACCTTCTTAATGGGTTTATTGAGATAGAAAAAAGTAAACAGACTTATTAATATGAAGAAAAGAACACCAATTGTAAGGGTTTTACGTGAATTAAATAAGATAAGTCCTCCGCTCCTTATAAAAGAAATATGGCTGATAAATCCATCATAAGTAACGGTGAGTTTTTATGTCAATGTAAAAAGAGCTTGGAAAATTATCTCCAAGCTCTTTATTAATCAATAGTTATTCCAATTTAATTCAGAATTTCCTTTTCTTTTTCTATTTCCATTGCCGAAACAATATAAGCAAACCCGTTCATAAGAAAGTAAATCATGTTGGATTGTAATCGCTCATTTTCTCCTAAATACGTATTAATAATCATGAAGACCGAATATAGAACAACAAAAAATAATGCAATTCTATTAAAAATAATCATTTCTACAACCCCTTTTTCCGATTCTTCCTCTTTTAATAATATTTACGTAAAGGAGGTATTATGCTATTTCTTTAACGGTGCCTGACACTCGCGATTAGCGCAAATTTGGAAAAGAAATCATTTCGCTTTCTTTATAGAATCAAGCTGAGGGGGAAAGAGAATGAATGTATTAAAGAAAAAAGATCCATATCAGGTTTATATTTTAATCTGTTTCTTATCACAGTTATTCTTTACGTTTATATTCACTGTGAATTTATTGTACCAGGTTCAAATCGTTAAGCTCGATCCATTTCAGCTTGTGATCGTGGGAAGTGTGCTCGAGGCAGTTGTTTTTCTGTTCGAGATTCCGACGGGGGTGGTTTCTGACATGAAAAGCCGAAAGCTTTCCATTATCATTGGCTATTTTTTAATTGGGATTGGTTTTTTCCTCGAGGGAAGCTTGCCGTATTTCTCAACCGTCATGTTGTGTCAGATTTTTTGGGGAATCGGTTATACCTTTACGAGTGGTTCTGTGCAAGCATGGATTGCAGATGAAATAGGGGAAGAGCGAGCTTCATTAGCATTTGTCCGCGGCGCGAAGGCGGGAAACCTTGGAAAAATAATTGCCATTCCGTTAAGTATCGTAACGGGTTATGAGGTGATTAGTCTCCCCATTATGACTGGCGGTATTTGCATGATTGGACTTTCGATATTTTTAATTTATTTTATGAAGGAAGAGAAATTTAAACCTACTACAAAAAGAGTATCCACATGGAAGACGATGAAGGGGAATCTAAGCGCTATTTTTTACTTTTCGAAGGCCAATTATTTTATGCGCATCCTCTTTTTGATCGCATTGTTTTTTGGATTATATAGTGAGGGCTTTGACAGGTTATGGATTTCCCACTTTTTTGAGGTAACCCATTTATCGTCTTTACCAGAAGGGAAACTAGTGGTCGTTACGGGGGGAATTGAATTTATTGTCGTGCTGGCTTCCTTTGCCATCCTCCACTTAATTGGCCATATTCCAATCCATCAGCATCTGAAACATATTTATCTAGCTTTATTGATTGGAAGTTTATTGATTATTGCTTCATTAATTGGTTTTGCTCTGTCAACGCAAATCATCAGTTTGCTAGTCTTTTATATCATTATCCAAGTAACAAGGTATGCCATGTATCCGTTGGAGGATGTCTGGTTGAATAAAATCATTCCGGATTCTTCTAATCGGGCGACCTTCTTTTCGGTAAAAGGGCAAGTGGATGCTATTGGCCAAATTTGTGGCGGCCCGGTGATTGGTCTTATTGCTTCCAACTTTACGATTAAAATAGCGATGATGGTCAGTGCCCTTCTTTTAACACCTGTATTATTTTTATATAGTATGATTTTGAAAAAATTAAAAGGGTGATGCGTTCACCCTTTGTCACGTTCTTTAATAGGGATATGTATTTCCATATAGATTTTTTCAAAATCCCAGTAATGGCAATACTCGTCATAATATTCAAAGTCAAAGACAGACTCATCCATTTCATACGCGGATTGTGGAAACCAGTCCTCTAAGATGTAGCGCCATGTTCCTTTAATGGAGGGAACGAATTGGTCCTCATCAACAAGAGGGGTTCTAAACACGCAATAGGTGGCAGCGGGGATTTCCAGATGGGTCAGACCGATCGGAAGTGGTCTTCCTTCATCAAAATCTACTCCAAATAAATAGATACATTGATCTTCAGTCGTCTTTACATTGATACAATACTCCCCGTGCTTTTTAGGCGATAATTTCTTATAAAGAGATCTTTCAACAGAGCCATCATTCAACCCTTTTTGATCCCAAAAGGCAGGAGCATCTCTTGTATAAGCGACATTGTCCATATGAATATCAAACTGCATGCCGGCTACGGAAAAAGCTTGTCTTTTCACAATTTTTGGCTGCAGCACAATCCCGCCGGTGTTTTTTTGATGGAGACTTAGCAAGTCCAGCTTTTGCGGTAAGGATGTTGGGCAATGAAGCTTATAAAGACTTGGAGGACTCCCAAAACATTTTTTAAAAGCTTTTGTAAAACCTGCATGTGTTTCAAATCCATAGTCCAAAGCAATTTGAAGGATTTTTTTTCCATGGACAAGTTCATGAAGGGCAAACTGAAGCTTTCTTTTTACGACATAATCCATAGGGCTAAAACCGGTATGTTTTTGAAACAATCGATAAAAATGATAGGGTGAGTACCCGGCGATTTCTGCTAGTTTCTCAGGTTCAATTTCATCTTTTATATGTTCTTCGATATAATCAATAACTTGTTGCAGCAACATGATTTGTTGGATGGGAATCACCTCTATTGTAATTTACAATATTAAACTATTTTGTAAATGATTTTTGGAGAATGAAAAAGGAGTTCTTAAAGTAGAGAGAGTAGAAAATATTTTGTGTAAATGAATACAGACGCAAAAAAGGAAGATCTTTTCTTGATAGATTTAAGCTTCCATACAAAATTCACACCTTGCCTATAAACAAAATCAATCCTTCGAACAAAATTATATTTATACCAAAAGTGACGTTAGAATTTAGAGGATATTTTACTCTGTTAAAGAATATAATGAATGTTGCGAAAATGTAAGAGGAAAAATTAATATGAGGTGATCGTTAATATGGTGGACCAATTATGCTCAGCGTGTGGAAATAATACGTTTGCAAAAGGAAAATTAGGCAACGGTTATACTAGTGTAACTCCTGTAGAAAAGTTGTTAGGTAGTTCCCCATTAATTTTAACGTTTTGTAAAAAATGTGGGGAAGTTGTATCAATAAAGGTTCAGAATCCCGATAAGTTTTAATATTTATATCATCTATTAACTAGAAAATATAGACTAATAAGCAAATATATAAAGGAGATGTTTTTATTGAAAAAAGTACTAGTGATTGGGGGAACTACCTTCGACTCAATCATATATTTAAAAAAATTACCTAATCCGGAGCCTCAAACAATACATTATGCACCTTATAATGAAACTTTAGGCTCCACAGGTGCTGGAAAGGCTTTGAATTTAACTAAGCTTAATGTTGCAAATGCTCTTCATTCTATTTTAGGGGAGGATTCATATGGAGAAAAAATAGTTAGAGGGCTTGAAAGTGCGGGAGTACAATTTGTTTATGACATCGATCCGAGAGGTACAGAGAGACACATAAATTTAATGGACGAAGAAGGAAACAGAATATCAATTTTTGTTACGCAATCATCCTCCGAGGTAAATTTGAACATTGGTAGAATTGAGGAACTTATAAAAGAGTGCGATGTTATAGTTTTAAATATAATAGCCTATACGAAACAGCTTATACCGCTTATTAAAAAATATAACAAGCCTGTTTGGACAGATCTTCATGATTATAGTATCGGTAATCCATATCATGAAGATTACATTGATATAGCAGACTATATATTTGTAAGTTCGGATAATATGAGCAATTACAAACTAGTAGTGGAAAGCTGGATGTCTAAAGGGAAGGAGTTTGTAGTATGTACTCATGGAAAGGGCGGTTCAACAGCCTTAACTAAGGATGGAAGATGGATTGAGACCCCGATAATTAAAGACTACAAGTTTAAGGATGCTAACGGTGCAGGAGACAGCTTTTTCTCTGGTTTTTTATTTGGCTACTTAAAGGGAAAATCCATAGAAGAATGTTTAAGACTAGGTACAATTTGTGCAGGACTTTGTATAACTTCAAGTGAATTGGCTTATGAGGGTTTAAGTGAGGAACTATTACAGACAGAATATGAAAAACACTATTTGGGTAACTAATGAAACTGCTTTGTTCGAAATCACCTCTATTACAATTTACAATAGTAAACTATTATGTAAATTATAATAGAGGTGTGCTTGTTGGAAATATAACTTTTTTAAGAAACTTTATCCTGCTCTAAAAGCCCAACCTCTATGAGACCGTTGAGAATCCCATAATTTGATGAAGAGGTAGTAATAACATTCGCTGCTGCCTTTGCTTCAGGAACGGCATTTCCCATAGCAATTCCGGTTCCAACGGATGTCAGCATCTCCACGTCATTCAACCCATCTCCAAAAGCAAAGCTGTTTTCCTTTTGAATATTCAGGGCCTCGAGCAGCTTTTGAATGCCAATCGCTTTTGACACTCCTTTAGGAAGAATATCGAAGGCAACTTCATGCCATCTAACGAAACTGAAATGAGGAAAGCGGTCAATATACATTTGTGTATCTTTCTCTTCACAGTATAAATGTCCTTGGAAAATAGGCCATTTTTTATAAAAATCTGGGTCAACTTCAGGATAGGGCAGCTTCAAAGAATCGAAACTAGACGCGATAAATGGGTGATTTCTTTTGCTCACCATATAATCATGATGACTGCAGTAGGCCAGGGCATGACCATTGCTAGCTGTCATATTAGAGATCGCTTGCAGCATTTCAGGATTAATCGGGTTCGAATACATTTCCTGTCCTTCGAAGACAACGTATTGCCCATTTATAGCAATATATGAATTAATATTCAATTCTTTAAGAATCCCGTCAAACATGTTCGGTACACGACCAGTAGCAATAACCGTGTGAATTCCTTTTTCCTGAAGAACTTGAATGGCTTGTTTTGTTGAAATGGGGATCTCCTTTTTATCATTTAATAACGTTCCATCAATATCAAAAAATACAATTGGTTTTTGCATTTCATCTACCTCCATGTAAAGCACAACACCGTCGTAACGCTCAGTTTCCCGATCACGCCGAACTGGCGTTGTGAAATCTTACAAGATCATCATATTTTATGAAACGCGTTTCAGGTCAAGCGGTTTTTATAGAAGTTGTTCCTTTAGACAACTACGTTTTTTCAAAAAAAAAACTGGGGATCTTTTAGTAATGGGTTCTGTTTTCGAGTACAAAACATAAAAAAACACACTAATAAGCACTCTAAATCGCATACGAATTAGGCTGCTTATTTTTGTTGATATGACGGGATTATTTAGGGAATTATGAGTAAAGTCGCACAGTAATTCGCATTGCTTTTAGAAGGCTGACAGGAGTTTGTGTCACTCTACTAATTCAAATGTTAAAAGGTATCCAATAGCTATACTGAGTTTAATAGTCATAGATATAGTTTGGTGGGTATTTCTTCAATTAACTGTAGTTAAATTTATAGAAACTGGTAAAATAAGGGGATTAATTAAATTAGTACAGCATAAAATTAAGAAAATGGAAGATGTATATTTTGAATAAAGTACAACTTAGACCACTACATATCTTATGTATGGTTATAGCAATTTGTGGATGTGTCAAAGTAAATCTGAACTCTTATCAATATCGATTAAAAAGGGGAATGAACAAATGACTGCCAAAAAAAGCGAACTAATTATAGGGGTACTTTTTATACTTGCAGCAGGTACAGCAATAATAGGTCTAAATTTATACAACCCTATTCTAAAGGATTCTAATTACCTGATTAATGGTCCTGAACACGCTAATCAGGTGATACTGGGAGCACTGATGGAATTAATTCTTGTTGTTTCAGCGGTCGGCACTTCAACAACGATGTTTCCTATTTTAAGAAAATACAACGAAACCATAGCTCTTTGGCATATTTGCTTCAGGTTTCTTGAAGCCATTATTATTACTGTTGGTATAATAAGCGTATTGTCCCTTTTAACTTTATGTAAGGAATTTACAACAATTGCATCTCCGAATATCGCCTCTTTTGAAGCTTCAGGTACAGTATTAAAAGCAATACACGATTGGACATTTTTACTTGGTCCCAATTTTATGCTGGGCATCAATACAATAATGTACAGTTATATATTTTATAAATCTAAGCTAGTACCTCGGTTTATACCTATCTTGGGTATGACAGGTTCAGCACTTATTTTTCTTGCAGCATTATTGGAAATGTTTGGTGTTATTACTCAAATTTCTATTTGGGGAGCCATTTTAAGTCTGCCGATATTTGCAAATGAAATGATTTTAGCAGTATGGCTTATCGTAAAAGGATTTAATGAATCAGCACTCACTTCCTTGTCTGAAATCAAAAAATCAACTTAAGCTGAACGCAAACACCATTAATATTATAAATTGTACGAACTAATCGAAGTACTTTTGTTCAATAAGCAAATATATAAAAAAATGCTCAGAGTTTATATGCCCTGAGCATTTTTTTATACCTATTATTGTGCTAATTCTCTTGTTAATTTATATGCAAATTTTACTGTGATTTTAGCAGCTAATTCGAATTTTGTACTTCAAAACAGAACCCGTTAATCTTTTAGCCCCAGATCTTTGCAGATTATACCGTTTTCCGTTCGATTAGTTTAATAGGTATTTCTTGATAGGTAACGTCTTTTCCCTCCTGTATGGCTTGAAGAAATAACTGTCTTCCAATCTCTACAAGAGGGATTTCGATGGTTGTTATATTCATCATTTTAGCAATCGGCTGATTATTAAAACCAATTATTGCTAGGTCGTCTGGTATAGAGATATTTCGGTAGTGTGCGCTAGTGACAATCCCAGCAGCGACTTCATCACCTGTTACTAGTAATGCAGAAGGAGGATTAGCCATTTGTTTAATTCGCTCAATGACTTGTTCACCATCCTCAAAATGAAGATAATGCTCAAAAATATAATCAGATTCGTATGGTAAGTTATGGTTGTTAAGAAAATCCTTATACGCCATTTCTCTAAATCTAGTATTTGTACCTGTCTTTCGACCAATCGTATAACCAATTTTTCGGTGACCTTTATGATATAAATATTCCAACGCAAAAATAAAACTTTTATAATGGTCAACAAATGTGGAGGACATATTTCTCCCCCGGGTATCTTCGCATAAAATAATCGGACCATATGGTTTATACTCTTCGATGGTAGGCCAACAGCTTATTCTCGAACAAATAATTAACGCATCGATCTGCTTTTGCTTTAACATTTGAAAGGCTTCCACTTCTCTTGCTTCCTCGTAGTTCGTCTGAAAAAAAACCAACTTATAGTTGTTTTCCAATGCCTCATTGGCTATTCCTTTCATTAACAAAGCAAAATATGGATGATCGATGAACGGAACAACGACACCAACAAGGAATGTTTTCCCCATGCTTAAATGGACAGCATTTATATTTTGTTGATAATTGCTTTGTTTGATGGCTTCTAAAACGACTGCCTTTTTTTCCTTACTAACGTAGGGATGCTTATTTAGCACACGAGAGACAGTGGTTACGGAAACGCCAGCCATCTTCGCAACATCTCTAATGTTTGTCATATCGTCACCTTTTTTATATTTTTACCTAAATAGATTATAAAACATTTAACTAGAATTCCAAACATGTCTACTCACTAGGTTACATAGTAGGATTTCGCTCGAGCACAATGGTATTGGCAATTAAATCGTGTAAGGAGCGATGATCCTTGCGAAAACAGAGAAATAAAATGGATACAATTGGTAAACCATATATAATTGTGACGGACCCAATAGACATGAAGGTGGATAAATTCCAATCACTATATATGCCTGCGTAAATGAATGTATGTGCCATTTGCCATGGCAGCAATTTAATAAAATTTTTTATTATTACTTGAAACAAAGTGAGTTGATTTTCACCATTTGTTTCAATATAAATATTCATTTTTTGCTTTCCAAACGTAGCTCTTTTTTTGCCAGACTCTGTTAGTACTAAATATAAAAAAACAGGAAAAATTAAGGTGAAAAAGGAAATCAATTCTCCATTTAAACGACCTGTTGGTATTTTAATAAATTGATAAATCAGTAATGCGCCCCCAAGCAAGATAGCAATATAAGATATTATCACAACATAGTCTATAATCGACGCTAAAACCCTTTTTTTAATACTGGCATAATTTGCTCCAAGTTTCTGATTAGAAGCTAATTTTTTTTCAATCAATGGTCGACCATCCTTCCGTTACTATTATTTGAAGGAAAAGCTCAGTGAATGCTACTCACCGAGCTTTGTGTCTGTCATGATTTTATATAATGTTTGAGAATCTTTTTCTGATAGCTTCGTGTATTTACTTTTCCCTCGAATAACCACTTCAAGTCTGTTCTTTTGAGGAGTAATCCAAATGTCATATAGGTTATTTATTTTAAAGTTGGGGGGACGATGCATGGAAACCTCAGCATTTTCCCAATTAGCACTTAGAAATAGATCGATTACTGTTTCAATTTTATCTTTAACTTTTATTTCATTTATTTTTTTATAATGGCCTTTTACTCCAGTTTGTTTTTCAATAGTTAATGTTTTCATTTCGGCAGCTTGCTGTTGGCATCCAACTACAAAAATGAGTAGAGATAAAAGACTGGATATGGCTAGCCCTTTTCTCATCCCACACCTTCCTTCACATTTGTACTCCTACTATATAGACGAATGAATTGCTAAAAAGTTACATATTTATAAAATGAACCAGAAGGGTAAGAGGGGGTTATGAGTTGGATTTAAATCTACAAACATTGTATTTAATTGATCAAAAAGAGGGCATGGGCTTGGAGTTTGGTAAATTAGTTTCGATGATGAATTATGTAAGATCAACAACGATCGACGCCGTAAAGGATTTATCGATGGAGGAATTGGACTTTCTATATGATGAGGAAGCTAATTCTATCGGCATGCTGCTGGCTCATATGGCCGCGGTCGAAAGAGCCTTTCAAATTGATACCTTCGAAAATAGAGAATTTACGGAGGAAGATCTTAGACGTTTTCTTCCCAGACTGGAACTAGGAACGAAGGGGCGTGAGTTGCTTAAGGGAAAAACGATTGACCATTATCTTAAGGAATTATCCGAAGTTAGGAACACCACAATAAAAATGTTCAAAACTTTACCTGACCAATGGTTATTTGAACAAACTCCGTTTTGGGGGGATAGGCCAGCCAACAATTACTTTAAATGGTTTCATGTGTTTGAGGATGAATTGAACCACAGGGGCCAAATTCGTATCATCAAGAAAATGATACAAAAAAGAAAGGGATAAGTAGTCCCGATGATTAAACTAAGTCACGATTAAAAAATGGTGACCTTGTTTATTATCTTGCTTTTAAAAAGAAATAATGTTAAAATTTGAAAAAATTCCAATTGAAAAATCGATGACGAGAACAAGTACGTAAGGAAGAACTTTAACAGCGAGCTGGGGGTTGGTGGAAGCCAGTAGGGAAGCCTTATCGGAATAAATCATCTCTGAGATGCAAGACTGAAGCTAAGCTGAATTCAGTAAGTCTTGACGGGTTTCCGCCGTTAAAAGGAACACGTATGATTGTACGGTGACAAAGTGCTGTTGGTTTTATCAACAGAATTTGGGTGGTAACGCGGGTAATACACTCGTCCCTATCTTTAGGGACGGGTGTTTTTTATTTTATCAAAAAGGAGGCTTTATTATGGATGAAATGAATCAGAAGGAAAGTAGGATGCAACGAGAAAAGCGAATCTTGGATTATTGGGAGCGAAACCATATTTTTCAGCAGTCGATGGAAAATAGAAAAAATAATGAGACTTTTGTTTTTTATGAAGGTCCGCCCACAGCCAATGGACTTCCGCATGTCGGCCATGCTTTAGGAAGGACACTTAAGGATATTATTGCAAGATATCATACGATGAAGGGAAAGCATGTCATCAGGAAAGCGGGATGGGATACACATGGCTTACCGGTGGAATTAGGGGTAGAAAAAGCACTGGGAATTTCCGGTAAGCAGGAGATTGAAGAATACGGTGTAGAAGCTTTTATTAAAAAGTGTAAAGAAAGTGTGTTTTCCTATGAAAAACAATGGCGGGAATTTACTAGGGAACTAGGTTATTGGGTGGATATGGATCAACCATACATGACGATGGACAATGATTATATTGAATCGGTTTGGAATATTCTAGGTACCATTCATGAAAAAGGCTGGCTTTATAAGGGGCACCGAGTCTCACCTTATTGTCCCAGTTGTCAAACTTCGTTAAGTTCACATGAAGTCGCTCAAGGATATAAAGTAGTAAAAGACTTAAGTGCAACGGTTAAATTTAAGCTTCGGGAAAAAGAGAATGAATATGTACTAGGTTGGACGACTACTCCTTGGACCCTTCCAGCGAATGTCGCGTTAGCGGTAAATGGAAATCTTGAGTATGTAAGGGTCCAGACAGATGGTGAAACCTATATCGTATCGGCTTCAAGATTGGATGAGGTCATCAAAAAACCGTATACAATTGTAGAAACGCTGAAAGGGAAGGACTTAGTCGGGCATACTTATCAACCGCCTTTTGATTTTGCAGATGTGAAGAATGGTCATCGAATCGTGGAGGCTGATTTTGTTACAGAAGAAAGTGGAACAGGTATTGTCCACATTGCCCCTGCCTATGGTGAGGATGATTACCGCATTGTTCAAGAAAACGGACTGTCCTTTATTCATGTGGTTGATGAAAGCGGCAAATATATGGAGATCGTAAAACCACTTGCTGCTAAGCTTGTGAAAGAAAGTGACGTAGCGATTGTCAAGCTATTACATGAGAAAGGACTACTCTTTCATAAGGAAAAATATGAGCACTCGTATCCGCATTGCTGGAGATGTGATACTCCCTTGCTTTACTATGCGACTGAAAGCTGGTTTATTAAAACGACTTCATTAAAGGATACGTTTATCAGTGAAAACCAGGGTGTTAATTGGTATCCGGAACATATCAAAGATGGACGCTTTGGGAATTTCCTCGAAGGTTTGGTGGATTGGAATATTAGCAGGAAGCGTTATTGGGGGACTCCTTTAAATGTATGGGTCTGCTCTACTTGCGAAACAGAAGTTGCCCCGAAGAGTATCGAGGAGTTGAAAGCTAAAGCGAATGAAGACATTTCAGCGATCGAGCTTCATAAACCATATGTGGATTCGATTACGTTTACTTGCCCGTCTTGTAAGGGGAAAATGCACAGAACATCTGAAGTCATTGATGTTTGGTTTGACAGTGGGTCGATGCCATTTGCCCAATACCATGCCCCGTTTAATAATCATGAGCTTTTTCAAAAACAATTTCCAGCCGATGTGGTCATTGAGGGAATTGATCAGACACGAGGATGGTTTTACTCTTTACTAGCAGTGTCAATTCTTTATACAGGGAAGGCTCCTTATAAAAATGTGCTGGCGACAGGTCATGTGTTAGATGAACACGGACAAAAAATGTCAAAAAGTAAAGGGAATGCATTAGATCCGGTGGAACTAATTAAGTCTTACGGGGCAGATGCACTTAGATGGGCTCTTATTGAGGATAGTGCCCCATGGAATCCTAAACGGTTTTCCGAACGGAATGTTCAGGAAGCAAAGTCAAAACTTATTGATACTCTATCAAGTTTGTATCATTTTTACAAACTGTACGCTGAAATTGATTCCTTTAATCCTAAGGTTCACAAAAATGGTCCCGTTTCACTTATGGATCGCTGGATTCTCTCAAGGCTCGAGACAACCACCTCGCTTATGAAAAAGGAAATGGATCATTATCAAGTAACGAACTCGGCAAGATTGGCTGGACAGCTTGTCGAAGAAATAAGTAATTGGTATATCCGGCGAAACAGGGAACGATTTTGGAGTAAAGGAATGTCTGAGGATAAAGCGGCTGCTTTCCATACATTACGCAAACTATTGTCAGATACAGCCAAGCTGCTAGCTCCTTTTGTTCCGTTTATCTCAGAAGAAATTCATTATTCTCTAACAGGAGAAAGTGTCCATTTAGCAGAATATCCTGTTGTCCAAACGGATTTAATCGATGAAGAGCTAGAGAAACAAATGCAGGCAGTTTTAGAATTAGTAGAGTTAGGAAGAAGTGTCCGTCATGCCCACCAAATCAAAACAAAACAGCCGCTCGCCAAAATGGTTGTCATCCCAAATAATGAGCATGCGGATGCACTTGTTCATTTTGAAGACATTATTAAAGATGAATTGAATATCAAAACAGTTGAGTGGGCGGATTCTTCGAATGACTTTATTGAGTATAAGTTAAAACTGAATTTTAAGGCTGCAGGACCAAGGCTTGGTAAGGTGGTAAATGAAGTAAATCAACAATTAGGCCAAGCAACGGAAACTGAAGTTAAGCAGTTTTTAAATGAAGGGTGGATCCTGGTACCTTTGAAAAATGAAGAGGGTATTCGTCTTGGAGAAGAAGAAGTTGTCGTACAGAAAACAGCCGCAATTAAAGGTTACGCCGTGGCATCCAGCCGAAATATAACGGTAATGGTCGATACCCATATCAATGACGAACTCAGAAGGGAAGGGATCGCTCGTGATTTCATCAGAAGTGTCCAAGACCTCCGCAAAAAAATGGATTTACCGGTTGAGAAGAGAATTGATCTTTATGTAAGCTGTTCAAAAGACCTTCAACAATTAATGGATGATCACAAATCGTTAATTAATAGAAGTATCATTTTGCGTGATCTTTATTTTTCTCCTGTTGACCAAATGGAGAAGATCGTGGTTGGGGACGAGGATGTTTTTGTAGGAGTGAAAAGTTAAAAATAGGATACTACTTCTATTCTAGCAATGGATTGCGGATCTTCTAATTATATGAAGGTTTATATAACGACTTCACTCATAAAGTGCCCCCCCTGAATGGAAAAAAACGCTAAAGTCGGGAATTAAGGAAGAAAATAGTGCCCACAAATGGGGAAGAACGCTACAAACGGGCACTAATGAAGAAAATAGTGCCCCAAATGGGGAATGATGGCCTCGTCCGGTCACTAAGGAAGAAATAGTACCCCGAAAGAGGAAAAAACGCCTCCTTTCATTTTTATAAGATTTGCATCTACGTGTAATATATGGTAAAATTTTAGGGAACGTTTGTTCTATCAATAAAACATGAAAAAGAGGTGCATTTTATGATTTTAGGGATTTATCCTTATTTAGTTACGAATGGCAATGGTCAAGAAGCGGTGAAATTTTATGAAAACGCGTTGGATGCAAAAGTTCTTTATGTTCAGACTTTTGGAGACATGCCGAAAAATCCGGAACGCCCAACTCCTGAAGAAGTCAAAGATCTGGTACTAAATGCACACTTGAAGGTTGGAAATACAGACTTAATGCTTTCTGATACATTCCCGGGTAATCCCTATCAACTTGGATCACAGGTAACCATTGCTATCAATATTAGCGATGTTGAAAAAACGAAAGAGGTTTTCGGAAAACTACAAGATGGCGGACAAGTTCATATGCCGCTTCAAGAAACCTTTTGGAGTCCATTATACGGACAAGTAACGGATAAATTTGGTGTAATGTGGCAAATTTCAACCGTAGCAGCAGAAAATAAATAAAGAGAACATAGGAAGAAGTCAACCTTGTATACGGGTTGACTTCTTATATTGGTCGTGAAATTTTGGTTCAAACACTAAAACACTATCTTAAAGCGATCAGTCGCATTGTTAAAGAGCTAGTTGTCTCACTTTATAAAGTCACTAGTTTGTAATAGCAAAGTTTAATTAGGAATGTACTCTTTGTATTTAGAACGCACAGCCTGTAATAATAATTGTTGCTCATCAGGGTGGACGCCTTCCGCTAAACGGGAAGCCATGACTGGAAGGGTCCATTTCTCGATTTCCTCCATTGAAATACCAGTTTGTTTTTCATATTCTTCAAGATAGTACCTACAAAAATTGTCACGTAAAACCTCTAAAAGCATTCGAATGATGTGTGGCATGCTTTTCGGCAAATAAGTATATTTAATTATTATGAACGTCTTTGCAATATCTCCTATGGGATTTCCACTGGAAGCTGTCATCCAATCAATCACTTTTACCTGGTCTTTTGAAACAAGAATATGATCTGGATGAAAGTCGCCATGACATACTTGATTTCCTTCAGGCAATGAACGCAAATATTCACAAATGGACTGTTTTTCTTGGATCGTTAATAAATCGGTCATTTGGATATTTTTCAATAGATATTCTTTTTGTTTGGGCAGGTTATTCCCATCTTTCTGGTGAATTTGAAAATGTAATTGTGAAAAAAGCTTAGCGTTCTTTTTAATAGAAAAAGGATTCTTCGACAGTAAATCCGTTAAGCTTACGCCTTCTAATTTTTTGTAGATGATTCCTATTTTCCCTTCAAACTCTATTATTCCCTTCGCCCTAGGTGAGGGAAGCTGTAAAAACTGAATCTGGAGATTGGCATCATATTCATTTTTGATTAATCCTTCGGGGATACGTTGATCGAAAATCTTAATAACGTCATTTTTTCCCCAAAGGTATACTTCAGCAGTATTTCCTTTTCCAATTAATTTTCCTATCGACAACATAACCACCCCGTTTTTTTAAAAATCTTATTATTCTATATTACCATAGAAAATTCATTTTTTTAAAAAAATTCTTTATATTCGAAATGGATGGAAAGTAAATGTGAGTCGTCTGTACAGGAACTTTTTTTCAGACTTATGTTATAATTAACCCGAACAGCAGAAGAAGTTTTTCAAAGTATATATTATGATAGGGGGCAATGTTGCTATGTATAAAGAACTTATCATGCCGACTGAAATATCTATAAAAGATAAAAAGACTGTGGTAAAAGGAAATGTTAACCGAGCAGCACTGTATGCAAGAACCCAGGTTGTTGATGTCATAACAGCAGATAACGAAAGATATTATTTTATTTATTATAAAAATTCCCTTGTTTATGGTGATAAACTCGATAAGGTGGAAGAGGGATCATTTATCAATAAAGCCTTTCATGAAGGAATTGTGATTAAAGCTCCACATCCACTATTAAAGTCATTAATCTCCCATCAGTCCGTTTCTATTCCAAATAAAAATAAACTCTTCTCTCAACTCCAAAACCATCATTCTCTACATGAAATAGCCCATATTACTACAACTCTTGACTCCTTTTTTGAAAAGGATGAGCTGGTAAAAATAATCGACAAGATCTATTTTCACTACAAAAGAAACGGAAATTTTATAAAATCCTTTCAGGTTATTCAAATTTTACACGATTTTGCGCCTTCACTAAAATCAGCAAAAGAGCGTTTAAATTCACAAGAGTTCAGTTCGTACCACGATTTATATAATACCCCGAGTCTGCCTTCCATTCTGAAAAAGGATCCTCTATTTGTCGAATTACATTGCTTTCAGAATCGTTCAAATCCAGATATGCGTTTATTTTTAGAAGATATCTTAAAGAAACATGATCGTTTATTGGAGCTATTATTGCTCTGGCTGGAACTTCCTAAGAAGGAATCGATTGAAACGTATACGGGTATTGCTCAACAGTTTGTCACGATGAAAGACTGGATCTTTATTTTAGGAGAGGTCAATATCAATCCGTTTCGAGAGTTACCTGAGGCCAGGTCCACTATTGAAAAAATGATTAAAGAAGGTAATGCTGAAACGGCAGCTTTATGTTTATTAAGTTATATCCATGACCTGCCGACGTTCTACGATGCAATTCTGACTAAATTATGGGAGGAATTAAGTGCCGATTTTGTTGGCTCACATCTGGATAAGTTCACCTTTATGTTTCAACAGCTAGTCCGTGAGGGCCAGTATAAAGAGTTTGAACAAAAGGCCTTTCAACTTGCTGTGATCCTCTTTAAAGAGAATGATCTCAAAATAGTTCAAGAAAAACTTTTACCAATACAAAAATTACTCCCTCGTTCAGAAGTGATAAGAAAAGTGAATCGCATGATGGAATTATTAGAGGATCCTGATGGAATGATGGAATTGGGTGATTATTATGCAGAGTTTCAACAATTTGATAAAGCGATTGATTGCTTTTCTTGGGAAATGGAACTTCAATCCCATGATCCTGCTCCTGTACTGAAAATCAGTAAAATGTATCAGCTTAAAGGAATGGTAAAAGAAGCAGCCGCATATCAAAAAGTCCACAATCAACTAAAAAGCAATCAAGGAATAGGATGAGAACGATCGATTATTTCTTTGGTGAACTTTTGAGATGCTAAAAGCACAAAAAAGTGATTAATATATAACATGTTGGGTGATTCCCCATATACTATGAAAGACTAAATTTTATGTGGGTGATAAACATGTTTAAGCCTAACCAGTTTTATACACACTCTTATTTGCAACAAAAACCATTTTATCTTTATGAACCATCTATGGGGATTGATAATCAAACTTTCTTCTATCCGGATCCGTTTCGTAGTGTTATAAGTAATCCCAGTCAAATATCTTTGGGAAAGGAGCAGGATTTCATAAGGCAACTGGCCCCTCTTCAACATGGGCCGGAACGACTTGCAGAAAGACCTCCACATACTCAACATGTTGATTGGTCTTCCATGTTCCCGAATGAAGTGATTTTGCACGGACCGACAAATCGAAGGTTAGTCTCGCTAACATTTGATGATGGACCAGATAATGTTTGGACTCCGCAAGTTCTTGATGTTTTAAATCGTTACAATATAAAAGGAACATTTATGTGTGTTGGGCAGCGCATTCAACAAAATCCTCAAGTGCTTACAAGAATAATAAGAGAAGGTCATGTGGTAGGAAATCATTCATGGAGTCATCCTAACTTTACTAAAATTCCATTGAATGAAGTACGGGGTCAGATTGAAGGAACAGCGAACGAAGTCAATCGCTTAACTGGAATGAGGCCTGTACTTTTTCGACCTCCTTACGGGGCACTAAACTTAGATGTTATTCGTGAAATTATGTCTCTTAGAGATAAGATTATCTTTTGGAACGTTGATAGCTTAGACTGGGATGGACTTACTGGACCACAAGTTGCAGCAAATATATTAGCGCATGCTGGACCAGGTTCGATCATCTTACAGCATTGTGCGGGTGGCAGGGGAGAAAGTCTACTTGATACGATTCAAGCATTGCCATATGTCATCCAGACATTACGTCAAGAAGGGTATAATTTTGTCACGGTCCCTCAGTTATTAAATATAAGACCATATCATTAATTGATATATTAAAAAACCATTAATCTTCTTAAACATGCACGCCCTTCAAGTTCGATAAATAAAGATTTCAATTCCTCAAGAATCCTTTTAATTAATTTATATGCGCCTGATTATTTTAATAGAAAACCCCAAGGTGAATAATAATATTCATCTTGGGGCGTGGGGATATGCCATGGCGTATCCTCTTTTTAGTTATGCAATGAATAAACTTATACTGATTTTATACAAGTTCTGCTGCATCTACAGTATGTTTTAATAACATAGAGATTGTCACAGGACCTACACCACCAGGAACAGGGGTAATGGCACTTGCATTTTCATAGCACGCTTCGTAATCTACATCACCGATATTTCCTTTGTTATATCCAGCATCTAAGACAACAGCACCCTTTTTAATCCAATCACCTTGTATAAAATTAGGTTTTCCTACAGCTGCAACGAGAATATCAGCTTGTTTTACGATTTCAGGCAAATTCGCCGTGTGGGAATGACAAGTAGTAACCGTTGCATTCTCATTTAAAAGTAATGCTGATACAGGTTTCCCAAGAATCGGGCTCCGTCCTACAACGACAGCATGTTTACCGTCAATTGGAAGGTGATAAAATTTTATGATTTCCATGATCGCTGCTGGTGTGCATGAAGGGTATTTGCCAAAACCAAAAGCGGTTTGACCATATCCTGTACTGGTTACTCCGTCTACATCCTTTCGAATATCGATCGATTCAAACGCTTTTCGCTCATCAATATGAGAAGGTACTGGATGTTGAAGAAGAATACCGTGAACGGTTTCATCTTGATTTAATTCCTCAATCGTTTTTAAGAGATCAGCTGTTTCTGTTTCTTTTGGAAGATGAATACGTAATGATTTAATTCCAATTCTTTCACAAGCATTTCCCTTCATTTTCACATACGTCTCAGAAGATGGGTCATCACCTACTAAAATAGTTGCCAGGCAAGGAGTGATTCCTTTTGTTTTTAAAATACTAACTCGTTCTTTTAAGGTTTCTGTGATGTTTTTCGCAACAAGTTTCCCGTCTAAAATAATCTTGTTCATGAAAGTTCCTCCTTAAAAATAATAAAAGAGATAGGGAAATATACCCCTATCTCTGCCCAGACGACCCGACAATATAAAAATGCAGCTTCCAAGTGGTCATTTCCACAAATGTCGTCAGTTACTGCATTAGTAATTCGTTATTTGTTTTGAGCATATCACACCTAATATAAATGTTCAATATTCTTATCTAACTATAAGCTCGGGATGGCTAAGCCTTTCTTTCCTAATACGAATAAGGAGTACTATGTATCTGTCTGTTGTTTTTTTAGTATGAATTTTCTGATAATAAGGATTGATTTCATTTCAACCTCGTTGTATCCTCCAATTAGAAAGGTTAAGATGAAAATAGGGAAAGTTACTTTTCCCTTAGAAGATGGTATTGGACGTGCATTGTTGGTAGCAGACAATACTACTATAATTCAGAAATATAAAGACAAAATGCTAGCACAATCAAATTATAGGGAATTTAAAATATTGATTATGCCGTCATCAGGAGGGATTGAGTTGGCGACTGGGGAACTATGTAGAGTACTGATTGTAGACGATGAGATATTAATCAGACAAGGCATTAAACATTATATTAATTGGGAGAAAGAAGGGTTTTCTATCGTTGGAGAAGCCTCGAACGGTCAGGAAGCGTTGGAGTTAATTGAAATAACAAATCCGCATCTTATTATTACTGATATCGTGATGCCGATCATGGACGGGGAAGAATTAACGAGAATCGTGAAGGAAAGATATCCTAAAATTGAAATCATCATCCTAAGTAGTTTTGGAGATTTCGACTATGTCCGCTCAACCTTTCAAAATGGTGTTATTGATTATATTTTAAAGCCTAAGCTCGATGCAGGTGAGCTGTTAATGGCATTGAAGTCAGCGGCAAGGAGAATTCCATCGTTCCAGCCTGTGAAAAATCAACTAGATGTCAATCTTTCAATTGGGCAAATCATCAATAAATTGATTTCGGGGTATGAGGTGAATTTTGATACAAAGTCAATATCCGAGACTTTTCCAAATAGTTATTACAGTTTATTGGGTGTCGACGTAAAGAATCATCCTACTAATGATATGGTTGAATTTCCAAAATACATAACCGGAAAAATTGTAAGTGAACTCCAATTAAACATTAGCCAGGTTGTTCACTATTCCTTTAACGTTGAACAAAATTTAATTGTATTCATCCTCAATTACCGCAAGGGTGATAGGGACGATGTCTTTAAATTTGCCCATAAATTAGCAGAAACTATTCAAGATGTTGGTTTCGCTATGAGTGAGGCGTTCGCCGATTTTTCACAAATTGGGAACATCTACAAGTGTAGTCTTTTAAAACTATTAAATTATCGATTTTATTTTCCAGAGCTGCCTCTTTTAATGGAAAAAGTCTTGCCAAAGCCGCTGCCTAAGTGTGAAAACTTTAACCTTGATCGGTTTACAGGAGATTTTAAGCAGAAGCACTTTGATGCAGCTTTTCGCTATTTAAAGGACCATGTCACGAAATTATCTGGTTGTTATACAACGGATGTGTTTGAATATAAAGCTTTTTTCGGAAACATAATTTTTAATATCACTATCTTTCTCACTAATATGGAATATGATGTGAAGGTACTGGAAAAATCCAAGTACTCTTATTTTAAGTCCATTGATAAAGCGCTTACATTTAAAGAGGTTGTCCAACTATTAGACTGTTTTATCGAGGAAGTGAAGAACTGCATATTCTCAATGGAAAATCAGCCGGAAAATGCCAATATGAAGAAGCTGATGGAATACATCAAGGCCCATTATGCCGAGCCGCTTACGTTAAAATCAGTAGCAAAGCATTTTCATTTTAATCCCTCTTATCTATCAAGCTACTTTTCAGCACATAATAACGAAAGGTTTATTGAATACTTGAACAAAATCCGAGTCGAAGAAGCATCTAGACTACTAATTATGGGAACAGCAACCATCTCTGAAATCAGCGGTATGGTCGGTTATTCTGACCACAGTTACTTTTGTAAGGTATTTAAGAAAATCAAGAGGGTATCCCCTAGCCAATATAAACGAACACAATACTTATGATAAGAGATGAAAAAATATGAGATTCATACCTGAACGATTCCAACATAACGGATTATTTATTACGATGTCTCTTATAACTGTCATGACTATTATCATAGTTTCAGTCACGATTACGTGGACGACAATTCGAATGTCGGAGCAATTTTTCTTTAGAAAATTTAGTATCTTGAACGCTAAAGTGATGAATCAGGTAAAAGACAGCTTTGAGTCGTTTAACTATAATATTGTGGTTGCGGCAAACAATATCTTGGAAAGCGGCAATATTAGGTCGATTCTTACCGAGCCACAAACCAATGCCCAACAAATGAACTCTTATTTTTATATGGAAAAACAAATAGAACGGATCAAATCAAATTTTGACTCGTTTGATGTAGAAATCATCCTAAACGGAAGAAATGGGACCAGCTTCGGGACGGGGCGTAATTACTGGCCGATTTCCGATCAAGAACTGAAGAAAAGTGTCTTAACCACCAATACCCTTAAAGAACCAAAGCGGTTGATGTATCAATACGATTATAGACCAAATCAAACTCCGGAAAAGGGGGGAGAGCGATTTATTGTCGCTTCCAAGGCCTTAATGGATCGTATTTCCGGAACCGTTTATGGTTCGATGTTTTTTGCAATTCAAGAAAGTAAATTTAGAAAGTTTTACACTAACTACACAAGTTCTGGAAATAATGTTTTTCTCGTCAACAAATCCGGGGTTATTGTTTCAAGCAATCAGACTAAGCTTATCGGAGAAAAATCTAAAGATCTTATGAAATATGCTGCTAAACTAGACGACCATTCTCAACAATACATAGTCGGAAACTTTATGGGCAAGGAACAAATTATTTTGATGGACTATCTTCCATCTTTTGATATGTACTTATTTAATATTATCGACAAACAAACGGTATTTGGAGATTTAGTCGATAAGAAGGAAATCCTCCTCATTTCTATGGGTATCGTCTTTGTGGCACTTATTATTGTCCTTCTGGCATCAAGGCGGTTAACAAATTCGTTATCGAGTTTGGTTAAGCAAATTAGTAATGTCCCAAAACACGAATTCAATCGCTATGTTTCGGTCACAGGTACTTATGAAACTAGGCAAATCGGCAATGCCTTTAATTCCATGCTCGATGAACTCCATGAGTATGTAGAGCAGCTGATCATATCGCAAAAGCAAAAACGTAATGCAGAACTGGCCGCTCTGCAGCAGCAAATTAACCCACATTTCTTATACAATACCCTGGCTTCCATAAAATTTATGGTGCAGCAGGATGGAAAAAAAGAGACAGAGGCGATGATTAATGCGTTAATTTCTTTGCTGCAGAACACGATTGGAAATGTTAGTGAAACCATCCCAGTTAAGATAGAAATAGAAAATTTGAAAAACTATGTGTTTATTAATCAAAAACGTTATGGTAATCGAATTAAAGTAAATTATTTCGTTGCTCCGGATTGTATGGAGTATCCTGTACCTAAACTAATTTTGCAGCCCTTTATGGAAAACGCATTTTTTCATGGTTTTAACCATAAGCCCGAGGGGTCGATCAATGTCCTAGTGTGGCGAGAGGGAGAAAATTTGATTTGTGAAGTGGTGGATAATGGCGACGGAATGGAAGTTACATCTGACAGCAACCTTCCAAAAACGAAACGAAACCAGCAGCTTTTTTCAGGAATTGGCGTACGAAATGTCCATGACCGGATTCAGCTTATCTTCGGCGAATCCTATGGTGTAACGATTTCGAGCGATCCTGGAAAAGGGACAAAGGTGCGAATCACGTTGCCCATTCAAACAAAATAAATAAAGTCATAGAATCCAAAAATAGTACAATCGAAAAAATGAAAACGCATTCATTTGATAAAAATATTACCAATTCACAAAAATATCGTCATAACTGTTCTCCTAAGAATGGTGCTAACATAATGTTTGTAATGAGACAACGCTTACTTTATCCATATATTATTGGGGGGAATACCAATGAAAAAGGTACTGGCACTGTTTTTAGCAAGTATATTGTTATTGTCTGCCTGTTCTTCTGGATCAAAAGAAAAAACTTCTGGCAGCACAAAGGATACGAATGATATAACCGTCATGGCATGGGATCCTAACTTTAACATTAAAGCAATGAATCTTGCAAAAGACGCTTATAAGTCTATAGATCCAAAGCTTAATATTAAGATCATTGAAAACGCTCAAGCTGACATTGTTCAAAAGCTAAACACAAGCTTAAGCTCTGGTACCACTAAAGGGTTACCGAATATTGTCTTAATTGAAGATTATCGTGCTCAAAGTTTCATTAAGGCCTATCCAGATGCGTTCTATGATTTAAGCAAAGCCTTTAATGCGGATGATTTTGCTCAATATAAACTAGCTCCTACTAGCTTAAACGGTAAGCACTATGGAATCCCATTTGATACTGGTGTCGCTGGACTATATGTAAGAACTGATTATTTTAAACAAGCTGGCTATACAATTGATGATTTAAAAAATATTGATTGGAACAAATATATTGAAATAGGTAAAAAAGTAAAAGCCACAACAGGTAAAGCGATGCTAACACTTGATCCAAAAGACCTTGGCATTATTCGTATGATGATTCAGTCCAGTGGTTCTTGGTATTCAAAGAGTGATGGAGTTACACCTGACTTGGCAGGCAACGCAGCATTGAAGGAAGCATTTAAAACATATAAAGCTATTGTAGATGCGGATATTGTAAAACCTGTATCTGACTGGAGCCAGTTTGTTGCAGGCTTTAACAGCGGAGCAGTTGCAACTGTTCCTACAGGTAACTGGATCACCGGTTCTATTAAAGCTGAGGCATCCCAATCCGGAAAGTGGGCAGTTGCTCCTCTTCCTAAGCTTTCAGGTGTAGCAAGCTCCGGTAACGCCACCAACTTAGGAGGAAGCTCTTGGTATGTTCTGAATGTTCCAGGCAAAGAAAAGGCAGCAGAATTCTTAGCAAAAACTTTCGGTTCGAATGTTGATTTTTATCAAACTTTGGCGAAAAAAATGGGCGCTCTTGGTACTTATAAGCCAGCTTCAAAAGGCGACGCCTATCGAGTTAGCGATGATTTCTTCGGAGGTCAGAAAGTGATTGCTGATTTTGCAAGTTGGACAGATCAAATCCCTCAAGTAAATTACGGCTTACACACTTACGCGATTGAGGATATTCTAACTGTTTCCATGCAGGACTACCTAAAAGGTAAAGATCTTGATAAGGTTCTAGAAGATGCTCAAAAACAGGCAGAACAGCAAATTAAATAATAGACAAAACGAATAAACCACAACTTAATTTTAGATAAAAGGATTAAAAACCAAGCCTCGGAAATTCGCCTGCATCTCCTTCTCAATTTTACGGAGACATTCTGTGTCAGGCGAGATTTTCTGAGGCTTTTTTATAAGATAAAAAAAATTTACTTGTAGTTCCAGCGCTAAGCGGGCGCTTGAACGTTTCATATAAGGAGTTGATTGATGTGATACCCGCAAAAGCCAACCATGGTCTTCAAACAGGTAAGCCGAAACAGAGCTTTCAAACATCCAAATCCAGCCGTAGCCTCCGTGCTAAAAACGCAGTGATTGGATGGGCTTTTATTTCAATTGCTACCCTGATGATTTGCTTATTTTATTTCTATCCGATGATTCAATCCCTCATTCTGTCGTTTCATTCAGGTACTGGAGTTAATCTACAATTTGTTGGTCTTGATAATTACGTTCGTTTAGTGCAGGATCCAGTGTTCCTCACTACCGTAAAAAATACAGTGATTTATCTTATTATTCAAGTACCAATCATGATTATTCTTGCATTGTTTCTTTCTGTTTTATTGAATAATAAAACAGTGAAGCTTAAGGGCTTCTTTCGTACGGCAATCTTTTTACCGTGCGTAACTTCTCTTGTTGCCTATTCCGTTATTTTTAAATACTTGTTTAGTCAAGATGGCATTATTAACATTTTACTCATAAAACTTGTGCATATTTCGGAGCCGATTCAATGGCTGACTGATCCTTTTTGGGCCAAAATTACGATTATTATAGCCATTACTTGGCGTTGGACAGGATATAACATGATCTTCTTTTTATCAGGTCTGCAAAACATTGATGAATCTATTTATGAAGCGGCAAGAATTGATGGGGCATCATCCATTCAGCAATTTTTCAGGATTACGATCCCAATGATGAAACCAATTATCTTGTTTACTACCATCACTTCAACCATCGGTACGCTACAGTTGTTTGACGAAGTTATGAATATAACGAAGGGTGGACCTGGTAATGCGACCATGACGATATCCCAGTACATCTACAATCTTTCATTTAAATATACGCCTGATTTTGGCTATGCAGCGACAGTCTCCTATGCCATTGTGATTTTGATTGTCTTTTTCTCTATTATTCAGTTCAAGGTAGCGGGTGATAAAAATGGATAACCTTAAGCGCATATTCAGCTATGCAGTCCTTATCATTGCTTCGATTATCTCGGTATTTCCATTTTTGTGGATGATTGTAAGCTCAACGAATAAGTCAGTTGATGTCACACAGGGCAGGTTACTGCCAGGAAGTCACTTTATGCAAAACTTTCATCATTTACTAGACACAGCAGACCTAGGAACAGCATTAATGAATTCAGCTAGAATTTCGATTACGACAACGGTGCTCGGAATGCTCATTGCATCATTGGCCGGCTATGGATTTGAAATTTATAAAAGCAAAGCAAAGGATTTCGTTTTTAACGTCCTTCTTCTTTCGATGATGATTCCGTTTGCTGCTTTAATGGTTCCTTTATTTCGAATGTTTGGCATCATTTCACAATCAGTCCCGATGATTGGAATGGATACCCTTACAGCTGTTGTCCTACCGACAGTAACAACCGCTTTCCTCATCTTCTTCTTTCGACAAAGCACAAAGATGTTTCCAAAAGATATTATTGAAGCGGGGCGAATCGATGGATTAACAGAGCTAGGTATATTTTTGAGAATTTATATCCCGACGATGAAAACTTCCTATGCGGCAGCGGCCATCATTACGTTTATGTCGAGCTGGAATAGTTATTTATGGCCGCTCGTTATATTGCAGTCACCTGAAAAGCAAACGATCCCGCTACTGATCTCTAACCTTGGATCCAGTTACGCCCCCGATTTTGGAGTCATTATGACCGCGATCGTAATTGCGACCTTGCCGGTAGCGTTAATCTTCTTTATTATGCAAAAGCATTTCGTTGCAGGTATGATGGGATCAGTGAAATAACGATTTGAAAAAGTAGAAAGGAGGTTTGAAACATAGTGACAAAAATTCCAAGTATAAACTGGCTATCAGATGTAAATGTGTTTGCCGTTAATCGTCTTCCTGCCTATTCAGACCACCACTACTACGAGACGATGGAAGAGGCTAAAAGCAGTGTACCCATGAACATGAGATATGAGTTAAACGGAAGTTGGAAATTTAACTATTCCAATAATCCAGTTAATCGACCGGTTCAATTTTTCCAGCCTGACTTTGATTGCTCAAGCTGGGGCAATATTATCGTACCTGGACATATGCAGCTACAGGGCTACGGAAAACCGCAATATGTCAATACAATGTACCCGTGGGACGGTCATAACGAGATTCGTCCGCCAGAAATTCCGATGGATCATAATCCGGTTGGAAGCTATGTGAAGTTTTTTAATCTGCCGGATATGATGGATAATAAACCGGTCTATATTTCTTTTCAAGGTGTGGAATCTGCCTTTTATGTGTGGTTAAACGGGGAATTTGTCGGATACAGTGAAGATTCTTTCACTCCTGCCGAATTTGAGCTGACACCTTTTTTAAAAAGTGGAGAGAATAGGTTAGCGGTTGAGGTATTCCAGTGGAGTACGGGAAGCTGGTTGGAGGACCAAGACTTCTGGCGCTTTTCAGGTATTTTTCGGGATGTATACCTTTATACAGTTCCAGAGATTCATGTCCATGATGTCTTTGTTCGCACGGAGTTAGATGCGTCTTTTACAAAAGGGAAACTAACTGTGGGCCTGAAGTTTCAATCTACCCGTCCTGTAAAGGTAGTAGGTGAGTTGTACGATGCTAAGGGTTGCTTGGTAGCTTTAGGGAATGGCTTGTTTGACGATGGAAAAGGTAGCTTTTCGATTGCGGTAGATGGACCAAAGATGTGGAGCGCAGAAAATCCCTATTTGTATAAATTATTTATTCAGGTTTATAACGAGTTTGGGCAATTGATAGAGGTGGTTCCACAAAAAGTGGGCTTCCGAAGATTCGAGCTCGTGGATAAGATTATGCGACTTAATGGTAAGCGCATTGTATTCAAGGGTGTGAATCGTCATGAATTTAATTGCCGAAGAGGTCGCGCAATCACGAAGGAAGACATGCTCTGGGATATTAAAACACTGAAGAAGAATAACATTAATGCCGTCCGTACGTCCCATTATCCGAATCAGAGCTACTGGTATGAGTTATGTGACGAGTATGGCATTTATGTAATTGATGAAATGAATCTAGAAACGCACGGGTCATGGCAAAAAATGGGCGTTGTTGAGCCGTCCTGGAACATTCCAGGAAATAAGCTGGAATGGCAGAACATTGTCTTGGACAGGGCCATTTCAATGTTTGAACGGGATAAAAATCATCCATCGATTTTGATTTGGTCTTGTGGTAACGAATCTTATGCAGGTGAAGTCATTCTAAACGTCTCTAAATATTTCAAGAGTGTTGACTCGAGCCGACTCGTCCATTATGAAGGTGTATTCCATAACCGTGAATATAATGATACGAGCGATATGGAAAGCCGTATGTATGCTAAACCTGCTGATATTGAAAAATATTTAGCGGAAAACCCTGAGAAGCCGTTTATAAGCTGTGAGTATATGCACGCGATGGGCAATTCACTTGGTGGCATGTACAAATATACCGAGTTAGAAAATAAATATCCAATGTACCAAGGTGGCTTTATCTGGGATTATATTGATCAGTCCATTATCAAAAAGGACCGTTATGGAAAAGAGTTCTTGGCATTCGGAGGCGATTTTGATGATAGACCAAATGATTACGGTTTCTGTACAAATGGCATTGTCTACGCTAATCGGGAACTGTCACCAAAGATGCAGGAAGTAAAATATTTATATCAGAACTTTAAGCTGCTGCCCAATCGGAATGGTGTCATGATTAAGAATGAAAGTCTTTTCTCTAATACGTCAGATTATGAGCTCCAATATATTCTGTTCCATGAAGGGAAGGAATTGTATCGAAAAAAACTTCAGACAGCTGTTGGACCACAAAGTGAGGGAAGGGTTGAATTTGAGTGGCCTGCTGGCATTCTAAACGCTGCCGGTGAGTATTGCATTCATACTTCATTTCATTTGAAGGAGCACAAGCTATGGGCTGAAGCCGGTTTTGAGATTGCCTTCGGACAGGTTGTTTTCGAAGTTGGGATTAAAGCCGATTTAAGATTTATGATCGGAGACCTAAGGATTGTTCAAGGAGATGTGAATATCGGGGTTCATGGTCAGGATTTCACTGTCATGTTTTCAAAGCAGGCAGGAAGTTTAATCTCAATTAATTACGCGGGAAGAGAGATGATTTCGTTTCCTCCAGCACCATTGTTCTGGAGAGCAACTACTGACAATGACAGAGGCTTTTCGCAAAGTTTCCATTCTGGTCTTTGGTATGCAGCCAGCTTGGCGCGTAAATGTGTTGGAATTGATGTGAAGGAGGAAAAAGGAATTCCTAACATTATCTTTACCTACAGATTTTCATTTAGTAATGAGGTAGAGGTGAGCGTTGGTTATAAAGTATATCCTAATGGAAGTATCCTTGTTCATTCAAAATATCGTGGTGCAGCGAATCTCCCACAAATACCGATATTTGCAGTTTCCTTTAAGGTCCTTGCAGATTATGACCAGCTGGAATGGTATGCCATGGGGCCGGAAGAAAATTACTCTGACCGTTGTAAAGGTGCAAGACTTGGTATTTTTAATAACCAAGTATCTGACAATGTGTCCGGCTATGTTATGCCGCAGGAATCAGGCAATCGAACCGGAGTACGCCGAGTAAGGATCACAAATCTTGAAGGACAGGGAATTAGCATTTCCTCTGCTACCAATCCCATAGAGTGCACGATTTCGCCTTATACGGCATTTGAGCTCGAGCATGCCCAACACCGTTATGAATTACCGAATGTTCATTATACCGTAGTTACTGTTGCGGGCAGACAGATGGGCGTTGGTGGAGATGACAGCTGGGGAGCACCTGTTTATGATGAACACCTTATTCATGCAGACCAAGAAATGGAATTTGAATTTATGATTAATAGAGTTTAACGGAATGGATAATGGAAAAAAGAGGATGTCCCAAAAGTATAACTTTTAGGGGCATCCCCTTTTTTATTAATGGTCTGTTAAATTTGTCTGTTGATTTCCGCTCCAGGCGCTCGCTTTCCGCGGGCGGTACGGGGAGCCTCCTCGGCGCTATTGCGCCTGCGGGGTCTCCCCTGCCCCGTACTCCCGCAGGAGTCGAGCGCCTTCCGCTCCAATCAACATAGCGGAAAAATTATCATGAACTTTGTACATATAGTGGTGCCTGACACATTTTGGGACACCCTCTTACATTCCTTTTGCTTCCAAAAATAAAGCCTGGATGAATTTTTTGATGTTAATTCGTGAATGAGTGGTATCATTGTGAATTTTGCCTTCTAACTCGAGCATTTTCATTCTTACTTGGGAGTAATCAAAAAATCTAGATGAGTAATTTTCAAATGTTGGGTTTGTGTAATCAGTTAATCCGAGTGAAGCGATATGCTCGAGGGCTTGATGGATTGCGCGTCTTATCCGCTGCTCACCGGCCTTGATTTCCTTTTGTACCTTTTGCGCTGAAATATTAGGACCTATTCGTTTTTCAATTACTTTCCGATATAAATCTTTTAAAGGAGGAGTTTCACGAATTCCTTCCTTTTCTAGGCATGATAAAACCCACAAAATATCAAGTAAATCTTTCAATCCGCATTCGCCAATAACCCCAAGCTCCAGAAGAATGTTTTTCCCTTGTGTGATAATAGGATGATGGATATTTTGATAATGTATCTCGGATTCTTGTTTTTGTGAATGAGTTTGTAAGAAGCTTAATGATTGTTGAATGTCATGAAGCGATTTTTCCATCAACAAGTGGTCACACACTTTTTTAAGAATACTAACGACTTCAAGCCGATTAATCGGCTTTGTAATATAGTGTTCGACTCCAAGCGAGTAGGCCTCACCAATCATATCCTTTGTTTCAACTTGGGAGACCATGATGATTTTCCCACGAAAGTAGGGAGCAATTTCCCGGACGGTTTCAATTCCATCGCGATTTGGCATAAGTAAATCGATTAGAAGGATATCAATTTCATTTTCTGTGAGAACATCGGCATAGACTTCCGAGCCATCTTCCGCCTCTCCAGCGATGATTCCAAGATCTTCTTCTTCAATGATATTAGAAAGCATCGCCCTGACGGTGGGACTATCATCAACGATAAAAAACTTCAGAGCAATCATCCCCTTTCTGTTAAGGCTGTAATTGGGAGCACCAATTTAAAGGTAGTTTTTTTCTTCATAACTGAGTCAAGCAATTTGATCTCTCCACCTATTCCTTCAATGATATTTTTAATATAAGATAGGCCGATTCCATTTGAAGCAACTCCCGTTTGATCAAATTTAGTGGTAAAACCAGGTTCGAAAATAAATGGTTTGTTTTTCACTGATATCCCACACCCATTATCACAAACATTTAATACAACAGAGTCGTCGTTTCTTTCAACCGAAAGTTCAATCGATCCTTTTACCAATATCGCTTCAACAGCGTTAGTTACAAGATTATTAATTATGGAAAAAAGAGTAAACGTGTGGTAATGCGGGTGCTCACCTGAAATATTCACATGGTAATCGATAGATTTGCCAAGCATCTCTCCATAGGTTTTGTTCGAGCGAATAATAATCGAAATGATTTCCTCAATATTCATAAAGTCAGTCAAGTCTTCTTTGACCATTAATCTCGATAAACCGGCATAAATATGCTGATTGTCCTTTTTGATTTCGTGTATTTCTCCCGCAATTTTCAGGGCAGCTTGTGCCTCCTCTTGGTGACCTAAGGTCTTTAGAGAGCGATAAAGTCCGTAACAAGAGCTTGTTAACTCCTCTGCATTCTTCACCGATTTTTTCAGTTGAAGCATTTCAATATATAAATTTGAGATTAATAGCAGGATTTGTTCATTTCGGTTCCGCTGCTGTTCTTCGGCTAATCTTGTTTCTCTTAGAATAAGGATATTGAAGAATCCTAGGACAAAGAAGCTGCGGATTACGGCAATTCCACCAATAACCAGGAAGGTAGAAATGGTGATTGGCATGTGTGAAGAGAGGTTTCTCAAGGAGATTTCAATCATGCTGGAAAATACCTCTATCAAAACACCATATACTCCGATAAGGAACGGTCTTTCGTACATAGTATTGATTTTAAAAACATAAAAAAATAAAGCAAAACTCAAATAATAAAAAAAGACAGGAAAATTGTTATGAAATGCTTCACCAAAATGGATTGAGTCACTCTGGATTCCATATAAGAAGATCCGAAAGAAAACCACCGAAACTCCCGTTAATATTCCTGCTAGAATCGGATGTATTTTTCGTGACCACAATAAAATAAAGAAGAAGACGGGCGTCCCCAGACTGACCCTAATATTTCCACCATCCAGTGGATAAAACTTTAACTCACCTGCAATGGGGACAGCCGTCATCATAAATAAGTATGTAAGTAGTTTTTCACGCATAAAAATCACATCCAATGCAGTTGGACTGTTTTACTTTCCATCTTAATAGTAAACATTTCACAAACCATATTCAGTTCTAAAAAGTGACAATTTTATTAAGTTTTCAACATAGTGGGTAGTTTTTAGTAGTTTTTTGTAGGTTGTCCTCTATGCTACAGATGAGAACAAACCGATTGGCTTTTGTTCGAAGATATAATCATTTATTATTTTTCATTCGTAATTGCACTATATTATGTAAAGGTTTTCTCAAATAAAAAAGGAAAGCTGGTGGAATAGACATAGATTATATGGCGTTTAAAAAGTGGGATTAAAAAATTTAATTACCTATGGGGGTTATCACCATGTTTTGGATTCAATTTTTAATCGTTCTTGCCTGTATCTTTATTGGAGCACGATTAGGTGGGGTTGGACTTGGTGTCATGGGTGGTGTAGGACTGGCCATTCTTGTATTCGTCTTTGGTCTGCAGCCTACATCCGCACCAATCGACGTTATGTTGATGATTTTGGCGGTTGTAACAGCTGCAGGAGCCTTACAAGCCGCTGGCGGGATGGATTATCTCGTTTACCTCGCTGAAAAGGCGTTACGGAAAAATCCTAAGCGGATTACATTTATTGCACCAATTGTTACGTACTTATTTACGTTTTGTGCTGGAACTGGTCACGTTGCCTATTCCGTATTACCAGTTATTGCGGAAGTATCACGTGAGTCAGGTGTAAGACCTGAGAGACCTATGTCAATTGCGGTTATTGCCTCACAGCAGGCGATTACAGCTAGTCCGATCTCAGCGGCAACGGTGGCTTTATTGGCATTATTAACTAATTTTAAGATCAACCTGCTGGATATTTTAATGATCTGTATTCCTTCTACTTTTATTGCTTGTATGATTGCAGCATTTGTATCAAGCAAAATGGGTAAAGAGCTTAATGAAGACCCAGAGTATTTGAAACGCTTGGAAGCCGGATTAGCACCTATTAAAAAGGATAAAAAGGAATTCGTCGCAACAACAGGTTCAAAGCTTTCAGTCATACTGTTCTTGGTGTCTGCTGTTCTCGTAGTTGCACTAGGTTCTTTTGAAAAATTACGCCCAGGCTGGGTCATTAACGGCACCTTTACAAGAATGACAATGCCGGTCGCCATCGAAATTGTCATGTTAATGATAGCTGCTTTAATTATCATCTTCTGCAAACCTAAAGTGGACGATATTGTCAATGGCAATGTCTTTAAATCAGGTGCCACTGCAGTTGTAGCAATCTTTGGTATTGCTTGGATGGGGGACACTTTCTTCCAAGGAAATATGAAATTAATTTCTGGTTCTATTTCTGAATTAGTAACAGCAGCACCTTGGCTATTTGCTGTTGCCTTATTTGCTCTTTCTATCTTGCTTTACAGCCAGGCCGCAACGGTTCGTACCTTAATGCCGCTTGGTATCGCACTAGGAATTAGCCCAGCTTTATTGATTGCGATGTTCCCTGCAGTAAATGGATATTTCTTCATTCCAAACTATCCAACTGTTGTCGCTGCGATCAACTTTGACCGTACAGGTACAACGGGAATTGGTAAATATCTATTGAACCACAGCTTTATGTTGCCAGGGTTAATCGCCACAGTTGGTGCCGTCGCAATTGGTATTTTGCTAAGCACAATTATTTTGTAACGGAAAAGGTTATTGAAAGGTGTTCGAGGCAGTCACATGGCTGCTTCGGGTACCACTTCTTAGGATCAGCCTTTTTTAAAAATAAAATTGGAGATGACAAGAATGAGTTATTCAGAGAATTTCCGTATTGAAAAAGATTTCCTTGGGGAAAAACAGGTTCCGATCGATGCGCTTTATGGTGTACAAACAATGCGTGCCGTTGAAAATTTTCCGATTACAGGATATCGGATTGACCAGTCCTTAATCAAAGCAATGGCAATGGTCAAAAAGGCAGCCGCTTTTGCCAATGGGGAAATCGGCCAATTGGATCAAAAAATAGCCAAGGTCATCATGGCAGCAGCCGATGAAGTAATCCAAGGAGAGCTGCATGATCAATTTATCGTGGATCCGATTCAAGGGGGAGCAGGAACTTCGATTAATATGAATACTAATGAAGTCATAGCAAACCGTGCCCTCGAGATGATCGGTGAGCAAAAAGGAAATTACAAGGTCATCAGCCCGAATTCCCATGTTAACATGGCGCAATCCACGAATGATTCCTTTCCTACGGCTATCCATTTGTCTACGCTGATGACATTAGAAAACTTAATCAAGGTAATGGAAGAGTTGCATTTAGAATTTATGAAAAAGGCGAATGAGTTTGATGGAATTATAAAAATGGGACGGACTCACTTGCAAGATGCTGTTCCTATTCTACTAAGCCAGGAATTCGAAGCATACGCAAGGGTGTTAAGAAGGGATATAAAACGAATCAAAGCAACTCGGGAGAATTTATATGCTGTTAATATGGGGGCAACAGCTGTTGGAACCGGCTTGAATGCTGATCCTGAATATATTGAAATTTGTGTGAAGCATCTGGCTGAAATATCTGGATTACCAATAACAGGAACGGAAGATCTTGTAGATGGAACCCAAAATACCGACGCTTATATAGAAGTATCAGCCGCTCTTAAAGTTTGTATGTTAAACATGTCTAAGGTGGCTAATGATTTGCGGATGATGACATCTGGTCCACGCGACGGCTTAGGAGAAATTAACCTTCCTCCACGCCAACCAGGTTCATCAATCATGCCTGGTAAAGTAAATCCGGTAATGGCGGAAGTCTTAAACCAAAGTGCTTTCCAAGTGGTAGGAAATGATTTGACCATTAGTATGGCATCTGAAGCAGGCCAATTCGAGCTTAACGTTATGGAACCTGTCATCGCATTTAACCTATTGCAATCGATCAAAATTATGACCAATGTGTTTACAGTATTCCGTACGCATTGCTTAAGCGGCATTACCGCTAACAAAGAAAGAATGGAAGATTACGTGAATAATAGTGTCGGTATCATAACCGCCATCAATCCACACGTTGGTTATGAAACTGCCGCATCGATTGCAAAAGAAGCTATTATGTCAAAAAGACCGGTCAGAGAGATTGTCCTTGAAAGAGGTGTTTTAACGGCTGAAGAATTAGATATCATTTTGCATCCGTTCGAAATGACGAAACCAGGTATTGCTGGTAAGGAATTAATCGAGAAAAAGCATCGTGAACAAGAATTAGCTTTAGTATAGAAGAACAAACAGGCACCTAGCTATCGGGCTTGATGCCTGCCTGTTTTTTAATAGAGTTGACGTTAAGTAGATTTAGTTGAAGAAATTTGATTTGCAGATCAGCCACTCCTGATAAGGTTTATCTGAAGGAACCATGTTCCACATTCTATTAGCATCGAAGGAGGTTTAAACCAAATGGGGCTTGGAAATAATCAGCACTTTTACCGTAAACTGCACTCGCTATCGGGAATCATTCCGGTTGGGGTATTTATGACAGTTCATCTGTGCGTGAACTATTCGGCCGTATGGGGAGTCGAATCGTATAATAAGGCCGCTAATTTTATGGTGAATTTGCCGTTTAAATACTTTCTTGAAATGTTTGTCATCTTTATTCCGTTATTATTCCACGGAATTTATGGGCTGTTCATTGCTCGCCAGGCAAAAAACAATGTTGGCTCGTATCGCTATCCTCGCAATTGGAAGTTCTTCTTCCAGCGGATTACTGGTTTGTTGGCCTTTGCTTTTATCATTTGGCATGTGTGGGAAACAAAAGTCCAAGTGGAGTTTAATGGTGTCGAAGCAAATTATAATTTAATTGCAGGGATTGTCCACAATAGCATCGGACTAACGCTTTATATCATTGGTATTCTCTCTTGTGTTTACCATTTTGTTAACGGAATTTGGACATTCCTTATTACATGGGGAATTACAGCTTCACCAAAATCACAGAAGGTGACAGAGTATATAGCAATTGGATTGTTTTTCATATTAGCCTTCGTCGGAATCAGGGCCATCTTGGCATTTGCTTAAGAGCTAGATAGGGAGGACAAACAAATGAGCAAGGGTAACATTGTAATCGTAGGAGGCGGTTTAGCCGGCTTGATGGCTGCAATTAAAATCGCAGAAGCAGGAACAAATGTTGAATTATTCTCTGTTGTTCCAGTGAAACGCTCCCATTCCGTCTGCGCTCAAGGCGGCATCAATGGGGCGGTCAATACAAAGGGAGAGAATGACTCTACCTGGGAGCATTTTGATGATACAGTTTACGGGGGAGACTTCCTTGCGAACCAGCCGCCGGTCAAAGCGATGTGTGAGGCGGCTCCAAAAATCATTCATATGTTTGACCGGATGGGGGTTATGTTTAGCCGCACACCTGAAGGTCTGCTTGATTTTCGCCGTTTCGGTGGCACGCAGTACCATCGTACAGCTTTTGCCGGAGCAACAACCGGACAGCAGCTTTTGTACGCACTCGATGAACAGGTTCGCAGTTATGAAGTGAAAGGATTAATAACAAAGCATGAGGGCTGGGAGTTTGTTTCAGCGGTGATTGATCAGAAGGGAGTATGCCGCGGGATTACGGCGCAAAATCTTCGATCAATGGAAATTCAATCTTTTCCTGCTGATGCAGTGATTATTGCAACAGGTGGGTTGGGAGTGATTTTTGGGAAATCAACTAACTCCACGATTAATACCGGCTATGCAGCATCGCGGCTTTATCAACAGGGAGCTATTTTTGCGAATGGCGAGTTTATTCAAATTCATCCAACGGCTATTCCTGGCGATGATAAAAATCGACTTATGAGTGAATCAGCTCGCGGCGAGGGTGGCAGAGTGTGGACCTATAAAGACGGGAAACCTTGGTACTTTTTAGAAGAAAAGTATCCTGCATACGGCAACCTTGTCCCAAGAGATATTGCAACACGAGAGATCTTTGATGTATGCATCAATCAAAAGCTTGGTATTGATGGAGAAAATAAAGTCTATCTTGACCTAACCCATATTGATCCAAAACAATTAGATATTAAGCTCGGCGGGATTATGGAAATATATGAAAAGTTTGTGGGCGAAGACCCAAGAAAGATTCCAATGAAAATATTCCCTGGGGTTCACTATTCAATGGGTGGTTTATGGGTTGATTTTGGTCAGCAAACGAATATTAAAGGATTATTTGCTGCTGGCGAATGTGATTACTCGCAGCACGGTGCCAACAGGCTTGGAGCCAACTCATTATTGTCTGCTGTTTACGGAGGGATGGTTGCCGGTCCAAAAGCATTGGAATATATTCATGGACAAGAAATATCGAGTGACGCGGTTCGGTCTTCAATTTTTGAAAAACAAGTGAAAGAAGATATTGGTCGATATGAATCGGTACTTACGATGAACGGAACGGAAAATGCCTACTTACTTCATAAGGAACTGGGCGAATTAATGACGGCAAACGTGACGGTTGTCCGCGAAAATAAGAAATTGAAACAAACCTATGAGAAGCTTCAAGAGTTTTCAGAACGCTATAAAAATATCAATATGGAAGATACAGCTAAATGGAGTAACTCTAGTGCTTCCTTTGTTCGCCAACTAGAAGGTATGATCAATCTTGCCCATGTCATTACCCTTGGTGCCTATCAACGTAATGAAAGTCGGGGGGCGCATTACAAGCCGGAGTTTCCTGACCGGAATGACGAAGAATGGCTTAAAACCACAATGGCAAGGTATAATCCAACTACCAAGTTGCCGGAGCTTTACTATGAGGAAGTAGATGTTTCTTTAATTACTCCTCGTAAACGGGATTACACAAAAGCGAAGAAAGGAGCCAAATGACGATGGCAGGAACGGACAGAAAAATTCACCTCATTATTACAAGGCAAAAGGATGCCAAATCAGCACCGTATAAAGAAGAATTCCTCGTTCCTTATCGACCGAACATGAACATCATCTCGGCTCTAATAGAGATACAAAGAAAGCCGGTGAATGCTAACGGGAAAAAAACAACGCCCGTCATTTGGGAATCCGTTTGTTTAGAGGAAGTATGCGGCGCCTGCTCAATGGTGATAAACGGAAAACCGCGCCAAGCATGCTCAACATTAATCGATCAGCTTACAGAACCTATTCAACTGGCACCGCTTTCGACCTTTCCTGTGGATCGCGATTTAAAAGTCGATCGGCAGCGGATGTTTGATGCTCTTAAAAAGGTAAAAGCGTGGATTCCGATTGACGGAACATATGATTTAGGGGCTGGTCCAAGGATGCCCGAAAAAACAAGACAATGGGCATATGAATTATCGAAGTGTATGACATGTGGCTGCTGCCTTGAAGCGTGCCCAAACGTAAATGCAAAATCGCCATTCATTGGCCCAGCACCGTTGTCACAGGTTCGTTTGTTCAACGCCCATCCAACCGGTGCCATGCATAAGGAAGAGCGGCTTGAAGCTCTTATGGGAGAAGGAGGAATCACTTCCTGCGGGAACTCGCAAAACTGCGTAGAGGTTTGTCCAAAAGGAATCCCACTAACCACCTCTATTGCCCAGGTAAACCGACAGGTCACACTCCAGTCGTTCAAAAGCTTTTTTGGGTAGGCAGTTGCAAATTATCTCAGAAGTGCAGGTCATTTAAGGGGATTAACCATATATTAACAAAACGGGGCAGCCTTCATATCTAGGGCATGCCCCTTTTAACCTACTTGACAAAAAAAATAAATTCTATTATCCTTTTAAAAAATGATGACATAAACCATTTCGTATAACTCCAATAATATGGTTTGGAGGTCTCTACCAGGAACCAATAATTCCTGATTACGAAGAAGATGCAAAGATTTGTATTTTCTTCGTAATCAGGAATTTTTTTTTATCTTTTTGCTTTGTAATAAAACATAAATTTAGGGAGGATTAACATATGAATTTTTCAACGTTACCTAAAATAGAGCTTCATGTTCATTTAGATGGAAGTCTTAGACCAGAAACAATCATTGATATTGCAAAAAGAGAGGGCATCAGTTTACCTTCTTTTGATATAGAAGAGATTAAAAAAGAAATCACGGCTCCATTAGAATGCGAATCCCTTAATGAATATTTGGAAAAATTCGCTATACCAAATTTAGTCATGCAATCAAAGGAGAATCTAAGAAGAATTACATTTGAGCTTTTTGAAGATGCTGCACTTGAAAATGTGAAATATATGGAGGTTCGCTTTGCTCCTTTATTACACACTGCTAAGGGATTAGATGTAGAAGAAATAATCCAAAGCGTTTTGGATGGAATGAAGGATGCCGAAAATCAGTACGATATTAAAGGAAACTTGATTCTGTCATGTATGAGAACGATGTCTGCAGATCGCGCATTTGAGGTCGTAGAAAAGGGTAAACAATTCCTTGGAAAAGGAGTTGTAGCTATTGATTTATGTGCATCTGAAGTAGAAGGATTTTGTAGAAACTTCGTAGAACCGATTGCATTAGCTCGAGAATATGGCTACCGAGTAACGATACATGCTGGAGAAACTGGAATTGGAAAAAATGTATTAGAAGCCGTTGAACTTTTAGGTGCTGAAAGAATTGGACATGGCGTTTTTATTAAGGATTGTGTTGAAGCCTATAACATCGTTAAGGAAAAACAAGTGGTGCTTGAAATGTGCCCAACAAGTAACGTACAAACAAAAGCAGTGAATCATTTTAGTGAACACCCGATTTATGACTTTCACAAGGATGGAATAAAAGTAACCGTTAATACGGACAACAGAACTGTTTCAGATACAACTATGGCAAATGAATGCAATATCATAGCTAAAGAATTTAACATTAGTTATGAAGATTATAAACAAATCTATCATAATAGTGTTGAAGCATCTTTCGCAGATATAGAAACAAAAGAAAAGCTGAAAAAGTATATATAAAAGCAAATGGTCAGACTCTCAACTAAACGAGGAGTCTGACCGTTTTGCGATTATAAGGCTTCTTTAATCACTTTCTTGTAATAGAGGACAGAGAGTATACCGAAAATAGAGTACAGGGCGGCGTATAATAACATGACTATTATCATCGGTGTCCAAAGCTCTGTCCCGAAGAGGAACCAACCGGATTTGACAGCGAAATAACCATGGCATAGGCCAACCGCTAAAGGAATCCCGAAATTAAATAGTTGTTTGAATTGAATGCCTTTGCGTAAATCGTTTTCGGTGAAACCAAGCTTTCTTAAAATCGTATAACTTGGCTTTTCCTCTTCGCTCTCACCCATCTGTTTAAAATAAAGGATACAGCCTGAGGTAATTAGGAAAGTCAATCCTAAGAAACCGACGATAAACATGACGAGACCCATATTTCTTTTCTGAAAATTACTTGTTTCAAGGCGGGAATCATGAGAATCTTCACTGGTAAAGTTCATTTGTTTAAAAATTTCATTGGCTTTTTCTAATTTTGCCTCATCCTTTAAATTGATTCCGATAAATAAGGATGATTTTTTTTGAATAGTTGGATCAAGATCATTCTTTAAGCGTGTAAAGACGCTATCATCGACAATGGCTACAGGAGATCCGCCACCTGTAAAATACGATGGGACAACGGATTCCTTTCTTAATCCTAAATAGTGGAGAGGAATTACTTCTTTATGCCCTTTTAATTCGATTTGACCAGAATCTTTAAAAGGCATAAATTTTTGCAGCAAATCATTATAACCCGAAAAAACGGTTTCCTGCGGAGATACTTGGATCCCACTAATGGATTTGTCGCTAATGACCGCAGTTTGCATATTATTTGGGTCCACTTTCATCTCTTTTAAATTTGAATCCATAATCTGTTTAAGGTTGGCATTTACTTGAATGACTTCCATCTTTTTTTCACTATAAGTGATTTTATTGTCCGCTAAAGCTTTTTCAAATGTCTCAGATTCCTGTGGATTTGTGAAAAAAAAGTCACCCGCTACCCAAGTTTTAGCCATTTTATCTGCGGAGTAATAGGAAATATAGCTTAACGATAATAAACCGATGGCAAGTGCGGAAACAGTCGTAATAATCGTTAATAATAAGGCATTTGACTTCATCCGAAACATGATTGACGAAAGCGATAATACCTCGTTTATAGATAAATAGCCATCTTTCTTTTTGCGAATAAGGTGGAAAATAAAACTAATAGAGCCTTTATAAAAAAGATAAGTTCCAATAATGACAGATGCTAGAATCACGATCATGGCCGTGAAAAGTGCTGAAATCGTGACAAAATCACCGCTAAATAGTCTCGATGAAACATAGTAACCAACAGAGATTAAAATTAGTCCGGATATGCCTATAATCATACCCCATACAGATATCTTTTTCATTTTTCCTTCAGTCGATGAAAGGACTCTAAATAACGCTAAAATACTCTGTTTTTTTATAAATAGAAAATTCATCAACATAATCAATAGATAGATGACACCAAAGACGATAAGAGTTTGGATCAATGCCTGTGATGAGAAGTGAAGAGTGGCAATGGCTTGGACCTTCGTAATTTTAAATAAAATCATAATGATTAATTTAGAAATTGAGAAGCCAATAAAGATTCCGATGATAACGGAAATGAAATAAAGAATAAAGTTTTCGGCACTAAGGATGCGGAAAATCCGATTCTTTGTCATGCCAATTAATTGAAATAAACCTATCTCCTTGCTTCGCCGTTTAATAAAAATCGTATTGGCATAGAGTAGAAAGATTGAGACAATCGCAATCAGTAAGACCGAGGCAGCTTTAATGGCTGCAGCTCCTTTCACGGATCCTTTTGTTGAATCCATGGCAGGGTCATATTGCAGTGTCACAAAGGCGAAATATAGAGTGACACTAAAGATTAACGCAAACACATACAAATAATAATTTTTTAAATTCTTCTTTAGGTTTCGAAGGATGAGTTGATTAATGTTCATTTTGCACCCCGCCTAATACTCCTTGGGTTTTCATTATGTCTTTGAAGAAGGTTTGGCGTGATTCTTCTCCTTTATTTAATTGGGTATAAATTTGTCCATCTTTGATAAAGATGACTCTGTTGCAATAACTGGCGGCAACCGGATCATGTGTAACCATCACAATCGTTGCAGACCGTTTTTGATTTAATTGACTCAATTTGTTTAGTAAATCGGAGGCCGATTTGGAATCAAGGGCACCGGTTGGTTCATCAGCGAAAATAATACTTGGGTCATGAATAAAAGCCCGCGCTGCAGAGGTCCTTTGTTTTTGACCGCCGGAAATTTCATTTGGATATTTATCTTTAATTTCATAAATCCCTAGTTCATTCGCGACAGCTTCAAATTTTTGATTGGCTACTTTTCTCGATGTATTGGAAATGGATAATGGTAAAAGAATATTTTCCTTTACGGTCAATGTATCTAATAGATTATAATCCTGGAAGATAAAACCTAAATGATTCTTGCGGAATTCTGCCAGCTGTTTTTCTTTCATTCTTGTCATTTCGTTTCCCTGAATTTTTATAGAACCGTTGCTTACCTTATCGATAGAGGAAAGGACATTAAGTAACGTTGTTTTCCCTGAACCGGAAGCTCCCATGATACTAACGAATTCACCTTTTGTGATCGTCAAATCCAAACCCTTCAATACTTCCTGCATATTGAATTTATTCCCATAACTTTTATAAATTTTCGTTGCTTCTAATATATTCATCACGATCCGCTCCTTTATTTGATAGCTTTATTATAAAAGGGATTCCTAATCTTTTCCTTCGAATCAACGAACAAACAATAAAAGCATGTGACAATTTCGTCACATGCCAGTAATATGTACGAATTCATTTCTTTTGGGAAAGGTTAATGTAAACGTCGTTCCTTCTCCCCATTTTGAGGAAACATCAATATGGATTAATAAGGGAAGTGCTGCTTTCTTTGCTAAGTATAATCCCATGCCTGTCGCTTTATTATCATGGTGCATTGCCGTTGAGGTGAAGCCTTTTTCAAAGATGCGCGGCAGATCCTTGGAGTCAATTCCCCGGCCAAAATCTTGTATCTCAAGGATCGTTTGCTGTTCCTTTTGGTAACTTTGGATGATGATATCAGAGGCTTCATCACTGTATTTTACAGCGTTTGTTAACAGCTGTCTGATGATGAATGCTGCCCATTTCGCATCCGTCAGCACTTCCGTAACCTCTAATTCTACATCAAAACCGATCCCTTTTTGGATACACCACGACTGTAATGTTTTAATTTCATGAAAAATGATGGATTTTAACTGGGTATTTTCAATGTACAAATCATTTTCCATAAATGGGATCCGCTTTTGATGAAGTTGTTGATCTAGCAGGAGATGAATTCTTAACCATTCATAATTCAAATCCGCTTTCATTTTTTTATCATCAATGCGGTCAATCATAAGATTGATAGCTGTAAGAGGCGTCTTTATTTCATGAATCCACGCTAACAGTTCATCCTTCTCTTGTTCTAAAGCCAAGCGATTTCTAGCAGCCTCTTGTTTCAGCCATTCTGTCTGGTTGGTAACACAATCTATAATCAATTTTTCAAAAGGACTTTCTGTATCCACAATCCCTGATACATCTAGTTTGATATCCCATTTTTCCAAGTTTTTATAAAATCTTGTTTCTCGGTAATAACGGACGATTAGAAAAATCGTAAAGATCAACATCGATAAAAAAACGATATAGAGCATGGCCGATAGCGGGATGGCTGTATCAAGGAAAGTAACAGAGATGACAAGAAATTGCAGGAATAAAAAGAGTAGAATCCAGCTGGACCGTTCAAGTAAATATCTTTTTATCATAGTGAGTGATCCTCTTCCACCGCGATATATCCCTGGCCAACCTTTGTTTCAATAAAGTGACCTATGTGAATCTCGTCTAGTTTTTTCCGGAGCCGATTGACATTCACAGTTAATGTATTATCACTGACAAATCGTTCATCATCCCATAAGCTTTTCATTAATTCTTCCCGGCTGACGATTTTATTTTTATGCTCGATCAATACCCTTAAGATAAACATTTCATTTTTGGTTAGCTCAATAGAGCCTATTTCATTGGTAACGGTATTCTTTTGATAATCCACTGTGGCCCCACACCATGTTTTCAGATCTATTGATTCGCTTGTATTGTATTGATGAATGCGGCGCAAGATGGCCTGTATCTTTACAATCAGCACATCAAAATGAAATGGCTTTTGGATAAAATCATCTGCTCCAAGCTGCATCGACATGACCATATCGGTAGGATGGTCACGGGAAGATAAAAATAGAATCGGAACCGTCGAATGGGCCCGAATCATCCGGCACCAATGAAAGCCATCGAATTTTGGAAGTTGAATATCAATAATAACTAAATCAGGCTTCACAGCCGTAAATTCTGTAAAGACTTGACTAAAATCGGTAATTCCATAAACATCATAAGACCACCCTGTTAACCGATCCTTGATTTCTTGAAACAAGGTGACATCATCTTCGATTAATAAGATTTTAAACAACTGTTTCACCACACTTTTTCTAATACTCTCATTTTATAGGAAAAAATTCCTTTTTGCCATAGGAGGAGAGGGATATTAGAAAAGCGTAAGGCGCCTGCCTATCGGCGACAAGCACAAGACGAGCCGGCAGGAAGGTTGCCTTTTAACCTTCTTGACGGATTGGCTTGTGACCTCGAGCCGATGGCGCCTGAAGCTGGACAATTCTCGAAGTCAGTTTTTATATACTTATCATATAAAAAAGGCGAAATCGTTTTCGATTTCACCCTTCAACCTAATTATAGATCCAACTCTTCAAAATTCTGATTGGTGTTATTTTGATATTTTTCTAGCTGTTGGTTTTGCTCTTTTCCAAACAAATTGACAACAATAACACCAGAAATGGCAATGATACCGCCAATAATCGAAAGGGTATGTGGCCACTCATGGAGCCAAACCCAGGCAACGAGGATGGCTACTACCGGTTCGATATACAACATGCTCGAAATGGTGCTGGCTTTTCCGGTTGACATGGCGTATGCCCAAGTTGCATAAGCTATGGCTGTCGGGAAAATCCCAATGTACAAACATGCTAGATTTGCTTCCATTGTTGATTGCTGTAGATTTTGAATGAACCCTGGGAAGAACAAAAAGAACGGCAAGGTGCCAGCCCATGTAAAATAAGCGGTTAATTCAATGGAAGAATAACGTTTCAACAGTGGTTTTTGATAAACAAATAAAACAGATGTAACAAAAGCAGCTACTAAAATGAAAAAGGCTTCTTTCGATATTTCAAACGAAGGTCCGCTGCTTCCTAAAGTAATGACGACGATTCCAATAAAACCGATTGATAACCCTATCCATCCCCATTTTCCCATGCGTTCTTTTAATATAAGCACAGCAAGGAGTGCTGTAAAAATGGGTCCTGATCCAATCAGCATTCCTGCAGTCCCAGCTGAAACAGTTTGTTCACCAAAGGTTACCCCGATATGATAGATACTAATTCCAATCCAACCAAGCAGTACAATTCTCAATGAATCTTCTTTTTTTGGTAAGCGAAATTTAACACCAGGCAAAAGTGCATACACGATAAACATGCCAGAGGCGATTAAATAACGAGCGAGAACCATATGGCCTGGAGAAATGCCGCCCAACAATCCAACACGAATCGAAGCAAAAGAGGATCCCCATATGATCACCGAAAAAAGGGCCATGCTAAATGCTCTAATGTTCAAAAATTCCCCCCCCAATCCCCATTACATAATCATAAGAGTATCACGGATGTAGAATTGAAGCAATTTGAATTTAGTGGAGAGTAAAAGTGGTATTTCCAGTGTTTGCTCGTTTTCTTCCCAGTTCCATTGGTATATTTTAATTTACATCTATATGTTTAATGATTCTTGCAGGATTTCCGCCAACAACCACATTGTCAGGTACATCTTTTGTTATGACTGCTCCAGATGCAACAACAACATTATTTCCTATTTTCACACCTGGATTTATTACTGCTCGTCCGCCTATCCAAACATTATCACCAATGGTTACTTGTTTTCCATATTCTGTTCCGGAAATTCTCTCCAAAGGCACTTTTTAATGGAGTGTATAACCCTTAACATAATTTAGGATAAAACGAAAATAAGATGTCCCAAAAGAGTCTGACTCTGTGTTGGACAACCTCATATTCGGTCAGTTTAGCGGTGCATGGTCCACATTCCAATGTCCTTAAAGCCAAGTCTCTTATAAATGCGACCCGCTTCAGGGTTATCGTAAAAAAGACAAAGAGTTTTACCTTCTTCTAGAACATCCTGAAATAATTTTTGCATGATAGCAGTGGCGAGACCTTTACGGCGATATTCCTTCCTAGTACAAACGCCTACAATCATGGCCGACAGGGAATTTTCCGCTGCTGTTGAAACACATGAAGTGATAACACCATCTTCATCCGTATAATATGTTCTTGCGGTGTTGGATTCCATCGCCTGAACTAATATGTCTCGCGCATCACTTCTCATATGAAATTCTTCAATTGAACGGCGGAGTTCAATTATTTGATCTATATCCTCTAAACTAGCCTTTTTAATCTTGACATCATTATCATTGACACTCAAGAATTCATCCGTGAGACATTCTGCAAAAAAAGTAACTTGTTTCTTACCAAGTATTAGGTCATCGAAGGCTTCAAATTTAGCTACTATATCGGACTTCCCAGATAAAAAAATAGGTTGGTTGTACTTTTTCATAATGGAGACAAAACCGCTCGTATCGAATTCTCCTTTAGCATATGGAATAAAAGATTGATGATACCTTAGTAGAACGGTTTTTATTGTGTTCTGTTCATCAAACTCTGCCCATATCTCTTGAAATTCCGAAGAGTATCCGAAGGCTTCTAAATCTCCTATGATGAATAGATTAATAGATGGTTCCTCACTTAAAAAAGCGAGGACCTGATCATGATCTTGGTCTGTAAGCTTTCTTATCACGTAAAATACCCCCTTGCTTTTTATATAGAGTAAACATATAGAATGAAAATTTCAATATTTTTTAAAATTATAATAAGCAAAAGGAATTGTAAGTAGTAAGTAAGAAAACTTTTAGGAGATGAACGAAAAGGAGAGGCTTAAAGCTAAGAAATTGGTTATTCCGAATGTTAGCGACAAAAATAAACCATCTGGAAGATTGAAAAAGTTATCTGTTTCTTGCATGATAGTAACAGACAAGGACCATTTTGGTGGCCGTTATAAATAGTTGGGGCACAACATTTAAGAACGTGAATGGAAGGAGTGACCCTTATGCAATTTTCTTTTGATCACCTAGTCTGGTTTACGAAGCAGCCTGAAGAGATGATTTTAACTTTAAAACAGAGAGGAATCCATGCTGTCAATGGCGGCCGACATGAAACGTGGGGAACCTATAATTCTCTCGTTTATTTCGGGTTGGGTTATATTGAGTTTTTGGGTATTGAGAATATATCTATTGCTGAAAAACATCAAGATAATAGATTGGTAACACATATCGCTGAACAGCTGCCAAAAGAAAATGGCGAAGGTCCGGCTCGAATTGCGGTTCGTACAGATCAGATTGAAGAATTAGCGGTAAGGTTAAAAGAAGAGGGCTTTACTGTTTTTGGTCCGCTTCAAGGCGAAAGAGTTCGTACTGATGGCCAAGTAATCAGATGGTCGCTTCTTTTTCCGGAAAACGCAGCAAACGAGCTTTCACTTCCTTTCTTTATCCAATGGGAAAAGTCGGATGAGGAAAGATTGTCAGATTTAAGGAATCAGGGATTAATAGGAACACACTTAGTGGGCAATCCGAAGTTGGACAGTGTTAGTATTGTTGTAAACAACTTAGATCAAACAGTTACAACTTGGGGGCAACTATTCAATTTGAAACCAAGTGAGGAGTTTATGGATCCAACCATCAATGCCAGATGCAGAAAATTAGAATTGCCTGGCACTAAGCTACTATTCTGTACCCCCAATGGCGAAGGCCCGGCCCAAAATATTTTAAAGGAAAAAGGGGAAACGCCCTTTTTAGTTAACCTAACAGAAACGCAGCAAAACACCTTTTTTGAATTGCAAAATGGCTATTGGAGATTTCAATAACCACACTTGGGTGCCTGACACCCTTCGCAATTCTTTCAAAATATTTCATCTAGGAGTAGGCAAATGGATACTAAAGAACAATCGTTACTAAATTATTATTATGATAAGTTTATCGACAATACTATTGATGAGAAGGATGTCTATGCTTTTTTACTTTTAATTAGTAATCGAAGCAAGGAGATTCGCTGTATCAATCAGCTGGCGGATTTTGTAGCTCAGCGCGGACAACATAAAGGTTTTATCAAGGATTACATATTTGAGATAAGGAAAAAGTTTGAAAGTCTCGGGAAAACAAAAACGGCTTTTAGGATTGAAGATGTATTTTCCTTTAAGGAAATCAAAACTGGAATCAACAAAGTGTTGGCGGATTTTCAGTTGAAAGGCTTAGAAAATGAGAAGATTAATGATTTTGTCACATGTCTAATCTCCCTCCTGCAGCAGATCAGAATCATCGATCAAGACAGGGAAATTGGTAAACTATTTTTTGCTATCTCCAAGAAACAAATCATTTTGATGGCAGAAATAGAGGTTTCACAAAATCTATTTAAGAAAACTAACGCCGTTTTTCCAGTCCTGACTGCGAATAATAGTTATATTGATCTTAAGAAACAAGATAAGTATGATACTCCATATTTATTTACTGACAAAGTAATTGAAATAACCAATCAGGAAGGAAAGCTGGAGATTATTATTCCGGATTAGAGAAAGCCTTTTCCTCCAATAGTCCTGCCTTTTCGTACTTATTCTTGTGGGTGTTTCCATGGCGATCAAATAATTTATCTAGGCTGTGTTAAACGTGCCTGTTGATTTGCTCTCCAGGCGCTTCGCTTTCCGCGGGCGTTCCGGGGAGCCTCCTCGGCGCTTAAGCGCCTGTGGGGTCTCCCCTGTCCCGTAATCCCGCAGGAGTCTCGCGCCTTCCGCGCCAATCAACATAGTTTCAAAAATCAACAATGACCTTCAACACAGCCTTTATCTAAAATATTCGCAGGAATGGGGGAGACTTCTGCAATCTCCGATACAGGTTGCTTGCCTTCACGTATGTTCACAAGATAGTAAGAATCGGACGGATAAAATGTGATCTTTATCACAGTTACAGCAAGCACCGAAAACGATAATAATAAGAAGAGGGATCTTTCAAAATAGTATGAATAAGGAAGTGACTAGTTAACTTCTCTCTAGTGACAGGGAGTTGAAACTAGACGGGGTGGGGGAGTGTAATGCATTCAGGTAAGCGGGGAAATAACCGATCCTTTTATTTGTTTCTATTGAAAAATGGGCTGATCAGCATGATTGTTTCGTTTATCATTGTCCAATCATTAATATCTATGCTCCATGTAAACATTCATAATGTAGATAAATTGCCGTTATTTTTTTTCGTCCTCATCAATATTACCGCTTTTTTTATGATTATTTTTATGCAGGAGAGAAAATTACGGTCTAGACAAGAACAAATTCTTGCTGTCATAAAAAATAGTACACAAAGCATCTTCATTCTCGACAAAAATAAAAATATTATCAGTCTAAATGATGCCGGGAAAGATCTTCTTAATCTTGGGAATAAAGAGATTGTGAATTTTTGTGATGTTTGTTCCACTTATCCAGGGACCAATAAAATTTGCGAAGTGTCGAAATGCTTTTTGATGAATGACCAAGAAAATCCAGAAGAATTGTATATTAAATCTCATAAAGCATTAATTCCAGTGCAAGCGAGCGTTTCTTTTTATACAACCCCAGAGAATGAAAAAGGGACGGTCATTGGCTTACAAAAGATTAGCGAAAAACGAAAAGAGGAACAAAAAAAATTGAAAAAATGATTACTCACTCCATTTTTCAAGCCCAAGAGAAAGAAAGAAAGCTTATATCAAGGGAACTCCATGATGGAATTGGGCAATCATTATTCGGAATACTTCTGCAATCAGATATCATCAAGTCTATTCCTAAAAATGAAAACGAAATAGAAACACATCTTGAAAAACTCCAAGGAATGATTACCCAAACGATAGAAGATGTCCGACACTTATCATCTGAATTACGTCCATCCACCCTCGATGATCATGGACTTATTGCTACTTTAAAAAACTTTATCCGAGATTTTGGCAACCGATTTGGCATGCAAATTAATTTTACCTATAAAGGGGGTAATGAGCGCCTACCGTCCTCTATTGAAACAGCTTTGTATCGTATTGCTCAAGAAGCTTTGATTAACGCAGCAAAGTATTCGAGTGCAGAGCGGATTGATATTGTTATTGATGTTGATAAGCAAAAAGACACAGTATTCCTTACCATTACAGATTTCGGCAAAGGGTTTGAACTCAATCCTTCGAATCGAAACGGTGTCGGGATCTACAGTATGGAAGAGCGAGCCTCCATATTAGGAGGAGATTTTTTGATTAACTCTGAAATTGGCAAGGGGACACAAATTCAAGTAAATATTCCGATTGGTTAAGGTGGTAGAGATGAATAAAATTCGGATCTTTTTAGTGGATGACCATGCCGTTGTTCGTGACGGTCTGAACTTATTATTAAATGCTCAATCAGATATGATTGTTATTGGGGAAGCTGCTGAAGGAAATGAAGCACTTTTAAAAATCCCTAAAGTCAACCCGGATGTAGTCATCATGGACTTAAGCATGCCAAACGGAAGAGATGGGCTGCCAACTACGAGTGAACTCGTTCAAAACTTCCCTGAAATCAAAGTGCTCATTCTATCAATGCATGATGACCCGGATTCTTTATTTAGAGCATTAAAGGCAGGGGCATCCGGTTTCTTATTGAAATCATCACTTGGGCAAGAGTTAGTGACGGCTATCAGGCAGGTGAATTCCGGGCAGGCCTATCTTTATCCAAGCGCTCAAAAAAGAGTAATTGAGCATGTATTTCACGATACAGGAGAGGAATATAATGATTCATTTGATCTTCTTTCTGAACGTGAAAAAGAAATTTGCAGCCTTGTGGCAAAAGGTTACACAAACAAAGAAACCGGAGAACTTCTCAATATAAGTCCAAGAACCGTGGAAACACATAAATCTAAAATTATGGAAAAGCTTAAACTAACAACAAGAAGAGACTTAGTGCAGTTTGCATTAAAAAGAGGCCTTTTAGATAATTAGGTGATGACGATGACAATTCAAAAAACAGGATTAAAAGAATTACTAACTTTAAAACTTCAATCGCTAGTTTCTGAATTAAAAGTGGATTTTTCGGCTATTGCCTTTTATGATCCTCTTAATCTTGAATTTCGCTGGCGTTTAGCCATTGGTTCCCTAAACAACCGCTATACCAGTATTGTTGTTAGAAGTGGAAACGGGATTTGCGGAAGAACGTTAAAAACAAAACGAGAATTTATAATCACACATTTTCCGGAAGAACTTCAAGATGAATCTCTAGAGTTTCCAATCTTAATTATAGAAGAACTCAAATCAGCAGCATCCATACCGTTACTTTTTCAATCGCAGATGATTGGCGTTCTGCTTATTGGTCAAAGAACATGTAGAAAGTTTGATGCGATTGAAATAGAATCTATGAAAATGGCTGCGGAAGAGATTGTGCGTTTCTATTTGCTTGAGCGAGAGGCGGAACGAACAAATGAAGATGAAAAAAAGGAAGCAAAAAAGTCTTCCCTTTCTCGCTACTTTGTAAAAGAGAAGTCAAATTGGGGAGAAAAGCTAGAAATCATTTTGTTAGATCAGCGCATAACCTTACTGTCAGAAGAGGCGCAGCAAAGCCTCATTTCAATATTTACCTTTCTTTTTGAACGGGTATTTAAAAAGGAAAAAAATGCCAAGATCAAATTGATTATTGAACTAAAATCTGAACAGCAATTTGCCGTTCAAATTGAAGCATATCCATATTTGGATCTTTCTAGAGAAGAGTTTTCGCACTTGGCTGATGAAGTGAGAAAAATCAATGGAAGTATTGAAACGATTTTTGACGATAGAAGGACGATTTTAACGATGAACTTTTTTCTCAGCTTGCTTTTACGTGACCAAATTTGGAATCCCCGTCCTAAAACGGGCACCTCATAGCGCTCTTGATCCTTCGTATAACCTATTCACTTTGCTGGATAGGTTTTTTTGTACTCTAGGAATTAATAGATTCATTTAGGTGTGGATAACTTTAATTAAGTTGCTGAATCCAGCTCCAGCGCCTAGCCCCTCGAGGTCATAAGCCAATCCGCCATGAAGGTCAAAAAGCAACCTTCCTGCAGGCTCGTCTTATGCTTGTCGGGGCTGACCAGGGCGCTTGCGCTTTTTGTATAGCCATAAGTTAAAAAATTGTGAACATTTGAGTAACACACTATATACAAATAGGTATTTTCCCTTACGAATGTGAGGGGTTATCCTGATATTCGCCATTTTCGAAAGCCTTTACAATGAAAGAAATAAATCAAGAAAAAGAGAGGATGAGGGGTAATGGGGATTAAGAAATGGGACCCAGAGAATAGTCAAAAGCACGCTGGTATGAATCATGCGCTTGATGGGATTAAGAAATGGGATCCAGAGAATAGTCAGTTCTGGGAATCGGAAGGAAAGCGTATTGCACAACGAAACCTTTGGATTTCAATCCCTGCACTGTTTTTAGCATTTATCGTTTGGCAAATTTGGTCAATTGTGGCAGTAAAACTAAATGACGCTGGTTTTCATTTTACTTCTAGCCAACTATTTACCTTGGCCGCACTTCCGGGACTAGTCGGGGCAACACTGAGAATATTTTTTACCTTTATGCCGGGAATATTTGGAGGGAAAAACTGGACGGTGATTAGTACGGCTGCCCTTTTGCTGCCAGCCGTCGGAATTGGCTTCGCTGTTCAAAACACAGAAACATCTTTTACCACAATGGCTATTTTAGCGGCTCTTTGTGGAATCGGAGGCGGGAATTTTTCATCATCGATGGCTAATATAAGCTTCTTTTTTCCAAAAAAACTAAAAGGAACCGCGAATGGACTGAATGCGGGTATTGGAAATCTAGGCGTGAGTGCGGTTCAATTTATAACTCCGCTTGTGATCACGACGGGGGCTTTTGCAGGAATATTCGGTTCCTCACATTTATTAAAGACTGGGAAAGAAGTTTGGGTACAAAATGCTGCCTTTGTTTGGGTAGTACCAATTGTCATTCTTATGATTTGCGCAGCTTTAGGAATGGATAATCTTCCGAATGCAAAGCAATCGTTTAAGGAACAAGCCATTATTTTCAAAAACAAGCATACTTGGATCATGTCATGGCTGTATACAATGTGTTTCGGCTCCTTTATTGGCTATGCTGCAGCATTTCCACTACTTATTAAAGCAGAATTTCCGGAAGTAAATGCCCTCCAGCTAGCGTTTTTAGGACCTCTAGTGGGTGCTGCGGTCAGACCGGTCGGCGGCTGGATTGCCGACAAGATTGGCGGAGCAAAAGTAACGTTCTGGGATATTATCATTATGATTGCGGCAACAACAGGAGTTATTTACTTCTTAAATGAAAAGAATTTTACCGGATTTTTAATTATGTTTCTTATTCTCTTTTTCACAACAGGAATCGCAAATGGTGCTACCTTCCGAATGATTCCGATTATTTTTGAACCGAAGCAAGCGGCACCAGTGCTTGGTTTTACGGCAGCCATTGCCGCATATGGCGCCTTCTTTATTCCAAAGGTATTCAGCTGGTCGCTATCAATTTCGAACTCTGCTAATTTAGCACTCTATCTCTTTATTGCGTATTACGTAATTAGCCTTGGAGTTTGTTGGTTCTACTACTCGCGTAAAAATGCAGAAATGAAATGTTAGCCCAGAGTGTAGGAACAGGATGTATAAAATGATTTGGAGTGAAACAAATGGGTAATTTAAAAAACTTTTTAAAAAGTGGACATTTGCCGACATTACTTTCATCCTTTCTCTATTTTGATATTAGTTTCATGATCTGGGTTATGGTTGGGGCTACTTCCACTTTTATTGTTCAAGATTTCGGACTTACGCCGGCAGAGAAAGGGTTAATGGTGGGGATTCCGGTTTTAGGTGGATCTCTACTCAGGATCCCAATGGGTTTGCTTGCCGATCGCTTTGGCGGAAAGCGAATGGGAATGATCGGAATGCTTTTGACAATACTTCCGCTTACTTGGGGATGGTTGTTTGGGAATTCTTTAACGGAAGTTCAAGCGTTTGGCTTTTTACTTGGTATCGCTGGTGCAAGCTTTGCTGTTGCACTGCCACTTGCGAGCCGATGGTATCCACCTGAGCATCAAGGCCTGGCGATGGGGATTGCTGGTGCTGGAAATAGCGGTACTGTATTGGCAACATTGTTTGCCCCACGAATTGCGCAATCGATTGGTTGGCATGGTGTATTCGGTTTTGCTCTTATTCCGTTAATTATTGCCTTTATCATCTTTACTATTTTTGCAAAAGACAGTCCTAATGCACCGAAGCCGCAAAAGCTTTCACAATACTTTGGGATTGTAAAAATAAAAGAAACATGGATTTTCAGCTTCTTTTACAGCCTATCTTTTGGCGGTTTTGTTGGATTGACTAGTTACCTTGGGATCTTCTTTGTGGATCAATATGGGATTAGTAAAGTTATGGCGGGAGATTTTGTGACGATCACTGTCTTTGCGGGAAGCTTTATCAGACCGATCGGCGGATATATAGCAGATCGGCTTGGCGGTATCAATCTACTGATTAGATTGTTTGGTTTAGCTGCAGCAGTACTTTGTATTATTGGATTCCTTCCATCCCTTTATGTGACGCTCCCGCTGTTTATCATCGCAATGCTCATTTTTGGAATTGCAAACGGAGCAATTTTTCAGGTGATTCCAACAAGATTTCCGCGTGAGGTAGGGATTTTAACAGGATTTGTTGGCGCAGCAGGTGGTTTGGGCGGCTTCTTTCTGCCAAACATTCTTGGAACCTTTAAGGGAATGACCGGCTCTTATGCACTCGGTTTTTGGTGGATTGGGGCGACCTATATAGCAGCTCTCCTCATTACGGTTTGGCTGCAACACGCTTGGAAAAACAGTAATGTCAAGGGAACTAAGTCTAGAATGCCAGCAATGTAAACCTAACGGCTGGAATGATGAATGATGCAATGAAGAAGAAAGGGGATTGAAATGAAAACAAAGTCTGGCAACTTTTTAAAAAAACTTCGATATTTTAAACCAATTGATACCATTTCAGATGGCTGGAGCCAGTTGAATGCGGGGGGCAGGGAATGGGAAAATGTCTATCGTCAGCGTTGGGCGCACGATAAGGTTGTCAGGACAACACATGGTGTTAACTGTACCGGATCGTGTAGCTGGAAGGTATTTGTCAAGGAAGGAATAATCACTTGGGAAAACCAGCAAACAGATTATCCTAGCTGTGGACCTGATATGCCGGAATTCGAACCAAGGGGTTGTCCACGCGGGGCAAGTTTTTCCTGGTATGTGTATAGCCCGCTTCGTGTGAAATATCCTTATGTTCGCGGGGTTCTCCTAAAATTATATCGTGAAGCGTTACAACAGGAAAAAGATCCGGTAAAAGCATGGGCAAGTATCGTCGAAAATCCTGAAAAGGCAAAGGAGTATAAATCAGCCCGTGGTAAGGGGGGCTTTATCCGAGCCACAAAGGAAGAAGTCAATGAAATGATTTCCGCGTCACTTATTTATACAACGAAGAAATACGGACCAGATCGGATTGCTGGATTTACCCCGATCCCAGCAATGTCAATGGTTAGTTATGCAGCAGGTTCTCGCTTCCTATCGATGCTTGGCGCTCCAATGCTAAGCTTTTATGACTGGTATGCAGATTTGCCACCTGCTTCTCCGCAAATTTGGGGTGAACAAACAGATGTCCCGGAGAGCAGCGACTGGTATAACTCCGGCTATATCATGATGTGGGGCTCAAATGTGCCAATGACAAGAACACCGGACGCTCACTTTATGACAGAGGTGCGCTATAAAGGAACAAAAGTGGTTACCGTCAGCCCGGACTATGCAGAAAATGTAAAATTTGCGGATGACTGGCTTCCAATCCAGCCTGGGGAAGATGCTGCCCTGGCCCAGGCGATGACTCATGTTATTTTAAAAGAGTTTTATATCGATAAGAAGACGGATTACTTTTATGAATACGCTCAAAAATATACAGATCTTCCTTACTTGATTACCCTTAAACCGAACGGCCAATCTTATGTTTCTGACCGCTTCTTAAATGCAAGTGACTTAGGCCTGCCGCTTACACATGCCGAATGGAAAACGGCTGTCATCGATCAACAGACAGGAAAAATTGTGATTCCTAACGGTAGTATTGGGCATCGCTGGGGAAACAAAGGTCAGTGGAACCTCAAGCAAAATGATGAACATGGAAATGATTTTGAACCAGAGTTAACGGTTCTTGGTCAAGAGGACCGCATTGTTGACATCGAATTCCCGTTTTTTGACCGTGAGCAAACAAGGACGGTTTCTCGTCCTGTTCCAGTGAAGAAAGTAGTTAAAGCATCTGGAGAAGAAATGTATGTTACGACGGTATTCGACCTTATGCTCGCCCACTATGGGGTGAATCGTGAGGAGCTAGGTAAGGGAAAATCATTTAGCTATGAAGATCAACAACCATATACACCGGCCTGGCAGGAAAAATATACAGGAATAGACAAGAAGTTAGTTATAAAAATTGCCAGAGAATTTGCCCAAAACGCCGTTGATACAAAGGGACGCTCTATGATTATTATGGGGGCCGGCATCAACCATTGGTTTAACGGTGATACCATTTACCGAAGTATTTTAAACCTTGTGTTATTGACAGGTTCACAGGGAGTTAATGGCGGCGGCTGGGCCCATTACGTCGGCCAAGAAAAATGTCGTGTCCCGGAAGGATGGGGAACGATTGCGTTTAGTCGAGACTGGTCAATGCCACCACGCTTGCAAAATGCCACATCCTTCTATTATTTTGCCACTGATCAATGGCGTTATGAAGAAACAAAAATGAATGAACTGGCTTCACCACTTGTGAAAAAAGCTAGATACCAGCATTCTGCCGATTACAACGTTCTTGCTGCCCGTTTAGGCTGGCTGCCTTCCTATCCGCAATTCAATCGAAACTCGATTGAACTGTACGAGGAGGCGCAAAAGGCCGGGGCTAAAACGACAGAGGATGCCATTAAGTATGTCGTGAATGAGTTGAAAACCGGCAAGATGGAATTTGCCGTAGAAGATCCAGACCATCCAGTCAATTTCCCTAGGAACTTGTTCGTCTGGCGTTCTAATCTCATCTCGAGCTCAGGGAAAGGACATGAATATTTCTTAAAGCACCTGCTTGGTACCTCCAATGGATTGCTAGGGGATGAAAATCAGTCTATGAAGCCTGAGGAAATGAAATGGCGTCCTGAGGGTCCTGAAGGAAAGCTTGATCTCCTCGTCTCCATCGATTTCCGGATGGCGGGAAATGCGATGTATTCCGATATTGTTTTACCTGCAGCAACTTGGTACGAAAAGCATGATATAAGCAGCACAGATATGCATCCGTTCGTTCATCCGTTCAATCCGGCTATTAATCCACCTTGGGAAGCACAATCGGATTGGGACACATTTAAAGGAATTGCCAAGTCATTTTCTAAAATGGCTGAACAGCACTTTCCTAAACCAATCAAGGATCTGGTAACAGTTCCGCTCCAGCATGACACGCCTGATGAAATTGCACAGCCTTTCGGTAAAGTGCTTGATTGGAAAAAAGGTGAAGCAGAAGCGGTGCCTGGTGTCACGATGCCACGCATGGTTTATGTAGAGCGCGATTTTAGCAAGATTTACGAAAAATTTATTGCCCTTGGGCCGCTTGCTGAGAAGAATCCTGTTGGCGCCCACGGAATATCTTTTTCCGTCGCCGAGCAATATCAGCAGCTAAAGGATATGAACGGGACGGTCGAAATGACGGGAATTTCCAATGGTTTACCGAGCATTGAGACAGGTCGACAGGCAGCAGAAGCAATGATGACATTATCTAGTGCAACGAATGGGAAGGTGGCAATGAAGGCGTGGGAAGCGGAAGAAGCCAAAACGGGGCTTTCCTTAAAGGACATTGCTGAAGATCAGGCAGCTGTCCATCACACCTTCAGGGATATTACCATTCAGCCGCGCAAGGTAATTCCAACGCCGATTTTCACTGGATCGAATAAAGGAAATCAACGCTATTCACCGTTTACGACCAATATTGAACGCTATGTCCCATTCCGAACGTTAACGGGACGACAGCATTTTTACCTTGATCATGAAATTATGACAGAATACGGGGAAAATTTCCCAATTTATAAGCCGACATTACCGGAAATGGTTTTTTCTAGCCGTGATCAGGTACCGGAGAAACAGGAGAATGAAATCACGCTAAGATATTTAACGCCACATGGTAAATGGAATATTCACAGCACCTATCAAGATAATCTGACGATGCTGACACTTTTCCGAGGCGGACCGCATGTATGGATGAGTGAAAAGGATGCCGAGCAGGCGGGGATTCAAGATAATGATTGGGTAGAGGTTTACAACCGAAATGGCGTCGTAGCGGCAAGGGCCGTAACAAGTCATAAAATGCCAAAAGGAACACTGTATATGTATCACGCACAGGACAAACACATTAATACCCCAGGTTCAACGATTACCGGTGAACGGGGCGGAACGCATAACAGTCCTACAAAAATCCATGTGAAGCCAACTCAAATTATTGGCGGCTATGCGCAGCTAAGCTATGGTTTTAACTACTATGGACCGATTGGAAACCAACGTGATCTTTACGTGTCGGTACGGAAGATGAAGGAGGTGCCTTGGCTTGAAGATTAAAGCACAGGTAGCAATGGTAATGAACTTAGACAAATGTATTGGCTGTCATACCTGCAGTGTTACTTGTAAAAACACATGGACGAACCGTCCGGGAGCAGAGTATATCTGGTTTAATAATGTGGAAACAAAACCGGGAGTTGGCTACCCGATTGAATGGGAAAATCAAGAGAAGCATAAAGGTGGCTGGACATTAAAAAATAATCAGCTTGAATTAAAATCTGGAAGCAAGCTGAATAAACTAGCTCTCGGGAAAATCTTTCACAATCCTGATCTTCCTACCATTGACGAATATTATGAGCCATGGACATACGATTATGAAAAGCTGACAAACAGCCCGCAGAAGAAGCATCAGCCAGTTGCCCGTCCGAAATCACTCTTAACCAGTGAAACGATGGAGCTTGAATGGGGTCCAAACTGGGAGGATGACCTTGCCGGTTCCCATGTAACAGGCCGAAAGGATCCGAACATTCGCAAGCTAGAGGAGTCAGTGAAGCTTGAGTTTGAGCAAGCCTTTATGATGTATATGCCTCGGATTTGTGAGCATTGCTTAAATCCTGGATGTGTAGCCTCTTGCCCTTCTGGTGCGATTTATAAAAGAGATGAAGACGGGATTGTCCTCGTTGACCAGGAACAATGCCGAGGCTGGAGATACTGCATGACAGGCTGCCCTTATAAAAAGGTATATTTTAATTGGGAGACGCAAAAAGCAGAAAAATGTACTTTTTGCTTCCCAAGAATTGAAGCAGGGCTGCCAACAGTTTGTTCGGAAACATGCACAGGGCGCATCCGTTATATCGGGATTCTTCTCTATGATGCAGACAGGGTAAAGGAAGTGGCATCCACAACTAATGAAAAAGATTTGTACAAAGAGCAGTTAAGCTTGTTCCTTGACCCTTTTGACCCAGAAGTAATCGAACAGGCAAAAAAGGATGGTATTTCGGAGGACTGGCTGGAAGCAGCCCGAAAATCACCGATTTACAAATTGGCGATTAAATATAAAATTGCTCTTCCGCTTCATCCGGAATATCGGACATTGCCGATGGTTTGGTATGTTCCACCGCTAAGTCCATTTACGACGCTGTTCGAGGGAAAGGATACGAACGGCAAGTTAGAAGAGATGTTTCCTGCTATCAGCCAAATGAGGATTCCACTAGAGTATTTGGCGAATATGCTTACAGCTGGAGACACAAATATCATCATGGAAGTATTGGAAAAAATGGTCGCCATGCGCCAGTATATGCGGGCAAAAACATTAGGGAAAGCACCAAATGAACAGCAGCTTAAACAAATTGGCATGAAAGCGGAAGTAATCGAAGAAATGTACCGCTTGCTTGCCATTGCGAAGTACGAAGACAGGTTTGTTATTCCTCCTGCTCATAAGGAACACGTCCAGAATCTCTACGGCGAGCAAGGTTCAATCGGGTATAGCTTTGACTGTAATACTTGTAAAGTAGGTGGATATGATGGAGCAAATGATCAATTCCATGTTCTCAAAAGATGAGAATGAGGTCCGCAACTCCTTTAAATTGATTTCCTATTTACTACAGTATCCAGATAAAAGGTGGCTGCAATGGAGAGAATTGGTTGAGGAGGTCGAGGAATTCGAAAGTCCTTCACTCAAAACTCCTCTCGCCTCTTTTTTAAAAGCAATTGGAGATATTTCTCTAGATGAGTTGGAACAGAATTATGTTAACTTGTTTGACTTTAACCCTGCCTGTTCCCTTTCGTTGAGCTACTTAAAAGCTGGTGAACAGCGAGAAAGAGGACAAATTTTAGTAGAATTAAAGGGATTGTATAAAGATTTTGGCTATGAAATGACAGATGAAGAGCTGTCCGATTATTTGCCTGTTGTCTTAGAATTTGCTTCAGTTGCTCCGCTGCAAATTTCCGCTAATTTGCTCGGAAGCATGCGCGAACCGATTGAAAAATTGAAGAATGAATTAGAAATGTTGAACAGCCCGTATCTATTCTTGATCATAGCCTGCTTGTCCGGAATGGAATTACTCGAAAAAATCATTTTATCAGGGAGGAGGGAATAGAAGGTGCTACAATTTTTATGGGTGATTTTCCCTTATTTAATGCTTACCATCTTTATTGTCGGGCATATTTACCGTTACAATGTGGACCAATTATCATGGACGGCTAAATCCAGTGAATTTTTGGAGAAAAAACATTTAAAATGGGGCAGTATGTTGTTTCATATAGGGATCCTTTTTGTCTTCGTCGGGCATGTCGGCGGTCTCCTTATTCCTAAATCTCTAATGGAAAGCTTGGGTGTTAGTGAATCAATGTATCACGCCGGAGCTGTATATGGGGGCGGTCTTGCCGGGATCATTACCTTGCTAGGAATTCTCATTCTGTTGAATCGCCGTCTTACAAATAAACGGGTTCGGCTTACAAGTGATACAAGTGATCTTATCACAGTGATCCTTATCTTTCTGATTATCCTGATTGGAATCTATAATACTTTAATCGGAAACCGGCTTCACCCCCATTTTGATTATCGGGAAACGATAAGTCCATGGTTCAGAGGTCTTCTCACTTTTGTGCCGGATCCATCTTTAATGAAAGGGGTACCCCTTGGCTTTCAACTGCATATTTTGATTTCGTTCGCCTTGATCGGAATCTGGCCATTTACTCGGCTAGTGCATGTGTGGAGTGTTCCTCTTTCTTATTTCAAACGACGTTATATTATTTATCGAAAAAGAGCTAGCTAAAGATTCTCAATTGCCTTAGATAAAAAACAGGATGTCCCAAAACAAATTGTCAGACCCCTCAACCTCCAATTAATAAGCAGAGTGTTAAGAGAGGGGTTAGACCGTTTTGGGACATCTTTTTTTTACAATATTGAGTTAGAAATTCTTATGTGTTTTGCAAACTTTTAAGTGCATTGAATAAATTTACTCCATTTGGACTTCCTAGACCCGTACATGGATCCCATCCCTTTTGAGCCGTATAAGCGCCTCTTTTAATGCTAGTTACATTGTTTCCCGTTGTAATATCATGAAAGGCATTACTGCTAGGAGATAGGTTATAAAGAGTTGGGTTCAAAAATCCAACTGGCTGACCAAGCTGTTGGTTTACTAGCGTAATCAATCCGGCCCAAAGGGGAGCTACTGCGCTAGTCCCACCATAAACAGCTTGATGTCCGTCAACTAAGACCTGATAACCAGTAGCCGGATCAGCATCTCCCGCAACGTCAGGGACACCACGTCCTTTGTAGCTCCCTTTGTTTGCTGAAGGAGGAACATGAGCAGCTGTTTGCCAGGTTGGCAGATTAAATACGGCACTTACCCCACCGCCAGTGCTGCTGTCAGGACCTTCATTCCAAACTACCTCACTCGTAATAGTTTGTCCAGAGCCAATGAGTTTTGTCCCGCCACATCCAACGACATTTGGGCTGGAAGCGGGGAAATCAGCATGGACAAGACCGTCATTAACACCATCGGCTGAGCCGCGGTCTCCAGAGGCACAAAAGATGGTAACACCTAGTGCTGCTGCATCTTGAAAGGCACGATCCATCGCTTTCATGGCCTGGCTTGTCCATTGATTTTCCGGGGCACCCCAACTAATTGATAAAACTGAAGGCTTGTTTACGTTGTCGTGAACGGCAGTCGCGATGGCGTTAAGGAATCCTGCAGCTGTGTTGGGAGCAAAGTAAACCGCAATTCTCACTCCTGGGGCAACAGCTCCAGCCACTTCAATATCTAACGCTACTTCACCGTCTGGACCGCTTGGATCGCCTGTCGGCTGGTTCGTTGCTCCATTCACCGATACGTCTGTTAATACTGGTTGCGTAACTCCAAGAGAGGAGAAATATTGCCCCATTTCAGCGGGGGAATAGCCACCACCTAATTCAATAATACCGATACACTGTTGACTACAATTAATATTCTGTGGAAAATTGTAAAGGTTTGCAATTTGAGGAGGAGTGTATGATTTCTTTGCTGTTAGAGGACTATGAGGCTCAATCATTTCCTCAAAAATTTGAAAACGAGGCCGAACCTGTGGACGGTTGTCCAGTCCACTTACCGCTTCAACAATATCGGCGAGATCCTTTGGAATATGAATAGGTCCAGTACGTCCACGATAAGTAAAGTTTGGCTTTTCATAGTTTGTAAGCTGGACTTTAAAGGCTTTACTGAAAGCTGATGCTGTTCCTGAAAGCAATATGGTACCAGCAGCTGCGTTTACTTCTTTAATTGAAAGGCCGAAGTCATTAGCAAATTGCTTTATTTTTTCCAAGTCACTCGGATCCACACTATAAGCTGCTGCAAATTCTTCACGGCTAAGATGAGGTGCTAGTGTAAAAGGGGAAGTACTTCTCATTTCTAAAAAACTAGTAACGGACGGACGACGAACAAGCACAGTAACAGACATTTCTTCATCAGGATGGACGGGAGTTGATTTAACAGCATCAGGTAACGGGCTTCGCTCACTTCCAGGTATCTGTACGTAACTAATAAGTTCTTGGCTGTCTATCGAACGATTCTTGTTTTCCATTTTTTCATCCTCCTTTAATTTACTAGAATTTAATTATACAATGTTAAATTTCAATATGTAAGGAGCAATAGTTTAATTTTTGTGAATTTTTAATAAAATATAGAGGGATTAATAGAGACTATTGAACTAGTAGAACAATGAGTGGGTAAAATTGTTTTATCTCTTGGTGACCGAAATGGAGAAAAAGTGGAAAACAGGTCACAAAGAAGGGTTATGGTGACCGAAACCGAGAGAGAAAAGGAAAAACGGTCACTAAAAAGGGCTTTGGTGACCGGAAATGAGAGAGAAAAGGAAAAACGGTCACCAAAAAGGGCATTGGTGACCAAAATCGAGAGAGAAAAGAAAAAACGGTCACCAAAAATGGTTTTGGTGACCGAAACCGAGAGAGAAAAGGAAAAACGGTCACCAAAAATGGTTTTGGTGACCAAAACCGAGAGAGAAAAGAAAAAACGGTCACCAAAAATGGTTTTGGTGACCAAAATCGAGAGAGAAAAGAAAAAACGGTAACCAAAAATGGTTTTGGTGACCAAAACCGAGAGAGAAAAGAAAAAACGGTCACCAAAAAGGGTCTTGGTGACCGGATAGATTATGGGGGTGACACTTGGATAATCCTTTTCACCTAATACCTCTTAAAATGAACTTAGGAGATTTGCTGGGTCTCATTATGATAAAGAAGTTGTAAAGCAATTTGAAAAAATATTAAGAGAAGAAGGACGTATTAGCTAATCAATGATCAAAAGCCCTTATCCAAACAGAATTGGATAGGGGCTTTTTGTGTTGGTTTTCAAGCTCAGATTAATGTGAACGCACACTATTTTCTTCCATCCAATAAGCTTCTCTTATATTAATCTGCTTACGAATTTTCCGGATGACATCGATTGTGATTTCCCCTTCTTCATACATGTTTTGAATTTCATCCCTTTCTGCTTGGAAGGCTTTTTCTCGGAGCTCTCTTTGCATGTGGGTGTAGGAATCTTCGCCATTTTTCGCACGTTGAAACTTCAAGATCAATTCAGTATATTCTCCGATAATGACCAAATAAATATTTTCGTTTTCTGAGGTCATATGATCCTTCAAATACTGAATAGCAGCTTGGGCCATGTTGACTTTGAGCTGGATCATCTTTTTTATTTTTTCTTGACGATGTTTCAGCTTTTCTTGGTTTTTCGGCACAAAAAATTGTAAAAGTCTGTACACACTTCTTTTAATCATCGTCCAAATGAACATTCTTCTATATTGCATCCGGTTTGTAATCGCTAGTCTCATCCTTTGAATATGTTCTTCCGTCAAATAAGATGTTTCCTTGTCAACCAGTTCTTCTTTTTTCAATTTTTCAAAGTAATTGGCCTCTGCTTCAAGAGCCTTCATCCGAATATCCGTTTCCACTAATTTCAACTGTTCAGTGTTTTCATCCACATGATTAATGCGATTACGGATTTGATTATATGCCGTAATGACAGACACTGCTGCTCCATGATTGTCATCATTCATTAAATCTCGAATCGAGCGGATAGCAGCATCAATCGTACGGAGCATAGCAGTCCTTTCCATTTCTTTTCGTAACTCATCCGTGTTTGCTTTTTCAGTCCTTGCAAGCATCGGTAAGAAGATACTGGCTACTATCAAGGTAACCAAAATAACCCCTGCAGCAATAAAAATGATTAATGAGCGTTCGGGAAAAGGAGTTCCATCCGCTACAACAAATGGAATGGTGAAGGCACCAGCCAGTGTGGCCGCTCCCTTTACACCAGAAATGGTCGTAATTCCGATGCCTCTAATAGTAGGCTTTGGGAGTGGTTGCTTTTTAAGCAGCCGTCCACCATTCCACGCAGCATATATCCATATGAAGCGAAGAAGTAAAAGTGCAGCCGTAATGATAACAATATACTTGCTCACTTCCCAATTATTAAACATCGGGTCTTGAAAAATTTCACTCATTACGCTTGGTATTTGTAAGCCTAATAGCACGAACACCAAGCCGTTCAAAATATAGATAAGGACCGTCCATGTACTTTGTGAAACCACTTGAAGCCGCATCGAAGGTGATTGATCATGATCACGAGAAATTGCATGGACAATGCCAGCGGCGACCACTGATAGAATGCCAGAAAGGTGGAAATGCTCAACTATGTAATAAATTACGAAAGGCGTGAGAATCTGAATGAGCATGTGAATCGTCACATCCTCCATACCAAGCCGTCGAATAAAGATTTTCAGGCGAATAATAAGGAAGGCAAGAATGGCTCCGCCGGCAAATCCGCCAATGGAAATGACTAAAAAGCTCCAGCTTGCCTGTGCTAATGAAAAAGCGCCTGTCACAGTTGCTGCTACGGCAAATTTAAACGCGACCAAACCAGAAGCATCGTTCATTAGTCCTTCGCCTTCGAGAATGTGCATAATCGTTTTCGGGATCTTCACTCTACTTGAAATGGCGCCTACAGCTACAACATCTGTAGGGGAAAGAATAGCTGCCAACGCAAAAGATGCAGACAATGGGATTGTCGGTATAAGCCAATGAATTAAGTATCCGATCGCGAATACGGTGACAAATACAAGACCGAGAGCAAGTAGTAATATCGGTTTTCGTAATTTCCATAATGCCTGTCTTGAAACATTTTTTCCATCATGAAATAGCAAGGGGGCAATAAAAAGAATAAAGAATAATTCCGGCTCCATTGGGATATGAATTCCGAGGGGAAGGGAAGCAAGCAAAACTCCCAGTGCAATTTGAATAAGCGGTACTGGTATGTACGGTATGAAATGATTGATAAAACTCGACAACCCGATGATGGCTAGAAGTAATAGAACGAGCGGAAAAAATTCCATTTTTTGTCTCCTCTCTGGTGTAATATGTGTAATTTCCTATCCTTTTTTAGTGTAAATTTAACTTTCCCAAAAATACATAAGCTAGTATCAGGATAATTATCACATGATCCGATGCATTCAAGCAATGTTAGGTTATGAACTGTAAAATGCTTTTTTCATAAGTTTTACGGGGATGATCTAACAGTCAAAAACTTCATTACATTACTCGATATAGTTATCAAAAGCCTTTTTTAGTTTTTCCTATATCAAAATGAGGTATATAATTAAATAGAGCAGTACTTCAGAGAAATACATACAAAATCATGAATTAGTCAATTAAAGAAGAATAAATAAAGAATCAAAAATCTACTACTGTCCACTATGGGTGGACAAAATGGAGAAAATGTCTTTTTCTGGTGTCAGGCACCAAAGTGGACACCATGTGGGGGGATTGGATTGGAAAGTATTACGGTTGTTTCTTTGTTGGATGTCATTAGTGAGTTGTTTTCGGAGGAGATATCAATTGCAGTTTCCAATAAGAGTGAATATATTTATTATCGGCCGAGTAAACGAATTGACTTGAAAATTCGTCCTGGTGATCCTCTGAAGGAGGGTACGATTGCTCATAAAGCAATTATCTCAAAGCAAAAGGTTTCGGAATTTATTGACCGTGATGTATTTGGTGTTTCTTATCAGGGGAAGGCAGTACCTTTTTTTCATAAAGATAAGCTTGAGGGCTGCGTTACCGCAATTTTTCCGGCATTAACGGGTGGAAAATTAGTTGTGACGATCAAAACGCAGGATGGCTGGATTCCCGTACCATTTTCGCAGGTAATTTATCTTGAGGCAAAATATAAAAAAACATATGTAAAAGCGAATAACCACACCGGGATCCATAAATACTCGCTACAAGAATTTGAATTCCAGCTGCCGAAGGATTATTTTATTCGCTGCCATCGCTCGTTTATCGTTAATGTTAATCACATTAAGGAAATATTTCCTGATACCCATTCAACTTTTGTCCTTTCGATGGATAATGGAGATCGGGTACCGGTTAGTCAATCTTATTCAAGTTATTTTCGCAGGCTACTAGGATTTTAAAAAATTCTGTTTTATCTAGTGATTATGCTGCCTTGTCTGAATTTTCTATAACTAATCCCAAAAATTCCTTAATGATAAGTATTATCGGTTAAAATTATTATATATTCATTGGGGAGTGGGAGTAATATGGGGAATAAATTAGAACGGATTAGGGATCCGCGACTTTTGAACCGCATCGTGACACCGGAAGAAGCTGCCTCCTGGATCAAAGACGGGATGACATTGGGATTAAGTGGGTTTACACGGGCTGGAGATGTGAAAGCGGTTCCATTTGCGTTAATAGAACGAGCCAAGAAGGAATCCTTCAAGGTAAATGTCTATACGGGAGCATCATTAGGTTCTGATGTGGATAAGCTTTTTGCAGAAGCAGACATCATTGGAAAAAGGCTTCCATTTCAAGCGGACCCAACGATGCGAAATAAAATTAATAATGGCGAACTTTTATTTGTTGACCAGCATTTGTCACACACGGCTGAACTGGTTCGTGCAGGGGTAATGGAGCCAATAGATTTCGCGATTTTGGAAGCGTTATCAATTACTGAGGATGGGATGGTGATTCCAACAACCTCTGTTGGCAACTCGTTAACGTTTGCTTTACATGCAAAATCAATCATCATTGAAATTAATATGGCAAATAGCGCTAACCTCGAGGGATTGCATGATCTTTATGATTTGGGAAAGCAAGGAGAAAGAGGTCCTATTCCGCTGACCAAATCGGAAGACCGAATCGGAACAATCGGAATCCCTGTAGATATTAGCAAAATAAGGGGAATCGTATTTACAAACCAATCTGACTCTCCTTCGACAATTGTCCCGCCTGATGAGGAAACGGTCATCATGGCGAAGCATTTAATTGAATTTCTTCGTAAAGAAGTAGCGGCAGGCAGGTTAACTGAGAGCCTTGCTCCCCTGCAATCAGGGATTGGCTCCATCGCCAACGCAGTTCTTCATGGAATGCTTGATTCTGAGTTTACCAATTTGGAAGTTTATTCCGAGGTTTTACAGGATGCGGTGTTTGATTTGATCGATGCTGGAAAGGTTCGTTTCGCTTCCTGTTGTTCGATAACGCTTTCAGAAGCAAAAATGCAGCAGGTTTTTGCTGATTTTGATAAGTATCGTGACCAAATAATCATGAGACCGCAGGAAATTTCCAACCATCCGGAAATCATCCGTCGGCTCGGGTTGATTTCAATTAATACAGCGTTAGAATTGGACATTTACGGAAATGTTAATTCCACGCATGTTTTAGGGACAAAAATGATGAATGGTATTGGCGGTTCAGGTGATTTTGCCCGGAATGCCCGCTTGGCCATTTTTGTAACCAAATCGATTGCCAAAGGCGGTAAAATTTCTAGTATTGTTCCTTTCGTTTCCCACGTTGACCACACCGAACATGATGTCGATGTCATCGTTACAGAGCAAGGTTATGCCGACCTTCGCGGATTGGCTCCAAGGGAGCGTGTTGAATTAATCATCGAACGCTGTGCTCATCCAATGTACCGTGAGCAGCTCTGGGAATATTATAAAGAAGCCCTTACAAGAGGCGGACAAACACCACATGTGCTAGAAAAAGCCTTTTCATGGCACACAAACTATGCCGCCCAGGGCACAATGCTAATGCCAGTTGCCCAAAATGTAAAATAATATTGAAAAGGTGTCCGCCACCCAAGCATTTTAATGAACAATATGCAATGTCCGCCCCACGTGGACAAAACATGTAAAATGTCTTTTTGGGGTGTCAGGCACCTTTTTTTCACAGCTTAAATTATTTTTTTGCCCTACTGACTTTTAGCTTCTTTCCTTTAATGGTGGCATTCTCCAGTGCTTCTAGGACGAGTGACCCCTTTCCGTTTAGAATATCCACATAACTCATGTTGTCAAGGATGGTGATAATTCCGATATCCTCAGCGTTTACTCCAGGGATTTTGGCAATCGTTCCAACAAAATCGACAGCACGAATCTTTTTCTTTTTCCCACCGTTGAAATAGAGTTTCATGATATCTTGGTTGATTCGGGCCGTTTTATTATTTTTCACCACTCTACGGCCGCTTATTTTTTCTTCGAATGCAGCCTTTCTATTAGCCACTTCTTGTGGCAAAGGAGCTTCTATTGTAGGAATTTCAAAGCCAATATAATTTTCTATTGCTTTAACGAATTTTCCTTCAAACGGCGTTGCAAATGTAATGGCTTTTCCAATATTGCCGGCTCTTCCTGTTCTTCCTGTTCGGTGCACATAACTTTCTTTTTCCATTGGAACATCATAATTAATAACAAGTGTTACATTATCAATATCAATTCCTCTTGCTGCTACATCCGTCGCGATTAGATAACGGAAATTTCCCTTTTTGAAACCATCCATAACCGCAAAGCGATCTACTTGTTCTAAACCTCCATGGAGTTTTTCACAAGAATAATGGGATTCATCTAACTCGGCAAAAACGGTATCGACATGCTCTTTCGTTCTGCAAAAAATGATACAACTATCAGGGTTTTCCACGACGGTTATGTCTTTAAGCAGAGAATTTTTTTCTTCTTCCTTCACTTCGATTAGTCTATGTTCTATTGTATCCGTTGTAATCCCTGAAGCAGCGATCTCGATTTGAACGGGGTCTTTCATATAGTGATGGCAGAGAGATTCAACATCTTTAGGCATTGTCGCTGAAAAGACCATTGTTACTCTGTTTAAAGGAAGTTCCTCAATGATTGTTTGAACTGTGTCGATAAAACCCATGCTAAGCATTTCATCTGCTTCATCAATAATGAAATACTTGATTTTATCTAAAACGAGTGTCCCTTTTTCGATATGGTCCATAACTCGTCCCGGTGTACCAACGACTACATGTGTTTTTTGTTTTAATTCGTCTTTTTGTTTTGAAAAGGGCTCTTTTCCATAAACGGCCATCGCTTTGATCCGTTTAAGCCGTCCTATATTCGTGATATCTTCTCGAACCTGTACAGCAAGCTCCCTTGTCGGTGTCAAAACTAATGCTTGTGGATGATTTTCTTCCCATTCCAGCATTTCACAAATCGGAATTCCAAAGGATGCTGTCTTGCCGCTGCCTGTTTGCGATTTTACGACAAGATCTTTATTTTCCAGTGCCAGTGGAATGACTTTACTTTGAACCTCTGTAGGAGTTTCGTATTTTAAAACCTCAAGTGTTCTATTTATTTCATTGCTTAACCCGTACTCGGCAAAACTTCTTTCGCTCATGTAGTAACCTCTTCGTTATATTTTATTATTCAACTAATAGGATTCTCTAGAAGAGTGATCATATCCATCATTTGAATAAGATTTATTATACTTGAATTACAACCAAAACGGCTTTTATTTTATATTTGAACTGATTAATAGGAATGTTGGTTCTTAGTAAATAAACCTTTTTTGAGAAAAAGGCTCTTGGTGACCGAAAAACCGAGAGAGAAAAGAAAAAACGGCACCAAAAATGGTTTTGATGACCGAGACCGAGAGAGAAAAAGAAAAACGGTCACCAAAAATGGTTTTGATGACCGAAACCGAGAGAGAAAAAGAAAAACGGTCACCAAAAATGGTTTTGATGACCGAAACCGAGAGGGAAAAAGAAAAACGGTCACCAATATGGTTTTGGTGACCGAAACCGAAAGAGAAAAGGAAAAACGGTCACCAATATGGTTTTGGTGACCATATAGGTTGTAGGGGTGACACTCTATTTGGAACATCCTTTTTCCTTAATACCCATAAATTAAGTTGTAAACAGTGTGTCTACAAAGGTTCTATGATTGAAGAGTAGCCTCCAACACTGCTGCCACTTCTGCAATAATGATTTCGCTCCCTAAGATAGGTGATTCTTTTGGTGTTTCTTCAGAACTTGGTTCAGGTCTCTTATGTGCTTCCTTAAAAGCATCGCTGTTTTTCCATGCTGAAAAGTCTTCTGCGCTTTCCCAATAGGTATTGACGTTTAATTCATCATGCTCTGTTACGTTTTTTCTAATCAAAACTTCTACTTTTACAAAGCCTTTCATTTTTTGTAATGCACCTGGTCTAGTGAAGGCTGGGGCCATTTTTTCGGCAAAACCTGGTTTTGTTTTAATTTTATTCGTAACAACGATCATCTTTTAACATCTCCTTGAATCGTTTATTGGGCATGATGTATGAACAATCATCCTCCATGTAATTTTAGCATTTGACAGTAATCTTTTCAGGAATCTGAACTGACTTATGTAGAATTTTACTTGCTGAATTGCAAACGGTTCCAAGCGCTACACACAAACAATCGTAAATCAGTAATACCTTGCCAATTTTCATAAAAAAATTGCTCCCATTACGATGGAACAATACGGTAAACTAGAAGCATCGGGCGATTTTTGTCCTACTTAAATAGATATAATCAGGAGGGATAGCAATGAAAGATTTCACGAAGGAATATTTCACGATGACTGAGCAGGATGCTGCTGATTATGCAAAAATAGTACTTCAATTTTTCCAAGAAGATGCGGAATTAACTTGTAAAGAAATTGGCGATGGCAACTTAAACTATGTGTTTAAAGTAGTGGATGAAAGGAACAATATGTCTGTTATCATTAAACAGGCAGGACCGGTTGCCCGCATCTCTGATGAGTTTAAGCTATCTCCTGATCGCAATCGCATTGAGAGCGAAATTTTAGGGTTTCAATATAAATTGGCCCCTGGTTTTGTACCCATAGTGTATAATTACGACCCAATCATGAACTGTTGTGCAATGGAAGACCTATCAGATTATGAAATCATGAGAGCGGCACTTATGAAACATAAGAAATTCCCGCATTTTGCCGATCACATCTCTACTTTTCTAGTAAACACTCTGTTATTAACGTCTGATGTTGTAATGGGGCATAAAGAAAAGAAAGAGCTTGTGAAAACATTCATTAATCCTGAGCTATGTGAAATTTCTGAGGACTTAGTTTATACAGAACCGTTCTATGACTGCCAGCGCAATGATGTTTTTGAAGGTTCAAAGGAATTTGTTAGAGAAACCATTTGGAGCGACAACAAATTAGCATTAGAGATAGCAAAATTGAAATTTGAATTCATGAACAATGCTCAGTCTCTGCTTCATGGTGACCTTCATACCGGATCTATTTTTATAAAAGAAGATTCTACAAAGGTAATTGACCCTGAATTCGCATTTTATGGACCGGCCGGTTATGATATTGGAAATGTGGTAGCTAACCTTATTTTTGCTTATGCTAATGCTAAATTTACCATCGAAGATGATGAAGTTAGAACAGATTATTTACGTTATATCGAATCAACAATAAATGATACAATTAATTTATTTAATCAAAAATTCTTAGTTGCTTGGGATGAAAAGGCAACGGAACGCGTAGCGCGCTATGAGGGCTTTAAAGAGTATTACCTTGATACTGTTTTAAGAGATACTTCAGCAGTTGCTGGGCTAGAGTTGCTTCGCCGGACGGTTGGCCTTGCACATGTTAAAGATATTACTTCTATTCAAAATCCTGACGCAAGAGTCCAAGCTGAGAAATTTGTTTTGACAGCTGGGAAGAACTTTATCTTAAACCGAGAATCAATAAAAACAGGTGAAGATTTCGTAAACGTGTTTCATGCAGTAGAACTAGAAGTATAAGGAGGCGCAGGTATTGTGGAAAATCTAGTATCTGTCATTCAATCTGTAAAGCTTGATGATGAGAATAACACGTTAGTATTGCTAGATCAAACGGTATTGCCGAATGAGACTGTCTTTTTAGAATTGAAGGAAATGGAAGATGTTTGGGATGCTATCTATCAATTAAAGGTCCGTGGAGCACCTGCCATTGGGATCGCAGCAGCCTATGGGGTTTATTTAGGAACAAAAAAATCATCGGCTCAAAACTATGAGGAACTATTTGAAGACTTTAAAAAAGTGAAAGAGTATTTAGCTTCATCACGGCCAACTGCTGTTAACCTGTTCTGGGCATTAAATCGTATGGAAGATCGCTTTAAGCAGGAAGAGGGTAAGACTGTTTCAGAAGTGTTAGCTGCACTTAAAGAGGAATCGGAAGCGATTCGCGCAGAGGACGAACAAATCTGCGAGGCGATTGGTGAACATGCTTTATCATTGCTAGAGCCAGGTATGGGAATTCTTACTCATTGTAATGCTGGAACGATTGCTACTGCCAAATATGGAACAGCGTTAGCACCGATTTATTTAGGTCAGGAAAAGGGTTATCAATTCAAGGTATATGCGGATGAAACAAGACCGTTACTCCAAGGGGCTCGATTAACGGCTTGGGAACTGCAACAAGCAGGTGTGGACGTCACATTAATCTGTGATAACATGGCCTCAATCGTTATGAAAGAAGGAAAAATACAGGCAGTGCTTGTAGGGTGTGACCGTGTTGCTGAGAATGGTGATACAGCGAATAAAATTGGCACATCGGGTGTGGCTATTTTAGCGAAACACTATAATATTCCTTTCTATGTATGTGCACCGTTATCTACAGTTGATTTGGATTGTAAAACAGGTGAGGATATTCATATTGAATTAAGGCCTTCCGAGGAAATCACCAGCAAATGGTACGAAAAAACGATGGCGCCGGAAGATGTAAAAACTTACAACCCATGTTTTGATGTAACCGACCATTCCTTAATTACCGGAATCATTACACAAAATGGGATTGCCTACGCGCCATTTAATGAAAGTCTTCCAAATATGTTTGAAAAGTAGTCGGACTATATTAGTTCGGCTTTTTTTCAAAAAGCTCTATCCTGTAATAACTGTGGCTAATCTTGCCATTATTACATACAAAGATGTGCCAATAATTTTGCATGAATGACTGTTATCAATGAATGTAGATTTTTTAAAACTAACCTTTAACAAAGGAGCAGGATGAAATGCAGGAAAAGCCAAAATACTATACTGATTTTGAAGCCAAGGAAATGATCTGCGAAATCGGAAGAAGAGTTTATAATAGAAGTTATGTTGCTGCAAATGATGGCAATATCTCAGTAAAAGTGGGTCCAAACATGATATGGACAACGCCAACAGGGGTAAGTAAAGGATTTATGACTCCTGACATGATGGTGAAAATGGATCTTTCTGGGAATGTTCTTTCAGGTAAAATGAAGCCTTCTTCAGAGGTTAAAATGCATCTCAGAGTTTACAATGAAAATCCTGAGGCGAATGCAGTTGTTCATGCCCACCCGCCAGTTGCAACGTCATTTGCAATTGCAGGTATCAGCTTAGATAAACCGGTATTACCAGAGGCTGTTGTTCTATTAGGAACCGTCCCGGTTGCTCCATATGCATTGCCAGGAACGGAGGAGGTACCAAATTCGATTGCACCGTATTGTAAGGATCACAATGCAGTCCTGTTAGCAAACCATGGTGCACTTACATGGGGGCGAGATTTAATTGAAGCTTATTATCGAATGGAATCACTCGAACACTATGCAACCATGCTGATGTATTCAAACCATATTATTAAAAAGGCAAATGAATTAAACAGTTCACAGGTTTCGGATCTAATCAAACTTAGGGAAGCAATGGGTATAAAAACTGGAGGAATACCGCAATGCAAATGTGAAGCCCATGATTCGATACAATCAAACCACCCAAAAGATGAAATTAAGCAAGCCTCGAGCAAAGAAGAATTAATTGGAAATATTGTCCGAAAAGTTACCGAAGAGGTTCTGAAAAACTATTTATAATTAATGGTGTCAGGCACCATAGTTACATTAGTGAGAGGAGGCAGGCGAAAGAAAAACATTTCCGTCTGCCTCTGGAAAGTCATTATTGGCGAATAGAGAGGCTTTACTGTCGAATAGCTACTTTTACTAGATAGAAGTAACAATGAAAGATCCACTAAAGGACTAGGACATATTAAAAAATTCAACAAAATAGGCTGAACCTAAAAGTCTAAAAAATACTAGACTCATAGGTCAGCCTATTTTTATAAATTATTTAAATTTATTAGCAAGTGCAGCAACGTCTGGTGTACCAAGTCCTGTAGCCTGATTATATATGGTTCCTGGAGTTCCGGTAAAGAATCCGTTATCGTTTGAATTTCCAGTTGTGTTCAAAGGGTGTAACGGTGAGTCTGCTTGCTGTGCAAAACGATAGATTTGTGGGTTCCAGAATCCGGCCTGCGTGTTATTTGCGCTATTAATTAACGCGGATAGGCCGCATAATTGTGGTGAAACAAAGGATGTTCCCCCGTAAGTAGCATATCCAGAATTTGAACCCGGTGCACCTGGATCACTAAACCAAACCATGTATCCTGTGTAAGGATCTGCGTTCATTGAAATGTCCGGCATGTTTCGTCCATTTCCAGTCCCTGTTACAATCGATGGAGCAGCATCACGAGTTAATGAAGTTTGGTCTGCATTTGGCGTCCATTGTTTCACTGCAGAATATTTGTTAACACCTGGTACTCCAAGCTGATAATCAGGGGTAGCAAAAAATAGGCTAAATCCGCCGCCACCACCTGCAAGATATCTGTTTGGCCATTGGGCTATATTATTTAAACCACGTTTATCAAAATAATTATAAAGGTAATCCCAGCCCCATGCGCGCTCTTGATCATTCTTTACATCGATGTTATATGCATTGGAATGGAAATGGAATGGTAAAGTGGTGCCGCCTGCTGTTGTAATATATGGGCTATCTGCAGGGTTATCAACTGATAGAGAAGCAGCATTAGGAACAGTAGAGCTTAACCCGAATTCCCTTGCGGCATCATAAGCACCCTCGTCACCTGCAGCTGCAAACATGGAGATGCCTTGTGCCGCAGCTTGCATATACAACTGATTGAACACTTCTGCGTATTGCGGAGTCTCAGCTAGTTGTTGGACGAAATACTGAATAGCAGGTTCACTTTCTCCCCAGCTTACAGAGATTTGTTGGGCTTTATTTTCATTGATTGCCTGTGCAAATGCGTCTGTAAAACCAGTATCAGTATTTGGACCGACATACACATTAATATTTGCTTGCGGGGCTAATGCACCTGACTGCTCGACATCAAGGGTGGTTTCATCATATCCGTCCCATCCAGATCCGCCATCGACATTTGTTTTCGTAATCCGGTTTGGTTTAACAGTTATTCCTGCTTTTTCCCAGAAAGTATAGGCATCTTCTGGATTAAAGTCTGCCAGGGTTACAATTCCAATTGTCTGGCCGGCACCGTTTGCCCCTTTGTCATAAAGCGGTTGTACATTGTACTGCTTAATTAAATCACTCGGGCTTAGGTTTAAAGGGCCAACTGGAGTGTTTTCACCTTCTGTTAAAGGAGCTGGCTGCTTTAAAGCACGTGACGTGAAATTTGAATAGTCACTTAATCCTAAAATACAAAGAACATCTTTACCAAAGCTTGCCGGTAATTTTGGAGTGTCCTTCGTACCATGAAAAATTTTCTCATTATATTTTTCTTTTTTTATTGAGATTGAAAAAGCTTTATTAAGCTGATCAGCAGTTCCAGTTGCAGTAATGATTAAATTGTTGGGATAAACTTTTGATTGAATGCCGAAAGAACTTAAATAATTCGTAGCTTTTTTAATTAATTCTGGATTCACTCCATAACTTTTACTAAATTGATCAACAGAAAGATAATGACGATAATTCTTGCTGCCAGGAGTAGTAGTTTCTTTAATATACTTGGCAAGCTTGTCCTTATCGTCAATTTTCATCACAATATCAACCGTGACCTGAGTATCCCCTGGTAAATCTCCAAACACACTAGCATTCTGTAAAACTTGTGGATTTCCCCCTTGTGGAACTGTTACTGTTTGTGGACTTTCCGCATTTGTTAAGGAAGGTACTGCTGTGAGAAGCATCATGGAGCTTAATAGAGAAGCGGTACTAATTTTTTTTAACATCTTTTTCATCCAATTACCTTCTTCCTTATGAAGTGTTTGTACAAATACTTGTACTACTCAATTATGTTGTAAAATAAATTGATAGACAATACAAAAAAATCTGACTATTACGACAGGATTCGCTAAAATTTGCAAGTATAAATGAGTGAAATTGACATTAGAGAAATATTTAAATACAATTTGTTTAAATGCTTAAACATTTAAACAGATAATGGAGGAACATATATTATGAAGAAGACTGCATTAATCACAGGAGCATCAAGCGGTTTAGGATATGAGTTCGTAAAGCTGTTTGCTAAAGATGGCTATAATCTTGTACTAGTTGCTAGAAACGGGAAACAACTGGAGGAAATCAAGCAATCCTTTAAGAATATTGAAGTTACCGTTATTCTTAAGGATTTGAGCGTCCTAGGTTCACCGAAGGAAGTTTTTGAAGAAGTTGAAAAACAAGGAATAAATATTGATGTTCTCGTTAATAATGCCGGTTTTGGGTTAATGGGTGGGTTTGATGAACTAGATATTCAAAAACAAGTAAATATGATTCAATTAAACGTATCGGCACTGACGGAGTTGACCTACTACTTTCTGCAAAAAATGAAAGATAGGAACAGTGGTAGGATTTTAAATGTAGCAAGTACTGCGGCATTTCAGCCAGGTCCGCTAATGGCGGTGTACTATGCAACCAAGGCATACGTCCTTTCATTTTCAGAAGCACTTGTCGAAGAACTAGCCGGCAGTTCTGTCACGGTTACAACTCTCTGCCCAGGTCCAACGAAGACCAATTTCGGTTCTGTTGCCAATGTTGAGGGTACGAAAATGTTCAGCCAAGCAATGGCTTCTGATATTGTAGCGAAAAAGGGTTACGAGGCAATGATGAGCGGAAAACGTGTGATTGTTACAGGAGCATTTAATAAGGCAGGTACACTCGGGGCTAAGTTTATGCCTAGAAGCCTAACGGCTAAAATCGCCAAGTATATCGCAGGGGAAAAATAATTTTGGAACGAAGGGGATAAACGAAATATGGGACAACAAGCTATTGAGGTATTCAGATCGTGTATACCGTTATTTAACGCCTTAAGTGATCCAGCAAGACAGGATATAATTCTTATGCTGGCAGAAAGAGAATCGTTGAGTGTAAATGAAATCGCCGAGCAATCAAAACTGTCCCGTCCGGCAATTTCGCATCATTTAAAAATCATGCGTGATATTCAATTAGTAAAAATAGAACAAAAAGGGACCCAGCGCTATTATTCTCTTTCTCTAATTCAAAGTGTAGAGCAATTAAAGCGGCTGATTGAAATAGTTGAGAGTGAGTGTATTCTATAGCTCACTCTCTTTTTTCATTTTAATTTTTTATTCAAAGAATCAAACCAACTGGTAGCTTATCGAGGTTCTAAGCGCCCGAAAACAGAGGGCAAACGAAAAAACGGTAGCTTATAAAGGTTCTAAGCGCCGAAAACATAAAGCAAACGAAAAAACGGTAGCTTATCGAGGTTCTAAGCGACCGAAAACAGAGGACAAACGAAAAAACGGTAGCTTATCGAGGTTCTAAGCGACCGAAAACAAAGGACAAACGAAAAAACGGTAGCTTATAAAGGTTCTAAGCGACCGAAAACAGAGGACAAACGAAAAAACGGTAGCTTATCGAGGTTCTAAGCGACCGAAAACAGGTGGGAAACGAAAAAACGGTAGCTTAGAAAGGTCCTAAGCTACCAAAAACAAAGGACAAACGAAAAAACGGTAGCTTATCGACTGTCAAATTTCATTCCGATTTGAAACAAACCCTGTTTTCCAGTATCTTCATAATGTTTTAACCTAATTTTAACAATAAATTAACCTATTAAACTTGGTATCAAGTTAACCTAAAAATGATAGAATGCCATTTTGAATAGGGGAATAAAGGATGAAGGTTGATTTGCACTGCCACACGAATATATCGGATTGTTCGTTTTCTTTCGAAGTAATTTTAGAAAAGGCACTGAAGGAGAATGTCAGCCACCTAGCCATCACGAACCATGATACAACAAAAGGACTGGAAGAGATGGTCCATCTGGGGAAGGAAAAAGGAATTGAGATCATCCCAGGAATAGAAATTTCTGCCTATGATTTTAACAGAGAACGAAGAATCCATGTTCTTGGATACTTTATTAAACATGGACATCCCTCGCTTGAGAAGCTATGCAGACCTCTTCTTGAGAGACGTCATGATGCCTCTTATGTGATGGTTCAAAATTTAATAGAAGCTGGGTATACCATTAGTTGGGAGCAAGTAGAAGAATATGCCAAAGGTGGAACGGGTGTATATAAGCAGCATATCATGCATGCCTTAATTGAAAATGGGTATACAGATTCCATCTACGGCGATTTATATAAAAAGCTATTCTCCCGCGGGCAAAATGGCGAAGCTCCTGGAATTGCGTTTATTCCTGTAAAGTATGTCGATGCACGTTTGGCTATCCAGGCCATTATTCAGGCAGGAGGGGTACCTGTTCTTGCTCATCCTGGCCAGTACAAAAGCTTTGAGGCTGTACCAGAGCTTGTGGAAGCGGGTCTTCAGGGAATTGAAGTGTGGCATCCGCTTCATGGCCCCGAGGATGAAGAAAGAGCAAAACTTTGTGCGGCCCATTTCGACCTCATTATGACTGGAGGCACAGATTTCCACGGCTTTTATGGTGAAAAAGAAGTGGTCATTGGCTCCAAAGATCCAGGGATTCAAGCTGTTGAGGGATTAAAGGCGCGGGGAAAATTCTTAAAATCATCAATTTTAGTAGAAAAAGAGCGGTAAATAAAGGAATTTAATTCATCAGCCGAAAAAGGAGAAACTATAGTCAGGTGAGCTGATCATGAAGGCTGCAGGAGGATTGATATGGTGGACGAATTGATGATTGTCGACGAAATGATTTCAGTTATCAAATCAGGTAAATTTGACCCAGATGATAAGCTGCCTTCGGAAAATGAATTGGCTGAAAAGTATATGGTTCCAAGAATTATGATACGGAAAGCGTATGAAAGGCTGCAGGAGCAAGGGTTTATTTATTCAAGACAAGGGAAGGGGAGTTTTGTTAAAGACAGGAAAAATCAAATCCCACTCGTGCTTTCCGGCGATGAATCCTTCAGTAAAAAAATGCAAGAACAGGGGTATCATTTAGAAACTAAAACCATCTTTTGTGAGGAAATAGATTATAATAAGAAAATTTTTCGATTTTTAGGTGTTGAAGATACTAACAAGGTCTTTAAAATAGGGCGGCTTAGACTTGTGGATCGAAAACCGATTGCCTTGCATATTTCATTTGTGGCCCAAGTGGTGTTTCAAGATATCGAAGCGGCGGGACCAAAGATTACGTCCATGTTTGATTATTATAACAAACAAGGTTTTTTGAATTTTTTCTCAGCGCCAAGCACTTTAAGCGTTGCTTTTCCAACTAAATTTGAAAGGGAGGTACTTGATTGCGCAAGTCTTGTTCCCCTCTTAGTGCTGGAATCTGGCTGTTTAGACAAAGAAAGCGGAACGGTATTGGAATATACAAAAATAATATATCGGAGTGATCGATTCACTTATGTTATCTAACCAGCTGGTGCTGGTTTTTATTGTTTTTAAAACTTTAAAGAAATGTACGCTTAAACACTATTTACAGACTCTTAACAGTATATTAACATTCCCCAGCTTGGCAACAAGATAGATTGAAAGTATGAAGAAACAACAAAAACGGAGGCTGGCTGATGAGAAGAAAAAGAAGAACAGAGATTTTAATTAACGGTTCAAAAAAATTGGCTGCCGCAATGGCAAAGGAAATTCTGGATACATATGAAGCGACAGCGATTGAGGATCCGAATGATGGACTTGTAATGGTGAAGGTTAGAGAATCGGCCAAGAAAAGCCTCTTCTATCTAGGCGAGGTTTTTGTTACAGAATGCAAGGTCCTAATAAACGGTTCATTGGGTATTGGAATTGTGGCTGGGCATGAGAAGGAATTGGCCTATCATCTGGCTGTCATTGACGCAGCTTATAAGGCTGGACTTAAGGAAACTGAAGGTTGGGAGAAATTGCTGCTAGAGGAAGATAGAATGATTAAAAAGGAAAAGTCAGCAAGAATGAATCAGGTTCTTAAAACCAAGGTAAGCTTTGAAACAATGGATACGGAATAAGGGGGTGACTTGATGCAAATAGATTTAGTTCATGATATACAGACGGCTTATCGTAAGGTCATTGACTCGATGTCAAGGCCTGGTGTAATTTCAGATCTTCATGAAGTGACCGCAAAAGCCGATTTTCATATAGGCTGTAATCCTTTAATAGAAGTTTTGGCACTTATGCTTCTTGATACGGAAGTAACCTTCAATGTGGTTTCAGTGCGTGAAGAAAAAATAACAAGGCTGATTAATCAGCTAACCTATGCAAAAGCAGCGGATACAGATAAGGCTGATTTCATTTTCGTCTTAAAGGATTGTGATCAGAAAGGGCTTGAAGCAGCTATCAGATCAGCAAAACTCGGCAGTCTCATTAATCCGCACGAGTCAGCGACCTTCATTATCGAAACGGAAAGCGTGAGTACTGGCACAGAGCTTTTTTTGACGGGTCCTGGAATTGAAGCGGAGCATGCTCTCGGTATTGCTGCAGCCGAAACATGGCTGGATATTCGTAACGAAAAAAATAAGGAGTATCCGTTAGGGATAGACATCATCCTTACAGATGCAAACGACTCTATTCTTTGCTTGCCAAGAACGACTCAAATTAGGAAACGGGTGACAGATTAATGGGATATGTGGCTGTAAAAGGCGGAACTCTTGCCATTAAAGAATCTATCAAGAGCTTGAAATTTGAAAGGTTAAAGTCCGGGACTGTTCTTGAGACAGTAAAAATAGAAGCGGGAATGAGAGGGCTGATTGACCAGGTGATGTCAGAAAGCAGCCTTTATTCACCAATGCTTGCTGCTATAGCAATCAAACAAGCAGAAGGGAATCCAGAAGAGGCTGTATTTTTGCTGAGAGCATACCGCTCAACACTTCCAAGAAAGCATTATTCAAGAATTGCAGATCCAGAGGAAATGCAGATAGAAAGAAGGATTTCAGCAAGCTTTAAAGATATACCAGGAGGCCAGGTGCTAGGGGCCACTACGGATTATACCCATCGTCTGTTAGATTTTGACCTTGTTACGGAAACAGAACAGGATGCGGTGCAATGGGTTAATGCCTATCTGCTTGAAAGCAAACAAGTAAATGAAAGTAATCGTACAGAGCGCTTTCCTAAAGTCCTTGATTATCTTCGAAAAGAAGGGTTAATGGCAGAATGCAGAAATGATGACAGGGAGCCTGACGATGTCACGAAAAAAAGCTTGGAATTCCCGAGCAGCCGAAGCCAGCGCTTGCAAATTTTAACCCGTGGTCAGACTGGTGCAGTTACCTCATTAGCTTATGCTGTGATTCGCGGGTATGGAGCCTTGCATCCAACGGTTGGCGAACTTCGACTCGGAAGCCTGCCGGTTTATATTGACGATCCGGTGGACGAGATGAAGGAAGAAGAGGATTCCTACTATATTGGTGAGATAAAAGTGACGGAAGCGGAAATGCTCATTCCTGTTACGATCCAAAAAGGAAATGGGAAAGAAGAGATTGAGTTTGAAATCGGTTATGGCATTTGTTATGGACAAAACGAGACAAAAGCAATCGCCATGGGAATTCTCGATAACAGTCTTGAAAAGGGAAACGCCGAGTATCCGACGCAGGACGAAGAATTTGTTCTGTACCATATTGATTCTGTGGAATCGACAGGTTTTATTTCACACTTAAAAATGCCACATTACGTCACGTTCCAGTCGAAGCTAGACAGTGTCAGAAAAACGAAAAAAGATGAAGGGATGACAGACGGAAAGGAGGCAGACACAAATGCAATTAAAATATAATTTTGCTTTTTTTGATGAAGGATCCAAGCGGGAAATAAGAAGAGCAACGTTAAAGGCAATCGCAATTCCTGGATATCAGGTACCTTTTGCCTCGAGAGAATTGCCGATTGCTAGAGGCTGGGGAACTGGCGGGCTTCAGTTAACACTCTCACTTATTGGTAAAAAAGATATATTAAAAGTGATCGACCAAGGATCGGATGAATCTGTCAATGCTGTGAATATAAAAAGGCTTGTTTCAGATACAACTGGAATCGAAGTAACTGAAGAAACCGGAAAAGCAACCATTATTCAGTCAAGGCACCGGATTCCGGAAGTCCCATTAACGAAAGATCAGATCCTGGTATTACAGGTTCCACTGCCAGAACCATTGCGTCTTTATGAACCGAGTGAAATGGAAACGAAAAATCTTCATGCTGAAAAGGAATACAGCGGAGCATGGGTCATGCTGTTTGAGCAGATCATGAAATATGGTACAACCACGACAGACGCCGATCATCCGGTCATGGTCCATGATCGGTATGTCATGGCACCAAGCCCGATTCCAAGATTCGATAATCCTAAAATGCACAGGTCTGAGGCATTAATCCTCCTGGGAGCAGGCCGGGAGAAAAAGATTTACGCAGTTCCTCCTTATACGGATGTTGAGTCACTAGCTTTTGAGGATTTCCCTTTTGAGGTGGAATCGTTTGAGGATAAAAGCTGCAGGTTGTGTGGATCAACAGGCGTTTTCATGGATGAGCTTTTCGATAATGAAACGGACGAAACTTACTACCAATGCAACGATACCAGCTATTGTTTATCACTAATGAATGAGAAACAAATGGCAGGGGGTGAAAGAAATGAGCAGCTTTGAAGCACCCATATTATCTATTAAAAACTTAAATAAGCAATTTGGTAAAGGATGCAGTAAATGCCGGGACTTAGCTGACAGGGTTCTTATTAAAAACTATTGTCAGGTATGCGGGACCGTCTATGCCTGCCAGGATATCAGTTTTAACTTACACCCGGGAGAAATACTGGGAATTGTCGGCGAAAGCGGCAGCGGGAAGTCTACGCTGATGAGATGCCTTTACTTTGACCAAGAAGTAACGAGCGGAGAGGCCTACCTGCAGAATTATGGAGATGGTGCGAACAATCTTTTACAAGAATCATCGCAGAAAAAAAGATATATTCGTAATCACTTGATGGGGAAGGTGTACCAAAACCCTTTGCTTGGTTTGAAAATGAATTTTTCCTCCATTGGAAATATTGCCGAAAAGCTGATTTCAGCTGGGAACAGGAATGTCGGACAGATGGAATCACGAGGAAAGGAACTTCTGGAATATGTGAACATTCCAAGCTACCGCATGAAAGAAGCACCGAAAAATTTTTCTGGAGGTATGCAGCAGCGGGTTCAGATTGCCAAAGCTCTTTCTAATAACCCGCCAATCCTGCTTTTGGATGAGGTGACGACAGGACTGGATTTATCAGTCCAGGCAAGTGTTCTGGATTTGATCAAGCATTTGCAAAATGAGCTGAATATCAGCATGATTGTGGTCTCCCATGACCTTGGAGTGATTAGGATGCTTGCGGACCGAACATTGGTCATGTTGGATGGGAAGGTAATTGAACAGGGATTGACGGATCAAATTCTTGAAGATCCTCAAGGTCCTTATACACAGCAGCTCGTTCAATCACTTCTTTAATCCTGTAAAAAAGGAGGAAACAAAATGTACCTTATTACAAACGGACATATCGTTACAGAAGCAGCGATATTGGAAGGTTTCGACCTGCTGATCAAAGATGACAGAATCGAAAAAATTGCATTTCGGGGTGAAATGCCAATCGATGAAACGCTTGAAGTCATTGATGCTGCCGGCGGCTATATTTCTCCAGGCTTCATTGATCTTCATTCTGATTATATTGAGAATATGGCAGCACCAAGGCCCACTTCCTTAATGAATTTTTACTTAAGCCTTAGGGAAGCGGAGAAAGAATTAATTGCTCATGGCATTACCACGATGTACCATTCCCTATCCTTATATAAGTTTACGGAGTACGTCCATAAGCCGATTCGTGAGCCTGAAAACGTCAAGAAATTTATAGATCTGATTGAACAGAGCCATACCAACAGTCATTTAGTGCGCCATCGATTCCATGCGAGATTTGAAATCGACAATGTGAATGAGGTTGATAATCTAAAGGCCTATATTGCCGAAAACAAGGTTCACCTCATTTCATTCATGGATCATACCCCCGGCCAGGGACAATATCGGGACTTGGAAGTCTATCGTCATACTGTGAGAGGTTATAACGATATAAGTATAAGTGATGACGAGATTGATAGAATCATAACAAAGCACATGACGAAAGAGAAGCTGGCAATAGACGCGATGCGGGATATCGCACAGGCAGCAATGGAAAATAATATTGCTATTGCCTCGCATGATGATGATACGATCGAAAAGCTGGAGCTGGTAAAAAGCTTCGGTGCTCAAATTAGCGAGTTCCCAATAACGATGGAAATAGCAAAAAAGGCAAAGGAACAAGGTATGTCCACGCTGGCAGGAGCGCCAAATGTCCTGCTGGGGGGCTCTCATAGTGGAAATCTTTCCGCTGCTGAAGCAATCCAGGAGGGGGCTATCGATATTTTGTGCAGTGATTACTACCCAGCTGCCATGCTCCATGCCATTTTTGAGATGAACAAAACCTATGGGCAGGATTTGGCTGAAATGTTCAGGCTAGTAACAATCAATCCTGCTAAGGCAGTAAAGCTTGATCATGAAATTGGGTCGATAAAGGAAGGGAAAAAGGCGGATCTGCTTATCATAGAGAAAATCCAGCATGATTTTCCGGTGATTACAACTGTAATGGTAGATGGAAAGCTAATCCAAAAAACAAATTATCGAATTTGACATAAGAAAGTGTGAGGAAATATCTCCTAAACAGTTTATCAATTTAACCTCATGAAAGAAGGTGGATAAATGGAAAACATATTATCAATTGAAGGCTTGGCCAAATCTTTTACCCTCCACAATCTAAACAAACAGATTAAAGCCATTACTAACATTAGCTTGTATGTAAAAGAAGGCGAGTTTATTGGTATAACTGGAAAAAGCGGAAGCGGAAAATCTACGATTTTAAAATGTATCTACCGAACCTATTTGACTGAAGGAGGTGATATTTGGTACAACTCGACTAAATTTGGTCCCATTAACCTTGCATTAGCTACCGAACGAGAGATGGTATATTTACGGAAGCACGAAATTGGTTATGTATCACAGTTTCTTAACGTGATGCCCAGAACCACTGCTAGAGAGCTGGTGAAGCAATCCATTATTGAAATGGGGCATCAGGAAGAAATTGCAGAAAAAGAAACAGTGAAAATGCTTGAGCATTTTGAAATTGATCGGGAACTATGGGATAGTTATCCAGCCACCTTTTCGGGAGGAGAGAAGCTTCGGCTTAACATCGCAAGGGCGATGGTAAAGCGGCCAAGGCTTTTACTTTTAGATGAGCCAACCGCCAGCCTTGATGAATCATCAAAACAAAAAGTTAAGGAGATCATCAAGCAGCTTATGAATGAAGGTACAACGATGCTTGGTATTTTTCATGATCTCGAATTTATGAAGGATTTGTGCAACAGGGAATACAATATCCAGGAAGGTAAATTCCAAATTTCAACAAAATCTTTATAAATTCCTCACAGAATCTTAGCAATTTTTAAATAGTAAATTTACAGTCTATTAATATTGGCTTTGTATAATTTAAGTGTACGGAAGTTAATAATTTCAAAAAAATACTAATAAAGGGTCGCTTGGGAGGAGTTTTACTAATGAAGAAAGCATTGACAAAGAGTGGATTGTTAGTTTTTTTATCTGCCTTAATTATTTTTGCAGCTGGATGTTCTTCGAAAACGGAAGGTTCAGCCTCAGAGAAAAAAGGAAATGACACCATCACGATTGCTTGGCTGCCAAATGAATCTGGTCAGGATCTAGAAGAAGCCAGAACAGAGATAGGGAAAGAAATTGAAGCAGCAACAGGGAAAAAAGTTAAACATAAGACAACAACGGATTACATAGTCGCAATCGAAGCGATCGCTAACGGTAATGCTGATATGGCATTCCTTGGTGCCCAAGGCTATATTGAAGCCCATAATAAAAATAATAAAGTCCTTCCAGTGGTCGTTCCTAGTGGTGAATCAGGTACGCTTACAGATGCTGTATATTACAGCTGGCTTGCTGTAAATAAAGGCGATGCAAATGAGTACAAAAATGGTGATAAGTTCTCGATTGATAAAATTGCTGGAAAGAAATTTTCATTTGTTTCAACCAGCTCCACCTCTGGGTTCAAAGTTCCATCGGCGGGAATTGTCGATTATTTCAGCAAGAAAAGTAACTACAAAGATTTGAAGGCAGAAGACCTGCAAGAAGGCGGAAAGAACAAGTTTTTCAGTGAAGTGCTATTTGGCGGATCTCACCAGGGCTCTGCAGTTAATCTTTTAACAGGTAAGGCAGATGTTGCAGCGTTTTGTGATACATGTGTAGCAAACTACGTGAAACTATCATCTGGTGAAGCAAACACACCTGGAGCAGTATACCAGGTAAAACAAGATGCCGCTGAGCCATTCAATACTCTTCCTGGAAAAGAATTTGAGCTTATTTCAGTTACACCAGTGCTTAACTCGCCATTTGTTGTAAACACAAAAACTCTCTCTGCTGACGATCAAAAGAAGATTCACGATGTTTTAATTAGTGATAAGGTTACTCAAAACGAAAAAATCTTTGTTCCTGCTGACTCTAAATTTTCCGGGCTGTTCAAAATGAAATCTGGAAAAGAACATCTGGTAGAGGTCGATGATAAATTCTTTGACCCAATTAGAAAATTGTCTAAGTAAACTATTTTAATTAAAGGCTGTGTTAAAGGGCATTGTTGATTTTGAAACTATGCTGATTGGAGCGCAAATCAACTCCTAAGTTTAACACAGCCTAATGAAAAGGGAGTTAACAATGAGTGTGCTTTTAGAACTGAAAAATGTATCGAAGCAATATGGTAAAGATACTAAAGCGCTATCTGATGTTAATTTCTCTGTGAAAGAAGGAGAGTTCGTTTCCATTATTGGCCCATCAGGAGCAGGGAAATCAACTCTCCTTCGCTGTATCAATAGGATGATTGATGCTAGCAGCGGAGAAATCATGTTTGATGGCGAAAATGTATGTACTCTTGGAAATCGGGATTTGCGGAAACTAAGAACAAAAATCGGGATGATTTTTCAACACTACAATCTTGTTAAAAGACTGAGTGCGATTGAAAATGTCCTTCATGGGAGACTAGGCTATAAATCAACATTTGCTGGTGTATTCGGAATATATAATCAGCAGGAAAAGGAAAAAGCCTTGGATCTGCTCGAAGGCTTGGGACTAGGTGAGCAGATTTATAAACGGGCCGATCAGCTGAGCGGCGGACAAAAGCAACGTGTCGGAATTGCAAGAGCCTTAATTCAAGGGCCAAAAATGCTCTTGTGTGACGAGCCAATTGCTTCACTTGACCCGAATTCGTCCAAAATTATTATGGATCACCTGAAAAATATATCAAGTTCCATTGGTATTACATGCTTGGTTAATTTACACCAGGTGGATGTAGCCTTAAGATATTCGGACCGAATTATCGGGGTTAACAAGGGAAGCGTGATTTTTGACGGATCGCCTGAAGAATTGACCGATGAGACGATCCACAAAATTTATGGTTCGGAAGCGGGAGAACTGATTTTTGAACGGGGAGGAAGAAATGCAGGCTGATGTTTTTCTAACAAAAAAGATTCGTTCCCTTGTATTTATTCTACTGCTCGCTGCAGTAACGTTTATTGCAGTCGTCATTACAGAATTCAATTTTGCAAAAGGCCTTTCCTCTGTTCCGAAAGCCTTGGTTTGGTCATTTTCCAATTTTTATCCTGACGCTAATGCAATGAAAAAACTACCTAATATCATGGATAAACTACAGCAGACAGTTTTGGTTTCCATTGCAGCAACAACGGTTGCATCCATCCTAGCCTTCTTTTTTGCGGTCGCAGGTTCAACTGCTACGGGGTTCAATCCATTCTTGAGTAAAATCAGCAGAGGGATCGCAACGATATTTCGAAACATTGATATTGCCGCTTGGTCGATGATCCTGCTATTTTCTTTTGGACAAAGTGCGTTAACAGGATATTTTGCTCTGTTTTTTGGCTCCTTTGGTTTTATGACAAGGGCGTTTATAGAATCGATTGATGAAGTTAGCAGCAGTTCGGTTGAAGCGTTACGAGCTACAGGAGCGGGATACTTCTCGATAATCTTTCAATCTGTGATTCCTTCCACTATTCCTCAGCTAATTAGCTGGATTCTGTTTATGATTGAGACCAATATCCGTAATTCTGCAATAGTAGGGATTTTAACTGGTACTGGTATTGGCTTTGCATTTAATTTGTACTATAAGAATCTTGATTATCACAGCGCAAGTTTGGTGGTAATCGCAATTATCTTGACGATTTTTATAATTGAATGGGTTTCAAATTTTATTAGAAGGGTGATTTTATAGTGGAAGTAAAATCGTTAACTGCTGACTCTGACCCCAACCTGCAAGTGAGGGAGCCCAAACTCATAAAAGTAAGGATGTTTAACAAAGCTTCTTTGGTAATACCAGGGACACTCATTTCGCTTGTGATTTTAACTATATATGGATTCTATAGTTTTGATTATAAGGATATTAACTTTACTAAAGCAGTTGGGATGACAATCGATAATGTGAAGACAATGTTCGCTGAACCAAAATTTAACCATTTCACATTTGGCAAGGCATTCTATCAGGTAATGGTCACGCTAGGGCTTGGGTTTCTGACCACGTTATTCGGGGCGATTATTGCACTGTTTTTAGGGTTATGTGCCGCACAGAATTTAACAAATAAAAAAGTTTCGATAGTGATTAAAGGTTTCGTGACCTTCATCCGGTCAGTACCGACAGTCCTATGGGTGTTAATATTTGCAGTTGCAGCCGGCCTCGGAAGTGAGGCGGCAGTGATTGGAATGACATTCCACTCTGTAGGCTATTTAATTAAAGCTTACTCCGAGGCATTTGAGGAAGTGGATGAAGGATTAATGGAAGCACTGAGAGCAAGCGGAGCTAATTGGTGGCAAATTGTCTTTCAGGCTGTTATTCCATCAACCATCACCTATTTAATCTCATGGACTTTCTTACGCTTTGAAATTAACTTTGCTGTCGCCGTTGCAATGGGGGCTGCTGCAGGTGCAGGCGGGATTGGATACGACATGTTCATGGCAAGTGGATTTTATTATGATATTAGAGAAGTGGGTGTGATTACCTATTTCATCCTAATAATTGCCATTGTACTCGAGCTCGGAGCTACTAAAGTAAAAAGAAACTTAAAAACAGGATTATAATCGAAAGGCTTTTTCGTGTGATAGCAGAAAAGACAGTAATGAAGTCAAATTGTTAAATGATTTATGAAGTACTGGGATCCATTTCAGATTGTATAATGAGTTCCTAACATTAATAAAAAAAGCTCCTGCAACACATATTTGCAGAGGCTTTTTCATTTTATTCCTATGTCTTATATCCAATTTCATTCGAATTATTAAGAATTTTTAGAGTTTTTGTAAAATTGTTGTATTCCAAGCATGATTACCCTTTTTTTATGTTATATATGAAATATAAATAGTTAATTCTGTTCATTTCATAAACATGGAAAGCTCAGAATAAAACAGTAATTAAGGATAAAAAGAAAGGTGCTGTTATCTTTGTTCAATTCCACCGTTCTGCAACATGATTTTAGTTTGAATCCTTTCATTCAATCTAATCCTATCATTCAAAATCATTTCAATAGAACGAAGAAAGTAAAAAATGTGATTTTCCTCATCGGCGATGGGATGGGGTTTTCTTATACGACTGGTCTCCGTTATTTTAATCATGATTCCCAAAAAGGGATCATGAATCCCACAATATTTGATCAATACTTTGTTGGCTCCCAATCTACCTATTCTCTAGATAGTGAAAGTAATATTACTGATTCTGCAGCTGCAGGAACAGCTTTATCAACCGGTTTTAAAACCTTTAACGGAGCGATTGGCTTGAACATAAATAAACAAGCCGTCCCCACCGTTTTAGAATATGCTAAATTTCGTGGGAAATCTACTGGCCTAGTTGGGACAAGTCAAATCAATCACGCAACACTTGCAGCGTTTGCTGCACACAATGAATCTAGAGAGCAATATAATCGAATTGCCGATAATTATCTCGATGAACGAATCGATGGTAAAAATAAAATAGATGTGATGCTCGGGGGCGGAACCTCTTATTTCTGCCGAGATGACCGAAATTTAATCGAAGAATTTGTAAAAAATGAATATGGCTATGTGACAAATTTACACGAGCTAGTCACGAATAAGAATAAGCAGCTACTAGGATTATTTGCACCGATTGAACTCCCGAAACAAATTGATCGTGATCCAACGATCCCGTCACTATCGCAAATGACAATTGCTGCACTAAAGCGCTTGAAGCAAAATCCAAATGGATTTTTTCTTTTAGTGGAAGGAAGTCAAATTGATTGGGCAGGGCATGACAATGATATTGTAGGAGCAATGAGCGAGGTTAAAGACTTTGAAGCAGCTTTTAAAGAAGCGATTCAATTCGCACTAGGTAGAGAGGATACGATTGTTATTGCGACGGCTGATCACTCAACTGGAGGGATGAGTATCGATCGTGATGGCAACCATAAATGGAATCCAAGTGTGATTAAATCCATCACTTCTACACCGTTTGTTATTGCAAGCCGTTTGCACGAAACAAAAGATCTAACAACGTTAAAGAATTACATGCATTTTCCTCTTCAAGAAGAGGACTTGAAAAACATTCAATCCACATTAGAAATGGGAGTAGAAAATACACGGCAAACGCTCATCGACATCATCAATCACTACTCCAGTACAGGCTGGACAACAAAAGGGCATACAGGTGAGGATGTTCCAATCTATGCGTATGGTCTAAATAGGCATATGTTTAGTGGAAGAATGGAAAACAGTGATATTGCTAAGATTCTATTTCAGATTATGGATTAATAAAGGAAAATAAAGATAAAGATTAAAAGGGCTGCCTCTACTTGTGAGGTAGCCCTTGTTTACTTTTATATTTTTTACGGATTGTGAAATAGCTCTTGAAAAAAATCTTACCAACTGTTTAATGACAGCGCTTTAATAAAATAATACTATTATTAGTAGATTAATTAACTTAATTTTCAAATAATATGAGAAGGATGTGTGTTTATGAAAGCTAATCTAGTATTTATCAATGGTGAAGTTATTACAGCAGACAAACAAAATTCAATAGTAGAATCTGTAGCAATAAAGGATAATCGTATAATTGGAGTTGGTTCAAATTTAGAAATGAAGGATTTTATTGGGGAGGAGACTGAAGTCATTGACTTAGCAGGAAAATCCCTTCTTCCTGGATTTATTGACTCTCACCTACACCTGATTTTATATGGGGTTAATCAGTTGAATATCAGTTGTAAAGAAAGTCACATCGACTCTGTTGCAGCTTTGCTGAATGATCTTAAGAAAAAAGCATTAGTAACTCCAAAAGGTGAATGGATAAGAGCATGGGGGTTTAATGAAACCACGATAATGGAAAAGCGGTATCCAACGATTGCTGAGCTTGATGCAATTTCTACTGATCATCCAATCATCATTTCTCGTACATGTGGACATATCTGTATCGTAAACACAGCAGCAATGGAGAAGGCTGGATTTGACGAAAATACACCGAATCCTCAAGGTGGAATAATTGAAAAAAATGAGCATGGGGACCTTACAGGTAAATTATTTGAAGCTGCAAATATGAAGATGAATGAGGTTGCGAGCTATACAGATGCTGAACTTATGAAAGCTGTTAAAATCGCATCGGATCACTTCATTTCAGGTGGTATCACGAGTATTCATGAAGCAGGTACTTCTGATTCTAATAGTTATCGTTTGTTACAAACAGCTATAAAAAACAAAGAAATCCGTGTTCGGGTATATGCAATAATTGGTACTATAAATGAGTCCGATAAATTTGTAAATAAAATGATGAATGCAGGGATCGTCACTGGTACAGGGGATGAGAAATTTAGAGTCGGGCCGGCTAAAATATTTTTAGATGGAAGCAGCTCTGGTCCAACGATTGCAACTCGAGAACCATACTCCAGCGATCCTACCAAATCCGGAATTCTTTATTATAGTGAGGAAGAAATATACAAAGTTTTAGGTGAAGCACATAAAAAGGGCTATCAAATTACCGTACACGCTCAAGGTGATAAAGCCATTGAAATGTATTTAAATTGCGTAGAAAGAGCGTTAAAAGAATCTCCAAGGAAAAATCACCGTCATCGAATCGAACATGCCGGGATTTCAACCCCAGATTTACAAGAAAGAATGAAACAACTTGAAATTATCCCTATTCCAAACCCACCATTTCCATATGAATATGGCGAGATATATGTTCACAATTATGGTGAACGTGTTAATTATATGTACGCTGCTCGTGATTATATTGATAAAGGTATTATTGCTGCAGGTAGTTCAGATGCGCCGGTTACTGATTTTAACCCTTTATTAGGAATTCATACTGCAGTTAATAGAAAAAGCCAATTTGGGGCCGAAGTTGGCACTAATCAATCCATTAGTGTATTAGAAGCTATTAAACTTTACACATGGAATGGTGCTTATGCAAGTTTTGAAGAAGATATTAAAGGCAGCCTAGAGGTGGGGAAATTAGCTGATTTAGTTGTTTTAAATGAAAGTATTTTACGAGCTAAACCAGACCGTATTAAGGATTTGAAAGTAGAGGCAACGATTATTGATGGAGAAATTGTCTATCAAAGGGAAAATGAATTAATGATGAAAAATTAGATCTAATAACAAAGGATTTGTTAATAAATTTTACATTAATCTATTAACAAATCCTTTTATAATATTTGTTCTTAATCCATACAAATTCAAACAATGAAATAGGAGGTCGGGCATATTTTGAAATATATTAAACTCTTACTTCTAATACCTTTTATAGGGGTTGTAGGATTCTTGCCATTTGCAAATAAAATAGAGCCTTACGTGTTAGGAATGCCTTTTCTTTTATTTTGGATTGTATTTTGGATGGTATTTTCCTCGGTTATTTTAACTATTATTTATAAGTTTGATCCTGATAATCAAGGGAGTGAGACAAAATGAATATATCATTATTTATTATTTTCATTTTCTTAATCCTAGCTCTTTATTTAGGGATATCAGCGAGTAAAGGGAAAAATATGAATTTGCAGCAATTTGCAGTTGGTGGCAGAAGTTTTGGAGCCTTGTTCGTATTTCTATTAATAGCCGGTGAGGTTTATACGACTTTTACTTTTCTAGGAGGAAGTGGCTGGGCATATTCAAAAGGGGCTGCTGCATATTATGTGCCTACGTATATATTTCTGGCATATGTACTATCTTATTGGATTGCACCAAAAATTTGGAGATACGGTAAAGAAAATGGTATTCTTTCACAACCTGACTATTTTGCAGCTAAATATGATAGTCGTACAATGGGGATTATAGTAGCTATTGTGGGAAGTTTAGCGATTATCCCATATATTTGTATACAAATGAAAGGGTTAGGGATCATTGTTTCAGAAGCCTCTTACGGAGCTATTTCACCAGTGGCTGCAAGTGTAATTGGTGCAATAGTTATTACAACATATGTAATAGTCTCTGGTATCCATGGCTCAGCATGGACAGCTGTGATTAAAGATATTATGATTTTGGGAGTAGTTATTTTTTTAGGCCTATACATCCCTATCCACTATTTTGGCGGGATTCAGCAAATGTTTGAGTCTGTTCAGTCTGTTAAACCTGAAATGTTAACGTTGGCCGGTCAGGGACTAAGTGTACCGTGGTTTATCTCTACTATCCTTTTAAATGCAATCGGTTTTTATTTATTACCGACTTCTTTCACTGTCGTTTTCTCAGCAAATGGTGAAAAAGCACTTCGCAAAAATGCAATTACCCTACCTTTATACACCATATTATTACTGTTTGTTTTTTTTATTGGCTTTTCAGCTATCGTACAAATCCCTGGTTTACAAGGCGCAGCTGGAGATCTTTCTCTTTTAAGATTATCTATTAAAACATTTGATCCTTGGGTCGTTGGGATAGTTGGAGCAGCTGGTTTACTAACGGCTTTAGTACCAGCATCTGTTATGCTAATGTCTGCATCTGTTGGCTTAACAAAAAGTTTTTACAAAGTCATTGTTCCAAAAGCTAGCGAAAAGCAACAATTAATTGCCTCGAAACTATTCATCATTCTCCTTTCTTTGACTGCTTTAATCTTCACTATATCTGGTGGGGGAGCACTTGCACTGTTAAACATCATGTCATATAGTCTGATCACACAATTAGCACCAGCATTTTTCTTTAGCTTTTCCAAAAATAATTTTATAAATAAATATGGCGCAATGACAGGAATTGTTACAGGAGTACTCATTGTATTGTATGCTACGATTTTTAATATAAAAATCGCAACCTTTTTTCCAACTGTCTCACACACTATTAACGACATCAGCACAGGAGCAATAGCATTATTAATAAATATTGTCATTACCATCATTGTTAGTATAGCTACTAAAAATATTCCGATAGAAAAGGAACAATTGACTCAAGTAAAGACAAGTTAATGTCATAACAACAAAATCTATTTGGGGGTATAGTATTGGATGTAAAAATTTCTGCTTGCCAATTTCGTATCCAGAAATCACCATCTTTTGATGCCTTTCAGAAACAAGTTGAAGAATTAATAAATCAAGTTCCGGAAGACTCGGACTACGTTATTTTTCCTGAGCTTTTAACTATTGGTTTATTCGCTAGCTTTAATCAAACTGATATTTCTTCATTATCGAAAATTGATAAATATTCTGGGCAGTATAAAGATCTTTTTAGCTCTATTTCCAAAAGAAGAAAACAGATTATCATTGCAGGATCACATCTTGAACGTCGTGAAAACAATTATTACAATATTTCTTATATTTTTGATAAAGATGGTTCATATATTGAACATAAAAAAACGCATATTTTTCCTGCAGAGGCTAGTTGGCAAATAGCTGAGGGAAACGATCTTGAAGTATATTCTATAGGACCAGTCAAGATTGGTTTGGCCATTTGTTATGAAGCAGAGATCCCTGAAATCTCAAGGATATTAAGTGTAAATGGAGCAGATATCCTTTTCTGTCCTTCATTTACCTTTACCGAGGCTGGATTTTGGCGAGTACGCCATTGTGGACATGCACGCGCCATTGAAAATCAAGTATATTTTGTTCATTGTCCCATTGTTGGTGAGCCAGGCGATCCCCTACCAAATGGATATGGGAGTGCATCGATAATAAGTCCATGTGACGCTGCATGGCCAGAGAATGGAATAATTATCGAAGCAGAGCCTAATAAACACACTGTTATTACTGGAACGGTAAATATCGATGAGCTCTACTTGAATCGAAAACATGGTGCAGCAACTACATTTAAAGATCGAACTCGTCGTGGAGATCTTTATAGAAGGTATGAGCCATATAATTCTATTTAATAATCTAATTGAGATTGGTGCTCGAGATGAAATGGCACATAAATTTGAAAAACGGCACATATCCCGGTCAAAATGGCACATAAAAGTAAAAAATGGCACATATCGGTTTTTTTACAGGTGAAAATCTAGAAAACGAGCTCTTAAATTAATAAACGGGGCTCTTTTTAATGGATAAAAAGGGTGCTCGAGATGAAATGGCACATAAATTTGAAAAACGGCACATAAAATCGAAAAACGGCACATATCCCGCTCAAAACGGCACATAAAAATCAAAAATGGCACATATCGGTTTTTTTGCAGGTGAAAATCTAGAAAAAGAGCTCCTAAATTAATAAATGGGGCTCTTTTTAATGGATAAAATGGGTGCTCGAGATGGAACGGCATATATCCCAGCCAAAACGGCACATAAAATTCAAAATGATTTCAGTCACCAATACCTGAGAAATTGATATTAACTCTAGTTTTCTTTTTACAAAAAACAACATCAACAAGGCTAAGAAATTAATAAAATCAAAGGTCATCAATAGCCAAAAGAGTATTTTAGTTCTTTTAAGCTAGTAAAATAGTATTTATCGAAAAATTCACTAAAAATAAAATATGTTTACAAATATGTTACAAATAGTGTTGAATAAACTCGAAATATGGGCTTAAACCCCTTACATTATAACATTTAGCTCTATTTCTATTGTTTGTAATAGGAAGCGCTTACATTCTCATTGGAGGAATAACCTTACTTAATACCCATTTTACCTGCCTGTTTTTTATGTTAAATTTCTTTAGTATCCTAATATATTAAAAAAAAAAGAATTTTAAGGAAGTGCTAAAGTTGAAGAAAAATCTAGTAACAGCAGTTGCATCTGCCGGGCTTATAATTACTGCTTTTGGAGCCTCTGCAAGTGCACAAGAAAATACATATACGGTTCATTCAGGAGACAGCCTTTCGAAAATCTCAAAATTAAACAATGTTTCTATTAATGATTTAAAAGATTGGAATCATCTATCAGATGATAAAATTTATGTGAATCAAAAGTTATCACTTACATACACGGTAAAATCAGGTGATAGTCTTTGGACAATTGCACGATCTTATAATACTTCAGTAAGTACACTTAAAAGCTTAAATGGGTTAACATCAAATTTGATTCGTATCGGTCAGCAATTGAAAATAGCAGATTCGAATTCAAGTACTCCGGCTCCGGCTCCAGCTCCAGCTCCGGTATCAACTACTACCAACCATTCGACTTATGTTGTTCAAAAAGGTGATTCCCTTTCTACGATAGGAGCTCGTTTTAATCTATCGGTTTCCCAGCTTAAAGCAAACAACCATTTAACAACTAACAGAATTAATGTTGGACAAACTCTAAATGTGAGCAGAGCTCAATCAAATGTTGCCATGAATAAAGTGCCTGCAGCTTCAGCACCTATTCAACCAGCGGCTCCGTCCAAATCAATAGCTGTAGAAAAACCAGCGGCACCGGTCAATACACCAGCTGTTCAAAAACCAGTGGCACCGACCAATACACCAGCTGCAGAAAAACCAGCGGCACCGGCCAATACACCAGCTGCTCAAAAACCAGTAGCACCGTCTAATACACCAGCTGTTCAAAGACCAGCTGCGCCGTCAAATCCAGCACCTGCTCAAAGACCAGCTGCACCTGCAAATCCAGCACCTGCTCAAAGACCAGCTGCGCCTGCAAATCCAGCACCTGCTCAAAAACCAGCTGCGCCTGCAAATTCAAATGTAGCTCAAAAAGCACCGGCGACTTCCGCATCAAAAGTACAGGCAGTTATTGATGAGGCTAAGAAATACATGGGTTCACCATATAGCTGGGGAGGAAATACTCCAGCAGGATTTGATTGCAGTGGTTATACAAGATATGTATTTAATAATGTAGGAATTTCTCTACCTCGGACAGCTGAAACACAGTGGAATGCAACAACTCCAGTAAATTCACCAAGTGTAGGGGATCTTGTCTTCTTCCAAACATACAAAATAGGACCATCACATGTTGGAATTTACCTTGGTAACAATAAGTTCATTAGTGCTGCATCACAAGGTGTAGTTATCTCTGATATGACATCTACATATTGGAAAACTAGATATCTAGGTGCTAGATCTCCATATTAATTAAGTAGGTTGTAAAAAAGAGATACAGGTCTCAAAACAAGAACAACCGAAAGATGATTAACTTGTAAAAATCTAATTTTGAATATAGTTAGAGCCATAAATTCATTTTGAATCTATGGCTCTTTTATTTATTGATCTTTTTCCAAATCAGTCATCTCTTTAGTAAGATACTGTTTAATTGCGTGACATTTTTTTATCATAAGCAATCTTTCGGATATTCAACTATACTCACTTTCTGGCCGTCCATAACAAGCAGATCCTTTTCATTTAGCTTACGTCCACCTTTTTCTAGTTAAGTACGTCAAACAGAGGAGGATCAACGGAATTCCAATCACAAAAGTATAATGAGCAAACTTTACCATTTGATCAAAGAAGTCGCTGATCGATGATTCTTGAGCCATCATAGCCAGAATAAAGATTATGAATAAGGAATAAGGAACGGCCTTTTTATGTTCGTCTCGGTGGAAGAAGCGAGCCAATCCAACCGTTGCCATGAATGTCCATGAAACCATGGAAGTACAAACAATAAATACCCATAACGATAAAAAGATCAAATCAATCCGATTAATGATCTGAAAAGAAAAACCTTTCAGCATGTAGAGGAGAGGTTCCGAAATCGCGGGCATGACCGCTGGACTAAATATGATTAAACTGGTAAACACCTCAAATGTGTAAAAAAGTGTACTCAACATATTCCCTAAAGAAGTTGCCTTTAATTTCCCGCCGCTTTTCCCTTTAACAAATGGATAAATTACCAATATTACTTCATACCCAATTAAAGGATATAAGGCATCATTCGCTGCTAAAAGTATTTTCCCCCAACCCACTTCTGTTATAGGAAAAATATAACTTAAGTTCATTTTGACATAACCGATCAAGGATAATATCACCATTACAATGATTGTTGATGTAGTGATGACAAACAGTCTTGCAATTACTCGTACGTTTTCTTTGAGCAAATACATACAGGTAAGAACGGCGAGAAGTAATAATGTCCATCTAGGTGTTTCTTGCAGCACCCATCGACTCACGACATCGGCAAACTTGGCTAAAATCGTTCCTGCAGTAAGCAGAAAATAGCTAATATAGCCAATGCAAAGCAGATTCCCAATAAGATTCCCGGTAATCTTCGGTAAGAAATGGTATATTGTATCGGAAGGAAACCGTTTGCAAAGTGCACAAAGAATTAAAATAATTACTTGGACGGCAAATCCGGCGATTAAAACAGAAATCCACCCTCCGCCCTTGGCGCCTGCTTGCATTTTATTTGGAAGCGATAAAATTCCAACCCCCACTTGGGACTGTAAAATAAAAAACATAAGCTGCCCCTGAGAAATTCTACTCTTTTCTGGGATCATCCTGTTCCCACTCCCTTGAATATCTTTCTTGATTCATCCTTTTTGGATGCGGATCATGGGAGCGTTGATTCAAGCTCCATATAGGAAAACGTATAAATGTATCCATAAAATTTTCAATTCGAAGAGACATGACAATTTTTATTAATTTAACCATTAAAAGGAGCATTATTCCTTGATGCTGCAGATGAATCAGAAAACGGTATAGTGGTTTCAACCTATTGTTCAAACATATTTTTATTAATGGGTAGAAATTAAATTTTTTCTGGAGTACAAATATAAAAAAGCTTCTCCCAATAATTTGAGAGAAGCAAGGATGAGAACGTATATAAATGCGGATTAGCTTCGTATATTGTTAAGATTAAAGAATTGTAAGAATGGGAATCAAAATAACCAGTCGAACAACGAATTCCATCATTATAACAACTCCTTTAGGAATTATTATTTATAATCTTAGTATATAAGTAATTTGTTAATAAAATATATTTCAAATTTAAATTTATTGTAAAATTATACATTTAATTGAAACGAGTAAGATTTTAATTGATGCTAAATTAATAGGCTTGTCCAAAGTGGACAAGCCTGCTTTATAAAAATAGCCCAATATTACCCAATGACTCGACAATAATCTTAAGCATCGGAAAAACGAAAATATGCCGCTGCATGAATATCCGAAGATTTGCGCGGCAGATAAGATCGTTTTAAGCTTCGTATGGTCTTAAATAAACAAACTAAATAGAAATTGCTATTTCCTTTTTATGTTCCAAATTCCGATAAACAAGCGCAAGCAGCATTGACGGTATGGTACAAACAATCATCCCGATAAAGGCATATCTTGGCTCGATTTCGTATAAATAACCACCGAACATCGTGAATACCGCAGTACTCCAGCTAAGTGCCAGCGCTGAATACATACCTTGTGCTTTCGAAATCTGCGCATGTGGAATATTTTTGATTAAATATTTCATAAAGGCATAATGCCCCATTGCAAATGAGCATGCATGCAATGTTTGCGCGATACAGAAAACAATAACATTTGGAAAGGTAAATACTAATATCCAACGTACGGTTGAACCAAGTGCCGCTAGTGTCAGTAAGGAGCCAACTGAAAATTTATGAAATCTCTGATCTGCGATTAAGAAGAAAATGATTTCTGCGATCACGGCAATGTTAAGAATCACACCAATTAAATATTTGGGTGCATGGATTTCTTGTAAAAAAAGATAGCCATAGCTGTAATAAGAAGCGTGTGCCGCTTGCAGTAAAATCACAATGACGAGCACCAAACCAAAGTTTTTGATGCGAAATAATTCCAGCATACCACCTTTTTTTGTTTGATCCGCTTGCGGTTTTTCAGATAAAACAACGGGTGCACGCATAAAACCAAGACACACAAATACCAATGTGCTGAGTAATAGCGCCCATAAAATCACTTCATCCCCAAACGCCCCTGTAAAGACGGTTAAGATCATGCCGGCCACGACAAACCCGATAGATCCCCACGAGCGGCTTTTCCCGTAATGTCTTAATTGATTATTTTGCGCAAGTACGCCAGCCGCGCTATCTAAAGCAGGCATCAACGTTGGGTAAACAAAATTCAAAAGTAACGTTACCACAAGTAAACTAACAAAGGAACTCTCTGGAATACAACACAGAATGGCAATTAGTGTGCCGATTGCCATCCCATTTAATAAGGTTTTACTACTAAATTTCCTCGATAAATAAGGAAACGCAATTAATGTAGAAATGCCTCTTGTAACCAAACCTAAGCTCATAATCAAACTAGCTTGTGAAACCGTAATCCCTTTTGTATGAATCATCCATCCAGTCCAATAGGGTAGAAAAACGCCCCATGTCATATAAAAACTAAAAAACTGTCTACTCATCCAGCGTTGTGTGTTCATTCTGTATCCCCCTCATTGTTTGCATGATATCATGGAGATACGTACAATAATATGAGATATCTCATATTTTTGGGGTGGATTATGGAAATTTATAAAAATGAGAAAAGGCAAAGCTATTTAAAGGAGTACTCCATTGCGCAGTTATTTTCTTTTCCTATTGAAGAGTTTATAGAAGTGCATGAATATAAACGCGATGAATGGATTATTCAAGAAGGCATGCGACCGGATTTTTTATTTTATGTCATTGAAGGAAAAGCAAAAACTTATGTAACGCATCAAAATGGGAAAGTTTCCTTAATTAATTTTATCAACGCGAATGATTATATTGGAGAAATGGAATTATTACATGAGGTGTACAATACAAAAGGGATCCAAACATCCACTAAGACCATTTGCTTTGCGCTTCCTTTTCATCGCTATCGCGCACAAATGCTAGAAGATGCGAAATTTCTACGTGAACTAACCAAGTTTTTAAGTATAAAAGCAACAAAATTTTCTGCAAAGTATTCGCAAAGTCTCGCCTTCCCGCTTGAAAACCGGCTTGCAGATTTTATTTTGCAAACCGCTGATGGAGAGGTCTATAAGGAGAAACACGTAACTGTCTGTGATTTTTTAGGCGTCTCCTATCGACACTTATTGCATGTGCTTGCACAATTTTGTGATAAAGGGTATTTGCAAAAGGAAGGACGTCACTATCGCATTCAACAGCACAACTCACTATATGAACTTGCTGAGATGTTGAGGAATAAATAATTAACTTGCGATTAATAAATAGTGGTATAGATAGCAAGAGGAGGGTGCCCCAAAAAGTTTTGGGACACCCTCTCAATGTTTTTATTAAATTTGTACCTCACTCATTAAAGCATGAGTATTTCCTTCGGTGTCTTTAAAAAATGCCATCCATGTTTCCATTTGTCCCATTTTCGCTACAATATGTGGTTCATCGATAAAAACAACTTCCATATTTATTAATTTTTCATAGGTGTCTTTAATATTGTTAACTTGAAAATAAATAACTGAACTAGAATAAACATATTCATCCTTTTCTGGGAGGCTTAACAGGAGACGAAGCCCGTTACATTCAAAGAACGCCATGTTGTCAGTATTAAATAAAAGGGAAAGCCCAAGTTGATCTTTATAAAAATGTACTGCTTTATCTAGGTTTTTAACTGGTACCCCAATTTGTCCTACTTTTTGAATCATATTATTTTCCAAAAAACATTTCTCCCTTCAAGTATCATTTCAACATAAGAATAAACAATTTAATCTACTATTTCTTATCCAAAATCACTTTTTTGCGAAATTCAAGGGGAGAAATTCCAACATGTTGCTTAAACATTTTACTAAAAGATACAGGGTTATTTAGACCAATTTCAAATGTTATATCTGTAATAGAGAAGTCTAAATTTAATAGAAGCTGCTTTGCTTTTTGTATCCTAAATTGTGAAATATGTTGGTGAGGTGTTTTATCATATATTTGAGAATATGTTCTTAATAAATGGTTTGGCGATAGGCAAGCAATCTGTGCAATGTCATTTAAATTGATGGGTTTATCATAATAGGATCTTATATAATCATGGGCGATACTTATCCTTCTATATAATTCTTCACGTGTAGAATTTCGTACCGCACTTAGTGTTTCAACTTCTCTAAGAGTATTGATATGATCAAATAATAAAGTATGCATTAATTTGTGGAATTGTTCTTCATAACCAATAGGGTCATTTTCAAGAACAGGAAGATTCTCTTTCAAGTTTAATAATTGAGAAGAAAGTTTATCACTTGTTTGATAAGTTTTTTCAAAGAAACCAATAGAATTTGTATCCTTAAAAGGATCACTTAGAAGTTTATCAGTTGATGTAAGGAATGTGTTTAAAACTTCTTCAGAAAACCCATCTTTGAAAAAAATACAAAAAGATTCAACGGCCTTTTTGTCATCGATTGAAATGGTATAGGCCCCTTCATTAAGAAGTAAGTATCTGCTTTCTTCAACAGCAAAAAAACCTTTACTAGTCTTGTAATGTGCCTTTCCATTATAGAATGTTTTAATAGATAATTGACCGTTTCCTTCCCAATAAAACTGGTTGCTTTTTGCATGTAAAATATAATTAGTAGGAGTCTTATTCGTCATACTACCGTCTCCATAATCATGTAACTAAATTTTCAGATAAGTAAATTATACATAATAATGGAAAGCAAGTAATAACATCTTCTCATTTATCAATTTGATCTAACTATTCTTTTAATCAAAACAAACGGTTTAGAATTATGATGATATTAAGCATAATGGCTTAACCAAGGAGTTGAAAGCAAAATGGAAGGAATATTATTAAAGTATTTGACTAAATTTACAACGCTTAACGAAGAGGAACAACAGGCAATCGTTAAAGATGTACTTATTGAAGAATATAAAAAAGGAACAATGCTCCTTAGACAAGGAGATGTTCCCACTAAATGTTTTTTCGTATTGAAGGGGTGTGTGAGGCAGTATTCTATAGATGAAATGGGAAAAGAGGTCACATCCAATTTCTATACAGAAGAACAAGCCATTCCAAATTTCAATCATCATAAACAAGATAAGTCATCGGCGTATTCTTTAACTTGTGTAGAAGATTGTATATTGGTCGTTGGTGCCCTTGATACCCAAAATGACATGTATAACAAATACTCATAATTAGAAACAATGACACGAAAGATGACCGAGCACAACTTTGGTGAGGTACAAGATGAATTGGCTTCATTTATCGCATCTACACCGAAGAACGCTACAAAGCACAATTACGGAAACGACCAAATAACCCAACCAAAGATTTCAGCTTTGAAAAGCATATTGGATGACTTAATGTTATGAAAAGTGGCGCTGGCATACCCTTGCACCACAAGACTTCCATGGACAAAGCCATAGGAAAAAAATGCAGCAAGTGACATGATGATAAGTGATGTACCAGCAGTCAAAGCAGATTTTCGCTGATACGATTGTTCTTTTACCTAGTTAGCCATAAGATACCTCCTGTATTACGTTGTTGATTTTCATTTTAAAAGGAAGACTATGGCTGGTCATTGACTTAATTGAACCTCCCACGACTAAAGTCGCAGGATTTAACGCCCTTTCGGGCGTAAAACCCTGTTTGTGACCTAACGCTAGTCGTTGGATTCCTGCTTCATCGAGAACTGCATTCCAATACGGAACGTCTTACATTCTCTCCATTATCCTTCCAAGTAAGGATAAACAACGTCTAAGACGCTGACAGGCACACTCCGTCGTTCCGACGGTAAAAAAAGCTTCATTTATGCACTTTTCGGAAGGGACCGTAATATGAGTATCCCTTTTTCTTTTATATTCTTGGACGCATTTTCGTCTCTGTCATGTTCCGTGCCGCAATGAGGGCAAACCCAAACACGGTCAGATAGTGATAATAGCGTATTTTTCTTATGACAACCGTTACATAGTCTTGAAGAAGGGAAAAAACGGTCAACCAACACGACAGTTTTATTCGCCCACACAGCTTTATAAGTTATGAAGGTTTTAAAGGTTCCCCAACCGACATCTGCGATACTCCTTGCCAACTTCCTGTTTCGAATCATACCTTTTACATTCAAATCTTCCAACACAATAACTTGGTTTTCGTCCACGAGTTTTCGAGATTTTTTGTGCAAAAAGTCTTTTCGTTGGTTCCCAATATGAAGGTGAAGTTTGCTAATTTTCTTTTGTAATTTCTTGTAGTTGGAACTGCCGATTTTTTTGTTTTTTAATTGTCGTTGTAGCTTGGCTAACTTTTGTAGATTTTCCTTGAGGTATCTAGGGTTGTCCACTTTCTTCCCATTAGAGTCAATATAAAAATGATTTAATCCTAAATCCAAACCAATAATTTGGTCGTCAGGAATAAGGGGAAAATCCAATGGATTGACTAAATCCACGATTTCTTCTAGTTTCAAAGAGACATAGTATTGACCACTACTATGGTAAGTAATCGTAGCGGACTTAATTTTTCCTTTTAGTCCGTTTTCTCGGAACCTCTGTCGATGCTTTTTGGAGAAACGAACCTTTACTTTTCCTAGTTTCGGAAGTTGAACAGTTTCCTTTTCGATATTCAATTTAATATTTCCATTGGTTTCTTTTGTCGTGTAGGATTGCTTGGATTTATGTTTGCTTTTGAAAATTGAGGGAAGTCGTTTTGACCACTAAAGAAGCGTTTATATGCATCCTCTACTTGTTCCATGGCACATTCTAAGGCAAACTTATCCGACTTTTTTAGCCAAGAAAAGTAAGGATGATCTTTCAAATTATTAAAAGCCTTTTTAAACTCACCGTAGGTGAGGGTTTCTTCTGTTAATTGATACACTTCTTTTTTTTCGGAAAGATAAAAATTAAACGTAAAACGAGCATTTCCTATGTTTTGATGGATGGCTTGTCGTTGATTCTTAGAAGGGTTCATGCGGAGTTTGAGTCCATAATGGCGAAGTCGTTTGCCTTCTTTGGCTAATTCTTCATTTCGTTGTTTGGTTGTTCTTCTTGCCATTTAGACTCACCTCCAATTATTATTGATAAGAATAGTATACCACAAACGCGAACATTTGTACGCTTTTTTGTTAATTATACTTAAAAAACCGCCGGCACACCCATCACTAAAGTAATGGGTGTGCGGACGGTAGGTCATCAAGAGTGCAAATCATTTTTATTGTCACAATTATTTATAGTAGTAGATTTTGTGACCGTATCACAAGTAAGCACAAAGACATCAAACGAAGCATCAAAGAAAAGCTGAATACTCTTGATGTTTTTCATTTTTGATAAATTTCCCTCATTAACTGTTGAAAATAGCTATTAAAAAGGCATCTAACTATGGTTAGGTGCTTTTTTCTGTAAGAGTGACCTTTTATGCGAAAAGTGAATTTACGAAAAAAACTAAATTTCAAATCACCAAAGCATAATCTCTTTGCAGTTCTACAAACTATGGTTAAAGAAATTTTATGAAAAAGGTACATTGATGCAAAAACAGAGCTTATTGATTACATTTGAAAGGAAATAAAAAATGAAAAAATTTTTCCTGATTGTAATTATGTTGATTTTAAATATGCTACTTCATATATCTCCTGCTCATGCAGCTGGAAATAACCCAAGCAATATTTATGAAGTAAAATCAGGTGATACTTTACCTGAACTTGCAAATAAATATGATACTTCTGTAGAAGAGCTAAAAGTAACAAATGGATTGCAATCCAATACATTATTAGTTGGTCAGAAATTGTGGGTTCCGATGATGTATGAAGTTGTTGCAGGGGATACACTTAGGGATATTTCATCAGCATATAATTCTTCAGTCGATATTATAAAAACAATAAATGGACTTTCATCTGAGCAAATACATATAGGGCAAATATTAAAGATTACTCCTAAAAAAATGACAATGCAAGGACAGTATATTCTTATGACGAAGGAGGAATTTAGGGATTGGTTATTTCACAACAGATTTACTAGAAAAATATGTTTAATCCAACAACACCATACGTGGTCACCATCATACAAGACATTTGATGGTTCTAATCATTTTAGACTGTTGAAGAGTATGGAGAATTATCATGTAAATACAATGGGATGGAAAAATATTGCTCAAAATATCACGACATTTCCTGATGGGAAAATAGCCGTTGCTAGACCACTTGACATAGCTCCCGAAGGTTCAATTGGATCTATGGCAAATTCAGTAGGGATAACCATCGAAAATGTTGGGAACTTTGATATTGGCCATGATGTAATGTCTGAGGAACAAAAGGAAACGATTGTTTATTTAACTGCTTTACTTTGTATAAAATTCGGGTTAACACCGTCCATTGACAGTATTACTTATCATCATTGGTGGCATTACAAAACAAAGGAGAGAGTGTTAGATAACAGTAAAGAAAATGAGGTTAAAACTTGCCCTGGTACTGGATTTTTTGGGGGGAACTCTACTACTAGTGCAAAAACTTATTTTTATCCTCTAGTGTCACGTAAAATGCAAGAAATTTCAGCATCTATGCATTGAACTTAAATTCCCTTAAAGGTCATATTAAGTCTTTATTGTGGATTTTTACGAACCATTTAGCATCCAAATTAAAAGGTCCTGAATCGAATTAACCAGTTCTATCAGACAGTATTCATGTACTTCCCGTAAATTAAAAAGTAGGGTAAATATTTAATCCTCTTAAGAATGTATTATAGAAATAGATTAAATTTGACTATAAAAGTCAGTAAGAAACAACCTATCAGGCGGTAGGTTGTTTTTTTAATTCTTTCAAATACATTCTTGCAGGAGTATTTTGTTAGTCAGTCTACTTTCTCATTCAATTCTAATTAATAATGTGCCAAATGGCATATATACTTAGGTATAATCTACCTATTAAAATATAATTGAAAATTGAATATTTTGAATTTTATACCAAATAAAAAGAAAAGGAGAGTTGAAAGGATGAAAAAAGGGAAAAGAAAGCTATTGATACCAACTGTTGCATCGTTATTAAGTTTGACGTTGTACATGTCTGGAGGTTCAAACTTTGCTGCAGCGTCAAACCACGTTCAGCTTACTAAAGCAACTCCAATGGCTGCAAAGCACGGTAACCTGATTGGTCACACAAGTCGCAGTACAAATGCTTCCTTAACGATTGCCCTTCAATTAAGAAACAGTGATAAACTAGACGATTTTATTGCTAGTCTAAACAATCCCTCATCCCCCAACTACAAGCACTATTTATCACCAGACGAATTCAAAAATCAATATGGGCCAACTGATGAAACGCTAGCCAATGTTAAGAACTTTTTAACAAGTGAAGGCTTTGAAGTACAAAACGTTTCATCCAATAATGCGTTTATTACCGTTAGCGGTACAACTGGACAGATGGAAGATACATTTGGTATAAAAATTAATAACTATAAAAATTCTAAAGGGGAAATCTATTATTCAAATGACACTGCGCCTAGCATCCCAGCAGAATTTTCCGGGGTGATCACCAATATTGAAGGCTTAAATAACGAAGCACACTTTACACATCCCAAAATCAGTACCCCATCCCCGCTAGTAAATCCAAATTCAACAGCTGTAAAACCGAATGTTGGCAGCGGCCCAGCGGGTGGGTATACACCAGTTGAATTAAAAGGGGCATACGATATCAGTCCGCTGGCAAGTTCCGGTTATACAGGAGCTGGTCAAACCGTAGCAGTCATGGAGCTAGACGGGTATAAAGCTTCGAACATTAGCACCTATAACGGTTACTATGGCCTTGGAAGTCCTGCACCAACGAATGTATATGTCGACGGTTATAGCGGTGCTGCAGGTCAAGGTGAAGTCGAAGTAGAACTGGATATTGAGGTGATCAATGCGATTGCTCCAAAAGCACAAGTGGTCGTATATGAGGGACCAAATACGGATCGAGGTTTAATCGATACTTATCAAAAAATTGCCTCTGATAATAAAGCAAAATCGATCTCTGTCAGCTGGGGAATAGGCGAGCAGCATTCTTCGAGTGCAACCATGAATAGCCTACATACGATTTTCCAGCAATATGCTGCACAAGGACAAAGTATTTTTGCTGCGTCTGGTGACAATGGCGCCTACGATTCCGGCGGTTCTACTTTAGAGGTCGACAGTCCAGCAAATGATCCGTACGTGACAGGCGTTGGAGGTACCCACCTAAATCTCAGCAGCTCATCTTATAGCTCAGAATTGGTTTGGAGCAACAAAAGGAACAGGACCGGTGGGGGCGGTGGTTTGTCCAAAATATATGCAATGCCTTCGTTCCAGTCAGGTCCTGGTGTACTAAATAGTTATTCGAACGGAAAACGTCAGGTTCCAGATGTATCAGCAGATGCTGACCCAAGTACTGGTTATTCTATCTATAGCCAAGGTACCTGGACTGTAGTGGGAGGTACATCGGCTGCTGCACCGGTATGGGCGGGAATCGCGGCGCTTAATAATCAATATGCAGCAGCGAATGGCAAAGGGAATCTTGGCCAAGCGAATCCAACCTTGTATAAGGCTTTTAATACGACACAAACTTATCAGGCCTATCATGATATTACTTCTGGAAATAACTTGTACTATCCAGCAACATCTGGCTATGATATGGCTACTGGTATTGGTACACCTGACGCCTATAACCTAATTCGCGATATAAATTGATCGTCCGAGTACAGGCGAGTGAACTGTCAGCACGGTTACAAAGGCCAGACGATCCAAATTGCTTTTAAAGGAACAAATGACAACAGAAATCCAACTGATTTCTAAGCTTTCAGATTCAATAAAAAGAAAAAAGTAAGGGCGGCCTTCATAAAATGGAGGCCGCCGTTTTCGTTTAAATAGGATATTGGGCTTTCTTTATGAATGGTCGGTGGATGCGGTATTCTTTATCAAAAGTAGTTTATTAGATTTAGTTGTATGGTATAATTTAACTATGAAAAGTTATATGAAGTACAAGTCAAATAACAATGTCGTTTATTCCTGTAAGTATCATGTTGTATGGTGTCCAAAGTATCGGAGAAATGTTTTAGTTGAAGGAGTAGATGAAAGACTCAAATCAATTCTTTTTGAAGTAGCCAATGGGGTGAAAGCAGAGATTATCGAATTAGAAGTCATGCCCGACCACGTTCACCTTCTAGTCGAGGTAGACCCTCAATTTGGTATCAATAAATTGGTTCGCCATTTAAAAGGGGTTTCTTCCCGTATTCTTCGCAAAGAATTTCCTTGGCTAAAAAGCCGTATTCCTTCTCTTTGGACAAACAGTTATTTTGTTTCCACCGTTGGTGGAACTACTTTGGATGTAGTGCTTTTTCAGCTAAACACGTTACCAAGTCCCATAAGTTATCGTTAAAAGAAGCCAACAAGGAATGGGATAAAATCAAACCCTTGTTAGAAACTTGCGTCAGTGATTTAAAAGAAATGAAGAAAGAACGGAAATTAATTTCTACGTTTGGAGTCTAAAATAATAAACAACGGTGTAGACACGCTCCGTGGGTCAATAAGCTGTGAGATGGAAGGAAATCCAACCACACGAACGAAGTTCGTCAGAACGGTTTCGACCTAAAAAGTTTCATTAGGTAAAGGTGATGCCAAGCCTCTTTCTTTTCGCATTAGGTTTGGAGAGCCAAAGTTGGTATGAAATAGAACCCCCTGCCTTCAGGCATGGGGAGTGTCAGTGGAAGTGTAATAATAGCTATTTTATTTTTATTATCATGGCTAGGCACAATAAAAATATATGAAGCGAAGGATCTTTAGGGGAAATCATAAAGTCTCATTCTAAAAAGCGATTGGTGATAGGGTAGAGGTCATTGCTGACAGCTACCCTTTATTTTTGATCAGAAAGGAACTTTTCTATTAGGTATAAGCTCATCGACTCCTGTTCTGATGTGACTAAGACACGGATTGGCACATTGCGAGATAGGCGGAAAAATGTAATTTCTCTTTCTCTACATGAAACTCGATATACTCTCCAGGATTGGTTACGAAACCGAGATACTCTTTTTCTGTTACTTTGCATCCGTGCTCGTTCAGATTTCCCTCTACAAACCCTTGATGCAGATTCTTAGGGAAGGAGTGGGGAAAGAAACGAACCATGTTAGCAAGTGATCTGGCATGTGTCCCGTAATAGGAGGTGAACCCAACAATAAAACTGTTTTTCTTCAAATATGGAAGCAATTTTTCCAATGCAAACGAATGGTTGAACAACGAATATTCAATGAATGATAAGCAGTCGATGACACAATCAATGGATTGATGTTTTAACGGGATTCTCATATCAGTGTTTACTATGTAAAGCACGGGAAGTTGAGGGTTGATGTATTGGATTTTTGCTTTTAATTTGTGCAGCATCTCGAGGTTGTTTCCTGTAAATATATAGAAAACATCTGGCTGCAGTGCCGCAACGAATTTCGGTGAAAAGACAAATGTCTCTATGTTGGTCTGAATGACGACCCGATTCGTTAGATTTTCCTTAGCCATTCTCTTGAACACCCACAAGTTTCCCTTTTCCAGTACGCTGATGAGTCCCGGCGTCATGTCATGGAACATCTCTCGGTCATAAATATAGTATTCGTTTTTAGGAGCTTGATTGTTAACGGGAGTTATCATAATCCCATCCTCGATTTCCGCCATATATCCGCATCCGCACTCCATCCTGCCGGAAAACAGATATTCTCCTTGTATTTGCGCCTCTTTAATCCTTAGTGTTACTTGACATTCAGGGCAATGAAAGCGGGATACGAATGATAAAGGAACACCGGTTGCATTCTCGATTACAGATATCTTGTATAAACTTTCCACTTTCTCCTCGATTAAACGGACCGAATGGTCAATCTGCTCCTTTTCTTGCAAAAGTTGCTGCTTTTTTTCAAGAAGTGTCTGGATGTAAAAGTCGATATCCTCATTGTCTGTAAATAAGGTAATCCGTTTGAATGACAGGACTTTGAGAATTTCGTTCAGGGTGAATTGGTATTGCTTTAATTCTGTAATCAAGGTCATGTCATCTATACATGTTTGCACAAATTCAAACTGAGCATCTTTTTTAACTGGGATGACAAGACCAAGTTCAATGTAATAACGAACTGTATCGATGGTTACACCGAATTTTTTGGCAAAAGTACCGATCCGCACTTGCTCACTCCTTTCATATCCTGAAAAAACGTCGGCTATACCCAATAATTTTTTAAAATTTCTGAAAATAAAGAGGTTGCCATTAGGTTAACTGGACATCTTATATTTATCCTACACTTAGTATACAAAAGGAAAATGGTCAAAAGAAAGAGGGGATTTGGAAAAATGAACAATTTGTCTCTTTGGGAAGCAACGAATGGTTACTCCTCATCTTTGACAAAGGATCTTAATCGGGTAAATGATCCCCTACCTATCTTCTTATCTCTCAATCTTGAGGTAGCGGTCTTACAGCCCGTTGATACGGGATATTAGGAGGAATGGTACGATGAAAGGATTCATCATCAAACAGATGAGCTGGGAGAAAGCAAAAAGTCTGGGTATTGATACATGGGAGGTATGGGATAGCGGCCCGAGTGTAACGGAAGGAGAATTTCCTGAACAGGAAACCTGCTATTTTTTAGAAGGAGAGCTGCTTGTTACGGTTGGAGATACAGTCCATTTAATCCAACCTAATATGCTCGTTTCTTTTCCAAAAGGACTTCCGTGCAAATGGGAAATTCCGCATTACGTCAAGAAGGCGTACAAAAACAATTTTGAATGGGAGTAACTTCTTGATGGATTCATCATGGTAATAAAGTCAAGGGGGGATGGGATGAGGAATGACTGAATAATGCGTTTGTTAATGGTGAGATTATAACGGTTAATGAACAGAAACTAATTTTGGAAACGGTTTCAGAAGGAAAGAGTTGGATTCGATAATAGGAGATAAAGAGTGGTAATATGAAAATTTAGTAATTTTCTTTCAAATAAAAAAGAAGAAGGAATGGATAAGATGGATCGAATGGATACTCTTTCACTATGGAAAGCAACTGCAAACAGTTACGAGAAAGGAAGAACTTTAGAAGGAAATGAAGAGACGGATGTTGTTGTTATTGGTGCAGGTTTCACAGGTCTTTCCTCTGCTTTTCACTTGCAAAAATTAGGGAAAAATGTCATTGTCCTAGAGCAAGAAACGGTTGGATACGGAGCTAGCGGTCGTAATGGCGGAATGGTATTGCCAGGCTATAAACCAACTATGCAAGAGCTTGTCAAAAAGTATGGTCAGGACGAGGCAAAACTACTAAACGATCTTTCCTTAATTAGTATTGAACTAGTTAAAAAGATAATTGATGAGCATCAAATCAACTGTGACTTTAGAAATACAGGTCACATTGTAGTTGCCTACAAAGCCAAGCATTTTGAAGAATTGAAACTTGAAAGTGAATACTTAAACAAACATTTCGGGTACGAATCAAGAGTACTCGATCGAAGTCAATTGCATATAGAGATCGATTCCCCTATTTATCATGGTTGTTTAGTTGATGACTCGAGTTACTCATTCCAGCCGCTTAATTATGCAATTGGGCTGGCAGAAGCAGCTAAATCGATCGGTGCAAGAATTTTTGAGCATTCTAAAGTATTATCTATTGAGTACGGTCAAAACAGTGTCAAAGTTTTAACAGAAAAAGGTGCTGTTACTGCGAAAGACATTATTGTCGCTACAGATGCCTACTCTGGAAAAATAATGAATGAACTTAACCAAGGCGTACTGCCAATTTCAGCACGTATTATAGCAACTGAACAGCTTCCAGAATCATTGTTGAATACCGTTATTCCTAATGATCGCATGGTTTTTGATACGAGTAGTTTCCTTTACTATTTCCGTCGTACACCAGAAAATCGAATCGTATTTGGAGGTGGCGATATTCGTCCAAATTTAGGTGATGGCGTGTATCAAAAAGTTTACAATGCGATGATTAAATTGATGCCGAGACTGGCGGGAAGCAAAATGGACTACCGTTGGGGTGGATTTATAGGAGTTACAATTGATCAATTCCCGGTTATCGGAAGAACCAAAGAAGGCGCATATTTTGCAGCGGGTTATACGGGTCACGGCGCTTCTCTTTCGACATTGTTCGGTAAGTTATTAGCACAATGGATCGTTACAGGAAGTGCCGGTGGATATCGATTTGAAAAGGAACGCCTCAAATCTTTCCCGTTTTATAACCAGAAAACTATGCTGGTCAATATTGCACATATTGGTTTTAAACTGTTAGATATTATCGCGTAAAGCCCAGCGGTGTTATCAATAGCCGTTCATTCTTTATAAAATGAGGTTTTAAATTACATTAAGAGTCCAGCTTGCCAAACCTGTAGGCTGGTATGCCAATTAATATTGGCTTAACTTGCTGCAAAAATTTTTTATAGGGGGATATGCTTATGGAAATAGTCGACAACCGTCAGTCACCGGAGATAGAACAAGTAGAAGTAACGAATAAGCCAGTGCATGATTCAGTGCTGGGAACCAAAAGTATTCCGTTACTATATTTACGGTTTGCTTTGGCAGGAATTATGGCGAATGCGATTCTAGGAGTTGTATCGGTTGTCGATGGCTATTTCGTCAGTAACTTTCAGGCGGTGGAAGTCGAAGGGATCGGAATTGGATTTACAGTCATGGTAATTTCCCGTATGCTTGGCGTTCTTTTTGGTATCGGAGCCGGAGCGGTCATTTCACTTCGACTTGGAAAAGGAAAGATCAAAGAAGCTAGAGAGATTATGGGACAAACCTTATGGTTTACTCTTTTCATCTCCATTTTGCTAGCTGTACTTGGATTGGTTTTTGAAAATCAACTTATGACCTTATTCGGAGCAAGTAATGAATCGCTTCCATATGCGGTGAAATACAGTCGTCTATTATGGATTTCATTGCCAGTAGCGATATTGGCCGTTGTACTAAGTATTTTAACCAATATCGATGAAAAACCTGTATTATCAATGAGCAGTTGGTTAGTCGCATCGGCAGTTGCAGCGACTCTAGAATGGATTTTAGTAGTGAAGTATCACATGGGTATGATGGGCTCTTCATGGGCGAACACGGTTGCGCAATCGGTCCCTGTTTTGCTAATTTTCTATTTTTGGTTCGGTAAAACAAATCTTAAACCTAAGTGGAAAGACATGAAAATAAAACTAAAGACAATTGGTGAAGTGGCATGGACAGGATTTGCATCTTTCTCGAGTCAGTTTATGATGTTTTTTGCGATTATTTTCTTCAACAACTTACTGCAAAGCTACGGGGGCGGGATGCACGTTGCCGCTTTCACCATTCAAAATGGTTATATTACGAATCTGCTTGCGTTTATAGCTCTCGGTGGAATGACAGGACTTCAACCAATCATTAGTTACAATTACGGTGCGGGAAACTTTGACCGCGTTAAGCAAGCGATTAAAATGGGACTCTTCTTCACGGTTACCTTATTCGTGATATTGACTGTAATCTTGATCTATTTTGCAGATCCAATTATGTCGTTTTTCTCTGGTGGAAATCCTGATTTACAGAAACTTGGCATCTGGACGACAACTGTATTTAACTGCATGTTTACATTAAATGCCGTTACCTTGCTTATTGCCGGATATTTCGAAGCACAAGAGAAAAACTGGACCGCATCGTTTATTAACGTTAGCAAAATGTTATTATTCACATTTCCATTTATGTTTATTTTCCCTAAATTTTGGGGTGTTGATGGAATATGGTATTCGGGGCCAGCTTCGGAAATTCCAGGTGTTCTCATTGCTATTTATTTTATTAGAAAAGAGTTTAAGCGATTGAAAGAAACAAAACTAGCGTGATCAATTAATTCTTCAAAATTACTAGAATGAGAGAGGATTATTAAGTTTTTTATGGAAATAATTATCTGAATATTTTGAATAAAAATGATAAAATGAGTTCTGAGATCAATTTGAGGTAATGTGAAATTAGGAGCGTCATCTAGTGCTAAGCAGTTGACTGATTCTGCGCTATTTAATATATAGGGCATTCAGAATAGTAAAGTGAAAAGGAGATAAATCCTAATGAAAATGAACCAAAAAGCCGACATCATTCTCTCTAGTAATGCTGTTTTTACAGGCCTTACGGATAAGCCAATCCCTGCTTATATTGCCATTATTAATAATAAGATTGCAGCCATTGGTTCTGAAAAGGAAATCAATGCGTTTATTGGCCTTAATACGAAAATACATCATTTTTCCGATCAAATGATTATGGCTGGCTTTCATGATTTTCACTTGCATATGTTAATGGGAAGTCTTGCAGAAGAGAGTGTCTTTTTAGCTGATGCATCTTCAGAAGAAGATACGATAAAAATGGTACTTGATTTTGCAAATTCAAGACCAGATGATCCATGGATTATTGGTTTTTCTTGGGATCAGAGAAGTTGGGACAACAATCGGCTTCCAAATCGAGCTACACTCGATCGCGTACTCCCGGATCGTCCTGTCCTTCTCTTTCATATGGAAGGGCATTATGTCTGGGTAAATAGCAAAGCTCTTGAAATTGCCAATATTAATCGAAATACAGACAATCCACCCCACGGGATCATTGCAAAAGATGAAAACGGAGAACCAACGGGTATTTTGTATGAGACTGCGAATGCGCTCGTGACCTATCATGCATTCAATTTTTCAAAGGAACGCCTTATTCGAATGATGAAAAATTTCCTCGAACAGACGGCTTTGCTGGGAGTAACGTCGGTAAATGACTTGTATGGATCCCCCGCTATGGAAAAATTACAGGATTATAAGTTGTTTGCTGATTTAGATAAAAATGGGGAATTAACAGCTAGGATTCATCTTTCACCTCCTCTAAACGATGATTTGGAGAATGCGAAACAATTACGTGATACGTATACATCAAGCAAGCTTCAAGTTTCTGGGCTGAAACAATTTGTTGATGGAGTAATAAGCGGATATACTGCTTGTTTACTTGAACCTTATGCAGATAAGCCAGAAACCTCTGGAGAAACAGTCTTGCCTCCAGATACGCTTAAAAAATGGATCATAGAGGCTGATCGAGAAGGCTTTCAGATCCGCCTTCATGCGATAGGTGACGGTGCTATTCGCCTGGCTTTGGATGCTTTTGAGGAAGCACAGAAAATCAATGGGAAGCGAGATTCAAGACATTGTATTGAACATGTAGAGGTTATTCATCCAGATGATAGTGCTCGTTTCAAAAAGCTTGGGGTAATCGCATCTATGCAGCCAGAACATTTGGGTTTTAATGAGGAGCAACGGCAAAATTATATATCATACATTGGACCGGAACGTGAGCCCTTTGTTTTTGCAATGAAAACGTTAAAGGATTCAGGTGCATTGTTGGCTTTAGGTACTGATTACCCAATTGCACAATTAAATCCGATGTTAGGCATTTATCGGGCGCTAACAAGAATGGGGTATGATGGAACGCCGTCAGAAGGATTTAATCCACAGGAGCGTCTTTCCCTACCCGAAGTGTTGAGAGATTATACGTTATCCCCTGCCTATGGATCATTTAGAGAAAAAGAACTGGGCACACTTGAAGTTGGCAAACTGGCAGATCTTGTTGTTTTAGACAGAAACCTTTTTGAAATCCCAGTTGAAGACATTCCAGATGTTCGAGTAGTCTTAACTATGGTTGATGGTGCTATCGTTTTTCAAAATGAGATGCAAGTTATTAAGTGAAACTTCCATCAATGGGAGTTATCTTCATCCCCCACTGATAGTTAGTTGAACCAATCGGGCTTTTAGAGGCAGTTATCCTCCCAACTATCTTATTGGCTTATCTTAATCTTGAGATGGGGTGGGGGCTTATTGCCCGTTAATGCGGGATAAAGAAGATGTCCTGTTGAATAGAATCGAACTGATATAAAAAATTGTATACGTATTTTTTATAAACTAAGATGGATTATCCCTCTTAGTTTATTAATGATGGTAATGTAAATTTTTTCTATGGTTCTTTGGTAACAATCGGAGAACTTTACTATAGGTAAATAAGGTATATATTTCTGCCTTTATAATTCAATGGCTATGTTATAAATCATTGTTGCTTATTAACTCAAAAATTAAAATCAACAGTGTTGTCCAAAAAGGGTTTAGAACCTTTATAAGCGATCGTTTTTTCGATTTCATTCAGATTTCGGTCGCTTATTGCCTCTATAAACTACCGTTTTCTCCTTTTACCTCTATTTTTGGTAGTTTATCGCGATATAAATTGATCATCCGAAAGTATAGGCGGCGGAACTGTCGGCACGGTGAGTTCAGAATAGCTGCAGCCACTAAATTACAAAGGTTAGACAATCCAAATTGTTACAAAAAATGACAACAGCAATTCAATTGATTTATATGTGGATGATGTAAGCTATAGATTCAATCAAAAGGAAAAACAAGGGCGGCCTTCATAAAATGGAGGCCGCCGTTTTCGTTTAAATAGCTTATTGGGCTTTATGTAAGAACAGTGGTTGCAGATTTTACTATGTTGTATTGTGGGGAAATTGTGGAATTTTGTAGATGAATAAAACGTGAAAATAAATTTACAATTTAGAATATTTATTTTATAATAAAACCTATCAATTTACTATGAATTAGGGGGTGGCTTTGTGTTTACGAAAAATATGTTAAAGGTAAAAACAAGTGGAAAGTGGGAAGAGGCCTTAAAAACTTCAATTTCAATTAGAAATTTTCCAAGATTCATAGTTGATGAGCCTAAAAGTCTAGGTGGCACAGATGAAGGACCAAATCCTGTTGAATATGTATTAGCTGCATTGTCTAGCTGTACTTCAGTTATGATTGGGTTAATATCTAAAGAAAAGAATTTTTCATATCAAGGGGTAGATTTTGAAAATGATGCGACACTAGATTTACAAGGACTCATGGGAGTTGAAGGGGTTTCACCACATTTTCAAAGTGTTAATTTTGACGTTGCCATTAGAACTCACGAGCATGATTCTCGGATTGAGGAATTAAAAGAAGAAGTAGAAAAAAGATGTCCTGTTTATAATTTATTAAAAGATGCAGGTGTTAGAATAGAATCGAACTGGTATAAAAAATAGGATAAGTATTTTTTGTAGACTAAGATGGATTATCCATCTTAGTTTATTTAATATGGTAATGTGAATTTTATCTAGATTCCTTTGGTAAACTGTTTGGTGCTTAATTCTAGAAATCGGTCAACAAGAGCCCTTATTGGTGACCAGTATGGGTTCTATTTCTAGAAATTGGTCACCAAGAACCATTATTTTACCAGAACCATTCAATAAAAAAAGAACCCTAAACTTCTTAGGGTTCTAACATGAAATAATCGTTTTAAGGTTATCTTACAATCAATTTCAATATGAATAGTTAACTAGTGGACAGCTTGTCCAACTTGGAAAACCACCATCTATTTTGTTTCTTTTCGTCCTACTAATCCCCAGTACAGAGATAAACTGAAAAGGGTAATGAGTACAAGAACGAATAGGATATTACTAAACACGGAAGCATCCACATTGCTTATAATCCCTAGGAAATTTTTTCGCATTGCGGGATGGTCCATCATTGCTGCTGTATAGGCAACTCCGATCGACATAGCGATATTAAGCGTTAAATTATAAAATCCGATTGCTGTTCCTGTTTTTTCTTTTTCAATCGTACAAATGCAAGAATCAAGTAAAGGTGCATACATGAACGCAAATGAACTAGAGAATAAGATCATGGAAATCACGAATACAACAACAGAAGTTTTTACAAAGAATCCGCCTAATAGTAGGCTGACTATTATGAGAGACATAGCGATCGTAATACATTGCTTGTTTCCCAAGACCTTCGCAATTTTTCCAGAAAGAGCCCCGACTATAGTAGCTGCTATATAGCCTGGAATCAATAATAGTGAAACCGTATCTAGCTGCAAACCATAGATCTTTTCAATCAAGAATGGAAATAAGAAAATATATGCTAACTGTACAGAATAAATTACAAAAGCAACTCCAAGCAATGAGATAAACCGCTTATTTTGAAAGAATGATATTCCGATAAAAGCTTTTGAGTTCTTGCTGATATAAGCAAGGAACAAGATAGTTGCAACAATAAACAAGAGAAGATAAATCCAATTGAAATTGGTGATATATAGTATTAGCGATGCTGCAATGCTTCCAACTAGAAATAATCCTAATACATCTATATTACTGTTTTTTCCCTCTTCCTTAGGAAGATATTTTAAAATAAAAGGAAGGGTGAAAAGTGTTACTAAAGGAAGTAAGAACAAAGTTGTCCAATGGAAATAGGTGGAAACGAAACCGCCAGTTAATGCACCTATAAGCTGTGAAAGAGCAAAACTGCTTGTACTTAATCCTAAAAATTTCCTTTGTTCATTAGCAGGTAAATGTTTTGTTACAAATATAACATATAATGTTTCAGCTGATGCTAGACCTGCAGTTTGGATAATTCGTGAGATAACAACTAGTAAAAACGAGTGTTGAAAAATATACCCCATGACTGAACCGACACATATTAAAATTATACCAACGGCAAAAAGTTTTCTGATACTAATGGAATCCGCCAATGCTGCGTAAACGACTGCCCCAATTCCAACCACAAGACCAGCTAGGGTTGCTTGCCAGCTAACCACTGTCGCAGAAATGTGAAAATCCTTTGCCATATCAACAGAAACTATTTTAAACGAATTGTCAATTACCAAACATAATAGAAATAACAGTAAAATAACAGGTACTGCTTTCTTAGCACTATATTCCTGAGCTTTCATCATACTTGCATCTGCATTTATTGTAGACATAGCTATATTCCTCTCCTTTTGTTATCCTTTTCGTGTTGTTTACTAGGAAGCGTTTGCATGAATAACAAAAAACAACTTACTTATTGTTTGCGTTTTCATGATAATGTATGATAACCTTCTGATTTATACAATATTGTATAGTTGTCTAAATACTTGTATGAATTTGGACAATGAAAAGGATATCATACCTTTCCTTTGCGTACAACTTATTTTTCTTTGAAAATTTGTCTTTTTTGTAACAAAAAAGCGGTGTATTTCATATGAAATACACCGCTTCCAAATTATACATAGAACTTTACCTAATAATGGAGGATTCTAAGTGATTATGCGCTTATTTAGATGTTTTAATTTTGATTTGACTAAATTCTGTTGGTATATAGTATTTATTATAAACCACAGGGTATTTATCGCTGATATAGACACTTTCTAAAATTAAATCACATTCCTCTCCATAGAAAATTTGGTATTTTAATGATGGAGTATTAACGGAATTAGAACGTTTAATTTCAATTGTAGAGGAATTAGCAAGTTCATATACTTTCTCCTCCAACATTTCCAAGACTTGCTTCTCGTTATGTAAGTCAAGATTTAATTTGGAAACGGATTCAATTGGCATCATGGTAAAAGCATAAGCTACTATCTTATCGTGATTTTTATACCAGCGTTCCAACGCAACAACTGCAGTCATTTGTTGATCTAATACTTGCATTGCATAGTCAGATACTAGGTCAATTCGGAAATTAAGTTCGATATCGTCTATTTTTGCCGAATAACATTTATATAAGGGATTCCCCAACTTCTCCAAGCCATCGATACTTTCATTATGATGAAATTTTGTAATGAAATTTCCTTTTCCATGGATATTCTTAACCAATCCATCTTCCTGCAATAGTGCCAAAGCATGTCTCAATGTCATTCGGCTGACACCAAATATTTTGGCCAATTCGGGTTCTGTTGGAAGCTGGCTGTCGGGAGGAAATGTTCCATCCATGATTAATTTATACAATTGGTCATACACAATGACGAATAGCGGTTTTTTCGGTTTATTGAGTACTTGAAGATTATTGTGCATTTTCTTATTCCCCTATAGTTTTTCTAACTCTGTTTCTCTCTTTTTATAGTAGATTATTATTTTTGTTCTATTATAACTTATTTTTCTATGGAAATTAATGCGCTTTCAAAAATTCATTATAATTTACACTAGGTGTATTTGTCACCCAAACTTAAGAAGAAAGATGTGTAGGTAAAAAGTCGCACTATTATTGATGCAGCTTATTTGATATGATATAAATGGTTTTTCCCAATTTTACTATTAATTGGGGTGACTTTATGGAAGATGAAAGACATAATTTTATTAAATGAATGAGGGGAAAACTTCAAAGATATGAAAAAGTCAGTTAGGGTTAATGAGCTCAGGACAAGTAAACTATCATTTGAAAAACTAAATATTTTTTTATTTTTTTATGCCTTTTTTATTATGTTGTTTTTTACGCAAACTTCTCCGTTTTTTGTATTAAGTGAGTGGGTAGATTCTAATGCATTTTTTACAGTTGGAAAAGGTATGGCTAATGGACTAGTGCCTTATAAAGATCTTTTTGAACAAAAGGGGCCTTTGTTATATGGTTTGCATGCATTAGCTTACTTGTTTTCCCATTCAACTTTTTATGGCGTATACATATTGGAAAGTCTTGCAATGTTTGTGAATCTTATTTTAGCCTTCAAGATTTCTCGTCTTTATTTGAATTGGATGCCTTCGGCTATTATATCTATTTTTTTCCCGATATTAATACTAAATCAACATGCATTTCGTTTTGGGGATAGTGCTGAAGAGTTTTCGATTCCTTTCTTAATGACTCTTCTGTATATAATATTTAAATATTTTAAGTATGACTCTGATTCTCTTTTTAAACGATCAATTTTTCTTTTAAATGGGATTATGATTGGGTGTGTATTTTGGATTAAATTTACCCTTGTCGGACCCTGGATCGGATTCTATCTTGCGATTTTGTTCATTTGTATAGGTAATAAAAGATGGAAAGATTTGTTGAATGCAATTATTTACACGTTCGTGGGGCTAGTTCTTGCAAGTATTCCATGGGTTATCTATTTTGGTATGAATCATGCAATTAAAGATTTGATAGATGTGTATTTCAAATTTAATCTTGGTACGTATTCAGAACAAGTTGGTATAACTGAAAAACTCATCAATTTTGCGTTTACTTTCGGAGATGCATTTAATGATAATTTTGAAAGTAGAATGATGATTATTATTGGTTTAATTGATTTTATGTTTACATGGAAATATTATAAAGACAAAAGTCAAAAATGGTTGTTTTTAAGTACTGTAGTTTTCTTAATAGTAGGAGTGTATATTGGTGGTAAAGGTTATCCATACTATTTTCTTATCATTACCCCTCTAGGATTGTTTGGATTGATAGCGATTGGTCATTTTATTCAAAATGCTAATATTCAATCCCGAATTAATAGGTTTAATAATAGTAAATGGTTTGCTCTATTAGCGATGGCGATCACAACAATTTTTCTTTGCTTTAGTTATAATTTTAATATGAAATCTTCGAAGTTCTATCAAAAGGAGCCCCTTGCGCAAGAAACATTTGCTAAAATAATGCATCAAGAACCTAATCCAACATTATTAAATTATGGCTCTTTAGATGGAGGATTTTACTTAACAGCAAATATTGTACCGAATATCCGCTATTTTGAAAGACAAAACGTTAACTATGATATTTATCCTGAAAATATGGATGAGCAAAATCGCTATATAAAAGAGAAAAAAATTAAATTTGTTGTATTAAGAGTTGATCCAGCAACGGATGTAGATCAGGTCAACGTTCCTTACCTTAATGAAAACTATCGTTTGGTTGCTCAACAAGAGCAATATGTGGAAAGAGTGCCAACTAAATTCTTACTTTATAAAGAGAAAAGTTTGTAAAACTTATTGTTTGCTGGTGGATTTGCTTCAGCTTTAGTAATAAGACTATTAAATTAATAGTTGAAAGATTAACAGGGACTGTAGCAGAAGTATTTTTTACTTTTGCAATAGTCCCTTTTCTTTGTATTTAAAACATAGAAATTGGAGTTGTAAGGGCAAAAATTATAACTTATTTTTCTATGGAAATTAATGCGCTTTCAAAAATTCATTAAAATTTTCAATATGTGTATTTGTCACTCAAACTGAGGAAAAAAGATATTGTGGAATCAACTAAATTATGGAAAGATGGTAGTGGAACACGGCTTCCTGTAGTTCCAACGTTCCAGTGAACCGCACCATAAGTAAATGAACTTTTTTTTGGAGTGTTAATTCCCATGTAAACTAATGTAAAATAAGAATAATAAGATCGTATACCAAAAAGGATGAAGAATAGTCTGTTTTGTTCAGATTGAATTAGACACATTACTTAGTCAGAATTCTTACTGCGACAAAAACAGATTATACCAAGCGATTGGGGTTAGTGTGGATGTTAAATGACCAAACAAGGTATTCCCGTCTTGCAAATATAACAAAATTGATTAATACGAGGCTAGAATTACGTGATGTGCTGGAGTATGTAACGACTGCAATATCTGAAGAAATAGTCCAATGTGATTCTGTAGGTATTTATTTGCCACAAGGAGATGGCACGTTCAGAGGGTATGTTGGAAAGCCGGAAATGATTAATGGTTGGACACTTGATACGCAGGTGATTGACCCTAAAATGGATTTATTGGCAAGAGAACTTATTGAAACAAAAAGTACCATTTACATCCCTGATACTTCAAAGGATCATCGACCCAATCCTATACCGATTAAAGCATTTCAAATTAAATCGATGTTAGCTTTACCGATCACATTTGAGCAAGAGTTATATGGTTTGGTTTATTTGTTTGATGTTGGAATTGCTATGAACTTAACAGAATCAGCAATTCAAAGTGTTGAGGCTTATGTGAATATGGCTGCAGTTGCTATTCGAAATGCGAATTATTTAACGCAAAAGGAAAAACTTCTTTCAGAAAAGCAGCTGCTTCTTGATGTTACTCGTGATCTTTCTATGTGCTCCTCGATGCAAGAAAGTCTCCAAACATGTTTTTTCTATTTAGGAAAGGTTATGGACAACTATAATTTAGATGTCCACTTCCTGAATCCTATCGCAGATAGAAGTATTAAACATGCGAACTTACATAGGGATAGATCAAACGAAAACTGGTTAGAGATATGTAAACAGATAAAGATGGATCAAAGTTATGATGCATTAAGGCAACAGGTTATTAAAACAAAAAGAGCAATTTTCATCCCAAATGTATTTGCAGATGAAAGACTGAACCATGATATTTGCCTTAAATATGCTATAAAGGGTCTATTTATGATTCCTTTAGTTTCAATGGATGAGGTTTTAGGGGTCATTTTAGTTGTCAATATGGACGGAAAAGATCTCATTTACACTAGTTCACAAATCCAGCTGGCGCAATCTATCGTTGAAGCCACGACTTGTACGATATCCAGCTTATTGAATATGAACCAACTTGAAAACATGATAGAAGAGCGGACAAAGGAACTAACCATTGCTAACGAGAAAAATTTGAGTGTAATTGAAAGTATTACAGATGGATTCATTGCATTAAGTAAAGATTGGAGAGTTACTTATTTAAATAAGAATCTTTTTTTACCTCTGAATAAAACATCAAAAGACGTATTAGGCAAGAATATATGGGGAGTATACCCGGAATTCGTTGATACAGTCTTATATCAAGAATTTCATAAGGTTATGCTAGAAAGGTTACCCGTACATTTCGAAATTCACTGTCCCAATACGGATAGTTGGTATGAAATTGTTGCTTATCCGTATGACGAAGGGATTTGTAGTCTGATTAAGGATATAACAGAAAAAAAGAAATATGAGAAGGAAATGAAAAGGCTATCTGGGCTAGAGTTAATCGCCCAAATGGCTGCCGGAATCAGTCATGAAATAAGAAATCCCATGACAACGGTACGGGGATTTTTGCAGATTTTAAATGAAGAGGTTGAATTTAAGAAGTACAAACATCACTTGAATGTAATGATTGAAGAACTTGACCGTGCGAATTCTATCATTACAGAATTCCTTTCTATGAGCAATACAAGAACATCAGATTTACAGAAATTAGATTTAAATGCAATCTTACATGATATAGCCCAATTAATTAAAGTTGATGCGTTTAACCAAAATAAAGAGATAAAAATAGAGACGAACGACATTCCAGAATTACTTTTGAATCGGAATGAGATACGCCAATTAATTATTAACCTATACCGTAATGGCTTAGAAGCAATGAATGAAGGAAAAGTTTTAACACTAAGAACCTACAAGGAAGATGATTGGGTGACTCTTGCAGTGCAAGATGAAGGAGAAGGGATTAGGCCTGAAATATTAGAAAAATTAGGTACTCCATTCTTCACTACAAAGGAAAAAGGAACGGGTTTAGGATTAGGTGTAAGTTATGCCATTGCTGCTCGACATAACGCAAAAATTGAAATTCAAACTGGACGAGAAGGCACTACTTTTTTTGTTAAATTTAATTCGCACTTTGTACCTAAATAATTCATTGTAGTTGCTTTTATTGGCATCAGCCATTTTATTCATAAGAATGCAAGCTTCAGTAAAGTAGATGCTCAATACGTAAAGCTTGAATAGTTTCAGGATACGGTGGATTTGCTTCAGCATCCGAAATAAAACTATATAATTAATAGTTAAAAGAATAACGGGACTGTACCAGAAGTATTTTTTACTTTTGCTATAGTCTCTTTTCTTTGTATTTGGCTGTGTTAAAGGTCATTGTTGATTTTTGAAACTTTGTTGATTGGAGCGGAAGGCGCGAGACTTCTGCGGGAGTACGGGGCCGAGGAGGCTCCCCGGAACGCCCGCGGAAAGCGAAGCGCCTGGAGCGCAAATCAACAGGCAAGTTTAAACAGCCCTGTATATAAAACATAGAAATTAGAGTTTTAAGGGCAAAAAAATATCCGGCACTAGGACGGATAAAAAAATATATATAAATGGGGGATGGAATGCTATGAAAAGATCATGTCCTTTTCATATATTCATAATAAACCCTAGAAATGAACAAATGATGAATAAATCATTAATAATGTATAAAAGATAATTAGCAGCTACTTCCTATGAGATTACGCATTAAAGAGAGTAAAGGGCTAACTTTGTTGAAAATTTTCTTTGTATTTCACACAAAGAAATTAAAGTTTTAAGGGTAAAAAAATATCCGGCACTAGGCCGGATAAAAAAATATATATAAAAGGGGGATGGAAGGCTATGAAAAAATCATGTCCTTTTCATATATTCATAATAAACCCTAGAAATGAACAAATGATGACTAAATCATTAATAATGTATAAAAGATAATTAGCACCTACTTCCTATGAGATTACGCATTAAAGAGAGCAAAGGGGCATCCGAAATAAAACTATATAATTAATAGTTAAAAGAATAACGGAGACTGTAGCAGAAGTATTTTTTACTTTAACAATAGTCCCTTTTCTTTGTATTTAAAACATAGAAATTAGAGTTTTAAGGTCAAAAAAATATCCGACTCTAGGTCGGATAAAAAAATATATATAAAAGGGGGATGAAGGGTATGAAAAGATCATGTCCTTTTCATATATTCATAATAAACCCTAGAAATGAACAAATGATGAATGAATCATTAATAATGTATAAAAGATAATTAGTATCTACTCCCTATGAGATTACCCATTAAAGAGAGTAAAGGGGCATCCGAAATAAAACTATATAATTAATAGTTAAAAGAATAACGGGGACTGTAGCAGAAGTATTTTATACTTTTGTAATAGTCTCTTTTCTTTGTAGTTAAAACATAGAAATTGGAGTTTTAAGGGCAAAAAAAATTTCCGGCACTAGGCCGGATAAAAAAATATATATAAAAGGGGGGTGGAGGTCTATGAAAAGATCATGTCCTTTTCATATATTCATAATAAACCCAAGAAATGAACAAATGATGAATAAACCATTAATAATGTATAAAAGATAATTAGCATCTACTTCCTATTTAATTATGCATTAAAGAGAGTAAAGGGCTAACTTTTTTGAAAAGCAGCCCATGAGTGTAAAAATTATATATTAATGTTTGGATTAGCGTTTTTAGTAGCTTCTGCTAATAGATCTACGATATGAACCGCCCTCATCTTAGTGGATAGGTTCTCTCTCTCAATGCCAAGTTGCATTTGTAATAGGCAGCCTGGATTTGCTGTGACAATGGTGGCAGCACTAGTAGCTTTTGCTTGAACCATTTTATAGTCGAGCATCACCATCGACATCTCTGACTCTACGATATTATAAATTCCGGCGGAACCGCAACAGCGATCTGCGTCCTTCATTTCTTGATACTGAACTCCTTGTATGGATTGAAGCAGGGTTCGTGGGGTAGAGGCGGTTTTCATTACATTTCTTAAATGACAAGAATCTTGATAGGTAATCACTTGAGGCGGAAGCTCTAGTTTCACTTTCTTATGAAAATCAACCGCCACTAAAATTTCGGAAATGTCTTTGATTTTCTTCTTGAAATCCACTGCCCGGTCTTTCCAAATAGGATCATCTTTTAGTAAATGATCATAATCAATGAGGAACGCTCCGCATCCACCAGCATTAGTAATAATATAGTCCACGTCTAACGCTTCAAAGGCCATAATATTTCTTTTAGCAAGATCCTTGGACGCTTCCTTTTCACCGCTGTGACCATGTAATGCTCCGCAGCATGTTTGGTTCTTAGGAATAACGATTTCACATCCGGCTAATTGCAATAATTTCATGGTGGCATCATTTGTCTGAAGGAACATTGTATCCATTAAACAGCCACTGAAAAAAGCAACCCTATGAATCTTCTCTGCCATCGGATTCAGGTGTTCGGGCCTGTTTTTCATTTCCTTCATCGTAGGGACCTTTGGCAGAACTTTTTCCATCGTGGCAATTGGTTTAGGTAAAAGGCCTAAATATCTAGTCTTCCGGGCAATGGTTTGGAGCCCTGAACGCTGATAGAAACCGATAAGACCTACGAGATTACGCATGCGGTTCTGGTGGGGGAATAACCCTTGAAAAACTGTTTTTCGAATCGCACGCACTGGCAAGGAATGTTTTTTGTTTTGATTGATAATGTCCCTGGCTTCTTCTAGCAAGTGACCATAATTCACGCCGGAAGGACAAACGGGTTCACAAGCACGGCAGCCGAGGCAAAGTTCGAGTGAACGCTCGAAGTCCTCATCCGGTTCGATGATTCCATCCACGACTGCTTTCATTAAAGCGATTCTCCCTCGAGGAGAATGTGATTCCTTATAGCCTGATTCAATATAGGTTGGACATGTGGGCAGGCAAAAGCCACAGCGCATACAGTTTAACAATTCATCTTCGTTCATTCGCGCTTTAAATTGTTCCTGAATCTTTTCTTGCTCTTTTTCAGATGTCATCTTGTAACCACCACTCGTTTCTTGCTGTCTTTGGCAAAAACTTTCCCTGGATTCATGATATTATTAGGATCAAAAGCCTGCTTAATCGCTTTCATAGCGGCAATTCCTTCTTTTTTAAGCTTCCATTCAAGGTATGGAGCCTTCATTACTCCAACACCATGTTCCCCGGTGATTGTTCCTCCTAAATCAATCGCTTTTTCAAAAATTTCCGCAAACGCTTTCTCCACCCGTTCCATTTCTTCATGATTTCTTGCATCGGTCGCGCACGTTGGGTGTAGATTACCGTCTCCAGCGTGGCCGAAGGTACAAATCGTTAGCTGATATTTTTCGGTTATCTCATTGATGGCCTTCACCATATTGGCAATTTCTGACCTTGGGACGGTAGCATCCTCGAGGATCGTTGTCGGCTTTAAACGTGCGATCGCGGAGAGAGCAGCGCGTCGAGCTGTTCTTAGGGCTTCGGCTTCTTCCTCAGATGCAGCGATTTGAATCGATACTGCATTCTCCTCCTTACAAACATCCGCTATTTTTTTTATATCTCTTTCCACCACTTCAGGAGGACCATCTTGCTCAATTAAAAGAACAGCTTGCACATCGGTAGGCAGCCCGATTTGGGCAAAGTCTTCGACAACCTTTAATGTCGGCTGATCAAGAAACTCCAGTGTTGTCGGAATGATTTTATTAGCAATAATTTTTGAAACAGACTTTGCAGCAGCAGATAGGTCTTGATAGAGTACGAGCATGGTTTTCCTTGTTTCCGGCATAGGAATTAATTTCAACGTGGCTTCAGTGATAATACCAAGCGTACCTTCTGAGCCAACAAAAAGACGAGTTAAATCATAGCCTGCGACATCCTTTGCCAACTTTCCACCTGTTCGGATGATATCTCCATTTGGCAATACCGCTTCGAGTCCAATGACATAATCCCTCGTTACGCCATATTTGAGGCCCCGTAATCCGCCGGAGTTCTCATTGATGTTGCCGGCAATAGTGGAGATTTTCATGGAACTTGGATCAGGAGGATAGAACAGGCCCTTATCTTCAATGGCGTGAATCATATCAAGTGTGATGACACCTGGCTGTACGGTGATCGTTAAGTTTTCTTCGTCAATTTCAATAATTTTGTTCATATGTTTAAAAAGAAGGACAATCCCACCATTAGTCGGGCAAGTTCCAGCACAGAGATTGGTGCCAGAACCTCGTGGAACAATCGGAACCTTATATTCATTACAAATCTTCACTATTTGGGAAACGTCCTCTACATTTCGTGGACTAACCACGGCATCGGGCATTGACTGGAAATTTGGTGTAGCATCATAAGAGTAAACAAGACATTCTGTTTTAGAATCATCGAAGTTTACCTCGGATACAATTGATATTAATTTTTCTTTTACTTCACTTGAAAGCATGCTGTTTCCCCCATTCGTTTTCCGTGCTTCATCCCTATTTACAAACTACTTACAGTATAAAATTAATGAAGGGTTCCAGCTATGGATATATATCTAAAAAAAAGCTGTTTTATTTTTTGATTTTTGGTTGTTCATCCAAAAAAAGCAGGGCTAAATATATGTTTAGTAAATCATGGATGTTCCCTGGATTTAATTGCGTCAGCTCCTCTACCTTTTTTAAGCGATAATGTAAGGTATTAATATGGATATGTAAGTTTTTCGCGGTATTTTTTAACGAATGGTTTTGCTGAAATAATTCTCTTAACGTTCCTAATAGTTCTTTATCGTCTAAAATTGAACCAATCGTACGGTCAATGAAATCTGATTTTACTTTTGGACTAAGCTCGCCGGAAATCATTTCAAGTGTTAATTCCTCATCGAACACAATATTTCGCTTGTTTCGGGCAATTTTCAATGCTCGTTCAGCCTGTTCATAGGAATGGCGGATCGCAGACGGAGCTGCTTTCTGGCCAACCCCAGCATAGGCAGAAATTCCAAAGCTATTTTTTAAAAATTGTAGAAGGTGTATAAGCCGGTTTTTGGTTGTGGTTGGATGAACGGAGTCGGAGCAATCGATTAAGAGAATCAGTCGCTCATTTCCTGACCGTGCTGCAACATCATGCTGATTTTGAGAAAATGATGTTAATATCGCGGACCAAACGTCTCTTGTAAGAGGTTGATTCCTTTGTTCAAACTCAATGATTGCTGCCGTTCGATTTAGTTCAAGATTAATGGATAATGTTCTGGCTTGATTTAATAGAGCAGGACTTGGTTTGTTTGCTTGGAGCCACTCCATCACGAAGGTTTCAACAGCACGGGAATGCCAGTCAAACTGTTCGGCATAGTAATTTTCACTAATGAATAGCTCAATCATTTTGCGAGTGATTTCAGCAAACGGGGTGACAGTTTCGGGGTTACCGGTAATCCCAATTACACCAATAACCTCCTGTTGAAAGAAAATCGGGAGATTAATCCCGGCCTTTACCCCTTTTAATTGAGGTATATCTTTTTCAGTGATGATCAGTTTTTTCCGCTTTTGCGAAGTGATTAATGCTCCTTCATGGAAAGTACCGATTCTTTCCTGATTGGTACCGGCAATAATATAGCCTTCTGTGCTAACAACAATAATTTCTTCATCGATTAATTTTTGGACTTCCTTAACTATTTTTTCTGCTAGATCGGGTTGTAGCAATGGAACCACCTCTATTTACCAATTGCATCCGGATGGATTATTAGATTTACCATAAACCAACCGTTAGTTTTTTTCCACCTTTTCAATAAGATCTTTTATTGACATTGAAGATACATTTTTACTTCACTCGAAAGCATGTTGTTTCCCCCCATTTTTTTTAAAAATATGGCATGTACTTGTTGTAGATGACAATTAGTTTTGAAATATAATTTCAATAATTTTATAATAAAAATAAAATATTTATTCGATAGGAGCAATATAATGAAATATCGACTATTAGCAACTGATTTGGACGGCACATTATTAAATGAGCAGAAAGAGATTGCTGGGGAAACCATAAAAGCAATTCAAGAGTACCGCCTTAGAGGGGGGAAGGTAGTCATTTGCAGTGGTCGTTCTCCTCTTTCAACGAGATGGATTGCTAATACCATTGGTTTATCAGGGGAGCCTATCATTGCTTATAATGGGGCCATTATGCTCGATGAAAATGGTGAGGTACATGAGCAAGTGGTTTTTCAGCATGATCCACTCTTGAGCTTCTGGGAATTATGTGAAGCTGAAGGAATCTATGCTCATTTTTATGAAGGGGATACACTCCTAGTTCCAGTGGTCAATAAATGGAATGAGAACTGGATTGAAAATAATATTCCAACCCTTGCAAAGTCAGGTGGCAAACAAAAGGACTGTGAGAGGTTTCGGGGCAAATGTGAGGTAAAGGTTATTGAGGATTTTTATGATTATTTTAAAACGAATCAACCCAAGATTACCAAAATCGCCGTATTTGACAATGACGGAAAGCTTTCTGATTTTTCAAAGCAAATTGGGGAAATGATTGAGGGGTTGGAAATTAGCAGCAGTCTCAATTATCTTAATTTAGAAATTTCACCTAGTGGTGTGACCAAGGCTTCAGCCTTGTTAAGGCTTGCTGAGAAGGAAGGTATTCCTATTTCGCAAATCGCCGCCATTGGTGATAACTATAATGACTCCCTTATGCTTTCTATAGCAGGACTTGGCATTGCGATGGGGAATGCACCTGAAAAAGTGAAACAGATGGCAGATCAGGTGACTGGGAATAACAATGAAGCAGGGGTTGCTGATGCCATCCGCCGTTATTTACTAGAATAAAGACGAATTATAGGTCGTTATTTAGTATGTTTTAAAATTACATTTCAAATTTTCGTTAAAAATATTGAATTAATATTTTAGTGGGAATATAATAAATATAACAGAAACCGCTTACATCTCAGAAAAAACCAACAGGAGGACAATGACGATGGAGGAAAATCTTGAATTATTAACAACCGAATCACGAAATGAACATTCCATGCAAATAGATATGGCTAAACCCATGGATATTTTACGGATTATGAATGAGCAAGATCAATTGGTAGCCTTAGCTGTAAAGGATGTCTTACCAGATATAGAGGCAGCCGTTCAATTTGTATATGAATCTTTTCAAAAGGGAGGGCGCCTCATATATATTGGCGCTGGCACAAGCGGGAGGCTAGGGGTACTGGATGCCGTCGAATGTCCGCCAACCTTTAGTACTGATCCTGAAATGGTCCAAGGGATTATTGCAGGTGGTGAAGGTGCCTTTTTGAAAGCAGTTGAAGGAGCTGAGGACGATCCGGACCTCGCTGTTAGTGATCTGAAAGAATTGCAATTGACAAAAGAAGATACTGTTATTGGTATCGCAGCAAGTGGGCGGACACCTTATGTTATTGGTGGCCTTCGATATGCACGAAGCATCGGGGCTAAAACAGTCGCCCTCTCGTGCAATAAAAATGCGGCAATTAGTAAGGAAGCCGATCAAAGCATTGAAGTCATTGTCGGCCCTGAGGTTCTAACTGGTTCAACTCGGTTGAAGGCAGGGACAGCTCATAAAATGATTTTGAATATGATTTCAACTTCCTCGATGATATTACTGGGGAAAGCCTATGATAATTTAATGGTTGATGTTCATGTGAGCAACCAAAAGTTGAAGGAACGTGCAATTAGCATCATTCGCAAAATTACCGGAGTTTCTTATGAAATGGCTTTGGAGGCATTAGAAAATGCGGACTTACAAGTCAAAACAGCGATTGTCATGATTAAGACGCATACAACGAAACAGGAAGCCGTAAAATTATTAACAGACGCAAATGGTTATGTAAAAAGAGCAATTCAAAAAGTTGAAAAATAAATGAGATGAAAAGGTGGTTTTGGGTGTGGCAGCCGGCGGATTAAAAATGATTCGAAATATGCTAGAACAGCTTCCAGCTTCCGAGCGGAAAATAGCCCAATTTATTCTTGAAAACCCGCAAAGTATTTTAAACAGTACGGTCCATGACATTGGGAATCAAGCAAATACAAGTGGGGCAGCCGTTATTAGGCTTTGCAAGTCACTGGGCCTAAATGGTTTTCAAGATTTGAAAGTTAGAATTGCCGGGGATTTAGTGAAGCCTGCGGAACAAGGATACCGAGATATCGAACCTGGAGAATCCTTCTTCTCCATCGTTCAAAAGACAACAAGCAATAGTATCCAAAGCATCCGCGACTCCGAAGAAATCCTCAATTATGATGAATTGGAACGTGCTGTTCATACCTTATTGCCTGCACAGAATGTTCATTTTTTTGGAATAGGCGCGTCTAATATTATTGCACACGACGCCCAACAGAAATTCCTTCGGATTCATAAAAATGCAACCGCTTTTACAGACACTCACCTTGTCGCTACTTTAATTGCGAATGCCAATAAAGATGATGTAGTTTTTGGAATATCTTACTCTGGGGAGACAGCAGAGGTAATTAAAGTGATGACACTAGCGAAAGAGCGCGGCGTAAAAACAATAAGTTTAACGAAATACGGACAATCCTCTGTTTCATCCTTAGCCGATATAAAGCTGTTTACCTCTTATACTGGGGAGGCGCCTTTTCGAAGTGCGGCCACATCATCGCGTCTTGCACAGTTATATATAATGGATATTTTGTTTTTGTCCATGGCAACCGTTCAGTATGAGGAAACGATTCACTCAATTGATCAAACTAGGGAAGCCATCCGGTTCATTAAAGAGGGAAAATAATCATTTCGGGGGGTGATGACAACATCATTTCGGTACTATTTTCGCTGTTTAGGAATTTTAAGTCACATGATTAAATCACCAATAAATAATAGAAAGAGGGGGAAATAGAATGGCTGGAGAGAATAAAATCTTAGCTGAAAAGATTCTTGAACAATTAGGCGGTCCAGAGAATATTGTCAATTACACACATTGTATGACAAGGCTTCGTGTTACGCCGAAGGATGAGTCAGTTATTAATAAGGTCGCTATTAAGAAAATCAATGGAGTACTTGGAGTTGTGGAAGAAGAAACACTCCAAATTATTCTTGGACCTGGAAAGGTAAATAGAGTAACTGAAGAGTTTGGCAGATTAATAGATGCAGCTGGCGGAATTGATTTAAAAGAATTGGCAGCAGCCAAAAAAGCAGAAATTAACAAAAAGAATGCCACACCATTTAAGTTGTTTTTGCGAAAAATCTCTAGTATCTTCATTCCTTTAATTCCGGCACTTGTGGCTTCAGGTTTGATTACAGGGATAACAAAAGCGATCATCCAGGCAGGATGGTTACAAGCGACTTCTCAACTTGCGATAATCCTAACTGTAATTGGTGGTGGTTTGTTTGGTTACCTTGGCATTTTAGTTGGTACCAATGCTGCAAAAGAATTCGGTGGTTCGCCGGCACTTGGAGCAATTGCTGGTATCTTAATCATTAATCCGGCTGTTGCGGGTATCAAATTGTTTGGAGAGGCGTTACTTCCTGGACGTGGGGGCTTAATTGGAGTTTTATTTGCAGCTATATTTATTGCCCTTGTAGAAAAACGAGTTCGTCGATATGTTCCACAATCTCTTGATCTTTTTGTAACACCAACGGTTGCGTTATTGATTACTGGTCTTGTTACTTATCTTGTATTTATGCCGCTTGGTGGTTTCGTTTCAGATCTTATTACTAAAGGATTAACCTCCCTCCTCAATGTTGGTGGTGTAGTGGCTGGTTTTGTCCTTGGGGCAACCTTCCTTCCGCTCGTTATTACTGGTTTACATCAGGGATTAACTCCAATACATCTTGAATTAATTAATAGATTAGGTAATGACCCACTTCTTCCAATCTTGGCAATGGGTGGAGCAGGCCAAGTTGGAGCAGCGTTTGCCATCTACTTTAAAACGAAGAAAAAAGGCTTAAAAAGGGCAATTGGCGGAGCATTGCCTGCAGGAATTCTTGGAATCGGTGAGCCGCTTATGTTCGGTGTTACATTACCATTAGGTCGACCATTCTTAACGGCTTGTTTAGGTGCTGGTGTCGGAGGAGCGTTTCAGGCAGCCTTTCATGTGGCAACGGTTGCAATAGGCGTATCGGGTTTACCACTTTCCTTCTTGGTTGTATCAGGTCAAGTTCTTCTTTATTTAGTAGGGGTACTCATTGCCTATGCGGCAGGTTTCGCATTTACTTATTTATTCGGCTACAAAGATGAGATGGCTGGTGAATTTGAGTGATCGGCATTTCATTCTATTTAAATGATCCGTTAGCAGAACAGCGGATCGCACATGCTGGAAAAACGGGTGTAAAGAAAGCGTTTACTTCCCTTCACATTCCCGAAGAATCTGGGGATTTAGCCAGCCGTGCGAAACTGCTGCTAGAAACGGCAAATAAATTTGGAATAGAAGTTTATGCGGATGTATCGGCAAGAACACCTGATCATCTAGGATTAAACCAATTTCAAGACTTAAAATCCTTGGGGGTAGTCGGAATAAGGTTGGATGATTTTTTCGACCATGAAACGATTTTAAACCTAGGGAAGGATTTCAAACTTGCACTGAATGCCAGCATTATCTTTGAGGATGATTTGAATGCCTTGTTTGAAGGTGGATTAAAGGCGAATCAACTGCTGGCCTGGCATAATTTTTATCCAAGGCGTGAAACCGGATTAGCAGAATCGTTTTTTTACTCACAAAATGCCCTGTTTAAACGATATGGAATTCCAGTTAGTGCCTATATTCCTGGCGATGGGGAAAAACGTGGTCCACTGTTCGAGGGACTACCAACATTGGAGAAGCACCGAGAAGTTGATCCATTTATAGCTGCACTGGAACTGTTTCAATCGGGTGTCGAAGATGTTTATATCGGTGACCCAGAAGTAAGCGGTTACCTTCTTAATAGATTAATAGACTTTGACCATCATCATTGTATTTCGGTCCGAATCGAAGGATTACCTGAAGGAGAGTTCCGGCTCCGTCCGGATCTTTCCCGGGACGTTCTAAGGTTCATGGACACAAGGAGTACTGATTCCATAGTCCCTGAGAATATGTGTGCTCGGCCCTTTGGAACGATTACAAGAGACAATGACCGCTATGGCAGATATCGCGGAGAGTTACAAATCACCCATTGCGATTTGCCAGCTGATGAGCGCGTGAATGTTATGGGGAGGGTTGTGAAAGACGATTTACCGCTTCTTTCCTTTCTCAAACCTGGTCAGAAGGTAAAATTAATACCGGTTTAAAACGAACTGCCTCATTTAGTAGATGTGGTAGGCAAGAGGAATTATAATTAAGCCATAGTAAAAAAGACAGGAAAATTAATCCTGTCTTTTTATCGTTAGGGAATCGTACACGATTTCTTAGTAATCTTAATTGTATTTATTAGAAATCTCATACTTCATACAAACAGTATTTCACGGGGACTTTCCTTACCTTCTATAAAGTCTAACAATCGGGTTCCCTCTTCCATTAATGCGTTGTGTTCATCATCAGTAAGCTTTTTAAAGAGATCAATAATGAGCTTCACAGTCCCTTTTTCTTTCTGAAATTTCCATATTCCAGAGACGAAGCCATCAATGAGAATGGTTGGCCTGATTATTCCGTTTTTAGTGAATACTATGTTGCGGTAGGCCTCATCAATGATTCGTTTTCGATCGGCATAGGATAGCAAAATGTTGTCAAAGCCTCCAAGGAATCTTGGTGGAGCTGGAATGTTCTGATCAGGTCTTGGGGCATTAGGAATGTCTAAAAGTTCATTTCCTTGGTCGTCGTGGAAAATGATGAGCTGTGGTAGAAGTTGTTCTACTTTTTCATTAAGCCGAGTGAGGCCTGACCAAACCTGTATGTCCCGAATGGTAGAAGGACCAAATGCAGCTAGATAACGCAGTATTATATCTTCGGTTGTCAATTTTGAGAATGGTAGAGTACCTATCCATGCTTCAGCTGAAGTATGGACAGCCTGCCCACTCTTACCCCATATTCCACGGGGCGGCAATTGCACAAGCGGAACCAAAGTCCGAACGACAGCTGCGAGAGCAGCCGATTCAACATTCGGCCACTGTTTACCTAATAGTTTATCAAGTTCGCTAAATGTAAGTGGCTTTGTTTCAACTAAAGCACGGCCTGCTTCGGCAATGGCCTGAATATCTAAACCATTAAGGTACTTACCAAAAGAATTTTTTAAGACGCTTTCTTGGACAGTCTGAACTAAGGGGCGTAAACTCATACCATCCTGGGATGACACTAAGTGGATGGTGGACCGCATCAAGGCGAGGCGCACGACCTTTTTATCTTGAATGAGATTAGATAGGTCTTCTGGACGAAATCCTTTAAGCCGCGTCCAAAGACTGAAATATGGGGAATTCGGATCTTGAGCCTGTATCCCAACAAGACGCTCAATAGCATCTAATACCGACAGATTTACACGGGTTAGCAACATTTGCCTTGCGAGTAAAGCACGGTTCAAGGCCCGAGTGCTAAGGACTGGAGGCGTTCCTCGTAAATTATCTTTGCTTTGAGCTGTATTATTTATCTTCAAATGTTAAGCCTCCTAATCATTTAGAGCATCTTATTTTGCCCTAGCATTTTCTCTTTTATATAAATAGAGCCCATAATCTTGCATTACTGATGAGTATCCCAGTTGTCTTAGCATTGTGGCAATATTACCACGGTGGTAATTTCCATGGGTAACAACGTGGAGAACTGATTCAGAAATAGACGTTTCCAAAAGCCCAGCATAAGGATTATTAACGACAATGACCTGATCCGTATTTTCTTGATTGACCAGAAGTGATTTGTTTTTGAGGGATAAGTCATCATAGAGGGTTTCCATTTCTACTATCTCTTTTGATTCTATCTGTTTTTGTAATTGACCTGCCAAGACAAGAGCTTCATTCATAGTTTGACCTGCGATAATATCAAACCATGATTGCTCAACAAGATAAATATGGGTTAACACTTGTGAAATGGAAGAATAGCCACTTTGTATGTCTTGATGATAAATGTCCTTCGGAAGTTCTTTTAAGCGATTAATAATTTCCTTATTTGCCCAAACATTGTAATCATACATATCTTGTATGGGATTCTTTTTCAATTAATTATCCTCCTTATTCTTCAATGGTTAATAATCAATACATGGTATATTATACTAACTATTGAAGTATATGTATCGTGGATATAATTTAATCAATTCTAGATAAAAAAGAAGGCCGATTATCGGCCTTCACGCAAATTTGGATTGGTTACATAAGCAGCAAGTTCTTCTGTGCTTTCTTCAAGCCTATCTTCAGTTAGTGACATCATTCCTTGTAAAAGGAAAGAGGGCAAGAAATGCATGCCACACAGATTTGCTGTTGCTTGGAATGGCCGTGTTAACTCACTCATGGAATAGTGATTGTAGCCGCCAGCTCGGTATGCTTCAGCTGGTCCCCCAGATGAAATCGCCAGAATAACCTCTTTTCCATGGAGTTTGTTTCCTTTTGACCCGTAGGCAAAACCGTATGTTAAAACGACATCCTGCCATTCCTTTAATAAAGCTGGTGAGCTGTACCAATAAAATGGGAATTGCAGAACAATGCGATCATGCTCCAATAATAACTGCTGCTCTTTTTCTACATCAATCGTAAATGTTTGGTAATGCGCATATAAATTGTGCACTGTCACATTTTCTTCCTGCTGAAGACGGTTCATCCACGTTTTATTTACTTTCGATTGCTCCAAGTTGGGATGTGCAACAATGACTAATGTTTTCATTTTTATCACCTTTCATTCTTAGTTGTTTGTATATACAAATGTACTTTTAAAAAAAGCTCTACTTTTCTTCAAACATAATTTCTGTTTCAATTTGATTTTTGTACATGCTAAAAAATGTATTCGCAATATTTTCAGGGGAGAAATATGTTCCCTCTTGTACAAACCCTTTGATCGTTAATGTTCCGACATAAATTCCTTTTGGACTCAATTCTTGATGCAAGCTATATGCAAGACTGCGTATAGCAGCTTTTCCAATAGATAATGAAGCAAGATCAGCATTTGGAAAAAGCGCCAGCCCGCCGCCCGTCAAAAGGATCGTTCCATTTTCCATATGTGGAATGACTTCTTTCACCGTTGTAAGTGCTCCAGCAACATTAATTTTAAATTCATAAATTAAGTCATCAGCACTTAATTCTGTAGGCTTAGCTGGTTTTATTATGGCCGCATTGTATAAAAGAACATCAACCTTCCCGTACGTTTTAATTACTGAATCAATTGCCGCTTTTAAAGATTCTTCTGATGCTGCATCTCCCGGGAATCCTTTTGCTTCTACTCCTTCTCTATTCAGGTCTTCTTCATATTGCTGTAAAGCCTCTAAATTGCGGGCAATAAGTGCTACTTTGAAACCTTCCCTACCAAATTTGCGGGCGGTGCTCAAGCTAATTCCTGGTCCTGCACCGACAATGACCATTACTGCCATGATATGACCTCCAATACTATTTGTTTGTATATGCAAATGAAAGTCTAAAAAAATTTATAATTTTTCTTCTAGCTTATTGCTCGCTTCGTTAAGCATTTTGCTTAAATCCATACTAAATTCCCGTCCTAAAATTTGAGAATAGCCTGTAAACAATTCCTTTAAAGAAACGCGAAACTGTTTGTAAATTTCTTCTCCTTCTTCGGTCAATGAAATATATGTTTGTTTGCCATTCACTTTTCTTGTCACCAGCTTTAGTTTTTCGAGTTTATCAATAAACCTCGTACTGGTAGAAGGAGCGATGGATAACTTATGGCATAACTCTTTTTGCGTAATTTCCGGATGGAATTTAACAATCATAATCATATACAAATAAGAAGGAGCAAGGTCACCGAATTCAAATGTTTTTTCAGCCAATTTTGTCATGTTGCGCGCAAAACGGCTGGCTGTAAAATATAAGCAATGAATTAATACTTTTTCTTCTTCATGCATTCTTTTTAGACCCTCTTTTCATTTGTATATACAAATTAACACGAAAAAAAATTACAGTCAACTATTTTTTATTAAATTGTTTGTAAAAAAAATCCTTTTATCGAATACCTTATTTTATTATTCGTTAAAGGAAATTTTTTATCACTTTTCTAATTTATTGCTACTTATTTTATTTAATGCTCTTCCTTCATCATCACCCAAATGTAGCTTTGAAATAAAGTCGTACTGTTTATAAAAAAGATGTACCGTTTTAAAAAAATGACGTTTTTTAATCTTCTCATCACTTTTTCATTTCAATCTCAATTCTCTTTGCCAAGTCAGATGATACTTTATTGAAATACTTCATAACTTTCTTTCTAATATCATCAGATATGACTTTCAAATCGCTAGCTAAATTTTCGACAAGATGTTCTTTTTCTATTTGAGTTAACCTCGTATAGAATTCACCAGCCTGCCTAAAATCGTCTTGCTTTGTTATGGAAGTTCTTTCTAGTTTGCCTTCAACATATCTTCCATCACCACTTGTAATTTGATTAGCTGGTGTCCAATTTTGCTGTTGGTTAACCGGTAATTTACGAAATTCAGCTCCAATTCTTCTTCTTTGAGAATCACTATAAATATTGGCACGGCCCTGCAGTATTTTATCATCAGATAATTCTGCGCCGTCTAGTAAATTAGAAATGGAGAAGGCGACTTTTTCTACTTGTTCCATATAATTATCAGGATTTTTATTTAATACCATTTTGCCTACTGGTATTAGGGGATACTCTTTTTCATCCCATACTTTTGTATCGTCTAAGGGATCATAAGAAAGATTTGCTTCATCCTTTGGGTCCATGAGCTGGACATATAAGCCATATTCCACCGGTTTACCACCCGCAATCGCGTCGTATAAATCTTTACCAGCGTAATCAGGATTTTCAGCGGCTAGTCTATTTGCTTCTTCGCGACCAATGTATTGTACACCTTCAAATGGGTACCAATGGTATTTAACGTACTTTCTAATACCTTGAGCATTTCTCCAAACATATGTATTTACACTATGTCCTGGAATGTGGCGAAGACTTTTTACCGTACCAGCATCAGAGTATAAACGTACAACAAAATGAATCGATTCAGGTGCTCTTGCTACAAAGCTCCAAAACCTATTAGGGTCAATTAAATTATTTTTTGGTGAAGGTAAGAGTGCTTTAATAGATTCCGGAAATCGTATCGCATCACGAATAGAAAAGACAGGAATGTGATTACATAGAAGGTCAAAAACGCCTTCTTCTGTATAAAATTTTGTAGCAAAACCACGTACATTTCTAGATGTATCAGGTGTTCCTTTCATACTGACTGCTAACGAAAAGCGAACCATAACAGGAACTTTCTGATTAGAATTTTGTAAAAAACTCAGTTTTGTATGTTCGGACATCGAATATATCGTTTGAAAATAACCAAATGCACCAAAGCCTTTTGCATGAACAGGTCTTTCTAAAATCTTTTCATGAATAAATTCTTGTAAGGTTTCGTGTAGTACACCATCTTGTTCCAGTACAGGTCCCCCAGAGCCAATCGTCTGGGAATGAAGTTTAGCTGGCTCATTGGAGAGGTCTCGATTCTCATAATGGCTTTCCTCTAATATAGTTTGCCTCTGTTTATGATGTTTTTCATTCATTATTATAGCCTCCAAAATTTAATTTCCATCAATTGTTACTAAATATGATTTTTAAGGCTCGAATATGTATCTTCTTCTTTTGTTTTCAACATTCATTAGAAATATAGTTTCTTAAAGTTAGTAGAATTTTTCAGGGAATTGCAATATAAAGTGAATTTGAACCGATGTGTGAATAGACCGCTAGTTAAAGAAAACTCCTATGTAGTGGACCTTTTTTTTACGGGGGATGTCAAAGCCGTTATTTATACAAAGGGGGAACAAGGCGCAGAGTTATATTTGGACCATGAAACTTATCAGTCTACTGGATATCCAGTGGAAGTTCAAGATACTACGGGTGCAGGTGATGCGCTTATTGGTGTATTTTTGTATCAATTGTTAGAAAAAAATGTGAGTCAACAAAACCTAGAAGAAGTTCTTCATCATCATTATCAGGAGATCCTGTCCTTTGCGAATGCAAGTGGTGCACTTACTACAACCGGAAAGGGAGCTATTTCCTCTCTTCCTACAAAAGAGGAAATTAGTCATTTACAGCAAAAATTTAAACAATGAGATAAGAGTAGAAAACCTCATTTAGATGCATTACGGTGAACCGTATCATAAGTAAATGAGGTTTTTAAAGTATTTTTAATTCCTTAGGCAATAAGAGGTAAAAAAAGAACTTTAGAAATTTTTCTAGAGTTCTTTTTAATTCATTCTATTTTAATTTTAGGTGAGATTTTTCTTCTTTCTACAAACCAAATGTAGGTTAGTTCTCGAATTCACAAATATCACAATCTACAATATTAATCATTTTCTTTTTTCATATCATCTGGTGCGAGTAAATCAAGCATAGGTTGACGTGCTTCAGGTCCATATGCCACACTTCCTACAGGAACTGCATTATCTACAGCTTCGCTTACTTTTGCAATCCATATAGGTCCAAATCCTCCACATAGCTCAATCATTTGTACCCCATCTTTGACAAGTTGCTTTGAAATTGGTATTACACGCTCTTTGTCATTAAAATCGATTCCAATAGCAGTAAATTTACATTGATGATTTCCAGTGGTGATTGTATTTTTTTCTGGGCTAAATCCCGGAGATAAATAAATATATGCCCAATTGTTAAGCGCCATAAAATCATCCTCCAATTTAATCTAATTGTTTTATATAAAAATTATAAATACAAATATTGTTTTTTTGCAAATAAGTTATCTGCATCATAGATTTACAAGCCATTAAAATATTGAAAGAAATAAATTCGTTTTGGGTGTATTTCAATACATGAGGTTTTTAAAGTATTTTTAATTCCTTAAGCACTAAGAAGTAAAAAAAGAACTTTAGACATTTGTCTACAGTTCTTTTCAATTGATTCTATTTAAAATTGGGATAAAGGCAAACCTGCTTCTAGGAAAGCTAGCGCACTATCTATTGCGTCTATTAAATCTACTTCCGGATGTTGAAAGCAGTAGAATTGCGAAGAAATAATCGCACCCATTAGAGCACTAGCGAAAGTGAGAATATCCTGATCTGATTTGTCACGCCCCTCACGTTCTGCAACGAGTTCCATAATCATCTGAGACGTATCTGCAAGCTGGTTAAATGATGCAACACGAAGCTCTGGAACGGACATCACTAATTGCATCCGTTCCTGGAGTGCCCTTTTTTCGTCTTCTGGAATATTTACAAAACCAGCTTTCACGGCTCTACGAAATGCTTGAATCGTGGTTAGCTCTATTGGTTGTTGTTGAAATGCCTCTATAAGGAGGGGATCATAATCATCATACAGAATGACGGATTCCTTAGTTGGGAAATAGCGAAAAAAGGTGCTCGGCGATATTTCTGAAGCTTCAGCAATCTGCTCCACTGTTGTATCAGCGTATCCCTGCTCGTGAAATAAGCGCAAGGCATTTTGCTGGATAACGGCTCTGGTTTTCGCCTTTTTCCGTTCTCGAAGACTCAGCTTTGGTTGATTTTCTGAAGACAATTTAACACCTCCATGAAAAGTTGAAAACTGTATAATAAAATGTCTTTATCATACAGTTTACAACTTTATCAACCTATACACAAACCTTGGCCTTAAGCATCCTTTTCTTCCAGATTTGATTGCTTTCGCGGTAGAAATACCAACGTGCACAAAACTCCAAAAATCGCAATTCCTGCACATACAAGCAGCATCGTATCCATTCCATTTACAAATGCTCCACGAACATTATTTAATAGTTTACTAGATTGTAGCTTCTCGGCAACAGCTACTCCAGCTGATACGCTCTGCTCTATAGTATTGGCCACTTTGGCTGGCAACCCTGTCAACTCGAGCCCGCTGTGATAGCTTGAGTTAAGGACTGTCCCCAGGATTGCAACCCCAAATGCTCCCCCTACTTGACGCATCGCCATAATAAGGGCAGAACCTACGCCACTTCTCTCCGCTGTAAGTTCTCCAAGCGCTGAATCCATTGCCGTTGGAAGTGCCAGCCCCAAACCAATACCTGTTATCGTTATCCAAAATGCTGAAAAGCTTAACGTACTATCCACTTTTGTCATGGCACCTATTGCTAAACCAGCAGCTAAAAAGAGAAATCCGATGGCCACATTATTTTTTGTCCCTATTTTTAATACTAGTTTCCCAGAAACTTTGGCGCCCACAATTAACCCCGCGATTAAGGGAAGTAAACGTAATCCGGTTCCAAGTGTGTCAATTCCCCCAACTGCCTGAAAAAAGAGAGGCATAGTAAAGAGAATTCCGAACATCGCAAAGGATACCAAAGTGGCTAGTACCGACCCCCAAGTGAAACTTGGGGAACGAAATAAGGTTAAATCAATCAACGGATATTTTGTTCGTCTCTGCCATAAGACAAATAAACATAAAGCGAGTAATCCTACTAGAATGGTGAATATAACTTCACTGTTCCCCCAACTTTTTTCCCCCGCCTTAATCACTCCATAAGTTATGGAAACCAATCCGATACTTGAAGTCAACACCCCAATAAAGTCAATTTTCCCCCGAATTTGACTGCGAGATTCAGGCATTAATATGGAGATGGCTAGAAAACCGATCACGACAAACGGAAGGTTAAGCAAAAACACAGAGCCCCAATGATAATTTTTTAATAGCCAGCCGCCAACAATTGGTCCTAATGGAATTCCCAGCATATTTGCCGTTGCCCAAATCATCATTGCTTTTGTTCGTTCAGCTCCTGAGAAAAGAACGGGAAGAATGGACATGGATAATGGCATGAGGAATGCTGCACCTAATCCTAAAACAATCCGCATACCAATAAGCATTTCTGGAGAATCAGCATAGGCACATCCTAGAGACCCCAGCCCAAAAACAAAAAGAGCAATCAACAACATTTTCTTCCGGCCATAGCGGTCTCCTAGCATCCCGGCTGGCAATAATAAAGCAGCTAAGACAAGATTATAGGAATTCGCGAACCATTGAAGCTCGCTTGTAGACGCTGCTAATTCTGTAGCTAATGTAGGTAAAGCTATGTTAAGCACGGTCATATCAAGTCCAACGGCAAGTAAAGCAAAGGATATAGCACCTAAAACTAACCATCTACGCGTTTTCATCTTTTCCATTGTAATCCATCCTTTCGAGTTAGAAATAATTTGAAAGTGAATGTAAGTGTCTAATGACATTTTATTTAAAATGAAAGTAACTGTCAATTTATTTTTTGGAAAAAAAAGCAAAAAATCTTTTAAAAAAATGAGCAAAAAGGGACTTCCCTTAAAAAAGGGCAGTCCCTAGTGCTGTTGTTTTTACAAATTCTTAATATTAACTCAATAGGCTAACAATGAATGTAAGCTATATTTTTTATAAGTTAAATAAATTTGGATCTAGTAAATCTAAGAATTATACAGTTAGGGGACATTTTTTGAATGAGAGGAATGATTGTTCATTTTTCAACTTTTATTTTTCTGTCTCATAATCATAGTCATTTGGTTTATTTGGATTCATTCTGCCCCGATTGAAGCTGGCAATAATGACGTTGTGTTAGTGCTTGGATATAAAACGACTGGAAATCATCTCGACCCATTGCTTGAGGAGCGTTTAACAATTGCTTTGCAGCTGCTTCAAATGGAGGAATACTTGAATAAAAAGGTAATTGTTTCCGGTGGTGCTGTTGGCTGGATCAAATCTGAAGCAGAGATAATGAAGGATTATCTGATCGAGAACAGTATTGAACCAAATCGCATTTTGTTAGAAAATGAATCAAGAAATACGGTTGAAAATTTACGATTCACGAAGAAAATCATGGAGCAAGAGGGATTTGGATCATGTGTTATTGTTTCTAATTCTTTCCATATGCGGAGAATTTCCATGATTGCAAAAAACGCAGGGATACCTACAACCTGTTATTGCAAACGCTCTTTGATGAAGGCTTTAAAACAATGGAAGCAAACGATTAAGGAAATTAAGGCTTTTAAAACGACAATAAGTCTATTAAAAAAATAGATTAAAATTTTTATTGTTTATTAGGTAAAAAATGATCTATCTAATCATTATTGAAAAAGGAAGTTCATCATCATTAATAAGTTCTGCTGGCTTCTTTACCGCCACTTTCTCTTCGTTAGCACAAATTTCACCACATTTGTCGCAGCTGAAAATATCTAATTTGCAAAAGGTAAGCTGGGAGTCGAGCTAGTATAGGGAAAAGTTGGAGAAGTTGTCACCAAATTGTTAGTAAGAAGTGGAGTATGAAGGCAAAAAAAGATCCGGCGATAGGCCGGATAAAAAATATATATTAAAAGGGGGGTGAAAGGGTATGAAGAATTCATGTCCTTTTCATGTTTTTATCATAACCCCTAGAAATGAACAAATTATGAATAAACGATTAAAATTGATAGTTTTTTTCAAGCCATTGCTCTCAATTTCAATATTGCAATAAGTTGTTCAGGCCGATTTGCTGCCTCTCTTAATAACCCTTCAAGAAAACCCGTGAATGGAGGTAAGTGGTGTCCTTATTTTATGGGAAGCGTCCGGTAATGAAACACCGCATTTGTTCGTTTTAAAATTAACGAACAGTTACTTAAGAAATTGCTTTACAGGGCGGGCTCTCCGCCCCAGCTAATTTTAGGATGCTGATTCTCTTTTCAAAGAAACGAACTTCACGTTTCCAACTACAATTCCACCTAATATTAAAGCAACCCCGAGCCATTGGGACAAGCTAACGTGTTCTGCTATGACTAACGATGATAAGATAACTGCAACGGGAAGTTCTGAGGCTGTTAAAATGGTTCCAAGCCCTGGCCCGATATGCGGCATTCCGATTGAAAATAAAAGCGGGGGCAGGGCAACGCCTAATAAACCAAGATACAGACCATACGGTGCTACTCCCATAAAAACAGGTAAATTCAATAACTCAGTTGGCGGAAACAGGATCAAAACAGTGATCAAACCGCCAGTGGTAAAAAGAGCACTTTTTTGCACAGGTGGTGTATCTTTTTCCACAGTACTGCTAAGAAAGATGAAAGTGGAATAGGTCAAAGCTGAAAATAATCCCCAAACTGTCCCTTGCCATGTAAATTCACCGCCACCTTCTGAAATAATGCCGGCTGCAAGAATCGAACCAATGATCAGAATTCCAATTGAAACGACCTTCCCCATTGTTGGCGTGATTTTATAAAATAACCACTCGAAAAGAGTACCAATCCAGACAAATTGAAATAAAAAGATGATCGCAAGTGATGCGTGGAGTGTTTGCAGTGAGTGATAATAAAAAACTCCTGTTAAACCAAGTGGAATTCCTGATATAAGTAATTTTCCTATTTTTGATAAAGAAAGTTTTTTCTTTTTTGAAAATAGAGCCACCATCCAGATCATTAAAGTTCCTAGTAAGAATTGACTTCCTGTTACTTCTGATACGGTAAAGCCAGCGGAATATGCGAGCTTTACAAAAGTAGATAGGGCTCCATAACAGCATCCCCCTATAAAAACAAGAAGTGCGTATTGCCAAGTTTTCATTTCTCCTACCCCTTTCATTCTATAAAAATACATGATAGATAAACTATTCCGTTTTTGAGTGAACTGGCTCTTTTAAACGTAAAAAAGCCACACAGCTATATAAAAGCTGTGTGGCGAAAATAGAAATAATTCTAGAAAAGTCCACAAACAAATAGTTTTATTATTCAATTACATTCGTAACTTTAAAACAAATGATAATCAATGTCAATATAAAAAGTGGGATTTCAAAGACTAATGAGGCAGTTTAGAAGTATTAAACTGAAACTAGATGAATTTGTTATTCTAAATAAATGTGAAAAGCGTGTCTATACATACCCTTGAACAGCTGCTTGTTCTAACATACCAGACAACGCAAAATTTTAGTACCAGAAAGGATTTTTGGATTTCTTCTTCTTTTTCGTATTAATGCATTCTACTAAAAATAATACTGAATAGTGCCCTTATATCAATTAACTACCAACATTAGCTATTTAGAATGAAGCAAGGTAATAAAATAAATGATTATTTCCACACGTATACGTTATGTCTTTTAATATGATATGGGAGATATTATTTGTAATAGGGTGAACCGTACCATAAGTAAATGAGGTTTATGTGAAAAAGTAACAGCACCCTCTAATTTGTTAGAGGGGTGCTGTTTTGTTGTTAGGATGGAAAAATCACCTATATGATGAAATGAAATTCTTTTCACTGGCAGAAAAATCGATAAATGTTAAATATATCTCCTATTCTGAAATAATTAAGCTTGTGGTTATTTTTTTAAATTTATTGATGAAATCTTTTTTTATGTTGCCATCTGTAATAATGTAATCAATTTTATCAAGGGGAGCAATACCAATTGTTACATCTTTGTCAAATTTGGTGCTGTCTGCTGCGACGTAGACTTCTTTTGATAATTCAATCATATTTTTTCTAGTGATGGCTTCTTCTAAGTTATAGTCAGAAATACCTTTTTCAATTGTGATCCCACTTGCACCAATAAAGGCTTTTAAAATATTTAATTCATTAAAATTAAATAAATATTCATAAGCTACAACAGACTGTTCATTTTGTCTTACTTTTCCTCCGATGATAATGAGCTCGACATCATCATTCATGAGCTCATTTACAATAGGGACGGAATTCGTAATCACAGTGAGGTTTTTTTTATTTTTAATATATTTCGCAATTTGAAAGGTAGTCGAGCCACTATCTAAATAAATACAATCACCGTCATGAATATATTCACTGCATTTTTTTGCGATCCTTTCTTTTTCTTCTATATGACTGATCAATCGATCAGCGATTGTTGATTCCCCAAACTTCGATTCAACCAGCTTAACTCCACCATAAATTTTTTCAATTTTCCCTTGCTTTGTAAGGTGGTTAAGATCTCTGCGCAGCGTATCGATAGAAATGTTTAGTTCTTCTGTTAGCTCGGTTAGCTTAAGGACTTTTTTAATCATGAGTAATTCGAGGATTTTTTTTTGCCTTTCAAGTGGAAACATTCTTTCACCCATCTACTCTCATATTTTTTAACAATCATAATGTTATAATGTTAGTTTACTTTGTCCCTATAAAACATTCAATACTTACTAATAAATAATTGATAAATCGTGGATAATATTGGATACAGTTACTTATAAAATAGTGACGAGTTAGTAAAGATATATGCAAAATTTACACATAATTTACATAAATCTCGACTTCAATTTACAAATAGTTCGTATACTAAGGGTGTGTTAAGGAGGTGAACCGTTTGCTGAAATTGCAAAATATAAGCAAACAATTCGATCATAAGATCGTTTTAGAAAATATTAATCTTGAAATTAACACTGGAGAAATTGTTTCGCTGCTTGGCCCAAGTGGTAGTGGGAAAACCACTTTATTGAATATTATCTTGGGGTTAACAAAAATGGATCAGGGAAAAATTATTTTTAATGATGTGGATTTGAGTCATGTACCAATGAAGAATCGAGGATTTAATATTGTTTTCCAGGATTATGCTCTTTTCCCTCATTTAAATGCTTATGAAAATATTGTATATGGTTTAAGAAATAAGAAGGGATTGGTGACGGAGAAAGAACTTCATGATTATATTGATTTCTTAGAGCTGTGGCCTCATTTAGAAAAGAAAATAGGAGAATTATCAGGTGGTCAGAAACAAAGAGTTGCACTCGCAAGAACATTAGTAACAAAGCCGAAAATATTATTGTTAGATGAGCCATTGAGTGCATTAGATGGGGTCATTAAAGAATCCATTAAGGAACGCATTAAGTCAATTGCAAAGGAATTTAAGCTTACAACCATTATTGTCACACATGATCCTGAAGAAGCGTTAACCATGTCAGACAAAATTCTCATTATTAATCAGGGTACTATTTCGCAGTTCGGAACACCGCATGAAATTATCAATCAACCAAGTAATGATTTTGTAAAAGAATTTATTCTAAAACAATTACAGATTAAAAGACAAAATATTTATAACTTATTTGGTGAAAAATATGCCTAATGTAAAACCGGAAATGCGGATTATTTATCCTATCATTTTATGTATATTTGCACTCTTTCTCGTATTGCCTTTAGCTATTTTATTTGTTCGTTCATTTGAAACAAGTCATGGATTCTCTGTATCTAACTATCTTTCGATACTGTCAAATAATGATCTTATAGTGTCAATTGGAAACAGTATAAAGGTCTCTAGTGCAACGGCTATTATCACTACTATTTTGGCATTTATTCTTGCCTATTCTATCCATTGTACTAGAATCTATGGTCCATTAAAAAACGTGTTTAAAACGGGAATCCTTCTTCCTATGCTGCTTCCGACCATTACATATGGATTTGCGATTATGTATTCTTTCGGAAACCAGGGATTCATTACAAAACTTTTTGGTCGGAATTTATTTGAAATTTATGGGTTTAACGGATTATTAATCGGATATGTCATTTACACATTACCGGCAGCGTTTCTTCTGATCAATAATTCCTTTAAGTACATTGATAAGAAATTTATCATTGTTTCAAAGCTAATGGGTGATGGAACAGTAAGAAGTTTAATGAACACGATTATTCGTCCATTATGGGGAACTTTAGGAGGAGCTTTCGTCCTTTCCTTTATCCTAAGCTTTACGGACTTTGGAATACCGGCCTCAGTTGGGGGAACGTATTATGTTGTAGCCACTCAACTATATCAAGTAATGCTTGGTGCCATTCCAGATTTTAATCATGGCGCGGCGATTGCAGTGATCATGTTGATTCCGGCCGTGTTTGCTGTCTTCCTTTTAAATTATCTTGACAAATTTAATTTTCATTACGACAAATTCAGCGATATGGAATTGATTCAGAATAAAGGCAGAGATATTTTCTTCGGTGTGATCTCGGCTGTCATACTTTTAAGCATGATTGCTATTTTTGTTGTCATGTTTGTTACACCGTTCGTCACTAGCTATCCTTTTAATCTTACGTTTACCTTTAGGCATTTTACGGATGTATTTCAATCGACTGATTTAGTAAATGTTTATAAAAATTCACTACTGGTAGCATCATTGACGGCCATATTCGGCACAGCCATTGCTTATTGCGCAGCTCTTTTAAATGTGCGTACCCCTATTAAAGGGAAATCAGCCATGGATCTCATTTCAATGATCACAAATACGGTACCAGGTATGGTATTAGGCTTATCCTATTTACTGCTTTTTAATAACAGTAATTTCAAAGGTACATTCACCATCATTGTTTTATGTACGATTGTTCACTACTTTACGACACCGTATTTAATGGCAAAAAATTCTCTGGCTAAAATGAATCCATCGTGGGAAACGACTGGAGAACTATTGGGAGATAGCTGGTTCAAAACCATCCGCAGAGTGATTTTACCAAACTCAGCATCGACGGTATTTGAAATGATTAGCTACTATTTTATCAATGCGATGGTAACGATTAGTGGAATTATCTTCTTGGTTACAGCGGAAACTTCAGTAGTAGCAAGCAAAATTCAAGAATTACAGCATTTTGCTAAATTCAATGAAATCTTTGTTTTATCAATACTAATCTTTTTTACCAATTTATTCGTTAAGTTACTTTGTGATTCTTTTCAAAAACGACAATCAAATCATCGTTTATAAACGATTTTTGAATAAAAATCTATTAAAAGTGAGGGAATTAGTATGTTTAAAAAGATTAAGGGTATTTTGTTATCGCTTGTTGCACTCAGTTTAGTATTTGCTTTAGCAGCCTGTAACAATACATCAAATGCAACAGCAAAAGGTGAAGCGAAAAAAGTGGTGATTTTAACAAATGCGGATGACGAAGCAGTTGCATCGATGGAAAAAGCATTAAAAGGAGCAGGATACGACGGGAAATATGTCGTTCAGTCCTTAGGTACGTCTGAATTAGGCGGCAAGCTCATGGCAGAGGGAGATAAAATTGATGCCAATTTAGTAACCATGAGTTCGTATTTTATTGATAGTGCGCAAAAAAAATACTCTATGTTTAAAGACTTAACGTTTACTACAAACGCATTGGAACAATATCCATCCTATTATACGCCGATTTTAGCGAATACTGGTTCCATCTTTGTCAATACAGCAGTCATGAAACAAAAGGGTTTACCAATGCCGACTTCGATTAAAGATTTAGCGAAACCAGAATTTAAAGGCTTAGTGTCAATTCCAAATATTATGGACTCTTCAACAGGCTGGTTATTAGTTCAAGCTATTATTACTCAATACGGTGAACAAGAAGGAAAAACCATTCTTCACGATTTAATTGTGAATTGTGGTCCACATCTTGAAAGTTCAGGCTCAGGTCCGCTTAAGAAAGTGCAAGCAGGGGAAGTTGCTGCAGGTTTTGGACTTCGTCACCAAGCGGTAAATGCGAAAGCACAAGGTGCACCAATTGATTATATTGATCCGACTGAAGGTAATTTCTCACTTACTGAATCCGTTGCTGTTGTTAAAAAAGATGATCCAACAACAGAACTAGCAATGAAAATGGCAGAAGTCATTATTAAAGATGGCAGAAAAGATTTAATAAAAGATTATCCAGTTGCTCTTTATAAAGGAGAAACCGTTAGTGACGTTCATAAACCTGCCCATTCAAAGAAATTTGAAAAACCATTAACAGTTGATTTATTACAGCAGCACCAACAATTCTTTAATTCAGCAAAGTAAGGTTAGTAGGAGTGAAGTGAAATGAAGAACTATAAACTTTTAACACCAGGTCCTTTAACGACTACAAGTACGGTTAAAGAGCAAATGCTCTTTGACCGTTGTACTTGGGATCAAGATTATAAGGATATTACCAAAAAAATTAGAGCACAGCTGCTTGAGTTTGCAGGTGCTACTAACGAAGAATACACCGTTGTTTTAATGCAAGGAAGCGGTACGTTTGCCGTTGAGTCCGTTATGAATTCGGCCATCACGAATGATGATAAGGCGTTAATCATTACAAACGGTGCATATGGTGAACGGATTGTAAAAATGGCGCAATATATCGGTCTTTCATTCAAGGAGTATTGTGTAGAATACGATGAATATCCAAATGAAGCGGATATTAGGGATATATTAGAAAAAGACCAGGAAATTACCCATATGATCATGGTTCATTGTGAAACAACGACAGGAATTTTAAATCCGCTCGATATGGTAGCAAACCTTTCAAAGGAATATGGCAAATCGTTAATCATTGATGCGATGAGCAGTTTTGGTGGAATGGAAATCAATGTGCCTTCCCTTGGAATTGACTATTTAATCAGCAGTGCCAATAAATGTATTCAAGGTGTACCTGGCTTTGGCTTTGTCATTGCTAAGCGCGAGAAACTACTTGCTTGCGAAGGGAATGCTAGAAGCTTATCACTAGATTTATATGATCAATGGAAGGCAATGGAGAAGGACGGGAAATGGCGCTTTACTTCACCGACACATGTTGTGGCTGCTTTTTCTAAAGCAATCGATGAATTAATGGATGAAGGCGGTATTCCAGCTAGATTTGCCCGTTATCAACATAATAATCGGATTTTAAGAGAAAGGCTTGAAGAAGTAGGGGTGCATGCCTATATCTCTGCTGACAAACAATCGCCGATTATTACAACCTTTCTGTTCCCAAATGAACAATTCAATTTTGATGAATTTTATTCCTATATGAAAGAGAGAGGCTTTGTCCTCTATCCAGGAAAGTTAACGGATGTAGAAACTTTCAGAATTGGGAATATCGGTGAAATTTATGAAGATGACATTAACGAACTATGCAATATTATCGAAGAATACATAGGAGTGGTGACAAAGTGAGCAAAATTGAAGGAGTAATATTAGATTGGGCTGGGACTACTGTTGATTTTGGCTGTTTTGCACCAGTGAATGTATTTGTTGATATTTTTAAACATGCAGGTATTAACGTAACGATGGAAGAAGCAAGAGCACCAATGGGGATGCTAAAAATCGACCACATTCGTGCGATGCTGTCCATGCCTAGAATCTCCAAATTATGGGAAGGACAATGCGGTGTACCCTTTAATGAACAGGATGTAGAAAATTTATATGCTGAATTTGAACCTGCCCTCATGGCATCATTATCAGAATATACCGATCCAATCCCAGAGGTGATTGAGACGGTTGAAGTGTTGAGAAATCAAGGGTTAAAAATTGGTTCCACAACAGGATATACCGATTCCATGATGGATGTCGTCGTTCCAAATGCTTTGAAAAAAGGCTATGGTCCAGATTTTTATATTACACCTGATGGAACGAATTCTCTTGGAAGACCATATCCCTATATGATTTTCCGAAACATGGAAGCATTAAAATTATCCGCAACATGGCAGGTTATAAAAGTTGGTGACACGACCTCTGATATAAAAGAGGGGATTAATGCAGGTGTTTGGTCAGTCGGTGTCATTATCGGAAGCTCTGAAATGGGATTAAATTTAGAAGAATTTAATGCACTATCCGAAGGTGACCGTGAAGCACTGATCACTAAAACAGAACAGTCCTTTAGAAAAAATGGGGCAGATTTTACGATCAAAACGATGAGTGAACTTCCAGAGTTAATTGAAGAGATTAATAAACTTATAGCAGAAGGAAAAAGACCTAACGCAAGATAATCACAATTTAAGGAGAGGAGGTGATGTCAATTTTAGTTCGCTGAATACAGAGTAGATGAGTCAGACGATTTCTATTTCAATTTGCTGAATGCTATTCCCATTGTAAACGATTATAAGGAGATGTTATGTATGAAAGGTAACCAAAAAAAGCTTAAACAGTTATTGAAGCATAAATTTGTTTCGAAGTCTGCGATTGCAGCTCTTACCTGCGCAGGTGTGGTTGCACTATCCGGTGTCGGAATGGCAGCCGATGTGTTTACAGCTCCACATGCAGGTCCACAAGCGGATGGAACCTCGATCACTCCTGCCGGCTGGAAAGTTACCCCTGTCGGTACCCAACAGAAAGCTGGATACTTTCCGGGCAATGCTGTCCTATCACCAGATGGTTCAGCAGTATTGGTTCCTAACATTATTCACGATCAAAATGGAAAGCAGACTGTACAGGTTATGGATGCAAAGAATGGCAGCGTACTTCAAGTCGTAGAGCTGAATGGAAATGCTGGTCAAGGTGTTGCACCAGGTATTACTTTTAGCCATGATGGGACACATGTGTACCTTGCAACAGCAAATAAAAATACTGTGGTCGTATTTGGCTGGGATAGCAGTGTACATAAATTATCCCTTGAAAAAACGATCCCGCTTCCAAAAGGAACTTATCCTCAAGATGTAGCGGTTTCGAAGGATGACAGTACCGTTTATGTAACAGGTCAGCTTAGCAATAAACTTGTTGCAGTAGATGTTGCAACAGGTCAGACCTCTCAAGCAGATGTGGGCGCTTATCCATTTGCGGTTGTAATTTCGGAGGATGGAAAGACGGCATATGTCAGCAATCAGGGTGAAAAATCATTATCCGTCCTTAATGTTGAAGGATTAACAATGACACCTAAAAGCACGATTACCGTTGGCACTCATCCAAACCGGATGTTAGTCGATGCAAAGCAAAACCGGATGTTTGTGGCAAATGGGGACAGTGATACTATTTCCGTCATTGATACGACTAAAAATACTGTATCCGACACGATCTCTGTTGAGCCGTTCCGCGGTGCGCACGCCGGGACACAGCCGAATAATTTAGCTTTATCGTCCAATGGTGACACCTTATATGTAACAAATGGCGGCAATAACGACGTAGCTGTGGTGAATGTCTCTGATAAAGGAAAATTTGGCCGAATCAAGGGATTGATTCCTACTGGTTGGTACCCGACCGGAGTTCAAGTGACACCGGATAATCAGTTGCTGATCACTAGCGCTAAAGGTTCGGGTACTGGACCAAACAAAGGAACGGATCCTTCCAATCCTAATAGCTATCCGTATATTGAAAATCTGCTTGCAGGAACTTTAGCGGTTTTACCAACACCATCTGAAGATCAGCTGGCAAAATATACGCAACAAGTAAATGACAATAATGATTTTCATCAAAAAAATAAGGTTCGCGGTTTTGATGAAAAAGATACCGGTACCATTGTACCTCATAATGTAGGGGATTCTTCACCAATCAAGCATATCATTTACATTGTCAAAGAGAATCGTACCTATGACCAGGTGCTCGGCGACCTGAAAAATCCTGATGGTACACCACGAGGTAACGGGGATCCATCGATTACCCTTTTTGGACAAGATGTCACGCCAAACCAGCATAAATTTGCTCAGCAATTTGTCACCCTTGACAATTTTTATGGAGACGGTGAAGTAAGTCAAAACGGCTGGCAGTGGGCTACCCAGGCTAGTTCCAACCATTATAATGAAGTGGGTACTGCACAGGGATATGCAGGAAACGGCTCTCAATATGATTCCGAGGGTTACCATCCGGATGTTGCCGCCGGAAGTGCAAATCCAGCCGATGCCTATTTATGGGACAAACTTGCCGATCACAACATAACTTTCCGCAACTATGGTCAATTTGTGGTTCCAAGTAGTTGGATCAATTCAAATGAAGGTATTCAGACTGAGCCAGGAAAATATTATCCCCACGATAAAATTCTAAACAACAATACGAATCATGATTATCCATGGTTTGATATGGGTAAGTCTGACCAGCAACGTTTTGATATATGGAATAAAGATTTTCAGTCATATGTTGCCAATAATAATATGCCTACTATGCAATTTATCGACCTGCCTCGTGACCATACGGCAGGAGGGGCAACCGCAAAACAATTAGTTGCCGATAATGATTTGGCATTAGGAAAAATTGTCGATGCTGTTTCTCATTCTAAATACTGGAAAGATACGGCCATTTTCGTGGTAGAAGATGATACGCAAGCAGGTTCGGACCATGTGGATGCACACAGAACGATTGCCCAAGTCATCAGTCCTTACACTCAGACTGGAAAGGTAGACTCACACTTCTATAGCCAAGTCTCCATGTTACGGACAATGGAACTTTTCCTTGGTATAGAGCCAATGTCACAATATGATGCGGCTGCAGTGCCAATGATCTGGTCATTTACTGATAAACCAAATTTTGCACCATACAATACACTTGCGCCTAGCGTGGCACCATACAATACACTCACGCCTACGACTCAAACTGCTGTTCCATCAAACAGTGTTATGACTCAATCGCAAATGGTTGGGCAACCGGACCAAGCCGATCCACAAAAGCTGAATGAAGATATTTGGAAGGCAATCAAGGGGCCGCATGTACGTATGCCTGAACCACAACACAATGTAATCGGCAATGGTACTGACGATGAACAAGCTTCAAAGAATAATGCTTCAGTAGGTTGGTAATATAATAGTCTCCTATAAATTTAATCTGTCAGGGTCCTAGTTAATTCTTTGGACCCTGAATTCATTTACAACTTATGACGTTTTAATATAAGGAGGAATTTCGGGTTTCACTACTCGAATACAACAAATGAAAAGATTAATCGATGCAACAATGAAGCGTTCCATTCTGATTCTCACTTTTATTGCTTTGTTATTGGTTTGGGGGGGAATGTCCGCTTGGCAAATCCAACGGGATTACCTTCCGCCTATAAATAATTCTACATTAAACATTACTGTGCATGCAGATCATTATCAAGCTGGAGATGTAAAAGCTAATATTACGAATCAAATTGAACAGGCAGTCCGTGTAGTAGATGGTTTGGAGAATGTTGAAAGCAACTCGTTCAATGGCGGCTGCCTTATTAGTCTGAATTTTCCAATGACTTATGATATGGAAAAGGCGGAAACACAAGTTACCAAGGCATTAGAGGGAGTATCACTGACATCAGATGTTCAAAAACCACTGGTAACCCGCCTTAGTACGAATTCCCTGCCCATCATGCGAATGAGCCTGATGAGTTCCTCGGCAAATAATACTGAAAATACCCTTAGAACAGACATACAATCAGATGTTGCGAATGCACTTAAAACAGTTCCTGGAGTAAAGGATGTAGTTGTAACTGGGGGAGGAAGCCCTGGGTATGCCGTAACTCTACGAATGGAAGACCTAAAAAATGCAGGATTTACACTAGATGACGTAAAACACTCACTTGAGGAGAACCGTGTAACCGGATTAGAAGGAACGATTTCCAATCAACAGGTGTCCATTCCGGTACAAGTTTCCGGTTGGGCGGTAAATCAGCAGGATCTCTCACAGCTAAAAATTCATCGTCAAGATGGAAAAAGCATACCGCTCTCCGATGTTGCAACTATTACCAACTCAATTGTGAACCTGCAAACGATCTCTCGAACCAATGGGGTTCCCAGTGTCCTTATAGATGTTATGAAAACTCCTTCTTCCAATATCACGGATGTAACGGAACGAATAAAGAGCAAATTGAAGGATATCCCGGAAATTAAAAATAAAGATACAAAGCTATCCATTATTTTAGACCAGGGACAGCAGGTAAATTCGTCATTACAGGGGCTCATAAAAGAAGGGTTGCTTGGCTGTTTATTTTCAATGATTTCTGTATTTCTTTTCTTCCGTAAAGTTCGATCTACTTTACTAATCGCCATTTCTCTACCAATCTGTTTATTGGCAACCACTGGCATATTAAAAACAATGGGAATAAGTCTAAACATTCTTACCGTTTCAGGTCTCATCGTTGCAATGGGAAGAGTAGTGGATGATTCGATTGTTATTCTTGATAATATGAATCGAAAAGTCCAAGATGGGAAAGAAATATCAGGCATTCATCGGTTATCAATGGCAGTCAGTGAGATGATTCCTGCCATTGTCTCCTCTACAGCAACAACTGTTGCCGTATACGTTCCGATCGCACTTATTGGAGGAATGGTAAGTTCAGCCTTTTCCGGATTTGCCTGGTCTGTTGTCATTGCATTGATTATATCATTATTTGTTTCCATCTTGGTGGTACCTACCCTTTACAACCTGTTATGGAAGGGACAGCCACGGTCTGTTGAGGATCATCTGGAACCCATCTCTAAAAGAATATTTAATTGGGGATTTAAACGAAAAAAATTTGTTTTGATCACAACCGCTATATTATTTTTGCTATCGGCAGCAGTAGCAGCCTTTCTTCCCGTTAACTTATTACCATCGACAAATCCTAAGGGACAAATTGGTGTTCAAGTAGAAATGTCCCAAAGTACATCGCTGCCTGAGATGGATACCGAAGTAAAAAGAGTGGAGGCATTACTGAAAAATAATCCAAAGGTGGACGTTTTTTCATCAGGCTTGGGTTCTTCTTTTACCCCTCAATCAGATGATGTATTTGATGTGGGAGGCGGATGGATCCAGAAGCCGAATGTCGCCAATTTGTCTATATCGGTAAAGCCTGGAACAGATATAAATGATTTTATGATTCAGTTGAAAGAACAATTAGATTCATTATCAAGTAAAGCCATTTATACCGTCACAAATCAAAATCTTGCAGGGGACGATACACAATTAAAAATCAATCTTACCGGTTCGGATAGCCATACACTGGAATATATGGCCAGTACCATTTCAAATCAGCTAAAAGCAATTCCTGGATTGGCAGTTGCAGGATTGGCCGATAAAGTGGATCAGGTTTCACAATATCAAATTACTCTAAACCGAAAAGCAATTGAGTTAAACGAGATAAAGGTGGAAGATATATTAAATCGGATTCAGCTTTATACGGCTGAAGAAGCAACCGGATCGATTACAATTGATAAGAATAAGTATCCATTAGTGTTTCATTCCGATATCGCTTCTCAAAACAGCGGGAATGCGACAGGGAATAATCCTTCGCAAAGCCTATTAAAATTGATGGGAAACGAAACTTTCCTTAATAGTAAAGGAAAAGAGGTAAAATTAAGTGAGCTTGCGTCACTTTCACCAAGTACTGACCCATCAGTTATTCAAGAGAAAGACGGGCAGCCATTCGCGGTTGTCACGGCAAGCATAACTTCGAACGATATTAGTAAAGTAACAAAACAAGTAGAAACAACCCTTGGAAATATTCCGTTACCAAAGGGCGTAAAATATTCTTTTGCGGGTGCGCCTAAACAGGTAAATGAAATGATTTACGAAATGGCTATTGCCTTATCCTTTTCTATTTTGCTGGTACTCATCATTATCAGTGCTGTTTTTAGGGGATGGAAAGCGCCATTATCGGTTTTAATGTGCATCCCATTATCTTTTACAGGCTCTGTTATCGGATTATTTATCTGTGGTAAACAATGGAATCTTGCAGCACTTGTGGGATTATTGATGTTGACAGGAATTGTTGTGACAAACGGAATTGTCCTTGTTGATAAGATTGAAAAAAATATGAGGATCGGAATGGAAGCGGAAGAGGCCATCTTAAAAGGAACACTTTCCCGGGTCCGGCCGATATTGACCACGGCTGTTACGACCATCTTGACCTTGATTCCCTTGTCGCTCTCTTCAAGCACTGATACCGTTATCTCTCAAACCTTGGGAATAGTGGTTGTGGGAGGGCTGATAAGTTCAACCATTTCCAGCCTTCTCCTTATTCCAATCATGTATCGATGGCTCCATAGAGAAAATAAAGTCAGCTTTTCCATGGGGCTTCGATTTGGAAAAACGAAGGTAAAACAGTCTATTTCAAATATTTAACACCAAGAATAATAAATCGGAACCAGCGGATGTTGTTTAAGCAAATTGGTTCTCACAGGGTTGCTGATCTATATAAATGGAACTAAAGGTTTTTGGTAATATTCGTAAATTCTTATAGGTAAGAATACTTTCCTATTTGGAGACGGACAAATGATGAAAATCACCACAAAAAGGCAGCCGAATGAACTCATTCGGCTGCCTTTTGTCTACAATCTGACCGCTGAGTTTATACTCAGCGGCCTAACTATTATTTTTTAGATTTATCCTTTGATAAGAAGTTATAAATGTTGGCTTCGCCTGACCCGTATAGTGGATCTACCCCGACTTTACCAAAATCAATAGCACTTTGTCTGATGGCGGCTGCCACTTGGGAAGGATTATACTCAGGGTGAGCGGATTTAATCACTCCAGCGATACCAGCGACTTTCGGTGCTGCCATGGAAGTTCCATGTAAATAGGAATAGCCATGCCATTGTCCGTCACTGAACTGCGTAGTTGCATTCCCACCTGCAACCGGATAAGTAGGGTAAGTAGACAATGTTCGATAAGTGTAATCACGTTTATCTAAATAGTTTCCGTCTGGGTTCTGACGATATAAACTATCATATAATGGACCATTATCCCCACCAGGACCGGCAACGTCGATGGCATTTCCGTAATTAGAGTAGAAGGCAATGCTCTTATCAGACCAGTCATTTGAGGAAGATACAGTAATCACCCCTGGAATTTGGGCTGGTACGACACGAGATGGACCTTTAATGTCTATACCGTAAGTTGCCTTCCAATATGCCTGCATATCATGTAAATCACTCAGGTTTTTTGAGTCATTACCAGCAGACACCACAACTGTAACTCCTTTTTGGATTGCATACTGAATGGCACGGTGATAGGCTACCATTGAAGCTGAATTACCTTTCTCATCTAGGTTATTAGCCATCCAACGCCAGCCCCCGATGGACATATTAATCACTGCTACCCCATCGTTTGCTGCTGCTACAATGGCATCGGTAATCCATGATTGTTGTGCTCCTCCGGTTGCTCCAAAAACACGGTATGCTCTGACCGTTAAATCTGGACCTACACCCTTAACCTTCCCATTAGCTGCAATGGATCCAGCGACATGTGTACCGTGGCCCTTTTGATCCCAAGCATCTTTTGTGCCCGGTACGAAGGTTTTCGAACCCGCGAAATCGACATTATCCTTTAAATCTGGATGGCTAAAGTCAATTCCTGTATCAATAACTGCTACAACCGTATTATGATTACCTTTATTTAACTTATAAGAATCACCTTCATGTGTTAAACGCTGCATGTCCCATTGTTTATCCCAATAGCTTGCTTCGTTTGAATCCAAAGTGACTTTCTGCCCATTTGGGGTACCAGGAGTAAAATTCACGGCGTCATCCGGATCAGTTTCTAAGTATGCTTCAAGTTCTCTTTCAGCCGATTGAATGCTTGTATCTTGTTTCACATTTGAAAGGAAGGTTGGATCTGCTGAAGCTACCTCAATAATCCCGATTTCAGGTATAACTCTTTCAACAGCCCCTCCTGCCTTAGAGATTGTTTCTGAGAAATTACCAGGTAATTTCCCTTTATACGCTAATACATAATGCTCCTTTTCAGGTGCAGCCTTTGTTTTATTTGTTGGGATCCCAACTAGTAAAGAAAATGATAGAGCCGAACAAATAGATAGAACTGCTAGTTTCTTCTTCATTTAATTTCCCCCTTATTATCTGTAAAATTTAAACAATTTAATTATAAGCTATTCAATCTATTATTTGGACCTTTAATCTGAAAATTTTAAATAATGAGATAAAATACCTAACTATAGTTTTTCATCATTCAATTTCATAGTAATTATGTAGGTACTTTTACTTACTACTAAAAGACTAAACATTGTTAAATAATAAAATCTCATTTAGATTAGTTACGGTGAACCTTACCATAAATAAAGGCGGTTTTTTATTGGATAATAGTAAAATTTCCTCTGAATGAGCGGTTTGAATAGATTTTATTTATGTTGACAAAGTATTTAACTAATACTAGAATTAAAAAATAATTAGCAATAGTTAATAAAATTAATAATTAGCAAGCTATGATTGCTATGGATCACACTATAGCAGGAGCAGCTTCTGGAGAGAACGCAAGAATTTTGCGGCGCCGAAGGGTTCACAATCTCAGGCAAAAGGACAGAAGAGTACTGAATATTTATTTGTTGTGCTGATAATATTTAGCATAAAAAATATTATTTATTATTCTTATGGAAAAGAGATTGGAGGATATCCAATCTCTTTTTTTATTGGTTTAACTTATCCCGCATTAACGGGCAGTAAGACCCCCACCTCAAGATTGAGAGAGAAGTGAGGAAGATAGGTGGGGGATCATTGCCTAATCTAGCTGCAGGCGTTAGGGGCTCGAGTCATAAGTCAAAGTCATGTTGAGGCAAAGAGCGCCTCACCATGACTTCGCCTTATGCTGGTCGCCCCTGAGCAAACGCCTTTCGCTTTTTGTAGTAAAAGCCCGATTGGTGAGATACAGTGAAACTTGCCGCTGCGTCCTTCAGCGGCCTAGTTGAACCAATCGGGTTCGTACTATCTCTTTATCAAGGCGTTAGCCTTGATATTAGAGATAGTAGAACGGGACTAACCATCAGTGGGGGATGAAGAAAACCCCACTGATGGAAGTTCACTTTATTGCTCGTTGTATAGCACTAATTAATTTTAGGGGGAGTTAGGATTGGCACAACAAGAATTAAAGAGGGATTTATCAAATCGGCATGTCCAACTAATCGCAATTGGCGGCACCATTGGTACCGGACTATTCTTAGGATCCGGTAAAGCCATACAACTGGCAGGCCCATCCATCATTCTTGCTTATTTAATCGTAGGTATCGCCATTTTTTTTGTTATGAGGGCACTTGGAGAACTCCTGTTGTCTAAAGCAGGTTATCAATCTATTACAGACATTGCTGAAGACTATCTTGGACCTCGCTTAGCGTTTGTAACCGGATGGACATATTGGTTTTGTTGGATTATGACTGCAATGGGTGATGTGATTGCTGTTGGTGTTTACGTACAATATTGGTTTCATATTCCACAATGGATACCTGCAATCGTCTGTTTGATCATTTTACTAGGACTAAATCTATTAACTGTAAAGATTTTTGGGGAATTGGAGTTTTGGTTTGCTTTAATAAAGGTAATAACTATTCTCGTATTAATTGTCATTGGGATTATTTTGCTAGTGACGGGATTCAAGACAGATTCAGGTATTGTTACTATTAAAAATCTTTGGGAACATGGAGGACTTTTTCCAAACGGAATCTCAGGTTTCTTACTTTCATTCCAAATGGTTGTATTTGCATTTGTCGGTGTGGAATTAGTAGGTGTATCGGCAGCGGAAACATCCAATCCAGAAAAAAATATTCCATCGGCTATAAATAAAATTCCCTTAAGGATTCTATTTTTCTACGTTGGTGCGCTTTTTGTCCTTTTATGTATTAACCCATGGACGGAATTAAATGCAGCAGAAAGTCCTTTTGTTAAAACGTTTAGTCTAGTCGGGATTCCGATTGCTGCAGGAATTATTAATTTTGTCGTATTAACTTCAGCAGCTTCTGCTTGTAATAGCGGAATGTTTTCAACAAGCCGCATCCTTTTTTATTTAAGTAATAATGACCAGGCGCCATCTAATTTTGCAAAACTGAATAAAAATCATGTCCCAGGTAACGCGTTATTGATATCCACGCTTGTCCTATCGGTGGGAGCTCTTTTGACCAAACTTATTCCGGAACAAGCTTTTGAAATCGTGACAACCATTAGTGCCATTTGTTTTATTTGGGTTTGGAGTGTCATCCTGATTTGTCATTTAAGATATAAGAAAACACGTTCAGACTTAGAAGCAAAATCAAAATTTAAAGCACCATTAACACCATTTATTAATTACGCAGTCCTAATACTGTTTGCCATAATTCTCATTATTATGCTGTTTGCTGATGCTACACGTCCGGCCTTATTGTTGACACCTCTATGGTTTATTCTATTATTTACTTGGTATTCATATAGGAAGAAAGAAGAAAAAATATTAAATTATCAGCATAGAATCAACAATTAATTTTGTCTGAGCCCCTATATGCTAATGCTTTAACGTGCCGGGGAGCGGTAAAAACCGCCTCTTTCATAGGTGCGGTGAACCGTACCATACGTCCTTAGATTCCATTTTAGTATTAACCAATTTAAGAAACAATTACCTTAAAGATCTTCTAAATTTCAAATAAATAGAGGATCTTTTTATTTAATCTAAAATATAGTCAATTTTTCCCTCCAAAAAATTACATTGATAAGGTATATAGAATCTAGAAAAAGGCCTAGAAAGAAGTGATATTGATAATTTAGTTGGCGATATTTTTGATGAAAGAAATAAGCAGGGTGGTTCCCTGCTTAAAGGATAAGGAACGTGTGTTTTCAGAGTTCCTTATCCCTTTTTTAGTTTTATTGATAACTATCCTTTAAGTTTTTTAACACCTTTTTGTATTCCTTTAAAGAGTGTATCTTTCCTACATAGCTATTCTTGCTTTTGAAATCAGAGGAAATGAACATGATGGCGAGGTATGGGAAAAATTTATTAGTGCGAAAACGGAGATCCATCCAATAGACGAAATAGCCGCTTTTCCTTACACGAACAAATGGATAGGCATATGTCGTACATGAAAGAAAGTCGGAAACGGACGGATCATTTCTACTGTCTGAAACCAATACGGGAAAGTCGATTTTTTTTGGAAGTGTGTGTTCAATCGAAAGATTATTTTCCGAATAAACGCCAAACAAGAAATCTTCCTGTGTCTCAATAATGACATCCCAATTAAATATAGCCATTCGGGGGATTAGTTTTATTCTGGTTGCATTCCTGAAATGATTTTGTAAGTGCCTTTTTGTTGCTATTGCTGAAAGTGTACGAATTGCTACATATAAAAATATGAATATATAAATGATTAGAAAGGTTTCCCCAGCTTTAAAGAAGGGGAGTAAACCAAACCCTAGAAAATGGAGCGTCAGAATGTAGGGATCAAGTAAAGGGATCGAATCAAAGGCAATCCATTTTCGGGAAAAAGGCAGCAGGATTTGCGTTCCGTGGACATTGAATAAATCAAAAACCACATGTAAAATCACCGCTAATAGTGTCCATAAAAATAGATGAAGAAATGATGAGCTAGGAAAGAGTGGGTAGATCAAGCAAGAAACAGCGATGCCTAGCAATGGAAGAGCAGGCAGAGAATGTGACCAGCTTCTGTGATTCCGGAAATAGCTTCCCTTTCCTTTCAACAGATAGATAAAGTCAAAATCAGGTGCGTTTGAACCAATTACCGCACTTAAAATGACGGCTTGTGATAGTGCATTACTTTCTGTGACTGTGGGATCGATTTGAGCAAGAGCACCTATACCTACTCCGATGATGATGTGAGAAAATGTATCCAAGCGGTTCACTCCTTATAGATTGTTGAACACTCATGCATATTTTTGTATCTTTCGTTCCTCGATTACATCAGTGTAATGCCAGAGTAAATTGGAAAAAATGTGATCCCATGTTTGTGATAAAGCATAATTTCTTCCTTCAAGACCCATTTGCTTCCGTAAACTATCATTTTCTAAAAGCTGAAGAATGGAGTGTACAAACTCCTGTACGTTTCCTGGTTCACACAAATAGCCTGTAACCCCTACTGAGATAATACTCTTTACACCACCAGAATTGACAGTAATAGCAGGTGTTCCACTTGCAAGGGCTTCAAGAACAACATTTCCAAATGTTTCAGTAGGAGATGGAAAAATAAATAGGTCTGATGCTGCATAGACTTTAGCCAATTGTTCTCCGGTTAAATATCCTGTAAAAGACATGTTCAATGGGGCTCCGTTTTGAAGTTCCTCCCTTTGTGGTCCGTCACCAATAATCAGCCATTCAATTTGTTCATTGATCTCAGCAGGGAGTGTTTTTGCAACAGCAAGGAGGGTGTTTACATCTTTTTCAGGTGCTAATCTGCCTACATAGGTAAGGAGGTACTTTTTTGATAAGCCGTATTGCTCGCGAACAGTCTTTGTATCATAAAAAGGATGAAACAGTTGGCAATCGACACCTCTAGACCAAATTTTCAGATTCGCAAAGCCTTGGCGATTTAACTGCAAAAGCGTTTCATTAGAAGGGACAAATATTTTTTTAAATGGTCGATGGAACCAATGCATATATTTCCATAGGATACGAGAAAGAAATTGGAGGTTATAAAATTTTAAATAATAATCGAAATCGGTGTGATAGGAGCCGACAAGCGGTATGTTTAACTTTTTGGCTAAATAAATACCGCAAAGTCCGATGTTAAATGGAGTAGCGACATGGATGATATCTGGAGAGAAATCTTGTAATTCAGCTTTAATTTTAAAAAAGCTAGGAAAAGCTAGACGACATTCTGGATACAAGAAAAAAGAGAAGCTTTTAAATCGGGTGATATTGTTGGAAACATATTCGTTTCCATAAGAATCTGGTGCAAAAACTTTATAGGATATGTTTTGAGTATCTAAATAGTTAGTAAACTGTTTAAGCGTTCGGGCAACCCCATTAATGTCAGGATGGAAAGTATCAGTGAAAATAGCAATTTTCATAAAAATCTCCTCCTTCCGTAGACGTAATCTTCATCCAATCCCTTCAATTAATATCTCTACTTTATTGTATTAAAGTGTGGACATTTTTTTCTTGACCTGCTGTTAAAAAATTGTAAAGATTTTGTATATTTAATGGGAAATAGCATCAAAGGTTTGTTTTGTATCTGTCGATATTGGTTGAGTGATTATTCATTCCAAGGGCAAATTAGAATATTCTTTAATTATTTTATGAAATCCCATTATTCGGGGTTTCTTTTTATATTGGAAAAATAAACCTTTTGTTTTATCATGGAGGTAATAAAGATAAGATGATCAATGAAGGAGCGGGTGCCATGAAAACAAAAACCAATTATCCTTTTATTTATTTTTTCGCTGAGCCAAACGTCGTTTTCGTTTATAAGATTGAAGGGGAAGAGTATTTAACAGTTTCAGATTTGTCCCAACGTGGAGAATGGCAGACTTATGAGATTAAAAATGAGGATGAATTTGAGACCTTTAATCATGAAGCGCATGTCGCCCTTGTAGGTCGAGGCTATTTTCTTCAACGGGATCAATACCATTTCATGGCTGGAAAAATAAATCAACTAATACAAAGCCGGCGGAATATTATCCAAAGGGATAGAGGTATGGAAGTCCCCACTGTTCATCTTGTTTCATCCCCCTCCACAGTCGGTTCTTTAAGAGTTGGTTTAGACAGGCCAAAGAAAGTGATTGGATTTCAAGACCCTTTTTCAATCGGCCCCATTTGGAAGCTTGAGAGTAAAATCGGCCAAGCCTACCGTTATGAATGGCTATATGAGAATATCAATTTTGAACAGGATGATTATGAATTAGAAAACAGATTTACCAATACGCTTTTAGAAATAGCAGATATTCCTGACCATCTTCCCATCTATATTTGGGTTGCCAATAATGGGAACGAACAAACAGGACTCCGCTTGTTCCTCTATCTATTAAAGGATAAAACAAATGAAATCACTGTAATCAACACGACTGACCTTGCTGATTACTGGATGACTCCTTATGATTCAAAACAATCGATGTTCCACTCAAGTATGCTTCGGCCACCTCAGTTAAAACTTCTATTTGAACATATCAGCGTGGAAAAAACTCTATCGCAGCAGGAACGAATTCAATATCAAAAAGAATGGGAATCCCTGGCCCAAGCAAAAGATGTTCTTCGAGTATGGCAGAAAGGGAGAGTTACGAGTGTACCTGAAGACTATTATGATTCATTCATCTTAAAGACGATTGAACAGACGCATCAAAAGCAGGAGAGCATGGATTTCATTAGGGCCGGAAGAGTGGTTGGGGAAATCTTGCACCAAATAGACGAGATTGTCGGTGACGTCTATTTTGAATATCGACTCAGGCATCTAATCTACAACGGAGTTCTTGAATTAAAAGGGATTCCAAAGTCAATGAGACACTATAGTGTGAAACTACGTGATTAACTGCTGCGTTGGTGTCAGGCACCAGTTTTGTACGAATAAAAAGGTTGGAGGTACCTGTGAATATCATTTCGTTAGAACCCGTGGACCAAGATAGAAGAAGTATGTTTTTGGATTATCTGCTTTTAGCAGATGAAAGTGATGAAGTAGTTAAGCAGTATATAAATGATGGAGAGATGTTTTCGATTTGCTATGAAGAAATAAAAGTGGGGGTAGTTTTATTTACTTTCCATTCTAGCCACATCGTTAAGCTTAAGAATATTGCTATAGTAGAAGAATATCAAGGAAGAGGCTTAGGGAAATTGGTAGTGAAAGAAGCTTTTAATTTCTATCAAACTAAAGGATTTCATAAAATGACTGTCGGTACGGCTAATTCAAGTATTGCTAACTTAGCATTTTATCAAAAGGTAGGATTCAGGATGGTTGAAATTAAAAAGGATTTCTTTAAAAATTATCCAAGACCTATTTATGAAAATGGAATCAGAGCATTGGATATGGTGATGTTTGAAAAAAATTTACTCCCAGGTGAGTAGTGAGCTTAAACAAAAGGAAATAAAATTTCTAGGAAAGAAGGCAAGTATATGAATACCAACCAAAATTTCCACGATATTAAGGTGCGTCTCTATTTTTGTCGTTAATAAGCGTTATTGACGACACTTTGGCTGAGCATGTTCCAGCTTTTGACGTTAATGAGGTCTATTGATAACACTCTAGGAGTGGTTGCTCTAGTTTTTGAAGTTAATAAGGTCTATTGATGACACTTTAGACGTTGTTGCTCCAGTTTTTGAAGTTAATAAGGGCTATTGACGCTACTTTAGGCGTTGTTGCACCAGTTTTTGACGTTAATAAGGTATATTGACGCCACTTTAGGCGTTATTGTTCATATTTTTGTCGCCAATAAGCTCTATTAGGTTAACGATATTACTTTAATCTCAACCAACCTTATCATAAAAAATCGAGGACAGTTCATCCTCGATTCCTAAAGTATATATTGTTTTTGCCCCAAAAAGTATTTTAAGTTGAGATTCCTGAAGAGGAGTAAAATTTCGAAGGGGAATTTGAAAGGTTCTAGGAGTATACATCAGTTGGATTGTTTTAAGAAAGTTAATAAACCTTTCTAATCCCCGATAAACGAAAGGAGTAAGTCTTTTGTTTGTCATCTATTAAAGATAATATTTGTTCACGCAAGTTAAGGTTATGAACACGTCCTTTAAAGGTTTGTAAGGTGCCGTTTGTATCATAATCAATTGTAACCACTTTCCTCTCAGCCAGTTTTTTTAAAAACATTTTAACCCTCCTCAAAAATTAGTATTGTTTTACACAATTCAATTATATGCTGCAAATGTTAAGAAAAGATGAAGAAGCTGTTAAGGATATATTTTAATAAACTGGAAAATGGTTACAAGTTCTTTTCGATGGTGTATGGGTGGCTATCCGCCAGCTGAACACGATTATCTGCCACTAATTCAGTAATTGAAAAAAAGCAGTTGTCACAAAACAGCACCTTATCTCGTTATATTTTCAAACAAGATAAGGAGTGAGCATGATGAACGTATTGACATGTGTAGTCGTTGGTGGAGGATATGCAGGTATTAATGCTGTTAAAGCTATTCAAAAAAATTTCCATGAGGAATCTAGTAAAAAAAGGCTTCGACTTATTTTAATCGATAAAAACCCTTATCACCTTCGAAAGGTGCTGCTATTTAAGCCGGCGGTTGGGGATGAAGAGATTACAATCCTGTTTAAAAAATTGTTTCCCGAGGGGGTTGAAATCGTTCAGGCTACTGTAACAAAAATCGAATCAGGAAAGAAAAGGATGATATATCAAGATACGGCAGGGAATGAGTGTCCGTTGAACTACGATATCCTCGTTCTTACTGCAGGCAGTATCGTTCGGAAACCCGACCCTGCACAAGGTGGTATGGCTTTGACAGACTTAGAAGCGGCGAAGGAGATTAGAGAGGCGTGGCGTGTTAATTTTAAAAAAGCGATGAAAGAAACAAATGTGGCAGAACGGCAGAGATTAATGACGATTGCCGTTGCCGGAGCTGGCATAAGCGGTATTGAGACATCAGCTGAACTGGCACATCACGTTCGTGCAGATGCTAAAGCAATGGGGCTTGATCCGAGTGAAGTGAAGATATACCTTTTGAACGCGCATAATCGGCTTTTTCAAGAGGGGCCAACCAAGGTGGGACTTAAACTAGAACATTCACTTGCTGAAAAAGGCGTAACGACTATACATGGGAGCAAGGCATTAAAGGAGAAAGAAGGAATTTTAACTTTATCAAGTGGTAAAACGATACCTGTTGGACTATGTGTCTGGACGTTGGGACTGTTGCCGAATCCAATACTAGAAGAGCTCGGATTGCCTCTCACTCAGGAAGGATATGTGGTCGTAGACTCAAGCTACCGAGTTAAGGGGCTTCAAGGCGTATATTGTATCGGGGACTGCGCTCAAATTTTAGATCCTACTAGCGGAAGGAAGGACGGGAAAACTTGCAAGGAAGCAACCGCTCAAGCGTCAAGACTTGGAAAGATTATATTGGCAGATATGGAAGGGAAGCTTGCTCCTTCGCATAAGAGTTACATGGACTTTTTCTGCATAGGCCTCGGCCCAGGGCAGGGATTGGTGTGGACACGTCACTGGGGTCTAGACATTATTTTAACGGGAAAGTTAGGTTGGCGAATTCGGAAACTTACATGGGATGTCGCAAGTCTAATAAAATAAAGAAAATAGATAAGTAGTGGAAGTGAATGGAAATGGTTGAGATGCAAAAGTTATACGAGCAATATAAAGGGCTGCTTTTTACGCTAGCCTACCAACTAACCGGGTCGGCCTCCGATGCCGAGGATGCTGTACAGGATGTATTCATGAAGTTATATGACATTGAACTGGAATGTTTGGTTGAACCGAAAGCCTACTTGTGCAAAATGGTTACAAACCGCTGTCTAGATATACTCAAATCTGCTCGTAAGAAGCGGGAGCAGTACTTCGGAGAATGGCTTCCTGAGCCCATCCTTACATCAGAGGATGAATCAATTGAATTGGTTGTTCGTGGTGAACTGTTATCTTATGCGATGCTCGTACTGCTTGAAAGGCTGTCTCCTTCGGAACGGGCTGCATTCGTGCTTCGTGAGGCCCTTGGCTTTGAATATTCGATTATTGCTGAGCTAATTGGCAAAAGTGAATCGAATTGTCGCAAGATGGTCAGCCGTGCAAGAGGAAAGATGGGAATTGCCATTGAAGAACCGATCTGCGCAGAAACGGCGAGCAAAGAATGGGTTCAACGGTTTCTATCTGCACTTGAACAAGGCAATATGGATACGGTTGTATCTATTCTTGCAGAGGACGTCACATTAATTGCGGACGGAGGGGGCAAAGCATTTACTGCCGTTCATCCAATACATTCACGTGTTCATGTCGCCAAGTTCCTTTTCGGTTTAATGAGGAAAGTCGAAGGAATGAAGATGGAGATCACAGAGATAAATGGTCAAATAGGGCTTGTTATCCATGAAGGGGATAGGATCGATACCGTTGTCATCATGCATTTCGAGAAAGGTACCGTTCACAACCTGTATTTTGTTAGGAATCCGGATAAATTGAGGCATTTATAACACTGAGGGGAATCAACTAGAGTACTAGCAGTGATCTTAATAAAATAATGGTCACTGCTAGTAGTGATTTTAAATATTAATTTATTCCACGAAAAAACTTAACCAAAGTGAATTAATCACCGTTTTTTTTCATCAATTTTTTTAATTTCGTTTCTGTTGAGGAATCCTCCAATGGCGTGTAGATGCTACATCGTAAATCGGTATCTCCTTGTACTTGAAGCGAGGTTAAATTAAATAACATTTTTCCCGCCTTGGCATGTCTGAATTCAATCTGTACCTCTGGAGCCGTGCTTACCTGACTTTCTAGCCATAGGGTCTGGAAGTCAGGGTGGCGTACACTCATTTTTTCAATAAATTGTTTGTACCAATCGTCCCCAACGTATTGCCCGTAGTAAACACGGAAAATGGCGAGAAATCCTTTGACAAAATGCTCCCAATTGACGGCAAGGGCTCGTAACTCTTTTCTTTCAAAGACTATGCGAATTAGATTTCTTTCTTCCACAGGGACCTGTTCGAAATCCAAGAAAACATGAGTGGCAGCGCGATTCCAACTGATAATCTGACAATAGCGGTCGGTCACAATGGTTGGGCAGTATTTCAATTCCTTAAGAATTTTTTCCAATGAAGAACTGATTTTTGGCTGTGCCACTGTTTTAGAAGAAGCAATGGCGTGTGTATCCAATGCTAAATCGTATAAGTATTTTCGTTCATCATTAGTTAATCGCAACGCATTAGAAATGCAATCTAATACAACCGTGGATACCTTTATATCTCTCCCTTGCTCCAACCAGGTGTACCAAGTGGTACTGACGCCCGCTAATTGGGCAACTTCCTCTCTTCTAAGACCAGAGGTCCTCCTACGAATTCCTGCAGGTAATCCCACAGTCTCGGGCTTAATTTTTGAACGCTTTAATTTTAAAAAATCAGAGAGTGCAACCAGTCTAGTTTGGTTATTGATGTCCGTTCCCTCCAATGTAGTAGTATTAATACTAGTATAAACTACAACTTGTAATAGGATAATGACTAAGTAAGAATAGTAATAACAAGTTTCAGGAGGGATAGAGCATGGAAAGAGTAGTCATAACAGGAATGGGCGTTATTTCACCACTTGGTAATGACATTGAAACATTCTGGGGAAATTTAATCGAAGGAAAGTCTGGAATTTCTACTATTAATACATTTGATACAACACATCATAAGACGAAAATTGCTGGGTTGGTGAAGGATTTTGATGCAGACGCCCTATTAGGAAGAAAGGAAGCAAGAAGATTAGACCCGTTTTGTCATTTTGCGATGGCCGCTGCAGAACAAGCGTGGAAGCAATCAGGTTTAGACTTAGATACGATTGATCCAGAACGGTTTGGTGTCTATGTTGGCTCGGGGGTAGGTGGGATCGAAACGCTTATCCATAATGTGGATTTGTTTCGTGAAAGAGGGCCAAGAAAAGTCAGCCCAATGTTAGTGCCCGCAATTATCTCCAATATGGCTGCTGCTCAAATCAGCATAAAATATCAAGCAATGGGACCGAGCATGGCACCGGTAACAGCATGTTCGATTGGAAATACGGCGATTGGAGAGGCTTTTCGATTGATTCGCTATGGCAGTGCGGATGTGATGTTTGCCGGCGGAGCTGAATCGGGGGTAAATGGTGTATCTTTAGCAAGCTTTGAAAATGCGACAGCTTTATCAACGAGGAATAACGAACCTGAAAAATCAAGCCGGCCATTTGATGCGAATCGGGATGGATTTGTCATGGCAGAAGGTGCAGGAATTTTAATTTTAGAATCGTTATCTCATGCAGTAGCGAGAAAGGCACAAATTTTTGCAGAAGTAATTGGGTATGGTGCAAGTTCAGATGCCTATCATATAGTGGCTTCACACCCAGAAGGAAAAGGAGCGTATCTGGCAATGAAATCGGCATTACGTGATGCTGCTATTTCTCCGAAAGAAATTGATGTTATTAGCGCCCATGCAACAAGTACGGAAGTAGGTGACCGTTCAGAAACATTGGCGATTAAGCAACTATTTGGTCCAATTGCAAATCAGATCCCAATCACAGCCAACAAGTCGATGACTGGTCATTTGTTAGGTGCTGCGGGCGGAGCCGAAGCAATTGCATTAGTTAAAAGTATCCAAGAGGGAATCGTTCCTCCAACCATAAATCAAGAACAACCGGATCCATTATGTGATTTAGATTATGTTCCAAATGATGCGCGCAAGGCAGACTTGCTAATCGGTCTATCCAATTCCTTTGGCTTTGGCGGCCACAATGCCGTCATTGTTTTAAAGAAATATCTATAAATGAATGGCCCCTGGATAACAATTTGTTAAACAGGGGTGTTTTTATTGTATTTTTAAATTAATGCAGGAAAAGCAGTATGAAAAGAGTATTGATTAAAAAGATAAGTACCGAATTATTCAATAAGAGTCTGTAGTTTCTTCTTTTTAGTAATAATGTATTAAAAACACTTATCGTCAAAACTATTAATTTAGAGAATGGGGAGATTTTAATGACCTATCAGCAAAAAACAAAAGAAACGGAAAACAGTGTCGTGGAGTTTATTGAGAGTGTCGAAAGCTCGAAAAAACGTGAGGACGCCTATAAATTAGTCGATGTATTTACGGAAGCGACAGGATATGAAGCAAAAATGTGGGGACCGAGTATTATTGGATTTGGATCCTATCATTATAAGTATGAATCAGGTCATGAAGGGGATGCCCCTCTAGTGGGCTTTTCACCTCGAAAGGCAAAAATTAGTTTGTATTTTGCTCCTGGTGAAACAAAACGAGAGGAATTGCTTAAGGACTTTGGTAAACATACGACCGGGAAAGGATGTGTGTACATCAATAAGGTGTCAGACATCGATATTTCTGTATTAAAAGCACTCATTAAGCAATCCGTCCAGTTTTTACAAGAAACCTATCCCAATGCCTAAACCTAAAAAAGTAAGAGCCTTATTACAATGAATATAGCAAGGCTCTTTAAATTTATTTAAAAACATCAGTAATATTATTCCATCGAAGCGCTATATAGTTGAATAACAAAAGTAAAAAAGTTATCAAATGATACCAAGTTGAAAAAGAGGATTTTATAGTTTTATAACGAAATTAGTTCAAAAGATAAGGGGGGCGGTATTATGATCATTAATATTCAGAAAGATTTGGAGAACATGTGTAAAAATTATAATGAAAAGGAGTTTTTCTATTGAACCAAGCTTTGCTTATTATTGATGTCCAACAAGAATTAGTTGATGGCAATAATGAAATGAAAAGTGTGCTTAATAAAGAAGTATTATTAGATCACGTTAATTTGGTTATTAATAAAGCATTAGAATCACAAGTTTTAATCGTCTTTATAAGGGATAAAGATGTTGCTAACGGCGAAGGTCCAGGGTTTCAAATACACCCAAAAGTAAAGGTGCCAACCACTGCAAAAATATTTGATAAAGCGGCTACAAATTCGTTCTATGGTACACCATTATTAGGTTTTTTAAAGGACAACAAGATTGAACATCTAGTTATCATGGGATGTAAAACAGAACACTGTATTGACACAGCGGTTAGAACTGCAACGGTGAATCATTTTGATGTTACTTTAGTTGGAGATGGTCATTCGACGACAGATTCTTCAACCCTATCTGCCGAAAAGATAATAAGCCATCACAATGAAATACTACATGGTCATTATAATGTTGACAATTTTTCTGTTGTTCGGACTACTCAAGAAGATTTGTTTCAACCAATCCATGACAATTACCGGTAAATCGCCATTTACCCTCTTAATCTGAGAAGCTCTGAAAACTTTATTGATCTTTGGCAATCGGGCTCGATTGTGAAAGATCCATTTAAATACAGTGAAGTATTTTACACCGAAAATTAAACCACTTTATTTTAACCCCATCCTAAAATTAGAATGGGGTTATACGTATTTAACAAAAATAAGGAACTCTTATATAATACAATCATGGTTATAGAGGAACTCAAATACTAGACCTCTCAGTGAAGGAGTATGACCCGTGAACTTTACACTTAATCATAAAATCATAAAAGAAATGTGCGGCAATGTCTCCTTCAAAAGAGGAGATTATTTTTATCGTATGAATAAAGTAACATTTCAGCAATATCTTCCTGACCGTTGCCAAGCTACGGTAACTGGAGATGAAGCGTTCCATGTAACGATTGAAACGGATGCCAATGGAGAGTTGCGAACGGAATGCAGCTGCCCTAAGCTGGCTTCTTTTGATTTGGATTGTCAGCATATTGCAGCAGTGTTATTGGCGATCTACGAGCATCAACGGCAAGGAACTATCCCGACAACCAATCAGGAACTGACAGAAGGATTACTGACTCTTTTCACTGATCAGCCTGTTCGCTCAAGCGGTCATCAGCTTCACTTTGAAAAAAGAAAAGTGCTTGATGTGGAGTTTATCTGTAGACCCGTCGCGATAGGCACTGGAAGTTACTTATTTGGAATTGAAATGCATCTAGGTTCAAGCAAAGTGGAAAATATTCGCGCTTTCCTAGAGCATGTGAGAGAAGGGAATCCATACAAACTTTCCAGTTCGTTCACGTACGACCAACGTCTTCATTGCTTTCAAAAAGAAACTGATGCTGTGATTCAGCAGCTAATTCAAGTGATTCGTGATGAAATGATGTATGTGGATGGTGAAGACCGAGATTGTCCGGGGATGCTCCCCATTCCAGTATCTTCTTGGGAACGACTCCTGCCTTTACTGCAAAAAGCACCTCAGGTGAAGTTGGAGCATGATGGACAAACCTTTTCCGGACTGCAAGTTACAGAGGATTCGCTGCCGTTGCAGTTTACCTTTACAGAAGCAGAGGGCAAGGGCTATCAACTGAAGGTGGAAGGCTTCCATCGAATGATTGTGCTTGAGCCCTATCAATCCGTTCTTTTTGATGGAAAAATGAAACAGTTAGAAATTCAGGATAGTCAGCGACTTACTGACCTGATTCAAATGCTTGATGCTTCCGGTACGAATCAAATTCCTATTCCACAACAACAAATTCGTTTTTTTCTAGAAAAAGTGGCGCAAGGGTTAAAAAAACTAGGGACGGTTACCATAGCTGAAGCGTTAACGAAGCAATTAATAAGCACACCACTTGTGGCCAAGCTCTACTTGGATCGTGTGAAGAATCGACTGCTTGCAGGACTCGAATTTCACTATGAGCATATGATCATTCATCCACTGGAGAATAGAGAACTTCCGCCAGGCTCTATATTGATAAGGGATGTCGACAAGGAGGATGAGATCCTACAGATTATGGAGGATAGCTCGTTTGCCAAGACGGATGGAGGCTACTTTTTGCATAATGAGGAGCTCGAGTACGAGTTTTTGTACAATATCGTTCCGAGGCTCCAAAAGCTTACCCAAATTTATGCCACGACGGCTGTAAGAAATCGTATTTTTAGAGGGAATGCCCACCCGCAGGTGAGAGTGAAGGTCAAGAAAGAACGGACCAATTGGCTTGAATTCAAATTTGAAATGGATGGCATTAATGAGCAGCAGATCCGTGATGTTTTGGCGGCATTAGAGGAAAAGCGGAAATATTATCGCTTGCCGAATGGATCACTGCTATCGCTTCAGACGAGGGAATTTGAAGAAATTCAGCGTTTTCTTCATTCACCATATGTCGTGAATAAAGATTTGGCAAATGGTTTGGATTTACCCGTCGAACAGTGTCTTCAGCTTCTCGATTCTGTCGAGGTAAACGATGCCTTCAAGCTAGAGGAATCCTTTCGGCAGTTCCTTGATCATCTCCGTCATCCTGGCCGTTTGGAGTTCGAGGTGCCAGCGAGTTTAGACCCCATCCTGAAAGATTATCAAAAGCTCGGGTTTAAATGGATGAAAACACTTGCCTACTACGGCTTTGGAGGAATTTTAGCGGATGATATGGGACTCGGAAAAACAATTCAAAGCATTGCGTTTATAGTATCAGTGCTTCCTACTGTCCGTAAAGAAAAGCTGCCAGTTCTTATTGTTTGTCCATCATCTTTGACGTATAACTGGTTAAGTGAATTCAGGAAATTCGCTCCTTCTTTAAATGTGGTTGTCATCGATGGGACGAAAGTGGAGCGGACGAAGCTGCTTGATGACATAACGGATATTGATGTGTTGATCACCTCTTACCCGCTATTACGCCGGGACATAAATTGGTTTGCCAAACAATTTTTTCATACGGTGTTTTTTGATGAGGCGCAAGCATTTAAAAATCCTTTGACTCAAACAGCAAGAGCTGTAAAGAAGATACAGGCAGATCATCAATTTGCACTTACTGGTACACCGGTGGAGAATTCGTTAGAGGAGCTTTGGTCCATTTTTCATGTCGTCTTTCCTGAACTTTTTCGCGGGTTAAAGGAATATAGTCAGCTTTCAAGGGCAAACATTGCTCGGAGAATTCGCCCATTTTTATTGCGCAGATTGAAAGAAGACGTGCTTTCAGAGCTTCCTGAGAAAATAGAGTCGTTGGAAACCGTAGAGCTACTTCCTGAACAAAAGAAGTTGTATGCGGCCTATTTAGCGAAACTACGACACGACACGTTGAAGCAATTGGATAAAGATACAATTCGGAAAAATCGGATCAAAATTTTGGCTGGTTTGACTCGCCTGCGACAGATTTGTTGTCACCCAAGCTTGTTTGTGGATGGTTATAAAGGAAACTCAGCAAAATTTACGCAGCTACTGCAAATTATAGAAGAATCAAAGCTTTCCGGAAGAAGGGTGTTAATTTTTTCACAGTTCACGAAAATGCTGGAGATCATCGGCCGAGCGTTAACAACGAAAGGGCTTGGATTCTTTTACCTTGATGGACAAACGCCAGCAGATGAGCGGCTGGAAATCTGCCAACGATTTAATAGTGGTGAACGTGATTTATTCCTCATTTCCTTGAAAGCAGGAGGGACGGGCCTTAACCTGATGAGTGCCGATACCGTTATTTTATATGACACATGGTGGAATCCAGCCGTCGAGGAACAAGCAGCGGACCGCGCCCATCGTATCGGTCAGAAAAATGTTGTCCAGGTCATCAAGCTCGTTGCCCGGGGAACCATCGAAGAAAAAATGAATGAACTCCAAGACAAAAAGCGGCATCTCATCGAGGAAATCATCGATTCTGATGAAAAAATCATGTCTGCACTTACCGAAGAAGATATTCGAGAGATATTGATGATATAGATTGGGGCAGGTACGTCCACGTAGATGGGGTCTACGTGGACGTTTTTTTCTAATTAGTGCCAATTCGTTAACGTAGAGAGGTTCTACGTAGATATTTTCCACAAAACGACGCTGTTACGTGCACGTAGGGAGCATCTACATACACAATTTGTTTTATATCGAGTGATATCGGGTACGTAAAAAAGTTTACATGCCTGAAATCAATCATTTTTTCCAAACTGGTCACGTAATTTGCCCGTTTCGATTATCTTTTTCATTTTTGGTCACAGTAACCAGTTTAATTTGCCCATTTCGGAGATCTTGCTTCAATTTGGGTCACGTTAACCAGTTTAATTTGCCCATTTCGGAGATCTTGCTTCAATTTGGGTCACGTTAACCAGTTTAATTTGCCCGTTACGGCGATCACTCTTCAATTTGGGTCACGTTAACCAGTTTAATTTGTCCGTTTCGGAGATCTATCTTTAATTTCGGTCACAGTAACCAGTTTAATTTGCCCCTGTTCGGCGATTTTTCTTCAATACGGTCACAGTAACCAGTTTAATTACCTAGCTTTTAATTCTATCTCTTTAGTTATTTTTTGGGGAATGTTTAGAAAACGTTCAATACGAATGATGAGTGATACCAATCAAAATATGAAACAATAAACCGAGAAAACCTTGTCAAATTGGCAAGGTTTTTTCGGTGTCACAGGCAAGTCGGGCCTGTTGAAAGACTACGCTATTCCAAAGAAAAAAATTATATCGCTTACGACATTGATTTTTCTTTTTCTAAAATATCCTTTACCACATCTGCAATCGTTACTGTTCCTAAAGCCTTTTCTAATGCGAGTTCAGCTGCAGAGAAAATGGGATCGATTGCCTTTTGTATGTTCCGCCCAACAAGACAATCTGGATTTGGATTCTCATGCATGCCAAATAACTCTTTATCCTGGACGACGTTAACGGCTTTGTATACATCTAGTAATGTGATATGAGTCAATTCCTTTGCCAGAGACGCACCCGCAACACCAGGTCGGACTTTGACCAATCCTGCATTTTTCAGCATACCCGTAATCTTTCGTATGACAGCAGGATTCGTATTGACGCTAGAAGCGATAAACTCAGATGTATTCACTTTGTCTTTATTTATCTCTAATAGGGATAGAATATGGATTCCAACAGCAAAACGGCTGCTAATCGACATCTTTTTCGCCTTCCTTTCATTCACTTCTTAATTATAAAGAAATTAACATGTAATACAAGCAGTTACAAGTTAGGATGGATTTTAGTTGACAAACAACAAACCTGTAACTTATATTATTACATGTAATCATTTCTGTTACAAGTAAACCAAATTCACTAATTGGAGGAAATAGATCATGAAAATTGGAATTATCGGTGCAAGTGGTAAGTCAGGTAAACTAATCTTAAAGGAAGCTGTTGAAAGAGGTCACGAAGTTACAGCGATTGTTAGAGATGCAGCAAAAGTTCAAAATCAGCAGGTTGCAGTAATGGAGAAAAACATTTTTGACCTAGTAGCTGAGGATATTAAAGGATTTGATGTAGTCGTAAATGCATTCAATGCTGCTCCAGGGCAAGAACATCAGCATGTAGAAGCTGGTAAAGTGTTAATTGACGTGTTAAAAGGTGCTCCAAGCACTAGATTAATTGTCGTTGGAGGGGCTGGAAGCTTATTTGTTGATGAAGAGAAAACATTACGAGTGTTTGACACTCCTAATTTCCCTGAAGCCTACCTTGCAACTGCGAAAAATATGGGTAAAAATCTTGAGGAATTACAAAATACAACTGGAATTAAATGGACTTATATTAGCCCAGCAGGATTCTTCAACCCAGAAGGTAAACGAACAGGTTCTTATCAAACAGGGAAGGACAACCTAATGCTCAATGCAAAAGGTGAAAGCTATATTAGCTATGCTGATTATGCCATTGCAGTTATTGATGAAATTGAAAATCCTCAACATGTGAACGAAAGATTTACTGTTGTTGCTGAAGCAGAATAATATTTGAAAATAATCAGACCCCACGCTTGGTAATGTGGGGTCTGATCATTTTTATTAACAACTCTTAATGAAGTGGGAATGGATAGAATACATACGTTAAAAAAGCAATAATGATACCTGTAATGGCTCCAAAAAACACTTCTGCCGGCTTATGCCCTAATAGTTCTTTTAATTTTTTCCCGGATTCTGTTTTCTTAAGGTCCGGGTCTTTTAACGTTTCGATCAGGCTGTTGAAATCAGCCATTAGTTTATTTAAAATCTCTGCATGAAAACCGGCATGGCGGCGGACACCCGTTGCATCATGCATGACAATTGCGGCAAAAACGACGCAAATGGCAAACTCATTGGAATAAAACCCTGAGGTCAATCCGATGGCGGTTGTTAAGGAAATAACGAATGCTGTATGAGAACTTGGCATGCCGCCGGTACTGAACATCAGATCCCATTTTATTTCTCTTGATGTTAAAAAGTGAATCGGGATTTTGACAAATTGGGCAATCAGCATCCCTAATAGAGCCGCCAACAATGGATAAGATAAAAACATTTGGTCCTCCTATTAAAAATTGACTTTATACACCTAGCATACCAAAAACTAGGTTGTTTTCAGAACGAAGACCATCCTGATAATGAAAAAATTTTAATAAAAGCATCGAATTTGGGTGTCAGGCACCAGGTTTACATAACTACCAGTGCCTGACACCTAATTTAAATTTCAATTATGATAGGGAGTATCATGGGTTTCCGTTTTGTTTGGGCGTATAAATATTGACCTACTGATTTTTTGATATTTTGTTTGATGATGCTCCATTGGCGGATATTTTCGTCTTGTAAGTCGGTAACGGTTTTTTTAACAAGTCGATTCACCTCTTTTAGGAGGTCCTCCGAATCTTTGACAAACACGAATCCGCGCGTAATGGTGTCAGGTCCGGAAATAATCTTCCGGTCCGTTTTATTTATGGTGATTACCACCACGAGCATTCCATCTTCAGAAAGCTGCTTCCGGTCTCGCAATACAATATCCCCGACATCGCCGACACCCATTCCGTCCACATACGTATCTCCTGAAGGAATCGAGCGAGTCTGCCTCGCAATCGAGTGTTCGATATCGACGACATCACCATTTTTAATGATAAATGTGTTTCCTTCTTCTACTCCAACCGATTCGGCTAACAACCGATGATGGTGCAGCATCCGATATTCGCCGTGAATCGGAATAAAATATGTAGGTTTCATTAATGTCAGCATGAGCTTTAAGTCTTCTTGATAGCCATGTCCGGAAACATGCATTCCCGTGGTGCTTCCAGAGCCATAAATCACGTTAGCACCGAGCTGATATAAGTTGTCGATGATTTTTGAAACATCCCGTTCATTCCCAGGGATCGGTGATGCTGCTAAAATGACAGTGTCCCCAGGGTATATGGAAACATCTCGGTAGTTACCGCTAGAGAGACGGGAAAGGGCTGCCATAGGCTCTCCTTGGCTCCCAGTACAAAGGATGGCAACCTTTTCCGGAGACAGCTGATCGACTTCGCCTGCTTCAATTAACATCCCTTCAGGAATATGAATATAGCCTCGTTCCATCGCAACTGAAACAACATTGACCATACTTCGGCCAACCAATGCCAGCTTTCGATTGGTCAGCATGGCTGCATCCACAACCTGCTGAACTCGATTAACATTGGAGGCGAAGGTCGAGATAAAGATTTTCCCCTGAGCCTTCATGAAGGCTTCGTTCATATGGCCTCCTACCATTCGCTCCGATGGGGTCAGGCCTTTTCGTTCGGCATTCGTACTCTCCGATATTAAAGCCAAGACGCCCTGCCTGCCAATTTCAGCCATTTTATGAATATCCGCATATTGGTTATTAGCAGGTGTTAAATCAAATTTAAAGTCACCGGTATGGACGACAGTTCCTTCCGGTGTTTGAAAAACAATCCCAAGACAATCAGGAATGCTATGGCTAACTTTAAAAAAAGAGACCCCAATTTCACCAAACTCGAGTTTTGAGTCCGAGTCAATCGCAATGAGTTTGGTATCTCTTTTTAGCCGATGCTCGGTCAATTTTAATTCAACTAATCCAAGAGTAAAACGTGTCGCATAAATAGGTACATTTAGTTTTCTTAAAAAATAAGGAATACCGCCGATATGATCTTCGTGCCCATGTGTCACAACCAAAGCCCGAATTTTATCCTGATTCTCTTCAAGATAGGTAATATCAGGGATAATCAAATCAATTCCCAACAAGCTCTCATCGGGAAACTTACCGCCGCAATCGATGACCACAATGTCATCGGAATATTGAACCACATACATGTTTTTTCCAATTTCGTTTATACCGCCTAATGCAAAAATGGATAAAGTATTTTCGTTGGTTCCCAATATTTTTGTCCCCCCAAATCCATGTAAATATCGTTAGTATTCCCTTTTAGAATTCTTTTATTTGGAACGGGCAGTAAATCCGAAATTTGCAAATAGAAGGGGGGATTTCGCAAATAAACGGTTTAGTTTCGCAAATAAAATAGGTTAAATCGCAAATAAACTTTTTATTTTCGCAAATAAGCGCTTAAGATTCGCAAATAAACGCTTTCACAGAAAAGATTTATGTATACCGAGTCGGCAAAAACTCGGCTTTTTAAAGAATGGCTGTGTTAAAGGTCATTGTTGATTTTTGACACTATGTTGATTGGAGCGGAAGGCGCGAAACTCCTGCGGGAGACCCCACAGGCGCTTAAGCGCCGAGGAGGCTCCCCGGAACGCCCGCGGATGCTCGCTTCTTGAGCGCAAATCAACAGGCAAGTTTAACACAGCCTAAAGAATAAGGGTTTCAAAAACAAAGCTTTTATTTGCTTAAAGTACATAAATGAAGTTAAAAACCCCATTAATACCAATGAGATTTTTGCTTCGTATGATATAGATGTCATTATATGTTCATAGAGAAAATTTTCAAAGAGTAACTTTTTCTTGCAGTATTGGCTCCACCTTCGCCATATACCATGATAGCCACGCGTGCTATCCCCACTAATAGATACTATAAAGTAATTTTGTTAACAGAATATGTCCTATATATTAAGGTCTTGTTAATCATTTTTTACAAAAAATTTGTATACGTGTTTCTAAGAAAATTCTAATATTGCTATTTTATACTGCTATTGTCTAGAGATAACGAGAACGAATCGTGTTAGGAGGATATTTAGATGAAAAAGACGGATAAAAAGTGGGTACTTCTTTGTTCCACTGCCGTTGCAGCGGTTTATGCAGCTGGTTATTTCACTACTGAAACCCAAGCAACCATGGGACAGCCGAGACAACATCTTGCAAGTAATACCCAAACAAATAGTCAGTCATTAAATGGGTTGCAACTAGGGCAATCATCAAGTGGATCTCAAAGCAATAGCAGCCAAACCAATAGTGATTCATCAAATGGTTCGCAAGCAAGCAGCTCCCAAAAGAACAGCCTGTATAAAGATGGCACCTTTACTGGTTCAGGGATGAACAGACGTGGATCAATGGATGTTCAGGTAACCATTAAGAACGATAAAATCACAGATGTGGCAATTAGTAATTTTGCCATGCACTATTCGGAAAGTGACATCGTCGGGCTGCCAGATGAGGTATTGCAGAAGCAAAGTGCACAAGTATTGAATGTATCAGGTGCAACCTATAGTACACAAGCTTTTGAGGATGCAGTACAAGATGCCCTAAATCAAGCCCAAAATAAAGGTTAAGAAAATGAGAAAAACGAAATTGTACATGGATACCGTTGTTGATATACAGGTCATCAGTAAGATATCAAAGGAAGAAACAGAAGAAAAAATAAATCGTGCATTCCAAGCCTTTCAAAAAGTGGAGCAAGCTTGCAGTCGTTTTACTTCTTCAAGCGAACTGATGCAGGCATGCCAAATCGTCGGAGCTCCAGTGGAAATAAGTCCATTTTTATATCAGCCCCTGTTCTTTGCAATTGAAATGGCTAAATTGACCGACGGAATATTCGATCCTACGGTGGGAAAAACAATGGAGCAGTCAGGATTTAACCGTGATTATTTAACGGGAAATCTTATGGAGAGTTCTTCAGCTGATTCCGTTACGTATCGTGATATCGTCTTACATCCACAAACACGTACATTAACGTTAAAAAAACCACTCGTCTTGGATTTAGGAGCTGTGGCCAAAGGATTTGCCATCGATTTGGCCGCCAATGAGTTGAAGGAATTTCCAGGGTTTATTATCAACGCTGGGGGAGATTTGTATGCAGGTGGTGTTGATGAAAATGGAGGTCCGTGGAAGATAGGGATCCAGCATCCATTGCAAAAGGATAAAATCATTGAAACTGTAGAGATTTCAAATGAAGCGATTTGCACATCAGGGAGTTACGAACGAAGGAGTCAAACGATTCCAGATGTGCATCACATACTGAATCCGAGGACTAAGCGCTCACCCAATCAATTGATTAGCTGTAGTGTGATCGCACCATTTGCGATGATGGCAGATGCTTTTTCAACTGCCGCATTTCTAATTGGTATACAAAAGGGGAAAAGGATGATGGAAGAATTGAATTTAAAAGGATTCCTTATCACCCCAGAATTACAAATTGACAGAGTAGGAGGGATTTAATTGTCAGCAAAAAAATGGATCAAAACACCTAAAAGCTATGTCACCATTGCCATGGTTTTTTATCTAATAATCGCTTCCATAGGAACAAAAAATATGATGGGTATAATGAATAGTACCATCGCTGTTGCAGTATCATTAGCTGTAGATTTCATTTATTGCATGGTTACTAATCGAAAAAGCAGTAAGGATGGAATTGTTATTACGGGATTAATCATTTCTCTCATTTTGAGTGTCACAACTCCAAAGATTATCGTGGCCGGAACGGCAGCAATCGCCATCTTGTCTAAGCATCTTTTTGTCTACAAAAAGAAACCGATATTTAATCCTGCCGCCTTTGGCTTACTTCTATCGGTCTTTGTTTTTCAATCTGGGCAAAGCTGGTGGGGAGCTTTTGGGGACCTATCTTCGTGGACGATTCTATTTCTCTTGATCGGCGGATACATCGTAACCGAACGAGTGAATAAATACCCTCAAGTTTTATCGTTTTTGGGGATCTTTTTTGTTTTATTATTTTTCATGGGTTATTTCAACATCGGTAATGCTGCTGACGCATTGAGGCCGCCATTTATTAATGCGACTCTATTTTTTGGCTTTTTTATGCTTACCGATCCACCGACTTCACCGGCTAAAGTTAAGAATCAAGTCATTTTTGGCATTCTCACGGCGGTTACGTCAATCGTTATTTATGGAATTTTCGGCGGACTAACCTATTTATTTGTTGGGTTATTGGCTGGAAACCTATATACCTATCTCAATAAACGCTCCACTTCAAAAGCATCTTCGCTTAAGCAAGGTGTATCACGAACACAAAGATATGGTAAAATGTCTAATTAAGTAAATGTCAATAGGGAGTTGGCGACAATCATGCGTGTATTGGTCGTAGAAGATGATTTACCATTAAGAAAAATTATTTCCAGAATATTGGAGGAAGAAGAATACGAGGTTGACCAAGCGGAAGATGGGGAAGAAGGCTATTTCATGGCCACATCAGGGGAATACGATTTGATCACCCTTGATGTTATGCTGCCGAAAATGGATGGGTTTTCTTTGCTTCGAAAGTTACGAAGAGAAGGCTATCAAACGCCTACATTGTTTCTTACAGCGAAGGATCTGATGGAGGATAAAGTGCAGGGGTTAGACATAGGGGCGGATGATTATATTGTGAAGCCCTTTGCGGCACAAGAGCTGCTAGCAAGAGTTCGGTCTTTGCTTCGACGAGCAGGTAAAATAGGGGTTGAAGGGAAAATAAGCTATGGTCCTATTATCTTAGACACCCATCAGCATGAGGGATTTATTAACCATCAGGGTTTAAAATTGACGATAAAAGAATATGAATTACTCTTTTATTTGATTCAAAATAAGGAGCAAATTTTAACGAGAGAACAAATTTTTCAAAGAGTTTGGGGAATTGACTCGGAAACGACAGATGCTATTGTAGATCTTTACATCCATTATTTACGAAAAAAACTTGCTTCTTTTAACTATGACCATCTGATTCGAACCGTCCGTGGTGTAGGATATATGTTGAAGGAGTAGGTAAAAGATATGTTTAAAAAGACGAAACGCCGGCTTGTTTTCCTCAATGCTCTTGTGTTTTTTATCCTCCAAAATGCCTTTGGGGCCATGGTTTATTTTTATATGCAATATAGTTTGTATCACCAAGTTGACCAAACCATTTTAGAAAAGCAAACTCATCTCCTCCACGAAAAGGAGAAGATAGGAACGGAATTAAGCCCGGAGAAGGAAGAGAATCATCGGCTTGTTTATATACTATATGATAAGGATAATAAGCTATCCCAAGTAATCCCCAAAAATTCGGTTTCCCATCGCGATTCGCAAAGTTTTTCGCATTTAGTTAAGAAGGAAGGGCTTCAATCAACGACCATCGGGGGAGAGTCCTTTCGCTATATAAATCTATCTGTATCAAAGGCAAAGCAGTATGCACCTGTTCAGACGATCCAAATTATCTACAACCTAAAGCACGAAAATGAAATGTTATCTCATCTATTGATGATCATCGGTTTTGGCTCATTATTAAGTGTGTTTATCGCCATCATTGCGGGAATTTACCTTGCCAATAAGGCATTAATACCCATTAAATTGTCATGGGAGAAGCAGCAGCAATTTGTCGCAGATGCCTCACATGAATTGCGCACACCACTCTCTGTGATGAAGCTGAATCTTGAACACTTGTTTCGCCATCCTGATCATAGCGTTGAACAGGAGAGTGAAACCATTCATCAAGCTATTCAAGAAATTCATTACATGTCAAAAATGACTACTGATTTATTAACATTAGCTCGCTCGGATTCAGATCAACTGCAATTGATATATGAGCCCATCCAGTTAGATGTCATCCTCCATCAAGTGGAGAAGGATTTTCAAGCGCTCGCGTTTCTTAAAAATATCCAACTAACTGCTGATATTCACTCCATAAAAATGGTAGGGGATAAAGAGAGGTTAAAGCAGCTGTTTGTTATTCTTTTAGACAATGCCCTCAAATACACAAAGGAAAATGGATCTATTTCAATTAATAGCAGTATAAAAAATTCCCGTGCGATCATCGATATTTTTGACACAGGGATAGGCATACCCAAGGCCGATCTTCCCTATATTTTTGATCGGTATTACCGTGGGGATAAATCTAGAACCCGCCATTTAGAAGGATCTGGGTTAGGGCTATCGATTGCTAGATGGATTGTAGAATCCCATTCAGGAAAAATAAGGGTGACGAGCAAAGAAGGAGAAGGGACCCATGTTCTTGTCAGCCTCCCTCTTAAAAATAATTTTTAGTTTTTAGAGGACATAACTTGGATAACTGAAGGGTAAAAAAGATTATTAAGATCTTAAGAAAAAACGCTTTTTTGGTTTTAAAGGATAAAAGATGATGGAAGGACAGGTTATCGTGATATCAGGGAAACCTGGAAGGCTGCGAATGGCATGAATTTGGAGCTATTTAATGATCACTTTTCAAAAAGAAAGTCAATTATATCAAGATAATAATCTTAAATGAGGTGGAATGGATGGGCTTTTTGGATAAATGGGTAGAGAGTCTTGATTATGAATATGAAGTATTGACATCTTGTACTCGGTATAAGAGTCCTCGTTCTACTTGTCAAAGCTGTTTTGATGCTTGTGAGCATGATGCTATCACAAGTGTGAATAATAGACCCTTTATTAAAAATGATAAGTGTGTCGAGTGTGGAATTTGTATTGCAGCTTGCCCAGTTCAAGCAGTAGCAGGTATTTTTCCAAAAAGAACTGTGATTCAAAATAAACTTTTGGTTACAGGAGAACATTTACCTACCGTTAAGGAAATGCTAGTTCTTTACAAAAAAGGTGTAAGCGAAATAATTGGTGAAGATTCTTCACTGACGGAATCTTGGCAGCAAGTAATTAAGGAAGCAAACTCAATACTTCATCAACTAGGTGAAGATTCTTTTAACGTTTCCGATAAAGCTTTTGAAAAAACAGAAGAAGTTTATTCCCGAAGAGAACTCTTTACTCAATGGAAAAAGGAAAGCCAAACTTTAGTGAAACAATTTGCCCCGGCAAAATGGCGCTTTAATCATAAAGATTTAGATGTAGCAAAATACTATCCAGATTATCAATTTACAAAAATAACTTTAAATCCAGACAAATGTACGTTATGTAAAGCTTGTGAGGTTCTTTGCGAAAAAAAATGTCTAAATATCACTGACTCCAGCTTTTCGATTGCTGCACAGGCTTGCTCATCTTGCCGGCTATGTGTAGAAATCTGCCCGGAAAAAGCTATTTCTTTAGAAGAGAAAATATCAAAGGTTCAGGATATTCATTATCCTATTTATAAAAGGAAATGCAGCATTTGTAATCAAGTATATGATTCATTTCATGATTATGGAGAAAAATGTACTACATGCACCAACGGATTTCTTTCCCCATACATATCGTAAATTTAAAGGAGTGTATAAGTATGTTATCCAATATTGGAATGCCAGGTTTAATTTTAATTTTAGTTCTTGCCCTTATAATATTCGGACCAAAGAAGCTGCCAGAAATAGGACGGGCAGTAGGCCAATCATTAAAAGAATTTAAGAATTCAACAAAAGAACTGGTAGAAGATGAAAAAGAAAATATAGCAGAGGCAGCAAAATCAGAACAACAAACAAAATAGCTGACTTTTGAAGCAGATTCATTGAAGATCTTACATAGACTGCAAGCAGAAATAAATGGGAAAAGAGCTGAGACTCTTTTCCCATTTTGTTAACTGCTTCAAATAGATTGCCCTTTTTTAAAGGGCACCTCATGAAAGAACTGTTTTCTATGTTTATTATTCTTTTATTTGTGAGTTTATCGTATCGTTTTTAATGCGCCGCTCCAAGCAATTACTTCATCAAGCATTGCATTCATATTTGTAAGATGCAATTCAGCTGGTTTGAACACACTGTAGTTTTCGAAATCTGTAAATAAGGACAATGTTGGATGTGTGCGAACATCCGCTACCTTTAATTCTCCTAAAATTCCACGTAAATGTTCTGCTGCACGGGCACCGCCTGTTGAACCATAGCTAACGATACCCGCTGCCTTATTGTTCCATGCTTCACGTGCTGAATCAAGAGCATTTTTTAGAGCACCTGTGATGCTGTGGTTGTATTCTTGAACAATGAATACGAAGCCATCTAGGCTTGCAAGTTTTTCGTTCCAAGCTTGTAGCCCAGGCTCTTGGCCTGTGCCTTCCCCTAAAAATGGCAATTTGAAGTCTGCGATATCGACGATTTCATATTCTGCATCTTCGCGTTTATCTGCAATGCCTTTTACCCATTGGCCAACTTGTGGACTAACGCGTCCTTGTCGTGTGCTTCCTAAAATAATACCTATTTTTAATTTTGAGTTTGTCATGTTTTCTTCCTCCTTAGTTGAACCTTTAAATATTCTTCCTAAAAAACCCAATTTCTACACCGCCTTAAGATGTATATATTAAAAATTCAAGTATCTTTAATTAATATATGCTTAATTCGAGATAATGATATTATTCTTAATAAATTTTGTCAAGCGATTGAATCAATCCGATATTTTCGCAAATGAAACCGATGTTTTCGCAAATGAAACTGTATTTTTCGCAAATGAAACTGTAGTTTCGCAAATAAAACAGATGATCAACGCCCGTTTTGCAAAAAAAAAATGGTCGCTAAGAGAGATTGTTAAGCGACCGGAATCGGTGGATCACTATTTGATTTTTAGCCAATTAACTAATAATTTAATCGTCGTCCCCTGTACAAGCAAAGAAAACAAAACATTGGTAAAGGTCATTGCTAATAATAAATCTTTTCCTTGGAAATCGGGTGAGATCGATAGGATGAGGGCAACCGATAAAGAGCCTTTTAGTCCTCCCCAGCCAATGACGCTTTTCCAAGAAAACGGAATGGTTTTATCGAAAGTTAAGCTGGCAAACACGGCAATTATCCGTGAAAGAACCACAATGACAATACTTCCTAAAACAACTCCCCATTTTCCTTCAAATCCAATTCGCGCTACCTCTAATCCAACCATGAAAAAAATCAAGGCATTGGCAAGAAAGGCGATGGCTTCCCAAAAAGAATCCATTTCACGAAGTGTTTGTTCCGACATTCCAATTCTTTTTCCATAATTACCAAAAATCAATCCAGCAGTACCTACTGAAATAACACCTGAAAAATGAAAGTGTTCTGCAAGTTGGTATGCACTGTAAAAAAGAACAATCGACAACCCGATTTCGATTAAATGCTGATCGATCCAGCTTGTTATTCGTGAAGCAGCAAACCCAAAGATGGCACCGACTAGTAGTCCACCTAAAACGACTCTTAGGAATTCGATAAAACCATGAAGTGCTCCAGTAGTCGATAAAACAGTGGTCACAAGGGCAATCTTAAAAAGAACTACTGCGACCCCGTCGTTTCCTAAGCTTTCTCCTTCCACGATAATAGATAAGCGTTTGTTTAACTTCATGGATTTAAAAATAGTAAGAACCGAAATGGGATCGGTCGCTGCCATGACTGAACCAAAGATGAGTGATTCTTGAAGTGTTAGATGTAAAAAGAAGAAAGAACAAGTGGCAACAAATATAAACGTAAGAAAAGTGCCCCCTAGTGATAGCCATAAGATTGGCTTTTTGTTCTCTCGTAGCTCTCCGAATGGCAATTTGAGTGTGGCATCTCCAAGTAATGCTGCTAAAAAGATAGTGATAATGGCAGTTTGAAAAACGGTATCGCTGGTAGCGTAATGCTTAACATCATCTAAAATTCGAATCGGCAGCAATCCAATGATAAGCCCCGCTAGGACAAGGAGGGTCGGGTATGGCTGCTTTATTTTTTCAGCGATGAAAGCCACTCCGACCGCAATGGCCAAAAGTATGATCCAAGTTTCAATCATCATCAATTTCCTTTCTACAGTGAGGTCGATTGTCGAATAGCTCTATTTCTATTTTGTGATTATATCAAGAATCGTGATGACAATACTAGAATAGTTGAAAAATTGTCTTTTTAATCATCTTAACATAGGTTTTCTAATAAAAAGTATTTACAATCTGATTATCTTGAAATAAAATATATTTAATTCAAGATAAATTCTAAGTCAATCCAATGCTAACAAAAAGAACAGTTACGAATAAACTATTGAAGGGAACAAATAAAATGGGGAAATTTCATGAAATACCAAATGTATATGTCGGAGAGGTTGATATTAAAGTAAAAAACTTGGATGATGCGTTAGCTTTTTATCAACAAATTATTGGATTTCAAGTTTTAGAAAAAACAGATCGTAAAGCAGTGTTAACGACTAACGGGAAAACAGCGTTAGTAACGCTTGAGCAGCCTGAAGATGTCATTCCAAAAGCAGGACGTACGACAGGCTTATATCATTTTGCTATTTTACTGCCTACTCGTGCTGATTTATCTGTTTTTCTTCGGCATTTACTTCAAACGGGCTACCCTCTAGGAGCAGCAGATCATTATGTCAGTGAGGCGCTGTATATCACCGACCCGGACGGAAATGGGATTGAAGTATACTGGGACCGTCCAGCAAATGAGTGGAAGTGGAAAAATGGCAAAGTTGAAATGGCCACGGAGCAGCTCGATGGAGAAGGGATTCTAGCGGAAAGCGATGCAGAGTGGAGTGGATTGCCTGCTGGGACGATTATGGGCCATATTCACCTACATGTATCCGATTTGAAAAAAGCAGAGGAATTTTATACAAAAGGACTTGGCTTCGATATTGTTAGTTATTATCCTCAAGCTGAATTTCTTTCGTCAGGAGGGTATCACCATCATATTGCAATCAATACTTGGCAGGGGGCAGGAGCTACTACCCCTCCGGAAAATAGTGTCGGGTTACATTGGTACACGATTGTCTTCCCAGATCAGGTATCAAGAGATAACGCGTTGAATCGGCTGCAACAGTTAGGTTCACCTATACGAAAAGAAGCAGATTACTACGTAACCAGTGACCCATCAGGAAATCAAATTCGATTAATAATATAGGGGTGAATTTGATGAATCCGCAAGATGAACATAAAGGTATGGAAATTGGGGTCTATACATTAGCAGATTTAGGTCCAGATCCTCGTACCGGAAAAACAATCAATACAAGGCAACGGCTGGAAGAAATTATCGAAGCAGCGAAAATGGCAGATCAAGCAGGATTGGACGTATTTGGTGTCGGGGAGCATCACCGTTTGGATTATGCCGTTTCGGCACCCCCAATTGTGTTGTCCGCCATTTCACAAGTTACTAAGCGAATCAAACTTACCAGTGCCACCACCGTATTAAACACAGTGGACCCGGTCCGTTTATTTGAGGATTTTGCAACACTCGACATCTTGTCAAACGGTCGGGCTGAAATCATTGCGGGGCGCGGAGCTTTTATAGAATCGTTCCCGCTTTTTGGATATGATGTGAAACAATATGACGAGTTGTTTGAAGAGAACATCGAACTTTTTCTGAAATTGAATGCTCAAGAGAAGGTTACCTGGAATGGCCGTTTTCGTTCTCCGCTGAAAAATGCCGAAATTGCACCGCGGCCTATTCAAAGTAATATTCCGATTTGGGTTGGAGTAGGCGGTACTCCGGAAAGTGCAGCAAGAGCGGGGAGATTAGGGGCCGGCTTAGTCATAGCAATCCTTGGAGGGAATCCGATAAACTTTAAACCGCTTGTGGACCTTTACCGACAGGAGGCAAATGAAGCTGGTCATGCTTCTGAAGCTTTGAAGGTGGGCGTAACAGGGCACACCTATATTGCAGAAACGACTCAGCAGGCTAAAGAAGAATTCTATCCTTATCATGCAAATTATTGGGGATACCTCAATCGTCAGCGATCTAGATCTGATTTTGAAAAGTTGGCAGCTCCCGAAACAGGATTGTTTGTTGGAAGCTCCCAGCAGATTATTGAAAAAATTCTTCATCAATTCGAGCTTTTCGGGCATCAGCGATTTATCTCTCAAATGGACATTGGCGGTATGCCGTTTAAAAAAGTGGCTCAGAACATCGAGCGTTTGGCAACGGAAGTAGTGCCCGTTGTCCGTCGTGAAACGCGGGGAAAGTAAAATTTCCCCACGTAAAGAGCTTTCTCGTCCATTAGAAACTGCTGGTTTCCCCTTTATTTTACCGGGATCCAGATTTCAGAATAATAGTCTGGGCTCCATGGATCTCCATCGGAATAGACTTCTAATTCTGGGGAGCCGGCATGCTCATAATGACTGGAAGGGAACCATTCTGAAAAGATTTGTTTCCAAGCTTTTTGCATGGCATCTGGCATTGCTCCGTGAACTTCAAAAACTCCCCATTTTGCTGCTGGAATTTCAAGTTGTAATAGGCCTTCGGGTACGTCGCCCTTAAAATCTGTAGCAATCCAGTAATCGATTAATTGTGGTTGGGTATTCGGCTTACCAACACAAACTCCAAGCACTCCCTTAATTTCCCCATTGTTCAAACTTACTAATAAATCGTTTGTTCCATCCGCATGAACATCATCCCACATTTTTGGAATCCCACTTAAATTCTCACCATTGGCACCTGAAAACTCTCGTTTAACACCTACAACTTGAAAACTCTCTTTTTCGAGTACTTTGTATTTCATTGGTTCGGCTCCTTTCAGACTCACCTGAATCATCAGGCGGTTGTATGAATTCAGCATTCCACTGTAATTTCTCACTTGGCTGGGAGTTATTCCGTGCTGTCGGCGAAATGCTTTTGTAAATGCTTCGGGAGTGTCGTACCCATACTTCAGGGCAATCTCGATAATTTTGCTGCTTGTATGCGCTAGTTCTTGTGCAGCAAGGGACAATCGTCTACGGCGAATATATTCACCAATTGAGATATCCGTTAAAATTGAAAAAGTACGTTGAAAATGAAAGGGCGAAACATTAGCTTGTTTGGCTATATTTTCGATTGTTATATTTTCTAGCAAATGTTCCTCTATATAGTCAATGGCCTTTTGTAATGATTCGACCCATCCCATTGCACTCACTCCTTAATTAGATTGTAACAGCCGCATTAAACGATATCCTGTCATTTTTTGCTTTGTTTTAACAGATTTATTCTACCATGTAGCATTTACTAATGAATTGTTTTTCTCTCTATTATTTCCAAAAAAAGTGGAGAGAATAAGGCAAATTAGTAGTTTTGCTTTGCTTAAAATGAATGTAAGTTTCGACACTTTTCTGAAATATTTGTTAAAAATCACGACTACTTTGGAAACTGTCAATATCCTTTTCTACAATAAATATTGGTAATTTTTCAAGAATCTAATAGAAATTATGATAATTAGTTAAGCGGATGAAATCCATATACCTTATGGTCTCATAAGGCCTAAATAAATAGAGTAGAATTTAGGCTGTGAAATCCTTCCTGAAATATGTCAAAAACCATATGTTACGATGAAATTGTCCAGGAGCGGATAATTTCTAATTCAGGAGGATGGAAGATGATCTTGAGTAAAGCAATTCTTTCGGTAGCAGCCGTCGCAGCATTAGTGGGGGCAAATCCACATTCATATAAAGCACAAGCGGCAGCTAATAATTCTAACATGCAGGAAAATGCTTATGTATACCATGGCACAGATGTGAATGAGATAAATAGAATACTAGAAAACTTTTTTACTAAAAATGAAAGCGACTTTAGCTCAACTAATTCAGTAAAGCAGACAGTCCAGAAACAACCAAATCGAATTCAGCAAACTCCTACGACAAACCCAGTACAGCATCAGCCTGTAAAATCTGTACATCCGAAAGCGAAGCAAACAACTAGCACCTTAAGTGCTTACGAGCAAAAGGTAGTGGATCTAACCAATCAGGAACGTGCAAAAAATGGTTTGCCACCCCTTAAAGTCGATTTAACACTTAGCAAAATGGCACATGAAAAATCCCGAGATATGTCTGCGAATGGTTACTTCAGCCACACTAGTCCGACATACGGTTCACCATTTGATATGATGAAACAATATGGGATTACCTATAGATATGCAGGTGAAAACATTGCCATGGGGCAAAAAACTCCCGAGGAAGTCGTCAATGGATGGATGAATAGTGCAGGCCACCGCGCGAACATCCTGAATCCGAATTATAATTATATTGGTGTCGGTTACGTGGCACAGGGTAATTACTGGACTCAGGATTTTATTGGTAAATAATAGGAAAGATAAAGATAGGCTGTTGACAATGTCAGCAGCCTATTTCTCTCCCAAGGAGTCTATTAAAAAGGTGGTTAAATAATCTACATTCGTTATTTGTTTATTGCATTCCGAGCTATCAAAGCAAATATAGTTGCCTATGGCCTTATAGTAATCTGGATTCTTTGCTTTTTTTGCTTTTGTTACGGTTGAAATAAAGGCAACCTTGCCGAAACGATTACAGAAGGAACAAATATTATCTTTATTTAACATGGTGTATTTACACTCAATACCAACTAGTTTCTCATTATGTTCATATACAATGAACTTCTTATTCGTACTGATGTCCGTCCAGCTTAAAAAGGTTAACTGTTCATGATTGATTTTGGAAAGGTCAGGCAGCTTTAATTTCTTATTCTTTGGAAACATCTTTTTTAATTGTTGTTCCGTGATTTTTGGGAATGGTAACAAAAAGGGAGAAAGCTGTTGAATATAGTGGTCAAACTCAGGATCTGTTTTCAATCCTGATAGATCTAACATTTCCTTTTGCTCGAAAGTTGCCGTTAGGAAAAGCTCCATGATCTTAGCATTTGCTAAGTCTTTCACTGCGTGAATAACGGTCGGATCCGCATGCTTTTTGTAACTATCTTTTATTAAATTGACTTGTTTTTTTATAAAATTAAATTGATCATTCTTTATGAATTTATCATACATCATTTTCTACCTCCTACATTCATTTTAAGAATTCCCTCTCCAATTTAAAATGCAGAAAACATTTATGAAACGATTTATACATAAAAAGCACGGACAATTTTTCTAAAAAATCATCCGTGCTGCTATCTTATCACTTATTTGAATAGACAATTTTCTTAATGGTTTCGATTGAAAGGAAATACTCCTCGGCTAACTGTTGAATACTGCAGCCACTAATAAAGGCGCTTTTTATGGCAGAATTTCTTTTATCAATCAGCTTTCTTCCGCCCGAACAGGTTCCCCATTTTCGATAAGCCGTTACCGGTTTGGGAATGTAAATGGTTTCTCCCTGTACATATTTTTGTATTTCCGTAATCAGCGTAGCTGGTAAAATATTGTTTGCATTTACATATTTCACTTCTGTCAGCCCCTTATTTTTTGTATTGAGAGAAAATAAGGCGCAAAGCCAGATCGTAGAAATGACGTAATGCATATGTTGGGCGATTTCTTTTAGTTTAATTTCCGCCCCATGCAAAGTATCGCCTTTCCTATTCCAGGCTTTGCATGAGTTGCGGAAGTACCAGACAATCTAGATTGATTCTCCATTTTTAAGCACCCCCTTAAAAATATTCTATATTGATTATAACAAATCCCCCTAAATTATGGGAGAGGTTCAGTCTAGTCGACAAAAAAGCGGCTTGGTTAATCCCCAGCCGCTTTCAGTATTCTTAATCTATTTTTTCTAAAATCCCTTTTACTAATTGAACAAATTTGGATCTAACTTTACCTGCCACTTCGATGACCTCATCATGACTCAATGGTTGATCTAAAATTCCACATGCCATATTAGTTAAGCAGGAGATGCCTAGTACTTTCATTGATCCATGGGTGGCGACAATGGCTTCAGGAACTGTTGACATTCCTACAGCATCTGCACCTAATATACGAATCATTCGAATTTCTGCAGGAGTTTCGTAGGCTGGGCCACTCCACCAAGCATAAACACCTTGTTGCAGATTCATATTTTGTTCTTTCGCTACCTCAGTAGCAATATTGCGCAAGCCAAGATTATATACTTGAGAAACGTCAGGGAAACGGGTTCCTAATTCATTATTATTAGGTCCAATTAATGGATTTGTCCCAACTAGATTTATATGATCGGTAATTAACATTAAATCTCCTGGGTTAAAGCTTGTGTTAATCGCTCCGCAGGCATTTGTAATAATTAGATTCTCAACACCAAGAGCTTTCAAAACACGGACGGGAAAGGTTACTTCATCTAAAGTAAAACCTTCATAATAATGAAAGCGCCCCTTCATGGCTGCAACGGTTTTTCCTTTTAGTTCACCAATGACTAATTCGTTGGCGTGGCCCACTGCTTCTGATTTTGCAAAATGGGGAATTTCACTATAAGGGATCATGACAGCATTTTCAACTTCATCAGCAAGAGTTCCTAGACCTGAGCCTAAAATCATGCCAATCGTCGGACGAAGGTCAGTCTTGCTCATAATATAATTTTTTGCATCTAAAATATCTTGGATTTTGTGCATAGTTAACTCCTCCATAGGAAATTTTTCTGAATTATTAACAATAAAAGTTTACTGGATTCTTTGATCATTGTAAATAAGTTAATTTCATTTTGAAAAAAAGTAATAAGAAATTAATTGTATTTTAAAGACCGAATTATAAAAAAATAGAAACTTTACTCCAAAATGATAAAAAGAGCATTTTTCCTTTTCGAATAAATCGAGTAAACTAGTATTAGTTAAAAAGAAAGATTTTGGAGGAATTTTATGCTGAGGCAATTTGTGGGCTTAATATCGCCAAAGGTGAAAAGCTTAAAGCTTTTATATAGTTTCATTCGTAAATTTGGCCCTGTCAGAATTAAAGAATTATCTGAAATGACGGGCTATAAGCATGCTACTTGTTCCCGTTTGGTAGACGAGCTTGTGCAGGCTGAACTCATACAAGATAGTGGTTTAGGGGAGTCAAGTGGTGGACGGAAACCGTTAATGTATGTGATCAATCCTGATGCCCACTATTTAATTGGTGTGGAAATCACGAATCTATACACGACGGTGCTCCTTCTTGATGCTCAATTAACGATCATAGGGGCAGAAAAACTAAAAATGGATTCCCAATGTACGGGGAGATACACATTAGATTTTGTGTCTAGATGTGTCGATGAGCTTCTGGCTAAACAAAGCATTCCTAGGGAAAAACTACTCGGTATTGGCATTGGTGTTCTTAGTCCGATTGATCAGGAACGAGGCGTGATCATCCAACCCCATTTGTTTACCTCAGATGGCTGGGAGGATCTAAACATTGTTGATTATTTAAGTCAAAAAAATAATACAATTGTTTTCTTAGAAAATGGAACAAACTTAGCGGCGTTAGCTGAATATCGCATAAATTATTGGAAAGAAACGGATAATCTTGTGTTTGTCTCAAATGATATGGGCATTCGCAGCAGCATGATCTTCCAAGGTAGATTGATTACGAATCAAAACGAAATGGCGGATGCTTTTGGACATATGATCATAGATGTCCATGGACCACGTTGTTCCTGTGGTTCATATGGCTGTTTGCAGGCATTCAGCAGCTTGCCGGCTATTCGCAACGAAGTCATTCGCAGATTGAAACGTGGTCATGACTCTTTTCTTCAAGAAAAGGTGGGTGCTGTGGAAGAGGTTGATTTTTTTCATATTTTAGAAGCGCTTGAGAGGGAAGATACCTTGGTTCTTGATGTCGTGAAGGAAGCAGCCTATTATTTTGGTATTGGACTTTCGAACCTCATTTTTCTGTTACGACCAGATATCGTCATCTGCGGCGGAACCTTGGTACCCAAACCGCTTTTTTACGAAGCGGCATCTGAAACTGCACTTAATCGCGTGAAGCATTATTCTAATAGTAATGTCCGGATGTATAGATCGACTACAGCTTACAACATCGTCGCGCAGGGAGCAGGATGTATGGTTTTAGACTCTTTTACTGAAGAGAATCTACCATAAACAATGAAACCATCTTAGAACTTCTCACGTATAGTAGATACGTACAATTGAGAAGGGTGATGGATAAATGAAGGAGCAAACCGTAAACGAAAGTATTAGCCTTTATAAAGACACTTATTCAGAGCTGTATTCAGCATTAAAATGGAAAGTGGATAAACACTCACTTATGCTGATTGCTGCTATGTATGTTACAAATGCAAAGGAATTTAATTTAAAAAGATTTATAGATATAGCGGACTATATTAAAGACCATGTTGGAATGTTTTCATATTTGAAATCTACCCAGCGTTTTACAATTGCGGCGACATTGGATACGACGTCAGAGGATCCTAAAGAAAGTTTTCATCAATTTATCTCAATCTACGATAAGCTGATTGAAAACGGCTTCACTCGGAATGCTTTTTCCTATATTGCTGCTGGAACATTGTTAAAAGTGGAACCGAATCGCATCGATGAAATCGTCCAGAAAACTCACGAAGTTTATAAAGGTATGAGAAAAAATCATTTTTTCCTAACGAACCCGGGTGATTATCCGCTCGCCACCATCCTTGCTCAACGCGAATTAGATTCAGACATCATTGTCCGTAATGTAGAGGACTATTACCAGACACTACATAAAAAAGGCTTTTATTTAGGGAACGATCTGCAATTTTTAAGCCATATTCTCGCAATAGAAACGAGCCATCGGCCTGAGGAGAAAGCTGATCAATGTCTGATGATAAGAGACATGCTCAAAAAGGCCAATCTTAAAACAAAAAGCGCTTATTACCCTTATATTGGCATGCTCAGCTTTTTAGAAAACACGATAGGTGAATTCGAAAGTCTAGTTGCGATTAATGAGGATTTAAATAAGGATAAGCTATTTAAATGGAATAAAGATGTTAATTTTATGATGAGTGTGCTGTTTTTGATGAATCAATTCTCAGCAGTGGGCGAGGCAGCAAGAACGGGGTTAAATATATCCATTGAGACGCTAATCCAGGCACAGCAAGCCGCCATGACGGCAAGCATGACCGCAGCGGCCGTGGCATCTAGCAACTCGAGCAGCAGTAGCTGATTATGTTCAAAAAAAGAGGAGTGCGGATGCCCTAAGTAGTTCTGATAATGTGGAGCGAATACGAAATAACAGCTTAATTTTCAAACCAATTCACGTTAACTTTAGTATCCAATTTAACACAATATTTAGTACATAAAAACGCTTGGATAATTTTCTAAAGGGTTCCGTTTTGAGGTGCTTTTTGAATAAATGACACAAGAAATGACGTATGAATTGGCATACGTCATTTTTTAATTGCTTATACAAGTAGCTAATATTAGGCTGATTGCTTTTTGTTTCTTCTTATTCGTGCTTCCTTTTTATTTGTTTTAGATTTATTTAATTTAGACATTCTAAAGAACAGGATCAATCCGGCATTAAACATTAGAGTCCATACAAGTGCGAATTGATTACCACTAAAATATATTCCTAAAATAGGTATCAACAGAAGTAGGATACTTTTCACATAATAATTTACTTTAGGATTAATGACCATCAAAACTGATATAATAACAAGCAATGAAGTTATGATGTTATTCCCTAAAAAGGAATTATTTGTATAATTTACGTAGGAGTAATATCCAAATGATCCTAAAATTGCAAATAAGGAAAGATAAAATCTCATAAATGAACTTTTATAAAAAAGAATCCAAACGGCAATAAAATTAATTCCTACACACATTCCAACTACAAATAATGTATGCGTAAAATTACTTACAGGTTCTTTCATAAAGTTCAAAATGAATTTGAAATTGTAATAAACAGCTCCTATTACTAAAATCTTAAAGACTAGTTTTACCCAGAACATTTCCACTTTCTTTATCTTTTTTGACGATTGGGATCTGGACGGCGAGTTTACTCCCGCTTCACCCTCTTCATCTGATTTTTTCTTTTTCCTGCCCAACAACCATTGTTTATATCCTCTTTCTTCTAGTTCCCTTTTTGCTTCCTGCCTAGTAGTGTAACTTCTTTCTTTATATTCTTCATTATTAACATTTTCTACTCGTTGGTCTGACTCTGAATGAAAATCCAATGAATATTCACCTCAAGTATTTTTTAATAATTATATCTTATTTCGATATAAGTAGTGATTTCTAAGCAACTTGAAATGAGTTGCTGCAGCAGCTCTTTTCTATAACGGTCAGTTTAACTGAAGAAGCGAATACATTCAAGGTTTTTGGAAGCAGTTGTACAGTAGTAAGGTGTATCTTGAAGATTTGAATTTCTTCTAAAATGAACAACACCTCACGTATAAAGGCATAAGGACAACTTTTTCTGGGATTGGTATCCTTATGGAAGGGATAATAAACATACAAGTTATGGTGAAACGTAAATATTTCTTATCCTGGGAATTGGAGTGGGGGCTTGTGCTATCATTCTGATTAAGGATTTAAGGGGGTTTTTTACTTGCAGGATATTGTGTATAAGACTTTTTCTCCTGTTCCAGCACTTCGACCGTATGTAAAAACTATTTTTGTGTTAGAAACGAAATCAGGTCTGTCCAAAACTGATTTTAGCATCACTGTCCCAAACAGCTCTATGAAGCTGGTTATTCCTTTTAAAAACAATATGAGAAGTATTATAGGAAACTGTATTAGAGAACATAAGGAGTCAACATGGTTTATTCTCGGTTTGTCTACTCATGCTACAGTGGTTGAATGTGACGCTGACTACGGAAATATATGTGTTGAATTTAAACCATTGGGTGCATATAGGTTTTTCAATGTTGCTCTAAACGAGTTAAAAAATCAAATATATACTGCCGAGGATATATTCAACAAAGAAGGAGAGAAACTTCAAGAGAAATTAAAAGAAATGATTAGCATTGATGAAAAGGTCCGTTTTGTCCAACAATTTCTATGTAGACAGATGCTTTTGCTGAACAAATCAGATCCAATAACGGAATACGCAGTTAATCAGATCACGAAGAGTAAAGGTTTAATTACGGTGTCAGAGTTAAGCGAGAAAATGGGGTATTCCAGAAGATATCTTGCGACGAAGTTTTCCGAAAATGTCGGTTTAAGCCCAAAGGAATTAACAAGCGTGATTAAATTTCAAGAAGCTTATAGAAAAATGAATCTGATGAGCTTAGAAGACAATGAACTTTACGAAATGTATTACGATCAGTCCCATTTTATCAAAGAGTTCAAGAAATTCACAGGACTTCCACCTAAAGAGTACATAATGAAAAACAACAAACTTGGGACCATCTTTTATAAAGAATGATAGTTCTCATTTTTACAATACACTTCTTCTTATGATTAGTAGGATGGATCTATACTAATTATAAGGAGTGACTGAAATTCACTACGTATGTATGAATATAATTCCAAACTGATGGAGGAGATTCCAAATGTCGAATAACGTCTCAAGCAATAATACAGGAAAAATACACTTTATGTTAAAATCCACTCCGCCGAGAACAACTTTTCATCAGGACATGACTGAAGAAGAAAGGAACATCATGCTACAACACATCGTCTATTGGACGGACAAGCAGAATCAGGGGATTGCTTTGGTTTTCGGACCAGTTCTAAATCCTAAAGCCCCACATGGACTCGCAATTATCGAAGTTGAGAGTGAAGCTCAAGTTCCAAAACTCATCGCAGAAGATCCCGCCGTTATTGCAGGAATAATGACAATGGAATCTTATCCGATGATGGCAACATTACCTAAATAACACCCTGTGATGATATTCAATACGCATCTGGTTACTGTGAGATTGTCGAGGTTGAAAAAACCAATCATTTAGTTAAACTGGTGCATTTTTCCGAATTGAAGCTTAAAGAAGCTTGACCGTCTAAGTGATGGTCTTTTTTATTGTTGTAATGAAGGGAAAGTTTACTTGTATAAGCACAACATTCTAGAAAGTGCATATTAAGGAAGAGTTCGTAGACTGTTTTTCCACAGGTCCATTATTCTTACAATCGATTCCGTAAATGAACATAAAACAATTCTAAAAGTTTTCATTTACAACAACTTAACAATTCATTTACTTTTTTCCTATTTCTTTATACCCATAATCCAAACTACAATGGAATCGAATACAAATGGGGGGAAAAAATAATGGATGAAGAAAAAGCGTATTTAGGAATTGTCATCATCATGTCCTATTTGAGGGATTATATTTTCAGCTTCACTTTAATCAGTGTATTTGCTCTTCTTCTAAACTCTCCTTATAATATGCTTGAAAATGTTATTATTTGTGCTGTGTTCTCTGTTATCCCCACATACAGAGTATTTGAAGAAATATGGAATGATGAATGACGTTTTAATTATTAGTTCCAGTAGTGTCATTTTTAGTTGTTGAAGAAGTTGAATTAAACTAAAACGACTCCAATGCCTTTGAATCTCAAGATAAATAATGAGGAAAAATCGCCAATACTGTGGCGATTTTTGCTTTTTTTAATACCATATAGCTAAGTCAAAGCATATGTCATTTCGGCTTTAAACACCTAGATGATTTGAAATAATAAAGAATTCATCATTGTGAATTCAATCTGGATAATGTATCAATAAAAACAATAATGATGTAATAACATTTGCTTTCCAAAACGACATCATTCTATTTATTTCTTTAAGGATAAGCTCCCTAAACATCATTTCTTCTGTAATTCCAATCACAAAGAACTTGTCAACATAGAAGTGCGTCATTCCTAATTTTATATATTTTTTTAAGCATGAATTTACAATTATCCTTATACTATCTTCACACTAAAAAGCAGTGATTCTGTTATAATCAAATATAGTTGGAAAATTTAGATTAAATCATTTTAGTTTGGGGGATTAAGGATGGAGGAGAAATATCCAATAGGGAAATTTCAGTTTGATGGGGAGCTTACCGACCGAGTAACGACGGATTGGATTCAAGAGGTTGAAGAATTACCTAATTTACTACGACTTTCTGTAGAAAAGCTGAATCAGGAGCAATTGGATACCCCCTATCGTTCAGGAGGCTGGACGATTCGACAAGTAGTTCATCATCTTGCTGATAGCCATATGAATGCCTATATACGTATAAAACTGGCTCTTTCGGAAGAGAATCCTACCATTAAGACATATGATGAAGAAAAGTGGGCAGAGCTACCTGACTCCAAATTACCGATTGAAGTTTCACTTTTAATGCTTGATGCATTACATCAGCGTTGGGTCACGCTTTTAAGAAGTCTAAGTCATGCTGATATGAAAAAAACGTTCTTCCATCCGGATTTGGGCGAACTTTCAGTAGGGATCAACATTGGCATATATGCTTGGCACGGCAAGCACCATCTTGCCCATATTACTTCATTGTGCAGCAGACAGGGATGGTAAGTAACCTCAATTAAATTGAAGTGGACATACTTTAGACTTGGTCGTTGCTGAATCTTTTAGGTTCACGTTTAAGCAGAAAACAGGCGGGTCATCATTTGCCTATTTTCTGCTTTTTTTTTAATTTTTGCTATTGCGTTTCCTTAACCACACCATGGCAGCCTTAAATAACAGAGAAGTGCTATTTAACACATTCTCGGGCAAAATAAAAAAGATAAATGATGGTAATGGAGGAATAGCCAGTGAAAAAATGGGCGTTTGTTTCCGATTTTGATGGAACGATTTCAAAGCAGGACTTTTACATAGTGATGATGGATAAATATTTCCCTGAAGGCAGAGAGCTTTTTAAAAAGTGGCGTGCAGGCGAGCTAAAAGATATTGATTTTTTGGCGACAGTTTTCAAATCGATTAATCAAGAGGAAGAAATATTGATTGAGGATATTTTAGCCATTCCCATCGATGAATACGTGCCGAATTTTATCAAGAAGGTCCAAAAGGCCGGAGCGGACTTCTATATTTTAAGTGCAGGTACCAACTATTATATTGAACATATATTAAAAAAATATGGAGTGGAAAACGTAAAGGTTTTTTCCAACAGAGGTGCCTTCCGTGATCGAAACGTCCATATGGACATTGATCCAAATGAGTGGCATTTCTCTGAACGCTATGGAATTGACAAAGCCAAGGTTATTCAAAAATTAAAGGAAGAATATGAAGTCGTTTATTTTTGTGGTGATAGTGAGCCAGACTCCCATCCTGCTAGATATGCGGATTTCACATTTGCAAAAAATGGTTTGCAAGATATGCTTCGTGAACAAAAAGTGCCATTTATCCCCGTTGATGATTTTAAAGAAGTGGAAACTTTCATGGTAGAAAAAGGGGTGCTTTCTGAATGATGGCACCTGTAACAAGTGTCCCGATTCCTGCCATTTTGGAGATTGGTAAAGGTTCTATTTATAATCTTGATCGATTATTGAAGCAGCATGGCTTTAGCAATGTCGTGTTTCTATTCGATGATTTTACCTATGAAACCTATCGGCAGGATATTCTTGACTCTATTTCTATAGCGACAATCAAGCCGATCTTAATGCCGCCAGATTTAGATATTCAGGACTTGATTCAAAGAGCGTTTGAAATGGAGCGTTTTGATGTGGTGATTGCCATGGGCGGTGGGACAGTTATTGATTATGGAAAATATATAGCTTTTTCACGCCGCAGTCCGTTTCTTAGCATTCCAACTGCTGCCTCCAATGATGGTTTTGCTAGCAGCAATTGCTCCCTTGTTGTGAATAAAAAGAAAACGACAGTTCCAGCTCAGGTTCCATATGGGATTATTGCTGATCTGGATATTATTCAACATGTTCCCGAGCGCTTTATCCTGGCTGGGATTGGTGATTTAATGTCTAATATCACAGCGCTTTATGATTGGGAGTTTGAGGAGAAACATGAAGCGACACGGGTGAATCATTTCGCCTATATGCTTAGCAAAAAAGCAGTAAATAGCTTTATTCGCACGCCCATGTCTAATATTAAAGACCCTATTTTATTAAAAGAACTAATCAGCTCTCTCACGCTAGGCGGAATCTCAACAGTCATTAGCGGGAACAGTTCCCCAATCAGCGGATCTGAGCATCTTATTTCCCATGCCCTTGATAAAATTGCTGTGCAACCGCAAATGCACGGAATCCAGGTAGGAATGGCAACCTATATTATGGCCAATGTGCAGGAGCATCGGGCGGAGCGGATGATGAAAATCTTTACGAGGACAGGCTTTTTTGATTATGTAAAAGGGCTTGACTTGAAAAAAGAGGAATTCCGTAAAGCTATTGAAATGGCTCCTTCAATCAAACCGAATCGATACACCTTTTTACACGATGAAGTTTATCGAAAGAAAGCACTGCAGTTTTTGGATGAAGATAAGACACTGCAAGGGATTTTACGTTAGGAAAGTGGAATCAAACTCGGCATCATGAATGGCAAAAATTCAAGTGCTATTTATAATGATGAGCGAGATAAACAAAAGAGGCTGTCCCAAAAGGTGACAAGCACCACTATATGTACAAAGTTTAACAGACCATTAATAAAAAGGAGGTGCCCTTAAAACTTTTGGGACCCCCTCCTTGTTTATCATTTTATTTACATATCAATATATTCGTAAGCTGCAAGTCCAGCTGTCTGAGATTTTAGCGCCGAGTGTAAACCCACTGATATCAACACCAAGAACATAGTTACCATATATCCTGAATCTAGCAGTATCGTTCGTGTAGTACGTAGTAGTAAGATTATAACTCTTACTTGTCTGTTGCCACCATGCAACATTTAAACCAGTTAAATATGAATCGATATTTGCAACACTACTATCCTGAAATCTTGGATGGCCATAGTACCAATACCACTGATAATCAAATGCAACATTATGCCAGCATGCTAACCCAGTCATTCCCCATCCTGAAAAGGGTGCCCACCAGGAAATAGCGTCAGAATCATAATAATTAGCTGTGACCATCGGAGTTACAGTATTCTGGTTAATAGAAAACGGAATTCCTAAATTGGGTGATTTTTCAGTACTTACTGAAATTTCTTTGCTGAAATCTTTAGGGTGGCTTTTTAAGTCCTCGACAAAGTTTTGAAATTCTTCCATGCTGTTAAAATGGAGTATTTTATCCTTTGGAATTGTTTGGATGTCAACTTGTTCAATATTATACTTTGTTTGTAAAACTTTAAATTTGGCCTGAAGGTCTTTGGAAGTTGGATTTGACGCTGCTTCTACACTAATAAATGGCAAAAACATCAGACAGAAACTAAAAACAAGAGCTAATAATTTCTTCATTAGTCAACCTCCCAAATTTTTATTCTTACAATATAAGTAGATTCATTGAATTGAGAAAAAATGCATAACATTTAATTGTGTTGTAAAATTCTAAGGGAAAGAAGGGAAGAAGTTTGGTGTTAAAAAATAAATTATTATTTTTAAGTTTATTTATTTCTGTTTTATCCATTTTTCTAAGCCCCGCGAAACAAATTAATAATCACACTTATTCGATAGGATTTCCTCTGAATTTTATATGGTTTAGAAGTTACGAGCCAATTCCTCATAACCGATTCCTTTTATTTTTTCCTAGCTATTTTGTAAAAACTGAATTTAATATTCTAGCTTTTATTTTTTGTATTTTGCTACTTTATATAATCCTAAGGATCATTATTAAATTTATAAATATCATCAAGCTAAAAGTTTAGTTTGTCCTGCGAGATAAGGGCAGGAGTGAGATCTTGCAACAGAATGCTGAAAAACGCTGTAAGTTAGATTGGAAAAACTTATAATATAGAAAGGAAGATATATACAAAAGCGTAAGGGGACGTTCTCATGAAAATCGGAATGCGAAAGCCAAGCTTAAAGAAGAGAATTTCAGCTAGAACAAGCATAAAAAGACAGGTTGTCCATCGGGCGGGACTGAAAATGCCTAGAGGTTATGGGTGGATTAGGAATCCCAAAAAGTATGCCTATAATAAAGTCTACAATCGAACCACATTTGATATTTTTAAATTGATCAAAAAGCTGTTTAAATAAATTAATCAAGATGGCATGACATCCAATCGGGTGATCATGCCATTGATTGCTATTTTTTATGCCAATGGAGGATTTTGTAAAGAATCATGGCGACAATATTGGATGGCAGATTAAGGAGACTCCCTTGTAGATTATATTGGAGCTCCTGTTCTTCAAAGGACATTTTTTCATACATTTCATTGTGGGATTGCTTTGTTTTCTTCATTCTCATCTTTGTTTCGGCAATATTCTTATACTGAAACCAAATCATAACCAAAAAGTAAGCAACTAGTACAGAAATGATGATAGTTACACCGATATCCATATTACCTCCTCCTTTTGGAATGGTTTATTAATCATACGAACAATAGATGATAATGTTTTACAATTATGTGAATTTCAGCATCTATTTTGTCAATATTATACCATGGAAAAATTTAGTTGTGGAAGAGTTAATTCAAAAATAAATTACGGTTGTGTAGGAGGTTTCAATGGAAATTCGTTCAGTAAAGAGTTCAGATTACTACACCATCTCCCCACTTATTAACGAGTGGTGGGGTGGAAGGCAAATGGCTGATAAGTTACCAAAATTATTTTTTGACCACTTTTCAGATACAAGTTTCGTTGCTGAAGAGAATGGAGAAATAATAGGTTTCCTAATTGGATTCCTATCACAAACATATTCAAACGAGGCATACATCCATTTTGTGGGTGTTCATCCCGAACATCGCGAGAAGCATGTTGGAAAAAATCTATATAACCATTTTTTCGAGATCATTAAACAATATAATCGAAAGATTGTCTGTTGTGTAACGTCCCCTGTGAACAAAGGATCAATTGCCTATCATACCAAGATGGGTTTTGTAATTGATGATGGAGATAAAAAACTAGACGATGTTTTCGCTCATACAAACTACGATGGGCCGAATCAGGACAGAGTTTTATTTGTAAAAAAGTTAATTTAATTAGATAAAGGAACTTCTTTATAAAAAAATCCAATCTCAGAGAAATTGGGATTCTTTTAAGTTATTAAATTTGTTTTTTGCTCAAAGCAGACCAGTGTGTCGGACGAGAAAGTAAGTAAGGTAATTTTGTGTGTGCATCGCCCTTCGCCGAGTTAATTTGAACTTGAGTGAGAAAAATACTCTCTGTGAGATCTGCGCCTCTAAGGTCGGCATCTCGTAAATCTGCACCGATAAGGTCAGCAGCTCTCAAGTCGGCGCCGCGAAGGTTAGCAGCAATAAGGTATGCTCCTCTTAGGTTGGCGCCTCTGAGATCTGCTCCTCTACGATTGGCACCGATAAGATCAGCTCTTTGATGGTCGATTCTCTTACTTCTTTTGGAATTTTTCTGCTGGCGACATGACTCTGTCCACACTAGTTCGCTTGTCCTTAAAAGTAGTGCATTTACAGCTGCTCGGTGTGATGGAACGTCTAGTTCCATGAGTGAATTAGAACTAAGTTGAGAAAGACGTTCTGTCTCATCAAGCGCGTAGCTAAGCTCTTTGTGAATCGGACGAGACGCTTTTAAAGATAGAGCCTCAGTCAGATACCAGAGCATCTCATGTAGCTGGTGCATAATTGGGAACACATTAAACATTTCCGACGCCATTTCTGGATCTTCACGCCAGTCGACGCCTCCGAAGGTGACCTTGGAAACCTTTTGTCCTGCGCCAAAGCATTCAAAAACGGTACATCCTTTAAACCCCTGTTGTCTGAGGCTTTTATGAATGCTGCAACGAAAGTCTGATTGCAGATTAGGGCAGGGCTTGCCAGCATCTTTATCGATCGCAAAATCTGCCGAAGCTGCGAAAGGAAGTGCAACACAACACAAGCCGAAGCAGTTCTCACTGTCAGCATGCAAATTACTACGACTATTGTCACGTTTTGGATTTGGATAATCTTGGTCCTCGAACAATACGTGCTCCCCCTTTGCTTCCGAAATTCCTCTTAAAGATAGATAAGTATTTGAGATCAAAAGTTTGTTTTTTTACTAATCTATCACCGAACAATTTTTCAGTCAATTATTGGATTCTTTGGACTACCTTTATGATCATTGCACGGTACTCATGTTAAACTCCCAAAAATAGAGGGAAAGTGAAAAAACAGTAGCGTATAGAGGTCCTAAGCGACCGAAAAAAGAATGAAAACGAAAAAACGGTCGCTTATAAAGGTTCTAAGCGACCGAAAACAAAGTGAAATCGAGAAAACGGTAGCTTATAGAGGTTCTAAGCGACCGAAAACAGAATGAAAACGGAAAAACGGTAGCTTATAGAGGTTCTAAGCGACCGAAAACAAAGTGAAAACGAAAAAACGGTAGCTTATAGAGGTTCTAAGCGACCGAAAACAGAATGAAAACGGAAAAACGGTAGCTTATAGAGGTTCTAAGCGACCGAAATCAAACTGAAAACGAGAAAACGGTAGCTTATAAGGTTCTAAGTGACCGAAACCAGAATGAAAACGAAAAACGGTAGTTTAAATAGGTTCTAACCTCTTTTTGGATACCACTGTTGATATTAATTTTTTGAGTAAATAATCAACAATGATTATTAACAAAGCCTAAATGAAAAATCAAACATTCACAAGAAGGTATGTTCATCCTCTATAGAGAATTAAGTAGAAAAAAATTCCTGGAGGTATAGGGTATGTTTACGAGACTTGATCCAAATGATGCAGCAATAGGAGCAGGAACTTCTTTTTTTTCTGATGAGGTTCAATACAATCTTATTCACCTTATAAGTGAAAGCAACGATTCTTTATGTTTGAAAACTTTTGATGGAAAAATGATTTTTGCCCAAACACCTGGACACAATGGATGGCTATGGATTTCAAGAGAAGTGGCAAAAGTGGAACGAAAATCGATGATCGAAGAATTAGCTATCCATTTAAAAGGAGTTTCATTACCAGGAATTTCGAGTGAACCTGAGATTACAGCAATGTTTGCAGAAGTTTTTTCAAATAGAAATGGCATTCCCTTCTATTCAGATATGACGTTAGAGGCTTACCATTGTCCGAAAGTGATCAAACCAGTAAATGTAACTGGCAAACTCCAAAAAGCAACCCAGCAAAACGTAGTGGTTATTGCTGAATACTTGGCAGGCTTCTTAAATGATGCATTAGGTACCAAAGTGGAGCCGAATACCCAGTTAGATAAGGCGAAAACAATGGTAGATGCAGGTGGTTTGTATCATTGGATGGTGGATGATCAGCCAGTCTCGATGGCGAATATCTCTCACCGCTCGCCAAGACATGCACGGATTAATACCGTTTATACTCCGGACGAACATCGTAAAAAGGGCTATGCAAGTGCGCTCGTTGCTGAGCTATGCTGCATCATAGAAACTGAAAAACTAGTGCCGATGCTCTATGCTGATATTAAAAATCCCACATCCAATAAGGTGTATCAAAATATTGGTTTTTTGAAAAAAGGAAAAATTGCTGAAATCAAATTTTCTACGTCATCGTAGAAAAGTCGCAGGTGGTTAGATAGCTATCCGGCAGTAATGTATCACCACACCCAAGAAAAACAAGAGGTATGGATGCATGGAATTAAATGATGAAAAGGAGAGCTGTTATGACCGGCTGGAATAAAAATTTAATACACACTTCTCGTGGGAATTTTGAAGTATTTATAAAAGGTGAAGGCGCGCCTCTTTGTATAACACACAATTACTCTGAATTTAATGAGACAGGCGATTATTTTGCAGAGACGTTTATAAACACTAACAAAGTATATTTAGTAAACCTAAGAGAAGCTGGAAATTCAGAAAAGGCTTCAGATCCTTATCAACTAAGTATGCTGGAAACAGTATTTGACTTAGAGGCGATCAGAGAAGCATTAGGTTTTGAAAAGTGGGGATTTGCGGGTCATTCAACCGGTGGAATGATCGGAATTATTTATGGGATTTATTGTTCTAATAGTTTGCTATTTAATGTGATCGTAGGAGCAGCCGCAAGAGAGTATATGACTTTTTCCCCTGATTGTATTTATCATCCAGAACATCCCCAATTTGGGAAAATGCAAGAGTTAATTGAAGCACTAAAACGGTCTGATTTATCCAAAGAAAAAAGAAAAGAACTTTCGATTGAAAGGACAAAACTATCTTTATTTAATCCTGAAAGGTATCAAGAACTATTTGTATTAAATGTTAGCAAGAAAATGTCAGCATCCAGAATGAACTATTTTAGTAGGGAAATACAGCTATTTGATGTAACAAAAAAACTAAAGCTTATAACAACACCAACTTTAATCATATGTGGAAAATATGATGTCCAATGTCCATTGACATATTCATTAGAAATGAATGAGCTCATATCAATTTCTAGACTTATTATTTTTTATAAAAGTAATCATTACCCGTTTTTGGAGGAATCTGACTTGTTTAAGAAGGAATTTAATCGATTTCTTGATGATTTTAAGGAAGAGAACGTGCAGAATGATTAAGGCTGTCCTATTTGATCTAGATGGAACATTGTTAAATCGAGATGAATCGGTTAAAAAATTTATTGAGAATCAATACGTCCGACTGAAAACTTGGTTAGGGCATATCCCAAAAGAGATTTACATAGCAAGATTCATAGAGCTAGATAACCGTGGCTATGTTTGGAAGGATAAAGTGTATCAACAATTAGTAGATGAATTTGAAATTGCGGGGACTACCTGGGAAGGTTTACTACAATATTACATAAGTCAATTTCAGAAAAACTGTGTTCCTTTTCCGAATCTTCATAGCATGTTGGAAGAATTGAAAAGGGACAATCTTAAGCTTGGCATGATTACAAACGGTAGAGGGCAGTTCCAAATGGATAATATAAGGGCGTTAGGAATTGAACATTATTTTGATACTATTTTAGTATCTGAATGGGAAGGATTGAAAAAGCCTGAGCCTCAAATATTTTTAAGAGCCTTGGAACAACTTCAAGTTTCACCTAAAGAAAGTATATTTGTAGGAGACCATCCAGTAAATGATGTAAAAGCTGCACAAACGGTAGAAATGAAAGGAATTTGGAAAAAAGACTCCCAGTGGAACGATGTGGAAGCAGATTTCATAATTGAGGATTTGGCACAAATTCCTTCTATCGTAAGGAAATTAAATACGATCTGTTGCCAGGAAGATAAAGAAGTCAGCATGGTAGAAGTTATAAATAGAAATTATCATTGCTGAAAAGTGAAAGCAAATAACCGATAGGAGGTATCTCAATGTTCGTGCACAAAATTGATGAGGATTTATCTTTAAAATTAATGGAATTAAAGGATGCAGATTGGATTTTTAAGTTAACAAATGAATCAAGGGAATATTTACGAGAATGGCTTCCTTGGCTGGATTTTACAATAAAACCTGAAGACACCGTGGAGTTTATAAAAATGTGTTTAAAGGGTTTTTCTGAAAATAAAAGTTTGAATACGGTTATTCTGTTTAAAGGCGAAATCGTGGGTGTAGCTGGTTTTAATAATATTAATTGGTCAAACAAAACAGCATACATAGGTTATTGGCTTGGCGAAGGGTTCCAAGGAAATGGAATTATGACCAAAGTAGCAAAGGCATTAACTGAATATGCTTTTATTGAGTTAGGACTAAATAAGGTTGAAATTAGGGCTGCTGTGGAGAACAAAAAAAGCAGGAGTATTCCTGAAAGATTAGGATTTAAAAATGAAGGATGTATCAGACAAGCGGAATGGTTATACGATCATTACGTTGACCATGTGGTTTATGGAATTTTAGCGAATGAATGGGAATAGTGATTTTGTCGGTTTGGACAAGGTCAGAGCGTGTATTAAAGAAGAGAGGTAAATCGAATGTATGAATTAATTGAAAAACAAGTGGTTAGAAATGAACATTCAACCATCCCATATACGTGGATTCGTAGTAAAAGTCCAAATAAAAGTATTTGCATCATGTTACCAGGACTAGGTTACTCAACGCAGCGGCCTCTTTTTCATTATGCAACAAGCATGTCTATAGAGGGAAATATGGATGTTCTTCATATCAATTATCATTTCAATAAAAATGAACATTTTGCAGCACTCTCAAGAGCAGAGCAAGATGCATGGATGTACGAAGATGTGAAGGTTGTAGTCGATGAAGTTCTTAAAGAATCAGAATATGAGCAACAAATTTGGTTGAGTAAATCAATCGGAACGATCCCGATGGCCTTTGAGTGGAGACAAAAAAACTTTATCCATCATTCTGTTGGAGTCTGGTTGACACCCCTTTTAAAAGATGATAATGTTTGCCATTCTATTTTAAATACAGAACTTCCTTCTCTTTGTGTGATCGGGGACCAAGATCCTCACTATATAAAGGAGCGGCTTTCTTTACTAGAGAAAAATGAACTGGTGCGCGTAGTGGTTATTCCGAATGCTGACCACTCTATGGAAATAAAAGGGGATATTGGAGCGACAATTGACTCCATGAAGGAAATAAAAGACAACATGCAGGATTTTATAGAAGACATTGGAAATTAATCCAAACGAGATTTATTTTGTGGTAACATTATTTTTATAAAACAGTATTTAAGGTGTGGTCAATATTATACAAGCATTTATTTTATTCATCCTTGCTGGAATAGCAGAAATAGGCGGAGGTTATCTTATATGGCAATCTCTTAGAGATGGAAAACCTCTTTACTGGGGACTAGCTGGCGGACTCATTCTAGCATTGTACGGTGTTATCGCTACATTTCAGTCATTTCCTTCGTTTGGCAGGGTATATGCGGCTTATGGCGGTGTCTTTATTCTTTTGTCGGTTTTGTGGGGTTGGGTAGTTGATAAGAAGACACCAGATATGTATGACTGGATTGGCGCGATCATTTGCATTATTGGTGCTTCTATCATTCTTTGGGCACCACGACATTAGAGGTCTTAAATTTTTCTGGAGGAATCATAATGCATATTTTACTTAAAAAGGTTTTTGTCGGTATGCCGAAAACGGTAGGTAACAAAGAAGCTACAAATCCAATGGAACGGGAATGGACAAGCGCCATTTTCAAAGAGCCTATTGAAGGACCTATCTGGGTCGGCAAAACAGGATTAACAGGAGACGGGCAAGCAGATCGCGAGCACCATGGTGGTCCTGAAAAAGCCGTTTTTGCTTATCCGTTTGCGAACTATACCTACTGGCAAAAGGAACTTGGATTCGATCAAATTTCATCCGGCGGAATGGGTGAGAATTTTGTCATGAATAATATTATAGAAGAAACGATTTCGATCGGGGATACCTTTCAAATTGGCGAAGCCATTGTTCAAGTTGCGCAGCCACGGCTGCCGTGCTGGAAGCCTGCTCGCCGTTTTCGGGTGAAAAACCTGGCGTTGCTATTGCAAAATACAGGGAAAACCGGCTGGTATTATCGCGTTTTACAAGAGGGTTTTGTGGAGGAAGGCCAAACCTTTACATTAGTGGAACGCCCATTTCTGCAATGGACAGTTGAAAGATGCAATCAAATCATTCATTCAAAAAATCAAGATTTTGAGGCTATGCAAGAACTTTCTGAATGCGAATTACTTGCACCGAAATTCCGAGAAACTTTGATGAAAAGATTGGAGAAAAGGGAGACTCCGGATATTCGGAATAGAGTATTTGGGCCGAATGAATGATTTTGTTGGTATTAGGGAGAGATTCTAAGTGAACATTAGGAAAAGTAGAATCGCGGATGCGGAAAACTTGGTGCGGCTTATAAAGCAGGTTGAGGAAGAGTCAGAATTCATGCTGATGGAAGCCGGCGAAAGACAAATTACCCCCGAACAACAAAGACAAAGGATAGAAACATTCGAAAAAAGTGAGAACTCCGCCATATTCGTAGCGGAAGATGGTAATCAATTGGCTGGATACTTGTTTGCGATTGGCGGCACAGCAAGAAGAGTCAAACATTCGGTCTATATTGTAATTGGAATTTTAAAAAATTTTAGAGGCCAGGGAATCGGGACAAATCTTTTTGAAAAATTATATTCGTGGGCGATTGAACATAAAATACACCGATTAGAATTAACGGTGGTAACCCGGAACGAAGCAGGCTTAGCACTGTATAAGAAAATGGGATTTGAGATTGAAGGTACAAAAAGGCATTCGCTTAGAATTGACGGGGAATTTGTTGATGAATTCTCTATGGCAAAACTCTTATAAACATAAGAAGGAAGATGCCCCATTAAAGGCGGTCATCTCCTTTAACATTGTTTTTTGATTTTAAAGTTACCTCAGCTTGACTCTGCTTACTGCTCTTTTTTATTTTTTCATTTGCCTTTTCGTATTCTTTCATAGCCATTGCCTCCTAATGATGAAAATCCAGGACTAAACGATAGCACTCATTAATCATCAAAAAATCCTAAAGCATATTTCACGCCTTCGTGAATATCATTTGTTTCATACGCTTCCATGTCTTCATGTGTAATTTTCAGTTTAACACTCTCTAATTGGTAACCACTGTCTAAATCAATATCCAAAAGAACTTCAAATCCTGCAGCATTGGCACTCGTTTCAATGATGTTAAAAGATTGAATGGAAGTGCCTGTAGAGTACTCGTTTGATTCTAAAATATCCGTCATATGAACAGATTCCTCCAATCTATCGCTTGTAAAAATGAATTAGGCGGTCTGTTCATTAGTTTGTCCCTAATAGTATTAGCTATGCTTTTTAATGAACGGTGTTTTTCTTTAAATAACTCAAATTTTTTTTAGAAGATTTTTTGATTCACTGATAAACTTACTAATTTCGTATTTAATAGATCAATTCCGCTGTTATATGAAACTCAGAAAGAATCAAGATTTAATCAAAATAAACGGATTCCTGAGGATTTTTCAAGTATTTAAAAGCCAACTCAATTTGTGATTTTGTATTTCGAGCTGTTGAGAGTGGCGGTAGTTCGTTTTCGGCAAAGAAACCAACTCCACTCGTTTCAATCCCTTCTGTTGCGTGCCCGCCTATTATTTCGCATTGGATGAGCAGCTTGTAAACGTGGTAAGGAGAAGGGGGATGGGGATGACACTTCATATCGATGACAGCCAACAGCTTGTCTGCTTTTACATCGAAACCAGATTCCTCCTTAACCTCTTTAACGGCAACTTCACTTGGGGCTAGTCCAATGTCGGCCCAGCCGCCAGGCAGCGCCCATTTCCCATCTGAATTTTCCCGAACCATTAATATTTTTCCATTTTGAAAAACAACAGCACGAACGTCCACTTTAGGCGTAGCATAACCGGTTTCGTTAGCAAATAAATCGCGGATGATTGTCTTATCCAATTCTGTATGATGGGCTAAAATATCAATACTTAGCTTTCTGATTAACTCAAATCTCTCCAAGTCATAAACATCTTTTGAATACGTTAATCCAACCTGTGCAATGGATTGCAGCTGTTTAGCCCAATCCAGCCATTTTGGTTCCAATCATAACACCCCCTGCTTGTCTAACTTTACCTAATATTACCATATATATGATTCAAGTTAATGATTTGATCCGGCAATTGCTCTAATATTGAAAAATTTTAGTTTAATATACATAGAATTCAGTTAGAATAGTAGTGAAAAAGAGATGAAAGGGAGATGGGTTGGATTGAAAGAATATCATATCAATACATATAAAGAAGCAGTTGAAGTAATTGAAGAAATAGGTTTTTTGCCGCTTGCTCCGTTAATTCCTCAATATCCTTCTCTCAACAGCATCACGCCTAAGGAGCATTGGCATACCGACACGGATTTGGATCCATGGTTATGGCGGGTAAAATTTGCGGGTGACGGTGTCGGTGCCTATGGGAAATTCGTAAAGAAGAAATCCGTTTTCATCTCGAGTGAAATACTGCCATTCGTGAACGTTGTACTAGGATCAAAGCTAACATTGGAAGAGCGGTATCATGATGGGCTTGTTTCGAGGGAAGCATTAGAGCTGTTTAAGTTGATTCACGAGGAAGAAGGTATTGATACGAGGCTTTTGAGAGCAAAAGCAGGTATGAAGGAAAAAGAAAAGAAAAAGACCTTTGATCACGCTTTATTGGAATTGCAGGGGTTGTTAGAGATTGTGGTCTCCGGTACAAAGGTGAAAACAAACGATCTAGGGGAAAAGAATGGATGGAGCAGCACTTCGTTTGAAACGATGACATATTGGACGAGCAACCATGATGTGGAGGAACTTGATATCGACATCGAAGAAGCAAAACTCAAGCTGAAAAACCATTTTGCTAATTTCTGCTCTCCAGATTCAATGAAAGCTCTGGCGAAAATATTTAAGTTTTGAGGGGAAATGGGTCTTTCCACTAAATTACATTTTTTCCTTGATTCTTAAAAATAAATAAAGTACTATTAAAATACGTTAAAACGGAAGGGTGACCAAAAAGCCAATGATCAACTAATCCTATTTTAGAAACTATTCGTATAAAAACGAACATATTTCTGGATAGGATACGTATGGGCTTTTTTACATAAAAGGTATTATGGTACATGATGTGCGGTAACCTTTTATGCTTATTTTGCCTCCTATCCAGATGAAGGATAAGGAGGTTTTTTTATGGAAAAAACTAATTCAGATATTACCATTGGGGCTTTGTTTCGTAATCGTGTGATTCAAACCATTTTGCTTTCGACTTTTTTCCTGCAAATCGGTATTTGGGTGCGTAACTACTCCATTTTATTGTTTGTCGTTGAAAAGACGAAAGAAAATCCAGTGGCAGTGTCGCTCATATCTGTTGCAGAATTTGCACCAATTTTTCTGTTTTCCTTTATTGGAGGAACTTTTGCGGACAGATGGCGGCCGAAACGGACAATGATATGGTGTGACTTCTTGAGTGCCGTTTCGATTTTTGTTGTATTGCTTTCACTTATTTTAGGAAGCTGGAAGGTAATTTTCTTCGCGACGCTTGTTTCTTCGATTCTCTCGCAGTTTTCACAGCCTTCAGGTATGAAGCTGTTTAAGCTTCATGTAAAGGAAGAGCTTATTCAGATGGGGATGTCAATTTATCAAACATTATTTGCTCTGTTTATGATTCTCGGCCCAGTCCTTGGAACATTTGTTTACCAGCACTACGGCATTGATGCTGCGATTGGAATCATGGGGGTTGCCTTTTTACTTTCCGCTGGGATTTTATTTAGACTTCCATCAGATTATGAGGAAGAGAAGAAGGAAGAAAAATCAACCATTATTCAAGAAATGAAGGCTGGCATTGGCTATGTTTGGAACAGCCGCGCATTGACGTTGCTAGGTGGCTGCTTTGCCGCAGCAGGATTGGCTTTAGGCCTGACGCAGCCGCTGGGTGTTTTTCTCGTTACAGAACAGCTTGGTCTACCGAAAGAGCAGCTGCAGTGGCTGATGGCGGCATTTGGGGCCGGAATGATTTTAGGGGGCGGTCTTACGCTTGGAGCTGCTAAAAAAATTTCGCCGCAAATCCTGCTTGCGCTGGGTATGACTGTTAGTGCGATTGGATTTTTTGTGATGGGGCTTTCTGAGCTGTTTTGGTTGACCTTAACTGCGGAATTCTTTAGCGGTCTGTTTATGCCATGCATTCAAATTGGAATCAATACTATGATTTTGAAAAACACGGAGGCTGCTTTTATCGGACGTGTTAATGGGATTTTAAATCCGTTGTTTATGGGAACCATGGTTATTACGATGACGGCAAGTGGATGGCTGAAACAAACCTTCTCATTGCTGGCTATGTATGAGGGTTCGGCGTTATTATTTATTGTAGGAGTGCTTTTCCTTGTGCCACTTTTCAAGGGAGCAACTGTAATGAATAAAAGTGAAGAGGCGTAATTTAGAAAAATATGAGAACAGTCATTTGGAATTTGAAAAAGCTTGGACGAAATGTTAGAAGGCAGGATATTTTAAAACTTTTACTTTGGTTCATAAAAATCGTATTGTTTGTTTTCGTTACAATTATGAGCAAAGCATTCTCGAATGATGTTGCCTGGTGGTTATGGATCGTTTTTGCATGCGTGTTTTTTGTGGGTATTTACCTCATAGATAGGAAAATTGATCACTTAAATAAACAATACTTTTTAACTAAATTCCCCATTTTGGATGAACTAAAGTTTAGTCAGCTAATTACGATTGAATTAAATAGTGGAAAAGTACTTGCGAAACGTGTATTCACCACAACTCTTAGTAATGAAATCTTAGTTAGTTCCGATCCGGTTTTAAATAAAGAGCCTGAAGAAATGTTAAATGGTTTTAAAAAGACCCGTTGGATTAACCTTAAAAAGGTGAAAACAATTAAGGTGGAAAGAGATTGAAATTTATTTTGGACGTATAGTAGAGCTCAACTAGGTGTACGAAATTTGATTTACTATCTGTTTTAAGTCACATAGAGTCCTGATACGGGGCTCTTTGTGATCCAATAAAGAGTGAACCTGGTCACAAAAAATCGTTTCTACGTATACGAAATTGAGGAAAAAGCAGTCACCTGTGCACGTAGACGTGTTCTACGTGCACAAAAGTGAGAAAAAAGCGTTCACCTGTGAACGTAGACGTGTTCTACGTGCACGAAAGTGAGAAAAAAGCGTTCACTTGTGAACGTAGAAGGGTTCTACGTGAACGAAAGCGAGAAAAAAGCAGTCACCTGTGAACGTAGACGTGTTCTACGTGCACGAAAATGAGAAAAAAACGGTCACATGTGAACGTAGACGGGTTCTAGGTGCACGAAAACGAGAAAAAAGCGTTCATCTGTGAAGGTAGATATGTTCCACGTTTATGAAAGCAAGAAATAATAGATGACCTGTGAATGTAAAGGGCTTCTAGTTTCCCGAAAAAATGATTTTTTCCATATTTCAGGTATGTAGAAGCCCCAAAAACGGAAAAAGAGAAAACTTGGCCAAAATGGCGGGGGAAGGAAGGGAAGAGAAGCATGATAAAAGGCGAAACTATTTTTTTAAGACCATTTACCATAGGGGATGCGGGAGCGCTGCATGAATTACAAAATGAGAACCGTGATTTTTTCGAGCAGTTTGCCGAGGAACGAAATACGGACTTTTACACGATGGAGGCCCATCTTAAGAGAATCATAAGATATGAGGAAGATAGCAAAAACGATTTGTCTTATAATTTTGGGATTTTTACAAATGACGGCGTCTTAGTTGGCAGCATTAGTCTATTTCAAGTTTTGCGCGGCTCTCTTCAAAGCGCCTTCATTGGCTATTTTTTAGACGAAAAGCATAATGGGAAAGGCTATACTACTGAGGCAGCTAAGCTGATTGTGGAGTATGCATTCAATGAATTGAAATTACATCGGATTGAAGCGGGGGTTATGCCTCATAATCTAGCATCGATTCGGGTGTTAGAGAAATCAGGCTTTCATAAAGAAGGCCTTGCATTGAAAAATGTTAAGATTAATGGAAAGTGGGAGGATCATCAAGTACTGGCTATTCTTAATCCCAATGATTAGAGGAATTTTCCACTCTACCAAAGAATAAAATAGTGCTACGTTCTTGAAAAAGCTTCGTTAATCTGGAAAGGGGCATAAAAATGGATATGATTGAAAAAGCACTTCAAATAGCGAGCCAAGCGCATAATGGGCAGTTTCGGAAAGGCACGCAAATCCCTTATATTGCTCATCCAATAGCAGTTGGGATGATTTTAATGAAAGCTGGATACAGTGATGAAATCGTCGCAGCGGGCATCCTACATGATACGGTGGAAGATACCGATTTAACAATAGAAGAGATCGAGCGGGAATTTGGACCAAAAGTTGCTGAAATCGTCGCAGGCTGCTCGGAACCAAATAAATCTCTTTCATGGGAGAAGCGGAAGGAACATACGATAGAATTTTTAAAAACTGCCTCAAGCGATATTCGTGCTGTTGCTTGTGCCGATAAATTACATAACATTAAGTCTATCATCGATGACTATGAACAAAATGGCGAAGCGGTTTGGTCTAGGTTTAAACGGGGAAAGGCACAACAAGGTTGGTATTATACTAATATTGTAGAAAGTCTGGGGAACCAATCAACATTTGCGTTGCTTGAAGAATTAAAAAGAGAAGTCAGTCGGTTATTTTTATAATAGGGGGAATTAAAATGGAAATTCGACTGCTAAACCCAGTGGATGCCGAAAAGTATTGGGCATTGCGATTAGAAGCACTAATGAACAATCCTGAGGCATTTGCATCAAGCTATGAAGAAGCGATTACAAGAGAAAATCCAATTGAACAAACAGCCCGGAACTTCCAAACCGAAGGTAACTATACGTTTGGAGCGTTTGAAGATCACGAACTGATTGGAATGGTTACGTTATTACAAGAAAGCCCCATAAAGATTCGGCACAAGGCAAATATTTTTGCGATGTATGTAACACCAACAAAGCAGGGGCAAAGTGTTGGAAAAGCATTATTAACTGAGGCTATAAATAAAGCGAAAACCTTTGATTATATTGAAAAAATAAATCTAACCGTCACTGCCGGTAATGAAAAAGCGAAGAATCTCTATACCCGACTAGGATTTAAAGTCTTTGGCTATGAGGAAAAAGCGCTCAAAATAAATGGTGAATATTATGATGATGAACAAATGGTTTTGCACTTAAAATAGCTAGCTGGATCGAATACCTGATAAATCAGGCATTCGATTTTTGTAAATATAAATCGGCTGTACAAATGGGAGCTTTTTGAGGCTCTTTTTTTTTTTGCTTTTTATGCAAAAATTTCTGTCCACTCATCCCTTTTAGAAAGCATTTTTAGTGCAATTTCTTGTGCACCTTCTAAGCTATGGCTTGCTGCCCAGCCGCACTGAACCTCATTACATGCTGGTACTGCTGTTGCTGTCAGAACATCACGTAATGTTTTTTCAATAATTTCCATTACTTCCTTGTAATTATCATGATTGATTAGTGATAAATAAAAACCTGTTTGGCAACCCATTGGGCTTATATCAACAATTTTATCTGTATGATTTCGACTAAATTCTGCCATCATATGCTCTAATGAATGTAGTGCTGGCATTTCCATGTGTTCTTTATTAGGCTGGCAGAAACGGATATCATATTTGTGGATTACATCTCCCTTGATGCCTGCTTTAACACCCGCTAAACGGACAAATGGTGCCTTCACAAGTGTATGGTCTAAATTAAAGCTCTCCACATTCATTTTCTTTTGTGCTGTCATAGTCAAGATCTCTCCTCTTTTTTTGCCTCCATTAACCACACGAAAGGATTCAGTTGGATAAAATCCACTGTAAATCTGTGTTTTTCAAATATATTTCGTAATACCGGAATGGTAGTATAGTATTCTCTCTGTAAATCATCAGCAAGTCTATTAAAGTTTTTATTACGTGAATCCCGAATTCTTTCCTGCTTTGCCTCCTCTGTAGGAAAAACAGTATCTGCAAAAATGATACGGCCTTTATCTTTTAGCAGTTTACTATACTTTTGAATAGCCAAATCTTTTTCTCCATCTGTTAAATGATGAAAGGCATATGTGCTGACAATGGTGTTAATCTCTAAATCGATCTGGGGAAAATCAAGAAAGTCTCCATCAAGAATGGTAATGTTTTTTAACTTTTGCTTTGCAATCTCACGCATGCCTTCAGAAGGTTCAATTCCAATCACATTAAGTCCTTTATTATTTAAAATAGCTGTTAAATTTCCAGTACCTACACCAAATTCTATCGTCGTTCCCGATGATTTTTCAGCTACTGTCGAAAGTATTTTATCGTAATCTATGAAAACCTCTTCGTATTCAGGGTCATGTCCGGTAACGGTTTGATCATAAGATTGGGCCCATTCATTAAAAAGCTCATTAAATTCTCTCCCCATCTTAATTCCTCCATTTCCTATAAGTTAACTGTGAATTAATTTTAGCAGGAATGAACTTAAAGCACAACATTTATTAGCATGCTTTTGTGTATCATTTATAATGTTCATCATATGGGAAATGTGGAGTTTTGTTTCGTCCCTTTATTTCACTATGCCTTCACAAAGCTATAAAGATCTGGACTCATCGTCATATATATTTCAAAGTTGGATTCGGGCATTTATGATAAAATGGGCGTGGAGGAAAGGGAGGTTGCTATAGTGGATACATTTTATAAAATCATTGTTTTTATCCATATTTTTTCAGCTATTATCGGAATGGGACCCGGATTTATTTTAACGACTGTTGTCAAGTCAGGGAATAATATGACGGAATTAAGGCATTCCTATAGGCTTAGAAATACGTTGCATATTTTTGTCATGGTTGGCGGCACTCTTTTATTGATCACGGGTTTAACAATGGGGTTTTTAAATCCAAGCCTTTTCCGGATGGGATGGTACGATACAAGCCTCGTTCTCTTTCTGACCGCTCTTGCAATTGGACCAATCGTCCTATCACCACGGTCAAAACCTATTAAAGCCTTATTAATTTCTCATCAAGGCGATGACATTCCGGAGGAGTACTACGAGCTATCAAAAATTCTTTTCCGCTATGAAAATCTTGAGAATGCTATTTTTATCATCATTATTACCCTGATGATCTTAAAACCGTTTTGATAGAATAAAGGTATGGCTCTAGCAAAGCCATACCTTTAAATTTATATTAATGGACTTCGAGAATTGTCCAGCTCCATAAGAGTAAGCTTCGGAAGCGATTCCTCGCACGCCGAAAAACGTGAGTTTTTCGGCGGAGCGCCTAGCCCCTCGAGGTCACAAGCCAATCCGTCAAGAAGGTTAAAAAGCAACCTTCATGCCGGCTTGTCTTGTACTTGTCGGGGCTGGACAAGGCGCTTGCGCTTTTCTTATAAGAATAAGAAAGACATGATTTCAGGAATTCGTTTTTTAAAAAAAGCATAGTCATGCTCAGCATCTTCAATGATATGAAACTTAGTATTCTTTATCTTTCCTTTTAGAATTTTATATACTTCACTGCTCAAGTCTAAAAAGATCTTACTTATTTCCTCTTCTTTCCCGGCTTCCTTCGTACCGCAGTCCATATAAAACCTTTCAACAGCAATTAAATCAACGCTTTTTATGAATTTTACTATTTCTTCTTGATTTCGATAATAGGCAGGGGAAATAGCTGCTGCTCGTTTAAAAATTTTCGGATAGCGGCAAACGGCATAAGTTGTAATCAGGCCGCCTAACGAAATGCCAGCCATTGAGGTATGGTCTTTAAGTGTTCTGTATTTTTGGTCAATTAGCGGTTTAAGCTCATGGACAATGAAATCTAAATAGGCTTCTCCTTTTCCGCCTGTAGGACTCTCATAACCTAATATTTTTTTGCTAAGCTTACCATTTATCCATGGACAGTATTCGTTGACGCGTTCTTCCCCTGTGGTGTTAAGGTCAATTCCAACGACAATGATCTCCAAGTCTATTTCATCTAAGTAATCCTTCAGTCCCAAGGATGTCCCTCGAATAGAATCTTCATCCTCAAAAACATTTTGTCCATCATGCATATACAATACAGGATAGTGTCTCTCGTATTGGTTATAGCTCTTGGGCAAGTAAACTGTAATTCTTCTTTCCTGGTTAAATGCAGTCATATAAACTTGAAATTTCTCTAACAAGGTCGAACACCTATTTTCTAGAACAATTTTCCTTTATTTTATCATAATTTTCATGTAATTTAGTAAAAGAAGTTGGGTGCCTGACACCGATCGGAGGGGGAGAGGATTTGCGGAAAATCACTTTATCAAATGGACAAACAGTGGAGGTTGAGTGTTTAAGCTGTGCAGTAACGAGCGGCCTTATTGAACCGGATGGGGGGACGGTTGTTGAAACGGACTATTTCCATGCCCATCAGGATGTAGCCTATCCGATACCTGGATTAATGATTTTAGCATCAAAGCGGCATATAAAGTGTTTTGATGAATTATACGAGGAAGAAAAAGCAGATTATATACATATTTTAACAAAGATTAGAAAGGCTCAACGCGATGTCTTAGGGATTGAGAATGTTTATTATTTTTACAATGAAGATACGACTCACCATTTCCATACATGGATGGTTCCACGATACGAATGGATGTATGAATTCGGCCGTTCGGTTGAATCGGTCAGGCCTGTTTTACTCCATGCACGGAACGAAATGAATCATGAGGAAAATTTACATAAGGTGATGAAAGCAATAGATGATTTAAGAAACGAATTAAGATTGTAAGAGAAGCTATACAACATATTAAGCATATGCACTCTGACCCATGATTCCCCATAAGATAGTAAGAGAAAAATGGGGAGGTTTACTGGGATGTATCATTATACAAATTATTATGATGCCGCATATAGGCAGCCTAACAAATTGGTGAGCGATATTGAAAAGGCAATCAATGGAGAGTATAGTGCTATTCATTGCTATGCACTAATAGCTCGTATGGCTACAGATGAAAGGGAGCGGAAGCAGATTCTAGAAATTCGTCAGGATGAAATAAAGCACCTGCAAACTTTTGAGCAGATGTATGTTCGTCTTACCGGCAAACAGCCGAAGCCAAAGGTTGTTGAACAATGTCCTAACCAATATGTGAATGGATTGGAATTTGCACTCTTAGATGAGCAGAAAACCGTTGATTTTTATTTGGAGATTTCGGATTATGCAACGGATCAGCATATCAAAAAGGCCTTTCGCCGTGCTGCAGCAGATGAGCAAAACCATGCAGTGTGGTTCCTTTATTTTTATACAAAAGCGAAGAAAATATAGAAAAATTTATTAGTAGAATCACAAAACATTATTGTAAAAACAGTTGACACGTTCATTTCTGTCAACTGTATTTTTTTATCTTCTTTTATTTCCCCGATTTATGAGAGAATTTACCCAAGCGATAATGAGATTCCATTTGAAAAAATACAATTCAAAAAGAGGTTTATGCAACAATTCTTTCATATTTGTACTCCTCAAAATGCCTTATTCTAAAGGTTTTACTCACTTCATTTATTCATCCTATTTTTGAATCGATTAGTAGGACTTCATTTGCATTAAGAAATTTGATATATTACAATTGACCTTAATGAATTCTGGATTAAATTTATCTGTGAAAAATTTCTTATTGTGAAATTATATCATTAGCACTAAAATAATAGTAGTATAACAAATAGTAGATAAATATCTGTTGATATATATCACGATTTTTTTTAAAAGGGGAGAGGTATTTGAAGAGACTTAGTCTTGCTTGGCAAATTTTTATTGGTTTAGTTCTTGGTATTGTTGTAGGCGCTTTCTTTTTTGGAAATCCGCACGTGGCAGATTATCTTCAGCCAATTGGCAATATTTTTATCCGTTTAATAAAAATGATTGTAATCCCAATCGTTGTCTCAAGTCTGATTGTGGGAGTAGCAGGCGTTGGCGATATGAAGTCGTTAGGAAAGCTCGGTGGTAAGACACTCCTTTATTTTGAGATCATAACAACGATTGCTATAGTAGTTGGGTTATTGGCAGGTAATATATTCCATCCTGGTACGGGTGTTGACAGATCTCAATTAACAAAAACGGATATTAATTCGTATGTTCAAACAGAAAAAACAACTCAAACCCATTCGATGGTCGACACCTTTGTCAATATTGTCCCTACAAATATCATTCAGTCACTTGCTAATGGTGATATGTTAGCCATTATTTTCTTCTCAGTTATGTTTGGACTTGGAGTCGCAGCTATTGGGGAAAAAGGAACTCCGATTATCAATTTCTTTAAGGGAACGTCTGAAGCCATGTTCTACGTCACGAACCAGATCATGAAGGTTGCTCCATTTGGTGTTTTTGCTTTAATTGGTGTAACCGTTTCAAAATTTGGTTTAAGCTCACTAATTCCACTTGGAAAGCTAGTGCTAGTCGTTTATGGATCCATGATATTCTTTGTTTTAGTCGTCCTAGGATTTGTGGCAAAATTAGCTGGAATTAATATTTTTAAACTATTAAAGTATTTAAAGGACGAATTATTATTAGGATATTCCACGGCAAGCTCAGAAACCGTCCTTCCAAGAATCATGGAGAAAATGGAAAGACTCGGCTGTCCAAAGGCGATTTCTTCGTTTGTAATTCCAACTGGATATTCCTTTAACTTAGATGGTTCCACATTATATCAAGCCATTGCGGCTCTGTTCATTGCTCAGATGTACGGTATTCATTTAAGTATCGCCCATCAAATTACCTTAGTCGTTGTCTTGATGATGACATCAAAAGGAATCGCAGGGGTTCCAGGTGTTTCTTTTGTTGTCCTACTAGCAACCTTAGGAAGTGTTGGACTACCAGTAGAAGGTCTAGCGTTTATTGCAGGTATTGACCGAATCCTCGATATGGCAAGAACCTGCGTCAATATTGTAGGGAACTCATTGGCTGCCCTCGTTATAGCCAAATGGGAAGGCCATAAGGTTGACATGAAAGAAAAGAATATAGCAGCATAAAATAAAAGGAGAGCGGATAGAACCCGCTTTCCTTTTTTTATTTGGCTGTGTTAAAGGTCATTGTTGATTTTTGAAACTATGTTGATTGGAGCGGAAGGCGCGAGATCCTCGAAAATGCTATCGCATTTCCTTCGTGCGGTGTTGATTCAATGATGAAGATTCAACGTCCTGTGGGAGTACGGGGCAGGGGAGACCCCACAGGCGCTTAAGCGCCGAGGAGGCTCCCCGGAACGCCCGCGGATGCTCGCTTCTTGAGCGCAAATCAACAGGCAAGTTTAACGAAGCCTGTATTTAAGCAACCTTAATTGCCTTCCCGAAAGGAACCTTTGGTAAGTAGTCGTCGGGAACTAACCAAAACATTTCATAATCGACATTTGTGATTTCTTCGTAGATATAACCTGTCACATCGGTAATATAGAATAAGGAATCGATTTTTTCGTTTTTGGCCCATTCTAATACTTCCGTATAGGATGATTTTCCGTGTTTATAATATTTTATCGTATCTGCTTTTACCGGAGTGATGCTGCGAATTTTGAAGTCTGCCTGGACTAGTAAGGTTTCCGGCTTTATTTCTTCAAATAATTTTACAATGTTGTTTATTAGGATCGTCCTTACCTCGGCAGTAGAAGTATCAACGGCAAGCGCGATTTTTTTGTCTGCTCTTTTTTGGATCATAGATAAAAGCCTCATTTGCCAGTTCAATTAAACCAACTCCCTTTGTAGTAAATGAACCACAATTTTTAGTGTGGGCGTTCGTTTAAAAAATATGTTGGAAGAAAAAATGAAATAAAAAAAGCCGTCGGCTACCCGTCGGCTTAAAGGACAGATTGGTGCCTGACACCAATCTTTATCGATTTTTTTGCAAAAAAAAGAGACTGACGTCAATGTCAATCCAAATTATGGGAAGTTTTAAGAAATGAGTTACTTCAACTTATTTCTTAATTAAGTTACCTTTATAATAAATAAAACTTTTGTAGAACTTATAGAGAAGTTATGTGGAATTTATGAAGATTATTTTTTAAAAAAAGCTGTGTTAAAGGTCATGGTTGATTTTTGAAACTATGTTGATTGGAGCGGAAGGCGCGAGATCCTCGAAAATGCTATCGCATTTCCTTCGTGCGGTGTAGATTCAAAGATGCTGATTCAACGTCCTGCGGGAGTACGGGGCAGGGGAGACCCCACAGGCGCTTAGCGCCGAGGAGGCTCCCCGGAACGCCCGCGGATGCTCGCTTCTTGAGCGCAAATCAACAGACAAGTTTAACACAGCCAAAAAAAAAGAGATTGACATCGGCGTCAATCCAAATTATGGGAAGTTTTAAGAAATGAGTTTCTCAAACTAATTTCTTAAATTAAGTTACTTTTATAATAAATAAAACTTATGTAGAACTTATAAGGAAGTTATGTGGAATTTGTGAAGACGAGTTTATGCTTTTCTTTCGTTTACTACAATACATAATCATTTAACAAATGATTATGCTAAAGGAAAATACATTTAAGGACTAAAAAATGATGAACTATTTAAATTATTCCTTATTAGTATATTTCCAATCCATTTTGTCCCTTATTGGCTCAATGATAACTAATAAGAGGACAATTATCATTTATCTATGGTTATGTCTAGTTCCCGTGTGTTTCAGTTTTTGGGATGTTTTGCATGCAAATGCCTCTACAGAGATGATCCGGCGAAAGCAAGTGGAGCCAACCGGGAAAGTCATTTGGGAAGTCCCAACACAAAAAAAGGTCATTGCTTTGACATTTGACGATGGTCCTAATCCAGTATACACTCCCCAGATCCTTGCCCTTTTGAGACAGTACGAAGCCACTGCTACTTTTTTCTCCATTGGATATCAAATGGAACGATACCCTCAAATTGTCAGACGAGTTGTACAAGAAGGACATGAGCTGGGGAATCATTCCATGACACATTCATATGAGGATAGAGTGGGGTTCGAAAGGATGAGATCAGAATTAATTCGAGCTGACAAAGTTATACAAAAGTACCAACAAAACAAGCCGAAATTATTTCGACCTCCTGGTGGATATATAGACAATTTGTTACTGCAAGAATCGATACAGAACGGGTATAAAGTAGTCCTTTGGTCAACTAATCAGGATACTAAGGATTGGTCTTTACCTGGAGCACAAGTCATTGCTGATCATGTTATTCGCCATGCAAGGAGTGGTGATATTGTTTTATTACATGATGGTGGTGGAGATCGCAAACAAACCATTGAAGCATTAAAAACCATTCTTCCTGTGCTCAAACAACAAGGGTATCAATTTGTGAGTGTGTCGGAATTGCTTAACTATAGGAATAACTGATGGCCAATTTCACCTATACTTTAAAAGGTGATTAATTGAAAAAGACCTCATCAGTCGAGGTCTTTTGTTTAAGCTCTTTTCGTAAAAATGGGTTGCTTTTCGCTAGTAAAAGGTAGCTATCCGACAGTAATGTCACCGTATCCGACAGTAAAGAGGAGCTATCTGATAGTAAAGTCACCACATCCGACAGAAAAGAGGGGCTATGCGACAGTAAAGTCACCGCATCCGATAGTAAAGCAACAGCTTTATTCAAGAAAAACTTTAGCTAACAGCAACCGAATCACTTTTAACACCTAAAATACGATAGAGCTCTTCAAGCTTTTGAATTTGATAGGTTGGAATCAATTTCGTTTTATTTGGTTTCATTTCAGGGTTGAACCAGCATGTGTCCAAACCAGCTAATTGCCCCCCTTTAATATCGGCACTTAAAGAATCTCCGATAATTAATGCTTGTTCCGCAGAAAAATTTGGAATTCGTGCAAAGACATAATCGAAAAATTCCTTCATTGGCTTTTGGAAGCCAGTGTCCTCTGAAACGAAAATACGCTTAAATAGCGGAAATAATCCTGAGTCACGTAATCGTTTATCCTGTGTCTTGGAAATCCCGTTCGTAACAATATATAAATCATATTGGTGTTGAAGGTCTGTGATCAATTCAAAGGCCCCATTCACAAACTCATGTCCTTCTTCTAAGTAGCTGCGATACTTCTTCTCCAGTAAAGCTCCATCAACCTCTTGACCGTATTCCTTAAATAAAATGGAGAAGCGAGTATTCACGACCACATCACGAGTTAATTTTCCATCTTCAAAGGATTTCCAGAGATCTTGATTTATTTTTTTATAATGGGTTTCGATTTCAGTTGTGAGGGGAATTTTTTGCTCCTCAAAAAGCAAGCGTAATGCTACTTTTTCTGCTGCACCAAAATCTAGTAGTGTATCATCTACATCAAAAAATAAAGTTTTGTATTTCTTCAACATGATCTCTCCATTTTCTGCTATTTCTTAATCAAAACATACTAACTCACTTTTGATGACACCTGTTGTTTCTCATTTCCACCGACGAATTTAAATACAAAGATGCCACCGACGATGACCAGTACACCTATCAACTGTTTTGGAGTAAAAGGAACCTTTTCCAACCCCATCAGGCCTGTTGAGTCGCTCAATAACGCAACCACGAGCTGTGTTGTCAGAGCAAGCGAGATGGCGTACGTAGGACCAAGCAGCTTAATCCCTTGCACAAGACAGATAACCACTCCTACGCCTAGCAAACCGCTAAACCAATACCACGTTTTCATATTTTGTAAGTTAAATAGATGTGTCCCTTCAAAGATGAGGCCGAACGTTAAGGAAGCCAGGAACCCTAAACCTAATACTAAGGTTGTGGTTGCATAGAATCCCGATTGTTCATTCACTTTACTGTTGAAAATATTTTGCAAACCGACTAGTGCACCAGCGAAAAGTGCTAATAGTAGTCCTAGAATCATATTCTTTCCTCTCCCATTCAATTTTGAAGATGCAATCACTCGTAGATATTATGACCAGCAAGTGCACTTAATCCTACCCGATCCTTAACAAGAATGAATCCTTTGTTCCGCTCAATAAAACCCTCAGTACAGAATTGCTGAATAACTCGATTCAGATGTCGATAGCTAGTTCCAATAAAGTTTGCTGCATCCTTTATACTGATTTTTAGTTGACGGTTATTTAGTGAATCAGTTTCATCAAAGGAGACAGACAATAGATAACTTGCCAATCGCACTTCAACCGGATACATCAAATTGAAGCTCATAGAATTGGATTTAAGGTAAAACTTTAGTGTAATAATTTCCAGTAAAAATTGCAGTAGCGGAGCATAATCTTTTCCATATTTTTTCAACCAACGTTGTTGAACACCGATCATACAGACTGACGATATGGCCTCAACAGTATTGATAATCTCAATCCCTCTTACGTATTCAATATCTCCAATCACCTCAAGCGGGGTCTTAAAGGAGAGAATAAGTGTTTTTCCTTCCGCAGAAGTGTTATAGATTTTAACCTTGCCCTTCACCAGTACGTACAAAAACTGTGAAGTATCTCCTTGGGAACAGATCAACTCTCCTTGATCAAAGCTGTATAGCGACAAATGCGGAATTAATTGTTCAGGAAATATGTTATCAATTTGATGAAAATGCAAATAATGGTTCAATAGCTCACGATCTTTTATTTCTTTCATGACTTGGGTTCCCTCCAGCAATTTACTGGTCACTTTCCTATCCTAATATTATCAAAGACTTAGGATAAGCACACCCGCTATCATCATCCCGATACCAATAAATTGTGGCAGACCCATCTTCTGTTTCACTACACCGAACCATCCGTTACTATCAATTAAAAAGGTTAAACCAAGTTGTGCAATCAATACTACAGCAATCGTAAGGGTAACCCCGATACTTTGAATAGATGTGACATTAGTGAATATAATAAGTGCAGCGAAGGAGCCGGCACTCAAATACAATGGTTTCACTCGCTTAAACCTTTTCCACTGTTTATCTCGGACAAGCATCATGAGCATTAGGGCTACAATGAATCCAGTTAGCTGGGTAATCGTTGCCGCTTGCCAAGTGCCAATATCCTCACTAATCCGAGTATTGGCCACACCTTGCAAGGTAATTAAAGCCCCGCCTAAACATGCAAATAAACTTCCTTTCATTATGTTCTCTCCTCAATATAAAATTCTTTAGTTTTATTAAAAAATATATCGGGGTAAATTGTGAAGGACATATGTCCTCAAAATATTTTTTTACACGAAATGGTCGTTGAGAGACCGGATCAACGCCCATTTTCCATAGTAAAGAGTGAAAACAGTCGTTGAGATGGTGAATCAACGCCCATTTTCCGTGAGAAAGAGAGAAAAGGTCGTTGAGAGACTGGATCAACGCCCATTTTCCTTGAGAAAGGGAGAAAAAGGTCATTGAGAGACCGTATCAACGCCCATTTTCCATAGTAAAGAGTGAAAACAGTCGTTAGAGAGGGTGAATCAACGCCCATTTTCCATAGTAAAGAGTGAAAACAGTCGTTGAGAGGGTGAATCAACGCCCATTTTCCGTGAGGAAGAGAGAATACGGTCGTTGAGAGACCGTATCAACGCCTATTTTCCATAGTAAAGAGTGAAAACAGTCGTTGAGAGGGTGGATCAACGACCATTTTCCGTGAGAAAGAGAGAAAAAGAGATAGAACAGTCATTGAGAGACCGGATCAACGCCCTTTTTCCTAAAAAAGTGAAAACGGTCACTGAGAAAGATGTAATAAATTTCACGAAAATTTATACAATTTTTAGTGGGATTAATAAATTCCAAAACGAAAAAAATTGTTTATAATTTTGATTTTGGAGGTAAAAGGATGAAAGTAGAGAATTTCCTTCAAGGATGGCTGCGACATCGATTGGTATTACACGAATTAGTTGAATTAATTGATAATCAACACGTTAATTTCAAGCCATGGGACAAAGCACTTTCAATGGGGACCTTAGCGGTACATACAGCAAGTGCAACGGATATGTTCGTAAAAGCCGTTAAAAATGGGGTATTTGCACCTCCGAGAACCAAAAATGAGTTTCAAACAATGGATGAGGTTCGAGACATTATTTTTCAATTAACAGAAGTAACAAAAGAAGATTTGCTTTCATTAACTGATGATCAGTTAGAAAAAGAATTGAATTTTAATAACTATATTGGTAAGGGAAGTTTATGGATATCCATGGCAAAAGACCACGAAATTCACCATAAAGGTCAATTGTTTACTTACGCAAGAATGGTCGGAGTCGATAATCTACCATTCTTTGTTAAGAAGCTAGAAACGCAATAATAAATGACAAAGAAATTAGTTTAAAGCTGCTACCTTAGCAGCTTTTTTTGCTGTGGTACGGTAACCATTTTTATATTCAAAAAAATCTTTTGTTTTGTATCGTTACAAACGATATAATCGTACATATAGATACAAAGAGGTGGATTTTTTGAATAGTAAAATTGAGCTACTTAACCAATATTGGACAGATATTTATTTTCATTTGCATTATCACCATAAAGAAAAAATTTCGCATCAAGCGATCCGTATTCTTCAACTTGTCGATAAACAGGAACATATAGGAGTAACTGAAGTTGCAGCCTTACTGCAAGTTTCGCATAATACAGCCTCAGAACATATTAAAAGAGTGATCGAGAAGAGCTATTTAATAAAAACGAGAGATCCCCAAGATGAAAGAAAAGTCATTCTTTGTTTAACGGAAATTGGTAAAGAAGTTTTACGAAGAAATACGAGTCTGGATGAAGAAAAATTAGAAAAAGTGTTAAATGAACTATCTGACAATGAAAAACTTTTAGTAGAGCAGGCCTTAAAAATCTTAAGTGAACGTACAAAAACATGTATGTGATAGTGAAAATCATCGTTTCAGCAATCATCATTGGTATTGTTACAGAAATATCCAGGAGATTTCCTTCTTATGGAGGAATAATTGCTGCACTTCCATTGGTAAGTTTGCTTAGTATAATCTGGCTGTATGTACAAGGGGAAGAAAATACTACATTGAGCAAGTTTGCCTTAGGGGTCTTGTGTGGGTTTCCAGCAACGGCTGTCTTGTTAATTATCGTTTATTTAGCATTGAAGAAATCTGTTCCACTATTTATATCGATTGGTTTAGGAATAGGTGGCTGGATGATTATTTTATTTGTTCAGGACATTATAATTAAAAATGTAAGGACTTATTTCTTCAACTAATCTTTAGTTGAAAAGTGAACGGTTATAAATCAGAAAACAAAATTAGGAAGCGATAAGATATAAAAAATTGGAGGTACAAATGTGGAAAGAATTATTAATTATACGACAGTTCCCCCTGAAAATTTTAAGCAATTACTAACCTTATATGAATCTTTAGGATGGAATTCCCTTAACTTAACAGTTAATGATTTGGAACAAATGTGCAAACAAAGTTGGTATGCAATTTATGCTTTTGATGACCAACAACTTGTGGGGATGGGACGTGTTATTTCAGATGGTGTAATTACTGGAATTATATGTGGAGTGTGTGTACTTCCAAGTTATCAGTCTAAAGGAATCGGCAAAGAAATGTTGAATCGAATCATTGAACATTGTGAGCAAAATAGAGTAATTCCTCAACTTATGTGTGTAGAAAGTTTGGAGTCCTACTATGAAACTATTGGATTTAAGAAATTTTCCATTGGAATGACAAAGAATATAAAACAGTAAGTAATTTAATGAAAAAAGTGCATTAAATGTTTTAAACTTTATTAGTTGTTAAAAGATTGGGTGTTAAAATGTAAAGAACTTGGAATATTTCCAAGTTCTTTTTTCAACGCTTAATGTGGTATGACTCACAATTGATTTAGCTTGTTAATTAACATGTGTTTTCTATTTTGTAGCACATTCCCTTACTTGTGTTACCTTAGTTACTTGTTCCTAACACATCAGTATTAGGAGGCTCATAGCCCATATGGCGTGCCATGGCGACAATTTGTCCCTTGTGATGGAATTCGTGAGTAACTGTATGCATAAGCAATTTACCAGGTGTCATTGAAATTTCTTCTGAACCATCTCGCCAAGGAATTGCCCTCCGAATCGGCTTATCCATATTATTCGCGAGTCCTTCAAACACCTCATTTACGAAAGAATCAGCCTGTTCAAAGCGTGCTTTAATTTCGTCTAGCCCAAACTGAGGTACATCTTCTTTTGGAGTGAGTGGCTTCTTTGTTTTTATTAAAACAAATGAGCCAAGCCAAGCGATATAGCAGTTAGCTATGTGTACCAGTGTGTCTCGCATACTTTGGAAGCCAAACCCATTTAATTGGCGAGTAAAGTCATCCGGTTTTACTTCTCTACAAAAATCAAGAAGGATTTCTCGCGTCTCTTTGACCCATTCATATTCGCTTTTATTCAATAAAAACACCTTCCTTATTTTTTGAATATTGTATTTATTATTATCAAACATCAAACCTTCCCTTGTAAATGAAGAATTCGAAGAAAAAATGATTGACTTGTATGGATCATTAATAACATTCGGTTCTTGTTGAATCTTGTAAAATAGGAAACTGCTATTCCACAATCGGGAGCGAAATTTTCTCCAACTTTAGTAAAATATTGAAGAAAAATTTATTTGTTGACCGTTATAAAAATTAATAATAAAATAAGAGAAATTTCGAAAGAAATGTGAACAATTAATTTGATGTATTAAAGTATTCTCTTAATTGTTGAGGGGTTTTAGAAAGACTCCAATAATACCTCAAGCACGAATGTTTGGGACTGTGCAATATTACTTCTATGTCGTTGAATTATTATCTGGTAAATGGGAATTGGAGAGGAGAAATCATTATGATGATTGAAAGCATTTGTCCTAAATGTGGAGAGATTAATAACGTAGAACATAACGGAGAGGGAATTCTTTTAGTAACTTGTAAGAACAATCATATGTATGATCATATAGTAATCCCTTATTCTAGAACTAGTGCAATTAGAGATGATAAACGTAAGAAATTAGAGGATATGATTGTTGAGAAAAAATTTCACCGTATGAGCGATAAATCAACAATATGTCTTCTTATTTTTAATAATGGTTATGAAATAGAAGGACGTTCAACTGTTCGAGATATGTCTGATTTCCGTACAGTTATTGGTAAAGATAAAGCATATGATCAAGCACTAAAGAAAGCAATGGTAGCTTTAGGAGCATTCTTAGTATAAATTTTTGAAATTAATCTTGGGCTTTTGCCCTAATGTAAAAACAGCCTTTTCGGGGCTGTTTTTTTGATGCTCTAAGAATATGGGTTCAGATAGAAAAGATTTTTATTGCAGCTTATTTTTTTAGAAAATTGGTAAAACGAGGAATAATTATTAAAGGTGTCGAAATACATATATGGGTGAAGAAATAGATGGAATTGTTTGGAGAATATTTTATGGCAATAGATAGTGAGGGTGATCTATTTGTTAAAAGTGATGAGAATAGTCTCTGGAATAATTGTATTTGCATTGGGAATTTATGGACTAACCACTGATAATAATGCAATCCTTCCTTTTATGATGTTTTTCTTAGGGATCATGTCATTGGTTATGGGTATTTCTGAACTATATAAAAAAAGAAAATCAATTGGTTTTGTTTCCATCATTGCTGCCGCTTTTGTCTTTTTAGTTTTAATTCGTGATTTATTGCGCTAACGGTCACAGCTTTCTTTCAAAAAGAAAAAGTGCATTAAAATACCTATAAAGTAGAGGAGCTGGTGAAGTGATGAATTTAAAAACAAAAAATGAATTGAAGAGTTGGGGCAAATCGTTATTCATTGCATTTGGAATAGCGTTTGTTGTAAGAACATTTCTATTTTCCCCTTATATTGTAGAGGGTGCATCAATGGAGCCGACATTACATAATCAGGAAAAAATTATGGTGAATAAATTTAATTTGACAGATCGTTTTAATAGAGGGGAAATTATCATTATTAAAGGAAAAGAAGAAAACTATGTTAAAAGAATTATTGGTCTCCCTGGAGATAAGGTTGAAGTGAAAAATGATAAATTATATATAAATGGAGTTTTTTTCGAAGAATCCTATCTTTCGCAAAATCGCAAATTAGCTGAGCAAATGGGTAGTAAATTAACAGGTGATTTTGGACCGATTACTGTACCTAAAAACAAATTCTTTGTTATGGGTGATAATCGCTTATACAGCAAGGATAGTCGCAATGGCTTAGGTTACATCCAAAAAGAAGATATAGTAGGGCAAAGTGAATTCGTTTTTTTCCCTTTCTCAGATATTAGACCTACAGAATAATAATGGGCTGCATTTGACGCAGCCCTTTTTCTTTTTGAATGTAAGTGAAAAAATGATCAGTAGGATGGAGCTGGAATAAACCCACCCCTTTCCTTTAAGCACGTTGATCATATGAAGGACTGGCATCGAATTTGCCAATGTAAAACTTAGTAATTAAAAAACCAAGCACAATGAACACGGTAGTCCATATGCTGGCCTCAATTCCAAAAGAACCACCTGTCCAAATGTTATCCGCACTTTTGATATGAAAGAAACCATTTCCATCTTCACCGCTGACATTAAATCCAAGAATATTTCCCTGAAAGAAGTTCCAAGTGAAATGGTATCCCATTGTCATCCAGAGTGATTTAGTCTGAATAAACATATAGGCAAATAAAAGACCAATCAGAAAAATATTTACAATTCCCAATAAATGTACATTTGGATTTGCAATATGGGCGAGCCCAAAAATGATGCTAGAGACTATATACATGATAGGTATGGATTTAGTTTGTTTTAAGGTAGAAACGATATATCCTCGAAAAAATAATTCTTCATTAATTGCAACAAAAATAAAACCAATGAAGTACAGTCCAATTTCCGTTAACAACTGAGAAGTGACGTTTACTGGTTCGATTGTAATTTGCCGTGTTGCCATCATAATCAGGGCAATGAAAACAATCGAAACTGCGCCGAGGAACAATCCAAATAACAGATGGCCTCCTTGATTACGCAAAGAAGTCATACCAATATCCTTCCATTTCCTTTTCTCAATTGCTAAAAAAATCGTAATCGTCCCGACAACAGCTAATAGCTGTGACAACATCAAAAGCACATTTGTATTCTGATTCTTCATCAATTCGTCTAAGGAAGTGGTTCCTTCAAAAATAATCAGTACAAGTATAAAAATAAACGAGAAAAAAACTGTCATAATAGCCATAAGCCCAAATGCCAAAGCGATTTTCCACCCACTCCTGACCTGTCCTTTAGCGTTTTTAAACCAGTTATTCATTCGGAATTCACCTTCTTTGATTTGATTAAAACAGCCCCCAAATATTTCCTATTAATTATAACTGAATGTATTGAATTTTGACTATACAGAATTTTGTTATTGCAGTGAATTATATAAAATTTTAAAATTATAATAATTGAAACTAAAGGAGCTGAGGTTATTGCGGACGGTTAACGGTTTTTCAAAGGAGATTGAGGTGAAAAATAGAACTTAAACAAAGGAGATTCAAATGACAACAATTAATTCAAAGCTTTTTAACGGTGAACGATTAAAACTATCGTCAGCTAGAGAAGAAGATGCAGAAATAATGGTGAAATGGGGAGAAGATGCCGATTATCTAAGGAATGTTGATACTGACATCGCCCAGCCTAAGACGAAAGAACAATTTGCTGCTGAAGGAAAAAATGGTGGAAACACTGTGTATTTCCGACTGAGAACGATTGAGGGTGATCAATTAATCGGATTTGTCGCCATCCACAAAATAGAATGGAACAATCGCGCTGGTCTTTTGGCAATTGGAATTGGAGATTCTTCAAATCGTAACCAAGGGTATGGAACGGATGCGTTGAAATTGATCCTTCGGTACGCATTCCACGAATTAAATTTAGATCGGGTCGGTTTGGAAGTAATTGAATACAATAAAGGTGGAATACGGGCTTACGAAAAGGTCGGTTTTCAACAGGAAGGCAGAAAGAGATCAGCTGTTTATCGAGATGGAAAAAGATACGATATTATTGTAATGGGCATTTTACGAATAGAGTGGGAAGCAATTCATAAATAAGGGAAGTTGCCTATTAAGGCAGAGTTATCAAAGCTATCCAATGCGGATAGCTTTTTTTCGTGGGACACTGCCAGAAGAAATTGTACAGTTTCCACGGGATACTCCATGAAACACAGCTTCCTTTTTCCCTTGTTCTATGACTTGTGCAAATATAGGTACTTTTCCCCTTGTTTTTCCTTTGTTTGCCTGCAATCACGGGCAAACATAATTTACTTTTTTTCCTAAATACTTTTAATTAACAGAATCTTCATTGTAGCTTTACATGAATTTCACCTATTGGAAATAGTTGAGTATTACAATTAATTTTGTACATAATTTGAGCCAATGCTCGACATCACCAAGCATTAAACGAGTCGTTCTTTTTCGCTTTCGATATGAAAGTTGTTTTTTGCGGGGATGAGAGAAATTTGGGGAGGTGATGCTTACGGATATAAATGACCTTTAATTATCGCATCAGCCTTTTTCTATCCTGTCATTATTTATCCTATTCGTCATTGTAAGAATTGTCTCGGGGGAAAGGACGTTAATCGGGTCGCGAATGACGATATGCAAAAAGCGTATCCGCAGGTATCGCCGTGAACGTCGGATTGGGGAGTGCTCAGTATTATCTTAGAGAAAACCCCTGGTGAAAGAGTGAGCAACGAAGAGTAAATTTCTATCTTATCTTATCTGGAGGTAATAAGGGTGAAATTTAAGAAATTAAGTAAAAAATTATCGATAACCGCTTTAGCCATATTCGCTTTGGGAACAGGATCCGCCTATGCCGGCTATAATATCGTAGCAGGACCTCAGGGAAACGGGACCGCCTACACGCCCGCCGGCTGGAAGGTAACGCCCGCTGGTGTGACGAAGCCTGCTGGCTTCTATCCGGCCAACGCCGTACTTTCGCCGGACGGCAAAGCAGTCCTTGTTCCAAACGTCATTAGGAATGCTAACAACAAGCAAGCGGTGAACGTATTGGATGCGAAGGACGGCAGTGTTATTCAGGAGTTTGAGCTTAACCCAGATGACAGTAGTGTCCGTCAAGGCACGAGCCCTGGATTGATCTTCAGCCACGACGGCAAAAACGTCTATCTCGCCACGGCCAACAAGGACTCGGTCCTCGTATTCGACTGGGACGCCTCTGCGAGAAAGCTCAAGCTGAACCGGACACTCAATCTGCCGCGTGGCACGTACGCAGCGGATGTCGCGATCTCACCTGATGACAAGACTCTGTATGTGACTGGTCAGTACAAAAACAACATCAACGCCATCGATGTAGCCTCCGGGAATACCGCGCAGGCATCGGTAGGCTCCTATCCGTACGGTGTGGCGCTGTCGGCGGACGGACATACGGCGTACGTCACGAATCAGGCTGAGAACACGATCTCGATCCTCTCTGTGAACGGGCTTACGCTAACGCCGCAGAAAAAGATCACCGTTGGGACCCACCCGAACAGCATGCTGCTGGACGCAAAACGGAATCAACTTTATGTCTCTAATGGCGACAATGATACAGTGTCCGTTGTTAACACTTTGAACAATGAAATCGTACATACGATTTCGCTTGCTCCTTACAAGGGCGCGCCTACGGGATCCTCACCGACTAACATGACGCTTTCGCCTGACGGCAGTACTTTGTATGTCACCAACTCCGGTAACAACGACGTTGCCGTAGTAAACGTCTCTGACAAAGGCGACGGCAAAGGTGACAGTAAAGGCGACGACAAAGGAGACTACGGCCGCATCAAAGGACTTATCCCGACTGGCTGGTACCCGACCGGCGTGCAGGTCGCTCCTGACGGCAAGCTGCTCGTTACCAGTGCAAAGGGACTCGGCACCGGATCGAACAAGGGCAAAGACCCCGCTAATCCGCAAAACGGCCCTTACATCGAGAGCCTGCTGCAGGGCTACATGTCGATCATTCCGGCCCCAAGCGAGTCTCAACTTGAGAAGTACACTGAAATGGTGCAGAAGAACAACGGCTTCGACGAGAAGGGTAAGGTGAAGGAATCCGATGACGCAGAAACCATCATACCGCGTCACCCCGGTGAGGAGTCACCTATCAAGCACGTCATTTACGTCGTAAAGGAAAACCGGACCTACGATCAGGTGCTTGGTGACCTCGGGAAGGGGAACGGGGATCCTTCACTGACTCTGTTCGGCAAGGATGTCACCCCGAACCAGCATAAACTCGCCGAGCAGTTTGTGACGCTCGACAACTTCTACGCAGATGGCGAAGTGAGTCAAGACGGCTGGGACTGGGCCACAGAGGCCAACTCCAACCCGTATAACCAGCTTGCCACGCATCAGGGTTATGCCGGCAACGGTTCAGAGTACGACTCCTCCGGGTATTTGGATTCGCAGGTAACGGCAGGCAATGCGGACCCGAACCGCGCATTCTTGTGGGACGCGGCTGCAGCGGCCGGTAAGACTTTCCGGCACTATGGCATGCATTCGTTGCCTTCGAACTGGTTCGGCCCGAACAATCAGGTGAAGTGTCAACCTGGCCAGTACTGCGCCTACGAGCCGCTGCTCAACGACAATACCGACCATAACTACCCGTGGTTTGACATGTGGATCCCTGATATGAAGAGGTATGAAGAGTGGAATAAGGAATTCCAGCAGTACATCACCAATAACAACCTGCCGACCTTCCAGTTCATCGACCTGCCGCGAGACCACACCGCTGGCGGGGCAACGGCGAAAGAACTGGTCGCGGATAATGATATGGCACTGGGCAAAATCGTTGATACGGTATCGCACTCGAAGTACTGGAAGGATACTGCGATCTTCGTAGTCGAGGACGACGCGCAGGGCGGCGTGGATCATGTCGACGGTCACCGCACGATCGCTCAGGTGATCAGCCCTTACACGCAACGGGGTATCGTCGACTCGCACTTCTACAGCCAAGTGTCGATGCTGAGAACGATGGAACTGCTTGTTGGTATGAAACCACTTACCCAATACGATGCTGCGGCTATGCCGATGATCTACTCTTTCGGGAACAAGCCGAACTACACGGCTTATGACACAGTTATGCCTCCTACGGTGAATGCGTCTGTCTCCAATCCTGTTGTCAAACCAGGCGAGAGTGTCACAGTTACCGCTAAGGTTACTAACCCGAGCAACATGCCATTGTCAGGCGCTACGGCGCGGATGGTCACACCGGACGGCTGGACGGCGACACCTAGCACCATCAAGCTCGGAACCATGGCACCTGGGGCAAGCACCGACTTGAGCTGGACAGTCACCGCACCGGCTTCAGCGCAGTATGGACGACAGCAGCTTACAGTCCAAGTGGATTACCCAGTCTACGGGAAAAGCACCGCATCGTCAAAGGCCAACGTTACCGTCTCGGTACCTGACGCCAATATGATTCCACAATCGCAAATGAAAGCGACAGCAACAAGCGAGGAATTGGTAGGAGAAAATGATGCCGCATCCCAAGCAATAGATGGCAACCCGTCGACATTCTGGCATACAAAGTGGGATAAATCCGATGTTCTTCCACAGTCAATCACATTAAACCTCGGAGGAACCTACGACATTAACAAGTTAGCGTATTTGCCAAGACAGACAGGCGACAATGGGATTATTACAGGATACAATATATATGTAAGTACAGACGGAACAAACTTTACAAAGGTCACAAGCGGAACATGGTCAAGTAGCCATGATGAGAAAATCGCAACATTTCCGAAGGTAAGCGCATCGTATGTCAAGCTGGAAGCTACGGCAGCCTTCAACGGATGGGCATCGGCAGCAGAGATAAATGTATTTAAAGCAGGAACGTCGTCCCAAACGGCAGGGACGGCGCAACCAACGAATCCATCGGTGAGCACGCAGTCGGCAGTGAGCGAACAGTCTGTCATGAAGCCCGAGAACATGGTCGGACAGCCTGACTCGGTCGATCCGCAGAAGCTCAACGAGGAGATCTGGAGGGCAGTCAAGGGACCGAACGTCCCGTATCCTGCGCCGAAGCATAATTTCCACGGCCCTGACAACGATGACCGCTAAGGACATTAGTAATAGTTATAGAAAATTTGTTATTTTTAATAATTGAAACAAGAATTAACCTTGGCACCTATGGGTGTCAAGGTTTTTTTAATTTGATCATCGTCATACGCAGATTATATAAACATTACTATAAAAGATGGATAAAAACGTACATATAAGGTTTTTTCTTATTCAACTAAACGACAGTAAAGTCGCTCTATGCTTTTTTGCAAATAAAACCGGAGTTTTCGCAAATGAAACTAAGTATTTTCATAAAAATGCCAAATTTTGAAAACTTTTTGCCTCTTCCTAAGTCTAATAGGTAGATAGAAAGGAGTCAGGGGGGATGTATGCGTGAATTCTAATGAACAATTAGTCGAGGAGGCCATTAACGGTAATGACCAGGCTTTTTTGCAGCTGATCCAGCTCTATAAAATGGATTTATATAAAACAGCCCTTTCTTTTTTACGAAATGAAGAAGAAGCGATTGAGGCGATCCAAGAGATAACTTATCGAGCATATAAAAATATACAAACTGTTCAGGAATCCGCCTATTTCAAAACCTGGCTCATTCGCATCATGATTAACTATTGCAATGATCAGCTGAAAAAGAAAAAGCAGGTTGTTGTAAATGAAGAAATTATTAATATTCAAGGGATATCCGAAAATCACACTCGAATGGAATTAAAGGATGCGATGCTGGGCCTGGATGACAGGTCCCGTGAAATATTGACATTAAAATATTTTAATGACATGAAAATTAAGGAAATTGCCAGCACGATGCAATGTCCTGAAGGTACGGTTAAAACGTGGCTGAACAAAGCATTAAAAGCACTTCGCGATAAACTCGAAGATAAAGGTGGTGACATCCATGTTTGAAAAGGAAGAGGAAAAGCTTGCCGACTATAAAAATTTGTTTGATCACCTTGAAACTCCGGATAAGGCGTTAGACGATGCAATTTTAGCAGGTTTTCAAAAAGCTAAAGCAGAAGAAAAACGCAAGTATCGAAGGAGAAAGTGGATCATTAGTTTACTAGCTGCGGCCGTTGTTCTTGTTGGATTTTTCACAACCATTCGTCTCTCTCCCGCCTTTGCGGACTATATTAAAGTCATTCCCGGAATGGAAAAAATCGTCGATCTCATTCGAGACGATAAAGGAAAGATGCTTGCGATTGAAAATGATTACTATGAAAAAATCGGCGTTTCTCAAGAAAAAAATGGCATGAAATTCACAATTGAAGGAGCGATTGCCGATGAAAAAAATTTAGTTCTATTTTACAAGCTGGAATCGAAAGAAAAGGTTAATACTTTTCGAGTCGAAGATCCAAAGCTATTTGGAAAGGATGGTGAAAAGATCAATTGGGGTACAGCTTCTGACGATGGAAGGGGAGTCCAAACCTCTAAGGATGGAAAATCCACCTTTAATGGATCACTAGAATTATCTTTTGAAAGTCCATTACAAACCAAAACATTAGAGCTTAAAGCCAAAGTTAGAGGGGCTGAACAGACAGAATCCTTTGCCATTCCATTCGAGCTTAAAAAAGAGATAAAGGAGACAAAGACCTACCAAATAAATAAAGCAGTTACCATTGAAGGGCAGAAAATAACCTTTATTGACGCAACCATCTATCCGATTAGAATCGCAGTCCATGTAAAAATGGACCAGAATAATACGAAAAAACTTTTAAACTTTGACGATATCTGTCTGGTCGATGAAAATGGGGAAACGTGGAATAAAATTGCGAACGGTATAACAGCCAGCAAGATATCTGATGATGAATCCATCATCTATTTGCAAAGTAATTATTTCCGTGAGCCGAAAGAACTGTATTTGGTTCTTAATAAGATTCAAGCCCTTGACAAGGATCAAGCTATGGTGGTCATTGATACGAAAAACCAGAAAATTCTCAAGCAGCCTAACGAGAATCTATTTAGCTCGTTGTATGTGGGTAAAGATCAAATAAACTTAAAAATGAGAATAATTGGAAAAGATTACTTTGATCCTATTGGGACAATTAAGGATGGAAACGGTAAAGAAGTAAATCAACTTAGAAAAGAGTCTAGTTCAAATATCGATGTAAAATCATTAGATATTGGAATTCACATTCAGGACCTTCAAAACATTGCAAACCCACTTTCCCTTGAAATAGCTTTTTTCCCTGCCTGGATCAATGGGCAAGAAAAAATAAGGATCAAATAACAATAAAGGTGCCTGACACCCAAAATGGGTGTCAGGCACTTCGAGTTATCAGAACCATATAAACCCAATATTTCCATAAAATAAATGACTGAATATTTTTATTTTGATAAAATAAAGTAAATAAATAAGCTCATTTTCTATTGTTCTACCTAAATTACATTTCAGAAACTATTGAAAAAAGGGGAATGAAAATGGAGAATCGTTTACAGCCTCATATCCGAATTGGAAATGAACATAGTGCACCGTACGCTTTACTGCCTGGAGATCCGGGCCGAGTAGATGAAGTGGCCAAATTTTTAGAGAAACCTAGAGAACTTGCCTACAACAGAGAATATAAAACGATCAAAGGAACGTATAAAGGAGTCCCCGTACTTGTAACTTCGACAGGAATTGGCGGGGTATCTGCCGGTATCGCGGTGGAGGAACTTAAGAATGTCGGTGTGAAAGTAATGATCCGAATCGGTAGCTGTGGTGCGTTGCAACCACACTTACGCTTAGGTGACCTGGTCATTGCATCTGGTGCCGTAAGAAATGATGGAGCCTCTTATGCCTATATTAACAAAGCATATCCGGCAATCCCAGACACTGATTTGTTGTTTCATGTCATAAAGGCAGCAAAAAGAAACGGAGCCAAACATTACACAGGCATTGTCAGATGTCATGATAGTTTTTATACTGATAAAGAACGGGACATTGACAAGTACTGGTCAGAAAAAGGGGTTTTGGCATCTGACATGGAGACGGCGTCACTTTTTGTGATCGGGGGATTAAATGGGATCAAGACCGCGTCCATATTAAATGTCGTTGTCGAAAAAGAAGGTGAATTAGAAGAGGGAATCAATCATTACGTCGAAAAGGAAGCCGCAAGCAAGCATGGGGAAGAAAAGGAAATCATCACCGCACTTGAAGCAATTATTTCATACAATTATTTGCTGTGAACGGACAATTGTGTTTAATAATTTTACTAGTTTATTGACAGTCAGAAACTAGCGGAAGTTCCGTAGATTTAATAGACTAAAACAGTTTCCATAAAAGTGAAAAAGCACCTCCATCCTGAACTGCTCCCTGTCAAGTAGACGGTGGAAATAATAAAAATTGATTAAGCGGCTTTGGCCCTATATTCCATAGGGCTAAGGCCGTTTAATCGTTCTTGATAACGTTTATGATTGTAAAACTTTATGTACTCATCAACCGCAGTACCTAATTCCTCAAAAGATGAATACTTATGTAGATAATATTTTTCACATTTGAATGTTCCCCAAAAAGACTCCATGGGGCCATTATCAATACATTTTCCCACACGTGACATACTGTGTGTCATATTCGCTTCATCAATTCTTCTCTTAAAGCCATGTGATGTATATTGATACCCTCGATCGCTATGAATTAATGGCTGCTCATCAATTAGGGCAGTAATTGCTTGATCTAATGTTTTAAACACTAGTTCATTATTGTTTGAATGTCTCATTACATAGCTAACAATTGAACCATCGTAAAGGTCTAAAATTGCACTTAAATAAGCTTTCTTAGAAGCTCCATATTTCAGTTCGGTCACATCTGTAACCCATTTTTCATTAGGCTTAATCGCTTTAAATTCACGGTTTAATATATTTTTAGAGACGTGTTGAGGCGTTGAATGAATATATCGCTTTCTCTTTCTACGAATAACCGACTGTAACCCAACAACTTTCATTAAGCGATAAATTCTTTTGTGATTAAAACGTTGATTAAACTTACGATTAATGTTTAACTTCATTCGGCGATAACCATAAATACCTTCTACTTGCATATGAAGGATTTTCATTTCTTTGATGATTTCTTCATTTTCACATTCTCTAGCAGTAGGGGTACGATGTACCCATTTATAGTAAGCTGAGCGGGCAATTCCAGCAATTTTGCATAGAAGTGAAATGGAGAACTTCTCTTTTTCATGTAGTTCTTGAATCACAATGTACTTATCAGCTGATCGAATTTGGCTTAAAGTCTCCTCCTTTCGAGTTCCTCTAACTTTTTTAAAAATGCATTCTCAGCTCGCAATCGTTCATTTTCACTTTCAAGTCGCTTCATTTCAAGTTTGAACTTTTCTTCTGGTGTTAATTCTTGTTCTTCCTTATTTCTTCCTCGTTTGTCTTTTAAAGCTTCTTCGCCACCAGCTTCATATTTTTTAACCCATTGGTAGACTTGTTGGTAAGAAACTTCATAGGTTTCTGCCGCCATTTGATAGTTTTTATTGTGTTCTAAGCAATATAAAACAATTTGGATTCGCTCGTTTAGTGAAGTTTTTTTCCCATTTGTCATAGAGATCGTCTTTCCTTTCGAAGTATCTTTTATTTCTCTATGACTATTATACTTTCGTAACCATAATCTCAAAATTGAATTACTAGATAATTTATATTTCCTCGTCACTTCTCTAAGAGAGTACTGCCCAGATAAGTAATCATGTATAGCTGATAGTTTTAACTCTTTAGAATATGATTTCCATGATCTAGATTGTTCAAGATCCTCGATCCCGTAATTCTCATACCTATATACCCATTCATATATTGTTTTACGATTCACACTATACATAGAAGCGATTTCTCTAATAGAAAGTTTTCCTTCTTTACAAGAATTGATAATGGCTAATTTAAATTCTTTAGAGAATTTATTTTTGGACACAAAAACTCCCCCTAAGATAAACAAGGTTTTATTTTTTAACCTGTCTACCTTAAGGGGAGCGTATCATCCACGGAAACAGCCCGAGGATTGAGGTGCTTTTTTCTATTTATAACTGAAAAATCGAGACTGTCCACTTCACGCATACAAATGTACACGGACGGTGCCTGACACCAACGAAATAAACCCTATTTTCTGTGCATTTTGAATTGCAGGAAGAGTTCGTTGTAGTAGGCTAGGTTCTTTTTGCCAAGGTTTTTGTAGACTTCTAGTTTTTTTGTTAGTTCTGGTGCTGGGTAGAACCGCTCATCGTTCACGACGTCCTTTGGCATGTATTTAAGGGCTGCCTTATTAGGTGTGGAGTAGCCGACGTATTCGGTGTTTTTCGCAGTCACCTTTGGATCGAGCATGAAGTTGATGAATTGATGTGCTGCATCGATATGCTTGGCCGTTTTTGGGATAACCATATTATCGAACCACAGATTCGAACCTTCCTTAGGGACGACATAATCCAAATTTTTATTCTGTGACATGATTGTTGAAGCATCTCCTGACCAAACAATTCCAATGGAGGCTTCTTGGTTGGCAAGCAGCATCTTGATTTCATCCCCGACAATCGCTTTTACATTAGGTGTAAGCTGGTCGAGCTTTGCCTTTGCCTCTAGTAAATGCTCTTTATTGGTATCATTCAAAGAATAGCCTAAGCTGTTTAGTCCCATCCCCATGATTTCGCGGGCACCGTCAGTTAACAGAATTTCATTTTTTAAATCAGGGCTCCACAGGTCATTCCAGCTCGTAATTTTTTTCCCGTGGAGCATTTTTGAATTATAGACGATTCCCACCGTCCCCCAAAAGTAAGGCACCGAATACTTATTTTTAAGATCAAATGGAAGATCCATAAAACGATCATCAATATTTTTTAAGTTTGGCAGTTTAGAATGATCCAATGGAAGGAGCAAATTCTCCTTTTTCATTTTATCAATCATATATTCAGAAGGAATCGCAATATCGTAAGTCGTTCCTCCCTGCTCGATCTTTGTCAACATCGCCTCATTGGAATCAAATGTTTCATAAATGACCTTAATTCCTGTTTCTTTTTCAAACTGTTTGATTAAATCAGGATCAATATAGTCACCCCAGTTAAAAACTGTCAGTGTATTACCGCTGGAATAGCCCTGTGAGGTGTTTAACCGAGAAATCGAATAAAGGAGCACAGCCGATGTCAGTGCAATAATCAGAAAAAAACGGACAAGATTGTTCATCGTTTTCTCGCCCCCATTCCAGTAAGCTTAGTGCGCTGGGAAATAAAGTAGTAAATCACCACAAGCAGCATTGTAAATAGGAATAGTATTGTAGACAAAGCGTTAATGTTTAAGGAAATTCCCCGCCGTGCCATCGAGTAAATTTCAACCGAGAGAGTTGTAAAGCCATTACCGGTTACGAAAAAGGTCACAGCAAAATCATCAAACGAGTAGGTTAACGCCATGAAGAAGCCAGCGAAAATGCCGGGTGTAATGAACGGTAAAACAACCTTCGTCAATACGCTCCAGCTGCTTGCTCCCAAGTCCCGGGCTGCGTCTATTAGTGTCGGACTCATCTCAGTTAATTTTGGAAGGACCATTAAGACCACAATTGGAATGCAAAAAGCAATATGGGACAATAACACCGAATAGAATCCAAGTTTAATTCCAGCCATCGTGAATAAAATTAAAAATGAGGCCCCGATAATGACATCTGGACTGACAATTAGGACATTGTTTAATGATAACAAAGTATTCTTTGTTTTTCTTTTTTTCGCCGAATGGATGGCTAAAGCACCGATTACTCCGAAGATAGTGGAAAAAAGGGCCGATAATAGTGCTACCACCACTGTATTTAGAACAATGATAAGGATTCTCGTATCATGAAAAAGCTCCTTGTACCATTCTAACGAAAAACCTTTAAAGCTATACATCGTATCCCCGCTGTTAAAAGAAAAGAATACTAGAAAGAGAATCGGTGCATAAAGGACTAGAAAAATCATAAACAAAAATAGTTTCGATAAAGGTGAAATTTTCTTATCCACTTTACACACCTCGCTTTCGGGTATTCGTCACAATCATAAAAAGAACCATAATGATGATTAAAAAGACGGCAATTGTTGAACCCATGCCCCAGTCCTGTGTCACGAGAAAATGCTGTTCAATCGCTGTGCCAAGCGTAATGACCCGGTTCCCTGCGATTAATCTCGTCAGCATGAACAATGAAAGTGCTGGAATAAACACGACCTGGCAACCCGACTTCACTCCGTCAATCGTCAATGGAAAAATTACTCGGCGAAAGGTCGTCCACTGGGAAGCACCTAAATCATTGGCCGCATCTAAAAGGGTTGGGTTCAATTCATCTAACGCATTGAAAATCGGCAAAATCATAAAGGGAATAAAAATATAAACTGAGACAAATATAAAGCTGAAATCGGTGAATAATATTTGCTGCTGACCGATGCCGATTACTTTTAAAAAGCTGTTCGCCAACCCATATGTACCAAAAATACCGATGAAGGCATAAGCTTTTAACAATAAATTAATCCAAGAAGGCAGAATAATAAGTAACAGCCATAACTGCTTATGCTGTGTTTTCGTTAATAAGTAGGCTGTTGGGTAGGCAATCAACAACGAAATCGCCGTAATGAGAAATGCATACCAAAATGAGCTGAGCGTCATTTGTAAATAGACAGGCGTAAAGAACTTTTGATAATTGACGAACGAAAATTTCCCCTCAATATCGAAGGAAGAATAATAGAGTACGAGAAAAATTGGCACAATGACAAAAAGAAGAATCCAAAGCAAATAAGGGATTTTGTATAGGTGGCGGGTTAGCTTATTTTCCATGGTGTGAAGCCCCATCCACATATGTTTCTAAACGACGGTCAAACTCTTCCTCTGTCTCCCCAAGGCGCATGACATGGATTGCTTCGGGATCAAAATACAGCCCGATTTCAGTGTCAACGGCTGCCTTTTTCGTGGAATGGACAAGCCATTCATTTCCGTCCTTATCGTAGCAACAAATTTCATAATGAACTCCGCGGAACAGTTGAGAATCAACCTTTACTTGCAGCTTGCCGCGATCCAAAGCAGTGATCTCCAAATCCTCAGGCCGGATGACAATTTCGACTGTTTCATTCTCGTTAAAGCCTTTGTCGACGCATTCAAACTCTCTGCCAACAAATTCAACAAGGTAATCGTTCATCATCTTACCTTTTACAATATTTGACTCCCCTATAAAATCAGCGACAAAACGGTTGATTGGTTCATCATATATGTCTGTCGGCGTGCCGCTTTGCTGGATTTTTCCTTCGTTGATGACAAAAATTTCATCGGACATCGCCAGTGCTTCCTCTTGGTCGTGAGTGACAAAGATAAAAGTGATTCCAAGGCGGCGTTGCAGCTCCCGCAATTCATACTGCATTTCTGTCCGCAGCTTTAAATCGAGCGCAGACAATGGCTCATCGAGGAGAATGACCTCTGGTTCATTAACAATCGCCCTGGCAATGGCTACACGCTGTTTCTGACCGCCAGACATTTCGCGGATTTCGCGATTTTCATAGCCTGCAAGATTGACAAAGCTGAGCGCTTCTTTTACTTTCGCTGTTATTTCCGCATTTTTTAATTTCTTGATTCGCAGCCCGAACGCCACATTTTCAAACACATTTAAATGAGGAAAGAGGGCGTAGTCTTGAAAAACTGTATTCACTTGGCGTTTATTTGCTGGCACATGGTTAATATTTTTATTGTTAAAATAAATCTCTCCAATTGATGGCTCGGTAAATCCGGCAATTAACCTTAGAATCGTCGTCTTGCCGCACCCTGAAGGCCCAAGCAGGGTGTAGAATTTCCCTCGCTCAATCTCAAAGCTTACATCACCAAGAACAGGTGGGTCGTTATCGTATTGTTTCGTCACATTTTTAAATTGAATAATGACATCGTTTGTCATGGTATCCACCCCCATATCTATTTCTTTAAAAAATGATCCGTAATAATTAATTATACAAATTATAGGAGCATAATTTCAATAATTCTTCAAATTTCTACAAAATAATACAAAAAACCGCCTCAATCTCTTGAAGAGTTTGAGACGGTTTTGAATGTGATTAGCTGAATTGATTGACTGGTTTCTTACCATTAATATTCTTATCATTAATATCCTTATCATTAAAAGGAGTTTTACGAAGGAATGGGATTACCCAGTGATCAAGACCGATGCGGCCGGCGTTATAACCTGCAAATAGAATGATAACACCTAGTAAAATATCCATTGGGTTTGTAGAAACGGTACCGGCAAATAAATAAGCGAAGTTCATAAGGAGTCCAAAGAACATGGCTGCAGTTGTTAAACATCCAAAGATCAAGCCTAAACCAACTAAGAATTCTCCAACAGGTACAATTATGTTAAAGATGTCTACATTTGGCAAAGCGAAATGTTTTAAGAAATCTACATACCAACCAAAAAGGATGCTGCCGTCAGGCCCTTTGACTGGATTGGCAATAGTTCCTTTTAAATATCCTGTTGCATCAAATCCGCCCGCCAGCTTATGATAACCAGCTGTTAACCAAGCATACCCGAGATATAACCGAAGGACAGTTAAAATACCAGCGGAAACTTTGCTTTGTCTTAACCAATTCACTACCATTTGAAACACCCCTTAGTAAATAAGTTTTAAATATTTATTACACTATTAATATAACAAACTAATTTTTAAATTAGTGTAAATTATACATTAATTCACATATTTGCAAAAAAGATATGAACAATTTATTACATCCATGGAGTACAAATATTTTTTAAAATTATGGAAAAAAATTCTTGTTATAACTAATATCATTAGTTATAATAAAACTAACAACATTAGTTAAAAGGGGATGGATGATAATGAGATTGATTAAAAAAGGTTTTTTGTATCAAGTAACGTTCATGGCTAATGTTTTTCCGGTTAATTGCTATTTAGTCGAGGAAGAGGATGGGTTAACCTTGATTGACGCGGCTCTTGGCTTTAGTGCAAAGGGAATTTTGGGGGCGGCTGAAAAAATTGGCAAACCAATTACTAAAATTGTTCTGACACATGCTCACGAGGATCATGTCGGAGCACTTGATGCGATCAAAGAAACATTTCCCGATGTACCAGTATATATTTCACTTCGGGATAACCGGCTTATGAACGGCGATCGTTCGCTTGATACAAATGAGGATCAAGTACCGATTAAAGGCGCCGTTCCGAAAAAAGTAAAAACAAGAGCTAATATATTGTTGAATGAAGGGGATCAGGTTGGTTCATTGAAGGCAATCGAAACACCTGGGCACACTCCTGGTTCGATGTCATTTTTTGATACACGAACCAATGCCCTCATTGCCGGAGATGCGATGCAAACTAGAGGAGGGATTGCCGTAGCGGGAGACGTAAAACCGTGGTTTCCATTTCCGGCGTTCGGTACTTGGAGTAAGAAAACGGCGGTAAAGAGTGCTAGAAAATTGGTTAGCTATCAGCCTGAGCTTCTCGCCGTCGGTCATGGAGAAATGATTGAAAATCCCGTTGCGGTAATGGAGCAAGCAATCGCAAATTTTGAGCAAAAATTAAAGGAGTTAAAGTAATGTCACCTAGACCTAAAGTTGGACTCGATTTAGCAACGATTCTAGAAACGGCGGGGGAACTGGCCGATCAATATGGAATGCAAGAGGTCACCCTGGCAAACCTAGCAAAAAAACTAATGATCCGCCCGCCTTCATTATATAACCATTTTGACGGCTTGCCAGGATTGAGGAAGCAGTTGGCCATCTACGCTATAGAACGGATCAATGAGGAATTAGCAAATGCAGCCATTGGGGTGTCAGGCACCGAAGCTGTAATTGCTATTAGTAAAGCCTATGTAAATTTTGCTAGGAAGCATCCAGGAATTTATGAGGCGACATTATTTGCGCCCGACCCAGAGGATGAGGACGTCCAGCGTGCTGGGGCGAAAATCGTTAACTTAACCATTCGTGTGCTAAAGGCTTTCAACTTAGAAGGGGATTACTCATTACATGCCGTTAGAGGGTTCCGCAGTATTTTACATGGATTTTCATCATTAGAACAACGAGGGGGATTTAAGTTATCATTGGATTTGGATGAAAGTCTTGAGATTGTAATGAGGGCTTTTTTGAAGGGAATTGCTGCATAAATTAAAAAAACAGAAGGAATCGAAATGACAACAAAAGACATAGAAAATAGAGTTTATTCCTGTGCTGCACAGCTACTACATGAAAAAGGCTATTTAAGTCCTGTAGACCTCTTAGTGAAAATGGAACGGTTAACCCCGAAGCAAGTAGAGGACTGGCGCTTTAATAGAATTACAAATTTGGAAAGAGTGACGATTGGGAACCTCTCAAAATTGAATAAAATCCTCTCTGCACTGCGGAAGTATGCTCAAGAACAAAATTTGAAGCCTTCGATTACAACCTATATGTCGTGGGGGAAAGGACCAAAGCGCCGGTTGCGTTTTTCAAAAACAGGCAGTCCATACTTGGAGAGACAATATTCAACACACTATGTACTTCCCAAGAAATAAAAAAGGTTGATTTAAAAGGGTTCATGTCACTCAAAATAGAAAAACTGCAAAATTGATTATCTATATAAGAAGCTTATAATCTACCAAAAACTGATAGAAAACAAAAACCGGTCGCTTAGAATTTCTAAGCGATCTGAAATCTAGAAGACAGTGAAAAACTTAATTAGTTGTACTCATCATTGCTTTAATTTGACTTAAATAGCTCCCTTTTGATAAATTAGTTCATATATGAACAGTTCGATAATGAACAATTGAACAAGAGGGAGTTGACATTCTAATGGATTACAATGATGAAAATGTAAAAAAGGCAGTAGAAGTATTGCAATCCTTTTTAGCTGTAACCAAAACAACGACAAAATTCACACAGCAAAATGCAGAAAGCTTAGGCCTCTCATTGTTGCAGTTAGGAATAGTAAATCACCTTAATTCTACCCCTGGATTAACTCTAAAAGAGTTAACGCAAAAGCTGCAATCATCCAAAAGCACCGTCAGTATAAATGTCGACGGACTGGTAGAGATTGGATACGTAAAACGTCAGCCATCAAGTGACGACCGAAGAGAAGTAAATCTGTTTTTGACCGTTGAAGGAATAGAAGTTTCAAATAAATCCATAAAAAATGCCTATTCCTATCGCGCAATGATTTTAGCGTTGGAGAAAATGGAAGATAAAGATGTTAACCAACTGTTAAACTTACATAATCAATTGTTGTCCCATTTAGAGAAAGTTGAGCTTTAAAGGAAGACAGTGATATTTTATTAAGTTAAGCTTTGTTATAATATGTACAAACTTAAGGATAAAAAGGTGATTAATTTGCGGAAACCAGATAAATTAGGTTTGATTTTGGACGTAGAAACGACTGGTTTAGGACCCACATCAGATGAAGTGATTGAACTGGCGTTAAAGCTTTTTTCGTATCGTACGGATTCCGGTGAGATACTCGATATTCTTGAAGAGGATTCATTCTTACGCGAGCCGCTTTCAGATTCGGCAAAAAGAAATTACGACCGTGCCTATAGAGTGCACGGTATTCCTTACGAGTTGGTAAGAGGAAAAAGCTTTTATGATACAAAAATAAAAACCTATTTCCATCGCGCAGAATCTGTGTTTGCCCATAATGCCTCCTTTGACCGCAGCTTTCTTTACCATATGTATCCTGAGGTCAATGATTTGAAATGGTATTGTACGATGAGAAATGTCCCGTGGAAGCAATATGGTTTTCCAAACGGCAAACTTCTTACCCTTTTGGAAGCTCATCAAATCACGAACTATCAAACCCATAGAGCCATGGATGATATTACATACTTGATGGAACTACTTAAGAAAACCAGTCCGAAAGGCAATCTATACCTGCAAGAAGTTCTTGAAAATAGTCCAATGAGAAAATACCAGCCGGCAACATCGCGAACCAAGATGGGCTGAAAAACAGAGTCACAGGTGCTCTTCATGCGCCTGTGACTCTGACTGTCCACCGCACGTGTACAAATGTCCACGAACGGTGCCTGACACCAAAATTGACACCAAATTTATTTAAAAGTTCCAATATATTTTGATTGTGGGCGATAGAGGGTATTGTTTTCGGCTTGTTCTAGGACGTGTGCTGTCCAGCCGACCATTCGGCTTGCGGTAAAGGTTGGTGTGAATAGTTCTGCATCCATGTTTATTGCTTTCATGATGGCTGCGGCATAGAATTCTACATTGGTGAAAAGGGAGCGGCCGGGCTTATGTTTCTCTAATAAGGTGACTGCGGTGTTTTCTACATTTATGGCGAGGTCAAGCCATGGATCCTCCCCAACCAGTTCCTGTATTTTTACTTTTAAAGAAATGGCCCTTGGATCACGTGTTTTATAAACTCTGTGACCAAATCCCATTAATTTTTCTCCCCTCATTAATTTTTCATTCATCACTTTTTCAGCATCGCCATCTAAAGCAATTTCATCTAAAAGCTCTATAACTCCTGATGGAGCTCCGCCGTGGAGTGGTCCTTTCATTGTCCCAATGGCTGAAGTGACAGCGGATACTATATCTGACTCAGTGGAAGCCGTTACCCTTGCCGAAAAGGTGGAAGCGTTCATGCCATGTTCAAGGGTCAAAATCATATACGTTTCTAGTGCTTCTACATGTGCAGGCAAAGGCACTTCCCCATTTAACATATAAAGATAATTTGCGACATGGTCTAAATCATTTCGTGGGGGAACGAATGGTTGCCCCTCTAATTGTCTTTTTCGATAGGCGATAATGGTTGGCACCAGGGCGGTTAACCTAATCGCCTGGGAAGTCGTCGGCTTCCAGATATAATCGGCATTACCACCTTCAGCCGAAACAGCCGTTCTAATGACGCTCATGAAATCCATGTTTGTTGGAAATTGGTCCATAATCATCTTCATATTTTCCGGTAAATCACGGTTGCACTTTAATTGATCTTTTAAAACTTTCACTTGTTTTTCGCCAGGAATATTACCAAACCAGAGCAGATAAGCGATTTCCTCAAAAGAAAAACTCTTCGTTATTTCCTTAATTTCATAACCCCGATAAAATAATTGACCATTTTCCCCGTCTATATGACTAATCAATGTTTCTGCTGCAACAATTCCTTTTAAGCCTTTCTGAATCATTAAAATCTCCCCTTTCAATTCTTGATGTAATTTTATAAAATAAACACAATTAAGAAAATTAAATATTTTTAAAGCAATTGTTTAATATTATTAATAAGGAGGAGAAAATGGAATTTCAGTGGCTAAATACGTTTATAACAGCTGCGGATTGCGGTAATTTCCGGAGAACAGCCGAGCTTTTATATATTTCACAGCCTTCCGTGACCGTGCATATTAAACAATTAGAAAAAGAGCTTGGAGTCCAGTTATTTCATCGGGATGGGAAAAAAATAAAACTAACCGAAGAGGGTAGACGGTATTTAGTTCATGCTAAGAGATTGCTAGAGGTTTATCAAAATGGTCTTGAGGATTTACATTCCTTTAGTCAAGGCTATACAAGCAAATTATCGCTTGCGATTTCACCCCTTATCGCAGATACCATCTTACCTTTCGTTTTAAAAAGCTATACAAACCAACATCCAGATGTTGAGATTACAATCAAAATCATTGAATCGATTGATATTGAACAAGCCGTTTTAAGGGAAGAGGTCGATTTAGGCCTATCCTGCCTAAATAGCAGTAATCCAGACTTGATTTGTGAGCTTTTATATAAGGATTCAGTCATTTTGGTTACCACACATGACGGCCAAGATGCTGAGTCAGCTCCTCCATTAGATGAAGAAGAAGTATTGACCACCAACTATCTTTTAACCCACAATCATCCAGGGTATTGGGATAATCTGTGTAGAGCTATAAAAAGTAGGTACCCAAGTGTACGAATGATGAAGGTATCCCAAGTTCACATCACGAAAAGGTTTATTGCGGAGGGGTTAGGCGTATCTTTCCTGCCAACATCAACGGTCAGAAGGGAGTTATTAGAAGGTAGATTGTTAGAGGTAAATTGTCACTCCATCAACTTGCCTGAAGCCAATACATATGCCGTTATGAAGTATGATCATTCCAAGCAAAAAGAGTTTTTAAAATTCATTTCAAACTATCGATTATAGAAGTCTGAAAAAAAACCGCCCATGTCGCAAATGCTGCTTCAGGAGCGGTTTTTGTTTTTTCATTTTATTTATGTTGACCTTCAGTGAATACTTGGAAGTTTACACCGAACTTGTCGATTAAATTACCGTAAGCTGGGCTAAAGAAGGTTTCTTGAAGCGGCATTGTCACTTGGCCACCATCAGTTAATGCTTCAAACATTTGTTTTGCTTTTTCAGCATCGTTCGTAGTAATGCAGATAGTCACCTGGGTTCCGCTTTGAGACGGTTGACCTGGGAATGTATCAGAAAGCATTAATTCTGTTTCACCCACTTTAAGTGTTGCATGGGATACACGATCCTTTGCATCTGCTGGTATAGGAAATTCAGGGTTTTCTGGCATTTCTCCAAAAGACTGAGCAAAGAGTACTTGGGCACCTAATGCTTTTTCATAAAAATGAATTGCTTCTTTTGCATTTCCGTCCATCACTAAATAGGGAATCAAACGCAATGACATAAATAAACATCTCCTTGTTTTTTAGTGTTTTTTACTCTTGGCACATCTTTAATTATTGCCAACAATATTATTATATATAATAGAACGTATGTTTGCAAGTAAAAAATATCGAAAAAGGTGATGTTCCCCTAACGACTTTCTCATTTTAAATTGACAAAGTATCTTTCATTCAACGGTTTCATATGATGCATAGCATGCCCAGCGATGATGTAGGCGAAAGCACGGGCGGTGGTTTCTTTTTGATTTGCCTGGCCTATATTTGTCCAAGCTTCATTAGGCATGTTTTGGATGAGAGTGATGCTGGCTTTTCTTACTGCAACAAAGTCATCGAGAATGTTTTGAATCGGAAGTTGACTCGCTTGAGATCCTTCGACAAAATGTCCCTCGTTAAAACCTGCCAATGGAGTCTGATCTCCTCGGCCAATTCGTAACAGGCGGTAGGCCATGACTCTTTCAGTATCTGCCATATGACAGAGTACTTCTTTGATGCTCCATTTATTTGGAGCATAACGGAATTGCCCATCTTCTTCTGATATCCCTTTAAAAAGCTCCTCAATCTCAGTAAGATTCTCCTCTAGAATCTGTAGGAGGTTTCCTTCCTGCACTAAGCTAAGATAGGGAACATAATACTCAGGATACTCACTTTGATTTGGACGTTGCAGCATGATTTCTCTCCCTTCAATTATTCGGCGTCAGTCCTCACTTAAATGAATCGTGTAGGGTCCAGTCGCCTTATTTCTTTTTTCAAAAACATACCAAACAAGATGAAATAGTATGTGGCACAGAACGGCTGCAGCAAACCCTTGAGTCCAATACAACCAACCACAGCATAATCCTACCATAATGTTCATGCTATTGGAATAAATCAGAATTGTATTTGTGACCTTTATTTTCATTTGAAAAATTGCCGGCAAATGAGCAAGTGCAAAGATGACTGCCGTAGCAATATTCCCAAGCCAAAATGCCATTCCGCCATTTTGAGATTTAACTCCAAAATGTAAAAAAGTTTCTTAATTAGTGTAAATTCACATCGAATTGTTAATAAATTTTAACGGATTTATTAAATAGATATTAACAAAATGTTTATTTTGTACCTTTTTTTGTTTTTTGTAATATAATAGTGATATTTCAAAAAGAAAGGAGTTTTATTCGTGAAAAAATTATTTTTGGTTTTCATGCTTATGTTTTCACTCGTTTTACCGAGTTTTGCTAGTGCAAGTGGGTTTAGTGGGCATAGCTCCAGTACTAGTTCACATAGCAGGACCAGTTCATATAGCAATTCCGGGTCGTACCATTCTGGCTATAAATCACCATCAAGCAGTGTGAAAAGAACACCGTCCAATTCTTATCAGACAAACGGTTACAACCAACCTTCCCGTGGTGGAAGTTTTTGGAGTCACGCTGCGGCATTTGGGGCAGGGACATTTGTTGGACATATGTTCCATCCATTTGGCGGTCACTATTATGGACCATCTGGATATTATGGTTCCTACGGCTTTTCCTTTTTGGGGCTCTTGGTAGATATTCTCATGATCGTGATTATTATCTCTATAATAAAAAGGATCTTCACAAGAAGAAGATATTAAGGTGGTAAACGATGGAGCTATTATTTAATGAACAAGACGTTGTAGATAGTGTTTGTGTTTTTACTGGCATTAGGGAAAATGCACGCCCAGAACAAGTGGATGTGGATTTAGAGTTTCATCCTTCTCACGGCTTCGCTGCCACTGCTGACCTCTATGGTCGGAAAATTAGATACAATGAGCAAGACGTGATTGATGCGATTGCTGTCTATTTGCGAGACTATCATCAATTCATTCCAGAGGATTTGCAAGTAGATTTGTCGTTTTCTGAAGGAGTCGGAATAACAGCCTCTATCAAGGTTAGGAATTAATACTAAAATAAATGCAACAAACAAAAGCACGCTGATCAAATCGATCAGCGTGCTTTTTAAGCTAAACTATTTTTTCGAAATTTACTTGTTTATTGATATAATACATAACTGGCATTCCGACTGCCATGACGACAAATTCACCAATTGCTGTCGTTAACCAAGTGAATAAGAAAGGTAAACCAAACGCCAAATGAAGCTCAAGTGCAATGAAAAACATGGTTGCTGTAAAGACTAAAGTATTGATGGCCATTCGAGTCCAAATACCTTTGATAAAGCGGGCGGCTACTATTGAAATGAGCAGCGCAATAATGGATTGACCAACTCCAAAAATCAGATCATATGCTTTCATTGGTGAAAAGAATAGATTTGTGAGAAAAACACCTAATATAATTCCATAAAAATATTTTTTATTGAAAACGATGAGATGATTAAACATCTCGGAAACACGGAATTGGATATTCGTAAAGCCAAACGGCTGAATGATCGCTGAAATGGCAATGTATAGTGCCGCGACAATTCCATTTCCAACAATAGTTTTGATTTTCATATTCAGTTCTCCTTAGTTTTTTTCCGTGGGAGGTTCTCGAACCACGTTTAATACTCACAAAGATGTATTTTAATCTATGGTGGACGCAGCGTCAATCTATTATATTTGCCATTTCTATTGAGGGTCTTACCACGTTTATCGCAAAAAAAATCTAATCAAACTCAATTTGTGTTCATTCTCACTCAATTGATATAATTAGCACAAGATGGCTGCCAGAGAATTTCTGGTACAACAAATGTAAAGAGGGAAATGAAATGAGTTTAGTTGAAATAATTGTGTTAAATGACGAAGATGCAAGAATAGCTGAGGCCAATGGTGCTGACCGCCTTGAATTGGTTTCAGCAATGGGGGAAGGCGGGCTGACGCCAAGCTTTGGAACGATTAAAACGGTGGTTAATGCTGTGAACATTCCAGTCATGGTAATGGTCCGGCCGCACAGCTATTCTTTTGTTTATGGAAAACAAGAGTGGATGGCGATCAGAGAGGATATTCGGGTGATTCGTGAGCTTGGGGCTGCAGGGATCGTTTTTGGTGCTATTACGGAAAAAAAGGCGATTGATTTTGACATGCTGGCAATGGTCCTGGAAGAAGCAAAGGGGCTTGATGTCACGTTTCACCGGGCTATTGACCAGCCTAATGCTCTTACGCTTTATCAAATGCTCTGTCAATCACCATTTAAAGTGAATTCAGTTCTGACCTCTGGTGGCGAACCTACTGCCATGGAGGGGATTGAAACATTGCAAAGAATGATAAAAGAATCGCAGCATTCTTCAAATTATCCAGTGATTATGCCAGGTTCAGGACTTTCTCCGGCGAATATCGAAACCATTCACCAAGAACTTCATGCATCTGAATATCATTTTGGCTCTGCCGTAAGAATCGACGGAGATTTTCGAAATCCTATTCAAGGAGATAAAATTAGAAGAATTAAAGACTTGGTCAAGGAATAACTTCCTAATTCTTATTTTCCTTGATAAAATCATAAAGCGTGTAAAGAATGACCTAAAAAGGAAGAGGAAAAATGGATCCGATTATTCGCATGGAAAATGTGTCATTTTCCTATAAAATAAATGAAAAAACAATAAGTCCTGTTTTAAAAGATATTTCTTTCTCCATCTTTCCAGGAGAATATGTTGCGATTATCGGGCATAACGGTTCGGGAAAATCGACACTATCGAAGCATTTTAACGGAATCTTGCATCCCGATTCGGGAGATGTATGGGTTCACGGTTTGAATACGAAAGATGAACGAAATAAGAGAAACATTCGGAAAGCAGTTGGGATGGTTTTTCAGCATCCTGATAATCAAATCGTCGCAACAATCGTTGAGGAAGATGTGGCGTTTGGACTTGAAAATCTTGGAGTCCCAAGGGGTGAAATGGTAAAAAGAATAGATGAAGCTCTTCATGTTGTCAAAATGGCTGAGTTTCGCAATCGTCCGCCGCATCATCTGTCGGGAGGACAGAAACAACGGGTCGCTATCGCCGGGGTCCTTGCCATGCAGCCTGACTGTATTGTTTTCGATGAATCCACGAGCATGCTAGACAGCTTTGGCAGGAAAGAAGTTCTTCAGGTCATGAGGAAAATGAATAGCATGGGCATAACGATCATCACGGTCACGCACCGTATGACTGAAGCGGCTGAGGCGGACAGGATTATTGTAGTGGAGGATGGTCGGATGGTGATGGATGGACCACCGCGGGAGATTTTTAAACATAAACAAGAGCTTGCCGAACTTCAGCTTGATGTACCGGCTGTCAGTCAAATGGCAGAAAACGTTCACGACAACTTTTCAGATTTTTCAAAAGATATTATTCATGAAGATGAGCTTATTAAAGAAATAAAAAGGTTAGAAGGCGCGAAGAGGGAGATTTAATGCCGATTATTGAAATAGAAAATTTAACGCATACCTATATGAAAGGGACTCCGATGGAGCATGTCGCCTTAAAGGGCGCAGGCATGTTTGTTGAGGAAGGCGAGTGCATTGCGATCATCGGACATACGGGCTCGGGAAAATCAACTCTTATTCAGCATTTCAATGGTTTAATTAGGCCGGAATCTGGTCGTGTGATCATTGATGGGGAGGATTTATCAAAGAAAAGAGTCGATTTGAAATCTTTACGCCGAAAGGTCGGACTGGTTTTTCAAAATCCTGAGGATCAAATTTTTGAAAAACTTATTGGTGATGATATTTCCTATGGACCGTTTAAATTAGGCTTACCTTTAAAGGAGGTAAGGGAGCGGGTTAAATGGGCGATGGAGACAGTTGGTTTGGATTTTAAAGAAATGAAGGACCGGCAGACGTTTGCTTTAAGCGGCGGGCAAAAACGCAAGGTTGCCTTAGCTGGCATTTTGGCATTAAAACCAAAAATTTTAGTGCTCGATGAACCGACCGCTGGCCTTGATCCGCGCTCAAGAAATGATCTGCTTGATAAAATAAAATTTTTAAATAAAGAAGAGAAATTAACGGTTGTATTTGTGTCGCACAATATGGAGGAAGTGGCTTATTTAGCTGACCGTATTTATGTGATGGCAGGTGGAAAGGATGTTTTAACAGGTACACCGAAAGAAATTTTTACCGATAAAGATAAGCTGGAGCGCTATCAAATTGGTACACCGGAAACGGTACAAGCTCTCTATCGCTTGACTGACCTAGGGTTTGACGTAAATACTGCTGCTTTTACCATTTCAGAGGCATCGGAAGAAATTTTGAAAGTCTTATCCGGTAATAAGGGGGTGCAGCATGGCTAGCGAATTTGAGTTAACCCGACATATTACCATTGGCCAATATATCCCAACTGGGTCCTTTATTCATCGTTTAGACCCGAGAGTAAAGCTATTTGTTTTTATTGTCCTTGTATTAGCGATTGCCCTTAATACGTCTTATTTAGGAAATGCAATAGGTCTTATTATCTCTATTTATTTTTTCTGGGCATCAAAAATACCGTTTAGCTACGGGTTATCGGGAGTCAAACCAGCGATTCCGTTTATCATTATTTTGGCCATATTACAGCTACTTTTCCAAGGATCTGCTTTTTCAGGTGGAACAGTGTATTTTCACTATGGTTTCATTTTAATAACAAGTGAAAGTATTCGGTTAGTCATTGTTTCGGCGGTTCGTTTTATTGAAATTATCTTTCTAAGTAGCGTCCTAACTTTATCGACTTCCATCACAGAGTTAACGCAATCGATTCAAAGTCTATTAAGTCCTTTGAAAAAAATAAAATTTCCTGTTCATGAAATTTCACTGATTATCACGATTGCGATTCGTTTCGTGCCGACTTTTGCAATGGAAATGGAGAAAATGATGAAGGCCCAAGCTTCAAGGGGAGCAGACTTCGGTACTGGAAGCTGGTGGAGAATCATTCAAAGGACAAGGGATATGTTTCCAATTATTATTCCTTTATTTAATATTGCTTTTACAAGAGCGGAGGATCTTATTCTAGCAATGGAATCACGCTGCTATACACCGGGTGATGAGCGTACTTCCTTTTCGGTATATCAGGTACGAACAAAAGATTATACAGCTTTATTAATTGGAATTTTACTGTCTATTATATTATTCTTTTATCCATTTCCTTACTAAGCTTCAAAATTAAATAGGGGGAGAGAAATAATGAAAAATCAATTAACGGTTCGAAATATCGTGATTGCTGGGGTGCTTGGTGCAGTATCCATTTTGCTTGGTGTCACTCGATTAGGGTTTATTCCTGTTCCAACTGCTGCCGGTAACGCTACGATCATGCATATTCCAGCCATTATCGGCGGAATCATGCAGGGACCAGTTGTGGGGATGATCGTTGGGGCTATTTTTGGGATTTCTTCATTCCTAAATGCCACGAACGTGATTTTTAAAGATCCATTAGTATCGATTCTACCGCGCCTGTTTATCGGAGTGGTTGCATGGCTAGTTTATGTTGGGATTCGCCGCAAGAGTGAATACTTCGCTGTGGCGGCAGCTGCATTTTTGGGAACGTTAACAAATACCGCCCTTGTTCTATTGATGGCAGTCTTAAGAAACTATATGACTCCGGGGGTAGCGTGGACCGTTGCGTTAACAAGCGGTATTCCAGAAGCTATTGTCGGCACCATTGTCACATTAGCCGTAGTCCTTGCTTGGAAGCAAATCGGGGGAAAGCGAAAATCGAAAATTTCTGTGGACGACTAAGGTGATAATTTAAGAAATCGAGTATGAAATCGGGTAGGTTTTATACTCGATTTTTTTATTGAATTTAATTGTCCACCCTAATCGAATTCTGTTCCTTATGAAGATTCATACACTATGCTAACTGAGTATATGATAGAGTCGTCATCTACTTATAGAGTTTGGCCTGTCACTTCCAATCAACTGCATTCATGTTGAAGTATTATCAGAAGATTGATTATTTCTAAACTCCTTAGGGGTTAAACCTGTGTATTTTTTAAAGATTTTTATAAAGTAACTTTGATCGTTGAAATTTAGCCATGTACTTATATCTGAAATTGAATAATTTGTTAAAACCAACAGTTTTTTTGCTTCGTCAATTCGTTGTCGCTGAATATATTCACTTAAAGGAATACCCACTTCTTTTTTATATAGAGATGATAAATAATTTGGACTTAAACGACACATTTCTGCAAGGTGATCGAGTGTAATATCGCCATAAAGATGGTTATAAATATAATGTTGACAAGTGGTTATGGGGGTAGAATATTTCTCTTCATTTAATCTGTAAACACGATGAGTAAAATCACTTATTGCCTTCTCTGTTAATCTTAATATTGCTTTTAAGTTTCCTAATTCCTCGAGTTGTTGAATATAGTAATCACTTAAAGTAAAGGCCGTTTCCTCATTTAATCCCCCTTCAATAGCAGCTCTGCAAACAAGGGTAATTCCAGTTATCATTAAATTTTTTTCACTTCGTAAGCTATTCCGTCTCGACAATAATCCTAATTCTGCCTCACCGACAATGGAGTAATCGAAGATATCCTTTAATTTATCGATCCGGCCGTTTTTTACATAATCAATCAAAATCCGTTCATATGAAAGATTGGAATGAAAAATGAAATTTCTCCTTCCTTTTGAAAGCTCAAGATCCAAATTCTCTGATTCAATTACGACGAGGTCTAACGCTTTATTGTTTTCTAGGACAAACGTTTTATCTAACGTTTTATGATAAATCAAATAATAAACCAATAAACTAATCGTTAGGAGCCGATGATGATTAATAATAGGGACGGCTCGATAGTATTCAATAAGATTTCTTTTATTAACGTTTCCTTTAAAAGCATCCATGATCTTGGTAATATTTTCTTCATATATTTCTGAATCAAGTACAGGTCCAACAATAATAGTTCCTAAAAAATGGTTCGATTTTATAAGATTAACAAAGAAAAAATTCAAATTTGAATTTGAAAAAAAGATAGGAAAATCACAGGGATCCTCTTTATAAGTATAGACACTTATACGCTCCTTGAACGGGGCATAATAGGGATTACTCCGTAGGTCACTTCTTGAAAATTCGTATTCGAACTCACCGAATTGATTGACATAATAAACAGATAATCCATGAACTTCTGAAATAAGCTGACAAATATATTGTAAATCCTCTTTGGATATTTCCATTTATTTCATCTACCCCATTCGTTTTTTGAAATCGGTTACATGAATATATTATTGACATTAAGAAAATACTATTATCCGTAAGATAATACAATAATTCATTTTTTATCAGCAATAAAATAGGGGATGTAAGATATCTTAAACAAAGGGGAAATGAACATGGAATTAGCAAATAAGATTGCCGTAATCACTGGTGCAGGAAGTGGCATAGGAAGAGCAAGCAGCTTGAAGCTTGCCAGCAATGGTGCAAAAGTTGTCTTAGTTGATTTCAATAAAGAAACAGGAGAAGAAACATTAAAACTTGTGAAAGAGCAAGGCGGAGAAGGCATCTTCGTTCAAGCCGATGTATCGAAAAGTGATGATGTGCAAAACTATGTAAATAAAGCAGTAGAAACCTATGGACGTATTGATATATTTTTCAATAATGCAGGTATTATCCAAAAGTTCGCACCTTTCACTACAGTAGAAGAATCCGAATTTGATCGCATTATGTCCATCAATGTAAAAGGGGTCTTCCTTGGATTGAAATATGTGCTAAAAGTAATGGAAGAGCAAGGAAGCGGATCTATTATTAACACTGCTTCGACTGCTGGAATTCGTTCTGAACATAGTGTAGCAGTATACTCTGCAAGCAAACATGCGGTTATCGGTTTAACCAAAGGTGCTGCCTTAGAATATGCGAATAAAGGAATTCGTATTAATGCACTTTGCCCAGGCGGTGTTCAAACCGCTTTAACAGCTAGTGTTGCTGAACAGTTTGAAAAGGGCGGTTACGTTCCAGAAGAGCTTCCACATATGAGAATGGGTCGTTATGCTGATCCGAACGAGCTTGCTGAAATGGTTGCATTCTTAGCATCAGACAAAGCAAGCTATATGACCGGATCAATTGCACTTGTAGATGGTGGGTTAACTCTATAAGCAATGAGATTTCTCTAAATTGAAATCGTATTTGTTGGTAGCTTTTATAATAAAACGGTCAAAGCAAAGAGCAAGCATCTAGTGACGCTTGCTCTTTGCTTTTTTTTCATGGAATACTCCAGATGTTGGAATACTTATACACAAGATATTTTACTTAAAGCAAATTATTAAATAGTGATAAAAATATTGGAAATCTGTTTTAATTTTATTGTTATTGGTAACTTTTGTTTATGATAAAGAATGTGATGTAAATCATGAAACTAGATCTTCCATAACGTTATAATAAAATGTAATTGGGGAATTATTAAATGGATGGTGAGAAATTTGGAAAAGAGATTACAAACATGGTATGAAGAAATAGGTGGGCAGGAAACAATTGATAAGCTTGTCGATGCCTTTTACCCAAGAGTATATGCTAATGAAGAACTAGCGCCATTGTTTCTGGGGGATATGGAAGAGATCAAACGAAAACAGCGAATGTTCCTGACGCAATTTTTAGGGGGACCAGCTCTTTATAGCCAAGAATTTGGAGCACCGGCTATGAGAGCCCGTCATCTCCCGTTCGAGGTCACACCTAAACGAGCAAAAGCATGGCTCCGCTGCATGAAAGAAGCGTTTCAAGAAATTGGACTTGATCAATTTCCAGCAGGTCAGTTTTTTTATGATCGATTAACACAAGTGGCCCAGATAATGGTAAATAGCCCGGATAAGGAATAAAAAAAGGCCTTTTTAACATTTATTCTATTCGTCTGTATGCACCTGGGGCCATGCCGTACTTCTTTTTAAATACTTTATGAAAATAAGGATATGTCCCGAAGCCGCAATCTACAGCAATCTGCTCTAGGGTCATGGTAGTGTATTTCATTCGCTCAATGGCCGCAGACAAGCGGATTTCCTGCACATATTCCATAATCGTCTTCCCAATACTGCTTTTAAATAAGTGAACAGACCTGGAGACGCTGAGGCCAGCATGCCTTGCCACATCCCCCACTTTTAATGGATATGTAGCATGCTCTTCAATGTATCGCATCATCCGTGTCACTGTATACGGGTGCAGGGAGGAAGGAACCGTTTCGTTAACGGCTCGTTCTAAAGTTAAACAGAGCGCTCGTAGCAAATAGCCTGCGAGCTCTTCGTTTTGGCTGTGCAGTGGACGGCGTTTTTCAATCATAATATGGCGCCATATAGACAAGAGCTTTTCATCAAGATCGATTCGGGAAACTGGTGGCTTCTCGGAACGGCTCCACCATTCGTCAATCCAGGCGCCCTCGCAGCCTAAGTGATAGTCTCCGCTATTTTGCCCCTCATTGACTAATAGTTCATAGTGGTCTCCAGGCTTAATAAGCAAAAGATCTCCTTTCTCGAGCTCCATTTTTCTTCCCTTCACCACCACTTCACAGAGTCCCTCTGTTTGCAGGCGGAAAAGATAGCTCGGATACCCTGATTTATACTGAGAATGATATCTATTTGTGTGATAGGAATAGCCGCAAAAAAATATATTTAACGTCATAATCTTCCTCTATTCTAAAAGATAATAGCTAAATAGTAGATGTTTTAATTATATCATCTATGTTTATTTGTAGATTCACAATATATGATGTAATCAAATAAGTAAGGTTTTAGCATAACAGAAAAGTAAAAGAGGTGTAAAAATGAATAAAAAATGGTGGAAGAAAAGTGTCGTTTATCAAATCTACCCGCGAAGCTTCAATGATTCAAATGGGGACGGAATGGGTGATATTCAAGGAATTATTGCGAAATTAGATTATTTAAAATTACTCGGGGTAGATGTGATTTGGTTAAGCCCTGTTTATGATTCGCCAAATGATGACAATGGCTACGATATCCGCAATTACCGAGAAATTATGCATGAGTTTGGCTCAATGGCTGATTTTGATCAGATGTTAGCGGAAGTCCATAATCGGGACATGAAGTTGGTCATGGATTTAGTCGTGAATCATACCTCTGATGAACAAGAATGGTTTGTTCAGTCGAAAAAATCCAAAGAAAATGCGTACCGGGATTATTACATATGGCGTGATGGAAAAGACGGAAAAGAACCGAATAATTGGGGTTCCGTTTTCGGGGGACCTGCCTGGGAATATGATGAAAACACGAAAGAATATTATTTACATCTCTTTTCGAAAAAGCAACCTGACCTTAATTGGGAGAATCCCAAACTGCGCCTTGAGGTTTATCAGATGATGAAATTCTGGCTTGACAAAGGAATCGATGGCTTTCGGATGGATGTCATTAACATGATTTCAAAGCAGCCTGGATTACCTGACGGAAAACTTCAAGAAGGTCAATTATACGGAGACGGAGGCCCTTATTTTATAAATGGACCAAGAATCCATGAATTTTTACAAGAAATGAATAAGGAAGTACTTTCTAAATATCCGATTATAACTGTTGGTGAAATGCCGGGGGCTGAAACCGAAGATGCTATTCTTTACACAGACCCGGACAGAAATGAAGTCAATATGATATTTACTTTTGAACACATGGATTTAGACAGTGCACCCGGTGGGAAATGGAATCTAAAGCCACTAAGCTTAGTTGATTTGAAGGAAAACCTTACGAAATGGCAAACGGCGTTGCATGACAAAGGCTGGAACAGCTTATATTGGAACAATCACGACCAACCGCGAATTGTATCACGTTTTGGCGATGATCAAAAATACCGGGTAGAATCAGCCAAAATGCTGGCGACCTGCCTTCATTTTATGCAGGGTACACCATATATTTACCAAGGCGAAGAAATTGGCATGACCAATGTGAAGTTTGACTCCCTTGATGATTATCGCGATATCGAAACAATTAATATGTATCACGAAAGAAAAGATTTAGGATACACCCATGAGGAAATCATGAACTCGATTTACGCGAAGGGAAGAGATAATGCCAGAACACCTATGCAATGGGATGCTTCCCAGCACGGTGGCTTTACGACCGGAACACCGTGGATCACGGTTAATCCAAGGTATAAAGAGATCAATACTAAAAATGCATTAGAGGATCCACAATCGATTTTCTATTACTACCAAAAGCTGATTTCCCTTCGAAAACAAATGGAGATCATCGTCGAAGGTGATTTTCACTTGCTTTTAAAAGACGATCCGGCATTGTTTGCCTATGAGCGTTGCTGGAAGGACGAAAGCCTGCTAGTTCTATGCAATTTTAGTGGGGATGAAGTAACCATAAAAGACGAAGTGGAGATGGATGGATATCAAGTGATTCTGTCAAATTATGAAGACAACAAACTAGGTATTCTTCGTCCATACGAAGCTGTGGTTTTAAAAAAATAGTGGGGTAAAACACCTGTATTTTGGAAACTCGGTTTTAAGGAATAGTTGCAAAAATATAAGAATGAAACGAAATAGCCCAAAAGGTCCAATATAAGACCTTTTGGGCTATTTATTTATGATTCATCTTTTAGTGACCGAAGGCTTTGAATATCCCGGGGTTCAGTCACAAAAAGAAAAATAGTGCCCGACCATGCAAAATTTCACGGAGATCAGGCACTAATCGAACTATTTTTAGAATTTTAATATCGCAAATCCATTACCCTGTATCTGAATCGTTAAATCCTCATCTGTTAAAGAAATTTCTTCATCATTCCAAAGACTTTTAACAGTTTTTCCTTTGAAATCGAACGGAATCGTGTATTCCACTTTTTCACTGCATGTGTTCAATACAACGATAATGCTACTTTTCCCATTTGACTTCACAAAAGCGAGACATTTCTCATGGTATTCAGGAGAAATGAAAGAAATCTTGCCCTCATTCGAAAGCAATGGATTTTCTCTACGCAGCCGGATTAATTTTTGAATATGTTCAAAAAGATCGCGATTCTGCTTGTTCTCATCCCATTCCATGCATTTTCGGCAGCCTGGATCCTGAGCACCTGTCAAGCCAATTTCATCTCCATAATAAATACATGGTGTCCCGATGAAACTCAAAAGCAAAGCGAAAACCTGCTTAACTCGGTCAATATCGTTACCACATTCTGTTAAAATCCTTGGTGTATCGTGGCTGCCGACAAGGTTAAAGGATACTTCATTTACATTCGCGGGATACATATGAATTACGTTGGTCATATTCTCGACGAATTCCTTCGAAGTAATCGTCTGCCGTCCAAACAGGTTAAGGATATTCGTCGTAAACGGATAGTTCATAACAGCATCGAATTGATCGCCGCGCAGCCATGGCATCGAATCGTGCCAAATTTCTCCGAGGATATACAAATCTGATTTAATGGCCTTCACTTCGCGGCGGAACTCTCGCCAAAAAGCATGGTCTACTTCATTGGCGACATCGAGACGCCAGCCGTCAATATTAAACTCCCTAACCCAGTAACGTCCAACCTCCAATAAATACTCCTTCACTTCAGGGTTTTCCGTATTTAACTTCGGCATGAAAGGAGTAAAAGCAAAGGTATCATAGTTTGGTTTCGGTTCAGTAACTAACGGAAATTCATGAACATGGAACCAATTTTTAAAACGAGAATGCTCCCCATTCATCAGCACATCCTGAAACTGAGGGAAGTAAAAGCCGCTATGATTGAATACGGCATCGAGCATAACTTTTATGCCATTTTTGTGGCAAACATCAATCAATTCCTTAAATGTTTCCTTTGTTCCAAATTGCGGGTCAATTTCCAAATAGTCAATTGTATCGTATTTATGGTTGGAATAGGCTTTAAAAATAGGAGTGAAATAAATCCCACTGATTCCTAAATCTTCAAGATAAGGAATCCTTTTCATAACTCCTTCAATATCACCCCCGAAAAAGTTGGTCGGAGATGGAGCTGTACTGCCCCAGGGAAGTGCTTCTTCAGGGTTGATGTTCTTATTCCCATTAGCAAACCGTTCAGGAAAAATTTGATACCAAACCGTATCTTTCACCCAGTCCGGTGCACGGAAGATATCTGCATTATTCAAAAACGGAAAGCAGAAATAATAGGCAGTGTCATCGACTGGAGGCTCCGGATAGTAACCCTTTTCTGTATAGCAAGTCGATTCTCTATCATTTTTTAAGATAAAACCATAGCGAAGTCTCTTAAATGGAGGGGTAACGCTTGCAAACCAATAATCAAACAACTGATCGGACCCACTTTTTTTCATTATGGTTGTTTTTATCTGCCACTGTTTTCCATTCCAATCATAGGGATCACCATGAACGAGACTCACTTCCTTGACATCATCTTTTTTGGTACGTAGCCGAATATGTAGTTCGCCGTTTGTGCAAACGTATGCATAGTTATCTTTTGGACGATGGTAGATCGCTTCTTTAAACAATATAGTCACCCATTTCATTTTGATATATTATTTAAAGTTATTTTACTAGAAATTAGGTTCTATTAAAACTATTATATTTGTTCGAAATATTTTCAAAAAAAATAGTTGTAAAAATCAATATTAGCATTATAATGAAAATAAGTTGTGCAACCGTTTTCGCAATTGTAAGCGCTTTTCCAAAGATGGCGGTTGGTTACATCAAAAAAATCATTTCTATATTTTCAGGAGGGGAAAAAATGAAGAAAGCACTTTCAATTCTATTGATGTTCGTTCTTATGCTTGGTGTATTATCAGCCTGTGGTCCAAAAAGAGACAGTTCAAGCAGCACTGAAAAACAGGATGCAAAAAAACCAGCAAAGCTTGTTGTCTGGGAAGATAAGGACAAAACTGGCTGGCTTAAAAAAGTAGGAGCTGACTTTGAAAAAAAATACGGCGTTAAAATTGAGTACAAAGAAGTTGAAATGGCTACTAAACAACGTGATCAATTACGTCTTGACGGCCCAGCAGGAAAAGGACCGGACATTGTAACATTACCACATGACCAAATTGGGCAAGTTGCAACTGAAGGTTTAATTGCTGAGCTCAAAGTTGACAAAAGTGTAACAGATCGATTCTCTCAATCTTCAATTGATGCTGAAACTTACAATGGCAAGCTTTACGGACTTCCAAAATCTTCGGAAACTCCTGTATTTATTTATAACAAAGCGTTAATGTCAACGCCTCCAAAAACGATGGATGATCTTTATACTTTTGCAAAAAGCAACACAAAAGATGGTAAATACGGTTTCTTAGCATTATTTGATAACTTCTATTTTGCATACGGCATCCTAGGCGGTATGGGCGGTTATGTTTTCAATAATAACGATGGAAAACTTGATCCAACGAACATCGGTTTAAATAACGAAGGTGCAGTAAAGGGTACTGAATATATCCAAAAATGGTATACAGAAGGTTTATTCCCTAAAGGAATCATTGGTGAAAATGGCGGATCTGCTTTAGACGGCCTATTCACTGAAGGAAAAGTTGCTTCTGTTATGAATGGACCTTGGTCATTTGATCCATATACAAAAGCAGGTATCAAAATTGGAGTTGCACCACTTCCAACTCTTCCAAATGGCGAACATGTAAAAACATTCATGGGTGTAAAAAGCTGGTTAGTTTCTGCTTATTCTAAAAATCAAGAATGGGCAACAAAATTCGTTGAATTTATTACAAATGATGAAAACGCTAAATATCGTTTTGAGCAAACAGCTGAAGTACCAACAAACAAAGCATTGCTTAACGATCCGGCTATTAAAAATAACGAAGGTGCAAAAGCAGTTGCTGAGCAATCTCAATACGCTGTTCCAATGCCAAACATTCCAGAAATGGGACAAGTTTGGAAACCAATGGCGGATTCTTTACAAACAGTTGTCACTGGAAAAGCACAACCTAAAGCAGCACTCGATTCCGCTGTAACCCAAATTAAATCAAACATCAAGTCTACAAAATAATGTTTATCGGCAGTACCTTACCTCTGTAGTGAGGTACTGCCCCCAATCCATTCTAATTTAGATGCTTTATGAGGGAGGAAAGTGTTTATTCCATTTCAAATGTTTACTGTTTCTTATTGAATGAGCTTATTCGTTAGTAAAGCTTTTCTTTTGATAAAGCCTCTAAAGCATTAAATTGTTATTAAGAAAGGGGAATGTAGGATGTCTAATGAACAATCCTATTTAACCAGCCATCGTAAGAAGGCGTTGATGCTATCCGTTATTCCAGGGCTAGGTCAACTGTATAACAAGCAATTTTTAAAAGGGATCGCCTTTCTCATCCTAAGTGCCTCATTTGTTTTGGTATTTAAAGATTTAATCAACTATGGATTATGGGGCATTGTAACATTGGGAACCATTCCGTTTGAAGATCATTCAATTTTTCTCATGGTATATGGAATTTTAGCAATTATTGTCCTTATTTTTGGTTTAGGTTTTTATCTATTTAATTTGCGTGATGCTTATAAGGTGGGAGAAAAACGTGATCGTCATGAACCAGTCAGCACGTTGAAAGGTCAGTATCGTAATCTTGTTGATAATGGTTTTCCTTATTTGATCATGTCACCTGGCTTTTTACTATTAGTGTTTGTCGTTATTTTTCCGATTATCTTTGTTCTTTTACTAGCATTCACTAACTACGACCTTTATCATTCTCCTCCGGCGAAGCTTGTATCATGGGTCGGCTTTAAAAACTTTTTAGAAATTTTTCAAGTAGATATTTGGCGGAATACCTTCTTCTCAGTTTTGGCTTGGACGTTAGTGTGGACGTTTGTGGCCACGACCTTCCAGGTTGCTTTAGGGATTTTCCTAGCGATTATTGTCAATCAGAAGGAAGTAAAAGGTAAGGCCATCATTCGTACTGTATTTATTTTACCTTGGGCTGTTCCTGCATTTGTATCAATCCTTGTATTTGCTGGGATGTTCAATGAATCATTTGGTACGATTAACAGAGATATCCTCGGATTTTTAGGAATTAGCGGTCTGCCTTGGATGACGAATCCGCTGTTTACAAGAATCGCCTTGATTATCATTCAAAGCTGGTTAGGGTTCCCATTCATTTTCGCGATGACAACCGGTGTCTTGCAATCGATTCCGCAGGATCTATATGAGGCAGCTACCGTTGATGGCGCATCGAATTTCCAAAAGTTTAAAAACATTACATTGCCGCTTGTGTTATATGCAACAGCACCTGTGTTAATTACACAGTATACGTTTAACTTTAATAACTTTAACCTCATCTATTTATTTAACGGCGGCGGACCTGCAGTACCTGGACAGAATGCCGGCGGTACAGATATTCTAATCTCTTGGATTTACCGTCTAACGATGACTTCAGCGGAGTACTCAAAGGCGGCAACGTTAACCATGCTGTTATCACTCATTGTTGTGACAGTAGCTATTTGGCAGTTTAGAAAAACGAAAGCATTCCAAGAAGAGGATATGATGTAAAATGAGTATAAAAAGACAGAAATACACACGACTGACGTTAACTTATTTGGTCATTTTGATGATGTTTGTCATTATTTTATATCCTTTAGCATGGGTAATTGGTTCATCGTTTAACCCAGGGCAGAGTTTATCTGGTTCAAGCATTATTCCGAAGCATGCCACATTTGCCCATTACCAGTTCTTGTTTGATACGAACAAAAGTAATTATGTTTACTGGTATTTGAATTCGCTTAAAATCAGTGTGTTAACGATGCTTTTTACCGTAATCCTTGTTAGCTTAACCGCCTATTCTTTTTCCCGGTATCGCTTTGTTGGGAGAAAAAATGGATTAGTTACCTTTTTGATTTTGCAAATGATTCCAAACTTTGCCGCATTAATTGCAATCTATATTTTAGCAACTCTTACCCATTTGCTCGACACTCACTTTGGTCTGATCTGTGTCTATGTTGGTGGGCAAATTCCGATGAATACTTGGTTGATGAAAGGATATTTAGATACGATTCCGAAAGAATTGGATGAGTCAGCTAAAATTGACGGGGCAGGACATTTGCGTATCTTTTTCCAAATTATCATGCCGCTTGCAAAGCCGATTATAGCTGTCGTAGCCTTGTTCGCTTTTATTGCACCATTTGGCGATTTCATTATTGCGAGCATCCTGCTTCGGACGGAAAAAAATTATACATTAGCTGTAGGTCTTTACGATATGGTAGCGAAACAGTTTGGGAACGAATTTACGACCTTTGCTGCTGGTGCCGTATTAATCGCTGTTCCCATTGCGATTCTCTTCCTTTCCTTCCAGCGCTTCTTTGTATCTGGATTAACGGCAGGAGGAACGAAAGGTTAAGAATAGAATATTTTTATAGAGTAATTAGGTTCTTTTGAGGGGTTGAATTTAATGGCCGTAACGATTAAAGATGTTGCTAGGATTGCGAATGTTGCACCATCAACGGTTTCTAGAGTCATTGCGGATAGTCCGCGAATAAGTGAAGAAACAAAGCAAAAAGTCAAAAAAGCAATGGAGAAGCTAGGATACCATCCTAATCAGAATGCCAGGAATCTTGCTAGTCAGTCAACCCAAACAATCGGGCTTGTCATGCCGAGTTCAAAAGATGTTGGTTTTCAAAACCCTTTTTTCCCAACGGTATTACAGGGGATTAGTGAAGGAGCCCATGAAAAAAATTATGCATTGCATATGACAACAGGAAAATCGAAAAAAGAAATTCTCGAAGCAGTCATTCAAATGGTGCAAGGTAAAAGAGTAGACGGGGTTGTTCTTCTTTACTCCAGTGTAGAGGATAAGGTTATTTCATATTTACAAGAAAGGGATTTTCCATTTGTTCTAATTGGAAAACCCTATAAAGATATTGAAGAAATTACCCATGTTGATAATGATAATATTCGGGCTATGAAAGACGCGACTGAGTATTTAATTCAACTGGGGCACCGACAAATCGGCTTTATCGGTGGAAGTATGGAGCTTATGGTAACGGCTGATCGACTGCACGGTTATGAACGTGCTTTAATCGAAGCTGGTATCGATTTAAAAAAAGAGTATATTATTCATCAGGAATTTTTGCGTGAAGGAGGGCAGGAGGCCGTTCGTGAAATCATGAAGCTAAGGACTCCTCCCACAGGGCTGGTTGTGGCTGACGACTTTATGGCGCTCGGCGTTCTCAATACTTTGGATGAATTAGGAATTAGAGTTCCTGAGGATATTTCGATCGTTAGCTTTAATAATGTTCTTCTTGCGGAAATGGCAAAACCCCCGTTAACCTCTGTAGATATTAATATTTTTGAGCTTGGTTATCAGGCATCGAAAAATTTAATTACAATGGTTGAAAACAGTAACGAGCCAACGAAGCGCCTGATTATTTCTCACCGTTTGATTGAACGATTATCATGTAGCCGGCCCAATACCGAGAAGCTTGAATAATAGTAGGAAGTTGAGAGGATTTAACATGAAGAAATTATGGTGGAAAGAAGCGGTCGCCTATCAAATTTACCCAAGAAGCTTTATGGATTCAAACGGGGATGGAATTGGCGATATTAAGGGAATCATCTCTAAGCTTGATTATATAAAGGAATTAGGAATTGATGTCATTTGGGTGTGCCCAATGTTTCAATCACCGAATGATGATAATGGCTATGATATTAGCAATTATCAAGAAATTATGGCCGAGTTCGGCACGATGGCTGATTTTGACCTTCTATTAGAAGAGACCCATCGTCGTGGAATGAAATTAATCCTTGATTTAGTGATTAACCATTCAAGTGATGAACATCCTTGGTTTATCGAATCCCGCTCCTCTAAGGACAATCCAAAGCGCGATTGGTATATTTGGCGCGACGGGAAGGACGGAAATGAACCGAATAACTGGGAAAGTATTTTTGGCGGTTCGGCATGGGAATATGATAAAAAGACTGACCAGTATTTTATGCACATCTTCTCAAGGAAACAGCCGGACCTTAATTGGGAAAATGAAGAAGTTCGAAAAGCACTTTACGGGATGATTAATTGGTGGCTTGATAAGGGAATAGATGGGTTCCGTGTGGATGCCATCAGCCATATCAAAAAGGAAGCCGGGCTTCAAGACATGCCAAATCCAAAGGGACTGAGCTATGTTTCCTGTTTTAAAAAAATGATGAATGTCGAAGGAATTCATCCGTTTTTACAAGAACTAAAGGAAGAAACCTTTGCTAAATACGATATCATGACGGTCGGTGAGGCGAACGGGGTTACAGTGGATGATGCCGAAGATCTTGAGCAATGGGTCGGCGAAAAACAAGGCAAGTTTAACATGGTGTTCCAATTTGAGCATCTTAACCTTTGGGATGCGGAAAAGAAAAAAGTGTTGGATATTGTGGAGTTAAAAGATGTATTATCCCGTTGGCAAAAAGGGCTTGAAGGAAAAGGCTGGAATGCTCTGTTTATTGAAAATCATGACAAAGCCCGAGTTGTTTCGACTTGGGGAAATGATAAGGAGTACTGGCGGGAAAGTGCGACGGCATTTGGAACCATGTATTTCCTCATGCAGGGAACACCATTCATTTATCAAGGTCAAGAAATTGGGATGACGAATGTACAATTCAATTCAATTGATGATTATGATGATGTTTCTGCCAAAAATATGTATCATCTTAAGCGGGCAGCAGGAGTATCGCACAATGAAATTATGGAGATAATCTGGGCATCAGGTCGTGATAATTCCCGTACACCGATGCAGTGGTCAAGTGAAGAAAACGCCGGCTTTACATCAGGAAAGCCTTGGCTGAAGCTAAACCCAAATTACATGGAAATCAATGTCAGAGTACAACAAAACGATGCCTCATCCATATTGAATTTTTACAAAAAAATGATTCAGTTGAAGAAGGCTAACGAGGTATTCACATACGGCACTTATGATTTGCTGCTAAAGGATGATCCGCAAATTTTTGCCTATACCCGGACGTTTGAAAGTGAAAAGGTACTCGTGGTTGCTAATCTTTCTGTTCAACCGGCTGAATTGAAGATGGGGCAGGAAGAGACTTTACGATACAATCAATTGCTGCTGCAAAACTATGAAGTTCCAATGCATGAACCATTGAAACAAGTTTCATTAAAACCATACGAAACAAGAGTCTATCGTTTATAAGAAAAGCGGAAGCGCCTTGATCAGCACCGACAGGCATAAGACGATTCCAAAAAGAAGGCGCTCCTTTGCCTTCATTTTGGAAGTGGCTTATGACCCGAGGGGCTAGGCGCAGAAGCTAGACAATAAGAAAAGCGGAAGCGCCTAGCGCCTTCCGCTTTTTTATGCACTAACACTTACTTTTGTTTTGTGTTCCCACGGCTTCATGAGCCAGCGTCTGATTGCAAAGAGTCCTCTTAGCCATTCATCTGTCCCTTGAGCCAGCCAAATGCCGATAAGTCCAAGACCAAAATGAACACCCAACAGATAGCTTAGAGTAACAGCAACGCCCCACATCGAAATCATTCCAATCATGACGGGAAAACGAACATCTCCAGCCGACTTGAGTGAACTCATCAGGACAATATTCATGGCCCTACCCGGTTCAACGAAAACAATTGCCCAAAGAACAGGGAGGCCGACTGCAATAATACTTGGATCATTGGTAAATAGCTTCAAAATTGAGGATCCACAGAGAGCCATCGCTAATGACGTTAACGTGGAAGAAACGATCGCAATTTTTAACGTGGAAATTCCTCGTTTAAATGCCCGGTCAAATTGCCTGCCGCCGATGTATCGTGCGACAAGAAGCTGAGTGCCTTGTGCAATCGCTAAAGTAAACAAATAACAAATCATATTAAGATTTAAAATATAGACACGAGCAGCAAGGGAGGCAGTCCCGAGTGAAACAACAATGCTTGTTATGATAAGCTGTGAAAATTGATAAGATAGATTTTCTCCCGCTGATGGTATCCCGATGGATAAAAGTCCTCGAATATCCTCTTTTTTGGCTTTAAAAATATCATTAATTCCTAGTTTTAATGAAAGACGATTATAAATGAAATAAAGAAGCGCACATACAGCAAAGAAACGTGCGGTAACAATCGCCCAGGAAACCCCCGTTACACCTGTAATCGGCATCCCTAAAATACCGGTGGTTGCGATGATATTTCCACCGACACTGATTAAATCCATGACCACGGTGACGGCCATTGATTCTTTTGTGTATCCATGACTGCGGAGGATTGCACTTAATGCTTGAGACAGGGATTCAAAGAAGAGGGAAATTCCGCAAATCCGAACAAATATCAGCCCATAATCGAAAACTTTTCCTTGGATATTAAAGAGCTGTAAAAGTTGCTCACCAAAAAGAAAGACAAGGATTGCTACAATAATTCCAAACCAAAAGTTAAGTCTAAATACAGAACGGGCTAACCTTCTGGCATGCTGCAGCTTTCCAGCTCCAAGATTTTGGCTGATTAAAACCGTCCCGCCAATGGAAGTAACGTTAAAAACTAATATAAACATGTTCAGCAACTGATTGGCTACCCCCACTCCAGCAGCAGCCTTGTCGGAATAATGCCCCAGCATAAGGGTCGCTATGATTCCCATTCCCATATGTAAGGCTAGCTCTATAAAGAGTGGCCATGTAATGCTGAAAAGTGTTTGTTCCTGGTACTTGTTTGTTTGTTCCTCCAAAAATCATTCTCCTTTTTCCTATTAACCTATTAAAATATTTTACACCCTAATTAAAATTATTCAATCCATCATATTAACAAAACGCTTGTTTTAAACATACGCAGTACAGAAGGGGGATTAAAAAAACCTACTCACATGACGTAAGTAGGTTTTCATGCTTTTATCTATTTCCCCCATTTCATGGAGAAGGTTAACGTGCAGCAGCTTTCCGGGTGTTGCTGGCTGGCTAAAGTGACTAGCTGAAAATTCACGTGGGATGGAGTATATTTCGTTATCACGGGCACCTTGAGGCCTATCAATTTGATTAAACGGTCAACCTCCGCTTTTTTCCCTTCCTGTGCAGCAGTCATTAATTTATGGGCAAAGCCGCTATCACTTAAGCGATTCTGCAAAATAGTTCCTTGTTCCATCAAAAATCGAAACGCTTTTAAAGAATTTAAAAATTCTTTTGTATCCACTGGAGGGTATTGTCTAAATGTCGGATGATTGATCATGTATGAGGGGTAAGGCAGTATTGTAGGATGGATTGGATTATGAAAAGAATGATAATACATCTTAACTCTCCTTCCAAATAAAACACAAGGCATTATACCGTATGCCATTTTGTGTATTTTGGTCACAATGGGTATTTGCTTTTATGTATCTCGTTTTTTTGATATGTTTGTTAAGTAAGTTTTTAACAAAGGGGGTTCAAAAATGAATGAATTAACGAATAAAAGAAATAGCTTTTTATCAGGTGTGCAAGGCATTCAGTGGGCTGTGTTTATGCTTACCAATATCATTGCAGTTCCTGTTGTGGTCGGAGCTGCCTTTCATATGTCACCTGCTGACATTTCCACCTTTATGCAGCGCATGCTGTTCGTAAGTGGTGCAGCCACTATATTTCAAATATTCATCGGCCATCGCCTACCAGTTGTTGAGGGCGCAGCCGGCATGTGGTGGGCCATCTTTGTTTTGCTTGGCACGATGAGTGCGCCTGGGAGTAGAGGACTTGTGCTGCAACAATTAGAAATGGGTCTCCTCATCGCAGGTTTATTTTTAGCAATCTTAGGTTGCCTGCCGATTATTGAAAAAATCCGAGATCTATTTACCCCGATTGTGACTGGTGTGTATTTAATTCTGCTAGTTAGTCAAATGAGTGGCTCATTTTTTAATAGTATGCTGGGCGTTACCGAGACAAATCACTTAGACGGAAAAATTATCGGAATTTGTCTCGTGGAGGTTCTGATTATTTTACTCTTCTCACTGAAAACAAAGGGGATCTGGAAAAGCATGGGGCCGCTAATCGGTATTGTTGTCGGTTGGAGTTTGTTCCATTTCTTCGGTTTAATCCATACAGAAAAGACATATGTTCCGCCCACTTGGTTTACGATTCCAAAGCTTTTCAGCTGGGGTGCCCCACAATTTGATATTGGAATTGTATTAACTTCGATCATTACATCCATTGTCTTAATTTCCAATGTCATTGCCAGCATTTTAGTGGTGGGAATTGCCCTTGAAAAAGAAATTCAGCTTAAACAATATCAAAAAGGTATTTTAGGTAATGGTCTCGGCTTACTAGTATCCGGACTATTCTCCGTTGTCGGCGTTGTGCCTCTATCCGTTTCGAGTGGATTTATCACCACAACGGGTATAAAAGAAAAGCGTCCGTTGGTAATTGGTGCTATCCTCATTATCGTGATTAGCTTTTTCCCTTATATTAGCGAATTTTTCTCAACTCTCCCATTGGAGGTTGCCTATGCTTCCTTATTTATTCCTTTTTCACAAATGCTCGGGTTTGGCATTCGCGATTTGATGGGCCAAGAACCATCCTCAAGGAATTTATTGGTGATTGGTCTTTCCTTAATGGTAGGTATCGGCATAATGTTCCTGCCGGCCACCGCCTTTGAAAGTGTAGCTCCATGGCTTCGAAACATCGTAGCAAATGGTCTTCTTGTCGGCTTGATTTTATGCTTATTGCTTGAACATGTTATCTTTCGCAATAAAAAAATTCCTTCTCATTAAGGTGAGAGGGATTTTTTATTTTTTGTAGGTTGGCGAGTAAACCAGAAAATCTCGCGAGTAAATTGATATTAATGTCTATTAAAAAAGAAGGCTGTGTTAAAGGTCATTGTTGATTTTTGAAGCTATGTTGATTGGAGCGGAAGGCGCGAGATCCTCGAAAATGCTATCGCATTTCCTTCGTGCGATGTTGATTCAAGGATGCTAATTCAACGTCCTGCGGGAGTACGGGGCAGGGGAGACCCCACAGGCGCTTAAGCGCGCCGAGGAGGCTCCCCGGAACGCCCGCGGAAAGCGAAGCGCCTGGAGCGCAAATCAACAGGCAAGTTTAATACAGCCAAAAAGAAACCATTGTAATAAATCGTAGGATAGATGAACTATTAACCTGTTTATTTGTTAAAAGAGCTATTTTAACCTAATGAATGAATATTTGTGAGGGAAAATTCCATAGAGTATAATGAAAATAATACAATTTGGAGGTGTACGATGGAAAAGCTTTTTGTCGATAAAACAATTGAAATCAATGCTCCAGTTTCTAGTGTGTGGGATGCAATAACCAAGCGTAAAAATACCGATGAGTGGGCGCTTGAGTTTTCGAGCGGCGGGCCGCAATTTCACATAGAATCGAGCTGGGAGCTTGGCAGCCCAGTTTACTGGAAAGGCAAGGACGGCACTGTCATAGTCGAAGGAAATGTGACAGCATTAGAGATGAATAAACTGCTTCGTTTTACTGTTTTTGATGTCAGAAGCTCGGCGAGACTAGACGTGTCAGAAGAAGACGGGATCACCTTCAAGTTGTCCGAGGAGCATGGTGTCACAACACTACATATACTACAAGGGGATTTTTCCGTAATGACTGACGGAAAAATATACCGAGATGCAAGTGCAGGAATCTGGGATAAAGTTCTTCCAAAAATAAAAATGCTTGCTGAAAAATAATATAATCTTACAGAGCTGGGGATGTCCTGGCTCTTTTTATAAAAAGGAGTATTTAATAAATGAATATCATTGACCTTCATTGTGATGCATTGCTTAAACTTTGGGAAGGAAAAGGGAAGCTAAGGTTTGCCGATGCGCCAGAGCTTGAATGCAATAAAACCCGCTTGCAGCAAGGGCAAGTTAAGGTTCAGAGCTTTGCGATCTTTATTGAGCCGGACATTCCTTCTGACCAAAAATTTCAGGTGGCACTTGAACAAATTGATTATTTTTACAAAGAAGTGCTTGGAAAAAATCCTGACATGATTCATATAAAGGAATGGTCGGATTTTGACCAGTTAAAGCTGGGACAAATCGGAGCAATGTTAACCCTTGAAGGAGTCGATGCGATCGGCAATGATTTAGCAAAACTAAGAATTCTTTATCAGCTTGGTGTGCGATCAGTAGGGCTAACCTGGAACAATGCCAATCTTGCAGCTGATGGAGCGGGGGAGCCGCGTGGTGGGGGGCTTACGCTTCTCGGGAAAGAAATCGTTCAATTAAATAATGAAAATCGAGTGCTGACCGACGTGTCACATTTATGCGAACGAGCATTTTGGGATGTTATGGACATTGCACGATATCCGATAGCGAGCCATTCCAATGCGAAGGCTTTTTGCAATCATCGCCGTAATTTAACCGATGAACAAGCGACGGCGATGTTTGAAAAAGGCGGGCTGATTCATGTCGTTTATTGTCCTCCATTTGTAAAAGAAGAAGGAAAAGCGACCATTTCAGATTTAGTGAAACATATTGATCATTTCTGTTCATTGGGCGGTGTAAAGCAGATAGGCTTTGGTTCAGATTTTGACGGTATTTCATCTTTTATAACTAATTTGGAAGACTCCTCGAAAAGCCAAAATCTCATAAATGATTTGCTTAAGCATTTTTCTGAAGATGAGGTTAGGGGATTTGCCTACCAAAACTTCCTTGAACATAGGCCAGGGATTGGACGATAAAGGTTCGGGAAATGGGCCTTCAGATGGGGAGGAATAGTAATTATATTAAAGAAGCTATGTCACACATTTAGTTTTAAAAAACCTATTCTGTTTTAGTAATTGGCTGTGTTAAAGGGCATTGTTGATTTTGAAACTATGTTGATTGGAGCGGAAGGCGCGAGACTCCTGCGGGAGTACGGGGCAGGGGAGACCCCGCAGTCGCTTAAGCGACGAGGAGGCTCCCCGGAACGCCCGCGGAAAGCGAAGCGCCTGGAGCGCAAATCAACAGCCAAGTTTAACACAGCCTAGTAATTAAAAATTCATAGCATTATGGTGCAGATAACGGATTTTACAAAGAGAGTCTTCTAAAAAGACGATTTTCCCCCTTAGAGTAGGGCAAATCGTCTTTTCTTTTCGATAAAATGTATTAGCGTTGGTTTTACGTCAAAATGTTGGAGCTACCCCTTCATCTTTCTATTCTAGTTGACTACGAAACAATCCCATTCCGAATTGCATATACAACAGCTTGTGTTCGATCCTCGGCACCAATTTTCTGTAAGATACGATGAACATGCGTTTTAACTGTACTTTCACTAATATGCAGTATATTGGCAACTTCTTCGTTTCGCCATCCATAAGCCATTTGTTGGAGAACTTCAAGCTCTCTCTCAGTGAACATTTCAAGCATCTGTATTTTTGGTATTTTAATATTGAAAGCTGGATCCTTTGGTTTAAAAGCCTTTTCAATAACTTTAGCAGCTATAGCCGTACGAAAAATGGCTTCTCCACGATATGCAGCTCTAATGGCATCAATAAGTTCATCTGGTGTTGCGTCTTTGAGTAAATACCCAACTGCTCCTGAACGAATACCATCATATACATATTCTTCTAACTCGAAGGTTGTAAGTATGACCACTTTTATGTTTGGATATATAGACAAAATTTCACGTGTTGCATCAATTCCACTGCATTCTGGCATTTGAACATCCATAAGTACAACGTCGGGAACAGTTCGCTTGATCAGATTAACAGCCTCATGCCCATTTGCAGCCTCACCTACGATCTCCATATCCTCTTGAGCATTAATAATGTAACTTAATCCATGCCGTATTAACCGTTGATCATCCGCAATTGCTACTCGAATAAGATTTTTCTTCATAATGATTCACCTTTCGATTGCATGCTATGAAGTGGTATCCTTACAATTAAAGCTAATCCATGAGGTTTACGAGATTGCATTATACAAGAACCTCCCACTCTTTGACACCGTGCCTGTATTCCTGACAAACCAAATCCAGGTAAGAGTTGGGTATCTTCTGTAACTATACCATTATCCATTATAGTCATTATTAAATTCCCTGTTTCCTCAGAAATAGTAACTTCAACGTCTGATGCTTCAGCATGCCGAATTACATTAGTCAATGCCTCTTGAAGAATTCGATACAATAGTTCAAAAATGTCAGTTTTCCACTGGGGAGTTTGTTCAGTAATAGTAAGCTTGACTTTTAGTCCACTTTGCTCCTGAACTCGTTTTATAAGACTTTGTAAAGCAATCAAACCAATTCCTTCATCATCTATCACCATTTGATGTACAACAGAACGAATTTCCTTCAAACAATCACGAGCTGTATCCAATACCGTTTGTAAAGTATTATCCATTTTTGAAGATTCCGCTTTTACCATATAAGGTAACGCTTGTAATTGAACAATGATGGAGGTTAGTCCGTGTCCAATACTATCATGAATATCTCTTGCAATCCTAGTTCGCTCTTCTAATACTGCATATCGTAACGATTGAACTGTAGATTCTTCTAATTCTTTATGCGCTTGTTGAAGTTCAATATGTGTGGATTTTAATTTAACATGAATTTCTTCTAATTCTTTTAAGTGACGAGCACTCATTTCATTCGCTTCACGTTTTATTCGAGTACTCCAAAAAAGTACATACAACACTAAATAAACCATTGAATAGGTATATACTTCATTAAAAGTCTTATGTTCAATTATAAGAAAGATTACCATGTTCACAGCAATTACCGAAGCAGCTAAAATCAAGGATATTTTATGAGGTAGTCGAAAGGCAATAAATCCAATAAGAAAGGACATTAGGACAATTGATGTCTGACTCTCTCCAAATGCTATCCAGAAAAATGCTGTTAACGCCCAAATTCCTACTACAGCAAATATACGTTTTGTATTGTCCCATATATGATTAGGTAACCAAAAAACTGCTAAATATATAGTGAAGATAAGGATGACAGGTGTTGCCTTGGGGAAGGTATTGACGTTTATATTTTTTATTAACAAGCTTAATAATATGAAACTTAAAATAATAGTCCATGTTCGATTAGGTGCTCTTTGTATAATTTGTTTAAAAAAAGGTTTAATTTTTATTTTTTTCACTCACCCTTAAGTTGTTTGTATCTCAAATAGATAATATAACGACGTGCACATATACTACCAAGTGGTATAAAAATAAGAGCATTAGTTAATGCTATCACACCATACTCTTTCCCCCAATAACCTCCAATCAAACGCAAAAGTATAATCCCCATAAAAAGGATAATTCCAACGATAGAGCTTTGTGAGGTCACCATTCCTGTACCAGAGTTAACACGAATTTTTTCAAGTTTTCCTCGCCACACTCCTAAACCCAAACCAATCGTTAAACAAATGAAATACATAATAAAACTTAATAGTGTTAAATTAACTGAATGTAAGATATTTGAAACGGTTAACAAAATTAACAAAACGGGTGTAATCCACATTCTAGATGGTCTTATTTGTTTCTCTCTTAGCATTAGGAGACTAATGATGATAATGATAATTAGATAGTCAATCATGATTTTCCCTCACTTTAAATTTTATAATTTTCAATGAAAAGTTTAAATTAAAAATTAATAAAATAAATCCATTTTTAGGTTGATTTTGATTTAATTACAATCCATCTGTAGATGTATATAAACCTTCTTGAGAAATCGACTTTTGTATGTAAATCTAATATTTCTTATCAAATGGTACTTGCAATAAAGTTTATAAAATTAAGAAATACTCTCCTATTGGGGGTCACCGTATCAAAAAGAAGAAATAAGTAACTCCTGCTAAAATAAGCTATAATTAGCACTATAAAAATACTAGTAGGAGTGACGAAATAAATGTATTTAACAGTAGAGGAAACGGCTGATTATTTATCAGTGTCTGTCCCATATGTAGAGAGTCTAATTTTACAAGGAAAAATACGAGTTTTGCGTGACGGTGACGGTGAAGTTTTAATCTACAAGGATCAGTTCAAGACACATTTTGAACAGCTTGAGAAATATAGAAAGTTGGTGGAGGAATTGGCGAATGAGCCAGTTCCAGAAGATGTGGATATTAAAGATGAAGACTAATCCATTTGGGTGCCTGACACCCCTGTGGATAAAATGAAGAGGATGTCCTAGGACACCCTCTTTGTTGTAGAATTAAGTAATTCGTAAAAACCTTCGTATCACTGTACTTAGTTCTTCCTAAACCGTCCCATCACTTCTAACGTTTGCATAATGTTGACAAATGCTTGGGGGTCAATCGTTTTAATCGTATGTTTTGTTTCGTTTAGTTCGAATTTTGTAATGACAGTAGTTAGAACTTTTTTCGGCTTATGGGTATATGCCCCTTCTGCATCTGTTATGGTGATTCCTCTAGCATGTAAATGGATTAAGGCATCACTAAGTTCTTGATATTTATCTGTTACAATCGTTAACGTCAATTTAGTCTGTGTGGTGTAAACCATATCAACGGCTCGACCAGCCACATAAATAGCGATAATCGTATACAAGGTGATATTCCATCCAAAAATCAGCCCTGAAAAGCCGACAACTAAAAGATTCATACAAATATTCAAAAAGCCAACTTGTAGGTTCTTTTTTGAAGAAAGAATGAGACTTACAATATCAGTTCCACCAGTCGAGCCGCCCATTCGAATGATAAGACCGACTCCTATCCCGTAAAGTGCCCCGCCAATAATCGATGAGAGAAGAATATCATTACTAATGGCATGGATTGGAATAAATTTCATACTAAAAGATAAAACGATAACTGAGAATATCGTTAACGAAATAAATCTTTTTCCTAAATATTTTAAACCTAAAATGAATAAAGGAATATTCATGATTAAAACAATCCAACCGGTATTTACATTTAAAAAATGGTGGATGAAAAAAGCAATACCGGTAACACCGCCTGAAGTTAATTTATGTGGGATGAGAAAGTCATTAAAGGCAAAACCGAAAAGGATGGAACAAAGTCCAATACCAATAAATTGAAACAGTAAACGGAACAAGTTAGACACCTCAATTATTTTTAGCTTATACATGATAGTCTTAGTCAATTAATAAATGTTTAGTAAAATAAAAAACGCCTTTTCAACAGGCGTTTAATCTCCTCATATTACGTAAAGAAATACACTTAGGAAATGTGCCAAGCTGCCAAGCAAGATGAAAATATGAAAAATTTCATGAAAGCCCCAATGATTAAATTTTAAAAACTTGGGTTTCGCCCCATAAATGACCCCGCCAACGGTATAGAAAATCCCGCCAAGAATCAACAAAAACAATCCCCAAGAATTTAAACTGCTCATAAGCGGTGAGAAAACGAAAACAATCATCCAACCCATAGCAATATACAATGCCGTAGAAATCCAGCGCGGGCAGTTAAACCAGACCATTTTAAAAACAACTCCGGCAATGGCGACAGAAGCGATAATCGAAAATAGAATTGCTCCAGTTTTTCCGTGTAAACTTATGAAGCAAAAAGGCGTATACGTACCGGCAATTAGTACAAAAATCATCGAGTGGTCGAGCCGCCTTAAAAATGCAATCACCTTATCACGAGCAATCACCATGTGATAGGTTGCCGATGCAGAATATAAAAGGATCATACTCACTCCAAAAATAATCACCGCTGTAATGGTAAGTGCTGATGGAGTCGTCATCGAAGCTTTGATGACCATCGCAAGAAGACCGATAAATGATAAAAAAGCTCCCACCAAATGGGTTAATCCATTAATAGGCTCACGCATGTAATTATTCAATATTATGACCTCCTTACACTTTATGTAGTATTGATAACTACTTATAATGATACTAACAAAATGAAAGGTAGTCAATGCTTATTTCTTTTTGATATAATAAAAATAAAAACGGGGTTATTCGATGAAAACGATCAATCAAATTATGAAACAGATTAGTTTGGATACTAGTTTAACACTAGAAGAAATACCGAAAATCGATTTATATATGGACCAGGTCATTCAATTGTTTGAAAATAAACTTGCTGAAACAAAGCGAAATGAAGATGAAAAAATCTTAACGAAAACAATGATTAACAACTATGCGAAAGGAAAGCTCATTTTTCCTATAAAAAACAAAAAATATTCAAAAGAGCATCTTATTTTAATCAGCATGATTTATCAGTTAAAAGGAGCACTATCCATCAATGATATTAATGTAATGCTCAGTGGGATTAACAAAAGAATAATCAAGGAAGATATCGACTTAGACTCTTTTTACTCAAGTTATTTAAATCTCACTCTTAAAAATGTCGACGACTTCAAAGTTGACATTGATGAAAGGGTAAGAGAGGTAACTGAAGAGATTTCGGAGATAAAAGAAGAGCATTCTGAGTATCTTGAACAGGTTCTGATGATCTCCTCACTTGTTCATATGAGTAATTTATATAGAAGAGTTGCCGAAAGACTAATCGATCAAATTCCAATTGAAAATGAAGGAAAACGTCAAAAATAATTTTTGACATCTACAGAGACGCTGTTGCATTTTAAAATAGCAGGACAATCTTACAGCCTTTTCCCATAAAATAATATTAAGCGATTCGAATCTATCTGAGCGGTAGGATCAGATAGATTCAAATCGCTTTTTTAATGAATAATAAATCCTGCAATTAATAAGGAAACTGGGAAAAGACTTACGAACAGAATTCGCCCCAAACCAACCTCTCCATATAACACAACCGTCCCGATTTGTTTATCCCATGTCGTATTTCCATTCTTTTTTAAATTAAAATAGGAAAAACAGAAGCAAATGAAATTAATAATCGGAATACCGAATCCCATTCCCGCAGCACTTACAAAAATGCTTCGCTTGAGGGCGGTAAGAAAATGAATTCGTTCGCCGTCTACGGTTTTAAGGTGAGTATTCAACAATGACTTCCCTAAAGTATTTCCGAATATTGTTAATATCGCTGATTCCACTAAAATATAGAGGATCAGACTTAACATAAAGATAAAAATAGCTGAAGATTCCATAATAAATTGTGACTTAAAAATAGAAACTAATGTAATAAGGATTAATGAAAATAAAGACAAATCAAAGAGTCTTGCCAAATATCGAATAATTGGTCTTCCGGTTGGATAGATCTCCTTTTTCCTTTCCTCCCATTCGCTGGTAGAATTTCTTGGAACTTCTTCATTTGGCGTAGTGATTGAATCTGGAAAAAGGTCTAGAGTCTTAGCCGTTTGCCAACAATCCATATCTTTCATCCAAATATAAGTTTCACCTGTTAGGACTCTGTGTTCAAACAATTTATTTAATTCAAATAAACCTATAGGTCCTTGTTGTTGATGATCGCGAATATAAAACCAGATTGTACTTTCATTCGGTTCCACTTGATTGCCCCCCAATCAGGTAAATTATAACACTCAAAAATATGGCTGAAATCTATTTTCAAGGGGCTAATTTGAAAAGTTTTTGACAATTAAGCTTAATTTTAAAAAAAAGAAAAATACTAACAAATGGTTGGAGGTGAATGAGATGGAACAGAAGGATTTTGAAAAAATTTATGATCAATACAAGCAGCAAGTTGAAGTGGATGGCAGTACAGGAAACAGTGATGGAAAAGAGGAAATTGTGGCCGTTAAGAAAAACGATGACGGTGATATTATTGCTTTTAGGACCAGTTGCGGACGTGAATTGGATTATTTAACGGCATTAGATGAGGCAAAGGCCGGCAAACTCGCTCATGTGGATGTCTTTCATAAATATGGAAGAGATATCATTCGCAGCGAGCCAGACGGTATTAAAGAAAATAATCTGGATCAATTACCTGAGTTCTAGAAAGAGACAACTGAGTGGATGACACTCAGTTTTTTAATTTTTATCATTGGACATTAGCCGTCAAAGAAATGAGCCTGGAAAAATCCAGACTCATTTTTTTAACTGTGTTCAAGTTCATACACTTTAATTTTATCCTCGTAAGTTAAGGTAACTCCAATTTCATCCCAGCCATTGAGAAGCATCTGTTTAGGATAAGGTGCGATTTGAAATTCGACCTCGAAGCCTTCGTGATCATAAACGAGTTGTTCTTCAAGGTCCACTGTTAATTGATAGTCTTTAGACTCTGCTTTTTTCATAATGGTTTGGACTTGCTCATCAGAAATCTGAATAGGGAGAATGCCATTTTTTACACAATTATTTTTAAAAATATCAGCGAAACTAGGGGCAATCACGATTTTAAAGCCATAGTCTTGAACAGCCCAAGGAGCGTGTTCACGAGATGAACCGCAGCCAAAGTTTTCACCTGCCACTAAAATGGAGGCACCCTTATATTTTGGGTCATTTAATGGAAAATCCGGACGTGGATTGCCGTCGTCGTCAAAACGCCAATGGTAAAAAAGAAATTGGCCAAAACCAGTGCGCTCAATGCGTTTCAAAAATTGTTTCGGAATAATCTGGTCTGTGTCGATATTCGTTCTATTTAGTGGGCAGACAAACCCTTTATGAATACGTAATGGTTCCATCCTTTACCCAACCTCCTTGGCAGTGAATTGGCGGACATCAACAAAACGACCTGCTACTGCTGCGGCGGCTGCCATTTCTGGGCTGACAAGATGGGTACGAGCACCGTTACCTTGACGGCCCTCAAAGTTCCGGTTTGAGGTTGAAGCACAGCGTTCACCCGACGGAATAATGTCATCGTTCATTGCTAGGCACATACTGCAGCCTGCTTCGCGCCATTCGAATCCGGCCTCTTTAAAGACTTGATCGAGTCCTTCTTTTTCTGCGGCAAGTTTAACGCTAAATGAACCGGGAACGACAATTGCCTTTACCGAAGGGTCCACCTTCCGGCCACGAACAACCTCAGCTGCTTTCCGAAGATCGCTCAATCTCGAGTTCGTACAAGATCCAATAAAGACATGGTCAATTTTTACATTAGAAATGGGCTGGCCGGCTTCTAGGCCCATGTAAGCAAGTGCTCGTTTGATTTCATCCTTTTCACTTTCTTTCATGGCTTCATCTGGGGTAGGGACGGAGGCACTGATGGGAAGACACATTCCAGGGTTTGTTCCCCACGTAACCTGAGGCTCAATCTCCTCAGCGTTGATTTCAACAACTGAATCATAGCTGGAACCTTCATCAGTGGCAAGCGAGCGCCATTTTGTAACAGCTTCTTCAAAAGCAGCCCCTTTAGGGACATGTCGTCTACCTCGTAAATATTCAAAGGTCGTTTCATCCGGTGTAATCAATCCGGCTCTTGCCCCAGCCTCAATGGACATATTACATACGGTCATTCGTTCTTCCATTGAAAGTGAACGAATGGCTTCACCAGTATATTCGATGACATAGCCTGTTCCAAACTGAACGCCAAATTTCCCAATAATCGCGAGGATTAAGTCCTTAGCGGTTACACCTGTTCCAAGCTTTCCGCTTACTTTTATATTCATTGTTTTTGGAGGTGCCTGCCAAAGTGTTTGCGTTGCGAGGACATGCTCCACTTCACTTGTACCAATTCCAAAAGCGAGAGCACCGAATGCCCCGTGAGTAGAGGTATGACTATCCCCACAGACGATTGTTTTTCCAGGCTGTGTTAAGCCAAGTTCAGGACCGATTACGTGAACAATTCCGTTATCAGGGTGATGAATATCAGCAAGCGGAACCCCAAATTCATCACAATTTTTTTTCAATGTATCGATTTGCGTTTTTGAAATTAGATCTTTGATAATATGACGTTCAACAGTAGGAACATTATGGTCCATTGTTGCAAAGGTTAGTTCAGGGCGGCGAACCTTGCGCCCATTCATACGTAACCCCTCAAAAGCCTGAGGGGAGGTCACTTCATGAACGAGGTGCAAATCGATATAAAGTAAATCCGGCTTGCCTTCTTCCTGATAGACAACATGCTGTTCCCAAATTTTTTGAACGATGTTTTTTGGTGTTTGCACCATTTTCCCTCCTCCGAATATAGAATGGATTCGAAATTATTAAACTCGCGAGTAAATAGCCAAAAGTCGCGACTAAATTTGAAGAACTCGCGAGTAAACTTCAAAAACCCGCGAGTAAACCTCAAATCCCGGCGAGTAAACTCCAAAGACCCGCGAGTAAACTTAAAAACAACCCAATCTATTAAGCATAACAACTCATAATACACTTAGAAGCATTTTGCGTTTTAATATAGTCGACAATCAGCTTTGTCATTTCAAATGTGCCGACACGGCGCCCACCAGCAACCTGCAGATCAGCGGTATGGAACCCTGAATCAAGTACGGCTTCGACAGCATCTTCGATTACTTTCGCCTCCTGATCTAATTGGAACGAATACCTTAGCATTAGGGCTGCTGATAAAATCATGGCAACCGGATTTGCTACTCCTTTACCGGCAATGTCGGGAGCGGAACCATGAACAGGTTCATAAAGGCCAACGCCGTCTTCACGTAAACTTGCAGATGGGAGCATTCCAAGTGATCCGGTTAACACAGACGCTTCGTCGCTTAAGATGTCGCCAAACATATTTTCCGTAACGATGACATCAAACTGAGACGGGTTCGTAATCAGCTTCATTGCAGCGGCATCAACTAATACATGCTCCACAACCACATCAGGATATTGCGCTTTTTTCTCTTCAACAATTTCTCTCCAAAGCTTACTGGATTCAAGGACATTTGCTTTATCAACAGATGTGAGGTGACCTCTTCGCTGCCGGGCTGCCTGAAAAGCTTTGTCTACAATTCTTTCAATCTCTTTCCGAGAGTAATAGAGAGTATCTACTACTATCTGGCCGTTTTCACGGCGTTCACTCGGAGTACCAAAATAGAGACCGCCGGTTAGCTCACGGACAATCAGCAGGTCGCTTCCGGAAACCACTTCTTCCTTAAGAGGAGAAGAGTGGAGTAGGTTCTTAAAGCCTTTTATTGGCCTTAAGTTTGCATATAAATCTAGAGCTTTGCGAATGCCGAGCAAGCCTCGCTCAGGGCGTAAATGGGAAGGGTTCTGATCCCATTTTGGTCCACCGACAGCGCCAAGCAGAACAGCATCCGCCTGTTTACATGCCTCTAAAGTAGTATCCGGCAGAGGAGTTCCATAAAGGTCAATGGCTGCCCCACCGATTTCATGGGTTTCGAAGCTAAAAGTGAGATTGTATTCTTCGGCAATGGCACTTAAAACATCTTTTGCGGAATTGATCACTTCCTTACCAATCCCATCACCAGGAAGTAAGACAATATGTTTTTTCATAAAATTGCCCCCTTAAATTTATTTATTATCTTAAAGCTGTTTCCTTTAGTTCCGCCTTCTGTGTAAAAAACATCCGATTTACAGCGTTTAAAAACGCTTTTGCTGAAGCTTCGAGCACATCTTGTGCCGAGCCTCTTCCACTGACAGGGGTGCCGTTCACGGTCATTTTGACGTGGACTTCTGCGAGGGCATCACGTCCTTGACCGACAGAGCTAAGTCTAAAATCAGTGAGATGAATTTCTTCTTTTACTAATGCGTCTAATGTATTAACAAGAGCTTCGACACTGCCGCTTCCTGTGCAGGCCGTTTCAACCTTAATCCCTTCTGGAGTCGTTAGAGCGACGGTTGCGGTAGGAAGATTTGCTGAACCATAATGGACCTGGAATGCAACAAGTTCATATTTCTTCACATCGGCAATGTTCGTTTGAATATCTGTTAAGATGGTAAACAAATCTTCATCGGTGACTTCTTTTTTCCGGTCGGTTAACTGTTTAAAAGAGGTGAAGGCTTCGTTAAGTTTTTCTGAAGATAATTGGAAGCCCATTTGCTCAATTTTATCTTTAAATGCATGGCGGCCGGAGTGTTTGCCCAGTACTAAATCATTCGAACTAACCCCCACGAGCTCTGGAGTGATAATTTCATATGTTGAAGCATGCTTTAAAACGCCATCTTGATGAATGCCTGATTCGTGTGCAAAAGCGTTTTTTCCAACAACGGCCTTATTAGCTGGAACGACCATTCCGGTAAAGCGGCTTACCAAATCACTCGTCCGTTTAATTTCTTTTAAAACAAGATTCGTGGTATATGGATATTGATCTTTTCGGATACTCATGGCCACAGCAATTTCTTCAAGCGATGCGTTGCCAGCGCGTTCGCCAATGCCGTTAATCGTTCCTTCCACTTGGGTAGCCCCGTTTTCGATCGCTGCAAGGGAATTGGCAACCGCCATCCCGAGGTCGTCATGGCAATGGGCTGAGAGCGTCACCTTATGAATATTCGGGACATGTTCTCTGACGTAACGGAAAATACGGCCATATTCTTCAGGTGTGGCATAGCCGACGGTATCAGGGATATTGATAACAGTTGCACCTGCATCAATTACTTTTTCGATAATCCTACAAAGAAAATCGAGATCTGTCCGGGAACCATCCTCTGCTGACCATTCCACATGAGGGAACTTTCTCCTAGCATATGAAACCATGTCAATGGCAAGTTGTGTGACTTCTTCTGGTGTTTTCATCAGTTTATACTTCATATGGATGGGGGAGGTGGCAAGAAAAATATGCAATCTTGGTTCTTGTGCATCTTTTAAGGCATCCCACGCAATGTCAATGTCCGATTTTGTCGCTCTTGCAAGGCCTGTAACGGAAGCGTTTTTGATCGTCCGGGCAATGGCTCTGACTCCTTCAAAATCACCTTGAGAGGAAGCCGGAAACCCGGCCTCCATAATGTCAACGCCAAACCTTTCAAGCTGTCTAGCGATTTCTAATTTTTCAAGCTGGTTTAAATTCACACCTGGGGACTGTTCTCCATCGCGTAATGTCGTATCAAAGATGTTAACGTGAACCATTTACCACCACTTCCTTCTTTTCATTTACAGGCTTTTTAATAAATGGCATTAAAGCACGAAGCTCACGGCCAACTTGTTCAATTAAATGGTTATTTTCATTGCGATTGATGGCGTTAAATTGCGGGCGATTTGCTTGGTTTTCTAGGATCCAGCCTTTGGCGAAGACTCCTGTTTGGATATCTTTTAAAATGTCTTTCATCCGGGCTTTTGTATCTTCGTTGACAACGCGCGGACCGGAAACGAAATCGCCCCATTGCGCGGTATCAGAGATGGAATAACGCATGTTTGACAAGCCGCCTTCATAAAGCAGGTCAACGATTAATTTCAATTCATGTAAACATTCAAAATAGGCAACCTCTGGCTGATAACCTGCTTCTACAAGCGTTTCGAATCCGGCTTTGATTAAGCTTGTCGCCCCGCCACAAAGGACCGCTTGTTCTCCGAAAAGATCGGTTTCTGTTTCCTCTTGGAAAGTAGTTTCCAATACTCCCGCACGAGCAGAGCCAATCCCTTTGGCATAGGCAAGGGCAAGCTCACGTGCCTGGCCGGAGTAGTCTTGATAAACAGCATAAAGGGCTGGAACTCCGGCACCTTCAGTATAGGTTCGACGAACTAAATGACCTGGTCCTTTAGGAGCAACGAGGAAGACGTCAACATCTGCAGGAGGGACAATTTGGCTGAAATGAATATTAAAGCCATGGGCAAAAACAAGGGCATTTCCAGGTTGAAGATGTGGCTTAATGCTCTCTTCATAAACCTTTGGCTGATGTTCATCCGGAAGGAGAACCATAATAATATCTGCAGCAGCAGTTGCTTCCGCGACAGAACAGACATCGACACCATCTTCAACTGCTTTATCCCATGATTTACCTCCTCTTAAGCCGACAACCACGTCAAAACCGCTTTCCTTTAAGTTAAGAGCGTGAGCATGGCCTTGAGAGCCATAGCCGATGATAGCAATTTTTTTAGAGTGTAAAACTTCCTCGTTAATATTGTTGTGATGAAGTACTTTTACCATGATTTTATCTTCCTTTCTGAATTTGATTTTGATTTATTTGAATTTGTGTTATAAAACATATGTGTTTAATTCGGTTACCTGTGGCTGATAGCCACGTAAAAAGGCGGTTACCCCTGTTCTCGATATTTCTTTAATGCCGTATGGGCGAAGCAGCTCAATTAGGGCATCGATTTTTTCCGGCTTACCTGTAATTTGAACAGATAGGCTATCCTTGCTTACATCGATGATGGAGGCACGGAATGGATCGATTATTCCATTTATTTCACTACGGAGCTGACTGCAGCTGGCCACCTTAATCAGGGCAAGTTCTCTGACAACAATCGCTTTATCAGTAATATCCGAAACTTTTAAAACATCAATCTGTTTATTTAGCTGCTTAGTTACTTGCTCAAGCCGCTGTTCGTCTTCCACCTCAACGACAAGAGTCATTTTTGAGATGCCTTCAATTTCAGTTTGACCGACGGAAATACTTTCAATATTGAATTGACGTCTTTGTAATAAACCGGTTACCCGATTTAGGACACCGCTTCTGTTTTGAACGGTTGCTGTGATGATTCGCTTCATGGTTTCACCCCAATCATTTCATGAATTCCCTTTCCCGGAGCAATCATCGGGAAGACTTTTTCCTGCTGAAGAACGCGGCAGTCTACTAGAACTGGGCCGTCATAAGCAAATACTTCAGACAGAATTGGAATGAGTTCTTCCTGGTTATCAACCTTATACCCGCGGATGGAATAGCTTTCAGCAAGCTTTACAAAATCTGGCTGTGTATGGAGGATGGATTCTGAAATCCGATTCCCGTGCAATAGCTCCTGCCATTGACGCACCATGCCAAGTGCTCCATTGTTAACAATAATGATTTTTACTGGGAGCTTCCGTTCATAGACAACTGATAATTCCTGAAGCGTCATTTGGAAACCGCCATCCCCAACAATAGCGACCACTGTACGATCCGGTGAGGCGATTTGGGCACCGATTGCGGCTGGGAAGCCAAACCCCATTGTTCCAAGTCCTCCTGAAGTGATCCAGCGATGCGGCTCGTTAAAGGTATAGTATTGTGCGGCCCACATTTGATGCTGGCCGACATCTGTCGCTACGATTGCTTCTCCATTGGTCACCTTGTGAACCGCTTCAATGAGCCATTGTGGACTCATTCCATTCTGGCTATGTTCATACCAGAGCGGGTAATCTTCTTTGTATCTTTTTAGTGTTTCTAACCATTCTTCGCGTTCAGGCGAATCTATTGGTTGATTGTATAATTCGATTAATGCTTCTTTTGCATCGGAAACGATTGGAATTTGTGTCGGGACATTTTTTCCAATCTCAGCTGGATCGATGTCAATATGTGCGACCTTAGCTTGTGGTGCAAAGTGAATTAGGTTTCCTGTTAACCTGTCATCGAACCGGGCACCAAAATTAATAAGTAAATCACATTCGTACAATGCCATATTTGCAGCGTAAGTACCGTGCATGCCTCCCATCCCTAAAGAGAGGGGGTTATCTGCAGGGAAGGTACCTAACCCTAAAAGGGTAGTGACAACAGGAAGTTTGTGTTTTTCGGCAAAGGCTGTTAATTCAGAAGCTGCTTTTGCATGCAGGACTCCTGCACCCCCAAGTACAACAGGTTTTTTTGCTTTTCCAATCGATTCTGCTAATTTTTTTATTTGCAACGGATTTGGCTTTGTTGTTGGCTGATAGCCTGGTAAGTGAATATTGACTTCTTTAGGTTCGAAGTATAGTTCCCCAGCTGATATATCTTTTGGAATATCGACGACAACAGGTCCCGGACGGCCGGTAGAAGCAATATGAAAAGCTTCCTTCACAATTCTTGGCAGATCTGAAATTGATTGCACTTGGTAGTTGTGCTTTGTAATCGGGCTCGTAATTGCCATAATATCCGCTTCCTGAAAAGCATCGGTTCCAATGACACTGCGTGCAACCTGCCCAGTAAAAATGACCAGTGGTAAGGAATCCATCATTGCATCTGTAATCCCTGTAACCAGGTTCGTTGCCCCGGGACCTGAGGTTGCAATCACGACTCCAGGTTTTCCGGTTATTCGTGCAAAGCCCTCAGCAGCATGAATCATGCCTTGCTCGTGCCGGAAAAGGAGGTGCTGCACTGAATTTTGTGCTCGATAAATCGCATCGTAAATTGGCAGGACAGCACCACCAGGGTACCCAAATATTGTGTCGACACCTTCTTTGATCAATAGGTCGATAAGAAGATCTGCACCTGTTTTTGGTGCGTTACTGGTTTGAAATTCCAGTTTTACTTTTACATTCACGTCGTAATCCCTCCTTATGAATATTTGAATATTTGAAAAACTCAGCCTAGGGCTGTGTGTTGATAAAACGAAAGAGTTTTGGTTATTTGTAAATAATCAGCTCGTGAAACTTGGGGGTGTAAAAAAAATCCAAAATTTGTAGATAAGTTTGTTAAATTTGTAGGTATCCCAATCTAACCCCAAAACTCCTTAATCCAAATATAAAAAGACCCTTTTCTCCCCAAATAAACTGCAGTTGATAAGTTACATAGCAGATTAATCGGGGAGAAAAGGGTCTTCATTTTCTCGGTACCACCCGGTTTTTACAGTATCCTCACGAATACTGCCTTAGGAAGCGAATACTAAAGGAAAGATGCGCTTCTTTTGGTAACAGGTGCTTAAGTAGAAACACCTGATTGAGCCTACTTAGAAATGACTGTTCGGCACAACACTCAGGGACGATGTCAGAATAAGTTGTATTACTGGGCTTCCAGCAACCCCAGCTCTCTGTAAATACGAATTCTTATTCTTTTATTCCCGTCATTGATTTATCAATATTTTTTTAAAATAATCCTATATTTTCATGATTCCGCCAGTGTTGGCAGAGGTAACGAGCTTTGCATATTTTGCGAGATAACCAGTTTTGATCTTAGGTTCTGGCTTCATCCATAAGCGCCGTCTTTCTGCAAGAACCTCGTCATCAACAAGAAGTTCAAGCGAGCGCGCTTGTAAATCAATCAAAATTTTGTCGCCATTTTCGACGAAGGCGATGGGGCCGCCTTCTGCAGCTTCAGGTGAAATATGTCCAATTGAGATTCCACGGCTGGCACCTGAGAAGCGACCGTCCGTGATCAAGGCAACTTCTTTTTCTAAACCGCGGCCGGCAATCGCAGATGTTGGAGCAAGCATTTCCGGCATTCCCGGGCCGCCTTTTGGACCTTCATAGCGAATAACAACAACGTGGCCGCTTTTAACATGACCATTATTAATGTTTTCTTGTGCCTCCTCTTGGGAATCAAAAACAATGGCTTCACCAAGGAAGGTTTTTATAGAAGGGTCAACAGCCCCTACTTTAATGACACCCCCGTCTGGAGCGAGGTTTCCGTAAAGGATGGATAGTCCGCCAACAGGGCTATATGGATTTTCCCTAGGACGAATAACCCTTTCATCAAGGATTGTTGCATCCTTCACATTTTCAGCTATAGTTTTCCCGGTAATGGTAAGGCAGTTATGATGAAGTGCACCTTCCACCTGACAAAGCTCATTTAAAATGGCGCTTACTCCGCCTGCGCGGTGGACATCTTGCATCGAATAATCGGATGCCGGCATGATTTTTGCCAAATAAGGAACTTTTTCAGCAATTTTATTAATATCGCGTAAATCGTATTCAATACCGGACTCATGAGCGATGGCTAATGTATGAAGAACCGTGTTAGTAGAACCACCCATGGCCATATCTAAAGCAAAAGCATTATCGAATGCTTCTCTTGTCATGATGTCACGCGGTCGAATATCGTTTTTCACTAATTCAAGCAAATGTTTAGCTGCTTGACGAATGAGCTCGTGTCTTTCTTCAGAAGTGGCAACAATCGTTCCGTTACCAGGAACCGTCATCCCTAAAACTTCCATAAGGCAGTTCATTGAGTTGGCAGTAAACATTCCTGAGCATGAACCGCAGGTAGGACAGGCATTCGTTTCAAGATCAAGCAGATCCTGCTGAGTCATCGATCCTTTATGATACGCTCCAACTCCTTCAAAAACAGAAGTAAGGGAGAGGTTTTTACCCGTTGAAGATACACCTGCTTCCATCGGCCCGCCTGAAACAAATACAGATGGAACATTGGTCCTGGCTGCTGCCATTAACATTCCCGGTGTAATTTTGTCACAGTTCGGGATGTAAAAAACGCCGTCAAACCAGTGAGCATTGATAACTGTTTCGGCACTGTCGGCAATGATTTCACGACTTGGCAGGGAATAGCGCATCCCAATATGTCCCATCGCAATACCATCATCAACACCGATCGTATTAAACTCAAACGGGATACCGCCGGCTTCGCGGATAGCTTCTTTGACAATTTCACCGAAGGAGTTTAGGTGTCTATGCCCGGGAATAATGTCGATATAGGAGTTACAGACACCAATGAATGGTTTATCTAAGTCACTGGTTTTGACCCCGGTTGCGTATAAAAGACTTCGGTGGGGGGCACGATCAATCCCCTTTTTAATCATATCGCTGCGCATGAAAGGCGCCTCCTAACTGACATTTACGTGATTTGTTTCTGACGGGTAAACAGCCACTCCGTCTGTTGTAACAATCCTTCTAAATTCCTCTAACAGTTGGTTTGTTACGTTTCCAGGTTTACCATCCTTAATGATCCGCCCATCTACTTCAACAACGGCTATGACTTCAACGGCAGTTCCGGTAAGGAAGACCTCATCTGCAACGTAGACATCATGTCGGGTAAATGGAGTTTCTCTCACTTCAAAACCTTGTGCCCTTGCTACATCAAGAATCGCATTCCGGGTAATCCCTTCTAAAGCGCCAAGATAAACGGGAGGAGTATATACAATACCGTTTTTAACGATAAAGATATTGTCTGCGGAACCCTCTGTAACATAGCCTTGGTCATTGAGCATCAAGGCTTCTTGGACCCCAGCTTGGTTTGCTTCAAGTTTTACAAGGATATTATTTAAATAATTTAGCGATTTGACCTGAGGGCTAAGAACATCCGGCCGATTTCTCCGGCTTGCAACGGAGGCGATCTTGATTCCGTGCTCGTAGAACTCTTTTGGAAACATCGCTAATTCTTCAGCGATTATAATGACATTTGGATTTAAGCAGGAGGAAGGGTCCAGTCCGAGATTGCCTTTACCACGGGAAACAACGACACGAATATAGGCGCTTTCAAGTTGATTTTTTCTAATTGTCTCAACGATCAATTGAGTCATTTCTTCCTTTGTGTATGGAATCTGGAGCATAATGGATTGTGCTGATTCATATAGCCTTTTCAGGTGAGCATCGAGCCTAAAGACATTACCGGTGTAGACACGAATGCCTTCAAAGACTCCATCCCCATATAAAAAGCCATGATCATATACTGAAATGACAGCATCCTCTTTCTTGACGAACTGGCCGCCAAGGAAAATCCATTGACTACCCAACTTAACCACTCCTCTTTAATGATGAACCGCTTTAAACGGTTAAAAATCTTTTATAAAATAATTGCCTTACCCCATCCCTTAAGGAATGAAAAAAGGCAATGTGAACATCTTAGATAATTGATATTGTCGATATCATACAACTAATCCAAACAATGGTCAATAGAGAAATCTGATAATTCAAAACAATCAAAATAATTGATAGCGTTTTCATTATTGGTTTAATAGGGTTTGTTCAGAAAAAAATATTTTTCAAAAAATTTAAAAGGGAACTTGAAGCAGGTAAGAATGGGAGGAATAGGAGGGGGGATTATTGTTGGAATACTCTCATGAGAAGTAAACCAATTCTAATTTTGCCCATATTAGGACATTGAAAAATAGATTCCCAAAATCGCTATTTTTCTCAGGAAATATTTTTTTAAAAAAACTATGGTGGAGCAATCCCAAGTAAGGGATTGACCACCATCAATTTTTACTGGGCCTTAAGCTTTGTTTCTAACTTTACCAATTCTGGGTATCCGTAACTTCCGTGTTCACTTAGGTCAAGACCAGTAATTTCTTCATTTTCAGTTACGCGAAGCCCATTCATCAATACCTTCAGGATTAAAAGAAGAAAAAATGAAACAAGAAATGCGTAGGCGGCACACGTAACAACACCCATTGCCTGAACACTTAACTGATGCAAGCCGCCCCCGTAAAATAAACCCGGTTTGCCGATTGTAGCCAGTTCCTTTGTTGCAAAAAGTCCATTGGATAATGTCCCCCAAACTCCAGCCGTTCCGTGAACGGATAGGGCGGCAATGGGATCATCAATTTTCAATTTTTCAAAGAAACGAATACTATAGAATACAAGAATTCCAGCGATAAAACCGATGACAACAGCTGCCCAAGTATCCACAAAACCACAGGAAGCGGTAATTGCAACGAGGCCAGCTAACGCTCCGTTTAACATCATTGATACATCAGCTTTGCCCATCATGATCCAAGAAATCATCAGCGCTGCAACGGTACCGGCTGCGGCGCCCAGGTTTGTATTAACGGCGACATATCCAAAGAATGCTTTGTTAATGCCTAACGTGCTTCCTGCATTAAAACCAAACCAACCCACCCATAGTAGTAAGACACTTAATGCGGTAAATACTTGATTATGTCCTGCCAAATTATTAGCGGATCCATCCTTGTTATATTTTCCAATCCGAGGTTTTAATAGAATAGTAGCTGCGAGTGCTGCCATCGCTCCAGTTAAATGAACTACTGTTGAACCGGCAAAATCCTGTTTTCCGTGCTCAGCAAGCCAGCCGCCACCCCAAATCCAATGAGCAATAGGTGGATACACAAGTATCGAGAAGAGTACAGAAAACACTAGATAGACTGTTAATTTTGCCCTTTCAGCAAATCCACCAAACGCAATCGTTAACGATATACCGGCAAATGCCAATTGGAATAAAAAGAAAACAGCACCCGAGAGTGATAATCCTTTTACATCATAACCGGAATAAAAGAAGTTGGAAAAACCAATAAGCGCACTTCCTTTGCCAAAGGATAAACCATATCCAACAGCCCAAAAAATGATCGATCCAATGCTAAAGGTTAGAATCGTCTTAGCAGCAATATGACCGGCATTTTTCATCCTAGTCGAACCGGTTTCAAGGAGGATAAAACCCCCAATCATAAGAATTACTAGCACTGCACTAACCATTACCCAAAGACTGTTCATTAAGAATAAAGTATTCATCAGTTTACCTCCTTGAAATTATTTAACATTATGAATAGCTGTATTTTCACATGTTTGTAAAAACATTTCTATAAACATGTCAAGAAATCTAACATTGATTTTAAAATTTAGAGAAAAACCGGAGGAAATGAAAAAGGAAAAAGCCCTGCTTCAAATACAGGACTTTTTTAATGGATATGGAAATTACACTTTTCTCATCCCGAAATGGGCATTGAGCTGTCCTTGGATCATTTTCGTTTTAACTTCTGCATCGGATTGTTTCTTTTGTTCTCGCAGCATTTCTTTTCTAATTTCATGTGTTTGAATTCCGTCTTCAATTTTATTTGCGATTTCCATCAATAGCTCGACATCTGAAAATGAATATTTCCGGCTTCCTCCTAGGGATCTTTCTGGAAAAATCAGTTTTCTCTCTTCGTAGTAGCGTATTTGTCTATCGGAAAGACCAGTAAGTTCTCTAACGATTCCAATTGTAATCACTTTTTTATCTTTATAAGATAAATCGTTTTTCATTTTCTCCCTTCACCACACCCTGTTATCCCTAGATTTTATATCATTTTTTTGAACTAATATTTCATTTTATTTATAGATTAAAGTATCCAAGAATTTAAATTTTGTCATTTTATTTGTTAGGAAAGTTCACACGATTTTTTTACTTTGTTCAGTCAATTCGAAACTCTTATATTAATAATACTTGAAAATATTGGAATTAAAAAAATAGAATAATAGAAGTGAAAATAACATAAAAAATAATAATTATATATTTATTTACCATATTAATTTAGTAATAGATTTAAAATATTGAATAATATGGCAAATATATTATAATCGAAATATTGATAAAATTCAAAAAATAACAAGAAAAGAATTAGGGGGTCAAAAATGAAGAAGTTTAAAATTGTCACAACGATGATTGTCTTTTCATTACTCTTTGTTCTTTCAGCATGTGGTACAAGTACTACAAGTGGTAGCGGTGAAAAGAAGACCTTAAGAATCGTTACCGATGCAACGTATGCCCCGTTTGAATACCAGGATAAAGGAGAAGTAGTAGGATTTGATGTTGATTTCGTTAAAGCTGTTGCAAAGGAAGCAGGGTATGATGTAAAGGTTGAGCACGTTGGCTGGGATCCGTTATTTGTTGAAATTAAAGGGAAAACAGCGGATGCTGCCATTTCTTCCATCACCATCACAGATGATCGAAAACAAACTTATGATTTTACTATCCCATACTTTTTATCTAAAAACGAAATTATGGTGCCTAAGAAAAGCGATATTAAGAACGCACAAGATTTGAAGGGTAAAGTGATTGCCGTGCAAAATGGTACGACAGGTCAGGATGCGGTTGAAGCACTTATTGGCAAAAACAATAATAAACTTAAAAAATTCGAAAGTAACAATCTTGCTATTCTTGAACTAAAAGGTGGCGGGGCAGATGCTGTCGTATCCGATAATACAGTAATTGAAACTTATATTAAAAATAATCCAAAGGACAATTTCAAATTCATTGAAGACGATACTACATTTCAAAAAGAGTTCTATGGCATCCTGTTACCAAAGGGAAGCAAGCTAAAAGCTGATTTTGACAAGGCTATTAAAAAAGTAGTTGAGAACGGAACTTATGAAAAAATATATAAGAAATGGCTTAATACGAAGCTGGATTTAAAAACTTTAAAAGAACATCAATAGTGAGAAAAGCAGAAGGCTCCCGTTTAGAGAAGTCCATTAATCGCTGGGCGTCTGATCTAGACAATTCTCGAAGTTAAAGTCTTATACTATCTTCAAAAAATTACAATTGCGTAACTCTTAAACATAAGTAGTTACGCAATTTTTTTCAATCTAAACATGATACCAAATAACTCAAAGGATTATTTATTAGGGGGATCTCATAATGGATTTTCGTTGGGATTTGATAGCTGAGTATGCTCCTTTTTTTGCAAAGGGAACATTACTTACTATTGGTTTTTCCATTGCAGCGATTATTTTCGGAACTGTTCTTGGCCTGTTAATTGGATTAGGTAAAATGATGAAAAGGCCAATCGCTGCGCTGCCATTTAAATGGTATATTAATATATTTCGCGGTACCCCATTATTGGTTCAAATATTATTGATTCATTTCGGTGTCATCCCACTGTTAATAGGGACAACAAATGCGATTCTGGCTGCAATTGTCGCGCTTTCCTTAAACTCAGCAGCCTATGTGGCGGAAATTTTTCGCGCGGGGATTCAATCTATTGATAGGGGGCAAATGGAAGCTGCCCGTTCCTTAGGAATGACGCATGTCCAGGCGATGCGGTATGTCATTCTACCACAGGCCTTTAAAAGGATGATTCCGCCGCTAGGTAATGAGTTTATTGTTTTAATTAAAGATTCTTCGCTAGCAGCTATTATTGCAGCCCCGGAGCTTATGTATTGGGGAAGGGCGATGCAGGGGCAGTATTATCGCCCATGGGAGCCGTATCTTACTACTGCGGTGATCTATCTTTTGTTAACACTATCATTAAACTACTTGTTATCTCGATTTGAAAGAAGGTTAGCGACTGAATGATTGAAGTGAAAGGTTTAAAAAAATCCTTTGGTACAAATGAGGTTCTTAAAAATATTAATCTGTCGGTCAAGCCCCAGGAAGTAGTCGTAGTGATTGGACCATCAGGCTCTGGAAAGTCTACTTTTCTCCGCTGCATTAATATGCTAGAAACAATTACAGATGGGCATGTCTACATTGAAGGGATTGACGTAGTAGATAAAAAGACGAATATCAATAAAATCCGAACTGAAGTTGGAATGGTATTTCAACAGTTCAATCTTTTTCCCCATAAAACGGTCATGGAAAACATTATGCTTGCACCAATGAAAGTGAGAAATGTCCCAATAGAAAATGCGAAGCTAAAAGGTTTGGAGCTTTTAAGAAAAGTTGGGTTAGAGGAAAAAGCGGAAGCCTTTCCGGATTCCTTATCAGGTGGGCAAAAACAGCGGGTTGCGATTGCGAGAGCCCTTGCGATGGAACCGAAGATTATGCTCTTTGATGAGCCTACATCGGCACTTGACCCGGAGATGGTAGGTGAGGTATTAGAGGTAATGAAGCAATTAGCCAAAGAAGGCATGACGATGATTGTGGTAACCCATGAAATGGGGTTTGCGAGAGAAGTAGGGGACCGTGTTATTTTTATGGACGACGGCCTAATTGTTGAAGAAAATATCCCGAAAGATCTATTCGAAAACCCGAAAGAAGAGCGTACGAAAGCATTTTTAAGCAAAGTTTTATAAACGTCGGGGAGGCTGTTCTAGCCTCCTCCTTTGTTTTTAATCAAAATCAAATACTTCAACAATTCGGTCCGCTTTTATCCGATTTTGACAGAGCTGAAACAACTGATTGAAAAAACCTTCCACTTCCGAGCTTGATGATGGCAGTTTAATTTCAACAGTTGTCGAACCAAACATTTGTTTAAAGTAGGCCTTTCGTTGGTCATTTTTCCCGTCTCGTTTAAATGGCTTGTACGTCCACACAAGGTGGGGGATCCCTTCAATTTCCTTGATTGGCCGAATCTCGGCAATTGTCGTTGTTTTATCATGAGCATAAATTACTAAATAATAGTTATCATTACGATGCCAATCAATGAATAGAAAGAAATAGCTTGTATCGCTATCAATTCGTTTGACCTCATAGGCTGATAAGGTTTGTTTTCTATTGGTCCACTGATGGAATTTTGGCAAGCTGCCGCCAACCGTTTTTAATTTCTTTATCTCATATGTAGGTGAATCTGTTTTTTCAATGCAATTGGATAAGAATTCAGCTTGATCTTTTTCCACATTAAAAACTCCTTATGTATTTGATCCTATTATACTTTACAAAAGGTTAAAAACGGAAGTATCTGTAAAGTTTTAGGAGGTTTTTTTATAATAAAGACAAATTGTTTACAAAATGAAATAAATCTGACATCCTTTTAAAAAAGTGCTTTGTTAAAATTGATATATTAGGACTAAAAATATAACCATGACTCGAATGGTATAAGGAATAAATATGCCTATTTTCCATATGATGACAAAGAAGTGGTTGTGAGGGGGGAAAACAATGACAATAGAAGAGCAATTCATCGGCAAGACATACTATAAAATGTTCATAAACGAACATGAAGGGATCCACCCTATTCATGTTATTGGCGATGCCTATCAGGAGGAACTCCAAAAGGATATTCCTGACTTATCACCGATCCGATTTGCACAGGGAGAAGTGTATTTTCATCATAAAGATTATGAAGCAGCGATTTTTAAATGGGAAAATGTAACCAATGAACTATCACCTTGGGCGAAGAAAAATATCGCTGATGCTTATTATGAATCAGGTATTTTGCCAAACGCCGAAGATCTTTATTTAGCGATTGATACTGATAACCTTACTTTACAGACGGAAGTAGCCCTAAAGCTGTTTTCTTTATATATCGCACGAGGAAAAGTTGATTCAGCTGTGAAAATCATTAAAAAAACGATAGTCTCCAATCCGGACTATCCAAATGTCACCGAAAGGGCCAGGGCCTTTTTTGAAGAGCAGAATGACTGGGAAAATGCGATTGAACTAGCGGTCAATGAAGCAAAACGTACAGGATCGTTAAATTGGTTTCAAATTTTACATTTATATGTGGATCAGGGCGTTACGAAAAATCACGCACCAAATTATTTTTCCCAGGCCTTAATCGAATTGTTTAGCGTTGATCAATTGGAGTTTGAGGGACTTGCTTCTTCCTTATGGAGGAGCTACGAATATGAAGGATCCTTTTTTGCCTGGTTAAAAGAGATTAATTATATTCTATTAAATTTTGAGATGAACCATGAGGAGGCTTGGCCAGAGCTTTCTCGTCTTCATAAAGAAACATATGATCAGTTCATAGATGGAAGGTATTTGATTAAGCAGGTGGAGGAGTTTATTCCTGACCTATTAACGAATTGGCTAAGGTTAAGCGATTCTGTAGTTGCAGGAGCAGCTGTCTTATCATGGAATGAGCTTTTTCCAGTAAGTATCAGCGTCGCAATTGTGGAGGAGGCCGACAAGCTAATTGCTCAAACGGAACACAGTTTCGATGAACTGGAGGAGTGCCTGACACTGTTTGAAGCGATAATGAAGTGGGCAGTGGCGCATGATATGGGTGAGCATAATCGCCTAATTTGGATTGTTGATCAATTAATTGATTTCGATTCCCATCACCTGTTTGTCACTGGGTACAGTGGTAGCGGCAAGTCCTCATTCATTAACATGATCATTGGTGAAGAACTGCAGGATAGCCCAACCACATCGATGGTGATGTTTAGTGACAGTGAAGAGCTTCAAATTTCAGAAATAAGTGATCAAGGAATAACGGACCTTTCAGGTTTCGCCGAATTCCAGGCAAGAATGGATCGGCGCCGGAATGCTCTTGAGTCGATGATTGAATTTAGACAACCAACACCATTTTTATACGAAAATCAATTAGCGATTCTTGATACTCCAGGTTTTAATGGAAGTCATTATGACCGAAAAGATATTTTTAATTATTTGCATGTAGCGGACACGATTCTTTTTGTGCTCGATGCCAATGACCCATTCTCAGATAAAGAGCAGGAAATTGTTTCACAAATGCAGACTCTTGCTCCAGATATTCCGATTCATTTTCTCTTGAATAAAATGGACACCATTGCAAATGAACAGGATGCTGCCTATATAGTTAAGGAAACAAAGAGGGAAATAGCTTCTATTTTGCCGAACGCTAAAGTCTTTGCTTTTTCGTCGAAAAAGAATAACGGCCAGTCATTAGCGGACTTAAAGGGTTTTGTTTCGTCTATTAAACAGATGAGAAATATCGAAGATAAAAGGCTATCAAAATTACTCTATTTCATTCGAACCACGATTACGAGTCTTTTGCAGAAGCGAATTGACGTGGAAAACCAATTAATAGAATCGGTTCGTTGGAACGAGGATCTGTTAATGAGGTTAAATGGTGCCATCAATCAGCTGAAGGATATCGAGTCAGAAAAAACATCGTCGATTACAAAGGCCTATCGCTCCATTAAAGATTCCCTGCAAAAAGAGATTTCTGACGTCATTCCAAATATGCTAAAGGAATGTTCAAAATTAATCAGTGAAAAGAGCGATTTTAGTAAAATCCATATTGAACTGAATGATGAAATGAACAAGAGAATTCAAGACCACTTGAACAATGATGTTCTACCTAAATATTTTACCGCTCTTCAAGGCTGGATTCAGCAAGCAAAAGGGGAATTTGACGATAGCCAAGCCTTTTTAGTTGAGATGAGTGAAGGGCTTAATAATATGTACGGGGCAGAGCGAATCAGTCCGGATTGTGACTACAAGGTACTTGATGATTGGAGTCGCGACACCGACCGGATGACAACGAGTATCCCATTCGACCCAGTCAATATTATGATGCGGCGAACTCCATCGCAATTCCTGCTAAAAAGTGCAGGAAGGCTGCTTGGAGCCCTATCGCAAAATAAAACCATGCTGTTCCATAAATACCAAGCCTTTGTTGAAAACGAGGATTATTCGGAAGCTGTCTCAGAGGTCAACAAACGCTTTTTCCAGCAGTTTGAATTGTTTGAAAGGGCACTGGATAGGGACACAACCCTATTTTTCAGACAGCCACTAAAAGTGTTAAATCAAGCAGCTGACGAGGCAAGGATAGAAATCTCGAATAATAAGGAAATGCTTAGCAAGATGAACACCAATCCCGAACTGTTCCGCGACCCGTTAACACTGTTCGAGGTAAGACTGCGCCAATTTGAATGGATGACTGTGGCAGGGAAAGGTATGCAGACAGTTTATTAATAGACCCGAGAAAGGAAGATGACTGTCATCTTCCTTTTTTTGATGGATTTATGGGGCGAAGATGGGGTGATCGTGTCCGAAACCTATGAGTGTGTAAATTTACGTGACCGGGTTTTATCTATTTTCCAGTTTTCGATCTGCAGACGCTTTACGTTCACGGTTGGTATACTTTTTCTAGTTCTCGTGAACGTAGAGCCTGTCTACGTGCACAAGTCCCCGCTTTGTACTCATTTTCGTGAACGTAGAACCCGTCTACGTGTATAGGTCCCTGCTTTGTACTCATTTTCGTCCACGTAGAACCCGTCTACGTGAACAGGACCCCGCTTTGGACTCCTTTTCGTGAACGTAGAACCCGTCTACGTGTATAGGTTCCTGCTTTGTACTCATTTTCGTGAACGTAGAACCCGTCGACGTGAACAGGACCCCGCTTTGAACTCCCTTTCGTGAACGTAAAACCCGTCTACGTGAACAGGACCCCGCTTTGGACTCCTTTTCGTGAACGTAGAACTCATCTACGTTCACTGATCCCCACTTTTTTCTCGTTTTCGTGAACGTAAAACCTGTGCTTATGAATTTTTAGACACTTCATCTTGTTCTCTAGCCAAAATGAAACTCGGTAATATGAATAGAGAAGTCTGGGACAAGAAATAATACGAAAAAGGAGAGATGAAAATGAATCCAGAAAATCAATATATTGCTGCCGAGCTTTCGTCTAATTTGGTAAGTGAAATCAAATCATTAGAAGAAAAATTAAGTGAACAAGCTAACAAGGAAGTAGTAGTAATTGCATACGAAAAAGATCAAGATTAAAGTTGAATATGAAAACATCTGGTGCTTTACTTTTAATAATAAGTAAAGCTTTTTTTATTAATAATACATGACAGATCAAAAGGTAAAGGAGAAATTAAAATGGAACAACTATATTTTTTGGAGACCGCAATACCGAAAAAAGAAAACTGGTTACAGAACATGACGGAAGAAGAAAAGGCCGTTATGGCTCAACATTTTGCTTATGTTAATCAGTTATTTTCGGAAGGGAAGATATTTTTCAGCGGGGCTTGTACAGATGGAGCAATGGGAATAATAATTTACCAAGCGGAGTCATATGAATCAGCTTTCGAAATGTTTCAAAATGATCCCCTTGTCAAATCTGGCATTACAAATACAGATCTTCATCCATTTAAAGCTGGGCATATGCAATAAAAAAGAAAATTAAATTTCGGATCGCCATAAGGCGGTCTATTTTATTTTTAAAATAAATCAGATATTGAGTAAAAAACTGTTCAAGTTTTTCAAAATTATTCATACAATGTTATTAAATGAATGAATCATTCATTCATAATTCAGGCATAGGGGATGGATGTTAAAATGAAAACATCAAATTGGATAGTAAAAGACAAATACGTAGTGATTACCGGTGCAACCAGTGGAATTGGGCAAACTGCTGCTAAAGAACTAGCTGCCCGGGGAGCCAACCTTGGAATCGTTGCACGGAATCTGGCCAAAGCGAATGAAGTTGCGGCTCAAATCATGGCTTCAACAGGTGGTAGAACCAATGTTGATGTGTTCATAGCAGACATGGCATCCCAGCAATCCATACGCAATGTTGCTGCCGAAATTCTGGCCAAATGTTCAAAAATAGACGTCCTAATCAACAATGCCGGAGCTATGTTTATATCCAGAAAACTTACTGAAGATGGCTTGGAGATGACCTGGGCTGTTAATCATCTAGCTCCATTCCTACTTACGAAATTGCTTATGGATCGGCTAAAGGAAAACGAGCATTCCCGTGTCATTACAACCGCATCCCATGGCCATAAGATGATCAAAAATGGGATAAATTTTGATGATCTAAGCGCTGAGCGTCTCTACAGTTTTCCAAAAAAAATCGTAGGTGGCCCTACTTTACGTTATGCGGAAACAAAGCTTGCCAACATCCTCTTCACCGCTGAATTGGCAGAGCGTCTTAAGGGAAGCGGAGTCACAGCCCACTGCTTTGATCCGGGGTTAGTGTCAACAAACTTTAACCAGAACAACGGACTATTGGCCCGTATGACGATGGCGGGGATGAAGCCCTTCTCCCGCAGTCCTGAAAAAGGGGCTGAAACTTTGGTATGGTTAGCGGACACAGACGAAATTGCTGATCACAATGGCCATTACTACACAGATATGCAAGTTACAATTCCAACTATTCATGCTCAAAATATGGATGCCGCAAAGCGATTGTGGGAAGTAAGTGAGGAACAGATTCGGTACTCGGAGACTCGTGTTTAATAATTTAGGAGAGTGAATAACCTTTGATGAAAGTAAATGAAAATCAAACCGAACATATTTATGATGAACGTAGAGAACAAATTAAGAGGGCAGCCCTTAAACTGTTTGCTTATCGGGGAATTACCGGAACAAAAATGAGCATGATTGCTGATGAAGCGGGTATTAGTCAAGGCCTTACCTATCGTTATTTCAACTCAAAAGAAGAACTCTTCACTGAACTTATTCAGGAAGCAATGGATGAATCCCAAAGCGCAATTAAGAACATCCACCATCTTCCAAGTACGCCAACTGAACAAATACGTGCATTGACAAAAATTATGCTTGATGAGAGTCATAAACATTATTTCTTGTTGGTCCAGCAAGCGCAAACTTCGGAAGGAGTACCAGAAAGGACGAAACAGGTTTTAGAACAATATTCCTCAAAAGATACAATAGACCAACTACTTCCCATCTTAATTAAAGGGCAACAAACTGGAGAATTCTGTGCAGGTGACCCATTTAGGCTGTTGCTCCTCTACTTTTCAGTCATTTCTGGCCTTATACTACAGGGCGTACATTCCGAAGCTAATTGGTTAGAAGAAGTTGACAGTTTAATGAAAATATTAATGAAATAATACTGCAGTGGTCAAACGATGGGATTATCTTTGTAAATCAATATTAATGAATTTTTTAGTAGCAAAAAAGCCAGACTCTCATAAAAATGGAGCCTGGCCTATTTTAAATTATTCGTTTTCTCTTCTTCTATACTGTTGAAGTTTCATAGAGGCTAAACCAGCTAAAACCAATACTAGACCAATAGCTACATAGTTAAACATTGATGTAGCTGTGTTTGGCAAAGCATGTCCACTTCCACTAGGAGTGGTAGCAGTAGGAGTAGGAGTTGATGTTGTTGTTATTGGTGTTGGTGTTACATTATGATTTCCATTGTCCCCTGGGTTAGGAGTTGGATTGCCATTATCCTTCGTTATGTTTGTAATCTCTATCGTTTTGACTGCTCCGTATTCCCAAGTATCCATAACATAAACAGTATACTTTCCGTTTTCAGTTACTTGGAACTGATTGTCCATAACAGGTGTACCTGCATCCATGAAATCTTCTGCAGTCTTTTCACCAGGCAGCCATTTCATTTGAGCTACTTTTTTTGAGTTGGTAGAAACCTTAATAGTTACAGGGTCTTTCGTTTGGTCGGTAGTAGATGGCGTTAAATCGATAGTAAGTGGTTCTATTTCTGTAAGAATATCATTTGCTAAAGAAGCAAGTACATGATGACCAGTAGAATTTGGATGAATATCATTCGGTAAAATGTATTCAGATTGATGACCATTAAAGGCGGTATAGGCATCAGCCACCAAAAAATCATACTTAATAGCAACAGAATTAATCCCTTCGTTTATTTGCGGAATAATTTGTTCTCCTAAAGCATGGAAAGTAGGATTGTCACTTCCAAAAGGGTTATATAGGTTGTAAAGAATAATAGGAGCATCAGGATTGATGTCGTTGATTGTGTTTACAATCGTTTCTAGTGTCTGTTCTAAATCATAAGCAGTTTTCTCTACTGCTTGGGTTACGGCATTTATCTGGTCTTGAGTTGGTGGCACGGTAGGATTTTTTAAAATTTGCGCAATTTCTGGGGTTTGTAATATGTCATTACTTCCAATATCTAATGTAAAGACATCGGCATTTTTAATGGCATCCTGGTTTTCAGGGGCTTGAATCGCATCTAACAACTGCTTAGAAGTCCATCCAGGAAAGCTAATGTTTTTTGTTACATTGTAATGATCGCTATCAATTAAATACGGAAATGCCGAAGTAGATGGTATTGTATGATCTTGAGCAAGATTCCATCCAAATGTAATAGAATCTCCCAATGCAACTAGGTTCTTTTTAGTGTTTGTTTCTGCAAACGCAAACGATGAAAAGAAGGTGCTTAGAGCTAGTATGATTGCAAATAAAACCGATAATCTTTTAAACTTCAATATTATTCCCCCCTATGCAAATGTTTAGAAGCACAATCTATTATAATCAACAAAATTCCGAAAATTCAATAATTATAATTCTACAATTTACGCCAAAATACCTATATCTATTTTTGTAGAAATTAAAATTCTAAATATTCTATATTTTTGGTATAATAAACACTATATGAGCTGATATGGCTTGTAATTTTTAAAAAAAGGAGGGGACCCCCTAAATGAACATTGGAAGCCTATTAACGCAAACTGCTAGGAAGTTTCCAGAGAAGCTAGCGATTGAATGTGAGGGAAGAAGCTATAGTTACCGCCGATTTAATGAGGAAGTGAATAAACTTGCCCACGGGCTGTTGCAACGGGGAGTAAACAAAGGCGACAAACTTGCACTAATGATGAAGAATTCAGATCACTTCGTGTTTAGCTTTTTTGCTGCAGCAAAAATTGGCGCTGTGGTCGTTCCGATAAACTTTCGCTTGACTGCTTCAGAGGTTCAATATATTTTAGCGCAATCTGACGCTGCCCTCGTTATTTGTGACAAGGAATTTGAAAAATTAATTGAAGATGCCATTCTTGGTACAGATGTCCGCTTTGTGGTTACTGTCGGGGAACCAGAGACTGAATGGTATTATTCATATAATGGTATTTTATCAGAAAACAAAACCGAGCCGGATATCGAGCTCTCTGAACAGGATGATTTAGAAATTTTATATACATCCGGAACCACTGGTAGTCCGAAAGGTGCCCTTTTTGATCATGACCGAATTTTTAAAGTAGGTATCTCCGTTGTCATTAATATGGGGATCGGCCAGCACGAACGTATTCTACATCTTGCACCGCTTTTTCATTCTGCACAGCTTAATCTATTTCTCATCTCAGGGGTTGCACTTGGAGCAACTCATATCATTCATCGCGATTTCCATCCAGTTAAAGCACTTCAAGCTATTCAAGAGCATAAAATCACCCATCTTTTTGCCGTTCCATCCATGTATAATTTCCTTCTTCAAGTTCCCAATGTTGCCGACTATGATTTATCCTCGATTAAAAGATGTGGCTACGGGGCAGCTCCAATGGCTCCAGAGCTTGTTAAAAGGAGCATCAAGCTTTTCAAGACCGACCAGTTTTATAATTTATGCGGCCTGACGGAAGGAGGACCTGGTGGAATTCTCCTAGATCCGGAAGGTCACAAGCTTCATCTCGGCAAGGGCGGAAAACCGATTTTTTTAACTGAGGCGAGAGTTGTTAACGAAAAGGGGATGGATGTACGGCCTGGAGAGGTGGGCGAATTTATCCTGCGCAGTCCGATGGTCATGAAGGAATATTATAAAAAACCCGAAGAAACAAAGAGCACTTTGAAGAATGGCTGGCTATATACTGGCGACCTCGCCATGCTGGATGAGGAAGGCTATATTACGCTGGTTGACCGTAAGAAGGATATGATTATCACCGGAGGAGAAAATGTGTACTCTGTGGAAGTTGAAGGTGCCTTGTTTGAGCATCCTGATGTTCTTGACGCAGCCGTAATTGGGCTGCCTGACGAGGTATGGGGCGAAGTAGTTTGCGCGGTGATTGTTCCAAGGGAAGGGGCGGTTATCGATGAAAAGGAGTTGCGCAGCTTTTGCCGTCAGAGGCTAGCTGGTTATAAGATTCCTAGGAGAATGTTTATCGAGGAGCAGCTCCCAAGAAACGCTTCTGGAAAAATACTAAAATATCAACTGCGGGAGAAAATGAATTTGGTAGGCGATTTGTAGAAAAGTCGGAAGTGATATTTTTCCAAATAATGTAGTAATGTTGTTGAAATCTGTCGTAATGGCCAAAAATCTGTTGTAATGGAGAGAAAATTGGTCGTATATGATAGTGGATTTCTATAAAATTTCAAATTATGTCGTAAAGTTCTAAAAATATGTAGTAAATAACCCAAATTAGGTAGTAAATCTGCAGAAATTTGTCGTAATGGACCAGAATAATGTAGTAAAACTTCAAATCACAAAATCGTAAGCCTTTTCATTCAAAGAGAGAGGAGATAATAAAGTGAAGCATCCCTATTTAAATGAAGATCATGAAATTTTTCGTAAGTCATTAAAAAAATTTTTAGAAAAAGAAGCGTATCCCTTTTATGAACAATGGGAGGAGGATCGAATGATTCCCCGCTCCTTTTGGAGAAAGATGGGGGAGCAGGGATTTCTATGCCCTGATATAGATGAAAAATATGGGGGCAGCGGGGTTGATTGGGGATTTTCCGTTGTCATTAATGAAGAGCTTGAAAGAGTAGGCTCAAGTCTAGTCGGATTTGGACTACATAATGATATCGTTGTTCCCTATATCACCTCTTATGGAACAGAGGAGCAGAAACAGCGCTGGCTTCCTAAATGTGTAACTGGAGAGTTGATTACGGCTATTGCGATGACAGAACCGGGCACAGGCTCCGACCTTGCCAATATTAAAACAACTGCAAAGCTAGATGGTGACCACTATATTGTTAATGGTCAAAAGACGTTTATAACAAATGGTATTCAATCAGACCTTATTTTGGTTGCGGTAAAAACGGGCCCACAGGCAGTTCCGAAACATAAAGGTGTAAGCTTACTAATCATTGAAAGTGACACTCCCGGTTTTTCAAGAGGACGAAAGCTGAACAAAGTTGGTCTTCACGCACAGGATACGGCTGAGTTAATTTTTGAAGATTGCAGTGTCCCGAGGGAAAATTTGCTCGGGGAAGAGGGAAAAGGCTTCCACTATTTAATGGAGAAGCTTCAACAGGAACGGCTACTTGTTGCGATTGCGGCACAAACGGCGGCTGAGGTTATGCTCAAGTTAACGACTGATTATGTGAAAAGCCGTGAAGCATTTGGCAGGCCAATAAGTCAGTTCCAAAATACGCAGTTTAAAATTGTCGAAATGGCAACAGACATCGAAATGGGCCGAGCGTTTTTGGACCAATTAATAGCGGAACATATAGAAGGTAAAAATGTCGTAACGAAGGTATCAATGGCTAAATGGAAGCTTACAGAAAATGCAAAGAAGATTGCAGCTGAATGTATGCAGCTTCATGGCGGGTATGGATATATGGAAGAATACGAGATTGCAAGACGCTACCGAGATATTCCTGTAGCAAGTATTTATGCAGGCACAAATGAAATTATGAAAACAATAATCGCAAAAAATCTGGGGCTTTAAAGAAAGGAAGATGAAAATGCGTGAAGTAGTCATTGTTGAGGGTGTTCGTACACCAGTAGGAAGAAGAAACGGCGTCTTAAAGGATATCCGGCCAGATGATCTGGCTGCACTAACATTAAAAGAACTTGTAAACAGAGCGGGCATCGATCCAGCAATTGTGGAAGATGTCATCCTCGGTTGTGTGACGCAGGCAGGAGAACAGGCGGGAGATATCGCCAGGGTAGCAGCGTTGATTGCCGGATTCCCTATTGAGGTGCCAGGCACCACGATTGATCGTCAATGCGGCTCGTCCCAGCAGGCCGTCCACTTTGCCGCCCAAGCGATTTTGGCAGGAGATATGGATGTGGTAATAGCCGGTGGTGTTGAAAGCATGTCGCGTGTGCCGATGGGCTCGAACTATCAGGGGGCAGCAGAACCTTTCAGCCCCAAATTGAGAGAGAAATATGAAATGATCCACCAAGGGCTATCGGCCGAACGAATTGCGAAAAACTATGGTCTTACTCGTGAAGAGCAGGATCAATTCTCGCTTGAAAGCCATCAAAAAGCCTTAAAAGCACAAGCAGAAGGGTATTTTGATCGAGAAATTTTTCCGATAGAGGTAACACTGTCAGACGGAACGACTGCTGTCATCAAAGAGGACTCTGGTCCGAGAAAAGAAACATCCATGGAGGCTTTGGCAGGTCTAAAGCCATCATTTTTACCCGAAGGGCTGATTCATGCAGGCAACTCCAGCCAGATCAGTGATGGAGCAGCGGCTGTCTTGCTCATGTCCCGTGAAAAAGCAGAGGAACTGGGCCTCAAACCTCGTTTTCGAGTCCATACCCGTGTGGTCGTCGGTTCTGACCCGACTTTAATGTTAACAGGACCTATTCCAGCTACACAAAAGGCTCTGGAAAAAGCGGGTTTATCGATCGATGACATTGATGTGTTTGAAGTAAATGAAGCGTTCGCTTCAGTTCCGCTCTCCTGGCTAAAGGACACCGGTGCAAACCCGGCTAAGCTAAATCCGAATGGCGGTGCCATTGCCTTAGGCCATCCTTTGGGAGGAAGTGGGGCCCGTCTAATGGTGACGATGATGCACGAGCTTGAACGTACTGGCGGTCGATACGGATTACAGACGATGTGTGAAGGGCACGGAATGGCCAATGCCACGATTATCGAACGGTTAGATTCATAAAGGGAACGTATAGGAAACAACCTCAGGAACCTCAAAATGACAATAAAGGTTGAAATAATAAATGGCGATCGGTTAATAGCCGATTGCCTATTATTGGAGGCGATTCGATGGGTACGACGATTGGCAAAATTTTTGATTTATCAGTAAAAAGGTTTCCAAACAAAGAAGCTGTTTATGATGTAAGAAAAAATATTCGCTTCACCTATAAAGAGTGGAGCGAACAGGTAAACCGCCTTGCCAATGCCCTTTTACAAGAAGGTGTCAAAAAGGGCGACCGTGTTTCCACCTTCCTGTTTAATACCGAAGAATTAGCAACTACCTTTTTCGCCTGTGCAAAAATCGGCGCCGCTTTTAATCCCATCAATTTCCGCTTAACCTCAGAGGAAGTCTCCTTTATATTAGCGGATGCATCTCCAAAGGTTGTTCTTTTTGAAAAAGCATTGGAGCAAGTAGTATCAGCGATTGAAAATCGCTTTCCAGCAATCTCCTTCTGGTACATCGATGAAGAAGCTCCTACCTACGCTAAAAGCTACCATGAAAAAATATCCTCATCATCTTCAGAAGAAGTAAAAGCAGAGGTCAATGAAAATGATCTATATGCGGTTATGTACACAAGCGGAACGACTGGAAGACCAAAAGGAGTCATGCACTGCCACCGAAATATGGTGGATCAAAGCTTAATGGTCATCGGTACTTCAAAACTTGAAGCGACGGATGTGGGGTTAGTCACTGCACCGATGTTCCACTGCGCCGAGCTCCATTGTGCTACCCTTCCACGCGTCCATGTCGGTGCAAGGAATGTAATTCTCCATCAATTTCATCCTAAGAAAGTCCTCCAACTGATTGAGCAAGAGAAAATCACGAAGTTTTTTGCCGCACCAACCATGTGGAACATGCTCCTGCAGGAGGACTTAAGCCAATATGATATTTCTAGCCTGAAGCTTGGTTTATATGGTGCTGCGCCAATGGCTCCGTCGCTTGTTCGTGCTTGCCACGACCGGTTGAGGATATCGTTAGTGCAGGCATATGGGATGACAGAAATGGGCCCCGCCATCACGTTCTTGTCGGAATATGATCAGCTTAGAAAGGCTGGCTCTGCTGGTCAGGCCTGCTTAAATCATGATATCCGGATCGTCCGCACTAGAGAGGATGGCCCATCAGAGCCCGATGATGTTGTACCGGCGGGCGAAACGGGTGAAATCATTGTTCAAGGTTCCTGCATGATGACCGGCTACTTTAACAGAGAGGAAGCGACAGAAAGGGCAATGTATAAAGGCTGGTATCATTCAGGGGATATCGGTTACCTGGATGAAGAAGGCTACTTATGGGTTAATGATCGGGTAGATGACATGATTATCAGTGGCGGGGAAAATATTTACCCAAGGGAAGTGGAGGATGTCTTGCATTCCCACCAAGGAGTCCTTGATGTTGCAGTTGTTGGAGAGCCTGATGACCGTTGGGGAGAGACGGTTACTGCTTTTGTTGTAAAAAAAGATCAAAATATTTCGGAACAAGAGCTAGATGAATTCTGCAAAAACAGCAATCAGCTGGCGAATTTTAAACGTCCGCGAAAATACGTATTCTGTGAGGCACTGCCGCGAAATGCCAGCGGTAAAATTCAAAAATTTATTCTGAGAAAGCAGCTTGAAGACATTCTCTCACAGGGAAGATAAGCCCGATGCAGAGAGAAAATTACGAACTGGGTCACTAAAAAAGAAATAGTGCCCGAAGCGGGAAGAAAATCGCGAGCACGGTCACTAAAAAAAGAAATAGTGCCCCAAATTAGCAAAAAAGAGCGAGGTCGGTCACGTAAAAAGATATACGTACCCGAAACCGACAATAAATAGAGAACTCGGGCATGTAAAAAGATATACGTGCCCGAAACCGGCAATAAATAGAGAAGTCGGGCATGTAAAAAGATATACGTACCCGAAACCGGCAAAAAAAAGCGAGGTCGGTCACGTAAAAAGATATACGTGCCCTAAATCGGCAAAAAATAGCGAAGTCGGTCACGTAAAAAGATATACGTACCCGAAACCGGCAATAAATAGAGAACTCGGTCACGTAAAAAGAAATACAGGACCTAAAATGGCAAAAAAGAGCGCCTACGGTCACGTAAAATGTCAAGTGACTCAAAACCACAAAAAAAGAATGCAAAACTCTAGCGCCCATAGGCAATATACCCAATGATAAGTCAACATTTTTCTTCAAAAGTGTAATTAACATGAAAATATGGTATTATTAAGGTATTAAAATATGAAGTATACTTGGAGGAGCCTGTCACCAAGGGATTAGTATGTCCTTTGGTGACAGGCTTTTTTTGTCTTTTTTAAAGAAAGGTGGAAATTTAGTGCTAATATTACAAATCGCCATTATTTTAATTGCATCGAAAATAGCAGGGAGCATAAGTGTAAGATTGGGCCAGCCCTCTGTTCTTGGGAAGCTCCTTATAGGAATAGTCCTAGGGCCAACGGTTTTAGGCCTAGTGAATGAGACAGAAACCTTGGCAGAATTGAGTCAAATAGGTGTAATCTTACTGATGTTTATTGCTGGATTGGAAACAGATCTTGATGAATTCAAACGAACGGGGAAGGCCTCTACTTTTGTAGGTTTTGGTGGTATTATTGTTCCGCTTGTTTTAGGGTATTTTGCAGGAAACTTGTTACATCTAAATACGATACAATCTTGGTTCTTAGGTCTGCTGCTTTCTGCAACGAGTGTAAGTATATCCGTTCAAGCACTTAAAGAGATGAATCGGTTAAAAACGCCTGAAGGGACGACCATTTTAGGAGCAGCTGTAATTGATGATGTGGTGGTTATTATTGCTCTAGCTTTCTTAATGAGTTTTTCCGGTAAAGATGTTCATTTAACTACAGTCATTTTACAGAAGGTATTATTCTTTGCAGGAGCCATTCTTGCTGGCTGGAAGGTAGTTCCTTGGTTTTTGAATAAGTTTGTGACATTAAAAGTTTCGGAAACGGTCATTTCTTCTGCCCTTATTATTTGTTTTGTTTTTGCCTATTTTGCCGAATACACGGGGGTTGCTTCCATCATTGGAGCTTATTTTGCAGGTGTTGCTATAAGTGTAACAAACTTTAAACAGGAAGTTTTTGAAAAGGTTGAAACGATCAGTTATTCCATCTTTGTCCCAATTTTCTTTACCTCCATCGGTATCACAGCTGAGTTTTCTGGTATAACGAAAAATTTAGCCCTTATTGCGATTATTAGTATTTTAGCCATTGCTTCAAAATTGATTGGTGCTGCTATTGGGGCAAGAGCTGCTGGATTTGGTTGGAATAGTTCATTTGGGATAGGTGCAGCAATGGTTTCACGTGGTGAAGTAGCATTGATTCTTGCATCTATTGGATTAGAATCAAAACTCTTAAGTCAAGAACTGTTCACGGTGATTGTTGTGGTGGTTCTAATTACAACTATCGCTACGCCGCCAATGATGAAGTGGCTATTTAAAGCAAAGACACAAAAGAAATATAATGCTGCTTAAAAAAGATTGGCTAAAAAATGTGGTAATATTTAGTAATTAGCAGAACCGTTCTTATAGAAAATCAACTATAAAAAGAGATGGTATCGATACCATCTCTTAAAATTCTGTGACTAAAATACTCTTACTCATCATCACAAATGGATTAACTTATTCATAATTTAAACATTAACCAATACAAAACAAAAAACACTACCTTGCATTAATTAATAGCTAATGGTATATTATAGGTGAATTGGGATATTAATCCGCTTAGCTACTATACATTATATAGTACTGGGTAATATCCAATAGGGGGTGGAATCGTTGAATGTTCAATTTAAAAAGGGGATTCTTGAATTATGTGTGTTGATCTATACATTGAAAAAAGATCGATATGGATATGAATTGGTTCATAGTATTTCCGATAAAATCCAAATTGCAGAAGGTTCGATATACCCCATCCTGCGCCGTTTAACAAAAGAAGGATACTTTGCTACTTACTTGGCGGAATCAAATGAAGGTCCACCTAGAAAGTATTATCAATTGACACACGCAGGACGCGAATATTTGGATCAGTTAGTCAGTGATTGGAATTTGTTTTCAAAAAGTGTAAATGAAATTATTGAGGAGGGGATGGACACATGACTAAGTTACAATTTTTACATGAATTAAATCGTCTGTTAGCACAGTTACCTGAAACCGAACGAAATGATATTTTGTATGATTACGAATTGCATATCCAGTCTGCAATGGAAAATGGAAAAACGGAGGAAGAAGCTGTTTTAGACTTAGGTTCTCCACAAGCAATTGCAAGTGATTTACTAAGTGCAATGTCTAAAGAATCAGAAGGGCCTGTAAAGGATTTGGTGGAGAGAAAACCGGACTCAAATATGGGACGCGGCATATTTGTATTTTCTATGATTCTCCTCTTTAATTTAATTTTCATCGTGGGACCAGTTGCCGGGATTGCTGGGGCCTTAATCGGCTTTTATGTGTCATCATTCGTTTTTCTGATTTCACCAATTGCATTCATTATTGATATTTTCACCCAGGAAATTCCCTTAACCCTTGCCTTTTTCATTGTTCTTGCTACTGGTTCATTTGGATATTTATTCTTCCTTTTGACACATTTCCTTGGTAAAGGTTTTGTAAACATCATGCATCGATATTGGAAATTTAATGTGAAGCTTGTAAAAGGGGGGAACTAAGAGTGAACAAAAAATTAGCAATCATCGTTGCTCTATTTGGTTTAGTTTTCGGTGTCACAGGTGTTGCAACCTATGCTTCTATCCATGGTGGTTTAGCAACTTATAAAATTGATGAAACGAAGACCATTAATGTAAAGGATATTAATAGTATAAAATTTGATGCAAGGTTAGCGGGTGTTCATATTTATCCTACAGATTCAGATAAAATTACCGCCCATCTTCACGGTGGAACTAATAGAAAGGATGTTGAACTCACCGCACAAGCAAATGGTAATACTGCCGTAATCGAAGTTCGGCCAAAAAAGGAATACATGATAACCTTTTTCTCATTCAATGACCTCAAAATAGATTTAGAAATTCCGAAAAAAACATATCACCAGTTCCAAGCCCATTCATCTGCAGGAAGTATTACCATGGAACAAGTAGCTGCAGACCATTTTGATTTGCACTCATCAGCAGGGAGTATTACTGTTGAAAATTCAAGGGGCGATTTAACGGCGCATTCATCAGCAGGAAGCATTAAGTTAATCAATATGGACGGGAAGCTAGACCTTACCGACAGTGCCGGCTCTATCGATATTAAAGTGAAATCTATTTTACATGATATTAGGGCGAAAAGCAGCGCTGGGTCTGTACGAATCGTTACCGAGCAGGAACCAAAAAACTTGCAGATGGATCTCCATACATCAGCAGGAAACGTAGATGTAGCATTGCCAGGTGCATCTTTTAGCATAAAGGAACATCAAAACGCAATCGGTTCAATCGGCACCGGTGGACCTATGGTTCAGCTAAAATCAAGCGCAGGATCTATCTCCATCCAAAAACAGTAATTTTGGGTGTCAGGCACCAATACACAATGAAAAAAAGAGGGTCTCCAAAGTTACTTTTGGGATAACCTCTTTTTTCATTGTTATTTAAGTGTTGTCACTGTAGAGGATAGTCAATTAATTTAACAAATTGGAAACCCATCTGCTTTAATTCCGGTACGACTAATTTGATCCCTTCAGCTGTATCTTTTTCCGGATGGTTCATGTGACATATAACGATCGACCCCGGTTTAGCCTTTAAAAGGGCGTTTCTTATTTGGTTGCGATTGAAGGTTGCACCAGCATCGCCGAGAATATCGAAATTTACGGGCTCCTCTCCAATATCATTGACAATCTTTGCGGCTACTTCATCATAAAAGGCAGTTCCAGAGCGAAAAAAGTGCGGTGGGGACCCAAGGATTTTTTCTAGTTTCCGATGATTGCCGAGCACCTCGTCGACGACCTCTCCTACATTTTCAGTCCCTTTAATTCCCCATGCTGATTTTCCGTTAACCGAAAGGGGCTTATGGAATGTCCCGTGATTTTCTATTTCGAATAGAGGGTCCTTTGCTAATGTGAAAACGTATCATAATTCGCATCAATCCAACTGCTATTGATAAATAGAGTTGCCGGAATTTGCTGCTCCCGTAAATAATCAATTAAGTCAACATCATAACCGTTGCCGTTTTTTCCTCCACAAGCATCAAAGGTAAGAGCAATTACCTTATCAGTGGTATTAAGCCGCGTCCTTACTCCGGTTACGTTTTCTCCCCATTCTTTATTAGGGGCTTGATAGGTTGTTATCAAATTTTGTTTTAGTTCATCATCGGTAATGACTGACTTAGCAGGGGGGGCTATTTGTGGAATTTCTTGGGTGGTATTGGGCTTAGGTGAAGAGGACTGCTTGATTTCTTTTTGAGTTTTCGTTGAAGGCAGACTACAGCTTGATAAAAGTACAACACCGCATAAAAAAGAGTAGAAAGTGAGTCGTTTCATATTGCCCCCGAATATTTTCTTTGATATTAAGTCTACTATTTTTATTATAACTGGTAGAATTGGGTAATTATATACTTTATTTTTCAAAAATAAAATACTAATTGATTAATTCTACTTATTTAAAAACCTCAAATCTACTTTTTCAAAATCAATGCAAAAGCGGTATAATGGGGTGAAAGATAACCTTTTGAAAGGAGGCATAATTTTGTTTGAAAAAGCACAACCATTATTAGAATCCTATTTTGGTTACAGGACCTTTCGTCCAGGTCAGGAACAGGCCATCCGTTCTGTATTACAAGGAGAAAACACGATCTGTGTTCTGCCAACAGGCGGCGGAAAATCAATCTGCTATCAAATCCCCGCTTTAATTCTGCCAGGTACAACGATTGTTATATCCCCACTGATTTCCTTAATGAAGGACCAGGTCGATGCTCTTGAACAAGTCGGTATTCCAGCTACTTTTATTAACAGCTCATTAACTTTCAGTGAAGCGAACCAACGAATAAATGATGCTAAGAAGGGAAGGTACAAGTTACTGTACATAGCTCCCGAACGTTTGGAGTCGCAGGAATTCATCGAAGACCTAAAACACATGAACATTCCTTTGATTGCTGTCGATGAAGCTCACTGTATTTCACAATGGGGGCATGATTTTCGTCCAAGCTACCGCCAAATTCACAGTTTGGTCAAAAGCCTCTCGCAAACACCCATCGTACTTGCCTTAACAGCTACTGCAACCCCTAGAGTTCGCGAAGATATATGTAATCTATTAAAAATTGATGAGGAAAGCACGGTTATTACAGGCTTCGAACGAGAAAATCTATCTTTTTCGGTAATAAAAGGCCAAGACCGACTGAAGTTTTTACTAGATTTCATAAAAAACAATCATCATGAAGCGGGGATCATTTATGCGGCAACACGGAAGAATGTCGACCAGCTTTATGAACGGCTTCGGAAGGAAAATATCAACGTGGCTCGTTACCATGCCGGGATGGGGGACTTAGAGAGGAATCGTGAGCAGGAACGATTTTTAGAAGACAATGCATCCGTAATGGTCGCTACCTCTGCGTTTGGGATGGGAATAGATAAATCGAATATCCGCTATGTCCTTCACTTTCAACTCCCGAAAAACATGGAGAGCTATTATCAGGAAGCAGGCCGTGCCGGACGTGATGGACTGAAGAGTGAATGTTTACTCCTTTATTCCCCACAGGATGTACAAATCCAGCGCTTCTTAATCGATCAATCCAGCGATCGAAGCCGGATGACACAAGAGCTGGAAAAGCTTCAGCAAATGGTGGATTATTGCCATACCGAAAGCTGCTTGCAGGAATTTATTTTGCGCTATTTTGGCGAAATGGAAACAGAACCTTGCGGAAGATGCGGGAATTGTACGGATGCACGGGTGAGCATCGATGTGACAAAGGAAGCACAAATGGTGTTATCTTGCGTGATTCGGATGGGACAGCGGTTTGGGAAAACACTGATTGCTCAGGTGCTGACAGGTTCGAAAAATAAAAAAGTTGCTGAACTGGGCTTTGAGAGACTTACAACATATGGGATTATGAAGGACCAAGGTGCTAAGGAAGTCAGTGATTTTATTGAATTTTTAATTTCACAAGAGTTAATCGCGATCGAACAAGGCACCTTTCCAACTCTTTATGTTTCCCCTAAAGGGAAAGACATTCTGCTAGGTAAACAGCAGGTCTATCGTAGAGAGACTGTCCAGGTTAAACAAGTTTCAAAGAATGACCCTTTATTTGAAGAATTAAGAGAAGTGAGGAAGCGGATTGCCGAAGCGGAAAAAGTACCGCCATTTGTCATTTTCTCCGATGCCTCGCTTAAGGATATGGTGGCTAAGCTGCCGAAAACAAGCGAAGAATTTTTACAAGTGAGCGGTGTCGGAGAACACAAGCTACAAAAATATGGCCTTGATTTTATCCAAGAGATTCGCACCTTTTGTGAGAGCAATCCTGATTATCAGAGCGAAATCGAAGCAGAGCCGGCAGCTCCGAAAAAGGCATCTAAAAAAGGGGTCAATGATTCCCATTTAGAGACTCTTTCAATGCACCAAAGCCAGTTAACTGTTAAAGAAATTGCCGAAAAGCGTGAAATGGCTATCAGCACGGTGGAAAACCACTTGATTCAATGCGCACAACAAGGCTTAAATGTCGACTTTCCTTCACTTATTCCTGCTGAGTACATTCCGCTTTTGGAAAAGGCAGTAAATGAGGCCGGCCGTAACCGCCTAAAGCCAATTAAAGAGCTCCTGCCGGATGAAATAAGCTATTTTATGATTAAAGTATATGTTTATTATTTAAGCAAAAACAAAATCGAATAAAAAACTAATAACAAGAGGGTGTCCCAAAACTTTTTGGGGCACCCCTTTATTATTAATGGCCTGTTAAACTTGTCTGTTGATTTCTACTCCAGACGCTCGCTTTCCGCGGGCGGTCCGGGGAGCCTCCTCGGCGCTACTGCCCCTGTGGGGTCTCCTACTCCCGTAGGAGTCGAGCGCCTTCCGCTCCAATCAACGTTCCGGAAAAATTATCATGAACTTTGTACTAGTGGTGCCTGACACCTTTTGGTACAGCCTCTTGTTTTTTTTGATTTAAATAGTATAAAAATGATGCATATATTAATTTGCATGCCATAAACCTAGAAATAAGCTATAATAGTAAGGTTTTCAAAATTAATTTTAAGGAGTTTGTTATGAAAACCAAAAAACTAATTTCCCCGTCTTTTGATCCATGGGAAGCATATTTAGATATTGAACAGTACGGAAAGCAGCAGCTAACGAATATCGAATTTACAACTACTACTCTTTGTAATATGCGTTGTGAGCACTGTGCAGTTGGATATACTCTCCAGACAAAGGATCCGGAGGCGCTCCCACTTGATCTGCTATTAAAAAGGCTGGAGGAAATACCTGCTCTCCGATCGCTAAGCATCACAGGGGGAGAACCTATGCTTTCACTTTCCTCTGTTAATAACTATGTTGTCCCAATCTTAAAATATGCTCATGATCGGGGTATTTATACCCAACTTAATTCTAATTTAACGCTTGACATCGCTCGTTATGAAGCGATCATTCCTTATCTAGATGTATTACATATCTCACACAACTGGGGAACAGTTGATGAATTTGTCGAGGCCGGCTTTGCAAGAATGGAAAAGAAGCCTGAATATCATCAACGTGCAAAATACTTTGAAAGAATGATAGAAAATAGTCGTGAACTTGTAAAGGCTGGAGTAATGGTGTCCGCCGAAACAATGTTAAATAAGCGCACACTGCCGTATTTAGAAAAAATACACCGTCAAATAGTAGACGAAATGCAATGCCAGCGTCATGAGGTTCACCCTATGTACCCAAGCGATTTTGCCAGTAACCTTGAAGGATTAACACTTGAAGAAATAAGGGCGGCCATTCATCATTTGCTCGATGTCCGAGATGAAAAAGTGTGGATGCTGTTCGGGACTCTGCCATTCTATGCATGCAGCTCCAAACAAGAGGATTTAGATTTATTAAAAAGAATGTACCAGAGTAAAAATGTAACGGTTAGAAATGATCCTGATGGCCGTTCACGTCTTAATGTTAATATTTTTAATGGAGATATTATTGTTACCGATTTTGGTGATACACCACCGCTTGGGAACATTCAAACGACTGCTTTGCTTGATGCCTATCAAACATGGCAATCCTCAAATATAGCAAAGGAATTGAGCTGTCATTGTCCGCAGGTTGCCTGCTTAGGACCTAACATATTAGTGAAGAATAGTTATTATCGAAATAAGGATTTTACTATTGAGAAGGCGAAAATTTAAAAGTCATTGTAGATTCCAAAATGGCGGGCTTGATATACCGCTATTTTAAATGCCGTTTGTCATGGTCAATAGGGTGAAAGTCACGAGCCATGAATGCAGAAGAAATATTCAGCTTAACGCATGTGCGTCTGCCGTGAAATGTAGAAGCGGGCTGCAAACATCCGGTCTGAGGAACACGACCGTCATATTTAATATAACCGAAGCGCCTCGTTTGGGGCGTTTCTTTATATTAATGTCGAATTTGTTCAGGAGTGGAGAAAGAGCAAGCACATACTTGTCCAAAAGGCTTTTTTCTGTTGGTGGAAGGAAGTCAGCAACGCCTTATTTCATTTCCACTAAATTGCATCAAACGAAAGATTTATCATCTTTAAGGAGCTACATGAACTTTACTCTTTATGATGAGGATTAAAAAAACATAGAAGCTACGTTAGAAATGGAAGCTGAGGACACCCGGTAAGCTCTTATCAATACTATCAATCACTATTCCAGTACAGGATGGACAACAAAATGACATACGGGCGAGGATGTTCCAATCTATGCATATGGTCTAAATAGGCATTTGTTTAGTGGAAGAATGGAAAATAGTGATATTGCCAAAATTCTTTTTGAAATTATGGATTGATAAAGAACTTAAATGAGAAGATTATTAAAAAAATGAGGGTTATCTTGAAAGGAAAAAACTTTTGAGATAACCCTTTATTTTTTTATATGAACTTTTGTATGAATCATTTCTGTTGCATATTAAAAAGAGCATATTGGGGAATCTTATGAAAACCACTTAAAATTCGAATAAGGAAATGCTGAATAGAAACCACTTAGTTAAGGATGTGAGACTTAAATTGGAAGAGTACATTGATTTAAATAATCATGCTTATTACAATAACCGTGAACTTAGCTGGCTGGCCTTTAACAAGCGGGTATTGGAGGAAGCAATGGACGAGCGTAATCCCGTGCTTGAAAGGCTGAAATTTTTAGCCATTTTCAGCTCCAATTTGGACGAGTTTTTTATGGTTCGTGTGGCCGGGCTAAAGGACCAAATTCAAGCCGGATATACAAAACCTGAAAATAAATCCGGATTAACTCCAAAGGAGCAAATCCGCGAAATTTCCAAACTGACTCAGGAGTTAGTTCAAACGCATTACAATACATTCAAACTGCTTTTAACCAAAATAGAAGACCAGATTTCGATTCTGTCTATTGATGATTTATCAAAGCAAGAATTAACAAAGCTTGAACAGCATTTTGATGAGGTGATTTTTCCTGTATTAACTCCAATGGGCATTGATGCCTATCGTCCATTTCCGCTATTGGCCAATAAAAGCTTGAATCTTGCAGTTTCTCTATGTAATCACCATGAATGTCTGCCCATTTATAAGAAAATGGCCATCGTTCAAATACCAAGAGGCTTTGATCGATATGTTGAAGTTCCCAGGAATGATCGCAGTAATCGAAAATATTATGTGTTTCTTGAAGACCTCATCAGCCACTTTGTTTATAAGCTGTTTAAAGGTTTGAAGGTTCACTCTGTCACCCAATTTCGGATTACTAGGAATGCCGATTTAGAAATTCATGAACAGAATGCAACCGATTTTTTGAAAGAAATTGAAGAAGAATTGAAAATGCGAAAATGGGGGGAAACCGTTCGACTGGAGTTGTCCAATAAACAGATTGATCACGATATGTTTACTTATTTAGTGGATGAGATGGAAATTCAAAAGGATGATGCTTATTTTATAGACGGACCCCTTGATCTCACGTTTTTATTTAATTTTTATAAGCAACATGCTCCTTTTATGGAGCAGTATATTTTTGAACCATTAATCCCTCAGCCGCCAAGGGATCTTCTTCTAAATAATCGATGGAAAAAACTGAATATTTTTGATGCTGCGGAACAAAAGGACATACTGCTGCATCATCCATATGAATCATTCGAGCCCGTTGTTGATTTTGTACATTGTGCTGCGGGGGATCCGAACGTCCTGGCGATTAAACAAACTCTTTACCGGGTTAGCCGCCAATCCCCCATCATAGAAGCTTTGAAGAAGGCGGCGGAAAATGGGAAACAAGTGCTGGTCCTTGTCGAATTAAAAGCCAGATTTGATGAGGAGCATAATGTTCACTGGGCAAAAGAGCTGGAAGAGTCCGGCTGCCTTGTTATTTACGGTAAGACATTTTTAAAGACCCATAGCAAAATTACATTGGTTGTTCGAAAAAAGAATGGCCAAATTCAGCGGTTCGTTCATCTTGGCACAGGCAATTATAATGAAGAAACCGCGAAAATTTATAGCGATTTTGGTCTTATCACCTCCAATGAGGAATTTGGAATCGATGCCACCAATTTTTTTAATTATTTAAGCGGGTTTATGGAAAGGCCGCAATTTCACCATTTTTCGATGTCACCAATGGAAATCCGTGATGATTTTATTCAGTTTATTGACGATGAAATAAAGTACCATAAACAATTCGGTAATGGCCGAATCATTGCCAAAATGAATTCTTTTACGGAAAAGCATTTAATCATGAAGCTTTACGAGGCGTCCCAGGCAGGAGTAAAGATTGACCTTATTGTTCGCGGGATATGCTGCCTCCGGCCGGGGATTGTGGGAGTAAGTGAAAACATCCGGGTCCGTAGCATTGTTGGACGATTTTTAGAACATAGCCGTATCTATTATTTTCATCACAATGGGGAGCAAAAGATCTATCTTGCGTCCGCGGACTTAATGACAAGGAATATTGAAAAGCGGGTGGAAATAGCTTTTCCCATTTATAATAAAGCCCTTAAAGAGTGGATTAACCAGATTCTTTCCATATTCCTTCAGGACAATGTCAAAGCGCGTGAACAAGACCAACATGGATATTATTCCTATGTAGAAAAACGGCAGGATGAAGAAAATATTGACAGTCAAATGACTTTTTTTAAATTGGCATATGAAGCAGCAGAAAATCAAGCCGAATTGGCAGTCAATCCTTTGCCGGGGTTAACATGATTTAAGCTTGTTATAAATAATCGCTTATCGTGTGAAAAAGCGCCAAAACTTCGAAAATACAAAAGAGGAATTCATGTGAATTCCTCTTTGTAATAAGTTTGCAATAAGTTAAAAAGGTGGTTTTCCTAACATGGAATTATATTCCTTATTACTTAGAACATTTGGTACCTGTTTGTTTAAGGCGATATTTTTGTTCATCTTACTTTTCGTTACTTTTTTCGGGACCGGGGTTTTGGCTTGAGAATCTCCCATCATTTCTTCCCCCATCTCCATGGCATGGGCAAAGCTTGGCGCTGTTTGTCCCCCATCAACTTTCATATCGTCAAAAATGTGATTCACTTTTGTTTTTGTAGCATCTCCTGAGTTTTTTATCATTTCTGAAAAGTCAGGGAGGACCATTTGTTCTTTTTCTACCTTGGCCTCTTCGACGATGTGCCCTATTTCTTTTCTCGCCCCAACGGTTAACCCCTTCATCTGATCACCCACTGAAAGTAAAGCGGCGGTTCCCTTAACCAGCATTTTCCTTGTTCCTTTTCTGGCCTCAGGGCTAAACGTAAGGAAAAGAGCGGCAGCAGTGAATGCAATCCCCAACGGATTGCTTAATGAAAAAAAACGCTTAAACATTCCATAACCCTCCTCATTTTTACTTATTAAATCATTTCCAAAAAAGGCAAAAAATATCCTCAGGGCATTAATTTTATGTGAAATAAAACGAATAGTTTCCTCAGTTCGGATAAAAATAAAAGATATGCATTAAGGTGCATTGTAAAATCCAGGAGGTCTGAAACATCATGGAGCTAGATATAAAGAAAAGATCCTTTCATGTAATCTCTGGAAGATTGAGGACAGAGATATATGGCTTAAAAAATAATCCTGAAACGGCCCTCCATTTTAAGCAGGTATTCATTTCCATTAAAGGTATTGTTGCAGTTGAAACAAACATTTTTTCAGGGAAAATTCTCTTATTGTATAACGAAAAAGTTATTTCTCTTGAAGAAGTATGTATTCATATTGCCCAATTTGAAAAGAAGCTTTTTAAACAATTTTACGGCTTCAATGAAGCGGGTAAGGATGAAGAGACTGCAGCTGAGACATTTTCACAGGTTGCCGCAACAATTGATTTTTCTCCGAAAGGCGTCAGAGGACAAGGAACATCACAAGGTATTGTTGGTTCCATTTTAAGATATTTACCAAAGAACAAGTTTGCCAGGGCACCTTCAGACGAGAAAGTTCCATTGCCTCTTGCTCTTTCGGTGACAGGATTAATAGGATTAGGGATTAAGCAATTATTTTTCGGAAGATCCATTCTCGCAAGACATCCAGTCCCTTTTTATATAGCTGCGGCATTGTCAATTGGGACCGGCTATTCTTTTATTAAAAAGGGTCTTAAAAAATTATCAAAAGATCGAAGGTTAAATGTCGATTTACTGTTGTCCGCAAGTGCGCTTACACTGGCCCTTGTCAGAGAAAATCTAATTGTTCTGGCCGGCTTGAGCTTGATTCAATACTTGAATTGGAAAAGAGCAACCTCCATAAAAAATGAACTAATGGATCAGGAATTCGTTTCAGAAGAAATAGAGGCCTACAGCCGGCAATCGGCAAAATTAGGTTTTATAAGTGCTGGGGCTGCGTTAGCAGTTACCCGTAATCCACTTGTATCTTTAGGGATTTTACTTGCTGCCAACCCGCGGCCGATAACTGTATCTACGGAATATGCATGGAAGCAGGCCGAGCATGTTGCTTCAAAAGGCGAGCAATTGCTGCCGATCAATGGTTCTGTTTATCAATTGGCACAAACAAAATGTGCAGTGTTTGAGGATGCATCGCTTTTAGTTGCCAACGGAACGATCCGTAAAGAATGCATCCCATTATTAGCAAACCTAACGAATGGGAAAATAGCTGTTGTTAACAATGAATTGAACATTAACCTTAATAATCTTGAAAAAAACTTATCGGAGTACGAAGTTCAATTAGCTTCGCATCAAGAATTAAACATTCAAAGGCGCGAAGAAGTACTTGTTGTCGTAAAGGATCAAATGACGAAAAAGAATAATGTGATTTCATTTTATCCCTATTGTACAATTGGCCAATTAAACAGAATTGCCAATACAATGGAAAACAGTATGGATTTGAGAAAAAAAATAAAACGAAACATGTTGATAACCAGAGTTTGGAATTTGGCAGGTTCCATGATTGCTATTCCAATGGTTATTACTGCACCGCTTATCAATTTGATCGGTGATGCTCTTTCCCTTATGTTTATGTCCAGTTCAAAAAAATGGGCCGAGAGAAGGTTTGCTCCAAGTGGGCGAAAGCAGGAGGTAGCCTTTGCAGGCGGTGGGAGCAGTATTCCATGGCATGCAAAAGACGCGGAAGACATTTTAAAACACTATAAAATGGATGCCCATCATGGCCTGAGCCAGGAGCAAGCAAATCAGGCACTTCTTTTGTATGGGAAAAATCAATTGGGTTCAAAAGCACATTCGCATTGGATGAAGACCTATTTTGGCCAATTTAAGGAATTCACGACACAAGTGCTGGGTGCAACTGCCCTTCTAAGCATGTTTACCGGGCATTTATTTGATGGAATCATCATGGGCTCCATTCTTCTTTTCAATGCCGGGATTGGTGCGTTCCAGGAAAGAAAAGCCGATCGTGCAGTAGAGACGATGAGTCAATTTGTGCCTCCAAATTGCCGTGTGCTTCGGGATGGCGCTCTGAAAGAAATTGCTTCCTATGATTTAGTTCCCGGAGACATTGTTGAGCTTGAAGCAGGAGACCGAATTCCAGCGGATCTCCGCATCCTTCAAGCATGGAACTTACAAGCAAATGAATCGGCATTGACAGGTGAGTCTCTCCCTGTTGAGAAGAAAGCAGCTGTAATGCATGAGGAGACACCAATATCTGATCGGACGAACATGCTTTATATGGGCACTCATATTACCCGGGGAAAATGCAGGGCGATTGTCGTTCAAACCGGCAGAGGTACAGAAATGGGGCATTTATATGCACTATTGTCTGAAGATGAAGATCATACCACACCACTTCAAAAGCAAGTAACATCAATAAGTAAAAGGTTTATGAAAATGGCTTTTGTGCTTGGCGGTATCGTCTTTTTAACCGGATTAATAAGAGGAATTCCGATCACGGAAATGGTGACTACCTCAGTTGCCTTAACAACTTCTGCAATTCCGGAGGGGCTCCCCATCACGATCACCTTCGCCCTAACTGCGGGTATTTTCCGTATGGCGAACAAAAAAGCGCTGGTGCGCAAGCTGTCCGCTCTCGAAACATTGGGCCGGACCACCGTCATTTGCTCCGATAAAACCGGTACTCTGACAAAGAATGAAATGACCGTGAAGCGGATTGTCACAATGGATCAAGAATTTGAAGTAACAGGCGATGGGTATAATCCTGAAGGAGCCATTATCGGTTTAGGCCCAAATAATAAAGATGTTACCCAGCTTTTAAACATCGCTATCCATTGTAATGATGCGCAGCTTTATCAGAATGGAGGAAATTGGAGTGTAAAAGGTGACCCAACCGAGGGAGCTCTTTTATCCCTTGCAGCAAAAAATGGAGTGCTTAAAGAACATTACAAGCATTGGAATCGGGCCGGAGAAATTCCGTTTGATTCCTCTATTGGTAAGATGAGTGTCGTTTGTCACGAAGAAAATCAAGAAGAACAATGTGTACTTATGTCGAAAGGTTCAGTCGAGCAACTTTTAAAGTATTGCACCCATTATCAAAAAAATGGTGACCTGCATCCATTAACAGAAAAAATGCGTAAGAAAATTAAGGACAAAAATGATGCTCTTGCAAGTGAAGCTTTAAGGGTTTTAGGATTTGCCTACCGTGAATTGGGTAAATTTGACGGGGGAATGGAAGGTATTGACAAAAACTTAGTCTTTGTTGGAATGGCAGGGATGATTGACCCGCCAAAACCGGAAGTGGAAAAAAGCATTCGAGAAGCAGTCGAACTGGGTATTAAACCGGTCATGATTACCGGGGATCATCCATTAACCGCCCTTGCGATCGCGAAGCAAATTGGAATTTATGATGATCAAAAGAAAGTGATAACAGGTCAAAAACTGGATCAACTCTCGGATGAAGAATTGAAAGCTATTATCGAGGATATCGCGATTTATGCGAGAGTGACACCGGAACATAAGCTTCGGATCGTGACCTCACTTCAGGCAAAGGGGCACATCGTGGCGATGACCGGTGATGGTGTCAATGATTGCCCAGCCATAAAAAAGGCAGATGTAGGAATTGCAATGGGCCAAACCGGAACCCAGGTAACAAAAGAAACAGCCGACATAGTGTTAAAAGAGGATCATTTTGGCTCGATTGTGGATGGTGTGAAAGAAGGACGATCCATCATTGGGAACATTCGAAAAGCCATTGGTTGCCTGTTATGCGGAAACCTGGCAGAAATCCTCGTCTCGGCAGCCTCTGTCTTGGCTGGAATGCCGCTGCCAATTATACCGGTTCAAATTTTACTCATGAACATGCTGACAGATGCACTTCCTGCGATGATTTTGGCTGTAAATCCTGGGAAGAAAACGAAAGAAACGAAACGGCAGGAAATTATCGATAGCACGTTATACAAGCAAGTAATTACACGTGGTGTCATCTTGGGGGCAGGATCACTTGGACTATTTGTCTGGAGTTTAAGATTAGGGATGACGCTTGCTGCTGCCCAAACAGTTGCCTTTGCAACGCTTGTGGCAGGTCAGTTGATTCAGACATTCTCATGGAGGCAAGCTGGGTCTGGTGAAACCATTCATGATCTGAAAAAAGATCGCTTCCTGGTTGGAGCCTTGGGAATATCTTGGTTATCATTGTTAGGCGTTATTTATATCCCGCCTCTCGCAGGAATCTTTAAGACTGTTGCTCTTCCGCTTTGGAACTGGGGACCGATTCTGTTAGTTTCTGCTTCCTCTGCCATACTTTCAAAACCGGTATCGAATTTATGGATTTCACGCCAACGGCAAGTTGTTCATAAACCTGGAATGTCTGTGGCATAAATGGGGTATAAAAAAAGGATTAAATGACAAGAAATAAACTAATGTCATTTTTTAAGGAGGTTTAACGTGTGTTTCGAAGAAGTTTGCAAGGATTAGTGGTTGGTTCAGCTTTAGCAGCTGTCACAACCGCATTGTACCCGGTTATTAAGGACACATTCCGCCCGATTGCTCATGATTTAAAGAAGCAAATGAAGTATTTCGCTGTCATTACCAAAGAAGGAATCGAGGATATCGTGGCAGAGATAAAGTTTGAACGAATGAAAAAAAGCCTTGATAAGGATATATTTATCGAAAGTGAAAGTCATGAACCAAAACAGCAAAATCGTATTTTTCAATAAATTGGACGGAGTAAAGGAGGAGGGGCAGCATGGAACAGCAGGAAGACAGTCAGGTCATTCTTCATCTCAAGCAGGCACTTTCGCATATGGAACAAGCGATACGTGACAGCATCCAAACAATAGAGGGAAATCCCTCCTCTCAAAAGGAAATAGGCTATATTTGGGAAGAATTTCTTGGAACCTTTTTTGGAAAGGTAAGGACCATTGGAAAAGAGCATAAAATCAATTTGTTAAATCTAATCTCGTTTGAGAGGCTAAAAAAGTTTTAACATTTCCTAGTAAGGAGTACAATATCCGGTGGACTTAAAAAAACAAAAGAGACTTTCTATTTTTTAAAGTAAAAAATGAAACTGAAAAAGCCTCTGTGGATTGTGACACAGAGGCTTTTATGTGAAAATTTTAACTTCTTTAATATAATTTTTTACAAATCCCCCAGCTAGTAGGACAATAGCCAAAACGAGTGGAATCACAAAATTATAGGAGTCCGAAATTTGGTTTGTTAAAAATGTCAATCCTTTATCTTCAATAATCATTTTACCGGCAGCAAATGCCAAGAAGCCGGAACCTACATAAATAATGACAGGGAATTTCTCCATAAGCATCATAAAAAAACGACTTCCTATTATGATGATCGGAATCGAGACAATAATACCCATAAATATCGGTAAAATTCCTCTTGCAACACTTGATAATGCAATAACGTTGTCAATAGACATAGTGAAATCAGCAATTGCAATAATCCGGATGGCGCTCCAAATGCGTTTTGACACTGGAGCATCCTGTTGTTCTTCATCTTTTTGTACAATTAAATGATAAGCAATCCGTAACAGAATTAATCCGCCGATTGCTTGGACAAATGAATACTGCAGGAACTTAATTAATACAGCTGCAGCTAAAATTCGAAGAACAATTGCACCTAACATGCCTCCGAAAATGGCTCTCCCTTGCAGGTGCTTAGGCACACTGCTGGCAGCAAGGGCAATAACCACAGCGTTATCACCTGAAAGTAAAATATCAATTCCCACCAGAGATAAAATTTGCATCAAATTCATTTTATTTCCTCCAGATAATAATTAACTTTAGATAAGTAATTTACCATAAATAATTTTGTGTTCATTTGTACAAACATATACAACTTGCAATGAATATAGAAGCTGAAAATTTAGTTCTTTTTATAAGGATGTGTTAAAGGTCATTGTTGTTTTTTTAACACTGTTGATTGGAGCGGAAGGCGCGAGACTCCTCGAAAATGCTATCGCATTTCCTTCGTGCGTGGGCGGATTCAAGGATGTAATTCAATGTCCTGCGGGAGTACGGGGCAGGGGAGACCCCGCAGGCGCCAAAGCGCCGAAGAGGCTCCCCGGAACGCCCACGGATGCTCGCTTCTTGAGCGCAAATCAACAACCAAGTTTAACAGAGTTTTTTATAAAGTAAAAAAAACCCTCCTATGTAAGATAGGATATTTCTACTATCTTCATAAGAGGGATCTTTTATTTATTAAATATTGGATTGAAAGAAACTTTACATTGTTTTAACAATACTTTCGTACTTCTCACATATATTATAATTAAAAGCAGGACTTATCCTAAATAAAATTATTTGTCTGGATTATATAAGCTGATGAAGACCTACTCCAATTAATAAAAATCCTGAAACCATGGAAGAGTACTTACCAAGAAATCTGGAGATAAATCCAATCCCGATATAATTGCCAAATAAAATCATAAAATAGCCCCACGCAGAAATGCTTAATACTGTTGTCCACAAAGATACAGAATTGGAAACAGTTGCACTTAAACTGCCTGCAAAGTTTGAAAATGATAACCCAAATCCAAGGAGTATTCCTTGTTTAAAGCCAGGGTTTTCTAATTTAAATTGTTGAGATGTTTCTTTTGAAATGAAAGGTTGTAAATAGGCCGTATATAAAATATATAATCCAACTCCGCATAATACGAGACAAGATACCAATTGTGCAGTATTTTTTGAGGTGTACCGGGAAATAAATGTACCCATGAATGCCCCTAATAAGGAAATTATTAATCCCACAACATTAATAATGAAATTTACCCGATGAGGAAATTTGATATTCTTAATTCCATACGCCATACCTACACTTGAATTATCAAGATTGGATCCGATACCAATTAAATTTGCAATAATAAAGGAATTAATCCATGTCATCCTAATTCACCTCTTATTATTCATTTAAGATATTTTTGTTTTAATAAACAGTTGTATTTTTATATTATTTTTTCTTTATTTTGTCTTATGCTTCATTTTTTAATTAAAAAAAAGTGTAGACTTGTAAATGGACAGCTTTTCTTTTCAATAAAAAGTGCGGAACCTTGGGTTATGATCCATAACCGAAGGTTCTGCACTAAAAAAAATTAACCCAGTTTAAAAAATAATTTTCTAATTCTGCATAAACGTCTGTATTTCCATCTCGTCCTTTTTTTTAGAGGTTCAGACATTTAGATTCCTCCTAATTAAAATGGATTTTTTAAATTTGGTTTAAATTACATAAAGGGTGTAAATAAATCGATGCAAAAAGGTGTCATTTTATCCAATATATGCACTGATTTTTTGATATTGAGTTTAAGGAACCTTTTTATTTTGTTCCGATAATGAAAAAAAATTCCCTTACCTAAAGATATTTTTTTAAAACGCAGAACATAATTTTAAGTTCAAACGGTTACATTAACATGAAAAGGAGGTTTTTTTATGTTTAATGGAGTTCCGCTTTGGGCAGGTGTTATTTCTGGAGGTTTGGCACAATTAAAAGATACTCAAGCTATGACATCCGGTCATTTGGGTAAAAAGGAGTACGCTATTCAAACCTCTAAAAATGTTACCGGGAGTTTAGGACTGATGGCAGGAATTGAATACGGGGCCATTTTAGGGACATCTATTTTACCTGGGCCAGGAACAATTATCGGATCATTAATTGGGAGCATGGTTGGAAATTGGCTTGGAAATACCGTTGGCTATCAGGCTGGTCATATCATTTTTAATAATCAGATGTTACATAATAATCGTTTAGCCCATAATGAAAGTCTTAAACTCCAGCAAAATTTTTCAGAGTAATTCTAAATCAGTAAAAAAAGGAACAAATTTATGTTCCTTTTTTTTATTTTTTGATGAATAGATTTCCAATTGAAGTTAAAAATGAAAGATATGAAAAAATTAGACACGGTAGCCAAGGGGAGTAAACATAGTGGAATTCGAACTAAAGAAAAGGTCTTATCACGTAATTTCAGGGAGATTACGAACCGAGCTTTATGGTTTAAAAGATAATCCTGAAATTGCCTGTCATTTTGAGCAGGCGTTTTCCTCTATAGAAGGAATTATTCAACTAGAAGCAAGTGTAATTACGGGAAAAATTCTAATCCAATATGACGAATCTACTCTCCCCCTAAACAAGTTGTGTTTGTTCATTTCTCAATTTGAACAAATGATTTTTAAACAATGCTTTAGGATTAATGAAGAGTTGCAATCTGCCGCAGTCATCACTCAATCAGAAAGTTTCTCTGAAGCCGCTGCGACAATATCTACCGGAGCAATCTGTCATGAAACTTCCTATGAAAAGATTGTCAGCTCTTATTTAAGTACGCTTCCAAATAATCAACGGGCACGTGCGCCTTCAGACGATAAAGTTCCGTTGCCGTTAGCCCTTTCAGTCACTGGACTGGGGATTTTAGGTATAAAGCAATTATTTTTTGGAAGGTCCGCACTCGCCAGGCATCCTGTTCCTTTTTTGATTTCTGCGATTCTTTCTGTTGGAACAGGTTACCCTTTTATAAAAAGGAGATTAAAGAATCTTAAGAATGATGGAAGATTAAATACAGATCTTTTATTATCAGCAAGTGCTCTCACGTTAGCCCTAATAAGGGAAAATTTAATTGTATTAGGAGGATTAAGCTTAATACAGTACTTAAACTGGAAAAGAATGAAGACTGTTAACACTGAATTACTAGATCAGGAATATGTATCAGAGGAAATTGAAGCTTACAGCCGAAAAGCAAGTAAGCTGGGATTTATCGGTGCTGCTGCAGCACTTGCAGTAACTCGTAATCCGATCGTTTCTCTGGCTGTATTACTTGCAGCAAATCCACGCCCTATCACTGTTTCAGCGGAATACACTTGGAAACAGGCGGAACATGTCGCAAGGCAAAATAAGCAAGAAATACCAACTAACGGTTCAATCTATCAATTAGCTCAAACAAAGAATGTGATTTTTGAGGACGTTTCCCTTATTACAAAAGATGGAACAATTCGCAGTGAATGTATTCCACTTTTCACATCATTTCTAGGTGGAAACGTTTCGTTTGTGAACAATGAGTTAAATAATGACCTAGATAAGCTGGAAAAAGATTTGAGTGAATACAATATCCGCCTGATTTCACAAAATGACCTAAACATAAGGAAACGTGAAGAAGTACTAGTTGTTGTAAAAAATAATGTATCTGAAAATAGTAAGGTGGTTTCATTCTATCCTTACTGCACTATTGAGCAGTTAACAAATATCGCAAAAACCCTGCAAAATGGAAAAGAGTTAAATCGTATAGTAAAACGAAATATTTGGATAACGAAAGCATGGAATCTAGTTGGATCCACAATAGCCATTCCGATGGTTATTACTGCACCACTAGTAAATCTCATAAGTGATGCCCTTTCGTTGACATTTATGTCCTCAGCAAAAAAATGGACTGAGCGAAGGTTTGGTACCTCTAATCTAATCGGGAAATCTGCAGTTCAAGGTGCAAATGGTGGAATCCAATGGCATACCAAAAGTCCAAATGAGATAATTAGACATTTTAATAATGACATCCATCTCGGACTTAGTACCGGGCAAGTAAATGAAGCGGTTTCCTTATACGGGAAAAACCAGCTTGTTCCAAAAGTGCGTTCTAATTGGACTAAGACGTATTTTGGCCAGATTAAGGAATTTACCACACAAGTGTTGGGAGCGACTGCCATTCTTAGTGCGGTAACTGGACATTTGTTTGATGGAATCATTATGGGTACGATTCTCCTGATAAATGCCGGAATCAGTACGATTCAGGAAAGAAAGGCTGATCGGGCAGTAGAAACAATGAGTCAATTTGTACCTCCTAACTGCCATGTTTTACGCGCGGGCGATGTAAAGGAGATTGCAGCATTTGATTTAGTACCTGGTGATATCGTGGAGTTAAATGCAGGTGATCGTGTACCTGCCGATCTTCGCATCCTTCAAGCTTGGAATTTAGAAGCTAATGAATCAGCATTGACCGGGGAATCACTTCCTGTCATTAAGAAGGAAACGACATTAAAAGATAACGTGCCAATTGCAGATCGAACAAATATGCTTTATATGGGCACACACATTACCCGTGGCAAATGCAGGGCAATTGTCGTTCAAACAGGTAAACATACGGAAATGGGGCATCTTCTATCTCTTTTAACAGTAGAAGAGGACCAAACAACACCATTACAAAAGCAAGTGACAAAGATAAGTAAAAAATTCATGAAAGGTGCCCTTGCCATTGGAGCGCTCGTCTTTATGACCGGGCTCATTAGGGGAGTACCTATAACTGAGATGGTGACGACATCTGTAGCATTAACAGCATCGGCTATTCCTGAAGGGCTTCCGATAACCATTACCTCTGCCCTGACAGCTGGAATATTTCGAATGGCAAAGAAAAAGGCGCTAGTGCGAAAGCTGTCGGCTCTTGAAACATTGGGAAGAACAACGGTTATTTGTTCGGACAAAACAGGAACTTTAACGAAGAATGAAATGACGGTTAAACGCATTCTCACAGTAGGGAATGATTATACAGTAACCGGTGAGGGGTATATTCCTGAAGGAGATATAAACGAAACCATTTTGTCTAATAAAAGCTCTGAGGACTTGGAACAGATCATAAAAATTGGTGTGCTCTGTAATAATTCTCAATTGCTTCAAGAGGATGGGCGGTGGAATGTGAAAGGAGATCCGACAGAAGGAGCACTGCTTACACTTGCCGCTAAACATGGCGGATTGACAAAATACAATACTGGATGGAAACGTCTGGAGGAAATCCCGTTTGACTCAAACAGTGGAAAGATGAGTATTGTTTGCCATCATGAAAATGACAAAGAGCAATGTTTTGTCATGTCTAAAGGTTCTGTTGAGAAGCTTTTGAACAATTGTTCATACTATCTGAAAAACGGAAAGAAGTATCAATTAACTGAAAAGGTTCGAACGCAAATTATAGAACAGAATAACAGCCTTGCGAACCAGGCACTAAGGGTTTTAGGGGTTGCTTATCAGGAATTAGACAAGAAATCCCGTCATAATTGTGAAGATCATTCAGATTCAGGAATGATCTATGCAGGAATGGCGGGTATGATCGATCCTCCGAAACCTGAGGTTGAAAAAAGTATTCGTGAAGCTATTGAATTGGGTATTAGACCAGTTATGATAACCGGGGATCACCCCCTAACAGCTTTATCAATCGCTAAACAAGTCAGGATTTATGAAAACGGTATGAGAATTATTACAGGAGAAGAACTGGATCATCTTTCTGACCAAGAGTTAAAAAATATTATTGATGAAATCGCTATTTATGCCAGAGTCACTCCCGAACATAAACTTCGTATCGTCACCATTCTTCAGGAAAATGGACATATCGTTGCCATGACAGGCGATGGGGTAAATGATTCTCCAGCCATTAAAAAAGCCGATGTCGGCATAGCGATGGGGCAAACGGGTACCCAGGTAACGAAGGAAACTGCCGATATGGTTCTAAAAGAAGATCATTTTGGGTCAATAGTAGATGGAGTTAAAGAAGGAAGAACGATCATAGGGAATATTAGAAAAGCGATTGGCTGCTTATTAAGCGGAAATCTGGCGGAAATGCTTGTGACTTCAACGGCTGTTTTGGCAGGTCTGCCGCTTCCAATTGTTCCTGTGCAAATAATGCTGATGAATATGCTTACGGATGCCCTTCCTGCCATTATTCTTGCGGTAAATCCTGGCAATAAAACAAAGGAAACAAAACGACAAGAGATATTAGATAGTGCTCTATATAAGCAAGTCATAACCAGGGGTGTGATATTAGGGATTGGATCACTTGGACTATTCGTTTGGGGCCTTAGAGCCGGTATGTCATTAGCTGCTGCCCAAACGGTTGCATTCGCTACATTAGTAACAGGAAGGCTGATACAGACATTTTCTTGGAGGCAGGCTGGATCTCAGGAATCGATAAATGATTGGACAAAAGACCGTTTCTTAGTTGGAGCACTTGGAATATCGTTGTTATCATTGTTTGGTGTCATTTATATTCCACCGTTAGCAGCAATATTTAAAACTGTTTCCATCCCTCTTTGGAACTGGGCTCCGATTCTGTTAGTGATAACCGCTTCAGCTAAGCTTGCTAAAGCTGTTTCAAGATTATGGATATCAATGCCTCGCAGAATAGAGCCTAAAACCCGGCTGTCTGTGGCAATAGCATAGGAATAAAAAGGTATAATAAAGAGGGGATAGTTTACCTAAAGGAGGGTCTATCGTGCTTGAAAGAAATTTAAACCGCATTGTCATTAGCGCAGCACTTGTTTTTGCTTCAAAGGCCTTATTACCTGTAGTGAAAGATACTCTTCGTCCAATGGTCTCAGACCTATCAAGGAAAATGAAACAGAAGTAAAATTTGAACGAATTCGAAAAAGCCTTGATAAGAAATCTTTATGAATGGTAATGAATATGAGGTGGAGAGCGAAAGCCAGTGGTTTCTTTAAAAAGAAGCGAATCAGACGGATGAGGAGCTCTCCATCATAACAGGTTACACGGACTCAGATTGGACAATTGACAATAATAAAGGATACTTTTTAAAGCTATAGGAAGACCACAGCAGCTGGATGAGAATATAATCATATGTAAGCATGCTGTAGTTATTGAAACACATGGAAAATTGAATCAAAACACTTTTTTGGAAGCGTTAGTGCTATAAAGTACTAACGTTTTTTTGGTTGTCAAACGTAAGGAGATTCATTACAATCGATGTACCCAAGCGATTTTGCCAGTAACCTTGAAGGATTAACACTTGAAGAAATAATGGCGGCCATTCATCATTTGCTCGATGTCCGAGATGAAAAGGTTTGGATGCTGTTCGGGACTTTGCCATTCTATGAATGCAGCTCCAAACAAGAGGATTTAGATTTATTAAAAAGGATGTACCAGAGTAAAAATGTAACGGTTAGAAATGCTCCTGATGGCCGTTCACGCCTTAATATTAATATTTTTAATGGAGATATTATTGTAACGGATTTTGGTGATACACCACCGCTTGGAAACATTCAAACTTCCACCTTGCCAGCTGCCTACGAAAAGTGGATAGACTCAAGCATTGCGAAGGAATTAAGCTGCCACTGTCCCGCTGTTTTATGTCTTGGACCTAATATTCTTGTAAAAAACAGTTATTATCAAGATATTGATTTTGTTTGTATGCGTGCGAAAATAGAAAAAAACCTGAGAAATAGTATTTTTTAATAGAAAACGAAAATTAGATTTGAAATACAAATATAAGATGTTGAGAGACACAAAAAGCTGACTTTAGGGAATCCCTTTCGTCAGCTTTTTTGTTTTTTATAGAAAAATAGGAAAAATATGTTACTATTAGAATAGTTAAATAAAAGAGGGTGATTGACATCGAAACGAACCAAGAAGTCGTATTATGCTTAAAGGATTTAAAAAAGGACTATGGAACAAAAACGGTTTTAAAGGGGATTGATTTAACGGTCCATCGCGGCCAAATTATAGGCTATATTGGACCAAATGGAGCCGGGAAAAGCACGACAATAAAGATTTTGTTAGGGCTTGAGGGAGATTATTCCGGCAAGGTGGAAATTTTCGGGGAAGAAGTCACTGACAAGAATATCGACTATAAGAGGAAAATTGGTTATGTTCCAGAAATTGCCGAGCTCTATGATAATCTTACTGCGAGGGAGTACTTAACCTTTGTTGGTGAATTATATGGAATGGATTTTATGGAAGCAGATGAAAAAGCACAAAGATTGATGAAGGTCTTTGGTTTAGAAGAGGTTTACCACTCCCGCATCGCCTCTTACTCAAAAGGGATGCGACAAAAGGTACTAATTATTTCAAGTCTGATACATAATCCGGACCTCTTGTTTTTGGATGAGCCGTTAAGTGGGCTTGATGCCAATAGCGTAATGGTGTTTAAAGAAATTCTAGACATACTTGCTGCTAATGGAAAAACGATTTTCTACTCTTCTCATATCATGGATGTAGTTGAGAAAATAAGTAATCGGATTATATTAATCAATGATGGAAAGATCGTTGCAGATGGGAGTTTCAAAGAATTAAAGGAGCAAAATAAAGAGGGAACGCTGGAACAGATTTTTAATCAGCTTACTGGTTTTAATGAACATCAAGCGCTGGCCGAGGAATTTGTGTCCATTGTTCAAGAGGTGTAGACCGTGAAAGACTTCCGAACTTTAAAAATATTAGATCTATTTCGCGTGCTTTTCGAACGATTTGGCATCGATTATCCTACCATGAGAAAAATATTGGCGGTTAAATTAACAATGGACGGACGCAGGACCCCTACAGTCTTTAATCAGCAGGCAAAGAAAAAGAATAAAAATAAGCCAGAAGAAAATGGGTTTATCAAGTCGCTGTTTATGTATGTTTTAATTAGCATCATATTTATTCCTTTTATCACCTTTGGAGAAAATTATATATATCAAATGAGTGCCTTTTTTGGAATGGTCATGTTTCTCGTCATGACATCGATGATTTCTGACTTTTCCAATGTTCTCCTCGATGTCAGGGACAAGGGAATTCTCCAGACGAAACCCATTGAAAAAAAGACCATCAATGCAGCAAAAACGGTTCATATATCCATCTATCTATTTTTTCTAACTGCTTCGATCACTGCATTGCCAGTAGCAATCGGGACAGCTAGGCATGGATTAATATTCTTTCTACTTGCTATAATCGGGCTCATTTTAGTCAATTTATTCATTGTTGTGTTAACATCTATCATTTATTATTTTATTTTACGCTTCTTTGATGGTGAAAAGCTTAAGGATATTATAAATTATGTTCAAATCGGTCTATCTGTTTCGATTGCAATTGGGTACCAGGTTTTAGGTAGGGCTTTTAGCTTAGTCAATTTGAAATTTACCTTTTCACCAAGCTGGTGGCAGTTTCTTATTCCACCTTTTTGGTTTGGGGCACCATTTGAGCTAATCCTAAACCGTCATTTCAGTAATTATTTTATCGGTTTTTCAATCTTAGCCGTAGTGATTCCGGTTCTTTCTATTTTTGTGTATAACAAGATGATGCCATCCTTCGAGAAGAATCTACAAAAATTAACGAATAACAGCGGCGAAAGAAGACGAAAGGACCGCAAGTGGAAAAATTGGTTAGCAGGTGTTCTTTGTAGCAGTGCTGAAGAGAGAGTATTTTTTCGATTTGCAGATAATATGATGCGAAACGAAAGAGAGTTTCGATTAAAAGTATATCCGGCATTAGGTCTATCCATAGTTCTTCCGTTCGTGATTCTGTTTAATCAACTTCAAATTTATTCTTATGCTGAATTAGCTTCCGGCAAGAGTTATTTAGCGATCTATATGTCTTGCTTGATGATTCCTAATGCTGTCGCGATGTTGAAGTACTCTGGGAAATATAAAGGTGCTTGGTTGTATAAAACGGCACCCGTTTCGAACCTAGCACCATTATACAGCGCAGTTTTAAAGGTATTTATTTCTAATCTCTTTTTTCCAGTCTTTTTGGTCTCAAGCTTCATTTTTATGTTTATTTTCGGAATAAAGATCATCCCTGACCTTTTGGTAGTGTTTGTAACCTCTATTTTATACACGGTAATTTGCTCGAACTATCTGAAAGGGTCACTCCCTTTTTCAGAGTCGTTTGAGGATATTCAGCAGAATTCGGGAATCAAAATGATTTTTGCAATACTGTTGGCAGGCATTTTGGCAGGGCTTCATTTTGCTGTCACCTTTATTCCATACGGAGTGTTTGTTTACTTAATCTTGCTCGTTGTCATCACTATTTTTGCTTGGAAATCGGCTTATAAAACGATATGGAATTTTTAATAACAAGGCTGTGGTAAAGGTCATTGTTGATTTTGTAACTATGTTGATTGGAGCGGAAGGCGCTCGACTCCTCGAAAATGCTATCGCATTTCCTTCGTGCGTGGGCGGATTCAAGGATGTAATTCAATGTCCTGCGGGAGTACGGGGCAGGGGAGGGAGACCCCGCAGGCGTTTAAGCGCCGGCTCCCCGGACCGCCCGCGGATGCTCGCTTCTTGAGTGGAAATCAACAGGCTAGTTTAACACAGCCAATAAAAAAAGGTCCGAGAAAATCAGTTATGAATAAAAAGCAAAAAGTAGAGAAATTATTATATCAAAGAAGTAAAAACAGCCTGCATCTAAAAGGATGACAGGCTGCTGTTGTTCGGTCTATTCACCTACAATCTAGGGGATAATTTTTGAAAAATATGCTTTTACAAAAATAAAACATTATTCTAAAAGCATTAAGTCAATATGCTGATTGCCTAGGACCTTTGTTATGATTTAAACTAGTTAACATATGGAGTAATAAACTGGAGAGATATCAATGGATAAGCAGGAATTGAAAATTTATGAAATTATGGAAGTTTGCTTGTTAGCTGGTAAAATTATTCTTCAAAGCGGCGGGGAGACGTATCGGGTAGAGGATACGATGATGCGGATGGCCGCAGCGTTTGGGATTGAAAAGACGCATAGCTATGTTACACCGACAGGGATTATTTTTTCCGCAGAGGGAGACGAGCCCGAGCCTGCCAAGACGAGGTTAATTCGAATCTCCGAGCGCTCAACCGATTTGAAAAAGGTTGCGTTGGTCAATAGTATTTCAAGAAAAATTAGTAGTGGTGAAGTCAATCTTAAAGAAGCTTTAGAGCAATTGAACGAGATTGATTCCTTGAATTTATCGTTCCCCATCATGATTCAGGTTGCTGCTGCATCATTGGCCAGCGGCTGTTTTATGATTATGTTTAACGGGGGCTGGAATGATTTCATCCCGGCGATGATTTCCGGCGGAATCGGTTATTTTGCCTTTGTCTATTTTCATCGTTTTGTTCCCATTAGGTTCTTTTCTGAGTTCCTGGCATCATTTTTGATTGGGTTCTTGTCGTTCTTATTTGTCAAAATAGGACTAGGCCACCAGTTAGATAAAATCATCATTGGATCGGTGATGAGCTTGGTACCTGGTCTTTTAGTGACGAATGCGGTAAGGGACTTGATGGCGGGACATCTAGTCTCAGGATTATCAAAGGGAGCAGAGGCTTTCCTTACCGCTTTTGCTATCGGTTCCGGAATTGCAATCGTGTTTCCATTTGTGTAATAAAGGAGGTGGCGGAGGATGGATATTTTTGCACAATTGATCACCAGTTTTATTGCCACCAGTGCCTTTGGTATCATTTTCAATGCACCAAAGCAAACGCTAGTAAAGTGTGGGCTTATTGGTATGGGCGGCTGGATTCTTTATTATCTAATCGAGGGCTACAGCAAAGATATGGTAACGGCAACATTTGCGGCAACCCTTTTTGTTGGAAGCCTCAGTCATGTGTTAGCGAAAATATATAAAACCCCTGTAATTATTTATAGCGTTGCTGGAATCATCCCTTTAGTACCTGGAGGACTTGCCTATAATGCCATGAGGTATTTTGTTGAAAATAATTATAACTCAGCAGTGGCATCTGCCGCGAAAGTACTTATGCTTTCAGGTGCGATTGCATTTGGACTTGTTTTTGCCGAAGTCCTTAACCAAATTTTCCTAAAATTGAAACGAAAAAAAAATAAACCACTCAAAACCTTTTAGCATAGCTAAAGGTTTTTTTAGTGTTGAAAAATTTTAATACAAAGTTAAGGATTGACCATTATCATCACAGATAAATAATGCTAAACAAAGGACTGATATGATGTTTATGAAAAAAATCTTATTCATCATGATTATGTTATTGATATCTGTTTTGATTGGGGACAATACATTAGCAGCAAATTCCGGTAAAGCACAAGCTCTACCAAGCAGGAAAGGAAACGACCTAAGTGTAAAAGATACGGCTCTTCAAAAAAAAGAGCCCATCATTCCTGAAAGTTTTCAATTGGATGTCCCGTTGATCAACCAAATGGACGAACCCCATTTATACAACGGGTGTGAGGTAACTAGTTTGACAATGTTGCTAAACTATAATGGCATAAAGGTAACAAAGAACGAGTTAGCAGATAAAATTCCAAAAGTCCCTTTAAATTTTAGTGACGGCCTTAATGGAAATCCCAATGTTGGATTTGTTGGTGATATGGAAAACGGTCCAGGATTGAGCGTATATAATGGACCCATTTATGACCTTGCTAAACAATATGTTGGAGATAGGGCCGTGAACTTAACAAATAGTCCCTTTACTGACCTATTAAAACAAGTCAGTCAAGGTCACCCTGTTTGGATTATCACAACGACCACGTTTTCTCCCGTCTCTGATTTACAAGAGTGGAATACACCACAAGGAAAAGTCGAGATTACCTATAGTGGACATAGTGTGGTAATCACTGGATATGATGATCAATACATCTATATTAACGACCCATATGGCTATAAAAATAGAAAAGTAGATCGAGCTGATTTTATCCAAGCATGGGAGCAAATGGGTAGTCAAGCGATCGTGATTGAGTAAATGTCCTGCCACGCTTTTTATTGGAATAAATAGACTTATGATCGGTTTGTTTGGAAGTTATAGGAGTGGAAAAATAGTAATGAAATTGGCGAAGGCAGAGGAACTATTATCCCTCTGCCTTCTAGTTGCTTTATTTCATTATCATTGGTAACCCGAATATATGTTATTAATATCTAGATCAATGTAAAAATTTATATAGAAAAATCTATTTGCCGCGGTTCAATTTTCCACCTGAAGGTTTTATAACCTAAACGATGTAAGCCCTACCTCTCTTACATCCTTACGGCTCCGAAGCCGATCCAGTGTGAATAAGTCTTTCCGAAAAACATTAGTAGAAAGCCAGAAAAAATTCTTACATCAAATTTTCTCGATGCATTATCTTGTTGATTCCAAGTTACAAATCTAAAGCACAATAATAAATTATATACAAGAAATAGTAAGATGTCAATAATTTTTTCAGAAAAGATTTGGCTTTATTTTGGGCTAACTGATTTAGAATGTGAAACATAGGTTGATGCATCTTCCATTTGTTTACAAAATTTGTTGATAAGGAACGGAATGTTGTAGATACTTTTATATTGAAGAAAGTCCCTTAAAATGTAAAAAGATGAATCAGCAAATGATTCAGCCTTTTGAGCTAACCCCAAGTTTTCTGTCAAACAGCCAATGTGCTAAAAAAATGACCCCTATTAGCCCAACGCTGATAAAAACACCCATTCTTTGTGTTGCTGTCATCAATCCGCCTAAAACGGTTACAAGAATAAAAGCAATACCCAAGAAGGAAGTAAAGGGAGACCCGAACATTTTAAAGGTTCCTGGAAGCTCCTTTTTACGTAATTTTATTTGTGAAGATAGAATAATGATCCAGTTTAAGATCAGCATGACCCCTGCGGCCGTTGTAATGTATTCATATATTTTTCCAGGTAGAAAAAACGAGAAAATAAGCGAAACGGCTAGAGCAATTCCAGTTAAAAATAAGGATTGGATCGGGACCCCATGCTGATTTTTTTTCGCGAGTGCTTTAGGAGCATCACGGTCTTCTGCCAAAGAAATCATAATATTGGTTACGGAAAATAGGGCCCCAACCATAGTTGAGAAAGCAGCACTTATTATTATGAGATTTAAGATAGAATCAAGGTATGGAATATGGAAAATGGTTAATGCCGTCACAAAAGGACTTTCCGACTCATTAATTTTTGTCCAGGGTACGAAATAAAGAATAAAAAAAAGAGACAGGACGTACACTGCAAGAAGAGCAATAATCATCGCAATTCCAGCTTTAGGAATTTCATTTTGATTTTTTAATTCAGTTGAGGCAACCCCCATTACCTCAATTCCTCCAAATGTAAAAAAAACGAAAATGAGAGCCGCCCACATCCCTTTTATTCCTGTAGGAAACATAGGACTTATAGAACTTCTTACATCAAAAGTGAAGGACTGTGGAGAAATTAGATGAAATAAGATAAGTAAACCAAAAAAAATGAAAATGACGAGGGTTGATAATTTTACTATGGCAAATAACGATTCGATTTTCCCGAAATTTTTAACCCCTAGAAGATTAATACCAAAAGCAATAACGACGTAACCAGCCGTGAAAATCCATAAAGGAATATGAGGGAACCAGAATCTAGTGAAAGTTCCTAAAGCGACCGCCTCGCTGGACATAATAAAAATTCCCGCCGTCCAATATACCCAGCCGGAAACAAAGCCCATTGAATTACCAAAGGCTTTTTTGGCGTAGGTTCGAAATGAGCCTGGCTGCGGGTCGGCAACAGTCATCTCGGAGATTGCACTAAAGACAAAAAAGGCAGTTATCCCAACGAGTAGATAATTGATTAATATTGCTGGACCTGCAGTCTTTATGGATAATCCTGTTCCTAAAAAGAAACCTGCTCCAATCACAGATCCAATCCCAATTAGCGAAAGCTGCCACCAAGCAAGACCTGAAGCTGCCCCTTTTTCAAGATTATCTGCTTTTTTTTCGTTTACGGCCTGCTTAAACGTTAGATCATTGTCCATCCAGATTCTCCTTTCAAAAACGCATACATAAATAACATTCCCACTTTTATTATTACAATGAGGAATCCTTTAAAAGGAATTTTGAATATTTAAGAGAAGTATAATGTAAAAATCGATGGAGAGGGTGCAACCTGATGGAGGGCTTTGACTATAAAAGCTATGATGGTCTTGGATTAGCGGAATTAGTAAAAAAGAAAGAAATCCAGCCAAAAGAATTGCTCGCTGAAGCAATTTCTATAATTGAAGAGCATAACCCAAAGCTTAATGCCGTCATAAATAAATTTTACGAAAAAGCGGAAAGAGAGGCAGAGACGTTAGATTTAAATGGAACTTTCGCAAGTGTACCGATGCTTTTAAAGGACATTTCTCAAGAAATACAAGGAGAAAAGATTACTTCAGGCTCAAAGGTTTTCCAGAGTTATCGGGCGGAAAGGGATTCGGAATATGTAAAGCAGGTGAGGAAGACGGGGGCCTTGTTTGTTGGTCAGACAAACATCCCGGAATTTGCATTGATGGGGATTACCGAGCCCGCCTTTTATGGTCCAACGAGAAATCCTTGGAATCTTAACCATACCCCGGGCGGCTCAAGTGGCGGGGCTGCTGCAGCGGTTGCCAGTGGAATGGTGCCGATTGCCGGGGCAAATGACGGAGGAGGGTCGATTCGCATACCGGGTGCTTTTTGTGGCTTATTTGGTCTAAAGCCAACTAGGGGAAGAACTCCGGTCGGTCCTAATTATGCTAGGCTTTGGCAGGGAGCCGCAATAGACCATATTCTGTCGAGGACGGTCCGTGATAGTGCAGCGATGCTTGATGAAATTAGTATTTTTGAAAAATACGCTGCTTTTCATGCTATGCCTTATCAAGGCTCATTCTTACAGCAACTACAGAATTCATCAGATGAAAAATATACAATTGCTTTTTCTTTTCAATCTCCGCTTGGAACAGAAGTTCACCATGAATGTAAGGAAGCTGTCTTAAAAACAGTAAATCTTTTAGAATCGATGGGGCATAATGTGGTAGAGATTCAGGCTCCGGTTGACGGTCAAAAAATAGCCAAGAGCTTCTTAACAATGTATTTTGGTGAAGTTTCCTCATGGATCACGACCATTGAGGAAATGATTGGACGTAAGGTAAAAATGAATGATGTAGAACCGACAACTTGGATTTTGAATTTAGTTGGGAAAGCCACGTCTGCCAAAGAATTTGCTTTAAGCTTAAGAGAATGGGATAAAGCCGCCATTTCTATGGAAATTTTTCATGAAACCTATGATTTTTATTTAACGCCGACAACGGCATTTCCTCCACCGAAAATCGGCGAGCTTGAGCCTAGCCAATCTGAAAAAGCGGCGATGCAGGTAACTGGAAAGCTTGGTATGGGTGGCCTCTTAAAGAGGATAGGCATTGTCGAGCAAGTAGCTGAAAATAATTTAAAAAGAACTCCCTTCACGCAGCTTGCTAATTTAACAGGGCAACCTGCGATGACGGTTCCTTTTCATCTCTCCTCTGATGGGCTACCGGTTGGCGTGCAATTTATGGCGGCACGAGGTAGAGAGGACCTGTTGTTTTCTCTTGCAGGCCAACTGGAACAATCGGAATACTGGGTTCCAATCCAAAGAAATCCTTTTTTTAAGGAAAAAGAAATAGTAATGGCATGATTTAGCGGAGCTAACCTAGTCTTATCGACTGGGTTAGCTATTTTTTTGTGGAATAGTAAATTTATAGCCTATAAATGGGGTTACCCTCTATTGGCATTATTTTCAAATAATTTTATTTTTCAAAATATATTGCTTTTTTGCCCATGAAGATATATTATACCGGTATAGAAATTTTTTAAATTCAGAACATTTCGACAATAAGAAAAGGAGAGGTAGATATGAATCTATTTAGGAAAAAGTCGATTCAGGAACTAATCCAAGAAACAGGCCAAAAAGATGTTACGCTAAAAAAAGAATTGGGTGCATTTGATTTATCGATGCTTGGAATTGGAGCAATTATAGGAACAGGGATATTCGTGTTAACTGGAGTAGCCGCGGCAGAACATGCAGGACCTGCGCTTATTATATCTTTTATCTTATCTGGTTTAGCCTGCGTTTTTGCAGCCCTATGTTATGCAGAATTTGCCTCAACTGTTCCCGTATCAGGAAGTGCTTATACGTATAGCTATGCAACATTTGGAGAATTACTTGCATGGATTTTGGGGTGGGATTTAATCCTTGAATACGGGTTTGCCTCATCTGCTGTTGCCAGCGGCTGGTCAGGATATTTTCAAGGGTTGTTAGCAGGGTTTGGGATCCATTTTCCTAAAGCGATAACGAGTGCCTATGATCCGGCACACGGAACTTTTGTTGATGTTCCGGCAATCTTAATCGTCTTCTTAATTACCTTTCTATTAACACAAGGCGTAAAAAAGTCAGCTCGCTTAAATAGTATTATGGTAACTATTAAGTTAGCAGTTGTTCTATTGTTTATCGGTGTCGGTGTTTGGTATGTGAAACCGGTAAACTGGTCACCATTTATGCCATTTGGATTCTCAGGTGTAACAGCAGGTGCAGCTACTGTCTTCTTTGCATACATTGGCTTCGATGCCGTTTCTACTGCTGCTGAGGAAGTAAGAAACCCACAAAAAAATATGCCAATAGGGATTATTGCTTCACTTCTTGTTTGTACGGTTTTATATATTGCGGTTTCAGCCATCTTAACTGGGATTGTGCCTTATCAAAAGCTTGATGTGAAAAACCCAGTTGCCTTTGCCCTAACCTACATCCATCAGGATTGGGTCGCTGGTTTTATCTCGCTCGGCGCGATTATTGGGATAACCACGGTATTACTTGTCATGATTTATGGTCAAACTAGGCTTTTCTATGCTATCAGCCGTGACGGTTTATTACCAAAGTTTCTGTCTAAAATTGATAAGAAGAAGCAAACGCCATTGATTAATTCATGGATAACGGCTTTACTCGTCTCTATCTTTTCCGGTTTCATTCCTCTTGGCAAATTGGCCGAATTAACCAACCTTGGGACATTATTTGCCTTCATGACAGTAGCGATAGGGATATTATACCTACGTAAAAACAAACAGGTACCAAAGACGGGATTCCGTGTTCCATTTGTCCCGTATATACCAATTCTTGCTTTTGTCTTCTGCGGCTACTTAGCTATCCAATTGCCTAAAGTTACATGGATTGCCTTCGCTGTATGGCTTGTTGTAGGGTTGTTCGTGTACTTCGGTTATGGACGAAAGCATTCTAATTTGAATATAGATGGGGATCATTTGAAAGAGGCAGGTAAATTAAAGGTTAAGAGCAATTGATTTGAAGAAAATGGATAGGAGATAGAACTTTTGTAGGTAGGGCTTGCTTCAAGCAAGCTCTTTTTGTCGATTTGTAGGACTTTTTGTCGATTCCAATCGATTTTTTTTAAAAAAATATCAATTTTATTAGTAAAAGATGGTACAATAGGAAGAGATAACAATTAATTATAGTTTTCAGAAATTTTATTGATAAGTCTGGAACGGAGCGTTTCGAAAATGAATGAAGGGATAAAAAGTCCTAAATTAGTATTTGAAGAGAAAAAGGCTATTAAATTATTTCTTTGGTTATTTTACATCTTTTATATTTCATTTGATTTATTTTATGACATTTTAATCCCTATTTATGCAAAAAAAGAGACAATTGGTATTTTAAACACAGGTCTCGGCCTTTGGCTTTATGTTTTGATATTGGGGCTACTGCCAATTGCATTCTATTTAATAAAAAAAGATAACCCCTATCCGGTTAAATATTTATACCTTTTTGGATATATAATTTTAGATACGGTTAATAATCTTATAATTTATTTAGGCTCGACAAAGACATTTTCAGCTGGTAACATTGTTGAAATTTTGTTCGTAGTTTTTTCACCAGTTTTTGTTAGTAAAAAATACTTTTGGACCGTTACAATTGGAATAATTGGGAAATACTTTTTCATTGGGCTTATTTTACATGATAAAGTCGTGCTTTACCCAATGATTATCCTTCTTCCGATTTCAGCTATTGCATTCACCATTTTAAATCGATTTTTTTCCTATATAAATACACTTACCGATATGCATGAAGAATTGCTACAAAAAGAAAAGCTTGCTGTTATTGGTCAAATGTCTACAGCAATTGGTCATGAAATTCGCAATCCACTTTCCTCATTAAAAGGATTTATACAACTGCAAAGGGAAAGTTATCCAAATACAAATGATTTTTATCCAATTATGATTGAAGAAGTCGACCGTATTAATTCCATAGTCAGTGATTTGATGGATCTTGGAAAACCGAGGGTAATTACATTTGAAAAATCTAACATTGAAGAAATAATTGCCTATACCACATCTATTACACAACAGCAGGCACAAGGAAAGGGTGTAACGATTGAAACGATTACTGAAGAACCATTGCCACCTATTTATTGTGATGAAAAACAGTTGAAGCAAGTGTTTATTAATTTAATCAAAAATGCAATTGAAGCTATGAGTGAAGGAGGAAGGATAAAAATTAAGCTGAAAACTATTTTAGGTCAAAAGCTGTACGTTGCTATTGAAGATGAAGGGTGCGGAATTCCCGAAGAAAACATTCCCAATTTAGTTGAGCCGTTCTTTACTACTAAAAAGGAAGGAACGGGGCTTGGTTTAATGGTATCAAATCAAATTATTAAAGATCATAAGGGTGTACTCAATATCAAGAGTATTTCAGAGAAAGGAACTACTGTAGAAATTTTGCTGCCATTACAACAATCAAAAGCTTTCTTTTAATTGAATTTCAAATTAATTCCTAAAAACCTAAAATAATCTATTATTTTACATAAATCTTCAAATTTTTTATACTTCTAATAAAATTAATGATTTATAATGTAGAAAAGTGCAATATAGAAACTCAATTTTTATAGAAGTGTGAGAATAAGGGATTTATATAACGTGAGGTCTCTATATGAAAAAACAAATAATTGACCCAAATATAATAAATGAAGAAGGTAGAACAGTAAAATGGTTTTTAGTTCTTTTTTACATTATTTATATTGGGTTTGACTTTTCCTATACCTTTATTTCAAAATATATTCCAACATTAAAAGATGATACCCCCGACATTCTACGGACTTGGATATATTTGGTTATGTTTGCTCTGATTCCGCTTGCCTGGTACTTATACAAAAAACAAAAAACTTATCAAATAAAATATATTTATTTTACTTGTTATACATTTTTAACTTTTCTTAACGATATTATCACATATATTGGAAAACCAGAAATGTATAAAAGTGGAAATATAGTTGAAGTCCTATGGCTTTTGTTATCCCCAATTTTTGTTAATACTTCATTTTTAAGAGTAGTTATTGTCGGACTATCTCTGAAATATCTTCTGGTTGGATTAATTATTCATGCTCCTAATGCATTATTAAGTTTATTATTGATAGCTATTCTGTCAGTATTTGCATGTATCCTTTTAAGTCGTTTCCAAGCATATGTTAAAGCTGTAAAAACATCCTATGACCATCAGCTTATAGGAATTGTAAAAGGTGTAATTGCAACCTTAGAGCTTAAAGACCCTTACACAAAGGGGCATAGTGAACGTGTTGCCTCATACGCCCATGTTTTAGCAAAAGAAACTAAGAAATTTACGGTTGATGAGTTAAGAGCCTTTAATTATGCCTGCTTACTTCATGATATCGGTAAAGTACATATTCCAGATCAAATACTAATGAAACCTACTAAACTTACAAAAGAAGAATATGAGATTATAAAATCACACACTACAGTTGGGGCTGAGGCAGTTTCAAAGGTAGAGGGATTACAAAATGGTATTGATGTGATTCGCTCTCACCATGAACGTTGGGATGGGAAAGGTTATCCTGATGAGTTGAAAAAAGAACAGATCCCCTATCTTGCGCGAATTGCAGCAATTGCAGATGCATTTGATGCGATGACATCAACGAGGTCATATCGATCAGCATTACCTGTTGAAGAAGCCTATAAGCGTATACTAGATGGAAGGGATACGCAATTTGATCCAGAATTAGTAGATTTATTTCAAGAAATATTTCCTATTTGGGTAGAAATTCATAAAAAATTATCAAACAACATTGAACCACTACAATTAAAGGAGGTGAATCCATGAAAATCCGTAAGCTTAAAAAAATAAAGGCAACAGGTCCATGTTGGTGGTGTGCGTGGTTGTAATCAAATTATGTATCAAGAGGGTGCCATGTATTTGCTTGGCATCCTTCTTTTATAAAAATTTTTAAGGGTGTTAAAATGAATCTTTCACTCCATTCACGTCTTTCGTTAGTCCCAATCGAAATTCGTAAAGATAAAAAAAATTATATCGTCGAGGATCACACCTCAGGTGAGTTCTATGAAATGCCGATGATTTGTATTGATGCCATCAATTTGATGATTAAGGGAGAATTATTAGGTGAAATTGAAACGCATCTTAAGAGAAAGTATCCAGAGGAAGAGGTTGACCTCCTTGATTTTGCGGAGCAGCTTTTAGAGTTACAATTGATTGAGGAAATTGACGGTGCCAAAGTTGAGGGTAAGGAAAAGAAGAAGGAGAGCTTAGGCTTTGTGAAAATTCCACCACAGTTGGGAACCTTCTTTTTTAATAAGTTTACCTATATCGTTTATATTGGACTTTTTATCGTAAATATTTTTCTACTTATCTCTCATCCTACTTTATTCCCACATTACAAGGACATTTTTATCTTTAATGTTATGGCTTTAAATATTCCGGCATGGATGTTCATTACAGCTGCTTTGGTATTAATCCATGAACTTGGTCATGTGATAGCCATGAGATCAAAAAATCTTCCGACTAAGTTGGAAATTGGACACCGTTTATTCATTGTTGTTATTGAAACAGATATGTCAACGGTTTGGAAACTACCATCAAAGGAACGAAATGTCCTTTATTTAGCAGGGATTTGTTTTGATACAGTAATCCTTTTTCTAGCGTTATTTAGTCAGTTGATTTTTGCAAACGGGTCAGGGATTTTTTTGAGTATTATGCATGTGGTAGTTCTTGATACTTTCATTCGTATGGTCTATCAATGCGGCGTCTATATGAAAACCGATTTGTATTACGTGATTGAAAATATATCGGGCTGCTATAACTTGATGGAAAATGCTCAGCAGGTAATGAGAAAGTGGATTCCTTTTTTACGAATAGCAACAACCGGTGAGGTCGTTTTTGCCGAGGAAAAAAGAATGGTGTATTCCTATTCTATCTTTTATTTTATAGGGGTATTTTTAACTCTATTTATCTTTATCAGCTTTTATATCCCACAGTTATTGTTTGCTTCAAAAAAAGTTTTTCCTGGTTTTTTAGATGGGCCGGCTTCTCTTCCATTTTGGGATGCCACTTTATTTTCATTGCAAATGTTGATAAGTATTTCATTGCTCCTCTATTCCTGGAGAAAAAAATATCTCCAAAGGTGATCCATAAACTTAAGATAAGTATATATCGGACAAGAAAAAAAGAACCAGGAATGCCTGGTTCTTTATAATTTGAAGGAACTTTTCAAGGAAACAATTCTGTTAAAGACTAGTTTATCAACAGTCGTATGTTTTGGATCGACATTGAAGTAACCGTGTCTAAAGAATTGAAATTTGTCATGCGGACGGCTTTCTTTCATGTTTGGTTCGACAAATCCTTGAAATACTTCTAGTGAATGAGGGTTAACGTTATCTAGGAATGTTTTTCCTTCATCACTTTGATCTTCCGTTTCATCTAAAATGAGCGGCTCGTATAGATGGAATTCAGCTGGAACTGCATGGGCAGCCTCAACCCAGTGAATCGTTCCTTTTACTTTTCTTCCGGTAAAGCCTGTGCCGCTTTTTGTTTCTGGATCATAGGTGCATCGAAGCTCTACTACGTTACCATCTGCATCTTTAATGACTTCTTCACATTTAATGAAATAAGCATTTTTTAGACGGACTTCATTGCCAGGGAAAAGTCGGAAGTATTTTTTCGGTGGTTCTTCCATAAAATCGTCCTGCTCAATATATATTTCACGGGAAAAAGGAATTTTCCGTGTGCCCATTTCAGGGTTTTCCGGATTGATTTCGGCATCAAGCAATTCAATCTGGCCTTCAGGGTAATTTGTGATGACAACTTTTAAGGGATTAATGACACCCATTGTTCTTGGAACCTTTAATTTCAAATCCTCGCGGACGAAGTGTTCAAGCATTTGCGAATCTACCGCACCGGAACCTTTTGAAACCCCAGTTTCACGGACAAAAGCCCTGATTGCTTCAGGCGTATAGCCCCTTCTTCTCATTCCGGAAATTGTCGGCATCCGTGGGTCATCCCAGCCATCGACGAAACTTTCTTCCACAAGCTGTTTCAGCTTACGCTTACTCATCACCGTATTTGTGATATTTAAGCGACCAAATTCGATTTGCTGGGGTTGGCTTACCATCTCGCATTGTTCCACAATCCAATTATATAACGGGCGTTGGTCTTCAAATTCAACCGTACAAATAGAATGGGTCACCCCTTCTATGGCATCCTCAAGCGGGTGGGCAAAGGCATACATTGGATAAATGCACCATTTATCGCCAGTGTTATGGTGTGTTGCGTGAGCAATTCGATAAATAACGGGGTCGCGCAAATTAATATTTGGGGAAGCCATATCGATTTTTGCCCGCAGCACTTTTTCACCGTTTGCAAATTTTCCAGCCCTCATTTGCTCAAATAATTCGAGGTTTTCCTCGATTGAACGATTGCGGAAGGGACTATCTTTTCCTGGTTCTGTTAGCGTTCCGCGATATTCACGGATCTCGTCAGCCGAAAGGTCATCGACATAGGCAAGTCCTTTTTTAATTAATAGGATGGCACGGTTATACATTTCCTCAAAATAATTCGATGCAAAAAATAGATCGTCCCATTCAAAGCCAAGCCACTTCACATCTTCTTTAATCGAATTAACGAATTCGATATCTTCCTTTAAAGGATTTGTATCATCAAATCGTAAATTCGTCTTTCCGCCAAATTCATCAGCTAGACCAAAGTTAATAATAATCGATTTGGCATGGCCAATATGCAAATATCCGTTTGGCTCTGGAGGGAAACGTGTAACAATTTTATCGTGTTTTCCTGATTCTAAGTCCTTGATCATGATATCTTTAATAAAATTTGATGTTTGATTCTCCACCCAATTCAACCTCTTTCATCATATCTACTTATTTATACATAACATAAATACTGATATTTTTCCATTGTACCTGATTATTCCGTGGAAAAACAGTGTAGAATGGAATTTTTTAGGCGTTTACTGGCTTCATTTTTTGCTTGTTACGACAATTGTGGAAAATAAACGGACTTACGACAAACTAGCAATTGGTAAACACCGCTTAAAAAAGCTACAATATTAAGGAAAGCTACAAATGAGAGGAGAACATCGAATGGTTAACTTTGCAACAGTCGGGACCGGATGGATAACGCATTCTTTTATTAAAGCAGCACAGTATAGCAAACAATTTCAATTAGTCGGAGTCTATTCCCGTACAGAAGATCAAGCAAAAGAGCTTGCTGATATATATAATGCCTCCCATTTTTTTACGGATTTAGATGAAATGGCAAAATGTCCTGACATTCAGGCAGTCTATATCGCTTCACCTAATTCTCTACATTATGGACAAGCACTTACTTTTTTGAAAAATAAAAAGCATGTTATCTGTGAAAAGCCGATTTTTTCAAATTTGCGCGAATTAGAGGAGGCATATCGGATTGCCGATGAGAATGGGGTTTATTTATTTGAAGCGATTCGCAATATCCATACTCCAAACTTTCAAATATTAAAAGAAAAGCTCTCGATGGCAGGAAAGCTTAGAAGCGCGATATTGCCGTACATACAATATTCATCTCGATATGATAAATTTTTGGCTGGAGAAGAACCGAATATTTTCTCTCCTCATTTTTCAGGGGGAACAATTGTAGATTTAGGTGTATATCCCATCTATTTAGCGGTAGGGTTGTTTGGTGCTCCGAAAAAAGTAGCCTACCATCCTGTCATATTACGGACCGGAGTAGATGGCAGCGGGACCCTCGTATTAGAGTATGATGGATTCGTGTGTACTATTATTTGCTCAAAAGTAGCCCATTCGGTGATCCCATGTGAGATACATGGCGAAATGGGGACCTTTGTTCTTGCAGATGCAGCACCCATCTCTGAAATTAAATTCTATGATAGCCATACTCAAAAAAGCCAAGTCTTAAGTGGTAAGCAGGAAGAAAAAGACATGGTTTATGAGTGTATTAACATGGCAAAAATCATTGGGATAAAAGATGACAAAGAATACGAGATTTTAAGAAATTGGAGCAAAATTGTTCTTGGAATTACCGAAGAAGCGAGAAAACAAAATAACATTGTGTTTGATGGGGAATAGAAAAGCGGAAGTGCCTTGGGCAGCCCCGACAAGCATAACGCTCACCAAATGAGAAGAAGGTCAGGAATTCCTGACCTTCTTTATTTATGAAATTTTTTCCATTTTAATTTCTTTTGGGGTTGATGGCTTTCCGAATTTCTCTAAGATAAATCCGGCCAAACCTCCGATCACGGCAGGAACGATCCAGTCGAACCCAACCGATGCTAGTGGAAGTTTCTCCGTAATTGAATCTAGAAAAGCCCAGTCTAGACCAAACATTTTTAGACCGTCAAACAAGCTTACAATACCGGTTAGTAGCATAGCTCCGGCATACACCTTTTGCGAACCGCCAAAGAAACGGTGCAAGAAGGAAAGGGTCACAAGCACAATCGTTAAAGGGTAGGCCATATCAAGAATTGGTACAGAGAAAGCAATAATTTGGTTCAAACCAAGATTGGCAATAAAGAAACTCGCAAGCATAATAATCGTGACAACAAGGCGGTAACTAAGCTTTGGAAATATTTTTGAGAAAAATACTCCACATGAAATCGTAATTCCGACACATGCCGTAAAACATGCTAATGTAAAGATCGCTCCTAACAACATTTTTCCACCATTACCAAACAGAATAGTGGCAGCATTTGATAAAACAGCCGTCCCGTTATCGAAGGTACCGTATGCAGACATTTTGGCACCTAGGTAGCCAATAGCAATATAGACAAGAGTTAGGGCAGCACCTGCCACTAAACCTGCTTTTATGGTGAATTTCGTTAACTGTTTTTGATCATTGACGCCTTTTTGCTGAATGGTCGTTATTATAACAATACCGAACGCAAGCGAACCAAGAGCATCCATTGTTGAATATCCATCGAGTAAGCCTTTAAATAAGGCAGCCGTGTGATAGTTTACATCGGGTGCTTTTATTGGTTTATCTAAATTTAGGAACCCTATGACACAAAGGACACCAATCGATAGTAGTAAAGTGGGTGTAATAAAACGTCCTGAATAACTTACCATTTTTGATGGATTTAGGCTAAATAGATAGGCAATGAAAAAGAATACAGCCGTAAAACCTAGTAAAAGGGCTGAATGGTGGGATGGAACGTTTCCTACAAAAGATTTGAAGCCCATTTCAAACGCAACGTTTGCGTTCCTCGGAATTCCAAAGAAAGGTCCAATTGATAAGTAGATTGCAACGGTAAAAATAGTTCCAAACCATGGGTGGACGCGATTTCCAAGCGCGTTTGCACTATCATTTATAAGCGCAATTGCCGTAAGGACGACAAGTGGCAGGCCTACTGCTGTGATAATAAATCCAATAATCGCCGGCCAAAAGGATGTCCCTGCACCCATACCTAAAAATGGTGGGAAAATTAAGTTGCCCGCTCCAAAAAACATGGAAAATAGCATTAATCCGACAAAAAATATGTCTTTCTTTTTCACTAGACTTTCTCCTTTTATCTGAAAAATAAAAAGCCCGTCCCAATAGAAGGGACGAGCATAATCGCGTATCTTGCGGGTTTCGATCAACGTACCATCATACGCTACTCTTCTCGTCATTAATTTTTATATTTCTTAAAAAGTCTGAAGCAATTTCAATAAAGAAATTATATTCTATTTTAATAGTTTTGCAAGCCTCTTTTTCTTTTTTAATTCAATAGAAAGACTATATTGATATAATAAAAAATATTTTGTCCGTATTGCGAAAGAGGTTGTGACAACTTAATGAAAATGCTCGTGGTAATGATTTACATCACATTTCCTATTTTGTATGTTCTTTATAGTTAAAGTAAAAAAAGGGGGAAATCGTGATGAAGTCAAAAAACTGGTATGTGAAGCAGCTGAAACGAAAGCCAGTGCAAATCACACGATTTATGGTTCAGGCAGTATTTTTATTGTTTTTGTTATATGTTGGCTTTCGCTTTTATCAATTTTATCAATATTTTGAAACAGCGGGGAAAACACCTTTCGTTGAACGCCCGTCTGCGGTGGAAGGATTTTTGCCAATCAGTGCCTTGGTCGCTTTGAAGGTATGGCTGACAAGCGGCTCTTTCGATCAAATCCATCCAGCTGGCCTCGTGTTATTTACTTTTTTTGTCGGTTCAGGAATTATCTTTCGTAAATCATTTTGCGGTTGGATATGCCCGGTTGGAACGGTCAGTGAGTGGACGGGGATGCTTGGGAAAAAGATCTTCAAAAAGAATTTTGAAATACCCCGCTGGCTAGTTTGGTGCCTGACACCATTAAAATATTTGCTGCTATTATTCTTTATAAAAATAATTGTGATTGATATGCCAACATTTATGGCAAAGGATTTCCTAAATGAGCCTTATAATAAAATCGCTGATGTTAAAATGCTGCTCTTCTTTTTGAACTTTGGCGGCTTCACATTAAAGGTTATTCTCGTTTTGTTTGTCTTATCATTATTCTTTAAAAACTTCTGGTGCCGTTTCCTATGCCCCTATGGAGCACTGATTGGATTAGGTTCTATCTTTAGAATTACAAAGGTTCATCGCAATGAAGCTACATGTACGAACTGTGAAATGTGTACAAAGGCCTGTCCGCAAAGAATTAAGGTTCATGAAAAAGAGGTAGTCGCAACACCGGACTGTACTGCTTGCATGTCATGTGTGGAGGCCTGCCCTATTAAAGATACATTGAATATGACCGTTATACATAAGAAGGTAAATAAATGGTTTATACCGGTATCATTTTTTGTCCTGTTTATTGTAGTAGTTAGTATAGCTAAAATTACCGGTCACTGGGATACGGTCATTTCCTTTAATGATTGGAAAGAACTGATTCCAACCGCTAACGATATTGGTCATTAATTTTTCATGAAAAAAGCAGCCATCGGAGCATTTGTTAATCTAACCAATTAGTGAATGCTTTTTTAAAAGGCTGTGTTAATCTTGCCTGTTGATTTGCGCTCCAGGCGCTTCGCTTTCCGCGGGCGTTCCGGGGAGCCTCCTCGGCGCTTAAGCACCTGTGGGGTCTCCCCTGCCCCGTACTCCCGCAGGAGTCTCGCGCCTTCCGCTCCAATCAACATAGTTCAAAAATCAACAATGACCTTTAACACAGCCTTTTAAAAAAATGGTCGAAAAGTTCAAAAAACTTTCATTGGATTGATACTGATACGTATTAGTATCATTGAACTATAAGAAATGCTTTGGTTTTCCATAAACAAAGGAGGGGTTATCCACATGGCAAAAGCAATCGCCGAATATTCTTTAGCTGAACTGATGACAAAAATCGAAGAAATATTCAATGAGCATCCTGAGCCAATTCGAGGCTTTAACGCAGTTGTTCAATATGAGGTTCACGGTGAAGACACAGGGATCTATCAGCATTTTTTTAAGGATGGTAAATTAACCATTAAGGAAGGGGTAGAAACCATTCCTGATGTTTCGATGCAATTGTCATACGATACTTTCAAAAAATTTGTATTATGTAAACTAAGCGGAACCATGGCGCTAATGACTGGAAAGGTTAAAGCAAAAGGGAATATTGCAACGGGAATGAAAATAGAAACCATTCTACGCAAGTACAATATTAAAGAACCATTCTAAAATAAAGTAATAAAAAAGAGACAAAACTAGGCTTCGGTCTTATTTTGTCTCTTTTTATGTGCGAATTGTACAAGTTTTTAAATCGCCATTATCATTACTTTTTCATATACATATGAAAAAGTAAACTGGGGGAGCCATGATGTTAGATAGAGAGCGAGAATGGGTGTTATCCTTCCTCCCTTATGGTTCAGAATTGTTGTATACGGATACCAATCCTAAACAAGCTCTTCTCCATTTTGTTGATCTAGATGGAGACGGCAAATTGGAAGCAATCGGCATAATGCGTACAAATCAACAGCTGCAGCTATTCACTCTAAAAGAGTATTATGGGCACTTGCGAATCATTTCTATATTAAATGGGCCTGGATATCAAGTAAGTTATCTTGGAACTGCCCATATTAAAAGCCAGAACAAGGTAAGTATTGTGGTAGGATGGAAGGTTGCTTCAATTTGGTCCCAATTGTCGATTTACGAGTGGACAATTCCAGGACTGATTGAGGAAAAACTTAATGGTGATTTTATCTTTAGCAAAATTGAAGTCGAAGATATGCCAGGATTAAGTGGCAGAGACGGAAAAGCAGAAATTGCTTTATGGTTTCATGATAAAGGGGAAGCATATACCGTGGAAGTATATCGCTGGGATGGAGGGAAGTTCATTCTAGCGAAGGATGTGGAGCCCTATTATTTTAAAAAAGTTGCAGCCTATTATAAACAACAAATCAAAGAGCATCCCGACCATTCGTTTTATTATCCTTATTTACATGATGCGGAGCAGAAGGCATCTGTTGTACTGAGGGCCAGACCAGTGTTAAAAAATAGGCTGTGACAAGGTGGTATATTGACTCAAAAGGAGTCATTCTTCGAACCATTGGGATTATGCTGACGATTGGATAAAAACGAATTAACGATTGTAAGAATATGGCCAACCGAAGGAGCTATTGATTCCAAGATTGAAATTTTACCTATATCTTCTTCGATAAACGAACCAATAGCCTGCAAGACCAATAATGAATAACACCGCCGCTCCAGGCACAACAAATGCTTTAAAAGGAGGGAAATCAGCTTTCTTCTTTGTTGTTAGTGCAATGGTTTGATTACTATTTGAAGTTATTGGATCAGTTTTATTAATGATTTTACTAGGAGAAGAAGAATTTATATAAGAATGGGCAAAAACATTTGTACAGAATAGAAAAAACAACAGAGAAGCGAAAATTGAGATCTTTCTAGTCACTATATTCAACTCCGTTATATTGTTATATACTGCTGTTCATTCTACCATCATTTATTGGAGTATATGTTGATTGTCACACATTGTTCACACACCTTTCGAAAATAGAAATTCCTATGAAGAGGAAGAAAAAAACTGTGGCTAACATTTGATGAATCTGAAGCATTATTAAGGGATTTTTTTAAAACAATGTAATTTATTAAGAACAAATTTGTTCGTTATGTGTTATTATGACTATCAGGCTGCTGTAATATTTTTTCCTAACTGAAAAATAATATAAAAAAGGATATTATTTGAGCGCATCCAAGACAATATTTTGAACAGTCGTTCCTTGAAGAGGACTATCACTGGACGTGAACTGCCGACGAGCCTCCACGAACTGGTTGAAATTTTGATGAGCTTTGCATGCCTAAAAATGGGTGTTCTAAACATTAAGTAACGAGGGGACTCTCTTAAGTATCAGACTATGAATGAGCAGAAAGGAGATTTTCATTTTTTGAGGAGGAAGTTCATGAAGCTCTGTTTATTTCTGCTGTTTGCCGGTTTGATGGATGCAGTTTTAACCAATCTTGGCATAACATTTGGTTTAATTGAAGAGGGGAACCCGATAATGAGGCTAGCCATTGAAAAAAGCTGGGTTATTTTTTACATGATCAAAATTTGTCTCCCGCTTGCGCTCATCGGATTGTATTGGCTCCGTCCATTAATTGGGTGGAGGCGGATTCTCTTAGTTTCTACTTGTGTTATCTATTTTTCAGTCCTCTGTTATCATATCCTTTGGATTCTTCTTTATATGAATCATTTTCCTATCTAGACATCTACAGCTTAATGAGATAGTATCAGTGGTACATTTATAAATTGAAGGAGTAAGTTATGTTAAATAATCTAAAGCCATTCTTACAGGATGTGTGGGAAAAATCCGGTTTTCAAGCTACTACTGCCATACAAACAGCGGCAATACCAACTATCCTTGAAGGGAAGGACGTAATTGCGGAATCACCGACAGGGACAGGGAAGACGCTGGCCTATTTATTACCATTATTAAATAAAATTGATCCAAATACGCAGACCCTGCAAGCCGTTGTGTTAGCGTCCTCGCAGGAGCTGGTCATGCAAGTATATCAAGAATTTCAAAAATGGTCTGAAGGAAGCGGAATCCGAGGTACATCGCTCATTGGAGGGGCAAATGTAAAGCGACAACTTGAAAAATTAAAAAAACGTCCCCATGCCATTTTCGCCACACCGGGCCGCTTGTATGAATTTATCAAGCAGAAAAAGGTGAAAATGCATGAAGTGAAGCTGGTTGTACTCGATGAGGGGGATCAGCTATTAATTCCTGAGCATCTAAATACCGTTCAAAACATTGTGAAGTCGACACTGGCTGACCACCGACAAGTTATTTTATTTTCAGCAACACTAAAAGCAGAAACGGAAAAATTGGCGAAAGAGCTAACGAAGGACTCGGAAGTCATTCGAATTCAAAAGGACGAAATAGCATCTGCAGGAGAGGTCGAACACATTTATTTTCTTTGTGAACAACGCGACAAAATCAAGTTGCTTGAAAAAATAGTGCGCTTAGAAAATGCCAAAACCCTTGCGTTTATTAATGATATCGGTGAAATTCAGGTTTTTAAGGAAAAATTACTATTTAAAGAGCTTTCTATTGGAATTTTACATAGTGAAATGAAAAAACTAGAGCGGCAAACGGCGCTTAAGGCATTTCGCGACGGAAAAATGAAAATGCTCATTGCAACAGATGTTGCCGCAAGAGGACTGGATATTCAAGGAGTTACCCATGTCGTCCATATAGATTTTCCCAAGGATGTAACGCAATACGTTCATCGCGGCGGAAGAACTGGAAGAATGGGAGCAGAAGGAACGGTCATTTCGCTTGTTACCGAAAGAGAAGAACGTGAATTGAAAGTTTTCTGCCGCAAATTAAACATTCCCCTTCATAAAAGAATTTTTTATAAAGGACAAATTTCAGCAGAAAACCAAAAGTTAAATAGATAATGGAAATGGCAGTGGACATCCACTGTCTTTTTTTACGCTCTGTAAATCGAAGATGTTGTTTTTTAACTCGGTAGTAAACTTTTTCGCAAATGAAATAGAGGTTTTCGCAAATGAAATCGAAGTTTTCGCAAATGAAACTGTAGTTTTCGCAAATGAAACCGAGATTTTCGCAAATGAAACTGTAGTTTTCGCAAATGAAACTAGGTTTCGCAAATGAAACCGAGGTTTTCGCAAATGAAACTGTAGTATTCGCAAATGAAACTGTAGTTTTCGCAAATGAAACCGAAGTTTTCGCAAATGAAACTGGTTTTTGCGAATGAAACTGTAGTTTTCGCAAATGAAACCGAGATTTTCGCGAATGAAACTGTAGTTTTCGCAAATAAAACCGAAGTTTTCACAAATTGCACTCTAAATTCGGAAGTAATCCGGACAGAGCTGTCTTCAAAAGAATAAGTTTGCATGCTTTCATCCATACTATCATTGAATTTTTCAAAAAGGAGATGAATTGGGTGGGAAGAAAGAAACTTGGAAACGCCAATGCCCAGCGCAACAACAATGTGAAAAAGCCAATGAGGAATAGCTCTGAGCTTGTTGAATTTTCAACAGGAGAAGATCTGAAGCGGAATCGTCCGAATAGTAAATAATGAACAAGGGTGTCAGGCACCATTTTTTTTGGTGCCTGACACCCTTTTATTTTTCTTCAAGCAAATCTAGTGCTTTTAGCGCCGGGCCTTCGATTACTTCCCCAGAATAAGCATATCGAGAGCCATGGCATGGGCAATCCCATGTTTTTTCGGCATGGTTCCACTCTGTTTCGCAGCCAAGATGGGTACAAGTTGTATCAACGAGATAAAGCTTGCCGTTTTCATCCCGGTAAGCTCCTGCTCTTTTACCGTTATGCATCACTACGGAGCCTTCGCCATTCTTCACATCTCCGGGATCTTTTGGAACAAACTCAAGCTTGCCCTTTACAAGATGCTTCGCTACATCCGCATTCGTTGTAATGGCTTTTCCTAGATCAGGGTCGGCATGAAAGCGCGATGGTGAATAAAGTTCCTTATAAGGATTATCACGATTCAATACATAGTCGGCCAATAAATGCCCTGCCATTATCCCGGTTGTCATCCCCCATTTTTTAAAGCCGGTGGCGACTAATATTCTCTCTTTATTCTCCGTCATCTGCCCGATAAAAGGGACGCGGTCTAAGGTAACTAAATCCTGTGCAGACCAGCGATATAGGTAGTCCCCCGTTCCGAACACTTCCTTCGCGAAATCAGCGAGTGCGTGATAATGCGTTAAGGTATCGACACCTTGTCCCGTTTTGTGGGTTTCTCCTCCAATGATGAGTAATTTACTGCCATTATAAGGAGTATAGCGGAGGGAACGAGATGGAGTATCGGCCGAGATATACATACCGCCTGGATAGTCTTTATCCCATTTCACTCCGATTGCATAAGATCTTGATGCGTACATCCTCGCGAAATAGAGCCCGGGTTTATCATAGAAAGGAAAATGCGAGGCGATAATCACATGCTTGCAGGTTACCTTATGTCCATCCTTTGTCACTACTTTCGGCTCGGATTCTTCATCCTCAATGTCTACGGCTGTTGTATTTTCGTAAACATGGCAGCCGGAGTGAACTGCTTCCTCAAGGAGACCCCGCAAAAACTTAAGCGGATGGTACTGGGCTTGATTTTTCATCAAGATTGCGCCCTTTATTTGAATATTAAAGGGGATGAGGTCTTTCATGCTTCCCTCGATTCCAAGCTGCTCATATGCTTCCATTTCGGTTTCAATATCCCTTGCATACTGTTCAGTTGAAGCATACACATATGCATCTTCTCGACTAAAATCACAGTCAATTCCTTTATTTTCGACGAACTGAATTGCGTGCATGTGTGATTCATAATAAAGCCTTGCCTTTTCTTCACCAAAATGGCTTATTAATTCATCGTAAATGATGCCATGTTGGGCTGTCAGCTTCGCAGTCGTATGTCCGGTAGTCCCATTTAAAACGGCACCCGCTTCTATTAGGGCAACCTTCAAACCTTCTTTAGACAGCTGATATGCGGCAGTAATCCCGGCGATTCCAGCACCAACAATGGCAACATCAACAGCTATATCCTCGCTTAATTTCTCAAAGGCGGGTAATTCAATCTCACGCCAATAGGTTTTCGGAAATTTATTCTCAGGTGAACTCATTTGTATTCCTCCAGCATTAGAATGAACTCTTGTTTAATTTTTCCTAAAAAGAGAAAATAATGTGAAGGAAAATAGTATTTTTGCCCAAAAAAGCCATGTCATAAACATGGCTCTTTATTTCATATGAAAGGATGAGAAGGGATGTCGAATCCTTGGACACCGGAAAATGAATTAAATCTTGAGAATCAGGGATTTGTGCGAGCTGCCCTACAGGCATTACAATTGGCCCATTCTGACTAACTGCCATCATTCCTCTTTTTCATCTTTAATTCGGTCAATTCGTTTTGCATCATCTGAATCTAGACCTCTTCTTATGAAATGAATAAAAGTTGCGCCAACAAAACCAAGACATAGGACAAAACCGATGGTCGTGACCCACCAGACTCCCATATTAAATCCCCCCTTTATAAAATATATGCAGGGGGGGAATTTTTTTTCGCAGGCATTACGATTTCTATTCGTCTTTCTTCTTCAAATCTGCATAAAAATCGACTTTTTTTATATTCACTCCGACAAACGTTTCGATAATTGATTGACCGCCGGCAATGGAGAAAATGAGAATAAAAACGTAGGTAACCTTTGGAAAAAGCAAGTAGGCTGTACCAAGCAAAATCGCACTCCAAATCCCGGCACACCAATAACATTTCAATAGATAACCAAACATCGAGGTTGGAACCTCCTTTGATTCAGTACCGCTATCTGTCTCTACCTTTACTTTTTTCACAAAGGGTCTTCGGATAAATTCGGTAATTTTATCAAAAACAATTAAATGAGTTAATCGGTAGCTGGCTAAAATTAACATGAGATAAGTCATCCATGATAGGTCCCTCAATCGTTTGTCCTCCGCATCATCTCAGCGTTAGTTCCTATTTATTTTTCAATCCCCTGTATATTTTGAGCAGGAAATCAAAAATATATATTCGGAGGAGGCGAAAATATGAAAAAAACTTTTTGGATTGGCTTACTGTTTATTCTGTCTCTTTTTTGCATTCCCAATGTTTCGTTCGCCCAGCAAGTTTATATTGTTCAGCCTGGTGATTCTCTATGGAAAATTGCCGTTCGTTATCAGGTCGGTCTATCAGAACTAATAGGTGCAAACCCGCAATTTAAAAATCCGCATCTCATTTATCCAGGTCAAAAGGTTAATATTCCAAACCTTGATGCAACCAAAAGTATTGAAAATCAAGTGATCCAGTTGACCAATCAACAAAGAGCAAAATTTGGGTTAAAACCGTTGACAATGGATTGGCAACTTTCTAGGGTGGCCCGCTATAAGGCAATGGATATGCGAGACAATAATTATTTTTCTCATACAAGTCCAACCTATGGTGATCCATTTACGATGATGAGGAATTTTGGAATCGTCTACAGTGCCGCTGCTGAAAATATTGCTGCCGGGCAGATTACTCCTGCTGAAGTAGTCCAAGCTTGGATGAACAGCTCAGGTCATCGGGCCAATATTCTAAATGCAAATTACACCTACATCGGTTGTGGATATGCAAAAGGTGGATCGCAGGGTTATTATTGGGTTCAGCAATTTATTTCAAAATAAGCAAAGTGGCCACACTTATGTGAGGTAAAGGGTCAGCTCTTTTTATTAGAGTCTGACCCTTTCTACGTCTTGGGACCGATATAAAAATCAAGCTCAGGCGCAATTTTGGAACAGATTGAAAAAAGGTAAGATGAAATCAAGAAAACGAAAGGAGGATAAACAAAATGAAAAAATTTGGTTTACTTTTAGCGGGTGGTATATCAGCTATTGTTCTGCTTTCAACAATTGGTCCGATGGTAGGGTTTTTCGTCAGCTTAGTGTTACTCTACTTTATTTTTAAACAGTTTTTAAAGGCTAAATCGACTGGAGGCAAAATCGGGCTCGGAATCATCGGATTCATTGTTTTGATGGCTTCCATCCATAATGCACCGGCGATCATTGGTGTCGGAGCAGCATTTGTGCTCTACCTTGTATATAAAAAGTGGAATGAAAACAAGCGTACTGCCTCAGTAAAGGAAGAGTCCGATCCATTTGTTAATTTTGAAAAAGAATGGAGTAATTTAAAACATTATTAAGATTTCGTTGTAGGAAATAATTACAAATTTTTATAAAGGAGAGAATAAACATGACAAACTTATTAACAAGATTGAAAAACACAATTCTAGCTGATCTTAACGAGGCTATTGACCAAAAGGAGAAGAAAAATCCAATTGCGATGTTAAATCAATACCTTCGCGAGTGTGAACAGGAAACTGAAAAAGTAAGAAAGCTTTTAGAGCGGCAATATACGCTTAAGGATGAATTTACAAGGGAATATTTACAAGCTGTTGAATTTGCTGAAAAAAGAAAGAAACAAGCAGAAATTGCTTCACAAGCTGGAGAAATGGAGCTTTCCCAATTTGCAGCAGCCGAGCACCAGCAATTTGTCGACCGTGCGCAGCGTTTAAGCGGATCGCTTGAGCAAGTAAAGACTCAGCTTGAGGAGTTAGAAAGAAAATATCAAGAAATGAAGCACAAGCTTAAAGATATGCATATTCGCCGGATGGAATTAATGGGTCGTGAAAATGTAACCCGCGCCAATATTCGGATGAATCAAGTGTTAGATTCCCATACTTATTCCGATAAATCGTTCTCGCGCTTCCAAGAAATCGAGAACTATCTAGACCGCCTTGAGCATCAAGTAAACAGCTCTTATTATCGGAGCACCATAGATGCAAAAATCGCTCAGCTAGAAAAAGATAGGAAATTAGACGAAACCAAGTCCAATTAATAGCAAAACATGTTATTCTAATAAAAGCGGAAGTGCCTTGAACAGCCCCGAAAGGCATAAGACGACCTGCGAGGAGGCAGCTTCTCAGCCACCAAAGTAGGACGGCTTATGACCCGAGGGGCAAGGCACTGGAGCTGGATAGTAATAAAAGCGGAAGTACTGACTAATCATTTTAAAAGGCGTAGAATCCTACGCCTTTTGACCATAGAGAAAAAAGGAGAGGGTGAGCCCATGTTTAAAAATACTAAAAATGATTATGTCGGATGGATGGTGTTAATGGGTGTCATCATTCTCCTCCTTGAAATACTATTTTTCAACAGAGGGCTTATCTTTTCCCTTTTTATCTCTAGTGCAATGATTTACTTAGGCCGAAAAAAATTGACAAAAAAACGGGGGAAAATACTCTTTTTCGGTGGGATCGTCTTTACTTTAATCAGCATCTTAAATATGTTGACATTTAAATTTATATTGTTAGCGATTTTACTGCACTTTTTTATTCAATATTTAAAATCAAAGCGAAATCCCCGAAAAATGCAACCTGAGTTTAAAGAACCAGTTCATATACAACAAAAGGAAACGATGATTTCGACTAAGCCATTTTTTGAAAATCACTTTTTGGGCCAACAAAAAACGCCAAATAGTGTTTACGAATGGAATGATGTGAACATTCAGACAGGAATTGGCGATTGCGTCATCGATTTCAGCTATACACTGCTTCCACAAGGGGAAACCGTTATTTTTATTCGGAATATGATCGGAAATATCCAAATTCTCATACCATATGAAACAGAGGTAAGTATCCATCATTCTTGTGTAGTAGGATCCGCGAATGTTTTCGAAAACCATTCTTCGAAAATGTTTAACCAAGTAATCCAGTTGAAAACACCAGGATATGAAAATGCCGAGCAAAAGGTAAAAATTTTTACTACGCTTTTGGTAGGGAATTTAGAGGTGAGCCGGATATGAGCACAACACAGCGGCAAATGATGTGGAGTGTCGGCTTGTCTTTTGTGATTGCCATCGCGGTGGCGGCGATTTTTTTTGTTGTCTTCCCTTTGTCTAATTGGTCTAGTCTTTGGGATCGAAATTTTATGGGGATTCCCTTTATCATTTTTATCCCGGCATTCAGTATCACTGTTGGTATTTTCATTGGCGCGGTTTCCGGCATGTTTTGGAGAAGGCAGCTGTTTTTTCTTGACCAGTCCTTGCATCAACTTGAGGAAGGAAAACAAACCGAGATCGATGAAAGACCAACGATAACGGAAATCCAAACTATTGCGAAACGTATCGAGAAAATTGGCAAACAAATGTCAGAACAAGCCAAATTATCGCAAAGGTTAGCTACCGAAAAAGTAGAGGACCAGGAAGCAAGGATCCAGGAAATTATCGAGCAGGAGCGGAACCGCCTCGCTCGCGAGCTGCATGATTCGGTCAGTCAGCAATTATTTGCGGCATCGATGATGATGTCAGCCATTAATGAAACGAAACAACAGACAACAGAGACACTTGAAGACAAGCAATTAAAAATGGTGGAGGAAATGATTCATCAATCACAGCTTGAAATGCGTGCGCTGCTTCTTCATTTGCGTCCTGTTGCCTTGAAGAATAAATCGCTCAAGGTAGGAATTGAAGAGCTTTTAATCGAATTATCTCAAAAGGTGACGATGGATATTCAATGGAAGGTTGAAGATTTCCCGCTTGATAAAGGAATTGAAGACCATCTGTTTCGTATTCTGCAAGAATCCATCTCGAATACTCTCAGGCATGCAAAAGCTAACAAGCTTGAGGTGCTGATGATTAAAAGGGATGACCTAGTTATTTTACGGATTGTTGATGACGGAATTGGGTTTGAGGTTAACAAAACAAAAGCCGGCTCGTACGGAATGCAAAATATGCATGAACGCGCTCTTGAAGTCGGTGGTACACTGAAGATCATTAGTGTGAAAAATAAAGGAACTCGGCTTGAGGTAAAGGTTCCGGTTATGATGAACGGGGATGGTGGAAATGATTAGAGTGGTATTTGTTGATGACCATGAGATGGTACGGATCGGAGTTTCTTCCTATTTGTCGGCACAGCCTGATATCGAAGTGGTCGGTGAAGCGGGAGATGGAAAAGAGGGTGTTGAGCTTGCCCTTAAGCTTCGTCCCGATATTATTTTAATGGATTTAGTCATGAAAGAAATGGACGGGATTGAGGCTACAAGGCAAATCATCGAACAGTGGCCGGAAGCTAAGATCATCATCGTAACAAGCTTCTTAGATGACGAAAAAGTATACCCGGCACTTGAGGCTGGCGCTACTAGCTACATGCTGAAAACCTCAAAAGCAAGTGAAATTGCCAATGCCGTCCGCGCTACCTATCATGGCCAATCTGTCCTTGAACCGGAAGTAACCGGAAAAATGATGGTTAAAATGCGGCAAAAAGCACAGCACCTGCCGCATGAGGAACTGACAAGTAGAGAACTAGAGATTTTATTGTTAATGGCAGAAGGCAAGACCAATCAGGAAATTGCCGATGAACTGTTTATTGCACTGAAAACCGTAAAGACCCATGTCAGCAATATCTTAAGTAAGCTGCAGGTACAGGATCGCACCCAAGCAGTTATATATGCATTTAAGCATTCTCTGATAAAGTGAAACTTCCATCAGTGGGGGACTTCATCCCGGCTGATGGTTAGTTGAACCAATCGGGCTTTTACGGGCAGTTAACCCCCACTGATCTTCTTCGCTTCTCTCTCAATCTTGAGGTGGGGTTCTTATCTTATTGCCCGTTAATGCGGGACGAAGTAAAAAAGGGCTATAGTAGTCCTTTTTTTTATGCCCAGAAAAAATTCCCTACTATTCAGCGAACTTGTCTCATAGGTTTAAAGGGAAGGATTGGGGGAATCAACAAATGGCGATTTACTACAGAGGAATCTTTTTTTTGGCGGCATCTGCTTTTTTAGGAGAAGGGATTGAGTTCTTTGTCAATATGATTTTGGCGAGGGAGTTAGGTAAACATGGCTTAGGTATGTATATGTCCATCCTGCCGTCGATTTATTTGATTGTTCTCCTCTCGAGCTTTGAGCTGCACATATCTATTTCGAAATTTATTGCAGAAAAAGAGGAGCGGTTTCATCGAAACATTCTTTATCATGCGATCACCATCACGATTGTTTTTACAAGCAGTTTATTGCTGGTAGCTACAGTGATGATGCCTTTTATTCCGATATTTAATTCTTATCACCCTTATTTAAGATGGCTCATCCTAATCCTAATTCCAGTTACTACCTTTATGTCTGTTGCCAGAGGATACTTTATGGGTGTGCATCATATGGGGAAAATTGCTGTCTCCAATTTTCTAAGGAAAATATTTCAACTCGCCGCATTATTCCTGTTGTTTCGCTTTTTCCACTTTAATACAGAAGCGGCACTATTAATTGCCATAGCAACATTAATAGGAAGCGAAGTCGTTGTGTTTCTATACTTAATCCTCGAATTCGTTATTCAATTTCAGCAGATGAAGCGTCATCCTTTTTCTAACTTAAATCGAAAGGTTGTCCGCAAAAATTTAATGTCTGTTTCGATTCCAACGACAGTAATGCGCTTGTTTGCCGCTTTAACAGGTGCGATACAGCCGTTTTTAATCAAAGCAGTATTGGTTCGGTCCGGCCTTACCGCCACAATAGCAACGGAACAATATGGGATGCTGATGGGAGTGGCTATAACGATAGGATTTTTTCCTGCCTTTATTGCTCATTCCTTAATGATTGTCCTGATTCCGGCCGTTTCAAAGGCTTACTCTGAAAAAGATTATCCTACCATGCAGAAAATGCTCCACCAAGTAATCATGCTGACTTTCTTATACGGGGTCCCGGCTGTTTTTCTCTTCTATATTTTTGCCGATCCATTATCATCGTTATTCTTTCATTCATCTACAGCTTCCGTATTTTTGCAAATGCTATGGCCATTCTTCTTATTTCACTATTTTATCATGCCGCTACAGGCCATCTTAATTGGTCTTGGGCTTATTAAAGATTCGTTTATTCATAACATTTGGGGAACAGTGATTGCTTTTTCTATCATTTGGGTATTAGGATCAAAGCCAGAATGGCGGATGGATGGGATAGTAATCGCTATGAATACGAGTTCAATATTAATCGCCCTTATGCATTATTTAACCATCTGTAAGAAAATCGGAGTATTCTCAAGCTCTTTTATTCAAAAACAACAAAGCAGCAATTAAAAAAGGCCGTTGGTAACGGCCTTTTTTCTAGTTTAATCATTTTTAGAAAGAATCCCAAAAATGCGGAGGATGCTAAGGAATAAATTAATAAAATCCAAGTAAAGACTTAACGCAACGAGTGGAACATCTTCCTGACGAACTCCTTGACGCTTTATCATGTTAAAATCAAAGAGAACGTAGCCGCTGAATACCATAACCCCGATAAAAGAGTAAGCAAGCATCCCAGTTGAGCTTAATGGCCAGATTAAATTAAAAATAGAAATAGCGACCATGGCAAGTAATGCTGCTAAAAGGAATCCACCCAAGAACGAGAAGTTCCGTTTTGATTTTGTTGCATAGATTGCAATGCCTGTAAAGACAACCGTTGTACTAGCAAACGCGAGGATAACCGTATTTGCCCCGGTGGTAGCAAGATAATAGGCGACAACCGGATACAAGGTGATTCCTGATACAAAGGTAAAGATATATAGGAATGGATATGAGATTGCCTTTTTTCGCCTAAAGATGAAGGCGGCAATGAGCATCACTGTTTCAATAATGGCTAAAGGTAAAAATAAACTAGGCGGTACGTATACCCCAGCCATTGTACCAAGGAATGCAAAAGCAAGCGAAAGCGCAAATGTTCTTAAAACAGATGGCATAAATTCAGTTGATGTTTGTGGATACAATTTTTTCACCTCAAATTATTTTCTTATTAAAGATATACGATGAAGTGGTCAAGAAGTTTCATTTTTTCTAAAAATATCTTTGTCTTCTCTTAATAAGTCTCGAATTTCAGCGAGAAGCTCCTCTTTTCGGTCAATCTTCTCAACGACCGGTGCCGCTTCTTCCTTCTTTGTAAAACGATTAATAAATTTAACAAACAGGAAAATTGAAAAGGAAATAATGAAGAAATCAATGATGTTTTGAAGAAAGGCACCATATTTTAAATTTGCATTTCCTACTTTTATTGCAAGGTTGGTGATATCGTGCTTTCCACCTGTTAATAAGCTAATCAATGGCATAAGAACGTCTCCTACGAGCGAGGAAACGATTTTCCCAAATGCCCCTCCAATAATAACCCCGACAGCCAGATCAATGACATTGCCTTTAATTGCAAATTTCTTAAATTCATCCCACATCTAGTGCTACCTCCAAAACTATTAAGTATCTGATATTTTACACTTTATACTTACTATTTTTCAATTCTTTTATGATATTAACTATATTCTTATTGACTTGAATGAGGTATCTTTCTGATTTTTTGCAGCTAATGTAAACAGTTTAACGTGCCCGAAAATGGCGAAAGCCTCCTGAACCGGTCAAATTAAACAGTTTAACGTACCCGAAAATGGCGAAAAACTCCTGAACCGGTCAAATTAAATGGTTTAACGTGCCCGAAAAAGGTGAAAGATCCCCAACTCGGTCAAATTAAATAGTTTAACGTGCCAGAAAAACACGAAAGCCCCCAATCAGGTCAAATAAAACATTTTAATGTAAAAAACGGCCACTAAAATAAATAGTGACCGGTCTCTTTAAAACTCATATATTAAAAAGCCCAATTTCCTTTTCTAAACACTGGCTCTGCTTTACCGTCAGCTGTAATTCCGTCGATGTCCATTTCAGCTGAGCCAATCATGAAATCGACGTGAGTGAGGCTATTGTTTAGCCCGTTTTCTTGTAATTCCTCGGAGGACATTTTCTTGCCGCCCTCGATACAGAAAGCATAGGCGCTTCCAATTGCCAAATGGTTCGATGCATTTTCATCAAATAGGGTGTTGAAGAAAAGAATGTTTGATTGTGAAATAGGTGAGTCATACGGAACAAGAGCGACTTCACCAAGATAATGAGATCCTTCGTCGGTATCAACAAGACGTTTCAGAATTTCTTCGCCTTCTTCAGCTTTTACCCCAACAATTTTTCCGTTTTCAAAAGTAACCGAAAAGCGGTCGATGATATTTCCACCATAGCTAAGCGGCTTTGTGCTTGCTACTGTTCCGTTTACACCTGTTTTAAATGGAACGGTGAATACTTCTTCAGTTGGCATGTTGGCCATAAATTCAATACCATTTTCATTAACACTTCCAGCTCCAACCCAGATATGGTTCTTCGGAAGCTCAATGGTTAAATCGGTTCCAGGTGCTTTATAATGAAGATTTGCATAACGCTTTTCGTTTAAATAATGGACCTTTTCATGAAGGGTTTCATCATGCTTTTTCCAGGCTTCCACAGGGTTTTCAAGGTCAGCACGAGTGGCTTTAAAAATAGCATCCCAAAGCTTGTCAACTTGCTGGTCGCTAGGAACATCCGGAAATACCTTTGCAGCCCAGGCAGGTGAGGCGGCAGCGACGACTGTCCAGCTAACCTTGTCGGATTGAGCTGCCTGACGATACTTCGCTAATGCTTTACCTGCTGCTTTATTGAAATTAGAGATGCGCTCAGGATCGATACCCTTTAATAAATCAGGGCTTTGCGAAACAACTGCCATAAACGCTGCCCCTTTATCCACTAAATCATCTCGTTCTTTAGCACGCCATACAGGGTATTCATGAAATGCTTCATCAGGAGCTAAATCATATTTGGTTCTCGCCACAGTATCATCATTCCAATCAACAATGACATTGCTTGCCCCCGCTTCGTATGCATTTTTTACAACTAAACGAACAAACTCAGCAGCATCAATGGATGCGCCAACATATAATATTTGTCCCTTTTGAATGTTTACGCCCACCTTAACGGTAAGCTCTGCATATTTTTCTAAGTTCTTTTGAAAATCACTCATATTTTTGTCTCCTTTACCAAAATCTTCATTGTCTATTGTAGCTTTTTTTAGAAGAAAAAGAAAATTAAAGAAATGGCTGTGTTAAAAGTCATTGTTGATTTTTGAAACTATGTTGATTGGAGCGGAAGACGCGAGATCCTCGAAAATGCTATCGCATTTCCTTCGTGCGGTGTTAATTCAAAGATGCTGATTCAACGTCCTGCGGGAGTACGGGGCAGGGGAGACCCCACAGGCGCTTAAGCGCCGAGGAGGCTCCCCGGAACGCCCGCGGAAAGCAAGCGCCTGAAGCGCAAATCAACAGGCAAGTTTAACATAGCCAAAGAAATAAAAATACAGTAAAGATATTCATCTTTACTGTAGCTTAGAACCGTATACTTTTATATTAAAATAAACACCTGCGGAAAATAATGCAACGAATGTTATAACGCCTGACAATGAAGTTGGAGCAAAAAATTGTGACCAATCCATCATTACCACCGCCTTCGGGGAATGTAACCTATACATATTTATTATATTATTAAAAGAGATAAATATGAACATTTTAGTACAATATTACAAAAAATATTTGTACGCAGATAAAAAATGGACCCTTAACAGGATCCAAGAGTAGGCTTTTTTTCAAACAAATTATACATAACCCAATACATACCGGCACTGCATAGTGCGAGGACAGCGAGGACGATGAACGTCCAGCCATATCCAAACCAGACTGTCATCGGAATGGAGAGGGGTGCGATGGTCCGGCTGATGGTAAATCGTAGACTTCCTGCTGCAAAATATTGTCCTCTCATATTCTCCGGGGCAAGCTTGGAAACAAAGCTTTGCTGCAGCCCCGCCGCCATTAACTCAGCAAAAGTGAATATGGCCATCGCCATCATGAGTCCCCATAGCCAATGGGTTTGACTAAAGAAAATAATGGAGATCGCATACATGATGGAAGATAGGACAAACACATTTCGTTCTTTATATTTGGTCATCCATTTCGTCACGAAAACAGTGAACAGAGCAACGAGGAAGCCATTTTCAGCAAGTACAATCCCAAATGCCTGTTCACCAGTGACGGTAAATACCCAGTTACCAATAGAAAATAACTGTTCGTTTTTGATAAAGTCTTTAATATAAACCGGAATTAATAAATCCATCTGCATAAATGTCTGCCCGGCCAAAACACCAGCAAGAATAAACAGAAGAAACGTTTTGTCCTTAATAATAATCGAATAATCCCGAAACTGGTTTTGTAAAAAATAATACCATTTTCCATTAGGAGTAAGTGTCTTTTGTAATGGGGCTGTTTCTCTGGTCCATTTTGATAGAATCATTCCGAGCAAAATACAGACAATGCCAGCGACAAGCATGACTCCGAATCGATAGCGAACATAGAATATCGCACCTAAAATAGGACCAATGACAACCGCAATATTAAGGGATGTATAAAAAATCGCAAATACATGGCTTCTGTCTTTTTCCTCGACCACGTCTGCTACCATTGCTTGGCTTGCAGGCCAATAAAAGGCGCCGAATACTCCGGCAAATGCAAAGGAAATGAATCCAATCCATGGTGAATGAAACCAAGGAGAACTAGCAATAGCGAAGGTTAAGAAGGAGAGTCCTTGTCCGATGGAAGAAAGCACCATCATTCGTTTCCTTCCAAACCGGTCAGCACAATAGCCGCCCATTAAGTTAGCTAATACAGAAAACACTTGAGAAAATACTAACAAAATGCCCGCTTTATTTTTACCAAATTCATCTGCAAAATAAATTGTTAAGAATGGAAAAAACATCCAAAAGGTAATATTCATCATGGCTTCGGCAAATAAGCGAACCTTTAGATTCTGGTCCCAATCTCTAATTTTCATAATTTTTCCCCGTTTCAAAATTTTCATAGTGCCTTACCATCATACTACTGGAATGGAAAAAGTTTCAACAATTAAAAAAGGTGTCAGGCACCAGTGTGCCTGACACCCATTTGGGACGTATGCTATAGTTAACATACGGAAACTTGAAAGGATGTATTTAATATGGCAAAAAGTGTTGTAATTGCTGAAAAACCTTCTGTCGCACGTGATATTGCACGTGTATTGAATTGTAATAAAAAAGGAAATGGGTATCTTGAAGGCGATAAATATATCGTTACTTGGGCACTTGGACACCTAGTCACACTTGCTGACCCAGAAAGTTACGATGTGAAATATAAAACGTGGAATTTAGAAGATTTACCTATGCTACCTGAGCGTTTGAAATTGACAGTCATTAAGCAGACTGGAAAACAGTTTAATGCTGTTAAAAGTCAACTGACTAGAAATGATGTCAATGAAATAATCGTGGCTACAGACGCAGGGAGAGAGGGAGAATTAGTCGCACGTTGGATTATTGACAAAGTAAAAGTTAATAAACCTATTAAACGTCTATGGATCTCATCTGTTACTGATAAAGCTATTAAAGACGGCTTTGCTAATTTGAAGAATGGTAAAGCATATGACAATTTATATGCTTCAGCTGTCGCACGTTCAGAAGCTGACTGGTATATCGGTCTTAATGCCACACGTGCATTAACAACCAGGTTCAATGCTCAGCTAAACTGTGGTCGTGTTCAAACACCTACTGTTGCGATGATTGCAGCACGTGAGGACGAAATCAAAAACTTCAAAGCACAAACATATTATGGTATCGAAGCCCAAACAACAGACCAATTAAAGCTTACATGGCAAGATGCAAAAGGAAACGGTCGCAGCTTTGATAAAGAGAAAATCGATGCGATTGTGAAAAAATTAGGTAAACAAAATGCCATTGTAACCGAAATTGAAAAAAAGCCGAAGAAGTCTTTTTCTCCAGGTCTTTATGATTTAACAGAATTACAACGCGATGCGAACAAAATCTTTGGTTACTCCGCAAAGGAAACGTTAAACATTATGCAAAAGCTGTACGAGCAACATAAAGTCTTAACGTATCCTCGTACTGATTCACGTTACATTTCCTCAGATATTGTAGGAACACTTCCAGAACGCTTAAAAGCATGTGGAGTAGGAGAATATCGTTCATTAGCTAATAAGGTCTTAAACAAGCCTATAAAAATTTCTAAAGCATTTGTTGATGACAGTAAAGTATCAGATCACCATGCCATCATTCCAACAGAAAGCTATGTAAACTTCTCAGCCTTCACAGATAAAGAGCGGAAAATATATGACTTAGTCGTAAAACGATTCTTAGCAGTACTATTCCCAGCATTCGAGTACGATCAATTAACGCTTCGTGCGAAAATCGGTGATGAGAACTTCGTTGCTAGAGGAAAAACCATTTTAGCGATTGGTTGGAAAGAAGTATATGAAAATCGCTTTGAAGATGAAGAGGCTACAGATGATCTGAAAGAACAAATTTTACCTCGCATCGAAAAAGCCGATACATTAAACGTGAAACTAATCGCACAAACATCAGGTCAAACAAATCCACCTGCACGCTTTAATGAGGCGACATTGCTTTCGGCAATGGAAAATCCTACGAAGTATATGGAGACGCAAAATAAACAACTTGCAGACACGTTAAAATCGACTGGTGGACTAGGTACTGTTGCTACACGTGCAGACATTATTGACAAGCTATTCAATTCATTCTTAATCGAAAAGCGTGGCAAAGACATTCATATAACTTCTAAAGGTCGTCAATTGTTAGATTTAGTTCCTGAAGAGCTAAAATCGCCTACTTTGACAGCTGAGTGGGAACAAAAGCTTGATCAAATTGCTCATGGCAAGTTGAAAAAAGAAGTGTTTATCAGCGAAATGAAAAACTACACAAAAGAAATCGTTGCTGAAATCAAAGCAAGTGGGAAAAAATACAAGCATGAAAACATTTCTACAAAAAATTGTCCAGACTGTGGAAAACCAATGCTTGAAGTGAACGGCAAAAAAGGCAAAATGCTTGTGTGCCAAGATCGTGAATGTGGACATCGTAAAAATGTCGCACGCGTCACAAACGCACGCTGCCCACAATGCCATAAAAAACTAGAGCTACGTGGCGAAGGGGAGGGCCAAATTTTTACCTGTAACTGTGGATATCGTGAGAAGTTATCCTCATTCCAAGAACGCCGTAAAAAAGAATCTGGTGGTAAAGTGGATAAACGTACTGTACAAAAGTATTTGAAAAACCAGCACAAAGATGAAGAACCTGTGAATAATGCGTTGGCAGAAGCATTAAAAGGGTTGAAATTGGATTAACACCATACTTAAGGGAGGGGCTTGAATAGCCCCTCTATTTTAATTCAATTAACTGGTCAAGAGCCCAGGTTTGATTCTAAATAGCTTTTATTTATTATTAAGGTAAAGTGCTATTGCACTAAAATTTGGAAAACTAGTTGACAAAATATTTTTTCAACATATAAAATTAACACAATAAGAATTTTCTGAAATGGGATGATGATTAATGAAACATTCAGGGACAATTCCATATTCAAATTTTTTTATAAATGAGGCTGGACTCCAAATCTAATGTGATAAGGAATCCGGCCTCTTTCTTTATTATGCTAAAGTAGTAGAGGTGAGAAAGGTGATTATATTAACAGGAGAAAGTTTAACCCTTAAGCAAATGAATGACCTTTTGTTTCATAACCAAAAGGTCAAGGCTTCCGAGAAAAGTATGGAAGCGGTGCAAAAGAGTCGTGAAGCAGTAGAAAGAATTGTTTCTGAAGGAAAAGTAGTTTACGGAATAACAACTGGTTTTGGAAAATTCAGCGATGTATTAATTCCAAAAGAACATGTTCAAGACCTACAGCTTAATTTAATCCGTTCCCACGCATGTGGCGTCGGTGAACCATTTCCCGAAAATGTTGCAAAAGCAATGGTTCTGCTTCGGGCAAATGCACTTTTAAAAGGATTTTCGGGAATCAGACCACTTGTCATTGAAAAGCTTCTGGAATTAGTAAATAGGGATATAATTCCTGTCATTCCTCAACAAGGCTCACTTGGTGCAAGCGGGGATTTAGCTCCACTTTCCCATCTGGCATTGGTGTTGATTGGCGAGGGAGAGGTCTTTTATAAGGGGCAGAAAATGGATTCACTTGAAGCATTTCAACAGGAAGGAATTCTTCCGGTCATTCTTGAGGCAAAGGAAGGTCTAGCCCTTATCAACGGGACTCAAGCTATGACGGCAATGGGTGTAGTGGGCTACTTGGAAGCTGAACAGCTTGCCCAAGAAAGTGAGTTAATTGCGTCCATGACTATAGAAGGATTAAATGGAATCATTGATGCCTTTGCTGAAGAAGTGCATGTGGCTAGGGGCTATCAGCAGCAAGTAGATACAGCCGCAAGAATCCGTCGTTATTTAAGTGATAGCCTGTTAACGACGCAGCAGGGAGAGCTTAGAGTGCAGGATGCCTATTCACTTCGCTGTATCCCTCAGGTTCATGGTGCAACTTGGCAGGCGCTTGATTATGTGAAAGAAAAACTTGAGATTGAAATGAATGCAGCTACCGACAATCCGTTAATTTTTGAAGATGGTGAAAAAGTCATCTCTGGAGGGAACTTCCACGGACAGCCGATTGCTTTTGCGATGGACTTTATGAAAATAGCGGTTGCAGAAATGGCGAATATATCGGAAAGACGGACTGAAAGATTAATAAATCCCCAGCTAAATGATCTGCCGCCATTCTTAAGCCCAGAACCAGGCTTACAGTCCGGTGCGATGATCATGCAATATGTCGCCGCCGCACTCGTATCGGAAAATAAAACATTAGCCCATCCTGCAAGTGTCGATTCGATTCCATCTTCCGCGAATCAGGAGGATCATGTCAGCATGGGAACGATTGCGTCAAGGCATGCCTACCAAATTATTCAAAACACGAGAAAGGTTTTGGCGATTGAGTTGATTTGTGCGATGCAGGCAGTGGAATACCGTGGTGTGGAAAAAATGGCAAGTCAAACGAAGAAATTTTATGAAAAAGGAAGAGAATGGGTTCCAACCATAAATAAGGATCGGATTTTCTCTAAAGATATAGAAAAAGCGGCAGAAGGTTTAAAAGTAATGGAAATGTCTCAGATTTTGCAAACACTATCTATGTGAAAAGGGCGTGATTAATCACGCCTTTCTTCATCTTCCGATCTATTTTTAAATGCCTCTCTCGTAACGATGAACTCTTCATCTCCAGGTGCACCCTCATTATGCTTTTTTGAAATGCTGTTTTTCGGAAATTCTCCGGGATGGTTTTTCATTTTATGATTAAAATGTTCTCCACGCGCCAAACATAACACTCCTTTCGTTATCAAATGTAGCATTCCCCTACATTTGAAATTTATTAATAAAGTAGAACTTGATATACTTATCATAGTATAAATAGGAAAAAGGAGGCGGAAAATGGATTTATTTCACATCGTATCAGAAGATCGAATTAAAAAAGCGTATAGAGATGGAGATTTTAATCATCTCCCTGGCTATGGTAAACCCTTGCAGCTTGAGGATTTATCCGGGATCCCGGAGGAGTTGCGGATGGCGTATAAGTTGATGAAAAATGCAGGTTATACAGAAGAAGAAAGCAGTCTTAGACAGGAAATGATGACCATCGAAAGCCTATTGAAAAAATGTGATGACAGTGAAAAAGACGACCTCCAAAAGAAATTAAATGAAAAGATGCTCCGATTTAATCAATTAATGTCAAAGCGCGGTGTACAAACAAACTCGTCCTTATTTAAGAACTATCAGCTAAAAGTACAAAATAAGTTGAAAATATAGTTTCCAAAAATATAAAAAAGCTGGCGAGATGATGTTAAATCATTCTTTGTCAGCTTCTTGTTTTTCCGGATTTACCGGTTTACATACCCTGTCGAGAAGATAACCGAAAAATACCATAAAACCAATTGGAATCGAGTAATTTAAAACATGAATAATAGTCATAAAACAGCTCCTTTATTATTTTCTAAATATTAATAATATTTTGTATATTTATATGTTGTTTACATTATATGCTATTTGTCACATTTTAGACAAATATTACTATTATAAAACTTCTCGAATTTTCTCCCATTTATTCCAAGAAGGATTTTTTATCTTTGTAGCGTACTAATATATAAGGTTAAAAATTTTTTAACGCACTCTGAATATCACCATGGGAGTGACATGTGCATGAACAAACAAAGTGAAATGAATTATGAGATTCTCTGTATCGGTGGAGCAAATGTTGATCGGAAAATACAGACCATTAATCAGCTAAAATTTGAAACATCAAACCCGGCATCTAACACGGTGTCATACGGTGGAGTTGCCAGAAATATTGCAGAGACTTTAGGTCGCTTAGGGATAAATACCGGTTTGTTGGGATTTGTAGGAGCTGATTTTGAAGGGGAATGGCTGCTTAGACATACAAAGAAGTTCGTAGATATAAATCCAACAGAAATTATTCAGGGGAAAGTGACGGGAACCTATACGGCGGTACTTGATCCAGATGGACAAATGGCCATTGCTTTTGCAGATATGGCGATTTACGATGAAGTAGAAGCACAATTTATTGAAAAAAAGTGGCATCACCTTAAGAAGGCAGAAATCGTTTTACTTGATATGAATTTTCCAAAGGATTTGATTGTTGAGGTGATTGAACGATGCAGTCTGGAAAAAAAACAAGTCTGTATCGCTACAGTCTCTGCCCCCAAGGTTGAAAAACTGCCTGAAGCTCTTGATGGTGTCACGTGGCTAATTGCTAATCAAAAAGAGGCGGAAGCAATCGCAAAAATAGAAATCACGACAGAGGGAGATTTTTTTAGAGCAGCCGAAATGATTCTAAAAAGAGGTGCGGAAAGAGTCGTCATCACAAGGGGAGAAAGTGGTTTAATATATTTCACGAAAGCAGGAGAAGCAGGCGCATTATTTCCTCCTGAAATTCCTGTTCATGATGTAACTGGGGCAGGAGATTCACTAATTGCAGGCATCTTATTTGGTTATTTAAAAGGGTTAAGCACAGAAGACGCATGTAAGATAGGGATTTCTTGTTCCATGATTACCATTCAGTCCAATGAAACAGTCAATCCATTATTAAATCAACAAGTTCTTCTTGAAACCTTTCAGAAGTATTTCTGCCTCCAAGTGAATCAAAGATAGAGTATTTTGAAATAGGAATCTAGGTAGTATCTACTAAAAATATGTAAAAAAGGAGGGAATTCGACTTTATTTCCCTTCTTTTTTTCATTATAACTCCACTCTAATCGTGAATTTATCTGAAAAAATTAATAAAAATTGATGAATTTTGTCGAAAAAAATAGTTCGAAATATTGAAAAAAATGACAAAAAACAACACACTACTAAAATTTTACTATATATAATGAACATATACATTGTGATTAAGGATTTTGGCCTATCAATTTAAGAGGTTTGTTTCTTTTGAAACAACAGAAAAAGGCAAACCTTTTGAAAAAAAGGGACGCAAAGCTACGGATCTAAGGCATTCTACTCGAAGCTATGATGGCCGGGCTGCCTGGGATACGAAAACGTATTTTAGGGGGAATTTTAACATGAAAACGACGAATGGAATCGATGGATTGGACTTGGAATGGCTAGCCCTTATTATCGAAGCTATGGAGCTAGGTATTTCGAAGGAAACAGTTCGTGACTATCTACATACGAGCCAGTCCACAGAATGTTTAATGGAAAAACCTTAAGGTGAATACATAATGAAATTTGAAACAACGGAAAATTCAAAATGGCAAATAAAAATCAGAAAAAAACCCCAATAGCAGGGGGAAAATTAAAAAGCATTCTACAAAAAATCCGACTTTGTAGAATGCTTTTATAGTTTATTATTAGTCCTTGTTATGAATACGCCACTTATTAAATTCGAGAAAATCCCGAAATTGGTCCTTTGAAACTCCAGAATTCATTGCTTCTTTTACGATGCTAATCCAGTCCTGATCTAATTCCTCTAAATTGATACTTTCATGAATTAAATAATCAATTGGCACATTTAAGACAGAAGCTATTTTTTCGAGAAACTGAATGGAAGGATTTCGTTGAAGATTTCTCTCAAGAGAACTAAGATATGATTTAGCGACTCCTGCCTGATCAGCAAGTTCTGATAAAGACATTCTTTTCTCTAAACGTAGTTTTTTTACTCGTTCACCGATCATTGAGTCTAATTCACCTACTTTTTTGTATTTACATAATAATCTTACCAAAAAGATTGGGGAAGTTCCATATTACAAAATTGATAATTGTATAACAAAAATGAACAATTGGAATGAAGTCTTTTTGATTTACAACCAGGAGCTTTGAAAAAGTATCAAAATCGCGATAATATAAATATTGTATATTCTAATCATTACTATAAATTGTTTAGATATTTAATTTAAGGCTCTGTTAAATTTCCTGTTGATTTCCGCTCCAATTAACATAGTGGCAAAATCAACAATGAGCTTTAACATAGACTAATTTAAAGAACCTTCATGTTCTGTATTCATAAAAATAAAAATAAAGGTTGGGAAGAAAATGATTGTACTTAAATCACAACGAGAAATTGACGCAATGAAACAGGCGGGAGAAATTCTTGCCGCTTGCCATAGAGAGATTGCAAAACGGATCAAACCAGGTATTACAACATGGGAGATTGAAGAATTTGTTGATGACTTTTTAAAGAAAAATAATGCAACCCCAGAACAAAAAGGCTATAAGGGCTACCAGTACGCAACATGTGCCAGTATTAATGACGAAATATGCCACGGCTTTCCTAGAAAAGAGCCGTTAAAAGAAGGCGATATTGTAACCATCGATATGGTGGTAAGATATAATGGTGCATTAGCAGATTCAGCCTGGACTTATGCTGTTGGGAAAGTTTCTGAGGAAACCGACCATTTATTGAAGGTTACCAAAGAGGCATTATATAAAGGGATTGAACAGGCTGTTGTCGGCAATCGAATCGGAGACATTGGTCATGCCATTCAGACATACGTTGAAAGCGAAGGATTATCAGTCGTTCGTGATTTTATTGGACATGGGATAGGGGCGGTAATTCATGAAAAGCCAGATGTCCCGCACTATGGACTTCCTGGAAAAGGATCACGGATCAAAGAAGGAATGGTTTTCACGATTGAACCAATGGTGAACATAGGACGGTATCAATCGAAAATGGATGACAATGGTTGGACAGCACGAACCATTGATGGCAAGTACTCTGCACAATATGAACATACTCTTGCAATTACGAAGGATGGCCCAGTGATCCTAACGAACCAGGATTAAATGGAAAATTGCCAATCTGCCAGTTCAATGTTTCAAAAAATAAAGTGGCTGTCCTATAAGGTGACAGGCACCACTATATGTACTAAGTTCATGATATTTTTTCCACAATGTTGATTGGAGCGGAAGGGCGCTCGACTCCTCGAAAATGCTACCGCATTTCCTTCGTGCGTGGGCGGATTCATGGATGTAATTCAATGTCCTGCGGGAGTACGGGGCAGGGGAGACCCCACAGGCGCAATAGCGCCGAGGAGGCTCCCCGGACCGCCACTAGAGCGGAAATCAACAGACAAGTTTAACAGACCATTAATAAAAGGAGGGTGCCCCTAAGTTTAATTTGGGACACCCTCTTTCATCTTTATTTTTTCCTCAAGCTACCAAGCTCCTCTACGAGTGCCTGCATTTCACTTGGGCTAAAGGAGCTTTTTCTTTGTACCATTTCATAAATCTCTTTTAACTCTTCATACATTTCTTCGTCAAAATGGGATGGTTTAATCGCTCCGAGGTTTAATACTTTTAATTTCTCTTTTATTTTTTCAATCATATATTCGACATTTTCAGTTGATTTTTGTGATAAATTCACTCCGATCACCCTTTCCAAATTGTCCAGCTCCAGGCGCCATCGGCTCGAGGTCACAAGTCAATCCGTCCAAAAGGTTAAAAAGCAACCTTTCGGCCGGCTCGTCTTGCGCTTGTTGCCGATAATCGGGCGCCTTCCGCTTTTCTTTCATAGAACAATCTTTTCATGTTAAAAAGTATATGTCAATACAAACCTGATTTTACATATTGGATTTCATAAAATCGGAATTCTTCCGGGAAAGACTTGCAAGGAAAAGTGGCATCAAGCAAAATGGAAGAGAAGATTTTTTTAAAAAATTCATGGAAACTGCAGAAAAATAGAGAATAATAAGAAAGGGAAGGTTAAAAGACATATGAAAAATCATTTTTGGCGTGGAATGCTTCTAGGAGCAATTGCCGGCGGTGCTTTAAGCTTATTAGATAAAGGCACTCGTCAGGCAATGAAGACAAATGTTTGCAAAGCTTCTAGTAAGATTTCGTACATCGTAAAAAATCCTGGAGATGTCACAAAAAAAGTAAAGGAAACTGCCGAAAATTTCAAGGCAACCTTTGAACAGATTAGCGAAGACATATCCTTTATGACAGAGAAAGTGGATGAATTAAGAGATTTAACCCCCCAGGTAACGGATATTCTGAAGGAAACAAAAGATACCTTTACAAAGAATGAAGAATCGAGTCTATTTGACGAAGAGAAAGTAAGTCATTAAAGGAGAGGTGGAAATGGGAAAAGCAGGGGAAGTTCGCTTCTCTTTAATTAAACTGTTTTGGCATCGGATTGAGGAAGATGACATAAATGGACTGAGTGCCCAATTGGCTTATTTTTTTCTGCTCTCGCTATTTCCACTTCTTATTGTTTTATTTACGCTTCTTCCATATATCCCGATACCACACGAGGATATGCTTTATTTAATCAAAAGATTTGCACCTGATGAGGCATTGGATTTAATTGAAAAAAATGTAAATTACATAATGAGCAACCGTAATAGCGGATTACTTTCATTCGGGATTATCGGCACGATTTTTGCGGCTTCTAATGGAATTGATGCGATTGTTCGAGCGTTTAATAAAGCCTACGATGTAAAGGAAACCCGCTCGTTTATTGTTGTAAGAGGAATGGATATTCTTCTGACATTTGGGATGATTTTGGTGTTAATCTTGGCTATTGTTATTCCTATTTTTGGAAGGGAAATCGGGGTGTTTCTTTTTTCATTGTTGGGTTATTCATCCCAATTCTTAAAGCTTTGGAACGCATTAAGTTGGCTAGTTAATGCGATTATTTTATTGTTAATTTTTACAGGGCTTTATTGGATTGCACCAAATGTAAAATTGCGCTGCAAAAGTGTATTTCCTGGAGCAATTTTTGCCACTATTGGCTGGATTATCTCTTCATTAGGACTTTCCTTCTATGTAAGGAAAATAAATGACTTTTCATTTATGTATGGGAGTATTGGAACGATTATTGTATTAATGACATGGCTTTATTTATCTGCTTACATCATTGTTATTGGCGGAGAGATTAATGCTTTTTATAGTGAAAAGAATCGGAAAGGCTGCTAATTATTCCCTTTATGAAAATAGGTGATCTGTCCAAACTATAATTGGGGGATGCCCCTATTTTTTAATGGGAGGTTCACATCATGACGAAAAAAACAAAAAAAGATGGCGGCACAAAACAAAAAGGAAATAAGAGTAATCCAAAACATAAAACATCAAGTTCTGCAAACGGCTCTAACGGGTATCATTAAATAGCTGTTTGACTAGCACTTGAACTGGACAGTTCTAAAGACCAATAAAAAAAGACCGGGAGCCTCCCGGTCTTTATGATCTTAGTAATCGAAGACTGTTCAGAATAACAAGAATAGTACTTCCTTCATGACCGATAACCCCATATGGGAGATCGAGTACTTGAAAAAAGTTGGATGCGATTAATAGCATGATTACGGAAATGGAAAATACGACATTCTGTTTAATGATTTTGTTCATCCGCTTTGAAAGGTTAATCGCTTCGGCAATACGAGGTAAATCATTCTTCATCAGGACGATATCCGCGGTTTCGAGCGCAACATCGGTACCTTCCCCCATCGCTATCCCAATATTAGCAATGGCTAGAGCCGGTGCATCGTTGATTCCATCGCCTACCATAGCCACTGTTTTATATTTGGTTTTTAATGTTTTAACATGCTCTACCTTTTCTTCAGGGAGACATTCGGCAAAGTACTGATCCACATGGCTCTCAGCAGCAAGCACCCTAGCTGTTTTTTCATTATCACCTGTTATCATAACCGTATGAATGCCATGCTTTTTCAATTGTTCAATGGCCATTTTTGATTCAGAACGCACTACATCCTTCAATGCAATCATTCCGGATAATTCGCCATTGATTTGAACATAAACAAGCGTATTTCCTTCACTGGCGAGATTTTTTGCTTTGCCACCAGCAAAGGCTTCTGCTGCCTCTTTTCCTACAAAATCAGCTTTGCCAATTTTCCATTGTTCACCTTTTATTTCGGCCATAATGCCCCACCCGGCGACATCCTCAAGACGGTCAGGATGAAAAAGTTCCTTTTCAAGATGAAGCTTTGCATACTTTACAATTGCCTGAGCAAGTGGATGATTGGAGTGTTTTTCAATGGAAGCAACCTTCCATAATAAGTTCTCTTGATTCAGTCCCTCTTTGGCAAGTATTTCTGTAACTTCAGGCTTTCCTTTTGTCAGGGTTCCAGTCTTATCAAAAGCAATGGCTTCCAAATGACTTAGATTTTCTAAATGGACCCCTCCTTTCACCAAAATCCCATGCTTAGCGCCATTGGAAATTGCTGAAAGAGTTGCTGGCATAATCGATGCTACTAGGGCACAAGGAGAGGCAACAACCAATAAAATCATGGCACGATAGAATGATTCATGCCAGCTCCACCCAAGCAAGAAGTGTGGAATGAAAAACATCAAGAAGACAACTGCGAGCACAACTTTCACATAGGTACCTTCAAAGCGTTCTATAAAAAGCTGCGAAGGTGATTTTTCACTTTGGGCCGATTGAACAAGTTTAATAATTTTGTGAAAAAGGGTGTCAGTACTCATCTTTGTTACTTCGACAGTAATCGCACCTGTTATGTTCACGGTACCGGCAAACACTTCCGCTTGATTTCCTTTGGAAACAGGGAGAGATTCCCCAGTAATAGCAGCTTCATCGATGTTCGTATTTCCTTTAATGATGATACCATCTGAAGGAACCCGTTCCCCAGGCTTAATCAAAATGTGATCTCCGATTTGAAGCTCTGACACATCTACCCGTCTATCAGCACCATTTGTCACAAGGAGTGCTTCTTCCGGCTGTAACTCCATTAAAGATGAAATCTCCTTATGGCTTTTATTCATAGTGTAGGTTTCTAGTGCGCCACTCAAGGCAAAAATAAAAATTAAGATGGCGCCTTCTGACCAATAACCAATAATGGCGGAGCCAACAGCTGCAAAGACCATCAGCATTTCCACATTTAGTTCTTTATTTTCAAACGTTGCCTCGATCCCTTCCTTTGCTTTAGCAAATCCACCGATGACAAATGCCAACAAGTAAGCAATTATTGATTGTGCCTCTAGATTATATTTATCCATGAGCCAGCCAGCTGCAATCAATACCCCACTTAGTACAGCAGCAATCAGTTCTGCATGAGGCTTGATTTTTTCAATAAATCCAACATTTTGAATATTTCTTTCGCTTCTTTCGATTGTTTTTGCTTCCATACTCATTTTCTCCCCTCCGTTTTTTACTTAAAAATATCCGTGTTTCGTTTCTCCCCTAATTGATAAAAAGAATCATATTCATTACCCCTAAAAAACACGAAAGCTGTCATCAGAGATGACAGCAAAATTTTACAAATCAAATGAAATATTATTTTTTTTAGTTTACCACATATTATATGTATCTTTAAACAAAAATGCTCCACAATTAATAATGTTCCTTTACGGTTCGATTGGTGTTTTTTCCAAAAGTAAAGATCATGAATGATAAAACGAGAAGTACCGTACTAATATTATAAAAAAAGCTGATATGTTGAAAAAATTGAATAAACAATCCGCCGATAATCGGTCCGCTTAAACTTCCTATGCTAAAAAAGATACCGCATAACAAATTTCCAGTCGGCAATAAGTCTTTCGGAACTAAGTCAGTCATGTAGCTAATCCCAAGCGAGAAGGTTGAGCCGACAGCCATTCCAGAGAAAAGGAAGACTAAACATAAACCAATAAATGAATGTTCGAGAAAGCTCGCGGCAGAAAAGCATAAAAATCCAATGAATAATACGGTTATTAGTACCTTTCTGCGACCGTAAGAATCACCCAACATTCCTAAAGGAACTTGGGTCAAAATAGTGCCAATGGCAAATGCGGATAAAACGAGTGACACGTTGGAAATATCCATATTCATTCTTAAGGCATAAACGGGAAAACTACCATTTAGTGATGACTCTAAAAAGCCATACGATAATGGTGGTAAAAAGGCAATCCACCCATATTTCATTGCTTGTTTAAACCTTTTAATCGTCTGAACAAATGAATTAATCTTCACCTCTTGGTCAGGGTGTTCATTTTTCAGGGTGAACGTAAAGAACCATCCGCATAAGCAAACTATGGATGAAATAATAAAGGGGAGGGCTTCATTTACACGTACCAATGGAGTTAACAAAGGTCCGGCTGCAAATCCGATTCCGAAAAATAAGCCGTAATAGGCAATGTTCCTTCCTCTTTTTTCCACGGGTGAAAAGGCAGTAATCCAGGTTTGCGTCGCGAAATGGAGGGTGTGGTCACCAATTCCAATAAATAGTCGCAGGAAAAACCAAAACCAAAACGATTGCCACAACGGAAATAACGCAAGGGAAGCAATAACAATTCCTCCACCGACAATGATCATCGGTTTATACCCGTATTTTCTTAATGGAATCTCCATAAAAGGAGAAACGAGCAGGATTCCAATATAAAGAGCCGTTGCATTGAAGCCATTAAGTGATGACGAAACACCGTTTTTTTCAAAAATAACGGCAATAAGCGGCAGTAGCATCCCTTGTGAAAAGCCTGAAATGGCAACAATGCTAACGAGTATCCAAAAACGAAAAGCATTCTTGTTCATAAAATTAATCCTCGAGTCTTATAATTACATATCCTAAATGATGGTAACGGGAAAAAGGGATATTTGCAAGCAAAAAATTCAGAAAAAACGGCACGGTATGATTGTTTCTCTGTTTTGGGAATGATAAATGAGAACGGAGGGAATGTGGTTGACAAACAAAATTTTTATGGTCATGACATTCAGTGGCGTCCCGTTATCCATTATCGGAACACTGATGAACTGGTCAAATATCCTCTTATTTTTTCTATATTGCATAACGATTATTGCGCTAGCGAGCTATATGGGGAGAGCAACGGAAAGTCTTGCAATTGTGGCGGGGCCAAGGATTGGTGGATTGCTGAATGCAACCTTTGGAAACGCAGTGGAGTTGATCATTTCCATTTTTTCCTTAAAGGCAGGGCTGGTTGGCGTAGTGCTTGCGTCATTAACAGGCTCAGTCCTCGGGAATTTACTTCTTGTCGCAGGCTTATCCTTTTTTGTAGGTGGATTAAAATACAAACGACAAGAATTTAATATTTATGATGCAAGGCACAATTCAGGACTCCTCATGTTTGCTGTCATGATTGCTTTTGTCATTCCCGAAGTTTTTTCGATGAATTTGACTAAGTCGAAAACTCTTACATTAAGCATCGGGATTTCTGTTATCTTGATCTTTCTTTACTTAGCAGCTTTATTTTTTAAACTCGTTACCCATCGAGGTGTGTATCAGCATGAACGGGAAACAGAGGAGCGTGAAGAACCGGAGTGGGGAAAAGAAAAAGCGATCGCAATCCTTGCCATTGCAACGAGCATCGTCGCGTATATTTCCGAACACCTTGTCCATACCTTTGAATTTGTTGCCTCAACCTTCGGGTGGACGGAGCTATTTATCGGCATCATCATCGTTGCCATTGTGGGAAATGCTGCTGAGCATGCCTCAGCAGTACTAATGGCTTATAAAAATAAAATGGACATTGCAGTCGAAATTGCTATTGGCTCAACACTGCAGGTAGCGATGTTTGTCTTACCAGTACTTGTATTGATTTCGCTTTTTTTTGAAAAATCGATGCCTTTAATTTTTAGCTGGCAAGAGCTAGTAGCTATGGCTTCTTCCGTCCTTCTCATGGTCGTAATTTCAAATGATGGTGAATCCAATTGGTTTGAAGGCTTAACCTTAATCGCTGCTTATGTCATTATGGGAATTGGATTTTTCTTATCATAATAAAAAGAGGGTGTTCCAAATGCGGTTGACACATTTGGAACATCCTCTTTTTTTACAATTTCACATGTACTTAAAGAGCATCCTGCTTTATTTGAAAAGCTTAATTCAAAGAATACGGGTCAAATCAATCGCTTCTCTTTGGGACCATCAATCACCAACCTTCATGTTTAAAAAGAATAGGTAAAACACGAGTGTTGAATATTAAAAGACGTATATCCCAACCTCCTTAATAATTGATGTTAGCAGATTGATTAACTGCCCTCCTTTATTAAAAGGTTAAGTTTATTATAAACTAAAATTAAATTTTTGTAAATATTCTGATTTTTACATTTTTGTTACTTTTACAGTAATGATGCAGATAAGGAAATTTGTAATTGGTAAATGGATAATATTTATGAACTCCGAAAAAACTATGTTCATACTGCTTTAATCTATAATCGTGAAAGGAGTTTAACTGAGTGAAAAAATGTTTGTCAATTCTAATGACGCTGTTATTAATGTTCTCTATTTTACCGACTGGTTTTGCTGAAAAAGCTCCGGTGAAAAAAACCGTCACCTATCAAATTCCGTTATCAGTTCGAAATATCTCGAAGGAAAATACGTATCCGAATTCAACCCAAAACCTTCCACATTTGCAGCCGAGTGAATTAACGAAAAAATTAATCAACTCGTCAAAAGTTAAAATTGAAAACCCCGATTTAATTCGGATGCTTAATGAATCCAGCATCAACAGTTCCCCTTTTGCTATTGGCTACCGTGCAATTGTCTATCTTGGACAGTGGCCATTAAATTATGAATCAACGGAAACATCGCCTAATTGGGAGTATCAAAAAATTAATACTAATTACTTTGATAACCGTGGTGGAAATGTTCCCTATCAAATTCACTATGTACAGGAAGTACAAAAAATCGTGCGTGGCGGATTAACTGCCAAAGTAGCAAATGCAGAAGATGTTAAAAAGATGATGCTGCACAAGGCAATGGAAAAAACGAAGCTTCCGCTCTCATTTGAAACCATCATTGGCGGGGGAACGAAAAACGATCATGTATATAACATTCCAGCGAACCGCTTAGGTTACTTATATGCTTTCTGCCCAGGCGTCAATGAAAAAGGGAAGGTAACTTACGGGGAAGTTTATCTCATGTTAAAAGGAAGTAGAAAGTTTATTGTCGTTAAAAATGTTACATCGCAAGGTATCGGAGCCTGGATTCCTGTTCAGGATTATGTGTCATTCAGCTTCGCAGCCTCTGAACGCCCAAGATAAGGATGTCTCAAAACATAGTGTCAGGCCCCTCAACCTACAATTGTAAAGCGGGGGGTCAGACCCTTTTGGACATCCTTTCCTTTACTTTTGTGGAAAAATGATTGCAAATAGTACATTATTTCGATAGGATGGATACGTTACTGAAAGGAGAGAACAGTTTTGGGCAAAGCAACCACTGATAAAAATTCACAAGTGAATTTCTTAAAGCAACGACTAAATATGTTTCTTGATGTTCTCGATGCCATTGATCCGGCAGAAACAGACCTTGATGATATTGACCGCTTACTATCTATCCTTGATGATATGGAGTCAAAATGTCGAGAATTCGATAATCGTGAAGCAAGCGAGCCTGTTTCGTAAACGGGCTTTTTTTTATTGAAAAAGCTATTTTGACTTCGAGAATTGTCCAGCTCCATAAGAGTAAGCTTCGGAAGCGATACCTCGCACGCCGAAAAACGTGAGTTTTTCGGCGGAGACGCCCAGCGCCTAGTGTACTTCGCTCTTCTCCCTACGATAAGTCAACATAGGGTCACTCTGTTCTCCGTGTTGTCTAGCTCTAGCGCCTAGGGGCTCGGGGTCATAAGTCAATCCGCCATGAAGGTTAAAAACCACCCTTCACGTCGGCCTGTCTTATGCCTGTGGCCCCTGACCCAGGCGCTTCCGCTTTTCTACTTTCCTTATCTCAGTCGAAGCGCTCCAGTCCATACGGCGCTAAACGGGTGTCTTCCGCTTTTCTTGTGTAATCGGTTGCAACCTTATTCTTTAATTCCATGGTTGTTAGGAGTATAATGAGAAAGTCAAAATGTTGATTTTTTTGGGGACAAAGGGAAAGGGGAACATGAAATTGGATATCGCAAAATTTCAAGAAAGCATGTACAAGCTTGTAGTAGATACATCTACTAAACTACCAAAAGACGTTCGCCGTGCCGTGAAGGCTGCAAAGGACAAAGAGAATGCCGGAACTCGTGCAGCAATGAGCCTTGCCACCATCACGAATAACATCAAAATGGCTGACGATCAAGTATCACCTATTTGCCAGGACACTGGCTTACCAACCTTTAAGATTAAAACTCCTGTTGGTGTGAACCAATTACAATTAAAAGAAGCCATTAAAAATGCCATTGTCCTTGCGACAAAGGAAGGGAAATTACGACCTAACTCTGTTGACTCGTTAACAGGTGAAAACAGCGGCGATAATCTTGGGGGAGGTTTGCCTGTTATTAAATTTGATCAATGGGAAAAAGACTATATCGATGTCCGCCTTATTTTAAAAGGGGGCGGTTGTGAAAACAAAAACATCCAATACAGCTTGCCTTGTGAGCTCGACGGACTTGGACGTGCCGGCCGTGACTTAGATGGAATCCGTAAATGTATCATGCATTCCGTTTACCAGGCTCAAGGACAAGGCTGCAGCGCCGGATTTATCGGTGTGGGAATTGGTGGCGACCGTTCATCTGGATACGACTTAGCAAAGCAGCAGCTATTCCGCTCAGTGGATGATGTCAATCCTAATGAGGACCTTCGTCGTTTGGAAGAGTATGTTTTGGAAAATGCAAACAAGCTAGGGATCGGTACAATGGGCTTTGGCGGCGAAGCAACGCTGCTCGGCTGTAAAATTGGTGTGATGAACCGAATTCCGGCAAGCTTCTATGTTTCCGTTGCCTACAATTGCTGGGCATTCCGCCGTATGGGTGTCGCTATTGATGCAGTGACCGGAGAAATTAATGAGTGGATGTACCAAGAGGGTGAATTCATTGATTTTGCGGCAACAGATGCTGAGAAAGAAACTGCTCCTACAGAGGACTTCATCACTTTACAAGCACCGATTACGGAAGAACAAATCCGTTCATTGAAAGTCGGAGACGTGGTTAAAATTAATGGTATGATGTACACCGGTCGTGACGCAATTCATAAGTATTTAAGCGATCACGATGCACCAGTTAATCTTGACGGTCAGATCATTTATCATTGCGGTCCGGTTATGCTTAAGGATGATGCGGGCGTATGGCATGTTAAAGCAGCCGGCCCAACCACGAGCATTCGCGAGGAGCCTTACCAAGGCGATATCATGAAAAAGTTTGGCATTCGCGCCGTTATCGGTAAAGGCGGTATGGGACCAAAAACATTGGCTGCCCTAAAGGAACATGGCGGCGTATACTTGAATGCAATCGGTGGTGCAGCTCAGTATTATGCAGACTGCATCAAATCAGTTGAGGGCGTAGATTTAATGCAATTCGGAATCCCTGAAGCGATGTGGCACCTTCAAGTAGAAGGCTTCACAGCAGTCGTAACAATGGACTCACACGGAAACAGCCTACACGCTGATGTAGACAAATCTTCATTGGAAAAATTAGCGCAGTTTAAAGATCCGGTTTTTAAATAAAATTTGATTTTAAAGAGGGTAGACGTGAGTGGTGCGTTTATCCTTTTTTTATTTTAATAAATCCACTTGTACTATAGTGTGCTTTAGATACCGTCTGCATTCTTAAACATTTATTCGACAAAATCTTGCAAACTTCGAGTGGCAACTTCCCTAACTAAAACATAAATATACCTTTATCTTCCAATTATGTTTCCCATTTTTAAACAAACAATAATAAAAAAAGGGGGAACATCGATGAAAAGAATAATATGGATTATTGGCATGTTGCTTGTATTGGCGCCCAGTATTACATACGGAGCTGTCTCCAATCAGCAAATCCACTGGGGTATAAAAAAAGCGGAAAATGAGAATCAGGCTGAGGCAGGTGCTAAGCTTGACCAAATCATTGAAAAATACGGGGCTTTTTACAAAGGTGACCCGATTTCCAAAAACATTTATCTAACTTTCGACAGTGGCTATGAAAATGGGAATACGCCAAAAATCCTTGATGTTTTAAAAAAGGAAAAAGTACCAGCAACGTTTTTTGTAACAGGTCATTTTTTAGAGTCACAGAAGAAGCTGTCTAAACGGATTGTGAAAGAAGGACATATTATTGGCAACCATTCATGGAGTCATCCTGATTTTACGGCAGTAAGTGCAGCAAAAATTCAAGACGAGCTTGAAAAGGTTAAAGCGAGGACAAAAGAAATAACGGGGCAAAAGGGAATGAAGTACCTTCGCCCGCCAAGAGGGATTTTTAGTGAAAGAACGCTGCAAATTACTAAAGATGAGGGTTACACTCACGTATTTTGGTCCCTTGCATATGTAGATTGGAATGTGAAGCAGCAAAAGGGCGCGGAGTACGCATATAACAATATTATGAGGCAAATTCATCCCGGGGCTGTTCTTTTATTACACACAATCTCGAAGGATAATGCCGATGCCCTTGAAAAAGTGATAAAAGATTTGAAAAATCGAGGGTATCATTTCAAAAGCCTTGATGATTTTCCTATGAAAAAATAAAGCCGGATTCCAAGTGAATTCGGCTTTTCTTTGTAAATCATGCTATAATACGGGAAAACTTCCCTGTATGTAAGGAAGGACCGAATAAATGGAGTGAACACTGTGAAAACAGAACAAAATATCAAAATTCAATTACATCAGACGTTTCCTTTAACAATAAAAAGGATTGGAATTAATGGAGAAGGAGTCGGATATTTTAAAAAACAGGTTGTCTTTGTGCCAGGTGCACTACCAGGAGAAGAGGTTGTCGTCGAGGCTACAAAAATAAGTCCAAAATTCGCGGAAGCAAAAATAAAAAAAATCCGCATCAAATCTCCTTTCAGGGTACAACCACCTTGCCCTGTCTATGAAAAATGCGGAGGGTGTCAACTTCAGCATTTACGCTATGACCAACAGCTTAAGGAAAAACGAGACATTGTGATCCAATCACTTGAACGGCACACGAAGCTAGAAGTCAACAAGCTGGATATTCGTGAAACGATCGGGATGGATGATCCATGGGGATACCGTAATAAAAGTAGTTTTCAGCTCGGTCAAAAGGACGGAAAAGTGCTAGCAGGACTATACGGCCTCAATTCTCATCAACTCATCGATATCGAACATTGCGCTGTCCAGCATTCCCAAACGACGGAAGCGACAGCCAAAGTTAAAAAGATTTTAGAGGAGTTATCTATTCCTATTTATAATGAAAAAACAAAAAAAGGAATTGTCCGCACCATTGTAACCCGTGTAGGTGTTCAAACAGGCGAGCTTCAGGTTGTTTTTATTACAACACAAAAAGAACTGCCGAAAAAGGAGCTTATTATTGAAGAAATTCAAAAGCGACTTTCCCATGTGAAGTCCATCGTCCAAAATATCAACGGGCAAAAAACATCGCTGATTTTTGGGGAAGAAACCTTTAAGCTGGCTGGGGAAGAATTTATTCAAGAAACATTAGGCGACCTACAATTTGAGCTGTCAGCACGGACCTTCTTCCAGTTGAATCCGGTCCAAACTGTAAAGTTATATAATGAAGTAAAAAAAGCGGCAGATCTGACTAGTCATGAAAAAGTAGTGGATGCTTATTGCGGTGTCGGAACAATCGGGTTATGGCTCGCTAATCAGGCAGCAGAAGTCCGCGGCATGGACATTATCCCGGAATCGATTGAGGATGCAAAGAAAAATGCAAAACGTCAAGGGATCACCAACACTAAATATGTCCCAGGTAAGGCAGAAGAAGTATTGCCAAAATGGGTGAAAAAGGGCTGGAAACCGGACATCATCGTGGTCGATCCCCCCCGAACCGGCATGGACAATCAATTGATTCAAACTATTTTACAGGTCAAACCTGAAAAACTCATCTACGTTTCATGCAATCCATCTACCTTGGCAAAGGACATCAATTTGTTAATCTCGAAATATGAAGTGAAGTATATTCAGCCGGTGGATATGTTTCCGCAGACCACCCATGTAGAAACTGTTTGTCTTCTAACCAGTAAAATCAAGGTTATTGAGTAATAATAATATCTATCAGGTTTGATTTGCCTACCATTTGCTAACGGAACTTTTATCTGGTAGGCAAATTAGGATTGATTGCATTTTTAAATATCTTTACTGATTGTTCAGCCATTTTTTCTGTTGCGTGTGTAAGTGTCAAGTGTGGTTTCGATTTTGGTATGACCCAATCTTGTTTGAAAATCTTTGATATTTGCACCATTTTCGATAAGAGTGGTTGCATGGGTATATCTAAGGGAATGGAAATTAAACATGATCCCTAAGCTAAAATGAATTACTCTGCTAGCATATTTGAATGTGTCAGGGGTTACCATATCTCCATTTTCTTTGGTGCAAACCATATTGATCGGTTGCATTATACTAGTATTCGAGCGCGTTACCCAGCTGTTTCCACCTATGATATTTAGCTTAATGAAGAATAATTTTGTGACGAAACAAGGAGCATTCGCTGGAATCATTATGGGGGGTAGCATACATTACGCTTTCGAAAAGCACTTTAGGAACCCTGGTTCCTTTACTTCCTCAGTGGGTGAAGGATATAAATGTAGGGATAATAGCACTTATTATAAATGTAGTAGTTATGACTGTTGTAAGTATGGTAACAAAGAATGATAGTGTTTCTAAAAAGAAGATTGAACGAGTTGCATCTTGATGTTAAAGGTTCATATTCACATTAAGCTTAGCGGAAAAGGATCCATTTGGGAAAATAATACGCGCTTAGACTTGACCAAGTTTAAAACATAATCCTTTCACAGAAAATAGAACATCTTCTCGTTTTTTAAAACCGCACGATCAGTGCGGTTTTTATATTTGAGCATTCTTTTAGGACATGAACATCATAAACCCCATGTTCCTTCTTAAGTATGTTTTCAACGTCATTAGATATATATGGAAGCGATTGTTCTAAATAACGGTGGGAAAAAACAGCAGGAAAAGATTAAGCTATTAATAGAACATGGGGCTGATGTGAACATACCAGATTCTGAAGGTGTCACACCGCTTCAGCATGCAAACGAAAGAAACTTTGCAGCAATTGAAATTCTAAGCTGTTGCAAAAAGATAGAATAAGTTGCCATAATAAATCACTTTCCCTTATCCCTGCGGTATTATTGGGAAGAAGAAAGTGATTTATTTTCTCGTTCACGAAATTCTGTAGGAGATATTCCTTCTATTTTGCGAAATAACGTACTGAAATAGTGCTGACTTCTGAATCCAGACTTTTCGGCAACATCCGATATCGTCCAATTTATGTGAGTTATTAAAAATTGTTTGGCTGTTTGAATCCGATATTGGATTAGATATTCAGAAAATAAGACCCCGACTTCTTCATGAAATTTCCGGCTCAAGTATGTTGGGTTAACATGCACCTTATTCGCAATATCTAATAAGGAGATCTTTTCATTGAACCCTTCATGAATAATTTTTAGTGAACAATCTATGAGACTAGAATAGATCTTTGCTGGCTGCTTGTCTTTATATTTAGCTAAGACACTTAATAATTCACTTTCGATGATTGGCTTGGTTAAATACTCCGATTCGAATGGATTGTTGTGTATAGTTGAAATTCTGAGAGGCTGTCACCATAATAATGTCTACTTCCTGATTGATTTCCCGCAATTCTTCTCCGAATTCCAGACCTGATTTTCCTGGAAGATTGATATCTAAAAAAGCCAATTGGATAGGAAAACTTCGATTAATGTCATGTGCCTGGTTTGCATCAGCCGCTTTGTAAATCTTCCAATTAGGGCATTCCGATTGAAGCATATACTCCAATTGTTCTAATTCTAATAGTTCATCATCGACAATTAAAGCATTCATTTCTTCAGCCCCTTCTTTATCAGCCGCCTTCGTTATTTCATTAAATTTTAATCAAAATCGATAATTAAAGTAAATACAACGAGAGAATTAAGTAAAAATTTTTAAAAAAATAGTATTAATTCTGAAAATATAAACAATCCTTTTTTCTTATAATTAAAAAATGTGTTGTACTCGTTCATGGGTATTTCTTGAACAAGTCTGAAAGGAAAAGGAGGGGAAACTAAATGATTGACTTACTGCTTGTACATGGAACCGTGATCACGATGGACAAAGACAGACGAATTCTTCAAGATGGTGCTGTCGCAATAAATAATGGAAGAATAGTAGCTGTAGATACAACCGAAAGGCTAATGGGAAAATTTGAAGCGCAAAAAGTGTTGGATTGCAGCCATCAGTGTATTTTACCAGGATTAATTGATGTTCATGGTCATGGCGGGCATTCGATGTTTAAAACGATTGCAATGGAGAATATTGATTTTTGGATGCCAATTATGACAAATACGTATAAACATTTTGTAACAGATGATTTTTGGTATTACGAAGGAAAGCTTTCGGCGCTTGAACGATTAAAAGCTGGAATCACGACAGGTGTATCCGTTTTAGGTTCGATGCCGCGGTCGGATGATCCGATTTTTGCAATCAATCATGCGAAGGCTTATGCAGAAGTTGGTGTTAGAGAGGTGGTTTGTACCGGTCCTTGCAATCCCCCTTGGCCGCATTTATTCAGCCGTTGGGTTGATGGAAAAAGAGTTACAAAAGAAGTCACCTACGAGGAAGTGATAAAGGGGGCTGAAGCAGTCATTGAAGCATTGAATCATGCTAATCATGACAAAACAAGAGCCTTTATTACACCATTTGTAATCGTTACTTCTGTAGATCCTTCCAGTCCAACTTCACCAGCCCGGCTTTATGGATTAACGGAGCATGACCGCTATCAAGCGAAAAAGATTAGAGAGATTGCGAGAAAATATAATACACGAATTCACTCTGATGCCTTTGGCGGAATGATTCACTTAGCCATCCAAGATAAGGAGAACGCGCTTTTAGGTCCCGACGTTCACCTTCAGCATTGCCGCGGAATATCTTTTGATGAGGCAAAAATTTTAGCTGAAACAGGTACAAATGTGAGTGCGTCACCCGGATTTACACAGGTACATGCACGAACGCCAATCATCGAATTACTTGAACTGGGAGCGACGGTTGCGATTTCTACTGATGGAACTTCTCCATCAACAAGCTTCGATCTTTTTCAAGCAATGAGGAAAACTCAGTTTATTCATCAAGCAGCATTAAGAGACGAATATTATTTACCGCCTGGCAAACTATTAGAAATGGTCACAATCGATGCCGCGAAATGCATTGGCTGGGATGACGATTTGGGATCGCTGGAAGTTGGAAAAAAAGCAGATGTCATTACCGTTAACTTAAATCAGCCCCACTTGACTCCTGAATTTATGCATGTTCATCGGCTTGTCTATCAAGCCGTAGGAAATGATGTGGAGCATACAATCGTGGATGGAAAACTAATCATGGAAGGACGAAAAGTTCTAAATGTTGATGAAGGCACGATTTTAAATGATGCCAATGAAGAGGCGCGTTCCACAATCAAGCGTGCGGGTCTTGAGAAATATATGCAGCCAACAAAATATTTTTGGGGACATGCACGTGCCTATGTAGACGAAAAAAGATATAACGAGGAAGATTATGATTTTACTATGCAAAATTAACAGAGCCTTAACAAAAAGAGCTTATAAAGGCTGGTTATAATCATGATTCGAACCTACATTCTTTTACTAATCTGTGTTACCTGCTGGGGGAGTAATTTTATTTTTGGTGCGATTTTGGTAAAAGAATTCTCACCAATGCTTCTTGCAACGTTAAGATTATTTTTTATTACTATTTTTATTGGGCTATATACTTTTAAATTAAAAAAATGGGTTTGGATAAATAGAAAAGACTGGTTGATGATGATTCTACTTGGATTAGTTGGAACATTTGTGAATCATTGGACATTCTATGCCGGACTAAAAACAGCCCATCCGACAACTTCAGCATTAATTCTAGCCTTAACACCCATTACAACAGCTTTATTAGCTTCCATATTTCTAAAGGAAAAACTAACATTGAAGTTATCAATGGGATCCATTATTGCTTTTTTGGGTGTTTTCTTTGTTATTACAAATGGAGAAAGCCTCCGATTTTCAATTGGAATTGTATGGATTTTTATTACAATGCTATCTTTTTCAATCTCAATTATTCTCGTTAAAAAGCTTACAGACCGCTATCATCCAATTACTACAACTGCATACTCTACCTTAATCGGATTTAGCAGTTTAGCACCTGCAGCCCTTATGACAGAATCTCCCCTTAAGTTCAGCAGTGAAATAGGGCCATGGATTTTATTAATAGTTTCTGCAATCATTATGCATGGAGTCTGTACGTTAATTTGGAACAGTCAAATACAAAAGGCAGGGGCTTCAAAGGCATCACTATTTATGAATTTGGAACCGTTTATTGCTATGATTGTCGGATTAATCGTTTTAAAAAATAGTATCACACTACCACAAATTTTCGGTTCTATCTTAATCATTACTGGAGTTGTAATCTCAACACAAATGAAGGTTAAAAAAATCGGAAAGAAAGCCAGTTTTTCTTTAGAAATAAAGGAAAAAGCTAATATTTTATTATACGGAAAACTTAAGTAAAACTTATTTTTTTTATATTTTTCCTATAGTTATCCCTATGTTAACATTTTTATATAGGAAATAAGGGGTTGGTAATGGTGTATCGACTCTTCGTGTTTTTATTCGTTGTTATACTTACCGGATGCCATGGGATCTCTTCGCAGAGTTTACAGAAAGAAACGCAATCGAAAGAAAAGAAGGTGAAAGTAATGGATCAACAATTAATTGGGTTGGCAGAAAAAGGAGACACAGAAAACGTTCTGAAATTGCTTGAAGAAGGTGCAAACATCAATGCAACAGATGGACTCGGGAGAACAGCTGTAATGGCAGCGACTTATAACAATAAGGTAGATACGGTAAAGGCACTGATCCAAAATGGAGCGGACATTAACATTCGTGACAACAACTTAGAAAATGTACTCTTGCATGCCGGAGCAAAAGGGCTGCTCGAGATCGTAAAACTTGCGATTGATGCCGGTGCAGACACGAAACTTACGAACCGGTTTGGGGGAACGGCACTTATCCCGGCTTCAGAGCGCGGACATGTTGAAGTGGTTAAAGAACTACTTACTCATTCCGATATTGATGTCAACCACATTAATAATTTACATTGGACAGCATTAATAGAAGCGGTCATTCTAGGTGACGGCGGGGATAAGCATCAAAAAATCGTTCAACTGTTAGTCGACCATGGGGCTGATGTTAACATTGGTGACCGGGATGGGATTACACCCTTGAAACATGCTCAATCTCGCGGATTTCGAGAAATTGAAAATATCTTACAAAAAGCTGGAGCATAGCCTTAAATGAAATAAAAAAACGTTCAGGCACAAAAAATGCATTCCGTTTTGTGCCTTGAGCTGAGCGAAAGGGTTCAACTTGTATTACAATCATGGAATTTCAAAATATTTACAACAAAGAAAAAATACATCTATTTGTGATTTTTAGAGGAGAATTATCCATGCCATCAAAATCTGCGTTTCCGTTTTTACTGATTTATATGTTTCTTGCGATGCTTGGCATTGGTCTTGTTATTCCTATTCTCCCTGACCTTCTAAAAGAATTCGGAGCAGACGGAAAAGCAGCAGGATATTTAGTGTCGGCCTTTGGCTTGACACAGTTTTTATTTTCGCCAATTGCTGGAGATTACTCAGACAAATACGGCCGCAAGCCGATGATTGTCGTTGGACTGTGCTTGTTCGCTATTTCCAACTTAGTGGCTGCCACTGCAGGACATTTTTCTCTTTTAGTTGTTGCACGCTTAATTGGTGGAATGGGTTCTGCTGCCTTAGTCCCGTCCATTATGGCTTATATCGTTGATATCACAACAGAACAACAGCGGGCTAGGGCAATGTCGTTTTTAGGTGCTTCGATGTCATCCGGTTTTATTATTGGTCCGGGTTTGGGCGGATTGCTTGCTGAGTTCGGAACAAGGGCACCCTTTTTTGTATCTGCAAGTATTGGTCTTTTGGCGGTGATTTGTTGCATACTATTATTGCCGGAATCCCAATCTGTAGAGGTTCGTCTTATGCGTCTGAAATCAAAACCAAAGAGAGAAAATATTTTTCGTCAACTAGTACAATCGGTTAGATCGCGTTATTTTATCCTATTATTAATGATATTCGCTCTTACGTTTGGACTTACTCACTTTGAGGCGATATCACCGCTGTTCGTTACTCAGAGCTATGGATTTACGACTAGAGAAATTTCCATTATGTTTATGGTTTGTTCCTTGATTGGCACATTCAACCAATTAATGCTGACCAACCGTCTTACACAAAGGTTTGGGGAAAAGCCAATTGTTAGCAGCATGCTCTTGCTTTCTGCTGTATCGTTAGTGTTCTTGCTATTCTCGGGCAACTTCTTTTATGTAATAATAGTAACGATGTTATTTTTTACATTTAATAATATATTACGGCCGACGATTAACACGCTGCTATCGAAGGAAGCTGGAGATGAACAAGGATTTGTAGCAGGGTTAAATAATGCCTATATGAGTCTCGGACAAATTTTTGGGCCAGTGCTTGCGGGACTTTTATTCGATATTGATATCAATCTACCTTATCTGTTCGGAGCATTCGTGCTACTAGTTAGCACTTTCGTAGCAGTCAAGTGGTTAAGGAGTAAAAATGTAGAAATTAACCAAGAAAATAAGGTTTTGAATGTCAGTAAATGAGAAACCATTATCTAATGGTTTCTTTTTTTATTGAAAGGCTGTGTGTAATAATCTTCAACCACCAGTTGGAGTTAGAAAATGGACCAAAAAGTATCGTGAATGGCTAGATACATTAAAATTTGAAAGCTCATCTTTCCGAGTGGTTTTTCAGGAATATTATCATCAATTAAAAGAGTTGGGACAACGCATTCTAAGACTCGAAGCGGAAATTAAATTACAAGCCACCGAAGGTGTTCATGCCCCAACGATAAATCATAATTTATTCAAGTGGAAACATTATCAACCCGATATTATTCTTCTTACTGTCAGATGGTACCTACGGTACAACTTGAGCTTTTTCGTAATCTTGTGGAAATGATGGAGGAAAGAGGATTATCGATGGCTCACTCGACCATTATGCGTTGGGTTCATCAGTATAGTCCTGAATTAGACAAGCGACTTCGTTGTCATCTAAAACGTACAAATGATTCATGGAGAGTGGATGAAACGTATATCAAAGTAAAAGGTCAATGGATGTCTCTATATAGTGCAGTGGATTCCGAAGGAAACACTATTGACTTTTACCTAAGCAAAACAAGAGACCAAAAGGCTGCAAAGTGCTTCTTCAAGAAAGCTTTGCGGTCTTTTCATGTTTCTAAGCCTCGTGTCATAACCGTCGATAAAAATCCAGCGTATCCTGTAGCCATTCAACAGCTAAAAGACGAGCAAAAGATGCCTGAAGGCATCCAAATGAGACAAGTGAAATATCTCAATAATATCGTAGAACAAGATCATCGTTTCATTAAGAAAAGAGTACGCTCTATGCTGGGATTCAAAACGTATGAAACTGCTACTTCAATAGTACGTGGCATGGAAGCCACGGATATGATGAAAAAAGGGCAAGTTCACCAAGGGGTGAAGTCTGCCCAAAATGAAGTTGAGTTCATACATAAGTTGTTTGGATTAGCATCATAATTCATGGATAAAAGGATATTGAGGTTCTATGTTTCTAACAAATCATATTTGTACCCGAACCTTTATTTCTAATAAGTCTTTAACTGTAAGCAACCCTTTTCCACCCCCTGGACATAATTTAAACATAATTAATTGTATAAGATGCACAAATGAAATGATAGCTTTTTGGTTTGATTAAACGATGACCTCTTTGTGCATTATAACTAAAATGAACATGTTAAGGCTTAGTGCTTCTCTGCAACATTGGAAAACATTTTTGTATTGAGTAACCATTTGCGGTGATAATATCAAATGCTTCTTCATGTAAAGAAGCAGAGATAGGTTTGATTACTTTTTATGTTTTATTATACAAAAAATACTTTTCCACACACATTTTTAATTGTGTCAATTTAGTAGAATAGATCAATCCCAAAAAATATTTACCAAAAAGCATGGAGACTGTGGAAGTTAGGCCTTACAAATTTAACATTCACATTCAAAAAGGAGGTACTTTATTTCTGTACTGAATGAAATCGCATTCAGTTAGCCTTCGGAGCACAGGGGTGACTCTAGTGGAAATTGCAAAATCAGGTGATTTTAGTTTTATTCAGCAAATTAGCGATTCGAAGCTTAGTGGTTATGTTCATAGTACATTTAATCGGACATTCAATATCCACTGTCTGGAGAATGGTGAATTATATACCATTGCATGTCGCGAAATGGATAATGGTCCCAATACTCTTATTATTGATGTGGATCGTTTTGATGAAATGGATATTAAAGTAAATGATACCGTGCATTTTGAAAATAAAATTTTGTCCGTTGAAAATAAAATTGCTATAACCCTTGAACAGGTAGAAAGTTGGAAACCTGTATTGCCTATTTATCCAAAAGACACGGAAATAATAAAAACACGTTTAACTAAGATGAAGCATTACATCAACATTCTTGGCAAAGGCGGAGGAATGAAAAAAAATAAGATTTCCAGAGGCCCATTCGATGTTGAAATGTCTAAAATGCTTAATGAACGTACGAACTTGCTTTTAAATGCATTGAGAAACAACGAAATGTCCAAAGCGTTGCAGCATGCAGTTTCACTAATAGGTCTTGGGCCTGGGTTAACTCCATCTGGCGATGATTTTCTTGTTGGATTGTTTACGATTTTTAACATTAGGAATAGTCCTCGTTTTTCACATCAATCATTTTGTGAAGACGTGGTAGAAAAGGCGAAAGCCCTAACGAATGATATAAGCTACATGGCGTTGAAAAAAGCATCTGTCGGAAAAGTAAGAGAGTCTATCATTCGTTTAGTAGATTCCTTGTTTTATGGGAAAGAAGAGGAGCTATTTTTTTCCTTAAATCAAGTAATAAACATTGGTTCCTCATCCGGAACGGATATAGCTCTAGGACTTGTCAGCGGATTGGAAGCCAATATAAATCAGGAGGGAAATTATGGAAGTAAAAGCTTTAATTAAGCCAAATACCTATTTTGATTCAGTTTCTTTAATGTCTCTTTCCACAAAAGCGAATCAGATTGAAGGCGTAGAACAGGCCATTATCGCTATGGGGACAGAGATGAATAAAGAAGTAATGAAAAACGTGGGATTGATGACCCCTGAAGTAGAACAAGCAAAGGCAAGTGATTTAATTATTGTTGTAAAGGCAGCAACTGATGAAGAATGCGAAAGCGCTTTCCATGGCATTGAAGAATTATTTACGAAAAAGAATTCTTTAAAAGGGAAGAGCGAGGTGATCTATTCAACGATTCCTTCAGCTGCAAAGAGCATCCCGGAAGCGAATCTAGCAGTTATTGCAGTGAACGGAGCCTATGCCCCTAGAGAGGCGAGAAAAGCTCTTGAAAATGATCTTCATGTCATGCTGTTTAGCGATAATGTAAGTGTTGAAGATGAAATTGAACTAAAGAAATTAGCGCATGAAAAAGGACTTTTAATGATGGGTCCTGATTGTGGAACAGCCATTATTGGAAATGTTGCGTTATGCTTTGCCAATGTAGTGAGAAAAGGGACCATCGGCATCGTTGGTGCATCAGGAACTGGAAGCCAAGAAGTAAGTGTTCGCATTCATGAATTTGGAGGCGGAATTTCGCAGCTGATCGGAACAGGCGGCAGAGATCTTAGTGAAGCCGTTGGCGGAATCATGATGCTAGATGGCATTAAGGCACTCGAGGAGGATGAAGCTACAAAGGTTATTGTTCTAGTATCCAAACCACCGGCACCGAGTGTTGAAGAGAAAGTGCTTGCTCAAATTAAACAATGTAATAAACCTGTTGTCGTTTGGTTTGTTGGCGGGGATGAAGAAAAAGTAATAGAAGCCGGTGGCCATTTTGCAAAAATGTCCAAAGAGGCTGCTCTAAAAGCAGTACTATTAGCTGGTGCAGACGAAAGCAAGTTAAATAAACGTGCATTAAATATTCCTCTTATCGAAGAAGTTCGTACAAAATTAAAACCTGAACAAAAATATATTCGTGGATTATTTAGCGGTGGCACACTTTGTGATGAAGCTATGCACACGGCACTGGAAAAGTTTGATAATGTTTATAGCAATATTCAGAGAGATCCGAAGTATCGCTTAAAGGACAAAAATGTAAGTCAAGAACATACATTTATTGATTTCGGTGATGATGAATTTACCCAAGGCAAGCCTCATCCTATGATTGATCCGTCTACCCGAACTGCTAGATTCATAGAAGAGGCAAAAGATCCATCTGTTGGCGTTATCGTAATGGATTTTGTTTTGGGCTTTGGTGCTCATGAGGATCCAGTTGGTGCAATGCTTCCTGCCATCATTGAAGCGAAGCAATTGGCTGAAGAAGAAGGAAGGCATTTAGAAATTATCGGATATGTCCTTGGAACAGAATTAGATAGCCAAGATATTGAGGATCAAGTGAATAAATTATTGGCTGCAGGTGTTACACATGCCAGCAGCAGTCAAAATGCTGGTCTATTGGCTAGAGAGTTTGTAATGAAAGGAGAATAGTCATGAGTAAAATCAATGAACTTTTTAATAGTAAACTAAATGTCATAAACGTAGGAATTGAGTCTTTTAAAGAGGATATGTTAAAGCAAAATGCAAATGTAACTCATTTAGAGTGGACTCCGCCTGGCGGAGGGAAGCCAGAAATAATTGCTGCACTTGATAAATTAGAAGATCCTATCATTGCAGAAAAAATTGAAGCGGCAAACAAGGAAGCGGTTGAGAGAATTATTAATTCACAGCCGGTATTAATTGGCTTTGACCAAGCAATCAATGTTGTACCTGGTATGACCAAAAAGATGATCCTGCACGCGGGGCCGCCTATCACTTGGGAAAAAATGAACGGACCGATGAAGGGAGCAGTTACAGGGGCACTCGTATTTGAAGGGTTAGCTAAGGATTTAGAGGAAGCAGCCGAACTTGCTGCATCTGGAGAAATTACTTTCTCACCATGTCATGAGCACAATTGTGTAGGTTCAATGGCAGGGGTCACTTCGGCTTCCATGTTCATGCACATTGTAGAGAACAAGACATATGGGAACATTGCTTATACAAATTTAAGTGAGCAGCTTTCAAAAATCTTAAGGATGGGTGCAAATGATCAAAGTGTTATTGATCGATTGATTTGGATGCGCGATGTATTTGGCCCTATGTTAAGAGATGCGATGAAGCTTAATCCAAATGGAATTGACTTGCGTCTAATGCTTGCACAAGCTCTTCATATGGGAGATGAGTGTCATAATCGGAATGTTGCTGGAACAACTCTTTTAATTCAGGCATTGACTCCGTACATTTTACAAACAAACTTCACAACAGAGCAGAAGAAAGATGTATTCGATTTTGTAGCAAGCAGCGACTATTTCTCTGGTCCAACATGGATGGCTCTTGCAAAATGCGCTCTTGATGCTGCACACGGAATTAAAAACAGTACGATCGTAACAACGATGGCACGCAATGGAGTAGAATTTGGCATTCGTGTAAGCGGCATGGAAGGAAACACATGGTTTACTGGACCAGCACAAAAAGTAGTTGGACCGATGTTTGCAGGCTACAAACCAGAAGATTCTGGGCTTGATATTGGAGATAGTGCGATTACGGAGACATATGGGATTGGCGGTTTCGCAATGGCAACAGCTCCGGCAATTGTTGCACTTGTAGGAGGAACTGTTGAAGACGCAATCGGCTTCTCTACAAAAATGAAAGAAATTACAACGACCGAAAATCCAAATGTAACGATTCCGTTGCTGAACTTTATGGGGATTCCTACAGGAATTGATGTTCGAAAAGTAATTCAAACAGGCATTATGCCAATTATCAATACTGCCATTGCACATAAAGAAGCTGGCATTGGAATGATTGGAGCTGGTATCACTTATCCGCCAGTTGAAGCATTAGAAAAAGCACTTCTAGCTCTAAGCGAAAGCATTCAATAAAGCAGATCAAATGCCCAATAAAGCTGGTTCTGATCTTTTCAGGACCAGCATAAAAAATTCCTAAATTTAGCATCATTACTCTTTTTGAAGTGAATTGTAATGGACCAAACATTAAGATTATGAAAAAAAGGCGACTAGGCTGCTTAATTTGGCTTACTCGCAAACAATCTAACCAATTTATTAACTATGGTATCACTGCTAATTTTTGTAGTAGTTTTTCCTAAAGAATATGTATATGGAAAAATTGTTCCAAGTTTTGGTCTCGCTATTTTTGCGGCAAGCTGCTGCTATTTTATTTTTGAACGTATGCTATCAAAAGAAACAGGGAGATTAGACGTAACGGCATTGCCTTCAGGTCCTAGTGCTCCATCTATATTTACTGTAACTTTTTGGTCATTCTGCCAGTTTACAAAACTACTGGGAAGGGATTTTCCGTCAAAATTCCTTCGCAAAGTCGGGATCGAAGGATTTTCTGTAAAAAATGATAACTTCTAAAGGAGAGAATCAATATGGATCATCAATCCTTAAATTTGAAACTTATTTCTGCGAGTGAACGAGGAGATACTGAAGCAGTTAAACAACTTTTAGCAGATGGTACCAGCGTGGACTATAAAGATAAGGACGACCGTACGGCTTTAATGGCAGCGACACAAAAAAATCAAATCGCTGCAGCAAAATTGCTGCTGGAAGCTGGGGGTGACGTAAACACTAAGGATAATACGCAATTAACTCCATTTATTTGCTCTGGAGCAAACGGATTTCATGAAATCCTAAGCATAATGCTCAAGTTTGGGGCAGATCTCAAAAGTGTAAATCGTTTTGGCGGCACTGCTTTATTGCCATCCAGTGAAAAAGGATATTTAAAAACTGTTCAAATTTGTTTAGATGCTGGAGTTCCAGTAAATCATGTAAACAATTTAGGGTGGTCAGCCCTTCTAGAGGCCGTTATTTTAGGTAATGGAGGAAGATTGTACTCTAACATCACAGAAATACTTGTTGATGCTGGTGCGGATGTTCATTTAGCTGATCGAGATGGAAAGTCATCCATTCAGCATGCGAAAGTATTAAATCAGCAAAAGGTTTTAAAAATCCTAAATAAAGAATATCAAGAAAACAATGAACATATCAAAACAGCAAAAGAACTTTATAAAGGACATCACTATGAACAGGCAATCACTGTGATCAATCAAGGTCTTGCAATCGACGAAAATAATCTTGATTTATACTACTATAAAGGCTATTGTTTGCAGGAATTAAAGAAATTTGAAGAAGCACTTGGAGAATACAGAAAGGCATTAGCTCTTGATCCAAATGACCTTGATTTTTATTTCTATACAGCTAATTGCTTAAGATTAATGAACAAGCCTGAGGAAGCACTAGCCGAATATAATAAAGCATGCGAGCAAGATTCAAATGAGACGTTCTACCGTTACCATAAATCAAATTACTTAAGAGAACTTGGCAGACACGAAGAAGCTGTTATTGAAATGGATAAGCTCTTAGCGCTTCAGCCGAACCGATACGATTTTTCGTTTCATAAGGCAAACAGCTTAAGATCACTAGGTAAGCATAAAGAAGCGATAAAAGCAATTGAAAATGCAATCGAAAATGACCCGACAAATCCTTTATATCAATTGCATAAAAAACAGTCTCTTGAGTTGATAGAACAAAACGCACATAAATAAAAGGCAGGGGAAAAGTCAGTGGAAAAACTAGTCATCGTTGCTATCGGAGGCAACTCCTTAGTAAGAGAAAATGGACGCGACACGATTCAAGACCAGTATGAAGCTGTTTGCGAAACGGCAGTAAATATTGCAGATATGGTTCAAGAGGGTTACAACGTTGTCGTTACACATGGGAACGGCCCACAGGTAGGTTTTGGACTTAGAAGATCTGAAATTGCGGGTGAAGTGGCAGGAATGGCGCCATTGCCGCTTGTAAATTGTGTAGCAGATACGCAAGGCGGCATTGGGTATCAAATTCAACAGGCTTTGACAAATGAATTTGCAAAAAGGGGCATCAACAAAAAAGTGGCTACAGTAATTACACAAGTTGAGGTCAGTATTGATGATCCCAATTTTAAAAATCCGACCAAGCCTGTAGGATCTTTCTTTACAATAGAGCAAGCAGAAGAAATGAAAAAGGAACACCCAGATTGGATTTTCGTTGAAGACTCTGGCAGAGGATATAGAAGAGTTGTTCCTTCTCCTAAACCAATTGATATTGTTGAAAAAGATGCCATCAAGTCATTGATTGAAGCCGGCTACGTAGTAATCGCTGTTGGAGGCGGTGGAATACCGGTAGTTAAAACAGGTAATAACACATACGAAGGTATTGATGCAGTTATTGATAAGGATTTTGCTACTAGTCTATTAGCAGAACAAATAAATGCAGAGACACTGATTATTACGACTGGTGTTTCAAGAGTTTTCATCAACTTTGGAAAACCAAATCAACAGGCGCTTGAGAAAATTACCGTTAAGGAAACAAAACAATTTGTCTTTGAAAACCATTTCCCTGCTGGAAGTATGCTGCCAAAAATAGAGGCAAGCCTTAGCTTCTTGGAAAATAACGGTACTAGAGTTATTATTACAAATCCAGAAAGCTTAAAAGATGCCATTATAGAAAAAGCAGGAACCCATATTATTTGCGCCTGAACGTATCGATAACAAAAATAAGCCAGCCTTTATCCGAGGTTGGCTGAAATAAGATTGCAATACATGAAGTTTATTGTAATTGTTTGTGAAATTATGGACATAAATTATACACAATTTATTGTTTATCATGCATAATTGCCTTCTCCTTTTATTGTTTCGTATAAATGATGACGATGTGATGCATGATGTTTAAACTAGTCTTGTAAGGCAAATGACAGCTGTCAAATTTAATAGTCTACTTAGGCTATTGCAAGTTAGAATCTTGCAAACTATAAAATTCACTCAATCGGATAATTAGAAAGAAATAAAATGAAAACGCCACCAAAGCGGTTGGATCCTCGTTTTAGGCAAAAAAATACAAGATAATCATCCTAAACGGGCAAGGAGTGTTACCATGGAACAAGCGAAAATAGATCAGTCGTATGATCAATATGATTCATACGGCTACTTAGAAGATTTGCTGCCAAAAAAGCTTCATCAAAGAGACTGGGGAATGTCGAATTACATCACACTTTGGATGGGTGCTGTCCATAATATTATGTCTTATATGACAGTTGCAGGATTCTTTATCCTAGGGCTGAACACGAAGCAAGTACTTTTAGCGGTCATGCTTTCAGCTGTAATTGTTTCAACCTTTTATGTTTTAAATGGCTATTCTGCTTCAAAATATGGGCTTCCCTTTGCAATGCTGCTTCGTGATTCATTTGGGGTAAAAGGCGCAATTATTCCTGCGTTATGCCGTGGACTAGTTGCGGGTTTAGTCTTCTTTGGAACAACAACTGTTGTTGGTGCTGAATCGTTAAATGTTATTTTCTCAAGATTTATTCCAAATTATATGTCTCTAGGTGGAGATTTTAATATTTTGGGATTAACAGTCCCAACAATGATTTCATATGCAGTTCTATGGACTGTTACCGTTTTATTATTCCTGGGTGGAATGAATGTACTAAGCAGATTTGGCAATTGGTCTTCCCCTGTCGTGTACGTGTTTATCATTGGGGCTGCAGTTTGGGCGATCAACATGGCAGGAGGATTTGGACCAATTTTAGAATACGTGCCAAAGAAGCCTAATTCGAGCCCGCTGGTATTCGTTGCCTGCGTAAGTGCATTAGTATCAAATTGGGCTGGTCCAATTGTTAACATGGCAGACTTTACACAAAGAGCTAAATCACCAAGAGATGTAATTATTGGACTGCCATTAGGATTTATTTTATCATATGTGCTGTTTGCCATAACATGCGTTGCTTTAATCGCTGGCACTGAAATTGCATTTGGCGAACCAATTTTTAATATCGTACATGCAATTGATAAAATTGAAAACACTTTCTCTGTTGTTGTATTAATTTTGGCTCTTAACGTAGGGGCTACTGCATTCGTTGTATTTGCAAACCTGTTACCATCAGGATTGCAAATGACAGCATTATTCCCAAAAGTATTTACTGTAAAGAAAGCTGGAGTGTTGACTGCAATTGTCGGAACTTTAATTTTGCCATGGAAGCTTGTATCAAGCGCTTCAACACTGTTTTACCTTTATAGCTTTATCGGTTCCATCTTTGGACCAATTGCTGGGATTATGCTTTCAAGTTTCTATATTCACCGCAAAAGAAAGCTGGATCTCGATAATATCTATGTACCTGAAGGCAGCCATGGTGAATATAAAAACGGGTACAACCCAATAGCTATGGCGGTATTAGGGATTAGCTTTATTCTTCCTATGTCAGGTGCCTTTTTAAAGAGTGTACCATTTTTAGTGAAAATGAATGAGTTTGCCTTTTTTAGCGGATTGATTGTTTCTTTTATCCTGTATAGTATTCTAGGAAGGTTTAGTAAACCGAATAACTAGTATCTCAAGTTTAAGAAGTTAAGTTCTTCTAATTATGCAAGAATAATTGATTTTAAAAAGTTTCATAAAGTAGGGGGAGGAATTTTTTTATGGATTACATGAAAATGGCTGTTGATGCTACGATTGAAGGTATGGACAATAAACACGGCGGCCCTTTTGGTGCAACTATTGTACGCGACGATGAAGTACTTGTGGCTGTAAGTAATACAATGATGAAAGATACAGATCCTTCAGCACACGCAGAAATGGTTGCGATCAGAGAAGCTTGCAAAAAATTAGGAACAATGGATCTATCAGATTGTGTCATTTATGCGACTTGTGAACCGTGTCCAATGTGTGTAGGGGCTATTATTTGGTCTGGCATTAAAGAAGTACACTATTGCAGCACAAAAGACGATGCTCATGAAAACGGTTTTACTGACCTACACCTCCGAAAATACTTAACTGGAGAAGATGAAAGTGTTCTAAAAATGATCAAGGTTAAAGATAGAGATGATTGCGACTACTTATGGGAGCATTTCCATAAAATAAACGAAATGAAATAAATCTTTTCTGATAAATCCAAAATATTTATCCGGTGCTATTTTTATAGTGCCGGATTTTGACATTTCATAGATAAGCAACAATGATTTTAAGGCGATCATTCAAAATCTAGGGAGGAATGGTTTAATTGTAGGTACGTTTTTTGCAATCATCCTTGAACAATTTTGGAAACAGAAAAAGGCTTTAAGGACAAATGTCCACTAAAGCCTTTATATACTTAGTTGATTTTTAAGAAAATCTATCACCTGATTTAGAGCATTTTGAACGAAGGGGTTATGAAAATCCTTGTCAAAAACATGCTCACCATTAGGAATCGTAATTAACTTCGTTTCTATCCCTTCCTTTATCAGGGCAGCTCGCATAAAAACGGATTGTTCATAAGGAACATCCACATCTTTAGTTCCATGTAATAATAATGTCGGCGGGTAATCTTTAGTAATATTGTGAATGGGACAAAACTTAAGAAGCTCCTCCTTATTTACTGATGGATTAATCCCTGTTAAGGTTTCAATCCATTCGCCTGTCTGTCTTGCATATAAATAGAGGAGAAAGCGTTGTTCAACTGTTCCATCTATAATAATTTGATCAGAAATAAGCTTCATAGCAATTTCTTTCGGGACATGGTCTTTTTGGCAATAGAAATTGCTTGGAGCTGTTGCCCATTTTGCACTAATATCACCGTATCCATAAAAGGAGACAATTGCACTCGGTTTTCGTTTGAATGTTCCTGCACAAAGTGCAAGAAAACCGCCTGCTGAGCTCCCCACGATCGCTATTCTTTTGGGGTTGATCGAAAAACGTTTCGTTCCTTCATTCTCTAACCAATCAAGTGCATCTTGGACATCCTCAAGGATGTCTGGCAGTTTCGATTCAGGAGCCAACCGATAGTCGATAGAAAACAGCGAAAAACCATTGCTGGTGTAGAGGTGTATCATTTCTTCAGTGAGGTCCTCCCTAGACCCCCAAAGCAGGCCGCCACCATGAATATATACGACAACTGGAGCATTGTCATGGCTTGTCTTATAGAAATCTGCCTTAATGGAAAAGAGGTCATTTTTTTTATATATAGCTGTATGTTTCATTATTGTTTTCCCGCCTGTCAAAGAAGTAATATGAGAATTTCTGCGCTCGTAACGAAATAAAGTATACCAGAATGATGAACAAGCCATTCAACAGCTAAAAGACGAGCAAAAGATGCCTGAAGGCATCCAAATGAGACAAGTGAAATATCTCAATAATATCGTAGAACAAGATCATCGTTTCATTAAGAAAAGAGTACGCTCCATGCTGGGATTCAAAACGTATGAAACTGCTACTTCAATAGTACGTGGCATGGAAGCCACGGATATGATGAAAAAAGGGCAAGTTCACCAAGGGGTGAAGTCTGCCCAAAATGAAGTTGAGTTCATACATAAGTTGTTTGGATTACCATCATAATTCATGGATAAAAGGATATTGAGGTTCTATGTTTCTAACAAATCATATTTGCACCAGAACCCAATTTCTTTTCATAACAATAACATTCTACTGAATTTTTCATACTGATATACATCCTTTTTTAGACTGATAGTATCAGTATGTCCAAGATTTAGAAATTCATTGCAATTATCTTGGAGTTCTTGCACCAGAACCATAAATCTTATTCAAGAAAACGGCCCTAAAATGAAAAATGGCGCTTATCCATGTTCCAGGATTGCGTCCGTTATTAAGTGACTACTCTAGTTTTGAATAATGTAGAACTACATCCTCTAATACATCAATACCATTTAAAATGTCGTCAAGTTCAGTATATTCGTCGGGATGATGACTAAGCCCGTCTTCTGAAGGAACAAAGATAAGACCCACTCGGCATAGTTTCGTCATATTCATAGCATCATGCCCTGCTCCGCTTTGCATCAATTGAAAAGATAGATCTTTTTCTATACAAATATTTTTTAAAGTATCCATCAGTCCGGAAGAAAGCAAGATTGGTTCCTCAGAACTGATTTCTTCACTTACAATCTCAACCTGTCGATTCCTTTTTACGGCTAAAATCGATTCGAATAAATGGTTTACCACTCGCTGCCTTGATTCCATGGAAGTAGATCGAATGTCGATTTTAATTTCCACCTCTCCTGGCACCACGTTCATTGCCCCAGAATGGATGTCTATAACACCAACAGTAGCTACTGTTTCATATTCAAGTTCACGTTTTGCCGCCTTCTCAAGCTCCAAAGCGATCTCAGCAGCGCCAAGAAGAGCATCTTGTCTCATATTCATTGGGGTCGTTCCAGAATGTGACGCTTTCCCTATTATTTTTAACTGAAATCTTACCGGTGCAGCGATACCTGTAACAATTCCAATCTTTTTGTTATTGTTTTTTAATACTGGGCCTTGCTCAACATGTAATTCAAAAAAGGCTTTAAACTCTTCGTTAACTCTACTTGCTTCATCAATACTATTAAAATCCAAAGCGCAAAGAGAAAATGCCTTCTCCATTGTGATTCCATCACGGTCTTTTAAATATCTGTATTTTTCCTTATCGATTAGACCCGCCATTGCTTTACTGCCAACAGTTGATACACCAAAACGAGAAGACTCTTCACAAGCAAATGAAATAATTTCAATAGGATGATCAGTCACAATGCTCTTCTCATTTAGACGTTTGATTACTTCAAGTGCAGCTGTAACACCAACAACACCATCATACTGTCCACCCTGGTAAACGGTATCCAAATGAGAACCCATAACAACTGGCGGCAACTCTTTCATTCTTCCTTCTCGTCTGGCAATTACGTTCCCGCATTGGTCCATTCGAATATCTAAATTTTCCACTTTGCACATACGCATAAAAGCATGTGTACAAGTCTGCTCTTCATTTGTATAGGCAATCCTGGTAATACCTTTTTCACCGGAATTGTATTGATTGATCTTGTTAAACAATATCTGATATCTAGTTTTGCTATCCATGCAGGTATCTCCTGTCTTGATATTCATAGCTATAATCTTAATATTAACGAATTGTTGGATCACCATCATTGTATATCAGTGCCAAAAAGAATCGGTTTCAATTGTGCATGATGTACAATAATTAGTCAGTTGCCAAAATGGGCATTTAATGATCTGTTGATACGCTGGATTTTTATCGACGGTTATGACACGAGGCTTAGAAACATGAAAAGACCGCAAAGCTTTCTTGAAGAAGCACTTTGCAGCTTCGTATCAGTTAAGTGGGTAGGAAGTAAGAAGGGAGTAATCCCAAAAGAAAATAAAAGAGTAAATGATCAAGTTATATAGATATATATAATTATTTACTACATTCGTACAAAACGAAGAAACTTATCCTGTAATTAGAAACAATTTTTATAACAGCATCATTTTTCAACGGAAAAAATGCGGTATTGCTTTACCTAAAGTAAACCATTTTATTTGTACTGCACAATACAACCATCTTATATCCTATAAACTTTAAATGAAGAAAGCAGTTGACACATAAATTACTATTCCAAACAATCGCTTATTTAAAATTATGCATAAAAATACACAAATACTTATATAATTACTTTCCTAACATAGTAAAGATAATTTAAATATAGGTAAATATTTTAAAAATTAATTATCATAATATTTTTTATAATTAAAATAAATAAGTGCTCTATGCTTATTTTAAAGTGTTATCAATGGTAGTAAAAGATAGAGTGCTATTAGATTCCTGTTAAAGGAGGATGATACCGATGTGTATATCTATCAATATTGACCCGAAAGATAGCCTTACGTATTAAAGATCTGATCAATAAGCTTTGACAATATTTTAGGAGAATAAAAGGAGGAATTACTTTGAAATTCATCTGTATTTTAGCTATAATCCCTTTTATTGGATTTCTTGGCGGGATTCCATTTGTTAATAAAGTTAACCCTTATGTTTTAGGAATGCCCTTTTTTCTTTTTTGGATTGTATTATGGGTGGTTATTACATCAGGAATTATGGCTATTATATTTAAACTAGATCCTAGAAATAGGGGGGGAAATGTATCATGAATGTAGCACTTCTTATTATTATTGCATCTATATTTTTTGCACTTGCCATTGGTATTCGAGCGCGTAAAGGTAAAGATATGAACCTTGAACAGTGGACAGTTGGAGGTCGTGGTTTTGGTACGGTTTTTATCTTTTTGTTAATGGCGGGGGAAACGTATTCCACTTTTACCTTTTTAGGAGGAAGCGGTTGGGCATATGGAAAAGGCGGCCCTACTTTTTATATATTAATATATGGTACATTAGCATTAATTATGTCGTATTGGTATGTTCCAGCTATTTGGCGATATGCAAAAGAAAAGAAGCTTATGTCACAATCGGACTTCTTCGTTAGTAAGTATAATAGTCCATATTTAGGTGTCCTTGTGTCAATTGTGGGTGTAGTCGCTGTCATCCCCTATCTAGTTCTTCAATTGAAAGGTTTGGGGAGTATTGTTTCAGAGGCATCTTACGGAGCGATTTCTCCTACGGTAGCAATTTGGATTGCAGTTATTGTTCTTACAATTTATGTGATGGTCTCAGGAATCCATGGTTCTGCTTGGACAGCAGTTGTCAAAGATATTATGATCCTAGGAGTTACCGTATTCTTAGGTATATATTTACCGCTTCATTATTATGGTGGGTATCAGCACATGTTTGAAGCGATCGATAAAGCGAAGCCAGGGTTTTTAACTTTGCCTAGTCAGGGATTAAGCATATCATGGTTTATTTCTACGGTATTGCTAACTTCTCTTGGTTTTTATATGTATCCGCATGCATTCGGCGCTATTTATTCTGGAAAAAGCGAGAAAACGTTCCGCAAAAATACAATCATTATGCCATTATATCAACTTATCTTACTCTTTGTGTTCTTTGCCGGTTTTGCCGCTATCCTTCAAATTCCCGGTTTGAAGGCGAATGAGGTTGATTTATCTTTATTACGTCTATCTAAACTAGCTTTTGATCCATGGGTAATGGGAGTGATTGGAGCTGCTGGTGTACTTACAGCTTTAGTGCCGGGTTCAATGCTCTTAATGTCTGCGGCTACCTTGCTGGCCAAAAATGTCTATGGTGTATTTGTGCCTTCTGCTACTGATAAGCAGATTGTAAATTTAGCTAAGTATTTAGTACCTGTCGTTGCTCTTGTTTCATTGTTTTTTACGTTTAAAAGTGGTACGATTGTCGCTTTATTATTAATGGGATCTAGCTTGGTTACACAGTTGTTTCCACCTATGGTATTTAGCTTAATGAAGAAGAATTTTGTGACGAAACAAGGAGCATTTGCTGGAATCATTATGGGGGAAATAACGGTAGCATACATTACGCTTTCGAAAAGCACTTTAGGAACCCTGTTTCCTTTACTTCCTCAGTGGGTGAGGGATATAAATGTAGGGATAATAGCACTTATTATAAATGTAGTAGTTATGACTGTTGTAAGTATGGTAACAAAGAATGATAGTGTTTCTAAAAAGAAGACTGAACAAGTTGCATCGTGACATTGATAAACCTTTAGATAAGAGCACCTCAAAAATAATTTTTGAGGTGCTCTTATCTATATTATTAGAGTTTGCTGAACGATTTAAAAAGGACACCAATCTGGTGTCTGTTCTTACGTTTATTGAGATGCCAGTCATCACGCGTGTTCCTAGAGATTTTTATTTAAAAGTCTAAAAATCTTTAAAGCCAATTGTATTTGTAGTAATTCCTCTGAGTTTTTCAAATCGGTGTTTAATAATTCCTTAATCTTCTCGATTCTATAAATAAGAGTGTTTCTGTGTAAAAACATCGCTTTTGCTGTTTCACTTATATTTTGATTATTAATAAAATAGTTCTCAAAAGTGGAAATATAACTTGTCCTGTGCAGTTTATCATGCTCATAGACTTTTCCTAAGTGTTTCATGAAAAACTCTTCCAATTCCATGTCTTTAATATTGGAGTCCAAGAAATGATAAACCGTGTGATCTTCATAATGAGATATTCCACCTCTCTTATCCATTTTCTGCATTAACCGAATGGATTCATTTGCTTCAGAGAAACTCTTGTGAAGGGAATCAATTGTTTTGTATTGTCTGCCTATTCCTACTAAAAAGCTTGTATTATCAAGTTGTTTATCCAGAGCTTTATAAACCTCATTTGCAAAATGCTTCGCATTATTTTTAGATATAGGTGGTCGGTTTTCATTTTGTCCAATTAAAATGATTATTCGATTATTTCTATGGAAGCAGGTAATTTCTCCACTTGCTTCACATTCATGCTCAAAAACTAAATCCACACATTTCCTTGCGGTATTTTCCGATTTATATTTCCTAGCTACCATGTCCTTATATTGTTCAAGTTCGGGGTATTCAATATTTATAACAATGCAGTAATACATATACCTTGAATTTAATCCATGAATTTCGCTAAGGGTATGGATCGTATCACTTGATGTTATTTTACCTGTTAGTAAATCATCAAAAAATTCCTGACGTATTTTTAACTTTACTTCCTCAATTTCTTTTGCGCGTATCCTTTCAAGGGCCATAATGGTTGAAGCTTGTTCAAGTACAATGTAATTAAATCCTGTTAACTCACTGACAGTTTCCCAAACGACAATATATCCATATATACTGTTTGCAGCTGCGGCCGGGAGAATCCGGCATTTTATATCTAAATTCTCTAAATTATAGAGCCGTTTTATAGGCTTATTCATACCACTAATATTTATCGGAATCGAATCGATAAATTCTTTATGGAAGGCAGTTCTATTTTTAACTAGGTCGAAGTAATAAGCTAATGGTACTTTGTTATCTACATGCTCTGTGTAGTGAAGTAACTTCCAATCTTGGTCTAAAATAAGGATTGGGTTATTTACAGTTTTAGAAAGCATTGAAGAAATCTGTTCAATTCCTCCGCCCTCAAGTGCGATTCTAAATAAGATATTATGCATATCTAATGTTTTTCTGTTCAATAAATCATATCTTCCAGATGCCTTTTCATTAATAATTGAAATTACATTTGATAAAGTATATTCGAAGGGCAATTCTAAAAGAGGTAATCCATATTTATTGGCTTGGTCGATCATGTTTTGCGGTAATTGTTTGAAGTAACGTTGCATCTTTATAACCAGCCCGGAACAGTTAATTTCTGAAAGCTCCTTAATGATTTGATTTTGTAATTCTTCATTATCCTTGAAAATATACCCCGTTGATAAAAGGAGTTCATTGGGAGAAAGCCAGTCGAAAGTATCTGGATTCTCCATAATATTGACAAACGAAATAATGTTATTTATTCCCTTATCACCTGCCACTATTTTTAACCCATCTAATGCTTTTATTTCGAATAAGTCTTTTACTGTCAGCAATCGATTCACACCTTTGACAAATTAATTATGCATATAGCCTAAATAGTTCTAAGCCTTTTTGGTTTAGGTAAACAATGACGGATATTATGCGTTCAATCTAAAATAAATATAGTGTAAGCGTTTAACTGTAAATATACCAGAAATGCTTTTCTTTACTTGTTTTAATTGTAACAATCTAACGGAACATATCAAATCCTGAAATAATAAAACAGGTAAAATTAGGTTGGAATTGCGCCTTACTTAAATATTATTCCATAAAAGAGGGGGTTTTTAGGAAAATAGCGATGGCTGAAAAAAGAATTTGATTTACGTTCATTCCAGATCAGAGGTGTCTAGTGATATTTGCAAAATCTGGTGATGTTGATTTTATCCAAAGAGTTAAAAATTCGAAATTAAGCGGATTTGTCCATAGTACATTTAACAGAACGTTTAATATTTTTTGCCGAGAAAATGGTGAACTATATACCATTTCATGCAGCCAGATGGTAAATAGGCCTTATACGATCGTAATAGAAGAAGATCGTTTTGAAAAGCTGAATTTAGAGGCAAACGACTTGGTATACAGTAACAATCACATTCTATATATTGCAGATAAAATGGCTATTTCAATAGAAAGGTTTGAATATTGGAAGAGTATTTTACCAAAATACCCTTTCAATTTGAAAATATTGAAAATTAATATAAATAAGATGAAGAGTTATATTGACATTCATGGTAAAAGCGGCGGAATTAAGAAAGCTTTATCCCAGAGCCTCATTGAAAAAGAAATGTCTAATCTGCTTGAAAAAAGGACAAATCTGCTTTTTAGTGAACTGTTAAAGAATCGAATGTCCAATGCATTACAGCATGCGGTTTCATTAATAGGTCTTGGCCCTGGATTAACCCCCTTTCAAATCCTTTATATCAATTGCATAGGAACCAATCTGAATTGCTAGGTAAGAACATAAAATCATCAACATTGGAGGTAAAATAATGGGGAAATTAGTTATTGTTGCTATTGGTGGTAACTCATTGGTAAGAGAAAATGGACGTAACACGATTCAAGACCAATATGAAGCAGTACAAGAAACGGTAGTAAATATCGCAGATATGGTTCAAGAGGGCTACAATGTTGTCGTTACACACGGAAACGGGCCACAGGTCGGATTTGAGCTTCAAAGATCTGAAATTGCAAATGAAGTAGCTGGTATGCCTGCAATTCCACTTGTTAATTGTGTAGCGGACACCCAAGGTGGTATTGGTTACCAAATACAACAGGCCTTAACGAACGAATTTACAAAAAGAGGAATCAACAAAAAAGTTGCTACTGTCATTACACAGGTTGAAGTTAGCATGGATGATCCTAATTTCAAAAAACCGACGAAACCCGTAGGTTCATTCTTTACGCTAGAGCAAGCTGAAGAGATGAAAAAGGAACATCCAGACTGGATTTTTATTGAAGATTCAGGCCGTGGTTATCGAAGAGTTGTTCCATCACCAAAACCAATTGATATCGTTGAAAAAGATGCTGTAAAGTCATTGATTGATGAGGGTTATGTGGTGATTGCTGTAGGCGGCGGCGGAATTCCGGTAGTTAAAAAGGATAATAACACGTACGAAGGAATTGACGCAGTCATTGATAAAGATTTTGCTACAAGCCTTTTAGCGGAACAAGTCAATGCTGAGACTCTGATTATTACGACAGGTGTTTCAAGAGTTTGTATCAACTTCGGTAAACCTGATCAAAAGGCATTAGAAGAAATTACTGTAGAGGTAACAAAAAAATATGTCCTGGAAAACCACTTTGCTCCCGGAAGTATGCTCCCTAAAATCGAGGCAAGTCTAAACTTCTTAGAAAAGAATGGAACTAGAGTCATTATTACAAATCCAGAAAGCTTGAAAGATGCGATCAACGAAAACGCAGGTACTCATATTATTAAATAATTTATTAAAGCAACTATGAAAAGCAGCCAACATTATGTCTAAAGTTGTTTTTTAGTTTTTAGAAAACCAGACTTCATTTTTCATTTAATATCATTGTTAACGGTTAAGAGCTAAATAGTTTTGATTAAAAAATATATTCCATAAGGAGGAAATGTATGTCAAACAATAATGTTGATAACAAACTATTGGATCCGGAGTTCGAACACTCTCCTGTGCCAAAAGAGTATCGAAAAAGTTTATCTTCTGTAGGAGCGGTTTGGTTTGGTTTTCCGATGGTTTTGACAAGTGCAGTAATTGGTGGAATTATCACAGCTTCGATTGGATTTAAAGCAGGTGCCCTAGCGATGCTGATTGGTAACCTCTTGTTGTTTCTTGTAGTAGGCTTACTAAGCCACGAAGCTGGCCGTACTGGAATGAACTTTGCCATGATTGCTCAAAGGTCATTTGGACGTTCAGGGTATTATGTTGTTTCAGGATTGCTTTCTACGGTCGTAGTCGGGTGGTTTGCTCTTCAGATAGGGCTCACCGGAGCAACGATGCATGGATCCTTTGGTGCTAACCTGTTCTTGATGACACTCATTGGAGGGATCCTGTATATAGCCATAACCTATATCGGTATCAAAGCATTGTCTATTTTGGGATGGATTGCCACACCTATGTATTTTTTAATGGCGATTATTGCGATCGTTCTCGCATTCAGGACTGGTAATTCAAATATTCTTGACTATCAACCTAGTGCAGGTGCGGGAACCATGTCTTTTGGAGCAGCAATCACTTTGGTTTTTGCTGGATTTGCGGATTCGGGTACGATGACAGCCGACTTTACACGTTGGTCAAAAAATGGCCGTGAAGGGCTGCTATCAACCATTTTTGCCTTTCCAATCGGAAATTTCATTGCAGAACTTGTAGGTGGAATCGTCGTCGCCACTGGTGTTATTCCAAATCCTCAAAGTAACGGTGGGGATTTCATGAGAGTATTATCAGGACATGGTCCGTTACTAACGATCTTGGCTATCCTATTTGTCTTTATCAATTTGGGATCTGTAGGTTCACATTGTTTGTATAATGGCGCAGTTGGCTGGTCACATATGACCGGCAAAAAAATGAGATTGGTGACTATCATAATAGGTATTATCGGTATTATAATCGCTGTTTCTGGAATTTATAATGTTTTTTATAACTGGCTAGTTCTGCTAGGGGTTATTGTTCCACCGATCGGAACAATATTAATTATGGATCAATTCATTCTACGCAGTAAATTCAAGGGCCAATCCCCTACTATAATTGGTTGGAAAGCGTTGCCATTTGTTACCTGGGCATTGGCTTCAGCTATCGCACTTTTACTCAACTATTATGCCCCAAATTATTCAGTAGCTATTTTTGGAATTCTCTCTACAGTCGTGTTCTATGGTATAGGTAATTTATTTGTTATCCGTGCCACTGTTGCAAACTCTTAAATTTACAAAGGCTGCAATGCAATTTAGCCAGTAAAAATTATTAGAACTTAGGTTATAAAGTTTATTTTTTTTAGGATAAATTGAAAGGAAGACGGTTGGGATTACTTAACAACTTATTTGGTAAAGATCCGGAACATCAGAAAGTAAATCATACTTTGAAGATATGTCTTGAAAATATAATAACGCCATTCTTACTGAACTTAGCACAGTAGAATGGCGTTATTATGTTTCTTTCCAAGAGCTTGTATGTCCCTTAAAGGAGATTGAAGTTTTCACTTTATGCGGATAAATGAATTTGAGGAAATTCATTTACCTGATAAAGTGCAGCTTGAACAATTGGGTTATCAAAATCTTTTTCAAATACATGCTCTACATTAGGAATTGTAATTAACCTGGTTTTTACTTCTTCTTTTATGAGGGCAGCCCTCATAAAAACAGATTGTTCTTAAGGTACATCTGTGTCCTTAGTCCCGTGCAGCAATAAGGTTGGCGGATAATCCATAGTTATATGATAGATAGATCAAAACTGGAGGAGATCCTCTTTATTATAGTTGGATTAATACCTGTTATTTCCTGAATCCATGTACCATGTTGGTCGCATATATATATAGGAAGAATCGCGTTTAGATTTATTTTGCGGGCTCCTATATTTCTGCTTCTTCCATTGACCAAATAACCTGGTCTTTTTTTAATAAATTGAAATACATAAAAATAGTAAAAATATTAAAAAAAGTAGTATTAATTGTAAAAATAATAGCAATCATCTTTTTCTTATAATGTAAATAGGGGTTTGCTGCATTAGATGGTCTTTTTGGACCGAGGAAGATTACAATTATGCCAGATTGAAAGGGGAATGATAATGAAAACAAAACTTAAAGGCAGATATGTGATCGGCTTTGATGGCTACGACCATGTCATCCTCCATGATGCCGAAGTCGTATACGAAAATGATACAATTATCTATGTAGGGAAAAGTTTCCCAGGTGAAGTAGATGAAGTGATGGATGCCGGTAATGCCGTCATTAGCCCGGGATTTATCGATTTGAATGCTCTTGGCGATATCGATCACGATATTTTACATCTGGAAGCAGGCACGAAAAGGTCTAAGAATTTACTTTGGTCAGCAAACTATGTAGAAAAAGGTCAACAAGAAGTTATGACGGCGGAGGAAGAAGCGTTTAAATCTTTATATGCTTATTCCCAGCTCATTCTGCACGGAATTACTACTGCGATGCCAATCACGTCTGTTTTTTATAAAAAATGGGCGGAAACATACGAAGAAATTGCTGCTGCTGCTCATCATGCCGGAAATCTCGGCCTAAGATTGTATGTCGGACCCAGCTATCAATCCGGAATCAGGGTCGTCTGCCCGGATGGAACGATTAAACTATATTGGGATGAAGAAGCCGGGAGAGCTGGATTGGAGCGGGCAGTCAAGTTTATTGAAGAATTCGACGGTGCTTACAATGGTCTGATTAGAGGGATGCTTGCCCCGGAACGTATTGAATGTCAAACAACTGAAAGCCTGCAACAGACCAAATATTACAGTGAAAAATTGGGAGTTCCGATTAAGCTTCATGCTGCCCAAGGGAGCTTTGAATATCACTCAATACTCAATACCTATGGTGTAACTCCGATTCGCTATTTATACGATCTTGGATTTTTGGGCAGAAAGACAGGAATCCCGCACGCTCATTTTATTGCTGGATACAACGAGGCTGAAGGCGGAGAGGGAGATGACATTTCCCTTTTAAAGGAAACAGGAACAACCGTTATTCATTGTCCATTGATTATCGGAAGACATGGTTCTGCTATGGAGACATTTGCAAAGTATAAACGTTCAGGTATCAATCTCGCAATCGGTACAGATACCTTCCCGCCGGATATATTCCAGAACATCCGAACCGGCAGCATGCTTTCAAGACTTCAGGAAAAAGAGGTTGAGGATTCAACATATGCAGACCTTTATCGGGCCGCAACTATTGGCGGGGCTGAATTCCTTGGAAGGGACGACCTAGGCAGAATTGCACCGGGAGCGAAAGCAGATCTCATTGCGGTTGACCTTGATGGATTTCATATGGGTGTTATTGATGATCCAATTCGGACGATGATGGTAAGCGGTACGGGCAGAGATGTGAAATTGTCGATTATTAACGGCAGGATGGTCATGAAGGATCAAAAAATCCCGAACCTCGATTTAGACGAAATCAAGACAAAGGGACAAAAATATTTTAATAAAATGCGGAAAGGATATTTGGAAAGGGATTACCAACAACTGCTGGAAAACGAATTGCTTCCGCCTTCTTTTAGAATTGTAGAGTCTATATAAAAAAGTAGAAATTTTTAAAAATTAGGTAAAAATATTAGAAATTAATAGTCTGAATATTTTTTATAATTAGAAAAACGCAAAAAATATTCAGGGGGTTGTTTCTATGAAGGTTAAATGGAAATTTGTCACTGTCATCCTGATTTTAGCTATTGTGATGAGTGGCTGCTCTACCAGTAAGGATGCAGGCACCATTACGGAGAAAAAAGGAACTGCTGGAAAACAAGGTGGCACATTAGTGATTGCCCGCCAATCAGATGCAGAGAATCTTGACCATCAGTTTATGTCAACGATTAATGCCGCGAGTATCACCCATCGGAAAATTTATGAAGGCCTTGTCGGACGTGATAAAAACTCCGAAATCCAGCCTCTGCTGGCTGAAAAGTGGAAACAGCTCGATGATACGACATGGGAATTTTACCTCCGAAAAGGCGTAAAATTCCATGATGGTACACCCTTTAATGCTGCTGCAGTAAAAGCAACTTTTGACAGGATGCTGGATCCGAATGTAGCCTCTCCGAGAGCAGTTGTTTTTAAAATGGTTAAAGAAGTGAAAGTTATCGATGACTATACCGTTCAATTCATTTTAAAAGAGCCGTTTTCGCCGTTGCTATCCATTTTAGCTAACCATGAAGGCGGAATAATCAGTCCGAAAGCTATTGAGAAGTATGGTAAAAATATTATTCAAGAACCTTCAGGAACCGGTCCATTTGTCTTTAAATCCTGGACTCCAGGGCAGGAAATTGTATTAACGAAAAATGAGAATTATTGGGGCGAAAAACCGAAAGTAGATAAGGTTGTGTTTAAGGTAGTGCCGGAAGAAACAACTAGAATCTCGATGCTTCAATCAGGTGAGGCACAAATCGCCGAGCCGCTTTCTGTAGCTCAAATGGATACAGTGAAAGCTTCTTCCAATGCGGAAGTCTATCAAAGTGAAGGGTTCGGGACAGAGTACATCGGCTTTAATGTGACAAAGAAACCATTTAACGATGTCCGTGTTCGTAAAGCGATTGCTCACGCGATTGAAATGGATTCGATCATTAAAGGTGTCTATAATAATGTCGGGAAAAAAGCAAACTCATTGATGGGATCGAAGGTTTTCGGTTATGATGCCGATTTGAAGGCTTATAACTATAATCTTAATGAAGCGAAGAAATTATTGGCTGAAGCAGGCTATCCAAACGGTTTAGAGATCACCTTGAAGACGATGGACAACAAGGAAAGGGTGAATCTGGCTGAAGTCATTCAATCGCAGTTAAATGGAATTGGAATCAAGGTGAATGTGCAGGTAATGGAATACGGTACGTTCGTTAGTCAGGTTAATAAAGGCGATTCCGAAATGTTCATCCTTAGCTGGAGAAATGCAACCGGCGATGCCGACTATAATCAGTACAACTTATTCCATACCGCATCACAGGGGCCTGCAGGAAATACGTTCTTTTACAGCAATAAACAAGTTGACAGCTTAATAGATGAAGCACGTAAAGAAAAAGATTCGGAAAAACGGATTAAACTTTATGCAGAAGCGCAGGAATTGGAAATGAAGGATGTTCCATATATTCCAGTGCGGGTGATTGAAAACGTCGCAGCCACGACCAAAGATATCGAAGGCTTTTCAATCAGCCCATCAGGCTATCTAGAAATAAACTATGTGCGGTTTAAATAAAGGATGGCAAAAGGGATATCTCAAAAGGGTAACCCCTTTTGTCTGTTAACTTCAAGAAGGGAGAAAAATTAACATGAACAAGACTTATTGGCTTAAGAATGCACGCTTGGAGGTTGGTTTCGTAAAAGAAAATGAAAGGGTAGCAGGCACCGAAACGGAGCTATTTCATTTATTGATTGAGGATGGAAAAATTGCAAAAATAGTAAAAGAAAGTGAACCCCTTTCAAATGATTTTCCGGTGGAAGATGCAAAAGGGTTGCTGCTGCTCCCATCTTTTATCGAAAAGCATGTTCATTTGGATAAAAATCTTTTGGGTGAGAAGTGGCGGGCCTGTATTCCAGCATCAGGTGTCATTGAGCGCTGTGAAATTGAAAAAAATATTTTGGCATCCATTCCTTTAAGCACTCAGGAGCGGGCGCAAAACTTGCTTGATGTATTACTTGCTTCCGGATCAACTCATGTTAGAACGCATGTCGATATTTATCCGGAGGCTGGTATTCGAAATTTGGAAGGGGTCAAGCAAGCCCTTGAAAACTATTCCAACAAGGTAAGCTCGGAGATTGTTGCCTTTGCACAGCATGGCCTCCTTCGTCAAGGAACGGCACAGCTGATTAGGGAAGCTGTGCGAAATGGTGCCGGACTTGTCGGATCAGTCGACCCGGCAACGGTGGATCAAAACATTGAGGCTTCCTTGGTACAGTTGATGGATCTGGCAGTGGAAGGCAATGCCGGAATCGATTTGCATCTTCATGACCCTGGTCATTTGGGAACTTTCACAATGAGACGACTGGCCCATTTAACAAAGCAGGCTGGTTGGGAAGGAAGGGTGGCCATCAGCCATGCCTTTGGTCTCGGCGATGTTTCGAAAGAGGAAGCAGCCGAAATGGCCGAGATTTTAAAAGATGCCGGCATTTCGATTGTGACGAGCCTCCCAATCGGCAGGGCAATCCCCCCTGTTGATCTATTAAGTAAGCATGGTTTAGAAGTAGCAGTAGGGAATGACAATATTTATGATACATGGTGGCCGACAGGGAACGGAGATATTTTGGAGAGAGCTGGGCGTCTCGTTGAAATTTTTAGGTGGACTAATGAGGTTTCCTTATCTCAGTCTCTAAGGTATATTACGAGTGGGAAAACACCTTTGGACAAGGATGGCAAACAGGTTTGGCCAAAGCCGGGGGATGATGCCGATATGGTACTGGTAAACGCAAGCTGTTCAGCAGAAACTGTCGCAAGACGCTCCAAGCGGCAAGCGGTGTTTTATAAAGGTAATCTTGTATCGGGTTCATTAATTGAATAAAGCGGGTAAGGAAAAAGGACTCTCGTTTTGAGAATCCTTTTTCTTTGTTAACCAGTACTTATTCCTGGTAAACACGTCTTCTATTAAAAAGAAGAACATAAATCCTATAGAATAAACAAACCAATCCGGGAAGCGCAAAACTGACCCAAATCGATTGCATACTTCCGATCAATGGGATGACAAGAAAACCGCCTGCTATCCCAGCCAGGGATGCGAATGAAATCGCGTTTGGAACGGAACCTTTGCTGAGGATGATATATATCATTGGAATGATGATTGCGGCATAGATATTGCCGAAGAAAAACAATAATTCCATCGGGTCCGGCGAAAAACTGCTGACAATTACCAGTAGTACGAGGCAGATGGTGCCTGTCATTAAATACGTCCAGTTCCATTTTTCCTTTTCCGTCAACATGCGGAACAATTGGATCATATTCCTGACTCCAAGCACAGCTACTGCATGAAGCTCTGAACTTGCGGCAGAGGATATGGTACTTAAACAGAATAGAGCAAATAGGACAATTAAAAAACTCGACTGAAGTTCATTAATCAACTCAAACATTAAAGTATAGATGTTTTTAAAGCCCCCCCCGAAGAGAACAATCATGACCAGTGTTGACAATGCCAAAGGAATAGTTGCCCAAATAAGCCCAGCTAGTGTAAAAGTTGCACGAACTTTTTCCTTTCGGATAATATAAACTCTTTGCCATGTCGCACAATCGATTAGCACTTGTCCGAATCCGATTAAAATTGCTGTAAAAATAAACCAGACTGCGTCGTAATTTTTATAAAATAGCAAATACGGATGATATAACTTGATCCCTTCATAAACGGGATGAACACCCTCATGGATAAAATAATAAACAGGAATGATAATTACCGCACCAAAAATGATTGTGACATTTACACCGGCCATACGGCTCAGCCAGCCCATACCGCCAATGCCGCTGATTACAAAACAAATAGCCAAAAAGATGAACAAGCCGTAGAAAACGGGAACAGGATAGATAAGGTGTAAAAGAATACCTGCCCCCATTACTTGGATAAAGAGGGAATAGAGGCTCGTGATCATTAGAATGGTTACCATATACCAATAACCTGCAATAGACAATTTAGCATGAAGAAAATCGCCTATCGTATGATGCTCATCCGATGCGGCACGAATTTTTTTTGCTAATAATCCGAACAAAATAAGCCCGAGTGACCCCATCAGTGAATAACCGACTACGCCGGTAAGTCCGTATTTCATTAACGTTTCCGGCGAAGACAGAATCGTATTACCCGTTACCCATCGGGCAATCAAACTTACCACCCCATAGGCGACTCCAAGCTTGACAGCCCCTGTCATGTAAAATTGATAATTTCCTTTCTTCAATGATAAATCTCCTTTAAACGATAATCGCGCGGCGATATTCCCGTCACTTTCCGAAACATTTGACTAAAGTAATGCTGGCTGTTAAAGCCGCATTTATCGGAGATACCGCTGATGCTCATGTCAGGATATTGAATTAACATTTTTTGTGCGGCTTTCAAGCGGATGTTGTTTAAAAATTCAGAAAATCCCATTCCTACCTCTTCCTGGAATTTTCGACTTAAGTAAGCAGGATTTATATGAATTCTGGATGCCAAATAATTTAAGGTTAGTTTTTCACTGTACTCGGTTTGAATGATTTGAATCGCATGATTAATTAATTCTGAAAAGCCGGCAATCCGTTCATATTTTGTGAGAATTTCATTAAGTTCATCTTCAATCACAGGTTTTGTAATATAGTCGACCACTCCGAGTCTGAACGATGTCCGGGCATATTCGAAATTTTGAAAGGCGGTTACCATCACAATATCCATTTTATGGTTTCGTAAGAGCTCTACCGCCAAATCCAAACCGGATTTACCGGGAAGATGAATATCCAAAAATGCAAGAAAAATAGTAGTCTGTCTGGCAATTTTGAGTGCCTGAGATGCATCACTAGCTCTGAAAACCGCCCAGGCCGGGAATCTTTTATGAATAAGGTACTCTAGTTGATCCAATTCCAAAGGCTCATCATCAACGAGCAAAATGTTCATCATTTTCTCCCACCTTTCTATTTGAAGTATATGGAAAGATGGCAAGTGCATTGGTTCCGCCATCTACATCTAGTAATTGGATGGATGTGTGTTGATTTGGAAACAACAATCGTAAACGTTTTTTGAGATTTTCCAGACCAAGTCCGCTTGAATCCGTACTAAGTTGCACGGAGCTTTCGGAGGAGTTATTCCATACGGAAACACGGACATCCTGATCCTGTTTGCTAATATCAATGTTGAGAATTGCTTTTCCCGGAATTTTTTCAAAGGAGTGCTTAAAGGCATTTTCAACAAATGTTTGGATCATAAAGGGAATAATCACTGCTTCTTCCACTTCAGAATCAATTGTAATTTGAAATTGGAGCCTGTCCCTGAAGCGTATTTTCTGGATCTCCAAATAATAGCGCGTGTAGGCGAGTTCTTCAACTATCGGTACAATTGAGCCGCTTTTTTGGTACTTGAATTTAAGCAATTTGGATAAAGTTTCAATCGAGCTAATTAATTCCTTCTTCCGATCGAGTCTTGCCAGGCTTAAAATAGAATTCAGTGTATTAAAAAAGAAGTGCGGTTGTATTTCTTGATTCAATTGATTAAACTTTGCAGTTTCTAGCTCTCTTTCAAGGGCGATCTCCCGCTTTTGATTATTAAGAAGGTCAATCCGCTTTTCAAAAATAAACAGAAAAAGCAGGATAAATGCCCCAATTAATGGTGCCAGCACGCAAAGCATAATGAAAAAGGAGAAGGTGTCCAAACTAAACATTATATGCCGCTCCCTCTTGAAATATATAAAAAAGAGAGTTGTTCAACTCCCCTTATTACTATTACCTTTATTCTACAAAATTTTTAATTTTAAAAAAATGTTTTTTAATATTTTTTAATGTGAGATAGTCAAATAAAGCTTTTCTACAAAATGGCAACTGACAAAATGTTTATTCTCGATTTCCCGAAGAGGAGGTTCCTCCAACTTGCATTTCTCTGCAGCAAACGGGCAGCGGGTGTGAAAACGGCATCCAGTTGGCGGGTTCAGTGGGGAAGGAACGTCACCCTTCAGTAAGATTCTCTCCCTTTTCAATTCAGGATTCGGAACCGGGATAGCCGATAATAGTGCGTTGGTATAGGGATGAAGCGGTGAATCAAATAATGCCTTTTTCTCAGCTATTTCAACGATCTTACCTAGGTACATCACCATAACCCGATCCGAAATATGCCTGACAACACTTAAATCATGAGAAATAAAGAGAAATGTCAGCTGAAACTGCTTTTGTAGTTTTTTCAATAGATTAAGAATTTGTGCCTGGATTGAAACGTCCAATGCTGAGACAGCTTCGTCGCAGATAATTAACTTCGGATTAACCGCGAGTGCCCTGGCAATTCCAATCCTTTGGCGCTGACCGCCGCTGAATTCATGTGGATAACGATCCAATGCTTCCACAGGCAATCCTACATACCCTAGTAGTTCAAGCATCCGATCCATTCTTTTTGCTTTTGGGACAACCTGTTGAATGGCCATGGCTTCATTTAAAATTTGCTTGATCGTTTGCCGCGGATTAAGGGAGGCAAACGGATCCTGAAAAATTACCTGAAGATCGCCGCGTAATTTTCTCATCTGGCTTTTATTTAATTCAAGAATATTTTCATCGGAAAAATAAACCTTTCCTGATGTTGGTTCATCTAGCCTTAAGATCGCCCTGCCCGTAGTGGACTTTCCGCAACCCGATTCACCAACGATGCTAAGCGTTTCTCCTTCAAATAAGTGAAAGGAAATATCATCGACAGCTTTTACATATGTTTTCGGTTGGAACAAGGATTCGGTTTTAACAGGAAAATATTGTTTTAAATTTTCAACTTGCAAAAGGACTTTCTTCTCTGTACTTGTTTTCATTATTTGACAACCTCCTCTTTTTGGGGTTGATCTTCCCATAGGTCTGTATATTTCCAGCAGCGGACCTTCACATTTTTGTCCAGTTCAATCAGGTCTGGCTTCTTCTGAATGCAAAGTGGCTGTCGAAATGGACACCTGGAGGCAAAGCGGCACCCTTCCGGCATATTGTATGGGCTTGGCACCGTACCCTCGATGGTTTCGAGCTCGTCCATGTCTTCATGAATTTTAGGAAGCGAGTTCAGCAACCCTTGAGTATAGGGATGAAGCGGATTTGAAAAAATCTTATCCGTCGGTGCATGTTCAACGATATTTCCTGCATACATGACAGCCACATTATCACATGTTTCAGAAACCACTCCAAGGTCATGAGTGATCATGATCACACCCATTCCCAGCTTGATTTGAAGTTCCTTGATCAACTCCAAAATTTGTGCCTGGATTGTCACGTCCAGCGCTGTTGTCGGTTCATCCGCAATTAATATTTCAGGGTTACAGGCCAGAGCCATCGCGATCATGACCCGTTGCCGCATCCCGCCGCTTAACTGAAATGGTTCTTGTTTGGCCCGCTTTTCCGGGGAAGGTATACCGACTAATTTCAGCATTTCCACTGCTTTGTTCCACGCATCTTTTTTACCCATTTTTTGATGCAGCCGCAGTGCCTCGGCAATTTGTTCGCCAACGGTAATGACGGGATTGAGCGAAGTCATGGGCTCCTGAAAAATCATTGAAATCTCGTTTCCTCGAATTTTGCGCATTTCATCTTCTGAAATCGTAACTAAATCTTTTCCTTTATAAAGGATGGACCCCCCGGCAATTTTGCCTGGCGGGGACGGGATTAAGCGTAAGATGGAAAGGGAGGTCATACTTTTTCCGCAGCCAGATTCACCTACGATTCCAAGAGTTTCTCCTTTATGGAGGACAAAATCGATTCCATCTACTGCCTTGCTGATCCCACGTTTTGTATTGAAATGGGTTTTTAGCTCATTAACCTCTAATATAGGTTCTTGTTTTACATGCAAGATGAACACCACCTTCTAATTTAATTCAATCCGTTTATTAAAGAAGCGATAGAAAATATCAACAAGTAGATTCACAATCACAAAGATGAGGGAAGCAACAAGGACACCGCCTTGTACCATCGGTAAATCCCTCATTCTGATGGAGTCAACAATCATTCTTCCAAGCCCATTGATCGCAAAGATCGATTCAACAATAACGGTTCCGCCAAGCAATGCCCCGAACTGTAAGCCAACTACGGTAATAACTGGGATAAGCGCATTTCTTAAGGCGTGTTTATAAATGATGACCCGCTCGCGCAACCCTTTGGCCCTTGCAGTCCGGACATAATCCTGACGAATGACTTCAAGCATGCTAGACCTTGTCATCCTCGCCACGATTGCCGCTCCTCCTGCCCCAAGCGTGACAGCCGGAAGTATGATATTTTGCCAGCTTTCCCAACCAGCAACTGGCAGGATTTGCAGCTTAACAGAAAATAAATACATCATCATTAAACCAAACCAGAAACTTGGCAGTGAAATACCAAGCAGGGCAATAATCATAACACCGATATCTGTCAAGGTATACTGTTTAACAGCTGAAATAATCCCTGCAATCATTCCTAATACAATGGTGATTAAAATACTGTAAAATGCCAGCTCCATTGTAATCGGTAGTCTAACCAAAATTTCATCGAGAACCGGCTTGCTGTTTTTTAAGGAGACACCAAAGTCACCTTGAAAAATATGAATCAAGTAATCGAAATATTGAATATATAATGGACGATCTAATCCAAGCGATTCCCTTAGCGATTGGATTGCTTCTTTCGAAGCACCCTCCCCTGCCATTAAAACAGCCGGATCACCGGGAACGAGATGCATAATAATAAAGACAACAAAGGTTACACCGACTATAACAGGAATGGTTTGTAAGAGCCGACGGATAATGAACATTAACATTGATTTTTAACCTCCTTATAAATGCTGGATTACTTTCTCATGCGAGGATCGAATACATCCCTTAGTCCATCGCCAAAAATATTAAAGCCGAGTACTAGAATGGACATTGCCAAACCTGGGAAGAGAGCCATAAAAGGCGCTGAAAAAATGAAATCTCTTCCGTTGCTAAGCATCGTCCCCCATTCTGGAGAAGGAGGCTGGGCCCCAAGACCAAGGAAGGATAGGCCTGCAGCCGAAAGAATCGCCGTGGCCAATCGCAATGTTCCTTGAACGATAATCGGTGATAAAATATTTGGGAATATATGTTTGAAAATAATCGTAATGTCATTTGCTCCTAGAGAGCGAATCGCGTCAATATACTCGAGCCTTTTTACTTCAAGGGTGGATCCCCTGACGATTCTCGCAAACAAAGGAACAGAGAATATGCCAACCGCGATGGTTACATTGATTAAACTTGGTCCAAGAGCACTAACAATCGCAAGAGCTAACAGGATACCCGGGAATGCTAGCAAAACATCCATCGTTCGCATAATAATTGTATCAGTCCATTTTCCGTAATAACCTGCAATCAGTCCGAGGATGATTCCAAAAAAGGCGCCAAATAATACGGCGGCGAATCCGACGCCCATTGAAAGGCGGCTGCCGTAAATAATTCTGCTTAAAATATCTCTTCCTTTATCATCCGTCCCCATCCAGTGTTCCATTGATGGCGTCAGGAGTTTATTCGCTAAATCAACCTTATAAGGATCGTATGGAGCAATAAGCGGAGCAAATGTGGCAATTAATACATAAAAGACAATGATAAGTCCACCAGCCATGGCTGCTTTATTTTCCATTAATACGGAAAGTGATTCCCTCCATTTTGCTGATTTTTGTAATTTTACCGTTTTCGACAATTCCACCTGCTGTTCGGCATTTACTTCTGCGTTCATAAAATTCCCCCTAAAATTTTTTCAATATAAATAAGGCAGGATTTAGTGTGGTAAATCCTTAATGTCCCTCCTTCTTTTTTGCATACAAGAAGTATGTTCAAATTATCAAAATTATCGACAATATAAAATATTTTTTGAATTGAATGTCAATATTTTTTAAAAAGATGTAAATATTCTGTAAATATTCGATTAATTCATCTTCTATAATGCAGATAAGCAGTCACTAAAGGGACAGCTTAGAGCTAATTACAACATAAAGAAGGGGGAGAAGAAAATGAAGAAACGAGCATTTAAAAACAGCATTTTGCTTGTATTGATCGGATTAATGCTGGTCATTGCACAAGCTTGTTCAACTAAATCAAATGCTGGAAAGGATACGGCAGCTAAACCAGAGAAAGCAAAAGAGGGAGGAACGTTAACCATCGTTCGTACTTCGGATGCAACGAAGCTCGATCCGCAATTTATTACAGATATCCCGTCTGCAGATATTATCTATGAAAAAGTTTATGAAACATTGGTTGTACCGGATAAAGATATGAAGATTCAACCGCTATTAGCTGAATCTTGGAAAGTGGACGGTACGAAATGGGAATTCAAACTAAAAAAAGGTGTAACCTTCCAAGACGGTGCTCCGTTTAATGCAGAAGCAGTAAAAGCTACCTTTGATCGTCTATTGGATCCAAAAACCGGATCCCCATCCCGTGCCAAGTTTGCCATGATTAACGAAGTAAAAATTATCGATGATAATACAGTTCAATTCGTACTTAAATATCCGTATCCGCTTTTATCGATTTTAGCAAGCCAGGAAGGCAGCATCATCAGCCCGAAAGCATTGAAGGAGAGCCCTCAAACTCTTGCACAGCATCCGGTTGGAACAGGCCCATTCGTTTTTGAAGCTTGGAAATCCGGTCAAGAAATTTCACTAACGAAAAACGTGAACTACTGGGGCAAAAAAGCAAAGATTGACCGTGTTGTTTTCAAGATTGTTCCCGAAGATGCCACCCGTATGGCAATGCTTGAAACCGGTGAAGCCCAAATCAATAATCAAGTTCCTGTAACAGAAATTGATAGAATCAATGCCTCCGATAAAATCGGCTTATACCGTACGGATGGACTTGCTGTTGAATATCTGGGCTTTAATGTAACGAAAAAACCACTTGATGATGTAAGAGTACGCAGAGCAATCAGCCATGCGATTGAGAGAGCTTCTATTATTAAAGGTGTTTACAACAATGTTGGGACACTGGCAAACTCAGCAATGAGCCCGAAAGTATTCGGCTACAGCAAAAATGTGAAGCCTTATGATTATGATTTAAATGAAGCGAAGAAATTGTTAAAAGAAGCCGGGTATGAAAAGGGCTTAAGTTTAACATTGCTGACCAGTGATCGTAAAGAAAGAGTTAACATGGCCGAAGTTATCCAATCCCAATTAAAAGGAATTGGCATTGACGTGAAGGTTCAGGTTTCAGAATATGGTGCCTATATTGATTCGCTTGGTAAAGGCCAATTTGACATGCAAATCGGCGGCTGGGGTAATGCAACCGGTGACGGCGATTATAACCAGTACAATTTGTTCCACTCCGCCTCAATTGGTCCGGCCGGGAACAATTTCAGATACAGCAATCCGGTAGTGGACAAAACCATCGAGGCTGCTCGTCAGGAAACAGATGAAACAAAACGCAAACAGCTCTATGAGAAGGCAATGAAAACTGAATTGGAAGATGCAGTCTATGTTCCGATCCGCAACTATGAAAACTTGGCTGCTTACAACAAAAAGATTGAAGGCTTCTGGGAAAATCCTGTAAGTTATCTCATGATTAACGATGTAACTATTAAGTAAGTTTTTTATAAGAGGCACTTAACACATGTTGGTGCCTCTTTGCCATCATTAGATAAAAATAAGAGGAGGATATTTGAATGAACACATTCTGGATCAAGAATGTCCGTTTAGAGAAGGGCTTTAAATATGAAAATGGCCGAATTACCGGCACGGAGACGGAAATTTGCCACCTGAAAATTGCTGAAGGCAAGATTGCGGAAATCAGTAATCAGGCACCTGCTCCCCAAGAAGCTCAGATAGACGCCGGGGAAAGGCTACTTTTACCTTCATTAAGGGATATGCATATTCACATTGATAAAACGTATTATGGCGGCCCTTGGAAAGCATGCACTCCACTGACAAAAGGGATTTTTACACGGCTCGAAGAAGAAAAGGAACTTCTACCAAAGCTTTTGCCAACAGCGCAGGAGCGGGCGGAGAAGATGATTGAGCTGTTACTGAAAAATGGGCATACCCATATTCGGACGCACTGTAATGTTGATCCTGTCATTGGTTTGAAAAACCTCGAAGCAACCGTGAATGCACTTGAAAAATATAAAGATGTGGTTACCTTTGAAATTGTTGCCTTTCCGCAGCATGGTTTGCTAAGAAGTAATTCGGTTCAACTCATCCGTGATGCCATGAAAAACGGGGCGACTCATGTCGGCGGTGTCGATCCGGCCACAGTGGACAGAGATATTGAAAAATCGCTTGAAACGATTTTCGACATTGCCGTTGAAGCAGGCAAGAGTGTCGATATTCATTTGCACGATCCGAACACATTGGGGGCGTTTACGTTTGAGCGAATGGCCCACTATACACAAGAGGCTGGTCTGAAAGGGAAAGCCACGATCAGTCATGGAATCGCACTCGGGGATTTACAAGGAGAGGCACTTAATGAAGTAGTGGCAATTTTAAAAGATCAGGAGATTGACGTTACTACAACTGTTCCTGTTAATCGGCCAACGATTCCAATCCCTGCGCTTGATAAGCTTGGAATTGCGGTTTCCACTGGCCACGACAGCATCACCGATCACTGGTCTCCGTTTGGTACAGGAAATACAATCCAAAAACTAAGCATTCTAGCTGAACGCTTCCGCTTTGTGGATGAATTTTCATTGGCATCAACCCTAAAGTATGGGACCGGCGGAATTACTCCATTAAACGAACGAGGCGAGCGGGTCTGGCCTAAGGTTGGTGATGATGCAACGATGATGCTGGTAAATGCAACATGTTCTGCTGAAGTGATTGCAAGGCGGTCTGCCATCGAAGCTTTGTATTTTAAAGGAAAAAAAGTAGAAATCAAGCTGGAAACGGTACTGGCAAACTAACAGCGGGGAGGTATAAAAATGAGATCAGTATATTGGTTAACGAATGTTCGGTTGGAAACCGGATATATAAAGGATGAAAATGGAGTCTATGAAACAAAAACCGAACTGCATCAATTGAAAATAGAAGATGGAAAAATTGTTGAAATCCATAAGAACGGAGAAGAGATTCCAGCAGGTGAAGTGAAAGTGGATGGCAAGGGACTATTAGCTGTCCCAACCTTTAAAGAAATGCATAATCACTTGGATAAAACCTATCTTTCCATTGACTGGAAATCTTGCATCCCGGTTAAAAATCTTAAAGAACGCCTTTACTTAGAAGCATTAGAACTGGAAGAGCTTGAACCAACAACAAAGCAAAGAGCTAGTGCGATGATTGACCTGATTCTGTCCAGCGGTTCAACCCACATTCGTACCCATGTAAATATAGACCCCTATATCGGTCTGAAAAATCTTGAGGGGGTTTTGGCTGCGCTTGAAGATTACTCTGATCGGTTAACATATGAAGTCGTTGCTTTTCCTCAGCACGGATTGTTAACGGAAAACGTGATTCCGTTAATGAAGGAAGCGATGAGATCAGGTGCCACCCTTGTCGGCGGATTAGACCCGGCTGGGATTGACCGTAATATTGAAAAATCACTTTATGAAACGATGAATCTGGCAACAGAATTTAATGCGGATATCGATATTCATCTGCATGATGGCGGGCATTTAGGATTTTATACGGTAGATAAATTTGCGGAAATGGTAGAAGAGGCAAAATGGCATAACCGTGCTGCTGTCAGCCATGCCTTCAGTTTGGGTGAAGTTCCTATGCAGCAGGCTGAAGACCTTGCCGATCGGCTCAGCGCCCTTGGGATGTCAATCATGTCAACGATTCCAATCACAAAGTCGTTGCCGCCAATTGAGATGTTGGATAAAAAAGGGGTTAAGGTTTTTTTGGGATGCGACGGGTTTTATGATTCCTGGGCTCCATTTGGCACTGGAGATGTGCTGGAAAAAGTAACGAAATATTGTGAATTATACAGAAAAAGCGATGAGCGGTCGCTTGCCCAAGCAATGAAGTATGCGACTGGGGGACCGACACCATTAAATAGGAAGGGTAAGGTCACCTGGCCGCTTGCAGGTGATGAAGCAAGCCTTGTCCTTGTTCATGCCTCATGCTCTGCTGAGGCTGTGGCAAGAACGTCAAAACGTGAAGCCGTCATTTTTAAAGGAAAAGTCGTCTCCGGCCAATTATAAAGACCTGAAAAAGAAGCTGTACCTTGATGGTGCAGCTTCTTTCTTCAATTTAATAGGTAAAGATCCAAATGATAATAATCTACTCTTCCAAAAATGTCACTTTTCCATCCACGGACTCTATCAGTTAATTTTTCTTTCCCAATTAATCACGTAATATCTAGAACTGTAACCAAGTCAAAATCGTTTGTTTTATGACTCACATTATCATAACTTAAGGAAAATGATGCTGATTTGTTAATGGTATTTCTGGTAGATTGGTCAAGCTCTTGTCAAACCTGTAGGAAATTAAAGAAGCATCAAGAGATGGAAGCCAATCTTTATCAGTTCACTAAATATTTAAGGTTAGTAATAGGAAGTTCACTTATAAAGAGGAACATATTAAATAAAGCAACATTTATCTCTCCCTTTTTTTACTATTTTTTCTTGCAAAACCCAAATCGTTATTTGTATAATAATAAAAGCAGTTAATTTAAAATATTCTGAAAAATATTTTTATAGGATGGTGATTGATTTCAATTATCCTTTTTTCTTCTAATATTAATCCGCTATTTCAATCTTTTTACTATTTTCGGTTTACAAACGGTTGACTCAGTCTTTTATTATTGATCCTTAGAATGTATATTTTACGGTTTTTATGAGGGGGGGAAATATCTTTTGGAAACAAAAGAAATTAAAGTCAATTCCGAAAGCGATTACAGTTCGATTGTTCAATCATCTTCGTTTCAAACATTACTCTCAGCAAAGAAAAAATTTATCATACCTTTCACCATTTTCTTCTTCTGTTTTTATTTTGCATTGCCTATTTTAACCTCTTACACAGAAGTATTAAATCACACATTTATTGGCAGTATTACTTGGGCATGGGTTTTTGCATTTTTACAATTTGTCATGACTTGGGTTTTATGCGTTCTTTACTCCAAAAAGGCAGCCAAATTCGATGAATTAGCTAAAAAGGTTTTAAAAGAAGGAGGTAAGAACTAATGAACACTACTGCATTTATTATGTTTCTCTGTATCGTATTTGTAACATTAATTATTACTTTCTACGCTTCAAAACGCACAAAAAATGCAAGTGAATTTTACACCGCCGGCGGGGGCCTCACAGGCTGGCAGAATGGACTTGCCATCGCTGGAGATTATATGTCTGCGGCATCATTTCTTGGAATAGCGGGAGCAGTCGCTTTAACAGGATTTGATGGTTTCTTTTATAGTATTGGTTTCCTGGTTGCCTACCTTGTAGTTCTCTATTTAGTTGCAGAACCGTTGCGTAACCTTGGGAAATACACATTTGCTGATATGATTGCTTCTAGATTTGATGCAAAGAAAATTCGTGGATTTGCCGCAATGAATACCATGGCTATTTCTATTTTTTATATGATTGCTCAGCTCGTAGGGGCAGGCGCGCTTATCAAACTATTATTAGGATTGGATTATACTACATCTGTTTTAATAGTTGGCGTTTTAATGACCGTTTACGTTATCTTTGGGGGCATGCATGCAACGAGCTGGGTGCAAATCATTAAGGCCATCCTATTAATGGGCGGTACCTTTGCAATCTCCTTAGTTGTTTTAGCAAAGTTTAACTGGTCCATTACAGAAATGTTTGACCAAATGAAAACAGCAACACCGTTAAAAGAAGCATTTTTAAATCCAGGTGTTAAATACAAGATCCCGCTTGATACGATATCGTTAAATATGGGACTTGTACTTGGGACAGCGGGGCTGCCACACATCCTTATTCGTTTCTTTACTGTCAAGGATGCAAAAACAGCACGCTCGTCAGTGGTTTATGCTACGTGGATTATTGGAATCTTTTACGTTATGACGATCTTCCTTGGCTTTGGCGCTGCTGCATTTGTAGGTACGAGTCAGATAGTAGCAGCAAACCCCGCCGGTAACATGGCAGCTCCACTATTAGCAAAGGCTCTAGGTGGAGACATGCTGTTTGCCTTTATTTCTGCCGTAGCATTTGCGACGATCCTAGCTGTTGTTGCAGGACTTGTTTTGACAGCTGCTTCTGCTTTTGCACACGATTTCTACAACGAAATCCTTCGCAAAGGGAAGGCAACAGAAAAAGAGCAGTTAAAAATGGCGCGCTTGGCAGCTATTGGAGTTTCAGTCGTGTCTATTATTCTTGCATTGGGTGCGCAAACACTTAACGTAGCCTTCCTTGTATCACTTGCTTTTGCTGTTGCTGCAAGCGCAAATCTGCCAGTTATTATCTATACCATTTACTGGAGACGTTTTAATACTACTGGTGCAGTATGGGCAATGGTAGTTGGACTTATTTCTGCAATCGGCTTGGTTCTCATCAGTCCGAGTGTTATTAGTCCGGAAGCAGGAAAAGCCATTTTTGTTGGTAACCCAATATTCCCATATTCAACTCCAGGAATTATTTCGATACCACTCGGGTTTATTGCCGGATACCTCGGAACCATTTTCTCCAGCCAAAAAGCTGATGTGAAAAAATATGAAGAAGTATTGGTTAAATCTAACACTGGAATAGGTATTGGCCAATAATAGGATCACAAAATGTAGATTATTAAAAGTGAACAAACCTACATCTTTAATAAAATTGTTTTCTACAATCAGCAGTCAAGTCATGTGGAGTACGTCTCGTAGATAATTTTATAAGAAGAATCAGGAAAAATTTAAGGATTTCCTGCCCCATTCAAATGTAGGGGCGGCAAACCGAAAAGGCCATTTTATTTGATGGCCTTTTTTTGTTATTGGGATTATTTGGTTATTAACATGTTTATTAATAAAACACTGAACAGAACATTGGTTATCATCATGGTCGGACTACTGAGATAATTAAAATTGTTTAGGATAAAGAGGGGTGAACCGTACCATAAGTAATTGAGGTTTTTTTATTGACTAGTTTCAACGTCAAGAGAGAAGAACAGGAAGACAAAATCATTGTTGAATTAAAAAATGCTAAGCCTATATAAAGGAATTCGGGGAGGTTACTAGTATTAGAATGTGTTCGTTTAGGAGAATCTGCACTCCTAAATGAGCTTGAAATTATCCAAGATATTTTTTTAGAAATAGCCCCTTCATCTCAGTTTGAACATTTAAATTGTTCATATGATTGTAACAGTGGATTATAGTAGCTATAGAAAAATTCCAATATAATAAAAGAGTAAGGGAAGAAAGCGATTTCATCGTTTACCTACGTTGGCTAGGAATGCTTCTCTATTTTTAAAAGTAGTATTAAGTATATGATTAAGGGGGGAATCGATATATCAGTTTTAACAAAAATAGGTTGTGAGGTTGCTATTATTTTTGATACTGACATAATTGCAGAAGTGGGCTTACAATTGACTTTGGTGCCTTCTCATGTCCCCAAAAATGATATTTAAAAAACATTTTATGTAATACTAATTAAACATTCTATGTTGAAGGTATATGATAACTTTAATTAGGGGGGGAAAATGTATGTCAAACACAAACATAACCAAAAAGTTGACTTTAGTATCCCTAGTATTAATGATTTTTACTTCTGTTTATGGATTCAACAACATTCCAAGATCATTTTATAAGATGGGTTATGCCGCTATTCCTTGGTATATATTTTCAGCTATAACCTTCTTTGTTCCTTTTGCATTAATGGTAGCTGAATTTGGTTCCGCCTTTAAAGAGGAAAAGGGTGGTATCTACTCATGGATGGAAAAATCCATCGGTCCAAAATTTGCATTTATAGGAACGTTCATGTGGTATTTTTCTTATGTAACTTGGATGGTTAATGTCGCATCCGGTATGTGGGTTCCGGTGTCAAATGCTATCTTTGGACAAGATACAACACAAAACTGGACTTTATTTAATCTTCGAGGACCTCAGGTTCTTGGGGTTTTAGGAATTGTATGGATTCTTATAGTAACCTATACATCAACAAAGGGTCTGGATAAGATTAAGAAAGTAACCTCTTTAGGTGGTACTGCAGTCTTGTTATTGAATGTATTTCTTTGGGTTGGTGCAATAGCAGTACTTATAGGTAATCATGGACATTTGGCGCAGCCGATTACAGGGTTACATTCATTTACTCAAACACCAAATCCTAAATATGCAGGAGATATTATTGCTTCGTTAGCATTTGTAGTATATGCCCTCTTCGCTTTTGGCGGAATTGAAACAGTAGGCGGATTAGTGGATGTAACAGAAAATCCAGAAAAAACGTTTCCGAAAGGAATTCTTTTTTCTGCAGCCATAATCTCTGTTGGGTATTCATTAGGAATACTATTAATTGGAATATTCACAAACTGGGCATCTGTAATGGGTATTGCGAATGTTAACCTAGGAAACGCAAGTTATATAGTTATGGCCAATTTAGGCTACTCAATAGGTACCGCTTTTGGAGCAAGCCATGCTACAGCTACGGCTTTGGGATTTGGGGTTGCAAGATACATTGGACTTTCAATGTTCCTGGCACTGTCCGGTGCGTTCTTTACCTTGATGTTTTCACCGTTAAAGCAGATGATTGAAGGAACGCCTAAGAGATTGTGGCCCGGAAAAGTCGGAGAAACAAAGAATGGGCTACCTGTTACTGCTATGTGGATTCCAACTGCTATTGTTTGTGTAATGATCGCACTAATCGCTTTCGGTGGAAGCACAATGGCCGCATTCTTTAACATACTCGTTTCGATGACTAACGTGGCTTTGACAATACCGTATGTATTTATAGCACTTGCATTTCCGTATTTTAAGAAAAAAGTGGAAATCAATAAGCCGTTTATCGTATATAAAACGCAATTGAGCGCAAATTTTTGGACATGGATTGTTGTTCTAACAGTTGGACTTGCAAATTTCTTTAGTATCGTACAGCCAGCTTTAGAAGGGGATATCCAAACAACCATTTGGAGTGTGGCTGGACCCGTTATTTTCTCAGGTGCTGCCTGGTTAATGTATAGCAAATATGAAAAAATACATGATAAAGAAAAGCAGAAACAAAAGAAAATAAGTTAGCCTTAAAACTCAAAAAGATAAAGATTGAAGTGGAGCACAATATGGCTTCACTTTTTTTCTTATCTAAAAAATCTCATTTAGATACATTACGGTGAACCTTATCATAAGTAACAGCGAAATTTTTCTTTAATCTATATGGTAACTACGTGGTAATATCAGTTAATTTATGTAAAATCATTACAGGGAACAGAAGAAGAAATGAAAAAATTCCTTCTTCTGTTTTTTTATTTTCTTTTTAATTTAAGTTTGAAGCACTATTTAATCAAATTTTAATTGAATTATAACAAAATTCAATGAATTATTTAAAGAAATATTCAGATGATTTAGATATTATTAAAAATACATTATTGAAGAATAGTGTTTAAATTACTAGATTGATATCGAAAAAAGAAGAGAACGATATTGTAAGATGAGGTGAGGTAATGGAACCGTTACTTGATGTTAGAGATCTACAAATAGAATTCGAAATTGATGAACAATATTATCGAGCTGTTCAAAACGTATCATTCCAAATTAAACAGGGGCAAACGTTAGGACTCGTGGGTGAGTCTGGGTGTGGTAAAAGTGTTACATCACTTTCGATTATGAGATTGCTGCAAGAAAGCGCTAACATAACAGGTGAAGTCAGACTGAATGGAACAGATTTGGTATCTTTATCAGAACCGGAAATGCGTAAAATTCGTGGTGATGAGATCAGCATGATTTTCCAGGAACCGATGACATCGTTAAATCCAGTTCATAAAATCGGTGTACAGATTATTGAGAGCCTTATATTACATAGCAATATTGCACCAAAACAGGCGAGAGCAAAGGCAATTGAACTGCTGAAAATAGTTGGGATCCCGCGTGCTGAGCAGATCGTAGATGATTATCCACATCAGCTTTCCGGTGGAATGCGCCAAAGAGTCATGATTGCAATGGCAATGGCATGTAATCCGAGGCTATTAATTGCGGATGAACCAACTACGGCATTGGATGTCACGATTCAAGCGCAAATTTTAGATTTGATGCGCAAACTGGCGAAAGAAAATGATATGTCCATTCTTCTCATCACGCATGATTTAGGCGTTGTTGCAGAAATGTGTGATTATGTTGTAGTCATGTATGCGGGTGAGATTGTAGAACAAGGTACCGTTCGCCAAATATTTAAAAACCCGAAGCATCCTTACACCATTGGCCTGCTGAATTCCATTCCAAAGATGACGGGTCTCAAAACACGGCTAACCCCCATCCAAGGAAACGTACCCTCACTTCGTAATATGCCGGAAGGATGTCGGTTTGCACAGCGTTGTCCACATGCAACAGACGTTTGTAAAAAGCAGCCAAATCACATTCAGATTGAACCAGAACATACTGCCAAATGCTGGTTACACGCATGAGAAGGAGAGTTAACATGTCGGAGCCATTACTTAGAGTAAATCAATTAAAAAAATCGTTTCCCATTCGGCGCGGCATTTTGCAGCGAGTTGTAGGGCAAGTCCAGGCCGTAAATGGGATTTCTTTTACCCTCAATAAAGGCGAGACCCTAGGTGTCGTCGGTGAATCAGGCTGTGGTAAATCTACGATGGGCCGCAGCATTTTGCGCCTGATTGAACCCACAAGTGGTTCAATCGAATTTGATAAACAGGATATCCTAAAGCTTCCGAAATATCAGCTACAAGTGATACGCCGACAAATGCAAATTGTTTTTCAAGATCCGTACGCCTCCCTGAATCCACGTTTCTCAGTTGAGGAAATTTTGTCCAGCCCGCTGGAGATTCACAAATTGTATACACCGAAGGAACGCAGCATAAAAGCCCGTCAACTTCTTGAGCGTGTCGGGCTGGATCCGGATTACGCAGGGCGCTATCCGCATGAATTTTCAGGTGGTCAACGCCAGCGAATTGGAATTGCAAGGGCACTTGCTCTTAATCCTAAATTGATGATTTTGGATGAACCAGTGGCAGCGCTGGATGTTTCTGTTCAATCACAAGTATTGAATTTGCTGATCGATCTGCAAGCAGAGTTTGAGTTGGCATACATTTTTATCGCACACGATTTAAGTGTTGTCCGTCATATCAGCGATCGCGTGTTGGTTTTATATCTTGGAAAAATGTCTGAAATGGCAGATGTAGAATCTCTTTTCTCTGAACCTCTTCATCCGTATACCCAAGCACTCATGTCTGCAGTGCCCATTCCAGATCCGGATATCAAAAGGGAACGAATCCTCCTGCAAGGGGATATTCCGAACCCGGCGAATCCGCCTTCTGGATGCCCATTCCATACCCGCTGTCCGCAAGCAACTGCGCATTGTTCGCAAGTGGTACCGGAATGGAAAGAAGTAAAACAAAATCATTATGTAGCATGCCATTTATATGAATGAGAGAGGAGAGTATGCAAGATGATTGATGTTCAACCCATAACCTCTTCAGTGGTGATCGTTCCTAAAGCAAAGCCACCGCTAAGAAAAAGAGCTTGGAAATCATTTCGGACATTTCCGATGATCTACATCGGATCTGCCATTGTGCTAATCCTATTTGTTTTTGCTGTGTTTTCCCCATGGATTGCACCTCACCCGTATGCCAAACAGTTTTCCGATGGAATTACAGCTAACGGGATGCCTACTTCTCCCAATCATAAATTTATTTGGGGGGCGGATGCTTTAGGGCGTGACGTGTTTTCTAGGGTCATATATGGCAGTCGCGTCTCCTTAGAAGTCGGGATTTTGGCATCTGTGATCAATTTAGTGATTGGTGTAACGCTGGGGCTTATTTCAGGATATTTCGGCGGAATTGTAGATACGATTATCATGCGAGTGACAGATACCGTGTTGGCGTTCCCATTTCTAATCTTTAACATGGCTCTGGTGGCCATCTTAAGTCCAAGCATAACCAACGTATTTATTGCAATTGGAATACTAGGATGGGGAGTCATGACACGAGTGGTACGTGGTCAGGTACTTTCATTAAAAGAATTTGATTATGTACAAGCAGAACGTGCTTTGGGCGCATCGAATAGTAGAATTCTTTTTAAAGTAATCTTACCAAACGTCATCGGGCCTGTTATTGTTTTGTCTATGCTAAATGTTGGACTGAATATTTTAACCGAAGCGGGTCTTAGTTATCTTGGAATTGGAATCCAACCGCCAACTCCTAGCTGGGGAAACATGATCAACGAAGGTTTACAGGCATACCAGTATGCTCCTTGGATTCTATGGTATCCAGGAATCGCACTGCTTCTTTCCGTTCTCGGGTTTAATTTATTAGGAGATGGACTTCGTGATATTTTAGATCCTCATAATGTAACACATTAACGTTTCTGTACATGCACTATGTTTGAAGGAGGAATAAGAGTGGCTTCCTATATTGTTCGCCGTTTGGGCGGTGCACTTATTGTCGTATTTGGTATTTCAGTCGTAACATTCCTACTAGTCTATGCTATCCCATCTGACCCAGCACGTATGATTGCCGGTCAAAAGGCATCGCCTCAAGTAATTTCACAAATAAGACATAATCTGGGATTGGATCAACCTTTGTTGTTACAATACCTTCATTATGTAGGGAATCTGTTACATGGGAATTTTGGTGTGTCCTACATATACAACCAATCAGTAGCGGTTCTAATTAGTCAGAGAATTGGACCAACGTTATTATTAGCGCTTGGATGTTGGATTGCCGAGTTGGTAATAGGCATACCACTAGGGATTTACACAGCAAGGCGAGCTAGAAAGAAAAGCGACTATATTGTCAGTGCACTTGCACTTGTCGGGATTTCATTACCAGTATACTGGTTAGGATTATTGTTATTGTATTGGCTTGGTTATAAGCTTCCGATTTTTCCGCTTGGTGGCAGTGGTGGAATTCAAAGCTTGATTTTACCATCTCTGACGTACGGGATAACCGGTGCTGCCTATTATACCCGTTTATTAAAAGCATCGATGTTGGAAGTAATGGGTCAAGACTATGTACGCACAGCTAGAGCTAAGGGTGCATCAGAACGACGAGTTATTTGGCGACACGTAGTTCGTAATGCGTTAATTCCTGTTGTTACATTCGGTGGTATCGATATTGGATACCTTTTAACTGGTGTTGTTCTTATCGAGAATACATTCAACTGGAATGGTCTCGGTGTATTGTCATATGAAGCCATTCCACAATCAGATATACCTGTTATCATGGGTACTGTTTTATTAACCGCACTTGTGGTCGTCGTTTTTACTCTGATTGTCGATGTTATTTATGCGTTTGTGGATCCACGGATCCGCTACAGCTAATTTGTGTGCTACACCACACTTTGGCATAAATCAAAATAAAATGTATTTAAGGAGGAATATTAATGCATAAAAAAAAATCCAAACTGGGGATGGCAGCGATTTCAGTAATCAGTGCATTGGGAGTAGTGTTAGCTGGATGCAGTTCACAATCTACTTCAACAAGTGCAACAGCTTCGAACACAACGAGCAATAAGCCGGTCGAAGGTGGAAACATCTTAATGGATACAGTCTCAAACTTTAAAGATCTGGATCCAGCTCTTTCGTATGACACGACATCGTATGAAGCTGTAGGAGAGATGTATGATCAGCTGGTCACATACGACAAGAATACTACCAATTTAAAGCCGATGTTGGCTGAAAGCTATACTGTTTCAAGTGATGGTCTCACGTATACATTTAAAATCCGTCAAGGTGTAAAATTCTGGAATGGGGATCCTGTCACTGCTCAATCCTTTGTCGATGAATTCCAGCGTGTATTAGATCCGAAAGTAGCTTCACCAGGTGAAGGCTTTATCGATCCAATCGTAAAAGGCTCTACAGAATACAACAAGGGCACTAGCAAAACGATTTCCGGAATTACGACACCAGATGCCAATACACTAGTCATACAATTGACAAAGCCTCAACCGTTCTTCCTTGAGGTATTAGCAATGCCTTTCTTCTCTGCAGTTGACCAGGCTTATATTACTAAAGTTGGAAATAAATCGTTCGATTCGAATACCGCAATGGGCTCAGGTCCGTTCCAGCTTGATTCCTACGATACCAACCAAATGGTATTGAAGAAAAATACAAGTTATTGGATGAAAGATAAAGATGGTAATCAACTGCCGTATCTCGATAAAATTACGATGCGAATTAATAAAAATGGTCAATTAGATGCGTTGAACTTCCAACAGGGAAAAACAGCGATTATCGGTAACCTATTTGGGTCAGCTGGTATTCCATCTGCATCTTACCCAAAATTTTTATCGGATCCTAATCTGAAAAAGACTGTATATTCACAAGCTCAGAATACGGTTAACTATTTGGGACTGAATAGCAAAATTGCTCCTTTTGATAATCCAAAAGTACGCCAAGCGATTGAATATGCCATTAATAAAAAGAAAATCCTACAGCTCTTGAATGACCGCGGGCAAGTGGCAAACCAGCCATTGCCACCAGGAGTTGAAGGTTATGTGAAGGATCTTGCAGCGGATAGTCAATATTCGTATGATCCACAAAAAGCAAAGCAACTGCTTCAAGAGGCTGGTATCAAATCGGGTACACAAATTACCCTCTATAGCTATAATGAGCCAGATACAATGAAAATTTCACAATCTATTCAAAATGATCTGAACGCTGTTGGGTTTGATACAAAAGTTAACTCAACCGATTGGAACACTTTCCTAACGGTAAACGAAAAGGGAGATACACAAGGAGTTTTCACTCTTGCGTGGATTGAAGATTTTCCGGATGCTTCTGACTTTTTAAATACATTGTTTAACTCTAACCAACAACCTGCTAATAACTCGTCGATGTACACGAACAAGCAGGTCGATGAGTGGTTAAATAAAGCGCAAAATGATCCCAATAAACAAGAACGTATGGACTTGTATAAACAGGCGACCGAACAAATCATGAAGGATGCGCCTTGGGTTCCATTGTATTATCCGGTTACTACTTATGCTGCACAAACTTGGGTACACGGTTTCTATATTAGTCCTGTATTACCAGATCCTCTTCAATATATTTGGATTGACAAAGATAAGTCACAAAATTAATTTCCAACGATTAATAATAAGCTAACACCCCACTTTTAAATGAGTTGTTAAAAATGTGGGGCGTTAGCTTTTAGTTTGGTGATTTTTGCGAGCGAAATTCTGCAAGAATAATAAACATGTAGAAAAACTATTTGAACATCCTACGAATGAACTTTTTAATTTTTTTAGTTTAGTAGGATATCGCTTTTATGCCCGTTACGGTGAACCGTACCATAAGTAAATAAGGTTTTTATAATACTGTACTGTAAAAGGTATGGTTTTTTCTTTGTATATCTTTGGATATGGGTGTAAAATATGTTTGATTTAATTGATAGATTAATAATGGTATAATAAGAAATAGTAGATAATTAATACTATAAATAATATAGAAATGCTATAATCAGGTTATATATTGATACAGAAAAGGTGTGTTTCTAGGTTCCGTCTGGGCTTACTGTGATGCTTACGCGGGAGCGCTTACATCCTTTCTGCAAATCTTAGGGTAAAAGGATATGGTAAAAATGAGTAACAGACAAACTAAGACAGACGTTATCTTAATTGGTGCCGGAATCATGAGCGCAACTTTAGGATCACTACTGAAAGAGTTAGCACCTGAATGGGAAATCAAAGTGTTTGAGAAACTAGCAAACGCAGGAATAGAAAGCTCTAACGAATGGAATAATGCGGGTACAGGTCATTCTGCATTGTGCGAGCTTAACTATACATCCGAAAAATCTGACGGATCTATAGATGTTACGAAAGCTATAAAAATTAATGAACAATTTCAGCTTTCAAGACAGTTTTGGTCTTATCTAGTAAACAACAATTTGATTCGTAATCCGCAGGACTTTATCATGCCAATACCTCATATGAGTTTAGTACAAGGGGAAAAAAATGTAGCGTTTTTGAAAAAACGTTTTGAAGCGCTTTCGAAAAATCCTCTGTTTCAAGGGATGGAATTTTCCGATGATCCTGAAAAACTGATGGAATGGATTCCGCTTATCATGGAAGGCCGTACATTGAATGAACCAGTAGCTGCAACAAAAATTGACTCTGGAACGGATGTCAACTTTGGTGCTTTAACACGGATGTTGTTTGACCACTTAAAGAGTAAAAACGTCGAGATAAACTACAAGCATAGTGTTAAGGATATTAAACGTACTAGCGACGGCTTGTGGGAAGTGAAAGTGCATGATATCGATAGCGGTAAAATCGAATACCATACTGCAAAATTCGTCTTTATCGGCGGTGGGGGCGGAAGTCTGCATTTACTACAAAAAACCGGTATTCCTGAGTCAAAACATATTGGAGGATTCCCGGTAAGCGGACTATTTATGGTATGTAACAATCCGGAAGTTGTAGCGCAGCATCATGGAAAAGTATACGGTAAAGCTAAGGTTGGTGCTCCTCCAATGTCTGTGCCGCATCTTGATACACGATATATCGACAACAAAAAATCATTACTATTTGGACCGTTTGCTGGCTTCTCACCAAAATTCTTAAAGACTGGTTCAAATATGGATTTATTAGGTTCTGTAAAACCGAATAATGTTTTCACTATGTTAGCAGCAGGTGCAAAAAACATTCCATTAACAAAATACCTGATCCAACAACTTATGTTATCGAAAGAACAACGTATCGAAGAGTTACGAGAATTTGTTCCGAACGCCAAAAGTGAGGATTGGGATATAGTGGTAGCGGGCCAACGTGTGCAAGTTATCAAAGATACTGAGGCTGGAGGTAAAGGAACACTTCAATTTGGTACGGAAGTTGTTAGTGCCGCTGATGGCTCGATAGCTGCATTGCTCGGCGCTTCTCCGGGTGCTTCTACTGCCGTTCACGTTATGCTTGTGGTATTAGAAAAATGCTTCCCACAACATTTTGAAGAGTGGGAATCGAAAATAATGGAAATGATTCCTTCTTATGGCGTGTCACTAGTGGAAAGCCCAGAGCTATTCCACGAAATTTATACTTCTTCAGCGCTGGCGCTTGGTCTAAGTGAAAACTTGCCAAACCAAGTTAATTCTTTGGATGTAGAAACAAAGGTATTAGAAAAAGTTTAAGCAATATTTTTCATCAATGGAAAATCGTTTCCTTGATGTAGAGATTGAAAAGGCAATGAATGAAAATTACATCATTGGGGGAGTCAGACCCCATTTTACAGCTAGGATAAAAATTATTGTCCATTGTGTGTCAAAATACACTTCTTATTTTCCAATGTTGTGTTATCCTAGCTATATATTACTTTTGGAGGTTACAAGACATGCAACTTACTTTGGAAAATAATAAAAATACCAAAAGTGACAAACTACCATTTTCAAGGACTAATCCATTTCAAGCGAAGGTTCTTAAAAATATTAATTTAAATGGGACAAGCTCTAGCAAGGAAACAAGACATATTGAGTTATCATTAAAAGGTTCAGGCCTTTCTTATGTCCCAGGTGATGCACTTGGCGTTATCCCTGCAAATGATCCAGAACTTGTGGCTGCCCTTATTGAGGAAATGAAATGGGATGAAGAAGAGGTTGTAACAGTTGGTAAGCAAGGCGAGACAATGCCGTTGAAGGAAGCGCTGACAACTTACCTTGAAATTACACTTCTGACGAAGAAGATTTTACAACAGGCAGCAGCATTCACAGAAAACGAAGAGCTGCAAAAGCTTGTGATGATTGAAAATGCAAGCCAACTAAAGGAATATTGCTATGGACGAGATTTGCTTGATATGTTACGTGCTTTTGGTCCATGGAAGGCTTCTGCCCAAGACATCGTCTCTTTATTAAGAAAAATGACGGCACGTCTCTATTCTATTGCAAGCAGCCTTACCGCTAATCCAGATGAAGTTCATCTAACGATCGGTGCTGTACGCTACACGGCGCATGGACGCGATCGTAAAGGGGTTTGTTCTGTTTTATGTGCTGAACGTGTTCAAGAAGGAGATACCCTTCCAGTCTTTGTTCAAGCTAATAAACATTTCTTTTTGCCAGAGTCCCAAGATAAAGATATTATTATGGTTGGTCCTGGGACAGGCATTGCACCATTCCGTTCTTTTATCCAGGAACGTGCAGTAAATAAAGTAACTGGCCGGTCATGGCTATTCTTTGGAGACCAGCATGCTGCGTCGGATTTCCTTTATCAAAATGAATTGGAAAAATATCAACAGGATGGAGTACTGACAAAACTAGATACTGCATTCTCACGTGATTCGGCACAAAAAGTTTATGTGCAGCATAAAATGCTTGAAAATAGCAAAGAATTATTTGAATGGCTGGAAAATGGGGCTTATTTCTACGTTTGTGGAGATAAGGAACATATGGCGAAAGACGTCAACGAAGCGCTCATTAGCGTGATTGAAAAAGAAGGCGCGCTGACCCGCGATGCAGCCGAAGCGTATCTTAAAGATATGCAACAGCAAGGGCGTTATCAACGTGATGTGTATTAAAATTTAAAGGTGTAAAGTATATAGATTTGCAGTTTTTAAAAAAGGAACCCTTTTTCTCGGAGGGTTCCTTTTCTTTTCGTTAAAAATGAGAAGGGAAGCGTGGTTTGTAACCAGCTTCCCTATTATACGTGCTATACGCAATAACACTATGTCATTAACAACCTCTTAAGCTTCCTTAAACAACGCGCTTTAATTTTACGGATTCTACTTTCCGATTTTTCTTAAGACTAAGCATAACGATAAAGGATACACAGTATAAAACAGCAAGGTATGTCATTGCCATAGTAATATCGTATTTTTGTAAAATGTAGCCAATCAATATTGGTGATAGTCCTCCTAGTGCCCGGCCAAAGTTAAAAATCGCGTTTGTGGCAGTACTGCGAACTTGGACCGGATAAAAACTGCTGATTAATGCACCATATCCGGCAAACATTCCATTCGAAAAAAACCCAACAATCGCACCGCCAATAAGTACTGCTGCGCTTCCGGCTGCTTGCGAGTATAAAAATACCGCAGAGGCAGAGGCCAGCAAGAAGATTCCATAAGAACGCTTCATCCCAAGCCGATCAATGAATTGCCCAAATGTCAGCATACCAATCAACATCCCAACAGCTGTGCTAATGGTCCACAGTGCAGAACTTGAAACCGATAGTCCTTGTGATTTTTGAAGCATGGTAGGCAGCCAAATCATCAAACCGTTATACCCGGCAATTTGAACGGTGGACATAATGGCTAATGAGATCGTTGTTATCGATGTTCTAGGGGTAGCAAACAACTGAAGAAGTTTACCTTTCTCGTGTGCTTTACCTGTTTTTTTACGTTTTTGTGCTGCCATCCATTCCGGTGATTCATTTAAGTTTCTACATACAATGATTGCAAAAATGACAGGGATAATTCCAACAAAGAACAACGCTCTCCATCCGAAGGCAGGAAGAATGATGGCACTTAGCACGGCTGCAATAATGACACCAAATTGAGCACCGATACTTACATAAGAAGAGGCTCTGCCCTGCTTATCCTTTGGCCACGCCTCTGCCACAAGCGTCATCCCTATTCCATATTCTCCACCAGCACCGAGCCCGGCAATAAATCTAAAAATGTAGACTTGTCCAATACTCGTGGCCATCCCTGTTAACGCTGTACCGATGGCAAAGAAAAGAATGCTATAGGTGAAAGTACGAACTCTGCCAAATTTATCTGCTAAAATCCCAAAAACGATTCCCCCAGCAAGCATTCCAAGATTTGTAATAGAAGAAATGAGTCCCCCGGTAGCTAAGTCAATGTGAAAATTAGCAATGATCATCGACATAGCGAAGGAGATAAACATGATGTCCATGCCTTCTAATGTTAAACCTGTTACCGACGCGACAACTGTTTTTTTCTGATAGTTCATTTTTTGCCCTCCAGTTTTTTTCAAATGTTTTGAAGGGAATGGATCGGTTAATTCAATTGAATAATCTTCCATTCTCTTTTCAAGCCTCACAGGACTACGTTAAAAAGAGTACTGCGCAAAACTAAAAATGCCCTTTTGTCACAGAGGACAAAAGGGCATGGGCAAACTAAACCTATTTCAAGATTACTCGCCCTTTTCAGTCTCTCTGGACTGATTTAAAAGGAATATTACTAATTATACTAGCATGTTTGCTTATGTGGTTCAATAACGAGATACAGAAAAAGTTCATAACCAGGAGTTTTTTAAAAATAAATTACTGAAGATGATGATGTAATTCCACTAAATCGGTAGGCCGACACTCCCCTGTAGAAGTTGACTTTTGAATGATTTTTAACTATTAATAGCCAACTTCGACTGATGCGACAACGACATACATCAAATCATTTTTATCGCCTTTTTCCTCGAGGACAATTCCGCTTGTTGTCAGCATTCCTCCGTCCATAACTTCCACCGTTACTTTTCCAAAAGGTAAAGCCTCTTTTACAGCATCGATATCCAGTTTTTCCTTATCACAAGGAACTGCCAGTTTTACATTTACGACCATATTGTCTAAGCTATTTCCCGGAAGGACAGATCGGATGCCAGGCATCGAATTAAAGTGAATGGCATTTTTTACTGCGCGAATAGCTGCTTTCGTAATATTTTGACCGTGAACATCAATTCCCATCCCTGTTTCAATAAACATCAATTTTTCCATCATTTACACACCTCTTATTTTGTTATTGATAATATTTTACCAAAAAAACATCGTTTTAGATAAATGGGACGAAAGAAAACACACGTCAATATAGAGAGCAAAGCTAGTAATCGCAACTAAAAATAATATATAATTATAATAATTGAATATTTTACCATATCCCTAACGATAATAGTGAGGGAATTGGAAGCGAAAAAAAAGATGATTTAAGGAGAAATTTTTTAAAAAATTGGGAGGTAATTATGGGAAGATTAGTTCATTTCGAAATCCATGTGAATGACATGGAACGGGCAAAGAAGTTTTATGGAGAGGTATTTGGATGGTCATTTCAAGATTGGAGTGAGTATGCAGGAATGCCTTACTTTGGAGCAGTGACTGGCAACGAAAACGAACCAGGAATCAATGGTGCTTTGATGCAGCGTCAAAGTGCTTCTCCAGAAACAAATCAGGCGTTAAACGCATATGTTTGTACAATGGGAGTGGAAAACTACGATTTAACGGAAACTAAAATTTTGGAGAATGGTGGCAAAGTCGCAATGCCCAAATACGCCCTGCCTGGAATGGCGTGGCAAGGATACTATATTGATACCGAAGGGAATATACTTGGAATTCATCAACCAGATAAGAATGCAAAATAGAATTCCAAATAGGTGAATTAAGCTGCAGGATTGCTTGAATGTTTGAAAAAAAACTGTCTTGCACTCACGAAGCCTGATGGTTTCGGTCACATTTTTCCATTACTATTCTTAAAATCAGCTCCTAAAAAGTTACCTACTGTAAGGGAACTTTTTGGGAGCTGATTTCAGTCTACTAATTGATTCTTCACCGCATAAAGGGCGGCCTGTGTTCGATCGGCAAGCTCAAGTTTAGCCAAAAGATTTGAGACATGCGTTTTAACTGTTTTTTCAGTGATAAAGAGGGAGGAGGCGATTTCTTTATTGCTTTTCCCTTTTGCAATTTCTTTTAAGACATCTAATTCTCGTTTCGTTAATTCCTCAATTAGATTTTTTTTCTGATTGTTTTTACTGGATAAATTAGCCAATAAATGGGAGGTGGCTTTCGGATGGAGCTGATTTTCTCCGCTCATTATTTTTTTTATTGAAAAGACAAGTTCATCAGGATCGATGTCCTTTAACTGGAATCCTGAAGCACCTGCTTCAAGTGCAGGAATCACATGATCTTGATCAGAAAAACTGGTCAACATCATAATTTTGATGTCAGGTTGCGCTTTTTTAATGATCCTTGTTGCCTCGATGCCGTCCATTTCCGGCATCACTAAATCCATGAGAATTAGATCAGGCTTGAGTGACTCTGCCAGTTCAACAGCTTCCTTCCCATTAGCAGCCTCCCCGATAATATCAAGACCTTTTTGTGTACGAAGAAAAAAGACAAGGCCTCTTCTGACAACGTGATGATCGTCTACGATTAATAAACGAATATTCATCGGCTTTTCCTCCTAGAACGGGATGTGGATCTGGATTTCTGTCCCGCTTCCTGGTTTGCTTTTTAATTGAAATATTCCATTTAACGCTGCTGTTCGTGAATTCATATTTTTTAATCCCAATGAGGGGATATCAAGATGTTCTTCATAATGGAACCCACATCCCTTATCTTTAATCGTCATGGTAACTCCATCTTTGGAAGTATGGAAAAATAAAAATGCTTCTGTGGCTTGGGAATGCTTTTTACAATTGCCCAGCGCCTCTTGCCCGATGCGCCACAAAGCTTCTTCTACTTTTCCTGGGATGTTGGCTGCTCCCGTCACTTTTGTTTCAATCGACAGACCTAGCATATCCGCATAACTTCTTAACGCACTTACTAAACCGTTTTCTAATCCCAGTGGCCGCAGCTGCCAAATTAGCGCACGCATTTCACCAAGCGCTTCCTGGGACAAATCCTGCATATAGCTGAAGGTTTGTTTTATTTCATCATTTTTGGTCATTTCCATGCCGGCTCTTGCGGTAAGACTTAAGGAAAATAACAGCTGATTAACGGAATCGTGCAGGTCCCTTGCAAGACGGTTCCGCTCGGCTACAAGCGCGGTCTCTTGTTCCCGCTGAGTCAGTTTGATTCGTTTTAAAGCCGTTCCTATTTGATAGGCTACTGCTTCAAGCAATGCGAGTTCATTTTTCTCGAAATGTGTTTTGTTAGGTGACCCGATATTTAGGATGCCGAACCGTTCCTTACCGGCACGGAGCGGGACGGTTGCATGATGAGTCAGACCGCATGTTTCTCCAGCCTTCTCTTCAATAACCTCTTCAATTCGTTTACATTCCATAATATTTGATGCCTTATTCAGTTGGTGATTGTTGTATTTATTGACACACCAACACGTCCCTTGGCACATCCTCCACTTATTCTCACTTGCCAGGGCAGGCGGCAAAGCTTCATCGGCTGCGAGCTGAAACGCCCCACTTTCATCTATTAAAAAAATCCATCCTGTTTGTAGTCCAGTCACCTGAAGAAGTCTGTTTAAAACTCCCGCCAATACGTCCTTTGTATCCGTTCCTTCATTTAAAAGCTCTGCTATTTCTTTTAAAATGCCGATTTCCTCAAATCTAGATTCAACAGACATTAACATTTCCCCTCCACGATGAAGCTGCTATTTTTATTATAGCTTATTTATAATTTTCAGACTGCTATTGTAAAGGGGGGGCTACCTGCAAAAATTCTAGTATTTCTTGATTAGGTCCTTCGTAAAAAACGGTCTCCCAGCCATTCTCCAGTTTATATGGACCTTCTATTTTTCGATAGTCACCAAACCGGTGCATCACATCTTGGATGTGGTTTACTTCAAAACAAAGATGAGTCAATCTTTCATTTTTCTGATGACCAGAGAGTAACTCCAACCTGAAATCCTTCAAAGTTAGAAACACAATTTCTTCCTCCATGAAATACATTCTGGATTCTTCCTGAAAGCCCAAGTATTTTTTATAAAAAGCGACCGACTCTTCTATATTTTTCACTTCTAGGGCATAGTGATGGAATCGCATAGGTAGCCTCCTATCATATTATAAGATTCATATCTCCAAACTCATGCCATAAATAACCGGCTTTAATTGCTTGATCGTATGCATTAAGCAATAGTGATTCAGATATAAAGGCAGATAGCATATCGAGGTGGCTGGCTTTTGGTTCGTGAAAACCGGTGATAATCCCATCAGCGATCTTTAAAGGAAAATGTTTGTCGATATATAAATTTGTCATTCCTGATAGGGCTCCGTTCATCGCTGCCGTTTCAAGTGCCCTGACTACAGTCGTCCCAACTGCAATTACTCTTTTACCAGATGCCTTTGTTTCAAGAATTTTTTCCATTGTACCTTCAGCTATTTGATACTCTTCCTCATTCTCCTCAGGTCTCTGGTGCCACTGATCATCAAGCAAATAGCTTAATCCAGTATGCATCTGGATAAAATCTAGCTGAATGTTCATGCACTTCAATTTAAATAGGAGCTCCCAGCTGAAGGCCCTCCCAGCCGAGGGCATCTCCACTGAACCTGGGTGGCACGCAAAAACTGTTTGATAGTAATCCAAATCCCATGGCTGTTCAATATATTCATAACGGATGGGTTCACCAAGGGCATAGATCATATTAAAAAGGTCCGTTCCCTTTTTTGTAAACTCAATGATCTTAAGAGGAGAATTCTCTTTTTCAGCCCGTACCATTGCAGATAAATCAGGGGAAAACTGCAAACGATCGCCTGTTTTTACAAGGTTAGCGACAATGAGCGCTTCCCAAGTACCTTCACCGCGGCGCCTTGCCAGCCTTACCTCCACTTTAGGTGCGAGTTGTGCGGTGCTTCTGACCCATTCAGCATGTAAAACTGCAGGGATGGTTCGGCTATTATTTAAAATAACAAGATCGCCAGTCTGAAGGTACTGGGATAAGTGAAAAAAATGGTCATGGTTGATTTCTCCAGTAGTACGGTCTAAAACCATCATCCGAACATGGTCCCTTCGCACACCTCGTTTTTCGGGTGGAAGGGATGCATTCAGGTCGTTAGGAAGATAAAAATCCAACTTTTTAATTGCCATATTTCACACCTCCTCGGACTGTGCCGCAAATCGCTGGCCGTTAATGCCTACAGCCTTATCTGATGCCAAGTATAAAAATATATCAACTACATCTTCGGGCTTAGCTAATGGATAATTGCAATCTGGAACGGCCAATTGATGCATGTCTGTGTCCATTTCACCGGGATCGACCATGTTGACCCGGATATTGGTTTCGTTCAATTCATCTGCCCATGTTTGTGTAAGACCCTCAACAGCAAATTTTGAAATCCCGTATGCTCCCCAACCTGCATAACCGGTGTTGCCGGCTTCTGATGTCACATTGATGATTGATCCAACATTTCGTTCAAGCATTCCCGGAATCACTCTTCTTGTAACGAGAAAGGTTGAAACCGTATTTACCCTTAGCACTTCAGCAAAATCCTCCTCGGGATAATCGAGCAGCAGCGGCATCGGACTTGGACCTAGTATAGAGGCATTATTTATCAGAACATCAATATGACCATAAGCCTCTTCAGACATCGCAACAAACCGTTCAACATCTCTAGAATTCGAAATATCGGCAGTAACCGCCAATACTTCTGCACCTAAGCTCTCCACTTCGTCTTTGACTTTTAATAGGATTTCCGAGGATCTTGCACAAATGGCTAGCTTGGCGCCTTCCTTTGCAAAAGCTAATGCCAACGCTCTTCCTAAACCTTTGGAGGCCCCAGTAATCATCACTACTTTATTTTCCATCTCTTATCTCCCCTTCATCACTTGATGTCTTAAGCATACAGGTTTCTTCCAAAACCTCCCTCAGAAAAAAGCTTGAACTTTTTCTACAACTTTTGGCTGAAAAAGGGGAAATCATGACGAATAAGGAAAAGTTACATAACACAAAAAAGTAACCGCTCATACTTAAAGAGTATGAACGGTTACTTTTTTTGTACTAAACAGGCTTACCGGCGCCCCAAGGATTTGTCGCCTTTTACCAATGATTTGTTTCAACTATCTCCGAAAGCTGCAGTAGAACTTAGTTAGAAATTAAAGCCTGGAATTCCTTACTGTTTCGAACGTTGTTAAAATCCTTCTCGGTTTTTGCCACGTCTTTAACTGCCGGCTCTAGGTTCAGAGCAAGCTTTAAATATTTCACGGTATTGGCAACGTCCCCCCGCCGCCCATAAATACTCGAAATACCATAATAGGACCAAACATAGTTTTCAATTTCAAGGTCCTTATTATACCATGTGATGGCATCATCATAATATCCGAACAGTTCATAGGCTAGTCCTTTATTAAATAAAGCATATCCATAGTCAGGCTTCAATTGAAGACTTTTATCGATGTTTGCCAAGCCTCCATTAAAATTACCTGAAAAGCATTCGGCAATGCCTTTTACATTATAGGCCTTATAAAAGGCGGGGTCCTGCTGAATAATTTCATCTTCAATTTGAATAGCCGTAGAATACTCCTGGCTTCTAAAGGCATTGTAACCTTCCTGATATTTAGCCTCAAGCTGTTTTTCCAATTCTGCTTTCTTTTGTGAATCTTCAGTCCCTTGCGATTGCTCAGCATTTTGGACTTCCGTATGCTTTGCCAGGGCTTCTGCCTTTTGTTTAGTATTATTTTTATTATTTTGAGTTGTCATTTGCTTATTAGCATTGTTCTGACTTTGGGTGCTTACTTCACTTCTGCTGCAAGAAACACCTATCGAAAGAACTGATACCGTTAAAACGATCGTGAAACAAATTCTCAAATAAAAAGGTTTTCGCATTTCATTATTCTCCTCATAAGGTTTTCTGCATTAATATTGAGGATTGGTAACCCTTTTTTCAAAGGTATTCATATCATAAAAAGCGCTTATATATACCCTGTGCAGTTTGTATATTCCATTATTTTTATTGGACCATCCCTGATCCATACTTAAGGCCATCGTATAACCGGCTTCTTTTGCTGCCTGAAGGGTCGCATCGTTGTAAGTACCAAATGGATAGGCAATATAATCCACTTTCTTTTTTAGAAGGCCCTCAAGAAATAGCTTTGAATTTTTCATTTCTTCTAATTGATTCTGATAAGATAGAGTTTCCAATTTTTTATGATCGACAGTATGACTCTCAATCGCAATACCATTGGACTCTAATTCTTTTAATTGGGTAGACGTAAGGTACGCTGAATTCTTGTCCACTGAATCTGTTATGACAAAGATGGTGGCTTTAAATCCATATTTCTTGAGAATAGGGTACATATGCGTATAGTTGTCTACATATCCATCATCAAAGGTCAAAACTACGGATTTTTTAGGAACCGGCTTATTTTCTGAAAAGAAACGATATGCTTCAGCTAAAGTCAGAGTGGTATATCCGTTATCTTTCAGCCACTGCATCTCCTTGTCCAAAAGCTCCGGAGAGATAATAAGCTGATTTCCATTTGTATTTCCTACGGAATGATAGGTAAGTACGGGGATAGATTCCGTATTATCTTTCATTTCAATTGGATTGTTCGTGGTGGTATTATTTGATTCAGCACTGGAATTAGTATCTGTTTTCGTATCTCCATTTGTATTTTCTTTACTTGTCTCTGCCTTTTCGTCACTTTTATTTAAAGTTTGCGTCGTTTTGCTTTTTTCTTTTTTATCAATTCCGTTGGAGCTTGCTGGAGCAGATTTTAGTGAACAACCTGTCATGAAAAGTAGATAAAACACAGATAGAAAGATTAATAGATTTTTTGTAAGCTTTTTCAATTTTTTCCTCCTTATAAAATGTGGGTATATCAACGGTTTGACCCGTTGGTAGGTGTCAAAATAAAATTTCAGAAATTTCTTTAATATTGTATACTCATATAAACTCCATTACAAATTATACCATGATAGGAAGTATTCTCAACAACATTGAGTCATTATTGGCCCAATATATTTTATTTTAAAAATTTTCCGTCGACCATGTCATTTTTCCCGTCTATCTCCCTAGGCAGCAAATGGAAGAAAAACTATTGAGTGTTTGCTAACAGTTCAGCAAACTATTTATAATAGAATTAAAATTTTATCGAGGGAATACATTTTAAGAAAAGGCTAAGAGTAAAAATTACTTGTGGGGTGATTTTTTGAGTATGCCAAAGGGGGGAAATGGATGTTAACTGAGAAAGAATTGTTTGAAATAAAAGAACTTCAGGAAGCTTGCGAGAAAGAAGGTGGATTTCACCTGAAACTGAATTTTGAAATGCTCGAAAACCGTTTAGAAGATTGTAAGGAAGATTTCTTTCATTATGAAGATGGCAGGCTTGTTGGTTTTCTAGGAAGTTATGATTTTGGAAATAAAGTTGAGCTTTGTGGAATGGTGCACCCGGATTACCGAAGAAGGGGAGTATTTTCTAGGCTGCTGACAATGGGACTAGAGGAGGTAAAGAAGCGAAATATCAGGACGATTTTATTAAATGCCCCAACAGACTCCCATACTGCAAAGGGGTTTTTGAGAAATATTCCATGTGCATTTTCGTTTGCGGAATATCAAATGAAATGGCAGAGAACAGAATTGGCGGAGGATTCCTCAGTTACCATAAGATCGTCTTTTTCAAATGATGATTTGGAAATGGAAATACAACTTGATGTCTTAGGTTTTGGACTGAATGAAAGTGAAGCAAGCGAGATGAATCGGAGGATTAGGGAAAACAGCAGTGATCAAAGACTTATTATTGAAGTAGAGGGGGAAACAGTCGGGAAAATGCGTGTTTCCGAATTGAATGGTGAAGCTTGGATATATGGTTTTGTCGTTTTTCCCGGACTCCGAGGGAAAGGAATAGGAAGAAAAGCTCTATCAAAAGTGGTGAAAATAGAGGATCATAAAGGATTGTCTATTTTTCTTGAGGTAGAAGCAAAAAATACACATGCACTTGGACTCTATGAATCATGCGGATTTAGAAGCTACCATTCTCAAGATTACTATGAATATCTTAATTAGGATAAGTTAGTAACCGTTCATGGGTTTGTGAGGAAATTAGAGGAGTTTATTTTGGTTAAACATAATACTGGAAAAATTTTTAGATGGTAAGCTTCCTTTTCTTACAATGATAATGGGGCTTACCATTACTTTTTATTGACTCGGAATAGCGTGAAAAAAGGGAAGCTGGAATGCGGATTTGGCTGGGAGTTCGGAAGTGATTTTTTACTGAACATTTCAAGGAGTTTTACAAGAAAGATGGAATATATATATAATCATAATTTTTATTTAAGGCAGGTATAACTCTATGGAAATAGATACTCTCCGAACGAATCAAAGTAAAGAGCATATCCACATGAAAGAACTGCTTAAGTCTCTTGTCGAAACCACGACTAACGCTATTTCTATTAGAGACATGCATGGAAATATACTTCTCGTAAATAGTGCCTTTGAAAAAATTTATGGCTGGACATACGAAGACTTGTTAAATGACCCCTACTGCCTTGTACCAGAAAATTTAATAAACGAGACGAAAGAAATATTTCATCCGATTAAATCCTTTGGAAAGAAAATTTCGGGATATGAGACTGTACGTGAACGAAAAGATGGTACGCTTGTCCAAGTAATTCTAACAGCTTCCCCGATACGAGATACAGAAGGGAATATCTTTGGTACTGCTGTTATCGCCAGAGATATTACAGACCGCAAAAAGGCTGAAGAAGCTTTGCGAGAAAGTGAAGCAAGATACCGGATACTAGTAGAAAATACGAACGACATTATAAGCACATATGATTCGAACATGAAAAAAATATTTGTATCTCCTTCTATAGAGCTTCATTTGGGATACACTCAATATGAATATCTTCAGGCGGGTACTTTTGATTTTATTCACCCTGATGATGTAAAAACAATAGTTGATCTCCGTCAATCGATTACTATCCATAAAAAAAATGTTCAAATTGAGGTCAGGTTAAAACATAAAAATGGATCGTGGGTGTATTTGGAGTCGCGTTGTGTCCCAATCTTATCTGAGAACTCTGAGATAGAGAGCTATCTGATAGTTTCACGTAATATCACAGAACGAAAACAATCAGAAAAAGCTTTGCGGAAGAGCGAGGAACAATACAGGTTCATTGCTGAAAATACTGCAGACTTCATTTCTGTGATTGATAAGAATGGAGATGTATCGTACAGCTCTCCTTCACATCTGAAAAAGTTAGGCACTGATAGAATTTACTTTGAAAAAATCCATCCTGACTATGCTTCTCTCGTCTGTGAACGATTTTCATACATGCTTCAATCGAAAACCCCTATTATCTGTGAATATCGCTACAAACTTGAAAACGGAAATTGGATTTATTTGGAATCGAGAGGAATTCCTTTTTTCAGCACTGATGGCGAATGCCAATACTTTTTCAACGTTACACGTGATATTACTGAGAGGAAACAAACCGAAGACCTTTTACGGAGAACTGAAAAGCTGTCTGTCATCGGGGAATTGGCCGCAAGTATAGCGCACGAAATAAGAAATCCTCTTACCACAATAAAGGGTTTTATTCAGCTCTTACAACCGGAGGTTTCAGAGAATTCTGCTTTTACTGATATTATGCTGTCTGAGCTAGATCGAATCAACTTTATCATGGGTGAGTTGCTTGTCTTGGCAAAGCCGCAAAATCTCCATGTGAAACCGATTCTTTTGCACAGTATCATTGATAATGTTGAAAAATTGCTTAAAGCTGAAGCTAATTTAAAAAATATTGAAATTATAAAAGAATTCGGAAACACATCCATAGTGATCAATTGTGAAGAAAATCAATTCAAACAAGTATTTATCAACATTATTAAGAATTCCCTTGATGCCACCTCAGCGAATGGCGAAATCAGGATTCAAACAAAACTTCTAAGTGACAACCAAGTCCTTATTCGCTTTTCTGATAACGGATGTGGCATTTCAAAGGAGCTACTGCCAAGACTTGGGGAACCTTTTTACACCACAAAAGAGAAGGGAACAGGATTAGGTTTACTTGTGAGTAACAAAATTATTAAAGATCATCAAGGTAGTATCAACATCACAAGTGAAATCAACAAGGGTACAGTCGTCGATATCACTTTACCTATTTCTATAAGAGCTTCCCATGAATAATGTAAGATAAACTGAGCTTATCGTCATGAGCAAAAATAAAGTTCCCTAAAGTACAAGAAATCGAGGCTGACTCAAATGGTCGTTAAATAACGACTAATTTGAGTCAGCCTCTTTTATAAGATTAATTAAAAAAGGCCTTTTTTCTAAATTATTGGCTGTGTTAAAGGTCATTGTTGATTTTTAAAAATATGTTGATTGGAGCGGAAGGCGCAAGATCCTCGAAAATGCTATCGCATTTCCTTCGTGCGGTGTTGATTCGAGGATGCTAATTCAACGTCCTGCGGGAGTACGGGGCAGGGGAGACCCCACAGTTAAGCGCCTAGGAGGCTCCACGAACCGCCCGCGGAAAGCGAAGCGCCTGGAGCGCAAATCAACAGGCAAGTTTAACACATCCTAATTATTAAGAAATTAAATCGGTTAATATTCCTTTATTAGGATTAATTTGGAATAACATTTGGTATCTAGTAACCAATTACTAATTCACTGCAAAATTTGTCCTAATAACTAGATTATTAATAATAGTACAACCAAAATTCATATAATATTTTTTTGTATATTCTTTAAAATTCCCCCAAGTGGAAATAGTAATCTATTTCCATTTTAAATGGATATACCCTGCAATTTAATCGATTTTTATTATAAATGTTTACATTTTTAGTAGAAAAATGGGTGATTATTTTTAAGTTTGTCGAAATTCGTCAAATAAAAAGGGCATATTTTCCCCCAATTTACGAATTTAATAATCTCAATTACTATTTAAATATATTTAAGTATTTAGAAAATTGTAACTACTTAAATATAAAAATGATTTTGAGCATCTAGTAAACTGCTCAACCAGGGGGGAAATTATGAAGGTAAGGAAAAAACCTATAAAGAGAATGTTATCTATCTCTTTGTTGATTGCAATGTTTTTAAACATTGTACTAGCTCAGAATGTAACACTCGTACATGCTGCTGCTAAGCCAAATAAGCAAAGTTCGTCCAGTGGAACTTTTAATGCAGATGAAGTAAACCGTATTCTTGACGGTCTTACTCCTGAGCAAAAAGCAAACATTAATAATCTTACTGGAGCAGATAATACGCAAAAAATCCATGTGGATAAAAAAGATTTGCGTAGTGCAGGAAAAATTAATGTTATCGTTCAATTTAATGTTGATCCAGCTAAAATACAAATCATTAAGCAATCTTTGGCTAAAGGCGGTGCAACATTAAATAGCCAAGCTTTTGCTGCCGAATATTCGGACGCACAAAAAAAAGTTGCAGATTCTCACGCTAAATTTAAAAGTTTTGTGAATACGCAACCTACAAAGCAAATCATTGGCGGAAAATCTGTTAAACCTAGTATCGGGATTACTAGAGAATATACAGATGCATTTAATGGAGTAGCTTTATCTTTACCTGCAAACCAAGTTGAAACAGTTGCAAATAATCCTGAAGTTGCTTCTGTTTGGTCTGAAGTAAAATACGAGGCATCTGAACAAAAAAGCTCAGCACAGACTTCAGATACAAGTGGTTCTGTCGGAAAGCCTACATCAGCGCTATCTTACTTGGGTATTGATAAACTTCAAGCCGATGGCAATACAGGTATTATTAAAACTGGTCCTCGTGCTGGCCAAGCAATTAAGGTCGGTGTAGTGGATACCGGTATTGACTACAATCACCCTGATTTATACAAAGCTACACATGACCAAGCTACTGGTCAACTATGGGGAGGACATGACTTTGTCAATAATACAGGTGTCGATGCGGACGGCAATATCAATTTTGTGGATGACCATGACCCAATGGAAACCACTTATGCGGATTGGGTAGCGGCTAAAGACCATCCAGATCCAATTGCAGGTCCGCCTCCTGCGGACTACAAGCAATATATCACGGAACATGGATCACACGTTTCAGGGACGATTGCGGCAAACACAACAGATAATAATGCAATCTTTTCAGCAAATGGCGTAGCGCCAAATGTTCATCTTTATGGATATCGTGTTTTAGGACCAGGTGGACACGGTACATCAGCCGCTGTGTTAAATGGTATTGACCAGGCAGTGAAAGATCATATGGATGTCATCAATCTTTCTCTTGGAGCAACGGTGAATGATCCGTTGTACCCAACGAGTGTCGCCATCAACAATGCTACAATCCAAGGTGTGACCTGTGCGGTAGCAGCAGGAAATGCTGGTCCTGGCAAAGCCACGGTTGGTTCTCCAGGAACGGCGGCGCTAGCCATCACCGTTGGTGCAAGCACCATTCCGGAAACCCTTGCTGTCATGACATTAAAGGGTGGCTCAGGTTCCTTTCAAGCTCGTTTGTTCGGCAAAAACTTCGCACAAGCAGATGATACCTATAAAGGAAAAACATTTCCAATTGTAGATGTCGGTTTAGGCAGTGCTGCAGATTACATTGGACATGATATGACGGGTAAAATTGCTCTCGTTCACCGTGGCGTTGATTACTTATCAACAAAAATGGCAAATGCGAAAAATGCAGGTGCCGCTGGTATGATTATTTGGGATAATCAGGACGATAGTGCGAACCAAGGATATATCAATAGCTTCTTAGGCATAAGCATGGACAATATTTATGCTGTCTCTTTGACTCAAGCACAAGGGCAGGCGCTTTCAGATTCGATTGCGAAAGATCCAAAAAACGCAACCATCACATTCCCGTCTACACTTGATGCGCCAGTCGTGAAGGCTGGGGATACCTTAGCAGACTTTAGCTCAACAGGACCGGTTAAAGATTGGACGATTAAGCCGGATGTTGTCGCTCCTGGCGTAGACATTATGTCCACGGTTCCATATGATGTTTACGATCCACAAGACACTGCAACACACGATTATAAATATTCGTATATGAATATGTCCGGTACTTCCATGGCAACGCCTCACGTTGCAGGAATTTCCGCATTGATTTTAGCTGCCCACCCAGATTATACTCCTGCAGATGTCAAGGCGGCGTTAATGAATACCGCGAAGGATATCAACACAGATTCAAATAAGTACAGCGTATATCAAGTCGGTGCTGGACGTGTTGATCCTGTTCGTGCCATTAATGCAGATGTTAAAATTCAAGTTTTAGATAAGGCTTATACCAATGATAACCCAAATGATTCAAGCACCATTCATCAAGTAGATAACCTTACAGGAAGCATGTTCTTCGGTTTTAAAGGCAGAGGAGATGGCGCAACGAACGGCTCTGATGATGTGGTTTCATCAAAAGACTTTAACATAACGAATCAAGGGACGAGCAATAAAACATTTAATATCAGTACGAAGTTTATTTCAACAAAATTTGCTGGATCCAATCCGGTCGGACCGGGAACTGGAAACGATGTGAAGATTGAATTTACTGCCGGTGGTTCAAACGTGACTTCCCTTAATGTTGGAGGAGGCAGTACCGTTAAAGCAACAGCCACCATCTCGGTTCCGTCAAATTCATTAGATGGCACGTACGAGGGGTATATCTATCTTGTAAATGCAGCTGACTCATCCGAGTCTTACCGCATTCCGTTCACCATTACTGTTGCAGAAAAAGGAATTGATTTTAAAGTCCTCACGAAGGCTTTTACACTGCCAGAAACTATAACGGGAAACAGGAACGATGATACACCTGCTTATACTTCTGGCTTTACCTTCTCTGTCAATAGTTCAATGCAAAACATGTATCTTTTATTGAAAGACAATAAAGGAAATTATTTGGGGTTAATTAGTTATTATAATCTCAGCACTTGGGCTCCAGGTGTTCAATCCCGTCCTCTGGTAATGCTTTACCTTGGACAGTATTATCCATTTACAAAGCCATATAACGGGTCACTTGATAATTCCGGACTTGGGGATCTAACGGTTATAAAAGAAGGTGCTTATTCCGTTGAGGCAATTGCGACGGACGCAGCTGGTAAACGCTACACAGCAGAAGATACCGTCTATGTCGACACAACAGCACCAACCATGACCATGGACAGTGATTCAAAGCCAGGAATTTATGAAATTGACCCGACAGGCTATCAACCAGGACAAGAGATTAAAGGGTTTTATGGTACCGTTTATGATTCGAATATCGACTTCATGAAGAAAAATGGCGAAACTTCGCTATTAGATAGCAGTTTTAAAACTGTACCGATTGACCAAGCTCAGAACATAGTCTGGGGTTACCAAGATAATGCTTATCCAACTGTAACCTTCCATACAGATGCGAAAGGCCGTTTCCATTTTGGAGTTACTCCTGAGGACTTAACCAATCCACTGGGCAGTCATTTTATGATCTATCCGAGCGACTATTCTGGTGAAGCGGATGAGAATACCGGTGAACAACATTATTATTTCATTAAAAAAGGTACTCCATATGTAACATATACAGCTTCCGGAGGTGTGGATGCAGGTCCGGGAAATCAAGATAAGCTTGTTGTGGATGCGAATAAACCATTTAATACTACAATCGCAACGAAAAATGCAATTGGAATGACTGACGGTAAATTTACGATCGATAGTAAGGTTTACTCATTTAGTAATATTAGGCTTTCAGATGAGTATAAAAACTATCTAACCAGCAAAGGGATTGACCCTTCTAAGGTTTTAACCGTTCAGCAGCATGTCGTTGATCAAGGTACTTATACGGAAAATTCCGCGGATATTACGATATCTGGAATTGGTGCGGCCGGTGCGCTTGATAAGGATATGAATATTTTAGAAGCAGATGTAACCTATACAAGCAGTGATCCGATTGTTGGACCGTTTAACTTTGATGTAACACAATCAAACCTTACGATGTCAGGTGCAGATACTCAAGTTGCGGCGTTCCCAACAAATGATCCTTATGTACGACAGTCAACATCCTTGCTTCGAGGTCGTATGGCGGCTGAAGCTTTCGCACGAAATAATGTTGGCAATGCTTTTCCAAATACGACGGTTGATACAGGTGCTAAGGTAACCGTTACCGATTCAAATGGTAAAACCTATATAACTGATACTCCATCAACCACTATAAACAACACAGTTGATTATCAGTTTCTTAAAGGAAAATATGCAGTAACCATGGATGTAAGTGACAAGCCATACTCTGTTGTGACATCGATGCCAGGGCATTTCAAGGGATATGCTACAACACCTGTGATTGGTAATAACCATTATGGTTATCAATCGGGAACATTCTACGATATGCCGAACCTGATTCCGATTCTATTAGGTGGAGATGTCAATGGGGATAACGTCATTGACATGAAGGATCTTGTAGCTGAAATCAATGCTTATTATCAATATAAGAACCTTAGTAATTTTAACAATCCAGACAACACTTTAGCAAACAAAACTGCTTTCCTTAACAGCAACAGAAATGCGGATATTTTTTGGATCAAACCAGGAACTGCTGGTTATGGAATTGATTATAATGACTTCTATTACCTCTTCGAAAACTTTGGTAAACAAAATCAAAGTGCAATCGATGCAGGTATGACGGTTCCGACACCACAGCTTACGGTGGATCAGGATACGACCATAACAACGCAATATGGCGGTACCATTACGTTAAATGCTGGCGATGGCTTACAGCAAGTCATGCAAAAGCTTAATTTTGCAGGTCCAAGACAAACGACTTCAGTTGGGACCCTTCCAACTTTACAAGACTTGCAAAATGGTTCAAGTATTACATTAATACCAACTAGCACTGTATTTCTAGATGATGTCGTTTGGAGAAAAGCGATTACGAATATTCTGATCGGTTCAACAGATGTAACAAATTCTGTAACGATCAAACCAGGATATTCCGATGCAACAGGAGATCATCCTTCTCAAATTACCTTGCCTGGTTCTTTATTCACGGCAATCGGTAATTACACGGTTACCATTAAGGCTTCTGGCTATCAGGACGTAACGGTACCATTATCTGTTAAGGATTCGCCAATTAAGACGCCTGTGATTCCAATGGTTACAGACCCATCAAAAGCACATGTAGGGAATGATTTAACCTTTACCTTTACAGATGATGCCAATTGGCGTAATGGTATCAATAATATCATTGTTTACACGGCTGGTAATGGTCCGGCATCAAAAGGAAAAGACATCACTACCTTGAAAGATAATAATGGTAACTTATACTATGATTTAAGCCAACCAGGAAAAATTACATTCAAGGCAGATTTATTTAAAACAAATTCAACACTAGATCCTAATAAATCAACCACTTATAATAATGCAACGTTAGATCCAGGCGGAACAAACTGGCTGCCTCAGCTCTATAAGTTTGTTATTAACTCAACAGGTGCTGATGGTACGGTTTACCCGGCTACAACCATAGGCTTGAATCATATTGGCGCTGCTGGACAAGCTGTTGGATACGGTATTACGTTCGATAGTCAAGGTGGTGCTCCTGTTTCCCCAATATCGGTTGGATACATTCCAAACAAATCCGATAATAACGGGGATTATATTTACAATAATGTTGGAAACTTAATTAATCCAAGTACAACAAGACCGGGATATAAATTCATTGGTTGGTATAAAGACCAAGCAGGTACGAATTTGTGGGACCCATCAATTACTGCAAACTCAGACCAAACCGTATATGCAAAATGGCAAATGAATTTTACGCAAAACTATTCGCCAGTTGATGCAACAAAACCTAATGGTGCGAAGTTCGACGGAACGAATGGAAGTGTAAGCGGAATTGGCTGGGTGCTTGGTGAAGGGAATCTCAACATCAGCATTCCAGATTATTTAACGAATATTCCTTGGTTAACGGGCAAGGATAAAATTGCAAAAATCGAAAAAACGTACTATAAACTCAAGAGTGACGGAACATCTGAAACGACAACGACAACCGAACTCATCGATCCAAGCACCTATAACTTGGCATCGAACAGCGACGGCAGCGGAACGCTTTCCTTTACTACGGCGACTGAAAGCTATGCAGCGGCACATCCAACGAATAAGTATGCCTTTAGCGCAGCACCAGACTACAGAGGATATACGTTAACCGTTACATCGACGACGGGCGAACATACTGACATTCCAAATGTAAAACTTGGATATCGACGTCACATTGACTTAAACGGCGGAACGTTAAAAAATCCATCTGACTTAACATTTGCTGATACTCTTGTGAATGGAAAAGCCAATGTACCTGATATGTCGCAAGCTTCAAAATATATAACAAATGGACTTTTATCCGCTAGTCTAACCCTATATCTGGATGCTGCAGGCACAAGTGGAATGGCATCACCTATTTCAAAAACGAACGGTGTAATGCTAAATGATAATGCAACGTACTATGTATGTTGGATTAAAACCCCTCCTGCCATTTCTAAGCAAGTGGTTGGAAACACGGTGGGCAGCGATATTACGTTAAGATTCACAGATGACGGAACATGGCAAAAGAATATTAAAGAAATTGATATTGGTTCGAAAAAATTAGTTCCGAATACGGATTACACCATTACCGATGGTGCGATCACCCTTAACCATTCTCTATTCACAACGGGGCAAAAGATAAATGTAGTGATTAAATCAGAAGGTTATGTGGATGCACTCGTTCAGGATCAAGTGATCGGTTATTTGGTCACATTTGAATCAAATGGCGGTGATTCGATTGCGCCTCAAATCGTCGATCGGAGTGCAACGAAGCCAGCAGATCCAACTAAGGTCGGCTATAAGTTTACCGGCTGGTATACAGATCAAGCTTTAACGAAACCATTTGATTTTACAAGCATTGTGACAAGTCCAATCACACTCTATGCAAAATATGCTTTAGCTGCATCTCTTGTTACAACAGATTCGACAGATAACGTAGTTGGTAACGATATGACACTTGATTTCAGTGATTCAGACTGGGCAAAAGCCATTACCGGCATCACGGTTGGCGGGTCTAATGTAGATGCAACGAAATACAAGGTAGATACGTCTTCACACACGATTACGTTAGATAAGAGTCTTTTTACAAAAGCAGGAGATTTCACGATCAGTATAAGTGCAAAGGATTATGCGGATGTAACCGTAATCCAAAAAGTGGGCAATGGATATAATGTACATTTCGTAGTTCAAGGCAATGCTCCTTTTGAAGTAAAAGACCAAATTGTAGCACGCAGAATAACACAACCGGTTGTTTACGGTTATGATTTAACTTGGTTCGCAGATGAGGCACGTACAATTCCTTGGGATTTCACAAACTCCATCTATTCTGACAGAACACTTTATGGGAAATGGACACTTCATAAGTTCAGCGTTACGTTCGATCATCAAGATGGAAGCTTAGTAGACAGTAAGACAGCAGATTATGACACAACAACGACAGCTCCAGCTGTACCTACTAGACCAGGATATGCATTCCTTGGCTGGTATAAAGATCCTGCAGGTAAGACAGCATGGAATTTTGCGACAGATAAAGTCACAGGTGATGTAAGGCTGTACGCAAAATGGGCAGCGGGTGTAGAAAACAATGGGCTTTACAACAAGGATGTCACCATTACATTTAATGAATCAACCGCTACACTAGATGGCAAAGATTTCACAAGCGGAACAAAGGTTACAAGCGAAGGTGACCACACATTAGTGGTAACGGACGCATCTGGGAACGCAACAACTGTTCAGTTTACCATTGATAAAACGGCACCTGTTGTTTCTGGAGTATCGAACGATGGTTCCTACAATCATGATGTAACAGTTACATTCAATGAAGGAACTGCAACATTAAATGGTGACGCCTTTACAAGTGGAACAGTTATAAGTCATGAAGGAACTTACACATTAATCGTAACGGATAAAGCCGGAAATGTAACAACTGTGGAATTCACCATTGATAAAACAGCTCCAAATGCTCCAACCATTAATAGTGTTAGTGACAGTGATACTTTAGTAACAGGTACTACTGAAGCAAACGTTACCGTTTTTGTTAAGAGTAATAATACGATTATCGGTACAGGAACTTCTGATAGTAACGGGACATATCGAATTACTATAAGTAATCAAAAAGCAGGAACCGTGTTAACCGTATTTGTAAAGGATGCAGCGGGGAATGAAAGTGCTTCTGCAAAAGTAACGGTAAATGGAATAAATCATTCACCTGTTGTGGATGATGTTCAAGTATCTACTACAGAAAAAACTGTTATAAGCGGTAAAATAACCGGCGAAGACCCTGACAATGATACATTGACGTATACAAAATCAACGGATCCGCAGCATGGTACTGTAACAGTTTCTTCAGATGGTTCTTGGAGTTACACACCTAATGATGGTTTTGTAGGCGACGATGAGTTTAAGGTGTTAGTTTCCGATGGAAAAGGCGGTTCTGCTATTGTTACGGTGAAGGTTAAAGTAAACCCGGCGCCGAATACGGGAACACAGCCTCCTCCTTATACGGGAACACAGCAGCCTCCTAATACGGGAACACAGCAGCCTCCTTCCAATCTGAGCCAATTACCAAAAACCGGCTCTATTTGGGACAGAAACCTTCTTCTTCAATTGGCTGGAATAATCACAGTAATGGGTGCATTATTACACTTCTTTAGAAGAAGAAAAAGAGAAAAAGAATCGAATTAATTTAGAAGGAAGGTAGAATGATGTTTTTCTACCTTCTTTTTTAGGCGGGATCGCTTATGATAAAAATTATTGCCAATGTATTAATTTTTATAGGAATCTCTCTTTTTGGTTTTATTGGGTACGAACAGTACTCGGCCCATCAGGAAAAAGTAAAAATGATTCAGCAAATAATACAATTGCAAGATAAGCCTTCAACTCCTGGGCTAAAAGAGAACCCATCCGGGAAAAATCAGAAAACAAATGGAATTCCGCAATTAGAGATTTCCAAAATTAATCTTAAGGAGTCAATTTTTGAAGGGACTTCTGAAGATATACTTCGGGTGGCAGTTGGGCATTTAGAACAAAGCGGGGAATTAGGGAAAATAGGAGATAATTTTGTTGTTCTAGGACATAGGAATTATATTACAGGTCAATATTTCAGTCGATTAGATGAACTAGACAGTGGCGATGAGATGACAATCTCCACACAAAATAAAGTTTATTTTTACAGGGTAATACAAAAGAAAATCATTGATCCAACCGATATTAAAGCTATTCGCCCTATTCCGAATAAATCTCTTGTAACATTAATCACCTGTCATCCAAAGTTTTCAAGCAAACAGCGTTTATTGGTTATTAGCGAGCTAGTTAAGCAGGTACCATCCTGAGGGATGAGGGACGTCAGGAAAAAGCCAGAGTTGCAAATTATAGCTGCAACTCTGGCTTCTTTATAAAGTGCCTTTATTCGGGTTTTTCTATGACCTAACAAAGAAAACACGTTTATAATAAAAAAATCATTGTGGAAGAAGTTTTTCTGGGTTGATTAATAATTGTGCCATTTCTAATGCTTCATCCGTTAACTTCATTTTATAATAATAATTAAATAATTCCTTTTTAGAACGCTGAATCAAATAAGTATAACCACATTTAATAAACATAGGTAATGCTTTATTAGATAAATATTGATGATATTCTTTTTCTTTAGATTTTAATAAATAAAGAAAAAGTTTAAATAAATGAATATATAATAATTGATTAGTATTAATTGCAATAGTTAATCCCTTTTGTGCATATTGGATTAATTCCTCATTTGGAATAAGACCGCCCTCAAATGAACTTCGTATATAACCTTCCAAAGATAGTAAGTAGTAAGGAGACTCATTTTCTTTTAGAGACATGGATTCTTTATAATACAAACTGGCTTGTTCATAATTTTTTCTTCGCAAGTATTCATAAGCTAGGTTATGTAATACTTTGGCTTTTCGATCAGGGGCATTACATATTTCACAACTTTTAATTAATTTTTTAAACCGGTTTATTATATCATCATAGTCATTACCATCTTTAATTTGAATAATCATAATCATTTCTGCATCAATTACTCTAAGATAGTTATTCATATTTTCAAAAAATTGATGGGATTTTTCAGCATAATAATAAGCTAATACTGGTAATTCTAAAGTGTGGTAAGCCATTGCTAAGTAATAGTAATATTCTGGATTATGATAAAACTCATTTTGTATTTCTTTTAATATTTGAATGGCTGTGACGTAATCATGGGTTGAAATATAATAGATACCTAAAATATGTTTTAATAGATTGGTATCATAAGGTGTTAATTTATTTTCTGTTTTTTGAATTTTTTTTATGAGCTTAAATGCTTCATCGAAATTATTTTGCATTAATAAATACCTAGCCCGTAGTAACTGATACATATTATTGTACTCTGAAATTTGAATTAATTCTTCATGCTCGAGTTCATTATTAATTTGATCCATTTCGTCAAATAATTGCATAATGATTGCTTCATTCCAATTGAATAATCGTTGTTTAATATTTTTAAGTTTTTCTACTTCGGACTCCATATTTATACCAAGGCGTTTGGATAATAAAGTGATGATATCATGTGCGTATGTTGTTTGGGCGCATTCGATTTTACTAATATGTGTTACGGAACATATATCTTTCCCTAACTGTTCTTGAGTTAGTTTGTATTTTTCTCGATAAAACTTTATGATTTTACCTTCATACATTACGATTTCCCCTTCACCAGTTAGCTACTAGGCAGTTAAATATCAATTGGTTCTTCGTTTTTTCAATATTTATGTTTAGTAAACAAAATATTATTTTTATCCAAAATTCCCCTTTATTTAAATGAATAAATAACTGATTATTCATATTAGTCTTGATAAAATTATATTCAGGAATAATTTCTTTATCAAGTATATCGTAATTTATTTTTAGGTAAGGAGTAGAATCTTGCCTTAAAAGTATAGGTATTCTTAGAAAATGTTCATTCACTACTGCTTTAGAAAGTTGAGATGATCGATAATTTTGTGTTTAATTGACAAATATACCAAACTATTATATAGTAAATTTAATTAAATTTTCCTTTTAAAGGGGAGTAGCTGCTACAATAAAGTCGTCATTTCGAGAATCTAGGTTCTCCGGCTTTGTTGGCAACATTCATGTTGTTAGCAAGACCTTTACATTTTCGGTAAAGGTCTTTTTTGTATATTCATAGACCTTTGCCGCTGATGGCAAAGGTCTTTTTAATTATAAAAATCATTTTTGAAGGAGGAATTTTAATGGATTTATCACTGTTATTGGAATATGGATGGGTTTTGGTTGTTTTAGTTGCTCTAGAAGGGTTGCTGGCTGCAGATAATGCATTGGTGCTTGCGATGATGGTTAAAAATCTTCCAGAACATGATCGGAAAAAAGCCTTATTTTACGGATTAGCAGGTGCATTTATGTTTCGCTTCGGGTCATTGTTTGTCATTTCCTACCTGATCGATGTTTGGCAGATTCAAGCAATCGGGGCTGTTTATCTTATCTTTATGGCAGGAAATCACCTATTCCGAAAAATGTTGAAAGGAAAAGCTGGGGGAAAAGAGAAGAAAGAGGCAGTTCGGAAAGCAGGTGGCTTTTGGACAACAGTTTTAAAGGTTGAATTGGCCGATATTGCGTTTGCGATCGATTCAATTTTGGCTGCAGTTGCTATGGCTGTTGTCCTTCCCGAAACGAAGCTTCCTAACATCGGCGGACTTGACGGGGGAAAATTCTTAGTCATTTTTGCCGGTGGATTCATTGGTTTGGTCATTATGCGTTTTGCAGCAAACAAGTTTGTTCAGCTGTTGGAGAAAAAACCAGGATTGGAAACAGCCGCTTATTTGATTGTAGGTTGGGTTGGGATCAAGCTTGCCGTGTATTCTTTATCACATCCGGCAATTGCTATTATAAGTGAAGAATTTGCACATTCTACTGTTTGGAAGATAAGTTTTTACCTTGTATTAGTGATGATTGCTGCCGGGGGCTGGATATTCTCAAATAAAGAGGCAGCTAAAAATGAATCAAAGGTGTCCTAGTGGAAATTTTTTAGAACATGTTTAAGGAACAGTCCTCCATCGCTATAAAGTGTTGGAGGACTGGACCTTATTTCGATATTACTTTCTACCTTAACTGCATTTTATTACAAATGCTTCAACCACTTGATTGAATTTTATTGCTTCCTCTAGGAATGGACAATGGCTGGAATGTTCAAATATTACCAATTCAGAATCCTGCAAATGCTCATGCAGATACGTACCCGCTTGATTTGGTACCATGGTAGAATGGCGCCCGAAGCAAAGCAAGACAGGGCAGCTAACCTCTAAGGCAATATGCCTGTAATCTCTAAATGTTTGGTCAGTAAAAATACTATGGGCGGCTTTTGGATCTACTTTTAAGAATTCTGCAACTGAAAGTGATAGGTTTTCTTCAAATGGTTGATGGAAGATATTCTTAGCGTTTTCTTCCGCTAATTTCTGCGGGTTTTCAAATATGGAATTCTGAATTTCCAATAAATCTTTTAGTGTAAACGTTCCGTATGGCCACCCTTTAAAGGCAAAGTCACTTGGAGATTGATCAACAATGACTAAGCCAGCCAAATTTTTTTCGCCGAAAATATGGATATATTCCCAGGCGACAAGTGCTCCCATTGACCATCCGACAAGTATAAAACGAGAGATGTTGAGTTTTTTTAGGATTTCGTGTACATCCCAAGCATATTGAGAAACCGAGTGCCCGTAATCACTAGCTTGTGATTTTCCATGGCCGCGGAAATCTAGGAAAATCGATGCTGCTCCCTTAAGGGGATTATTTTTTTGTTTAAAGAAATATTCGCTGCTCCCGAGCACTCCATGTAGGAAGACAACAGGGATCCCGGATCCAGCAGTTTCGTAAAAAAGGGAAATGTTTGAGTTTAAAAAAATAGTTGGCATGCTGAAGTCCCTCTCTTTTTTTTACAAATTATTTACGTCGTCTGTAAATATGAGCTTGGCGGCTTCAATGGTATCTGGACGCTTACGACGAAGATAGGTCAGCACTGAAAATCCAATTATAATCCACACTAACACAATATATGGACTCAAATTTAATGGGTAGGAAGGAACTGGGAAGATGGAACCGATCAGTGCAACAACGAGAAATAGACTCGAAACAATAGGAAATACTCCGTGTAGCCAAAATGAAAATTCACTTGGATATTCCCTTCGATAAAAACGAACTAATGCGATATTACCCAAAATATATACCATAATGATGGAAAGAGTTAGGATTTCAGCAATTAGCTGGCTTGCCATAAAAGGGCCAAATAAGAAACCAGTCCCAAGCGTGAGGACTAATGTAGCCGTGGTTTGAACATTTAGTGCTACAGAAGGAATTTTATGTTTATGATGGATTGTCGATAGTTTTTTCGGCATTACCCCAATCCGCCCCATCGCATATAATACACGGGTACAGGCTGTTTGAGACGCAATTCCATTTCCCATTTGGCTATTCATAAGTGCGAGGAAAATAAGTATCCAGCCCCAGCCCCAATAGTGTTTTGCTAGGATATTCCAAGGATTGTCTGATACTGCATAACCACTCATTTTATTAAGTCCCCAACCTGTAACCCCAGCGTATGCACAGATCATATAAAAGACACCAATAATAAAAGCTGCAAGCATAACAGCCTTTCCGACGGTTTTTCTTGGATTGCGTGCCTCTTCCCCTAACGGGGCTGCCGTTTCAAAGCCACAGAAGGTAAATATCCCGAATACCATTCCTAACAACACACCTGACCAACTATGGTTCAATGAAGCAGAAGGGGTAAAGGGGACGATTCCAGGGGTGTGAGGTGTATTAAAAAGAATTGTAATAGCTAATGCTAAAAAAACCCCTATTTCAATTAATCCAAGGATATTTGCTACTCTTGTAGAAGCATGAATGTTTCTATAGGTAATCCAATGAAGCAACAGGATTCCAACAATAGACCACACATACCAGGGGATTGCTAGGCCAAATACGGTTGGAAAAGTGGTTTGGACAAGAAATCCAACTACAGCGAATACGGTGGCTGGCATAAGTGGTTCATAAAACAAGAAAAACCAAGCGGTAATAAAACCCGCATTCGTGTTTAGCCCACGGGAGGTATAAGTGTAATAACCCCCAGCTGAGGGAAGCTTTTTAGCAAATTGTGCAACAGTACTAGCGACCATTAAGCTTGGGATCATAGCTAAAATCAAAGCAAGCGGTAATGCTCCCCCAGCAGCTGAAGCTACATATGTGAGAGCGAATGCCACTGCCCCAGCTGGTGCCATCCCAGTAATAGATTGGAACACAACTTCCTTTAAGCCGATAGCATTATGAGAGAGCTGAGGGCCTTCTTGATTTGTTGTTTTTCCCTGTGGCAGAGGCGGTAAACTCATAAGTATGTCCTCCTCAAAATTGTATTAGGCAACAATTATTTACTTGTTGTTGCAATTAATTTGTATGTCCGAAAATATTTGAATATTCTGTTTCAACATAAAAACACTAAGACATTAAAATAAAGTTCTGGTAAGATAGTTTTTTTGGTGAGACCCAAGAAATAAGAACTTCTTATCTTTTGAGCATTTTGGCAGAGGGTACGTCATTTTTAGTTATTTAAATAGTTTTTTGAAAATAACTAAAACAGTATATGTATAGCAAATACACAAAATTTTCTTATTTAAAACAAAAAAAGGAAGTACGAATTTGTATAATAGAATTGATATGTTCTTATTGATTATAAAAATATGAGAGAGTGGATCGAGGAATTTTCGGAAGAATGTTTAAAAGAGTGGTTAAAGATTATTGAAAGAATAAAGAAATTCAAAAGAATTTCCAAGATGATTACATGAAAATATATAAAACTCAACATTAATTGCATATCGGAAGGTGTACAATTAGGATGAAAAAAAAAGATAATCCTCTTAATAAATTAATAGCTTCCAATATATATGCCCGCTATAGCGGGATTTTATCCCTATCAGATATTCCCTTGTTTTTGGTAGATACAAATGGTCATGTTTTGCATGAGTTAATCCCATCCCCCGATTTTTGCACCCATATATGCCGGGAAAGGGGAGACAAGGTATGCTCCGAGTACATATGTCGATTTAAATCGGAAGAGGAGGGCAGTTTTGTCTGCCGATATGGCCTCGAAAACATTTTTTTGCCGATTAAGCTTCATGATGAGACATTGGGATACATAGCCGGCATGCAGGTATATTCTCAAGAGACAGAATATCAAAAATATATGATTGATGTTCAGTCTCTAAAAAAAGAAAAAAATGCAGAATTGGAGTTTATCGCCAAGTCTATTGCTTCGCTGAAAACCGTAGAAGCAAATAAAATGAAAATACATGAACAAATATGCGGTCACATTGCCAAGAATATTTCGATTGACTTGGCCGAAAGTGTTAGTCATGTCGATTCAGATGTGGCAAGGCTGTCTATTGAGAAGGAAATGCTTGAGAAAAAGATTATCGAACTTGAAGCTAAAAATATGTCGCTGGTCATCAATCCGCATTTTTTGTTTAATACCTTGAACTGTATTGCCCGCATTGCTTATTTTGAACATTCTCATACAACAGAGGAGCTTATTTACTGCCTTTCCGATTTGCTACGATACAATTTAAAGCAGAATGATCAGCTGCACACCATCGCTTCTGAAATTGATAACATCGAGAAATATCTTTACATACAGAAGGTCCGATTTAAAAACCGATTGGATTATAACATCGACGTCCCTGAAAAAATTAAGGCATATAGAATCCCTAATATGGTTATTCAACCCATTGTTGAGAACGCTCTCATACACGGAATTACTCCAAAACGTGATGGAGGTAAAATTAATATCTACGCAGAAGAATTTGAAAAGGAAATTGTTATTTCGATTGAAGACAATGGAAACGGTTTCTCAAAGGATGTTCTAGATAAAATACAGCAGTCAGAAAATAAGTCCGGTCTCGGGTTTCGAAGTACAGACAAACGTTTAAAACGATCCTATGGAGAATGTTACGGATTGGAAATCGTGAAATCTGACTTTAGTGGTAGTACGGTAGCCATCAAGATTCCAACCCAGCCAATAGGGAGGTGCTAGGAATGAATGTTGTCTTGATTGTGGAAGATGAAATGCTTGAACGAGAATTTCTTACAATGGTAGTGCGTGACGAGCTTCATCCGGAGGATATGCTGCTTTCTTGTGAAAGCGGGGTTGAGGCCGTTAAGCTGGCAAAGCAGTATCGGCCCAATATTATTTTCATGGATTTGATGATTTCTGAAATGGATGGTTTGAACGCCATACAGGAGATTAGAAAATTCCTTCCTAACTCATGTATCACCATTTTGACCGCCTATTCAGACTTTTCATTTGCTCAGAAGGCTATCAGTCTTCAAGTTTTTGAATATCTCCTAAAGCCTATCAAACCTAATCACCTTAAAGAGATATTTGGGAAAATGTTGAAATCTGTATCTAACGGTCATGTCTTGGTCGAGGAAAAGCCTGAGGTTGTGAGCATGAACTCGAAGGATGACCGCCACTACTTTATCGAGGAATCCATAAAATATATCGAAGAGAATTACAGGGAAAAATTAACTTTAGAAATGGTAGCATCAAAGGTTTTTGTGAATCCCAAATATTTCAGCCATGTGTTTAAGAAGGAGATGGGTATCGCCTTTACTGATTATATCATTCAACTGAGAATACAATATGCCTGTAGATTATTGGAAACGACCAATTATCAAGCATACCGGATTTCATATGAATGCGGCTTCGCAGACCCGTCTTATTTTAACAGGGTATTCTGTGCGAAAATGAACATGACGCCCCAAACGTATAGAAAATATGCTCATGTTTTAAATGAGAATGATTCAACTTGTAAGATTAGTGTTGAATGTTAATGTCAATATAAAATCCCCACCTCTCTCTTTATTTTTGGTGGGGAAGTTTCTTCTATATTAATAACATTTTTGAAAAATTCGAATCAACTCTTCCTTGGAAGGCTGTCTAGGATTAGTAGGGGTGCACCGATCGATCATCGCGGTTTCAGCCATTTGTTCAAGTTCTTTTTCAAACTCATCCTGATTAATTCCAAGGGCACCAATATGCTCTTCGATTCCCAGCGATTTTTTCAGTTTGCTTATTGCCGTCATTAAATTTACAGTTCCTTCACGACTTGTCCTGGCTGGAAGCTTCAGAACCTCTGCCAGTTTAGCGTAGCGCTCGGCAGCATATCCGTTGGCACTCCCTGTTAATTCGGCATTGAATTCAATCACCGCATTAAGGAGAAGTGCATTTGAGCGACCGTGTGAAATGTGAAAAGTCCCGCCAAAGGCATGGGCAAGGCTATGATTGATGCCAAGACCTGTATTTGTAAAGGCTATCCCAGCTAAACAGGAAGCATTCATGACACGATCTCTTGCATGGTCATTCTTTGTGTCCTTGTAGAGAATCTCAAGATTTTCAAAAATTAGTTTGATTGCTTTTTCTGCGAGAGCATCCGTAAAATCAGTTGCCTTTGAGGAGACATATGCCTCGATCGCATGAACCAAAACATCTATTCCCGTATCAGCAACCACACGTTCGGGAACATGTTTAATACAAGTTGAGTCTAGTATGGCGATGTCTGGTGCAATAAACTCATCTATGATGCAAACCTTTTCGCCTTCGGAGGTAATGACGGAAAAGTCCGTTACTTCAGAGCCAGTTCCACTTGTGGAAGGTATCGCGATAAAGAGCGGTTTTTTTATTTGTGCCCCCTCTAAGCTGCCGAACTTCCAGGCAAAATAAAGGATTCCTTTAGCAGAATCGATGGTAGAGCCTCCGCCAATTGCAACTAGGACATCTGCACCACTTTCCCTGTAAAGTTTTAGCCCGTTTGCAATTATCTGCACATCCGGATCAGGGCGAACACCAGTGAAGACGGTTGAGCTTATCCCTGCTTCTTTCAAGTAATCTACTACTTCTTGTAGATATCCCAGAGATTCCATAATGGAATCCGAGACTATGAATGCTCGGGTACCGGTAATTTTTTTTAAATATTTTAGTGATTGAATGCTACAATAAACCTTGGTTTTCAGGATAAATTGGTCTTCTATGATCTTTACCTCCCATTCTTAAGCTAGTGCTGCTTAAAAACAACTCTTTTGTCTTGTTTTTTGATTAGCTTTGGTTTTTAAAAAATGGTGCAAATTTAAGATAGCATACAAAATAATCAAATCATTGAAGGTTTTCCATATAATATAGGACTATCGTATCCTGATAAAATTTAACATTGTATATAATCTTTTTTTTCTTGGACAATAGTTATTTGAAATGGAAAAATTACTAGTTTATTCACTTCTGTATATTGACCTGTAAATTTAATGGAATTATACTGCAGTTGAAGTTCGTTAACTATTTTAATGTGCATTGGTGGGGTTACGAATGGCAATGGAAGAATTAGTACAAAAAAAACTGCGTCTCATTTTCAATGATGACAGTATTATTTTTGACAAATCCCGTTTTGCAGGCGGACTGACGAATTACAATTACATAATGAACATTAAGGGAGCAGATTATATCATCCGGCAACCGGGAGGTATGACCAATCAGATTATTGACAGAGGAATTGAAAAAGTCAACAATAGCATCGCCTCAGAGCTCGGTTTGAATTCAGAGTGTGTTTATTTCGATGAAATTAGCGGGATTAAAATCAGTGCATATATTAAAAACAGCAAAAATGTAGCGGTTTCCAATCCATGTAGTTCCGAAAACTTGAGAGCAGTTGCTAGCCTGTTGAAAAAAACCCACTCGAGCACTAAACATTTTCCTAATTTCTTTGATTGGAAGACAGAGTTAAATAAGTATGAACATATTGTTAAAGAGCTTAATGGCGATTTTTTCTTTGATTATGATGTTTTGAAGGAAAAGTTGCTTGATTTTGTAAACAAAAATATCAAAAATACTTGTTATCTTCCTTGTCACAACGATACAGTGCCAGAAAACTTTATCCTGAATGACAGGGGAAAAGCTTATCTAATAGATTGGGAATATTCCGGAATGAATGATCCAAGCTGGGATATAGCTGCTTATATTCTTGAATCCAAACTGACAGAAGAATCCATTAACTTTTTTCTTTTAGACTACTATGGCCAAATACCTGTGCCTGAAGAAGTTTTAAAAATAAAAGGCTATATGCTGGCACAGGATTTGCTTTGGACGGTATGGGCATTGATTCGACACTACCATGGCGACGATTTTCTCGACTACTGCTACTTTAGATACGAACGTTTTCGAAAGAATATCAAGGAAATCACCTTTTCATCAGATTATTCCATTGCCGATATGGTAACGAAATAGATAGATATATACGATTGAATAAAGACGCTTTGAGAAATCAAGGCGTCTTCCATTTTGTAAATGGATATTTTTCTATGTTAATAGTCCAACTGAAAAAATAAATAAGCTGTAAACAATGGAAAAAAAGTAACGAAAGTACAATATCATAAAAAAACTAAAGGATATTATCCAGTAAAAACATCCGAAGGTGCCAAATAAAATCCTTTAAACAAGTTATGATGAAAATGCACTCAATATAGTTTAAAAAAATGAATTTAAAGAAAGGAGTACTGCTATGAACGATGAGGCGAGGGTAGCTAATCCATCAGCGGTTGCTGCTAAAAAGAAGTTAACATCACAATTTTTTAAAAAGGGAATTGTAATCGCTTTATTTTCAGGTGTTATGTACGGATTTTATTCAGCATTCTTGACATTAGGGATGTCCAAAGGGGTTTGGGCAGATTGGTATGGTGTGAACAAAGCCGCTTTATCTGCTTTTGTAATTACCTACTTACTTGGAGCACTAGGTAGTGCGGTAAATGATACTTGCAGTGCTGGCTGGGCCTTACTGAATGTAGGCATTAAAGGAAAACTTGGTGATTTCTTTAGAACAATTAAATCGAAACCTGGCCGTGTGATGATTTTAGCAGCTCTTGTAGGTGGTCCTATCTCTAGCACAGCCTATGTTGTTGGACTTCAAATGGCTGGTTCCATCGTTATACCAATTACGGCACTTTGCCCAGCAATTGGTGCGATTCTAGGCAGACTTCTTTTTAAACAACAATTAAACAAACGAATGATGTTAGGTATAGCTATTTGTGTTCTTTCCAGTTTTATGATCGGCAGCACAAGCATTGCCGGTGATGCACCAAAAGGTATGTTCCTAGGTATTTGTATTGCTTTCATCGCTGCACTTGGCTGGGGCTTTGAAGGATGTGTAGCTGGTTATGGTACATCCATGATTGATTATGAGATTGGGATTACAATTCGTCAGGTCATATCTGGTCTTTCAAACTTACTTATTTTACTTCCTATTTTTGCTTTAATGGCTGGCAATATTGGCCTTTCAGCTAATCTTGCTACTCAGGCATTTACAAGTGGTCCTGCAATGATTTGGATTGCAATAGCCGGATTTTGTGCATTCATTTCCTATATGAGCTGGTATAGAGGTAACAGTATGTGTGGTGCCGCTCTTGGTATGGCTTGTAATGGAACTTACTCATTTTGGGGACCATTTTGCTGCTGGATTGTCCTTGGGGTATTCGCCGGTATGAAAGGTTGGGCATTACCTCCGATTGTTTGGATTGCTGCTGTCATGATGGTATTCGGTATCTTAATTATCGCGATGAATCCACTAGACTTATTCAGAAAAGGCCGAGGGCAAGGAGAACAAAAAATAGCAAGCTAAAAAAGCCATTGGAATTGGAGGAGGACTTTTTGAAACCGCTTAACTATGCTATTTTAAAACACTTTACAAAAGTGAAAGAAGCTTGTGCAGAGGACGTTATAGAAACTTTAAAAGGTGAATATGGAAAGTTCAAGGCACTTAATAGAAAAGATGTCATTTCAGCTTTAATGACGGCAGAAGCCAATGGTCTTCTTGAAGAATCAAGATTTGAAATGGATCGGGCAGGCGACTTAAGGATCTACTATCATGCCCACGAAGATGGTGCAAATACCATTAATAACTACATTAAAGACTAATTGTTTTTTTCAAGAGGAGGTGGAAATTCAATGAGGTATCAAGGAGAAGAAGCATTGGGGCTTGTTGAAACAGTGGGGATGGTTCCAGCCATTGAGGCAGCGGATAAAATGTTAAAGGCTGCTAATGTTGAACTAGTATCTTATGAAAACGTTGGCTCCACGCTCGTTACTATCATGGTAAAGGGGGATGTAGCGGCAGTAAAAGCTTCTGTGGAGGCAGGAGCTGCTGCTGCGGCGGCAATTGGGAAATTAACAGCACAAAATGTTATGCCTCGGCCGATAAAGAGTGTTGGTGACATCGTTTCATTATATGACATTGATAAATAAAAATAAGTTAGGAGACTAACTAAATGAATAGATATGAAGCTTTGGGGTTAATTGAAACATTTGGAATTGTTTATGTTTTAGAGGCAGCAGATGCCATGTGTAAAGCAGCGGATGTGGAATTGCTTGGGTTTGAAAACGTAGCTTCTGGATACATTTCTGTTCTGGTCCGTGGCGATGTCGGGGCATGTAAAACAGCAGTAGAGACCGGTGTAAAAGCGGTAGAAGATATGGGTGCTCAAGTTTATAGCTCAGTCGTTATTGCAAGGCCACATCAAGATATTGAAAAAATCATTGCACGTTATTCCATAGATAACTTGCTAGGTTAATGTGTGGCTGGAATGAAAAGGAGAGTCAGAAATGAATATTATTGATAATGATTTGCTCTCCATCCAAGAAGCGCGAATTCTCGTGGAAAATGCCCGCGAAGCACAAAAAAAGCTCGCCTCTTTTCCACAGGAAAAGCTGGATGAGATTGTTGAACTTATTGCAGAGGAAATTGACAAGCATGCACATGAACTTGCAATGATGTCTAGTGATGAAACCGATTATGGCAAATCGGAAGATAAATATATTAAAAATCGTTTCGTTTGTAAGTATTTGCCTGAAAGACTTAGAGGTATGACTTGTGTAGGAATGATCAGTCAAGATCAACAAAACAAGACGATGGATATCGGTGTTCCGATTGGTGTCATTATTGCCCTTTGTCCAGCAACAAGCCCGGTTTCAACTACTATATACAAGGCATTGATTGCGATAAAGTCTGGCAATGCCATTATTTTTTCACCGCATCCAAGAGCGAAGAAAACCATTGGCAAGACACTAGACATTATGATTCGTACAGCTGAAGAACACGGTTTGCCTGAGGGGGCACTTGCCTACTTGCACACTGTGACTCCAAGCGGAACATTTGAACTAATGAATCATCCTGCCACTGCTTTAATTATGAATACCGGTGTACCAAGTATGCTGAAAGCGGCAAACAATTCCGGGAAGCCCGTCATTTATGGGGGAAATGGAAATGGCCCGGCATTTATTGAACGTACAGCCGACATAAAGCAGGCGGTGCAGGATATTATGGCGAGTAAAACATTTGATAACGGTGTTGTATCTGCTGCAGAACATTCTGTTGTTGTCGATCGCTGTATAGCTGCTGAAGTAAAACACGAGTTCCAGGAAAACGGAGCCTATTTTATGACAGAAGAAGAATCACAAAAGCTCAGTTCTCAGCTTTTTCGAATAGATGGCAGTGTTGAATCTGAAATGGTTGGTAAATCCGCACAACAATTGGCCAAACGTGCTGGATTTTCTGTACCGGACAGCGTGAGAGTTTTGGTTTCAGAGCAAAAATATGTATCCGATATGAATCCATTCACGAAAGAAACGCTTTGTCCCGTTTTTGCTTATTACATAGAAGACGATTGGATGAATGCATGCGAAAAATGTATTGAGCTGTTGATTAGTGAAAAGAACGGGCATACCCTTGTCATTCACTCAACAGATGAAGCGGTAATTCGCCAGTTTGCTTTGAAAAAACCTGTAGGCAGAGTCCTAGTGAATACCCCTGCTGTATTTGGGAGTATGGGTGCAACAACCAATTTATTCCCTGCCATGACACTCGGCAGCGGATCAGCGGGTGTGGGGATCACGACTGATAATGTGTCCCCTATGAATCTCATTTATATTCGCAAAGTTGGCTATGGAGTACGCAAGGCAGAAGAAATCGCCAATGGAGTGTTAGCAGAGAAACCATCTTCAACAGGAGATACCTCACTGTCTCCGACATACAAGCTAGAAGATCTGCAGATGCTGCAGCAAATTTTGAAAAATGTTATTCAAGGACTTTGATAGTGTAATCGTTTTACGGGAGTATCAAGAAATCCCATAAAAAGATAGATTTAGAGTCTATAAGAAGGAGAGGTAAGGAAATTTGGATATTCGTGATTTCTCAATCAAATTAGCAGAAGCGACGAAAAACATGTCTGAAGCAGAGCAAAAGTCTTTAATTAAGTTATTTGAAGGCGTTTCAATGAATATGGCAAAAGAAGAGCCTAAACAATTTACTGAGGAATGCAGTCATAATGGCGGCATTCCGAATGGGATGACGGACCGTCTAAAGAGGCTGAAAGAAAACTATTTGAAATATGTTCCTTCCATTACTACCTACCGTGCCAGAGCCATTACGAAGATTGCGAAGGAAAACCCTGGCATGCCAAAGATTATGCTGCGGGCTAAATGTTTCCGCTATTGCTGCGAGACCGCACCACTCGTGATCCAAGATGATGAATTGATTGTCGGAGCACCGAACGGAGCACCTCGTGCTGGAGCATTTTCACCTGATATTGCCTGGAGATGGATGGTGAATGAAATTGATACGATTGGCACACGTCCACAGGATCCATTTTATATTTCTGAAGAAGATAAAAGAATTATGCGAGAAGAACTGTTCCCATTCTGGGAAGGTAAATCCGTTGATGAGTACTGTGAAGATCAATATCGGGAAGCGGGTCTCTGGGAACTTTCGGGTGAGTCATTCGTTTCAGACTGTTCTTACCATGCACTAAATGGCGGCGGTGATTCCAATCCTGGCTATGATGTCATCCTGATGAAGAAGGGGATGCTGGATATTCAGCAGGAGGCAAAGGATCATCTGGCAAAGCTCAATTACGAAAACCCTGATGATATTGAAAAAATTTATTTCTATAAATCTGTCATTGATACGACAGAAGGTGTCATGATTTATGCCAAGCGTTTATCCGAGTATGCAGCAGAACTTGCCGCAAAGGAAACGAATCCAAAGCGTAAAGCTGAATTACAGAAGATTTCCGAAGTGAATGCAAGAGTACCTGCACATAAACCGCAGAATTTCTGGGAAGCCATTCAGGCTGTTTGGACAATTGAATCGCTCCTAGTTGTGGAAGAGAATCAGACAGGGATGTCAATCGGCCGTGTTGACCAGTACATGTATCCGTTCTATAAGGCAGATAAAGAATCTGGCCGAATGACAGACTATGAAGCATTTGAGCTTGCCGGCTGTATGTTAATCAAAATGTCTGAAATGATGTGGATTACAAGTGAAGGCGGTTCTAAGTTCTTTGCCGGTTATCAGCCATTTGTCAATATGTGCGTTGGGGGCGTTACAAGGGACGGCCGAGATGCAACAAATGGTCTTACCTATCTGCTTATGGATGCTGTTCGTCATGTGAAGATTTATCAGCCTTCTCTAGCTGCAAGGATCCATAATAAATCACCCCAGAAATACTTAAAGAAAATTGTTGAGGTTATTCGTTCCGGTATGGGTTTCCCTGCCTGTCATTTTGATGATTCACATATTAAGATGATGCTGGCAAAAGGGGTTTCGATTGAAGATGCTCGAGACTATTGTTTAATGGGCTGTGTTGAACCGCAGAAGTCTGGCCGTCTCTATCAGTGGACTTCCACTGCCTATACCCAATGGCCAATCTGTATTGAGCTGGTTCTCAACCATGGTGTTCCGCTTTGGTATGGCAAACAAGTGACCCCTGATATGGGTGATGTTAGCCAATATAAAACATATGAAGAATTTGAGAATGCTGTGAGAGAGCAAATCAAATATATTACAAAATGGTCAAGTGTTGCTACCGTGATTTCGCAGCGAATTCACAGAGAGCTCGCACCTAAGTCTCTAATGTCAATTATGTATGAAGGCTGTATGGAAAATGGCAGGGATGTTTCTGCAGGCGGTGCCATGTATAACTTCGGCCCAGGTGTTGTATGGTCCGGCTTAGCAACCTATACAGACTCCATGGCCGCAATCAAAAAATTAGTATTCGAAGAGAAGAAATATACGTTACAGCAGCTTAATGAAGCATTAAAAGCGGACTTTGAAGGTTATGAGCAAATTAGAACGGACTGCTTGAATGCTCCTAAGTATGGTAATGACGATGACTATGCAGATTTGATTGCTACTGACTTGGTTAATTTTACAGAAATGGAACATCGTAAGTACAAAACTTTATACTCTGTTTTAAGTCATGGTACTTTATCCATTTCAAACAACACGCCATTTGGACAAATGACCGGTGCTTCTGCCAACGGGCGCCGTGCCTGGCTGCCATTATCCGATGGAATCAGTCCGACTCAAGGGGCTGATGTAAAAGGTCCGACAGCAATTATCAAGTCCGTTTCAAAAATGGCTTCGGATAGTATGAACATCGGTATGGTTCATAATTTCAAATTAATGTCAGGATTACTTGATACTCCAGAAGGGGAAGAAGGGATTATTACCCTTTTACGGACTGCTTCCGTACTTGGAAATGGAGAGATGCAGTTCAACTATCTCGATAACAATACATTGATTGAAGCGCAGAAACATCCTGAGCGCTATCGTGACTTAATTGTCCGTGTAGCCGGTTACAGTGCATTCTTTGTTGAACTTTGTAAGGATGTTCAAGACGAAATTATCAGCAGAACCATGCTGAATCACTTGTAATTACCATTTTAACGCGATTTTTTGCTGCTTGTTGGAATGACTTTATGGTCCTTTAGGACAAGCAGCAGAAAAACCATTTCCATAAATATGTTGAATCAAACAGGAGAATGAAGGGTATGGGCAATACAAGAGCAGGAATGATTGAAAGAAAAGCACTCATTTTCAACGTACAGAAATACAATATGTTCGATGGACCAGGAGTAAGAACCATCGTGTTTTTTAAAGGCTGCCCATTACGTTGTAAATGGTGTGCCAATCCTGAAGGATTAGAACGAAAAGTTCAAGTCATGTTAAAAAGAAGCTTATGTACAGATTGCGGTGCCTGTGTTTCTGTCTGCCCGGTTGGAATACTCAATCTTTCAAAAGAAACCTCTAAACTTGAGATAACTCGCGATATGGACTGTATTGGCTGCCGTAAATGTATCGATGTTTGTCCTGAATCTGCCTTATCGATTGCGGGAGAAACCAAAACGATATCCGAGCTTCTGGGAATCATTGAAGAGGATCGAACCTTTTATGAAATGTCCGGCGGGGGTATTACCTTGGGCGGTGGTGAAGTATTGATGCAGCCTGAGGCAGCCGCAAATCTGCTGATGGCATGTAAAAAAGAAGGAATCAATACGGCAATTGAAACAAGTGGCTATGCAAAATTGGAGGCTGTCCTTCAAGTGGCTGAGTTTACGGATTTATTCCTTTTTGATATTAAGCACATGGATTCCGATAGGCATTTTGAATTAACAGGAGTTCGTAATGAGCGCATTTTAAACAATTTGACAGAGCTTCTTAAACGCAGATATAACGTGAAAATCAGAATGCCGCTACTAAAAGGAATCAATGATAGTCAGGATGAAATGGATCAAGTCATTCAATTTTTATTATCTTACCGGGAATATAAAAATTTTAAAGGGATCGATTTATTGCCCTATCATAAATTCGGAGTCAATAAGTACAATCAGCTCGGGAAAGATTATCAAATCAACGGAGATCCAAGCCTGACAGATGAAGAAATGCTAAGGATTGAGTATGCGTTTAAAAAATATGATTTCCCAGTTAAGGTAGTGAATCACTAATCGTTTCGAAAGAATATAGATTGAGGTCATGATGATGGGAGCATTTGGTGAAAAAGAGATAGAGCGGATTATCCAGGAATCGGTACCGGGAAAACAAGTGACGATTGCCCATGTCATTGCTTCCCCCATGCCGGATATATATGAACGGTTGGGGATAGATGAAAAAGGAGCAATCGGAATTCTTACGCTAACACCTTACGAGACGGCCATCATTGCCGCAGATATTGCCACAAAGACGGCTGATGTGGAAATTGGATTTCTTGACCGTTTTACGGGCTCGGTTGTAATTAGCGGTGATGTGCAAAGTGTCGAAACTGCTCTCGAAGCAGTAAATGATACGTTGAAAAATATGCTGGGTTTTGTGGCAACCCCAATAACACGGACATGAGAAAAAAACGAATCATGGTCATCGGACCAACTAATTGCGGAAAGACCACTTTGGTTCATGCCTTAAATGATGAGGATGGACCTATTCGAAAAACACAGAATTTAATTTATGGAAAGAATACCATTGATGTTCCGGGTTCTTATATTGAAAATACTTGGATGTACAAATATTTAATATCAGCCGTACAGGATGCATCACATGTTTTGATATTAGTTGATCAATCAAAAATCGCCGATGTTTATTCACCCGGTTTTGCAAAAGTATTTCGGTGTCCTGTTATTGGTGTGATTACAAAAATTGATTTAATGCCGGAAAATGAGGACTTGTGCATTCGCCAACTTAAGAAAATTGGAGCTGCAGACCCTTATTTTAAAATCAGCGTACCGAGTGGTGAAGGTATTAGCGCATTAAAAGAATTTCTATTTGAAAAGAAAGTTAGGTAATGAAAATGAAATTTATTACCGAAAGTTACTTGCGGGATTTATATAAAAAAGAACCCTTTACTGCTTATGAACTAGGAGCGAAAGCAAGACTTACACCTGGAGGACGCCAGTTTCTTACGGATCGCGGAATCAAAATGGTAGATTCCAGCGATAACAAGAAAACTGGAAGTACTAAGCAACAAACTGAAGAGTCTGAGAGCAAGAATAATTGGAAAAATCTGCAGTTTCAAAGCAAGATGAAGTCAATAGAAGCATTGTTTCTTCTAACAGGAGAAGAGCTGCTGAGGAAAGATGTTTGTTTGGCACATATGGTAGTAAAGCTCTATAAACAATTCTCTGCTTTAAAAAATGCAGTGAAGAACCATAGTCCTGTCGAAAACCTTAGCTGCAATGAATGTGCAGGGATTAACGAAAATAATTTTTCTAGTAATTTAGGAGATTGTTTTGAAATCACAGATTTTCACATGCAGCTCGAAAAGGGCAGGGAGATCGTTATATTACATCGACTTCGCTGTGCTCTGCAGGAAATGGAACCGCTAATGCTGGAACTTTGTGACAGCAGTAATGAAGAGCAAATCTGGTATGAAGAAATGATTGGTAAGGTTAATCAGATTATTAACTGTCTTTCGCAATTAATTCACTCAGCGGTAGGAGGGGGAAAATGTCAAAGAATAAATTGACTTTTGAATACTGTGATCAACTTGTAAAAGATTTTGAAAAAGCAGTCGAACATCCTATTGTGGGTAAATCTTCTGTTTACTATACAGGAGTCGATTTAGGAACAGCATTTGTTGTTTTAGCTGTATTGGATGAAAACTATAAGCCAGTTGCGGGAGCTTACCGGTATGCAGATGTCGTTCGCGACGGTATGGTAGTAGATTACATCGGTGCGATTAATATAGTTAGAGAATTGAAGCAGGAGCTTGAGGAGAAATTAGGAACTGAATTGCTGTATGCAGCTGCTGCTATTCCACCTGGAACAGATGCATTGGATTCAGGAGCAGTAAAGAATGTTGTTCAAGCAGCAGGCTTTGAATTAACCAACTTACTGGATGAATCTACTGCTGCGAATGGCGTCCTCAAAATGGAAAACGGTGCCGTTGTAGACATAGGTGGAGGCACGACAGGTATTTCGATTCTGAAGGATGGAAAAGTGGTTTATGTGGCAGATGATCCTACAGGCGGAACTCACTTTTCACTAGTAATTTCCGGTGCATACAAACTGCCATTTGCAGATGCAGAAAAGTATAAACGTGATCCAATGAATCACAAAGAATTGCTGCCGGTACTAAAGCCTGTCGTTGAAAAAATTTCATCCATTATCAATAGACATATTAAAGATTATGACGTAAAGGAAATATCTTTGGTTGGGGGAACCTGTTGCTTAAGTGGGATTGAAGAAATAATTGAGAAGAAGACAGGAATATATACGCATAAGCCGCAAAATCCAATGTTTGTTACTCCTTTAGGAATTGCACTTAGCTGCGGGCAGAAAATTATAGAATAGGCGGGGGGCAAATATGGAATTTCGAATAATTAAATCTCCGTCTGAGGGTACAATCGATATTCTTATGCGGCGCATAGGGCTTGGGACAAATAAAAAAATGGATTGCTCTGATGCGGTTGGTCTGGTGCAGGGGAGAATGATTGAAATGATTTATGCAGCAGATATAGCCGAAAAGGCAGTTGGTGTTACGGTTGCCGATGTTAGAGGCAGCTGTCCTCAGAACATGATTTTAATCGCCATTTTTGGTGATACAGCATCTGTTGAAGCAGCAATGCAACAGATTAAACGCAAGTCGGAAGAAGGCATAGTCATATGATAACGGCAAAACTGATTGATACGGTATGGGCAACAAGAAAGGCTGAATCACTTAACGGGTTAAAGTTTATGCTTGCAGAAGTAATTGGGGGCAGCAATGAGGGACAGCGCCTGATTGTTGTAGACATCATAAGTGCAGGTATAGGAGATAGGGTTATTATTACTACTGGCTCATCGGCTCGCAGGATGCTTGGTGATGATTCGATTCCGGTTGATGCGTGTGTTGTCGGTATCATAGATGAAGATTGTAAGTTTAAGTGATTAGGGTGATGGAAAATTGAGTCTTCTAGAAATGGTCAAAGAAGCTGGTATTGTTGGTGCAGGAGGGGCAGGCTTCCCTACTCATGTGAAACTAGAAGCAAAGGCAGAATATATACTTCTTAACGGTGCTGAATGTGAACCACTATTAAGAGTGGATCAGCAATTGATGGAGCTCTTTCCAGATGAAATCATTAAAGGGTTTGAAGCTGCTAGAAAGCTTGTGGGCGCAAATAAAGCACTGATAGGTATTAAAGGAAAACATAAAAAAGTGGTTTCCATTCTGAAAGAGCGAATTGAAGCACTTCAGGTGGGCGGCTTCGTTGAGGTAAAAGAACTGGAGGATGCGTATCCGGCAGGTGACGAACAGATTTTGGTGTACGAACTGACGGGTAGAGTGGTTCCAGAGGCAGGCATTCCCATTCAAGTTGGATGTGTAGTCATAAATTCAGAAACTGCCTTAAACATTTACCAGGCCTCCATGAATGTGCCAGTTACAGAAAAATTTATCACTGTTGCCGGTGATATCCCTAACCGCTTAACTGTAAAGGTTCCAGTGGGGACACCGATTATCGATGTGTTAAAGCTAAGCGGTTTACAGAGTTTTGATGACTATGCCGTTATTGATGGTGGCCCAATGATGGGACCTATCATGAGCAATTTAAATGGATTTGTTACAAAGAAAACAAAGGGGTTAATTATATTAAAAAAGCAACATTATCTGATTAGAAGAAAAACGACTAGTATGGAACAGGCAAGGAGAGTAAATAAGGCCTGTGAGCAATGTCGTATGTGTACCGACATGTGTCCGCGTTATTTGCTGGGGCACAACTTACAGCCGCATAAGATGATGAGAGTAACAAACTATGCATTGGATGCTGTCGAGGAACAAAAGAGTGCCTATCTTTGCTCCCAGTGCAATTTATGTGAATTATTCTCATGTCCGATTGGACTTTATCCGAAGTCAAACAATCTCTATATTAAACAGAAATTAATGGATAAAAATATTCGCTTTCAGTCGGCGCAGCCAGCATTCAATGCCCGCAAAAACCGTGAATATCGTTTAGTCCCTAGTAAGCGTCTTATTGCCAAATTGGGTTTGTATCATTTTGACCAACCGGCTCCAATGACAGAGATTACTCTAAATCCAGAGATTGTTTATGTTAAAAAAAGCCAGCATGTAGGGGCTCCTGCTATACCAGTTGTTTCAGTTGGTGATCATGTAAGCGCCGGGCAGCTGATTGGAAAAATTCCTGAAAACAGTTTAGGGGCTGCCATTCATGCAAGCATTTCTGGAACGGTTGTAGAAACAGAAAATGATTTTATTGCAATAAGGAGGGACTAAAATGGCGAATGCGATAGGAGTAGTAGAATTTACAAGCATTGCCCGTGGTATTTTCGCAGCAGATCAGATGGTAAAGATTTCTGATGTGGAAATCGTTACAGCTAGTTCTACTTGCCCTGGGAAGTATATTGCTATTGTTCATGGTGATGTTGCGGCAGTTCAGGATTCAGTAGGAATAGGTGAAAGGCTGGCGGAAGAATATTTTGTTGATTCTCTCATTATCCCTAATGTTAGTCCTGCAGTATTTCCCGCCATTGCAGGAACCACAATGCCTGATAGAATTCAGGCGTTGGGAATAATAGAGTCTTTCTCCTTAGCAACGATGATCTTAGCTGCGGATGCCATTCTTAAAACTGCTAATGTCCAAGCACTTGAACTTCGTTTAGGGAATGGACTGGGAGGAAAGGCATTCTTCACTTTTACCGGTGATGTGGCTGCCGTTAAAACAAGTATGGAAGCGGGAAAAGGAATCGCTGAAGAAAAAGGTTTGCTCGTAAATGCAGAGGTTATCGCATCGGTATCCGACAGACTGATCCCATGTTTATACTAAACTCTTTTATCTCACACTGAGAGGAGGTGAAGGGATGAAGAAATTGATATCCGTAAAAGATGTTGAAGCTTTTAAGAAACAAGAACAGAAAGTAGTGATTATTGATAGCAATACGATTATTACTCCTGCAGCTAAGGATGAAGCTATCGTTAGCGGAATAGAGTTTTCTTTTAAGAATAATAGCTTTGAGGTGAAACCTTCTGAACCAGTAAATCCCTGTGGCGGTGAAATAGACAGTAATATGATCTACACTGTGCTCAAAGCAATGGTAGATAAAGGACTTCTAAAAGGATTGTTTGATACCTTCCATACTGAACCATATCTTGCTGAACACGGTGATGGAGGATTAAAGGTAGTTCGTGGTAATTCGGTAAAGTTTGATGCATTTGATACAGGAAACCCAAACAATAAAGTTTTTTATCAAGAATTAATTAGTAAAAATGACTCTTCCATGAGTGCCGGATTTTTAACGATAGAAAAATCCAATTTTGAATGGGAACTAAGCTATGAGGAAATTGATTATATCATTGAAGGCACTTTAACAATCACCATTAATGGAAAAACCTTTACTGCATATCCTGGAGATGTGATTTATGTACCGTCAGGCTCTAAGGTAATTTGGGGTTCTCCTGATAAGGCTAAACTATTCTATACTACATATCCTGCCAATTGGGCTGACCTTATGTAGAGTTAAGGAGAGGGGAAAATGCAAGCACTTGGGTTAATTGAAACAAGAGGACTCCTTGCAGCTGTTGAGAGTGCAGATGTAATGCTTAAGGCGGCAGAAGTTACCCTTGTTGAAAAGACCTATGTCGGAGGCGGTCTTGTTTCAATCGCTGTAACCGGTGATGTAGGCGCCGTTACAGCAGCTGTTGAAGCTGGCACAGCCGCAGTGAGACAAATAAATAGTGAATTGCTAGTTTCTAAGCATGTCATTCCCCGTCCTCACGAGGAATTGGATGACATGATTGGGTCAGTAAAACCACTGGAGGTTGCTAAACTACAAACTTTGAAGTCTATAAAAGTGGAACCTAAAGAAGAAACTTCAGTAGTTGAAGACAAAAGAACGATTTCAATTGAACTAGATTCTGAAGAAATCAATAAATTTATGCTGGATCAAAAGGTTCTTGATCATGGTTTAGAAGAAGTCCTTGAGCTTCTGAACAGCTTTAAAGTGACCAAGCTTCGAAATCTAGCTCGTGAATATGAACAGTTAGGGATTGCCGGAAGAATGATTTCCAAGGCAGATAAGAAAACGTTGCTTACAGAGTTTAATGACTATTATAGCAACAAAAAATTAGATGAATAGACAGAAGGGAGTAATCATCTAATGGAGAATTTTGATTATGATTTACGATCTATACAAGAAGTAAGAGACCTCGCCCGTATGGGTAAGGCTGCGGCTGATCAGATTGCTGAATATACGGAAGAACAAATTGATAGAATCTTACGCAATATGGTAAAAGTGGCTACGGAAAATGCAGTTCTTCTTGCCAAAATGGCTGTGGAAGAGACTGGTTTTGGTAAAGTTGCCGATAAGACCTATAAAAATCATTTGGCTTCTACTATTTTGTATAAATCAATAAAAGATATGAAAACCATTGGTGTGATTCATGAAAACGAAGCAGAGAAAGTAATGGATGTTGCAGAGCCGGTTGGTTTGATTATGGGGATTATCCCATCGACAAACCCGACCTCAACAGCTATTTATAAATCAATGATTGCCATTAAATCCCGTAATGCCATTGTATTTTCTCCGCATCCATCTGCGGCCAAATGTACTTTGAAGGCTGCAGAACTTATGAACAAAGCGGCTGAAGAGGCGGGGGGTCCTGCCAACATAGTAGGTTGCATTTCAATGCCTACAATGGGTGCAACAAATGAGTTGATGAAAAGCAAAGAAGTGAAGATGATTATTGCAACCGGAGGACCTGGCCTTGTGAAAGCCTCATACAGTGCAGGTAAACCTGCATTAGGGGTTGGCGCTGGAAACTGTCCGTCTTATATTGAGAGAACTGCCAATGTTAAGCAAGCTGTAACGAATATTTTAGCCAGTAAAACCTTTGATTATGGCACCATTTGCGCATCTGAGCAGTCCATGGTAGTGGAAGAATGTAACCGGGATCAAATAATCGCTGAACTTAAACAGCAAGGCGGCTATTTTATGAGTCCGGAAGAAACAGCAAAAGTCTGCGGATTGTTGTTTAAAAATGGCCATGCCATGAATGCCAAGTTTGTTGGAAGATCGCCGCAGGTTATTGCAGCCGCAGCAGGGTTTTCCATTCCGGAAGGAACAAAGGTTTTGATTGGGGAACAGCAAGGTGTAGGTCCTGATTATCCATTATCCTTTGAAAAGCTGACAACCGTACTCGCTTTTTATACAGTGAAAGATTGGCAAGAAGCTTGCGAACTTTGCATTAAGCTGCTTCAGAACGGTATTGGCCACAGTATGAGCATTCATACTGAGAGTAGAGATATGGTGATGAAATTTGCTAAGAAACCGGCGGCCCGTATTTTAGTGAATACAGGCAGTACTCAAGGGGCTACTGGAGGAAGCACTGGACTAATGCCTTCATTTACATTAGGATGCGGAACTTGGGGCGGAAGCTCTGTTTCTGAAAATGTTAGCCCGGTTCATTTGATTAATGTTAAGAGAGTGGCTTACGGATTGAGAGATTGCAGCACATTAGCATCTTCAGATCCGACGTTCAACTATCCCGAGCTTACATGCAATAGCTGTGATAGCCAAAATGGTATAGGAAGTGGCAATGAAAATACTTCTTCATTAACATCGATGTTAAACGGCTCTAATAATGAACAGCTTTTAAAGCTAATCAATGAGTTAGTCGATGCAATGAAGAGGGGGTAAGCAGAAATGGACAAACATGAGGATGTACTGAAACTTTTGATCGAGGCGTTACAAGCGAATCTCACTCCAACAGAAGTTAAAAAGGATACATATGAAATTCCGGTTGGAGTTTCGAATCGGCATATCCATCTATCCCAAGAAGATGTAAACCGTCTGTTTGGAGAAGGCTATCAGATGACGAAGCTTAAAGACTTGTTACAGCCTGGACAATATGCATGTAAGGAAACAGTAACCATTTGCGGACCTAAAGGTGCCATTGAAAAGGTAAGAATTCTTGGCCCAGTACGTAGTAAGACACAGGTGGAAATTCTTGAAGGAGATGGCTTTAAGCTTGGTCGAGGAACTCAGACAAGAATGTCAGGCGATTTACAAGGGACACCTGGAATCACCCTAATTGGTCCAAAGGGCTCTGTTCAGATAAACGAAGGTCTAATTGTTGCACAAAGGCATATACACATGGGACCAGAAGATGCAAAGCATTTCGGTGTTCACGATGGACAGATCGTGTCAATCGAAATTAATGGTCCACGCGGTGGCATTCTCAACAATGTTGCAATAAGAGCAAATGATGCCTCTATACTCGAATGCCATATTGACATTGAAGAAGCAAATGCTATGGGTGTTAATTCGTCAACAAAAATAAAATTAATAAAATAATCATTTAGGAGGTACGAAAAATGAAATATGATGCATTAGGAATGATTGAAACAAAAGGTTTAGTTGGAGCAATTGAGGCTGCAGATGCAATGGTTAAAGCAGCAAATGTAAACCTTGTGGGTAAAGAACTTGTTGGTGGCGGTCTAGTAACTGTGATGGTAAGAGGGGATGTAGGTGCTGTAAAGGCAGCAACTGACGCTGGAGCCGCTGCAGCACAGCGTGTAGGTGAACTAATCTCCGTTCACGTAATCCCACGTCCACATGCTGAGGTTGAAACGGTTCTTCCTGCAAGCAGTGCAGCAAAGGAATAATTAAATTTACAAAACATTGAGTTGACTTTCCCCCTGAACGGAAGAGGATCACCTCTTCCCGTTCCGTTATTACTTTTAAAAATAAACTTTGGAGGTATGAAAAATGAAATATGATGCATTAGGAATGATTGAAACAAGGGGTTTAGTTGGAGCAATTGAGGCTGCAGATGCAATGGTAAAAGCAGCAAATGTTTATCTCATTGGTAAAGAACATGTTGGCGGCGGTCTTGTAACCGTAATGGTAAGAGGGGACGTAGGTGCTGTAAAGGCAGCAACTGACGCTGGAGCAGCTGCAGCTGAACGTGTAGGTGAACTGATTTCAGTTCATGTGATACCACGTCCACACGCTGAAGTTGAAAGTGTTCTTCCAACAAGTAGAGTAGGAGCGGAAGCTGTAAAATAAGAGTATTGAAATGATTTTCACTGAACGGTAGAGGATAAACCTCTGCCGTTCATTCATTTTTGTCTAAGTGCCAGTGAAACTCCAAAAATGTCAAATATCTAGCTAGCAAAAAAAGCCTCACAAGGAGGCTAATAATATTATTGTTTCGATTTATTGAAGAGATATTAAGGTCATTTGTTGACCCCTATTTCCTTCAAGTGTTAATGTTACTTGTTTCCCTTGATGTTTATATAATTCATTTAACATGTTACCTGATGCTTTTGCAGCATAAGTGCTTCCATCAGACGTGATAAAACGAAAGGTTCCTTGCGAGTCTACCCCTCCTAGTTGAGCTACTACTTGTATTTGATTAGTAGTAGATGCAGGTGTGGTAGGGACTTTGATTGTTTGTCCAATTTTCAACTTTGATGGGTCTACTGTTGGATTTAGTGCTTGAATAGATGAGACAGAGACACCTAATGCTTTACTGATTTTTGTAATAGTATCACCGCTCTTTATCACATACACAGATGAACTTGTTATTGTACTGTCGTTTTTTAATGGCTCATTGTTTGTAGGTTTGTTATTAGTTAAAAATGCTTCACTAACAAATGCTGTTTTGCCATTGAACTGAATCTGAGCCCAACCATTCATAGTTGATGTTACAGATACGCTACTGTTTAATTTTAATGAACCTAATACAGCACTGCTCATAGAAGCCTTTTCTCTAACTCGCAACGATGACGTAGTTACATACATTGTTTTTACTTGAGATTTAGCTATTGTAGTAGGGTGGCTTGGTGTTGGTGAACCTACTTGTTTTGGTGCAAGATAATCAGCACTCACAAAACAAACTTGCCCGTTAATTAGAATGCCAGCCCATCCGTTTTCTATGTATGCAACTTTAACAATATCCCCTTTTTTATATTTTGCTATAATGCTACTTTTAGTGTTTGGATTTAACCGAACATTTAGTATTGAGGCAGTAACTGTTCTGTCTTCTACTTTTGGTAGTAGAATTTTTTTTCCGTCAATAGAAGTTAGCCCATTAGCATGTAATATTTCTTGTGGGGTTACACCATGTTCCTTAGCGATATTTTCAATTTTTTCACCATTTTTCACCTGATATGTGTATTCTTGAAGAAATGCTGCATTCGCAGTGCTTGTAAGATAGCCGCCAATAACAACGGTAAAAATACCAGTCACGATAAGTTTTTTTACTGGATTTCTTTGAATCCATTGATGAACATGTGAAACGTATGTATTCCAATTTTCACGAATATCTTTCAGGAATCCTTTGACATCTATTACATTTCGAATATCAAAATGATTAACGCCTTTATAATAGTCGCGTTTTTCCATCCTTGAAGTAAAAACTGGTACACTCTTTGATTGCTTGCTTTTTCCGTAAGTTTCTTTCCTACTAAGTGTTAATTCATCATTTACAAATAATTCTTTTGTCATAATAATCTTTTCCTATTCCTTCATTAAAATTTTTAATAATACGATTACCATCAAGAATATAATTATACTGCAAACTTGTAGTTGACACTTAAATCGTTCTTTTTTACTAGATGCAAGCTAACACCATAATCCCCCCCCATTTGTACTATTCGGTCTTTTGTATGTTTTTTTGTCCATATTTGTTATAAAAAGTCGAAATTAGATTGTTTTGGACTAATTTCCATATCCAAAATGAAGGAATTCCCTATGACTGTAGTAGTATATAAAGAAATAAAAATGCATTAATGTAAATTATTAAATATTAGAGATATCATATTTAAATTTTGCAGTTATAAAAAATATGATAGGCTTTAATTTTTATGAGATAGAATATTTAAAATAATGGAGAAAGTAGAAATTAGTTAGAGTAAATAATAATGAAGAGAAGATAGAAGAATTTAGAGCCAGCTTAAGTATGGAAAATTCTTTATAAAAAAATATGATGAAAAAAGTAAGATAATGGGATATATTTAAAGGATGTTCATAGAAATATGATTTCTAAAAAACGTATACTGAAATTTATTTATTAATCTGTCATATATATATATATTGAACGGAGGAGAAAGCTTGGACACTGTAGAAATTGTATCCACGATCGTTTTAATTTTAAACATATTATTAGCTATCGTATTGATATTTTTTGAAAGAAGAAATCCATCGACTACATGGGCTTGGTTATTGATTATTATGATTATTCCAGTTGGAGGATTTTTAATCTATTTATTATTTGGAAGGAACATGAGTAGGCAGAAGATTTTTAATAAGAAGATTTTAACTGATGGAACTAAAAAGAGATTTTTAGAGCATGTTAGGGAAGAGTACAAATATGATTTATCATCATATGAGCATAGAGATTTAATTATGATGAATTATAAGCATTCAGGTGCAATGTACACACAAAATAATGATTTAACTTTATATACTGAAGGAAATGAAAAATTTGATGCTCTTATTAAAGCTTTAGAAAGTGCAAAGAAATTTATTCATATTGAATATTATATATTTCGTCCAGATGATATAGGGAAAAAGATATTAAATATTTTAATGAGTAAAGCTAAAAAAGGTGTTGAGGTAAGGTTTTTATTTGATGCAATGGGGTCACATACCTTAAATACTAAGAAGCATTTACATGAATTGAATAGTGCAGGAGTTGAATATGCAGCTTTTTTTCCAGGGATCCTGCCATTAATAAATAGAAGGGTCAATTTTAGAAATCATAGAAAAATAGTAATAGTAGATGGAGAAATAGGTTTTGTTGGCGGGTTCAATATTGGTGATGAGTATTTAGGTAAAGACAAAAAAGTAGGCTATTGGAGAGATACTCATCTGAAAATTATTGGAGATGCAGTATATTCACTAGAGGAAAGGTTTTTACTAGATTGGAGCCATGCTAAGAATTGTGAGATAAAAGATGTAGCGAAATATTTTCCAAAACAAGAAAACTTCGTGGATAGTAAAATAGGAATGCAAATCGTTACAAGTGGACCAGATCATACAGAACAGTATATAAGAAATGGTTATATAAAAATAATAAATAATGCAAAAGAAAATTTATTTTTACAATCTCCATATTTTGTGCCAGATGATACATTGTTAGAATCCTTAAAGCTTTCAGCATTATCGGGCGTAGATGTGAGAATTATGATACCAGGAAACCCAGATCATAAATTTATGGGTTGGGCTGCTAATTCTTATATAATGGAGCTTTTAAATGTAAATATAAAGGTATATTTATATGAAAGAGGATTTATTCATGCTAAAACGATCATGGCAGATGGCGCTGTATGCAGCATTGGTACAGCCAATATGGACATTAGAAGCTTTAAATTAAACTTTGAGGTTAATAGTTTTATATACAATAGTGAATTTACGAGAGTTCTGGAGGATACCTTTAAAGAGGATATAAAGTATTGTAGAGAAATAACTAAAGAAGAGTTTATAAAAAGACCATTGACTGTGAGAATTATGGAATCCATAATTAGGCTTATTTCACCGATTTTATAGTTCTAAAGCACAATCGACATAAAGAAAGTATCATATTTTAGCAAGAAGTTTTACATTAAAAAAAGCGGGAGAATTTCTCCTGCTTTTTTTATGTTAATTTTATTCCAATGTAAGTAAATACTTAATCAAGGCTTCCTGTTCATTTTTTGAATATCCTGTTGATTTATCAACCCAAAATTCATGACCTTCACCAGTTACGTGAACATCCTTTCGTGGTTGATTCGCTATGATAACTTTTTCTCTCATTTCTTTATCTATTAACGCATACAAGCTGTTTACAGGATCAGGGAGAATACCTTTATCAAGAGTTCCTGGAATACCTAGTTGTGTTTTCAGATTAGGACCAACAGCTACCCCTCCATCATGCAAGTAAGGAGCAGACCAATAAAGACCCAATAAACTCGGTACTTTGTATCCACCTGGTGAAATACCGCTTCCGAATGCCAATTTAATTTGTTCAGGATCCAATTGTTTGGTAGGAACCTTTAATTGCCGTGCATCACCGGAAATTGGCACAGGTGTATCAGGTGAATATATGACTGACGGTACCAAGTAATTCCCAACTTTCTCTAATCCATTAGCCCTTGTTGGCTCCGTTTTAATTTCATTCACAGAAATGATTTTGTTATTGGTATAATACGTTCCAGCATGGCAAGAAATGCATCCTGCACGTTGAAAAACTCTTTCTCCAAGTCCAAATACTTTATCCTCGACTTTTACAGGAGGTTTAGGTGGAACAAGTGTATTTTGGTAGGCCGCCATACCATTATTTTGTTCTCCCACTTTTGTTCCTGGCGAACTTACGAGTAGCCCGTTTGGTGAAATTAGAGAAGGCCTTGGATATGTCGGTAATTTCACGATTTCGTTTATGCCTGGTGCTTCAGGAGTTGGATCGATTTCAGCAAAAAATTGGGATGGTTTTTTTCCACTATTCGGGTCGAAACGGTATTTTGGATTCGCTGCATTTTGAAGAATTGTTCCTATATAAACTTCCTTATCGATTCCTAGCAATGCTGGGCTTGCATCAGCTAGTGTTGTTAAATCTGAACCGAGTATATTAACACCGTTATTGATGACACTTAATCCTTTAAAAGGTCCTGCCATAGCAAAACCACTCCAACTGTATGGGTGATCCCCTAAAGTAAATGAATCTGGGATTTGGGCAGGGTTATTCTTAAAATCATTTGTGATATCAAAGTTTCCCTTTGGCCATTTGATAACACTTTCATCAACCTTTGCTTCAAGCGCCTCAGCGATTGGCAATTTTTCTTCTTTTCCTTCACTTGTCACAACTGATTTACTGCTTTCATTAATAAATTTTTTTATAGATTCAATTTCAGTTCGTGCAAAATAAGCTGTTGTATTGGAACTCAAAGCTAAAAGAAGCCCAAAGTTTGCATCCGTATTTATAGCGCCTTCCATCATCGTTCCGGTTTTCGGATCAACTGTAGCATGACACGCTATACAACTAACTCCCACTTTTGTTTTTCCTTCAGATTCTATAAATGGCACGCCTAAGATTTTATTTGAACCTTTTTCAACATCCAGTCCTGTATCAACTTTTTCTCCCTTTATAAATGTCTTATCACCGATTGTTACCGTTTTTGCCAATTCAACCTTTAAGTTGGTTGTACCTTCTCCATTTAATTCTTTAATCGCTTTTTTCAATTTTTCTACCGTTATTGGTCCATTAACGAAACCTAAAATATCCGTTAAAAAAACTTCATTACCAAAGGTCTCTTCTCGAAAAGCTTGTTTTCCTAATCTCAACAGGTTTTCATCAATTTTAATCGCACCGTTTTTCGGATCTAATAATGCATGTCCTTCCTCTATTTTCATTAACTTTTCAGCCTCTTTTTGAGATATCATGCGACCCCAGAGATCATAAGCTGGTTTATCTATCAACTTCGTATCCTGGGTTTGCGAACATATTTCATCAGATCTCCTAGCTTCTGTGTTTCTTTCTTTTAGTAAACTAATGGTTAAAACAATGGTTATGACACAGGAAACAAAGATGAAAATTGCCCATTTCCCACTTCTCATGCATTTTTTCTCCTTTTGTTATTTCTAAGTTGTTTTCATACATGTCAGGATTTAGTATTTGTTTTTAATTTCAATTTATAAGGGATGTATTATGAATAAATAAAAGATTTACTCAAAGAGAACATACATTATCCCAATCTGGAAATTTTAGTTTTAGGAGCGAAACAAGAAGCTTCTACATTCTTGAAATCAGGCAAAATTCAATTATTGAGGAAACTAGGGGCCTTCTACATTCTTGAAATCAGGCAAAATTCAATTTTACGGGAAACTAGGGGCCTTCTACATTCCTGAAATCAGGCAAAATTCAATTTGTGGGGAAACTAGGGGCCTTCTACATTCAGGAAATCAGGCAAAATTCAATTTTGGGGGAAACTAGGGGCCTTCTACATTCCGGAAATCAGGCAAAATTCAATTTGTGGGGAAACTAGGGGCCTTCTACATTCAGGAAATCAGGCAAAATTCAATATTTGGGGAAACTAGAAGCCTTCTACATTCCCGAAGTCAGGTAAAATTCAATTTTACGGGAAACTAGAAGGCTTCTACATTCCTGAAATTGGGGAAAACTCGATTTTTCGGGAAATAAGAGTCACTCTGCATTCCAGAAATCAGAGGAATTCCAATCATCGCTAATCCTCTAATAATTTTTCTAAATCTTTATCAACAATAAATACTTCTATTCTTTCGCCTGTCTTCGTGCTTATATCACTGTGACTTGAAAGAACTTTACAATGCGTAATATTTTCTACAATTTTTTCAAATTCATGGCTGTACATTTCACGAAGGACTTGTCGCATCTGTTTCACTAATTTTCTTCCTGTATCATGGTTTACAAGATGCTTTTCCTCAGTAGTCAATACTCCTTTGAAACGAGTGATTACCATATCTTGAACAATATAGGTTTTTGCTTCTTGAGGTCCTCGCCCAATTAATTCCCTTTGGAATTTTATAAATGATGAGCTAATTTCAGCCTCAAGCTTCTTTTTAGATAAAGCCATCTTAATACCCCCGATTAAAATATGAACCTAATATTACTTATGTCTTTACAGTTATGTCAACAAGGTAAAGGTATATAAAAAAAGGAGAATGGATTAGGAAAATAGCGAAAAGATCGTGTTTTTCAAATAAAATATTAAATTTAGACTATTTTTAACCAAATATAGCTATTTACAAGATAATGGCTTAAGCTTACAATTACATCGTAATTACCAATTTAATCTACCGGCTTAATCCTGAGGGAACTCAGGAACGGAGGAACCAATTTTTTGGGGTTAATTCTACAAGTTGTAGAAGGGATGAGAAGCTCTTTCGCCATCCTACCCGTCAGCTAACTTCGTCGGCTAAAGCGAGGGAGGTCTAGAGACCGCCTAATTCAGGGGGCTTTTTTGTTTGTACAGCAAGAAGGCAGCTTGAGGATGAATAGTAGGTCTTTTTATTATGCCTATTAATAAGAAAAAGGAATATGGAAGACAGAACGCAAAGAGAGCGATCAAGCTTGCTGGGCGTTAGGTAGACCAATGAGTACTTTTTCTCCATGATTAGATCAATTCAGCGAAATTTCTTTTTAGAATATCTTTTTTAGGATATTTCTATTTGGTTTTCGTTGTCATTGGTTTACGGGGAAGGAGTATGCATTGGTCTATTTTTTTATCTTTACGTTATGGAAAGAAGGGGGACTTGAAATGAATAATGATTTTTTAACAGTTGGATTGTTTATTTTAGCCTTTACCCTTTTTTGGGGATTTACTTTATTTACTAAAAAAGCATAGGGGGATATCGAGGATGCTTATACCGGGATTGATTGGTGTTGCTTTGATTATATATTTATCTTACGTCTTAATGAAACCGGAAAAGTTTTAATCATGTAAACAAATAGGGGGAACATCCAAATGACGATGGGGTTAATACAGGTAGTGGTTACATTACTTATTGCTATTTTATTAGTAAAACCGGTTGGTACCTACCTAGTGAAAGTTTTCGATTATGAAACAACAGGTTTAGACCGGATTTTTGGACCAGTAGAACGATTTATCTACCGTTTAATAGGGGTTAGAGAAAAAGAGCCTATGGGTTGGAAAAAATATGTTTTTGCCATGTTACTCTCTAACTTTATTATGATGATGCTAATGTATATCATTTTCAGAATCCAAAAGTTTTTGCCTTTAAATCCAGATAAGATCGATAATATGTCTCCTGCTTTAGCATTTAATACAGCAGCCTCATTTATTACGAATACAAACTGGCAAGCATATAACGGAGAAAATTCACTCTCGTATTTATCGCAAATGATTGCTATTACATTCCCGATGTTTACTTCAGCAGCAACAGGGTTTGCCGTGGCAATAGCCTTTATTCGCGGTTTAGTAGCACGTCGAGACAATCTTGGAAATTTCTATGTTGACTTGGTTCGTACCATTACACGTGTATTGTTACCATTGTCTTTTATCGTTGCATTATTTTTGGTATTTCAAGGAGTACCTCAAACATTACATGGTGCGGCGGATGCCACAACATTAGAAGGTGTTAAACAAACGATTACAAGAGGCCCTGTAGCATCCTTCGAATCGATTAAGCATCTTGGAACAAATGGTGGCGGGTATTTTGGTACCAATTCTGCACATCCATTTGAAAATCCAACTCCACTATCAAACCTGATGGAGATTCTCTGTATGCTGCTACTGCCAACAGCATTGGTTTATGCCTTCGGAGTGATGATTAAGAACAAACGCCAAGGCTGGTCCATTTTCGCAGCGATGGGAATTATGTTTTTAGTGTTTCTTTCCGTAGTCTTTGTAGCTGAATATAACGGTACACCTGCATTAAATGCACTTGGTGTTCATGGAAATATGGAAGGAAAAGAAGTTCGCTTTGGAATATCAGAATCGTCCCTTTTTACGGCGGTAACGACAGCTGCTACAACTGGATCCGTTAACAATATGCACGATTCATTAACACCACTTGGCGGTCTTGTTCCCCTTGGAGAAATGATGTTAAATAACGTGTTTGGCGGAAAAGGGGTCGGATTATTAAACGGATTGCTTTATGTCATCTTAACCGTATTTATTTGCGGCTTAATGGTAGGAAGAACACCTGAATTTTTAGGGAAGAAAATTGAATCGAAAGAAGTCAAATTGGCGTCGATCGCTTTGCTGGTGCATCCTGTCTTAATTCTAGTCTCAACAGCGATTGCCCTCGTTACACCTAGTGCTATTTCGTCGATAGCAAATCCGGGGTCTCATGGATTATCGGAGGTCTTGTATGCTTTTACATCTGGAGCAGCAAACAATGGCTCAGCTTTCGCAGGCCTTTCAGCGAATACCACCTTTTACAATATCGCAATTGGTTTAGTCATGTTGTTAGGGCGATATATTTCTATCATTGCGATGTTAGCGATAGCTGGATCCTTTGCTACAAAAAAAGTGGCAGCTGCAACTTCGGGAACGTTTCGTACCGATACACCACTATTCACTGGGATCTTAATTGTGATTATTGTAGTAATCGGTGCATTAACGTTTTTCCCTGCACTTGCATTAGGTCCAATCGCAGAACATCTTGGGATGTTTCAATAGTAGTGAAGGGAATTATTAAGGGGGATGTAAAATGGCCATTCAAAATAAAGCACTTTCAAAAGATCTTATCTTTCAAGCCATCGCAGATTCATTTAAAAAGTTAAACCCGCTCGTGATGATGAAGAATCCTGTTATGTTTGTTGTAGAAGTAGGGACACTTATCACATTGATTCTTTCAATAAAACCAGATATTTTTGGTGTTAGTACTGTTGGACGTGGGTATAATGTAGCCGTATTTTTTATCCTTCTCTTTACGGTGCTGTTTGCAAATTTTGCCGAAGCGCTAGCGGAGGGACGGGGAAAGGCACAGGCAGATACACTACGAAAAACAAAATCGGAAACGATCGCCAAGGTTAGACAAAAAGATGGTTCATACAAAGAGATTGCATCTACATCATTACGCAAAGGCGATATTGTTCGAGTAGATACTGGTGAAATGATTCCTTCTGATGGAGAAATTATTGAAGGATTGGCTTCAATTGATGAATCAGCCATTACAGGTGAATCAGCGCCTGTCATTAAAGAGGCAGGTGGGGACTTCTCATCCGTTACAGGAGGAACAAGAGTTGTATCGGATTATATCATCGTTAAAATCTTAACAGATCCTGGTGAATCGTTCCTTGATCGGATGATTTCATTAGTAGAAGGTGCTTCTCGACAAAAAACGCCGAATGAAATGGCTTTAACGACTCTTTTGGCTGTTTTAACACTTATTTTCTTATTTGTCATTATGACATTGGTGCCGATTGCTGACTACTTAAAGGTTCATTTAGATGTGGCAACACTTATTGCGCTTCTCGTTTGCTTAATTCCTACTACGATAGGGGGATTGCTTTCGGCCATTGGGATAGCTGGGATGAACCGAGTAACGCAATTTAATGTTTTAGCGATGTCGGGTAAAGCAGTAGAAGCTGCCGGTGACATTGATACTATGATCCTTGATAAAACAGGAACCATTACCTTTGGAAACAGAATGGCAAGTGAATTTGTACCAGTAGCCGATGTTTCTGAACAGGAGGTTACGTTAGCTGCTTTAAAAGCATCGGTAAAAGATGAAACACCTGAAGGACGTTCTGTCGTCGAATTAGCCCATAAACAAGGCGTACATTGGGATCAACAAGAATACGACGGGGCAGAGAGTATCGAATTTACGGCAGAAACTCGTATGTCTGGACTTACCTTAAAGGATGGGACGGAAATAAGAAAAGGTGCTGTAGATGCGATTAAAAATTATGTTACTGCAAAAAGTGGAAGTGTTCCTGCTGACCTTGACGAGAAAGCTACAACTATCTCAAAGGCAGGAGGAACTCCCTTAGCGGTTGCAATTAATAATAAGATTTACGGTGTCATTTATTTAAAAGATACTGTTAAACCTGGGCTAAAAGAACGTTTTGCTGAATTAAGAGCAATGGGGATCAAAACGGTTATGTGTACTGGTGATAATCCCTTGACGGCAGCTACTATCGCTAAGGAAGCAGGTGTCGATGACTTTATTGCGGAAGCAAAACCTGAAGATAAGATTGCTGCAATTAAAAAGGAACAGGAAGAAGGAAAACTTGTTGCGATGACAGGTGACGGGACGAATGATGCTCCTGCTCTGGCACAGGCAGATGTTGGATTAGCGATGAATTCAGGGACAATGGCTGCAAAAGAAGCTGCCAACATGATCGATTTGGACTCAGATCCTACTAAGCTATTATCTGTCATTGCCATTGGGAAGCAACTATTGATTACCCGTGGAGCTTTAACAACCTTCTCGATTTCTAATGACATCGCCAAATATTTTGCGATTATTCCTGCGTTGTTTATTATCGCTCTACCACAATTGCAGTCTCTTAATATTATGGGGTTGGCATCACCAAAATCAGCGATTCTGTCTGCTTTGATTTTTAATGCCATCATTATTCCTCTCCTCATCCCGATTGCGATGAAGGGAGCAAAATATAAGGCGATGACTGCAAATAAACTCCTTACCCGTAACCTTCTAATCTATGGGTTTGGTGGAGTCGTTGTTCCTTTTATCGGTATTAAAATCATAGATATGATTGTAGCGGCTTTACATTTAGCTTAATTCATGAAATGTGGAGGAGATTATGATGAGGTCATTTATGGTTGCATTGCGAGCCTCTTTGTTCTTAATGATACTATGTGGTTTAATCTACCCTTTGGCAACAACAGGAGTTGCCCAGGTACTATTTCACAAACAAGCAGAAGGTAGTCTTGTCACTACAAACGGAAAAGTCCAAGGATCAGAGCTTCTAGCTCAAGATTTTAAAGGACCGCAATGGTTTCATCCAAGAGCTTCTGCGGCAAAATATGATGCAACAGCTTCTGCTGCTACGAATGCAGCTGTTGCATCAAATGAATACGTGAATACCGTAAAAGACAATGTGAATCAACTAAAAAAGGAAAATGGAAATATAGGTAATACAATTCCTACAGATTTAGTTACGACTTCCGGTTCTGGTTTTGATCCAGATATTTCTCCGGAAGCAGCGATGGCGCAGGTACCAAGGATTGCTAAAGCAATGGGTGTTTCGGAAGAACGATTACAAACACTCATCAATGAACATACAAAAGGACGTTCATTGGGGATTTTTGGTGAACCACGAGTGAATGTTCTAGAGCTAAACATGGCATTACAACAATTAAAATAAAAAGGGGAGAGTCTATTCTCTCCTGTTCTGTAATGAATAAGTGAAAGGAGGGGTTTTCATGGGGGAAGGGGAGTTTCGCAGAAAGTCGCCAGAGGAAATTCTGCAGTCGATACAAAAAATAGAAAAAGGTCATTTTAAAATTATTTTAGGTGCAGTAAGTGGTACTGGCAAAACTTATCATATGCTGCAGGAGGGAAATATCTTAAAAAAACGAGGGATAGATGTTGTCATTGGAATCGTCAGTACTTCAAACCGTCCAAAAACAATGGAGCAAATTGGTTGTCTAGAAACGATTCCTTCTATTGAATGGATAAACAAGGGGGAAATGACATACGATCTTGATGTTGATGCAATCATTTCCCGTAATCCAGAAGTGGTTTTAGTCGATGAATTATCACATCAAAATCGACCGGAAGCTCCCAGGTCCACTCGATTGGATGATATTAACTATCTATTAAATAAGAAAATCAGTGTGATCACAACAGTTAACATATATGAGCTTGAAGGTGTTAAAGGGATAGCTGATAAATTAACAGATGGCAGGGTAAGGGTCAATTGTAGTGTCCCGGAAGATACGCTTGTCTTAGCGGATGAAGTAAGGCTGCTGGATGTAACACCTGAAGTGATCCTGAGCAGGCTCCAAGAAGGAGAGATCAAGCTTAGCCATGAGGAAAAGCGTGGAAGAAAAAACCTCTATCATCGAAGCAATCTAGCTGTTCTCCGTGAACTTGCCCTCCGCTTTTTAGCTGGGGAAGTAAATGATGCCCTCGATGAATATCGAGAAAAGCATGGAATGATTGGTCCCTCGGGAGCAACTGAAAAAATTTTAGTAACTGTACAATACCATTGGAATGGGTCCATTCTTATTCGACGTGGGCAGCAAATTGCAAAGAGATTAGGAGGAGAATTGCTTGTTGTTTGCTTTGCCAATAAAAATTTATCTAAGAATGAACAAACCTTTAAACGTTCGATTATTAAGCTGGTAGAGAAAGTGGAAGGAGATTTTGAAGAATTACCAATGGAAGACGATTCGGTTGCTGATCAAATTGTAAAATATGCAACAGAGCATAATGTCACCAGGATTGTGATGGGGCAATCGAAGCGAACTCGTTGGGAGGAAATAGTTTATGGTTCTATTATCAATAAAATCCTGCGGAAAACACGCAATATAGATGTATTTATTGTGGCGGATCGAGCTGAAAAGGATGGAGAACGTATTATTCCAACAAAACAAAGGAAGGAAGAAGCTACAAATCCTTATCGCCGTCTCACGATTCAAGAATTGGAAAACGAAATGGATAAAATTCGACGTGGTACGTTAAAAGTATATATTGGTGCAGCACCTGGGGTAGGAAAAACCTACACAATGTTAAGAGAAGCGAATGAACTAAAGAAAAAGGGGATTGATATTGCCATTGGGTTATTGGAAACCCACGGAAGGAAAGAGACGTTTGAACAAATAGGATCATTGGAAATTATTCCTCGAAAAAAGATTTTCTATAAGGGAACAACTTTAGAAGAAATGGATACCGAAATGATTATTAAGCGTAATCCAGAAGTAGTCTTAGTCGATGAATTAGCACATACAAATGTGCCAGGCAGCAAGTACCACAAACGATTTGAAGATGTAGAAATACTTTTAGAAGCAGGCATCTCGGTGATTGCTACCATGAATATTCAACATTTAGAAAGTCTAAATGATAGCGTAGAACAAATAACTGGGGTGAGAGTACGTGAAACTGTTCCCGATCAGATTCTACGAACAGCAGATGAAATTGAATTGATTGATATCTCACCTAAAGCATTGCGCGATCGGATGACGGAAGGAAGGATTTATGCTGCTGAAAAAGTAAATCAGGCTTTAAATCATTTCTTTAAGACAGGTAATCTCATTGCACTTCGTGAGTTGGCTTTAAGAGAAGTTGCAGATGATGTTGATGAACGGCTAGAGGCGTGGGAGAGAAAAAGGACATTAAGAGGCCCTTGGAGGCAGCAGGAGGTTATTTTTGTTTGTACAAATTTGAGACCTGACAGCGAAAGGCTTATTCGGCGCGGATTTCGTATTGCTTATCGTTTAAAAGCTTCTTGGTATGTTTCTTTTGTAAAAGACCATCCATTAACGGCTGAAGAGAAACAAACTTTAACTAAAATTCAACAATTGACTGAACGGCTTGGTGGTATTTTTGAAACGTATGAGACAACTGATCGTAGGAATGTCTTTAGAAAATTAGTTAGCCAGATGAATAAAAAAAAAGCCACACAAGTGGTTATTGGTCAATCAGCTCGTACCCGTTGGGAGGAGATCGTAAAGGGCTCCGTCACACAACGATTGTTAAGGGAAGTACGCCATATGGATGTATTAGTGGTAGCTGACCAAAAAAACAATGATTCCAGAAATGGTAATGGCATAAAATAAAGGTTAATTTTTACAATTAACCGTAAAGGGGGGAGTCAATCTCGTGAATTTTAACAGCGCCCCATGTGTTGCCAGATACCATTCTGAAAATTTTGTAGTGTTTTACACTATTCTAAAAATGTTTGTTATATTTACTTAATATAAGATAGACCAACTAAAGATTCAGGTGTCATACCAAGTACTAAAAGACAGATTTTTGGATAGCTGGTACCTTTGAAATCAGAAAACAATTGTTGCAATACTTGAAAATCTTGATCATCTTTTAATTTTTGCATTTCTTTTTTATACAAGCGTAGTACAGAACCATACACATTCGGAGTAGATTCTCCAGGATCTTCTTCCATAATTAAGCATCCCATAAAATGATATTTGAAATGAAACGCCCGTGTAAGATTAACCATTTCTAACAGTGTTTCAAAAAGTTTTGGATAGTCTTTTTTTAAATTTGCAATGGCATTATTAGTGGCTTTTAAATCATCAATACTAGATACTGTTGTTATCATAAGGTTCTGCCTCCTCTTATTTGTCCCAAGGTTTTTCTAGAGCAATATATTCAGCTAGTTCTTTACTTTTATTTCTCCTAAATTTACGTATTTCTGCTCTTTCTTTACCAGTATTGTAGAGGAATTTCTCTTCCTCTGTTTCCGGAATGACACTAGGAACTTCCACAGGACGTTTATTACTATCTAAGGCTACAAATGTCAAAAAAGCTGTAGCAGCAGCTCTTCTTTCGCCAGTCATTATATCTTCTGCAATGACTTTGCAAAAAATCTCCATTGATGTTCTACCAGTATAAGTTACAAACGATTCGACACAAACTGAATCAGTTTGATGAATAGGACACAAGAAATCGATTGAATCTGTAGATGCAGTTACACATTCTTTTACTCTTGAATGTCTACGTGCAGATAAAGTTGCGGCGTCATCCAACTTTTTCATTAATATTCCGCCAAAAAGTGTATTATAGTTATTTAAATCGCATGATAATACTTGAGCTGTATTAACGATGCGGCTATCTTTCATTTTTTTTGCTTCCATATTGTATTTCCTTTCATGTTGGAGTCTTGATGAGAAATACTATTCTCATGTTAATAAAGTGTTTTTCTTACCTATAAAAGTGTAAGCCGCATTGATAATTAAGTAAAATGGTTATATTTTATCTATATCATAGCTTCTATCTATGTAAATGCTTTCAATTATGCAGTGTGTATATAGTTGAATTTTGAAAAAACGATTCAATTAATATGAATCGTTTTTTCGAAAAAGTATATTTATCTTTATTCCGTGCTTAGATGCTCTTTTGTGAAATTCAGCCATTCTTTTGCTGCATAGGATAGGTATTGATTTTTGCTCCAAATAATGGCTAGTTTCCATCTAATGGGAGGGTTAACAATCTTAACAGACTTTACATCTTCCTTTAATTGATTGCACATACTTTCTGGCAATAGGGAAACGCCAAGCCCCCACGCAACCATTTCTTCTATAAAAGCAGGCTGTGAACTTTCTGATACGATGTGTGGATCAAAGCCCACACTATTACATGAAAGAATAATTCGATCGTTTAAGACAAAATCTTTATTAAACAAAATAAAGGATTCATTTGCTAATTCAGCTAAATTAACTTCCTCTCTATGTGCAAATGGATGTGAGAGAGGAAGTAGGAGCTTAAGGTCTTCTTCCAAAAAGGAAAAATATTCGAAAAGGTCCTTCCTGGTTGGAAGAACAATAACACCCACATCAAGAAGGTTGTTTTCGACATCCTCTTCTATTTTCTTGGATCCGTCCTCAACTAATTCGAAAGTTATCCCAGGGTATTTTTCGTGAAAGCTACCAACTATTTTAAAGAAAAAATGGGCATTAAAAATAGGCGGCAGCCCAATACGAATATGCCCTTTTTTCAACCCTAAAAGGTTATCTAATTCTGTTTCTAAATTATTAAATGCTTTATCAATCAGTTTTGCCTGCTCGAAGATAATCTTTCCAGCATCAGTAAGGGTTAACTGCTTTCGAGAGCGATCAAAAAGTGCAACACCTAACTCCTCCTCAAGGTTTTTAATCATTTTACTGATGGTTGGCTGTGTGATAAACAAATGATCGGCCGCACGGGAAAAACTATTAAAATTGGCTACCTCAATAAAATAATGTAAATGTTTGATATCCATATCAGCACCTGCTTGTGGGAATTTTTTAATTTCAGACAATGATCATACATTTATTTGCATTCCATCAAATTTAACAATGGTTTTTTCTCAATTAAGTTTCATCATTATATTGTTTCAAATTATTCTATCAGTATGTGAAATTTCAATCAAACCTAAGAACAAGTTTAACATTAATCCGATTCGTCCATCCCAAAGACCAGACGATTTCAACGTTAACACATATGGTACAAACTATCCAAAGAACCATTGTGGATTGAAAAGGAAACTGTTAATTAAAAATTATTATAATGAAAAAGTCTAATTTCATAAAACATGAGTATTATCATAGTAAGAAAGGGAGGCGATCTGGTGAAATCGATTGGAATACTAGGCATAGGCCAAGCGGGCGGTAATATTGCTGAAGCAGCATCTAACATCGGCTTTCAAGCTGCACTAATTAATACGAACCAACGTGATGGTTTTGTGAACACGAAGGTGGAAAAGAAGTATTTTGTTCCGGGATTTAATGGTGCCGGACAAGATCGATCAATAGGAATAAAAGCTGTTCAAGATCATTATCGGGAAATTATCGACTTTGTAAAGAAATCTTTTAAGAACATAAAACTTTTATTGGTGGCCTTCTCTACTGATGGTGGTACGGGATCCGGTATGAGCCCGTTATTAATTGATCTTTTATTAGACAAACTTTCTGAAATCAACGTAGGAGCTATTGCAATTGTACCGGATCGTAATGTGCTAGCGGGTAACCGAATCAATGCAGCTGAGTGCATCGAAGAGATTTCCAAAATTGACGGAATCTCATCAGTGTTCCTTGTAGATAATGATCAAATGCGTAAGTTTAGCCCGCAATCAAGCAAACATCAAATCTATCTTTCATCCAATCATCAAGTCATGGAGGCCATTAACAATGTACTTCAAGTAACGAAAAAGAGTTCTTTTTATGGCAACTTTGATGAGACAGATCTTATGAATATTCTGGGCACAAGAGGAGTAACGATGATCTCTTCAGCCGCGATCACAGATGCAAAGACTACCTCAGAAGTATCCAGTAAGATTCAACAATCATGGGCAAACAGTATTTTCTGTCCTGTGGAAACAACAGGTGTCATTAGAGCCGGTCTCATTTATGAAGGACCTGAGAATATGTCTAAGCTCATTAATGTCCCGTCCATCTTTGAAAGGATTGGAGAGCCACTGGAATTATTTGAAGGAACGTATATCACAGATTCGGACCCTACCATAACAACCATTCTAGCAGGGCTGCCATTTCCAAACCGCCGCATGCAATCCATTGAGGAATCCCTTGAGAAGAACAAAGATCGTTTACAGAACCTGGTCAACAAGGAATATACCCAAAGATATGAATCTCGGGTTTCTTGGGCTTCCAATTTAAAAGCGAAAGCACCTCAAAGACAGCCGGGGGCAGAATCATCGAAGTATACTAAGCACTAAAGATAACTAGCCGACCTCTAGTTCCGGAGGTCGGCTAGTTGAATTTTATATGGGTTTCATCAAACCAATTTGTTCGAAAATTGTTAAGATTTTTCCTGTGATTCCTGTGTTATCGTAATGATAGGAAGTAAGTAAATCTGTTTTTATGAAAAGGGGTTTACAATCATGGAAAAGGTACTAAACACAGGTCCAGTTGTTCAAAAGGAAAAAGAGACCGTTACAAAAATGATTGAGCTGTACTGTCTGAAGAAACATCATCGTCATGAACTTTGTGAAGAATGTCAGGACTTAAAAGACTATGCATTAAAAAGACTCTCTCACTGCCGTTTTGGGGAAGAGAAAACCGCCTGCTCCAACTGTTCTGTCCATTGCTATAAACCAGAATATCGCCAAAAAATCAAATCTGTAATGCGTTACGTCGGCCCGTGGATGCTGCTGTATCACCCTGTTTACTCAGTAAAGCATATTTTTAATAAATAAAAATGGAGCCCTCAGTTGGCTCCATTTTGCTTCAATAATTGATTGATTGTATCTTCAAGAAGAGCATTGTCCCCAGTCTTAAGCCAGTTCACCGGAAAAACCGTATAGCTAGAGCCGCTGCCTTTTAAAAAGCTGTAAATGATTTGGGCCTCATCAATTTCGTCTTTACTAACTTTTTTATTTTCATAAGGTCCATCAGAATTAAAGTAAGTCAATATATGATTTTTAATCATTCTGCATTGTTGTTCCAGGTCCTCAAGCTTAAATATTTCACTGAAAAGAATTTTGTTCCTTTTTATAAGAAAAAGTTTAAAGTTGTTGTCACTTAAGGCTTCGATGGTGGCGATATTTCGATTTCCTTCAGTGAAATCAATCACCTTTTCTCTATTTAAAAGGAGCTGAAGTGCATCTATATAATCTCGATTTCGTGCTGCTGTTTCAAAATCAAATTTTTCCGAAGCTGTTACCATTTTTTGCTCTATTTTTTCCAGAATCCCTGTATTCCTGCCTTGAAAGAGTCCAATGATTTGGTTGATAATTTGATGATAATGATCAAGAGCTTCCCTGCTAAAACACATGCCGATGCATAAATCTAAAGAGTAGTTTAAGCATGGTGTCTTGCTGTTGGAATGGTTACAGCAGTCAATTTTGAAAAGTTCCTTTAGTCCTTGCAGCGCTTTTTCTATTGTATGTTTGTTCGTGAATGGGCCGAAATAAAGATTACCGTCGTTTTCAACAATGGTGTTAGAAATCTCCATTCTTCTGATTCCATCATTCATTCGAAATACGATAAATGAATAGGCTTGAGGGCTTTTCAATTTTTTATTAAAAAAAGGCTTTATTTCTTTGATTAGTTTACATTCCAGCATGAAAGCCTCGAATTCGGTATCAGTAAGGAAAAACTCAAAATCACGAATGCTATTTTTCAACTTTTTTACCTTTTCGGTATCTGCTTTTGAGGTCCGAAAATATGATTCTACTCTTCTTTTTAGATTCTTTGCCTTCCCCACATAAATAATCGATCCATGAGAATCTTTCATCAAGTAAACCCCAGGGGATAGGGGGAGGTTTTTAACTTTTTCTTTTAAATTCATGTAAACTAACCCCGTTGCTAAATCGACATATACTATTATTTTATCATATAGTGAAGAAAGACTTAGGATTCCGTATTGGAATAAATGTTACCGTTTACATCTTATTTTTTTTATGATATTATGAAAGCATATTTAATAAGGATCACATGTTACTGATACGATCAGGCATGGTGGTAAGAAGAAGGTTTTTCAACCTTTTATTCTGCCCCCATGCCTTTTTTTATGTACTTCTATGGGTTGCCCTACTTTATAAAATAAGGAGTTTTTAGAAATGTTTAAAAATCTTTTTAAAAAAGCTAAACTACAAGTCTATTCACCAGCAAATGGAGAATTAATCCCAATTGAGAATGTGCCAGATCCCGTTTTCAGTGAAAAGATGATGGGAGAAGGAATAGCTGTCATTCCAACAGAAGGAACGATTCATGCTCCTGTTAATGGAACAATTATTCAAGTTGCTCCAACAAAGCATGCGGTTGGTATTCTAGCTGAGGATGGCACAGAAATTCTCATTCATATTGGCTTAGAGACCGTTTCCTTAAAAGGAGAAGGCTTTAACGTTTGCGTTCAAACAGGTGATAAGATCACGGTTGGTCAGATCTTAGTTGAGGTTGATCTAGAATATATTCGTACACATGCAAAAAGCATTGTTACGCCAATAGTTATCACAAATAGTAATGAAGGCACTAAAAAATATACCGTATCAGAGGAAAAAGAAGGAATCGCAGGAAAAACTGTTATCATGACTGCGGAAGCAAAATAATACTCTTATTATTAAGGGAGGTGATGCTTAAAACGAAGTTTAACTTATAAGGGTAATAGTTCTACTGATTTTACCTTTTTTCTAGCAGGTGGAGGGAGATTTCTAATTTTTACTGTTCATAATCCTTTTCAATATATATTAGAACTTATTATTTAGTCTTTTTTAACCCAAAACATTGAATAGGAGTATTGGAGCAGGAAGAATTGGTTATTCGACCGCGAACTTCCATTTTCTTCTTGACTATATAGAAGGAAAAGAAAATGGAAAAAAACAATCTATTTTTTTAGGGGGTTTAAAAAGATGAAGAAATATTTACAGAGAATTGGCCGCTCATTGATGCTGCCTGTTGCTGTATTGCCAGCTGCAGCAATTTTAATGGGTATCGGTTATTGGATTGACCCTTCCGGTTGGGGTTCACATAGTGCTGTTGCAGCCTTCTTAATTAAAGCAGGATCTTCTATTATTGATAATATTCCAATGCTATTTGCACTTGGTATTGCATTAGGAATGGCAAAAGAAAAAGACGGCTCTGCTGCACTAAGTGGTTTGGTTGCCTATCTTGTTGTTACAACTTTGCTATCAACTAACACCGTTGCCTTGCTACAAGGGGTAGACCCAAAAAATGTTGACCCAGCGTTCGCAAAAATCGGTAACGCATTTATCGGTATTCTTTCAGGTATTGTCGCTTCTGTAATGTTTAATCGTTTTAGCCATGTGAAATTACCTGATGCATTAGCATTCTTTAGTGGTAAACGACTTGTTCCGATTATGACTGCAGTTTCGATGTTAGTGATTTCGGGAGTATTATTCTTCGTATGGCCGGTTATCTTTACAGGGTTAGTTTCATTTGGTAAAGGTATTTCTACATTAGGAGCTGTTGGTGCAGGTTTATATGGATTCTTTAACCGTTTGTTAATTCCAACAGGATTGCACCATGCACTAAACTCAGTATTCTGGTTCAATGTCGCAGGTATTGATGATATCGGTAAATTCTGGTCAGGTCAGGGAGTAAAAGGTACTACTGGTATGTACCAAGCAGGATTCTTCCCTATCATGATGTTCGGTTTACCAGCTGCCGCACTAGCGATGTATCATACGGCAAAAGACAGTAAGAAAAAACAAGTTGCCTCCTTGATGTTGGCAGCAGGATTTGCTTCCTTCTTCACTGGGGTAACAGAACCAATTGAGTTTGCTTTCATGTTTGTTGCACCTCTGCTTTTTGTGGTACATGCGGCTTTAACTGGTCTTTCATTAGCAATCGCAGCCGCATTCCATTGGACTGCAGGCTTTGGGTTTAGTGCTGGTTTAGTCGACTTTGTTTTAAGTTCAAGACTTCCTCTTGCAAACCATCCTTATATGTTACTGGTACAAGGTCTTGTCTTTGCTGTTATTTACTACTTCTTATTCCGTTTCTTGATTGTAAAATTCAACCTCATGACTCCTGGTCGTGAAGACGATTCTGAAGACGATGCAGTTGCAGAAGCAGCTGCAACAAAAGTCGAAGATAATAAATTTGCTGTCATGGCAGCAAGAATTTATGAAGGTTTAGGCGGCGATGCAAACGTAACTTCTGTTGACAATTGCATTACACGCTTAAGAATAGAAGTTAAAGATATGAATGTAGTAGACCAAAAGAAAATTAAATCTACTGGAGTGCCAGGAATCAATGTTGTTGGACCACAAAGCATTCAAGTAATTGTTGGGACGAATGTTCAATTCGTCGCTGACGAAGTTGTTAAAATTCGTAATAAAAAATAATAAGAAAAGCGGAAGCGCCTTCGGAACAAGCACAGCTTGTTCCTGCGAGGATTATTCTTAGAAGGTTCCTTAGTGGTCAGCCCCGACAAGCATAAGACTCTCCCAAAAAGAAGGCGTTTTTTGCCTTCATTTTGGGAGTGGCTTATGACCTCGAGGGGCTAGGCGCTGGAGCTGGACAATTCTCTAAGTCAAAATTTATACTTTTTTATCGCTTTAAAAGGAAAAACGCTTTGCGTAGTATGAACTGCACCCCAATTGTTGGACATCAATCCGACAATGAGGGGTGCAGTTTTTCTATGGTTAAATTTACTGAAGAAGATAAATTAGCAGCTATTCAACGTTATTTAAAAGGTGGAGAGAGTTATCTTTCGATTGGGGAATCCATTGGTACATCTGACAGCGTGGTTAGAAACTGGGTTATGCTATACGAGCATAATGGTGTAGAAGCTTTGTTTAAAAAATCCTATGCAAGTTATTCCTCACAGTTTAAACTAGACGTACTTAATTATATGAATAATCATGGGACGTCTCCAAATGAAACAGCTATGATATTTAACATAACTTCTCCTGCTTTAATCCGAAAATGGAGAATTCAGTTTGAATCACAAGGTATTGACGCCCTTGAATCAAAGAAAGAGGGGCGTCCAGCTATGAAGAAGGAAACTAAGAAATCAACACCCGTTGAAGGATCAGTTGAAGCACTACAAGCAGAATTAGAACGTTTACGTATGGAGAATGCTTATTTAAAAAAGTTGAATGCCTTAGTTCAAAGCAAGGAAAAATTACAAAGCAAGACAAAGTGAAAGTAGTTTTTGAACTAAGGTTAGAATTTCCAGTAAGAGCGTTACTGAAACTAGCTTGCATTCCAAAAAGTACTTATTATTATTGGGTAAATACATTTGATCGTCCAGACAAAGATACCGAATTAAAAAGATTAATAGAGACCATTTATCATGAGCATAAAGGGCGTTACGGATACCGTCGAATTAAGGATGAACTACAGAATCAAGGGCATAGGGAAACCCATAAAAAGGTTCAGCGATTAATGAATGAGTTAGGCTTAAAAAGTACTGTTCGTATGAAAAAGTATCGTTCATATAAGGGGGATATTGGGAAGACTGCACCCAATATTTTGAATCGCAATTTCCACGCAGAAAAGCCGAATGAAAAATGGGTAACGGATATTTCAGAGTTTAAATTATTTGGGGAAAAGCTTTATTTATCACCTATGTTAGATTTATTTAACGGGGAAATTATCGCGTATTCTATTGATTCAAGACCGAAGTATTCTCTTGTTAAAACAATGTTAGACCAGGCATTTGAACGACTAACAGATGAGGACAAGTTGCTTATCCACTCCGATCAAGGCTGGCATTATCGGATGCCCCAATACCAACATGCCCTTAAAGAACATAACATTACGCAAAGTATGTCGCGAAAAGGAAACTGTTATGATAACGCTGTAATGGAGAACTTCTTTGGCATCTTAAAATCGGAATTTTTATATACACAAGAGTTTGAAAGTATTGAACAATTTAAACGAGAATTAGCAAATTATATCGAATATTACAATCACAAAAGGATAAAGGCAAAATTTAAAGGCATGAGTCCGGTGCAATACAGAACTCATGCCCTCAAGGCTGCCTAACTAAATAACCTGTCTAACTTTATGGGGGCACTTCAGTGCCGAGCGTTTTTTCAATAGAACATGATTACCTCATTGCATTACCGCTGCCTCAATCTCTCAATATGAAGGGTTATGTAACCAAGTTCCTCTTCAGGAAGATGGATCCCGTGATTTCGAGAAAGTACTAAGGCGACTTTTTTTGCACAGTTATAAGATGGAGAGAACTTCTCTTTTAACAATTTCAACATGTCTTGATCCATGATGTCACCTTTATTTTCGCTTATTCGTGAAATCGCAAAACGAAGATGGGTGATCAATCGTTGATACGAAATATCATCTTCTTCAATCTCTATGTTAAGGTATTCCTTTATCGTTTGGACCATGTCACCAATAATGGAAGTCTGACGAAGAGTTTGTTTCATATCCCCGCCTTGAATTTTAGCCGTATGGATGTGAAGGGCAATATAGGCCGCTTCATCAACAGGTATTTTGATTTGCGTTTTCTTTTCAATATGCCTGATGGCCCACATTCCGATTTCGAATTCATTTTTATAAAGCACTTTAATCTCGTGAAAAAGTTTATTATTTAGTTTCATGCCATCCTCCACTCTTTCTATGGCAAAGGATAGATGGTCAGTAAGTGCGATATGTATATGTTCATTTAATTTGGCACCAAGGTATTCCTCGGCATAGGTAATAATCTCTTCAGATAGGGTAAAGTGTTCCTCAGGGATTTTGAGAAGGAGTTGTTGGAATTTCTCATTTTCTTTCATGACAAAAAGCTTTTCAATTTTGTTCACATTGATGATGTCATTTTTCTTTTTTTGAAAAGCAACTCCAGCTCCAACGGCAATTTTTTCTTCATTGTGGTCAATGACCACAGCGGCATTGTTATTCAATACTTTTTTAATTCTCACTTGAAAACCTCCTTCCCATATTTACCAAACAGAGGATGAATGATTAAAGTCATTTCTCTTTTGTTAATTTTCTACAAAATTCTCCCTTTTATTTTATCAACAAAGCGATGGATTAGTCTATCATTGAAGTTAACATAACTACCGGTGCCTGACACCATGGTTGTAGAGAATGATTAGGAGTGTGAGCATAACAAAGTCTAGTCTGGCGTTGAAGGCAAATGAAAGGAGACCTGCCTGTAGTGTTGGGACTTTTGTTAATATGATTGCCGCAATCATGATTACTATTAATGGGATTGCAGCATTTTGAACTCCTTTATTGAATAAAATGAATATCCCACAAACTATTTCAAGAAGGATGACAACGTTTATTAAAAGATGTGGATATGGCAATCCTAACTTAATAAAAGAACTGGCTAATCCAGGACTAGTTAATTTCATAAATCCGGAAGTTATAAATACATAGGCCACTACATAACGTATCAGTTTGAAAGATGTATACATATCCATTTCCCCCCTATTAAACTGTATGCAAAATGGTGGACGAACCTTACCGAAAGTCATAAAATAAAAAAATCTCTTATCATGGTGCCTGACACCAGAAAATAACGAAAGGAAACATAAATAGGGATGGAGATCCTACTATCTTTTTTCAATACCATTTTATTAAGTTTTGTAGAACTTCTTTACCTCTTGGGTATCATCATTGCTATTGGTTTTCTTTTAGGATTGCTGGAAAGGTATTCAAATCGATTTTTATATGGTGCTTTGGGGCCTCGTGGGGTTCTTTTAACAGCATGGATTGGGACCCCGATTCATGAGATCGGTCATTTGTTGATGTGTTTTCTTTGGGGACATAGGGTGACTAGAATAAAGCTATTGCAGCTAAATAGTACAGATGGAACCTTGGGGTTTGTCGAGCATGCTTATAACCGAAATAGTATTTACCAGCAGGTGGGAAATTTTTTTATCGGGTTAGGCCCAATTTTCAGTGGAATCGGGTCATTAATTCTGGGGCTGTATCTACTAGTTCCTCAATCCTTTGCAACCTTTAAACTTCAAATTCAGCAGCATGTTTCATTCGAAAAATTAGATTTGAACGTGTTAAAGAATTTTGGAGATGCGCTTATGGTAATAGGAAAAAGTCTGTTTACCGTTCAAAATCTAGAAACTCCTACCTTTTGGATTTATCTGATCCTTGCTATCGGGATTTCTTCACATATTGCTTTAAGTAAAGCAGATATCCAAAATTCCGCCAAAGGGCTGCAAATGATTTTCATTTTGCTTGTTTTATTTAACATCGCTGCTAAATTTCTAAATATCGACAGTTATAAGTTGATTGGTCAACTCGCAGAATATAATGCTTATGTTCTGGCGTTTTCAAGCATTGCAATCCTTTTTTCGTTAATCACACTTACGGTTAGTTTTCTTCTTTATAAATTGAAAAACGGCAGGAGATTTTAGGTCTCCTGCCGTTATTTTTAAAAGATAAGAAAGTATAAAATTTGACTTTGAGAATTGTCTAGCTCCAGCGCCTAGCCCCTCGGGTCATAAGCCACTCCCAAAATGAAGGCAAAAAGCGCCTTCTTTTTGGGATCGTCTTATGCCTGTCGGGGCTGGACAAGGCGCTTGCGCTTTTCTTATATGATTACAAGCAGCCAGGATACATGCCCGTTGAAATAGCTATGCGGTTCCAGCTATTGATGGTGTTAATCGCCATAACGATATCAACATATTGCTTTTCATTAAAAAAGGTACGAACCTTCTCATATAACTCTTGAGGGACGCCATTATTTGCAATAAGAGTCACTGCCTCAGTCAGTTCGAGTACGGCTTTCTCTTCTTCCGTAAAAAGATCATTTGTTTCTCGCCAAACGCTGATTAAATGAACGCGTTGCTCGGTTTCTCCCAATTTGCGTAAATCCTTTGTATGCATATCCAAACAAAATGCACAGCCATTGATTTGAGACGCGCGAATTTTAATCAGTTCGTAAAGCTTTTTATCTAGGCCGCTTTTCGCCATAAAGGATTCAAATTTAATCATGGTTTCAAATGACTCAGGGTTAGCCTCGCGATAATTAAGTCGTAATGACATAGTTATGACCTCCTTAAGAAAGTAAAAAAATAATACAACACCCATTATATTCTGAATCCTTAAAATTATGAAGTGAAAGCAATTTGACGTCAATACCTTTTAAACTTAAAATAAATCTGAATATTATGAATTAATTTGACAGGGAGTGATTATTCTATGAACCTAGCTTCCCAAGAGACGAAAACAAGAGGTGAAAACACATATTCCTTTGAGGAATTCCTTGCAAAACGTGAAAACCTTGATTGGTATCTTGATGAGCCCTTTTTGCAAAAAGTGATGAAGAAATTTACTGGTCATCATCATTATGAGGAGCTCCATGAAAAGCTACGCTGTTTCTCGCCTACTGTTTCTATTAAATGGAATAAACTAGCGGAAAAGATTGCTCGTCCGGAAGCCCGTCCATACATGCTGCATTACGATGCCTTTAATCATCGAATTGATCGCATCGTACGTCCAATGGAGGTCCATCAATTAGAGAGTGAAGTATTTGGTGAAGGTCTTTTTTCTAGCAAAATGCCAGCTTGGGAAAGCTTGGTGAAAAGAATGTTAATCCATCAAATCGGTGAAGCAGGTGTTACTTGCCCTTTAACCTGTACGCATGGATTAATTGCCCTCCTTGACCAGTATCCGAATGAAGAGTATCCGGAACTCCGTGATATTTTAATGCACACAAAAGAGGGGGTAAACGGTGAGTTTGCCATTGGAGCACAGTTTATGTCAGAGATACAGGGTGGTTCCGACTTACCAGCCAATGTTTTGGAAGCGGTTCCGGATGGGAAGTACTATCGATTATTCGGGAATAAGTTTTTCTGCTCGGCTGCCCATGCTGATTATTCTGTAGTGACGGCGAAAATAGCCGGTACTGACAAGGTGTCCACATTTATTGTTCCATCCTGGCTCCCGGGTGATAAGGAGAAGGAAAAGAGGAACGGGTACGAAATAAATCGGATTAAATGGAAGCTTGGGACTGCCGAGCTGCCAACAGCAGAAATTCAATATAAAGGAGCACTTGCCTATCCAATCGGGCCAAAGGATAAGGGGATAGCCGTTGCAGTGGGAATTGTTCTTACATTATCCAGGCTGGAAATTGGTATTGCCTGTGCAGGATTCATGCTTAGGGCATCTAGAGAAGCAAATCTTTATGGTGATTTCCGGACAGTTTTTGGTAAAAAAATAAATGATTATCCGCTTGCTGCGAGCAAGTTAAAACGAATTGAAAATGCTGCCCAGCGTACGACAGCGGCTGCATTTAAAATTTATGATCTTTTCCTAAAGCTTGAAAAACCGCTTAATCCGGGAATTAATGCAGACCAACCAATTGAAATTAGAAAGAGATTATTCAATTTAAGAGAACTTATTTTATTACAAAAAATTTGTGCCACCAATGAGGGGGCTGAAATATTAAGGGAGGCCATCTCCGTGTTTGCGGGTCATGGTGTAATGGAGGAATTTTCTGCGTTACCAAGGATTTTCCGTGATGTTGTAGTTAATGAACAATGGGAAGGCCCACGGAATCTATTGTTAACCCAAATTTTTCGCGATCTACAAAGAGTAGCAGAATGGTATCCCCCAGCCGATTTTGTCGAAAGCGTGCTTGAAGGTGCTTCACCAGAAACAATCAGGCTATTTTCCGAGAAACTTAAAGAGTTATTACAAAGCCCCGTTCTAGGAGAAGTAAGCAAAGAGTCGATGGAAGCGGCAGTCGAATGGGACGCCTTTTGCGACTCCTTCTTTAAAACATTCCAGAAAGTAGCATTAACTGAAATCGGATAAAAAGTGTGGTGCCTGACACCAATCTGAGGTCTGTCTCTAAAACGTTAATTCGTTAGCGTGATGAGTTGGACCTCTTTTTTTGGGTGCCTGACACCAGATTAATAATTTTATTTCAAAATTGTCAAAATTTATATGGCGTAATCATTGGTTTTTATGTCATAATAATCTTAAAATTCATTATATTATAATATTTTAGAAAGAATCAAAGGTACAATATAGAGATAGGCAGGTGTTAATGTGAGCGGTGAACCCATTCTTCAAATCAATGACTTAAAAGTATCCTTTCAATCCGGGAAAAAGCTTTTACCAGCAGTTGAGGGCATTACCTTTGAATTAAAACATGGTGAAATTCTTGGGATTGTAGGGGAATCGGGGAGCGGGAAAAGTGTCACTTCCTTAGCTACAATGGGGCTCATTCCATCCCCACCAGGAAAAATGGAGAAAGGCGAAATTATTTTCGATGGAAAAAATTTAGCTAATATCTCTGAGATGGAATGGCGGAAAATCCGTGGCAATAAGATTTCAATGATATTTCAGGAACCCATGACATCATTGAATCCATTATTTACGATTGGTAATCAACTTATTGAAGCAATTAGATTACATACGAAGCTTTCTAAGGCTGAAGCAAGAGCACGAAGTATTGATTTATTGAAACTCGTGGGCATCCCAAGGGCAGAAGGAATTCTTAAAGAGCACCCTCACCAGCTATCAGGCGGTATGAGACAGAGAGTGATGATTGCCATGGCTATGGCATGTAATCCGAAGGTGTTGATTGCGGACGAGCCTACAACCGCCCTTGATGTAACGATTCAAGCTCAAATTCTGGCATTGATGAAGGATTTAAATGAAAAAACAAATACATCTATCATTTTGATCACTCACGATTTAGGTGTAGTAGCCGAAATCTGTGAACGGGTTATTGTGATGTATGCTGGTCAAATCGTCGAACAAGGTGATGTTCGAACGATCTTAAAAGACCCGAAGCATCCTTATACGAAGGGATTGTTAAAGTCTGTCCCTAATTTAACCAATATAAAAGATCGACTTTACAGTATACCAGGAACGGTCCCTCCTCCCGGAACCGTTCAAAAGGGCTGCAGGTTTGCACCGAGATGTTCTCAAGTGTTCGGTCAATGCCTAGTAGAAGAACCGGAATTAGCGAAAACTGAAAAAGATGGACATGAAGTCCGATGCTTTCTTCATACAGTGAAGGAAAGGAGTGACAAACATGTCGGAATTTCTTCTTGAAGTAAACAGTCTAAAAAAATATTTTCCTATAACAGGTGGCGTTTTCGGGAGGGAAAAAGGAGAAGTCAAAGCGGTCGACGATGTTTCTTTTTATGTAAAAAAAGGAGAAACATTGGGGATTGTTGGAGAAAGCGGCTGCGGGAAATCGACAACCGGCAGGCTCTTAATGCGTTTAATTGACGCTAGTGACGGAAGAATTGTTTTTGAAGATAAAGAGATTACGAGTCTGTCAACATCGGAGTTAAGAAAAATTCGCCGAGATATCCAGATGGTGTTCCAGGATCCGTATGCTTCATTGAATCCCAGACATTCAATCGAACAAATCTTAGAGGAGCCTCTCATTGTCCACGGAATCGGCACAAGAGAGGAAAGAAGGAAGCGAGTAAAGGAGATGCTCGAGGTGGTAGGCTTATGCAGCTATCATGCGAAGCGTTATCCGCACCAATTCAGTGGAGGACAGCGCCAGCGGATTGGGATTGCGAAGGCATTAATGACAAAACCAAAGCTCATTATTGCTGATGAGCCTGTATCGGCACTCGATGTCTCGATTCAGGCACAGGTCCTTAACCTTATGAAGGATATCCAAAAAGAGTTTCAGCTTACCTACATATTTATCTCCCATGATTTAGGAGTGGTCCGTCATATTAGCGACCGCGTCGGAGTGATGTATTTAGGAAGAATAATCGAACTGGCCGCCGGTGAAGAGCTTTATGATAACCCAAAGCATCCGTATACCCAGGCATTGCTTTCTGCCATTCCCATTCCTGATCCGGATGTGAAAAAGAAAACGATCATCATTGAAGGCGAGCTTCCGAGCCCGGCAAACCCACCATCAGGATGCGCCTTTCATACAAGATGCACACAGTCTATGGATATTTGCAAAGCGACAAGACCTATAGAACGGAATCTAAATGGTCATTACGTGGCATGTCACTTGTATAACGAGTAAGATGCAGCGTTTATGATATAAATTTTTAAAGAAAATGGGGGAGAATTCATGAAGAAAAGAATGAAATTGCTTGTGATTTCAATCTTGGCCATCAGTATGTTTCTTGTTGGATGTAATAGTCAGACCAGTAAGAATGTAAGTAATGACAATTCAAATGGCAGCAAAACTACGAAAAAAGATACACTTGTTTACGGCCGTGGTGGCGATTCTACTTCTTTAGATCCAATCACTACTACAGAAGGGGAAGCCTTCAAGGTTACCCAAAACATTTTTGAAACACTAGTAAACTACGGAGTGCAGGATACAACTTTACATCCAGGACTTGCTGAAAAGTGGGATGTTTCTCCAGATGGTTTAACTTACACCTTCCATCTTCAAAAAGGGGTAAAATTCCAGGACGGAACCCCATTTAATGCGGATGCTGTTGTCTTCAACTTTGATCGCTGGATGAACGGTGATGAAAAGCAATTCCCTTACTACACAATGTTTGGTGGTTTTAAAAAGGACGATGGACACGTTATTAAAGAAGTAAAAGCGGTAGATGAAAATACGGTTCAATTCGTATTAAAAAGACCTCAAGCTCCGTTCCTTAAAAACTTAGCGATGTCTCCATTTGGAATTTCTAGCCCGGCTGCCGTTAAGAAATGGGGAGACAAATATAGAGAACATCCAGTTGGAACAGGACCATTTAAATTCGTTGATTGGAAACAGAACGACCGGATTACTGTGGAAAAGAATCCAGACTATTGGCAAAAAGGTTTGCCGAAGTTAAACAAAGTTATTTTCCGGGTGATTCCGGAGAATACTGCCCGTCTTAACGCCCTTGCAAATGGAGAAATCGATGTTATGGATGGTTTAAACAATTCTGACGAGGCTACTGTTAAAGCGAATGACAAGCTGCAAATCATCAAACGTCCATCTATGAACATCGGATATATTGGCTTAACCGTAACCCGTAAACCATTTGATAATAAGCTTGTTCGCCAAGCAATGAACTATGCCATTGATAAAAAATCAATTATTAACTCATTCTACGGAGGTCAGGCAGTCATGGCCAAAAACCCAATGCCTCCATCGATTGAAGGATATAACGATGCCGTTCAAGACTATCCTTTTGACTTAGAAAAAGCGAAACAATTATTAGCACAAGCAGGTTATCCAAATGGATTCACAATGGATTTATGGGCAATGCCTGTTGCCCGTCCATATATGCCTGAGGCCCAAAAGGTGGCAGAGGTAATCCAGGAGAACTTGAGAAAAATCGGCGTAACAGCCAAAATCCAATCTGTTGATTGGGCAACTTATTTGGATAAAGCGAAAAAGGGTGAATTTGACGCTTTCATGCTTGGTTGGACAGGCGATAACGGGGATGCCGACAACTTCTTATATGCACTTTTAGACAAAGACAGCATCGGAAGCAATAACAATTCTTATTATAGCAATGATCAAGTGCATGACCTTTTAATTAAAGCACAGCAAGAACCTGACCAATCAAAGCGTAATGACCTTTACAAGCAGGCTCAGGTCATCATTCACGATGATGCTCCATGGGTTCCACTTGTTCATTCAACACCGCTATTGGCTGCATCTAAAGACGTGCTAAACTACATTCCGCATCCAACTGGTTCAGAAGTTCTAAGTAAAGTGGAATTTAAGTAATAATCGGTATGAGGGGAGGTAACTTTGCCTCCCTTTTTGTTAAAAGATTTGGGAATAATTTTTTCGTGTTAATAAAAATATTACGTAAGTAGTTAGATATAAGTTGCAGTTTCTTATTTTTTTCAAAAAATATGTAGTCAGTGTTCAGAAATAGGTTGAGATTACCAATTTATTCTAAAAAATGTAGTAATTGAAGGAAAATATGTCGTAAATCACTGAAATTATGTAGTAAATGCAAAAATTTATGTAGTAATTGTTCGGAAATAGGTTGTGATTTCCGATTAAATCCAAAAAATGTGTAGTAAGCATAGGTGAAAATTTTTTAATAAAAGAGGTGAAGCAGAATGCTAACTTATTCGTTCCGACGGATTTTTTCGTTAATACCCGTATTGATAGGAATGACGCTCGTTGTTTTTGCCATCATACATGCGATTCCTGGGAATCCCGCACAAGTAATCCTTGGCCAAAGAGCTACAAAAGAGGCCGTCGCAGCGTTAACGCAACAATTAGGATTAGACAGGCCTTGGTACATACAATACTTTGAGTATATTAAAGCATTACTACATGGGGACTTAGGAATTTCCCTGCGGACGAGAGGTCCGATTAACGAAGAAATATGGCCTTATTTGGCAGCAACTGCCGAATTAACGATAGTTGCGATGTTAATTGCGGTTATCATTGGAGTAAACGCGGGAATTATAAGTGCTTGGTTTTCTAATTCTTGGTTTGATTATGTTGCTATGATCCTAGCACTTATCGGTGTGTCACTGCCGATTTTCTGGCTTGGATTAATGGAGCAATGGGCATTTTCGATTAACTTGGGCTGGTTCCCAACAACAGGAAGAGAGGATGTCAGGGATCCTGTTTCAGCTATCACTAATCTTTATTTACTTGACACACTAATGCAAGGAAGGTTTGACCAATTCGGGGTGGTGCTTCGTCATTTAATTCTACCAAGTATGGCGCTGGCAACGATTCCGATGGCGATTATCGCAAGGATGACCCGTGCCACAATGCTCGAGGTTATGAAGGCTGATTACATTCGAACAGCAAAAGCCAAAGGACTTAGAATGTTTTGGGTTGTTTATAAGCATTCACTAAAAAATGCAATTATTCCTGTTCTTACTGTTATTGGACTGCAAACGGGGCTTCTATTGGGAGGAGCCATTTTAACGGAAACGATTTTCGGCTGGCCGGGGATAGGACGATATTTGTATGATGCAATCACATACCGTGATTATCCAGTCATTCAGTCCGGAATATTGATTATTGCTTCCATCTTTGTACTGATTAATTTAATTGTGGATTTATTATACGTATTTATAGATCCAAGAATTAAATATACGAAATAGAGAGGAGGAATTAATGTGGCGGAAATTGTAAAAAACACGGTAGACATTCCGGTAATGGCTGCTGAAGAAGAGCTGACACCGCCTTGGAAGGAAGCATGGCTAGCATTTTATAAAAATCGATTAGCTTTAGCAGGACTTGGAATTGTTGTCCTATTTATCTTTATTGCCATCATTGCACCTTGGATTGCCCCCTACAGTTATAAAGAACAGATATTGACAGAACGAATGCAGCCACCATCGTCTAAACATTGGTTCGGGACAGACGACTTTGGGCGCGATATTTTTACCCGTATCCTTTATGGGGCAAGAATTTCATTATGGGTAGGGTTTTTCTCCGTATTAGGATCAGTTGTGATTGGGACGGTGCTTGGTATAGTCGCTGGATACTACGGCCGCTGGGTAGATGCGATAATATCGAGGATTTTTGATATTATGCTTGCCTTTCCAAGCATCCTTTTAGCCATTGCTGTTGTTTCCATTCTAGGTCCATCTTTACAAAATGCATTGATCGCCATTGCAGTTATCAACATTCCGAACTTTGGCCGGCTTGTTCGCTCAAGAGTGTTAAGCGTAAAGCAAGAAGAATTTATCATGGCTGCTCGGGCGGTTGGGATGAAAGATGCTCGTATTCTCTTTCATCATATTTTACCGAATAGTATTTCCCCGGTTATTGTACAGGCAACACTCGCCATTGCAACAGCAATCATTGAAGCAGCAGCATTAGGCTTCCTAGGCTTGGGAGCACAGCCGCCGTCTCCTGAATGGGGCAAAATGTTGGCTGATTCAAAGCAATACCTTGTACAAGCCCCATGGACATTACTTTTCCCAGGGATCGCCATAATGCTGACCGTGCTTGGATTCAATTTAATGGGAGACGGACTGAGAGATGCTCTGGATCCGAAAATGAAGCAATGATCAAGAGACTCCTTCGAGGGTCTCTTATTTTTTATGTTTAAAAGTTTAGACTTTTGACTTATAATTGTTAAAAATTCAGAAATGTCCTAGGACCTTTTGTTTTTAAGGAGAGAGTGAATTTGAACGATCGAAACATTATTTTTATAGGATTCATGGGCGTAGGGAAAACGACGGTCGGACAACTTGTTGCCCAAAAATTGAATCGAAAATTTATTGATACTGATGAAGAAATTGAAAAAGAATATGGCATAGCTACATCTGAGATATTTAAGAAATTCGGTGAAAAAGTTTTTAGAGAAAAAGAAATGAGCTTGATTATCAGCTTATGTAAGCAAAAAAATTTAGTTGTATCCTTAGGCGGCGGGGCATTTTTACAAGAAGAAATTAGAAATGCTTGCTTAGCTTCCTGCATTGTTATTTTTCTAGACTTGACCTTCGAAAAATGGAGAGAACGAATAAATTTAATCATTGAAAGTCGTCCTGTTTTAAATGGCAAGTCGATAGAAGAAATGAAGGAACTTTTTTATAAGCGGCAGGAAATCTATTCAAATCATCATATAAAAATAGACACTGATAACAAGGAAGTTGAAGACATCGCTGATCAAATTATTAAGTTACTCGAGAACAGGAGACTTCAAAACCTAGTGCATACAGAGGAGGGGGACATTTGAAAAAAGTAGTAAAAGTGAAGGACGTCATCATTGGTGAAGGGGTCCCTAAAATATGTGTCCCGCTAGTTGGGTGTACAGTAAAGGAATTAATTGAAGAAGCGATTTTTCTTAAAACTTTAGATTTGGATGTTGTTGAGTGGCGGGTTGATTTTTTTGAACATGTGGAGGAAGTTGAAAAGGTAAGAGAAGCTCTCAGTGAAATTCGTGAAATCCTTACAAATATACCTCTTCTATTTACATTTAGAAGTAAAAAGGAAGGAGGGCAAAAGGAAGTCAGCACGGAATTTTACATAAAATTAAATACAGCGATGATCGAAACTGGCCAGGTGGATATCATCGATGTTGAATTATTTAATGAAGAAAACACTGTTAAAACATTAGTAGAAGAGGCTCATTCTAAAGGTATATTTGTTATCATTTCCAATCATGACTTTGATAAGACTCCAACAAAAGAGGAAATTATTGCTCGATTATGTAGGGCACAGGAATTAGGTGCGGATCTACCAAAGATTGCTGTCATGCCCAAAAATACTGCTGACGTTTTTACACTTTTAGATGCGACACATACTATGAATGAACAATTTGCAGATCGGCCCATTATTACGATGTCCATGGCGGGGATGGGGGTAATTACCCGGCTGAGTGGTGAGATTTTTGGCTCAGCCTTGACGTTTGGAGCTGGGAAGAAAGGTTCTGCTCCTGGTCAGGTAGCTGTTAAAGAATTAAGAGCGGTTTTAGATATTCTACATTCGAATCTATAGCTATTCTTCTATAAAAATTTTAGTTCTTGCAACTGCAAGAGCTTTTTTTTGGGGCGGGAATTAGCTCGATGAAAAAAAGTAGTATTTGTATGCAATAAAATGTATTTAAATTCAATATCAAACCAGTTTAATGTAAACGCTTACAGGGTAAATAGCGGATAAATTTAAAATTATTAAAAAATGGGTGAATTAACTGTTGAATAAATATTAACTCCAATGTATAATGATTCAATAGTAATAAACATGGGGGATAAAGGAAATGAAAGCTGCAATCATTGGTGGTACAGGATACGGTGCAATTGAGCTGATAAGGATACTCCATAAACATCCCTATTTAGAAATTGGTTCGGTTGTATCCAACTCCCAGGCTGGGAACTCTATTAGTGAATCTTATCCACACCTTTCGGAAATCATCGAACAACCTTTGGAAAAATTCGATGCGAAAAGTTTATCTGAAAAAAATGATGTTGTATTTTTAGCAACTCCATCGGGGGTAAGCAGCAATCTTATCCCTCAGCTAATGGAAGTTGGCATCAAGTGTATCGACCTTTCCGGGGATTTTCGGCTAAGGTCAGCTACTGAATATGAATCTTGGTATAAGCATTCACCTGCGGATGATCAATATCTAAAGCAGGCCACATATGGACTAAGCGAAATCTACCCTGAAAAAATAAAATCAGCGAAGTTGATCGCCAATCCAGGCTGCTACCCGACAGCAGCATCCCTTGGACTGTTGCCAATTCTTAAAACGAGTTTGGCAGATTACGAGTCTATTATTATTGATGCAAAGTCAGGGGTTTCCGGTGCGGGAAGAGGATTATCTTTATCATCTCACTATGCAGAAATAAATGAAAACATAAGAGCTTATAAGCTTGGACAACACCAGCATATCCCTGAAATCGAGCAAGTCCTATCAGATGAGAGTGATAGACCAATTACTATTACTTTCACTACTCACTTAGTCCCGATGACGAGGGGAATTATGTGCACGACGTATGTCAAATTAGTAGAAAATGTGACTACAAAAGAAGTGCAGGAAATATACAGCGAATTTTATAAAAATAAATCGTTTGTCAGAGTCAGACCGGAAGGAAAAGTACCAGCAACTAAAGAGGTACTAGGAAGCAATTTTTGTGATATTGGTTTGCATGTAGACACAAGAACGAATCGTCTAACGATTATTTCTGTTATCGACAATTTAGTCAAAGGGGCTGCGGGCCAGGCGATCCAAAATGTTAATTTAATGAATGGCTGGGACGAATGGACGGGGCTTCAAGATATACCACTATATCCGTAAAAAAATTTTACGAACGAACGGGATTTATAAGGGGGAAATTTAATTGATACAAGCAACTTTCAGTAATAAAATAGTTGTTCTTGAAGAGGGAAGTGTCACGATACCAAAAGGATACAAAGCTGGCGGCATCCACTGTGGTGTGAAAAAGAAAAAGCTAGACTTGGGCTTTATTGTTTCCGAAGTTCCAGCAACCGCTGCTGGTGTGTATACAACTAATATTTTTCAAGCAGCGCCACTAATAGTAACACAAGAGAGCATCGCGAAAGAGAATAAAATTCAAGCGATCCTTGTAAATTCCGGAAATGCCAATGCTTGTACCGGAGAACAAGGGTTATTAGACGCTTTTGAAATGCAAAAAAGCTTTGCAGCAGAGCTTGGGATTAAGGATCACCTCGTTGCTGTCACCTCAACAGGTGTGATCGGTGAGCTTTTACCAATGGAAAAAATCAACACCGGGATTAAACAAATCCTTCAACCAGAATATGAAATCGAAGCCAATTTCAAGCAAGCCATTTTAACAACCGACCTATGTACCAAACAAATGGCTGTTCAAATAAAAATAGATGGAAAAACAGTCAGTATCGGTGGTGCAGCAAAGGGTTCTGGAATGATTCATCCTAATATGGCGACAATGCTAGGCTTTGTTACAACAGATGCGAATATTGCCCATGAAGACCTTCTTTTTGCACTGAAGGATGTAACCAACAAAACCTTTAATATGATTACGGTTGACGGTGATACAAGCACTAACGACATGGTGCTCGTTATGGCAAACGGGTTAGCAGAAAACGAGATGCTTACAAAGGATCACCCAGATTGGAATTTGTTCGTGGATGGACTAAAGATTGTCTGTGAATCCCTAGCAAAAAAAATCGCTAGAGACGGCGAAGGGGCAACAAAGCTCATTGAAGTACAAGTGAATGGCGCCGATAACCTAGAGGCGGCAAGGGCAGTTGGTAAGTCGATAATTTCTTCTAATCTCGTCAAAACAGCAATTTTCGGAACAGATGCCAACTGGGGGAGAATTGTGACAGCGATTGGCTACAGTGGTGTAGCTGTTGAGCCTTACGCATTAGAAGTAGCGATTGGACCTTACCCTGTGTTTGCAAATGGTTTACCTATTCCGTTTGATGAAGCAGAAGTAAAAGAGTATTTAGAGCTCGACACGATCAAAATTATTGTTGACCTTCATCAAGGCGAGTCCACCGTAACCGCATATGGATGCGATTTAACCTATGATTATATAAAAATCAACGCATCCTACCGCACGTGAGGAGGCCTACTAGATGAAATACATTGTAATTAAGTGCGGCGGAAGTGTGTTAGATAATTTGCCAAGATCCTTTTATGAGGACATCATTTCGCTTCATCAAACCGGAGTATGGACACCTATAATTGTTCATGGCGGCGGTCCATTAATTACATCACTATTAAAAAACTTAAATATCGAAACGAAGTTTGTAAATGGTCTAAGGGTAACAGACAATCAGGTACTCGATGTCGTGGAAATGGTATTAAGCGGCTCTGTTAATAAGCTAGTAGTCCGAAACTTAATTGAGGCTGGTGGCAGCGCATATGGCATCAGTGGTGTGGATGGCAGCCTCTTAAAAGCAAGACCAACCAATGCTTCAGATGTTTTAGGGTTTGTTGGAGAAGTGACAGCTGTCAATCGTAAAGTAATCGAAGGAATTGTTAATCAAGGCTATATACCTGTCATCTCGCCAATCGGCATTGATGAGCATGGTCAAAGATACAATATAAACGGTGATGTCGCAGCGAGTGCGATTGCTAAATCTTTAGAAGCAAACCTATGTTTTATTAGTGATATACCGGGGATTTTAGCTGAAAAAAATGGTCAGAAAACAAAGCTTGATAAAGTTTCAAAGGCAGAGGTGGAAGAATTAATCGCGAATCAAACCATATATGGGGGAATGATTCCAAAAGTAACGGCAGCAATTGATGGACTTGTTCATCATATCCCCGAAGTGGGCATCATCAATGGCTTCGAAAAAAATAGCTTAATAGATTATTCAAACGGAAAAATAATTGGTACGAAAATTGTTTTAGAAGAGGTGTCGGCGTAATGGTAACAAATACTTCACAAATCTCATCTGTCATGTCTACCTACAGTCGTTTCCCTGTAGCACTTGTCAAAGGGAAAGGAAGCTATGTATGGGATGACCAGGGCAATCAATTTTTAGATTTCACTTCTGGAATTGCCACATGTAACTTAGGTCATGTTCCAAATGTGGTAAAAGAAAAACTTGAAGAGCAATTGCAAAATATTTGGCATTGTTCAAATCTCTACCATATTCCAAACCAAGAAAAGCTTGCAGCATTGCTGACAGCCAACAGCTGCGGTGATCAGGTTTTCTTTTGCAACAGCGGGGCGGAAGCAAATGAGGCAGCAATTAAACTCGCAAGAAGATACACAAGCAAAGTAAAAGGCGAAGGATCCTATGAGGTAATTACCTTTAAGCAATCCTTCCACGGCAGAACATTAGCCACATTATCAGCAACAGGCCAGGAAAAAATCCAGCAGGGATTTGCTCCGCTTGTTCCCGGTTTTAGCTATTTGCCGTTTAATGACTTTGATGCACTCAATGAGCTTGCTATCCGCAAGCCGGCTGCCGTTCTCCTCGAACTTGTTCAAGGTGAAGGCGGAGTCATTCCAGCAGATCCGGATTGGGTATCAAAAATGGCGCAAATCTGTCAGGAGAACGATATTCTCCTAATGGTTGACGAAGTCCAGACAGGAATTGGCAGGACCGGTACATTGTTTGCTTACGAGCACTACGGAATCGAACCAGATGTTATCAGTGTCGCAAAAGGACTTGGTTCGGGCTTTCCGATTGGAGCGATCATTGCCAAAGAAAAAGCAGCCAAGGGTTTCGATCCGGGCAGCCACGGTAGTACGTTTGGCGGAAATCCACTCGCCTCTGCCGCAGGAGTCGCAACAATCAGCCATATTGTGGAAAGTAACCTATTATCTCACGTTAAAGAAATCACAGAGTACCTCGATTTACAGTTACAAGAATTAAAGGAAAAGTTTCCATTAATAAAAGAAGTTCGCGGGAAAGGGCTCCTTAAAGGATTAGTCGTCGAAGGAGATGCCCCTGAAATTGTCAAAAAGGCCATTGGCAACAAGCTGCTAATATTAACTGCAGGACCTAATGTCTTAAGAATTTTACCGCCATTAACAGCTACGAAGGAAGAAATAAACGAATTTAAAGAGAAATTGGAGAAAACCTTCCAAAGTAAATGAAGAATGGAGTGAGTTTTTTTGGGGACTGGATACCTTACTTTGGAAACCGGAGAAGTGTTTGAAGGGGTACTGATAGGTGCAGAAAATGATTCTATCGGGGAAGTTGTTTTTAATACTAGCATGACGGGGTACCAAGAAATTATCACGGACCCCTCCTATGCTGGTCAAATCATCACGTTTTGCTATCCGATTATCGGAAATTATGGAATTAATGCCATGGATGATGAAAGTATAACTCCTTCATTATCTGGTGTCATTATTGGGGATTTATGTGAAATCCCGAGCCATTATCAATCTATTTATAAGTTTTCTGAAAAACTAAAAAGTGCAGGTGTGCCTGGACTTGCCGGGGTTGATACACGTCTTTTAGTTAAGACAATCCGCAGCCATGGTACAGTCAATGGGGTCATCAGTGCCAATCCTGACGTTAAAAAAGTCACCACTCAGGGAAAAAAACCTTTATGGGTGGACCAAGTGTCAACGAAAAAGACGCAATTTTACAAAAATAACGGACCTCATATCGTGTTAATCGATTATGGTTTTAAAAAGTCGATTCTAACCGCTCTTTTAGCGGAAAATTGTGCGGTAACAATTGTGCCCTATCATACTCCATATGAAAAAATAAAGGCATTAAATCCGGATGGTGTTCTATTTAGCAACGGACCAGGCGATCCAATGGATCTTTCAAGATGGTTTCCTGAAATTAAAAAAATCAGCCAGAACTATCCAACACTCGGGATTTGCCTTGGGCACCAATTAATCGCCTTGGCTTACGGGGCAAAAACAGAAAAACTAAAGTTCGGCCACCGCGGCGGCAATCATCCAGTCAAGGAATTATTAACAGGTAAAGTAAAAATCACAGCTCAGAACCATGGATATGTTGTAGTAGATGAAAGCATTGACTGCACTACATTTGATGTCACTTACCGAAATGTAAATGATCAATCCATCGAAGGCTTGAAGCATAAAGTCTATCCTATCCAGACGGTTCAATTTCATCCGGAGGCCCACCCGGGACCAAGCGATACCGCTCATATTTTAAAAGAGTTTGTGAACGAGATCACTTCATTGGGAGAGTCACTATATGCCGCTAAATAAAAAACTGAAAAAAGTACTTGTGATTGGATCAGGACCGATTGTGATCGGTCAGGCAGCTGAGTTTGATTATGCTGGAACTCAGGCTTGTATCGCCCTGAAAGAAGAGGGAATTGAAGTCGTCTTAATCAATAATAACCCTGCAACGATCATGACGGATGAATCCGTTGCAGATAGGGTGTATATTGAACCGCTTACGGTCGAAACAATCGAAAATATCATCGCAAAAGAAAGACCGGATGGAATAATTGGAACTCTTGGAGGACAAACAGGCTTAAACTTAACCGTTGAGCTATATGAACACAAAGTTTTGCAAAAGTACGGTGTAGTTTTGTTAGGAACATCGGTGGAATCGATTAAAAAAGGCGAGGACCGCGAACGATTCCGCAATTTAATGCTTGAGATCGGCGAGCCCATTCCTAATTCAGCGATTATTCACAGCTTTGAAGAAGGCGTACAATTTGTCAATGGAATTGGCTTTCCGGTCATCATTCGTCCCGCTTATACATTAGGGGGAGATGGCGGCGGTTTCGCCCAAACGTTAGAAGAACTTGAAACCGTTCTGAAAAAGGGATTAGCAGCCAGCCCGATTCATCAAGTGCTTGTCGAAAGAAGCATCAAAGGCTGGAAGGAAATTGAATATGAGGTCATGAGGGATGCAAATGATACGTGCATTATCGTTTGTAACATGGAAAATATGGACCCGGTCGGTGTCCATACAGGTGATTCGATTGTCGTCGCCCCGTCGCAAACTTTAACAGATGTTCAATATCAAATGCTCCGTGACGTTTCCATAAAAGTAATTAGAGAGTTAGAGATTATTGGCGGTTGTAATATCCAATTTGCACTTCACCCGGAATCCAATCAGTATTACATCATCGAGGTAAATCCAAGGGTAAGCCGGTCGTCAGCACTTGCTTCGAAAGCAACGGGATATCCGATTGCTAGGATGGCAGCGAAATGTGCGATTGGTTATCATCTCGATGAGATTATGAACCCAATAACAGGTTATACCTTTGCTTCCTTTGAACCGGCGATTGATTATATTGTTGTCAAGCTGCCCCGCTTCCCATTTGACAAATTTCCCGAGGCAGACCGAACGCTTGGAACGCAGATGAAAGCGACTGGCGAGGTCATGGCGATTGACCGAACCTTTGAAGGGGCCCTAAATAAAGCTATTCGTTCAATGGAAACATCAACTTACGGATTATGTATGGAAAAAATGAAATCGCTGGATACAAATCGCTTATGTGAGAAACTTGAGCAGGCGAACGATCAACGGTTGTTTGTAATAGCGGAAGCGATCAGAAGGGGAATATCGCTTGAAAAAATACGGCAGTTGACACAGATTGATCAATGGTTTTTATACAAAATAGCGGCCATTGTTCAGCTTGAAACAGAATTGTCAACCTATACTTGGGCTACCGTGCCCGGTCCATTGTTAAAACAAGCGAAGAGAAATAATATTTCCGACAAATTGATCTCGAAAATGTATAACATTCCAGAGATGAATATTCGTCAAAAATGGAAAGAGCTGAATTGGAAACCAGGCTATAAAATGGTCGATACATGTTCTGCTGAATTCGATGCGATCACGCCATACTACTATTCTACTTGGAACGGCTTTGATGAAGTTGAGGTTACTAATAAGAAAAAGATTCTTGTGATAGGTTCCGGACCAATCCGCATTGGTCAGGGTATCGAGTTTGATTACTGTTCTGTACATGCGGCGAAAGCCATTAAGAAAATGGGGTATGAAGCAGTAGTCATAAATAATAATCCGGAAACGGTTAGCACCGATTATTCCGTGGCCGATCGTCTGTATTTTGAACCTCTAGCTGCGGAGGATGTTCTCCGGGTTATTGAAAAAGAGAAAGTCGAAGGCGTACTGATTCAATTTGGCGGCCAAACGGCGATTAATCTAGCTCATGCATTGCAGGAAGAGGGAGTTTCTATTTTAGGAACTACAGTTGAAAATGTAGACCGCTTAGAGGATCGGAAAGAATTTTATCAGCTTCTTGAAGATCTAAAGATCCCTCATATAGCTGGCAAGACCGTCAGCCATACTGATGAACTGCTTGAAGCTGCAGGAAAGCTCGGCTATCCCGTTCTAGTAAGGCCATCCTACGTTATTGGCGGCCAGGCGATGTTTACGATTTTTTCTGAAGAAGAACTAAAATTTTATATAAACCAGCTTGAAGAAAATTCACACGACACGATGTGGCCGTTATTAGTGGATCGTTTCTTACCCGGGCTGGAATGTGAAATTGACATCATAAGCGATGGAAACAATATTGTCGTTCCTGGCATTTTTGAGCATATCGAAAAAGCAGGTGTACACTCCGGTGACAGTATTTCAGTTTTTCCACCGATTACCTTGTCAGATGACCAGAAAGAAACACTAATGGATTATGCAAATAAAATCGCAACAGCAACGCCGATAATCGGCATCATGAATATTCAATTTGTTATTTATGAAAACCAGGTCTATGTCCTTGAGGTGAATCCACGCTCATCCCGAACGGTGCCCATTATGAGTAAAGTGACAGGGATTCCGATGATTGAGTGGGCCACCAAAGTTCAATTAGGTGTTGATTTAACGGATTTATCACCAAAACTCGGGTTATTAGACGAACCTCATTATTTTTCAGTAAAGACACCGGTGTTTTCTTCAAGCAAATTGAAAGGTGTCGACCATGTGCTTGGTCCTGAGATGAAATCAACTGGTGAAGTATTAGGAATGGGGGTCACGTTCCAAGAGGCACTTGATAAGGCGCTTCCTTCTCTTTCAATTGATCGTGACAGCTTTATTTTTCTATCCATTTCGGATCGAGAGAAGCTGAAGAGTCTTTCCGTTATTCAGCATTTAATGCAAGCATCCTGTAAGCTTGCGGCTACAGAAGGAACGGCGTTATTTCTGCAAAATAATGGAATACATGTGGAAAAAGTCGTGAAGGATTCTCATGACGTAAACCATCTATTTCGAAATGAGAAAGTGAAGGCAGTCATCAATATTCCTAATCAAGGTCGTAATAAACAAAGGTTCGGTTTTACTCTACGAGAACAAGCCGTCCGTTACAAAGTGCCAGTGTTTACTCACCTAGACACGGCAGAGGCGGTTTTCATCAGGAAAAGTCCATCTTCTTCTCATTCAAATGTACGAACGGTAAGTGAATTTTATAAATTACTTGGAGGTGTAAGGAAATGTTAGAAGCTATTAAATGGAGTCAACCCGATGATTCTTTCCAAGGGAGCTTAACCGGAAGGGACTTTTTACAGCTTTCCGATTTTACTACAGATGAAATTCTTTATCTGTTAGATGTTGCTAAAGAACTGAAAGCATTGCAAAAGCATGGGAAACCTCACCACTATTTAAGTGGTAAAATACTAGGGATGATTTTTGAAAAATCCTCAACCCGGACAAGAGTATCCTTTGAAGTGGGGATGATGCAGCTCGGTGGTCAAGCAATCTTCTTGAGCTCGAAAGACATCCAGCTTGGCCGCGGAGAAACGATTTCTGATACGGCAAAGGTGTTGTCACGCTATGTCGATTGCTTGATGATCCGGACTTTTTCGCATAACGGCATTGAGGAATTTGCCCACCATGCAACCGTTCCTGTCATTAATGGTTTAACCGATTTGCAACATCCTTGCCAAGTGATGGCAGACCTGCTAACCATACTTGAACATAAAGGGAAATTGGCAGGATTAAAGCTGTGCTATCTCGGCGACGGAAATAATAATATGGCTCATTCATTAATGGAAGGGGCTGCCAAAGTAGGAATGCATATCAGCATTGCTAGTCCTTCCGGATATATGCCGGATGGAAAAATAACTGAAAAAGCCATCAAGATCGGAGCCCAAACGGGAAGTACAATTATGATAACAAATGATCCAAAAGAAGGGATTCTCGATGCTGATGTCGTTGTGACAGATGTCTGGACCAGTATGGGACAGGAAGAGGAAACAGAAGCGAGAATAAAGGCCCTTCAATCCTTCCAGGTGAACAAGGAACTTTGTAAACATGCAAAAAGCGACTTTATCTTTTTGCATTGTCTTCCAGCCCATCGCGGCGAAGAAGTAACTGCGGAGATTATTGACGGACCTCATTCTGTTGTTTTTGATGAGGCTGAGAACCGTCTCCATGCCCAAAAAGCTATTTTAAAAGAATTACTAATAAAATAGTAGCTATTTTTTTACGAAAGGATGTATAATAATTCTATTGAATGAATTTAAATACATCGGAATGTGAGGAGAATACACGTGGCAAAAGAAAAAATTGTTTTAGCTTATTCAGGCGGTTTAGATACATCCGTATCAGTGAAATGGATTCAAGAAAAATACGGCTATGATGTCATTGCCATGGGACTTGATGTTGGTGAAGGCAAGGATTTAGAGGCTATTAAAAATAAGGCCCTTAACGTTGGGGCGATAAAAGCATATATAGTAGATGCAAAAGAAATGCTAGCCAAAGATTATATTTTACCAGCTTTGAAGGCCAATTGCTTATATGAAGGAAAATACCCATTATCCTCAGCACTTTCTCGACCTTTAATATCAAAACTATTAGTTGAGATTGCGGAAAAAGAAGGAGCTGCTGCTGTTGCTCATGGATGCACGGGAAAAGGAAACGACCAAGTTCGCTTTGAAGTTTCGATCCAAGCATTAAATCCAAATCTGAAAGTGGTGGCACCTGTCCGTGAATGGGGAATGACTCGTGATGAAGAAATCGAGTATGCCGAGAAAAATGGAATTCCGATTCCGGTTGATTTAGACAATCCATTTTCTATTGATGCGAATATTTGGGGTCGTGCCTGTGAGGCAGGGGTTCTCGAGAACCCTTGGGCAGAAGCACCTGAAGCGGCATTTGACTGGACGAACCCAATTGAATCAACACCGGATGCTGCGGAGTATATTGAAATTGAATTTGAACAAGGTGTACCTGTGGCCCTTAATGGTGAGAAGCTGCCATTGGTGCAGTTGATTGAAACTCTTAATCAACTTGGCGGCAAGCATGGTGTCGGCCGAATCGACCATATCGAAAACCGATTAGTTGGAATTAAATCACGTGAAGTGTATGAAAATCCAGCGGCGTTAATTTTAATCAATGCCCATAAGGAATTGGAATTTTTGACATTGCCTCGTGAGGTAACCCAGTTCAAAACACAGGTAGAGCAGCAAATGGCAAAAATTATATACGAAGGACTTTGGTATTCACCATTGAAAGCGGCGCTTGATGCCTTCATTGATGAGACGCAGAAAGTGGTGTCAGGCACCATTCGTGTCAAGCTCCACAAAGGTTCACATACGGTTGTCGGTCGTAAATCGGTGCATAGCCTCTACAGTGAAGAGCTAGCGACGTATTCAAAAGGTGATGCCTTTGACCACAATGCCGCTGTAGGTTTTATTAAAATTTGGGGATTGCCTACAAAGGTATATTCAGAGGTAAATAAAAAGGAATTATTAGAAGTTAATGATAAATAGATAAGTTCGGTTGGGAAAGTTGCGGATAAGCACACTTTAGTTGCGTTTAAAGTGGAGAAAGTTGCGGATAAGCTACTTTAAGTTGCGAAAAGCCGTTTCCGATTGAAAAAAGCAACAAACTTTTAGAAAAGGCCAAAAATAAATTGGTGTGCCCTCGAAATTATTCGAGGGCAATCTTCTTAGGTTAAAGGAGGAGTTCAATCATGTCAAAGCTTTGGGGCGGACGGTTTACAAAGGAAACGAACAAGCTGGTGGAAGAGTTTACGGCTTCGATTTCCTTTGATCAAAAGCTGGCGAAAGAGGATATTACCGGAAGCCTGTCCCATGTTAAAATGTTAGGCGAATGCGGGATCATTCCAATTGAGGATGCTGATAAAATTAAGAATGGCCTGCTTGAAATAAAAAAGATGGTCGATGCGAACGAAGTCGTGTTTGCTGTCGAGGATGAAGACATCCACATGAATATTGAAAAGCTTTTAATTGAAAAAATCGGTCCTGTCGGCGGCAAGCTCCATACAGGCCGGAGCCGTAATGACCAAGTAGCGACCGATATGCATCTTTATTTACGGACGAAAACTACAGAGCTTATTGTATTGATTGAGAATGTCCAGCAGGCATTAGTAGAGCAGGCGAAGAAGAATGTAGAGACGCTGATTCCTGGCTACACGCACTTGCAGCGTGCCCAGCCAGTATCATTCGCTCATCATTTAATGGCTTACTTCTGGATGTTTGAACGGGATAAAGAAAGATTGACTGATAGCTTGAAGCGGGTGAACTGGCTTCCACTTGGGGCAGGCGCTTTAGCCGGAACGACCTTTCCTATCAATCGTGAGCGGGTAGCGGATTTATTAGGCTTTGAGACGATTTATCCTAACAGTATGGATGCCGTTAGTGACAGGGATTTTATCCTCGAGTTTTTGGCAGCTGCATCGATTATCATGACCCATATCTCCAGATTTTCCGAAGAGCTCGTGCTTTGGTCAAGTCAAGAGTTTCAATTTGTAGAGCTCGATGATTCGTTCTGTACCGGATCGAGCATTATGCCGCAAAAGAAAAATCCTGATGTTCCGGAACTTCTTCGCGGTAAAACGGGACGTGTCTATGGTAATTTAATCGGATTGTTAACAGTACTAAAGGGGCTGCCGCTCGCCTACAACAAGGACTTACAGGAAGATAAAGAAGGAATGTTTGATACGGTCGAAACGCTTGAAGGTTCGCTGAAACTACTAGCACCAATGACTGAGACAATGACAGTGAAGAAAGATGTTATGAGAAAAGCCATCAACAACGACTTTTCCAATGCCACCGATATTGCAGACTACTTGGTTCGAAAGGGGCTCCCGTTCCGTGAAGCCCATGAAATTATTGGAAAAATAGTCTTGCATGCAATTCAGATGGGAAAATTTTTATTAGATTTGAGCTTAGAGGAATATAAAGACTTCAGCCCATTATTTACTGAAGATATTTATGAGGTTCTATCCCCAGAGCATGTTGTAGCGGTTCGAAATAGCTTTGGCGGAACATCGCCAGAGCAGGTTATTGAGCAAATTAAGCTTGCAGAAGCGAAATTGCAACGATAATATAAATTTTCAAAAAATATTGACATTTTATAATGTGTCAGCTACAATTCATTTTATATTGTGGAAAATAATACAAACATAAATAAATCTCTTATCCAGAGTGGCGGAGGGACTAGGCCCGATGAAGCCCGGCAACCTTCAAGATTATTCTTGAAAAGGTGCTAATTCCTGCAGGTTTTTTAACCTGACAGATAAGAGGAGGAAACCTGCCCTCTTCTTATGAAGAGGGTTTTCCTTTTTTATGGAACATAAAATGGAGGGTGAAAACATGGCTGACATTAAGGTCGCAATTTTGGGTTTTGGAACGGTGGGAGAGGGAGTTTATCGAACAATTCATTCCCATGAAGAGGAGCTTACAGCAGTGCTAGGGAAGAAAGTAGAGGTTGCAGCTGTCCTCATCAAAAACAAGCAGAAGCAAAGAAATATTAGCGAAAATATCCTGATTACAACGGATTTTGAAGAAATTTTAAGCCTTCCACAGCTTGATGTCGTGGTCGAAGCGATTGTCGGTAAGGAACCGACCTTTACCTTTTTAAAAAAAGCAATTTCTAAAGGCTGTCATATCATTACAGCAAATAAAGAGATGTTTGCCCACCATGGAAAAGAGCTGCTCGAACTTGCGAAAAAAAATAATGTTTCTGTTGGATTTGAGGCCACAGTTGCAGGGGGCATCCCCATCATACAAACAATCAGGCAGTTATTAAAAATCAACCAAGTCCGACAAATCCAAGGAATCCTTAACGGGACCTCGAACTTTATTCTTACAGAAATGAGAGAAAAGAAGCATTCATTTGCGGCTGCCTTAGTCCAGGCTCAGGAAAATGGCTATGCGGAAGCCGATCCGACAAACGATGTTGAGGGTTTTGATGCATTTTACAAAACGATGATCTTAAGCAAAATTGCCTTTGGTATTGAGCCAAATTGGGAGGAAGTAGAGCGGGAAGGGATTACTTCTATCTCGATTGATCATATTGAGGCAGCTGAAAAACTTGGTTTAAGGTTTAAACATATTGCCAGTCTAAACAGGGAAGGCAGCCATTTAGTTGGGTCGGTTAAACCAGCTCTTGTTACGAAATCCCATCCTTTTTACCATGTCGAAGGGGTAGACAATGCAGTATGCGTGCAAACGGACATCGTTGGGAGGATTTCATTACAGGGGCCAGGAGCAGGCATGTTTCCAACTGCAAGTGCTGTAATTGAAGATTTGGTTTATGTTGTTCAGAATCAACATTCAAATTTAAAATTGTACCATGCTGACAATGATCATGATTTACAGAAAATAGATGATGCAAAGGAGCTGTGGTTCGTTCACGGATTGAAAGAAAATATGATCAACTCACAGATAACGTGGATTGACCAAATTACAGAGGAAGCGATTATTATTCAAGCGACAAAACAAGAATTGGAACAGCTTGCTGCTAAACATGAATCAATTCGTTTTTTTTCGATTTTAGGTGATTACGAAACGAAGAATAAAAATAAAGCAGAAGCATTAGCGGCTTTATAAATTTCGGGCACATAATTTTTTTATACAGGTTAACGTGCCCGAAAATGAAGAAAGAACGCCGACCCGGTCAAATTAAACAGGTTAACGTGCCCGAAAATGAAGAAAGAACGCCGATCCTGTCAAATTAAACAGGTTAACGTGCCCAAAAAAGAAGAGAGATCGCCGACCCGGTCAAATTAAACAGGTTAACGTATCCAAAAAAGAAGAAGCAAGAGATCCCGCTTCTTCTTTCTTATCATTAGAGTTTTATATTTTTTACCCGTTGGTTGGCTGCATTTGCTCTCGCCTGTGCCTCAAGATCTGCCTGATCGGCGAGTTCAGCAGAATATTCTTCATCAATTCCATCCGTTTTCAAATTCTTTGGTACTTGTGGAAGCGATGCTTTATTTTTATCACGATTATTATGTCCACGAGAACGGCCCATTACCAAAAACCCCTTTCGAAAGTTCGCTTTGGGAGACAAGTGCTCCCTTCTTACCTTTTACCATTCGAAAGGGATCCATGAATGGAAAAAAAATCTTTACAGCCTAGTTTTTTTGTCGTGAAAACCGCCGGCGCGGTCCGCCATTTTAAATTCGCGCTGGTAAGAAACCTCTTGCATACTTGTTAAGGTGTATTTGCCTCTGTCTGTATCCTTTTTCTTTTTATTTGCCATGTTGCTCATTCCTTTCAACTTTTTTGTTAATCGTCATCAAGCTAATGGTAAATGACAGCACAATTCCATTTTTACCTATTGAGAAAGGAATGATACTTTGTTAGGCATATATATTTTTTAATGCGCGGTTTAAATCAGGGTAGTTGAATTGGAAGTCGTTTTCTAATAATTTTTGCGGGAGTACCTTTTGTCCCTCCAGTACTAATGTACTCATTTCACCTAATAGTAAACTGAGTGCAAAGCTTGGGGCTGAAAGCCAATGGGGACGGTGTAATATAGGTGACAGAGTTTTGCCGAACTCCTTCATGGAAACAGGGTGTGGTGCAGTAAAATTTACCGGTCCAGAAATATTTTCATTATTAATGACAAACATTATTCCTTTTACGACATCCTCAATATGAATCCAGGACATCCATTGACGCCCATGTCCAATATTTCCGCCAATAAATGCTTTATATGGGAATGCAATTTTGGGTAAAGCCCCTTCATTTTTATCAAGAATGATGCCAAATCTACAAAAAACAGTCCGAATCCCGAGCAACGTGGCTTTGTCTGCTTCTTTTTCCCATTGCTTGACTGTATCGGATAAGAAATCGTTACTATGTCCTTTATCTTCCTCTGTAAAAGTATCTTCTTCAGATGTTCCATAAAACCCAATTGCACTTGCATTAATCCAAGCTTTTGGCATCCGGTTTAATCCCTTAAGGATCTTCAACATTTCATTAACAGCCACAAGCCTGCTTTCTAGAATTGTCTTTTTCCTTTGCGCAGTCCATCTGCCGCTATTGATGGATTCACCGGCAAGGTTGATAAATATATCTGTTTCCTGGAGAAATTTGCTTGGATTGGAGGTTTCAGCTAACCATTGGACATATTGAATCTGATTGTTGCTTTCACGGTTCATCATTTTTTTCCTAGTTAAAATAACTACATCATGATGATTTTTTACTAATTCGTTCACAAGTGCTTTTCCGACAAATCCTGTTCCGCCTGCAACTGCAATTTTCATCTCAAAACCTCCCTTTTCTTTTTATTTTAACATGAAGATTATGGTAGAGTAGTGTTGAGGTGAACGATATGGCTATAATAACAAAAATCACCACGCAACAAAAAAATCAGGATCGCTTTAATATTTTTATGGATTACGGTAAAGGGGAAGAATTCGCTTTTAGCGTCGATAGTGATGTCCTCATTAAGTTCCATCTAAAAAAAGGAATGGAGCTAGATGAATTTTCATTGATGGAGGTCCACTATCATGATGATATTCGGAAATCGTATCAATTAGCTATTCAATTTTTAGCTAAAAGAATGCGGTCTGAAAAAGAAATTAGGGATTACTTAAGCAAAAAAGAAATTGAAGAGCCGGTTATCCAGGAAGTAATCCATAAACTAAATGACCAAAAATATATCAATGATGAGGAATATGCTCATGCATATGTAAGGACGCAAATCAATACGACAGATAAGGGACCGGAATTAATTCGAATAGAATTAAAGGAAAGGGGAATAGGAGAAGGAATCCTTAAACCTGCCCTTGTGGAATATTCACTAGAGCTTCAAGTAGAAAAGGCGGCCAAAATAGCTGACAAGTTTATTCAAAAGAATTCTCGGGACTCAACAAGAATCTTGAAACAAAAATTAGAAAGCCTGTTAATGAGAAAAGGATATTCTTATGAAGTAATCCATATGGCCATAAATGAAACGGACATGATCAAAAATGTGGATGAAGAAATGGAAGCTATTCGCTATCAGGGTGACAAAATTCAGCGTAAATATAGTAAATTCAGCGGTTTTGAATTTGAGCAAAAAATGAAACAAGCTTTATATCAGAAAGGTTTTTCCTTTGATTTAATTGAAAAGTATTTACAAGAAATTGAAAAATCATGACCAATCGGTCATGATTTTTTGGACTCAATGATAATGGACTCTTGGTCAAGCTGCTCAAAAATGATTTCAGCAACCTCTTTGGGTGACCTAAGCGCAGAAGGGTTCTTAATATGGTCAGTGCCAGCCCAGAAAGGCGTGTCCATCCCGCCCATATAAATTCCGGTGATTTTTATATTACTTTTTTCATATTCTTTCTGCAGGCTTTCGGTAAAGCCTCTTACCGCAAATTTGCTTGCACAATATACGGCTTCATTTACTTTTCCTCGTAAGCCGGCAGTTGAAATAATATTCATTATCCTAGCTTCATCGGTTTTTAGTAAATGTGGTAAAGCAGCCTTCGTCATAAGAATCGTGCCTAAAATATTCGTATCTAACATTGATGAAATTTCTTGTTCATCGATTTCTTCAAAAGGTCCAAAATGTCCGACTCCCGCGTTATTTACCAGTCCAATTAGTTGATATGTTTGGCTAAGTTCTTCTATCTTCTCTTTCACCTGTTCGCCATTGCGGATATCGATTGGAACAATAGTTGCATTGCCTCCGAGAGCTTCAATATCTTTTTTGATGGCAGTTAATTTTTCCACCGTTCTGCCAATTAACAATAGCTGATAGCCCTGCTTTGAAAATAAAAACGCCAATTCCTTCCCTAACCCCGAACCAGCACCTGTGATCATCACTGCTTTCATTAAAGGGCCTCCTTTTTCTTTATTAATTTTTCAATAATCATTATACTAAAATAAGCGATAAAAACCGAACGATAGGGAGTGGATTACAATGCAGCAAGAGAAACGGTATAGTCAATTGACAGAACATGAATTACGTCAGGAAATTGCCAAGCTCCGTGAGCAAGCAAGAAAGGCGGAGCAGTTAGGAATGGTTAATGAGTTTGCGGTCTTGGAGAGAAAGGTATTAATGGCTCAAGCTTACCTACTCAATCCTGATTCATTTATACCGGGAGAAATATACGAGCTTGAAGGAGACCCTGGACAATATTTTAAAATTGAATACCTTAATGGGGTGTTTGCTTGGGGCTATCGCCTAAAAGGTGACGGCAAAGAGGAAGCGGTACCTATTTCCATTTTGAAAGGGTTAAAGAAGGAAAGTATTTGATTTTGAAAATTGTTTAGCTCGATAAGAGAAGAAAGGAGGGTGTCAGGCACCATGGTGCCTGACACCCTCCCTTTTTTTACGACTGCTTTCTGGTCATGTGCTTTAATATGATGAGGTCCTGGGTAAGCTTGGACTCGCCATTTACCTGAGAATGAGCATGTTTCGGGTTGGCCCATGGTGTTGAAAATGGACGGTTTTCAAAAAACATTTTTTTTCCCATATGCTTCCTCCTCAAAAGTTTATTTTTGAGTATTATTTTCACGCATACCAGATGCACGCATTCGCTCTTGTGGATGCGTATTGGTGGAGCCATCTGCCCGCTTTGAAGCATACTCAGCTTTTGCTCGTGGCTCACCCTCAAGCTTATTATTATTCTGATTCGGGAAATTCGTTTCCTTATTTCTCATGTTGTACCTCCAATATGGAAAATGAGAAACCGTGATCAACCAAGCATTTCTCAATGCTTATCACGTACAATTAGTATTTGATGATAAAGGTTTAGTTATGTTAAAAGAAAATGGGAATTAAGAAAAGAGCATGAACGAGTCATGCTCTTTTAACTTGGGATGATGCTCAATTTTTTTCGCAATTTTTGCTCGCTGAAAACCCAGCCAGTATAGGAACTGATTCGTTTTAAATCACAATCCAATTGGACTACGGCAACGAATGGATAATGACCGTTGCTACGATAACGTAAATCAATAAACCGTACCTCGTAAAAATCATCATATTCATCCAATTCCCAGCGGTAAACAGGGGAAAAGGAAAGAAACGCGGATAGATTTTTGTCTGTTTTTGCGGCTTCAATGACCGGAGTTGAAGGTACTGGTACACGGTTAAAGCGATCAAGAATTTCCACTTGATTTTTAACAGCCTTTCCCACGAAAAATTGCTTTTCATTCATGGCAGCAATTCTCCATTGATGAAACCGCATCGTTGGTGCGATAATAATTTCTGTTGCATCCGGAATCATGGCTTTTACCTTCAAGTGTACACTGCGCTTCAAGGAAAATCGCTTGAAGTAATAAGCAATGATGATGGCATACATGACCAAAAAGGTGTAGCCAGGGTTTGCACCGGCCATCCAAATGAAAATCCCCAGAATGTGAATCCCGAAAATAAATGGATCAAAGGTATTAATTACTCCTAGCGCAACCCACTTATTAGAAAAAGGTCGTAAAGCCTGTGTTCCATAGGCATTAAAAATATCAACAAACACGTGGATAAATACAGCTAAGAATGTCCAGGCCCATAAATGAAAAAGATTGGCACCAGGAAAAAATGGAAAGATAATAGCGCTAAGGACAAGCGGCCATAAGATGACAGCTGGAATTGAGTGGGTAATCCCACGATGATTCCGAATATAAATTGCATTGTTTCTTAATTTTAATAACGTATCAATATCAGGTATTTGGGAACCAGCGATCGTGCCTATTAAGACACTAGAGGCAACAGCATGGTTCGTTGCCACAACAGGGTCTAAAGTAGCAAGACCTCCTAATGCAATTCCCATCACAACATGAGTTCCAGTATCCAATCGGAGGAACCTCCTTTAATAAATTCTTGTCAAAAAAGTAAAGTTGGATTATCGTAAAACAAAAAGTTGTTCTTATTATATTCCCAAAATCGTTATTGTTGCAAAAACGGAGGCATCTTTACAATGTTAATTGAACTAAAAACAATAGAAAAAATCAATATTAATAAATTTCAACGAGATTTAATCGCCTGGTTTAAACAGGAGCAGCGGGATTTACCATGGCGAAAAGATCAGGATCCTTATAAAGTTTGGGTCTCAGAAATCATGCTTCAGCAAACAAGAGTAGATACCGTTATCCCTTATTTTAATCGTTTTATTGAATGGTTTCCAACTATCGAATCACTGGCCGACGCTGATGAAGATAAAGTATTGAAAGCATGGGAAGGCCTCGGATATTATTCTCGCGTTAGAAATTTACAGTCCGCTGTTAAAGAAGTAAAAGAGAAATACATGGGGAAAGTACCCAATACCCCTGATGAAATTGCCAAGCTTAAAGGGGTCGGTCCCTACACGGCAGGAGCGATTTTAAGCATAGCTTACGGACTTCCCGAACCGGCAGTCGACGGAAATGTCATGAGGGTTTTATCAAGAATTCTTTCCATCTGGGAAGATATTGCTAAGCCTTCTTCCAGGAAGGTTTTTGAAAAAGCCGTTCGTGAACTCATTTCCCATGAAGAACCCTCGGAGTTTAATCAGGCATTAATGGAATTAGGTGCGTTGGTCTGCACGCCAACATCGCCTTCATGCTTATTATGCCCAGTACGTGATCATTGCCAAGCGTTTTCTGAAGGAGTACAAAATGATCTTCCAGTAAAAACGAAAAAAAATAAACAACGGGTAATTGAGCTTGCTACAGTGGTTCTTACCGATGACAGCGGAAAATTTTTAATTCATAAACGTCCTGACAATGGTTTACTTGCAAATTTGTGGGAGTGTCCGAATATAGAAATTCATCATCCAATGCAAACTGAACGGGAGAAAATTGCAGATTTATTCATGGATTCCCATCATCTAGATATCGAGATTGAGAAAGCAATTGGTCAAATTGAACATGTATTTTCCCATCTAGTCTGGAACATAAAGGTTTACACTGGAAAAATAAGGACATTCCATCAACCGGGAAATGGGGAATGGAAGCTTGCTTCATTAGAAGAAATGGAGAATTATGCGTTTCCGGTTCCCTATCAAAAAGTCTTTAAAATGTATAAGGAAAAAAATGAACGCCATTAAAAAAGGCGTTCATTTTTATTCATTGATTTAACTCCGCCCCTATTTTCAATTTCTTCAATGATTTCTCGATGGATTGTCTGACCTTCACTATTTAAATAGGGTGCTATTTGCTGAAGGGATTGATGGAAAAAACTCAATTCATTGTTATCCCAATCCGCTTTTGCCATCATCGAAAGCTCTGTCATATCCCGTCCTGAATACATTTTTTTCTTCCTTTCAACGATAAATTTTCCATTAGTATATGGTTCTTGATTGTCTTCTATTCAGGGAACGGATAAAATGGTAACATTACTCGAAATAGAAGGGATTGGGAATCATGACACAAAAAGTAGCACTGATTACAGGCTCAAGCAGGGGGATAGGGAAAGCAGCCGCATTGCGCTTGGCAGAAGCTGGGTATGATATTGTCATAAATTATGCGAGAAGTAAGTCCGGTGCCCTCGAAACAGCCGAACAAATAGAGGCTTTAGGCAGAAAAGCGTTAATTGTGAAAGCCAATGTTGGTGATGTTAATAAAATTAAAGAAATGTTTACGAAAATAGACGAGGAATTTGGTCGTTTGGATGTTTTTGTCAATAATGCTGCTTCCGGCGTTCAACGTCCGATAATGGAGCTTGAGGAGTCACATTGGGACTGGACGTTAAACATTAATAGTAAAGCCCTGTTGTTTTGTGCTCAAGAAGCTGCGAAGCTGATGGAGAAAAATGGTGGAGGGAAAATTGTCAGCATCAGTTCTCTCGGTGCCATCCGCTATTTAAAAAATTACACGGCAGTCGGTGTTTCAAAAGCAGCTCTTGAAGCCTTAACAAGATATTTGGCCGTTGAACTGTCACAAAAAAATATTGTAGTAAATGCGGTATCTGGCGGTGCTGTCGATACGGAAGCCTTGAAGCATTTTCCAAATCGGGAAGAAATTCTTCAGGAGGCAAAGGACAAAACACCAGCTGGAAAAATGGTGGAAATTGATGATATGGTAAACTGTATCATGTTCCTTATTTCCGATGAATCCAGTATGATTAGGGGACAAACCATTATTGTTGATGGTGGTATTTCCTTACTAGTATAGTTTATTTCTAAAAAATTTTTTGGATAATTTCCACTGCACATGGTTACATTAAGCACGTGGAGGTGATATGACGATGGCAAAAATGAATCAACAAGCTAACAAAACTTCTGCTGGAACAAATATTCAGGAAGTAAAACAACAAAACGCTCAATCAGCTGGTACTGGTGCAGGAGCTGTAGGTGCAGCTGGCCAATATGGAACTGAATTTGGCAGCGAGACAAATGCGCAAGAGGTAAAACAACAAAATCAACAATCAGAAGCTAAAAAAAACCAAGGCGCAGGCCAATTTGGACAAAGCTAATCATATGGAATGTAGAAGGCACTCAAATATAGAGTGCCTTCTTTTTATTCGGTTAAAGTTCATTGTTGATTTTTTACTAAAATAATAAAACCAATATTTGAAAAACGGCACATATCCGTTTTTTCTAGGGGAAGATCTAGAAAATGAGCTCTGGGATTTATAAAAAGAGCTCTTTTCAATGGTGAAAATAGGTGCTCGGGATCAAATGGCACATAAAAGTTAAAAACGGCACATAAAATCGAGAAACGGCACATATATTTGAAAAATGGCACATAAATCCAAAAAACGGCACATAAAAATTAAAAATGGCACATATCCGTTTTTTCTAGGTGAAAATCCAGAAAATGAGCTCTGGAATTTATAAAAAGAGCACTTTTCAAGGGTGAAAAAAGGTGCTCGGGATCAAATGGCACATAAAAGTTAAAAACGGCACATAAAATCGAGAAACGGCACATATATTTGAAAAATGGCACATAAATCCGAAAAACGGCACATAAATCCGAAAAACGGCACATATCCGTTTTTTTTCTAGGTGAAAATGAGCTTCGAAATATATAAACGAAGCTCTTCCTCGCAGAAACAAGCTGTGCTTGTTCCGAAGGCGCTACCGCTTTTCATTTTCGTCAAAACTTCTATTTTTTTTACATAAGTAGTCAAAGGAAAATCATGTTCGTAAAAAGAATACATAGTATGTAAAGAAATATTTTTTATTTAGAAGTAATGTCACTATTCAGTGAAGCAAAATAATAAGGCGGTGAGGGAAATGAATCAATTTAACCGATTAGTTTCCGAACAAATGAAGACAATGGAAAAATTATTGTACATTCAAGCAGAGCTGGAACGGTGCCAAGAAATTGAAGATGAGCTGAGAAAATTACAGAATGCAACCGACCTTGAAAGTATCCAAGATGATATCCAACAGATGAAAAAAGAGTTGAGGGAAATCCAGTTGATTTTTGAACGACAAACAGAAGAAGTTATTAATTCATACCGGGATGTGAATTTATCAGCATCATTATAAGCTGGAAAAGGTAGATTTTTTGACTAAATATACGCAAATTTTTACAAAGAGTCATGTAAATAATGGCTCTTTTGTTTTAAATTCTGCTCTCAACCGTTATAATAATAGAAAATAGGAATTGTACTTTGTTGCCTTTTGTCGTTTATTTATGTTTAGGATAGGTTGCAAAGCGTTCAGGAATAAAGGCAGGGGAGAATCATGGGCGTACCCTTAGAAGGTGAACCAGTACAAATACATAGCTATAAACACAATGGGCACATCCATCGCGTCTGGGAAGAAACAACCGTATTAAAAGGATCTCAGAATTTAGTGATAGGTGGAAATGATCGGACGATTGTGACGGAATCAGATGGAAGAACGTGGGTAACAAGGGAGCCAGCCATTTGTTACTTCCATTCACAATATTGGTTTAATGTGATTGGAATGATTCGTGAGGATGGCATATATTATTATTGCAATATTAGTTCACCATTTATTTTTGATGGGGAAGCACTAAAGTATATTGATTATGATTTAGATATTAAGGTGTTTCCGGACATGACATTTAATTTATTAGATGAGGATGAGTATGAACGGCATCGTCGTGAAATGAACTATCCGGAGGTCATCGACCAAATTCTTAAACGAAATGTGGACATACTGATTCGCTGGATTCGTCAGCGCAATGGCCCATTCGCACCCGATTTTATCGATATTTGGTATGAGCGGTATTTAACCTACAGACGTTAGGTAGAGGATGTGGGTCGTTGGCTAGAGTAAAAGAAAACCGAAGCAGAATCATTGCTTCGGTTTTTGTCTATTTATTGCACAGAATCTTTCTTAATTAATACTTCCTTTTGATGAAAAGAATGAAAGCTAGAAATCAATGTTTCAAGATGTTCTACCTGTTCGCCATAATCAATGATGGATGCGACGATTTGCATCATATGGTACAAGCTCGGGTTTTCATGTTCTGAGAATTCTTTTTGATGAATTAAGAAGAGGTCAAATAATTCTTTTTTATTTAAACAAACAATACCCTCTCCGGCAACAGGTGGATTTGGAATCTTACCACTAAATCGTAATATAAGATGTTCCTGATGATAGATAAGGCAATCTAATTGCTCCTGTATTGAAAGCTGAAATTTTTCAGGAAGGTGTAGTATTTCATTTTCAAATCGATGCAATCGTCTTAGCGTATCCAGTCCTTTTTTATTGGCCGTAATCATTTGTCGATATATAACAAGCTTCCGTGATTTATCCACAGTGTTTTTTTTAAAATAAATTCGTTCCTCCTTATACATCATGTAAAACTGCCCCATTTTATTGATATTATTTTTTAATTTTTCAATATCCCTTTTAAGGTTTTGATGACCAAAATCATGGCGAGTACTCATACGAATCCAACGAATCATTTCTTCGGTTGTGCTAGAAATGCTGAAAAAAAGCTTCTTTTCATATTTTGGAGGCATAAAAAAGAGATTGACAATAAAGGCAGAAAAAACCCCAACCATGATTGTCGAGAAACGGATTTCGGCAAACTGAATAAAATTTCCGCCTTGTGTTTCCATAATCGACACTAACGTAACAAGTGAAAGTCCAATCGTATTTTCAAGTTTAAGCTTAAGATTTATGATAATGGCGATGATAGCAGCTATTCCGATAACGATAAAATGATTTCCTAAGAGAAGAACAAAAATGACGGCTAGCACTGCACCGATGATATTTCCTTGAATTTGTTCAATAATTGTTAAATAGGACCGATAAATGGTCGGTTGAATGGCAAATATCGCTGCAATACCTGCAAATACAGGTGAAGGTGAATGTAGCAGTTGCGCTAAATAAAGGGATAATACAAGGGCTATTCCCGTTTTTAAGATTCGGGCACCTAGCTTCATATTAAATAATTTCCTTTCGAAAATGTAATTTTATTATGTATGTTCATAAATAATAATAATGTACTATACAGTGATTAAATTATAATATCAAGGATAATTATATGAACAATTTATTAAAAAAAGAATAAAAAAACGTCCATCAATGAAAGTGGACGTCTTTTTAAAGAGATAATTTGACATCGAAAATTGTCCGACCGAGGCGCTTTTCTGTTTGTCCAGCTCCAGCGCCTAGCCCCTCGAGGTCATAAGCCACTTCCAAAATGAAGGCAAAAAACGCCTTCTTTTTGGAAGCGTCTTATGCTTGTCGGGGCTGATCAAGGCGCTTCCGCTTTTCTTTTTATTCCGTTGAAACGGATGGGTCTGCCTGCTCTTTGACAGGCAGAATTTGCACAAAGTGTTCCTCTGGATTGCTTAGAAGGGTTCGGAGCTCGCTTGCTTCTTCAGACTGACCACTTTTTTCGAGTAAGTCAGTATACCTGCTTAATAGCTCGACTAGATCCTTTTTACCTTTATCGTTTAGGTTAAGGACAGAAACGTTTGCTCCTTTTGCAATCCTTCTTCTAATCGCATCCTTTGTCATGCCGACTTCTGGCTGATGACGGATGTATACCACTCCGCCAGTCATTCCGGCACAAATCCATGGTCCAGGGTCGCCCAATACGAGGCCGCGGCCGTTTGTCATGTATTCAAAGGCAAATCCTTTAATATTAGCATTAGCGCCAATGTTGCCAAATTCTTGATGCGGGATCGGTTTTTTCACAGATCCGCCGATAATCAGATCCGCCCCTGAAAGTCGAATTCCTGCACGGGCATCGGCATTGCCCTGTGCGACTAAGAGACCTTTTTGTGCTCCGTAACCGAAACCTTTTCCAACGGAGCCGTTGTAATAGTGACCATTTTTTCCTTTAGACTTAAGGATATGAATAGTACCGCCGAAGGAAGTTTTTCCAACACCGTCTTGACCACCACCGGTAACTGTGATGTCAATTCCTTCACTATTATAGGCGCCTAAGCCGTTTCCAGGGATGGAGCCTTCCTTGTATTTAAGCTGAACATGCGGAAGCTGCATGTAGGAGCCGTCCAGTCTGCCGCGGACACGGTGACAGGATACACGGCTGCCTAAAACCCGCTGTTCTGATGTTACACTAACAAATTCACGTGAGGAATGTAATTGTTCGATACTTGCATCGAGATACTCTGCTCCAACTGCTACTTGCATTTGGACCTCTTCAGTCGCTTTTGATCCTTTTGGTTTAGATAGCTGGCTAACTTCCAGTGTTTTAATCAGGTAGGAGAGATCAAGCAGATTCTGACCATTAACTTGTTCTAATAAATCTGATCGGCCAACAGCCTCCTGTAAGTTCCGAATTCCTAAAGATGCTGCTAGCGCCTTTACTTCGTTTCCAAATGCAGTATAAAGGTTCATAATTCCTTGAACTGCTAATTCTAATTGTCTCGGTACAAAACGACGCAGTCCATGCTCTTTTGCTTGGGCTTCTGATTCTATTTGGGTAGCGATTCCCACATGGCATGTGTCTAAATGGCAGCCACGGCATGTCGTACAGCCGATTGCGAGCATGGATAAGGTTCCAAAACCAATTCGATTCGCACCAAGCAGCATAACCTTAATGACGTCTACTGCGCTCTTCATTCCACCGTCGGCCCATAATTCTACTTTATGGCGAAGCTCGCTTTCTAACAAGGCATTATGAGCCGCTTTTACGCCAATCTCAACCGGAAGTCCGACATGCTGAAGAGCATGAATTCTTGCCGCACCGGTCCCGCCATCAAAGCCGCTGAGAGTAATAATGTCTGCACCTGCTTTGGCTATACCAACTGCAATGGTTCCGATATTAGGAACGACCGGTACCTTAACTGCAATTTTTGCCTGATCATTTGCTGTCTTTAATTCCTGAATCATTTGAGCTAAATCTTCGATGGAATAAATATCATGGTTATTTGATGGTGAGATCAAATCAGAGCCCAGTGTGGCATTACGGGCTGCCGCAACCTTTGCTGTTACCTTTGAGCCAGGAAGATGCCCGCCTTCACCAGGCTTTGCCCCCTGCCCAATTTTAATTTCAAGCAGATTAGAGGAGTTTAAGAGCTCTGCATTAACTCCGAAACGGCCGGAGGCAATTTGCTGACCTCTTGTTTTCGGATACTTTCCAAGCATATCCTTAATCTCTCCGCCTTCACCATTGAGGCTGACCATGTTCAAGCGATCAGCCCCTTTAGCATAGGCTCTGAAGGCTGTTTCATTTTGCGAACCAAATGACATCGAAGAAATCACGAACGGTAAATCATGCTCTCCGACTCGAATATCAACCAATTCAGGAGAGATGGATTGATTACCTTTCTTTAATTGAATCAGGTGACGAATCGTGATGGGATTATCCCTCTCTTGTTCAGTAATTTTATCGCGATAAACACTGTAATCACCTGTTGCCGCAACCTCGCTAATCGACTTCCAAATACGGGGAAAGAGGTGGAAGGTTTTCCCTACCCTTTCTTTTACGTTATGGTAATCCTCTGCTCTTGATAATGCATCTTGTTTCATGGCTTCAAAATCAGCTGCTATATCTTTTGATCCAAAAAAGTTTACGATATTTAACACATCGGCAACTTCCTCGTGTAAGCCGATACTGGAGAAGAGTCGGCCATAGCCGCGTAACTCATGAATTCCAATTGTAGAAATGACTTTTTCAAGCCCTTTCGATACTGCACTATACAAATTGAGCAGTGGTGACATCGATTCATCGAGCACAGTCATGAACATATAATAAGGGCTAATCAAATCTGCTCCCAAGCCAAAAACAGTTACAATGTCATGGAGTGATCGGATAGCTGCTGAGCGTAAAACTAATGAACAATCTCGCCGCAATTCAGCTTTGACTAATGCTTGGTCAATCGCTGATGTGGCAAGGTGCGGATCCATCCAATAAGAATCCTCGTGGTGAGCTTTAGCATCATCAAGAACAAGAATCGTTTTTCCCGACTTTACTGCTTGAACGGCTTCCTTAGCAAGCCTTTCGAGTGCTTCAGTAATTGTTTCCCTTTTACTAAAAGTAGTCGAAATAAACGCAGTTAATTTTTGCTCTTGAAAATAGTGAATGACTTGATCGAAGCTTGGCTGTCCCAACGTTTCATAACAGCTAAATCCGGCTTTTCCTTCCAACAGAAGGGGAGTAAGTAGTTCAATCACCGTGTTAGTTGGTTCATTTTGGAACAGTGTTGGTCTTTTTCCAATAATAACACGTGTTGAAAAATGTTCAGTTTCCCTGTCGCGGTCAATCGCAGGATTCGTAACAACCGCAACACTTTCTTTTAAGTAATCCGCTAGATTGATTCGTTCTGGATTAAGAGCCGCAAGTGGAGCATCATGCCCAAGTGATCGAATCGGCTCGACACCTTTTTCAGCCATTTGTTCGATTAATTGAATGTGATCGCGTTCCCAGCCAAATGCTTTATATTGACCGTTATGAATTTTATCAGGATAATTCATCGTTATCACTTTATTTAAGGTAGGGACCTGTAGTCTGAGTCTTGCTTCATGGAGATTTACTCGCTTGGAAAAACGCTGATATACTTCATTCTGGTAGTGGTTTTGCTCATAAACTACTAATTCTTCTCCGTTCCATTTAAATCCGACTTTTTCACCAGGTGCAAGCGGTTTCGGATCATTCATGTATTCACTTGATGGTATAATTCCCGGCTCAGAGGAGAACAAATAAGAGCTTTCTGTCTCAAGCATCCACAGTGGGCGTAAGCCTAGTGCATCCACACTAAATACGGCTTCATCTCCGAATCTTGAAATAATTCCGGCAGGTCCTTGTGCAAAATGCCCCCAGCTTTCTCGAAGATACGTATATAAATCTTGTAAATGAGCAGGATAGGCCTTTATTTCATTGATAATCGGCGGAAATAGAACATCCATTGCTTCGAATAAGGAATAGCCATCCCGACAGATCAACGTTTCTATAGTTCTGCTTAAATCCTGTGAGTCACTGCCATCTTTTACAAGCGGTACTCCAATCATTTTGGCTTCATCACGAAGCTTTGCTATCGTATTAATTTCTCCATTATGCCCAAGCACACTAAATGGCTGCACACGAAAAAAGCTCGAAAGAGTATTGGTTGAATAGCGATTGTGTCCAAGTGTCATTGTCGATGCTACAAGTGGGCTTGCTAAATCCTGATAGTAGCGTGGAAGAATATCGCCTGCTCCCATAACCTTATAGACAGCGTGATTTTGACTGAGTGAAGCTACATGGACTTGTTCGTTTGTTTCAAAATCAACTAAGCATTCAAAAAGTGCTTTTGTTAGTTCTTGCCCTTTTTTTGCTGAAAGAATGGCAAATTGCCAAAATACCGGATTTTCCTGAATGGCGATCGGACCTAGGGCAGAAGGATTTGTCACATGATTCGTTTCTAATACGAGTTCAAAATGATTTTTCTCCAGTTTTGTAAGTAATTCTTTTTTTGTTTCATTCCAGTTTGCTTTTTGGCTGATGAAAATATGACCAACTGCAAAGCCTTCATGATCAACAATGGTAGTATCAATACCTGCAGTCCGTAATTTTTCTTTCCAAAGCTTTCTTGGAATATCAATATGAATCCCAACACCATCACCTTCACCATCGATAAAGCCTGCGCGGTGATTCATTGTGACAAGTGCATGAATACAATTGAAGATATTTTTTCTCGTTGGCTGCTTCTTTTTCTCGAGACAAGCAACGATTCCACAGGCATCGTGCTCATGTTTATGGAAATCTTTGAAAAGGGAAGGGGTCCATTTTTGTGTCATTTTTACGGCTAAGAAGGAAGACCTCTTAAGCCGCTTCACCTCCTATTAAACTATTGGAATAGGCAACTTTTTGTTATGGTGGATATTACTTTAATGGGGCATCAAGTTAAAGGGATAAAATAAAAATAATAATTTAATAGTATCATATGAATTTTCAGAAATCAAATAAATATGCAATGTTTTGGATAAAAAATGCGCTGGTAAATTACGGTGAAAAAATGAAGAAAAACTATTTTGTAAACGTTTTCAAGTGAAACGTAAAATAAAAGGGAGTAAAATTCACTCCCTTTTATTGTATAAATATTGAATATTTATTCAGATTTAAGTGATGAAAATGCATTGTTAACTGCATGAAGAGTCGCTTCGACATCTTCTTCTGTATGGGCGATAGTCAAAAACCATGCTTCGTATTTTGATGGAGCAAGATTAATACCTTGGTGGAGCATTAGCTTGAAGAATTTAGCAAACATTTCTCCATCCGTGTTTAGAGCCTGATCGTAATTTTCGATTGTTTCTTTTGTGAAGTAAACCGTTAAAGCACCTTTTAAGCGATTAATGGTAATATCAATACCATGTTCTTTTGCGGAAGATAGAATCCCTTCCTCAAGCATTGCACCTAATCGGTCCAAATAATCGTAAACGCCGTCCTGCTTTAAGACTTCAAGGCAGGCAATACCGGCAAGGATGGAGGCAGGATTTCCAGCCATCGTTCCCGCTTGATAGGCTGGGCCGAGTGGTGCAACCTTTTCCATGATCTCTTTCCGTCCGCCATATGCGCCAATTGGCAGACCGCCGCCGATAATTTTTCCTAGCGCAGTTAAATCCGGCTTAATACCAAGCAAATCTTGAGCACCGCCATACATAAAACGGAAAGCAGTTATTACTTCATCGTAAATTACCAGTGCGCCTGCTGCATGGGTAAGATCATTTACTTGCTGAAGGAAGCCCGGTTTTGGCTCAACAATACCAAAGTTACCAACAATAGGTTCCACTAATACTCCAGCTACTTGGTCTCCCCATTTCTCAAGGGCCTCTTTAAATGGTTCAATATCATTAAAAGGAACCGTGATGACTTCTTGAGCAATACTTTTAGGAACACCGGCAGAGTCAGGGGTTCCAAGGGTTGAAGGACCTGATCCTGCAGCTACTAGGACAAGGTCGGAATGCCCGTGATAGCAGCCGGCAAACTTAATAATTTTATCTCTCCCAGTATATGCACGAGCGACACGAATCGTTGTCATGACGGCTTCTGTTCCGGAGTTCATAAAGCGAACTTTATCAAGTGATGGAATTGCTTCTTTTAACATTTTCGCAAATTTGACCTCGTGTGGTGTAGGTGTGCCATAGAGAACACCAGTTTCAGCTGCCTTTACAATCGCTTTTGTAATATGCGGATGGGCATGGCCGGTGATAATCGGACCGTAGGCAGCAAGATAATCGATATATTGATTGCCGTCGACGTCCCAGAAGTAGGCTCCTTGTCCTCGTTCCATGGCAACTGGAGAGCCGCCTCCTACTGCTTTATAAGAGCGGGAAGGACTGTTGACCCCCCCAACGATGTGCTGAAGTGCTTCATTATGTAATGACTCGGAATTAGAAAACTGCATAATCTTTCCTCCTTAAGTTTTGTTCTTTCTTATTTTAACACTATTATTATGCTAATTTCTTTTTTTAAAATTTGAGAAAATGGATTATATGCAGAAAATTTGTTTTACCAGCACTATTTAGCTAAACTATTTCTTTAGGATATGCTTCAGGAGGAATAAGAATGACAAATGCAATCGAAGTGAAAGATCTTCGCAAGGAATTTAAGGCCTATTCAAGCCGAAAAGGCTTAAAGGGGGCGTTTCGCGACCTTTTTACCCGAAATTATAAGATTGTACCTGCGGTGAATGATATTAATTTCTCAGTGCGGCAAGGGGAAATGGTTGGTTATATTGGTGAAAATGGAGCAGGGAAATCAACGACGATTAAAATGCTGACAGGAATTTTGACGCCAACATCGGGGGAAATCTCGGTTAATAGCATGAATCCCCATAAAGAGCGGGAGAAATTTGTACAAACAATTGGTGTTGTGTTTGGACAGAGGTCACAATTATGGTGGGATATTGCCGTCCAAGAATCATTTCGTCTTTTGAAAAAAGTATATAAAGTTTCCGACGCAGATTATAACAGTCATATGGGCCATGTGATTAAAACATTGGATATTGAACCGCTATTAGATAAACCTGTCCGAAAATTATCACTTGGTCAAAGAATGAGATGCGAACTTGCTGCTGCTTTGATTCACAATCCGCCGCTCTTGTTTTTGGATGAGCCAACAATTGGATTAGATGTTTTAGTTAAATTGAAGATACGTGAATTCCTAAAAGAAATAAACGAGAAATATAATACGACTATCTTACTGACAACCCATGATTTATCTGACATTGAAGCGTTATGTGACCGCGTGATTATGCTTGATGAAGGGAAAATTATTTATGATGGGGCATTGCATCAATTAAAAGAGAAATGGGGCGAAGGAAAAGAACTGCAGTTCCAATTTCTTGATCCAGTTCATGTTAACTCACTAGTCGCAATAACCGGCAGTTTGCCTGTTAAGTGGGAAGTGGATGAAAAAGAGCAAATATTTGTTGCTTCCATAGAGGATAGCGATGTGCTTGTCTCGCAAGTGATTGCAAGAGTTGTGTCTTCATTTAAAATAAAGGACATTAAAATGAAGGAAATATCTACTGAAGAAATCATTCGCAATATTTATGAAAAGGGTTTGGCATAAAGGGGTGAGACTAGCGTGGATAAATATTTAGAAATGATTAGAATCCGCTTTTTAATGATGCTCGCCTATCGGACTAATTATTATACAGGTATCATTATTTATAGTATTAATATCGGAGCTTATTATTTTTTGTGGACAGCGATCTATGGGGAGAAGCAGCAAATAGTCGGGCTTTCAGTCGCACAAATGACTACTTATGTCGCGATTTCCTGGATGGCTCGAGCGTTTTATTTTAATAACCTTGACCGAGAAATGGCGCTCGAAATTATGGAAGGGAAGGTAGCAACCGAATTAATAAGACCTTACAACTATCTTGTTATGAAAACGATGCAGGGATTTGGTGAAGGAATTTTTCGGCTTTTCCTTTTTTCTGTACCTGGTTTTGTGATTGTATCGTTTATTTTCCCCGTGAAAATAAGCTGGGATCCCAGTGTATGGGGGTTATTTTCCATTTCCATTTTATTCAGCTTTTTTATCAATACCCAGTTAAATTTATTAACGGGAATCACCACTTTCTTCTTATATAATAATGCGGGATTAATTCGAGCGAAGCGTGTTGTAATTGATCTGTTTTCGGGCTTGCTTCTTCCTATTAGCTTCTTTCCGGGGTGGGCGCAAGCAGCAATGAAATATCTGCCTTTTCAAGGAATTAGCTATATCCCCAGTATGATTTTTACAAAAGGATTTTCCCATGAGCAGGCAGTAGCTGCGATTGGTGGGCAGTTTATTTGGGTTATCATTCTTATTCTGCCTATTCAGTTGCTATGGTATTTTGCCAAAAAGCAATTGATTATTCAAGGGGGGTAAGATGTTGTTTTATACATCCATGTTTTTTCAATATATTGCTCAATATTTAAAAACACGCTTTCAGTATCGGGCTGATTTATTTGTTGAATTTTTCTCGGATTTATTCTCACAGGCTATAAACCTTGTATTTATATTGATTGTTTTTGGACACACTAGCTTGCTACACGGATGGAATAAAGATGAAATTATTTTTATCTATGGATTTTTTCTTGTTCCCTATGCTTTGTTTTCGGCTTTCTTTAATATTTGGGATTTCAATGAAAGATATATCGTAAAAGGGGAACTGGACCGAATATTAACAAGGCCTATTCATAGCCTCTTTCAGATCATACTTGAGAGAATGGAACTTGAATCGTTAGTAGGAGCCATCACTGGAATAGCCGTAATGTTTTATGCTGGAAGTCGACTAGGGATTAAAATCACTTGGTACGATCCTTTTCTGTTTCTTGTCTTTGTTTTCGGCGGAGCCCTTGTTTATGGTGGTGTTTTCGTAATGATTGCCTGTATTAGCTTCTGGGCTGACGCGAGAACATCTATCATGCCAATGATGTATAATATCAGCAACTATGGCCGCTACCCAGTAGATATTTATAATTCTGTCATTCGCTTTGTGTTAACATGGATCTTGCCGTTTGCCTTTGTTGGTGTGTACCCTGCTTCCTTTTTTCTTGGAAAAAAAGAATGGTTTGGATATGCATTTCTTACACCATTGATAGGAATCATCTTTTTTACTCTTTCAGTATTTTTATGGAACCATGGTGTGAAAAAATACCGAGGTGCAGGGAATTAGCATTTATTTTTTGATATTTTGGCGGCCAAGCATGCATAGAAATAGAATATCATGAGTAGAATTTTGAGGTGGTTTCATGCTGTTCTATTTCCTTATGCCCGTCGTTATATTTTGTATCTTTATGAGCTTGAGAACACTTTTTACTCCGAACACACTTAGAGGAAAATTAGTTTCGGTTGAAAATTTCCTATATTTAGGGACGGTATATTTAACAGTCATTATCGGATATGGTCTAATTTATCTTCTTTTTGATTTAATCGGGAAATCGATCTTAATTGAAATGAATGAACAAACTCGGAATAATATATTTGAAACAAGCTTTTATTTTAGTGCGATGACCCTTTTTTCAGTAGGGAATGGGGATGTGATCCCAAATGGTATTGGCAGGTTTGTCGCTGTGACCGAGGCATTGATTGGTTATACCATGCCGGCCGCCTTCGTTGCTAAGGCGATGTTAAATCGTGAAAAATAAGGTTGGCGTTTGCGATGTCAAGATTATTTAGGCTAAGATGAAATAAAGGCAAATTTAACAAAGAGGTGTATATTGATGGCAGTTGAAACAGGAATGTTAGCACCGGATTTTACATTAGAGGCAAGTAATGGTGAGACAGTCAAATTATCTGATTTTCGGGGAAAGAATGTAGTACTTTACTTTTATCCAAAGGATATGACCCCAGGCTGTACGACAGAGGCATGTGATTTTCGTGACCAAATCCAACAATTTGAAGAAGTCAATGCTGTAATATTAGGGGTAAGCCCGGATCCGATTAATCGTCATCAACAATTCACTGAAAAATATGGCTTACCGTTTTTGCTGCTCGCTGATACGGAGCATAAAGCAGCAGATGTATATGGTGTTTGGAAGTTAAAGAAGAACTTTGGGAAAGAATATATGGGTATTGAACGATCTACTTTTATTCTTGATAAAGATGGAAAACTCGTGAGAGAGTGGAGAAAGGTTAAGGTAAAAGGGCATGTGGAAGAAGCGTTAATGTATATAAAAGATCATATCCAATAACCGCTTCGGCCCACTACAGCCTATTTTTTTCACCAAAGGCATTTGTCCAATGCAATAATAGCCATCTTGAATATCATTTTATTAGGGCATACCTCCTCAGATAAAACGTTTGGGTCGTTCATCGACCCTTTTTTTTATGCCTTGAGAACATTTTAAGTTTCTTAAAGGCTAATACAGGTGATATCATGATAATAATAGTGTAAATTGTCGGAATAAATATCTCTGGGGGGATTAGAAATGAAAATATATACAAAAACAGGTGATAAGGGTACGACTTCTTTACTATACGGGCAAAGGGTACCCAAGACGGATGCTCGTGTTGAAGCCTATGGTACCTGTGACGAAACCAATTCAATGATCGGACTCGCTCTAAGCTATTTAACTGAAGAGAACTTTCAAGGAAAAGAAATAATTGAGGAACTATTTCATAAAATACAAACAACCCTTTTCCATGTAGGAGCAGAGCTGGCTACACCAAAAGGAAAGGAAGTAAAGTGGTCGTTAACTTCTTCAGATATTGAGGAAATGGAAAAACATATCGACAATTGGAACGAATCTCTTCCTGAATTAACAAATTTTATTTTACCAGGTGGACATTCAGCCGGTGCAGCCTTTCATGTAGCACGGACAATTGCCAGAAGAGCTGAAAGATGTGCAGTTGAACTTGGGGAAGAGGTGAATCCTCTCGTTCTTGCCTATTTAAACCGACTCTCGGATTTATTATTTGTAGCGGCACGCTATGTTAACGATCAACTGGGCTATAAAGAACAAGGGTTACATCAATAAAACCTTCTGTTTATGAGTTCACAATATTGACAAAGGTATTATTGAGTTAGTAAACTAATTATAACAATTATAATCTAAGAATATTTTTGGAAAAGAGGTGCATGGCGATGAATCAATTAAAAGAAGCGTTGGATACCCTAAAAGAAACGGGGGTAAGAATCACCCCACAACGTCATGCGATACTTGAGTATTTAATAAACTCGATGTCACATCCTACAGCAGATGAAATATATAAAGCACTAGAGGGAAAATTCCCTAATATGAGTGTGGCAACAGTTTACAATAATTTGCGAGTATTTCGTGAAGTGGGTTTAGTTAAAGAATTAACGTATGGTGATGCATCAAGTCGCTTTGATTTTGTGACAACAAATCATTATCATGTAATTTGTGAGAACTGTGGAAAAATAGTTGATTTTTACTACCCTGGTTTAGATGAAGTGGAACAGCTTGCTTCACATGTAACAGGATTTAAAGTTGACAACCACCGGATGGAAATTTACGGTTCCTGTCCGGAATGTTCCAGTAAAGAAGTACATTAATGTAAGAGCCGATTCTTTGGAACCGGCTTTTTTTATTTACTCGATTTTTTATTATAGCTCTCATCAAATTCTTTTCCCTCAAGAATTGGGTCGAGGGTTAATGGTTCACGGCAATGCATGCACATATCGACTCTTCCAAGCATTTTAGTGGCCTTACCACAGCTTGGACATTTTACTTGAATAGATTTTGTCGATAACATTCCAATCCAAAAATAAACAACCGTACTTGCAATAATAAAAAGTAGACCCAAAAGCATGAAGATGGACATAATAAGTGGTGAGGTTCTAAAATAAATTCCACCGTACATAACAAAAAAACCAATAAAAATTAATGCAAGCGCAAACGAACGGATCTTATTTATTTTACTTGAATATTTAGGCATTTGTTTCCCTCCTAGAAAAACTATATCATATCCGGGAAAAAATGCTATATTCAAAAAATGTCGAAATTTGTCTTAAATGAAAGAAGGAAATTAATCGTAACTGTCGAACATATAGTCTAACGAAAAAAATGGAGGAATGATGAATGGAAGACATCCTTCGCCCCATCTATCAAGAAAGGGCAAGTCAAGCAATTACTCTCGGAGTATTGATGGTGGAAAAAAAACAAAAGTCTGGTTATTCAACTGATTCTTTTGATGATATTTTATTGATTATTGTAAAAGAAGCAGAGCAACCACTATTTATTAAGCATTATTCTTATCATGACAAAAAGGCTGCCATGCATATTATTACTCAAACGCAATTACAGGAATGGATTTTGTTAGGTACCAATCGAAAAATATTTGAATGGATTCAAGATGCAAAAGTATTATTTGACCGGAACGATTACGTAGAAAATTTGAAAGTAGAATTGCGGGAGTTTCCTTTTAATGGGCGGAAAATCAAAATGGGTTTAGAGTTTGCCAAATTAATACGACGGTATGTTGATGGGAAAGCATTATTTGAAAACCGCCAATTTTTAGATGCATATAATCATGTTGTTCATTCGTTGCATCACCTAGCTAGATTGGCTGTAATTGAGAATGGTCTCCATCCTGAACTAACGGTTTGGCACCAAGTTAAACAAATTGAGCCTGAAATATTTAAATTATATGAAGAGCTTATTTGTAGTGAAGAAACGATTGAAAAGAGGCTCGAACTTTTATTTTTGGCCAGTGAATTCCTGATTCATTCCAGAACAAATATTGGAGCATCACATATATTGGACGTTCTAAACGAAAAAGAATATTGGTCTTTCAATGAGATCATGAGTGAAAAAGAATTAAGTTTATATTCCGTTGATATGGCAGTACTGCTTGAATATTTGATCGAAAAACATTTGGTTGAAGTCGTTAATATTGAAACGAAAGGTCATGGCGTATTTCATCGAAACTATCGTGCAACGAAAAAATTATCGTAAAAAAGCAAAAAACATATTGACCTTTTTTAAAATACTTGGTATATTAATAACCGTCGCTGCGAAACAAATTAAAAAAGCTTTCGTAAGTGACGGTTTCAAAAAAAAGTAATTGACATCACGATTCACTTCGTGATATAGTAAGAAAGTCGCTTCGGAGCGACAAACGAAATTGTTCTTTGAAAACTAAACAAACAAAAACGTCAACAAACAATAATAATTCACTTCATTTAATGATGTGAAGCCAACGTAAATTTCGAGCTAAATCAACTTTCTTGGAGAGTTTGATCCTGGCTCAGGACG
>NZ_CVRB01000001.1 GCF_001048695.1 Neobacillus massiliamazoniensis | reverse complement strand
AAGATTCGCTCGACTTGCATGTATTAGGCACGCCGCCAGCGTTCGTCCTGAGCCAGGATCAAACTCTCCAAGAAAGTTGATTTAGCTCGAAATTTACGTTGGCTTCACATCATTAAATGAAGTGAATAATTATTGTTTGTTGACGTTTTTGTTTGTTTAGTTTTCAAAGAACAATGTGTTTAAAACTCGATTTAACATTAGTTTGTACTATCAAGTTTTTCTCATCCGCCCAAAAAGCGACTTCTTTATCTTAACATATCGCTCATTATCATGTCAACAAGTTTTTTAAATTTCTTTCTAACCGTTTGACTCTCTTGATGAGGACGAGATCAAATATACCATGATAAAAAAATGATTGCAACATAATTTTATAATTTTTTTATTGAAGTTTTTCAATTACTTTTTCGTCTTAATTTGTTTAAACCAATTATTCACAACCTTATCCCCAGCATCTAATCATTGAGATGGTATTAATAGAAATCTAAAATACACTTTATCCACAGAGTGTGAATAATTCTTCTATAATATCTCCACATCAAATAAAATCTTTCTGACCTAATAATTTTTTCTTCATAATAGTTTAGAACCCTCGCGCAGATTCATTTATTCCATCTTCTAAATGTATCGAAGCTTCATGATCTTTTCGGATTTTAAAAATAAAGGCTTTGTTAAACTTGTCTGTTGATTTGCGCTCCAGGCGCTTCGCTTTCCGCGGGCGTTCCGGGGAGCCTCCTCGGCGCTTGCGCCTGTGGGGTCTCCCCTGCCCCGTACTCCCGCAGGAGTCTCGCGCCTTCCGCTCCAATCAACAAAGTTTCAAAAATCAACAATGACTTTTAACACAGCCAAAATAAAAAAAGGATGCCTCACAGGCTTCCTTTTGTTAGTCCACGGCTTCCACTTCTACTTGAATGACACCAATTAATGATTTCAAGACATAATAAATATCTGTAGTATAGACACCTTTATAGGTAATGACAATGCAACTAATTACAATATCTTCGAATTCCTCTTTAACTTTAACGTGTTTTACACCCAGCTTATTGTTTTTCATTTCTTTTAACAAATCGGTTAAGTTTGTCGTCTTTTCGATTGTCAGCCTTACTTTTATTTCTTTTTCCCTTAGTTTTTTAGGGCCAATTTTTTCAAATAAAGTGGGAAGAACCTTTACACCTATAATTAGAAAAATAACTCCCGTGATTGCCTCAAAATAAAACCCTGCGCCAATGGTAATCCCAATCCCAGCTGAAGCGAGTACTAAAGAAGCGGTTGTTAAGCCAGATATTACTTCGTTACTCCTTCTTAATATGACCCCTGCGCCTAAAAAGCCAATTCCACTAATAATATAAGATGGTATTCGGCCTGGATCCATAGGCCGCGAGTATGGTTTAGAATAAAGGAAAGCAGATTCATATGAGACAACTGTTAACAAACATGCCATAACTGAAATTATGAAGCATGTTTTTACACCTAGCGGTTTTCCTTTTAATTCTCTTTCTAATCCAATTCCTATCCCAGCTATTGCAGAAAAGGTTAATTTTAAAAGGACGTCATTATTAATAAATTGCCACAACTCTGTCATATTTCCCCCTGTTAGTTTATTTCTCTCATTTTATTTGTTCTTTTGATATTTTATTAGATTAATCAACTTTGAAATTATCCTATTGTCAAAAAATAATTTCAAGGTACTAAATATATATTTTTTGCAAAAATAATTAATCATTCTTTTTTATATTTCTGCATTCGCGAAATTTCCTCTTGCAAGAATTGAATGATACAGATATAATCTTTTTTGTACCAATTAAATACGGGGGCTTAGCTCAGCTGGGAGAGCGCTTGCATGGCATGCAAGAGGTCGTCGGTTCGATCCCGATAGTCTCCATACATTTTAGACCATGCATAAGCATGGTCTTTTTTGTTTGTAATCACATTCTGAAATCTTTAAACTCTTCTTTTCTCATTATTTTTATTTGTTATCCACCACATGCTTCACGATTGTCTATCTCCATATCCCTATAATCGGTTTAACCGATTCACTTTTTCCTGCGTGTGATAATCCGTAAATATCCTCAATCGTTCTTAAAAGATTAAAGTGATTAACCTTTTCAGTGAATTCTTCTTTTTTCACCATTGGTCCGACAACAAAAGTCGGTATTTTGTTTTCTTGAGAGAAATCGTCTTCATCCCATGTCACAATCAGTAAGCTATTATGTGTTTGTGCCCATTGAACATATGGATCGATATGATCTTTCAGCCACTGATCTGCTTCCATTACTGTTCCGTCATGCATGTCATGCCGGAGATTAGGAATAACAAAAGAAACTGTGGGCAATTGATTAAAATCTGTAGGAAAGTTTACCAATGGCTGATTTGCTTGATTAGGTACATTGGTGAAGTTTACCCATGGATTATGCTTGCGGGCATAACCTCCTGAACCAGTTGATTCCCCATTAAAGCCCACAGATGGCAGATCCTCTGAGTAGCCGACAAATGATTGTTTCTTTTCCAATAGCTCACTCGCCAAATTCCTCGTGGAAAATTTCGTATTCGGTACGCTATCATTCGTGACCCCTTGATTAGAGCCGGAGAACAAGTCCAAATAATTAGGCTGACTAGGATGCTCTATAGCGTAATAGTTCGTTAGGTTGGTCCCCAGCTTCATTAGAGAATTTATATAAGGAGCAGATTGATTCCCTTGGATTGCTTTTTGTGAATGATTTTCCTCCACCACAATGACGATATGATCAATTTTCGGAAGTTTCACTGATACTGCAGCGGTATTTTTTTTAACCGGCGCCTGCTTTTTTGTCTGATTTATTGTACAAGCACTTAATAGAAATACGAGTAAAAGAAAGAGCAAACCCCATTGTCTAAACAAACTCCACGCCTTCTTTCTTTTTTTACTATTAGCTCTGTTAAACTAGCCTGTTGAATTTCACTCTAGTGGCGGTTCGGGAGCCTCCTCGGCACTGTGCGCCTGCGGGGTCTCCCTTGACCCGTTTTTCCCGCAGGACGTTGAATCAGCATCCTTGAATTAACACCGCACGAAGGAAATGCGATAGCATTTTCGAGGATCTCGCGCCTTCCGCTCTAATCAACATAGTGGCAAAATCAACAATAAACTTTAACATAGACTACTATTATATATTAGCAAATGAAAATAAAAAAAGGGATTCATATAATCGAACCGTTTTTACGATTCTCTTTAGTATCAGTTAACGTTTGTTAATTTTTTGCACTTTATTCATAAATTGTGTTAATTTTAAAGAGAAGGAAAATTTTAACTAAAAGGATGCTTTTATGATTGTTATAAAAAAAATAATGTCGTTAATTTTGCAGTGTAAGATCGCTATTGCCATTCTTATTTTAATAGGCGTTCTCCCCGTTTTATTTCATGATCTATCCTTTCATCCGGATGAATATGTGCAAGCGATCTATAATGAAGCCATTCATCTTTTCACCTTAACTCACTTATCATATAACGATAGAAACTCTATATTTTCCGTCATTTTTTTTCTCTATTTTGATTCTATGAGAATTCTCGGATTAGGTCTGATCCTTGCTGTAATCATTGCACTGTTAAATTCATATGTAGCTCTTATCTTTTTTCGAAAAAAAATCAATTTGATTAAAAAACTAATAGAGTTATTAGAATCCATTCCCGATTTAATGTTTATTCTCCTACTGCAGATGTTGGTCATCTACATTTATAAGAAAACCGGCGTCAGAATTGCCCAGGTTGTTTCTCTTAGGGAAAAAGCGATCCTTCTTCCCGTGATATGTATGGCTGTACCGATTAGCTTTTACATCACAAAGGTATTAATCCATTATATCGAGGAAGAAATGGAGAAAAACTATATTGTATTAGCAAAATCGAAGGGATTCTCCTTTGTATATATTTTAAATAAACATGTTCTACGAAATATTGTGGAAGGAATGCATGGAACTTCAAAAACGGTGATCTGGTCGATGCTTTCCACCCTGTTAGTGGTAGATTACTTGTTTAATATGAACGGTCTGCTTAGGATGATGGCCACAACCCCCGATGCTTTTATTGTCGGCTGCATGATGATTTTCATTCCGTTTTTTATACTCTATCGAATCTATGAGTGGACTAGCTTTGATCACAGAAAGGATACACACTGAAATGGTTGTTTTTTTATTAAAAAGAAAAAGGTTCATCTTCAGTGTCCTTTTTATGCTCACACTTCTAACAGCAAGCGTGATCCATAATGTCGTCTCCCACGGGAAAATTAATCAGGTAATGTTTCAAACCGACACCAAAGGAAATATGCTTTCCGCCCCTCCCTATCCGCCATTTAAAGTATTTTTACTCGGTTCAGATCGAAACGGATACAGTTTGCTTGATATGATGATCGAAGGGGCAAAATATACGATTGGGATTACGATTGTCGTTACGCTATGTAGAATGCTTTTGTCCTTAATATTGAGCGCTTTTATCTATTCGTTAAAACCGCGAATATATAATGGATTAAAGGTTGTATTTGAACCTTTTTCAATCGTTCCGCAAACGATTATCGCTTTTTTTATCCTAAAAAGCGTTCTTTGGATGTCGGTTGATGGCTTCCAGCATCCTTTTTGGCAGCGTGCCCTGTTTGAAACCTTTATTCTGGTTATCATTGCCATTCCAAACCTTACGATCCATTTAAGCAACGAAATGAGGATTGTCGAAAAAGAACCGTTCATTGAGGTATCAAAAACACTTGGTGCAAGCAAGCCGTATATTTTCTTTAAACATATTGTCCCACATCTTTATGAAAAATGGATTCTGTTATTCGGACAACAGTTTATTCAAAGCTTACAGCTGTTAGCCCATCTCGGATTTATGAAACTCTTCTTTGGTGGGACATTTGTATCCTACGGGATTTATGGTGACCCTCCAAAATCGATATCCTATGAGTGGTCCGGACTCATCGGTGACAGCCTTGGCTACCTCTTTGTTCAGCAATGGATTATATTGGTCCCGATTGGATTCTTCATCATCACAGCTATATGCGTCGCATCGATCAATGATTCCATCAAAACTTATTTTCAAAAGAGGGATATGATTCGATATAGCAAGGAGGAAATGTAAAAAGAAGGATGACAACATCCTTCTTTTTACATTTTGTTGCATAATTCGATTAATTTCTTTTTATCTATTTTTCCAACATGGGTTTTTGGCAGTTCCTCCAAGTAAATAAAACGCTTCGGAATTTTGTACCTTCCCAGCTTAGGTTCGCAGTAGGCCCTTAATTCTTCGTCCTGCAACGTAATAGGTGGTTTTGTCACGATGAAGGCAGCGACAATTTCCCCCCATTTTTCATCAGGCAATCCGGTAACTGCTACTTCATCTACCGCTGGATGGGCTGCAAGCCAATGCTCTATTTCAAGTGGGTAGACGTTTTCACCACCGGTAATGATCATATCTTTTTTCCGGCCAACAATATAATAGAACCCATCCTCATCCCTTTTTGCCAAATCTCCTGTACAAAGCCAGCCGTCCTTAAATGTTTCCTGTGTTGCTCGGTCATTGTTCCAATAGTATGTGAAGGAATGCTTTCCTCTTATCAACAATTCGCCTACTTCGTTTGTCCCTGCTTCCTTACCATCTGCTTTTAGTATTTTTATAGCATTCATTAACATCGGTTTTCCTACTGAGCCCCTTTTGATTTGGGCATCTTCCGGGCTAATGTAAAAATTGTTCGGCCCAGCCTCTGTTAACCCGTATCCTTCTTTAAACGCTAAACCTTTTCTCTGAAAGGCATCATAAATTTGTAACGGACATGGTGCCGCACCGGATAAAAAGAATTTCATGTCTGGAAATTTGTTGTTTTGAAATTCAAGTGTTTGGATGAGCATATGATACATGGTAGGAACCAAAAGAATAACGGTACAGCGAAATTGATTGATGGAATCCACTGCTCCTGGCCCGGTAAATTGATCAGCAAGCACCACTGTCCCGCCATTCAAAAGTATAGGTATACATAAAGCATTTAACCCACCTGTATGAAACATCGGTAAGTAGTTGATAGTTACCTCTTCAGCATCTAGGTTCCAGCTTAATACCGTGTTGATAGCATTCCAAAGGATAGACCGATGGCTTAGCACAACACCTTTTGGTTTGCCGGTCGTTCCACCTGTATAAATCATCACCATTGGGTCGGTTTCGGAGATGTCGATACTACAACATTCATCCTTTTTATAGGAAACGATTTCATCATAGATGGTCCCTCCGATTAAAAAAGAACTTGGGCCATCAATTTGATTAGCAATGGATGAAAATTGAAGGTGGACTCCAATCAGAATCGGTTTACAATCCTCCAATATTTCGTTTATTTCTTGTACCGAAAGTCGCCAATTAAGCGGGACAAAAACGGCACCCATTTTTCCACAGGCGAATAATAGATCGAAGTAACAAATATGGTTAGGCGACAATAAAGCAATCCGATCGCCTTTTTTAACGCCTTGATTGTGAAGCCAACTTGCAGTAGAGATGGCCCGGTCATTTAATTCTTGATATGTCCACGCCTTGTTTGTCATTTCATCTATAATAGCAGTTTTCTTTGGCGATAATCTTGCTCTATTTTCGAGCCAATCCAGTTCCCAGCTCACCCTCAATCGCTCCTTCACTGTAATTGATGGCACTATTTTACTTATTTTTAGTTACAGAGGAGTTACAAAGGAGTACGCGAACTGGAATTACTACAAATTTCTCTTCTCCCTTGCTACAAAGTTCAAAAAAGGGAAAATTTATTAATTCTAATCCAAAAGAAAACGACCTCAAAAAAGGTCGTAAAAAGTTACAATGATAGCTACTTTTTCAGCAATCTCTTTTTTACACCTCATTCTAAAAATGAAGTCATTGCATGTAATAATTGTGGAAGATCATCCACTAATGGAGAATGTCCACAATTCTTTAATTCGATAAAAGCCGCTTTTTCTCCTAGATCTTCCAAAAGTTCTTGAGTCATTTCTGCGGTAATAACCAAATCGCGGTCACCACGCAGCACAAGAACGGGCACATGAATATCATCTACTTTGCCATTCCCTTCAACAAGACCATTATGATGATGACTAATATTAAACGTGTTATTGGAATGATGTACTTCTGCTAAATTCCTTTGAGTTCTCATGTCTTGAACATATTCATCATAGAGCTCTGGCGTAGGTTGCTTATGTGTATAGATAACAGAATTCCAAATCAATTTTAATAGCTCCGTATTATTAGTGTCATAAGCAATCTGCACAGGAATGGTACGGATTACGTCCTGCTTAATTTCTTCGTGAAGAGCAAAACGCCGCAGCTCGTCATGCTCCTTTATCTTTCCGTCAAAAGGATAACCTCTTGTTGATTCCGATGCTATTAAAATTAATTTATTACAATAACTCGGGTAATCAGCAACAAATTGCATCGAAACGGCACCTCCCGTTGACCAGCCAACAAGTGCAAAGTCCTTTAACCCAATTTCATCGACAAACAGCTTTACGTCATCGGAAAAATCTTTAATCGACATAATCAACTGGTTGTAAGTGGAGGCGCCAAAGCCGCGAAGATCCACAGCATACAGTTTATACTTCGCATCCATTTGATCAAGAACAAGATCCCAATGCTTAGAAGAGGTCATATTGCCGTGAATCAATAATACCTTTGTTTCTCCACCTTCTCTTTCGCGATAAGCTAGCGTTTCCCCATTAGGTAATAAGACTTCCTTCATTGTCACCTTAACCATATTAATCACCCTTCCCCCATTTAATAGTGGTTGCCCCCCAGGCATAACCGATTCCAGCACTCACCAAAACAACTAGATCGCCATCTTTTACTTTTCCTTCGTTCACGGCAAGCTCTAGTGAAAGGATTTGATCAATTTGCCCAATATGCCCATAGTCCTGTAAATAAATTGATTGCGAATCAGACAAACCTAGTTCTCTTAATACATATTCATGAGCAGATTTTTTCATGTGAAGTATGGCTAAATAGGAAATATCTCCCTCGCGATAACCGCTTTTTCTTACCGATTCACGAATCACCTTCAAAAAATTCGCCATCGATTTTTCTTCAAGACGCGCTTTCATCCCAGCAGGATTGAGAACATCGAGTTTGTTCAACCGTTGATCAATGGCCTCTTTAGAAATAGGATTTTTTGTCCCACCTGACACGACTACGACATCTTCAGAAAAAGAACCATCTGTCATCAACTCTGTTTCCAACAATAGATTCTCGTTATGTCCCTTTTTTAAAAGGATGGCTCCCCCTCCTGCCCCAAGATTAAACATGAATCTAGTTCTCGGATTCTCATAATCTATAAAATCGACATTTCGATAACCGCCAGCAAGAAGGACGGTTTTCAGGTCAGGATCAGCGATCATCATGCTTTTCGCAACCTTTAATGCCATAACGGTCGTGCTGCATCTGAGAGCCACATCAAATGCCCATGCATTGAAAGCACCTATTTCTTCCTGAAGTTTTATTCCAGCTGTCCACAGCGGATATTCCTTATGCTCCTCACCGATATAAATAACAAGATCAATTTCAAGCGGGTCAATTCCGGCTTTGGCTATAGCCTTCTTTGCTGCAATTATTCCCATCGCACATGTATGATCCTCTTGGCCGGGAACATGCTTTTTCTTAATGCCCATTTTTTCTTCGACAACCTGTGTGGGAATACCTGCCAGTTTTGCAATCTCTGTTCCGGTTATAAATTCATCTGGTAAGTATACTCCTGTACTTAGTATGCCAATCTGCAATCCGATCACCTACTCCATTAAACGTCTTCAGCTATCTCCTTCATAAACATAAACGCATCTTCCATCGACTCAAATAATGTCTCCCTATCCTCTTGCACATGAGTCACCTTAATTCGCCATTGTTTTTTGCCTGTTTCCATTTCAATCGCCGCCAGTTGAAAACGAACAACGAAGGAAGCAATCTGTTGTAAATCCACATTGATTCCCCCTTCTATCCCACTAATTTTTCTTCTTTTTTAACATGATGGCGTTTTTTTCTTTTCAACGTTAAAGTACTGGCTGTTCCAACAATCCCTTTAGGGAAAAACATGACAACCAATATATAGAGAATTCCAAAGAAAATAATCCAGCGTTCGAAAATCCAATTCTGTTTCGCAAGCTCCGTTAACCAATGATGTGCTACCTCAATTAAGCCAGCACCAATCATCGCGCCAATTAATGTACCAACCCCGCCAATAATCGTCATTAATAATGCGTCTAGGGTTATATCCATTGAAAACACACTCGTATTTACAAATCGTAACGAAATCGCATAAAGAATTCCGGCAATTCCGGCTAAAACTCCCGAAACAACACTTGCGGCAATTTTATAATGAAGAACATGGAATCCTAAGATTGCAGTTCGTTGTTCATTTTCGCGGATTGCCTGCAGCACTCTTCCAAGCGGCGAATTGGTAAACCGTTTCAACAATAAAAAAACCGCTGCCATCACGCACAGACATAGAAGGTAGAAATTTGTTCGATCAATAAACTGCTCGGGAATCCGGAAAGTAAAACCGTCATTCCCAAATGTTAAGGAGCGCCATTTTTCAGCTAAAACTAAAAATAAACCTGATAACGACAATGTCAGCATTGCATAGAAATGGCTTTTTAACCTCAGTGTAAGCAAGCCAACTAGAAAGCTGACAACTGCTGTAATAACGATCGTTGTAAGGACTGCCCAGAAAAAGTTTGCCATTGTTGGCTCGAACCGTTTCATAAAAATTCCAATTGAATAGGCGCCGATTCCAAAAAACATCGCGTGCCCAAAAGAAACAATGCCCGTAAATCCGAGAAGCAAATCATAGCTCATCGCAAAAATTGAAAACACAAATACCTGCGTTAACAATATAAGAAGATTTCTCGATTCATAAACAAATGGTAAAAAGAATAAAAAAACGACAATGATCATAAAAATGACCATCATACGATTCTGTTTGATCCAGCTCATGCTCTCACCCCTTTACCCCAAATAGACCTTGAGGTCGTATGATTAACACAACCGCCATCAACAGCATATTTACCGCAAGGGACAGGTCCGGAACATAATACGCCATAAAGGAACCTGAAATTCCGACTAAGATTGCTGCTAAAATGGAACCCGTAAAGTTTCCCATTCCGCCAATTACAACCACAATGAAAGCCAAAATCGCAAATTCCATCCCCATCTCAGCATGGATGACGCCTGAATAAGGTCCAAGAAGGACACCACTGAGTGCTGCCATCCCAGCACCAAGCATAAAAACAAACATAAACACTTTTTGGATGTTAATTCCTAACGCCTGAACCATCTCTTTATTCATGACACCAGCTCGTACCACAAGGCCGATTTTTGTTTTTTTTAGCAGAAATTGTACCCCGGCAAAAATAAGCAATCCTATTAAAATGATAAATACCCTGTATTTAATGATGATTATGCCACCTAGTTCCCAGCTGCCATTTAAATAATTAGGCGGGGAGGCAGTAATTTGATTCGGGCCCCAAATAACCTTTAGCATTTCTGATAGAACAAGCATGAGTCCAAGGGTAATCAAAATTTGCTGCACATGATTCCCATATACTGGCTTAATGATCCATTTTTCCATCAATATGCCTAAAAGAAATCCGGTCAGGATGGCTCCAATAATCCCAATCAAAAAACTACCTGTTTTCGAATATATCCAAAGACCGCTGTACGCTCCCCACGCAAACAATCCGCCATGAGCGAAGTTCAAAACATCCATTAAGCCAAAAATGAGCGTTAATCCGGCTGCGAGCAGGAAGATGAGCATCCCTGTTGCCAGGCCATTTAAGGTTAAATTCATGAATAAATCCAAAGTAGAAACCTCCTCTCCTATGCAATTCCTAAATATTTCCGTTTCATTTCTTCATTTTCTTTCAATTGGTTCATCGTGCCATGACTGACAGTTCGCCCATCATCGATCATGTAAAAACAATCCCCAATTGTACTTGCCATCATAAAATTTTGTTCAACTAAAACAATTGTTGTTTGATCCTTTATTTGCAAAATCGATTCCATTACCTTCTCCACCATAATCGGTGCTAATCCTTTACTAGGTTCATCAATCAGCAGCAGCTCATTTTCATTAACATACGCTCTTGCGATGGAGAGCATCTGCTTTTGTCCGCCGCTTAAGTACCCGCCAGGCTTTTTCCAAAACTTTCTTAAGTCAGGAAAACAATTGAGAATCCAATCCAATCTTTTTGCCGTTTCCTCATTGTTTTTTTGAATAGCTACCTTCATATTTTCTTCAACGGTCAATCCAGCAAAAATCCCCTGATCCTCCGGGACATAGCCGATTCCCTTTTTTGCAATGGAGTAAGTAGGAAGAGTTTGAATCTCCTCTCCCTTCAAAACAACGGTTCCTTTTGAGGCAGGATTAAGTCCCATGATGGTCCTTAATGTCGTTGTTTTTCCCGCACCGTTTCTTCCCAGAAGAACGGTTACTTCACCTTTTTTTACCTCTAAGGAAACACCTTGAAGAATATGGTATTGACCGATATATGTTTCCACATGGTTAAGTGTAAGTAGCTCACTCATTCAACATGCCCTCCTAAGTAAGCGGACTGAACTGTCTCGTTTTTCATAATTTCTTCCGGTGTCCCGTCAGCCAGCAGCCTGCCATTAAGCAAGACCATCACCGAATCCGATAAATCCAAGATCATGTCCATCTTGTGTTCAATCAGGATAATCGTTCTCTTCCCCTGTTCCTTAATTCTTTTTAACACTTCTAGTATCGCTGGAACCTCTTCAAGCGACATTCCCGCTGTTGGTTCATCAAGTAAAAGAACATCCGTTTCGAGGGCCAACAGCATAGCGATTTCAAGTTTTCGCTTTTCTCCATGAGCCAGATTACAAGCGGGCGAATCTCTTTTATCATCTAATAGCACAAGTTTTAGCCACTCTAGGGCCCTCTCTTCGAATGACCGGTATTTTTTAAAATGGAACAGCATTTGATAACGAATTCCCGCCTGCGATTGTACAGCAAGCCGTACGTTTTCTAACACCGTTAAATTTGGGAAAACATTCGTAATTTGAAAGGAACGGCCGATGCCTTCTCGTGTTCTTTTCGTGGGCGAAAATTTCGTAATATCTTTTCCACGATAATGGATAGTTCCTTTTGTCGGGGTTAATTGGCCGCTTAGCAGATTAAAAAAGGTTGTTTTTCCCGCCCCATTCGGTCCAATAATCGACTTAAAATGCTTTTCAGGAACAGTAATGTTGACTGAATCCACCGCCAACTGACCACCAAAGGAAATGGATAAATCATTTGTTTCTATTAAGGTTTCCATTTGTTTCACCTCCCGATGGAAATAAGGAAGAGGGTAACCATGAGTTTATGGTTACACCCCAGTGATAATGATTATTTCTTATTGCGAATTGGAGGGGCAGTCTCCTCCGGAGTTAGTTCTCTAATGAGTGTTGGAACAGGATATGGAACCCCTTCTTTCTTTTCTAGCTTAATAGCATACAAGCTTTGCAGGGCCTGATGATCTTCTTTCCGATAGGTCATTTTCCCTTTTGGTGTGTCAAAGCTCATCCCTTCCATTTTGCTGATGAGTTTATCAGCATCAGTATCACCCTTTGTTTTCTTGACAGCTTCTACAATGGAAATCGCAGCACTCATACCGCCAGGAGTGAATAGGTCAGGGACCTCGCCATTATATTTTTTCTTATGTTCACTGACGAGCCAGTCGTTTATTTTATTTTTTGGTAAGTCGTTGTAGTAAACGGTGAAGCCTTCCATGCCAATAAGTGGCTCCATTGTCGATAATGCCGCAATGTCCGGTGCTCCTGTGGAAATTTTGATTCCCTTTTCTTGAACTTTCATATCAGCAATTTGCTTCCACGGTGAATTTGCCCCTGCCCAAACTACAAATAAATAGTCAGGCTTCGCTTCGATAATCTTTTGAATATTCGAAGTGAAGTCTGTTGCTTTCGGATCGGCGTATTCCTCCTTCACAATATCGGCCCCAAGCTTTTTGGCTGCATCCTTAAAGGCCGCTACACCATCCCGTCCAAAAGAATAATCTGGTGCAAGAGTGGCAATTTTTACTCCTTTTTTTGCAATAGCAGCAGCACCGGCCACCGCGTCTTGAGAGGAGTTACGAGCTGAGTGGAATATATACTTATTAAACTCTGAACCTGTAATACTATCAGCTACCGCTGGTTCTACCACCATAACCTTTTTATATTCCTGTGCCAGAGGCAAAACAGCTAATGTATCTGCTGAGCTTGATGATCCCACAAGAAAATCTACTTTATTTTCTTCTAATAGCTTTGTTGCTTTTTGGACTGCTACTTCCGGCTTCGTTTCAGTGTCTTCAATATAAACTTCGATTTTCCTTCCTTCTACTTCCATCTTCCCATCTGTCGCGTACTGGAGTCCAAGATCAAAGCCTCTCAGAGTTTGCTTCCCGTAAGATTCTAAGGCACCAGTTTTAGAGGCAAGGACACCAATTTTAATGGGAGGAAGATCCTTCTTTCCACTTGTGTTCTTTGATTCTGTTGTGCTTTTTTCCGAGCTGCAGGCACTAGCAAACATCATCAGCGAAGCAAATAGACCTACTAAAGCCAATTTTCCCTTCTTCACACTTGTTCCCCCTTAATATTTGAAATAAAGAATGGCGGTGCTTTGAATTAAGAATAGAAGAAGGGAGTTACAAATCAGTTACAAAAAAGAAAAGCGGAAGCGCCTTGGGCAGCCCCAACAAGCATAAGACGAGCCGGCATGAAGGTTGCTTTTTAACCTTCTTGACGGATTGGCTTATGACCTCGAGGGGCTAGGCGCTCCGCCGAAAAACTCGCGTTTTTCGGCGTGCGAGGTAACGCTTTCGTAGCTTACTCTTATGGAGCTGGACAATTCTCGAAGTCAATATTTCTCTGATTTCAAATAAAAAAACAGCCTCTATTTAAGGCTGTTCTGTTAGATCACTATATTTTTCCGATTCCATAATCATCTCAAGCATATGCTTTGTTGGTTCTAATGGGGAAACACCCAGTTCTTCCTCTAGAACCTTCGTACAGGTTTGATACCATTTAATGGCTTTTGGCCGGTTGTTTTTTCGGTAATAACAATACATAAGTAGCCTGTAAGCTTCTTCCCACGTACGATCTCGGTTTACGATTTTTTCACACCAATTAATTGCCCCATCATAGTTTTCGGTACGGACCATCAATTGCGCCATTTTCTCCGCCCCTCTTAAAAATAGAACCTGCATGCTCTCCCTTTTGCTCATGCACCAATCATCATAGCGACGTTCTGGCAAATATTCTCCTTGATAAAGGGATAACGCTTTTTCAAGGAGAGGAATGGCTTTTTCAGCATCATTTTCATGAAGCCCGTCCTGAATCAAGCCTTGAAAATCTACCGTATCTAAATCGAACACAGCATGCGAATTGAGGCCGTAAAATAACCCCTCTCGAATAATAAAAAATGGCGTGGCTCTCGCCTTCCTTGATGGCTCCAATACATTCTGCAGACTATTTAAGGCAACCTTGAAATCTCGGTCAGCATTTTTCCTCGTCGGATTCGGCCAAAGGATTTGGGTGATTTCATCCTTTGAAATCGGTTCGTTCATCGTAATGAATAACTGAAATAATTCTTTTGCTTTTTCTCGCTGCCATTCCTTTTCTCCCACTTCTTTCTCACCTAGCCAAATTTTAAACTGACCGAGAGTTTGCACACGAATGGAGTAGCCTGGGTGGGATTCAAACGAAGTAATCCCCATATCCTGAAGAATTTTTACAGCATATGATGATTGAATTTCTAGCTTAGTACAATCAAGTAATAGAGGAACAATCATTTGCAAGTCTCTTGGACTAAAAATGGCTCTTTTATGAAAAAAGAATTCATAATTTTGCATTTGCGTAATGCTTAAACATGTATCCATATTTTGTTTAAATAGGTCTTGTTTATTTTCTAAGTAAAAAACATAAGATAACCAGAATGAACTGAGCATTAAACCGTAGGAATCCTCACACTGCTCAAATAAAGCTTTTGTTTTATTTAGATAATCAAGAGCTTTCTGTAGACGTTCATTGTAAATGCACGTAATCGACATACAAAGAGTAATGAATGCTGAAAGCCAAGCATCATGTACTTTCTCGGTTTCTTGTAATGCTTTTTTACCTGCCTCCAAAGCTCTTTCAAAATCTCCCTTTGTTCCAAATAAAATGCAAAGACCCATTAGTGGTTCTGCTTTTCCTCTATTTATTTTGATTTGATCCATGATTTCCAACGCCGTTTGATAGCAGTTTTCCGCCAATTTCAAATCATATTTGTTGAGAATTTGCACGGAATGCCCCATTCGAATCCAGCCGCACGCTTCGACAAATGGAGCCTTTAAACTTATACCTTGTTGAATAGCTGCCTGTGCGAGCTCCTTCGCTTTCAATCCGTTTCCGGTAAAGGCTTCTATTAATGATAGCAGCAAATCTGTTTCTCTATGAGACTGAGGCAATGTAGTAAGAGATTTTCCTTTTAATCCTTCTTTTTGCAAGTAAAGAACTGTCTTGGCCTCCTCAAAGCGGCCGGTTCGCAAATACAATCTCGCTTCGAGATTCCCATCCAGATTTGAAATATTCGATTCTTTCGTCTTTTGCAGCCATTTTTCCGCCTCCCGAGATTTTCCCGAGTTTAGAAGATTCTCTGAAAGCAATTGATAGAGTTGCCCTTTTTCTTCATTTGAGCTCGTGCTTTTCTCTCTATAGGAAATGGCCTCGTATAGAAGCCTTTCAGCATGCTGAGGCTGAATCGTATCCAAAAAAATTTTCGCTTTTCCTTCAAGCGCTTTGCTCATCCAAAAATTATCCTGCCTTTTTTCAGCGAGTAAATAAGTATTGTTATAGCAATCCTCAGCCTCTTTGTAATGGGAACGAAAACGATGAACCTCCGCTTTTAAATAGGAAAGAAGATAGCTTTCTTCTATTTCCTTCAAAGGAATAAAGGTTAATTGATCATATAAACTCTCCAATTTGCCACTTCCAAGCATACTGATCCCATTCACTTGCAAAATTGAAGCAATAGACTTCGTTAGCTTAATTTTTTTATAATGAAATAGCGCCTCTTCCCACTGTTGTCTTTTTTCATAAAAGCGAGCACATCTTTCATTTAAAATAAAATAATTACTTGGATTATTTTTTTGAAATTCCTTTTCTAGAAACTCTTTAAATAAGGCATGATAGCGATAGTTCTTACCGCCTACCTTTTGAATGAATAAATTTCGTTCCTTTAATTGTTCAAGCATTCCGGAAGCGCCGCGAATGCCAATGACCTCATCCACTATTTCCTCCTCTATTTCTTCCAAAATGGATGTTTGCTCTAAAAACTGTTGGAGCATAGGCGGCTGCTTTGAAAAGACTTCCATCACTAAATACTGGAATAAATCTTGAAGTGAGGTTGATGTGTATTCGAAGAGGTCTGAAAGGTCATGTTTATGGGGAACCTGCTGTGCAATCATACATAATGCAATAATCCACCCCTCTGTCATTTGATAGATCGTTTGGAGATGACCTGGATTCATTTGTAGTCCGTATAAGTCCGTTAATAATAGCTCCATTTCTTCCATCGTCAGGACAAGGTCTTCCTTCGTAATTTCCAACAGCTGTCCGCAAACCTTCATCTTCGTAAGCTGCTTCCAGCCAGGACGGCTTCGACTTGAAACCACAATATGTAAATTGGGCGGAATATGCTCAAGTAATTTATCCATCCAATTGTTAATCATGTATGAATGCTCAATTTGATGAAAGTCATCTAAAATAAGAGTAATCTCCGAATGGACTGCAAGGATTTCATTAATAAACAAGGAACATAGGAAACTGAGTTCTTCGTCTCGGATATAGCGGTCGATTGTGTCAATATAGGAAGCAAGCTCTTTCCCGAAATCAGGAACCATGCGGCGAATTGAATGAATTATATAGGTTAGAAATGGCAAAATATCGTCATCTGTCGAGGAGATTGAGTACCAACAGCCATGAATGCTTTCGTCCTTCATAAATAAGGCAAGTGCTGTACTTTTTCCATAACCCGCCCCGGAATGGATCATAGTCAAAGGATAGTCCGGAATCCTTTTCATTTTCCTCGTAAGCTTTGCCCTTCTAATAAAATCATCCTTCACAACTGGAATCCTGAGCTTTGTTTGAATGATTGGCAGCATCATAAACGGAATCACCACTTCCAATTTTCACAATATTATAACTATTTTACCATATTGCATCCACAAAAAACTAACCGATTAGTAATTTTGTATGGTGAAATTTAACATTTTTAAAAAAATAGTGACCGAAAAAGCGAAAATGCCACTCTTTCGGTCACTAATCTAGTTATTTTACATCTTTTACGATCTCACAAACACGACTTCCCCTATTTTCGATGTTTAAAAGTTTTACCGTCATTTCAGAAAATGCACGTTTCATCGCTTGGGAAAGCTCCTCTCCCTGACCTTTTACAGTAAAACAAATAACAGTCGGCCCTGCACCGCTAAGAGCAACTCCGAACGCACCGTTTGCTTTTGCTATTTTTTCAATTTCACTAAACAAAGGAATTAGCGGTCGTCTATATGGTTGATGAAACAGATCCTGTTCCATCATTTTGCCCGCCAGCTCCCAGTTTTGCGTAAGAATGGCGGCAATTAATAAATTAGCGGTGGACGATGCTTGAATCGCCTCATTGCGCGAAAAGGTGGATGGCAATACTTCACGAGAATCCTTCGTCAATAAAATCTCATCTGGAATAACTACGACCCCTTCAAACCCTAGGTCAGGAAAAGCTATCAAATCTACCTCTCCTCGATGGTAGCTTCCAACTATTAATCCCCCATATATAGAAGCCCCAACATTATCTGGATGGCCCTCCAATTCTGTCGCAATCAAAAGCTTATCCTCTGTTGTTAATCCTAAATCGCCAACATAATCAGCTAGCTCAATGCCGGCAACAATGGCAGCAGCACTTGAACCAAGTCCTCTTGCTAAAGGAATTTCACTGTCCATCTGAACTTTACACGGAGTTAAAGTCCTGCCATATTTTTCAGCAACCTGCAGTGCAATCTGGCAAATAAAATGCTGTTCATCATTAGGAAATAATTTCAATTCGTCTTTGGTGGAATAAAACTCCCACCTTCCACTGCTTTCAACCTCTAGAGTTAAAAACAAATTAAGAGCCAGTCCAATCGAATCAAATCCCGGACCAAGATTGGCCGTGCTAGCTGGAACTCTGATAGTAAAGCGGTTATTTGGCTCCATCCAATACAACCCCTCGGATATGTTCTGTTACGGCATTTTCATCATTTGCTAATCGAATCACCTTCGTTTGACTGCTGTTGATTGCCGTATCTGGATCCTTCAAGCCATTTCCAGTGAGAACTGCAACAATCTTGGCGCCTTTTTCAATGCTGCCATTTTTAATATTTTTCAAAATGCCTGCAATCGATGCACAAGAAGCAGGTTCTACAAAAATACCTTCTGAAGAAGCTAACTTTTTGTATGCAAATAAGATTTCTTCGTCGCTGACTTCATCAAAGCGGCCACTCGACTCCTGGACAGCAGAAACAGCTAAATCCCAGCTCGCAGGATTCCCAATTCTAATCGCTGTTGCGATTGTTTCCGGGTTTTCGAACACCCGATTATGGACAAGCGCTGCAGCGCCGGCAGCCTCAAAGCCGAACATTTTCGGCAGTCTGGTTTCTTTTTTTGCCGCATATTCTTTAAATCCTTTCCAATAGGCACTGATATTGCCAGCATTTCCTACTGGTATCGCTAGAATTTCCGGAGCGAAGCCTAGCTGCTCGCAAATTTCAAAGGCGGCCGTTTTTTGCCCTTCTAAACGGAAGGGATTCACGGAATTTACTAGAGTGATGGGTTCTTGTTCACTAATATTTCGCACCATTTTTAGCGCTTGATCGAAATTCCCTTCAATCGAGATAATTTCAGCCCCATACATCATTGCTTGAGCAAGCTTGCCCATGGCAATTTTCCCTTCAGGAATGACAATAATGCAACGCAGCCCTGCTCTGGCGGCATAAGCGGCCGCAGATGCGGAGGTGTTGCCTGTTGAAGCGCAGATCACTGTTTTGCTTCCTTCTTCAACCGCTTTGGCAACGGCCATAACCATCCCGCGGTCCTTAAACGACCCCGTCGGGTTTGCCCCTTCTAGTTTTACAAATAGCTCAACACCCAGCTCAGCAGAAAGACGCTCAAGCTTAACTAACGGTGTGTTTCCTTCATTTAATGTAAGGAAAGGTGTTTGTTCGTTAATTGGTAAGTATTCTTTATATGCTGCTAATAACCCAGGCCACCTCATATTGATTTCCTCACCACCCGATAAGAGCATTTGATTTCCTTCACTGCTGCAAGACTTCTTAACTGGTTTAATATAGCTTCATAATTCGTTAAAGATGCATGATGTGTCACTAATACAATTTCAGCAATTTCATTTTTCTTCACAGGCAGCTGGAGGATTTTTTCAAAGCTTACTCCGTATTTAGCAAAAATAGACGTAATTTCTGCAAAGACCCCTACTTCATCCTGGACGTGAATCCGGACGAAATATTTCGAGTATTTTTCGCTGTCATCCTTTAATCGCTTCGGAAATTGCGGTGACACCGTACTACGACCATTGACCCCAAGCCTTAAATTTTTAATAACCCCAACTAAATCCGATACAATTGCCGTTGCCGTTGGAAGGCTTCCAGCCCCGGGACCGTAGAACATTGTTTCTCCAACTGCTTCGCCATATACATAAACGGCATTATACTCATTTTGTACAGAAGCTAACGGGTGGTTATCCGATAAGAAGGTTGGTTGTACGCTTACCTCCACTTTTTCGTCCTCACGATGGGCAAAGCCGATTAGCTTCATCGTATAGCCCAATTGCTTCCCGTATCGTAAATCTTCCTCTGTTATTTTCGATATTCCACTTACCGTTACGTCATCTAAATTAACAGGCATGGAAAAGCCTAATGTTGCTAGAATCGTCATTTTTCGTGCGGCGTCTAGGCCTTCAACGTCAGAAGTTGGATCGGCCTCAGCAAACCCAAGCTCTTGAGCTTCCTTCAACACTTCATCATATGAACGACCTTCATTGCTCATTTTTGTGAGGATATAATTCGTTGTTCCATTTACAATACCCATTAATTGCGTTATATGATCGGAAGCAAGGCCATCAACAAGACTTCTTAAGATAGGGATACCTCCAGCCACACTTGCTTCATAAAATAAATCACAGCCAAATTCGGATGCTGCCGATAACAGTTCTGATCCATGCAAGGCCATCAAGTCCTTATTCGCAGTAACCACATTCTTACCTTGACGAAGTGCAGTCAGCAAATATTCTTTCGCTTCAAGCACTCCGCCCATTACTTCGATCACCACATCAATTTCCTTGTCAAAAAGGATATCATTTGCATTATCAGTTAATAAGTTTTTATCAATATCGACTTGTCTCATTTTATTAATTTCTTGGACAAGAACTTTTTTTATGGTAACCGGACAGCCGACTTGATGCATTAATTTATTCTGATGATTTTCAATAATCTTCACTACACCGGAACCCACTGTTCCTAATCCTAGGAGTCCAACAGAGATTGATTTCATATTTTTCCCTCCACACTGTACACGTATGGTGTACAAATGTATTTGTATAGTAGACATTATATTATTCTCTGAATTTTTTTACAATAGATTACTATCCTGCAACTCAAAATGTAATCGCTTACTATAGCATAATAGCAAGAATATTATTTTTTTTATTAAATATTACCGAAAAAAATTTTTTAAAAATATTATTTTTATCCCTTTACAGCACGAAAATAATTCTGTATATTCAAGCTAATCAGAATTGAGCTTGCGAATTGAACTAGGAAAAAGAAAAGCGAAATTACCTCAAACATGGGCGCTTTTCCGAACAATATAAAATGTGATGACGAAGACGGCATTAAGAAATAGCTCCAGAGAGTCGGTGGTTGCTGCGAACCGATGCATTTTTCTTAAAAGGCCTAGCCCTTCTGAACTGGCTGCTGAAGAATTAGTAGGTTAGCCCGGTATAAAACCGTTATTTCCTTGAGGCTGCTTAGGCTTTATGCAGCAAAAGAGGGTGGCACCACGTATACCACGTCCCTCATAACATGGCACTTTTGTCTGTTATGAGGGGCTTTTTTATTTTTAATATCGGAAGCACCCGTTTCCGTTAGGTTTCTAATTAAAAATCGAAAGGATGAATGTAAATGTTACTTGATCAGCAGTACCTGTTTGCCCCTGGGCCAACACCCGTTCCCGATCGCGTGAAACACGCGATGAATCAACCAATGATTGCGCATCGCAGCCCTGAATTTCCTAAATTACTCGAAGAAGTTTCAACCCGCCTTATGCCTGTTTTTGGATCACAACATCCAGTTACGATTCTCGCCAGCAGTGGAACATCTGCTCTCGAGGCTGCTGCTGCCAATGTTATTGAAGAGAATGATCACGTTGTTGTGATTATTGCCGGAGCTTTTGGGGATCGCTTCGCCTCTATTTGCGAAACATTGGGCGCCCATGTCCACCGTTTGAATGTTGAATGGGGAAAAGCTTGTACTCCTGAGCAGCTCGAGGACTTTCTAAGGTCAAACCCCAAAAATCTTAAAGCCGTTTTTGCAACTTACTGCGAAACGTCTACTGGCGTAGTAAATCCTATAAGGGAATTAGGTCATGTTACGAAACGATTAACCGACGCGCTTTTTATCGTTGACGGTGTTAGTTGTATTGGCGCTGTACCCGTTGATATGAAGGAGTGGAAGATCGATATTCTAGTTTCCGGCTCTCAAAAAGCACTAATGCTTCCACCAGGTCTAGCGTTTGTTGCTGTAAACGATACAGCAAAAGAAGTCATTCGCAACTGCAAAGCAAAAAGATTTTATTTAGATTTAAATCACTATCTATCATCCTATGAAAATGATAAATCAACCCCTTTTACACCTGCGGTTTCACTCATTTATGGTGCACAAGAGGTATGCAATATGTTTGAGGAGGAAGGCTTTGAGAATGTCATTAACCGTCATCAGGTTTTAAAAACGATGGTCCGTGAAGGATTAAAAGCCATTGAGGTTCCGCTCTTAACATCAGATGAGGATGCTTCACCAACCGTTACGGCTGTAAGGACCATTGACGAACCGTCTAAACAAATCAAAAAACTTTTAAAAGACAAATTTGCTATTACCCTTGGCGGCGGCCAGAAAAAGCTGAAGGGAGAAATTTTCCGTATTGGCCATATGGGCTATTGCACGCCATTTGATGTTCTGAAAGTGTTAGCAAGTATTGAAATGACTATTAAAATTCTAGAAGGTAAAAACGTAATGGGAATCGCATTGAAAAGAGCAGAGGAGGTTTGGATGGAAAATGTATAAAATATTAGTGACAGACGGTATTAGCGATACAGGACTAAAAAGTTTATTTGATCATCCTCATTTTGTTGTTGAGCGTCAGCCAACACTTCCAACAGTGGAATTAAAAAATATCATTGGGGATTACGACGCCTTGATTGTGAGAAGTCAAACAAAGGTGACAGAGGAGCTGCTCGAAGCTGCTGATAAGCTCCGGGTGATTGCTCGGGCTGGCGTTGGCGTTGATAACATTGATGTGAATGCGGCCACAAGAAAAGGGATTATCGTGATCAACGCACCTGGCGCGAATACCATTGCGGCAACAGAGCATACATTAGCGATGATGCTGTCCCTAGCGCGAAAAATTCCCCAGGCACATGAGAAAACTGTTTCAGGAATTTGGGATAGGAACTCCTTTAAAGGAGTGGAACTATACAAGAAAACACTCGGTGTGATTGGGATGGGTAAAATCGGGGTCGAAGTTGCCAAAAGAGCAAAAAGCTTCGGGATGAATATATTAGGCTTCGACCCTTATTTAACCGAAGAAAGAGCGAACAAACTAGGAATAACCAAGGCAAGCTTAGATATCATTGCTCAAGAATCTGACTTTATAACAGTCCATACCCCATTGACAAATGATACAAGGGGACTGATCAATGATGAATATTTACGAAAAACCAAAAAAGGAGTCCGTTTTGTCAACTGTGCGCGCGGTGGTATTATCGACGAAAAAGCATTAGTTCGTGCGATTCAAGAGGGTCATGTAGCAGGAGCAGCACTCGATGTGTTTGAAAAGGAACCAGTTGCTAACCCAGAATTACTGCAAAATCCAAATATTATCGTCACGCCACATCTTGGGGCATCAACTGTGGAAGCGCAGGAAAAAGTTGCCGAAGAGGTCAGCGCTGAAATCATTGAAATTTTTGAAAAACAATCCATTCAAAATGCTGTCAATATGCCGCAAATGTCAGGTGAGACACAGGCAAAACTGCAGCCATACTTACTTCTCGGCGATCAAATGGGGCAGTTAGTTGTTCAATTATTAAAAGGAAACGCTCCTGCAAAAATCGAGATTAACTATTATGGGGATTTAATCGGTGAAGATACGGAATTATTAACGCGGACTCTATTAAAAGGGATCCTTTCCTATCATTTAAGCGATTCAGTGAATCTCATTAATGTTCTCCATCTGCTAAAGGAACAAGGTGTTTCCTACAATGTCCAAAAAAATGCGACCAACAAAGGGTTTGCGAATTATATGGAACTGTCCGTGTCACAGGGCAAGGATTCAGCAAAAGTCGGTGCAACCGTCTTAAATGGCTACGGTGCAAGAATAGTGAAGATTAACCAATATCGAATTGACATTAAACCGGAAAAACATCTTCTTTATGTAAAACACCAAGATATGCCTGGTATGATTGGCAAGGTTGGTTCTTTACTAGGAGATTATCAAATCAATATTGGAACAATGCAAGTAGGACGAACAACGATCGGCGGCGAGGCCATCATGTGCTTAACCCTTGATAAAAAGGTCGATGCCAATGTTCTTCGCGCGTTAACTTTAATCGATGGATTAAACGAAGCTCAATTGCTGGAGCTGGCAAGTGTGGACTCTTTCGAGGCTGGTCGGGTCAAGCCGCAGAAAGTGGAAAGTATATAGGAAAGAGAAAGAGGGATTGCTGAAGTGGAGCATCCCTCTTTTTTTAATAAAAGTTTCTCGAAAAATGTTTTCGAAAATATAATGATAAGTTTCGAAGGTTTATTGTTATAAAGCGTTAATAAAAGCAAGTTTTTCTGTCCGCTGTCACCCTACATGAGCCTTCTTGTTTACATTTCCGTTCCGCTTCAGCTTATTCCATCCGACTGTTCCTCCCTTAAGGGCGGAGAATATGGATTTAAATACCACATAGGTCATTAGCTGTTTATATAGTATTCGCTGTAAAAATAATGAAAAAAGCGGTTTTGGACTTTCTTTTTCAAGACGAAATGCATACAAGGATGTTAGAAAATCAACTAAATAGAAGACCACAAAACCGATTGCCGCTTTCTTTGGATGATTTCCAAACAGAGCAAGAATGAACAGAAGATCGGCGATTGGCGAAAAAACCTGATAAAAATATTGGTAAATCCACATATTAGGCATCCCGATAAACCCAAGTGTTTTGTGAGATTTATTAAACAATTTCCCCTTATGTTTCCATAAACATTGCAGGGTACCATATGTCCAGCGGTAGCGCTGCTTCGCTAAGCTTTTCATGTCTTCCGGTGCCTCTGTATAGGCATAGGCCTTTTCCTCAAACTCAATCTTGTATCCGAGTTCCAATAATAAAAGAGTGAGATCCGTATCTTCTGCGAGTGTATCTTCCCTAAAATACCCGGCCTCCACAACCGCAGTCTTTCTCCAAGCTCCTATTGCACCCGGAACAACGGTTATGCAATTCAATTGAGCAAAAGACCTTCTCTCTAAATTAAATCCCGTTACATACTCAATATGCTGCCAATTGGTTAAAAGATTTCGTTTGTTGCCTACTTTCACATTCCCCGAAACAGCAGCGACCTTTTCATTTTTAAAATGACGAACTAACAATGAGATAGCATCACGGGAAATGATCGTATCGGCATCAAGCGCGACGATGATCTCACCACTTGCCTCTTTAATCCCATAATTGATGGCAGAGGATTTTCCCCCGTTTACTTTCCTGAGCAATCGGACTTGGCTACTTTGCTTAAATGCTTCCTCCACTACCTGAGAGGTACGATCCTTTGATCCATCGTCAACAACGATAATTTCAAATGCTGAATAATCACTAGTTAAAATCGAATCGATCGTCTGACAAATAACCTTTTCTTCATTAAAAGCTGCGATCACAACACTAACAAGCGGTGTAAAGTCAGGGTCGAAAGGAATCTCTTTATATCGTTTCACCTGTCTCCTCGATAAAAAGACGAGAAAGGCCAAACGAATGAGCCCTAAAATAATCGCTGAATAAAAGATGATAGAGATGCCCTCACGCCATCCCTTTAACACACTAAACACAGCTTTGTCATAAACGAAATAGGACTTGTCCTTTGTTGCAGAGGGCATGATATCTGCACTGCTTTTACCAATCAAATGACTAATGGTCGTAAAGGAGTATCCTCGTTTTTGCAGCTCTTCAATAATTTTTGGCAGGGCAGCAACCGTCTGTGACCGGTCCCCGCCTGCATCATGTAATAAAATCACATTCCCGTTCGGCAGCTGTTTCAAAACCCTTTTTACAATTTCGTCAGTACCGGGCCTTTGCCAATCTTCCGGATCAATCAATTCACCAATCATCGTATACCCCATACTTTGTGCCCGGAGAATGGGCAGTATTTCATTTGGAGTACTTGGTTCCGCATCTGCAGCATAAGGTGCTCGGAACATCGTCATCGAATGACCGGTAATCTCTTCGAACAACCGCTGATTCGCGTTTAACTCCATTTTTGTCCTCATGGGCGAAACGGACGCTACGTCAGGATGTGAAAACGTATGATTTCCAATTTCATCGCCATCGTTAAACTCGCGCTTAATAATTTCCGGATGTAATTCTGCATTTTCTCCGACAATAAAGAAGGAGCCTTTGATATGATAGCGATCCAAAATGTCCAATATTTGCGGTGTATAGACTGGGTCTGGACCATCATCAAATGTCAGTGCCACTTCTTTATCTTTCGGTTTTCCGTACCGAACTACTTCGAAGGGCTTTGGAAAATCGTCATAGGTCTCATTAGAAATGAATCCATTATTATCCGTTTGAATGCTTCGATTCCCATCCTTTGCAGACGAAACAATTTTTAATACTTCACCTTGTCCAGAATAATGAACAGGATCTGGATTAACTAGTTTTTTTAAGACAGGGGCAGGATTCTTCATTTCACTTGAGTGATTTAACAATTTCCAAATCGATGGATCCTCGGAGCCAAGCCGCCAAACCGCGATCCCTTTTGAACCATTATCGATCGCCACTTTCATTTGATTATAAAAAGTTGCAGCATCTAAAAACCAAATCGTATGTTGGTCACCGTCTGATTTATAGCGAAGGTATGGGTTCCCGGTTTCCTTGTTCCACTGCACATCAAGATGGGTGTCACGAGCCATGTCCATCAAATCACCAAACGTTACAGGGTCAGCCGGTGCACTTGAATGTTCCGTCCAATCGTAGCCATAGCTCCCCAAACTTACAACAAGCTTATTGGCAGGGACGTCGAGATTTTCCAGACTTTGTTTTACCCAATTGGCAGAAGCAATCGGACCTGGATCACTATCTGAACTGTGCTCATCATACATCATCACAATCATCCGATCTACCGACTTGGCAATAGCACTGTAGTCATAGTCAGTATCATCGGCTGGTACATCTACTGTCACCTCTAACCCATTCTGATGAAATTGATTAGCTAGTAAACTCATAAACTGAGTAAAATGGGGTTGATCATCTTGATTGATATTTTCAAAGTCAATATTAATACCTGAAAAGTGATTTTTCGTCACTACTTCGATCAATTGTTTAATAAAAATGTTTTCTTTCTCAGGATTAGTGAACAATTGAGTTAATGCTTCACTATTCCATTTATTTTGATAAAAGTTATTAATCAAAGGCATAATTTTGACATTATGGTTTTTGGCTAGATCGGTAATCTCTGGATCGATACTATTTTTAACAGAGAGATCTGGCTGTAATTGCAGCCACTCCGGAACTAAAACGGAAAGAGATCCTATGTTTTTCTTTAACGATTCTTTACTATTTTCATCCCAATTTACATAGAAACCATAAACTTCTTGATCACTAGTTGTCGAATGTTTTTTGTGTTGGTTTTGATTTTGTAAGGAATGATGCTGTTTTTCTTCTAGTTTTAATTGTTGTACGAGTCTTTGCTCACTAATTTTTTCAGCTATAGGTGTAATGGAGGATGACTTTCCACCATTATTCAACTGTAAATCAGGAAAAGATGGATTAATATAAATACTTTCAAAGAAAAAGATACTGATAAGAAGTGAAAACGCTAAAAATCCAATAATCATTCTTTTTATAATTGTCCAGCGCCGCCTTGATGAATCCACAAAAATACTATCTTTTTCAGTGTGATTCACCTTTATTCCCCAGTTATAAAACATGAAAAACAGAGGAAAAAACAGAATTGCAAACAATATCCCCGTAAGGAAATGCCCTAAAAAAGAATAAACAGGAAAGGGGATTACGTGTTGATTGGTCGAAAATAACCAAATGTTTATTTTTTCTAAAAATTGCGTATGATATTCCAGTGTTTGAGAAACTAGAAAAGCCATTGATTTAAAAAATGGAATAAAGATGACGATGATCATGCCCAATAGGATGGCCATAATATTAAGCCGAAACAAAATAGATAGCGCAAATAAAAGCGGAATTCCTGCCCCATTCAATGGCATTAAACCTAAAATGATACCAAGTGAGCTTCCTACCGCTCCCTTTTTGGCATTGACCGGTGCAAATAATGCGCGAATAATTGCACTTAAAATCTTATTCATTCAATACCTCCAATAACAACCTCAACCGAAAACATCTCGTTTTCATCTAAACCATTCGTAGGTCCACTTAAATATTATGGGGTAAGAGGGTAACAGAACTATTTACCAAGTGTTATTTGGATTATATCTTAATCATTTAAGTCAATGTAATCACAAATAATTTCCAATTTAATATGCCTCTTTTAATATTTGATGAAGTTTGTTACTGAGTTTTTCCATCACTTCGAAATTCCAATCATTATTTAAACTTGTATTCATTTTGGCCTCCAATTTTTTTAAATTATCGTCGGGAAGACACCACTTCAATTAACTCATCTAATTTTCCAATAAATATTTCGACCCCTGGTAAATGATAAAATGTACTTGTTGTTTCAAAGTTATATACTTCTTCAGTTGGTGAATAAAGATAAACCTTTTTGCCTTGTCCTAGTGCAATACCTAATTCAATATGACTCCCTTTTCCTGCTGGTAATAAAACTATTAATATGTCGGCCTCAATTACAGCACTTTTCTCCTTCTGACCAACTTCTTTAAGTTCATCTATTGTTGATGCTCTTTCATTTTTAGTCCAATCATATGTATGAAGATAACCTTTGTCTTTTAACTTTTCGCTAACGTACCTAACTGAATCTTTATTATTAAAACCAGATGCAATATAAAACTTCATTTTTTATCCTACTTTCAACATTTAATGTCAGAGGTAACCAAAAAACACTGTTTAACAAACCTTAAACGAATTTATTTCGTATACCATTAGTCCATTAAATAAACTTTTCATCTTTAAGATTCTTAAAAAATAGATTTATCAGAAAAAAATAAGACCAAATCGATATGTGAGTGATCTGGTCTTATACTTTAGATTATTATAATGGTTGTTTTATAAAATTCCTCTTATGTCCAGTACAGAATCAAGAATATAGTCCGCTTCGTGCTTTTCAAATTCACTTTTGGCATCTTTACCAGAAAGACCAGTTAAAACGGCTGCAAACTGACAGCCTATTTGTCTCGCTGCTAGCAGATCTGCTAAAGAATCTCCGACAATTAAGACTTCATTTCCATTTTTCAGCGGTAATGTTTTTTGCAAGCATTCTTGAACAGATGTGCTCTTACCATAAAGAGCAGCAATATAGGTAAATGGATGCGGCTTTGATAATGATTTCCCTTCCGAAAGCTCTTTTTCCGCCTTGACAACTTCGTCATCTGTTACGATTCTGTTTTCATCAAAGTATATTAGCCAGTTTAAATGCTGAAATGGCTGAATCGTCTCTAATGCCGGACGGCCAGTTCCAATTCCAATTTCATAACCGGAGTCTTTAAGAAATTCAAAAAGCTCAGCAATCATCTCTCTCGGAGCTAATGTTGTTTCGTTTGCAAAGAAGCCTTTTTTGCCTGTTTGCGTAGATGGTCTACCAGTTGAAGCAATGACATGTTCATCGCCAACATACCATTCCTGGGAAACATGCTCACAGACGGACCAAAGCTCATTCTTACCTCCAAAAGTGTCCGTTTCCACCCCAAGCTTCTCCTTAACAAGTTCATTTAAGTATCCAAGCAATTCCTGTTTCACAGCCTCAGAACGCTCGAAATCCTTCACAAACAAAGTGAAATCTGTTTCTACCTCATATTTATTTAAAACCTTTCCTATCTCCAATAACGTTTCGCGATTAATGGGTGCCTGACACCATTGTTTTATTTTCACAAACTCTCTATCTTTAATTTGTGACAGTAGGTGGATTAGTTGATGTGTGAATGATAAATAAATCATGTCCCAGTTGGCGTTTAGGCCTCGGGATTTCATAAATTTTAGAACCTCATCATTTCTTTCAAAGACATGCTGTCTAATGGTTTTAATCTCGGCTTCGCTATAATCTGTTTTAAAATTTTCAGGTGACAAACCCAGATAATTCTCACTTACGAGCATTTCCCAAACTGTTAATGCAGAAGCATCAAAATAATGGTCCTCGCTTAAGAGAACTCCATCTACGTCAAATAAAATCGTTTTAACCAACAATCCCGCCCCCCATTACGAATTTACTTTTATACGTTATCGTAACACAGTATCTATAAATTGTTAAATTAAAAAAAGCCGTAGCTTTTTGAACTGCACCCTGTCAAGTAGACAGTATCAAAAACTAAAACTAGGCAATGGCCTTAGTTCGATATTCTATCGGGCTAAGGCCATTAAATTTAGCTTGTAAACGGTCTTGGTTATAAAATTGAATGTAGTTTTTTATATCCTTTTGAAGTTCCTTAAAGGATTGATAATGATGAAGATAATATCTTTCTACTTTCAAAGTCCCCCAGAATGATTCCATACATCCATTATCAATACATTTTCCTACTCTAGACATACTGTGAGTAAGATGTTTTTTTTTGACTATTTTTTTAAATCCATTTGATGTATATTGAAACCCACGGTCGCTATGTATTAATAATTTTTCATCTTCTAAAGTAGCCGTAGCTAAAGCACGCTTAATGGTCTTAAAGACTAGCTCATTATCATTTCGATGTCCAATTTCATAGGAAACAATAGAATTGTCATACAGGTCTAAAACAGCGCTTAAATAGGCTTTTTGGCCTTCTCCGTATTTCAATTCTGTTATATCGGTTACCCATTTTTCATTGGGATGTGCTGCTGTAAATTCCCGATTCAAGATATTATCTGCTACATTATTATCTGAAGGACGATGATCCCATTTCTTTTTCCGTCGTATCTTCGCTTGTAATCCAACTAATTTCATTAAACGATGAATCCTTTTCGCATTATAATGTTTATTCATTTTGCGGTTAAGATTCATTGTCATTCTTCGATAACCATAAATTCCTTCCACTTTTTGATAAATTGCTTTGATTTCTTTAAATAAACCACGATTTTCACGTTCTTGATCCGTTTCTTTTCGATTAAGCCATTTATAGTATGAAGATCGATTGGTCTTGCATAATGAACAAAGAAGATGAATAGGGCAATTCTTCTCCTCATTTAATTCGCGTATAGCACAATAAACTACTTCATTCCGAACCCTGCTTAGTACCGCCTTCTTTCGATTTCCTCCAACTTTTTTAATAAAGCATTTTCTACTTCTAATCGATAATTTTTCGCTTCTAATTCCTTAACCTTTATCCTTAATTTCTCTTGTTCTGTCATTTCTTCTACAGGTTTCTTTCTTCCCCGGTGATCCCGTAGGGATTCTGGTCCCTCTGCTTCATACCTTTTTGTCCAGCTGTATATTTGCTGGTAGCTAATATGATATTTTTCTATTACAGCTGAATAATTATGTCCATTTTTTATACAGAGATGAACTGCTTCAACTTTCTCTTCAAATGATAATTTTTTTGATTGAATCATAAGGGATTTCCTCCGATGAGTATTCTTCGTTTCCTTATGATTATTATAATTCTTTATCCAGACTCTGAGAGCGCCACGGCTTACTTTACGCTTTCTACATATTTCCAATATCGAATAAGCCCCCGATAAATAATCTTGAATGGCACTTAATCTTAATTCATCTGAATACTCTTTCCATCCATGTGATTCCTCTAAACCATCAATACCATATAATTCATATTTGTCTTTCCAACTGAGAAGTGTGGAATTAGAAATTTTGTATTCCTTTATTAATCTGCTGGGGCTTATTTCCCCTTCTAAATATTTCATTAGAATTTGGTACTTTTCCTCAGAAGAATATTTACTTCTTTTAGACATAAAAAATCCCCCTAAAGTAACAACAGATTTTTGTTTTTTCATCTGTCTACTTTAAGGGGAGCATATCATTTTCAAGCATAACGGCTTTTTCTATTTTTTACAAAGAGCTCTCGTAATTAATATACTGAGTATTTAAATCTTTTATTGCAGCGATTAAAGCGTTAACGGCTTTCCCCCGATAGCCTTCTTTTAACATCTCTATGATTTCATCAATACCATCCTGCAGGCTATGTCCTTTTAGAAGATGCTGAACATAGGATCTTCCATGTTCAGTTGCCAGCGTACAGGAGGATTCGACAATGACACCATATTTTTTATCGACCTCAACCGTGATGGTCAAAGAGTCAAAAACACTTTGAGCCGCCATTCCCTGAGGTAGCCGAGAATGACCTGCGAGGAAATGGGTTTTTAAACCTGTCATTTTCCACCTATCCTCTTACGAGACTTTCTGCAAATGGCCAGGCAGGAAGCATTTTTCTAAGAGTTTTGTCCTCGCGGTATCCTAGTGCATATTCTGCCTGCATGATCGTATGGATTTCTCTTGTTCCTTCATATATTACAGGTGCCTTGGCGTTTCGTAAATAACGCTCGACAGGGAACTCATTTGAGAATCCATAAGCGCCATGAACTTGCACTGCGTCGTTTGCTGCCTCATAAGCAGCGTCACATGAAATCCATTTTGCCAATGAGGTTTCCTGCGTGTTGCGTTTGCCGTTATTTTTTAACTCGCCAGCTTTATAGACTAGTAAACGGGAAATCTCTAAGTTGGCCGACATTTTTGCAATCATTTGCTGTACGAGCTGATGCTTGCCTATTTCTTTCCCAAATGTTTTTCTTTCCTCACAATATTTTACACTTGCTTCGAGCGAAGCCATAATGGTTCCACATGCTCCCGCAGCAACAGTGAATCGGCCATTGTCGAGCGCGGACATCGCAATTTTAAAACCTTCACCCTCGTAACCTAGCAAATTCTCAGCTGGCACCTTTACATTGTCTAAGAATACTTCCCCAGTATTACCTGCACGAATACCCATTTTTCCTTTAATCGCTTTAGTAGAAAGACCTTCAAAGGTACGTTCGACAATAAAGCAGGAAATGCCGTGATGCTTAGCTTTTGTGTCTGTTTTTGCAAAAATTAAGAAGTGATCGGCCACATCGCATAAAGATATCCAAGTTTTCGATCCATTTAAAATATAGTGGTCTCCTGCTTTTACAGCAGTAGTTTCCATTGCAACCACATCAGAGCCGGCATTCGGTTCCGTTAATCCAAACGCACCAATTTTTTCTCCAGTTGCTTGCGGAACAAGATATTTCTGCTTCTGCTCCTCTGTTCCCCATTGGAGAAGAGTCATGCTGTTTAATCCAGTATGAACGGAAACAGCAGTACGAAAAGCGGTATCCCCGCGTTCTAACTCCTCGCAAACGATTGCAAGTGTATTGTAATCCATGCCAACGCCGCCATATTCCTCTGGTATACATACCCCCATGAGCTGTAAATCTGCTAAGCGTTTAAGAATATTTTCTTCAAAATGTACTTTCTCATCCCACTCCTTAATATAAGGAATAATTTCACGATCTACGAATGCTCTTACTACCTTTCTGACACTTTTTTGTTCTTCTGTAAATGAAAAATTCATGTTCATTTCCCCCTTAAATAATTTGGTTTTGTTTCATTTCTTCAATCTCAGCTTTGGAGTAGCCAAGTTTCATTAAAACTTCTTCAGTATGTTCGCCATAAATAGGTGGATGCCTATCAATGGTTACTGGTGTTTTTGAGAATTTTAATGGCGAGCCGACAAGCTTCAGATCCGGGATGATAGGATGCTTGACATTCACGACCATTTCCCTTGAAATGGCCTGATCAGACTCTAGCGCTTCCTTTACATTGTAAATCGGACTATTCGGGATCCCTGCTTCATCAAGCAGTTGTTTCCATTCAGCCCTTGATTTCGTTCCAATCGTCAAGGAAATTCTATTTATTAGCTCGTTTTTATGTAGCAAACGGTCAGAATTTTTCTCATATTTTTCTGCAAGCAGCGTCTCATCCCCAAGGAGGATCGCTAGTTTACGATATTGCCTGTCATTTCCAACTGCGATAATAAAATCGCCGTCACTCGCCGGAAACAATTGATATGGCACAATATTTGGGTGAGCGTTGCCAAGCCGTTCAGGGATTTGACCTGAACACAAGTAGTTGCTTGCGACATTCACCAACGAAGCGAGTTGGGAATCAAATAAGGAGATATCCACTACCTGCCCTTCTCCGGTTCTGTTACGATTCTGGATTGCTCCTAAAATTCCAATACATGTATAAAGGCCCGTAAGGACATCGGAAATTGCAACACCAACCTTAGTTGGCTGTCCTTCCCGTTCTCCTGTGATACTCATTAAACCGGACATTGCCTGAACAATATAATCGTAGCCTGGTAGATGAGAGTAAGGACCTGTATTGCCGAAACCGCTAATCGACGCAAGAATAATTCCTTCATTGATCTTCTTTATTTCCTCGTAGCCCAAACCTAATCTTTCCATAGTCCCGGACTTAAAATTCTGTACCACAACATCTGCCTCTGAAATAAGCTTTTTTACTATTTCAAGGCCTTTTTCTGATTTTAGATTTAAGGTCATTCCTTGCTTATTTCGATTGGCGCATAAGTAGTAGGCACTCTCTCCATCCATAAACGGAGGCCCCCACCCTCTTGTTTCGTCCCCCGTATCAACATTTTCAATCTTAATTACTTCTGCTCCCATATCACCTAAAATCATCGTGCAATAGGGACCAGCGAGAACACGAGACAAATCAACTATTTTTATTCCATGCAAAGGTCCTGGCATGTAATTCCATCCTTTTTTATGAAAATGTAATTCAATTAAAATTGTTTGATCCACGTCCACCAGTGAAATAATTTGGAAAAAGCCAGCGAACACAATCAATGACAAATAAACGCACTGAAAGTTTCGCTGGCTTTGATTCGTGGATTGACCTCTGGAAGGAGGTTCAAACGAATTTGGCAGCTACGCCTTTAGTCAACTCAATTAGTCCAACCCAATCGAAATATATTTTACTTCGAGGAATTCTTCGATTCCGAAATGACCGCCTTCGCGTCCAAGTCCGCTTTCCTTATAACCGCCAAATGGAACTTGTACGGCTGAAGGCAGGGCATCATTAAGACCAACGATTCCATACTCAAGCTGTTCAGTTATTCTAAAGGAACGGCTCAGATTATCTGTAAACACATATGCAGCTAATCCGAAACGTGAGTTATTTGCTCTTTCAATAACTTCCTCTTCTGTTTTGAAGATAGAGATTGGTGCAAGTGGACCAAAAATCTCATCTTTCATACATTCCATATCGTCGTCGATGTCGGTCAATATCATTGGGGCATGGAAATAGCCGTTTTCTTCAGCAGGTTTAAGTCCGCTGTAAGTAATTTTTCCACCCTTATTAACCGCATCATTGACTAGTGCCTCTACTTTCTTGTAAGCAGATTGATCGATTAATGGACCAATATCCGTTCCTTCTTCAAGACCGTTACCAACCTTAAGTTTCTCTAATTCGGCTTGGAATAGCTTAATGAATTCGTCTTTAACCCCTTCTTGGACATAGACACGATTCGTACAAATACAGGTTTGACCGGCATTGCGGAATTTTGATTGCACAAGCCCAACAGCCGCTTTGGCTAAGTTCGCATCATCCATCACGATGAATGGAGCATTACCACCAAGCTCTAAAGATACTTTTTTAACATTTTCGGCAGCACCGCGCATTAGAGTTTTACCTACCTCTGTGGAACCGGTAAACGTAATTTTCGTCACGCGCGGATCCTTTAGCCAAGTATCACCAATTTCAGAGGATCTGCCGGTGATGACGTTTAATACACCGTCAGGAATTCCAGCTTCATGAGCAAGCTCAGCCATTTTTAATGCAGTCAACGGAGTCTGATTGGCCGGTTTTACGACACAGGTACATCCTGCTGCAAGTGCTGGAGCTACCTTTCTTGTAATCATGGCTGCAGGGAAATTCCATGGTGTAATGGCCGCAACCACCCCAATTGGTTCTTTTCTAACCAAAATCCGTTTATTAGGATGGGAGGCGGGGATCGTTTCACCATAAACCCTTTTCCCTTCTTCTGCATACCAGGAAATAAAACCATTGGCATACACGACCTCACCTAACGCCTCTTTTAATGGTTTCCCTTGCTCCATTGTCATGATCCTTGCAATTTCATGCTTGTGTTCATCAATTAGCTGAAACCATTTCATAAGCAGATGATAGCGCTCATCAGCTGTTTTTTTCGACCATGTTTTGAAGGCCTTATGAGCAGCATCGACAGCCTGCTCTGCTTCAAAAGCACCTCCGGTAGGGATGGCTCCTAAAACTTCCTTTGTGGCTGGATTTATTACTTCAGTCAAAACCTCATAGTCACTGCCGACCCATTTTCCATCAAGATACATTGGATAGATTTCATATTTTTGCTTAATGGTATCCATTTTGTTCTACCTCCCAGATGAAATGGCATGGTCATTGAGATATACTGCTTCAAAGGACTCTTCAAGGATTTGTAATCCTTCTTCCAACTGATCATCTGTAATCGTTAATGGCATGAGAAAACGGATAACATTTCCTTGAAGTCCAGCGCTAAGTAACAGTAGCCCTCTCTCACCTGCTGCTTTCACAATTTTTGAAACCCCTTCTTTGTCAGGAGTCTTTGATTGTCGATCCTTTACCAATTCCATGGCAATCATGGCACCAAGTCCGCGGACGTCTCCAATACACTCAAAACGGTTTGCAAGAAGGTTCATTTTTTCTATCACTCTAGCACCTATCTTCACAGCCCGGTCATTGAGATTTTCACTTTCAATGATATCCAACACCGTAAGTGCCGCTCGACAGCCAAGCGGGTTTCCGGAATAGGTTCCGCCAATTTCCCCTACTTCCGCTGCATCCATAATATCTGCTCTACCGATGACACCGCTAATAGGTACCCCAGCACCCATTGATTTAGAAATCGTCATTAAGTCCGGTACAACGTCAAAATGTTCGATTGCGAAAGTCTTTCCTGTCCGAGCAAATCCTGTTTGAATTTCATCGGCAACAAACAAAATTCCATACTGCGTACAGATTTCTCTTACCCGTTTCACAAAGGCGGTGTCAGGCACGATAAATCCACCTTCCCCTTGAATGGGTTCCATCACGACAGCAGCAATAGTTTCAGGCGCCACTTCCGCAAGAAGGAAGTGCTCAAATTGTTCAATAATCATATCGCTATATTGCTGTTCACTCATTCCTTCAGGACGACGATAAACATATGGATATGGAGCCTTGTACACCTCAGGTGCAAATGGACCAAAGCCGAACTTATATGGCTTTACTTTACTTGTCATCGTCATTGTCATTAACGTTCTGCCATGGAAGCCTCTTGTAAAAGAGATAATGCCTTGGCGCTTCGTATACTTTCTCGCTATTTTCACAGCATTTTCAACCGCTTCTGCACCACTGTTAAAAAAGGCAACCTGCTTATCGAAATCCCCCGGTGCAAGTTTAGCCAGTTTCTCGGCAAGGTTGATATATGATTCATACATCATGACATTAAAGCTGGTGTGGATAAATTGACTTGCCTGCTCCTGGAGAGCCCTTACGACTCTCGGATGAGAATGCCCAACATTTATAGTTCCGATCCCACCGGCAAAATCAATGTAAACATTGCCATCAACGTCCTCCACAAGGGCACCTTGTGCCTTTTTCACAAAGGAGTTGCAATTATTGCTGATTCCTTTAGGAACATACTTATTTCTTTGCTCCAAAATTTCTTTTGATTTTGGTCCTGGTATCGCCGTTTGGAGCTTAACATACTTTTTTTCCAATTTACTGCTCCTCCTTCTAAATTATCCTTAATGTATTTAGTCTTATGCTTCTACTTGTGATAACACCTTTTTGAAGATACTGACGACTTGATCTACTTCTTCATAGCTAATCGTCAACGCTGGCTCAATGCGAATGGTTTTTGAATTAATAAGAGTTCCTGCCACAAGGACTCCGTTGTCAAACATTCCTTTTGATACATCGTAGCCAATTTCATCTTTATGGAATTCAATCCCAATCATTAAGCCTTGGCCGCGGATCTCAAGAACCTTATCTTCATGTCCTTTTGCTGCTTCTTTCAGTTCTTTAAGGAAATATTCTCCAACAACTGCGGCTCTTTCCGGTAAATTTTCCTCAATTAGAACTCCAATTGTCGCAATGGCCGCTGCACAAGCTAGCGGATTGCCACCAAAGGTCGTCGTATGCATGAACGGATTCGGGAACCAGCTCTTGAATACTTCTTCTTTGGCCACAACAGCGCCTGCCGGCATCACACCACCACCAAAAGCTTTAGCAAGACAGATTATGTCGGGAACGACATCATATAATTCAGCAGCAAACATTTTTCCTGTCCGGCCCATTCCTGTCTGCACTTCATCAAAAATTAACAAGGCTCCGTATTGGTCGCAAAGCTCTCGAACTTGTTTTAAGTAACCTTCCGGCGGAAGAATAATTCCACCCTCACCTTGAATTGGTTCTAAAATAACAGCAGCAACATCTTCGCCAACAGACGAGCAGATTTCAAACGTTTTTCTCATCATATCGATATCGCCAAATGGAACATGGCGGAAGCCAGGAATTAACGGCAGGAATGGTTTACGGAACATTCCTTTGGCTGTTCCTGACAATGCGCCAAGACTTTTGCCGTGGAAAGCGCGAGTTGTGGAAATGAAAGTTGTTCGATCACTGTACATCTTAGCAAGCTTTAATGCAGCCTCGACACTTTCTGTTCCACTGTTGCTAAAAAAGGAATATTTCAAATCACCAGGTGTAATATCTGCTAAAATCTTTGCCAGCATTGCCCTTAGCGGGTCAAGCAAGTCCTGGCTATGAAGTGCTTGGCGTTTCAACTGATCAGTAACTGCCTTCACAACCTTGGGATTACGGTGACCCACATTATAAATACCGAAGCCCCCTAGACAATCAATATATTCTTTACCGTTAACATCTTTGAAGCAAGAACCAGTATCGGACCATTCCACCGCAGCAAATTGGCTGTCCTTCGTCACCGTTTTACGATAAGAAAGAAATCCAGGATTCACATTCTCGCGGAATCCATCAACAGTTTCCTTTGTAATCCATGCTGCCTCTTCAGTAGTTACTTCCTCTTTTTCTATTAAACTTAAAACCTTATCAATGTATGCGCTCACGTTTTTCATTTGCTCACTCTTTGCCTCTCGAGATAAATCAATACTCATAAAATGGGCCTCCTCTATGTTTTAATTTGAAAACCAGCCAATTGGCTCTACCTGCAAATTGATATTCATCTGTTTAATTTCTTGGAACTCCTCTAGACCAAATGTTCCTAGGCTGCGGCCAATTCCGCTTTGCTTATAGCCGCCCCATGGCGCTTCATTATAAGTAGGATGATAGGAATTCACCCATGTAATACCAGAACGCAGCTTTTTAAGAACCCGCAATCCTTTAGCACCATCTTTTGTAAATACACCACCGGCCAGACCATAAACAGTACCATTAGCAAGCTTTACCGCTTCTTCTTCATCCTTAAATTTTTGAATGACGCAGACAGGACCAAAGATTTCCTCTTGCACAATTCTCATGTCTTGCTTCACATCGACGAAAACTGTTGGCTCAACAAAATTGCCTTTATCTAAGCCATTCTTTGTAATTCGGTTTCCACCGCATGCAATGGTTGCACCTTCCTGCTTTCCAAGGTCAATGTAATAAAGGACTTTTTCTAAGTGCTGTTGGCTGACAAGCGGCCCCATTTCCGTTGAAGGATCATTTCCAGGTCCAACTTGAATTTTCTTCGCTCTTTCCACAAAGCGATCAACGAATTGATCGAATATACTTTCTTCAACAAGGATTCTTGAACCTGCAGAACACACTTGACCAGCACCTGCATAGATTCCAAATAAAGCATAATCCACTGCAGTTTCAAAATCTGCATCGGCAAAAATGATATTAGGTGATTTACCGCCTAATTCTAGCGAAACCTTTTTCATCGTGTCGGCAGCCGTCTTCATGATATGCTTACCGGTTTTCGTACCACCAGTAAACGAAACCATGTCCACTTCTGGGTGGGAAGCGATTTCATTACCGACCACAGGTCCAGCACCCATTACCATATTGGCAACACCCTTTGGAAGTCCGACTTCTTCAAAGATTTCAAACAACTTTGTCGGGGTAACCGGTGTCACTTCAGAAGGTTTAAAAACAATGGTATTTCCTGCAGCAAGTGCAGGGGCAATTTTCCAAACACTCATTAATAGTGGAAAATTCCAAGGTACGATGAGTCCACAAACCCCAACAGGCTCACGGACAACCATTGCTTGCATTGGGTCTGCTACATGATAGGTCTGTCCATCAGGCTTCGTAATCAATCCTGCATAATAACGAAAGCAGGCAGCGGCATCAGCAACATCAAAACCCGCTTCTCTCAATGTTTTTCCATTATCCATTGTTTCAAGCTGTGTGAGTTCATCGGCATATTCATCGATTTTGTCTGCAACTTTATATAAATAGGAGGCTCTTTCCTGGGCGGAAATACCGGACCATACTCCCTCTTCAAAAGCCTTCCGTGCTGCATAGATGGCTACACGTGCATCAGCAATTGTTCCTTCTGGAGCGTATGAAATAATTTCCCCATTAGCAGGATTTATGACTGGACGTGTTTCTAGATTTTCGGATTCTTTCCATTCACCATCAATATACATCTTCAAATTGATTACTCGATTTTTTACCTCGACCATTCTTCAGTCCTCCTTTTATACCTCTCAATACTTATAATGCAAGAACTGTGCCAAATCGCGAAACATTGAAAAAATTGCAAATTTTTTAATTTATTTATAAAATTCTATTCATTTCTGCATACCTTATTTCATTGTGCATATCACTTTATAAACTAAAAAAGCTGTTTCAGATTGGTAAAATCCGAAACAGCTTGTCGCTATCTAGAAGAAAAGTCTTCCATTTGAATATGTTTATCGCTTAAGATTTTTTGATATTTTCTACTCACAGATGATTGACTGATTCCTAATGCTTTTGCTGCCTTTGTGGTCGTTTTGTATTGGTCCATCGCCATCACGATCAGCTGCTCTTCCACATAATCGACGGCTTCCTGAAGCGGAATTACCCGAGTTACAACAGGCTTCAATTTTTTATGCTCATAGTTTGTCGATAAAAATTCACTGACGAACTCGGCATTAATAGCAGGATGATCAGCAGTAACTACTAATCTTTCAATAATATTTTGCAGTTCTCTAACATTTCCTGGCCATGGATAAAATTCCAGAACATTAATCGCATCAGGAGTTAAGTGATAATTACGATCGTATTTTTCATTTAGCTGCTGGAGAAAGTGAAAGGCCAACAGCGAAATATCTTCCGTTCGTTCTCTTAACGCTGGGATGTGAATCGGAATAACGTTTAAACGATAAAATAAATCCTCGCGGAAGGTTCCAGCCTCCACCATTTTTTCTAATTTTTTATTGGTGGCCGCAATGATTTGTACATTTACCGGAATCGGTGTTGTGCTTCCAATCGGAATAACCTCCTGCTCCTGGAGTACTCGCAAGAGTTTTACCTGCAAATACAACGGCATCTCGCCAATTTCATCAAGGAACAAAATTCCACCATCCGCCTGTTTAAAGTATCCGTCTTTTCCGTTTTTATCGGCGCCTGTAAACGCACCCCTAGCATACCCAAACAATTCACTTTCCAACAAATTATCAGGAATGGCACCGCAATTCAATTTGAGAAATGGCTTATCGGAACGCCTGCCTAATTGGTGAATAGCCTGGGCAATGACTTCTTTTCCTACTCCTGATTCCCCGTAGAGCAAAACAGTCGATGAAAAGGCTGCAATTTTTTTCACCTGGTTCATGATTTTCTCCATTTTGGGACTGCAATAAATCAGCTTTTTTAAAAAACGATCCTTGCTTTTAAAATCATCCAATTCTTTTTTATATTGCTCCGATATTTTCCTCATTTCCTGTAATTCATTTTTTAGCTTTGTTGTTTCAGTGATATCGCGTGATGCGATGATAATTCGATCCAGTTCATTTTTTTCATTAAATACAGGATTTCCGACAGCGAGGATTTTCCTTCCCGATCGTGTTTCCTGGACAACGGAAACCTTTTTTCTTTTTTCAATTACAAGTCTTGTGACTGAGGGTGTAAAAAGTCCCTGCTCCTCAAGCTCCATTATATTTTTTCCAATCATCTCGCTTAATTCGACTTGCCAAAAATCCTGAATAATTTTTTCACTGAATCTAATTAGTTCTCCCTTGGCATTGACGACGAGGATCTCATCGTAAATACTGGATAAAATCGCATTTAAATCTTTATATAAGTCCTTAAAATGTTCAATTTCCAGTGCCATCTCTTCAACCATAGGCAAATCCTGGATAACGATAATGATTCCTTCAACTCCATCATTATAGTTTAAAATTGGACTGTAATCGACGAGGACACCGATTCCATTCAAAAACTCAAGATGATTAAGGAAGGTTTTTCCTGTCGAAAATACATTATTAATGTGCTCACCGCTAAAAATGATTTCGCCAGGAACATTCAATACCTTTTCAGCAGTGGATTTAATCATTTCCAAACCAGCTTCATTGTAATTAATAATTCTCTTTTCCTTATTCACAACAAAAATCCCCATTGGAATCGAGGTTAGAAGGATTTTAAGTAAATCTACACTCTTATTTTCCTGTTTCAAAAGTTCAGCGAGGACATCTTCCCTTAGTATGTATCCCATTGGTTTTCCATTCTCATCGATTTTTATAGCAAATGGCTCACCGATTATTTGGAACAAGCCGGGGAGAGAAATTTCCTCCGTTAGATAACAAATACTTTCTATGGATTTGGCGTGTTCAAGCAAAACATCTTTTGAAGCGCCTTCCTTTTCTAACTTATTAAGCAATTGATTATTCAATGTTGCATAAGCAAATAATTGTCCTTGTTTTTTTAAAAAAATAAAGGGTTCTTTGGATTTTTTTAATTGCGGGATTAAAAACTCTTCATCTACTGAAATTGTTTCAATCGGCTTTATTTTTTCATTTGCAACGGTAAACATCATTTCAACCCCCTTCCCTCTAATACTATCAACTTATTGGAAAATTTTAAATAAAAAATTCATTCAAAAAAAAAAGAAGATGATTAATCCATCTTCTTTTTTGACAGGATCGAAGCAAAATGCTCATTTAAGAGATTGAGCTTCTTCCTCTTTATTAATCACTACCGGTTACAAACATATCTTCTTTAATATAAGCAAGAACCATCCCAGGGATGACATTATCCCCTTCCTGCACTTCAATCGATTCAACTTCACCGCTTACACTTGTTTGAATCATCTCAGTAGGACCGTCATCCGTTTTGATTGAAAATAACGTTTCCCATTCATAAAGGCGATCTGTACGATTAATTGTGATTTTATCAACAATACCGTAGCACGGGCTAATAATCACGCCAAAACACATGAATTACACCCCTTTTTTTAATATTGCTCTTGAAAAGGCCGCTCCTGTAAGACGAGACCAAAGAATTCCTTGAACTCCGGAATATCCTCTGCTTCGATTCCCAATTGACCAGCCCAATGATCATCTGCATACGTATCTTCTTGGCAAAGGAGGACCATCTTTCCGGTTTGAATGGAAGTCACCATTGCTTTCCCAAAAAAATGTTCCGAGTAACCGATCGTCAAATCGTAACGATGGTTATGAGAAATAAGACAAAAGTAGTGTAAAAGCTGTTTTTCTCTCGTTTCAGAAATAACTTCCAATTTCATTTACTCATTCCTCCTTTTAATATTTCAACCAGCCTCTCAATCTTGAAGCCTCAGCTAATTTTTGAATTCCTTCTATATAGGCAGCTGTTTTCATATTTACGTTGTATTTTTCAGCGGTGTTATAAACATTTGCATAGCTCTGAGTCATTTTTTCTTTTAGGCGGGTATCCACTTCTTCTTCTGTCCAATAATATCCTTGGTTGTTCTGGCACCACTCGAAATAGGAAACAACAACACCGCCGGCATTCGCAAGAATATCAGGAACCACAAGGATTTCGCGTTCGTCCAAGATTCCAAGTGCCTCTTTTGTCGTTGGACCATTCGCTGCCTCAATGACAATCTGACAATTGATTTTTGATGCATTATGCTTATTGATCACGCCAGAAATCGCTGCTGGAATCAGAATATCACATTCTTTTTCTAATAATTCTTGGTTAGAGATACTATTAGAAAATTGATTAGAAACAATTCCAAATGAGTCCCTGCTCTCTAATAAATATGGAATATCTAAACCATTTTCATCATATAGGCCGCCTAATACATCCCCAATACCAATAACCTTTGCTCCTAATTCATGTAAATATAGTGCTAAATAACTGCCAACATTCCCAAAACCTTGAATAATGACCTTGGTATCTTTTAACTCCAGCTTCCTTTTTTCACATACGATCTGCAGCGTATATAAAACCCCTTTTGAAGTGGCCGTTTCCCTACCCATTGAACCTCCGAGCGCAATCGGCTTTCCTGTAATAAAACTTGGTGAATCAAATTCGCGAATATGGTCATACTCATCGAGCATCCATGCCATTATTTGCGAGTTTGTATACATATCAGGTGCCGGAATATCCTTTGTAGGACCCACAATTTGACTGACGGCTCGTACGTATCCTCTGCTTAACCGTTCCAATTCATCAAGGCTCATTTTTCTAGGATCACATATAATACCACCTTTTGCGCCACCGTAAGGAAGGTTGGTAATCCCGCATTTTAAGCTCATCCAGCCTGCCAACGCTTTCACTTCTTCCGGCGTGACATCCGGATGGAAGCGAATTCCTCCTTTTGTCGGCCCCGCAGCATCATTATGCTGAGCACGGTACCCTTGGAAAATCTCCGTCTGCCCATTATCCATCTTAACTGGTATGCTTACCTCTAAAAATCTCAATGGTTTCTTTAAAAATTCAAAAACCTGCGGTGGATAATTCAAAATATCCACAGCTTCCTTAAGCGTTTCCTGAAACTCAAGCAGGGAGTTATCTTTTTCCTCTGTAACTTCTTTCTTTTTTACATCTAATGAATCGATTGTCATAAAATAACACCTCATTTAATTAAAGTTATCTAAATATTTAGCAATTTTCGTGCCAACATGAAAAACGAAGCGATCATTAAGGCTGCATCTAGACTGGACCTGAGCTACTCGAATCGCTGTGTGCTCGATGAAGACCGTTTTCATATTTTTTATATTCAGAATCTATGAAAAAATGGAACAATTATTCATTTCTGCATACCTGGGTTTTGCATCTATAAATTTAGCCGATTGACGTATCAATTAGGATTTCAGCAGGTAGATGAATCACAAGACATAGAAAATAAAGAAGGAAAGGGAGTGTCCCAAAAGTATAACCTTTATGGGCACCCCCTTTCTTATTAATGGTCTATTAAACTTGTCTGTTGATTTCCGCTCAAGAAGCGAGCATCCGCGGGCGGTACGGGGAGCCTCCTCGGCGCTATTGCGCCTGCGGGGTCTCCCCTGCCCCGTACTCCCGCAGGAATCGAGTGCCTTTCGCTCCAATCAACATTGCGGAAAAATTTTCATGAACTTTGTACATATAGTGGTGCCTGTCACCTTTTGGGACAGACTCTTCATAATCTTATAATGTAGACGATCTATCTGCTTCATCAAAGTCAAAATCCATAAGCTTAATCTTAAAGAATTTTGTTTGGAAGAGCATATAGATAAATCCTATCCCAGCCCAAACTAGACCGCCTATAAGAGCATCAGCATGTAAATTGGCCCACAAAATTCCCGTTAATCCCGCTCCGATAATAGGCATAATCAAGAAAGAGAAAATATCTTTCATTGTTTTATATCTTTTTTTCCGTACAGCAAAATGGGCAATAACAGATAAATTAACGAAAGTAAAAGCGATTAATGCTCCAAAGTTAATAAATGAAGAAATTAACTCTAGACTTGGAGTTATGGCAAGCAGGGAGACAACTCCCACCAGAATAACATTAAAGGCAGGTGTCTGGAATTTAGGATGGACATAACCAAAGAACTTTTTTGGAAGAACGCCATTTCGTCCCATAACATATAAAAGCCGGGAGACACTGGCATGAGAGGCAAGTCCCGAAGCAACGGTTGCAGCAAATGCCCCTGAAATAAACAGCATTTTAAAGAGGGTGCCGCCCACGTATAATCCTATTTCAGGTAACGTGTCGTCAGTCACTTTGAAATGCGATACATTTGGAAATAAGGCCTGTGCGAAGTAGCCAGCGACAAAAAAGATCGCTCCACCAATAAAAACAGTCAACATAATTGCTTTTGTCATTACTTTTTGATCTTTGGCTTCCTCAGCATACATTGTTACGGCGTCAAAGCCAATAAAGGAGAAACATACCACTGTGGCTCCAGTTAAAATTGAACCAAAATGGATATTGGAGTGAAACAGCGGTTCCGTAGTTAAAATGGTACCTTGTCCCATCCCCTGGGAAAACTTCACAAAGGCCAGCACAATAAAGGCCGCAATCAAGACAATTTCAAAAATAACAAGCAGTGAATTCAAACTTGATGTTTTCCCAATACTCCATACATTTATAGCCGTGACAACTGCTACATAAGTGACAACCCAAACCCATGCCGGGACAGAAGGAAATACGGACATCATATAAATTCGAATAATTAAGGCATTTACCATTGGAAGTAGGATATAATCAAGTAACGCTGCCCACCCGACGATAAATCCAAGATATGGGTTCATTGTCTCTCTTGTATACGTATAGGCTGATCCAGCACTTGGAAACACTTTTACCATCTTCGCGTAACTAATAGCTGTAAACAGCATAACTACTAAGGCTGTGAGGTACGCAAGCGGAACAACACCATTCGTTTGATTCGAAACAATCCCAAAGGTGTCAAACACAATAGTTGGTGTCATATAACCTAATCCCAGGCCGACGATAGCCCACATTCCAAGTGATCTCTTAAGAGTAACATTCTCCATTTATCAACTCTCCTTTTTAGCTCAATTTTTAAAAAAATGTAAGCATTTACATTTAACTGTAAATGGTTAAAGCATTCAGCTTTTTATCAGACCCTCCTTCCTAATCACAAAAAATATTATACTATTTTAAATAGTTGCAATTTTCATGCCATTTATCGTTATATACTAATCAAGGTAATTTTTTGCTTTTAAAAAAATTTAATAAAGAAATAGCGATTAAGATTATGAAATTCTGCATAATTTACTCTAAAATGCATAAATGAAAATCGATGATTGGCGATTTCGATAGGTGTTTATAAGGCGCAGTTGAATTTTTACTTTCCATTTAGCAAAAAAAAGGCATCTCACTGTTTGGAGAAATTTAGGTTCCTTAAACCCATTTCCCCCAAAAAGAAGATACCTAGTTCACTACTTTTATTTATTTGGCAAATCGGTGATTCCCAATCGTAACTGTTACTGGACGTGATAAAATCCAAGAGCTTTTAGCCGTTTTTGGATTGTAGAAATATAAAGAACCATTTCCTTGTCCTTCTAAAGCTAATGCCTCATTCACAGCTCTCATTGAATCAGCATCGGCCGCTTGATTAATGGCACCATTTTGGACCGGTGTGAACGCATAATGTCCGGAATCTATTTGATAAATGACTCCCCTTACGGTTGATGGAAAGTCAGGGCTTTTTACTCTGTTCAAAATGACTGATGCAACTGCTACCTTCCCTGAATAAGGTTCCCCTTGTGCCTCGGCATGAACAAGACGTGCCATTAGTTCTTTATCTGATTCTGAAATACTAGAATTAGGGATTACTAAATTTTGACCTGCGTGAAGAGTCGAGCTGTGATTTGCATTTATTAAAGTATTAACAGGAACTCCGAACTTCGTTGCAATTTTCCAATAAGTTTCACCATTTTGTACTTTGTAAGAATTCGTTGCTGCTTCAGACTGACTATTTAAAGTAAATGAAGAGATTGACAAAATGAACCCTGCTGCAATAACTAGTTTTTTTAATTTTTTCATCATATCCTCCTAAGATTACCTTACTCGTTTTTCTATTAATAAGGCTATCAGTTGTAACATAGTAATTCATCATCCAAAAAATAGTAACATAGCTTCTACATACTTCACACCCATTCTAAGGGAGTTTGCTTATTTTATGGGAATTTAATCCAATGCGATTTTTATGCCACAATATGGTGCTAACGGATATTAACGGGGCTATTTTTACAATATTTCATGGAGGTAACATTATCTTTCAAATAAAATTCGCTAATTTGACACCATTCCCCCTATATACTTACAGGATTTCTAATTTACTATTGGATATAATAGAAGATGTTAGGAGGGAAATGACAATGGAAAATCAACTTGTCAGTGTGTTGAACAAACAAATTGCCAACTGGTCGGTTTTGTATATGAAGTTACATAACTTTCACTGGTATGTGAAAGGTGAACAATTTTTTACTTTACACGTGAAATTTGAGGAATTTTATAATGAGGCAGGGCTACATGTAGATGAATTAGCTGAACGTCTCCTTGCAATCGGCGGGAAACCTGTTGCCACCATGAAAGAGTGCCTTGAAATTTCCTCCATTCAAGAAGCGTCAGGACAAGAAGCTGCTCACGACATGGTTCAGGCTATCATTAACGATTTTTCTCAGACCATTGGAGAATTAAAAGAAGGAATGGCTTTAGCTGATGAAATGAAGGATGAAACAACCGGCGACATCCTCCTCGCTATTCATTCAGGTTTAGAGAAACATGTTTGGATGCTGACCGCATTCCTTGGAAAAACCATTTAAATTTTATGTAGTGAGTCCAATCCCAAGAGGTTGGGCTTTTTACATTATAATTATTATTAAAAAATATTGACTTTTATATAATAAAAATATTATTATAATAAAAAAGAAAATTTACTGGAGGTTTTATTCATGTCTAAACCAGAAGTTATTATCTATAGCAGTACCGGTTGCCCCCACTGCCAAAAAGTAAAATCTGCCCTTAAGGAATGGGGAATTGATTATGAGGAACGGAATGCCTCTATACATAAGGAATATTTTGATCAATTGAAAGAAAAGAAAATTTTCGGAACACCAGCAACCTTTATTAATGGCAAACTAGTTTTAGGTTTCCAGGAGAAGAAATTGAAGAAGCTGCTTGGAATTTCGGAAGAGGAAACGACTACCCCAGCAACCAATTCACAAGTTAAAGAAACAGCAGAAAGTTCAGACTCTATTTTCCAGCCTGTTACTGAAAAAATCCTTGAAGAGGTATATGATTTTGTTACGATTGGTGGAGGTCCAGCTGGTGCTTCAGCAGCTGTTTATGCTGCCCGTGGAAAACTAAAAACACTTGTAATTGATAAAGCACCTAAAGCTGGTACACTTGCCATTACTCATAAAATAGCTAACTACCCAGGAGTCCGTGAAGAATTGACCGGGCTTGAGCTTTTAACAAGGATGCAAGAGCAAGCAAAAGATTTTGGTGCAGAATTCGTTCGCGGGACGGTACTATCCGTTAATTTTTCAGATGAAATCAAAAAAATTGAGGTTGCAGAAGGAACCATCAAGGCAAAAAGTGTCTTTATCGCTGTTGGTGCAAAAGCACCATCAAGTAAAATTAAAGGGGAAGAAGAATTTACGGGTCGTGGTGTAAGCTATTGCTCAACATGTGATGCTGCTTTTTATCAGGACCGAATCGTCGCTGTTGTCGGTGATACCGAAGAAGCCATTCACGAGGCTGAAACACTTTCAAAATATTGCAAAACAGTCAAGCTTCTCATTCCAACCGAATTAAAGGGTGATGTTGACCTTTCGCAATTAGAGAACAACGCAAATGTTGAAATCTTTAAACGCTATCGTTTAAGAGAAATTATCGGTGAGGATAGTGTTGAAAAAATTGTCATCCTAACTGATAAAAAAGAAGAACAAATCTGGGAAGTGGATGGCGTATTCTTGTATCTTGGCGGATTGAAACCAGGAACGGATTTCCTTAATGGCTCTGTTATGCGAGATGAGGAAGGCTATGTTGTGGTTGATGACCTTCTCAAAACTAGTGCAGAAGGAGTTTTTGCCGGCGGTGATGCCAGAAGAACACCAATTAAACAAGCCGTTATTTCTGCTGCCGATGGTGCAATTGCGGCACTAAGTGCAGAACAGCATGTTAATAAACGTTCTAAACTTCGCCCGCAATATAGCTAAATTAATCCTTGAAAAGATGGGTATATTCGATACTTAAAAAAAGCTTCCACGTACTGATTTCAGGACATGGAAGCTTTTTTTTTATTATTATTGTAAGGATTTTTTCCTTCTTCCAACGAACAGTAAGACCAATCCAGATAGCAATACCCCTGCACCTACAAAAATCATATTATAGATGTTTGTTGCTGTATTCGCTAACTGATGATTTGAATCAGTATTCGTAAGATCATTACCGTTCCCGCTGACAGTTTGCGTAGCAACTAGATCGTTAATATCCTTAATTGCTTTGTCTAATTTGCTGTAGTTATTGACTAGTTTTTTCTGATCTGCTGACAATTCATCATACGCTTTTTTCGCTTGCATGATTTTGTCTTGATCCGTATCCTTTACTTGATCAGATAGACCAGCGATAAGATCGATGACAGCTTGGGCAGCTGTAAGATCTAACATATCATTGGCTGCCTTTTCTAACTTGCTATAGTTATTAACTAATTTTTTCTGATCTACTGATAATGCTTCGTATGCATATTGCGCTTTCTTTACTTGGTCTTGATCTGTTAGCTTCACTTGATCAGGTATGCGAGCAATTAGATCGATGACTTCTTGAGTGGTTGTAAGATCTGAAATATCATTGAAAGCTTTCTCTAACTTGCTGTAATTAGTAACTAATTTTTTCTGAGTATCTGTCAATTCAACGTACGCTTTTTTCACTTGCATGACTTGGTCTTTATCCGAGAGACTCACTTGATCAGGTAGAGAAGCAATTAGATAGGTCACAGCTTGCGCTACTGCAGTATCGTCAGAAAGTAAAGTAGTAGAAACCTTCACGCTACCGTATAAATCGTTAATAAACACATCAGCTACTAAATTATTGGCTGAAACAAATACAGAATGTGGTCCAGAAGGAATATCGCTAAGGACCAATTCACCTTTCTCATTTGTTTTAGCAGTTTGCGGTTTACCATTGTCGATTGAATACGTTACATCTTGATTCACTAATAAGCCTTGGTTATCACTAACAGTGACAGTTGCACTATATGGCTTGTACTGATAGGTTGTAATCGCCTTCGTTCTGCCCTGACTACTTGGATAGAAGAAAGAACCATTTCCTTCTATTGTTAGCTTCGTAAGATACTGTTCGAAAATAACATCTAAGGCATTACCTTCACCAATATTTTTTAAATTTTTTAACATTGTATATCCATCGCCACCAGCAACTTCAAAATCATTTGAAGCTAACACAATGGACGTTGTTGTATCTTTGCGGTCCAACACTTTCCCATCTGTCCCGTCCGCATTGACTAAAACAATTTTCGTTACACGATTTCCAGTCACTAATTCCCCTTTGGAAGGATCGGTATTGGAAGGCGTTAGCGATGGGTCATATTCAAATCTCATTCCGGAGATTTGCGGGAAGCGACCATCGACACCGGAAATAATGCCAGTAGCCGGATCTACTTTTGCTACCTTGGATACTCCATTTTCTAAAACTGCATAAAGGATATTAGGCGTGACCACTTTCAACGATAAAATGTTTCCAAAAGGTAATACACCAATAACATTTTCATGAGTAATGTATCCGGTTAGAATCGATGTCCGTACACCGCCGCCATTTTCTAGGGCAACAATTGGAAGACCTTCAAAGGCCGTACCTTTCACTTGTGACGAAGCGCCCCAATTCATAGAGTCAGCTACTAAATCTCCTAAATTTGTTTCTCCAAATCGTGCAACAGACATATTATTTACTGTTCCACCCCATAGTGCTGTTGCTGTCCGGCCAATGACCTTCTTATTATTAGCCGCCTGTGTATCATTAATTTGTTTTACTAATGCAGTTACGGAAGCGTCTGGAGTAAAGTTAGCTTGCGCAACCTTAGCAGGAATTAATGATTCCTTTGAGTCTGTCACTTTACCATCTGTTACTGTGATTTCTATTTTACCAAGATTCGCATTATAGGCAGATGTTTGTGCAATTAAAGTGTTATTAACATGTTTATTTTCGATCGTATGGCTATGGCCATCAATGATTACATCGATCCCAGTAACATTTTCAGCAATTTTATCACTAATAGGATCACTAGAGGAATCGTTTCCGATGTGCATAATTCCGACAATTACTTGCGCACCATCTTTTTTCAATTTGTCTACTTCATCCTGTGATGTTTTAATTGGATCTGTAAAACTAACACCAACAATATTGTTTGGATTTGTTTTATAATATGTTTCTTGTGTCGTTATTCCAAAAAATCCAACCTTAATCCCTTGTACATCTTTAATAAAGTCTTTTCCATTCGTACTATTAATTCCTTCTAATAAAGGTTTCCCCTGATAATATGTATTAGCAGATACAATTGGGAAGTTTGCTAACTTGACATTTTTCAATACTGCATCAAAACCAAAATCAAACTCATGGTTCCCCAATGTCATTCCGTCGTATCCTGCTGCATTCATTAATTTAATAACATCTGCACCTTGACTTATGTTTGCAAATGGTAATCCTTGTGTAGCATCCCCAGCGTCAATTAGTAATGAACCCGGTACACTCTTCTTTATGCTCGAAATATAATCTATACCCACTACACTACTAGCTTGATTGACCAATCGTCCATGGACATCATTCGTATGGAAAATCGTAATCGTCTTTGTTGTATTGTCCGCCGCTTTAGCAACAACTACATTAGAAAACGAAGGTACAACCAGAGCTAGTACTAGCATTAAAGAATATACGAGCGAATAAAAACGTTTCATCCTTCTTCCCCCATTTTTTGTATTATTTCCAGTTCTTTAAAAGAACATCAACCCTTGTATTAGTACAAAAAAGAATAAATACCTTTGTACGAAACCGAGTAATTCCTGAAAATAGCGCAGATTCAATGTTTTCAACCTATATTCTAGAAACGAAGGATTTTCACGTAATCCAAGCTACTATATGTATAAAGGTTACAAAAAGGCGTTTTGCTTGAAAGATCAATTTCACTTATATACCAGCTATCAACCAATAAAGACATACACATCTTCTGTTGATTTATTTGATTCGATTAAATCCATTGCTAAATCCTTTTTACTTTTTAATAACAAGGTCATTTTTTGGCATATCAGTTTTCGATCATTAGACCTAAAATCCCAAGCATCCAAAGAAATCACTTACAATTCAAACCGTAACAGCATGGAGTACCAAACACTTCTCACATCAGAATGGGAAAAAGATCGTTAAGTCCTTCCATATGAGTGGTTGTAATGCTTTTTTAGTTACTCGATCAGGTACTTAACCTTGAGCCAATTTGACAAATTTCTTTTGCATATGACAAGTTACTAAAATGATTATAATAATAATAAACTAACCAATCAATAAAAATTTCCACAATATATATAAACTGGATTATAAATGAATTAAAGGTAAAAATGTTTTAAAATGTAATAAATATTATTATTTCTAATAATTGAATGATAATAAATACTAACCAACTAATATATTCCTTTGAACAAGGTACCCCAATTGTACGAAAACTCTTTTTTGAAACGGATTTTTTTGTAAGAGTATAGGCGATCCCAAAAGTAACATACTCGATTAATTCTTTATTAATTCACCAACTTTTAATGAAATATTCTAATATTTAAAGTCTATAGCAGAGTATTAGTTAACAATGTATAAGCTAATATCTTATGCCAAATGTTAAAAATTGTTGATACAAAAAGAGGCACCATGTGGGAGCCTCTGAAAGATTTAAGCTTCATTTTTTTCTTTTCGCGAAAGTAACACTAAACAAATGGTAATGATCGTAAATGCGATAAAGGCCATTAGCGGAATCGTAATAAAACCTAGCCAATTTAGGTAATCCTTCGAGCAAGGTACTCCAGTTGTACACATTTCAAAGTGCTGTAAATAGGGGACTTTTTGCAGCAATACATGATAACCGGATAATACCATTCCGATAATGGATAATGGGAGAACATATTTATAGATTCCTTTGTCATTTCGGTAGACGGCAACTCCCAATATAATCGCTAATGGGTACATAAAAATCCTTTGATACCAGCAGAGGGTGCAAGGAATAAAATGGCGCACCTCACTGAAATATAGGCTCCCAAGTGTTGCGATGATCGCCGTGATCCAAGCGAGAAGTAACTTTTTATTCATTTCATTTCCCCTTTTGCTGTGCAGCTTTATCTACCATGTCAATTAAATCCTGCAACTGTGATCCAGTAAATAGTTTCCCGTCGACAAATATGGTTGGCGTTCCAGATACACCGAGCTTCTCCGCATAATCCATATCCTTTTGCCAGGCAGCATCCGATTTTTTAGCGTGGAAATTTTCCACAACCTTATTAACATCTGAATCACTTGCAATTTCCTTCAACGTATTGACTAAAAATTGCTCATCATAAACATCCATTTTTTCATACTTTGGATCTTTAGGCTGTTTACTGTATAGCAAATCATGAAATTTCCAAAATGTTTCGTTTCCAAGCTCCTGATAAACTGATTCGGCAAATTTTGCCGAGCGTATGGAGTCAGTACTAATAAAGGAATCATTAAAGAAATAAAATTTCGCTTTTCCTGTATCAACTAGTTCCTGTTTAATGACAGGGACTACCTCTTCAGAAAAGTTTTTGCAATTCGGGCACTTATAGTCACCAAATTCTATAATCGATACAGGCGCTGAATCCTTTCCTAAAAACGGTTCATTGCTGTAATCAATCGTTTCATTCGTTTTAGCTTTTTCAACCGGTTTTGATTGATTTCCTAAAAAAATAAATCCGAGCAGGAAAACAGCGATAATCCCAATTGTCCAGAAAACGACCTTTGATGAAGAATTATTCCCTCTTTTAACAGTTTTCTTCTTATTTGCCATATTCGAACTCCCTTTTATTTAACGTATATCAGCCAAAATGACTGTCCTAGCTACTATCAATATTACAAAACTTATTGATTTAAGCAAATAGTAAGATTCAAATTGAATTATGATAAAATAATAATTAATTTTTACTGAGGAGGAAAGATCATGACGACAGCCAAAAAATTTACCGGATATATTGGAACGTATACGAAAGGAGAAAGTAAAGGTATCTATTCTTTTGTACTTGAAACAGCTACTGCCAAAATAACAGATATAAAGATAGCTGCTGAACTGGAAAACCCTACATACATAAATATCAGCAAAGACAACCGTTACCTTTACTCTGTAATGAAAGAGGGAGCAGAAGGAGGAGTTGCCTCTTTTACTATTGAAAATAGAGGAGAATTGAATCTTATCAATTCTCAGCTTTCACCAGGTCCGTCACCTTGCCATGTAAGTATTGGCCATGAAAATAAATTCCTGTTCAGCGCCAATTATCATCGAGGGACAGTGGAATCTTATGTACTAGATACTAACACCAGTTCTATATTACCCCCTACTTCTATTATTAAGCATGAAGGGTCCGGTCCTGATCCAAGACAAGAAAAGGCACACACTCATTTTGCAGGGGTTACCCCTGATGAAAAATATGTTGTAGCAGTTGAATTGGGGATTGATTCTATCATCACCTATAAACTGAACCAGGATAGTACTTTAAGCGAAGTGAATCGTTTAACCACCCCTCCAGGCAGCGGCCCGAGGCATATTGCTTTCCATCCAAATGGTCGGTTCGCTTATGTGATGACAGAGTTTAGTTCTGAAGTGATCTTTCTGACGTATGATGAGGTAGATGGTCATTTTACAGCTAAGCAGTATATTTCTACTCTGCCAGAAGATTTTAAGGAAAATAATCAGGGAAGCGCCATCCATCTGTCCGCTGATGGTCGGTTTGTTTATGCAGGGAACCGGGGACATAATAGTATTGCGGTTTTTAAAGTGGATAATGAGAGCGGTAAGCTAAGCTTTGTAGAGCTTGTTTCCTCAGAAGGAGATTGGCCGAGGGATTTTTCAATCGACCCATCGGGGAAATTTGTGGTTGCCTCCAATCAGGAATCACATAATCTTGTTTTATATGCCAGGGATGAAGAAACCGGAAAGCTTACATTGCTGCAGTCAGATATTACTGTCCCTTATCCTGTGTGTGTGAAATTTTTACATTATTAAACGAGTTTCTTCCGTTTTAATGTTTTAACTGTATTCACGAAAAATTCATAGGATTAGCAAATAATCTTGAATTTTTTGCAATAAAGTGATCATAGAGGTAATGGTGTCAAAAAAAGCCGGAACAAGCTTATTCCGGCTTTTTTTTGGTTGTGATGCAGCACCTGCTTGATTTCCTAGATTTGGTCTTCAGCAACATTATGATTTTACAACAAATTTAACATAGTCGAAAAAGGGTAATAATAATTCAAAGGAAAATTATTCAGATTAAGGATGTGTCCTCAATGCATTTTTTCTATGGTAATGAAACATTATCCAATTTTGATTGGATCATGAGAGCAGTCGTCACCTTTTTCATTATGGTAATGACAGCAAAATTCATGGGACAGCGGTCGTTATCCCAATTACGATTGCTTGATTTTGTGGTGGCCTTAATGCTAGGAAACATCATTGCCCATCCATTGTCTGACCCAACTATCGGCATGGATGGTTCTATTATAACTACCCTTGTAATTGCCGTTTTATATATTTCAGGTATTTTACTAAGTTTAAAATGGGAGTGGCTGCGAAAATTTACCGATCCAGCCCCTATGTTGCTCATAAAAGACGGAGAAATTAACTATAAAGCGCTAAGGAAGGCACGAATTACACTTGATTATTTATTGTCAGAGTTAAGGAAAGAAAAAATAGAGGATGTAAAAAAAGTAGCGTTGGCCCTATGGGAATCGGATGGAAAAATGTCTATTTTTTTGGATCCACAATTTGACCCCATCACTCCTTCCACTTATCAATTGAAAACTAAGCCATTTGATTTACCTATGATTTTGATCAAAGAAGGTAAGATTAATACCCAGAGGCTTCAACAAATCAACAAAGAGGAACAATGGTTACTAGACAGAGTAAAAACTCTTCATCAAACCCAGGTAAGCAATGTTTTATTAGCAACGATTGATTGCGAGGACAATTTAGAGGTGTTTTTTTATAGATAATGCATTTAGATAAATGGCAGTCTTTCATAAAACTTGTGGAACAATATGGTATCATATATAATGTTCTTTAAATAGAACGTTTGTATGGGTTAAATTGCTGTATCCTCTATGGATTTTAAGCCCTTAAAAGGAGTTTCGAATGGCTGAATCACCACCAAAGCAGTTGACGATGAATCGTCGTAGCTTTTTAAAGAAATCTGGAAAAATGTATTTAGGCTTAGTTGCAGCAGGAATGATGATAGGAACATACTCATTTAAGGTAGAACGATTTTGGTATCAAATAAAAGAAGTTCAGTTGAAAATAAACAACCTTCCTAAAGCGTTTGAAGGATGGAAAATTGTTCAATTCAGTGATGTTCATTTAGGTTTTCATTATGGAGTCGAAGATTTTCAACCCGTTATTAAGATGATAAACGGGTTGAAACCAGATGTTATTTTTTTTACGGGAGATCTCATCCAGATTGGAAACAATGAACCAGAAGCTGCTATTCCATTACTTCAATCATTGAAGGGGATTCGCGGAGGAAAATGGGCAGTGATTGGGAATCATGATTTTTACACGAAGGATAAAGTTATTCAAGTTTTCCAACGTTCACAATTCAAGGTGTTGGAAAATAGTCATGATTTTATCGAGTCAAACCAGCAACGCCTTTATATTGCCGGCATCGACGACATGATGTATGGGAATCCCAATATCAAAAAAGCTGTCAAAGGATTAACCGAGCAAGATTGTGTTCTGTTATTGGCACATGAACCTGATATAGCGGATGAAAGTATCTTGCATCCGATTAGTGCCCAGTTTTCAGGACATTCTCATGGTGGGCAGGTTCGGATTCCTTTTTATGGTCCGATTATTAGACAGGAGCTTGCCCAAAAATATTCCGACGGACTCTATCAGGTTGGCGAAAGGAAAATGTCTTTGTATGTGAATCGTGGAATAGGGACCACTGGGTTAGCGTTTCGGTTGTTTTGTCGGCCGGAGATTACGGTGTTTCGATTATAATTGTTAAAAGAGGGAGTAAACAAATGCTATAATATTTTTTCCTAGATAGTCAGTGTACTTTTTTAAAAAATATTAAGATAGAGGGAGGCCAAAAACCTCCGCCTCCCCTACACCACTGCTTTTCTAATTTTTACTATAATTTGGTTCGATCCTTTATTTTCGGACTTGAAGCTCTATCAGCAACTAAAATACCATCCGGGCATGCAGCTACCACTAAAATTTATAAATTACATCTTCATCAATAGCCCTAAACTTTTATTGTCTACTCTAAAAAACATATCCGCTCTTTAGACTTTTCCGAATTTGGTACCTATATCTGAATAAGTTAAACCATTGGACCTTAAACGAATTTAAATTATTCTCTTATTTACGTAATCATCTTTAGATTAAATCAGCGTTAGTTAAGCACACTTTTTTTATAATTACTAGTAAAAAACTTCTCCATAATCTCACTGATGCCGAGTGATATATCTTTATCAATATAGAAGTTATTTTGTTGAGTCCGTATTGACTTTAAAAAAGCAGCTATCTCATATCGAATCCCTTCTCCCTCTAACTTGTAGAAATATCTTTTGTTGTTGGTGAAATCCTCGTATCTTACTTCAAAATATTCTGTTTTCCACCAAGGAGATGGCACATATATATATGCCTTTGTTCCAGATATAATCAACTCGCCTTCAGATTTTACCCCGACTCCTACTTTTAAAGATGCTACAGCTTTTTGATATATTAAATCAATCTTAGTAAACAAATCCACTCCATGTTTTTCTTTATAATAAGACACAAAGTTACATTCTTTATAATCAGTCCCCAAAATTGCAAATATCGGTAAAAGTGCAATCGGCCCCCATGAAGTTAGGCTCCCGCCGCCACTTTCCTTATTGTATAACCAATTACTCTTAGATTGTAAACTTGTACATGTCGCCTCAACTGATTTTACTTCTCCTATTTCCCCACTTTTAATTAAAAGAGCTAACCTTGAAAACGCAAGAGCATATGCTGTTTTTATGGCTTCAAATAATATGCAATGCTTACTATCTGCTAGTTCAAATAACTCTTTTACCTGGCTATTGTTCAACGTTATGGGAGATTCGCATAGAACATTTTTTCCTTGAGATAATGCCTGTTTTACCAACTCGTATCTATTTACCGGTTTTGATATCACATAGACTGCGTCAACAGTGTCAATAAGTCTATTGAAATTATTTGTAATCAGTTCGAAGCCATTTTCCTGTAATTTTTCAGGGAGAGTTTCCTCTTCTTCAAGATAAATTCCCGTGACAACTATACCGCTTACGTATCTGCTCTCATCTATAAATTTGTCTACCATTGGAGAGTATCCAACAATCCCCATCCTAACCAATTGAGACTCCGTGCGTATTTGCGTACTAGAAATTCCTTGTGTCCGATCCAAATAAACTACTTTGCAGAAATTTTTTAAATAATCAAACTCACCCTCCCAGTCAGAGCCAATTGCAAAAATATCAACGCCATACCTTCTAATATCATCAATTTTTTGTCCAACATATTCTTCGGGGATTACTTCATCTACTAATCCAGTATCTTTTACCGCTTGAATTCTTTCCATTAATGATTGCTGGACATTTAGTTTACCTCGATTAATGTCAAAATTTTCTGTAGTAACACCTACAATAAGGTAATCCCCAAGAGACTTTGCTTTTTTCAAAAGATTCATATGACCATAATGCAATAAATCGAAAGTACCATAAGTTATAACTTTTTTCATTTAAACCACTACTTTCAAAAATAAATTTATTAGTCAATTAACCAATAATAAATGTCATATGGTTCAATTACAGTATCAGGAATTGTGAAAACCACTTTTTTATCTTTAATGAGGTGATAAGCCCTATTCAGGGACCAGGTAAACTTTTCGCTTCAGGATGAATACATACAGTTAAACAGATATTTCAATATTATTGGGAAATTCAGTGTTTTGATTCGCAACATCGTTAATAATTTTAACGATTTTTGCGGATGCACCTTTAGGATCAAATATCCCTATTTTTTTAAAAAAGGTATCTAGTTCTATTAAATACCTACTCTTATCAAATCCTTCTATTACCGTTTGTAATTGGTTATTATTCTCAGCTAATGGATATGGCAAAGAGCGAATATCAAAGTAAAAATTCCTTTCTTCAATATATTCCTTAATATCTGGTGCATATAAAAAGATAGGCTTCTTAGTGAAAGAAAATTCAAACACACTACTCGAATAATCGGTTATTAAAATATCACTTGCTGATAGCAATTCATTCATATCATCATAATCTGTTGCATTTAGTATTTTTGAGTTGTATTCCAAAAAATCAGCTTTTGTTGATATATCTGGATGCAATCTAACTAATACTATCCATTCTCCACAATACTTTTTCTCTAAAGTTTGAATTAATGTTTCAAAATCGACATTATATACTTTAGTATCAGAATTGGCTCTAAAAGTTGGAGCATATAGTAGAATACGCTTACCTTCTGTAATATTAAAATAATTCCTAACCTGATCTAAAATATTTTTATTTTCTTTTATTAGAATCTCGCATCTTGGAGCCCCAACCTCGAGAACTTCGCCCTCATACCAAAATGCTCTTCGGTATAAATTACTATTGAATTTACTATTTGCTATAAAAAGGTCAATCATTTTGGAATCATTTTTGGCCTTATCAACATAACTAACAGGAAGTTGTTTTTCTACATCCTTCTCAACTTGTTTTAAAGCTACAACACCATGATATGTTTGGATATAAAATTGTTTTTTCCTTTTTGGAGAATAAAAATACTTTCTTTCATTATCAATCCAAACTCTAGCAGTTGCTAACTCATATAAATGTTTTATTGATTCATATTCAACTATTCTTATTTCTTTAGGTATCTTCGCTTTTCCAATTAACTCTTTCTTTAAAACCCAAACAATATCATAATTTAGCTTTTGTCTTAACAGTTCTTCTGCTATATATTTCGGATTACACCCATATCCTTTACCATTAAAGTTTGTCATTACAATTTTATTATTTTTAATAGGTAGTTTAATAAAGAAAGGGGTTAGAAAAATAAGGAAGCTCTTCTTAATTTTATATTTAGGAAGTAATACAAAAATGTAAAAAATTCTTTGTAATTTTGGGTATAATCTTGGGGAATTTTTTAGATATTTTTTTACTTTGTTGTTTACCATTGAATCAACTCCTTTATTATTTAATTTCCAGTTAACTCAATTCTTCTGGTTGGTCAATAGATCGGAATCAATTCCAGCTATATGTTACATTTTTATCTGATTAGTAAAATATTCAATTACAACTTTATCCACATTTTCATCAAATTTTCTGGCGAAGTATTCATTTGACTTTTTAATTATTTCAATATGTTCCATCGTTAACGTAATGGGATTATTTCGGCCTTTTAATGACTCGGCAAATTTTATATACATTAGGTTATCATTCACTACATCAGCTTTGTATTTGGAATTCATAATTAAAGTTTGAAAGAAAAATTCATCTGGAACCAAACTATTCTTAAATACCTCATAAAACCACTCGTTTTCATCTAAAAATTTTATTATATAGTTCGCAACATCCAGAGGAATACAGAACCAATTTGAGCCATTATAGATTGAATAATCTTTTGGAAGTTGACTTTTATTTGGCAACACATTCACTCCAAAACTATATAACAGGGCAATTGCACGCCTAAAAACTCTATTGGGATGAAATGGGTTTAAATACAATCTTCTTGTCATCTTTGGCCAACTAACATTTACAAAGGCTGCATGCGGCTCCTTTTTTCGTACATGAAAGGCATTCATAAAAATTTTATTTTTGTTTTCCCCCAGAAATTCAGTAAATCCGTTTTTCACCAACAAGTCTTGCCCGCTTCTAAAGCAAACAAAATCGTAATTGACTCCTGAAGCAATTACTTCTTTTAATAGGAGAATAGTGGCATCAACTTGAGTTATGTCCCCCCATTTAACGTCGATGCTTTCTTGTAAAATTTTCACTCTTGGATTTCTGATAATTTTTCTAGTTAGATCTTCATAATTTTTTTTATCAATATGAATAAATACATCTGCATGATTTTCTGAAATAATTTGTTTAATAAATTGATTTACTTGACCAGGGTTTTTATGAATTTGTAAAATATAGGCAGTTTTTGGCATCATTCGAGTCATTTTACGATCCACCTTTATTTATTAATCCTTTTTTTCACGTTAATTCCTATAAAAGAAACCTGAATTTTTTTTGCCCTTTAGCTTAGGAAACTTTTTACCATTTCGCTAGTATTAGTCCCATATAAAAAATATTAGACTGCAAAATCCATTATTTTTTTTATTTCCTGTTTGCAGTCAAAAGATTCTATAAGTAAATTATGGGAAAACCTTTTACGCAAATCATTATTTGTGATAATTTCAACAATTGCTCTATAGATTTCATTTTCATCAATTCCAACAATTAATCCGTTGTTCCAATTATTTAACTGCTCTTTTGCTCCAGTAAAATTAGTTGTAACAATAGGTTTTACTAAGCACTTAGCTTCAGCAAGGGTTATGCAAAAACCTTCATGCCTGGACGGCTGTACATAAATATCGCATTGCTCAATATATGGATACGGATTGTGAGTAGAGCCTAATAAAATAAAATCATTTTTTAAATTATATTCATCGATTAACTCTTCACATTTATTTCTAAACTTTCCTTCCCCAACGCAATACCATCTGACATTAAATCCTTCTTGTTTTAATTTTGCCATTGCTTTTATCGCAAGATCCTGGCCCTTTTCAAGGGATAATCTTCCAACAGTTAAAATTTTTATTCCCATAAAATTATCGCAAAACCCTTCCCCTTCTTTTGCCTGGGTTTTAATTAATTGGGGTGAAATAATATTTCGGAAAATCTCTGTTCTCTCTGCTAATGATGGTAATATATTTGTCAGTTTTTCTTTTCCTTCCTTTGAAACAACGAAAATTTTTTGAAATTTTCTATAAATTTTAGCTGCAAACTTTCGATTAAAACCAATTTTTGTTACATCAAAATGAATCCATTGAATTTTCCTTTTTGCTTTTATCTTTTTTATAACAAAATAGCTTATGAAGTCCATTGGGCCACCATAAGCTACAGCAACATCATATTCCTCATCAAGGATTGGGTATTTTCTTAAAATATATTTAAAATATAAAGTCCTATCTTTTAATATTTTTGTAATAATATATAAAAACAAAATTATCATTGCTTTTACTATTTTCCCCTCTTTTAATAATTGTAATGACATCATTTGTTGAGGTTGATTTAAAAGATCCTTAATGCTTTGATACCCTGAAAAATACTTGACCTTAACGTCCTCTGGAATAAACTTTAGAAAACCGCCGTATTCCTCCAATAAAAAAATAGTTATTTCATATTGATCTTTTGGAAATTCATTAATCATGTTAAGTAAGGCCTTTTCTGTGCCCCCAATATTCATATTTATGAGCATAAAGATTATCTTTTTCTTCATTTACTCTTACTCCTTCATATGATATTAGCCAATTAATTGATAAAATCTATTAATCTCCTCGACGTTTCCTTTCTTTTCATGCTGTAAAAAATCAATTATATTATTTCTAAGATTTTGATTACGAATTAATTCCATGATTCCTTCACAAATTGCATCAGCATTCATATCAACAACAAGCCCATTTTTCCTATCAATCATTTGATTAAACACAGTATCGAATCTAGTCGTTACCACAGGCTTATTTAGTATCCGTGCTTCGGCTATTGCCAAACCAAATCCTTCAAATCTTGATGTTTGGACATATATATCACAGTTTTTTATAAACGGATATGGATTTGCGGTAACCCCTAATAATATAAAGTAATTTTCCAATTTATTTTCCTTAATAAATTGTTGTATTTCCTCTCTTAAAGGACCCTTTCCCAGAACATACCAGCGGAAGTTAATTCCTTTTTCTTTTAACTTTTTACAAGCCTCCAGTGCAATATCGTATCCTTTTCCATAAGCTAATCTGCCAATCGTAAGTATTCGAATTCCATCAAAATCGTCATTATAACCCTCATAAGCATCAGCCATGTTATAAATAAATTGCGGATTATTAATATCATAGATTACTTGAACTTTGGGATTATAACTTGGAAATGTCTCTAAAAAAATATCTTTCGCGGAATCAGAGACAGCAACTATTTTATCAAATCGATCATAAAACTGTTTTTGATATTCAGCCTCTTTTTTATCCAAGCGGTAGCTTACATTTACCCAAGCAAACTTTTTCTCTGCTTTTACCTTATCTGCTACATAAAAGGTTGGTACCCCTTGCGCATAACTGATGGCAATATCATAGTAAACCGAGTTTTCCTCGATTACATTTGCAGCGCATTGCCAAAACAGTCTTGCCTTTTGCACATTGTTGTAATTCTTGAAGCGAATATTGAATGAATATTTAATTCTGGAATTAAGCATTTTCAAATCCAAATGTTTGGCAGAATATATAAGTGCTTTATACGGACTTAGGTGGGTAAAATTCGTATAGTTTAATGGTCTCAAAATATTGACTTCTTTTGGTAGCATTTTTTCTAACATTTCACCATGAGCGAACAACATTAAATCAACGGTGAATTTACGATAATCTAATAATGTCAGCAGCGTAATTAAACTCTTTTCAGCGCCGGCAACAACTAATGAATCAATCACAAACAGAAGTTTTCTTTTCTTCATAATCAAGTCCACCTATCTAATTGATTTACATTCCTTCAACAATGTAATATTTGTTAAATGGAGCGGTTTTCCGGATACAGTTATCCCACAAGTATTTTTATTGCCTTTTGATGATGTGAGCATAACATTAGACACAATGATCCCATCTTTGTCCGTTTGTGTGAATTCTAAATTTGAGTCAGTTCCATCAACACCATCTACAATTACATTTTCACCGCCTTCAAACTTTGCTAAACTGAAAGTTAACTTATTATTTAGGAATTTCGTATTGCCCCAAGTTATAAAATTAGTATGATCAAACTTGTTATTGTCTACGGTTGTACCGTAATAATTGGGATTAACTGATAAACCAAGCCCACCTGAAATATTTGGCCCAAAATAGTTATCTGTTATTGTTGTATTACCGCCGTAAGCGAGAACAATATGAATTTTGTTGTTTAAAAATTTGTTACTTTTTATTAAGGTATTAATAGCCGGGTAAAAGCCCGGCTCGATATCAATTCCACTTTGCGGTGAAGTACCTTTAATGTGATGAATTTTGTTGTTAATAATTTTAATATTTTCCGAAGCCCCGACTGTAATCCCTTGCCTGCGGTTATACCCGATATCGCAATTCTTTATGGTCATATTCTCTGTAATGGCAACGGTCATCCTGTTGACTTCTATATTCTTGACTGTCTTACTATTAAAAACTACCCTGAAATAATCAGCATCATCTGGAATACGCGAAAATCCCCACGTTGAATTAAAATGCTGATTCCGGTCTGCTTTTATAAAACTGCCGTCTTTCCGATAAAAGAAGATATCATAATTTCCATTTACACCTTTTGGAAGCCACATCATAACATTTCGATAATGGGGATTTTTATAGATTACATTATTAAAATTCTCGACATGATAATTATTGGAGCGGATTTTCCCTTTTTGAGAAATCGGCTTTCCCTGATTATCTATACTCCCTAATTCCAGATCCTTTTCAGTAATATAATCTCCATAAATAGCGGTGCCCCCAATTTCAATTCCATCCCCAGTGAATTTTTCAATCTTTACTTGGTCGATGGTTATATTTCTCGCACCTTCAGAATATATCCCATCACCCCATTCATGAGTACCATCTATATTTTTTTCTTTTCGGGAATAATCATGTGTTTCGCGGTCTCCACGCAATGTACCGCCTCTTATCGTGACATTTTCAGTCTGAGAATCAAGATACAAAGTAGAATAAATTTCGAAACCGTTTGTTTCCTTTTGAATGACTACCCTTTGATCAAGAAGGAAAGTCATATTTGAAACCAGATTAATTCTGGAATTCGGATCTGAATCGGATTTTCCTTTTGAAATTAAATAGGTCCCAGCCGGAACATAAAACGTTGTATATCCCTTTGTCTTCGCCCATTTCAGGGCAGTATTTATTCCTTTTGTTGTTTGCTCGGGATGTGTTCCATCATTGAAAACTCCCCACTTTTGCAGATCAAGTTTATAAACTTTTCCATCACCTTTTGCAAAATTTGAATCATTCATTGAATTTTGGTAATTCATTGCTTTTTGCCCCTGAGGTGCAATGACACTTGTTTTCTTGTTAACCATCAACGTGACTGCGCTTAAAAGGAGAATCATCACTAGAAGGAGGATTACTACAAAAAGGGGATTTCTCCGATTCTTCATATAATCATTCCTTTATTTTTAAATCAATAAATCTCCTAATTTGAAATAATTTCTGCATATAAACCTCCCCCCTGTTCAAAATGATGCACCCAACTCACAGTGGAATGTAATTCCTAAAAAATTCAGCTTTCTTTTATTGTTGGGAAATCTTCAGCTTGCCATGAAGGAAGTTTCCAATTAGCAAGTTTCCATCTACTTGACAGGACAGAATAAGCCCCATTACTTCGCATACAGCCCGTCACCGCCATTATTTTGACTGACAAAGTGCACGGATTTCTTAACCGTATCCTCAGCATCTTTAGGTGCAGCAGAGAATCCTTTAATTTATTGACGGGTAAGTCATTTAGATCATCCCCAATGAATATTGACCGATGATACTTCTCACATGACTACCTGCTGTTTTAATTTATTTTCAGTCGCGATTAATCTGCCATTATTTATTTTGAAAACAATATCGCAATTTTCTATTGTACTTAATCGATGAGCGATAATGATTAATGTTTTTTCTCCTTTTAAGCCATCAATAGCCTTCATAATTTCCTTTTCCGTTTCATTGTCCAATGCAGATGTCGCTTCATCCATAAATAATATTTCCGGATTATGATATAGCGCTCTAGCAATTCCGATTCGCTGCCGTTGGCCACCTGAAAGCCTTACCCCACGCTCTCCTACAGATGTATCTAATTTGTCAGGTAGCGATTCAATAAAATCCTTTAATTGAGCTTGCTCCAAGGCTCTCCAAACGGCCGTATCATCTATTTTGTCACTAGGAATTCCAAAAGCAACATTCCCCCGAACGGAATCATCCGATAGAAATATTGTCTGAGGAATATATCCTATTTTCTGTTGCCATAAGGAGATAAGCCCTTGTAGGTCTTCACCATCAATTAAGACATTTCCTTTTTCTGGTTCCAGCAATCCAAGGATTATATCAACAAGTGTTGTTTTCCCAGCACCTGACTCACCGACAAACGCTACTGATTGACCAATGGGAATCGTCAAAGAAACATCCTTGATTGAAAGCTTCTCCTGATTTGGGTACCGAAACGAAACATTAGATAATCTTATCGAATTATTGAAAGCCTTCTCCCCATTTTCGGGAAATCTCAATATTGGTGCAGACAAAAGATTGCTTGTGGAATCTTCTATATTGGTTGATAAATCTTCATAAATAACCTGTAGTGCAGGTTGACTAAAACGGATGGACGTAATCATCGCCATTACTCGATTAATCGATGGCATTAACCGAAATGCTGCCATTGCAAATAAAGCCATAGTTGATACAATCTGTGTTGTATTCGTTCCTTGGAACAGTATAATCAACATCGTAACAAGTACCGCTGAAACTAATAAAGTCTCAATAAAAAGCCGTGGTGTTTGATCCAACATCATTCGATAGCGGCTAATATTCGCATTTATCCGGCTTTGTTTTGTGTATTCATAAACGAAAAACTGTTCCTTTCCTGATACTTTCACTTCTTTACTTGCACCTAGTCCCTGATTTATCCACTTAATCATTAAACCAGATACTAATTGTTGCTCTTTTCCTAATTCCCCCATTTTTTTGCGGAAGATTTTATAAAATAAAAAAACACTTCCACCTAAAAGGACAGAAGTTACAACCGTTGCTGTTGTCGCAGAAAATAATAACAAAACTAAAATACAAGTTATGACAAGAAGTTCTGTTAATAACTGAAGGGTTGACATAACCATTCCTTGTAAAACCTTTGGAACTTCACTATTTACATTCCTTAGTAATACCGCGGTATTCCTTTGGAGATGGAATGTATATGGCTTGGTTAAGTATTCATTAAATAATTTGCCTGATAGTTTAACTTGTTGATTCAGTATTACTCTATTTTGGGCATATTGGAATAAAAGAATATATAAATTTTTTATAACAAAAATCAACAACAACATTACAACGGAGAATATCAAAAATGTAGTTGTTGATTGAAATCTTAACGTTTTATATAAAAAAGCTAAGAAATTATTTTCTTTGATAACTGTCGGATTTATTACGATGTTTACAAAGGGGACAATTAAACCGATGCCTAGTGTTTCAAACAAGGCAGAAATGATCATCATGAAAAATAACAGTATGAGCTTTTTCTTTTCCCTTTTGTTAAATAACGAAAGGACTTTTTTTATTGTCGAACCCAATTCCTTTACCGCCTTTCTATAAATAAATCCATTACAGAAAATTCTTCATTTACACCTTTTAAAAGGAGATAAAGTCCAAATTTTCTAGGATTACTGATTTCATTAAAAATAGTAAACAGATAAAAAACTTTGAAAAGAGCCTTTCTAGTTTCCATAATATAAAATTTCTTTTTACCAATTTATGACCATCCACCACCACTAGCCATTCATTTTCATTGATCTTTATTTGATCAATGGAATGCATGCCATCTTTTCTCCAATCCGTGTCACTTTTTGTACCCTTAAGGATTAAATCCACTTCTTTTTCTGAATAATCTGTTTTCGAAAGGTGGTTAATTTTGAAAACCCTCACGGCGCTCCCATAGGATGGTTCACCGTCTTGTGTGTATCTAAATATCTCATTATTTTCAACAATCACTCTTCCGCCTGGCCTTGTAATATTATTATTATTCGTTATTAGCGGACTTTTTGAATGTTCTTTCCAGTTGCCTTCAAGATGATCTGAGTAAAACAAATGCAACTTTCTGTTTTTCCCTGAAAACATCCACCATTTGTCATTATATTGAAAAATACTTGTATCAACATATTTTCCTTTCATTAGTTCTTTTGAGACTTTCCAATCATATGGAAAGTTTTTAGCTTTATATAATAAAACTTTGTTGGCCTCACAAGATTCAGGTATCATATAGAAATTATTGTTATACATAAATACATGTGGATAAGACAGATGGTACTCTTCCCTTAAAACGATTTTTTCATACTCCCACTTCTCCCCATCTTTACTAGTTGCTAACCCAATCATTCCTTTTCCAGACTGTTTATCTAGAACCTCAAAAAACATATAAAATGTAAAGTTATGGTGAATGATAAATGGGTCTGCAATAAATTCTGCAGGAACATCTTTAATGTCCGCTGCCTGAAGTGATGGACTTTTGATTAGTTCCTGATGTGGCGGGCTAAGGATCATTGATTTCGTTTTAAAAGCTTTAATTGACCAAATACCTAACGTTATCTTTCTATTTATAAGATTTTTGACAAATAGTAATTTTGATCCCATAATCCCCCTCCCTTTCCATTGATTACACTATCTTTTTATTTGTTTGTATAGAATTATTTTCAATATTTAAGTTAGATAATTTAGGAAGCTTTTCTAACAATCTAAAATTTTTAATTTGATTGTTAGCCAAATTTAAACTTTCAAGATTTAAAAAGTATTGTATCCCATCCAAATTTGCTATATTTCTATTACTTAAATCTAATTCGGTAATTTCAATTAATTCCGAAATTGGAATCCATTTTGCTTTGGGATTTGTTATTTGCTCCCTAACTGCCATTTCGAAATTTTCGTCTATAAAAGTTGCAATACCAGCCAGTTCAGCAGTAGTATAAAATTCCATATTAAATTTTTTTGCCACATCAATAATAAACTGGATTGTTTCTGGTGTAGTTCTCCAAGTACCGGATTTATTTGATTCCTCTCCCCAGCCGAAGTCGTCCCAATCTACTTCTTTTGGCAAAATTGAATGACAAGTAATAATCAGATTTTTACTGGCTTCTTTGGCTTTTTTGATCATTTTTTCTACATACTTTAAATTGCATGAGTAATACCCATCCAAACAAATGGACGGGGCAAATCCTTGATGGTTAAAAGCTGTTAAATTATCCTTATCATGATATCCTCTTGCAATCTTGAAATATTTCGGAATTAATTTTTGGATATTTTCACTATTGTACAAAAAATGTGGAAATGCAAAGGTAACAGGTTTTTTAAATCCTTCACCGGTTTTCGAATGTGTTTGCTTTCCCATCCATTGAAATAAAGAAATTATTTCATCTTCTATCCATTTATTTATACCAAATTGGTTTGAGTACTCGGTAGCTTTTTTATGTGTAAGACTATGATGGGCAATTTCATGACCATGCCCTTGTAAGTCCAGTAACAAATCTATTTCATTTTGACTATGTTCCCTTTTCCCTTCAAAATGATGAATTGCATTAATATTAAAGGTGACCTTAACATCATAATATCCAAATATATCTTTTCCATATTTCGTCCAATCTTTTATTCGATAACTATCATCAAACGATAAAGCAATTCCGGGTTTGTTAATATATGGGGTTAACTGTTGATTACTCTTATCACCGAAAATTTTAATGTGTTTGAGCATTTCTCTATAGACATTATTCCAAAACCTCCACTCATAATATTTTTTCTTTATAGAAACAAAATTCTTAGGGTTCAACAAAACATCATCACCCCCAAATTAAAGTGAATTCCAAAATTCCACTGAGATTTTATTAGAGTCTAACAAGGAATGAAATGTAATTTATCTATTTCTGCCCTGCTCACAACTAAAGAATCAAATACAAATAATAAATTTACCTTCCTCATATTCAAATCTTCCTAACTATACTTTTTCAAAATTATTTAATGACTATTTTTTATTAATTTGAAATAAGCAAAAGGAAGTAAGGTAAACAAAATCAAAGCTAATTTATTTCTCCTACTTATATGAGGGTTTTTTAATAAGAAGAATAAATTTTTGTTAAAAACTTTTTTTAGGTCCCTTAATTCTTTTTCCGCATTTAGTATTTCAAACTTAGTTTTGTGAAAATACCAAAAGAATACATCCATGAACTGTCTTTGAGCTTGATTGTGAAGATCGGTTTCCTTAATTCCCCTAAAAAAATCTGCCCTTTCTTTAAGTGCATAAACTCGATCTAATTTTTTAATTGTAAAGGAAGAACCCACAATACTGTTTTCTCTTTGAACGTAATAGTACAGTTGTTTTGTTATTAAAGTAACTTTTGAACTGTTATACAGTATTTCATGAGCAATAAACTCATCTTCGTATAGTCTATTTAATTTAAACTCTAAATGATCAAACAAACTTCTTTTATATAACTTATTACAAGCAATGACCCATTTAACACGTTGTTCTTTTTCAGAGATATATAGTTGCTCCAAAGCTTGTTTATTTGTAAAGTGCAATACATCGATTTCCAATTCACTTTTACTACTTAATAAACATTCCCCTTCACTTACCTTTAGAAAATCACAAACTACTACATCCGAAGAATGATTTACAGCATTAAGATATAAAATCTCATACATTTTTTCATCAATATAATCATCACTATCAATAAAACCAAGATAGATACCGGTTGCCATCTTTATACCGGCATTTCTAGCTGAAGATAAACCTCCGTTTTCTTTATGAATGACTTTAATCCTTTCATCTTTTTCACCATACTTATCACAAATTTCTCCACAATTGTCTGGTGAACCATCATTTACAAGAATTAGCTCAAAATCAGAAAACGTCTGAGCTAATATGGAATCAATGCACTTTGAAAGGTATTTTTCAACATTATATATTGGAACTATAATGCTGATTTTTGGATTCACCACTAAAATCCCAACCTTAAAAGTTTTTTGGATTTACCTGAGAATATCAAAAAATTTGTATTTAACATTAACAAAGCAAGGGTTATCTTATACTTCAATGAAAGGGACTCATTTACCATTATGTTATAAAAATATTTCCTAACTAATTGTTGGATAACCTTTAGATAGGTCTTCTTATCCTCTTTGTTTTCCACTTGATTCATAATATTATGAATATTATCTACTGATCCATAGGAAAAGCAGCTAATAAATTCCTTTGATAATCCGGGATAATTCCTATACATGAAACTCAAAATTTCATCCCACCCAATAAATGCATCTAACCGCTTTTTGTTAAATCTGGAAGTTAATATACTTTCCTCTCGCTTTACATAAACATAACCTGGATAAGCTGTGTACACTGCCTTATTAGAGTGAGAAAATAATTTATAAGTAGTTGCTAAATCTTCGTGAATCCTTCCATCTGGAAATAAGACATTTTTAAAACAGGTTTTCTTAAATAATTTATTACATACCGAAAACCTATATAGCATGCCTTTAAAAAGTTGTCTCATTGCCTCTTCATTATTCATTTCTAATATGAATTCTTCATTTTGTTCACTTATCACTTTCTTATTAACCTCTCTGCTAAACTTACATATCGAAATATCACTATTCGTTTCATTACATAAGCCATACAGTTCCTTATACATATCCTGATTAATATAGTCATCACTATCAACAAAACCAATGAACTCGCCTTTTGCAATTTTTATTCCAGCGTTTCTTGCAGAACTAAGCCCTCCATTGGTTTTATGGATAACACTAACCCGATGGTCTTTATGTGCAAACTCATCACAAATAATTCCGCTGTTATCTGTCGAACCATCGTTAACGACAATAACTTCAAAATCCTTGAAAGTTTGTGCAAGGATGCTATCTAAACATTTTCTTACATATGGTTCGGTATTATAAACAGGAACAATAATACTGATTAAGGGGTTCATAAAAAAACTCCCGTTCCTTTAAATTTTTATTTTCTCTTTAACTAGTGTTGAAGAGACTCCAGGTGTGTATGGAAAATACACGAGCTCAACTCCAACTTCGTTAAACTTTTTCTCAATTTCATTAAAGAGATGAGTTCCTCTCCAATCGTCCCCCACAAACATTGCATCAAATTTTAAATGTTGCCATGCTGAAAGCTTATCTCTATTCATTTGTGGAATTACTTTATCTACATATTTAATTCCCTTAACAATTTCCATTCTGTCCTCAAAGGGAATAACAGGTTTCTTATTTTTATATTCCATTACCAATTCATCCGTACTGACACCAACAATCAAATAATCACATTGTTCCTTTGCCCTTTTTAAAATATTTAGATGACCGACATGAAATAAATCAAAGACACCTGTTGTGTAACCAACTTTATATCGCTTCATAAGTAATCCTCCCTTTCTCATTACTAAGGCAAACTTGTTCAATCCGCTTAGTCAATGCTTCGCATGCTTTTCCCTCTTCAAATGACCCCGTTTTAGTTAAAAAATCTGCCATAGTCTTGTTATATTCATTTGTATTAAAATAATCTATTTTCTCTAATAACATTGGATTATTGGTAGCTGTAGTAAAAGGAAGATCTGTTAAATTAAAATATAATGGTCGATCCTGATGTGTATATTCAAACAAGTCCGGAACATAAAGAAAACAAGGGCGTTTTGTAATGGAATAATCAAAGATGAGTGATGAATAATCTGATATCAACACATCAGCAATGCTTAATAATTCTTGGATATCATCGTATTTTGTTACATCTTTAACCATTTGATTGTTTCCCATAAACTGTCTATCCTGGGATAGCATATGGGGATGTAATTTCACGAGAAAGATCCATCTGCCACCAAATTTATCTGATAATTTCTCCAGGATTTTAGGGTAATCTAGGTTATACACTTCAAATTGATTATTCTTTCTAAAGGTGGGGGCATAAAGAACGACCCTATAATCGTCAGGTATGTTCAATTTGTTTAATAGATTCTTTCTTAAATCCTTACTCTGTTGAAATAAAAGATCATTTCTTGGGGTACCCTGTTCAAAAATTTCTCCATTATACCAAAAGGATCTTTTTAAAATTTCGGTACTAACCTTGCAGCCCGATAGGAGAAGATCAATTTTCCTTGAATCCTGCTTCGCCATCTCGACATAATCTAGTGGTAATAAATCTTCCGCATCTTTTTCAATTTGTTTTAATCGTAAAGAGCTATGCCAGGTCTGAATATAAAACTGATTTTTTCTCTTACGGAACAGATTGGTTGTTCTAAAATTAGTAATGACTATTTTAGACGTACAAAGTTCGTAAAAGTATTTAATCGACATGGTTTTAACCGTTCTTACCCCAGCTATATTTCCCTTATTTGATAAATCATTAAATGCCCATACAAGATCAAATTTATCTTTTGGGTAGCGCTTAAGTATATGTTCAGAAATATATTTTGGATTGCATCCGTATTGGCTTCCATAGTAACTAAAAAGAAAGATTTTGTTATTCTTTATAGGAAGGCAGTTAAATATGAATATGATAATCAGAGAAGTACTGTTTTTTATTGCATTTAGAAAACTTTTAAATGACATAGAAAAAACTTCTCCTTTCTTGTGAAGAAGTCTTACCCTCCACTTTTTGTATGTTCATGTTTTTGTCTCCCGTTAATTGAAAGATTAATTTTTTCTAGTCCCATAGGTTTCGAAACTATTCTCAATCGTCTTAAAATTTTGGCTAATATTAGAAAAATAATATTTATATACGGATGTATTGAAAATAAAAAAAGCTGTTTTTTAAGGGGCTTATCACTTTCAACTGCCTTTTTAAAGTTGTTATAATTTTTTTTGACGTATGTCTGCAATTCTTTCCTGTAACTTCCACCTTCATCTTTCTTTCTATTTAGTAAAAGAAGGTTGTAATGAATAAAAATCGTATTTAAAAGAACTTTATAGGATTGGAAAGTTAATTCTTTGTGATTTTTTTCTATAAAATATTGCCTTTCCTTTAAGCCTTCTATGATGTCTAAATTTTTAGGTGTATACGTTGAAACAATGCTATCACTTCGTTGAAAATAATAATAAAGTGGCTGATTTATGATTGCATACTTTTTTACACGGTGCATAACGTGATGGGCCCAAAAGACGTCTTCAAACAAGACCCCTTTCTTAAAAGGAATATCCCTGATTAATTTTGTTTTATAAAGCTTACCCCAGGCGAAATTTTTCACTCTCTCATTAGCCACTAATTCAGTCATTAACTCGATATTGTTTAAAATAGAAGGAGGATTTCCTTTTTTAAAATAGCGTTGATCAAAAAGCAAATGATCATCATATGCATAATAAAAAGCCGATTGAACTACATCAGCTTTTAATTTTATAGATGTATTCAACATTTGCTCAATCATGTTGTTTTCTAGCCAGTCGTCACTATCTACAAATAAGATATATTCCCCAGTAACATGCAGCATGCCTGTATTTCTTGCATCAGACAATCCCCCATTTTTTTGGTGGATGACGATTATTCGGTTGTCTGCTTTGACATATTCTTCTGCAATTGAACCGCAGTTATCGGGTGATCCATCGTCCACCAAGATAATCTCTAAATAGGGATAAGATTGATTTACAATTGTGTCTAAACATCTTTTGAGATATTTTTCTACTTTATAGATTGGGACGATAACACTTACTCTCGTGTCCATACCTATTTATTTTCCCTTACTATCATTTTTCCACTTGATAAATTCGATTAACGGTTTATACTCATGGAGCAGCTCTTTTTCAATGCCTGATTCTTTTAGTTCATTTACAAAATCAATCCAGTCCGAGTCAAGATCGTTTTGTGTTCCATCAATTGTTCCAATTAATGTTTTTAAATCAACCTCCAACACTTTTGCTATTTTTTTAATGACTTCTATTGATGGATTTATGTTAATATTTCGTTCAATATTACTTAAATACGATTTTGATATGCGGGTCCGTTCAGCTAGTTCAGATAGTGTGTATCCCCTTTTCCTTCGAATTTGATAAATAGTTTTCCCGATCATTTAAATACCCCATTTTTTCCTAGATTTTTTAGGCTTGGAGCTCCCTTTTACACATGTGTGAATTTATGGATTCCTTTATACATTTAATGACCCTCATTTGGTCATTGAAAGCCATATTAGACCCAGATGGTAGACAGAGCCCTTGTTGGAATAAACGGTCCGAAACACTTTCATTTTTTTCATGTGGATAATAGCGTAATCCATCAAAGATTGGCTGTAAATGAAGGGGTTTCCAAACAGGACGCGCTTCAATATTTTCTTTTGTTAATGCAACTAACACTTCCCCTGCCGTTACACCTGCTTCTTTTTCATTGATGGTTAGGGCTGTAAGCCACCGATTAGACTGAGTATTTTGGAGTTCTGCCATAAAATATATTCCTGGTAGATTCGCTAATTCTTTGTAGTACTGTTCAAAAATCCGTCTTCTTTCTGCCACTCTTTTTGGTAAAACCTCCAGTTGGCCTCTGCCAATCCCAGCCAATACATTACTCATTCGATAGTTAAATCCTATATTACTATGCTGATAATAAGGGGCTGGATCTCTAGCTTGCGTTGCTAAAAATCTAGCCTTGTTCATTGCCTCCTGATCATTTGAAATGATCATTCCTCCTCCAGAGGTTGTAATGATTTTGTTTCCATTAAATGAATATATCCCAAACAACCCTAATGTACCGCTCGCTTTTCCCTTATAGGTTCCTCCAAAAGATTCGGCAGCATCTTCAATGATGGGAACATTGTAACGGCTACAAATCGACATGATTTCATCCATTTTTGCACTTTGGCCATATAGGTTCACAACAATGACAGCTTTAGGCAGTTTATTTTCATGACTTCCATCCTGAAATGCCCGTTCGAGTGCTTGTGGTGACATATTCCATGTTTCGGGTTCTGAATCGATAAACACAGGTTCTGCTCCCTGATAAATAATAGGATTTGCACTTGCAATAAAGGTAAGGCTGGAGCAAAAGACTGTATCTCCTTTTTTTACATCCAATAAACAAAGAGCCAAATGAATCGCCGCAGTTCCAGAACTAACTGCTACAGCTTCATTGGCTCCTACATAATTAGCTATTTCCTTTTCAAAAGCATCTATATTTGGTCCTAATGGGGCAACCCAATTTGTTTCAAAAGCTTCATTTATATATTTTTGTTCATTTCCACTCAAATGTGGAGGAGATAAAAAAATTCGATTCTTCATCATATCTTTCACCCCTTTCTTAAGTACGAATTTTTCTTTTTTCCATTTGACCACGATAGATAGGAAAATAACGTTCATTCAATTCATACTGTTCTTTTAAACCTTCAATGACTTCATTGTACCGAACTAGGTTATGGACTTTTTTGCCAATATAGTATTTGAAATAATGATCATTAGTGAAGGAAGCTTTAAATTTAAAAAGGCCATCATTTTCTTGATAACCTCCGCCTAAGTGTAAAACACTTGACCCCTTTGACTTACAGGATTCAATCATAAAATCAAACATTAAATTGTTAGGTCGAAAATGTAAATAGTCCGTTTTCGATGCACCGAGATGGTAATGAGAAAATTCCTTACCAACCAAAACCATTACGCCAGCAATAATTTCATTATTCGTTTTGGTGAATAGTAATAAGGTTTCACTAATATCTGTTTCCTTTACTTGCTCAAAAAAGGTATCCTCATCGAAATAGTAATAACTTGCCGCATGATTCCGGTCCATCGTTTCTTTATAGAGATCTATGAAGATTCTAATATTTTCCTCGCTATTTTCAGCAATAAAACACGTAAGATTATTCATTTTGGCCTTCTTAATATTTCTTTTGGTCATTTCACTATAATTATTTCTTATTTCTTCTAGTGATTGTGTTAAATCAACTGCGGTTGTTTTTCTAATATATTCAATATCCCAGAAATTTCTACAAATTTTATAATTTTGATATAAAGGATGAAATCTAATTGTTTCTGTTATGATGTTATGTAATCTGCAATATGAACTGAATAATTCATGAAATTTCATCATAAATACATTCGTATAAGTTCCGCTAATTACAGGACCACCGTAGCCATAAGGTGTTACAATATCAAAAAGTTCTTCCTCAATATGAGGAATTCTCCTTTTTATATACGGATAAAATATTTTCGTATCATGATCTTCATAATAGGCAGCAAACAGTCTGCCTCCTTCTTTCTTTGCAAATGAATTCCCATATTCATATGAGTAATAGCAATCTATATTATTAAAATTCTTTAATGTGTTTTTCCAACTATCCTGTTTTTCAATAATTTTAAATTGAAGCATCTCAATACCTCACCACTTAAAGAAAACTAAGCTAAAAAGCACTAGATTTCCCTGAATTTTTTTCATTTGAGTTCCCTTTAAAAACCGGCATGGTAACATTCTCTCCATTTTGAATACCTTCAGATTTCATTACTTTAATAAAGGTAAGATATAAAATCTTCAAATCTAGAAAGAAACTTTGATTTTCAACATACCATACATCCAATTGAAACTTTTCCTCCCATGAAATGGAATTTCGCCCATTTACCTGTGCCCAACCAGTCATTCCAGGTTTAACCTGGTGACGTTTAGATTGTTCTGAACTGTATAATGGCAGATAGTCCATAAGAAGTGGCCTTGGTCCAACAATACTTAAATCTCCTTTTACAACATTCACTAATTGAACTGTCTCATCTAAACTATATTTTCTTAGAAATCTGCCAAACGATGTTAAGCGTGCATAATCAGGTAATAACTCTCCGTTACTCCCACGTTCGTCAGTCATAGTGCGAAATTTATAAATATAAAAAGGTTTTTCATTTAAACCGGGACGTTGTTGTTTAAATATTATTGGTTTTCCTAATTTGTACCTGACCATAACAGCTATGCCAACTATAATTGGAGAAAAGCATACTAATAAGAAAATAGAAAAAACAAGATCAAAAATTCGCTTCATTTCCTCATCACCTCATCCCCTCTAATGGAGATACCATTTCAGGTTCTTCATCGTAAATTTCTTACCTATTTGTGTTCATGATTGATAAAAATTTCTGCTTCATATCTTCTAATATCTCTATTGTTTGAATATTTTTATTTTCTTGGCCCTTTATATAAGATGAGACTAAGATTTCCAATAATTTTTGCTGAGTCAATTTGTCGGAAATGTTCATGTTTAAATCCCCTTTAAAAAGAAAAATCCCCATTGCTCTGCATGGGATTTCCTGTAACTGTTAAGATTTTATTTTCTTCTCTGTATCCGCTAGGGTTTTGGCATTGCCAGCGCCAAGAATCAGCAACCATTTCCTCTATTCCTCTTTCCACGGTCCATTGCAGCTCTCTTTTTGCTTTTACTGGATTAGCAAAACAAACAGCTACATCACCAGGCCTTTGCTCCGTAATCGTGTAGGGAATCTTTCTTCCACTTGCCTTTTCAAAAGCGCTAATTATTTCTAATACACTATATCCTTTTCCAGTACCAAGATTATAGGTGCTAATTCCTTTTGTTTTCAGATTGTTTTCAAGAGCATGTAAATGTCCCAGTGCGAGATCAACAACATGTATATAGTCTCTTATCCCTGTTCCGTCCTTTGTAGGATAATGGTTTCCAAAAACCTTTACTTCCTTTAATTCACCAATTGCCACCTTCGAAATAAATGGCAACAAATTGTTGGGAATACCAGTGGGATCTTCGCCAATTATGCCACTAACATGTGCACCAATTGGATTAAAATACCGTAAAATGGTTATGCTCCATTGGTTATCTGATACATAGAGATCTCTAAGAATTTCTTCTATCATCAATTTTGTCCGACCATATGGATTAGTTGCATTTAGAGGAAAATCCTCAGAAATCGGAACTGTTTTAGGATTTCCATATACAGTTGCCGATGAACTAAATACCAATCTCTTTACATTGTATTTTTGCATCATTTCGCAGAGATTAAGAGTACCAGTAATATTATTCTTGTAATAGTGCAGAGGTACCTCTACCGATTCTCCTACAGCCTTTAAGCCTGCGAAATGTATAACTGCCTCGATACTATTTTCTGAAAAAACTTTTTCAAGCCCAAGTCGATCTAGAATATCTATGTTATATATCTTGAATTCTTCACCGGTAATTTCACTCACACGTCTCAATGCTTCTGGGTGACTATTAGAAAAATTATCAATTACGATGACGTCATACCCTTTATTTAAAAGTTCAACAATGGTGTGGCTCCCTATATACCCTGCTCCTCCCGTTACTAGAATAGACAATTCATACACCCCTTTCTTCCTATTAATATTTTTAGTTTTTCCTTCATGCTGATATTAATTTTAAAAACTTCTCTAATTCCTCTTGATTTCTGCCATTTAAATTCTTTAAGTTTACAGATAGTCTATTACGTAACACTTTTGACTCGATTAATTTTTTTATTCCTTCTGCTAATGCCTTTGGGTCAGCATGTACGATCATTCCTGTCTCCCCTTCCTGAATTTGAGTTCGGAATGAAGGTATATCTGTTGTAACGATAGGGCATGAAAGAGCAATTGCCTCTTCTACTGCCACACAATGGGCTTCCGTTTTCGATGGTTGAACATATATATCACATTCCTTCATATAAGGATATGGATTTTCTTTCTCACCAAGTAAAATAAAATTTTTATCAATTCCCCACTCTACGGACTTCAATTTCAATACATGGAACAATGGTCCGTTTCCAATCATAAACCAGGATATGGCATATCCTTGGTCTATTAGAATTTTACATGCCTCTAACGCAAAAAAGACTCCTTTTTCATCAACGAGTCTAGCTACTGTAACGATTTTAATATTTTTACTTTCCTTAAAGCCTTTGTCTATATTCGTTTCATTTGCCATTGCCCGAACCGTATTTGGTGACACTCGATTATGAATGACTTGAATTTTATTTGCGTACTCTGGAAAGAAAGACTCTAATGATTCCTTGGCAGTTTCAGCTACCGTAACAATATAATCACACTCGGAAAAGCTCTTCCTCTCAAGGTTCGGACAAAGCCAGCCATTGTTCTCACTGTATGCATAATCCATATGATTGTAGACAATTTTCCGTTTGGCACTAACTTTTTCTGTCACGTAGTAATTACAAAAAAAATCGATATAGCTGATTGCTACATCGTAGTGTTTTATTTGTTTAGGCAAGATATTACGATAAACTCCCCATCTGATCCCCGTTCCAACACCTGATGAAAATCGTGCTAAACCAGCTGCAAGGATTTTACCAATCAACAGTCGATATTTTCTTTTTTTTATTAATTCTAAGGCTGCTTGTGACAAAGGAGTAGAAAAAGTTTCAAACAGTGGTGGAAGAATATTTACTTGTGGTGGAATCAATTTGAACAGGACACCACTGTGATCAAATAGAAGCAAGTCTACGTCGTATTGATCGTAATCAATATCGGAAAGTAGTGTTAATAAGCTTTTCTCTATACCACCTGTTTGGAGGTATTGTGTTACAAAAAGTATTTGTTTTTTCACTCCAATTAACTCCTTATTAGATCTAATAAATGAGAAAGGGATTCTTGCTTATCATTTAGATACAACGATAACCACTTAGGGACATTTTCCTCCATACTGAATCCTTTATTTTTGAAATGTTTCTTTATTGTTTCATTGTCAGGTCTGTTGGAAAAAGCGGCTTTATTAATATATTTTGACCAGGTATTTAAATCCTCTTCCAAACTAATATAGGTAATTAAACCGAGCCCCATGTCCGTTGACCTTGGAACCGCTGCTGATGCCACACAAGGAGTACCGGCACATTGAGCTTCTAAGGTTACAATTCCAAACCCTTCAAATAGAGAGGGAAAGAGAAACACATCAAATGCTTTCATTAATCTTGGGATATCCGTTCGAACGCCTAAAAACTTAATATGATTTAATACACCAAGTGCTTCCGCTTCTCTTTCAACTTGTTTTTTTAATGGACCATCTCCCACTAAACATACAAAATAGTTAGGATCAGTCTCGAGAATTTTTTTCAATATTTTTAGGATAAAGCTTTGATTCTTAGATTTAGAAAAACGTCCGACATGCCCAATTATTTTCACATCTTTTGGTAGCCCCAATTCAGATAGCAAATGATCTCTACCATCGTAAGTTTCAAAGAATGAGTTTAGATCAATTCCATTATTTAAGATTTTCACTTTGCCATGATCCACCAGCTTTTGACTGAACAAAAACGCAGCTGCTTCATTACTGCAGCTGCAATAATTTGTTGCTGAAACTTTAATTAATATTTGTAAAAACTTTAGGATAAACTTATTTATCATATGATTATTTTTCGGCCAATTAGTACTATGAGAATGACAGATTCTTTTTTTGATTCCACAAAGTTTTGCGGCTAAAGCGGGAAAGCCACTCTGGAAATCCGTGTGCGAATGAACCGCTATGTAATGTGCCGAAGACATTACTCTTTTCAATTCTTTTATATATTTAATGGGTCCTAACTCTCCTAAGCTCGGAATATAATGAATTTTTCCACCTAAGGAGATAATTTCATCATCATAATCTCCCTTTTTCGATGAATGGGAAACAAAATCAAACTGGATTTTTGTTTTATCTATATTTCTATAGATATTCATAATTAGTGTCTCTGCCCCACCTCGATCCATCGTGCTAACGATATGCAGGACTCTCTTCAGATTGCTCTTTTTATCCATTTGTTCCCTCCCCTTTATCGAAAAATTTGATCTAAAAATTCACTTCTATACAGGATATTCAGAGTAATAACACTATCATAATAATGATAAATCAAATAACAAATTAAGATCGTGAAATAAATTAACCTCTGATTGCTTTCTTTAAAAAGCTTAACCACCCATGAAATTAAAATAAATTGGTAAAGAGTAAAATAAATGGAAAACCTGGCGAATATCCAGTTTTGCGTTGAAATAATCATAAAGACTAAACTAAGAACAGCCATGTTTACAATATAATCACTATTGGGCATAATCGTTTTTAGTTTTTCTCTTCCAAAGAAAGCAATGAGTAACGGTGCTCCTTCTACTGCAACTCTAATAACATTTGCCCCACCCTCAGCAAAATCTTTATATCCTCCATATTGCGTATCCTGAATGGCAGCAAACAAAACAGTTGAAAACTGATTGAATCCAAGCACAACAATAATAGCTATTGAAATAAGGAAAAAGGTCGCTCGTGTCCATGCTTTTCTTCTAACAATGAAATAAATAGGAATAAGAATGAGCGCTGTTTCATGTATAGATGTAGCAATGAGAACAACTAAAAAGTATCTCTTCCAGTTTCCATCAAATAGGAACTTTGTTGCTGCAAAAACAATCGCTGCTGCAAGGCATTGCCGTATCCCATTCATTGAAGTGATAAAAAAACCACTGGTAATATATACAAAAATGCTCAATTCAATCATTCTAGAATACTTATAAAATACTCCAATAATTAGCACGTTGGTAATGAAGGCCGTAATAAAAATCATTAATTGTGGATCATTTGTAAAATTTTTTAAGATCATTTGAAGAATTCCAAAGCCAATATCCTTTTGCGACTTAACGTAATCCCAGGTAAAATTATTAAGTATATAGGCATGGCGGTAAGCTCCGGTATCCCCAATATTTGCTCTAAGCCCTGAAACTAAAATTAAACATAGTAAAGAACCACAAATAAACAATTTATTTGGTTTAACGATAGCAATGGAATTAGAAGAAAATGTCACAACAGCGAAGTATCTTGAAAAATAGGCCAACATAAAAACGGTGGCTAGGTTAATCCAGAGAATAGTCATCCGGTATTTTCCTTTCAGATCATCCTTTTTCTAAATCTTTATTAATAACGCAAAGGGCAACTAAAGTTAAGACCTTAACTTTAGTTGCCCCTTTTTTTGTTGGACATATAAATATAATAAGAAACCTAATGGTATGGCTAAAAACGTAAGACCTTTTAGTGGAGTCTCACTTAAAAACCGCCAATTCCTATTTAGAAAACTACTGGATACATAATGAATGGCTTGGCGAAATTTAAATGAAATGCTCGCAAATGGTAATTGCATTAATTCTTTACGATAAAACGCAAAACCTTTTGGATTTTTCCGATACTGATTAAACATATTAAGTGATGAACCATCAGGAAGATATTCAACAGTACATAATTCTTCATTCATCAGTAGCATTTCGTATTGTTGATCGAGCATATAGTACTTGTACGCCAATCCCACATATTTTTCATTTTCAAAGATTGGATATGGATATAGTTTTGTTAATTCAGTACGATATACAAGCTTTTTATCTCCTAATACACCATATTTATTGTATAGGTTAAACAGCGTTGAGCTTTTGAGTTTTTCCGGTAGTTTTGTGCCAATTACCTTATTGTTATTGTCAGCATCAAGTCCAATTATTCCACTATAAGTAATGTTTCCATACTCTCTCCAGAAATGAACAATTTTTTCAACTGAATCTTCTGGCATTGAGTCATCGGAGTCAATACAAACATTTAATTCGGTATCGATAAGTTCATAGGCGGTATTATGAGCACCATGCATCCCTTGATTTTCTTGCCAGTGATATCTAATTTCAATTTGATTTTCTGTTATCCAATGATTAACCAATTCTTTTGTTGAATCTGTAGACCCATCATCAATAATTAGCCAAACAAAATCTTTACAAGTTTGATTCAAGAGACTTTTATAACAGGTATCGAGGCAATAGGCCCTATTATAAGTTGGGGTAAAAACGGTTAATAATTTCAATTACATTCACCTCGATAACGAAAAGTAATAGTCCTCTAAAAAGCCTGCAGTGTTTCTTATATTAAATCCGCTTTTTAACAGAAGGTCTAAAACCCCATTTCGATCTATTTGAGTAGACTTAATATTTTTTATTTTCTCTAACCAGCTGCTTTGGTTGGAAAGTGAAGCATATTCAATCAGTTTGAACCCTAGATCTACTTCCTGCGAAATATGGTCAGATATTACGCAAGGTAATCCGGCACCTTGCGCCTCGACTAGAGAAACAGGTAAGCCTTCATGTAAAGAGGGAAAAATAAAAAGGTCAAATGCTTGAAGGACATGATTAATATCGCTTCGAATTCCAAGCAACTGCACCTTACCTTCCAAATTTAAATCCTTAATTTTCTTCTCAATTTCAGGTCGTAAGTCACCATCGCCAACTAAAATTAGGACAGAATTTTTTTCCTCGGAATTAAACTGTGAAAAAACATCTAACAAAAATAAATGATTCTTTTGATCATTAAATCGACCAACATGCCCAAGAACAAATTGTGTATCTTCAATGTTTAATTCATTTCTTATTGTCTTTCTGATTTCCGAAGAAAATATAAATTTATCAGGGTCAATCCCATTGTTCAAAATCATGGTTGAGGTTTTTTTTTCTTTAAATAACCAGTTAGAAGCATCACTTGAACAGGCAACTAAATGGGTCGAATTGGGAACAATATAATTCCCTACAAACCACTTATACAGTCTTGCCACTCTTCCACCCTCACTTCTTGTGTTATGGCTATGTGAAATGCGAATGGGAATTCCTGCTTGTTTGGCCGCACGGAGAACGAGGCCACTCATTTTATCTAGATGAGAATGGACAATTTTATAGTGAGCATTTGCTATAAAAAAGTTCTTTAACTCTCTTACATATTCCCAGTGTCCTACATCAGAAATGTACGGTATTTGATAGATTTGACCACCAAGGTTTTTAATTTCTGAATCAAAGACACCTTCTTTACAAGTTAGAAAGTCGAATTGGATCTTCGAGCGGTCTATATTCCGATAGAGATTCATAATAAGGGTTTCTGCCCCTCCACGGTTCATATTTACCACAACATGAAGTACCCTTAATGGACTGCCCACCCTAAATCCTCCCTTTCCTCTGTAAACAATGAATACAGATTCCTGTTTTCACTTAAAACTTTATCAATTGAGTATTTCTCCTGGATGATCTTTCTCGAAGTTATCCCAAATTTATTTCGTAGTTCTTCATCCTTGGCAAGTATTTTTAGCTTTTCTGACATTTCTTCTGTATCATTCAAATGAATCAACCATCCATTTTTTCCATTTTCAATCAATTCTCGATGCCCACGATTATCGCTAGCGATAACCGGCAAGACGCTTGCCATTGCTTCCATAACATTAACAGGAAGCCCCTCTCGGTAACTAGAAGCAACCGCAATATCACTCATCTTTAGAAGCTCGTCAACATCATTCCGATATCCTAAAAAATGAACTATTCTATCTACACCAAGATTACTTGCAAGCTTTCTGCACTCTTCTAACATTGGCCCTTCTCCAGCTAATAAAAGCTTGGCATTGGGTATTTCGTCCTTTACCATGGCAACCGACTTGATCAGAAATGGTTGGTTTTTATTTTTATTAAATTCTGCTGCATAAAACATTAAGAAATCCTCTTCATTAAATCCATGTTCTACTCGTAATACGAATTTATCCAATGGACCAACAGGGAAGTAACAATCTGTGTCAACTCCAACTCCATGAACATGCGAAATAAGCCCTGCTTTAAAGTGATGACTGCGTGCAAGTTGAAAGTCTTCTTCGTTTATTGTTATGAGACAATCAGTATACCGTGCTAAAAATTTCTCAATAGGATAATATAAAGCCCAATTAATAAATGGTGCCCCTTTACAAAAGTGAAAGCCATGGGCTGTGTAAATTACCTTCGCTCCTTGTTTTCTAGCTTTTCTTGCCGCAATACGAGTTAGTACCCCTCCCATTGGTGTATGGCAATGAATAATCTGATATTGATTTTTCTCCATCATCATTTTTAATTCATGATATGCTTGAATATTTTTACTGCTTAGTGGAGATCTTTTAATAGGAATATTGATTTTTTTATCTACATACGGTAGTTTCATATCTCCAGATGCAGCTACATGTACTTCCCATCCTTGTTCTTTAAACCATTTTAAGTACGGTAAGTGAAAGACTTTCAAGTGAATATCAACAGTTGCACAGAAAAGTACTCTTTTTGGCATTTTATCGTCCACCCAATGTTTCATTTTCACCATCTTATTTATACAGAAACTGATAATTTAGGAATCTCTTTATTGTTTGCAAGGGTGATTAGCCGTTCTTTCATTTCTTCTTTATCTAAAATCGAGTAATTTGAAATGATTTCTTCTATTTCTTGGATTAAAAGATTAGAAGTTTTTCCAATATAAATCTTGGGATAAATCTGTTGCTCATGTACCTCATCTTCCTTTAATAATTCTTCAAAAAGCTTTTCTCCAGGTCTTATTCCAGTGTATTTAATGCCAATATCATCTATAGAATTACCTGAGAATTTTATGAGATTTTTAGCTAAATCAATGATTTTCACTGGATCTCCCATATCGAGAACAAAAATCTCACCACCCTGTGCAAGTGCTCCGGCTTGTAAAACCAATCTTGATGCTTCGGGAATCGTCATAAAGTAGCGAATCATGTCAGGGTGAGTAACAGTTACAGGTCCTCCCCTTTCAATTTGTCGTTTAAATAATGGAATGACACTCCCCCTGCTTCCCAAGACATTTCCAAAGCGAACGGCAACAAATTTGGTGTCACTTTCTTTATCCAGGTGCTGTATGACCATTTCCGCAAGTCTTTTCGTCGCCCCCATTACACTTGTTGGATTCACTGCTTTATCGGTTGAGATCATGACAAAGGTTTTCACCTCATTCCAACTAGATGCTTTAGCGACATTCATCGTTCCAATTATGTTATTTTTTACAGCTTCTTCAGGGTTGGCTTCCATTAAAGGAACATGCTTATGAGCAGCAGCATGGTAGACTGTTTCTGGTTGATATGTACTCATAACGGACATCATTTTCTTCTCATCTTGGATATCTGCAATTACTGGTACAAAATCAATTTCATCATTTTTAAAGGTCTCTTTTAATTCCATCTCGATAGAGTAGATGCTATTTTCACCGTGACCCAATAAGACAAGCTTCTTTGGATTAAAACAAGAAATTTGTCTGCATATTTCAGATCCAATTGAACCACCGGCTCCTGTAACTAAAACAACCTTATTGGTAATATTTTCAGAAATACTTTCAATATCTAGTTCAACGGGATCCCTTCCTAAAAGATCCTCTACCTGCACATCCCTAAATTGCTGAACAGAAACCTTTCCCGTCATTAGATCTTCAAGCATCGGCAGAATTTGTGTTTTGGCATTTGTTTTTGCACATTCCTGAAAAATAGTATTTAGCACCCTTTTTCTAAGCGAAGGAATGGCAATAACGATATTGTCGATATCAAACTCTTTAACAATATCCTCTATTTCAACAATTCCACCCAACACTGGAATCCCTAAAATATCCAATTTCTGCTTTTTTTCATCATCATCAATAAAACCAACCGGTAAAAGGTCCGCATCATGATTATTGTGAAGCTGTCTAGCCACCATCGTCCCGGCAGATCCAGCACCTACTATCAATGTTCTCTTTTTATTTTTTCCTTCATAAAGAAAGAAATCTCTGAACATTCTCCAGCAAAAACGCGAGCCACCAATAAAAGACATATTGAGTAACCACGTTACGGTTAGTAAGCGAAATTGGACTTTATGAGTAATTAGCAGTTGGGTTGCTACTGCTATTAGAATGGAAAAAGTTACAGTTTTTAAAATAATAATCAATTCTCCAATACTGGCATACTCCCAGGCCTTTTTATATAGATGAAATAATAATGAAAAGATATGATGACTTATTAATATTACAATAGAACTTAATACGATTGGAAAAGTAATGACATCCGTTGTTGCATCTACTAAAAGACGACTAAAAAAAATGGCTGTCAATACAATACAAGAATCAATAAAAATAAATAATGATACTCTTTGACGATAAGTCATACATTCCCTCCTCTGTTTAAAAAATGTTAATTATATCCCTTCCGGAAAAGACATATAAGTAACATTTTTTATGTAAATGGGCATCTAACCCGCCCTCACATCACACTCTTGACGACCTGCGTCTAAGGTCTCTTAAACCCACAGCATGACCGAGTGCCTCCATTGATAACGGAGAGGAGACATCACCAATTTTATATATTCTTTAAAAAACATCTTATGTTCCCTATTAAGAACAATTGAATTAAAATTTTTTATTGATAATCATTCATTGACAATGACACCAATAAGCTTTGCCTTCGCGAATTCTAATACTTTTTTCGCCTCAAACGCTAAATCTTGTAATGTTTTTCCGCTTTGAATAACTAATACTACCCCATTACATTGATTAGCTAATAGTTTTGTATCAGTCAACTCTAACACGGAGTGTGAATCAATTAAAACGACATCATAAGATTTTAAGGCGTTGGTAAATAATTCATTCATCATAGGTGATGAGAGTAATTCTACTGGGTTATGTGTGAGTGAACCCCCTGTTAATATATCTAACCTACCGATTTCTGTATGTTGAATAGCATCATAAAAATGTGATTTACCGGTTAGAACATCCGTTAATCCAATAGAATTTTGCAATTTAAATATGGAGTGTTGACCAGGATTTCTTAAATTAGCATCTATTAGTAAAACCTTTTCTTTCTGTTGGGCCATTGAGACTGCTAAGTTGGCAGCAGTTGTAGATTTGCCCTCCCCCTTGCTTGGTGATGTGATTAAAAACGATTTGCTTCCTTTGTCAGTCATTGAAAATTTTATATTTGCCTGAATCATTCTATATTGTTCAGAAATAATGGACTCAGGGTGAAAATAAGCTATTAATGGTTGTTTCTTTGTTAGGATATTGCTCTTTCCCTTATTTATAGCCAACCGTATCACCTCTTGCTTCTAAATTTACATGCTTAATATATTTCTTTTTCAAATTCTTTTTATTCGCTCGCGAAACTCTTCCTAAAACAGGCAACCCCAAAATTTCCTCTACTTCATTGTTCGATCTTAATGTATCATCAAGGGAATCTAACAAAAACGCTAGTCCAATGCCTATTACGCCCCCAATCACCAATGCAATCACGATTTTCATTTTTTGATTGTGATTAATGGGTACCGGGTTTACCGAAGCATTAGATAATATACTAACATCTCGAACATTATTAGAACTAACAATATTTGGAAGCTCCGCCTTAAATACGGTAGCAGTTGTGTTGGCAATATCTGCAGCACGTTTAGGGTCCGTGTATGTCACACCAATACTGACAACTTGAGTATTATCTATACTTGTAACCGTAATTTGTCCAGCTAACGCCTCTGGTGACTGAGGTAATCCAAGTTGTTTCACAACCTTACCTAATATGGTTGAGTCCTTAATGATTACTTGAAGGGTATTCCGATAGTCTGGAGTTGTATCAATAATAATTCTTGAAGAAGCTTGATATAAGGAAGTGTTATGTGAATAGCTATAGTATGTACCCAGTCCAGTTGAAATGAATGTTATGACCACAACAATCCATAACCTCTTTTTAATGACGTAAAATAACTCTTTCAAATTAATATCCTTTGCATTCGTTTTGTTTGCATTATGGAAGCTCATATTATCCACCTCTTAAAAGTCATTTTATTATTCACATAAAAACGTTCTAAATAAAGAACCTTTTGAATATAAAAAAAGGTAATCTCTTAAGATTTATCCACTCAACTACCAATTTCGCATTTTTTATTGGTAAATAACATTAATTTTTTATCTATACTATAATAGTAGTTCTTTAAAAAGAACAAGTCAACAAATAAAGTTAATTTCATTTAATTCTAATCTTTTCAATACCACTTGAATATTGGGATCTAACAGTTTACCAGGAACATATGCTTCATCCCAAAATAGTTCCTCATATATTTAATTCTTTTTATTCTTAATTAGAACACTTAAATAAATTTTTATTTTCAAGAGAATTTCAATCAAAAAAAAACAATTGACAAAACGGCTAATTATATTGTAAATTTTATAAATAATCTAAATATTAATTTTCTTATCAAGAGAGGTAGAGGGACTGGCCCGAAGACACCTCAGCAACCTTCAATGGCGTGCCCATTGAAAAGGTGCTAATTCCTGCAAATTTTGTAATTTGCGAGATAAGAAGAATGACAAAGTGATAAGTCCTTACAAAGTCTTCTTCTTATAGAAGACTTTTTTTGTTGAGAAAAAGGAGGTTTAATCATGTACAAAATTGAAACAAAACTTGCTCAAATTGGGAATCGCAGTGAAACCGTAACAGGAACGGTCAATCCGCCCATCTACCTTTCCACAGCTTACCGCCATGAGGGTATTGGCCAATCCACTGGGTTTGATTATTCTCGGACTGGAAATCCAACGCGCCAGCTCCTTGAAAAAACGATTGCCGACCTTGAAGGTGGTGACCAAGGATTTGCCTGCAGCTCAGGGATGGCGGCGATCTTTACCATTCTTTCCTTATTCCAATCCGGAGATGAATGGCTCGTAAGCAAGGATTTATACGGCGGCACCTACCGTTTATTAGAGAAGGGTTATAAAAAATGGGGCTTAACTTGTCACTATGTAAATACATGTTGTCTAGATGAGATTGAAAGCAAGATTACACCAAAAACAAAGGCCATCTTTCTCGAAACCCCAACAAATCCCCTCATGCAGCAATCTGATATTGGCGCAATTGCAGAAATTGCAAAGCGTTATGAAATCTTGCTGATTGTTGACAATACCTTTTATACCCCGTTATTGCAGCAGCCCATCAGGCTTGGGGCAGATATTGTGATCCATAGTGCAACGAAATACTTAGGTGGTCATAATGATGTCCTTGCCGGATTGATTGTTGCCAAAGGTGAAGAATTATGTCAGGCACTCGCCCTTTATCATAACGGTGCAGGCGGTGTATTAAGTCCTTTTGATTCGTGGCTGTTAATGCGGGGCATGAAAACCTTGGCGCTTCGAATGGAAAGGCATGAAAAAAACGCCCGACAAATTGCTGATTTCCTTTCAAATCATGATGATATTACCGATGTTCTTTACCCTGGCAGAGGAGGAATGCTTTCGTTCCGCTTACAAGATGCGTCATGGGTGAATCCCTTTCTCCAAGGTTTATCACTGATTTCCTTTGCCGAAAGCCTTGGCGGTACTGAAAGCTTCATTACGTATCCGGCTACTCAAACGCATGCAGATATTCCAGAGGAGGTCCGCATCCAAGCAGGTGTCTGCAATCGATTATTGCGTTTTGCTGTTGGAATTGAGGATGCAGACGATATCATTTCCGACCTTGAGCGTGCTTTTACCAATATAAAAGAAGGAGTGATGACGAATGGTAGGTGAGGATTTTTGTTTTGAAACAAAGCTCCTTCATAATCGCCAAAAAATAGACCCTGTTACGGGCGCTGTCAGCGTGCCGATTCAACATGCTTCTACTTTTCATCAAACGAACCTCGATCAATTCGGAAAATATGATTATAGTCGTAGTTTAAATCCAACAAGGGAAGCGCTTGAGGAAGTGATTGCTGAGTTAGAGGGAGGTACAAGAGGATTTGCTTTTTCTTCAGGTATGGCGGCGATTTCAACAGCGTTTCTTTTGCTTTCTTCCGGCGATCATGTCGTGATTACCGAAGATGTTTATGGCGGTACGTACCGGATGGTCACCCAGGTGCTTTCAAGATTTGGTATTGAACATACCTTTATCGATATGACCAACTTACATGAAGTAAAACATGCAATAAAGAAGAATACAAAAGCATTTTATGTAGAAACCCCTTCAAATCCATTAATGAAGGTGACGGATATCAAAGCAATTAGTGAACTGGCGAAGGAAATTCAAGCATTAACTTTTGTTGATAACACTTTCCTTACTCCAGAATTACAAAGACCGCTGGAGCTTGGTGCAGATGTTGTTCTTCATAGTGCAACAAAGTTTTTATCTGGGCATAGTGATGTGGTGGCAGGTCTTGCGGTTGTAAAAGACGAAATTTTAGCGTCCCGGCTCGGCTTTTTGCAAAATTCCTTTGGAGCTGTCCTTGGGGTTCAGGATGCTTGGCTTGTTCTTAGGGGCCTGAAGACTCTTCACGTCCGCCTGGAGCAATCGCAAAAATCAGCTATGAAACTAGCAAATTATTTGGATGTACATCAGCTTGTTGAAAAAGTTTATTATCCTGGTCTCAAACATCATCCGCAGCATCATTTGCAAAAAAATCAAGCAGCTGGTTCGGGAGCTGTTTTATCGTTTGATTTTGTGAATGAAGAAGCACTTAGAACTTTTGTCGCGAACGTGAAAATCCCTGTCTTTGCAGTTAGCTTAGGTGCGGTGGAATCGATTTTATCATACCCTGCCAAGATGTCGCACGCAGCCATGCCGCAAACCGAAAGAGAAAAGCGAGGAATCAAGAACAGTCTGATTCGTTTATCAGTTGGACTTGAAAACGTGGATGACCTGATCCATGATTTTTCCCAAGCGTTTGAGAAGGTCCGTGCCAAACAATTGGTATTGCAACGAGGAGAATCATAATGAGCTTTTTAGAAAAATTAAAAAATCAAATCTTAATCGCCGATGGTGCCATGGGGACCCTGCTCTATTCATATGGAACGGATTGTTGTTTTGAGGAATTGAATCTCTCCCATCCAGAACAAATCCAGCATATCCATCAAGCCTATATTGAGGCCGGGGCTGATGTGATTCAAACGAATACCTATGCTGCAAACTATCTAAAGCTCGGGCGGTACGGGCTTGAAGACTCGGTAAAAGAGATAAATAGTGCAGCAGTAAAGAACGCGAAAACGGTAGCCGGGAGTAATGCCTATGTACTAGGAACGATTGGCGGCAATCGTGGCATCAAGCCCACCACCATTACAATTGAAGAAATAAAACGAAGCTTCCGTGAGCAATTATATTGTCTTTTACTCGAAGGAGTAGACGGATTATTGCTTGAAACCTTTTATGACCTTGAAGAGCTTGAAACAGTGCTAACCATAGCCAGAAAAGAAACGAAGCTGCCCATTATTGCTCAAGTATCCCTACAGGAGACGGGAATTTTGCAAAATCAACTACCTGTTAATGATGCTTTAAAAAGACTCGAAGGCCTCGGTGCCGATGTGATTGGTTTAAACTGTAGGCTTGGACCACACCATATGCTGCTGACCCTTGAGCAAATTGAGCTGCCGTCACATGCCTATCTGTCCGCCTATCCTAATGCAAGTCTGCCCTCTTACAACGATGGGAAATTTCATTATGAAGGAGATGCAGATTATTTTCGGCAATCAGCACAAAGCTTTCGTCATCAAGGCATCCGCCTTCTCGGAGGCTGCTGCGGTACGACACCCGAGCACATCAGAGCCTTTGCCTCTGAATTAAAAAACAGTGCTCCAATTTCGGAAAAGGTCGTCCATTTCAAACCGAAGAAAATCGTGAGTGAAGCTCGTTCTCCAAAAAGAGACTGTCCTCCTTTACAAGAAATTGTGAAGGAAAGACCTTCTGTCATTGTTGAATTAGATCCCCCAAGGAAGCTCGATACGAGAAAATTTTTTGAAGGGGCAAAAGAACTGAAAAAAGCAGGTATTGATGCGATTACATTAGCAGATAATTCCCTCGCTACTGTCCGGATTTCAAATGAATCATTAGGATATTTGCTTAAAAGCGAATTAGCAATAAGGCCACTCATTCATATTTCATGTAGAGATCGTAATCTGATTGGCTTGCAATCTCATTTAATGGGGCTTCATACGCTTGGGATGAATGATGTTTTAGCAATCACTGGCGATCCAGCCCGCGTAGGTGATTTCCCTGGTGCATCCTCTGTCTATGATGTGTCCTCATTTGAACTGATTCAAATGATCAAACAGTTAAATGATGGCTTGTCTTTTTCCGGAAAAGATCTCGGGCAAAAAACTGCGTTTAGTATTGCTGCTGCCTTTAACCCGAATGTTCGCTCCCTCGAAAAAGCAGTCAAACGACTTGAGAAAAAGATTCAATATGGGGCTGATTATTTTATCTCCCAACCTGTTTTTTCAGAAGAAAAGCTGCTAGAAATCTATGAAAATACAAAACATCTTGATGCCCCCATCTATATTGGCTTAATGCCACTGACGAGCTCTAGAAATGCTGAATTCCTGCACAACGAAGTTCCAGGCATTAAAATTACCGATTCTATTCGTGATCAGATGGCCAAATGGAATGACCACCCACTCCAAGCTGTTCAAGAAGGGCTTCAGATTACAAAATCATTAATAGATGCAGCACTCGACCTTTTTAATGGTATTTATTTAATTACACCATTTTTACGTTATGAGCTTACCAGGGAACTAGCTTTATACGCCCGGGAGCGTGCAAATGATACGAGGAGGAACAGCAATGTCGAAAACACCATTTATTGATCAACTGAACAAACGAATTCTCGTCATGGACGGTGCCATGGGGACCATGTTGCAGCAGGCTGAACTCTCCGCTCTCGACTTTGGTGGTGAGCAGTATGAAGGCTGCAATGAACAGCTTAATCTAACCGCTCCTTCGGTAATTGAACGAATCCACCTTGAATATTTACGGGCTGGTGCTGATATTATTGAAACAAATACTTTTGGGGCAACCAGTATTGTCCTTGATGAATATGAGCTTGGATTTAAAGCTTATGAAATTAACAAACAGGCGGCACAAATTGCTAAAAAAGCAGCTTTAGAGGCTTCAACTCGGGATTGGCCTCGATTTGTGGCCGGTTCGATGGGTCCAACCACCAAAACCTTAAGTGTTACCGGTGGAACAACTTTTGATGCCCTTGCCATAGCCTATGAGGAACAAGCAATTGGCTTGATTGATGGCGGTGCCGACCTTCTTTTGCTAGAAACGAGTCAGGATTTGTTGAACGTGAAGGCTGGCTATATCGGAATATCAAGGGCGTTTGAAAAAACCGGTAAAGCCTTGCCGCTGATGTTGTCAGGAACAATTGAGCCTATGGGCACAACACTCGCAGGACAATCGATTGAAGCTTTTTATATTTCGGTTGAGCATATGCAGCCGATTGCGGTCGGCTTAAACTGTGCCACTGGTCCTGAATTTATGCAGGATCATATCCGCTCGCTTGCGGGTCTTGCTGGGACAGCCGTCAGCTGTTATCCAAATGCGGGATTGCCTGATGAGGAAGGACACTATCACGAAACACCCGAGTCACTTGCGAAAAAACTGTCCGATTTTGCTTCACATGGCTGGTTAAATATTGTTGGAGGCTGCTGCGGTACAACTCCTGACCATATCCGTGCGATTGCAGAAGCGATGAAACAGTATAAACCGCGAGTGTTTGAGTCTACCACTGCACATATGGTGTCAGGTATCGAACCATTTATTTATGATGATCCAACATTGCGTCCCATTATGGTTGGCGAACGTACCAATGTGATTGGCTCCCGAAAATTCAAACGGCTAATCTCCACAGGGAAATTTGAGGAAGCAGCTGAAATTGCTCGGGCACAAGTAAAGGGCGGTGCCCATGTTATTGATATTTGCCTTGCTGACCCCGACCGCGATGAAATCATCGACATGGAAAACTTCATGAAAGAGGTTGTAAAGAAAATAAAGGCGCCACTCGTAATCGACTCAACAGACGAAAAAGTCAGTGAAAAAGCACTTAAATATTCGCAGGGAAAAGCCATTATCAATTCAATCAACCTTGAGGACGGTGAAGATCGGTTTCAAGCAGTTGTTCCCCTTATTCATCGGTACGGCGCAGCAGTAGTAGTTGGGACAATTGATGAAAAAGGTATGGGTGTTAGCGCTGAGCGGAAACTAGAAATTGCCAAGCGTTCTTATGATTTATTAGTTCATAAATACAAGCTGAAGCCGCAGGATTTAATTTTTGACCCACTAGTTTTTCCAGTTGGTACTGGTGATGAGCAATATATTGGATCCGCTCAAGCGACCGTTGAAGGAATTCGGCTTATTAAAGAGCATTTGCCGGGCGTTCAAACAATACTTGGGATTAGCAATGTATCATTCGGACTGCCACCTGTAGGAAGAGAAATATTAAATTCCGTCTTCCTCTACCACTGCACATTGGCTGGGCTTGATTATGCGATTGTGAATACGGAAAAATTGGAGCGGTTTGCTTCAATCTCAAAGGAAGAAGTTGAATTAGCGGAGAATTTGCTTTTTAAAACGACTGAAGAAACACTCGCAACCTTTACAGACTTTTACCGCGATAAAAAGAAAGAGGCAAAAGTGGCCGTTCTAAATATGAGTCTAGAGGAGCGGCTCGCCCATTATGTTGTTGAAGGAACAAAAGAAGGATTGATACCGGATTTAGAAGTGGCTTTGGATACGTATCCCGCGCCGCTAGATATTATTAATGGGCCATTAATGGTGGGCATGAAAGAAGTCGGCCGCCTCTTTAATGATAATCAATTAATTGTTGCTGAGGTTCTCCAAAGTGCGGAAGTAATGAAAGCATCGGTTGCCTTTTTAGAGCCGTTTATGGAAAAAGGCGATGCTTCTGCATCAAAAGGAAAAGTTCTTCTGGCAACGGTTAAAGGCGATGTTCATGATATCGGAAAAAATCTTGTCGACATCATCCTGAGCAATAATGGCTATGATGTGAAAGACCTCGGCATAAAAGTATCACCGACCGAATTGATTCAAGCCATCCGTGACGTAAAACCAGACATTGTTGGCTTATCCGGCTTGCTCGTAAAATCCGCCCAGCAAATGGTGTTAACAGCCCAGGATATGAAGGAGGCAGGAATTTCTTTGCCGATTTTAGTTGGCGGTGCCGCTTTATCGCGGAAATTTACAGAAACGAAAATTGCCAAGGAATATGACGGACTTGTCCTTTACGCAAAAGATGCAATGACAGGCTTGGCGCTAGCGAACCAGCTACAATCCCCAGAGGAATATGAAAAACTTGTTGTGGAACGCTCTGAAAAAATAGATTCCATCGGGACGTTTATTGAAATTCAGCAAAAAGCGGTTAGTTCTGTAGCGGTTAAAATAAAGTCAACTGTTTCTACTAAGGTACCTGTTTTTGTTCCAAAGGATACGAAAAAACATGTCTTAAAATCGTATTCACTTTCTCATATTGAGCCATATATTAATATGCAAATGCTGCTTGGTCACCATCTTGGCGTGAAAGGTAAGATTTCTAAATTACTTGCTGAAAAAGATGAAAAAGCATGGAAGGTAAAAGAAGTAGTTGACCAATTACTGTTAGAAAATAAGGAATGGATTTCTCCGGCGGCAATCTATCAGTTTTTCCCGGCCCAGTCTGACGGAAATAAGATTTATGTTTATGACCCAGAATCACCAGAAAGGGTGATTGAAACTTTTGATTTTCCCCGACAGGAATCGGCACCACACTTATGTTTAGCAGATTTCATTAAAACGGTTGACAGCGGCGTAAAGGATTATGTTGGATTCTTTACAGTAACTGCCGGAAGAGGAATTCGTGAAAAAGCTGACCACTATAAAGCGGAAGGTCGATATCTTGAAAGTCACGCTCTTCAAGCATTGGCACTTGAGGCGGCAGAAGGATTTGCAGAATTAATTCACCGGCAAATGCGTGACCGATGGGGATTCCCGGATCCACTGGATTTTACGATGAAAGATCGATTTGCTGCCCATTATCAAGGCCAGCGCTTTTCGTTTGGCTACCCTGCATGTCCTGATTTGGAGGACCAGAAAAAATTGTTCAAGTTACTACGGCCCGAAGAGATTGGGGTTGAGCTTACAGATGGTTGCATGATGGAACCGGAAGCGTCCGTTTCGGCAATGGTGTTTGCTCATCCAGAGGCACGGTATTTTAATGTGTTGAAATAGTTGTGTTCATTCCGCGGGATTTGGTGATAATTCCGCGGAGTTTTGATTTTATTCCGCGGATTATTGGATTAATTCCGCGGACTTTTGCAATTATTCCGCGGGAATCTGTGATAATTCCGCGAATCTCTTTCTTTGGGGCTGGTTTCTTTTAATTGGGTGCGGACTTTCCGCGAAGTTTTGGAATAATTCCGCGGATTTTCGGATTTATTCCGCGAGCTTTTGATTTTATTCCGCGGACTTTTACAATTATTCCGCGGGGATCTGCGATAATTCCGCGAATCTCTTTCTTTGGGGCTGGTTTCTTTTAATTAGATGCGGACTTTCCGCGAAGTTTTGGAATAATTCCGCGGATTTCCGGATTTATTCCGCGTACTTTAGATTTTATTCCGCGGGAATCTGTGATAATTCCGCGAATCTCTTTCTTTGGGGCTGGTTTCTTTTAATTAGGTACGGATTTTCCCGCGGATTTTCGGATTTATTCCGCGTGCTTTTGATTTTATTCCGCGGACTTTAGCAATTATTCCGCGGGAATCTGCAATTATTCCGCGAAACTCTTTCTTTGGGTCTGGTTTCTATTACTTAGGTACCGACTTTCCGCGAAGTTTTGGAATAATTCCGCGGATTTTCGGATTTATTCCGCGGACTTTAGCAATTATTCCGCGGGAATCTGCGATAATTCCGCGAATCTCTTTCTTTGGGGCTGGTTTCTTTTACTTAGGTACCGACTTTCCGCGAAGTTTTGGAATAATTCCGCGGATTTTCGGATTTATTCCGCGAGCTTTTGATTTTATTCCGCGGACTTTTGCAATTATTCCGCGGGAATCTGCGATTATTCCGCGAATCTCTTTCTTTGGGGCTGGTTTTTTTACTTAGGTACAGACTTTCCGCGAAGTTTTGGAATAATTCCGCGGATTTTCGGATTTATTCCGCGAGCTTTTGATTTTATTCCGCGGACTTTTGCAATTATTCCGCGGGAATCTGCAATAATTCCGCGAAACCGATCAACAGCATTTAAATTGTGAACATTTCTTGACATTCATTTAAAATAACCTTATAGTTACCTAGGTAACTATTTTTAAAAAACGGAGTGTTTGCCCATGCATAGCCACGATTTATTCCATAGCCTTCATCAGCTCTCACGCCATCTTACAAATAAACTTAATGAAGTCTTAAAACCTATGGGAATATACGGATCGCAATGGGCCGTTATTTATGTCCTGAAAAAGAAAGACTCATTAACTCAAAAGGAACTTTGTGACTATTTATTTGTTGAAGCCCCTCCGATGACCAGGACTATTCAACGTCTTGTTAAACAAGGATATGTCCGTCAAGTCCCGGGTCAGGACAAACGGGAGAAGCACATTCAATTGACCGATGAAGCATTAAAACAATATCCAAACTGGGAACAAGCAGTAACAGAGCTAAATCAGACTCTTTTAAGCCAGCTACCAAAAACATCACAAGAAGAGCTATTTAACCTACAGAATTATTGGCTGAACCAGCTTTTATAAAGGAGTAATCTTATGAACAAACCTAAACTATGGACAAAGGACTTTATTAGTGTTTCATTGAGTAACTTTTTTCTTTTTATGACTTTTTATATTTTACTAGTCACTCTCCCATCCTATGTGTTGCAAGAATTACATGGTAATGCATCTGAAGCAGGGTTAATGACAACGTTGTTTTTACTTTCTGCGATAATATCTCGTCCTATTGCAGGGCAATGGCTTGAACGAGTTGGGAATAAGAGGGTGCTGTTAACAGCCTTAGTGATATTTGCAGGTGCTTCGCTTTTATACTTTTTTCCTAAAACCGTAATCGGCTTTTTGCTGATTCGTCTTTTACACGGGGTTGGCTTTGGAATGGCAACGACAGCTGTAGGTACGATCGTAGCGGATATGATCCCAACTTCACGAAGAGGAGAGGGTATGGGGTACTTCGCTATGTCCACCAATATAGCAATGGTATTAGGACCTTTTGTTGGATTGATGGCAGTCCAGCAGTGGGGCGCAAAAATATTGTTTACCTTAAGTGTAATCGTTGCATTTTGTTCTTTATTAACCGGTTTAAGTGTGAAGCTTACAAGTAATGGACAACATCATGAAGTGGCTCATTCCAATTTTTCAATCTGGAATCTGATTGAGCCAACTGCTGTTCCGATTGCAGTTGTTGGCAGTTTCTTAGCCATTGTCTATTCAGCCTTGCTCTCCTTCGTATCCATTTATGCAGATGAAATTCACTTAGCAAGTGTTTCGAGCCTATTCTTTGTGGTCTATGCCATCGTGTTGTTAATTTCAAGACCCTTTACAGGAAAATGGCTCGATCTATATGGTCCAAACGTGATCACATTTCCTGGTATATTTCTGTTCGCGATTGGAATGTTTATTTTAAGTAAAAGCGGTGCAGCCTTCACATTCCTCCTATCTGCCGGTATGATTGGCTTAGGCTGGGGAACCCTTTTTCCTACCTTTCAAACGATTGCCATTCAAGATGCTGAACCGAGAAAAAGAGGGTTAGCTACCGCAACCTTTTTGTCTATCTACGATATGGGTATTGCATTAGGATCTTTTATAGTGGGCGCAATTGTATCGAAAATGGATTATAGCACTCTTTATTTCTATTGCTCACTCTATATTTTAATTGGGGTAGTTCTCTATTACTTCCTTCATACAAGAAAATCGAAAATTAAAAGCCAGGAGATAATTAAAGAACAAGAGATATAAAAGATGCACTGTCCATCGCTCTACAAATGTTATATAATGGTTTGAACCAAATTATAGGAGTGATGGATATGGCTAAATCAAAAGCCAAAAAATTGAGAGAAAAGCTTTCACGCGAAGGAAAAATAAATCCGGAGTTAAAGCGAAGCCCGTTTGTTTTCGCAGACATGAGAACAAGAACAACAAAGACGAAAAAAGATCATTTATATCAGTTTAAACACAAGAACCATCAATCCCAAAACGGAAATGATGGTTCTTTTTTTCGTAATTTAAAAATTTGGCTTATGAGTAAGCTCGATATTTACCACTACCGAAGCTTGCTCACTGTCCTCCTCGAGCACGACAATCGACCAGTTATTCGAAATAACCTCACGAAGTGATTGAAGATTGTCGCTAGAGAACTTAACCTTGTCGAGATACTCGCCAGTATCGACGAAATCGACGCCTTCTTTCATTTCAAACATAATCGCTAATAATGATTTAAGCGCCCCTTTTGTCAAAAAACTAATTTTATAACCTTCCTTAAGGGCTTTGTGGAATTTATCTTTATGCAAGTGATAATAGTCGACCAGCGTTTTCCAAGAAGGGATTCCCTCGCCAATGCTCTCGAGCAATTCTTCATTTCCCTCACTGAGGAGTGCAACGATGGTTGGACTGCTGAATCCTTTTGCTTTCATCATTTCCAGCATTAAGGCATAATTTAACGCTAACTTGATCTTTTCCATCATAATCCACCCGATTTTCTACTTTTTTTGTAGTATTAGTAATTTTAGAAGTAACTCATACAAAAAACTAGTTTAATTTTCGAAAAAGCATCTTTTTCTTGCAATCTTTTTTGTTTCATTTGCGAAACCAAAAATGCATGTTTTAGTTGCGAACCTCTTTAATATAAATGACAGGCAACGAGGTGCTCACTATCTACTTCCTTCAATTGCGGATTCGCTTCTGCACAGATTGGTTTGGCAAACGGGCAGCGGGAGCGGAAGCGGCAGCCTGTTTCCATCTCGATCGGGCTCGGAAGCTCTCCGGTTATGATTGCGCGTTTACTGTTCTGTGCCTTGATAGGGTCTGGGATCGGTATCGCAGACAATAGTGCCTGAGTATAGGGATGAAGCGGCTTAGAATAAAGTTCGTCGCTCTTCGATATCTCGACCATTTTGCCAAGATACATCACACCAATTCGATTTGAAATATGGCGGACCATTGATAAGTCATGGGCGACAAATAAATAAGTAAGCTTCATTTCAGCCTGTAAATCTTCTAACATATTAATAACTTGGGCTTGAATCGAAACGTCGAGGGCTGAAATTGCTTCGTCGCACAGAATGAAATCAGGATTGATGGATAACGCACGGGCTATTCCAATTCTTTGCCGCTGACCACCGCTAAACTCATGTGGGAATTTCTCCATATCTTCTTTCTTCAAGCCTACTTTTTCAAGAATATCCATGGCTACTTCTTTGCGCTCTACTTTAGAAAGAGAAGTGTGAATCTCGAGCGGCTCATCAATAATTTCTTCCACATTCATGTACGGATTAAGTGATGAATAAGGATCCTGAAATATCATTTGCATTCTTTTTCGGTAGGGTTGAAGTTCCTTATTATTAAGCTTGGCAATGTCCTTACCATCAAAAAAGATTTCTCCTGACGTCGGATCATACAAACGATTCAATGTCCTTCCTAACGTGGATTTGCCGCACCCTGATTCTCCCACAAGGCCGAACGTTTCCCCTTTATAAATGTGGAACGAAACATCATCGACCGCCTTCACAACCTGTTTGCTCTTGTTAAACAAAGAGGTTTTGATAGGAAAATATTTTTTAAGATTGTTTACTTCTACGAGTTTCTCAGTCATTTAGTTTTCCCCCTCACCAGCTAAAAAGCACATGCATTTCTGCGTAGACGAGAAGCTCTTATATTCAGGCATTTCCGTAAAGCATTTTTCCACCGCCAGCTCACAACGTTCAGCAAAAGGGCATCCGTTTACCGTATTTTGCAGCGATGGCGCGGCACCTCTAATCGGCTTTAATCTCGTTTTCTCCCCATCAACCCTTGGGATCGAATTTAGCAGTGCTTTTGTATAAGGATGTTTCGGAGAATAAAAGATTTCATGGGCCAAACCCTCTTCCATTACCTTTCCGGCATACATGACTAAGATTCGGCTGCATATCGTGGCCACGACGCCAAGGTCATGGGTAATGAATACCACGGACATATCCTTCTCTTGCTGCAGTTTCTTTATTAACTCCAGAATTTGCGCCTGGATCGTCACATCGAGGGCGGTTGTCGGTTCATCTGCTATCAATAGCTTCGGATTGCACGAAAGAGCCATCGCAATTAATACCCTTTGCCTCATTCCACCGCTAAATTCATGAGGATATTGGTCTACTCTCGTTTCTGGAGAAGGAATCCCTACCATTCTCAGCAATTCAATAGATTCTTGTTTGGCATCCTTCTTGTTTAAGCCTCTAATCCTTGTTAACAGTTCAACAAGATGATCTCCAACTTTTTTTAACGGGTTAAGAGCGGTCATCGGATCCTGAAAAATCATCGCGATTTCTCGGCCTCTTATCGCTCGTTTTTCTTTTTTCGAGAGGCCCTCAATATGCTTTCCATCCAAAATAATCTCACCGGTATCGATTTTTGCGTTAGGTGGAATAATTCCAAGAATAGATTTCACCATGACACTTTTACCACTGCCTGATTCCCCGACGATCCCTAAAATTTCACCCTTTTCAACAGTAAAATCAATCCCACGAATGACTTCTGTTTTGGATTTTCCATTATAAAAGCTTGTCCGAAGGTTTTTCACGTCTAGTAAACGATTTTCGTTGTTACCCATTTCATGATTACCTACTTTCTATTTTCCGCTTGTCTTCGGTTCAATTACTGTCCGAAGTAGATCACCAATTTTATTAAATGAATAAACCGTTAAGACGATTAGAAGCCCGGGTAAAATAGCCATATATGGGGCATTTGCCAGGTTTCCTTGAGCATTTTGAAGCATGCTTCCCCATGATGATAACGGTTGTTGAATACCTAGACCGAGAAAGCTCAAGGCTGATTCCATTAAAATTGCATTGGCAATACTTACCGTTGATGCCACGATAAAGGTGGGAAATACTGCAGGAATAATATGTTTCAAGATGACTTTTGTCAAAGACTGACCTGAGGATTTTGCATATAAAACATACTCTCGCTCTTTGATGGATAGGGTTTCGGCACGGACCAGCCTAGCCGTGCTCATCCATGTAAAAAGACCAATGACAAGAATAATCGCCTTTAAACCAGGCGTAAGATAAATGCTCACAACAGTAACAAGAATCATCCATGGTATAGAAGAAATAACATCCACTGTCCTCATTAAAATGTTATCAATCCGGCCGCCAAAATAGCCACTGACCGTTCCTACCAATACTCCAATACTTGTTGAGATAAGCATCGCTAAAATGCCGACAGTAAGGGATACCCTGCCGCCATACAATGCCCTTGTCAAGTAATCCCTGCCCAGCTCGTCTGTGCCAAACCAATGCTTTAAGCTTGGACCTTGCAAAACATTCGTTACATCAACCTTATCAGGAGGATAAGGTGATAAAAAGGCGAAAATCGAAACGAGTATAATAAGAATAAGGAAACCGAGGGCGAAGGCAGCCGTTTTATTTCGTTTCAGTTCTTTTTTAAACTGCGCAACACGTCTATTATGTTTGCCGGCCATTACCTATTCCCCCATTCCTTTAATTCTCGGGTCAACGATGCAATATAATATATCAGATACCAAATTACCGATGATCACAAGACTTGATGAAAGCAGCATGATGGCCATGACTACAGGGTAGTCAAATCCTTGAATCGCTTTGACAAAATACGTACCGATTCCCGGCCAGCCAAAAACTGTTTCGGTTACTACAGCCCCGGTTACTAACATCGGAAGACTCATCCCTACAATTGTAATAATTGGAAGAAGAACATTTCTTAGGACATGTTTAAATAATATCCAAGAAGATCCTGCCCCGTAAGCTTGCTGGACCATGACGTAATCCTCAGAAAGCTGCCCGATGGTGGAAGAGCGGACATAACGAACAAGCTCTGGCATAAAAGAAAGCGTTAATACGGTACACGGTAGAACCATATGACTTAAAAGATCGGAGAACGAGCTTTCATTTCCCACGGTATGCATCCCAAGGATGGGGAAAAGATTGAGACGATGACCAAAAATATACACGAGAATCATCGCCATCCAAAAACTTGGAATCGCTATCCCAAAGGAACTGAAGCCGTCTATGATTTTATCCGCGACTTTCCCTTTTTTCGCACCAGCAAACAAACCTAGAATAATAGATAGAAATAATGCAAGAATATAAGATGGCAGGACAAGTAAAATGGTATTCGGAATTCTGACCGAAAGATCCTTGGCAATACTTTCATGCGTTACAATCGAGTAGCCCCATTCACCGTTCAAAATCCCCTTGACCCAATAAAAATATTGCTCATATGCCGGTTTGTCTAAACCATATTTTGCTTTGATTAGCGCGACTGTTTGCTTTGACATGTTTGGTGTGGTCATTGCATCGACCGCATCATATGGCGCCAATTTTATCAGGCTAAAGCAAATAATCGAAATAATAATTAACAAAGGAATTGCCTGTAATATCCTTTTTACAATATATTTTAACAATTATGACCTCACTCCTTCCCAAAAAGAACACTTTATCATTCTATAACTTTTTGTTCTAAAAAATAAAGATAAACAGCGCACTGTTTATCTTTATCTACCTTTAATAGGATAGCTTCGACATATCCTCAAACGTATAAACTGGTACTAAGCCTGCTTGGTCAATTCCTTTGACTTTAGAATCGATTGCAAGAATCCGCTTGTTTTCTGTGATCGGATAGAATGCAGCATCGTCGGCAATCGTTTTTTGAATGTCTTCATAAATCGCTTTCCGTTTTGCGTCATCTTTCTCTACGCGACCTTGATTGAATAATGCATCCACTTTTGGATTGCTATAATGCATGTAGTTGGCTTCTCCATTGGTGACAAATAAGGAGTTAAAGGTATCTGGGTCAATTCCCATAATGTATCCGTTAAGATACATATCAAAGTCTGTTTGCACACTTTGAAGCTTCTTGCTTAAAGCGGTAGCATCCATACCAACAAGCTGAACGTCAACACCAACAGCTTTCAAGTTTTGCTGAATGACAGCAGCCTGCTTTTGCTGGATTGGGTTATTAGCTGTATAGGCAAGTTTCAGTTTTAAATTCGAAGTACCCGCTTTTGCCAATAAGCTTTTTGCTTTTTTCGTATCAAATTTATATTTTTCTACATTGTCGGTGTAATAAGTTGCTTTTGTTGGCAAGAAGGAATAAGCAGGTTTTGCATAATCGCTTGATAAATAACTTGCCGTAATCATATCATCACGATTCATTGCATAAGCTAGAGCCTGTCTTACCTCTTTAGATTGGACCGCCTTTGAGCTTAAGTTGTAAGCCAAGTAACCAATACGTCCTTCATCATAAGGTTTAAGCGTTACATTGGAATCCCCTTTAAACTTGCTTGCGTCTGATGGCTGTACGGCAAGGGCGTTAATTTCCCCTTTTTGAAGTGCCATCACTGCTGTATTTGGATCCTGTATGATCCGGAAAACTACTTTTGGAATCTTTGGTGCCCCTAGGAAATAGTTATCGTTCTTTACAAACGTAACACTTTCACCTGCTTTATATTCTTTCAAGATATATGGACCGGTACCAACTGGTGTAGCATTTTTCGGGCTGTTAGCAATATTGGTCTCATTTTGGTAAATATGCTTAGGCATAATGAAAATGTTACCTAAAGCTTCCATCGCACCCATACTAACGGTTGGAAGCGTGAATTTTACTGTATAGTCATCGACTTTTTCTACTTTAACTGGTTGATTGTTGAAAATAAGCTGGCTTCTAGCCCAGCCGCCATTTTCTTCTTTTAACATTTGATCATATGTAAATACAACATCATCAGCAGTAAAAGGCTGCCCATCAGACCATTTTACGCCTTTTCTTAATTTTGCTGTGTAAGTTAAAAAGTCAGATGATGGGGTCATACTTTCTGCTAAGAAGTACTTCACATCATTTTTACCATTATACATATATAATGGTGAATAAATAGCTTTGATCTCCATTAATCCATAACGGTCACCAGTGGTGATTGCATTCACTGCGTTTCCTGGATCTCCGTCAATACCATAAATAAAGGTATCCGGTTTGCTTGTATTTTTCGTGCTAGCTGTATCAGTAGTTTTTGAAGAACAGCCTGAAAGCACTAAAAGCATACTTAATAAAATGGCTGCGACAATATTAATATTTTTCCGAACCACTTTGTCTTTCCCCCCAATGTAATTTTTTTATAACAAAAGAATAATTCCTACTATTCTTATATGTTTTACATTTTACCTGAAAGGACATCAATAGTAAACGAAAAATAACCGACTTTATTTGACAGAATGGAGTCTTTTTCTATTAGAACCATTTACTTTACTTCTAAAATTCCTAGAGTGATAATAAATATATAAAATTAAAAGGAGGCAGTAAATATGTATGATGTTTTAGTAATTGGCGCAGGACCTACAGGAGCAAGTGCAGCCCTTTTCACTGCTAAGGCTGGTAAAAAAACAGTGGTTATTGATCATGACAAAAGTGTAACGAAACGGGCATGGATTGAAAATCATTATGGAGTAAAAGAAATTACTGGTACTGACCTCGTTGAGACCGGTAAAGAGCAGGCACGGAAATTTGGGGCCGAAATTATCCAGGACACCGCAACTAACATTAGTCAGATTGATGGCGGTTTTAAAGTTGAAACAGAACAAAGTCAATATGAAGCAAAGCACATCATTGTTGCAACCGGAATGCTGGCAGACCTTGCTGAAAAAGCTGGTTTAACCACAAAACCGGGTACAGAACCAAGAATCAAAACAATTATTGATGTCGATGCTACCGGAAAAACAAATATTGAAGGAATTTGGGCGGCCGGAACTATTGCTGGGGTAAGTATGCATACGATTATCACTGCCGGTGACGGTGCTAAGGTTGCGATTAATGTTATTAGTGAATTAAACGGCACACGCTATGTTGACCATGATATTTTAAAATCTAAATAGGGGAAACCCATAAATAATTTTGAAGGGAGATTCTAAAAGAGTCTCTCTTTTTCTGTATTAATTAGTGTAGACTCAATTCTTTCCATAATATAAAATTACTATATCCTGTGGCAAAAATATGAAAGGAGTCTTTTATGATCAAAAAAGACACGAATCTTAAGCCCGTAGTCGCCGGTCTCTTGCTGGGAATATTAATGGCAGCGATGGATAACACGATCGTTGCAACAGCAATGCCGACGATTGTTTCCGATCTTGGCGGGTTTGATAAATTTATTTGGGTAACTTCCGCTTACATGGTAGCCGTTATGGCAGGCATGCCGATTTTCGGGAAGCTATCCGATATGTACGGCCGGAAACGCTTTTTTATGTTTGGTTCAATTCTGTTCCTCGTTGGATCTGCCCTTTGCGGATTAGCGCAAAGTATCGTTCAGTTAAGTATTTTCCGGGCTATACAAGGGATTGGCGGGGGGGCTTTGATGCCAATTGCATTTACTATCGTTTTCGATATTTTCCCTCCAGAAAATCGAGGTAAAATGACCGGACTGCTAGGAGCAGTATTCGGTTCTGCAAGTATCTTAGGACCATTGTTAGGCGCTTATATTACCGACTATATTAGCTGGCATTGGATTTTTTATGTCAATGTTCCAATTGGAATCGTTTCGATCTTTTTAATTATGCGTTATTACCATGAATCCCTTCAGCATTCAAAGCAAAGAATTGATTGGTGGGGAGCGATTACCCTTGTCATTTCTGTAGTCAGTCTCATGTTTGCATTGGAGTTAGGCGGCAAACAATATGCTTGGAAATCTGCTCAAATCATCAGCCTATTCGTGAGCTTTTTCGTCTTTTTTGTGGCCTTTTTCATTGCCGAATTAAAAGCGGAAGAGCCGATTTTACCACTATGGTTGTTTAAAAGACGTTTGTTTGCAGCCTCGCAAATTTTGGCGTTCTTATATGGTGGTACCTTCATTATTTTAACTGTCTTCATTCCGATTTTCGTTCAAGCTGTATACGGAGGTTCTGCAAAAAATTCCGGGTTAATTTTAACACCAATGATGCTGGGGTCTGTTGCCGGAAGCTCGATTGCCGGTATCTTTATGGCAAAAACGTCTTACCGCAACATCATGTTTGTTTCATTTATTTCTTATGTAGCTGGCATGTACTTACTTAGCAGCATGACTGTTGATACTGCCCACTGGTTGCTTACTATTTATATGATTCTTGTTGGGTTTGGAGTTGGCTTCTCCTTCTCCTTACTACCTACTGCATCCATACACAATCTGGAACCGCAATACCGCGGGACAGCAAACTCAACGAACTCGTTCCTGCGCTCTTTTGGGATGACGCTTGGTGTAACGATCTTTGGTACCATTCAAGGAAATCTGTTTGCTGATAAATTAAAAGAGGCATTTAAAGGCATGCAAGGTGGCGGCAATTTTAAAATGGGAGACCCTAGGGAAATCTTCCAAGCTGATCAGCGTTCGAAAATCCCTAGTTTTATCTTGGATAAAATTGTTCATGCGATGTCAGATTCCATTACTCATACCTTTATGCTAGCCTTAATTCCTATTGCGCTTATTGCGATTACGATCTTTTTCATGGGTAAGGCCCGCGTAGTAACTGCGAATAAGACTGGAGCAAAAAGCTAAAAACAAAGCACTGGGGTTTTCCTCAGTGCTTTGTTTTTTATATGGGGAATTTCTCGCATTTTGTTTTTTACAAATCAACTAGAAAAAGTGTAATTTTCGCTACTTTTTACACCTCAACGTCATTCCCATCTTCAACTATATGGAACAATAGATGGGCCAGATGATGGATTGGGCCGTATTCTTCGTCTTCTTCTTCTGTTTCATCACTAAATTCAAGGTCATTTAAGTATAGAGCCATAAATTCATAAAAATCCTCAAGTTTGAAAGAATAGCACCCTGATGGCTCTTCACTTTCTTCTTCATATTGAAGCACCAAATAAGAAACGACGCCGTCAGCATCCTCCGCGTCGAAAAATACAAAGAATCCGATATTGGTATCGAGTTCGAAGAGATGCCTTGTTCCTCCAGCTGCGGCTTTATCAAAATCTTCCTGATTAAGCTTTTGAATTTGCATACTGTCAACATTATCTTCCTGATGAAAACTAACAATAAATGATTTCATTTTTTCCTCCTTAGACCGTATTTACAAATAATAGTATGCCCATTTTTATCCACAAACAATTACTTCCTTTTTAAGTCTAAGGAACAATAAATCTCCGCAGTGTTTGTTCCTCTACAATAAAAAACTCGCCAATTGGCGAGTCACAAAAATATCCTATGGTATCAGGCACCCTATTTCAAAGCTACCCAGACACTTTTCACTTCTGTGTAGTTGTTTAGTGCATATGAGCCCATTTCGCGTCCAATTCCGGATTGTTTAAAGCCGCCGAATGGGGATGCGGCATCAAAGGCATTGTAGCAGTTCACCCAAACAGTACCGGCACGAAGGCGGTTAGCAATATAATGAGCTTTTGTAACATCCTTCGTCCATACACCCGCAGCCAAACCATATTGACTGCTATTTGCACGGTCAATTAAATCATCTAAATCCTCGTATGGAAGGGCTGAAATAACAGGACCAAAGATTTCCTCTTTGGCGATAGTCATTTCATCACGAACATCTGCAAAAATAGTTGGTGACACGAAATAACCTTGTTCATATGGCTTATCGCCACCCACTAACAATTCTGCTCCTTCATTCAAGCCCTTTTCAATATATCCTAGAACACGGTTTTGCTGCTCCTCGGAAACAAGCGGTCCGATTTGAGTGTCAGCATGTAGACCTGCCCCTTGTTTAATTTGTTTCGCATGGCTGACCATGTCGGCAACAACATGATCAAATTGTTTTTTCTGAATAAAGACTCTTGAACCGGCACAGCATACTTGGCCTTGATTAAACATAACTCCATTTAATGCCCCAGGAATGGCTTGAGTTAGGTCTGCATCAGGGAGAATAATATTAGGTGACTTTCCTCCAAGCTCAAGTGTTATCCGTTTAACCGTTTTAGCTGCCCTTTCCATAATTGCCTTACCAACTTCTGTGGAGCCAGTGAAGGCAATTTTATCAACAAGCGGGTGATCAACCAAAGGCTGACCGGCTGTTTCGCCAAAGCCTGGAACAATATTGACAACCCCAGGAGGGAAACCGGCTTCTTGAATTAATTCTGCTAAGTAAAGAGCAGAAAGCGGAGTTTGTTCTGCTGGCTTTAGCACAACCGTACAACCGGTTGCTAAGGCTGCACCTAGCTTCCACATTGCCATTAATAATGGGAAGTTCCAAGGAATAATCTGGCCGACAACTCCCACTGCTTCATGACGGGTATAGTTTAAGAATGGTCCATTTACTGGAATCGTCTGACCGACGATTTTCGTCGCCCAGCCTGCATAGTAACGCATATGCTCAATAGAAACAGGAATATCCGCTGCAGTCGTTTCACGGATTGGTTTTCCGTTATCGAGTGTTTCTAATTGGGCAAGCTCTTCCTTATTTTGCTCCATTAAATCCGCTAATTTGTACATGAGGCGGCTGCGTTCTGCAGTGCCCATTTTCGACCATGGACCTTCATCAAATGCTTTTCTTGCTGCTTTTACAGCGCGGTCAATATCCTCCGGACCTGCTTCGTAAACAGCTGCAAGCACTTCCCCAGTTGCTGGATTATACGTATCAAACGTTTTTTGAGAGAGACTTTCAACAAATTGACCATCAATGTACAGTTTCTTTTTCCCCAGTAAAAATTTTTCTACCTTTTCTTTTAAATTGACTGCTACTTGACTCAAATGTTCTTCCTCCCTTTGACTTCATATGTACATCCAAAAGAATGCAGGGAATCGAAATGATAGCGTTTTCAATCCCGAATTAATAGTACCATTATCAAAAACTAGCAATCAACTAATAAATATTTAAAAATTCAAAATATTTACGACAGCATTTTTAGACATCATGCAAATTGTGTCACCCTTAAAAAGCAAATAAACCAGCCTAATGGAAGGCTGGTTTTGTTAGAAAAATTTTCTTTTCCAAAAAACAATGGTCGTTAATGCTGATAATAATACAGAAATAAGCAATGTAATTAAAAAGGCATGCGGCGAATGCTGGAAAGGTATATCTACATTCATTCCATAAAAGCTGAAAACCATCGTTGGAAAAGAAAGAATGATGGTAACTAAAGTTAAATATTTCATAACTATATTTAAATTGTTAGAGATAACGGAAGCAAAAGCATCCATCATTCCACTTAAAATCGAGCTGTATGTATCAGCCATTTCAATTGCCTGCGTTATTTCAATCATGACATCGTCTAATAAATCTTTATCTTCTTCATACATTTTCAAATAATTAAAGCGGAAAATCTTATCCAAAACGACTTTATCCGACTTTAACGAAGTCATAAAATACACAAGGCTTTTTTCAAGAGCCAAAAACGCATATAACTCTTTGTTTTTCATCGATTGGTGGAGTTCACGTTCAATTTCATTTGTTTTCTTATTGATTTGTTTTAAGTAGCGAAGATAATAGGAAGTAATGACTAATAGAATCTGTAGAGCAAATCTCGTCTTTTTAAAGGTAAAAAACTCTTTCACTTTACCATTTATAAAATCTGTCAAAATTGGCGAATCTTTCAATGAAACCGTAATGATACAATCGTCTGTCAGTATGATACCGATTGGGATTGTTTCATAAATGGGAAATCCCGAATCATCGTGAGTAAAATATGGAAAGTCAACGATAATATAAACATTGCCTTCTTCTCTTTCAATCCTTGGTCGCTCTTCATCATCCAGAGCATCCCTGATAAAATCAATCGATATTTGGGCATGGTCAACAACTTTGTTAATTTCCTCTTCTGTTGGGGAATGCATATTCACCCAGCAGCCTTTTGAAACGGTATCTACTTTATTTAATATTCCCGTCTCGGCGCTTTTATAAATTTCGATCATGTAAAAACCTCCTCAACTAAATTCGAGGAAGCCATTCTCCTTCTCCAAAGCTGATATTCTTGATGAAATCAATGCAATCAATTCAAAGGTAATATTGACTTCCCCGCGACTACTTGGGTCCGGGTCAACGGAATGACTCAAAAATATCAACTCCTTCATTCATACATATCAATCCTATCATAAACCGAATCGTAAAAAATCACAAATGAGATTTTTATTCAATTACGTTCTATCTGAATAATATGGATTTAGATGTATTAATACTTCTTTGATGTTATCATTCTTCTCCATTAACTTTAGTTTAATGGATTTAGTGAGGTCATGACCTTCTTTAATCGTCTTCTTATGGTCGATTGAAATTCGGATATCAACTAAAACATAATGCCCATGCTCCCTTGCCCTGATGCGGTCGATACGTTTTACCTCAGAAAATTCGGAAATAATCGCCATATAGTCTTGAAGAACCTCTGCGTTCACATTGCGTTCAATCAAGATATCAAAGGCTTCCGTCAACATTTCCTTTGCTATTTTAAAAATTAAATAGGCGACAAAAATACTGGCAATCTTGTCACCATAAAGTAAAAGGTGAAGATTCAACCGTTCACCAACAATGGAAATTAGCACCCCAATGGAGGCAGCAACTGAGGCGACAATATCTGCTTTATGATCATACGCAATGGCCTCAATGGCCTTGCTGCTATTTTGTTTGGCTACTTTTAACGATGTTTTATACAACAAAACCTTCAGAATATAGGAAAAAATAGCTACCCAAAAAGCTAGAAGGCTTGGTGTTTCAATTTCATGAAAAAATCCGCTAATTCCTTCGAAAACAAGAAATATGGAAACTAGAAAAAGTAAAATTCCAATAATTTCCGAAACGAGCACCTCTGCCTTACCATGCCCATATGGATGCTCATTATCTGCTGGTTTGTTCGATATTTTAATGACGAAAACAACAATGGCCGATGCAAAAACATCGGCAGCCGAATGGATTCCGTCGGCAAATACGGCATCACTGTTTCCTATCAATCCAATTAATATTTTACCCACTGTAAGAATCATATTACTAATAACGCTAATCCAGGCTATTTTTTTCGCTAATGATTCTCTTTGATCCATCTATGACCACCTCAAATTTCTTCTTACATAATACCTAACATTTTCTAGATGGGTCTAGAGAAAAAAAATTGCCTTACTTCAACTTAACTAAATTGCTCTCCTAGCCCTTCTTTTTCCTGCCTAACCATTTCTACTTCCTCTTCTACAGAAATTCTCGTTATTTGCTCGTGTAGATAGTGAAAGGCTTGGTCCAATTCTTCCCTTGGTGGTATCTGACTTTTTTTGTTCAAAACCAATCAACTCCTGTTACTTTGTGATAATTTTTTTAAAAAAAGATGAAAATACCAATGAACAAATTAAAAAGGAGTGTTTCTAATGGGTAAAAAGAATCAAAACGAAAGCATGGAAGCAGCTGGGCGCAGTTTTTATACAGGCGACTATAAAAAGTCTGATCCAGTATCATCCGGATTTGCCACCACCCATGAGCAAGTAAGTGATACTTATGCAGAAGGAACCATTGATGCCGCTTTAGAAGGCGCTCAAGAATAAAATTACAGAAAAGAGGATGTCCCTAAAGGGTCTGGCCTTTCGTTCAACACTCCATATATATTCAGTTATAAATTGGATGTTGAGGGCTCTGACACTTTGTTTCAGGCATCCTCTTTCCTTTTTGGCTGTGTTAAACTTGCCTGTTGATTTGCGCTCCAATCAACATAGTTTCAAAAATCAACAATGATCTTTAACACAGCCTTCTTTTTTAAACTACTCTTCGACGTAAGGGTCATGTTCGAATGCTGGCAAGTCACCGAATGATGTCATAATCCCTTCTTCGTCGAGTTCATCTTCGTAATGCTCGTGCTGCGGATTCGGATAAACGGTGATATTGTTCCCGTACATGTCATTGCCGACAAAATTCTCGAAATCCTCCACGTAGCCGATATTTTCATCAGCTTCAATATAAATATCATGATAGTCATCCTGCGAAAGCACGAGATCCGATGGTGTCTCGCTCGTCCCCCACTGAGCAACCTCCTGCCAGGAATCCTCCGCATCAAATACTACATTCTCATCCTTTTCATCCATATCGAATTTACCCCATGGCGGCATTAATACTCCCTCCTCCACTGGACGGTCGTGGGAAACGACCTGATCCGGACTATGCTCAATACAAAAGGTTGTATTTGGTAAAGCTTTGAGCCGTTCAATTGGAATATCTTTTCCGCAAACTTCACATTTACCATAATTGCCATTCTCTATCGCTTCTAAAGCCCTATTAATATTTTTAAGCTGCAATTCGTAATGCTCATTTAAGGCAATATCCTTTTCACGCTCGAAAAGGTCAGTTCCTTCGTCAGCAGGATGATTATCATAACTCGATAATTCCCCCATCGACTCATGGTAAAATCCCCGCTCTAACCCCAAGTAATCATTTTGTTCAAAATGCTGTTCCACTTCTTTCTTTTCCTGTAATAATTGCAACCTTAATTCGGTTAGCAACTCATTTGATAGCATTCACAACAACCCCTTTTCAAGGCTTTGGTTGAAATTCCAAAAAAGTATCATCCTTTATATTTTCAATGATTTAGCGATTGATTATGTATGAATTTTTAATTCCAGCAAAATCCGCCATTCCTTCTGAATAAGTTTTTTTCCTCCGTGTATCTTAACAAATATAAGCAAACAGAAAAAAGGGGGAAGAAACATGGTAAATGAAGACTTTAATCAATTTAAAAAGGTTCAACAGAAGCATCTTCCTGACTACTTAGGAAGTGGCAGAGAACAAAAGACCGGGCTTGGTGATTCAGATTATAACAACCAGGATGATACCGATAAAGCCCCTGGTGCAACGGGAACAAAATGAACCGAAAAGCAGAAGCGCCTTGGTCAGCCTGCCTGCATCGCTGAATAATCTTCCTTGCAGGCATGCGACGAGCTGAACATTAACTTCCTCGAATAAGCTGTGGCGTAGGAGCAGCGAAAAGGGGCTAGGCGCTGGAGCCGGACAATAGGAATGCGGAAGCGCCTGTTTAGCGAAGTTCAATGGAATAAATTCTTAATAATCTCAAAAAGGTTGGGGGCATACCTCAACCTTTTTGAACGAAGGAGAAAGTGAAATGAGCAAAGCAGAAGGAATGAAATGGTGGCAGTTATCCTTGTTCGGGGTTGGCTGTACGATTGGAACAGGTTTTTTTCTCGGGTCAAGCTTAGCCATCAATATGGCCGGTCCATCCATTTTAATTGCTTTCGTAATTGCGGCAATTGGAACTTATTTTGTTTTTGACGCTCTTTCTAGGATGACAGCTGCAGACCCACAGCAAGGGGGGTTTCGGACGTATGCTAAAAAAGCATATGGCAGATGGGCAGGCTTCAGCTGTGGCTGGGTTTATTGGTGTTCTGAAGTATTGATCATGGGCAGCCAAATGACAGCATTGTCGATTTTTTCTAGATTTTGGTTTCCGAAGGTTCCGCTGTGGATCTTTGCAACCGCTTATGCCATTCTCGGTCTTGCTGTTATTTTAATTGGGGTTAAAGTATTAAATCGATTGGAAAATATCCTTGCCGTATTAAAAATTTCCGCTATTCTCATGTTTATTATCATCGCACTATTGGCGATTTTCGGTGTTATCGACGGCGACCGCCCGATTCAGTTTCCTGATAACAAAAAAGCTATTTTCCCAGGTGGAGTAAAAGGACTTTGGTCCTCTGTCATTTTTGCATTCTATGCCTTTGGAGGGATTGAGGTTTTAGGACTCATGGCGATGAATTTAACAAATCCAAAGGAAGCTCCAAAAGCTGGGAAAGTGATGCTTTTCACTTTAACAACTATTTATATCCTTTCCATTGGGCTCGCCGTCATTATGGTCGCCTGGAGCTCGTATAATTCAAAAGAGAGCCCGTTTGTCATTGCCCTTAAGGCTTACCATCTTTCCTTTGTTCCGCACTTGTTTAACGGCGCCTTAATTATTGCCGGCTTTTCAACTATGGCGGCCTCCCTTTTTGCTGTGACCAGCATTCTTGTCAATTTAGGAGAAGAAGGGGATGCACCAGCTTTTTTTTCAAAAAAAGGGAGGTTAAAAGTTCCCCTCCCGACCTTGATTCTTACCATTATTGGAATTAGCGCTTCGATTATTATTGCCTTTTTAATGCCTGGAAAAATATATGAATACATCACGACTGCAGCAGGCTTAATGCTTCTTTATAACTGGATTTTTATTCTAGCCTCATCAAGAAAGATTTTAGAGTTAACCTTAAAAGACAAAACCAAATATACTATTGGGACTATTTTAATTTTAATTGCGGTTAGTGGAACCCTGTTCCATCATACAAGCAGACCGGGATTTTTCATCAGTATCTTGTTTGTGGGGCTCATTGGTGTTATTACCTTTATCATGAATTTGAAATGGAATAAAAAGAAAGTTTTAAAACCGTGGCCAACATAGAAAAGCGGAGGGCGCCTGCTTATCGGCGACAGGCACAAGACGAGCCGGCAAGAAGGTGCTTTTTACCTTCTTGTCCGGATTGGCTTGTGACCCGAGCCGATGGCGCCCGGAGCTAGACAAATAGAAAAGCGGAAGCGCCTTGATCAGCCCCGACAGGCATAAGACGCGCCCAAAAAGAAGGCGCTCTTTGCCTTCGTTTTGGGGGTGGCTTATGACCCCGAGGGGCTAGGCGCTCCGCCGAAAAACTCACGTTTTTCGGCGTGCGAGGTATCGCTTCCGAAGCTTATTCTTATGGAGCTAGACAATTCTCGAAGTTAAATTTTACAAAAATAAACAGCTATTCGCCCCGGAAATTCGGTGGACGTTTTTCTTTAAAAGCCTCCAATGCTTCTACCCGATCTTTTGTTGGGATGATGACCTCATACGCCTTTGACTCAATGGCAAGACCTGTGTTGAGATCAACGTTGCTTCCATAATGAATAGCATATTTCGCTTGAATTACAGCTAGCGGGGCGTTCTTAATAATTTCTTCCGCTAACTCGACAGCTGCAGCCAATAACTGTTCACGTTCAACCACTTTATTGACAATTCCTAGGTCATATGCCTGATTAGCATTTATTTTTCTCGCGGTAAATATCAATTCCTTCGCTTTTGAAATTCCAATTAATCTACTTAAGCGCTGGGTGCCTCCAGCTCCAGGAATAATCCCCCAGCTTACTTCCGTTAACGCAACAGTCGCTTCATTAACCGCAATCCGGAAATCGCAAGCTAATGCCAGTTCAAGCCCACCACCAAGTGCATATCCATTAATTGCAGCAATTGTTGGCTGAGGCAGCTCTTCAATTTTGGTAAATACATTGCGAATCATACTGACATTTCTACGTACTTCTTTTTCACTTAGCGTTCGCCGCTCTTTAAGATCCGCACCTGCACTAAACGATTTTTCACCTGCTCCTGTTACGATAACTACTCGTACATCCCTATCCAATTTGATTCCGTCCACTACCTCTTCCAACTGCGTAAGCGCATCCAAATCAAAGCAGTTAAGTTGGTCTGGTCGATTGATGGTTACCGTAGCTATGTGATTTTCGATGGTCAATTTAATTTTTTCCAACTGAATCTCCCTCCAAATATGTAAAAAAATCAGACAACTCACAATAATCTTAATCCTAGAGAATTTTATCTGTCAATGAAAATGTTAACTGCCTGGAAACCAAAGTACATGCCAAATCCAATCAAAGAAAGACCAGATAAAAATGAAATACTAATGAGTAGCCTTGATGTTAAAAACGTCCGAAAGCTGCTAGAAACCCATGCCATCGTAATATCCCAAATCAATAGTCCAATAAAAATCGCACTGCTATATAGGATTAACTGGCTACTTTCATATGTAGACGCTGTCTTAGCAAGGACAGAGCCATATATTCCTAACCAAAATAAAATGGTTAGCGGGTTCGATATCGACATAAGAAAGCCGGAAAAAAATGATTTTATAAGAGGCTCCTGACCACGTTGATATTGTAAATTTATTTTGCCGGAATTGATCATCGTTTCTATTCCGGTGTATAAAAGGACAAAACAGCCAAAACACCATAGGAAAGCTTGCACGATCGGAGCTTCTAATAATTTTACCACCCCGATGTATACAATAAGCATGTAAATTCCATCCGCAATCACTGCACCCACCCCAATGAACCAAGAGTGCATAAAACCGCTTCTGATTCCTCGATCAATTTGGGCAGCATTAATCGGACCAATTGGAGCAGCAAGTGACAGTCCCAACAAAACATAGCTTAAAAACACATTCATCGTAATCTCTCCTTATTAGAAAAGTGTAAGGCGCCCGCTTATCGGCGACAAGCACAAGACGAGCCGGCAGGATGCCAGCACCACTGCATAATCATCTTTGTAGGCATGCGACGAGGTGAACATTAACTTCTCCGATTTTACTTTGCCGCAGGAGCAAGAATCAATTAATATAATTAAAATTAATTGGCTTGAGACCTCGAGCCGATGGCGCCTCCGCCGAAAAACTCACGTTTTTCGGCGTGCGAGGTATCGCTTCCGAAGTTTACTCTTATGAAGTTGGACAATTCTCGAAGTCGAAATTTCTTTCCTGAGTAAAGCCTGTCTCTACTCATTTCTATTCAGATAGGGCAGTTTGTACCACAAAAAAAGAGGATGACCCAAAGGGTCTCCTCTCGCTTAACACTCAATATATAGTCTGTTTTACTATAAATGTGGGTTATAGTGGTCTGACACTTTATTTGGGACATCCTCAATTCATTTCCGTTAATTTTCTAAGTTCAAGCTGAAAAGGCTCCTCCTCTTGAATCAGATGATTCTTTGGTTTCAGCAAATTCAACATATCCATTTCAATAATATATTTAGGCCGTTGTTTAGATTCCTTATAAATTTTCCCAATGTACTCACCTATTAATCCAATGGCAATTAACTGCAGACCGCCAATCAACCAAATTGAGGTAATTAATGACGTCCACCCCATCTCTGTATTCCCAAAAAATTTTAGTGCTAAAAAATAGCCGCCAAACAGAAGACTCATAAAAAAGGAAAAAAATCCAATGATTAAAACAAGGCGAATTGGAGAAACCGAAAAGGAAGTCACTCCATCAAAGGCAAACGCCAGCATTTTCTTTAATGGATATTTTGTTTCACCGGCAGGCCGTTCTTTCCGGTCATAATAAACCATATCTGACCGTAAACCGAGAAGTGGTACAATCCCTCTTAAAAACAAATTTACTTCTTTAAACTGCTCGAGCTCTTGGATTGCCCGTCTACTCATCAAGCGAAAATCAGCATGATTATAAACAAGATCAACGCCCAATTTCTTCATTAGCTTATAGAAACCTTGAGCCGTACAGCGTTTAAAGAACGTGTCGGTCTTCCTACCTTTTCGAACCCCATAAACAATTTCACAGCCTGATCGGAATTTATGGATAAACTCTCGGACTACTTCAATATCGTCCTGCAAATCAGCATCAATGGAGATCACGCAATCAGACATCTCCTTAGCAGTCAATAAACCTGCGAGTAATGCATTTTGATGCCCGACATTTCTAGATAGCTTTAAGCCTCTGACAAATTCACTCTTTAATCCTTCTTTATAAATTAAGTTCCATGTTTGATCCTTACTTCCGTCATCAACAAACAAAATTTTGCTATCCTTCGAAACAAGATTTTCAACAATAAGCTCCTTTACTAGTTGCTGAAGCTTAAAAATCGTTTCCGGTAATACCTCCTGCTCGTTATAACAAGGGACTACTATCGTCAGGACGGGTTCTATCATCATTCATACCTCCACCTACTACATCGTCTTGTATAAATAGATTTTCCATGCTGAAGCTTTCGATACGAACACCTTATCGAGGATTAATTGATTTTGCTCGGCATTCGTGATGGGCAGGGCGGAAAAAATATAACGCCCACCCATTTCCTTAAAAACCTTCGTATTCAATTGCAAATGATCTAATTGCCTTTTTGAATGTTTTTTGAACATTACGTGCTTTCCAAGCTGGGCAGTATACAGATAACATCTCCCGCCCCAGTTGTCAAAATAGTTACGAATCGTTTTATTTCCTACCAATTCCGATTCAATCAACTTTCTAAATTGATGTTTATAGGTTAACGGATAAAAATTGTTATAGGTATCGAGTGTGTAAAACCCATTGTACTGGGATATCGCTGGATGGATTCCAATGCTGGCCACACGATAATCCTCTTGTGGCAAAGCAATATGCTTTTCTATTTTTTTAAATAAATCTTCCGCATAGAATTCTCTAACAGAAGGTTTTTGACGATAAATAACTTCATCATTATATAGCCCTAAAAGAAATATTTGCAGGATTACCAACGATTTCGCTATTTTCACCCAACTTTGTCCTTGAAGCCAAATCACTCTTAATGCAAGTCCGAAACCAGCATAAATCACAAGCGGCCGTAAAAAATGGTAGCGGGCAAAATTAAACGTATTCATAAAATGAAATCGTTCTGTCAGAGGAGCCCATCCTCGATAAAACCAAAAGGCATACCAAAGCGATAGCAACATATTTAACACGAATAAAAAGACAAACAATTTTTCCTGTTTCCACAGCCGTTTGGAATAGACAAAAAACATGGCAATGTAAGTCGCAGGCAGAATAAAGAAAGTGTGAACGGTCATCACATGGTTATGTCCCAGTACATAGTTTTTAATGCTTAGTCTTATAGATCTCCAAAAGGGCAGAGTCGCATGGATAAATTCATCACGACTATTTGGTTCATTTGCAAAAAGAAAGGAATAAACCAGCCGATATTCTACTAGCATGAAAATGGACGACATATAAACAATCGCCAGTAGAAAACGAGGATTCCAGCCCTTTCCTCTTATAACATCACTTAGCCACAGAATTCCCATTGCACTTAAGAAAAAGAAAAAACCAAGGACAATGCTAGCGTATAAAGGCAATAACGTTAAAACGAGGAAATCCTTCCAAGATCCTTCCCCGTTGCGAATGTTTAGAAACGCCCATAAAGCAAGCGGCATCCCTAACGTACTTAACATTCCTGACGGCCAAAATGGTGTCAGCGCAAAAGCAACAGCCGTTCCAATTTGCAAAAATACCCACTGTTCACCGCGAAGAAAGTGCTTTTTTAAAAGTAAATACATCCCGATGAAGGCCATCACTCTTGTCAACGCCTGGCTTAACCCATAAGCGGTCATCGTTGGAAGAAATTTATATAACCAGACAATTACGCTGTATTCTGTCCCAAAGGCATTTCTCGGTAAGCCGTTAATAATTTGAGGGATGATGGCATTTACCGAACCAAACATTTCTCCGCTGCGAGCTAACACCTTATACCACGCCAGGTTGGAGTCCAAATTATCATGCACCCTGATATGGGCATTTTCTTGCAGGATAAAAAGTGGTGAAAGATAGATTGCTATCACTAATAAGGCAAAGAGAATCAGCCTTCGTTCTTTTTTTTCCTCCCTAAACACTTTGCTACACCCCAATAATCATTTTTCTTGGAATTAGTTTCTGCAAACAAATGAAAATTATCCCTTTATTTCCCACATTATGATAATCATTATTTACGCAAATAATATAAGAAATGAGGTGATGGCTGTGACTAATCGAATGTATATTAGTTTTTTACGCTTACCGCTTCTTATCCGCATTCTAGTAATGGCTTTGCTAGTGTTTCTTACCTTCGGAATCTCTATACATTTACTAGAGCCTGAGACCTTCCCATCTATTTTCGATGGCATTTGGTGGGCGATTATTACAGCCTCAACCGTTGGTTATGGCGACTATGTCCCCCAGTCATTGTTTGGAAGATTAACGACTTTGGTTCTTATTTTGCTTGGTGTGGGCTTTGTTTCCTCCTACTTTGGAACATTGGCAGCCGCGGCCGTTACCAAGCAGGATGCCCTTTCAGAAGGGAAAATCCCATATAAAGGGGAAGGGCATGTCATTATTATTGGCTGGAATGAAAGATCAAGGGAGTTAATTCATCGCCTAGCAAGCTCAAAAAATCCACAAAAAATCATCTTAATTGACGAGACACTTCCGAGTAATCCCGTCCCGAAATTTGTCCATTTTATCCAAGGCAAAAGCCATGTTGACGAAACGATATTAAAAAGTGATATTGAAAAAGCGGAGAAGGTTCTGATAACCGCTGACAGGGGAAATGATGAGCTTCAAGCCGATATGAACAGCATTTTAACACTGTTGACCATTAAAGGCTTATGCTCCCAAGTAAAATGTATCGTCGAAATATTAACTGCTGAACAAGTAATGAATGCAATAAGAGCTGGAGCAGATGAGGTCATCCAATCCAATAAAATAACCAGTGTCTTCATGATCAACAGTCTTCATTCTAACGGTGATGGACTATTATCAGATTTTATTCAGTATTTTCAAGAGAGGCGATTATCGTCATATGAAGTGAGTGAAACGGATATTGGTAAAACATATATGGCTGTTTGTCAGGAATTTTTAAATAAGGGCAGTTTATTAATTGGTATCAAGAGAGGGAAAGAAACCTTTTTGAATCCTTCCCACTCTGTTCAAATTGAAAAAAATGATCAGTTATTGATTTTTAAATAAAGGCTGTGTTAAAGGTCATTGTTGATTTTTGAAACTATGTTGATTGGAGCGGAAGGCGCTCGACTCCTCGAAAATGCTATCGCATTTCCTTCGTGCGTGGGCGGATTCAAGGATGTAATTCAATGTCCTGCGGGAGTACGTGCCAGGGGAAACCCCACAGGCGCTTAGGCGCCGAGGAGGCTCCCAGGAACGCCCGCGGAAAGCGAAGCGCCCTGGAGCGTAAATCAACAGGGCAAGTTTAACACAGCCTAAAAAAAAGAGTGCTGACATCAAATAATCAGCACTCTTTCTGCTTATTTTAAACGTTTTTCTAATTCTGCTTTTTTTTCTTCGAAACCTGGTTTGCCTAGTAACGCAAACATATTGACCTTATATGCTTCTACACCCGGCTGATCAAATGGATTCACACCAAGGAGATAACCGCTCATAGCACATGCTTTTTCGAAGAAATAAACAAGATAGCCAAACGTATACTCGTCCTGCTTAGGAATCGACACAATTAAATTAGGAACACTGCCGTCAGTATGGGCTAGCATAGTCCCTTCAAACGCTTTATTATTCACAAAATCAATTGTTTTCCCGACCAGATAATTCAAGCCATCTAAATCGTTTTCTTCTGCTTCAATTTTTAGCTCATGTCGAGGTGTTTCAACCTTTACCACGGTTTCAAACAAATCGCGACGTCCTTCTTGAACGTATTGGCCAAGTGAATGTAAGTCTGTAGAAAAATTAGCAGACGATGGATAAATACCTTTTTGATCTTTACCTTCACTTTCGCCGAATAACTGCTTCCACCACTCTGAAAAATATTGCAGTCCTGGTTCATAATTAATAAGCATTTCAATGGTTTTACCTTTATTGTAGAGGATATTTCTAACGGCTGCATATTGATAGGCTGCGTTATCCTCGAGTTCTGAATGGCTGAAATCAGCCTGTGCCTGAGCCGCACCTTTCATCATCTCTTCAATGTCTGCACCGCTTACCGCAATCGGAAGCAAGCCAACAGCAGTTAAAACAGAGTAGCGGCCGCCAACATCATCTGGAATGACAAAAGTTTCGTAACCTTCCTCATTTGCAAGGGTTTTTAAAGCACCTCTTGCTTTGTCAGTTGTCGCGTAAATCCGTTTTCGCGCTTCCTCCATGCCGTATTTTTCTTCAAGCAGCTTTCGGAAAATGCGGAAAGCAATGGCTGGTTCCGTTGTCGTCCCAGACTTGGAAATGACATTGATTGAGAAATCTTTTCCGTCTAATAGGTCCATCACATCTCGCATATAAGTAGAACTGATATTATTTCCAACAAAGATAATTTGCGGTGTTTGGCGTTTTTCCTTTGGAAGGGCATTGTAAAAGCTATGGCTTAGCATTTCAATCGCTGCCCTTGCTCCTAAATATGAACCGCCAATACCGATAACTAGCAATACATCTGAATCGGATTTAATTTTTTCTGCTGATTTTTGAATCCGGGAAAATTCCTCTTTATCATAATTGGTTGGCAGGTCTATCCACCCTAAAAAGTCGTTGCCGGCCCCCGTTTTCTCATGAATGGAATGGTGGGCTACTTTTACAGCATCACGTAAGTATGTAAGTTCATGTTCACCAAAGAAAGTTAGTGCTTTTGAGTAATCAAAACGAATGGTCGTCATCTATTGATCCTCCAATTAATTTATTTTTCAATTCTCACTTTAACGAATGATGAGCGGATAATCAAGGAGGGTCACTCACTGTAAGCGTATCCATTTTCGGCAATTTTTTTACAAACGAAAGATAGACGGTTAAAGGAACCGGTAAAAGGGGAATTGACACTTTAGGACAATAAAACTCGGACATATATGCCCGAGTTCTACTCTTATAATGATGCGCGATAAATAGATTCGACATCTTTTCGATTAAGTTTTTTAAAGGTGCCAAAATCACCATTTAACATTGCACGGTCTACCATGACATCTAATTTGCTGTCATCAATCTCATAGTCAGCTAAGCGGGCTGGTGCTCCAATGCTGTCCCAGAATTCGCGTAATTTTTGAATACCTTCAAGCCCCGCTTCTTCTGCCGTTTTTCCTTCAGGATCCACATTAAATACTCGAACGGCAAGCTGTTGAAAACGCTCCGGTTTCACCGCTAGATTATGTTTCATCCAATTCGGGAACAAAATAGCAAGCCCACCGCCATGCGGGATGTCATACACAGCTGAAACTGCGTGTTCGAGATCATGGCTTGCCCAGTCTCCTCTATAGCCCATATTTAAAATACCGTTTAATGCCATCGTTCCGCAGTATAGAATGGTAGCCCTGTGCTCATAGTTTTCTAGGTCAGCTAATAATTTAGGGGCTGTTTCCATTACGGTTAAAAGCAATGATTCACACATGCGATCTTGATATTCTGTATGTTCTTCTAAGTGGAAATAATGCTCGAACACATGTGACATCATATCACAAATCCCGTAAATCGTTTGATCTCTCGGAACTGTAAATGTATTAACAGGGTCTAAAATTGAAAATTTCGGGTAGTTAACCGCGCTTCCCCACCCGTATTTTTCGCTTGTTTCCCAATTGGTGATTACGGAACCGGCGTTCATTTCGGAACCTGTTGCTGCCAACGTCAACACTGTACCTAATGGTAAAGCATCCGTTGCAAATGCCTTTTTAATGACGAAATCCCAAGCATCGCCCTCATATTTCGCTCCTGCAGCAATAAGCTTCGTGCAATCAATTACACTGCCGCCACCAACGGCTAAAAGGAATTCAATTCCTTCTTTTTTACAAATTTCAATTCCTTTTCTTGCTGTTGTAATTCTTGGATTTGGTTCTACACCAGGTAATTCGAATACTTCAGCACCTATTTCTGCTAACAGAGCTTTTACCTGGTCATATAGGCCGCTTCGCTTGATACTGCCGCCACCATAGACAAGGAGAATCTTTTTCCCATATTGGGGAATTTCTTTTTTTAATTGTTCTAACTGACCTTTTCCAAAAATTAATTTTGTAGGATTCCAAAATGTAAAGTCTCGCATGTTTAACATCCTCCATTTCAATTGTTATTATTGGTTATTTTTTCGTAAAAAGCAAAAAAAATGAACGCATACTTTCTTACAAGAGGAATCATTCTAATGGTGAAAAACTCTTTCAATTCAAGGAGGAACTAACATGAGTATCATTCAGCGAATTGCTTTAGTATTAACCATTATTGGTGCTATTAATTGGGGATTAATTGGCTTTTTCCGATTTGATTTGGTTGCAAGTATATTCGGAGGAGGTAATACCGCACTTGCAAGAATAATCTATGGTTTAGTAGGTATTGCCGGTCTTATAAATCTCGGTCTTTTGTTTCGACCAAATGAAAGTTTTGAAAGAGAGCCTGAAGTAAAATATGACTAAGCGCCCGATAGCGATATCCACTAGTCTCTAGGTGTTCAATCTAGAAACTCAACTGTTTCGGCATGAAAGGTATCGCTTCAAATGCTTACTCTAAGTAAAAATTAAATGCTTAATTATCTTAATAAAAGGCTGTGTTAAAGGTCATTGTTGATTTTTGGAACTATGTTGATTGGTGCGGAAGGCACGAGACTCCTCGAAAATGCTATCGCATTTCCTTCGTGCGTGGGCGGATTCAAGGATGTAATTCAATGTCCTGCGGGAGTACGGGGCAGGGGAGACCCCACAGGCGCTTAAGCGCCGAGGAGGCTCCCCGGAACGCCCGCGGATGCTCGCTTCTTGAGCGCAAATCAACAGGCAAGTTTAACACAGTCTAATAAAAAAGACCTGGCAGAAAATCGCGCCAGGTCTTTTTCTATTATTTCTTAATTTCTTCATGTTGGGATTGATCGATCCACTCTTGAAGCTTTTCTTTTAGCGTATTAAATCCTTGCATTCCTTCAGCTTCTGTCACAATGGCAGCAGCCTGGCGCTTACGTGGCTTTTTCGCTTTTTCAGCATGCTGCTGAACCGGTGCTTCCTCAGTAGCGCGAATAGAAAGGCCGATTTTTCCAGCCCCTTCATCGACAGATAATACTTTAACCTTTACTTCATCTCCTACTTTAAGATGATCATTAATATCCTTTACATATCCATGTGTTATTTCTGAAATATGGATAAGGCCTTGCGTAGTATCACCAAGAGCAACGAACGCTCCATATGGTTGAATACCCGTTACCTTACCAATTATAATACTACCTACTTCGATTTTTTCTGACATGAAAACACTCCTAAATCCAAATTAGTTTATCTCTTTTATATGCAATTAAATATTATATCACAATTAGTATTGTAATTCAAAAAGCGTTATTGAAAGAAAAAAGTAATATAATGGTCAAAAAATTGGTGAGAAAAATATGATAAAATAATATTGAGGAACTATAATCATTGGAGAGGTGAACAGTACATGAATTCAATTGGTGAAACAATTAGAACAGCTCGAGAAATGCAGCATATTTCACAACAGGAACTGGCACAAAAGGTAAGAGTGGGAACCGAAACAATTGAGAAATATGAAACTGGCGAAAAAATTCCGAGCACCCAGACACTCTTAAAATTGTCTACTGTTCTCGATATCCCTGCTTCTGAGCTATTAAAGTTTCAGCATTAGCATATTAAGCGGTCTTGGAACCGCTTTTTTTCTTGCTTGTATATAAAAAGAAAAAACTGTCAATCATGATCATGTAAAGCTTTCTAGTATTCCCCCCTTTTTGAAGTGGGGATGTCCCGAACAAAGTGTCAGACCCCTCAATCTACAATTTATAGCTGAACTTGCTTAATTAGCGACTATTTATTGAGTGTTAAACGAGAGATCAGACCTGTAGGGACATCCTCTCTTTTTTTGTTTATAAGGAACAGGAGCTATTCTCTTTGATAACCAACAGGTCGTTTGCTGTTTTTAAGCACTTCTCTATTGGGAGCATTTTTCCGAATGAAAACTCATAAATGCTTTGAATTCTTTTCGCTAACCTCGTTGGGTCATCCAATTCATAAACTGCTTGAATCACGTCAGCAATTTCTATATCATAGCTGCCATCTTTCAATTGAAATGGGTCCCATTCATTTAATAAATCTACATATTGTAAGTTTTTTTCAAACTGGTTATTCATATTTGAATCTCCTATTCGGTTTACTTTTCCTGAAAATATTTTAACATAGGTAGTAGATACAGAAAAAGGTGGTGCTGAAATGACGATATTTAATGAAAAAATTGACCGTTTAAAAACAGCCTCCGTTAAGTGGGAACTAATGAAAGACATTTTTGGAGAAGAGGAGCTTTTACCGATGTGGGTGGCTGATATGGATTTTAAGCCTCCCCAAGCGGTGATCGATGCATTAACAAATCGAGTAGAACACGGTGTTTTCGGATACACCTTTGTACCAAACTCTACTGCGTCCGTAATTCAGGCTTGGCTTAAAAAACGGCATAATTGGCAGATTGAACCTTCCTGGGTCCGTTATACCAGTGGGGTAGTTGAAGCCATCAGTGCTGCGATTTGTGCTCTTTCGAAAGAGGGAGACACAGTGATTGTACAATCCCCCGTTTACACGCCTTTTTTCAATATGATTGAATGGAATAAGCGGACGGTTGTGAATTCTCCACTCCGATTGGTTGAGCATAAGTATGAAATTGATTTTGAAGGGCTTGAACAGGAGCTGCAAAAGGGGTGCAAACTCTTCTTGCTGTGCAATCCCCATAATCCCGCGGGAAGGGTATGGACAAAGGACGAATTGTTACGAATTGGCAAATTGTGTTTACAATACGATTGTCTCATTCTTTCTGATGAAATTCATTCAGATCTGATTTTCAAAAAATATCGTCATATTCCAATGGCTTCATTGAGCAAAGAACTTTCTGAAAAAGTGGTAACCTTTATTTCACCAAGTAAAACCTTCAATTTAGCTGGGTTACAGGCATCTGCAGTCATTATCGAAAACGAAGCACTCAGAGAACAGTTTAATGAAGAATTAAAACGACGCGGCTTTTCTTCGTTAAATACCTTTGGCATTTTGGGGATGGAGACCGCTTATCAGCACGGGGAAGAATGGCTTGAGGATCTAATCGACTATTTGCAGGAAAATAGGACATATGCAATCAATTATTTGGCCGATCATCTACCTAACATTCACTGCATTGACTCGGAAGGAACCTATCTCCTCTGGTTAGACTGCCGAAAGTTGAAACTAAGTGACGAGGAATTACGAAATCTATTGATCAAAAAAGGGAAATTAGCACTAGAACCGGGCAATAAATATGGACCGGGTGGCGAAGGTTTCGTCAGAATGAATCTTGCCTGTCCAAGGGAAATACTGAAGGAAGGCCTCGAAAGACTAAAAATAGCATTTACATAATTCGAAGATGGCCTATGAAGATTGAAAATGGTCGTTGATTCACTCTCAACGACCATTTTCTCACTTTTTTCTTCAAAACGGGCTTTGATCCGCTCTCTCAACGACCTTTTCCTCTCTTTTTTCTTCAAAACGGGCGTTGATCCGCTTTCTCAACGACCTTTTGTTCTCTTTTTCCTTCAAAATGGGTGTTGATCCGCTTTCTCAACGACCTTTTTCTCTCTATTTTCGTCAAAACGGGCGTTGATCGGCTTTCTCAACGACCTTTTTCTCTCTATTTTCGTCAAAACGGGCGTTGATCCGCTTTCTCAACGACCTTTTGTTCTCTTTTTCCTTCAAAGCGGGCGTTGATTCGCTCTCTCAACGACCTTTTACAAGTTTCTTATTTAAGCACATATTCAGCTAAAACGCTTTGGAGTTCATATATATTTAAGCTGCGATTGAATTGTTTCTGCAGTGGAACGGCATCACCTGATATCCAAATCTTCAATTCGGCGTCCAAATCGAAGTGGCCCGCTGTTTCAATACTGAAATGAGTAATACTTTTATAAGGAATCGAATGATATTCCGTCTTTTTCCCTGTTATTCCCTGCTTATCCACCAATATTAATCGTTTATTCGTAAAAATAAACAAGTCACGAATCAATTTATACCCTTTTTCAATCGTTTCATTTGGTGCGAGAATTTTTGCAAATTCCTTTTGTATTTCTACTGTATTTACCTCCGAGGCATTTCCCATCATTCCATCGAAAAGTCCCATCAATAACCACACCTTTCTCTTTACTATTAATAAGTATACATTTTATTGAAAATATTAAAAAGTCAGGCGGTTCATAACCTCGCCTGACTTTTTCTGTTTAGATGTGAAGCCAATCTGTATGGAATGTACCTTCCTTATCAACCCGTTGGTAGGTATGGGCACCAAAATAATCGCGCTGTGCTTGAAGTAAATTGGCAGGAAGCGCAGCAGTACGATAGCTGTCATAATAGGAAAGTGCACTAGTAAGACCAGGAACTGGAATTCCTGATTGAATCGCGATTGACACTACTTGTCTTGCAGCATCTTGATAATCAGCAACAATCGATTGGAAATAAGAATCTAATAAAAGATTATCTAATTCCAGATTACGGTCATAGGCATCTTTGATGTTTTGCAGGAAGGCTGCCCGGATGATGCAACCACCACGGAATATCATCGCAATTTCGCCCGGCTTTAAGTTCCAATCATATTCTTCTGAAGCACTTTTTAATTGTGCAAATCCTTGAGCATATGAAACAATTTTACTTAAATATAAGGTTTTGCGAATAAGTTCAATAAACTCTTTTTTATCCCCTGAAAATTCCTTTTTGGCAGGTCCAGTTAATATCTTACTTGCCTTCACCCGCTCTTCCTTCATCGCTGAAAGAAAACGTGAGAAAACAGATTCAGTAATAATCGACAACGGCACACCAAAGTCAAGGGCACTCTGACTTGTCCATTTTCCTGTCCCCTTTTGTCCGGCCGTATCAAGAATGACATCGACCAATGGTTTGCCTGTTTCTGAATCTTTTTTTGTAAAAATATCAGCGGTGATTTCAATTAGGTAACTATCCAACTCGCCTTGATTCCACTCACTAAACACTTCATGAAGCTCATCAGTCGATAAACCAAGAAGCTCTCTCATGATATGATAAGCTTCGCAAATTAATTGCATATCACCATATTCAATTCCGTTGTGAACCATTTTGACATAATGTCCTGCACCATTTGGACCAATATATGTACAACATGGATCCCCGTTAACCTTGGCAGAAATAGCCGTTAAAAACGGTTCTACTGCTTCATAAGCTTCTGGCTGTCCACTCGGCATGATGGCTGGTCCTAACAGCGCACCTTCTTCCCCTCCGGAAACACCTGCACCAATAAATAAAATTCCCTTTTTTGCAAGATCATTGTTTCTGCGAATAGTATCTTTAAAGAAGGTGTTCCCCCCGTCAATGAGGATATCCCCTTTATCCAAATACGGAAGTAGTGATTCAATTGCTTTATCTGTAATAGGCCCGGCGTTTACCATGAGGAGAATTTTACGCGGACTTTCTAATGATTGCACAAATTCCTCTATGTTTGTGGTACCAAATATATTTTTTTCTTTATTATTTTCCACAATTTCATTTACTTTTTCAGCGGATAGGTCATAAACTGCAACAGAGAAACCTCTACTTTCAAAATTTAAGGCAATGCTTCTGCCCATTACTCCGACTCCTACTACACCCACTTGTTGTTTTTTCAATCTGTATCATCCCTTCAAGCTGCTAATGTATTTTACTATTTTACAGTATAAACGAAAACATACACACTTACTAAAAGTGTGCTTATTCATATTTTCTAATCTTTCTGCTCCTCTTGCACAAACGAGTTGCAGTCGATTATCATTTTCCGCGACAAACAACACCAATGAATCTGCTTTTTCAGCCGTAATCAATCGTGCCAATTTCTGAAGTTCCTGAATGGTACGATTTTGAAAAACTTCGCTTAAGATTGGCTCATTATTTTTTTCTATTAATTCCCTTGCTTCAAATTGAACTAAACCTTCATGAGCTTTTTCCAGTTCTTTCTCCAGTACCTTTCCATTATTAAGAAGCCGTACTACAGCCTGTTCCATTTCTAGTTCCGGGGCATTAAGTAGCTTCGTAAGTTCGAGCAATACTCTTTGCTTGCGGTCAAACTGCGACAGAACACGGTCCCCGCATACAAATTGAATGCGTGTCTTTTTCTTTTGTCTTTCCCAATCGAGTATTTTTATGGCTCTCACTTCTCCGGTGGCTTTTGGGTGCGTTCCACCACAGCCGTTATAGTCATAATCCGGAATCATCACGAGCCTAATATCCTCTTTTACCTTTGTTTCTTTACGTAACGGAAATTTCGACAGTTCTTCCTCTGTTACCCAGCGTGTTTCAATAGGCCAGTTTTCTAATATAATCCGGTTAGCAAGTTCCTCTGCATCTTTCGCTTCCTCTAGTGATAAAGTTTCCGTATCAAGATCTACTGTTAAGATTTCGTTCCCAAGATGGAAGCCAACCGTCTTGTACTGAAACAAATTGTCAAAGGCCGCTGATAAAATATGCTGTCCAGCATGCTGCTGCATGTGGTCAAAACGCCGTTCCCAATCAATTACACCATTGATTTCTTTGTTTATGTCATCTAACGGGCTATCGAGGAAATGACGAACTTCTCCGTCAACTTCTTCAACATTTACTACTTTTTGATTACCAAGCATCCCGGTGTCATGGGGCTGACCACCACCGGTTGGATAAAACGACGTTTGATTGATTACCAAATACCAATTTCCCGCCTCATCTTGCTCTTGTTTTATAGGGCGAGCTGAAAATGATTGTATGTATGCATCTTTGTAATACAATTTGTTTTCCATTTTTACGTCTCCTGTTGGATTTCTAAATCGTATATCTTTACCATTCATTTTCAATAAAAATGAAAAATAAATCAAGTCTAAAAACAAAAAGCGCAAGCGCCTTGGTCAGCCCCGATATTAGGGAGACTTGGCACTGATAAGTGCCTTAGTCTCCCTTAATGCGCACAGAAGGCGTTAGTCTTCTGTAGCCAAGCATAAGACGAGCCGGCAGGATGCCAGACCACTGCATAATCATCTTTGCAGGCATGCGACGAGGTGAACATTAACTTCTCCGATTTTGCTTTGCCGCAGGAGCAAGAATCAATTTATATAAATTAATTGGCTTATGACCTCGAGGGGCTAGGCGCTCCGCCGAAAAACTCACGTTTTTCGGCGTGCGAGGTATCGTTTCCGAAGCTTACTCTTATGGAGCTGGATTCAGCAAACTAAATCAAAGTTATCCACACCTAATTGAATCTCTAAATTCCTAAGCCATAAAAAACCTGCCCATTCAACGGTGAAGAGACAGGTGACCTTAAAGTGAAATTGATGATTACTTCTCTTCTTTACGTTGACCAGGGTATGGCTGCATTGGCTGCATTGGCTGCATTGACGGTTGACCGGCTGAAGGATGCCCTGGCATCTGCTGCGGGTATCCAGTTGATGGATAACCATGCATACCATATGGATAACCTGCATGGTGGTGATGCATATGATGAGGATATCCCCCTGGCATATGTGGATAACCTGTTGTTGGGTAGCCCCCCATTTGTGGATATCCTCCCGGCATCTGAGGGTGCCCCATTTGTGGATATCCTCCCGGCATTTGAGGGTGCCCCATTTGTGGATAACCCGGCTGAGCTGGAGCTCCTCCGTAATATTGTCTTTTTGCCATCACAATCGCCTCCTAATAGTTTTCATGTTAGTGTATGTCTCCCTTTTGGGATAAGCTTAGATTTTTACCCATGAAAAAAAAAAATAGGCGAAAAAAATAGAACAAACAAAGGTAAAGGGCACTATAAAAGTGCCCTTTAAAGTAAACGCTCTGATAAATTTTGTTGTTGATTTGCGCTCCAATCAACAGTGTTACAAATCGGCCCATACTTTTTTATCTTTTTTCTTCTTGAGCCTCTCTTTGCCCTTTTTTAAGCTTTGAAATTTCACCGCAAGCAATTCTCTTTCCTGAATTCCCTGAAGGCTGCGTCATTCCATCATCTTTTTGGGCAGTAATGACAATTGACGTTCCTGCCTTTGTAAACAATGATTTTTTCCCATCCCTTAAGGTTACATTCGGAGCCATTAACTCCGCTTTGGCAGAACCATCATCTTGAGCAATTAAGTTGGGCAAGTCACCTGCATGCGCTCCTTTAGGGTTGAGTAAACCATGGTCCTTTCCTTCAGGGTTAAAATGGTTTCCCGCCGATTTAAAATCAGGAGCTATGCATTTTCCTTTTTCATGTATATGTATGGCATGTATTCCAGGTGAAAGACCATTTACTTTCACTGCCATTTTCACACCACTTGATTGCTCCGTTAATGTTACTGACCCTACAGAATCACCTACCGCATTAAACAATCCCACATTCATCTGGGTTATATTTTTTCCTGTACAACCGACTAATAGGAAAAGTGGAAGGATGATCCAGCCTTTTTTCATATTTATGCCCCCCATGACAATTTGTCTTTATTATCAGCAATGGGGTTGTGTTGTATACAAAAAGAAAAGCGCAAGGTGCCCTTTTAGCGACGTATGGACTGGAGCGCTTCGACTGAGATAAAGGAAAATAGAAAACGGAAGCGCCTTCGGAACAAGCACAGCTTGTTCCTGCGAAGGTTATTCAAGGAAGATTTCCTTTATGCTCAGGGGCGACAGGCATAAGACGAGCCGGCTTGAAGGTTGGTTTTTAACCTTCATGACGGATTGGCTTATGACCCCGAGCCCCTAGGCGCTGAAGCTAGACAACACGGAGAGCGCAAGCGATCCGATGTTGACTTATCGTAGGGAGAAGAGCGAAGTTCACTAGTCGCTGGGCGCCTCCGCCGAAAAACTCACGTTTTTCGGCGTGCGATGTATCGCTTCCGAAGCTTACTCTTATGAAGCTGGACAATTCTCGAAGTCATAAATTATATTTAATCGCAAAAAAAAGGAGCAGCCATTACTGCTCCTTTTGCGTCGGTTGTTGTAAGATTTTTTCTTCTAATTCTTTTGCTTTTTCTGCTTCCTTTTTGGAGACCACAATAAAATACCTCATCGCTAAAATGGCTCCAATGAAAAAAATCGTAAAGCTAATCACGGCCGGAATATATTCTGATTTATCCTTTGGAAAATATAAAAAATCAGCGAGGATGAACAGATTTAACATCTTTTTTCTCCCTTCAAAAGGACTATACTTTATTATAGCAACAAAAGATGTACCGAACCAAGTGTAGCTTTCCAAAAGCAAAACTAAGATTATTGTAACACGGTAATTTTTTTAATGATGACATCCTTCTTAGGCTTATCCTTAGCATCTGTTGGTGTGTTGGCAATTTTGTCAACAACATCCATTCCATCAATCACTTGTCCAAAAACGGTATGACGGCCATCTAGCCACGGAGTACCGCCATTTTTTTCATAGGCTTTGACGATTTCTTGCGGATATCCGGCTTGCTCTATTTGCGACTTCATCGCCGGATCAAGCTTGGAGTTTTGCACGATAAAAAATTGGCTGCCATTTGTATTTGCCCCTGAATTCGCCATGGACAGTGCGCCACGTATGTTAAATAGGGAATTTGAGAATTCGTCTTCAAACGGCTTTCCCCAAATACTTTCACCGCCTGTTCCATTCCCCTTCGGGTCACCGCCCTGAATCATGAAATCCTTAATTACCCTGTGAAAAATAAGCCCGTTATAATAGCCTTTCTCACTAAGCTTCACAAAGTTTTCCACTGCTTTTGGTGCATACTTAGGGAATAATTTGATTTTTATGTTTCCCATTGATGTTTCCATTTCCACTAGTTTTTCCTGATCAGTCACCTCAGTTGAAAGCTGAGGATACATACCGTTTATCACCTGTTGCTTCCCTTCCTTCTGATCGGTTGTATTTGGTGCGGCATTCTTCGATGTTGCTTCATTTTTTGCATTGCTTGTCCCACATGCACTTAACACGAATAAGGCTATTACTAGAAGAGCCCCTAATTGCAAACATTTCCTCATTATCATCCCTCCATCTTTCTACTTTAACCAACTAAAACCATTTTTGCACTTTGTATTACATTTTAATAAAATTAAAGAGAATATTGAAGTAGTTGGGGGGATTTAAATTGACAGAATTACATGTTGGAGAAAAAGTAACAGCAATTTATAAAACAGGGAAATATATTGGTGAGATTACGGAAATACGGCCACAGCATTATTTAGTCAAGGTGTTAGCCGTTCTGAAGCATCCAATGCAGGGCGATCTCCACAATCCAAAAGATGCGAATGTGTTATTTTTCCATGAGAGACGCGCCCTTTCATACAGGGAACAAGCGAATGTTCCTAAACAAATGGTTAAGACATTTGCAAATCAAATTCCTGAATATCAAGCATCCCTAAAAGAAGCCATTGAAAAAATGAAAAAAGAATTAACTGATGACTCTTCAGAATGGGCCTTGAGGAGCTTAAAAAATATAGAAACCCTTGAGAAGGATTATTTTAAATAAAGGCTGAGTTAAAGGTCATTGTTGATTTTTGAAACCATGTTGATTGGAGCGGAAGGTGCGAGATCCTCGAAAATGCTATCGCATTTCCTTCGTGCGGTGTTGATTCAAGGATGCTGATTCAACGTCCTGCGGGAGTACGGGGCAGGGGAGCCCGCGGATGCTCGCTTCTTGAGCGCAAATCAACAGGCAAGTTTAACAAAGCCTAAATAAATAACAAAAGGCCAAATCAGGTAAAGTGATTTGGCCTTTTATGCGAATTCATTTAATAACTTTGAAAAATCAATACGATCCCCTATGGTCGTCGGTTCAGGTTTTTCCAAATAGCGTTTATCCTTTTCAATCAGACGGAATATATTATAAGTGGTTAAGGCATCATCAAGTGCACGATGGTGCCGGCCTGTTCCTTCCTTGCCATATTCCTGAACTGCCTTCCACAAGCCTGTTTGGTTTTGATCACCAAAAAAACGTTTATATTCCATAGATAAATCTAATTCTACAGCATCGAAAGGGAAATCCACTTCAGCTGTTAAACAATTATGACGAAGCACTTTCATGTCCATATTTCCCCATGTAACAATGGTTGTTTCGTAATTATTGCTGAACTCCTCCATTTTACGCACAAGCTCATAAAATGATAGCCCAGTATCAACCTGTTGCTGTGAAATATGTAAAAATGATTTACAGCGTTCTGAAAGAATCGGAAACTTTAAAGGTGTAACAAAGGAAGAAAATTGATCGGTAATTTGGTTTTCAACAACGGAAACAATTCCAACCTCGATGATTTCTGCAAAAAAATCCTTCATCCGAACATTTCGTTCTGGCATTGTAAATTCAAAATCAATAAATAAGTGCTGCCGTTTCCTTTTCATTTCCCCACCACCTTTGCAACAATTTTTACTTACTACCATTATATAAAGAAACCTGTACTAAAAATTGTGCTTTTTTTCTATTTTTTCTTCAAGTATACCACGAAACCGCCCCATTTTTTCACAATTTTCTTTCTTCTGCAAAATCATCTATTTTTTTATTTTTAATACCGCCATGGTACATCTAGAGACACAAATCAGCCGATCTTGTTCATCCGTTATTTTAATATCCCAAACCATAGTAGTTTTCCCTTGATGTAAAATCGTTCCAACCGCCGTAACCACCCCTTCAGTTTTAGGGCGGACATGGTTAGCGTTTATTTCCAATCCAGCAACTCCTTCTGAATCCTTATCGACCAATTCATAAGCACCTATGCTGGCAACAGTCTCCGCTAATGCAACAGACGCTCCTCCATGAAGTAAACCAAATGGCTGTCGAGTCCGCTTATCCACCGGCATGGTCGCGACTACTTTTCCTGACTCCAGATGAGTAATTTCAATCCCGAGTGTTTCTATCAAAGTGTCTTTAATCATTTCCATTCCTCCAAAATAAAAAATTTTTCCCCAATAAATTATGTATTCTCTTCCCGTTCATTTTTTCCTTTGTGACAAGTGAAAAAACAGCCCAAAGAGCTGTTTTTCATCTCTTTATTAATAGAAAGGGACACCAGGATAGCCAACACCTGGATAGCCTATGCCTGGATAACCTATGCCTGGATAGCCGAAGCCTGGGTAACCGAAGCCTGGGTAAAATCCCCCATAAAAAGGACGGCTCCCAATAGCTCCTCCTATGCCTCCTCCTAATAATCCGCCTAAAAACGCAAGACCACCAACTGCCAAAAAAGGCCATCCAAAGCCAATAAATCTTTGATCCGGTACAGGATACGGGCTTCTATAATATGGATACAAACAGCCTACCTCCTTTTCATCAATCCTTGCCTACACTATTTCATATGCAATTGTCAGGGGTTTGGCTTGGGCAGAAAGTCGTGGGAGTCATAAAAAACCTCTGGAGGAGTCCCAGAGGTTTTCACGTTCATTCCGCACTATTTTTCAATTGGCTCGAATCGTTCAACGAATATGGCAAGCGTCCGCGTCATGACTCCTGTAGCACCTGCAGGTCCTAGATCGTGTTCCTTTGATGTGGTTGCAGTTCCCGCAATATCAAGATGTACCCATGGAGTGTTTTCAGCAAATTCTCCGATAAACGCACCGGCAACAATCGCATGCCCCTCACTGCCTGGTGAATTATTTAAATCTGCTACCTTGCTGTTTCTTACTCTTTCCTTTTCACTTTCAAACAATGGCAATTGCCATACCTGCTCACCAGCTTCCATTGAAGCTTCTACTATTTGCTCAAATAACGGCTCATAGTTCGTCATCGCACCGGTTGTATGTAATCCAAGGGCAGTAATAACCCCACCGGTTAAGGTTGCCACATCGATTAAATATTCAGCCCCATGGTGTTTCGCATATGTGATGGCATCTGATAGGACAAGGCGTCCTTCAGCATCTGTATTTAACACTTCTATCGTTTTTCCGCTCATTGAGGTAATGACATCATCCGGTTTAAAAGCTCCACCGCTAATCATATTGTCGGTTGAAGGAATCACGGCTACAACATTTTGCTCTGGTCTAAGCTCACCGATAATTTCCATTACACCAAGAACAGAAGCAGCACCGCCCATATCCGTTTTCATTCCAACAATACCTTGCTTTGTTTTGATAGAATAGCCGCCGGTATCGAAGGTAATCCCTTTGCCCACAAGGCCGATTACATTCTTCCATTCATCTTTTCCTTGGTATTTTAGCACAATCATTTTTGGGGGCTCTTTAGAACCTTGATTGACTGCAAGAAAAGCACCCATGCCAAGCTTTTCAATCTCTTCTTTATCTAAAATTTCCACTTCGAAATCATATTTTCCAGCAAGCTCTATAGCGTAGTTTGCCATATCAGTTGCCTTCAATAAATTTCCCGGCGTGTTAACAAGTGTACGGGCAGAGTTCGTTCCCTTACCAAAAGCATATCCAACCGTTAACGCTGCATGTATTTCTTCTTTATCTTGGGCTTTGCTGTACACCGTTAGACTCTTTACCATTTTTTCCGGCTCATTTGATTTTTGCCTGTACCCAGCGAATTGATATGTCGCTAATGGAAATGCCTCACCAAGAGCATGAGCGGCATCCAATTCCTCAATTTTTTCCGTTGTAAAGGAATCCAAGTAAATAGCGATTTCTTCAAGCTTCGCTCCTTTTATTTCTTTAAAAAGCTTACCAAAGGATGCTCTAAGCTTTTCAAAGGTTAATTCCTTTTCCTTGCCAAGACCAACAAACCAAATTCTTTTTGACCCAATTTTACCAAAACTATGTACTTTGTTGATGCTTTTCACTTTTGCAGAGAGATCACCCGATTTTACAAGCTCGGTTAGTTTCCCTTCAAACTGAGCATCCAGTTTCTCTAGTGAACCAGAAAACTTTTCCGGTCTATCAAAAATACCGACTACCAATCCCTCATGTGAGTTGGACAGATCAAAATCACTTTTTACTAAAAACATATCATTTCACCTCCGGATAATTACCTTTCCATTATAGCGAAAATTATTTCGAGTGACTAATAAAGAATGCATATAATGACAGGAGGCTTATCTTAAAAATAGGCTGTGTTAAAGGTCATTGTTGATTTTTGAAACTATGTTGATTGGGGCGGAAGGCGCGAGACTCCTGCGGGAGTACGGGGCAGGGGAGACCCCACAGGCGCTTAAGCGCCGAGGAGGCTCCCAGGAACGCCCGCGGAAAGCGAAGCGCCTGGAGCGCAAATCAACAGTCACGTTTAACAAAGCCTAAAAATAAAAAACAGGCGCATGGCCTGTTACTTTCTTTCTGTCTTAATATATTGTTGGCGAAAAACCTGCATCGATTTATCTTCGTTTAACGATTGTAATTGTTCCTCGGTTAATTTTCCATTACCTATTTGAACCACATATACATCCACTTGCTTCTTACCCCAATGCTTATAAACATCATCTACCGTCTCATAGTAAAGATCCAGTTCATCACCCTTAATCGCTCCTCCCTTATCAGCAACAACCCCGTAACCATAGCCCGGGATAAATAGGATTGTTCCAATTGGGAAAATAGTCAAATCAGCAGCAACAGTCGAGTATAAATCACGTTTTACCTTAACCCCTGAATAAGTTATTCCATATTGAGGGTGACCCTGGTATTTTCCAGTTGATTCAAATCCTGCCGTATACCCTGTTGCCAATACGGTTTTTGAAGGATATTTCGACCAATCAAATGCATTTTCTAAAGTGGTTTCAGTTGCCGCAGAGGCCTTAGTTACTGACTGATTCGCCTCATGATGAATCAATTGTTTCAGATTTTTAAACACAATTCCAAGTGACTTAAATTGATGAGTAAATATTTCACTATCCTTTAGCTCTTTTTCCATTTTGAATTTGGCGAATGGAAAAAGGGTTTTTACATTCACACCTGAAATGGATTGGAAGGTCACAATTAATGCCATGCAAAATAGAACTGTCATGGCAAATCGCTTTGTTCCGCTTTTAAGATTATTCATTAAAATTTTCACTCCTCCCAAAATATTCATTCCCAAGCTGAAATGAATTATTCAAAAATGGAGGAAAAAAATTGACTTATAGTTTTTTTCATAAAAAAAGACCTTTTATCCAAAGATAAAAGATCTTAAAACATTTGATATCCGTTTTTTCTCAACATCTTAATAGTAATACCTGCAATGATGGCACCTGTAAAACCGCTAAACAAAATAAGGTTATCAGCAAGTGCTAAGGAGCTAATTCGATGTCCGAGATCCCAAAAGGCAGCTTTTGTATTGGTAAAATATTCACTAAAGCTTACTTTATCTATTATTAAAATGGCAACAAGCGGGTAAATTATCGCCATAACCCATGACATTCTTAAAATCATATTTAAAATAAACCCTATCCCGAAAAATAAAACAAAAAATAAGACCATCGAAATGATTAAAACAACAATGCTCATTTGCTATAGAATCCCCCTTTACCTGTCAACTTTAAGTGTACCTAACGTCCAAAAGGGAGTCAATACAATATGCACAGCGCTCCTGCTATAAATCTGACCAAAAAAAATAGCCCCCCGAAGGTAATTCGGAGAAGCCTGCTCGAGCTGTTTATTACAATTTTAATCCTCTAGTTCTTTTTTCTTACCTGATCCTTCACAGCAGGCACATGTTTCCGATCCCCCAAGCAGCAACTGAAAATATCCAGTACCCGAGCAATACTCACATGTTTTGGCTTCTATGCTTTTAATTTTCATCACTATTATCCCCCTTAATAATTTACTTAATTTTCTGATAATATATCAAGGATTTTCTAAAAAAGAAAGAGGGAAATTCATGCAAATAGGCGAAAGAAAACGGATACATGTTGTATTTTCTTTCATTTTCGACTGGTTGCTTTAATTTTCTAAAAATTACAAAAATAATTTATAAGAGGTATAACCGAATTGTTCTCCAGGATTTAACCCCTCAATTCCCTGTTTCACAGAAGCTTCATGTTGATGAATTAAATAGCGAAGCAAGGTCGAAGTATCTTTTTCTAGGAGCAATTTTTCTGGTGCGATAAACTTAGCTTCATAAAGCTCTTCTTCTTGATGGCTAACCTTTTCACCGTTTGTTGGAACAAGAACAAACATAATCATATTATCACTAATTTCTTTTTCGATAACACCAGTTCTAAGTCCGATTAAGCCCTTAACGGCGCAGGTAATACCTGTCTCTTCTTTAACCTCGCGGATCACCGCTTCATCTGCCGTTTCACCCTTTTCAACAAAGCCTGCCGGCAAGGACCACTGCCCTTTAAGGCCACCGTATTTCTTCTTGACAACCAGCCATCTTCCATCAACTGATTGGACAAGACCCGAAACGGCTAGCCATACTTTTCCGCGTTTTTCTATATTCCCCACAGAAATCCCCTCCTCGATTCATTACTTAATTGTACCAAAAAAGGAGACAGAATTCTCTGTCCCCTTAGCATAGGCAATTGGTTAGCTCCCTAACAAAGGCGCTTCCGCTTTTCTATTTTCCAGCTCCAGCGCCTAGGGGCTCGGGGTCATAAGCCAATCCGTCCTGGAGGTTAAAAAGCAACCTCCATGCCGGCTCGTCTTATGCCTGTCGCCCCTGACCAAGGCGCTTCTGCTTTTCTATTAAAAAACTTTTAATTTTCCTTTTTTCAATACTAATCCAGCCCCGCCAATCATATAAAGGGCACGATTATCAACTACTTTTTTCATGAAGGCTGCTTTTGAGCCTGTAATCTTTTTACCAAATACGACACCGATGCCATCATCATCACCAAGTGAGCAAACTGTTCCTTTATTTTCAAAACTAAAGGATTCAAGCTCGTGTTTATCGCGAATTAAGAAAGCGATATTGCGGGAACAAACTTCACCTTGCTGCATTGCAATTTGTGCAGTTGGAGGGAATGGACGATTTATCTCTTCATTAATGACGAGAGAGCTGTCACCGATGATGAAAACATCATCAAAACCAGGAACGCGAAGATCAGGTTGTACTTTTACACGACCTCTCATCGCTTCAAAACCGGATTTTTCAATAACAGCGTTTCCGCGGACACCAGCGGCCCAAACAACGGTGCCAGCCTTAATTTCGCGAGGCTCTTCCTCACCTTTTGCAACTAAAATACCATCAGGTGTGCATTCTTTAATGGCAGTTCCAATTAAAAATTCTACACCTTTGCTTTCTAATTGAGAAACAGCATATTTCACTAATTCTGGATCAAAGCCAGGAAGCACGGTTGGCGCAGCCTCAACACAAGTGATTTTTACCTTTTGAAAATCCACATCATATTCCTGGCATAGTTTAGGAATTCTGTTTGTTAATTCACCTAAAAATTCAATCCCTGTAAATCCTGCACCACCAACTACGATGGACAAGCGGTTTTCATTTTTCTCTTCTTCCATATTATAAGTGGCAAATTGATATTCAATGTGCTCACGTAATTGACGTGAAGAATTGACATTGGTAATGCCAAATGCATATTCTTTAAGACCTTTAATTCCGAAGGTTTCAGGCTCGCCGCCAAGGGCAATCACAAGATAGTCGTATGATACTTCACCTTGTTCTAAAATAACCTTCTTTTCTTCTTTGTTAATTTCGACTACAGTATCTTGAATGAAATCTACTTTACTACGATCAATAACATTTCGAATATCGTAACGAACTTTATCATGATGCAAAGTGCCTGCAGAAGCTTCATGTAACCATGTTGTTTCATAGTGATAGTCATTTTTATTCACTAATACGATATCCGCTTCATTTACACCAAGTAATTTTTGCAAGCGAACAATAGTCATAAGTCCGCCGTAACCAGCTCCAACAATCACAACTTTTGGCTTTCTCAAAGTATCACTTCCACCTTTTATATTTTTTAAATATCCACTTTTGCTTATCTTCCACTGCTTTCATCATTTTTATTTTTACGTAGAAGGAAAATGTATGTGATATAATTCACGTATAATGGCATAAAAATAGGACAATTTACGTAATAATAGGAAAAAAATGTGCAGAGGATCCTTCCACGCCATTGGAAAGCAGTATGTTCAAGATGTCACAAAAGTGTGCGTTTTCCGTCACAAAAAAGTAACAATATGTTCACAATCCATCTTATGCTACTTTTCGTGTTTTTTCAAGCGGTATATATCATTTTTTTAACATAAATATACTAATAAATTTATGTTAAATATTTCCACTAAAGTTATTGACTGAAAATTCTCTTTAAACTGAAAAGATTTGTGATATGATTTAGGAGTGGAGTCTGTAATTACTTAGTTGGAGGCGAACATGGTGCAAGAAAATCAAAAAGTTTACGATATTACTATTATCGGAGGCGGCCCAGTCGGCTTATTTACAGCTTTTTACGGTGGAATGAGACAAGCGTCAGTGAAAATCATTGAAAGCTTACCACAGTTAGGCGGCCAATTATCCGCTCTTTATCCTGAAAAATATATTTATGATGTTGCTGGTTTTCCAAAAATCCGTGCACAAGAATTGATCAATAATTTAAAAGCACAGATGGCCAAGTTTGAACCTACTGTCGCTTTAGAGCAATCGGTTGAAAGGTTGGAAAAACTAGAGGATGGTACTTTTAAACTAAAAACTAATAATGAAGTTCATTTTTCTAAAACTGTTATTATTACTGCTGGAAACGGTGCTTTCCAACCCCGTCGATTAGAATTAGAAAGCGCTGCTCAATATGAGCGGAAAAACCTTTATTACTTTATAGAGGATTTAAATCAGTTTGCGGGTCAAAAAGTAGTAGTATTTGGCGGCGGGGATTCTGCGGTTGACTGGGCTTTAATGTTAGAACCAATTGCAGATAAAGTAACAATTGTTCACCGCAGAGATAAATTCCGCGCTCACGAGCATAGTGTCGAAAACTTGTATAATTCCAAAGTCGATGTGAAGACTCCATACGTTCCTGCTGAATTAATTGGTGATGAAAGCGGGATTAAGCAAGTAGTGCTTGAAGGCGCAAATGGAGAAGGCCAAGAAACAATTGATGTTGATGCTGTCATTTGTAATTACGGATTTGTTTCCTCTCTTGGACCTATTAAAGAATGGCGACTTGACATTGATAAAAGCTCCATTGTCGTCAATTCTAAAATGGAGACAAACATACCGGGAATTTATGCGGCAGGTGATATTTGCACCTACGATGGAAAGGTTAAATTAATTGCTTCCGGCTTTGGAGAAGCACCAACAGCTGTCAACAACGCCAAGGCATACATCGATCCAAAAGCAAAAATCCAGCCATTGCACAGTTCTTCTATGTTTAATAAGTAAAATAATGAAGGCGCCTTTGAGGCGCCCTTTTTCATTGACCAGAAAGTATAAATTTTGACTTTGAGAATTGTCTAGCTCCAGCGCCAAGCCCCTCGGGTCATAAGCCGGCAAAGTTGCGGATTCATGGAAGCCCCTGCTACACGGCTCTCGCCGTTCCGCAAGACTACGAGGAAGTTTTTTCAGGCAGCTGTCTCGCTGTGGTGGCTGAGGAGCTGCCTCCTCGTGGTTCGTCTTATGCCTGTCGGGGCTAATCAAGGCGCTTCCGCTTTTCTTATTAGCATTCCTCAGGTGTTCCAGCTTCCTTTGCAGTCCTAAACGAAGAACCACAGCCGCAGGATGCGATCGCGTTCGGGTTATCGATCGTAAAACCGCCACCCATCATGGATTGCTTATAGTCAATTTTTGTACCTTGTAAAATAGCTGCACTTTCTTTGTCGACGATAATTTGGATTCCATGCTGTTCAAATTGAATGTCATCCGCTGTTGCCTCATGATCAAATCCCATTCCATAGGACAAGCCGCTGCAGCCGCCGCCTTTTACACCGACTCTGAGCAGTGCGCCTTCTTCTTCATTGTGTTTCATCATATCTTTTACCTGCAATGCCGCTGCTTCTGACAATAAAATTACATCCTTGCTCATCACATATCCTCCTTTATTTACACTTTTATATTAAAGTATATATTCTGTAGAAAATGTACTCAACATTTTTGATTATAGTAACTATTGTATGATAAATAATAAATATGGAGAGCGGTTTAAAGCTCCCCTTATTTAAAACATTGGATTTTCTTCTAAATATTGATAGATATTTTCTACCAATTCGTCTGGCGTTTTTCCTGTGACCACTTCACCATTCACAAGGGCATAGAGCATGGTTGCACATTTTCCGCAATAGCCAAGACATCCATATTCGATAATGTCTAGGTTCGGATCTCTTTCTAACTTTTCAAGTGCTTTTTGAGAACCATTTGCCAGGTTGCTAATACAAAATTCAATGATGGGTTTAATCAATGCTTTCACCTCTTTAAACGTCCACCTAATCGTAACCTTTTTGACAAATTCCGTCAATTACCATGGTAAAGGTATTTTGTCAAGAATGAGTTAGTATGTGTTGTTATTTTGTCACAATTCAGATATACTCATTAAGGTACTAAAAATTATACTGATATGAAAAAATCGAACCATTTATTATGTATTTTAAGATAATAAACATGCATATTAAAGACAATTGAAACCTCGGCGATTGGCGAGTCCGTTAGGATGGTTCATAAGACATAATTGAATTAATGTTATAGGAAAGTAGAAATTTGGGGAAATTTATACTCTCCTTTTAGCTACCATAGTAATTTTACAAAGGGGAATTAAACATGAAAAACCTTGTCATTCTCGGCGGTGGATATGGTGGAATGAAAATTTTGAACGAGCTTCTTCCAAGCCATCTTCCAGAAGATTGGATGATTACACTTGTCGACCGTGTCCCGTATCATTGTTTAAAAACAGAATATTATGCCCTAGCAGCTGGAACAATTTCTGACAAAGAGGTTCGGGTTGCTTTTCCAGAGCATCAGCAACTTACAATAAAATTCGGTGAAGTAACAGGAGTAGAAACGAAAGATAAGAAGGTTCTTTTAAAAGATGAAGAGGCCATTTCCTATGATGATCTAATCATTGCTCTTGGCTGTGAAGATAAATATCACGGTGTACCAGGTGCTGACCAATTCACATACAGTATTCAAAGCATTGAAAAGTCCCGGGAAACTTATTCCGTTTTAAACAATCTTGCTCCAGGTTCTGTCGTGGGAATCGTCGGCGCTGGGCTTAGCGGTGTAGAATTAGCCAGTGAACTAAGTGAGAGCCGTGAAGATCTACAGATCAAATTATTTGACCGAGGAAACCATATTTTATCTGCCTTTCCCAACCGCTTAAGTAAATATGTAGAAAATTGGTTCCAAAAGCATAATGTCGAAATCATTAATAATTCCAATATCACAAAAGTGGAAGAAAATACATTATTCAATCATGATGAGGCTATTCATTGTGATGCCATTGTTTGGACAGCCGGAATTCAAGCCAATAAAATTGCCCAAGGATTAGAGGGAGAAAAAGACAGCTCTGGAAGAGTAGTCATTACTCCCCATCACCATTTACCAAACGATGAGCATATTTTTGTTTTAGGTGACTGTGCCAGCTTACCACATGCACCAAGTGCTCAGTTAGCCGAAGGGCAAGCCGTACAAATTGCGGAAGTATTAAAACGCCGTTGGAAAGGCGAAGCTCCACCTGCTTCCTTCCCGCAGATCAAATTAAAAGGAATTCTTGGTTCCCTTGGGAAAAAGCAAGGCTTTGGTATGATGGCAGACCGCGCCATTACAGGCCGTGTAGCCCGCTTACTGAAATCTGGAATCCTTTGGATGTACAAATATCATAATGGATAAATGAAAAAACTCGCTACGGCGAGTTTTTTATTTTTATTCGGCTTTGTACCCGTATTTCTCCATTTCTGAAAAAATGGTCTTTAAACGCGGGTTTCCTTCTCCCACTATTTTATCTTTAATCACAACAACTGGATAAAATAGGTCTTCATCCATCACTCTCTTTGCAAAACTTTGTTTCTCCTGTACTTCTGGGGGCTGATGAATATCAACATAAGTCATTTGAAAAGATTGATTAGGAAATTTCCTTGCAATCGCTGCTTGTAGCCATTCATAAGTTTCCTTTGATGAAGGCAAATGAACACAGCTCGGACATAAAGATTCCGCACCATATAAGACGATTTCAACGTTTATTAAATTCATCATACTCATTCCTTGTTTTTCTTTTATTTTACAACATTAGGATAGTAAAAATGAAAGAATTTGTTTCTCATTTAGTGAATTCCTTTCTCATTTGAATGGATTTTTAGATTCGATGACAGTATAATGAAGAGAGGAAAGGAGTCGATTCATTTGCCAGATAAAGATATGTTAGAACAAGTTCAAGAAGTATTAGATAAATTACGTCCGTTTCTTCTTCGCGATGGCGGAGATTGTGAATTAGTTGATGTTGAAGATGGTATTGTGAAACTACGTTTACTTGGAGCATGTGGTTCTTGCCCAAGCTCAACGATTACTCTTAAAGCCGGTATTGAAAGAGCTCTTTTAGAAGAAGTTCCCGGCGTTGTCGAAGTCGAGCAAGTATTCTAATTCTATAAATAGCGATTGCCCATAGGCGGGCAATCGTTTTTTTATTAATTCTTACTTCACCAGCCACTCGAGTAATGGCAAATGCAGCCTTTGAGTTGGGGCACCGGATATATGATAAAAGTGACTTAAAAAGCGCTCGTATTCGGTTGATTGCCTTAATATTTTACTTAATTGTTCCTCTAGCACCTTTTTTTGCTGCTCTGAACGTGAAATATAATAATTTTCGATACACTCATAATAATGTAATGGAAAGAGCAGACGCGCATACAGCAGTCTCCACGAAAAAGCCGACAAAGGTGAAATACTTTGGTACTCAGAAAAAAAAAGCTTCAATTCTTGATCATATGTTTGGATGTTGCGAAAGTACCGCTCTCTTGTCCACTCAGCCAAGTCTCGGCTGCGATGATCAAATACCCAATCAAAAGGGTTTTTGATCAGATAATTTAGCCCCCATGAATTTTTCGTAAATCGTTCATGGCATACGGTTCCACTATCCGTTTCAATCGGTTGATCATCAATCTCTGTATCCACTAAATATTGGATAGCATTCTCTGTTAGTCCCATATAGTAAGGGAAGGATTCAATGAACATTCTTTCAAATTCATCTTCAGGTGTTTGAAAAAGTAGACCATTCCAAACTTTCTCCATTTGTTCGAGTCGCTTTTCCCACAATTCTTTCCACTGACCAATACGGCTTGACCTTTCAACAGAAAATTGGATACTCCTCCCTCGTTCATGAAATTTGGCAAGCTTCCTCCCTAACCGAGGATTTTTCTGGTTTTCGGTCTGCCGATTAGCTAATACACAATATTGGTCTTTTTCCCAAGTTGTTATAAAGGTGCCATCCTTCGTCGGAAGGAAAGCAGGAACATGATAGTCCCCGAAATTTCGTAAATGTTGTGCAATTATTTCCAGCTCGGAAAGATCCTCTTCCTCTCTCCCTATAGGCTTCGAAATTAAATAGACCCAGCCATTTGCTCTCAAGGCGTCATACGCATCTAATTTTATATATTCCTCAACCTTTATTCCGTATTGGTTTTCCAGCATTTTTTGCAGCATGCTTCCACCTCTTCTCCATACCTCTCCTAAAGTCATATATATGTTTTACTTTTTAAAAACTTGTTGCCTTCCTACAATGAAATGGAGATTTAAAGGAATTGGATAAATATGTTCAAGGTAATGTTTGACCGTATTCAGCATATGTTATATAGTGATAACCCTACGAAAAGGTGATAAAAGCAATGGCAGACGACAAAAAAATGGATATTACCGAAGAAATAGCACGCAGATGGATTAAAGAAAGAGGCGTAGAAATCAAGGATATTGCCGAATTGGTTTATTATTTACAAAATAAATATCACGAAAACTTAAAGATGGAAGACTGTTTAGCCAATGTCGAGCGGGTTCTTTCCAAGCGGGAGGTTCAAAACGCAGTCATTACGGGGATTCAATTGGATGTTTTAGCTGAAAAAGGATTGTTGGAGGAACCACTGCAATCCATTATTCATAGAGACGAAAGTCTATATGGGGTTGATGAAATTCTCGCCCTTTCAATTGTCAATGTTTATGGATCGATTGGCTTTACCAACTATGGCTATATTGATAAACAAAAACCCGGCATCCTGTCCCATTTGAATGACAAATCAACAGGAGAATGCCATACCTTTTTAGATGATATAGTAGGTGCGATTGCAGCTGCCGCATCAAGCAGGCTCGCACATCGGGCTGCAAGGGAAAATGGAAAGTGAGAATATGGTGTCAGGCACCGTGGTGCCTGACACCATATTTTTTTTAAAATTCCCATTGGTCGAGTGAGTCAACGGAATGGGTGGGCTGGCGGTCATAACGTGAAAGCATTTCCTTCGTGGTTACGCCAGTGTGGACTAATAATGTGTCTAAGCCTGCATTCATTCCCGCTAATATGTCGGTTTCGTAATAATCGCCAACCATTATGGTTTCTTCTTTTGAGGTACCCAAAACCTTTAATGCTTGTTCCATTATTATGGATTGGGGTTTCCCGATAATGACGGGCTTTGTTTGAGTGGATTCTGCAATAAGAGCGGTAAAAGAACCATTGCCTGGTAGCATTCCTCTCTCAGTTGGAATCGCTCTGTCGGCATTGGTAGAAATAAATACAGCTCCATTGCGGACCGCTAGGCAAGCCATCGCTAACTTTTCATAATTAATGGCCCGGTCAATCCCCATCACAACATAGTCAGCATCTTCTCCTGCAAATCGAAAGCCCTTTTCCTCAAGTGCTGCAACTAATCCTTCTTCACCGATACAATAAATCGATGCATCCTTTTTTTGCTCTTCTATGTAACTGGATGTGGCCATACTGCTTGTAAATACAAGCTCTTCACTTGCAGGAATATCAAATCCCATTAGCTTTTCAGCAACTTGTAAAGGAGTTCTTGAAGAGTTGTTGGTTACGAATAAGTAAGGGATTCCCTTTTCTTTTAAGCCTTTTACAAAAGCAGATGCAGCCTCGATCCGCTCAGTCCCCCTATACATCGTTCCATCTAAGTCAATTAAATAACCTCTATATTTTTTCATCATCATCAACCTCCGAGATTAGTATCCCTAACTAATGGAAAAAGACCAGAATTAATTTTTAAAGGCGGAAACAGGTCCTAATTCATTCGTAAGGTAATCGCGAACGTTTATGATAAAAATCCTTAATGCGTCAAGATGCATTGCAAATTGTTCAGAAAGTTCCATATGGTTGATTTCGGTGTAGGAATGGACAAGCACTTTACGAAAGAGGATAAGATGCTTTAAACTTTTGCTCGTGTCCATTGAAATAACCTTTTCATCTGTTAAGATTTCAATAATATCTTCATAACTCCCCGGATCCCGCATAATAAATCCATCAATCATGTCATTGCCAACATCAAGCACTGCCTCAAGCATCATCTGTGTTAAGCGTTCTAGTGCTGCTTTTTCAATCGGTGACGACCACTCACTTTGTGTAGAAAAAAGACTGATTTGGTTTTCTAAATATACTAAGGTTGCTTCCATTTTTTCTCGATCAACAAAATACATGAATTCCACTTCCTAGTTTTTTATTCTCTTAGTTGCCATACCATTTTTTAGTGCGGGGTAATTATTTAACAATCCATTGAGAGGATGTTCAGCATATTTTCGCCGAAGTTGAATAAACTGTACCTACATTAGCGCCAGCAATTTAAAAATAATAAAACGCAGTACTTTTATATTATAAATGAAATTCTTTTTCTCTTCTATTGAATCATTTTTTTTGCGAATTAGCTTTTATTAAGCTCGCTTGCTCCCATTATGTACATAAATTTGATACGATAGAGAGGATATTGAAAATTTTTTAAAAGGAGACCATCTATGACAGAACGTTATTTCTTATACGATGATACTGAAAATACAAAAACGAGATTTGTCAGCTTTTTAGGTGAAAATCATCGATTTGATTTTGCGATTGTTCAAACTAATCGTCACTATGGCAAACACCTTGTCCTCGATATGCAAGGGAACCGCTTTGCCATCATTGGACATGATGACCTTGAGGAAGAAGGATATTTAGAGCATGCGTTTCAGTTAAATGAACATGATGCGGAGGAACTAAGGTCTTTCTTATCCGAATTAGTTTAACTTTTGGCTCATGAATTTGCCGCTCCTTATACATACTATATAGAAAAGCGGAAGCGCCTTGATCAGCCCCGATATAGGGGAGACTTGGCACTGATAAGTGCCTTAGTCTCCCTTAATGCGCACAGAAGGCGTTAGCCCTCTGTAGACAAGCACAAGACGAGCCGGCAGGAAGGTTGCTTTTTAACCTTCTTGACGGATTGGCTTGTGACCTCGAGGGGCTAGGCGCTGGAGCTGGACAAGTAGAAGTATAAGGGGTGGAACAAATGAATGATCACGATAAAAAATATACAGACTTTGCAAATGTCGAAAAACAAAGGGACTTTCTAACGGCTGAAGAACTTCCGGAAGGTCCCTTTGGTTCCCCAATTGGAAGAGAAGTGCCGGTTTTTAATAAAAGTACTCCCTGGCGGGAAGGACAGCGCCATTACAGTGCCTTTAATTATGAGTTTAAAACACTTCATCAAGACATACCACGGCAAATGGGCGGACCGCATCCCCCACACGATGACCCGGATAGTGATAAACAGCCTCCATATGAATGAAAAGAGGATGTCCCAAAACTTAGTGTCAGATCCCTCAAGCTACAATATATAGCTGAATTTTAACATAATAAGCAGCTATACATTAAGTGTTAAGCGAGAGATCGGACCCTTTTGGGACATCCTCTTATTATTTTTTCACCTTTTTTAAAACAAAATAAGCACACCCGAAATTGCAGTATTCATAAAGATATTCACTCAATGTGCTGATTTTGGTATCAAAGGTCGCTTTTTGATTTTGATCGTCAAAAAAGCCTTTTAATCGGAGCTGGCCATAACCCCAATCGCCGACAATGTAATCATAGCGCGCTAAAATATCACTGAATCTAGCTCTAAATGCTTCATCATTAAAAGCATTTCGGTGCTCCTGCACCAATTCGTACGTTGTATTGTTGATTATAATCATGCGATTTCACCTCAATTTTTACCAACAAATCCTATTATCCATTATAACCGATTCACCATCAATTACTAAGAAAAAAATAACTCAGCTAGGCAATCCTAAAAATAGGAGGTGAAAAGTTTGAAAAAATTAATCCTCATCATTGGATTAACGGCTATTACCGCTCTTTCCGCCTGTTCAAAGGATATGGCCAACCGCGATGTTTATGAAGAAAGCGGAAAATCTGTCAACGTCAATAATAAAAGAACGGAGCTCTATAATGAAGGGGCAAGTCGAAGTGTTCGAAATGTTAGCAATGATTATGGATATGTCCGTCACCAAAAAAGCCCCGTTTTAAATGATCAAAATGTTAATAACCAATATACGGCCCTTAATCGTGAACAACTGGCCAGTATTATTAGTAGATACAGTACAAGCATTCCAAACGTGCATGATGTGGCCACTCTTGTCACCGACCAAGAGGTTTTAATTGCGTATCGAACCGATACCAAAGACCGTAATTTGACTGCGGATCAAGTTAAAAAAACGGCTATGTCAATAGTCCCTAGATATTACCATGTTTACGTATCTGATAATCCCCAATCAATTCGTGATGTTGAAGCTTTGTCACACATGGCTTCCACTAACAAAAATGCTCGAAGTTCTGTTAACAGTGTAATTGCCCAAATGAAAAAATCACCACAAGGTGCACGAATGAATGCAATTGAGGATGAAAATGGTGTTACGCCGGATGACCGTATGAATCGTCCCAACCAATAAAAAGGGCCGGGCATATTTGCCCGGGTTTTTTTAGAAATATGTTGATCCCGCCTATAAAAAGTCGATTCGCGGATAGGTGCATGAAATTCGCTGATTGGCCCCCCGTATTCGCTGATAGAAGTACGAAAATTGCTGATAGAAGTGTGTTTTATGTGCTTAGTTCCGATTTTCAAAGCTTAATTACAAAAAAAGCCCAGTCAAAATGACTGAGCTCTCCATTTTATGCTTCTTTTGCTTCTTTTTCGCCTTGTAATTGCTTATTTCTTGCTGAAGCATTTACCTGCTCATCAGCATGATAAGAGGAACGAACAAGTGGACCTGCTTCGCAATGACTAAAGCCTTTGCTCATGGCAATTTGGCGTAATTCTTCAAATTCATCTGGATGATAATATTTTTCTACCTTCAAATGCTTCTTAGTCGGCTGTAAATACTGGCCGATGGTCATGATATCTACATGGTTTGCTCGAAGATCATCCATTACTTCAAGGATTTCTTCTTTTGTTTCACCAAGACCTACCATCAAGCTCGATTTTGTTGGTGTAGTTGGGTTCATTTCTTTTGCACGGCGTAAAAATTCAAGGGAACGGTCATATTGAGCGCGTGCTCTTACTCTTGGAGTGAGACTTCTCACAGTTTCAATATTATGATTTAAAATATCAGGTTTTGCTTCCATTAAGATACGTAAATTTTCTTCTTTTCCTCCCATATCAGATGGAAGAACCTCAATGCTTGTAAATGGGCTTTTTCTACGTATGGCCCTAACGGTTTCAGCAAAAACGGCTGCACCGCCGTCTTTTAAATCATCTCTGGCAACGGCTGTTACGACTACATGCTTTAGATTCATTAACTGGACAGAATCAGCGACTCTTTCCGGCTCCTGCCAATCTAATTCGGTCGGCAACCCCGTTTTTACCGCGCAGAAGCGGCATGCACGTGTACAGACATCACCAAGAATCATAAAAGTGGCAGTCCGTCTTACTGCCCAGCACTCATGAATATTAGGACAGCGAGCTTCTTCACAAACAGTATGTAGATTTTGTTCCCGCATCATTTTTTTAAGGCCGGTATAGGTTTCGTTTGTATTTAACTTTATTTTTAACCAATCAGGTTTGCGTATATGTTCATTTTGACTCATGATTCCCCACCCTTTGTGATGAAATTCTCCTGTTGTCACTTTACCATACCGAATTATGAAGGACAAGTAAACTAATTTATTGCCATAAATTAACCATTATGAAAAACCTAAGAAATCATAAAATAAGATAGAAAAGCGGAAGGTGTCTGTTCAGCGAAGTTCTCTAGTCGTTGGGCACCTCCGCCGAAAAACTCACGTTTTTAGGCGTGCGAGGTATCGCTTCCGGAGCTTACTCTTATGGAGCTGGACAATTCTCGAAGTCCAATGAAATTAATTTTGTTATAAGAAAAGCGGGAGCGACTTATGCTCAAAAGCGGCTAAGCGCTGAAGCTAGACTGCTGTACAAATTTCTAGGAGGATTCCTATGCGAGCATTTCTGATATTTGGAACTTTCCTTTTATTTTTTTCTTCGTCAGTGGCTGTTAGGGATGCTTATGCGAAAGAGACTAATGTTTACCACGAAAGAATGAGGCTATATAAAAAAGTGGAAACCGTCACGCAAATCCCTTGGTATTACCTTGCGGCCATCGATCAATATGAGAGAAGCATCCGCCTTTCTCGTAAGGATTTACCTAAACCAGATCGTCTGATTGGAATTTACATTCCTCCTGAACGATGGGCCGGTCTAACAAATCCAAATCCTAATGATAAAAATCCGTTAACCATTCAATTTTTCAATGGCATTGGCGTTGACGGGAATGGAGATAGGAAGGCGAGCTTAAAAAATGATGAAGATGTTCTATATGCCATTGCTCATTATCTCCTTTCTTATGGAGTTGACAATGATAATTTAAAAATCGGATTATGGAATTATTATCATCGTGATAAATCAGTGGGAATTATTGTAGGAACGGCAAAAGTATATCGCCATTTCGGACGTCTTGATTTAGATAATCGCGTCTTTCCAATGCCAATCCGTTCCAATCATACCTACCGCAGTACTTGGGGTGATGCGCGCGGCTGGGGTGGGCGAAGAATTCATGAAGGGACAGATATTTTCGCCGATTACGGTGTTCCGGTTAGAGCGACAAATTATGGAATCATTGAAATGAAAGGTTGGAACAAATTTGGCGGCTGGAGAGTCGGAATCCGCGATATCAATAATACGTACCATTATTTTGCCCATCTAAGCGGATTTGCTAAAGATTTGCATGTTGGACAGATTGTGGAACCTGGGATGGTAATCGGAAGTGTCGGTAGCTCCGGGTATGGTCCTCCAGGTACATCTGGTAAATTTCCTCCTCATTTGCATTATGGGATGTATAAGGATAATGGCTACACTGAATGGTCCTTTGACCCTTATCCACATTTAGCACTGTGGGAACGGCAAGAGCGAATCGAAGCCAGGAAGAAAAAATAATAACAGTATATTGAGAATAAAAAAACGCTTAGAAGTACCTAACGGGTTTACTTTTGGGGTGAAAAATACAAAAACACAGTGTAAAAAACAGGGCATATCGCGAATTTTTCACAGTATAAATCACATATCAATTCACAAGAAAAGAGCTTGGATACCAAGCTCTTTTAAATTTACCTAATTTCACAAATGAACTATTAAAAATAACTTCTATAATGAATTAACATTGTAATAAATGAAATGATGGTATATGTCAGGGAGGTAAGAAAAGCGATATTAGGATTAAATTGAAAACTTTGACTTTTCATTTTGAAATTGGTCGTCTGTGATTGAATCATTGAATCCGCGAATCGTGATGTAAATCCACCCTTAGAAGTAAAGAACCAAATAATAACAGTAACAACTAATCCAACAAAAAATGAAAAATCAATGAAATTTGTTTTCATATAATAAGATAGCCCAAAACTCAAACCTATTGATATGGCTAAAGTAATTATGATGCTTAGTGCTTTTTTCCCCATTTCGAGTTACCCCCTTTAAATTTTTCTATATATTTAAATATTACCACAAGCTTTCTATTCACTTTACAAAATATTCAAAATTTTTATTTTAATCTTTGGCTGTGTTAAACTTGCCTGTTGATTTACGCTCCAGGCGCTTCGCTTTCCGCGGGCGTTCCGGGGAGCCTCCTCGGCGCTTAAGCGCCTGTGGGGTCTCCCCTGCCCCGTACTCCCGCAGGAGTCTCGCGCCTTCCGCTCCAATCAACATTGTTTCAAGAATCAACAATGACCTTTAACACAGCCTAATCTTTTTAAATGTGTTGAACATAATAATCTTTTTTCCCTATAAAAAATCACCCCTGTTGTTTAAGGAGCGATTTTACTTTAAATACAATATATCATTCACATATCAATTCACACAGTAAATCACACACAATTCAAATACCGTACAATAATTATTTCCATACGTGTGATTTCGTGTGTGAATTAGGGTGCGAAATTAAAAAAAAGCAAAAAACGAATTAGAATTCAACTGTGAATTCCAAAGCGTTTTCGCTTGTGTTTTACTTGTTTGCACCTCTAAAGTAAACCCGTTAGGAAGTACCAAGCGTTTTTTTCGTCTTATTCAATCAACCTGCATCCCGATGCAAGAACCTTTTTAGCATTTACGCCTAATTGAAAATGCATTATCCAGCTTATCAAATCCAACTCGAGGATAATACTCAATGGCATTTTGGGCTGCAACCAATACCAATGAAACCTCTTCACCAATTTTTTCTTGAATAATGCGAATGAGCTCTTTTCCAATTCCCAAACGTTGATATTCAGCATCCACAGCAAGGTCTGATAAATAACAGCAATATGAGTAATCTGTTATGGCCCTTGCTATGCCAACAAGTTGACCATTTTTTCTCGCCGTTACAATAATGTCGGCATGATCGATCATCCGTTGTATCCGTTCTAAATCATCTACTGGTCGTGTAATCCCTGACTTTTTAAAGACATCCGCAACTTCTGAAGCACTAAGCTTTTCAACAAATTCATATATAATCTCCATATCTCCGTTCCTTTCTTCAATCAGTACATTCAATACTTTCGACAGGCTACAAGGGCTATCCTACTTACTTTAGCAATAAGAAAAAGCCAACCTATCTGCTTAATAAAAATCACAAATAATCGACAGGAAGAAAAAATACTTCTTCTTCTCCCCATACTTCACCTGAAAAAAGAAAGCCAAAACTCGTATAAAGTTTACGCGCTACAGGGTTATCTTTATTAACAGCTAAACGAATTTCTTTACACTGTGTAAATCTATTCACTATCCATTGAACGGCCTCAGATAATGCAGCCCTACCGTATCCTCTTCCCTGATACCTTTCATCAATGATAAATCCATTTATCCAATACATATTGGTTGTATCGTAAGCATGCATGATAAATCCAACCATTGTTTCATTGTCATAGATGGCAAAAGGGATATATTCAACATTATCACCATCTGGTTTAATATAAACTTTAGCAAGGGACACGGCTACTGGCGGAGCAAATTTACTTTGCTCATTCTTAACTTTCAGTTTTAGAGCTTCCTCCCAATTTTCTCTTGTAACTCGTTTTAATTGTACCTTCACTATGTTACCCCCTCACTCTGTCATGAAAATTAACAATATATATCTTTTCTTCGGCTTCCATTGAAATTCCTTCTTAATATAATTAGGTAAGGAGTAGAAGTTATCGCTCCCTATTCCCACCAACAGTCCTATTCAATGCCCAGATTTTTTGGAAGTATCAGTAGAATCTCCGGTTTTAGGTAGTTGAATCGAGGGGGATGTTCCCCCGCCGGTATTATAAAACTGCGGAACATCTCCTTGAAAATACGTCCCTCCAACTGGAATGGTTTGTTTAAGATTTGTAATTTTTGTCGCAAATGGCGTGATGATTTGTATAGATACTAAGATATCGATGGAAACACCCAGATACGAATTATTGATTCCGACTTGCTCTGTTTTTATTTTTACATCGGGTTGAACATCCCCAATCGCATGAAATCTGACTGGGATTCTTGGCCCTAGGTTTCCGAATAAGGCAATGCGTGTGGCTTGACCTAACGGAACATACCAGACAATTCCATCTTCATTATTTGTATTGTTCGTTTCAATTTTAACGTCCGTCAATTGTTCTAAAGAAGCAAGATCTCCTGCTCTTGCTACCTTTAAATTTTTTTGAATTTGGGCGGTGGTTTCCGCTAATACCTGGTTGATATACGGCGTATTTAGCTTCGCAATCGGTTTCCCACCATTTTCATTTGGAACTATGATGATGGCATCGGTATTTCCACTAATTTCTGTCGTACGCTTCGTAATCGCCTTGTTAATGACAAGCGTAGCAACATTTCTAGTTTCTAATTCTGCATATTTCATTAAGGTTGGCTCAATGCCTTTATTGACAATCCACAATCCTGCTGCAGTTGAAAAAAGGAAAAAGACAAACGTTAGCAACAGCACATACCTTAGCGGCAATGGTCCTTTCTTTGGAAGCCGTGCGCGAAACTTTGCCAAGGCAATCCCCCCTTCATGCTAAATGTATGCTGAGAAAAAGGGAACTAGCCTAATAAAATAAAAAAAGCTTGCCACTTAAGCAAGCTTTTAGATCATTTTCAGCATGGCCTCTTTTCCTATCATTCCGGGATAGATGCCTTGTTTTTCTGCCTCAAATGTTACGGACTCCAAAGGGGCATTTAGGAGCTGTTCAATCGTTTTTACCCCAACGGCTCTTCCGGCAATCACATTACGGTCCTTTAATTTCTCATTCAATAAGCCGATATCTAGGGCACCGCACATAATATATCCTTTATTACTTGTCACAACAAGCAGTGTTGTTTTAGGGAGTAATACGGTGACAGCCTTAAACATGTGGCCGTCGATTTCAATTGGCGATAGTTCAATCAAGTGCATACACTCCTTTCCTCCTTAACACATTATGAAAAAGGAAGAAAAAGCGTGTATTCTTATCCCTTGAATCCTTCGTAAATTAACTGAACTCCGATAATAACTAGAATCGTTCTTAAAATGATGACAATCGTTCTACTTTTTAATTTTGAATTTAAATATACACCAATGTTTGCCCCAATCCAGGCCCCCGGAATTAAGGCAATAGCATACATCCAGTTAACATTTCCCAACGCCAAATGCGTAATCGAGCCTAAAATGGAGGTTGGTAAAATCATAAACATCGATGTCGCTACGGCAACATGTGGTGGAAAGAAAAATAAGAGGATCATCGTCGGTACCATTAACGAACCGCCACCAACACCAAAAATACCAGACAAAAACCCAACTATAAAAGAAATAAGTACAGCCAAATAAGGATTAAAGCCGTATTCAAAGGTTTTCCCTTCGTTATCCGTAAAGGAGCGGACAATTCCTTTTTCTTTGCGAAAAGGAATTGGTTTTAGTTTATCTTTTAACAATAATACTAAGGAAACCAAGATAATGAATATGCCAAAAAAAAGATTAAAGGCGTGAAAATTTAATTTTTCTGTCACCCACGCCCCAAGAATTCCTCCTGGTCCACTCCCTATCAGAAAGATGAGCCCGCTTTTATAATCAATGGTTTTTCTTTTCATATAGGCTATCGTTGATGATAATCCTGTAAAAATCATCGTAAATAACGATGTTCCTGCCGCTACCTGTGGCGAGATATGACCGCCAAACAAGGATAATGAACCAAGATAGAGCAAAGTAGGAACTACAATAATCCCACCACCTAAACCAATCAACGATCCTAGAGAACTAGCAAAGAGCCCTACTAACACCAAAACTATCCATTCCATGTTTTCACCTTCTAAAATGGTAACTATTTAAAAAAAAGATACATTTTTCATTAGGAGACTTCTATCCACAACTCCGCCCTGTTTACGGTCTTTTAAAATAAATCCAGCTGTCGGGGGGCAAGTCCTTCATATTCTAACCCCAAAATGGTCATCATCTCTTTTGCATTGTCAGCTGCATCTCCGCCGGAATTATTGTTAAAAAGCAGGTATACATTAGAACAATCCTCAGTTAATTTTCGAATAGATGATGCCCATTTTTGAAGCTCTGTATTATTATATCTATATAAGTAACGAACATCACGCCAATTTTCAGCATTTTTCTTCTGCCAGCCGTGAACATTACGACCATGAAACCTTACAAGAACGCGATCAGGATTGACTGCTTCTAGTACAGTCGGAATCGAGCCTTCGCCTGATTGCGGCTCATCACAAATGCTGTGAATCCATTTTTCAGCTTTCATAAAGTCAAGTGTTCCTTGATGATACTTGGGCGAGAACCAGGATTGATGTCTAAATTCGAGGGCACAGGGAAGATCGTCCATTTTCCTTTTGCACCATCTTAAATACTCAACATTTTCACGGGTACAAGCGAACCATGGCGGGAATTGAAAAAGAATCATGGCAAGTTTATTGCCGTTTATGTACGGTTCAAGCGAGTCTTTAAATGCTGTGAACATGTCTTGTTTATTTTCAAAAGGTATTTCGCCTCGTAAATGTCCTGTCATGCCTTGATAGGCTTTAACGACAAATTGAAAAGAATCAGGTGTTTCATTGACCCACTTTTCAGCATTCCGTTTTGGCTGGATGGCATAGAATGCCGAATCCACTTCCACGACTGGAAAATGGCCTGCATATTCCTTTAGCTTATTCCGTGGGGCTATTTGGCCGGAATAAAGACTGTCGTGATCACCCCAACCGGTAACACCAACATAAATCATTAGAACTCACCTCCTTTTCATCATAACACATCAAGTATGGCTAATAAAAAACCGCTTGCCAGTTCTGGCAAAGCGGATTTTTTATTAACCGATAGAACCTTCCATCTCAAACTTTATGAGACGATTCATTTCAACGGCATATTCCATTGGCAATTCTTTTGTAAATGGCTCGATGAAGCCCATGACGATCATTTCCGTTGCTTCTTGCTCGGAAATACCGCGGCTCATCAAGTAGAAAAGCTGCTCTTCAGAAACTTTGGAAACCTTCGCTTCGTGTTCAAGCGAAATATTGTCATTTAAGATTTCGTTGTATGGAATCGTATCAGATGTTGATTGATTATCCATAATTAACGTATCACATTCGATATTGGCACGAGCGCCTTCGGCATTGCGTCCAAATTTGACGATACCGCGATAGGTAACTTTACCGCCGTGTTTAGAAATCGATTTTGAAACGATTGTAGAAGAGGTGTTTGGAGCTAAATGAATCATTTTTGCTCCAGCATCCTGGTGCTGACCTTTACCGGCAATGGCAATCGATAATGTCAAACCACGGGCACCTTCTCCTTTTAAAATAACAGCAGGATATTTCATGGTAAGCTTAGAACCAATGTTACCGTCAATCCATTCCATCGTAGCATTTTCTTCACAAACAGCACGTTTTGTTACAAGGTTAAAAACGTTGTTTGCCCAGTTTTGAATCGTTGTGTAACGGCAATAAGCATTTTTCTTAATAATAATTTCTACAACCGCACTGTGTAGGGAGTTGGTTGTATAAACAGGTGCTGTACAACCTTCTACGTAGTGTACATGGGCACCTTCATCCACGATGATCAACGTTCTTTCAAATTGTCCCATGTTTTCTGAGTTAATGCGGAAATACGCCTGTAATGGTGTATCCACTTTAATTCCAGGTGGTACATAAATGAAAGAGCCGCCTGACCAAACTGCAGAGTTTAACGCTGCAAATTTATTATCGGTTGGTGGAATTACTTTTGCCCAATGCTCACGGAAAATGTCTTCATTTTCTCTAAGAGCAGAGTCGGTATCTTTAAAGACGATTCCTAATTCTTCAAGGTCTTCCTTCATGTTGTGGTAAACAACCTCTGACTCATATTGAGCAGAAACCCCGGCAAGATATTTTTGCTCGGCCTCTGGAATTCCAAGCTTATCAAAGGTCGCTTTAATTTCCTCTGGAACTTCATCCCATGATTTCTCAGATTTCTCAGATGGTTTTACATAATAAGTAATTTCATCAAAGTTTAATGAACTTAAGTCTCCACCCCATTGTGGCATTGGCATATTATAGAAATGCTCAAGTGATTTCAAGCGGAAATCAAGCATCCACTGAGGTTCACTCTTCATTTTTGAAATCTCTTCAACAATTTCACGTGTCAATCCACGCTTTGAACGGAATATGGAAACGTCTTTATCGGCAAAACCATATTTATAATCACCGATTTCCGGCATTTTTTTCGCCATCGTCGTGTTCCTCCTTTTTAGAAAACTAGAGCACCTTGGTTAGGGCGACATCCATAAAACGTCGCCTGCCCTCAAGGTAGATGCGGCTAATGACTACAAGGCGCTAGAGCTAGACAATAGCCTTCACATCACGTTTTCAGTATTTTATCGTTATTCCTCTTCTGTTAACCCTTTTTCCATTGCTTTCCACGCTAAAGTGGCGCATTTAATTCTTGCCGGAAATTTGGAAACACCTTGGAGTGCTTCAATATCTCCTAAATCGATATCATCATCATAGTCTTTTCCTTGTATCATTTCAGAAAAGATTTTGGCTAGTTTTAGTGCTTCATCTACTTTTTTTCCTTTAATCGCCTGGGTCATCATCGAGGCTGACGACATCGAAATGGAGCAGCCTTCCCCCTCATATTTTGCGTTTGTGACTACTCCATCCTCGACTTTCAAGGATAATTGAATTCGGTCACCGCATGTAGGGTTATTCATATTAATTGTATGACTGCCATCTTCCAAAATTCCGCGATTCCGCGGCCTTTTATAGTGATCCATAATGACTTGGCGATAAAGTGCGTCTAAATTATTAGAAGACATCGCTGAAATACTCCTTTGTTTTAACAAGCCCTTCAACTAATTTATCAATATCCTCTTCGGTATTATAGAGGTAAAAACTTGCTCTTGCTGTAGCCGACACATTCAGCCATCTCATTAGCGGCTGAGCGCAATGATGACCGGCACGGACAGCTATCCCCTCTGCATCCAAGACAGTGGCAACGTCGTGTGGGTGAACATCATTTATATTAAAGGTAACGAGACCGGCACGTTTTTCCGGAACAAGCGGGCCATAAATGGCTAGCCCTTCTACCGAAGAAAGCTTATCCAAGGCATAGCCAGTAAGCTTATGCTCGTACTCTGCAATATTTTCCAAACCTATTTCACTTAAAAAGTCAATGGCAGCACCAAGTCCAATAGCACCGGCAATGATTGGCGTTCCGCCTTCGAATTTCCAAGGAAGCTCCTTCCATGTCGACTCATACAGTTGAACAAAATCAATCATTTCACCGCCAAACTCAATTGGCTCCATTTTTTCAAGCAGATGTTTTTTTCCATAAAGAACACCGATTCCGGTTGGACCACACATCTTGTGGCCAGAAAAAGCTAGGAAATCACAATCCAAATCTTGAACATCTATTCTCATATGTGGAGCACTTTGAGCGCCATCGACGACCATGATAGCGCCATTTTCATGAGCAATTTTAGCAATTTCTTTCACAGGATTGATGCTGCCAAGTACGTTTGAGACCTGCATGACAGAAACAATTTTAGTGTTAGGTGTCACAGTAGCACGGACGTCATCAAGCGAAATTGTTCCATCTTCTTGAAGCGGGATATATTTCAATACCGCGCCGGTTTTTTTGGCAACCTGCTGCCACGGAATAATATTACTATGATGCTCCATGTGAGTAATGGCGATTTCATCACCGGGGTTTAAATTAGCCGCCCCGTAGCTTGACGCCACTGTATTGATTGAGGTCGTTGTTCCTCTTGTAAAAATAACTTCTTGGATTGATTTTGCATTAATAAATTTGCGAACCTTTTCCCTTGCTCCCTCATAGGCATCGGTTGCCTTTGTACCAAGGGTATGCACACCGCGGTGGACATTGGAATTGATTTCGCGATAATATTTTTCAATTGCCTCAATGACTTGAACCGGCTTTTGCGAGGTGGCAGAGCTGTCCAAATAAACAAGCGGGTTACCGTTTACCTCTTGATTTAAGATTGGAAACTGACGACGAATATCTTTGATATCCATTATCGTACTTTCCTTTCAATCACTTCTGTTAATTGCTTTTTAACTCCTTCAATTGGCAGTTGATCGACAACTGGCGCAAGGAAGCCATGAATGACTAAGCGCTCTGCTTCCTTTTTCGGAATTCCACGGCTCATTAGATAATACAACTGAACCGGGTCGACACGACCAACGGAAGCAGCGTGACCTGCCATTACATCATCTTCATCAATTAACAAAATAGGATTGGCATCACCGCGTGCTTTTTCACTAAGCATTAATACGCGTGATGTTTGTTCAGCATCAGATTTAGATGCACCATGTTCAATTTTACCAATTCCGTTAAAGACGGTAGTCGCACTGTCCTTTACAACTCCATGGTTTAAGATGTTTCCTTGTGTATGTTTACCAAAATGAACAACCTTTGTCGTGAAGTTTTGCGTTTGCTCGCCGCGTCCAACGACAACAGTTTTTGTATCGCCAACTGAACCATCGCCGATTAGGGTTGTTGTATTTTCGGAAATCGTATTTCCTTCATTCATTAAGCCCAGCGCCCATTCAATTCTGGCGTCTCTTCCAGCAATTCCGCGGCGGTTTACATAGGTGGTAACCCCTTTGGCAAGATGATCAACCGCACCATATTGAATTTTGGCATTTGTGCCCGCAATTACTTCAGTTGCAATATTGAATACACTGCTTGTTGTATCCACTGTTGAAATATAGTTTTCTACATATGTGACAGAACTATTATCATCTGCAACCACAATTACATGGTTCAGAAGGCTTGCTTCTGCGTCATCATGCACATAAACTACTTGAATCGGCTCTTTAATCTCTACATTTTTCGGAATGTAAAGAAAAGCTCCGCCGTTAACAAGTGCTGCGTTTAGTGCAGTTAAACGATGTTCGTCAACCTTGATGGCTTGTGTCATAAAATATTTCTGCACGAGGGCAGCATGTTCACGAACGGCTGTCAAAATATCAGTAAAAATGACACCCTTGTTCTTCAGATCCTCTGACAAAGAAAGAAAAGCAGGTGTTTGATTACGTTGAATATATAGATTTTTATTCTCAGCATCAAGATCAATTAATGATTTCACTTCTTCTGGTAATTCAGATAGAGAAGTGAAAGGATTGCTTTTTACATTCAAATGTTTAAAATGGGTAAAATTCCATTTGTCGATTTTTGTTTTATCCGGTCTAGGCATTGGTAGTGTTTCGAACTGGCTTAATGCTTGAAGTCGAAACTCTTCAAACCATGCAGGTTCGCCCATTTCTTTGGAGAAGGAACGAACAGACTCTTTGTCAAAAGGTAATTTTGTTTCTGTTGTCATTGTAATCCTCCTAACTGCTTACGCTTCTTGCTCAACTGTTTCATCTTCAATTCCAAGTTCTTTCTTGATCCAGTCATATCCTTCTGCTTCTAAGCGTTGTGCAAGCTCAGGTCCGCCAGACTTCACAATACGGCCTTGCATCATAACATGCACATGGTCAGGAGTGATATAATTTAAAAGGCGTTGATAGTGTGTAATCATTAAACAGCCGAAATCTTCGCCGCGCATTTCATTGATTCCCTTTGAAACCACTTTTAAGGCGTCAATATCAAGGCCTGAGTCGATTTCATCGAGGATAGCAATTTTCGGTTCTATCATCATTAATTGCAGAATTTCGTTACGTTTTTTCTCCCCGCCTGAGAAACCTTCATTTAAGTAACGTTGTGCCATATCAAGATCCATTTCCAGGAATTCCATTTTCTCATCCATTTTACGGATAAATTTCATCAAGGAAATTTCATTACCCTCACCGCGACGGCTATTGATAGCAGAACGTAGGAAATCGGCATTTGTTACACCGTTAATTTCACTAGGGTATTGCATAGCAAGGAACAGACCGGCACGTGCACGCTCATCCACTTCCATTTCAAGAACGTTTTGTCCATCTAACATAATGCTGCCACTTGTTACCTCATATTTTGGATGTCCCATGATAGCAGAAGAAAGCGTTGACTTACCAGTACCGTTTGGACCCATGATGGCATGGATTTCGCCGCCCTTTACTTCCAGATTAACACCCTTTAAAATTTCTTTCCCATCAATTTCTACATGTAAATCTTTGACCGTTAAAGTTGATCCAGACATATTTATACCTCCGTAAATCATTATTGTATCCTATAGACCAAGGTTGGCCTAAAATGCAATTCTCAATCTATTCTCATTACAATCTTATAACAAATGAAATGTATTATCAACTCCTAAACAGTCATAACAAGGAAATGATTTTCACTAATTATTGGCCAATTGAGAATAAGAAAAGATATATATAGCATTTAAATAAACGTTCTTGAAAATTTTAAAATAGAACCATGTGATTTTTGTCACACCCAATTAAAATAATACCGCTTTTTTTTATCATTTGCCAAGTTTATTCGCTCTTATCCGAAGGCTATTTTTAGTATGCTAGCAAATTTATATTTAATCACATTAAAAATAAAGAAAAGCGCAAGGCGCCCGTTCAGCGACGTATGGACTGGAGCTTTTCGACTGAGATAAAGGAAACACGGAGAGCGTAGCGATCCGATGTTGACTTATCGTAGGGAGAAGAGCGAAGTCCACTAGTCGTTGGGCGCCTGAAGCTGGACAATTCTCGAAGTCAAATTTATGCTTTCTTATCAAACAAGAAAAGCCAGCGAATGTTCCGCTGACTGCCCTTTTTCTACCTATATATATAGACTACTTAGAAACTGGTACGACTGCACCTTTGTATTGTTGAATAATCCAATCTTGGATTTCTTTAGACTGAAGTACTTCAACAAGAGTTTTGATGGCTGGTTTGTTTTCATCACCTTTGCGAACAGCAACGACGTTTACATATGGTGAATTCTTATCTTCGAGTGAAATCGCATCCTTCATTGGATTTAATCCAGCTTGAAGTGCAAAGTTAGAGTTGATTAACACAGCATCGCCTTCGCCGTTTTGATAAATTTTTGGCAATAATGCTGCATCATAGTTGGCATCAAATTTAAGATGCTTTGGATTGTCAACAACATCCTGAATAGTTGCTTTTGATTTTTCAATTCCTGGTTTTAATTTGATTAGACCTGAATTTTCAAGTAATGTTAGCAAACGGCCATGGTCAGATACAGAGTTGCTCATGATGATATGGGCGCCGTCTGGAAGGTCACTTAACTTTTTGTATTTCTTGGAATAAATTCCGATTGGCTCGATATGAATACCGCCAGCATTAACAAAATTATAACCAAACTGTTTATTTTGTAAATCTAAGTAAGGGATAGTTTGAAAGTAGTTAGCATCCAGTTGTTTCGATGCCAAGGTTTTGTTTGGTAACACATAATCTTGGAATGTTTTAATCTCGAGATCAATACCTTTTTTCTTTAAAATTGGTTTGGCCTGCTCCAAAATTTGTGCGTGAGGAATATTCGATGCCCCTACCACTAGTTTTGTTACTCCTTTGTCACTGGTTCCTTTTGCTGTATTTGTTGACGTTCCGCAAGCACCTAAAACAAGGGCAAGCGATAATGCTAAACATAAACTAATCCATTTTTTCATGTTGACCTCTCCTTTTACCGTTTATCTAATTTTTTGGTAATAGCATCCCCAATAAACTGAATCACAAACACAATGACCAAAATGATAATCGTAGCGACAAAAGTGACATCATTTCGGTTTTGTTCGAAGCCTTGCAGATAAGCAAGGTTTCCTAAGCCCCCAGCTCCAATTACACCCGCCATTGCCGTGTAACTGATAAGTGCAATTGCCGTAACCGTAATTCCTGAAACAAGTGCCGGCATCGATTCCGGAAGCAAGACCTTAAAGATAATGGTACCTGTCGTCGCCCCCATCGACTTAGCTGCCTCGATTACACCTTTATCAATTTCTCTAAGCCCGATTTCCACCATTCTGGCATAGAACGGGGCGGCCCCAATAATCAATGCAGGCAGAGCAGCGTTTTCTCCAATCATCGTCTTAAACAAAATGTTCGTAAATGGGATTAATAAGACAATTAAGATAATGAAAGGAACAGAACGAAAGATATTCACAATTGCACTTATTACTATGTTCACCGGCTTATTCTGCCACATATTCCCCGGCGATGTTAAGAATAGAATTAATCCAAGGAAAATTCCAAGAACAAAGGTAGCTACCACAGAAATTCCTGACATATAAAGGGTTTGAAGTGTAGCCTCCCACATTGCCTGCCAATCAATATCTTTGAAAGCATGATAATTATCCATTTGTTACCACCTCCACACCAACCTGCTGCGAACGAATGAAGTCCACCGCTTTGTTCACTTCATCATTTTCACCATCGAGATGAATGAAGAGGGTACCATAGGAACCGCTTTGGGTTTGTGAAATTTTCCCCTGTAAGATATTAACCGTGACAGGATATTGACGAATTAAATTCGTAATGACCGGCTGTTCAGCCGAATCCCCGATAAAAGTTAACTGGACTACCTGCCCGGAATGATAACGTTCAAGTAAATGCTCTGCTGTTTCTTTCGTTTCCTCAGGCTCGGTAACCTGCTGCACGAATCTTTTCGTAATTGGCTGCTGCGGGTTTTTAAATACATCCAAGACAGCGCCAAGCTCGACCATTCGGCCGCCTTCCATAACCGCTACCCTATGGCAGATTTTACGGATCACATGCATCTCATGAGTGATTAACACAATCGTAAGTCCAAGTCTTTTATTAATATCAACTAACAAATCCAAAATCGAATCAGTTGTCTGTGGATCAAGTGCTGATGTTGCCTCATCGCAAAGCAATACCTTAGGATTATTGGCCAGTGCCCTTGCTATCCCGACCCTTTGCTTTTGGCCGCCGCTTAGCTGCGAAGGATAGGCATTCTCCCTTCCCTCTAAGCCCACAAGCTTAATCAGTTCACCTACACGTTTTTGCCGCTCAGCACCCTTTACTCCGGCAATCTCTAATGGAAAGGCAATATTTTCACTTACCGTCCTTGACCACAGTAAGTTGAAATGCTGAAAAATCATGCTGATCTCTTGTCGAGCTTTTCTCAGCTCACTGCCTTTTATTTTAGAGATTTCTCTTTTTCCTACCGTGATAGATCCCTCTGTAGGAATTTCCAGACCATTTAGCATTCGGATTAACGTGCTTTTCCCAGCACCGCTGTAGCCGATGATACCGAAGATTTCTCCTTCATTGATGACTACATTTACATCATCAACCGCTTTCAGTTGGCCTTGTTTCGAAGGAAAGATCTTTTTGACATTTTTGATGGTAATCATTGAATCGCCTTCCTTTTTATCCAATCATTGAATATAGGGTTTGATGGTTTTAAGAATTCTATTTTGGAAAAACAAAAAACCTTTCTGCACAGGCAGAAAGGCATAATAAATCAAGACCTTTCTCCCATCTCTCAAAGCCTAAGCTTTGTGTGAATTGGCACCATTTCAATTTACATTGACGGTTGCCGGGCTTCATCGGGCACATCCCTCCACCTCTCTTGATAAGAGCTATCGCATCCTATATTCAATTGAAAAATTATTGTAAGCTAAAATTTAATTACAAAAGCTATGGTATCACGGATAAAAAGGGGTGTCAATGAAAATAATCTATATAATCAAAAAATACAGGTGGAAATTTATGCATTTGTTTTTAATGAAGATAGTCCTGTTGCTACTTCGATCGCATATTCCAAATCCTCGATTAAATCCTCTACATTTTCAATTCCAATCGAAAGACGAATGAGATCCTCTGTGACGCCTGATGCCTTTAGTCCTTCCGCATCAAGCTGTTGATGGGTAGTGCTCGCAGGGTGAATAATTAAACTTTTGGCATCACCGACATTGGCAACATGGGCCCAGAGTGTAATCGCATTGATTAATTTCGCTCCGGCCTCTTTCCCGCCTTTAATCCCGAATACGACCATCGATCCGGCACCCTTTGGTAAATACTTCTGAGCCAAATCATAATCAGGATGAGACTGATCCCCCGGATAGGATACCCACTCAACTGCAGGATGATTTTTCAAATATTTCACTACTTGTTTCGTATTAGCCACATGCTCTTTCATACGAACATGAAGGGTTTCAAGACCAAGTACAAACTGAAACGCATTTTGCGGACTTAAAGATGGTCCAAGATCCCTTAACAGCTGCACCCGCGCCTTAATAATATAGGCGATCGCACCTAAAGCTTCAGCATAAACAAGATCATGATAGCTAGCATCTGGAGTCGTGAACCCAGGGAATTTCGGTGAATTCCAATCAAACTTGCCGCCATCAACTATGACGCCTCCCGTTGTCGTTCCATTTCCTAACAACCATTTTGTTGCAGAGTGAACGACGATATCGGCACCATGTTCAATGGGGCGGCAAAGGTAAGGTGTTGCAAACGTATTATCAACAATCAAGGGGACACCCGCTTCATGAGCGATTTCAGCCACTTTTTCAATATCTAATACTTGTAAACTTGGATTTCCAATCGTCTCAGCAAAAACAGCTTTTGTTTTTTCTGTGATCGCAGCACGGAAATTATCCGGATTTTCCGGATCAACAAATTTTACGTTAATTCCGTATTTAGGAAGCGTGACGGCAAATAAATTATAGGTTCCTCCATAAAGAGTAGTCGCAGAGACAATTTCATCTCCAGCTTGAGCAAGATTTAAAACGGCTAGCGTAATCGCTGCCATTCCGCTAGCAACTGCTAGTGCACCGACCCCGCCTTCCAAAAGGGCAACCCTTTCTTCAAAAACAGTGGTGGTTGGATTATGAATTCGGGTATAGATGTATCCAGGCTCCGCTAGGGAAAACAAGTTTGCCGCATGTTCCGTACTCTTAAACTGGTAGGCATTGTTTTGATAAATCGGTACAGCACGAGCACCTGTTACAGGATCTGGTGACAAACCTCCATGAACACTTAACGTTTCAAATCGATACTTTTTTTGCTTTTCCGCCATTTCATTCACTCCTTTTTATGAGATAAGCATACAAAATTAGACTTCGAGAATTGTCTAGCTCCAGCGCCTAGCCCCTCGAGAGTCATAAGCCACTCCCAAAACGAAGGCAAAAAACGCCTTCTTTTTGGGAGCGACTTATGCTTGTCGGGGCTGACCAAGGCGCTTCCACTTTTCAAACAAACCCACAAACAAAACCCCACTTCATAAGAAGAGGGGGCCCGCTCTTCTTATCTTTCAGAGCTTCATGCTCTGCTGGATTTAGCACCGTGTTTCAAACCGGTTGCCGGGCATCTTAGGGCCAGTCCCTCCGCCACTCTTGATAAGAATGTTTATGGAATTGTTAGTATTAATAGAATATTTAAAATAAATAATACAGGAAAGCAGGAAAAGTCGTCAATAGGTTTTATTAAATTATTTCTCGCAAACTCCCACTTGCTTTTGTTAAGTAAAAAATCGATTCTAGTAATAAAATCGTTCGAAATGGTGCTGAAACCATCAGCTGTTTTTTTCGCATCAAAGATCTTAGTGTTTCCTTGCCCTCAAGTAGTTCTTCAAGTTCCTTTTGCTTGCCGCTTATTTTATTGTTCATAAGCAGTTCATCTTCTTCATAAAGCAAAAATACATCCCCATTTTGAAACGCCATCCTGAAAATCTGGTTACCGCAAAAAAAACTAAGCTGGAATTCCGTGTTAGTGACTAATTGTAGGAGATCCTCACGCCCTTTAAGTTCATTTATAAAGGTTTGAACAGCTTCATCCATTTTCACCACTCCGGTCTGCATGCGTATACCTTTATATTCTGTATAATTAATAGAATACCTTTTCATTTCCCTCGACAATTACCAGCAAAAAGGGCGCCCATTCCGGAGAAATAAGTCAAATTGTGTTGAATTTTTTCCAAAAAAAAACAGATGCCGCAACATCTGTTTACATTATATGTTCATGTATTTTTTCCAGCAAGTACGGGATGGAATGAAAGGCGTAAATGGTTTCGACTACATGCCCTTCCCGAACCAGTTTAAGACATGGAACACTTTCAATTTCAATATCCCTAGCAACATCGGGATAAAAATTCAAATTCATCTTTCCAATTTCGATCTTGACCATTTCTTTTATTATCAAAAGCATTTTCGAAGCTACTTGGCAGGTCCCGCACAGAGGCGTATAGAAGTAGACAAGACCTGAAGTTTTATTTTTTAAAAAGGAAGCTAATTCCTTATCCGTCCATTCATCCATTTATTTGTTTACCCATTTCTAACACTTCCGTATGCACATCGATGTTTGCCCCTAACAGAACGGTGGCAAGGTGCTTTACCGGTGACGTCGCAACCTCCCGATACATTCGGTCAATATATAAGTGCTCCGCTTGAGGAAGCTCCCTTTTAAACTGTTTTCGCAGCTTTTCACCTGCTTCGTCAGCATCGACGAGAATATAAACATCTTTATCTTCAAGAAAATCAATCAATTCATCCATTTTTGTCACGCTGATGGTTCCATTCGTACAAATGATTTCGATAGGTTCCTTAACAATACTCCCTACCTTTTGTTTATCCGATTTTCCTTCGACAATGAGGACCTTGTTTGGATACGAATCATTCATAATTGATCACCTATAAAAAGAAGTTGTGTTTTCTATTAACATATTCGAGAGCCTTCAATAAGTGTGTGCCCTCTCTCCTAATTATGTTAACTATATCATGATTTCCATGTTAAAAATAGGATTTTGCTTTTTAAATGGGCATAAAGAAGCTCTCTTTCCCCCCATTTAAAGGAGAAAAAAAGAGAACACTTTTAAAAGGGTGTTCTCCTGTTTTAGATTAATCTTCTTTGGTCATTTCTTCGTATTTTTCAGCAGATAAAAGCTGATCTAGTTCACTGCTGTCAGACACTTCGATCACAATCATCCATGCTTTTTCATATGGTGATTCGTTTACAAACTCAGGACTATCATTTAAGTCTTCGTTCACTTCCACAACCTTACCACTGACAGGTGCATATAGCTCAGAGACAGTTTTAACTGACTCAACACTGCCAAACGGCTCATCGGCAGCTACCTCTGTACCAACTTCAGGAAGCTCAACGAAAACAATATCACCTAGTTCGTGCTGGGCAAATTCCGTAATCCCAACGCGCACTCTTTCACCTTCAACTTTTACCCATTCATGCTCTTCTGAATACAATAATTCCTTTGGTGTAGTCATAGAAAATCCCTCCAATAGTTATTCTAAATCTATTATCGATAATATCGATTACCCGAAATGATAGAGTCGAAAAGCCAGAAAAAAGCGTTTACAGCCACTTATCCTGAAACTCTTCCTCTTTAAAGCCAACTGTTACCTTTTCTCCATCTGATACAATAGGCCTTTTAATCAGCATACCGTCAGAGGCAAGGAGGTCCAGTAGTTCGTCTTCTGAAACAGTGTTGATTTTATCCTTCATCCCTAATTCGCGATATTTTTGACCGCTGGTATTAAAGAATTTCTTTAAATCGAGGCCGCTGTTCTGATAGAATCCCTTCAATTCATTGCGTGATGGGGGATTCTCAACTATATGTATTTCTTTATAGGGAAGATAGTGATCATCCAGCCATTTTTTCGCCTTTCGGCATGTACCGCATTTTGGATACCAGTAGAATGTCAATGCCATCTTCGTTTCACCGCCCTCTAACCTAAAATCAGGACAAAATCCGTCCATCTGAATCTTACCATATCATTCAGCAAAATCCTAATAGTAGAACAGAAAAAATCGATCCAAGAAAGGATTCGACTTTTTTCGTAAAAATCCTCCTGATTATAAAAAATAATTATTTAAATAAAGAAAAGAGCCCCTTCTAACTAGAAAGGAGCTCGCTTCTTTACACAATATAGCGCTCAGCTGTGATTATCACGTCAGCAGCTTCACGTTTTTTTGCAATCACATTTGTTGGCGTGTGGCGAGTAAATTTACGTAGTGATGACAGCATCATTCGAAGCATATCTCCTTGTTCAATCGCAACTAATGATTCTTTCGCAAGCTGTTCTATTTCGTTAAAAGCTTCTTGGCAGAAAATTTGCGTGTAAAGAAGCTTTTGCTTACTCTTTTCAAGACCGGCATTGGCAATGGCTTTTTCCGTACGCAAGACGACAGATTCCATTGCGTAAACATTGGAAACGAGATCAGCAATATTTGCTAAAACCTCTTGCTCTCTTTCAAGGGCTTTGCCATATTTTTGAGCAGCTAAACCGGCAGCAAGCAAGCTGATCTTCTTCGCATTTTTCACTAAATATTTTTCTTGAGCAAGCGGCTCATCACCAGGCTCTTCTGGCATTAACATCATTAATTCCTCTTGAAGCGCCATTGCCTTTTGGAATAATGGCAGCTCGCCTTTAATCGCTTTTTTCACGAGGGTGCCAGGCACCAACAGGCGGTTGATTTCATTTGTTCCTTCAAAGATGCGATTAATACGGGCATCACGATAAGCTCTTTCAATTGGATATTCCTGCATAAATCCATATCCACCATGGATCTGTACACCTTCGTCTACTACATCGGATAATACTTCACTGGCAAAAAATTTATTAATGGAACATTCGACTGCATATTCAGCGATGGAATTAGCCACTAATTTAATATCCTTTGCTTCTTCAGTAGAAAGCGCTCCTTGGTTTTCTTCATATAATCCTATTGTGCGATAAACGGAGCTTTCCGCAGCGTAAATCTTTGAAGCCAATGTTCCAAATTTTTCTTTTGTTAAATTGAATTGGGAAATTGGCGTTTTAAATTGTTGACGACCATTTGCATATTTTACAGTTAATTCAAATGCATTTTTCGAACCACCAACAGCACCAACGGCTAACTTATAACGGCCAATGTTTAAGATATTAAAGGCAATGACATGGCCTCTGCCAAATTCACCAAGGAGGTTTTCTTTTGGTACAGGAACATCTTGAAGAATTAAGGTACGAGTGGATGAACTTTTAATTCCCATTTTCTTTTCTTCTGCACCAGTGGAAACGCCAGGGAATTCCCTTTCAACAATAAATGCCGTAAAGTGTTCACCGTCAACCTTCGCATATACGACAAATACATCGGCAAAGCCGGCATTTGTAATCCATTGTTTTTCACCGTTTAGGATGTAATGCGTTCCTTCTGCATTTAATTTTGCTGTTGTTTTGGCACCAAGGGCATCGGAGCCAGAACCCGGCTCAGTTAAGGCATACGCTGCAATTTTTTCACCAGATGCAAGCTTTGGTAAATATCTTCTTTTTTGATCTTCATTTCCGAATAAAACGATTGGCAATGAACCGATCCCTACATGCGCACCATGTGAAAGCGAGAAACCGCCTGCCTTTGACATTTTTTCCGTAATCAAGGATGAGCTTACTTTATCTAAGCCTAATCCATCATACTCTTCTGGTACATCAGCAGCTAAAAGCCCTAGCTCTCCTGCTTGCTTTAAAAGCTTTACAGTACGGTCAAATTCATGTTTTTCCAGATATTCTACTTGTGGAAGTACTTCATTTTCGATAAAATCAGCCGTCGTTTTGGCAATCATTAGTTGCTCATCATTAAAGTCTTCTGGAGTAAAAACATGGTCGTAAGAAATATCTTCAATTAGAAAGCTTCCGCCTTTTATAATTTTTTCAGTCTTATTTGTCATGAGAGTTTCCTCCTATCATTGTCAAGTATGGATTTAAAGGGCCGATTACGCCCTCCTATTACTAAAGAAGTTCAAATACTCCGGCAGCACCCATTCCGCCACCGATACACATTGTGACAACACCAAATTGCTCATTTCTCCGTTTTAATTCATGGATCAGTGATAACGTTAGCTTTGCGCCAGTACAACCAAGCGGATGACCGAGGGCAATAGCGCCACCGTTTACGTTCACTTTTTCTTCATCAAGCCCCAATTCACGAATAACCTGAATGGATTGGGAAGCAAATGCTTCATTTAATTCAAACAAGCTGATATCAGATAGCTCTAAGCCAGCCTGCTTCACGGCTTTAGGTACGGCAACAACCGGACCTACTCCCATGATTTCTGGTGGTACTCCACCAACGGCAAAGGAGCGGAATTTTGCTAATGGCTTGAGTCCAAGCGATTCTGCCTTTTCACGGTCCATCACCATTAAAGCAGCAGCCCCGTCACTTGTTTGCGAAGCATTACCTGCCGTTACGGTGCCTGACACCGAGAATGCTGGGCGAAGCTTTGCTAATGTTCCAAGGTTCGTATCAGGGCGGACACCTTCATCTTGGGTAAATTGAACTGTTTTTTCTACCAGCTTATTGTCTTTTCCGACAGTGCGGAAGGTAACTTCTACCGGAACAATCTCATCAACAAATTTGCCTTCTTGTAAGGCTTTTGCTGCTCGCTGGTGACTTCTGACAGCAAAGGCATCTTGTTCTTCACGTGTAATACCGTATTTTAAGGCCACTTGTTCTGCGGTATGACCCATGCCCATATAGTATTGCGGTGCTGTTTCGGCCAGCTTTATATTAGGACGAATGACATGCCCCATCATTGGAATCATGCTCATCGACTCCACCCCACCAGCGATGGCTGTATCTGTAGCTCCTAGCATAATGCCCTGTGCGGCATAGGCAATGGCCTGCAATCCTGAAGAACAAAAACGATTAATAGTGATTGCAGGAACCGTATATGGTAATCCAGCGAGTGCACCAATATTGCGGGCCACATTGTTTCCTTGTTCCGCCTCCGGCATTGCACAACCCAGGATCAAATCATCAATATTTCCTTCATAATTTCCGGCACGTTTTAAAGTTTCTTTTACTACTAATGCACCCAAGTCATCAGGACGAACATGGGCGAGCGTTCCTTTCTTTGCCTTACCTACCGGGGTCCGAGCACCGGCTACGATTACCGCTTCTCTCATTTCGTTCCCTCTCTTTCTTACATATTAAAAATAGGATTCTATTATTCTTGTGGCGAGGTATCACGGGCTTTGTGATTTACTCGCGGGTTTTGAGGTTTTACTCGCGAGTTTTTGCCTTTTACTCGTGAGTCCCCGTGTTCTAGTTTCTTAACGGCTTACCTTTTAAAAGCATGTGCTGCATGCGTTGCTGTGATTTTGGCTCTCTAATGAGGCTTAGGAATGCTTCTCTTTCCAGATCTAATAGGTATTGCTCATCGACTTCCGTTCCAAATGGTACTTTTCCGCCAGCAATCACGTAGGCAATCTTCTTCGCAATTTTTAAATCATGCTCAGAGATATAGCCGGATAAGCGCATTGCTTCCGCACCAAGCAGCAGGGTCGCATAGCCTGTTTCACCTACAACCGGTACCTTTTTGCGTACTCTTGGCTTATATCCTTTTTCAGATAAGGAAAGTACAGCATGCTTCGCATCGTAAAGCAAATGGTCGCTATTTACGCTAATGCCATCAGCAGCATTTAAGAAATTATTTTCACGGGCTTCCTCTGCCGATGTTGAAACCTTTGCCATGGCAATCGTTTCAAATACCTTATTCGCAACATTTTGCAAATCAAATGGAACACCGTTCGGAATGCCTTCTAAGTGTTTAATATATAACTCTTTATTTCCGCCGCCACCTGGGAGTAATCCTACACCGACTTCAACAAGTCCCATATAGGTTTCAGCAGATGCCTGGATATGTGATGTCGGTAAACAAACCTCTGCACCGCCGCCTAGCGTCATCCCAAATGGTGCTGCAACAACAGGCTTAGAACTGTATTTGACTTTTAACAAGGCCTGTTGGAGTTGGCGAACCACCATTTCAAGTTCAAAAATATTATCATCCTGTGCTTCCATCAGCATCATCGCAAGGTTGGCACCGACACAGAAGTTCTTACCTTGGTTGCCGATGACAAGACCCTTGTAATTTTTCTCTACTTCATCGACGGCATAGTTAATCATTTGTACGATATCAAGACCAATGGCATTGTTTGGTGAATGGAATTCAAGCATTGCCACTCCATCGCCAATATCAATTAAACTAGCACCGCTGTTCTTTTTAATAACGCCTTTTTGATTCTTGATTTTCTTCAGGTCAATCACTTTTGTGTTAAATTCTACTGGCTTATACTCACCATTTTGATAGAAAAATAGCTCTGCATTTTCTTCTTTATAAAAAGAGGTAAAGCCTTTCTCCAACATTCCTTCCACCCATACAGGAATTTCCACGCCAGATTCTTTCATCTTTTGCACGGACTTTTGTAACCCAATGGCATCCCATGCTTCAAACGGACCCATTTCCCAGCCGAAGCCCCATTTCATAGCACGGTCAATATCCACGATTGTCTCGGCAATTTCGCCTAAAAGCTGTGCAGAGTAGACAAAAGAGGCTGTGAATGTATTCCATAAAAATTGTCCCGCACGATCATCAGCATAAACAAGCGCTTTCAATTTATTCGCTGTGCCTTTTTCCTGCTTCGCAAGCTCTACTGCTGGAGTTGAGAGCTTTTTCCGCGGGACATATTCTAATGTATTTGGATCTAATTCAAGAATGTCCTTCCCTTGTTTCAAGAAAAATCCTTGTCCTGATTTGCTTCCAAGCCAGCCTTTTTCGACCATTGTCTTTATAAAAGCAGGTACTTCAAAAACATCCTTTTCTCTTCCCTCGACTTGTTCATACACGTTATTTGCAACATGGTAGAATGTATCCAATCCAACGACATCAAGAGTGCGGAAGGTTGCACTTTTTGCACGACCAATTAACGGACCGGTGATAGAATCGACTTCACCAACGCTGTAGCCGCCCTTTAACATTTCTTGAACAGTTACAAGGAGACCGTATGTACCGATACGGTTTGCTATAAAGTTTGGCGTATCCTTTGCAACGACTACACCTTTACCGAGCACATCCTCACCAAATGTTTTCATGAAGGTGAGAACTTCTGAACCAGTATACTTCGTTGGAATTATTTCCAGCAGCTTTAGGTAGCGCGGCGGGTTAAAGAAGTGCGTACCTAGGAAGTGCTTTTTAAAATCTTCAGAGCGTCCCTCTACCATTGCTTCCACTGAGATTCCTGATGTATTGGAACTGATAATACTTCCAGGCTTACGGTATTGGTCAACCTTTTCAAACACTTGTTTTTTAACATGGAGGTTTTCGACAACGACCTCAATAACCCAATCTACGTCCTTCAGTTTTACTAAATCGTCTTCAAGGTTTCCAGCTTCAATTAATGCAAGATTTTGCTTTGATGACAGTGGAGCCGGCTTTTGCTTCAATAGCTTTTGGATTGATGTTGCGCTGATTCGGTTGCGTACTTCTTTATCATCTAATGTTCGTCCTTTTGCTTCCTCTTCTTTTGTTAATTCGCGCGGCACAATATCTAATAATAGTGTTGGAATACCGATGTTTGCTAGATGTGCGGCAATTCCTGAACCCATGACTCCAGATCCTAAAACAGCTGCTTTTTTTATAAGTTGGTTCAACATTGTCTCCCCTTTCATCACTTTGAATGAACGCTCATTCATTTTCCCGCTAAAAAAATTTGACTCACAAATGAGTTTTCCTACTTTTAACTATAAGATATTTCAAAAAATTCCGCAATCAATAAACGTGGAATTTTGAATTTTTTTTGACAAATCATTCTTATCAAATGTACTGGGTATGCTAAACAGGAGGTGATAATATGGCTAAGATTAAGAAGGAACCTTCCAAAGCCGGAATCAGTGCTGCTAGTGTCAAGGGCGATGCCGGACCGACCGTCGAAAATGACGGCGGCGGAAAAAGAAACAGCCAAAATAATCAGTTTAAGAAAAGGTGAACATGGTTCCCAATTTGGTCGTTGACTAGATCGGTCAACGACCTTTTTCTTCTTTTCAGCCGCTTTCGGTCGTTGATATGAGCCCTCATCGACCTTTTTCTTCTTTCCCAGCTGCGTTCGGTCGTTGATATGAGCCCTCAACGACCTTTTTCTTCTTTTCATGTTGCGTTCGGTCGTTGATATGCTTCCTCAACGACCTTTTTCTTCTTTTTCAACTGCTTTCGGTCGTTGATATGCTTCCTCAACGACCTTTTTCTTCTTTTTCAACTGCGTTTGGTCGTTGATATGCTTCCTCAACGACCTTTTTCTTCTTTTTATGTTGCTTTCGGTCGTTGACAAACATAATCATTGACGATTACGTTAACATTTAATTGCGTTCTGTATAAAAATTCCTGTTTGAGAGACGATAATGTCGTAAATATTTTTTTAGGAGGGTTAACTATGCAGCAGCAAAATATGAATATGCAAAATCAGCAGGGCATGATGCAGCAGCCCCCAGGAGTCGTTTCTACAAAAGATGCCCTTTATCTTACAGATATGATGTCCTGGAATTTACTTTCTGCGAAAAAAGCGCATTTTTTTGCTCAGCAATGTCAGGACCAGGAGCTAAAAGCGGAAGCAGAAAAATGCGGGCAAATGCACGAGCGGCATTACCAAACACTATTAAATCATTTAGGACAGCATGCGAACCAACAGCAGCCACTTAATAATATGCAATAGGGGGAAGCAAAAATGAACCAATTCCAAAACCAACAAAAAATCCAAAACCCAGAAACGCAGGTACCACAGACACCGCAAATGAATGAGCGTGATTTTATTAATGATTTATTGACAACGGAAAAATATATGACAACCTCCTACAGTCAAGCACTGCATGAAGCAAGCCATCAAGGTTTATATCAAGATATCCTTAGCATTTTTACTGAAACCCAGAAATGCCAGCGTGATCTTTACGACCTCATGTTCAAGAAAGGCTGGTACTCCGTGGAGGCTGCCGACCAACAAAAGCTAAAGCAATCGTACCAGCAATTCCAGGGATATACAAATCAGTTTCCGGCTGGCGGAGGGGTTCAATAAATGAAAACTCGCCGATTGGCGAGTCCGTTAGGACGAAGACAGAGGCGTAGTTGAATTTATGCGACATAGGAAAGTATAAATTGGTGAAAATTTATACTTTCCTATTAGCTAAGAAAAGTGGAAGCGCCTTGGTCGCTTCCGAAGCTTACTCTTATGGAGCTGGACAATTCTCAAAGTTCATTAATATTAATTCTGATATAACAAAAACCGGAGGATGCCTCCGGTTTTGTTATTTATTTGTGGATTTTCGATGTTTTTCATTTAATTGCTTGATTTCATTTATGATGGTCTTCATTTCTCCCCTGGCATCTGGGTAAAGCGCACTCCAATGATTGATTAAAGCTGGCATGGTTTTAGCAATATGTGAGTACAATGCCCACGCCTTCACTTTTTCCTTGGTATCCTCGCTGCTATCTCCAACTAGTAACTCACTGAATTTTTCCAGCAAAGCTTCAAGTTGTTGGCCAAACTCCTTTTCCATAAAGACACCCCCCTAATTTAATTACGAAGTTGTCGAGAACATATATTTTTTAGAGTGGAAGCGGATTGAAAAGATTAATCCAACCCCGAGCATGTTCCCCAATAACGCACTACCCCCGTAGCTGATAAAGGGCAGTGGAATTCCTGTAATCGGCAAAAGGCCAATGCACATTCCAATATTTTGAAATACGTGGAAGGTGATCATGCTAATGACCCCGACACATATATACGAATAATAATTATTTTTCGTCTCCAAACCGACCCTGGTAATATGGTAGATTAACAAAAAAAACAAACCGATTAACACACTTGAACCAATAAAACCGAACTCTTCACCAATCACACTGAAGATAAAGTCAGTTTGGCTCTCTGGTAAATAAATATCACGGTGATTAAAGCCTTTACCAGTGGTCTGTCCCGAGCCAATTGCTTGCAGGGATTTCGTAAGTTGATACCCTTCCGAGCTTTGGTAGTTATATGGATCAAGCCAAGAATAAATACGACCAAATTGATATTGCTTAACACCTAAATATTTCTCAAGTACATCCGGATGTACTAAGACGAGATAAAAGGTGGTCCCAATAATGACAACTCCACTTAAAAAAAGAGGCAATAGTAATTTCCAGCTAATTCCGGAAATAAAAATCATCCCTAACAAAATTGCAATAAAAACAAGCGATGTCCCAAAGTCTGGCTGCTTCATGATCAGCAGAATTGGAGCCATTGTCACAAGACATAACTTCACTAATAACCAGAAATCAGTTTTAATCGTTTTGACAAGGTTTTTTTGGTGGTGGTCATCGATTACTCGGGCTAGCGCTAAAATGACAAATACCTTCATGAACTCGGACGGCTGCAATGACCCCAATGCCGGAATCTTAAACCAGCTTTTGGCACCATTAATGGTCGGAGCAATACTAGATGGCGCCACGATTACGGCCAATAGTAATAACATTCCAAAACCATAAGCGTACCAAGTTATTTTTCGTAATTGGTCTGAATCAAGCCTCATAACACCCGCAACAATAACACCGCTTATGATATACCAAATAATTTGCTTTAATAAAAAGTTCTCTTTGTATTGGCCGGTTGTTTGTGCACTATAAATCGCAATACAGCTGGAAAAAAACAGTAATAACAGAATAAATAAGAGACTATAATCAAGTTTAGAAGTTGTGTTTTTAGTTGAAGTCATAATTAATCATTCTCCATAGAAAATAACTATATTTCTTCATTATATTTTTTATAAAAGTAAATCACAACTTTCAACCATTGGTTGGTGGTATTAACATTAAAAGTAAATTTTTTTTACCTCGGATGCCATCCCTTCAAGATTATTCGGAATCTGCGGAATGCCATAGCCAATATAGAGAGGAGTCGTCACAAACCGAGGCACAACCTTTGCATAAATTTTCCCATCAATATGATGGAAAAAGAGATTGTAGCTCGAAGCTTTGAATTGAAAATGATTCATTATATAGTGCACGGCAATTTGCACGTACTTTCCAAACGTTTCTACATAATCAGAATCCGACATTTCGATATTGAATTCATAAAAGCCAATTCTTGGCATATTAGAAAGAGTGAACCGCACCCCGTTTTCTTCACTCAAGACAATTCCTTGGAAAACTTCCTCTTCGATTTTCGCCTCACAGTCAAGATCATATAATCCAATGATTTGCATATGGGGATGGGCAATCGTCCCCCCTGATAATGGCCCATGATTTTTATAAAAAATAACAGACTTATATCTGCCACTTTCCTCCATTTTTAACCAATGCTTAATGCCAAACCTAAGCAATCTATGTAGATGCTCGGGTTCATAAGTTGAAAATTCAGCGTTGCAATCATCCGTTTCAATCAAAACCGTTTGATAAGCATTCTCTAAAACAGGATATTTATTTTTCAAAAGAATCATCGGTCCCTCAGAATCCAAAATGTCGGTTAGTTGGTCCCGGTCGCAAAATGGACAAGACTGTGCTTTATTTCGATAGTTTTCCGGTTTTTTAACTCCAATTGAAGTATTGAAAATTAGATGGCTATTATTCAAGATTGTGTCTCCTTCCCCATGTTCTACTTCTATTTTATGAGAGAGCTTGTTTCTTTTGTACTTTTTTGTTTTAGAAAATCATGTCATGCATATTTATTAATAGTACAAGCTTCATATTACGCTAGAATGTGAGGGACGGTATGTTAACAAAATTAGAAGCACTCATTCTCGGGATCATTCAAGGTCTAACGGAATTTTTGCCAATCAGCAGTACAGGCCATCTTTATTTAGGCAGACACTTATTTGGATTACAGGAAGCGGGACTACTTCTCGATACAATGCTCCATCTTGGCACACTAATTGCCGTGCTTGTCTTTTATAAAAATGAATTTTCGTACATCATCAAAAAGCCATTCAGCAAGCTAACGTTCTTGTTAATTGCTGGAACCATCCCCGCTGTCGTTATTGGGCTCTTATTTAAAGACTATTTCGAGGAAATTTCCAAAACCGGTGTCACCATTGGCTGGGAGTTTCTCATTACCGGAGTCTTTCTTTGGGTGGCCGATTCCGCTAAAAATGGCTATAAAAAGATGGATGACATTAGTTATACCGATGCCATTATTATTGGTTCCTTCCAGGCTGTCGCCATCTTTCCAGCGATCTCCCGCTCCGGGATGACGATTGTTGCTGCCCTTTGGAGAAAATTAGATCGCCAAACCGCCGCATATTTTTCGTTTCTTTTATCAACGCCCGCCATCGCTGGAGCCGTCGTTCTGCAATCATTCGATCTGTTCAAAGGCAATGGTGAGGAAATTACTTTATCTGCCCTATTAGTTGGCATCGCAGCCTCGGGTGTGTTTGGATATATTGCCGTTAAATGGATGATTAACTTTTTGAAAAAACATTCTTTAAAGCCATTTGCCATTTATGTGTGGTTGTTAGGGATAGCAGTGCTATTTTTTCAATTTACAGGGCGATTTTAAGTCGTGAAAAATCGATTCGCTGATAGACAGGTGAAACTCGCTGATAGACATGCAATATTCGCTGATAGAACCTAATTTTATGAAAAAAGCGACTCGAATTGGTTCGAGTCGCTTTTTTTTACACATTAACAGGTGATTTTGCCATTTCTCGTGCTGTTTCAGCTGCTTTTCCTTTTGCTTTTGCCATAATTTCAGGCACCATTTTTGGAAAATGATCCATTCCTTCCGCGACAATCGTATCCATTACTTCAAATCCGAGGAAGCCAAGCGCCTTTGTTAAGTAACGGTCTCCCATTTCGAAATCAACCATAGGACCAGTCGAATAGATGCCGCCGCGGGTTTGAATATGAACCGCCTTTCCAGTAAGAAGTCCTTTAGGTCCGTCAGCAGTGTTCGTAAAGGTTTTTTCGGCTATAAACAGGTTATCCATAAATGATTTTAAAATAGCTGGTGCACCAAGGTTCCAAATAGGTGTCACAAACACATAATAATCAGCATCAATAAAACGGTCGGCGAGCTCGTGCATTTTTGTGATTTTTGTCCGTTCCGCCTCTGACAATTGCTCCATTGTATATCCCATGAAGGATAGCTTTGCCCTGGCATACAATAAGTCCATGTCGATTTCAGGAATGTCCATACTGTATAAATGCATACGGACAATTTCTACATCTGGTTTTTCCTTTTTAAATTCTTCAAGAAACACTTCCCCGATTTGCATCCCTTTTGATAGCTTTATGTCACTCTTCGGATTTGCTGTAATATACAAAAGCTTTGACATTTTCATCCCTACCTTTTTTACAGTTATTTCTCCTAACTTCTATACTACTACAAAACAAATTGCTCACTATTGAACAATCGGTGAAATTTTTAAATAATTTGGCTGTGTTAAACTTGCCTGTTGATTTGCGCTCCAATCAACATAGTTTCAAAAATCAACAATGACCTTTAACACAGCCAATGATTTTAAAAAACTTATCTCAAATCCTTCCATTTTTGAAAAATTCATGACAATTATTAACATAACTTAACGAAACTTAATAATACATAACAAAAGTCACAGTTATATCGTCCTACATGGGCTATATTTTAAACATTCTTACGATTGGAAGTGTCAAAATGGATGATAAGGCTTACACACCTGATGAGGTAGCGAAGATCTTTCAAATCTCAAAACATACGGTATATGAGCTCATCAAACGAGGTGAGCTGCAGGCATTCAAAATCGGCAATAAAATGAGAATTGAACATTCTGAGCTTGAAAGATTTAAAGAAATCACAAAAGCGCCTTCAAGGAAAACTCGAACGGAACAAACTGATTCTATCCATCATTTAACTGAACCCATTCGTCTATCAGGAAGTCATGATTTTCTTGTTGAACGTTTTATAAAACAAGCGACATCATTACAATTACATATTCAGCCTTCCTATGTTGGCAGCTTGGAGGGGTTGATGATGCTCTATCGCAACCATTGTGATATTGCAGCCATTCATCTATTAGATCCATTATCCCAAGAATACAATCTTCCATTTATTCATCAGCTTTTTGTGCATGAATCCATTTCAGTCGTAAGATTTGCTGCAAGAGAGCAGGGATTTATTGTTGCAAAAGGCAACCCAAAACAAATTCAAGATTTTAACGATTTGACACGGAAAGACATCCAATTTATCAACCGGCAAAAGGGAGCAGGCACCCGTTTTTTACTGGATTCTAAGTTGTCTCAGAAGGGAATCGATCCAAAAAATATTAACGGCTATGCAAACGAAGAATGGAACCACCTGTCAACCGCCTCTTATATTTCAAAAGGCAGGGCTGATGTGGCTTTTGGAATCAAATCGGCTGCTAGTCATCTAGGACTGGACTTTATTCCGGTTGCTAAAGAACATTTCGACCTTGTCTTTCGCTTCACTGATGAAAAGAAACAAAGCTTAAAAGAACTTATCACCTACTTACAATCCAAGGACTTCAAAAAAAGCTTAATAGATTTAGAAGGCTATTCGATTGAAGACTTAGGAAAAATTATTTATCAATATTAGGAGGAACATTATGTTTAAAAAACACTATTTTGCTATTTTAATGGTTTTCATGCTAGTTGTTTTAGCAGCCTGTGGAAAAGCAGATACACCCCAAAAGGCGGCAGCCAAGGATACTAATAAGACAGCAGCAAAGCCAACCGAATTGATTCTTGCCACCACAACAAGTACAAGCGACACCGGTTTATTGGATACGTTAATCCCGATGTTTGAAAAACAAAACAATGTGAAAGTAAAAACGATTGCCGTTGGTACAGGACAAGCATTAGCAATGGGTCAAAAAGGGGAAGCCGACGTTTTGCTTGTTCATGCTCCTAAATCCGAACAGGCCGTAGTTGACAGTGGCGATGCCATCAATTATAAACGCGTCATGTATAATGATTTTGTTCTAGTTGGTCCTGTTGATAACCCAGCAGGTGTTAGCGGGCAGGATATCAATGCCGCCTTCAAAAAAATAGCTGATACAAACTCCATCTTTGTTTCAAGAGGAGATAACTCCGGAACCAATACAAAAGAACTCTCTATTTGGACTGCCCTTAGCATGAAACCTGCCGGCTCTTGGTATGTTTCAACCGGACAAGGAATGGGACAAACATTGCAAATTGCCAACGAGAAAAAAGGCTATACGCTTACAGACCGCGGTACTTGGCTTGCTCAGAAGAAAAACTTATCTGATCTAAAAATTGTCGTGGAAGGCGGCAAGGATTTAATGAATATTTATCACGTTATGCAAGTAAATCCAGATAAGTTTAAAAATATAAATGGTAAAGATGCAAAGAAATTTGTCGACTTTATGGTAGACCCTAAAATCCAAGAAGTGATTGCTAACTTTGGTAAAGATAAATATGGTCAACCATTATTCAATAAGTATACAGAATAATTTTAACAAGAATGCGGGGTGGAGCAAGTGGAGCTGCTAATCGACGGACTAAAGAAAGCATTTGAGATGATTTTCTCTGGTAATCAAGAGATTTATAGTATTACCTTGCTGACATTAAGAGTCTCATTGTGCTCAATTTTGATTAGCACCCTCCTCGGCTTGCCGCTTGGCATGTTTCTTGGTTTAACAAGATTTAAAGGTAGGCGGTTACTGCTCGTATTCGTCAATATTGGAATGGGCTTACCGCCTGTTGTTGCCGGGCTTTGGATTACAATGCTATTATGGCGCTCCGGCCCATTAGGACATTTATCATTACTCTATACCCCAACAGCGATTGTTATGGCACAAATATTGGTTTCATTGCCAATCGTCACGAGCTTAACCTGCATCGCCTTTCAACAAATAAACGACAAAATGCTCCTGCAAATTAAAGCGCTTGGAGCAACAAAGCTGCAAACTTGGATGATTCTTTTAAACCAATCAAAAATCGCGATTATGGCTGCGATAATGGCAGGCTTCGGCCGTGTAATTGCCGAGGTGGGCGCAGCGATGATGGTTGGCGGAAATATTCAAGGGGAGACGCGAATATTAACAACTTCGATTGTGATGGAAGTTTCAAAAGGAAATTTCGATATTGCCCTGGCTCTTTCCTTTATACTCATCTCCGTTGCCCTGATGATTACAGCGGCCTTAACCTTCCTCCAGCAAAGGCAGGGGATATCATGAACCCATTGATTGAATTGGAAAACATCACCTATAAAAAACAAGATAAATCAATCTTACAAATTCCTGAATTTCAAGTGTACCCTGGTGAATTTCTTGGCATCATCGGACCAAATGGAGCGGGCAAAAGTACCTTACTAAAGCTGATGTCTTTCCTTGACAAACAAACAAGCGGGAACATCCTCTATCGAAGCAAACTGGTTCCACCAGGTAATGCCCCGCTTGATCTGCGGAGGAAATTTTCGATTGCGCTGCAGCAATCGTTATTATTAGATGGAACCGTTTTTCAAAATATCGCACTTGGCCTGAAGATACGAAAAATACCTCGAAAGACAATAAAGGAAAAAGTTGAGCTTTGGATGGACCGATTTCAAATCAGCCATTTAGCGAAAAAGAATACCGCTACCCTGTCAGGGGGGGAGGCACAGCGAGTCAATCTCGCTAGGGCGATGATTGTCGAACCAGAAATCCTGTTTCTCGATGAACCGTTTTCTGCCTTAGACTTCCCAACTAAAATAAAATTAATGGAAGACTTTAAAGCAATAATGGAAGGGACAGGCACGACCGCTGTTTTTGTCAGCCACGATTTAATGGAAATTCATTTCTTAACCAACCGGCTTGCGATTACGATAAATGGAGAGGTACAGCAATCGGGACCAACTAAAAGGGTCCTGCAACACCCTAATGCAGCAGCTTCTTCTTTCCTGAATAAATGGAAGAAATTCTATCCGGAACTATCCAGCTCTCAGTTCCCCGAATCAAAACTTAAAACTGCTGGAATCAATTTGTAACAATGCTGCATCGCAACGTTTTTGGCCCCATTAGGGGTCGTTTTTTTATGTTAAAATTGGTTGCTTAAAGTTTTTTAGAGGGCTAGAATGAAGGTAAATAATGAGAGCTAGCAGGGGGAGTAAAATTGAAATATGCTGTTATTACCGGAGCTTCAAGAGGTTTAGGTGAAGCAATAGCCAAAAGGTTAATTCAAGAACAAATTGCCGTGATTTCCGTATCACGGACCGAGAATGAGGAACTAAAAAAACTAGCCATAACCAATGACCTTTACTATCAACATTATTCCTGTAATCTTTCGCTGGAAAAAGAAGTTCAGGAAGTTTTTATGGAGATTTCCCATCGCATTTTTCTTAAAAATCCGGAAGAAATTCTTCTTTTTAACAATGCCGGCATGATTGAGCCAATCCATACAGTTGGGGAGTTGGACCAAACCCCGATTCTTCGAAACATCAAAGTAAATTTAGTGGCGCCAATTTTAATAACCAATATCTTCTTAAAAAAAGCCAGCATCACCAACTCGTCCATTCAAATTGTTAACATTTCCTCGGGGGCAGCCACGCGTGCGATTGAAGGCTGGAGCGTCTATTGCAGTGCCAAGGCCGGATTAAATATGTTTACGCAAACAACAGCCCTTGAACAGGCGGAGTTGAAGACGAAAAATAAAATCATCACCTTTAGTCCTGGAATCATGGATACCAAAATGCAGGAAACCATCCGCTCCTCCTCCAAGGAATCCTTCAAGGATCTGGAAATATTTAAAGAATATAAAGAGAATGGCAAACTGTTAAGTGCTGATCTTGTTGCAGGTGCCTTAGTAGACCTGGTTCTTTGTGGAAAAGCGGAGAGTGGCAGGACTTATCATATAAGTGATTTAATAAATTGAGGATGTCTCAAAAGGGGGTAAGCACTCCTCGAAACGAGACATAAAGTCTTTAATGGGGGCTTACCCTTTGCTTATGAGACACCCTCTCTTCATCATTCTTGGGAAACCACAATGTTATCCTTGTGCCTTTATTCAACTTGCTTTTGACCTTAATGATTCCTTTATGGGCATCCATTAAAGCCTTGACAATGGATAGGCCGATTCCGATACCGCCTGTTTTTCGGTCGCGCGATTTGTCTCCTCGGTAGAAGCGTTCAAAAATAAATGGAAGATCCTCCTCAGACATACCTAAGCCCTCATCTTGGATGACGAAACCTACATAGTCCTCTTTTTCGGTTGAAACCGAAATCGTAACTCTTTTTCCTTTAGGAGTATATTTCAGGGCATTATTCAGAATATTAGACAGGATTTGTATCAGGCGATCCTTATCCGCTTCAAATAACTCTTCTTGAGGCAGTTCCTCCATTTGAAGCTCTACTCCCTTTTCGGTAAACAACGGCAAAAACATTTCCCATAACGCTTCTAATACGCTACCTGCTTCCAGTTCGATTTTTTCGAGCTTGATTTGTGGATTTTCTGCCGCCAGCAGCTTTTCAAGTTCATTGACAAGCCTGACTAAGCGCATTAATTCCTCATGGCTAGTCTGTAAACGCTGTGGTGTTGGCTCCCAAATCCCGTCCTGAAAAGCTTCAATCTGGCTTCGAAGCGTTGCCAGTGGGGTCCTAAGTTCATGTGCGAGGTCTCCAGTAAATTGCTTCCTCAGCATTTCTTCTTTAGCTAAGGACTCTGCTAAATTATTAAAGGAAATCGCAATCTGTTTTACCTCGGTTGGCAGGCCAGATAGAGGAATACGAATATCCAAATTATGCTGCTGCAGTTCATTCGCCGCAAAAGATAGCTTCTTTAAGCCGGAGGTTAATTTTTTGGAAAAAATCATACTAAATAGGATGGCCAGCACAATGGTTAAACAAACAGCTGCTAAAATATATAGTTGAATCGTTTGAATAAACGTATATTCATCATCAATTAAGCCTTCCGGGTAGATAGCAACAAGCTTACCAACCATAGTATTATCTACCTTTAGCGTATACGATTTGGAGTGCCATTTTTCTCCCTTCGGTTCTGGCTCTGTCAGCCCGAAGCTGTTCAACATGCCTCGAATCTTTGATGAATCCATCTGTAGAACGCCATAGCGATCGTATAATTGAAAGTAGAGTTGATCAGTCATCGCATTATCATGCAAGAGACCTAAGACAGCGGAACTTGAAAAATGGCCATTTTTTTTGTAATCCTTTTCAATTTCAACGACAACTCGTTCAATCTTTTTATCACGGTTCCGATCTAAATAGCTCTTAAAGCTTTGTCCAAATCCATACTGAATAAAAAAACTGACTAAAAGGATGGCAATCATAGCAATAAGCAGTAAATAAAAGAGAATCTTAGACCGGAGCGTTTGCAGCATCTAGAACCCCTCCGAATTTGTAACCCATTCCAAAAACAGTCACAATAAAATCTGGCTGCCTTGAATCGATCTCAATTTTTTTACGGAGATTTTTGATATGCGTATCAACACTGCGTTCATAGCCTTCATAAAACATGCCTTCATCCTGAATTTTTTCGAGTAAATCCGTACGGCTGTAAACTCGTCCGGGATTCAAGGCCATATTTGTTAACAGCTTATATTCAATTGGCGTCAAAGTTACATCTAGACCGCTTACATTTACTTCTTTTTTCATCAAATCGATCACAAGCTTTTTGCTATTGAACACAAGCCGTTCTGTTTTCTCTGTTTTTTTCACACGGCGGAGAATAGCCTGAACCCTTACTACTACTTCACGTGGACTAAATGGCTTTGTTAAATAATCATCAGCCCCAATCACGATTCCGTTGATGCGGTCATCCTCTACAGACTTTGCTGTAAGCATCAAAATTGGAACATCGGATTCTTTTCGAACTAATCGACACACTTCTTCACCTGAAATATCTGGGAGCATGAGGTCTAAGATGATTAGGTCCGGGCTAAGCAATTTTACTTTTTTTAAGGCATCAAGGCCATTATCGGAGCTATAAATTTCATAGCCTTCCCGCACGAGGTAGGCTTCAAGGACTTCAGTAATTCTTTTTTCATCGTCTACTAGTAAAATCTTCATATATTCTCACTCCCCACACCATAAATATAGCATTTATAGTCTGTGATTTTTGTAACTTCACAAATTCATCATAACTTCTTCATAACATCTTCAATCTTTCTCGCTATGATGGTGGTGTGATGAAGGAAGCGGACATTGTCCACTTCTAAACTATCTTACTCATCTCAAAAAACCTCTCTATTATACAAATGGTGTCCCATGTTGCGGGGCACCATATTTTTTTAATTTTGTAGCAAAATCAGCTGCCAACTTTGATTCGCGCATATATTTAATTTTTCGCGTATATATGCATTAGATTCGCGCATATATTTGTTTTTTCGCGCATAAAACAGTTCAATTCGCGCATAAGTTGATTCTTCGTGTAAAGAACTAAGTTATCCGCGAACAAACATGGACTATACCATTGAAATTCGCAGATAAATAGCGCTGATACGCAGATATAATTAAAGATTCGAAGAAAAATAGATTATTTTCGCCTTGAAATGCCTCAAATTTGTCCAATTTGAGTAAGGATTTCCGCACCAGTTTTGTAAAACTTTCTTGTCCCATTTAAAAATGCACCTTATTTAACGAATAATTGAAAAAAAGACCCTAAACTCGGGTCTTTTCTACGTACCAAAAGCGGAATTTTTCATTCATTGTGGTAGAATTGAAATTTACAAGAATGTCAGACATTTTTAAAAGAATCCTCATTTTTTACCTTATTGTGCTGACTTTTTAACTTCTTCTGTTAGATCCTCAATACTTCTTTTCACATTTGCTTTTCCAGAATAGTTTTCAATCAATTCTTTCACATCAATTCCGCTTGATGCTTTGAGTGACTCTTGAAGGCTCGCCATTAAGTTCGTTGCATAGCTGGTGATTTTATTGGCACCGCCATTTTCACCGGAACCGCCGGTATCCACCACCGTAATTTTATCAATGTTAGCAAGCGGACTGGCCACTTGTTTCGCATATTCAGGTAGCATTTTGACGATCATGTCGAGAATAGCCGCTTGGCCGAATTGCTCGAATGCTTCTGCGATTTTTTCCTTTGCTTCCGCTTCCGCCAAACCTTTCATCCGAATAATTTCAGCTTCAGAAAGACCCTGCGCTTTTTGTGCTTCTGCCTTCGCGATTCCATCGATTCGGATCCGTTCCGCTTCAGCTTTCGCCAATGCTTCGATTCGATATTTATTGGCTTCTGCTTCAGCGATTTGTTTTGCCTTATCCGCAGCTGCAGCCTGCTCAACGGAATAACGGTCGGCATCGGCCTTTTTCTTCACCTCAGAATCATATTGACGTTCACGGCGAAGAATTTCTTTTTCCTCAAGCTCAATTTGCTTTTGCCGTTCAATAATCTTAATTTGCATCTCCTGCTCGGTAACATCCTGCTTGGATCGTGCACTTTCAAGGTCATATGCCATATCGGCTTTCGCCTTGGCGATATCCTGCTCACGGCGGAACTCAGCAATCTTCAATTGGTTGATTTTTTCTGCCTCAGCAATCTCGGTTGCCCGCTCTAATTCAGAGCGTTTTGCTTCTTTCGCAGCTTCAGCTTTTTTAATACGAGTTTCTTTTTCCGCTTCAGCCGTTGCGATATCAGCATCTCTCTTCACCTGTGCGATACGCGGTTTACCTAAAGAATCAAGATAGCCATTCTTGTCACGTACATCTTTAATCGTAAACGAAACGATCGTTAAGCCCATTTTTGCAAGGTCCTGTGAGGCAACTCGCTGAACCTCTTGAGAAAACTTATCACGGTTTTTATAAATTTCTTCAACTGTCATCGAGCCGAGGATGGAACGAAGATGCCCTTCTAGAACTTCCCTTGCTTCATTTTCTCGATCATCCTTTGGCTTTCCAAGAAACTGTTCAGCAGCTGTCGCAATTTCACTGATGGAGCCGCCAATTTTTATAATCGCGACGCCGTCAGCCATAACCGGAACACCCTGCTCGGTGTAAACCTCAGGTGTGGTTACTTCAAGTTTGCTTGAAAGCAAACTAAGCGGTTTTGCCTGCTGGAAAACCGGCAAAATAAAGCTACCGCCACCGCGGATGATTTTGATTTTATTACCTGACTCATCAACATGTACGTTTCGATTCCCCAAAAAGCTACCTGTTACAATCAGAGCTTCATCAGGTCCTGCCGTTCTATACTTCGTGACGAAGACCCCAATTAAAGCAATCAAAATTAATATAACAATTCCGATAACGACCCAAATCATGTTGAATTCCATTCCTCTACCCCCTAGAAAAATATTTCTCTAATTCATTTCGTTCCACCACTTGTAGGACGCCATTTTTCACGTCCACCACAAGCACGTCGGTACCATTTGGAATCGCCACCTTGTCAAAGCTTGACGCTGGTTTCGCAATTCTCCCACTCTTGCTGTCAATCATCACTTCACCGAATCCGTCTTCAGGGACAGCGGTAATCACTTTGCCAATTCTCCCCTTTAAATCGGATTCTTTATAGACGAGCGACTCTTCAGCCGATGACACTGGAACGAGAACAAACACATTTAATAATGACACGATAATGAATGCTGCAACGGCTCCAATTCCAAAAATCAGTAAGTGATGAAGCGAAGTAAGCCGTTCCAGTAAATAACCGCATGCTGAAAGTACGGTTATGAAAGCGAAGATCAGAACAGGATTTAGGAAATGAAGCCCATCCCCTGCTCCATGAAAATGAAATACATCCGCGAATAAAACATATAAAACTGTGAAAATGCCCGCTATGATTAATCCATATAAATAAATCGTTTCTAAAGGAATGCTAAAAGGCTCCACAAACACCCCTCCCAATTTAATAGATACCTTTTAAAGCCAACATCCTTCTCCTTTCTTTATGTATATATCTGTAATACGCAAAAAAAATGGAAAGGTTTCACATTTCCATAGAAAAAAAGTACCATGGCCTTTGGCCATAGCACTTTATTGTAGTAAATTTAAAAATTTCCTTGTTCGTTCTTCCTTCGGGTTGGTGAAAATTGCTTCAGGCGTGTCTCTTTCTACAATCACACCATGATCCATAAAGATGACTTCATCAGCGGCTTCTCTAGCAAAACGCATTTCATGGGTGACGACAATCATGGTCATTCCTTCCTCAGCAAGATCCTTCATGACTTTTAATACCTCACCGACGAGTTCAGGGTCAAGGGCAGAGGTTGGCTCATCAAACAGCATCACCTTTGGTTCCATCGCGAGAGCACGAGCAATGCCGACACGCTGCTGCTGTCCGCCTGAAAGCTGCGCAGGATAGGAATCCAACTTTTCACCAAGTCCAACTTTCTCCAGTAGTGCCTGGGCTTTTTTTCGGGCAACATCTTTTTTCTCACCCTTTACAATAATTGGGCCCTCCATTACATTTTCAATTGCGGTTTTATGTGGGAAGAGATGATAGCTTTGAAAAACCATTCCTGTCAGGCGGCGAAAGGAGGCGATATTTTTTTTCAAAACGGATGTTGAAAAATCTAAGGTCTGCCCTTCGATTGAAATGGCTCCTTTTGTTGGTGTTTCCAAGACATTTAAACAGCGGAGCATCGTTGTTTTTCCCGAGCCTGACGGACCAATGACAACCACGACACTTCCTTTTTCAACCTCTAAATCAATTCCTTTTAAGACCTCTAATTGACCAAATTGTTTGTGTAGTCCTTTAATTGAAATCATAATCAAACTCCCTTATTAATGGACGTAGCGGCTCAGTCTTTTTTCCAAGTACTGCTGCAGGATGGATAGGAAAAAGCAGATGACCCAGTAGAAGAGAGCTACTTCTGTGTATACCAATAAAAATTCATAATTTGTAGAAGCAATCTCTTGAGCTTTACGAAACATTTCCGTTACCAAAACAAGCGAAGCTAATGATGTATCCTTTACTAGACTAATAAACGTGTTCGCTAATGGCGGAATTGAAACTCTAGCTGCCTGGGGCAAAATAATTCTTCTTAAAACTTGAGAATAAGACATTCCAATCGAGTAGCCAGCCTCCCACTGTCCTTTCTGCATCGATAAAATCGCCCCACGGATGATTTCTGATGCATATGCGCCTACATTAAGTGAAAAGCCGATGATAGCCGCTACATATGAATCTAGTGTAATCCCGATATTTGGAAGTCCATAAAAAATGATAAAGAGCTGAACCAGCAAAGGTGTTCCGCGAATGGCGGAAACATATATTCTAGCAATCCATTGGAGAATCCTATTATGAGAAATCCGTGCCAATGCCGTTAAGATGGCCAAAATCAATCCAATCACAAAAGTAATGAGTGCTAACGGAATAGTATAAAAAATAGCCCCTTTCCACAGAGGCAGAAAGGAACTTTGAGCAATGTCGATTAAATGCGTTAATCTATCCGGACTAGGCAAAATACTATTTAAGTACATTTTCACCAAACCATTTCTCAGAGATTTTATTGTATGTGCCATCGGCAATCATATCTTTTAGCGCTTTATTCACGGCGTCCACAAGCGTTTTGTTGTCTTTTCTAAACATAAAACCGCTTTGGGAGGCATCTGAGCTTGTTGCAACAATCTTAATAGGAGCATCAGGCTTTTTCTTTGTGTAATCTAAAAACGAAATCTTATCGTTAATGGTAACATCTGCTCGCTTAGAAGTGATGAGCTCGATGGATTGATCGAAGCCATCCACACTAACAATGTTTGCACCATATTTTCTTGCAAGATCAGCATAATTGCTTGTCAACGATTGTGCAGACTTCAATCCTTTAATATCTTCAAATTTCTTCACCTTGTCGTTATCCTTATTAGCAATAAGGACGGCAGCTGAAGTAATATACGGATCGGAAAAATCATATTTTGCCTGGCGGTCTGGTCTAATCCCAACCTCGTTCGCAACCATATCAAATCGCTTCGCATCTAAGCCTGCAAACATGGCATCCCATTGGGTTTCCTTGAATTCTGCCTTAACACCTAAGCGCTTGGCAACTTCTTTGGCGATGTCTACATCAAACCCAGTTAAATTGCCGCTAGCATCATGGAAGGTGAACGGGGCATACGTCCCTTCTGTACCAATAAGAATTTTCCCATTAGACTTAATCTGTTGCAATAAATCCTGACTTTTCGGTTTTTCAGCATTTTGTTTATTTTTCGTACTGGTACCGCAGGCAGACAACAAAACCATAGAACTAAGTAAAAGTACGAAAACGGCAGTTAGTCTTTTCATTCAACGAATTCCCCCTTATTCACAGTTGTTTTCTCGGATTTATTTATCATAATACAACTCATCTTTTCTGTCAAAAAGAAAGATTTAATTTATTATGCCCTTTTATTAAAAAAACCTATCAGAGAAATTTCTGATAGGCTTCATGTCGATCCGCTCATTTTAATAGTGAAACAGTTCACGATTAATTCCGGCCATACTATAGACCTAGAATCAATTTTTTTCTTCTATATCCGCAAAGCGGACTTACTTCCACCAGTCATCAAACATTGTCGTTGGAAGTCTTCGTTTATGCTCTGTGACGATATAGCGATTTTCAATCTTTTCTGCTACTTCCTTTGAAACAGTCTTGCCTTCAAGATAATCATCGAGCTCATCATAGGTGATACCTAATTCTGTTTCGTCCGCCTGTCCAGGCTTTTGGTCAAGCAGGTCCGCAGTCGGTATTTTTAAGTAGAGCTGCTCATCTGCACCAAGCTCCTTCAATAGTGCTTTCCCCTGCCTTTTTGTTAAGCCGGATAATGGTAAAATGTCTGCGCCGCCATCACCAAACTTTGTATAGAAGCCGGTTACCGCTTCGGCTGCATGGTCTGTTCCAATAACAAGCAGGCCTTCCATGCCGCCGACTGCATATTGTGCAATCATTCTCATCCGTGCTTTAACATTTCCTTTTTGGTAATCGCTCAAAGGATCTGTTTGCGAAGCGAAATTATACTCCTTCTCCACTTCATCAACAGCAGCTTTAATATTATAAACAACCTCTCTGTCTGCTTGAATAAACCTTAGTGACCGTTTTGCATCCTCTTCATCCTGCTGTACACCATACGGAAGCCGGACAGCAATAAACAACGCCTCTGTCCCCTCGTTTCGCAATTCCTCCACCGCAAGCTGTGCCAAACGTCCTGCAAGGGTAGAATCCTGTCCCCCGCTTATTCCTAAACAAAAGCCTTTTGCCTTTGTAGAAAGCAAATAATGTTTTAAAAAATCAATCCGCTTGCGTAATTCCGCTTTTGGTTCAATCGTGGAATTTACATTTAATTCTTTCATAATTTGCTGCTGCATGCTCATTTCAAAAGCCTCCTAACTATTTTCCCTTCTAATTATGTAATGTACCACAATCATATTCAATTTGCTTTATAAGAAACATTTTCGCCTTTTGTATCAATCATTTTATAAATATCCTTTGCCGCCTGATGAATATTGAAGTTTTTGTCATGGATATTGAGTAGAATCACAATTGCGGTTTGATCAGGATAGAAAACATGGAGCGACTCCCACCCGCTGAGGACCCCTCTGCTATAGACTTTCTCCCCATCAATATAGAGGCCTGCGCCATACTTTGATTTATTACTCGGAGTCAACATAGTCTGTAAACTTTGCATTGACACTAGTTTTCCACTCACCATTGCTTCATCAAACAAGTATAAGTCATAGGCAGTACTATAAATATCACCGCAGCCAAACAACTGATCAATATGATTGGGCTTTGCCTGTATTACTTTATTCCCAAGCCTTATATACCCCTTCGAACTATACGGGATAGGATTCTTATGAGTCATAAACCCGGAATGAACCATCGAAGCCCTATTAAAAATATTTTTTTGAATATAGTCATGTAATGTGGTGCCTGACACCGTTTCTACTATATAGCTGAGGATAAAGTAATTAATGTCATTATAGTCCCATTTGCTACCTGCAGAAAACTTAACAGGTTTTTCTTTAAGTCTGTTTATAATATCAGCCGGTTTGAAATCTCCTCTGTACCAACGAGGAGATGGGATACCGGAGGTTTGGTTTAATAAATGGATCAGTTTTATTTTCTTTCCAGGAGGAAAATGCGGAATATATTTGGACACGGGATCTTGAATAGAAAGCCTACCGTCTTCCTGAAGCTGCATGATGCTAGTAGCAACAATGGCTTTCGTAATGGAGCCTATTGGAAAAGTAGTCGAAGGTAGATTCGCCCTGCCTTTTTTTATATCCGCAAAGCCAATCCCTTCATTAAAAAGAATCTGTGTCTCTCTTATTACTGCGACGCTGCCATTCACATGCTTGGAAAGCAAATATTGGCGCAGCTTTTTTTGCGTCGGTTCATTTAGAGCCATCTTTTGGGCAGCTTTCTTTGTTTCAATATAATTCGGAAAGTTATTCTGTGTTTCGACAAAAATGGCGAAAATCAAGAAACATAAAATAGTCTTTATTTTCACGATGATAACCATCTTTCTTTAATGTTTGGCTGTGTTAAAAGTCATTGTTGATAAGTTGAAACTATGTTGATTGGAGCGGAAGGCGCGAGATCCTCGAAAATGCTATCGCATTTCCTTCGTGCGGTGTTGATTCAAAGATGCTGATTCAACGTCCTGTGGGAGTACGGGGCAGGGAAGCCCGCGGATGCTCACTTCTTGAGTGCAAATCAACAGGCAAGTTTAACACAGCCTAATGTGTAGGTACCATTATTATGCATTGAAAGAATAAACGTTAATCACCAGAGTTGTTTATTGTATTATTTTTTGGCAAACTATACAGGTGTGACATTAAAATAGCTCTGATTTTAATCAGATATATTTCAATAAATTAGGAGGCTATTATGGAAGAAAGAACATGTAAAGAATCTAGAGTTATAAGAACGGGCAGGATTTTCCCAAATGATGTAAACAACCATAATACCTTGTTTGGCGGGAAGTTGATGAGCGATGTCGACATGATTGCTTCAATTTCTGCACAAAGACATACCCGAAAAGAATGTGTGACAGCCTCAACGGACTCCGTTGATTTTTTAAGCCCAATTACGCCAAAAGAAGCCGTTTGTTTTGAATCATTTGTTACCTGGACTGGTAACACATCGTTGGAGGTTTTTGTAAAAATCATTGCAGAGAATCTCATTACTGGTGACAGAAAGATTGCTGCCACTGCCTTTTTAACGTTTGTCTCTTTAGACGATGATGGAAAGCCAACAAAGGTTCCAAGAGTGATACCGGAAACGGAAGAAGAAATAAAACTTTTTGAAAGTGGAAAAGAGCGTGCTGAAGCACGGAAGACCCATCGAAAAAACAGTAAAGAACTAGCCGCGTACTTTACAACAAAAAAGCCTTGGGAATTTTAAAAGCGGAAGCGCCTTGTTCAGCCCCGTGAGTCTAGACGCTCCCAAAAAGAAGGCGCTTTTTGCCTTCATTTTGGGAGTGGCTTATGCCCCGATGGGCTAGGCGCTCCGCCGAAAAACTCACGTTTTTCAGCGTGCGATGTATCGCTTCCGAAGCTTACTCTTGTGGAGCTGGACAATTCTCGAAGTCTAATGATAAAAATTCATATAATTTATTTAAATATAACCCAAAAACCCCGTCCTTCATTTTGCGGACGGGGTTTCATCTTTACACCTTTTTGCTATCTGTTACTTCTAATACATCTAATAGGAAGACGAAGATGGGAATCCCCACAATAAGACCCCAGACTCCAAAGAAATGCTCTGAAAAAATCAAAACAATGATGGTATAAAAAACGGGCAGATTGGTTTTCGAAGACATTAACTTGGGATTTAATATATAGGACTCAATGCCGTGAATAATCATAATCGCAATTCCGACGTAAAGAACCTTTGCTAATCCCCCAATACTATAAGCAATGATAGCAAGCGGGATTAGCGAAATAATCACCCCAGCTACAGGAATAAGACCTAGGATGAAGACCATGATCGCAAGTCCACCTAACTGCGGGAACCCAAGAATCTTAAGCGATATCGTGGTCAGGGTACAATTGACAATCGCAATAATGATTTGGGCTTCAATTACCTTTCCAAAGGTTTTCACAAATTTACTTGCAAAATATTCAATTTCTACATAAATGGATGCCACTTTACTTGTTTTAAATTTCTTAGTAAATGCAATCAAACGAGGTTTTTCCAACAGGCAAAGTAGGCTCATTATCACCGCTAAAAACACTTGTAAGCCCACTCGACCTATACCTGAAAGGGATTTTACAATGGAGGCTACACCCGTCTCCAAATAGTTAGAAATCTGGATTTTTTCAATTCTGCTGACGATATAATTCAAAACTTCATTATCTTGCTTTTTTGAGTAAAATGCGATTAACTGCCTGATTAATTCCTTTATTTCAGATGTAATTATTGGCAAGTACTTAATCAACCCAAATAATAGCAGGCCAACGATAACGGCATACGAAATCACGACAATCAGCTTTCGATTGATTGGAATTCGTTTTTCAAAAAATTGAACAACTTGATTCATTAAAAAAGTAAAAATGAAGGTTAGTAAAATTAAGTTAATCATGTCCTTCATCAAGTATAAAACAACAGCAATAAGAACAAAGATTAGAATTCTTTTAAAACCACTACTTTGTATAAGTTTATTTATCATATATATTATTCTACCTCATTAATTTTAGTTCCATTATACCATTATTCGTTAGGTTTGGATGGATAAAAATTGACAAATCAGAAATGAACAGGAGGAATGCTGCTGTCAATCGCCCTACAGTCAAAATTTTGCTTACTTAAATAATCAAGAAGCTTTGGTAAGGAGGCAAGCGTTTCCCTTCTTTCATGCATAAGAATTACGATTGGGCCGTTATAATTTGCTTTTTGGTTAATTTGCTCAATCACGCTGTTAACATAGCGTTCGTCTTTATAAAACCAATCCTTGCTGTCAATATTCCAATCCCACATCTGATAACCATGAGAGTAAACAGCCTGTTTATATTCATCTTTCATATACGGGCGACTTCCGTACGGTGTTCTAATTAAAATAGACTCCACTCCAGTAATTTCCTTAAGAGTGGCTTGATTCTGGCTAAGCTCGCCTAATACTGAATTTGCCGATGCGTAAAATTTATGAACATCATGTGAAACGCTATGCAGACCGACTCCTTCTCCTGATTGAACCATTAATTTTGCAGAGTCCGGATATCTTCTAATATTTCCATCAATCATAAAAAAGGTCGCTTTAAAATGATACTGCTCAAGCAAGGCAATAATATCTTTAGAAAAAGATGCTGGCCCGTCATCAAATGTTAAATAAACAGTTCTTTTCGAGCTGTTCTCCTGCTGTGGCTGTGGCTGTTCATCCCTTTGTGGCGACTGCTCCTGTGGTTTTGCTGCATTAGATCCTTGATTATCTGGTGGTGCCGAGGCAGTATCATTAGCAGCCGGCTTTTCTTCTACTAAATTCGTAATCTCTTTATCTGCATTTTGCCGATAAGCCTTCTCTGCTTGCTGCTGCTTTTGATGCATTGATTCTTTTTCAGCAGCCGTATCTTTCACAGTTTGAGTCAATGCATTAGCTGCCGATTGATTTTGTCCTGACTTTTCATGTTTTTGCTGATTCATAGCTTCATTGGATGTTGCTTTAGCATAAAAATAATGGTTGGCAAAAGCACCAGTAACCAATACCCCGACAGCCAGAATCAGCAGAGAGGCCCATATAATCCATCCATTCTTTCTCATCCCCATTTTTATATCCCTCTTTGTTGAATTTTTATTACTCTTTCCTCCATTATAGACGTTTCAAACCGCAAAATGTTTCGTTTTCATTAAAAATATTACAAATCTATTAAAGTATTTGTAAAATTGATAGAATAGAAAAAACTCACCCCATAATCGGGTGAGTTAAACGAAATTCCTAACACTATTATTTTTTCCAAATTTATAGGTGGCGATTAAGAAAAAGGCACCGGCAAAGGCAAGCAGTATTAAAAAGTTGAGATACAAACTTCCAAAATGACTTCCCTGCTGTAATTTACTAATCGTATCTAAAATCCAGCGCTGCGGCATAAAATCCGCCACTTTCTGTAACGACTTTGGCATAATTTCCACTGGCCAGAAGCAGCCTGCCAGCATGCAGGATGGTGTAAAAAAAAGGTTTTGTAAAGCGCCTGCTGAAGACGAACTCCTTGAAAAGGAAACAATCATTAACGATAATCCTACGGCAATGAGGGCAAATAAGAGTAAAATAATGCCCATTTGCCAAACTGGAACATGCATATCAATATGAAATACATTTGTGATAAAAATGAGCGTGATAATTATTTGTGCCAGCATGACAATCATGTTTACGGCGATATTGGACAACACAAATTTTCTAGCATTAATTGGCGTTGAGAGTAATCGAAAATACGTTCTATTCTCTTTTTCCTTAATAATAATTTCAGCAAAATTCCCTGCTGAAAGTAGCATGATCATTAGCAAAAAGCCAACCGTTTGATTCGTCATATCCTTATTTTTCGATGTGTCCTGCAAAGATTGGGTGGAAACCTTGAAGTGGGACTGTTGATAGTCAGCAACCATTTTGGAAAAGGCTTGCGAATCTCCCCCAGCAGCTTTGCTAAGAGCAGTAATATTGTCAAGATACTGATATAAATAAGATTTCACAAAGCCAGTGATTTGAGCACCTTTAATTGAAACCAGTTCAATATGGTCAGGGTTTCCGTTAAGAACACTTTGCGAAAAACCCTGATTCAAAACAATGGCACAATCTACTTCACCTGAAGTAATATGATCGTTTAAGGTATCTTCGCTAATTTGTGTTACATGAACGTTGTTAAGATGTTTAATAAATTCTACCGTATCATTAGCAATGGTCTGACGGTCCTGATTGACGATCCCCACCTTTAGTGTTGTCTGGCCGATATTTCCATAGATAAGGAAGGAAAGAATGATCCCGATGAGCGGTATTCCAAAATACAAAATAATATTTGTCTTTTTTCGGAATGTGACACTAAGTGTTTTTTTGATTAACCAAAGAATATCCTGCATATTATAATCCCTCCCGTCTTTGGAGTGAAACGATGGTGATCGCTAAAAAAAGAATAGATATCCCTATATTTAACGCGATAGGTGTGATTGCGGCACCGAGATCATTTGCATAAACTATTTTCGTAATCGCTTGGTTTATCCATGTAAGTGGGGATAAATGGGTAATGACATTCATAATCCCCGTTGGGTTTTCAATCTTGAAGTATGCACCTCCAAAGAAGGAGGAAATCTGGATCACAATCATAATAATCATTCTTGAAGATTCCCCTGTTTTGGCAATATAGCTGATTCCAAGACCAAAGCTAACAGCCAAAATCACTTCTGACAGAAGAACGAGGAGAACAATCCCAATATGCTCACCCCAGTTGGCCTTGTAAACGAAGTGACTAAAAGCAACCACAGCTAATATACAAAGAGAATTAGCAGTAAGGCATCCAAGTATTTTTCCAAGGAAAATTTCACCTTTACTGATAGGCGCAGCAACTAAGCGAAGCGCTGTATTCCGTACTCTTTCGGCACGAAGGAGACTGTTAGCATAAAACGCACCGTAAAGAGCAATCATCGTTGACATTGCAATGGCATAATAATCCATTGATCCTGGCTGATTTGCCGATTTTAGTGATCTCTCTTTGATAAAATCTCTGTTATTTCCTTCTTTCATAACCGAACCTAGCTTAGATGCATCGACACTAGCAACCGCTACAGCGACATTATATTTATCGGCAAATGCGGTGAGCATCCCTTGGGTAATACTTTCTTCAATACTGTTTCGGTTATTGCCGTAAAGCTCGATTCCTTTATCCGTTATTTCCACATAAGCAGTCGCATTATTTTCCTTCACTTCATTTTTTCCATCCACTGTGCCTGACACCTTTTTAAAATGGACACCTGATTTCCCAGTTTCTTTTGCAAAGGCTTGGAAGGAGGAGGATAATTGTGGTCCAGCTGTATCCTTATAGATGACATTTATATCGTTTACGGTTATTTTCTGATCAAAGGCGTTTGATAAGGCCGTTCCGAGAATTAACATTAAGGCAATCGGAAAAGCTAGCATAAAGACGAAGGTATGGAAATCTCGAAAATTTTGTTTGATTTCTTTCCACGCTATATTAAAAACAGTCAAAGGATAGCCCCCCTTTCTAATCCCTAAGATTTCTTCCAGTTAAAGTGAGAAATACCGTTTCCAAATTCGGAGCCTTTTCTTCTAGAGAACTAATTTCAATATGATGATTCATTAAATACTGAAGGATTGTATTAAGATTGTTTACCTCTATTTCCGAATTGATTTTCAATACATTTTCTTCCATCTTAACGGATTTAACCCCATTAAATTCTTTGATTTGATTGGTATCGATTTTTTCATTTGATTTTACTTCAATCCAAACATCCTTTGCATTTGTGATGATGGCAATTAATTGTTCCTTCGTTCCTTCTGCAATAACCTTCCCATGGTCCATAATCGCAATCCTCGTACAGATTTCTTCAACCTCTTCCATATAATGGCTCGTATAAATAATTGTACATCCCATATCGTTTAAATTGCGGATGGATTGAAGAATGTAATTTCGTGATTGCGGGTCAATCCCAACAGTCGGCTCATCCATGATAATCAACTTCGGACGATGGGCTATCGCACAGGCAATATTTAATCTTCGTTTCATCCCCCCGGAGAAATTCTTTGGATACTCTTTTTTCTTATCACTGAGACCTACAAACTCTAATGCTTCATGAACCCTCTCTGCCAATTCTGAGCCACGTAAACCATAAAGTCCTGCAAAAAATTTTACATTTTCAAAAGCGGTAAGATCCTCGTATATTGCCAAATCCTGTGGGACGACACCGATATTCATCTTGGCAAATCGACTGTTTTTCACACTATTTTTTCCAAGGATATTGATTTCTCCTTCATTGCTGCGCAACAGTCCCGCAATCATGTTAATAGTGGTACTTTTCCCTGCACCATTTGGGCCAAGGAATCCAAATATTTCTCCTTCTCTAATAGATAATGAGATATTGTCAACTGCAATAAAATCAGCAAATTTCTTTGTTAAGTTTTTAATTTCTAAAATATTCATCCTTTTTCACCTCACTGTTTATTTATGGTTTCATTATAAAAAAAAGGAAGAATCTGCATAAGTGCAGCAATTCATCCTTTTCACATGAGAAATTTCATATTTTGATTATGAACGATTTCATTTAACAGGGAGCAGCATCGTAACGGAAAAGCCGTCCGTGCCATCGACGATGATCGTTCCGTTAATTGCCGCCGTCCTTTCCTCCATTCCAATAATGCCAAGTCCTTTTGTTATTTTCTGTACGCCCCTGCCATTATCCTTTACTTCTACTCTAATCATTGTATTCAGCACCTGAAGTTCAATCGAAATGACAGTAGCCTGTGCGTATTTCAGTGCATTCGTCAACGCTTCTGTCACATTCTCTTGAATAATCTTCCACTGAATAGGAGTGATGGTTTCGATGTTTCCTTGATAAACCAACGGTATTTGAATGGAATGTTTATCGGAAAACTCTTCAATGAATAATTTCAGCCGATTAATCCCCATTTGTTCCGCTTTCGGTTTTAAATTTTTCAAGGTAGTGCGGATATTTTCGATTCCTTCTTTTGAAATGTTAATCGCGTTTTGTAGCAGTTCACCTGATTTTCCTTGGTCAGTGTTTAGCAGCCGCTTTGCTGCTTCCATTTGAATTAATGCCCCTGTCATGGCATGGCCTATTTTATCGTGAAATACTTGTGCGAGACGGTTTCGTTCCTCCAATTTGAACGTGTACTCCGACTGCTTGATAAACTCTTTGTTTTCATTTAAATTTTTCGATAGCTTTTGTAAATCTTTGCGGAGCTTGTCTAACTGGGCCTCCTGGTTTTCAATCTTTGTCACAAGCATGGTGGCCATGATAAATACGAGTAAACTAAAAGCTCCCGCCAGTCCATATTGATAACGAATCTGATCGTCTATTAACAGGACTGGCATTGTAACGAGAATAAATAAGCCAAATTTCTTATGTATAAAATAGGTCGCTAATTCACAAATATTAAGAGGTAATAACAAGATAAACAAAGGATGGACCATATAGAATGAAATGAGAATGTGGATGATGGCAAGAAACAAAATGATTTTTTTGAAAATCTCTTTTTTCACAATATAAATGGATACATTGATACAAAGGTACAAAAGAATCGAAAATACCACCCATGAGGCATTAGGGACTACGGAATGGATAATACTAAATGCCAAGTAACCGATTAAAATGAGCTTTGAAAAGATCAACCATAATTCCATTAGTAAACTCTTCCGGTTAAATAATAGATGGCAATTTGCGTCCGATGCTGAAGGCCTGTTTTCCCTAAAATCGAAGTAATATAGTTTGCAATTGTTCCTTCAGATATATAGAGCTGTTTTGAAATTTCTTTGTTTGACAGCCCCTTCGCAATCAGCCCCATGATATCGAGCTCCCTTTCCGTAAACAGGCTCGTATCGATTTTACTCTCAGGCTTACTTTCAATCAGGTTCGATTTTATTTTATCGAGCACCACATCCTGCATTACTGTATTACCGTTATAAACACTTTTGATGGCATCGCGAATTCGTTCCGGATCATTATTTTTCAGTAAATAACCTTTGGCACCATTTTTAACGGCATCTAAAATATATTCATCATCATCAAAGGTTGTTAAAATCAATGGCTTAGTCTTTGTCTGCTCAGAGAGGATTTTGGTCGCCTCGACGCCATTCATGTTCGGCATACGTACATCTAAAAGAGCAACGTCCACTTCGTGAGTTTTACAATATTCCACCGCTTCAAGCCCGTCATTAACGGTTTCAATCACGTCGAATTCCTCATACGTACTTAGAATGATTTTCATTCCTTCGCGAATAAACGAGTTATCGTCAGCGATGATGACTTTAATTTTCATGGTCTCAACCCCCTCATTATTTCCATCATATCATCAATACGATATCCAAAAATAGGGGAATTCGTTAAATTTAACTTTCTACTAACTGTTATCTATTGTCTTAGACACCAAGACCTTTTGTTACCAACTGAATAACCAATGGTCCCAAAATAATAATAAATAGTGAAGGGAAAATGAAAAATACCATTGGAAAAAGCATTTTTACCGGAGCTTTCATGGCCTGCTCCCGGGCTGCCTCGCGTCGCTGCTCCCTGACGCGTACTGTAAGATTTCCTAAAGCCTTTGCCATACCAATCCCTAACTGATCTGCCTGAATTAATGATGTTATAATACTTTGAAACGAATCAGAAGGTACCCGTTTCCGAAGATCATAAAAAGCTTCCCTTCTCGATTTCCCAAGTTTCATATCTTCTAAAGTTTGAAGAAACTCTTCCGAGAGGGGACCTTTCCCTTTTTTAGCTACTTCAGCGATTGCCAAATCAAGTCCCATTCCTGCCTCTAACAAAAGGGTTACAGTATCAAAGAAATCAGGCATTGCTTTATTAATTTCTTTAACCCTAGCTGTCTTTTTCTTTCCAAGCTGGAACACAGGGAGCCGGAATCCTAAGATCGCCATTATAATGGCAATCATCCACACTGACATTTTGTTGTCCGCAGCAGGCAATAGAAAAAGGACGATTGGTACACTTAGACCAATACTCAACACAAATTGGAACAGCCTGAAATCAATTGCCGACTTGAAAGGATACCCCGCATCCCTTAGAAGAATATCTAGTTTTTTTCTTTCTTCTTTGGAAACTTTTTGATTTAACAGATCGGTTCCTTTATTCCAATATTGATTGAAAAGTTCTCTTAACCTATCATCATTCCTTTTCCTTAAAGATTCCTTTTTTTGATTTATGATTGGTTCCCCAAAAAACTTACTAACACGTTCATTAAAAGCAATTTCTTTTTTAAATACAGTTAACAATATACCTGCCGAAACGAACGTCACAAACCCTGCTGAAAGAAAGATGAAAACAATGTCCAGCATAAAACCTACACCTCAATTCGGATGATTTTCTGGATAACCACCCATCCAATGATGATGGAGCAACTTCCTATAAAAAGCAGCGCCCACCCTAATGGATGCTCAAGCATGGGACGAAAATATTCCTTACTTACGAGTGATAAATATAAACCAAGCCCGACTGGCAGCATGGTAATAATCCAAGATGACATCCTTCCTTGCGCCGTCAGCGTATTTAATTCTTCCAAAACTCGTACTCTTCCTCTGATCGTATCCTCCATTGTTTCCAGCAGAGCGGCAAGATTTCCGCCGCTTTTCCTTTGTGCAAGGATAGCCTGAACGACTACTTCAAGTTCTTTATTAGGCAAACGGTCAATTAATTCTTCAAACACATCTTCTAGCGGAACTCCCAGTCCTACTTGTCTGACAACTCGGTCAAATTCAGGTCCCAACGGGTCTGGTATTTCTTTACCAACAAGCTGCATCGCCTGTATAAAGCTGAAGCCTGCCCTCATAGAATTAGCCATCATTCCCAATACTTCGATTAACTGATAAGACAATCGAGTTAACCGTTTTTTTCTTTTTTGCTTCATAACATAATTAGGAATGACATAACCGATAATTACTGCTAAGATCGTTAGAAACCATTTTACACCTAAGAAAGCTGTAACTAGTCCGATACCTGCTGAAGCTAAGATTTTTAAAGCAAAAAACTCTTCTGGCCTCAATATGCTTCCAGCTTCCAATAACATTTCTTCCGTTTTCTTACTAAATTGTACATTTTTAAAAAGAGTAGCAAGAGAAATAAAAAATCGTTTAAAAATAGAGGCTTTTTTGGCTTTCTGGCTTGTACCATCCTCCATTTGAGGAGATGGTAAAAATTCTTTGATTCGATGATCCATTCTACCCTTATTTGAGAATCCTCTTAAGAAGAGATACATCAAAATACTAACGACCAAAAATATGAAAACTAATTCAATCACTACTATCATTTAAACCACTCCCCGACAAACCATGAAGAAGGCAATGAGTATCCATTCAATTCAAGCTGCTCCGTGAACTTTGGCCGAATACCTGTGCTAGTAAAGCTTCCTTGAATAAGACCATCACCTGAATGTCCCTTTTCCTTAAATAAAAACAGATCCTGGAGAACGATTGTATCTCCTTCCATTCCTAGTACTTCGGTAATATGGGTAATTTTTCTCGTACCATCCTTCATTCTTGATTGATGAACAATTAAATCGATGGCATTAGCAATCTGCTCACGGATTGCCCTTACTGGGAGTTCATAGCCTGCCATCAACACCATTGTTTCCAAACGGGAAAGAATATCTCTAGGGGAATTAGCGTGCCCAGTACTTAAGCTGCCGTCATGACCTGTATTCATCGCTTGGAGCATATCCAACGCTTCGGCACCACGAACCTCGCCGACTACAATTCGGTCAGGCCGCATCCGTAAAGAGTTTCGGACTAAATCTCGAATGGAAATTTGCCCTTTTTCTTCGATATTCGCCGGTCGGGATTCTAACGAAACAATGTGTTCTTGATGAAGCTTAAGCTCAGCAGCATCCTCAATGGTAATAATTCGTTCTCTATTTGGTATAAAAGAAGATAGGACATTTAAGGTTGACGTTTTCCCTGAACCTGTACCGCCACTGATAAAAATATTAAGCCTGGACTTAACACAGATATCAAGGAATTCTGCCATCTCTTCACTTAATGTTCCAAAGCGGATTAAATCTTTGATGGTAAAAGGGGTATCCGAGAATTTCCGGATAGTCAAACTCGGTCCCTTTAAAGCAAGAGGAGGAATAATCGCATTTACCCGCGAGCCATCTGGGAGGCGGGCATCTACCATTGGAGAACTTTCATCAACACGACGGCCAATTGGTGAAACGATTCGCTCAATCACTCGCATGACATGCTGATTATCCATAAAACTCACATTACTTCTTGCTATTTTACCGTTTTCCTCGTAATAAATTTCATCATAGCTATTTACCATGACCTCACTAATTAATGGGTTCTCTAACAAAGGAGTAATCGGACCATAAGCAAGCAATTCGTCCTTTACGTATTCTAAAATTTCTTGTTTTTCTTCAAAGGTTAGCCTTCCGCCTTCTTCGTTAAAAAAAGCCTCACCCAATTCCACTATTTTCTTTTTTTCCTGTTCTTTATTCTGCCCAGGATACTTTTTCAATTCTTCTAAAAGGTAATTGTGAAGACTGGCTTCTATGTTCCAAAATTCTTGTGACTTTTCTCGAATCGGAGACTCTTGGACATCTTTGGTTGGTATACTAGGTGCAGTGGCTACCTCTCTATACCGTTTAAATAGTGACATTCCTATTTTCCCCTCGCTTTCCTAATAGAGACCAGCGTTTTTCCTTTTTTATTTTCTTTACCTCATCCGTTTTCTGATCAAATAATTTCTCTGACAGCTTTAACACCGCCTTACCAAGGTGACTCCGTGAGTTCGAGAGAATAAACGGCTGCCCTGTTTTAATAGAAGAGGACGCAACGTTTGCCTGATCCGGCAAGGTGTAATAAACATCCATCCCTAAGATTTCCTCAATTTTTTTAAGGTCGAGCCCCTGGCCTTTTACAAAACGATTCAAAATTAGCTTTGCTCGATCCTTTAACTTGATAGTTTCTAACGTATCTAAATAAAGCTGACTTAATCTTAGAACGGAAATTTCATTTTGCGTTAAAAGTAAAATATCATCTGACAAATCAAGGCATCGTAAATGAATTTCTGATAAATGAACAGGTAAATCTATTAAGACAACATCGAATAATTTCTTAGCTTCTTCAATGGCTGCTTTTATGTGATCCTCTGAAATTCCTTCAAAGAACTCTGGACGGATTGGGGCAGCAAGAATCGATACATCCCCCTCAACTGTAGTCATATATTGATTGATTGCATAATTTGCTCGCCCATACCCTTCCTTCACCCATTCATAAATCGTTCTTTTTGGTTTTACATTATAGTACATGGCTACCTCACCAAATTGGAGGTTTCCATCGATGACAGCGACTTTTTTTCCGAGCTTTGCAAACGCAACAGCTAAATTAACAGTTACAATCGTCCTGCCAACACCGCCCTTTGGATTAGAAACGGCAATGACTTTACTTTTTTCTTTTATTAAATTTATAGAACCATTGTCCTTCCTTGACCGATGCTGCATATATTTTTTTGCGTGAACGATTGCTTCACTAAGCTCTTCAGTAGTGTACGAAGAACGAAGGGTATCCGATGCCCCCATTAGCATTGCTTTTTTTAAGTTCTCCATATTATCAGGAACAATTAAAATGATATAAACATGGGGGTAAAGAACGGCTATTTCTTGGCAAAGATCAAATACGTTATACAAAATATGCGATTTAATAAATAGTACAGATTGATCATTCTTAATTAAGCGGCTGTGAAGATTGTCTATTTGATTGGTCACCGTTAAATGAGACTGTTTCTTTTCTAAAAGTGTTTTTATTTCACCAGGAGGAGTATTTGTATCAGAAAAATAAACCCAGTTTACGTTCATTTCTTTTAATTGCCCTCCTCTTTTAATAGTTCTCTTGTTTGCTTTATCCCCGCTTTTCCAGTTTCTGAATCTTCTTTATTTCGAAGCATTAAATAGAATCCATCTTTATCTTTTGCGTCTAAACCTAGCTTTACCCCTTCCTCTGGAGTGACTTCTAATGTAACAGTTTCATAGTGAAGTGCCTCTTCCTTATTGTCAGAAGATTTACCAGAGGTTAAAACCTTTACATTTTCAAGTACTATCTCTGCAGATTTATATTCTTTTGTTGTTTTTTCGTCCTTAGTTGTTGAATAGGCAATCACATCTACTTTGGAATTTTGTGCGACATAACCCGAAACACCTTGTTCTAGACTTACTTTTAACGTGATTGCCCTTTTTCCTTTACTTACTTCGACAAGGGGGTTATTGAAATCCCTGCCCTGCACTTTTTCTTCTTTTGCTTGTGCATTCACAGCTGTTTCCTTTACTTTTTCTTTACTAACCTCGACAGCTGAAGCTGTTGAAGCTTTTCCCTTTGAGAATACGGTCAGATAAGTAATACTCGCCACTGCCAGTCCCAGTATTAATGAAATAATCCATATTTTTTTTGTATTCATATTGTCCTCCCCTATTTCATAGGCCCTCAGTATTACTCAACAAGCTTGACGCCGTATACGTTATATTCCCCAATTGGTGTTTCATTGCCAACTTCGCCAGGATCAACACTCCGGATGAATTTTCCATATATCGTTTTGTTTTTGTATTTTTCAATCCAATAAGATGCTAATCCAACAACATTTAAATTACTCTTTCCGTTTGCACCATCCCATGAATCAATGACCACAATGGTTATTACCCTTTTACATGAATTATCAGCAGTACTAGCACTTTGACATTGTGGTTTAGACGCATCACTATCTATTAAGTATTGAATTGCATCTCTCACCTTTCCTACTTTTCCCCCAGGAGCTGTTTCAACAACTTTAGTATCCACTGCGAATGTCGCTCCATTCATTATCCCATCTGCAAGACCGTTGGCTCCATTCCCATTTAAATCTAGATATCCGCAGTTACCATGATGAGCTCCTGGATTACTTTGTCCACAATTTAAAACAATTGAGTTAGGTACAGCACTCTGCTCAATCGCAATCGGAGCTACCCCATTGGCTTTTTTGAGCGGAGCAACTATTGCTTTTGCTGTGGCACTTACTGTTGCGTTATTCATACCAATTACTTTTGCAAATGTCATTGGAACGTTTACTTGTTTTGTGGCTTTAATAGAATCGCTTGTCACTGTAAGTTCACTTTCAGTTACCATATAACCATTTTTACCTGAGACATCTTTTGCTATCGATATGGCCTGTGCCTGACTGGTCCGAAGTCCTTGTGCTCCTGCAAGAACCGTAGAATCCATTGCCTTTTGGAGTTTGCTTTTTTCTGAATATATTCTTCCTCCATCTATAACTAAAGCAGTACAGCCCAAAAGAGCAACCATAGAAATGGCCACTATCACCAATGCTGCACCGCTTTCATCTCGCAAATTTAACAATCTTAATAATCTCTTCATTTATTCCACCCTCATTACAGTGGTATTTTTTAAAGTCACCGGCCCGACTATATTCCCTATTACGGGTGTAAGAAAATTTATAGGATAAGTGATGGTTATAGTGACATTGCTTCCTGATGAAAGGGTTCCTGGGGTAACACCAACCTGATCTGCTGTTAATCTAATACTGCTTGCATCACTAACAGCGGTATTTTTAATAGTAGTTGTATCTTTGCCAATACTCGCCGTGCGTGCAGCTTCCCTGCCTGCATGGTCAATTGTTAAATACGCATGAAAAATTCGCCCAAAATCGATAATTCCAAACAACAATAAAACTAACACCGGCAGGAGCAGTGCGAACTCAACCAGTGATTGGCCTTTTTCTGATTTCATTAAAATCCACCCCAGATAAGTGTACATAAAGTTCCTAAGACTATGGCTACTCCGTAAGGGAATGAAATACTGCTATTTTGATCTTTTGATATAGTCATAGAACCAAGACTACTTCTAAAAAAAACAACATTGAAAAATATGGATTTAGTTATGTTTATAAAACCGTGTTTCTTAATAATCAAGATTAGAGCAATCGCTCCTCCGATTAAAGCTGTGTAAATAAACGAGTAAAAAACAAAGCTAGGTCCCATTAATGCACCGATTGCTGCCATTAGCTTAACGTCGCCTGCTCCCATGCCGCCTAATAAATAGGGGATTAAAAGGAGACCAAGGCCTACAAGAAAGCCTTTTCCGCTATACAAAAAGCCACTCCATCCTAGAGTAATAGAGTAATAAAGAAACGCCACTAATATTGTAGGAAGGGTAACTATATTAAGGATTTTTCTCTTCCTAACATCAGTAATCAATGAGATTATTAAAGTTGTAAGAAGTATAGTAATTAGAATCATTTATTTTAACCTCTTTTTTAGAATTGAAGCCCTACTTCAAGAGTAGGGCCGGCTTGTCATAAAACTTCTTTCTTATTTAAGGGGTTGTTGTAGTTTTTAATCCGTCTACAATATTTTTAAATACTGTAATTAATTGTTCTTTTAATGCGATTAATGATCCAACTAATAAAACCGCTACTAATGCAATAATTAATCCGTACTCTGTTAATGCTTGTCCCTCTTCTTTCAACACTAGATTCTTAATTTTTTTCAACATGTTCTCTTCCTCCTATACTTTTTTCTCATGAAGTAATATCACAGGATTGAACTTTAACCATTCAAGTTGACGAGTAAAAATAATTTAAGATGTTTTTTGTAAACCACTTACAATATTGGTAAATACATTTAATAATTGAGTTTTTAATGCAAATAACGACCCAACTAATAGAACCGCAACTAATGCAATAATCAACCCATACTCCGTCAAAGCTTGTCCTTCTTCTTGTACGACTAGATTTTTGATTTTTTTCAACATGTTTACTTCCTCCTATAATGGGTAATTATTTTTAAAGATAAGTTCATTTTATAGAACGAATTGTCACAGCAAACAACATTCGCCACCGTTTGCTTCAATCTACTATTTTGTTCTATATAATGAACAACCTTTGAGACAATAGTACTAGTAATTTAGTGAATAGTAAATAGTTTTTAGGAAAAATGTTCTAAATAAAAAACGACGCATTTCTACAAAATCCACTATTGAGAACGAATTTAGTTTATTATATATTCATTATATAGAACATTTTAGAGGTTAGGAGATAGTGAAATGGGGCAAACTCTAACAATAAAGACGATTCCTTATTCTATTAAAATAGCAGATTCATTCTTTACCAGATTCAAGGGCCTGATGTTTAGGAAAGATCCATTGATGACAGAGGGTTTATGGATTATTCCTTGTAATTCTATTCATATGTGTTTTATGCATTTTGCCATCGATGCTGTATTCCTTAATAAAGAGGGAAGAATTGTAAAAATAATAGAAGGAATTAAGCCTTGGCAATTTGTAAAACCTATCAAGAATGCCTACTCGGTTATCGAATTGCCTATTGGAACTATCAGATGGTTAGGACTAAAACTAGGAGAAGTGATTAAGCTTTAATTTGATTTTTGTGAATAACTCTCTTTTCTTGATACAAAATAAAAATGGTAATTTCCACTATCATCAAGGAGGAGATTTATAATGATGCAAAACCAACAACAGGGTCAAATGCACCAAAACATGCATACAGGGGCGGTACCGCAGCAAATGAATCATGGGGGTCATGAAGTATTCGACTTACATGAAGTGTTATCTGGCTCTATAGGTACTTTGAATCAGTACATGATGCTGCGCCAACATGTGAAGGACCAAGAATTAATGAATATTCTTGACCGCCAATACCAATTTATGCAGGGTGAGTACAATACTACCGTGGAATGTTTCCAAACAGGGCAAGATCCTTCCCAACCAACCCAAAGCTATAAAATGAACCAAGGTAATGACTTCGTGTATGGGTTAAAACCTTCCCAACCTAAAAAACCGATGCAAACTTTATCGGAAATATCTGATGAATTTATTTCAGGCTGTATGCTGGCATCCTGTAAATCCGGAGCATCCTCTAAAACAATGGCAGCATTGGAAACAACAAATCCTGTTGTGCGCCGCGTGTTGGCAGATTCTGTGCCAAACTGCATTGAAATGGCATATGAGCTTTCTATCTATCAAAATAAACATCATTATTACCAAGTGCCACAGCTCGCCCAGCAGGATATGAATCAAATGCTGAACGCCTACGGACCTGCCCAAGGGATGCCTCAAGCATCAAATACGAACATGAATAATATGAAACATTAACTTACGGGATCATTTGACCTTTAATAAAAAAATAAATCATTCAGCTGCTGAAAAATCAGCAGCTTTTTTGTTTTTATCTTTACCGCAAAAGCGACTGGAAAAAAGTTGCTATTAAAAAAGATAGCATGGCACTGGTCCAAAATTCGAAAATATTATATGATAAGCATTGCAGTTTAATAAAATGAAGTTTGGTGAGAAGATGAAAACAGAAAACAATTTTCTCAAAAGATTAGATGGATCCATCATTCTGATCTTAGTAGCATTTCTAATAGTAAGTTTACTATTCATTTATAGCAGTCAGCAGACAGGCGAGTATGGAGCGCAGAATTTCGCATTAAAGCAAGGAATTAACTATGCGATTGGATTTGTACTGCTAATATTGGTTGCTAATCTTGATATGGATCAAATCAAAAGACTGGCTTGGCCTGCGTATATTGTATTGTTCTTGTCAATTATAGTGTTGCGTTTTTCGCCAAAATCGATTGCTCCGGAAATCCTTGGGGCCAAAAGATGGTTTAATATCCCTGTCCTAGGTTCAATACAACCATCTGAGTATTTTAAAATTGCCTTAATTATTCTCGTATCAAGTATAATATCAAAACATAATACGATCCATGTCAATAAAACAGTGAAAACTGATTTAATGCTTATCGGGAAAATACTCCTGGTAGCCACTCCACCTTCACTGTTTGTTTATCAGCAGCCGGATACCGGTATGGTATTCCTCTATTTTATTGCTATTGCCAGCATGCTATATTTATCGGGATTAAAAAGGAGTTTGGTGGCTGTTTTTGTTATTGTCCCTGCTATCATCGGTGGAATACTCGTTTATTTATATTTTTACAATCCTGATGTTATTTTTAAAGATCTAGTCCCATTACTTAAACCCCATCAGCAGGAGCGGATTATCGGGTGGTTGAACCCGTCGGAAAACAGTGATCAGGCCTACCAAACGTCAAAATCTCTTTTGGCTGTAGGTAGCGGTGAAATGTTAGGGAAGGGCTACATGAAGGGGAATGTTTATATTCCTGAAAAGCACACTGACTTTATTTTTGCAACAGTAGCTGAAGAGGGAGGATTCCTTTTTGCTTCCTTCGTCATTCTTTTGTTCCTTCTGCTCATCTTCCGAATTATTAGAATCGGGCATATATCGGACACAGATTTCGGCACGTATATATGTGCTGGAATCGCATTTAGTATGACAGTCCAAATTTTTCAAAACATTGGTATGGTTGTTGGTTTAATGCCTGTTAAAGGAATTTCCCTCCCCTTTTTAACATATGGGGGCAGCTCCTTATTTTCCAATATGATGTTAATGGGAATTGTCTTATCGATAGGGAAAAACCACCGCCAATATATGTTTGCCAAGAAAAACGATCTTGTCGATACCCTTTAGAGGGTGTCCCAAAACGGTCTGACTTCAACATACAATATATAAATTCAGTTATATATTGTATGTTGCGGGGTCTGACACTTTGTTTTGGGGCATCCTCTAATTTTTTTAATCATTAATTTTAAAAATATAATTGACAAACGGAATTAATAACGATACCATTCTAATGATAAATGAATAGGTCCTCGTTAGGTGAGGCTCCTATACAAACAAAGGCCACTGCCCGGAAATATCGAAAGATGCCAATGGGTAGAACAGGAATTGTCGGATTAAGGCTTTTCTTAAGGTGGCTAAGGGATTTCCTTTACGTTGTATAGTGCCAAAGCTCAACTCGGGGGAATGGTGTTTTTGTTATGAACTCATGCCCCAAAGGACCAACCTATGGGGCTTTTTATATTTATTAAAAAAGGAGGGAAAACTGTAAATGGACAGTAGTCACAGTCGATTATGGAATTCATTTATTTTAATACTAAGTAGGACATTTACCATTCCTTTATTGCGGATTAGGTCTGTCTATTTTCAGTCTGCCCTTTAAGCCTTCTTAGACTGAAATGATCCCCTATCCCCCTATATAGAGAAAATGGTACCACTCCTGCTCATTTGACAGGAGTTTTTATTTTGCTTTTAAAAGGGGCTGTTCACTATGCGACTCAATATTTTCTCAAATGGAAAACAAAAAAATAAATTTGGCTGGGCGGATTTGATTGTCATTTTTATAATATTCGCCATATTATTTGCCGTAGCCAAGCTTGGCTCGGGTATGCAGGTACCTTTTTCGGCAGTTCAGCAGCCAACGATAAGCCTTGACCCAAAATGGCTTCCCTACTATGCAGGAAGGTCACTGCTTCGAATGTTCATCGCCTTTGTAGCATCATTATTGTTTACTTTTATTTATGGGCGAATCGCTGCTTACTCTAAGACTGCAGAAAAATTCATGATTCCGGCGATCGATATTTTGCAATCGGTACCTGTACTCGGATTTCTATCAGCTACAGTCCTCGCCTTCATGTCCTTGTTTCCCGGAAGTTTGCTCGGTGTCGAATGCGCATCAATTTTTGCTATATTTACCGGACAGGTTTGGAATATGACGTTTAGCTTCTACCACTCACTAAAAACCATTCCAAGGGAATTGGACGAAGCAACAAAAATGAATCGATTAGGTAGTTGGAATCGTTTCTTCAAGCTCGAATTACCCTATTCAATGATCGGCTTAGTATGGAACAGCATGATGTCATTTGGTGGCGGCTGGTTCTTTCTTGCTGCAAGTGAATCCATCAGTGTTCTTAATCAAAATATCCATTTGCCCGGTATCGGTTCGTACATGGCCATAGCTGCTGATGAAGGAAATGTGACCGCGATTATTTATTCCATTTTAACAATGATTACACTAATAGTTTTGGTCGATCAATTATTTTGGCGCCCTATCATCGCATGGAGCCAAAAATTTAAAAATGAACAGACCGAAGCAAGTGAGGTTCCGACATCTTGGGTATTCAATTTCCTGAAACGGGCAAGATTTGTTCAGTACATGAATCAAACGATTCAAAGACAAATCCATGATTGGTTGATTGTTCTTTCTAAAAAACGAATTAAGACGACAATTCCACAAATTCCTAATCTCTTCAAAAAAATTGTCAAATGGGTGCTTGTTGGAATTGTGGTCGCCATTTCATGTAAATATATTTTTGAAGGTTTTCTTGAAATTAGTAAACTAAGCTTTTCTGAAATCCTGCATGTCGTTTCATTAGGTCTGATGACTGCATTAAGGGTGTTTGTTTCCACCATCCTAGCTGTTATTTGGACATTGCCTGTTGGTGTTTATATTGGGACGAATCCACGTCTGGCACGAATTGCTCAACCAATTGTCCAAGTGTTATCATCTTTCCCTGCCAACATGGCATTCCCTATTTTCGCTATTCTTTACCTTAAGCTGAATATACCAATGGGGATTGGGTCCATTCCTTTAATGATGTTAGGCACCCAATGGTATGTGCTTTTTAACGTCATTGCCGGTGCGATGACCATACCATCGGATCTTAAAGAGGCAAGTTCGATTTTAAAATTAACCCGCTGGCAAACTTGGCGAACACTTATCCTTCCAGCCGTTTTTCCTTTTCTCATTACAGGATGTATCACTGCAAGTGGGGGAGCATGGAATGCTAGTATTGTTTCGGAAATTGTATCTTGGAAAAATAATACTCTTCAAGCCTATGGTTTGGGCTCCTATATTGCTCAAGCGACCACAAAAGGAAATTGGCCTGAAATTATTTGGGGTATTATCGTCATGTGCTTATTAGTCGTCATCATAAACCGGCTCTTATGGCGTAGACTGTATAATTTAGCCGAAAAGAAATATCATTTGGATTAGAGGTGATTGTCATGAAAAAAACACTAATGGAATTAACAGATATTCGCAAAGGATATGATTTACCAAATAAAGGCAATGTTACTATTTTAGATGATATTAATCTCAAAATAAAAGAAGGAGAATTCATTTCCATCCTCGGGCCATCCGGTTCAGGGAAATCTACCCTTCTAAGGATTATTGCTGGGCTCGTTTCCCCTTCCCAAGGAGCAGTTTTGTATAATGGAGAACAAATTGTTGGCACGAACCCTGGCGTAGGAATGGTATTCCAGTCATTCGCGTTATTTCCTTGGCTAACGGTTCTTGAAAATGTAAAACTAGGACTGGAAAATAAACCGTTAAGAGAGGCAGAAAAGATGCGGAAAGCACTTGCTGTCATTGACATGATTGGTCTCGACGGTTTCGAAAGCGCCTATCCGAAGGAGCTTTCAGGCGGTATGCGTCAGCGTGTGGGAATTGGGCGTGCACTCGTCATGGAGCCTGATATCCTTCTTATGGATGAACCTTTTTCGGCCCTAGACGTATTAACGGCAGAAAACTTAAAACGGGATTTGCTGGAATTATGGACGGAGAAAAAAATTCCTACCAAAAGCATTATTATGGTTACCCATAGTATTGAGGAAGCAGTCTATATGTCCGATCGCGCCATCGTTTTATCACGGGACCCGGCACGGGTTATTACGGATATCAAGATTACGATGCCACATTGGCGGGATAAACAGCATCCTCAATTTACTTCGCTCGTTGATCGGATTTATTCTATTTTAACAAAACGGGAAGTACCGTCTGTGGATGTTGCTGAAGTGTCTAAGAAGAAGCTTGAAAAAATTCAAGAGGTACCAGCAGGGGCTCTCACAGGCTTCATTGAATTGGTCGAGGATCTTGGAGAAAAAGTGGACTTATACAAACTAGCCGATCAATTAAGCTTGGATTTAGATGACTTCCTGCCAATTGTCGAGGCAGCACAGCTGCTTGGGTTCGCCACCATTCTACAAGGTGATATAGATCTGACAGTTCTTGGACATCAATTTGCCGAGGCCAGTGTACTCGAACGGAAAATCTTATTTAAAGAGCAATTAACTAAGAATGTTCCGATTATGGAAAAAATCGTATGGGTATTGCATTCCAAATCGAATCATAAAATGGAACGGGAATTTTTCATTGAAATTCTCGAAAAGCATTTTGGCCCTGAAGAAGCGGAGCATCAATTAGATATCTTAATTGACTGGGGAAGATACGCTGAACTCATTTCCTATGATGAAAAAGCAGAGGTGCTATACTTAGAAAATGAAATAGCAGCAACCATGGAATAAGTTACAGTGAAAAGCACTGTGCTACTAAAGCTGGACAATTCTCAAAGTCGAAAAATTAAAATACACAAGAATAGTGACCGGAATCGGCTCTTTTAGCTGATCTCGGTCACTATTTTTATGTATAGTGCCCCAATCGGCTTTTTTTGGCTTATATCTGGCACTATTTGAAATAATAGTGACCCTGCCTACTCTTCTTCCCTCGTTTCGGGTATTATTCGAAATAATAATGACCCTTCTAACAATTAATTCTGGATACGACTAAAAATTATGCTATTTCCCGGTTTTTTCAATGTTTTTTCTTAGTTGGACGAATGCCTCCTATCTTGTCTAGTGGAATTTTTGTTACACTTTTTCGGATACCCCCTTGCGTATTTAACTTTTTGTGATATTAATCATTGTAAATCTTTGATATAAACTTTAATATATACCTGTACGGGTATATTATTTTTTAAGGAGGAAGAGAAATGTCAAAAAAAATCATCATCGTTGGTGGCGTAGCTGGCGGGGCAACTGCTGCAGCAAGGCTAAGAAGATTAGATGAACAATCAACGATTATTCTTTTTGAACGTGGAGAACACATTTCATTTGCCAATTGCGGGCTTCCATATTATATAGGTGAAACCATCAAGGATCGTCAGAAGCTGTTAGTTCAAACTGTTGAGGGAATGAGCAAAAAGTTTAACCTCGATATTCGGACTTTAAGCGAGGTTACCGAAATAAATCGGGACCAAAAGACTGTAGTGGTGAAAAACATACAAACAGGTGAAAGCTATGAAGAAAGCTATGATACCTTAATTCTTTCACCAGGGGCAAAGCCGATTGTCCCAAATATCGACGGAATATCTGAAGCAAACCATTTGTTTACTCTTCGCAATATTCCTGATACAGATAAAATCAAACACTTTGTAGACACCCATAAACCTCAAGGAGCAGTGGTAGTCGGCGGTGGATTTATCGGTCTAGAAATGGCTGAAAATCTAGCGAATCGTGGTGTACACGTTACAGTAGTGGAAATGGGCAATCAAGTAATGGCACCGTTAGATTATGAAATGGCTTCAATCGTTCATGGTCATTTAATGGAGAAAGGTGTAGACCTTATTTTAGAAGATGGGGTTGTTTCCTTTAAAAATAACGGAAGTACTCTTGAACTTACCAGTGGAACACAAATTTCTACTGACATGATTATTTTAGCAATTGGCGTCCGCCCGGAAAACAAATTAGCGGTACAGGCTGGTTTACATGTTGGCGAGCGTGGTGGCATTCAAGTAAATCAATACCTGCAAACCAATGATGAAAATATTTATGCAATCGGTGATGCGATTGAAGTAACAGATTATATTAATGGGAATGCGGCAATGATTCCATTAGCAGGACCTGCCAACCGTCAAGGAAGAATAGTTGCAAACAATATTTATGGTAAGAATGAAGCCTATAAAGGAACTTTAGGAACTTCAATTGCTAAGATATTTGATTTAACGGTCGCTACGACAGGGAATAATGAAAAACGTCTGAAGCAGTTAAATAGAGAGTATGAAGTGGTTCACATCCACCCCATCTCCCATGCCGGCTATTATCCTGGTGCAACACCAATCGCCTTAAAGCTACTATTCGAACCAGTTACAGGTGAAATTTTAGGAGCACAGGCTGTTGGGATGGACGGAGTGGATAAACGAATCGATGTAATTGCAACAGCCATTAAAGGAAATCTGTCCGTATTTGATTTAACTGAAGTTGAACTTTCCTATGCACCACCATATTCTTCAGCAAAAGACCCTGTTAATATGGCTGGATATGTGGCTTCAAATATATTAAGTGGAGACTCAGAGACTGTTCAATGGTACGAGATTGATGAAATTGTTGAAAATGGCGGACTGTTAATTGATGTTCGGGAACCAATCGAAAGGGAAATGGGCTATATCAAAGGTTCGATCAATATCCCTCTTGGAGAAATTCGCGGGCGACTTGCAGAAATTCCTCAAGACCAAACCATTTATGTATCGTGCCAGGTTGGTTTGAGAGGATACTTGGCAGCTAGAATCCTTTCAGATAATGGCTACCATGTTAAAAATTTAGACGGGGGATGGAAAACGTATTCTTCTGTCTTTAATCAAGCCAAAAAAGCAGTTCAGTCTTCTCATGAGGAAATCAAACCATCTATTCAAATAGATGCAACTGGGTTAACCTGCCCAGGTCCGATTATGGCCGTTCATAAAAATATGAAGCAACTAGAAGAAGGCGCTATTTTACAAATTAATACGACTGATTGTAATTTTGTAAAAGATATTACATCGTGGTGCGAAAAAAATCATAACACTCTTTTAAAGACAGAAAGAGACGGGAATAACTATATTACCTTTATCAAAAAAGGACATTAATTGGGATCTATCCTGAATATAACATTAAGTAGCAGGCAATACTATCGAAAAACAAGGGTGTCCCAAAAGTATAACTTTAGGGGCACCCCTTTCTTTATTATTGATCTGTTATACTTGTCTGTTGATTTCCGCTCTAGGGGCGGCCCGGGGAGCCTCCTCGGCGCTATTGCGCCTGCGGGGTCTCCCCTGCCCCGTACTCCCGCAGGAGTCGAGCGCCTTCCGCTCCAATCAACAAAGAAGAAAAATTATCATGAACTTTGTACATATAGTGGTGCCTGACACCTTTTGGGACACCCTCATTTATTTTTCTCGAAAACCTTTTTTGCACGTTTATCTACAAATACTAAAAGGGCACGTAAAAAAGTTTACGTGCCCTTTTTCATGGAGAAACATTTATACGTGAAGCACGATAAATTGTCCGCCTCCAAATAGGTTCTTCGTATAATCAATTTTTGCATGATCAAAATAAACTCTGTCCTTTTCATTAACTAAAAACTGAATCCCATCTTGTTCAGTTACATCATCATTTTCTAATGCTGACTCCTCCAGAGCCAGACGAAGCTGTGGGCCCCCTCAGCCAATTCCCATTGTTAAACGGATAAACGGCTTTTTGCCTTCATCAATAATGTCTTGAACTTCTTGTTTAATTTTTACTATTGCAGCATGTGTAATTTTAACCATGATGATTCCTCCATTTTTTAATTATAAAATATCAATCCAGATCTTCACTGCAGTTGCAAAGATTAACACACCCATAATGACTTGCAGTGCTTTCGTATTAACCCTTTTCCCAATATTCGCTCCTAGCGGTGAGGCAATTAAACTGGCAACAACTAGGATAAGAGAAGGTAGGAATTCCACTTGTCCAGTAGAAACCTTTCCAAAAATAGAACCTATAGATGAAATGAATGTAATTGCTAAGGAAGAGGCAATTGTCATTCTAGTCGGTATTTTTAAGACGACAAGCATGATGGGAACGAGCAGGAATGCGCCTCCCGCACCAACAATACCAGCTCCAATCCCAACGACAAATGCCAGAAGTGCTGCAAGCCATTTATTAAATTTCACCTGATCTAAAGGAATATCGTCTATTCTTTTTTTAGGTACAAACATCATAATCACGGCAATCAACGCTAAAATTCCATAAACGATATTTATTCCGGTTTCCGGCATGTGAGTAGAGCCAAATCCCCCAATAAAACTTCCAATTAGAATACTACTTCCCATGAAAGCAATTAGAGTCTTATTTAAATAACCATCTTTACGGTATGCCCAAACACCGCCAATTGTAGCAAAAAACACTTGTATCGCTGTAATACCTGAAACTTCATGTGCTGTAAAATGACCTACACCAAGTGCGACTGGAATATACAACAGCATCGGGAAGTTGATGATGGCTCCACCTATTCCTAACATCCCTGAAATAAATGAGCCTACACAACCAATTAGGAAAATCGCCACAATAAAATCAAAGCTCATATTGTCCTCCTCTTTTTTAGAAAGGGAAACCGAAGATGGTTTACTCTTTTTTCTCTAATTATACACCATGGTGAACAGCACAACGGTTTGGGCCGATTTCTAATTCTTGCATTTTATCAGAATCCACTTTTTCCACTCCACGATTAATGGCAACAATTTCTTCAAAATTAGGCGGTTTAACGGAACTTGCTGATTTTTCAACGCTACTGATAAATTCTTCCTTTGGCGTAGTAAACATTTTTTCATTGCGTTTTCTAATATTTCCTAGCGTATCGCCAATATATCCATCCGAGTTGATTTCAGCATCCAAGTCAGCAAAGTGACCAGGAATTACAATCACATCATCTGCAATTTCTGCGACTTTGTTATGGACACTATTATATAAGTCATTTGCCCATTCACGTACTTTATTTCCCAGGTCAGGACGCCCTAATCCACTTATAAAAATAGTATCCCCAGAGAATAAGAGTTTATCGTTCACAAGAAATGATACGCTGCCAGGAGTGTGTCCAGGGGTTTTTACTGCAAGTACTTCAAGTTGTACTTGCTTAAATCCAATCTTTTCATGGTCTTCTAATGCTTCAAAATTAAATACCGCCCCCTCACTCTTCATAAGGTAGTATTTTGCACCTGTCATTTCAGCGAGCATGTTGCCACCTGATATATGATCAGCGTGCAAATGAGAATCTACAATATGAGTGATTTTTGCTCCTTCTTCTTCTGCTACTTTTACATAATCGTTAACAAAACGAGCAGGATCAACAAGTAACGCTTCTTGATCAGAAACAATCATGTATGAAAGGCAGCCTTTTCCAACTCGGATAAATTGGAATACTTTCATATGATCGTCTTCATATACTTTGACCTTTTTTAATAGCTCGCTCCAAGCTTTCATGCCATCTTCTAATGTGTATATATGATCGAACCCTGCATCAATTAGTTCCTCTCCCACAAATTCAGAGGAACCCCCCTTCGCACAAATCACCAAAACATCTTGATCCCTTGGGACTTTATCAGCAATTTCATCAATTCCGTCAAGTAACTCAAAGTAAGGGATATTTAAATACTCAAAATTTTCCCCTTCTACCTTCCAATCCTGAAAATCACTTTCATTTCGGACATCCAAAATAAACAAGTGTTCTTTATTTAACACCTTTTCGGCTAATTGTTTTACCGTCATTATTTTTAAAGTCACGGTCCCCTTTACCCCCTATGGTATTATTTTTATTAAAAAAATATACAATTACCTATTTATTCCTACACTCTTTCCTGACCATTGACTCATCCCCGGCACCACATTCACCACGTTAGCAAAGCCTTTTGCTGTTAACATTTTTGCAGCAAAATCACTGCGGTTTCCTGTACGACACACTACTAAGATTTCATTTTCTTTGTTTAATTCATCCATTCGTTCCTCCAATTCACCTAAAGGGATAGAGATGGCGTTTGGAATATGGGTAAAGGCATATTCTGCAGCTTCTCTTACATCGAGAACCACGATGTTTTCATTTTCTTCAAGCTTTTTTTCCAGGTTTTCATTATTGATGACATGAGGGTGATTTTTCTCATTTGTATCATGAGTAGACGATTTTCTAAGATAATGCTTTAATACGCCTTCCACTTCAATTGTCCCTAAATATTGATGGCCCGAACCTTCAGCCCATGCTCTCATGTCCGCTTTTGATCCTATATCCGTTGCTTCAACTTCTAATACTTGCCCTGCTTCAAGATTATTCATGGCCTTTTTTGTTTTTACAATTGGCATTGGGCATGCTAATCCCTTTGCATCTAAACTAACGTTTGTTTTAATTTTATCCACTACAATACCTCCAATTGAATACGTGTTTGAGTGATTTATCTTAGTTAAAATTATTCAACTGTCCCTTCCCATGCAAGCATTCCACCAGCCATGTTAATCACGTTAAATCCATAGCTTTCAAGGAATTGCGTCGCTCGACCACTTCTTCCTCCTGAGCGGCAAACCATGATATACTCTTTTGATTTATCTAATTCATGCATGCGAAACTCAACTAACCCTAAAGGAATATTTACAGCACCTGGAATCTTGCCAGCTTCTACTTCATTCACGTCGCGTACGTCAATAATATTTAATTTCTTTCCATCATTAAACAACGCCTCTACTTCTTTTGCAGATATTACTTTCACTTTTTAGCCTCCTTATTTTTCATTAGGCCCAAGCGCTCATGCCACCTTTAACATTTGTCACTTTTGTATATCCCCATTTTTTTAGCATCTTACTAGCCTGTTGACTTCTCATGCCACTTTGACATATAACAATGACTTCTTTTTCCTTGGAAAGTTCTTTGTCAGCTTTTTGATCTAGCTGATGAAGAGGAATATTTTTAAACCCTCTAATATGGTTTCCTTTAAACTCTCCAGGTGTTCGCACATCAATAAATTGCTTGTTCTTGTCTTTTAATTCCGTTTTTAATTGATCAGTTGTGATTGTTCTAACTCCCTTTACAGGCATCATACGCTGCAGAATGAAGAAGAGAAAAAGAGCAATGACAATAAATCCTACATATACCAAGCCTAGTCCCTCCATTTATTTAGGGGGAGATCCCCCCTATTTATCTTATATAAACAGATTCACATTCCCCTCTTGGGCGTCACCTAAATAGGCAGCAACTCCTGCATATTCAATCTGATCCAATAGCTCTTCTTTTTGTAAGCCTAGCAAATCCATAGTCATTGTACATGCTACTAATTTAACATCCTGTTCTTGAGCCATTTCAATTAATTGCGGAAGAGTTAAGGCATTATGCTTTTTCATGATTCCTTTAATCATTTTTGGGCCAAAGCCAGCAAAATTCATTTTAGAAAGGCTCATTTTATCTGCGCCTCTTGGCATCATTTTTCCAAACATATTTTCCATGAACCCTTTTTTCACCGGAATATTTTCATCTTTCCGGAGTGCATTTAATCCCCAAAACGTGTGAAAAATAGTGACCTCATGATCATATGCGGCTGCCCCATTTGCAATAATATAAGCAGCCATTGCTTTATCATAGTCTCCACTAAATAAGACGATCGTTGTCCTTTTATTTTCTGTCATGCTTTACCTCCAGAATGTTTTTCAATATAACCTATACCTGTATAGGTATTTTATTTTCTGAAAAAAATCAGCCTTTTTTAATCCAAAATTTAAAAATACCGTTTTCCTCTTCAAATTTTACTAACTCATGCCCGCCAGATTTAGCCCATGCCGTAAGATCATTTTTGGACCCTTGATCTGTTGAATGAATTTCTAATACTTGGCCAGATTCAAGTTCATTGATTGCTTTTTTTGTTCTAATAATTGGCATCGGACAAGCCAAACCTTTTGCATCTAATACTTTACCTATATTCATTGAATCGTTCCTCCTCATTTTCATATATACCCGTATGGGTATAATAGTATTAAAAATAAAAGAGGGTGTCAACCCTTTTTATTTGGAGAAGATTAGAAAGATAATTTCGACTATGAGAAATGTCCCAGCTCTAAGCGACTTCCACTTTTCTTATCGACTTTTCACAAGTAAATTTACGGCTTCTTGAATTATTTCTTCTGCACTTTTCTCATTATTCTCTGTGGCTTTTTGGACACATTCCACTAAATTTGAACTTACTACAACCCCAATTGTACGATCAATAGCCGTTCTTGCAGCTGATAACTGAGTGATCACTTCTCTGCAGTCCTTATTTTCTTCCATCATTCTTAAAATTCCTCTTAACTGCCCTTCAATTCGTTTTACTCTATTTTTGACTTGATCATTATAATCCATGGTATTACCTCCTTAACCGTTCCGTTCGCTTCTGCTTTGACTATTTTTCCTTTCATTATAAATGATTTGATCCTAAAAACCAAAGTGACAAGTTATATAATATACCCATACGGGTATATAGTCAACCGTCTTCTTTCTTTTAGCATTCAACAAAAGGTATAAATAATTTCTTTAATCTAAAAAATAATGTTGACACATTATTGAATGGTATGATAGTTTTACTAACATAATATAAATCGGCAATGACAGGATTTAGTAATGCTTCGTTTTTTTGTATCAGAGAGCTGATGGTCGGTGCAAATCAGTACAGAGCGATTCATGAAATACACCCTCGAGCTTCTTTTGTGAACCTTTTTAGTAGCAAAAGACGGATTCTCCGTTATCTTAATGAAGTAGTGAAAACAAAACTGTTTTCACAAGTTAGGGTGGTACCGCGACACGTTCGCCCCTGCATAGGATGCAGGGGCTTTTTTATATTTTCAAAGTTTAATAGTGATAGGCAATGACAGGACATAGTAATGTTTCATTTCGTCGTTTCAGAGAGCTGATGGTTGGTGCGAATCAGTACAGAATGATCCATGAAATACACCCTCGAGCTTCTTTTGTGAACCTTTTTAGTAGCAAAAGACGGATTCTCCGTTATTTTAATGAAGACGTGAAAACGATTCTGGTTTCACAAGTTAGGGTGGTACCGCGACACGTTCGCCCCTGCATAGGATGCAGGGGTTTTTTTATTTGTAAAAAAGGAGGAATAGAAATGATTTATGTTCATACAGGAGGTATAGCACGATATTACTGCTTTGCCCACCACTTCATAATCGATAAAACATTAATTCATAGGAGGAACAAACAATGGCAACAAAACGAGAATCTATTCTACTAATTACTATACTATTTTCATTAATCGGATTTGGTGTAATCGGTTTACAAATACTACCTCATATTCCGATATTATTTGGGATTGCACTTCTGCTTCTATTCGGATTGTTCAAAAGAATTCCATGGTCTGTGATGGATACGGGGATACGAAATGGCATTACACCAGGGATTCCCTCTATTTTTATCTTTTTGTTGGTCGGTGTTTTAATTGCCATTTGGATTGCTTGTGGCACTATTCCAACGATGATGGTGTACGGCTTTTCCATTGTCTCGAAACAGTTTTTCTTAGCAACCGTTTTTGTTGTATGTGCCATTGTTGGTACGAGTATCGGGAGTGCATTTACAACTGCCGCAACAGTAGGGATTGCTTTTATGGGAATGGGTCACGCCCTTGGCTATGACACAGCCATTACAGCTGGTGCTATCATTTCCGGTGCATTTTTCGGGGACAAAATGTCACCCTTATCTGATACAACGAACTTAGCGCCAGCAGTATCGGGTGTAGACATGTTTGATCATATTCGCAACATGCTTTGGACGACAATACCTGCGTTTATTATTTCTGTCATATTATTTGCCATAGTAGGACAAGGGCATGCAGCAACTGTTGATTTCCATACATTCCAAGCAACTTTACAAAAACATTCAACCATTTCATGGATTACTTTATTACCTGTTGTTCTTCTGCTTATTTTAGCAATGAAAAAAGTACCTGCGATCCCAACATTATTTGTAGGTACACTTAGTGGAATCATCATTTTATTTCTCTTTCATCCACACACGTCTATTTCAAATCTCATTTCGATCATGCAAGATGGATATAAGTCACAAACAGGGATGAAAGAAATCGATCAACTATTAACACGCGGCGGTATGCAAAGTATGTTACCTTCTGTATCTTTAATTTTTCTTTCCCTCGGCATGGGAGGTTTATTACAGGAGATGGGGATAATTGCACAAGTGATGGACTCTCTTTCTCATTTCGTACGCACGAGTGGTCGTTTAATTTTTTCAACTGCACTTACAGCCATTGGTGTTAATTTTTTGCTAGGTGAACAATACCTATCTATCATTTTACCAGGGCGTGCCTACTCAGAAAGCTTTGATCGGATTGGCTTAAAGCGTCGCAATTTATCACGTGTTTTAGAAGATGCTGGTACAGTCGTAAATCCCCTCGTTCCATGGGGAGTGAGTGGCGTTTTCCTATCAGGTGTATTGAACGTACCAACATTTTCATACGTACCGTACACATTTTTCTGTCTACTTTGCCCAGTCATTACCATTATTGTTGGCTTCACCGGAATTGGACTTTCTTGGGTAAATGGAAACTCGCCGATTGGCAAGTCCGTCAGGACGAAGACAGAGGCGTAGTTGAATTTATGCGTCATAGGAAAATATAAATTTGGGAAAATTTATTTTTTCCTATTAGCTAAATGGAAACTCGCCGATTGGCAAGTCCGTTAGGACGAAGACAGAGGCGTAGTTGAATTTATGCTTTAAAATTACTTTGAAACAATAATAAATAATGCAAAAAACAACGAGACCATTCGTTGTTTTTTGCTAGTATATCAGAATACCATTCATTTATAAGGACCAATAAGTTAGGGTATCAAAAATTCCTAATAACAATATCAGGACACCCGCAACCCGTTGAATAACCGCTCCAAACTTTCTCCCTTTCTTCATTACCACTCCACTTCCACCGAGATACCATATAATAGCAATGACAATCAATAGCGGAATGGCTGTTCCGAGAGCAAATATAGATGGGAGAATAAATCCGTAAGGACTAGAAAATACGATTGGCATTAAAGTAATAAAAAATAGGACAAACATAGTCGGGCAGAATGCAAGTGAAAAGCTAAATCCTAACATAAAAGAACCGAATGGATTTTCATGCTTGTACTCTTTCGATCCCTTAAAAAGATTTAATGTTCCTTTTAATTTGATAAAACCGATCATAACCAAACCAACGATGATTAATAATGGGCCCATAAGCTTCCGAAGCCATGGAAAATATGACGTAAGATTTTGTTCAACTCCCTTTCCCAGTAACCATACCAAAATACCTAATAAAGAAAAGGCTACTACCTTTCCTAGTGTGAAAAAGAGAACATCCTTCCAAGCGATTTTTTTTTGAATAGAACGGTTACCGTACAATGTTACTGCACTAATATTCCCTGTAAGCTGACAAGGAGCTAAGGCTCCTACCAACCCTAAAATTAAAGCAAATAAAATGGGCCATGATTCAAGGCTATTTGCCATAATGAAAAATGGTTTACTTATAACTGCACTTATTTGGCTTAATAAACTGTACATGAAATCACCCTAAATCAATACTTTAATAGAAATAGATTAGCACAAAATAGTGCAGAAAATATGGTGATTTCTAAAAATATAGAAACCTCCACACCAAATAAATCGGGTGGAGGTTTCTATTCAGCAATTGGAGGATACTTTAGTTGCCCATATCCATTGCCATATGATCATTGACGTTAACTGCCTTTTCCTTAATGCTTTTTTTCAAACGGTCTGGTCTTCCATCTTTAATGGCATCTGCATGCTCTTGAGTAATGGTTCCTGAACTAACAGCTTCATTAACCATTTTTGTCTCTAAGTCAGTTAGTTTTTTTGTGAATTCAGCTTCTGTTAAACCTTTTTCTTTTGCAATTTGGACTACTGTTTTTCCCTTCTTCATTTCGTCGATAATTATTATCGGTAAGACATTAAGAACCGTTGCGGCCTCACCTACAATATTCATTTGCTTTAACCGGCTTTTACGTACAGGTTCACTGGATTTCTTTTGGTTTGGCGGAGAGTAGACAGCCATATTCCCTTTTACCTTTACATCCGTAGCTGGCTGACTTTTAGCAAATGCTGGATTATCATGATAAAGCGCCATCGCTGAGCCTGAAATTAAAACTAAAGCTAGTGCTATAGCTATGAGAAGCTTTTTTTTCATTCCATTGCCTCCTTTAAGATAGATTAACATCCATTGACCGACAAGATCATTCACTGAGAGACCTGTCCCTCTGCCTAGTGGAAACATGTTGACATACTATTGCAATCTATAATTCCCTAAGGGGTCTTTACTTTAACAGACGTTGACCAAGGAGACGAGCCGGTCTCATTTACAGCCTGAACTCTGAAGTAGAAAGTTGTTTTTCTCGCTAATCCTGGTACTGTCACAAAGCTACTAGGTGACGAAACCGAACAACTTACAATTTGCGTAAATGCAGAATCTGTTGCATATTGGACAAGATAACTTGCAACCGTCCCCGAAGGTTTATTCCAGGATAGCAACACTGAAACAGTAGTATTCCCTTGAGACACTTTTGTCTGCAATCCGTTCGGTGCTGCCGGGGCTGGGGTTGCTGGGACAGGAGGTGCAGACGGAACCTTTACCTTTGCTGTATTTGAATAGCTAGATGACGTAGTTCCGTTCATTGCCTTGACTCGGTAGGTGTACGTGTTACCAGGTTCTACAGTTGAATCGGTATACTTTACTGTTTTTCCTGTGCCAGGACTTGGACCAGGGGTTGCAATAGACGTAAAATTATTCCCATCTGTGGACCGTTCAATGACAAAGCCGGTTTCATTTGATGCATCATCCTCCCAACTTAGGTTGACGCTCGGTCCAGACTGCAGGGTTACGCTTAGATTTTTTGGTGCCTTTGGAGCCGGTGGTGGTGTACCGTTGGAAATCGTAACATTAGCTGTATTGGAATAACTCGATTCCAAAGTGCCATTTACGGCTTTCACCCGATAAGTATAGGTTCCAGGAGTTACCTTACTATCAGCAAATGTGACCCGTCCAGTGTTAATTGACATACCAGGAGTGCCCACGACTGTAAAATTAACACCATCTGTGGACCGTTCCACGACAAATCCAGTCTCATTTGTCGCATTATCTGTCCAAGTTAAGCTTGCTTGCTGTCCGGATGGTACAGCTGTAAGATTTGTTGGTGCTGCAGGAAGCCCAGAGGCATCGATTGTATTGGATGGTGTACCACCTTCCAATGCTGCAATAGGGTCAGTTGAGCTTGGCGCAGTGGCCGCATTGAATGCAAGCACTTGGTACTGATAGCTCGTATTAGGATCAGCACTAGTATCTTGATAACTAGTATTGTTAGCAGGTACAACTTTAATTTTTTCAAATTTACCTGCTTTTCCATTGATAACAGGTGCACGCATTATGTTGTAGCCAATCTCATTTGCCGGGTTGCCAAAGGTTGAAATATTGTTATAATCCACCGGTGTAGGATCTGTCCAAGTAAGATTTACTGGACCTCCATTTGACCTATTACCACTTAATACAGACGCGTTTGGTTTTGTTACATTGACTTTAAAATTATAGGAACGCATCATGTCATTTTCTTCGTGTCCTAATAGATGACAGTGCCATACATACTCCCAGTTAAAATTCGTCATTTTGTTCGTGACTGTAACTGGATTTCCAGTGTACGGATCTACGTTCATAAACTGTCCGGTTGATCCGAGAGGCATCGTCGGGTCCAAAAGCCGAATACTATCAGGAAGTCCGAATGGTAATTTTGGTGCGACAGGTCTAAGGGCGACAATACAATCTTCAAGCGGATTCATACGAACTGTATCCTTCCAGCCGCGTTCGTTATCATCAGGCATCCGAATCGATCCATCCCAGCCGACTCGGTTGATAAGCTGAACATCAAATAAATGGAAGTGGATCGCGTGCGTATCGACCCCGTTATGAGTAATCTTCCAAATCTGTGTTCCATCCCCCGTTTGACCAATTGGTGCAATCGAGTCTTTCATATTTTCGGTTGTTGGATCAACATATCCAAGCATAATGGTCGTTTGATTCTGGAAATTCGTATTCGGTAATTCTGTTCCCAGAGTGGCATTCATTCTTCCATAATCTTGCTCAAACTCCTCGGCAATTGCCTTTGGTGTTAAGTCCATCGTCACATTCGTCGAAGTCCCAGGTATATTAAAGGTGGTTTTATTGTCGTGAATATTGACCCATTTCCCATTTGGATCATTTCTTGGATCGTCTTTCCCATAAACTTCATTATTAAAAATAAGCGGATTCTGATCTTTAGAGAATGCCTTTGGTATTTCAGTATTTAATTTATCAAGAGTAGCTTGAGTTGTATCCACTGTCGTTGCTGGGTCACCTGCAACCTTGATCTGCATGATTGTACGTGTATTTGGACCATAACCAGGTTGCGTTGTTGGTGCCCCTCCAGTCCGATCATCTGGATTCTCGGCATTCATAGTTTGGTCAGGATCACCTGTGTAATAGTCGTAACGTGGATCAAATGCTGGAACTGGAGCAGGTGCATCATTATATAGTATGAGTGTTTGCCCCGCATATTTACTGAAATCTACGACGACATCCCCCCGTTCAGCAGGTCCCAAAAGAAGCGTTTTGCTTGATACGTTTAGAACGGTGATACTTCTACGGCCATATTCATAGTCTATTGGTTGATTTGGTAATACCGCAGGTTTTGTTAAAAAGCCGCTTTCATTGCCAATCTGGATCATTTCTGGTCCAGCTGCAGCAGGATCCGGTACACCGCCATCCCTTCCATCAGTTGGCCATTTTTGTGGGAATCCAGCAGTTTTTACCGCAGGAACCATTGGAACCTCACCAGCGTTTGCATCTTTTAATGTTCCATCAGCATTCCACATGGTCGAATTTGAAGCAGCTTTATAAAGCTGCAGGTTCCACATTCTATCATTAGATGCATTCAAGATACGGAATCGATAGGCTTTTGGATCAACCGTTATCGTAGGGTAAGCAGTTCCATTTACGACTGGAGTATCCATGAAAGCTTCAGGAACAGTTGAAACATTTGGTACACCAGGATTCATTGGCGCTTGACCATTTTTAACTTTTGGATCATACAATGGATTTGCTTTAGGACCATTTTTTAATCCAGTGTTAGGTGGCCAGAACCATGGCCCATAATCCCAACGCCCCAATGGATTCGCACCAGACATGACATAAGGGTTCTGGTTTGGCATGTATACATGCGGAAACCAAAGATTACCCATCCCGCCCCATTTAGTCTTATCCCAGGTTGGGTCGGTTGCTGCTAATTGATTGTCTGATGGAACGAAGGTCTTATCTTGAATAATTAAAGGAATATCGTGATCATCATCTGGAATAACTCCCCTGTTTTTAAGGTCCTTTTCCACATCATCTTGAATCATGTATCCGTTTGCCTCGCCGGCATAAACATTCAATCTCGTCATCCCGTAAGTATGATCATGAACCCACATTAATCTAGCACTCTGTTGATTGGTGTAGAAGAACGTCATGGAACCATCGCCAGGGTCCGGCATATCTGGGACATTCTTAACGCTGACTCCTTTTGGATACGGGGTGTTCTCTCCTGCAGGTGTGATCCATTGATGTGGTGTCCCGTCACTAATCCATGGGGTGATTCCGCCATGCAAATGGAGTGAAGCACGGTTTTGGGTGTACATATTTTTTCCATCTGGTCCCATTCCGGCGCCCATCAAGGATGTATCAACCGGCAAGAATAGGTCCCCTCCACTGCCTGTCGGAAGTTTATTCGTGAACTTGATCCTTACAGGCCGATCTTTTTTTGCAATAATCATAGGGCCAAAATAACTTGGCTTTTTAATAGACTCGTCTGTAGTGTTTTCTTGCATATACCCTCGTAGTTTTGTCGCCGGCAAATCCGAGTGCATTTTCTCCGAGTATTCGACAAGTGAAATTTCATAGTAGTCAGAGCCTGGATACGTAGTTGTATCAGGAATAGCCACTGGAATGTATTGGCCAAGATTATTTTCCTTAGCTTTTCCCAGTCCAGGTAACGTATCGACAAATTTTCGCATTCCTGTTCCTGCTTTAATGGTTCCGTCTGTATTAAATTCAGGTAGTGGGCTGTTGGCATAGTTTGGCGTAGTCCAGTAATCCGGTGTGTCTCCCGGTCCAGGCGCTGCAGCCTTTGCTGTATGCATAGAATTGTTCCCCGAAAACGGAATCGAAACCAAGACTAGCATTCCAGCAATTGCAGCGATTTGAACCTTTTTACCTAATACTTTTAAATCCCCTAAATTTTTTAACTTACCCATTATTCATCAGCAACTCCCCCAGTTTTTAGACAAATTAAACATACAATCTTAAGTATGCAGGGCAAGGGCTCATTACATAGAAAGCTGAAATTTTTACAGCAAGTATTATTCCGGTCATTTTTTTATCATGCAAGTTTCTATCATAATGAAGCTTCCAAGCTACGCTCACTACCTCCTTTGTACAAAGATTATAAAGAACTAAATGTTCTTAGTAAAGAACGAAACTTGTCGAAAGAAATATTTTAAACAAATAATGGAATTTATATAGTACTTTTAACTTATCAATAGTGTTAATTGCTAGTAATAGTTTTTTTCCTTTACAAAAAAAGAGGCTGTCCCAAAAATGTGACAGGCACCACTTTATGTAAAGTTCATGATAATTTTTCCGCAATGTTGATTGGAGCGGAAGGCGCTCGACTCCTGCGGGAGTACGGGGCAGGGGAGACCCCGCAGGCGCAATAGCGCCGAGGAGGCTCCCCGGACCGCCCGCGGAAAGCGAGCGCCTAGAGCGGAAATCAACAGACAAGTAAAAAGGATGTCAGCGAAATGACATCCTTTAGTAAATTATATTTATTTTGTTTTATTAGCTAATTCTTTTAAAGCGTCCGTAAGCTGGTTATTCAACGTATTTAGAGCTTCCTTGTCAAGTTGGGGTGCCTTCGAACCGGCAATGGTTGGATCAAGATATTTTTCAATTTTTCCATATGAATCTTTATTATCTTTTTTTACATCATCTTCAAAAGTAGCCCATTGATCTTCTAATTTTGGTCCAACTTCTTTTACTTTTGCCTGGTCACCGCTGTCAATTGCTTTTGATAATTGCGTCGTAGTGTCTAGCATTTTATTTACACCATCGGATACCTTACTGTTAGTGGAACCACAACCCGCTAATACGAATGCACTTCCAAGACCAATCGCTAATACCAATGAGGTCAATTTTTTCATAGTAATATTCCTACTTTCTGGATTTTTAATTGTTATGAGCTGCTATCATTTTTTTCTTTTTAATACTATTTGTTATAAGAAGAATCACCGCACCAAGGACTAAAATGATTTGCGGAATGGTGCTTTCCCATGATGGATACAAGGCGAAAAAGTCTATGCTTGGTACTCCTTCGGCATTCGTTGTTGGAATTAATCCGGCTAATTGTAAACTGTGAATCCCCATTCCTGTAAATTTAATACAGAGATAAAAAACAATCACACTTGAAACCATAAAGAATGGTCGAAGCGGTAATTTTAAGCCGACAAAAACCATTAAATAAGCGATAATCCCAAGAATAGCTACACCAATAAGGAAACCAATTAATAAGGTCTGAATCTTAATTTGACTTGCCATACCGATATAAAATAATACCGTTTCGGTTCCTTCTCGAAATACTGCAAGAAAGGCAAGAATCCCTAATGAAACAAGTCTTCCAGTCGATAAGGCAGTTTGGCTTTTTTCTTTGATATACCGATTCCAATCAGCTATATTAGACTGACTATGAAGCCAATAGCTCATATACAATAACATGACCGCCGCAAAAACTCCTGTCCAGCCGGAAATGAGGAAATTATTATTTCCGAATGCACCTGATGAAATCACAAATTTTACGATGATGGCAAGGATGACACTAACGCCAAGACCTGCTAGAACTCCAGTCCAAATCCATCCTTTTCCCTTTCCCTCTCCTGATTTTTTCACAAATGACATAAGCGCTATTACCACTAGTAACGCTTCCAATCCTTCACGGATAAGAATCATCGCCGCATCCCAATAAGTATATTGAGATTTATCAGCTAAAGGGGAAAGATATTTTACCATATTATCAATCGTTTTCTCGGCCTGCTGATAATTTGGCGGATCAGCACTAAGCATAGCTTGAATCGAAACTAAATCTCTTTCAGAATCATTATAGACGGTAGATGATTGCGCCACGACTGTTCCTTCAACGCTTAACCAGCTGTCGCTAGCTTTCTTTATACTCTCCAAAGCTTGAGATTGATTATGTTGTCCGACTTGCTCTTTAGTCTTTTGAAGCATAAGAATAAAATCATCTAAGGATATATCTTTTTTCTTAAATCCAGTATCTTTTGGATAGCCGCCATTGATAAATTTTTCATTTACAGCTTTCAGACCCTGTAAAGCCTGCAGGACCTGATCCGGTTTTTTTATGGTTAAGGAATAGTCCACCTGGCCCATATTCGATTCAATATCTTTGTAGGCAGTAGCAGAGTCATTTTTAATCCCTGTTTCAATTTGCCGCCACGTTTTATTAAATTGATCAAAAGCTTTCTGTGCTTCCGCTAGATCCCCTTTTGAAGCATAATCGATTGCCTGATCAACCGAAGCCTCGGCATTTTTTAAATCAGCACTGGAATTTCCAGCTGCTAATGCCGGATTATGTATCACTAATCCTATTAATAATAGAAGGATAGAAATTTTAAGTAGTAGATTTTTAGCCATGTGATCCTCCTTGATTATCTATCTTAATTTAATATTTTAATTGATAACGATTTTCAATATCATCTTCACGTTTACTATTGTATTTCCATTGAGAATGATTGTCAATATCAATTTTAAACATCAAGGCTGAACCTTGCCAATAGGCAAAATAAATCCCCACTAGACTCTAGGTCAAGTGAGGATTCGTTTAAAGTATTAATTTTCCTTTTTATTTTTTCTTTCAACAATTGGAACTCCACCCACACCCCAATTTTCTTCTGAAACCTCGTGTAATAGCACTCTGACAGTTTCAGGTGGATTACCTAATGTCCTGCTGACAGCAGCCGTAACCTCTGAAATCAATTGCCGTTTTAATTCTGCAGATCTGCCCTCAAGCAGGTGTACTTGGATGATTGGCATTTGATATCTCCCCCTATGACCTTTTGCGATTCAAATACAATGTACTAAATTTATCAAACTCAACCTCAAGCAAGTCTCCACTGGAAACATGTATAGCTTCAGTGATGCCGCCTGTTAGTACGACCATTCCCGGCTCAATGCAAAGCCCTGATGAATGTAACATTTTAACAAGTTCAACCACCGAGCGAACAGGGTGTCCCATAACCGCTGATCCTTTTCCTTCTTGGACTTTTCTTTCATTTAACTTCATCGTGACTTGGACTTTTTCCCATTGAAACTGGCTAGGGGAAAATGCTTGTTCCGAAAGCAAAAATTTCGCACTTGAAGCATTGTCTGCCACAACATCTATTAGATTGAATGAAAAGTCCCTATACCGACTGTCAATAATCTCCACTGCAGGAATAATGCATTCGGTAGCCTGCCAAACATCTTTTTCTGAGACATTAGCTCCTTCAAGACGTTTATTTATTAAAAAAGCAAATTCTGGTTCCACTCTCGGATGGATTAATCCTTCTAAAGATAATTCTCCGTCAATCATTTTCATTGATTTCAGTAATCTTCCGTAAATAGGCTGGTTTACTCCCACTGATTGTTGCTTTGCTAAACTCGTTAACCCCATTTTCCAACCGACAAATTGTTCGCCAGATTGCAAATCTTTTATGATATTCATTTTTTGAATTTCATAAGCATCCTCAAGAGTTAGTCCTGCGTATCTTGTTGTGATTTTATCCATTTCTAATACGTTTTTTTGATGCCAATGAATTTCATTTGCTATTTCTATAATATTCATGTCCTATTACTCCATTTTCCACTAATCTTTAGAGACATCATCCAAACTGCCAGACGCTGTGACTAAGGTTGCCATATCGAAAACTACGATGAAGTAAGGTTGCTTTTTGCTGATTGTCGGCCGCACCCATTGCATAAAAGATTGGAATAAAATGCTCATTCCCATAAGGAGGGACTGCAAATTCAGCATTTGGAGCTAGTGAATCGTAATGAAATAGTGATGGTAAATCCCATTTTTCCAAATGATGTGCTAACCAGTCGTCGAATTCTAGTGCCCATTGATCAGCCTGTCCATTGTCAATCCATTTTAATGCTCTTAAGTTATGCACGGTTCCACCGCTGGCGATAATTAAAATGTCATTTTCTCTTAATACCGATAAAGCTTTACCAATTTTATATTGCTCTTCTGGAGAAAGGTTCGGATTTACGGACATGGCGATGACCGGAATATCTGCATTTGGATAAAGCATACGAAGGACTACCCAAGCCCCGTGATCCAAACCGCGAGTTGTTTCATTTTCAAAGAAAATACCATTTTTAGTGAATAGGTCTTCTATTTCTTGAGCAATTTCTTGATTGCCACGTGCCGGATACTGAATGGTATATAAAGCTGGATCAAATCCGCCGAAATCATATATTGTACTATATTGGTCGACTTCGCTTACCTTTTGCATTTTTGATTCCCAATGGGCCGAAAATAAAACAACAGCCTTAGGACATGGCAATGTTTGTCCCAATTGACTTAAAAACTTTGTATATTCATTATTCTCAATTGCAAGCAACGGTGCTCCATGAGCAATAAATAATGATGGTAACATCTTATTTTCCTCCCTTAATTTTTTAGTTTCTATCTCTGTAATTCATTTACTATCCATGTTTGTAAATCTTGCAGATTTTTTTCGGATACCGTGTGTCCTTCTGGATAAGTTTTAAAAGTTACAGGTATACCTAGCTTAGTAAAATATTCGACATTCTCTTTTCCCCACTCATACGGTAGAACCTGATCGAATTCACCATGTGATATAAACACAGATAAATTTTTGCCTGGATTAATGTTGTATTCTTCCTTCACAAACAATGGAATATATCCGCTAAGTGCAACAATTCCTTTAATTTTATTACCAAGTGTTAATGCCAATGTCATTGAAACAATTGCGCCTTGGCTAAAACCAAGTAAGTATAATTTGTTGGGATCGAGTGGATACTTTTCAGATGCATAATCAATAAAGTTTGATAATTTATTGATGCCCTCATCGAATACTTCCCGATGTGGTTTGCCGTAGCCTTGGATCGTAAAGTAAGCAAATCCCGGTCCTTGGGTTAGATGCCCTCTTACACTGAAGATATAAAAGTAATCCTCTAGACCATCGACTAGTGACAGCATATTGTGTTCATTACTTCCAATACCGTGCATAACAAACAAGGCAGGATACTTCTTCCCTGGAACAACATTCTTTGGACGACGTAATTCATAAATCATGGGTGTTTCCATTTAGTAAATCCTCCTGTTTCAACAAATGTATTTTTAAACGAAAGGCTATGTTAAAGCTCATTGTTGATTTTGCCACTATGTTGATTGGAGCGGAAGGCGCTCGACTCCTGCGGGAGTACGGGGCAGGGAGACCCCGCAGGCGCGGGTAGCGCCGAGGAGGCTCCCCGGACCGCCCGCGGAAAGCGAGCGCTTGGAGCGGAAATCAATAGGCAAGTTTAACAGAGCCAAAAGAAAAGAGTTAAATTTATTTATATCAACAAATGTTTCATATTAAGAAACTCGAAACCACTTCCTGTTTACTTATATGAATCTTTGTTTTCTATACAATATCAAATATAGGTATAGCAAGTCAATTATTTTTTTGTTAATATGAAATTAAGTTTACTATTAAGAAACTAACGAGGTGAAAAAGATGGATATCGGTTCTAAAATACGTACCATTAGAAATAGAAAAAAAATTACCATTGCCCAAATGTGTGACGAAACTGGGCTTTCAAAGGGGTTTATCAGCAATGTTGAAAATAACAACACATCCCCATCCATTAGTACATTACAAACAATCGCTAATTTCTTAAAAGTTCCTTTACCCTATCTGCTTTTAGAAAAAGATGAACACATGACTGTAATAAGAAAAAATGAAAGAGAATTCACAGTCTCTAAAAACCCAGAATTAAAGGTGGAGCATTTAGCATCTAGAGGCGGTTTAAGCATTAGACAGGTTGAATTTCCCCCTGGAGCTTCAACCGGAGAAAAAAAAGCACACGAGGGAGAAGAATGTCATTTAATCCTAAAGGGGAAAATTCTTGCGGAACAAGGTGAAGACTCTTTTATATTAGAAGAAGGAGATACGTTCAGTTGGTGTGCTAGTGTCCCTCACTTTGTTAAAAATATCGGGGACGAGCCAGCTGTTGTTTTAATAGCGGTTTATACTGAAGTATAAGAAAAAGAGGGGATCATGGATTTATATTTAGATCACCCTCTTCATTATATATTGACTATTTTTTCAGCTATAAAAAACGATTTCGAGCCGAAATTTGTCGATTTATGGCAATTATTCTGACTATCTCACTGCTTCAAACAAGACAGCAACGCCAATCCCGCCACCAGATCCGATGGCGGAAAGAACATAGTTTGCTTCTTTCTTCCGCTGTACTTCATAGAACAGTCTTGTCACTAAGATTGCACCGGACGCTCCGTAAGGGTGGCCAATCGTTAATGCGCCGCCGCTAATATTTAATTTTTGATATGGAATTGAAAGCTCCTCTGCACAGGCTACAATTTTCGAAGCAAATGCCTCATTGATTTCAATCAAATCGATATCTCCGATGGTCAAATGGTTTCTATTTAATATGGCCTGAATGGCTGGAACAGGGCCAATTCCTGGATAAAAAGGATGTACGCCTGTTACCTCACTGTCGACAAAGCGAAGGACAGGCTTATACCCAAGCCTATTCGCCTCTAATTCGTCCATTACGACTACTGCCGCTGCCCCGTCATGAATTCCGCAGCTGTTCGCCGCGGTGACAGTGCCATTTTCTTTGGCAAAAATCGGCTTAGCCCGTTTCAAAAGGGCTGCGATTTTACGCTCTTTGAGCAGTTCTTCATCTTGAGCCAAATTATTAATTGAAACAATTTCTTCTGAAAAATAACCTTTCATGAAAGCTTCCCAGCTTCGTTCATAGCTAAGCAATGCATAGTCATCCTGATTCTCTTTTGAAATCCCATATTTTTTTGCCACATATTCCGCCGCCACCCCCATGTCGGGGTCACCAATCGAATCGGGGGAGAAGCGGGCTCTTTTGGGAAAAGGGGAAGTACTCGTACTCTCAACGCCGCCGGCAATATAGCAATTGCCGGCTCCCCCCTGAACTAAATAGCAGGCAAGGCGAACCGCTTCAAGACCGGCACTGCACTGGCGGTCAAGTGTGACCCCTGGTACCGATAGCGGGAGTCCCGCTTCAAGGGCAGACAAGCGGGCCACATTTCCGCCCGGTCCTGTCACGTTCCCGAGCAGGACATCATCCACTTTCAAGCCTTTCGCAAGCTGCCGAATGATTGGAGCCGCCAGTTCATACGGCTGAAGGGCTTTTAACACCCCATTTTGTTTACCAATCGGCGTTCGCTTCGCTTGAACAATTACCGCTCGTCTAATGGTCATTCACCTTACTTTCAATTAAGTCTTTTACTTGCGGCCGAGCAATTTTTCCACTCGCTGTATGCGGTAGTTCGTCGACGAAAACCCATTTCCGGGGAATTTTAAAAGAAGCTAAATTTTCACGACAGATTTTCTTTAGTTCACTTAAGGAGGCCCTTCCTTTTACTGCTGCCGTAACAATCTGACCCCAGTATGGGTCCGGAAGACCGACAACCGCTGCTTCCTCCACATCCGAGTGCAACGATAATACCTTTTCAATCTCTTCAGGAAAAATATTAATTCCTCCATATAAAATCATGTTCTTTTCCCTGCCAGCAATAAAGAGGAAGCCTTCCTCATCGAGATAACCCATATCATCGACCGTTATCCAGCCATGTTCGTCCCGGACGCGATCCTGGTTATGATGAAGATAACCAATAAAGATCATATCGCTTTTAACATAAATTTTCCCAGGTTCATTCTGCTTGGCGCATTCCCCATCCGCTCTACGAATTTGGATTTCTACATTATGACACGGCCTTCCAACAGATCCGGGTTTACGGGCCGAATCAATATCCGATAAAACCGTCACAAAGCTTAATTCACTTGCCCCGTAAAACTCGTACATCTTTAAATTAGGAAAGACATTTCGAATTTCCTCTTTTGAATTCTCTTCCCACTTCGCACCCGATGAGAGAATTCTCAATGGTTTTTTCATGTAATGGTCTTCCTTTATGAAGGCGGCAATCATCGTTGGGACCACATACATAACCGTTATAGAGGCCGATTCGATTAATGCCAGGGCATGTTTCGCCGAGAATTTTTCCATCAGAAAAACCGTGCCTCCAAGATATAAAGTGCTGATAGCTCCATAAAGAAAATGGGAATGAATCAGCGTTCCAGGAATGAGGACACCATCGTTTTCATCAATCTGAAAGTCAAAACAAGTGCAATCAAAGCTAGCGACCCAAGAATTTTGTGAGCGAATAAACGCCTTTGGCTCACCCGTTGAACCCGAAGTAAATCCCATATAAAAGGGCATCTCACCCTCCGATTGATATGCTTTTGTGGCCGGGGCTTGACAGATTTCCTCCAAACAATCCTCCCAAGTGTACACAGTTGGAAAGAATTTTTTTAAAAAAGGCTGCCTACTTTTTGTTGTTATGACAAGGGAAGTGCCGGATAGCCTTAACCTCTTCTGTAACTCCGTTTCTGTCCATCTCGCATCAAAGGGAACGGCAGTCCAGCCAGCCGCCGCTGCTCCCGTGAAGAGTTGGAGAAAAGGGATTCCATTAGGAAGCAGGATCGCGAGCGTTTTAGTTGGAAGGTTAAGAGAATCAAGCCAATTGGCGGTTTTATTCAGTAATTCCAGCCATTTAGAATAGCTTATTTTTTCACTTTGTGTTTGAATGGCGATTTTATCAGGAAATTCGTTTGCGTGATTTAAATAGGTATCCGTAATGCCTGCCATGATTTTCTCCTTACAATTTGAATGATGTAGATAATACACTTATTTTATCAAAAAAAAGACACTGTTACAGTGTCTCAACATTTTTATGAAAATTTCGTTTGATGGCAGGTGCCTTCAAAAGTCTATAGGTGAGATAGGAAGCAATCGTTGCCTTAAGGGCATCACCCGGAATATAAACTAGACTTATTTGAATCGTTTTTATCAGTGGAAGATGCATAATAAAAGCTTGCACCGGAATCCCAATTAAATAAACTAGGAAAATCCCTACGGTAAGATTAATTAGCAAGATTCTCCAGAATCGTAATTTACTAAATCGAGAGATAAGGTAGCCAACGCAAAAAGCAGTGATCGGCCAGGAAATCAAGTAGCCGGCACTCGGTCCGAAAAATACACCCAATCCACCGCGACCTCCGGACAAAAGAGGTGCTCCAGCTGCAACGAGCAGCAAGAAAATGGTCATGCTCCATGCCCCTCGTCTCGCCCCCAACACACCACCGGCAAGAAGAACACCTAAAGTCTGCAGGGTAATCGAAACCGGTGTAAACGAAAGCATAATCGGCGGTATCATACCTAGAACCCCCATAAAAGCAGCAAACAAAGCAACGTATGTAATATCTAAGATTTTCATAATCCAACCCCTAATAGTAGACTCTAAATTTCAATTTATATTTTAAAAGGGATAGGTGTTTATGTCAACCCGTTTTATATTCAAGTTGACATAAACGCCTGACGAACTGTTTTTGATTCGCCGGTAAACTACATACACTTTGGCAGCAGCTGACATCATCATTAGATAACTAAGGAGTTTTATTATACTGTTTAAACCAACTTACAAACTTGCTGATTCCCTCCTCAATGGGCGTTTTAGGTTTAAAATTAATATCATTTACTAATTCTTCGATATCTGCATATGTTTCAAGAACATCTCCAGGCTGCAATGGTAATAATTTCACTACTGCCTTCTTACCGAGCTGCTCTTCTAACACTTGTATGAAGTAATTTAGCTGAACAGGTTGATGATTTCCTATGTTATAAATTTTATAAAAAGCGAATGATTCTGTAGGCGGATCTTTTTGTATTAAACGAAATATGGATTCAATGACATCATCAATATAGGTAAAATCCCTTTTCATATTTCCATGATTATAAACCTCGATAGGCTGTTGTCTCAAAATCGCATTTGCAAATTTAAACGCTGCCATATCAGGCCGTCCCCATGGTCCATAGACGGTAAACAATCGCAGCCCCGTTGTAGGAAGGTTATATAAGTGGCTATAAGTATATGCCATTAACTCATTGGCTTTTTTAGTAGCTGCATATAAACTAATCGGGTGATCGACCCGATCGCCGACAGAAAATGGTATTTGTTTATTATCTCCATAGACAGAACTTGATGAAGCGTAAATAAGATGTTTAATTTGATGTTTTTTACAGCAGTCTAATATATTGGCAAAGCCAACAAGATTTGATTGAATATAGGCATGGGGATTTTCTAAACTGTATCTTACGCCTGCTTGAGCTGCTAAATTAACCACAATGTTTATATCATATTGGTCAAAGAGGCTTTCTAATAATTCCAGGTTTTCAATTGAACCTCTAATAAAACAAAAATTCCGATACTTCGTTAAGATATTTAATCTATCATTTTTTAAACTCATATCGTAATAATTATTTATATTATCAATACCGAGGACGTGGACACCTTCATCTAACAAGCGCTTTGATAGATGAAAACCGATAAAACCAGCACAACCAGTTACAAATATATGACTAACCATTTTATGAACTCTTAAACCTCCTTTTCTAGATTATTTTCCTTCCTCATTTAGCTTTGAAAAATCTAAGATTTGTGAATAATCTCCTAAAATAAACTGTAGATTTTTCATGTCATCAGCGATATCTTTTAGTGTCGTATGCTGACCAAAAATGCAGTTTGTAAGAGGAGGAGCTACATTAATAATTTTGGAATTTTTAAGAAAAATACTATTTTCAACCGTACAATCCATTAGGATAGAACCATCTTGTATGGAAATAAAGGGCCCAATTTTTGCATTTTTAATCGTACAGTTATTTCCAATAATAACAGGTCCTTTAATAAGGCAATTATCTAGTGTTGTGTTACTACCAACCTGTATCTTTTCTCCTAGCAGATTTGTAAGCACCCACTTGTTGGCAGCCAGCAATCTTTCAATGGTACCTACATCTGAAAATGGTTCTTCTGTAATCGTATAAGAAATTGGATAGTTTTGATTGATCATCCACTGAATAGCATCCGTTATTTCATATTCCCCTCTTTTTGATGGATTAATATTACGGATCGCTTCAAAAATATAACTATCAAACATATACATTCCGATTACAGCAAGATTACTCTTTGGAAGTTTAGGTTTTTCTACAATATTCTTTACTTGGTGATCTTGAATTTCAGCAATCCCATAATCACTTCCATTGCTTACTTTTGTAAGAAGAATAGCACCTTTATTTCCTTTAAAGGCTTGGATTAAAGTGTCTATGGGCTCAAAAATTATATTATCTCCCAACATTAATAAAAACGAATCATCCCCAACGAATGTTTGTGCCTGATAAAGGGCATGGGCAATACCTAATTGCTCCATTTGATAAATAAAATGAATCTTACATTCATTATTGAAAACGGAAAGAAAGTCAATAATCTCCTTTTGTCCAGGATTCATGACTATACCAATTTCATTGATTCCTGCATTTATCATTTTCATTATGTTATGATGCAGTATTGGTTTATTCGCAACAGGTATAAGGGTTTTCGGAATGGTTGAGGAAAATGGCTGTATTCGAGTCCCTTTACCAGCACAAAGTATGACTCCTTTCATTAAAAATTCTCCCTTCTAAATTAACTGTCTTGCCTGCCCACTCCAACATAATGGTAGCCAAATTCCTTCATAGTAGAGGCATCGAGGGCATTTCTACCATCAAATACAAAGGGGGATGAAACAATATTGATTGCATTTTTCCAATCGATATCCATGATTTCCTTCCATTCAGTGACAATTATGACAGCATCTGCTCCTTTTATGGCTTCTAGGGGTGTGGATGTATAGCAAAGATCAGGATAAATCTTTTTAACATGTTCTGTCCCTTTTGGATCGTAAGCTGTGATAAAGGCTTTATTTTGGATTAAATAATCGATAATTTTTAGAGAGGGAGCTTCTCTAATATCGTCCGTTTGTGGTTTAAATGTTAAGCCTAGAATGGCTATACGCTTTTCTGAAAGGTTTCTTAACGCCTTCTTTACCTTTTCCATAAACCATTCTGCTTGGGTTTCGTTTATTTTTGAGGCAGCTTGTACAATTTGCAAGGGGGTGTTTTCTTTCGAAGCCAATGCTAGTAAAGCACTTACATCCTTTGGAAAGCATGATCCACCATAACCTATGCCTGCCTGAAGGAATTGAGGACCAATCCTGCTATCCATTCCTATTCCTTTTGCTACTGCAGTTACATCTGCCCCTATTTTTTCACAAAATCTTGACAGTTCATTCATAAATGAAATTTTAGTGGCTAAAAATGCATTTGACGCATATTTAATCATTTCGGCATCTATAACAGTTGTAAATAATACTTGGGTGTTTATGTCTTTATACAATTCCTTCATGGACTGCTGTGCCCTTTCTGTTTCACAGCCAATGACAATTCTTTCAGGAAACAATGCGTCATGTAAAGCTTTTCCCTCTCTCAGGAATTCTGGGTTCGAAATTAGGTCGAAAGTAATTCCTAGTTTTCGTTTATTTAGTTCATTCTCTATCATTTTTTTTATTTTGGCACCTGTGCCAACTGGAACAGTACTTTTGATCACAATTACTTTGTATTCATTCATGAATCTACCAATTTTTCTTGCCACTTCTTCCACGAACGACAAATCCGCTAAACCATCAGGTAATGAAGGCGTTCCCACAGTAATGAAAAGAATAGAGCATTTATCTATACAATCATTTAAATTATTTGTGAAAGAAAGTTTCCTCTTAAAAACAAGATTTTTTAACACTTCCTCCATGCCGTCTTCATAAAATGGAAGTATAGACCGGTTTAGCTTTTCAACTTTTTCATGATCATGATCGATCGCGAATACGGTATGTCCATTCATTGCTAATGCTACACTTGTTGTTGTTCCTACATAGCCTGTCCCAATTACAGCTATGTTCATGATTTAACCTCATTTCTATTTTTTCTTTAATCTCCGATTTCTGTAGTTTATGGCAGAAAACCCGCATGCGAAACTGTTAAAAACCTATTCAAAGCACATTTTTATACTTATGACGTATTTCTTTTTCAAACTTCATCCGCTTTGCCCCTCACCTTACTTGTCCAATTTCATATCATAAATAAAAGAGAGACATTCCAGCTGGAAATTGTCTCTGTTTCACAGCTTCAAAGGAGGTTTAAACAGTTGAAGAAAATAGTAATTGAGCCATGGGAAAAACTTGAAGATCGTGATGGTTTTATTATTCCTGACTATATTGAAGCACTAGCACAAGAGGTTCTAAAAAATTATGATCTTCACGTTAAGAGTTTTCAAGCGGTTGCAACGAAGCCAGAACAAGGAGGAGCTATATGGAAAATTGAAACGAATTTAGGCCCAAAAAGTTTAAAACTTTTACACCGCAGGCCGACAAGAAGTTTGTTCAGCCTTGGGGCTCAAAGATACTTGGATGAGGTTAAGCTTGCTAGAGTACCCTCCATTTTTCAAACAAAAAATGGACAAGATTACATTGAAGCAGGCGGAAAATTATGGTTCATTGCAAAATGGATTGAACCATTGGAACCGGTATCAAAAGATTTGGAAGGAACAAAAAAACTATGCTACGCACTCGGTGAATTTCATCGTTTAACTAAGGGGTATGTTCCTCCAAATAAAGCTGAAATTGCTTCAAGATTATCCAAATGGCCAAAAAAGTATGGAAAAATGATCACTAAAATAGATTGGTTTCGACACATTGCTGAAGCATATAACGATATGCCTGCAAGCCCATATATATTGGATGTGGTTGATACATTTCAAGATCAAGCTAGACAAAGTCTACTCAGACTTGAACAATCGAATTATTTAGATTTAATAAAAAAAGGAAATGAATATTGGGGATTGGCACATCAGGATTATGGCTGGTCCAATTGTCAAATGGGGCCTGGCGGAATGTGGTTCATTGACCTAGATGGAGTCGCATATGACCTAGCAATTCGTGATTTAAGAAAGCTGATTTCTGGGAAAATGCTAGATTTATATAAATGGGATGTCACATGGGTACGGGAAATGATTAAGGCGTATGATAAAGCAAATCCGATAACTCCAGAACTATATGAGATTTTAATGATTGATTTGTCACTGCCAAATGAATTTTACAGACAAATGAATGAAGTCATCTATCAACCTGATTTATTACTAAATGAAGAAACAGCTCAATTAATTAAAACGATTGTCGACATAGATCAATCAAAATGGAATACGTTAAAAGAAATTCAAAGCGATTGGAGGAAGTAAGGCATATGAAGATTTTAATGATTTGTACTGAAAAACTTCCTGTTCCTCCCGTTTTAGGTGGAGCCATACAAACCTATATTTTTGGCCTCCTCCCCATTTTAGGTAAATACCACGAAATAACTGTCTTAGGAGTAAGTGATCCATTACTTCCAGACAAAGAGACGAAAGATGGCATTCAGTATGTTCGTGTACCAGGAAAAGTATTTGAAGTATATCGTGAAGAGGTCATTCATTATGTTGAATCACATTCATTTGATCTGATACACATATATAATCGCCCGCGTCTCGTTATGCCTATTCGAAGTGCAGCACCAAAATCAAAGATTATATTAAGCATGCACAATGATATGTTCAATTTAGATAAAATTGATCCAAATGAAGCGAATGCCGTCATTAAAGAGGTTTCAGCTATTGTAACAGTAAGTAATTATGTTGGAAATGTAATTCGTAAACTCTATCCTGAAGCATCACCGAAGATCCGTACGATCTATTCTGGAGTTGATACTGATAGATTTTTACCTGGAAAATTTCCCGAAATGCAAAAAATAAGGAATGAGATTCGCCAAAAACACGGATTAGAGGACAAAACAGTCATGTTATTTGCAGGGAGGCTTTCGGATAACAAAGGAGTGGATAGGTTAGTCAGGGCTTTACCACAGCTTTCTAAAAAATTTAAGAATTTAGCTTTAGTAATTGTTGGTAGTAAATGGTTTAGTCAAAATGATATTACTGCTTATATAGCCTATGTAAAAGCATTAGCGAAACGGCAGCCCGTTCCGGTTGTGGCAACAGGTTTCGTACCACCAGATGAAATACAAAATTGGTTTGCTGCAGCAGATTTATTTGTTTGTACCTCTATTTGGCAAGAACCATTAGCACGAGTTCATTATGAAGCAATGGCAGCGGGCCTTCCCATCGTTACGACTGAAAGGGGAGGAAATCCGGAAGTAATTTCCTCAGGAGAGAACGGTCTAATCGTTGAAAATCCAGAGGACCCAAGTTGTTTTGCAGATAAGATAACGGAAATACTATCGGACAAATCTTTAATGAGAAAAATGGGGAAAAAGGGAAGAGAGCTAGCAGTCTATAATTTTAAGTGGGACAGAGTGGCTAAAGAGATATTGGAAGTTTGGGAGCATTCTATGCAAATGTTACCTGACAATGTTTCTCAAGAAACTTATAAGGAAATAAAAGACGAAAAAGGAAATGGTAAGAAGAAATCAGGAAACAAAGAAGGCCGAGATTCAAGTTCATATCGCAGACATCGTGATTCTAGAGACAATCGAAGACATCGCGATTCTTGGGACTATCGCAGACATCGTGATTCCAGGGACGATCGCAGACATCGCCATTCCAGGGACGATCGCAGACATCGCCATTCCAGGGACGATCGTAGACATCCGGATACTCGGGACTATCGCAGTCATCGCCATTCCAGGGACGATCGTAGACATCCGGATACTCGGGACTATCACAGTCATCGCCATTCCAGGGACGATCGTAGACATCCGGATACTCGGGACTATCACAGTCATCGCCATTCCAGGGACGATCGTAGACATCCGGATACTCGGGACTATCGCAGTCATCGCCATTCCAGGGACGATCGTAGACATCCGGATACTCGGGACTATCGCAGTCATCGCTATTCCAGGGACGATCGTAGACATCCGGATACTCGGGACTATCGCAGACATCGCTATTCCAGGGACGATCGTAGACATCCGGATACTCGGGACTATCGCAGACATCGCTATTCCAGGGACGATCGTAGACATCTGGATACTCGGGACTATTGCAGATATCGCAGACATCGTGATTCCTGGAAAAGAAACCGATAATGATAATTAGAAGATACAAAAGAAGAAAACAAGTAAAGGCAGTATTCATGACCTTTACTTGTTTTTTCTTGCTGCTTACAGGGCATATAAGCTTCATTTTTACCTCTTAGGTATCATGATTTGATGCTTCAAATAATTTAACAACACAGATTCATTTTAAAGCCAAATAGGTATTCATTCCTAATTGCACGTACCGTGCAAGCTCAGGCTTAAACATTAATCTGTTTTTCGTCGTAATAATTCATTTTTGTTTCTAAATAATACTCGATCTCGTTCATTAAATGAAAAACCAATGCCCTTGTTTCGAATTCCGTTCGGAATTTCGGCAATTCCATCTCCTTCATTTTTTGGTGTTCAATTTCTAATCTTTGAAGATGCCTGTAGGCGGTGTTTTCGCTTTTCACATCGGTGCTGATTTCGTACAGGAATTGAGCGAAGACGTGGCGCTGGACGACATCTTCATTCAGCGAGGATACGATAGGAAGCATCCGTTTTAAAATGACAAATTGTTTTTCCCGCATATCGAAATAATAATAATACCCCTTTTTATCGGTGCCTAATCGGTTTTCCTCGTATTGAATGGCTAGCATTTTCCCCTTATTGAGGTCTTCTTCCAATTCCAATAGTTCTTTCCCGTCCCATCCTTGATCGCCTTTTTCCAAGTAGGCTCCATATTCAAACAATATTTTTTTGAATTTTTCTTCTATGGCCGTTTTGGCTTCCTTAAGGTTTTTTTCTACATTTGGCATATAACTGTTCAACAGGATTGCCACCCCTACGCCGATCATGACGATTAGAAGTTCATTTAAGGCGATAGGAAGAGTGAACTTCTCCAGCGTGAAGATGTGAAGGACGATCACCACGCTGTTCACGAACCCTTTTTGCAAACGGAGCCGAACCAGCAAGGGAATGAACAGCAATATGAATAACGAAAATACAAGGGGATTGTATCCCAGCGTTTGAAACACCAAACCACTCAATACCAAAGAAAGCGTACAGGCGGCAAATCGTTCCAGAGAAGACTGGATGGACTGTTTTTTCGTCTTTTCGATGCAAAGGATACAGATAATGGAGGCGAAACTGGCAAACTGAAGATGAAACAATTGGGCAATCCAGATGGAAACTCCTGCACCCAATGCTGTTTTGACTGTCCTTAAACCAATTTTCATATGTACACCCCAGTAATTTCTATTTCTGTTAGTTTACCACGATTGTCTTTGATTTTTCGGTTATTTGTTTGTAAAATTTTTGGCACCGTTTTCTTTGGGGATCTTTAAACGACTTACGTTTTTATATTTTAGTTCCCCATCAATAATAATCTGATTAACATCTAAATAATGTGGTACTATTTCAATCATAATGGTATTTAGGAAAGTTACTCGTCTAAATCAAATTATTAATCTTTAATCGTATTTTTATATCTATTAGCTAACTTCAATGCGAGGAACTGTGGAATCAAATTTAAAATACTTACCACTATTAATAACATAAAAGGTGGAAATGGTTTAAAATAAAAATCCCAATTTCCGATACCTGTCATCTTGCTGATAAAATAAAATGAAATTATTCCAGATATTATATTACCGATTATTAGTGGTATTAGGTTGCTAAAGAGATTGCTGAAGAAAGCAAGAAGTGATGTCATTACAATCATTATTAAATAGCCGAGCATTGAACCGTTCGCAAAATCTTGGTACATAGAAAAATAGACAAATGGAAAACAGTATAAAAAGACAATTAGGATACCAATCAATACTTTCCTCATATTTCAACCTCGTTTTTATATTTTCCAAGCCAAAACACAGAGTGTAAATTTACACTAATCATACCACTAATTCTCTTTTTTATACAAATATTTTCCATTATCGTTAAACTAACCCGATTCATTAAAAAAAAAGTCAAACGGTCAGTGGGCAAATAACTTATTTTACTTCTTCCAACCCATGAAAAAAGAGTGACAGGCACCAACTTTTTTTAGCTGGTGCCTGTCACTCTTTATATTTTTTTACTCTTCTACTTTACTTTTTATCTAAAGTGGTGAACTCTTGTGGACTTGACCAGTTCTCGCCATCACCAACACGATAAACATAGGTTGTATCATGTTTTAAATCCGTTAATGTCACATGATTAACTCGAACGATTCCGTTTTTTGTAATATCCGGATCACTAGAGAATACCTGGTTGCTTGAAGAACCATTGACTGTTCTAAATGCACGCTCACCTTTCTTATCATAATCCTTTTGTCTAGCAAATTGAATGACTGTATTGTCTTTTGCTAAAGGACTCGACTCCCATGTAAAGCTCATTTCTTGAGGATTACTTGTTGGTGTTGAAATGATATTTTTTATTTCAGTCAGACCTAACAGGGATGGATAGGTTTGTGTATTCATTGGAAAAGAGTACTTTCCATCTTTTACTGCATATAAAGCGACTCTCTTTACCTCATTAGTGATTGAATCAACACGGAGAGTACCATTGCTGTCCGTTTTCCCTAGTAATATAGGGTTCGTGCTGCCTTCGATGTTCGCATAGACTTCGGCATCACTGATGAATTCGTTGTTACTATTTTTAACAGTAATAACTGCTGGCTTCCCAATTAATATCGGCTCTGCCGTTACATTAAAAGCACCTTTCACATCTACATTGGCTGGTAACATCGAATACGTTGTGACAAAGCTATTATCCTGTGGTGCATGATAGCTTAAGTTTGCTTCATCGATGCCGTAGGTTAATTTACTGCCTTCATTTGTAAATGGCGGTATTTTAATGTGAATGGTTGCAGCGTCTGCAGTAGCAGCTGTTTCACCACTATTCACAAGATTCAATGTAAGGCTTCCTGTTTCAGCATCATAACTATAGGTACTTCCGTTAAAACCATTTGCAAACTGAACGCTTTCAACTGGAAAGTTTTTATCTATTTTCATTTTAATGTTAGAACCTGAGATTTCTGCAGGGTTCGTTGCTTTAACTGCCAGATCAAAAACATCTCCTAAAATGGCCTGGTCTTGTTTTTTATCTATGTCAATCTTTGGAGAACCAGCATTAACCGTAAAATAGACGGTTTTAATCGCTGTGTTTCCAGCTTTATCAGGGACCATCAGAGTTACCTTATGTGCTCCGTCTGTCCATTTTAATCCGCTTAATGAGATAGATCCATCCATATCATAGGAAAAATGGCCCTTAGATTTAGAATAATCATAATCTTTGCCATCTATGAAAATCCCAATGTTATTCCAATCAATTCCTGTTTTAAAAGGTTCGTCATATTCATGCACCTTTGCCGTTACATTGACAGAATTCGTGGTGAAATCTTTCCCGTCGACGTTAATGGAATCAATGACCGGCGGATTTAAATCATCCATTTTATCACCGTAAACGGCTCTGATGTTATCAAAATAGATGGACCCCTTCGTCATCGGGCCTGTGATTCCTGATTTTGTGGAAAGAAGCCTAATCGCTTGTGTCCCTGAAAGTTTGAAAGGACCTGTTAAGGAGGCTGGTATGTCTGCTTCGATGTATTTCCAACCAGTCCAATCAATCCCTGGTTGTTCCTGAGTAAGATTGATCGTCTGCGTTTTGCCGTTTCCATCCACAAGGTTCATTCTCAGCCAGTAGCCTTGAGCTTCTGGAGTTCCGTAAACCCACATGCCTATACTTTGGGGGTTTCCAGCAATCTCTGTGTCTGTACCAGGTCCTGCAAACACTCCTAGTGTGGCTGCTTTTTGGGCATTCGTAAAATCAAAATCCATTTTTAATGACTGTCTGCCAAATCTTACGGGTTCTGGGTATTTAGCTAAACTAATAGTACCTTTTTCACCGCGGTTTGCCGTTGTCGTATTCCAGCCACCAATATCTCCTTCAAAATCAGATAAGACTATAGGAAGCTGGCCAACAGTTACCTTAGTTTGTGCAGTAAGACTTGATCCCTTCAGGTGAGCCGTAATGGTCCCTGACACACTTTGATTACCTGTGTGCAGCACTCCAGATCCATCGATTGTTCCCATTCCGTCAGGAACGTCGTACGTAATATCCTGTGCATTCCACTTTACATTTCTTTGTTGAAAAGTTGTTGTTAATCCTAAGTTGATTTCACTGTTTCTAGCTCCATTCAATTCAGCTGAATTGAACGACATTTCATCAGGCTCCGCAATTTCAATAATACTTTTTCCAACCTCGTTACCTTGATATTTTAAAATGACATTGAATTGCCCTGTTTTTCCATTTGAAATAAATTTTCCATTCTCATCGATCGTACCGAATGAGGGGTCAGACAATTCCCATGTCAAACCAGAGGCTGGCAAAGCAGCTGAAGCCATGGATTTGTCTTGTCCTTTGGCACTGAATTGTATGGTAGTGCCAGGGGTAAAGGATTGGTCATATGGCTCAATATGAGCTGAATTAAAATTATGATCGGATGGCTCTTTCGAAACAACTAGCCAAGAGTTCGCTACAGGTCTCTCCATATGATCTGAAGGAGAATTGTCGACCTGAAGATTATCGCCGCCCAGTTCACGAGTCATGAAAGTAGAGGAACCTCCGCCGTCGAGGTTTAGCGCAGTTACCGCTCCTAAATCTTTCATTAATTGTGCCAAATCCGGCATGGAGATACCAGCTGAATAAGGCTCTTGTCTTCCGTCAATAACTACAAAAAACACATTGCCGTCAGCTTTAATCCCAACGGCTGTCCGAGGCTCTTTATCTGCTCCCGTTTGGGGAGTTTGATAGATTTGTCCATTTTTTACGAGGATAGCATTTCCTCCAAGCCCCTCTTGTAATTGATCCTTCATTCCAGCATAATCAGTTGAGTCACCAATAACGGCTTCTCCAGATTTCTTAATTCCAAAGAAATTCCATGGTTGTCCAGTCGTGGCTTTCACAGCTTGACCATTTTTGTAAACAATCCCAACGGGCTCACCTGTGGCCATATTAAAAAAATCTGCGTTTACAGCTGCCACGACTTGATGATTGGTGCTATTAGCAGCTTGAGCTTGTTGTCTAACAGGTTGAAGACCATAAGCTGTTCCATTATTAGGTGTACCTGCTTCGATGGATACGTTTGGATTATGTACGTCCACATCTACTACAAAACTCTCAATCTTTTTTCCGTCTTTCCCATCAAAGCTATATTGCTCTTTCTTTACACCAGGAGCAAGATCTGCTTGATACTCGTTAATAGGTGTTTGTACTACAGTAGAGCTCAAATCGAAGTTGCCTAGGGCCTTTGCAAGACTTGGTGAAATTATACTACTTGCCAAAGCAAAACAAAGGACAATAGGTAATAACCTATTTTTCCAAGTTCTCCTCATGTTGTACCTCCTAATAATAGTAATATCGTCTAATTGCGACAAAAATCTTTCACAAATCGACGACTATTTCATATTATTCTCTCGATATTAATCTACGATTAACTTAATGTAAAAAATATGTGGAATAAAAGTTTTCGCTTTCAATCCATAGATTATAAGGTTAAGAGCATAAGAGAAATACTATTTTCTCGGCAATTTTTTATTATTTGGCTGTGCTAAACTTGCCTGTTGATTTGCGCTCAAGAAGCGAGCATCCGCGGGCGTTCCGGGGAGCCTCCTCGGCGCTTAAGCGCCTGTGGGGTCTCCCCTGCCCCGTACTCCCGCAGGACGTTGAATCAGCATCTTTGAATCTACACCGCACGAAGGAAATGCGATAGCATTTTCGAGGATCTCGCGCCTTCCGCTCCAATCAACATAGTTTCAAAAATCAACAATGACCTTTAACACAGCCTATTATTTAGATATTTATGTCACGAATACCATAGTTTTTTTGACTAAAAAAAGATTGCCACACACTTATCCCAGCTTGGCTAAGTGTGTGGCAATCTTATCTTTTAATTTATCTTTGCACCATAACCCGGTGCTTTACTGGATATTCTTGTTAGATAGAAGACTATGCTTATACCCGTAACTCGTGTATAGGACGAGACCGATGACAAACCATATCGCAAAACCAAGCCATGTCAAAGATGAAAGACTAAATATTAAGTAGCCGCAAGATAAAATCGATAAAAGAGGCAATACCGGTGAGAACGGTACTTTAAACGAGCGCTTTAAGTCAGGTTGTGTTTTGCGTAGTACGATGACACCCATTGATACGACGATAAAAGCAAATAGAGTGCCGATATTGGTCAAATCAGCTAAATGATTAATAGGAACTAGACCTGAAAAGATTGAAACCATTAAAGCGGTTAACCAGATGCTTTTCGTAGGCGTTTTTGTTTTCGGATTCACTTTAGATAACCCCTTTGGAAGCAAACCGTCACGGCTAATGGCGAAGAAAAGTCTAGTTTGTCCATACATCATCACTAATAATACCGTTGTAATCCCGATAATGGCACCGAGAGAAATAAAACCGGCAATCCAATCTTGGTGTACGTATTGAAGTGCAAAGGCAACCGGATTTTTCACATCTAATTTTGTATATGGCACCATACCGGTAAGAATAGCGGATACACTAACGTATAGGGTTACACAAATGAGTAAGGATGTGATAATTCCAATGGGCATGTTGCGCTGAGGATTTTTTACCTCTTCTGCAGCTGAAGAAACAGCGTCAAACCCAATATAAGCCAGAAATGCGGTAGCGGCTCCGCTCACAACACCCGAAAAACCAAATGGCATAAACGGAGTCCAGTTTGCCGGCTTCACATAGCGTACACCTACAATAATAAATAAAAGTACAACAGCAATCTTCAGTAACACCATAACATTATTCAAACGCGTCGATTCCTTTACACCTCGAGTTAAGATGAAGGTAATAATCAAGACGATTACAATAGCCATAACATCGACATACGTTCCCTGTGCGGGATTATAAGCGTTGCTGATAGCAGTCGGTAAATGAATACCAAACCCTGTAAGCAACCCTTGGAAATACCCGGACCATCCGCTAGCGACTACTGAACTGGCAAGTCCGTATTCAAGGATCAGGTCCCATCCAAGAATCCAAGCGATTAGTTCACCAAATACAGCATAACCGTAAGTATAGGCACTTCCTGATACAGGTACAGCAGAAGCCAATTCAGCATAGCATAGGGCAGCAAAGACACATGCTAAACCGGACAAGATAAAGGAAAGAATAATAGCCGGTCCTGAATGTTGTGCAGCAACTACACCAGTCAGGACGAAAATCCCGGTCCCTATAATGGCTCCGACTCCCAACATCGTTAAATCAAAGGCACCAAGTGCTTTTTTCAGACTTGTTTCTTTTTTTTCTGCATAAGCGAGTAAACTACCAATAGATTTTTTGCGAAAAAGATTCATTATTCATTTCTCCTTGATGTAATTCATTTCGAATAAAAGAAATATATAGTTTTTTCTTTGTTTAATAAATATACATAAAATTCAGAAAAATAAAGGCGTTCAACTTCTAGATTTTCTCCCCCTTAATAAATGTTGATTTCTCTTGTTGTTATTCTAGTATAAAATATTCAAAATATTTTTTCATTATCAAAAATGAAAAAATATGCGGTGCCCTTTTGTATTATTCCACAAAAGGATAATGTTTTCATCAAAAAAATCAGAAATTTTGCAGTCTTTTTTTATTTTAATTAAACTTAAGAATCCTTAAGAATTTTACAGAGTGTTTCTTAATTCTCATTTCATATGATGTATGTATGGAAAGCAAAAAGGAGAGTGGAAAAATTGAAAAAGAAAATTGTCATTGTCGCTATTTGGATACTATCTATTTATATATTAAATCAAAATCATATACTTTCACTTGATATGGATGCGTTAAAGCAATTTATAGCTGGAAATACAAAATATGCAATGTTATTATTTGTTGCTTTATGGGTTGTTAGGTTGCCAATCTTTATACCAGGCGTAACTCTTATGATTTTAGGAGGAATATTTTTTAATCCAATCACAGGTTTTTTATTATCAATGATTGGCATGGTATTGAGCGAAACTTTGGTTTATGTTTTTTCAAAAATTTTTTCTAGCGGAAAAATTAATCAATATTTGGAGAGTAAATACCCAGAGGTAAAATCTTTATTGGAAATTTACAATTATAAGTTTTTAGCACTGGGGATTATTTGTCCAATAGCCCCAACAGATGCAATTTGTGTTTTATCAGCAGCAGTAGGATTAAAATATACCACCTATATTTTAACTATTATCATCTCGAATATTCCTTTAATTCTGTTATATAGCTTGATCGGAATTAGCTTTAGTAAGTCTCTATTGAGTTTTGTCTTAGTGGTCATATCGTTTGTGTTAAGTTCTATTGTTTCCATAAAAATTTGGAACAGTCTTAAGCAAAAAGCAGAGCTGCAACGTTTTTAAAACGAATCGAACATACCATAAGCTTGTTACTTTTTGTTTCATTTGAAAACTTCGTTAAAGTAAGAGACTTTATTTTAAACATCGTATCATTTTTACAAACATCGAGACTTAAAGCTAAACTATTATCATTACTACTTTTAAGAGAATAGTTGATTTAATATAGTTGAACATTAAGTAGTAGAGCCCTTTTGAAAAAAGCGCAACTAATGAGTAACCCTCTCGCCATATGGTACGGAGGGTTACTTTTTTATTCCTATTGAATTTCCCTTAAAAAATATCTCCAAGAAAGTAATATGTTCCCATCCCCAACGGGAAAATAGGTGAAATGTCCACGAGTGGTGCCGGACACTTTAGCGGAATAAATTAGTTTTTGCCAGTTCAATTAGTTCACTCCCACGATTATTCAATACAGCTTTTAGCATCCAAATCGTAAATCCTTGTGCCTGTTCAAATGTTATTTTTGGTGGCAAGGATAATTCCTGACGATTTACCACGACATCCACTATTGCAGGTGCATCGCTTGTAAAGGCCTGCTTTATGACTCCTTCGAGATCTTCGGGATTTTCTACGCGGTAACCTTCTATTCCAATGGCTTTTGCTATGTTTGCGAAGTTTTGCCCAACTAGTTCCGTACCGGTCTCCAAATATCCGGCTGCTTTCATTTCTAATTCTACAAAGCTAAGTGCACTATTATTGAAAACAACAATCTTAACTGGTAATTTATGCTGAATAAGAGTGATGAGATCCCCCATTAACATTGACAGTCCACCATCACCAGCTAGGGCAATGACCTGTCTATTCGGTGTTGCTACTTTCGCACCGATTGCTTGAGGCAGAGCGTTCGCCATGGTTCCATGATTGAAGGAACCAATGAATCGTCTCTTCCCGTTCATTTGCAAATATCTAGCCCCCCATAAAGTGGGCGTGCCTACATCTGCTGTAAAAATGGCATCTTCATTTGCTAAATCACTTACTACTTTTGTAAGGTATTGCGGATGAATTGGTTTCCGGCCAGGTTTCCCAATAGCAAGATCATCTAAATCCTTACGCACCTCTGCATAATCTGAAACACATTTGTTCAAATGTTTTGAATCATGCGACTCCGTCAGTAATGGCATTAGTGATTCAATGGTATTCTTCACATCACCACATAGCCCGTATGTTAGTGGGGTTCTACGACCGAGATGATCCTTTTGAATGTCAACCTGCAAAACAACAGCTTTTTCTGGGTAAAATTGCCTATAGGGAAAGTCAGTTCCTAGCATCAACAGTACATCGCAGTCCATCATGGCATGGTATCCAGAGGAATAGCCGATCAGTCCCGTCAACCCGACTAAGTATGGATTGTCAAACTCGAGATATTCCTTCCCTCTCAAAGCAATGACCATAGGTGACTGAAGTTTCTCGCAGAGTTCCATTAGCTGTTTATGTGCACCCGCACATCCAGAACCACAAAGTAGTGTAATACGTTTCCCCATATTCAGATAAGATGCTAATTGCTGTAACTCCTCGTCTGACGGATGAACAACTGGTGTCGTAACATGGTAAACATGTTCAGGTACTGGGGTGGAATCAGGGAGTCCAGCAACATCACCGGGTAAAACAACTACAGAAACTCCCTTATTTGAAACTGCATTCTGTATGGCCATTGTAACAGTTCGTGGCATTTGACCAGGAGTCATGATGACCTCGCAAAAATGACTACAATCCTTGAATAAGTGTTCAGGTCGAGTTTGTTGAAAATAATTACTGCCGATTTCACTGCTAGGGATATGTGCTGCGATCGCGAGGACAGGAACTCGATTACGCTGACAATCGTACAATCCATTAATTAAATGTAGATTGCCTGGACCACTACTGCCGGCACAAACGGCAATACTACCGGAAACTTCTGCATCGGAACCAGCAGCAAATGCTGCGACTTCCTCATGCCGAACATGAATCCATTCAATTTCCCCTGAACGTCTAATAGAGTCAATTAGAGCATTTAAAGAGTCTCCAACGATTCCATACACTCTTTTAACTCCTGCATTTAGTAATGCCTCCACCAACGAGTCTGCAATCGTTTTTCCCATGATAATCTCCTTTTATTAAAAATGTTTTGTTTTTATCAGTACCCTTATGAGCGATAAGACAGTAAACTTCCACACATGATTCACTAGGTCGATATCGGTAGGTGTTCGAATTTCATCTTTGACCATGAGGATCTTTCATTTTTTCGGATGTCACGATTCATTTATCTGAAACAACGATATATGTTGCTCTAACGGGCCCATGCACACCGACAATGAGATTCATCTCAATATCCGCACTATTACTGGGGCCTGATATTAAATTAATACACGAAGGGAGTGACTTCCCTTCCTTCACCCTCATATGGATTTGCTGCATTGCCTGAGTCATGCGTGGAACAAAGGAACTTTTCGGTATGATGGCGATGTAGGTTCTCGGCAGCAAACTGACAGATCTCCCTTTTCCACCACTGTCATTCAATAGAACAACGGTTCCGGATTCCGCCAAGGTAATATCACTAAAGGTGATTCCAACATCTGCGTTTGCTGCGAACTCGATATTTTCATCCCCTTTGTCCGCTTCCCATGTATGTACATGAAAATCTGATTCCGTTCGGTTTGTAAAAAAGCTATTCAAACCATATTCTTCGATTCTCGGATCTCCTGCAATCACAACCTTTTGGGCATTCAGTTCATCAAAACATTCCTGTAAAACGTGTGGAAGTTCTGCCAATGCTGTTTGTTTATAATGGGTATGGATGACATCGCATTGAGTTTCGAACATGTTTACAAGGTCGTCTATGGAAAAATTTTGATACAACTCTAACTGAGGAGCTGTTGTCCAGGTTGGACGATTAACTGGCTCCATTTTTTGCTCACGCCCAAGTTTTTCAGCGATTCTGCTTAGAAACTCTTCTCTGTTATAGATCGCCATCTGATCGTTCCTCCTGGTGACGCTGATACCATTTATGAAAAGTTTCCTTAGCTGGTGCAGGAAGATCTCGTATCTCCGTCCATGGTTTGATAGGGCCTGGTCCTTCATGAATCGTGTGATCTTGCTTACTTGTGAACGGGAATAATAACGTTGGTGCTAATTTTGAACCATATTGGAACATTTTTGGAGACTTCGCTGCAATCGTGAAGGCCGTCATCGCCATCTTTTCAGGGAGGGGGGCAAGGTTTTCATCCTCAACAATTTTTCTCCTATGTTTGATAAGCAATTCATGTAACGGGATTTTTACTGGGCAAGCCTCTGTGCAGGCCCCGCATAAACTCGAGGCATATGGGAGGTCCTTATACTCTTTATAACCTGCAAGCCACGGAGTTAACACGGCACCGATTGGGCCTGGATAAATGGATCCGTAAGCGTGTCCCCCTATGTGACGATAGATAGGGCAAACGTTAATACAGGAAGCACAGCGAATGCAGTGCAGTGTACTTTGAAATTCCGTGCCTAGCATGTTGGAGCGTCCATTATCGACAATGACTAAATGAAATTCCTCAGGTCCATCTCCTGTCGATCTTCCACCTGGCTCAGTAAATAATGTGATGTAGCTAGTCAGCTTTTGTCCTACAGCACTCCTGCACAACAGGCTAACAACAATATCAAGCTCCTCCCATGTTGGAACAATTCGTTCCATGCCCATAACAGTAATAAGTGTTTTGGGTAATGTGGTGGTTAGACGCTCATTTCCTTCATTCGCCACAATCGCGAAGGAGCCGGATTCAGCCACAGCAAAGTTACATCCAGTTATGCCTATGTCCGCCTCGAAGAATTTATTACGAAGTTGTTCACGTACAAATCCCGCCATTTCCTCCGGTTTTGATGTACCTTCATAACCGAGTTTTTCTTTAAATACTTGGCGAATCTTCTCTCTGTCCTTGTGCAAGCACGGTACAACGATGTGTGAAGGTTCATCGTGGTCATCCGTTTGCAGGATAAACTCTGCTAAATCTGTCTCCAAAACTTCACAACCAATTTCATTTAGCGCATTATTCAGGCTAATTTCTTCCGTTACCATTGATTTTGATTTAACGGCTTTGGTTGCCTTTTTTTGCTGCACAACCTTTTGGACATATTCACTGGCTTCTTTTGCTGTTTTTGCAAAATAGACGTGTCCGCCATTTTTCTCAATGTTTTCGCTCAATTGGTAAAGGTAATAATCTAAATTCTCCACCGTATGTTTTCGAATCTGTTCTCCTAACAGCCGCCAATCCTCCCAATGCCCCAATTCATCAGCCGCTCGGAGTTTCATGGAACGAAGCCGGTCTTGAGCGGACCTCACTGCTTTACGCATCCCCTCGTCTTTAATACCTTCTTCAACACGTGGAAAAAACGATTTTTCTCCTATTTTGATTCCCACGTTTTATCACTGCCTTCCCGATGGTTTAAAACTTCTGCGATATGCATGACTCGCATCTGGTTCCCTAACCGGGACATCCGTCCTTGAATGTTCATCAGGCAACTGCAATCTGCCCCAATTAATAAATTGGCACCGGTACCTTCAATGTGATGAACTTTCTCATCTACCATTTGCTCTGAAATGGGTACCATTTTCACGGAAAAAGTCCCCCCAAATCCGCAACAGTCATAACTATGCGGCAAGGGAACCATCTCCAATCCCTTTACATGACTTAGGAGTTTCGTTGGAGGTTCTTTAATGTTCAAGAGTCGGGTCATGTGGCACGACCTGTGCATCGTTGCCGTCCCGTACAACTCTGCCCCCACATCTTCCACGCCCAGGACATCGACAATAAATTGGGTAAGCTCATACGTCTTTTCCGCAAGTCGCTTGGCTTTTTCTCGCCATTCATCGTCTTCTGGTGCAGAAAATAAATTGTGATAGTCATGCACCATTAAGGTACAAGACCCAGAAGGGGCAACAACATAATCGGCGTCTTCAAAAACTTGAATCATATGCTTTGCAAGTTCTTTCGTATCTTTGTGATAACCACTATTAAAGGCAGGTTGTCCGCAACAGGTTTGAGCAGCAGGGAAATCTACTTCACAACCCAACCGCTTGAGAATTTCCAACATATCCTTTCCGACTTTCGGATACATGACATCTACAATACAAGTGATAAATATAGAAACTTTCACATTTCCACCGCTTTTCTATCCTTTTTACGTAATATTCCTCCCTGGTTCATCTTTATTCTTTTTTTAGCATCGGAACCAGAATTTGTCTCACTTAACTTTCGGATACAACAATAAAAGGGATAAAATTAATTTTATAGATTGGAGTTATTTAGGATAGGGGAAATTAATTTTAAAAATTTTGGAGAATCCATTTATTTAATAAAAATAAAGCTCGGAGTTAGTCATAAATACTTATCAGATGGGATTTGTTGCTAATCGGATAAAATAGAAAGAGGAGAAATTAGTCCATATATAAACTAAACAAAAAATCGCACCATTCCTAAGAATAGAACCAAAAAGAAGCGTGCGATTCTGATACTCGAACAATACAATGAAGTTACACTTAGAGAAACGGAAAATATAGTCCTGATTTATTAAGACATAAGATTGAATTTGAAAAATCCTTTTTTAAATATAAAAAAGACTAGTATCTCTACTAGTCTTGATATCCACCGTATGTATGGTGGAGACGGCGGGAATCGAACCCGCGTCCAAAGATATCGGCACTTAAGCTTCTACGAGTGTAGTCGACATATTGGCGCTTCGCTGAGCCTTATGCCTATCGACAGGCGTCCGGTCAGCTAGCCTGGTTGTTCTCTTCCTTCATCCTCAGGCGGTGGAATCCGGCGTAGCCCACTTAGAGTGAGTCCCTTACCCTACCACATGGGCAATGGAGGGAGGAACCGCTATGCAGTATTAAGCTGCGAAAGCGAAGTTGTTGTTAGTTTTGCCAGTTATGGCTTTGACGTTTTTACGAGGCCGATCCCCTCGACTCGCCACCTAAGCTCAAACTACCCCTGTCGAATCCGTAGCGTCCCCATTGTAAAATAAGCTGAAATCTACTTAAAGATTCAATCTAAGACGTTCGGAAGCTCAACAATATTTGAGCAAAAGTTTCTGCCGCCTCATCAGCGACATTACTTATTATAACACAATTAAAGTATTTTTCAATTGTAAGTATCTGTAAGCTACATCTTTTGACGATCACGGAAGGCTCGTTCAATTTCTCGCTTTGCTTCTTTTTGTTTCAATGCTTCACGCTTATCATAATTCTTCTTACCTTTTGCTAACCCAACGAGTACTTTACAAAATCCATTTTTTAGATATAGCTTTAGTGGAACAAGCGCAAATCCTGCCTCTTTTGTTTCACCGATTAACTTATTGATCTCTCGTTTATGAAGCAATAGCTTCCGAGTTCTTAATGGATCATGATTATACCGATTCCCCTGCTCATATGGGCTAATGTGCATTCCGAATAAAACGGCTTCACCATTTTGAATCCGTGCATAGGAATCCTTTAAATTGACTTTACCAGCGCGAATCGACTTGATCTCTGTTCCTTGCAAAACGATTCCTGCCTCGTATGTCTCTTCAATAAAATAGTCGTGATAAGCCTTTTTATTTTGCGCAACCACTTTTCCTTCACCTTTAGGCATGTATCTCACCTCTTCTTATGGCTAATTGTAGCAGAATTACTATGCTGCTACAATCGAAAGAGAGCCTTTTAGCAGGCCCTCTCCAAGTTTATCTTTTCTTCTTTTTCTTCGTGCTTTTTGAAATAGGCACGTTTTCGTAAAACTTCTTCTTCTTTTTCGGTTTTGCACCTTGATCAGACTTTTGCTTACGGTCTCCCTGCTGCTGGTTCCGAGCAGGCTTATTTGACTGGCTTTTTGTTTTAAACACCTTCGGGGCCTCTGTACGTTCGCGACGACGTGTCCCCTTCATGCCGACAATTTCAAAATCGATGGAGCGTTCGTCTTTATTGACTTTTACCACTCGAACGGTGATTTCATCGCCAATTCGGTACACGTTTCCGGTTTTCTCGCCAATCATCGCGTAATGGCGCTCGTCATATCGATAGTAGTCATCGGTCATATAGCTGACATGGACAAGACCTTCAATCGTATTCGGAAGCTCGACAAACATCCCAAAATTGGTAACCGAACTAATAATTCCATCATATTCTTCGCCAATCTTGTCCTCCATGTATTCTGCTTTTTTCAACTCATCCGTTTCCCGCTCGGCTTCAACAGCGCGGCGCTCCATTTTCGATGAATGGTCGGCAATCTCCGGCAACTGGGCATTCCATTTTTCCCTTGTCGCCTCATCTAGCTTTCCTTCGATGATATAGGTGCGGATTAAGCGATGGACAATGGTGTCTGGATAGCGACGAATCGGCGACGTAAAATGAGTATAAAATTCCGTAGACAAACCGAAGTGCCCTAGGCTTTCCGGATAGTATTTTGCCTGCTGCATCGAGCGCAGCATAACAGTTGATACGACCATTTCCTCAGGCTTTCCTTGGACCTCTTCAATAATTTCCTGTAAGGCACGTGGATGAACGTTGTTCGCCGTTCCTTTCACGATGTAGCCAAAGTTTGTAATAAACTCGAAAAACTTCCTGAGCTTATCTTCCTTTGGATCCTCATGGATTCGGTAAATAAACGGAACAACCATCCAGTGGAAATGCTCAGCGACGGTTTCATTCGCAGCCAGCATAAACTCTTCAATAAGCCGCTCTGCTACCGAACGCTCCCGGAGGATTACATCGGTCGGCTTGCTTTCTTCATCTACAAGCACCTTCGATTCTTTAAAATCAAAATCGATAGCGCCCCGAGTCATTCTTTTATTCCGTAAAATTGCTGCCAGCTCTTCCATAAGTTCAAACATCGGAACAAGCGACTCATATCGGGCTCTTGTTTCCTCATCATGATCGACAAGAATCAAGTTCACATCATGATAGGTCATCCGTTCAGTCGTTTTTATGACGCTTTGAAAAATTTCATGGTTGATAACTTGGCCTTCCGGTGTAATTTCCATATGACACGAAAGCGTCAGCCGGTCGACCTTCGGATTCAACGAACAAATTCCATTTGAAAGACGGTGTGGGATCATCGGAATCACGCGGTCTACTAAATAAACACTAGTTGCACGCTCCTCTGCTTCCAGGTCAATTGGACTTCCTTCTTTTACATAATAACTAACATCAGCAATATGGACACCAAGCTTATAGTTGCCGTTCTCAAGTTTAGTGACGGTTACGGCATCATCAAGATCCTTTGCATCTGCCCCGTCAATCGTCACAATCGTTTCATTCCGAAGATCGCGTCGGTTTGCCAATTCACTTTCATCAATCGTGTCCGGTGTATCATTTGCCTGTTGTAACACTTCATCAGGAAAGGCCATTGGCAGCCCATGTTTATGGATAATCGAAAGTATATCCACTCCAGGGTCATTTTTGTGGCCTAGTATTTCTATCACTTCACCCTCAGCACTTTTCCGGCCTTCTGGGTAGGTTGTTAATTTGATGACCACCTTGTGCCCTTCAACCGCTCCTTTAGAAGCTGCCTTCGGGATAAAAATATCACTTGCGAACTTTTTATCATCAGGTATAACAAAACCAAAATTCTTGCTTTCGACATATGTTCCAACGATTTGCTGGATCCCTCGCTCTAAAATCCGAATAACCGTTCCTTCACGGCGTTGACCTGAGCTTTCCGAAGACACGCGAACCATTACCGTATCTCCGTGCATCGCATTATTCGTTTCTGTCGGTGGGATGAAAATATCATCCATGCCCGGCTCATCTGGAATAACAAATGCAAACCCTTTTGCATGTCCGGTTAATTTTCCGCGAATTAAGTTCATTTTTTGCGGCAAGCCATAGCGATTGCTACGCGTGCGAACGACGAGTCCTTTTTCTTCCATTTTGACGAGCGCTTTAACGAAATCCTTAAACTCGCTGGAGTCCGTAATTCCAAACGCCGTCTCCAGCTCTTGAATCGTTAATGGTTTATATGCTTCATCCTTCATATATAGCAAAAGCTTTTCAATATGCTTTTGAATTTCCTCCAAATAGATCCCTCCTTATTGATGCCAATCTAATTTTTCTAAAAAGGCATAAACATCCTCATGTAGTTGTTCCCGCTCTTTATCTAGCGTAATCACATGCCCAGACTCTTCATACCATTTTATTTCCTTTACGTCTGACTCGACATCTTTGTAAATGATATTGGCACTTTCCGTGTTAATCATGTTGTCGTGACGGGCCTGTACCACGAATACGGGTGCGTAGATCATATCGACATGGTTCCGTACATCCGAGATTAAATGTTGCAGTGCCTTTAATGTATTCATCGGTGTTTTTTTAAACTCGTCCATTTCTATTTCGATTTGCTCTTCTGGTTTTCCTTCCCGCTGTTTGAATTCACGAGCATAATCAAGGACACCTTGGTACATGATTTCTTCACTTTTAATATGCATGGGCGCACACATAGATACAATCCCTTTTATAGGTACAGTGTAACCTAATTTCAAGGAAAATACCCCACCTAAGGATAATCCTGCCACCGCAATTTCCTTGTGGCCCGTATTTTTTAAATATTCATATCCATTGATTACATCCTGCCACCAATCTTCAGGTCCCGTATGTACCAGTTCCTCAGGCGGGACTCCGTGTCCTTTATAGTGAGGGGCATGGCATGTATAGCCTTTCTTTTCTAAAAATCGTCCTAGCATTCTAACATCAGCAGAATTACCGGTAAAGCCATGCAATAAAAGAACTGCGCGGGGACCTCCTTCGAATGTAAATGGCTTTGGTATTGAAATTCTCATAATAAAAAAACTCCTTCATACTTCGCTTCTCTTAGTTTAAGCAATGGAAGAGCGAACATCCAGAAAAAAAGCTTGGCTGAGTTTATATTCCAATTAACCCCAAATTATGTCGTAAGTAATCAAAATTATGTTGTAAGTGTCTCTAAATATGTCGTAATCCCCATAAAATTTGTAGTAAAGCCCAAGCACAAATAAAAAACCCGGCAGCAGTAGCCAGGTTTCATCATGCATTATTAGACTTTAAAGTACGTAACCGCGATTGCAAGGATAAAGAACAAAAAAGATAATACAATCGTGATACGGTGAAGGATTAAGTCAATTCCTCGTGCTTTTTGCTTACCGAATAGTTGTTCAGCACCACCAGAAATGGAACCGGATAAGCCAGCGCTTTTACCTGCTTGAAGAAGGACAACGACAATAAGTCCAATACTTACGATTACTAATAATGTAACAACCAATGCATGCATGAAAGCCACCTCCTGTAGACGTACATAACACAGTATATTAAATTTACCATATATTTTCCCTTTTAACAACATAGTAATTGTATCAGCTTTTGAGGAGTGCTTATCTTAGAATAGAGGATGCCATTCTCACATATGTATGTCTTTTTCCTCTTACAACAATCGAGTAGGTGGTGATGTTTTCTGGGATGGCCATTCCTGCGGCGCCGGCATCTCCGATATGGAAAAGGTCCGCTCCTGCCATTTTGCTGTTCAAAGCAATTTGCTTGATGGTATGTTCATCAGAGCCTTCCTGGCTCGTGCCTGTGGTGAGAATTGCTAAAGCGCCTTTTTCGTGAACAGCATCGACGAGCTTAGATGTCTTTTCAACAGTAAAGCCTGGCACAGTTCCCGGTGAAGGAATGAGAATAATGTCTGCTCCTGCCTCAATAAAGGAATGGAGCGTTTCCGTTGTCATCATTCTAGCTCCCGCTTCGCCTGCAACTCCTGCGCTATGCATTTTTCCAGCAATGATCAAACCATCTTCCCCAAATACCTTTCGCGCTACTTGAATCGCTTTCGTAATTTCCCCATTGGACACGCCCGTTTTTGGATTTCCGGTTAGACAAACAAAATCAAACCCTAATTCCTTTGCCTTTTGTAGAGATTTTTCAGTAGCAATTCTTCCCTCTGGAAGCTCGATTAATGCCTCCAGTTGCTTTGCTTCCAAATCCACAGGCTCCAAATTAAGGCCAATCGGGCGTCCTACCATCTTTTTCAAAGTCCTGACGATGGTGTCAGGCACCTCAACCGATAATCCTTCCATGCTCGGATTAAAAACATCAAAGAAGTTTAATAAAATCAAGTCGGCTCCAAACGCTGCTGCCATTTCCAAATTGGTGACAGCAGGGTAATAAGGTGTGAAGCTGCCAATCACCTCAGAAACAATCGTTCTTCCCTCTGAAGCCAAAATGGATTGCTTTAGCTCTTTCCCTGTCATTTTTTCAAAATCAGATGCAGTACAATCTAACAACCGTTTCATTCTCAAACCCCTCCCCGCTTTTGCTAAAATTATACTGTAAAGGGTACTCGTTTGGAATGAGTGCCCCCAGAATGTAGACAAAGGATGTGCTTAAAATTTTTCTAAATAAATGTTATATCACTGCTTAACATGAAAATTTTCTTCGATAAACTTCATTTCTTCCTCTGGTGAAGCTTTTTCGTAAGCTTTCCCAATACTACCGCCTTGTAAATCCCAAATAGTATTATGTGCTTGAACTACATTATCAAAATCCCCTTTATCCCATTTTTCTAAAATACCCAAATATAAATCAGCATTTTTATAGTGCTTTTTGTTCGCTTCCACTACTTGAATTAATCTTTTTACACGCTCAGGAGTTAACGGAACAGCGCCCCATTTTTGACTTGCTAACACTTTTTGATGTGACATTTTATGTATAGCTTGCTGAACATCACCTTCATTCATTGTCAAAGGGAATTCATTTTCAACGGTGCTTTTTTGTTCATGTACTAGAACTACTGCTTCGCCATTTGGTGAAATTCTTTCTGTGACAGTGACATTTTCTTTTTTTAAATATAAATATCCCACAATTATTGCCACCGCCAATATGGGTATCAATAAAAATTTTTTCGAAAATTTCATGACTACTCCTCCAAACGGTAACACATTTAATAACCAACAGACGTTTGTCCCTTTTATCATTCAACCTGCTGTAAATTTAATGTTGAGACTCATTTGAAAACCCTTTGGCGCTATTACGGAAAAATATCATTAATGCCCTAACAAAAGTCCTATATTTTGAACCTGTGCTAATTACTAAATTAAACATCGCCTTATAATTTCCCTGCTTTTGAAATTCCAAATATATGTTAAAAATGATTTTTTCTTATTGAACGCGGCACTTTTTGTTCGTTTTTTCATTCCACTACCTAACTACAACCGTTATAAAAATAAAAAACCTCTTGTCCATGTGTAAATTCACACATAAACAAGAGGTTTTTAAATGACACAATTCAAATTGATGTAGCTCGTCAGCTTTCAATCTGTTTTGTACGTCATAATTACTGCTGATATTTATTATTTATTATTTATTTAAGTTATAGAAGGATTTAATGCCGTTGAATTGAGCAGTTTCTCCTAATAAGTCTTCGATGCGAAGCAATTGGTTGTATTTTGCAATACGGTCAGTACGAGATGGTGCACCTGTTTTGATTTGACCAGCGTTTGTCGCAACCGCGATGTCAGCGATTGTGCTGTCCTCTGTTTCACCTGAACGGTGGGAAACAACAGCTGTGTAGCCAGCACGTTTTGCCATTTCGATAGCATCAAATGTTTCAGTAAGGGTACCGATTTGGTTAACCTTGATTAAGATAGAGTTGGCAATTCCTTTTTCGATACCTTCAGCAAGCTTTCTAGTGTTAGTAACAAACAAATCATCACCAACTAATTGAACTTTTTTACCAATGCGGTCTGTTAAAAGCTTGTGGCCTTCCCAGTCGTTTTCATCTAAACCGTCTTCGATTGAGATGATTGGATATTTAGAAGCAAGCTCTTCATACCAATCAACCATTTCTTCAGAAGTTTTGACAACACCTTCACCATCAAGATGGTATTTGCCATCTTCCTTGCTGTAAAGCTCAGATGAAGCAACGTCCATTGCTAGCATAACTTCTTCACCAGGCTTGTAGCCTGCTTTTTCGATTGCTTCAATGATCGTTTGAAGAGCTTCTTCATTTGATTTTAAGTTTGGAGCGAAGCCGCCTTCGTCACCAACTGCAGTGTTAAGGCCTTTGCCTTTTAGAACTGATTTTAAGCTATGGAAAATTTCTGCGCCCATGCGAAGTGCTTCTTTAAAGCTTGGAGCACCAACAGGCATAACCATGAATTCTTGAATGTCAACGTTGTTATCAGCATGCGCACCGCCGTTAACGATGTTCATCATTGGTACTGGAAGTTGCTTAGAGTTGAAGCCGCCAAGGTATTGATATAATGGAACACCTAAATAATCAGCAGCAGCACGAGCAACAGCCATAGAAACACCAAGGATAGCGTTTGCCCCTAATTTTCCTTTGTTATCAGTACCGTCTAATTCGATCATCGCTTTATCAATACCAACTTGATCAAGAACGCTGTATTCTTCGCTGATTAGCGCTGGAGCAATAATATCATTTACATTTTCAACTGCTTTAAGGACACCTTTTCCTAGGTAACGACCTTTGTCGCCGTCACGAAGCTCAACTGCTTCATATTCACCTGTAGATGCACCACTTGGAACTAACGCGCGACCAAATGCTCCTGATTCTGTATAAACTTCAACCTCAACTGTTGGATTACCACGGGAATCAAGTACTTCACGAGCATAAACTTCAGTAATAAATGGCATTTGAATCTCTCCTTAAAAATTGTAATTTTTATTCTGCAAAATTCGGGGCAATTTCATCAAATTAAGTATCTACTCTCGACTAATTTAGCATATATTCCACAAACTTGTCAGTTATTCTACTTGATTGACTATTTATTTCTCAAATGATTCTTGTTTTTTTGGTTTTACTCGCGAGTTTTAGCAAGAGAAAACTCGTTTTCTCAACTTATTTAATAATCGATTTTCCAGTCATTTCTTTCGGTTGCTGTAAGTTCAATAATTGTAACATGGTTGGTGCTAAATCTCCGAGGACGCCTCCATCACGGAGCTCAATGTCCTTCTTCGTTACGATTACCGGTACAGGGTTCGTTGTATGGGCCGTCATTGGATTGCCTTCAAGAGTGATAACTTCATCGGCATTACCGTGGTCAGCCGTAATGATCGCTGCGCCACCTTTTTCAAGGATTAAGTCTACAACTTTACCCAGGCACTCATCAACAGTTTCAATCGCTTTGATCGTTGGCTCAAGCATTCCGGAATGACCAACCATGTCAGGGTTCGCAAAGTTTAAAATGATAGCATCAAATTTATCTTCTTGAATTTCCTTCATAAGGGCATCAGTTACTTCATATGCGCTCATTTCCGGCTTAAGATCATAGGTAGCAACCTTTGGTGAATTGATTAAAATCCGCTCTTCGCCAGGGAATTTTTCCTCACGACCACCGCTCATAAAGAACGTGACATGCGGATATTTTTCCGTTTCAGCAATACGAAGCTGCTTTAAGCCATTTTGTGACAATACTTCACCCAACGTGTTGTCCAAGTTTGTTGGTTTAAAAGCAACATAGCCTTTAACCGTTTCACTGAAATGAGTCATGCAGACAAAGTATAACTGTTTCGGATGCTTCGGTCCACGATCAAATGAGCGGAAGTCTTCATTCGTAAACGTGTTAGATATTTGAATCGCCCGGTCTGGACGGAAGTTATAAAAAATAACGGCATCGTTATCTTGAATGGTTGCGACCGGTTGACCATCTTCTTTAACAATAACAGATGGAATAACGAACTCATCGAAAATTCCATGGGCGTAAGAATCCTCAACTACCTCTAATGGATTTTTGTAAGCAGGTCCTTCTCCATAAACCATAGAACGGTATGATTTTTCAACCCGCTCCCAACGCTTATCGCGGTCCATTGAATAGTAGCGGCCAGAAATAGTGGCAAACTCGCCAACGCCGTACTCCTTCATTTTATCCAGTGTTTGCTGAATATATGTTGCAGCTGTTTTCGGTCCAACGTCACGGCCATCTAGAAAGGCATGAACGTAAACCTTTTTAAGGCCTTCATCAGCAGCAAGCTTCAAAAGCGCAAACATATGGTTCATATGGCTGTGAACCCCACCATCAGAAAGTAAGCCGAATAAATGTAAAGCTGTACCATGTTTTTTCGCATGTTCTACTGCAGAGGTAAAGGTTTCATTTTTTTCAAATTCCCCTTCACGGATGGCAATATTCACTCGGGTTAAGCTTTGGTAAACAACTCGGCCGGCACCAATATTCATATGACCAACTTCTGAATTACCCATTTGGCCTTCAGGAAGACCAACAGCTTCTCCGCTTGCAGTTAGATGGTTATGGGGATAGTTTTTCCAAAAACGTTCAAAATTAGGTTTATTTGATTGAGCAACGGCATTACCTTTTGTTTCGTTTCGGCAGCCAAAGCCATCTAAGATGATTAAAGCAACGGGGGACTTACTCATTGCTTCCCGCCCTCCAATAGCTGTAAGAATGATTGTGCCTCTAGGCTTGCTCCGCCTACTAAAGCACCATCAATGTCTGGCTGAGCCATGTATTCTTTGATATTGCCAGGTTTAACAGATCCGCCGTATTGAATTCTTACCACATCGGCAACTTCTTGTGAAAATTGTTGTGCGATTACTTGGCGAATATGAGCGCAAACTTCATTCGCATCTTCTGCAGTCGAAGATTTGCCTGTTCCGATCGCCCAGATTGGCTCATAGGCAATGACCGTTTGCTTAACTTGCTCGTTGGTTAATCCAGCAAGTGCTTTTTCGATTTGTGAGCCAATTAGGCTCATCGTTTCGCCATTTTCACGCTGCTCTAAAGTTTCCCCACAGCAAACGATTGGCGTTAGGTTATAATTAAAAGCTGCAAGTGCTTTTTTGTTTACCGATTCATCTGTTTCATTGAACATTTCACGGCGTTCTGAGTGACCAATAATAACATATTGTACACCAATGTCACTAAGAGCCTTCGGACTGATTTCTCCGGTGAATGCGCCGCTTTCTTCAAAATGCATATTTTGTGCACCGATTTTTACATTGCTTCCTTTCACAGTCTCTACTAAGCTTTGTAAAAATAACGCAGGCGCGCAGATGACTGATTCTACTTGATCTGGGGCAGGTACGAGACTTTTCACTTCTTCCGCAAAGCTTTTTGCTTCCGTAAGTGTTTTATTCATTTTCCAATTCCCTGCTATGATTGGCTTACGCATGCTGCACACATCCTTTCATTCTTAAAAATGATTTACGACATAAGTCCCTTACGACGTATTTTGGGCTAATTACGACATATTATAGGGCAATTACGACGTATTCTTGGGTCATTACGACAGATTCAAGGGTACTTACTACATTAATTAGAAAAACAAGGATAAATCTATTATTTATCGTTCAACGCTACCACGCCTGGCAGTGCTTTTCCTTCCATAAACTCGAGGGAGGCGCCGCCACCAGTGGAAATATGGCTCATTTTGTCCGCTAAACCGAATTTTTCAACAGCTGCAGCGGAGTCGCCGCCACCGATGACCGAATATGTATCCTTTGCTTCAGCAAGAGCTTCGGCCACAGCTTTTGTTCCACCAGCGAATTTATCTATTTCAAACACACCCATTGGTCCGTTCCAGATAACTAGTTTTGATTTTTGGATGACATCACTGTAAATTTCTGCTGTTTTTGGTCCGATATCGAGCGCTTCCCAATCAGCAGGAATTTCTTCAATTGATACTACTTTAGAGTTGGCATCAGCTGAGAAGTCATCTGCTACAATGGCATCTACTGGCATATAGAAGTTAACGCCTTTTTCTTTTGCTTTAGCAATAAATGAATTAGCTAAATCGATTTTGTCTTCTTCTAGCAACGATTTTCCGATTTCGTGGCCTTGAGCTTTAACGAATGTATAAGCAAGTCCACCACCGATAATAAGGTTGTCTACTTTTTCTAAAAGGTTTTCAATAACACCAATCTTATCCTTTACTTTAGCACCGCCAATAATGGCCGTGAAAGGTCTTTCCGGATTAGAGAGGGCCTTACCAAGAACTTCAAGCTCTTTTTCCATTAAAAAGCCTGCAACAGCTGGTAAATGATGAGCAATACCTTCAGTTGAAGCATGGGCGCGGTGAGCGGCACCAAAAGCGTCATTAACATAAACATCTGCAAGCTCTGCAAAGGCTTTAGCAAGCTCTGAATCATTCTTTTCTTCACCAGGATAGAAGCGAACGTTTTCGAGCAAGAGCACATCACCATTGTTCATTTCAGCAATTAACGCTTTTACAGATTCTCCATGAGCTTCATCTGCTTTTTTCACTTCTTTACCTAGAAGTTCAGAAAGACGTACACCAACTGGTGTTAAGCGCATTTCTTCCACAACTTTTCCTTTTGGACGGCCAAGGTGACTAGATAAAATAACCTTTGCTCCGTTATCGATCAGATGCTGAATCGTTGGCAAAGCAGCACGAATCCGTGTTTCGTCAGTTATTTTTCCATCCTGCATTGGTACGTTAAAATCAACCCGGCAAAAAACGCGCTTTCCGTTAACATCGACATCTTTTAATGTTTTCTTGTTCATGGAAGGACCTCCTTTAATTTGCGGTGTCAGGTACCAATTGGTGCCTGACACCCATTTTACTAATAAAAAAGGAGGGGGAATCTTCCCCGCTCCCCTTTTGGTATACCATATAAGATTATAAACTTCCTATGATGGAAATTACAATCTTTCAAAGGTTTGAAAATTAAAGTCCTTTTGCTGCGATAAAGTCAACAAGGTCAACAACGCGGTTTGAGTAACCTACTTCGTTGTCATACCAAGATAATACTTTTACCATGTTTCCTTCGATTACCATTGTTGATAATGCATCAATAGTAGAAGAAACAGTAGCTCCGTTAAAGTCGCGTGATACTAATGGAAGTTCAGTGTAAGCTAAAATTCCTTTTAATGGACCTTCAGCAGCAGCTTTTAATGCACCGTTTACTTCTTCAACAGTTACATCCTTTTCTAATTCAACAACTAAATCCACTACAGATACGTTTGGAGTTGGCACACGCATTGCCATACCGTTTAATTTGCCTTTTAGTTCTGGTAAAACAAGGGCAACGGCTTTAGCAGCACCAGTTGAAGTTGGGATCATGTTTTCAGCTGCTGCACGAGCACGACGGTAGTCCTTATGTGGTAAATCAAGGATTTGTTGGTCGTTTGTATAGGAGTGAACAGTTGTCATCATTCCGCGTTTGATACCGAAATTATCATTTAATACCTTTGCAAATGGTGCCAAGCAGTTTGTTGTACAAGATGCATTTGATAACACATGGTGGTTAGCTGCATCATATTTGTCTTCATTAACACCCATAACGATTGTGATGTCTTCGTTAGATGCTGGAGCAGAGATGATAACTTTCTTCGCACCTGCTTCAAGGTGTTTTGCAGCATCGTCACGTTTTGTGAAACGGCCTGTAGATTCTACTACCACTTCAACGCCAAGGTCGCCCCAGCCTAATTGTGCAGGATCGCGCTCAGCTAGAACCTTCACTTTATGACCGCCAACAACTAAGTATTGACCATCAACCGTTACTTCCTCTTGAAGTGTTCCGTGAACAGAATCATATTTTAAAAGATGTGCAAGCATATTTGCATCTGTTAAGTCATTGATTGCTACAATTTCTACATTGCTATTTCTTAGAGCCGCGCGAAAAACGTTACGTCCAATACGACCAAATCCATTAATACCAACTTTTACTGCCATGATAAATTCCTCCTTGGTTACGTAGGGATAATTTTTATAATAAAAGGATAAACCTTTTAATAACTTGTTAATTGTTTTGCAACGCCTTCGTCGGTAATCAACACCGTTTCCGCTGGCGCTTGTTTCATGTAGGCCTTTATGGCTTTTGCCTTTGAGGCCCCTCCTGCAACTGCGATGATATTTGGAATCTTCTTCAAATCTTCAAGCTGCATGCCAATCGTTGTCACCTTATGGACAATATCGCCGGCCTCGTTAAAATAATAGCCGAAAGCTTCCCCGACAGCATGATCCATTTTAAGTAATTCCATGACTTCAGGGCTTGTTTTGCGACGCTTAGCCATTGTAATGGCATCTCCTATTCCATGGAGAACAATGCTTGCCGAATTAATTAGGTTCAGAATTTCATGGATCCCAGGATCTTTAATTAAGGATTCATAAATTTCTGTACTGACTTGGTCAGGAACATAGAAAACGCGATACTTCGAAAGGGTGTTTTGCGCCATAATCGAACAAATCGTGTTTGCTTGATTATGTACATCCTCACCAATTCCACCACGCGCTGGAACAAACAACAATTCCTTTTGGCCATATTCGGGTGTAAGCCCCTCTGCTACGGCTGCCATTGTTGACCCGCCAGTTACAGCAATGATATTTTCCCCAGAGAGAAGATTTTTCATCCAATTAGCACATGCTTTGCCTAGGTCACTTTTTACCATAGGGGATAGATCACTGTCCCCAGGGACAATTACCACCTTTTTGATGCCAAGTTGATGCTTTAATTCTAATTCCAAGACATCAATACCCTTCAGCTTACGCATTAAGCATTCCAGATCTTCAAGCAAATTTTTTCCTTCAGACGTCAAACTCATTCCTACATTATTAATCGTAAGTAAGTTTTGGTCTTTTAAAAAATCCACTTCGCTCCTTAGGACTCTCTCGGTTAAACCGAGACTTGCTGCAAGACTTCTTCTACCTACTGGCTGCATATACCCTATGGATCTTAGAATCGAATATCTTTTATGCAACACTTGAAGGAGATCGGGTAATAATCGTTTTTGAAGATCAATAATTGATTGCATGTAGTGCATGCTCCTTTATTCTATGTAGTTGGTCAAAAAATGTCCATCATAGACATATTATGTCCCACTACCCTAAAAAAAATTACCCCTATCACAATTTTCATTGTAGCAGGAGTGAAAACCTATTTCAACTCATTTGGATAGGCTTTTTTCATGTAAACGGTTTCTAATGACAAATTTGTTAACAAGCCCAAAAGCCGCCTCTTCCCCATCGATATGAACCACAGGAATCATCAATCCGTACTGTTCAGTTAATTCATCGCTTGTTTCAATATCAATCTCTTCAAGGGTGAAATTCCATTCTTCTTTCAGCTCTAGAATGACGGCTTTCGCTTTGTCACATAATGGGCAGTGTGTTCGACTATATATGGTGATGTGTGACATTTTAAAACCTCTTTCTTTTCGTTGAAGAAGGGATCCCTAATTGCTCTCTATACTTAGCGATCGTCCGCCTTGAGACAACCATCCCTTCTTGTGTTTTCAACTGTTCGACAATTTCTTGATCAGAAAGCGGCTTCTGCTTATCCTCTTTTTGAATCATGGTGGCAATTGCCTTCTTCACCTGTGTCGAGGAAGTACTTTCATCCTGAACCGTTTGAATCGTGCTCGTAAAAAAGGATTTCAACGTAAAGGTTCCAACAGGTGTTTGAACATATTTTTCCTTGACCGCCCTACTTACTGTTGATTCATGTATGCCTAGCTCACTAGCCACTTCCTTCATCGTCATCGGCATCAAATACTCTGGTCCTTTTTGAAAAAATGCTAGTTGTTTTTCAATAATTTTTGTAATCACCTTTGTCAGCGTTTCTTTTCTTTGTTCAATGCTTTTTATAATCCACTGATAATCTTGAAGTTTATCGCGTAAAAAGCTGTTAACCTGCTTGTCTTCGGTGGTCGTTAATTTTTTATAATATTGGTCATTGAAACTAATCTTTGGCAGTGGATCATCAAACATCCGTACTGTAAACCCGTCGTTTACTCGCTCGATAATGGCATCAGGAATGATGTAGTTCGGACTATCATTTTCTAGCAAGGCACCCGGCTTTGGATTTAGAAGCTGAATCTCATCAAAAACTTCTTGGATCTCCTTAAGCGAAATCCCGAGCTCCTTCGCAATGATCTTCCACTTTTTTTCTGCAAAAGGAATGAAATAATCAGAAATAATTCTTTCAGCAAGCCCATTTACGTCAAGCTGAAGCAGAAGACACTCCTGCAGGTTTCTTGCCCCAATGCCTGCAGGCTCTAGCATTTGAATAATCGCCAGCCCATCCTCCACTATTTCAAGTGGAACCTCTATGCGATTAGCAATAGTTTCGAGGTCACCCGAAAAGTAACCGTTTACATCTAGACTCTGGATTAAGTAGCGAATGACCCTTAATTGATCATTTGATAATTTTTTAATATTTAATTGCGAAATTAATTGTTCTTCACGTGATACCGTTTTTTCAGAAATTTGATTAATCCAATTCTGTTCGGCTGTATGGTGCTTTCGGCGCTGCCTGTCAATTAATGGATTCATCGGCTGGACATTTCCATGTTCAATCTGCATTAGGGGATTTTCCAGTGCTTTATTTTCCAAATAAGCAGTCAATTCCTGAGCCGAGTATTGTAATAGGGCAATCGCCTGCGTGAGCTCTTGCGTCATTGTCAATTTTAACGTTTGCTGTTGCCACAAACCTGCTTTCAAGTTCATGCTCATCCCCTCCTTCTCTTATTTTACATGAAGAAAAGGATTTGGTGTATGGAAAGAATCTGGTATGCCCGATTTTTCTGTCCTAACCTGTCCAGTTTTGGCTAATTATGGGGGTATGATTGGATTTATTAGTAATAAAAAACTATATGGCTATAGTTAAATAATACCAAATTTGTAGATTTTATTGCGAATCTTGTAGAAAATTGCTCTGAAAAATATTGTTGTACGAAAATATACCTAATTTTTGTAGATAGAGTGCGAGAATTTGAAGATTTTAGCTCTGGAGTTGAGTGTTATTCCAAAATATCCAAAAATTTGTAGATAGAGATCAGGAATTTGTAGATATATCCTTAGAATTTGTCGATAATGCTGTGGATTTTGTAATTGAGGTAGAATCTAGCATATCCCTCCTGGTTAAGATTTTTATTTTGCAATGTAAAAAACTTCTTTGACGTATGTTGGATGTCTTTAATGGTTTATCCTGTTTTTGATTAGGTTTTCTCCAAACGAAAAAGTCCCCATGTCTGTTGAAGATTCAACAAACACAGAGACTTATTGTACGCCCTCGTCAGGACTCGAACCCGAATTTCAAGAACCGGAATCTTGCGTGCTATCCGTTGCACTACGAGGGCAAATATGCGACTTTCATATTATATGCGATATTATTCAAGTTTGCAAGTATTTTATGGTTTAAAATGACCATGAGTGGTTATGATGAAATAGGGAAAGCTGTCGAACAAAATTCAAGTGGAATTGTTTGACCTTTATTGACCATCAGTGTATGATAACAATACATACCATTCAAAGGAGGAAGAAAAATGAACTTGATTCCTACAGTTATTGAACAAACTAATCGTGGCGAACGCGCATATGACATTTATTCTCGCCTATTAAAGGATCGGATCATTATGCTTGGCAGCGCTATTGATGACAACGTTGCCAATTCTATTGTAGCGCAATTATTATTCCTTGAAGCGGAAAATCCAGAAAAAGATATTACACTTTACATCAATAGCCCTGGCGGAAGCATCACAGCCGGAATGGCAATTTACGATACAATGCAATATATTAAACCACATGTATCTACCGTTTGTATCGGGATGGCTGCTTCTATGGGTGCGTTCTTACTCGCTGCAGGTGAAAAAGGTAAGCGTTTTGCTTTGCCAAATGCTGAGGTCATGATTCACCAACCGCTTGGTGGTGCTCAAGGACAAGCAACAGAAATTGAAATTGCCGCTAAACGCATCTTGTTCCTACGTGAAAAATTAAATGGAATCTTAGCTGATCGTACAGGGCAACCACTTGAAGTCATTCAAAAGGATACCGACCGCGACAATTTTATGACCGCTGAAAGAGCAAAAGAATATGGTCTAATTGACAGCATTATCACTCGTAATCCTATTATTGATAAAGAAAAAAAATAAATGATTAAGCAATCGGCGCTTTGCCGGTTGCTTTTTTACTTATTTTGCGGGTTTAAGTCAGGGTGGTTTCGGAATAATTCCGCGAGCTTTTATAGGAATTCCGCGCGTTTCCATATTAATTTCGCAGACTTTCGGATTTATTCCGTGCGTTTTTTAGTTTATTCCGCGTACTTTGCCCTTTTTTCCGCGAACCTTCTCTCAATCGAGTCTTTTTCGGCTGCTTCTCTCATTAATTCCGCGGACTTTCAGATTAATTCCGCGCGTTTCCATATTAATTCCGCAGACTTTGCCCTTTTTCCGCGAACCCTCTTTCTATCGAGTCTTTTCCGGCTGCTTCTCTCATTAATTCCGCGTACTTTCAGATTAATTCCGCGCGTTTCAATATTAATTCCGCGGACTTTCGGATTTATTCCGCGCGTTTTTCAATTTATTCCGCGGACTTTGCCCTTTTTTCCGCGAACCCCTCTCAATCGAGTCTTTTTCGGCTGCTTCTCTCATTAATTCCGCGTACTTTCAGATTAATTCCGCGCGTTTCAATATTAATTCCGCAGACTTTCGGATTTATTCCGCGCGTTTTTCAATTTATTCCGCGCACTTTCCCTTTTTTTCCGCGAACCTTCTCTCAATCGAGTTTTTTCGGCTGCGTCCCTCATTAATTCCGCGGACATTCAGTTTAATTCCGCGCGTTTCCATATTAATTCCGCAGACTTTCGGATTTATTCCGCGCGTTTTTCAATTTATTCCGCGAACTCCGCACTTTTTCCCGAGAACCTTCTCTCAATCGAGTCTTTTTCGGCTGCTTCTCTCATTAATTCCGCGGACTTTCGGATTTATTCCGCGCGTTTCCATATTAATTCCGCAGACTTTTAGATTTATTCCGCGCGTTTTTCAATTTATTCCGCGCACTTTCCCTTTTTTTCGCGAACCCTCTCTAAACCGAGTCTTTTTCGGCTGCTTTTCTCAGTTATTCCGCGAGCTTTCCCTTTATTTCCACGATATTAAATTAAAAAGGGGTTTGACACCACTCACAGTGCCAAACCCCTTTTATTTTACTGTTCATTTTGAATGAATTCAGCTAGAGCGGCGATTGCGTTCTCTTCATCAGAACCGTCAGCGACGATATTAATAACGACTCCAGAACCAACTGCCAGGCTCATGAGGCCCATGATGCTTTTGGCATTGACTTTTTTACCGTCTTTTTCTAAAAAAATATCAGACGAAAATCGATTGGCCTCCTGTACAAAAAGGGCTGCCGGGCGTGCCTGAAGACCTTTTTTCAATTTTACTTCCACTTGTTTCTCCAACATTAGATAATTCCTCCTAAATCTTATTTTTTAGGTATGCTATCACCAACCCGAAGTTTTTCAGCAATCTCATCAATTTTTCGTAAACGATGATTGATTCCGGATTTACTAATTGCCCCTCCTGAAACCATCTCGCCCAGTTCCTTTAGGGTCACATCGGTATATTGTATTCGAAGTTCGGCAATTTCTCTTAATTTTTGTGGTAAAATTTGTAGTCCAACTGTGTCCGCTATGTAACGAATATTCTCAACCTGCCTAATGGAGGCCCCGATTGTTTTGTTTAAGTTCGCGGTTTCACAATTAACGAGACGATTCACCGAATTTCTCATATCACGAACAATTCTGACATCCTCAAAACGGAGCAGAGCGTTGTGGGCACCTATGATATTTAAAAACTCGGTAATTTTTTCTGCTTCTTTTAAGTACGTAATATAGCCCTTTTTGCGCTCGAGCGTTTTGCTGTTCAGTTCGAATGTATTCATTAACTCGCATAAAGAATCATTGTGCTCTTTATACAAAGAGAAAATTTCTAAATGATAGGAGGACGTTTCCGGATTGTTAACGGAACCACCTGCAAGAAAGGCGCCGCGTAAGTAAGAGCGCTTACAACATTTCTTCTTGATAAGATCCTTTGAAATATCATGAATGAAGGTGAATCCTTCTCCAAGTATTTTTGTATCCTCTAAAATTTCCTTTGCCTGATGTGATAACCTGACAATGTAGACGTTATTTTTCTTTAAGCGCATTTTTTTTCGGACGAGCAGTTCAACCTGAACTTGAAAAGCCATTTTAAGTAATGTGTATATACGTCTGGCTATTGCCGCATTTTCGGTTTGGATATCAACGATTAACTTGCGATTGGAAAAGGAAAGGGAACCGTTCATGCGAATCAGTGCAGAAAGCTCTGACCGAATACAACATGGTTTCACTTCCAAATTGGTTAATTCTTTTTTCGTTTCCGAAGCGAAAGACATCCCCTTCACCTCCTTATTCTCCTGTTGGTACGACAACTAAAAGCGAACTCTAAACAATTCTCGAAGTCCTTATTCTATAAAAAAAGAAACTTCCTTATTTACGCTTCATATCGCTTTTTGGTTTCAGCAATTAATAAATCGTATAAAATTTTTGCTACTTTTTTCGGATCATGCCGCAATGAGCCATTTTCATGGGAGCCAATATCCCCTTGAACAACCTCTAAACCAAGATCATATAAATCTGGCATGTCGAAATAAACTGGATTGGCCAGCTCTTCATTATAGCGAAGCTGAATATCGGGCGGAATTTCTTCATTATTGACAAGAATCGTATTAATAAAAGCACATTTCATATGGTTATAAATTGCTTTCACATGCTCACTCGCAGTGTAGCCATGGGTTTCCCCTGCTTGGGTCATTAAATTGCAAATATATACCTTCTTGGCACGTGAGCGGCATACCTCATCCCCCAATCTTGGAACGAGTAAATTCGGCAGGATGCTCGTGTATAAGCTGCCAGGACCGATAATAATTAAATCCGCTTGGCGGATTGCTTGAATCGTCTCTGGTATTGGCCGGATGTTTCCTGGTGTTAGGAAGACCTTCTTTATTTTTTTTCCTGAATACGGAATTTTCGATTCGCCCTTAACGACAGTTCCGTCTTCCATTTCCGCATTCAAGACCACACTCTGGTTGGCAGCAGGTAAGACTTTGCCATGCACATTCAACACCTTGCTCATTTCCTGGATTGCGTGAACAAAATTTCCTGTAATCGATGTCATCGCAGCTAAAATTAGATTTCCTAGCGAATGGCCCGACAGTTCATTTGACGTTTTAAAACGATGTTGAAACATTTCCTCAATGAGCGGTTCCACATCTGATAATGCAGCTAACACATTGCGGATATCACCGGGAGGAGGAATGTGCAAATCCTCGCGTAGCCTTCCTGAAGACCCGCCATCATCAGCAACTGTCACAATGGCAGTTATATCAACAGGATAGTATTTTAACCCACGCAATAACACGGGCAAGCCTGTTCCTCCGCCAAGAATGACAATTCTTGGCTTTCCATATGTGCTCATATAGTTTTTTCCTTTCTCCTATCAATGTCACGGTGTGTTATACACGTTTTATAATCTTTTTTAAAATAATTCCCAAGGTATTCTGCAAGGGTAACAGACCGATGCTGCCCACCTGTACAGCCGATCGCAATCACAAGCTGGGCTTTTCCCTCACGCTTATAATGCGGGAGCATGAAGCTTAGCAAATCGGTTACCTTTTCTATAAATTTCTGCGTTTCATTCCATTTTAAAACATAGCTCGAAACTTCCTCTTCCAAGCCCGTTTTTGGCCTCATATGATCAATATAATGGGGATTTGGCAGGAAACGCACATCAAAAACTAGGTCCGCATCAATTGGAATACCATGTTTAAATCCAAATGACATCACATTGACAGTAAAGATTAATTGATGGTTTGCAGTAAATTCCTTTATGATCTTTTCGCGTAATTCACGCGGCTTCATTTGTGAAGTATTGTAAATGAGCTGTGCCCGGCCCTTTAAGCCTTCAAGCAGCTCCCGTTCAAGTCTAATTCCTTCTAGCGGAAGACCAGATTGAGCTAGTGGATGCGACCGCCTCGTCTCCTTGTATCGTCGAACTAACGTAGCATCATCTGCATTTAAAAATAAAATCTGCGGCGTGACCCATGAGGTTTCAGCAAGCTCATCAAGTGCCTTAAAGAGAGAATCAAAAAACTCTCTTCCTCTTAAATCCATAACTAAAGCCACTTTATTCATTTTATTCCCTGATTCTTCCATAAGTTCAAGAAATTTTGGCAATAGTGTCGGTGGCAAATTATCAACGCAGAAGAAGCCTAAGTCCTCAAAACTTTGGATGGCAACCGTTTTTCCTGCTCCAGACATTCCAGTAATAATCACCATTTGAGTATCGCCAGTCGAACCGGAACTCATTTTCAAATTCCCCCTATTATTTAACTTGGATCTAATCGATAACTAATGAGTTGAAAGTCTTTTGTATACGTAAAAGTACCGTAAATCATGCCTTTGCCATGAATCATGTAGTCAATAATATGGCGATCACCTGCAGCCATCGGAAGACTTTTTAATTGGTCCACTAACTGCCATTCGAGCTTTCCCTCATCCGATTCCTCAAACCGAGTGCCATCTGAATCGGTTGCTAGAAATGTGAACATCATCCACTCGGAAATCAGCTGTTCACTTTCTTTCATGATCATTGTAAAAACGCCTTTAAGCTGTGGATTTTTTAAGTAAATCCCAGTTTCTTCACGATATTCTCTGATACATGAATCCCTAACCGACTCACCTGGCTCCATTTTTCCGCCTGGTGCTACCCACCAGCCCCGACTCGGTTTTTGCAGCAACAAAATTTTATTTTCCCTTACTAACACACAATTGGTGACTCGCTGCACAATATTCACCCTCTATATATGCATTTATCCTATTTTAACATCTAATTGATTCATTTCATTATACTATTTTTAGGAAGTAGTCACAATGAATACCCGTTGGATTATATGACAAAACGGATCGATCCAAATAAACTAAAAAAATAGCACAGGTTATTCACCTGTGCCCAAAGGTTTATATTTTTAAAGGGGGTCAATTTCTATCCCCATCATACAATATCTATATTTCACCACTGTTACAGGAGAGTAAAGATAGGATTACTTTTTTAATTTTAACTCTTCTTTAAGCTCTTCAACAAAATGCTGAGCACTTTGTGCGGCAATGCTGCCGTCCCCTGTCGCTGTAACAATCTGACGAAGCGTCTTTTCACGAATATCACCTGCGGCGAAAATTCCCGGTACCTTTGTTTCCATCCGCTCATCTGTTTCAATGTAGCCATTTTCGTTGGTGATTCCAAGGCTTTCAAATGGTCTGGAGAGCGGTAACATTCCAATATAAATAAACACGCCATCAGCCTTGAATTCCTGCTCCGTTCCATCTTCTGTTGAAACGAGAGTGACACTGCCTACTTTGCCATTTTGCTCATTAATTGACTTAATCGTATGGTTCCAAATAAAATCAATTTTTTCATTAGCAAAGGCACGATCCTGAAGGATTTTTTGGGCACGTAATTGGTCACGTCGATGAACAATTGTTACCTTTGAGGCGAATCTTGTTAAATAAACGCCTTCCTCAACAGCTGAATCTCCGCCACCTATAACAACGAGTTCCTTGTTTTTAAAGAACGCCCCGTCGCAAACGGCACAATAGGAAACGCCGCGGCCGCCAAGGTCTTTTTCACCAGGAACACCAATTTTTTTATACTCAGCGCCGGTAGAAATAATGACGGAGTATGCTTTATATTGTTTAGAACCGGCTACAACGGTTTTCACGTCGCCGTTATCAATGATTTCTTTAATATCGCCATAGGCATATTCTGCGCCAAATTTTTTGGCATGCTCAAACATCTTGGTTGAAAGATCTGGACCTAGAATGCTTTCAAATCCTGGATAGTTTTCGACATCCTCCGTATTGGCCATCTGTCCGCCCGGCATTCCACGTTCTATCATTAGTGTAGAAAGATTTGCACGCGATGTATACACAGCTGCTGTCATTCCGGCAGGACCAGCCCCGGCAATAATCACATCATAAATTTTTTCCTCAGACATGGTAATCACTCCTAAATCGAAATGTGAAAGCGCCTTGCTCAGGAGTGCCATGCTCTGGATGACAGAACCCCTGGGTACTGGAGCTAGACATTTCTCAAAGTTCGATATTTTTATTATTCCCTGATACCATCATCGTATAGAACAAAGTTTTGGCAGTCCAAAGATTTGCTCATAAGACAGCAAAAGGTTGCTTTAGTTCAAATAGGTATTCACCATTTTGACATACTTTCCGATGGTGGCTGAGGAAATGCCATAGCGTTTGGCCAACTCCTGTTTTGTCACCTTTTCACTGCGCAGTCGGTGCCAAACATACTCAATGGCTCCTGCCCATGCATTTTTATTTTTCAAGAGGGAAGCAGACTCGGCAGAAATTTCTGCAAACACGGAAAACCACATCAAAAATAAACCGGCTTGAATGGCATCAATAGGTTTATGATTTTCATATAAAAGCTCAGCAATTTCATGGGCATCCTGCACCATCGATGGTTTGCCGGACTTTATTAACGAAATATATTGTTTTTCAAGCAGCGTAAGCTTCTGATTTCGAACAAGCCGCTTAGAAGTAAGAAGCTCTTCTTTTTTTTCAGAAACAGATGCTAGAAAAATCGCAAAGAAGCGCTCTTCTATATAATCGCTATCTAATTTTTGAAAAATGGATCCATAATGATTTTCAAAGCCATTTACCTTTTCTGTAGCCCATGGTTCTAATCCTTCTTTTTCCGGGCTGAATTCAAGTACCCTTTTCCAAATATTCCTTGAAAAATTTTCATGTCCAGTGTGGTAAGCAGCATAGGCAAGCCAGTAGTAAAACGGTCCATCTCCGTCAAAGCCATAACTATATAAACGTTTGAGCCATGAATAGGCAGCATCGTACTCACCCACTAGAGCAAATGTTGCACCAAGCTTGAACTGATGCTCCGCTAAGATTGGCTGTATTTTTTTCAGTGGCTGTACCATGCGCTCAACAGAGCTATGCTCCCCCTGATAATAGCTAAAGACAAGCCTGTTACATAAGGCATGAAGATTTCCCGGATTTCGTTCAAGCACATCCATTAGAATGGATTCTGCTCTATTCGTGTCACCAAGGTAAAAATATGCGAGTGCTAAATTGTTGTAAGCAGACCAGTATTCTGGATATTCTTCAACCACATCTGTTAACAGCTCAATCGCTTTTGGAAAATAGCCGGATTCCAGCAGCTCACGGGCTTGTTCCTGCTTAAAGATCAAATCATCCTGAGGATATAGCTCATCCTCAAGCTCCTCAACCTCGAGAGTAAGCACCTCCATTAAATCCTCTGTATCCTCTGAAAAATCACCAATCGGATCCAGCTCCAAATAAAGCTTGGCATGGTGATAAGCATCTTTAAAAAAACCCATATGGGCATAATTGTTCGCCAAAAAATAATGGCACTCCGCCATTTCAACATCAAGTTCTTCAAGGATTAGATGCAAGAGTCGATTGGAATTTTCATACTCGCCCAGTTCTGTCGACACAATCGCCAACTGACAGGTAATCATTGGTTCACCAGGCTCAAGCTGCATAGCACGTTCCAAGTACTTCTTCGCTTTTAGAAAATCACGTCGACGGTATGCCTTCAAACCCTTCGTGAAATAATATTCTCCTGTAGGAACAAATGAAAGGATTTTCCCCTTTTGAATTCTTGCTTTTGCGTTTTTACCCATGAAGTCCTCCAACTTTTATCAAACATAACTAAAGTAGTATATCATAAATAGGGTAAGGACGAGAAGGATTCCAGTAAAAATAAGGATGTCGGATGCCGCAAAAATTCAGACCTCTTTAGAATATCCTCTAAATATGTATTTATATACCGTTTATTACTTATATTTTATCGTTAAAAAGAGCTCCGTTTATTTTTCCGGAGCTCTTTTTCTAGAATTTCATCGGCCCAAAACGGGTTATGTGCCGTTTTAAAACGATCCAACGGCCAAGTTGTTAGGACTACGCTTTATGTCTCTCTTCAAGTGTTTTCAAAACTTCGCCAATAGGAAGGTCTTGCTCCACCAAGAGCACCATTAAGTGATAGAGTAAATCCGCCGCTTCCCATTTTAGCTCTTCGGCACTGCGGTTCTTAGCGGCGATGATGACTTCGGCCGCTTCCTCCCCGACCTTTTTCAAAATCTTATCGATTCCTTTTTCAAACAGATAAGTGGTATAAGCACCTTCCGGCCGTTCCTTTTCCCGACTCTGGATGACTTTTTCAAGCTTACCTAAGATCGTAAAGTTCGGGGCATTCCCTTCATATACCTGGTCTGAAAAACAGCTTACAGCCCCTGTATGGCAGGCAGGTCCATTGGGATTTACCTGAACAAGCAGCGCGTCCTGGTCACAATCGTAATCGATACTTACCACGGTTTGGGTGTTGCCGCTCGTCTCACCCTTATGCCACAGTTCCTGGCGGGAACGGCTGAAAAACCATGTTTCCCCCGTTTCCAAGGTTTTCGCAAGCGACTCCTCATTCATATAAGCTAACGTTAATACTTCCTTTGACACTGAATCCTGAATGATGGCCGGTACAAGCCCCTTCTCATCAAATTTCACCTTCATCTTACAGTCACTCCTTTATCCCGCAAATAGCGTTTGACTTCCTGTACAGAAGTTTCTTTATAATGAAAAATCGAAGCAGCTAGAGCGGCATCCGCTTTTCCTTGCAAAAATGCCTCTGAAAAATGAGCAGCGTTACCGGCGCCGCCTGAAGCAATAACAGGCACCGACACTGCCTCACTGATCGCTCGTGTTAGCTCAAGGTCAAAGCCTTTTTTTTCACCATCACGATCCATGCTTGTTAATAAAATTTCACCAGCACCGAGCGCCACTGCTTGCTTTGCCCATTCCACAGCCTTCCAGTCCGTAGCCTTCCTTCCGCCATGAGTAAAAACGCGCCATGTACCTAGGTCCTCGTCAAATTTAGCATCGATCGCGACCACGATACATTGCGAGCCAAAAAAGCTTGCCCCTTCACGAATCAATTCCGGGTTTAACAACGCAGCAGTGTTCAGCGACACTTTATCGGCACCGGCACGAAGCGTGGTCTTCATATCCTCCAGCGAATGGATTCCCCCGCCGACCGTGAAGGGAATGGCTAACTTGGATGCCACAGCCTTAACGACCTCGATCATCGTTTTTCGGCCTTCATGGGATGCAGAAATATCGAGAAAAACGAGCTCATCAGCCCCTTGTTCATCATAAAATTTCGCCAGTTCAACCGGGTCGCCGGCATCGCGCAGTTGAACAAATTGAATTCCTTTAACGACTCTTCCTTCCTTTACATCCAGGCATGGGATAATCCGTTTTGTCAGGGTCATTTGCCAACCGCCTCCAATGCCTCTTTTAAAGTAAAACGGTTTTCATAGAGAGCCTTTCCAACAATCGCCCCACGCACCCCTTTAGATGCAAGTGCCTGCAAGTCCTCAAGACTGCTGACCCCGCCTGATGCGATAACGGTTTTTCCCGTCACTTCAGCCAGCTCGCAAACAGCTTCGATGTTTGGGCCAGAGAGCGTTCCATCTGTCGCAATATCGGTAAAAATAAAGTTATGAGCCCCGGCTTCAGCAAAACGCTTCCCGAGTTCGACCGCCTTTATTGTTGATGTTTCCATCCACCCATGTGTCGCCACATAGCCATTTTTGGCATCAATCCCGATAGCGATTTGGGTTCCATATTTCCGAATCATCTCCATGGCAAAATTCGGATTTGATACAGCGATACTACCGATGATCACCCGGTCAACGCCGCCTTCAAGATAATGAACGATATCTTCTTCTGAACGGATTCCGCCGCCAATCTGAACTTTTACCGGGAGTTTCTTAGCAGCTTCCATTACAAATCGGTCATTGATCCGCTTTCCATCCTTTGCCCCGTCAAGGTCCACCATGTGAATCCATTCTGCGCCTTGGGCTGCAAAAGACGAGGCCATATCAAATGGGGAGTGACTATAAATCGTTTCCTGTGCATAATCCCCTTGAAGAAGGCGGACGCAATTCCCACCGCGCATATCAATCGCCGGATAAATTGTGAAACTCATTGTACCGCCTTCCCTTCCTCAACAAACTGTAAAAAGTTATTTAATAAGGCCATTCCAAGCTTGCCGCTTTTTTCGGGATGAAATTGCATCCCGAAAATGTTGTCACGGCCCACAATCGCCGAAACCTGTTCGTGATAGTCAACTTTTGCCAACGTCACTTCAGATGGTGCCACATAATAAGAATGCACAAAATACACATAGTCCTCTTCTATATTTTTCAATAAAGAAGATGGCTGTAAAAATTCTAGCCGGTTCCAACCCATATGCGGAACTTTATAGGTTTGACCAGGAAACCTGCGGACACTTCCTGGTAACAAGCCTAATCCTTTCGTCGTGCCGTTTTCTTCACTTTCTTCAAAAAGAAGCTGCATGCCGAGGCAGATTCCAAGGAGAGGTTTGCCACTAGCTACAAAGTTCTTGATCGCATCGGCAGGCAAACGTTCCATCGCGTCGCGGAATGAACCAACCCCAGGTAAAATCAGCGCATCCGCTTCAAGTAAATTTTCACCTGAAATAAAATATTCTGTGCCCAGCCGTTCAAGTGCTTTACTGACACTAAACAGATTCCCCATTCCGTAGTCAACAATACCAATCATCTTAAACAATCCCTTCGCTGATGTGAGAAATCTTTTTTAAAAAAATTTTACTCGCCGGTTTTAGCTGCTTACTCGAGACTTTTGCGGATTTACTCGCCGGTTTTAGCGATTTACTCGCGGCTTTTGCGAATTTACTCGCGACTTTTCCCGTTTTACTCGCGACTACAGCATTCCTTTAGTGGATGGCACTCCTTTGATGCGCGGATCAACCGTTGTTGCTTCATCAAGTGCCCTACCTAATGCTTTAAAAATTGCCTCAATTATATGGTGTGTATTTTTTCCATAATGGACGATGACATGAAGATTCATCCTTGCTTCAAGAGCTAGCTTCCAAAGAAACTCATGGACAAGCTCTGTATCGAATGTTCCGACCTTTTGTGCTGGAAACTCGGCTCGCATTTCAAGATGGGGTCGATTGCTTAGGTCGACCACCACCTGGGCTAGCGCTTCATCCATCGGCACGAATGAATTTCCATAGCGCTTAATACCCTGTTTATCACCAAGCGCTTCAAGCAATGCCTGTCCAAGACAAATGCCAATATCCTCTGTCGTGTGGTGATCATCCACTTCGATATCACCTTTAGCATCTATGGTCAGATTGAATAATCCGTGCTTTGTGAACAAATCGAGCATATGACTCATAAAAGGAACGCCCGTTTCAAGATTCGACCGGCCATCCCCATCAATGGCAAATGCTAAGCGGATTTTTGTTTCATTCGTGTTCCTTTCTATCGAAGCCTCTCTCTCCATTAGTTGGACCCCCTTAATCTGATTTCCACTGCCCTTGCATGGGCTTCAAGACCTTCGTTCCTGGCAAACTCAGCAATTTTCTTACCATGATCCTCTAAAGCTTTTTTGCTATAAATAATCACGCTTGATTTTTTTTGAAAATCGTCGACATTAAGAGGGCTCGAAAAGCGGGCGGTCCCATTTGTCGGCAGCACGTGATTCGGACCGGCGAAATAATCTCCAACTGGCTCTGAGCTGTATCGGCCTATAAAAATTGCCCCAGCGTGACGAATTTTTCCAAGCAGCTCCATTGCATTTTCGGTCATGATTTCAAGATGTTCCGGTGCTAATTGATTGATTGTCTCCACTGCTTCATCAGTGCTTTCTGCTACATAAATCGCCCCGTAATCAGCAATGGATTGGGATGCAATTTCTTTTCGTGGCAAAACAGTAAGCTGTTTTTCGACTTCCTGCGCCACTGCTTCAGCGAGCTTCATCGATGTCGTGACAAGGACACTGCAGGCCCGCGTGTCGTGCTCTGCCTGGGACAGGAGGTCAGCCGCGATTTCGTCCGCTCGTGCCGTTTCATCTGCTAAAATCGCAATCTCGCTCGGTCCTGCAATCATATCAATCGCTACATCGCCATACACCTCACGTTTTGCCAGGGCGACATATATATTTCCGGGACCTGTAATTTTATCAACCGGTGCAATCGACTCCGTACCGTAAGCAAGCGCTGCAATCGCCTGCGCACCGCCAACTTTATAGATTTCCTTCACCCCTGCTTCCATTGCCGCAACTAATACGGTTGCCGGCAGATTCCCCTTACCGTCAGGTGGCGAGACCATGACAATTCTTTTGACACCAGCCACTTTTGCTGGAATCACGTTCATCAAAACAGAAGAAGGATAAGCTGCCGTTCCCCCTGGTACGTAAACCCCAACCGAATCAAGCGCGGTGATTTTTTGCCCAAGAATCGTTCCATTCTCTTCTGTCGTCATCCATGACGGCCGAAGCTGCTTTTCATGAAAGGAGCGGATATTTTCAGCCGCCTCCTTGACAATAGAAACGAATTGAGAATCGACCTGATTGTAGGCCTCTTCGATTTCTTTTTTCGTTATCGAAAAAGAATCTAGCTGAACGTGATCAAGTTTTTCCGTATATTCTCTGATGGCTCCGTCGCCTCTTTGGCGAACGTCGGAAATGATAGTTTTTACAGTAGCTGTCTGCTGAGCGGTACCGGCTTCAATCGATCGTTTAATCGAAACTTGATCTGTTATTTTTATGATTTTCATAAAATAAGTCCTCCCACTACTTGCTAATTTTTAATGGCTGCCGGCCACTACTTTACGTCACTGACAACACGGGTCAGCCTTGATACCATTTCATTGATACGTGAATCAATGAATCTATAGCTGACGGGATTTACGATTAAGCGTGATGTAACCTCCGTGATGGTTTCATACTCAACAAGTCCATTTTCCTTCAGTGTTCTGCCGGTCGATACGATATCCACGATCCGGTCAGCAAGGCCGATTAATGGAGCGAGCTCGATGGAGCCATTTAATTTGATGATTTCCACCTGTTCTCCCTGCTCACGAAAATAAGCGGCTGCCACATTAGGATATTTCGTTGCGATCTTTGGAGCGACGTCATTCAGTTTCGTGTCGGGCAGACCGGCCACCGCTAAATGACAGGCGCTGATTTTTAAATCAAGGAGTTCATATACGTCCCGCTCCTCTTCGAGCAAAACATCCTTCCCAGCGATTCCGATATCAGCAACGCCATGCTCAACATAGGTAGGAACATCCATCGGCTTGGCTAAAATAAACCTAAGTCCTTCCTCCTCAGCGTCAATGATCAGCTTCCGTGATTCATCAAATTCCGGTGGGAGCCGATAGTCAGCCTTTCGCAACAATTCGACTGCTTCTTCAAAAATCCGTCCTTTTGGCATCGCAATCGTGATTACTTTATCCATCGGCAGGCTCCTTTCCAGCTTTCCCAATTAAAAGATGAGTTTCAGCAAAATGAATGGTATAGGCATCGAGATTTTTCACACCGTTAATATCCTGAAGAACTGCTCGAATTTCTTGATCATGGAGCTTTTTCGCCAGTTCAATCGCTTCTTTGCGGCGCTCCTGGCTGAAAAAAATGCAATGTGTCGGGTTCGTGCTCATGTCTTCACCTAAAGCCTCTAACAGCCGGTCAAGTCTAATCGCGAAGCCGGTTGCAGAAGCATTTTTTCCAAATTTCTCGATTAAGTTGTAACGTCCACCGTTTCCAATGGGAAAGCCTACATTCCCGGCAAACACTTCAAATAAAATGCCTGAGTAGTAGCTCATATGACTGACAAGGGTAAAATCAAACTTCACTTGATTGCCCAAACCGTAGTCATTGATGACATCCCACAGCTCCTTCAATTGCACGATCGCCTGCTTGCCCTGACCGTTCTCAATCAGATCAAGTGCCATCCCGATTACTTCCTCTCCACCTCTTAACTCGAGGAACTGAAGCAGCCGCTGTTTATCAATTGAAGACAATGAAAGCGAGTTAACATGCTGTCTGTAGCCCACATAATTTTTTTCGTATAAAAATTTTCTAAGTAAATCGGCCCGCTCATCCGTTCCGAGAATTTGTTGGAATAACTCTTGTGCAAAGAGGATGTGACCAACTGATATTTGAAAATGTTCCAACCCTGCTTTTTTAAGAGAGGAAATTAATAAGGAAATAACTTCTCCGTCGCTTGAAATCGTTTCGTCATTCAAACATTCGACGCCGATTTGCTCGAACTCAGCCGGTCTTCCTCCCTCGCGCTGCTGTGCCCGAAAAACATTCGCGGAATAGGCAAGTCTCAGCGATAAATCTTCATTTAACAGCTTGGCTGCGGCGACCCGTGCAATCGGTGTTGTCATTTCCGGCCTTAAAACAAGAGTGTGCCCGTCTTTGTCTAGCAATTTAAAAAGCTGCTGGTCATCTATCGCTGATGCAGCGCCAACTGTTTCGTAGTATTCAAGGGTAGGAGTTTCGATAAATTGATAGCCCCAGCGTTTGATTGTCTCCTCCATCCGCGACCGGACGTGATGCATTTTTTCATACAGCTCCGGAAGCGTGTCTCTCATTCCCAGTGGCTTTTCAAACATAAACAAGCGGCTCATCATGCTCATCCTTTTTTGAATAGAATTTGCTTTAGTATGCTAATACACTAATAAGTTAAAGTTATTAGTAGTTTACCTTGTGGAAGTTCTCTCGTCAATCAAAAAATGGAGATTTCTCCGTAGTCAAGGCTTTTATTTAGGTTGGGGGGTAATTCCGCGGAGTTTAGTGTTATTTCCGCGTGGTTTGGCGTTTTTTCCGCGAGATTTTGAATTAATTCCGCGGATTTCATCATTATTTCCGCGGTATTCCGGACTAATTCCGCGAACGAGCTTTTTTCGCGGGGGGACTCGACTTTTTCTCTTCACGATTCCGCGGGAATTTCCATTTATTCCGCGGAGTTCCAGATTAATTCCGCGAATGAGCTTTCTCGAGGGGGGACTCGACTTTTTCTCTGTACGATTCCGCGAGAATTTCCATTTATTCCGCGGAATTTGGTGTTTTTTCCGCGTGATTTCGAATTAATTCCGCGAGAATCCGTTTTATTTCCGCGGTGTTCCAGATTAATTCCGCGAATGAGCTTTCTCGCGGGGGGACTCAACTTTTTCTCTGGACGATTCCGCGAGAATTTCCATTTATTCCGCGGAATTTGGTGTTTTTTCCGCGTGATTTCGAATTAATTCCGCGAGATTCCGTTTTATTTCCGCGGAGCTCTGGATTAATTCCGCGAATGAGCTTTCTCGCGGGGGGACTCAACTTTTTCTCTGTACGATTCCGCGAGAATTTCCATTTATTCCGCGGAGTTTGGTGTTTTTTCCGCGTGATTTTGAATTAATTCCGCGAGATTCCGTATTAATTCCGCGGAGCTCAGGATTAATTCCGCGAATTTCTCCATTATTTCCATGAAAAGCCCAACACCAAAAAACCCAGTCTTATAAAGACTGGGTTCAACCACTTTATTTTCCATATATCGGGTCTTCCGACCAGCGTTGTTCGAGTTCTTCCTTCGTGTAAATGACCCGCATTGGGTTTCCGCCCACAAAGTTCCCAGCAGGAACGTCCTTGTGGACAAGGGTACCGGCTGAGACGATCGCCCCGTCGCCAATTACAACGCCTGGGAGAATTGTCGAATTGGCGCCGATCATGACTTCGCTGCCAATCTCAACAGGGCCCAGCCGGTATTCTTTAATTAAATATTCATGAGCGAGGATGGTAGTGTTGTAGCCGATCACAGTGTTACGGCCAACGCTTATTTTTTCAGGGAACATGACATCGAGCATGACCATTAAAGAAAAGGAGGTTTGCTCGCCAACCTTCACTCCTAGGAAAGTTCGATAAAGCCAGTTTTTCATCCCTAAAAACGGGGTGTACCGTGCTAACTGGATGACAATGAAATTTCTAACTACTTTCCAAAAGGGCACGGTCTTATAGACGTGCCATAAGGAATTGGCGCCTTCGACCGGGTAGCGGGTCGTTTTTCTCATTCCGCTCCCTCTCCGAGAATGGTTAATAGGTCGGCCATGTTCTCAAAGATGTAATCCGGTTCAAATTGGGCTAAATAGTCTCGGCCTTTCAATGACCACGCGACACCCGCCGTTTTTGTTCCAGCATTTTTTCCTGCTAAAATATCGTGGAAATTATCGCCAATCATTATAGACTCGTCAGGCTTCGAACCCAGCTGCTCTAAAGCTTTTAGAACCGGTTCTGGGTCAGGCTTTTCTTTTTTCACGTGATCAATCGCAATAATAACATTGAAATAAGGATCAAGCTTCATCAATCGAAGTCCTTTTAAAACGGTATCATGACGCTTCGTTGTAACAATTCCCATTTTATAGCCCTTTTTCTTTAAAGTATCCACTGTCTCAGCGACGCCAATGAATTCCTTTACAAGCAGGTCATGATTAGCAAGGTTAAAGCGGCGGTATTCCAAGATCATTTCCTCGACTTGGTCCGGATCCATTTTTCCAAAAACCTCGGTAAGCGTAGGACCCATAAATGGCAGAACATCCTCGCGCTTATACTTACCGGGATAATATTTTTCAAGCGTATGCAAATAGCTTTTGATAATGAGTTCATTGGTATCGATTAAAGTTCCGTCTAAATCAAAGAGTATGGTCGTAATCATCTATTGCATCCTTTCTTTTTCTGCAAACGTGCAACCCCTTAAATATCTAAATAACGCTCATCTGAAAGATGATATTTCCTGCGAAAAATCAATACTGCAAGGCAGCCAATCACGAGTACAAGGGAGATTACTTGCGCCATGCGCAGGCTTCCGAGCATTAAGCTGTCAGTACGCAGTCCTTCGATGTAGAAACGACCGACAGAATACCAAATGACATAAGAAAGAAACATCTCGCCGCGCCTTATATTTACCCGGCGAAGTAGCATTAACAGGATAAAGCCAAGAAAGTCCCAAATCGATTCATATAAAAATGTAGGATGGTAGTAAATTCCATTTATATACATTTGATTAATAATAAATTTAGGTAAATGTAAGTGTTCAAGAAAAGCCCGTGATACCGGACCGCCATGTGCTTCCTGGTTCATAAAGTTTCCCCAGCGGCCAATAGCCTGTCCAAGAATAATGCTTGGAGCTGCGATATCGGCTATCTTCCAAAAAGAAAGTTTCCGTTTCTTTGCAAAAACATAGGTGGTAATCACCGCTCCAATCAGTGCTCCGTGGATGGCAATTCCGCCTTCCCAAATAGCTATGATTTGGCTAGGATGCTGTGAGTAATATGGCCATTCAAAAAGCACATAATAAATTCGAGCGGAAATGATCGAAATAGGGATTGCCCATAGCATTAAATCAGCAAACGTATCCTTCGGCAGGGAGCGACGATCTCCTTCTCGTATCGCTAAAAATAGGCCAAGGGCAAGACCGAAGCCAATAATTACTCCATACCAGTGTACCTCTATCGGTCCAAATGAAAAGGCAATGGGATTCAACGGATGTATCGTTTGGTTCATCTTTCGTCTCCTCTATCAATTTTCTAGTTATTTTACTTGTGGATTACAATTCTTCAAGGTCGCCTTCTTCAATTACTTCAGACAAGCGCTCTGTAAATTGTCGAGCTGCATTGACTCCCATTCGTTTAAGACGGAAATTCATTGCGGCTACCTCAATAATAACAGCAATGTTTCGTCCAGGGCGAACAGGGATGGTTAGCTTCGTAATCTCTGTATCAATGATTTTCATTTTTTCCTCATCCAAGCCAAGGCGGTCATATTGCTTTTTCGAATCCCAATTTTCAAGACTTATGACAAGGGAAATTTTCTTGTTACTGCGAACAGCACCTGCACCGAACAATGTCATCACGTTAATGATTCCCAGTCCGCGGATTTCCAATAAATGCTCGATGAGTTCAGGAGAAGTCCCAACTAACGTGTCTTGATCCTCTTGGCGGATTTCGACACAATCATCGGCTACAAGGCGATGGCCGCGCTTGACCAGTTCAAGAGCGGTTTCACTTTTACCGACGCCGCTTTTTCCGGTAATTAAAACACCGACACCGTAAATATCCACCAATACACCATGTACAGCCGTTGTCGGAGCAAGCTTACTTTCTAAAAAATTGGTTAGACGGCTTGAGAGACGAGTGGTTTTTATTCCAGAGCGCAGAACGGGAACAGACTCGCGTTCGGACGCCTCAATGAGTTCATTCGGTACTTCAAACCCTCTTGTAATGATAATGGCAGGAGTAATGTCGGTACATAACCGATCCATTCGCAGGGCCCGCTCACTTTCTGGAAGCTCTTCAAAAAAGGAAAGTTCGGTTCTTCCTAAAAGCTGGATTCTCTCGGCCGGGTAAAATTCAAAGTAACCCGCCATTTCAATACCAGGTCGGGAAATATCACTCGTTGTAATCGGGCGGTTGATCCCCTCTTCACCGCTAATCAATTCTAGCTGAAATTTTTCAAAAAGATCCTTCGTAAGTACTTTTGGCAAGAATGTTCCTCCTCAAAAAAAGTTCAAACTCCTAGTGGAATGTATTGTGCTTACTATGCTTTTCACTTCTATTTATTTTAGCATTTTTTGAAACAGAACCAAATAAATTTACCTTTTAGGCAATGTGGTATAGACAACTATTCCAACTCATAATATACTAGTGGTATAGACAACTAAACCGAGTACGAATGGAGATGAAACACATGAACCTACTTCTTTTGGTCCATGGCAAAGCGGTCGTTGAAAACGAGATCCTTGAGTCTATTTACATTTTTATCGAAAACGGAAAAATTCAAACAATCGGACCTATCCAAGAGGTTCCTTCCCATTTGCGAACAACGGAAACCATTGAGATTGCTGCAGATCAAACCATTGTTCCAGGTTTTATAGATGTTCATATTCATGGTGCTGCCGGTGCCGATACGATGGATGCAACAACGGCAGCCCTAACTACAATGGCAAAAGCACTGCCAGCCGAAGGGACAACCAGCTTTTTAGCGACCACGATTACGCAAAAGCATGAAAACATTGAAAAAGCACTGCGAAACGCGGCAGATTATAAAGCTCAACATAATGATGTTGGCCAAGCAGAGGTAATCGGTGTTCATTTAGAAGGACCATTTATTAATAAAAATCGTAAAGGTGCACAGCCGGAAGAATACATTCTTAACCCGGATATCGAATTATTTGCCCGCTGGCAAGAAATTGCCGATCGCGGAATTAAGTTAGTCACTGTTGCTCCTGAATTGGAGAATGGTACGGAATTTGTTCGTTATTGTAATGAAAATGGTGTGATTGCTTCAATCGGCCACACAGACGCAACTTACGATCAAGTTAAAACAGCGGTCGAAGCTGGAGCAAAGCAAGTCACACACCTTTTTAACGGCATGCGCGGTATTCATCATCGTGAGCCAGGAACAGCGGGTTCGGCATTACTTTTTAAAGAATTAATGGTGGAACTGATTGCGGACGGCATACACGTCAGACCAGAAGTCATCAAGCTCGTGATTGGCTCAAAAGGGGCTGATGGGATGATTTTAATAACAGACTCGATGAGAGCAAAATGTTTGAAAAACGGCGTTTACGATCTTGGCGGACAGGATGTAATGGTTGCGGACGGCAAGGCGACCCTTGCGGACGGTACTTTGGCAGGAAGTATTTTAAAAATGAAGGATTCTTTTAAAAATACGATAGAATTTGCACAAATTTCTTTGCTTGAAGCCGTTAAAATGACGAGCGTCAATTCCGCAAAGCAATTAAATATTTATGACCGAAAAGGAAGTATCACGGTTGGAAAGGATGCCGACCTAACCATTTTAAGCAATGATTTTGAGGTCGACGTAACAATTTGCCGCGGAAAAATGGCCTATAAACGGGGGGAAGAGATATGAAAATAATCCGTGTCTCTAACTATGAAGACATGAGCAAGCAAGCAGGAAAGCTGATGGTTGAAAAGATCCGCTCGAATCCTAGTATGGTCCTTGGGCTTGCAACCGGTAGTACACCAATAGGAGTTTATCAATATTTAATTAAAGATCATAAAGACAATAGTACCTCTTATAAAAATATTAAAACCATTAATTTGGACGAATACATTGGACTACCTTTTGGAGATTCAAACAGCTATCATGATTTTATGAAAAACAATCTATTTAACCATTTGGACATCCAGCATGAAAACACCTATATTCCAAACGGGAATGCTAAGGATTTGGACATAGAATGTGCTCGTTATGAAACTCTCATCCAGGAGATTGGCGGCATTGATCTTCAGATTTTAGGCATCGGTGAAAATGGTCATATTGGTTTTAATGAGCCGGGAACAGCTTTTGACAGCCGCACACACATCGTCAATCTTGCTGAAAACACGCGAGTGGCCAATTCTCGCTTTTTCCAATCGATTGCAGATGTTCCCACCCATGCCATCACGATGGGAATTGCTAGCATACTTGACAGTCGAGAAATTTTTCTACTGGCATCAGGTGTGAAAAAAGCGCAAGCCATTGCCTGCTTAATGACTGGGAAATGGAGTGAGGATTTTCCTGCATCCGCATTAATGCACCATAAGAATGTCACCATTATTGCCGATGAGGATGCATTAACTGTTTTCGATAAGGAGAATTAAAATGATTAATAAAAATTCGCCTATTCCAATTTACTATCAGCTTGAAGCATATATTAAGCAGCAAATTGAAAGTGGTGATTTAAAGGAAGATGACGCCATCCCTTCTGAGCGGGAATTTGCTGAAAAATTCCAAATCAGCCGCATGACGGTCCGCCAGGCCATAAATAATTTAGTACTAGAAGGTTATCTTTATCGTCAAAAAGGGCGCGGAACATTTGTCAATAAAAAGAAGGTGGAGCAAGAGCTGCAAGGAATGACAAGTTTCACGGAAGATATGGTATCAAGAGGCATGACTCCGAGCAGCAAGCTCCTCTCCTTTGATAGAATCCCTGCCGATTCCAAGATCGCAGAGGAGCTTTTCATCGCGGAAAATGATTCAGTTTATAAAATAAAACGAATCCGCTTAGCAGACGGTGCCCCGATGGCGCTCGAAACGGCATATATCCCTGTAAGGATTGTCCCTGGGCTGACCGAAGAGAATAGTAACCAGTCCTTATACCGCTATATTGAAGAGAATCTATCACTTTCCATCAGTGAAGCAAGACAGGAAATTGAAGCCTCGATCGCAGGAGTGAAGGAGGCCGAAGATTTAGCAATTGAAGAAGGTGCACCTATCCTATTTATTGTCAGGACCTCCTATCTAGGGGATGGTACACCGTTTGAGCTCGTAAAATCATCCTTCCGAGCGGACCGTTACCGATTTGTTCATACAATGAAGCGATAAAGTGAAACTTCCATCAGTGGGGGTTTTCTTCATCCCCCACTGATGGTTAGTTGAACCAATCGGGCTTTTACGGGCAGTTATCCCCCACCTATTTTCTTTTCTCTCTAAATCTTTAGGTGGGGGTCTTACTGCCCGTTAATGCGGGATAAGAAGCAATCGACGATTAAGTCGATTGCTTTTTTTATGAATAGCGGAAGCGCCTCGATCAGCTAAAGTTGCGGATAAGGCGGATAAAGTTGTGGATCGCTGGCTTCATTAAAAAAATTCGCAATAACTAGCACTTGACCATGTCCTTTTGACAACCTCAAACCCTATTATAATAGCGGGAATATTATTTCAAAAATACAAAGATTAAGGAGATGATGAAATGAAAATCATGCTTGATGCCGGCCATGGTTACAGTACTGCCGGAAAGCGCAGTCCCGACGGAATAAGGGAATACGAGTTCACTCGGATGGTGGCAGCATATGCGAAGGACATTCTAGAAACCTACCAAAATGTAACTGTTTATTTGGCCCACTCCGATGCACGTGATGTCCCTTTACAGGAAAGGACAGATGATGCGAACCGGCTCATGGTCGATGCCTATGTATCGATTCACGGCAACGCTTATGGTACAACCTGGAATGATGCAAATGGAATCGAAACTTACGTATATTTGACAAAACCAAAAGAGGCCTATGAACTTGCGTTAAAAATTCAACAACATTTAGTAGTGATGACTGGATTAAGAGACCGAGGTGTAAAAACCGCTGACTTCCACGTCCTGAGAGAAACCCACATGACAGCAGCTCTTTCTGAATGCGGATTTTACACGAACAAGGATGAAGCTGCACGAATGAAGACAGAAGCTTTTCAACGAACATGTGCACAAGCAATCGTCCAAGGAATCGCCGATCAGTACCATTTAGTGAAAAAATCAGTCCCTACCCCAGGAGGACAAGCCTTCTTTAAAGTCCAAGTCGGTGCCTTTTCGGAAAGAAAAAATGCTGACGATCTAGTCGCCAGCTTAAAGTCTAAAGGTTTTAACTCGTTTATCTACAGTGAAAACAGCCAATTTAAAGTCCAAGCCGGCGCCTTCGCCGAACGAAAAAACGCCAAGGACCTGGCCGCACGCCTAAAAGCCAACGGATTTAACGCATACATCCACCTTGATTAATGGGTGAGTCTTGTTGGGTGCCTGACACCCTTCGTGTACATTTGTACGTCCACAGTGGACAGTCTTTTATGGTGCCTGACACCAAAAAAAGTGCCTGACACCAGAGAAGGGTGTCAGGCACTTTTTTTTGCTTAGGTTAATCTTTTTTTGGGTTGAGAATGGTTTTTTGGATGACGAGGTTGACGCCGGACATGATGATGGAGATTAACATAGCCATGCCAAAACTGGAAATGTCAAAGGCGCTTCCCATGAGGGCATCGGTCATCTCAAGGGTAATCGCGTTGATGACAAACAAAAACAAACCTAACGTTAAGATCGTTGCCGGTAGGGTAAACAAAATCAAGATCGGCCGTACCAAAATATTTAAAATAGATAATAAAATACTTGCCTGCAATGCGGCAAAAAATCCTGTTAAATGAATGCTATCACGAAAATATCCCGCTAGGGCCATAAACAAAACAGCATTGATCAAGCAACTAAGAAGCCATTTCATAATTAAACATCCTGTTCATTTGGTAAGATAAATATCATCAAAACATATAGTAACATAAATGGCATGAAGGCAGTTAGGAACATAAGCACCAAGAAGAGAATGCGAAGCATCTTTGCATCGATTCCAACGACTTCTGACAATCCTCCTAAAATCCCAGCGAGCTTACGATTCGTCCGCGACCGTACTAATTTGGCCATGATACCACTCCTATTTCATTGCTTCCGATTTATGAACTGTAATCGAGCCTGTTTTCGTATCCGTAAAAATCTTTAGCATCTTGTCTGGGTGATTAACTGATTGAAAACGAAGTAGCTTTTGCACCATTTCACTTTTCTCTTCTAAAATTTGAATGCCATCCAGTTTAACATTAAAGCCGCCTAGATTCGTCTTCAGCTCGCCATTTACCGGAATCCCTTCAGGAACATACAAATCAATGCTGCCTGTTGTGGCCTTCGCTGAAACAAATTCACAGCGTTCCCCTTGAAGATTAAATGTAGTATTCCCATTAAACGTTTGCGTTTCAAGCTTTTGATAATCCCCTTCAAGCTTAATTGTACCGTTAATCGTTTCGACTTCCAAATCTCCAATGGCGCTTCCAAGTATTTGAATCGGGCCGTTGGCTGTTTCAACCTCTCCCTTTTGGCTGATGATATGGTCAAGGTTAATTTTACCGTTAGCCGTCTTCACACGCAAATCACGTACTTGTAAGTTTTCACCTGAAATGGATCCATTAAACATGCGAATCCGCACCCGCTCATATTGCGATTTCGGAACATAAATCACAGCTTCTACTTTCATCCATTTCTGTTGGGTAGTAAAACGTAATTTCTCTCCTTCAATCGCAAAAATAACATCCTTTAAAAAGCTTTGCCGAGCCTCATCCTGGGTTTCAACCCGATATACCTTGGACTGACACTCAATCCTTACATCATTTTGGTCCCAAGCAGCAATTGTCACTTTCCCGTTTGCTACGTCAATATCCATATCCTTTATGTAAACATCACTGTGATGAAAAATATGCGAAATCTCAACTGATTGACCGAAATTAAAATCTAGATCCAGGTCTTTCACTTTTTTTAATGCGGAATCAACAAATTCAAATATTTTCTCCTTTGTCGACTTCATTTTCTCTTGAAATGTCTCCTCTTTCTTCGCCTCTTCAAACTTAACTGCCTGCGACAGCTCTTGCAAAATCTGCTCCTCTTTCTTTTCCATCGACTGCTTTGCTTTTTCGAGCTCCTCAAGGAGTGTTAGTGCCTCCTCAACGTTTAATTTCCCTTCCTCTACCATTTTCAAAATCCGCTTTCTTTCTTCATTCATCATCATCCACTCCTCATATATTATTAATAAAGCTTATTCTGCGCTAAGGACCTTTACTCCTTTAATAATGTTCCAGATGACAACAATCAAAATCGTCAAAGCGAGTATGACAATGCATCCAATCGTAAATAATGGTACTTGATTGCCTTGAGCGTCATAAATAATCGCCACAACTAGAAACGGCAATAGAATAAGGGGAATTAAATGGGATAACAGTGACTTTTTCGCATGCATTTTTGTCACTTCATCCCCTGAAGCTAAATAGACGACAAGCGGAAAAATAAATCCCGCAAAAAAAATACTAAAATAGCACAAACTAGAAAGTACCCTTCTCGAATCCACTTCACTTCAACTCCTTTATCCCATATTTACGAATAGGGAATCTGAAAGTTTCGAGAAAAATTATAAATCGATCTAGTATGTTCGGTTTTTTTTCAAAAAATTTCTGCAGTCCATCGGCAAACATATTACTGACGAATAGCTTCCTGCCCGGTTGATCTAAATAAGTCCGTGGAAAAAAAAGCAAGGTTAAGAAAATCAGGATTCACAATGATTTTAAACCATGGTCACATCCAAATTTTAGCATTACTACTTATATTTTACTTATATTTCAAAAAATTTTCAATTTATACTTATTTTACTTTTTCTGGGATTTAGTGGATTTCCGAATTTATTCCACGAGATTTGCAGTTTTTTCCGCGGGTTTTTCAGTATATTCCGCGGGATTTTAGTTTTTTTCCGCGAAGTTTCGCTTTTATTCCGCGAACGACCGTTTTCTACCTCCCAAATATGTCTTCTTTGAAATCGGATTGTTGGGATTCCGCGGATTTCCGAACTTATTCCGCGTGATTTGCAGTTTTTTCCGCGGGTTTTTCAGTTTATTCCGCGGGATTTTAGTTTTTTTCCGCGAATTTTCGCGTTTATTCCGCGAACGACCGTTTTCTATCTCCCAAATATGTCTTCTTTGAAATTGGATTGTTGGGATTCCGCGGATTTCCGAACTTATTCCGCGTGATTTGCAGTTTTTTCCGCGGAGATTTAGTTTTTTTCCGCGAACGACCGTTTTCTACCTCCCAAATATGTTCTCTTTGGATCGGATTGTTGGGATTCCGCAGATTTCCGAACTTATTCCGCGTGATTTGTAGTTTTTTCCGCGGGTTTTTCAGTTTATTCCGCGGGATTTTAGTTTTTTTCCGCGAAGTTTCGCGTTTATTCCGCGAACGACCGTTTTCTACCTCCCAAATATGTTCTCTTTGGATCGGATTGCTGCGATTCCGCGAAGGCAGATATTTCGTTCTAGATCATTGGGGACAGTTCGGAACTTTTCAACAAAAAAAAGAGCCAAAACCCATAGGGCTTAGCTCTTCACACTTTCTTTTTCGTCCATTTGTTTTTTCATTCGGAGCCGGTCACGTTCGAGGATCGGCTTTAAATAGCGGCCAGTGTATGATTCCGGTACTTCCGCAACCTTTTCTGGTGTTCCAGTGGCGATGATGGTACCACCTTTGTCGCCGCCCTCTGGTCCGAGGTCGATAAGGTAGTCGGCTGCTTTGATGACATCGAGATTGTGTTCGATGACCAAGACGGTGTCGCCATTTTCGACGAGTCGCTGCAGGACAACCAATAACCGAGAAATGTCATCGACATGCAGACCTGTTGTCGGTTCGTCCAAAATGTAAAAGGAGCGACCTGTTGAGCGACGGTGCAGCTCGGAGGCAAGCTTAACGCGCTGCGCCTCTCCACCGGATAAAGTGGTGGCGGGCTGACCTAAAGTGATGTAGCCGAGACCGACATCATAAATGGTTTGCAGCTTACGGCTGATTTTTGGAATGTTTTCGAAATATGACAATGCATCTTCAACTGTCATATCGAGAATATCGGAAATATTTTTGCCCTTGTACTTCACTTCGAGCGTTTCACGGTTATAGCGTTTCCCGTGACACACTTCGCAAGGAACATAAACATCAGGCAAAAAGTGCATTTCAATTTTTATAATGCCATCGCCTCGGCACGCTTCACAACGGCCGCCCTTCACATTAAAGCTGAAACGACCTTTTTTATAACCGCGTACTTTCGCTTCATTGGTTGAAGCAAACACGTCACGAATGTCATCGAAAACGCCGGTGTAGGTTGCCGGGTTGGAACGCGGCGTCCGACCAATTGGAGACTGGTCAATATCAATCACCTTTTCTAGATAATCGATCCCTTTAATACTTTTGTGTGCTCCCGGCTTGGATTTAGCTTTATTAAGCTTTTGGGCTAGCGATTTGTGTAAAATTTCATTTATCAAAGTACTTTTCCCAGAGCCAGAAACACCGGTAACCGCGATGAACATGCCAAGCGGGATCTTCACGTTTACATTTTTTAAATTGTTTTCGGATGCCCCTTTGATTTCGATATATCTGCCATCTGGCTTGCGGCGCTCAATCGGCAGCGGAATGAACTTTTTCCCAGATAAGTACTGTCCGGTCAGCGAGTTTGGATCGGCCATGACTTCCGCAGGTGTGCCGGCAGAAATCACTTCCCCACCGTGCACCCCGGCACCGGGACCGATATCAATTAAATAGTCGGCGGCAAGCATCGTATCTTCATCATGCTCAACAACAATCAAGGTATTTCCGATGTCGCGCATGCTTTGCAATGTCCCGATTAAACGGTCATTATCGCGTTGATGCAGACCAATGGACGGTTCGTCTAAAATATATAAAACCCCTGTTAAGCGTGAACCAATTTGTGTGGCAAGACGAATCCGCTGTGCTTCACCGCCGGAAAGTGTGCCGGCCGTTCGGCTCAAGGTTAAATAATCGAGTCCGACATTGACTAAAAAACCGAGACGCTCATTAATTTCACGTAAAATCAATCTAGCAATTTGGACTTCTTTTTCCGAAAGCTTTAATCCTGTGAAAAATTGCATCGCTTCTTCGATGGAATAATCTGTTACTTCAGCAACATGGCGACCGTTAATCAGCACCGCTAAACTTTCCTTTTTCAAGCGGTAGCCTTTACAGGTTGGGCATGACTGCTGGGCCATGTATTTTTCCATTTGTTCTCGAATGTAATCCGAGCTCGTTTCTTTATAACGGCGCTCCACATTTCGGATAACACCTTCAAATTCAATATAGCCGTCGCGGACTTGCCCAAAATCATTCTCGTAACGGAAATGAATTTTGTCACCGTTGGAACCGTATAAAATCTTTTCAAAAAGGTGTCCAGGTAGATCTTTAACCGGAATGTCCATATTGATTCCATAATGGTTGCAAACCGCTTCAAGCAGCTGCGGGTAATACTGTGAACTTGTTGGCTCCCAAGGAGCGATCGCGTGCTCTTTTAATGACAAATCACGGTTTGGAACGACGAGGTCAACATCCACTTCTAGTTTGGATCCAAGACCGTCGCACTCCGGACAAGCACCGAACGGACTGTTGAAAGAAAACATCCGTGGTTCGAGTTCCCCGATGGAAAAACCACAATGAGGACAGGAATGATTTTCGCTGAATAACAATTCTTCTTCACCCATGACGTCAACAATGACCTTGCCTTCGCCAAGACCGAGTGCAGTTTCAAGAGAATCTGCTACCCTTGCAGAAATGCCTTCTTTGACAACGATCCGGTCAACTACCACTTCGATCGAGTGCTTTTTATTTTTTTCAAGCTCGATATCATCTCCGATGTCGAGCATTTCGCCATCGACGCGAACGCGGACAAAGCCTTGCTTTTTAATATCTTCGAGGACCTTTACATGAGTTCCTTTTCTTCCGGAAACGACCGGGGCTAAGATCTGCATTTTCGTTCGTTCTGGAAATTCTAAAATTCGGTCAACCATTTGCTCAATGGTTTGCGAGGAAATTTCAATCCCATGATTCGGACAAGTCGGATGTCCGACACGCGCAAACAATAACCGTAAATAATCATAGATTTCTGTCACTGTTCCTACCGTGGATCGTGGGTTCCGGCTTGTTGTTTTTTGATCGATGGAAATCGCTGGGGACAGACCTTCGATGGCATCCACATCCGGCTTATCCATTTGCCCAAGGAATTGACGGGCATAGGCAGAAAGGGATTCAACATAGCGCCGCTGCCCTTCAGCATAAATCGTATCAAAGGCCAACGACGACTTTCCGGATCCGGAAAGCCCCGTTAACACTACAAGCTGATCTCTTGGAATGGTGACATCAATATTTTTTAAGTTATGAGCTCGTGCTCCCTTTACAATCAATTTATCCATTGCCATCGTTATTATAGTCCTTCCGCTTTCAATTCAAATAGTAAATCACGTAGCTCTGCCGCACGCTCAAAATCAAGCGCTTTGGCGGCTTCCTTCATTTCTTTTTCCATATCTCCAATTAAACGATCTCTTTCCTTTTTCGACATCTTCCCAAACGCTGCAGATGGTTTGTAATCTTCCTGTTCTTCTGCCGCATGAGTGGCGCGAATCACATCGCGAATACCCTTTTGAATTGTCTGCGGTGTAATGCCGTGCTTCCGGTTGTATTCCTCCTGGATAGAGCGACGGCGTTTCGTTTCGCTGATCGCTATTTCCATTGAATTCGTCATTTTATCAGCGTACATAATGACTTTCCCGTTGGCATTCCGGGCTGCCCGCCCAATTGTCTGGATGAGGGAGCGTTCCGAACGAAGGAAGCCTTCCTTATCAGCATCAAGAATCGTCACAAGCGAAACCTCCGGAATATCTAGCCCTTCCCGAAGAAGGTTGATTCCGACAAGGACATCGTATTTACCAAGACGGAGCTCACGGATGATTTCAATCCGCTCGAGCGTTTTCACTTCGGAATGCAAATACTGCACCTTAATGCCAATTTCTTTGAGATAATCGGTTAAATCCTCGGACATTTTTTTCGTTAAAGTGGTTACAAGGACCCGTTCGTTCCGCTTCACCCGTTCGTGAATTTCGCCAATCAAGTCGTCAATTTGACCTTGAATCGGCCGGACTTCTATCGTTGGATCCAAAAGGCCGGTCGGGCGGATGATTTGCTGGATCATTGTAGGCGTATGTTCAATTTCAAAGGGGCCAGGCGTCGCTGAAACATAAATGATGTTGTGAATATGTTTTTCAAATTCATCAAACATAAGCGGACGGTTGTCGAGCGCTGACGGCAGACGGAAGCCGTGTTCGACCAGCACTCCCTTCCGGGCCTTGTCACCATTGAACATTCCCCTGATTTGCGGCAGGGTCACGTGCGACTCGTCGATCACTATTAAGAAATCCTCGGGAAAATAATCAAGCAGCGTGTACGGTGTTGAACCTGCAGGACGCAATGTGAGATGACGCGAGTAATTCTCGATTCCCGAGCAGAAGCCCATTTCCCGCATCATTTCGAGGTCATAGCGTGTCCGCTGCTCAATCCGTTGTGCCTCAAGTAATTTATTTTGCTCACGAAGAACAGCAAGCCGTTCTTCTAGTTCTTTTTCAATATTTTCAATGGCAATTCGCATCTTTTCTTCTCGTGTTACGAAGTGGGATGCCGGAAAAATCGCGACATGGTCGCGCTCGCCGATGATTTCCCCTGTGAGGGCATCAACTTCACGAACTCGATCAATTTCATCGCCAAAAAACTCGACGCGGATACAATGCTCATCCCGGGAAACTGGGAAAATTTCCACTACGTCGCCGCGAACGCGGAACGTTCCCCGTTTAAAATCAATATCGTTTCGTTCATATTGGATATCGACTAGCTTACGAAGGAGCTGATTCCTTTCAATTTCCATTCCGGTGCGTAGCGACAACACCATCTCACTATATTCTTCCGGAGAACCGAGACCGTAAATGCACGAGACACTGGCGATGATGATGACATCCTTCCGCTCAAACAAGGAAGAGGTCGCCGAGTGGCGAAGTTTATCAATCTCATCGTTGATGCTGGCATCTTTTTCAATAAAGGTATCGGTCTGTGGAACGTAGGCTTCTGGTTGATAGTAATCGTAGTAGCTGACAAAGTACTCAACTGCATTGTTAGGAAAAAAATCTTTGAATTCACTATAAAGCTGGCCAGCGAGCGTTTTGTTATGGGCAATCACGAGTGTCGGTTTATTTATTTCTTTTATCACGTTTGAAACCGTAAACGTCTTACCGGTACCAGTTGCACCTAAAAGTGTTTGGTGGCGTTTGTTGCTGCGAATGCCTTCGACTAGTTGGCGTATTGCTTCCGGCTGATCCCCTTGCGGCGAATACTTCGAAACTAATTCAAATTGGTCCTTCACTTTTTTTCCTCCTATTTACTTTTCAGCTTCGAAAAACTGCGATCGGACCGGGTGCTCTGCTGAAAAGGTTCTCCGGTAAATTTCCATATAACCATTTTAACACAAAGCACTAAAAACTAACCAACAATATGCGAACTAATATTCGATTTTTTTAAAATTATCATGTGTTAGAGAGTGTAAAACGGAGAATCTAACCAACAAAAAAGCCTGCCAGAATAATCGCAGACTTAACAAGGACTAGATTTTTTTCACCGCCAGTGGCTTCATTTTAGTGGCAAGCCAAAAACCGGCCGTTAATGAAAAGGCATCGATGACGATGAGGACAAATGAATTTGTATATCCTTTATATACCGAACCAGCAATGAGGGCAACGGTTAAGGCCAAGCCGATCAACCGATTATACGTGACCCGGGTGAAAAGCAAAACAAGTAATCCTGGCATAATGAGTGCTGCTAAATATTCAATAACCAATGGGTACACCTCATTCTTACATTCCTGTTTATTTATTCTAAAAATTTATTCAGGAAATTGCAACCCATTTTGAGGAAAGAAAATTAACGATTACCGATTATAGGCTGTTCAATAACATGAGGGATAATATAATTCACTCCACTTCCACCATTATTGGCAAGAATGAGTCCCCCCGTGTTACCTGCCCCAGAACCTTCTCCAGTTTTCGACAAAGTTTTTGGAGTGGTATAGGCAGTGTCTCCAAAGTGGAGAACTCCAAACACAGTGACGTTCAAGATATCTACTTTACTAATAATTGAAGGCATAAGCACCTGCTCCCTTCCTATAATATTGACTCTCATTTTTCTTAATAGGCTATGTGCACTTGCCTATCCACGTTCTGATTTTTTAAAATTAGAAATGAAAAGAGGATGTCCCCCAAATCCTTTCGAGACATCCTCTTACATTATCTAATTACATGTACCATGCGGGCTCGGGCAGCCATTGGCGGCCCTTTCAACTTGAATGGTGCTATGTTCAATAGCAAACTCATCGTGGAGAATTTTTTGGGCACAGGAGAGAACCTCGTCATGAACTCCGTGATCCGCGATGGTAAGATGACAGCTTAAAATGGGATAGCCGGAGGTAATCGTCCAAATATGCAAGTCATGGACCTCTTTAACCATTGGAATCCTCCCTAATACTTTCTTGACTTGCTCACCATCAATTTGCTCTGGAGCCCCCTCCATTAATATATGAAAAGATTCCTTTGTGACCCTGAATGCACTAATTAAAATCAACGCAGAAACAATCACGCTGGCAAGAGGATCGGCAATGCCCCAACCGAAAAACATGATCAAGAGGGCAGCGACAATGGCGCCTACAGAACCAAGCATATCACCGAGTACGTGCAAAAAAGCACTTCGTACATTTAGATTTTCATCCTTGTCGCCTTTCATCAACATCCAAAAGGCGATGATGTTTACGACGAATCCTAATATCGAGACAAGCAGCATCCCAGTACTTTGTACCTCTTGTGGAGCGAATAAGCGGTGAAATGCTTCATAAAAGATTAAAACCGAGACAACGATTAAAGTTATACCATTCAGCGCGGCAGCGATAATTTCAAAGCGTTTGTAGCCGTAAGTTTTTTCTTGAGTGCCTTTTCTCTCCCCCAGCTTTACTGCAAAATAGCTTAATCCGAGCGATGCGACATCACTGAGCATATGACCTGCGTCCGATAGCAGGGTAAGGCTATTCGTGATGATTCCGCCAATCACTTCCACTACTAAAAAAGCAGAAATCAACAAAAAGGAACCAAGTAACGCTTTTTTATTGCTTGTATGTGAATGGCCATGTGCATGACCATGATGGTGATGATGATGGTGACCCATGTTAGCTCCCCCTAAATCCCCTCTAAACAAAAATGTACCAACTAAGCTATTTTCTTCTGAAAATCTTTGTCGATACGTGATGACGAGTCTTTTACCCTTAACAGCCTAAGCCCATTTAAAGTGACGAGCAGCGTTGTCCCCATATCAGCAAAAATCGCGATCCAAAGGGTTAACCAACCAGGAACAACCAGGAGTAGCGCCAGCAGTTTTACAGTAAGTGAGAAGGTGATGTTTTGCTTGATGATTCTTAATGTCTTTCGACTTAATTTGATCGTAAAAGGTAGTTTGTTAAGATCATCATTCATTAATGCGATGTCTGCCGTTTCAAGGGCGGTATCGGTTCCCGCTCCGCCCATCGCAATCCCAATGGTGGCTGAAGCAAGCGCCGGCGCATCATTGACCCCGTCGCCAACCATGGCAACACTCCCAAACTCCTCTTTTAGTTTTTTAATAAAGGTCCATTTATCCTGCGGAAGCAGTTCCGCTTCGGTGCCTGACACCCCAACGGAGCGGCCGATGACCTCGGCTGTGTTCTGATTATCACCTGTTAGCAAAATGGTTTGTTCAATTCCCATCCGATGAAGGCTCTCAACCACGGTTCGGCTGCTTTCACGCACTTCATCGGCGACTGCCATAAGAGCCAGAATCTCTTCGTTGGTGCCTACAATCATGACGGTTTTCCCTTGGGCCTGTAGCGTAGTGATTTGCTCCATGACCTCTACAGGGATAGCCGTAAACAGCTTGATATTCCCTATGAGATATTCCGTTCCAGCGATTGTGCCTTTAATCCCTTTTCCTGTTAGCGATGAAAAATCTTCAACTTGACGATCATGCTTTCCCGTTTTATTGAGAATAGCAGACGCGAGCGGGTGCTGCGACCTGCTTTCAAGGGCTGCAATTAACGCAAAGAGTTCATTAGGTTCCTTTTTATAAAAATCTACGAAATCCGTTACGACTGGCGTTCCTTTTGTCAATGTTCCGGTTTTGTCAAAAGCAATTGCCTTTAATGCTCCGGCTTGCTCGAGGAATGTTCCGCCTTTAATTAGCACACCGTTTCGCGCGGCATTGCCAATGGCCGTCACAATCGAAATCGGTGTGGAAATAACAAGGGCGCATGGACAGCCGACGACTAAAACAGCGAGACCTTGGTAAATCCATTGGTGCCAGGCACCGTTGAACAGAAGCGGCGGGACGAGGGCTACTAGTGCCGCAATTATCATGATGACCGGCGTGTAATACTTCGCAAATATGTCAACAAATCTTTGGGACGGTGCTTTTTCCCCTTGGGCTTCTTCTACTAAATGAATGATTTTTGCAATCGTTGTTTCCTCGCTGAGTTTGGTAACCTTGACTTCGAGATAGCCATCCTCGTTTAATGTTCCGGCGAAAACTTCGTCATCTATGGCTTTTGAGACAGGAAGGGATTCGCCAGTGATCGCTGCTTGATTGACGGTTGATGCTCCCTCAACAATCACGCCATCCATGGCGATCCTTTGCCCAGGCTTTACGAGCATCAAGTCGCCTACTTCGATCTCTTCTGCTTTTAATGTTAGCTCTTGCCCGTTCCGGATGATGGATGCTTCAGCCGGAGCGATTTCCATCATCGACCGAATCGAGGCCCGCGCTTTATCCATTGAATATCGTTCGAGCACCTCACTGATGGCGAAAAGAATGACGACGACCGCTCCTTCACGCCAATCACCGATGATTGCTGCTCCAATAATTGCTATGGTCATCAGTGTTTTCATATCAAATTCAAGTTGAATTAAATTTTTCAGCCCTGTTTTAAAAAGGGGAAATCCCCCTATTAAGATTGCGGCTGCGAAAAATATGTTTTCGGAAAAAAGATAGCCGGTCATGAGGAACAATAAAGCTGTCCCTAAGAGACCGTAACGTTTTAGGAAAGATTCTTTAGCAGGTGTCGGTTGCTTTTCACTTTCCGGAAAAATGGCTAATTTATCAAAGGCACCGGCTTTTTCTATATCTTCTATTGTGGCATTCCCGTAGATGGTAATCTTGGAAGCGCCAAAATTTATACTTGCATCGACAACACCATCCAGGTGTTTTAAGTTCTTTTCGAACTTAGCGGCACAGCTCGTTCAGGAAAAGCCTTGGACACGGTAAACTTGTTTTTCAATGGTTTCACCCATGGTCGAACACCTCTTTCTATATTGAGTGACTAGCTTCGTTCCGACACTTCTTCCTGATGAGCATAGGCAATATGAATAAGTTGCTTTACATGATCGTCATCGAGGGAATAATAAACAAGCTTGCCCTCTTTCCGGTATTTGGCGAGCCCAAGACTTTTTAAATGACGCAGATGGTGGGATGCAGTCGCTGTTGTAGCCCCGACAATGTGGGCGACATCACAGACACACAGTTCATCCTCAAGCGTAAGGGCATACGCAATTTTCATTCTTGTTTCATCGGATAATGCTTTAAAAATTTTGGTGATGTCAACGATATTTATTTTTTCCAACTGCTGCTGAACATGTGCAGTTTTCTCGTTATCTATACAGGTAATCTCACAAACATCTTGTTCCTTCATGCCATCCCCCTCTTACATTCAAATATTCGTTTGATTATATAATATTCAAATGGGCGTTTGAATGTCAATCATTTTGCAAAAAAAGGGCCTGCGACCTTTTACTGTCGGTTGACGTGGCTTTACTGTCGGATACCTACCTTTTTACTGTCGGTTAAAATGACTAAAATAACACAAAAAAAGTGCCCTAAAAGCGACTTTTAGGACACAATTCTCTAAGTTATTAATGAAAGTTAGATGATTTAGCCATTATAGCTGTAATGACTCCAATAATGATAATAGTTAAACAGGAAAACAGGAAGGTTTTTAAGTCCATTGTATAGAAAGCGAAGGTTACAATGAGACAGTCAATTACTAATATAATAACCCCAATATTTATGGAAAAAGATTTTGAGATCATCTGCGCTAATAAGTCTGTTCCTCCCGTGCTTATCTTATATCGAAGCATGAGACCCACACCCACCCCAATGAAAATGCCACCTAACAACACGCTTGGAAAAATGGAAAGATTAAATTGAGTTTTTAATGGTTCTAACCAATCAATAAGGATAGAGGCAGTAAATAAACCTAGAAAACTATTATAAAAAAGGGTTCGGTCATAAAACCAAGCATATAAACAGATCGGCATGCCTAAAAAGCACACAGCTACACCTGTTGGATAATCAAAATAATAATGCAGGATTAGTGCGATTCCTTCAACTCCACCATCTAACAAATGGTGAGGAACTAAAAATCCGTTTATTCCTATACTCAGTAAGAGACTACCAACAAAAACAACTAGTATCTTCAATAGAACATACATCTCACCTATAAATGTTATTTATATTGATATATATGTACAAGTCTTTAATTTCAGAATAAAATTCCGAGAACAAGCTCTCTAATCAATGGACACTGGGTCTGAAGAGCTTCTGAAATCCAATTAAACAAAGAGCAACCAAAAAATGGTTGCTCCTTGTAAAACCTATTGGTTTATCGAACGGCTGTTGCTTTTTTCTCTGCAATTAAGTCATCTAATCTTTCCTTTTGACTAACAAGATCTTCAAGAGTAAGGTCCGCTCTTGGTGCTTGGATACTTAAGCTCGGAAGATTATTTTGTACTAAACTTTTTAGTTGTCCATTGTTTTGTTCGTACAAACGGTAACCAACTGCTCCCACTACTGTACCTGATACAAACCCCATTAAAAAGTCTCTGTTTAAAGCCATGAAAATTCCCCCTAAAAATGATTTTATATTTAAAAAAGTCTTTGACTTCTTCTCATATCAGTAAATATTTCAAGAACATTGACTGCCCATGTGACAATTGCTACTTGTAGAATATTATTTGCACCTAAAGAGAACATGCTAACCATTCCTGTTAACACATCTGGATGTCTGATCTTGTTTTCCCCATGTGAAAGTACAGTATAGGCTGTTGAAATAACTGCCACATAATCAAATATATCTGGTCTCGGACTAATGCCCTTCCGTACATACGCAACTAAAATCAGAAACCCCGTACATATGGATCGGAATAAATCCTTTCTTATATCCGGTCTTACCTGCGCCATTAAGCGGTCCAGTGGGTCAAATTGTGTCTGCCTAAAAAACAGGGAGATGTAACGAAGAATCACATTCCTTCTCACTACATTAGGTTCATACTCTATGACCATGGACTGTATCAGTGGTTCAATTCTTACTTTTTCGATTCCTTTTAAAGCTGAAAACATTTGTTCAATATTCAAATAATCTTTTTTATCGGATAGGGCTGGAATAATGAGCCTTAGCCTACCAGTAATACTGTGAGCGATTCGATACTTTATTTCCACTCCCTCTTCCCCCTAATAGAATAATCTTTCCGCTGTTTAAGACAACAGCAATCGTTGCTGCATTATGAATGGCTGCTCCTATGACTGGCGTTATGTACCCAAGAGTGCCCATTAAGATCGCTCCACTATTGACTAATACTGTGACGATAAGGTTTTGATATATTAATTTCATTGTTTTTTGCGACATTTTTATCACTTCTGCTAAAGCTAATGGGTCATCAGCTGTCACAATGACATCCGCTGTTTCCACAGCGATATCGGTTCGTTTCGTTCCTAGGGTAATACCGACATTGGCATAGGCAAGAGCAGGAGCATCATTTACGCCATCACCGACCATCATTAAATGGTCCGTCTTACTTTTATACTTCATGACAAAATTAGCTTTATCTTCAGGAAGTGCCTCCGCAATAAATGCATCCATTCCCAGTTTATCTGCAATTTTTTTTGCAGGATGAAAGCGATCGCCTGTTAACATAATGACTTCATCGACGCCATGTCTCCGCAATTGATTGATCGTCTTTTTCATTCCTTCTCTTACTTTGTCTTCTAACACGATGATTCCAATAAGCTGAGTATCATATGATACAAACACCATATTTTCATCTTGATTAATCTCACTGTTCAACTTATTTAGTGGGTCTAGGGTTATATCCCAATCCGTTAAAAATAATTTACTTCCAACCAAAACTAACTTATCATTAATGATCGCCTTTATTCCTCTTCCGACAATCATCTCAATTTCCTTATGCTCTGGGATAGGAAGGTTTCGTTCATTTGCTTCATTACAGATGGCTTCAGCAATCGGATGCGAAGAATGCTCTTCTGCAGAAGCTGAAATGGCTAAAACATTGTCTTCTGTCCAATCTGAAAATGGAATCACTTTCGTCACGACCGGTCTTCCTTCTGTGACCGTTCCAGTCTTATCTAAAATAACGGTGTCAATTTGGGCTAGCTTTTCGATTGTTTGACCGCCTTTTAAAAGAATCCCATTTTTAGCGGCCAATCCAATAGAAGAAGAAATCGCCGTTGCTGTTGAAAGCTTTATGCCACATACATAATCAATCACTAGCATATTTAATACTTTATTCCAGTCTTTTGTTACGACATAGATTAAGCCTGCTAGAATAAAAGAAATAGGGACGAGCTTATCTGATAAACGATTGGCAATGGACTGTATCGGGGCTTGTTTGGTTTGTGCTTCTTCTATAAGGTGAATCATACGAGAAATCGCTGTATCGTCCCCAGCTTTTTCAACAAGAATCCTCACACTTCCTTCGACCACAACACTTCCAGCAAATACATTGTTACCCGTTGTCAGTTCTTTTGGGATGAATTCTCCCGTAATCGACGACTCGTCAATGGTGGCTACTCCAGCAACAATTTTCCCATCTACAACAACCTTTTCACCTTGAAAAACAACAACTTGATCTCCAACCTTTACTTGTTCAACAGGTACCCTTTCTTCTTTCCCCGTTTCATCTACTCTCCATACAGAATCAACCTTGACACTCAACATATCCCTTACGTAATTTCTTGTTTTATAGGCAGTAAACTCTGTCAACCACTCGCTAATGGTAGACATTAAGTATATGATGAGAGCTGATTTTGGGCTTCCTTTTAAAATCGATGCAAGTAACGCGGCAGAGGTTAGTGTATCAGCATTGGGTTTCCCCTTTGTCATAACAGCTACGATCCCATTCTTTATGATCTTTTGTGAGGAATAAAGAACAGCTAATGATGATGGTCTTAGAAGATTTGTGGTTCCTTGAGTTAAAATGGGTGATACTCTTGTTAGTTCAAAGACAAAGGCACTTAAACAGACGAGAACCTCAGCTATTGGGAATCTCGCTTTCTCTTGAGTCTCTTTTTTTGAATTTGAAAGTGTTCGATAAAGATCCTTCCATGTAACCCGAGTATCATGGTATATCAGGATCGATCCCGTTTCACCCGTATAGGAGGCTGAATAGACGAAAGGAATGGATCGAAAAATAGCTTCTATTTCCGCACCTTTTCCGTATTTTAATCCTAAGTTAAATCTTGTTCTCCCTGGAATGGAATGGATTAATGCAAGCTTATGTAGCATGGCCATTTCCTTTCTCTTTCGTAATAATGGTATATGACCAATATAGTAAACTACTTGAAAAAGCTGGATTGGCAGGAAGACCTATAACGCCATAAATGAGTAAGAATAAGGAGAGTAATGAATCAACATCTGCCTTACCAGCTGTTCTTTTTTTAATAAGTCCATCTACCGATGAAATAGTATTTTTCATGGTTTTCATAAGTTGTGCTTCAACATGTGGGAAAGCATTGACTGAGGTGTTAACGGCAAGCTCTAGAAGTTCTTCAAATTGCTGCGAGGTAAGATTGGGGACGACAAACTCTATTAATAGACTCCCAGTAATAGGAGATGCCTCTACATGTTTGACAATATGCAGCTGTCGAAATGTCTGTTCAAGATGGCTTGATACCGTTCCATCTTTCCATTGATCACATTTAAGCCTCACTCTTCCAGGCATCGCGTGAACAACTTCGATTTTTTGATCGTTTATGTACGAAAATAGCTTAGGAGCAATAAGTGAAGCTCCTAAACCCATAAGTGAAGAAATCATATTTTCTCTCCCTCTAATACTTTCCTTTTAATAAGATCCTCTCAATTTTTTCTGCCCAGGCTTCTAACAGCTTGACATTATCAGCTAGACTGCCATCATAGGTAAATACTAAACTACCTGTTTCTGGTGTGTATTGAACCGAATAAATTCTAGCCTCATTCTCAAAATGACAGATTAATTGACCAACTGTATCATAATTATTTTTCCAAAAGATCGACTGGAGCCGTATTCTTCCTGGAATATAATGGACGATTTCAATACAATGTCTTTTTAGCATTTTTTGAATCCGACTAGCTAGCGTTAATTCTTTTACTTTTTTCAACATACAACCATACTCCTGAAAATTGATTGTTACTAACATAAAATATGTTTGAATAAACCAAAAAAGTTTATTGATAGATATTTTTTTGCACTCGTATAAATTGATTAACCTAATAATAATATGTAAACCTTTCCAAGTAAACTTATAATTGGAAAAAAGGGTATTTTTTACTAGTAAAAAATAATTAGGCCCATTTTATGAGCCTAATCTTTATCTTAGAAGAAAGTCCCCCAAAGCAAGTACGCATTTAACACCACAATAATCCCTGTTACAATCCAAGCTAACCATTTCACCCATTTCGAATTTACAAATTCGCCCATTTTATTTTTATCATTTGTAAACATGACGAGTGGAATGACAGCAAACGATAATTGAAGTGATAAAATCACCTGACTTAGAATGAGTAATTCACCCGTTCCTTTTTCCCCATAAATCAGGGTGACAACTACTGCCGGAATAATCGCAATCATCCTTGTGATTAGCCTACGTAACCAAGGTTTTAAGCGAATATTCAAGAACCCTTCCATAACGATTTGACCGGCAAGCGTCCCCGTTAAGGTAGAATTTTGACCAGAAGCGAGTAAGGCAACACCGAATAAAATCGCTGCAATCCCCGAACCAAGGATCGGATCTAACAAATGGTACGCATCTTGAATTTCTGCAACCTCATGATGCCCGGTAGTATGAAAAGCAGCAGCTGATAGAATCAAAATGGAAGCATTCACAAACAATGCAAGCATTAAGGCAATAGTTGAATCGATCGTCGCATACTTAATTGCAGAACGTTTCCCCTCTTTCGTGTCCTCATAATTCCTTGTTTGAACAATCGAAGAATGAAGATAGAGATTATGAGGCATGACCGTTGCTCCAAGAATTCCCAAGGCAATATAAAGCATAGTAGGATTAGTAATAATTTGACTACTTGGAATAAAGCCAGCTGCAATGCCCGCAAATTCAGGTTTTGACAAGAAGATTTCCACTCCAAAACAGACGGCAATCGTTACAATTAAAGCAATTACAAATGATTCAATATAGCGAAAACCTTTATTCTGCAAAAGCAAAACAAGTAAAATATCCAATGCTGTAATACATACTCCATAGACAAGCGGGATGTTAAATAATAAATTCAAGGCAATAGCCGAACCAATGACCTCAGCCAAATCACATGCTGCGATAGCTAATTCACATAAAACCCAAAGCAAAAAAGAAACTGATTTACTATAATGGTCCCTGCAAGCCTGCGCTAAATCTCTGCCAGAAACAATGCCCAATTTAGCCGATAAAGCTTGTAATAAAATCGCCATTAAATTGGAGATAAAAATAACCGAGAGAAGGGTATACCCATAGGAGGATCCACCTGCAATCGAGGTTGCCCAGTTTCCAGGATCCATATAACCAACTGCTACCAAATAACCTGGACCCATAAACCCTAATAATCTTCGAAAAAAACTGCCTGATTTTTTAATCGGAATAGACTTATGAACTTCCTGTAAGCTTGGAATATGATTTTCTTTTCTCCATGCCTCCTTTACATTTTCCAATTGGGCTACCGCTTCTTTTGCACTCAAACAATCTCTCCTCCTCTTTTGTTTCTTTTAACTTTGTGCTTATACATTTTTTTTGCACAAAGGAAACTTTAAGGTAAAAAAAATATTCTTATTGCTGATTTAACACATTGTACGCTGCTACCTAAAATCCTCCCAACCTTTCTTTCGTTATTTTCCTCCCGTATGAATTTCACCTACAATACCCTTAAAGTCTTGCTCACTAATAATCCCTAACAATTTACATAGCAATGAATTTAGTAAGATTTTCTTCTTTACTCGTTTTGATGTATACATTCATACTCACTCACTTTATTTTTATTATATTTTACATTTTCTGAAAGTTTCCTGCAACCAAAAAATATTCCTAAATATAAAAAAATTCATCTGTATCAACTTATTTGTCCGATAAAAACAAATAGTAGTGAAAAGGGCATTGTTGATTTTGAAACTATGTTGATTGGAGCGGAAGGCGCGAGATCCTCGAAAATGCTATCGCATTTCCTTCGTGCGATGTAGATTCGAAGAAGCTGATTCAACGTCCTGCGGGAGTACGGTGCAGGTGAGAGCTTAAGCGACGAGGAGACTCCGCGGATGCTCGCTTCTTGAGCGCAAATCAACAGCCAAGTTAACACAGCCTATTAAAAAAAGGGCTGCCGTAGCACCCCCTTGTTATCGTGAAATATCCACATTTCAAAAAAATCCTTGGTTGATTTTATTTATTACCAGGCGCTGGCCGGTCAACACCTCTTACACGGTGGCGATGTCCATTGTCTTCAGTAGTATAAAAATCATAATAATGGACATGCATGCCATTTCCCACAGGAATCGCTGGTCCAGAATAAGCCTTATAATGATGGGTATGCCCATCTTCAAAGACAACATATCCCTCCGTATAATGAATATGGCTTTGATCCTGAGTCTGTATAGGAGGAGAAGTAACATCTAAACACTGATGAACATGCCCCACCTCAACCGAAGTATAATCAACCGAACCATGATTATGATGTGGTACAAACCCGCTTACAAAATCATCTTTACCTACCCTATCCATATACTCACCTCTCTGAATTAGTTACATTCAGCCTTTTTTTTCGCCTACTAGCTTTCAAATTTATCATTATAGGTATTGTTCATTCATTTTTAGTATTTAGCCCTCCTAAACTAAAGCTTTATTACTATTAATATTTATTTTGATCGACTAAAATACTTTAAATTTAAAAATTCCACCACAGCTCTTGTGGTGGAATTTTTTAGATAAAATATTAATCTAAGCATAATCAACTATATACAAGCTCTTTTTCATTGATTTGTTCATTGTTTATTTTTTTAATTGCTTCCATTATATTATCATCTTTTTCAACTCTATTACCCTGTTTATCAAATACCATTAATTTGTCATAGGAGAAATGAGCATAAACATCTTCACCAATTTCATCCCAGCAGCTTTGTGTTTTTATATTAATCTTTCCAATATTCGTGTTCACACGATAAATGGTTTCTCCACCCAACTGCTCTTGTGTAAGAATTTTTCCCCGAATAATTACATCATTGTTTATATTGTTCGTTTTTGCAAGGCCAATCTCTTCAGGACGTATACCTAAATACATTTCATCGAATTCAATGATATTTGTTGGCGGTGAACCGATAAATTGTGCAACAAATAAATTTGCCGGATTCGTATAGATCTCTTTTGGCGTACCTTGCTGCATGATTTCCCCTTGATTCATAATAATAATATATGAACCCATTGACATGGCCTCAACTTGATCATGTGTAACATATAAAAATGTTGTTTTCAACTGTCTATGCAATTCAATTAACTCTTGTCTCATCTGATTTCTCAGTTTAGCATCTAAATTAGAAAGTGGCTCATCCATTAAAAAAGCATGGGGACGCTTCACAATCGCACGAGCAAGGGCAACACGTTGACGTTGTCCACCTGATAATTGAGCTGGACGTTTATTAACGTGATCCGTAAGCTCTACCATCTTTAAGACATTTGAAATGATTTCTTCACGTTCTTGTTTAGGTACTTTTTTAATTTTTAGTCCATATTCGATATTCTTATATACTGTCATATGAGGATATAGCGCATAATTTTGAAAGACCATTGCGATATTTCTATCTTTTGGTTCTTCATATGTGACATCTTCTTCATTAATAAGTAAATTTCCACTTGTTGGTTCTTCAAGACCTGCAATTATTCTTAGTAAGGTTGATTTTCCACACCCTGAAGGGCCAAGCAGAATCGTAAAGGAGCCGTCTTGTATTTCTAGATCAATGCCTTTCAATATATTATTAGAACCAAAGGCCTTTTTAATATTGCTAATGGTGATTTTCCCCATTTTTCCAACTCCTAATAATATGTTATTTTATTCCAAATTTGACAAAAGAATCGACAATTTGTCTCTGTAACACAAGATAAATAATTAAGATTGGGAGACAAGAAATTGTTGTAGCTGCCATAAGTGAACCCCACATATTAACGTCTGAACTTACGAATGATCGTAATCCGATTTGGATTGGAGCATTTTCCATCTTCTTAGTAATAAGAATTGGCCATAAATATTCATTCCACCCGTTAATAAATAATAAAATGCCAAGAGAGGTAACGGACGATTTAATATTAGGCAATATAACTTTAAGTAGAATACCGAAATCACTTTCGCCATCAAGTCTTGCTGCTTCGATTAGCGCTATAGGAAATGCTTTAAAGCTTTGATAAAGTGATAAAATAGCAAATGTCGATACTCCAAAAGGCAATACAATGCCTAACAATTTTTCATTTAATCCCATTTGATTAATAAGAATATAGTTTGGAATCATAATTGCCTGAATTGGAATTAACCATGTTAAACTAAGCAAAGTGTAAATTAATATTTTCCCTTTAAATTGCCAGCGTACAAGTGCATAACCAGCTAAGAGACTACTGATCAGTTGTGATGCCGTCATAAGTATTGCGATTACAAATGAATTGAACATCATTTTAACAATCGGCATATTCGAAAAAGCGTAAACATAATTTTCCAAAGTAGGCTTTAAAGGAATGAACGAAGCAGTAAAAATCTCTGATTCATTCTTGAACGATGAGATTACCATCCAATAAAACGGAAAAATAGCAATAAAACACATGATGATCAATAAAATATGTTGAACCACATTCAATGATCTTGTTTTCCTCCTATTCATCTTCGTGTCCTCCAAACTTAATTATCATAAAATGCAAATTTCCTTGAGAAATAGTTAAGTACTAATGCGATAATACCAAAAATGAAGAAGAACAATAATGACGCTGCTGAACTTAAACCTACATTCAAGTTGGAAAACCCATATTTATACATTTCATAATAAATATTAGATGATGTACCAAAAGGTCCGCCAGTGGTTAAAGTATCAATATAAGCGAATGTCCATTGACTTGAGAATAAAATACTCATTGTAATCATAAAAATAATAGTTGGCGATAATAATGGGAGTGTAATGTCTATAAACCGTTTAAATCTACCTGCACCATCTAAAGAAGCTGCCTCATAATAGTCTTTGTTTATACCTGTTAATGCAGCAGAAAACATGATGGTACTGAAGCCAACCATTTGCCACCCCGTGATTAATAATATAATCCATTTAGCAAAATGTGGATCAGAAAAGTAGGCAATGTTTTTATCAATTAACCCCAGCTTCATCAGCAATATATTTACTAAACCATTCGATGGATGAAATAGCCATCCCCAAATGGTACTGATCGTGACTGGCGCTAAAATCATCGGCATAAAAAAGATAACCCGGTATACATTTTTCATTTTTCCTTTCATATCATTTGTTGTAACAGCCAAAAACAATGGGATAATAATAGAAAAGGGAAGCAAACCTACAGTATAAAAAATTGTGTTTCCGATAGATTGAACGAAGTCTTTATTACTTACTAAACGAACGAAGTTTTCTAATCCTACAGGTATAGGAGTAGTTCCTGGTACCATACTCCATTTTTGAAAGGCTAAAATGAAAGTTGAAATTAACGGCCTATACATCCAGATACCGAGAAACAAAAAAGCCGGTAATAAATATAAATACGGTTTCAACGTGTTTCTTTTCTTACGTTTATTCGATTCACTTCTTCCAATAATGTGGGTTTCATTGGACAATGGCGGGCTATAATTATTTTCGATTGATCTACTCATACCGTTTCCTTTCTTTCATTAAAAAGTAACAAATGTGCCTTAAAAAATAGTATTTATTTTTCACGACACATTTGTTTTTTGGTTATCTATACTTTGAGCAAGTTTATTTAATCATATCGTTAATTTGGTTTTGAGCATCAGTCAAAGTCTTTTTAACATCAGCATCTGTTGATACTGCTTTTACAATAGCATTTGTATAAATAGTTGCAGATTCTGTTGCATATTCTCCCGGCCAAATAGCTACTGGGTGAATATGTGATAATTGGTTAAGATTTATTTTATATAACGGATTTTGATCAACAAAATCTTTCAAATATTTCGGGTCATCTGCTAATCCTGTCCGTAAAGGCAAGTAACCTATTTCGGAAGTAATAATCTTATAACCTTCATTTCCAGTGGCAAACTTAACAAATTCCCAAACTGCAGCATTTTTTTCTGGAGAGTCTGGTCTCACTGCTAAAGCACTTCCTGAGTTTACTGGCACTGATGGCTTATCACCAAATTGCGGCAATGCAGCACCGTATAGTTTCCAGCCACCTGCCTTAGCAGCCTTTAATGCACCGCTATGTAAAGCAGTTGACGAAACATACATACCAAGGTTTCCAGCCATGAATTGTCCAGCTAAATCTTTGTCGCTACCTACTGCACTTGCACCGTTTTTATATAAATCTTTCCACATTTCAATTGCTTCAACACCTTGTTTGCTGGCAAATTCCGCTTTCTTTCTATCCTTAGAAAGCACCTCGCCGCCATTACTTAAAATTACCCCGTCTGTTATCCAACCGTTATCTGGGGCTAGACCGAAACCATCTTTTCCAGTTGCTTTTTTAATTTTCAAAGAATCTTCTTTTACTTCAGCCCATGTTTTAGGTGGGTTGTTTGGGTCTAAGCCAGCTTCTTCAAATAATTTCCCATTGATAAAAACAATTGGAGTACTAAATGTGAAGGCTAACCCATACATCTTGCCATCAATTTTCCCTAATTCTAATGCATTTGGAGAAATGCCTTTGAAATGTTGCTCCAATTCTTGCTTAGGGAATACATCTTCATATGCTTTCAAACCAAGAGTTTGTTTTGAACTATCTAAAGTCGGAAATGTGTGCTGAATCACATCTACTTGTTTTCCTGCTGCTATATCAGCTTTGTATTGCTGATATGTTGGATCTGGTACCCCTTCAACAATTACTCCTTTTTCCTTTCCAACCGTGTCATTAAATTCATTAATTAAATGCTCCATCCCTGCTTTCATTGTTGGAGCAGCTAAACTATAGGAATAGAAAGTAACTTTTATTGGCTTCTTTGGATCTAATTTTCCCAATACTGCATCATTAGAAGTTTTAGTAGATGATGAACATGCACTCAAAACTGAGATTAAGAACATAGAAACAATGAATAGTAGAAAAAACTTTTTAGATTTCATTTGATGTTTCCTTTCGTTCAAAATTTTTTTATTTGGCTATGTTAAAGCTCATTGTTGATTGGAGCGGAAGGCGCGAGATCATCGAAAATGCTATCGCATTTTCTTCGTCGGTGTTTATTCAAGGATGCTGATTCAACGTCCTGCGGGAAAGACGGGTCAAGGGAGCCCCCGCAGGCGCATAGCGCCGAGGAGGCTCCCGAACCACCCGCGGAAAGCGAGCGCCTGGAACGGGAATCAACAGGCAAGTTTATCAGAGCCTTTTATTTTGGTTGTAATTGTTGTAATTCTTTAAACGAAAAACTTAAAAATACTGTTATATCATCAGGAAATCTTACTGTTTGAACAGCAAGTCCATTTTCATCAACCGTGCATAAGCTGAAGCCCGTACGATCATTCATTTGAAAGCTCTCGTTACTAACATTTCCACCAAAAGCTATACTATCTGCAGTGGATAACAGAATATCCCCAATATTACTTATTTTATTCTGGTGGGTATGTCCACTTAACACAGCGATTACATCGCTATCATTAATGATGCTTAGAAGTTCCTTAGAATTTGTAAGAGCGTGACCATCATTCACTTCACCTGCTTCAAGCGGGTGATGAACAACCACTAAGCTACCTTTTTCAGCTGGAGTTTTTAGTACATTAGCGAGCCAATTTAGCTGTTCTGAATCAACCATACCAACGCCGCTATGATCATAGCTTGAATCTAGGACAATTAATCTGTAACCATTAATATCTGTTTCATAGAAAAGTTGATCAGTACAATTTGCTTTCCCTGCGAAACCTTCCCAATACGCAGCCGTAACGTCGTGGTTGCCAAGAACTGTATAAACAGGGATGTCTATTACATGATCCTCAATGATTTGTTTAAAGTACTCATAATCACTTGCCTTACCCTCATGTACCAAATCCCCACTAATTAAAATAAAATCGGGCTTATGTGGTAAAGATTTTACATTTTCTAAAGTTTTGATTAAATTATCAGAAGGATTACTATTTGGCCGAACCATCTTTTCTAGAAAACTACCTTTGTATTCTTGTAAAATATGTGTATCTGTAATATGGACAAAATTAAGTTTGTTCATGAATATACCTCCAGCTCAGTATAATTTTTAAAAATCGAATGATTCAAAGAACACTTATTCTAAACAAAAATCTTTAATGTTTTCTCGAATTTGTTCTGTAATGCCGAATTCCTCCACAAGATAGGTTTCAAAGTTACCGTAGCTACTTACTATAGAATCCATAGATGCTTGCAAATAATTTTCTTGTAATAGAAACACGTCTTTAAATCGATCAAGCTCTTCTTCAGAAAAAAACTTAGCAACTTCATCAAACATTTGGTTATGAAAACCTTCTAACGTATAATTCGACAGCAAAAAATCTTCTATTATTGCTTCATATGGTACATGAAGTGTCATCAGTATTAGCATCGCACCCACTCCTGTACGGTCGCGTCCACCCGTACAATGATGAACAAGAGGCAAATTCTCTTCTGGTCTTTTAAGAAGTGTCATAAGTCTTTTATACGATGCATTTTGAATAGGCATGTTCGAATACAAATTTGTGAACATCTCTTTCGTAAATAGCTTATAAAATCCCCCATTAACCATATCTTCAGAGGATACTTGTGCTGCAGTTTTATCGAAATCATTGACTGGAATTCGTTCGTTTTTAGCTTGTCCAATCACCGGGTCTGGTTTTTTGTCTGCCTCCATTTTGTCACGATAATCAAATACATACTTTAAATTTAATGTTTCTAAATATGTCTTATCTTCTTCAGTTAATCCTGTTAATTCAGCTGCACGGAATAAAATTCCCTTTTTCACTTTCCTTCCATCTAGAGTTTCAAAACCACCCATATCGCGAAAGTTGAAAACACCTTTAAGAGGTAATAAACACTGCTCTATCGTTTTTTCTATCATTAGATCGCCTCAGTTTTTTCGTTGATTGTAAATTTTTCTAGCGTCGAAACTCCATTAAGCTCAATTACTTTAAAATTCGTTTCCCCATTTTTAACTGTTACCCAGAGAATATGATCAATAGATCCAACACTATCACCATGCCAGCATGCGCCAGTTCTTCCCATTTGAATAAGATCATGACCGTTTCTTTTCATAACCTCTAACTGATGAAGGTGCCCTGCAAACATCGTGTATTTTCTGTTCTTCAGCATACTCTCAAGTCGTAGAAATTGGGTTTCTTCTGTTTTCCATACAGGCTTATGTAGCAATACAAAAGTTTGGTTTACATCTTCGTTTTCTTTTAGCACATTTTCAAAAAATTTAAGCTGCTCATCTGAAATATTTGAAATATTACCTTTTCCCAAATCTTCTTCTGAAAACTTACCCATCATTTGCTTGAAAAATCCTTGAACATGCTCCTTCGATTTTTCTGGCTCTAGTTTGACATCTTCTATTACCTTTCGAAATATGTCCCCAAAGCCTCCGTCTTCTGTCATAGATCCTGGTGATTCTTCCGTATTTAAAAATAAAAATAGTGCATCATGATATCGGAACGCATAGTAATCAAAACCCTTACGATCACACCAAACCTTTGCCATTGTTTCATTACCATAATCATGATTTCCAATGACAGAGAAAAAAGGAAGGTTGATTTTTTTTAATAAATGATCAATATAATCCCATTCCTCATGTGCTTCTGCTTCGCTATTCCAATAGCCTTCAATTAAATCTCCAACGGATAATACAAAATCTGGCTTTAATTCTTGAACGATCTCCATTCCTTTTTCAAAGATACCTGGAGTTGTAATCCCACAACGATCACCTACAACAGCGAACGAAAAGTCCCCTGTCTCCGTCGGCTTCAAATCACCGTACCATGGGCGCTTATCAGTAGTAATCATTTTATCTTGGAAATAAATTTCCATCGCTTTTTTTTGGTCAATTAAGGTACCCATTCACATTCTCCTTTTCAATATCTTTCGTTTATTAGTGTACTAGTAGCATGTTAATGGAATGTTAATTAAGCGTAAATAATTGTTGTAAAATTATTAATAATTGTAAAAAGATAAAAGAGTTTGTAAATCCCTGTGTTCTTCTTAAAAAAAATGGGGCGAATAGGTATAATAAAGTGATGTCAGCTTTATATGAATAATTTCACTTTATTGTTTAGACTATGTTAAAGCTCATTGTTGATTGGAGCGGAAGGCGCGAGACTCCTCGAAAATGCTATCGCATTTCCTTCGTGCGTGGGCGGATTCAAGGATGTAATTCAATGTCCTGCGGGAGTACGGGGCAGGGGGGAGCGGAAATCAACAGGCAAGTTTAACAGAGCGATTGTTAAAAAAATTAAAGCTTTTTTCTTCTATTACACTTAATACAATTATTAGGAAAATTTCCTTATAAAATTTCTATTTATTTTATAGTTCTAGCGAAAGGAATTTGAATGATGTCTATATCTCTTATTGATACTGCTTACACAACGATTCGACAGAAGATTCTATCCTGTGAGTACATGCCGGGGAGTCTATTATCGATATATAAGCTTGCAGAGGAGCTGGAAATGAGCCGGACGCCGGTTTCAAATGCGATCGCCCGCTTAGAATTAGAAGGTTTAGTGGTAGCATTAAAAAATAGAGGAGTTATGGTAAAAGATGTATCCACTAAAGAAATCTTCGAAATGTTTGAGGTGACTTTTGCTCATCAAATTTTTGTGCTAGAGACAGTCCAACAATACGATCTTTATAAGTTTAATCTTAATGAGTTAAAGTCCATTTTAGATCAACAAGTAATGGAAAAAGAACATGACTATTTCTCATATGCTAATCTTTCCCTATCATTTATAAGATGCATTATCGCAACCATAAATAACAATGTGATGCTGCAAATTATGGACTCTCATCGAGATAAAATTGTGATGAGTGCTGTTGCAAGCTATAAGCTTTATCCTCAGCAAAGATTTTTCTCAGGTGCTCATTATAATGGGGCAATCTACGAGGCATTATTAGAGGAAAATTATGAAAAGGCAAGACAATTATTAATTGAATTTCGCCAAAAAACCCGTGAACGAGTCATGGTGAGCGGTTCGATTTAAAAATACGAAAGACTAAATATAACGCCTTGAAGGACTTCCTTCAAGGCGTTATATATTATTATTAATTTCATTCCCAGTAATCCTTTTGATCGTAATTCTTACTTACGTTAATTTAGGATTTGGGTTGAATTCATCTTCTTTTAAGTCAAAGCGGTAAGAGATAAATCCATATAATGTCCACCCTACGAATGTCACTATCGCCCCATATGTCATGGCTTGAAATCCTGAAGAGTATAGGGCGTATAAACTATAAACAGAACCTACAAAGGCAATGAATGTAGCTAGTCTTCTTCTCTGAATGGAACCATGCCCTATCCTAATCATAACGGCTACAGAGCCCATCGATAATAAATATGGAACTAAATTCGTAACAACAGCCAGGTTGACCAATACATTAAATTGCTTGGTTAATGTTGGACTGATCGTCATTAAGGATAGGATGGTTTGAACGATGGTAAGAATCAACATACCAACAAGTGGTGTATCTGTAGATGTTACTCTGCCAAATATTTTTGGAAAATACCCTTCAATTGCTGAACTTTTAAACACTTGTGCAATGGTGAACTGCCAGCCTAATAAAGATCCAAAGCATGCAATAACCATTAAGGCAGTAATGATATTACCAATGGTTGGATTAAACATATGTGAAAATGCCAGACCAAACGGGGCGGTTGAATTTGCTAAATCAGCATTAGGAACGATACCAGCAATAACATTGGTTGAAACAATGTAAATGACAGCAGCACCCAGAGTACCACCTAAAACAGCTATAGGTACATTTTTTTGTGGATTTTCAACTACATCCATATTGGCTGAAGCCGATTCAAGCCCTAAAAAAGCCCATAATGTAATAGAAATTGATTTGCCTACCGCTGAAACAAATGAGTAGTGATGAGGATTCCATGCTCCAACATATCGTGAACCACTAAACCAAAACCAACCGATAATACTGATGACGACAACAGGAATAATGACTCCCCATACAGTTACGGCACCAATCTTTCCTGTAATTCGAGCTCCTCCAAAATTAAAGACAGTTGTTAACCATAAAACAATAATAGTCCATATTCCAACTGAAACAGGAGAAAGCTTTACATTAAAAAGTTCTGTGGCATAACCAACTGCAGTGATTGCAATAGCAACATTTGCAATGACCAATGAAATACCATAAGTATAATTGGCCAAAAAGCTACCTGATTTACCAAAAGCATATTCAGAGTAGCCCCCCATACCCCCAGACTTACGACTAAACATTCCACATTGAGCAAAGCCATAGGCAAGAGCTAATGACCCTAATGCGGTTACTAGCCAAGATAAAATAGAAATCGTACCAACTTGCGCTAGGTTCGTTGGAAGCATAATAATCCCAGAACCCATCATATTAACAGCTGTTAATATGGTCAGCTGTACTACATTCATCTTATTTTTTTGTTCGGCCATTATTTCACAACTCCTTATTTATTATTTCATAAAATAGCGATTTTCTTATAAAATTAGCATGTGGAAATAGGAGTAACTTCATTCTCCCTTTTATATGGGAACATTTAGCAAGTGAATGTAATGCAAAAAACCAGGCATGGATTTGCCTGGTTTTTTGTTATTTTTCTCGATCTAAAACATAACCAAATGCCTGAACTCCATTTTTTCCCTCGTGCAAGTGAACGCCTTGAGTTGCAGGCTGCTCCAAGTATACGCCTTGAATTTCCGTAGAAAAACCTGGGAAGCGATTGATACTTTCTTGTAAAGCTAAGAAATATTGTTGGACAGTCTTACTCCATTTCTCACCAGGAACGACACAGAAAATTCCTGGAGGATATGGAAGTGCTCCTTCAAGTGCTATTTCTCCAACAATATCTGTTAATGGAACAAGCTTTATGTTGTTTCGCAATAATTCTGATCGTGCTTCATGAGGCGACATGGCGATTTCTGGGAATGTTGCTTTCCTAAACAAATCCTTTTGATACTTTTTAACATTTAAATCCTTATAAAAATCATGCATTTCCTGACATAACATTCTTATTGTGTACCCATCATAACGATCAATATGATTTTTATATATGCTTGGAAGAACTTTGCTTAAAGGGGCATCCTCCTTAACAAATTGCTCAAACCGAACAAATTGTGACACAAGGTTTTCCATTTTAGTAGGTGTTTCTGCAGGTGTTAGAAGAAATAGGATGGAATTCAAATCATTTTTTTCTGAGATTATACCGTTTTCTGATAAGAATTTGCTAAGAATGGTTGCAGGAATACCAAAGTCATCATATTCTCCTGTTTCTGGATCAATCCCTGGAGTAGTTAACAAGAATTTATTCGGATCAACAAAGTATTGATTTTCTCCATAGCTTTCAAAGGAATGCCACTTTTCCCCTGGATGGAATTTAAAAAAATCCAGGTTATTTGCAATTTCCTCTGTTTTATAATCCTGCCAGTTCTTTCCGTACACAGTTGGTGGAATAAATGGTTTGATTAAGGTGCAATTTTTTAAAACGGATTTTCGTGCCTCAACCCCTAATTTTACGCAGTCAGCCCATAGTCTTCGCCCGGCATCATTCTCATGGATTTTCGCATTAACATCTAAACTGGCAAATAACGGATATAAAGGACTGGTTGAGGCATACATCATAAATGAATTATTAAATCGTTTATGATCGACATAACGTTTTTGACCTTTGATATGACCATCTTTTTTATGAATTTGTGATGCTTGTGAAAGACCTGTAAGCTGTTTGTGTACGGACTGTGTGACAATAATCCCAGGATCATTTTCATGTAGGTCTAATAATAAAGGAGAGCAGTCCTTCATCATTGGAATAAATTGTTCATATCCAACCCATGCTGAGTCAAACAAAATATAATCACAAAGATGTCCGATTCTATCCACCACTTGACGTGCATTGTAGATGGTTCCATCATAAGTCCCCAATTGAATAATCACTAAGCGAAATGGCCTTTTTTCATTTACCTTATCTGGAGCTACTTCGGCAATTAATGTACGCAAATAATCTTCCTCAAAGCAATGATCATCAATACCACCAATAAATCCAAATGGGTTACGGGCAGTTTCTAAATAAACCGGAATACCTCCAGCTTGTACTAAAGCACTATTATAAACCGATTTATGGTTATTTCTGTCAAACAACACTAAATCGCCAGGTGCTACAATAGCATTCGATACAACCGAGTTAGCAGTACTTGTACCATTCATTACAAAGTAAGTTTTATCTGCATTAAACACCTGTGCAGCATGTTGTTCTGCATCCACTGGTGGTCCTTCATGAATTAATAGATCACCTAATTCCACATCGGAGCAACAAAGATCTGAACGGAATAGGTTTTCTCCATAATATTCATAGAAGTAACGGCCAGTAGGGTGTTTACGGAAGAATTGTCCACCTTGGTGTCCAGGGGTGGCAAATTGAACATTACCTTGATCCACATAACTAGTTAATGATTTAAAGAATGGTGGGAGTAAATTTTCTTCATACTGGGATGCTGCATCTTCAATTTGTCTGCTATAAAGGTTTATGTCAAAATGATTACCATCCATAATGTGGTAAACCTTACCAACGATGTCATCTGCAAGTTTAGTTAAACTTGATTTGATCACAAATACTGGAATACCGAATTTTGTGCTATCTACTTCATTAATGAAGCATGTTTCTTCATCAGTTACAACCGCTGCAGCTACATCAGTATAATCAGTATTTCCTAATTCAATTGTTTCACGTGTTGTTGAAAAGAATTTCAATGATTCTGGACTGCAAGCAATCTTTAAGTGTTTCATCATTTTTCTCCTTTCTTTCTGCTTTTAAAGTAGTTTTAAAGGCGAACAATAAGTGTAAAATCTTAATTTTTGAGCATTAACGATCGCTATGATTTTTATTTTTCTCGATCTAATACATACCCATATGCCTTAACTCCATCTTTTCCCTCGTCCAAGTGAATACCTTGCACTGTCGCCTGCAAGTAAACGCCTTGAATTTCCGGAGAAAAACCTGGGAAACGATTGACGCCATCTTCTAAGGCTAAGAAATATTGTTGGACAGTCTTACTCCATTTCTCACCTGGAACGACACAGAAAATTCCTGGAGGATATGGAAGTGCTCCTTCAAGCGCTATTTCTCCAACAATATCTGTTAATGGAACAAGCTTTGTGTTGTTTCGCAATAATTCTGATCGTGCTTCCTGAGGAGACATGGCAATTTCCGGGAATGTTACTTTCCTAAACAAATCCCTTTGATACTTTTTAACATCTAAATCCTTATAAAAATCATGCATTTCCTTGCATAACATTCTTATTGTGTACCCATCATAACGATCGCTATGGTTTTTATATATACTTGGAAGAACTTTACCTAAAGGGGCGTCCTCCTTAACAAATTGCTCAAACCGAACAAATTGAGACACAAGGTTTTGCATTTTAGTAGGTGTTTCTGCAGGTGTTAGCAGAAATAGGATGGAATTCAAATCATTTTTCTCAGGGATGATTCCATTTTCGCGTAAGAAATTGGTTAAAATGGTTGCAGGTATGCCAAAGTCATCATATCCTCCTGTTTCTGGATCAATCCCTGGAGTAGTTAACAAGAATTTATTTGGGTCAACAAAATATTGATTCTCACCATAGCCTTCAAATGAATGCCACTTTTCACCTGGGTGGAATTTGAAAAATTCTAGGTTATTTGCAATTTCCTCTGTTTCATAATCCTGCCAATTCTTTCCGTAAACAGTTGGTGGAATAAATGGTTTGATTAAGGTGCAATTTTTTAAAACGGATTTTCGTGCCTCAACCCCTAATTTTACGCAGTCAGCCCATAGTCTTCGCCCGGCATCATTCTCATGAATTCTCGCATTAATATCTAAACTGGAAAATAACGGATAGAAAGGACTGGTAGAGGCATACATCATGTAGGAATTATTAAATCGTTTATGATCGACATAACGCTTTTGCCCTTTGATATGACTATCCTTTTTATGAATTTGTGATGCTTGTGAAAACCCTGCTTGCTGTTTGTGGACAGACTGTGTAACAAAAATTCCAGGATCGTTTTCATGTAATTCTAATAATAAAGGAGAGCAATCCTTCATCATCGGAATAAATTGTTCATATCCAACCCATGCTGAGTCAAACAATATATAATCACAAAGATGTCCGATTCTATCCACCACTTGACGTGCATTGTAGATGGTTCCATCATAAGTACCCAATTGAATAATCGCTAAGCGAAACGGCCTTTTTTCATTTGCCTTTTCTGGAGCAACTTCGGCAATTAAAGTACGCAAATAATCTTCCTCAAAGCAATGATCATCAATACCACCAATAAATCCAAATGGATTCCGGGAGGTTTCTAAATAAACAGGAATACCTCCAGCTTGAATAAGAGCCCCATTATAATTGGATTTATGGTTATTTCGATCGAATAATACTAAATCTCCAGGGGCTACAACTGCGTTTGTGACAACAATGTTGGAAGTACTTGTTCCATTTAAGACAAAATAGGTTTTATCTGCATTAAACACAGTAGCTGCAAACTTTTCTGCATCCATGGCTGGACCTTCATGAATTAATAAATCGCCTAATTTCACGTCGGCATTACAAATATCGGAACGGAATATATTCTCACCGTAAAATTCATAGAAGAATCTACCAGCTGGGTGTTTACGAAAAAATTGACCAGCCTGGTGTCCTGGACAATCAAATTGAATATTACCTTTACCTACATATTCACTTAGAGTTCGAAAAAATGGCGGCAGCACATTTGCTTCATACTGGGATGCAGCATCTTCAATTTGCCCGCTGTAAACCTTTAAGGAAAATTGACTGCTATCCAAAATGTGGTAAACTTTACCAACTAAGCTATCATCAAGCTTATTGTTATTAGTAAGAATCACAAAAACAGGGATACCAAATTTCGTTTCGTCCACTTTATTAATGAAGCTTGTTTCTTTATCTGTTAACACAACAGCGGCTACATCTGAAAAATCAGTTTCATTTAATTCAATGATACTTCGATCAGTTAAAAAGAACTCCTTTGCTTCAGAACTACATGCAATCTTAAAATGTCCCATCATTTCCTCCTTGTTTTATTAAAATTAGCCTTTGGTGAACTTAAAGAATAGAGAGCAAGTCCCAATGGAAAATATAATTTGTTTCGTAGCAATTACAACAATTATTATTTAAAGGAGTTTCCAAATTTATTCACTGCTAACTAGCCTTTATAATCGCTACAAAAAAAAACGACTCTTAAATTCAGAATGTGAATTTTGAGTCGTTTTTTTGTAAACTGGGGATCTTTAGTTATATAAGACTGTACGCTTAAATATCATTCATTCCTATTTTTGTGATATAACTTATCTTTCCTTTTTAAAAAATATCTTTACAAGAACAATAAATCCAATAACTGTATAAACTAACACCCACAATACATGCATCCAAAAGTCGGTCGTAATATGTACTACATCATCACTGCTCAAGTATTTAATCACTTGCGTTACCGGCGGAAATAGGATAAGTCCCCATTTTAATACTTCTACTTTTTCGACTAATCCTTCATAAGAAATAGATACAACAATTACTAGCACCGCTAACAGCCACGAATATTTACTTGACGCAAAAGGAGTGAAAGCGAAAAAGGAACCCACCAAAATACCGAACAAAGCTAAAAAGAAATGACTATAGATTGATAGGCCGATTTGAATCAGAGTGATTGGTCCTTTAAAATTATTCATCAATATGGGATAACCAATTGCAAACAACATCAATATGAAGACAACTAGTAAGCATAAAATCCACTTTCCCCATAAATATCGTAACTTGCCAATTTGGACAAAAAGGATATGTTTCTCACTTTCTTGCTCAATTAATAAAACACCCATCGTTACCCAAGTCATAGTTAAATAAATGGCTATACTTGTCACTGCATAACTGCTTAATATTGGGACATTTTTATAAGCATATAAAATAAACACCCATGCCCCAAATATGGTTAATGGAGGGATCATCTTAAGTGAACGAATATAACTAATGAATTGGTACCGAATAAGACCAGACATATTTACCTCATTTCTCTTACTTCTAGCACAGAACATTTCTTATTCAATAAGCTAATTAATATTTGATCACACATTGCTGAATCGACCGTAATCACAGCAGTATTACCTTCATATTGAATATGAATGGAATCTAGGTCCTTAAAAACCTCTTTCTGAGGAAATTCTACTTTAATTAACCTTTTCTTTTTTCGTGTTTCATTTGAGAATAAAATCCCTCTCGCTTCTATATACAAAATTTGATTGGCCAATTTTTCAATCATTACGTCTTCATGTGTAGTAAAAATGATGGTTACTTCCTTTTTTAGCTTTTCTAAAAGGTGAATAAGATTCCGTTGAGAACTACTGTCCAGACCAGTTAGCGGTTCATCTAAGAGAAGTACATCGGGTTTCGCTAAAAGGGCTTGAATGATTCCTACCTTCTGCTTTGTTCCTTTTGAACAATGTTTAAGTGGGACTTCCAGAAATTGCTCAATTTCAAACAAATCTATTAATTTGGAGAGCTCAAATTCTATACCTTTCCTGGATATTCCATGAAAGGAAGACATGATTACTAAATATTCTTTTAGTTTAAATCTTAGGTTCTCTGGAAAATGCTCGGGTACATAGCCTATCCTTCTTGTATTTCTTATGATTTTCCCACTGGATGGCTCATAAATTCCTGCTAGTATTTTCAACAATGTACTTTTTCCTGAGCCATTATGTCCTTGTATAGCGGCAGCCACTTTGTCTTCAAATTTAAAGGAGAGGTTTTGTAAAACTAGGTTGCCCTCTATTTCCTTACTTAAATTTACGGCCTCAAATATGACTTTTTCCATAAAAACACAACCCTGTTTTGATTTTAATTTATTTTCTTAAATTATATTTTACCAATTTTTATATAAAATGGTATGTAAATACTAAATTTTATTGGACAAAAAAAGAGAAGCTGTAGCTTCTCGAAAATTTATGTCTTAAAATCTATCTTAGTGGTACCTTTACAAAGTATCTACATATCTCTGTAGACCTCCGCTCTTTTAATACTGAGGTGCATATAATTATTCAAATAATCTATTTAAAAATTAATTTTAATTGTTTGTGACTGTCCAATTTCCTTATGGTTTTTATCAAGAACATCGCTAGTTTGAATTTCTACCCAATTTAAATCTGGAGTTGATTTTTCAACAATAAATCCAAGTGCTCCCTGCTTAGAACCATTTGGCTCGATTTCTCCACCCAAATACTCTATATAAAAGTCATCTTCGAAGTTTCGGGTCTCACCATTACTTGTTTGTAAATGGGCAATAGGTCCAAAATGCACTAATTGGTCTGAATGATTTACTAGTTCAACTTCTACTTTAATATAATCAAATTCTGTATAGTTTTCCGTATAATAATGAAAGTAATCCATTAAGGAGTATGCCGGCAAATTATGAATATGCTTGACATTCTTAATTTTCATTTCAATGGGTCCAATCGTAAAGTTCTTATTTAGGGAGGCAATCCCTTTTAAATTTTCTGTACCTTTACTATCCTTTATGGTTTGCCCCACATTTAGAAGATTTCTATCATCGGAGACTTGAGGATTTGGGACATAGATCTCAGATAAAGATTTGGCTCTTTTTTTAACTTCAGTTGATTTATCAGTCTTTTTTTCAGTTGCTTTCGCCTTAGATTCAACATTTTGAACTGCATTGCAGCCAAACAAGATAGTGGATAGCATTAGGATCATTGGCATTAATAATTTCATAAAAATCCCCTTTCTATTTCAATAAAAAGCATGGTTAAAAAAAAGTCCCCGTTGAACACCACGGCCCAACGGGGATATTTATTTTTTTTATTGGCTGTGTTAAACTTGCCTGTTGATTTGCGCTCAAGAAGCGAGCATCCGCGGGCGTTCCGGGGAGCCTCCTCGGCGCTATTGCGCCTGTGGGGTCTCCCCTGCCCCGTACTCCAGAAGGAGTCTCGCGCCTTCCGCTCCAATCAACATAGTTTCAAAAATCAACAATGACCTTTAACACAGCCTATTTATTAAGAATTACTTACCACTTTTTAGAATGTCAAAGATAAGTTTCGCTTGGTCAGTATTGTCAATGTTTCCAGCAAATCGGTCACTGCCAGGACCATACGCATACACGTTAACATCTTCACCGGTATGCCCGCCAGTTGTCCATCCGGTAAATGAACGGTTGTCGAAAATAGCCTCAATCGCTGTATCTATGTCTTCTACTTTCTTGGATTCAGCAGCCTTCTTAACAGATTGGATTTCTTGAGGTGTTAGTTGGAGATCAATATAGTTTTTAAGAGTTTGCTCTACGTCAGCACCTTTTGCAATTTGCTCTGCCATGAAATCTGGTGTACGCTTTGCAGCTGCTATAGGAGCTCCAAACCAGTTATATTCACCTTTTGCACCGATAGAGAACCCGCCGGTTGAATGGTCAGCTGTTGCAACAACTAGAGTATGCTTGTCTTTTTTCGCAAAATCGATTGCAGCCTTAAATGCTTTTTCAAAATCTTCCATTTCACTCATAGCTGCTACGATGTCATTATCATGACCAGCCCAGTCAATTTGGCTTCCTTCAACCATTAAGAAGAATCCTTTTTTATTCTGGCTTAATTTATTCAATGCTGTATCGGTCATATCTTTCAAAGAAGGCATGGATGCTTCACGGTCAAGCATTTTAGGCATTCCGCCTTGGGAGAATAAACCTAACATACGAGGATTCTCACTTTTCAGCATTTCATCTTTATTCGTTACGTAAGAGTAACCATCTTTTTGAAATTGCTTTGTTAAATCGCGGTCTGGACGAACAAAATTGCTTAATCCGCCGCCTAGCATTACATCGATTTTATGTCCGCCATTGATCATTTCATCATAATAATCATCGGCAATAGCATTCATATTTTTACGATTTACATCATGTGCGCCATAAGCGGCAGGAGTAGCATGTGTAATTTCCGAAGTCGCAACTAATCCAGTGGACTTTCCTTTTTCTTTTGCAGCTTCAAGTACTGTTTTTACAGATGAACCGTTATTATCAACAGCAATTGCTGCATTATATGTTTTAATACCTGCTGACATCGCTGTTGCTGCAGCGGCTGAATCTGTAACATTTTGATGAGGGTCATTTGGATATGTAGTTTGTTGTCCAACAAGATATTTATCAAATTCCGTTTGTTCTACTTCTTTTGTTGAAGGGTTGTCTTTTAAATAACGATAGGCAGAAGTATAGGAAACCCCCATACCGTCGCCAATTAAGAAAATAACATTCTTAATTTCTGCATTGTTTTGTTTTGCTTCTTCTGCTTTAACATCATGATTAAGTGTACCGAGCAAGGTTCCGAAAGCTACTGTAGATAATACCGCTATAGGTAAAATCCTCTTTTTTAGTATGCTTTTAATCAAAATAACAGCCTCCTTTAGTTTCATTAAAAAATAATGAGTTTTCTCATCAAATTTTAATTTTCATTAACAACTAAAGAATAAAACACAATTATTAATCCAGTGTTAAGAAGGTGTAAATATTGTTTGAATATTCTTATGATTAAATACTCATCTAGCAAACAGAACGAATAGCCTTTTAGTACTACGAAACATAGTGTAACCGTGTGTGTTTTTTCCATGTGAATAAGGTACTTAGTATTCCTCAAAACAAAAAAGCTTGGTGAAGTTACCAAACTTTTTTAAATGCACATGCCGTTACAATAACATCTTACACTCGTCTTAATTGCTTTTTTCTCTTCAAAAAAAGAGAAACAATTGCGGATTTTCTTAATGATATTTATTCATAATCGTAAAATAATTTTTTTCTATTGTAATTGCCCCATACCATCAAAAATATAATTTAAGGGCCTTGCATTAGCCCCAGTTATCATGAAAAAAGACTGCATCAATTACTTAAAGGTAATAGAATATGAAAGGTCGTTTTACTATTTGTACTTGTAGCCCAAATCTCTCCGTTTGATCGTTTAACGATATCACTCACAATTGCAAGTCCGATCCCAGAACCTCCACCCTGTTCCCGGGATCTTGATTGATCAACTCGGTAAAAACGTTCAAACACCAATGGAAGGCTCTGATCGGGAATTTCCACTCCAGTATTTGTTAATTTTATGTAGACTTGTTGTTGGTAAACTTTTATTTCTAACAGGACGGACTCACCTGATGGAGTGTAGCGAACGGTATTATCAAATAAATTTATAAAAAGCTGGATTAAACGTGATTTTTTCATCTTTACCAATATTTGATTTTCTGATGTTTTCATTTGAAAATGAATAGCTTTTTCTTTCCACCTTAAAAGAAAGTTTTCAACCACTTCCGCAGCACATTTTTTTACATCGATCGTTTCATGCCAATTTTCGTTGCGGTTTTCTCCTTCTATTAAGGTTAATTGATGTAGATCCTCTACTAAACGAACTATACGTTGAACTTCGGAATAACTTTTTGACAAAAGTTGTGGTGTTGCCGGCAAAATCCCGTCTTTCATTGCTTCTATATATCCAAGAATAGTTGACAATGGTGTTCGTAGTTCATGTGCCACATCGGCAACTAAATTACGCCTAAGGCGTTCTATTCTTTCTAATTCTCTACTCATTTCATTGAACGATTGGGCAAGATCCCCTATCTCGTCCTTAGAACGTACATGAAACCGGACCATGTAATTCCCTTTTCCAATTTGTTCGAGGAGTCCACGCATTTTCGTTAATGGACGAACAATGGCACGTGTAACAATCCATCCGAATAGAATCGAGAGAGGAATAATGGTAAGACTTGTATAGAGTAAATAACGCTGCGTTGTTTCTTTAAACGTAAGAAAATTGTTATAAGCCATCATGCGGTTCTGTTCAATTAATGAAATAGAATAATGCCTAAAGCCCAAACTAATTCCTGCAACAGTTGCTATAATAACAAAGGCATTGATGGCCAATAATTTATATAAAAGCTTCATTTTCATTTGGGGCCTCCAAACAGTATCCAATTCCTCGTATCGTTCTAATTAAGTTAAAACTGGAGTCCACTGCACGTATTTTCTGCCGAATATTCCCGATATGCACATCAACAATACGATCTACTACATCAGAGTCACCATTAGGATATAAACAATTGAGTAATTGTTCACGTGTGCATACCTTCCCTTTACTTTCCAAAAGGTAAATGGCAATTTGTGCTTCTTGGTATGTCAAATGAATAGGAGACCTTTTCCAAAAAAACATATGCTTTTCTTCATGATAAAAAAAATATCCGCACGAAAGTTTAATGAAAAAATCAGTTTTATTTAAACACCGTCTTAAAATCGTTTGCATACGAGCGACAAGTTCCCGTGGACTAAATGGTTTTGTCAAATAATCGTCAGCACCCATATACAAGCCTCGGAGTTTGTCTTCTTCTTCAATTTTTGCTGTAAGCATAAGAATGGGTACTTGGCTTGTTTTTCTTATTTTTTTGCAAGTTTCATATCCATCTAAAAATGGCATCATTAGGTCTAATATGATAAATGCAGGAGACAGCTTCCCAATAAGATTCAGTGCATCTTGCCCGTTTTTAGCACTATACACTTCACAGCCTAAGGCTTCTAAATAATCCTTAAGAAAGGTAACGAGAGATGGATCGTCATCAATGACTAATACTGGTCCGTTTAGAACTAATAGATTCATAAGCTTCCCTCCAAGGTCCCATTTATATCAAAAAGTACAAAGAAGTTTGATTTTAATATTGTTTATGTATACAAAGTTATAAGCATAGAAGTCTAAGTTCTTCTAAGTTATACCATAAACCTCATTAATTACCACTACCTGCAACTTAAGAATACTTGGCATCCGATTTTAAATCAATTTCATGATGTCCTTTTCATATATTAATAGAACTAAAAAACCTCTTCTTTTTTGGTTCTGAAGAGGTTTTAGCTTTGATATGGAATTTCTAAAAACTCTTGCTTATCTTTCAAAATTTTTATTCAAAACAAACCAGATATTGTTCACACCTTGTCCGTTTATGTCACCAGCCTGCAGATCTTTACTAAAGTAATAAAGTGGGTAGCCCTTATACGTTGTTTGCTTCTGTCCATCTTCTCTTGTAATCGTACCAAAATCACTATGATGAAATCCGCCTGAAACTTTTATATTTTCCGCATGAAACGGCGGCCAAATTTCAAGGCATTTACCTGTACAATTACTAACCCCTGGTTTATCCTTTGTGAAATAATAAAGTGTCATCCCTTTTGAGTCAGCTAAATAGTTTCCGACTTTCTCTGACTTTAACACCTGAAGTTTGTATGGGTCTACTTTATCATGACGGTCTTCTTGGATCGTCTTGGTTATCGTCCGAGTATCCACATCCACAAGAGAGATTGATAGATCATGATTAAGGACGTATGCCCTTTTGCTATCCTTACTAAAAGTGATCGCTTGACGTGGCTCATTGAAACCATTAATCGTCCCAATAACACGATTGTCAGGAACGGTGATGACATTGATCGTATTATCCAGCTTGTTGCTGGCGAAAAGAATTTTACCATCAGGCGATAATGCCGCTCCATAAGGATCCTGTCCCACTTGAATCTCATCAACAATTTTCCCCTGTGAAATGTCTACCGCAGAAATACTGTTACGGCCGCTATTTGCCGCATACAAGGTACCTCCATCAGGAGTCACAGAAATGGCCCGTATCTTAGAGAAACCGGTAATTTCACGTACAATCTGTTTGGCAGCAGTGTCAACAACAGACACCTTGTCTCCTAAAAAGTTCGTCACATGTACATAAGCCCCATCGGGAGAAACAACGATCCCTTGACGCGGCTGAGCGAACCCAGTGATCACCGAAATCGGCTTGTGCGTCTCTAAATCGACGATTGTTACCGTGCTATGTGCTTGATTATTGACATACATTGTACGTCCATCTGGACTGACTGCAGTCCCAAATGCTCCCGGACCAACAACGACTTCGTCCTTCAGTTTTAGTGTTTTCGTGTTATAAAAACGTAAGGTCCCAAGCGTGCTGTCAGAGACGACAAACTCCGATCCACCATCAACAAATACAATGTTTCTTGGTGTGACAAAGCCCTTAATTTCTTTGCGTAAAGTTCCTTTTTTTAGGTCATAGACCAGGAGTGACTGTTCACGGCTATCTGATACAACAGCGGTCTCCTCATCTGGACTTACCGCAAGGGAGTTGTTCGTGATGTTGCTATCAAAACCTTTGACATCAGTAGAAGTTTTCGTTTCATTTGATGAGGCCAGACTGGCAGCAGGAAGAATAAAAACAAATAGTAAAACGGCAAGTAACATCCCTTTTAGTTTTTCCATTATACCTTCACCTCAGGTTAAAATTTTTTTAAATCAAAGACTATGAAACTATTTCTAAACCCATCCATCGTTATCATATCCAAGATTTTCCCAATAACCGATATGTGGTTTCTCAATCACCTTGATGGTTTCCAGCTATTTACCAATTTCATTCACCTCGATTTTTTTGCAACTTTCTAAATATTAATATAATTATTCTTTGTAAAGATTATATAAAGATAGATACTTGTTTTTATGTTTCATATTAAAAATAGGGATTTCAAAATGAATAGAAAAATAAGTTTGCGATTTTTCTCATCTAAAAAGCATGACAAACAGTCCTTATACATGTCTGCAAAATAAAAGAAAGCTAAGTTCATTACTTAGCTTTTCATAATGAGTCTATTAGGTTTCTTAGTCTTAGCGTAGTAAACGTAATCCACTTACAGCGAGTGTACAAATAAAGAAAAAGCTCGGCTACTGTAAGCTGAGCTTGATGCGATAATATTCCAGTGGATATTGAAAAAAATTCCTTCTAATTATGAAACCTTTCAGATTAATTACGAAAATTGCTCCGCTTATTTTTGAACGTATTCTGGAAGATTACGCAAAATTACATTGTAATTTTTCATAGATTCCAGGAATGTACCCTTGATTTACCCAACTATTTTATATTTCTTTTTTTCATAATCTACCGGAATGTTATTAATGTTTCTGAATCGATTTCTTCCTTTTTTCATTATCAAGCGGAAAAAATAAAAAGTTTCTTGGACAGAATGAACATTTTCTAAAATTCTGCTTTTCATTTTTATATTTCATGTAAATAGTCCTACACTTAATAGTAAAATAAATCTCTTTACCTGAATTAATAGTATTGGTACATTTCTCCAATTAACTCTGATAACTTAATCAAGCCTTTTACCAATTCATCAGGTGAAGCATAAGAATAGGAAATTCGTATATGCTGGTTATTGGAAAAATCATAAATACTTCCAGGATTTATTAGAAGCTTCTCACTAAGGGCAATCTCAAACAATCGATCGGTTGAAATATTCTTATTCAGCCGTAACCAGATATAATACCCACCGGCAGGAGTGTTCCAGGTAGCAATTTCCTTAAAATAGGTTTCCAGTGTATGTAAAACTAAATCACGGCGTTCTTTTAAGTGCTTTCTTAAAATGAGTAAATGCTGTTCATAAAGCCCACTTTCCATCCATTCTGTCAAAGCCCATTGTGAAAGAGAACTAGCTCCATAATCTGTCTGCATTTTTACATCTCCCAGACGTTCTACGATCGACTCAGGTCCCGCTAACCAACCAAGCCGGAGACCCGGAGCTAGGGATTTTGATATGCTCCCCATATATAGAACCATACCGTTTTTATCATAGGCTTTTAAAGGAAGCGGGGGCTCTTCATCAATCCACAATTCTCGGTACGCATCATCTTCGATTATGGGTAAACGGTTGGTTTTACACCAATCTAAAAGCTCCTGTCGCCGTGTTTCTGTCATTAGCCTGCCAGTTGGGTTTTGAAAGGTGGGTATGGTATATAGCAAGGATGTTTCTTCTAAATTGTCTTTTTTATTAAGAATCCAAGGCATGATACCGCTGCTGTCCATAGGAATACCGCTGAGTTTCATTCCTGCAGACTGAAAAACATTCAGTGATTTCAGGTAAGATGGAATTTCTGTAAATATGGTGGAACCTGGCTGCAACATACAAAGGGAAATTAATTGTAATGCCTGCAATGACCCCGAAACAATCAGAATACAAGTTGGAGGAATATATATTCCATACTTTGTCAGGTGCTGACTCAAAATCTTCCGCAACTCGAATAAGCCAAGAGGCTCCAAATAATTTAGGGAATAGGCTCTTTCAGGTACCCTTTGTAATACTTTTTTCATCATCTCTTTTGGGAACAACTCAGGTGAAATCTCACCAGTACTAAGTCGAGTGATTCCATCAACAAATTCCAGCTTGTTTATGGTTTGAATGGTTGGGGAGTTGGCTTTATGTATACTGAAATCAATATAGCGCTGCCAGTTTGGAGGAGAAGCAGACATCAGTAATGACCAAGTGTTGTTAATGATGGTTGTGCCCTGTCCAGATTTCCCCTCCAGAATTCCTAAAGAAGTTAATTCCTCCAAAGCTGCAACGATCGTACTTCTATTAACATCAAACATTTTTGCCAATGCACGTTGTGGGGGAAGCTTATTACCAATAAGCCAGTCACCTTTCGAGATTTTGTTACTGATATAGCTGACGATTTGTTTAAAAATGGGAATATTGCTCGTTTTATCAGGCTTCCATTCTATATTTACTATGCTGGATGTTTTATTTGCCATGATATCGTCCCTCATAATTTCTTTTTTATCATTCGCATTGTAGCACTTGGTTGGTCTATTAATCAACGGATGGATGGATACACCATTAAAATCCTTGAGTATACTTATTGAAAAAAGAAAAGGTTAGGTGGTAATAATGCGAATAAATGATTTTAAATTGGAAGTATTCTTTGGAAAGCACGAGTTCTCAGCGCCTTACTTATTGACGCAATCAGATTGTGAATCCATGACGATAAAAGACTTATTAGCATTTGAACCTGGTGCACAAGAAGGATTGTTAAATGGTTGGTTAGGTTACACGGAAGTACCTGGAAGCCCAGAGCTGCGTAAGGAAATCTCCAAGCTTTATAAAAACATTAATTCAGAAGAAGTTCTCGTTCATGTTGGTGCACAAGAACCAATCTTTAACTTCTTGAATGTCTGTTTAGAAGCCGGTGATCATATGATTAGTCAGTTCCCAGTATATCAATCTTTATATGAGGTAGGGAACGCTATTGGCTGCGAGGTTTCCAAATGGTCACTTAAACAAGAAAAAAATGGGTGGGCGATAGATTTAGAAGAATTGGATGGCTTAATCAAGCCAAATACAAAACTGATTTGCCTTAATAGTCCTAATAATCCTACTGGGTATACCTTCACAGTAGAAGAAATGAAAGAGATTGCCAACATTGCTCGCAGGCATGGGATTTATGTATTCTGTGATGAAGTTTACAAAGGGGTCGAATTGGACGGGGTTAAAAGACCATGGTTTGCAGATATTTATGAAAAAGCGATATCCCTTGGTGTAATGTCTAAGGCATACGGTTTGGCTGGACTCAGAATTGGCTGGATTGCCACAAAAGATAAAGAAATTCTTGAAAAGATGACCAAGATGAAGCATTATACCAGTATTTGCAGCAGCAGCTCCGCTGAATACCTTACAACAATCGCTTTAAAGCATGGTGAAAAGATTTTAGATCGAAATTGTAAGATTATCAAGGAGAACCTTGAAATCGCAGATCAATTTTTTGAAAGATATTCTGATTTATTTCAATACAACAGACAAGATGCAGGGCCGATCGCCTTCCACAAAATGAATATTGAAATACCGATAGGAGAATTTTGCGATAGATTAGTTGCTGAAGAAGGCGTTTTACTTCTGCCAGCAGATATTTATTCCTTTGAAGGAAATTATTTTAGGATGGGATATGGCCGCAAGAATTTTGAGACCAGTCTAAACGTTTTTGAAAACTACCTAATAGAAAAGAAACTTGTGTAGGACATCATGATGAAAACATTGTTACTTAATCAGAGAGAAGTAAAGCAACTTTTGAATATGCCAGATACCATTGTTGCAGTCGAAGAAGCGTATAAAGACTTTAATAGAAAAATGGCCATTCAGCCGCCCATTGTTTCGATTGAGGTGCCGGAATATAATGGGGAAATGGATTTAAAAATGGGGTATTCAAAGTCCACAGAGATAATTGCAGTGAAAACAGCAGTGGGATATTGGGATAACCCCGAGCGCTATCATTTACCAACACTTCTTGCAACCATCACTTTATATGATGGAAAAAATGGCTACCCGGTATGTATGATGGATGGCAGCTTGATTACAGGATATCGGACAGGTGCTGCAGGTGGTGTTTCTGCCAAGGTACTGGCAAGAAAAAATTCCAAGACTGTTGGGGTGATTGGTGCAGGAAATCAAGCTAGAATGCAGGTAATAGCACTAAAAGAGATTTTGCCCCTTGAAATGGTAAAGGTTTGGAGTCCTGTCCGTAAGCAACAGTTAAAATATAAACAAGAGATAGAATCCATGCTTGGGATTCAGGTACTCCTATGCGATGAACCAAAGGCAGCTGTAGAGGGAACGGACGTTATTGTCACCGCAACGCCTGGTAAAAATCCTATTGTCCAGGACGAATGGGTCAGCCCCGGTACCCATATAATAGCCATTGGTGCCGATATGGAAGGGAAGCAGGAGCTTGATCCGAAAATTTTCTCCCGTGCTAAAATAGTCGTAGATAATATACAACAGTGTGTGCTTCGCGGTGAGACGCAAAATCCTATAAAAGAAGGGATAATCACTGAAAAAGACATACATGCAGAAATTGGCGAGATTTTGTTAGGTACCAAAGTCGGCCGTGAAAATAATGAAGAGATCACTATATTTGACTCTACAGGAATGTCTATTCAAGACAACATGACCGCTTGCAGGATATTTAAAAATGCAGTCCAATTAGGGATTGGACAAAAGATTGAATTGATATAAAAAGGTCGAAACAGAAATATCGGTAAACAATATTCTATATCTCCAGATTCTACAATCTATTGTGGTTAATTTGGAACATTTTACTGCTCAATATTTTTAATCAATTTAAATCATAATAATTTTAACTTAAAAAGACGAGGTTTTTAATTAACCTCGTCTTTTTAAGTATGTTCTCAACATCATTAATTAATATCAATTTTCCGCTCTACTATCACTTGTGGTATGGTTCTCCGTAACGGGTGTAATGTAGACTTTTTACTTAGGATTTTTATTAAATACCCCTTTACAATAACTCATGTGACTACTCTGGAAATTGTTTATATAAACGCCTACGCTACTTATGCTGGATTCTATTTACTCAGTTATTAAAATCTCTTTGTGTATCTTATTTAATATTTGTATCTTGCTTTTTCCACCAAGATTATTATTTACCAAATCTGATAATTCGTTTAATGCCTTTTCAAATTCTTCGTTTCTACTCTCATCAATAAGTTCAATACATAGGAATGCATTCTTTGTATTTTCAGTAAGCATGGTTCTAACTGACTCTCTCCAATTGAAGCATCTACATATTGCTCCATCATCATCCTTGTATACTATTTCTCCTTCATAAGGTGGATTATTTTCATCGCTTCCTAGCGCAATAAATTCTTCATTCCCTTTTGCCTTTGTTAATCTAACATCCCCTGTAAATTTATCTATATCTTCTCCACCACATGGAAATCCATAACTAAGAGAAATTGAATTATAGATATCTACCAAAGGGTTTATATTTCCAATATGATTACCATTGTGCACCCTTTTTAATAATGATTCAATTGATGACCTAGCACCTTTCTTAGTTTTAAATTTTTTATAGGCATCTCTCCAAATTTGAATTACATAATTGCTGCTAAACTCCTCTTTATTTAAATAGGTTTGAGTTTTGTTCTCAGCTTGCAGCAGGAGTTCTTTAAACTTTTCCACATCTCCTATCGAGTTATCTATATTTTCACAAATGACTACGCCTATTTTTGCTTCAGGAAAGACATCCCAAAACTCATCTTCAACTATAAATTTTTTCATACCAATTCCTCCAATCATCTTATATAAAATGGTAACCCTATTTATATTTTGTTAATAATCAAACCTCTTTCAAAATTTTCTTGTCCTTATTATATCTCCTAAAAATAGTGAAATCCCCAACCAAAGTAATAAATATCAACCAACCAAAAGCAGCCGTTTTTAATAGAAAAAACCCCTCGACATCTGTCGAGGGATAAATAATTTTTCCTTAAACTATGAAAATATATTCCTTAAAATTATGAACTCATTCCGGAAGTTAATGAAAAATTATATTACCCTATTTTCTCATCAAATTTCCGTTCATCTTGGACAAAGAGGATGCCGAGTTCGTAGTGATCGCCTTCGTATAGGGCACGTTGGACGAAGCGGACTTCCCCTTTTGTATCAAAAACCTCTAGCTTACAATGGGCACGGTTTTTTTGTAAGCCCTCATAGAAGGATTCTTCATCGCGTACCGCCACACCATTTGCTTTTGAAATCAATTCTCCCACTTTTAGTTCCATTATATCTGCTGGAGAACCGGGGATGATGCCGATTATCATCAGTCCATTATTCTGTTTCGAAAAATAAAATGGCTTACTTTCATCCCGCATCCGCTGAACTAATGCAATGGCTTCCCTTCCAATTAAGGCAAAAGCTGCTGCAATAATGGAAAGAAGCGGGTACCAATATCCGATAACTGAAAGAATCGCGATGAAAACACCGAGAATCATGACACGCTTCCCGTGTAATTGCACGGCCTCTTGTGGCAGTAGCCCTTGAATTTTCTGTTGAAAACCAATCGCAAACGGCACAAGTATAAGTGAGTATTGTTCCGCTCCAATATGAAATACCGGCCACCAATCAAACGGTAGATGGAGAGTGTTACCTGGAATCAATAGAAACAGTGGCAGCATCCAAATCCGCTTCACTTCATGGACACCGACACTTTGGCCACGCCTGCTTTTTACGAGCTTAGGAGAGGTAGCTTTACTTCCATTTTTATAAATCAGAATACCTTCAGCAATCAATAAAAGAGCAAGGACGACCACTATCGAAGGATAGACTTTTTCACCTATTGATTGATATGCTTTCGAAAAAAGTGGAATGGACCTATTGTTTTCCGCCAAAATAATTAAAGCAAAAAAGCTTGCTCCAACCGTATAAGCCGGCGACACCATCCGAATATTTGTCGTTAACGTTAAAACGAACGTGAAGACTGCAATTAGAACAATTATCGCTAATGGAACAGTAATTCCTGCCGCAACGACTAAGATGGAAAGTATAATCCCAAGAAGAATTCCAAGTGGAAATAACTGTCGAAGCTCGAAATAGGCATCCTGTACCCGAATATGAAAATTTTTCCGCTCCCGCTTTACTCGCATAACTCCTAAAAAGGCTGCCATGAAAACGACATAGTATAAAACAGGATTTAGAAATAACCTGCCTGTCCCTTTTAATAGCTCAACAAGCCATACTTGTAGCAATTCCTATCACCTGCCTCTATAAAAATAGTTTCTTTAAAATCTCTTAAAGATTATTTTACCAAATTGGTGCCATAAATAGTATGGCAAGTTTGTTCAAAAAAATAAAAATAGGTTACTATTATTTATTTTTTTGTTACGAAAAAGTATTTTCGCTGTAATCAACTGTCATTCTGCAAATTTCACCAATTTTCTCGTAAACCTGACAACTATTTCCGTGGAAATGAACAATACTTCCCCATAATCCTCCATATTCCCCTAAATTAAAATAGAGGATGTCCCTAACAAAGTGTCAGATTCCTCAACCTGCAATTCATCGCTATAATTAGCTATAAATTGGCAGGTTGAGGAGAGATCAGACCCTTTGGGACATCCTCTAATTAATTTGCAACTAGCTTCAGTGCCGTTTGCAGCTGGAGATCATTTTTTTCTTTTTTCATTTCCTTGATGGCACTTTCTTCAAGCTTGGCTGCAGTTTTTGAATCGATTTGTCCGGTCGACTGTAGGCCATTCTGCTGTTGAAATCCTTTTACCGCGCGCATCGTTTCGGAGCTAAAGTAGCCGTCCGTTCTTCCCGGGGCTAACCCTAAGCCGTCTAATATTTCTTGCGCATTTTTGATTTGCTCGTTGTTCATATCCACCTGTAAAGGCGTTTCGATTTGAAGCGGATGTGAATCGAAAATTTTCGGCTGCTTGATGGCTACATCCGGCTTGATTCCATTCTTATGAATCCAGTGGCCGTCTGGAGTTAACCATTTATATAACGTCAATTTAATATTGCTGCCATCTCCCATTTCTACTGCCTGTTGAACAGTTCCCTTTCCAAACGTTGTTTCTCCAACGAGCTTATAACCATCAGCTTCTTGCAGTGCACCAGCTAAAATTTCAGAGGCGGAAGCACTACCTTTATTAACTAAGACCACTACCGGGTAATCCTTCTTCTTGGATAGAGTGGAGAAATAACGCGTTTTTTCCCCATTTCGCTGCTCAATCTGAACAATGGGCTTATCTTTAGGAACAAGCTCTTTTAATATATCTTGGACGCTCGATAAAAATCCTCCTGGGTTCCCGCGCACATCAAGAATTAACCCTTTAACATGCTGACCTTCCAACGAGCTTAATTGTTTTTTGAAGTCATTTGCCGTGTTGGCTGAGAAGGAACTGATTTCGATATAACCAATCTTTTTTTCATTGTAATTCTTAATAGAGCTATGAACGGTTTCGAGAGGGATTTCACCACGTTTTACGTCAACGGTAAGCGGTACAGTTAAACCCTTTCGTGCAATTTCCAGTTGAACCATGGTTCCTTTTTTCCCGCGAATTTTCGAGGTTGCTTTATTAAGGTCTAGTCCCTCGACACTAACACCATCTACTTTTAAAATTTGATCATTGGGCTTTAGCCCTGCTTTTTCAGCAGGCGAATTTTTGAAAGGAGATATAATGACAATTTTTCCATCCACCATGCCAACCTCTGCACCAATTCCTTCAAATGATGAATCTAATACTTGGTTGAATTGGTCGCTCGTTTCTTTATCCATGTAAACGGAGTAGGGATCCTTTAATACAGCCAACATTCCTTGAATTGCACCCTCAACCAGCTTTTGTTTGTCAACTTTTTCCACGTATCGATTTAAAATTAAGTCATAGGCTTGATCAACTTTTTCAAGATTTCCTGTTTTCAAATTGATTTGATTTGCTTGCTTCGGGGCAGATTTTTGGTCCGTACCCCCTATCCACTTCATACCGGCATATGTACCTCCTGCCCCTGTTAGAAGCGACCCCGTCATTAAAAGGATAATCCATTTGCGATTCATCCCCATCCACCTCAAATTCGTAGTTTACGTTTGCGAAGAAAACAACATCACGATTAGTAACATATATGTAAGGAATGGACGAGTTATGATACCAATATCCTCTTGATAAAAAATGGACAAAAAAAAAGGAAGAAGCTAAGCTTCCTCCCTTTTAAAAAGGAATGACCTTTTGCGGGTCAATCGCATTCACTGTATTACCTTTCCACTCGCCTAAGTGGATTTCAAAGTGCAAATGCTGGCCGGTTGAGTCACCAGTGCTGCCCATAACGCCAATTTGCTGACCTTTCTTAACAACCTGTCCGGAACTAACCAGTAATTTCGACTGATGTGCGTATACTGTGGTATAGGTTTGCCCATTAATTGAATGGGTCATCATGACAAAGTTACCATAGCTGTTTGAATATTTTGCGGTAATAACGACTCCATCTGCTGCAGCAACGATTGGGACATTGTCCCCTTTATTTGCAATATCGATACCGTAGTGAAAGTCACCAACTCCAACGCCACTGCGTGCGCCGAAGGGGGAGGTAATGATGCCAGATGCCGGTCTTGTCCAGGCTCCATTTGAAACTGGCAGAGTCGGCCCATTAGTGGAACCTTTTGCAGCGGCTTCTTTTGCTGCTGCGGCTTCTTTCGCTGCGGCAGCTTGGCGCTCTTGCTCCAATTGAATCGCCTTTTTAACTGCTGCTTCCTGGTCAGCAAGAATTTGTTGCTGCTCTTCCATTCCAAGCATACCTTCTTGTACATGGTTTTCTTGCTGTTGTAACGATGCTAAAAGTTTATCCTTCTCTGCCCGTTGAGAATTCAATTTCTGAGTCATTGAATTTAAATCATTAAGAGTGGATTGAAGGCTGGCAAGTTCTTTCTCTACTTTTGATTGTTTGTCTGACAATTCCTTTTTATCCGCTTCTTGTTGCTTTAGGATATCCTGATCAGCCTGCATAATGATGGCTACTGCATTTGCTCGATCAATGAAATCACCAAAGCTAGAAGATCCCATCAGCACATCCAGATAATTAACCGCGCCTCCGGTATTCTGGTAGCTACGGACCCGACTCTTTAAAAGCTCATTCCGCTTTTCAATTCGGTCCTGAAGGATTTTAATGTCTTCTTGGAGTTTTGCGATTTGCCCTTTTGTTTCTTCTGCCTTCGCTGTTTTTTCTTGAATTTTATCATTGGTATCTTGAATAGCAAAATCAATGCTCTTCATATCGCTCTGAACATTGGCTTGCTGCCCCTTAATGGCATCCATTTTTTGTTTTGCATCATTAAGATTTGATTGGACATCTGATCGTTGGTTTTGAATTTGATCTTGCTTTCCCTTCAAATTTGAAAGGGATTCTGCTTCTGTTTTGACTGTGTCTCCGCTAAAAAATGTTCCGATTCCAACCGCGATCGTAACGGCTAAAATTCCCAATGACCTCTTCAATTTTCGATTTCTCCTTTCTTTCAATTTAAGGTAAAACATATGTATTGAAATCTGTAATTGTATGTAGAAGTCAGGAAGGAAGGACCTTCCTGAACTTTGCTTAAACCTTTAAAAACTTTCTGACTGACATGACGCTGCCCCAAACTCCGATCAAGGCACCCATTAAAATCAAAACACCGGAAACTTGAATCATAAATGGTTCAACCGGCAGAATCTGCATGAAATTCCCTGCCAGCTTTGGAGCAAGGTAGTCGTAGGTATAACTATAAGCAATTGAAAGAAGGATGATTGGCAAAATCGATCCAATAATCCCAAGCCATAATCCTTCTAGGAAAAATGGCCAGCGAATAAAGTTATTCGTTGCTCCTACTAATCTCATAATCGCAATTTCTCTACTTCTCGCAACAATCGTAATTTTAATAGTATTGGAGATTAAAAAGACAGCCGTTAAGAATAAACCTATAATCAAAACAATACCTACGTTTTGGGCTCCCTTAATAAATTTGAATAGATTTTCAACTTTCCCTTGTCCATAGAGGACCTTTTCTGCATAGTTAAACTTCTCAATTTTCTTGGCAACTTTCATGGTGTCTGTCGGATTTTTCGTCTTTACGATAAAGACATCGTTTAGGGGATTGTCTTGTTCAAAAAGCTTAAATGCCTTCCCTTGATCTCCCATGCTTTTGATTAAATCGTTTAGTTCTTGTTCCTTTGATGAAAACTTAACACTTTCGACTTCTGGAATTTGAGAAATCTCTTTCTTTAGTACGTCTTGGTCTGCTTTAGTTGCAGCAAGATCGATGTGAACACGAATTTCTACGTCACTCTCAATGGTTTGAGCTACCCTATTGAGATTCATCATGATAATGAAAAAGACTCCGACTAATATCAAGGTAACCGTAACGGCACCAACGGATGCAAAAGTCATCCAACCATTCCTGCTGATACTTTTTAAGCTTTCACGGGCGTGACGGCCGATCGTTCTAGTTTTCATAACCGTATTCCCCCTTAGACTCATCACGAACAATCTTTCCGCCTTCGATGGCAATGACGCGATGCTGGATAGTGTTTACAATTTCTTTGTTGTGAGTGGCCATGACAATCGTTGTTCCTCGGTTATTAATTTCTTCAAAAATGTTCATGATTTCCCACGAAGTATCAGGGTCAAGGTTTCCAGTAGGCTCGTCCGCTATAACGACCTTTGGCGAATTAACAATAGAGCGGGCAATGGAAACACGCTGCTGCTCACCACCGGAAAGCTCAGTCGGTAGCATTCTTGCCTTGTGTTTTAACCCAACAAGGTCTAACACTTCCATGACACGCTTTTTAATAAACTTTGGTTGCGCTTCAATCACCTCAAGGGCAAAAGCGACATTTTCATAGACTGTTAGTTTAGGAAGAAGCTTAAAGTCTTGGAAAACAACACCAAGATTCCGTCGGTAGATAGGAACCTTTTTTAACTTTAATTTTGCTAGATTGACTCCATTCACCAGTATGTTGCCGGTTGTTGGAACTTCCTCACGGTACATCATTTTAATGAAGGTTGATTTCCCGGCACCGCTCGGTCCAACCACATAGACAAACTCACCTTGTTCAATACGAACATCGATTCCGTTTATGGCAGAAACGCCATTCGGATACTTCTTGTATACTTCTTGCATTTCTATCATATTCATATCTCCTATAATTAAAGATATCGTAAAAAATTCGACAATAATCTTTTATTTTTTAATAAAACATGCATACACACATAATCAGTGTATAATGTCATGCTTTATCATTATAACATCAATATCCACCAAAAAAACTCCAAATATATTACAGTTTCATTTCAATAAACGACAAAAATTTACATTATTTTTAAAAGTGCACATATTGAACATCAGAAAAGTGCTAGAGTACTTTAGCTTGATTATTCTCGAAGTCAAAGCCTTATGAAAGGAAAATAAAAAAACGTCCTGTAATCATTACAGAACGTTTTCATGAAATATTATTTTTTAGAAGCAAGCCATGTCGCTACTTTGTCAGCATCGTCTCCAGAAATTAGTCCTGCTGGCATTCCGCCTGGTTTACCATTTTTAATAATGTCCAAAATTTGTTGTTTGTCTAGATTTTTACCAATGGAAGCTAATTTAGGGCCAACTTTTCCTTCGAGATTATCACCATGGCAGCTTGAACATTTTTGACTGTAAATTTTTTGAGCATCGCCCCCAGCTGCAGAGTCAGAGCCTTTTGACGTATCGGTTCCGCCACCACAAGCAGCAAGCCCCATTACAAGGGTGGGTCCCATTAGTAACGCTAACAGTTTTTTTCTCATAATAATCCCCCTTATGAAAATTATTCCAGCATCCATATTAGTATACCAAGACTATGCGCGTTTGAAACCCTCTCCCAACACCTCAGCAGCGTCCATAACCACGACAAAAGCAGAAGGATCAAGGGTTTTGACTAATTGTTTCAATTTTGTGAACTCAGTTTGATCAACCACACACATTAGAACTGGCCTTTCGTTATCTGTAAAACCACCATATGCTGATAGTTTTGTCACACCCCGGTCAATTTTATGCAAAATTCCCTCACGAACTTCTTCTTGTTTACTCGTAATAATCATCGCCATTTTGGAACGACCAAAGCCAATTTGAATCAAATCAATCGTTTTGCTTGTCACATACAGCCCAATAAGCGCGTATAAGCCTCTTTCAATATCAAATACAATCGCAGCAGAAAGCACGATGAGCCCATCAATTAGGATGACACATGTTCCAAGTGTAAGACCCGTATACTTATGTATAATCTGGGCAGCAAGGTCTGTCCCTCCCGTGGATGCTTTTCCGCGGAACACCATTCCCAGCCCAGCTCCAACTCCAATTCCTCCGAACAAGGCTGCTAATAGGGCATTATGTGTCCAAGGTTGGACGTCTTTTGTTAAGAAAACAACAAAGGGAAGGAATACAGTACCAACAAGTGTTTTCAACCCAAATTGTTTTCCTAGAAAAATAACTCCAGCGATAAATAACGGAATATTTAATGCCCACTGAACGTATGCAGGCTCCAATCCCATTACAGCATTCAGGATTGTACTGATACCGCTAACTCCCCCAGAAGCAATTTTATTCGGGAGTAAAAATACATTAAATGTTACGCCAATTATTGCCGCTCCAACTAGTACATAAATATATTCAAGGGCAATTTCCACTTTTGGATGGTTGTATCTGATTTCTTGTAGTTTATTCATACAGCTATTCCCCTTATTTTTTAATAACCGAAGTGAGTATAGCATGACTTACCTGCCGTCGCGAGTAAAATTTTTATTATTTTTTGTCATTTTTGAGGATTTCATGTCGAATAATGAAATAAGAGGATCATTTGTTGTGGTTTGCGGAATTATTGGCAAAATCCGCGGGATTAATTTAAAACTTCGCGGAATGCTGGCGGAATCTCGCGGAATATTGGCAAAAGTCCGCGGAATTATTACGATTCTTTGCGGAATAGCACACTGAATCCGGAGATGACTGACATAGAATCTGAGCTCTCGCGGAATTATTTCGCTTCTTCGTGGAATCGTACACTGAATCTGAAGATGACTGACATAGAATCTGAGCTCTCGCGGAATTATGGCGGAATCTCGCGGGATTATTTCAAAACTTCGCGGAATTATTGGTAAAGTCCGCGGAATTACCACGTTTTCCGCGGACTTATTGCAAAAGTCCGCGGAATCGGACCCCAATCACGTGAATTTCTCGTGACATACAAAAAGCCTCTGCCGCTATAGTTCCGACAAAGGCCACTCTCTATAATATTAGGAAATTCTTGAACGAAGATAAGCGTCGATAAATAGATCAATTTCACCGTCCATTACTGCCTGCACATTACCGCTTTCTACATTGGTGCGGTGGTCCTTGACCATAGAATAAGGATGAAACACGTAGGAGCGGATTTGGCTTCCCCAACCGATTTCCTTTTGTTCACCGCGAATTTCCGCCATTTGTTTTTCTTTTTCTTCAATTTCCCTTTGGTAAAGTTTCGCCTTTAACATTTTCATCGCGTGCTCACGGTTTTTGATTTGCGAACGCTCTGTTTGACATGTCACAACAATTCCCGTCGGAAGGTGGGTGATACGAACTGCAGATTCCGTTTTATTAATATGCTGTCCGCCAGCCCCACTGGCACGATACGTATCGACCTTCAAATCTTCCGTCCTAATCTCAATTTCTACCTCATCATTAAATTCCGGCATGACTTCACACGATACAAAGGAAGTATGGCGGCGTCCGGAAGCATCGAACGGCGAAATCCTCACCAAGCGATGGACCCCTTTTTCAGCTTTTAAATAGCCATAGGCATTGTGGCCCTTGATCGCTAATGTGACACTTTTAATCCCCGCTTCATCGCCAGGAAGGTAGTCAAGCGTCTCGACCTTAAAGCCTTTTTTCTCAGCCCAGCGTGTATACATCCGGAGCAGCATCGAGCCCCAATCCTGTGATTCTGTCCCACCAGCACCAGGATGAAGTTCCAAAATAGCATTCTTTTTATCATACTCCTCGCTCAATAGAAGCTGGAGTTCAAATTGATTTAGACGTTCAGAAAGCTGAATAAGCTCCTCTTCTAGCTCTGCCTGTAGCTCGTCATCGCTTTCCTCTTTGACAAGTTCATAAGTCAGCTCGAGATTTTCGTATGTTTCATTTAAATCATAAAACTCATTGACCTGATCCTTTAAGCTGTTTGCTTCACTGATAACCACCTGCGCCCCCTGTTGGTCATTCCAAAAATCAGGCTGGAGCATAACATCCTCAAGCTCGGCAATTCTTGCTTCTTTATTCTCGAGGTCAAAGAGACCCCCTAAAGTCCGCTAATCGTTTAGCTGTTCTTTCCAGTTCATTGCGAATTTCTGCTAATTCCATTTAAGTCACCTCTATAAAAAATAACTTCTTTTATCGTAGTTTATTCGAAAAACAATGCCAAGTTCCTTTCCTAATTATAACGGTATATTTAGTAAAAACACAAAGACCAATTAATTCTTCCAACAAGTATGCTTGCAGATCCATCCCTTAACATGGACTGCAGCTATTCAAAAGGAACGAATTGTTAATAAAAACGACATAACTCCTGCAATTACCCTCTGTATTCACACGTTACAATTATTGTAATTATAAATTTAAAATCGAAAAATGAGTGATTATTTTAAGGACAGAAACGGGGAATCTCCCTTGAACAAATACCTTGAAGCAATACAAAAAAATATTAAACCTATAATGAAGCGCTGGATTTGGCTTTTTTTTCGCGGAGTCTTCATTTTAATAAGGAAAGGATTAGTTCTAATACAAATTTTAGCAGTGTTATTTTATGCTACCGGAAAAGTTAATTGGGCACCTACGGAGAACTGGGTAATTGATCAATTGGCCCATAAGGAATCCACTAATGAGCAACTAAACATGCCATATAATGATCAGTTAAGGGTAGATATCACCGATACAAAAGCTTATAAAAAGGAAAAGTATTTAATTTTTAAGACAAACATCAAAAATACGGTTCAGTTGATAGCTTTAAAGGTCAGATATCCAGGTAGCGTCCCAAATCACAGCTTATCAAGTATCAACAAGGAAATTTCCCAAAAAAGCAAATTCAAGAATCTGTCCGTAGAATTGGAAGATAATCAGGCAGCGGATACAAAGATTGCCTCATCTGACTGGGAGATCATGAAAAACAACCTGAAAGACGGTTTTCATGCACTTAAGGATATGTTAACTGTCAGGATTATGACGGAGGACGGCAAACCTATGATCGTTCAAGTTGTAAATAACAAACCGGTCGTGGCCAAATATGAATCATCCGATAATGTATTAAGATGGGGCAAGGAAATTCAAGTTGCCTCGGCAAAATACGGAATCGACCCTGCTTTAATAGCTGCTGTTATCGAACAAGAATCCGGGGGTAATCCATTGGCTCAAAGTCCCGCTGGAGCCATCGGGTTGATGCAGCTAATGCCAAGCACAGCTAAGGGCTTAGGAGTTAATCCTTACGATCCTGGTCAAAACATTGACGGTGGCACAAAATATTTAGCCATTCAACTTAATCGTTTTGGCAGCCTTGAACTCGCGCTGGCTGCTTATAACGCCGGTCCCGGAAACGTTCTCAACTCAAGGTATTTGTATATCTCCGAGACGCAAAACTATATTCGAAGTGTATCAGTATTAGCTAATAAATATCAGCACCAATTAACCGGAACAGTAACTAAAACCTCCAGCAAAAAATAAAGCGTACCGATGGCTTCTAAATATCTCTGTTCCTTAATTACACAAAAAAACCGCCAGCAAACCCGATTTTTTTCGGATTTGTTGACAGTCTGACACGAGAGGGCTTCTCTCGTGTCTTTTAAATGGATTATTTAAGGCTTAAAATTCAACGGTGCATGCGCCGCGCTCATGGACTGGTCTCTGAAGGACGCATATGTTTTTGTTTTGTCGCTGTGACAATTCGAACAAGCTTGAGTATCTGTATCTTGGTGACCCGAGATTGTTTTATCGATCACTGCTTTCTTGCCAAAAATCTCCGTACCTTTATTATGGCATGCTAAGCAAAATCTGCGTTCATTATCTGCATTCCAGTCTGTCCCTGAAGTAATATATTTATCTGAATCCGACAAAGCTGGATTAGGTCCTAGCACTTCCCTTAGGTTAAAGAGGTTGTTTGAACCGTGTGTTTCATGACAATCCGCGCATGCAATCGGTCCATTCAGAATACTGCCGTCTTTTTGGGTCGTGGCATTAGTTGGGAACGTAAAATTGTGACCAGAATTTGTGTTAAGATAATAGGATTCGATATCAGCCTTAACCGTTTTTTGTTTTTTCTTTTCAAGATTGTGACATCTTAAGCACAATGAATAATCAGATATCGTTGATGTCGGTATTTCTGGATCTGTAGGTACATTAAATTTTGCTGTTGTGCTTCCAACCGCAGTTGACGACTTTTTATATGCAAACAATTCATACATACCTTTGTCTGCGCTTATAGTAGAGAAGTCAATATTATTATGACAAGTGTCGCATGATGTATCCAAACTATCCACTGTAGCATTCACAAGTCCTTTATCCGGGTTAACTGCACTATGCTTATATACATAATGATCCTTTAACAAATTAGGATTACTATCTGACCTTTCCAAATGAGGATTATGACAGCTCGTACAGGAATTTGGTTGCTTCAGTGCTTGGGCTTCACTTGCAGTATCAACAGGGTTTGCATGATGAAAGCCTCCACTATTTTTATCAAATGGTGCATTCGTGGTTCCATCATGACATGCCATACAATAGTTTTGTGATGGGTCACCATCAGGCTGATTCTTTGTTAGCTGTTCATTAAAAGTAATTTGATTCGACCCACCAATAAGAGAAGAACTCTTGGAATTATGAGTCGTATGACAGGTTGCACACATATTTGTATTTAAACTGAAATGACCATGAGGATTAGCCGGATCATCTCCACTTGAAACGCTTTTCGTTGTGAATTTAAAAAATCTTGTAAAAACCGGATTATCTAAATCATCAACAACTCCAGGGTCTAAAAATACTAAATAGGACTTATTTAATTGTAGTAAAGAATTATCAGGAGTAAATATGATATCGTAAGAATACTTTCCATTTTGGACTCCTAATTCATTGACAACTGTTGTTCCTGGAACAGTATTTGTCCCTTGCAAAATTTTAATCGGTTGAAATGGAGTAGGTTTTAGTTTGTTTTTCAGATTATTCATTGGTTGGTCATCAACAACCGTAAATTTTATTTTTGCATCAAGAGGAACACTTGTTAAATCCTCCCCATTATCTACCTTACCATCAGGAAGGATAATTCCAGTTGCAGTAACATATGGTCTTGACAAAACAATCGTGAACGAAATATTCGCTGAAGCTTTGAGGGATGTGTCACTTGTCGGCAGTTCTTCCACCGTTACGATAATAGCATGATTTCCTTCAGCTAATTTTGAAGTAGAAAGAGTCCAAGTTATAGGTGTTTTCGTATCATCTATCACCCAATCCGATTGGTTTAACGTAGAATCCGAGATAACGTTTCCATTTTCAGTTGCTGTAAAATGCAAATTAGCCTTGTCAACATTATCTGAATAGGTACCGGAAATCACTACATTCTTTGAATTAAGCACTGCGTCAGCTTTAGGGGAATCTAACGATAGATTAGGTGTAACAGAACCTGATGAATATGCGTCGACAGATGGAAAGGACAGACAGGTAGCACCCAGTAACACTAAGAGTAAAAAGCTATAGAAATAAGTCTTGTAGTGCAAGATTAGTTTTCTCATTTTTTTCAACTCTTTTTCTGTAAAAATTTTATATAGGTATGTATACTTAGTCATTTAAAAATAGGGATTATATGTATATTATAACAATGAAATCGAGGTATATTTGGGGCAGAAATACAGCAATTTTTTGACAAGATTGTGTCTACATGGAATACTATAAAAACAAGGTAGCAGAATGACCACCGCTACCTTGTAACTATAATGATGGATTATTTTTCTTTAAGCTAACAAGTAGTGGCGCTATTTGTTGGCTTTTTTATTTGCTGATATCAGTTCTAGTTGAACCAGGATTTCCGCCTTTTAAGAACTCACCAGTAGTTTTATCTTTTGCATTTGAATTAGGGTTACCTATAAATTGTTCGCCTTTACCATGACAAGCGAAACATACTGACATACCAGTATAACGTTTTAAGGCAGAAGATGGGTTAGGATCAACAAAGTAGCTGATAGCTTTAGCATCATTTCCAGCAACAGCTGTATCAAATACTTTTCCTGGAGCTGTCAAATCAAAGTAAGAGTTATCATTAGCATCTTTCATGATTTGAGCTTCAGATCCGTGTGCATAGTGACAGCGTACGCAAGTAAGACTGTCTTGTGCAGTGGCGTGGCGGTGTGCTTGTGAATAAACGCCCGTGTTATCTGTACGAGTAATCGATAGATAGTCAACGTGACAAGAAGCACAATATTTACTCATTTCAGTACCACTGTCAGGAATATAACCTGCAGCTGTGTTATCAAATAGTGTTGCAATATTAGTAGTTGTTTCAACATCAATACCGATCGAAACGTTTGCAGATGCGATATTAGCAACACTAGGACCGAATGCAAAACCATCACGCCATACAATTGTTAAATTAGGATCCATTGTTAGGTCTTTGTTAGCAGCATCTTTAAGTACTGTGTTTGCTTTATACGGATAGCCTAATTCACGAAGCCATAGTGAATAGTCAGGAACATACTTCGTATTAGTCCATCTGTAAGTCTGGATTACAAGGTCGTCTTGTTTAACACCAGCACGTGAATACCAGAAGTTGCTAGCATCTGTAGCAGTTGCAGTAAATTTAACTAGGATGTATGGTGTGCTCATAGATGTTGGAAGTGCGCTTCTGTCAGCGATTTGAATATTGTTGAATAATTTACCATTTTTTGCATCGTTGCTAGATGTTCCGTATGCGACAGAACCCCAGCCTAGCGGGTCAATGTTTAAGTTGTTTTCGCTAGCAGAACCAGCTCCGTGAGCAGCATGGCAGCTTGCGCAGTCAAATTCTTGCCCAAATTGTTTACTATTAGAATCACTATTACCGCCAGGTGCAGCGGCAACTTTTAAAGAACCATCTGCTTCGTGCAGTGAGCCATTGTGTCCAGCAGCTTGAACGTTGAAAGTACCAGAAACACTACTTGCGGTGTCTTTTGAAACTGGTGCAAAAGAGTTATATGCTCCTGTTGTACCATCATGACAAGCAGAACATGTGCTGTATACACCATCTTTAAACAATAAGCTTTCACCGTTTGCAGCGGTGTGCGTTTGGTGACAGCTTGCACATGAGTTTGTATTGTTTTGATAGAAACCGTGAACCTTTTGTCCAGAACGATTTTTTCTAGTGTTGTTGTAACCTGTTTGGTTAGCGTTTACCAAACCATTTCCATCTTTATCAATCGTAATGGTTTGTCCATCTGCATTAACTTTAGAAGTTGGATTATTAGTATTTAACATTGGATCATTGTGTCCATCTGTTGCTACTGCAGTAGACTTAGAAAGCAATGTTGCGTGTGCTGTATCATCTGAATGATATAAATTCAGGGTATAAACTGTTCCTGGCGTAATATCAGAAGCGGGAATTGTGACAGTACCTTTTTTAGAGCCATCAAGAGTAGCAGTATAAGTCTTTACAACTGTTGCACCATTTTGAAGTACTAAATCAAATGATCTACCGGCGATATCAGCAGCATCGGCAGAGTTCCCTGTAAATGGAACACTAAAACCAAGTCCACTTTGCACCGGCTTTAATCCATACGGATCTTTCGCAAAAGCAGCTGTGCTTAGGATTCCCACTAAAAAGATAGCTAAAATTAGTGAGAAACTCATTTTAATCTTGCTCATTTCAAAAAACCTCCCTGTTTTTTGATCTTCTCTCTTTCTCTGTTTCTCTGTTTCTCTGTTTCTCTGTTTCTCTGTTTCTCTGTTTCTCTGTTTCTCTGTTTCTCTGTTTCTCTGTTTCTCCTAAAAAACATGTCATCTGCTTCTTTTCCAATCATCACCTCCTTAAAAATATGGATATTGTCTAGTAATATACGGCAACCCTTTGATTTACGGTATCCGTGATAAAAATTTCACCTTTATCGTCAATAAATAATCCGTTTGGGAGATAGAATTGATCTTTATCCGCTCCTAATCCGCCAATTTGGAAAACTTGTTTGCCTTTCTTGTCAAATCCGTAAAGATAATGGGTCATGTTGTCAATCATTAACAGGGTGCCATTACCCTCGACCCCAATACCTCTTGGGTTAACAAACTTAGAATCGCCTTTCCCATCGATGGATCCATTGATGACCCGTTTGAATTTACCGGCTTTGTCATAAACAACGAGGCGTTGATTACCGGTATCAGAGACATAAATATTATGGTCACTGTCAACTGCCACGGCATTTGGTGCGTTTAATGGATCATCTTTATCAACTGCCGTTGATAATTCTAGTAGCTTTTTCCCTTTTAAATCGTATTCAAATACTTTTCCAAGCTGGATATCCGTTACCCATAGGTTATTGTTAACAATGCGTAATCCGCCTGGGGATTTTAAAAAATCCGGTTTTTGGTTTTCATCTGTAAAATATTTCAGGAATTTTCCTTTAGAGTCAAAGATAGATATTCTGTTATTGTAAAGGTCTGCAACGTAAACATTGCCATCCTTGTCTCCGGTAATTCCATAAGGGAACTGAAATTGTCCCTCTCCTGTTCCTTGTGTCCCAAATTTAAAGATTGGCGTTCCGGTTGAATCAAAGACTTGAACCTGCTTATGATTTGTATCGGTTACATAAACGAATTGGCCAATTTTAGCCACATCCATCGGTTTATCGAGAGGAGAACTCATATCCCCTTGAATATAGAAACTTAATGTTGGAGGACCTCCCTTTACAGCACTTGCGACTTTTACCGCTTTATCCTGAAGATGGAGAAAGTAGATAACAGCAAATAGCACGACAGTTAGTCCAACGATGGTGCCCATCCATATATAAACGGTTTTTTTCTTCAAGGATGCCATCTCCTGTTCCAATTTATTTTTTTTGTAATCGGTCTAGCGCATCTATAGCTGGCTTAAATGTTGGATCATATGAAAGAGCTTCTTTATAAATTTGTTCTGCTTCCTTTGTCTTCCCTTCTGCTTCAGCAACTAGACCAACTTCGTAAAGTGTATCTGTATTCCCTGGTTTTAACCGAATGGCTTCTTGCAGTGAGCTGGTTGCTTCTTTATACATTTTTAGCTTTCTATAGCATCTCCCTGCCATTAATTGCCCTTTATAGTCCTTTGGAGAGATCTTAACAGCTTTTAAAGCCATTTGTAGCGCATCATCTTTGCGGTTAACCTTATCGTAGGCGATGCTTAAATTTAAGTAAGCATTAAAGTTATTTTTATCTAGATCCTTTGCTACTAGATATTGTTTAATGGCATTATCCGTATCGCCTTTTAAGTAGTAAGAGTAGCCAAGCTGTATTCTTAAATTTGGATCATTCGGTTTTTGGTCTACTTCTGCCTTATAATATTTGAATTGCTTATCAATCTGATTGTTGTTATTATTCCAAAGGTATTTCGCGCTTACGTAGTATCCGGCCGATAGACAAATAGCTAATGTTGCAAAAAGGATCAAAAGGGATTGCCACCATGAGAAACGTTCTTTTTTCACTTTTTTAGCTTTTTCGGCATTTTCCGAACTTGATGGTTCTTGGGCATTAGGTTGAACTTGGCTTTCCATATTAGCCCTCCTAATCTAGTAAAATTACATTATTCTTTATGGCACGAAGTACATTTTGGTTTGTTGTGGCACGTATAACATGAAGCATTAGGTGCAGTTACACCTGTAAGATTAATTGGATGGTGTTCCTTATAGTTTTTCCCTTCGTGCATGGCTGGGTGACAGCTACTACAAGTAATATTAGTTGTTTTGTTAAAACCTGTTTTTTGCGTGTCATGACAGGCAAGACAAGTTTTCGTGCCCTGTTGTTTGGTAATCGCCCCATGGAGGTTAACAAAACCTTTCACATGGCTCTGCGGTTTTGTAGTATGGCATTTCTTACAGAACGTATTTTCCTTTGCGTAATCTTGTGCCGATATAGAACTCTTTTGATTAACCGTCCCTGTGTTTAAAAATTGCTGTGATGCAGGGATATCCTGTATTCCCGTAATAGCATCTTCTGACATATATTGATGACAGCTATTACATTTTTTAATGTCTCTTTCAGCCAATTTTCCATGGTCTTGTGTTTTAAAATTAGCTTGTTTATGTGAACTCGGCACCATACTGTTTTTGTGACAAGTTTTACAAGCGGTAGATACATTTCGAGCCTGATGGCATTCCATACATGTTTCCATTTTAGGACTCGTGAATTTAACATCACTCATCATAGATTTGCCGAGAGCATCATCCCACTTGGTGTAGTCCGATTTAAAGGTAACATTGCGTTCTGAGATTTTTCCATGCGCAACCCCGCTGTGACACGCAGTACATTTAATATCTTTTGCTAAGTGCTTATCATGGGGGATAATAAGATCTCCTGATGGTGTAACTTGCCGCGTCTTCATATTGTGACACTTTTCGCAAGCGTCATTTGGAATATCTTTTGGCATTTGAATTGGTGCTGTATAAGTGTTTGACAGGTTTTTATATAATTCGACTACCCCTTTTGCTTTATCTTCCGCTAAATTCTTAACACCTGGTTCGATATGACAGCTAACACAATCCACCTCGTTATGCGATGATGCCTTCCAAGTATAGTACTCAGGCTTCATCTCATGGCAGCTAGAACAAAACTGTGAGCTTGAAGTTGCTTTGATACCTGAAAATCCCAAAATGACAAAGATGACTACAAAAAATAATGCTAGTGTCATAAATTTAAAGCCCTTATAGCGAAAACGGGGAGGGGCCGGCAGTTCTTGCTTGTGTTCATCATCCATAAAGCGACCCTCCAGTTCAAAATGTTTTAATTTTTCGTGTCACTTTTAAAACCAGTTCTGTGACAATATTGGCAATAGACATCTGTTGGTGCTTTTGCATCGGTAGAGTTAGGACTTGGTTTAGCATTGTCGTGACAGACGAAGCATTCTGCTTTTGCTTCCGGAGTGCTTGCCTTTACAGAATGTCCCGTTAACCAGTCATTGCTTTGTTCGTGTCCCGGAGGACGTTTACTGTGACAAGCGCTGCAGAATTTATTGGTACGTGCTTCTTCCTTAGTGACTGTTACGTTTGGTGTGTATTTCGAATTTTGCGGTCCAAGTTTCAGTATGGTCGTGATGTCTTCTTTCGGAATTTCCTTTTCCCATTTTGAGTCTTGGTGGCAATTCATACATGTATCTAACGATTGAATGGCTGTAGCACCGTGATTTGTTTTCCAATCATCGATTTTGTGGGATTTTGGTACTTTGATTTCTCTGTGACAAGTTTCACAAGCCATTGAAACCTTTACGTCTTTTTGTTGTTTTCCAACTGCTTGTAAAATAATGTCCTGTGTATTTTTGTTATGTGCTGCTTGAGCTGCGTCAGTACCTTCACTAGACTTCACCTTCTCTGTATCCGCTTTCTTTTCTTCTGGATTTGGCGGAACGCTGTAAGCTACATCCTTCCATGGTTTTTCACCTTTGTTTACTTTGTCATGGCAATCAATACATGTTCCCATGTTTGGTTTTAAGTACTTTTCTTCCATTAATTTTTGTGCATTTTCTGGTGTCCACTTGCTCCGGTCTGCTGCAACATTGATTTCGCGTGCACCCATTTTGGCATGAACTACTCCGGAGTGACAGGTAATACACGGAATCCCATCATTGATATGCCCTTTATGATTTACTATCAAGTCGCCTGATGCTGTAACAAGACGGTTTTTCGAGTGACATTGTAAACAGTTCTGGTTTGAAATCGCTTCCTCTTCAGTTTGAACAATTTGATTTGGAACGCCTGTAACGTGGTAATACACTTCTTTGAGTGATTTCACCTTGTGTGTTACCATGTTGACCATACCAGGCTTGACATGACACTGGACACAGGAAATCTCATTGTGAGAACTGGCTGTATACGACGTATGTTCCGGCTGCATTTCGTGACAAATCGAACAGAATGCTGGCGAATTTGTGAGAGATAGTACTCCGTATCCTCCGCCAAAAATAACTATACATCCAATCAGTGAAACAAATAATAGTTTCCAACGGTTGACTGGATTCTTCCAATCTATATTTCTAAACTTTTGCCAGAGCCTGCGAATGGGGCCAGCTTTTCTCTCTTCTCTTGATTCGGGTTCAGTTGTTTTCTTTTTCCCCCAAATGGCCACTTAACTCACCCTTCCCATTTTTGCCTTTTTCTCTATTTTTATAGTCCAAATGGACCTCTCTAATGGTAGTATCTAACATAGTTAGAATACATCCAATGGACAATTTGTGAATATTTTACCAAATCGCACACTTCACAAAAATGTCATAATAACGTTGTATAATCAAGGGGTAGTTAGTAACATTAAGACGGTGTGAACATGCATAGAGGATAATTTTTATCCAATAATATGTACGTTTATTCATTGGCGTTTTTTAATATGAAATCAATGGGGTATCGTTTCATTCACTTCCATGTCACCATTGTTGTCACTCCATAGCGGAAATGGTAAGATGGAACAAGATATGTTCGATTATTTTGGCATTTTTTTAGAAGTTTCGAAATAAAGGAGCGTTTAATCACATGGTTGGGATTTTAAATAAAGTGTTTGATATGAATAAACGCGAGTTAAAGCGCTTGGACAAACTCGCAAAGCAAGTTGATGCTCTTGCTGCTGACACAGAAAAGCTTTCAGACGATCAACTTCGTGAAAAAACTGAAGAGTTCAAGGCTCGTTATCAAAAAGGCGAAACCCTTGATGATTTGCTTGTTGAGGCATTTGCGGTTGTCCGTGAAGGAGCTCGCCGCGTCTTGGGCTTGTATCCATATCATGTTCAGCTTATGGGGGGGATTTCTCTCCATGAAGGAAACATTTCGGAAATGAAAACAGGTGAAGGTAAAACATTAACGGCAACCATGCCCGTCTATTTAAATGCTCTTTCCGGCAAAGGCGTACATGTTGTTACCGTCAACGAATATTTGGCAAGCCGTGACGCAACGGAAATGGGTCAACTCTACCAATTTTTAGGATTAACCGTTGGCTTGAATTTAAACAGCATGGATAAGGATGAAAAGCAGGAAGCCTATGCATGTGATATTACGTATGGTACAAATAACGAGTTAGGCTTCGATTACCTGCGTGATAATATGGTCCTTTATAAGGAACAAAAAGTTCAGCGCCCACTTTTTTACGCTGTCATTGACGAGGTTGACTCCATTCTCATTGATGAAGCACGGACGCCGCTTATCATCTCAGGTTCAGCTGAAAAATCTACTGTTTTATATATTCAAGCGAACGCATTCGTACGGACGTTGTCAAAGGATACAGATTACACCTACGATGTAAAAACAAAAGCTGTCATGCTAACAGAAGAAGGTATCAGTAAAGCAGAAAAGGCGTTTGGCATTGAAAATCTGTTTGATATGTCACATGTTTCGTTAAACCACCATATTAGCCAGGCATTAAAAGCAAATGTCAGCATGCACCTTGACATCGACTATGTGGTGCAGGAAGGCGAAATCGTGATTGTTGACCAATTCACCGGTCGTTTGATGAAGGGCCGCCGCTACAGTGAAGGTCTACACCAGGCGATTGAAGCAAAAGAAGGCGTAGAGGTTCAAAACGAAAGCGTCACAATGGCCACCATTACGTTCCAAAACTATTTCCGTATGTATGCAAAATTAGCTGGTATGACAGGTACAGCAAAAACAGAAGAAGAAGAATTCCGCAACATTTATAATATGAATGTAATCGTCATTCCTACGAATAAACCTATCATTCGTGATGACCGGCCGGATTTAATTTATACCTCGATGGAAGGCAAGTTCCGAGCGGTTGTCGAAGATATTACGCAACGTTATATAAAAGGCCAGCCTGTTCTTGTCGGGACAGTTGCGATTGAAACGTCTGAGCTTATCTCTAAGATGTTATTGAAAAAAGGTGTTCGCCACAATGTCTTGAACGCGAAAAACCATGCTCGTGAGGCTGAAATCATTGCGGAAGCAGGCCACCAAGGATCAGTAACGATCGCGACAAACATGGCCGGTCGTGGTACAGATATCAAGCTCGGCGAAGGGGTAATCGAGCTTGGCGGACTTGCGGTAATTGGTACCGAGCGTCACGAAAGCCGACGGATTGACAATCAGCTTCGTGGACGTTCCGGACGTCAAGGCGACCCTGGGGTTACCCAGTTCTACCTATCAATGGAAGATGAATTAATGCGCCGCTTCGGTTCAGATAATATGAAAGCCATGATGCAGCGACTAGGTATGGATGATACCCAGCCTATTCAAAGTAAAATGGTATCAAGAGCAGTGGAATCCGCGCAAAAACGTGTTGAGGGTAACAACTTCGATGCCCGTAAACAGCTCTTGCAATATGATGATGTTCTTCGTCAGCAGCGCGAAATTCTTTACAGCCAGCGTGATGAAGTACTTGAATCAGAAAATCTTCGAGAAATTGTTGAAAAAATGATCTTATCGTCCATTCAGCGCCATGTTGATGTATACACACCAAAATCTGAGGACGAGGAAGAATGGAATCTCCAAGGACTTATCGACTATGCGAGCGCCAACCTTCTCCATGAAGGAGAAATCACGTTAGAAGATTTCCGCGGCAAGTATTCAGACGAATTGGTCGAGTTGATTTTTGCTAAAGTGAAGGAACACTATGACGAGAAGGAACAAATCCTTGCTCCTGAGCAAATGCGCGAGTTCGAAAAGGTTGTTACATTGCGTGCGGTTGATTCAAAATGGATTGATCATATTGATGCAATGGACCACTTACGTGAAGGAATTCATTTGCGTGCTTATGGTCAAATCGATCCACTACGCGAGTACCAGCATGAAGGCTTCGCGATGTTTGAGACTATGATTACTTCGATTGAGGATGAAGCTGCCATGTACATCATGAAGGCCGAAATCCGCAACAACTTAGAGCGTCAAGAAGTCGCTAAAGGTCAAGCGGTCAATCCGAAGGAAGACGGCGAAGTTGTCAAGAAACAACCGAAAGTGAACAAAGAAAATACCGGCCGTAACGAACCATGTCCTTGCGGCAGCGGGAAAAAATATAAGAACTGTCACGGTGCAGTGAAGTAAAGATTGTTACCCCCCCTGATGAAGTCATCAGGGGTTTTTCTTTTTAATGATAAAAGAGGACGTTCGGGCATTGAGAGGGCTCATCAATTACCTTTTTCAAAAGTCTTATCCTTAAATAAAGAGGTCGGGGGATTTGCCACTTAGGGTAAAATAAAAACGCAGCCCCAAATGAATTTGGGGCTGCATATTATTGGTTGATTAGTGCGCTTCAATTAAACCGTAGCGGCCGTCTTTACGTTTATAAACAACGTTCGTACGGTTCGTATCGGCATTAGTGAAGACGTAGAAGCTATGTCCAAGCATATTCATTTGTAGGATGGCTTCTTCGCTGTCCATTGGTTTCAGATCGAAACGTTTTGTTCGAACCAATTCTAAATCATCTTCTTCAGCAATGTTGACTTCAGAATTCTCTGCAACGGTAAAGGTAATAGGAAATTCTCCTTTTTCTCGGAATTTACGGTTTACCTTTGTTTTGTGTTTGCGGATTTGACGCTCAAGTTTGTCAGAAATCAAATCAATCGCACCATACATATCAACATTTATTTCTTCAGCGCGAAGGACTAATTGAGGAAGTGGAATGGTAACCTCAACCTTCGCTGTTTTATCTTGATAGAATTTTAAATTCACATTTACATTAGCATCAGGGGCTTCTGTAAAATATCTTTCCAATTTTGCAATTTTCTTTTCAACATACTCTCGAATTGCTGGAGTTACCTCAATGTTTTCACCACGTATGTTATATCTCATGTGTGGACTCCTCCTTTTTTTAAACCTATGTTATTACAATTCTATTTTACCCTATGATAATCCTGCTAAAACAGTTAAAAATTTTGTCGATTTAATGACAAAACCATCAGGGAAATAGTATTAATCCTTAACACAGGTATTTACAATTTGGTATCTTTTTACTAAAATGGATGTTTACATTATATTTGTATTTTAATATTATTACGATTAAATTGCCACCATTATGCTTTGAGCATGTTGAAATGGTCGGAGAACGTTCACCGTCTTTTTATCTACCCCTTACGAAAATCAGCTGCTATCTTGCAAGCGTAACAGAAATAACGCTGGCTGCCCCCGCCTCTTTTAATCGCTTCGCAGCATGTCTTAATGAAGAACCGGTGGTGTAAATATCGTCAATCAAGACAACCCTTTTTCCATGCAAAGGAATGTCAGAACGAAGCTGAAATACTTGAGGGAAATGAATTCGCTCCGTTCTCGATTTTTTCGATTGTTTTTCTGAATGAATTCGGGTGAGGATGCATGCGGGTGTGAATCCCGATTCCTTAATCAGCGCCTCGGCCTGATTAAAGCCCCGTTCATAAAGCCTTTCTTCACTCAATGGAATAGGCAGATAAAAGTCGAATTTTGTCTTTTGAAGCTCCTCCTTGAAGTATTCGGCAAAAGCCTTAGACAACACATAGTCACCGCGATATTTATACTTCGCCATGATTTCTTTGAAAAATTCATTGTAATGAAAAATAGAGGTATTTTTTTCGAGAAAGCCATGCCACTCAGGGTCCTCCTCCCAACGGAGGCAATCATGGCATATGTCGCCATGGCGGAATTTATCATCTAATAATGCAAATGGTCGGTTACAAATTCGACAGGTTTCTCCTTCGATTCTTTCTAGCTTTTTTTCACAAGAGGAGCATATCAGACGTTCCTTAGCAGGCAAAAAGATGGTTCTCCAGCCCATTGCCTCATAAATGGAAGCATGGCATAGTAAACAGCAGCTCATACGTCGATCAGCCCCCTTTTGACGCCTTCCATATTCATGGAAACGATTTGCTTTCGCGCCTTTATCATCGATTCAGTCTTTCCATAATGAAAAAAAGTTACCACCCCATCTGGGTAATCTATGCTCCGACCAGCTCTCCCGGCAATTTGAACAAGCGCACTTTCGGTAAAAATATCATCTTCTGCCCCGATGACTGCGACATCGATATTCGGGAAAGTAACACCGCGCTCAAGAATCGTCGTTGTCAGGAGTAACGGAATTTCTTTGGAACGCATTTTTTGGACTTTTGCCTTCCGGTCAGGGTCTTCCGCATGAACAGCTTCGATTGTTTGATCAAGTTGGCGGAGATGTGACAGTGCTTTTTCCATGAAAGGAATATGGGGGAAGAAGATCAATGCTTGTTTGCCAACCGCGAGCCGCTCGTTAATCCACCGGAGAATTGGCGGTGGGAGTTTGCCTTTTTGCAAGTTCTTTTGCCAGTTGCCACACCACTCGAAACGCGGCACAGGGAGTGGATAGCGATGAAATCGGGCCGGAATGGTCGTAAAAGCTCTCTTTCCTTGCCGACATTCCCGCTGCCATTTTTCATTGGGGGTCGCCGTTAGGTAAATCATCGCTGATGTCGGTTTCCTCGCTTGGACCACCGCGTGCTGGAGGGATTCTTCCACTGTGTAGGGAAATGCATCGACCTCATCTAAAATGAGCGTGTCAAAGGCATCGTAGAAGCGGAGTAGCTGGTGCGTTGTAGCGATTGTCAATGGTGCATAATGGTGGCGGTCTTCGCTTCCGCCATAAAGCGAGGCGACTGTGATTTGCGGAAAAACGGTTTTTAGCCTTGGAGTAAGTTCCAGTACTACATCTGTTCTTGGTGTGGCAATGCAGACTCTGTTTTGGTCGACAAGTGCAGCTTCGATTCCTTTAAAAAGGATCTCTGTTTTTCCAGCCCCGCATACGGCCCAGACAAGCAGCTCTTTATTTTGCTGAATGGCCGCTACAACTCTGTCAGAAGCCTCTTGTTGACCCTTCGATAAATTCCCCTTCCAATCTAATTTCGATAAGTTCTCTGAGTGAGGTGTCGGTCCATTCCAGCCAATGAGCGGCGTGCACTCGTTGATTCGCCCCATCATGATGCAATGGCGGCAATAAAGACATTGTTCCCCGCACCGCGCACATGGCATGGTAGCAAACCAATACGGATCATTGTTTCCACACCTTGTGCACGTTGGTCTTTTTCCGTTGTAAATAATCCCTTTCCGGTATGTAACATAACCATTTTCATAATGTTCTTGGATGTCTATGAGTGAAAATGGAAGGTCATCTAGGAGGAGCTGTTTGCCAGTAAGGAGCTCCTGCAGCTTGCTGCTAAAGGAGTAGTGTGGATTCAGAGGCGGCTGGAGGAGGTTTGAGATTTTTGAAATGGGGAGCGAATCCTCTTTTCGGGGAAATAAGATCCCATTTTTAGTTGCAAAGCGCATGCTTTCACCTTCTTTAAAAGAAATAATAACGATTTTTTGTTTTTCCACTGCTATTTAAATTGGATGATTGGAGCATTTTTTGTGGGACATTATTGTTTGGGAGATGAAAAAACTCGCGGAATTCTGAGTTTGTTATTGTAGGTTTGATCAAATAGAGATAATCACCGATTCCCTCTAGATGGGCATCCTTTGATTTTTGCTTGCACGACGGGCATGACCATATTCCCCTCACATAAATCATCGGTGTAAATGAACAATTAGGGCAGCACGTTCCTGTTCGAATATTCTTTGTGGTGAGATGGAATTCTTCAAGAATATTGATCGTTTTTGGGGTATGTTGACTTATTATGAAATTTCCCAAGTCATCTGCTGCTTGCTGGTCTATTTTTTTTCGGCGATATTCATTTTCGAAATCATTTATTTTTAGAAAAATTTCTCTGGCCTTGCACACTTTGCTGAAATCTGAGGTGTCACTAGGCTTGGTTTTCAAATAAGAATGGTGGCTGCTGAAAAAAACAAGATGTTCTACCGGCAGCAAATTAAACCCGTGATACCGCAACCAGCGATTTAATAGGATTTGATGATATTTTGCTTGGACGCGGGGATCTTCAAAAATTTCTTCCTTACCGTCTTGATTACGGATCAACTGTTTGAAAATGCTATCAAAGGTCAATGGTCCTATAATATTTTTCGCTTCGATGATGAGAATATAGTACTTGGTTAGGAGAAGTGCATCGATTTGGAAGTGTACGCCTTCAATTTGGAGTTGGAGGTCATGGAAAATGTGGTATTTACTTTGCGGAAGTTCTTTTAAAAACTTATTTAATGTGATTTCGCCCCAATAACCGGCTCGTCTTTTGGCTAAAGACCGTTCTACTTCTGAGTGTTTATGATGACCAATTATGAGTCTCCTTTCTAATCGCTCGGTCAAAATGAGCCTATCAGGCGGCGTTAGATCTTTTAATATCAAAGAATCATCACTCCTTTTGTTTTTTTAAAATAATTCTCCATTTATGTCGCTCTTTCCTGCATTTTGTCGAAAATTCTTTTTTATGGAAGGTTGATTGAGAAAACTAAATTAAAAGCTCCTATTTTTAACTGGCTAGGACTCTGGGATTCCGTGGAGTTTCGAGCTAATTCCGCGGATATTCGGATTAATTCCGCGAAGATTGGGGGTTATTCCGCGAAGATTGGGTTTTATTCCGCGGACTTTTGCATTTTTTACGTGGGATTCTCCTATATTTCCGCGAACGCCCTTTACGAAGAGGGAGAGCTCCTCTTTTTACTGGCTGAGACAACGGGATTCCGCCGAGTTTCGATCTATTTCCGCGGATATTCGAATTAATTCAGCGATGATCGGGGGTTATTCCGCGGACTTTTGCATTTTTTCCGCGGAGTTCTCCTATATTTCCGCGAACGCCCTTCTCGAAGGGGGCGAGCTCCTCTTTTTACTGGCTGAGACAATGGGTTTCCGCCGATTTTCGAGCTAATTCCGCGGATATTCGGATTAATTCCGTGCATATTAGGTTTTATTCCGCGGACTTTTGCATTTTTCCCGCGGGATTCTCCTTTATTTCCGCGAACGCCCTTCTCGAAGGTGGCGAGCTCCTATTTTTATTGGCTGTTACGACGGAATTCCGCCGAGTTTCGAGCTAATTCCGCGGATATTCGGATTAATTCCGCGTAGATTGGGTTTTATTCCGCGGACTTTTGCATTTTTTCCGCGGGATTCTCCTTTATTTCCGCGAACGCCCTTTACGAAGGAGGTGATCTCCTTTTTTCACTGGATGAGACGATGGGATTCCGCCGAGTTTCGAGTTATTTCCGCGGATATTCGGATTAATTCCACGTAGATTGGGGGTTATTCCGCGGACTTTCACTTTTTTCCCGCGGGATTCTCCTATATTTCCGCGAACGCCCTTTGCGAAGGGGGCGAGCTCCTATTTTTACTGGCTGAGACAATGGGATTCCGCCGAGTTTCGAGTTATTTCCGCGGATATTCGGATTAATTCCGCGAAGATTGGGGGTTATTCCGCGGACTTTTGCATTTTTTCCGCGGAGTTCTCCTATATTTCCGCGAACGCTCTTCTCGAAGTAGGCGAGCTCCTATTTTTCACAAGCTGAGACAACGGGATTCCGCCGAGTTTCGAGTTATTTCCGCGGATCTTCGGATTAATTCCGCGAAGATTGGGTTTTATTCCGCGGACTTTTGCATTTTTCCCGCGGAATTCTCCTATATTTCCGCGAAAGAACCGAACAAATTGAAAAACCATTCCGGCCCAAAGCCGGAATGGCAACAAATTTTTTATTTTTTCATCCAGCACATGCCCATGGCGCCTTCGCCGAGGTGGGTACCGATGACTGCGCCGAAGTAACTGATTAAAAATTCAACGTTTGGGTATAGGGCTTCCAGTTCGGCTCGCCATTCCTCCGCTTCCTTTTCACGGTTAGCGTGGATGATGACACCCCGGTAGGAGCCGCCGCGCAATGCATCTTCGCCAAGCAGGTCGACGATGCGCTTCATTGCTTTTTTGCGGGTGCGAATTTTTTCGAAAGGAACAATGACCTTATTTTCAAAATGGAGCAGTGGTTTTACCTGAAGGAGACTGCCGATGATCGCTTGGGCGCTTGAAAGCCGGCCACCACGCTGGAGGTGTGATAAGTCATCGACCATAAAATAAGCACGAGTCGTTTTTTTCAGCTCTTCTAGACGTGCCAGAATTGCTTCTGGGGCTTCTCCCCGTGATGCCCACTCTGCCGCCTCTAGGACATAAAGCCCTTGAGCCATGCAGCTAATTTCGGAGTCATATGGGAAGACCTTGATGCCTTCCACCATTGAACTGGCCGTGACGGCCCCTTGATATGTACCGCTGATACCGCTTGAAAGATGAATGCTAATAACGGCATCGTAGTCTTTGGCCAGCATCTCAAACAGTTCGACAAACTGGCCGACTGGCGGCTGCGAAGTGGTGGGGAGATTTTTGGTCTTAACTTCTTCGTAAAACTCCTTCCACTTAATATCAATCTCTTCCCGATAGACCTCCGTTCCGAAAATGATATTAAGAGGAACCATATATATATTCCATTTATCGAGCATTTCCTTCGGGATGTATGCTGTGCTATCTGTGACAACAGCTGTTTTCATATATACACATCCTTATGATTTTTTCTATTAAATATTTTATATGAAAAAGAAGGAATTTGCATTTTTTATTCCAAAAAAAGAACATGCTCTACTTTGAGCATGCTCTAAAAAAAAACGATTATCTTACTTCCACCCAACCGTTTTTAATCGCAACGACGACAGCTTGGGTGCGGTCGTTGACATTCATTTTTTGTAAAATATTACTTACATGGTTTTTGACAGTTTTTTCGCTAATAAATAAGGCTTCTCCGATGCCACGGTTGCTTTTTCCGTCCGCAAGCATTTGTAGCACCTCACACTCGCGGCGCGTCAACAAATGCAAGGGACGGCGAATCTCGATGATCTGAACAGCTGTCCCGCCTCCATTAGCATGACCCGCTGCTAGTCTTCGATATTCTTTCACGAGGTTATGGGTCACCTTTGGATGAAGGTAAGAACCACCTTCCGCGACGACCTTTACTGCTTCAATGAGGGCATCCGCATCCATTTCCTTCAACAGATAGCCTTGTGCACCTGTTTGAAGGGCATGGGTCACATAGTTTTCATCGTCATGTATCGATAAAATTATCACTTTCGTTTCAGAGTATTTTTCAACCAACTCGCGAGTGGCTTCAATCCCGTTCATATGTGGCATGTTGATATCCATAATTACTACATCTGGTCTGTTCTCTTTTACAATTCCTAATGCTTCGCTGCCATCATTCCCTTCAGCTACTACTTGAAAGGATTTTTCAAATTCGAGAATTCTTTTTACTCCTTCTCTGAAAAGTTGATGGTCGTCAATAATAGCAATTTTAGTGGTCAATTTTATCGCCTCCTTATTCATTTTGATAGTTTTTCCCCGTATAAATTAATTAATGGAACTATGATAGACACTGTCGTTCCATTGCCAATTTTGGAAGCAATGCTGATTTCTCCATCAAGCAAATGCACACGTTCACGCATTCCAATAATTCCAAAGGAATCTTTCTTCTTTTGCGCGATATCAAAGCCAACACCATTATCCTTGATGGTTACGTTAATGGACGTTGTCGTCATTTCTAAATTCACCTTAATTTCGCAAGCGTTCGCATGCTTAAGAGCATTTTGAACCGATTCTTGAATCATTCGGAACAGAGCCACTTCATATTTTGCTGGTAGTCTCTTTTCCTCTCCAATACTGATGAAGGTAATTTTTGAATGCTTATGATATTCTTCGATAGTTTGCAAGTATTTTCTGAGGGTAGGTACAAGACCTAAGTCATCCAAGGCCATAGGCCGTAAGTCATAAATAATCCGACGAACCTCATAAAGGGCGGAACGAACCATTTTTTTGAAGCTTTGCATTTCCGAAAAGGCCTCATCTGGTCCCTGCTCACGAAAAACACGCTCAAACAGATCCGAACGCATAATGACATTCGCAAGCATTTGCGCAGGACCATCGTGAATCTCCCTTGAGAGACGTTTACGCTCTTCTTCCTGGGCTTCAATGATTTTCAAGCCGAAGTCTTGTTTAGCTTTTGCATCTTCTATCATTTCACCCATTTCACTATCCATGTAATTCATGACAACTGAGATTTGCGAAATGAGCTGATCTGCACGATGAATCGTTTCATCTAAGCCTATAAGCCTACGCTCTAGATCATTTCTTTTTTCCAAAAGCTGTTTTTTGAACTGCGAGTTAAGAGAAAGGTCCATTTGCAGTTCGTGGGCAATTTCATAGGCTTCACGAACCTCGGCCTCCGTATAACTTTTAAAATTCACACTGACCTCTGACAGCCTGATTCTCGCCTGTTGAACTTGCTCTTCTAGTTGATCCCCTTCTTCATTCAGCAAGACCATTGATTGCTTGATATTGCTTAATTCATTTTTCATCTCTTCGTAGTCATGGCGGGATTGTTCACAGATTTGAAAAATATCACTTTTACTACAGGTTACGGTTTCAATCATTTCTTGACGAATTTCATCAAGCGATTTCATATTCATTTGATTAATTTTCATGCCAAAAACCCTCCATAGAGGTTTTTATTTTTTATGAAATTGTAACAGGAAATTGTTGTGAATGCACCTATTTAATAACAATTCCCTACAATGGCTAGTAAAAAGTAGTATAATGATAGCGTTCTATCAAAATTCTGTGAGCCAACACCTTTTATCATAACTCGGATTATTATATCATGCGAATTTTACCTTCACGTTAAGGATATATTACATCAATGTTTTTTCTAAGAAAAGTAGAAAGGAGCCTGTTATGCTACCTAGTTATTTCACCGTTAAAAAAGAAGGCGAGCATGAAATCAACATTCAAAAATCCCGATTCATCGCGCACATAAAAAGGGCAGAAACAGAAAGTGAAGCCCAGGAATTCATTCTAGCCATCAAAAAAAAGCATTGGAACGCCACACATAATTGTTCTGCATATTTAATTGGTGAGCACGATCAAATTCAGAAGGCAAATGACGACGGGGAACCAAGTGGAACAGCAGGTGTACCCATGCTTGAAGTTTTAAAAAAGAGAAACCTAAAAGATACCGTTGTAGTGGTTACCCGTTACTTTGGCGGTATCAAGCTTGGTGCCGGCGGCCTGATTCGGGCATATGGAAAAGCAACCTCCGAGGGCTTAGACGCGACAGGAATTGTCGAAAGACGCCTTGTTCAAGTGATGAACGTCATCATTGACTACACATGGCTTGGAAAGATAGAGAAGGATATTCGGGCATCTGACTATAAAATCAAAGATATTCATTATCTAGATACCGTAACAATCGAGGTTTATGTTAATGTTGACCAGGTTACATCGTTTAGGGATTGGGCAGTTGAACTCACAAACGGTCAGTGTCGGTTGGAAAAGGGCGAAATCGTCTACCTTGAAGAGTAAAAAGAAAGGGGCTCAAGTTTGCCTGAGCCCCTTTTTTATGGACGATTTCGAATGGCTGTTGATCGTAAATTCCGCATTATTTTTAACAATGGGTGGAAGTCCTTCCCCATTAGGCCGATTTTCTCGGCAATGAGTTCAATTAAGAGAATGACGATAGCCATGAGGAAAAAGGCACCGCCAAGCCTTGCCTGAGAATAAATAACGGCAACGAGACCAAAAAATGCTGCGAGCGCATAAATTAATAAAACCGCTTGTCGATGGGTAAATCCTAAGCGAAGCATACAATGGTGTAGATGAAATTTATCTGGTGCCGATAATGGTGTTTTGTTAATAATCCTTCTTAGAATCGCGAAAATAGTATCCGAAATCGGCACTCCTAAGATGATGATTGGAACAATAAAAGAAATAAATGTAACATTCTTAAAGCCAAGTAGCGATAGCACAGAAATAGAGAATCCAAGAAATAACGCCCCTGTATCCCCCATGAAAATGCTGGCAGGATGAAAATTGTAAAACAAAAAACCTAAAGTGCTTGCGAGTAAAATCAGACCGACAGTTACGACAAAAACATTTCCCTGAAGAATGGCCATACCCGAAATCGTGATAAGAGCAATTGAGGAAACTCCTGCTGCCAGACCATCAAGACCGTCTATTAAATTAATGGCATTGGTGATCCCGACAATCCAAATAATCGTAATAGGAATACTAAATAAACCAAATTCAAGCTGTCCCCCGAACGGCAAATTCACAAAATTAACTTGCAGGTCTCCCCAAAATACAACTGTTATGGCGGCTGCTAGCTCCCCCACCAGCTTATACCTTGCTGAGAGTTCAAACAGGTCGTCAAGAATGCCTGTCCCAACAATAATGAGACATCCAAGCATAATCGCTACGAAAGAAGGGCTTTCAGGCCTTAGAAAAATCATTCCTACCATAAAACTTATAAAGATTGCTAAGCCACCAAGCCTAGGCATAATGGTTTGATGTATCTTTCGTTGGCTTGGCTGATCCGTTGCCCCCATTACTAGGGCAAATTTTTTAATGAGTGGGGTGATAAGAATGGAGAGTACAAAACATATTATCAAGGTTAGATAAAGCATCCCAAACCTCCTTACTTCCTATTCTGTCCATTAAGGATAACAATCTATTCGATAATAAAAATAGGAAAATTTTTATAAACCCCTCAAAACTATATAATATGTTTTCATCTTTAAAAAAAGCTATTTTAAAGGGCATTGTTGATTTTGAAACTATGTTTATTGGAGCGCAAATCAACAGCCAAGTTTAACACAGCCTAAAAAAAAGAAACAATCCCGAAGGAATTTCCTCTTTTCAAAAAGCATATTATTTAATCCAAGCTTGTCTTTCCCTACTATCAAGGTTTTGTTTGAGGTCATACTTCCATCTGCATAGAGAAAGTACACCTAGGTATGTGAAACTTTTTATGGAAGGAGTCCGTATATATTAAAAGTGGTAACCACTTGCAAGTTTTCCTAAATCGACAAAAATTTTCAATTTGCAATTATAAAAAAAGGGTATAATGGAAAATAGTGTATATTAATGTTTTCTATTGTTTTTTAATAAAGGAGTTAATGCTATGTCTGATCACACACGATCAAGTAGATACAATCAGAAAATAAAGCGAAAGTGGCGGATTCTTTTATGGATTTTGGTTCCATTTTTAGTCATTGCCTTGGGTGGTGTAGTGTATGCAACCTCCCTGTATAAAAAAGCAGAAACTGTCGTGGCAAAATCGTATAAACCGGTAAACTCGATATCGAAACGTGCGGTAAAAGCCGACCCGAGTAAAGATAATATTTCGATCCTCTTTATTGGAATTGATGATAGCCAAAGCAGAAATCTCGGAAAGGACACGAGATCAGATGCGCTTATGGTGGCTACTCTAAACAAGAAGGATAAATCCGTTAAGCTTTTAAGTATCCCGCGCGATTCCTATGTTCATGTCCCTGAAAAAAATATATACACAAAAATCACACATGCGCACGCATATGGAGGTACAAAATTAACGATTGATACCGTTCAAGAGTTATTAGATATTCCAATTGATTATTATGTTAAAATGAACTTTAATGCCTTCATGGATGTGGTAAATGCTCTAGGTGGCATTGAAGTCAATGTTCCTTATGATCTTTATGAACAGGATTCAAAAGACCGCCAAAATGCTATTCATTTGAAAAAAGGTTTGCAAACATTAAATGGTGAAGAGGCACTTGCCCTTGCAAGAACTCGTCATTATGATTCGGATATCCAAAGAGGAGGAAGACAGCAGGAAATTCTTAAAGCGATTATAAAAAAAGCCGAGTCTGCTAACTCCTTAACAAAATACGGTCAGGTGATTAATGCAATTGGTGACAATATGGAGACGAATATGACCTTTAATGATATGAAGTCATTATTCGAATATGCTCTAGCTGGCAATAGCCTGAATATGGAGTCATTAAAGCTTGAAGGAACAGATGCGTATATCAATAAAATTTACTACTATAAGATCAATCGCACATCACTCGCCAATACAAAAGAAATCTTAAAACAGCATTTGGCTTTAGACGATAAACAGAATGCTGAAGCTAGTACTACTAATAATATCAACACATCTTCTAAAAGAAATTAGAGTCAAAAGCCGGGTCACGTGAGGATCCGGCTTTTTTAGTTTCTATTGGCTTCAAAAATCGGCTAAATTCCCACAAAACCCACGGAATTTCCAAACCTGATTTTGCATTAATGCAGAAAAGGGTGAACTCTAGATGAGTTCACCCTCTTTTAAAAGTAACCTAATATTTATTCTTTAGTTTAATCGGTTGTTTAATTCCTTTAATAAATTTAAGTAATGGTTGATAGTCTTCCTTTACTAGACCAATTTTTTCAACAAATATTTCAATCACAATTACTAATATAGCAATTACGATTAAAGCTCCCCATTCAGTTGCTTGTGAAAAAATAAATGCAGCAAGACCACAAATAATACTCATTGCATAGATTAAAATAACGGTTTGACGATGGGTAAAACCTGTTTTTAACAAGCAATGATGAAGATGAGACTTATCTGGAGCCGAGATTGGTTTTCGATTAACTAATCGGCGAATTATTGCAAAAAATGTATCAGAAATTGGAACACCCAAAATAATAATTGGAATAATTAGGGAAATAAAAGTAACGTTTTTAAAGCCCAGAATCGATAAAACTCCTATGATATATCCCAAAAATTGTGAGCCAACGTCACCCATGAAAATCTTAGCAGGGTAAAAGTTAAAAACCAAAAACCCTAATGTTGAAGCTGCCACAATAAGTGCAATTATTATAACATAGGTATTCCCCATTACTGCTGCCATTGCAGCAATAGTTAGTAGAGCAATTGATGAGACACCTGCAGCTAAACCATCTAGACCATCAATTAAATTAATGGCATTTGTAATGGCTATAATCCAAATCATAGTAAGAGGAATGCTTAGCGGTCCAAAATTAATCTTACCTCCAAAAGGTAAGTTAATAAAATCAACATTCATATCCCCCATATACACAACAATAAAAGCAGCCACAATCTGACCAGCCAATTTTATAACGGGTGGAAGATCTTTTATATCATCTAACAAACCTATAAAAATAATAATGAAACTTCCTATTAAAATAGCCTGATGATTCGATTCAGTTGGGTGAATAATGAGAACCCCAATAATGAAACTAATGAATATAGATAATCCACCTATTCTAGGCATAATTTTTTGATGAACTTTACGTTGTTCAGGTTTATCTGTAGCACCAATGAGAAATGCTAACTTTTTTATAAAGGGAGTGATGAGAATTGACGTCATAAAACATATTATCAGTGTAAGATAAAACATATAGGCCTCCATAAAAACCTCTTACTCTTAAAAACCACTCAGAAACACAATAAAAAAGTATACTTATATTTTATTCTAATGAAGTATAGCATAAAAAACAATATAATGATACTTATTTAAATTAAGATATTAATAGCTTCGTAAAATGGAATTATCTGTCTTATTTTAAAGTAAAGAAGTGCTTCTTGATTACTTTTAATACAAAAATAGGTAATACCAACATTCTTCTCCAGCGGCTAGGCTGTTTTATTAACCGGTAGAGCCATTCAAGGTTTAATTTACGCCATATTACTGGAGCTCTTTTTACAGTCCCAGCTAGTACATCGAAGCTTCCGCCTACCCCAATAAATAGACCCTTTTCCATCTCACTAAATTGCTCATGAATCCATTTTTCTTGTTTTGGAAATCCAAGTGCGACAAAAACTAAATCAGGCTTAGTGTCCTCTAATTCTTTTACAATTTCGGATGAATCTGAAAAGTAGCCATCATGAAATCCGGCAATCGTTAAATGGGGATAATTAACTTTAATATTTGAAATAGCTTGTTCAATAACGTCCCTTTTCGCACCAAGAAAATAAGCACTCCAGCCGTGTGAATTTCCCCTTGCAAGAAGTTCACACATAACCTCAAAACCAGGTATCTTTTCCGGAAGCGGATTCCTTATTATTTTTGAAGCAAGGATGACACCATATCCATCTGCGATAACAAAATCGGCTTGATCGATGATTTTCTGATATGTAGGATTCTTCTCCGCATAATAAACGATTTCAGGATTAGCGGTAACTAAGAAGGTTTTTGTTGCATTATTAATACGTCCATCCAATTCAGCCATTAATTGAGATCTACTGATATGATCGAAAGAAGTATTCAAGATGTGAATTTTGGAATTGTTAATCATTATAACCACTCTTTCTAATCTATGGCTGATAAAAACAGGTTTACGCGGCAAAAGATAAATTAAGTAACATAAAGAGTATAATCGATATTCAAATAATTTAGCAAATCATCCTTTTAATTATATAAAAAAATGGGACTAAACTCATTTTTTGAGTTAGTCCCATTGGTACTATTACTTATAGACAGGTATGTCCATATATAATGTATAGTTATCTAGTAACTTATATAAATTATAAATACTGTTTACTTGTGCTGCTGACCATGCAATATCTGTAGCATATTGATGGTATGGGTTTACAGGATTCCATCTCATTTTATAAAGTGTATCTTGCTGGAAAGTAGCATTATTTATATACCCACTTCCAATTAATGCAGCTCCACCTATAATAGCTTGGTCTGGTGTAAACCAGCCCATATCATAAGCCGTTTTAGCACCACATTGCAATGGACAACTATCAAATGCACCGTATCCGTACATATTATAAACCACTTGACCATTGTATGTAACACCTTTTGCTAAGGCCGATGATCCATTACCCGTTTCAAGTAAAGCGTGTGAAATAAGGTACATTTCGTTAATATTATATTGTTTTGCAGCCTGTACAAAGGCAGCAGCCCTGCCATTAAGTATGCCTGTATTAGCATTCAAAATCTTCGTATTGACTTCATCTACATTAATACCAGCAGGTGATGATAGCTTAAGAAATTGGAAATATTCTTTGCTGTCTGAAGGGAAATTATTTGGATCTAAATAATATTGCACATCAGCTGGTTGTGCATTTTTCCATCTGAGTGAAATTTGAGTCCAATCCCCATTACCTACCTTACCCACAATCTTAAATCCGCTATAGCCCTTGTTAAGCTTGCTTACGATTGAATAGTTTGTGCCAGGACCACTTCTAACATTTACTGTAGGATCCGCTGTAATAATGTTATTAACCGGATCGATATATGCCGAAAAAATATACGCAGGGTCATTCATGTATTTCTCAGTTTGAGGAGATAGACCCATCTCTAAATTCAACATATCATTTAATGTTAAATTATAGTTAGTATAGGTCACCTGCGGTCCATTCACTACTTTTACAGGGGTAGTTTGCCAGCCATAGGTACTTGTAATCAAGTTAGCATATCCAAGGGTTGCATCATAGCCTTGGAAACCACCAACTACTATTTTATAAACGCCCTCGCTCTTTCCTGTAGGTTGTGAGACAGCATACCAATTATGGTTTGTAAAAAATTTCAATGCATTTGCAGCATTATCACTTCCAAGAATCGGATCTGATGTAATCCAAAATAAGGTATAACCTGTTTTATTGGTATCTTGAGAGGTAACCCACCAGCCGTTATTCTTAAAGAAATTTACTGCCTTATCAACTTTTTCTTTTTCTAGCAGAGGCTCTGATATTATATTGTAATATTGGTAGTACAATTCATTTGTGGATTGTGATGTAGCCCACCATCCATTTTGAGCAAAAAAGTTTAAACCTTTGCTGGTTAATTCATCAGTTATTGGATCCGAAACGATTTGAAATACATTATAAAATTTCTGACCAGTTGGTTTTACGGTTGCCCACCAATTCCGTTGCTGGAAAAATCCTAATGCCTTATCTAGCTGTCCCTTATCCAAACTAGGATCGGAAACGATATTATAATACAATGGTACCGGTTTCCCAGTATTCGTTTTTGAATACCACCAATGCTTTTGATCCAAATAATTGGTAACCTTAGTAAGAGAATCACCAGATAATGGGTCGAAAACAATGTTGAAAACATTTGGTTGAAAACCTGGAACGTATTTAACAACTAATCCTAAATCATTCTTTATTTGTGAAACGATTGATTGAGTATTAGCTTCCCCAACGAATCCTCCAGTAAGGACGGTATATGTATCAATGTATGCACTTGGTACATAAGTTGCAGGTATTCCAGTCTGACTCACAAAATTTTGTAGAATTGATTTTACATTATCTTCTCCATAATAGCCGCCGGAAACAAGCTGATAATATTCTTGATATTGGCCATTTGACTCATATTTTGCCGGTATCCCAGTAGCTGCTTGAAACTTTTGAAGAACCTGCTTAACATTATCTTCGCCTATATAGCCACCGGATATAATTCTTTTTTTCTGTATTCCAGCTCCAGTTGGTTGATAGGTTGCGGAGAAACCAGTACTATTCTGAAAAGCTTGGATTATATTTTTAACATAATCTTCTCCATAATAGCCACCGGATACTACCTGTTTATAAGGCACAGGGTCTCCAATAGGACGATAACTTGCGTTAACTCCTGTAGTCTGTTGAAATTGATTAATTATTGCTTTTACATTATCCTCTCCATAATAACCACCCGAGTTAATCTGATAGTACGGTACAGTTGCTCCTGTTGGTTTATACGTTGCCCACCAACCAGTATCCTGCCTTAATTTTTGTAGAGCATTCTGTGTATTTTGTTCACCAACTATCCCACTGGTTTCAATATTATAAATAGAAGTGTCTGTATAAGCAAAAGACTTACTCGGGATAAGAAACACTATTAAAAAAAGTGTTACTGGTAGAAAGGAATATATAATTTTTTTCAATCTCTTTAATTTCCCCCTTATCTTTCTACAAACTACTATAAACTGAACTCACCCCCCATAAATTGATAATTGTAGAAAGGATAAAAAATTTGTCCAATTTTATCTTATTTTGTTGATAGCAAACTGTCAATGATTTTCAATGGTACTAAATTACCAAATTCATAGATTCAACACTATATAACATGACAATTAAGACAATTAATTCTATAGCTCATAGGAAAATTAGGGAATTTCCCCCTCATAATTATTATTTCCTCCTAATATACAAAAAAGTTAAAGAAGCTGTTTGCATTGCCTCCTTAACCACTTATAAAAAAATGAACTATTATTCCCTACATCTAAATGTATATCGTTTGCTAGCTCGCGCACAATGGGATTCATGTGAACTGGATATACCACCTGGATATCTTCGTATTTATCTACTAGACGCTTTATTGCAGTGAACATATTACACATTGGCCCTCCTGAATTTTCCCTTTGTCTTCCAATAAATATGGCTGTGTTAAACTTGCCTGTTGATTTGCGCTCAAGAAGCGAGCATCCGCGGGCGTTCCGGGGGAGTCTCGCGCCTTCTGCTCCAATCAACATAGTTTCAAAAATCAACAATTACCTTTAACACAGCCAAATATAAAAGGGGAGGCACAAAATAGTGCCTCCCCTTAATGCTTAACCAATATGCTTTTCATTTATATGAAAATTTCTAGCATTTGATAAAATCAGCCATTCTCTTTACTGTTATGATGTAATTTTGCTGTTTTATTGTGCTCCGTTTTCACCCAAGTATGCTGCTGTTTCCATTTAATTAAACCTAAAAGCTGTGCATAAATAAATGTATATGCATAGTAAAACATTGATAAAATCATCGCAAATGGTCTAAACTTATGTTTCGTATCTACACTAATGGCATACCATAAGCACCCAAAAAACTGATATATAAATAAGACTAAAGTGAATATACTTAATCCAAAAAGAAGATCTAAAAAGTTCATACCTAAATGAGGAAGATTATGATAATTTTGTGTCAAAATCGTATAACCAACAGAAGCGATAATACTAACAAGTACGATGGTCATTTGTACCGCACGGGCCATACCGAATAAATATAAAATTTGGTCCACTATCCTAATTTTCCCTTTTTCAGTAAACAATTTTTTTAACATTGGTCGTAAATTTGTAAAGGCTACCCACCAATGACCTTGTGACCATCTTGTTCTTTGCTTTATACTTATTTTGAGATTATCAGGCTTTTCATCATATACCCGAACAAAGTGATTCCAGAGAACCCGTCCATTATCCTTAACGATTTCCATTTCTAGCTCTAAGTCTTCTGTTAATGAATGGAAGCGGAATCCTCCATGTTTCATCAAATAATCCATTCTAACAATAAACCCTGTTCCGCCGATTGCATTTGGTAACCCGGCACGATATTTTGCTAATTGGAAGAATCGATTGGTTAAATAATAACTCATTGCATAACCAAGTGACAATCTGGTCGTTGAATTTTTCGAATCAAGGTAAGCTTGAATTGCCTCCGGTCTGCCTTTCCCAATGAACTGTGAGTTCATTTCCTTTAGGAAATCTGCATCGATATGATTATCTGCATCCAGAATCATTAAAACATCATACTTATTTTGTAGTTCTTTAAAACCCAAAGATCTGAGTGCATATTGTAAACCTGCAGGCTTACCAACACCCTCTCTTTCATATAGACCTTCAATTGTGTCAATGTGTTTCATTCCTAGCTCATCACAAATAGCACCAGTTCTATCAGTACTATTATCGTTGACAACATAAATATCATAAAGATCTTTTTGATAACGAATTTTCTTTAGATTTTCAATTGTAGAACCTATAACCTTTTCCTCATTATGAGCCGCCACTAAAATAAGAAATCTGGTTTCATCTTCAATTAGCTCATAATCCCTTTTTGCTTTTCCAAACCCAAAAAACGTTAATATCACGCTGTATAATGCACTTATATTAATGTATAGAGTAAATATAAAAAACAAACCGAAAAGGACTTTTATTATCAGCATTCCAAAATGTTCCAATTTCCTTCCTCCTATTTTTCATGAAAAACTTTCAATAATTGAAGCTATTCTATTTTTACTATTCACCTATATCTTTTGCTTTAATTCAACTACCTATTAATTTTTCTTATCATTCATAACTCTTTCCATAAAAATTATTCAAAGGTGTTTTCCTCCTAGAAAAGACTATCACATAGGCAGGCAGTCTGCAAGAATTAATAAATTGATTTTTTATGGCATCCATTTCAATTTCATTACATCCTTTAAACTTTTACTAGTCCTTCATTTCACACTTAAGTTAAAGAAATCCTTACAGTTCACAATATGCCTATATGGTAAAAATTCCTTCATACAATGGAGTAGGGTAACCTTTGTCAAGGCTACCCCCCTCATCAAACCGTATGTGCCCTATTAAGGCATATGGCTTACCAATGTGTAACATATCAATAAGTCGCTAATCTTTAAGCATATAACATTTTATGGATTCGGTTAGGAGTATAATACTACAACCTTTTGCTTTCGGGATTTGTTTTACTTATTTATTCTATTGTTGATTTTTCATTCAAAAAGGAAATTATGATATTTGAGCTACTATTGTTTTTTGATTTCTTTTGTTGGTTTAAATATTACATACCTGCTCGCAAAATAATTAAGAACCACTACCACAATATTCGCTGCTATTTTGGATACAATGTCTTCAATTTTCATCCCATCTACCATTAGGATCATCATTCCTAAATCCACAAAATATGATAAAAGTCGGAAAAACATAAAATAACTAAATTCTTTAATTAATAGGTTAATTTTGGTTTGTTTACTATTAAAAACATATAGTTTATTAGTAATAAAAGCGAAAATTACCGATATTAACCACGCAACGGTCGTAGCTAGTTTAAAATCCATATGGAAAACTTTAGCCAAGATACTATAACTTACTATATTTGTAAGAGTTGTTAATCCACCAAACACAAGATAACTTAAAACCTCTTTATTAATTTTCATTCCAATTTCCTACTTTACTTTTGAGAATGAAGAATTTTATCTGACTGATTTTTGTTAGCATTTAGCACCTTTTCATTGTTATATTCATCTACAAAATAAAGTGGACGATTCTTTGTTTCGTTAAATATTCTTCCTAAATACTCTCCAATAATCCCCAGAGAAATTAATTGGATTCCCCCTAAAAAAAGGATGACTGTCATCAACGATGGATAACCCGCAACATTCTCCCCATATAAAAGAGTTTTTGTAATAACCCAAATCATATAAATAAAGGCAAAAACTGAAATGATACAACCAAATAAAGCAGAGAATCTTAATGGAGTAGTGGTAAATGAGGTAATCCCCTCAATTGCTAAGTCTACTAGTTTAAGGTAATTCCATTTTGTTTCTCCAGCAGCCCGAGGATCACGATCAAATAATATCTCCTTTTTATTATAACCGATCCAACTGAACATACCCTTTGTATATCTTTGTGTTTCTCTTATTTGCTTTAAGGCCTCAACACATCTTCGATCAAGAAGGCGAAAATCCCCTGTATTCTTTTGGATTGGAATTCGGGTTAATTTTTGTAAAACCTTATAAAAAAGCGAGGAGGTTGTCTTTTTTAACCAAGTTTCTCCAAATCTTGTTTTTCGTTTTGCATAAACATCATCATATCCATTTTCCCAAAGTCTGATCATTTCTGGAATTAGCTCTGGGGGATCTTGTAAATCTGCATCAATGATAATAACTGCATCCCCTTTTGCATAATCCAATCCTGCTATCATGGCTATTTCTTTACCAAAATTCCTGGAAAGATTGACATATGAAATGCTTTCATCAATTTCCTTAAATAATTTAATTTTGTTCAATGTATTATCTTTACTGCCATCATTTACAAATAATATTTCAAATTCATAAAAAGGAATATCCTCAACGACTTTACTTAATCGTTCATACAACTGGTCTAGTACTTCTTCCTCATTATAAGCTGGTACCAAAATAGTAACTGTTTTTTTCATTTATAAATTTCCTTTACATTTATTTTTAATCAACTTATTAATTAATGTTATTTTGCCGTTTTTTCCTAAAATTCATCAAAATAAGCACTATAAATAGAAGTAAACTGCATAATGAAATAATTAATCCTACATGGAAGCCTGGAGGAACATAGTGTAAATCTATTTTATGATTTCCTTTTTCTAAATCTATACCTAAAAATCCACCGATTTTTTCAATTTTCCCTTTCTTCCCATCTACAACAGCACTCCAGCCAGAATCGTATGGAATAGATAGGAATAGAACTCCGTTTTCATTTAATTTTATATCTCCAGAAATGTTTGTATCCTGAAAACTCTTTACAGTTAATGATTGTTTTCTATATTCATCAACCTTTTTTTCAAACAAATTCATATCCATAGCATAAAATAAACCATTTTTTAATGTATACTCATCTGATAAAACCTCTATTTTTACAGTAACAGTTTCATTTTGGAATGCACCTAGATCTAATACTCGATTAGAGTATACGTTAGGGTAACCTTTTCCAGGTAATGTATCATTAACATAAACATTAGAATTAGAAATTCCATCTGTTTTCAATAATGTATATAGCTGTTGCCTTCCTGAAACCGGAAAAGAATATTTAATAAAGGCATTTTTAGTTTTATCATTCTTAATAAATTTTTGACCATCTGCTTCAGTTTGTACAGTAAGATTTTCATATTGTATGGAAGTAGGTTCCATTGGAACAAATAATTTTGGGGAAGCCTTTGTTGCACCCATAAATAAAAGATTTTGCTTCTCGAAAGGATTATCCAAACCTTCCTGGAAATTAATATGGTTTTGATTATTTAGAACAGTTCCTAACGATAAGACATTATTGTTCTTATACAAAAGATAATTTCCTTCATGATGAATTAATTCATACCCAAATTTATCTATAGGATAATTTGAAATGATATATTTAAATCCCATTAGGGAGTCCGTAGAAACGATCCCTTTGCCCATATCAACAAAAACACTATCACTTGTAGTATAGCCCAATTCATTTAAAAAACGGTTCAAATCATTATTAGATTGTGAATTAAAACTATCCATTTTTTTATAATCTAACATCATGGAATCGTTCCACGTGATTGGCGGATCCGTGTTAATACGATAAAAAGAATGATCATTTTTTTTCAACCAATTAATCATGTTTATATAATCAGAAGGTCCATTATACATATCACGAGGTTTATATTGAAATTGATGATCCAATGATCGTATTATCTTCGCTGAATTTAATGTTGTATCTAAACAAACCGCCAGAATCAATAGTATATGAATGAACTTTTTATATTCTGAAATATGTAGCTTACAGTACATAAGAATAAAGTAAATGGTTAAAAGAACAATATTGATTATAACGAATTTATTGCTTAGTCCATTCGGCGTATATTTCCAAACAAAAAGAACAAACAGGATATTAAAAATATAAAGTACTATTAAATAAGGCGAAATGGTTTTATCCAGTACCACGAAAGTTCGAAATGCAAGATATATCACTGTAAAAGATAAAAGGAAGGAAAACCGATATGGAAACCAGTTAGGATTATGGCCACCATGCCATATAAAATATAGTTCTGAATTCTGAAAACTATAAACTAGAAAGGAAAATAAAAGTAAAAAAAGTACTTTTTCTTTTAACTTGATTTTTTTTGAAACAAAAAAGAGCGGAAACAAAAGTAATGTTAATAAACCTGCATAAATATTGGGTAGCCCATCAATTAGAGAATCATATGTACCATTAAAAAATTTTAAATAATAATTAAATAAATGAATTTTCGGCAAAATTTGAGGTTGAGCAGGATCACCGTGATTTGCTTTTATCACTAAATAGGTAGGGAGTATCAAAAATGCAGATAGTCCTGCTGCTATAGCTGTAGACGTACCAAAAAGCCAGATTTTTTTTAAAAACAACAAAAATGAAGTTTTTCTTTGTAATGAGAAAAACCGAACTAAGAAATATAAAAATGTAAAAATGCCTATCATAAAAGCTACATAAAAATTCGAAATAAAAGTTATGGCCAAGCATGCAATTAAAAACGTATATTTTCCGTCTTTAATTAACAATTCTACCCCATATAAGATTAAAGGTAGCATATATATTCCATCTAACCACATGATATCGAATGAATAAGCTATCGAAAAGGTCATTAAAGCATAAAATGTTGAAAAAAATAAGGTGGAAAATTTTTCACTTAAACTGAAACGACTTAAAAAGAAATACATCGTTGCCCCTGAAAGACCAATTTTAATTAAAGTGATTAAAATCATTGCTTCAGGTAAATGGTTTCTTGGAAAGAAAATAATTAATATGGATAAAGGACTAGCTAGATAATACGCTATAACTGCTAGGAAATTAAGCCCCATTCCTGCTTCCCAACTATAAAAGAGACTTTTCCCATTATAAAATACATCATACAGCCGATTGTAAAATTCAATGTATTGACTATACATATCACTAATTAATATTGATTTGCTTCCAAATGGATATATTCCAAACTGCGCCAATACAACACCAAAAAGGACAAATGGTAATAAAAATGATAATAAAAGTAATATATATTTATTTTTAGCAAGCTTTATAAATGACAGTTTCAAAGCAATCATCCTTTATTTAAGTGTGATTTTATATCATAAAAGTTCAGTTTCAAATTTTAGAAATAACTAGAATATATTTCTCATATCAGTTTTCAATCAAAAATATTAACACAATAAAATCTGGAAAACAATATAATTTCTCACGTCTGAAAATTTCTAAAATTCAATACTATTTCAAACTTCCTTATAACCAATGATCAAAATTAATCCCTATCTGGAAGATAGGGATTTTTCTTAAGGTATAAATTCTATGTTAAATATTTAAACTTGTTTTAAAAGACAACTACTAAAAGAACAACTTATTGGCTGGCGTTCTGGAATGGCTGTTATTTTGGTTAATCAACACTTTTGAAAAAGTATATCTGACTGGCTTGACCTGTCACATCTTTCTTACCAAAAAGGATATCTCAAGAGGCTTAAGACCCCAGACTGAACTAATAGATAGTAGAAAAACAAGTAAATTTTTTCGCTGCATATAGTCGTTAAGGTTTCTAAGTCCTTGTTTTGAGAAATCCTCTATTATGTTTCTATTTACCTAGCAATCCTCGTCTTCTAATCATTAATGAAAGTCCAATTGAGAAAATAAATAATCCTAAGAAGAAGTAGTTAACCATATTTGTTGCGGTGTCAGGCAGTTTACTAGGTTTCACAGGAGTAGTAGTACTTCCACTTCCGCCATTGTTTGCAGGTGGATTATCTACTTTTGCCTCGCTGGCTATTATCGAATATAGTCCCCATTTCTGATCGCCTTCCGTTACATTGCCAAGTGACTTAATATTATCAGATTGGTCAGCATACACCTTTGCTTCTGGCGCAGACTTGAATGTTAATTGAACCGTTTTATTGATAGGAGCAAGTGACCAGTTATGATCTGCGCTTGGGTCAATCGTTCCTTTTTCTTGAATATAGTTAATTAACACTTCACGGCTTTCGTCAGGTGAATTAACGACTATTTTACCAATTCCACCGACAAGCCCAGGGAAGTTTCCGCCACCGCCTGCACGATAGTTATTGGTTGCAACAATAAATTTCTGATCATCTTTAATAGGTTCACCATTAAAGGTCAAATTAATAATCCGGTGGAAATCCTTGTTTACCATTGTACCATCTATCTTATATCTGGCCGGTTTTGTAATATCAATTTGATAATTTACTCCATCAATAACATCAAAGTTATAGGATGGGAATAAATCATTGATAATATTTTGCGGTTGCGTGCTATTTGGATCAACCGTATTAAATTGCCCTGCGGACATTTCAAGCCATTCTCTTACAATAGCTCCCGTTACTTCGACGGCCTTAAGCGTATTAGGGTATAAGTATAAATCGTTCGCACTCTTTATGGAAAGAGGACCGGTCGGAATATTAGTATAATAGGCCGGACCGCTTCTGCCGCCTGCCTTAAATGGAGCTCCTGCCGATAATACCGGGATTCCTTCTAATTCTGGTTCCTTATCCTTAATCCACTTTTCAACATAAGCCTTTTGTGCATTATTCACGATTTGGATGGTCGGGTCATCCTGGACCTGTGCAAAATAGCTGTACAATGGAGCGGTGGTTTTACCAATCGTTCCACGAACATAATCTAAAGTGCCAGCGTGCTCAGGTTGAACATCCTTTACAATTACTGAATCTTCGGGAGTATCAGCCGAAACTGGACGATTGACGGAGTGTGAGTTCGTTTTATCTACTGTCCACTTTCCATCAGGCTGCTCAACTAAAGCCAAATCAAGAACACCTAGATTATTTCCCCAATATCCCGCTTCTACGGCAGGTGTATTGTTGATGGTCCCTTGAGAATTATTTATTCCTGGTAAATCAGGATTCTCTAATTTCTGGCCCTCATGAAATTCCTTACCTCCAGGGAAGTTTAAATGCGCATGTCCAAAAAGAAGCGCATCGATCCCTGGAACCTTACTTAAGGAATAAACGGCATTTTCAGCATCTTGCTGACCATCTGCTGCAATATCACAACCAGAGTGAGCAATTGCTACAATGACGTCTGCTCCTTTATTTCGCATTTCTTGAACATACTTATTCGCTGTTTCAACAATATCTTTTACAATAACTTTTCCATAAAGATTATCGCGATCCCAGTTCAAAATTTGCGGTGGTGCAAAGCCAACTACACCCACTTTTATAGTATGAGTATTGCCGCTTGCGTCTTTAATTTGTTTATCCAAAATTTGATACGGTGTGAAGTAGTTCTGATCGTTATCAGGATTATTATCGTGATCATCTTTATAGATATTCGCATTAACAATCGGGAAATTGGCTTTACTTAAAACTTGATTAAGATAGTCTAAGCCATAGTTAAATTCATGGTTTCCAACAATCCCTGCATCATAATGCAAATAATTCATTGCTCTGATGATGGGATGTGTATCATTTGGTCCCAATGGATGAACCTTTGCAACATAGTCTGCCAGTGGGTTTCCTTGGATTAAATCCCCTGCATCAAAAAGCATTGAGTTAGCTTCTTGAGATCGTGCTTGTTCAATAAGGGTTGCTGTTTTCGCTAGACCAAAATTAATATTTACATCTGTATCTTTATAATAATCGTACGCTCTAACATTAGAATGAAGATCAGTAGTTTCTAAGATGCGAAGAGTAGCTTTATTTCCTGATGTGGCTGCCGCTTTTGCATGAAAGGAATTCATTGGTGAAATAATCGTGGTAAGAATCAAGGCTGCTGTGGTCAGTTTACTAATCTTGCTAAAAAATTTCTTTTTCTTCATTGGTGTGTACACCTTTCTATTTATAGTTTTCCGCCCCCACACTACGAACAATAATTTAGATTTATCAACTCCTTTTAAAGTATTGACAGCATTAGACAGATTTTTTAAACAAACAGCAAAGAATAGCGGTCTAAAAAATACTGAAAACGCTACCAAAATTACAAAAACATTACTCTTTAATTATATATTTCTGAATCAATTAGTAAAATAATTCTATTTCTACAAAAACAAACAAAAAACGATAAAATTTTACACAAACCGACATTTCTCCAGTGAAAGAACCTTTTCAGGGCTGTGACAAAAGTTTTTCATTTTCGACAGCATTTTCATAATCTATCTTGGTAATTAAACTGATTCATTAAATTTACATTTACTATCTACTAAATAGTAATAACTCCCTATTTTTAAAATTTCTGAAATCGATAGAAAAAGAGTTTATAAATATGAATTCCGCCTTCAAAATACAATTTTTTATGGAAAAAGCTTTTTTTTAGGATGTTTTTAATAGTAAAAATAGCATTTCTTTAATTAGATTAAAATTTCTTATAAGTCTATGGTGAAGGTACCCGGGAATACATTGGAAAAGCGCGCTTTCCTGAAAGGTTTTTATGAATGGAAGGCTTTGATCAGTTAGAAGAACAATTTCGTCCGATGATTTATAAAATGATCCATTCCTTGCACATTTACAAAAATATAGATGAATTTTTTCAAATTGGCCTGATCGGATTATGGGAAGCAGCCCAATCGTTTCATTTGTCGAGAGGGAATTTTACTTGTTACGCCTACAAGTTTATAAAAGGACGGCTCTTGTCAGAATTAAAAAAAGCTACCAAACGAGATGAACGCTATGTCTTTCCAAAAGAAGAATACTGGGAAACAATTGAAGGTAGTATGGAGGAGGAGCCTTGCGAAACCGAAATGCTGCTATCCTATTGCGGAGGGATGACAGATAAACAAAAAATGTGGGTTGTGTACACCTTCGTGGAGGACTTATCTATAAATGAAATCGCCTGTAAAGAGAACGTCTCCGTCTCGGCCGTCAAACAATGGCGCAAAGGAGCACAAGAAAAACTTAAAAGGCTTAAGTTGACATAACTACCGGAGGGTGTCCCAAAAGTATAACTTTTAGGGGCACCCCCCATTTTATGAATGGTCTGTTAAACTTTGTCTGTTGATTTCCGCTCTAGTGGCGGTCCGGGGAGCCTCCTCGGCGCTATAGCGCCTGCGGGGTCTCCCGCAGGAGTCGAGCGCCTTCCGCTCCAATCAACATTGCGGAAAAATTATCATGAACTTTGTACATATAGTGGTGCCTGTCACCTTTTAGGACAGCCTTCTATTTTTTTATGTCTTTTCGGAAATAAATGGATTTTTTGTCTCTTGTTATAGTAGGATAAAGATACAATCTTCTATTTGGAGGACCTATGATGCTGACTCCTGCCCGGCAAAAAATCCGACAAGAACTTGAAGAGCTGCAGGTTAAAGGCCGGTCGTTTTCAGAAAAAGTTCCCGAAACTCCGACGAAACATCGCGCTAAGATCAATTGGAGCTATTATTTACTTGGCCTTTTACTATTATGTGCCGCTAGTGCCCTTTTATATAAGGAATATGTCGTTCCAAAGCGTGAAAGCGTGTTTACCTTTTTAACAAAGATCCAGTCCTATGAGGAGCAAAGTAAACAATTGGTTAAAGGTGTTGCCAACGGACAGGTGCCTTCAGGACAAGTCAGAAAAAAGCAGCAGGAATTGCTCAAAAACGTGATCCACTTAGATGCACCTACTAGCTTTTACGAGTATAAGAAAGATATGATTAGTGTCATGGAACAAAGACTCGTCATCCTTTCTAACATGTCTGTTTCTCAAAAATCCTTAACGGAATTAAGCGTACGGGAAGAATTAGCATTAGATAGCCTACGAACAGCATTTGATCGCGAACAGATTAAATACCTCCAGAAGGACGACGGTTCGATTCAATATTGGATTCACTCCAAATCATATTTGTATCAGAAGTAATGAGCTTAGGAAAAGGGGTGTCAGGCACCTGAAAAATGGTACCTGACACCCCTTTGTTTATTCTGCCATTGGCAGCGATTCTATCGGCTGGTCATATTTTTTCTTTCTTTTTTCAATAGTAAAAAGGATTATATGTAAAACCAACACTACAAAAGCAAAGACCTCAACTGCATAATCGAAAAAATACCAGGAGGTCGTTGTCACGATATCGTATACGGCATGAACAATAACCGCAAGCCAAAGGTTTCGCGTCCATAACAAGATAAGTCCAAAAGTAAATCCCATATTGGCGAAGGTGACGATTGCCCCAACTCGAACGGGCCACGACTCCTCTGTATCTAATGTATGGTCTATTCCGAAAAGAATAGAAGAGATAAAAAGGGCAAGCATGACAAAAATGTCTCTTGAACCTTTATTCCATCGGTTTGGGAAAATTTTTTTGAAAATAATGAGGATGAGAACTATGTAAGCTAAGCGCCACACCTCTTCTAATCCGGCAAGTGCATCAGAATAAAGATCATTCCCAAACGTATCCACTTTATCGAAAAAGGACGAAACGAAATTAGGGGAGGTTCCATCATCCACATAGGTTTGCGGGTCGGTATAGCTTTGCACATATTGATCATAATTATCACTAAAATCCTGGAATACGATAGTCGAATAAAAGTTGTTCACCGTACTTACTAGAAAAAAAATCAGGAAGGCGCCAGTAAACTGAAGACTAAGCTGCCGCTTTGTTTTGGGAATGACCAGAGGATCGCGAAGCCTCGGGGAAAGCTTTAAGCCAAGAAACAACGAGCCCACCATGATGCCATTATACAAGGTTTCAGCAAGATAGCTATATCTCGATAAGTACAGGTCTACTTCCGCCCCAATTGTGATGATGAGGATGGCCAATAACATCTTTTTTGAAATTGGCTGAGTTAAACTTGTGGTCATTTTGTTCAACATCCCCTTTCCCTAATCAAATGATATTTTTACATTTTGCTGCTTCCAGCTTGAGGACACAGTTTAAGAATTTTACCTTCTCCAAAAGTGAACAGCTACGATCCCAAAACCATTTAAAAAGAGCAGGAATAAGAAACAAGCAAACAACCACTTCCATTTTCTCACCACAGATGCATCCCCTCTATTCTACGGCTAATTAGTAATAATTTAACATAATGCTAAATAAATAGCATCTAAAATTTAGGGTAGATTTAGTTAACAAATTCATGGTGCCTTTTTGCGGTGCCTGACACTGATGTTGTGTGCAGTTTACATAATTCATGGTGCCTGACACCAGTGCTGTCTTGCAAAAAATTCCGCGGAATATTTTCAATTCTCGCGGAACTTATTAGGCTATTTGGTTAGAAAGATTCTATAATTCTAGATCCATCCTTTTTTCTCAGCGATGGTGGCGGCTTCGTTGCGGTTTTTGGCGTCCAGTTTGCTCATGATTTCGGAGATATAGTTACGGACAGTGCCTGATGATAAAAAGAGCTCCGAAGTGATCTCTTTCGTTGTTTTACCATGGGCTGCCAAGCGCAGAATTTCCTGTTCCCTTGTCGTAAGTGGATTTTCCTCACGAATCACATCGAAAGTCAGCTCCGGGCTGAACACGCGTTTACCTGCCATCACCTTGCGAATTGCTGAAGCGAGCTCGTCAATTTCACCATCCTTAAGCAAATAACCATGTACGCCAATTTTCACGGCCCGTTCAAAATAACCGGGGCGGGCAAAAGTTGTTAAGATGATAACCTTGCTTGGAGACAAACTTTTCGCTAACTCCTCTGCCACTTCAAGACCGTTCAGTACAGGCATTTCGATGTCCATTAAGCAGATATCTGGCTTAAGCTCGAGAATCGACTTGAGCGCTTCCTCCCCATTCATTCCCTGACCAATCACTTCCATATCTTCCTCTAACGAAAGCAGCGACCCTAATGCCCCTAACAGCATTCGCTGATCCTCTGCAATAAACAACCGAATCATCCGGCAACACCTTCTTTTTTCACAACTGGAATTCTCATCTCCACCACGGTACCGTTATGTGGAGATAAGTGAAGAGACCCTTCAATTAATGCAAGTCGCTCCTCCATTCCTTTCAGCCCATTGCCAAACGACTTGCTCTTCCCAATGCCCATTCCATCATCATGGACCATCACCCTTACCTGCTCAGGGCCTTGAACAATCGCTATCGAACAATGGCTGGCCCGGCTGTGTTTAACAATATTCGTAGCTGCTTCCCGCATGCACATGCTGACAATGTTTTGCGTAAATGGAGTTATTTTTGAAAAATCATTCCCACCCTCGTACTGATAAGTAATGCCTGCTGCCCGTAAAATTTGCTGAATTTGGATCAGCTCCTCGGCGATCGTGGCACCGCGCATATCAGTAACAAGTTCTCGAACCTGCTTCAACGCCGCTCGGGAGGTCACTTCCATTTCCTTTGCTTCAGATCTGGCACGATTCGGGTCGGCCGTAATCAGCCTTTGAACAAGCTGGCTTTTCAGGGTCAGCAATGAGAGCGTATGACCTAACGTGTCATGAAGATCGCGGGCAATCCGCACCCTCTCCTCACGCTTCACTAACTCTTCAATTTGTTGATTCGCTTGGTCAAGCTGTTTTTCAAGCTCCATCCGACGATTCATGGAGCGGACCCCGAACGGTGACAACATCATAATAATGATAAAGGGTACAATATAAAGCAGCTGCGTTGGAGATAAAAGGGATTTGATGTTGTAAATAAAAGGAGCGATTTCAACAAAGGCCAAACATGCTAATCCTCTATAAAACTTCTGTTTTTCACGGTACCAGCCAATAAAATTGGCTGGGAAAAATCCAAGCATAAGGAAATTCGAACTATAGAATAAACTAAAAATAAATACGATCAACAGCTGAACTGCCAGCCAGTAAGTGAATTTTCTTTTTGCCATGCAGGAGTACAGCTGTTGATAAGATGCTAGAAAGATGACTATCATCAAATAACCTAGAATCTGTTTAACACCAGTTTCTTTCGTCAAATAATAAACCGGATAGAGCATATACACGAGAAAGATATAGGGGAAAAATCCAAACTTCCTTGGAAAAATCTCTATCTTCTTTCCTTTCAATCGAAACATTCTTGATCACACCGCTTCTTGCTTTCTTCTAATATACTTAGATAGTACCATGAACACGGCTAAATAGGCGATTAAAATCAGAATATTTTTCCAATCCGGCATCTCGCCACGGACAATTTGCCACGCCCCATTACCAAAATTGTAGGACGGAAGCCAGTGCCCAATATTTTGCATCGTCTTCGGCATAAATTCAAGCGGTGTCCACATCCCACCAGCAACAGCTAATACCATATAGATGATATTGCTCACGCCAGCCGCAGTTTCTACTTTTTTCATCATGCCAATTAAAGTTCCTAAAGCTAAGAAAGGTAGGGCTCCAACTAAAATCCATAGTCCGCTCATGATCCACTCATACGGTGTCAACGAAACATGGTTAATGATTGCGCCGGCCAGAAAAATAATGACAATGGATAGAAGATGAATCAAGCCTTGACCTATGATTTGAGATGCAAAATAAACTCGGTCGGATAATGGCGTCGTACGAATATAGGTTGACCACCCTTGCGTCCGTTCCTGCACCATCCGAATCCCAAGTGTCATAATGGATGAGCCCATTACACTGAAAGCTGTCATGGACATTAAATAGTGTGCCTGCCATGCCCCCTGATCTGGAGCGTTGGTGTTCACCACTTTAGTAAATATATAATAGAAGATAATAGGCATCGCGAGTGACCAAAATACGAAATACCGATTCCGTAATACCCGTTTAATTTCCATTTTACATTGCATTTGAAATGCTTTCATACTACATTGCCTCCTTATTTCCGCTTGTTAACTGCTCAAACGCATCCTCAAGCTTTCCACGTTCAATTTGAATATCATAGGCACCGATTTTTTCTTGAAAAAGTAACTCCAAAACCCGGTCGGTGTTAGCGGACTGGACGTATACGCGATTATTTTTCCGATAAATATCGTCGATTTCCTCGTTCTGGTATAGGGATTCAAGCGATTTCGCCGGGTCAACCATAAAGGATACAGACTGCTTCGCAATTCGTGCTTTAATTTGCGCTGGGGTTCCATCAGCAACAATCCCACCGTCTTTAAAAAGTAAGATCCGCTCTGCTGCATCATCTGCTTCCTGCAAGTAATGGGTAGAAAACATGATCGTTTTCCCTTGATCAGCGAGCTGATGAATTGTGTTCCAAAAACGGTTCCTTGATGTAATATCCATTCCGACTGTCGGCTCATCAAAAATGATCAACTCCGGATCCCCGGCCAGTGCCAGAGCAAAGCTTAAGCGGCGCTTTTGCCCACCTGACAGCCTTTCAGCTCTCGTTTTTAAATCCTGCTCGGTGAGCCCAGTTAAAGCGACGAGTTCATTTAGTGGTAAAGGCTTCGGATAGTAGCTGCTAATGAGTTCCAAGATTTCTTGTACCTTTAGGCCTGGAATGACACTAACCTCCTGCAGCATCGTGCCTACTTTTTCCCGTACTTCTCGTTCCTGAGGTTCACGATTGAAGAGTCGAACCTCCCCCGAAGTTGGTTTAAGGAGACCTAGGATCATCGAAATGGTCGTTGTTTTTCCCGCACCGTTCGGACCAAGAATGGCCACCACTTCACCCTTGCCAATTGAAAAAGATACATCATTTACCGCTGTTTTATGTTGAAATGACTTTATAACATTTGTTAATTTAACAACCTCGTTCATTTACGAACACCCCCTGATATCTTGATTTCATTGTACGATGGGGAAAAGGGAGATTTTAGTAAGTGGTGTCACCAATTTTAGGTGACAAATGTCATGGAAAACCCGGGGCATTGGGTGGGATCGATGGGGATGTATTGGATCAGCGTTAAAATCGGAATCGTTTGACACATATATTTTGAAAATGGCACATATAATTGAAAAACGGCACATATATTCGAAAAATAGCACATATATTTTGAAAACGGCACATAAAATTCGATAACGGCACATATCTCTTTTTGAAGTGGTAAATATTTATAGGCGAAATTACGGAGGATACCTGGCTGGGACTGGCTTTTTTATTGAGATAATGTGCCTCCGAACTCGTTTGGCACATATATTCGAAAAATGGCACATATATTTCGAAAACGGCACATATATTTTGAAAACGGCACATAAAATTCGAAAACGGCACATATCTATTTTGAAGTGGTAAATATAGGCGAAATTACGGAGGATATCCTAGCTGAGGCCTGGTTTTTTTATTACAAAAACCGTCATCGAACTCATTTGGAACATCTGCACCTAACAAAATACGAACAACAAATAAATAACAAAAGCCAGCCCCCATTGTAAGAGCTGGCTTTTAATATGGTGCCTGACACCAAATGTAAACTGTCCACCCTAGGAGGACATTGGTTCACTAGCGGTGTCTAACATCCTAGCTACCTTTTTAAACCTAAGAGTGAAGTAGGTCAAGGTGGCGGCTAGGAAGATGACGAAGAAAATAGCAATGTGGCCGATGTTGTTCCACATGTAGCTGAAGTCGCCGGTTGAGATGACGGCTCTGAAGCCGGCAACGGTATAGGTCATTGGCAAGTAGTGATTGATGGTTTGCAATAGTTTCGGAACCAATTCAATTGGGTAGGTACCCGCACTGCTTGTTAATTGCAATGTTAAGAGTATAACTGCCAAGAAACGACCTGGGTTATCAAGAGTTGTTACAAGGAATTGGATGATGGCTAAGAACGTCCAACTTGATATAATACTTAGCAGAATAAAGTATGGAATACTCTTCACTTCCAATCCGAGACCAAAGAGCAAGACCGCATCAGCTAATATTGCCTGACCAATCCCGACTAATAACAAAATACCGAGCTTCCCGGCAAACCAGCTAAATCCGCTTTTCGGCTCTGTTGCTGGGGAAAGCATTGGAAAAATAATCGAAATCATGAGCGCACCGATAAATAAACTTAACGACAAGAAATATGGTGCAAACCCAGTACCATAGTTAGGAACTTGATTGATCCGGTCCTCTTTAAGATTTACCGGCTTTGCAAACATATTGTAAACATTCTTATTTGCTTTCACATCGCTGGCATCTTTAGCGCCCTTTTGCAGTTGATCGGTTAATTCCTTCGACCCGTCGGTGAGTTTTCCCATTCCGTTCGTTAAATCCGAAGAACCATTCGCCAATTTGGACATGCCTTCTTTAAGGTCCTGGCCACCGGTCGAAAGCTGGTCTGTCCCTGATGCTAATTGCACAGAGCCTTGGGCCAGTTGATTTGTACCATTTTGAAGTTGAGTAGAGCCGGATGCTAATTGATCCAAACCTGTCGATAAACTGCTGCTGCCGCCAACAATTTGGCTGAAGCCTTTCTGAGCATCGTCAAGCTTGGTGCCAAACAGCGTTAATCCTTGAGTTAACTGATCCTGTCCATCTACTAGTTGTTTCGCTCCACTGGATGATTGATTAATTCCATCTTTCAATTTACTTTGACCTTGGTTCAACTTAGTTGCGCCAACAGCTAAAGTGTCGGATGCTTGTTTCAAAGCGTTAGCATTTCCAGCTAACTCTCCTACTCCATCCGCTACTCCCTGACTCTCGGCAGATAGATTGGAAATTGTTTTAGCTAAATCATTTAGATCTGCTTTCACATTTGGATCCGTGGTGGCCGTATCAATTTCGCTGACCTTCTTCACTAACTCTTGGATCCCCTGGCTTACCGAGTCTGCTCCTACTTTCGTTTTGCCAGCACCTGCTGCTAATTGTCCCATTTTGGAGGAGAGATCAGAGGTACCGCCTGCTAAATTCTGCGAACCGTTAACAAGGTCTGGCATATTGGCTTTCGCTTGATTAAGACCATCTGATAATTGCTTTGCTCCTGTTTGTGATTTTTGTGCCCCGGCTAATAATTGAGAATTTCCATCCTTCAACTGGCCAAGACCTACATTAAATTGCTGCAGGCCACCGTTCACTTGCTTAGAACCTGACGATGCGGTTTGGACCCCTTGTGAAAAAGCAACTGAATTTTCAGCAAGAAGAGCAAGGTTTTGCTCGATTTGCTTCGCCCCAGTATCAACAGATTGAGCACCGCTCGCTAATTTATCGGTACCACCAGAAGCAGAGTTGATTCCGTCTTTTAAACTTTCGGCACCTGTTTGTGCTTGGGCAATCCCTTGATGAAGATCACCTGCACCATTGCTTGCTTTATCCAAGCCATTCGCAACATTCTTGACGTTATTGAACATAGATTCTGCGTATGTTTCCGTTACCGAACTTGAGATTTCTTCTTTGATTTTCTCAATAGCGGAGTCGCCAATTTTACTGGAAAGATAGTTGTAGCCTTCATTTGGCGTGTAAATCAATTCCATTTTTTTCGGATGATCACTTTGCAATGTTGTTGCATTTTTTGAAAAATCCTCTGGAATTTCTACTTTGATATAATATTTCTGATTTTCTAAGCCTTGATTAGCATCCTTTTCACTGACAAATTGCCAATTAAAGCTTTCCTTCTTTTTCAAATTCTTAACTAAGTCATTGCCAATCTGCAATTTTTCCCCATTAAATTCTGCCCCTTTGTCATGATTGACAATGGCAACGGGCATTCTGTCCAAATGGCCATATGGGTTCCAAAAAGCCCATAAATACACTCCGCAATAAAGAAGCGGGATGGTCATCACACCGATAATAGCGATGAGTAGCTTCTTATTATGAATAATAGCCAAAAGCTCACTTTTCAATGATGATAAAGCCTTCATGTTTGTCCTCCTCCTTTAGGCATTATCCATAAATGAATAACTTCCTAAAATAATTATCCTTTTAATAAAAAGGACTTCATAACATCAGCAATTTGTTCAGATGTCAATGGTTGATGATGTCTTTCCCAATCCGAAACAAGCGCGATATACATTTTTAAAAGCAAAAAGCTGGTGATTTCGCTATCAATGGCTCGAATGGAACCTTTGGCAATCGCGCTTTCGATTTTTTCCTTAATATAGGCGATAATCTCATCCTCTATATGCTGTAGCATCTCCGAGACGGCTATCGTTCCCATCTCTTTCTCTTCTTGGACTAATTTAAGCATAAGCTGATGCTCTGAGCGGAATTCTAATAAACGATAAAGGGCGCGATGTACATTTTCCGTAACCGGCAATTCCGGTTGAATGACCCTCTCTGCCTCTGCCTTCATTTCCTTTACCATAGAAGAAACAATGTCTTCAAACAATTCTTCTTTATTTTTAAAAAAAGTATAAATCGTCCCTTTTCCGACATTTGCCAACTTTGCCACTTGGTCCATTGTTGTTGCTTTGTAGCCAAATAAGGAAAAAGATTTTGTAGCAGCATCCACAATCATTTTTCTTCGATCTGTCACTTCGAAAACCTCCTTCTGACCATTTTAGTTTTTTAGTCATTTTATGAACTTTTAATACTATAACATAATTTTTTTGGGGATTCAAATAAAAAAATCGGAAGCGAAATCCACTTGCCGGCAAGTCAACTATCGAAGTCCAATGATAACAATTAATAAAAAAAGCTGACCCAAATCGTCCATCGTTTGAGTCAGCCTGTATTCCATTAAAATTCTAAACCATGACCAAATCCGTATAACACGCTGCCATCCTGATTATAAATCGTAACTGGAAGCTTCCCTGTTGGATTATTATTACCAAAAATGGTGTTGACACTTGCTTCAAAGCTTGCAGGATTGAAGCTATACTGGGCGAGATAAGCGTTCACAGTTGGGTAGGACATTACATCATATGGGTTTCGGATGCCCACAGCGATGACAGGTATGCCTGTTTCGATAAGCTGATTGGTCATCAACATTTGACCTGCACTTGGCGCTCTGCCTGAAACTGTGGAGGTGTAGGTTCCAACAATGATATATTTTGCATCCTTAATTTGATCTAGCTGTGTTGTAGTAAGTTTTGTCGAAGTATCTATATACGTTACGTTATCAGCGTGCTTTTTAACCTCGTTTACAAGGGTTTGGACATAGTAACCAGAGTATCCAACAACGGCGATCTTATCTCCCTTTGCCGCTTTGAGCGGAAGAACGCCATTATTTTTAACAAGCGTAATCGATTTCGCCGCTACTTCTTTTTCGATTGCCTTATGGTCGGCAGAACCGACAACATTTAAGGCATTTGCCACCTTTGCATCTAAGCTTGTTTCCACTTCAGACTTAAGGATGCCGCGTTTTAACTTTAATGTAAAAATTCTTTCGACAGACTGATTAATTCGGTCGACTGAAATATCGCCGGAGTTCACCGCATCATAAAGACCATTGGCCACAGCTGGAATTCCAACCGGCATTAACAAGATGTCCGCCCCTGCTTTTACAGCACGAATCGCCGCATTTACAGGGCCAAAATTCTGGACGATAGCTCCCATGTTCATCGCATCGGTCACAATGACACCTTTAAAGCCCATATCCTCGCGCATCAACCCTGTCAACACCTTATACGAAAGAGTTGCCGGTAGCGAAATTTCTGTTCCGTCCTTTTCCGAGATAACCTTCGTATCGTCGATTTTTGGGAAGGTTACATGTGCTGTCATCACAGCGTCAATCCCCGCATCCATTGCCTGTTGGAACGGATATAATTCTACCTTTTTCAGACGGTCGATGTCATATGGGACCATGGGCAGTCCTAAATGGGAATCGGTCGCTGTGTCGCCGTGCCCTGGAAAATGTTTAGCTGTGGAAGCCGTGCCACTTTCATGAAGACCCTTAATATAAGCTTTGCCTAAATCGGCAACAAGCTGAGGATCTGCGCTGAACGAACGAACACCGATGACAGGATTGTCAGGATTGATGTTGACGTCCATGTCAGGTCCGAAATCCATATTAATCCCAATGGCATTCAGTTCTTCGCCGATCACCTTGCCAACTTTTTCAGCCTCTGCTTCAGACCTGGTGGCTCCAAGTGCCATGTTCCCAGGAAAATCCGTACCGGTTTGCAGGCGTGTGACAATCCCGCCTTCTTGGTCAACTGAAACCAGCATTCCATACTTTTCTGAAGCGTCCTGATAGGCACTAACCAATTTAGTGGCTTGGTCAGCAGTTACCGTATTTTCACGGAATAATATCACTCCGCCAAGGTGATAATCCTTCACAAGCTGGGCGATTTCCGGCTGCATGGCAGTTACATTTTTCCCATTCCATGTTCGGAAATCCGGCATCAGCATCTGCCCGACTTTTTCCTCAACCGTCATATGCTTTATGGCATTGCCAATGATGTCATAGCGGCTCCCTTCTTCTTTTTCAACGAGAATCTGGGTTTGATTTCCTTTGTTTAGAATGGCAATTCTGTCACTATAGAAGCCGTCATCAGCATAGATAAACGTTTTGCCGTTGTGACCCGTTAGCGTAACCTCACCATTTTGACTGACCGTTGCCACGTTTTTGTTAGTGGACTTCCATGTGACATTCGCTGCCAACATAAAATGACCATCATCATAAACATGAAGCGGATTTAACGTTATTTTGTTGTCTTTCACCTCTCTGGTCACTTGAGGGACGTTAAGATCAATCACCAAATCCTTGATGAGAGAAGCAGCGTTTGCTTTTCCAATCCCGAAATTGGGAACCATTGTAACAATCAATGCCAATATCATCACCAATACTGATGTATTCTTCATCCATTTGCTCATGGTCTGCCTCCTATTTTTTGAAAAAATTGTTTTTCCGAAATGAGTGACTGATGATTTTGTCAAAGCTGATGAATAAAGCTCGCCATTTCGGCTTGCTAAAGTGTTCATTTTCAATGGTGTGAATCTAGAAGAATAATAGTTTGTCATAATAGTTGAATGGAAGTTTAATACAGACCTCCCTCCTGAATTGAATTCATTGTAGGCGGCTTACTATGTATTGTTAACGCTTACAAACAAGGTTATGTAAAGAAGATCCAAGGTACTTATGGTAGAATGACAAATTGATAGAGTTTGTCTTTGTAGATATCCACAACTTTTCCACATACAACACAACTTATCAACAAACCCCAAAATGATATCCACGATTATCAGGGTGTTTTAATCACTTATCAACAGTTAGAACAATTTTATCCACATAATCCAGAATGATATCCACAAACCCGAAAAAAATACACACAAAATGTATCACAATATCCACAGTAAAAATTTAGCATAAGCCCCACGTTTATGTTGGGGTGATCGCTTATAATGGATTGACTTTAGACGTAAGAGTAGTTCAAAAGAGACAAATCTTAATCAGATGGTTCCTGTTCTTCATCAGGAGTGGTACAGTTTTTTTCGACAATCTTCTTAAGCTCGCCCGTATCTCCTTTGGCATTGATGATTTCGAAAATTTGGTTTAAGCCTTCACTTACTTGGTCCTTTTTCATGTCGATCCCTCCCGTTTTTTTTATTATGGACCATATTTGCATTTCCAAGTAAAAAAAGGCTATACCCCAAAATGTGGCAGCCTTTTTCCATTAAAACCTTGCACCTAATTCTATGGCTTTACTATTATGATAGATGGCTTTGATCTTTAGTTTAGACTTTAGTTCTTCACACAGGCATTGCTGCTGAAGTATTTCATTGTGACGAAACTGCATTAAATGATAAAAATATTTGCTTCTAATTAACATATTTTTTAACACATGACGCACCTCCCCAATTTGTTAACATAAATCGCAGGAGATATTTTCGTGTTCGGTAACTGGCAAGCATCGTTTGTGATAAACCTTAGCCCCTATAGTTTTGCGTCACCATTTTTCAATGGCTTTGCCGTTTCGTACGATTTATGCATTTTATTACAATATACCCGATGTCAAGAAAAAGTTAAAGGGAATATTTTCCTAGTTTATTCTATTTTTCGAAAAATTAATCTTTCCTGTCTATTACTTGTCGATACAATGACTCCTCCCTTGATGATCCATCAGGAATCCTTTTTAGGAGGTTCCAAACTATCAATTTATGATCGAATAAACAGGAATGTATATATAAATAGGATTGAAAAATAAAAATAAGACTTATTCCCTAAAAAACAGAATAAGTCTTATGAACTAATATTATTTGCCAAAATCCACTGGTTTATCAGCTTTTTTGCCCATGTTGTAGAGAATCGCTTCAACAATCCTCTTCGAGGCGAGTCCGTCACCGTAAGGATTGGACGCCTTTGCCATCAGGTCGTGAGCGTTTTGATTTGAAAGTAACTCATCGGCAAGGCTGAAAATCATTTCCTCATCCGTTCCTGCGAGTTTAAGTGTTCCTGCTTGGACTCCTTCCGGACGCTCGGTGGTATCCCTTAATACAAGTACTGGAACGCCAAGGGATGGGGCTTCTTCTTGAACGCCGCCGGAATCTGTTAAAATTAAATACGCTCTTGAAGCAAAATTATGGAAATCAATCACGTCTAATGGCTCAATTAAATGGATGCGTTGGTTTTCTCCAAGTATTCTGTTGGCAATTTCACGAACAACAGGATTCATATGGACTGGGTAAATAACCTGAACGTCATCGTGCTTTTCGACGAGCCTTCTGATCGCACGGAACATATTTTCCATTGGTTCTCCAAGGTTTTCACGACGATGGGCCGTCATTAAAACAAGGCGATCATCACCTAATTTTTCTAATACAGGGTGGGAGTAATCCTTTTTAACGGTTGTTGCTAATGCATCAATCGCGGTATTCCCAGTTACGAAAATCGCTTCTTCCTGTTTATTCTCGACTAAAAGGTTTTGTTTCGATTGACTAGTTGGAGAAAAATGCAGATCAGCCAACACGCCTGTAAGCTGGCGATTCATTTCCTCCGGATACGGTGAATACTTATTCCGTGTCCGCAATCCTGCTTCAACATGTCCTATCGGAATGGAATGGTAAAATGCCGCTAGGCTCGCTACAAACGTGGTCGTCGTATCGCCATGAACTAAGACAATATCCGGCTTTACCTCTTGAAAAACCTTATTTAAGCCTTCCAAGCTTCTGGTTGTCACATCAATGAGAGATTGGCGATCCTTCATGATGTTTAAATCATAATCAGGAACGATTTCAAAAATATTCAACACTTGGTCAAGCATTTGGCGGTGCTGTGCAGTCACCGTAACAATCGATTCTATTTGATCTTGATTTTTCTCTAATTCTTTTACAAGTGGGGCCATTTTAATGGCTTCCGGTCTTGTCCCAAATACGGTCATGACTTTCAAACGTTTATCCATAATAACCTCCAAAAAACTGAAAAGAATCTGGCATTTGCCTACACCAATCATAACAAACTTTAACAAGAAAAGCCAAGTCTGTGCAGAATGTTGTCGAAAATTTGTTCTTAGTTGAACCCGGTTTACCGATGGGGTCATGAAAATCAAACCTATAGGCTATGTTAAAGCTCATTGTTGATTTTGCCACTATGTTGATTGGAGCGGAAGGCGCTCGACTCCTCGAAAATGCTATCGCATTTCCTTCGTGCGTGGGCGGATTCAAGGATGTAATTCAATTTCCTGCGGAAGTACGGGGCAGGGGAGACCCCGCAGGCGCAGGTAGCGCCGAGGAGGCTCCCCGTACCGCCACTAGAGCGGAAATCAACAGACAATTTTAACAGAGCCAACCGATAAACTCATTTTTCGTTACTTTGTCCTATTTGTTTTTTGAGCATTTTGATTATCATGGAATAGGTGGAAAAGAGCATGTCTTATACACTAAAGCGATTCGTGACACAACCATTTTATGTTTTTTGTCAAATTAGGTCATTTTTTTGGCTTTGCCTTCTATGCTTTTTTATTGTTTAATGTGATAAACAGACAAAAAACTTCTATATGCATTTCGATTACAAATGAGTTTTTAAAGGGATGGATACAGCTATTTTTCAGGAGAGATGGGAGGCAATCTTGTATATGATGGATGCGTAAGAAATGATTTTACAATAATTTTTTTTCAAATGAAATCTCATCGATAAGAGCAGACCAAGGATCTAAAATTTATGTAAGTCAGCGTGTTATTAATAATAAAAAGGAAGTTTCGTATGTTTAAACTATGTTTAATTGGATTATGCTTATTGCTGTTTTCAGGCTGCACAGTCCAAAGTCAAGATACGGAAAAGAACTCGCCTGAAAAAAAACCCCATGTCAACTCACCATCTCAAGATCAAAACAAACGGAAAAGCCTAGATAAAGAACAACTGGCCAGCCCTGCTTCAACCAATACACAGGACTCCGATGACAGTATCCAAGTGGTTGCTCATCCGGCAAGCATCCCGGTTCTTGTCAATAAACACTTTAAACTGCCAGATAACTATACGCCCTCAGATTTGGTTATGACAAGCATTCCATTTATCAGTACAACAACAAACGATAGGAAGCTAATGCGAAAGGAAGCCGCTGCCGCAATTAAAAAACTTTTTGCGGGGGCAAAAAAACAAAGGATCACCTTATTAGGGGTTTCAGCCTATCGCTCCCACGCCACCCAAACATCTTTGTTTCAATCCTATGTGAGTGTGGACGGATATGCAAAAGCACGGGACTACAGTGCCTTGCCTGGGACAAGCGAGCACGAAACAGGCCTTGCCATTGATGTCACTGGTGGTGACGGGAAATGCGCAGCCGACGATTGCTTTGGCGGAACAGCAGAGGCAAAATGGCTGAAAGCACATGCTGCTGAATACGGGTTTATCATTCGCTATCCAAAAGGAAAAGAAGCGATAACCGGCTATAAATATGAGCCATGGCATCTTCGCTATGTTGGGGTAGCCATCGCTACCAAAATCATGAAAAAAAGAATAACGCTTGAAGAATATTATCATGTAAAACCGGTTAATAAATAAAAGCTCTTAGATTGGCGAGTCCGTTAAGACAGTTTATGCGACGTAGTTTAATTTATACTTTCCTATCAGCTAAATGAGTCTGGGATTATATACTAATTTTTCATATATTTTCTTCCAAATCTTTGGTATTCTTGTCTCATAAACGATTTGGAGGATCATGGAATGAGAAGTGGTACGAAGAAAGGAAATAAATGGCTGAAAATTACTGGAATAATCCTTTTAGCTCTGGTAATAGCGGTAGGTGTTTATGCCTTTACAGTCTACAAATCTTTTAAAAATGCTGTGACAACCATGCACCAGCCGATTGAAAGAAAATCTGAATTACGTCAGCAACCGGTTGAGATTAAACAAAAACAGCCTTTCTCGGTTTTAATGTTAGGTGTGGATGAGCGCCCAGACGATAAAGGCCGTTCAGACACGATTATTGTGTTAACCGTAAATCCGAACAACAATTCAGTTAAAATGCTTAGCATTCCACGTGACACCCGTACGGAAATTGTTGGGAAGGGAACAGTAGATAAGATTAACCACGCTTATGCATTTGGCGGAGTCCCAATGTCAATGGATACCGTCGAAAAATTTCTTAATATTCCGATTGACTATTATATGAAAATTAATATGGATGGATTTAAGGATATTGTCGACGCGATTGGCGGGGTTACCGTAAAAAATGATTTGGACTTTACCCAAGATGGCTTTCATTTTCCAGTAGGGAATGTCACGCTTAACGGCGAAAAAGCGCTAAGCTACACAAGAATGAGATATGAAGACCCGAACGGTGACTTTGGCCGGCAGGCAAGACAGCGAAAGATTATCCAAGCTGTGATTGATGAAGGTACGAACCTATCGAGTTTAACCAAATTTTCTTCTATTTTTGGAGCGCTTGGAAACAACATCAAAACCAATTTAACCTTTGACCAAATAGTGGAAATTCAAAAGAACTATCGCGACGCAGGTAAAAACATCAAACAAATGGAAATCAAAGAGACCGGCACCATGATCGATAACATCTATTACGGAATTGTTTCACCCGAAGAAAAACAACGAATTCAAACAGACCTTCGAGCACAAATGGAGGTAAATAAATAAAGAGGATGTCCCTAAAGAGTCTGCCCTCTCACTTAGTAAAGTAGAGGGCTCTGACACTTAATTTTGGGACATCCTCTTAATTGGGTGCCTGACACCATGAGTTATGTAAACTTGGTGCCTGACACCTTTTTTATTTGTCTTTGATTTCTAATAGTTTTATTCTTAGTTCGTTTTCCATTGAGGCTAGTTCCTGCTCGGCGAGACGGCGTTTGGTACGGCCTTCCTCTTGGATCCTTAGTGTTTCTTCGAGGGTAGTGATTAAGCTTTCCTGCGTTTTCTTTAAGGTTTCAATATCGACAAGACCTCGTTCGTTTTCTCGGGCTGTTTCAATCGTATTGGTTTTTAGCATTTCGGCATTTTTCAACAGCAGCTCATTCGTCGTTTTTGAAACCTGCTTTTGGGCCTCAACCGCGTGGCGTTGTCTGATTAGCGTCAACGCAATCGCAACTTGATTTTTCCATAAAGGAATCGCCGTCATGATTGACGATTGTATTTTTTCCACGAGCGCCTGGTTGGTGTTTTGAATCAGGCGGATTTGCGGGGCACTTTGGATCGTAATTTCTCGGCTTAGTTTCAAATCATACAACCGTTTGTCCAAGCGGTCTGCAAATTGAATCATATCCTTGACATCTTGAAACTTCATTTGGTCATTGGTTACCTCTGCCTCTTGTTTTAGCGCCGGAATAGTTTTTTCATGTATTTCTTCAAGCTTGATTTCACCTGCCGCAATATACACATTTAAAGCTTGGAAATAGTCCTTATTCGTATCATACAACTGCTCAAGCAATTTGATGTCGGACAACAGAACATTTTTGCTTCTCTCGAGCTTCACGCTGATTCGGTCAATCTGTGCCCCTGTTTTTTGATATTTGGACAGCACTTCTTGGAGGGAGTTTGAAATTTTTCCAAACATGCGCGAGAAAAAGGATGGCTTCTCGTCCTTCAGCTCATCCGGATTCACCTCATTCAACCGTTTCATCAAGTCAGCTATGATTTCGCCAACCTCACCAATGTCCTTTTTTTGTACATGCTCAAGCATGGTCTGGGAAAAAGACAACAGCTTCCCTTGTGCCTGCGTTCCGTAAAGGATCATCGCTTGATGATTTTTCGGATCAATTTGCTCAGCAAGCTGATAGGCCTTGGCGCGGTTCTCTTCAGGGATGACATCTATGAGCTTCACAGGCCTTGCTTCCTGTGACGCCTGCGGAATGGGACTTTTGGCGGCTTCCTCCCCTTCTCCAAAAGGATTGGCCAGAATATCGTCTAATAAATTTCCAGTCTTTTTTAAGTCTATTGGATTGTTTTCATTCATTTTAGCCACCTATTTTCTTCTGGGAATGTAGAGTCCTTTTTCTTTTCAATTGAGTGCTTTGCCACATCTATTTCAAAATTTAAGTGGTCAACATCATCGGAAATCACATAATATAGATCCTCTTCCAAAACCTTCGTCAGCTCATTTAACGTTTGGCGCGTTTCCAATAACGACTGGTTGATCTCGATGTTCTTTTTCGGCTGGGCTGCTAAAAACCCATATTTCTCTGACAGCTCGACGACAGAATCCAAATGGGAATAATAAAATTCCTCCGCCTTGTAAAAACGCTTTGGCTCCTTCCAGGTCATCTTATAGATTTTTTTCGTAATTCGATGGATATCGATCCTTTGTTTGACCGAAGATACATCCCTTATCTGCAAAAGGGACTTATTCAAGCGGCTCAATTTCTGCTTTGCTTCTTTTAAGTTTTTCTTTATAGTTCGATACTCTTTTCTTGAAAGCTGGTGTTTACTTAAAAATTTGCTGCTCATATACATGGAAAGAACCAAGTAGACAACAATACCTGTACCAATAGCAATACCCGAGGAGGCGAAAAAGGTATTGTGAAAGGCGAATAAGCTTAACAACCAGGTAATCACAGTAACAGGAACGGCCACAAACGACCGGACAATAAATGCTAAGAACGGATTCATCTTATATCGACTCCTGACATCATAATCCTTTATAGTAATACGAACAAAACATCATGAATGTTTCACCTATTTAGAAGAATGGGTCACCTATCTTCGAAAAGCAGAAGGTGCCAGCTTATCTGAAGCTGGACAATTCTCGAAGTCGAATAAAAATTAATCCTATAAAAAGATTCCCATTCCATAATTCAACAATACACTAAAAAAATCCTTCCTTCCATGGACCACAAAAGTAAACATTTCTAAGACCTAAGACGTATTTTTTGTGGCAGGACTGATTGGGTGTCTCTATGGTATCACTATTTGGTGTCAGGCACCAAGTTGGGGTGTCAGGCACCGAAATTCTAGTCGCTCGAAATGGACAGTTCTCAATGTCCAATGAAAAAATCCATAAAAAAACTCCAAGCGCACAATATTACGCATGGAGTTTTTGGAGTTCTTTTTCTTCCATTGGAAAATCGTATATTGGGCCGCTTTTCTTCTGCTCTGCCGGCGAAAGATTAATGATAATTCTTTGACCAGGATGCGAAGAGCTGCATTCATTCGTTCCCACGATTCCTTCACACCGCCGCATCTGGCAGGCCGACGATTTTAAAAGAGTCCATCCCCACATAGTTCTGCCTCCATATTGGAAAGATCGATAACTGGTGATTTGATAAAACTTTCATAACTGTTGAAGTAGGGATTGGGAAAATAGGATAGGATTTGGTGTTTTTCAATAAGAGGAGATTCTTCTTTTTGGAGATAGGCCCTGTAGCCGCTCCATGGGTAGTCCTCAGGAAAAGCTACAATCCCCGCTTTAACCGGATTTAGATGAACGTATTTGCTGAGGTCAAGCTGTATCAGGCACCAACAAAAAAAAGAAAGACAGAGAGATTCGTCCCTCTGTCCACTCCACATGGACATTTGTCCACGAATTGTGCCTGACACCAAAAAAGCGTAAAACCCAATAAGGTTATTCGTTTTCGGCTAGTAGGTTTTTGATGAATTGGATGAGTTCATCGTGAAGTTCTTCGTGTTGCAAGGCCACTTCAAGGGTTGTTTTGACGAAGCCGATTTTCTCACCGACGTCAAAGCGTTTTCCCTCAAAATCATAAGCGAAGACACGCTGAATTTCGTTTAGCCTTTGAATAGCATCGGTTAGTTGAATTTCCCCGCCTGCACCTTTTTCCTGCCGATCTAGAAACATAAAAATTTCAGGGGTTAAAATATAACGGCCCATGATCGCTAAATTTGATGGGGCAGTACCTGGCTTTGGTTTTTCAACAAAATTATTGACCTGGTAACGCCTTCCCTCTTGATGGAGCGGGTCAACGATTCCATAACGATGTGTTTCATTTTCTGGTACACGCTGAACCCCGATAATAGCTGAGTAGGTTTCTTCATATTGATTAATGAGCTGACGTAAACATGGAGTTTCGCTCTGAACAATATCGTCCCCTAAAAGCACAGCAAAAGGCTCGTCACCAATAAAGTTACGCGCGCACCAAACAGCATGTCCTAAGCCTTTAGGTTCTTTCTGACGGATATAATGGATATCCGCAAGGTTAGAAGAGTAGTTTACCTTATTTAAAAGATCCCACTTTTCATGTTCTTGTAAATTTTTCTCCAATTCCGGCGCAAAATCAAAGTGGTCCTCAATCGCACGCTTCCCTTTTCCCGTTACGATAATGATATCTTCGATTCCAGACTCGATCGCTTCCTCGACAATATATTGAATGGTCGGCTTATCGACAATGGGCAGCATTTCCTTCGGCATCGCTTTTGTAGCAGGCAGAAACCTTGTTCCAAGCCCAGCTGCAGGAATGATGGCTTTACGAATCTTTTTCATGTAAATAAATTCCTCCCTAAAAAAATCCAAAATCATAATTATTTATTAATAATAATATTATATCTTCCTAATTAAAAATCCAAATTCCCCCAAGTATTATACCACACTTCACGAATAAAAGACTAAAATTAATGGTGGTATCTCCACTGTTCGTCTGAGATGAACAAATCCGCCCGTTTGTCAAGGGATTGTACCACAGGTGGAAAAAAGAGAATCCTTTCTTATATTAAAAGCAACAATTAAATGGTAGTTGGGTTGGCTTTTTTAGAAAAGACGCTGTTACGTTTTTTATATAAAAAAAATATTTTCCTGTAATGGCAATCGTGTATAATTTTACTAAAGTAATAAATTGAAATTCGCCAATAAGCAGGTTCAGGAGCGTAGTTTAATTTTTGCAACATAGGAAAGGGTGGGACCAAATGAAGAGAATTTTGATTGTATTATTAGCGATGGTAGTATTGGCGGGATGCACTCCGAAAACGTACACGACAAATCTTCAATCAGGAAATGATGCTTTAAAAAACGGAAACTATAGTGCTGCCATCACCTCCTATCAAAAAGCGGCTGACTCGAAAAAGACAGACGAGGTGGAAGAGCTTTTGCAAATCGCTCAAAATATGAATGATAGTGAAAAGGCTCTTGAGAAAGGTGACTTTGATGTTTCTATTTTTCAATTAAATAAGGTATTAAACAGCAAAAGCAGCTTGGATCTAGTGAAGCAAACTCAAGAAAAAGCCAAAACAAAATTGGCTGAAGTGAAAAAGATGGCTGCTTTGTATAATAGCTTAAAGGATGAGACCACTAAGGGAAAAACATTACTAGACCAACATCAATTTGATCAAGCTACTGAAGTTTTTAAAGGAATTTCCGAGACGGACAAGTTTACCGATAACGCTGCCATCAAAGGGCTGAAAAAAGATGGAGCTGACCTGCTTGCTCAGACGACTGCGGCGAAGCAGAAGTACGAGAAAACACAGCAGGCTTCGACGGATCAAACAGCGAAAAACACACAAGATAATCAGGCTAAGCAAGAGCCAACCAAACCGCTTACCCATCAAGAAGCAGAAGAGTTAGTCCGAAATCATCTAAATATCCAATCAAATTCAAATGTCAAAGTCGTATACGACCACGATAACGAAAAAGGAGATTATGTCATCCACGTTTACGAATTTGTCGTCGACAATCCTAGCACCAACGAAGGCCACACTTCAACATGGGGCTGGTACGGAGTCAATAAAAATACCAAAGCCATCTACGACGCAATGACAAATTAGAGGAGAGGACGCCAACTTTTGATGGCGTCTTTTTTTAATGGTGCCTGACACTCAAAATGGGGCATACCCAAAGGTGTTACCTTTTGAGGGGACACCTGATTTGGAAGACCGCACCTCCCTCTTCTGAGTTGCAGGCGGTGATGATTCCGTGATGGGCTTCGATGATGGCTTTGGTGATGGCGAGGCCGATTCCCGATCCACCATCCTCACCGCTATAGAATCGTTGGAAGATTTTTTGCGATTCTTCCGGAGCTAATCCTCTGCCGTCGTCCCTGATTTCAATCGTGACCTCCCTCTCACTCTCCCGCTGAATCGCCGACACGACAATGATTGATTCGGCATAGCGAATGGCATTCCCCAATAAATTAATGAAGGCCCGTTTCATTTTTTCCTTATCCATCAATACAGCCTCAAAAACACGGATGTCCACCTTGATGTCGATCCCCTTTTGTTCAGCAAGTGACTTTACGCTCTGCACCGCCTCCCGAATCACCGCGTCAAGCGATTCCGAAGAAAAAAAGAACGATTCCTCCACATTCTCCAATTTGGCTAAATAGGTGATGCCTTCAACGATCTTTTTCAGGCGCTGACTCTCGGCAATGATAACCTGCAGGCTTTTTTCAATGTCATCCCCTCTCACAACACCATCCAAAATCCCTTCCGCATTTCCTTGAATCGCCATTAACGGCGTTTTCAATTCATGCGAGGCATTATGAAAAAACATCTTCTGATCCTCGTCATACTGTTTCAGTTTACTGGTCAATGCCTGAAAACTATCGGCTAATTCGCCGATTTCATCATTTGTCTTAATCGAAATCTCTTTGTTCGCCCCTTTTAAGGAAAAATTCCTCATATGTTCCATCAGCAAGCGAATCGGCTTCGTTAAGCTATTTTTAAAAAATATGCCTAAAAATAGAGCAATCAACGCAGAAATGACTAAGCTAACGAGTTGAGATTTCCTCATCATCCCGTTGAAATTATTAATATCCCGTAAACTGGCGACCAGGGTTACATACCCCTTTATCTTCCCATTTTTTGCGATGATCGACTCGGTCTTGGTCACAAACTTTCGATCCGGTCCTTTACTCTTCTCCATGACGTGATCGAGGGAAACATTCCCCATGTCAGTATAAACAATCTCCTGATCGGCCCTCCAGATAATCATTTTTGAAGACAGTAATCGCTCCGAAACGGTAAAGGCCCTTTCGTTTGCCAGCTTTTTTTGGACAAGATTATTAGAAAGGGAAACTTTGCTCAATAATTGACTCATCACCTTCGCATCCTTTTGAAGCTGCTGTTCGGTTTCATGAATCAAATAGCGCTGTGAAATGAAGCGGAACGAGATGCTTGTAATCATAAAAATACTGAAAATCAGTAAAAAATAGGTCAATAACAGCTTTGAACCGATTTTCATTTTAATCATCGACACGGTACCCATAGCCCCATATCGTTGACAACTCCACTGTAGACTCATGATTCTCCAGTTTTTTGCGCACCCGTTTGACCAGGTCATCGATCAGCCGGCCGTCGCCTGCAAATTCATACCCCCAAATAAATTGCAGCAATTCTTCTCTCGTAAATGGCTTCCCTTTGTTACGGGCCAGGAACACGAACAAATCATACTCCTTCGTCGTAAATTTAATCTCCTGTCCATCCTTTTCTATATATCTTCTCTCGGTGTTAATCGCTACATCACGAATGTTGATGACTGTCTGCTCAGGGGCCGACACTGATTTTTCTATCCGTTTAAAAATAATTTTCATTCGCACGATCAGCTCTCTTGGACTGAAAGGTTTGGTTAGGTAGTCATCACCGCCAAGCTCCAGCCCCAAGATCCGGTCAAATTCGCCATCTCGTGCCGAAACAAAAATAATCGGTATATCACTTATTTTGCGAATTTGTTTGCAAAGCTCAAGGCCGTCGAGGTGAGGCATCATGATATCAATAATTAATAAATCTGGCTTCAATCGCTGCATCTCTTGGTAGACGTTCGTGCCGTCTGAAAAAAGCGTCACTTTAAAACCTTCAGCTTCAATATATTTTTGCAGGATATCGCGAATATTTTTTTCATCATCTACGACAAAAATATGCTTCATCCTCATCACCTCACCTCAAATTATATAATAAAGAAGAGATAGCGTCGTACACTATCTCTTCAAGCAAAACTTATTTTAAAATGCTAATCAATTGATCTAATTCAGCAGAAATCATTTTCATTTTATCATTGATTTGCTGATTGGTAGCAATTAGTTTATTGTATTGATCGCTAGCTGAGCCGTTTTTCAGTGCCACCTTAAGTGCCTTTCTTTCAGTATTACTTTCTTTTACGAGTGGCTTCATTTCACGATTAAGCTTTGTTAATTGCTGTCTAACTGGTTTTGCTTGTTTCATTTTGTCTTTATTTCCGCTCGTTTTCGCAGCCTGCGTTAAATCAAGTAGCTGATCCTGTTTTTCTACCAATTGTTTTTGTAAATCTAAATGGTCCTCACGTAACTTGTTGAGCTGGTGAATTTGATCCTTATACTGACTTAGATTTACTGACTTATTTCCATGTTCAGACGCCGTTGTTGACGGAGCGGTAGCCGCCACATTCGATTGATTTCCAGCAGCAGAAACAGTTTTCATTCCATAAATTCCTCCGCCCAGGAGCAGTGCCACTCCCACACCTGCAATAATCACTTTCTTCAACAACCTCACTCCTTTCAATTTCATCACCTAGTATAGACAAAGAGTGCGGCATAACATCGGAATAAATGTGTGAAAAGTATGTGAAACAGTACTTGCGGGCGCTAGTGTCCACTGTAGACGTACAAATGTCCACGATCGGTGCTTGACACCAGTAGTTATGTAAACTCGGTGCCTGACACCTATTCCTCTTGCTTGTCTTTTTAATCTACTTTATGATAATAGAAATATTAGTAAATTAATTCTGATTGGTGCCTGACACCTGAGAGTGTGACACCTGAAAGGAGATATTCCATGGAATCTAGCGGTATTTTTCATTCTGTTTGCTCCCTTGACTGCCCTGATCAGTGTGGGCTGCTTTTGCATAAAGAAGACGGAAGGATTGTAAAGGTTGAGGGAGACCCGAACCATCCTGTGACGAAAGGGAATATTTGCAATAAAGTTCGGAATATGGCTGAACGAATTCATGATGAACATCGTTTGAAATACCCATTGAAGCGAATAGGGGCTAAGGGTGAAGGTAAATTTGAGCGTATAAGCTGGGACGAAGCCATCCACACCATTACTTCCCGCTGGAAAGAACTGATTCAAACGGATAGACCTGAGAGCATCCTTCCTTATAGTTTTTATGGTAACATGGGCAATCTCAGCGCGGAAGGAATGGACCGTCGTTTCTTTCATCGCCTAGGTGCCTCCCAGCTCGACCGAACCATCTGCAGTGTAGCTGGCTCAGTCGGCTACAAATATACGATGGGTGGCAGCTTTGGAACGGATCCAGAGGATACGGTTCATTCAAAACTAATCATCTTCTGGGGGATCAATGCCGTTAGCACCAACAAGCAACAAGTGGCACTTGCACTTAAGGCTCGCAAGCAAAACGGAGCAAAAATCATCGTCATCGATGTCCACAAAAATCAAACTGGTAGATTAGCAGATTGGTTTATTCCTATTTTACCAGGGACCGATAGCGCTCTTGCCCTAGGAATCATGCATATATTATTTGCCGAAAAAATGGTCGATGCTTCTTTTTTAAAAAATTTCACAGTGGGACACGAAGAACTGCGTGAGCATGTTAAGCAGTATGACCCTATTAGCATTTCTAAAATCACAGGTGTTTCCGTAGAGGATATATATAAGCTTGCTCGAATGTACGGTAAAACATCCCCTTCGTTTATTCGCATTGGAAACGGGCCGCAGCATCATGATAATGGTGGTATGTTCGTCCGAACCGTTTCCTGCCTCCCCGCTCTAACAGGCCAGTGGCTAGTAAAAGGAGGCGGCGCCATCAAAGGGAATTCAGGCTATCTTGCACATCATGCAGATAGTTTACAGCGTCCGGATTTGCTTAAAAATAAACTGACTCGCGTCATTAACATGAACCAGCTTGGCGAAGCGTTACTGGCTTTGGACCCTCCGGTTCGGTCCCTTTATGTGTACGGCTGCAACCCCGCAGTTGTGGCTCCAGCCGGCAATAAAGTTCGCCAAGGACTGGGACGGGAGGATCTATTTACCGTCGTCCACGATTTGTTTTTAACAGATACAGCAAAATTTGCAGATATTGTCTTGCCAGCGACATCGTCATTCGAAAATACAGATTTTTACGCATCATACTGGCATCATTATATGCAGATCCAGCAGCCTGTTTTGGAACCATATGGAGAGGCAAAATCAAACGTAGATGTTTTTCGCCTACTAGCAAGAGAAATGGACTTTCATGACCCTGCCTTTGAAGAGACAGAAGCGGAAATGATAGCACGATCCCTTGACAATCCAAGCAATCCCTATTTAGAAGGAATAAGTTATGAGGATTTAGTGGACAAGCAATACATGAAGGCCAAGGTGAAACCGTTGTTCCCAGGCATCCTTCCGACACCGAGTGGAAAAATTGAGTTATATTCAGAAAAAATGAAAGCAGATGGGTATCCGGCATTACCTACTTATATACCATTAGTTGAGGATCGCGATCACCCATTCATATTCATTCCTAGCCCGAATCATAATTTCTTAAACTCTACTTTTTCCAACAATCAAAAGCATATTTCGCTAGAAAAAGAGCCTCGCTTATACATGAGTCACGAGGACGCAATCGCAGCCGGAATCGAGGATGGTGAAATGGTTCGGGTATGGAATCAACTTGGGGAATGTAAGCTAAAAGTGAGCGTCGGTGATCATGTTCTTCCAGGAGTAGTCGTTTCTCAAGGACTTTGGGGGGACGGGGAAAACACAAAGCATCACGTCAACTCCCTCACCCCTGACCGACTCTCCGACATGGGCGGCGGCGCAACCTTCTTCTCTGGCCGCGTCAGTGTAGAAAAAAAATAAATGTCGGTGCCTGACACCCATGATAGAAAAAAGAGAGAAGGGGGTCCCTTCTCTCTTTTCTGTTATGCGGAACAATACTTGGGGTTCTCTGCTGCTCATCCCGCTTTGTACCCTGTTCCCATGATTTCTTGGGCACTATGGACAGTCACATAGGCGTTCTTGTCAATTTCACGGAGGATGCTTTTGAGTTGGACAATTTCTTGTTTATTAATCACAATGTAGAGCACTTCTTTATTTTTTCCAGAATAACCGCCGCGCCCATCCAAAACCGTGATTCCATGCAGCATCTGTCTTTTAACTCTATCCAAAATTAACTCAGGTGAATTAGAAATAATTAAAACAGCGACCCTCTCATCTAGCCCATCCACAATAAAATCAATGGCTTTCGCCCCGATATACACAATTAGCAAAGTATACATCGCTTTTTCTATTCCAATAATAAAAACCGACCCCGCGATAACCACAATATCAATAAACAGCATCGCTTTGCCAATGCTCCATCCTACTAATTGATGAATGATCCTCGCTAAAATGGTCGACCCGCCCGAGGTACCACCTGCGCGAAAAATCAGCCCTAACCCCACACCAACTAATAATCCGGCAAATACAGAAGCCAATAAGGTATCAGAAGTTAACTTTCTTCCAAAGCCTTCAGTAAAAAACATAAAACCCGAACATGCCGCAATCGAGATCAGTGTGTAAACCAATGTTCTTTTTGCAAAAAATTTATACCCTACTAGTAAAAGCGCCACATTTAACACAAAATTCACGACACCTGGCGACCAATGAAAAAGATAGTAGGTAATAATCGTAATCCCTAAAATTCCTCCTTCTGAAAGGTGATTGGGAATAGTAAAAAAATTTACACCAAGAGCAAAAATAAGGGAACCGAGCAAAATCAATGCAATATCTTTCATCGTTTTATTCATAAACAAAACCTCTTTTTTTAACAAGAACTCGCTACTAATTATGATGCATCATGATTTCTCTTTCAACTAGATTGGATGAAAAAATATGAAATATAAATGAATTATTACTCACAATAATAAGGAAATTTTTACCACATAAATAGTGCAAGGGTCCCGCCTATGAGCGCCACCTTTAAAGGGTGTCAGCCACCGAAAAAAGGTACCGAAAATTGCTCGCCATAAAGCGGGATAAATGAAAACTCGCCGATTGGCGAGTCCGTTAGGACGAAGACAGAGGCGTAGTTGAATTTATGCGACATAGGAAAGTATAAATTGGTGAAAATTTATACTTTCCTATTAGCCAAAAAAAGACTTGCCCCGAAGATTGATATTCAGGGCAAGTCTTTTTATTTATTTACTTGTTACTGCAGTATAGGCATTAGCTTCGCCGAATCCAAATAGTTCATCATGGCCTTTTTTTCCATAATCAAGTGCTGTCTTCTTGATTAATGCCTGCACTTGGGCCGGATTAAAGTCTGGATGAGCCGCTTTGATTACCCCTGCAATTCCGGCAACCTTTGGCGAGGCCATCGATGTACCATGCAAATAGGCATAATTTGGAGTTAAGGTTGTAGCTTTACTTGGCGGTAAATTAGTTGGCCAAGTTGACAATGTCCGATACGTAAAATCACGATCGCTCAAATTACGTGTTGCATCATACAATGGGCCGTTGTCCCCACCAGGAGCAGCGACATCGATAAAACTATTACCATAGTTTGAATAGAATGCCAGCTTATCCATTGACCACTTATTGGAAGATGAAACGGTGATCACTCCAGGCGTTCCACCAGGCGTTTCAATCGCTACCCCTTTGTAAACCGTATTTGCATCAGCATAGTTGGCATTCATATAGTCTGTTAATGACTTTTTATCAGCGTAGTTTAGCGCTTCGTTACCAGCAGCCGCTACGACTGTTACATTTTTCTTAATGGCGTACTGAACAGCCCGCTTCCAAAGAAGCACATCGGCGATATCATTATAACGAGTGCCATCAACAAAATACTTCAAATTATCAAACCCGCCAATTGACATGTTGATGACATCAACATTATCGTTCGCAGCTGCAATAATAGCCGCTACGATTGGGGCTGTTGGTGCACTTCCGCTGGAATCAAAAATACGATAAGCGCGAAGTCCTAAATCCGGACCAACACCCTTTACTTTTCCATTCGCTGCAATAGAACCGGCCACATGCGTACCATGTCCATTCGTATCTGTTACGTTAGTTGGATCGCCCTTTTCTACAGGAAGATTACCCTTATAACCGCCGGCAGGAACAAAATTTTGTCCGCCTACAAAATTCGCTTTAAGATCAGGATGATTTTTATCAATTCCTGAGTCGATTACCCCTACTACTGCCTTGTGAATGGTACCATTGCTTGTTTCAGTACCACCCGACTCAATCTTGTAAGAGTCTCCATTATGGGTTAAATGCTGCATATCCCATTGAAGGTCCCAATAGGAAGCTGTATCAGGAAGTGTCACCGGTTTGCCATCTGCACCATCAGGAGTAACACCCTCAGGCTCACCGTCGTCCATTTTGTAAAAACGTTCACTGTTTGCTGCAACAATATTACCACTAGACTTCAACTGATTTAGAAAATCAGGATTGCTAGAGCGAACCTCTAATCCGCCAATCTCCGGAATGGCTTTTACTACTTCTCCACCGGCGTTCTTAATTTCAGTTTGGTAGTCTTTCGGTAACGATTGATTATAAGCTATCAGGTAATTCTTGCTTACCGACTGCGTGACTGCTGATGTGTGTGTACCCATGGTGAATGATAATAGAGACATTGCTAAAACACTGCTGGCGACAACCGCCATCCCCTTTTTTCTCTTTTTCACTAGATAAACCCCCTAGAATGAATTTTCTGACACTTCTAATTTTAGCTTGTACTAGTCTCATTTGGATACAAATTTATCTCGATAAAGAACGACATAGTTTTTAAGAATTTTGTCGATTTTCCGGGGATTTTGGTTGCTTTTTTACGAAAGATTGAAGTTCATTTGCGGAAAGTTGAGGTTCATTTGCGAAAAACTAGCTTTCATTTGCGGAAAGTCGAGGTTTATTTGCGAAAAACTAGCTTCCATTTGCGGTAAGTCGAGGTTTATTTGCGAAACTAGCTTTCATTTGCGGTAAGTCGAGGTTTATTTGCGAAAAACTAGCTTTCATTTGCGGAAAGTCGAGGTTTATTTGCGAAAACTAGCTTCCATTTGCGGAAAGTCGACCTTCATTTGCGAAAAACTAGCTTCCATTTGCGGAAAGGCGACCTTCATTTGCGAAAAACTAGCTTCTATTTGCGGAAAGTCGACCTTCATTTGCGAAAAACTAGTTTCCATTTGCGGAAAGTCGACCTTCATTTGCGAAAAACTAGCTTCCATTTGCGGAAAGTCGACCTTCATTTGCGAAAAACTAGTTTCCATTTGCGGAAAGTCGACCTTCATTTGCGAAAAACTAGTTTCCATTTGCAGAAAGGCGACCTTCATTTGCGAAATACTAGCTTTCATTTGCGGTAAGTCGACGTTCATTTGCGAAAAACTAGCTTTCATTTGCGGTAAGTCGACCTTCATTTGCGAAAACTAGCTTTCATTTCATAAGCACAAAAAAAGTCCTTCAAACTTCGAAGGACTTTTTTAGAATGTTTTTATTAGATAATGATAGAGTATTGCTCGATCAATTTACGTATTAAGGGGCTTGTTCCATCGGGCAATTCTCTTATGTCAAAAAATTGGGCATCAATCGATTCGATGCCGTCAATTGTGATGGTTTTGTTTTTAATATCCTTACAAATATAAGCAATCGTCACTGGATAGAATTGGTCGCCATTTGGCAGCGTCACAAAATATTGCTTTCCTGAAAAAACGCCGACTAATTCCAGCTGGCCAATTTCTACTCCTGTTTCCTCAAAAACTTCTCTTCTTCCGGCTTCCTCAGCGGATTCTCCTAATTCTAGCAAACCGCCTGGAAGTGCCCACATCCCATTCGGCCTTTTTTGCAATAATATTTTATTTTCCTCATCTATAATTCCTACGACAGATCCCACTAAAATGAGCGGCTGTGTTCCGACAATTTTTCGCAAATCTTCAATATAACCCATCTCATCCTCCAAAAGTAAAATTAGTTCGATATAGTAATCCTTCATCTGCAAAAGACAGGTCTACTTTTTATAATTAGCATAATCAACGATTCCGTCGGCGATGTTGGTTAGTAGATTTTTCAGGTAGACGGGGTCGGACAGGCTTCGGTCTTCCGCCGGATTTGTCATGTAGCCCATTTCTACTAAGGTGGATGGAACCTTGGACCAGTTGAAGCCGGACAAGTCACCCCTGTAGGAAATGCCATTCACCGTGACGGCAGTGTTCTTTTTCGTTTCATCAACAATAAACTGAGAAGCCTTTAAACTATCCTCAAAAATCCCCTTCGTGTACGGGTCATTTTGGGCCGGCGTCAGGACTGACAAGCCTCTGACATTTTGATCGTCAGAGCCATCTGCATGGAGCCGAATTAATAAATCAGCATGTTGTTGATTGGCCACTTCTGCTCTGTCAATATTACTTAAATTGACTTGATTCGTTGTCCTTGTATAAATGACCTTTACCCCTCTTTTTTCCAAAATTCCGCCTAGAATAAGGGCTGCATCCAAGGTTAACTTGTATTCTGGTTTTCCTGTTACAACCCCAGTGGTCCCGCCCGTCACTTTAGTCTTTAATTCCGACGCCCCTGGACCAACCGGTTCGGTTCCTAGATTCGCTTTTTCCTGATGGCCAGGATCAATGACGACTAAAAACTCCTTTTGGAGCTGATTTGATTGATCGGGCGTGACCGAATCCGTTTTTTTCGGTTCTTCTGTCGGAGCATTTCCCGCTCCGTTCGTTACCGCAGTAGTTGAATCCGCAGCGGCAGACGTGTTTTCCGCTTCCTTCTTTTCGTCCTCCACCGCCTTAGTCCCTGTTCCAGCGACAGAACTCTTCACCTGTGATGCGTTATTTTTTTTCGTATGTTCCTTTGCTCCTGCCTGATGGAAAAATAGAAAAGATCCCAGCAGCAAGATTACTGAAGCGAATCCTATTCCAATTCCAATTCTGGTTCTGATACCACCTGTTTTAGACGACATATTTCTTTCCGCTCCCCACTCTAAACCTTCCTTACACACCTTACCCAACTACAATAAATTCATTCACAAATTAAAAATTCGACACTTTCTTCATAAATCCTACCATAAGAAAGGGTGTCAGGCACCTAGTTTACATAACTACCGGTGCCTGACACCCATGTGGATTGAATCGGGATTCGTATGGTGAAGGTGCTTCCTTTTCCGATTTCGCTGGTAAGTTGAATGGTTCCGCCGTGGGTTTCGACGATCCATTTGGCGATGGAGAGGCCGAGTCCATGGCCGCCCATTTGCCGGGAACGAGATTTATCCGCGCGGTAAAAGCGTTCAAAAATATGGCCTTGGTCCTCTGGTTTGATTCCGATTCCGGTATCCTGAACCTGCAGACAAAGCTGGGATTCTCCCTTTGAAAGGGTGAGACATACTTCGCCTCCATTTGCTGTGTATTTTATGGCATTGTCTAATAAAATATATAATAGCTGGGATAATCGCTGGGGGTCACCTGTCGCCGTCAACGTATCCGGTGCGTGCATTTCTAGTGCGATTTGCTTGGAAGCAGCCAGCGGGCTGACGGACTCCAACGCTTTGCCCGCCAGCGGACGAAAGTCGAACGTCTCCATTTTGGTTTCGATGGTATTGGAATCAGAGCGCGCCAAGGTCAATAAATCACCAACAAGATTGGTCATTCGCTTGACCTCTTGCCGCATATTTAAAAGCATTTTTCGAACAAAATTCTCCTCTGGTACAGGCTCAATTGTCATTTCCATCGCATCAATCGAAGACATTATCACGCTTAACGGTGTCCGTAATTCATGAGAGGCATCAGCAACAAATTCACGTTGTCTCGTAAAGGCATTCGTAATCGGCACCATCGCTCTTTTTGACATCACAACACTCATAAATGAAGCTACTCCGAAAAAAATAACCAAAAAAGCCACAAAAATCATAAGAAGCCAATGGAATAACTGATAAGCAAATGAAATATCTTTTCCAATATAAAGCTGACCAATGTATTGCCCCTTAACGTAAATCGAATGGCTGGTAATCATAAGATGGAGATCCTGGGCCTCGTCACGCGGGTGAAATTCGCCATTATCTCCTCTTCCATCACTCTTCCCATGCAAGGTTACCTTGCGAATTTCGTGATCCTTCAGGGGAATCCCCTTCACAAGGTCTACTAATTTTCGTCGCAAATGCGGATTCGCTTCATTACCCATGATGATGTCACCAGTAGGACTTACGACGTAATAAAAATACTGATTGGCCCCAGCAAACACAACTTCTTGATTTTGAATGCCCTTCAGGTCACTTTGCTCATTTTTCAACAAATAATTCTCGATGAAGCCTGCTTCTTGCGTCACTAATGAATCGAGCTCGTGCTCCTGGTTTCTAAGGATCACCACATAGAGAACGAAATAGACAATCACGATAAAAAGAATGAGAAAAAGCATCAGCAAACCGCTATAAATCCGGGTTAACCGACCTTGCGTGCTTTTAAAAACATCCTTCTCAGAGCGGTTAGTTAGGGCTCGAAAAAAGGAACGTAGATTAGTGTTCAAGCTTATAGCCCACCCCTCTTATACTTTGAAGCAAATCCTGCTTTCCGAATGAATGTAATTTTTTGCGAATCAATTTGACGGTCGCATCAATCGTTTTCGGTGCGACCTCAGATTCATAGCCCCATATCCGTTCGAGAATGATCTCACGAGACAACACCTGTCCTTTATTTTGCACCAATAAATCTAACAACTGGAATTCACGAGGACTTAATTGGATTTCATCGCACCCCAGGCGAACCACATGGCTCATCCGATTCAACACCAAATCATCCATCCGGATTTCCTCTTCTAAAATAGGGGCATAGTTACGACGAGTAAGGGCCCGCAGACGTGCCAAAAGCTCGCCAATTTCAAACGGTTTGACGAGATAATCATCCGCTCCGGCATCCAACCCCTCAATCCGGTCCTGAACTGTGTCTTTCGCCGTTAACATGAGAATGGCGCCTGAATACCCCTGCTTCCGCAGCCTTCTGCAGACCTCCACACCTGTCCCATTTGGCATCATCCAGTCTAGGATTAACACATCATAGTGCGCAGAAGTAGCATAATAGTAAGCATCTTCCCCTTCCATTACCCACTCGACCGTGAAATCACCCTTCTTATTTAACATATACACGATTAATTCACCAAGCTTGGAATCATCTTCTGCTAATAAGATATTCATCATGATAAACTCCTTTAAAAACTCGAAATAACGAGGTCCGAAGCCCCTGGGTCAACCCCACTATTTCGAATCTAGCAAAGGAATCTTTACATTAACTTAAATTTTTATTAAAAATAAAAAAAACGGCAACTTCCAGATGGTGATCTTTCCAGAGAAAGCAGTTGGAAGTTGACGTTTGAGAAATTGATCTTCCTGATACGATAAATCTCTTATTCATCAACATGTGTGTTTAAAGTAAGAAGGGAAAGTAAGACCTCATTGAAAATATTCTGTTTATCTTTAATAGAAGAGAAAAATTGTTCATCGACATTTTCAACGATTGGTAAAGCCATCTTCACTTTTGCTGACCCTTCTTCAGTTGGTGAAAGTAATATTTCCCGCTTATCTAAAGGATTTTTATTTCTAAGCAAAAATCCTTTCGTTTCAAGTGTTCGAACCACATCGGAAACCATCATAATATTTGTCTTTGTAAACTCAGCAAGCTTTTTTTGAGTGACGTTTTCGCCATGCGTATGGAGATAATCACTCGCAGTTAATAATACAAATTGGGCATGAGTCAGGTCGATCTTGTTCAGTTCTTTTGTAATGAATCTCTGCCAAGCTTGTGTCACTTGCCATAATAAAAAACCTGAGCTCTCCTTTGGGTCATTAAATTTGGATCCCCATTCCATGAAAAGTCACTCCCATAGCAGTTGCAATTGTGATAAAGTCTTCTTGTTTAATTTCAAACTGTCCTCTGCGAAATACCAAACCTATATTGTCATATTCTTTTGGGAATTTCAACATAGGTTTGATACTCGAATACTTTACATTTTGGCAAGGCTGGTATTCAATATCTATTCGATAAGGAATGAATTCTGGAGACATTTCATAGCGATAAACATCGCCAGTTTTAACCGTTCCTATAGCCGTAAAAGACTGGAGTGGATACCCATCTGGATATTTCGTCTTTGTAGAATAATAAATTAACCCATCTCCTTCTTTCATCTTTTTTAATGGGGCACATTTCCCGTGACAAAGTTGGGCGAATCCCCCTTTCTCACCTAATCTAACATGTTCCTCCGACACAATTCCTATCCAATATCTCTTATTCATACTATTTTTCCTCCAGCAAGCATAACCAGATTTGCCATCGTATCAGGAATACCCTGAGAAATCATCGGACCGATTTGATTCCCCATCATTTCAGAATTAGGACCCGAAATGACTAAAGCATGAGTAAGTTTTGTTTTCGATTCATGAATTTCAATCCGATGATTAAATTCTAGTTGAATGCCTGCATCTTCAAGAACTGTCACATCCGAAAAAAATTCATTCTCTTTTACTTCTGTCAAAGTGAAAGGAAGTGGCTCCTCACCCATAGGTGTCAAATATCCCTTTGTACCCTTTTCAAATGATCCATTTAATGTAACCTGAGCGAGTCCTTTATCCCATTTTGTCCATTCTGAAATGTTTTGATATAGCCTCCAAATGTCCTGCGGTCTGGCATCCGTATAAATTGAATTCTCATATTTCCACATAAGAGTTCCTCCACATCATAAATAGTAAGTGTGCTTATTAATATAATAAGCACACTTACTATTATTGTCAATGTGTATGTAAAAATCATACAGTATTTATTTTTCTCCTATGTTTACAAGCGCCCAAAGCTTTAAAAGACTGCTTTGTTCTTATTTTGTTTACCTACAGAATCAATGATAAAAAGAACTTGGAAACATCTCCAAGTTCTTTTTGCTGTCAATGTGTTATATTCCATGCGTGTTTTTGCTTAGAACTTTTTTAACGGTACTCGGGGTACCCCACTTTTCCTCGTTATTCTTTTTCCAATAACACGGGTTCACTTTTCAATCTTTCAATTTCTTCATTCAATTCTTCGTCATTTACTAGATTGCGATATGGTTCTTCATGTGTAGTAGCGGAAAACTGACTGGCGGCTTGAACTTCAGCTTCCATCAACATAATGCGCTCCTCGGCACGGGCTATCCCTCGTTCAATATTTTCCGTTTGAAAGCTAAAGGTTGCCTTTTGAATCTGCTTAATTGTCTGAGCGGTGTTGGCACGTGATAGTAACAGGATTTTCTTATGCTGCAGTTCGTTATATTTTCCCTTTAACTCTTCCAATTTTTCTGTTAGGGTTTGCGTTTGTGTTTTTATGGCTTCGTATTGTTCTTTGTAGAGGCTCAGCTGCTTTTCATGAATCAGTTTTTCTTGAACCGCCAATTTCACCATCTCTTCCTCGCCATGTTCAAGGGCAAGCTTCGCCTGGCGAGCGCGTTTAGCTACCAAGTCCTGAGTATCGAGAATGAGCGCGGCTTGCTTTTTCTCCACGAAAATTTGCCGGGCTAATGCCTTCTGGCCTTTTTCAATTTCCTCCTCCATTTCACGAGAATATTCATTCAGCATGGCAACCGGATTTTCACAGTTATCGAGCAGTCCATTAATTTCAGCCATCGTTATTCTTTTAATTCTTTTAAAAATGCCCATTCTACTCATTCTCCTTTTTTTTCATCATTTTTTGTTCCCATTGGTCTAAAATACGGCCATTATGGTTGATGACAGGTGTATGTGAATTCATAATTGGTGTATTGTTTAGTTGTTTCTTGTTGGAAGACTTAGCTTTCCTTTTAAGCCATTTTACGAAAAGGATGACCACTGCTAGTCCAATGAGGAGGAAAAGCAATAGTGCGAACCAATGAAATTCTTCATGATGATGAAAACCATACATCATCTGATGATGTCCAAAATCGCCATGGCGTCCCCATGCTTCCGAACGAGCTCCTTTGGCAAAATCGCGATGCTCCCCCCCAAAAAGATGACGGAGAACGTTAATCGCCACGAAAATTGCCGTGATGATCGCTCCCCAGAAAACGACAAGCTTTACTCTAGTTTTCATTCCTCTTTCCTCCTTTCATTACTTGATAGACTGAAGTTTACTAGCGAACGGTGAAAACTTGGTGAAAACAAAAAACCAATCAAAAAAATTTTCGTTTTGTGTCGTTTTTGTGTCGTCATTCTGGTGTCAGGCACCTCGGTTGGGGGGTATAATAAAAAATAAAAAGGTGATGAAAGTGGAGATTAGTAGAGGAAGACGCTTCCTATCATTATTTGCGGTATTATTTATTCTCGTGATAGGTTCTGCAGTCTATTTTTTTCAGCATACACATGGGCAAGAGATGGAGCACTTGAATGTTAAGTATGGCGATGACCCGAAACAATCATTAGATGTGTATTCTCCGACTGTTGGAAAGGGAAAGAAACTCCCTGTGATCCTCTACGTCCATGGCGGTGGCTGGACGGGAGGCGATAAAAGCAATGTGGCCGAAAAGCCTTCTTTTTTTACCAATAAAGGCTATGTCTTTGTTTCCGTTAACCACCGACTTTCTCCAAAAGCCTCCAATGTGGAAATGGCGAATGATGTTTCATCAGCCGTGAAATGGGTGTCTGACAACGCGGATACATACCAAATCGATCGCAGCAAAATAAATTTGATGGGGCATTCGGCCGGTGGGCAGTTGGTGATGCTCGTCGGGACAAATCCCGAATATTTGAACAAGGTTGGACTTACGCCACAATCGTTGAAATCGATAGTCAGCCTAGAAGGACCGCTGGATTTGACCGATTTCATCCAAAGAATGAGCAACTACAAAAAAGTTTTCGGCAATGATCAACAAGTTTGGGCCGAAGCATCTCCACTTACCTATGCGGCGAATAAAAGCATGCCGCCGATGTTCTTGGTTGCCCATGGGACAAAATCTATCGCTGCTTTTGTCGATTCGGCTAAAAAGGCGGGCAACACGGTCGATTCCTTCACGGTCCAGACCCTTTCACATAGCGGGGTGACCGAGTATCTCGGATCAAGCAAAGGATCAGAAGAAGCGAAAAATATGACAAATGCAGTGGTAGCATTTTTGAAAAAATATAATTCGTGAGAGTAGTTAAACTGAGTCGACATCTATACTATTTTGAAAAAAACAGCCTTGCCTGCATTTTTAGGAAAGGCTGTTTTATATTGAAGAAATCTGGTTCACGGGTAACTGTCCATCCCAGGCGTACAAATGTCCACGAGCGGTGCCTGACACCTAAGGTATGACACTTAAGGTAAAAATAGGTTTTCAATATAGTGAAATTATGGTATGATTGTTAACTGTAGTAAACAAGGGCAAAATCACTGAAAAGTGATGACGCAAAGCTATAGGGGCCTCCGCCGTTAAGGCAAGGTCAGCCAGCTACCATCTAACAAAAGGGAGTTGTTGTGGATGTCAAAAGGATTGTGGCTTACGCCAGAAGAGGTTATGCAAGTGAAGAAAAGAAGGAAAAGCCTTCTTTATATTTCTATCATACTTGGTACTGTTGTCCTTAGTGCACTAGTGACTATTCTTGCAAATAAAATATAATCGAAGGGATCCTAACGCTTAGTCAGGGTCCTTTCTTAATGTTTGCTTCGACTTCGAGGAGTCCTGCGACCTCCCGTGACACTTTTTACAAACTATGTTACAATAATTTGGAAAAATCAAATAAACAAAAAACAGAGTGGCAATTTAAAAGGAAGGTTCATGAAGCGTTGTTGAATCCCTTAAATTGAGGTTTTTACTATGAAGCAACTAAATGATACACAAAGAAAAGAATTTGCTGAATACCACCAAAACATTTTATACGAGCGACTGAAGTACGTCTCGTATATTTTAATTTTGGCCTATCCTTGCTATTTCTTTATTGACTTTTTCCTTTTGAATCGTACCAGAAATTCTACTTATAATCATGTTCTTTCTACGATACACCTAACATCACTTGTGATTTCCCTTATTTTTATTTTCATCAATCATATAGCCAAAATCAAAACCAAAAGTGTCATTCTTCCAATATATATATTCCTTTATTTATTTTTAGGAGCTGCCTCCTCTATTAATAGTCAGTTATACACGGGGAATATATATTCCTATATTATTATTTTATTAGGGACGGCCGTGATTTTCCCAATTCAACCGAAAATCTACGGGATTCTTTCTCTAAGCAACCACCTATTTTTTTTAGCAGGAGTATTTCTAATCGAAAATCATAACGAATCGTTTTTAGTAAAGTTTATTAACTCTACAGGTACCGCTGTAATCTCGTTTACCATTGTACTAACATTTTATTTTTTTCAAAGAAATGATTATTTAAACAAATTAACGTTAAAACGGAATGTAGACAGCTTTCGAACATTATTTAATATGAATCCCACTCCGTTAATCCTAACAAACCTGCACAGTGATAAGATTTTGCTCATCAATCAACATGCCGTACACTACTTCTATTTGGAGGGCCTCCCCACATCGCAAATGGATACCCGATTCCTCTTTAAGTACCAAGAGGATAAGCAACTAATTTTAAAAGGCCTTGTGGAGAAGCAACAGATAAAAAATTATGTGACGGAGCTGCAAATTACCCCTGAGATAAAGAAATGGTCAATTCTGAACTTTGAATGGGTAGATTACTTTGATGACATGTGCGTATTGATTAGCGTTACTGACATTACCGATATCAAGGAAAAAGAAAATGAGCTGCTTAAACACGCCTCGATAGATATGCTGACAGGAGTGTTGAATAGAAGAAGCGGAGTCGAATGGCTGAGGAAACAAATAGACATGGGTGTTAACGGTCAAGAATTCGTTGTCTGCTATATTGATATTAATCATTTAAAAATGGTCAATGACCGTTACGGCCATTCAACAGGGGACGACCTGATTAAGACTTGCTGCGAGACGCTTACCGACCATATCGGTAGCGAAGATCTATTATTTCGCCTTGGTGGAGATGAATTTATCATCATTTTCTTTGAAAAGAATTTGGAAGAAGTGCAGCAGGTTTGGAACAATATCGTGAATGAATTCAAGAACATCAATGATTCTCAACAAAAACCATATCAACTCTCAGCGAGTTATGGTCTTTATCACTATACACCAGGTACGGCGATTACGGTGGAAGAAATTCTTGAGTTCGCTGATCATGAGATGTATAAGCACAAATTCCAATCAAAAAATAGTCGACTGGTCACCCCATCAATATGATTTAGCCTGGAACCGTTTTTTGGGTCTTAAAAAAACTTCCTTAACCATTACAATATTATGAACTTGACTCCATCAAAGTTAAATTTGCGTAAAGAGCATAGAAAAAAAGACATAGATGGTATATAATTCAAAATGGCAAAGATGGATCCAAATTAATTTTAGGACAGGCAGGTGCAACGAGATGGCTGATAAAGAACTGAATTTAGTTGAGCATCTTGATGAGCTACGAAAAAGATTAATCATTTCTGCTGTAGCTTTCATTATTTTTCTTGTGCTCGCGTTCATTTTTGTAAAGGATATTTACCTCTTTTTCATGGGCAATCTTGGTTTTAAGCTTTTGGTGTTGGGTCCAAGTGATATCATTTGGATTTATTTTCACATAGCATGTGTTGCTGCCCTTGCTGGAACCATTCCCGTCATAGCCTGGCAAATTTGGCTATTTGTGAAGCCTGCGTTAAAATCGAATGAGCAGAAGGCAGCATTAAGCTATATTCCTGCTTTGTTTCTCCTTTTTATTGGGGGATTAGCCTTCGGATACTTTGTGATTTTTCCAAACATCATGAAGTTTCTCATACAACTCGGTAGTGACTTAATGGCCCCCTCCTTTACGGCAGATAAATACTTCAGTTTTTTGTTAAACATGACACTGCCATTCGGAGTTGCCTTTGAAATGCCGATTGTCTTGATGTTTTTAACGACTTTAGGCATCATCAATCCCTATAAAGTCACGAAAGTACGCAAGTATGCGTATTTCATTTTGGTCATCATTGCTTCGATGATCTCTCCACCGGAATTATTATCACATATATCGGTCGCAATCCCGCTGATTCTGTTATTTGAAATTAGCATTTTCTTAGCAAAAGGAGTTTATAAAAAAAAGCAAAAAAAACGTGCAGAGCTGATAGACGCCGAGGAATTCTCAAAAGCGTAAATGGCGCCTACCTGCCTTCGCTGGTCTAGTGCCATGGCTTCTATCTCAAAGGCCCTGTAAGTCTTTTTATAAAAATAGAAAGCGTTAAGTTTCGATTTTTTCAAATGGGAACTTAACGCTTTTTTTTCGGCAATATTTCCAGTCCCGATTGCTCATACTGATAAGAAGTGGAAGTTTCTGCTTAGTGATGTTGGACTAAAGTTGACTGATCCCGATGGACCATTATCGAAGTACATTTTTTATTAAAAGGCTGTGTTAAACTTGCCTGTTGATTTGCGCTCCAGGCGCTTCGCTTTCCGCGGGCGTTTCGGGGAGCCTCCTCGGCGCTAAGCGCCTGTGGGGTCTCCCCTGCCCCGTACTCCCGCAGGAGTCTCGCGCCTTCCGCTCCAATCAACATAGTTCCAAAAATCAACAATGACCTTTAACACAGCCTATTAAAAAAGAATTTAGGTGGTAAAGTTGAAAAAACTCGTTTTTATTCGGCATGGCCAAAGCCTTTATAATCTAGAAAATCGATTTACGGGATGGATTGATATTGATCTTACCGATGATGGATATAACGGGGCGAGAGAAGCAGGTGCGATTTTAAAAAAGCATGGCTTTATATTTGACGTGGCCCATACTTCCGTCCTCAAGCGGGCCATCCGAACGCTTTGGATTATGCTCCATGAAATGAATTTAGTTTGGATACCGATCTATAATTCGTGGAGATTAAATGAACGTCATTACGGTGCCTTACAGGGGATGAACAAGGATGAGGTTGTAGCGCGTTACGGGGAAGAGCAAGTAAACGAATGGCGGAGATCGGCCAGTGTCAGTCCCCCAGCCATTTCTCATGAGAACCATAGCTGTGACCTATCTGACCCTAAATATGCGCGGATTGGAAGAGAAAATATTCCGTTAACGGAAAGCCTTCTCGACACGGAAAAGCGCGCATTAATTTATTGGAATGAGCAAATTGTCCCGGATTTAAAAAACAATCAACACATCATCATCTCCTCCCACGGCAATACTTTAAGAGCACTGGTAAAATATTTGGACAACATTCCCGATACCGACGTGACCAGCCTCAATATCCCTAATAGCATGCCGCTAGTCTACGAATTGGACGACAACCTCAAACCTATCAGGCACTACTACCTTTGCCATGAAGGCGAAGTTCCAAGCGGCACCATCCCAAAGCATCTAGACATACACCATCCCGAAAACTGCGACTGGATCGGCTAACCCTTATTGGTCTTGGTGTCAGGCACCCAGTTTACATAACATACGGTGTCAGGCACCAAAATGGGACTTTTTTTGCGTGACAGGCTCGGTAATTAGGATTAAAATCTACAATATGTTAGTTATTTGAGGAGGATGGCGTTTTGAAGCTAAGCAGTGAAGAAATAGAGATATTAAAAATTTTGGAAGAAAACCATAAGGTTTCAGTCGAAACGATTGCCTTAATGGCCATGTGCAGTGAGGAAACGGTCCAACTAACGATTAAAAAACTAGAAGATGAAAAAATTATTATGAGCTACCCAATACTGATTGATTGGAGCAAAGTAGAGGGGCAGGAACATGTAATCGCGATGATTGATGTGAAGGTAACCCCTAAGCGAGGAGTCGGGTTTGATGAAGTAGCTGAAAGAATTGCCCGCTTTCCTGAAGTAACTTCGTTGTACCTCATGTCCGGTGCCTATGATCTATCCATCACCGTTGAAGGAAAGACGATGAATCAAATCGCTAAATTTGTATCGGAAAAATTATCAACAATTGAAAATGTTATGTCCACTACCACCCACTTCATGTTGAAAAAATACAAACATGATGGGGTGTTATTTCGCGGCAGCGATGACAAAGACCGCAGAATGGTGGTTACACCATGAAAACTGATTACGCGCATTATATCTCGAAAACGGCTCAAGAAGTACAGCCGTCTGGCATAAGAAAGTTTTTCGACTTAGCCGCCAGCATGGAGGGTGTAATTTCACTCGGAGTCGGTGAACCCGATTTTATCACCCCTTGGAATATTCGAGAGGCGGCAATTTTATCATTAGAGCAAGGATTTACCTCCTATACGGCAAATCCGGGCTTGCTCGAACTGCGACAAGAGATTTCAAACTATTTAGAAAGTAGATTCAGTGTTCAGTATGATGCCAAAAATCAAATCATTGTCACGATCGGTGCCAGCCAGGCAATCGACATCGCCTTTCGTTCGATTTTAAACCCTGGCGATGAGGTACTGATTGTGGAACCGGCGTTTGTGGCCTATGCTCCACTTGTTTCCTTGGCCGGAGGAAAACCAATCCCCGTTTCAACATCACCGGTTAACGGATTTAAAGTGACGCCTGAACAAATTGAAAATGCCATTACGGAAAAAACGAAGGCCATTTTGTTATGTTCACCAAACAATCCAACCGGTACGATGTTAACGAAAGAAGACCTGGTCGAAATTGCAAAGGTGATTCAAAAACATGATTTACTAGCTGTTTCCGATGAAATTTATGCAGAATTGACCTACGATGGGACCTTTACAAGCCTCGCCGCCATCGAAGGCATGTATCAGCGAACCATTTTATTAAACGGTTTTTCCAAGGGATTTGCGATGACAGGCTGGAGATTAGGTTACGTGGCAGCTCCTAAAGAGTTAATTGAAGTTATGCTAAAAATCCACCAGTATACGATAATGTGTGCTCCTCACATGATGCAGCACGGAGCCATTGAGGCACTCCGCAACTCCTATCATGATGTCGAAACGATGAGGAGAAGCTACCGCAGAAGACGGAACTATGTAGTGCAGACGCTAAATCAAATAGGTTTAGACTGCCATACACCCGGCGGCGCCTTTTATGTGTTCCCTTCAATCCGCTCAACAGGACTCAGCTCCGAACAATTCGCTGAGGAACTGTTAATACAGGAAAAAGTAGCAGTCGTTCCCGGTAATGTTTTTGGCGAAAGCGGCGAAGGCTACGTCCGATGCTCTTACGCTACTTCAATGGAACAGCTTCAAGAAGCATTAAAACGGATGCAAAGATTCGTAGAATCAAAGAAACTAGCATTGCGATAAAAAGAAAAGCGGAAGCGCCTTGGTCAGCCCCGATATAGGGAGACTTGGCACTGACAAGTGCCTTAGTCTCCCTTAATGCGCACAGAAGGCGGTAGACTTCTGTAGCCAAGCATAAGACGCTTCCAAAAAGAAGGCGTTCTTTGCCTTCATTTTGGAAGTGGCTTATGACCTCGAGGGGCTAGGCGCTCTGCCGAAAAACTCACGTTTTTCGGCGTGCGAGGTATCGCTTCCGAAGTTTACTCTAATGCAGCTATACAATTAGAAAAGCGCACTAGCCTGCTTACCTGTGACAATCACAATAAAAGAACAAGTTGTTGACGAATTTTTAAGCCAAAACGACTAAAACTATGGGGGAGCTGTGGCTCTCCTTTTTCCTGTATATCAAGCCTAATTCTATTAAATTCAAGGCTTTTACAAAAAATACGCAAATAATCAATCGAATTTGGTAACAGACCATTCATCCATGTAAAATAGAGATGATAAATGGACGAGGTGAATTTCAATGGTGTGGAAGATTAACAGTACAACCGAGAAAAAAGTAGATCGATTTGGGATTACAATTGACAAGGTGGTCCTTCCTGATGGAGAAGAAATAACTTTTTCCTTTTTGCATTTTGCCAAAGGGGTTTGTATCCTTCCGATAACGGAGGATCATGAGGTCGTTGTTTTAAAGCAGTATCGTCATGCAATCAAAAGCTGGCAATGGGAGCTTCCCGCAGGGGCGATCGACCATGAGGACCAAGCTCCAATTGACGTGGCAAAAAAAGAACTAGAGGAGGAAACAGGCTATACAGCTGAACATTGGCTTGATTTAGGAAGCTTTTATCCTTCACCAGGATCAACGAGTGAAGAAATCTTTTTATTTGCAGCCGCAGGGCTCCGTCCTTCCGTGCAAAAACTAGAAAACAGCGAGCAAATTGAATTGCATACAATCAGCATGGAAGAATTAAAGAACCTCGTCAAAAACGGCGAATTTAAACACGGAGCGGGGCTGGCAGCGATATTACGCTACAAATTTATAACGGATTAAATCGAGTAGGGGTCGTCATTTCTGACTACCCCTCTCAAAAAACCGTACGAGGTACCGCAAAACAAATATCGTAATCACTCATATTAATAAACTTTTAATCCCCGAAACATAAAAGTCGTCCCTTACCCTGTTACCTTTTCAAACCAGGAGCTTGCTGTCTCCTTCAAGACCATGTTAAGTTCTTGGATATTTTTTTTGCCGGTATCTTGTAACCAGGCACGTCCTGCTTGTTCACCATTTTCAGCAAATGGAGAAACTCCATTTTTCCATGTTGCCCGGCCGCAGAGGACGCCGTTAAAGGTTGAGGCTGATTCTTTTGCAAATTTCAAGGTTTGTTGGAATAATTCTGCACTTACACCGGCGCTTAAGAAGATAAATGGCAAATTCGTTGCTTCACTTTGCTCCTTAAAATACGAAGCCGATTCTTCCCGGCTATAGGCTGCCTCTCCTTCTGCGTACCCCTCGACATAATTCATATCCACTGGAACTTCTACCTTTAAAACATCCACTTTGTACTGCGGTTTGGAGAATTCCCTCATTGCTTCAATCACCTTATGGGGCTTTACTTTTGCATATTCCAAGCTTTTCACATCATCATTCTTGGCATCGTAAGTAACAATTTCTAAGAAAAATGGAATGTCTTCTGCTACACACTCAGACCCGACTCTCTCCATATAAACATGCTTAAATTCATTAATTTTTTCATCTTCATCCACATCATAGTACAGTAAAAATTTTACCGCATCTGCTCCTGCTTCCTTCAGGCGTTTAACTGACCACTCTGTCAATAAATCTGGTAAACGTCCCACCGCTGTTGCATCATAGCCGGTTTTTTCATATGCCACAAGTAATCCTGCATTCGAATGGCGGACTTTTGCAGCCGGTAGACCATATTCCGGGTCAAGTAGAATCGATGTTGCATATGGTGTCAGCTCTTCTGAAACCAATTCTTTAAAGCGGATAATCCCTTCATCACCAAAAGGACTTGAACTTCCTGCCGCAATCATTTTCTTTAATGAACCTCGTTGATCAATTGCCAAAGCGCCGATAATCCCATTCTCATCAGATAGCCGTTTAAGAGCCGCCAATTTATTACTCGTCAATTCTACCATCGAAAATCACCTCAATTAATCTACTTTTTTAACCTTGACTAATTCTAAAAGCTGACCAAATTTTGCTAAATTAATATAACCTGTTCCCGCTTCCATCGTATTGAGCATACCCGTTGTCATCGCGGTTTTTAAAACATCCTGAACGGTTTGCTTTCTATTCAAGGCAACCGCTAATCCAGCAACAGTGGCATCGCCTGAGCCGACAGGGTTCACAACGTCAATTCGAGGAATAGTAACCCGATAATATTCTTCACCATGCTTAACAAAAGCGCCGTCCCTACCCATCGAAACGACAATCCACTCAATCCCCTGAAATAATTCATTAGATAACAAATGCTTCAAGCTGCTTATACTTCCCTCCACTTTCACGTTAAGAAGCTGGGACAGCTCGTCAATATTCGGCTTAATTGCAAAAGGTTTTACTTGATGGAACAAAACCTGTCTTAAAGCTTCTCCCGAGGTATCAACGATCACAGGAACCCCTTTCTCCCGGCCCATTTCGACCATCTGCCGGTAATATCCACAGTCAAGCCCTTTTGGCAAACTGCCCGAAATGGTGACAATAGAAGCTTCCGAAAGCTGTTCCCGATATTTCTCTAAAAAGGCTTCCCCTTCTTCCATCGAAAGGGTCGGCCCGGATTCTAGGATTTCCGTTTGCTGCCCATCATGGAGAATCGCAATACAGTTTCTTGATTCTTGATTAATTCTAAAAAAGTCATGTTTTATCTCACTTTTCATTAATTCCTGAATAATGAAATCGCCAATAGCGCCGCCTAACAAACCTGTCGCTAGAACGTCCTCGCCCATCTGCTTAATGACGCGGGCTACATTTAACCCTTTACCACCAGCGGTTTTACGAACATGTTCCACACGGTTCACTTGATCCAGTTTGAAATCTTGAATGGGATAGGAAATATCAACAGATGGATTCATCGTAACTGCTAAAATCATCGTACTCCCCCTTTCCCGGAATGGGCTTTTGCTTGATGCCGGCAAACACCATCAAGATACGTGGCCGTTAAATCAAGCTCAGGAGTCAATACGATAAAATCAGCATCATAACCGGTTGCAATCATTCCACATTCTCCATCGATGCCAATGCTTTTCGCAGATGCCGTGCTTGCCATATAAATGGCTTCCTCCGGAGTCGCAATTCCCCAATCGACAACATTTTTGACAGCTTCATTTAATTGCAAAATACTTCCCGCTAAACTTCCGCTCTCCAATCGAGCCGCTCCATTTCTTACTTCAACGGGAAATTCCCCCAGTTGGTAGCGGCCTTCCGGCATGCCTCCTGCCATCATGCAATCAGTCACGAGGACCGTCTCCTTTCTGCCGCGAGCATTCATTAACACCTTAGCTGCAGCAGGATGGACATGGTGCCCGTCACAAATAATTTCTGCAAACACTTCCGGCAGGTTCATCGCAGCACCGACCATTCCAGGCTCACGATGATGAAGCCCGCTCATCCCATTAAACGTGTGCACAAAAATCGAAGCACCCTTCGCAACTGCCTCTTTCGCCTCAGAGTATGTAGCATCACTATGGGCCAGCGCCACCGTTACTCGATTGTTAACGGCATGCTCAATAAAATCACCTACACCATTTCTTTCAGGAGCAAGAGCAATTTTTTTAATAAAGTGCTTGGAATACTGCTGCCACTCATCCAGCATTTCGATAGAGGGATCACAAAAATACTTTGTGTTTTGGGCCCCTTTGTGTTTTTCCGTAAAAAATGGCCCTTCTAAAAAGATCCCTTTTATTTTGGAACCCTGAACCTTTTTATAATTTTCGCCAATCATCTCCACAACTTCGTTCAACACCTCTGGTGAAGAAGTTAGCGTAGTAGGTAAAAATGATGTCACACCGCACGAAAGCAGTCCTTCAGAAATCGCCTTCAATCCCTCAAAGCTGTTGTCCATAACATCATGATTTTTAAAGCCATGAATGTGGGTATCAACTAAACCTGGAGCAATCCATTTTCCCGCATGATTGATGACATACGCTGTTTCTGAAGGCAACGTCACGTAAAAAGAACCGAATTTTCCGTCTTTAATTTGCAAATAACCAGGGCCTGCCACACCATCCTCAAGAAAAAAACGGTCTGCACACACAAATTGTTCCATATCTGCACCTCTGTTAAGAAAAAGGAACCCAACATTCCCTTTCATTTACTTATATTTGTGGATTGTTACACCTTTAACGACCCGATTCACCGTTCCGCTTGGTGACGGAGTATCCGGTATATTTCCGACCTTAACCGAAGCCAGCAGAGCAATTGTTTGTCCAAACATGACAAACGGAAGGGATAAATAAGCATCTGGTACGGTAAGTGCGTCACTGTCGAATAAGAACGTATCACCGCCATAATTCATATCCCCATCTACTGCAATCGCACATATGAAGCTCGCGATTTGATCCTGTTTCAATTCATTTAACATATCTAGATCGTACCGGCGTGTGTATGGGTGGTTGGAAACAAACAAAAACACGACTGCTTTTTCATTCACAAATGATTTAGGACCATGGCGGAATCCGAGTGATGAATCAAAAGATGTAGCAATTTTACCGGCAGTTAATTCCAATATTTTTAATTGTGCCTCTCTTGCCAATCCCTCAAAGCCTCCTGAGCCAAGATAGATAATTCTTTCAAAATCAGAAGAAATCATGTTCGCAATATCAGCTTCTTTGCTAATAACACTTTGACCCATGCGGCGCACCGTTTCGACAATGCAGCCTTTTTCTTCTATTGATAATGAGTCAAAAATGAGCAGTGCAGTTAGGGTCATGCAAGTATAGCTTCCCGTCATCGCAAAGCCTTGATCGTTAGACCTTTCAGGCATCAATAATAAGAGGTTATGTTCATCTCCCTTTGCCCGTTGTGCCAATTTCCCATCCTTAGAGCAGGTAATGGTGATTTGATAAAGATTTGTTACGATCTGTTCCGCTAGCTCGACAGATGCAACACTTTCAGGGCTGTTTCCGCTTCTTGCAAAAGAGATTAATAATGTCGGAATGTCTGCTTTTAAGAATTGATAAGGGTTGGATACGATTGCCGTGGTCGGTACACTCATCAAATCCCACTGATTCTCATCCACTTTTTCCTTTAAATAAGGAGTAACAGTATCACCGACATAAGCAGAAGTTCCAGCCCCTGTAAAAATAACCCGGATGCGATGATGCCTTTCTGTCAAATTTTTTAAAAATGCCTCTATGTTGTTACGCTTCTCAGCATATAATGTAAATGCTTCGCCCCAAATTTCAGGCTGTTGTTTTATTTCAGCTGTTGTAGTCGAGGCTCCTAACGGCATTAATTGATCCTGACTTAATGTAAACATTTGTAGCACTCCTCTTATGATTTTTTAGTTCCTTTCGAATACCCGCAATCCTGCACCAACGACGCCATTATTCTGCTTAAGATGACTAATCGACATGTGGTTTAGGAGATGCTGCTGTTCAGGAATCATGTATATTTTTAATTTTTCTTTTATGATGTCAAGCAAAAAGGGGTTGTTGGCGATCACACTTCCGCCAAATACCACTTTATGCGGGTCTAGTAAACAGGAAATGGAATAGAGAGCCTGGACCCAATTGTCTGTTACCTCATCGATGATAGGCTGATACTCACGTACTCCGTCTTGAAAGCGTTCAAAGACATCCTTCGTCGATAGATTCGCCACCTGCAATTCCTTCCGTACGAATTTTTCGATTGCCGGTCCGGCAGACACTTTTTCAAGCCGCTCCAATTTCTTATCCGCATTCGAAAATATAGGGATCAAGCCGAGCTCTCCGGCAAATCCGGCTCCTCGAAAAAATGAACCGTTATGAATAATCGAACAGGAAATGCCGGTACTAATCGTGACGTAGACGAACGTTTCATCTTTTTTTGCCCCAGCTGCTCTCCACTCAGCAAAAGCCGCCATGTAAACATCGTTATCTATCATGATCCTCTGAAGCCCAAATTGTTCCCGTAAACGGGCACTAAGGGGAAACTTGGCCCATGGTAAATTATTTTGAAAAACTGCAATCCCTTGTTCACGATCCACCTTTCCAGGTACACCAACACCAATACCTTCCATGTCGGTAACCGTATAGGAGGAATCTTTAAGAACTTGTTCCAACGCCATTACCACTCTATTAAACATCTTTTCTCTGTCCGAAGGATCACTTTCTATCACTAAGCGATTTAGCAAATCCCCTGTTTCTGAAATGACAGCCGCCGCAATTTTCGTTCCGCCAATATCAATGCCAATGGCCTTTTTCATGCTCCTACACTCCCCTATTCAAGATTGAATCGACCGGGTATTCAAATAACATTTTTTGGGATTTTCACAAATAAACAGCTATATAAGGTTGGGTTGTTGGTATAAGTTAAGTGGATAAAAAACTCATAGACTGAATTCTATGAGTTTATTAACTAAGTAATTCTATTATAACATGATAACTTGTAGGGTCAACCCAACAAATCAAAACATTTCATAATGCAGTTTCTAACATCATGCAATTTGTTTCTATTTTCCCCCCGTAACGGCAATCCCTTCAATAAATTGTTTCTGCAGGAAGATAAATAGGATCAGCATAGGAAGAATTGCTAAGAAGGAACCTGCCATAAGGATCGGGTAGTTGGTCAAATATTGGCCTTGAAGTGAAGACAATCCCACTGAAAGGGTCATAGATTCCGTAGAACTATTGACAATCATCGGCCACATCAATTCATTCCAGCTCCAAAGAGTAGTAAAAATCCCTAGTGCGATTAAACCTGGTTTGGCAAGCGGCAACATAATTCTCCAATAAATTTTAAAATGGTTACAGCCGTCAAGCCGGGCCGCCTCCTCTAGTTCCTTTGGAAGCCCCATAAAGAATTGCCTTAAGAGGAAGGTTCCGAATGCACTAAACAAACCCGGAACAACCACGGCCTGCAATGAATTCAGCCAGCCTAATTTCACCATAATCATATATTGCGGCAGTAAAAACACTTGTCCCGGTACCATTAATACCATTAACGCCAATAAGAACAGGAGGTTTCTTCCGGGGAATTCAATCCTAGCAAAGGCATAAGCAGCTAACGAACAAAAAAACAATTGGCCAACAGTACGTAATATCGTAATAATCAGGGTATTACACATAAATTTGAAAAATGGCAGCAATCCAAATACCTCTTTATAATTTCCCCATTGGAATTCTTTTGGAATCAATACGGGTGGGACATGAATGGACTCAGCATAAGTTTTTAACGAGGTGAGAATCATCCATATAAAAGGTAAAACCATTGCTACCGCCCCTATAATCAGGATGAAATGGATCAGAAATGATTTACTTATTACAAGCCGTTTCTCTCTTTCCAATGGCTACACTCCTTTAGTCATAATGAACCCACTTTTTCTGTAAGACCATTTGAATTGCCGTAATAATCAAGATCACAATTAACAAAAGTACAGCAATGGCTGCTGCATACCCTTTGTCGTTTAATACAAAGGCATGCTGATAAAATAAATACACAATCGACTGTGTACTTTCTAACGCTGTGCTCCCTTTTCCAATCATCATAAAAATTAAGTCAAACACTTGAAATGCCCCGATAAGAGACATGATTGAAACAAAGAAAATAACTGGAGAGAGCAGTGGAAGCGTAATTTTAAAGAACACCTTGATTGGACCCGCTCCATCAATTTCTGCAGCCTCATAATACATTTTCGGAATCCCTTGCAGCCCGGAGAGGAAGATGACCATGTTATAGCCGATTCCACTCCAAATTGCGACAATAATAATGGAATAAAGGGCAATTTTTGGATCCGATACCCAGTGTGGTCCTTTAATACCAATTAAGGATAAAAGATAATTAAGCAATCCGTAATCAGCGTTATAAAGCCATTTCCATACCATTGCGATGGCAGCCGGCATAGTAATAACAGGTAAAAAGTATAATGTTCGATAAATAGATTTCCCTTTAATATTTTGATTTAAGAGAACTGCAATAATAATGGAAAGGAAAATTCCAATTGGCACAGTAAAAATAATATAAATAGCTGTGTTTTTAAAGGATTTCAGAAGGTCAGCATCATGAAGCATCTGCTTATAATTGGATAAGCCAGTCCATTCATACTGCCCAAATGCGCCCCATTCGGTAAAACTGTAATAAAAGGTTTGGATAATGGGCCATAAGTAGAAAATAAATAACCCTAACATGGTCGGGGCAATCATTAAATAAGCCCAGAGATAATCGGATCGTTTCCTTGTCTTTGCCAAGCTTGAAACCTTGAATTTTTTTGATACCTTTACTTCGGACTGTAGAGGAACTTCTTTCACACTATTCCCTCCCTTTAAGGAAATGGAAGAGAAGAAATAGATTCTTCTCTTCTTTTTTACTACTACTTAGATAGCGCCTCATTAGCTTTTTTCGTTAACTCTTTTACAGCATCCTCAACACTTTCTTCTTGGCTCCATGCTTTTTTCAAGATATCTGTTTCATATTGCCAAATTTCCCCTGTGTTTTTCACACTTGGAAGTGGTACAGAGTATTGGGCACCATCAATAAAGGCTTGAAGGTTGAGATTTGGAACAGATTTTACCCAAGCATCTTGTGTACCGTTATATGCAGGAATGACTGTTCCGGTTTTCGCATACACCTCGGCAGCATCTTTAGAGCCTAGGAACTGGACGAACTTCCATGCAGCATCCTTATGTTTGGTATTGGCAGCAATCACATTGGATAACCCGTGAATTGCTACTGCACGTTTTTTACCCTTTGGTACGACAGCAACATTTAAATCTGGATTATTCTTATATTCAGGAACCATCCAAGGGCCATCGAACATCATCGCAACTTTACCTGAAGAGAATAATTCAGAAGCTGCTGTTTCTGTCATTTGTGCTTGTGTTGGTGACAATCCTTCTTTTATGAAGCTAATATTGTAGTTTAGTGCCTCTATTGCTTCAGGTTTATCGAAACCGACCGATTTTCCATCTTTGGAAATGATATATCCACCATTTTGCCAAATTAAATCATAATATCCGCCTTGATTCCCCATTACAGCAGCATAGCCCCAAATGCCTTTGTCTTTGTTTGTCAGTTTTTTTGCAACTTCTTTTAATTTATTCCAATCCCAAGTTTGATCAGGATAAGGCACGCCTGCATCATCAAAGATTTTTTTGTTGTACCATAAGCCTGTTGTATCGTAATCTTTTGGAATTCCATAAACTTTTCCATCAACCGTATAAAGATCAATTAATGATTTAGGATAATTATCTAAGCTGTAGTTATCTTTTTTCGCCATGTCGCTTAAAGGAAGGATGACCTTTCCTTTCGCATATTGAACAACATGTGCCCCATTCATCCAAAGAACATCAGGCAAAGCACTACCCGTTGCTGCCGTTTCAAGTTTTTGGAAATATTGACCATAAGGAGTAAGCTCCGTTTTTACTGTGATGTTTGGATACTTCTCGTTAAATAATTTTATAATCTCATTAATAGCAGGTAGTTGTTTCTTATCCCAAATTCCATAGGTAATTTCAACCTTACTATCTTTTGAATCACTAGAAGCTGAATCACTACTGCAGCCAGCAAGCCCTAGTAATCCTAAAACAACAGCAATAAGCGTAATTAGCCATTTTTTCATTATTCTTCCCCTTCCTTGACGTAAAAAAATTAATAAATTTCAAAAAATCAGAATATTTTTCTCAAAACTAAGGAGCTGGAGCTTTTCTTCAAATGAATAATGATAATGTTTCAAATATGAATTAATTTAAGTTCACCACCTCCTATAATAGCGCTTTCACAAAGGATTTAATTTATGGATCTCACTTTAATAAAGGATGTGTTCTTACTTGTTGCTATTGTCTAGCAAACTTTGATAATACTCATCGATGGTAATGGATTGTCCCTTGTTTAACCTTGAATCCTCTGCAGCAAATGCCATTAGATGGCTTCTTACGGAAGCAGAAGCGGAAGAAACACTATCTCCATTATTTCCAACTTGAATTTCTCGAAGGAAGGTTCTCATGATTCCGGTATCGCCGCCGCCATGGCCGCCAACTGGGTTGTCAAATTTAATGACGGTTTCATGCTTCGTAAGGAAATCAAAAATTGAAATACTATTTTCCTCCATATTTCCGCGGATTTCTCCTTTTGTTCCCATAATTTGGACGATTCTTGTTTGCTCCCTTGTGAAACCGCACATGCTAAAAGTTGCGGTTGCTCCAGCTTCGAATTCCATGTTGACAACCTGATGATCAACAACATTATTATCTGAGTGGTAAACACATTTTCCGTATGGTGTTTCCTGTAATGCTTTAATGATGCCTTCATTCGTATCATCTTCTGTAAATTTTTTAGCCCAGCCTCTTCCTTCACCAAGATAATATCTACCTGCGTGGAATGGGCATTCCCGTTCGGCAGGACAGCCATCTAAACATCTTTGCGGCGCTCCTTCAGGGGCATTTTCCTCTTTAAAATGCATCAGCGAACCATATGAACTAATGCGCTTACATTCCTTTCCGATTACAAATGAAATAATATCCATATCATGACAGGATTTCTGTAGAATCATCGGACTTGACTTCTCCTTATTATTCCAATTACCGCGAACGAAGCTGTGAGACATATGCATGACTTCTACATTTTCATTAAGCTGCAATGATACAACCTCACCAATATCCCCTTTGGCAATCACCTTTTTTATCGTGGACCAAAATTCTGTATAACGTAGTACATGGCAAATGGTCAGCTGTCGATTATATTTTCTTGCTGCCTGTTCCATCGCAATACATTCAACTGGTTTTGGGGACATTGGTTTTTCCAACAAAACATGATAGCCAGCCTCTAAAGCTCTCATCGTTGGTTTAAAATGATCTTGGTCAAGCGTACAAATAATAGCAATGTCAGCAATTTTTTGACCAAGATTTAAAATCTCTTCCCAGGATTCATAACAATTTTCTTCAGGAATACCATGACTTTGTTGAATTTTCTCCCTTCTTTCTAATCCAGGCTCTGCCACTGCGACAATCCTTAATTCATTCGGATAGGCCAAGGCATATGGTGCGTAAGCTCTTGCACCTCTGTCACCTGCTCCAATTAAGATTGCTGTCATCGTTTTCATCTACATTTCTCCTCTCATTTTTCTCAATCGGAAAATTTTCCTGATTTTATCCAAACGTTTTCCAACAGCTGATAAAAAAGGAACCGCTTAGGTTCGTTTTTTTGATGATTCCCGAATGACTAATTCAAACGGTAAAATAAGCTTAACCGGAAGAGTAATTTTTTCCTCCACCATATCCATAATGGTTTTTGCTGCCATTTTTCCCATTTCATATTTCGGAATTTCAACCGTTGATAACGGCGGCGATGAATATTTACTCATCTCAAGATTATCCACTCCAAAAAAGACAATGTCCTCTGGAATTCTGAGATTATTTTCAATCACAGCCCTCATGGCAGCGAGAGCCATCAAGTCACTGGCACAAACCATGGCAGTAGGCAAATGCTCTCTGTCTCTTTTAAGAAGCTGATTCATTTCCTCATAACTGCTTTCCATTCTCCACTTTGTATTGATGACCCATTCAGGCCGGATGGAAAGCCCTGCTTCTTTCATAGCTGATTGATAGCCTTTAAACCGATTCTCAGCATGCAAGTCTTCAAAAGTTTCATTAATACCTCCCCCAATAAATCCAATTTCATAATGGCCTTGGGAGATTAAATGCTGAACTACCATTTTAATCGCTGCCTCACGGTTATAATCAACAACAGCTATATTTTTGTCTGTATAGAAAAAATCCAATCCTACAAGAGGAACCGTTTGCTGAATATATTCAATGAGACTATCATCAATTCTGTCAATGAGAATTAGCCCTTCAATCCCTAAATCATGAATTGTCTTTAAAAGCAATGTCTCATTTTCAAGCTCATCCTTGGTAATTGTAATTAAGGTAAAATCGTGATTTGTCAGAGTGTCACGAATACCTGTATAGATTTTATCAAAGTAAGGATTAATCTCTGCCTTTGTTGGATTGGCTACCCAGCCAATTTTCATTGTTCTTGTTTTCGTTTGCTTATTATTCACTAAATTACGGGCATGCTGGTTTGGGATGTAGCCTAACTCCTTAACAGCTTGCCATATTTTATTTTTCGTTTCCTGATTCACATTTCGCGTTTGGTCATTTTGAATAACCCTTGATACTGTTGAGATGGAAACGCCTACATATTCAGCAATATCTTTTAATCTTGCCACTACCAATACACCTCAAAACTTTTACCTACCACATTTATCAATTAAATTATCTTAACTATAGCACCATTGATAATTTTCTGTCAACGAATATATTACCCATCAACGGGTTGTTGGTATATGTTAATTGTGATCAAAACCCATAGACAAACTCTATGAGTCAAAAATTACGTAAGTTCCGTATAAAAGCGGCACCGATCACCACGGACAATCGATATGCAAAATTCAACAGGGCGTTCTGCAGCATCATAGGCAATACGTTCAAGCAATAATGCCGGACGGCCTTCTTTCGTTTGCAGATATCCACTTTCATCAGCACGTATAAGTACAGGTTCAAAAGCTTCTTTCGCCTTGGATACTACGACATTAAATTGCCGTGCGAATAAATCATATAATGAAATTTCACCCACTTTTTTTAGTTGTTCCATGTCGGTAACAACACTTTTGGGAATGAAAGATGATTCTAAAATATAAGGCTCATTATTGGCACAACGAAGGCGTTTCACTTCAATAACATTTTCGTTCTCATCTAACTGAAGTGCATCTATAATTTTTTTAGAGGGTTTTACTTCTTCTATTTTCAAAATGATGTCCTTTGGATTTAATCCGTTTTCTTTTAATACTTTGCTAAAGCTGTAAAAACCCATTAATGACTGCTGCAATTTTGGTTTTGCCACAAAGGTTCCTTTTCCTTGGATTCGGTAAAGAATCCCTTCTTGTACCAGCTCCTCAATTGCCTTTTTTGCGGTGTTACGGCTGACGCCAAATTCGTCCATTAACTGATTTTCCGATGGAATTTTGTCGCCTGGCTTCCAATTTTCTTTTTCAATCGATTCCTTGAGCCTCTCCATTAATTGGTGATAAAGAGGGATCACGCTATTTTGCTGTAATGGTTTCATTTGATAAAACTTCCTCCAAACCAAACTTAATTCTTAGTTTAAAGTATATCAGCTTTACTTGTACGTTCAACCCAACAAGATAGTTTTTAACTAGAATACCCTCTATATCCTATTTATCTACTCTATTTAAAAGGAATGAATCGTTACTTTATCAGGCAAAAAGCCCTCTTCATCAAAAATAATGAGTTCATTGCGTTCTCTTAAAATGGAAGCAGGGATTTTATAATCTTCCTGCGGCCCTATGTTCCAGTATCGGCCCAGACATTGGCCATTGACCCAAAAGCAGCCCTTGCTCATATTGTTGAAACGAACCTTTATGACCGATCCGTCATCATGTGACCACGAAAAGTGACTTCGATACCAGCGCGGAAAAACCGTTTTAGTGCTCTCTTTGCTAAAAATCGTCCAATCCTTTTTCTCATCAAGCTGTGCGCATGATTTCATTTTCCAATCGAAAATTTGCTCATGTTCATGAAACAAATATAGATCAAAACGGCGTATACTGGATACATTCTGCACATCTAAATCTAAGACATTCTCACCATTCATTAACGTATCGCTGAGATCTGCTACCCCGAAAACCGCACATTCTCTTGACCAGGCAGTTTGATTTTCCATGACTATTTTCACAGGCTTCCCATTGACCTTGACGCGGGAAACACCTTCTCCCACTAACATCGCCCGGTTATAGTCAGTATTCGTGAAGCTTCGTAAAAAAGCAATTCGCCCTTCGATTTTTGGAATTTGCGATAAATGATGCTTTCGGCCAGTACCTTCTACCTGCCATTCTCCCAATAATGAGAAATGCTTTCCATTCAATGCAGGAGCTTCACTTATTCCCTTCGGTTCACCCATTGCCTGAGAATAATTATATCTGCCCATATTTTGAACAAGACACGTAAGTTTATTAATTCCTTTTATGACAGGAACCTCAAGCGAATCAGCTCCCAATTTATCTAGTTTCCCAATAAATTTGCCATTGTAATGTACAGTAACAGGGTCCTCTATTCTTGGAAATACAATCGTTTTTACTCCTGTTTGCCCGAAATAAAACTCACTTTCATAACCCAGGTAACCGCTAAACTGGCCAAAAGAACTAAAATCAAGCGGTTTCCTGGTCACTTTTACATTGCCCTGCAAAAAGTCCAAATTTTCATCTGCTGTTTCCCATTTAAGTGATTCCGAGTGCACTTTCATTTTATGATGTGCCGCTTCGTGATCCAATGTCTGTTTGTCAGCAATTTGTATCATATAGACCGTTCCATCCTTAAATTCCAGCTGAATGGATTGCAGCTCATTCCCATGGAAAAGATGAAAATGATAAGTATTGTTACCAAGGAATTGATATCGGTTAGGAAGCGGGCAAACAATAGTAGCCTCTTTATGAAGCTTAACCATGAACGAAGACCGCTGCCCGGTTTCATGATAAATCACGGCTTCTTCTGTGTTGAATCCTGTTGTATAGGCTGTTAGCATTTTTATTGTAAAAAGCTCGCCTATATTGACATTGCGGACAACCGGAAGGATTGAGTGAGCTTCCACTGTATATGGAATACTCTGTCCTTCATAGGTAAGAAGGGCTTGAACACGTTCATTTCTACCATTCTTAATAAAGAGGATTTCCCCGTCCGGGCTGACAATTCTGTTGGCTGTTACATTGCTTGGCAGCGTCATGTTTACGTTGAGCTGATCTGATTCAGTGAGAAGGGGTTCCAGCCATTTTACAAAAGAATGGAACCGCGATAGCACGGAATATTTTTCGGTCGGTTGCAAGTATTCATTAAGCGCAGCATCATAATCATAGGATGTCGTTATAAAAGTCTGTTCACCTACTGTTCTTCCGGCCCAGTGATCAAAATTGGTTCCACCAAAATACATATAGTAATTGATTACCGTAAACCCATTGCTTAAAAGCTGAAAACATTCGTATTCAAGCTGATGTGGTGTTTTTTGATCGGCTTTATTGCCTCCCCATTGTTCAAACCAGCCAATCCAAAATTCCATAACCCCTTTTGGCTGGTCATAAAAACGTTCATCCAAAACCTTTGCCGCATGCCCGGAATGCGACCAAAAATTGAGAAACTCCACAGCCCCTTCTACCGCACCATAACAAGTAACAAGCGGTACTTCAATTCCTCTGGCATGCATGCCGTCCCGCAAATATTCCATATACTTTTTATCAGGCTTTCCGTACGCCTGGAATTCATTTTCCACCTGAACCATAATGACAGTGCCGTTATTCGTCAATTGATATTCCCGAATCATCGGTATTACCTGATCAAAATATTGATCAACATAATGTAAGAAGACAGGGTCTGCCGAGCGATACTTGATGCCTTCTTTTGTAGAAAGCCACCATGGAAACCCGCCAAAGTCCCATTCGGCACAAATATAGGGACCAGGCCTAGCAATCACATAGAGATTTTTTTCAGCACATAATTGTAAAAAATGAGCCAAATCTTTATCGCCGCTAAAATCCCATTCTCCTTCATTCATTTCATGAAAATTCCAAGGAATATAAGTTTCAACTGTATTACAGCCGCCCGCTTTCGCCTTCTCTAACACCTCATTCCACTCTGCTCTTGGCAGACGGAAATAATGAATTGCAGCAGAGAGAACAAAGATTCTTTGATGATTAATTTTCCAGCTTTTTCGATCATATGTAATCATTTAAACACCCCCTTTTAAAATACGGTTGTGATCCTCACTCGTTACAGTAGAAATACTCGTTTACGCAAATAACTTCATTATCCAATCAGGTCAAAATAATCTATGATCATATAAACTACTAAAGGTCCAAGTTCGCTGTATTACCACCCTTTCCATCTAATCCCCAAATGTCATAGACCGCCCTAGTATTAACCATATGAAAAGGATGCTCCACATATATTTTCGAAAAGCGTAAATCCTAATGTAAAAGTCCAGAAAAAAATAGCCTATAAAATAATAAAAATATACATTTCTTTCATCTTTTGAGTTTAAATGGATCAAAATCAAAAGGAGGAACAGACAGATGGAAATGACAATAGGATCTTACGGTACATCAGTTGGATTTATTTTATAGATGTTTTATAGCAACATCTGAATCAAGTGGAAAAACGGTAAACCAAGAGGAGGAGTCTTTAAAAATAGGAAACTACCCGAAAACTGAATCAACGCTGCAGTTTTCGGGAGTTTACTATTGTATAAAAATCATTAAGCTTTAAGTTTTCTTCTAATCATCATCATTGTCCCGACTGCTAAAAGGGTTTTTGTTCATCTTGTTTCCTTTTACTTTCACAGAAGCAGTTTGCACGACAGGATTAAATCCATCCACTTTTAGTGTGAAGGTAATCGTGTATGTGCCAGGCTTATTGGCATCAAAGCCTCCATTATCAATGACAACAGCACTTGTTACATCATTTCCTTTGGAGTCTTTCGCTTCAGTGATCAGCGATGTTAAATCCAATGCATTCCCTGTTAATATAGTTGCGTTCTTAACGGTCAGACTTGGAGTCATTTCCTCAATACGGAGATTGTCCAAAATAAATGTCCCCGCACCGGTATCTCCATTTAAATCAGTGCCATCACTAAAGATTCCAATATAGGTTTGACCATTATCAGAACCTTTAACTGTAAACTCTGCCGTTTTTGTATCAGTTGATGTAGAAAGAGTTTGATTCACACTTAATCCTTTTACATCAGCAATATCCTGAACATCAATCGCTTGATCCCCAGAAATGAAGCGATACGCATTGTCAGTTGTTTGATAATCAAAGGATACTTTATACGTTTTTCCAGGTTCAAAATGGAAATTTTGAGGAATGGTACGATAAAGTAAACCAGGCTCTCCGGTATTTACTTTAACGGACCAGTTTCCATCGATGACATCATCCACCAGCTTTTTGCCTGCCCATCCTTTTTGGGTATATGGAGCGTGTTTTTCAGACAAATGGATCCTGTTATCTTCCACACCTTCTGTGTTTCCAATTACGAATGGGTAAATTCCTTGTACGACAGATTCAAAATCCTGAACAAACACTTTTGGTGAGACAAAATTGTTTACGGTCTTTTGAACGATCCGAATGTCATCAAATTTAGTATTCCCTTCTCCCGCCTCACGGCTAAGTGTTAATTTAGCTTTATCAGATTTAGCCGTAAAGCTCACCTGCATGATTTGCATTTTACTGTTGTAACCATCGTTAGAAGCGTGTGAATCTGCTTTTACATAGTTCTTTTGTAGGGTGCGCAGCGTGTAATTGCTGACGTCTTTTGTGCCGCCAGTAACGGAAATTGACGCCTTTACATCACTGTTATTTTCAACATATACCTCCGCTACATAGTCTTTACCCGGCACTAAATCAGTGAGGGTACGAGTGACCTTTGTCTTATGTGACGGGCTGTCGATATTTAAGTAGTAGTCTCCGCTGCTTAAATTGCGGGAACTGTCGGTTTGGCTTGTTCTTATGACATTTACTGCCTTAGAATCACCAGAAACAGCAGTATTTTGATCCTTTACTGTACCTGAATTGAATCCGGAGTCATAGACATGGTTACCCTTGCTCCAATCTGTAATTTTCAAACTGTTATTTTGAACAGGTACAACAACATATGGAGTTGCTGCATCAGCTGTTAATGTCACTTGATTATTAACGACTTTAACTTCCTTCATGTCTTTTCGGCCTTGATCTGTTAACTTGTATACATAAACCTTAGATGCACCTGCGTATTCATTTGGAAGTGTCCAAGTGGTGGTGCCGCCAGTTAAGTTCCAATGATAAAGCTTTTTCGAATCAGGTGTTGGATTTTTAAAATCTTGCTCTACCCATGGAATCAGATAAGCATGTCCATCAAGTATTTTATTTCCATTAAGTGTAATGACATGTTCTCTGGAGTTATCCTTTCTAGTTACAACGACAACATCGCCATTGCTCGGATCCTTTAATTTAATTTCTTTTTCCACGTTTGTCTTGGTTTTGTCACCAGCGACATCCGTCCAATTTGTTACATAATACTTTTGCAAGAATTTAGTCGGCAGGTTTGTATCGAATGTAGTTCGAATAAAGTTATCAAAATTCTTATCCGATTGCCATCCTTCAAAACCGGCTAGTTCAAATCCGCCAAGCAATGGATTGTCGGCAGTGCCGCCAAATGCCGGATTATTTAATACCCAAGAATCTCTCTCGTGGTTTTCAATGAAACGAAGAACTTCCGAGTTGATTCCTTTGCTTGCCGCTCCTCCGTAGTTCTTATCGGTTGCCCAGTGCTGCCATGTTGAATAGTTTGCCATTGACGTACCAAACTCAGTCGATACTCTCCAGCCTCTATCCATCAACTGCTCTGCTATTCTGTCAGATTCCCATTGATCTTGATACCATACATCTAAATAAATGAAATCAAGACCGGGAGCTGCTTTTTTCAATTGATCAAGTCTTGCTGCACGCGTTCCTGAAGCCAAATCTTTTATTTTATTAATTACATATGACTGATCTAGCCATCCCCAGCCTTTAGAGTTTGGACCTTCGATCAAGTCTTCATTAAAAGCTTTAGCTTCCGGATAAGCTTCTTGGGCATTGATATGGACACCAAATTCTGTATTATACTTGTGCCCTTCATTAATCAGGGTATTTAAATCCATTTCGCCGCCCATTCGCTCACCTACATTACCATAGTCAGGGTGTGCACTGTCATGCCCTTCGTTTGCGTATCCTTTTAACAGGACAGATTGTCCTAATCCATCCGTAGCAAGCGCTACCTTTTTAACATTATCCAATGTTTTTAAGAATGGCTGCTGTACTTGAGAACCAAAATTCATGGAAATGCGGTAGCCGACCAGATTGTTCACATTTTCTGAACCTTTAATAGGCTGCATAATGTCACGATAAGCGATTGCTCCATCCTGCCAGTCCACTTGTTGGTCATTATTCAAATCTTCAGCAATAGCCACTTTAATTGTTGGTTTAGAGAATTGCGGGTTTGGCATGAAATCTCTTTGATAATAGAGGGCGTTTGAACCAATTCCTAATGCCTTCGCCCCATCTTTATTTTGGTAACGGCTTGCAATCAAGTTACCGTAACCATTAACTTCTGAACTGGACCATACTCCGGCACTCAATTCATTATTTGACAGGAACCCAACATAATAATTGGCTTTAGATCCGACATTACCCATATTGTTATCGACTGTTACATCAACATCACCGGGTTTGGTTGTATTGCTGCTAAGATTGGCAAATCTAGCCTTTGCATTTAGCTGGCTCGAGTTGACAGAGATAAAATTCATATCTGCAAATTCAACTGTCTCAATTTTCGCTGAATCCGCATTGGAAACTTGATCAAAACTATAAATGACCTTGTTGTCATTCACTTTCAATGAAACTTTGAAAGTAGCATTCAGTTTTTCTAATGCATCGACAACTTTAAGCGTATACTCTGCTTCGCTACTGCTAATCTTTTTAAATGTAACATTTGGGTAGTAAAGAAGACCATTTACCTTCAAACCATAAACCGGTGTTTCCTGCCCAAGCATGACTTTATTGCCCACTTTGTATTGAACGACACGCGGGAATACTTGGTCGATTGTAACATCCATGTAGTTGGATTTTAATGAATCCAATACCGGCGGAGTATCCGGCGCTTTTGGCGGAACGATTTCTTTTATTTTGATGTTGGCAATTTTAATACTCGCTGCACCACGGCTCTTTTCAAATCCAAATAACCCTGCTTGGTCAACGCCGCCTGAAAGCGTCCAGGAAGTGATCTTCTCTCCATCAATATACAAAGTTGCCGAATCATCAATAACCTTAACACTTAAATGGTACGTTTTATTGGCCTGTAACGCTTTACCCGTTGTCATGGATGTCCAAGTATTTTTAGGTCCAAAAATCTCCCCAAAATACTGATTATTTGTGTCACCTGTTCCAACATATGTGTATGCAGATGCATCTTGAACACGGTAAAGTAAACCAAAACGATTCATGCTGTCCGTACTAGGGGTAATATCTGCTTCAAAAACTCCATTTTTTATTTTTGGCGCATTGTAGACAATACGATTCTTTGCCGTAGAAGTAACGTTGAATGTTGCGGAACCATCGGCATTATATGTTACAGTTCCATTCCCTGATAGAATGCTAAAATCACCATCTTTCAAGGAAGAATTCGTAATGTCCACGCCGCTTGGGGTACCCGGATCTACTGGAGGATCTACTGGCGGTTCCACAGAAGTGTTCTTCATTTCAATTAACACTTGGCTGTTTTCATTACCATATTGGCCAAGCTTAACTGCTTCCTTTCCATCAAACAGATTATTGACTTTATCAGATAAGGTAACCTGACCAAATAAATCTTTTCCGTCTAATGTCACACTGAGATGGGTTTGGTCATATTCAATCTTAATGGTATGTTCAGTTCCCATATCCGGTAATGCAACTTTTGGTCTATTCTGCAGCCATTCACCATTACCTTGATATTTGTATTCGTAGAACCAGCCACTTAAGTCATAGCCTACAAACACAAAGTTATTAGGGTCTTTATAGTGAGGATAGAAACCAAATCTAGTGGTTGCACCTGCCGTTTCCGGAATAAAGGTATACTCCATTGTGCCGGATTGTTTTGCTGCTGCATCTTTTTCTTGGAAAATAGCCGCTTTTGCACCATTATCATTGCCAGCGCCTGTTCCAAACCTTACATATTTCTTACCATCTTTATCGACAATTTGATTAATTTCATTTCCTCCATTGGAAATGGTTATCCAAGGGTTATTTTCTTGTGCCTTTGCACTTAGCGGAGGTACGATTCCTGTCAAAAATGTTGGCAAGATTAACATTAATGCAAAGAGAGTATGATAGAACCTCTTGAAACGTTGACTACCCAAGTGATCTCCTCCTCTGAATCTAAAATGTAAAAAAAAGTACCTTCTACTAGAATGGGAGATTTTATTTAGACTTTGGAACTTAACTTTTTATATACGATATTCCCCTCCTATCCCCATAACACCCAAAAACTAGTATAAGTGACACTTCTAGCCTACTTTTTTAAAAGCGCTTACACAATCGAAATATTGTCTAAAATTTTAGAAATATTGCTTTCCCACGAATTTTACTCAAACCCATTAATAATTCTTCTTTTATAACCTATATCTTTACCTTTAGTAAAATGAGCATAGAAAAAAACCGGACAGAATGGATAATCTGCCCGGTTTTTTCTTGTTATTCCATGGAATATTAAAATCCTTTTTTTGCTTGAAGTCTTGTCATACCATGACCTTGCTGTCTCTTTTAAAAAGTAAAACTTTAATAGAAAGGATCGAACCCATCATAAAGTTTTACTTTCTTTTTTCTAAATATACTTCCGGTTATAGTCATAGAGTAACCAAAGAAGTCCCACTAATCCAATTAACATAATTGCTAAATTAATTTTGCTCCCTTCGTTTTTCCCCATAATGATTAAAGAAATACAAAGGATAAACACAATCAATTTTATAACAATCATAAAAGAGCTACGATTCATTCGAGTAGACCTCCCAGCGAATTTCGCTTGGTGCCAAGGTTACTTCTTTTCTGTTACCGATTCCGTCGTAGACGAGCGTTGTCTGTTCCTGCATGGAATTATTGACAATAGCCATTTTCTGAATTTCCGGGTAAGCATGAACTTCACATTGGATATTATCGACATGCCATTTATAAAACTCATCTTCTTTATGGGCAGCATAATACATTGCGCGGATTAACAGGCGTGTATTTTCAGCACTATATGGAAGACCCGCTAAATAGACGCCCCTGCCTTTTCCAAAATCATGGCTGGACAAGTGGACTTCTCCATTAGAGAACTCGATAATTTCAGTCTCATCTGATAATGCGAAAATATTTTTCATTCCTTCTCCAAAATCAAACTCTTTGCTATCCTCAGAAATAAAATGATGATCGACAGAAGTTGTAAAGTATTTATCAGTTGATAAACTAAACCCAAGTTCTTTATCAACCCCTAATACTTGAGCTAATTGAAAATAACGTCCTTCATGATGATAGGCAGTCGGTTCTCCAATCCCGATAAAGCCCCCTCCATTATATACCCATGCTCTAATTTTAGTGAGAAGTACTTCGCTCATCCAGTTCTCTCCGCCAGAAAAAGCAGTTCCGGCATCACCGGCATTAATCATGACATCAATATCTTCCGGAACTCCATGGTGAATAACATCATCGAAACTGATAAACTCAACCTCAACAGCAGCGCCACTTAATGATTCCAATACACCTAAATAAGAATATATTTGTTTATACCACAAGGCATGTGCCACCATATGTGTTTGCCAAGTCCTTAATTTCCCCCATGAGTTCAAAATGGCAACTTTAAGGCCTGTATACGGTTGGATTCCTTTAATTGTGTGATAAATTTCACGAAATTCATCAGTGACCGTTTCAATATAGTCAACAAACTCCGGAAATTTATAAGCAAGGCTTAAATAACCGCCATAACCAATCCGATCTACAGGGTTCCTTAGAATAGCTCTTCGGGCTGTCAGCCAGTTTTCATTTGCTTCAATCACGGGGTTGTTTCCCTCATAAAATGTATCAGGGAAGAAATATGGCAAGAATCTTCCTTCAGTGTAACGAACATGCGGGATGTCGGCAATCATTCTTAAGGTTGCTCCGCCGCCAACACTGCCAACAACTGCATCTAATCCGATTTCTTCAAAATATTGGCCGTAAGGTTCGGTGCCAATCCAATTATCACCAAGGAACATCATCGCTTCCTTACCACTTTCATGCACAATATCAACTAGCTTCTTCGCTTCTTTCGCCACAAACTTTTGAACAAAATCCATGTAGTCCAAAAACGCTTTAGACGGAACCCGGAACGATGTATTGTAATAGCCTTTATCTACGATGTCTTCAGGTCTTAAACGATAGCCTTTCTTTTGTTCGAAAGCTTCCAAAGCGGCTACTGATACACTTGCCCCATAACCGAACCAGTCGACAAACTTCTCTTTTCCTAAGTTATTGAACACAAGTGTGAAATGGTAGAAGAGCGTCGTAAATCGTACAACATCCGTTTCCGGATTATCTTTCAACCATTGTATTAGTAAGTTCTTCATATATTCATTGGAATATGGCTGCCGCACATCAAATGGTATGTCATGCGGTTTATCTCCCCAATTGTTGGTAATATGATTATACATTTGAGTCGGATCCCAAATAGCATAAACCAAGAAAGAAACGGTGTACTCATGCCATGGAATTACTTTATTAATTATGATACGATTTAGCTCTTGGTTAATTTCCCAAAAATGATAATCGACAACTTTACCCGTGGTTCGATCGATCACTTCCCAATATTTCTTTGGGTCATGGATATAATCAGGCTTTAATTGTTCCTCAAAATACCCTTTCATGAAATCAATTTCCAGTGTTTCCTCGAGTGCTGTATTGAATTGGCTCATCAAATACAGTTGTTGGCATTCCTCCATATGTTTCTCGGCAAAATCATTGTGTCCGCGAGCAACAAAGTAGGTTGTATAGATTTTTGCATCTAACTGCTTAATTTCATTATCAAGCTTTGTGCCGTCGCTATCGCGAATGGCATCCGCTCCCCAGCGCTCCATCAATTCCTTCGTTTCATTCAGAAAATTCGCTTCACTAGGCAGCGTAACATGTCCTTTTTTCTTATCCATGTAAAAATCCTCCAATATGGGTAACAGTGTAAATCTACTAGTCTTTTAATCCACCAAGAGTCATCCCTTGTGTTATTTTCTTTTGAACCAAAATATATAAAATTAAAGTTGGCAGCATGACAAGTACCATCCCAGCATACATTTGACCGTAATTCGCGGCTGATTTCTGCGCTGCCATTAAGTTCATCAATCCTACAGGCAGAGTTTTATTTGGACCTGGAATCAAAGTTAATGCAATGATGTATTCATTCCAAAATGCCAGGAAGTTAAATAAAATGATGGTAATAATGCTCGGCCGTGCCATCGGAATCATGATTCTAATCATGGTTTTGAAATAACCGGCACCGTCCACTAATGCAGCCTCTTCATATGTTGACGGAAGCGATTGGAAATAACTAGATAACAAATAGATCGTAAACGGCAGCGCTGTTGCTGCATAAACGACAGCAAGTACGAATAAATTGTCCAATAAGAATCCTTTTCCAAATTGTTCGGTTAAGAACTTGTCACTATCTAACAGCATAAGAAAAATTGGAACAACAATATAGTTCACATTAATAAATAATCCGGCTTTAAAAAGTAAATTGATTAATTTGCTGCCCCTAAAGGTGTATCTTGCAAGTACGTAGGCTGCCGGCAAGGCAACCACCAACAAAATTAACAGAGCCAGGGCAGTAACGAAGAGAGAATTTAACATGTAGGTTCCCATGTTTGCCTTCTCAAACGCATCGATGAAGTTTTGAAAGTAAAAACCTCTAGGCATGGTCCAAGGACTTCCGTAAAACTCCGAGTTCTGTTTAATAGATGCAAGGAAAACCCAGCCTACGGGAATAATGATCGAAATTGCCAATGTGATTAACGCAATATAAACAAATAAACGATAAAGCTTTTCGGCGCTCATGCTTTTTTGCTCTTTCATATTTCATGGACCCCCTTAATACTCCAGCACTTCCCTTTTGGTGACAAAACTGATAACAGCTGATAATGCGAATGAGAATAAGAAGACTACCACGCCAATAGCCATACCGTACCCATAAGAAGAATTGGTGTAAGCTTGTTTATACATGTAACTTAAAAACACCTCAGTCGAACCATCCGGTCCGCCTCCAGTCATTGCCTGTACGAGGAGAAAACTTAGATTGATCGTACTGATAATAAAGAATGTTAAAGTGGTACGGATGTTTTGCCAAATCAACGGCAATGTAATACTAAAAAACTGTCTAATTCGTCCGGCCCCTTCCAATGAAGAAGCTTCATAGAAACTTTCTGGTATACTGGCCATACTAGACATATACATAACCATATAATAACCAATTGCTTGCCAAACAAGAGCCCCGCCAATACTGTAGATGGCAATTTGTTGATTTCCAAGCCATAACTGTTGAAGACCTTTTAATTGGACCAAACCGAGCAAACTATTTAACAAACCTGCCTTAGGATCATAAACAGCAGAAAAGATACCAGCAATAACTACAATTGATAAGATATTAGGAATGTAAAAGATTACTCGAAAAAAACTATTTCCTTTCATATTCTCTCTTGATAATATCGCGGCAAATAATATGGCTATCACCATCGTAATAATGGTAACCAGAACAATTAGTAGAATACTATTTTGCAGTGACCGGATGAAATTCATATCATCCCATAGCTTCCTAAAGTTATCGAAACCAACAAACACTTTATTATTTGTAAATCCACCCCATTTATACAAAGACATCCGAAATACTTGGACTGTCGGTACAATCATAAAAATGGTTAACAAAACCAGTGCGGGTGCCGTACAAACAAATATAAAAATTCTCTTTGCTGTTGTTTTATTCACTGCCTTCACCTCTTAATGAAATATAACGGTGAGATTGACGCTCACCGCTATAGCTTTTGTGAATTATTCTTATTTCAAAGCAGGGCGTAATTTATCGCTTGCTTTTTCAACTGCATCTTGCCAGTCTTTAACGGTTTTATTGCCGGAAACAACACTATCAATCGTCCCGAACAGCGCATCGGAAATACTTACACCTTCAACCGGTTCTGTTGCAGCAAATCCACCCATTCCTGCTTTTGCTCCGTTGTCATAGATGCTATAGAATAATTTGTTATCACCAGTTAACTTGTTCGCCATATCTTTAATTGGTTGAACAGCACCAGACTTAGCAAAAATATCCGCTGCCTTATCAGAATAAACAAATGTTAAGAAATCCTTCGCAGCATCTTTATGCTTAGCTTGAGATGGGATCCACATTTGTTCAAAGAAAGTAAATGCATAACGATCGCCGCCGGCTTTCAATGCCGGCATAGCAGTCATCCCCCATTCAAAGCCTTTAGCCCGAGGGGCATCTTTCATTTCCCCGACAACCCATGTACCATTTGGCATAAAGAGCGCTTTATTGTCCAAAATTAATTGCTGATTCTTTTTGTAGTTTTGATCATTTGCGTTAGCAACTGTTGATGGTTCAGTATACTTTGCTAACTTTGCAACAGTTTCAAAGACTTTATCTGCTTCTGGAGACTTCCAAACGCCATTTCCATATTTCATCGCTTTATTATAAAAATCCGGTCCGCCGGCTTCTAATAATAACGAGTAGATAAAGGCGTCAAAATAACCGGTTGTAGGATATGTGAATAAAGAGATTCCTTCTGTCTTCGCTTTGTCGCCAAGGGCCCACATTTCATCCCAAGTCTTTGGCACTTCCCATCCCTTTTCCTTAAATAATGCCGCATTATAGAATAATCCGGTCGGGCTATAGAACATTGGTGCCAAATAAGTCTTTTTATCATTGTAAGGATTTGTCGCAAGTGTATCAGTAAAACCAGTAATTAACTTATCTTTAACCTTAACATCTTCACCATAAACCTTCTTATCAAATACATCGGTAATATTTTCAATCGCTTTATCTTTAATCAATGTTTCGGTCAGGGCCTTTTTCCTTCCGTTTGCCAATAAAACTACATCCGGATATTTGCCTGCCTTCATGTTCGGACTAATCACGTCTTCAAGGTTTTTATCAACCGTTAATTCTACCTTAACATTAGGGTTAGCCTCTTCATATGCTTTGGCGATCTCGGTCCACATATCCTTACCATAGGCAGATTCCAATGCTGCTACCTGAAGTGTTGTCTTTTCCCCGGATTTTGTATTGTCTTTCGAGTTGCCCGAGGTCTTTTCGCCATTTGAACAAGCCATCAAACCAAATGACAGTACTGCAGTCATTCCAGCCATCAAAAACTTTTTCTTCATTCTTTGATCCCCCTACTCTATTACTATTTTTTACTATCACAGCTAAAGTATAAGGATACTAAAACGCTTTCACAATAAACATCTTGTTCTATTTTTTATATATATTGTTTTCCGTTGAATAAATCTACTAAAACCCATATAATACTGTTAAATGAAAGGGTTTTCTTCAAGGAGGGGTTTATATGTCTAACGAGATTTATGAAGTACCTCAAACCAATCGAAACCATCCTCCGGTTAGGGTTCTTTATGTTACTCGCTCGAAGTATGATAAGGATTGGCATAGCACTAATCATACACATCATTTCACTGAACTGCTGTTTATTACGAAAGGCAACGGAACCTTTATCTTTGCCAATAAGGAAGTATCCGTAAAAGAGTATGATCTAATTATCATCAATCCAAATGTTGAGCATACCGAAAAATCAACTGCCAAGGACCCGCTTGAATATATAGCAATTGGAATCGAGGGTTTATCCTTTTCATCTCCTGATCATCCTAATTCACTTGTAAGTTTCTACAATTTTAAACAAGAACATGGATCATACCTTTTTTTTCTGGATTTGATCCTTAAGGAAGTACAAAATCAGAAAGAAAATTATGAGTTAATTATTCAAAATATTTTTGAAATTTTATTGTTAACGATGATGAGAAAAAAGACCTTCACCATAGAAAAAACATCCACGCAAAAAATCAATAAAGATATTGCTTTCATCAAAAATTACATTAAGCAGCATTTTCGCGAAGATATCAATTTAGATATTTTAGCCGAAGCCAGTCATATGAATAAATATTATCTGGCCCATTCATTCAAGAAATCGGTTGGTATTTCTCCGATCGAGTACTTGATACAAACCCGGATTAGAGAGAGTAAAATATTGTTAGAAACAACGAATTATCCGATCTCCAATATTTCAACGAATACGGGTTTTTCTTCGCAATCATTTTTTTCCCAGTCTTTTAAAAGGGTCACGATGCAATCCCCTTCACAATATCGAAAATCTAAAACGAAAAAAAATCAAAGAGTAGAAAAGAAAGCGTAAATCATTTAACCCATGTTCCGTTTTGATATTTCTCCTGAATCAGAATGGAGCTGGATAATTCTCGAAATCAAAATCGATACTTTAATATCGCTTAATAAAAAAATAGCTTGGCCATCGCCAAGCTATTTTCGTTTGTGGGTGTCAGGCACCAAAATGAACGTTTAAACTACCGAAAACTTATATTTTGTTGTTGATTGATAAAGCTCCCCTTTTTCCAATATGCTTGGCGGAAAGTGAGGGTGGTGGATGGAGTCAGGTACTCCTTGGGTCTCCAAGCATAGGCCGAGGTAGTTTCGGGATTGGACACCTCTCATCGAAAAGTGATCTCCCAATTGATTTGCCGTATAAAGAACGACGGCAGGCTGAACCGTTTCAACTGTCAGCATCCGGCCGCTTTCATCGTCCACCAGAATGATTTCATTACGATTATTCTCCGTTAGCAGGAATGGGTGATCATATCCATTTCCGACGAGAATATTTTGTGAATGTTCAGATGTTGCTCCATCCTTAATCTTTCTGCCTGATTGAAAATCAAACGGGGTATTTTCCACCGGCAAAATCTGTCCAGTTGGAATAAGGTCATCGCCCAGTTCAACAAAACTGCTGCTTTTTAATGTTAATTGATGACCGAGAATATCCCTCTTTACATTACCGCTTAAATTAAAATAAGAATGATTGGTTACATTGAGAAGGGTGCGTTTGTCAGATTCTCCTCTGTATGCAATCTGTAACTCATTTTCATTTGTCAGGGTGTATGTGACCTTCGTTTGCAAATTCCCAGGATACCCTTCTTCCCCATCCTTACTCAGATAAGTAAATTCAAGACGAACCCAATCCTCATGTTTCACCATCTCTGTTTTCCAAATGACTTTATCAAATCCTTGAACACCGCCGTGAAGATGGTTGCTATTATCGTTTGCGGCTAACTGATATGTCTTCTGGTCCAGCTCGAACTCTGCATTTTTAATCCGTCCGGCAACTCGGCCGACTACTGCCCCAAAATAAGGTGAATGCTCCCTATATTCCTCAATAGTATCAAAGCCAAGGACAATATTTTCGATCTTCCCATTCTTATCGGGTGTCAAAACACTCGTAATGATACAGCCATAATCAAGGCTCGTCACGGACATGCCATGGTCATTCACCATTGTATAAGCCGTAACAAGTTGACCGTCCCACTCCCCGAAAGGCTCATGCGTAATCCTCATCCATCCCGTCTCCTATCTCTCTCAGTTTGTATTGGTTTATATAACATCCGGTGTCAGGCACCAAAAGAGGTGGAGCCCAACGATGTGATGAATTTTTGGAAGGCTTTCTGCCCTTCTTCGGTCCGTTTATATACGCCTGCGTTTTCGAGTGCGCGTAAGAATTTGAGGCCGACTTCTTTTTGGACGATTTCCGTTACGCTCTCTGCCGTCAATTGATTGTGGTAGCGGATTTTCATTTCTTGTGCCCACGGAAGGTGGTAGTCTTCCACCTGATTGGGCAGATCCAACAAATAGTTTTCGACTTCAATCAATTCAGTTTTCAAGCGTGGGGGAAGAACCGCCAGACCCATCACTTCGATTAACCCGATGTTTTCTTTTTTTATATGATGCACATCTCCATGTGGATGGAAGATTCCCAGCGGGTGCAACTCATCCGTACGGTTATTGCGTAAAACAAGGTCAACTTCATAAGCGTCTTCACGGATCCTTACAATTGGTGTGATGGTATTATGTCTGGTCTTACCTGTAAATGCGAAAATGTTCGCATCGATATCAGTATATTTCTTCCATTTTACTAAAATAAAATCACTAGCAGCTACGAGAGCTTCCTTGTCTTTGCCCCTTAATCGAATGACAGACATCGGCCACTTTATGGTTGCTGCCTTAATGGTCGGGAAAGACTCCAATGTAAAAATCATTTCATCCTGAGCCTTTGCCATGGCAAACTCATAGTTTCCCCCTTGATAATGATCATGGGATAAAATGGAGCCGCCGACAATTGGCAAATCGGCATTGGAGCCAATAAAATAATGAGGGAACTTCTCAACAAATTCTATTAACCTTTGAAACGCCTCGCGGTTGATGACCATATCTCGATGTTCATGTGATAAGACGATGCAATGCTCATGATAGTAAACGTACGGGGAATATTGGAAAAACCACGACTCTCCTGTTAGCTCTAGCTTGATTATTCGGTGATTCGACCTCGCTGGATGGCCAATTCTCCCTGCATATCCCTCATTTTCCGAACAAAGTAAGCACTTAGGGTAATTGGCTGAAGAAGCTTTCATCTCCCGCTCGCGTGCAATCTCCTTTGGATCCTTTTCAGGCTTTGACAGATTAATCGTGATATCGATTTCCCCATAGGGAGTATCTGTTTTATACTGAATGTTTTTCTGCACTCTTTTTGTTTGAATATACTGGCTGTTTTTGCTCAATTCGTAGAAAAAGTTCGTTGCGTTTTCAGGCTTTACTGCCCATTTTTCATAAAAAGTCTTATTGACCTCGGAAGGCTTAGGCATAAAGATGTTCATCATTTTACTGCTTAATATTTCTCTTTCATCCAGCAAATCTTCAATGAGTCCCGTTTGAACAGCAAATAGCGTCAATTCATCGAGCAGATCAGGAATATCCTTCCCTTGACCCACCGCTTGTTCATGATCAATCGCTTGCCGTTCCGGGAAGTCAGTCAGATCTAAGAGTGCCATGATTTGATTTCGTGCATAAATTTCATCATCCGGTTGAATCAATCCCAATGATACGGCTTTGTGAACAAGCTGATTTACAGTAACGTAAACGTCCATGGTTTTTAGCTCCTTACTTTTTATATCCATTTGGATTCGTACGGTGCCAATTCCAAGCATCTTGGATAATTTGGTGGATTGATGTTCTGGCTGGCTTCCAGCCAAGAATTTGTTTCGCTTTTTCAGAGGAAGCAATCAAGGTACTTGGGTCGCCTGCTCTTCGTCCTTCCATTTTCGCCGGGATGGAGTGTCCGGTTACTTCACGGACAGCTTCGACAATTTCTTTTACAGAAAAGCCCTTGCTGCTGCCAAGATTAAACACATTGCTGTCGCCGCCATTTTGTAAATAGCGGAGGGCAAGAATGTGTGCCGCGATTAAATCTTCAACATGAATATAATCTCGGATGCATGTTCCATCTTCAGTGTCATAATCGTCACCAAAAACGGAAATATGTTCACGCTGTTCGAGTGCAACTTGAAGAACGACCGGGATAAGATGGGTCTCCGGATGATGATCCTCGCCAATTTCTCCTGTTGCCCTCGCACCGGCAACATTAAAATACCTTAATGAAACATATTTGATTCCATAAGCAGAATCACACCACTTCATTAATTTTTCCATCGTTAATTTCGTTTCGCCATACGTATTTGTAGGAATCGTTGCCGCTTCCTCTGTAATCGGCATAACTTTCTGCACGCCGTAAGTAGCAGCAGTGGATGAAAAAACAATATTCTTAACGCCGTAATCTTTCATTACGTCTAAAAGGACTTGTGTTCCGTACACATTGTTATCAAAATATTTTATCGGATTGGTCATCGATTCCCCGACAAGCGAACTAGCCGCAAAATGAATGATGCCATCAATTTCTTCATTTTCAAAAACAGATTGCAAAAAGGCTTTATCGCGAATATCGCCCTGATAAAATTTCGCTTTCGGATGAACCGCATCTGCATGACCCGTTTGTAAATTATCAACAACCACTACGTCAAAATTCTGATCAATTAACTGATAAACAGCGTGAGAACCAATATACCCCGCACCGCCAAGCACTAAAATACTCATCACACAACCTCCATTCAATGTTGTTTCAAACATGTGGTGTCAGGCACCGTACTCCAACCTAGTGTCCACTCCACACGTACGAATGTCCACGAAGGGTGTCAGGCACCCATTTACACACTCCAACTACAACGCTTTTGCTCCGTCGCCGATGCTGGCTATGTAGAAGATAGCTTCGTAGCCGATTTTGGTTTTGTATTCGCTGCCTACCTCATGGATGAATGTTTCGACTGTTTCATCTTTTACGATGGCGATGGCGCAGCCGCCGAAGCCTGCGCCTGTCATGCGGGCGCCAATTGTTCCTTCTTGTTTCCAAGCGGCTTCGACTAAGGTATCCAATTCGATGCCGGTCACTTCATAATCATCCCTTAACGACACGTGGGAAGCGTTCATTAACTGCCCAAAACGGAGGAGGTCTCCTTCTTTTAACGCTTGTAATGCCTTTAATGTCCGCTGATTCTCATAGACGGCATGTTTCGCCCTCTTCTCTAACACATCATCTTTGATCAGATGCTTCCATGCCTCAAACTCTGCCTCGTTTAACTCTCCCAAGCTTTGAATATCTTTCCCTTGTTGAAGAAGAGTAAGAGCTGCTTCACATTCACTCCGTCTTTCATTATATTTCGAGTCGGCAAGCTCTCTTCGTTTATTCGTATTCATAATCACGATCTTATATCCAGATAAATTTAACGGAGCATACTCGTATTTCAATGTATGACAATCCAGTAAAATACCGCAGTTCTCTTTACCCATTCCGACGGCAAATTGATCCATAATCCCGCTATTAACACCAATAAATTCATTTTCCACTCTCTTGCCGAGCCTAACCAAATCCAAACGATCAATCTGATATGCAAACATATCGTCTACCATCACACCAATCAACATTTCGAGTGAGGCAGAGGAGGAGAGCCCGGCCCCATTTGGAATATTTCCATAAACGAGGACATCCAGACCATTAGGCACTTCCCGGCCAGCTTCCTGAATATAGCGAATCATTCCCTTTGGGTAATTCGCCCAGTTATGATTTACATCATAATTCATCTCATCCAGCTGAAATTCGATAATTCCTTTTTCCTCGAAATTCATCGAAAACATCCTGACTGTCCGGTCCTCCCGCTTTCTCGCCAGCCCATATGTGCCGTAAGTGATGGCACATGGGAACACATGCCCGCCGTTATAGTCCGTATGTTCTCCTATTAAGTTAATTCTACCAGGAGAAAAGAATGCACGAGGGTCCCCGCCTTCTTCTTTTGGAAAAATTTCATGAAACCTCTCTACCAACATTTTTATATCCATCATTACCTTTCACCCCTAGATCCTATAGTTAAAGGTACGGCGTCTAGTGTGTGACAAACCCGCACCTAGTAATCACGCTTTTACTTTCCGGATTCGTCTGGTGTAATAGCTCGCCTGTCAAACCGACCATCATTTCCCTAAAATTGCAGACGTTTCATCAGCTATTTTCGGAAAAAGCAACCTCAAATTTATTTTATTAGAAGGGTAAAACGCGGTCAATATTTTTAGTAAAATTTTAACCTATATTTTTATTAAAATTTTATCAACCGTAATATGGCAATTGAGGCGCTTGATTGTTAAAAAGGCTGCGTTAAAGGTCATTGTTGATTTTTGAAACAATGTTGATTGGAGCGGAAGGCGCGAGACTCCTGCGGGAGTACGGGGCAGGGGAGACCCCACAGGCGCTTAAGCGCCGAGGAGGCTCCGCGGAAAGCGAAGCGCCTGGAGCGCAAATCAACAGGCAAGTTTAGACAGCCGTAAAAAAAGAGGATGCCCAAAACAAAGTCTCAGACCCTCAACCTACAATTTATAGAAACGTCTATATATTGAGTGTTGAGCAAGAGGTCAGAACCTTAAGGACATCCGCTTCTAATTTAATATTTTACTAAAAACTACTCTTTCGAATGACGAGCTCAGTTGCAATAAAAATCTTTTTCGCTACTTTTCGATCCGCTATTCTTTCAATGAACAAATCGACAGCCGTTTCCCCCATTAATTCTGTGTATACCTTTAAAGTCGTTAATTCCGGATAAATGTATTTTGAAACACTAATATCGTTAATTCCGACAATATTGACTCGCTGCGGCACTGGAATAGCGGCCTCATGAAGCGCCCGTATACAACCAATCGCCATTAAATCATTCCCTGCAAAAAAAGCGGTAGGAAGATCTTCGCCGTGTTCTTTGATTGCTTGTTTCATCAGGCTATAACCATCATTAACCGAGAAGGTTTTTATGTACACATAGTCTTCATTTAAAAGATTTTTTTCCTCCAAATAAGAACGAAACGTCTTGTCACGAGAATCCTCAATCTCGGAAGATTCATCCTTGAATTTTTCCCTTCCGCCAATGTAGCCAATTTGTTGGTGACCTTTTTCAATAAGATAGTTCAAGATCTTTTTTGTCGCTGCTTCAAAATCAATAACAACTGAATCGTAACGATCTTCATCAGGGCTACAATCAACAAATACAATATGCTCTGTGAATTCTGCCAATGTTTCTGCCTGTTGTTTGCTGAATTTCCCGACAGCAATTATTCCTTGAATTGCTTCAAGCTTCACGTTTCCAAGATCATTATAAAAATAATTGACAACCTGGATATCCAATTGCTGGCACCGCTCTTCAATCCCGAACCGGATCGACATATAATAAAGATCTTCCAATTCTTCTTTTTCCGTATACCAATGAATAATCGCAATTTTTGACGTGGAGGTTCGAACCGTTCGTTTTTTATAGGATAGCTCCTCTGCGACTTCAAAAATTTTTTTACGAGTTTCATCGGTAACCGATAAGGATGGATCGTAATTCAACACACGTGAAACCGTTGCAATCGAAACACCTGCTTTTTCAGCTATTTCCTTAATGGTCGCCATATTTCCCCTCCGTTCATAAGAATCTGCGATTACCATAACTATTTTTAGTAAAATTTTACTCAAATAACTATACATTTCTATAAATGATTTGTCAATTTATCCTATAAAAGGGTCATTAATTTTAGAAGATATGGTTCTTGTTCTTCAAATCGCCATCAATCACATGTAACTATTGTACATATATCCCGTCCTATTTTCATAGAACCCAGATTAAATTTCGAATAGAAGATAAACTACGAAGGTGCCATGACTTTTAAGAGAAGTAGATTCCTCCTATTTTCAGCTATGTGAAAGTACGTTAAAATAGCACAGGGGTGATGATTGTGAAGTCACGATGGTTTTGGTGGGCATTGGTTCTTTTATGGTGCATCCAAATTTTCTATTTTACGGCACTACCGGTTTATAATGATGAGCATACTCGAGGATTTCTTACAAGATTCTTCACACATGCCTTCCCTTCTATTCATACAGTAATCATTGATGTGATTGATTATTATATTCGAAAATTAGCTCACATCACCGTATTTGGGATCCTAGCGCTTTTATTCAAAACCGCGATCAGTAATAAGCCGCGACCTTACATATATGCATGGATATTTACTACCTTATACGCAGGTACAGATGAATGGCATCAAATGTACGTACCCGGAAGAACCGCATCCATCATAGATGTGTTGATTGATTCAACAGGAGCATTCATATTTTTGATCTGTATGTTTTTGTGGAAAAAGAACAAACAAAAAGCACTCAGCCCGAGCTGAGTGCTTTTCTCATTGAAGGGGTGTCAGGCACCACTAGGGGTACCGGAGTTCATCGACTGGGATGGTTTATTTTTTTTGCCCAAGAATTTTGCAAAGTCATGGTTAGCCATTGGTTTAGCAAAGTAAAATCCTTGAATTTCGTCACAGCCCATTTGTTCTAAGGCTGTGAGTTGTTGGTGTGCTTCTACACCTTCTGCTACTACTTTGAGGCCAAGAGAGTGGGCTAAAGAGATAATGGAATCAATAATTGCCGCATCTTGATAGTTTAAAATAATATCTTTAATAAATGAACGATCGATTTTTAAGAAGTCAATGGGCAATGATTTTATGTAACTTAAAGAAGAGTAGCCTGTTCCAAAGTCATCGAGTGAGATACTTACGCCAATTTGTTTTAATTTCTCCAATTTGTTTACAGCATCATGAACGTTGTATAAGGCAATGCCTTCCGTAATTTCAAGATTTAAAAATTTAGGACAAAGGCCTGTCTCTTCTAAGATCTGCTCCACCATGCTTACAAAATCATCCTGTAAAAACTGCTTGCTGGAGATATTTACGCACACATGTATAGAAGAATAGCCATTTTTATGCCATTCCTTGCTTTGCCTGCAAGCCTCCTCTAAAACCCACTTCCCAATCGGGATAATTAAACCGGTTTCTTCCGCAATCGGTATAAATTCGGCGGGAGAAACGGACCCTAAAACCTCATCATTCCACCTTAAAAGGGACTCCATACCTGTGATTTGATTCGAAAAAATATCAAGCTTCGGTTGATAATATAATTCTAGCTCACTTCGTTCAAATGCTTTTCTCAATCCTTGTTCAAGCTGCACTCTTCTATCCGCGAGTTCTCCATATTCAGCAGAATACTCTTGGTATTGATTTCGCCCATATTCTTTCGCAAGATGTAATGCAGAGCTTGCTTTTTTTAAGGCAGTTTCTAATGTATCATCCCTTAGAATAGTGGCAATCCCAATGCTCGCTCCTAAGCGAATCTCCTGTTCCTCAAGATAAATAGGTTCTGAGAATTCTTTTAATAAAAATTGGGCAATATCTTTGACATGAGTTGGATTCGTATTAGGCAAGTAAAGAATAAAATCATCTCCCCCAGCGCGAACGACTATCCCGATAGAGCGGATTAGATCAAGTAACCGTTTAGAAACAATCTTCAGCACTTGGTCTCCAATTTGATGTCCAAATGAATCATTTATTAACTTAAAACGGTCTAAATTAAAAAACATTACACAAACGGGAATCTCTTTGGATTGATTTTCAGTAAAATCTTTTTGTAAATAATCATTGACGTAATTCATATTATAAAGTCCGGTTAGAGAATCGTGATAGGCCATGTATTCTAGTTCCGTTTTTGCCTTCTTTTTATCCGTCACATCTAACGCAATCCCGAGAATTGCGGGAGACCCATCCATCAAAGTGGGGGCAGCTTGTAATTCAAGATACATCACTTCACTAGCGGGGGGAAGTATTTGAACTTCTTCAATTAAAAAGGTATTCTCTCCATCTGCTAACTTTTGAATATTTTCAAACACACGTCGCAGATCTTTATGATTGATATAGTTCAAAAAATTCGTTCCGAGCACTTCATTTTCGTGTAAACCAAGGATTTGAGTAAACCATTGATTGACATAGACCAACTCATGATTTTGAATTAAGTAAACTCCGACGAGGGCTTTTTCCAGCAAATTTTTATATCTTTCCTCAGATTCTATTAGTTTCAATCCTAGTTCCTTTTGTTTTGTAATGTCAACGTAGGTACCATCATATCTTATTAAATCGCCATTCTCATTAAAAACAGGAATACCTCGATCACGTATCCAGCGAATTTCTCCACTAGGGCGGATAATTCGGTATTCGTATTCATAGTCGTCTTGATTACCCCATTTTTGGTTAATTTTATCTATAATATGGAGATCCTCCTGATAGATAGACTTTTTCCAAAATTGAATGTTCCTTTCCTCTTTTTCGGGGGGCAATCCATAGATCTTTTCAGTCCCATTGGAAATAAGTAAACTTTGTTCTCTGTTCATGGACCAAATCCCAATATCGAGGTTATGAAAGATACTTTCGAGACGATTTTTCGTTTCATTCAATTGAACTTGCTTCTCCTTGTTCCTTTTTACAAGAAGACCGACAGCAATGGTAATAAGGATATTGACAATCGTCAGTTCTATAATTGTAACGAGTTCATGATTTATGTTTCCTTCAGTTTGCTTCCATTCCGTGATCATAAATAGAACAGAGCTCACTCCAGTCGTAAATATTCCTAGTTTAGCTCCATAGTTATAGACGAGAATGATGGTTGGAATGAGGTAGAAAAACCAAAGAACATTATGAAAATATTGATCGTGCAGATCCATTAAATCTACGAAGATAGGAAAAAAGTATAAGAGGATGATGAACACCCAGTTTTTCACAGAAATACGAAAAAGACGATTGGATAAAAAATCTAACACATTTTTCTACGCTCCTTAAGCTGTTTGATTAAAACTATCATACAGTACGCAAGAGTCTTTGTCCCCAATTTTTATCACTTTTTTCGAAGAAAGGAGAATAAAACGCTTGTTCATTTTCACTTTTGTCCCAAGAAGGGAGAAAGGATCAAACACCCTCGTTCAATCAGCAAAAGCGTTTGATCCCAAGGCCACCTATTTTAATTTCACCACTTGTGTTTTTACGCACGTAATCGCTTGTACTACCTCTTCCACTTCTCTTGTTTGCGTTTCAATGCTAGTATTTAATTCCTCAGTTTGTTTCAAAACATTTCCAACCTCTAAAGTAATCTCTTCGCCATAATTCGCTTGCTCATTCGCAGCAGTCGATATTTGTTGAACCATTTCTTTAATTCTCGTGATACTGCGTACGATTTCATCTGCTGTAAGCGATTGTTCCTTCGTTGCGTTTGTTACAGCATCAATTTGGGTTGCAAAATTTTCAACTGCACTTACGATAGCATAACTACCTTTTGCTTGTTCACCTGTTGCAATGGAGATCTGCAGAACCTGTTCCTTTGTATCGTTGATACCTTTTACAATTTCTTCAGCCGTGATCGATTGTTCTTTTGTCGAATGAGTCATTTCTATTGCTTGCTTCGCAACATTCTCAACCGCTTCTGTGAGCAATACACTATTCTTCGTTTGCTCTTCTGTGACCTTGGCAATTTGATTCATTTCCTCTGTCACTTGGGAAATACCATCTGTAATTTTTTTAATGGCCTGGTTCGTTTTATCTGCCAGTTGATTCCCGATTGTTACTTTATTTTCCCCATCTTTAATCGAGGCAATGGCAACGCTTGTTTCATTTTGAATGTCTTTAATGATAACAGCTATTTCTTTCGTTGCTTTTGCAGAGCGTTCCGCGAGTTTCCGCACTTCATCTGCTACAACCGCAAACCCTTTTCCGTGCTCTCCAGCACGTGCTGCTTCAATCGCAGCATTCAGGGCTAAAAGATTGGTTTGGTCTGCAATATCATCAATCACTTCGATAATGCTGCCGATTTTTTCAGAATTCGCACCTAAGTTCTCCATCACGTCACTAGCTTGATGAATAACCTGTGAAATTTCATTCATACCGTTCAATGTTTCATTGAGAGAGACCATTCCTTCAAGTGCATCATTATTAACAGAATGGCTAAGTTGGTTAACGGTTTGTGCACTTGCAGCTACTTGCTTAATCGAAACGACCATTTCTTTAACCGTTTCCGATGTTTGTTCAGCGGTATGATTTAAACCGCCGGCATTTTCACTTACCCCTTTAATGGACTTGCTCATTTCTTCGAGCGAAGAGGAAATTTGTTCTACACTTACACTCGCATTGCCCACATTGCCTGCCACTTGTTCAATCGAAGCCATCATTTCTTGAATAGCAGAAGAGGTTTCTTCAGAAGATTCTTGTAAATGATTGGTACTATCTGCAACCAAATTAATCGAGGCGCTCATCTGCTCGATTGCCGCGGAGATTTCCTCCACACCAGAAGCCGTTTCATTCGTGCTCCCGGCCACCTGTTGAATAGAGGAAACAAGTTCCGTTACAGATTCGTTCGCTTTACTCATCGAAACATCCAATTCCTGCGCACTAATCGCTGTCATATCAATGGATTTTTGAATTTCAGAAACGGAAGTTGTGGTGATTTCAACATTTTTTTCAACCCCATTAACAGAACGGCGAATGAGTCTAGTAAATAAAAATGCAATGAAAAGACCAAAAATAACAGAAATGATACAAACTATCATAATTCGTGTAATAGTATTAGTGACATCCTTATTCGAATCAGTGATAATCATATCCTTTTCTTTTTCGGCATTAACAGTAACTTGATCTAGAGCTTTGTCAGTTTTGTCACTATAAGTCAACAAAACATTGTATTTATCAATGGTTGAATTCTGATTAGAGGCGATTGATTCCTGAAAAAAAGCGGGAAGTTGGGCAACGTATTCTTCAAAATTATTACTGAAAGAGTCTAGTAATCTTTTATCCTCGAATGGGCCCGACAATTTTCGTAGATCACTAATATTAGATCTTACTTGTGTAATATAATCACGTGTACTCTGCTCAATTTTTGCTTGATCATCTCCTTTAAAAGCATGCTCTGCAGCATATATCTGAATAGTATCAACACCATCTCTTATCTTTCCTATTAGTTCCATTCTTGGAACCTCTTTATTTCCCATATTATTTAGGTTATCGCTGAGTATGTATATATTTGTATAAGACGCATAAGTAAGAGCCCCTATTAATAAGAGGATAATAATATAGCTCCCCCATTGTTTTAGCCCCATGGATATTCTACTGAACGGTTTTTTTGATGCTTCATTTGGTTTTTTACGTAGCTTCTTATCTAATACTTTCTTAGATTTCTTTCCAAACATTATTAACCTTCTCCCTTATTTAATTTAAATGAATCAATTGCCACTCTTCACTTCTCACAGTTGTAAATGGAACTATATTCATGCTGTTTTCATTTTCTAAGGAGGGTCCTAAACGGTGGTCTAGTAGTAGACAAATTCTATGGTTTGTAAGCACACGTTTTCCTTTCTGAGGTCTTTTCCCTAATTACAATGAAGTGTCAATAATATTATTTTCGGCAATTCATAAAAGGAATTTAATTTTTTTTCCAAAAAAAAATCCCGTGACGAAACTGTCAGGGATTCGAGGTATCTTTAAAAATAGTTCTGATAAAACCAATATCGCTTACCAAAACAAATCGAGGCAAGCTCTCGGGACAATGCCCCAGATTTCCAAGCTCCATTATTGTTTGAAAGAATAATAACCGTAAGCCGATCGTTGACAAAATCAGCCAAGTCCGATTTAAACCCAGGCAAATTACCATTATGCTCCACCAAAGGTCTTCTAAAGCTAATCAAATTATCCGCTACATTCCAAGCATACCCATATTTAAAAATACCATAGGGCGCACTGTCAATATAACCAGTCCACATTTTTTCTACTTTTTCCGGCGGGAGGAGCTTGTAAGAATGAATGGCATTATCGTATTTTAGCATGTCATCCGCCGTTGAAATGATATCCCCTGCCCCCGCGAGCTGGCTTTCATCCTCTGTCATTACAGTCCTTTTCAGATTTTCATATCCCAAGGCCATGTTCGGAGCATCCGCCTCCCTTAAAAAGGTATGATGCATCCCAGCCGGAATGAAAATATGGTCGCGCAAATAATTTCCATAGCTTTCACCGGAAACCTTTTCAATGATATAAGCAAGAATCATATAACCAGTGTCCGAGTAATCAAATTTGGTTCCGGGAGGGAACTTTAGTTTCTGCTGTTTCATCAGGTCGATAAAAGCAGACAGCGTGATTGGTTTCGTAGGATCCGTGTATTTGGTATGATCGACGACACCAGAGCTGTGGATTAGAAGATCATGAATCGTAATTTTGTTTCCATCTGGAAAACCTTTAATATATTTTGATATCGAATCTGTGGTTTTCAGCTTGTCCTCATTTTCAAGCTGAAGAATGGAAATGGCTGTAAATGATTTCGTGAGCGATGCAATCCGAAATTCCGTATCAGTTCGATTCGGTACTCCCGCCTCAATATTTGCCAATCCATAACTCTTTTCAAAAATGGCCTTCCCATCCTTTGCAACAAGGACAACACCGCTAAAATGCTTTTTCGAGGCCGTTTTATTCATAAAAGTGGTGAGCTTTTGGTTTGTGCTCCCCTTTAATTCCGAATGCGAAGTACTGCTAAAGGAAACCACTACCGCCAGAAGCAACATCGCTCCAAGAAGCAGTACGATCACGATCCCTATTATTTTCACTAAGTATCAACACCCTTAATTTAAAGACAAGCTTATTAAAATTATAACCGGATATGGTGGAATTCCCTACAAAATACAATCTTCCACCTCCAAAACACGACTTTCATACTACTCAAATTCTAGTTTCCCAAAATGTTCATAATTCATACCATTAAACGTTCTGACAAACTTTGCAGGTTACTTATTGGAAATAAACTACGCCGTAGGAAACCTTGCCACAGATCCAACGAATTAGCTCAAATCGTTCAAGATATATAATGTTTTTCGAATACAATGCTTCTTCTGATGATATCGTAAGACCTTGAAAAATCCCTATCATTGTGTGATGGGGATTTTTTTCGTTTTTGATTTACTACTATGGAGATAATGTTTACCTTGACTCCAAAAGGAGAACTAGGATAGAATGGTTATATTCTAATTGATAAAGATTATCATTATCATTTAAATTGTTAGGAGTGTTCTATATTGTTTAAAAAAATCATAAACCTTAAGACCGTTTTGATTTCGCTTTCTATATTCGTGGTAGTTGGTGTATTGGTATGGCAAGGAGTCCATTTTCAAGGCAATCCTGATCCTACTGCGAAAGACATATCGCCAGGTGCTGCCATAATTAATACTGCTATTCTAGTATTTAGGGAAGGTTTAGAGGCTATTTTAGTCTTATCCGCCATCATCTCAGGTTTAGTTCGGAAAAAGCAGGATACATATTGGAAGCCCATCTCGGCTGGAGCCGGTGTTTCCTTTTTAGCGACTATTGTAACGTGGTTTGTCGTAGTGGCAATCATTTCTTCTGTCAATGCCCCTGAGTTACAAATCCAAGCATTTACAGGCATTCTAGCTGTCGTAATTTTACTCATTATCATGAACTGGTTTTTTCATAAGATTTATTGGACTGGTTGGATTAATTTGCATAACCGTAAAAAGCAACAAATCACTTCAAACAACCATGAAGAGGTACAGACAGCGACCTTCTGGTCATTGTTTTTAGTAGGCCTTACATCGGTTTATCGCGAAGGCTTTGAGGTCGTTCTTTTTCTCCAAAACTTACGATTAAAAGTCGGATCCGATGTTATTCTTCAAGGAGCATTAATAGGTTTGGCATTAACCCTGATGGTAGGAGTACTTACCTTTTTAGCACAGCGACGGTTACCTCATAAAAAAATGCTGGTATTTACAGGTGGGCTTTTAGTCGTGGTTCTAGCCGTAATGGTCGGTGAAACCGTACAAGAGATGCAATTAGCAGGTTGGATGAGCACAACTACAATCGCTCTACCGATCCCGGACTGGGCAGGAGTATGGTTCTGTATCTTCCCAACAGTTGAAACATTATCATTTCAAGCTCTCGCGGTGATCTACGTATTGGGCTCCTATTTCGCCGCCCGCTATTTAACAAAAAGAAAAGCAATGAAACAAAAAGAAATGGCTACTGTATAGTAGTTTCATAGATGGAGGGCAGACCAATTGGTGTGCTCTTATTTTTTGTTTTTGAAATGTAGTAGAGAGAAGAAAAAAATTAGGAGATAGATTCCGATATTTTTTTTCCCATTAAAAGAAATTCCAGAGTAGATTAGGAATTATTTTCAGCTATAATCTAGAAAATTTTTCACTACCCTGTCCTTTTCACCCCCCAAAAGCCTATATATAAGGTGTGAGGAGGTGATAAGAATGGCACAGGCAAAGTTAGCAGATTCAAAGCTGCGCTTGGTGTTTGACGCAGGAATGAATGAAAAGGGCAAGCCTATTTACAAGACCAAAACCTTTAACAACGTGAAAAAAGCAGCAACCCCTGACCAATTATTCCAAGTGGCCCAAGCATTATCTGTTTTATGCAACGATACGCTTACCAGAGTAGAGCGAGCTGACAACTCGGAAATCCTTGCCTAATGGCAAAGGGAAAACTTATAAGGACAGGAGGTGGATGGAATGGCAAGAACGTTGGAATTGCAATTTGTAACGGAGTTTGGGAAACCGGCTCGTATCACGCTCGATAACCCGAAAGAACCGATTGATGAAGCAGCTGTCCTGCAATCGATGGGAGTAATCGTAGCTTCTGGAATTTTCAACACCGCAAATGGAAACCTTGCTTCGGCTAAGGGCGCGCGTGTGATTGAACGCAATGTGACCGATTATGAACTTTCGTAATCGAGAGAGGGCCGGATTCGTAAGGAACCCGGCCTTTTTTGATAACCTATGAAAGGAGTGAATTTTCGTGGATCAAATCATTCCCCTCATTAATCAAGTGGGATTCCCAATCGTTGTGTCCCTATATCTGCTTTATCGGATCGAAGCCAAGCTAGATCTAGTGGTCCAGTCGATTCAGAATCTGCCTGAGCGAATGAAGGCTTGAAATTGGGCGGCCCCCCATCGTGCGCTTTTTTTGGGGGGCTCTTCTATATGAAAAAAATCGATTCGCTGATAGAACGGTCGGATTCGCTTATAGAAGATGCAAATTGGCTGATAGACTAGTCGAATTCGCTGATAGAATGGCTGAAACCGCGGATAGACACGCCCATCGCACCTAATTTACTCAATTTTAGTCCCCATTTTAGCCTGTCAGTTAGTCTTATTTGCGAATTATTGCATTTTATTTGCGAAAAACCAGCTTTCTTTTGCGAAAATACTAGTTTTATTTGCGAAAAAGTTACTTTCATTTGCGAAAACAACAGTTTCATTTGCGAAACAAGTTGTATTGCAACTATGTAAGCATTCGGAGGCTCCGAAATGAAAATGGCGCGTTTTCCATATCGAAATACGAAGGCTTGAACCTGTATTACGCTGGATTTTTACCTAAAAAAATGAGCCATATTTTTGCTAAACCAAAATAGCGAAAACCTCTTGAATACCCTCCCTACATGTAAGAAAATAAGGAAGGAATTTAATTTGTTGCTAACAGCAGGATGGGAGGAAACATGAAACAGGGAGATCATTCAAAATCAATCGGCTTGCCACTTACGATTTCTATAATTGCCATATCGTTTTCTGCCATCTTCGTGAAATGGTCCCATGCGCCCGCTTCCATATTGAGTATGTATCGCATGTTGTTCGCCAGCTTGCTGATGATCCCGATTGTTTGGAAAAATCGCGGGGACTTTCAAAGAATCGCCAAAAAAGATTGGCTATTATTATTCTTTTCCGGCGCCTTTTTAGCTTTGCACTTTGCCCTTTGGTTCGGATCATTAAAATTAACAACCGTAGCAAGTTCGACCATCATTCTTTCCCTGCAGCCGCTTATATCGGTGCTCGGTGGCTTTTTTCTTTTTAAAGAAAAAACGACCGTACCGGCATTAGCCACGATGGGAATTGCGATTGTCGGTGCAGTCATGATCGGTTGGGGTGATGGTGCTTTAAGCAAGGATGCCATTCTCGGCGATTTTCTTTCATTTTTAAGTGTTATCGCGGTTGTCGGGTACCTATTAATCGGCCAGAGTGTCGTGAAAAAAGTCCTTCACTGGATTTATAGCTTTCTTGTTTTTTTCATTGCGGGGATTATTCTTGCCATCTATAACGCATGTTTAGGTATTTCCTTTACAGGATATCAAGCCCAAGAATGGGGCATTTTCCTGTTGCTAGCGATTGTTCCGACCCTTTCTCACGTGATCAATAATTGGCTATTAAATTATGTTAATGCCACAACTATTTCGATGAGTATTTTAGGAGAGCCGGTCGGTGCCACCATTTTAGCCGTTTTACTGCTAGGTGAACGTCTCATCGGCTGGCAAATTGTCGGAGGCTTACTGACTTTGTTTGGCGTCTTTTTCTTTTTGCTGCAGAAGCAAAGGCCAACCCCTCTTAAAAAAGGAGTGCGCAACGGAACATACAACACATAGGATCCAACGCCCGACGTGAAGATGATGAAAAGTAAAAAAATTACCGCAACCGCAAAAAAAGAGGACTGCCACATGAACTGCACCTCCAAGTGTTAGTGTTGTCTAACAATTGGGGTGCAGTTCAACTAGCAGTCCTCTTTATCTTATGTCTTAGGTAACTAGCCGCTCTTACTTTTTCGTAGTAAGTCCATTCAAATCAATAAATGGAGTGGCTCCGCCTGTTACACTTGGCAGGTGTCCATCCCACTTTGCCAATGCCTTTTCTTGAACTTCAATTTGTTTTAATTGGACCAACTCCGGTGTAACTTCCTGCTTTTTCAACTTTAACGCCTCTGCTTCGGCACCTGCTTGAGTAACTTGCTGCTGTGCTTCAATTTTAATTCTATCTAAATCTCTTTGTGCTTTAAGAGCGTTTTGTTCCGCCGTTTGCTTGGATTCGATGGCTTTGTTGAATTCTTCGCTAAAAGCAAATTCTTTAATATTGATATCTTCTAGTTTCATAAAATATTTTGATAGTTTTTTTGCAAGCATATCCTTCACTTGCGCCGACACTTCCGGACGCTTGGAAATTAATTCCTCCGCAGTGTACTGAGCTGTTGTCGCCTTTAGTGCTTCTGCAATCGCCGGATCCACAACTCTTGAACGATAATCCATTCCGATTTCTTGATAAAGTTTGTTGACTGCCTCAGGATCAACTGAATAGTTGACGGCCACCTTTGTTGTGACAACTTGCAAATCTTTTGAAGCTGCCGTCTGCAAATTCTCTTCCTTCTGAACCCGGACTTCAATTGGCTGAACCGTTTGCAGAAACGGAATTTTAAAATGAAGACCTTCCGAAAAGATGGTTGGTTGTACCGCACCAAATTGCAAAACAACCCCTCTATAGCCAGATGCAACCGTTGTAAATGATGAAAAAACAAGAACCAATACTACAATCGCAATAAGACCACCACTAACCGCTTTCGTATATTTCATCCTTACGCCCCCTATAATTAGTGATTTTTACAAGTTTATACATCATTTTCAAATATATTACAAAATTAATAGTATCACACTTTTCGAATAATTAAATCTTTATTTTCCTATAGCAAAATAGCAAAATTTAGAGCAAAACCTCATTTGCCTCGTTTGTTTAAAATGAAACTTCTTAAGCATAAAAAAATCTCCGAAGAAATCCTCGGAGATGGGTTTGATTTTGGTGTCAGGCACCGGTATTGGCAAGGACGGTTTGGTTTTTTCCATTGTTTTTGGCTTTGTAGAGGCATTCGTCAGTTTCTCTAAAAAAGCATTCTTTGCCACGGCCTTTTGTGTAAGAGCTCATGCCGATACTCACTGTAACGGGCTTGTTGTTTAACTCCTCATGAATGATGCTGCTAACGCTCTTTCGGAAATGTTCAATGAGTTCGTATGCTTCATGAATGCTTTTTTCCGTAAAAATGACTGCAAATTCCTCCCCGCCATATCTCGAAGCAAAATCGTTAGGAGTAATATGTACCTTTAGTTGGTTACTTACGCGCTTAAGGATGATGTCCCCAACCCAGTGTCCATACTGATCATTTACTTGTTTAAAATTATCGATATCAATGAGTGCTAATTGTAATGGTAATTGATTGCTATCACTTTGTTCAATCAAACCCTCAAGATACTCATGAAATGTTTTGTGATTATATAAGTCGGTTAAAGGTTCAATTTTACTCTCTCTGTCCATCAGGATATTTCTGACAAGCAATTCCTGTTGATTTTTATGGGATTTTTCTAAATGCTTTAGTAAGAACTTACCCCTTCTGATTACTGCTATTGAAATAAAAGTACACGCAATATAAGTGCCCACACAGGCCAAAAGATCGCTCATCATCAAGTTATAGGAGGTAGGTTTATAAAAAAGGGAAAAAAATACGATAGACGCTAAACATAATCCACTCGAAAAATAAACTTTTTTATACTGAAAATATAACGTTGATAAAATAATGACCAAAAATAGAATAAAATGAAAACCCTTTACATTTGGGTTAAACATGATATATACATTCATAATGGTAAACAAACCCAAAATACCTATATAGTCTGCCCACTTTTTAAAACGTTTACATAATACCTCTGTGATGATCTGTATAACGATGACGTACAATGATTGAAAAAAAACATAATTAACCAAGTCATGGATAAATATTTTCTTATTTAATACGGATGTACCGACTACACCTATAATAGAAAGAATAATAGCTAGGAGTACCAACCACCAACTCGTCCGTCGAAGAGCTCTATTTACTCCAGAATGTTCCATCAACTCTAGGTCTTCCATTTTAAATAATTTTCTCTTTACTATATTGCCTACTGACTTTTCCATTCAAAAAAAAACTGCCTCCTCCACAGATTGTTAGTGCACATTGACCAGACTGATTTTTCAGTGAAGGCCCTGGTCAGATGCCAAATATATACAAATTTATTATATTATAATTATTTATGTGTTTCCATTTTAACACTCTGAAATTCAATATTATAGTTCTTTTTAATTATGATTCCATTGATTAATAAATAAGTGCAGAACCCTCATAAGTGAAAATGAGAGTCTGCACTTTTTTTATGAAAATAAAAACTTTCTTCAGTTTCCCCGTATCGCTTTAATACTTTTTCCGTGCAAAAAAGCATGGCCGGTGGTAAGCTTTGCTATCGTTTGAAATCCATATTTCAAGTAAACCTTTTCGACTCTCTCATCGATCGGAAACACCCAGAAATTTTTCAACCCTCTGTTTTTCACTTCTGCTTGCAGAAAATAGATCAACTCCCCAATTAGACCTTTTCCTCGATATCCTTCGATGGTTGCGACACTCTCAAGCCGGACCTGGTCTCCATGTTCAAATAAGCACGCAGTTGAACAAGCAATACCATCATAGCGAAGCAGATAATGGGTAAAAGCAGGATGTTTAAACTCCTTTGGAAATGACTTCTCTTTTACCTCTCTTCCCCCAAACTCCCTAATACTGCATTCAATCTCTAACGCTTCTTGGAAATTATTCTGTGTTACCCTCTCAATTGTAATCTTGCCATTCCTGTTATATTCGTTAATCTCTTGATTCCACAGCTGTACGGGATTAATAAATGACTCTATCTGAAACTTATACGTTTTTAATTTTTCAATGAAGTTCCCCTGATTATCAAAATCATAAATATAAAATCTAGGTGTTAACTTTCTTTCCTTATAAAACTGAAGCACTTCCTCAATCACAGCCTCTTCATTTTCCGGAACCTCCATTATATGGGCATGATTCGCATCGAAATAAGCAGGCTGATCTTCGTTATGAAAAATATATCCCCAGGAAGTATTGATTCGGTTTGAAAAGGTATCAAGGTACGCAAGATCAAGCTCTAAAACCTTATGTAGGATGTTCATTTGATTTCCCTCCGTTTTTTCTATCTATCCAATGTTTAGTTAAAATACATATGTACTCTACAATCATAAGTAAAAAAATACATGTAATTTCTTTTCTATATAAATACTATTGTGAAAGTATAGTATTTCTACAAATTTTTCCTTTTTTCCTTTATCAAATGATAAATTCAATATTTTTTTCGATTAAAAAAGGATACTAATATAAAGATAGCGCTTAAAATCGAGTTTCATTTGCGAAAACCGCAGTTCTATTTGCGAAAACTCAAACTTCATTTGCGAAAATTGTGATTTTATTTGCGAAACTACCTTTTTATCACTATCAATCTCAAACGATTGTTTAAAAAGTTTGTCTATTTTGTTGCAATTATAAACAAACGAAAGGATTTAAGCGTTACGATTAGAATCTATACTAATATTGAAAGGAGTGATTCTATTGGTCGAAAAAGAAAGAACCGTACCTATAGTAATTCAGATTTTGAGAGCGTTGCTGCGGCGCCTTCCGGTAAGTCATCCAAAATATCAGCAAATTTTAGAAGAGTTAGCAAGGCGAGAAGCGGGATACAATGGAGAGAAATCTCTCGATTACTATTACCGTTCTCTCCCCCAAAAGAAATACATGATTTTCCACGATCTAAATCTTCCAGATGGTGAATACAACTGCCAAATCGACACTCTCCTCGTCACATCAGAAAGGATTCTCATCATTGATGCAAAAAATATGAGAAACAAATTAATTTTTGATACTGAAAATGAACAATTTATGCAAATCAATAACGAACATGAAAAAGGATATCAATATCCAATCGCTCAGGCAGAAAGGCATCAACAGTACATCAAGGAACTTTTGGCTGAGCACAAACTCCCTCCCTTACCAGTGGATTACCTAGTCGTAATCACTAATGAGTACGCAACCTACAACGTTACCGGAAAAAATGCTCACAAAGTGAAACCGAGAATATGTAAAGCCGATGTCCTCTTAAACAGATTGGAATTTTTCAAAAAGTTGTATCCAAATGAGGTTTGCTCTACGAAAGATCTTCGAAAACTCAGCCGACTCCTCTTAAAGATGGACACCCCTCCAACAAGCCAAATTCTGAGAAAATTCGAGATTGGTCCTTCTGAACTATTAACAGGCGTTCACTGCCCAGCGTGCTTATATCTTCCTATGATCCGCAAGAACAGAAAATGGTACTGTCCTTCCTGCGGAACCTTCTCAAAAAATGCTCATATTAATGCCATAATGGACCATTTCTTATTGATTGGCCCAGAAATCACCAATCGGAAATTTCGCGCTTTTGTCCATCTTTCTTCGATTGATACCGCTGGCCGAATGTTGCGTTCTGCCAACCTCAGCTATTCTGGAAACAAAAGACAGCGTATTTACTTCCTTAAAAATAGAGACTGAAATCATTTATGTTTGAAAAGATCTGCTGGTGTCAGGCACCAGAATTGACTGATTGTGTATGCTTCCGGTTATACTCATTTCATACCATTAAAGAAAATGGTAATAGATCATGACAGGAGGAAAGAAGATGAAATATACGGTGATTACAGGTGCAAGTTCAGGGATTGGTTATGAAACGGCCCTCGCTTTTGCTAGTCGTGGAAAAAACGTAATCCTTGTAGCACGAAGAACAGAGGAACTTGAAAAATTAAAAACTGAAATCTTACAGATGAACAGTAATTTAGATGTGATCATTCGCACTACAGACCTATCCATTCCTGAAAATGTCTATAATTTGTACGACAGCTTGAAAGAGTACCAAATTGAAACATGGATCAACAATGCAGGGTTTGGGAACTTTGCATCCGTCGGTGAGCAGAACTTGAACAAAATCCAGACCATGCTCCATTTGAATATTGAAGCCTTAACAATCCTATCCTCTTTATTCGTTCGCGACTATTCAAATGTTGATGGTACACAACTAATCAATATTTCTTCAGGTGGAGGATATACCATCATTGCAGATGCCGTCACCTACTGTGCAACGAAATTTTATGTGAGTGCATTTACAGAAGGTCTTGCACAAGAATTGAAAGAGCAAGGAGCAAAAATGCAAGCCAAGGTGCTTGCTCCCGCTGCAACGGAAACCGAATTTGCCAAACGTTCCTTAGATCTAAACCAATTTGATTACAAGGGTGTTGTACCAAAGTATCACACCGCTAAACAAATGGCCGGTTTTTTACTCGACCTTTACGATAGTGAAAAAATCGTCGGAAAAGTAGACGGATTAACGTATGAGTACGAGTTAAAGGATCCCATTTTTCCTTATGTAAAAAGAATGAACTAATCAGATGAACAATAATATATAAAATAGAAGAACCAGCTCATTTTCATTGGCTGGTTCTTCTTTCGTATTAAAGGTTTTCGCAAATGGAACCATAGTTTTCGCAAATAAAACCGCGGTTTTCGCAAATGAACCTACGGTTTTCGCAAATAAACATGAATTTTGAACAAAAAAACAAAATTAGGACAACTTCAAGCGAATTTAGGTGGTGTCAGGCACCAAAATATGAAGACATGATATAGTAAGGCCCCGCTTGTATTTTATTTGGTAATTTGCTAAAATTTAGGTATATTGTATTGCAAGGTATGGGTCTTGCTATTATTTTTTCTTAGCTATGTTGTTTTACAATATAGCTGTCATCCCTAAGTGGAGGTGTTTGAATCTGTCATCGAGTCAAATGCTAAAAGGCGTGTTGGAAGGTTGCTTGCTTGCCGTTATTTCGAAGGGAGAAATATACGGTTATGAAATGATTGAAAGATTGCAAGAGTATGGATTCACCATGGTAAGTGAAGGAAGTATCTATCCTCTGTTGCTTCGAATGAAGAAAGAAGAACTTGTGACAACACGAGTCATCACATCAACCTCAGGGCCAAAACGAAAATATTATTCATTATCCCCCAAAGGGGAGAATGAGCTTCAACAGTTCAAAGAACGTTGGAACGAGTTATCTGTCAGTGTTTCGAAACTTTTAGACTAGAATTGGGGGTAAGAAAATGAAGCTGTCTGCAAAAAGCCAGGAATTTCTGGACAATTTACAATTATACCTTTTTTCAAGCGGCAAAAAGGAAGCGGAAATAGCTGAGGTAATCGAAGAATTAAAGGACCACCTATGCGAAGCTGAAAAAGATGGAAAAAGTGTAGAGCATATTATTGGCCAACCGCCGGAGCAATATATGGAGCTTCTTTCAAAAGAAATGAACACAGATTATAAAGGATTGATAAAAATCATCCCTATTTTCATCTTAGGAGCCTTTGCCTATATCCTTTTGGACAATACAATCCGTGGGAGTATTCATTTTTCCATCTATCAATTAATTGGATATCCTGTCATAAGCATCGTTATGTTAGGTATGTACGTCATGACATTTAAGCTGATTGCAAAAAGAAAGCTAACAAGAATAAAGAGGTTTGGCATTCTTTATGGGCTTAGTTTATTTTCCATTGGTTCGTTTATTGCTTTACTTCTATTTGACAAAAAATTTGGGACACCACTTTTTCAAATCGATACGGTGATAGGCAGAACGATCGTAGCAGCGATTGCCATCATCATCTTTATCGGAATAGCCATTTGGAGCAAAACCTGGGTTTCTATTATCATTCCGGCAATTATATCTGTTCCACAATTATTGGTAAAATTTTTACCTGTTCATGGTCAAACTAAACTGATTTTTCCAACTGTATTGATGTTTCTTGGATTGATTGTTTTCTTTACCGTTCATTCTAGGTTAGAAAAAAAAGATGCAAAACAATAAGGCTCTTTTGGAATCGGATGGTTCATCTATCTGATTCCAAAGAGTATGCTTCGGCAATGATACTTGCTGGGGGAACCAAAGTCTCAACCTGGAAGAACCGAAATATTCGTCTCCTCAGGAGTCCCCATGAAATCCCCTTTCATCACCAATCTCTCACCAAATGGAATAGTTGTCCTTATCATAAAAATAATACCAAAGGGTAACACTATCATCGTAATGAAGTTTGTTTCTAGGAGAGAATACATGAACAAACAGACAATAAGCGTGCTTCAACTGGCACTCATGCTAATTGGCAGCACCGGCATTATTAACCATGTAGTTGTCATCCCTTTGATTCTAGACGTTTCTGGCCGTGATTCTTGGATTTCAATTTTGTTCTCAAGTGGTTTTTTCCTATTCTGGATTCCTATTCTCATTTTTATCCGATCACGTATGAATGGAGAACAACTGTTTCTTTGGATTAAGGGGAACTTTGGGATTTTTGTTGCCTTTCCTTTAATGGCACTTATCCTCCTAAACCTCTTTACCTTAAGCTTAATCACTTTAAAGGAAACATTAACCTTTTTATCTTTTTATCTCCCAATGACACCAAAGCTTTTTCTAGGTGCTTTCTTTTCTTTTATCTGTTTTTATAATGCCAAAAAAGGGATTCAATCCATTGCGTTAACAACGGGTATCCTTATACCAATCGTTTTTCTTTTAGGTTTTTTTGTCATGACGGCGAATTTTCCACATAAAGATTTCTCTTTTTTAAAACCATTTATGGAGCATGGCATCTCACCTATCATAAAAGGCATGATATATCCTGTATCAGGATACGTCGAGTTAGGTTTTATCCTATATTTGAATCAATACATTAATACAAAAATGAAATTCACTGCTTTGATTTGGATCGCAATTACTTTTTTAATACTTACTCTTGGACCAACTATCGGGGCCATTACAGAGTTTGGACCGTTCATAGCTGCTAAGCAACGATACCCAGCCTTTGAGGAATGGAGGCTTGTATCAATCGGTCGTTATATTGAGCATCTCGACTTTTTATCCGTTTATCAGTGGTTTGTAGGATCTTTCATCCGCATATCCCTTCTTACTTTTTTAATCCCTGATCTTCTTCAATTTACAAGTAAGAAGGTGAAGTATGGAACTCAACTCTTCCTTCTCGGATTGATCACGATTCTATCAACTTGGTCTATTAGCGATACTACTTTTTATTGGTCTTTAGCCCACCTATTTATGCCTTTTTCCATGGCATCTACGCTCTTTATTTGCTTAGTCTTAGCGTTCCTCTCCATATTTGTGAATAAAAAGAAAGGAGTACAAACGAATGAAGCGCAATAAACAAGCTGCTCAAGATAAGACCAACACCATGTGGGACGAGGCAGTTTTAAAGAGCTGGTTTGAAGGAAGCAAGGATGTCCTCATTGAAAAACAACAAATCGGCAAAGGCCTAAATTCTTTCTCTTTTTTATCTGTTTATTGTCAAAGTCTTATTGATACAAAAGAATTGAGAAGAACGATATTACCTCATCTTCATGAGGTGTTGGAAAATGGATTTTCCGGTTATCCAAAGGAATTGGAGTCGAAAATTGTTTTCCCGATAACTCCCATTAAGTCAGATTTATTACCGGAGGACATTGCCCAAAAAATTTTTGAAGGCGAATTTATCTTTTTCCTCCCTGAATTTAAGCTGGCTTATTCGATCAAGTTGCCTAATCTACCTGCAAGATCAGTAGAAGCTCCTAGTACGGAAGTTACTTTGAGAGGCGGAAGGGACGGTTTTGTTGAAGAACTGCAAACAAATATAGGGTTAATTCGTAAAAGATTGAAAACAAGCACCCTAAATTATGAAGAATTTGTAATCGGAACTAGAAGTAAAACGAATGTTGCTGTTCTTTATTTGAAGGATGTAATTTCGCAGGATCTTTTAGCACAAGTACGATCCCGACTAAATGAAATTAATGTCGACGGCATCGTTTCTTCTGAGCAAATTGAATCGCTTATTACCGACAGGACTTTCAGTCTTTTTCCTTTATTGGAATACACCGGACGACCTGATTATGCTACAAATTGTTTACTCTATGGTCGCTTCCTTCTATTAGTGGAAGGCTCACCGACTGCTTCGATCGGACCTGTCACCCTTGTGTTTTTCGTAAATAACGCAGAAGACCAGCATGCTACGGCCCCTTTTGCAAGCTTTGTGAGGATACTAAGAATCGCCAGCTTACTTATCGCCGTTTTCCTTCCAGGATTTTGGATTTCTTTAGCCGCCTATCATCCTGATCAAATTCCCTATACGTTGTTAGCAACACTGGCTTTGTCAAGAGAGGGAGTTCCGTTTCCAACTACATTAGAGGGCTTCATGATGATTTTTTTATTTGAGTTACTAAGAGAGGCTGGACTTAGGATCCCTTCAACTGTTGGCCAAACATTATCAGTTGTAGGCGGGTTAATTATTGGGCAAGCTGCCATCAGCGCCGGATTTGCTTCCCCCGGTATTGTTGTAATGATGGCTATTTCTGTCGTTTCAACCTTTACTTTAGTCAATCAATCACTTACTGGAACATTAAGTATCCTCCGATATTTCGTCTATATACTCTCATCCTTACTTGGAGTAGTAGGACTTATCTTTGCTGTTTTTATCATTTTCATTCATGTCGTGAATCTAAGCTCTTTTGGAGTTCCGTTTATGACCCCCTACTCCCCATTTGTCCCATCAAGTGCTATACCTGCAACATTCCGAGTTCGTTTTAAAAAGATGATAAGACGGCCAAAAGAGATTCATACAAACGATAGCACGAAGAAAAAGGATGAGTAAAAAGGATGAGTAAAATTCTATTTCAAAAAAAGCTTTTAATTGTATTCGTATCCATGTTCCTGTTAACAGGATGTTGGGACACAAGAGAAGTGGAACATGTATGGTACATAAATGCTTTAGGACTTGACTATAAAGACAATCGTTACGTACTCTATCCTCAATTTATCAATTTTTCAACTTTTGCAAAACAAGAAACCACCATTCGTGCACCACAGCCAATTTATATCGGAACAGGAATTGGGGGGACTCTAGACGATGCAGCGTTCAATTTTTATAAAACAGCCCAACAAAGGGTGTCTTGGGAGCATATTAAAACCATCGTTGTCTCTGAAAATATACTAAAAAACGGAGATATACGACAAATTGATGAATTCTTAGGCCGATTCTTTCAGTTTAGATCAACAATGTGGGTGTTCGGAACAAAGGAATCCATTCAGGATGTGTTTGCAACTGGAACCATCCTGAATCTCTCCCCCCTTTTTACAGTTTTGGATATCCCAAATGAAATGACAAAAAATGATTCTTTTTTTACTCCTTTGAAGCTTTTCAAATTTCGGGCCAATTTTTATGAGCCTGGGATGACCACACCAATCCCTTTCTTATCTATTGGGAAAAAAAGTTGGAAAGCAAACAAAAAGGATTTCCCCCTTCTAAAATATAGCGGGTCAGCTTTTGTAGCATCAAAGCGATACAAAGGGTTCTTATCAGAGAAGGACTTACCAGGATTAAAATGGACAGATAAGACTTTAACACGAGCTGAAATGCTATTGGAACAAGACGGGAAGCCCGTTACGGAAATCGTATTGAGAAAACCAAAAGTCAAAATACAACCCTTCATAAAAAACCACGAACCGCATTTTCGAATGAAGCTTAACATTGAAGGAGATATTTTTCAGATTGTAAAATATTTGCCTATAAAAACCATAGAAGCTTTAGCAGAGCAAAAGCTAAAAAAGGAAGTCGAAAAAACCTACTCAAATGGAATAAAAAAAGGAATTGATGTTTATCAGCTTTCACAAGTACTTTATCGCAATAATGTAAACGATTGGAAAAAATATAAAAGGGACGGCCTTGTCCCGCTAACTCCATCATCCTTAGATGTAGAAGTAAAGGTGAAAATTATAACAAGCGGCCAAATGAAGTCCACTAATTTGCAAAAGCCATTCTCACAGGAGTAATGATTCTAGAGGTGAAACCGGTGTTTTCGCAAATGAAATCGCGATTTTCGCAAATGGAATCGCGGTTCGCAAAAGAAACCGGCGTTTTCGCAAATGAAACCGAGATTTTCGCAAATGGAACCGCGGTTCGCAAATGAAACTGTGGTTTCCGCAAATGAAACCGGCGTTTTCGCAAATGAAACCTCGAGTTTCGCAAATATAAATCGAAGTTCCGTTAATGAAACCGCAAGTTTTGCAAGCAAAGTAAGTAAAACCTACTTTATTTTTTCTACATCATGATGAAACTCCCCTAATCTAAGGGGAGTGATTCATCATTGTGTCATATTACAGTAACATATAATATATTTATAGGTACTGATTTGGTTGGAAAGTTGGAATGAGCATGCTGAATAGAGCGATTCAAGAATTTAGAAGAGGCTTGATGAAACGCAGAGGAATACTTGTTTTGGTATGGGCGATCATTTTAGGAGTGAATACGTGGACAGAGAATTTGGGTGATTTGCTGCGTCTTCAATCTATTGGATTTAAATGGAATTCTTCTCCTGATTTTCTATCATTTTTTTATTTTGAAGATATTTCAAGGATTCATTCCCATTTCATCATTGTTAAAATAGGTCATTTCATTGGATTTGCCATCTTCGATTTGCTTATTTTTAATTGGACGAGAAATCATAAATGGTCGTTAGTCCTATCCATTTCGTTTGCGGTGCTAACTGAGATTCTTCAGCTTTTTTTCGGAAGAGATGGACGACTCTACGACGTCATCATTGATTCTTTAGGGGTCTTAACGGTTTATTCTATATTAAAATACACCAGAATAGTAGACCACCTTAATTAATATTTGATAGAGTTCAATCCCTTTAATGCTAACTGAGTGGGGGCTAACCCCAGAGACTATCCGAGAACCACCCTTTTTGAACTGCACCACAATTGTTAGACACGACTAACAATTGGAGGTGCAGTTCATTTTGCTTGTAACGGAGCGGGGTGGTTTTCGCCGTTTCTAGGATGTGATCTTTGGTGCCTGACACCCAAATTCATGAATAGTTTCTACCATTATTACAAATAATTGTTATGTATAAAAGAGCGAATGAGGGAATTCAAATGAAACGGATTCGGATGCGTTTAATCAATAAACAGGAGAGTAAGAAACAAAAAGAAACTAAAATCCCCCTCAGCAGTAATGAGGACACATCTATTTCTTCTAAGTTAAGTGAAAATTTGCAACGAATCAAACAATTAGTTGGAAACAGTTCTGATGTGATTATCCGTGATTTTGATATGATTCATTCGTCGGTACAAGTCGCAGCAGTCTATACAGATGGGCTGGTCGACAAGAATTTAGCTGGATTTTTTTTAAATCGCTCCTTGATGATTAAAAAGGAGCAAGTAACCGTTTCGAAAGAAAATGTTTTTGAATTTATTAAGAATAACGCCTTGACTGTTCAAAAAATAAAAATCATACGTGACTGGAATGAGTTGATCTTATCGATTTTATCTGGTGACACGGTTATTTTGATTGATGGCTGCACGGAAGCAATTAGCGGTGAGACAAAAGGTGGAGAAATGAGGGGGATTACTGAACCGACCACTCAGGTTACGATTCGCGGACCAAAGGATTGTTTCAATGAATCGATTGGAACCAATATATCCCTTATTCGCCGGCGGATTGCAAGCTCCAATCTTTGGTTGGAAACGATGAGAATAGGCCAGGAAACGCATACAAACATTGCGATTATGTATATAAAGGGAATTATTAATGAGGAGCTCATACAAGAAGTCAAAAAACGTTTGAATGAGATTAAGACGGATAGGATTCTGGACTCGGGCAATATCGAGCACTTCATTGAGGATCATACATCCTCTCCTTTTCCTACCATTTACAGTACCGAAAGACCGGATAGTGTAGCTGGGAATTTATTAGAAGGAAGGATTGCCATCCTTGTTGACGGATCCCCATTTGTCCTGATTGTACCAACTTTATTTGTACAATTTTTTCAATCCCCTGATGATTATAGTTATCGATACAATCTTGCCATCTTCTTAAGGATATTGCGATATGTTAGTTTTTTCATTTCACTAGTAGCTCCTTCTATTTACATTGCAGCCATTACGTTTCATCAGGAGATGATTCCAACTACCCTTTTAATTAGCCTAGCATCCTCTAGGGAAGGGGTTCCATTTCCCGCGTTTGTGGAAGCATTACTAATGGAGGCTACTTTTGAACTGCTGCGTGAAGCGGGAATTCGTATGCCCCGGGCAGTAGGACAAGCGGTATCGATTGTAGGTGCTCTTGTATTGGGACAGGCAGCAGTTCAAGCAGGAATTGTCTCCCCGCAGATGGTCATTATTGTCGCTATTACTGGGATAGCCAGCTTTGCCACTCCTGCTTATGATCTTGCAGCGTCAGCACGGCTTATTCGTTTTATCTTAATGATCTTAGCTGCAACGTTTGGATTTTACGGACTTACCTTAGGCATAATCATCATCATTGCCCATTTGAACAGTTTACGTTCTTTCGGCTTTCCTTACTTGGCTCCCTTTTCTCCATTCATACTCGAAGGCCAGAAAGATGCTATTCTTCGCTTCCCCTTAAAGCAGCTTTTTACTCGGCAACACTTGATTAGTCAGAATGACAAAATAATGGAAAGCGGAAATCCACATCCATCTTTCGAGCAAAGTGGGACCAAGACTAAGGATGAGAAGGAGAATAAGGAGTGAAAGTGAGTCGTTTCATCATCGTTCTCATGCTGTTTAGCATTAGCATCCCCTTGCTGACTGGCTGTTGGAACAGCAGGGAGCTATCCACTTTGGCCATCGTTTCAGCAATTGGGATTGATAAATCTCCTAAAAAGAATGAATATCGTGTTTCCTTTCAAATTATTAATCCGAGTGAAAACACTGCAGGGACAACAGGAGGAGGAGGAGGAAAGGCAACAGCGGTGTTTGTTACTACTGGAACGGGATCTACTCTCTTTGAAGCAATCCGTAAAACTTCACGTAAGGTGCCGAGGCAATTGTTTTTTGCTCATATAAGACTAGTTATTATCGGAGAAACGGTCGCAAAGGAAGGAATTAGTGAATTATTCGATTTATTTGAAAGAGCCCGTGAGGCTCGATTGACATCAAGTATTCTCATCGCTAGAGGGACTACAGCGGAATCAGTGCTTAGTATGATTACACCCCTTGAAAGAATTTCAGGATATAGCACTGTGGATAAATTGGAGTCCACTGAAAAAGTATGGGCGGAAAATATAAAAACGGAAATAGATGATGTCATTAGGGCATTAGTCAGTGATGGTAGTCAACCAGCAATTAGCGGGGTTAAGGTGTTAGGGGACATAAAACAAGGGGAGTTAAAAGCAAATGTGGAACAGGCCAAACCTCTAGCTATACTTGAAATAAGTGGAATAGCGATTTTCAAAGGAGGAAAATTGCAGGATTGGATGGACAATGGGGAGTCACGCGGATTTATGCTGGTAAAAAATAAAGTTAAAAGTACGATTGTTAAATTGAATTGTCAGAAAAAAAAGGACGGAATAGCCATTGAAGCCACGGGATCAAAAACGAAGGTGAAAACAACGTTTAAGGATGGAAAGCCAGTCATCCACATCTTAGTTCGTGAAGAAGGCAATGTGGCTGAAGTGAAGTGTCCAGCTGACTTAAGTAACCCTAAAGAAATTGCAAAATTAGAAAAAGAATGGATGAAGGAAACGAAGAAGGAAGTGCTATCAGCTGTTAAAATCGCACAAAAAGAGAAAAGCGATATTTTTGGCTTTGGCGAAGTGGTAAACCGGCAATACCCGAAGGAATGGGAAAAATTGAAACAAAATTGGGACAACACATTTTCAGATATTCAAGTACAAGTGGATGTAGAGGCGTTTATCCGCAGACCAGGCATGGGAATTAAGCCATATATATTAGAGGAACAGTCAAAGTAAGAATGAACAAGGGGACTAAAATCCATGGAAAAAGTCAAGATCACCAGTGGGCAATTGTTCGCGATAATGGTTCTATTTGAATTAGGAAGTGCTCTTGTCATTGGATTAGGGATGGATGCAAAGAAAGATGCTTGGTTGGCCATCCTATTCGGTTGGGTGGGAGGAGTCATCATTTTAGGAATTTACATGTATCTTTTTCTCCAATATCCCACTCTTCCTTTAACAGGCTATTTGCAAAAAATCTTAGGCAAATATATAGGTTGGTTTTTAGGCTTGATTTATATAATGTATTTTATTTACCTCTCTTCCCGTGTATTAAGGGATTTTGGTGAACTTTTAATAAGCTCTGCTTATGATCAAACCCCTTTGTTTGTCATTAATAGTTTGATGATCGTGACAATCGCATATGTCTTGCATAAAGGCATTGAGGCTTTCGTTAGAACAGGTTGGATATTATTTTTAATGATGCTTACCTTAGGGCTTTTGGGCATCATCTTGATTTTTATTTCCGGCATAGCAGATATGAAGAATTTGCTGCCAATTCTTGAAAAAGGATGGAAGCCTGTATTGAATACGGCGTTCCCTCTTACGTTTACTTTTCCTTTTGGGGAAATGATTATCTTTACGATGATTCTTCCTTATTTAAATAAACCGCAGCAAGCTGTGAAACTTGGATATGCCGCTATAACTGGAAGCGCCATTGTCTTAATGGTAGCAACCATCACTAATATTGCAGTTTTAGGTGTGAATATTTCTAGTCGGGCAACCTTTCCCTTGCTGCTAACCATCGGCAAAGTCAATATTATGAATTTATTACAGCGCTTAGACATGATGGTGATCTTAACCTTAATTATTGGTGGATTCATTAAAATATCGCTCTTTTATTATGCTGCAGTAATGGGAACAAGTGACCTGTTTAAGGTAAAAAAGCATCGCAGACTAATATTTCCTACCGGGATGATCATCTTGTTTTCTTCAATGCAGATCGCACATAATTTTACAGACCACTTAATTGAAGGCTTAAAGGTGGTGCCGATCTATCTTCATCTTCCCCTTCAAACAGGAATTCCTTTATTGCTTCTTGCTATTTCCTGGTTTCGAAAGCAATGGAACACCAAGCATTCCAAAAGCGCTCCTCAAAAATCATAAGTGAAAAGGAGTATCGATAGACATGAAGATATGGATGGTATTTCTCTTTCTTTGTCTATTAAGTATGACTCTGAATGTCTCGTTAGATATGCTGACTGGGGTATCTTTGAAACAATCCTTACAAAATCTTTTATTTCCTTTTACAGTAAAAACCGGATCAGAAGTAGTGACCACCATTATATTGATTTTCATTTGGGTTGCTATTGAGGTTTCTTTTTATATTCAGGAACAAAAGGCAAATGAAAAATAAGTAAACAAAAAATGGATCGCATAAAAAGAGGTGAAGTTCGTCGTGGAGAATGTAAGAATTAGTGGTAAGCAGCTGTTTTCCTTGATCATTCTGTTTGAATTAGGTACAGCGATTGTTGTTCCGTTAGGTTTGACTGTCAAACAAGACGCTTGGATTACCATTCTTCTTGGTTTAGTTGGAGGATCTGGTTTATTTCTCTTTTATGGACTTCTTTCACGTTTATATCCAGGTATTCTTTTAACGAGCTACACAAAACAGATTTTGGGGAAATATATAGGTTCATTCATAAGCTTTTTTTATATTCTGTTCTTTATTTATGGGGCTGCGAGAGACTTGCGAGATGGAGGAGAATTTTTACAAACATCAATGTATGACCAAACGCCATTGTTTGCACTTAACGCTTTAATGATCATTGCCATCGGTTATGTTTTGTACAATGGTTTGGAAGTACTTGCGAGAACAGGGGAAATTTATATTATTATAATCATCTTGTTAGGGTTGATAGGAAGTCTTCTTATTATATGTTCCGGTCTTATTGATTTAAAGAATCTACATCCTATGCTTGCAAAGGGGTGGTACCCGGTCATAACAGCTGCCTATCCGAGAATGTTTATGTTCCCTTTCGGTGAAACGATTTGCTTTACGATGATTCTAGCCAATTTGGCCAAGCCTCAATTCGGAATAAAAATAGGGATATCAGCTATGGTACTTAGCGGAATGATTTTATGTCTGATTTCTCTAGTTGAGATTACCGTTTTAGGTGCAGATATTGCCAGTCGAACGGCATTCCCTTTGTTAACTACGATTAGCAAAGTAAATATCGCTCAGTTTCTGCAACGTCTAGATATTATCGTAGTGATCGCATTGATCATGGGGGACTTCTTCAAAGTAGCCGTCTTTTTCTACGCAGCGGTTATCGGGGCAACAGACTTGTTTAACATGAAAAACCATAAAGACCTTGTGATACCTATTGGAATAGTAATTCTTTTCTCGTCGATAATGATTGCAAGCAATTTTTCACAGCATCTTGTAATTGGAGATTTTTCTCTGAAGTCTATTTTTATCCTTTTTTCATTGGTGATACCTATCCTTCTTTTAGTGGTTGCTCTTATTCGAAAGCGAATTAGTTCTCGGCATTCATCTCCAAATTCCACTGTTTAAGATGAAAAATTTATTTAGCTTTGCTTTTTCTAAAGTGAGCAACAATAGGATTCATCAATAAAAAGAATAGCAAAGCAAACAAGATGATGAATTCTGGTGAAGACATCATCTCAAAATGATTCGTGATATTTTTTAGACTGAATTTCATCCCTGTTAACATGTACATGGTTATGTCTAGTACTATGCTTAAACTGAATAAGCAGAAAAAGAGAAGGATTATTTTCACTTTAAGTATCACACCTAATGATTTGAGACTCTTGTTGGTTTTTAAAGCTACAGATCTTGGAATATTTTTATTGTTCCATGCTATTACTAGCATCTATTTCAAGTGAATGATTTATACATAAGCGGGGGTCAGCCCCCCGCTGTTTCACCCGAATGAGAGTCAGACCCTCACACGCCAATTCCCATCACAGCTTGCGATGACGGTTTTTCTTTTTAGAAAGTAGTCGGCGAGGATTTCGGTCATGTCTGTTTGAATGTCCTTTATGACGGGTTTGTCTTTGAACATTTCGTAGTCCCCACCGCCACCGGCTCGATAGTTATTCATTACTACATCATAATGATTGGAAAAATTGACCGGCTTACCATGATAGTTAAGTTTTACTACTCGAGCACCGACTGGATTCGAGATATTTAATTCGTATTCAATTCCTTCCCACATATCATAATTGTAGTGTTGGGGCTTCGGTTCAGCAAAAGCAGGATTTACTTTTATTTGATTATGATCATCTAATGTGAAATAGGTTGCGCATTTTTCCAAAGCACCCTTTAGATCCTGCCCGGAAATACGGATCACCTTTAAGGTATTAGGATAAATATAATTCGAGACGATATCTCTCATGGTGACATGGTTAGAAAATCCCGGTGACTCATTGTGAAACAGGGCCGTACTTGATATATCAACACCCGCAGCATCCATTTGAACTCTATTGATGAATTCAATTAATGGATGGTCCATTATCCTTACTTCAAAGGCAGAGTAGACCGTCATGTCCCCGACAATTTCCCCGATGGTTTGATCGAGCCATTCCTGTGTTTGCCTTTCAAACTCTTCTGCTAACGCTAAAACATTTCGATCAGTAGCCGTTGAATCGTCTACTTCTACTAGCTCAGCAGCATTCCCCACAATCCTCCATTTATCATCATCAAGTTGAAATTGGATCGTAATCTTCCCAATCGCTTGTCCATTAGATCCAGGCTGAATGACAGTTATGCCGTTCACATTTTCCATAATCCGTCTATGCTGATGACCCGTTAACAAAACATCAATTCCTTCTATTTCATGGCACAGCCGATATCCTTGGTTCTCACCAGTTAATGACTCGGTAGGCTCCCCTGACGATAAATCCCGTTCAAAGCCTCCATGATAGGAAACCACCAGTAAATCGTACGTCTCATTTCCCTGTAAAAATTTGACCCATTTTCGAGTGGTCTCAAATACATCTGCAAAATGTAACCCCTCAATATGGCTTGGGTTCTCCCAATTCGGAATGTAATGGGTGGTTACACCTAACACAGCCACTCGCAGTCCATTTTCAAATTCCTTAATCACGTAGGGCGGTCCAAAAAAAGATTCCGTTCTTTTTTCATCTAGAATATTGGCCGAAAGCCACGGGAAATCAGATTCATTCACCGCTTTTTTTATCAAACCCATCCCATAGTTAAACTCATGGTTTCCAATAATAGCAGCATCATATTGTAAATAATTGAGAGCCCCGATCAAGGGATTTTTTTTATCAGAAAGAAATTTCGCATAATGATAGGTTAACGGTGTGCCTTGAAGAACATCGCCATTATCAATCAGTAAGGTGTTCTCCGCCTTTTGTCTCTCTTGCTGAATGATCGTAGCAATCTTTGCAAGACCTGCGTTCGTTTCTTCATGATTCCCATAGTTAATGGGAAAGACATTTCCATGAAGATCGCTTGTTTCTAAGATCACTACTTCACATCGTGCTTCTACAGCTGGCATATGTCCACTTCCTTTCAGCTTACTTAATGGCTGTGTTAAATTTACCTGTTGATTTGCGCTCCAATCAACATTGTTTCAAGAATATTAACACAGCTTACTTAATATCATTATATTGTGTAAAAAACACAAATGGAGAATATTTTACAAACTTTACCGTTTCTTTACAAAAAGTGCATGATTTTCTATGTTAGTATTTCAATTGTAACAACAAAAATTCTTTAAATGGGGGATTCACAGAGATGTTCAAAATGAAGAAATTAGCTGCAATCGGAATGTCACTCGCACTTTCTGCAGGACTTTTAAGTGCATGTGGTACTTCTAAAGCTTCGGAGGAGAAAAAGGATTCATATGTTCCTAAAGAGTTAACTGTTCAATTTGTTCCTTCGCAAAATGCCGGTACTTTAGAAGCAAAAGCAAAGCCATTAGAAAAACTTTTAAGCGACAAACTTGGCATTCCTGTCAAAGTAAGTGTATCCACTGACTATAATACGATTATTGAAGCAATGGCATCGAAAAAAGTGGACGTTGGCTTCTTACCACCAACGGCTTATGTCATGGCACATGATAAAAAAGCAGCCAATGTGTTGCTGCAAGCACAACGTTTTGGTGTGAATAATCAAACCGGTCAACCTACGGACGAGTTGGTAGACTTCTATAAATCCGAGTTCGTCGTGAAAAAAGACTCGAACATTAATAGTATTAAAGATTTAAAAGGCAAAAAAATCGCATTCCAAGACGTATCTTCTTCAGCTGGATATGTATGGCCTGCAGCAACTTTACTAGATTTTGATATTGATCCAACAAAAGACGTACAAGGTGTTACCGTTAAAGGCCATGACCAAGCCATCATTTCTCTTTTAAATGGCGATGTGGATGCAGCCGTTGTGTTCCAAGATGCTCGTAATATCGTAAAAAAAGATTATCCAAAAGTATTTGATGATACAAAGGTTATTAAATTCACTCAAAAAATCCCTAATGATACCATTTCTGTTCGTCCTGACATGGATAAAGAGTGGCAGAAAAAGATTCAAGATGCATTTATTGAGATCGGCAAAGATACAGAAGGACACCAAATCATTAAAGACATCTACTCTCATGAAGGCTACACACCATCTGACGACAAAGTATTTGATATCGTACGTGATTATTCCAAAAAAGTAAAAACGAATTAAAAAATTCTTCTACCAAACTTTAGCCAGTAGGTATTCACTTACTGGCTGGGTTTTTTCAATCAAACGAAGAAAGTTGGGTTAAAAGTGATTGAATGTAAAAATGTTTCTAAAACCTATCCAAACGGTGTTCAAGGTTTAAAGAATATCAACTTAAAAATTGAAAAAGGTGAGTTTGTAGTAATAGTAGGATTATCTGGCGCAGGTAAGTCAACGTTATTACGCTCTATAAATAGATTAAATGAAATTTCTGATGGCGAAATCTTGATTGACGGCAAGTCGATTACCCATGCGAAAGGGTCTGATTTAAGAAAAATTCGCCGTGATATCGGGATGATTTTTCAAAACTTCAACTTAGTGAAGCGATCTACTGTTCTTCGTAATGTTTTATCAGGACGAGTAGGCTATCATTCCACCTTAAAAACGGTTTTAGGATTATTCCCAAAAGAGGATGAAAACCTTGCCTTTGATGCGTTAGAGCGTGTAAACATATTAGACAAAGCCTATACGCGAGCAGATCAGTTATCCGGTGGTCAGCAGCAGCGTGTTTCCATTGCTCGTGCCTTAGCGCAAGAGGCAAAAATTATTTTAGCCGATGAACCTGTAGCCTCTCTCGATCCTTTAACAACGAAACAAGTAATGGACGACTTAAAACGAATCAACACGGAATTAGGAATTACCACCGTCGTGAACCTTCATCACATTGATTTAGCAAGAGAATACGCAACAAGAATTATTGGAATGCATGCCGGAGAGATTGTTTTTGATGGACCTGTCGAAGAGGCAACGATTGAAAAGTTCTCTGAAATTTACGGTCGCCCCATTCAAAAAGACGAGTTACTAGGAGAGGCAGTAGGATGAATCTAGAACAGAAAAGGGTATTACCACAACCTCCTAGTAAAATAAAAAGTTATATGACAGCCTTACTTGTCCTCTTGCTTCTATGGGGAAGCGCTGTGAAAACCGGGTCTTCATTACCCGAGCTCCTGAGCGGTTTTCCCAATATGATGGATCTGTTAAAACAAATGGTTCCACCAAACTGGGGTTATTTTCAGAAAATAACGGATGCCATGCTAGAAACCATTCGGATGGCCGTGATCGGAACCACTTTTGGCGCGATTCTATCCATTCCCTTTGCTCTTTTTTCAGCGAGCAACCTTGTTCAACATTCATGGATTTTTTATCCGGTCCGTTTCATTCTAAATTTAATTCGGACAGTTCCTGATTTACTTCTAGCCTCTATTTTTGTCGCGATTTTCGGAATTGGAGCTTTACCTGGTATTCTCGCCTTAACCGTTTTCTCTTTAGGCTTAATCGCAAAATTAACCTATGAGTCGATTGAATCCGTCGATCCCGGGCCGCTCGAAGCGATGGTTTCCGTTGGAGCCAATCAATTCCAGCTCATCGTTTTTGGAGTCATTCCGCAAGTGCTAGCCAATTTTATCTCCTATGTTTTATACACGTTTGAAATTAATGTACGGGCCGCTGCCGTACTAGGACTTGTTGGGGCCGGAGGAATCGGATTATTTTACAATAGAACGCTCGGCTTTCTTGAATACGATAAAACAAGCTCGATCATTATCTATACATTAGTCGTCGTGTTATTCATCGACTATATCAGTACAAAATTACGGGAGAAGTTATTATGAACGAAACAACGAGAATGATTCCGAAGCCTAAGAAAAATCGATTGGGCCTCTGGATGGTGTATGTGGTCTTAGCCCTGATCTATATTTGGGCCTTTGCCGGCATGGGCGTTCCTGAAATCAAACAAACGGCAGGACAAATATCCGCATCTATTTTTAAAGGAATTTTCCACCCAGATTGGGGTTATGTCTCACAACCAGGTGGAGAAGATTTACTTCACGGCCTACTCGATACTTTGGCCATTGCAGTTCTAGGCACATTTATATCTGCCTTAATATGCCTTCCGTTTTCCTTTTGGGCAGCTGCCAACATGAGCAAAGGTCGTACCATTTCAGGTACAGGAAAATTTGTCCTTAGCTTCATTCGCACGTTTCCAGAGCTAGTCATGGCTCTCATGTTTATCAAAGCCGTTGGCCCAGGCTCGTTCGCCGGAGTATTAGCCTTAGGACTCCATTCCATCGGGATGCTCGGAAAGCTGTTTTCTGAGGAAATTGAAAATATGGATTTAGGTCCAACTGAAGCTTTAGTGGCAACCGGGGCCAACCGCCTCCAAATCCTTTGGTTCGCTGTCATCCCTCAGGTGATACCTGGATTTCTTTCTTATACTCTCTACCGTTTTGAAATCAATGTACGTTCAGCCTCCATCCTAGGAGTTATCGGCGCAGGCGGCATCGGAACACCGCTTATTTTCGCCTTAACCTCTAGAGACTGGAATCGTGTCGGGGTTATCCTTTTAGGAATTATCGTAATGGTAACCACCATCGACCTGATTTCTGGGTATTTACGGAAGAAAATTGTATGACGTTCGATTACCCTCGTCTTTGAAGATGGGGGTTATTTTTTTGCTTGCGTAATTGCAAATTTGCGGAAAATACAGTTTCATTTGCGAAAATTCTAGTTTCATTTGCGAAAATCTATTTCATTTGCGAAAAATGCTGTTTCATTTGTGAAAACTATGGTTTCATTTGCGAAAATACTAGATTCATTTGCGAAAACTACGGTTCCATTTGCGAAAATACTAGTTCCATTTGCGAAACTCAACTTCATTTGCGAAAAACAAGTTCCTTGTTTTTTCGCCTTTTAAAGTTTAAAAATAAATGCTAATACCTAAAACATGCATTTACCAAAATTAGAATGGCAACTCTTTTAGTGGTACTATTTAAAATAAGACATATGAGAGGAGATAGAACATGAAAATTGCATTTATTTCTGATATTCATGGTAATGCGGTTGCTCTCGATGCTGTTTTGACTGACATTAAGAAAAAAGAAATCGATCAAGTCTTTGTCTTGGGTGACATTTGTTATCGAGGTCCTGAGCCGAAGCGTTCTATTGATCTGGTTAGGTCCCTCAATACGAAAGTCATCAAAGGAAATGCAGATGAATGGGTGGTGCGCGGCGTTCTAGAAGGGGAAGTACCACAGAAAGCCTTAGAATTAATGAATAGGGAGCGCCAATGGACGGTCGACCAACTAGAACCTACAGATATCGATTATCTCGAAAGTTTACCCACCCAGTTGCAAGTTAATGTCGATGGAATTGAAATAGTAAGCTTCCACGCTACACCAGATAGTTTGTTTGATGTCGTACTCCCAAATGCAGAAGACGAAAAAATAGAATCAAGGCTAATGAAGCCTGCAGATGCAAATATTTATGTATATGCACATATTCACAAGCCATATATTAGGTATATAAACGGAAAAGTCATCATGAACATCGGCAGCGTAGGACTTCCATTTGATGGACTTACAAAGGCTTCTTATGGACTTATTGAAATCGAAAATGGTAACTATCGTACATCGATTGAAAGAGTAAGCTTTGATTTAGAAAAAGTCATCCATGCTTATCAAAAAGTTAACTACCCGAATGCAGAAATGATGATCGAAATCATCAAAAATGCAAAAAATTAATGTAAAAACTCCTTTGTAGAAGATTTGTTGTTTAAGTTCAACAACTTCTACAATAGGAGTTTTTTCTTTTGATTTAGCTCAGTGGGTGCCTGACACCAAATATAGAAAAAGAAGCAAGAGACTACCTCTTGCTTCAGTTTAATATTTTCACCTTTAATTGTTTGACGCCGAAATTCATCGCGTCTTGTTCTGACGGAATAAATACATCGATTCTGTTGCCTTTAATCGCTCCGCCAGTATCTGCAGCGGTGGCTTCTCCAACGCCTTCTACATAAACTTTACTGCCAAGTGGTATAACAGATGGATCCACAGCGATGACCTTTTCATTTGGATTATCTTTAATGTTTATTCCAGTTTTTGTAATACCAGAACAACCCTTACATGAAGCGGTATAGGCTGTAGCTTTCACAGTAATTTCTTTTCCACTTGTATTATTATTTGTTGATGCGACCGCAGGCGAATTTTCCTTTGGTGCTTGAGCGGCTTCTGGTGCTGGGCTTGGTGCTGCTGCCGGTGCCGCTGCTTCACTACTTGCTGGCGCCGGGCTTGGTGCTGCTGCCGGTGGTGTTGCTTCACTACTTGCTGGTGCTGGGCTTGGTGCTGCTGCCGGTGCCGCTACTTCACTACTTGCAGGTGCCGGGCTTGGTGCTGCTGCCGGTGCCGCTGCTTCACTATTTACAGGTGCCGGGCTTGGTGCTGCTGCTGACAGCGCAGCTCCAGCATTTGCAAGTGTTAAGCTTGGTACCGCCACTGCTGGAGTAGTTAGATTTACTTGGTCCACAGCAACAGCTTTATTATTATTCAAGCCATCAAAGTTGATTCCTGGATGGATGAAATCGATAATTAATTTGTTCCATTCCTTGATTTGCGAAAAATTTATAAGATTACTTACATCAAATTTCCAAAATGTATCATTCTTTTTTACAGTGGCAGGCTGAATTAGGTCGATGATGGAATGATCATTCCATTTTCCAATATTTTCAGTTTGTGTATTTTGTATGAGTGAAGGTGCTCCATTATGTTCATTAAACGTTGCCGCTTGTGCATTAGCACTTACCGTTCCTGATAGAGCAGCAATTGCAACAATCATTGTTTTAATTTTGTTAAGCATTTTATACCTCCCATATTCTTTCACCTGATAATGGTAACATGAATTTTTCTGAATCAAAGAACAGGGAGATGTTAAATCTTTTACTTCGGTGGCAGTTATATTACGATAATATTTCCAGTAAAATAGGAAAATCAAAAACATAGCTTTTCTAAAGCCCTTTTTCAAATCGAAAAGCCCAGCAGTATGCATTACCGAGCTCAGTTCTATTTATTACATTCACGTAATATAATAGGTGTTAAAAAAATAGCTCACTCCATAAAATACCAGTATTTCCACTATTCTTTATTTGGTTCATTTCATTTCGTGTATCAATTCTTTTAAAACTGCTTACTCATATTGCGGTTAGGTACAGTAATCACAAATAGCCATATGTTTACTTTACAATATAATTGGGTATGCATATAATGAAGATATACAGCACAGATTAAAAAAGGGACACCAGCTGGAACTGGCATCCCTCAATATACAGCTACACTGCATGAAGTGCAGCGACCCTGGAAAGAAATAATCCTTCAACTACTGGTCGAGAGCAGGGAGGGTTATTTCTTTTTTATTAGAGAAATAACGACAGTGATCACCGATACGATTAGACTCGAAAATGTTATCATCAGAGTCATTGCCTCGTAAAAAGTTATCATTCCAGCGCGTCACCCCCTCTCTTTGAGGAAATGGCCGCTGCCCACCCTACTTTGCAACTGTACATATTCTATTATATCCATATTTAGAATTTTCTTTCAATTAAATCTTTTCAACTTCACTCCAATATATCACCTTTCCTGAAAGAGAATACTTTAATCCCTCTTCATCCCAAAAGTATTATCGTATGCAGCATATAAGAGATTTAATTCCAACAAGGAAACAAATTTTTTCAACTTTGAGTAATTCAATATTAAATTACACTTTTCCTTCTTTATCTTCCTCCATAACAAAAGGCTACCGTATTTGGCAGCCAGATCTTTTAGGAAAGCACCAGTTCATATTAGAGGTTATTATGCTTTCGATTTTTCAAATACATTTTTCTTTATTCACGACTTATTGAATTCCAATATTCAGTTAGTTTCTCGTGGTTAGTTTCACACTTTTTATACACCAACCATGATATTTCTGTCGAATTATTGAAATACCAATCATAAAAACCAAAACGTTTTTTCACCTTAGATTTATATTCTTTTCTTATATATATTTTTGTTATACGAAAGCCGTATTTCGAATTCTCCTTCAATTGAATCCTTTCAACTTCGCTCCAATATATTATTTTTCCTGAAGGGTAATACTTTAATCCTTCTTCATCCCAAATAATTTTGTATCCTATAATATACTTAATAAATAATATAAGTGCAGCAAAATATGGAATCGCTACAATTGTATAAAATCCAGGTTCATTTATAGCTCTTGTTATAAAAATTGTTCCCAATATAAAACAAAGAATTGCAGACCAAACTCCACTTTTAAATTCATTCATTTTTTTCACCACAAATACTTTTAACAATTTTAATATAGGTTAACATAGCTTTAACTCTCGGCTGACATATCAATTATTATAGGAGTTTATCACTTTCCTTTGTAAATAATGTAAGTCAGTCTATTCTAATTTTTTATAGTTTTGTTCTGATACTCTATCTAATTTTTCTTCAATTCGTTTTAATTGTTCTGTCCTCTTCTTTGAAGAACGAAAAAAAACAATGCCTAAAATAATAAAAATAATTGGTATAAGGAATACAAACAGCTGAAAAATGATATCTCCAAAATATAAATTCATTTTCTATCCCCTTCCTTTTCTTCTACATTATATCTTCTACCAAAATATAGAAAAATCCTTTCTGACCATAGTATTTTACAATTATTGAACTGCCCAAATAAAAAAAGCTACCCGAAATGGCAGCTAACAAATTACATTATTTAAGTTCCAAACCTCCGAGAAATTTAGTTACCGAATCAACGAATTGTTCAGACCTTATAAATTAAGAAGAGATGTCCACTGACGAATGTCACAAGCTTTGAATTTCGTATTTTGTTGTGCATTTCTTCCGCCAATCTATTTGAACAAGGACATTTTCTTTTATTGCTAAATTTAATTGCTACTTGATATATTTAAAAAGAAACGAACAGGAAGTGTTATTTGATGAAGCAGGCTCTAATCATTGTTGATATGCAAGAAATTTTCTTTAATCATCCACAATACTATTTACACAATAATGAACAATTAGTTATGAATATTAATAAGCTAATTAAGCAGGCTCATGAAAAAAATATACAAGTTATCTTCATTCAACATACAGATCAAAACGAACAAAACGAACTTTTTGAAGGGAAAAATGACTGGAAACTACATAAAAATTTATTAGTAGCCTCTACCGATAAAATTATCCAAAAAACAAAATGGGATTCGTTCTATCAAACTGAGCTCTTAGATTACTTAAAAACTAATGAAATAGAACAACTTATTTTTGCTGGAGCACAGACAGAGTTTTGTCTCGACACAACTATTAGAGCAGCCTATAGTTTAGGGTATCAAAAAAATCTACTTTTCAAAGAGACTCATAGTACATTAGATGGTGTAATTTTAAATGCAAGTGATATTATTAATCATCATGAGGCTATTTGGAATAATCGATTCCTAACTGTCATTGATGGTGAAACAAAATTATAAATAAACTACTTAAAGGGCGGTTATTTACCGTTCTTTTTCTTTTGGCTTTGTTAAACTTGTCTGTTGATTTGCGCTCCAGGCGCTTCGCTTTCCGCGGGCGTTCCGGGGAGCCTCCTCGGCGCTTAAGCGCCTGTGGGGTCTCCCCTGCCCCTTACCCCCGCAGGAGTCTCGCGCCTTCCGCTCCAATCAACATAGTTTCAAAAATCAACAATGACCTTTAACACAGCCTTTCTTTTAGAAGAAGGACAATTGTTCACCTCGAAAATAAATTCAAATGGAAATTTAGCTTCTTTTCTTCAATCCCCCAATAACAAAGGCTGCCGTGTTTGGCAGCCAGATCTATTAGGAAAGCAATTTTAGTTTCATAAAAATTAGCTTTGATATCTTATTTATAAGTGAAGATTATTTTCGTAAGTATTTTTATAGAGTATATAATAATTTTCTATAAACAGCCTGTCCCTTAAATTGTTACTGCTGAGAAGCTTTTTGCTACTTCTGCAACTTTTGCTAGACCTTCAGCAATTATAGTCTCGGCTTGAGCTGGCATTGCATTATGGCCTTCGATAATAACTTCAGCGACTATTTCCATACCAAATACTCCACCAACAATGTTTTTAACATAGGTTGCAGCCATTTCCATTGGTGCCGTTTCTGGTGTTGAGTAAATCCCTCCGCGGGCACTTAGAATAATAGCTTTTTTGCCAGGCATTAAGCCCACTAATTGTCCTTTTTCGTTGTATTTGAATGTGAAACCAGATTGGAATACATAGTCAATAAATGTTTGTAATTTAGCTGGAATGGTTAAGTTCCATAACGGAAATGCAAATACAACTACGTCTGCTGCAGTTAATGCATCCATTGCTTTTTGTTTGGCCGCTAAAATACGTTGTTCTACATCTGTCATTACTTCGCCTGATTTTACTTTACCGAAAGCATTGAATAAATCTTGACCAAAGTAAGGCATATCTTCTGCAAATACATCGTAGGTTGTTACGTTTGAACCTTCTAAGTTCTCCATGAAAGTTTCATACATTTTACTTGATACAGCATCTGAAGCTGGGCGATTATTTGCTTTGACTACTAACATGTTCATATTGATCTATCTCCTTTTGTTAACACATATAAAACTTGTATTGATGCCGATGTGGCAATACCTTGACTTTACAATATCTTTTTAAAACTATACTCCATTTCTCCAGCTAGTGCTTCAGGCGTATCACCTGTTACTCTGAAATCATGAGTATAAATTTGTTCAATCGGGCCAAAATCTATTTGCTTATAAAATTCATAACAAGGGAATCCATCATGTGATCCTTTAATATCGATCATTCCATCTTTTTTGACGTGTACAGTTAATAGATAGTCAACGGTAGGCGCATATATATTTAATGGATTACTAGCGCTAGCACTCATTTGAAATGTAACGTCATCAGATTTCCATACAATATTCGTGCACAAAATACCTTCTGTACTAGCTTTTCCTGTTCTTTTATTAACAGAGCCATCTGGATTTGTTACTCTTTCTGTTGATATACCAGTGTTCGCATATGAGAAAACTTCTTTTTTATAAAAATCTACAACTACTTCTTGTTCAACTCTGGAACGCATAGTGTTTACAGCATATGGTGTAAATTCACGTGAGTCACCTTCGAATTGGATTACTTTTCCGGTTTGAATATCCTTCCTAGGTTCAGTCCAAGACATTGGGATAAATATGCTTGCTCTAATTTTTACAATGTTAACCATATTGAACCCTCCATAGTTTATTAATTTTTATCAGCGAATCTCATATTGTATTATAAGCAACATAGTCAACTTGATTGACTACATTACGTATAGTACAATGAAATCAGAATAAAGTCAACTTAATTGACTTTATTTAAGGAGGCTTCATGTATGAATCAATTGGATCTTTCATCACTTTTGTCATTATCATTTAGTGCTACGATTAATGAACTACATGACAGATTGAGTGATTTGAGTTATGGAGATATTAGACCTGCACATGGTTTTATGTTTAAATATATGATTCCTAACGGAGCAACAGGTATAGAACTAGCTGAACATTTAGGAATTACAAAGCAAGCAGTAAGTAAAATGGTAGATTATCTTGAGAAATGTGATTATGTTACGCGCCAACCTCATCCCACTGATAAGAGAGGGAAAATTATTGTTTTGACCGAACGAGGTTGGTCTGTAGTGAAAGCAAAAGAGAAGATACTAACCGAGATTGAGCAACGTTGGATTGAAAACATAGGTGCTGAACGAATGCAAATGCTCAAAGAAGATTTAACAAAATTAGTTAATGAAGCAAATGAAGATAAATTGTCATCGAGGTTACGACCTGTCTGGTAAGTATAGAGTCTATAAAGGGAACCAACCGCACTTCCATTAACTTAAGAAACAGATGATTCCCAAACGATAAAAATATGTATTTTCCTGTTAAATGTGCACAGCCTAACAATTTCTCGCTATTGCCGACTATTTTTCATCTAATTTTTTTAATACGGCTGTCTGCACGATGACTCTATTGGAAGCATTTTGAACTGAAAGTTGATACTTCTTTCCATCAATAATTAAAGTTGAAATAATATTGCTTGTCACACGTTTTGTAACTTGAAGTGTTTGAACAGTTTTCCCTTCTTTTAATAAGTGTTCTACCACTGCATCATGAAAGACTTGGGGGTCTTTATACCAATAATACCAATCATCCAATTGAAATCGGATTGTACCATTTTCATGAAAGATGAAGTTCTTTAACTTATTAAACATTATTATCGCTCTTCCTTCTTTATTAAGTACAGTCTAGATAATTTTAGAATAAAATAGGACCCATTTGGGTTTGGAATAAAGATGGGGGTATAGATCTACGTATATTTTAATTTTTAACCGTTGCTAATTCATCAAAAATTATAACTTTTAATGCAAAAAAGAATCCTATTAAGCTACCATACATAAGATTGCCTAATTTATAATAATAGTTAATACTAGCACTGATCATAATTAAATGATTACAGTCAAATTACTATATAACCTTTTCCTTTGAAGTTTATTTGTAAATTTTTGAATGGGAATGAACAATCGTAACATACTTTTGTTTAATCCCCCAAATAATATAGAGAATAAGATAAAAGATATGCCAGCGCCTGTGATTCCTACTAACCAAGATAACATGATTATCACCTCACAATCATTTTTGTTAGAAAAATCAAAGCGACTATTTTGATGGAATTATGCAATCTTTATTTTGCTAAAACGTCATCATATTCTTCATGACGGTCAAACTGACTCTTCGCAAATGGACATAAAGGGACGACCTTTTTCCCTTCTTCCCGAGCAAACTCAACGATTTTCTTAACTAATGCTTCTCCGACATGTTGACCGCGAAGGCTGTCTGAAACAATGGTATGATCCACTATAATTAATTCTTCTCCAGTTGAGACAAAATGGATTTGTGCATCCTTCTGATTTACTTCTCCTACGTAAAAAGAGTTAGTATCTTTTTTAATATCGATCATGTTATTATTCCCCCCTATTGCTCGCTATCTTTTCTAATATATTGCAAGGCGCCACTTGGACATTGATCTATAACTTTTGAAATTTCCTCAGCTGCTGCTCCATCTACGTTAATCCATGGCTTCTTTTTTATATCAAATACCCCTGGTAACCCTTTTACACATTTTGCTGCATGAGCGCATTTTTCAGAGTCGAAGAAGACATCGATGTGTTCCCCGTTATAACGTTTATATCCATTACTCATAATTAATCCCCCCTATAAAAACATCACTTTAAAAAAACCTTCATCTCAGAAATAAGTTGTTCAGGTGCTTCATACATACTCATATGGCCCGTGTTTTTTAGTAAAGAATGCTGAATGTTTCCCTTCGCCACGGAAAAGGTTTTTTCATAGGGGATGACCTGGTCCTTGTCACCGGCGATTAATAGAACCGGCAATGAGGTGTTCTCAAGAACGTGATTTCGGTCAGGCCGACTCTTCATTGCTTTTAGAGCACCAATGGCACCTTCAGGCGAGGTGGCGTAACCAATTTCCTTGGTTGCTTCCACGTCATCTGCATGTTTCTTCAGATTATCTGGAGAAAAAAGTTTAGGCACCAACCCATCGATGAGAGAGGGAATTCCCTCAAGTGTCACTTTTTCGATTGCAGCTGCTCTCCCCTTTTTTGCTTCTTCTGAATCAGGAAAGGCAGTCGAGTGAACAAGTGAGAAACGATTCAAGAGGCTGCTATATTTTTCAGCAAATGCTAGTGTGATGTAGCCGCCTAAGGAATGTCCAAACATAGCTACATCCTCTAATGCCAATCGATCCAACAGCACTTTAATCGTGTCGGCCATTGCCTCAATGGACTGTTGTTCATTTGTAACAGTTGAATTTCCATGACCAGGGAGATCTGGCGCGATCACCCGATAGTCTTTTGACAATTCAGGAATGACGTGATCCCAATACTGATGACTTCCACAAAATCCGTGGAGCAAAACAATCGGCTTACCGTCTCCTTCATCTCGATACACCATGGTACCACTCTTTAGCGCAAAGGTTTTCCTATTCATGATCATTCCAGCTCCCATCTCTTTGTTAATTGAAAATAATTCTCAAACATATTTGTAAGTGATCTCTTTTTTTTCGACATTAATGGAAACTTCTAGATAATTCTCTTTAAAATCCCCTATATCCTCTTTTTTCAATAAAAATAAATACCGTCTTTTTCAATTGAAGCTGCAGGATCTTGTTACTATAATCTATTTAGGGATGGGGGAGTGGTGTAAATGGAAGAAAAAAAAGTCACCTGGTTAGAACTCTTTTATGACTTGCTTTTTGCAGCAGCGGTTGCAACGACTACTCAAGTATTGCTTCATGTTGAAAAAGGGGTTATCCATCCGGAATATTATATTAAGTTTGTACTCATGTTTATCCCGATTTGGTGGTCTTGGACTGGTCAAACGATGTTTGTGAATCGGTTTGGACAGGATTTTTTGCATCAACGGATTTATATGATCTTGCAAATGTTATTTGTTCTGATCATGACTTCAAGCTTATCGGTTCATTTTGACCAATATTATCGCCCATTTCTGATTGGCTATATTGGAATAAGAGCAATAACAGCGATTCAATATCTGGTTGTTCAGAAATTAGAAGATAAAAATAGAAAAGAGGTAGCTCAGTTTTTAGGGACGCGTTTTTGGATCGGAATCATCATCTCCTCTCTTTCGATCTTTTTCGATTCATGGATCCGCTACGCAGTGTTATATGCTGGCATTATTGTCGATATTATTGTGCCGATTTTCGGGCGTAAGTATTTAGTGAAAGCCCCGACCAATACAGCACATTTATTAGAACGTTTTGCTTCATTGACATTAATCCTTTTTGGAGAATCGGTCGTCAGCACTCTGTTTATATTACAGCCGCAAAAAGGAGATTGGCATACGATCGCATTTTCGCTTATTTCCTTTATCCTGATTATTTCGATCTGGTGGCAATATTTCGATCATGTTGAAAAGAAGGTGAACAAGTCCATTCAGAGTGCCGGACAAACGATCCTTTACGGACATCTGTTTATTCTAATGTCTTTGAGCATGATTGCCGCCTCCATCAAACTGATGTTTTTGCATGAGGTTCATTATTCCTTTATCGTATATTTTGTCTTTAGTTCTGTATTGCTCTATCTCACGGCAACTTCCATTGTTTTTCATCAATACAGATATGAACAACATCGTTTGAAAATTCATCATTATGGATTATTTTTAGGGATCTTAGCCGCCTTTTTTATATTGGATATGATCGTAATGGTTCCAAACATTGTCATAACTTGCGAGTTAACCCTGTTTTTTGTCATCTATGCTAAATTTACAACGACTTAAATGGAACTATTATAGAAGGTAGTGATAAATATTATATACAAAGAAATCTAATTTCTATAAAGTAAAATTAAGTAACAATTGTAATTAACTCCTAAGTAAAGATTATTTATATAATCCGCGGAAAAATAATAATTTGTAGCAGATAGAATAATAGTATTTTTTAGGAGGGATTATATGTTAGGCCATTTAGGATTTTCATATGTAGGTCTAATATATTTATTGATGCTATTCATTCCAAATATCATTTGGAGTAAGAATCTGCCAATAGATTATGACTATTCCCAAGAAAACAAAATATTATTATTGTTTGAACGTATTGGGCAAGTGTGCTGTTCGTGTAGTATTTTGATTTTTAGTGATTTTAACATTGCTCCGTTTTCAGTATGGAGTTTGTGGCTAATAGCATCATTTTTACTGATGATTCTTTATGAGATTTGTTGGATTAGATATTATAGTAATGAGAATACAGAAGAGAATTTTTATCGTAGTTTTTGTGGGATTCCCGTACCTCTCGCAAGTCTGCCTGTCATGGCTTTTATGCTATTAGGTATTTATGGTAAAGTTATTTGGCTGATTGCATCTGCTATCATAATTGGTATAGGACATATAGGAATACACATTCAGCATTTAAAAGCGATAAAATAAGTTTTATAAATTCCAATTTGTTTAACTGAATTAAAAAAAGGTTGCAGCAACAACCTAATCTTCTTAAAAATCATTTATTTGTAAAAACAATTAAGTTATTTTGCGTATTTTATGCCAGCAAGCTTGATATTGTTTTTATCATCAGACCCACAAGGTGTTACTGCATAAGTCATTCCACATTTTGGACAGTTCATAACAATCGTTTCTAATGTAAAGGTTTCTCCACACTCACAGTTAATCTCGTGTGCCACTTTTGGTGCATTGTTTTCTCTGCCTTTACTTTTTACATGGTCAACGACGTCTTTCCCATCTTTTAACCTTGATGTACATCCGCAGCTCATTCTTAACCCTCCAAGAATTTTAAAAGTTTAATAGAGTAAATTAAGAATAGCACAGAAACATCGAAATCAATGTGTCAATAATTCAACACATTAGGAATGTACCGATAAAACGTTATTTTTTGGAAAAATAAAAGGTATGTAATGATCATATTTCATCATTAATGCTTCTCCGCCAAATCATATGATCAAACCCTTCACCCCAATAATCCTTCAGCAAATAATCAGGCTCTCCAAATTTCTTTTTCCATACCTTTTGTGCATTGGTATACCCGCTATCTAAACAAAATTCTTTGATTCCCTTATTCTTTAAGGTGAGAAACATTTCATTTAATAGTAAAGTACCGATTCCAACTCTTTGATAATCCGGAAGAACAAATACAGTTCCTACCTCATACCATTCTTTCAATGCTCCATCTGTACAAATAGCAATCAACTCACTAGCAGGACCATATTCAATTGTACCGATAATTTTATTACTGTTTTTATCTATAGTGACCAAAAAATATCGATTCTTCCCATTGCTCTCAAAATCAGATATCAAATATTTTTTCTTCATTTCAATTTCATTTTCTATATCATCAATCAGCTCCGATAAACCTTCTCTGGCATACGTATCCTTAATGACTGTAGTAAAAAATTGATGTAGCTCTTCACAATCCTCAATTCGTGGTCTTCTTATCTCAACGTTATACAACCAAAATCACTCCTTGATCTTCTAAAATCTCCTTTTTGTAAAAAAGATCTGATCGTTGTACTCTCTCTAATTCGCCAATCCATGGAACATCTCCTTCAATCAAAATAATGCCTAGTTATTGTACAAACGGGTGCCATATTTGAACAAAGAATGCAGAAGCAACTCTTTTTCTAAACTACTAACGGATCAGTTTAAATAAGGAATTTAAAAAACAAAAGGACAGATTTGACTAACCAATCTGTCCTTTTGTCGTATTGTGGAACCCAACATGCCCTATGTTAAGTGCACATTAAATGAATGAAGTTCCTACAATGATAAGAAGAATGAACAATACAACGATTAAAACAAATGCTGAACCGCCGCCGTATCCGCCGTATCCATATCCGCCGTATCCAAATCCGCCGTATCCGCCATACCAACCCATATTTCTCACCCCCTTTTTTGATTATTCGAAGGGGAAACCTTCTAATTATATATATTTTTTTAAGAAAGGTTTTGATTGGACAATCATCATAGCGATAGGATAAATCAGCGATTTTACGTAAGAATACAAAGAAGCGTCTGCATAATCTGCAAACGCCTCTAAGGAGGTAGCTATATATGTTCGGTGGATAGTAATAACATATTCAATAAAGAAAAAATGGAATGGACAAGTGCTGATTAAAAGTAAATTAATTAGAGAATTTACAAATCAGCCTTTCTTCACTCAATACTCCTGTGCTATTCTGGTTAGGCTACAATAACACATCATTCGTTAAAGCCGAGTATCCCAACATCCACAAAACGGGTCTACCGGGCTCTTCCCTTTAAATTCGGATTCCCCAGTTAACTTCTTATAAAGATAATCAATAATGTTTTCGTTTGCGTGATAGCAGTTAATCATGACAGGGACTCTCGGAATATCGAATAAATGATATGGGTTGCCTAGAGAAATGAAAATAGTAGGCACTTCCTGAATGAACCATGGTAAGTCACCCGCAAGCATTGGCGACCACTGCACCCGCAAAGTAGGCTTTAGCATAGCGGAAGAAAGGTTCGCCAAATAAATAACAAGGTCAAATTGTTCTTTTATTGTGTACGTAGGCGCTGTAAATGACGCTCCAAAATTTTGATTTGGGTCAAAGATAACCACCTCAAACCCATTTGTTCGCAGCTGATCTGCAAAGCTTTCAGTGTAGGATTTTGAGTAGAAGCCCTCTGCTTTTAACTGAGAGTTTATGCCCTCTACAGGAATTAACAAAACTCGCCGATATTGATTAGAGGATATAGGTAGTAATTGTTTTGTATCTTTTACTAAGGTAATGGATTCATCTGCTGCAATGGATGCCCACTTCTTATGTTCTTGACAGCCAAGTACCTTAAGCTCCTCATCTCTCAGAACTATCGCAACGGCTTCTTTTTTATGGAGACCAAGAGATGCTTTTAAGGCCAACACTCTCGTAGCTGCTTCCTCTACTCTTTCCATCGTCAGCAGTCCATTTTCAAGACCCTTCATCATAAAATTAAAGTCCTCTTGGATATCTCGGTTAAAAAGGAACACATCGCAGCCCGCTTCGATTGTTAAAGGAACTGCCTCTTCTCTATTCTTTGCCATTGCGAACCCAGCCATCATGGTAGAGTCAGAGACAATAACACCATTAAATTGCAGTTGTTCTCTTAGTAAATCCTGTAACAATTCTTTAGATAGAGTAGCCGGCATTATTTCTTCGTCCTTTATATCAGGACGAAGCTTTTTGGAATAATGAGGGAGCATAATATGTCCAGGCATAATCGTTTTTGTACCTGCCTCAATTAATTCCTTATAAATAATACCATAGGTACGATCCCACTCCTCTACAGAGAGAGAGTTAACAGAAGTCACTAGATGGTGATCTCTTTCATCGACACCGTCTCCCGGAAAATGTTTGATGGATGCCGCTAGTCCGTTTTCTTGCAAGGCTTGTACATACGCTTTGCTCATTTTTATAACGGTGGATACATCTGATCCAAAGGTACGAATATTGGTAATAGGATTTCGAAAGTTTATATCAATATCTACTACAGGTGCAAAAGACCAGTTACAGCCTACAGTACTGCCCTCTTTAGCTGCAATTTCCCCTAACTTGTATGCTATTTCCGTGTTTCCTGTTGCTGCTGTCTGCATGGGATTAGCAACTGCTGTCCCGTCCAATGCAATGCCATTTCCTCCGGCTTCTAGGTTTGCCGCAAGAAGTAGAGGAATAGCGGATTGCTCTTGCAAGAAACGATGAACATCCTGAATCGTCTCCCCCTTATCCGGTCTAAACATAAATCCCCCGGGCTTATAGGTATCTAATGTCTCTTTTAAAAGCTCTTTATCCTTTAACATGCCGTGCAGGCAGAAAAGTTGTCCGACTTTTTCTTCAGTAGTCATAGAGGATAAGGTTTTGTTCACCCAATCAATATCTTCATCTGTTAAATAAAATGGATTTCCCTTTAAATTCATCCTGTTTTTCCTCCTCGGGTCACTTTTTTATATTTTAATCTGATGAAAAAATTGTGTTTTCACTGAGCCTTAGCTATATTGCTTTCTCGTTTCATTTTTATCTCAGATAAAATCTTCTCATAATTCCCTTCTGTTAACTGATATTTAATGAGCGGCACAACAGAGAATAGTAACAAGATCCCTGGAATAATCGTAAATAATAGCTGCATCCACACCAATGTTGTACCTGATTGAGTATGATTAGGGATATAACCAATACCAGAAAGCATATAAGCTCCTATTCCTCCCCCAATCGCACCTGCTAATTTAGAACGGAATGTGTTAGTAGAAAATACCGTTCCCTCTGCTCGTTTTCCAGTTTTCCATTCGCTGTATTCCACACAATCGGCAATCATAGAACTCATCGTAATCGTCGCTATACCAAAAAACACAGCACCTACAATAGTTAGTGTAAAGAACGGAATCATACTTTTGCCTACAAAGAATAAAGCAATATACGACACGCCGTAACCAACAAGTCCGATGATAGTCGTTTTCTTTTTCCCTAAGCGCTTCGAAATCATCGGTACAAACATGGCTCCTATTAATACTGGCGCTACGCTCACCAAAGAAAAGAAAGGGAAAAGATTTTCTGCATGTAAATAATATTTGAAATAGTAGATACCGAAACCACCTCGGAATTTTGTTACGATATCTTCAATTAACATTGTCAACAACAACAGCAGAAGCGGCTGATTCAATTTGATGACGCGAAAAGCATCTCTGAACGTAAACTTTTCATTTCGTGTTACGTTTACTTGTTCTTTTACGTTGAAAAATGTAATCCAGAAAAAGACGACACATAATACCGCATAGATCAAGCTGACAAGGAACCAACTGTTTAACGCTTTAACAAGCGGTAAGGTAAAAACACTTACAACTAATCCACCGATAATTGCCATTACACGAGGTACCATAACCACTTTTATCCGTTCCTTTGGATCGTCTGTGATAGCGGCTGTCATGGACCAATATGGAACATCCACTACAGAGTAGCTCATTCCCCACATGATATACGTTACATATGCGTAAATAATCTTAGCAGCGGGACTGATATGAGGCTGTAAAAAGCAAAGAACCGTAAGACCGGCCATAATAACCGGGGCAACCAGAAGATACGGTCTAAACTTTCCCCATTTGGATTTTGTATTATCCACAATGACACCCATGATAGGATCCATAAAAGCATCCCAAACTCGAGCAACAAGAAATAATGTTCCTACAGCAGCTGCCGAAATCCCAAAGTAATCGGTATAAAATAGCATTAAATAACTAAGAATGAACACCCAAATAAAATTCGACCCAAGACTCCCCAGCCCGTATGATAGAGCTGTTTTTGACGAAACCTTCATTATATGTCTCCTCCTGATTTCTTGTGTATTTATGTTTATGGACAATACGTTTCTGCGCTTATTAGTTTGTATATCTTTTAGTCTGGATGCACCTTTCTTTTTAGTTGTATACAAGTAGAATACTAGCTGATTGTAAATCATATATTAATTAATTTTAAATTCCATGTAAATTTTTCGTTTATAAATCATGAACCTTACGATTATCTACTTGCAGTTGTTCCTCGCCTACTTTAAGATTATTTTGTAAGTGACAAATGAAAGGAATAAAAAGTTAAATGTCATCTAAATCTTTGATAGATATTGCGTATACAGAAATACGCCAAAAGATCATTCTCGGCGATTTCATGCCTGGAACATTATTATCGGAAAACGAACTTGCAAATGAACTAAATATGAGTCGAACACCGATTCGAACAGCTATTTCTCATTTGGAATCGGAAGGTTTTGTGGTTTCATTAAAGAATCGGGGCATTTTGGTGAAAGAAATTTCGGTTAAAGAAATTTTGGATATGATAGAAGTGATGATCTCTTTTCAAATACAAGCGTTAGATTCAATTATTGAACGCGGTTGTCCTATAGATATCCCTGAATTAGAAAAGTGTCTCAATAAGCAAATTGAAGCCAGCCGTCAAGATAATTATCCTGAACACGTCAGATATTCCCATATGTTTTCACGCTGTATTATTTCTGTTTTAAATAATCAAGTTATGCTGCAAAATATGGATTCGTATCAAGATAAAATTATCATGATTGCCACCATAAACTGGAAGCGCACTCCTCACCAGCCACACTATTCCTATAACCGCATTAATGAATCTCTTTATCAAGCCTTGGCATCCAGCGATTTTGAAGGTGCAAAGCAAATAGTAAAAGAGGCTCTTCGCAACACTCGTAATCGTGTGGTAACGGAAGGAAGAATGTAAATTTTGAATTTTACTTGTCTATCTATGACTTTACCTCACATTACTCAGGGACTTCAGATACTAAATCTTTAGTCCCTTTTTTTTTCTCTCTATAATTCAGAACACTTTTTTCTCCCTCTCTTTTACATATTCTGTTCTAGATTAGCTGTAGGAATGTATAGCATATTCCCGTGCATCCCTTCGTATACAAAATACCTATTTTTTAACGATAAAATGCCCCCAAAGAATATCAGTTCAACGTATCTAACATTCGAAAGTTACAAGAATTTAAAAAAACGTTAATGCTTTCTTTACAATCTAGTAGTATTCTACTTGTATACAACTTGTGTTAAAAAGAGGATGTTATTTTCCAACTCTCCTATAAGCAAGTGTTCATAATTACAATTAGAAGAGGTGTTTATTTAATGGAAATTACAACAGCAAATCGTTTTGAGACCTATCCTGCAAACCGAGTAGTCCCTTTTATTGGAGCTAATAACTTTCGTGATATGGGCGGCTATAAAACATCTGATGGCCGTACAGTAAAGTTTGGACTTTTTTTCCGTTCAGCTGAACTAACAGGTTTAACAGATGCAGATTTGAATTTCTTCAAAACATTAAACATTAAATACATTTTTGATTATCGCGATGATTTGGAAGCACAAACGAAGCCCGACCCTATTCTTTCAAATGTGACATACGAACGTATCATGGCATCAGAGCAAAATAATCCATTCGGCACTATCGAAGAACTGACTAGAAGTAATTTCTTCAAAAATCTTAACTTAGATTTTATGTCGGAGTTGTATTCCAAACTTCCACTAAAAAATCCAGCTTACAAACGATTGATGCAAATTATCCAAGACCCCAATAATTTGGGCTTATTACATCATTGTGTTGCTGGAAAGGATCGTACGGGTGTTGGTGCTGCTCTAATTTTATCAGCGCTTGGGGTTCCGAAAGAAACAGTTATGAAAGATTATTTATTGACTAATGAAACGATGAAAGAGTTTAACGAAAAAGTATTGAAGCAAATTTCAGCGCATTTTGATGACAGAGGTCTTCAAGTTATGGAACAGCTGCTTGGAGTAAAAGAGGAGTTTTTAGAGGGCGCTTTCCAATCTATTACGAATACGTATGGAAACCTTGATACGTACTTTGCTCATGAGTTCGGTTTAACAAAGGAAAAACGACAGGCATTACAGAGCTTTTGTCTTGAATAGGATCATGTATGTCTAGATAAAATCGGATGAGATTTCATTGAAAGGGAATTGGGGTAATCCTAGTTCCTTTTTCAATTGGGGTCTGTGTACTCATTGGAGACAGAAGCATTAGTGTTTATGGAATCTTTACTAAAAAAGAGATTGCCACTTGGCTTTTCCCTGAAATATATTCAATAAACTTTTTTCCTAACCTATATTGCGTCATCTTTATTCCATTCTAAGCTTATATTTATTTTCCTTCCAAATTTAAACCCTCCTTTTGAATGTAAATCGCTGAAAGTTACCATGAAAAACTGATTCGCTGATAGAAGTGTAAAATTCGCTGATAGCCTATATTTTTATTACTTTAAGCCCCTATAAGCAGCCAAAATTTAATGAAATACTCCTGTATTCCCAAAAAACTATGCTAAATTTCATTGTTGATGTTATAAATCAAAGAAGAAAACACATTTTAGTGACTTGTTACTAGAGAAATTGAGATGTATGGTATTTCATGCAATAGCCTAGAGCAGCTTATACAAAGAACAACACGCTACCCTCTGGTTTAAAAAAATTGCTATGTTAAACATTGATGTTGAAAAATTTACATTTAACGTAACATTGACCGTTCATATTTGGTTTTACATGCCGATAAACATATTTCTACTGAAAGGCCCCCAATTTGCATCATCAAAACCAGTCATTCCTTCTAAATTAACAAAACAAGGGAGCACAATATGCATGAGACCCGATATAGCATTAGCCCTAAATGTCATGACGAATCTCATATTCGAATAATCGATAGGTATAATTATTCCTGCATCAGGACGTATGGAGTTTGATCCCGCAAGTTCATAGTCCATTCCCTCAGTTGAAATACCAGTGGAAATGGGATGCTCTATATTACCTCTAATCCAGTAATTGGAGATATTTGTTGCAGACGCTAAATCAGTCCGCTGATCATAAGTAATTAATATTTGATTTGGAGCAATTTGTTTTGCCTCCAATAGAATGGGATGAGGCGGCTTTTGCCGGTTATTATGATACCTAATCACTTTTTTTCCTCCACAAAATAAATAGTCAATTGACTATTTATTTTATGGTATTTGACTTGTGTATGTTCATTTATGTTCACCAACTAATTTTCCGTAAAATAAAAATAAAAAAAGTTATTGACACAAGAGTTTTTACGTATTATGATTATCTCATATTCAAGATATCTTAATTCAAAATATTTATAGGAGGTGAAATTTATGAGGAGAAAATGCTCTAATTTACCCTATCTAGTTTTAATGCAAACATCTAAAGCGATTCAGGATCGTTTGAGGTTGGAATTGAGCAAAAATAACCTTAGTATAACGGACTTTTCTGTTTTAGAAGTCCTTTACTTTAAAGGAAAACAAACCATTCAACAAATCGGTAACAGCATACTAATATCAAGTGGTTCAATGACTTATGTAATCGATAAATTAGAACAAAGAGGCTTGTTAAATCGAAATGCCTGTCCTGATGACCGTAGAGTAATACATGTAACCTTAACAATTGATGGTAATGATTTGATGGAGAAAATCATGCCGGAGCATCAGGAATTAGTTGATTACATGCTTGGTTCTTTAAATAATGATGAAGCAGATAGTTTGGTCAATCTTTTGAATAAAGTAAGAAAAAGAGTAGAAATTTAATTTTTTTGACATAATATCTCAATTTCGAGATAAATAATCATTTAGGAGGATTTTATCATGTTAAATATCGGTCTATTAATTATTCGATTAGTTATTGGAGTTTTGTTTATTGGTCACGGTGCTCAAAAATTGTTTGGTTGGTTCGGTGGTTATGGTTTAAAAGGAACAGGAGGATGGTTTGAATCCATTGGCATGAAACCAGGGGTAACCATGGCTCTTTTCGCAGGATTAGCAGAATTTATTGGAGGCATATTGTTTGCTTTAGGACTCTTAACCCCCATTGCCGGAATTATGATTGCAGGAACTATGGTAATGGCTATTGTTAGAGTGCATGGTCCAAACGGTTTATGGGCAACAGCAAATGGATATGAATATAACTTAACAGTGCTTGCGATTGCGATTGGTATTGCTTTAACAGGTCCTGGTCAATATGCTCTTGATGCATTTTTATTCTAAAATATCTTGATTTCGAGATAAATAATCACTTAGGAGGATTTTATAATGTTAAATATCGGTTTATTAATTATTCGATTAGTTATTGGAGTTTTGTTTATAGGTCACGGTGCTCAAAAATTGTTTGGTTGGTTTGGTGGTCATGGATTAAAAGGAACGGGAGGATGGTTTGAATCCATTGGCATGAAACCTGGGGTAACCATGGCTCTTTTCGCAGGATTAGCAGAATTTATTGGAGGAGTGTTGTTTGCTTTAGGACTCTTAACCCCCATTGCCGGAATTATGATTGCAGGGACTATGGTAATGGCTATTGTTAAAGTGCATGGTCCAAACGGTTTATGGGCAACAGCAAATGGATATGAATATAACTTAACATTGCTTGCGGTTGCTATTGGTATTGCTTTAATAGGTCCTGGTCAATATGCTCTAGATGCTATTTTATTCTAAAATATCTCGAAATAGAGATTGTTGAACTCGAAATAATATTGGAGATTTAACATTCATAGGATGGAACAGGATAAGAGAGTAAATACTTGTTGTAATCAAGATTATACAGAAAAAAGGAGTGGAAAAGATGAACAAGAAAACAATGGGTATTCACCATATTACAGCTATTGTCGGGCATCCCCAAGAGAATGTCGATTTCTACGCAGGGGTTTTAGGTTTGCGTTTAGTCAAACAAACCGTAAATTTTGATGATCCAGGTACTTATCACCTTTATTTTGGAAATAAAGGTGGAAAACCAGGAACAATTATTACATTCTTTCCATGGCCAGGAGCTCATCAAGGAATCATTGGAGGTGGTCAAGTAGGAGTTACTTCATACGTGGTACCTAAAGGTGCTTTGGAATTTTGGGAAAAAAGACTTGAAAAGTTCAATGTTCCTTTTACTAAAATAGAACGCTTTGGAGAGCAATATCTAGAATTTGATGATCCACATGGACTTCATTTAGAAATGGTTGAAAGAGCAGAAGGAGAAGCCAATCAATGGAACTTTGGAGAAGTAACACCCGATGTTGCGATCAAAGGCTTTGGCGGAGCAACCCTTTTATCTACTCAACCTAATAAAACAGCGGAATTGCTAGAAAATGTTTTGGGGCTTGAACGGGTCGGGACAGAAGGAGATTTCATCCGTTTTCGTTCCTTAGCTGAGATTGGAAATGTTATTGACCTTAAATTAACTCCTATTGGGCGAGGACAGATGGGTGTTGGAACAGTCCACCATATTGCGTGGCGGGCTAGTGATGACCAAGATCAATTGGATTGGAAAGAGTTTGTTCAAGCAAATGGATATGGTGTAACACCAGTACAAGATCGAAACTATTTTAACGCTATTTACTTTAGAGAACACGGAGAAATCCTATTCGAAATTGCAACGGATCCTCCAGGATTCGCTCATGATGAATCACAAGAAACCATGGGAGAGAAATTAATGTTGCCTGCGCAGTACGAGAAAAATAGAGAACAGATTGAACGTCGGTTACTTCCAATTAAAGTAAGAGAATTAGACTAATTCACGAAAAGGATTGGCTGGTGATCGTTCCCTTCTAAAATCCCATTGATGAAATGGAGAGATAATAATGCAAAAAACAGCAGGTATTCACCATATCTCAGCGATGGTTAACGATGCACAAAGAAATATTGACTTCTATGCAGGTGTACTTGGGCTAAGACTTGTTAAAAAAACGGTAAATTTCGACCGTCCAGAAGGTTACCATCTTTATTTTGGGAATGAAACGGGTCAACCTGGAACAGTTATTACTTTTTTCCCATGGAGTAAACAGTTAAAAGGGCGAATTGGAACAGGGCAGGTCGGAGTCACCAACTACATTGTTCCAATAGGATCGAGTAAATTCTGGGAAAATCGCTTGGAAAAATTCGGAATAGAATTTAGTTCATCCGTTCGCTTTGGTGAAAGATATCTGAAATTTAATGACCCAGACGGACTCCAACTTGAATTGGTAGAACGAAATGAAGGGCAAATAAATAGATGGAACTTCGGTGGAATTCATGAAGAAAATGCCATTAAAGGATTTGGTGGTGCTGTCCTTTTTTCAGCTCGGCCACATAAAACTACTGAGATGCTTGAAAACGTTTTGGGACTGGAATGCCTTGGACAAGAGGAGGAATTTCTGAGATTTAAGGCAGAAGGACAACTTGGAAATATTATTGATATTATGCTAAATCCTTCCGTCCGAGGGCTAATGGGAGCAGGAACGGTTCATCATATAGCTTGGAGAGCAAAGGATGAAGAGGATCATCAAAGATGGAGAGCACTTCTTCAAAATAAAGTATATTATCCAACCGAGATTCTTGATCGAAATTACTTCAAAGCCCTTTATTTTCATGAAGAAGGAGGAATCCTCTTCGAAATAGCGACAGATCCACCAGGATTTGCAGTGGATGAACCAGTCACAACCCTTGGAAATAAACTTATGCTGCCATCATGGTTAGAGTCAAAGCGAGAAGAATTAGAAGAAACCTTACCGCCGGTGGAGGTTCGTGTTTTGGAGGAAGATAAATGATGAAACACATATTTAATAAAGGGACAGATTCGACAAAACCAACTTTTCTATTGCTTCATGGTACTGGTGGAAATGAATTAGACCTGTTACCTCTTGCGGGAAGAATTGATGATGAGGCTAATGTATTAAGCGTCCGTGGGAATGTATTAGAAAATGGAATGCCTCGATTTTTTCGAAGATTAGCTGAAGGAGTCTTTGATGAAGAAGACCTTATTTTTAGAACAAAAGAATTAAATCAGTTTCTTGATGAGGCAGCTGAAAAGTATAGTTTTGACCGAAATAATATGATTGCTATTGGTTACTCAAATGGAGCTAATATTGCGGCGAGTTTATTATTTCACTATCAAAATGCTTTAAAGGGGGCAATTCTTCATCATCCAATGGTCCCTAGAAAAGGAATGATTCTTCCTGATTTATCTGGGAAGTCAGTATTTATTGCTGCCGGAACAAACGATCCAATTTGCTCACCAATGGAATCAGCCGAACTACAATCCTTATTAGAAAAAGCTAATGCGGGTGTAGAACTCCATTGGGAAAATAGAGGTCATCAATTAACAATGGAAGAGGTAGAGGCTGCAGCTAATTGGTATAGAAGGATTTATAAAAAAGGCTTTTAGAAGAGAAAATGGCTTGGAGAGTCCAAGCCATTTTTCTTTGAAAAATATTACTAAACATCTATAACCTACCGTTTTTCCCTCTTCTCTTTATTTTCGGTCGCTTAGAACATCTATAAACTACCATAGGCGTTAAAAGCCGTTTCATTTTTTCTCCAAATCCAATCCCAACACTAAATACTCCTCAATGCATCAATTGGATTAAAACTTGGATGCCTTTCTCGCTGGAGCAATACCAAAAATAATACCGCCCTTAACTGTTTTGTTTTCAACGTCCTTCAGCTGGTATGGTATCGTGCTGCTTTTCTGCTATTGTTTTCGTTGCAGCATTTTTTTTGGGCATAAAGATCGTTACTAAGAATGCTAAGATACCTAAAATTGCTGTAAAAAAGTAAGCATCATTTATGCCAAGTATAGTAGATTCCTTAATAAGCTGAGTTTTGGACAGGATATTACCGGAATGAATCAGAGTTTCAGCATGGTTCTTTGTACTGGTTGTCATAATCGTTACTACCAGTGAAGTTCCAATCGCACCTGCAACCTGCCGAACTGTATTCGTCACGGCTGAACCGTGAGCATTTAGTTGTTTCGAAAGAGAATTTAGTCCAGCAGTAGTGATAGGCATCGTTAGGAGAGACATACCAATGCGTAAGATGATGGTCCTAATCATCAAATAGCTGTAACTGGTCGTTTCACTCAAATGTGTAACTCCCCATATGGCAGCAATATTAAAGATTAGACCTACAAGAGCTAGTGGTTTTGCACCAAATTTATCGAATAAGCGTCCAGATATAGGTGACATCACAGCATTTAATAATGCGCCTGGCAGTAACAGTAAGCCCGTTTCAAGGACTGTGTATCCTCTACTTGATTGTAGATAAATAGGAAGTAAAATCATATCTGCATACATTACCATCGTAACCAAGCTATTAATGAGTGTTGCCATCGTGAACATCTTGTTCATAAAGACACGCAGATTTAGTAATGGATCATTTGAAGCAAGCTGACGCCAGATGAAGAGAATAAGGAAAATAACACCGCCAACTAAAAAGGTTAGTACCTCAGCACTTCCCCAGCCCTTGTCACCAGCAGTGCTAAATCCATATAGTAAACCGCCAAACCCTACAGTTGAAAGAATAATACCAATCATATCGAGTTTTGGTTTGGATGTATCTGATACATTTACTAAATATTTAAATGCTAAAGCGATCACAATGACTACAAGTGGGAACATACCGATAAATAACCAGCGCCATGAAAAATATTCGATAACAAATCCTGCCAAGGTAGGGCCAATGGCTGGTGCGAATATCATGGCAAGTCCAATCATACCCATGGCAGTTCCACGATTTTCCTCAGGAAACACCACAAGTACAACCATCATTAATAAAGGCATTATGATACCTGCTCCTGCCGCTTGGATCAGGCGCCCTGTTAATAACAAAGCAAAACTTGGGGCAATGGCGTTAATGAATGTACCCACTAACAACAAAAACATAGAGCATATGAAAAGTTGCCGAGTGGTAAATCGTTTCATTAAAAAGGCAGTCACCGGGACCAAAATACCATTGACCAACATAAATCCAGTTGATAACCATTGAATGGTTGAAGCAGAAACCTCAAATTCCTTCATCAAATCGGGTAAAGCAACATTTAATATTGTCTGATTCAGAATGGATAGAAATGAGCCTAAGAGTAAGACGAATAGTAGTATGCCTTTTTTGGCTTGTGCATTAGGCTGATTCATCATCAATTTTCACGTTCCTTTCACTTTCTTATCTAATTGACACTTTGTCGATTAATTGATATGTTGTCAATAAAAAAGATACTAACATGCAAATAATAAAAAAACCATTTACACTTTCAGCCTAAGTGTTGACTAATTGACAATGTAAGGGATATTTGTCGTAAAAGTGATGAATTATAGTCAAAGGATTGATAAAATGTCTACAAATAATCAGATAAAGGTGGATCCTCGAATAAAACGCACAAAGAGAATGTTTAAAGAAGCACTTATTTCATTGCTCGAAGAGAACTACGATAGAAGCAAATTGACTGTTCAAAGTATAGCAGATCGTGCAGAATTAAATCGTGCAACTTTCTATTTGCATTATCGTGATATTGAGGACTTAATGGAGCAAATGATCAATGAAGTCCTTGATGAGATGTATCAAACAATCAACCCTCTATCTCAGGATAATCTGTCTTTAGGAAAAGCTTCACTTATCTCTTTTCTAGAGCATATCTATCAACATGCAGGTCTCTTCAATGTGATGCTGGAGAATAAGGATTTTCGCAAAAGAGTATTCAGTATGCTTCTAGAAATCGTGTCACTTTGGAGGGAAGAAAGAAAGGTGAAGGGCCGTTCGTTTCAGGTTTCAAATGAAATAATTGCTTCTTCGACGCTTGGTATCGTGACGTGGTGGATACAGGAAGGTACGCCATATAGTCCAAGCTACTTAGCAAACCAAATAATTAAGATGGTATAGAAAAACATTAATTCCTAATCCAAATTGGCTTTAAATCGTATCCCCTTAAAAGGGTTACTTAATATAGTCGTCCCTTACGATAAACTACCAAAAATAGAGGGAAATCGAATAAACGATAGCCTATAAAGGTTCTAAGCAACTGAAAACAATGGATAATCGAAAAAACGGTAGCTTATAGAAGGCAAGTCCATATATGTGCAACAGCTAGCTAAAACTGCATAACAAAAGGACAGATTAAACTAACCAATCTGTCCTTTTTCCGTACTGTGGAACCCAACCTGCTCTATGTTCCGTGTAATTTAGTAAGTCATCATAGAAGCTCCTACGATGATAAGAAGAATGAACAATACAACGATTAAAACAAACATTGAACCGCCGCCGTATCCGCCGCCGTATCCGTATCCGAATCCGCCATATCCGCCAAACCAACCCATATTTTTCACCCCCTTTTGGATTATACGAAGGGAGAACCTTCTAACACTATATATATTTTTTTTAGACAAGATTTGATTGGACAAATATCATAGAGATAGGACAAATCAGCGATTTACATAAGAATACAAAGAAGCGTCTGCATGATCTGCAAACGCCTCAATGGAGGTAACTATATATGGCTGGTGGTTAGTAATAGCATATTCAATAAAGATAAAACGGAATGGACAAGTGCTGATTTAAAGTAAATTAAATAAAAAAATTACAAATCAGCTTGTCTTCACCCAATACTCTTACTATTCTGGTTAGGCTATAATTAGTAACCGTACTTGCTCATACTTTATTTAAATGAAAAAGAAAAAGGGATCAAAAAAGAAACCATCAAAAGGAAAGAAGAATGGTCTTCCAAAAAACGGGCCACCAAATCCATAACCATCATTTGAGTCGGAAGACCCTATTTCCGCAATTTCTAGACCATCTTTTTTTATATTTACGACTTTTCCTACGACCCATTCTCCATCTTTATTTCGAAAGCGTATCATTTTACCTTTTAAATGCTTGGCACTTTCATAATTTAATTCCACTGCAAAATACCTCCTTTCTATATTGGACTTGCTATAATATATGAAAGGAGTTATTAAGTTGCAAAGGCAATCTACTATGCCTATCATCTTTTAAATTTTTATTTTTGAGAATGAATGAGATTTAAACAAACAATTGAAAAAAATAGACTTTTCTCGTTGAATTTCCCTTCTACTTTAATTCTTCTTCATGAATGAAGGAATGCATTTTTATGGAGGAATAGAAAAAACATTGGGTGATTCTGCAAATTTTTGAAGGTGTTATTCTAAAACTTTGCTGAGAATGAGGGCTCGCGATGAAACGGCACATAAAAATCTAAAATGGCACATATATTCGAAAAACGGCACATATCCCGGTCAAAACGGCACATATATTTTTAAAATGGCACATAAAATTCAAAATCGGCACATATCCGTTTTTTTCAGGTGATTTTCTAGTAAAAGGGCTCCGATATTTACAAGTGGGGCTCTTTTTAATGGTGAAAATGGTGGCTCAGCCGCAAACGGCACATAAAATCGAAAAACGGCACATTTCCTGGCCAAAACGGCACATATATTTTTAAAATGGCACATAAAATTCAAAAACGGCACATATCCGTTTTTTTTAGGTGATTTTCTAGTAAAAGGGCTCCGATATTTACAAGCGGAGCTCTTTTTAATAGTGAAAAAGTTCGGGTTCAAATGGCTCCTAAAAGTTAAAAACGGCACATATAATCGAAAAATGGCACATATCCCGGTCAAAACGGCACATATATTTGGAAAACGGCACATAAAAACCAAAAATGGCACATATCCGTTTTTTTGCAGGTGATTTTCTAGTAAAAGGGCTCCGATATTTACAAGCGGAGCTCTTTTTAATGGTGAAAATGGGTGCTCGGAATCAAATGGCTCCTAAAAGTTAAAAACGGCACATATAATCGAAAAATGGCACATATCCCGGTCAAAACGGCACATATATTTGGAAAATGGCACACAAAAACCAAAATTGGCACATATCCGTTTTTCTCCAGTCGTTATTACATAAAAGCTACCCTTCAGTAGCCCAAAAATCGCAAATACCAAAAACTTTTTCTTTATAGGTTGGCGTCTCTTCTATAGAATCCTAAAGGAGGTGCATAGCGATGAACAAGAAAGAGAAAGATCAAAAAGAATTACTTACAGAATTAGTGTTGGAAAACAAAGAGAAATTTTATCGATTAGCCTATAGTTACGTTAAAAATGAAAATGATGCTTTAGATATTATTCAAGAATCAATCCATAAAGCTCTTAAAGGGATTCATACCTTAGAAAATCCTCAAGCTTTAAAAAGTTGGTTTTATCGTATCGTAGTTACCACATCGTTAGATTTATTACGCAAAAAGAAAAAGGAAATGATAGTGGATGATGATACTTTAGAATTTTTTATCCCCAAAAGGAATGATACATATGAAAATGTTGATTTAACCAGGTTACTCAATGATTTGCCTCCAAAATATCGAACTGTGATCATTCTTAAATTTTTTGAAGACCTAAAAATTCGTGAAATAGCTGAAATTTTAAATGAAAAAGAAAACACGATTAAGACACGTTTATATAAAGGGCTTAAATTGATGCGTTTAGAAATGAGTGATAATTCCTATTTAGGAGGTTATTAAAATGAATAATAAAATGGAAGCATTAAAGAAAGAGTATAATGAGATTCCGATCCCAAGTCAGTTAGACTTTGTTGTAAGAAAGGCACTGAAGCAAAAGCCTAAGAAGCGCATCATGCCAAAAGTGGCTGTCGGACTAGCTGCTGCAGCTGCCATTTTTATTGGAGGATTAAATGCAAGTCCGGCATTTGCACAGACTATGGCAGATGTTCCTGGCCTAAAAAATGTAGTGAAAGTATTAACATTTAGAGAATTTAAGGTGGATGAAGGAACGTACCGTGCAGATATTAAAGTACCTGCCATTAAAAACCTTGATAATAAAGAATTACAAGCAACGTTAAATCAAAAGTACCTAAATGAAAGTAAAGAACTCTATCAACAATTCCAAACTGATATGAAAGATTTAAAAGAAAGTGGCGGCGGACATTTAGGGGTAAATAGTGGGTATGAAGTAAAAACAGATAATGACCAACTCTTATCCATCGGACGTTATACTGTTAATACAGTCGGATCGTCTTCAACAACGTTCCATTATGACACGATTGATAAGAAAAATAAACTGCTCATCACTTTACCAAGTCTATTTAAAAGTGATGCGTATGTAGATTTGATTAGCAATGAAATTAAAAAGCAAATGATTGCACAAATGGATAAAGACCCTTCCCTAACTTATTGGGTAAAGAATCCCAATAAAAAAGATGATAATCCACTAGACACTTTTGAAAAAATAAAGCCCGATCAAAATTTCTACATTAACAAAGATCACAAATTGGTCATTGTTTTTGACAAATATGATGTAGCTCCAGGTGCCATGGGTATTGTTGAATTCGTCATCCCTACGGACGTCCTAAATAACGTTTTGGTTAGTCATGAATATTTAAAATAGCATCCGACAGTTTGACACCTACCTTTTTCCAAGGATAAAAGAAATGAGGATGTCCCAAAAGGGTCCCGCTCGTTCAAAACGCAATATAGCAGATTAATAAGTTAAGATCAGCTATATATTGTGGGTTGAGGGGGCTGACACTTTTTTCTGGGACATCCTCATTTTATTTCTTATTTTATAATTAGGGCTTTTTACTTAGTATTTTTCCATATTTACATAGGTATTACGGTGCAAATACCTATTATCTTGGCTACCCCAAACTTACTAAAAAAGTACTACGAATCTTAACAATAATTAACGTATAATTCATGCTGTATTTACATTAGCCCTGTAAAGTAATAAAGGTAAGATATCACTCGGAGGTGTAGGTATGAATGTAAAAAAGCTTGCAAAAGTGATTAATGTCCTCAGTGTTACTGCTTTAGGTACGATTTTTGCTGTATCTCCAATAACGACCAATGCCCAAGTTAATGGAAAGGTTCCTGCCCAAGTCAGTGCACAGGCTAAAGAAACAAAGGTAGAAACTAAGACACCGATTAAACATGTTGTTGTCATTTTCGGGGAAAATGTTTCATTCGATCATTACTTTGGCACATATCCATATGCCATGAACGTTAAAGGCGAGCCTAAATTTACTGCAAAAACAAATACACCAGAAGTTAATAATCTATTAACTCCAAAAGATTATAATGGTACCCAGCCAGGTATCTCAAAAACAAACTTAATTACTAATAATCCGAACGCTGCCAATCCTGTCCGACTTGATCGCTCACAAGCAATGACAGATGATATGGATCATAACTATCATGCTGAAATTGATGCCACTGATGGTGGAAAAATGGACAAAGCAGTCGAGAGTACAGGCAGTGGGAAAAACCCAGGAGTTGTAATGGACTATTATGATGGCAACACAGTTACAGCTCTTTGGAACTACGCGCAAAATTTTGCCATGAGTGACAATTCCTTTGGAACAACTTATGGACCGTCTACCCCTGGTGCATTAAACCTGATATCAGGTGAAACTCACGGAGCTACAGTGTACGATAAGAATGGCCAAAAAGTAACGAACGATATTTTAAATGAGTTTGAAAATGGTACCATCACTGGCGATCCAAACCCATATCTTGATAAGGCTTCAACAGGTATGACGGCTGCTATGAATGATACCAATAAAAATGTCGGTGACTTATTAAATGGAAAAGGGATTACTTGGGGCTGGTTCCAAGGCGGATTTGCTGATCCTACTGCTAAACATACCAATATTGGCGGAGCGTCAGTTACCGATTACAGTCCACATCATCAGCCATTTGAATATTACAAGTCAACAGCAAACCCAAATCATGTGGCACCTAGCACTCCTGGAATGATTGGTAAAACGGATCAAGCAAATCACCAGTACGATATGAAGGATTTCTGGACTTCTGTGGACAATGGAAATATGCCAAGTGTCAGCTACCTTAAAGCACCAATGTACCAAGATGGTCATGCAGGATATTCAGATCCATTAGACGAGCAACAATTTATCGTAAATACGATTAATCACCTTCAAAAGACTCCTGAGTGGAAAGACACAGCTGTAGTCATTGCTTATGATGATTCAGATGGTTGGTATGATCATGTATTTGGACCAAGCAACGGTCAAACTGTTGAGTCAGGGAAAGCTGGATTAGGACCTAGATTACCACTTTTAGTAGTCTCACCATATGCAAAGAGTAATTATGTCGATCATACTGTAACTGATCAGTCTTCCATCCTTAAGTTTATTGAGGATAACTGGAATTTAGGCCGTATCGGCGGTACTTCTTCTGATGCAAAAGCAGGAAGCATTGAAAACATGTTTGATTTTACAAAAGGCCCACGCACTCAAAAACTTTTCCTTGATGAAAAAACAGGCCAACCTTTAAACGAGAACAAAACTGAAGATCAACAAGGAAATGAAAAGTAAGTTTCAATAAGATATCAGAGTAAATTCTAATTAATAATGACCAAAAAGACCTAGCTGAAGTTCAGTTAGGTCTTTTTGTAGACCGCTGAGAAAGTCATTTCGCAACGGTTATTTTTTGTATTTTTCACTTACCTTGTATGCATCCTATCTTACCAACCAGCCGCCATCGACTGCTAAAATGTGACCATTCATATAGTCAGATGCCCGACTCGCCAAGAATACAACCGTTCCCATTAAATCAAATGGTGTTCCCCAACGTCCTGCTGGAATACGTGACAAGATCTCTTTATTACGAGCGGCATCTTCCCGAATCGGTGCTGTATTTGCAGTTGCGATATATCCTGGTGCAATCGCGTTAATTTGTATATTGTGCTCTCCCAATTCATTTGCAAATGCTTTTGTAATGCCTGCCACACCATGTTTACTAGCTGTATATGGAGGGACAAATTTACCACCTTGGAACGATAACATGGAAGCAACATTAATAATTTTCCCACTTTTTTGCTCGGCCATGACTTTCGCTACCTCTTGGCTTAAAAAATATTGGGCATTTAAATTGAGATCGATTACGGCATTCCAATCTTCTTCTTTGTATTCAAGCAGCGGTGCTCGACGAATGGTACCGGCATTATTGACCAAAATATCAATTTTCCCGTACACATCTAGACAAGTCTTAACGATTTCATTGACCGTACCTTTCTTTGTTATATCTCCTTGTAAGAAATATACTTTACGTCCCTCTTTTTCAATGAGATCCCTTGTTTCATCCCAACCTTTGCTATGTGCAACAATGAATAAATCTGCACCCGCTTTTGCAAGTGCTACTGCATATCCTTGGCCTAAACCTGTATTCCCACCTGTTACAATCGCTACTTTTCCGTCTAAGCGAAAGAAATCCATCGAAAATGCATCTAAATTGGTCATGTTGAACACTCCCATCTCGTTTATCGTAAATCTTCCATTTTGACTATATCCATATCATCGTAAGTAATGTTCTCGCCGCACATGCCCCAAATAAATGTGTAATTGCTAGTACCCACTCCAGAGTGAATCGACCAGCTTGGAGAAATGGCTGCCTGCTCATTGCTCAAGACTAAATGTCTTGTTTCATTTGGTTTTCCCATGAAGTGAAATACACGAGTTTCCGGTTCCATATCAAAGTACAGGTAGACTTCCATGCGACGCTCATGAGTATGGCACGGCATCGTATTCCATGCACTTCCTGCTTCTAGCATTGTTAATCCTAATTGAAGCTGACAGCTTTGGCATACATTTGGATGAACATATTGATAGATAGCTCGTTTATTTAATGTGCTTGGATCCCCTAAACGAAGCGGTTCAATGTTGTTAATATCGATTTTTACGGTTGGATACGTTTGATGCGCCGGTACAGAGTTAAGATAAAATTTTGCAGGATCCGTTATGTCTTTTGAATAGAACAAGATTTCTTTTGTTCCTTTTCCTACATACAAACCATCACGGCGTTTCATATCGTATTCAATCCCGTCAAGTACGATGACACCGTCACCACCAATATTAATAACACCCATTTCACGACGTTCCAAAAAGTAGCTGACACCTAATTCTTTGCTTAAAGAGATTGTTAATGGTTCTGTTGTCGGCATAGCTCCGCCAAAAATCATACGATCTACATGTGTATAGGTTAAGTTTACTTCGCCTTCAGAAAAAATTCTTTCTACTAAAAATTGACTTCGTAATTGTTCAGTTGTGTATTTTTTCATGTCCTCGGGATGATGTGCATAACGAGTTTCCATAATTCATTCCTCTTTTCATTTTCATAGATTTTTTATATTGAATGCTAAAAAGATTCAATTTAGCGAGTTATTTTACCAGAACCGTTTTCTAAAAATTGGAATACTTCTTCAGGTGTAAAAGCATTACAATCACCGTGAATTGTGTGCTTTAGTGCAGATGCTCCCGTTGCAAATGAAACAGAATCTTGTGGAGGAAACTGATTTAATACGCCGTATAAAATACCAGCTGCAAAAGCATCACCGCCTCCAACGCGGTCTACTATTGGGTGTATAGCATGTTTTTTCGACACATAGAGTCTACCATCTACGTATAAAGTTCCTTGTAAATCATTGTTTGACGCTGAATGGACATCTCGGAAGGTGGAACTCAAATATTGAATTTTTGGATACATTTCCTTAATTTTTTCATAGTAGAAAACCAATTTCTCTTCCCTTGTTAACGTTTCACTCGCTTTTTCAATCCCTAATAAGTAAATGGCATCTAACTCACCACAGAAGCAAATATCTACATAGGGTAACAAGGTTACAAACGATTTCGCCGCTTCCTCGTGGCTCCAAAGTGATGCACGATAGTTACAATCAAAGCTGGTCATGACTCCGTGTTCTTTTGCTTTCTGTAAAGCGAGGAGTGCCACTTCTTGCAAGTTCGCAGATAATGCCGGAGTGATCCCGGATAGATGAAATAAGACGACATCCGTAAAAATTTCATCAAAATCTAATTCTTCTACTAGTAGTTTCGAGAAACTCGAATACTTTCGATCATACGTCACTTTTGCACTTCGTTCCCCAATGCCCGTTTCTAAATAATACGTACCCAATCGCTCTCCGCCTGTTACAAGATAATCGGTATGAACACCATGTGATTGAAGATGGCGTTTCACGCCTAGCCCTAATGGATTATTGGGTATTTTGCTAACAGCAAAGACATCATAGCCAAAGTGTGAAAGGGATACGCCAACATTTGCTTCCCCTCCCCCATAATGCATGATCAACTGATTTGCTTGCGAGAGACGTTCCCCAGCTTGAGTTGAGAGGCGAAGCATAATTTCACCAAGCGTGACTACTTTTTTCACGACCTGTCCACCCTTGCTTTCTGTACTTTTTCTACATATTGACGAGCAAGTGAAGTAATTTGATCATAGTCCCCTGTTTTCGCTGGAGCGACTAAATTCCCGCCTACTCCAACTGCCACACAACCATTTTGAATCCATTTTTCTACATTATCTAAATCTACCCCACCTGTTGGCATAATGTTCACTTGTGGAAGAGGTGCCTTTACCGCCTTTACAAAATCAGGTCCGTATGCACTTCCTGGGAATAACTTCACAATATCTACTCCTGCTTCCAATGCCTGTTTCATTTCCGTAATCGTCATGCAGCCAGGCATAAACGGGATTTGATACAAGTTACATAGTTTAGCAGTTTCTTGATCAAACGCTGGACTAACAATATATTGGGCCCCGGCTAGAATGGCAATGCGAGCAGTTACTGGATCAAGAACAGTACCTGCACCAATCACGACATCTTTTCTGTCAGAGTAGATTGAGGCAAGCTGCTTAATCACGTCTTCTGCCCCTTGAATCGTAAAGGTAATTTCGATACACAAAATACCGCCTTCTATACAGGATTCAGAGATCCGAATCGCTTCCTCGACAGAATCCGCTCGAAGGACAGCAACAACCCCACAATTGGCTATTTTCGTTAAAGTCGTTAATTTATTCATGCGACACCTCCTATGACCGTTTTCAAATACACCCTTTTCACACATCATAAATTTTATGAAGCGGTTTCAATAGGTAGAATTTAAGGCTTTTTGTGAAAGATTTTTACCATATGGGGTCAACATGTACCCTCATTCCTTTGGATGAAGGCAAAAAAAAAGAGGATGTCCCAAAAGTATATACTTTTGGGACATCCTCTTCGTTTTATGCGATATTCATGAAATGCTAATGGAAAAGAGAATTTTTATTTATGGCTCTTAGGCTGCTTTTCAACTTCATCCGGTGTTAAGACCTTATCATCACCCGGATATGGTTTATCATATCCTTTTGTAGCGTACCAAGTTGCATGGTTCATCACGTTTGCGTTCTCAACGTCAGGCTTCGAGACTGGTCCACCAAAATCAGACTTATGCTTTTCGGACCAGGAATCCCAATCAGTCGCCATCTGCTGCGCTGCAGGAGTCGTTGCAGTCGGCGCTACTTGTGAGAGTCCCTGTGGTGCAGGCTGCCCGTTCATCCAATTTAGTGGTATTTGATTATGAACCAAATTATACGGAGTAAAATCTGGTTGGTCGGTAAAGATCTCACTCATTGGATCAGCCGCAGCATCGTTTTGATTCATAGGCGGTAACCCAAGTATTTGTTCCATACTTCTAATCATATTAGTTGTGGTCCAGTAGTGGCTATCAGTTACCCCTTTCTTTACCCACGGACTAATGACAAATGCTGGTTCACGGTGACCATCTACGTGATCTACACCGCCTTGAGAATCATCTTCAGTAATGAAGATGGCCGAATCTTTCCAGTACGGACTGTGTGAGATGGCGTCTACAATCATTCCGACAGCCTGATCATTGTCCGCAACCATTGCCTGCGGTGCTGGGTACCCTTTGGCAGTTGAAGCAGTATGGTCGTTAGGTAACCACAAGGTCATGAGTTGAGGTAAATTATCGTTCTTTACATACTCATTAAACTTGTCCAAGAAGATTTTTGCCCGGTACACATCAGGAATTTGTTGTGTATTGGTAGGAAACGGTCTGTACATGATAGAATCCGCTGATGGAAGATCACTTGATGCTTTGTAATCCCCAACAGGCACATGAAGCGAACCTTGCTGTTGACCCGTCAACTTCAGGTAATCGTTATACCAATCAGTCCAAGTGCCAAAGGCTTCTGGACCGCTAAAATTAGTTGCGTTTTCTCCGAAGATAGCAGCCGATTTATTATGTGCTAGGGCGTTATCCCAGATATGCCCGGTTGGTGCATATGTCAGGGTGTCACCGATTTTTCCTCCAGGGTAGCTACGATTATTTCCTCCATCTGTCTCTTTCTCCTCATAGTCAGGAAGGGTGGCCTGTGTAACCCATTGATGCCCAGCGGCTGACTGAATGCCACTTGTGTAGACGTTATCCAACAACGGGAATGTATTGGCAAACTGATGGAAGTTTGGTGAAACAGTCTGACCAAACTGAGTCAGAGTTGGATCGCCGTTTCCTTTACCAAGGTCTCCGAGTACCTGATCATACGTACGATTTTCTTTGATGATATAAAACACGTGTTTGATGGTGGAAGGCTCACCGATTCTCTCTGGCATTGCCACAGGTTTCTTATTGTTGCGAGACTCAGCGTTTCGGTTTTTCATCCCGAACCAGTCGTTATTTGTGTAAACTTGGTCCGTCATTTTAGCGAGATCATTCTCCGAAGGGAACGGAATCATCGATAAAGAGCCGACTTGAGCATAAGGTGAATGACCAGTTACCTTGTTTCCCGCTACATTACTAGTGCCATTTGATCCTAGTGCGCCTACTCCATTCAAGTTAGCGACAAGAAGTTGATTATTAACAGTATCAATGGCCATATCATCTGGGAACGATGCAGTCGGTACGAGTCCCTTCAGGCGAGGTTCTTTATCCGGTCCGTTCCAGTCATATACGGCGAGGGCGTTATCTCGACCTAAGCTAACTACTAATTGATTACCGTTAATCATTTTAACAGCGTTCGGTGCAGATCCAAGCGGTGCATTTGGATATGGTTTGATATTGATAGTTTGAACAACGTCATTGGTTTGTGTGTCGATAACCGACACCGTGTCACTGTTTGTGTTTGTTACAAAGAGATACTTTCCAGATAGCGTCATTCGCTCTGGCTGAAGCCCGACAGTGATTGTCTTCGTAACTGTATTCGTGGTGAGATCAACCACCGATACGGTTCCGGTAGATGAATTACCCATTTTAGGGTCTGCGACAATCTGCGTACCCGAGGAATTTATAGTGAAGTCTCCTGGATTAGCTTTTCTACCACCTTGATTTGTCACGTATGCCGTATTCCCATTAACCATTACACTTGTCGGAGCGTTTCCTACAGGTATTTGGGTAGAAAATTTCCCCGACTGTAGATCAATAACACCAAGACTATTGCCTCGATTAAGAGCCACAAGGAGCGTCTTTCCATCAGGACCAACAGCCAAGTCTAGTGGGTTACTATCATTCCATCCTTCCAGAATAGTATCTGGTAGTATCAAATTCGAGGTCACTGTAGGAGTTCCGTCATCAGCCACTGACATAGTGGCAATTTCCGCTTGATTCTTATTATTTAAACCTGTTGCATAGAGTGTCTTACCATCAGGAGAATAAGCGAGTCCCCAAGCATTGTAAAGACCCAAGTCGACATTCGTGCCTATCAGCTTTCCGGTTGTCAGATCCACAATGTTAAGCCCACTTCCACCGTAGCCTCCACCATCTAAAGCAACAGCAGTCTTTCCGTTAGGATTAACGGCAACGGAAATTGGGTTTCCAGGAAATTCAACTTGTTTCCCAGCAGGTGTGAGCAAATGATTATCTGGAGTTTGAACGGAGCCGTTAGGTTGTCGTCCCACTAAGTTACTCCCAAATGCACCATCCTTTGCTGCATAAGCACTAACAGAACCGAATAATACAGTACTTAATGCAAGTCCAGCAATCAGTTTTTTCTTCTTTTTAAATTTCCCCAAATTCTTCACTCCCTTTTCTAATAACATCATTAAATGACCTAAAATTTGATATCATAATGTTATGACATTAAATTTGAATCCATTAATAGAATACTAGTAGTATGTAAAGCCTTTATTACGTTAACGTAAATTAGTGTAGAGCTAATGTTAATTTTTTTAAAACTGAATAAATAATTTGCAAATTTAGCCTTAAAATAAAAAAACTACCAAAAATTATCTTGGTAGTTTCTTAATTGGTCAACAATTTAATATGCAGTCCAACCGGCATCCGCTGTAATGACTGTTCCATTAACAAAACTAGATTCATTTGAATCCAATCCCAAAATGAGTTAAGTAGACGGATGCATCAAATTAACTCTCTGGCTTTAAACCCAGGATTCGTTTAATCGTTATCACCATTGCCATTTGTCTTCACATTCGCAGGGAACGGTTTATTCCCTTTGGTAGCTTTCCACTGAATTTGATTCAACAAATCTTCATCAGCGATATCTGGCTGAGAAAAATCGATACTCTTCGACTCCATAGCCATCGGTGCGCTTTTCCCATTGATCTTATCAATCGGGTACTGAGGCTGTTCCACTGTATAAGGCGAAAAATTTGGATGACTTGTAAAAGCATTGAGCATTGGAATTGCCGATGCGTCAAATTGAGTCATTGGCTTCAATCCCAGGATCAGTTCCATCGACCTCAGCATTGACATCTGATCATAGAATGTACTATCAACTTTGCCCGTTTGAGTATAAGGGCTGATGACAAGTCCCTCGGACCGATGACCATCTACGTGGTCCAGCCCGCCTGAAGCATCATCCTCAGTTACAAAGATGGCTGTATCTTTCCAATACGGCGAATGACTAACCGCGTCTACAATATTTCCAAGTGCATAGTCATTTTGCGACACCGCCGCTTGCGGTGTAAATTGTCCAGGCGTGGTTCCAAAAGTGTGATCGTTAGGCAAATATAAAACTTCTAACTGTGGCAGTTTGCCGTTTTGGACAAACTGGTCGAATTCCTTTTTCCATGCTGCATAGCGGTCCATGTCGTTAACATTCGACATATAGCCTGCATAATTAGGGTCATAGTTATTTCCGACTTGCGGATCCCTCGGCACCCAAAGTCCGCTACTCGCATCAAATTGCTGCCCTTCACCATAGTTGCGGAAAGAAACATTGGATTTCATGGCCATATTCCATATATTCCCCTTTTCCGCTTGGGATGCCGGCTTTAGGATATCGACGGATGCTCTGCGTCCCGAGTCCGTTTGCGGCCAGTTCTTTTGTATAAAATCATTGGCTTGAGCAGTATCCGCCCACTTATGTCCATCCGTACTGATCTCTGAGTTTACATAGAAGTTATCCATGGTTACAAACTGCTGCGCAAGCTTGTGAAGGTTCGGAGTAATCGTTTGTCCAAACTCAGTAAGGGATGGGTCCCCATTTCCTCTTTTCAAATCTCCAAATACAGAGTCGTAAGTTCGATTTTCTTTGACGACATAAATGACGTGTTTAATAGGTGAGGATTGCTCGCTAGAACGGGGAATCGGGAAATTGGCCTTATCCTCTGTTCCTTGGCTAAACCATCCTTCATTACTATCTTCTTTTTTATTGAAATTGTTGTTGTTTTCTACTTGCTCTGTATAGCTCTTCAACTGTTTTTTGTCGGGTACATCGATAAAGGACATAGAACCTTTGATCATATTTCCTATATATTGACCTTTAACGGTATTAGGACCGGCACCCAAACCTTTGGCATTTAAAACCATCAGTTGATTGGCATCTTTACTCAAATAAACGCCGGTCGGATACCAAGCTGTTGGGATAAGACCCTTGACCTCAGCTTTCGAATCAGAGTCGCCAAGGTTAATTACCGCGATATCATCATTTCCGGCATTCGAGACATAAAGGGTTTTCCCATCCGGGCTTACGGTTAGCGCGTTTGGAACGCTCCCTTTAAGTGCTTTGTGGTAAGGGGCAAGAGAGATGGTTTGAGTTACCTTCAGTGAAACAGGATCTATAACAGAAATATCATCGCTGTCCGAATTCGCTACATAAATCAATCCGCTTACCGGATTTTGCGCCATCGCATTAGGATGAAGTCCGACCGGAATAGTTGCTTTTACCGTAAGATCGTTCGCATTCAGCACACTGATGCTGCTTTCCCCCCAATTGCTAACAAATAACGTGTTACCGTCATGAGTTAAAAGTGGCATATACGGGTCATGTCCGACAGGCGCCGTTGTTAAATTACCTGTGGAAATATCGATACGAGAAACAGAATTGTTTAAATTGTTGGCTACATATAAGAACTTTCCGTCTGGAGAAATAGAAAGACCTGCCGGAAAGAAATTGGAATGATTTGCGTCAGTCATGACGATTGGGGCTTGTTCGGTAAGCTTCCCTTGATCGAAATTAAATGTACGGATTTTATTGTTTCCGCCGGCAGAGGCATACATCTTCTTTCCATCAGGACTGAATACCACGCCGAGATAAAGAGACTGTGGAGCATTATAGGAAATTGTCTGTACTACTTTTTTCTGCTCTAAGTCTACAACCTGTAAAGATTGTTTTCCTTGTCCATCATTGGACACTACAAGATAACGTTGGTCCGGACTTAATGCAGCGCCCATTGGGAAATCGCCTAAGCTTAATTGACTTCCGGCCGGGGTAATTGTCCATCCATGAGGGGTCACGCTCGTACCATCCGCTTTTGGTCCGACTATTAGCGGCACCGCCGCCTTTGCTGCATAAGCACCAACAGAACCAAATAATACAGTACTTAATGCAAGTCCAGCAATCAGTTTTTTCTTCTTTTTAAATTTACCCAAATCTTTCACTCCCTTTTCTAGATGCAATTATTTAGGTGAATCCTTTAATAGAATAATAGAAGTTTGTTAAGCCTTTATTACGTTACCGTAAAATAGTATAAAGCTAATGTAAATTCTTATTAAAATTTTGACTGCGTTAAACTTGCCTGTTGATTTGCGCTCAAGAAGCGAGCATCCGCGGGCGTTCCGGGGAGCCTCCTCGGCGCTTAAGCGCCTGTGGGGTCTCCCCTGCCCCGTACTCCCACAGGACATTGAATTACATCCTTGAATCCGCCCACGCACGAAGGAAATGCGATAGCATTTTCGAGGAGTCTCGCGCCTTCCGCTCCAATCAACATAGTTTCAAAAATCAACAATGACCTTTAACACAGCCAAAATTTTAAATGTGGCCATAAAATAAAAAAGGGATGCCCCAGAAAGTTATACCTTTGGGACATCCTCTTCGTTTATGAGATATCATGAAATGCTAATGAAAAAAGGAATTTTTATTTATGGCTTTCAGGCTGCTTTTCAACTTCATCTGGTGTTAAGACCTTATCTTCACCCGGATATGGTTTATTATATCCCTTTGTAGCGTACCAAACCGCATGGTTCATCTCATTCGTGTTCGTATCAATCTTCGAGTTTTGCCCGAAATCATCCTTATGCTGTTCGGACCAGGAATCCCAATCATTTTGCATCTGCTGCGCTGCAGGTGTTGGTGCAAGTGCTGCTGGTGTTGCTGCTGCTGATGTCGTCGCTGCCTGTGGTGCAGGCTGCCCGTTCATCCAATTTAGCGGTATTTGATTTGCAACCAAATTATACGGAGTAAAATCCGGTTTGTCGGTAAAGATCTCGCTCATCGGATCAGCCGCAGCATCGTTTTGATTCATAGGCTTTAACCCAAGTATTTGTTCCATACTTCTAATCATATTATTAGTGGTCCAGTAGTGGCTATCAGTTATTCCTCTCTTTACCCACGGACTAATGACAAATGCTGGTTCACGATGACCATCTACGTGATCTACACCATTTTGAGTATCATCTTCGGTAATGAAGATGGCTGAGTCTTTCCAGTATGGACTGTGAGAGATGGCGTCTACAATCTTTCCGACAGCCTGATCATTGTCCGCTACCATTGCCTGAGGTGTTGGTACCGTTTTGGAAGTTCCAGCTGTATGGTCGTCAGGTAAGTACATGGTAATGAATTGTGGTAAATCATTGTTCTTTACATGCTCATTAAACCTGTCCACGAAGAGTTGAGCCCGGTACACATCAGGAATTGATAGGGAGTTGTTAGGATACGGCTTGTACATGATAGAATCCATCACTGGAAAATAATCAGTACGTGATTGATAATCCCCAACAGGCACATGAAGCGAACCTTGCTTTTGACCCGACAATATCAGGTAATCGTTATACCAACTAGTCCAATTCCCAAAGGGCTCAGGACCGCTAAAATATCTTGCGGTTTCTCCGAAGTTTTCAGTCGTTACATGATGTGCCAGGGCGTTAGTCCAGATATTCCCGGTTGGTGCATTCGTCATAGGGTCATCCCAGTAGCTTCGATTGTCTCCTCCAGCTGCAGTTTTCTCCTCATAGTCAGTGTCGGTTGCCTGTATAACCCATGGATGCCCTTCGGCTGAATGCACGCCAGGAGTGTAGAGGTTGTCCAACAACGGGAATGTATTTGCTAACTGATGGGCGTTTGGTGTAACAGTCTGACCAAACTGAGTCAGAGTTGAATCGCCGTTGCCTTTTCCAAGGTCTCCAAGTACCTGATCATACGTACGGTTTTCTCTGATGATGTAAAACACGTGTTTGATGGTGGAAGGCTCACCGATTCTCTCTGGCATTGCTACAGGCTTCTTATTGTTGCGAGGCTCGGCGTTTTGGTCTTTCAACCCGAACCAGTTGTTATCTGAGTAAACTTGGTCCGTCCATTTGACGAGATCTTGGTCCGTCCATATCTCGAAATCTTTATCCTGTCGGTTCTCGAGATCTTGGTCCGTCCATTTAGCGAGATCTTGGTCCGTCTGTTTCTCGAGATTTTTGTTCGAAGAGAACGGAATCATTGTTACAGAGCCGACTTGTTGATAATCTTGGTGACCTGTTCTCTTGTCTCCCCCTAGATTAACCGTGCCATCTGGTCCGAGCGCGCCTACTCCATTCATATTTGAGACAATAAGTTGATTGTTAATAGGATCAATGGCCATATCAACAGGGAACGAACCAGTCGGTACCAGTCCCTTTAGGCGAGGTTCTTTATTCGGTCCGTTCCAGTCATATACGGCGAGGGCGTTATCTTGCCCCAAGCTAACTACTAATTGATTCCCGTTAATCATTTTAACAGCGTTCGGTTCAGAGCCAAGCGGTGCATTCGGGTATGGTTTGATATTGATCGTTTGCACAACGTCATTGGTTTGTGTGTCGATAACTGACACTGTGTCACTGTTTGTATTTGTTACAAAGAGATACTTTCCAGATAGCGTCATTCGCTGTGGCTGAACACCGACAGGAATTGTCTTCGTAACTGTATTCGTGGTGAGATCAACCACCGATACGGTTCCGGTAGTTGTAGTACCCAATTCAGGGTGTGATACAACTTGCGTACCTGAGGAATTCATAGTGAAGTCCCCTGAATTAGCTTTTCTACCACCTTGATTTGTTACGTATGCCGTATTCCCATTAACCATTACACTTGCCGGAGCGTTTCCTACAGGTATTTGGGTAGTAAGTTTTCCCGATTGCAGATCAACAACACCAAGACTATTGTCTCGATTGAGAGCTACAAGGAGCTTCTTTCCATCAGGCCCAAAAGCCATGTCTAGCGGGTTAATATCGCCACCCACACTAGCTGATGGTAGTGACAAAGTCGAGGTCACTGTAGGAGTTCCGTCATCAGCCACTGACATAGTGGCAATTACCGCTTTCCACTGATTATTTAAACCTGTTGCATAGAGGGTTTTACCATCAGGAGAATAAGCTAGTCCCCACGCATTGGGAAGACCAATGTCGACATTCGTGCCGATCAGCTTTCCGGTTGTCAAATCCATAATGTTAAGCCCTTTTCCACCTTTACCTCCTCCATCTAAGGCTACAGCAGTCTTTCCATTAGGATTAACGGCAACGGACATTGGGTTTCCGGGAAATTCAACTGTCTTCCCGGCTGGTGTAAGCAAATGATTACTAGCAGTCATAACTGAACCGTTGGGTTGTCGACCGACTAAGGTACTCCCAAATGCACCATCCTTTGCGGCATAAGCACTAACAGAACCAAGTAATACAGTGCTTAATGCAAGTCCAGCAATCACTTTTTTCTTCTTTTTAAATTTCCCCAAATCTTTCACTCCCTTTTCTAGTACCATCATTAAATGACCAAAAATTCAATGTCATAATGTTATGATATTGAATTTTGAATACTTTAATAGAATACTAGCAATTTGTAAACCCTTTATTAGGTTAATGTAAAATAGTGTAAATCTTATGTAAATTATTTTTAAAATTGAAAATATTATTTCAAATCTGGCCATAAAATAAAAAAGGGATGCCCCAGAAAGTTATACCTTTGGGACATCCTCTTCGTTTATGAGATAATCATGAAATGCTAATTTTATTTATGGCTTGCAGGTTGCTTTTCAACTTCATCTGGTGTTAAGACCTTATCTTCACCCGGATATGGTTTATCATATCCCTTTGTAGCGTACCAAGTTGCATGGTTCATCTCGTTCGTATTCGTGTCAATCTTTGAGTTTTGCCCGAAATCATCCTTATGCTGTTCGGACCAGGAATCCCAATCATTTTGCATCTGCTTCGCTGCAGTTGTCGTTGCAGGTACTGCTGCAGGTGCTGCTGCTGGTGTTGCCGCTACAGTCGCTGCCTGTGGTGCAGGCTGCCCGTTCATCCAATTTAGCGGTATTTGATTTGGAACCAAATTATACGGAGTAAAATCCGGTTTGTCGGTAAAGATCTCGCTCATCGGATCAGCCGCAGCGTCGTTCTGATTCATAGGCTGTAACCCAAGTATTTGTTCCATACTTCTAATCATATTATTAGTGGTCCAGTAGTGGCTATCAGTTATTCCTTTCTTTACCCACGGACTAATGACAAATGCTGGTTCACGGTGACCATCTACGTGATCTACACCAGTTTGAGTATCATCTTCGGTAATGAAGATGGCTGAGTCTTTCCAGTATGGACTGTGAGAGATGGCGTCTACAATTTTTCCAACTGCCTGATCATTGTCCGCTACCATTGCCTGAGGTGTTGGTACCGATTTTGAAGTTCCAGCTGTATGGTCGTCAGGTAAGTACATGGTAGTGAATTGTGGTAAATCATTGTTCTTTACATGCTCATTAAACCTGTCCACGAAGAGTTGAGCCCGGTACACATCAGGAATTGCTAGGGAGTTGTTAGGATACGGCTTGTACATGATAGAATCCATCACTGGAAAATAAACACTACGTGATTGATAATCCCCAACAGGCACATGAAGCGAACCTTGCTTTTGACCCGACAAGATCAAGTAATCGTTATACCAAGAAGTCCAGTTGCCAAATGGCTCAGGACCGCTAAAAATTTTTGCGGTTTCTCCGAAGTTTTCAGTCGTTACATGATGTCCCACGGCGTTAGTCCAGATATTCCCGGTTGGTGCATTCGTCATAGTGTCATCCCAGTAGCTTCGATTGTCTCCTCCATCTGCAATTTTCTCAGAATAGTCAGTGTCGGTTGCCTGTGTAACCCATGGATGCCCTTCGGCTGAATGCACGCCAGGAGTGTAGAGGTTGTCCAACAACGGAAATGTATTTGCTAACTGATGGGCGTTTGGTGTAACAGTCTGACCAAACTGAGTCAAAGTTGGATCACCGTTGCCTTTACCAAGGTCTCCTAGTTCCTGATCATACGTACGGTTTTCTTTGATGATGTAAAACACGTGTTTGATGGTGGAAGGCTCACCGATTCTCTCTGGCATTGCTACAGGCTTCTTATTGTTGCGAGGCTCGGCGTTTTGGTCTTTCAACCCGAACCAGTTGTTATCTGAGTAAACTTGGTCCGTCCATTTAGAGAGATCTTGGTCCGTCCATATCTCGAAATCTTTATCCTGTCGGTTCTCGAGATCTTGGTCCGTCCATTTAGCGAGATCTTGGTCCGTCTGTTTCTCGAGATTTTTGTTCGAAGAGAACGGAATCATTGATATAGAGCCGACTTGAGCATAAACTTGGTGACCTGTTCTTGTGTCTCCCCCTAGATTAACCGTGCCATCTGGTCCGAGCGCGCCTACTCCATTCATATTTGAGACAATAAGTTGATTGTTAATAGGATCAATGGCCATATCAACAGGGAACGAACCAGTCGGTACCAGTCCCTTTAGGCGAGGTTCTTTATTCGGTCCGTTCCAGTCATATACGGCGAGGGCGTTATCTTGCCCCAAGCTAACTACTAATTGATTCCCGTTAATCATTTTAACAGCGTTCGGTTCAGAGCCAAGCGGTGCATTCGGGTATGGTTTGATATTAATCGTTTGTACGACGTCATTGGTTTGTGTGTCGATAACTGACACCGTGTCACTGTTTGTATTTGTTACAAAGAGATACTTTCCAGATAGCGTCATTCGCTGTGGCTGAACTCCGACAGGAATTGTCTTCGTAACTGTATTCGTGGTGAGATCAACCACCGATACGGTTCCAGTAGTTGTAGTACCCAATTTAGGATCTACTACAACTTGCGTACCTGAGGAATCCAAAGTGAAGTCCCCTGAATTAGCTTTTCTACCACCTTGATTTGTTACGTATGCCGTATTCCCATTAACCATTACACTTGCCGGAGCGTTTCCTACAGGTATTTTGGTAGTAAGTTTTCCCGATTGCAGATCAACAACACCAAGACTATTGTCTCGATTGAGAGCTACAAGGAGCGTCTTTCCATCAGGCCCAAAAGCCATGTCTAGCGGGTTAATATCGCCACCCACACTAGCATTTGGTAGTGACAAAGTCGAGGTCACTGTAGGAGTTCCGTTATCAGCCACTGACATAGTGGTAATTACTGCTTGCCAGTTATTATTTAAACCTGTTGCATAGAGGGTTTTACCATCAGGAGAATAAGCGAGTCCCCAAGCATTGGGAAGACCAATGTCGACATTCGTGCCGATCAGCTTTCCGCTTGTCAGATCCACAATGTTAAGCCCAGTTCCGCCTTTACCTCCTCCATCTAAGGCTACAGCAGTCTTTCCGTTTGGATTAACGGCAACGGACATTGGGTTTCCGGGAAATTCAACTGTCTTTCCGGCTGGTGTAAGCAAATGATTACTAGCAGTCATGACTGTGCCGTTTGGTTGTCGACCGACTAAGGTACTCCCAAATGCACCATCCTTTGCGGCATAAGCACTTACAGAACCAAGTAATACAGTGCTCAATGCAAGTCCAGCAATCACTTTTTTCTTCTTTTTAAATTTCCCCAAACCTTTCACTCCCTTTTCTAATAACATCATTAAATCACCCAAATTTGATATCATAATGTTATGACATTAAATTTGAATACTTTAATAGAATACTAGGGATTTGTAAACCCTCTATTACGTTAATGTAAATTAGTGTTGAGCTAATGTTAATTTTTTTAAAATTGGATAAATAATTTGTAAATTTAGCCTTAAAATAAAAAAACTACCAAAAATTATCTTGGTAGTTTCTTAATTGGTCATTAATTTAATACGCTGTCCAACCGGCATCCGCTGTAATGACTGTTCCGTTAACGAAACTTGATTCATCTGAAGCCAAGAACAGGGCAATGTTTGCAATTTCTTCTGGCTTACCGATACGAGGATTAGCACCCATTCCAAGTTGTGCGCGTCCCATACCGAATTCATTGATGCTTGTCATCGAAGTACCGATATTCGTCTCAACCCCACCTGGTGCAATGGCATTACAACGAATACCCTTTTGAGCATACATAAATCCTGTACTTTTGGTGAATCCAATCACTGCGTGCTTAGAAGCTGCATAAGCTGCACCTGCACGCGCTCCATTTAATCCTCCAATTGAAGCAACATTAATAATGACCCCTTTTTGCTTTTCTAAGAAGATTGGTAATGCTTTACGTGTAGCACGCATAACGCTCGTTGTATTTATAGCAAAAATTCGCTCCCATTTATCATCTTCTATATCGCCAGCAGGCTCAAAATTATCCATAATTCCAGCATTATTAACTAGAATATCTAAGGTGCCGTATGTATTGACAGCCGTATCGATTAAATTCTGAATATCTTCCTCTTTTGCCACATTTGCCATGACAGCAATTGCTTCTCCGCCATTAGATTTGATTTCTTCTACTGTAGAATTTGCTCCATCTACATTAATGTCTGAAACTACTACTTTAGCACCTTCTTTTGCATAAAGAATAGCAATTGCTCTCCCCATTCCTGAAGCTGCTCCAGTAACCACTGCCACATTATTTTGAAGTCTCATTACAGATCCCCCCAATATAATTGAATACGTTTTTAAGGTTATTTCTATTGAACACACCGTTCAATAACTATCCTCAAATTATAGTATAATTCATTAAATACAAACTATTCAATCATCTAATAAAGCTTTATGTGTCTATTAATGAACACTTTTTTGGTATGAAAGTGTATACGAAATATTTAAAGGAATAATCTCCTTTTTATTACAAAAGATAAAAGTGAAATTATAGAATGAGGGTTTTAGGTGATTCTGCATGTGGTTATTTCGACAACGGAAAAAAGATCATGATTCCATAGGTACAATCTCAAATGATCAATCTATTTCTGCTGAAATAGAAGAAAATATATCAGCTATAAAAGAAGCCTTATCCAACACGGATGATTTACAAACTCGAATCCTTAATGTAAATCAGTGCAAGATAGGATTAATTTTTTTAAGTTCTATTATAAAAAAAGAAGACATCGCTTCTAAAATAATTGAGCCTATCACAGCTAAAGATGAAATAAACATACCCTCCCTGCCCGTTTCTGAAATCCAAGAATCAATGGATTTACAAGATATCATCACAGGTATGCTAAGCGGAAAGGTTGGTATATTTATACAAGGGGAGACGAAAGGATATAACATTGAAGCATCTAATTTCGAGAAACGAAAAATTAAAGAGCCACAAACAGAACAGGTCATAAGGGATTCACACGAAGGGTTTTCTGAAGATTTAAATACAAATGTTAATCTCATTCGAAAGAGACTAAAAAGTAAAAACCTTGTGATTAAATATTTAGTATTGGGAAGTGACCATTATACAAAGGTCGCTATTGTTTACATGAAAAACAAGGCTAAGCCCGATATTATCCAAAAAGTGGAACAAAGACTAAAACAAATAAACGGAGACGTCAATATTACATCAGGTACTATTCAAAATTATATAGAAGAGCATTTGTATTCGCCATTTCCTCAATTACTCAACACGGAAAAGCCCGAACGTGTTAGTGAATATATTTTAGGTGGTAGTGTTGCAGTTATTCCAGAAGGGAGTTCTACAGCCCTATTAATGCCCGTTACATTCTTTGCATTTTATCAAGCAACGGATGATATACAAGGCCGTGTTTATGTTGGTTCTTTTCAGCGTTTAATAAGATTAATGGGATTTCTTATTACAATTACCTTACCGGCAGGCTACATAGCGCTTGTTTCATTTCATTTTGAAGTCATTCCAATAGAACTCGTTGCCAATGTTAAAGGGGCACTGGAAAATATTCCATTTCCTCCACTTATTGAAGCCATTATTATGCAAATTACATTGGAGTTACTTAGAGAATCTGCCATTCGCTTGCCGAGTCCCATTTCACAGACGATCAGTGTTGTAGGAGGTTTGGTGATTGGCACAGCTGTTGTTGAAGCAAACTTAGTATCTAACACTATGGTTATTGTGATTGCTCTTACAGCGATTTCCTCCTTTGCCGTCCCTGTTCATGAGATGGGAGTTTCCATTCGATTACTCAGCTTTCCTCTTATGATCCTCGCTTCCATTCTAGGTTTTGTAGGAATTATTTTTGGATTAATACTGATAACGTTTCATTTATGTAAACTTGAGACTTTGGATTCCCCCTACTTTGCACCTGCAGCACCATTAAAGTTTCGACAATTAGCAAAATCGATATTAAATATATTTGTAGTGGGCATGGGTATAGAACGATATGAAAACGAAATAAAAAATATAGAATACACTCAATAACTTACCAACTACTGCTCCAAGGAGCTCTATTGCTACCTCATATATATTTTTTTGCGGAAATCGGTTATTTAGAGACCACATGATGAAAACAACTTGGTGCAAACGAAGCCATATTCTCATTTGGAGGAATAGAAGTAATACTGCTTGTACTATCAAATGTTGCTGCTAGCCAAAAAAGTAAATGGAAGGCAGCTTCTCTTTCAGTTTTATTTATATCAATTTTCTATACTTATTTGGTGTTTACATGTTTAGTTTACTTTAGCCCCGTTACCCTTGATAGAATTCCTGAGCCTGTTTTGTTTTTACTAAGATCAATATCCCTATTTTCCTTAGTTGAACGTTTAGATATCATTATATTTTCCATTTGGATTATTCCTTTAACCACTACTTACATTATGTATATCTATATGGCTAGTGTAGGAGCAACTCATTTGCATCATGCTGTAAAGCGAAGAAAAATAGTATGGTTCATATCCATATTCGTTCTAGTCGGAACGATGTTGTATCCGAAGGATGAGTTGTCGATTATGTATTTAGGTAAAATATTAGTATCATTCGCTTACACTTTTATTCTGATCATCCCCATTCTTTTGCTAACGTTATCCTTCCTCAAAAGAAAACCTTCGGTAAGTGGTGAATGAAGATGAAGATGCTCAAGGTAATGATATTATCTACTCTTTTACTAACTGCAACAGGTTGTTGGGATCAAAAACTTCTTAAAGAAAACACTTTAGCGTTTAGTATTAGTTATGATACAACAGACAAAGAAAATCAGATTTTGGGAACCTCGATTATACGTATCTTAAAGCAGATTGGCGGAGGACAAACACAGCCCATAAACATTATTGTTGAAAGCAAAGGGAGAACCCCTAGAGAAATAAGAAAAAAATGGGACACAGCTGTGCCTGGTATTTATGCTCCAAATAAGGTGCAGGTTATCCTTTTTGGTGAAGAATTAGCGAAAAAAGGTATCTATTCTATCCTCGATATATTTTATCGGGATCAAACAAATAATATTAATGCTAAGCCTATCATAACGAAAGGGAAGGCAAGTTCTATCTTAAAAATGAAGGAAATAAAACATGTTCTCATAAGTCAAGGATTAAGTGCTCTTCTTCATAGTACTGAGGAGCGATCTATTACACCGGAAGAATCGCTTGCTACAATATTCCCAGTAATATTTGATCCTGGAACAGACCTTTTTTTGCCTTATTTTGAGAAGACAAATAAAGAAACCGTTGAGGTAAAAGGAGTTGCATTGTTTCATGGCGATAAATTTACCGGCCATGTACTGACAGATAAACAAGCAACCATACTCTTATTACTCACTAAAAAGGAAGGAAAGTACACTCGGTTCACTTTTCCGATGGGAAATAAGGAGCATGAGAAATATCTTTCAATATCAGTTTTTAATAGTAAACAAAAAACAAAATTGAAGATTAATAATAAGAATCAAATTAAAGCTGATATCTCCTTAAAACTTAACGTTACAATTAATGAATATATAAATGGAAGAATGGATGAAAAGGATAAGCTTAATGAACTTTTATCAGAAAAACTCACGTTACTCGCAAAAAGTGTAACGAACGAATTACAAGCAGCCAATTGTGATGCTCTTGCTATTAGAAGAGAAATAATGATCAAGCACCCAGAGCTAAGTGAAAAATACAATCAAAAAAAACAATATCAAGAAATTGAAATAAATCCCAAGGTCACTGTGAATATTTTAAATACCGGGGTTTTGAATTGATATTAAACCTATCCTAAAAATAAAAAAATCTAGTCCTTCTAAAAAAGAGAGTAGTGAAGACAAACACAAAACAAGCCGTCATAAAGGTTGTTTTTTAACCTTCATGACGGCTTGCTTGTGACCTCAAGTCAGTCCGAGCTTTTCTTTCAGAATGAGTTTTACTTTAACAAGGAATAAATATTTGCATCAAATGGAATATCATTTTGATACAAATATTTTCTCAAAACCCCTTCTTTTATAAAACCTAATCTTGTTAATAAATGATTAGAAGCTTTATTTTCAACAAAAACAACTGCTCCAATACGCTCTAAACCAAGTTCTTCAAAACCATAAGAAATGATTTTTTTAACTGCTTCGCTTGCGAATCCATCCCCCCATTTTTCCGGAAAAAGTGCATAGCTTATATCTGCTCTTCTATGTTCAAGAGACCACTCTTGAAATCCAATCGTTCCAATAAGACTACCTATTTCTTTTTGTTCAATTCCCCATTTAATTCCACGTTTTTCATCATAATCCGTAGAAAAATTTCTAATGATTTGTTTCACCTGATCTAAACTTGTTAATGGTTTTTGTCCGTAATAACGTAATACATCAGCATTAGAAAAACAATTTAAAATATCTCGAGCGTCATCTTCAACTAATTCTCTCAAGATTAATCGATCCGTTTCTAATATAGGAAACATTCTCTCACCCCACCGGCTAAAAGTTTGAATTATTAGTATATTTTACTTTATTTATCAAAAAATAACTATATTTCTATTGAACGTTAGGGGAACAAGAAATGATCTGCCACAGTAGCCTAACGATTTTCTAGCCTAGGGTTGGCAATATGACAAGACTATGGCAGTATAGAAGGAACTCACTATTTTTACGTTTGAAATTGCTTTTCTTGCGAAGTTGTAAAAAGGAAATATAGAACATATGGAGGAAATAAAATTATGCATTTGCCAAATTGCCCAAAATGTAATTCAGAATACACTTATGAAGATGGAAGTCTTTTTGTCTGCCCAGAATGTGCTCATGAGTGGTCTTTAGAATCAGAAACAGAAAATAATGAAGATAAAAAGATTATCAAAGATGCAAATGGAAATGTCTTAAACGATGGTGATTCTGTATCAATAATTAAAGATCTTAAAGTAAAAGGCAGTTCATCCGTCTTAAAAATAGGTACAAAAGTAAAAAATATTCGTTTAGTTGATGGAGATCATGATATTGAATGCAAAATTGATGGATTCGGAGAAATGAAATTAAAATCTGAATTTGTTAAAAAGGTATAAATGCGGTTTTAGTGTGCAGTGTGAAGCTGTTAGAGAAAGTCGCATAAAAGTGAATAATAATAAGAAAAGACGTTCATTAAGATAGTTCAGTAACTTAATGAACGTCTTTCTATATTATTTTTCTGCTTATATTTCTTCGCTACTACTTTAATGTAACACCCAAAATTTGGGCAGCAGTATTAAGATTATCACGATTCACTTTGATGAGTTCTGCAATTTTTGAAGTATCTTTACTTGTAATGGCATCTTGAAGCTCATCATATTTTCCGTGAATGTCTTCTGCATAGGCTTTTCCTTTTTTATCTGTCAATGGAGGTAGAATGGCAGCGTGAAATTCATCGTGAAGGTTCCCAGCAAGAGTATTTGCAGATTTATAATCTCCCTTTTGTATATCTTGCTCAATTGTTGTAAAGCCATTAAGCTCATCTTGGAATGCTTTTTCCAATGGTTGATTATCCATTTTCATACCTTTCATCGAATGATCTTCGTTCGATTTTGAGGCTTGGCTACTTTGGTTGGAACTTTTATTTTCAGACTTATTAGTGGTTTGTGACGTTCCACAGCCTGCAAGACTTAATACAAGAAATGCTCCCATGATTGGTACAAATATTTTTTTATTCATTTTTTTTACCCCTTCTTTTTTTAAATAGTAAATTCACCCACATCCAAACACCCGAAATACTTAACACAATCATACAAATGGCTCCTAAATCGGTAAGCCAAACGATTGAAGTGTTCCCAACACTTCCAGAATGCAATGCAAAAATAAACTTTTGCAACTCAAATGCAGTATTGGAAGAGTAGCCGATAAGGGAACGATGATTGAGTAAAATACCAGTTATGGCCATAAGTAAAACTAATAAAGAACCCACTAAACCAGCAGTATGGTGTAATATTTTTAAAATTTTATACATAGTAACACCACGATTTTAATATTTTCTTAATGATAATGTCGAATTTACTTGTAACTTCCAAGCTTTTTACAAATATCTTTCCTTTGATAGCGTAAGATATTTTTCTAAAATAAACAAGTTATAAACGTTACTTCTTGTGAGAAATTTAGACAAAATTCTCATTTTCCAACAAAAATTAACACAGCTTTCTAATACCCCAATAGTATTCCGATTGCTTTTGCCCAAAATTCTTATGCTAATAGACTACGCTTCATTGTTATATGGAGATGCACGATCAGCTTTTTCTTTATTTAGGGTCATTACAAAAAGCATGAGGGTGTCCCAAAAGTATAACTTTTAGGTGCACCCCCTTTTTATTAATGGTCTGTCAAACTTTGTCTGCTGATTTCCGCTCTAGTGGCGGTCCGGGGAGCCTCCTCGGCGCTATTGCGCCTGCGGGGTCTCCCCTGCCAGTGTACTCCCGCATGAGTCGAGCGCCTTCCGCTCCAATCAACATAGCGGAAAAATCATCATAAACTTTGTACATATAGTGGAGCCTATCACCTTTTGGGACAGCCTCAGATACGGTAAAATCATCTATCCTGTTGATTTTGTTATTCTTTCTTATTTTGTTTCGCGATGCAATGTATGTCTTTTTAAACGCGGGCTATACTTTTTTAATTCCAGTCGATCTGGGTTTGTTCGTTTATTTTTTGTTGTAATATAGTTTCTATCTCCCGTTTCTGTACATGCTAATGTAATTTTCACTCTCATTTTGAAATCCTCCGATTTTTGGTTTTACGCTTCCACAAATGGTGGTAGCGGATCTTTAAATGTAGACCACTCTAAATTTAGTTCCTCTTCTGTTAATAAACAGTCATCCAGTGTTTTTTCAATCTCTGTCTGGTTCATGTCAATTCCAATCATGACAAGCTCTGTCAACCGATCACCATAAACTTCATCCCATCTCTCCTGCAATTCTGGTTCCTCTCTTAAAATATTTCGTTGCTCCTCTTCAGGGTAGGCTGCGATCCATTCACCGGCTCCTTGAAATGTTATGGAAGGACCAGCTTGTGACAGTAATGCTGTGATATTATTGCGGGATGCCAGCCATAAGAAGCCTTTTGCCCGAACAACTTCCACTGGCCAATCTTCTAACCAGTTCATGAATCTTTCAGGATGAAAAGGAAGTCGTCTGCGGTAAACAAAAGAAGAGATCCCGTACTCCTCTGTTTCCGGTATATGTTCATTATTTAATTCTTTTATCCAGCCGGCACCTTGGCTTGCTTTCTCAAAATCAAACAGTTCTGTATTCAAAACTTGGTCTAGTGGAACGATGGCGTGATCTGTTTCAATAATGCGGGCCTCTGGATTTAGTTTTTGAAGGACTGTTTTTATTTCATGTCTGTCTTCCACTTCTACTAGGTCCACTTTATTTAACAAAATAACATTGGCAAATTCGATTTGATCAATTAACAAATCGACTACTTCTCTTGTATCGGTTTCATCGGTACCCTGTTTCCGATCAAGTAGGCTTTCCCCGGAAGCAAAATCATGCCAAAAACGATTCGCGTCGACAACAGTCACCATGGTATCCAGCCTGCAAAATGCCGATAAATCAATTCCTAAATTTTCATCAACGTATGTAAATGTTTGGGCTACAGGTATCGGCTCACTAATGCCAGTTGATTCGATGACAATGTAATCAATATCCCCTATGGCAGCAAGCTTCTCCACTTCTTTTATTAAATCTTCCCTAAGAGTACAGCAAATACATCCATTCTGCATTTCTACCAGTTTTTCTTCTGTTCGTGAAAAACCTCCTTGTTTTACTAAGGATGCATCAATATTAATTTCACTCATATCATTAACGATTACAGCAACCTTTTTATCTTCCCGGTTTGCTAAAATGTGATTTAATAATGTTGTTTTTCCTGCACCTAAATAGCCACTTAATACAGTTACTGGTATTCTCTTCATTTTTATTTCCCCTTTCACAAATCGAAATGATTACGATTTAAATGTTATACCTGTACGTCTATCCTTAAAAGTATTCTCTTCCCCTCTATCTTAGCAGGGGAAGACTACTAACTAAGATCCTCTTCATGTTTATTGCTAACAAAAAATAGTTGAAATTACATTACTATTTTTATCCATATCGTTATTTCTTTATTGAATGCCTAATGCTTTAGCTACTTGATCCAATTGATCACTCATCCATTGTAAATAGTTCTTGCCCTTTGGTTCCGTCTCGGTAACTTTTACAACAGGAACTCCAGAGGATTTTGCCATTTTCACAAGGTTTTCGACTGTCGGACCAGAGTTTTGGGTATTGTAGACAAGTAGTTTGATCTTTTTATCTTTAATATCACTTTGCAACTGAGCGACATCGGAAGCGGAAGGCTCAGAGCCGTTATCAATGGCTTTGGAAAATTTCTGATCATTTATATCCAAATTAAGGGCATTTGCCATGTAATCAAATACAGGTTCTGAAACATCAATCTTTGTTCCAGTTGCTTGTTTTAGTTTCTGAACTTTTTCTTGTAGTGGCGCCAATGAATCGATAAAGTTTTGAGCATTTTTTTGATAAGTTTGAGCCTGACTTGGGTCTAACTTTGCCAAATCATCAGCAATTTTCTTAGCTAGTTTCGGCATCGTGTCAGGATTGTACCAGATATGTTCATTATCCCCTTCTTTTTTGCCCATCACATCATCTGCCACTTTGGTTATGGATTTTGATTTTGAGGAGGAATCCGCATTAATTAGCTTATCCATCCAGGCATCATATCCCACGCCATTGTATATGATCATTTGAGCTTTACTTACCGTTCTTGCCACATCTGGAGTCGGTTCAAAATCATGTGGATCAGTGTTAGGATTGTCCAGAATGTTCGAAACCTCTACATGATCTCCTCCTACAGCTTTTGCAACCTCTCCATAAAAATTCTCAGCTGCAACGATTTTTATTTTACCGTTAGATGTTGACTTGCTAGATGAATCACCTGATGGAGTGCTCGATGACGAACCACAGGCACTTAATAGAAAAATCAAGGATACCGATGCTGCAAGACCTGCAATCTTTGGGAGTTTACTAAATTTCAACATATACATGTTTCTCCTTTTTATTTTTTCTAGATTTTCTATACAGTAGTAGCTTCTTCAATAGGTTTCATACGTTCATGGAGTGATTTCCAGCCAAGGGAAACAAAATACAATAAACCTTCAATTGCTGTAATCAAAAAGCTAATTGGTAGGTTTGTATAGTAGCCAACAACCAAGCCAACCCATACTCCAATTAAAGCGATGAGTGAGGAAATACAGATCATTCGTCCGATTGAATTTGTTAGGTTACGAGCCGCCGCCGCTGGTGTGGTCATAAGAGTGAATACCAGCAAAGCACCCACCATTTGTGAAGCTTCTGTTGTTGCTACCGCAAGTAAAAGCAAAAAACAGATGGAGATAAAACGTACTGGTAATCCAGCTGCTTGAGCACCCACTGGGTCAAACGAATCAAAATTAAGCATTTTATAACCTAGTGTTAGTAAAAGAAGAACCAAAACGGATAAAAGCGAAATTTGCCATACTTCACTTGAACTTATGCCGAGTATATTTCCAAAAAGAAGTGAAGTCATCGAATTAGCGTTTTTGGTTGAAAGAGACAAAAACAACAATCCAAGCCCTAGAAAAACACTTAAAACAACGCTAATGGAGACCTCTCGTCTAAAGACCTTTACTCCCATCTGTCCAATTGCTAGTGCACTTGCAACGGTAAAGAGAAGAAACCCATTTAACGGACTAAATCCCATATAGACAGCAAAGGCAGAACCAGAGAATCCAATATGTGAAAACGTATGGGCAATAAAAGAGCTATTTCTAGCAATCACGTAAACTCCTATTACACCGCACATAATTGCGACTATCGTTCCAGCTATAAAAGCATGTTGCATAAAATCAAATTGAAACATTAAATTACCACCTATTCTGCCGCCGAATGAACACAAATTGATGCGGCGGTTTCCTTTGTATTTGCAAATGAGACGAGTAAATTTGAACCCGCATGGACAACTTCTACTGGCATACCATAAAGGTTTGACAACACGGAGGACTGCATAATTTCATCGACCGCTCCGATCGCATAAGAGTCCTGGGTCATATATAGGATTTTATCCGCATATCGCGAAATTAAATTGACGTCATGACTTACAAATAATACGGTTATTCCACGTTCTCGGCGGATTTGATCCACCACCGATGCAATTGTTTCTTGAGCACCTGGGTCCAAATTGGAAGTAGGTTCGTCCAGCAATAGTATCTGTGGATTTTTTACCAATGCTTGAGCTAAAAACAGACGTTGCCGCTGCCCACCTGATAATTTTCCAATCGGTTTATCGGCATAATTGCTCGAATTCGTCAATTCCATTGCCTCTTCAACGATCAAACGATCTTTTCTAGTTTGCCATGGTCTAAATTTATGAGGAAGTCCTAAACTTACAAAATTCCGAGCTGATAACGGTGTTTCAGGATCGATATGTCTGGATTGTGGTACATAACCAAGACCAGAAGCATTTACGATATCAACCGAACCTTCCTGTGGTTTAAGCATGCTAAGTAAAACTCTCATAAGAGTTGTTTTCCCTGAACCATTGGGACCAATAATTCCTAAGAATTCACCAGATTCAACTGAGAAAGTAAGATTTCGTAAAACCCATTTTCCGTCAAAAGATACATTTACATTTTTAAGGGTTACTGCTTCAGTCAAATCGACACGTCCTTCGTGATTAAAATTAAAACGAAATTGTTACTATTTATAGATAGTAATGATTTCGATTTAATATGTCAATTATTTAATGCTGGGATTTTTGGGTTTCGGATAAAATGAAGAAGCTGTAGCAATAAAAAAAAGAAAAACAGTGAAGTCGAAATAGGACTATCACTGGTTTTCTTAATGATGTTCTACTATTGTTTTCTGTTGGCTCTTTTTATAGCTGTTAAAAAATGGAGTTGATTTTCTTACGTTACCAGTTTCGGGAAAAACACATGAGTTTGGGCACGTAAACTTTTTTACGTGACCGCTTTTGAGAAAAATGCATTGGTTCAGGCTCGTAAACTTTTTTACGTGACCGCTTTTGAGAAAAATGCATGAGTTCGGGCTCGTAAACTTTTTTACGTGACCTGTTTCGAGAGAATTGCATGATTTCGGGCACGTAAAACTTTTTACGTGACCGCTTTCGGGAAAAAAACATGAGTTCGGGCACGTATACTTTTTTACGTGACCACTTTCGAGAAAAACACATGAGTTCGGGCTCGTAAATCCTTTTTAGTGCCCGGGCTTTCGCGGATAGATGGCCTCTAGTTTCCTGAAAGATTGAGTTTTTCCTGATTTCGGGAAAGTAGAAAGCCTTTAGTTTCCTGAAAAATTGAATTTTGCCTGATTTCGAGAAAGTAGAAGACCTCTAGTTTCCTGAAAAATTGAATTTTAACTGATTTCGGGAATGTAGAAGGCCTTTAGTTTCCCGAAAAATTGAATTTTGCCTGATTTCGGGAATGTAGATGGCCTCTAGTTTCCTGAAAAATTGAATATTAACTGATTTCGGGAATGTAGATGGCCTCTAGTTTCCCGAAAAATTGAATTTTGCCTGACTTTAGGAATGTATAGTGCCCGTACATACGCGAATTTTCCTTCTTCGGGCACTATTTTCTTTTTTAGTGCCCGTGTATTCGAGTTTTCTCCTTCTTCGGGCACTATTTTCTTTTTTAGTGCCCATGCTTTCGAGTTTTCCCCTTCTTCGGGCACTATTTTCTTTTTTAGTGCCCGTGGAATCGCGATTTCTCCTTCTTCGGGCACTATTTATATTAATACCTGTGGAATCTTTTACAATTACTTATAATGGCAAACTCATTGAAACTTTTCTTATTTTAAATCCTAATTTTTCATACAGTTTTATTGCGTGATTCCCTGCATATGCACTTAAACGGACTTCTGAATATCCTTTGTTTTTCAGTTGATCAATACCAGCTCTCATTAGCCGCTTGGAAATCCCATTCCCTCTAAATTCTTCTATTACAAATAATTCATAAATATACCCACTCGTCTTATCAGTAAATTCGTCCCTACTCGATCCTATAAGAATCCAGCCCATTAATTGATTGTTTTCTGTTGCTATTAAATAATAGCCGCCCTTTTTCAGTAGTGGTTCAACTAGCTGTTTGATTTTTTTATCCGTCGGCTTAATTGCCCCCAAAGTACCATCAAATACAGCTTGTGGAGAGTGCGACATAACCTGTTTAAGTTCCAAATCATTTGGTTTTCTTATATCCATTTGTAGTCAAATCCTTTCACTAACCTTTTAACTGTCACAAAATATTATTTAAATTTTAACACAATTCCCAATTATTATCTTAATAACAGACGGGTACTACGAGAGCTTAATCGATTTTTAATGAATAAACACCAAAACGGTGCATAACCATATGATAGAGTTGCTAGATTAAGGAGGTAGATTTGTGGTGTTAATAATGAAAAGGATCATAAGAGATTGGACCATTTTTCTTCTTTTTTGCACATTTGTGTTTCTCTTTCTTTTTGCAGAGGAGATTAGAAATAACTCTATTTTCACTAGAATTCCTAGTTCTTTTTTTAATGTTAATACCATTTTTCTAAGTATCATTTTAGAAGCTATACCATTTATATTATTAGGGGTTTTTGTATCAGCCATCATCCAATCTTTTGTTTCCGAAAATACCATTCAAAAACTATTGCCACGTAATGCTTATTTAGCCGTTATACCTGCTGCACTGCTAGGAATTATTTTTCCTATTTGTGAGTGTGCCATTGTTCCCGTGATTAGTAGGTTAATAAAGAAAGGCATGCCTCCGCATGTTGGAATTGTCTTTATGCTTAGTGCTCCCATCATCAACCCTGTCGTCTATGCTTCAACCTATTTTGCTTTTAAAAGCACGCCCTATATGGCAAATGCTAGAATGCTTGTTGGTTTTATTAGTTCCATAGTCATCGGACTGATCGTCTTCCGATTATTTAAGGGAGAAAATATTTTAAAAAACCAAGCAGATAAACACCCCCATCATCACCACCATACAAAAGGAAATAAATTTTTAGAAACGTTATACCATGCTAGTGATGAACTATTTGATACTGGAAAATATTTATTCATTGGTGCTTTCCTAGCAAGTTTGTTCCAGACATTCTTTGACCGAAATGCACTTTTATCAGTAGGGACAAACACCGCCTTAGCACCTGGGGTCATGATGGGCTTTGCTTATGTCCTTTCCGTTTGTTCTTCAGCTGATGCCTTTGTTGCATCCTCATTTGGTTCAACTTTTACAGAAGGAGCACTGCTTGCTTTTCTAGTTTTTGGACCGATGATTGACATAAAAAATACCCTGATGCTATTCGCCTATTTTAAGAAAAAAGTTGTTCTTTCACTATTAATTGTAACGCCAATCGTGATCTATATAACCGTTTCTGTTTTTCAACTGATCTTTTTACGTGGAGGTGCATTATGAGGAATAAATATGAGGAAGCAGCTTCCTTTCACCATCTTTTAAGAGGGATTATTCTTATAGGGTTTATGATGTTTTTTTTCAAATTACTCTTAACACATGATATTACACTATTGATCGCCCCCAAAATGGTTGTCTTCATATCTATTACATTATTAATTTTTCTACTATTAGGTGTTCTATTAATCCTAAGAGGAACTTCAGGTGAAGCACATCATTACCATTGTCATTGTGAAAGGGAACATTCCTACCCGTCATCACTTATGAAAAGTGTATTTTTTTATTTATTGTTTATTCTGCCAATCATCACTGGGTTTCTTTTTGAAAATAACGTTCTTAATAGCTCCGTGGCAACGAACCGAACCATTAAACTTGGAGCAAATTCACTAAATGTAAGCCAAAATGGTAAAACCATTCCCGGTTTTCAAAAATCAACTTCGTCCCCTTCCACCAACAATTCTGCTTCAACAGCCAATCAACCTGAGCCTTTAACGGAATCGCAATACGGCGTATTAAAAGCGAAACTGTTAAAAACAAACATGATCAATATTAATGATGACCAATATGTACCGATGATGAATATCATTCAAGATAATTTAAAGGGTATGATTGGTAAAACTATTACCACAAAAGGGTTTGTCTATCGGGAAAAGAATTTCATGCAAAACCAAATAATCGTGGCTCGATTTGGGATTACTTGTTGTGTGGCGGATGCTTCTGTATATGGATTTATGGCAAAAGGAGATGTCGCAGCCTTGCAAAAAGATAAATGGGTACAGGTGACTGGCACGATTGAGCAAACCCAATATGACGGCTCTACAATCCCCGTCATTAACATCAAACATATTTCAACAATTTCAGCTCCAGAGCAACCCTATGTGTTTGATGTGGGTATCAAGATCGAGTGATGGAGATTGGGGGGCTAACCTCCTTCCCACTCACACCAGCGCACGTACCGGTTTTTAATTTTTAACATTATTTTTAAAACTAAATTATTTATCATTTTTTGTTCAAGATTTCTTTTTTTTAAACGTTATGTTAAATAATTTTGTTGATTATGGTTAAAAAACTTGATAGGGTAATAAATTATATCTAATGTCGATAAAAAAACAAAATCATGAAAGGTATTGCGAATTTGCTGTGACGATTTTAACGGAATATTGTTTTAAAATTAAGCAGAATATGAATGATAAAAGAATTTCTTCAATATATGATTCAAGGAGATAATTTATGAAAGATAAACTACCTACGATTCCCTCATTATCTTCAAACTCTGTTCGTTTGGGTGTATTGTTGGCTGTAGTTGGAGGTTTTTTAGATGCATATACTTTCGTCAGCAGAGATGGCGTGTTTGCTAATGCGCAAACAGGAAATATTGTACTATTTGCTGTAAAAGCAGCTAATGAGGAATGGGAAGCTGCTTTGCATTATATCCCACCTGTTTTAGCTTTTATTTTAGGTGTTTTGGTATCGCAAATCGTTAAGATTCCTCATGTAAGAGAATTATTACATAGTTATAGACGTTCTATTCTTATATTAGAATGTTTGGTTTTAATCTTTGTCGGGATCTTACCAAAAAGTGTACCTAATTTATTTGTAACAGTATGTATTGCGTTTGTATCATCTTTACAAATCTCTACTTTTAATAAACTAGACAAGTGGAACTACAGTTCAACAATGACAACAGGGAATCTTCGAACGGCAACACAGGCAGCCTATTCGGCATTCATAGAAAATAATCAAGAAGCGAAAAAACAATTCAAAGAATTTTTTGTCATCATTTTTTCTTTTTTACTTGGTGCGTTGATAGGGACATTTTCCACCAAGCATATAGGGGACAAATCGATATGGATTGCAGCAGGAATATTAGTGGTTGCGCTTATTTTGTATCATAGGGACAGGGGTTATATAAGAAAACGCAATTGTTGAATGCTCTGATAAAACCTCATATTTTTTCAAAGGACAAAACCTCCATAGATAAATCATTGGAGGTTTTGTCCTTTGTAATAATCATTGACTTTTACAAAGCACATTCCTCGATTTCAAAACCTAAGTCCTCAATCATCTTCCAATCAGCTATTGGTTGTTGACCTTCTGTCGTTAAGTAATCACCAACAAAAATAGAATTAGCAGCAAACAAACTTAGCGGTTGAAGAGAGCCAAGATTTACCTCACGTCCGCCAGAAATACGAATTTCTTTCGATGGATTTACAAATCGCATCATCGCAACGATTTTTAAACAGTTTATAGGTGTTAAGTCTTTTTTTCCACTTAATGGTGTTCCGTCAATTGCTACGAGAAAGTTACAAGGGATAGAGTCAGCATCTAAATCACGCAGTTCAAAGGCAATATCTACTCGCTGTTCATTATTTTCTCCCATTCCAAAAATAGCACCAGAACAAGGTGAAATACCCACTTCTTTAGCTTGTTGTACGGTTTCTACTCGTTGTTCATATGTATGTGTTGTACAAATTTCCTCATATTGTTCACGATGTGTATTAAGATTGTGATTATATCGATGAACCCCCGCATCAGCTAAAGCTTGAGCATGATCTGGATTTAAGAATCCTAAACAACAGCAAATCTTTAAATCTGTTGTTTCTCGAATCTCTTTTACAGCGTCAACAACATGTGAAATTTCTTTATCAGTTGGACGTCTTCCTGAAGCAACAATACAATATGTACCCGCTTTACGAGAAATTGCCTCTTGAGCTCCTTGAATAATTTTCTCCTTCGTTATCCATGCATATTTATCAATCGGTGTTTCAGCAACGATTGACTGTGAACAATATCCACAATCTTCAGGACAAAGACCAGATTTTGCATTAATGATCATATTCAATTTCACTTTATTCCCAAAGTAATGATAACGAATCTTATAAGCTGCATTCATTAATTCTAAAATCTTGGTATCTTCTACTTGCAAAAGAGCAAGAGCCTCTTCTTTATTCAACATTTCCCCACTTATTACTCGCTCTGCCAGTTGGTTTAGCTCCATTTCTTTAATCATTCACTTCTCCTCACTCTCATAGAATTTAATATGTCAACCTGATTATATTTTTAGTTGACATATAAATTATAAATCATGCAAAATATTAATCAAGAAAAAATAAAAAATAGAGGTGCAATTTTGAAAAATCAAACAATAGCTTTTGCAGCATTATTCGCTGCCTTTACCGCAGTAGGTGCATTTATTAAAATTCCTATTCCCTATATTCCTTTTACACTACAAATACTATCCGTATATCTTGCAGGTGCGCTATTAGGACCTAAGCTTGGCAGTTTAAGTCAACTTTGCTATGTATTGCTCGGATTAGTGGGATTACCAATCTTTACTGAAGGAGGTGGTCCAGGTTATATTTTCAAACCGACATTTGGTTACTTGATTGGGTTTGTATTAGGAGCTTTTGCTAATGGTTGGATCATACATAGATTTAATTTAAATAGAGTCTATTCTATTTTCTTTGCGAACTTAAGTACACTTCTCATTGTCTACTTTTTTGGATGTATCTGGCTTTACGGAGCAATGAAATGGATAGTTGAAAAACCTTTGTCTCTTCATGAAACATTGGTATTTGGTTTCTATTTACCTGCTCCTGGTGATCTACTATTAGCTGCTATAAGTGCTGTCATCATCTCTAAAGTTCGGCCAAGATTAAAAAACACAGTTATGAAAGGAGTAGCATGATTTATGGGTAAATCATTTTTTATTACAGGAACAGGAACTGATATTGGAAAAACGATCTCTACTGGTTTCTTGTATTTCTCATTAAACAAGCTTGGATTGTCAACAACCGTATTTAAACCTTTTCAAACAGGATTAATTGAACAAACACAAACTTATCCAGACTTAGATTGGTTCTCGTCAGTCATTGGCGTTGAAAATGCTGGATTTTACACCTTCGAGCCTGAAACTTCCCCCCATCTAGCGGCTAAGCTACAAGGTGCCGAAGTGAATATTGAAGCTGTTTTACAAAGGTTGAAAGAATTAGAACAAGCGCATGATGTTGTATTAGTCGAAGGTGCAGGAGGATTAGCTGTTCCTTTAATTGAACGAGAAGATGACTTTTACATGACCAAAGATTTTATAAAAGATGCAAATATACCGGCTATTCTTGTTAGTCCAAGCGGTCTTGGTTCCATTCATGATGTATTAACAACAAACGAATATGCCCAACATTATGGTATTTCTATTCAATCATTGATTTTCAATAGATATGAAGAAAAGAACGCCATTCATCAGAACAATATCGAAACGATCCAGCGTATCGTGCAATTACCTGCTTTTACTATTCCTTTTTTTAAAGATGTAAAAAACGAAATAGAGCGTTTTTCTGAAAGTTGTATTCAGTCCGAATCATTTGAGAAGCAAATCAAGGAGGTTTTTCTTCATGGAACACTATGAAATGCAAGACTTAGAAAATTGGGATAAAGAATATATATGGCATCCATTTACACAAATGAAGATTTATCAACAAAATAAACCCCTGATAATTGAAAAAGGACAAGGTAGCTATTTATTTGATATAGAAGGCAATAAATACTTAGATGGCTATGCATCTCTTTGGGTAAATGTCCATGGTCATAATGTTCCTGAATTAAATGAAGCACTGACAAATCAAGTACATAAAATAGCTCATTCTACTTTATTAGGTTCTGCCAATGTTCCTTCTATTCTACTAGCAAAGAAATTAGCAGAAATCACTCCAGGAAACTTATGTAAAGTATTCTATTCTGATACGGGTTCAGCTTCCGTTGAAATCGCATTAAAAATTGCATATCAATATTGGAAAAATATCAACCCTGAGAAATTTAAAAATAAAAATACATTCATCTCTTTAGACGATGCCTATCATGGTGATACTATCGGATCCGTTAGCGTTGGTGGTATGGACTTATATCATCGTATCTTTGAGCCATTATTATTTAAACGTGTCTCATTACCAACACCTCATACGTATCGAATGACAGAATTCGATAATAGTAAAGATGTCAAAAACTTCTGCTTACAACGATTAGAAAGCTTACTAAAAGAAAAAGCTGATGAAATTGCTGGTATAATCATCGAGCCTCTAGTACAAGGAGCAGCTGGAATTATTACACATCCATCTGGTTTCTTAAAAGGCGTTGAAAACCTTTGTAGAAAATATAATGTTCTCCTTATTTGTGATGAAGTGGCAGTTGGCTTTGGTCGAACAGGAACAATGTTTGCCTGTGAACAAGAAGAGGTTATACCTGACATTTTATGTGTAGGAAAAGGGATTACTGGTGGCTACATGCCTCTTGCAGCAACTATTACGAGTCAAAAGATTTTTGATGCTTTTTTAGGAGAAAAAAAGGAGCATAAAACATTTTACCATGGCCATACCTATACTGGTAATCAACTAAGTTGTTCCGTTGCTTTAAGAAATATTCAACTAATGGAGGAAACAGCATTAATTGAAAAAGTTCAATCAAATGCTTTATTCGTAAGTGAACACTTACAAGACTTATATAAGCTAGATATTGTAGGAGACATACGTCAACGAGGATTAATGATTGGTATAGAAATTGTAAAAGACAAAGAAACAAAAACTATTTTTCCAAGTGAAGAAAATAAACTTGATAACATTGTCTTAACTGCACTTCAAAAAGGACTAATTATCCGTCAATTAGATCAAGTATTAACATTCATACCCGTTTTAGCCATGAATCAAAGTGAGCTAGAAGAAGCAATTAGAATCATATATCAATCTATTTCGGAAAACATGTAACTAGCAATAATCAATAAGTATTCCGAGAAAGCAAAAGTAAAATGCTGATGCTATGGCAATATGAGAAACAACTGACTTAAAACAATATCATTTTACACCTTCATTTATTTCTTTTCTTATAATCGTACATAATAAATCTTAGTGTCTTCAATCAACCTAAATAATAATAATTATCATTAATAACTACCTAAATTAACCATAATTAGTAATCTTATTAGACTTAATCATGAATATCATTCTCAATTAGATTTTAATTTTCTCAATTAGCGGTTGACAGCACTATTTATTAGGAAGTATGATTAGCAGAGAAAGGAGAAGAAATAATATGAAAAATTATGATTTTCACCATATAAATCACGTTAAAGAACAAGATACATCAAAGAAAACATTATGGATTAGTTTAATTCTCACTCTGTTTTTCACTACTGTCGAAATTGTTGGTGGATTAATAGCCGATTCTCTGGCTCTTTTGTCAGATTCTGCACATATGATGTCTGATGTACTAGCTATAGGGTTGAGTATAACTGCTATTTACTTAGCTACACGAAATTCGAATAAAAAATATACATTCGGCTTCCTTCGCTTTGAAATTTTAGCTTCATTTTTAAATGGGCTTGGTTTGGTCGTCATCTCAATAGGAATATTTATCGAGGGGATAAAACGAATCATTCATCCAAATGAAGTTGATCTACAATTAATGTTAATTGTTTCCTTTATTGGTCTGTTAGTTCATTCTACTCTCACGATCATTTTAATTCGTAGTATGAAGGAAGAGAACAATCTGAATATCAAAAGTGCACTCTGGCACTTTATAGGAGACTTGCTGAATACTGTTGGAGTGATCATTTCCGCCATTTTGATTTATTTTACAAATCTCACCATCTTCGATCCTTTAATCAGTATCATAATGGGAGGCGTCACTTTTTATGGTGGTGCAAAAATTATTCGTGAATCTTATCTGATCTTGATGGAATCGGTGCCAGAAGAATTTGATCTTGATGCAATTCGCGCGGATATAAAAATGGTCGAAGGGGTTAAAGACGTTCACGAGCTGCATCTATGGACGATTACAACCGACCACTACTCTATTACAGCACATGTATTCATTTGCGACGACAGTCACTCGTTTCGTGTTGTTTCGAACATAAACAAACTGTTAAAAGAAAAGTATGGGCTCGAGCACTCAACAGTTCAAATTGAACACCCTGCCATTAATGAACACGGACAATATGGACAGGACTTATGTTGCTGCAGGAACAGTCTTGCTTGATATGAAAAGCTCCAGCGCCTTGGTCAGCCCCGTGAGGCAAGGAGCTGGACAAAAAAATTGTAGAGAAAATTAACTTCTCTACAGTCTGAACCAAGAGTATTTTCTCTTGGTTTTTTTAGTTTTTTTATTCTCCAGTTTCAGCAAAACGCTTGATTCTGTCACCTAGTTCATCACGAACGCTTTGTTAGGTTTTGTCATTATGAACCACAGTTATTGCTACATTTCCCTTTTTGTGTCCTTTTTCTACATATTTATGAGCCTCGCGAATTTGCTCCAGTGGAAAGGTTTTATCAATTACCGATTTTATCTTTCCCGTCTCAATAAGCTCTTTGAGGAAAATTAAATCTTCAGTAAGTATCTTTGCTATCCCCTGCCCTACAACTGACACGTATGTCCCGTTCGTAGTTAGTGCTTTCTTGCATTTTGATTTCGAGATCTTCCCAACTGCATCAAAGATGATATCATAACGCTCTTCTCTTTTCGTAAAATCCTCTTTCGTATAATCAATTACCTTATCGGCTCCCAGCGATTTCACCAATTCAAAATTTGCGGCACTGCATACCCCGGTAACTTCTGTCCCAAAGTATTTGGCAAGCTGGACCGCGGAAGTCCCTACCGCACCGGAAGCTCCATAGATAAGAACTTTTTGTCCGCCCTGTATATTTCCTTTTCTAAAAAAATGAAGTGCTGTAGTTCCCCCAAAAGAAACGGTAGCTGCTTCCTCAAAGGTCACATTGGCAGGCTTTATTGCCACTGGACTTTCTTCAGGTAAACAGATGTACTCGGCATAAGCCCCGAAATTCATCCCAGTCATAGCAAAAACTTGGTCGCCTTTTTTAAATTTTTTTACATTCTTCCCTATTTCCTCTATCTCCCCCGCTAACTCTACACCCAGTATTGATCTTCTCGGTTTTCTCAGACCCAAGTAAATTCGCATGGCGATCGTTAACAAGAAAGGACCATTTAGACTCCGAACTCTTACGTCTCCTGATACGACTGTTGTCGCATGAACTTTTACTAGTATTTCATTGTCCTTCGGAATTGGTTTTTCTACCTCTTTGAGTTCCAGAACATCTGGTGAACCGTATTTTGTGCATACAATTGCTTTCATAACGATCCTCCTTAATTTCTTTGATCTAATTATTTTAATCTTATGTTATCAGTTCCAATAAAAAAACTTTGCTCACGAAACTGAAGCGAACAACTTATGAGGAATAACACACTTTTTATACCAAATATAGTAAAATGAGGTATTATATGTATAGTGTATACAGAGTAGGAATTAATGCTGAAGTTAGGAGAGTTGTAAATTATATAGCGGTGGGTGTAATTATATGGATAGGTTAAAAATATGTCCAGAATGTGGTTCTAAAGAAATTAAACAAGGAAAACAGATTGTTACGCCAGAATGTATCCTATAGACATGCAAATACTAAGAAGTGGTTCAGAGATTATTGCTGATATTTGCTCTAGTTGTGGATATATTATCTCCATGAGAGTTAAAAACCCAGAAAAAATATAATTTAACTTATTCCAAATTTCCATTATAAGAAGAGTTTTTAATTAACAGAGTGACAAGAAATATTGTCACTCTGTTATTTCATATGCTAATTAAAATGAGATTTTATAAGCTAAAATCACTTAATAAAAAAATTCTAGTGTTCAGAATCGATCCAACGATTACTCGTTTCTGAATCATAATTCATGTCGTAAACTTCTTTTATTGATTTAATCTTTTTAAGACTCTCCTCGCTAAAAACGAGCTTGTTATCAAATGCACGAAGAACAATTCTTTCAATAAGAACTCCTAGTGGAATATCATGATACTCTGCCATCGCTTTTAATACTTTTACCATTCTTTTTTCCATTCTCATTCCAGTTTGCACGCGCTCAACTTTAATATTTTGATCTTTCCCACTCATTTGATCGTTTTGTTGTTTCATAATTTACCTTCCTTTTATCAAAAAATATAACAATTGTTATTTTGGTACCGAGGTAATAATGTAACATTATAACATTATCTTTTCAAGCGTTTTCCCCAAGTAAAAAAAAACCAAAAACACCGAATGATGTTTTTGGTTTTTTAATGGAAATATCCATACCTGGATTTAAGTCTTTTTATACAATAACTTCAACAACTTTAAGAAATGCTACCTGATACTTTTATAGGAGTAACCTACTCCTTCTTTGATGGCATTTGTCAGCCACCTTCTATACACGTAACAGAGGAACTTCCAACAACAGAATTTAATTCAACAAGAAGTTTAGTAAGAGTATCTGTCTCAAAAAGAGTTTCCAATGCCTTTTCAGAAAGCGGCACATTAAATTTCTCAAAAATGGGTGCTGTATTTTTCCACACTTCAACTATGGCTTTAGGAGACATATTAGATTGTATGACCACACTAAAACCTCCTTTTTATTTTTGTTATTTCTCTTCAATCAAGTTTCAATAATCGTAGAAGGCTTTTTTGTTTCCCGAAAAATTGATTTTTGACTGATTTCGGGAACGTAGAGGGCTTTTAGTTTCCCCAAATATTGAATGTTGACTGATTTCGGGAATGTAGAGGGCTTCTAGTTTCCCAAAATATTGAATGTTGCCTGATTTCGGGAATATAGAAGGCTTCTTGTTTCCCGAATTATTGAATTTTGTCTGATTTCGGGAATGTAGAGGGCTTCTTGTTTCCCCAAATATTGAATTTTTCCTGATTTCGGGAATGTAGAAGGCTTCTTGTTTCCCGAAAAATTTTTCCTGATTTCAGGAATATAAATCTATTTTTGTGACCAAACTCATGATGTCCGAAAATGATTTTGTTTTTTTAATGACAACACCCTTTTCAGCAAGTTCGCTAACTGATTCACTTCGTATTAATTATTAAGCCAGTTATACGGTACGGGGTAAAGGATTATTTATGTCAATTATAATCCTTTCACCCAATAAAATCCCTTAATTTGCTTAAATAATTCAGGAACATGTCCGAGAAAAAAATAATTACCTTAAGTAATAGTTAAGGAACATGTCCGATAATCACAAATGTAACACCATTACAATTTAGGAGGCATTACAATGAAAGTAAGATCAAGCTTGATTGCACCTATTATAGCAGCATCATTATTAGTACCAGCTGTAGGGACTGCGATAGTTAAACCTACAGCCAATACATCCAGCCAATCCACATCTATGGAAAAAGAGGACCATAAAGGAACTCATCATAAATGGGAAAAAGGAGAAGGGCAAAAAGGTCTTACAAATATTATTAATCAATATGCTACTCCTCAATTAAAAGATCAATTTACAAAAGATCTTGCGACTCGTGAAAGTTTAATGAAGCAATTGCGTCAAACTCCAGGCATCCAAAAGAAAGAGGGCCAAGAGAAAGCGCAACGACAAGCATTTTACCAAGCACATAAACAAGAAATTGATTCGATAAAACAACAATTAAAAGACGGAAAAATAACAAAACAACAAGCACATCAGCAATTACAAGCAATATTCGGAAAAGAACATGGTAAAGAGCAAAGCAAGGATAAAGGAAAAGAGCAAGGCAAAAGTGGTGTCTATCAAGAATTAAAAGCAGCCGTTCAAAAGAAAGACACAGCAGCAATCAACTCTGCATTACAAAAATTAGATCAACAATTACAAAGTTCTAATCAGCAATTACAACAAAAGATCAACGCTAATAAATAATGATTGATTTAGCCCTGAATCACATTTAAAAAAGCAAATCAGAAACGCTTGGGGAAGTGAACTGCACCCCAAGCGTTTTCTTGTTTAATTTATTAAAAGTAATTTTGAGGATTTTTTAATTCGCTTGCAATTCCCTTAATTCCTTCTTCAATTCGATGGTCGGCAACATGTGAAACATTCAACTTCAAAATCCGTTCATGGTAAAAGTCATCTAAATAATTTCTTTCAACTGAATCCAGATATACATCCTTTTCATGCAAATGATGAATAAATGATTTCATATTCACTTGCTTAGGCAACACAATATGACCGTGCATAACCATTTCTGAGGATGATTCGTACATAGATAAATGATCCTGTATTGATTGATGGAGGATTTTCGCGCGTGCATGATAGATGTTGCTGACTCTCATTTTATTACGTTCAAACATACCATTTTTCAAATAGAGATATAATGCGGCTTGTGAAATCATAGAGCTGTCGATATCGGCAGTCATTTTGAATTTTTGAAAGGTATTAATGATCGTATGTGGAAGAACCGCTAGACCCACTCTTAACCCCGGAAACATTATTTTTGAAAAGCTTTTTAAATAGATGACTTTTTCGTGGAGATCCTTTGCAAAAAGAGGATCGTTCTTTGGATTGTATTCAAAATCCGCTAAATAATCATCTTCTATAATAAATACATTATATTTGTCGGCTAACTGTAAAATAGCCGCTTTTTCCTTTTTGCTATATGAAGAACCTAAAGGATTGTGAAAGCGAGGCATCGTATAAAAAAATTTAATATCTTTTTCTTGGAATATTTGTTCTAGTTTATTTAGATCTATCCCTTTCGCTGTACGTTGAATACCTACTGCTGGTAGTCCATATGTTTTTAGCAAATCCATATATAAGTGATAGCTTGGTTGTTCCACTAAAATGGTAGAACGATTATTTGGAAACGGCATAATACTTAGCAAAGAAAGCGCCTGTTGAACACCTGAAGTGATGAAGATCTGTTCGAAATGAGTGAATACTTGATAGGATTCCAAGAGTTTTTTAGCTTCTGTAATAAGTAAGGGCAAACCTTTTGGCGTGCCATAGCGAAATAAGTCTTCTTGATATGTATCAATTGCTTTATTAATACAATGTTGAAAGTCTTTATAAGGAAATGCGTGCCATGTTGGAGATGATGTGGCAAAGTCAATGCTATCAGTAAATGATGGAGTTTTGAAAACTTGATTTTCCACAACATAATAGCCGCTTTTTGGTAAGACATAAATAATGTGTTGCTCCTCCAATCTTTCTAGAGCGGCCAATATCGTGCTTTTACTACAAGAATATTGCTGGGATAAATTTCGAATGGAAGGTAATTTTGCACCTGATGGTAGAACTCCAGTTTGAATTTGCTGAAAAAGTGATTGATAAATAGATTCATACTTGAGCATATTATTCCTCCCTCCAAACATCTGTACCGGTACAGGTGTTCATTTTTTATATCGTGTAAATTACTACTTTCTCTTATCATAATTTTACCGGCCGGATAAATATAGAGGAAGTGATCGATTTGATTGAAAGAAAAAAGGCTTATATTGCAGCAATTGTCTATGCATTTATTATCGGACTGTCATTTATGTTTGTCAAAGTGGCATTAACAGTGGCGACACCACTAGATACATTAGCTTATCGGTTTACCATTGCATGGATCGCTGCTACAGTGTTATGGATGGTTAAAAGAGAATCAATCAAAGTAACAAAGAAGGATGTACTGAGGATCGCCCTATTAGCCATTTTATATCCGACACTCTTTTTTGCTTTTCAAGTATTTGGGCTAGTGGATACATCATCTTCTGAAGCTGGGATCATTCAAGCAACTGTCCCTATTTTTACGTTAATTTTTGCAAGTATCTTCTTAAAAGAAACATCTACACTTGGGCAAAAAATAACGATTGGCTTATCAGTACTAGGTGTGATGTATATTATGTTCATGGACGGGGTTGGGGATAAAAATACTAGTATACTAGGAAGTGGTTTAATCATACTTTCAGCCCTTACAGCCTCACTTTACAACGTATTTGCCAGAAAGCTGACTCAACGCTATTCGTTATTCACTATCACATATATCATGTCTTTGTTTGGGTTTATTGCATTTAATGGATTAGCACTGACAAATCATTTGCTGAATGGAACAGTCCATCAATTTATGCTGCCTTTTGGGCACCTAGATTTTGTGTTTGCTATTTTATATTTAGGTGTACTTTCGTCTTTATGCACCTCCTATCTTTCCAACTATGCCTTATCAAAAATAGAGGCATCTAAAATGAGTGTTTTTAGTAATTTTGCGACACTCATCACCATTTTAGCAGGCGTCATTTTTTTGAAGGAGGAGTTTCATCTATACCACCTAGTTGGAGCAATTTTCATTATTATAGGAGTCATTGGGACAAATTATTTTGGTGTAAGGACTAGATACAATGAAAAAGGATAGACTTTTTTTAAAGGAAGGGATATCCCCTTCCTTTCCGACAGTTTTAGCACCTTATTCGACAGTAACGACTGTTAATCCGATAGTAATGGCACCTTATTCGACAGTAACGACTGCTTATCCGACAGTATTGGCACCTTATTCGACAGTAACGACTGCTTATCCGACAGTAAAGCCCTTATCCGACAGTAATGGCACCCTATACGACAGTAACGCTTGCTTATCCGACAGTATTGGCACCCTATACGACAGTAAAGATTTTTAAACAGATTCTACTTCCTTTAAACTAAGTCTTTTATAAACTTTAAAATAAACCCAAACTGCATTTATCAGTAACAATCCACTTGTTATAAAAAATACATATCTGATCCCCAAATAGGCTGCGACTTGTCCACCTAAAATGGAACCTGCAAATGTGCCTAAGTACGCTGCCGACATGGTATAGCCAAAAACCCTACCTGTAAGAGCATCTGGTGTAATTCTTTTAATTAAGGTATTAACGGAAGGAATCAGTCCTGCTGTTGCAAGTCCTAATAAAAAGCGAAGCACCATTAACTGCCAAGGATTTTTTACAAAGGCTTGTGGTATAAAAAGTAATCCTGACACAATAAGTGTTACTAAGATAACTTTCTGCGCCCCAATTTTATCAGAAATTTTCCCCAATCTTGGTGCGGCAATGATACTTGCCAATCCAGAGGCTGAGAATGCCATTCCGGCTAATAGAGCAACATGACTAGTATTATGAGATAATTCAGTAATATATACTGTTATGATTGGCTCTACAGAATATAATGCTAGAGTGATTACAAAAAAGGTCACAGTCATGATAATAGTTAAATCTTTGTCTGGAATACTACTCCATATTTCCTTAATACGAAGCACCTTTTTATCTTGACGGGTAAAAGATTCCTTTACAAATAAAGCAGTTGTAATAAAAGTAATCAGCAGCATCGCACCTGTTATAAAAAATACATTTTGTAAACCAAAGTTCTCTCCAATAAAACCGCCAATCATTGGTCCAAGCAAAGAACCTGAAATACTTGCTGTTGAAAGTGTCCCTAAAGCCCATCCAGCGTGTTCCTTATCCGTCTGAGTTGCGATCAATGTAGTACAAGCTGTACTATAACCAGTGATAACACCCTGCAATAATCTTAACCCGACCAGTTCATATACATTTTGTACAAAACCCATGCAACATACAACTACTGCCATACCAAGGCTGGCCCGTAAAAGCATTGGCTTTCGTCCATATTTGTCAGCAGCTTTACCCCAAATTGGTGAGAAAACAGCTGAAATAATAAAAGTAATACCAAAAGCAATTCCTGAAAATTGATCAATTAAAGCTGAGCTGTGAACACCAAGATGCTTTATATAGAGTGGTAATATTGGTCCAAGCTGGCTCATTCCTACACTTGTTATAAACATGCCAAACCAACAAACGATTAAATTTCTTTTCAACAATCTCATAAAAAATCCATTCCTTTTGCTATAACTTAATTGTTGTATCAAACAAATACTTTTTAATGTAAAATTAAACTATAATTTATAGTTTATAAATATATTTTATCATGTTAAACTACTTTTATAAAGTAAAATTAGCGAGGTGATAAAATGGTGAAAAAACGGAATTTAACTAAGGAAAAAATTATTCAAACCGCTTTTCTATTGGCTGATGAAATTGGTCTTAATCAAGTTACTTTCCCTAAAATTGCAGAAAAACTGGATATAAAATATCCATCCTTATATAATCATTTCAGTAATATGGATGATCTTAAAATTGAAATGACGGCATACCTTTTAAATAAATTGAATTCGAAATTAATGCAAAGATTAATTGGTAAAAGTGGAGAAAATGCAATCAGAGAGTTTGCCTACGTTTACCGAGATTTTGCTTTTGAAAACAAGAATGCTTACGGGCTTATTATGAATATTCCAAGTACAGAAGATGAGGAAGTAACTCGTTTAGCGAAAGAATGGGCCGGTATTATTCATCAGGTTTTAGATTTTTATATCAAGGATGAAACGCATTTAATTCATAAGAGTCGCGCATTAAGGAGTTTATTACACGGCTTTGTCTCCATGCATTTCCTTGGATATTTCCAGAATCCCGTAAATGTAGAAGACAGCTTTCAATTGATGATTGATGATTTTATTTTGTCCGTTTCGAGAAAATAGAAAACGGCTCTAAAAATTAACAAGGGAGGTGCGGTAAAGCGTTTGAGCTTTACCATGAAAAATGAGAATAGGAAAAGGGATAGAAACAATCGAATTAGTTGCAAACATGATGGGGCGGCAAATGGTGATTCACCCGACACTAATTTGGGATGACAACGAAATTATTTTAGTGGACACTGGAATTCCAGGACAACTGGAAGAGATTCGCGAAGCAATCGAGAAAGCGGGTGTGCCATTTAACAAGCTGACCAAAGTGATTCTAACTCACCAGGACATCGACCATATTGGCAGTCTTCCCGAAATTCTAAAGGCTGCAGACCATAAAATTGAAGTCTTTGCTCATGAAGCGGACAAGCCCTATATCGAAGGTGTCAAGCCCTTTTTGAAGATGAACCCGGAACGGGTCGCGAAGATGATGGAATCTCTTCCGGAGGATGAGCGTCAGAAAATAAAAGCTATGTTTGGAGCGCCTTTGACCGCAAAAGTAGATAAAACGATTAGCGATGGTGAAGTATTGCCATACTGCGGAGGAATTACCGTTATCTTTACCCCAGGACACACTCCTGGTCACATCAGCTTGTATCATCAACAAAGCAAAACACTAATCACAGGAGATGCTCTTGTGGCAGCAAACGGTATCATCTCGGGTCCTAATCCACAAGCAACACCTGATATGGAAACGGCTCTACAGTCGATTAAGAAATTTACGAAATACGATATTGAAACAGTGATTTGTTACCATGGTGGCGTGATCAAAGAAAATGCTAATAAACAACTATTAGCGTTGGCTAATTCCTAGTAATCAGCAATTATAGGCTCAACCGCAACACTTTTAAATAAGAATTTTATTGTATATAATTGGTCATAAAAAAAGAGAAGTGCGCTAACACTTCTCCCTACAACCTTATGAAAACCACCCTTTTATGCTTGCGACGGCGCGGGGTGGTTTTCTTGTTTTCTAGAATGTTTTTCCGAAAGAAATAAGCGCTAATTTCACGCAAAATAACTTCTATAAAAATTCCAAGAAATAGTTCCATGATTATCACCTCCTTTCCAAAAAACAGAAAGAAGAGAGACAACCCATCCACCCTCACATGATTCAGTTGCAACACCATTCTATCATTTTCCATCTAGAAAAAACCGATCAATCTTCGACAAATTTCGGATGGTGTCAGGCACCATATCCACGATTCTTAAGTAGACATTTTTCCCAAGAATTCAAAATTCAAGAGCAAATTGGTACAGTTGTTCCAATTTAATCTACTTTACGCAATAAATAACAATAATTTACACGGTGTTAACAGTAATTCAATACTGTTTGTTTATTATTTATTTGTGTGAATATGTTACTTTTATTTTGTTTTGGAGGTGTGCAGCAAGAAACACTAACTTGGAGAAAAATACAGGCCGTCAGTAACGAGATTTAATTTTCTGGAATTGAATGTACTTTATTACAATTTTATACTGCATCATTAAATTTCCTTGAATATGAAATTAACTAATCTATCATTTGAGAGGAGTAACAGCAATGAAAAAAGATAAATTGAACAATGAAGTAAATGAAGTAGAAGAACCGGTACAAGATGGTCTTTTTAAAAAGGAAATGGATCGAAGGACTTTTTTAGAGGGGACAACGAAAGTTGCTGGAGCTGCATTTGGTTTAACTCTATTGGGCTCGTTAACTAGTTTACCTGCTAAAGCAGCATCTATCTCTTCTGGTATGTATTCAAATGGAAGAAAACCAGATTTAATATTTCCAGTTATAAGTGACGTACACATTCAACATCAGAGCGATGATTTTTTAAATAAGCTTATTACTACTTTAGATCAGTTAAATAAAGTTGTTCCTAAGCAAGATGCTTTTGTGGTAAATGGAGATTTAACGGATTTGGGACTTGTATCAGAATATGATAAGTTTTTTTCTGCTTATAATGTAAGAAAACAGCCACAAGCGATTTCTATGTTTGCGATCGGAAATCATGACTATTGGAATGGTTTATCGGCAGCAGATGCTCAAAAACGTTTCCTTTCGTATACGGGTATGGAATCCATGTTCTATCATAAGGTTGTAAATGGTTATCATTTTATCGTTCTTTATACTGAAGATGGTAATACACCGGGTACCTTCTCAGTAAAACAAATTCAGTGGCTCGATGAGCAGTTAAAGATCGCAAATGATGATAATCAGAAAAAGGTTAATAATTCGGAAAAAGATGATAATTCACAAGGAGATGATAATTGGATAAAACCAATTTTTGTCTTCCACCATCAGCCAATTAAAGGAACCATCTATGGAAGCGAATGGGGCTTCGATCAAAATAGAGATCTTTTCTACAATACATTGGCAAAATATCCGCAAGTTATCTCTTTTTCTGGTCATACCCACTATCCGTTAGATGATCCTAAAATCATCATGCAAAAAGATTTTACTGCTATTGGAACTTCAACGGGTGCCTATATGTGGCTTGATAGCGGAAGAATCCAAGGGGAAATACCTGGAGATTTTGCCAGTATTCTAAATCAAGCTCTGATTGTGGAAGTTTATAATAACGAAAAAGTAGTCATTAAACGCCGTGATATTCATAACAATGACTGGACAGGTGAACCATTCGTAATCGAAAATCCAGGTAATAAGAAGGAATTTACTTACACAGCGGATAGAGACAAAAAGGCACCTTTCTTTACAAATCATGCGATGCTTTCCGTTGTTAATGGAAATACGACTGCTACCAGTTTAGCCATAATGTTTACGCAAGCGAAAGACAATCTTCTTGTACATGACTATAAAATGGTAGTTAGAAATGCAGCAACAAAAGCAGTTGCGAAAGAATATCTTGCTTTCTCAGAGTTCTATAAAGATCCTGTACCAAATCCATTAACATTGCAACTTGATCAATTGAATCCTAACACAATGTATGAGGTTGAAGTTACAGCTATTGATGCATTCGGAAATGTAAGTAATAACTCTTTAAAAGTATTAGCGAAAACGCTGACGCCGATCCCTCATTCTCAAATGAAGGCAACAGCGACAAGTGAGGAAACAGTTGGCGCTAATAATGCAGCATCCATGGCGATTGATGATGACACAACAACGTTTTGGCATACAAAGTGGGATAAATCTGATGTTCTCCCTCAATCGATCACCTTAAGTCTTGGAGGAACTTATACAATCGATAAGGTCACGTATTTACCAAGGCAAGAAGGCAGCAACGGAATTATTACAGCATATAACCTTTATGTAAGTACAGATGGAGTGACCTTTACTAAAGTTACAAGCGGAACTTGGGAAAACAACAGTGCGGAGAAACTAGCAAAATTTAATCCGACCAATGCATCATATATCAAGCTCGAAGCAACGGCGGGTGTTAACGGCTGGGCATCGGCTGCGGAGATTAACGTCCTTGAAACTGTAAAGAATTAGCTTCAAACTTAAAAGAATTTATTGAATTGTTTCATCAGCAAAATACACAGTTAATTAAAACTAGAAATAAATAAAGAATCTATAAGAATTAGCTCTTGATAAATCAATTATTAAGGAGGAGACACCATGATTCAAAATATCGGCGTACCAGGATTAATATTAATTGTTGTTCTTGCTTTAATCGTATTCGGCCCATCAAAGTTACCTGAAGTTGGACGTGCTTTCGGTACCACACTTAGAGAATTTAAAAACTCTGCTAAGGATTTAATGTCAGACGGAAAAGAAGAAAAAAAAGAGCAATCTAAGTAATTAAATGGAGATGTAAGTTAATAGCTTACATCTTCTTATTTTTTTTAGAAATTGAAACCTAGATTCAGATAAACTTCATCAAATAGATTCAATCAAACGTTTGATTAAAACTGCTAAAATCCTATTCGCTGATAGAAAGCCCAAATTCGCGGAAAGAACTCTGGAATTCGCTGATAAAAGCGTAAAATTCGCTGATAGAATGGTTTTGCCCCCTAAAAATGACAAAAACTAGACTAAATTTTAAAAAATTTGCTGGTTTTTTCGAAAGAGAAGGGTCGATCTTCATAAAATATAAATATTTTTATTCAAATACCTAGTTTCATTTGCGAATCTAGCAGTTTCATTTGCGATAAAATTAGTTCCATTTGCGAAAACATCAACTTCATTTGCGAAAACTCAATTTATACCCCAAGAGATAGCTCCATGATTATCACCTCCTATCCCTAAAAAAACAGAAAGAAGAGAGACAACCCATCCACCCTCACATGATTCAATTGCAACACCAATCTATCATTTTCTATCTAGAAAAAAACCGATCAATCTTCGACAAATTTGGGATGGTATCAGGCACCATATCATGCTTGAGAATTATCAATGTTGCATCTTTCCTGAAATTCTGTCATTTTGAAAAGTATTTCTCCATCTCTTCTCGATTTTTAATTGGACATTTTTCCTAACAATTCAAAATTTAAGAGTATATTAGTACAAATTGTTCCAATTTAATCTGCTTGTAACAAAAATAACAATAATTAACACTGTATTAACAGTAATTCAATACTGTTTGTGTATTATTTCTTTGTGTGAATATTTTATTTTTATTTCGTTTTGGGGGTGGGTATCAAGAAACACGAATGTTCTAACTTAGGAAAAAATTACAGACTATCAGTAACGAGATTTAATTTTTGGGGATTAAAGGTACTTTATTACAATTTAGCACTGCATCATTAAGTTTCCTTGAAATTGGAATTAACTAATCTATCATTTGAGAGGAGTAATAGTAATGAAAAAAGATGAATTGAACAATGAAGTAGAAAAATCGTTACCAGATGATCTTTTTAGAAAGGAAATGGATCGAAGGACCTTTTTGGAGGGGACAACTAAAATTGCTGGAGCTGCATTTGGGTTAACTCTATTAGGCTCGTTAACTAGTTTACCTGTTAAAGCAGCGTCTAGCTCTTCTGTTATGAATTCAATGGGAAATAAACCAGATCTAGTTTTTCCTGTTATTAGCGATGTACATATTCAACGTCAGAGCAATGATTTTTTAAATAAGCTTATTACTACTTTAGATCAGTTAAATGAAGTTGTTCCTAAGCAAGATGCTTTTGTGGTTGTTGGAGATTTAACGGATTTGGGACTTGTAGAAGAATATGATAAGTTTTTTTCTGCTTATAATGTAAGAAAACAGCCACAAGCGATTTCTATGTTTGCGATCGGAAATCATGATTATTGGAACGGATTATCGGCAGTAAATGCTCAAAAACGTTTCCTTGAAAAAACGGGAATGGAATCCATTTACTATCATAAGATTGTAAATGGTTATCATTTTATCGTTCTTTATACTGAAGATGGTAATACACCGGGTACCTTCTCAGTAAAACAAATTGAGTGGCTAGGTGAGCAGTTAAAGATAGCAAATGATGATGATCCGAAAAAACCTATTTTTGTCTTCCACCATCAGCCAATTAAAGGGACTATCTATGGAAGCGAATGGGGCTTCAATCAAAATAGAGATCTTTTTTACAATACATTGGCAAAATATCCGCAAGTTATCTCTTTTTCTGGCCATACCCACTATCCGTTAGATGACCCTAAAATCATACACCAAAAAGATTTTACTGCTATTGGGACTTCAACGGGTGCCTATATGTGGCTTGATAGCGGAAGAATCCAAGGAGAAATACCTGAAGGGGCCAGTATCCTAAACCAAGCTCTAATTGTAGAAGTTTATAATAACAAAGTAATCATTAAACGCCGTGATATTCATAACAATGATTGGACAGGTGAACCATTCGAAATCAGCTATCCTGCTAATAAGGAGAATTTTAAATACACAGATGATCGAGACAAAAAGCCACCATTCTTTACAAAAGATGCGATGCTTTCCATTGTTAATGAAAAAGCGACTGCAACCAGTGTAGCCATCATGTTTACTCAAGCTAAAGACAATCTTCTTGTACATGACTATAAAATAATTGCTAGAAATGCAGAAACAAAAGAAGTAGTGAAAGAATATCTTGCTTTCTCAGAGTTCTATTCCGATCCTGTACCAAATCCATTAACATTGCAAATTGGCGAATTGAAGCCAAGCACAATGTATGAGATTGAAGTGCTTGCTGTTGATGCATTCGGAAATGTAAGTAATAACTCTTTAAAAGTATTAGGGAAAACGCTGAAGACGATCCCTCAGTCTCAAATGACGGCAACAGCGACAAGTCAGGAAATAATTGCCGCTAATAATGGAGCATCCATGGCGATTGACGGAGACTCACAAACGTTTTGGCATACAAAGTGGGATAAATCTGATGTTCTCCCCCAATCGATCACCTTAAGTCTTGGAGGTACTTATGCAATCGATAAGGTCTCGTATTTACCAAGGCAATCAGGCAGCAACGGAATTATTACAGGATATAACCTTTATGTAAGTAAAGATGGAATGACTTTTACTAAAGTTACAAGCGGAACTTGGGCAAACAACAGTGCGGAGAAATTAGCTACTTTTAATCCGACAGATGCATCATATGTCAAGCTCGAAGCAACGGCGGCTGTTAACGGCTGGGCATCGGCTGCGGAGATTAACGTCCTTGAAGCTGTAAAGAATTAGCTTCTAACTTAAAAGAATTTATTGATATATCAATTATTAAGGAGGAGACACCATGCTTTCAAATATCGGCGTACCAGGATTAATATTAATTGTTATCCTTGCTTTAATCGTATTCGGCCCATCTAAGTTACCTGAAGTTGGACGTGCTTTCGGTACCACACTTAGAGAATTTAAAAGCTCTGCTAAGGATTTAATGTCAGACGATAAAGAAGAAAAAAAAGAGCAATCTAAGTAAATTAAATGGAGATGTAAGCAGTGTCTTACATCTTCTTATTTTTTATCATAATAAAAGGGCTTCTATAAATTGAAGTCCTTACTTAAAAATAACTGTTCCAAGAGCTATAAAAAAAATTCCAATTGATAGTGTGAATCCCTTAATGACACGTGATGGAAGTCTACTTAATAATCTAAATAAAAATTCCAATTCAATATAACCACTTATCCCGATGACACCCTTATTTTTATAATCCTCCTGTTTCATTTTAAATAAAGAAGAATAGAGAATAAGGATTCCCTATAACATGAGCAATGCCCCTATAAATATCGCCAATTTATCCACCTCACGATTCACTTATTTGAATTAGCTCTTCACCAAATGGTAATTTTTGATAATTCAAACCTATCATAAGTTTCATTGGTTTTAAATAAACAGCTTTCGACAATTATTTTTACAATTGTCATTTCGTCATGAATTGTAGGTGCTCTTTTTGCTTTTTTAATTCAAACAAACGTTTGATTAAAACTGCGAAAATCCGATTCTCTGATAAAAAGCCCAAATTCGCTGATAAACCTCCTGAAATCGCTGATAGAATCCTCGAATTCGCTGATAGAAGTGTAAAATTCGCTGATAGACGCATAATTATTTTGTTTTTCTCCCCTATATTAGGAAAAACCAAGCCAAATTTATGAAAATTTGCTAGTTTTTTCGAAAGAGAAGGGCCGATCTTCAAAAAATGTAAATATTTTTATCGAAATATCTAGTTTTATTTGCGAATCTAGCAGTTTCATTTGCGATAAAATTAGTTCCATTTGCGAAAACATCGGTTCCATTTGCGAAAACATCAACTTCATTTGCGAAAACTCAATTTATATCCCAAGAGATAGCTCCCGTATTTCTCCATCTCTCCTCGTTTTTTAAGTAGACGTTTTTCCTAACAATTCAAAATTCAAGAGAAAATATGTGCAATTGTTCCAATTTAATCTTCTAGTAACAAAAAAAAACAATAATTTACATAGTATTAACAGTAATTCAATACTGTTTGTTTATTATTTATTTGTGTGAATATTTTACTTTTATTTTGATTTGGAGGTGGGCATCAAGAAACACTAACTTGGAGAAATACAAGCCGTCAGTAACGAGATTTAATTTTTTTGGGATTAAAGGTACTTTATTACAATTTTATACTGCCTCATTAAGTTTCCTTAAATTTGAAATTAACTAATCTATCATTTGAGAGGAGTAACAGCAATGAAAAAAGATAAATTGAACAATGAAGTAGAAGAACCGTTACAAGATGGTCTTTTTAGAAAGGAAATGGATCGAAGAGCCTTTTTAGAGGGGACAACGAAAGTTGCTGGAGCTGCATTTGGATTAACTCTATTAGGCTCGTTAACTAGTTTACCGGCTAAAGCAGCATCATTCTCTTCTGTTATGCATTCAGATGGAAGAAAACCAGATTTAATTTTTCCAGTTATAAGTGACGTACACATTCAACATCAGAGCGATGATTTTTTAAATAAGCTTATTACTACTTTAGATCAGTTAAATAAAGTTGTTCCTAAGCAAGATGCTTTTGTGGTAAATGGAGATTTAACGGATTTGGGACTTACATCAGAATATGATAAGTTTTTTTCTGCTTATAATGTGAGAAAACAGCCACAAGCGATTTCTATGTTTGCGATCGGAAATCATGACTATTGGAATGGCTTATCGGTAGCAGATGCTCAAAAACGTTTCCTTACGTATACGGGTATGGAATCCATGTACTATCATAAGGTTGTAAATGGTTATCATTTTATCGTTCTTTATACTGAAGATGGTTATACACCGGGTACCTTCTCAGTAAATCAAATTCAGTGGCTCGATGAGCAGTTAAAGATCGCTAATGATGATAATTTCAAAAAGAGTAATAATTCAGAAAAAGATGATAATTCACAAGGAGATGATAATTGGACAAAACCAATTTTTGTCTTCCATCATCAGCCAATTAAAGGAACCATCTATGGAAGCGAATGGGGCTTCGATAAAAATAGAGATCTTTTCTACAATACATTAGCAAAATATCCGCAAGTTATCTCTTTTTCTGGCCATACCCACTATCCGTTAGAAGACCCTAAAATCATAATGCAACAAGATTTTACTGCTATTGGAACTTCAACGGGTGCCTATATGTGGCTTGATAGCGGAAGAATCCAAGGGGAAATACCTGAAGGGGCCAATCTCCTAAATCAAGCTCTGATTGTGGAAGTTTATAATAACGAAAAAGTAATCATTAAACGCCGTGATATTCAAAACAATGACTGGATAGGTGAACCATTCGTAATCGAAAACCCTGGTAATAAAAAGGAATTTAAATACACAGCAGATAGAGACAAAAAGCCACCTTTCTTTACAAATCATGCAATGCTTTCCATTGTTAATGAAAAAACGACTGTTACCGGTTTAACGATCATGTTTACGCAAGCGAAAGACAATCTTCTAGTACATGACTATAAAGTGACAGCAACAAATGTAGCAACAAAAGAAGTAGCTAGAGAATTCCTTGCTTTCTCAGAGTTCTATACACATCCTGTACCAAATCCATTAACATTGAAATTTGACGAATTGAAGCCAAACACAACGTATGAGGTTGAAGTAAAAGCGATTGATGCATTCGGAAATGTAAGTGCTAACTCTTTAAAAGTATTAGGGAAAACACTGGACGGAGTTGTACCAGATGTAACAGTTACCTTATCTAAAATTGATTTAAATGGGATAACAGATACGGTAGACGTTACTGTCCAAAATGCTAGAATGCCACAAAGTGATTGGGTAGGTTTATATGAAATAACTGATAATCCTGGACCAAACCCGGCAATATGGTGGATGTACACGTCAGTTACAAATGGTACTTGTAAATTTACTTATGATCCAAAGAATAATAGTTATCCAGGAAGATATAAGGTTGGCTCAACGTATAAAATGATTTATTTCTATGGTGGCGGGTATGATGCCGTTGCATCAGCAACATTCACAGTTCATTAAAACTAGAAATAAATGAAGATTCTATAAGAATTGGCTCTTGATAAACCATTTATTAAGGAGGAGACACCATGCTTCAAAATATCGGTATACCAGGATTAATATTAATTCTAATCATTGCTTTAATCGTATTCGGCCCATCAAAGTTGCCTGAAATCGGACGTGCTTTCGGTAACACACTTAGAGAATTTAAACACTCTACTAAGGAATTAATGTCAGACGATAAAGAAGAAAAAAAAGAAAAAGAAAAAGAAGAAAAACAAGAGAAATCTATTTAATTTTAACGGAGATGTAAGTTTTTAGCTTACATCTTCTTATTTTTTTAAGAGAATGACACCTAGATTCAGACAAACTTCATCAAATTTCTGCCGCAGCCCGATTCAATCAAACGTTTGATTAAAACTGCGAAAATCCGACTCGCGGATAAAAAGCCCAGATTCGCGGATAGAAGCGTAAAATTCGCGGATAGAACGGTTTTGCCCCCCCGAGAAATGACAAAAACCATGCTCAATTTTAAAAAATTTGCTGTTTTTTTCGAAAGAGAATGCCCGATTCTTCATAAAATGTAAATATTTTTATCCAAATACCTAATTTCATTTGCGAAAACTCAATTTATATCCCAAGAGATAGTTCCATGATTATCACCTCCCTTCCACAAAAAACAGAACGAAGAGAGACACCCCATCCACCTTCACATGAATCGGTTGCACCCCCTTCTATCATTTTCCATCTAGAAAAAACCGATCAATCTTCGATAAATTTCGGATGGTGTCAGGCACCACATCCATTACAAACCCTGAAAATGCTTGAGAATTCTCAAAGTTGCCGTGTTAGCGGATAGCAACAAATTTAATGTTGCATTTTTACTGAATCTGTCATTTGAAAAGTATTTCTCTATCTCTCCTCAATTTTTAAGTAGAAATTTTTTCCTAACAATTCAAAATTCAAGAGTAAATTGGAGCAATCATTCCACTTTAATATACTTTTAACAAAAATAACAATAATTAACACAACATTAACAGTAATTAACAAGGTATTAACAGGAATTAAATACTGTTTGTGTATGATTGATTTGTGTGAATAATTTTTTTAATTTCGTTTGGAGGTGGGCATCAAGAAACACTAACTTGGAGAAATTACAGGCCGTCAGTAACGAGATTTAATTTTTAGAGATTAAAGGTACTTTATTACAATTTTATACTGCATCATTAAGTTTCCTTGAAATTGGAATTAACTAATCTATCATTTGAGAGGAGTAATAGTAATGAAAAAAGATGAATTGAACAATGAAGTAAAAGAATCGTTACCAGATGATCTTTTTAGAAAGGAAATGGATCGAAGGACCTTTTTGGAGGGGACAACGAAAGTTGCTGGAGCTGCATTTGGATTAACTCTATTAGGCTCGTTAACTAGTTTACCTGCTAAAGCAGCATCTAACTCTTCCTTTCTTTATTCAAATGGAAATAAACCAGATCTAGTTTTCCCTGTTATAAGCGATGTACATATTCAACGTCAGACCGATGATTTTAAAAATAAGCTTATTACTACTTTAGATCAGTTAAATAAAGTTGTTCCTAAGCAAGATGCTTTTGTGGTAAATGGAGATTTAACGGATTTGGGACTTGTAGAAGAATATGATAAGTTTTTTTCTGCCTATAATCCTCGAAAACAATCTCAAGCAGTTTCTATGTTTGCCATTGGAAATCATGATTATTGGAATGGTTTATCGGCAGCAGGTGCTCAAAAACGTTTCCTTGATTATACGGGCATGGAATCCATGTACTATCATAAGGTTGTAAATGGTTATCATTTTATCGTTCTTTATACTGAAGATGGTAATACACCGGGTACCTTCTCAGTAAAACAAATTCAGTGGCTCGATGAGCAGTTAAAGATCGCAAATGATGATAATCAGAAAAAAGGTAATAATTCAGAAAAAGATGATAATTCACAAGGAGATGATAATTGGATAAAACCAATTTTTGTCTTCCACCATCAGCCAATTAAAGGAACCATCTATGGAAGCGAATGGGGCTTCGATCAAAATAGAGATCTTTTCTACAATACATTGGCAAAATATCCGCAAGTTATCTCTTTTTCTGGCCATACCCACTATCCGTTAGAAGACCCTAAAATCATCATGCAAAAAGATTTTACTGCTATTGGAACTTCAACGGGTGCCTATATGTGGCTTGATAGCGGAAGAATCCAAGGGGAAATACCTGAAGGGGCCAATCTCCTAAATCAAGCTCTGATTGTGGAAGTTTATAATAACGAAAAAGTAATCATTAAACGCCGTGATATTCAAAACAATGACTGGATAGGTGAACCATTCGTAATCGAAAATCCTGGTAATAAAAAGGAATTTAAATACACAGCAGATAGAGACAAAAAGGCACCTTTCTTTACAAATCATGCAATGCTTTCCGTTGTTAAAGAAAAAACGACTGCTACCAGTGTAGCCATAATGTTTACGCAAGCTAAAGACAATCTTCTTGTACATGACTATAAAGTAGTTACAAGAAATGTAGAAACAAATGCAGTAGCGAAAGAATTTCTTGCTTTCTCAGAGTTCTATACACATCCTGTACCAAACCCATTAACCTTGCAAATTGACGGATTGGAGCCAAAAACAACCTATGAGATTGCAGTGACAGCAATTGATGCATTCGGAAATGTAAGTGATAAATCTTTAAAAGTGCTCTATATAACTGACAATGCTAAATTAAACAGCATCCCTGCGCCTGCAGCTATTAAAGGAGTGGACAACGGAACAGCAAAGACAGCGGCAGATCTTAAATTGCCGCAAACGGTGAAATTGGACACGAATGCTGGAAGTATTGATGCCGGTGTGACTTGGAATGTAAACGCATCAAGCTATGATCCATCTCTAAAGACTGAACAAACCTTTCCAATAACAGGAACAGTAACCTTGCCTAAAGGTGTGATAAATCCTAACAACATACCATTAACAACAAGCATCAGCGTAACGGTAGATGGAGTAGTGGCAGTCTTTGTGAAGGCGGCAAACTATACTTCCGCGTACAATGTACAGTTAGAAAACAGCAGTGACATTGGCGGTGGACAGACAGTCGGATATCTTGCTCCTGGTTCCTGGATGGAATACAGCGACATCGATATTCCTTCAACCGGAACATACACACTGCAATACAGAGTGGCTGTCAATTATAATAATAGAGCAGTAATCAGTTTTGTAGAAGACGGAGTTATGAAACAGACAACGTCATTACCGTATTCAGGGGGCTGGTCAAGTTGGACAACCGTATACGATAAGGTTACACTGGAGGCCGGGAAGCATACAATAAGACTTGCGGTACCTAATAATGGATATAACATCAACTGGTTCAAGTTGTCGCTTTAGAGCGTTACATCGCCAGCAGCGGTCACCGGAGTAAACAACGGAACGGCGAAGACAGCGGAGGCCCTTGGATATGATGAAGTTGCATCAGCAACATTCACAGTTACTAAAACTTGAAATGAATGCAGATTCTATAAGAATTGGCTTTTGAAAAATCATTTATTTAGGAGGAGTCACCATGATTCAAAATATCGGCATACCAGGATTAATTTTAATTGTTATCATTGCTTTAATTGTATTCGGTCCATCTAGGCTGCCTGAAGTTGGACGTGCTTTCGGTAACACACTTAGAGAATTTAAAAGCTCTGCTAAGGAATTAATGTTAGACGATAAAGAGGAAAAAAAAGAGAAATCTAATTAATTTAAATGGAGATGTAAGCAGTCGGCTTACATCTTCTTATTTTTAGGCTGTGTTAAACTTGCCTGTTGATTTCCGCTCCAGGCGCTTCGCTTTCCGCGGGTGGTCCGGGGAGCCTCCTCGTCGCTTAAGCGCCTGCGGGGTCTCCCCTGTTCCGTACTCCCGCAGGAGTCTCGCGCCTTTTGCTCCAATAATGAGCTTTAAAATAGTCAAAAATTTAATAATAATTGTTAAAAAGCAACTATTGTTACATTTAACGGTGAACTTCCTTCTTCATCAAAAATGATTAATTCATTTTCCTGTTTTAATAGACTTACTGGAATTTTGTATTCTTCCTGCGGTCCTATCTGCCAATAACGGCCTAAGCAAAAACCGTTCACCCAAAAGGTTCCTTTCGATAATCCATCTAAAAGGATTTTTACCTTTACATCATTTTCATAAGGCAGATTCCAAGTAAATGTTGTTTTATACCAGCATGGTTCAACCTTGTTACTAACAGCTAGATCCTCAAATTTTCGCCAATCTTTCGGTACCGCTAAAACAGCAGCACTTTCTGTTTTCCAAGGCTTTATCTGGCTTGATTTCTTATACAAATAAAGCTTTAATTTCGCTATTCCTTTTAATCCCTGTACATCCATTTCAAGTTGATTCAATCCATCTTGCAAAAGCTCACTGACATCTGCTGTTCCGAATGGTGCATCAAAACGATTCCAAGCAGTTTCGTTTGTTAACAGCATAATAGGTTCTCCGCTATTTAAGCGCAATCTTTGAAGACCTTCTCCAACGATTACAGCCATATCATAACCCGAATCATTGATGAATTCCTTTAAGAACGAAATCCTGCCTTCGATTGTAGGGATATTGCGCAACGAATGGTTTTTACCGATTCCCTCGACTTTCCAGCCGTCTAATAAGTCGACCACTTCCCCATCTAAGCAGGGGGCTTTACTAATTCCTTTAGGCTCACCAAGACCTTGTGTGAAATTATAGCGACCCATATTTTGAACTAAAAAGCGGATCGTGTTTTGGCCTTTTTGCAGCGGAATTTCAATCTCCGAAGCCCCTAATTCATTTATAAAACCTGCATATTCATCATTCACAAAAACTCTTGCTGGATCTTCAATTCTTGGGACAATGATTGTCTTCACACAGTTTTCCGGAACTTCAAACTGTGCCGTGTAAGATAAATAACCGCTCCATTGCCCAAAAGAACTAAAATCCAATGGGTGATCCGATTCCTTACAGGTTGAACTGTCACTGATCCGCGACGCTCGATACCATTCAGATAATGGAAGTGATAACTGCTTTTCTGTTTTAGAATGCGGAGTTTCCCCAGCCTGCTCGACAGTCTTTTTATCATTTACAATGATTTCAAAACGCTCATTTTTCCGGTCTTTGAGCGTAATAACCTGTGGCTTAGAACTGTGAAATAGCGTAAAGGACAGTTCTCCATTGCTAAGTTTTTCAAATCGCTGCGGGTACTGACAAGAAATCGAAAGTTCATCCACATCTTTTACCTGCAGTACAAGTGAGGATTGCTGGCCGGTTTCATGGTAGACAACCCCTGAGTTATCGGCAAATCCAGTGGAATAACCTGTAAAGGCTATCATTTTAACTGTTCTTCCTGCCAGTTTTCCAACTTTGATATTCTTTACGATTGGTAAAATTCCATTAGGTTCAATCGTAACATGAAGTGGATATTGCCCGTCCTCACTGGTTAGATTTTGAATCGTCCTCTCATCTGTTAAATTTGTAAGGAACGTAATGCTGCCTGCTTTACTTTGGATTGTTTTGCCAGATAACCCTTCAGGCAGTTTCAAACAATCTTCAGTGGCAGCCGGATTTGTTAAAATTAATTCAACCCAATCAATAAAGCTGTGCACCCGTTTGATTACTTTATATTTTGCTGTTTCCTGCAAATATTCCGTCAAAGGCGCGTCATAATCATAGGACGTGACCATAAATGTATGTTCGCCTATTGTCCGGCCGCCCCAATGGTCAAAATTTGTTCCTCCGAAAAACATATAGTAATTGATCGTCGTAAATCCTTCACGCAGCAATTCATATAACGCTTTTTCCAACAAAGGCGCCGTTTTTTGATTCGCTTTTGCTCCGCCCCATTGTTCAAACCAGCCAACCCAAAACTCCAATACCCCTTTTGGCTGATCTTCAAACCTTTCATCTAATGTTTTGGCATGTTCATCAGCATGAGACCAAAAATTCCTAAACTCAACTGCACCTTTTACGCCTCCGTAACATGTTACTAATGGAACATTAATTCCTCTTGTAATAAGTCCGTCACGCAAGTATTCCATATACTTTTTATCCGGTTTTCCAAGTGCCTGGAATTCATTTTCAACTTGAACCATGATCACTGTTCCCGAATTTGTGATTAGGTATGGAAGAATACGTGGGACTAATTCATCAAAATAAAGATCGACATAGTGTAAAAATGGTTGATGAAAACAGCGATATTTCATGTTTTCTTTAGCAGAAAGCCACCATGGGAGACCTCCAAAGTCCCATTCCGCACAAATATATGGACCTGGCCGAACAATGACATACAGGTTTCGGTCAGCACACATCTGTAAAAAAGCTTCTAAATCTTTATCATTTGAAAAGTCCCAAATACCTTCAATTTCTTCATGCCAATTCCATGGAATGTAGGTTTCCACACAATTGCATCCTGCCTTTTTCACTTTATCCAAAAGCTCGCCCCATTCTGCCCGCGGCAGGCGGAAATAGTGGATGGCTCCTGATTTAAGAAAGACCCGCTGTCCATCAATGATCCAGCTATTTTTATCAAATTGAATATGAGCCAAAATGGCGTCCCCCTTCTAAACCCTTTTGCTTTTCTACCTTCGAAAATACCTTAAAAGCTGTTTTCAAGATAATAAAACTATATAAACTCCCGCTAAAGAAAAGTAACGATCCGGGAAGCACCAATAAGATGAAATAGATTACCACACCCGAAGCAATCATAATGGCTGTATGGATTGGATATGAGAATGCCAGTAAGAAGCCTGTTTTAATATAATTAAAAAATCTTAAGTCATAATGGACATACAAAGGAAGAATATACAGAACAACGATTAGGAACACTAGCAGCCCCCCTGCGGCCAGGAATGACATAATCGTATATGGCATGCCGTGCATTGATTGAAAAAATACGACATCCAGCCATAAGATGGTACCAACAATCAATAACAAGTAACCGAAAAGATTAGCTTTCACGAACTCTTCCTTATATTTGTTCCAGAAGAGGCTGAATATCGGTACTTGTTCCTCTTCAATAATCTGCTTGCGGATTACTGCAAACATAGCTGCGGTAGCAGGCATGATCCCGAATATAACAAGGCCGAGAAGAGAAAACATGATCCATAATATGTTGATATAGGCGATTAGCATCACTTTCTCTGAAACTCGATAAATCCCAGAGAGTATTCCTTTCGTTTCCATCTCGTATTCTCCTATCTTTCAAGAATCTTGTATCTCCCGCTCTCAATTCGTAAAAAAGTTGGCTTGATAGATTTATTTAATGACGATTACTTCTTCTTCATAACCTTTTCTTTTAATGAGAACAATTTCTCCAAACACTTGAGTGCCATCAATCATATATGACATCCGATGCAGGGATGGTTTTTTATGGCAAACTAGTATCAAATGCTCCTCATTCAAATCTGGAAGCAAAATTTTACACGCCTCTGCATCTTTTATATCTACTGACTTACCAAACAAATCATAGACCTCTACAGTTGTAATCGTTGGGATTTCCTTGTCACCCGCTCTTTTGGGATAAATAAGCTGCATCATGGCTTCTGGCCCAGAAGAGTTCACCTCATATTGAACAGTTTTGTTGTTTTCCAGCAGATTATATTCATAGGAGATCTTCCCTTCCTTGATGACAGCTGTTAAAGAGTTCCCATTAATTGGAATAAGGCATAGATTAGCTTCATCCACATTTTGGGTAAAGCAGCTTTTTGTCTTGTCATCCAGCCTGATTTCACCTGGCGGAAAATGAAATTGCTGTGAAAAAGTATGTTCACCTTTGCAGTCAAATTCATCAACAAGCAGCCAATAATAAGGCTTTATAAACAGTACTTTACGCCGGACATACACAGGGTCCTCCAAATGAAAATATCCGTTATGGCTGGCTTCGACATAATCAAACTGTTCTTCACTTACCCAATTTGTCATAAGCGGTTCGGCAATTCGGCCAAATCCCCATGTATCAATACATTCCGTAAATTCGATTCCATCCACGAGTGTTGTATTATGAGCAAATGCCCTTTTTAACTCTTTTCTTTGTGAGTAGCTGTCACTGTAATTAAATCTGCCAAGGTCTGTTAACAAGTCTTTTCCGTAAGCATGAACGTCCAGATGGAAAATATCAGCATGTCCATGCCCGCCGCCGAGCGGGCCGCAATGAAAATATAAATATAGTGTATTCTCATCCCAGCTGGAGCGCATAAAAAAGTTCCCGGAATCCTCAAATCCACGAGAGAGATCCTTTGGTTTTTCTACCGACAGACTTTTAAAAACTTCAATCCCTTTCAGCCCGAACTCCCACATATTATTAAAATCGAGCGCTGCGTACCCGCCGAACTTTAAACGCGAATCTTTAAAAATCATGGCAGTACGGGTTAAAATGTCTCGTAAATCGAAGTTATCACTATCCCCTTTCATTGGCTGTCGATGATTGGGTTTCGCCATATGTAGATCTGCATAAGCCATTTTCCTTGCAGCATCTAGTATGAATCTATCGATTTCAATCCGATTATTTTGACTAAGCTGGACTGTCCTTAAATAACATAAAAGGACTTCATTATGGTACATAGGTGACTGTTCCCAATGCATTCCATCCTTCATGATTTGCAGGCTTGCGGTTTTCTTTAACCGCTCTAAACTCAGTGTCCGCCATACACTTGCTTGCTGCATTTCCTGCAAAAAAACAGACAGTTCAAATAGTGCTTTGTTCTCAATTACGCCCCAATTACTAATAGCTTTCCAATTGGTAAAATCACTTGCTAGATACTCAGCATGTTCAAATAAAGAAAGCAGCATTTTTTCAAAAAGTTGCACCGTAAAATAAGGGCTGTTTTTAAAATAATCATAGGCTTTTATCCAGTTGCTGCATCTTATTGCGGCATCAATAGTTCGCCATGTAAGCGAAGCCGTATTTACTTGTTTTGGATTAGAGTCAATCCAGTCGGACATTTGCTCACAAAAAGTCTGTGCAAATCTTTCATCCCCTGTTAACAAGTACGCTTGGCCCAAAGGGACAAAAAAGTGATGTCTGTTTAACATATATGTCCATTCCGGGTCTTGGAATGGAATATGACTCCAATCAATTTTGTCATTAAAGGCAACCGGGATATTTGTCCGTTCCATATCCCATGCTTCTTGAAAGATAAACACTTGATTGACTACTTGTTCAGCTGTTTCCTTTACACGTTTTATATCTTCTTGATAATGTTTTCCTGCAAATTCAACTAAGAAAGCTTGTTCATGGTTATCAAAATATAGTTTTGGCTCAGTTCTTTTAAGAAAATAATTTTTATAGATAACTAGTGCTTTTTCATAATTCTTCTTCAAGACTGCCTTTTTTACTTCAACAAGCTCAGGATGCTCCAAATGAAGCAATTTAATCAGTATGCTCACCAGCCATTCCCCGCTTCCTGATAAGTGCCTACTCATACCAGTAACCTTTATGATTTATCTCTAATCTCATCAATGCTTCAAGGTAAAAATAATCTCCCCAAATCATGTAATCATCCGGGGCCAGATTCCCACGTACATGATAGGAACCATGTTCTAATAGTCCTTCAGCATCTTCTTTATTGATAGTAGAATAGTTTTCTACAAGCGAGTTCATCATTTTATGGACTGCTTCCAAAAAGAATTGTTTATCTGGATCTTTTTCTTCTAAATGACTGATTATTTCTAGTAGACCGCACACCGTTATGGCAGTTGCCGAACTGTCACGGTGGGTATTTTCATCAACCGGGGCATTAAAATCCCAATAAGACACATAATCTTCCGGTAAGTGTTCAATGAAATATTTGCCCATTCTTTTTGCTGTATCCAGATAAGCTGGATTTTTTGTATAGTGATAAGAAAGGGCAAATCCATATACTCCCCATGCTTGCCCCCGCGTCCATGTCGACCCGTTGGTAAATCCTTGATGTGTTGCGCCCCCGATTGGCTCACCGGTTTCCTGATTAAAGAAAAAGGTATGATAGGAGCTGTCATCGCCGCGGACTAAATAACGCCTGCTTTTATCCGCTTGAACAATGGCGATATGCCGATACGTAGGATCACCTGTTTGTTCAGAAGCCCAGTATAAAAGTGGAAGATTGAGAAGGCAATCGATAATAATCCTTCCGCCTTCTTTTTGATCTCCTTTTGGACCCCAAGCTTGCAGGTACTGCCCCTTCTCATGGAAGCGATTAAGCAATTTATCAGCAGCCAGCAGCGATAGTTCTCTTGCTTCTTTGTTTTTTTCAATGATCCATTGAGCTTTTGAAGAAAGCGAATACAAAAAACCAATGTCGTGATGATCGAGAACAATATTGTTGTTCAGGCGATTCCTCAAGCCTGCTACTGTTTGTTCGGCTTTATCTTTAAAAACAGTGTCATGGGAATATTCATAACAAAGCCAGAGCAGACCGGACCAAAAACCATTTGTCCAATCATCATTGTCATTCAGATCATATTTGCCATGCAAACTGACATGCGGGAATAACTCTCCAAAACGGGTAATATTATTCCTTGTTTTTTTAACTGCATCTTCAAGCGCTGATTTCCACATCAACATCATTCTCCTAACATCTCAGGTCCTTTTCTCATAGTTTAGTAATAATCTAAGTTGCATAATATGTTGGATTTAAAGAAAAATGTGCACTATTTTTACCTGTCTAGATAAGAAAAGCGCAAGCGCCTTGGTCAGGGGCGACAGGCATAAGACAAGCCGACGTGAAGGTTGTTTTTTAACCTTCATGGCGGATTGGCTTATGACCCCGAGCCCCTAGGCGCTGAAGCTGGACAATTCTCGAAGTCAATTTTTATGCTTTCTTATCTTTCAAAAAAAACAGGTGCCCTCTAAACATCTCAGGGCACCCGCTAACTTAGTCATTCATTTTTTTAAATTTTACGGTGAATGTTTTACCTTGTGAACCTGCCGTGTTTATTTGTACTTTAATGGTCGGCGAAGTTTGAATAATGTTCACGTTATTGTCTTTGCTCTCAACTGCATAATCCTGTTTATCGAGTTCCAAAGTCAGACTATCTTGTGATTGTGTCGGATCGGAAACGGCAAGCGTTAAGGAACCTTTTTCTTCTTTTAACATCATGGAAAGAGGATTGTTTGCTTGAATAAACATGACAGAATCCGGATTCCAAAAGTTCGCTGCAATAATCCCCAGTTCTTTTTCCTTAACGGCATGAACACTTTCTGTGTTCTTTAGAATCTTAATATCAGGTTTTTTCGCATATTCCTCTGTTTCTTTGACGCTTTTACCTGGTAAAAGAACGTAAGAATAGGCTGCATTTTCCGGATTTATACCGTGAGGGAAGGCTAAGCTTAGGTAGTTATTCGTGACTAAATCCTTGCTTCCTCCCGTATTCACCTGGCTCCAAGAACCGGATCTTGCTTCCCTAAGTCCTTCAACCGTCGTTTTCTTTGGAAAATAGTACCCAATGTCAGACCCTTCAACATTCCCTGCTAAATGAGCCCAGCTGACTTTATCCAGCGTTTCTTTCCAGCCAAGTTGGTTGGACATCTTATTTCCGTTAACAATTAGCTCATTTGTGCCTTTGCTGTTTATTTTACGGTTCTCAATAATTGTTTCAGTATAACGGTTATCGTTTCCGTTAATCCCTGAACCAAGGGCAACAATCTCATCATCAAACATAAACCAGGATTTCTTACCTGTTAATGACGTTCCCGTTGTTTTATCAAGTGAAAAATCCATGCCGGCCGTACCATATAAACCGTCAATAGAAGAACCACCAACCCAGGTTTTCGGATTGGCATATTTATACCAGTCTTTAGGAGTTGCATTAATTGCCCCGTCTGTTGTTATTCCAGGCAGACGGAACATATCGACCGTTGCCCAATAATTATCACTGAATTGCGATAGATCATTATTATAAAGACTAGTCATTCCAATGCCAGTATACCAGCCATTAAGATTCTCCCCATTTCCTGCTTCGAATGCGGAAATCCGATTGGAAAACATACTGATCCCAAAACCATATCCTTTTTGAAGATGAACGACACGATCCATCGAAGCATAAACTTTATTCAGTAACAATTCATTTCGGGGAGCAATAGATGGATTATTTAATAACTCCTTCAAACGAATCGCATCGCTGATGGTTAATTTATCAAAATAGTTCGCAAAGGAAGTGTCTTCTGTCACCCATTTTTTTACGATACTTTTCAAATAAGCAGCTTCATCCGGTGGTGCAACTTCTGATAAACGACTGATATTTTTTATCATTCCCCGGCCGCTGATATGATCTTGTTCCTGCTGCCTAGAAACGGCCCTTCCTCTTACCATATCCATCATCGCACCCTTATAAATAAGCGGTTCGATTGATTCCTTAACCCATCTGTAAAGATTATTGACATTCGGGTCCGTTATACTCCATCTTGAATCATTTAATACATTTAGAAGGTCGGCCATTCTATTTATTAACACACCGCCATATGAACCTGTGTAAGCAACATATGTATGTTGAATAAATGAGCCGTCTTCATAAAAACCGTCACCGCTGTTTACATATAAGAAGATTTGACTCAGCGCTTTTTGTCCCTTAAAAATCATTTCACTGTTTTTACTTATGACGCCGCTAATGACGGATACGAGCGCTTTATCAGCACGATTTGCACCTGTTTCCTCATAACCTCCCAATGTTCTTACCGTAGGATCTGGAACAAAGTGCTGCACCGCTTTCATATAATTGGTGCGCTGTGATTGTGATAAATCATCATACATAAGGACTGCGATATCGTTTAAAGCTTGTGGAGATCCGATTTCCCAATCCCACCAGTTCCCAGTTTCTTTTTTTCCTTCATTATAACGATTCTGGTACATCCAATCTAAAGCACTAGTCAAATCCTGCTTTAATTGGCTGTTTTGATAAAGGGATGAGCCCTTTGTGGAGTATGCCAGCGCCATGCTTTTTAAACGATTATAGGATGTAGTAATATGAGCTGAATTAGTGGCGCTGGCTGCATCATTCCACAAAGATGTTCTAGCTGCATTCTTGTTCATTAAATCCCAATAACCGCTGTGATTTTTGTTGGTAATACTTTCATCAAGTGATTGAATGGCTGTGCGAATGTCCTGATCATTTTGATTATAATCGGAAGACCCGACCAGCCATGTGTACCATTTCAAGCGTAAATCAGTAAATTCCTTGTCAGGAACTGCATCAGGATTTGGATTTACAGTGGTGCCGTTATCTGAAGAATTAATTACCAATTGCGGCTGGTTTTCCCCATTTTCTTTACTATTAAAGTCCATATAAATATCCTGTTTGCCGGTTCCCGTCAATATAAATGTCACTTCTTTTTGGTCAAGATGATTTTTTACATAATCGGTAACATCAAATTCATAATAATTGGCTGTGGTAGAGACCGTGGTACTGGCAATTTCTGCAGCAGGGGCTGGCGCGTTATTCCAGTTTATACCTGTTTCAGTCCAATCATTTTTTTCGCTGCCCATAATTTTGACCGTACCTGGACTATTTGTTGCTTTTCCATAGACTCTCAGTTTTGCAGATGTCAGCGTACCGATATCCTGTAAGGCAAACTTAAGGTACGATTTTCTTGAATACGCATCAGATGTTGCATCACGTACAACAAAATACGTATTTTTTCCGTAGTTATTTGCAGCATTGGAACCGCCCCAAATAAATGCATCAGCCACAGGAGCAAGAGCAAGCTCCTTAGGTTCGTCTGAAGCATAAGCCGGTTGAATTAGCGTGCCGACAACTAGAAAAAAAGCTACAATTACTGTGATAGCGCTTACTTTTTTCATAATAACCTCCCTCAAATTTAAACTTTTTACAAACTTAAGTTTACAATTGATGCCGAAAAGGGAAGGTGTAAAATTTTTGGACATTAAGGGAATATTTTGACTATTTATTGTCAAAAATTTATTTTTGAACGGTATTCTCTTGGTGTCATCTTTGTATACTTTTTAAAAACCTTTGAAAAATAGGTTCGGTCAGAATAGCCGCATTTAATCGCAACTTCTTCAACCGACTCTCCGGTTTGCCCTAGTATTTTTGCGGCAATGCCGATTTTAAAGCGATGAGCATAATCGGTAAAGTTTTCACCTGTTAACCGTTTAAAATAACGGGAAAAATAACTTGGATTCATGTATAAATGGGCAGCTACATCCACTGACGTTACGTTTTCAGAAAGATTCTCAATAATATATTGATCAATTTCTTGTAATTTCGGCTCTTTACTACCTGAGCCGTCTAATCTTTCATTCAATTTAATAAGCTGGAGCAGTTTTTTTTCAATAAGATTGATCGCATCGTGTAAGCTTAAGCACTCTTCAAAAAATGTATAAAAACCTTCATTCGTGTCTGTCTCTGTGTATTGCAGTTCGATTAAACGTATTCTCCGTGAAATCAGCTTTTTCAGCTCTTCAGGGTCCAGATTTTTTGTTTCTGCCGTTTTGGCCACGTTGGCTAGAATCTCTTTGAGGCGATAGCTGTCTTTTTCTTTTATGGCTAAAACAATTTCATTCATCTCTTTATCCAGCAATCTGCTGATTGGGCAAATGGCGATTTGAAATGGCCGCATGTCCCAATTAAAAATTGGAGCCTTATGATAAAAAAAGTGATTTCGATTACGGACGATTTGTTGGAAAACAGAACCTATATTCTTTATATCCTGTGATTGCCGCGCAAACACAAACGAAATTTCCACACCTAAAAATTCTGTAATTGCCTTTCGGATCTCGATTAATATGGATTGAATGTACTGATAATGATCAAATTTAATGTTTTGCCGGAAGTTATAAACAAAAACGATAGATTCAGGTTCATTAAAGAATGTGATTCCGTCATATTTTTTAGCAATATCACACGCAATATTATAAATTCCATATTTAATAATCGAAAGATCTTGATAGGAATACTTCTCCATATGCGCAAAAAAGGAAATATTGCCCATCCCTAAGATAAACGAAGGATGCTCCCAGTTTATCCCAAGTCTTTTAGCGAAAAGGATTAATGAATTCGGTTCATCTTTCTTAATAAGTCGATCGAATAAGGAATGTTTCAACAATTCTATATTTCTATTTAGAATTTCTTGATTTACAATTCCATCGATGACCGAATAGGTTTCCTTAATCTTGTTCATAGAATGTCGCAAGCATTCTTCGAGCTGTTTTTTCGTTAATTCATCTTTAATTAAATAGTAATCAGCATTCAACTGGATCGCTTTTTGTGCATAATGAAAATCTTCATGACATGTTAAAAAGATAATATGAACATTAGGTTTAATCTGTTTTAATTCTGCTGCTAATTCCAGGCCATTCATTTGCGGAAGACCAATATCTGTAATCACCAAATCTGGTTTATACTGTTCAAACATCTCTAAAGCTCTTTTACTCGAATAAGCTGTACCGACAATATTAAAGCCATGCTCTGTCCAATTGACCAGCTGGCGTAAATATTTAATCATAGGTACATCATCATCAACTAGCATGACATTAATCATCTTCATTCACCTCTTTATCAGCACTTATTGGAAGATAAATAGAAATCGAAATGCCGCCCATTTCATTTAACGCAAGATGTATGTTCGCATTTGGACCAAATGAAAGCTTTACACGCTTTGCGACATTCAGTAAGCCGACTCGTTGGTAAGAAACCTCTTTGGCATCACTTTTTAACAATGTATTTAAAGTATTTAGTTGATCTTCTACCATTCCTTTACCGTTATCCTTGATCATGATTATGACACTTCCATTTTCCATATAGGCAATAACAGTAATTTCTCCATCCGTTTTTTCAGCAAATCCATGAACGATGGCATTTTCGATAAACGGCTGCAGTAATAATTTTGGTATTTCAATCTCTTTTACTTTGTCTTCCAATTCCAGTTTTAGTTCAATTTTTACATCTGTTCTCATTTTCATGATTTCAATATAGTGAAATAACAGTTTGCACTCACTTTCAATCGTGGAAGGTTTATCTATTTTCATATAAGCTCTAAGCAAACTCATTAACGAATTAATTTTATCTGCGTGATCATTGTCATTATGAATAAATAAACTGCATTTGATAGAATTTAAGGTATTTAGTAAAAAATGCGGTCTAATTTGGGCAAATAAAGCCTGTAATTCGATGGCCCGCTTTTCCTCTTGTTCTCTTTCAATATTTTTGATTAATTTTTGGATTTCATCTAGCATGTTATTGATGGTTTTCCCCAATTCATTGATTTCGTCGTTACCTTCGGGCAAGAAGCGGACATCATGTTTTCCCTTACCAAACTGGGAAGCAACGAATGTCAATTTCTGAATCGGTTTGTTCAGCCTTTTCGCAATGAGCAGTGAAATGAATAAAAAGATGAAAATGAACAGTGCAATTAAAATTGTACTAAGGAAAAACGTTTTGGTGATTTGTCCTGTTACTTCCTCTTTAGTCGTTTTATGAACAAGTTCCCATTTCGAGAAAGGGATCATTACTTCATTTTGTATTTCTCCACTATTCTCCTCTTTCTTCTCATATGATATTGAGGAGTCCCCGGCAATCTTCTTCCCGCTTTCATCAAATAATGCAATCTTGCCGGTTTTGGCTGATTGAAATAATCCTTCAAAGTATTGTTTTGAAATTCCGATATTTAAGATGGCAAGTTGTTTTCCTGTAGTCGGGTCGTGAATGACCCGGCTTAAGTAGTAATAAGACTCTCCCTTTTCTTTCGCATCGATTATAGTTCCTAACCATTGTAAATGGGTGGATTGCTCCATATTAATGCGGGGTTTTAAAAATTTCCAATGATCGTTCAAAACTTCTATGGAAGTTGTTTTACCCGACACGATATCCGAATAGGGAATAATAAACCCTTTGTTATTGACTAGAAACATATTAATATCGGTACTCATCATTTTAATCGCGATGAAATCAAAAGAGGAGACCACCTTTTGATAGTTTTCATAATCTTGGTAACTGCTTATTCTGTCAGTATCGCTAAAATCTCTTAGAGATTTTATAGTATCATCGTTTTCGACGTAAAAATGGGTCATATAGTTTAAATCATCAACTACTTTTGTGAGGTCTTTAGAAACCAGTTCTAAAACGGATTGATTGGATAGTTCAATTTTTTCGATCACAATTCCCCTCATTGTTTTGTAAGACAGTAAATAAATGACAAAAATAGGCAGCAGGATTAATAGAATAAATGTTGCTTGTATTTTTTTATAAAAGCTAAATTTGTACATATCTATCCGGCCACCTTTTGTTTGACTTTTTATGTTTTATTTTACTACAAAAAACCGTTCTGAATGGGGATAGTTATTACTAAACTATGAATCCACCTTTTGGTAATAGAAAACAAAAGGCCCCCCTTTTGGGTGCGCCTTTTGTTAATGGTCTCAATTAATTATTTTCATTTTCTTTAATGACTTTATTTGCTTCATCAACCATCCATTTTTGAACATCTTTTGCGGATTTATTTTCAAGAATGAATTGGCTGAATCCATCGGTTAAAATTTTATCTAATTGAGAAGCATAGGTGATAGAAACTTTTGAAGCTGGTAATGTCTTAATGTCACCACTAAATAATGTATACTTTAAAGAATCGACATCATAATTTTTTTCTTTTCCGGAAATCCATTTTTCAACTAGCGGCTTGGCATCTCCCTTTTTCCAGCCAGGCAGTTCAGTTCTTGCATCTGTTAAGTTTGTAGACATAAAACGGGCAAATTTAAAGGCAGCGTCTTTATTTTTTGAGCTTTTTCCGACTGCTAAATAGTTACCGCCCATGAAGAATTCTGTCTTATCACCTTTTGATTGTACCGGCACTGGTGCAAAAGCTGTTTTAAAATTATGCGGGAACTGGTTAAGATCGCTGATATCTTTAATCATATAAGAACCTGCTAACAGCATTGCTGCTGAACCGTTAAAGAATTCTGTCCTATAATTCAATTTAGCTCCAATTGCGTCAGCATATGGCTTGATCGATTTATCGGTTTTTTCCATTGTACGGCGCAGGTTAAAGAAATATTCGAAAGAAGGATCACCGAAATTTGTCTTGCCATCTTCCGTCATAAATGGGTTCTTAAATTGAACTTGGGCCACAGGATTCGCATATAAGCTCCATGTATGGAAGTATGCACCGTACTGTTTGGTTGTACCTTCACCTTTTGTTAATTTCTTAGCATAATCTCTGAAATCATCCCATGTCCAGCCGGCTTTAGGTACTTTTAGGCCAGCCGCATCTAATGCATCTTTATTTAGAAGAACAAAATTGGTAGTCACGTTATTTAAAATTCCGTAATACTTTCCTTTGTATTTTGGATTAACGTAATACTCATCTTCAGGATTTAATTTATTTTCTTTATATAAGTTATCGAGTGGTTCCAGAACACCTTGAGCAGCACGTTGGGAAAGGGTGTCAGAACTAGGGAACATTGCCAAATCAATTGATTCTCCAGAAGCTGTTAATACGTCAAGCTTTTTTAACGTTTCAAGGGAGTTGCCTGGAACCAGTGAAACAGACTCAACATGGATGTTCGGATTTTTCTTTTCAAACTGTTCAATGTACTGTTTGGTTGAAGCCGCCATTGCCTCGTTGTCCCAGTTATAAAACTTAATAGTTACCTGTTTATCCTTAGATTCTGAGGCAGTACTCTTTTTAGCACTACTATTATCTGAACATGCAGATAGTAGCGACATAGAAAGAAATGCTGTACTTACAGCTAATATTGCTTTCTTTTTTAACTTCATTTTAATCCCCCTCTATGAATGATTAAACCGCTTACATTTCACATTATACTTCTAGTCTTTTTTTCATGATGTGCACTATTTTTATATAGTTTGTGCACTTTTTTTACTAGTTTATCATTTATGTTTTACCCTTTTACACCGCCAAGAGCAATTCCTTTGATTACTTGCTTTTGCAGAATGATAAAGATAATAACCAGTGGAATAATGGCAGATAGTGAAGCCATCATTAATACAGCGAAGTTATCCGCATAGTCATCCTTGAACAATTGCAGCCCTAATGTAATCGGATAAAGATTTTTATCTGTTAAGAAAATCAGCGGGCCTTGATAATCATTCCAGATCCAAATAAATTTAATAATCCCTGCTGTCGCCAAAATTGGTTTACAGAGCGGTAAAATAATTTTCCAATAGATCGTAAAATAACCTGCTCCATCCAATTTGGCAGCTTCAATATATTCATTGGAAATCCCGAGCATATATTGCCGCATTAAGAAGGTAAAGTATATCGAGAATAACCCCATCAAAATAAGGCCGGCATGCGTGTTATAGAGCCCAAGCCATTTAATTAAAATAAACCGCGGCACTAACGTAGCTTGTTCCGGTATAATCATAAAACTAAGCACAAGGGCAAAGACAAAATCCCTGCCTTTAAATTGAAGCTTACTAAAAGCAAATGCAGCCATAGATGAGAAAATCAGCGTTGATAAAGTTTGGATGGAAGCTAATTTAATTGAGTTAAAATAAAACTTATAAAAAGGGATATCTCCCATCCAGACCGCTTTGAAGTTATGAACAATATTCCATTTTTCCGGAATCCACTGAATTGGAAATACCATTACATCTTTTTCAAATTTAAATGAGGCAGAGATCATCCACAGCAATGGGACTAAAAAAAAGATTGATAATGCTAACATGACAATTGTGAATAAAACCTTACTAATATCAAGCTTTTTTTTCAATTGAATTCACCTCCATTAATAATGCACATATCGTTTTTGCAGTTTCCAGCTAATTAATGTAATAATTCCTACGATGATAAAAAGTAACCAGGAAATCGCTGAAGCGTATCCCATATTGAACTTTTGGAACCCTTCTTCGTAAATCCGGAATACGATAACGGTTGATGAATCATTCGGTCCGCCTTGCGTTAAAAAGGCAATTAAATCAAAAACTTTAAATGAACCAATCAGTAATGTAATGAACAAAAAGACATTGGTTGGTCCAAGCATCGGTAAAGTAATTTTAAAGAATTGCTGGATTTGCGAAGCACCATCAATGCTGGCCGCCTCATATAATTCATCCGGAATACTCGATAAAGAAGAAAGGTAAATAATAATTTGATAACCGATTCCCGCCCAAATAGAAATAATAATAATTGATAGTAATGATGTCTTGGGACTAGCCAGCCACATTGGCGGATTGTCAATCCCGACACTCCTTAAAAATTGATTAATTGGTCCAAGAGACGGATGGTATAGTGCGCTCCAAACAGCACCAATAGCGATAATGGATGAAATATACGGGATAAAAAATGCAATTTTAAAATAACTTGATAAATAAACTTTCGTGTGAATAATCACGGCAAGTACAATGGCAAGAAACATGCCAATCGGAACCGTAAATAGGGTAAAGATGAAATTATTTTTTAGTGCCAATATCACTTTTTCATCGTGAAATAATTTGATGAAATTTCCAAATCCAGCAAAATGGATTTCAGACAGACCTCCTACTAAATTCCATTTAGAAAAACTTAGAATAAGAGAAAATACAAGTGGAAATATATATAGCAACAACATACCAATCACTTCTGGTAAAATAAACAGCCATCCGTATAGACCTTCTTTTCTTCCGTTTGTCCAAAATGTCTTTTTGGGAACAGCTTTTACGACATCCGTTTTGACCACTTCATTTTCCACTGTTATATACCTCCTTTTTATCTTTACCTTCACTATAATAGAAAAACTTTTATCTATTGATTAACGATTCTGACTATAATGTGCAATATTTTTACTTCTCCACCCTTTTAAACCAAAAGAGATATAATACACTGGGACACCAAAAGTGTCCGGTGTATTATATCTCTTAAAAATTTTTTATTCCGAATGTGCTGTTCCCTACCTTAAAGTCTCTTTGAATTAAAGCGGGAACGCTTCAAGCGCTACACCTGAATTGGATGTCAGGCACCATACTAATCTTTAATCGAAAAGTCGATGGTTTTGTAGGCTACAAAAAAGGTAGCTAATGGCATTCGGTACCACACTTAGAGAATTTAAAAGCTCTGCTAAGGATTTAATATCAGACGAAAAGGAAGATAAAGAGAAATCTAAATAAAATAAATGGAGATGTAAGTAGTCAGCTTATATCTCCTTATTTTTTAAGAAAATGACACCTAGATTCAGACAAACTTCATCAAATAGATTCAATCAAACGTTAGATTAAAACTGCGAAAATCCGATTCGCGGATAGAAAGCCCAAAATTCGCTGATAGAATGGTTTTGGCCCCTAAAAATGACAAAAACTAGGCTCAATTTTAAAAAATTTGCTGGTTTTTTCGAATGAGAAGGGCCGATCTTTATAAAATGTAAATATTTTTATCCAAATACCTAGTATTATTTGCGAAAATAGCTGTTTCATTTGCGAAAACATCGATTTCATTTGCGAAAATAACAGTTTCATTTGCGAAACTCAGCTTCATTTGCGAAAATAGCTGTTTCATTTGCGAAAACATCAATTTCATTTGCGAAAATAACAGTTTCATTTGCGAAACTCAGCTTCATTTGCGAAATTAGCAGTTTCATTTGCAAAAACATCGATTTCATTTGCAAAAACAGCAGTTTTATTTGCGAAACTCAACTTCATTTGCAAAAAAAAATCGGTTCTATCATAGGAGCTGATTACATTGAAAATCCCTTCTATAAAAATAGGGAGATTCCCGAAAGAACCTCCCCCCTGCATGTATTTAGCGGCAGTATTTATCCCTTAATGCAAGTGCATACTTAACTGATTGCTCTGCACCTTTTTCTTGATCCTCGATCATTTGTTCTAGAAGTTCTTCTGGCGGATAATAGTAATCCAATGGTTTGATTACATTTAAATCATAAGGAGGTTGTTCCACCTTAAATGCTCCTTCACCTACTTCAGAGACTCCACCTGTACCAGGCTCTCTCTTAAAATGGATGGCATACGGGAAGCACATTTCAACGTTGATTCTAGTCAACATAGAATTCTCAACGAGTATTTTAAAACATTCTTCCAAATCGATATTTCCTGTCCCAGCTGGTACGCCACATACCCTGTAATCATCACCATCATGGACGATAATATGATCTTTAAAATGAGTGGTATTGGCATATGGTGCTAATTTTCTTACAGCTTCAACCGGGTCTTCCCATGCCATCATTCCGTTCCCGAGATCACAATGAGCACCAACCCAAGAGCTATTGACCTCTTTAATCATTTGAATCACTTCATCTGATGTTTCATCCTCATGATTTTCGATAGCAAGCTTGATTCTGTATTTCTTTAGCAAAGGTACGATTTTTTTAATACCTTCAGGTGCTCTTCTCAGTCTTTCTGGATCATACTCTCCCATACAGACATACGTACGAATTACATCCGCGCCAATTCGATGTGCTGCCTCAATGACCGTTGTTAAATGTTCTGGATCGAATCCATTTGTATCGATTTCAGCGAAAAATCCATACTTTTGAATTTCTTTTCTCACTCTGTCTAAGTATTCCGGTTCAAACGATTCTAATGTCCCCCATCCTGGTAATCCTGGCCAAGGAATAACATTGATCATGACTCCGTCTAATCCTAATTCGGCTGTTTTTCTGATAAAACCGAAGATATCCATTCGACCTGTAATAAACTGCAAGTGAAAGCTTTCTGTTTCTAAGCCAATTTTCATTCTTTTACACATCCTTATGTCAATGTATCTTTCGATTAAGCATTGATTTGGTTGCCCCCCAAATTTAGTTGGAGTGCTTTTTTACCGTTAAATAATTATTAAAAATAAAACCTAACAACGCGAATTCAATCATAGTCATAAAGACATGCCGATATCCTGTGATTCCTGGGGACCGGTCTACCTTAAATCATTTTTATCTATTAATTATTATCTGGTACATATGCAATGACTTCGATTTCCACTAAAGCGTCCTTTGGTAAGCCAGCTACCTCTACTGCACTTCTAGCCGGATAATTTCCACTAAAGTACGATTGATATACTTCATTCATTTGCGCAAAAGTATTCATATCTTGTAAAAATACAGTTGTTTTCACTACTTGTTGTAAATCGCTTCCAGCAGCTTCTAGAATAGCTTTTACATTTTCTAATGATTGCTTCGTTTGTTGTGCGACGGATTCCGGCATTTCATTTGTACCTGGGTGAATCGGGAGTTGTCCAGATACAAAAAGAAAGTTTCCTATTTTTACAGCTTGAGAATAAGGACCAATGGCACCAGGTGCATTATTTGTTGAAATAGTACTTAACATCGTAGCAGCCTCCTGTGATAAAAAATTATTGTGGTGATTTTTTTTTATTATAATGTATAATTATTATTACAACAACTGACTAGTTAAATTATAAAAAACTTTGTTAAACTAAAATTAACAAATGGAAAATAAAGGTGCGATGAATAGGTAATGATGACAAATGTCGAAAAGCTGAAACAATATATTCCCATGGTGCATTTTATTGCTGAAATAATGGGGGAAAATTGTGAGGTTGTTTTACACGATGTAACGAACCCTGATCATTCCATTATTGAAATTGCGAATGGACATGTTAGCGGAAGAAAGATTAATAGTCCCATTACGGATCTTGCTTTGAAAATATTAAAAGAAGAAAGCTATAAAGATCAAGATTACATCTGCAATTATAAAAGCAGCTCAAAAACGAATAAGACGCTCCGTTCTTCCAGCTATTTTATTAAAGATGAAAATAACAAAATCATTGGCATGATTTGTGTGAACATGGATATTACCGATTTTATAAACGCTCGCAACATTTTGGATCAATTCATCATGATTGACAAGCCCCAAACTGGTCCTGTCGAGCCATCAAAGCCCGGCTTTGATCCACATCTTTTTGAGAATTTTGAAGAAAATATTGAGGAACTTCTCTTATCTCTTATTAAAGGGGTTTTAGCAGAGTATGACATTCCACCTGAGCGGATGTCACCGCAGGAAAAAATAGAGGTGGTCAAAAAACTTAATGATAAGGGAGCTTTTTTACTTAAAGGCGGGGTCAGCGAAGTAGCCAAATATTTAGATGTATCCGAAGCTACTATTTATCGATATTTAAATAAGATCAAATAATCTGTCTTGATGTTTAACGGAAACCTAAAAGATACGGAGGGATTCACTTTGCCACAAATTGTGTTTCGTGGAATTAGTATTGAACAATTAAAGAGTATAAGCAAACCATTAGTAGCAGAACTCGCAGACATTTGCGACTGCGGAACTGATAATTTTACATTAGAACTGCCAAACTCTACATTTGTATATAACGGTGAAGAAACACCTGCTTTTCCTCTTATTGAGGTGAAATGGTTCGAGCGTGGCCAGGAAATTCGTGATCGATTTGCGCAAACACTTACGAAATATTTAATGGATTTTAAACTTCCTGAAGTAGAGGTTGTGTTTACCGTTTTCTCAGAAACATCCTATTATATTAATGGAAAGCATTGTGGGAATTGAAGCGGTTAATAAGTAATAAAAAGCGTTTCTTATGCTAATAAAGGGTACCGTTTTGAGGTGCAATTTTAAAATTCCTAGCCAAATTGACACACGAATTAGCAATAAAAAAGTAGCATAATTAAGCAAAAAACTTGCCGGAACTGGCAAGTTTTTTATATGTGTATATTGAGGTCTTGTTCCTCAGCAAATACTAAAGACACGTGCGAAACGAAAATAAGCTACCCTTCTCGTGGGTAGCTTATTTTCGTTTCTTTGTTGATGTCTTGTTAGAATAATTATCTTATTTTTTCTTTTATACTGTTTATAATCTTTTGTCCTGTGTTTGGCTCTATAAGAGTTACATCCCACATCATGGCATTTGTATTTGGATTGGAGTTATGGTTAATTATTTTTATGGTAAGATCATTTACCCCAATTAAAGGGATGTTGAAAAAGATTTTCCGAAGTCCCTCACTATAAGCTGATACCGATAACCATGACGAACCAATTAATTCTCCGCCACTGTAAAATCCTATTTTAGTGCCCGGTGTGTTTGCATCGTTAATTGCATCTCCAGGTATTGCGACATAGCCTGTCATATTTTTATATTTTCCACCTAAATGATACGAGAATTCATTGTTTTTTGTACTATAAAGATTTATTTGAGGCGTAACCTTTTCTTGGGATATTTTAAAGCTAGACAAGCTTTTATCCCATTCTACAGACCCATCTTTTAAAGGAAGTTTATCTAAAGCTATGGTGTCCCCTGCCCCTTTTTCTAGATAATGATTGATGCCACCAATAATTATAATAGTGCCAAGGGCTAGTATACTAGCTATTAGGGACATTTTAAAAATCCCTTTTAGTTTATCTCGGTCAACAGTAACTAATCGCTGCGCCGCAAATCCCACTGCAGCACCTAATGAATTAATTATGATATCGTCTATATCAAATGCTCCCAAACGAGAAACCATTTGTAGCGTCTCAAGTATTGTTATTGACAAAATAAAAAAGGTTATAAAGCGTCTAAAACTACATCGAAACAAGAGTGGAATGATAATCCCAAAAGGTATGAATGCTAAAAAATTCCCGTATTCAAAAAACCAAACTTGAAAGTCTTGTCCCATTGGATAATGCAATGCAATCCCTTCAGGTATTAGATTAAATCGTACGCCACCAGGGTTATCCACCATAAGACCTCTACTGAAACCTAGATATAGGAAATAGAGGATCAAAGCTGTATATAATGTTAACAGCACAATCATGATTTTTCGTAACTTTCCTTGATACATAATTACTCCCTTTCTTTTCTACCTATGAATGATGTTCCTTTGTTTTTGAACAATAATAGGAGAAATCCCCCAAATGGCATGAATATTATAATATTTCCAAACAAATTATTTAAAAATGGAACGATAGACTCCGAATAGTATTGAATATTGAATTAAACGGGATAAAGTTACCTAATTCCAATCGATACAAGACATGATCGATGTTACCCAGATTCCTCTGAAGTTGATCCAAAAGAAATTTGATATCAATCGAGCCGAACTTAAATAAAATGACTTTTATTAATGCAAATATTATGAGATAAATAGAGTTGGTACTATAATACTGTTTATTTTTTTCAGTTTTTTCTTCTCATGGTTAGTATGTGTTAATCAAGGAAACACCGTTACGATTACACCATCCATATTATTGCCTGAAATCTCATAATGGTGATTATTTGGTACTTTGATTGTCGTGTTTTGAGAAATGGGGTAGTAAGAAACCTTATATTTTTTCCCATTAACACTAACTGAGATATTCTTTTCTTCTTTCAGATAAGCTAAATATTCTTCCAAAACTAAATTCTTTTCTTTCATAATCGCACTGTGAGGTAAACCAACATAACGGATATGCCACGGTTCATATTTAATTCCTGTAACATCCGTTTTGTCTTTTGGATAACGTAAAATAAAGCCATATTTCCAAGCATTTTCTTCTATCCACTTTCCTTCAGATGCTTCATCCATCTTCATTTGAGTAGATCCTACGTCGAGTGATAAACCTAAATTGTGTTCGCTATACCCAGCTGGCAACGCATAGTCAGAACCCATTTTGTTGTAAAGAGCATTTTGTTCATCAAAGTCTCGAAAGCCACTTGTAAGTAAAAAATGACATATTCCTTCTTTTTCAGCTGCGACTATCATATTTGAAAATTTATGTGCAACCTCTTCAGACAATTTAGTTTTGCTATCAAGTAATCCGTATCCCTTTGTCAATTCTTTGTGAGTATATAAATCAACGATATCCTGCTTTATACTACCTTGGTGAACAGGGTATTTATTGTTTACCAAAAGTAGATTACCTTGAAAAATTTGTTCTTTTTTAATCTCTATCTTTTGGAATTCTCCATTCATCCCTTTATCGCCTAATATATCTTTGTCATTCTGGCTATTTATCTCTATAGTATCTTGAAAAAAAGGTAACAAATTAACCCCTGCAATGCCTAGGCACAATAATAGTACAAATAAAAATCCCCACTTCTTCATTTTAAAATTCCTCCTGAACTCATACTTAGAGAGTAAGAAAAACTTTTAAAATAAAAAGTGGGGTAAATCTTAAATTTTTCTTAAATCCATTACTTGGATTTTAAATTTGATTATTCTGTACACTTTCCAGTGGTAAACGGACTTCAAAAACTGTCCGTATTAAATTACTTTCAGCACTAATCTTGCCATTATGTTGCTCAACAATATTCTTTGCAATGAACAATCCTAAACCTGTACTATCTTTTTGATCGGTTCGTGCCTTGTTACCAGTATAAAACATATCAAACAGATATGGCAGATCTTCCGCAGGTATACTATCTCCATAATTTATTACCTCAACAACTACTTCTCCTGAATCAAAATAGCCATTGATATCTATAAATTGACCATCGTATCCATAATTATTCGCATTAATTAGAAGATTTTCAAACACACGTGCTAACAAATCTCCGTCACCCAAAATAAGTAAATAAGGAGTAATATTCATTCGAACTGTCAAATCATTTTTTTCTAAGATCGGAAACAATTCTTCGTTTAACTGAAAAAGTAGATCACTTACATTAACTTGTTTTTTTTCAACTAGTAACATCCCATAATTCATTCTAGTTATTTCAAATAATTCATCAATAAGCCTTTCTAAACGCTGAGATTTGGTAAAGGCAATCGTTAAGAAATGTCTAACTTGTTCTTTGGTCAAATCTTTTTCCTTAAGAATTAAATCCAAATAGCCTAAAACAGAGGTAAGAGGTGTACGTAAATCATGAGCTAAATTTACTACTAACTGATCCTTGCTACTCTCCGAAAAGTCTCCTCTTTCTATAGCTTCTTTCAATTTTTTACTTGCCAAGTTAATATCTTGAGCAATATCCCTAAATTCATCCTTTGACTTAATTTGAATCCTATACGAAAAGTCTCCTTGAGCGAGATTATGAATTCCGGTTGAAATCTCATAGAAATAGGTCGAATAGCGCTGAGTAAGTAAATAAAAAAACAAGATTGAAAGTGGGATAAATAGTAGCAAAAAGAAATTAATGTCGCCAATATCATTCATAATATAGCGATAATAAGCTAGTCTATCTCCAAGTTGGACATTGGCGTGATAATAAAATTGAAGGCCTTTATAGATTGAATACGTTATGATACCAGACAGCAACATGCTTAAAACAAATAAGAGTACCATTTTTGAACGAAAACTGCGTAGCATTTTAACCATTGAATGCATACCCAACGCCCCACACAGTTTTAATCCATTTGTTTTTCTGTCTATCTTCTTCGAGTTTTTTCCGTAACGTACGAATATGAACCATCACGGTATTTCGACCTTCAAAGTACGCTTCTCCCCACACCTGCTGGAAAATATTCTCTACACTATAAACCTTCTTTGGATGACTGGCTAGTAAATATAAAATATCAAACTCTTTGGGAGTTAGTTCGATGTTTTCACCATATAGTTTAACTGTACGTTGCTCAGGAGAAATAACTAGCCCACCAAATTCTAAGGTCAATTTATTATCCTCTTTGGGTTGATTCAACTTCATAAAACGCCTCAAATGAGCATTTACACGAGCAACCAATTCAATGGGCGTAAATGGTTTAGTCATATAATCATCTGCTCCAATCACAAGTCCATGTACCTTATCGAAATCAGATGTTTTTGCACTTAAAAATATGATAGGCATATTATGTTGTTCACGAATGTGACGGGTTACTTCATATCCATCCATTTTCGGCATCATTATATCCAAAATCAGCAAATCAATCGATTGTGTCTGGATAACCTGAAGGACTTCTTGTCCATCAGACACTTTAATAACATGGTAACCCTCTTTTTCTAAATGGATGGCAATAAGGTCAGCAATTTCCTCCTCATCATCTGCTATTAAAATCGATATCCGTTTCATCCATTCCACTCCTATGTAAAAGTTATGTTTACTAAATATACATCTATCCATCAAGCCTTACGAAGCTACACCCAACAAAAAAATTCGCTAATTTTTGGTGGGAATGCCTCATAAGCATGATATTAACATTCGTAGCAGTTAATTAAATAATTTAAAGCTACTATTTATTTTCTATTATTTCCTTTTCTTCTTCAAGAATATGGCCCGATACATAAAAAGAGCGCAATCCTGCTCTGGAAACGCGCCCTATTGTTGAACAAAGAATAAATAACACTCTTCAACAAACCTTCCGTTCGTGCATTATAAAAAATCAACCTGAGAAAAATTGCACTCGTTCGTGAAAAAGCGATGCCTTCTTCCGACATCGCACCCTTTCGTTTAGTTTAAGTTCACTGACTGTTTAAAATGACTTTCTTCTTTTCGATTTGAAACATAACTATGTAAAATCATGCCAAGAATGACGATAAAAATACCGCACCAAGATAATGGAGAAGGAATTGGGATCGACAAAAATAGCAGTTCCCCAGCTAGTGTAAAAAGCACTTCCATTGATTGCGTTGCTTCAACAGACGCTAGCTTTTGCATATTGCCTCTTACCATATCTGTCGCTTTGAAAAATAGAACAGTGGCAATGACTCCAGAACAAAGTGCTACCAATAAAGATTGAAGACTCTGTCCCTTACTTGGTAATCCTACGGTATAAAAGCCATACAAGGAAAGCAAAAACCAGAATGGAAGGCTTGCAAGGGTCATTCCTAACACCCGTTGATAAGCATCTAAACGCCCTTCACATACATCCATCATTTTTCGATTCCCTAAAGGATAGGCAAATGATGCTAGTAGGACAGGGATAACTCCCAATAATAGATTTTCTAAAGCAAGGTGTTTTGCCTGTTCCATTTGCATTAAAACAATACCTAACAGAATAATAAGTGACATGATAAGACTTTTCAGGGGAATTTTCCCTCTCATCTGTAAAGGTCCATTCTCTGTGTATTTCGTTTCAAAAAATAACGGTGCAAGTAAAGTACCTGAAATAATTGTCAATTGCCATGTTCCAGCAATAAGCCAACCAGGTGAGTACGCAGATGCAAAACACAAGGGGGCATAGAATAACCCAAATCCCACAGAACCCCACAAAACCCATGTCCCTGGTTGTTTTCTCATTTCGTTTAAGAGTAGCCGTAAATTTTTGCGAATTAGTACAATACACAAAAGAAACGGGGCCATAAAGATATATCGGAGCGAAGCGCTCCAAATCCAACTGCCGCCAGATAGCTCCATAGATGCATTGAGCACAAATGTAAAAGCAAAAAAGAAGGCTGCAGTAATACCGATTAAAATGGGTTGCAACTGTATCACCTCGGCTCCGTTAGTTGCGTTAGTAGTTCGCCAAGACTTAGCCAGTTTTCTTCTACAAGACGGACAACTATTTCGCATTCCTGATTTTTACAAGCTGATATAATTTGATTGTGTTGCTCAACCGAATATAACCCTTTTTGGGTAATAAATTGTGAAATTTCTAATCGCTGGATTTTAGGTATACTACGTTCTAATGCGAATAAGATTTCAGGGTTTCCAGCTACGTCTAAGAACACATTGTGAAAAGCTGTATCTGCCTCAATAGCCTTAATAACGTCACCTTTTTCAATTGAAAGCAGCAATGCCTTATTACTAAACTCTAATTCTTCAAGATCCGTTTCCTTTAATAATGGACATGCAATTCGAGCAGCTAAAGCATGTAAAACTGCTACAACCGTAAAAGCATTTTTCGCCTCCTCTAATTTTAATGGTGCTACACGAGTAGATGACCCTGGAAGTGACTCAACAAGTCCTTCGTCCTCAAGTCGTTTAAGTGCTTCCCTAACAGGGGTGCGACTAATTCCAAACCTTTCTGCTAATTCTTTGTCATTTAAGCGTTCTTCTGGTTGTAATTCCAAATTAATAATCGATTTTTTTAAAGTTTGATATACTTCATCTCTAAATGACAAACGTTTAATTGGTTTTATTATGTCTTTTTCCATAAAACCAATATATCGCATATTGGATTTCATTACAATTTTATTTAGTTGTGATTTTTGCTTATAAGCTTTATTCAATTAAATGGTCCGATTGTTAAAAAAAGCTAATGATGATTGTTCAACTCCCTCAGTTTAATACGATTTTCTCACGAATACTCGCTTATTCGCAGGATTTCATATCCCTTTAAATAGAGTTAACAGTTAAAAGGAATACGTTCAGATCATTTTGGCTTCGTGAAGGCATAGTGAAATAAAGGAGTTAATAAACACCCCATATTTTACCATATGATGTACATTCTCCACGCCGCCCCTGGAGGCTTTCCCTCCCATGTCTCAACGGGTCAATTGCCCTATCATTCCTTCGTCATGCCTATCCAAGGGGTGGAGGCCAGTTATGCTAAACTAATGGGTCAGTGCCCTTATGTTGTTGAAGAAATCTGGTACTCCGTACATATTTGAAATCCTACGAATAAGCCAACATTCGGTCAATACAAGTTTGATATATTTCCATACAAAAAGAGGATGGATAATCTTCGATTATTAAGTTATTAGGCCGCCATTTGTGATAATGATTGGAGTTTATCAGGACAATAGGATTCATTACGTTCGAGAAATACCAACAAAAATCCTAGCTAACTTGCCAACTAACTTCATAATTGATTTCATTTTCTTCATTTTCTTAACTTTAACATTATGAATGTGTAATGCTTTAAATTCTAGATTGTTCGCGACTAGACTCATGGTAGCTAAGAAGAGGAAACGCCGTAGTCTCGACCTTCCACGCTTCGAAATGACAATTTGTCCTTTCCATTTACCTGAACTTGCTTCGGCTTAGTGTAAACCCGCATGGCGAAGTAGAGAATTTCCATGAGAAAAGCTACTTAAATCTCCAGCCTCACCTAATATGCCAGCTAAAGAAATTTCACTTATTCCTTTAATGGTAAGTAGCTTCTTAGCGAATGGGATTTTATTTAATATATCGGTAACTTGTTTTTCAACTCTTTCGAGTTGTGTTACAGCTAAATCATATTCCTCTAATAGTTGCTCAAGATGAAATTTATACGCATCAAGTGCTTGTCTAGTGCCAACGGATTTCCTAGCTACTTGGAGGAGTAAAAGGGCCTTTTTTAATCCAGGCTGCCTCTTCATAATTGATTTCCAACCTGTAATAATGTCGTGAGGCTGCAAAGTTTCTAATTCCACTGGCGATGGGAATAATCGAATAGTTGCGATTGCCCCTTTAGCTTTAATATCTTTAAATACCTGTCTTAGTTCTGGAAAAACAATATCTACCCAACGATTTAATTGATTAATAGAACTAACGAGGCGTTTAACTACTACATCACGATTAGACATAAGAACCCTAAGTTTTTCAAATGCTAAATTTTTACCTAATTCGAGCCAACGGAACCAATTAAAGCACCTGTTAACGTAACAAGGATTTTATACTATTGAGTATTTAAAAAGTATTGTAAGAAACCATTAAATGTATTTGAACAGGTCGTTACTTCCTCTAAGTCCATCCCTATAAAAGGAACGGTTACAATATGTGTTTCATTCGTTCTTGTATCGAAGGCAAATGCAGTGTCGCCTCCATCTGAACCAAATACTACTATTCCTTTAGCAAAATCATTAACACCATAAGCCTCATTTAACTCGATAATGTCCTCAATCGACCATATGATTAAATAATTTTCTCCTAAGCTTCCTTCCGCACCATTGGAGTTTGAAATAAATTCGATATAATCTTTGGGGAATGTAATACCAAGTTCAGTCTCTACTTTTTTAATCTTATTCTCCGCGACTGGAGGATTCAATTCTAATCCATATGTATTAATCATACCGTTTCCCCACTTTAATAATATTTTAACATTACAATTCGTAATACGATTTGATAATTCCTTCTTGCACTAACCTGCCACGTTACTTTAAGTACAAATTTTCACAAGCTCAAATTTATATTCAAATAAGGTCCTAAATCTTACTGATAGCTCAATTTAAACCAAATATTTTGTATTCAACTAGGTGTTTAATTCAAACCGTATCCACTTGTCCTTTTTGTCAAGAAGTGTTCAAATCTTTTTGACTTGTTTATGAACAGATTCATAAAGAACTCCAAATTTAAAATTAATGAATTTATAATAACAATGTAAATTAGTTGATTATATTGTTAATTGCTTATGATACTTATTCAATAATTCACATTAAATAAGAGAAAGTGTTTATTGTAGAAAAATTAGAAATCAAAAATCATTCACTGGAGGAAATTATAAATGAGTATGTTTTGTTTTCAATGTCAAGAAACCTCAAAAGGAACAGGATGTACTGTTGTTGGAGTATGTGGAAAAAAAGATGATTTAGCAAATATGCAAGATTTATTGATTTACACGATTAAGGGAGTAGCGATTGTGAATACAATGGCTCGTGAAATCGGGATTAATCAAAAGAAAACAGATCAGTTTATCATAAATGGTCTTTTTATGACGATTACAAATGCAAATTGGGATAAAAATGAATTTTTTAATACAGTAAGAGAAGGATTAAAGCTCCGGGAAGAAATTAAAGCGGCAATCAGAAATGCAGGGTACACTTTAGACAACAATAGCGATTTTGTCACTTGGTATGGTGAAACAAATAATCAGCTTGAAATGAAATCTGCTTCTCAAGAAGTTAGTATTTTAGCTACAAGAGATGAAGATATTCGTTCATTAAGAGAGTTAGTGACTTACGGTTTGAAAGGAATGGCTGCATATTTAGAGCATGCGGCAAATCTTAGCTATGAAAATGAAGAGCTATATGCGTTTATGGAAAAAGCACTTGCAAAGATCACAGATGATTCAGTAAGTATGGAACAATTGATTGAACTTTCAATGGAATGTGGAAAGTACGGCGTTCATGCTATGGAGCTTTTAGATACAGCAAATACATCAACGTATGGTCATCCTGAAATGACGAAAGTAAACATTGGTGTACGTCAAAATCCGGGAATTTTAGTTAGCGGTCATGACCTGAAAGATATGGAAGAGTTATTAAAACAAACGGAAGGCACGGGAGTAGATGTGTATACACATAGTGAAATGCTTCCAGCGCACTATTATCCAGCATTCAAAAAATATGATCACTTTGTCGGTAACTATGGAAATGCATGGTGGGAACAAACTCGTGAATTCGAGAGCTTTAACGGTCCGATTTTAATGACAACAAACTGTATTGTACCACCAAAGGAATCTTATAAAGGAAGAATGTATACAACTGGGGCAACTGCTGTTGAGGGTGTAACCTATATTCCTAAAAATGAAGATGGTACAAAAGATTTCTCCGTGATTATTGAGCATGCAAAGAAATGCCAACCACCAGTAGAAATTGAAAAAGGTGAAATTGTTGGAGGATTTGCGCATAATCAAGTGGCTCAAGTAGCTGATCAAGTTGTAGAAGCTGTGAAAAAGGGTGATATTAAACGATTCTTTGTAATGGCTGGCTGTGATGGTCGCCATAAGAGCAGAACTTATTATAAAGAGTTTGCGGAAGAGCTTCCAAAAGATACTATCATTTTAACAGCCGGTTGTGCAAAATATCGATACAATAAGCTAGATTTAGGTGATATCAACGGAATTCCAAGGGTACTTGATGCCGGTCAATGTAACGATTCCTACTCTCTAGTCATGACTGCATTGAAGCTGAAAGATGCATTCGGATTAGAAAGTGTAAATGAATTACCGTTATCTTACAATATCGCATGGTATGAGCAAAAAGCGGTTATCGTTTTCTTATCTTTACTTTACTTAGGTGTGAAAAATATTCACGTTGGCCCAACATTACCAGCTTTCTTATCACCAAACGTAACGAACTTCTTAATTGAGAATTTTGGTGTAGGCGGCATTTCAAATACAAAAGACGACATGGAAATGTTCATGAACAGCTCAATTGAAATTCAAGGAAGTACATTAGTTTAATAAACCCTATCCCGACTGGGATGAAGGATAAAATGAATGATAAAGGGAGAGTCAGTGGCTTTCCCTGGATTTTATCCGTTTATTTATTAATGCAAAATCATCTACTGACACTTAATTTAGATACATTAAAGGAATTTATCACTGGAAACACAAAGATTTTCCATAAAAAATCATAGAGTTTTTAAAGTAAACCTAAAACAACTGACAATAGATTTAGCGGTGTTAAACCCATTCTTAACGAAGCATCAAGGAATGTGGTTTTTTTATTTATATTTAAAAACACTTAATAATGAGTTTGTTGAACAAAACTGCCCTTTAGTTGAAATACAAAAAAGACAGGATCTGGCATTAATCCCATCTTTAAGTATATTTAGTTCACATTTTTCTCGAAAGATGCATTAGCTTTCCTGTTAAACTAAAGCCATATTTATTTTAAGATTTAGAAGAAGTTTATAAAAAACTCAATTAAATATTTAAATGGCTTTTTAGATTTATAAATAAAACCTATTCCTATTAATATTACGCCGATTGTCGTTAATAACCATCCTAATGTATCATTAAATTTAAAAGTAAATTCAACTGTAAGAACGATTGCTCCTACAACCCAAAATATTATATTTGTTATTATATCTTTCATTATTTGTCCTTTATTATTTCGTCTTTTGTGTCAATTGCGAAGTTCGTTACTTGAAGTAGAAAATAAACATACCATATTTTTCCTATACGAACTTAATTCTACAACATCAATAAAAACTCCTTCTTCCACTATCCTGCCAGTTAATTTAAGTGAAAAATTTCACAATATCTTTACTCATACCAATTTTTTTAGGATAGTCGATAGCCATAAGACAATAATCGTCCAAATAACGACACCCATTGGAGAGAAATGCCAACAAAAAAAGCCAGCTAGATAACCCACACAAGAAATGGCAATCGCTACATTGGAGATATATGAGATAGGTACTTTTCTATTAAACCAAACCTTTTTTGGGTTAAACTTTTAAGAAGGAGAGATTTACTATGGTGAGAGTTATATCTATTCATTCAGCCAATCATCCACTATTTTTGATTACAGACGTAGAACAAAGAGCCGTTTTAAACTATGCTTCTTTAAAGGGAAATTCAAATAAATACTATATCATAGAATTTCATCAAGGAGATGGGGATTACCCTTTTCGCATCTATACAGAATATGGGCGTATAGGTAGGAATCCTCGCAAAGAAGGGAGATTTTTTAATAGTAGGTTGTCTGCCAAAGAGGAATTTAATCATATTCTTTCTTCAAAACGTGCAAAAGGATATGAACATATTTTGGTCGATGATGATGATTTCTTTATTCCTACAGTGACTCAATTCCAAATCAAAACGAGTTCAATGGATTTACTCAAAGGAAATGAAAAAATGGTAGGCATTATCGAAGAAAAACAACAAGAAGAAACCAGAACTTCCTATTCCCCACTCGAACCACTTGGAAAACTATCAGATACCCAAATAGCGAGAGGGTTTCAAATATTGGATAAAATAGAAGAAAAGTTACATTCAGGTTCTAATGATTTTGATAATTTATCGAATCAATTTTATTCCATTATTCCTACATTTTTTGGCAATAAAGTCGATTATCATCAATTCATCATTAATGATTTTTCTAAACTTGTTGAAAAGAGGAATTTATTAGAAGGCTTGAATTTGGCAACAGAAGCAGAAAATTCGTTTGAGTATACATACACATCCACTCAGCGTCATCACAACACATTGCATTATCGAACAAAAGAATACAAGCGATTATGATAATACCCACGATACCAAACATCACCTTCTTGATGACCATCAAGAACTTTTACAAACAATGATTCATCGTTATTTTAATGAATAAAAGAGCACAGGTTCAGATTTCCTGTGCCTCCCCCTTTTCTATTCGCATGTAAACTTCATTTATTGAAATCCCCACCAACTACGTTACTATCTTTCTTATCATAATAATGGATATATGTCTTAACTGCTTTTTAACTTTTTCATACTATCTTTATGACGGACAGAACTGAATGAAAGGAAGAAGAACCGCCAAACCGACCAAATACCCTTGCCCATTTGTACCCTTTATACCCAGGATTTCCTTTGGTTTCAGAGCCTGGTTTCATCTTCAGATAAATTTTCCAGCAAAAGAAAAACCACAATCCTAAAATTAGCGGTACAAAACAATTCAACAACCCTAAAAAATCAAAATGATATTGATATAGCACCTTATCCAAAATCATTCCCCAGATAATATAAATTGCAAAAGAGAAACAAATGTTATGAAAGTTACTAATAAATACTTCATAACTATCATAATATATCAATTGGATATTAATATTCTATGGTTGATGGAAGTAATCCTCTTAAAGTAAACTGCCACGTTAGTGGAAGAAGAAATGTGATTTTAAAAAAATTCTCCGCTCACATTATTATTTTTGAAATGGCGAGCACACATCCCCCCACCCCCTTAACTATAGATGAGGAAACAAGCAAGTCCTTTAAACAAAAAAGAAGCTCTCATTTCCGAGAGTTTCTCTACATTTTTCGGTTACGTTTTCACTGTTTCCCTTTATTTCTCTCTGTAGCATTCTTCGCCCGTATCAGGGTGCTTTTACTTATCCCCTGTTGTTTCCTCAATTTGCTTATATGAGTGTGTTTCTAGAAGTTTAAGAGCCAATTCAATTTGAGCCTTTTTAAATTTCTTCGGTCTTCCTTCCTTAAAATCCCCCTTTTGCTTTGCGATCGCTTTCCCTTCTTTAGTTCTTTCTACAATCAAGTCCCGCTCAAACTCTGCAAATGCCAAGAATATGTTTAAAATTTACCGGCCCGTTGGTGTATCCTCAATGATCCCCATGTTCAAAACGTTCACTCTTACCCCGCGTTCAAAGAGTTGTTTGAACAATTCATTGATCTTTTGAATTGAGTTGAATAGATTAAGATGCTTCTGGTTCTTGTAACGTAACTGTGTATCCTAAACTTTCGAGCCTTCGTAGTGAATGCCGAACAATGGATTGCTGTCACTGTTTATCAAAGTAGTCTTCGCCTAAGTCTACATACATTTCTTTTCGTGTTAAGAGATAATAAGAGATACGTAACATGGCATGGGCGACGACAATTCCTGCTCGTTTCTTTCCTTTTCGTGATGCTTTACGCCTATACAGTGCTCCGAGATAGTTTATGTTTAATTTCTCGAAAAACCATTTAATTTCCAGCTCTTCCTTTTGCCTTTCTGTGCTATAATATTTTTCGGCTTAAGTATAAATCTATACTAAATGCGGGTGGGAGAGGGAGAATACGAAAGTGTGATAAAAAATGAAAGGGGTTTTCAAGCTTAAAGAACACAAAACAAATTTGAAAAAGGAGGTTATGGCAGGGTTTACATCATTTTTTTCCATTATCTATATTATTGCAGTAAATGGACATATTTTACATGACTCAGGAATGCCGTTGGAAGCAGGAATTATTGCAACCGTGCTCGCATCACTTGCAGGATGCTTGCTCGCTGCCTTTATTCCGAATGCACCCTTAATGATTGTTCCCGGGATGGGCATTAATGCCTTATTCACGTACACCTTTGTTGGGTCGCTTGGTTTAACTTATCATGAGGCTTTAGGAGCGGTTGTCGTTTCCGGCGTATTATTTGCGATTATCGCCTTTTCAAAATTAGCAGTGATCATTTCAAAATCGATTCCAACTTCTTTAAAGGAATCCATCACTGTAGGAATTGGCTTATTTATCGCTTTTATCGGCCTGCAAAAAAGCGGTCTGATTGTCGGAAACCCAAATAATTTCGTTGCACTAGGTGATCTTTCGTCTCCGATTGTGCTAGCATCCATAATTAACTTGGTGATTACCTTGTTTTTATTTTTGAAAAAGGTTCCGGGGAATTTTTTAATAAGTATCATTTTGGGTACATTGACATCCTATTTTTTAGGTGTGGTTGATTTTTCCCATATGGACAAAGGGTTCCTTTCGTTAAATGACTATCGAAATGTATTCTTTAGCTTTGATTTTGGAAAAATGACAACCATCCCATTTTGGACTGCGACTTTCTCGCTTACATTAGTGTTGGTATTTGAGAACATTGGGATCCTGCATTCACAAGTGGATGGGATGCTTAAGGCACCCGAGAAAAATGGTAAAGCATTGCGTGCAGTCTCCATTTCTGCGATTTTGTGCGGACTTTTAGGTACCAGCCCTCCGGTTTCAACAGTTGAATCGGCTGCTGGAATTACTGCTGGTGGAAGAACGGGTTTAACCTCTGTTGTAACAGGTTTCCTTATTTTAATGTCCCTTTTCTTCCTGCCTTTGATCAAATCGGTTCCAAATGCGGCCATCGCACCCATTTTGATTATTTTGGGCGGATTAATGTTAACAAATATTGTCAACATCGATTTTACGGATTTCACTGAAGCATTTCCTGCTTTTTTAATCATCCTGATGATTCCGTTAACCTATAGTATCGTGGACGGAATTGCCTTCGGATTTATTGCCTATCCGTTAGTCAAGCTGTTTACAAATAAACACAAGCAGCTGTCATTACCAATCTTTATCATTTCTATCTTATTTTTGACTAATTTTATTTTGCACTCAATTGGATAATTTAGAATAGGGGACTTTCTATTTGGAAGTCCCCTTAATCTTATTTTGATTTAAATTTCTACTGCTTCATTCTGCTTTTACGCCCCATAGGAAAATTTTATACATATTTGCATGAAAGTCCTCTATTTAGGTTGAATGCCACTGTAGGTCATAATTGTCCGACAGTGCGTAATTAATCAGAAAGATGCTATTCAACACTTTCGCGAACGGACGGGTGATATTGCAAGCGTCGTTCAGACCTGCCCCATCCCAGCTGTCGTCGGTCAGTGCGTAGGCGTCCCAAGCCCAAAGGTAGAAATCGCGCCAGCACCCATAGAACTTTAGCACAATAAAGAAATGGTTGCCGAAGCAACCCGTATTGTTAAACTCAAGCACCCGTTAGTTTAAGTGAAAATTGAAAATTTAACCATAAAAAACACCCCGTAAATGTTAGTATGAATGTCTAACATTTACGGGGCAGTTCAACCTCCGTTGCTTTTCTTATGTTAATGCGCCCGTTTTTCTAAGTACATTTTTTCACAATCTTCATATTTTGCCTTTCATCTATAGGAACAAAGGGGTTTATATTGTGTATCAATGAAAGGCTAAATTTTTTAAATATGTATCAAATCGCTTGGGGCATAAAACCATCAAAACAACCGCGGACACTTATCTTGATATTACCGAAAAAATAAGAAGAAGACGAACTAAAAAAGTTCGCCCCCTACACTAAAGGTAATTTCAACTAGGTATGAATTCCCCTAAAACCTTTGATAAGCAAAGGTTTTTTATATATTATCCAATAGACCCTTTCATCTTATACTTGAATGTGGAAGGTTTTTAAATGGGTTCATATACCGGTTTATCGGCATTTCTGGTATATGGACTTTCATATTGTTTCATTGTTTTTCATTTTGGGTAGGCAAAAATTAGGCACGTATCAATCATAAGCCTAACCATCATTATTCCTTAATTTCCTGCAACACTTTCTTAATTTCATCCTGAGTCAACTGTTCCCATGGTGCTGCATCATCATTAGCAAAGGGTTTTTCAGGATTTTCATCTTTGTTCCACCATTTTGCCTCATACGGGATGCCATCAAACATTACCCGATCACCAGCTCCATAGACTTTTCCTTCTTCCCATTCCAGATAGGTTCCTTTAGGCAAGCTAACTTTTGGCAATGGTTTTTCTCCAGGCAATACCGGACCAACAAGTTCCCAAGGAATTGTATTTTCATCCAAGATAGGTGCATCAGGAGCATCTCCTTTTGTCCACCATTTAGCTCTATACACATTGTGCCTCCAGACAACACGAGTACCTTTTAAATAGGTTGTAGATTCATTCCATATCTCATACGGGGAAGTTTTCGGATCATCAGGTTTATTCAAATCTATTTTAGTTACATCTGACTTGGTTGTCCGTTTTGCATCACCAGAAACACTACCATTCATATTCTGTTTCAAAATCGTTGCAAACTCTTGATTGCTTTGTTTAACACCACTGTAAAAGTTGGAAACACTTTGAATTCCAACACTATTCTCACTGGACTTCCTGTCACGGTTTGCTGACCACATAGACAATCGTCCCAAACCATTTTCTATGGCAAATTTATTCAGCTTAGCAGCATCCTCTAAATCAAAAACTTCACCTTGGATATCATTTTGGCCAATCATTGGTGTTGCGCCGAGTTTTCTCCATAATGCTTCATCACTCAAGTTAACTCCTTGTTTTTGATAAATAATCTTTAGTTGGCGATGGGTTTTTTTCAAGGCATTAATCGAATTGTCTGCCATAGAAAGTGCTGTATCTCGACTTTCCCCATAATTCATTGTCATGATATTGACGCCAGCTAAATCTACTCCAGCTTTCAATAATGTTGTTACGGCATCCGTACCATCCTCAGTCAAACCTTGCGGGGTTACTGGTAATGTTACCCAAATAGCTAACTCTTTTTTATCTTTTTTTCGTTCTTGCTGCAATTTTGCCAAAGCTTCCCCACGAAGTTTAGCGGCATGCTTATTCGTCAATCCTTCTTGCTCTAAATCCACATCAATCGTATTCAGATCATAACGCTTTACTACTTCAGCATATGCATTTTTTATTTTTCCAACATCTGTTGTTGTATTTGCTAATTCCGAATTGAGTAAGCCACCAAATGAAACAATGACTTCCCCCCCCTTTTGTCGTAGGCGAGCAATTCGCCGATCTATATCTAAATCCTCCGATGCCTGATCCAACGAATAGGCGCCTCCCCAACTAGGAACAGCACTATTTTTATTCTCAGCTACTATGAAAGAAAGCACAACATTACCACCGATTTTTTCAAATTCATATTGCGGTGTCAGTGTAGCATCGACATAAGAGGCAAACCAAGGATTTGATTCTACTTCTGTTTTTTTTGTTTTTTCTATTTTACCAACTACGACTATATTATCTCGATAAAAATAACTAGCTCCTACAGCTACCACAACTAAACATACCAACAATAAACGCGGCATTGACAATTTCTTTTTATTTTGCAGCATAATCTTTTTTCATCCTATTTTTTATTTTGCTGAAATTAAGTTTATCTTCAACTCCAGTTGTCTCTGTATATTCCCATTTGCCAAGTGATATACTTAAAGGAACTTCCGTTCGTCCCTTCGCATCACCATAGTATAAAACCGATTGCCAATTGATTTCTGATTGGTCTTGTGCATCTTTTTCAGTTTGCTTAGGTTTTACTTCTACAAATAACCAATCTTTATAGTTATGAACCAAGTCCACAAGCATATTGACAGGTCCGATAAATGTTAATGCAGCCCACCCACAAGTAAAGGCGTTAAAAAAGGAAAATATAGCATTCGGCCAATTGCCGTGCATGAAAGAGCGCCAGCAAATAAAAGCAGAATAAGCAATAATAATGATCGGCGCTAAGATATAAAGTGTTGGCGTGCCAGTCCGATCATTAACCTTAGGTGTTCGTGCAAAAGGAATTTTTTCACTTGTTAATAACTGTTGGATCGACTTTAGCACTCCAGCCGTATTAACAGCCAACAAGATTAGATTGAGACCATAAATTCGGAAGATGTCCATTCGTTTATAACGATTGTATTTTAAATCACTCGCCATTGCAGTAAAGTAAGGGACAGCAGCACCAACAATAAAAACACTCAATAAACGATTGTCAAAGGGATAGGCTAATAGGAAGATTAAGCCAAAACTAGACCAAGCAATAGATGCCATGTAATTGACTCGCAACAAGATTTCCATTAACTTGATTGGATTTCCTTCCTGACGGCGTCGACGAATAGTAGCAAATAGTTTCGACATAATTAATAATCCACCATTGGCCCAACGACGACGTTGGATGACTAAAGAACCGAAATCTGGAGGAGTTGCTGAGTAACTCAAACGCTCCGGATAATTCGCCAAGGTCCAACCATTTTTTTCTAAATCAATACTAGACTCCGTATCCTCAATTACTGTACGGTCTTGGATAAAACGGCGAATCTTAAATCCATTCACATATTCTGTTTCAGCAATATCCTCGATCGCACGTTTTCGGATGACCGCGTTCGCCCCTACCCAAAAGGTCGCGCCATAATACGTTGTTCCTTGGTGTAAAGTGTGTTGAATATCTGTTGTAGCACCAGCAATTCGTTCGATTCGAGTTGGACACCCACGGAAAGAAGAATAAGGAGTTTGTGTTACAGCTACTTTTTCATTTCCTTCTTGATTCAATAGATATACCAGACGTAAACAATACTCTCTAAGCAGAATAGAATCGGCATCGAGCGTTAGTAAAAATTCAGTATCTGGAATTACTAAATCTGCTTCTGCCTCTGAAGATACTCTCTGCAATACTTTACCAGCTGGTGTTTGGCGAATCTTGTAGCTCCCTCCCATTAAATCAATATAAGAGTTAAGATTCATAGCTTTATTGGCTTCATCAGATAAAGAAACAAACTGTTTTCGTTGGAAATACCCTACTTTTCCGGTGAAAATCCAAACTAATCGAGAATAAAACTGATAGATACGTTCATAGCTCATGCTATAATTTTCTTTTGAGGATTTCTCTAATGCTACTGCCGTTACGGCTAATTCCTCAGCTAAATCTCTTAAAACACGATTATTAAAGAAATCATCTACATGATCCTCCAAAGGTTCATCATCAGCAAATTTATTAATCCATTTGGCAGCATAATTATATTGCTTTACTAAATCATTTAAAGTAGAAGAAGAGATTTCCCCAGTTTTGTTGTATGTCTTTTCAAAAACGTCACGAGCTTTTGCTAGTTTAGTATAAGGGACTTCCAAAAGCTCTGTAATTTCTTTTGCAAGATTCATAGTTGCTTGCAATTTTTCCCTTTTTTGCGGATCTGTTGGATTCGGCTTATCATCAATCAGGAGTTGTACATCGATTTTCGGATATTCTTGTAAAATAGCTGATAGTAATGTTTTTCGAATAACGTCAACCTCTTCATCATACGAAGGAACCAAAACAGTAATTCCTGGTTGATTCTCAGAAAAATAAGCAGATAGGGTTTCCCGTGGGATCCGAGTATGCTCTTTAAATCGGATCAATGCCCCTTGTCTAGAAAAAAGATACATCAATGCGGAAAAACATAGTGTCGTAACAATCAAGATATATAATCCCGCTTCAACGACTTGTTTAAAACTACCATTCACATTATGCAGTTGATCAAAAATTGTGGATGCTACATAAAGCAGCCAAAATCCAATCGTAAACAAAATATAGATTCGATTCAATGTCAATTTTGCAGTGGATGGTTTTTCATGCACTCTTGGTAATGGTTCCAAATTGCTTTCAGTGTTCAGTTGTCTTTTCATTTTGTTCATCCCTCTTGTTAGTCAAGTCCCTATTATTGGGTAAATAAAAAAATACAATGTTTCAACTATTTATGGGTGGCATATTAAATTGTCACGCCAAAAATCTCCCATCCTTTTCCAAAAAAATTTATGAATTTAGCTACGTACTATCTATCCTCAAAACTATCAATCTTTATCCCTAAAAATTATCTTTTGTTGCCAGTTTCCATTGACTCGTCACAATCTATAAGAACCGCCCCTAACAGGCGGACAGCGGAGTCCGTATTAGAAAAAAACGTATGATGCTCTCCCTTCTTCTGATCTCGGAGTTTAAGCGTTCTAAAACGATTGTAGTTCGAATATGGACATGTGTTGATTTATCTTCTGCATAAAACTGAATCGTATTTTTATGTACTTATTTCTTTCCATCTTCATAAACCCATTGAACATGATATCTACTTATATAAGCAAAAGCATCTTTTTCTTCATCAATATAAACTTCACTTCTGTATAAATTATATTGATGATCCATAGCCATACCTAAACCACTTGTATTCTCTTCAAATAGTTGTAAAGTTTCCTTATTTTTTTTGCTAGTTGCGCTTCCTTTTCCCAAACCTCCATTTTACAGTTAGTAGGTATTTCGGGTATAGGTTAATGGGTTTCATTTATTACTAAATTTTTACAAGATGTATACCCCAACAACTATATCCCCATAATTACTATTCGAATGTCAATATGAGTTTCTGTCCATTAATGTCATAAAAAGTCGAAAAATGTTTATAATGGACAAATTACCATATTTAAAAAAGGAATTGTCATACTCTTTGTCTAACGGAATATCCATATTATAGGGGAACGTAAGTCTTTACTCCCACTAGTGGAACAAGAAAAAGGGCTGCCGCTGCAACCCGATTTTTTCAACGAAAGCACCCTTTAGCCATCCATGAAGCGCAAAAACCAGTGCTTCACCACAGAGAATGAAAATGGGTTGGAACCGTCAATACTGATTCTACGGCTGGGAGAGGAAGGTCGATCAACTATGGTGCGTTAGAGCCCATCCTTTAGTCTGACTCCACCGACCACGGTGCACCACTGACTGTCGCTCCCTTACGGGAAGCACACATGGTAGATTAATCCTATTCTGGTTGCTGCACCAGCCTCTAATTATTACGATTGCCGTAGAAAGGATGATTTCAATGGATATAGTCATTGAAAGAGCATGCGGTATGGATGTCCATAAGGACAATATTACTGCCTGTATAGTGACACCAGAAAGAAAGGAGATTCAAGCATTTTCTACTAAAACTGTTTTTCTATTACAGTTGGTCGACTGGATTAAACAGCATAATTGTACCCATGTTGCCATGGAAAGTACGAGTGTATATTGGAAGCCAATTGTTAATTTGCTTGAGGCTGAAGATATTGAGTTTTTGGTTGTGAATGCTCAACACATGAAGGCTGTTCCAGGACGTAAAACAGATGTGAAAGATGCAGAATGGATTGCCAAACTTCTTCGCCATGGGCTACTCAAAGCAAGTTACATTCCAGATCGAAATCAACGTGAACTACGTGAGCTAGTTCGCTATCGCCGAAGTATTATCGAAGAACGAGCTAGACAACATAACCGAATCCAGAAGGTGTTAGAAGGAGCAAACATTAAATTGGGATCTGTTGTTTCAGATGTGATGGGTGTTTCAGCACGAGATATGCCGGATGCCATTGCCGACGGTGAAGAGGATCCTGAAAAACTAGCAAATTTCGCACGCCGCACTATGAAAAAGAAGAAAGAAGAATTGGAACTCGCCCTAAAAGGCTATATAAGTTCACATCAACGCCTTATGTTAAAAACCATTTTAGGTCATATTGACTTTTTAACTGAGCAAATCGAGATGCTTGATAAGGAAGTTGCGAACAGAGTCAGTTCTCATCAAGAAGATATAGCACGATTAGATTCGATTCCAGGTATAGCGACCAGAATGGCTGAACAAATATTATCTGAAATTGGGACTGATGTGAAGAAACAATTCCCCACTGCGGCTCATATGTGTTCTTAGGCAGGATTAGTTCCTGGGCAAAACGAAAGTGCAGGAAAAAGAAAATCAGCAAAAACTAAAAAAGGAAATAAGTATTTAAGATCGGCGTTAACCGAAGCAGCTCATTCAGTCAGAGGATCCAAAAACTATCTTGGAGCACTGTATAGGCGTACAGCATCCCGAAAGGGTAAGAAACGTGCTGGTATTGTAGTCGCTCACGCAATATTACGTATATCTTATTATCTCTTAACTCGAAAAGAAATGTATGTAGACTTGGGCGAAGACTACTTTGATAAGCAGAGACAACAATCAATTGTTCGACATTCTCTGATCCGACTCGAAAGCTTAGGATACACCGTTACGTTAGAAGAACCTAAAGTCTCTTAATCCAGTCCACTTTATTACCATAAATCCATGTAATTGGCGCTCTCCCCTTTTTTTAAAAAGCGAATGAGCTGCGTCCTCTTTAGTATTGCCTTTTTCTGTGAATTACAGAAGTTAATTTTCATGGTAGTTAAATAACGGTAACGAAAAAGATTGCCGAAGCAGCCATTTGTTGTATAACTAAAGCACCCGTTAGTCATAATGAACGAAACGGCTCCCATCGCTTAACGTAGGTTGCACTTGGTCATAATGTTACTACCCAAAAATAAAACCAAGTGTAGAGCTACACACGAAAAGGAGCCGTATATTATGAAGGATGTACAAAAATATGTTGGTTTAGACGTATCTAAAAATGCAATTGCTGTTTCAATTGCTGATCCTGGTCGAAGTGAACCTAGATTTCATGGAACTATTCAAAATAAACCAGAAGAAATTCGCAAGTTAATGAAAAAATTAGGAAATCCTGAAAACCTACTTGTGTGTTATGAAGCAGGATCTACAGGTTATGGAATTTACCGGTTACTTCTATCAATGGACATTGAATGTATGGTTGTAGCACCCTCTCTTATTCCTAAACGTTCTGGAGACCGTGTCAAAACAGATAAAAGAGATTCTATTAGATTAGCTCAGCTACTTCGTGCTGGAGAGCTTACTTCTGTATGGGTTCCTGATGAAGAACATGAAGCATTAAGAGACTTAGTTCGAGCACGTAATGATACTCGTGAGGATCTACAATGTTCTCGTCAGAGACTTGTTCACTTCTTACTTCGCCATGAAATGCGTCCCCCTAAAGGGGTACGAAATTGGTCAGTAAAACATCGTGAATGGTTAAAACGATTAACATTTAAAAGAGCTGCTCAATCCATTGTTTTTCAAGAATATCTCCATACAATCAACGAAGTAGAAGATCGTATGAAAAGAATTGAAGTTCAAATCCATGAAGAAGCACTTCAAAGTGAACACGCCCCTGTTATTCAAGCACTACAAACATTAAGAGGGGTTGCAGAAGTAACTGCCGTTACCTTGGTAGCTGAAATTGGACAGTTTTCTCGTTTTTCTAACCCAAGACAATTGATGTCATATGCTGGACTTGTTCCTAAAGAATACTCTAGTGGATCAAGTCGTTGGCAAGGTTCAATTACGAAAACGGGAAACTCTCAAATCCGTCGTTCGATAGTAGAAGTTTGTTGGTCTTATCGGCATCGACCATCTCTTAAAGGTGAATTGCTTAAACGCCAAGAAGGTCAAAATAAAGAGGCAAAACGTATTGCTTGGAATGCTCAACACCGTCTTCATATGAAATATCACCGTATCTCTGCTAAAGGAAAAGGTGGAAAAATAGCTGTTGTAGCTGTCGCAAGAGAATTACTTGGCTTTATTTGGGCTATCGGTTGCGCTATTGAGGATAAACAAATAAGTGAATTAAAAGTTTCTTAACTAGATTGAAGATGTAATTCGTAATTTCTATATTCTATATTTATGATTAGTTTTAAGATTGAAGATTTGGTACGAAGGCAAATCCCCGTGAAGGAGAACCCTCATGTTGAACTATGCACTAGGTCTATGAACCGAATGTGCGCCGTTAGTCCGAGGCAGCTCCGTGACGGATGGAGTGAAATGTGGTACCCAACCCACGCATATCAGTTTGTATACCACCGTCAGCGTTTTTGCCTTCGTGCCAAGTTTTTAAGGTTATCCTGTTCAACTTTCTGCATTGTATCCATTTCGGATTTAGCTTATCAAGGGAAAGTACGCCCTTGACAAGCTAAATCCGAAAGGATATTTGGTCAATAAGTTGAACAAGGGATAACTCTATTCATACTGAATAAAACACCATTTAAAAACATTTGGGTGTGGTGGGTTGACAGTTTCGTTCATATCAGTTGAATAAGGAATTGTAAAATATGTAGAAAAATAACAGTCTTCTAATGATTAACACCAGTTTTAAAAAATGCCTTTTTCACATAAATTGTATAAGCCAAAACAATAATTGACCAAATAAAATTACCAATAAATAGCTTTTGGGATTGACTTGATATCAATGAAGAACTTATTGATCCAAAAAACACCGAATAGATTACCATTACCCAAAAGCCCCATTTTTTAAGTCTTATATACCCATACACCATAGCCAGTGAAAATAAAGTAACTATTAGTCTCATAAGTCGTTCAGGTACATTGGGCATTCCAAACCTTCCAGCTATACCAATGGAATTAGCATCAGCATTATAAAAAACAGCAGTAAATAATAAGACAATTGCACCAAAGATATAAAAATAACTAATTAATAAAACGCCTAAAGGTTTCTTCATTTTTAGGACTCCTTTAAATTCACATCTTTCTAATCATACGTTTGAAGTATATGAATTCTACATTTTTTTCCATAATCCTTCTTCAAGTAACCTGCCCCGTTACTTTAATAAGAAAAAGCATCTCCACTTATTGTAGAAACGCCCCCGTTAGCTTAATAAGTTTTACAAAAAAGAACATTAATCCTTCTTGGATTGACGCCCCAGTTGGTTAAACAGGACATAATAATTAACTTACGATTTCTTCTTTGGTTTTCTAAATAACAAATAGGTAGATAGCAGCATTATAATAATCATTATTTGATCATTTTTTACAAACACATTATACAATCCAATTCCCCAAATTAAGACAAGTATGATAATATTCCATATAATATCGAATTTTTTTCCATTCATTTTGTATAATTCTCCCTTCTAAGACACGATACCGAACACTTTTTATAACATATTCTTCTTGTTTTATAATTTATCCTTTTTGAATTAACCTGCCAGTTAGTCGAATAAGAAAAAGGCTGCCGCAACAGCTTTACTTACTTGAACTCAAGCACCTAGTTAGTGGAAGAAGAGGCTTAATATCGGAGGTAATATTAATAACACTATTGATGTGAAAATAAGTAATTTTGATACTTTTTTTGAGAGTTTTTTTCTACTTTTCCCAATAAACCACGTAGACCATCCCCATCCACTAAATTGTAATTCGTTCTTATATAGAACAAAAAATAAAATTAGAATAGCTGCTTGAACCATCAATCCATATCCATTTCCATAATCAATGTTAACAACTAGTTTTGAGTAAATAAAATGTAAAAAACTCCCTAAGAATAATTCAAAAAATACAAAAACCACTAAAATAAAAGCTATTCGTATTAACTCAAATATTATCTTCACTAACTCGCAACCCACCTTTATAAGCTATTTCAACGTAATTCCTTATTCAACTATTCTGCCAGTTAGATTAGTATTAATCTTCAAGACTTTAATTGATGAAAACGTCGTTGCCACTTTGGTATGAATAGACCAGTTAACAATCCAAGACCGAAAAAGAGGTAAAGCAACATCGTTAGTAACAATGTGCTTTTTGGGTCAATTTTTATATTTGTATGGGTAACAAAATAATTTAAAGCAACTTTACAAAATATAAACATTACAATATTTAAAACAAAACCAGATATACTTCTATATAAAATTTTCAATTTAATCACATCTCAATATTTAATGATTTTAACTCAATTTTACCTAAATATTAACTTATTAGCTTTCACTTCAGATAAATAAAATGTGAATGTTTATTGAACTATACTGCCCTTTAGTGCAATAAGAAAAGCTGCCAAAATGACAGTTTTATCTGCAACTCTTGCACCCGTTTGTTTAAGTACAATTCTTCACAATTCTTGACTTTACTCGAGTCCATTTAATTGTGATAAGTGATATGTAAAATGATAGAACAGTAAGGATACCATGCCGTGTTTTCTCTTGGATTGTAGTGGCTATCAGTTCTCTATTAATCGTTTCTTTCTCTTTTGGTTGTTCCGTTTGACCTGGCTGCTCGCCCAAAAAGCCTATTTCTATAAAAATATGTTAATGACTATTATACTTGTCCATTCTTTAACTTGTACAAAGAATACTTTAACAATGTAAAACCTAAAAAAATTAAATTGAAACGAGGTGTTTATTTTGAGATGTGATAATCTTCAACCCAATCAAGCAAGTCAATCCGATCCCCCAGGTCCTTGTCCAGTAACACCAACACCACTAAGTTCATTTACCAGTGCAAATACCCCAGTAGCAGCTGGACCAACTGTTACTAGGATTAAAGTTCCTGTTGTACTAGCAGAGCCAACAATCCAAATTCCTATAGAGGCAACAATTGCCCTTGGAGCTATAGCAATTGAAATTAAAAGAGTGAAAAAAAATGTATTTCTCGATCAAGTGAAAATTGTTCCGGTTGCACCATTTGCACGTGTTGGCACCACTGACTTTTTTACCTTTTCAGCAGCTAAATTATTTATCGCAGGGCATATTCGAAAAGATATTGAATTTGCTATTTTTAGTCCTGGGGGTGGATGTACTAACTCACTTTTAGATAAAATTGTCGATATTCCATTCACTGGCTTTACAGAACTTAGTACAGCTGCTGGAACGCTCATAAATCTACCAATCTTAGGTATTAATGAAAGTTCCGAGTCTAGTTTCCTTAGTGATGCAAACAACTTAAATGCTCGCTTGGATAAATTTTTCTTCAACAATCTTGTCAAATTCAATGAACAGCCATTTGGTGAGTTAGTAGCCGCAAACTTCTTTGAACTTGATTTTGCGTCACCGGAACCAGCACCTGAGGCAACTTTTTCCACGTTGACTGAAAAACTCGTCCTGGAACTTACTGTAAAAGTATTACAAACTCAGCAACTTGCAATTACTGCAACTTCAGTCGTTCCTGTGCTTACTGGTCTTACTCCTCCTATGTAATGGATGTTCTTCAGCATATGTAAGAAAAAGGGTTCTGTTTCTTGTAAACAGAGCATTTCCTCCAATTCAATCCTTGTATAACACTCAAATAGTCCTAAAAGATACACAGGATAAAGAAAAAATCATAAACGAATTAAATTTTTCTGAAGAAGGTAAAACTCTTCAACAAGTAGAAGAAATATTTTTTGAAAATGGGATTAAAATATTAGGTTCAATTCAAACAAAAGACAGTATTCCTTTTCAGTTAATCTGTTTTGATTATGTAACAAGTCCAAACGGTGATTTTATTTATAGAGATGTTCGATTTATTTAAATGATATTCTTACGCACAAAAAGCTAGGGGATTAAATCTTAGCTTTTTTTAGTCCATAAAAATAGTCCTTCTTCCACTAACCTGCCAGTTAGCTTAAGTACATTTCTTCACAATCTTCACGAAACAATTAATAATGTTATTCAACAATCTGGCCCTTTCATGCAAAAAAAGGCGCAGATCCATACTCTGGAAACGCGCCCTTTCGTTCACTTTTGAAACTGCACATACTAGGTTTTTTCTAAGTATATAAATGAATAAGGATCCTCTTTATGACGACATGGTAATCAATATTTAATTCATGTCACCTGCTTTAATCCATTTTAGGTTTCTAATCATAGCATCTTTAGACCAATCAACGGGCATTTCTTGATCTGAAATAACACAATCAATTGATGAGAATGACCCTATATGAAAAAGAGCCTTCTGATTAATCTTGGAAGAATCAGTTACAACATAAACACTTCTTGATCTTTTCATCATAATAGTAGATGCAGTTGCTTCATCTATATCGAAATCACATATTCCATCTTTGCTAATTCCTCCACATGAAATAAACGCTTTATCAAAATAAAAGTGTTCTAATAACAGATTGGTTAATGGTCCACTGATTGAACGTTGCAGTGGATTAGTTGTCCCTCCAAGTACAATTACTTTGCCATCAAATAGTTGGCTTTCTAATCGATTATTTAAGATTTCGGCTGCTGCTAATGAGTTGGTCACAATCGTGATATTTTTTACATTTTCAATGGAACTCGCAATATGTAAGGTTGTTGATCCTACATCTAGAGCAACTGTTTCTCCATCCATAATAAAAGTTGCCGCAACTTCCCCTATCATTTTTTTTTGATTATGAGAGATGCCGATTTTTTTATTAAAATGAGGTTCTTTAATCAAACCAAAACATCGAATAGCCCCACCGTGAATTCTACGTAATTTCTTTTTCTCCTCAAGCGCGCTTAGATCTTTTCGAATCGTTTCTGGTGTTACGTTTAATTTTATTGCCAAATCCACTACATTAACTTTACTTTTTATCTCAAGTTCTTTAATTATTACTCTATACCTTTCTGTTATTAAATGTTTATTCATACAATACTTCCAATGCCTCCATCATTTGAATTTGTTTGTTTTATTTAATTATAAGAATTGAATATAAAAAAAAGCCTAATGAAATGTTAAGTTTTGTAAATTTATCAAAAATGGAGAAGAAAACAAAACCAAAAAACATCTTTTTCATCTATCTTTTCTACTATAAATAATCTGAATGTTTTTCTTATTAAGGCTATTTCGTCCTTTTCTTTGGCTATTTTGTTTTGTTTTTTTTACATATATTTCTAGCATAATTAATATTCTATCAATATTTTTATTCTACGATGGAAATGTAGATTACAGGGATAATGGCGGCAGTTCTTAAATAATGATTGCTTGTACTTAAAACTGTATAAACCTTTTTCCCCTATTTTCTCTCTTTTCGATTGCTAGGCTCTAAAAAATTTAAAAAATTTGGAGGTAATGTTCATGAGTAATCAGGATCAAAGCAAAGGGTTAGACAGAAGGAGTTTTATAAAAATAGGAGGAATGAGTACGCTTGCGTTAACACTTGCTTCTACTGGTTTGCCGGGTGATTTGTTGACTAATAAAGCACATGCTGATGAATTAGAAAATGAAAATGCTAAGCTTCAATTTAACTCAGATGGCAAGTTTAAAGTTGTACAATTTAACGATACTCAAGATGATGAACGAATTGATCGCAGAACAATTGAACTTATGGAGAAAGTTCTTGACACAGAGAAGCCTGATTTTGTTGTTCTTAACGGTGACAATATTGAATGTTGCATGGATACGGAATTAAAGATGAAACAAGCCTTAAATAATGTAGCTCAACCAATGGAAAAAAGAGGAATTAAATGGGCAATTACATTTGGAAATCATGACGAAGATTCTTCACCTAGGACTGGAATGTATGAGAATGACATGCTGAAGTTCTATAGTACGTACAAATATAATTTGAATGAACCTGGAGAACCGGGCCTTACTGGATCAGGAAACACGAACATCTTAATAAGAAAATCAAAAGGCAATAAAGCAGCATTCAACCTCTGGCTTCTTGATAGTGGAAGATATGCACCAGCACAAATAGCTGGACAAGATTTTAAAGGATACCCTACTTGGGACTGGCTTCGTTTTAATCAAGTGAATTGGTATTATGAGAAATCAAAAAAACTTGAGAAGCAGTATGGTTATAAAGTCCCTTCACTTGTGTTCATTCATATCCCTCTATGGGAACATCGTTTTATGTGGTATGGAGGCGTAGACCTAAGAACACAAGCAAGCCATGAGCTTGCAATGGCAAGGCATAAAATAGTAGGAGAAAGAAATGAAGATGAATGTCCAGGACCAATTAACAGTGGTTTGTTTACAGCTATGTTAGATAGAGGAGACGTTAAGGGCGTTTTTTGCGGACATGATCATACAAACACCTATTATGGCAACTATTATGGAATTTTGCTAGGTTATGCTGGTAACACAGGTTTTGGAACGTACGGTCTTCCTGGTGCTGATAGAAACAGACTTCGTGGAGCGAGAGTATTCAATTTAGATGAAAATAAAGAAGGTGTTCTTGTAGAAACCCATATGGTTTTCGCTAAGGACTATGGAATTGATTTAACAGCGAACGATCAAAGTATGGATCCTTTACCATTAAATAATGGAGGAAAAGAAAAAGAAAAAGAAAAAGTGGAGAAATAATAAATGTTGTTCATCTTATCCGTATCAATAGTATAAAAATATTTTTCATGGAGGTACCATCATGTTACAAAATATAGGAGTACCTGGTTTAATATTAATATTAATTATTGCTCTTATCATTTTTGGGCCATCTAAATTACCTGAAATTGGGCGTGCATTTGGTAATACATTAAGAGAATTTAAAAGCTCAACAAAGGAAATACTGTCAGAGGAAAAAGAGGATAGTGGTCAATCTAAGTAAAAGTGTAGAAGATGTAAGTTCAAAGCTTACATCTTCCTCTTATTTCTAAAAGGAAAAAGGGAGAGCCTAATATGAAAAATCAAGAGTTAACTTTTGTTCATCACCTTGGAGAATTAAGGAAGCGAATAATCATTACATTACTCGCTTTTATCGTTTTTTTATTTGGATCATTCATTTTTGTGAAGGACATTTTTAATTGGCTTATTCGTGACCTTAATCATGAATTAGCTGTATTAGGACCATCTGACATCCTTAGTATATATTTTATGATTGCAGGAGTGAGTGCGTTCGCACTTACCATCCCGATTGCTGCGTATCAAGCGTGGTTATTTGTAAAACCAGGACTAACTAAAAAAGAACGAAAAATAACATTAGCCTACATTCCGGGATTTTTTACTTTGTTTATAACAGGACTTTCATTCGGTTATTTTGTCTTGTATCCAATTGTTCTTAATTTTTTATTATCCTTATCTAAAGGCCAGTTTGAAACCATGTTTACGGCCGAAAAGTATTTTAAATTCATAATAAACTTAACACTGCCGTTTGGATTGTTATTTGAAATACCGCTCATTGCTATGTTCCTTACCTCAATTGGTGTCATTAATCCAAGGCTTTTATCTAAAGCTAGAAAGATATCTTACTTTTTACTAACCATTATATCTGCTGCCATAACTCCACCTGATTTTATGTCACAAATATTAGTTCTCATACCACTATTGGTTTTATATGAATTTAGTGTTACATTGTCTAAAATCGTTTATCGAAAAAAAACCAAAAAGCAACAATCAGATAATAATATTATTCCAATGAAAAAAACATCATAAACAAATAAGAACTAGAATTGTTAGCAAAAGGACGTACAACCATCGTCATTGCCCATCGCCTTTCCACGATCCGCAGTGCAGAGCGAATTGTAGTATTAACGGAGGATGGAATTGCTGAACAAGGCTCGCACATTGAGTTACTAGCACGAAATGGTGCATATGCACATCTATACTCTAAGCAATTTGAATTACAAGTATAGTCATAATACAAAAATCGGCTCGCTCCTAAAAAAGGGGGAGAGCCAATTTTATCTTTATTCAACAATATGGCCCTTTAATGGAATAGAGAAGGACTATTTGTTTCTTTTATTATTGTTACCTATATAATCACCTAACACCATTTGCAATTTCACAAAAAATGAATCTGAGTTTATAGTTATTTAAATGCTTCAATTTTTGTCGAAATCTACTCATAATTTGTAGATATTTCCCGGGAATTTGTTGAAATTTGAAAAATAGTGAATCCTAATATTCAGAACAAAGGAATTTCTCCTTTTTAATTGGTTTCCTAAGGTTTAAATAATCATTAACTCTAATTTACTACTTAAATATCGTAAAGAGGGAATAGGGTCGAGGGGTATATTTTCATGTGTATCGGGTATCGCAATCTATGTTTCATTGGTACTTCTAATCTTTCTTTTTTGTAGATACACAAGGTTTTTAGTGAATCGTCTAGTGGCTTGTCCGTATCGCGTAACGCTATAAGCGCTTCGATATCTGATTGAACAATGATAAGCCAATCTTCATCTTTTAAAACTCATATCCATTTCACCCTAAGTTTTGTCCGTACTCTCTGACAGCGCGTGTTGAGCCCCTCCTCCTTTTTCCACTTCCTTGTAAGAGAATGCTCATTCATTCCGATGTATATCATATCGCTTATCGGAATCCCCTTTCATAAAGATGATGGTTCTGGGGATTTATTTGCAAGTTATATCGCCAACCGATACGAATCAAAAAAAGGGTTGATACGCCCCTTTCTTGTGGAACTCTGTAAAGGATGACTCTTGTTTTGAATTGAGGATCTCAACCACTTTATTTTCGGAATATAGAGAAAAGCCCTCCCCGTTTTTCTTTAGGCTTTTGTATCGCTTCTTCTAATCGTTTATTAAAATCATTTTGTGAACTCCATTCTTTTTTCTGTTCGTCCCGCATATTTTGTAATTCCTTTTGTAAGAGTTCACTTTTTTGTTTTTCTAGTTTCAGCAATGTTTCGTAATTGGTATTTTGTTGTTCTGTTAATTTTTCAATTTTAGCATGTGTTTTTTGAGTTGAATTTCCAATACTAGAACTTATAACATGATGATCTTGCTTGAGCCGAGAAACCGTTATTTTAAGATCAGACATATCATTTGTCAGTTGGACATTCATTTCACGCGTGGCTGCGAGTTCATTGACTAAAAACATTAAAATCTCTTTTAATTGATTGGGGCCTTGGGGTAAATTTCATATATGTATCGGGTATCGCAATCTCTGTTTTATTGGATTCTTCTAATCTTTCCTTTTGTTGATTCACAAGGTCTTTAGCTGTATCGTCTAGTGGCTTGTCCGTATCGCGTAACGCTATAAGCGCTCCGATGTCTGATTGAACAAAAATACGCCGACCGCAATCTTTTAAAAATTCATATCCATTCCGCTCCAAGATTTGGCCATACTTTCGAACAGTGGGTGTTGCAATCTATATCGCCCAGCGATACGAGACAAAGAAAGAGTAGATTGCTCCTTTCTTGAGGAATTTTGTTGTCAAACCTCTTCCAAATAAGTGAAAAGCCCAGGTAATAAAGTAAAATGGCGAGTGTCAATTCACTCGCCATTTTCAATGTCATTTGATCAATATGCACCCTAAAACGGAACCCTTTATTATGTTAAGAACGCTTTTTTATTTGGTGGGGGCCGGCCATATCTTGGACCTTCATCTCTGTAAATATGGAGTTATAACTTCGTTAATAAGGCAATGTTTTGATTCTATATTTCTTCAAAGACACTTTTTGAATAGTTCTTTTACCGACTATCACATGTAAGGTTGCATATTTGGAAAGAAGATGGCTTCATTTTCATTGGCGCTTTTTTTCATTTTGTATGCTAAATGATACTTACCTGTATCTTCAATTAAATATTTTGATTCATTTAGTAAAACCAGCTCTCCCCCATTCGTTTTCATTAATTTTCTTAAATCAGCTCCTGGACTCACTTTTATATGTAAGTTCTTTTTCAATTGTTCATTACAATGAGTACAAGTTAATTTGATATCATACCGCAAGCCCTGTTCTGTGATAGAGGTTGAAACTATCGAGACCTGGACCTGTTCTTTATATTCAAATCCTAGAATAAACATTAAAATGAAAACGATCCCTGTAATACAAATATTGAACTTCATACAATCCCCCCTAAAAATTAGCATTTCATATTAGGGAGTGTAATATCCTAAGATCCTAGAGGAGAATATGGGGTTGGTTGGGACCTTATTTTAGTAGAAAATGATTTTTCTAAGGAAAGGAGTAGTTGTATGAATTTTAATATGGAAGAAGCGATTGAGATTCTGGAACGTACGCCACAAACATTGGAGTATTTTTTATCCGGTTTGCCCGCTGGATGGTTGCAATCTAATGAAGGCGAAGGAACCTGGAATGCCATTGAAGTGATTGAGCACCTCATTGAGGGTGAAAAGAATAACTGGATTCCAAGGTTAGTAATGATACTTCAGGAAGGTGAACGGAAACCATTTCCTCCCTTTGATCGTTATTCGCACTTTAATGAACGGGCTGAAAAGTCGATTGAGCACAAGCTGCATGAATTTAAAATGATTCGAACAGAAAATATAGCCAAACTGAAAGCTCTTATTGATCCTGATTACCATCTTGAATTAACGGGAGCACACCCTTCTTTCGGTATCGTCAAAGTAAGAGAATTGCTCTCTACGTGGGTTGTTCATGATTTAACACACATTGCCCAAATTGTTCGGGTAATGGCGGAGAGATATAGGGTAGACGTAGGACCATGGAAAGAATACTTAGGGATATTAAATAGATAGAGTTTGGACCTGGCAAAAATATAAACGGAGCAGAATAACTGCTCCATTTTTTATACTCTTATGGTTCTGAAATACCGTTTGCAATCGCCATCAGATAAATCATAGCTAACAATGTCAGAAACAATATACCGTTAACGATCACGCTAAATATAACAATGGGTTTATTTTTTGTTTTGATTCCTAAAATCATTGCCACTAAAAATCCAAAATCAATAAGTGAATACAAAACAATTCCAACCGACAAATTTACATTTTTAATTGTACTAGCAATGAAGAAAATCAGCAGAGCAGCAACCACTAAAACCCCAGTCAAAATAACTGGTTTACCCTCAGATCGATTTCCTTGAATTTCACTCCTCACAAAATCACCCCTACTTCTAAATTATACAATATGCCCCTTTCGAATAACATAAATTTCCTAATGGCGTTGTAATTCTAAATAAGTGGTCCATTTCGATAGGTATGGACTAATTAAAGTTGAACGCTAACGATACCGTTGCAAAGTTTGCCAGATTACGTTTACTGATGTAGCCTTCCCCCCTTTTTGCATGTGAAAAATCTTTAATAAAGGATGACATTTAGGTAGAGGAACAATTAACCGAATTTTGAAAATTTAATTACATATAAAGAATACCAGATGTTAAAATATAGAAAAAAAGGTTTTTAGGAGGGGTTTCATGCTTGAAGGTGGAGATTTTATGTTTGAGTTCGCTCCTATTTTTATTGGCACCATATTTGTAATCGTGACTTCCGTCATTTTGTTTACATTAATAAAATCAATTTCCCAATGGAATAAAAATAACCACTCCCCCAAATTAAACATTAACTCCAAAGTGGTTGCAAAAAGGACATCCGTACACGGCGGCGGAGAACACAGGGCGTATACTGATTATTTTGTTACTTTCGAAGTAGAAAGTGGAGATCGGATAGAATTCAAGGTAAGTGATACTGAATACGGTATGTTAGTTGAAGGGGACAATGGAGAACTTACATTTCAGGGCACAAGATATCTTGGCTTTACTAGGTCTAATGAAAATATTGGGATTCGTTAATTGCATTGCTGCCTTCTCATAGCATATGGGATTAAGAGAGTTCTGGGAGTTTATATCATAAAAAAGGACGGGATGCCCCGTCCTTTTCTGTGAAATTATATGCACTTTATTCTCCTAATATCACTAAGCTGTATTTCTTTTTACCTTTACGGATAATAATAAATCTTCCATCGAATGAATTTTCTACTGTAACATCAGTATTTACATCTGTTACTTTGTCTCCGTTCATTGAAATGGCTCCGTTATTAATATCTTCTCTTGCTTGACGTTTAGAAGGTTCAATTCCTAAATCCACTAACCAATCGACAATATTTTTTGATTCCTTTGGAGCATGGAAAGTTGGCATGTTTTTAAAGCCTTGTTCAATTTCATCGGCTGTTAATGCTTTAACATCGCCACTAAATAATGCTTCTGTAATTTTTAAGGCTTGCTCTAATGCATGCTCACCATGAACAAAATTTGTCATTTCTTCAGCTAACACTTTTTGTGCTTCACGTTTATGAGGCTCTGTTTGAACCTTTACTGCTAATTCGTCAATTCGATCTTTTGTTAAGAAAGTGAAGTATTTCAAGTATTTGATAACATCGCGATCATCGGTGTTCACCCAGAACTGGAAGAATTCAAATGGCGTTGTTTGCTTAGGATCTAACCAAACGGCTCCGCCAGCTGATTTACCAAACTTCGTACCATCTGCTTTTAATAGTAATGGAATCGTTAATCCAAAGACTTTTGCTTCTGATCCTTCTTTTCTACGAATAAGGTCGATACCGGCTGTAATATTACCCCATTGGTCACTACCACCAATTTGCAGGCGCACGCCTTCTTCTTTGTATAAGTGATGGAAGTCCATCGATTGTAAAATCTGGTATGAGAATTCAGTAAATGAAATCCCTGTTTCTAAACGGCTTGATACAATATCTTTAGCCAACATATTATTGACACTAAAGTGTTTCCCGTAATCGCGTAAAAAGTCAATAATGTTTACTTTATGTGTCCAATCGTAGTTATTCACCATTTTCACGCTGCTATTTCCACCAAAGTCAAATAGCTTTTTCATTTGCGCTGTTAAGGCATCAACATTATGTTGCACTTGTTCTAAAGTTTGAAGTGATCTTTCTGTTTGACGTCCACTTGGATCACCGATTGTTCCGGTAGCTCCTCCAATTAAAATAACTGGATGATGTCCAGCTAATTGGAATCGCTTCATCATCATAAATGGAATTAAATGTCCAATATGCATACTGTCACCAGTCGGATCTACGCCACAGTACAAGGAGATCTCTTGCTCTTCAACTAGCTTGCGTAATCCTTCTGCATCCGTTTGTTGGTTTATGGCATCGCGCCATTCTAATTCATCAATGATATTCATGTCTTTCCAGCTCCTTTAAATGTTTATTTTTCTCACCTTTAGTGGGTAAGAATGTAAAAAAAAAATCGCCCCTTATCTACATTCGTAGACATAGGGACGATTTTGAATCGCGTTACCACCCAAATTGCATAAATAGTTCAATGACCATTCATGCCACTCTTAGCAATAGTATCGATTGCCAATCCGCTTAGCATTACCTAAGATACTCCAGAGTGTACTTCACAAGTTTGTTTGTGCTAGGTTTCATCAACCCCCAGCTTTCTAGATAACAGTGACAACCTGCTACTAAACTCTTTCAATGTACTTGAAATATTAGTTTGTAGCCAATTATAGTGAATTAAAATTACATTGTCAAGACTACATATAAACGTTATTGGAAATTAATTGTTATTCGTTTTCTAAAAAGTTCAGACACGTGACCGAGCATTCCTCTTTTTTGTGGTTTTAGGGCGCGTAAAATCTTTTAGTGTCCTAATCGGTAATGTTTTGTTTACTTCGGGTACTATTTCTTTTTTTAGTGACCCAACTCGCGATTTTTAGGAAACTAGAAGCCTTCTACTTTCCTGATATCAGGCAAAACTCAATTTTTTGGGAAACTAGAGGCCTTCTACTTTCCCGAAATCAGGCTAAATTCTTTTTTTCGGGAAACTAGAGGCCTTCTACTTTCCCGAAATCAGGCTAAATTCTTTTTTTCGGGAAACTAGAGGCCTTCTACTTTCCCGAAATCAGGCTAAATTCTTTTTTTCAGGAAACTAGAGGCCTTCTACTTTCCCGAAGTCAGGCATAATTCTTTTTTTCGGGAAACTAGAGGCCTTCTACATTTCTGAAATCAGGTAAAATTCTTTTTTTCGGGAAACTAGAGGCCTTCTACTTTCCCGAAATCAGGCTAAATTTATTTTTTCTGGAAACTAGGGCCTTCTACTTTCCCGAAATCAGGCTAAATACTTTTTTTCAGGAAACTAGAGGTCTTCTACTTTCCCGAAGTCAGGCATAATTCTTTTTTTCGGGAAACTAGAGGCCTTCCACTTTCCTGAAATCATGTAAAATTCTTTTTTTCGGGAAACTAGAGGCCTTCTACATTCCCGAAATCAAGCAAAACTCAATTTTTTGGAAAAGTTGCGACCTCATGATAATGCTAACACTAGACAATCCTCACCAAATTTCTCCATCACTTCGATTCAATCAAACGTTTGATTAAATTTCTCGCTAGCTCTATCAAATGAACCTTTTTGGCCGAAAACCGCTGCATGAATTGTCAGTTGATGTGGTATTCATCTTGGCCATTCGACATGAACTAGCAGCATGAGTTTTTATCTGCCAAAACAAACTTAATTTCTACCCATTTCGGTGGTTTTCATGGTTAATTAAACGTTTGATAAAAACAGGTAGAATTCCCTTTATGGCAACGAAAGTCTGACTCGGCGCCATGAAAAAATAGTTGAATGTTGTCTGGAAAATCGTACGGACTCGCCCCTATTCACTTATAAAAATGAATCCAAGACATATTTCAACTTATTTCTGGCTTTTTCCCTTTTAATCAATCGTTTGATTAAATCGAGCAAAACACCTTATCCATAAAGCTTTTTTCTCTTCAAAAGAAGAAAATAATTGTCGAAGCAGGATTTCTTTTAATATAAAAAGTGGGAATATAGCTAATTGATCAAAAGCTTTAAAAAAAGATAGGACTAAACTCTATTTGCTTATCATACATTTTTTAAGTGCGTTTTATGCCTTCATACAATAGTGTCAAGGAAACAAGTAGGTATGAACATTCTGGCTTTTTATTTAGTGATCATTATAAACATTTGAGATAAGGGGGATCTTCAAATGAATAGCTTTGATACAGATGTGTTGATTGTGGGTGCAGGACCAACCGGCCTTACATTAGCCAATGAATTGGCCAGACATGATATATCATTTAAGATTATTGACTCAGCAATTACCACTTCACAAACGACAAAAGCGTTAGGTATCATGCCAAGAACATTGGAGCTTTATGAGAAAACAGGAATTGATAAGGAAATGGTTGAAATGGGCCTAGTCACACCAGCATTTAATGTGATGAACAAAGACCGTGGACTTATCCATTTTGATTTCAATAAGCGATGTAATAGTCCTTTTCCATTTGTTTTGATGTTGCCGCAGAACAAGACAGAAGAAATTCTTTATCACCATTTAATGAAACAAAATCATGATGTGGAGTGGGAAACGAAACTGTTAGAAATCGAGCAAGACGCTAATGGAACAACAGCGGTCGTTCAAAAAGGAATAGAAATGCCACGACCATCCTTACCAAATATATCGTGGGGTGTGACGGGGCTCATAGTACAGTCCGACATCAACTTGGGTTGAATTTTGAAGGTGTGACGATTCAACAAAACTTTTCCCTAGCCGATCTTAAAGTAGAATGGGAATTGCCCAATAACCAGAGTTATGCGTTTCTTGACAAGGGAAAGTTCATTGCATTTTTCCCGATGAAAGACGGAAATCACAGAATTCTAATGACATCCGATATTAGTCCCAAAGAACAATCGGAGGTTAGTATTAAAGAAATTGAGCAGATGATTCAGGAAATCGGACCAACGAACACATCGGTGAGCAACGTGTCATGGACCTCACGATTCCTTGTAAATCAAAGAAAGGTGAAACAGGCGCGCTTGGGACGTGTCTTTTTAGCTGGAGATGCTGCTCATATTCATTCTCCGATAGGCGCCCAAGGAATGAATACAGGAATTCAAGATGCCTATAATCTTTCCTGGAAGTTAGCGCTTGTCCTTAAAAACTATTCCCCAGATACGTTATTGGATACATACACAACGGAAAGAGAACCAGTCTGGGGCAAATTATTATCAGGAACCGAACGCTTTACGAGAATCCTTATTCAAAAAAGTCGCTTAGTCAATAAAGTTAGAAAAACGATTGCTCCAGTCCTTACATCTTCGCGAATCATCAACCAAAAATTCATCGATGCAATTTCACAGACAGGTATCCATTATCGTCATAGTCCGATTGTGCATGGTGAAGAATACGGATCTAAGCAGTTTAATAAAGGAGATCGGTTACAGCCAGGAGACAGGGTTCCCGACGAAATCATAGACGAAGGACAGAGGCTATACGATTTATTAACAACGACAAAACATGTTCTATTTGTGTTTACAGATAATCATGAAGCGTTTAAGAAAATCAAGGAACATGTGGATCTCTTGCCAATACAGGTGTTTCAAATCGGAATAGAACGAAACCGTGCGATTCAACAAAATTACTTATGTGATTTAAAGGAGCAAATTTACAGCAAGTACGGATTTGCTTCTAAAGAGGGAATGCTTCTAGTCCGGCCCGACGGCTATATGAGTTTTAAGTGCGTTGATCTAAACATACATCTTTTAAAGAAACATTTACAGGTGATATTCAATTAAGAACGTTACAGAAAAGCGCAATTTATTTCAATAAATTGCGCTTACTTACAGATCAACTTTAGTTGTGACCTCATGATGATACTAACACTAGACATTCCTCACCAAATTTCTCCGTCACTCCGATTCAACCAAACGTTTGATTAAATTTCCCACCAGTTCTATCAAATCAACCTTTTTGGCCGGAAATGGCTGCAGGAATTGTCAGTTGATTTGGTATTTATCTTGCTCATTCGACATGAACTAGCAGTATGAGTTTTTATCTGCCAAAACAAACTTTATTTCTACCCATTTCGGGGGTTTTCATAGTTAATCAAACGTTTGTTTAAAACAGCAAGATTTCCCTTTATTGCAACGAAAATCTTACCCATTCGCATAAAAAATAGTTGAAAGTTGTCTTGAAAAATTAAAGGATTCGCCCCTATTCTCTTATAAAAAAAAAACTATGACATTTTACAACTCTTTTCTAGTTTTTTCACTTTTAATCAAACGTTTGATTAAATTGAGCCACACTCCTTATCCATAAAGGATTTTCCCCTCCAAAAGAGGAAATAAATTGTCGAAGTAAGATTTCTTTTAATAGACTAACTTTAGAGGCTCTCCTCTTATGTAAAAAACTGCAATTTGCACATCTGGATTATCTAAGCCATTTTATATCGTCACTATTCTACTAGAGCCTCATTTCGTATTATAAGAACCTTTCATTTAAATTCCATATCTAAGAAGGAAAAAACTGGCTAGCCATAGAAAAATTGCGGTTTGAGTTATTCTATACATTACAAATTCAAAAGTAGAAAGTTTTCTTTCTCGCTTCGTTTTTTTCATCTGTCTAAAGTAAAAAAGTGAACACAAGAGTAGTATGGCTATAGATATCTCATATATGTTTTCTAAAAGGCTAATCAAAAAAAGCATCTCCTTACTTTAACTGTAAAAAAATAGATTCTTTGTTTACCACACTCAAACCCTATTTTCATTCATTACAGGAATGCCGCCCCATTAGTAGCAATTAAAAAATGAACTGTAATCTCAGCTCCTTAATTTACTATTGCCCCCGTTGTATAGGAAGCTAACCTATTAAATCTGGCTCTCCCGATATGCTTGCCTCACCCGTTCGATCTGTGCGATGTGTCCTCGTACATGCAGTACGCGATATTCCAATAATTGTTTGAAAGTAAACCGTCCCGCGTCAGCATACACTCCCACCCTCTCTACTTGTTCGGCTGTCAGTTGGTTCAGAATAGGAAGCATGCTGGAACGAATCAATTGGAACAGATGCAGATATTGTTCACAGTCTAACTGTTCATACCCCAAACTATTCGCCCAAGCATCCTGGTCCATCGACATCAGAAGTGGCTCCTTTTCAGACAAGACTTTTTTCATTCTCGGTGTCGACACTAATTCAGAATCTGTTACATGGATTAGAATCGAATGAATACTCCATTTGTCGGGAGATGGCTTGAATCGAAGCTCCTCCTCAGACAGTCCTTCGACGGTTTCCCGCAACATCTCGTATCCGCGGCTATACTCTTCAATTAACGCCTTCATATTTAAGTCCTCCTTTATTCAAGAAACTTTCTTTATGACAAATGTATTCCTGTTTTTATGTAAATATCCTTCTTTAATTCTCTACTTCTTAACCTGAGACATCTATGCATATTTTCAGAAACGCTACCCGTTAGCCACCCATGCAGCGCAAAAAACAGGGCTGCACCACAGAGGATGAAAATTGTTTTAAACCGTCAATACCGCTACTACGGCTGGGAGAGAAAGGTCGATATACTATGGTGCCTTAGAGCCCAACCGTTAGTCTGACTCCAACGACCTCGGTGCATCACATACTGTTTCTCCCTTACGAGAAGCACTCATGGTGACGGAAACGAGTGGGAGTTTTTCTACACCAAAGCAGATGTCGATGAAATCAGTACAAATGCTGAAAAAGTTGATTGCTGTTCCATGACTCCTCAAAGCAAAAATACCAACAACTGATGTTCATGAATTTAAATTTCCTAATATATAAAGGTGCTTAACAAATGAGTGAGCCCCTTTGTTTAACAGCAGGAGCCAAGGAAATTATCAACTAACTAGGTGAGTATCGGTTTGATCAAAAAGGTGGTAAACACACGTTTTGATCTTTACCCAAAGAAGAAAAAAAGATTCCTCCAATAAAAATAAGGTAGTTAGTCTTTATCTAACTACCTCTGATAATGTTTTTATTTAACAACAGCTGTTCTCATTTTCCAATAACACTAGCCCATTTGTCTCTTGATCAAAATCAAGAGTAAGGCCATCAGTATAAGGTTCAATATCTGTATCGATTGCCACCTTTATTTCATTGATTATTACCACTTTATCATTCTTATCTGGCTCATCCAGAGCCAGTCCCACTTGTGGCTGTCCTCAGCCAAAGCCTGCAAAATAGACACGAATGTTTTTGGCATCGTGTTCTTGGAACAATTGCTTTAATACATCACGAGCTTGATCTGTGATATTCAATTTGTCCATCACCTTTCAAAAAATTTACTTACTTATCTTACTTGTTTCTTCTCTTTTTGGAAATCAAAAGGTTTATCTGATGAATGGTGTTTTTCTTATTACGCATTAGGAAATATGCGTTTTAAGGCTTCTTTCATTTGAGGTTTTACATTAACTTTGGGACGAGCTGCCTTAGCAATTTCTTCAGCTTCTTCGATTGTCTTTACTTTACCTAATGACACTAAGGTTCCAACTGCAACGGTTCCCGCACGAGTGCTCCCACCACCACAATGGAAATAAACCTTTTTCCCTTCGTTATAGGCTTTTACAACATGATCAATCGAATTTTTAATTGATTCGTCTTGATGCTCGGCATCATCAACGATTGGACTATGGATACGATCATATCCTGATCTGTTCTCATGTGACTCTGCCCGTAAATCAAAAATAACATCGCCTTTTTCCTTTTCCATCATGTCTTTCACATCATCTGCTCCACCAAAATAAATCCGATCTTTAATTAATTCGTTATAGTTATTTGTAGTCATATTGTTACTCTCCCTCTTATAATGATTTGCTCCAATCATGAGTAGCATCGCTTTCTAGATAGCGTTCTGCATCTAGCGCTGCCATAAAACCTGTTCCTGCTGCTGTAATAGCTTGACAGGTACTTTCTATCTTGAACGTCTCCACATGCGAAGACACCAGGAATATTGGTTTATGTTGTTCCAAGTATAACATTAATGTATCCTGTTTCATCGGTGTGGATTTGGCCATTTAGGAAAGCAGTATTTGGTATATGTCCAATAGCTATTTTCTATTAAATGTTATTAAATAATCTGGCCCGATTGTTGAAAAAAAGCTAATGACGATTGTTCAACTCCGTTAGTGCAAGAAGCGACTGCCCTTCTTGAACAATCGCCCCCCTTACTTAAATAAATATCCTTATTTAGTAAATAGCCAAATTAAAAATAGGACAATAGCAATTAACCCCCAAATAATAGCTTGTCTTTATTTTTTCAATTAAAAAACCTCCCCAATAAATTAGAAACGTACAAGCCGCTTTTTTGAATCGGAATATACTGAGTATAAAATTGGCGGGTAAGGGGGTGAAACCATGAATAAACCTTGGTTCAACTCTTCTTGTATAAGTGAACAGGAAGTTAAGTTAAGAAATGCCTGGCGTTTAGTCTGGGAACAACACGTATACTGGACAAGATTGACGATCAATAGCATAGCTTTTAGTTTACCTGATTTAGACGCTAATACCGCACGTCTTCTCCGGAACGCTACAGATATGGGAAATTTACTAAAGCCTTTCTATGGAAATAAAATAGCCGCAAAGTTCAGCAGCTTAATAAGGGCGCACCTGGTAATTGCTGCGGAAATTGTCACAGCTGCAAAAGCAGGCAATCAAAAAGCTGTAGCAGCTTTAGAGAGAAAATGGTACGCAAATGGTGAAGAAATTTCCGAATTTCTAAATAGAATAAATCCTTTTATACCACTAAATGAATTCAGAGAAATGTTTTTCGAGCATCTGGCACTTACTACACAGGAAGCAGTATTAATACTTCAAGGAGATTTTAAAGAAAGTATTGCTGTGTTTGATAAAATTGAGTTGGAAGCTTTAGAAATGGCGGATATAATATCGAATGGAATTGTGGAACAATTCCCCAAAAAGTTTAAGAGTTGCTGATTGCACATTAAGATACTAAAAGGCACTAATTTCAGTGCCTTTATTATTTATTTTTTGTGATTTCAAATTAAACTCAACGACCCTGTTACTTTGAGTAAAATTTTTCACATAATGCTCTTTTTGATAAAAATAACCATCCATATTCTACCATATCCAATGCTGAAACCTTGGTTAATAAGAAGAGATATGGCATAGGATTAAAACTCAAATTTTACAGGTCTTAAAAATAAATCTTTCAATGTTTCTTCTGCATTCTTACTCTCAAATATTATCTCATATAATGCATCACAAATCGGGAGTTGAACGTCATATTGGATGGATAATACCTTTAATGCCTTTATCGTTGCAACACCTTCTGCCAATTTTCCAAAGTTTTTTCCTTCAACTAATGCCTGTCCATATTTTCTATTATGACTATTATCTGAGAATAATGTTGCTTCAAAGTCTCCAAGATGACTCAATCCATATACAGTTACATCATTTCCGCCCATTACTCTAACTAGACGAGAGATTTCCCTTGTCCCCCCTGCCATAAGTGAATCTTTTAAACTGCTATAATTTAATCCATCTAACATTCCTGCTGCTATACCCATAACATTTTTTGTAGCGGCCCCAATCTCATTTCCAATAAGGTCCTGCCCATAGTAGAATCTAATTAAATCACTATTCAACTCTTGTACAATTTTTTTTGTTACTTCAATATTTTCAGAACCTATAACCATACAATTTGGTATATTATTCACGAAATCTTGTACGTGTCCAGGTCCTACCCATACGGCTGTATTTATATTTTTTCCAACCTCTTCTCCAAATACTTGAGAAAGTCTTTTACCACTATTAGCCTCTAATCCTTTCATACATAAAATAAATGTTTTACCTTGTATTGCATTTAATGAGCTTAATTGTTTTGAAAAGGAACGTAATTCTTGAGCACTAATGGATATAATTATTATTTCAGCATATAATATGGCTTTTTCTAATGAGTTTGTTAGTTCTACATCTTCTGGTAATGAAAGGTAATCATTTCTTCTGGTCTCTTTTAATCCAATGAAATTCCTTGAGTTTTCTCTCCCCCATAGCATAGCATTGTGTCCAACTTTATTAGCATACCAAGCCAAAAAGGTTCCCCAACGTCCACAACCTAAAACTGAAATATTCAATATTTCACCCTCATCTTTTTTTAAATTTATTATTTTCTATTTAATAATTGCTCTGCCATCTCCTAAAGGAAAAAGAGTTGATTATTTTTTCATATGGACAAGGGTTATATTCGACCAGCTTTATAAAATATCCTTCATCTTATTATTCCTTATTGAACTGCTCCGTTCGTACAAGAAGGAACTGCCTTATTGGGAGTTCAATAACAAAAAAAGACCGCCACTTGGACGGTCATGCTCCTTTTAGTTTCAATTCGAAAAAATGCACTAATTAAAATTCCCACTTTTCGAATTCTAATTAACATATATCTGAAACTAGAAGTGATAGATGTGCTAATTAATGCACTTATTGATTTCCTTTGCTTTCATTTTCACCTTGATTATTATTGTTTGAAGAATGAACACTTTGGTTTGACGATGATTTCTCTGAGGAATGGCTCTTACTTGAAGATTGATTGCCATTTCCTTGGTTGTCGTCATCGCTTTTATGTTGATTGCCGCCATTTTTGTTTTGTTCATTTATATTTGAATTATTTTGAGCGCCACTATTTTTGTTTTGTTGATTGCTACCATTTTTGTTTAGCTGATTGCCACCATTTTTGTTTTGTTCATCTATTTTTGAATTCTTTTGAGCGCCACCGTTTTTGTTTTGTTCATCTATTTGTGAATTGTTATTAGCGTCATTGTCTTTGTTTTGTTCATCTATTTGTGAATTGTTTTTAGCGATATCGTCTTTGTTTTGTTCATTGGTATTGTTTGAAGGATTGTTTCCCTTGGCTTTTCCTTCTTTCTCATGAATGGCTGCCATAATGTCTTTCACTTTTGCATCTTTGTATGTATCCACTGAGATAGATGGGTCAAGCTTTTGCAATCTTTGAATAAGGTTCAGTTTTCCTGGACTGATACCTAGCTTCTTCGCTTCATCACGTCTTGAAAGATCAATGTTGTTTTTTTCAATTGTTGCTTCTTTCTCTTTTGCTTTTAAAGCTTCGTTAACTCCTTTCTCTGCATCTTTTTCAAGCATTTTTGCTTCATCTTCATCTTTATCTTTAGTTTCAGAAGTAACAGAAACAACTGTTGATCCATCTGTTTCAATGAAATGGTGGTTAGCAGCAGACTGCACAAGTTCATTTACAGCCTTTTCTACACTTAAACCACTAACATCAATTCCTTTTAGAATAGTAGCTCCATCTTGGTTGTATGATATTGCACTTACTGCATCACCGGATGAATTTATAGCAATTTCTACACTTGGATTGATATCTAAACTTAAGTACGAAACTGGGGTATTTTTGTGTTGGTTGTATTTGTAAGCCCCAATGCTACCACCCATAACTAATACTGCTGATGCAGCGACTGCAATCCATTTGTTCTTCATAAACATCCTCCTAGTTGCTTTCATAATATTTGTTTGTTTGCTTTTTTCTTTTAGGTTTTCTTTTAAGAATTGTTCGGTATTGCGAATCAAGTCATTCTCCGCCCTAACGCGGTTCATCGCAGATTTAAAACGTATATTCATTTGCATCATCTCCTAATTTCTGCTTCAAAAGTTTCCTCGCTCTGTGTAAATTTGAGTAAATGGTATTCTCCTTTTGTTCTAGCATTTTCGCAATCTCAACCACGGTGTACCCTTCATAGTAGAAAAGATAAATTACGTCCTTATACTTCGTTGGAAGGGCTAACACAGCTTGCATTAGTTCACTCTCAGCCTGATCTTCAAAAGCAATCTCATGCCCATCGATTATGTCGATATTTTTACGCCAGAAACTTTTACAAAGGTCTTTGCATTTGTTAATTGTTACACGAATAAGCCAAGCTTTTTCATGCTGGTCATTCTTGAAAGGTACTTTGTTTTGCAAAAATTTTAGAAAGACCTCTTGAAATACGTCATCCACATCATCTCGATTTCGTAAATACAGGAAGCTTATTTTCCTCACCATGTCGGCGTATTTCTCAAGGGAATGTTTAATCATATCTTCAACCGGTTGTTTAATCATTTTCTCCCCCACTCACTACTAAAACGATTCATTATCATAAATCCTTGCATACTTTGTCGAATTGTAAAAGATTTTTTTAAGAAATGCCGAAACTTTGAACATTAAATATCTTCAAATATAGTAATGTTCATTAATGAATTAATTACTTAAGAAAAAAATAAGGGAGTCGCGTGCGACTCCCTACTTTAAACTAATCTTTTAACTACCCTCATGAAATTACAAAGAACATGCTTCAATTTTACTTCACCTTTGTCAGATTAATTCTCAAAACGAATGAGCTGCATTCAATAAAAATAGAGCTGTGTAAAACAGCTCTAAGATTCCTCAACTAAACCTCCAAAAATGAAGGCACTTCTTTTACCTACAGATACTCGAACCGGGGTAAGGGCTGGGAATTAATTATTTCCATTGTTAATGCTTTCCATATTATTTGCTTGACAAAGTTGATATATATTTTTTAACTACTTCATAAACATAATCTTGATTTGCTGCTGCTGTATCAGGGCTGTATTTTCCGCCATTTGTTTTATTATTGGATAGTACTCTGATACCCAAGAATGGTACATCATAATCTTTGGCAATTTGTGCTGCGGCGGCACCTTCCATTTCTTCTACAGATGTACCATACTTAGTATGGAACCATTTAATTCGATCAACTTCATTATTCCATACGTCCGCTGAACCTATAGTACCTTCGACGACCTTACCCAGAGTGTATGTATCTTTTACTGCATTGGCAGCTGCTAGTAAATCCTTATCTCCTTCGTAGTAACGGATGTTTTCAGCATTTGGATCTTCTCCTGCACTTCCTTTAGAAGCCATTAAGTCCATAGGTATCCATTTCGTTGGATCAATTCCTTGGTTTGTATCCATATTTTCTGTTTTTAATGAACCTATGTTTGTAACTCTTTTACCTAAAACAATATCAGATACGTTTAAGTTCGGATCATGACCGCCTGATGTTCCTTCATTGATTATTGCAATAGGATTATATTTTTCAATAGCCACTGCTGTAGCAGCTGCTGTATTTTCCATTCCCTTCCCTGTTAAAGCAACAATTACAGGATATTTGTCTAGAGTTCCTTTGTAAAATACAAAAGATCCTGATTTTTCTTCTTTAACTTTATCTAATCTTTGTACAATTTTTTCAGCTTCTATTGGCATTGGGCCTTGAATGATAATAGGCCTTTGAGCACCTTCTACTTTTGTTTCAAATAGTGAAGGTGTTATAAATCCTGCAAGAATTAATAAGAACAATGCAGCAATAATTGCTAATGAAGCGTAACTCTTTAATTTCATAAATAATCTCCCTTTTCTCTTGTTGTTTGATACACTCGATGGTTTTGTCCAAATAAAAAGGTCTAGAAATGTAGAATGATTTCTACCTTCTAGACCTACGAAAGTCAAAGTATTGATAATTAAGCAAAAAATAAAACTTAAGCTAAATTATAAAGCAGCAGCGGCACTAAAATGCCGAACAGCAGCCGAATACTTTAACTCGTAGTCTAGTTCTTTCATTGGGAACCAGGTAGAGACACTCAGACCATATTACCGAGCATATACGAGTAATGATATTTATGATTATTACTTTGATAATATAGCAAACTTATAATAGTTTTTCAATAAAAATGGTGAATATTTTTAAAAAATACTAACATAACGTTCGTGTTTTAGGGGAAATATAGAAAAAATTGACGGGAATCATTAACGATTCATACTATTTCACTTATTTAACTACTTTTTCCTTCTTCAATTAACCTAACCCGTTTAAGCTTGAGTACATTCCTTCACAATCTTCTCTAATAGTTTATAATTTCGTTATTTCTCCTACACTTCACCTGAATAAGCATTCTTCAACTTTGAAGCATTCGAGGTAAAATTGTTGAAGAAATAAACGCCAATTGAAACCGCTGTACAAACGATGGCAACGGTTCCCATTGCATAGACATCACCATCTTCCTCACTAAAGAGCAGCAGCAATCCAATATTTATCAGTGCATGAAATGCTGTGGAAATGAATAAATGACTTCCTTTCGAATGGCGCAGCAATTCTCCCATAATGATTGACAAGGCAATAGTCATTAACAGAAAGAATCCAGCAAATGCAGCCCCTTTAGCGAAGATTCCAACGTGCCAAAGTCCCCACAATAAACCTACTAATATAGAACTTAAGAGAACTCCAAGTCTTGATTGTAAAAATGGTTGAAAAAAACTACGCCATCCAAACTCCTCCCCAGCTGCGCCGATAAACTGGGCAATCAAGATGATCAGAAAAGGCTGAGACAATGATCCAGGACTCGAATAAACAATATCATGACCGTTCATTAAGAACCAAACAATCGACAGTGCAAATATTACAACTACCAAAAAAGCAGCAGTGAGAAGTCGTTTCAACTCAAAAGAGTTAAGTCGGAAGCCAATTGCTAAATGAAGATTCAGCTTTCTGGAGAAAATAAGAATGACTGTTATAACGCCAATGGTTGGACCGAACTGGGTAAGCTGAATAATTACTTCCGGAATGTGAGTTGCGGGTTGAATAATACCTAGTAGTAGCGCTGCGATGGAAGTGACTATGTAATAAACTACCGCTGCAAGAACATAAAATAACTTTTTCTCATTTGGTTTGTTCATAATTAACCTCCTAAATGTTTCGTGGTTTTACTATACCTTGAATCAACTATTTAAGATAATTTGTGAAATTCTAGAAAACCAATAAGGTTTTCATCCAGTTTATTAGAAGATTTTCCGAGCCAAATTAAATGTTCCTACGAGTCTATTAGACTTAGTTTTGAAGTGGAAATGTTTCCATAAGCATAATATGTATGTTCTAAAGATACAGAACCATCATTGTTTAAAACGCATAATTAGAGTTGGGTCAGTAGGTGGATAGAAGTCTCATTTAAAAAGATAAAATAGCGATCAATTCCTTGGAGATAATATTTAGTATAGTTCCAATGCCTCCCAGAACGACACCTAAAGAAATCCCGTTAGTGTAAATGAATCGTTTCACAATCTATTAAAATAAGCTTTAAATAATTATAAAATAAATTTGAAATCAAGAAGTAGGGTAGCAATACCTCCCAGAATAGCCCCTAGTATAATAAAAACATTCCCCAAAGATAATCTTTTTTCCCACTGATCTGCAAATTCATCCGGCATAATTTGTTCTTTATCTATATTTTTCAACTCTTTTTTTAAAAGATAGACTTGTGAAATCCCAATAATAAAAAAAATTAACCCTAATATTGCAAAGACTCTAAACCATTCCAACGGGGCCACCTCTTTATTAACAATACTAGTTAATATCATCTATCTATTTGTTTCTTTGTCTATTCGATATGTATGTTCTCATCGTATGTTTCTGCTACAAACATAAACTCTAACTCTTCTTTATTAATAAATACACTTGTTTTAGAACGGTAACCTGTCTTTGCAGAAACAATGTCTACCTCAATAAGGTCAAAACTTACATCATAAGCATCCTCAACATCTAGTCCACCAGTAACAAAATAAATTCCATCCCCAAATGACTTGAACACAAGGACCTTTTCTTCCAAACTGCTCTTTTCCATATCAATCCATTCATCGTTTATTAAAACTTTAAAAGAAGTATGCTTTGGCACGCATTCGATATGATTAATCCCTTTATAGCAACTTAGTGTATAAATATAGGTATGAGTTTCATTATATTTGACATCAATACCATATTTAAAAGCAAAGGTTTTATAAACCATCTCATAAAATAATGGCATTATAATGTCATCCCAAGCGTAATAGGCAAAAGCGTGAATTGGTATTAAATGTGGGTATAAACTAACAATAGCTTTTTGGAAATTCAGTAAGATTGTTGTATCTGTAATTTCTTGTAAAGCATCATCTATTTCATGGTCACTTTCTTTTGTTCGTCTTTTATCAATCACACAATTTACTCCTTTCACCAGTATATATACAATATATTCCATTAAATATGGTACTTTTCCTTCTTCTACTGCTGAGTTTCCCAATAATGTGTGTTTTTTCTAAATAACTGATCTTATTCGTTATTTTTTCGAATCTAGCAATTAAGTTGGTCTTATCAATAAAGCTTTACATGTTCGCAGTAGCAAAGCCACTCACTTTAAGTTATTTAACGGTTCCAGACCCGGATACTATTACATTTACCTTCACATTTACTTTAGCATTTGAGAAGGTTTCTCCCCAATGATTTTGTACCTTTTTCCATTCAGGGTAGGTGTATGCTCGTGCGTACATTCCAAACCCAAAAGGATCAATCTCAGCAGTTTGTATTTTTTTGATGAGCCCGTCGAATTCCTTTTTTAATGTCGTTTCGATACCCTTTTCCAAGATTTTCGGGTCACTTACAGGAAAAAGTCGTTCATTTATACCAACTCTCAATTTTATATTTACATCGAAGATATAACCATGATCATACATAACTTTGGTCTTTACCTTCTTATCAATCGTCGAAAAACTTAACCAATGTTCCTTTCGATCATGTGGTTGTATAGGAATTGAAATAGTGAAGGGGAATTCCCCAACGTTTCCGCGTTGTAAAATACGCATTATTAGGGTTTCTCTTGGTGTGATACTTAATTTATACTTGCCCGTATCATCCAATAAAACACTACCTGTTACCCACACCTTATTCGTTTTTTTCAGTCTACAAATACTGGCTGTTATTGCTTTGCTCGAAATCTGCTCATGAAATTCCTGAAGATTGGTTTTGACTGTAATATTTCGTTCGGCTGCTGAATCAATTAATTTTGTTAAATAAAATGGAAGTACTGGTTTGTCTTGTGGGTTAAAGTAAATTAATTCCTTTACAGAATCATCTACTGCAACAATTTTTGGTGTAACAGTATTTTTCGGATCCCGATAAAATGGATCCAGATAACGTGTCCAATGTTTTTGTTTAAGTAACCGTTTTCCAACTAAGATAATTTGTGTTTTACTTCCTGATGCTAATCCCATCACAGTGGTATTAAGATCTTCTCTGGAGCCGCGAATTGTATGGGATCTGACAGTGGATATGTCTCTTTTTGTTTTTGCTTGTCTACTAAAAACAGGGCTAGACATGTAGACAACCAAGTGCCCTTTTTCATCTAAATCTACTCCAAGTATTAGGGTTAGGGAAACATCTTCTACAAATATTTGGTCAGAACACCCAGTTGTTAGTATTGTAAGTATACAGAGGCAGTATAGTAATTTGCTTTTCAATGTATCTTCCTCCGATGATACTTTTTAAATCCCCAACTATAAATCCAAAGAAATACAGGAAATATATAAGCCGACAGTACCCCGCTTTTCGCAGCTATATTTTGGTAAGATCCCAATTGTATCCATGTAGGGTGCATCCAAAAAATCAATCCAATATATAACAATAAAAACACGACGATATGAGAACTATGATTTTGTTTGTTCAAAAGTTGACTAGAGCAAAATGCTGCAAAGTACATGATAGGAATCCAAGAAGTTGAGATTATAGGCAGATAAACTGCCAAAACCACCATATCAAAACGTTCTAAAAAACGAAATTCTATGGTTTTCAGCAAACTCAATACCGGTTGATTAAATTCTGTAATTCCGTCAGGACTAAAATAGGCATAACAGCTAATCGTTAAAAATAAGTAAAACGACATGGTAAGGAGATTAGCAATTACAACGCCTTTTACTGCATGCTGCTTTTTTTGCAGAAAGGGGTGCAAGAAGAACGCAATATCAAATCCTATAAAAGAAAAAATACTAGAAGGGACAGCTGATAGCACAGGTTTCCATCCATCCCTTAGAATAGGAAGAAAATTCAACCAATGGGCATCTTTAAACGGAATGAAGAAAAGAAAAAGAATCCAAATCATCAAATAAAAAAACAACTCATTGTATCGCCCAATAACACGGATTCCGTTACGTGCAACTAAATAAGTAGGAATCGAAAACAATATCATAATCAAGTAATCCGGCGTTCTAGGAAGAAGCCATCCCTTAATATAAAGAATGGAATTAACAAAAATTGACCATCCATAAAAAATAAAATAAATCATGTAAATAAGAATAATGATCTTTCCGATTACTTTCCCGAAAAAACGGATAGATAATTCATATAGTGTGTCATCTGGATACCGTTCACATGTCTTCACAATAAAAATACTAGCCACAATAGATAAGAAACCGCCTAAGAGAATAGAAATCCAGCCATCCGGACCTGCTTTTTCTGCAAGCAATCGGGGGAGGGAGAAAATTCCCGTCGCTACCTGGGTGCCGTTAATCAAGAAAATATACTGCATCAATGTAATTTCGTTGTAGGCATACTTTTTCATCGTTTCACCTTTTTTTACGACTTTCCCCTTGCCGAGTAGATTGAATCGCCCTTGCACCTTTAGGCCGTTTATTCATTTTCCATAAAGGCAATCGAATAAAGGTATCTTTCATGTCGGAAAATCGAAAAGGAGCCAATGGGCTTCCATACGGTATTCCCAAAGATTCAAGACTAACGAAATGTGCAACCAAAGTCATTGAGCCGATGACAATTCCGACAAAGCCGAAGAAGGCAGCCAATAGCATCATGGGGAATCGAAGTAATCTAATCGCTGAGCCCATGTCATAATTAGGAATAATGAAAGAAGCAATGGCAGTTACAGCTACCACAATAATCATAATATTGCTCACAATACCGGCTTGAACGGCAGCTTGTCCAATAATAATGCCTCCCACAATACCAACCGTTTGCCCGATTGGAGTAGGCAAACGGACAGCTCCTTCACGCATCATTTCCAAAGTCAACTCCATGAGAAATGCTTCCATTACCGGTGAAAATGGAACTTGGGTCCTTGATTCGGCAATTGAAAGGTAAAGCTGTATCGGAATAACTTCAAAATTAAATGATATTAACGCAACATAGGTTGCTGGAAGAAATAAAGCAATCATAAAAGCTACAAAACGAAGTATACGAATGAAGGAGGCAACTAGCCATCGTGTACTATAATCATCCACCGCCTGAAAAAAGGAGGTGAAACCGGAAGGAGCAATCAAAACAAAGGGAGAACGATCCACAACAACTGCAAATCGCCCTTGGAGAATATGGGATACAGTCGTATCTGGCCTTTCAGTTAATATAAATTGTGGAAAAGGTGAATATGGATTATCTTCAATGAACTCTAAAAGTTCACCTGTATTAATAATGGCATCAACGTCTATTTTTTCAATTCTCGATTCCAATTCTTTTAGCACTTCTTTGGATGCCACATCTTTTAAATATAAAATAGTAACCTTCGTCTTCCCTCGTATACCAACCGTCATCTCTTTCAAAATGAGTTCCTGTTGAGGGATGTATCTTCGTATAAGAGCAATATTCTGACTATCAGATTCTACAAAGCTCTGGTGTGTTCCCTTTAAGGATATCTCGATATGAGGCTCTTTTATGTCAATTTTTGGACCACCTTTTGTATCTAATTGATATCCTGTTATTTGCCCGTTAATAAATAAAACACTATTTCCATTTAAGATCGCCTGTTCAACCTGACTCCAGACTTCGACAACTTTCGTCTTCCCCACTGTGACAGGCAACACTGTGATATAGTCGGTGGTGCCGTGTATCAAGGGCTGTAAAACATTATGTTGAATTGAATTTTTATCGGATAATCCAGAAAAATACACTAAAGCCGCTTCGGATTGAGTCGCTTTAATCTGAAAGCGCCGGATGACCAAATCAGGAGACTCATAAAACCGTCGCTGAATATACTTGATATTTATGGATACATCAGGGGATAGCACAATATCTTCATTGTTTTTATTAGAAATATGAGCATTGTTACTTTCTTGTTTATTACCTGAGTTGTATAAGTCTTTTAAAACCTTTAGTAAATAAAACATGCACCCTGGATCCTTCCTATATCTGTTTTAATCTATTTCTATTATGGATTTCCAAATAGAAAATTATGTCACATCCTTTCTATAAAAGAATAAGAAATAGAAGTTCTTTGAAGATTTTTAAAGTGATGCAAAAATCTTACATAAAAGCACCTGAATTTATTCGACTTTTCCGTTGAAGAAGAAATGGGGGTTACATGTGAAGTTCACCCCAATTATCAGTTTCAACTAAGCCGTTAACACAAATAGCGACTACCCTAATTGAGCAATCGCATTCGTTACTTGTTCAAGAAAATATTCTTTATAACATATAATATGAATATTGTTCATTTATTTACTTTGATGCTCATATCGGACTATCCATTTGCTAAATATAGCCATAACCTTATGAATGACAAATAAATTGATTACCATAATAATAAAGCACAAAATAGAGTACAAAATGATAGTATTTAACGAGGCAATCTGAATTATTTGCTTAATAATATAAATACAAATAGGCAAACAAATAACACTTGTAACAATAACAGGTATATATTTCCTCACTATCAGTGCTTGAAAACAATGTATTAACAAATGCAAAGTAAAGGCAATAAATGAACCGATCCATAAACTATACCAATTTGTCATATAGGAAACGATCGTAATTATACTAATTAAAATGAATTCTTCCGCTACCCCTAAAGCGAAGGCAGATGTTGTCATATTTTCAAAATGAGGCAATAACTTTTTTGATAATACAGGAAACCTTTCACTTAAATTACTTTTATTTTTGCCTATCCATGCTCGCATGAAAATTATTTCTTCAAAATCATGGAACATAAAAAGTAAAGGGAAAAGCCAAATAAGAACTTGCATATCTGTCATTTTTCATCACCTCTTTATATCCTTCATAACTATTAACAATAATAGACTTACCTCTTGTGACATAGATTACCAAAATTCAACAGTTCTGCTTTACCCACTGAGTAAACACTCAATATTATTCAAAAAAAATTTAGTATTCTTAATTGGAATTATCTAGTCCTTTTAATATAAGATTTACTAAATCCTCGATATAGTTATCATTTTCATGAGTGTGTTCATCTGATATTCTTTCTCCAACAAAAAAATGGGTAAATAAGGTTGAAAGAAACATTGAAGTAGCCAATTCAATCTTCTGTTTTTCAACAGGACCAGAAACTGCCCTTGTCAGATGCATGGTGATATGTTCAGACATTGAATGAATAATGTCAACAACTTTTCCACTTACATCTTTGTTCTGTACCATTTCAGGGGACCAAATAAATGACAAAAAACTTTTATTACAAGATAAAAAATCGGAATATAAATGACCCGCTTGAATTAAAGCTGGAACAGAATTCATTTCCGATAATTCTCTCATCTCCTCGTTCATTGAACCAATAATTGAAAACTCACGAATAAGATGATTGTTTTTCCATAACGGTATAACCACTGTTTAGCTCCCTCTACCCCTAATAAACAAACAGACGACCATACAATTGGTCGTCTGTTTGTTTATAACTCTAGCCATGCTTGAATCGGTTTCCTCTATCTTTTCAAAAATGCACTATTGTTGTGACAAAACATATTGAGCGTCTCGCAGCAAATAGGTTGCAGCTACACTTGAAATGTGTTTCCCGTTTTGTGCATTTACTTCATTCACAAAACTGTTCAAATCGTTGTTTGCCAATTTGGCCTGCAGGCTATTGGAAATTCCGGCATTATCGATCCATTTCGTATCGACAAAGCGCGTCACCAACGCCTTTAAGGAATCAATGCTGGCCACTGTCTGAAAGTGAACAGTTTTACTCCCCATATTGCCGGCTTGGTCAATTGAGGATATAACAAGGGTATGAGGACCAAGCGGCAACGTATACAGCGGGATCGTCGTTCCGATTTTGTAAAAATTCGTATCAAGAGTCACCATCGTTTTACTGTTGTCAACACCTGATAAGTTGTCGGCCAATGCAAACTCAGGTGTCAGATCACTGGAATTTTCATATATGCTCCCATCCCCTGGTACGGATACCGAGATTTCCGGAGCAGTCTTATCGATACCAATGGCAAGATGTTTCACTGCTTCCACATTGCCAGCGTTATCTATGGCTCGATACTCTATACTGTGCATACCATCAGTAGTCAGCGTTAATTCAGTTTTGTTTGTCCAATCACCGCCGTCTACCCTTGTCTCGATGCGATTTACACCAGTTCCATTAGGATCGTCCTCTGCAGTGAACTTCACATTCACATCTCGTGAGTTCCAAGCGCCGTCACCAGTAACCCCATCTGTCGTTACCGTTGTAACTGGCGGTTGAACATCGGCGCTTCGCCCATAGACCTCAAATTCATAAATATTTGCAGTTCCCGTTTCATTAGCATTTTGCGGCGTAGTAATATAAAGCCTTACATACCTTACGTTGGTTTTCGGTATATACCTGTCCGTGCTGTTCGAAACGTTTCCTTCTACTGAATCCAGGTCACTCCAGACAGTTCCATCTAGACTTCCTTGAAGCTTATAATTTTTTGTATTCAGGGATAAGGTCTCTCCGCCTTCTCCAGCATGCTTTACTACCCATCTGGATATGTCATAATTTTCTCCAAGATCAACCATTAGCCATTTGTCCCCGTTAGTATTCGAAGACCACTTACTGCCACTTGCAGCTGATCCATCTACTGCCTTGGAAGGTTCGTATCCTGCTATACTTCCGTTGGATGTAACCGTCTTGTTCAGAGCCAAATTTACCGGAGCAGGATCGTAGCCTAAAGTAGTAACTTTTAATGGACTACTAGACTCTGAAATATTTCCTGCTTCATCCTTAGCTTTTACAGTAAATTGATATGTCGTATTTGGAGTCAATCCTGTTACTTTAAAGTTCGTACGCCCTGTTGTTGACCCAATTAGAGTATCACCATTATAAATATCGTAACCTGTAACACCTACATTACCCTTAAAATTATCAGTAGCTACATCCCATGACAGATTTACCATCTTGTCTGTTAATACTTTCGTTGTGACATTAGTTGGTGCGGTAGGCGCTTGCTTATCCGCTGCAAGTGCATCGGCTGTATAATTATTGATGGTCCACTTAGTTACCGTACTCTTTGTGTTGAAGTCTCTTCCATTTAGCACAACCCTGTCGGCATAAACATCAACAATCAAGCCTTGACCTGAATCCTTAACAGCTCCATCTCTTACCATTGAAAAGTACTGCTTGTTATAAAAAGTACCCGGTAACGTGAGAGGATAATGTATATGTCCCGTTATTAATAAGCTTTGAGGATATTTTCCAATAATGTCCTCTAATTTTTGATCCTGTACCGCATCACTTTGATAAGGATCCCACGGATATTCCTGATATACAGTGTTATCTAGTGGCTGATGAAGGAATAAAAATATCGGTTTATCTTTACTTGCACCCTCTGCCAACTTATCATTTAACCACTGAAGTTGGGTATCTGAAAGATATGCACTGTCTTTATCATCAGTCTCTGTTGCCAAATAGATGAAATGGTATCCGTTTATCCACTTATCATAATAAGTATTTGGCATACCTGTATGTGTCAAAAATCTGCTTTTAGCAGTATCATATCCTCCCTGCAACCACCTTACATCATGGTTCCCTAAAACATAGTTGGCATTAAGTTGAGGATATTTATTCATTCTGTTCATAAATAAATTATATTCTGCATCTGTTCCGTAATCGGTAAGATCTCCAACAACGCTAACGTTTTGTACATTATTACCAATTGCGTCCTGCAATGCATTGTTAAGTGAGACATCAGCGAAATCACCTGGTGTATTTGCATGTGTATCAGAAATGGACATAAAGCTGAATTTATAACTTGTATCCCTATCTGGGGTTGTCGAAGCAAGAACAGTCACATTGATGCTTGTTGACAATGCTACATTGTTCGGATTTGTTACGTCTGAAGGCTGATCTACTGTTCCTGTTACCTTGAAACTCTGCTCGGTCTTCACGGACGGGTCGTATCCTGAGGCAGCTATATTCCATGTTACAGGTGCATTCACATTTCCATCATCGGTTACCATTACTACTGTGCTAGGCAATCCAAGTGCCACCGCTGTTGGCGCTGTTCCGTTTATCACTCCTGTAATCGCTGCAGGTGCTGTGATGCTTGTTAGATTCCTCGGCTTTATATCTACTGTAAAAGTTGCTGTCTTACCACGTACATTGATGGTCAGCTTCTGGGCGGCTGCTGCAGTTGAACTGTTGAAGCCACTTACATCGGAAGATCTGACTTCCTCCACCCTTGTCGTACCGTCTATGTAGGTACCGGTGACCACCATACCCGTGGTATCAAGGCTCTCTCCAATACGGTAAACTGTCTTTGCTGGTGGTTTTGTAATGCTAATGCTGTTCAACGTTTTTGAAAATTGAAACCAGTTGAGGTTGGCTACATATGTTTTTCCCGCCGCTACCTTGAGTACAAGGTATACATCATGAATTCCAGTAACATTGGCGATATCGGTAGATTGAGTCTGATAGACATTCCAGTTGTCTGCTGCTGTAGCAGAGACAGTAAGTGTTCCCGCTAAAGGACCTGTCGGACTGTCAAGCCTGATTTCAATATTACCGCCTGCATTTGATCCCTTTACTGAAAGTCTTGCACTAAATTTGGTAGCGCCATTAACACCGCTGCCAAAGTCAATTTTATTATATACTAAATACTGGTTGTCATTTGTACCTCCCACACTTTGTCCACCATCTGGGCAGGCTTCGACTTTAAGGTAATCACCCGACTTGGAACTAAAGTTTTCGGCTTCTGTTAGAGTGTACGCGCTTTTACCATCGACCGCTATGTTGTAGGTTGCTGTCTTACCACGTACATTGACGGTCAGTGTCTGGCTGGCCACTGCAGTTGAACTGTTAAACCCGCTTACATCGGAAGATCTGACTTCCTCCACCCTTGTCGTACCATCTATGTAGGTGCCGGTGACTACCATACCCGTGGTATCAAGGCTCTCTCCAATACTGTAAACTTTCTTTGTTGGCTGTTTTGTAATGTCAATGCTGTTCAACGTTTTTGAAAACTGAAACCAGTTGAGGTTGGCTACATATGTTTTTCCCGCTGCTACCTTGAATACAAGGTATACATCATGAACTCCAGTAACATTGGCGATATCGGTGGATTGAGTCTGATAGACATTCCAATTGTCTGCAGCCGTAGCAGAGACAGTAAGTGTTCCCGCTAAAGGACCTGTCGGACTATCAAGCCTGATTTCAATATTACCGCCTGCATTTGATCCCTTTACTGAAAGTCTTGCACTAAATTTGGTAGCACCATTAACTCCACTACCAAAATCAATACTATTATATTCTAAATACTGGTTGTCATTAGTACCTCCCACACTTTGTCCACCATCTGGGCAGGCTTCGACTTTAAGGTAGGAACCCGACTTGGAACTAAAGTTTTCGGCTTCTATTAAACTATATCCATCACTTGCTGCATGCACCGCCATATAGCCAACACTGCTGCTGAGTAGATATGAAACTATCAGGATGAATGAAAAAAATATCTTGTAAAATTTTGCTAAGGTAACCATAAACATCTCCCTTGATTTTTTTCTATCGATAGTATTTCAATTGTACCAACCGATTGTAAAATTCTTGTCCGCGAGCTGTAAACGTATTGTAAAGTTAGAAATATATCCTTTTATTTGTATTTTTTGTTTCCTCTGCTGTTGAATTTGTCTAAGAAGGTTACCGTTGTATTCGTGAGGAGATAACAAATCGTGGATATAAAGGAATTCATAAAAGTGCAGACTTTTGGTAATTTCATAAAAAAATCACAATGGATTTGACTATGGATATGAACATCTTTTTTAACCTGATTAAGTTAGTAGAATAAGAAGATATTAATATCTGCTCTCTTCATTTTAGAGGAGAGTTTTTTCTTTTAGTAGTAAACAAGAAAAGCGTATTTGGTATACCAAAAGGCCATCTATTGTATAAGAAATCCTTTAAGAACAATTAAAAAGGGACATCCAAATCGTTACGATTTGCTGCCCCTTTTCCAATCATCTTTTATATTTCTTCTATTAATATTATCTTTGAAAGAACATCATTCCGTTTATTTTATGAAGCTTTATTGCTAACTAATGCAGAATTTTTCTCCATGTCAAAACGGTATGAAATAAAGCCGTACAATATCCAGCCAGCGAAGGTAGCAATTGAGCCGTAAGTCATTGCTTCTAAACCTGAGCCATAAAGAGCATATAGGCTGTAAAGGGATGCAATTACGGCTACAAAGTTACTGATATTCGCCTTTTTAGCCGGTACTTTGGCAATTTTTTGCATAACCATTATGGCAGACATAGATAATAAGTATGGAATCATGTTGGTTACGACGGCCAAGTTAACTAAAGTATTAAATTGTTTATTTAAGGACGGGCTGATTGTCATCAATGCTAATAAAGTTTGAACGATACAAAGAATCACCATTCCAACAATCGGAGTTTCGGTTTTTGTTATTTTCGTAAATACTTTAGGGTAATATCCTTCTGTAGCAGAGCTCTTGAATACTTGGGCGATTGTAAACTGCCAGCCTAATAAAGAACCTATGCAAGAAATAACCATTAAGGCCATAACCACTTTACCGACAACCGGGTTAAACATGGTTGCAAATGCTAAACCAAATGGAGCATTTGATTCTACCAAATGCGCGTTAGGAACAATACCGGCAATAACGTTTGTTGACAGAATATAAACCACAGCAGCTCCCAAAGTACCGCCAAGCACGGCAATCGGAACATTCTTTTCCGGATTTTCAACGGCATCCATATTCGCAGATGCAGATTCAAGTCCTAAGAAAGCCCATAAAGTAATGGAAATTGATTTTCCAATTCCTGAAAAGAGCGAATAATGATGTGGATTCCATGATGTTACATAACGGTGACCATCAAACCAAAACCAACCAATAATACTAACAGCCACTACAGGGATAATGACTCCCCATACAGTCACTGAACCAATTCTTCCGGTAATTTGGGCACCGCCAAAATTAAGAACTGTGGTAACCCATAATAAAATGATTGTCCAAATACAAACATTAATAGGAGAAAGTGTCACACCTAAAAATACTGTTGCATAACCTACGGCAGTTATAGCAATCGCTACGTTACTAACAAGCAAGGACAAACTATACGTATAGTTGGCCATAAAGCTGCCGGCTTTACCAAAAGCATACTCGGAATATCCACCCATGCCCCCGCCTTTACGGCTGTAGATCCCACATTGGGCAAATCCATATGCCAATGCTACAGATCCCAGTGCAGTCACTAACCAGGAAAGAATAGACATTGTTCCTACTTGTGCTAAGTTTGTTGGAAGCATTATGATCCCAGAGCCCATCATATTTACAGCCGTTAATATGGTTAACTGTAAAGCATTCATTTTCGTCTTTTTTTGACTCATAATTAACAACTCCGTTTTAATATAGTAAAGTTCAAATTTTTTAACGTTATACTGACTCGTAAACGCATACATCACATAGGCGCTATTGAAGCGTTTATTATCAACATAACGGTCTTGACCTTTGATTTGGCGGTTCTTCTTATGAATTTGTGACGATTGGGAAAATCCTGCTGGCTGTTTATGAACGGACTGGGTGAAAAAAAATCCCGGGATCTTCCGGTGTTAAATCTAGTAATAACGGGGTGCAATCCTTCATCATTGGGAAGAATTGTTTATACCGTATCTACGCCAAGTCAAATAAAAAATAGTCGCAAAGATAGCCGATTCAGAAAAAAACCTCTTCGAAGAAGGCTTCAAAGAGGTTTTGAAATGAATTAGACTAGAACCTCTGCACCTTGGAGGGAAACGACAGTCCCAGCTTTTCCAACAATAGCGTTAAAAGCTTTTTCGAGTGAGGTAATGATTGTTTTACGACCAGGACTTGTCTCTGCAAAGCTGACCGCAGCTTCCACTTTAGGAAGCATGCTTCCTGCAGCAAAGTGCCCTGATTCGATATAAGATTTAATTTCGGCAACTGTTACATCTTCTAATTTCTTTTGAGTTGGCTTGTTAAAATCAATGTAAACATTATCAACCCCTGTTAAAATAATTAGCGCATCTGCATCAACAAGCTCGGCAAGTTTTTGAGATGCAAAGTCTTTATCGATTACAGCTTCTACCCCGGTCAAACCATTTTCAGTTTCAATAACCGGGATTCCGCCGCCCCCTGTCGAAATAACAATGTTTCCTTGTTCAACGAGGGAATTAATAACGGAATGCTCCATAATGCTAACTGGTTTAGGTGATGCAACAACCCTTCTCCAGCCGCGGCCAGCATCTTCTTTAAAACATGTATGGGTTTCTTCCATTATTCTTTGCGCTTCATCTTCGCTGTAGAAAGGTCCGATTGGCTTTGTTGGATTAACAAATGCAGGGTCATTTTTGTCAACCAAAACGCGAGTAACGACCGTTACTACATTTTTTATAATTCCACGTTCACTCAATGCTTTTTCCATTGCATTTTGCATCCAATAGCCAATCATTCCCTGGCTCATCGCGCCACAAGTATCAAGCGGCATAGCAGGATTTTTAATAGAATCTGCGGCTGCCTGCTGTAGTAAAATATTTCCTACTTGTGGTCCGTTCCCATGAGAAATGATTATATCCATACCTTGTTCGATAAAATCGACCAATTGTTTTGCTGTTGTTTCAAGAGCCTGTTGCTGGGCTACAGCTGAAGCATCTCCTGACTGAATGGCGTTGCCACCTAATGCGATAACAACTTTCTTTTTCATATGCTTTATCCTCCTATTCTTCTTTCCATTAGCCATTTTCTTTTATTGGAAAGAAAAGAAGGAGAAGGGAGAAAAAACTCCTTCTCCTTCTAGTAAACTCTTAATCTAAATTCCCAAGAGTTGCGGCCATAATTGCCTTAATTGTGTGCATTCTGTTTTCTGCTTGATCAAATACCTTTGACTGAGCACTGCGGAATACTTCATCAGTTACTTCCATTTCAGAGAGACCAAATTTTTCATAGGTTTCTTTTCCGGATTTTGTTTCAAGGTCATGGAAAGCAGGCAGGCAGTGTAAGAAGATCATTTTGTCATTTCCTGTCTTTTTAACCATTTCCATATTTACTTGATATGGAGAAAGGAGAGCGATTCTTTCTGCAAACTTATCTTCTTCTCCCATAGAAACCCATACGTCTGTGTAAATCACGTCAGCTCCGGCAACACCTTCATCCACATTGCTGGTAATGGTAACCTTGCCTCCTGATTTTTCTGCAAGTTCTTTTGCCAATTCCACGATTTCTTTTTCTGGGAATAGTGATTCTGGTGAACAAATCCGAACATCCATACCAACAAGTGCTCCGCCTACAAGCAAGCTGTTTGCAACATTGTTGCGTCCGTCGCCAACGTATACGAATTTAATTCCTTCAAGTCTTCCGAAATTTTCTCTAACTGTTAAGAAGTCAGCAAGTGTTTGAGTTGGATGCCATGTGTCTGTTAATCCGTTCCATACTGGTACACCAGAATGCTCTGCCAACATTTCAACTTTTTTGTGCTCGAAGCCGCGGAATTCGATTCCGTCAAACATGCGTCCCAAAACTTTTGCTGTGTCTTCTACGGATTCCTTTTTACCTAATTGAATGTCATCTTTGCCTAGATACTCTGGATGTGCACCAAGATCAATACAAGCTACTGTAAAGGAGCAGCGTGTGCGAGTAGATGGTTTTTCAAATAATAGGGCAATATTTTTACCTTCTAAATGACGGTGTGGAATCCCATTTTTCTTTTCATCTTTTAACTTCATTGCTAAATCGATAAAATATACGAACTCTTCTTTTGTAAAATCCTTTTCGCAAAGAAAACTTTTTCCATGTAATTTAGGTGCAGTTGCTAACATATCTATTCTCTCCTTTAGTTAAGTTTGTATTTTTTTCAATAGTGTGTGGTCAAATCATTATTTCCTAATGTTCTCACGTACAATCGGCATACTCATGCAGCGAGGGCCCCCACGGCCACGAGATAATTCGGAGCTTAAGATTTCTACTACCTCAATACCGTGCTGACGCAATAATTCATTAGAAATATAGTTTCTGTCGTACGTTACAACGACTCCTGGTGCAATCGCTAGTGTATTAGAGCCATCATTCCACTGCTCACGGGAAGAAGCTATTTCATCGCCACCGCCGCATGGAATAAGAACCAGTTCACTAAGCCCAAGCGCTTCTTTTAAAGCTTCTTGGAGGTTGGAACGATGTGAGATATTGACGTGTTCGTCATCTTCACCCTTTTCAAGAATATAGACATTCATATCTCCTTGAGGACCTTGAATCCCAGGGTGAATCGTAAATTTATCATAGTCCACCATGGTAAATACCGTATCTAAATGCATAAACGCGCGGCATTTAGGGATTTCAACGGCAAGTACCTTTTTAAAGGAGCTATTCTTTTTGAAAAGATTTAAGGCCAGCCTTTCAATCGCTCTTGCTGATGTACGAGCCGAAACACCGATGGCGATGACTTCATCACTTAAAATAAGCTCATCTCCGCCTTCAATCGAGAACTCATAATCACGGTCTAGCCAAACCGGAACATCATGATCTGCAAACCGCGGATGGTGCTTAATAATATATTGCATAAATAATGATTCACGACGGCGAGCCGGTTCACGCATACTATTAATGGTCAGCCCGTTCCCAATGCTTGCTGCCGGGTCTCTAGTAAAATAGAGGTTTGGCATTGGATCTAAGTAGAATGGATATTGATCATCCATTAATTCATACAAATGTGTTTTTTTACTTTCTTCTATTTCTTTTTTAAGGACACCACTCATGATTTTATCTACCATTTCCATAGAAGAAAAAGATAACAGGTATTCTCTCAATATTTTTGCTGCGCCATTGACATTGGCTCGGCTTTCTCTTAAAATATCATCAACAAATTGTTTTTTTAGTTCTGGGTTACTTAATGTCTCAGCAGCTAATTTTTCGAGGTATAGAACTTCTATGCCTCTATTTTTTAATGTCTCGGCAAAGTAGTCATGCTCTCTTTGGATGATTGGCAAATAAGGAATATCATCAAATAAAAGACGTTGTAGATATTCAGGTACTAGATTTTCAACTTCTTTACCAGGGCGTTTTAATAAAACTGTTCTTAAAGTACCGATTTCTGATGTAACATGGATGGGGTGCTTTAATTTATGGTTTATTTCTCTCTCAGAAGCGATCTCCGCTATACTGCTCATTTTTCCTTTCCCCCTTTAAGTGAACTTTTCTTGCTACACCTATATATTAGGCGATATGAATCATCCAATTTGTGAAATGCTTAACAAATAATTTGTTAAAATCATTACGTTTTTTTGTCGTTTCTATAGGTCGGTTTGTATATTTTTGTACAATTTTATTAATTTCAGGCTGCTCAGGACAGGATTTATGCATATCAAATGCATGTCAAATAAAGTTCACAGATTAAGTTCTAAAATTCAGAGAATTATCCGTCAGGTTAGGGTTAAACCTTCGCATAGGTAAAAAAATAGAGGCTGTCCCAAAAGGTGTCAGGCACCACTATATGTACAAAGTTCATGATAATTTTTCCGCTATGGTGATTGGAGCGGAGGGCGCTCGACTCCTCGAAAATGCTATCGCATTTCCTTCGTGCGTGGGCGGATTCAAGGATGTAATTCAATGTCCTGCGGGAGTACGGGGCAGGGGAGACCCCGCAGGCGCAATAGCGCCGAGGAGGCTCACCGGACCGCCACTAGAGCGGAAATCACCAGACAAAGTTTAACAGACCATAAAAAAAGGGGGTGCCCCTAAAAGTTTTGGGACACCCTCTTTAAAGCATTTCTTTTTATCTTCTACGATTCGATAGGCAAATCTTTTACCAGCTTTGAAAGCTGATTACTCACTCGATTTACCAAGGTCATTTTTTCTTGCAATTTAATTGATTTCTTTAAAGTAATTCGGCTTATGGAAGCGAATTCTCTTTGCGTTAACGGATATAATTTCTTCTTTTTTTAATTGGTTCATAACCAGGCTGACGGTTTCTCTTGTTGTACCAGATATTTTGGAAATCGTTAAAGCAGTAAGCGGGCACGGGATCACAAATTCCTTACCTTCCTTCACACCTAGATCATCCATCAAATATTGCAAAGTGTGCAAAACACGTTCTTGTGCATTAGGAATGAGAATTTGCTGTACCCTCTTTTGATGAAGTGAAAGAATGATTGAAAGCTTGGAAATCACATGCTTTAACGCCTTCGCATTTATATTAAGCATTTCCTCAAATACATGTGATGGAACAAAATAGACCATTATATCGGTAGCAGCAATGGCCGTATTTTTATAGTATCTTTCTGTAAAGATCCCCCCATAAGCTAACATTTGATTGGGTTTCACTATATCGAGATAGAGCATGCTGCCCTCTTCACTGCCGCTTTCGTACATCACATACCCATCGAGCAGGAAAAAGATTTTATCACGCGGATCGCCTTCCATAAATATACGCTGATTTTTCTTGTAGATCCGAAAATAAAAGAAAGGAAGATATTTTTGTAGTGTTTTAGCAGGAATGCATCTTAAAATATCAAATTGCTGTAAATCTGAAAGGACGTCCATTTTTATCGCAGTTGAGTTAAGCATAAAAGCATCACCTTTCTAAGCTAGTCTAGATCATTTATAAAACCTTCCATTTGTTCTTTGATTCTGGTGGCGCTTTCTCTGGAGCGGCATATAATTAAGCACGTATCATTTCCGCAAATGGTGCCTGCTTTACCCTCGAGTTCCAGTGAATCTAAAAGCGCTCCAAAAGAATGAGCATTCCCTGGTAATGTTTTCAAGAGAACAAAATATTCAATAACCTCAAGGCTAACAAGGTCTTCCATTAGTTTACGCCTTAGTTTATTTGAATTTAGTTTATCTGAAATGAGATTTTCTTCCTCAATCTTAGAGCTATATTTAAGGCTTCCATCTTTTGTTTGCACTTTAATAAGCTTTAATGTATGTATATCTCGTGAAATCGTTGCTTGTGTCACGGTTAACCCTTTTTTAAAAAGTAAATGCTGCAGTTCTTCCTGAGTTTTTACCTCTTGTTCTGAAATCAGTTGTTTAATTTGCTGCAGCCTCATCTCTTTATTCATATTCCAAGCTCGCTTTCAATGTATTTTCATTAAAATGATATATCAAAATAATGATGACTGAAATATACAAAATGTGAACATATTTCAAACAATTTAAAAATATTTACCATTTTAGGTAACTTTTTAGGTGCCTGACATCACATGAACTAAGAGAAATGATTGGGATGCTGGTTCAATTATCAACAAATATTATTCGAATTTTAACTGCTGAATAAAGTAAAAAAGAGATTCCCTATGCCGTGCGCATAGTAAAAGGACTCTGCTTAAAAAAACAGAGTCCTTATTCTTGATTACGGACTTGTGGGAGGAGTAAGCCCAGTAAGCCTAGGAACTACTGGGCTGGCAGAAAATCGAATTTGCTGAACTTGTAACACTTTTAGAGTAAGCTCTAGTACTATTTTTTCACGCAACGTTTTAAATTTTCCCTCAGGAGATGCCATAATTGGTGAAAAATCTAGTTCAAAGAAGTTGGCGGCTACTAACTCACCGAATGGCTGTTCATTAAATTTGACCAGATTTTGAAAGAAAAATTTATCCAAACGAGCATCTAAGTTGGTTGTCTCATTAAGGAAATTAGCCTCAGCAGTTTCAGCAATCCCGATGATTGGAGGATTGGTGAAAGCTGTAATGTCTGTAAAACCAGTAAATGGAATATCTACAATTCGATCTTGAACCTCTCCTTTACATTCATGCGAAACAAATTCAAGATTTTTTCGAATATGTCCTGCTACAAATAATTTCCCTCTTGTCACATTAAAAAAGTCAGTGTTGTCAATCCGTGTAAATGCAACAGGAACAAGTTTCACTTGATTAAGAAATACATTTTTTTTCACTCTTTTAATTTCTGTTGCTGCAGGATGAAGTTTAATATCTGTCTCTACCACAATTTGAATCGTTGGCTCTGCTGTTACAACAGGAACTTTAATCGTTGTCGTAACAGCCGGCCCAACAAATAGATCGGTACCTGAATTCGTAAATGGCACTAATCTTGTCGGTTCTACTGGACATGGACCTCCGGGGACCGGTGTATGATCTGGCTCATGACACTCATGCTCTGGTTGATGACTACCCATAAAGATAACCCCATTTCTTTATAATATTTCGAAATACACTCCTACTTACATTTTTAAGGTATTCCACATTTGTCTTAGAGAATGGGTATGTATAATGGGACATTCACACATATTTGAGAAAATAGGCATTTGAACGAAGTACAAAAGGGCTCTGTTTACAAGAAACAGAACCTTTTTTCTTACATATACTGAAGAACATCCATTACATTGGAGGAGTAAGTCCAGGAAGATTAGGAACGACTGTAGTTAAAGCAACTGCAAGTTGCTGTGTTTGTAATACTTTTACAGTAAGTTCTAGTACGAGTTTTTCAGTCAACGTGCTGAAAGTTCCCTCAGCTGCTGGTTCCGGTGTCGCAAAATCAAGTTCAAAGAAGTTTGCCGCTACTAACTCACCGAATGGCTGTTCATTGAATTTGACAAGATTGTTGAAGAAAAATTTATCCAAGCGAGCATTTAAGTTGTTTGTATCACTAAGGAAACTAGACTCGGAAGTTTCATTGATACCGAGGATTGGTCGATTAATAAGCGTTCCAGCCGCTACACTAAGTTCTGTAAAGCCGGTGAATGGAATATCGACAACTCTATCTGAAAGCGATACAGTACATGCGCCAACCGTAGCCCCAGCCGTAGTAAATTCAATATTTTTGCGGATATGCCCTGCAATAAATAGTTTCGCTCTTTGAAAGGTAAAAAAGTCAGTGCCGTCAACACGTGTAAATGGTGCTTCCGGAACAATTTTCACTTGATCCAGAAATACATTTTTCTTGACTCTTTTAATTTCCGTTGCCATAGCTCCAAGCGCAATCGTTGTCTCAAGCGGAATTTGGATTGTTGGCTCTGCTAGAACAACAGGAACTTTAATCCTATGAACAATTGGTCCAGCTACTGTTGCGGTATTTGCACTCGTAAATGGTGTTAATGGTGTTGGTGTTACTGAACAAGGACCAGGGGGGTCCATGGCTTGATTTGCTTGAATATTATCATTACATCCCAAAAAAATTACCTCATTTCTTATATTTTTTGTAACAGCCCTTTTTACACTGGTATAATATTCTGTATTCTTGTAAAAGAATTGGACATGTATAATAGTTGTTTACATTTTTTTAAATAAATGGGTTTTTTGAGATAAAATCATAAATAAGTTATCTTTTGACTCGGACTTGTTGGACTTGTAGGATATGAATCATTAATTCCACTGCCATTTTCTGATTTATTTATTTTAAGGAATTAAGCACTCGATCATCTGTTTAGAACATATTTCCTGCATCATACTATGGGTAATTTCTTACATTTGCTGAAGAACATTCATTAAACTGGAGGAGTAAGTCCAGGAAGATTAGGAACGACTGAAGTTGCAGTAATGGTAAGTTGCTGAGTTTGTAATACTTTTACAGTAAGTTCTAGGACGAGTTTTTCAGTCAACGTGGAAAAAGTTGCCTCAGGTGCTGGTTCCGGTGTCGCAAAATCAAGTTCAAAGAAGTTTGCGGCTACTAACTCACCAAATGGCTGTTCATTGAATTTGACAAGATTATTGAAGAAAAATTTATCCAAGCGAGCATTTAAGTTGTTTGTATCACTAAGGAAACTAGACTCGGAACTTTCATTAATACCTAAGATTGGTAGATTAATGAGCGTTCCACCCTCTCCTGCTGTAAGTTCTGTAAATCCAGTGAATGGAATATCGACAACTGTATCTGTAAGCGATACAGTACATGCCCCAGGCGTAGTCCCAGCCGTAGTAAATTCAATATCTTTTCGAATATGCCCTGCTATAAATAATTTAGCTCTTTGAAAGGTAAAAAAGTCAGTACCGTCAACACGTGTAAATGGTGCAACCGGAACAAGTTTCACTTGATCTAGAAATACATTCTTTTTGACTCTTTTAATTTCAGTTGCTGCAGGAGTAAGGGTAATCGTTGTCTCAATCGGAATTTGGATTGTTGGCTCTGCTAGTACAACAGGAACTTTAATCCTCCTAACAGTTGGTCCAGCTACTGTTGCGGTATTTGCACTCGTAAAAGGTGTTAATGGTGTTGGTGTTACTGAACAAGGACCAGGGGGGTCCATGGCTTGATTTGCTTGAATATTATCATTACTTCCCAAAAAAATTACCTCATTTCTTTATATTTTTTGTAAAAGTGTATTTTACATGGGTATAGTATTCAGTATTCATGTTAAAGTATTGGACAAGTATAATAGTCATTAGCATATTTTTACAAAGATCCTCTGCTAAAGTTGGATCAACAAAACCAAATTTTATCTTATTGTTGAAAGTACCCTGCAGCTCTTTTTTCTCAAAAAAAGCCCCTTTGGTCTTGGCAATATACTCCGATGCCTTTAGCCGGTCCTTCATATCTGCATTTTCATCCCGCATAATTTCCGTCAAAAACCGCTTCGTTTCAGTGATATCCGAAATGAATTCCACATCCAATCGCTAATCCCGTTCCTTTATATACTCCAACACCTTAGCAATACTGAGCAGACGGCTAACTTATCTCTTTCACTTGTTCATTATGTTTTTAACGATGCACTTGGGATGAACATTTAGAACAAATGCCCATACAATATTACTAAGTATTTTTCTAGAGTTTTAAAAATGGTGCGTGAGTTCTGAGGAGTAAGTAGTAATAAAGAAAATCACTATTCAATAATATTTAGTGGGAGGTGGTTAGATTGACCGACTATCAAAGACTTAAAGAAATCATCGGAAAAGCAGATGAAATTTCATATCACGCTATGGACAAAGATTATTTTAATGATGTTTATAGACTAAAACGAGCTTTAGATTTAACCGCCAGGGCTTTATCAATGTTTGCTAAAATGGAAAAGGAAAGACTCGAAGGTGAAATTGTCACACATAATCCAATGGAATATGTAGAAGCAAGATTGTGTACCGCAAGATATTATGTAATGAGTCCAACAAAAGATGGTAAGTGGATTGATTCACCAAAACCATTTAAGAAGGAGTGAATAGCAGCATTCTAGGCAAACCACCCATTATAATACTTTTAAAGAGCGTTTTGCATATATTGCAGACGCTCTTTTCATTTTTACAAATTTTTTAGTCTTAAGAATTATGGTATTTGTCCAGACCATTCTTGTCTTACGACAATATATTGAAAAGGAAAGTTATTTGCTTTTTCACTTCATCAAAAGCGTTAAAGCTAAATCCTCCATAAAAATCACAAAGAAAGGGTGACAAAGCTTATGCAAACAATTGTATTTATTGAAGCCAACAAATCTGGATCAAGTAGAGAAGCAATCAAAGCAGCAGAACGACTCGGCTTTTTTACAGTGTTATTAACGAAAAAACAACATTTCATTGACCAAAGAATAGAATTTCCCGATGTCCATCAAATGATTCTAGTGGAATTATTCGTTTACGACAAATTAAAAGAAAATATCATCAAGTTACAAAAACAAGGCAAACAAATAAAATGTATTTTGAGTTTTGTAGATCCATTTGTTCATGAAGCATCAGCTTTATCAGAAGAATTTTGTTCAAGTGGTATTTCTGCTGGTCCAATTTTAAAAATGGAAAATAAAGTTTTAACACGTGAGCTTCTCAAAGACCTTTCAAGTTCACCTCATTATGCAATATATACACCAGATGATTCATTAGAGAACTTTATCCATAAACAAAAGAGCTATTTACCTCTTATTGTAAAATCTCCCGTATCTGCCGGATCAAGAGATGTTCTGTTGGCAAATGACAAGAAACAATTAAAGCTAGCAATACAAAAATTACTAAATAATAATAACCAGATTTTGGTAGAGGAGTATCTAACAGGACCCCAATATTTGATTGAGGTTTTAGTACGCAATGGAAAAGTTCATATTATCGCAATAATCGAACAAGAGATTACGTTTACTCAACGCTTTATTGTAACCGGATATGGTTTACTAGCAGAAATTGATCAAAGTTTATACGATAAAATCCTTGAGGCAGTAAGTTCCATCTTAAAAGCTTTTCAAATGAACAACGGTGCCTGTCACCTTGAAATGCGCTTAGTACAAGGATCATGGAAATTAGTTGAAATCAACCCAAGAATCGCAGGTGGTGCGATGAATCGAATCATTGAAGTCGGATATGGGATTAATTTGGTAGAGGAAACAATTCAATTAATGTTAGGAAATAAGCCAAACCTCACTAAAAAACATAGTAAGTATGTATATGCACATTATTTAACTGTTGATGCTACAGGAAAATTAATTGAGGTGACAGGGAAAAATCGCAGCTCTCAATATCCCGGTGTAGAAGAAGTGTATATAAAACCCCGAAAAGGAACGATATTAGGACCGCCTTTATCAATGGGAGATCGTTGTGGATATATTTTGGCATCCTCAGATGTGAAAGAAGAAGCGAAAAGAATTGCCAAGGAAGCAGCCAGCGAGGTACGTTTCATTCTTGATCCCATTCAAAAATATGGGGAGATAAATCATGACTATTATTCTAAAAACTTGATCCCATTCAATAGTATGTGGTGATTAATCATGACTATTACTCTATCTATTCTTTTCATTTAGAAGAGAAATTTAATGAGAGGTGAAATAGAAATATCATGACGCTAATAGGCATGCTTCATCATCGTGCAGATCCAAGTAATGTAAAAAAAGCCTATGCTTATGCCGCTGTAGCCAAAGCAGAAGGTGTAAACTTTTTTTACTTTACCCCAGGAAAGGTAAATATAAAACAGCAAAAAATTTTAGGGAAAGTCTATGAAAATGGCCAGTGGATTGAAAAGGAATTTCCCTTTCCTGATGCCATTTATAATGCAAGTTATCCTGTAAATGAGAAAGCTGAGCAAATCGTTGATTATTTATCCGATAGGATTCCGTTTACAAGTCATTCAATTGGAGACAAATTAGACGTATATAACAGAATTAAACGGGCAGAAAAATTTGAACCATACCTTATTCCTTTTTATGAAGTAACTGATGTTCAGATGTTTTTTGACATAATCAAACGCTATGAAAAAGTTATTATTAAACCGCTAACTGGACATCAAGGTGTAGGCGTTGTTTTTATTGAAAAAGATGGAGTAGATCATTACAAAATTAATGATGCAGGATTAGTATCATCTATTAATGAAAAACAATTGTTAAACTTGATATCCCATATAATACAAGATCAAGATTACCTAGTTCAAAAGTTTATTTCAAGTAAAACAAAAACTGGTCATGTTTTTAATTTCCGATTGCATGTACAAAAAAATGGAGAAGGAAAATGGGTTATTACTTCTATTTATCCAAGGATAGGGCAATTAGGGGTCATAACATCTAATATGGGTAGTTATAGTACTTACTTGGATACTTTTTTAAAAATAGAGTTTGGTGACTCCTGGTATGATATTCGAAGGGATCTTGAAAAGTTTGCGATAAGGTTTTCAAACCATTTTGATTCTTTATATGATATTGAATTAGATGAATTAGGAATTGACGTCGGAATTGATGCAAATGAAAAACTATGGCTTTTTGAGGTCAATTGGAGACCAGGTTCACCTGTTATATATCATCTTGAATTAGATGTAGCTAAAAATACGATTCTATATGCTAAATATTTAGCTGATACAAATAAACATTAAACAGAATTTGGAGAGGTGGAAAGAAGTATCATGACGCTAATTGGCATGCTTCATCATCGTACAGATCCAAGTAATGTAAAAAAAGCCTATGCTTATGCCGCTGTAGCCAAATTAGAAGGTGTAAACTTTTTTTACTTTACCCCAGGGAAGGTAAATATAAAACAGCAAAAAATTTTAGGGAAAGCCTATGAAAATGGCCAGTGGATTGACAAGGAATTCCCTTTCCCTGATGTCATTTATAATGCAAGTTATCCTGTAGGTGATCAAGCTGAGCAAATCGTTGATTATTTGTTTGATAGGATTCCGTTTACAAGTCATTCAATTGGGGACAAAATAAGTGTATATAACAGAATTAAACGGGCAAAAGAATTTAAACCATACCTTATTCCTTTTTATAAATTAACTAACGTTCAGATTTTTTATGACATGATCAAACGTTATAAAAAAGTTATTATCAAACCGATAACTGGACATCAAGGTGAGAGCGTTATTTTTATTGAAAAAGATGGAGTAGATCATTACAAAATTAATGATGCGGGATTAGTATCCTCTATTTATGAAAAAGAATTGTTAAACTTGATATCCCATAAAATACTAGAACAAGATTATGTAGTACAACAGTTTATTTCAAGTCAAACAAAATCTGGTCAAGTTTTTGATTTCCGATTGCATGTACAAAAAAATGGAGAAGGAAAATGGGTTATTACTTCAATTTATCCAAGGATAGGGCGTCTGGGGACCATAACATCTAATATGGGTAGTGGTGGTTATAGTACTTACCTGGAAATTTTTTTAAAAACAGAATTTGGTGACTCCTGGTACGATATTCAAAGGTATCTTGAACAGTTTGCGATAAGTTTTTCAAATCATTTTGATTCTTTATATGACATTGAATTGGATGAATTAGGAATTGACGTCGGAATAGATCCAAACCAAAAACTATGGCTTTTTGAAGTAAATTGGAGACCCGGTCCACCTAATATATTTAATGTTGAATTAGATGTAGCTAAAAATACGATTCTGTATGCGAAATATTTAGCTGAATCAAATAAACATTAAATCGGAAACTAAGTAAAGGAGCATGAAAAATCATGCTCCACTATATTTAATAATCAACATGCTTTGTTTTTCCAAATCGTCTTCCCCCATCCATGAACCTCTTTTTTCAACATCATACATAGTGTAAAAAACTACATAAATTCTTATATATATTGAAATGCTGCAGTATGGTCATTCTACCTCCCTTAAGAATAACGTTTCCCATAGAAAAGAAAGGGTAGCTAAAAGACTCAAGGAGTTACTGGAGGAGTAAGACCAGTAAGCACAGGAACTACTGGACTTGCTGTAAATCGAATTTGCTGAACTTGTAACACTTTTAGAGTAAGGTCTAGAACTATTTTTTCACGCAATGTACTAAAAGTTCCCTCAGGAGATACCATAGTTGGTGAAAAATCAAGTTCAAAGAAGTTTGCGGCTACTAACTCACCGAATGGCTGTTCATTGTATTTGACCAGATTTTGAAAGAAAAATTTATCCAAACGAGCATCTAAATTGGTTTTCTCATTAAGGAAATTAGCCTCAGCAGTTTCAGCAATCCCTATGATTGGAGGATTAGTGAAAGCTGTAATGTCTGTAAAACCAGTAAATGGAGTATCGACAATTCGATCTTGAAGAGTTCCTTTACATTCATGCGAAGCAAATTCAATATTTTTTCGAATATGCCCTGATACAAATAATTTACCTCTTGTCACGTTAAAAAAGTCTGTGTTGTCAATCCGTGTAAATGCAACCGGAACAAGTTTCACTTGATTGAGAAATACATTTTTTTTCACTCTTTTAATTTCTGTTGCTGCAGGATGAAGTTTAATAGTTGACTCTACCACGATTTGCAGCGTTGGCTCTGCTGTTACAACAGGAACTTTAATCGTTGTCGTAACAGCCGGCCCAACAAATAGATTGGTACCTGAATTCGTTAATGGCACTAATTCTTTTGGTTCTACTGGACATGGACCTCCGGGGACCGGAGGGTGTTCTGGCTCATGATCATGCTCTGAATGATCATGATGTTCTGATTGATTACTCCCCATAAAGATAACCTCATTTCTTTATAATATTTAGAAATACACTCCTATTTACATTGTTAATGTATTCCGCGTTTGTCTTAAAGAATGGGTATTTATAATAGGACATTCACACATATTTGGGAAAATAGGCATTTGAACAGAAGAACAAAAAGGATCTGTTTCAAAGAAACAGATCCTTTTTTCTTACATATGCATTACATTGGAGGAGTAAGTCCAGGAAGATTAGGAACGACTGTAGTTAAAGTAACTGCAAGTTGCTGAGTTTGTAATACTTTTACAGTAAGTTCTAGGACGAGTTTTTCAGTCAACGTGCTAAAAGCTGCCTCAGGTGCTGGTTCCGGTGTCGCAAAATCAAGTTCAAAGAAGTTTGCGGCTACTAACTCACCAAATGGCTGTTCATTGAATTTGACAAGATTGTTGAAGAAAAATTTATCCAAGCGAGCATTTAAGTTGTTTGCATCACTAAGGAAACTAGACTCGGAAGTTTCATTGATACCGAGGATTGGTAAATTAATAAGCGTTCCAGCCGCTACACTAAGTTCTGTAAATCCAGTGAATGGAATATCGACAACTCTATCTTGAAGCGTTACAGTACATGCCCCAACCGTAGTCCCAGCCGTAGTAAATTCAATATCTTTTCGAATATGCCCTGCTATAAATAATTTAGCTCTTGAAAAGCTAAAAAAGTCAGTACCGTCAATACGTGTAAATGGTGCAACCGGAACAATTTTCACCTGATCCAGAAATACATTTTTTTTGACTCTTTTAATTTCAGTTGCTGCAGGCGTAAGGGTAATCGTTGTCTCAAGCGGAATTTGGATTGTTGGCTCTGCTAGAACAACAGGAACTTTAATCCTATTAACAATTGGTCCAGCTACTGTTGCGGTATTTGCACTCGTAAAAGGTGTTAATGGTGTTGTATCTACTGAACAAGGACCAGGGGGGTCCATGGCTTGATTTGCTTGCATATTATCATTACTCAAAAAAATTACCTCATTTCATTATATTTTTTGTAAAAAGCGCTTTTTACATTAGTATAATATTCAGTAGTCTTGTAAAAGAATTGGACAAGTATAATAGCCATTAACACATTTTTACAAAAACGAGGTATTTTGAGCGTAAATCATAAATAAGTTATCTTTTGACTCGGACTTGTTGGACTTGTAGGATATGAATCATTAATTCCACTGACATTTTCTGATTTAATTGGTTTAAAGGAGTTAAGGACTCCGTAATTTTATTGGGAAATGCAGTATACTCAATTTTCTGATCAATATATCCTTCAATAAATAAAATTCCTTTTAATATTGTACGCGTCCCATTATTTAATGATTGTGATAATACAGTAGGTACTAATCTAAAATTGCTTATTACTACCTCTTTAGAAACTCCTTTAATCCCCTTAACTTCTTCTTTAAACGTAACATTTTCTTCCAAACATATCTCTATTTTGTACTCCCCTAATACAACTGGAACCCTAATATGCATATAAGAATTATTATTTGATTCTTCTGCTTCCGTAAATAGTGAGCCATGCATAGGAACGCCAACTGATTTATAATGATTACCTTTGTTATTCTTACCTTCATTTTGATCATAAGTTAAAAATACAAATTCATGAATTTTAGAGCAAACCAAACGACAATCAGGCTGTTCAGGATAATAAGCTGTAGTATTAATTAGTTTTGTATCAAATTCAGGGGTTTGTTTATTGTTTAAGTCAAGAAATTCAAATTTATTTTGAACTACATCGCCACAGATAGGAGCATGTAGAAAATCATCAATTTCTACATGAATGGAGAATGGACTTTTTTTAGTCATAAAATATACTTTTCCTTGACCATTTTTAAATCCACTCGTATAACCAGTAGGGTCGGTTTCATCCATCTCTTCATTATCAAGAAGATCCTTCTTTTCATTCAATAAGTCAGTTTCAGAAGGTTGCTGATAGTCAAAAGCAAAATCTGGTTGTGCTTTATCCTTCGTTTCTTTAGCTGGTTGGGGTTCATCCACCTCTTCTTTTTCATGAAGATCCTTCATTTGATGCATAAAGTTAGATTCTGAAGGTTGATGATGGTCAACTGCAGAATCTATTTGAGGTGTATCATTCGTTTCCTCAGCGGGCTGGGGTTCAAACACCTCTTCTTTATCTTGATGATCCTTCATTTCATTCATAAGGTCAGATTCTGAAGGTTGCTGATGGTCAACTGCAGAATCTGTTTGAGGTGTATCATTCGTTTCATCAGCAGGACGGGGTTCAACTACCTCTTCTTTATCATGATGATCCTTCTTTTCATTCATAAAGTCCGATCCAAATGGATGATGAAGGTCAACTGCAGATTCTATTTGAGCTGTATTATTCGTTTCATCAGCAGGACGGGGTTCAAACACCTTTTCTTTATCATGAAAATCCTTCTTTTCATTCATAAAGTCAGATTCAGATGGATGATGAAGGTCAACTACAGATTCTATATGAGCTGTATCATTCGTTTCTTCAGCAGGACGGGCTTCAAACACCTCTTCTTTATCATGAAAAGCCTTCTTTTCATTCATAAAGTCAGATTCTGAAGGCTGATGATGGTCAACTGCAGAATCTATTTGAAGTGTATCATTCGTTTCTTCAGCAGGACGGGTTTCAACTACCTCTTCTTTATTATGATGATCCTTCTTTTCATTCATAAAGTCAGATTCAGATGGATGCTGAAGGTCAACTGCAGAATCTATTTGAAGTGTATCATTCGTTTCTTCAGCAGGACGGGCTTCAAACACCTCTTCTTTATCATGAAAAGCCTTCTTTTCATTCATAAAGTCAGATTCAGATGGATGATGAAGGTCAACTGCAGATTCTATATGAGCTGTATCATTCGTTTCTTCAGCAGGACGGGCTTCAAACACCTCTTCTTTATCATGATAATCCTTCTTTTCATTCATAAGGTCAGATTCAGATGGATGCTGATGGTCAACTGCAGATTCTATTTGAGATGTTTTATTCTTTTTATCAGCAAGACGGGCTTCAACTACCTCTTCTTTATCATGATGATCCTTCTTTTCATTTATAAAGTCAGATTCAGATGGATGCTGATGGTCAACTGCAGATTCTATTTGAGATGTTTTATTCTTTTTATCAGCAGGACGGGTTTCAGCCACCTCTTCTTTATCATGATAATCCTTCTTTTCATTCATATAGTCTGGTTTAGAAGGATGATGATGGTCAACTGCAGATTCAGATGGATGCTGATGGTCAACTGTAGATTCTATTTGAGCTGTATCATTCGTTTCATCAGCAGGACGGGCTTCAAACACCTCTTCTTTATCATGATGATCCTTCTTTTCATTCATAAGGTCAGATTCAGAAGGATGCTGAAGGTTAACTGCAGAATCTATTTGAGATGTTTTATTCTTTTTATCAGCAGGACGGGCTTCAAACACCTCTTCTTTTTCATGGAAATCCTTCTTTTCATTCATAAAGTCAGATTCAGATGGATGATGATGGTCAACTGCAGATTCTATTTGAGCTGTATCATTCGTTTCATCAGCAGGACGGGCTTCAAACACCTCTTCTTTATCATGATGATCCTTCTTTTCATTCATAAGGTCAGATTCAGATGGATGCTGAAGGTTAACTGCAGAATCTATTTGAGATGTTTTATTCTTTTTATCAGCAGGACGGGTTTCAAACACCTCTTCTTTATCATGAAAAGCCTTCTTTTCATTCATATAGTCTGGTTCAGAAGGATACTGATGTCCAAAAAAATCTGTTTGTACTGTATCTTTCGGTTCATCAGCAAGATGGGGTTCATCCACCTCTTCTTTTTCATGATAATCCTTCTTTTCATTCATAAAGTCAGATTCTGAAGGATGATGATGGTCAAAAGTAAAATCTGTTTGTACTGTATTCTTCGTTTCTTCAGCTGGATGGGGTTCATCCACCTCTTCTTTTTCATGAAGATTCTTCATTTGATGCATAAAGTCAGATTCTGAAGGATGATGATGGTCAAAAGTAAAATCTGTTTGTGCTGTATCCTTCGTTTCTTCAGCTGGATGGGGTTCATCCACCTCTTCTTTTTCATGAAGATTCTTCATTTGATGCATAAAGTCAGATTCTGAAGGATGATGAAGACCAAAAAAATCTTTCTGAGCAGTATTATTTGTTTCATCAGCAGATTTTGTTTTAAAATTATGCTTATAATCAGTGGAATCAGATAGGTTTAAACCATTATCAGTTTCATCATCTACCTTGGAAACATGGTTAGAATCTATACCATCAGATGATTTAAAGAGATCAAGTATACTGTCAGTATGACTTTTTTCGTGTTGTTCAGGCACGTTGTTTACATCAATATCTTCTTGTGGATTGTTTGTTGCATTTACATTATCAAAGATTGGCGTAGTATCTAATTCACTAATATTCTTATCTGTTTCTGTACCTACTCCATTTATACTTATGAAATTCAGAGCTATAGATATATTTTGAACTGGTGGAGATTTAAAAACAATCATCTGATTAGCACATATTTCATGCATCTTTCTATAGTTAATCCATGGAGTCTTCATTATTTCACTTCCAACCCAAACAATAATCACTATATTTATTTATGCATTATTTTTACTTTTGCGCCCGAACAATTCCAATTTTCAAAATCAATTACAGGTATATGAAGACGATATAACTGCTGAATACAGTAAAAAAGAGAACCCCCGTGCCTGTAAGGATTCTCTCTAAATTATTTTATTCAATAATCAAAAATGGCAGCTGGACCTTTAACTCTTGTACCCCTTTAGTGAAACAAAAAAAGTATATACTTTATCGAACCTCTTTTTCAGTTAAACACTCTTCTTCTGGCTTCATTTTCACTTGTTTCCACTTTTCATCGCCTACTTTGCGAAATTGAGCGATTTCTACATCAGTTCCATTTGTTAATGTAAAGAATATAAAATAATAATCAGAACCATCGTTACCGTGAAAATAAATATTTTTAACATAACCATTTTTTATCGTTGGGTATCTTTTCTGAATCAACTTGCACCAATATCCATATTTCACATCGACAACTGCTTCCCCATCATGTTGCCACAGATGGTACGGTGCGCATAGGAAATCCTCAGGAAACTGCTGCAAATCTGTAATTCGGTAACCTTCTTGTTCGTGAACAAGCTGAATAAATCCGTAAGAATAGCCAAAATACTCAGCTCTCTTGCCCTTAAACCCTTCAATTGTTTCAATTTCATAGAAAAAACGTATTCCCCGTTTTCCATCCGGCACACGACATAGCTTGATCAAACTCGTATGCCCAATCCCAGCAAACGAATTAAAATAGGCTGCATAGCTTAATTTTTCTTTATACTCCTCTGATAAAAAATTGTAGGCAAGTGGAAATGGAATTCGAGCATGACCAACCGTTCCGCAGCTTCTCCCTCCCATGTTTTCAGCTTCGCGCAAAATGCTAAAATAATTAAGAAGGGTATCTTCAGGGGTTTTAGTCAATTCCGCAGGTACATGAATGTGGTCGTGAGTTTTTTCATAATATGGTTGGAAAAAATCCCAAGTTGTAAATCTCAAATTTAAAGCTGGTAAACTAGATGGACGAAAATATTTTTGATGATATGCGGCTGGGTCCATTTGATTCCGTAGTAACACATTCAACACCCCACTCTCAGTTTATGGGAGAACGGAGTATACGTGAAGAACCAGTGTTTCCTCTTATCATGCTGCAATGATATTTAAGAAAAGCTCACGATTATGGGAGATCATTTATGTTGTCTTATTGGAGATAAACACCCGATCGTTTAAGTAAAATCATTCACAAAAAAATAAATAAAAAGCACTGAAGTGCTTTAATTTGCCGGCTTATTATATCCTCTGTCTCCATAAGGTTGCAATTTCTCTATCCACTGCTTTGCCATTTGCTTAAGATGCCAGCGTTTGTCTATATCTTCCTCAACTTCCTTCTTCTCTAGTACCTCGTAGACGAATGCATCTTCCCCTAATTGACTCCAATCTTTTTGCAACTGGGAATTTGCGAATCTCCCCGTTTCAAGTTGCATTTTCAGTGTTAGCCACTTGTTTTTTAAGTTAGGACTGCTATCAACATAAATTTTTCCGTTAACCTTGTTTTTAATTTGATATATGCCCATATAGGTCTTATTTTGCTTAAATTCCTCTTTTAATTCCTTACGCCTGCTCTTATCCACCGTTCTCTCTCCCTTTGGGGTCTATTGCTTAATATCCCATCTCTTTTAAGGTTCTTGATAGAACACGCAATCGTTCACCAATAAGCTCATCATCATCACTTAGAGCTTGGCTGAATAATTTAATATCCTCGTTAATTTTTTCATTTTCCGTACATACAGCCACCGTCATAGCATCTCCTTGCAGCCCTACTCTATCTATAATAGGGTTTTCGGAATCATACAGCTTTTCATAACGGTAAGCATCTTGAAAATGAAGTTTTGCTCTACAAATTAGAATGGCAAGGTCAATGACACGGTGAAATGGTAATTCTTCAGACTGTCTTGACCATTTTTCCCCTGTGTGTCTCCATACTTTAGCGGAAATATCTACTTTTCCCCGATCATTCCATTGTGCCAATCCTAATGAAAGTCCTTTTGCATCGGTATGATAAGCATTTCTGCCATCTACATTTTCATAATTCTCAGATACAATAACGGGTTTATGTTTTAAAATAGTCGGTATTTTCATTATTTAGCCCCCTATTCAGTAATTTAGTAAATTACTGAATTACTAACCAGAATTTAACATTTCTTAAATGATATGTCAATTTATCTTAAAAAGCACAAATACCATTTTGTGTAAATCTTTAACTTTAAACCACACTTATAGAAGTTTGTAATAATTATTCTTACAAAAATATAGAACACAATTATGACCATTAATATATTTTTATGAAATATTTAAAATATTGCATTAATTATTTGAATTTTATAAAATATTGACATAAAGGAGGGATACAAATGTTATTGAAAAACAAGAATGCAGTCATTTACGGTGCTGCTGGCTCAATCGGAGGAGCCGTTGCCCGTGCTTTCGCTCGGGACGGGGCTAAGGTATTTCTCGCTGGTCGAACTCTGGATACTCTTAATAAGGTGGCTAGGGAAATTATTAACGAAGGAGGAGCAGCTGAGGTGGCTCAAGTCGATGCCCTCGATTCACAAGTTATCGAGCAGCATCTCGATACGATTGTACAGAAGGCAGGCAGTATAGATATCTCTTTCAACGCGATCTGGATTCAAGGCATCCTGGGAACCCCGCTTATTCAGATGCCATGCGAAGACTTTACTCTTCCAATCCTGACGGGCGTTAAAACGAACTTCCTTACTGCAACTGCAGCGGCTCGGCATATGATACTACAGAAATCTGGCGTCATCCTAACTCTCTCTTCATCCTCGGCAGGACTGTCCGGTCGTGACCACAAATACCATTTGACTGGAGGCTTCGGAACAGCATGCGCCGCTATCGAAGCACTCTCTCGTAGCTTGGCGGGTGAGCTTGGTCCGCAGGGAATCCGCGTCGCATGTTTGCGATCCGATGCCATTCCGGAGACGTGGAATACGGATGCTGACGAAGTGAGGACTTACATGGAAAATGGAACCGTGCTAGGACGTCTCCCAACACTAGTCGAGGTTGCCAATGCAGCGGTCTTCATGGCCTCTGATCGGGCCAGCGCGATGACCGGAACCATTGCGAACCTGACCTGTGGCTCAATCATGGACTAAACCGGAAGGATTGCCTAACAGCACACCGTCGTTACCGAGATACATCTCGTTGCTGGTAAAAGTGATTAAAACCATTGTTAGACATTTTATTGGCTAAATAAAAATGGAGTTTGAGAAACAAAGTACATAAACGGGAGCTTTAACTTAAAATAGACAAATTAAAAGTCGATTCCTTAAAGGAAATTGGCTTTTTTTGGTGGTGTATTTGCTTAGCGAACATTTCCAAGCTCCTATCCTGAAATACCTATTGCTATTAGCGATAGATAAATAATAGCCAACAATGTTAGAAACAAAATACCATTAACGATTATGCTAAATATGATAATGGGTTTATTTTTCTTGGAAGGGTTTTTATTTGCCAAAATAAACTATCTTTCTACTCATTTCATGGGTTTTCATGATTAATTAAACGTTTGATTAAAACAGGTAGAATTCCCTTTATGGTAACGAAAGTCTGACTCGACAGCATGAAGAAATGGCTGAAAGTTGTCTGGAAAATCATACGGATTCGCCACTATTCTCTAATAAAAATGAATCCAAGATATTTTCAACTCATTTCTGGCTTTTTCCCTTTTAATCAAACGTTTGATTAAATCGAGCCATACTACTTATCAATAAAGTTTTTTTCCCTTCAAAAGAAGAAAATAATTGTCGAAGCCGGATTTCTTTTAATAGAAAAGTGAAGAGTTTTAACTCCTAATTATTTACAGTTTTTTTGTATATCCATTCATATTGAATATCAGGTAAATTTTCTTCATTTTCATGTCCTCTACCAATGATTTTAAATCCATGCTTCTCATAAAATCGTTGTGCATTTTCATTTACTTCAAATGTGTATAATGTTAATCTCCCACTTGATTGTGCTTTTACTTTATCTAGTAATTTTTGACCTATACCGATTCTTTGATAATCTATATGAATATAAAGTTGGCTAATTTCCCTTTCATTATAGGCAATCATTCCAACTACTTTTTCATCAATTAACGCTAAATCTATTTGAAACTGTTCAGGCAATATATGATTTAAAAAATAAACGTGATTTTCAAAACTGTGAATTTCTTTCTGACCAATAGCATGCTCCTTACTATCTCGCCACATATCCACTGTTTGTTCAGCGTACATGGGATTATACTGAGTAATTATGATCCTTTGTTGGTTCACTACAATACCTCCTTAAGTTTTGTTTACTACTTTATGTGATGTCTTCCTGTAATAACTCGATGAATACTACCCGTTACGAGTATTTTAACTTTTATAAAACTTTTTCTTCCTTCTTTCAGTACAATAAGACAAGATGCCTTTTATAGCAGCCCAATCTTAAAGCAAAGCTCCCCGTTCGTTTAAGTGAAAATCTTTACAATCTTTTTTTACCTTAACAAATCTAATTCCTTAATGTGTAGGGGCATCTCAAAAAGACGCTTCTTTCTAAAAAAAGCGCCCTTTAATGGAATATAATAGAGAAGGACTATTTGTTTCTTTTTTTATAGTTACCTATATAATCACCTGACACCATTTGCAATTTCACAAAAAATGAATCTGAGTTTATAGTTATTTAAATGCTTCTAATTTTTGTCGATATCTACGCATAATTTGTAGATATTTCCCGGGAATTTGTTGAAATTTGAAAAATAGTGAATCCTAATATTCAGAACAAAGGAATTTCTCCTTTTTATTTGGTTTCTTAAGGTTTAAATAATCATTAACTCTAATTTACTACTTAAATATCGTAAAGAGGGAATAGGGTCGAGGGGTATATTTTCATGTGTATCGGGTATCGCAATCTATGTTTCATTGGTACTTCTAATCTTTCTTTTTTGTAGATACACAAGGTTTTTAGTGAATCGTCTAGTGGCTTGTCCGTATCGCGTAACGCTATAAGCGCTTCGATATCTGATTGAACAATGATAAGCCAATCTTCATCTTTTAAAACACAAATACCATTTCACCCTAAGTTTTGTCCGTACTCTCTGACAGCGCGTGTTGAGCCCCTCCTCCTTTTTCCACTTCCTTGTAAGAGAATGCTCATTCATTCCGATGTATATCATATCGCTTATCGGAATCCCCTTTCATAAAGATGATGGTTCTGGGGATTTATTTGCAAGTTATATCGCCAACCGATACGAATCAAAAAAAGGGTTGATACGCCCCTTTCTTGTGGAACTCTGTAAAGGATGACTCTTGTTTTGAATTGAGGATCTCAACCACTTTATTTTCGGAATATAGAGAAAAGCCCTCCCCGTTTTTCTTTAGGCTTTTGTATCGCTTCTTCTAATCGTTTATTAAAATCATTTTGTGAACTCCATTCTTTTTTCTGTTCGTCCCGCATATTTTGTATTTCCTTTTGTAAGAGTTCACTTTTTTGTTTTTCTAGTTGCAGCAATGTTTCGTAATTGGTATTTTGTTGTTCTGTTAATTTTTCAATTTTAGCATGTGTTTTTTGAGTTGAATTTCCAATACTAGAACTTATAACATGATGATCTTGCTTGAGCCGAGAAACCGTTATTTTAAGATCAGACATATCATTTGTCAGTTGGACATTCATTTCACGCGTTGCTGCGAGTTCATTGACTAAAAACATTAAAATCTCTTTTAATTGATTGGGGTCTTGGGGTAAATTTTCATATGTATCGGGTATCGCAATCTCTGTTTTATTGGATTCTTCTAATCTTTCCTGTTGTTGATTCACAAGGCCTTTAGCTGTATCGTCTAGTGGCTTGTCCGTATCGCGTAACGCTATAAGCGCTCCGATGTCTGATTGAACAAAAATACGCCGATCGCCATCTTTTAAAAACTCATATCCATTCCGCTCCAAGATTTGGCCATACTTTCGAACAGTGGGTGTTGCAATCCCCACTTCTTCTGCCACTTCCTTAGAAGAAAAAGCTCGTTCATTCGTTTGTATATCGCTTCGCATATCGGGCCTCCTTTTCTATTAAATTATGAAGGTTTTTAGATTTATTTGCAATCTATATCGCCCAGCGATACGAGACAAAGAAAGAGCAGATTGCCCCTTTCTTGAGGAATTCTATTTTTGGTTGAAGCTGGTGTAGGAGTAAAGGAGCCTCAGCAGCGTTTAGGACCTACAGACATTAACACAACCATAAATATTTACGCTCATATGACCGCCAATATGGAAAAAAAGGCCTCCCACGAGTTCAGTAAACTGATGAAAGACCTTCTTTAATATGGCTCGATATTATTTTTTTTAAAAGTTTACTATTTTACTTCATTCTCAATAGTCTGCTTTATTACTTGAGCTGCTCGATCAATGCGGATTTTCATTTCAGGCTCTGTATGCTTTGGTAGAAAATCAGTGATCCAGACGAGTATACTTTCGTTCTCATCCTTTGCAAAAACTTGAAAAGAAGCATGATGATGAATTAAGGAGGGATTACTTCCTTCAATAACTGCATAAGCGAACCGATATGTTTCGTCATCAATCGAAACAATCCGTTCACGTACTACTCCTCCATGTGGGAAATATAGAATTCTATCATTACCTTCTAACTGGGTATCCAAAGTATACCCTGGCACAAACCGTTGATGTACAGCACCGATATCACTCACTGCGTCCCATACTTGTTCAGCATTAGCTTCAATTACGATTTCTTTACGAATAGTAGCTATTCCTTTCTCCTCCTTACCCCTTCTAATGTAGGTGGTTCATTGAACAATTTATCACACATTTATTTCAGCCCCATTCAGTCCTACTGCAATAAGGTTTAATGTAAACATCCTAACCTTTTTCTACTCTGACCTTTTCATTACCATTTTCCAGGATCTTTTGCTTTTGGTTCAATTGGAATAATACATGCACATATGATGTATACAATAGTGCCTGGCATTATTCCTGTGAAAAATGTTATTAAAGCAAAAACTAAACGAAGAATAGTAACATCAATTTTGAGTAAAGGGGCTAGACCTCCTAATACACCTGACAGCATTTGATCCGAACGAGACCGGACCAATTTAATATCTTTCATAAAAAAACAACTCCAGTATTTTTATTAACAACTTTTGTATACGGTTTTTTGTAAAAATTTTGTTCGTCCAATTAACACTCTCAAAATCTTGCTCTTTTTTACCCCTTAAAGCCCCTGTATTTTTCCCCAGAACAATCTATGTACTCCACATATTCTAGATCACCTGACAGTGAATAATGGAAGATGAGTTGTTCGTTCACCATTTCAGTTATAAAAGTAGTCTTTGCTGGCTCGTGGCGAACGGGGACGAGCTTAAATTTATAGAGTGCACCGTACATCTTGGAAACTGTTACATAGAGGTCGCCATTCTTTACAGAGATGTCTAGAACTTTGTTTTGCTCATTTTCTATGACATACTTCCCAGCAAAACGTTCTCCGTTGGTAAAGTGGATCGGAACAGCAGGAAGTGGTAATGATTCATTTTTTTCAAAAATGAGTGTAGCGATTTCTCTAGTCATATGAGTTACAGGTGTAACATTCATGTTGCTAAGGAAGATAATGGTCACTTGATCATCTACAAATCTGAGAAAATCACAGGAAAAACCGCTGATATCTCCAAAATGATGGACGCATTTTCTGCCTAGCATTTCTGAAACCATCCAACCACAAGCGTATGAACCGAGAGTTGGCGTAAACATTTTCTCCACTAGTTCTTTATTTAGCAGCTTGGATGATTGTAATGCCTGATCCCATAGTAATAAATCCTCGGTTGTGGAATAAAGGCCATAGGCACCTAATGGAAATGATAAGTCTGCGTGCGCTGCGTGAATAGGGGCTTCCCAAAACGAATAACCTGAGGCTAAGTTAGGAACCACCGTCATTCCATCATCACAGCCGGTATGATACATTCCCAACGGATGGCATATTTGTTCTCGTATGTACTCAGCATAAGACATGCCTGAAACAGTTTCGATAATAGCCGTAAGCAACGCGTACCCAGAGTTTGAGTATTCAAATCTTGTTCCGGGCTCAAAGTTTAAGTTGATCTCTTTAAATGAGGCGATTAGCTGATTTAAAGTGGAAGGAAGCCTCATCGTACGATCCCAAAAATCAGGAAAACTTGTGTAATTAGGAATTCCAGAGGTGTTCGTTAAGCAGTGATAAATCGTTATTTTTTCACCATTTGGATATTGAGGAAGGTACTTACCAACGCAATCGTTGATATTCAATTTCCCCTTCTCATGTAATTGAAATATTCCAAACGCAGTGAAAGCCTTTGTAAGTGAGGCGATACGGAATTTAGTCTCAGGTTTATTACGTACCGCATGCTCCCAATTTGCCATCCCAAAACCTTTGTTTAAAAGAATCTTCCCATTTGCAGCAATTAATATGGAGCCATTCAAATAACCATTTCGTTCATTGGCTTCGATCCATTGATTTATACAATCCTCTACTTTCAAGTTAGGCGGTTCCTCCTTAAAATTTTCCTTAGTTCAAATAGAGACGCAGCCAAGCACGGCAACTGGTTTTTTCACTCATTTTTTGAACTTTTCTTGAAGTGCTAAGTTGGACACTTGGGTCATCACACGGCTTATCATTACCCCCGCTATGCTACTTGAAAAAAATAGCGACCATTCTTTTTGAATAATCGCTACATTTTTCAATAAAGCCGATTTGTATAGCCTTCTTGTAATTCCTTTGCTACTTGATCAGCAGTAACATTAGGTATTTTAGTGTGAGCAACCAACATTTGAGGAGCAGAAGGAAGAGCCTCTTTAGCTAACCATGAATCAGGGTTCCACAATTCTGAGCGTATAAAGGCTTTAGCACAGTGTACATAACACTCCTTTACCTCTACTCCTATACCAAATAAAGGGGCTCGACCATTTACAATGCTCTTTTCAAGAAGCTCTGGATCACGGCAAATATAAGCTTTTCCATTTATTCTCAAAGTTTCTCCTAATCCAGGTATGAAAAAGAGGAGACCGATATTAGGGTTGGTAATAATGTTTTGGACAGAGTCCATTCTTCGATTTCCCGGACGTTCGGGAATAAACAAATGTTGTTCATCAAGAACTGTCACAAACCCGGGGGCATCTCCTCTTGGTGATACGTCACATTGCCCTTCTGAATTAGAAGTTGCCAAGGACAAAAACGGTGACTTGGAAATAAAGTCTCTGCAATGCTCATCGATAAAAGGAATTACTTTATTAGCTGCTCTTTGGCTTGGTTCTCCAATAAATGAACGGAACTCTTCAAATTCTTCTTTTGTAGAGATAATCTCTTTAAACTTTGTACTCATTTCATCACCTTTTAATATTGGAATATATACCCATAATACAATATTAAAGTTTGTTCTACTACCATTATTCAAAATTGTTCGAAATTTAAAGAAACTAAAACATAAACTTTTCAATCAGACGTTTGTTTAGTTCTTCTGTCAGCCTTATCAAATCAGCCTTTTTGGCCAAAAACAGCTGCATGAATTGTCATTTGATGCGGTATTCATCTGGGCTATTCGTCATGAACCCACTTATTGGGTTTTTATCTGCCAAAGCAGCCTATTTTTCTACTCCTTTCGGGGGTTTTCCTGTTCAATCAAACATTTGTTTAAAACAGCTAGAATTCCCTCTATGGCAACGAAAATTTGACCCTAACGCATGAAAAAATGGTTGAAAGATGTCTTGAAAAATCCAAGGATTCGCCCCTATTCTCTAATAAAAATCAATCCAAGACATTCTCCGCCTCTTTTCGTGCTCTTTCCCTTTTAAATAAACGTTTGAATAAATCGAATCGAGCCCCTTATCCCTCAAGGTTTTCCCCCTTCATAAGGTGGTAAATAATTGTCGAGATCTGAAAATAAGCAAGAATGGATATACCTGTTATTTCGATAAGAAATAGAAAGATAAAATTGTCAGAATCAATCACTAAAGAGAGCTCTTGATGACCGTAATCAGAGAAAAAACAAAAAACAGGTCATCAAAGAGCCCTCTTGATGACCGTAATCAGAGAAAAAACAGAAAACAGGTCACCAAAGAGCCCTCTTGATGACCGTAATCAGAGATAAAGCTGAAAACAGGTCACCAAAGAGGACTCTTGGTGACCGTAATCAGAGATAAAGCTGAAAACAGGTCACCAAAGAGCCCTCTTGATGACCGAAAACAGAGATAAAACAGAAAACAGGTCACCAAAGAGGGTTCTTGGTGACCGTAATCAGAGATAAAGCTGAAAACAGGTCACCAAAGAGGGTTCTTGGTGACCGTAATCAGAGATAAAGCTGAAAACAGGTCACCAAAGAGCCCTCTTGATGACCGAAAACAGAGATAAAACAGAAAATAGGTCACCAAAGAGCTCTTGGTGACCGTAATCAGATTAAAAAGGTACCCAAAGGGTACCTAAGGAGAAGATGTATCAAGGAACTTTTATAGTATATGAAATTGTTTAGAATGTGCTAACAATCTTCTCCCTTATGGGGGGCTAATGGCTAGTAACCAAATGGCATTTGTGGACAACAAGGGTTGACTGGCATGCCGCACATCGTATGTGTTTCACAGCATTCATTTACACAGGATTCTGTGTGCGGAAAATAGTGTTTATGATGAATCATGTGTTGGTTGACTGTAGTGGTATGTGACGGGTGAATATGTGTTACTACTTCGTTGGAAAGAACTGGTTTTACATATTGCTGCGTTGGTGAAAAGAGTGGTGGATCGTATTGAGTTGGTAACACTTGAGGTGGACAGTATTGAGGGGGCGGGGGACATCCCATACCCATACCTCCACCATAATAAGGATTACCCCATTGTCTATTATCCATAAATATCCTCCTTTAATATTTGTCTATAACCATTATCAGTCTATGTAAATTCAGTTTTTTGGGACTAGTTTAGTACCTATTTTTGTATTTATTAAAATGCTTATCCATGAGGCTTTTATTGAACTGTTGAATCGATATCGGGATTATATGAATTCGCTATTGTTGAGTTTATTTATAATGAATGATTGGTATATGACTACATAATTGGTAAAAACGAATTATTTAGGATAAATATTACCTGAAAGCTAATTATTTAAAGAGGAATGGTCCCAATTAACACAACGATCATGTAATTAATGGTACCATTTACTTAATTATTCAAAAGTCATGTCGAAATCCTCTTGAAAAAGTAGTATTATTTTAATATATTGCTATTTTCTAGGAGGGTATATATTTTGAAGGGTAAGATTTTAGTAACAGGTTTGGCGATATGTTTTATCAGTGTTTTAATAATAGGCAATAAATCCTATAACAATAAAATTTCAACTAAAGCAAAAGCAAGCAAAATTGCTTACCAAAAAGACTTGGAAAAAGAAAAAGAAATGGAAAAACAAAATAAAATTAAATCGTTAACTCCTGATGGAAAGCCATTGTCAGTTATCGATTATTTGCAATATGTTTATTTAAAAAATGGATCTGTTACCATATCCCTATTAGGAAGTAGCGCAACTGAAGGAACAGGAGCAAGTAAGGTTGAAAATTCCTGGGGAGGCAGATTGAAAAGTAATTTAAATAAAGACCTTCTTCAACGAAATGTGCAAAATTTAACCATTAATAACGATGGCTTTATTGCGTATTCAACTGAGAAACTAATTACAGATAATAAAGTTGATTTACTGATTTCTCAAAAACCTGACTTAGTTATATTTGAGACGGCTCTTTTGAGTGACTATGAGCAAAATGTTCCCGTGAAAAAAACATTAAACAATATTAGTGAGAGTGTTACTACAATTAAAAAATCATTACCAAACACAAGAATAATCATACAGTCTCCAAATCCAAGTACTAAGACAATTGGAAAAAATAAAACCGGTATAACTTATGATGAATATGTGAAACAATCAAGCGCCCTTATTACTTCTAATAATTGGGAATATGTAGATATATTTAATGGGTATCAAAGCAAATTGAAAGAAAAAAATTTAGAACTTAAAGATACTCTTTTTGATGGTCTCCACCCTAACGATACCGGTTATGAAATATGGTTTGGTCTTCTAAACGATTACCTTAATCAAAAGCAGAATTTGAAATTTTAATATCACATTTAGAACAAAAGACAAAACAAAGTTACATTCGAGCCCAGCACCCGAATGATTCTAAGTGGTGTATAACGAGTAATATAAAAGACGTAACATTTAGACATGAAAGTATATCTAAATGTTACGTCTTTTTATAGATTGAAACTAGAAGCCTCTTAGTTCTGAAAATTTTTATCTATGATACTTTTCATTTGATCCGGATCAATGATGATTTCATCATTATTGGCTTTGAGAATATCATCGTACATACTTTTGTCAGTTCCTGGGAGTTGTTCGTAATGTAATTGTTTGTTAGCATCAAAGTCTTTCAATGCAAGACCTAAACTTGCCATATCCGACGTTGACATATTCGTATCAATTATATATTTTGATAAGGAATTGACAAGTGAAGGTAGTTTGGTAATGTTACTAGGGCTTATTGCCGCTTTGGCAATCCCCTTTAAAGCCTCTAATTGTTCCTGCTGCCTTCCATAATCCCCATTTGCAAGCGAATGGCGCTCCCGGGCAAGAGCTAATACCATTTGACCGTCAAAGTGGTGCGTACCGGGATAAATCACTTGATTATTGATTGTTACATCCGTTGGTACATACATTTCGATACCACCAAGTGCATCGACCGCTCCTTGAAGGCCTTCGAAATTGGTTTCTACATAATAATTAATCGGAACTCCTGTAAAGTCACTAATTACTTTTACTGCTTCTTTGATTCCTTCCTTAGGCCCTTTATCTGCCTGTAAAATATACTGGGCACTTGTTAACTTTGTATACCCATAACCATCTAAATGAACACGTGTATCACGCGGTATGCTTACGGCGTTTATTTGATTTTTCCCTAAATCAACATGCATCAACATCATGGTGTCGGAATGCCCAATCGTTTCACCTGGTCTTGCATCTGATCCCATGAGTAAAATATTAAATTCAGGAGCATTCGTGTTGCTTTGCTGTTTTGAGTTGCTTTGCTGTTTTGTCTTATCAGCATTCCCAGCAACAACAGGTACGTTTTTAAAGTGAGTGTGTGGCTGAAGCTGATAGTATTCAAATCCAATTGCAGCCACTATAACAATAAACAATCCTAAAAGACTGTAACCAATAACTTTCCATTTACTTTTCTTTTTACTTCTCATAATTCCTCCATTACATCTTTTGATTTAACTATAGCTTGATTATATGCAATATTTTACTCCTATATGAGATAACTCTGACACTCCCCATGCCTGAAGGCAGGGGGTTCTATTTCATACCAACTTTGGCTCTCCAAACCTAATGCGAAAAGAAAGAGGCTTGGCATCACCTTTGCCAAATGAAACTTTTTAGGTCGAAACCGTTCTGACGAACTTCGTTCGTGTGGTTGGATTTCCTTCCATCTCACAGCTTATTGACCCACGGAGCGTGTCTACACCGTTGTTCATTATTTTAGACTCCAAACGTAGAAATTAATTTCCGTTCTTTCTTCATTTCTTTTAAATCACTGACGCAAGTTTCTAACAAGGGTTTGATTTTATCCCAATCCTTGTTGGCTTCTTTTAACGATAACTTATGGGACTTGGTAACGTGTTTAGCTAAAAAAGCACTAAACAAATCTCGTTGGGCCTGGATTCCGCATTCACAGTCATGCCATCTGTCCTTCAATCGCTTTTTCTTTATTGTTCCACATAAACAGGTTTGAGATAGTTTGGTAGAGTAAGTGAAAAATTCCTGTACGGTTCCGCCATAAGCCATCATTTTCCGCTTTAACATTTTGACAAACATACTCGGGGCTTTTCTTCCCACGCTCTTGTCGCTATTTTTTGGCAAACATGCGTACCAAGATGTTCGACTATAAACTTTGAATCATTCTTCGTTTTAATTCCAAAAGATTGTATAGCCGAATCTTTAAATCCAAAGGTTTCATTTAAAAATTTAAATTGATAACACCGCTGGGCTTTAAACTTCTTTGTTTTAGGGAGTTGAACTGTTTCTCGGTAGAGGGTCGTGTGTTGAAGGCGGTGAAGTCGTTTTATCCCTTCTCCTAAACAAGCATTATACAATTGCCTTGCACAATCGGATAGCATCAGAAGATGTTTTACTTGTTTAGGAGGGGTTTTTAAGCGAATCGTAGCGGTAAAAGTAGGGGTGGATTCTCGTTTTTCTTCTTCTGACATATCCTTTTAAACTCCTTTCTGATTTTCAATGTATTGTTTCACTACATCCAAAGTAGTTCCACCAACGGTGGAAACAAAATAACTGTTTGTCCAAAGAGAAGGAATACGGCTTTTTAGCCAAGGAAATTCTTTGCGAAGAATACGGGAAGAAACCCCTTTTAAATGGCGAACCAATTTGTTGATACCAAATTGAGGGTCTACCTCGACTAAAAGTTGAACGTGGTCGGGCATGACTTCTAATTCGATAATCTCCGCTTTCACCCCATTGGCTACTTCAAAAAGAATAGATTCGAGTCTATCATCTACTCCTTCAACTAAAACATTCCTCCGATACTTTGAACACCATACAATATGATACTTGCAGGAATAAACGACATTGTTATTTGACTTGTACTTCATATAACTTTTCATAGTTAAATTATACCATATAACTAAATCTAATCAACTACTTTTGATAAAAAATGCCCTATCCCCACGCCTGAAGGCGGGGGCTTGCGGGCTAGTTTGAATTATGGTCATTTTGGAAAAGGGGATAAATTACTTTATATAACTAATATTTCGAGAATGAAAATAAATTAACTCTATGTTATGATGTCAATTAATAATATAATCATTGGTTAAAAGGCTGATGATACCTTTGGAGAGAGAAAAGTATGATGGTATGGAAACGAAATTTATTGGTGCTTTGGATTGGTGTTTTTTTTACATCCGCAAGTTTTTCTATGGTAATCCCTTTTTTGCCTCTTTTTCTAATAAAAATTGGTGTCCACCAACATACGGAAATGTGGTCAGGATTGTTATTTAGCGCCGCTTTTTTTGCAGGGGCAATATCTGCACCATTTTGGGGAAGGGTAGCAGATCAATATGGAAGAAAGCCAATGATTATTCGGGCTGGTTTTGTTCTTTTTATAATTTATACACTAATGGCATTTGTCACGAATCCTTATCAGATTTTAGTATTACGGATCCTGCAAGGATTATTAAGTGGATTTATCCCTGGATCTATCGCTTTGATTGGAACAAACACTCCAAATGATAAAGTTGGATATGCCTTGTCCATGATCTCTACTGCTTCAGCTTCAGGAGGGATCATTGGACCATTACTTGGAGGGGGAATTGCTGATCTTGTAGGAAATAGATGGGCGTTTGCCTGTGCAGGAATTATCGTTTGCATAGCAACCATTTTGGTTATTATTTGGGTGAAAGAGGAAAATTTTACTCCAAGTAAAGAGCGTGGCTCTATTAGAAATGATTTTAGAGTGGCATGGACAAATCGTTCCTTAATGCTGGTCCTTGTATTAGCAATGATAACAAGCTGTTCTGTCATGACGATTGAACCTGTTCTTCCGTTATATATTGTAAAATTGGGTGGTTCTGCCGATAAAGCTTCATTTTTAGCTGGTATTGTTTTCTCACTCCCGGGAATTGCCAGTGCATTATTTGCACCGTACTGGGGGAAGAAGGCAGACAAGGTAGGATTTCAGAAAGTTCTAGCCGTAGGGTTAATGGGCGGCGGGATTGGAACATTGGTTCAAATTTTATTCAACCATATTTGGGGATTCTCGATTATTCGCTTTATTTATGGAATATTTTTCTGTGCAGTTTACCCAGCTTTAAATGGCCTTGTTGTGAAGTCGACTGCGGATGATTTTCGTGGAAGAGCTTTTGGGTTAAACCAAACCGCCAACCAAATAGGCGGAATGATAGGTCCAATGATTGGCGGCTATATTGGAGGAACTTTCCCAGTAAAAGTTGTATTTGTTGTAACTGGTATTTTACTTTTAGCTGCAATGGGAATGGCTTTTAAGAAGGCCAATTATTTAAACAGTGCAATGAATAGAAAAGCTGTATCTGGAGAATAACTTTCAAAAAGTAAAAACCCTAAGGGCAAGAACCAATTATTGGTTTCCCTTAGGGTTTTTTGTGTTAAATAAACATCGTTCCCGCCACTATAAAGCTAAACATTGAACCAAGCAACAACCCCATTGCAGCAAAAAACATTAAGATTACACCGTGGGTTTTGCTCCTCGCACTATAAGTTAAAAATCCCATGCAAAATGCTACTGCCCCAAATAGGATTGGAATAAAAAGGAGTGAGACGGCAAAGAAAAACCAGCCTAAAATGACATAGGCAATTCCTGTCTTTTTGCTAAAATCTGTCTCCTCGTAGGAATGGGTCATCCTTCCACAGCTTTGACAAAAATTTGTTTTAACGACATCGCTTTCAGAATTATACATTTAATCAACTCCAATAAAAAATTCAAGATAACAATTCAGAAAATAACGAATATTATAAAAATTATAATTAGATTAACATAAATTTGAAAAAAATCAAGAAAAATTCATTTTTTTCGCTCGAAAATGTAAAAAACCAATCTTAATTATTATTGAAATCTTGGGAACTTTCTCATTCAAATGGGGCGTTTTTTTATTGGTAAAAACATTGAAAGCGCATACATATATAATAAACATGGGAGGTGGATTATGTGATACATCCGTTAGGCTTTGATTATATTAAATACTTAAATGATGAGGGTTCTTATGGAATGACTTACGATCAATGGAAGGATAAGAAAATGAGAGAGAGTTCGGAAAAGGGTCATCAATATGGAAAAGATAATACAGACTTAAGCACATACCATAAAGGAAACTAACAAGCGCTAAGTGCGCTTTTTCTTTTTTACATAAGGAAAAGTATAAAACTGACGATTAATTATATTTTGAAATTGATTTCGCTGATTGAAATCTGTAATATAGAAATTGATTTTGGATAAGTTTTTTCGACAATTTTAAGAATTTATTGGAAATTTATCAGATTTGATTTAATATTAATATAGATAAGAGAATGAGAAGTTGATAGCAAGGAATTGAGGACATATGAAAGAAACTTATATTGAGTTGAATAGTTCTACTTATACTATCAAAAGAAAAAAACGAATGTTGTTGGACAAACTTTTAAAGGATAGCCTGCAACATTATAAATCCCTGTTTGCATGTGATTCAGACGCAATTTATGCAATGGATTTAGATGGTTATTTTATTCCCTTAAATCCAGCTTGTGAGATCCTATTTGGTTACCCTTCGATGGAATTTTCAAAACTGACTTATATGAAAGTAATGACATTGGAGCATCTTGATAGAGCACTTTCCCTTTTTTACAAATCTTTAGAAGGAAAACTGCAAAATTTTGATTGTCAAATCATTCAAAAAATAGGTGAGCTTCGGGATTTAAATATTACTAATTATCCTATTGTCATAAACGATGATATTGTTGGGGTTTATGGGATTGCAAAAGATATTACTGAAATAAAACAAAAACGAAAAAAGTTAAGAGAAAATGAAGCGCTTTATCAGCTTCTTATGGAAAATTCCTTGGATTTAATTACCAAGTCTACTCCTAATGGGGAATTTCTTTACGTTTCTTCTTACTCAAAGGAGATAATTGGGTTTACTCCGGACGAGTTAATTGGGAAATCGGTTAAGGAATTAATCCATCTTGATGACCTCAATGACTATGAAAATAATAAAGAGATTGTTAGTTCAGGTCATGGTAATGGGCGAATTACTTTCCGTTTGAAACATTGTAATGGCCATTACATTTGGGTGGAAGCGCTTTGTAAGCCAATCTTAAATGATCAAAATGTCGTGTCTGAAATTATTAGTGTAATAAGGGATGTTACTGAAAAGAAAAGGACAGAGGCATTGCTTCTACAATCTGAAAAGCTATCTGTTGCTGGTCAACTTGCGGCTGGGATTGCCCATGAAATAAGAAATCCACTGACAGCAATTAAAGGTTTTCTACAACTAATAGAAGCTGAGCAGGACACCCAAAAAACGTATTTTGATATTATAAATTCTGAAATGAACAGAATTGAACTAATTCTTGGTGAATTATTAATTTTATCAAAGCCCCATGCACTTAAATTTGAAAAAAAGAATATCAAGCAAATCTTTGATCAAGTCAAAGCGTTAATTGATACGCAAGCTATAATGAACAATATTGAAGTAGAAATTACCTATTTATCCAATTTACAAACATTATTATGTGATGAAAATCAATTAAAACAGGTTTTTATTAACATTCTCAAGAATTCCATTGAAGCAATGCATAATGGTGGAAAGATTACTGTAGAGGTAGATACAACCGAATCCAATCAAATGCAGATTCGCTTTATCGACCAGGGTTGTGGAATAACAGAAGAGAATTTACAACGGATTGGCCAGCCATTCTTTACAACAAAAGAAAAGGGAACTGGGCTTGGCCTTATGATTAGTATGAAAATTATTGAAAAACATAACGGTACCATTCATATCTCAAGCGAAAATAATGGAACGAAAATAGAGGTTACTTTACCTCTTACACGTTAATGTTACAAAAAAAATGAGGAATTTCTTATCCATAACAACAAAAAAGGTGTATTAGCCTTATTTGTTGTTATTTTTTATCTTAAAAAAAGGCTGTGTTAAAGGTCATTGTTGATTTTTGAAACTATGTTGATTGGGGCGGAAGGCGCGAGATCCTCGAAAATGCTATCGCATTTCCTTCGTGCGGTGTTGATTCAAGGATGCTAATTCAACGTCCTGCGGGAGTACGGGGCAAGGGGAGACCCCACAGGCGCTTAAGCGCCGAGGAGGCTCCCCGGAACGCCCGTGGATGCTCGCTTCTTGAGCGCAAATCAACAGGCAAGTTTAACACAGCCTGAAAAAATAAGTAAAGTACTCTATAAACGTTCTTACTTAAAGGAGTGGTATTCTTATTGAACCTAGCATAATATGTTAATGTAAAGTTAACAACTTTATAATATTTAGAAAGGAGCTGTTACAAATGAGCGATTTGACAGGTAAAATACTTGGTTGGATAGCAATTGTTGTTGGTGTAGTCGGCTTTTTTGTTGCCCCTGTCTGGTTAGGTGCCATCGGTATCATTCTTGGACTAATCACTTTAGGTAGTCCGCAAAAGGTTTTAGGTTGGGTTGCAGTGGTAATTGGTGTAATTGTCTTGCTAGTTCAATTTTTTAGTTAGCAGCGGAATGAATATGGTTCCTAAAATTTTCAGGAGTTTAACCTTTAAAGGTCTCTATACCTTCTAACCTTTTTCTTCTTTCAGATTCTTCGTGCTACCATTTTCTCCACATTCTTCGAATATTGCTTTTCAAAAAGCTAAATGTATACGTATTCTTAAAAGAATCGTATAAAAAACAAAAACCGCTCAGTGATTTATTCACTTGTGCGGTTTTTGTTTTTGAAAATTGAATAGGGGCTACTGAAATGGATTCGCCAACGATAAATAGTTGAACGTTACTTACCTTCTAAGGATATTGACGAAATAAAAATTATATGGTATTAAAAATAATGTTAGCACTCGAAGTTCGAGAGTGCTAATAGTTTGCAGACGTTTTGGCAGATTCAATTTGAAAGGAGAAATTGATAAATGGAAACGAAACAGTTTCAGGCAGAATCGAAAAGACTTTTGGAAATGATGATTAACTCGATTTATACGCATAAAGAGATTTTTTTAAGAGAGTTAATTTCAAATGCGAGTGATGCGATTGATAAAATTTATTACAAAACCTTATCGGACGATACTCTAATCTTTGATAAGGACCAATACTACATAAAAATAGTCGCAGACAAAGAAAACAGAACATTAAAGATTCTTGACACCGGAATAGGAATGACAAAGGAAGAACTTGAAACAAACCTTGGTACGATTGCCAAAAGTGGTTCATTAGCTTTCAAAACTGAAAATGAACTCAAGGATGGTCATGATATTATTGGCCAATTTGGGGTTGGATTTTATTCTGCCTTTATGATAGCAGATGTTGTGACAGTAGTTAGCAAGGCTTTAAACAGCCATGAGGCTTATAAGTGGGAATCAAAGGGTGTTGATGGGTACACGATTACGCCATGCGAAAAAGATTCCGTTGGTACAGAGATCATCCTAACAATCAAAGAGAATACTGAGGATGAAAATTATGACGAGTATTTGGACGAATATCGTTTAAAAGCAATCATTAAAAAATATTCCGATTTTATTCGCTACCCAATTAAAATGGATGTCACAGACAGTAAGCTGAAAGAAGGCAGCGAAAATGAATATGAAAATGTTCTAGAAGAACAAACTATCAATAGCATGGTTCCAATATGGAGAAAGAATAAAAATGAGCTGACACCAGAAGACTATGAGAATTTTTATTCGGAAAAGCATTACGGATTTGACAAGCCTATCAAACATATCCATATTAGTGTGGATGGAGCTGTGAGATATAATGCCATTTTATATATTCCGGAGAATATCCCGTTTGATTTTTATTCACCTGAATATGAAAAGGGACTAGAGCTTTATTCTAATGGTGTATTAATCATGAACAGATGTTCAGACCTTTTACCTGACTATTTTAGTTTTGTCAAAGGTATGGTTGATTCAGAAGACTTGTCGCTCAATATTTCAAGAGAAATTTTACAGCATGACCGCCAATTGAAGTTAATCGCCAAAAACATTGGAAAGAAAATAAAGAGTGAATTGCAAAGTTTGGTAAAAAATGAAAGAGAAAAATACGAAGGCTTCTATAAATCCTTTGGCAGACAATTAAAATATGGGGTATACAGTGACTTCGGAGCACATAAAGAGGAATTGCAGGACTTGTTAATGTTCTACTCCTCCAAAGAAAAGAAAATGGTTACGTTAGACGAATATGTATCGAGAATGGCTGAAGATCAAAAATATATTTATTATGCGACTGGTGAAACATATGATAGAATTGAAAAGCTTCCGCAAACGGAACTAGTTGCAGATAAAGGATATGAAATATTATATTTTACTGATGATATCGATGAATTCGCAATTAGAATGTTAATGAATTACAAAGAGAAAGAGTTTAAATCAGTGTCAAGTGGTGATTTAGGGATTGATTTAGAAGAAAATAAAAATGACACTGCTTCCGAAGACATGGACAGTAAAGAACTCTTTGATTTTATGAAAGACATCTTGTCAGACAGAGTTAAAGATGTAAGAGCTTCAAAAAGATTAAAGACACATCCAGTTTGCCTTTCGACTGACGGCGATGTATCCATTGAAATGGAAAAAATACTTAACGCCATGCCTAACAGTCAAAATATTAAGGCAGACAAAGTATTGGAAATTAATATTCATCACGACGTATTCCACTCATTAAAAGAGTCATTTGAAAAAGATAAAGGAAAGTTAAATTTATTTACCAACTTGTTGTATAATCAAGCACTACTAATCGAAGGGTTGCCAATTGAAGATCCGGTAGAGTTTACGAATAATATTTGCAAAATAATGGTGTAAACCAATACAAGCCGCACAGTGATTTTTCACTTGTGCGGTTTTTTTCTGTTCTTAATTGCAATGTATAAAATAGTGAATGTTTTGTAAATTAACACTTTAACATTTTATCAATTTATCACTTTACCAAACTAAAATATCATAGTATACTAATCAAAGAAATAACAATATAAGAACGAAATGAAATGATAGATAAGAGAGGAAATGCATCATGGGAACAAAAAAATGGGGACTGTGGATCTTAACAACTTTTGTTGTCGGTAATATGGTAGGCGGGGGTATATTTATGCTACCGAGTAATCTAGCTCAAGTATCGAGCCCTTTAGGCTCAATGGTGGCTTGGGGGATAACCGGTTTAGGCGTGCTCTTCATTGCACTTGTTTTTGGGGATTTATCGGTTCGAAAACCTGAATTGAAGGCTGGGCCACAAAGCTATGCGCAAGCAATGTTTTCATCCCCTAAAGCTGGAAGGGTTGCCGGTTATAGTATGGCATGGGGATACTGGGCAGCCAACTGGGCTGCTACAGCGTCGGTAATCATTACATTTGCCGGATATTTATCAACCTTTTTTCCAATTATGCAAAGTACGAAAAACCTTCTTACTTTTGGTTCTTTTTCGTTAGAATTGGGGAAATTGATTACATTTATCGTTTGTACCGTCATGTTATGGGGAATACAGGCTATTTTATCAAAAAGCTATAATAGTGCAGGAAAAATGAATTTCATCGCGACAATTGCTAAGATTCTCGGTTTCACGATGTTTATTGTATTAACCTTGTTTATTTTTAATTATGCCAATCTTGGAAATGGCGTGACCTTTGTTGATAAAACAGGACAATCCATTCTGTTAGGGAGCCAAGTCAATTCTGCAGCAATTATTACCTTGTGGGCATTTATTGGCATTGAATCAGCTGTCATGTTATCCAACCGAGCAAGGTCGCAAAAGGATGTTAAAATGGCGACAATTCTTGGATTAATCATATCAATCTTAATTTATATCGGTATTACTCTTTTAACAATGGGGGCACTTCCAGCGGCAGAGTTGAAGATGTCACAAAAACCACTTGTTGATGCGCTAACGAAAGTAGTTGGATCTGAAGGCGGGATGATCATGGCATTGCTGGCTCTAATCTCCTTGTTTGGTTCAACGGTTGGATGGATTATGGTTAGTTCAGAGGTTCCATATCAGGCAGCTAAGGATGACTTGTTCCCAGCTTTATTTGCTAAAACCAATAAGAATGGGAGTCCAATAAACTCTTTGACATTGACTAATATCATGACCCAAGTTTTTCTATTTTCAACTATTTCTAGTTCAGTAACACAAGCCTATAATTTCGTGGTCGTGGTAGCTACGCTTGCCTATTTAATCCCTTACTTGGTGTCTTCTCTTTATCGTTTGAAGCTTATTATTACAGGAGAAACGTATGATGTAATAAAAGGATCTAGAATTAAAGATGGTATCATTACCGCTCTAGCCTTAATTTATTCTATTTGGGTAGTAAAGACAGGTACATCTGATATAAAAACCTTCTTATTAGGAATTGGATTGTTTGCGGTGGGACTCGTACTGTACCCATTTGTGATGAAAAAACCTATAATAAAGAAAGCAAAAGAAGTAAAAATAGCATAAATTTTTAGGGCCTTCTGATTTACATCACAGAAGGCCCTTTTTGGTACTAAAATTTACAAATAGGTTGAAAAGTTAAATGTTTGACTGTGTTAAACTTGCCTGTTGATTTGCGCTCAAGAAGCGAGCATCCGCGGGCGTTCCGGGGAGCCTCCTCGGCGCTTAAGCGCCTGTGGGGTCTCCCTTGCCCCGTACTCCCGCAGGACGTTGAATTAGCCTCCTTGAATCAACACCGCACGAAGGAAATGCGATAGCATTTTCGAGGATCTCGCGCCTTCCGCTTCAATCAACATATTTTTAAAAATCAACAATGACCTTTAACACAGCCAATTTTTTAAAAGCTTCTGCGATCTTCATCTCGAAATCTGTTGGTCCGAAATCTAGTATTACGATTTCAGCTGCTTTCTCTATCGCGGTCTCTAGAATGGTCTTTATCATGATCCCGTTCTTGTTCTATCGCTATCGCTAAACCACTAAAAGAAATGGGTCCAACGACAGCTGCTTCAGTACCTGGCGTTATATTTTCAACCGTCACTCGAAAGGTGTGAGTCCCCTGACCAAGATTACTCTCGATAGACTGGAATGTGACGGTATAGTTTACCTCCGAGGCAGGGTCTGATTCAACACCTGCTTGGGTTCTGAAAATTTCTTTTCCATCTCGGAAAATCTTAAATAAAAGTTGAGATGTTCCGGTTATACCCCGAACACCAACTGTTGCTATTAATTCAACACGGTTTTTATGTGCATCCCTTCGTGGAATCATTAAACGAATCGTTGCTAAAACCAGCTTTTTTGGAGATTGGGGAATAGTGATCGGATTGTTATTATTTACTCTGCTAATTGGTTCAACTGCTTGATAATCAATAATTCTGAGCATTATTAATATACCTCCTTACTTTTTATATTATAAAATATGAAATTTATGGAAATGTGTTTGGACACTCTTATAGTATTATGATTTAATTGTAAAAATCGTTATTTTAAACTAGTTAATTTCGTTGTTTTTAGTTGTAGGCAGGTTAATACAAAGAAAGCTGGTTTCCCCAGCTTTATCGTGTTTTATTGATGGATTTAATTTTGTCTTCATCATTTCTCCTAAGTGGAACCATGTTTTCATCCCCGGGCATAAGTCTCCAACCTTTATTTACAATAATCCGCAACCAAGTTCCTGGAATCCAAGATGTCACGAGTGCCAGCATAACAAGAATGGCGAAAAATTCTTGGTTAATAATTCCAGCTGTATAGGCTACCGAAGAAAGCACGATTCCTGGTCCTCCCCGGTCATTTATAGCTAATCCTAAGTTAAAACTTGTAAATGGATCTTGTTTAACCATTCGTGATGTGAGATAAACGGCTACAGTCTGTGTTAAGGTTGCGAACATTAAATAAGCGAGGAAGAAAAGGGGATCAAAGTGTCTTACGAGGTCTAATTGTAATCCTACTGTTGCAAAGTAAATGGGGATTAACCAAGAAAAAGAAAGATGTGATACCCCTTGATCGACCCTTTCAGATACCGCTTTAGGCAGGGCAACCTTCGCCACAATTCCTGCAATTAGTGCTCCAAAAATCGTCTCAACATGAAGGTTGCCTGCGAGTGAGGCAAGCATGAACATGATAAACAAGAAATATCCCAGATTGTTAGACCGAAACAAAATGTTTTGTTTAATGATGGTCATTCGTTTAAATAGTAGGTATCCTAGGACTAAGGTTCCAATAATAAAACCAAAGGAAACACCGATACTTTTAAGTGCTGTACCAATAGTAAATATACCCTCTTGGCTGGAAATGGCAGTGGCAAATCCTAAAGCAACCCAAAGTAACACATCATGGATTCCTGCACATGCAACTACAATTTTTGCAAAGCGAGTATGCATAATTCCAAGATCATTAAAAATTTTTGATATAACAGGGATCGATGTAATCGCTATGGAAATTGCAATGATAATTTTTATTGCTAATGGATTATTTGCCGTTCCCATTAATGGAGTGATGTTAAATAGGTTGGCAGCAAACCAGCCTACGATAAAGGCAGGAATCGTTGAACCAATAACTAAGGCGGTGGTGATTTTGGCATCCTCTCTATTAAAGCGTGTTTGGAATTTTAATCCTGAACAAAACATCAACAAAAGCAATCCAAATTGATAAAGAAGCCCAAACAACTTATCCTCAGTAGGAAAGCCTAGAAATAACCACTTAAACGTATCAGGAAGAAAGTGCCCTAGTATCGTTGGACCAAGTACCAAACCAGCAGCAACTTCGCCAATGACTCTTGGGATGAAAATACGTTCCGCTAAATATCCCAATAAGTGAGCCATTGCTAGCAAACAGCCCATTGCTAAAAGAAAATGACTGATTTCAGCTCCTGTTAAACTAAACATTCCACAAACCCCCCTTATAATTGTGATTCTCCTTTTAAGGTATGCTTGAGTTGTCCAGTGGACATGGGCAATTTGATTATTATCATTAAATAAAGCTTTCTAAGATCCTGGCGCTAATTAGAATGTTTAGATTCCTCATTTTGGATCACATGAAACTTTCCAGTTGTTATATACCTGCAATAATTAAAAACTTCCAGCTGATAATCGGTACCGCTGGGAACTATGAAGGTATGCTTGAACTCTTTATCAGATTGATTTCCATGGAAAATTACACTATCAAAGTATTGAATAGAAGTGCCAAACTTGCTTAATTTAACGATTGAATACTTTACCGGCCACTTCTGATCGTGGGTAATTTGTGTCCCCAAAATAGTGATTGAGTTATTTTCTATCGAAAACTTTTTACTGAAAAAAAATGGCCCATCTATACCTAATCCCCAATTTAAATATTTATATCTCGGATCTTTATTTAGTTTCCTTTTTCTGAATAGACTAAAGAACCTGTCGAAACATAAGCTTAGTAAACCAAATAGGTTTTTCATCTCCTGCTCTCCTAAACCAGAAAATTAAAGTTACTTTATTATTTTCATAAAGATTTAGAATCGTAACGGCGATATCCTAGCTTGTCTAAATTTTCTGCGTCTGTTTCTTCAATAGATGAATAATAAAATGAATAAGTTGCTTATTTTTACACAAAATAACAAATGATAAAGGAGGATGAAAGATGAAAAAATGGATCTTAGTGCTTTTGTTCATTTTCCCAATTAGTTTCGGTAGTAATTTTTATATGGGAGCTGCCAAAGCCGCTCAACCTATGCAACCGGGAAATAAACGTATTTCGGAGAATGAAGCAAAAAATATTGCATTGAAAAAAGTAAAAGGTGAGGTCGTAAAGGTTGTATTAGAAGAGGATGACGGCAGAGCTGTTTACGAGGTAAAGGTAAAAAGCTCAGGAATTATCTATGAAATTGAAATTGATGCAATGACAGGACAAGTATTAGAGGTTGAAAAAGAAGGGCATCATGGTGATGGCCACCACCATGATGGTGATGATCATCACCATGATGATGACCATTTAGATGATTAATATTTTGAAATTGCATATCATTTTGATGTGCAATTTTTTTCATCTTGAGATATGAGGAGAAAGTGGATGACAAAGAAAATAGTATGGTTTATCATTTTTTTCGTCTGTTTTTCGTCTTTATCTACTTATATTGATGCAGAACAATTGAAACAAAATAGAGAAGCGGAAGAGAAGGGAAAATACAGCAACAATCGAGAAGGTATAAAACAAGATAAACCGGACTTTTCCAAAAAAGATAAAGAAGATGGAAAAATAGATGTTGAGGAGGAAAAAGAATCCCCAAAAAATGGGGAAAGGATTATTGATTCCGATTTAACATGTACAAAAGACATCCATTTTACACCTGCCCAAAAAAGACGTCTTGATCAAATTTACCATCGAATCTATAAGGATTATGTTTCATTAATAGAAACATATGCATGGTCAGGAGCATTAACTCCAGAGCAAGAGCTTCTTCGGTATAAAATGTTGAAAAACTATATTCTAACATTTAAGAAGAGAAATTATAGATGGTGTAGTGAATATGAGGAAGATGAATGGGAAGAAGAATGGTTTAATAATGATAATGATTAAATGAACCCTTTAAAAAAATGAGGATGTTCCAAACAAAATGTCAGACCCCACAGCCTACACTATATTGCTGAACTTTGCATAATAACAGCAATATAGTGAGGGAGCGAGAGTTCATACGCTTATAGGACACCCACTAACAAATATTAATGCCCTTCAAAAGCATCATCAACATGTTTAAGATGCTTAGTATTGATCCAAATTAAGAGCACGGATAGTAGAACAAATCCTGCACCAACAATAAATGGAACATGGGGATTATACCATTCAGCTAGTTTACCAGCAAAATATGGTGCAATTGCTCCTCCGATAAAACGGAGGAAGCTGTATGCTGAAGAGGCAGTAGCCCGTTCAACGGGAGCAGAGTTCATAACGGCCGTTGTAATTAATGTATTGTTATTGCCCAATACAGCACCAGCAAGGATAATCGCAACGATTAGAACCCATTGAATATTTGTCCAGACTCCCATTACGACAAGAAGCAGTGCAAAAAGGGTTAACATTGCACACATTGATTTAACGGTACCAAACCGCAGTTGTAGTTTTGGAGCCATGAAAACAGATGTAATGGCTAATAGAATTCCCCAGCCTAGGAATACAAAACCTAATCCATGCTCATCCAAACCTAAAACAAAAGGTGAGTAAGCGAGCAATGTGAAGAAACCAAAATTGTATAGAGCGGCTGAAATACCGAAAACTAAAAGGGAACGGTGTTTCAAGGCCCGGAAAGGGTCCAGTACGGATGTTTTTCTTTGAATTGTTTTTGGATCCTTTGAGGCTGATTTCGGCATTAATGTAATAAGTCCAATAAAAGCAACCACCATCAATGCAGCAACACCTAGAAATGGGCCGCGCCATGAAATTCCGCCAAGCCAGCCGCCAATCAGCGGCCCAACCGAAATACCAAGACCAACTGCAGCTTCATACAAGACAATCGCTTTTGCTGTTCCATTTTTGGATAACGAAACGATTGCTGCTAACGCAGTAGCTACAAACAATGAGTTGCCTAGGCCCCATCCACCACGAAGGCCTACGAGTGTCCAAATTCCGTTAGACATCCCTCCAAGTGCTGAAAATACTGCTATAATGACAATTCCAGTGAGCAATGTCCATTTGATTCCAAGTCTTGACGAAATAGCACCTGTGATAAGCATTGCAACCGCCATAACGGCATTATAGCTGGTAAATAATAAGGTTACCTGCGAAGGTGTAGCCTGAAGGTTTTTAGCAATAGCCGGCAAAATTGGGTCAACAAGACCGAGTCCCATAAAGGCGATGATACTTGCAAAAAAGACGGCCCAAACTGCCTTTGATTGTTTTAAAAGACTTTGTTTTTCTCCTGAGGATGACCCAGCTTTTGCTGGCGAAGTTACAGATAATTTTGATGAAGATGACACTTTTTTACCCCCTTGTTTTTGTCATATGCCTGCCTAATCGTTTTTTAGGAGGCGAATAATCCCAAAAGAATACCTTTGAATGTGTTCCATTTGAACCTCGTGAACCACAATTTCATTACCATGCATTCTGTTTCTAACATATTATGCATATATAAGTTGTATTATGAAACTATATTGTTGTATTATACAACTAATTTCAGTTAAGTCAATACTGTTATCTCCTGGATTTACAAAAATTTTAAAATAGTTGATGTTATGTTAACATGATGATAGAGAGAATGGGGAAAAAGTGAGGGAATACACGATGGATGAAAAAGCGTTTGAAAGTATAGATTTCGAACTGGCCGTTCTAGTTCGCCGGATTACATCAATCTCTAGTAAAAAAATCAGTAATCTTGATCGATCAGCCTATCTCATATTACATCAAATAACTTCTGATGGTCCGCTTGGGGTAAAAGCGCTCGCAGAAGCATTTCGATTAGATATTTCGACAATAAGTAGACAAGCTTCTGCATTGGAACACAAAGGTTATGTCTACAGAATCCCTGATCCTATGGATGGAAGGGCTTATTCCCTTCAGATAACAGAATTAGGAAAAAAAGAGTTTAAATCATACCAACATGGAAGATTTTCTATCATCGAGGAAGTATTAAAGGATTGGACCGATGAAGAACTTGAGTTATTTGGTAAATTTTTAAAAAAATATAATCATTCCGCAGATCATTATTTTTTCAAAAGCTTAGAATGAAAAGATATTATCCTGTTCACTTTTTTAAAAGCTATGTTAAAGATCATTGTTGATTTTGCCAATATGTTGATTGGAGCGGAAGACGCTCGACTCCTGCGGGAGTACGGGGCAGGGGAGACCCCGCAGGCGCTAAAGCGCAGAGGAGGCTCCCCGGAACGCCCGCGGAAAGCGAGCGACTGGAGCGGAAATCAACAGACATGTTTAACAGAACCTTTTTAAAACTTTCAGCTAGATATATTTTTACTTAAAGAGAGACATGAAGAGTAAAAAGTTATATTATTAGTGTGGAAGTAGAATTAAATCGTTTTCAGAAAAGGTGGTATTGGGATGTTAACAGCAAACAATAGGATCGAACATGATTTTTTAGGGGAAAAAGAGATTCCAGCTGATGTTTATTACGGGATCCAAACAATGCGTGCAGTAGAAAATTTCCCAATTACAGGATACCGTATTCATGAAGAATTAATTACTGCACTAGCCATGGTTAAGAAAGCAGCGGCTATTGCCAATATGAATACAACTCGATTATATAGCGGTCTTGGAGAAGTTATTTGCAAAGCAGCGGATGAAATAATTGAAGGAAAGTGGAAGGACCAGTTTATTGTTGATCCCATCCAAGGCGGGGCAGGGACATCAATGAATATGAATATGAATGAAGTGATAGCCAACCGTGCTCTTGAATTGCTTGGACATGAAAAGGGAGAGTATATTCATTTAAGTCCAAATAGTCATGTGAATATGTCACAATCGACAAACGATGTTTTCCCAACAGCGATACATATTGCAACCTTGAAACTACTGGAAAAGTTACTTTTAACGATGGAACATATGCATAAGACTTTTCAACTTAAAGCAGTGGAGTTTGAAAAAGTCATTAAGATGGGGCGTACCCATCTTCAGGATGCTGTTCCAATCCGTCTAGGGCAGGAATTCGAGGCATACAGTCGGGTGTTAAGGCGAGACATTGATCGTATTAAACAGTCACGTAAGCATTTATATGAAGTAAATATGGGGGCAACAGCTGTTGGGACAGGCTTAAATGCTGATCCCGAGTATATTACAGATGTCGTAAAGCAGCTTTCAGAAATTAGCAACCTGCCATTGATTAATGCCGATCATCTTGTCGATGCTACTCAGAACACGGATGCCTATACAGAAGTTTCTGCGACATTAAAAGTCTGTATGATGAATATGTCAAAAATTGCAAACGATTTACGCCTTATGGCGTCTGGTCCACGTGTTGGCTTAGCCGAAATTAGTCTTCCTGCTCGTCAACCAGGATCCTCTATCATGCCTGGAAAAGTAAATCCCGTTATGGCTGAAGTGATAAACCAAATTGCCTTTCAGGTAATTGGTAATGATCATACCATCTGTCTTGCTTCTGAAGCTGGGCAGCTTGAATTGAACGTTATGGAGCCGGTACTTGTCTTTAATTTGCTTCAATCCATCAGCATAATGAACAACGGATTTCGCGTCTTTACCGATCATTGCCTTGCCGGTATTCAAGCAAATGAAGCCCGCTTAAAGGAAAATGTTGAAAAAAGTGTTGGAATTATTACAGCAGTAAATCCACACCTTGGCTATGAAGTGGCGGCACGGATTGCTAGAGAAGCGATTACTAGCGGTAAATCAGTTCGAGAACTATGTCTCCAGCACGATGTTCTAACAGAAGAGGAATTAGATCTTATCTTAAATATCTATGAAATGACAAAACCGGGAATTGCGGGTGCATCACTTCTAGATAAAAATTAATATTGTGAAAAGACGACGTTGTGGAAATCACAATGTCGTCTTTTTTTAAAAAAAATTTTTATTTTTCTTTTTTTGTATTAATAGTTCTATATATTTGAGTGTACATACTTCCTTGTACGATATTCTCAAGAAAGAAATCCCCAATAAGCTTTAAGTATTCTTCATCATCAAACATTTTTTTACTTTGCAGTTCCATTTCTGCTAAGCCTTCATATGTTGTTAGAATGGCATAGGTATGATCCTCACCTGAAACAGGTGTTAGAATTTCAACATGCTGGTTATAGGTTTCATTTCTAAATTTCTGTATCTCCCTTAAATTATCAATTGCCTCTTTAAATTTGTTTTGCTTTACCTCGAAGGTTTGGTAAACAAAAACGGTCATTTACATTTGCACTCCCTAAACTAAATTAATCAGACTTACAATTATCTTTTCTTTACTACCCCTTTTTATGCTTTTTATTTGGATTGAATTAAACATAAGGAGGATATCTCAAAAAGGACTGATCCTGGTAGAAGCAATACTATTGAATTTTTTAAAATATGGTTACAGGTCTACTTCGATTACTGTCCAACTCCCGTGCTTAGCCTCCGGAACTGTGATTCGCGCATATATTTAAATTTTCGCGCATATATGCTTCAGATTCGCGCATAAGATGTTGCTTCTTGCAACGAAGCTAAGTTATTCGTGAAAAACAGGGGCAATACTATTAAAATTCGCAAATATAAATAAAAATTAGAAGATATTTAGTTCGAATTCGCCGATATATTTTATTACCGCGGAGAAATGCCTCAATTTTGACCAGTTTGAGTAAGAGATGATGAAATCAACAAGTTTAGGAATGAACGACTTAATGTTGTCGTTACAAAGATTGAGAGTTTGAAACAGAAATACAACGAGGAAATAGAAAAAGAAACGACAAAATTAAAGTATCAGTTATGGAAAGCAAAATATGATTTTCTGACTTCTGCAATTGAAATTGGCAAAACATATGGCAATCTTAGAAAAAGAGAAGTTAAACTTCAAGATTTGAATAAAGAATTTGGGCCACAGTCAATTATTACGGCTTAAAACGCTTTTCAATTATTATCACCGGAAGTAATCGATGAAAGTGGAAGCAGCTATACTGAAAGATGAAAATGCCCTACATTCAGGAAAGGTATCTTCACAACTAGAAGAAAACGTTATTTATGCAAAAAAGTATGGGCTCATCTGAACAAACACAAAAAAACCCTTCATTGTTCTCAAATTATTTCAAGCAGTGAAGGGATATTTTTTGGACATCCATGATTAGATTGTAAGAATGATTATCTCGTTTCCTCCCAGTCCGTGTAGATACCACTACCTCGACAGCCAGGGCATTCGAATGAATTAAAATAAGCAAATTCATTATAGGGATAAACGGTATATCCTCTGCCCTGACAATCAGGACATTTTCCTTGGTCTTTCATATTGGAGAGGTAATTTTGATATCTAGTCTCTTTCCACTGGTTATAAGCGTTGAGTAGGCCCAAATTCATCACCTCATCATTTCACCTTAGTATTGTTTAAAAATGGAAACATTTTGCTAGTATTTCTTATTAGTATTTGGACAACATACTCCGTCCGATCCTACATACTTTATTGTGATAATATTTACAAGAAAATATACAAATGATGTAAAAATTTCCTTATTAATATACTATGAAAAGAATAATAATGATGTGATATAAAATCCGGTCTTGTACCATTTTTTTCTTAAAAAGAATAATAAATAATGTGAAATTTATTGTGAAAACTTCGAATGTCCCCAATATAGAGGAATAGTATTTTTACGATTAACCTACCAAATTGTTATTAGTTAAGCTAAATAGTTGGCATATTTGTTGGAGAGAATATTAATGATTGAGTAATCTCTTATTTTGCATGAAAATTGCAAATATAACAAAAGGAATTGGTTATTGCTATTTTTGGACAAATATTTTATTCTTTTTTTATGCAATAAATTTGCTGAAAATCCATCGCGTAATATTTAATTTACTACGGGGTTTGGAAATGCATCCTTATTAGGATGAAGGGGGAAATGTAATGCAACAACCAGAGAACAATGCATCACATGAATTACAGAGAACGATGAAGGCTAGACATTTATTTATGATTTCCCTTGGAGGGGTTATCGGGTCAGGTCTTTTTCTAGGTTCAGGCTTTACAATTAATCAAGCCGGACCGATGGGTGCCGTCCTCTCATATCTTGTTGGCGGATTTATTATGTTTTTAACCATGCTTTGTCTTGGAGAATTGTCAGTAGCTATGCCGATTTCAGGCTCATTTCAAACATATACAACAAAATTTATTGGTCCCGGAACTGGCTTTGCCTTAGGATGGCTGTATTGGTTAGGATGGGCTGTAACTGTTGCGTTAGAATTACTATCTTCAAGTAATCAGATGCTAAGATGGTTCCCGCACACACCCGTCTGGATATGGTGTCTAATCTTCGCCATTGTTCTATTCTTACTGAATGCACTTTCGGCACGGGCGTTTGGAGAGGCCGAATTTTGGTTTTCAAGTATCAAAATTTTGGCTATTATTGCGTTCATTGTCCTTGGTGGAGCAGCTATGTTCGGCATTATCCATATGAAAGGTGGACAACCTGCACCATATTTATCAAATTTCACTGCACATGGTCTATTGCCAAATGGTTTCAATGCTCTAGTGATTACGATGCTTACGGTTAATTTTTCGTTCCAAGGGACAGAATTAATCGGTATTGCCGCAGGTGAAAGTGAAGACCCGGAAAAGACGATTCCAAAATCGATCCGCCAGACCGTTTGGCGTACTCTTTTCTTCTTTGTCTTAGCGATCTTTGTTTTAGGTGGCTTAATTCCAATGAAACAGGCTGGTGTAATTGAAAGTCCTTTTGTCGTAGTATTTGATAGGGTAGGAATCCCTTATGCTGCTGACATTATGAATTTTGTTATCCTTACTGCGTTACTTTCTGTTGCAAACTCTGGACTCTATGCAGCTACTCGGATGCTGTATGCAATGTCAAAAGAGAAAATGGCCAGTAAAGCTTTGACAAAAGTAACAAAAAGAGGTGTTCCATTAAATGCGCTCTTGTTAACGATGGGAATTGCCCTTTTATCATTATTATCAAGTGTAGTTGCTGCTAAAACTGTATTCTTATGGCTTATTTCCATTGCTGGAGTAGGTGCACAAGTAGGTTGGATTTCTATTACTGCATCCCAATTAGCCTTCCGTCGTAAATTTATCCGTGAAGGCGGCAGAGTAGAAGACCTTAAATTTAAAACACCGCTTTATCCATTCCTGCCGTTGATTGGGTTAACTCTAAATATTATTGTTTTGGTCAGCTTAGCGTTTGATCCGAATCAACGAATTGCATTGTATTGCCTCGTTCCGTTTACAATTGCATGCTATTTGATTTACCACTTCAAAATCAAAAAGCATCGTGAACAAGATGGTTCAGATAAACAAGAATTGCATCTTCATAATAATAAAAAGATGGTTATTTAATCTTTTTTCAAAAACCGCTTGAATTTATTCAAGTGGTTTTTTTGGCTAATAGGAAAGTATAAATTTTTTCCAATTTATACTTTCCTATGTCGCATAAATTCAACTACGACTCTGTCTTCGTCCTAACGGACTCGCCAATCGGCGAGTTTTCATTTAATATTTTCATGGCATTTTTTCAATACTAATGTAAAAAGAAGAGGTGATAAAATGGATAAATGGAATGAACAGGCAGCACCGAACAATAACCTAGCGCCAAAAACAATCCAGTCTTCTGAAATGCTACTGGGAAAAAAAGCTGAACGAGAATTTTCTGAGGAACTTTCTGATGGAGGAGAGAGAGACAAAAACATTCAAATACTAGAAAATACTCCTAAATAAACAGGCTTGAGAAAAGTGGAGATTCTAATCGTCATTTATTATTTTGGCTGTGTTAAAGGTCATTGTTGATTTTTGAAACTATGTTGATTGGAGCGGAAGGCGCGAGACTCCTGCGGGAGTACGGGGCAGGGGAGACCCCACAGGCGCTTAAGCGCCGAGGAGGCTCCCCTGAACGCCCGCGGAAAGCGAAGCGCCTGGAGCGCAAATCAACAGACAGGTTTAACAAAGCCATTATTTTTAGTTAATCTTAGAAAAAGTGATTGGAAGAATTCGAAAGAAACAAATATCGGGGGAAAATTAAAAAAATCAGGTCACCAAGTGAAATTATTGGTGACCTGATTTGTATTTTTTGTAAGATATCTGCGGTTATATTCGTTATATCTGCAAATTTTCAATATATCTGCGAAAACAACCAAAATATCTGCGAAATTCTTATTTTATCTGCGAATTGGAGTTTCGCAGATATTTCAGGGGAGAGCTATAAAATAAAAGCAGGACCACTCGCGATCCTGCTTTTTATAACTCAGCTTAATCCCCGCCAAATACATCAAAAATTCCCTTTGCGATGCTGCCTTCATCTTTTGCACCGCCGCGGGAAGGAGCAGCGGCGAAAACTCGGCTTGCTAGCCTGCTAAATGGCAATGATTGAATCCAAACAGATCCTGGACCACTTAATGTGGCAAAGAATAAACCCTCACCGCCAAAAAGGGCTGTTTTGACACCTTTTACATATTCAATATCATATTGAACGTCTCGCGTCATGGCCACTAAACAACCGGTATCCACTCGTAATTTTTGCCCGGGCAGAAGTTCCTTTTTAATAATGGTTCCTCCTGCATGGACGAAGCATAAACCATCGCCTTCGAGCTTTTGCATAATAAAACCATCTCCTCCAAAGAAACCTACACCAATTTTTCTTTGGAATTCGATCCCTATTGAAACTCCTTTTGCTGCAGCAAGGAAAGAATCTTTTTGACAAATCACTTTTCCGTTATATTCACTTAAATTTATTGGGATGATTTTACCGGGGTATGGAGCAGCGAATGAGACGCGTTTTTTGCCAATTCCAGTATTTGTGAATGTCGTCATGAATAAGCTTTCCCCAGTTAGGACACGTCTACCTGCACTAAACAGTTTGCCCATCAGCCCACTTCCGCCTGCACCGCTTCCATCTCCAAAAATTGTCTCCAAATGAATGTCATCTTCCATCATCATAAAGCTCCCAGCTTCTCCTACAACTGTTTCATTAGGGTCGAGCTCAACCTCTACAAATTGCATGTCATCGCCATAAATCCTGTAATCTATCTCGTGGTTCATCATTCCAATTCCCCCCATTTTTTATAAAATTTAATATAAATATTTTACTTGATTAGTAGAAAAAGTTAAATAAAAAAGGACGTCTGTTCAAACAGACGTCCTTCGCGTATTGAGGCGAGAAACCACACTCCACATAGTGTGTTCCGTATAGGAATGTTTCTCGACTTACACAACTCAGCTCATCGCTCAATAAGTATAACATCTTCAACTGAAAGAAACAAGTGCCGTTTTCGAAAAAAACACTTGAATATTAATCAGTATTATTCTATATTCAAATAATCAGATATACAAAATTAAAAAAGTAAGAAGGGTTCAAATGTTTATTGACAAAAGATTCCATAATTATTCCTTAAGAAATGTACCAAAAGACCTCATCTCTGGATTAATAGTTGGTGTGATCGCTATTCCTCTAGGAATGGCTTTCGCGATTGCTTCAGGGGTGAAGCCGGAGTATGGAATCTATACAACGATTGTTGCAGGGATTCTAATCTCTTTATTAGGTGGATCCAAATATCAAATTGGTGGTCCAACGGGAGCGTTCATTCCTATAGTATTCGGAATCGTGATGACGTACGGCTATCAGAATCTCTTAATTGCAGGATTTTTAGCAGGGGTCATCCTTACTTTAATGGGCATTTTTAAACTAGGCTCGCTCATTAAATGGATTCCTAGACCTGTTACAATTGGATTCACGACAGGAATAGCCGTCACTATTTTTGCAGGTCAAATTGCTAGTTTTCTTGGATTGGTAGGAATTAAGAGGCATGAGGAATTTATTCTAAACATCAATGAAATTATTGTTCATTTGGATACAATCAATATATACAGTTTGCTCACGGCAGGAATTTGTTTAATAACGGTGATCCTGACTCCTAAATTGACACCAAGAGTTCCAGGTCCACTTATCGGAATAGTGGTTTCCACACTCGCAGCAAACTTGTTTTTCCCAGGGCATGTGGCAACTATTGGCACAGCATATGGAGAGATTCCAAACACATTGCCAAAGCTACATGTACCGAATTTAAACGTAGATATCATTATCAAACTATTGAAGCCTGCATTTGTAATCGCTATGCTTGGCGGAATTGAATCACTTATGACAGCAGTAGTGGCAGATGGTATGACCAATAGTCGCCATAACAGCAATAAAGAGTTAATCGGGCAGGGGATTGCCAATATGGTGACACCTTTATTTGGCGGGATTCCGGCAACAGGCGCGCTCGCCCGTACCGCCACGAATATTAAAAATGGGGCAGTTTCCCCTTTATCGGGAATCATTCATGGGGTGGTGGTTTTGCTCGTCTTACGTTTCTTTGCACCAAAAGCCTCATATATACCATTGGCAAGCATGGCACCAATCTTAATGGTTGTTGCTTGGAACATGAGTGAAAGGAAAGTTTTTGCCCATATTTTAAAAACGAAATCGACGGATTCTATTGTCCTAATTGTAACGTTTTTATTAACAGTATTTTTCAATTTAACAACCGCTGTTGAAGTTGGATTAGTAATGTCTGCTATTTTGTTTGTTAAACGTATGAGCGATGTTACGACAACCGCAAAGGCGCTGCCTAACCTCAATCACAAACAGGGGAAGGTAGAGACCAGTATGGTCACAGATACACATGATTGTCCACAAATTAGTATTTTTAATGTCGATGGCCCACTGTTTTTTGGGGCGGCACAAACATTTGAAAAAACAATTATGAGCACGATTAACTACCGGCCAAAAATTCTTTTACTACGGATGAGTAAAGTCCCGTTGATCGATACGACTGGTGAAGCCATTTTAGCAAGTATTGTGAACAATTTTTCAAAAAGTGGTATAGTTATGATATCGGGATTGAATGAACAACCTGAAAGTGTTCTAAAAAAGACTGGTCTATATGATTTGATTGGTCATGAACATTTTTTTGAACATACTGGTGAGGCGATTCAATACGGACTTACACAGATAAATAAAAATAAATGCCTCGGATGTAAGCATTTTGCATTTAGGGAATGTAAAAAGCTATCTGCCTCTGGGACTCTAGAAGGAAAGGCAAAATTAACAGCCACCTTCTAATTTAACAAGGAAGTGGAACATTTGAATTTAGAAATGCAACAGTTTAAAGCAGAGTTTTTTAAAGCTCTTGCCCACCCTTTGCGAATACGTATTTTAGAACTTTTAGCTGATGGGGACAAGAATGTGAATGAAATTCAATCTCTTATTGGCAGTGAAGGATCGGCTGTTTCACAGCAATTAATGATTTTACGGGCTAAAAATATTGTTTCAGGAACAAAGAATGGAAATAAGGTTATTTACACATTAAAGGATCCGATGATTATCGAATTATTAGCGGTTGCCCGACAAATTTTTAATAATCATCTTGTTGATACTATTTCCTTATTAGATAAATTTAAAGATCTTGAAGAAGAAATGCCTATCGTGCCGAAGAATTAAATTCTTCGGCCATTATTTTGCTATTTACTTTTAAATTCATTTTTTTAGAAAATAAACATCATTGTTTAAAGCTTTGTTAAAGCTCATTGTTGATTTTGACACGATGTTGATTTGAGAGGAAGGAGCTCGATCCTCGAAAATGCTATCGCATTTCCTTCGTGCGGTGTTGAATCAAAGATGATGATTCAACGTCCTGCGGGAGACCCGCAGGCGCTAGCGCCGAGGAGGCTCACCGGACCGCCACTAGAGCGGAAATCAACAGACATATTTAACAGAATCTTGTTTAAATGAGAATTCTCTAAAAAAATGAAAGATACTCTATATATTTTTCAACAAAATCAGACAGACCTATTAAAAAACGACTTACTTGTAATAATGCTAGGTAGTAGATAGAGTCTAGGTATACCAAGTATCCCCAACGGAATTGCAGTCAAAATAGTAAAGGAAATAGAATATCTTTGTGAATAAACAAGGTTAAAAACGTAGAAAAATGTAGTTTTCTGTCTTTTTTACCTTTCTTGACATTCGGCCTAAATAGTGATAAATTTTAAACAGCCGTTGCACGAAGTTAGATTTATGTTACAAGCTTGTTCAATGTTTTAACCGATGTTTGGATGAGGAAATGAAGGTAAAGCTATCTACGTTGTAATTTGGTGAATTTTACAGATGGCTATTGTGGGAGCCAATAGGAGGATTTTTTTTTATGAAAAACGGTAAAGTTAAATGGTTTAACTCAGAAAAAGGTTTTGGATTCATCGAAGCAGAAGACGGAAATGACGTATTCGTTCATTACTCTGCAATCCAAACTGAAGGTTTCAAAACTTTAGAAGAAGGTCAAGAAGTTTCTTTCGAAGTTGTTGAAGGAGCTCGTGGACCACAAGCTGCTAACGTAACTAAGAAGTAATTTATTACGCTAACACATATAGCAGTCCGGTGATAATGCCGGACTGTTTTTTGTTTTTCTATAAGATAAGAAAGTATAAAAATTGACTTTATAATTGTCCAGCTTCAGGGCTGACCAAGGCGCTTCCGCTTTTCTTATTTCGTATTACAGTTTTGAGAAAACGCAAACCTGGTATGGCAAGAATTTTAAATTCAACCTAGATCGAAAAGTATTGGGATTAATTATTATTTTTGGGGGGATTATATGTTTAGATGATTTCGTTGTAACAACCTATTTAAAAAAAGAATCTCAAATAGGTTAGCATTTCATTATGGGATTTCTGGAAAAAAACAAATAATCATTACAATTTCAAAACCTTAAAACGGTTTTTATTACAAACATTTCATTTTTCTCTTTACAAATTGTCGTGAAAGGAATATATTTTTTACATTATAAAATAAAAAGCAACCTTATATCGCTTAATCTTAATGGAGCGGGGAAACCAATGATGGTACCTTAGTACTTGGGGTGAATCCTTTTTTTAAAGGTAGGGCTACTCTTAAAGCCCGAATCCGACAGCTAACCTCGTAAGCGTTAGAGAGAAGGTTTACTTTTTGGTGTGAAAAAGACCCCAGAGTAAATCACTTAGGGTTTTTTTTATTGCAACTATTCATCATGAAAGCGAGAGAGGCGCATAAAACATGAATCATCCTGGACATTTGATTGAGGTATTATTATTTATTATTCTTCTATTCCTCGTTTGGATTTCCTTTACAAACTTTGGAATGGTGAAAAGGTTTCTAATTGGACGGCCAATGCGAACTGCTGAGCTTTCTGGTCAACATACGAAGTTGCTTTGGTTTATTGCATTACCAATCCTTTCAGCAGACCTTTACTCATCTGTTTCTTATGGCCCTGAAGCAGGGATGACCGAATTGATGGGGCTTGGTGATGGAGCGAAATGGTATATTATTCCAATTACCGTATCAACAGTTATCTTATTAGCAATTTTAATTACATCTTACATAATGGGGATTTTAGCCTATCCATCAGGCGGAGGTGCCTATGCAATTGCAAAGGATAATTTTAAACCAAGATGGGTTTCGCTGGTTGCATCGAGTTCATTACTTATTGATTATATTCTAACCGTAGCCGTTTCCGTTTCAGCAGCGTTAGAAGCAATTTCTTCTGCTTATCCTATCGTAGCCCCTTATGAAACGGAATTAGCGATTGGCTGTGTCTTTCTACTACTTGTTATGAATTTACGAGGTGTAGCAGAGTCAGCAAAAATTTTTGCCTGGCCGACTATCGGTTTTATGGTATGTATGGTAATAATCATTTTTACCGGTCTTTTTGAATGTACGAGGCATGGATTTGTCCAGAGTACTACACCGCCATTTGGTACAGTGCCAAAAGGAATTAGCACCTTGCTTGTACTTAAAGCATTCAGTTCAGCTTGTTCGGCCCTGACAGGGATTGAAACGATCTCAAATGCCGTTCCGATTTTTAGAGAACCTAAACAACGAAACGCGATTAAGACCTATATCGCTTTAGGATCCATTACTTCTTTTACTTTATTAGGTTTTGCATATCTTTTATATGTGAAAGGTATATCGCCATCTCCTCAGAATACGATGCTGTCACAGCTAACAGGATTATATTTTGGCCATAGCATCATATATCAGATCATTATTTGGTTTACGTTTATTGTATTAATATTAGCAGCCAATTCCACCTTTACGGGGTTTTCACAGTTGGCGGCAATTGTTGCTGCTGATGGATACCTGCCACGGGTGTTAACCAATCGTGGTGACCGACTAGGCTATTCAAACGGTATTATTGCGTTGGCAGCCTGTGCAAGTATATTGATCCTTGCATTTCATGCCCATACGAATGCTTTGATTCCGCTTTATGCCATCGGTGTATTTCTATCATTTACAGTCGCACAAATTGGCTTGGTACGACGCTGGCTAAGGGTAAAAGGTTCTCGGTGGAAAATCAAACTAGCGATTAATTCATTTGGTGCATTTATTACTGCCATAGTAGCCGTTATTTTTGCAGTTACCAAGTTTATGGGCGGTGCTTGGATTGTTTTAGTTGTCTTACCGATTTTGGTTTTCTTCTCTCTCACGATTCGGAAGCACTACAATTTTATCGCTCAGGAGCTACATATTGATATTTCAAAAGAATTCCCAGAAATAAGGGAAGTAACAACAATCGTCCTTGTTTCAGGAGTCCATCGAGTGGTTAACAGTACCATTTCATTTGCCAAAAGCATAGGGGACAATCCCATTGCGGTTTACGTCGGGTTTGACGATGAGTCAATCAATAAAATGGAACGAAAGTGGGAGGAATGGGGATATCCATGCAGGCTAGTGGTTCTTAAAAGTAAATATCGTTCTGTATTAGAACCGCTGAACCGCTTTATCAAGATTGTTGAAGAAAAACGCGGACATGAAGGCCACATTCACCTGATTATTCCACAGTTTATTCCAAAGCGTGGGTGGCATAATTTGCTTCATAACCAAACTGCTCTTCAACTAAGACTTTGGTTTCTCCGTCACAAGGATGTTGTGATTACGACCGTACCGTATCATTTGAAAAAATAAAAAAAGAGCTTCCCATCCAAATGATGAGGAAGCCTTTTTTTACCCTTATTAGTAAGAGATTGATAGAAGAAGTTTTAATAAGTATCATCTTCTAACCTCCCTAATTTGGGTTTATAAATGTCAAAAATTCGTTATTTTGGGTCACTTTAAAAACGGTAAGGAAATCATTGGTAGGGAATTTTTTCTATTTAAATTAAAAGAAAATAAATAACAATTGAAAAGGTACTGTCCCAAAATGTGACAGGCACATCTATATTTACAAAGTCTATGTTGATTGGAGCGGAAGGCACTCGATCCTCGAAAATGCTATCGCATTTCCTTCGTGCGGTGTTGATTCAAAGATGATGATTCAAAGATGATGATTCAACGTCCTGCGGGAGTACGGGGCAGGGGAGACACCACAGGCGCAATAGCGCCGAGGAGGCTCCCCGGACTGCCCGCGGAAAGCGAGTGCTTGGAGCGGAAATCAACAGACAAAGTTTAACAGACCATTAATAAAAAGGGGGTGCCCCTAAAAGTTATACTTTTGGGACACCCCCTTTCACATTTGATGAAGCTTAATTATTTCTCTGCGTCGTTCATTATATATGCTTTGTCCGGTGTAAGAACAAACATTTTGTGATTTTCAACGAAAACAGACGATGCATCCTTCGGAATTGGATACGATTTATTAAGATTTGTATCGTAGAACGTATAGTTCTTTTCATAAAAAACATTTCCATCCTTATTAATAAGGATACGACTTCCTAGAACAGGTGTTGGCAGCTGGTAAATATCCTGTTTTTCACCATTTTTGTACTCATGGATACTCACTACCTTTCCATCCTGATCAAGAGAACCATAATAAATTGTATCGTCATTTACAGCCAGCAATGTTGCATTTTCTGCAATTTTCTTTAAGCTTTTGTTGTCTTGGCTCATCCAAATATTATTATGCTTATCTTCAAAAAACAACACATTTTTCGAAGCGAGCATCATTGGATTTTCAATATAAGAGAATTGAGACGGTAATGCCGTCATTTGACCGTTTGTATCAAAATGGTACATTTTTGTATTCACATCATTCCCAATCAGAATATACACATCGTTCGTGAATGGGCTATAAGTAATCGATTTAAACGTCGAAGTAGGGGAAACATCGGTAAAGGTTTTAATCGTTCTCTCCCTATTCGCACCAATCTGGATTGTCTTTAAAACCAAGTCTTTGTTTTCTGTCTTAATCCCTATGAAAAGACTGTCGCTTCGGATAAATTTCAGATAAACAATATCGGATTTTTCAGTTGATGAGTACACTTCTTGATTGCTATCTAAATCCGTGATTTGCAGTTTGTTGTTCTCATCTACAGAAGCGACAAATTTCTGATTTTCAGAAATCGATATTAATTTTACCTTTTCATTTGCCAGTTGAGTATATGAGTTTGGTTTTACTTTTTTTACTTCTTTTACTTCTTTCGCTTTTGCAGGTGCTGTAGTCGCCATGGCATTATTAGAATTCAGCATATGATTGTAATACCCATATACTCCAGCCTCAAGGATTGTAATAATGATAATTATTCGTAAAAAGTATTTCATTGTTCACTCCACCTTATTCCGGCATCACGACAAAGCTAGTTGCAATTTTTCGTTCACCAAGGACGTCAGATGGCTCATTCACTAAAAGGCCGTCTTTCACCATGGTAGTCGAAGAACCACCATCTAAATTTGCTGCGTTCACCGCACCGTATTTTAACATCAAATTCATTAAGTCCCTTATGGACGCACCAACATTGTTTAGACCATGAACCCCTCGTCCATCGGTTACAATCATAATGACTGTGCCATCTTCTTTTTGACCAATTGCCGTCCTAGGTGCATAACCCCAGCCGCCATCTCCTTTGACGACTCCCTCTCCATCTTTCACAAGAGCAGGGCCAAATGATAATGCTTCGGTAACTTTTAAATCTTTTAGTTCTTGATCAGTATAGTTTCCGACTAGTAACAATCCTTCACGGGTAAAACCAACCATTGGGTTTGATCCACCTGATGTTGTTAAAAATTGTCCGTTATGAATAGTTGTACCAAGCGGAATACCACCTGTTCCACGGTATCCCGTATCTGAGAATCCTCCGCCGTTTATTCCTGCAACTGCATGATTATCGGACACCATTTCACTTACCGTTTGCCCGACATCTCCTTGGTATTTTGTTGCGGCCACATGGACCCGTTTCGGGTCTGAAATTAACATGATTTTAGCAGAAAACGTCTTTGCTTGATAATCTTCAATTTTAATAGTAGGATCGGTTATTTTTTCATACTGATTTCGAACCTTTTTAGAATTCTCTTCATCTTTTTTTGTGTTTGTTTTAAGATCACCCATCAAACTTGGTTTGTATTTATCCAAAGATACCGTCCACAATGATAGCGGTTCAAGGTATTGAGAATGCATCGACGTTGAAATCATTCCGATCACATAGCTTTTAAGTGATGGGAATGGCCCATGAAAAACTAAGATAACACTTGAAACCCAAACATACAAAAATGTGAGAATCAAATATAAAAATCCTTTAAGTAACTTCATTCATTAATCACCCTTATTTATCTATTGAATGATAAACCCATTTCTTTTTTTTATAGATACTGAACTATTATATAAAAATCTTAGCGTTTTGTAATGTTTTTTGTCAGAATCATTGTAAATTCTATTCAAAATTCATTCTATGGTATTTTACTGTTAAAAAAGTAAAATTAAGGAAAATATAGAATTTAATATTAAAATCAGTCTCAAATCACAAATGAAATCCTATTTTGATAGTTATCTAGTTTACCTACAATTTTTTAAAATAGATAAGTAGAAAATTTAAACAATAAAACGCCTAGTTGGTACAGTTAATAACAATAGTGAACACAATATTTATTGACAAGAGGATTGGTTGTCATGATTAAGAGAATTGATTTTCAAGATATCCATTTAACCAAAAAACTATTTGAATTACAACGAGCTTCTTATCATGTTGAAGCGGAGTTAATTGGTTTTTTTGATCTTCCACCCCTTAAAGAATCTTTTGAGGAATTTCAACGATGTGATGAAACCTTTTTAGGATATTTTTACGAGGACGAGCTTACAGGGGCCCTTTCTTTTACAACTGATGGGGAAGAACTTACAATTTGCCGAATGGTCGTTCATCCAAACCATTTCCGCAAAGGAATTGCACAAATGCTGTTGTATGATTTAGAAGAAAATAATCCGGAAAGTACTATTTTAAAAGTCTCGACCGGAAAAGATAATTTTCCTGCTAAACCTTATATATGAAAAATGGATATCAATTCGTTAGAGATCATTTGGTAGCACCAGGCGTCTACATTAGTCAATTTGAAAAATACATTTCAAAATCAAAATAGGATTTTCTATTGCTCATAAAGGTTGATTTCTTCTAAAACATTTTAACATAAAAGGAATGAAGCCAAAACATTAAAAATATATTACAGTCACTCTTCTACGAAAACAATAAAATCCCAAAGTCCCATGGAACTGTGGGAAATGCTCATGACTCCATTAAATCCTTACCCCATAAACGTTTGCACAATCAACCAAATATTTAATCCTAAAATGATGACCGCGAAAATTGTTGATAAAATGGTGGTGAGTCGTTTGTTGGTTAACACACCCATGATTTCTTTCTTTTGCGAGAAATAGATTAATGCAATAATTGGGAATGGTAACACGATACTTAGAATGACTTGGCTTATGACAAGAGTTTTTGTTGGGTCGACACCAATTGCCACAATAATGACAGTTGGAAGCATCGTGACAACCCTGCGAATCCATAACGGAATCGTGAAACCTACAAAGCCTTGCATGATGACTTGACCAGCCATTGTCCCAACCACTGAGCTTGATATTCCAGAAGCAAGTAATGAGATCAAAAATACACTAGCTGCTGCTGAACCGAGAAGCGGTGTCAGTGTGTGATAAGCAGTTGTAATATCTGCAACATTACTATTACCTGTTGTATTAAAAACCGATGCAGCCATAAACATCATGGCGAGGTTTACAAATCCAGCAAGGGTCATAGCAATTAGAATTTCTTTCGTACTGAATTTTTGAATTTTGATTTTTTCCATATCGTTTCTTGGAACAACACGGTTTTGAGTCAGACTAGAATGTAAATAAATTGCGTGAGGCATAACGGTCGCACCGATCACACCTACTGCAAGGATAATACTTTCTTTGTTTCCAAGCCATGGAACAACACTATGATAAGCTACAAGCGTAAGATCTGGCTTTGAAAAGATGGTTTCGACTAAATAACATAACCCAATTAGCGTCGCAAATGCAGCAATAAACTTCTCTAAAGGGCGGAAGCCGAATTTTTCTAACATTAAAATAAGATAGGTGACAATCCCAGTGATGATGGTAGCAACCAGCATTGGAATGCCTGCTAATAGGTTTAAAGCAAGGGTAGCTCCTAAAAATTCTGCGAGGTCAGTAGCCATTGCTGCCAGCTCAGAGACGACCCACATAGTCCATGTCAGCCATTTTGGCATATGATCGCGGCAAATTTCCGGAAGGCTTTTTCCAGTTGCAATACCTAATTTTGCTGACATATTTTGAAGTAACATGGCCATTAAATTTGCTAAAATAATCACCCATAGCATTTTATATCCGAACAGTGCACCACTTTGGATGTTGGTGGCGAAGTTCCCTGGATCGACATATGCAATGGAGGCAATAAATGCTGGACCTAGGAAGGGAAGTAATGCTCGAATACCCTTAACTTTCCCGTTCATGGCATCTCTTGCGGCAGAAACGGTTCGGTCTTCGGCTGCTTGAGCTCGTTTGTATTCAATAAAATGACTTTGGCTCATAAGACACCATCCTTTTATGATTTTTTTCGTATTTGCAAGCTTTGTTCGTCCATGAATAAGTTTTGCGTTAGTGCAACTTTATAAATTTATTATAGTAAATTTCATAAAAGTTGTGAATACATTTGCTTAAAAAAGTTTAATATATTTTGAGTGTAATATACATAATAAAGTAAAATATTCATGACAACTTAACATAAAAACAATGAAGAAAAGGAAATACAACTAATTTGTCAAATACAATTAGTAAACCCATTCATGAGGAAGTGTGACAAGTGAAAGCAGGAATAGATGCAGGTGGTTCTCTAGTAAAAATCGCCTACGAGGAAAAAGATAGAATTCATTATAAAAAGTATCATATAAACGAGTTGAATCAGGCGATTTCGTGGCTAAAAATAGCTGCAACTGAAATGAAGGTCGCTTTAACAGGGGGGAAAGCTCACCTGATCCAAAAAAAATATTTTCCAGAAGGAGAGATTGTTCCGGAATTTCAGGCAACCTGTGAGGGTGCAAGGATGTTCTTATTAAAGGAAGAAAAGAATATTGAGGAGCCTTTCTTATTAGTTAATATAGGAACTGGAACATCGTGGCATATTGTAAAAGGGGAAAAATATGAGCGGATTTTGGGAAGCGGGGTTGGCGGTGGGATTTTTACAGGGCTCGGGTCACTTTTAACATCAGAAGAGGATTTTGGGAAGCTGACCACACTTGCAAACAAAGGGGATAAAGGGAAAGTAGATTTGCTTGTAAAGGACATTTATGAGTCCGATGAACCCCCAATCGATGGTAATTTAACTGCGGCCAATTTTGCAAAAGGATCAAAGGTCAAGCATTCGGATGCAGATCGAATGGCGGCTATTTCGAATATGATCGTAGAGACCATCGTTTTATTGACGATGCAAGCCGCAGAGATTCACCAAGTAAAGGAAGTTGTTTTTATCGGCAGTACCCTGATTGGCAATGAATCGTTAAAAAAAGGTCTTGAATTTTATATGAATATGATGGGGTTATCTGCGACCTTTTTAAAAAACGGGGAATACTGCGGCGCCACCGGGGCCTATTTATCTGTCTAAAATTGTTCAGTTGAACAATTTTACGATAAAGGCTACAGTTAAATGGAAGATAGAAAAAGTAGGTGGCAAGCTTGGAAAAAAGATATTTTACAATTGGGATGGCAGGACATATTGACCACGGGAAAACATCTTTAACGAAAGCGCTGACCAATGTGGATACAGACCGGTTAAAAGAGGAAAAAGAACGGCAAATCTCGATAGAACTCGGATTTGCACCCTTATATGAAAATGAGGAAATTCAAATCTCTGTTATAGATGTACCCGGACATGAGCGCTTTATCCGGCAGATGATTGCCGGTGTCTCAGGAATTGACCTCGTTGTCCTCGTCGTAGCAGCGGACGAAGGAGTTATGCCGCAAACACGTGAACATTTGGAGATTTTGAAATTATTAGGCATAAAAACGGGGATTGTATCGATTTCAAAAATTGAGCGCGTCGATGAAGAATTTATTGAGTTGGTGAAGGATGATATATTAGCCGAGCTTGTCGGAACAGTTTTTGAGGATGCTCCAGTTGTGCTTGTAGATAGTCTCTCACATAAAGGAATCGAAGAAACCAAAGATTTAATCATAAGAACGTTGAAAGAACAAGAAATGCGTGATGCAAAAGGGGCCTTTCGTCTGCCTATTGACCAGGTATTTACGGTAAAAGGGCAGGGGACAGTTGTTCGTGGGACTGTTTATGAGGGGACGGTCGAAGAAGGGCAAATACTTACTATAATGCCTAGTGGAATAGAGGTTCGTGCCCGGCAAATTCAGGTTCACCACAAACCTGCTCAAAAAGCCTATGCAGGACAACGGACTGCAGTTAACTTATCCGGTGTTTCCAAAGAAGATCTAGAACGTGGGGATGTACTGGTTTCATCAGAGCATTTCATTGTATCCAAAACAGTTGATGTCGCGATACGCGTAGTAGAAGATCTTGAACATATTGTTAAACAACGGATGCCCATCAAGCTTCATATCGGAACCGCAGAGGTAATGGGAAGAATTGTTTTCTTTGATCGGAATGAAATTAAAGAAGAGAACGGGGAAATCCTATGTCAACTCAGGCTTGAAGAAGAAATATTGACAAAACGAGGTGACCGATTTATCCTCAGGAGACCAAGCCCACAAGAAACAATTGGCGGTGGCTGGGTCATTGACCCACGAGGAGATAAATATCGTTTTGGGGACCGTACGATTGAAGAACTTGAAAAGAAAAAAGTCGGAACACCCATGGAACGAATCATAGCTGCATTAATAGAGGCAAAGAGTCTGACTCTTAATGAGTTAATCAAACGGACAGCCCTAGATGAATCCTCCTTATTAGAAGAGTTAAGTGGTGCAGAATTTATTTTATTTAATGGCAAAGAATATACACTTAAATCATTAATTGATTCAATCGAAGAAGACATTTACGACCGCATACAGGATTTCCATCAAGCACAACCAATGAAATCAGGGGTCAATAAAGCGGAATTGTTGCAAACCATGCAAAATCGCTTTCCAAAGAGCTTGCTAGATTATGTGGTTGAAAATGGCATAACAAATCAAATTTTTAAACGGAAAGAACAATTTGTTTCAATAGCAGCTTTTGTTCCTCATTTGCCGAAAAACTGGGAAAAGAGGACTGAAAATATGCTTGGAGAAATAAAGAAAGATGGTTTAAAGGTCCGGTCCTTAAAAGAATATTTCACGGCTGCAGGTATTCCAGAGATTCTTGTCAGTGATCTAAAACGTTTCCTTGAAGATCAAGAACTTATTGTCCAGTTGGACGAACAGTTCGCTTATCATGGGGAGGTGTTTAAGGACGCCGTTGATAAGCTTCACAATCATACAGGAATGGAGTTTGAAGTGGGTGTTGCGAAGGACGTTCTCGATTTATCGAGAAAATATATGATTCCATTTTTAGAAAAATTGGATGCAATGGGTCTGACAAAACGCGTGGAAAATAAGCGTGTTTGGCAATCATAGCAAAAAGAGGATGTCCCTGCCACTTTGGATTGGAACATCCTCTTTTTTTCATTATGAAAGGAATTCAGCTGGATTTAAGCCAAGCTCCCTGCAAACATCTGCCACTGCTTGCTTTTCACTATTATCAAAATTCCCATCCGCATAACCAATGGCTATACAATAACGGGCAATAAGCCGAGCCATATCCGGTTTTGTTCTCATTTTTCCTAAAGCGCGAAATGCCTCGGCGCGGCCTGCCATGGGATCACGCTCTATTCGGGAAATAAAGAAATTAAATTTCTGAATGACTTTTTGCGGATCAAATACTCTTAATTCCTCACTTTGATTCACAAATTCAAGCATCTTTTGTCGTTCTGATGCGTCCAGATATCCATCGGCCATTGAAACTAGTGCACAGGCAGCAACGACGGCATCCAAAACATCCTGGCTTTTATAGCGCTGAAATAGATCCTGTGCACGTCTTTTTTGATTATTGGCCCATTCTGCATAATCCGTTTGCGAAGGCGCCCAAGAATTTCCACAGCTGTTACATGTAAACTTCAACTGATTTTGGCCGATAAACCCACCAAGTAATCCAACCGGTCCTAAAATTAACCCGCCAATTGCTGCTTTTCCAAGACCAAACCCTTTTTTTCCTGTACGGATATTACTAGAATAGCAGCGAGGACAAGTAATATCCTCCCCGCCATATGTACGTGATCCGCCTGGGGTGGCAGGATATGTCTGTGTTGGATATCCATAAGATGGTTGCTGAGTGAATGTTTCTGCTTGTTGATAGGTTGGCTGATAAGAGTTACTTTGTGGGTAGGAGTTATAGCTATTTTGATATTGCTGATTTGAATGATAAGTATTTTGTTGAAAAGTAGGTTGGTTTGGTTGATAGGTTGATCCTGCTTGTCCAGTAGCAGGGACATCGTCAACAGTTACCCCAAAATTGCCGCACAGAGCAGCAAGTCCCCCTTGAAACCCGCTGGCAATGGCATTAAACTTCCATTCACCATTATGACGGTATAGCTCTGCAGCCACAATTGCTGTTTCAATTGTAAAATCTCTTCCAAGGTTAAATCGTAAAAGCTCTTCATTCGTTTGTTCATTAAAAATTCGTACATATGAATCCGAGATTTGACCGAAATTTTGCCGCTTCACTTGTGCATCATGAATCGTAATCGTAAAGGCAATTCGATGAATATGGTCAGGGACCATTTTTAAATCAATGCGAATCTGTTCATCATCCCGAACTCCTGAACCGACGCGGTTATCACCGCTGTATATAATCGATCCATTACCGCCATTAGGATTATTATAGAAAACAAAATCCAAATCATTGTTAACCTTTCCGGACTGTCCTAATAAAAAGGCAGAAGCATCTAAATCGAAGTTTGACCCCATCTGGCTAATACTCCAACCTAGTCCGACCACTACATTTTGCAAACCAGGATAAGATTTTGTTAAATCAACCTTCTGCCCCTTGCGTAACGTCACGCCCACAAAATTCACTCCTCATCATTTTGTCCTTTTGTATATTATAATTCTATTTATTGGTTAGGGGTAAATTCAACGATATTTACCCGCTTTAATTAATACGAGGAAACGTCCGAAAGGTTCCAAGTAAATCACTTACTCGAAAAAGAAACACCCATTATTTTTGATCAATGGGATAACCATTCTAATATGGTAAAATGTAATTTAATATGAAATTGGAAAGAGAAAAAATGTTTAAGAGTTGTTTTACTGGCAGAAAGTGTGACCTCTTTATCGGAAAGTGTGACATTACTGTCGGATAGCCTCATTTTACAATTGAAAAGCAACAATTTTTACGAAAAGATACTTTAATTTTAAGGCAGTGTTAAAGGTCATTGTTGATTTTTGAAACTATGTTGATTGGAGCGGAAGGCGCGAGACTCCTCGAAAATGCTATCGCATTTCCTTCGTGCGTGGGAGGATTCAAGGATGTAATTCAATGTCCTGCGGGAGTACGGGGCAGGGGAGACCCCACAGGCGCTTAAGCGCCGAGGAGGCTCCCCGGAACGCCCGCGGATGCTCGCTTCTTGAGAGCAAATCAACAGGCATGTTTAACACAGCCAATTTTTTAAAAAATTTAATTGAATGATAGGAATGAGTGGATTGATCATTGAATGTCCAGGCTGCGGACTTAAACTGCCTAATCAGAAAATAACAATTCAGCATAACTACAACGCTTCCGGTGAATGTTATCAAAAATACAGTGAACTTAGTTTTTATACGATAGGTAAACAAGACATAAATTTTATTCATCAGCATGCTATTGACGCTTATAGTGCACAGCATGCAGGAAACGGTATGAAAAACATCACCATTGCTTATTCGTTAATAGGATTATATTATGCCATTGAACATGGATTTTCAGGTAAGCAAGTCCAGCGTGTGCATATGTTGCTTAGTAAGCAGAAGCATAGCTGGGAGCAGTTAGAGTTGCCAAAGAAACCATATTCAATAACTGTTAATGACATCTTAAATGAAAAACAGGGCGAAAATCTTGATAACATGATTAATAATTGGATGTGTGATGTTTGGAATTGTTGGGAACATCAACATGAATGGGTAAAGGAGATTACAAAAAATTTGTTAGATAGGAGAAATCATGACTAAGAAAACAATTATGTTTACGGGTGGAGGATCTGCAGGCCATGTTACTCCCAACATGGCCATAATAAATGAACTTGACAATAGTAAATGGGATATTAATTATATTGGTTCAAAAAAAGGGATTGAAAAGGAGTTAATTGAAAAAACAACCATTCCTTATTTTGGAATATCGAGCGGAAAATTAAGAAGATATATAGATTTTGAAAATATTAAGGATATTTTTAGAGTGTTAAAAGGATGTTTTGAAGCGAGAAAAATTTTAAAGCAATTAAAGCCACAATTAGTGTTTTCAAAAGGAGGATTTGTGTCAGTTCCTGTGATTGTGGCAGCAAGAACATTAAGAATTCCGATTTTTATCCATGAAAGTGACATGACTCCAGGGTTAGCCAACAAAATTTCACAAAGGTTTACAACTTTAATTTTCACATCATTTGAAGAAACAAAGAATTTTTTCCCGAGAGAAAAAACGATGGTAATTGGGTCCCCAATAAGAAAAGAGATTTTTAACGGTTCACCTCAAAATGGCAGGATATTTCTTGGATTTCACGAAAGGCTTCCAGTATTAACGATTATGGGAGGGAGCTTGGGCGCAAAAAAAATTAATGAGGTGGTTAGGGAATCATTAAAAGAACTGACATCAAAATATCAAATTGTCCATTTGTGCGGGAAAGGAAATCTCGATAAAAATTTGATGGGGGTATCCGGATATAAGCAATATGAATATGTAAATGACGAACTTCCCGATATTTTAGCTGCTACAAATATTGTTATAACTCGTGGTGGTTCCAATGCGATCTTTGAATTTTTAGCTTTAAAAATCCCAATGCTGATCATTCCTTTAAGTAAGAAACAAAGCAGAGGGGACCAAATATTAAATGCAAAATCCTTCGAAGAAAAAGGTTATTCATTGACTTTAGAGGAAGAACACCTAAATAGAAAATCTCTACTCTCCTTTTTAAACAATATTGAGCTTAATAAAGAGAGTTTTATCATGGCTATGAAGGGCTCAGTTCAAGGAGAGGCATTAAAGACGATTATCGATGAAATTAATAAATTTTAATAATGTTTCTTTTGAAAAAGACGATCAGGAATTCCATTAAATAAATTGTAATTCAAGGCATATCTTATCAGGGGGAATGTTTAAATGAATAACCTAAATAAACTTTTTCGCAAAAGAATTGGTTTAGATGAAAATGAAAAAATTACCTTCGATATGCTAGGTGATGTCCTTGAAAAAACGGCACTTTCTATCCCATTTGAAAATTTGTGCATCATCGCCAACGAGATAAATGAAGTAAACAGAGAGTACTTAATAAACAAAATTCTGGTGAAAAATGAAGGCGGGCTTTGTTATGAATTAAATTCAATCCTCTATCTTTTTCTACAAGAAAATGGCTTTAATGTCAGCTTAGTTACTGGAGTAGTCTTTAATCAAGCGGACCAAATCTGGAGTAAAACTGGAAGAACCCACGCTGCCATCCTACTAGCACATGAAGGGGAAATATACCTTTTTGATACAGGATTTGGCAGCAATTTACCTTTGAAGCCTGTTCCACTTAACGGAGAAATAGTTACTTCGGCAACGGGGGAGTTCCGTGTCAGCCAGTTAGATAGTGAACATGGAAATTACAAACTTGAAATCAAATTAAAGCATAAGGATCAAGTATGGAGGACAGGTTATGCTTTTGATTCAATAAATCTTGTCAAAAATCTAATGGAAATGAATGTGATTCAAAAAATCATTAAAGAAAGTCATCTTTCTTCCTTTAATAAGCATCCTTTATTGACAAAACTTACGATAAACGGAAGCCTTACCCTGACAAATACATCTATTACTCAATGGATTGACGGAGTAATGAGGAAAGAGACAATCAACGAGAATCAATTTAAAGAACTAATGAAGCAGCATTTTTTAATTTAATCAGAATGATTATAAAAAGCCCTCATAATTATGAAATATTAAATTCAAATGAACGAGGGATTATTTTGGGTATAAAACCTTACCTGATTACAAAAAGTTTAACTCCTGAAAACCAGGAAACACCTATTAATTTTATAAAAGGTGATATTGTTAATTATAAATTGTTTTATCGCCGCAATCATTTTTCCTATCCAAACTTTCTCACATCATTTTATTTTTTGCCAATTGAGGGACTGGTACGTTTCCCCAAGGTCTTTTCATTGCAAGAAATCAGAGTATTACCGAGTAAAACTGTAAAAGTGATCTTAGAGTGTGCAGGTAATAAAAGGGAACTGTTTAATCCAAAGGTTTTTGGTGAACAGTGGGGAAAAGGAGCGATTAGCCAAGGAAAGTGGAAGGGTACTCCTCTTTCAGCTTTATTGCAATATACAGGATTACTTGAAACTGCTAAAGAGATAGTTTTTGAGGGATATGATTTTGGAGAAAGAACTGATACCAATCAACAATATCATTTTTCAAGAAGCTTACCTCTTGAGATAGCTCTTCATCCGGATACGATCATTGCCTATGAATATAACGATCAGCCGATACCATTTAAACATGGTTATCCATTGAGGTTAATTGTGCCCGGATGGTATGCAATGGCATCGGTAAAATGGATCAAGAAAATAACGGTTATTGATCATGAATTTACAGGACCTTTTCAAGCGATAGATTATGTTTACTATCCAAACAGGGATAGCGATATTGGAAAAATTCCGGTGACAACGATCAATTTAAACTCAACTATACAAAAGCCTCTTAATCTGCAAGTTTTGAATACTGGGAATCATACGATTGAGGGCATTGCCTGGACTGGTAGAGGAAAAGTTCTGAAAGTGGAGATTAGTTTAGATGGAGGACGTACTTGGGAAGCAGCAAAAATTTTCTTATCAACTGAAAATTATTCATGGGTCCGTTGGATTTATGAATGGCAGGTGACTGAAAAAGGAGAATACATGATTATCTCAAAAGCAATTGATTCGGAAGGACGTATGCAGCCAAATGAACCTATATGGAATAGAAAAGGTTATGGCTATAATGCAATTGATAAGATAGAAGTAAAGGTTGAATGAAGATTTTAATCGTTGTTCATTTTAATTGCAATTTTATTAATAGTGCCTGAAACTTGAAAAAATGAGCTGGGTGGATTCACTATTTTCTTGAATAGTGCCTGAAACTTGGGAAAATAAGCTGGTAGGGTCACTATTTTTATGAATAGTGCCTGAAACTCGAAAAAATGAACTGTATGGGTCACTAAGATGATCTTATAAACATAAAAGAGCACGCTGACGAGATTAATCAGCGTGCTTTTCATTTTAATCCATATTTGATGAAGTGTCGCGATCCCGAGTTTTTATAAATGGCCACCAATTTGCTTCGCCAAATGTTCTTACCATGACGGGAACAAACAAAGGAAGAACGATAAGGGCGTATAAGATTAGGCCAATTAATAGAATCGTAGCAATTTCAAGCAAGGATAAAACGCCTGATGGCATCATGGCAGCGAAAGTACCACCCAAAATGATTGCTGCGGAAATAATGACGGTTCCCATCTTTTTCATCGATTCTAAGATAGCCTTTTGAACGGGCATGTCACGATACTCATTGAAGCGGTCCATTAAGAAAATACTATAGTCAATGCCAAGAGCAATTAAGATTACGAAGGCAAAGAACGGAACGGCCCAGCTAATACCCGTGTATCCTAATAGATTTACAAAAATCTTTTCGGAAATTGCCATTGAGGTATAATACGTTAAAATCAATGAACCAATTAGGTAAATCGGCATGATAAAAGAACGCAACAGGATAATTAAAATGAAAAATATCCCGGTAAGTATGAGAACAACTGTCCGTGAATAATCATGTTTTGACATCGTATCAAGGTCATTGTTCATACTTGTTACACCGCCAACGGCCACTTTCGCATTCTCAAGCTTTGTATCCTTTACAGCCCTATTAACGGTTTGTTTGATTTCATCAATGCGGTTGATTGCTTCATTTGAATAAGGATTTTTATTGAATACAACATCAATGGTCATCACTTTATGATCTTTTGACATATAAGTATCCAAAACTTTGGCAAAATCTTTGCTGTCAATCACATCTTGTGGAATGTAAAAACCGTTATCCTTCTCTTTAGAAACTCCTGATAAATAATCTTGAGCAGAGTTTAAGCCCTTTGATACTTGATGTAATCCATCAGTACTTTTGTTGAGACCATCAGTAAGTTGAGAGATCTGACCGCCCAATCCTTGAAAACCTGTTAAGAGCTGTTCGTGGCCATCATTAATCCCATTTAAACCGTTTGACAACTGTGGAATGTTATCAACAATTTGACCTTGGCCCACAGCCATTTGATTCATCCCGGTTTCCAAATTGGAAATTCCAGAAATGAGGTCATCCATACCTTTTACAGCTAATTCCTGGCCAGTAATTAGTTCTTCAAATTTACTATTGGCAAAATTGATTCCATCTTGGGCGCCTTTGAGGCCTTCATTCAACTGATTCAGGCTGCCAGCTAATGTCGCAGTTGCATTCTGGGCCTCTGTAACGGTCATTTTAATAGCTTGATAGTTTGTGTTTTGTTCAATTCCCTGATATTGATTTTCAAGATTTTTAAAATTATCATTTGTGGCCAACAAACTTTTATGCAAGGAATCAAGTCCACCGGCAATTTGCTTGTAATTTGTTAAAAGCTGCGCAATCCCAGCACTGGACTGATTATATCCATCAAGCAGCTTCTTATAATTAGCATCAATCGTTATTAAATTGGCCTTTATTTGCTCTAATCCTTGTTTAATCTGGGTCGCACCCATTGTACCTGATTTCAGCCCATCTTCAATTTTGCTCAGATTGACCTGAATGGTCCCTAACCCCGATTTCACCTGATTAGTTCCCGTAATTAAATTATTAATTCCGCCAGTTGTTTCCTGTAATTTCGGTTGATTGGCAGCAAGCTGGGTGCTTGCATCCTCAAGCCCATTACTGATTTTTTGTATTCCGTCATTGCTTTGGCCGAGCCCATCTCCAAGGCTTGCAGCTTGTTTGGAAATGTACAAATCATCAATTGGTTTTCCGGTTGGTTGGGTAACAGAACGGACGGTTTTGACGTCGTTTACCTTACTCAGATCTTGGCTGATTTTATTAGTAATAGCAATATAATCAGGAGAATTCATTGGCACATCATTTTTAATTACAATTTGGGTAGGCATCGACTCACCAGGCCCAAATGAATCGGAAATGATATTAAAGCCTTTAATGGAATCAAAATTAGAACCGATTTCTTCAAGCGAGTTAAAAGATAAGGTTCCTTTATAGGTAAATAAAAAGGGCACTGATACAGCAAGAACAATGATAAAGGCTATAAATGGCCTTGCTAAAGCAAATCTACCGGCGAAGCCCCAGATTTTACTCTCACCATGTTCAAGCTTACCCTTAGAAGGCCAAAATAGTTTTTTCCCCAGTACAGCCATGAAAAAAGGAACGACAGTAACAAGTGCCAATAATAGGATAGCTACACCAATTGCTACCGCGGAAGCTGACTTATATAGCACAAAAGTTGAAAAGCCGATTGAAGCAAAACCTATCATAACGGCGATTCCACTAAAAAAGACTGTTTTCCCAGCAGTGCGGTAAGTTTCCACGATCGCCTCTGTCACATTTTCCTTTTTTGACATTTCCTCTTTGAAACGGCTCAGCAAGAGAATACAATAGTCGGTTCCAATCCCAAATAAAACAGCGACAAGAAAAATTTGTGTAAAGGTAGATAATGGGAAATTGAACTTATCGACCAAGATCGCAACGATGGATTGGGCAGTAAGGTAGCTGAATCCAACCGTAATTAATGGAATAATCGGAGCAATCACAGATCGGAATACAAGTAAGAGGACAATCAAAATGAAAACAACGGTAATCCCTTCAGTTTTTTTCAAACCTTCCTGAGAATTGGTAACGAGATCCTCATTAATCAACCAGCTTCCTGTATAATAATGAGACAATTTAACATCTTTGATAGCACTATATAAATCTTTTGTAATTTCATTTAAATCCCGGCCATTCGGTTTCACTGTTACTGAGACAAGAATGGTTTTGCCGTCCTTGGAAACGAGTTGGTTTTTCAGCTGTTCATCGTTAAAATGTGAGACGATCGACGTTATACCAAGTTCTTTTTGCCGATCTTCCAATATATTGACGGCTTTTTTTGCTTTAGCAAAATCTTCATCAGTCAACTTTCTGCTGCTATGAAAAACAAGAGCTGTTTGCAATCCATTTCCTGTATTTTCACTTGATTGTACATCATTTAGAATTTTTGCCGCCATTGTGGATGAATAACCATCAGGGACTTTGATTTGCCCCTTTTGCCTTACAAGGGTTTCCATATTGGGAGCTAACATGAAAAGAAGGACAATCACAGCAATCCAAGCAGTAAGAATAAACCATTTTCCTTTAAAAATTGCTTTCATGAATTATTCCCCCATTTCTTCTTGTTTCTTGTTGTTTAATATTTGCGCTAATTTTTCAAACGTTTGAAGAAAATTTGTAATTTCTGTTTTCTCAAACTGGGTTATGATGGATTCAACTAAAAGATGAACTCTTTTTTGAGCAGTTTTAAATAGCTCAGATCCCCCATCAGTTAACGATAAATAAACAACCCTCCGGTCATTTTCATCGCGGGTTCTTTGAATAAACCCTCTTTCTACCATTCGATTTATAATAGCCGTAATGGCACTTTTGTTTACTTCAAACACGTCTGCTAATTCTGATGAAGTACATTCCCCAGCTTGATAAATATGCCTTAATATGTAGTGCTGATCATTGGTCAATTCATTTCCGATTTCTTCTTTAATTAATGCTTCTGCCTTTTTGTGTACTTGAAAAGATAAGGACATATAGCGGTCAATTAATTCTTGAATTTCTCCATTATTCATGAAAGATTTCACCTCACAATGACTAAAAAATGACTAAAAATAGTTAAACTGTTTAACTATTCACGTATTTAACTATATTATGGGAAAATCTAGATGTCAAACTTCTACCTATTTATTAAGGAAAAGTTAAGGTAGGCATTTAATAATAGGCTTATTCCAAAAACAATCCTCAAATCAAAAGGAGCATGGAGAAATGAAAAAATGGATTATTATTATCATTGCAGTACTGGTAGTAGGTGGAGGAGGTTACCTATTTTACAGTTCGAAAACAAAAGCACAACAACAAACTCCTACCCAAAATCGAACAGCTGTTGTTCAAAAAGGGAAATTTGAGGTCCGAGTCAGTGGATCTGGTACAGTACAACCTGTTACGACTGAGGACATTAAATCTACAATAAATAATAATCAAATTGCTGAAGTTCTCGTTTCGGCAGGGCAGGCAGTCAAAGCAGGCGACGTGCTTATTACTTTTACAGATGGAAGTAATCCGATTACAGCACCTTCAGATGGCGTTGTTACAGCAATCAATGTTCAAGCAGGTGAACGAGTGCAAATCGGCCAAGCTGTAGCCCATCTTACAAATTACAATGATCTACAAACAGTTGCTTCGATCGATGAACTTGATATTCCAAAGGTTAGCGTGGGACAAACTGCAACCATAAAAATAAATGCTCTACCTGATCAAACATTTAATGGAACTGTAACAGCAATTGCAAACGAAGGTACATCAACAAACGGTGTTTCCACTTTTGATGTTACAGTCCATATTGACAACCCAACCGGCTTAAAGGTGGGTATGAGTACAGAGGCAGACATTCTAACAGCAAGTAAGGACAATGCTTTATATGTACCGGTGGATGCAGTGCATTCAATGAATGGCAAGAAATTTGTTATGCTTGCAAACCAAGATCAGAATAGTCAAAATACGCAAGGTAATAACCAAAACAGTCAAGGTAACCAATGGTCTAGTTCCCGTGTCATGGTTCAAACTGGTATGGCAAATGCAGATTATGTCGAAATTACTCAAGGCTTAACCGAAGGTCAAGTCGTTCGCCTTCCAAATTTAGTGATTAGCAGCAACAATAATGCTAAATATATGCAAGGTGGATTTGGCGGTATGGGCGGATATGGCGGAATGGGCGGCATGGGTCGTCAGAACCGAGGCGGTGGAAATGGTGGTAATGGAGGTGGAAAAGCGTCATCTGGTGGAAGGGGTGGTAACTAATGAGCACACCGATTATTGAAATCAAAAACATCATGAAAAGCTATAAGCTTGGTGGCGAAACCGTTCATGCCTTAAATAATATTTCATTTGAAATAAATAAGGGCGAATTTTTAGCGATCATTGGTCCATCCGGTTCAGGTAAATCGACATTGATGAATATGATCGGCTGCTTGGACCGACCTGATTCAGGTCAATACCTTCTTGATGGGAAGGATATTGGAAAAATGAATGATAATCAGTTAGCCACGATTCGTAATCAAAAGATTGGATTTATTTTTCAAAACTTTAACCTTTTAACGAAGCTGACGGCTGTTGAAAATGTTGAGCTTCCGCTGTTATATGCCGGACTTTCTGCGAAAATAAGACGTGAACTCGCCTTAGAGTCGTTAAAAAAGGTTGGGCTGTCCGACCGAGCTGGGCATTTGCCTACCCAGCTTTCAGGTGGCCAGCAGCAAAGGGTTGCCATCGCAAGAGCCCTTGCTGGTAATCCATCGATCTTACTTGCTGACGAACCTACTGGAGCGTTAGATAGTAAGACGAGTAAGGAAATATTAGAAATCATAAACCAATTAAATGAGTTAGGGAATACGATCATATTAATTACCCACGATTTATCGATTGCCAAACAGGCAAAAAGAATGGTGAGTATTCAAGATGGGCAACTTCAAGAAAATGGGGGTGTGCTGAGTGGGCATCTTGCAATCCATTAAAATGGCACTCCGCAGTATTAAAAGCAATAAGCTCCGTTCAGTTTTAACCATGCTCGGAATTATCATTGGTGTTTCCTCTGTCATTGTCCTTGTGGCAATGGCACAAGGTTCTACCACCAATGTAACCAACCAAATTAATTCATTAGGGACTAACCTGTTAACCGTGAATACATTTGGGACAAATTTAGCAATAACGCAGGATAAAATTGATGAGATCAGTAAATTAAATGGAGTTAAGTCAGTCGCTCCTGTTATTTCCGGTCGTGTTGAAGTAAAAAAAGATCGGACATCTGCTCAGGTATCGTTAACGGCAACAAACTCTAATTACTCATCAATTAAAAATGTAAATGTTAGTCAAGGTCGTTTTATTAATGACCTTGACAACGAATACAGACAGAAAATTGCTGTCATTGGTGCAACTACAGCACAAACATTCTTTGGAACAGATAATCCGATTGACCAATACATTCAAATAAATGGTACGTCATTCAAAGTAGTCGGTGTGTTGGAATCAAAAGGAAGTTCGCTTGGGTCAAGTGGTGACGATGTCGTTATTGTGCCGCTAAGCACCGGTGAGCGTTTGCTGAAAACCACTAATGTTAATCAATTATATCTTCAAGGCAAAAGCCAGGATCAATTGGATTTTATCATGGCTGAAATTCAAGCCAAATTGGCAACCATGTTTCCAAACCAATCTGATTCCTATTCAGTTTCAAATCAGCAGGATTTAATGAATACGATGAGCTCGGTTTCCAACACGATGACTATGATGTTAGGAGGAATTGCTGGGATTTCCTTACTTGTTGGCGGTATTGGAATTATGAATATTATGCTCGTTTCAGTATCAGAAAGAACGAAAGAAATCGGTATTCGTAAAGCCATTGGAGCGAAAAGACGAGATGTATTATTGCAATTCTTAATCGAGGCAGCTGTCTTAAGTTCAATGGGAGGAATCATCGGAATCCTAATTGGACTCGGGCTTGGTAAAATTTTATCGTCAACCTTAAGCATGACATTTACCTTCTCATCATCAGTCATTTTAATGTCATTCTTATTCTCGGTAGTAGTAGGTGTTGTTTTTGGGGTATTCCCTGCTAATAAAGCATCAAAATTAAACCCTATTCAAGCCCTTAGATATGAATAGGAGAATAGTGTTAGAACAAAGCGGACGTGACTGTAACGACCGCTTTGTTTGCTATATAATAGGATAATAATGGAGTGCTTTTTAATAAAATCAGAATTTATATCATTGTATTTTGAGAATTGTCTAGCTCCAGCGCCTAGCCCCTCGAGGTCATAAGCCAATCCGCCAAGAAGGTTAAAAAGCAACCTTCATGCCGGCTTGTCTTATGCTTGTCGGGGCTGAGCATAAAGGAATGCTCCTTAGAATATTCCTCGCAGGAACAAGCTGTGCTTGTTCCGAAGGCGCTTGCGCTTTTCTAAAAAGGAGAGAGATACCTTGCGATTATTAGTTGTTGAAGATAATATTCCCTTACTCGAATCCATTGTCCAGTTATTATCTGACGAATTCGAGGTCGATCAAGCATCAAATGGTGAAGATGCCTTATTCTTGGCGATGCAAAATATCCATGATGCCATTGTTTTAGATGTCATGCTGCCTGAAATGGATGGATTTGAAGTTTTACAAACGATTCGAAAAGAGGGTTTAAAAACACCAGTCCTGTTTTTAACAGCTAGGGATTCATTAGAAGATCGTGTCATGGGACTCGACAGCGGTGGTGATGATTATTTAGTTAAACCGTTTCAAGCAGCAGAATTGAAGGCACGTATCCGCGCATTATTAAGGAGGAGCGGAAGCTTGACAACCAATCAAACGATTCAATATCGGGGAATTGAGCTGTTGGGAAAAGAACGGGATATTATCGTGAATGACAAGTCTATTAAGCTTACTTCAAAACAATATGAGCTATTAGAATATTTGATTCAAAATAAAGGAGCCATTTTAACAAAAGAACAAATCTACGATCGTGTATGGGGCTTTGACTCTGACACAACCATCGCCATTGTTGAGGTGTTCATGCATCATCTTCGTAAAAAACTTGAACCGTTTGGCTATCATTGCGATATCAAAACCATCCGTGGTGTTGGCTATATGTTAAGTGAAGAGTAAGGAGTCGGCCATGTTTCGGAAGACACATATCAGGCTTACCATTATTAATTCCGTTGTTTTTATCGTATTAATTAGCATCTTTGGGAGTATTATTTATTTTTATACTCAAAACAAATTATATAAAAATGTGAACCAATCCTTGCTGCAATCGATTGATGTTTTTCGGAGTCAGCAGCCGACTCCAAAAGATAATACCGGACCAGGTCCAAGATACATCAGGAGAGATCCAAGAATAATAATCCTCGTATGGGATAAGAATAAGCATCTTATGTCTAACCAAGGTCGTGACTCCCAGCTTTTTATTGATAATGAGGATCAAATCCGTCCGAAGAAATTGGATTCTTTACAGGATGTAGATGTTGAGAATTTTTCCTTCCGTTACATCGCGACAACAATCGTTGATCCGAATTTTGGTAAATTTACCGTTCAAGTCATTCGAAATACCGATTCAGAACAAGAATTGTTGAATCGACTTTTATTAATTATCACAATTGGTTGTGGGGTAGGTGTAATTTGTGCGATTTTCTCAGGTTATTTTCTAGCTGGTCGTGCACTTGTTCCTATTAAAAATGCCTGGCAAAAGCAGCAGGAGTTTGTATCTGATGCTTCACATGAGCTCAGAACGCCACTAGCGGTGATTCAGGCGAAAACGGATTTACTGTTCCGTGCTCCTTCAGCGACTATTCAGGAAAAGATTCTTGACATATCGACCATCTCGAAGGAATCGAGACGGTTATCTAAGTTAGTGACCAATTTGTTGACATTGGCACGATCAGATTCCAATCAAATTGAAGTGAAGAAACTGCCATTCCTTTTGGATGATCTTTTAAGAGAACTTGTTCAAGATTATGAAGAAATCGTTTCCTACCAAGGAAAGTCCATTTGTTTGGAAGCGAATGACACTGTTTCTTTTTTTGGCGATAAAGAAAGAATTCATCAGCTTATTGTCATTTTGCTAGACAATGCCATGAAGTATACAAATGAAGGTGGCGAAATACGCCTTGCCTGTCAGCAAAGCCACTCTTCAATCATTCTTAAGGTTGAAGATACAGGGATTGGAATTCCGGAGGAGGACATTCCCAAAATTTTCGATCGTTTTTACCAAAGTGATAAAGCACGTTCTGCAGCTGAGGGGACAGGACTCGGGCTTTCAATAGCGAAATGGATTATTGAAAAACATCATGGTAAAACAAAGGTCCAGAGTACACTTGGAAAAGGAACCATGATTGAAATTACGTTTCCAAAAGCGCAAAAAATTTGATTTTTAGTGGATGGATCTCAGTTGTAGCCAAGATGTTTTTAACATGTACAGGATTCTGTTTATCAATCAAGGTTCTTATTGGAAAAAAACGAAAGAATGATTACCATTAAACTAGAAAGGCTGCCTGAAGATTCTCGGCAGCCTTTAATTTTCTTTTGAGCGCTTCTTATTTATACGTTGTTTTACTACTTTTCTTAAAACGACTATTCCTGCAATAACCCCCAGTAAACTTAAAGAATCTCCCATGTTAAACGTTAAATTGAGGATAAAGCTGTTATTTATTTTTATATCATTTTTATTGTTCGTCGTAGATGAAGATGGCGATTTTTTTTTCACATTTTCCGTGTTAATCATAAGAAAAACCCTCCATATTTATAATATCAATACAACAATTTTATGAAAAAAAGCTTGGTTTCATGACCAAGCTTTTTCCTTAATTAAAACTAAATTTTATTGATTTTGTTTATTTGAACTTTAATAAATTTAACAATATTAAAATACATCATCGCCATTTCCTCGGGTGAATGGGGCATGTCATTATCTAACCATTTTTCAATAATCCCAAAATGTACTGACGTCCCAATTGCAGGCAGATACTCTTTTACAATCGCGACTTCTTCTGGAAAGGTAATCAAATTTTTGATCGTATTTTCAAAAAAATTCGTTTTAATGATCTCTTTCATTTTCTTTGGAAAGGCAGGGTCACCTTTTGGCCCTAATAGCACTTTAATAATTCGCGAATGACTTTTCAGGTACGTAAAAAGTTGAACAATTACAGGGTAAGGAATATTTTTTGATAGGTACTTTCCTACATCAAAAGGGTCTATTTGTAAAACAATCTGTAAAAATCCTTGGAGTAATTCTTCTTGAATCTTAACCATTAAATCATATTTATCCCGATAATGAAGATAAAAGGTTCCTCTATTTAATCCAGCCTTCACAGTTAAGTCTTTAACCGTTATTCCTTCAAAGCTCTTTTCTTCGATCAATTCGATTAAAGTTTCCTTTATAAGTTGCTTTGTTCTTGCAGCCATTTTATCATGTGCTTTTTCTGTCATCCTTACCAGCTCCATTTTTATTAAAATGAACATTTTTTGCTTTATTGTCGATTGTATTTAAGGTAATTGCATTGTAATCTAAAAGTAGAAAAACAGTCAACACGGTGTTCATTTTATAGTGAGATTAGGGGGTAAGTTAGATGAATCCAACCATCAAAGTGGAACAGGTTAGTAAAAGCTATGGCAAAAAAAATGTCTTGAATGATGTAAATTTAAATATTCCTAAAGGTCAATTATTTGGGTTAATTGGACCTTCCGGTGCTGGTAAGACCACATTGGTAAAAATGATTGTCGGCATGGAAAAGGCTGATGCCGGATCTATTCAAGTCCTAGATCAAAAAATGCCGAATCTGGCTTTATTACAGGAAATAGGTTACATGGCGCAATCAGATGCATTATATGTAGAGCTGACAGGGGAGGAGAATCTTAAATTTTTTGCATCCTTGTATAAATTGAGTAAGCAAGAACAAAAGCAGCGAATTTTGTATGCAGCCAATTTAGTAAACCTAACTTCTGATTTAAATAAAAGAGTTTCTGCTTATTCAGGAGGAATGAAAAGGCGGCTATCAATGGCAATCGCTTTAATTCAGGACCCAAAAGTTCTTATTTTAGACGAGCCGACGGTTGGCATTGATCCAGAATTAAAATTATCAATATGGAGTGAACTTTTAAGATTAAAAAATGAAGAGGAAAAAACGATCATTGTCACAACCCATGTAATGGATGAGGCCGAAAAATGCGATGTCGTCGCCATGGTAAGGGATGGACGAATATTAGCGATTGGCTCTCCTAAAGAATTAAAAGAATTATATAAAACCGATAATTTTGATGAGGTATTCTTACGCGCAGGGAGGAAACAAGCATGAGAACAACCGCATTAATCAAACGTATTTGTCAGCAAATGTTCCGCGACAAAAGGACATTGGCACTATTATTTGTGGCACCATTACTAATTTTAACCCTTATGTATTTTTTATTTAACGGTAATACGGTCAATCCGAAATTGGGTGTAGTGAACATTGATCAAAATATTGTAAAAGTATTAAAGGATTCAAAGATAACGGTGAAGGATTACGAGAAAGCAACATCAAAGACAGTTGTAGATGACAATCTCGATGGAATGCTACAAATGGAAAATGGAAATTTTACATTAACATTAAAAAATGCAGATCCAACAACGGCTAAGGCATTACAATTAAGAGTGAATCAAGCGGTAGCATCCGTTTCCCAAGCTAAATTAATTCAACAATTGAAAGTACCGGTGAATATTCCCAATAAAACGATTGAAACAAAATATATTTATGGAAATAAAAACACAGTCTATTTTGATGTTTTAAGTCCGATATTAGTTGGTTTTTTTGTCTTCTTTTTTGTATTTATCATATCCGGGATTGGTTTACTGCGGGAGCGTACAACGGGAACATTGGAGAGATTATTATCAACACCCATTCGCAGAGCAGAAATTGTATTTGCCTATCTTATAGGCTATGGAATATTTGCCGTTATTCAAACCATTATTGTGGTTTTATACGCCATTAACGTATTAGACTTGGTCCTTGTTGGTTCTCTTTGGACTGTCATAGTGATTAATTTATTGCTTGCATTAGTTGCATTGTCTTTAGGAATCCTGTTATCAAGCTTTGCTGCTTCTGAATTTCAAATGATACAATTTATTCCAATTGCCGTTATTCCGCAGGTGTTTTTTGCGGGGATCTTTCCACTCGAAGGGATGGCTAATTGGTTGCAGGGTGTAGCGAAAATCATTCCCATGTACTATGCGGGTGATGCTTTAAAAGGGGTCATGTATAAAGGGTATGGTTTCAGTGACATAAGTGGTGACCTACTTGCCTTGGTAATCTTCGCAGCCATTTTTATTGTATTAAACATCTTTGCCTTAAAGAGGTATAGGAAATTATAGTCTTCGTTTATAAAAAGTGCTGAGAAAAATGAACTTATATTTTAACAAAAGGCTGTGTTAAAGGTCATTGTTGATTTTTGAAACTATGTTGATTGGAGCGGAAGGCACGAGACTCCTCAAAAATGCTATCGCATTTCCTTCGTGCGTGGGCGGATTCAAGGATGTAATTCAATGTCCTGCGGGAGTACGGGGCAGGGGAGACCCCACAGGCGCAAGCCCCGAGGAGGCTCCCCGGAACGCCCGCGGATGCTCGCTTCTTGAACGCAAATCAACAGGCAAGTTTAACACAGCCTAACAAAAAAGAGGATATCCTAATACAAAGGGTTAAAACCCTTTTGGGACATCCTCTTTCTATTTTATTTTACAATAATGGTCCCTTTATACATATGCATACCGCAGCTAAAGGTATATTCTCCTGTTTTATCCGGTGTGAAGGTTAAATTCGTTGTCCCCACTTTTAAGTTTACATTGTTTATATTAAAATCAGGCATGGTGAAGGTGGTGAGGCAGCTATTCTCTAGTGGATTGTCAATCTCTAGTTCAACTTGGACACCTTTTTTTACAAGAATCACATTAGGGGTGTAACCTGTTGGGGTGACCTTCATCGTCACTTTTGGATTGCTTTCCTTCGATACATCGATTTCCGATTTACTTGATTGTTGAGGAGTTTTCTCCTGCGTATTAGCAGTAACATTCTTATCTGGAATTTTCACGAGATCACTGCTGTATAAAAACAAAAACACTGTTACGAGAACCACTCCTGCAGACAAAATCGCGAAAGGAGACAGGCCTTGTGTATCGAGCGAAAATTTATCACTAGTTTCGACTAATATAAATATAATAACTATGCCAGTAATGACAACATATAATAGTAGTAAAAGGAGAAGCATAACGGTTGGAGCTGTATATTGAAGCATGACGCCGAGTATTGCTCCCAATAGACTGCTGATTAAGCCCGAAAGTGCACCATTCATTATTGGTATCAGTCCAAGCGGCTGTCCTGATAAGAAACCGATCGTAAAGCCAATAATGATACTAATTCCGCTTGAAAGAAACATATCCCCTGAATATGAACCTAAGAGGAATCCAGATAAAAGGCCTGCCATTGTCGCAATCGCCATACTAATCACCATTCCTGCCATGGTGGATAGTTTGCTCTTTTCGCGGTGAACCAGGTAAATGGAATAGCTTGTCATGATAAAAACGACCGCTATCGTGATAATCAATAAAATATTCATGATGCATATCTCCTCTATATAGAGTCATTAAACCAAAACACTATATTGATATTATAAAGGAAATATTTGTATTGAATTTTGACTTTTATGAACTTTTCATGAAAATTGCTACTTTTATGGAGAAAATGAGACAAATGGAAACGCAAGGGGAACGTTATGATTCTTCATGTTCTTTATCAAGAGTATTTTTAAAAATGCGTTTTAAGGCATCATTTTGCATGCGGATGTATTCGAGTAAAACTCTTTTTTCTTCTTCCTCTTTTTCAAGCTCATCCTTATTCTTTTTCTCCAATGCCTTCACCCCGTTTGTAATTAGTAATTGCATTTTAACCTATCTACAAAAAATGATAAATAGAAAGAAACATTCACTTGTTGACTTTTATGCTTGAGAAATATATAATAACCAAAAATACTATTGAAACGATGATGGGGACTAGTAAATTGAAAAGGTCTTACCAAGAGAGGAAACCATTTGCTGAAAGGTTTCTTAAGACGGTCAGTTGAACCTGCCTCGGAGTTCTGTATCGGATTTCTTGAAGATACATGCGGATCAAATCCGTTATCATGTAAAGTGTTTAAAGCATGTTGCTTTATAAATTTAGGGTGGTACCGCCAGGCCTTGGTCCCTTGTTGGGATTAAGGCCTTTTTATATTTTAAAAAAATAATGAGGTGTCAAGAATGGCTAAGGAATTTGTAAAAGATGTTACTTCAATGGACGAGGATTTCGCCCAGTGGTACACAGATATTGTCACAAAAGCAGATTTAATTGACTATTCAAGTGTTCGCGGCTCGATGATTATCCGCCCATATGGCTATGCCTTATGGGATAATATAAAAAATGAACTAGATCGCCGCATTAAAGAAACCGGGCATGAAAATGTTTATATGCCACTATTTATTCCTGAAAGCTTACTTCAGAAGGAAAAGGATCATGTTGAAGGATTTGCTCCTGAAGTCGCTTGGGTAACACATGGTGGTTCTGAAGAGCTTGCTGAAAGACTCGTGGTTCGCCCAACATCAGAAGTGTTATTCTGTGAGCATTACAAAAATATCATTCATTCCTATCGTGATTTACCAAAGCTATATAATCAGTGGGCAAATGTGGTGCGTTGGGAAAAAACAACTCGCCCATTCCTTCGAACATTAGAATTTTTATGGCAGGAAGGTCACACAGCGCACGCAACAGATGAAGATGCAATGGAAGAAACCATTAAAATGCTAAATGTTTATGCCTCTATCTGTGAAGAAATTCTCGCTATTCCGGTCGTAAAAGGGCAAAAAACGGAAAAAGAAAAATTTGCTGGAGCCAAAGCAACCTTCACAATCGAAAGCTTAATGCATGATGGAAAAGCACTTCAGTCTGGAACTTCTCATCACTTTGGTTCAGGATTTGCAGAAGCGTTCGGTATTCAATACACAGACAAAGATGGTAAGCTACAATATGTTCATCAAACTTCATGGGGCTTCACCACTAGAATTATTGGTGCCTTAATCATGGTACATGGCGATGACCGCGGCCTGGTGATACCGCCAAAGGCAGCACCGACCCAAGTCATGATTGTGCCAATTGCCCAGCATAAAGAAGGCGTTCTTGACTTTTCCTATAATTTGAAACAGTCTCTTTCTTCGGTTGCTCGAGTTGACATCGATGCAAGTGATAAGAAACCAGGCTGGAAATTCAATGAATACGAAATGAAGGGGATTCCAGTTCGCCTTGAAGTTGGGCCAAAAGACATTGAAAACAAGCAAGTTGTTTTGGTAAGAAGGGATACATTAGAAAAATTAGTTGTTCCTATCGCCGAACTAGAAATTAAGCTTGCTGAGTTATTAGATGAGATCCAAGAAAATCTTTTCAATAAAGCACTTAATCATCGCGAAGGAAGAACTTCAAAGGCTGTAAACTTTGATGAATTTAAAGAAACACTTGTTAACAAACCTGGTTTTATCAAAGCCATGTGGTGCGGAGAAACAGCTTGTGAGGAAAAAATCAAAGAAGAAACTGGTGCAACCTCCAGATGTATCCCGTTTGAACAGGAACAGGTTTCAGATAAGTGCGTGTGCTGCGGAAAAGAAGCGAAAAAGATGGTATATTGGGCGAAAGCTTATTAATTTTTTAAAGGCTCTTCTACTTGGAAGAGTCTTTTTTACTTCAAAAAAAGTGAAACGCGCATATATTTGTTTTTTCGCTCATAAATAAAAAAATTCGCGCATATATCAGATTAATTCGCGCATAAATGCTGTTTGAAAGCAGTTATAGACCATCGTTAACAATATAGCTGCGGAAAAATCACATTTTATCTGCATTTAGATGATTTATCTGCGAAAAATCAATTATATCTGCCGGGCAATCCCTGAACGGCTGGGATTCCAATTAGAAGGGATTTTAAAAAATGATGGAAAATCTTTTGAAGATAATGAATTAAGAGATACGTGCATCTATGCAAAGATAAAGTAATTAGAGTACCGAGGTCTTTAATTATAAAATATTAACTGAATTTTACGAAAATAATATTGAATCTTCACTAAAGAACGGTTTATGATGAAATAGAGAATTATGAATCATTATTCAGAAAATGAGAGTGGTTTCATTATGGAAATTGGACTTGCTCTGAATGAATAATAGGAGGATGACACGATGCAACTGAAGGATCATGTTTTTCTAATAACTGGCGGTGGCTCCGGACTTGGAGAAGCTTCTGCCCGAATCATCCATGAAAATGGCGGTAAGACAGTCATTGTTGATCTAGATGAATCAAAGGGACATGCAGTAGCAGAGGAGCTTGACGGACAATTCGTCCAAGCCAATGTTTGTGATGAAGAGGATGTAAAGCGAGCTGTTAGGACTGCTATTGATAGCTATGGCGGGCTTCACGGTGCCATCAATTGTGCAGGTATTGGCGATTCAAAACGGGTTGTCAGTAAGAAGGGGCCGTTTCCACTTGAACTGTTTACAAAAGTCGTTCAAGTTAATTTAATCGGTACCTTCAATGTTCTCCGTTTGGCTGCGGAAGCAATGTCTCTAGGTGAACCCAATGAAGAAGGAGAACGGGGTATCATCATTAATACCGCATCCGTGGCTGCATTTGAAGGACAAATTGGTCAGGCAGCGTATTCTGCTTCAAAAGCTGGCATCGTAGGTATGACTTTACCCATTGCACGTGAACTGGCTGGTTTTGGAATCCGTGTCATGACGATTGCTCCGGGATTGTTTGAAACACCGCTATTGGGGCAGGTGCCTGAAGAGCTCCGCATTGCGCTAGGAAAACAAATTCCTTTCCCGTCACGACTTGGAAAACCGAATGAATTTGCGATGCTTGCAAAAAGTATCATTGAAAATCCAATGCTGAACGGAGAAACGATTCGCCTTGATGGTGCGATCCGGATGTCACCTAGATAGTTCGTAATAACCATTGGCGGTGAATCCCACTAATATATTGCAATTGTAAGGGGGAAAACAAAGGCGTATGACTCTATTAAGTAATTTAAAGATTTTAGATTTTTCGACTTTACTACCTGGACCTTTTGCAACTTTATTATTGACCGATTTAGGTGCAGAGGTTCTTCATGTCAAAAAACCGGCAAGCAGGGAGGCCTGGTTTGACGATCGTTATCTTAATCGGTCAAAAAAATCGATTACCCTTGATTTAAAGCAAGATGAGTCCAAAGATTTGGTAAAGCAGTTAGTGAAAGAGTATGATATTGTTCTTGAGCAATTCCGCCCAGGTGTAATGGAAAGGCTTGGCTTAGGGTACGATGATTTAAAAAAAATAAACCCACGATTAATTTATTGCTCCTTAACTGGATTTGGACAAACGGGACCATATAAGGATCGTCCTGGTCATGACATTAATTATCTCTCAATCGCCGGGCTTTCCAGCTATTCTGGCACTCAAAAAGGAGGGCCACCAAATCAGGGAACACAGATCGCGGATATTGCGGGCGGTTCTTTACATTCTGTTGTTGCCATATTATCTGCAGTTATCTACCGTGAACGAACGGGGGAGGGGCAATTTATTGACATTAGCATGACGGATTGCAGCTTTGCCTTGAATGCATTATTTGCTCCGACATACTTAGTCGGAGAGAAAAACCTCGAGCCGGAAAAATTAATGTTAAATGGTGGAACCTTTTATGGCTATTATCAAACGAAGGATGGCCGCTATTTCTCAGTAGGGAGTTTAGAACCGCAATTTCGAAAAGCGCTGTGTGAAGCAATTGGTCGAGTGGATTTAATTGAGACTAGCTTTAGTAACAATCCGGAACATATCGCATCCTTTAAAGAAGCAGTTAAACAGGAGTTTTTATTGAAAACCTTTGACGAGTGGCAGGACATTTTTGCTGATTTTGAAGCATGTGCCGAGCCCGTACTAACATTTGCTGAAGCGTGCGAACATCCGCAATTGATCGCACGTGGAATGGTGGTTGAGGTACCTAAAGTAGATGGAGGGACTCAAAAACAAATAGCTTGTCCAATCAAAACATCTGTATTCACTCCCAACTATAAACATGTTGGTTTAAGTCCCGGAGATAGTAATAAGGAAGTTTTCGTAGGGCTAAATAAATTGGAATCGTCCAGTTAATTGAGAATACCCCAAAGCTAATCTTTGGGGTATTTTTGTTTATATATGTTAACAAAATATTCAATCATTACATGCAAAAAAATTAGTGGATTTTGTAAAATTAACTTATAACTTATTTAAGAAAGGTTGTGTGAAATGATTTTAAAGAATCGGTCTGAACTTAATAGGTTAAAAATTTTACGATCATTGAACGTACGAATGAATTTAACTGAGGAAGAAAAACAGTATTATTTAAACCAAGAGAAAGGTTATGTAGGCGAGAAGAGGTTTGATGAGTTAACAAAAAACCTAGGAAACGATTTATACATTTTAAATGATTTAATGCTTAAGACGAATAACACCCATTTTCAAATTGATACCCTCATTATTTCTCAGTCTTCTATCCTTCCGATTGAAATAAAATATTTTAATGGTGATCATTACTATCAATCCGAAAGCTTTTTTAAAATACCCAAAAAAGAAATTCAGAATCCGCTGCAGCAATTGAGACGAAGTGAATCCTTACTCCGCCAATTTCTTCGTAACCTCGGATACCACGGCCACATCGAACCATACCTTGTCTTTAATAACCCCGAGTTTACCTTATATCAAGCACCTTTAAACGAACCAATCATTTATCCAACACAAGTTAATCGTTTTATAGGAAATTTGGAAAATACTCCATCAAAGCTTAATAGTTGGCATATGAAGCTAGCTGAACAAATTATCTCAAAGCATATTACTGAATCACCGTATACTCTGTTGCCTTCATATGATTATGATCAACAAAAAAAGGGTATCACTTGCGCATCGTGTCATTCATTTAACGTTACTGCCAATGCTAAGAAGTTGGTATGTGATAAGTGCGGGAACCAAGAAGAAATAGATTCTGCCATATTGCGAAGTGCAGAGGAGCTTAAACTTCTTTTTCCCAATAGAAAAATTACTACCAGGACTATTCAAGAGTGGTGTGTAGTGATATCTTCTAAGAAGATCATTCGGAGGGTTTTGCTTGAAAACTATAAAGGTATCGGTTTTGGTAAGGGGTTTTATTTTGAGTAACTTGTAAATTTCGCTCACAATGAACTCCTACGTGCCCCAAGTCGAGTAACTTTTACTAAATTGGTAACGTAAAGTCATTAAGGTGCCCTTGGTGGAGCAATTTTTACTAATGCGGTAACGTAAAACCATTTTCGTGCCCCGAGTCAAGCTATTTTCACAAAATCGGTAACGTAAAACCATTTTCGTGCCCCTACTCGAGCTATTTTCACAAAATCGGTAACGTAAAACCAAATACGTGCCCCGAGTCGAGTTATTTTCACAAAATCGGTAACGTAAATCCAAATACGTGCCCCAAGTCGAGCTATTTTCACAAAATCGGTAACGTAAAACCAAATACGTGCCCCGAGTCGAGTTATTTTCAATAATCGGGTCACGTAAATCCATTTACGTGACCCGGGTAGAGCAATTTTCACTTTTGCGGACACGTAAATCCATCTACGTGTCCTGATTCAAGAAATTTTCCTCTTATCGGCCAAGTAATCACTAGTTAAAATACCCCTACTGAAAACAATTTTTGTAAATAATATTTAGTAATTGCTAAATATTCACGTGAGTATGATTTTATGACAGCATTTGCTGGGGTTTCAGCTGGCAGACCGGACAATGTTAATCCTTGGTCATGCGCAATCGATAGCGATCGGTACATGTGAAAGGTATTGGTTACAACAATGCCGGACTTAGCATTTTTCGGGATGAGCTTTTTAGAAAACTCGATATTTTCTACTGTATTAGTTGATCGATTCTCCATAATAACTCTCGATTCATCGATCCCTTTTTTCATAAGCTCATTTTTAATGGCTTCCGCCTCAGAAATATCTTCTCCAGAACCCTTTCCTCCTGAAGCAATCGCAATAGTATTTTTATTTTCCGTTAAATATTTGGCTGCAGCGTCAATTCTAGATTGCAATACCAGAGAGGGCACCTTGCCATTGACCTTTGCACCGAGAATAATTACATAATCAGCGTTCTTTGGAGGCTCTAAGTGACTGTATTGAGAAATCTTCACTTGTAAAAAAACAAGATAAATCAACCCAATTCCTACAATAATACCTAATGTAAATAAAATTTTTTTCTTATTTTTCATGGTGTCAAATCCTTTTTTTAAATAAATACATTATATAGAACTCAGGTATAATAATGAAAGCATATCACAATTGGAAAATTTATGCATCCGTTTATAAGGTGAGTTTTGCGGAGCAAAGCGATTTCCATAGATGGATTCGTTTTCAGTAAATCTTTCTTAAACGATAACTTCTATGAAGACATTTATGGTATCCAATCTTTGGGTTCTTTTTTTGGCAAATAGGAAAGCATAAATTCTACAATGCCTCATGAACCGTCCTAACGGAATCGACAATCGCCAAGTTTTCACTTAATCCTTTCTTGCTGAGAGAGTTTTGACTCAAGCGACAAATGTGATTTAATTAGAGGTAGAAATTGCCAGAGGGGATGATTTTTTTGAATAAGATAATTATCCGGTTCGTTACTATAGTATCAGCATTATTTTGTTTAGTCTGGATAGTGGGGCTTGGGTGGGCAGTGAAGGAATATTATGCAGAAAAACCGGCTAAACTTCCACAGACAAAAATTATAAACAATAAAGTAGAAAATAAAAAAGGGTTGACGATCGTAGCACTTGGCGATTCTTTAACAAGAGGAACTGGTGATGTAACCGGAAAGGGCTATGTCGGCGATTTGCTTGATGAACTTAAGAAAAAAACAAAGCAGCCCATTCAGCTGACGAACCTGGGCATTATCGGACAAACATCGGATCAGCTCCGGTCACAGGTTCAACAAATGGAAGTCCAGCGTCAGATTCAAAAAGCGGATATCATTTTGGTGACAATAGGCGGTAATGATTTGTTTCGCGGTGGACAAGGCTTAGTGGATTATCAAACAACAGAAATTAACAAGATAGAAAAAAACTACTTGGATAATCTCAACTTTATTTTTCAACAGATTCGCAAGAACAATAGCAATGCAAATGTGTTCTTTATTGGATTGTATAATCCCTTTATGGATTTAAACCAGGGCAAAGCGATGTCGGAGGTCGTTCGTCATTGGAATTACGATAGCTCCGAAGCTTGCGCTGTTTTTCCCAAAATCGTATTCGTACCAACATATGATTTGTTCGAATTAAAAGTGAACGATTATCTTTATTCCGATAAGTTTCATCCAAATTCAAAGGGCTACCGTTTAATTGCTGAACGGGTTGCCTCATTGATCACTTGGTAAGGAGAAATGGTTGATGGAGAATATAACATTATCTGTAAAGAATCTAAAAAAGACAATTGGAAAAAAGGAAATTATTAAAGGGCTTACCTTTGATTTAAAAGAGGGGGAAGTATTTGGCTTTTTGGGGCCAAATGGAGCCGGCAAAACAACGACCATCCGAATGCTTGTCGGTCTTATTAAACCGTCCTCAGGGGAAATCTGTATTTGCGGATATAAAATTGGTGACCAATTTCAGCAGGCGATGAAAAATCTTGGCTGTATCGTAGAAAATCCAGAATTATATCCGTATTTGTCTGGCTATAACAATTTACTTCATTTTGCCAGAATGCTTGACGACATTGGGGAAGATCGGATTAATGAGGTCACTGAGCTTGTGGGGTTGTCGGAAAGAATTCATGATAAGGTCAAAACATATTCCCTTGGAATGAGGCAGCGCCTTGGAATTGCTCAGGCTCTTTTAGGAAAACCAAAAGTGCTTATTCTTGATGAACCAACTAATGGACTTGATCCGGCTGGAATTCGTGAGATGCGGCAATTTATCCGATTTCTCGCAGAAAAAGAGGGACTAAGCGTTCTTGTTTCCAGCCATTTATTAAGTGAAATCCAGCTTTTATGTGATCGGGTTGCGATAATTTCAAAGGGAACGATTATTCGGATTGATACGGTCCACCAATTACTTGCTAATCGGGAAAAAGTTGAATGGCGGTTCCAGCCATTTGAAAAAGGAAAGCAAATATTAAGTTCCTTAACCACAATCGAAGTGAGAGAAGATGGAACGATTCTTACAGAATTTAATGAACAAAAAACACCTGAGTGGAACAAACAACTAGTAGAATCAGGTGTCCTTGTGATCGAAATTAACCGGAAAATGCCTGTTCTTGAAGATTTATTTCTCGAACTGACCGGGGGGGATTCAATTGATTAAACTCGTTCAAAATGAAATGATGAAGCTTATCGCCAAAAAGAGGCTAATCGTCATTACGATCATAATAGGTGTATTGGTAATTTTATTTACATATGCACAACATAAACAGGTCCAAACGCAAATGGAGAAATTGGGAACAAGTGACTGGAGAACGATGTTACAACAGCAAATTATTGATACGCAAAATAGGTTAAGTAACAGCCGCCTTACTCCTGATTTTAAAAAGCAGCTTCAAATTTCCCTGCAGCAGCAACAATACTATCTAGACAAAAATATTAATCCTGCTGAGCCAGGTGCACCAACCTTTATGAGGGTATTTTTAGAAAATTCAATTGATTTGTTTATTCCTTTAATGGTAATGGTCATCGCTAGCGATTTGGTATCATCCGAACATAGTTTGGGCTCCATTAAGCTTTTATTGACAAGACCAGTTAAGCGATGGAAGGTTCTCTTGAGTAAATATATTACCCTTTGTTTAGTGATTTCATTAATTGTTGCTATTGTAGGCTTTCTTTCATATATCATTTCCGGAATGGTTTTTGGTTATAAGGGATGGGGAGCTCCCATTCTTACAGGCTTTAATGTAACAGAAACAGGACTAAATACTGCGGCTGTAAAGGTTCTTTACCTATGGCAGTTTTTACTAATGGATTTTGGGCTTGTCTGGTTCGTAGCAATTGTAGTTGGAACATTATCCTTTATGCTTTCTGTATTAATTAGAAGCACAGCTGCTGGAATGGGAGTTATGCTTGCAGCTCTTATATCCGGAGCTATTTTAAGTAATATGGTTTCTTCTTGGGATTCAGCGAAATACCTTTTCATGGTCAATTTAAGGTTAACGGATTATATGAAGGGGCTAGCACCGCCAATTCAAGGAATGACGCTTTCTTTTTCATTGCTGGATCTTTTAGTTTGGTGGGCAGTTGCCTTATTTGTTTCTTTTTTCGTATTTACAAAAAAAGATGTGTATTAATGAAATATTGCTTCCCAGCTTTCACGGTATTTCCCATCAATACTTCTGTAGTAAAGGGAAAAGATAATAACGTATCTTTCTTCAATAATACAAGGGGGGTATGTGAAAGATGGGTTTTAAGCTGTCGAAAATTGCGGTTGCTTCTGTGATGTTAGCTTCGTTAACGGCGTGCACAGCCAATAGGGGAGCGAATATAAACAATACCACGACTGGTCCAAGAAATGTCTCAACTGGTGATTTAAGAACGATGAATAATCGAAATAGCGTAATGAATGACTTAAATCAGAACTATAATCCAGCAAACAACTTGGGTCGTACAGACAACCACAAAATGCCTACTGATGGGTTCAATACTCGAAACGTAATATATCCAGATGGAATGTCTAATGCGACAACCGAAATTCAGCCGATGAACAATGGGTTTATTACTATTGCTCCAAATTCTTATAGTACACAAACACCAAGCAGCCAGTATCCTCATACACAACGAATTAACCAAGGCAATTTCTGGTATTACTCATTCGTACCCGGAAATGCTAATCCAAACGCTGCTTTGCCAAAACAGTCGGTGACACCACCTCAGACTACGGCACCAACAGCACCAACGGCACCAAGAACAACAACACCTGCTGCACCGGCTCCACAAAAGCCAACGGCACAAGCCCCAACGGGAATCAGTCAGATGGCTCAGCAGGTAATTAATTTGACCAATGCGGAAAGAAAGAAAAATGGACTACCTCCTTTAACGGCAGACAGCTCGCTAAGTAGAGTAGCCCAGACAAAAACAAATGATATGGAAGCAAAACATTATTTCTCGCACACAAGTCCGACATATGGTTCCCCGTTTGATATGATGAGGGACTTCGGTATATCCTACAGTTCAGCTGGAGAAAATATTGCGATGGGGCAAACTACCGCGCAACAAGTTGTAACTGCTTGGATGAACAGTGAAGGGCACAGAAAAAACATTTTAAGTCCAAACTATACCAATATCGGTGTTGGTTTTACTTCCGATGGAAACTACTGGTCACAAATGTTTATTGGTAAATAACATCAAGAAAGCTATTCCTTGCATCGTGAGGGATAGCTTTTTTGAATTGATTAACCATTTACGTCTGCTAAAAAAGCCCACCTAACGTTTGTTGTAGAAAGTTTAGTCGAATTAATAAAACATTTAAAAGAATGTGGAATTGCTTTTACAGAAGACGAAAAGTTTCAAAATAAAACATAAATAATAAAGAGCACTCGTTTTGTTAAAAATGTGAAATATTTCACAAATCGCTCGATTAAGATGCAATATTAGAAAAATTTCCTCAAGAAAATATTAACAAAAATTTTGGTGAAATAGTAAATTTTTTCGGCTAAATTGGGAATGATAAATTCGTGACAATTAAAAACTGGTTAAAATTACTAATATAAAGTATTGGAAGGTGATTAGGATGAATATGAAAATGTTAATATTTGCTCTAGGCTTACTCTTTATGGTTCCGAGCATTGCAGCTGCCAACCCTACGGTGCCTGACACCAAGGGAGAAATAAAGGGAGAACAGGTTGAAAAACAACCTTGTAATTGTAATGAGGATAGGGACCATCATTTGAAGCATAAAGATTGGCAAGCAAAGATGGAGCAGCGGGACAAACATCTAATGACTTGGGTAAGTCAGTATACTCCGGAAAAGAAAGCGGAATGGGAAAAAGTAATGGCGGAGAAGAAGGCATTACGTAGTCAATGGATGAGTCCGGAGAATGCAGAAAAGAGAGAGAAGTTGAAAAAAGAAAAAATGGCCCAAATAGCGGAGCTAAAGAAACAATTTGAAGAAGGAAAGCTGACAAAGGAAGAATTTATGAAAAAGGCACATGAATGGAAAGGTATGGGGCATTGGAAAACATACCATGAATTAGAGATGGCGGTAGAAGCGAAAAATAAGAAGGATGCAGCCGTTCTATTAAATCAATTATTGGCTCAGTACAAGCAGCATAATCAAATGTTAAAAGTAATCTTAAAAAAATAAATTGAAAAAGAAAAGCGCAAGCGCCTTAGGGAGGGGAGATTGTCTGTAAACCTAGTCCCTTAAGCGCTTCCGCTTTTCATATTCAACCATTTTTTACTTTTTTACATCACTGGATTCTTGTTTAACCTCTTTCAAATCTTCATGCAAATCTTCTTTAATACCGTCAGTAATACCTTCTGTTGCCTTTTTAAATTCACGAATGGACTTACCAAAGGCACGTCCCACTTCAGGTAGTTTATTTGGCCCAAAGATTACTAAAGCAACAATAAGGATCAATATTAAACCAGGTACTCCAATATTAGAAAGCATAAATGTCATCTCCTAACCTAGAAGTGCTCATTTAATTTCATTCTTATTATATCGCTTTTCCAAACGTTCATCTAGTTAATTTTTTGTGTCTATCCGGCATGGACCAAAAATAGGATTAAAAAGATAACAGCAAGTCTAAAATGCCATTTGCGGTCGTTTCTTTTATACCGTTTTAAGCCCATAATGAGTAGAAAAAACAAGATAATGGTGGCTGATATTCCTGATAAATATGTGAAATCTAGTTTAAAACCCTTTAAAATCGCTAAAACCCCGTGCAGTAATACGATCCCAGTTGATACAAGGGCAGCAGGAACATGCCATTTTCTAACCAGCTTTCCTAAGGGCTGCAAAAGGGCTTTAATCTGAAATTTCCCCCATTGAAGCTTCTTGATATTTTTCCATTTTAAGATAAAAAATATGGGATATATCGATAACGCGACAAAAAAACCATACTCAGAAATAGAACCAAATTGTCTAAATAGATGTTTATATTGTCTGAAATTTACAGCCATTATCTTTTGATAGAACGCCAGGATTATAAATATACCTGTTATATTTAGAATAGCCGTTAGGATGAAGAAAAGGAGGACTAATCTGCGTTCCTTTGGATTTGCAATATAGTTAGCCAAGAACCCTGATTTTTGATTAGCCATTGTATGCTGTTTAATTGGAATCACCCACCTCTTTAAATCTTGGCTGTGTTAAAGGTCATTGTTGATTTTTGAAACTATGAGCGGAAGGCGCGAGATCCTCGAAAATGCTATCGCATTTCCTTCGTGCGGTGTTGATACATAGATGCTGATTCAACGTCCTGTGGGAGTACGGGGCAGGGGAGACCCCACAGACGCTTAAGCGCCGAGGAGGCTCCCCGGAACGCCCGCGGATGCTCGCTTCTTGAGCGCAAATCAGCAGGCAAGTTTAACACAGCCTATATCTTAAAACCTATCATAACCAATATTTATTAATTTTCCCTTAATAGGCTGATAAATCCAAAAGGTTTTTTCTATTTTCACATATTAAAAAACTTATATAAGTTAACAACGCACACGCCAATGAAAAAGTCGTCCGGGTTAATTTGCCCGGACGACTTCATCGTTTCCCTTTACACCATAATAAAAATCCTCAATCGCTTTATCAGTATAAACCCAGCCTTTCCAACCAATGTGGATCGTGTCTTTCATGAAATATGGATCGTATTCATGGTCTGAGAAATCGGCAACAGGAAAGCCCTCAGCTTCGATTTGCTTTGTAATCCGCTGATAATAAGCAGTACGACCTTGCTTAGGAAATCCAGTATAGTCATACCATTTTCCGTTTACTGGAATGGATATAAATAACGGGTCAGCTCCAGATTGTTTTAAAACATCAAGAACGAGTTGAAAGTCTTTGTATTCTGGTCCAGTTCCGTAAGTAGCTCCATGCTTATAGCCTCTTAATGAAGGAACCATTTTTTTCATTTTATCGTATTGTGAATTAATGACATCAAATTGATTATTTGTGGCCTGACTAGCACCTAATTGGTTTGCTTCCTCCGCTAATTGGTTCCAAGATTTATGTCTTAAATTATGCTTAATTTCACGTCCAGGCTGTTCACTGCCAACATAAGAATAATAGAGATCCTTTTTCTCTAATAAATTTCGATAGACATAAGCAAATGGGCGAACAAGATTAGCTTTTTGTTGGTCCCATGGGCTATTGGAAATCTCTCCTTTATAAAGGGTAGAGAGCATAGGATCATCTTTAACTGGTGAAAACTTTAACATGCGTTCAATTGCTTGTTTTTTTACGGATGGATCAATTTTGTTGTTAAAAGCAAAATCATATCCTTGTAATGTTGAATAATTTGGTACAAAATGCGATTCATCAGTTCCATTAGGTTGGAACCATTGAGGAGAAATGATGAATACTAATTTTTTTCCTTTAAGCTGGTCCATATGCTCGGAAAAATTCAAAAAATGAATTAAAGATTCGGTTCCACCTCTTCCGATAAGGAAAGGGGTAAATGGCGCATTGGTCACTTGGAAATAATTTGATGGATGAAAGCGATCCAACCTTGAAAGTTCAGAAGAACCATAAATGGGAAGATAACGATTATCCTCAAGCATTTCTGACTGAATATACTTTCCTTGGAACATGACCGGATTTAAATCTGTTGCTGCCTGACTGACTCGATTCTTTGGAATAAAGGTTTCAATCCAACTATTTGGAATGATAACAAGACAAAAAAGAACGAGTACCGCCAATATCATTGGGCCAAAGACAGGCTTTTTCATTTCATATCTTCCAACTCTTTAACAATATTATTTGGAGTGTTCCAAGTTTCACGGTCAAATTCCGTAATAGGAACGGTAATTCCAAATCGTTCTTCGACCTGAACAAGTAATTCTACTGTACCGAAAGAATCTAATAAACCTGCTTCAAATAAATCAATATCAGGATTTTCTTTGATGACGTCATCCTGGCAAATTTCAGCTAATAGAGAAACTACTTCATTTTTAAATTCCATTATAAATCAAACTCCCTTATTTAATTAAATGACCTGAGAAGATATAGAAGCCAAAACAAACAAAATGGAAGGTAATCACAATTCCAGCTATTTTAGTATATTTATTGTTTGGCAACCATTTATGTTTTTTATTGAACTGGTCAAAGGTATTATAGCATACCATTATTAATGCCTGATAGGCACCGTAAAGAATATATTGAATGGCCAGTCCATGCCATACACCCATTAATAAAAAATTCAAGATAAAGCCTAAGTTGGCTAAAAGGTTTCTGTTTTTAATCCACTTTTTCTTTGTCATCCAGAAGACAAAACGCATGAATACGTAGTCTCTAAACCAGAAGGATAAACTCATATGCCAACGATCCCAGAATTCCTTAATATTTCGGCTAAGGAACGGCTTATTAAAGTTTTCTGGAGATTTAATACCCATAATATAGCTGACACCGATAGCAAAACAGCTATAACCGGCGAAATCAAAGAAGAGATACATACTATAGGCATACATATAATAAAGATGATTCTCAAATGGACTATGAGCAATGTTTCCGATATTCGAGATAAAATAATTGTTAATGGAATAACCAATAATATATTTATATAAAAAACCAAGGAATATTTTGTTGATTCCATCATATAAAAGTAGTTTGTATTGATCTTTTGTTATCTCATTTTTTAGATCTTTTTCAAACCGGCGATAGCGGTCGATTGGACCGGAGGAAATCGTCGGAAAGAAGAGAATAAAATAGAGTAAACGGACAATTGACAAGTCTTTTTTGATAAGTCCATCCCTTATCTCCATTATTAATTGTGTACCTTTAAAGGTTAAATACGAAATTCCTAAAAAGCCCATCCAATTTACCTGTCCAAAAAACGGCAGCAGTTTCGATATCGTTAATGGCAGAATCGAAGCGATGACCGCAATGCAAAAAACAGCAGTATTATTGGCCTTTTTACGATAAGCAAAGTATGCCTTTATCAACAAAATTTGCCAAATTGTAAATGAAATTAGGGCAATCGCTCCAGTTGGCTTCGATGAAAAAATTATTGCTAAGACAATAACCGAAACAAAAATATTATAGGCTTGAAACCTTTTTCCTAACAAACCAAGAATAACAGTCGGTGCTAAAAGAAAAGCTAAAATGAAAAAGAAGGTGAAAGATCCATATGGTGTCATGCTAATACCATTTCCTTAATTTTTTTCCGGTCGACTTTTCCGTTTGATGTCATTGGAAGATCTTCGTGATAAGTGAATTTTCTCGGAATCATATAAGCAGGAAGCACTTCACCTAATTCTTTTTTAATCGCACTCGTTAATTGATATTCTTTTTCAAACTCATGTTGTTCAGAGACAATCGATGCCGATAAATACTCGATTTTTTCATCTTGATAAATTGGAATCACAACGACTGTTTTTACGTATTTGGATTTTGCAATATGATATTCAATTTCCTCTAATTCCATTCGGTAGCCATGTAATTTAATTTGAAAATCGATACGGCCTTTATAGAAAAGTAGACCTTCATCATTTAAAAAGCCGGCATCACCAGTTTTATATGCCCGTTCTCCTTCATATTGGATGAAAGCTTTGTTCGTAAGCTCTGGTTGACCTAAATAGCCTTTACTTACTCCAGGGCCGACAAGGATAATTTCGCCCTTTTCTCCATTAGGAACTTCATTTCCATTTTCATCAACTAGCAATATTCGTGAGTCTGCTTTTATTTTTCCAACAGGCAAGGAGGTAAATTCATCAAGCACCGCACTAGTAACTTCGATAGAAGTAATTGCAACAGTTGCTTCAGTTGGACCATATGTGTTGAATATTTTTGCTTTTGGAAATCTCTCCTTTAATTGTTGGCAAATCGCAACCGGTAAGATCTCACCACAAAAAAGAAAGACAGCTAAATTTGGAAGCAATTTCTCATTAAATGAAGGATCCATTAAACACATTTGCACAAAAGATGGAGTAGAAGTCCATACTTCAGTATTGGAATTTGCTAAAGCTTCAAACAAAATTTTTGGCTTTGCAATCATTTCTTTCGTAATCGCAAATAAGGTACCACCGCTAGCTAAGGCAGGGTAAAGGTCCATCACAGATAAATCAAAGGAAAATGGTGCCTGATTTAAAAAGCAAAGATTCCCATTTATCGGGAAATCGGTAAGCATCCAATTGACAAAGCTTTGCAAATTATTAGCTGAGATTTGCACCCCTTTTGGGTTACCTGTGCTGCCAGAAGTATAGATAATATAGAAATTTTCATCATCTTTAACCCAACGGTCGGAAGAAATTTCATCATGTAATTGTGGCAACAGCATGATTTCATCATGGTTGACAATCCGAACAGATACATCACTAAGACTCAATGGCTGATTGGAAACATTAATAACCAATTCCGTCCCGGAACTTTCAACGATTTTCACAACTCTTTCCATGGGGATGGAGGTATCGACTGGAATGTAAGGATGACCAGCTTTTACACTTCCTAGGAAAGAAACAAGCATTTCAGGCTCCATATGTCCATAAACTACAACAGGAGAGCCTGCTGTTAAATTTAGGTTTATGAGATAGGAAGCGGTTTGATCAGATTTTTTCCAAAGGTCTTGATAGCTGATTTCTTTGTTCGGAGATATAAATGCCAATGTTTCTGGTTGTTGATGGGCAAAATCTCGTATTTTGTTTAACACTTTCATATTATTTTACTCCCTTATTAAAAATCATTGTAAATATAAGAACCAGCGTTTGCATCATTAAATCCATACATAAAAAACAACAAGAGGAGAATCAGTAAATAATAAACAAATCGGCTGACCCATTTTACTTTTTGGTTACTATAGAAAACTTTTAATTTATTGAACATAGTCGGATTACCCCACAATGTAGATTTATATAAAAATAACTAATAATCAAGTTGAATACCTGATTTCGTCATTTTTTTCACTATAATAAGTCATTTGTTACCAATATTTTTAATGGACTACATTATCATAATGCTGTTTGAAACTTTTTGCATTAAAAATTAATGAGAAAAATATTAAAAATTTTTTTAGAATCATTTCTACTGATTAGACAATATTTTTATAAAGAATCAAACTTTAGCATTATATCACTATATAAGTCGTAAAATGACGGACTAAAGTTTCAATTTAAAAAAATTTTATACGATAATAAAAGCCATCAAAAAACCAGGCCCATGCCTGGTCCTAAAGAACTAAATCTGACTGAATATAATAATACAAAAGCTTTGCTGTATTTTCAATCGAAAATTTGTGGGTACGTTCAAAAGCATGTGATGAATCAATCCCTGGCCCAATTAAACCATGAACAATGTCATTTCCTGAACGAATTGCGGCAGATGCATCAGAGCCGTAGTATGGGTAAATATCCAGTTTATAATCAATCTTGTTTTCTTTAGCAAGTCGTACTAAATTTTTTCTTAACTCGTAATGATATGGCCCACTCGCATCCTTCACACAAATGGAAACGGTGTATTCATCGGTTGACTGGCCATCGCCGATTGCTCCCATATCAACAGCCAAATATTCCACTGTTTCCGAAGGAATATTTGAATTACCGCCGTAACCAATTTCCTCATTATTTGATATTAAAAAATGAGTTGTGTATGGTAATGTGATTTCGTCTTCTATTAATTGTTTGATTAATTGAAGCAGGATGGCAACGCTCGCTTTATCATCTAAATGGCGCGACTTAATGAAGCCGCTTGGCGTCACTTCGACACGTGGATCAAAGGAAACAAAATCTCCCACTTCAATACCAAGAGATCTTACATCTCCGGCATTATGTACTTTTTCATCAATTCGAATCTCCATATTTTCCTGATTACGCTCAAGCTTACCAGCATCCTTATACACATGAACAGATGTTTGATGCATCAAGATGGTGCCGGTATATTTCTTACCGCTGCTTGTTTCAATCTGGCAGTATTCCCCTTCGATGGAGTTATAATTGAACCCGCCAATTAGGGCAATTCGCAAGCGACCATTCGCTTTAATTTCTTTCACCATAGCCCCAAGTGTATCGACATGGGCTGTCAGCATCCGGTGTCGGGTTGAATCTTTTCCTTCGATTGTAGCGATCAGGCCGCCTTTTCGGTTTCTGGTCGTTTCCACTTTTAATTCGGTCAAAAATTTTTCCACAAAGTTCATCACTTCATTTGTATTACCGGATGGGCTCGGTATCGAAACTAATTTCGTTAATAATTCTAATGTTTCTTTCGTTTGTTTGGATGACAATGTAATTCTCCTTTCAGAATATTTATTCTTTGTTATTATACAACTTTTTAAAAAACATATGATTTTTTATTAGTTTGGCATCATTTTTTTATTGAAGATGCATAAGTTATTCTAATGTGAATTTTTGTTTTTAGGGATTAAATTTATTCGAATAGGACAAGAATGAGAATATTCGAATTATTAAAAAGAAGGCTGAGTTAAACTTGCCTGTTGATTTGCGCTCCAGACGCTTCGCTTTCCGCGGGCGTTCCGGGAAGCCTCCTCGGCGCTAAAGCGCCTGTGGGGTCTTCCCTGCCCCGTACTCCCGCAGGAGTCTCGCGCCTTCCGCACCAATCAACATTGTTTCAAAAATCATCAATCACTTTTAACACAGCCAAAAAGAAAAAAGTGAATTTGACATATGGAGGGTGAAAAATGACTAGACTTGAATTATATCATAATAAGGCGAAGCCAAATTCTCGAAAAAGGTTATCTTTTTTCATTCTCGCCTGCATCCTATTAACAGTCGGATTTTTTGTAACGCGCCATTACTTTATAAATTCAATCCGAATTGAAGCTCCTGAAACGGATTTAGGCAAAAAAGTTGTGGTCCAACTCCCAAGTGGACAAAAGGTTTATACGTATGAAAAATTAATTGTTGAAAAAAACGGAAGAACCTACTACAAGGGAGAACGGAACATTATTGATCTAACTGGTGGATCAGTGACATATGAAGATTGGGAATAAGAAAAGCGGAAGCGCCTTGGTCAGACCCGAGGGGCTAGATGCTGGAGCTAGACAATAAGAAAAGTATAATGTGCCCGTTTAACTAAGTCCACTTGCAGTTAAACGGGCATCATACGTTAGCCAATTATTAAAGTCAATATTTTTTTATGATTTAAACCACCCTTTTTTCTTAAACCAAATGTACATCCAAACTGCAATGGTCAACATTAAGAATAGGCAAGCAAAATAGCCATCTTTCCATTTCAACTCAGGCATATTCTCAAAATTCATCCCATAAACGCCGACGATAAAGGTGAGTGGCATGAAGATGGTCGTGAAGACCGTTAAAACCTTCATTACATGATTGGTTTGATGCGAATTTAAAGAAATATAGCTGTCTCGGATGTCAGTTGTAAGCTCTCGATTGGCTTCAATCATTTCTGACAGCTTAAGTAAGTGGTCATGAATATCTGAGAAGTATTCCCTTTTTCCTTGAACATCAAACAAACGCTGTGAATTAAGAATTCTATATACGAGATCACGCATCGGTGAAATGGTATGTCTTAATTTAAGCAGGTCATGTCTTGTGGCAAATAAGTCCTCAAGTAATTCCTCCATTGACCGCCCCTTCGAATTTTCATCAATTTCATTTAAAACATCTTCAATTTGATAAACAAGTGGAAAATAATTGTCGACCATTTTGTCGAGGACATGATAAAAAACATGGGTTGGATCCCATTTTCCAAGATCGGCCGCAACATTCAATTTCTTCCAAACCTCACTAATTTCATTCGAAGGACTGTGATGAAAACTAACAATAAATTTTTCGCCTAGAAAGAAATCTACTTCATCTCTGGTATTTGTTTTTGGATTCAGTGCTTGTAAGACAAAAAAGGTATGATTATTGTAATAATCAAGTTTTGGGCGTTGCAAGTGATGGATACAATCTTCAATCGCTAATGGATGAAAATGAAGTGGATTTCTGAGTAATTCCATTTCAGCTTCACTTGGTTGATCAAAATCGATCCAGTACCATAGATAATCGCCATTAACTAATTGAGAAACCTGCAAATTCTTTATTAATTGAAAGTGCTTATTTACAGCTATTGTCCTAATCATAATAACTCCTTAAATTAAACATATTGCAATATATCCAATATAACGAATACACCCCAAAAAATCAGCTATTTTTTACTGATTTTCGATGAGAATACGATTTGCTTAACCCACTTCTTTCGATTTTTCCAATTGCTGTAGGACTGGAACAGATTTAGAATCAACAGGATTGTCGCAACTAGCAATCCACTGAATACTATAAAGATGGCAAAGTTTTCAAATGGATTGTAATCTTTTAAATGAGACCAATGGATCTTTCCTTTTAAATCGTTGGTAAACAAATTCATGCTGAAAATACCGCAAACAACGGTATAGAGTGTTAATATTAATAGTATTATACTGTCTTTTTTAGTTACAGTGTTTTCATCATACTTAACTAAGGTAATAAGAGTTTCCTTCGTATTATTATATAATAAATCAATGTTAAAGGTTTTCCGGAAGAGGTCATAAAGCTTTTGCTCTCGAGTTAGTCCAAAATCAGAAAGATAGAAATAATTTGAGGTAAAGGAATTGATGAGGTAAATTAGTTTTCTGATTTCTTTTGAATCGGTGTCAATCTTTAGTTTTGAATAGTCCCTTGCTATTTTTAAAAACACAGATTTATGGTAAAGATTGACGAGAAGGCTATAGTAAAATTCACCATAAAATTGACTTGCTAGTTGATCGGTAGTCATTTTCGACTCGTTAGAAATACAGGTAAAACAAGATGTACCGAAAAAATAATACCTATTTGGTGCCCAACAATCGTCGCTGTTTCCCTGAACATACTGTTGGATATATTTAAGATTTTTTGAATTAATAAATGGTTTTGAATCAGCGTCCAATCCATTTAGAAAGCCTGAACGATAAACATCAGCCAACTCTATTTGTTGATTTTCATTAAAAGACAATAGCGATTGGACGTATATTTGCTCATTACCAGCAAACGGTTCTTCCTGAAAAAATACCCCCCTTAAACTTTTCATATCGAGGAAGCTCATTAATCCTGGAAGTAAAGCTTCAAAGATAAAGTCATTAATTCTTGGATAAACCTCTCCCAGTAATTCAATTTCAGCTTCCTTTATTGATTGGAAAGACGACGCATATTCGATTGCTTGAGAAAAAAGTAAGTCGCTAATTTCAGTGCGAAGGGTTATGAATCCAAGCTCAAATGGGCAGATAGTAAGATCGATTGAATGGAGTCGAAATGGAATTGTAATATGATTGTTTGTTAGAATCGCCTTCAAATTTAATGATTTTGAATACCTTTGAAATCCCGTATTTTCTGAAGCCTGTGGAAAAAGGATGTTATTCGTATTAGGAAAAAAATATTTTTCCATGTCTCGATGGGAAACACGAAAATTTCCATAGAATGCATTTTCGTTTTCTAATTGATTTAATTGAAATGCTTGAAATTCTTGATTCTCGAAAAAGGTGATAAAATTTTGTTTGCTTCCTTCAACGAGCGAAAAAGAGAAAATAAATTGAAAAAGCCCGGTTGAGACGTTTTTTTCTATTAAATTGATTTGCTGCATAAAGAAATTTCCTTTCGAAAAATAATTATTCCTAAAAACAACATTCCCGAAATGATAAAAACTTAACCAAAGAAAGTATTCCTCCAATGAAATGGGGAATTTATTTTTGAATAAAAATGAAAAAGGCATCCCGTTTGATGGGAATGCCTTGTATTATTTTAAACCGTTGGTGCTGATTCTTTATTTCGTAATGCCTGTGGAATATACACGCAAAATGGTTCGCTTTCCATATAGTCACCTGTTACAGCATACGTTCTCGAACGGGAGCCGCCACAAATTTTGTTAAATTCGCAGACGCCGCATTTACCTTTATAGTTGTCAGGCTGGCGAAGGTCCTTAAAAACTTTTGCTTCACGATAAATATTGGCAAGCGGGGTATCGCGAATGTTACCGCCTACAATAGGGAGTAACCCGCTTGGCACGACGTCACCAATATGGGTAACAAATGCAAATCCGTTCCCGTCGTTTACCCCTTTTGGAGCACGCTTTAAGCCATCATGCATTGAGGCAAAATCAGTTGTAATAGTATCTTCATAATGTATATCCCCATTTTCAATGAGATGGTCACGCATTTTCTGCTGTAGAACAACACGACGATAATGCTGAGCAGCCGTGGTTTTAATATCGTATGGAGCTGTTTTGCTCAATTCATACAGCCAGCGGAATACTTTTTCGTGCTCGGCTGGAGAGATACAAGCATCTAACTGACCTCTACCCGTTGGGACAAGGAGGAAGATGTACCACATGACGGCACCAAGCTCGGCAACGAGCTTTGACATTTCTTCTAGCGAATCATAATTATAGCGGGAGATAACCGTATTAATTTGCAAAGGCATTTCAAGTTCATTTAAGTACTTTATTTTTTCCAGTGTTAAATCGAAAGAACCTGGTGTTCCTCGGAAATGGTCGTGGATCTCCGGTGTTGGACCATCAAGACTAAAGCCCCAGCGGGATAGACCCACATCTTTTGCCTGCTTCATTTTTTCCTTCGTAACATTCGCAGTAGCGCTAGGGGTCATGGAAACGCGCATGCCTTTTTTAATAGCATAATCAGCGAGTTCGAACAAGTCCTCTCTCATCATGCAATCTCCGCCTGTAAAAACAAGCATAGGATTATCCATTTCGTAGATTTGATCTATCAGGTTAATGCCTTCCTCATGCGTTAATTCCCTTGGGTCTGCAGCGAGCTGGGCATCTGCACGACAATGCACACATTTAAGTTGACAGGCTCTTGTTACTTCCCAAATCACAATAAATGGGTTTTCATCATAATTGATTGCTTTTGCCATCCCATGACCGTGGGAATGTGGATGTCCTTTGCTAAAACCTTCCATTTTCATCACCAAAATTCGTTTGTATTTTATTAATCAGAAAAATGCTTCTATATTTTTATTATAAATTTGGTATTGGTGAGTAGCGTGGATGGTTTGTTACAATATTTTTACATTGTATGTAAAAATATAAACGCTATATCTTTCTAACTATTGTATCTGCAGTATTACAATGGGGACATAAGAATTTAAAAGAAAAGGCTGTGTTAAAGGTCATTGTTGATTTTTGACACTATGTTGATTGGAGCGGAAGGCGCGAGATCCTCGAAAATGCTATCGCATTTCCTTCGTGCGGTGTTGATTCAAGGATGCTGATTCAACGTCCTGCGGGAGTACGGGGCAGGGGAGACCGCGGATGCTCGCTTCTTGAGCGCAAATCAACAGTCACGTTTAACAGCAAAAGAAATAGTAGAAAGAACTACTATCGATATGGTAATAGGTATTTTAGATTAAATATTCAAATGAACTATTTCTTTATCGAAGTTAAATTTACCATTATACTATAGGTAGAAATTAATAATTATTGATGGAGTGCGTGATGTTAAAAAGAATTCTAAGTGTATGTATTTTTCTTATAATCATTGCAATTGGTTATATGCAAAAAGATGTTTTGTTGCATTTAATTAATGAGGGAGGAACCTTTTCGGTCTTCATTAGTATGATATTTGTTGCTATTTGCGTCTTTTTTCCAATCATCCCGTTTACTGTTCTTGCAGGTATCATAGGGGCTGTGTTTGGTGTAGTGCACGGAATTATGATTTCTTTGGCGGGGGCAATGATCGGTACCATGAGTTTTTTCTTTTTAATGAGGTATAGTTTTAGGGATTTCGCTCAGGAAAAATTGATGAAATATCCAAAAGCCTCAGTGTTTGACCAATTTATGGAGCGCAATTCTTTTATTGCCATCTTAACATGCCGCTTGCTTCCAGTGATCCCGGCACAAATTTTCAATATGGTCTGCGGAGTAAGTAGAGTCAAATGGATGACGTTCTTTATCGCATCAATGATCGGTAAGATACCTAATATTTTTGTATTGACTTATGCAGGGGCATCCTTTACTAGCAATAAATTCTTCTCATTAGGCATGTACGGTCTCTATCTTTTTGTGATATTTTCAATCGCCTTTGTCATCTTTTATCGAAAAACTCTAAAGAACTAGCTAGTGGTTTAAGTGAAAAGATAGGGAAGTCATTTATATTTTCTTTTTATTTTAATCAAAGTCTATGTCGAAGATCATTGTTGGTTTTGCAACATGTTGATTGGAGCGGAAGGCGCTCGACTCCTGCGGGAAAAACGGGTCAAGGGAGACCCCGCAGGCACATAGCGCCGAGGAGGCTCCCGAACCGCCACTAGAGTGGAAATCAACAGGCAAGTTTAACAGAGCCTAATCAAAAAAAAGGATCCGGCAAAATCAAATGCCGGATTTCAAAAAAATCTATTTTAAAGGGGCGGAGGTAGGCTCTTCCTTGAACCTGACTCTATCATATCGGAAAAATATGAACAAATTATTAAAAAAAGTTTAAGAGATTAAGAAAGAAAAATGAAAAGGTGATGAGAAAATGAGAGATTATCATTGCTGTGCAACCTGCACTCATTTTAGAGCTGAGAGAAAAAATGAGAAGATGATTTATTTTTGCAGCCGATTAGGATATGAAACAAAAACAACCTATAAATTTAATTGCTGGAATCCAAAAGAGAAGATTAAAAACCGAATAGAAAAAGAAGGTGGTGCCTGACACCTAAAGGTCACTTTGAGTTTTCTTCATAGAGAATTTTAGGCTCATCAAAAAGCTAAGTGCGCCCGTGAAGATCAAGAAAATTCCAAGAATTTTCATGTTTCCAGTAGAAATTTCTTTCCCGAATATTAAACCAAGGACTATGGAGGATAGAATCGATCCTAAATATCTGCATGTCTGAAACAATCCTGATGTTGTCCCAACAATGTCCTTTGGGCTCTCATTCATCATTGCCACCTGGAGCACCACGTTTCCAATTCCATAGCTAAGCCCAAGAACAGCTAATATGAACCCGATCACCCAGTAATTGGCTCCAACAAAAAATAATGTTAAGAAAACAGCTCCGATAATGGAAATAAATGAACCTACCACAATCGGCTTTTTTACCCCATCCTTATCAATCCATTTCCCTGTTATAGGTGAAATGATAACACTCATTCCAGACATAAATAGCATCAGTAATCCACTATTCTCAACGGATAACTTCATTTCTTCCTGAAAATAGGTGGGAAGACCAAAAAATAAACAATAAAAAAAGATATTTAAAACAATAAATTGTATATACACCCAAGAAAGCTTCGGGTGTGTCTTGAAAAGTTGAATATCAATAAAGGGCTCTTCCGCTTTTAATTCCCTCCAGAAAAATAATCCGAAAAATAAAACCCCAATCACACCGGATAAAAAATGAATAGTGCTTTCAAATGATAGTAAAAACCATAATAGGAATACCATTCCGGCAGCGAAAAATCCTATTCCAAGTAGATCAAGCTGTGAAAGTAGGTTCTTCATACCGATTTTTTCCCTTTTATCATCCCGAGGAAATAAAAACCAACCTAGTAGAAAGCTCATCAAGACAAAGGGATAGTTCACCCAAAAAATAGCCGGCCAATCACCCCAGACGATTAGAAAACCGCCTAATGTTGGACCTAATGCCGTCATGGCTGAAGAGAAAATAGCCAGCACTGAGAGAGCTGATGCTTGACGATCTTTTATTTGGTCTCTAATTAGTGCCACACCGGAAGGATATATCGCGCTACTGCCAATGGATTGTATTAGCCGCATCATAAGTAGCATAAAAAAAGTGGTCGAAAGTGGTGCGGCAAAAGCAGAAAGGGCAACAAGAAAAAGTCCTCCTATGAACATTTTCTTACGACCAACCAAATCGCCAATTTTACCAGTCACAGGCTGTGCCACTGCACTCGCCAAGTAAAAGGAAGAAATTAACCATGATACGGTTGTAAACGAAAGATGAAAATCTCTTTGAATACTATGTAATGCCAATGAAATCATCGATGAATTCAATGGATTCAGCATCGTTCCGGAGGCAACCGCTACTAAGAACAAGGCGCGTTTTTTCTGCATATTGTCATCCCTTTTCAAACCATCTAAGTTGTATCTACCATTAAAATTATTTCCAAAGAAACAAATATCTAGTATTTTTCATTTTTCCTGAATCAGTAGAGGCAAAAACTTAACAAGTAGCTAGTTAGAATTGAATAGGGAATTTTATATCACCTTATACAATTGTTTTATTCAAAAAATTAGTATTTCAAATGAATAATTCATTCTAGGATTGGTTTTTCGGTGAATATACATAAGATAGCAAAATTTGTGTTGGAGGTTGTGGAGTGGAGGATATTCATCGTTTATTCGAGTATTTTTCAAAACCGACAAAAAAAGTATTAGCAACCATTATCGGAGTCACGGGATCTGCGTATAAAAAGGAAGGCTCTGCCATGCTTTTTTTGGAGGATGGAACACAAGTTGGGACAGTTAGTGCTGGCTGCTTAGAAGCTGACTTAGCTCTAAAGGCTAAGGAAGTGATGAAAACGTGGAAGATGATGACGATTCAATATGATATGAGAGAAGCTACAGAACTTGCCTGGGGGCTGGGGACTGGCTGTAATGGAATCATTGATATATTACTTGAGCCTATAACTGATCAGCTGAAAAGGGATTTTTCAACATTAAAGCAGCTGCTGGACTTCAATATCCCTGTTTTATTCTTGAAAAAGCTAGAAATGGACGGGGAGTATATCTTTATTCCGAAATTGGGAAAGCCGTTTGGTAATTGGAAGGGGAAAATACCGGTAGGGTTTGCTGAGGTTCAAAGTGGTATGCTGGCTGAATTGCCTATTTTTCAACACCTTTTTCAGCCAAAACCACGTTTGATTTGTTTTGGAGCAGGACCTGATGCCATCCCCCTAGTTGCCTTTGCAGCAGCGACTGGTTTTTCAGTATCCGTGGTTGATTGGCGAGAAGCTTATTGCCAGAAGAAAAACTTTCAAACTGCAGATAAGATCATCGTTGCCTTCCCAAAAGAGGCCTTTCACCAAATTAAGTTCACAGCGGATGATTTCGTCGTCATCATGACACATCATTTTCAAAGAGATCAAGAAATCCTGTTAACGCTCCTTCAAAAGGAACTGAAATATTTGGGGATTTTAGGCCCAAGGGATCGAACAAGGCGCCTCCTGCAAGGAGGAAGTATTCCCATTCATATTCATTCTCCTGTTGGGTTTTCTATTGGGGCTAAAGGTCCTGAAGAAATTGCTATAAGTATTTTGGCAGAAATGATTCAGATTCATAGGCAGCCAGTTATAGATTGTATGGAGCATGTATGGTCTATCACGGAATAGTCGGGATTTATTTAGCAGCGGGTAAAAGCAGCCGCATGGGCACGGACAAATTACATTTACCGGTAGGCGAAGATTATTTAGGGAGTATCGCCTTTCGGGCGGCTCTCGATTCTAGGCTTGACATAACAATCGCGGTCACTCGACAAGGAGATTTGCTTCCTTGGCTTGCTCCTTTTTCTAAAAGAAATGGTTGGAGACAACTTGAATGTAGGGAAGCAGAGGAAGGTCAAAGTGCTTCACTTAAGGCTGGGGTGAGGCTGGCGGAAGCTCTGGGTGCACAAGGGGTAGTGGTGCTGCTTGCAGATCAGCCATTTGTGACAATGGAAATGATCAATCAATTGATTAAAGAATCTGTCCACTCACAAAATATTCCTTATTTTTCGTTTACACAAAAAGGGATTTCAAAGCCGCCAGTTCTTTTTACAAGGAGTATGTTTCCGGCATTACTGGAGTTGGAAGGTGATCAAGGAGCGCGGTCATTGATACGTAAAGGCGTGGGAAAGAAAATTGTGCTAGAAGAAGATATCTATTTTCTTGATGTTGATACGGAAGAAGATTATCGAACAATTTCAAAGATCCTGGGGATGGGTTAGGAGGGGGAGACTTGGATGGTCGGTTTTGTTGAAACACCTCAGTTGGATTCTCCATATGGGGCGCCCGAGATAGGAGAACAAGGGCTGATGGGAATGCCCGGAGCGCTTGGAAATGCGTTATCGCTCGCAGCCGGTGTTTCACTTCATCATCTGCAGTTAATTTGGAGAGCAAAGGAGGCAAATAGATAATGCTTCCCTTTGACTTTGAATATTTTAAACCGGAAACCTTAGAAAAAGCTGTTGATTTATATCATTCCCTGAAACAGCAGGGGAAACAGCCGATGTATATTTTGGGGGGGACAGAATTAATCACGCTTGGTAGGATTAATCTTGTCTATACGGATGCAGTCATTGATTTGAAAGAAATCGCCGAATGTAAAGCAATGGAATTTAGAGGTGATTTTCTTGTTCTCGGAAGTGCATTAACCCTTACTCAAATTGAGGAAGCAAATCCGTTCCCTTTGTTAACAAAAACCTCCAGTGAGATTGCCGACCATACTGCACGTGGAAAAATTACCCTTGGTGGGAATATTTGTGCGCAGATTTATTACCGGGAGGCTGTTCTGCCGTTTTTACTGGCAGACAGTCAGATCGTCATCGTTGGCGCTGAAGGAATAAGGGTTGTCCCAATTAATGAAATTTTCCAAGAACAGCTTAAACTAATGCCTGGGGAATTTCTTGTGCAGATGGCAACTGAAAAACGATTTATTTCTGCACAGCATTTCGCTGTTAAGCGACGTCAGCAATGGGACATTGGATATCCATTAATTACGCTGGCTGCATTAAAAATCGAGGAGAAAGTTCGAGTGGCCATTAGCGGTCTTTGTCCCTTTCCATTTCGATCAATAGAGGTAGAGGCTGCCTTAAATGTGAGGGATCAATCTATGGGTGAGCGAATTGCCCGTGCTATACAGGTTTTACCCGACCCGATTCTAGATGATGTTGAAGGTTCGGCAGACTACCGTCTATTTGTGTTACAAAATTTATTAATTGATTGTTTAACTGTCCTTGAAGGGGTTAGGTAAAAAGGCTTTAGGGGGGGAGATAATTGAAAACTCAAACAATAATTTTGCATGTGAATAGGGAAACACATTTGGTAACTGTCAGGACAGCGGATACCCTTTTATTTGCTTTAAGGGCCAATCTTGGACTGACAGGAGCTAAGCCAGGTTGTTTAAATGGTGATTGTGGGGCATGTACGGTCAACGTTGACGGTTGGCCAATGAAATCGTGTTTAATGCTGGCAGTGGAAGCAGACGGAAAAGAAGTACTAACGATTGAAGGCTTAGAGAATGCTCCCATTCAACAAGCCTTTGTCGAAAATTTTGCCTTTCAATGTGGCTATTGCACACCGGGGTTTATTATGAACTGCCATGCATTGATTGAAAAGCATCCCGAAGCTAATGATCAAACAATTAAAGAGTGGCTGAAATCGAACATTTGTCGCTGTACTGGCTATTCTGAAATCGAAAAGGCTGTTAAATCGGTGCTTAAAGGAAAAAAATCAAGAGGGTGACTCAGTAAAGGTTATTTTTGAGTCACCCTCTTATGCCATTTATTCTCGCGCATTCCTTCTTTATTTCGAATTAAGCTGTGTTAAACTTGGCTGTTGATTTGCGCTCTAGGCGCTTCGCTTTCCGCGGGCGTTCCGGGGAGCCTCCTCGACGCTTAAGCGCCTGCGGGGGCTCCCCTGCCCAGTACTCCCGCAGGAGTCTCGCGCCTTCCGCTCCAATCAACATAGTTTCAAAATCAACAATGCCCTTTAACACAGCCTAGAATTAAGAAATCCATTACCAGAACTACTTAGTTTTTGAAGCAAAATAAGTATCTAAGACTCTTCGGCCGATTTTAAAGTTAATATTGTTAGTTTGTTCCCCTTGATAAGCCCATGGAATTAGAACAGCCATTGCTATTTCAGGGTTTGAACTCGGGGCATAGCCGACTAAGCTTAAATTCATAACAGGAGGTGGTTCTTTACCGTATTTTGGGCGGTCTGGACCATCATAAAAGGCCTCAGCCGTACCTGTTTTTCCTGCTGGGGAATACGTTGCATCTGCAAAAAAATTATAGGCTGTTCCACCAGACTCTTGAAATACTTTTTTAAAGCCTAATTGGACCCGGTCTAACCACTCTTTTTTAAAATCTAAAGTATTCAGGACATTCGGCTGGACTTGTTTAAAGATAGGTCCGATTTCTGATGAATCTGCAAGTGGTTCACGAATTTCTTTAACTAAGTGGGGCTGCATCCGATATCCGCCATTTGCAATGGTAGAGATATATTGTGCAAGCTGCATCGGTGAATAGGTATCGTATTGGCCGATGACCAGGTCGAGTAAAAATCCGGGCATCGTGCTTTGCCCTTTAAAACCAACTTGTTCATTTGGCAGATCGATTCCAGTTCTTGCTCCAAGTCCAAAGCTTGCAAAGGAATTACGGATTATTTCAAAACTATTAGGGTTTAGCTTTAAAGGTTGATCATATGCATATTGTCCGCCACCAATCTTGATAGCAGTATGGAACATATAAACGTTAGACGATCTTTTTAAGGCTTCAATATCATTTACGTTTGGTCCTAAATATGTCCAAGATTTTTTTATCTGCGTGCCCTTAATTTTAATTCCTTGATCGTCAAACGAATCACCAGGAGTAATAGCCCCCGTCTTATAACCTGTTAAAATGGTTGCCCCCTTAACAGCAGAACCAACATTATAGGAGGTGGTAAATGTCCCAAGGGCATCATCTTGCATTTCCACCTTTCCAGTTTCCGGGTCTTTGACAATCCGTTTTCCTGCCATGGTTATTACTTCACCGGTATGTGGGTCCATCAAGACGACATAGGCCCGGTCCAATAATGTGGTGCCAGGAGAGCTTTTGGCTGCCAATAGCTCTTCTTCAATAATTTTTTCAACTGAATTTTGTAAATTCATATTTACACTCAAAACGAGGTCTTTCCCTCTTTGACCATTTGAAACCATCTGAGTATCGAGTAATGTTCCATCCTTTGCGGTAATATTTTTAACTTTGGATTTATACCCATGAAGAACATCCTCGTATTGCCATTCGAGATAGCTTTTGCCGATACGGTCATTTCGGTCATATCCTCGTGATAGAAAATAATCAAGTTGCTCAGCAGGTAAACCTTCTTCTGATCTCGTTACATTTCCTAAAACCGATTTTAGCGTTTTGTCAAACACATATGACCTGTCCCAATCAGTCGTTGTTTCCATACCAGGCAAAGATTGAAGGTTTTCGCTAACAACCGCTAATTCCTCAGGTTTTACATCCTCATTTTTAACAATTTGTGGAGTGTACATATAACCGCTTGTAAATTCACGATATATTGCTAGTACTTTTATATCTTCGTCTGTTAATTGTTGCAATTCGTCCGAAGTAATCCGGTCTAATTTTAATTTATATAAATCTTTTTCTGAAATTTTTTTGGCGACAACTAAATCCTTTTCCTTTTTGGTTATTTTCGAATCCGCAAGCTTAGGATTCTTGATAATCCAGTAGTCCTTTTTATCTCTCTCAGTGACCTTATCTGTTTTTTTATCGATTAACTTTGCTAATTTTTCAGCTGTTGCCAGCATTTCTTTTTGGCTCGCTCCACTATTAGTGTATGTAATCGCACTTTTCGGAATGTTGTCGACAATCATACTGAGATTTCGGTCAAGAATTTTCCCTCTTGGTACAGACTGAAGAATCGTAATGTTGTCATTTCGGGCTAATTCACGTTTAAAATTATCGCCATAAACAATTTGAACAAAACCAAGCCTTAAAATAAGGATGGAGAACAATAAAAAGACGCTAAAAAAAAGGATATTTAGACGAATCGGGAAATGGGACTTTTTTTTCTTCTTTTTTTCCATTGATTACACGTCCTTATTCGAGTCAACCAAATGACATACTTCAATTCTATTTTACGTTTCTTCTTCCAATATTGTAAAGGATTACCTATAGATAAAAGATAATATAAGTTAAAGAATATTATCTACTTTAAAATGTTAGATTTATACAAAACAGTGGAAAAGATATTATTCAATAAAAAAATGAATTGTTAATTTTTGCCCTATTTTTATTTTTTAGTTTATAATAAAAAACGGGTGTAGTAAACGCTTACATCTTAACTGAAAAGTGTGACAGGAGGTCAACAAATTGGAGCAAAAAGTGGTCGATTTAACTTTAGAGAAGGCGTTGGAGCAGTTTAAAGCTTTGGATGAAAAAATTTCGCATCTGACAAGTATTTCTGGTTTAATAGACTGGGACCAAAAAGTTATGGCACCTAAAAAGGGTAGAAATACTTTTGCAAAAGCAGCGGGGACATTAAGAACGGAGATTTTTAAACTTTCCGTATCACATGAAATGGGGCAGTTGTTACAATTTTTGACCTCAAAGGAAAATTCACTTAACTTGGATCAAGTGACAAAGGCAAAGGTAAGGGAATATAACGAGTATTATCAAAAATCAAAAAGCATTCCAGCTGACCTGTTTCAGGAATACTCAGTCTTAACGGGGCAAGCAAATGATGCTTGGGAAGAAGCAAGAGAAAAAAATGATTTTGGAAGATTCCTACCTTTTTTAGAAAAAATCGTTGCTTTTAAGCGGAAATTTGCAGAAATTTACGGCTACGAGGATCATCCATATGATGCGTTACTTGATGAATTTGAACCGGGTTTAACAGTGAAAAAGCTAGACCCATTGTTTGCAAAGTTGAGAGAATCAAGTGTGCAACTTTTAGAACGGATTCAGAATTATGGAAAGAGTACTCCGGATCATCTATTTGACCAACCATTTGAAGTGGAAAAACAAAAAGAGTTTAATCGCTTTATTTTGCCTATAATTGGCTTTGATATGCAGGCTGGGAGACTTGACGAAACGGTTCATCCATTTGAACTAACTGTAAACATCGGTGATGTCCGCTTAACAACTCGTTACTTGAAAAACAATGTGCGCTCCGCAATGTTTGGAACCATTCATGAAGCAGGACATGGTATTTATGAGCAGCATGTGAACCCAGAATTTGAAGAATCGGTTCTCCAAAGAGGTGCGTCCTTTGGTATCCATGAATCACAGTCCAGGTTTTTAGAAAATAAGATTGGGCGCAGCAATGAATTTTGGAACTATTTTTATCCACATTTGCAATCGTATTTTCCAAACCAACTGGGAGAGTATTCTGTCGAGGAGTATTATCGTGCCGTTAATACGGTGAAGCCATCCTTTATCCGGGTAGAAGCAGATGAATTAACCTATAATCTCCATATCATGCTTCGTTATGAAATTGAGAAAGGCTTAATCGGCGGTGAAATTGAGGCAAAGGATCTTCCTGTAATTTGGAATCAAAAAATGGAAGAATACCTTGGGATTATCCCAAGTACTGATTCAGAAGGGGTTCTTCAAGATGTACACTGGTCATTCGGTGGATTTGGCTATTTTCCTTCCTATTCTTTAGGAAATCTGTATGCAGCCCAAATCCTTCGTAAAATCCGAAAAGACTTGCCAGAATTCTATAGATATATTGAGACTGGTCAATTTTCTTTCATTCAGGACTGGTTAAAGGAAAATATTCATCAATACGGCAAACTCTACCCACCGAATGAACTGATTGTAAAGGTTACTGGTGAAGAGTTAAATGCAGATTACCTTGTCGAATATCTTGAGGAAAAATATTGTGAAGTTTATGGGATATAATTGGCAATTCTATTAATTCAATCTCTTTGTTAGGCAGGAAAGGATGTTTATTTTGCAAGAGGGCTGATAAAAAATACAGCCCTTTTTGTTTTCTTGATAATAGATGATTAGAAATGGTGTCCTAATCAACTACTTCAAAAACGGAGCCCAGAAAGAATTCCGCTTATACGAAGCCCAGAAAGAACTTTGCTTAAACGACGACCAGAACGACGACCGGAACGACGGCTATAGCGGCGACTAGAACGGCGAGTAGAGCGGCGACGAGAACGACGACGGCGCGAAGTTAGAGGCCCACAACTCGGGTCCTTATACAAATATTCACTTAAACCTAAATCTTCAACAGTTTGAACAGCCTCTTGAATATCCAATGAAGAATATCCATTCATTTACAACACCCCCTTAAATTTTTACCTTAATCCAGAAAGATCAATTGAATCTTTCATTGCTATATCGTATGTGGACAAGGCTTTTTTGTTTGAGTCAGCAGTTTAAAAATTGAGAAAAGTTATCTGATATAGATAACTTTTTGAATAATAATATTCAATAATGAAACAGAAACAAAAAAATCTAATAAAAAGAAAACCCTGTTCTCGAATAATTAAATGAGAACGGGGTTTTTGATCGTTTTGCACTGATAAAAATGAGTACATGTCTTAAATAGTAGGTAAGGAAATAAATTGATTTATTTAGATATTGTCAAGTTATCCGAATCAATGTGAACTGATTAACGACGTCTTGACCTACGAGAGGAACGACGACCAGAACGACGACTAGACCGGCGACTAGACCGGCGACTAGACCGGCGACTAGAACGACGGCTAGACCGACGACTAGACCGGCGACTAGACCGACGGCTGGACCGACGACGGAATCTGCGGCTGGACCGACGGCTTGAGCGGCTGAAACTAGCTCTTGATCGACTGCTCGAACGCTCACTTGACCTCTTGCTAGACCGTTGGCTAGACCGACGTCGCTGCGATCTAAAAATTACCAAGAAACGTGTCCGGCGGCTAGACCGACGACTGGACTTATGGCTGGAGCGGCGGCTAGACCGACGTCTGGCGATTCTGCTTGCACGTCTACTGGAGCTTCTGCTCGAACTTTGGCTAGAGCGACTGCTTGACTGATTGCTCGAACTTTGGCTAGAGCGACTGCTTGACTGATTGCTCGAACTTTGGCTAGAGCGACTGCTTGACTGATTGCTCGAACTTTGGCTAGAGCGACTGCTTGACTGATTGTTCGAACTTTGGCTAGAGCGACTGCTTGACCGATTGTTCGAACTTTGGCTAGAGCGTCTGCTTGACCGACGACTAGAACCTCCCCAACAACTAGGAGGGTCTTGATACATAAAATCGTTTAATCCTAAGCTTTCAGCTTCTTCTACGGCAGTTTCAATTTCCTTAACTGTAAATACAATCATTGAAAACACCTCCTTTATTTTATCCTGAAAGACCCCTTTGTCCTTCATTGCTTTATCGTATGAGGTCGAGGTCATTTGTGTCTGTGACAGGAGTATAAGATTCAATAAAAATATTTTAAGTTGTTTGATAACAAATTTAACTTTGTTAAAATAGCGCCAATGGCGATAAAGGCAACACCAAATTCAATTATAAGACTGATTCGATATCCCCATTTTCAAAACTCTAAATTAGAACAATTTAATAAAGATTTAATAATTCATTAATCGTTTCTTTAGGCAGGTTGTTTATTCTATTTTTATTGCGTATTATAATTGATGTCATTAAGGCTAATATATATGATTTTAAAAATTGAAAGCAGTGAGAAGATGTCGATTCGTCTTAGATTATTAATATCCTATCTTGCAATGGTTCTTGTTCCTATTTTTTTCGTTATTCTTTCTACACTCTTAGTGGCCTTGCTTTTCAAAGGGGATATTAAAGAATTAGAGAAAACCTATCTTCCGCCCGAGCAACAAAAAGCTATTAGCGAAACCGATCAGTTTTATATTGATGTGCATAAGCAAGCATTAAATGATCCTGAACAATTTTCCAATCCGTCTTATTTAAAAAAAATCGACAATGAGTTAAATAAATCTGATACTGGGATAGTGGTTAGAAAAGGTAAGAGCATTACTTACAGCTCGTCCTTTTTAAAAGGAATTGGAATAGATGATCTACCTATGTTTGGATTAATCAGTGATGTTGATCCAGTTGAGCGGGTTGATGGTCAGTATTTGACGATTCGAAAGCTCGATTTTTACTTTCCTGATCATAGTGAGGGCTCGATTTTCTTTATTACAGATGCGAATAGTTTAGCAAAATTTGTTCGCTCTTCTTTCCCAATAATATTTGTGGGAATAATCCTTATCTTAGTAGTTACGAATGGTCTATTAACTTACTTAGTTTCAAGGAGCATCATTCGTCCGATACGGGAATTACAAAGGGCAGCAAATCATATTAAGGAAGGAAACCTCAATTATTCGATTGAGCCGATGTCCAAGGATGAATTGGGACAACTAGCTCAAGGATTTGAGGAAATGAGAATTCGATTAAAGGAATCGATTGAAAAACAAGTGGCATATGAGGAAAATCGGACAGAGTTAATTGCGAATATTTCCCATGACTTAAAAACACCGATTACGACTATAAAGGGTTATGTTGAGGGGATTCGGGATGGTGTTGCCAATAGCCCTGAAAAAATGGACCGTTATATCGAGACGATTTATAAAAAGTCGATCAATCTAGACCATATGATTGATGAACTATTTCTCTATTCAAAACTGGACTTGCAACGGTTACCTTTTAATTTTGAAAGATTTCATTTCAATCATTACCTCGAGGATTTTGTCGAAGAGCTTCGATTTGACTGGGAGGATAAGAATGTTGAAATTGATCTTCATATTAAAAACAATGGGGATTACCTTATTATTGGGGATCGTGAACATTTAAAACGGGTTATCAACAATATTGTAGATAATTCCTTGAAGTATAATGACAAAGAGACTAAAAAGTTGAGCTTTACTTTATCAACTTTTGACTCCCACATTCTTTTCAAAATGAAAGACAACGGTCCAGGAATTCCTGAAGAAAGTTTACCGATGATCTTCGAACGGTTTTACCGTGCTGACTTAGCTAGAGGAACGGAGAAGGGTGGAAGTGGTCTTGGATTATCGATTGCAAAGCGAATCATTGAAGAGCATCATGGAAGCATTTGGGCAGAAAGTAAAGTCGGACAAGGAACAACAATTCTGTTTACTTTGAAAAAGTCAGGTGATAATGATGAAAAGAATCCTAATTATAGAGGATGATAAAAGTATTGCCGAACTCGAACGAGATTACTTGGAAATAGATGGATTTTCAGTTGAAATTGCCTTAAATGGCACGGACGGATTAAATAAAGCATTGAAGGAAGAGGTAGAATTAGTATTACTTGATCTCATGCTTCCGGGGATAGATGGTTTTCAGATCTGCAAGGCAATCCGTAGTGAAAAAGATATTCCTGTCCTTATGGTTTCAGCAAAAAAGGAAGATATCGATAAAATCCGTGGCTTAGGTTTAGGAGCGGATGATTACATCGTGAAACCATTTAGTCCAAGCGAGTTGGTTGCTAGAGTGAAATCACACATAGCCCGCTATGAGCGCTTAATTAACAAGGAACCACAAAATGAAAGTATAATGGTTAGAGGTTTGAGAATTGATAAGGTTTCAAGAAGGGTATTTGTCAATAACCATGAAGTGACATTTACTGCGAAAGAGTTTGATGTATTAACCTTTTTGGCTCAGCATCCAAACCATGTCTTTAATAAAGAACAGCTGTTTGAGCGATTATGGGGATTTGACTCCTTTGGAGATATTTCAACCGTTACGGTCCATATTCGAAAAATACGGGAAAAAATCGAAGCAGACCCGTCTAATCCTCAATATATTGAGACGGTTTGGGGCGCTGGCTACCGCTTTAAAGGGTAATTAGGTATGGTATAATTGTAAACAAACAGAGGGGAAAATGAATAAGTCAGCTTTTCTTAACCTAATGTTCTTGTGAAGGAGTTAATGAAGCTATGAAATTTAGAGAGAAGGATAAGATTCTGATCTTATCTGCCACATATGGGGATGGACATAAGCAAGTGGCAAATGCGATCAGTGAAGCAGTCGATCTTAATCTTCCTGATACAGAGCCGATTATTTTGGATATTATGCAGTGGCTTCATCCCTTTCTTTATCCTGTAAGCAATTATTTTTACAAGAAGGTTATCAAAAGGTTTCCGCAAGTGTACAGCTACATTTATCGAAAAACAAGGGAAAGAAGTGCTTTCTCTACCAAATTAAATACTTTTTTTTCATTGGGAATGGGCTCGATGCTTGAAATATTACAGAGTATTAACCCAACAGTGGTTGTCTGCACCTATCCATTCGCCGCGAGTATGATATCTAAATTAAAAGAACAAGGATTAATTGATGTTCCGCTAGTTACCATTATTACGGACTATACGGATCATTCATACTGGATTCATCCCTTCACTGATCAATATGTTGTCGGGTCCGAACAGGTAAAGGATAGATTAATTTCTTTAGGTGTTGAACGATACAAAATAAAATGTACGGGTATTCCTATTCGCCAAAAATTTGTGAAAACAGAGTCTCGGGACCTTCTTGCCACAAAATATGACATAAATCCAAATCAATTCACGATTCTCGTGATGGGTGGGGGAGAAGGGTTGATCGGGAAAGGATTATCAACCTTTCACGCTTTGGAGAGAATTTCTACACCTATACAACTCATCGTTATTTGCGGGAGAAATAAGAAACTACAAAAGCAATTGCAGGATGAGTTGCGAAACTCAAAGCATAAGGTTCTTGTCCTAGGATTTTGTGAGAATGTGAATGAATTAATGGCCATATCTGATCTTATGATTTCAAAGCCAGGTGGGGTAACTATATCAGAGGCAATGGCTATGGAATTACCATTATTAATATACAATCCACTTCCAGGCCAGGAAGAAGATAATGCGGACTATTTAGTGAATTCAGGCCTTGCTATTTTAGCGGAAAATGAATCTGATTTAGTGACGAAAATTCATCACATGATCCATGATTCTTTCCCATTACTTTCGATGAAATTAAGAACAAAAATGTATCAATCAAAGACATCGTCAATCGATGCCGTTGACGTGATTATCAGAACTGCAAATCGGGGAAAAGAAGAGCAACAAATGGCTATGGGGTAAATAAATTTGGACTGTTCCTAACATATTGTTAGGCTAAGTGAAGGTGAGCTTTATATGCAAAAGATTGTACTTCTTATATTTATTTTACTGGCTTTATATTATTTAATTCCCTTTATTTTAACTGCTGGTTTTGGAATTGGTGTAATAAAACGATATTCTTCTTCATCAAAAATTGCCTTTACTTTTGATGATGGTCCAAGCCCTGTTTATACACCTCAGTTGCTAGATTTATTAAAAAAATATCAGGTAAAAGCTACTTTTTTTGTAGTAGCTTCTAGAGCGGAACGATACCCTGAGTTGATTATAAGAATGCAGGAAGAAGGCCACTTGATTGGTATTCATAATTATGTGCACACGTCTAATTGGCTGATGTTTCCATGGACCGTTATTAGACAGTTAAAAAAAAGTACTTCTATTATTGAAGGAATTACCGGAGTGAGAACTATTTACTATCGCCCGCCTTGGGGGTTAATGACTCTTTTTGATTTCTTTCTGACGAAATCATACAAGATTATTCACTGGTCTGTGATGGCTGAGGACTGGAGAATGAAGGGCGGTAGTGAAAAGGTTAAATCAAGACTGTTAGGTCAAATAAAAAAAGGCGATGTGATTCTGCTGCATGATTGCGGAGAAACATGGGGGGCAGATGTCGATGCCCCGCTCAATACCATTAACGCCTTAAAGGATGTACTCAAAGAATTATCTGAACAGGGCTTTACTTATGCAAGAATCGACGAAATGTAGATGTGAGTGGAGATAACCTTAATGAATACTTTTTCGATTAAAGAATAGATACCTGATATCCATTTAAAAATCCTATTTGTCTCCATCCACAACCTGTTTACGATATCGCCCTCTTTTTTTGGTTCTGTTGACAATAGATGATTATTGAAAAAATAGAGAGATTGGGGTACATTGACAATTGAAACCAAATGATTTAAAGGAGTTAAACCATGAATAAACCAGTGTTAACTATAGTAGTTCCATGTTTTAATGAAGAGGAGGTATTTACAGATACCTCTTTTCAATTATCCACTTTGATGACTAATTTAATTACGAATGCACTTATATCAAATGAGAGTAAAATATTGTTTGTGGATGATGGCAGTAAGGACAACACTTGGAACTTAATTGAAACCGAGAGTGATAATAATCCTTATGTTAAGGGTCTTAAGCTTGCTGGAAATGTCGGGCATCAATTTGCACTCCTTGCTGGACTAGAAACTGCCGCCAAGCATTCCGACTGTGTCATCTCGATTGATGCAGATCTTCAAGACGACATTAACGTCATTCCTGAGTTCATTGAAAAGTTTTGGGAAGGGGCTGATATCGTTTATGGTGTTAGAGATAAACGTGAAACAGATACTTTCTTTAAAAGAAATACGGCTCTGGGATTTTATAAGTTTATGGGGAAAATAGGAATAAAACTAGTCCCCAACCATGCAGATTTTCGTCTTATGAGTAAACGTGCTTTAGAGGAACTATTAAAATACAAAGAATCCAATTTATTTCTTCGTGGGCTTGTCCCTCGTATTGGCTACAAATCAACAGAAGTCTATTACGATCGAAAGGAACGGTTAGCAGGGGAATCTAAATATCCTTTAAAGAAAATGCTGGCATTTGCATTTGATGGGATCACCTCCTTTAGTGTGGCCCCGATCCGTTTGGTTACGTTTGTAGGCTTTTTGTCAATGATTATTAGTGCCATTGCCGGAGCTTATGCAGTAATACAAAGATTCCTAGGTCATACCGAATCAGGTTGGGCTTCTTTAATTATTTCTATTTGGTTTGTCGGTGGGTTACAATTGTTGGGAATCGGAATCATTGGAGAATACATCGGAAAAATTTATCACGAAGTGAAAAGACGCCCTAGGTATGCAATTGAAAAAGATTTATACAGTGTCCAAGAAAAGACCCAGCAGCATAATGAAGCTGTTGTTAAATAGGAGCATGAGATGAAATATTCATTTGTTCGCTTTATTCTGGTGGGAATTGTCAATACTATTGTTGGGTTATCATTCATGTATCTATTTTTAGATGCATTAGGCCTATCCTATTGGATCTCCACTTTTTGTGGGAATTCTATAGGAGCCTGTGTAAGTTATCTTTTAAACCGAAAATTTACATTTAATAGCGATAATTCGGTTACAAAGAGTGTATTTCGCTTTATAATCGTTATTTTAGCTTGCTATTTCATCTCCTATGATTTAGCGAAAAATTTAGTGGTAGGGCTTCTTAATTCGAATTCCTTTTTTACTGAAAATGTGAAGACAGACCTCGCTGTCTTAGTAGGGACAGGCTTGTATACCATACTCAATTACTTTGGACAAAAGTTTTTTGTTTTCTCAAAATGGTCTATCAAAGTGAAAAATGAAATTCCAGAATAATAATTAAAGAAGGATTTTTTAAATGAGTTTTAAATCAAATATTATTATAGCTTTTATCATAAGTGCATTTTGTTTAGTTTGCTTCAGTCTTATTGCTTTATTGATTAGTGATCATAAAATTGCTTATTTTGACAGTACGATCATCTCAGCCGTTCAGGGGCTTGAATCTCCAACGCTCACTAGTGTAATGAAGTTCTTTACCTTTATTGGATCGACAAAGATGGTAATTATCCTGAGTCTTTTAATTATGTTATTCCTTTATAAGGTTTTACATCATCGCTTGGAGTTGATTTTGTTTACGGTTGTGGTTTTAGGCGCAGCTGTTTTAAATTTTCTATTAAAACAATTGTTTCATCGGGTGCGTCCTAATTTGCACCGCTTAATTGATATAAGCGGGTTTAGCTTTCCAAGCGGACATGCAATGAGTGCTTTCGCCCTTTATGGGATTGTTGCATTCTTACTCTGGCGCCACATTCGAAGCAGGTGGGGGAGAAGTCTGCTTCTTTTTATAAGTATTTTTATGATTCTCATGATCGGCATCAGCCGAATTTATTTGGGGGTCCATTATCCAAGCGATATTATCGGTGGGTATTTTGCAAGTGGATTTTGGTTAGCAATTTCAATATGGTTTTTCCAATTTTACAAAGAAAAGCGTTATAATAAGAAATATAAACTAGGTGGGGGATCAAATGAATAATCCGCGCTTATAAAATTGGAGTGATACATATTATTAGAACCAGTATTCCAAACATTTTTACACTATTAAATTTATTTTTTGGTTTTTTGTCAGTAATGTATTCTGCATCAGGGGATTACCGAAATGCAGCGATTCTCATTTTGATTGGCATGATGCTCGATAGTATGGATGGTCGGATTGCTAGGATGTTACACGTAGAAAGTGAACTCGGTAAAGAATTGGATTCACTTGCAGATATCGTCACCTTCGGGGTAGCACCTGCGATGATGGCATATTATGCCTATTTTTCTTATTTTGGGATTGTCGGGATGGCGATTGCCGCCTTATTTCCATTATTCGGTGCTTATCGATTAGCTAGATTTAACATTAATGCAGTGAAATCATCCTTAAAATATTTCACAGGTGTCCCCATCACTGCCGGTGGGGGCTTGTTAACTCTATTGACCTTTTTTCACGGAAAGATGCCAGGGGTCATTTTTGTCATTGCTTTCTTTGCTCTTTGCATATTAATGGTAAGCACGATAAAAATACCGAGTTTGAAAGAAGTCCCGCTTCCGAAATACGGCATCATTATTACTCTATTTCTTGGTTATGCCATTTACATGGTCTTTAGAAAAGAACATCATCGTTTTCCTTACTTTATTTATGTAGCAATGCCTTTATATGTTGCTTTCATTGGATATCAATTAGTGAGGTTTAAAAAGAAAAAGCAATAAAATAAAAAGAAATAGGCTTTCAGTAAAATGAAAAGGGAGTTTGCTATTAAATATGGATAATAATAAGGATATTAAATTAATTGCACTTGATATGGACGGAACACTATTAAATAAGCAAGGGGAAATTTCTGAAGCAAACCGAAAGGCAATCAAGGCTGCACAAGAGATGGGAGTTTATGTTGTCCTCAGTACAGGCCGATCAATCATCACTTGTGGGAAATATGCTGAATCCTTATCGTTAACATCCTTTTTGGTTACAGCAAATGGAAGTGAAATTTGGGATGAAAACCGCGAATTAGTCAAAAGAAGCCTGTTAAAAACGGATCTTGTAGAGTGGATGTGGGAGTTGTCCAAACAGCATAAGACAAAGTTTTGGGCCATTAGCACCGACAATTATTGGACCAATGAAATGCCGGAGGATATCAATGTAGTCGAGTGGCTGAAGTTCGGTTTTGATATTGATGATGATACAACAAGAGAGTTTATCTTAAATGAACTTAATGAAAAAGGTGAATTCGAGCTAAGTAACTCAACTCTAACAAATATCGAAGTAAACCCGCTTGGAATTAACAAAGCAAATGGACTAAAAATCGTTTGTGACCGTTTTGGAATCGATATGAACCATTGTATGGCCGTAGGAGATAGTCTTAATGATTTGGCGATGATTGTTGAAGCTGGAATTGGTGTTGCGATGGGAAACGCACAAGAAAAGGTAAAACAATCTGCTGATTGGGTGACGGATACAAATGAAGCTGATGGAGTGGCAAAAGCAATCCGAAAATGGGTTCTAAAATAAAATACTTGTTCTATTGAATAAAAAAGCCAATAATGGCAAAAATAATTACGCAAGTATATTTTTGCAATTTCATGTATAGGTACATGCTAGGAGGCTACAAAGAAATGGAACACGGTAGAGTAAAATGGTTTAACAGTGAAAAAGGTTTTGGATTTATCGAGCGTGAGGGTGGCGAGGATGTATTTGTCCACTATTCAGCCATTCAATCTGAAGGTTACAAATCATTAGAAGAAGGTCAAGAAGTAACGTTCGATATTGAAAATGGACAACGTGGACCACAGGCAGTTAACGTCCATAAAAAATAATAATCTGCCAATAAAAGAGGATGCCCTTAAAGGGTCTGACATCTCACTTAACACTTTATATATAGTTGAATATTAAGCAATGTTCAACTATAAATTGCAGGTTGAGGGGTCTGACACTTGGTTTTGGGACATCCTCTTTTTTAGGTAAAGACCATTATTGGTAAACATTTTTTCAATATAAAACCACAATTCGAAGACCAATGGATTATCTCCTACTAATCACCTAGTCCTTTAAAAAACTTATTTACAAAGTCAATATATCCCTCTTTATTGTAACTTTGGTAGAGATTACATTCCAATCTGATAGGGTCACCGAAAAAAAAGCGTTCGTACTGCATTTGTCTTGTTCCAAATGAACTCATACTGATATCCCATGCCAAACGGAAAAGTTTTACTCGCTCTACTCCATTGGCATTTGCCGCTTGTAAATAAATTTCAAGGTCATTTCCGATTTCAGAAGAAAAGTCCTCTTCCCCTGGGATCGTCACAAGTCCGCTTGCGCCTATTTGCTGGATTATTTCGCAATAGCGCGGATACATTCTCGAATAGAGAAGGATGGCAGCAGATAATGAATTAAAGTCAGGGGTCATTGTTCCCCATTTGTCGAGCTGAGCATTTACTTCTGAAGCGCATATAAGAGCTTTAAGGCTTTCTAACCCCACAATTATTTCACTGATTTTTTGTTTAATGTGCTGATAATCTCCTACGTTTATCGTATCGACAATCATTTGCGCAACCCCAAGAATAAATTCAGTCTTGATAATTCTTCTGGCTGTTACCTGATGTACCGCTAATGGATAAAAACTGCTCTCATCAAAGATACTGTAGGCCGCCTTAGGATTTTGATAGCAAAATACACGCTCCCATGGAACTGTTACATCATCAAATACCACAACTGTATCATTCTCATCAAAATGAGAACTTAAAGGATGATTGAATGATGACTTTTTATAGTTAAAAGATTCACGGCAAAGGAATTTTAAACCAGGGGTATTACTAGGAATGGAAAATGCATAGGCAAAGTCACTATTAATCATGGATGAAGGCGTTGGAAATACGAGAATTTCATCTGTAATACCGCCTTGCGTGGCTAAGAGCCGTGCCCCTTTTACAACAATCCCTTCTTCATTACTCTTAATCGTTTGCGCTGAAATAATTTGGTCCATATTTTCTAGGTATGCTTGTGAGCGGTTTACCTGTGGGTTGATAAAGGTATGTGTAAGTGAATAATCATTTTCCATTGCTTCGTCAAAAAAATTCCTTAAGTTTTGAGCAAAAGGACGATCCGAATCTTGAAAAACGTCTGCTGCTTCTGTAAAAGCCATTAATACAGTATTCATATAATCCGGTGAGCGCCCTAACATTCCAGCACTTGTTCTGGCCCATTCTTGAACCATGAGCCGGCGTAAGTGTAAATCTTCTTTAGTTTTTGGTACTAAAAAAGATGTTCCCACTTTATTCCCGGTGGTAGGAGAAGTGAATGTCATTATATTTGCTTTATCGGTCTCCAATTGTAAATCATATAATTTTGACTGGCTTTTTATGATCCCCGAGAATATGGGATGGTCTGAAATATTACCTTCCACCCGTTTTCCTTCTATCCAAATCTCAGCATTCAACCTGTTAATTCTGTCAATATACTCTTGCCCTGAAATAGCAGGCATTCAAAATCCCTCTCTCTTTATCCGAATTACTATAGTTTTATGTGAAATGGTCAAGTTAGGACAGTGCAGATGACTATTTTATGATAGTTAAGCTGCTAATTTTCAATTGAAATGGACAATTTTAGGAATAATTAATATTTATTTAGAATAAAGATAAATTGGTTAAAGTTTTAAAAAATGGTGTAAGAGGTGATTAGATGACAAACAAAAACAAACAGCTGACAACGAGTCATGGAACTCCTGTTGGAGATAATCAAAATTCGATGACTGCCGGTTCCCGCGGACCAACATTAATTCAAGATTTTCATTTAATTGAAAAATTGGCCCATTTTAATCGTGAGCGTGTTCCGGAACGTGTGGTTCATGCTAAAGGTGCAGGGGCTCATGGATATTTCGAAGTAATTAATGATATGTCCCAATATACGAAGGCAAAGGTGTTTAATAGTGTTGGCAAACGGACGCCAATATTCATCCGTTTCTCGACAGTTGCAGGTGAATTAGGCTCAGCGGATACAGTTCGTGATCCGCGCGGTTTCGCAGTAAAATTTTATACAGAAGAAGGCAACTATGATTTAGTTGGAAACAATACACCAATCTTCTTTATTCGTGATGCGATTAAATTTCCTGACTTTATCCATACTCAAAAAAGAGATCCGCAAACACATTTGAAAAATCCTACAGCTGTCTGGGATTTTTGGTCATTATCACCTGAATCGTTACACCAGGTTACCTATTTGATGGGTGACCGTGGTATTCCGGCAACATTCCGTCATATGAATGGTTATGGAAGCCATACTTTCAAATGGGTTAACGCCGAAGGGAAAGCAGTTTGGGTAAAGTATCATTTTAAAACAGAACTAGGCGTTAAAAATATGACAAATGAAGTAGCGGCAAAGCTAGCAGGGGAAAATCCTGATTATCATACAGAAGATCTTTTTAATGCAATCGAAAAAGGCGATTTTCCTGCATGGAAGCTGTACGTTCAAATAATGCCTTTAGAGGAAGCAGACACGTATCACTTTGATCCATTTGATGTAACGAAAATTTGGTCACATAAGGATTATCCATTGATCGAAGTGGGTCGAATGGTATTAAACCGCAATCCGGAAAACTATTTTGCGGAGGTTGAGCAAGCAACATTCTCACCTGGAACGATGGTACCGGGTGTTGAGGCATCTCCGGATAAAATGCTGCAAGGTCGTATTTTTGCCTATTCTGATGCTCACCGCTATCGTGTTGGCGCCAACCACGCTGCGCTGCCGATTAACCGTCCAAAGGTGGAAGTAAATAACTATCAACGTGATGGTCAATTACGTTTTGATAGTAATGGAGGCGGATCGGTTTATTACGAGCCAAACAGTTTTGGAGGACCGAAAGAAGCACATGAGTTTAAGCAGGCACCATTCCAAGTAAGTGGTGTTGCTGAGCAGGTCGCTTATGATCAAGACGATCACTATACACAAGCCGGTGACCTATACCGTCTCATGGATGAAAGGGAAAAAGCCCGGACTGTTGAAAATATCGTCAATTCTATGAAACCTGTAACAAAGAAAGAAATCAAGCTGCGGGCAGCTTTAAATTTCTATAAAGCGGATGCAGATTTTGGAGAGCGGATCGCCAAAGGTTTAGTCCTAGCTCTTCCACAAGAAGTAAAATAATGTCCTTATCGTTTAAAAAGAGGGTGTCCAAAATAACTTTAGGGACACTCCCTTTTTATTAATGGTCTGTTAAACTTGTCTGTTGATTTCCGCTCAAGAAGATCACTTTCCGCGGGCGGTCCGGGGGAGCCTCCTCGGCGCTATTGCGCCTGCGGGGTCTCCCCTGCCCCATACTCCCGCAGGACATTGAATTACATCCTTGAATCCACCCACGCACGAAGGTAATGCGATAGCATTTTCGAGGAGTCGAGCACCTTCCGCTCCAATAAACGTAAAAAATATCATGAACTTTGTACATATAGTGGTGCCTGTCACATTTGGTACAGCCTCTTTTAAATGAATACTATTTTTTAAATTTCAATGGTGATATTTTATTAATCTTCTTTTTTTGTTTTAAAAGGATTTCCTGGGATAAATCTAGAATTCTGAAAATAGAATGTATTAAAAGGGGGGATATGCTTGGACATCCAAGTAGTAGAAAGAGATGAAATAAAAGTAGTTGGGATTTCATGGAATGGGAGTTATTCACAAGCAAGTTCTATTCCTAAGTTATTCAAAGTTATGGAGACACGGTTAGATGAAGTAGCTCATCAGACGGAAGAACCTGTTTTGATTGCACCTTTCCATAGCAGGGAAACAGAGATTACCTATTATGTAACAACGCCAGTAAATAAAATTGATCAGATTCCTGAAGGCATGGTTGGTTTTACTATTCCAGGAAAAAACTATGTTGTTACATCCTATAAAGGAAGACCAGAGGAAGTAGAAAATACATATTTAAAAATATTCGACTGGATGAAAGAATACGGATATGAACAAGACCACCAAGCATTAGGCTTAGAAATTTTTCCAAAGAAACAAATAGAGACTAATGCATCTGAAGAGCTATATTTTGATATATTCTTACCGATTAAATCATATAAAGAATAAATTTAAACAAATTTTTAACAATTTTAAGAGATAATCTATTTTTTATTACAAAAGATTTAAAATAGAAGAAGAGGAAGGAAGGAGTTTCCTTCCTTTTTAAATTATTTGTGAAATGCTGAACAAACAATCTTGGAGATGCAGGTGATCGAAATGGAGATAAAAAAGGTCGTTGTCATTGGCGGCGGTATTACAGGTTTATCGACAGCGTATTTTTTACAAAAGGAAGCAAAGGAAAAGAAAATCCCAATCGAAATAAAGTTAATTGAAGCAAGCCCTCGCCTTGGCGGAGTCATCCAAACAATCAGTAAAGATGGGTATATCATCGAAAAGGGACCTGATTCCATTATTGTCACCAAAAAAAGTGGACTAAAACTCATTGAGGAAGTTGGACTGAAGGAGAACGTCGTCTATAATACGGCAGGAAAATCTTTTCTTCACGTAAATGGAAAACTGCATACCATGCCTGAAGGTGCGTATATGGGTATTCCGACAAAGGTAACTCCATTTGCAGTTTCGAGCCTTTTTTCAATGAAAGGGAAACTGCGGGCTGCAGGGGATTTTATTTTACCTAGAGGAAAAAAGCTTTCCGATCAGGCATTAGGCGGCTTCTTTCGCAGGAGATTAGGGAATGAAATTGTCGAAAATTTAATTGAACCATTGCTTGCGGGAATTTACGCTGGTGATATTGACAAATTAAGCTTAATGGCACTGTTTCCAAATTTTTATGATATGGAACAAAACTATCGGAGTCTTGTCCTGGGTTTAAAAAAGACAGTTCCAAGGCCTGCAAAACCTCTAAAAAAACAGCCGACAAGGAAAGGCATGTTTATTTCCTTGAATACCGGACTTGAATCCCTGATTGAAGCAGTAGAAAAAAGGTTAGAGCCTGGAAGTATCATGAAGGGAACAGGAGTTATAAAAATTGTTCGTGCGGAGGAGGGCTATCATTGTCTTTTAGCAAATGGAACAAGCGTAAAAGCCGACAGCATCGTGATTGCAACCGACCATTTCCATGCCCAACAAATGCTTAGTGACTACTCATTTATGGATGTTTTTAAAAATATGCCGTCTAATTCGATCGCCAATGTTGTCATGGGATTCCCGAAATCGGCCATTAAGCAGGATATTGAGGGAACCGGATTTGTCGTATCCAGAAACAGTGATCATCGAATCACGGCATGTACATGGACGCATAAAAAATGGCCGACCTCAACACCTGAAGGAAAAGTGTTATTACGTTGCTTTATCGGTAAACCGGATGACCAAGGGGTTATTGATTTGGCTGATGAGGAAATCATCAAAATCGTCCTAAATGATTTGAATAAAACGATGAATATTACTGCTGAACCTGAATTCCATATTATTACGAGATGGAAAAAGGCAATGCCGCAATATACAATTGGCCATTTGGACCGAATGAAAAACGTGAAAGAATCTCTTGCCAAAGAGCTTCCAGGTGTATTCTTAGCTGGAGCTTCCTATGAGGGAGTCGGGATCCCAGGCTGTATCGACCAAGGTGAGGCTGCGAAGGAGAAGGTTCTACATTTCTTGTGAAGACTCTATTGGACGGTCATTAGTCTGGAGTGTTTACCTTAACAGTATAACTAAAGCATTATTTTATCAAAATCAAAAGTGAATATTTCCTTCGGGGTCAGATAAAATATTTAACGATATAAAAAACTGCCAATCACTTGATATTATAGTGTTTATGGTGGTTTTTTTTACCTCATTTTATCTTCTGATAGGTTATTTGGTAGGAAATCATAAATAATAATGAATCAATTTAGAGTAATATAGAATAATTATTTCGGAAATTAGAAGAGATAAAATAGAATAAAAAACAACTTTTTTCCGTTAAATAGTTGCAACATGCAAAATGTTTATCCAACACAAAAAATAAATAACGAATCATAAAGATCCTTCAGTGTGCTTTTTGCTCTAAAAAGAAGGAAAAAATCCCCTTTTGTCGAAAAGTTAGAAGAATATGTATAAAACTTTGAAGGTTTGATTAGTGAAAGAAAAATCACTATTAATATATATTATTTATTTTTTTTCATATATTCTAGTCTATCCATTTGTATTTCCTTTTTTATTAATCCTTGGTTTTACTGTTGATGATCTATCAACTTCCCTATCTTCAGCTTATATAAGAGAATATACTTTCTGGGCAATAGTTTCAATTATTGGTTCTTTGGTTTTAAATGCTATTTTCGAAAAAATTACAAAAATGGAAAAGTGCACAATATACTCTTGGTTCATATTTATCCTGCATTTAGTTCTCATTCCCTTCACTCCTTATGTTATTTTATCTTTAAGTTTTTATATATAATTAGCATCAAAAAAATCGTTCTTCGATTGGTTTGATGGAAACCAAGGGTAAAATTCCTTGCTTTTTATTTTATTAATGATATATTAATATCAAAATAAAAGATCTTTTATTTGTAGTAAAACGGTAGGATTTTGGTAGGAAACTTGATGATTTTTAGGAATATCTAAAAGCATTATAGAGCATTTAGCAAAATGTAATTGTCTGAAATACATTGATAATAAATCGTTTTTGAGCAATTTAGATAATTAATGATTAATGAAAATTGAATATGGTTTCCTTCGGGGTCAGGTGAAATTCCGAACCGGCGGTGATGAAGCTGTGCTTCTTAGTCCGTGACCCGGTTAACGTTTTCGTTAAACGGTGGATCTGGTGAAACTCCAGGGCCGACAGTTAAAGTCTGGATGGGAGAAGGAAAAAAATTAGGACTTAAAAAGGTGCGAAAAAAATACCCTTTTTGAGGGCCTTAATTTGTTATTGTCTTAAACAAACCCTGAAGAGTAAATGATCTTCAGGGTTTTTTTATTTTTTGTTAAAGGGGTGGGGATTTTATGAATGATGCAGATTACATGAAATTAGCGTTAGATCTTACAAAAGGAACACTTGGCCAAACATCCCCCAATCCTGTTGTCGGTGCCGTACTGGTGAAAGATCATCAAATTGTCGGTATCGGTGTACATTTGAAAGCTGGCGAGCCTCATGCGGAGGTTCATGCGATCAAAATGGCAGGTGAGAAGGCAGAAGGTGCCACATTATATGTGACCCTTGAACCATGCAGTCATCATGGGAGAACACCGCCTTGTTCGGATTTAGTTATCCAAACAGGAATTAAAAAAGTATTTGTTGCATCAACTGACCCTAATCCACATGTTTCGGGAAGAGGTATTCAAAAAATTAAAAATGCAGGGATCGAAGTAGAAGTTGGTTTACTTCAAGAGGAAGCACGTGAGATGAATAAGGTATTTTTCTACAATATCCGAACAGGCCTACCCTTTGTTACCTTAAAGACGGCTATCAGTTTAGATGGAAAAACGGCAACTGTGACAGGGGAAAGTAAATGGATCACTGGTGAAGAGGCAAGAAAAGATGTTCATCAATACCGCCATCAGCATGATGCTATTTTAGTTGGAGTAAATACAGTGATTCGGGATAATCCTAGCTTGACAACCAGACTTTCAAATGGTGGGAAAAATCCCATCAGAATCATCCTTGATTCCCAATTAAGAACCCCTAAGGAAGCGAACATCATTAACGATAATTTGGCTCCTACTTGGATTGTAACAGGAAATAAAGCCAATCCTGACCTTGTAACCGAGTTTAGAGAACGAGGAATCGAAGTGATTATAATGCCTAATGAGCAAATTATTATTCAGGAAATGCTAAAGGTAATTGGGGAAAAGGGAGTCACCTCGTTGTTTGTGGAAGGTGGTGCAGAAGTTCACGGAAGTTTTTTGAAGGAACGGGCCTTTCAACAAGTCATTACTTATATTGCCCCAAAATTACTTGGCGGCAAATTTGCCCCAACATCCTTTGGAGGTGAAGGAATTAACAAAATTGCTGAAGTGGTGTCATTAAATATTAAGGATGTTGAAATGGTTGGACATGATATAAAAATCATTGCAGAACCAAAATAAGGAGAAGAACAAAATATGTTCACAGGAATTATAGAAGAGATTGGCATGGTGACAAATGTCCAGCGAACAGGAGAATCATTTGTACTGACAATTGACGCGAAAACCATTCTTGAAGATGTTCATCTTGGGGATAGTATCGCGGTAAATGGAGTCTGTTTGACTGTCACCTCTTTCACAGGGAATCAGTTTATGGTGGATGTCATGCCGGAAACGATAAAAGCTACCAGCTTAAATTCTGTAAAACGGGGTTCCAAAGTAAACCTGGAGCGAGCAATGGCAGCAGGCGGCAGATTTGGCGGTCATTTCGTATCAGGACATATTGATGGGACAGGTATTATTAAAAATAAAAAGGCGGTTGAAAATGCCGTTTACTACGAAATTGAAGCACCTGAAGACTTGCTGCAATTTGTTATTTTAAAGGGCTCGATTGCCGTTGACGGGACTAGCTTAACTGTTTTTGAAGTGACGGAAAAAAGCTTTACTTTATCCCTTATTCCCCATACGCTCAGCGAAACCGTTCTTGGTCTGAAAGGACCGGGTGACTTGGTCAATCTTGAATGCGATATGCTTGGAAAATATGTTGGGCATTTTATTTCAAGGTCGTTAGATGGCGCAAAGAAAAATGGCACAACAGGGATTACTGCTCAATTTTTAAAAGATAATGGGTTTGCTTGATAACTGGTTGAAAGGAGTGAGAGTACATGTTTAATACAATTGAAGAAGCATTAGAGGAGTTAAGGAAAGGTAAAGTCGTCATCGTATGTGATGATGAGGACAGAGAAAATGAAGGTGATTTTATTGCTCTGGCAGAAAAGGCAACACCAGAGGTAATTAATTTCATGGTAACACATGGAAGAGGGCTAGTATGTGTTCCGATTGAGGAGGATATCGCAGAAAAGCTGGACTTATTTCCGATGGTAAATCATAACACAGATAATCATGGAACCGCTTTTACCGTCAGTATCGATCATAAATTTTCTACAACAGGGATCTCTGCTTTTGAGCGGTCTGGCACAATTCTAAGTATGCTGGACCCTGAATCAACTTCAGATGATTTCAGAAGACCTGGACATATTTTTCCGTTAATCGCCAAAAAAGGCGGTGTTTTGAGAAGGACAGGACATACGGAAGCGGCTGTCGACCTTGCGAAATTATGCGGCGCCAAGCCAGCAGGAGTAATTTGCGAAATTATGAATGAGGACGGTACCATGGCACGCGTCCCGCAGCTTCGTAAAATTGCTGATGATTTACAAGTAAAAATGATAACGATTAAAGACTTGATTGAATATCGCAATAGGAAGGATAGATTGGTCAAACGAGAAGTAGAAATTAAACTTCCAACAGAATTTGGAGAATTTAAAGCGGTTGGTTACTCAAACCTTGTCGATAACAAAGAGCATGTGGCTCTAGTGAAGGGGCAAATAGATCCTGAGAAACCTACTCTTGTGAGAGTTCATTCAGAATGTTTAACTGGTGATGTGTTTGGTTCCAAGCGTTGTGATTGCGGACCGCAGCTTCATGCCGCTTTAAACCAAATTGAGCAAGAGGGAAATGGAGTTTTATTATACATGCGCCAGGAAGGCCGCGGGATTGGGCTCTTAAATAAATTGAAAGCATATAAGCTTCAGGAAGAGGGCTATGATACTGTTGAAGCAAACGAAAAGCTCGGTTTTGCTGCAGATTTAAGGGAATATGGCATAGGGGCACAAATTTTGAAGGATCTTGGGATTAGAAAAATGAGATTATTAACCAATAACCCTAGAAAAATTAAAGGCCTTAAAGGATACGATCTTGAAGTGGTTGAACGTGTTCCACTGCAAATGGAAATGAAAAAAGAAAATGAGAAGTATTTAAAAACAAAGCACGATAAACTTGGACATCTTCTTCAATATTAATAATAGGCAGTGTTAAAGGTCATTGTTGATTTTTGAAACTATGTTGATTGAAGCGAAGCGCATGGAGCGCAAATCAACAGGCAAGTTTAACAATAATAATATAATTATTTGGAGGAATTATTATGGGACAAATTTTTGAAGGAAACTTAGTTGGTACTGGTTTAAAAATAGGAATCGTAGTCGGCCGGTTTAATGAATTCATTACAAGCAAACTATTAGGCGGGGCACAGGATGCACTGAAAAGACATGGTATTAGTGAATCAGATGTGGATATTGCCTGGGTTCCTGGTGCATTTGAAATACCGTTAGTTGCCCAAAAAATGGCATTCAGCAAAAAATATGATGCAGTGATTACATTAGGAACCGTTATTCGCGGATCGACTCCACATTTTGATTATGTGTGCAATGAGGCCGCAAAAGGTGTTTCAGCAACATCTCTAAATAGCGGTATTCCCGTTATTTTTGGAATATTAACAACCGATTCGATTGAGCAGGCAATTGAGAGAGCTGGAACAAAGGCAGGCAATAAAGGTTGGGATGCAGCGACAGCAGCGATTGAAATGGCGAACTTATGCCGTACTATTGAGAAATAAAGAAATTAGATAAAATTCAGAATTGTAACTAGATATTGAAAAACTTTTTTTAAAATATATACAAAACAATCATCATTTTACTATAATAGTTTTAACATAAAAAAATATGATTAATAAACAGGTGCTAAAATCCTTAACCAGATTTTTAGCTTAATAGGGAAGTTGGTGAAAAGCCAACGCGGTCCCGCCACTGTAAATGGGAGCAAACTATATTCCGCCACTGTCTAAGAGATGGGAAGGCATAGGGAGCAATGACCATGAGCCAGGAAACCTGCCTGTTTCTTGCCCGTCTAAAGTACCTACGAGGATAGGAAGGTGATGACATCTAGACTCCTTTTACTTTTATGTAAGTAACAGAATCTAATCATGCCAACATCTCCGAATCTATATGGAGATGTTTTTTTGTCTACCTTCAGCGCCTAGGGGCTCGGGGTCATAAGCCAATCCGTCTTGAAGGTTAAAAAACAACCTTCATGCCGGCTCGTCTTATGCCTGTCGCCCCTGGGCAAGGCGCTTCCGCTTTTCTTGTGTTAGTGCGGGGAATATTTATTTTATGAGAAAGCTTTATAAACTAAAAAGAAATCAGGGGGAAGAAACATGAAGAAAATATTTTCGCTAATGTTAATACTATTATTAGCATTAGGGAGCTTGGCTGGTTGTTCTGAAAAGAAAGATCAGACGAAAGAGAATAAAACAGGAAATAAAACCGAACAAGCTGCTTTTCCAGTTACTATTAAAGATGGACAAGGAAATAATGTTGTCATTAAAAAGAAGCCAGAAAGAATTGTCTCATTAATCCCTAGTAACACAGAGATCGCTTTTGCACTAGGTCTAGGAAAGGAAGTAGTCGGAGTATCTGATTATGATAACTATCCTAAAGAAGTTACAAAAATAGAGAAAATCGGCGGGCAAGAATTCAATTTGGAGAAAATTATCTCTTTAAAGCCTGATTTAGTGTTAGCACATGCATCTTCTGCTCTAAATTCTGCAGCTGGATTAAAACAGTTGAGAGACTCAGGAATCCCAGTTCTAGTTGTAAATGATGCGCAAAATTTTGACCAAGTATTTAATTCTATTGAAATGATAGGAAAAGCTACTGGTGAAACAAAGAAGGCAGACGAAACCATTAAGGGAATGAAGGATAAACTAGCAGAAATTAAATCAAAGGCAAAAACAATTAAAGAAAAGAAAAAGGTTTTAATTGAAGTATCACCTGCTCCAGATATTTATACACCTGGAAAGAATACGTTTATGGATGAAATGGTAAGCACGATTAATGCAGACAATATTGCTAATGACCAACAAGGCTGGGTTAAAATTGATCAAGAAGCGATGATTAAAAGAAATCCGGATGTTATTGTCACTACATATGGATACTATGTAAAAAACCCAGCAGAGCAAGTGATCAATCAAAAAGGCTGGGAAAATGTTAACGCCATTAAAAACAAGCAAGTAATTGATGTGAATTCTGATCTCGTGAATCGTCCAGGACCTAGAATTGTAGAGGGAGTAGAGGCTCTTGCGAAGGCAGTCTATCCAGAAGTTTTTTCAAAATAGGATTATTGCATACAGTATTGCTGCAATTTTCCTAATAATCTCGATTTTATTAGGAATATCTATTGGAACCGTCAAAGTTCCTATTCAGACCATTTTGAAAATAATTGGCGAGAAATTACTACCATTTATTTCATTTGATCAAATTGACCCGATGTACACAAACATCGTAATGAACATTCGATTACCTAGAGTGTTATTATCAGGTCTTGTAGGGGCAGCTCTTGCAATTGCGGGAGCGGCCTTTCAAGGTCTTTTAAGAAATCCATTAGCGGATCCATATACTTTAGGCGTATCATCAGGTGCTTCAGTAGGCGCTGTTGTAACATTATATTTTCAATTATCTTTACCTTTTATCGGACCTTTTACATTACCATTACTAAGTATTCTTTTCTCTTTTTTAACTATTTTCTTAGTCTTGACTTTTGCCCGTAAAATTGAACCAACAATGAAAGTGGAAACCATTATATTAACGGGAATTATTTTTAGTTCATTTTTAGGAGCACTTATTTCACTCATGATTGCTCTTACAGGAGAAGAGCTCAGACAAATAATTGGCTGGCTTTTAGGAAGTGTCTCAATGAGAGGTTGGGATTATATAAAAATAATCTTGCCATTTTTTATACTTGGAACAATCATTCTGATGTTAAATGCAAAAGAATTAAATGCCATGTCTTTTGGAGAAGAGAGAGCGCATCATTTAGGAGTAAACGTACAAAAAAGAAAATTGATTATACTGACTGCTGGTTCTATTTTAACCGGTGCGGCCGTAGCTGTTTCAGGAACAATCGGATTTGTTGGGTTAGTGATTCCACATCTTTCAAGATTATTATGGGGACCTGATCATAAGCATCTTCTCCCATTGTCGATTTTAACCGGAAGCGGCTTTTTGATATTAGCTGACCTTATTTCACGAACCATTATTTCTCCAACGGAATTACCGATTGGGGTAATTACAGCATTGATGGGTGCTCCAGTTTTTGCAATTATCCTATTACATAGAAAAAGGGTAGAAAGAAGTGGTTAATAAATGCTTAGCGTTCGACAGGTTTCGGGTGGTTATGCTGGTAATGTAGTACTGAGGGACATTTCTTTTGATGTGAAGAAAGGGGAATTATTCGGTATTTTGGGACCAAACGGAAGCGGAAAAACAACCTTATTGAAAATGTTAAGTGGAATCTTGCCTATTCAATCAGGTGAAATAATGATTTCTGGACAAAAGCTTCAATTGTTCTCAACCAAACAACTTGCCAAAATGGTGGCAGTCCTTTCCCAGCATTCCTCCCAATCTTTTTCCTATACAGTTAAAGAAACGGTCTCATTAGGCCGATATGCTCATCAAAAAGGCTTTTTCCAGACCTGGTCAAAAGAAGATGAGGACATTGTCCAAAGAGTCATGAACCAGACTGGCATATCCTCGTTTAAAGACAAAAATATTCAGGAATTATCCGGTGGCGAGAAACAAAGGGTGTTTCTTGCCCAAGCTTTAGCTCAAGAACCTGAAATATTTTTATTGGATGAACCGACAAACCATTTAGATTTATCCTATCAAAAAGAACTATTAGATCTGTTAAAAAAATGGACAACGGATAATAAATTGACCGTTATCTCTATTTTTCATGATTTAAATCTTGCAGGTCTTTATTGTGACCGTTTGCTCCTTCTCGATAAAGGGGGGGTTAATATCAATCATATTCCTAATGAAGTGCTGAGGGAAGAACGCATAAGAGATGTTTATCATACAGAAATTCAAAAGCATCCACATCCCAAAGTTGCTTGCCCACAAATGGTGCTGTTGCCAAATAGCTATGAGGAAGTAAAAAATATCGAGATAAATGAGTCGATGTTAATGATTGATAATGAGATTATTAAGTTAAGTTCTCCCATGCCACTAAGAACGATGTCTTCGGGTGTTATGGGAGCAGGAACAGGCTGGTATCAAACATTTATTAATCGTCATGTTGATAAAACATATAACTGTAGTGACCACCGAATGGAAATGGCATTGTTTTTAAGATCTAAAGGAATTGAACCATCAGAGACTGTTGGAATGATGACAGCCGTTTTCCTTGAGGATGTAGCATGCCATTTGATTAAGCAAGACGATTTCTCCATTTTCGTTGTTATTACAGCAGGTGTCGGGAACGCGATTGATGCTTCTAAAAGTGAACTGCACTCACTTGAATTAATACCGGGTACCATTAATACATGGATATTTGTTAACGGTGAGTTAACGGAAGAAGCTTTTATTCAGAGCATAATGACGGCTACTGAAGCGAAGGTAAAGGCCTTGCATGATTTAGATGTGCTAGATCCTGTGACAGGAACATTAGCTACTGGTACTTCAACAGATAGTATCTTAATAGCTGCTACACAAATCGGAAAAAAGTTAGAATTTGCCGGAACGATCACTCCCTTAGGGAAGTTAATAAGTAATGCAGTGTATAAGTGTACGACAGAGGCCATACAAAAATCGAAAAAAAGGAAACAAATATGATCATCTATCATCTTATTTCTGTCACTTTAGCTTATATGATTGACCTTTTAGTAGGGGATCCTCCCCAATGGCCGCATCCGGTCAAATGGATGGGATCCATGATTTCCTTTTTGGAAAAACGCTGGAATCAAGGAAAACAGCGCAGGTTGAAAGGTCTTTTAATGCTCTTCATTGTTTTACTTATCCCCTTTGGGATTGTTTTGATGATTGTAATCTTAGGTTATAAGATTCATCCGTTAGTTGGCATCATCTTTGAAAGTGTGATCATTGCAACAACGATTGCACAAAGAAGTTTGAAGGAAGCTTCCTTAGAGGTTTATCAACCTTTAAAAAAAGGAGATTTGGTTGAAGCAAGGAGAAAGCTTTCTTATATTGTCGGTAGGGATACAGACTTCCTTGAAGAGGGAGAGATTGCACGAGGAGCGATTGAAACGGTCGCAGAAAATACGAGTGATGGGGTAACCGCTCCAATGTTTTGGGCATTCATTGGCGGTGCACCGCTTGCAATGGTCTATCGGGCAGCGAATACATGTGACTCCATGGTAGGTCATTTAAATGATCGTTATAAAGAGTTTGGCTGGGCATCTGCCAAATGGGATGATGTGATGAACTGGATTCCCAGCCGGTTAACAGGGATCATCATGCTGATTGGAAATCCTCCTGAAAGCATGGGGTATCGAAATGCTTGGAAGATTTTGTTCCGCGATGCGAGGAAACATCCAAGTCCTAATAGTGGATGGGGGGAAGCTGCAGTTGCCGCGATTTTAGGAATTCAACTGGGCGGTACCAACTATTATAAAGGAATGGTTTCAAACCGCGCTAAAATGGGGGAGATCATCCATCCCATCCAAGCTGAACACATTATAAAGGCAAACAGCATTTTAAGCAGAACAGTCTTATTATTTTTATTTTTTCTCTTGTTGGGAGGGATCCTCCTTGCTGTTACTTTCAGATAGATTAAATCCACAATGTTTACATAATGCAATGGGCCTATTACTGCCCGATCAATATTTGGAGGCGTTAGCCCAATGATAAAAACACCTTCACTAATCTTTATCTCTGGCGGAGTTAGAAGTGGGAAAAGCAGTTTTGCCGAAAGGAAGGCAGTGGAAATTGCAAACGAGTTGGGAGGACAGCTTAATTATCTTGCGACAGGAGTTCCTTCGGATCCGGAAATGAGGTTAAGAATTAACAAGCATAAGCAAGATCGAGTTGCAGGAAAGTATTGCTGGGAGACGATAGAGCAGTCTAATCAAATTGAGAAGATTGCGGATCGTTTAAACGGCCAGGATATCATTTTGCTAGATTGTGTCACGACCCTTTTAAATAATGAACTGTTTTTTTCTGAACAAGAATGGACAGAACCATTTTTAAACAGCGTTTCAGATAGGATTATTACTGGAATTAAATGTATAAAAAATAGAGCTAAAACTTTAATTGTTGTGAGTAATGAAGTTTTATATGAGCCATTAGATGGTAATACCATCGTTTTTACATATGGGAGAATATTAGGTAAGATCCATCAGCTTCTAGTTAAGGAGGCGGATCAGGCTTTTTTAGTTGAAGCGGGAGTACCGATTGTAATGAAGGGAGTGATACGATGAAAGGAATTATGATTCAGGGGACAGCATCTGATGTCGGAAAAAGTTTTATTGTCACAGCTCTGTGTCGTATTTTGGCCAATGAGGGAGTAAAAGTAACTCCGTTTAAATCACAAAACATGTCGAATAACTCCTATGTTACGAAAGACGGTAAAGAGATTGGTAGAGCGCAAGGGATTCAAGCAGAAGCAGCAAAAATTGAGGCGACTGAATGGATGAATCCTATATTATTAAAGCCTTGTTCCGATCAGCATTCAGAAATAGTGTATTTAGGTAAAGCACTTGAAATGCTCTCTGGACGTGAGTACCGTGAGAAATTTTATGAAAATGGGTTGGAAGTAGTGAAAAGTTCTCTTAAACAACTGGAGAATGAATTCGATATGGTAGTGATTGAGGGGGCTGGCAGCCCTGTTGAAATCAATTTAAATGATCGTGAAATTGTTAATATGACAGTGGCCGAGCTGGCAGATGTTCCGGTTGTGTTAGTCGCTGATATTGATCGGGGCGGGGTATTTGCCAGTATAGTAGGTACAATTGAGTTGTTAGAACCTAATGAAAGAAAGAGAGTAAGAGGTTTAATCATTAATAAATTCCGAGGGGATTTCACCTTATTTGAAGATGCAATCCAATGGCTGGAAAATAGAACGGGAATCCCTATTTTAGGGGTTTTACCATATATAGAGAATCATATGGTAGATGGCGAGGATTCATTATCCCTTCAATCTATGTTTTCGAATCGAAATAAAGGGGCCATTGATATTGCGGTCATTCATTTGCCGTTTATTTCAAACTTCAGTGATTTGGAACCATTTTTGTATGAAGAGGATGTTTCGATTCGCTTAGTAAAGTGTGAGGAGGAATTTGGCAATCCAGATGCTGTGATTATTCCTGGTACAAAAAGTACTATCAGCGATTTGAAAAATATAAGAGAAAATGGACTGGAATTTTGCATCCGGAAACATGTAGAAAATGGGGGCTTTATTGCAGGGATATGCGGAGGATATCAAATCCTGAGTGAAGAAATTATCGACGAAGCAGGATCAGATACGGGAATGCCAAATTATAAGATAAATGGAATTGAGTTGATTCCTGCCATAACCACTTTTTATAGGGAAAAAGAAACTAATAGAATGGTAGCTCATTATCATGAAAATACGAGCCTGCCAACAAACCACCTTTTAGAAGGATATGAGATCCATTTAGGAAAAACCGTTCTAACCAAACAAGGATGTTCGTTTTTACTATTTAATAATGATGAAGAAGATGGTTATTTTGGGAATAACGGGCAAATCATTGGGACGTATCTGCACCATTTATTTCACAATGATGAATGGAGAAATCAATGGTTAAACATGATTAGAAAGCAGAAAGGGTTACCAATTAAAGAAGCGATTAATATTAGAAAGTATAAAGATGAAAGATTTGAAAAACTTGCCTTACAGGTTAAAAAGTATCTAAAATTAGATCTTCTCAAAGACATTATCAATCAATGGTGAACAAAATGATGAAGTATATAAAAGGTTTTTTAATAAACCTGCAATTTTTTACGGCCATTCCTATTACATTTGAATTACCAATGGAGAAGGAATATCTAAAAAAATCTGTTCAAACCTTTCCTTTATTAGGATTATTCCAAGGGATTATTTATTCATTCGTTTTATACATCCTTCATGAATTTACTCCATTTTCTCACCTAGCTGTTGCTTTTATGCTATGGCTGACAACGATTTTTCTGACAGGTGGACTCCATCTGGATGGCTGGATCGATGCGAGTGATGCGTATTTTTCTTTTCGCGATCAAGAAAAAAGACTCGAAATTATGAAGGACCCTAGAACTGGTGCATTTGGTGTAATCTCAATCATTATTTTACTTAGCAGCAGGTTTCTATTTATCTATGAGATAACGAGCAACATTGAATTCATGTTTTATATTTTGATATTGCTGATTCCTTTTTTTAGTAAAAGTGTCATGGGTGTTCTATTGTTGTCAGTAAAGTCAGCTAAAAAGAGTGGCTTAGGGTATTTGTTTCAAAACGCGGCTGCATTAAGAACCTTATGGATCTATCCAATATATATAATAGGTTCACTTTTCATCCTATCGTTATTCCATCAAAAAATCATACTTGTTGGAATATTAATATTGGCTGCTGCCGCATGTCTCTTATTTTGCCAAAGAAAAGCTGTAAAATGGTTTGGCGGAATTACCGGGGATGTTCTAGGAGCCGCAGTAGAAGGGACTGAGTTAATCCTATGGATGACGGTGTGGTTATTGCATTATTTCGTCATTGTCTAACAATGGAGAATAAACGAAAGGCATATTTAGGATGGAATGATTCTCCCTTATGTCCTGAAAGTTTTGAACTATCACCAGTTGGAGGATATGATCAACTATTTTCAAGTGATTTACAAAGATGTATATCTACTGCAAAAATTTTATTTCCTGACTTTAGTCCTTTTCCCTTAAAAGAATTAAGAGAAATGAATTTCGGCAAATGGGAAGGAAAGACTTACGAGGACTTAAAGGGAGAGCAGCTTTATCAACAATGGTTGTCAGATCCCGAAAAATATAGCCCTCCTGAAGGGGAATCCTTTCAACAATTCACAAAAAGAGCTAAGAATGGTTGGCGAAAGATTACAAGTGAAATTTTAAGTCAGAACATTCAACGCTGTGCAATTGTCACCCATGGCGGCATCATAAGATTTCTTCTATCTGAGTTTGCTCCAGAACAGAAACCGTTTTGGTTTTGGCAAATAAAGCATGATATAGGTTTCGAACTTATTTTTACCAGAGAATCGTTAAGGGGGGGAAAACGTTGCACTTTATTACAGGAGGTGCCTTTAACGGCAAGCGGGCTTGGGTGAAGAATAAATATAAGGTAACAGAGGACGACTGCTGGCTATCAGCTTACGAAAACTGCTCCTTGCCAACTGAAATAAAAGATATAAACCAAAATATACTTATTCTAGAGGGAATTGAAATTTGGATTAAAGAATTAACTGAAAAATATGATTCAAATAAATGCCTTCAAATCTGGAATGAATGCGTAGGCCATTGGCTTAAATGGGAAACGGAGCAGTTCAATGGATGTGTTGTGGTGATCGGAACAGACATTACGAAAGGCATCGTACCAGTTGAAAAGGAAAATAGATTTTGGCGCGATATTACTGGCTGGGCTTATCAGGACTTAGCAAAAAGGTCTGAAAAGGTAGATGTTATTTGGTACGGAATAAATCAAACCATTAAATAAGGGGGAATTATTAAATGAGACTCTATACGAGAACAGGTGACAAAGGAAAAACAAGCATTATTGGCGGCAGAGTGGACAAGGATGATACTAGGGTAGAAGCATATGGAACAGTAGATGAAGTGAATTGTTTTGTTGGTCAGGCAATGCAAGAGCTTGATTCGGAAATTTTCAGCGATGTATTAACAGATCTTGAAAGAATCCAACATGAATTATTCGATTGTGGTGGCGATCTTGCAAATATATCTGAAAAGTGGGAATCAAAGCTTCAAAAGGATTCAATTGATTATTTAGAAAAAAGGATTGATGAATTTGTTAAAGAGGCACCCGAATTAGAACGATTTATTTTACCAGGGGGAACTAAGCCTTCAGCATCAATTCATTTAGCAAGAACGGTAACGAGAAGAGCAGAAAGATTAGTTGTGAAGTTATTAAAAGCTGATCCAAAAACTCCTGAGGTTGCACTCCAATATATAAATCGTCTTTCAGACTATTTTTTCGCGTTAGCTAGAGTGATTAATTACAGACTAAATGTAAAGGATGTTGAATATGTTCGAAGTGCGAAAGTCTTTAGGGATGGAAAAAGAAAAGAAGAAAAGTAGAATAGATGGAAAAATGTTAAGCTGGCTGGCCATGTTAACGGCATTGTCGGTTGTTGGGGCTTCAATCAAAATACCAGCTATTGTTGGGAGTGTCGCATTGGATGTATTCCCAGCTTTGCTCGCAGCTGCATTATTTCGGGGTTGGGCAGGAGCGTTAGTCGGGGCATTAGGCCACTTGATATCAGCATTGTTGGCCGGATTTCCATTAGGACCTATGCACTTTTTAATTGCAACTGAAATGGCAGTTCTTGTCTTGATGTTTGGTGCAGTTTATAAAAACAACAAAAAGGTTGCAGCGAGTACGTTGTTTATCCTTGGGAATGCATTCGTAGCCCCATTCCCATTTATTTTCTTAATGAATATAGGATTTTATTGGGCGATAGTTCCTTCACTGTTTATTGGCTCTATCCTTAACACAGTTATCGCTTTAATCGTTATTCCTCGTCTATCTGCCGTTGGTAAAATTGTAGGGAATACCGAGGTAAAGCAATGAGGGATACCATTACGATTCCTTTTCATGGAGAGAACTCACTTATTATAGCAAGTGATAATAGCGGCGCAATTGGGATGAAGGAGAATGACTTTGTTCATGTACCGTACGAAATGGTTGCCTATTATTCATTTCGTGTTGCAGCGATGGAATGTATCGCTGCCGGCGGGGATCCTATTTCTGTTGTCCTCCACAACTTTTGTGGGAATGAACCATGGGATGAGCTTGTTTTTGGAATACAAAAAGGAATCGAAGAACTTTGTTTAAAAGATGTTTCTATTACAGGCAGTACGGAAAGTAATTTTCCATTGTTGCAATCTGCATTAGGTTTAATGGTTCTAGGGAAAAAAACAAATGGTATCACAGCGGAGCTGGAGTTCCATGAACAATTAAAATATGCTGTTATCGGCATTCCATTAGTTGGAAATGAAGTGATTGAACAATTGGATAGGGTTGCTCCTTTGTCTGTTTTTAAAGAGGTTAGTCTGCTCAATGAGATGCTGATTTGGCCTGTTGGTTCGAAAGGGATTTTATATGAGATGAATCAGATATTTCCTAATAAGAAGTTTTCACAGGATACCATCATCACTGACCTTGATATTTTAAAATCATCCGGTCCGGCAACATGCTTTATTACCGTATATCACCACAGTCAAGAAGAACTTTTAAAGAAAATAGCTGGGAGCTATTTTCATTCGGTGCGAGTAGTTTAGTCATAAAACTGTCAGTAAATCTTTGAGGTGAAATAATGAAAAAAAGAATTGTCATTTCTTATAGCGGAGGTAAAGATTCAACACTCGCTTTAAATCGGTTAATCCGTTCAAATGAATGGGAAATTGATTCTTTACTAACTACCATAATCGAAGACTCACGCAGAACAAGCGCGCATGGTGTAAGAGAATCTTTATTAGAAGAACAAGCTCTATCACTAGGAATTCCTTTACGAAAAGTTTATATTCCCGCCATATGTTCAAATGAAGTCTACGAAAATATTATGAAAAAATCAATTGATAAAATAGTGCAAGATGGTGTTAACTATATGATGTTTGGAGATATTCACTTACAGGATGTTAAGGAATATCGCGAGAAAATACTAATAAATACACCGATAAACGCTATCTTTCCCATTTGGGGGGAAGATCCAAATGATTTAATTCATGAATTCCTGCAATCTGGTTTTAAAACAGTTGTCACCTGTATTGACAGTGCAAAATTGGATGCATCTTTTATTGGTAGAGTTATTGATGACTCTTTCTTAAACGAACTACCAAATAATGTCGACGTTTGTGGGGAATACGGTGAATTTCATACATTTGTTTTTGATGGACCATTGTTTAAAAAACCAATTGACTTTGTAGTGTCTACGGAAATCACCGTTACAAAAGATAAATATACAAATGAAGACCGTTATTATCACAAAGATTTAATATCCATCACTTAATCCTAAAGCAAAAAAAATGAGGGTGTCCCAAAAGGTATAACTTTTAGGGAGACCCCCTTTTTATTAATGGTCGGTTAAACTTGTCTGTTAATTTCCGCTCCAGGCTCCGCGGACGGGGAGCCTCCTCGGCGCTACCCGCGCCTGCGGGGTCTCCCCAGCCCCGTACTCCCGCAGGACGTTGAATCATCATCATCTTTGAATCAACACCGCACGAAGGAAATGCGATAGAATTTTCGAGGATCGAGTGCCTTCCGCTCCAATCAACATAGTTTCAAAAATCAATAATGACCTTTAACACAGCCAATCCTAAAGCCAAAAAAATAGCACGCCAATTTAGGCGTGCTATTGTCTTAGACTTTGTAGTTTGTTGACCAAGGAGTTAACCGCATTACCGATATTTTGCATTGCTTGGTCTAGACCTTTTTTCCAATTAGGAGCTTGTTCTTTTATGGTTTGGCCAAGTTTTTGGGCATTTGCATTCAGTTCTTCGCTGATTTTCTGTGCCTGCTTTGCAATTTCCTCTTTCGTTCGCGTTTTTCCTGCAAGCTGATCATTTATCGATACGACGTTAAATTGTTCCTGTGGAACATATGGTAGCGCTGACGACATGATCTCCTTAAATAGTGGAACAGCAACGGTTTCACTGCTTCCTGGCAAGTAATGCTCTCTGTCTGTTTGGTCATAGCCAACCCACACAGAGCCAACCAAATTCGGGGTATACCCAACCATCCATTGATCCTTTGTTCCACTAATATCATTATAAGGAAGCTGCGTCGATCCTGTTTTGGCGGCAATTTGCACATTTGGAATTTGTGCCCTTGCCCCAGTACCTGATTCCACAACATTCAGGAGCATGGAAGTCATTTGATCAGTAACTGATTTTGATGTTACTTTTGTTGAATTTGGCTTGTGCTCGGCAATAATATTCCCTGTCGGCCCGACAATTTTCGTGATCAGATGGCTATCCATTCGTTTTCCGCCATTTGGAAAGGTGGAATAAGCATCCGCCATTTGCAATGGCGAAACACCTTTACTCATCCCGCCAAGAGCAAGGGCCAAGTTTTGATCTTGCTTTGTAACAGGTATGCCAAATCGTTTTACAGAATCAATCCCTTTATTTAGACCCATTTGGTTTAGCAGCCAAACAGCTGGAACATTTAATGAGTCTTCTACAGCCTTATACATTGGAACTTCGCCTTGGAAGGTTCTTGAGAAATTTTCAGGCTTGTAATCGCCAAACATGTTGGGCTTATCTTCAAGCTGGGACGAATAATTATAGCCTTGTTCAAGAGCCGGTGTATAGACGGCAAGCGGCTTCATGGTCGATCCAGGTTGTGCTTGCAGCTGTGTAGCTCGATTAAAGCCACGGAAGGAATAGTCTCCACGTCCCCCAACAAGGGCTCGTACTCCAGCGGAAGCTGGATCCATCAAGACAGCACCGCTTTGGGCCATTACATCTCCTTTTCCACGAGGGAAAAGATAATTTTTGCTGTACACATTTTCAAGCCCGGTTTGCATGTTTTGATCCATTTCCGTATATATTTTGTATCCCCTTGTTAAAATTTCTTCCTGTGTTAAACCATATCGCGAAATCGCTTCATTTAATACAGCATCCACATAATATGGATGTTTTCGTTCAATATAGCTACCGCCACCATCTTGAAGGACAATCTTTTCCGCTTTCGCTTGTTTATATTCAGCAGATGTAATCATCCCTTGATCTTTCATTTTTCCTAATACCACGTCTCTCCGTTGCATCGCTGCATCGTAGTGTTTATAAGGATCTAGGGAGCTAGGTGCATGTAATAGTCCAGCTAGCATTGCTGCCTCGCTAATGGAAACATCTTTAATATCTTTATTAAAATATTTCTTCGAGGCATTGCCAATCCCCCAGGCACCGCTACCAAAATATACTTGATTCAAGTACATTTGCAGAATTTCATCTTTACTATAAACTTTATCAATTTTCACCGATAAAAATAATTCTTCCGCTTTTCTTTTGATCGTCTGTTCAGGGGAAAGAAGCGCGTTTTTTACAAGCTGTTGTGTAATCGTACTGCCTCCGCCAGTAATCCTTCCGGCAAATAAATTTCCGAAAAATGCCCTGGTCATCCCTTTAATGTCGAAGCCACCGTGGGAGTAGAATCGCTCATCCTCGATCGCGACAACCGCATTTGGGACATATTTTGGAAGCTCCGCAATTTTAACCCCTTTTGTACGATTCGTGGAAATGTTGCTGGCAACCTTTCCGTCTTTATCATAAACAACCGTTGATTGACTAAGACCTTGCTGCAATGATTCAACATTTGCACTATAGGCTAGCCAGCCGAAATAAACAATAGTTACCAATATAAAAACAAGAAAAGCTAATAATACGATTTGTGTTAAGTGTTTCTTTTTCCAGAAACGGACGAACATTTCCCAAATTAAATGAAGCTTATCCATTTTATCTCCTAACTCTCAAAAGGATTTTTGCTTCAACTATTATAGTTTTTTTACGTGAAAAAAACCATCAAAAACCTTTACCAATCCTAATAATACCCTTAGTTGGAATCTAATAGAAATTTTTTAAAAAATAGTGAAGGGATTTTGCAGGAATCGATCGTCTATTAAGGTATAGAAAGAAAACAGGAGGATAAGATGATTACGATTAAAAATGTAAGCCATGATTTTGTTGTTGGGAAAAAAGGAAGACAGACCGTGATTCCAGTACTTCGGAACATCTCTATGCATGTGGAAAAAGGGGAGATTGTGACCATTGTCGGCAGAAGCGGGTCAGGGAAATCAACGCTTCTTAATTTAGTAAGCGGGTTTATCCATCCTAAAGAAGGAGAAATTTGGATTAGTGGGGAAAAGGTCACGGGTTTAAATGAGAGTAAATTTGCCGATTTTCGTATCAAAAATCTTGGCTTTATTTTTCAAAGCTTTCAACTCATTCCAAGTATGACGGCCTTTCAAAATGTGGAGCTCCCATTGATCTTAAAAGGAGTTAACGAGATTGATAGAAAAAAGCAAACAGAGGCCATGCTTAAAAAAGTTGGATTATTAGATTATCAGGACCATTATCCAGGCGAGCTCTCCGGTGGCCAACAGCAGCGTGTCAGTATCGCCCGGGCTCTCATTGTCAACCCACCGGTCATTCTTGCCGATGAACCTACCGGAAGTCTTGATAGTGAAACAGAAAGAGATCTGCTTGAATTTATTGTGGAATTAAACCGAGATTTAGGCATCACCTTTTTAATTATTACCCATGATGATAAGGTTGCAGAAATTGGCCACCGCACGATTGAATTAAAAGATGGACAGATCGCCAGAAAGGTGGCGGCAGTATGAAGCTGAAAGATCAATTTAGGTTTGTCCGGCAAAATATGAAGAAAAATAGAACACGAGTTTTTATGACATTCCTTGCGACAGCAATGGGATGTGCTTTTCTGATTGTACTAGCGTCTGTTGCATTTGGTTTGCAAAAATCGGTAGTAAAGAAAATAACTGAACAAAGAGTCGTAACACAAATTGATGTCCATGGCAAAGAAGAGAAGGGAGTAGATGGATTCCGGCCAATTAATGATCAGGATATTAAGATTTTTGAAGACATGCAGGATGTTAAAGCCGTTACGAGAAGAAAAATGCTCCAACAACCAAGCACCTATACGATTGGGAATTATCAGGAATCAACAGAAAGCTTTGTAGGAAATATGCCTTCAGAGGTAAAGGCGGGCTTTGAATTGTCAAAGGGGAGGCTTCCAAAAGAGAAGGATGAGATAGTTGTAGGTTATGATTTTCCCCTAAATCTCGCTCCTAAGGATGCCACTAGTGATATCTATGATAAACAAGGTCAAGTAAAGGAAGAATATCGTTATAAAGGAAATTTGCTTGGTGAAAAAATAGAATTGGAAGTAAGGCAGTTTAAAGATGGGCAGGAAATCATAAAACCGTTCACCTTTACTGTTGTTGGGATTGCGAAAAAGCCGACAAAGGAGTGGCTGAGGGATAATAGTGTTTTTATCTCTGATCAAGCCTTAAAGGATATAGAGGATTTCACTGGAACTTCAAGAGGGATGATTAATGATCCAAATAGGAGAGGGGCGAATTCAGCAGGAGAATTTGCACAAGACTCTTATGATCAAGTAAAAATCTACGCCAATAGCGTGGAGGCAGTTAAAACCATTTCCGATGGTTTAAAGGAGAAAAAATATGCTACCTATTCGATTGTAAATGAGTTAAAAGAGGTAAATCTAGTATTTACAATTGCGAAAGCGGGACTTATTTTTATTGGGACGATTGCCATCTTAATTGCCTCTATTGGTATTTATAATACGATGACAATGGCCGTAACAGAGCGTGCACCCGACATAGGAATTATGAAAGCCATCGGGGCCAATCCAAAAACAATTAAACGAATTTTTCTTTTGGAGAGCAGTTATATTGGATTAATCGGGGCCTTCATCGGTACGGTTGTATCATATGGAATCAGCTACGCCGTCAATTTTGCAATACCGCTGATTTTAAAGCAGGCATTTGGTGAGAAACCACCTAGTGATCTTTCTTTTAGTGATATACCAATTAGTCTACCGATTATCTGTATTGTTATTTGTTACGGGGTTACGATTATCTCAGGGCTAAGGCCCGCGCAGCGAGCTACAAGAGTAGATGTTTTGAAGGCAATGAGAAGAGAAGTTTAATTTTAAGAGCAGGTTCCTAAAGGAGCCTGTTTTCTTTATTTTTTTTAAAGATGTGATAATAGTGGACAACCATTTTCTGCATCAAAGCATATAGTAGTAGTAAAGAAATAATAATAGAAGAGGTGGAAAAATGATTAACTGGAAGGTTCGCTTTAAAAATAAAAATTGGATCCTAGCTTTCTTTGCGCAAGTTATGATTGTTGCAGAGATGATTATTGCGGGGTTAAATTCTACCGGACTTATTCATTTTCAATTTACTGGAGCAATGCAGAATTCAATTCTAACATTTGCAAATGCTGTATTGGTAATTCTCTCTATGTTGGGAATTGTACAAGATCCAACGACAAAAGGCTATGGGGACAGCGAGAGAGCCTTAAAATATGAGGAACCAAAATAATCGATCCTTAGATTATCAGACCTAAAAAAGGTCTTTTTTTTAGGCTGTGTTAAAAGTAATTGTTGATTTTTGAAACCATGTTGATTGGAGCGGAAGGCGCGAGATCCTCGAAAATGCTATCGCATTTCCTTCGTGCGGTGTTGATTCAAGGATGCTAATTCAACGTCCTGCGGGAGTACGGGGCAGGGGAGAGACCCCACAGGCGCTTAAGCGCCGAGGAGGCTCCCAAGAACGCCCGCGGATGCTTGCTTCTTGAGCGCAAATCAACAGGCACGTTTAATAAAGCTTTTTTTATAAAATTCACATAATTCTTTACATTTTTTTAATAAATTGTTTAACTAAATTAAAGAATCTAAAAAATGTGAGGAAACCTATGAGTAAACTAAAAAATTATCTGCATCAGTTTCATCCTATTGTATGGGTATTATTAATAGGTACTATTCTATCGAGAGGCTCTGCCTTTATGACGCTTCCATTTCTCTCTATCTATTTATCGCGGCATATGGACCTTTCTCCGGTATTTATTGGCTTAACTATAGGGATTAGTCCGTTAATGGGAACGGTTGGAGGATTTATAGGAGGACATTTATCCGACCGTTTTGGGCGAAAAAAGGTCATGTTGATTTCATTGTTTGCAATTGCTTTTGTATACTTCGGTTTCATGATTGCATCTTCTCCGGGGTGGTTTATTCTATTAAACGCTTTAAATGGACTATGTAATTCCTTTTTTGAGCCTACGTCACAAGCATTGATGGCAGACGTAACCGAAAAAGAAAATAGATTGAAAGCTTACTCACTCAGGTATACCGCCATCAATATCGGCGCTTCCGTTGGCCCGCTTTTAGGTGCCTATTTGGCTATTAACTCAGCAAAATTGTCTTTCGTTTTAACTGGCAGCACTTATTTGCTCTATGCTTTCGTCTTATTATTCTTTATGGGGAAACTGGTTATTGAGCAAGAAGAGCAAAATACTAAAAAATCAGTCAATATTAAGGATGCATTTCGGATCATAAAAACGGATAAGGCGCTTCTTTTTTTAGTGTTAGGGGGTATATTAGTAAATTTAGGCTATATTCAATTCGATTCAAATCTACCTCAATTCTTGCAAACTACTTTGACAAATGGCGTTTTTATCTTTTCAGTTTTAATTACGATTAATGCCGTAATGGTAGTCTTTTTCCAGATGCCCATCAGCCATTTTGCAGAGCGGTGGAAGCCGATGCAAACGATGATAATAGGAGCTTTATTTATGGCAGCGGGTTTATTCAGCTTTTGCTTTGTCTCTGGCTCTGGCTGGGTGACCGCCATTGTCTCGGTCGTTTTCTTAACGATAGGAGAAATTTTAATTTTTCCATCTAGTAGTGTGCTGATTGATGAGCTCGCACCTGATCATTTAAGAGGCACATATTTCGGGGCAGGACAGTTTAGGAAAATTGGGAATTTTATTGGCCCTATCCTTGGGGGCTACCTCATGAGTCAATTTAACGGTCGAATAATGTTTTCGATTATATCTATTGTCGTTCTTGCCAGTATTGTTTTCTTTAAAATTGGTAATGAGATATATGTTAAAATGAGCGTTACAAGTGGAGGAAAAGCCATTTGAAACACTCAAAAATGCCTTTGGTGAGTCTACACCAAAGGCATTTTTTTTAGCTATTAGGAAAGTATACATTCAACAAGGTTTTTTCAATCGTCCGAGCGAACTCGCCGATAAGCGAGTTTTCATTTAAATTAACATTAATGAAAGGATAATAGAAAATTCGTAATAAGTTACATTTTCTTGAATTATCTCGTGAAACGATTACAGTTATTTGGAAAGTATAATAAGATAATGTCGAAGGAGGAAATAATTTGGCAGATTTGGAAGAATCGAAACGGAAAAAATTGAAAAAACCCTATGCAAAAGTCTTCCACCGACAGTAAGCTAGGGTTTTAGCAAGTGGGGTATCCCAACTTATATGGTTAGTATACCCTTTTTAAGAAGAATATCAAGTTGATAATGAAAGGGGCGTACATTTATTGAACAATTCTATGATTGGGAAAGAAACTGTTTTGTTACGAGGGGAGTATAATCAAGACGGGCAGGTTTGTACGAGAATTAAACATGGAAACATGTGGCGTTTGGAGAAAGTCGCTCCACTAAAATTAATTGATGAATCATTAAAAAAGTTTGGTTCAAGTTTAAGAGGAGCATTGGACGGTTCTAAGTTTTTGCTGGGAAATAAGAATATGAGACCGATTGTGTTTGATCCCTTTTCTGGAATTTACTTGTTCCCAAGTAAGTCTCCTGCTAAAGCCGACTGCGTTTGGTTCAATATTTTGCACATTATAGACTACAAACCAATTAACCGTTACCAAACGAAAGTTTTTTTAAACTATGGGGGATCGATCATCCTTGATATGAGAGAGTGCAATTTTAAGAGAAAACTAAATCGGACATTTAAATTAAGGCGGTTGGTGTCGGAAAATATGAAAATACCGATTACCTTTTTCATTGACCCTACATATTCAGCTTATAAAGGTAAAACACAAAGTTATATCCTCTCAAGAAGTGCTGATACTGGATCAATAAAACCCGATATAAAAGAATAGAGACAGAAAAAAAACTTAAGTGGCTGTCCAAAAAGTGACAGGCACCACTATGTGTACAAAGTTCATGATAATTTTTCCGCTATGTTGATTGGAGCGGAAGGCGCTCGACTCCTCGAAAATGCTATCGCATTTCCTTCGTGCGTGGGCGGATTCAAGGATGTAATTCAATGTCCTGTGGGAGTACGGGGCAGAGGAGACCCCGCAGACACAGGTAGCGCCGAGGAGGCTCCCCGGACCGCCACTAGAGTGGAAATCAACAGACAATTTTATCAGACCATTAATAAAAGGGGTGCCCCGAAAAGTTTTGGGACACCCTTTTTTTTACAAACTTATAATGTCTTAGGTTCTTACATCTCTGTTGACCTATGATGTTTTTGGTTGATTGGTAAGCTTATATGGACAGTAGTTCCTTGATTTTTCTGGCTTTCAAAATGAATGCTTCCCTTATGGGCCTGGACAATCTTGAAGCTGACTGTTAAACCTAACCCGGTCCCTTTTTCTTTCGATGAATAAAACGGCTCGCCAATTCGAGCTAATCTTTCTTTTGATATGCCACAGCCGTTGTCTTTAACAATGATAGCAATATGATCTTCTCCTGTTTGTTTTAATACAATCGAAATCATTCCACCAACTGAGGTCGCCTCAATTGAGTTTTTAATAATATTAATAAGCATTTGCTTTAGTTGATTTGGTTCACAGTCAATGACAAGATTGGTTTCAGGGAATGAAGCATCAATTTCAACATTATATAGGGTTGCTTCAGTACTTAACAACGAGATGACATCGTTCAATAATTTTTGTAATTCCACTTTTGTGTATTTGATCACCTGAGGTTTTGCCAATAGCAACAGTTCACCTACAATGTCATTTATTCGATTCAGTTCATCTAACATGATTTGATAATATAATTGGTGTGCTGTATCTTCAGATTGCAGCATCTGAACGAATCCTTTTAATGAGGTAAGTGGGTTACGAATTTCATGGGCCACACTGGCAGAAAGTTCGCCGACAACAGAAAGCTTTTCCGTTCTTCTAAGCCGTTCTTCGGTTAATCGTAACGCCGTTACATCTTTGCCATAGCCGATAATACCGGTAATATTTCCATCCACGACTATAGGAAGGGAGGTACATTGGATCGTAAGCGTATTTCCATTTGCATGCGGTATTTTGATTTCAAATTGACTCGGCATGATTTCTGTAGCAAATGATGATAGAAATTTTGTTAGGTAATGCTTATACCGTTTAGGTAGTACGTCGGTTATTTTTCTACCTATGAAATCATCTCGTTTAAAGCCTGTGATGGCTTCAAATGATGAATTAAGGTTGGTAATCGTTCCGTTTAGTTTTATCATGTAGACAATATCAGGATTGTATTCGAATAAAGATTTGTATTGCTGCTTACTTTGTGCCAACTGCTTCGCCATATTGATTCTTTCAGTGATATCGCGGCCAATGATCACTAACCCTTGCCTACTCCCATCCTCGTTAAATAGCGGTACCTTAATGGTATCAAATATTTTGGTTGTGCCATCCGGAACGGGAAGTCGTTCTTCGATACGGGTAATTGTCCCATTTTTCCATGCTTCTTCATCTGAATTTTCACAAAATCGAAGTGCTTCTCGATAGAACTCCGTATACTCAGCTAATTCTGAATCCTTTTTACCACGATAGTCGACATTTTCAAGCTGAAATAATTTCAACCCGAATTCATTGGCTTCTATCCATTTTCCTTCACCATCTTTAAAGTTAACAAAATCGACCATTGAATTTATGAGGGTTGAAAGCCTTCTTTCATCCTCTTTTGAAGCATGTAGCTCTTCCATCTTACAAATAAAAAAATACAGTGCGCCTCCAGAAATCATTACATAAAGAATCTCTTTTGAGCGCTCAATTATGGGTAATAGATTGACAGGAACAAATTTGTGGATTAGATAATTGGTCCCAAATATCCAAATTAAACTAGTAATAATATAAACAATGACTAGCTCCATTTTCTTCTGCATGTAATTCTCCATCTCATTTCTTTTTCTATCTCCATCGTACTAGAATTTAAGAAAATTTGGAATCATGCAGTTATGGAAATTTATTCATTCCAGTAATTTTTTGCTAGTGCGACAAAAAGGTTACAAATAGGTAACATTTAACATTTAGAAGTTTACCAGTTTGTAACCCTTTTTATTGTAAAAAATTGTATGATTTTTAAGGATATTACCAGATGTAGGTTTCTTATCATTAATTCGTTCGACAATGGTGATGGGAGAGAGAAACAGTGGAAAAAATGTTTAATGATTTATTTACTAAATATCACCATGACCTATTTAATTTTTTATACTATATGGTTCATAATCGCGAACAAGCTGAAGATCTTGTTCAAGAGGTATATATACGGGTGTTTAAATCGTCCCAGCAATTTAAAGGGGAATGCAGCCAAAAAACATGGCTATTTGCCATAGCCAGAAATGTTGCAATCGATTGTTTTCGCAAGCAAAAAGGTTTGAAACAACGGGTATTGGCAAACTTTGATCTTCCACAATGGGAGATCAAAGACTGTTCACCATTACCAGAAGAAATTATTAATCAAAAGGAAAAGACACTGTTGATGTATCACTGCCTTGAACAGTGCAGCCTTGACCAAAAATGTGTGATTATTCTTCGTTTTATTCAAGAACTATCCATTAATGAAACAGCACAAGCGCTGGGGTGGAAGGAGAGTAAGGTGAAAACAACACAGCATCGAGCCATTAAACAGTTAAGAATGTTCATGAAAGAAGCTTTAAAAAATGAGAAAGTAGGGTAACAAGAGGCCATTAAAGGTCTCTTTTATTTTATAGTAAGGCTGTGTTAAAGGTCATTGTTGATTTTTGAAACTATGTTGATTGGAGCGGAAGGCGCTCGATCCTCGAAAATGCTATCGCATTTCCTTCGTGCGGTGTTGATTCAAAGATGATGATTCAACGTCCTGCGGGAGTACGGGGCAGGGGAGACCCCGCAGGCGCTTAAGCGCCGAGGAGGCTCCCCGGAACGCCCGTGGATGATCGCTTCTTGAGAACAAATCAACAGGCAAGTTTAACACAGCTAATAGTAATAGAATTTAATTCAGAGGAGAGCCAGGTTTGTCCAGTACTTTAAGAATAAGTTTTGAAAAGGAAACCGCCCTTTGAAGTGTTTTTGGAAATCTTCCACATTTTTATTTTTCAGAAAAATATTGCTAAGTTATTACCTGTATGTAAAATTATAGAAGTGGTGTATTTTATGAAAAGTGAGGGTAGAAGATGTCTGAAGGTAAGATTTTAGTTGTGGAAGATGAAATACCAATTCGGATGCTGATTCATTTTAATTTACAACGGTCTAATTTTGATGTAATAGAGGCGAGTACTGGGAAGGAAGCAATGAAACTCGTTCATGAACAGAATCCTTCTTTAGTACTATTAGATATTATGCTACCTGACATGAACGGATTTGAAATCTGTACAAAGTTAAGAGGAAGTTATCCTGGCCTTCCGATTGTGATTGTTTCGGCTCGAAGCCAAGACATGGAAAAAATTATGGCGTTGGAGCTTGGGGCAGATGATTATGTAGTAAAGCCATTTAATCCTTTGGAATTGGTGGCAAGGATTCGCTCCGTATTAAGAAGAACGAATCAGTCACCACAAAAACAGATTGTGAACAAACTCCAATCAGGTCCATATTTCTTAGATACCAAAACACAGCAGCTTTATAAAAGAGAGAAATTATTGAAATTAACAGTACGAGAATATCAATTAATGAAATTTTTATTTGAACGAAAAGGCGAGCCGATTCCAAGGAATGAACTTCTTGATAAGGTATGGGGAGTGAACTACTTTGGTGATCCGAAAACCGTTGACGTACATATTCGAAGGTTAAGAGAAAAAATTGAGGATGATCCTTCTCACCCTGTTTTTTTAATAACCGTATGGGGCTTTGGTTACTGTTTCCGAGAGAGCGAAATTATCTCAAATGAAATAGAAAATTAAGACGAGGGGAATTTGGAGTTATTTACTACTAATATACCAAAAAGATAAGTATTCTAAAAGCTAAGAATGGTTACAGAAATGTAAAGATTTTGTAAAAAATACCCTGTTTGAATTTTTAATTAAATTGATAGATATGGTAATATGTAAATAACATCTGAAGTCCCGCGCAAAGAGTCATTAGATTTTGGGGGTGTTTATGTGCCAAATTTGTATAAGGCGTTTGGAGGCTGGTCCAGTATTGTCTCTGGATCTTTGTTATTCATAGCGCATTTTATCAACCTTTTTGGAGAATCAGAAGAAGGCACACTTTTTGGAAGTAGTTTGGTATTCGCTGCACATGTCATTCTTATTTTTGCACTTTTGGGTATCTATTTTGAACTAGCACAAGGAACAAAAATTTTAGGTTTACTAGGTATGGTCCTAAGCGTTATAGGAACAACCATTGTTTCCGGAATAGTTTTAGTTGAAATGGGAGGTTTTTCAGGATTTAATACAGACCTTGTTTTTAAGGCTCCGGTTGTGGAAACCGTTTGTATTATAGGCCCGCTCTTGTTTGTCATCGGAATGCTCATGATTGGATATTACATCATAAGGTTCAACAAACTTCCAAAAACTTGTGGGTTTTTATTCATCATTGGAACTATTGTGTTTGCGTCGGCTAGTTTGATAGGCTCTGAAAAATTAGTGATAGAAGCTATTGGCGGAGCCATAACGGGACTGGGATTTATCGGGAGCGGCCTCAATATGATTCAAGTAAACAATGTTAACAAATCAACTGAATTAAATTTATAAAATTGGAATAAAAAAAAGACGTGGGCAATGTTCACGTCTTTTAAATTGATCAAAACCTATTTAATTCTGGAGTTTTTGCATGTATTCACGAACCATTTCTACCGTAACAATCTTACGGGTAGGGATAATGCCTTGCTTGGCGAGTTCATTAATTTGTCCAGTTACTTCGTTTATTTTATCAGTCGTAAATGCTGCTCCTTGTTTACATAATTCAACAGCTTCTTCAATAAAATGTTCTCTTTTTTGGTCAAGTACCAGGAATTCGTTAATTCGATGATTTTGTTTGTTTACATGTTCTGAAATTGCTTTATGTACACTCATTTAAAATCCTCCTAATTGACTCTTTTTCCGAGAATAATCAGATCTCTTTCAATCCCATCCAATTCTGCCACATTTGGCAGGTGGGCCCATTTTTCAAAACCAAAATGGGAGAAAAGCTTAAGGCTCGGTTCATTATGACCAAAAATAAACCCAAGCAAAGTTTTAATTTGAAGCTGTGGACAAGCATCTATCGCTTTTTGCAACAGGTATTTTCCAAGCTTCCTTCCTCTAAAATCCTGATGGATATAAATACTGATTTCGGCAGTACCATTGTAAGCTGGTCTCCCATAAAACGATTGAAAACTTAGCCAAGCGCAAATTTGTCCTTGGTATTCTACTACCAATAATGGACGAAAATTAGGGGAGTGTTCATGGAACCAGTTCTCCCGGCTTTCAACAGTAACTAGCTCAAGATCCGCGGTTACCATTCTACCAGAAATTGTTGAATTGTAAATGTCAACAATCACGGGTAAATCATTAATGTCAGCATTTCTAATATTTAGATTATTCATCATTTATGTACTCCTAAAAATAAGTTTATACTAATAAAATGAATAATAATGCCTGATTTGTCAATTTAAAAAATTCTTAATAGACGAGAAAAGCGATCCAGATCTAAATCTTAATAAAAAGTTCACAGGCGATGCACAAAAAATAAGGTAAAATATTCTATGTAATAGATTGTGAAACAACTCACAAATATTATTAATCACAATGCAACATAGAAAAAGAGGCGAACAGAACATGCATCTATCATTAAGTGCTTTACTCATTCGATTTTTATTGGGTGGTTTCTCTGTGGTAGCTTGTACGCTAGTTGCCAAGAAATTAGGGGAAAAGGCAGGAGGAATATTTGCTGCATTTCCTGCGGTATATTTGGCAGCGTTATTAACAATCGGACTCGATTTCCATGGAGGCGATCTCATTTCGCATTCCATTATCCTTTCAAAAGGAGCCATTTTCGGAATGGTCATAAATATCCTTGTTGCCATGATCGCCGGATACTTGTTACCCAAAATCGGTTGGAAACGCGGGATCATTCAGGCGATGGCTTACTGGGTTGTTGTATCAAGCTTAGTTGTACTAATCACATCACATTAGAAATAGGTGAACAACATGAACAAAAAGGACTTATTGATTCGTTTTTTACTTGGCGGGACAGCTGTTACGTTAAGCTATCTTATAACCGTCGTTTCTCCGTGGAAAATTCTTGCCGGTATATTTGCCGCTTTTCCCGCCGTTATGCTGACAGCGGTTATTATGGTCGGAATAGGAGCTGGGACCATGAAAGCGACCAATGTTGTGAAAGGTTCGGTTTATGGAATGATGGGTGGACTCGTTTGTGTTACAGCGGTTTTATTTATATTAGAAACGACTAATAACTGGCCTTTAAGTATTTCAGCAGGTCTTATTTCTTGGCTCGGCAGTTCCATTGCGATTTCTATTCTTAAAGAAAAAACATTAAAGAAAGCAATTCAGCATCCATAAAGAAAAATCCTTTGGTAGGAACTCTGCCAAAGGATTTTTTCCATAAAAAAACAGTTATAACTTGTCTTATCTGAAAGTTCAGAATAAAATAGGAATAACGTACCAACAAGCAGGTATGATAAGTCTTGTGAAAATTGGTCAATACGTTTAAAAGGAAATTTAGTAGGCACTGTCGAAAATATAGAGAAATAAGCTGGGAGGAATAAAAAAATGGCAGGAAGATTTACAGGAACAGTAGCTTTTGTTACAGGTGGAAGCCGCGGTATCGGAAAAGCGATTGTCGAGCTTTTTGCCGAAGAAGGGGCAAAGGTTGCCTTCATCGATTTAAATGAGGAGGCCTTAAGCGAAACGACAAGCGAGTTAAAGAAAAAGGGCTATGATGTGTATTCAAGGGTTGCCAATGTTACCGACGCTGACCAGGTTGAAGCTGTTGTTAAAGAGGTAGTGGAAGTATTTGGTTCTGTTGATATACTCGTCAATAACGCTGGTGTCATTCGAGATAACCTTTTATTTAAAATGACAGATTCTGACTGGCAAACTGTCATAGATGTGCATCTAAAGGGCTCTTTTATAACGGCGCGTGCGGTTCAAAAATACATGGTCGAGAAAAAATACGGGCGGATCATCAATATTTCTTCCACGTCAGCACTAGGAAACCGTGGTCAGGCCAATTATGCTGCTGCTAAAGCTGGGCTACAGGGCTTCACTAAAACACTTGCAATTGAACTTGGGAAATACGGAATTACAACGAACTCCGTTGCCCCCGGCTTTATTGAAACCGAAATGACAAAAGAAACTGCCGCAAGAATTGGGGTCGCTTTTGAAGAATTAATCGCAGCAAGCGTAACAGAAATTCCTGTTGGCAGAACCGGTAAACCTGCTGATATCGCGAATGCGGTTGCCTTCTTTGCAGATGAAAAATCTTCATTTGTAAATGGTCAAGTCATCTATGTAGCCGGTGGACCAAAATGTTAAATAAGGAGGTGGGAGTAATTGTATAAAGATCAAATTGGAAAGCAATCAAACAAAGTAAAAAATACGGTGGAAAGAGGAGCCGTAAAGAAGTTTGCAGAAGCTATTGGTGACCTACATCCCATTTTCTTTGATGAAGAAACAGGGGAAAAATCAAGGTATAAGAAAAATATTGCCCCGCCAACTTTTCCATGGGTTTTTGAATATGGGGAAATCGAAGGCTTTGCACTTCCCGAAAAAGGTTTAATCCATGGTGAGCAATCGTTTCACTATGAAAGGCCATTATTTGTGGGGGAAACCATTTATTGCTATTTCACCGTGAAGAGATATTTTGAGAAAAAAGGGCACTTTGGGGAAATGGGATTCGTAGTTCTTGAACGCTTTGGCGAAGATTTAGCCGGAAATATTATTTTTAGTTCAAGCACAACTCTTATCATTTCTGAAGCCGTAAGGAAGGTGATGGCCAAATGAAGACCCTTGCTGATTTACAGGTAGGAGAATCGGTTAAAGATATTCAACTTGATCCGGTATCAAGGATTGATCTAATAAAATATGCCGGCGCCTCAGGCGATTTCAACCCTATTCACACAATTGATGAAGAAGCAAAAAAGGCAGGATTGCCGGGAATTATTGCCCAGGGTATGTGGAACATGGGGAACCTAGCAAAATTATTTACTTTTAATTATGAAGAAGGCTTTGTTCAAGATTATTCCATCCGCTTTAAAGGAATGGTCTTTTTGAATGATGTCATCACCCTTAAAGCAGCTTTACTTGAAAAAAATGATCCTATCTTGCGTTTTAGCGTTCAAGCAGTGAACCAAAATGGAGAAGAAGTGTTAAAGGGCGAGGTTTTGTACCACCAATATTAAGAAAAGCTAAGTACCGTTTTCGAAACTTACTCTTTTGGAGCAGGACAATTCTCGAAAGCCAATTAAATATAATTTTATAATAAAAAATAGACACCCGGCACCAAGCAAGAGTTTCTGCTTGTTGCTGGGTTTATTACTATTACTGATGGATACATAGGAGGACAATCTATGAAGATAGGTGTGGCAGGAACAGGCGCAGTTGGTGGTTACTTTGGTGCTATGCTACAAAAAGCAGGGAATGAGGTTATTTTCTTAGCGCGCGGAAATAGTCTAAAGTGTATGGTTGAAAAAGGACTAATAGTTGAAAGTGAAGCTGAAACGTTTAGTGTGGAGGGGACATTTACCGATCGCTATGAAAGCTTATCGGAAGTTGATTTGCTCTTGTTTTGTGTGAAGTCAACTGCAACAAAAGAGGTTGCAACAAAACTGCAACCCTATCTGAAAAAGGAATGTGTCATTTTGTGCTTTCAAAATGGTGTTGATAATGAGGAAATTCTCTCCGCTATTTTTGGAAAAGAACGGGTTATTCCTGTTTCCACCTATATTCAGACCTTTGTGAAAGAACCTGGGGTGGTGAAACAAATTGGCTTCCCTCCACGACTTGTAATCGGGGCGCTAGAAGCTGAATTATCAAATAAAGTGTCGGATTTAGCTACTTTATTTAACGATGCTCATATCGAAACCTTTACATCAAGAAATATATTAGGGGTAAAATGGAAAAAGCTTCTCTGGAATGTCACCTTCAATCCTTTAACGGCACTTTTGGAAGTAAAAGTAGGTGCGATTTTTGAAAATGAAGGTTTAAAGCAAACCGCCATCAAAATCTGTCAGGAGGCGATTGCTGTCGCGAGAAATACTAATGTTGACATAGAGGAAGACTTCTTCGAAACGATTCTCGAACAAGGGGAGCTCGCGCGGAATCATGACACCTCAATGCTGCAGGATAAGCGGAATGGAAAAGCAATGGAACTAGAATCAATCTGTGGCTATATTGTAAAAAAAGGAAAAAAATTAAACGTGGAAACACCCGCTCTCGAAACTATATATCACCTTTTAAAATATCAAGAAGAAATGATGAAGGACCCATTCAAAGTTTAATACTTTTAAAGTTTTGTATATTATTCACTTACCAACTGATTAGTATGTGAATGCCGAATAGGAATGGAATACGGTGAATTTTAGGTATTCCGATAAGGTAAAAGAGTATCAATGGGGAGTCGAATGATGCATATGGCTGCCTATAAATATCCACGTCAAATTGAATTTCGAAAGCAGTTCCCTATGACAAGTGGTGGGAAATTTCTCTGGCGTACGCTGTAAGAAGAATAAGAGAAAGTTCAAAAAAAGATTCAGTAGGAAAAATTCACAATGTCCTCCTTGCTAAAATCATGCAAGGGGGATTTTTGTTCATATTTCAAGTTCTTTTGAAATATAGATGGATAGCAGATTGCTTAAATCTGTACCTCATTTCAACTGGAATTAAAAAAAGAAGTTATCTGATTCTGTATTTTTGTATTGAATGAAGAAAGGCTAACTAAATTCGGTTGGAGGTTGTTGATTGGCTTGTCAATGACCAATTTCGATTGGAAAAGAAGAAAACGGTCGTTGATCGAGTTTATCAACGCCCAAAGTTGAGTTAAAAAGAGGAAAACGGTAGTTGATCGAGTTTATCAACGCCCAAAGTTGAGTTGAAAAGAGGAAAACGGTCGTTGATCGAGCTTGTCAATGACCAAAGTTGAGTTGAAAAGAGGAAAACGGTCGTTGATCGAGTTTATCAACGACCAAAGTGGGTTGGAAAAGAGGAAAACGGTAGTTGATCGAGCTTATCAACGCCCAAAGTTGAGTTGAAAAGAGGAAAACGGTCGTTGATCGAGCTTGTCAATGACCAAAGTTGAGTTGAAAAGAGGAAAACGGTCGTTGATCGAGTTTATCAACGCCCAAAGTGGGGTTGAAAAGTGGCAGACGGTAGTTGATCGAGTTTATCAACGCCCAAAGTGGGGTTGAAAAGTGGCAGACGGTAGTTGATCGAGTTTATCAACGACCAAAGTAGGGTTGAAAAGAGGAAAACGGTAGTTGATCGAAAAAAAGACTGGATTAGTTGAAGCTTAAAGAACAGCTTTAAAAAAATTTCGAACAGTTTGATCAGAATCCATTTTTATTTTTCAAAGATAAGCAATTACATATAGGGAAACGAGGCAATATGCAGACCAATTTGCAAGAGGCTTGCGAGAGCCCGGGATTGAAAGGGCGACTGAGTCATCGTTTATGCCCTGGTGTAGGTAAAATTTAATAGAACCGTTTGTGGAAGTCAGCAGTAGAGTTTGGAATACATAAATGGAAAAGGGGAATGTTTATGGAGAAAAGAAAAATGATCACGACTAGCAGCAGAGGCTTGTTGGAGGATTCCTTTCCATACCGTCTTTACCAAAAGGCGAAGCGCCTAGGGACATGGAACCCGGCGGATATTGATTTCACTCAAGATAAGAAAGATTGGGCAACGCTAAATACCGAGCAGAAGACAGATATCCTCCGGCTGATTTCACAATTTCAAGCCGGTGAAGAAGCGGTAACCCTTGACCTCTTGCCGCTCATAATGGCGATTGCCAAAGAAGGCCGTCTGGAGGAAGAGATGTTTTTAACAACGTTTTTATTTGAGGAAGCGAAACATACGGAATTTTTCAGGCTTGTATTGAATGCGCTTGACGAACGGGGGGAACTCTCCCATCTCCATACAGAAACATATAAAAAGATATTTTACGAGATTTTACCGACAGCAATGGAACGTCTTGTGTCTGATCAATCGCCAGAGGCGATCGCTGAGGCATCAGTAGTTTATAACATGTTTGTTGAAGGCGTCCTTGCCGAAACAGGTTATTTCTATTTTTACTCAACACTGGATTCAGCTGGGATCATGCCTGGTCTGCTGGAGGGAGTTGGAAATTTAAAGAAGGATGAGTCTAGACATATCGGATATGGCACTTTCCTTCTGCAAAGATTAATTTGTGAGCATCCGCATCTCTATGATTTTATAATGACCAAAATGGGAGAATTGGCTCCATTAGCCATTAAACTAAATCAAGAGGGCATCTTAGGAAGGGAGGTAAGCTCATTTGGAGGAGACCCAGAGGAAACTTTGAATTTTTCAATGAAACAGCTGGCAGTTAGAATGGAAGTCTTAGCAAGAGCAAAAGGCAAAAAGATTGAAGAGATTTATAGAATTTCAGAAAGCGAATTGGGCGTCCTTTAAAGTCGGGTAGTGGTACCCGAAAAAACAAGTAAATACGGTCACGTAAAAAGATTATGAAAATTAGTGCCGAGAGAGGCAGTTTTAGGAGATCAGGGGCAGAAACCGAATATGGACAGGATTTTTTCCTTTGAATACAAAGTTGGAATAATATATAATGTCTTTGACTATATTTTATTTAATTAAGGAGTAATTCAAATGGAAAAAGTTCTGATTTTCGGTCATAAGAATCCCGATACAGATTCGATTTGTTCTGCACTTGCCTATGCAGACCTAAAGAAACAATTAGGCATGGAGGTTGAACCGGTTCGACTTGGTCAAATTAACGGCGAAACTCAATTCGCTCTTAAAACGTTTAACGCTGAAGCTCCTCGTTTGGTTGAGGCAGTTGCATCAGAAGTAAAAAGCGTCATTTTAGTTGACCACAACGAACGTCAGCAAAGTGCGACAGATATTGCAGACGTAAAAATTTTAGAGGTAATTGACCATCATCGGATCGCCAATTTTGAAACTAGTGATCCTCTATATTACCGTTGTGAACCTGTTGGTTGTACAGCAACAATTTTAAATAAAATGTATAAAGAAAATGGAAAGCAAATCAGCAAGAATATTGCTGGACTTATGCTATCTGCTATCATTTCTGATTCATTGCTTTTCAAATCCCCAACCTGTACAGAGCAGGATGTTGCAGCAGCCCGCGAATTAGCTGAAATTGCAGGTGTTGATCCGAATACATATGGTTTAGACATGCTAAAAGCCGGTGCTGACCTAAGCGGCAAATCCGTTGCTGAACTGCTAACCCTTGACGCGAAAGCATTTGAAATGGGTGCAAGCAAAGTGGAGATTGCACAAGTGAATGCAGTTGATACAGATGAGGTTTTGTCCCTTAAGGAAGAATTAGAAGCAGCAATTTCTCAACGAATTGCGGAAAAGAACTTGGATTTATTTTTATTTGTTGTGACCGATATTTTGACAAATGATTCTGTTGCATTAGCATTGGGCGACAAATCCAGCGCTGTGGAAAAAGCCTATAATGTAACCCTTTCTAATAATACCGCTACCTTAAAGGGTGTTGTTTCACGTAAAAAACAAATTGTTCCTGTTCTAACTGACATCTTTAACAAAGGTGAATTTTAATTAAAAGATGATGTCCCAAACGGGTTAAACACTCGTTTGGGACATCATTTATCTTTTCCTCAACCGATTTCTTCAATGAAATATTGGCGAACTGCTCCTCACTCATTAGCTCCTATAAAAAATCCTGTCGAGAATACTTTTGAAACAGTACAACTAGAGGTTCAATATTATCCCAAGACCAAATGGTGTCAGGCACCAAAATGGGAAGGTGAAAAAATGGCATTTTTTCATTTTTTTAATAATAAATGTGTGATTTGTAAAAGAAAGATCAAGCCGTTAAGGAAGTATGTGAATGATAGGGGAGAGACGGTAAAGGTTTGCATTCCCTGCTCTGAGTATGCAGAGAGAAGGGCTTTCCGGATGAAAAAATAAGTTCTTTATCCATAATTTGCTTTTTGGTATAGTTATAGATAATAGTAATTGCGAATTAAGGACGGTTTGTTTTTCACATGAAAAAACTTTTCTTTAGTACCATGATTTTTTTCTTAACATTTTTAAATACTAGTAATCTATTTCCTGAAAAGTTTACTAGTTGGCTTCCGGGAAAAAAGGAAGAATCACCTTATTTAGCACAAAGGGAAATCGCTCTCGTAAAAAAGGAGCCGATCATGCCGGAAAGTAAAATCCTCGATGTTCCGTTAATCAACCAAATGGATTCTCCAAAATTAACAAATGGTTGTGAGGTTACTAGTCTTGCAATGGTTTTGCAATATTATGGGTTAAAAGTAACAAAGAACGAACTAGCAAATAAGATAGAAACTGTACCATTGATGGACAAAGATAACAAAATGGGTAATCCTAATATCGGGTTTGTAGGAGATATGGCCAATGGTCCTGGTTTATGCGTTTACAATGGTCCCATTTTTGACCTTGCGACGAAATATGTAGGGAATAAAGCAGTAAATTTAACGAATAGCCCATTTGATGACCTGCTTAAAAAGGTAGGGAGAGGTGTTCCAGTTTGGGTGATTACGACAAATAATTATGAGCCAACTGTTCCATTTGAAAAGTGGGATACGCAACAAGGAACAATCTTTATTACATATAGTGAACACAGTGTTGTCATTACCGGTTATGATCAAAATTATATTTATGTTAACGATCCATATGGATATAAAAATATGAAAATTGATAAGTGGCAATTTATCGTTAGTTGGGAAGAAATGGGCAAACAAGCCATTGCAATTGAAAAATAAAAATGAGGAAATATCAAAATAAAGAATCAGACCCCGCAACCTAAAATATATTAGTTGCGGGGTCTGACCTTTTTCTTAATTGTTACGTAATATCACAATATCGACACGGCGATTTGATTGACGATGATCTGGTGTATCATTTGGGTAAAGTGGCTTATATTCACCGAAACCAGTAAATTGTAGGCGGTTTTCCGCAACAGTTTTGGATTCAAAATAATGAAGCACACTTGCTGCTCGAGCTGAGGAAAGCTCCCAGTTTGAAGCAAATGCCGCATTGCCAATCGGTACATTATCTGTATGGCCTTCAATACTTATTGGATTTGGAACAGCTAGAACTAGCCCGATTATAGTATCTAACGTTTTGAATGAGCTTTGCTTAAGGTCAGCTTTTCCAGGATCAAATAAAATAACATCCTTAAGCGTGATTTCAACTCCGCGTTTCGTATCCCCAAGAGTGATGACTGCTTGTAAGTTGTTTTCTTTTATGTACTGTTCTAGCTTTTGTTTCAATTGATCGAGTTCTATATCATTTGCTGTTTTAGTAGGCTGTGCAACTTGGGCAGGGAGCTTCTCCTGCTGTTTTAAATCTGTTGGTAGTGGAGAAAGTCCGATTTTCGAACTATCAATTTTAGTGCCGGTCAATTCCGATTTAAATGATTCCATAATTGCATCATATTTGGCTTTATTAATACTACTTGCTGCAAATAAAACAATAAAAAGAGCTAATAATAGTGTTAGTAGGTCAGAGTAAGGAATAAGCCATGTTTCATCAATATGTTCTTCATGTTCCTCTTCCAATTTTCTACGCAATCTGCTCATGTGACCTTTCTCCCTCAACCGTCTTCTCAACCTTCTTCAGCTCCTTTGGAGGAACATAAACTGTTAATTTCCTTTCTAAAGAAGTGGGGGAAACACCTTTATAAATAGCGAGAAGTCCCTCAATTGTCAAAAGCTTTAAATCTTGCTCTTTCTTAGAAAGTCGCTTTAGTTTATTAGCGATCGGATGCCACAATACGTAACCGGTAAAAATACCAAGCAATGTTGCTATAAAGGCTGCTGATATAGAATGTCCAAGTTTTGTAACATCGTTTAAATTTCCAAGTGCAGCAATTAGACCAATAACAGCACCAAGAACCCCGAGGGTAGGTGCATAGGTCCCTGCTTGTGTAAAAATAAGGGCACCTGCTTTGTGGCGTTTGTCAATAGCAGCTACTTCATCCAATAATAATTCTTCAATAAACTCGTTATCGTAACCGTCAATAACCAATTCCAAGCCTTTTTTCAAAAAAGGATCTTGGGTTTCAGCGGCTTTTTCCTCGAGTGCTAGGAGTCCTTCTTTTCTAGCAATCTCTGCACATTCTACTAAACTGGAAATTTGCTCAGTCATCGAAGGGAGCCGAGGTTCCAACAAGGCGATTTTAAGCAATTTAGGAAATCTTTTAATTTCGCTAAATGGGAAAGCAACCATGATTGCTGCAGCTGTGCCACCGAAAATAATTATGTATGCTGCCGGATTATTCAAAGATGAAAGTGAAGCCCCCTTTAAAACCATCGCAATTCCTACTGCTATTAATGCTAATATAATTCCAAATATACTTGACATTGCTTTCTCCTTTTCATTTGGTAAAAATTAGTTAACATTGTCATTTTACGTCAATCGGTAATGTTGGACAATTATGTTTTTTATTTTTTTTTATAGAAAACCCCCATTTTGTAATGTAATAAAAATACTATATAGGTAAATATAACATTTTTTTTATCATAAACGAATTACATTCAAAAAATTTTTAAATATTGACAAGATTTTTTTGATATTTATCAAAAAAAATCAAAAAATGACTTGTGTTCAAGGCTTTTACGCACCAAAACGTACGAGGGAATCTTTACTCTTTTGAATTTTGATCATAAAATTTTCATTGACTCTAAACTATAAATTTAGTAATTTTATCCTGAATAACGTAAGACAATTTTTCGCTAAATGGACAATATTTAACAATTGTCATTGCTTTTTAATTATGCAATTCTTTGAAAACACGAAAATGAAGCCTTTTCACTTTATGTAAGCGGAGAGACTGTGCAAGGAGACTATCATGCAAGATGAAGGATTAGTAAGATTAAGCCAAATCATTTATGACCATTGTGGACTGCGTTACAGCGATCGACTTTCCACTCTGGAGCAAAAGGTTTCTAAACGCGTACTAGAACTTGGACTCTCTCACCAGAAATATTGTGATTATTTGAAAGTGACACCAATAGAATGGGATGTCTTAGTTGAATTATTAACGATCAATGAAACTTATTTTTATCGGGAAGAGAATCAATTAAAAGAATGTGTCTCAGTTGTATTGCCTCATTTAAAACAAAAATTTAGAAGCCGCCCAATACGAATATGGAGTGCAGCCTGTTCTACTGGTGAGGAACCTTATACGCTGGCTATGTTAATTCAGGAAATGGAACAATTTCCGTCGGGATCAATTGAGATTATTGCAACTGATATCAACAAAAAGGTTCTCCAAAAGGCAGAAAATGGCTGGTATCATCGTGGATCATTCGCTTTTCGAAGAATCCCTGAAGTCCTTTTGAAAAAATATTTCTCAGAAGAAGATGGCGGATATCAAATTAATACTTCGATACGAAAAATGGTCCGTTTCCAGCATTTAAATCTACTTAACGAAGAAAAAGTAGCACAAGTAGGTGAAGTAGATGTTATCTTTTGTAGAAATGTATTAATTTATTTTGATCAAGAGACAATAAAGTGGGTTATCAGTAGTTTACATCAAAATTTAGCACCAGACGGGTATTTATTTCTTGGTCATGCTGAATCGATTACGGATTTGTCTTTAGGGTTTCAAAAAGTGGACTCAGATAAGACTTTTTATTATCGAAAGGAAACTAAACAAAATGAAACAATATGGTGTACTAGTCGTTGATGATTCTGCCTTTATGAGAAGAGCAATTAGTTTAATTCTTGAAAAAGATCCTCAGTTTATTGTGGTTGGTATTGCTAGGAACGGCGAAGAAGCAGTAGAAAAGATTCAAAGGCTAAAACCGGATATTGTAACGATGGATGTTGAAATGCCAGTAATGAATGGATTAATAGCATTAGAGCAGATTATGAAAACAAATCCTGTTCCCGTTGTAATGCTAAGCTCTCATACCAAAGAAGGAGCCAATGAAACGATCAAAGCCCTTGAGTTAGGAGCAGTCGACTTCTTTTTAAAAGATAATCTAGTAAAGAATCGAATGGATGAACTGCACATTCAAGAATTTTTAGTAAGTTTAAAGGGTATTGCGGAAGCAACACCTTCAACAGTATCCTCTCAGGCTCAGCTAAATAGAAGAGAAGAAAGCAAGATGAGACAGGGTGAAATCAAGATTATTTTCATTGGCTGTTCAACGGGGGGGCCATCTGCACTACAAACCATTCTACCTCGATTTCCAGCGGACTTTCCGATACCTATTGTTGTTGCTCAACATATGCCCCCGGGTTTTACAAAACCTTTGGCGGAGCGGTTTAATACTATCTGCCATCTGAAGGTAAAAGAGGCTGAAAATGGTCAAGTGATTCACCCGGGTACCATCTATATTGCTCCATCGGGCTATCAAACAATTTTTGAAAAGAAACCGGATGGTTCTGTTGTTTTTAAGGTGGATAACGAGGTAGATGTCCAAGCATTATATAAACCATCCATTGACATATCACTTCGTTCAGCTGCCCCTACCTTCGAAGATCGCTTATTAACTGTTATTTTAACTGGGATGGGTTCTGACGGAATGCAAGGAAGCAGTATAGTAAAAAAATATCATGGGACTGTATTTGTGGAGGCAGAAGGTTCCTGTATCGTATATGGAATGCCAAAAGCGGTCTTGGAAGCTGGTTTCGCCGATGGGCAATATTTGCTTTCAAACATGTATGATGAAATAATAGCATATTTACAGTAATAAAGAGGATCAAGATAAGATAAAATTATTACCTTAATAGACTGCCGATTTCCTTTGAGTTTTTTTGATATTTAGAAATCATTGCAATCAAAAAATCTCATGACGAAAACTGGTAAATGAGTTATAATGATAAGTAAATGGAATAGGTTTCCTTAAAGAAAGGAGGTAGGTATTTTGGAAGTCACACAAGTTCCTATCAAAATAAATCAAACAAAACAAACTGGTGGCGCAAAAGCAAAGGAACCACACCAAGATGGGATGGATTCTTTCAATCAGATATTAGCAATGTTTAACATTAATAGTCTTTCATCCGAATCAAACGGACAATCAGCGGCGTCTGGCTTTGAAAACGCATCTTCAACAGCTGGCAGCAACGAGAATAAACCGAAGAATCTCAATGAAGTGGACTTGAAGCAGCTGGAATCCTTATTTGCGGAATTGATTTCCGTAATCCAGCAAGGGCAATTTTTACCTGCAATACCGTTTTCTCAACAAGCAGGATCTTCTTTGAAAAGTGAATTAAATACATTATCTTCACCCATGGTAGGTACACTTCAAATGGGAACAGAAGAAACTAGTAAAAACCAAACTCAAATCGTACAACAATTATCACAGTTAATCGAAAATTTACATAATCAAGGTGATCAAACATCATTCCAAGTCCCATCTGATCTAGTAGATAAAATGCAAATGATGTTTGATGAATTAAAAAAAAAATCAAATTTTGATAGTAAACTATCCCTTTCCAGTTCCGATTATCAAAATGCTGGACAATTTGATAACAAAAAGCAGGAAAGCAGCTTTGAAATAAATTCAAGATTGAGTTTGGATAAAAATCAAGTGGCTTTTTCATCCATTCCTTCTCGAAGTACAAGTAATAAGGATGAGGACAGATCATTTACCAACCAGGAAAATGACCATGTGGAATCTAATGGAATAATGTTAATGGGTAATCATCCTCTCAGGGAGCAGGATGGAATGGGTTTGTCGAAAATGCCGTCGCTTCCCGCCACTCTATCTATTTCTGAATTTGCTCCGGAAGTGAGTGAATGGATAGGCCGCTTTATGAAGATTACTAACGGTCAGTCTGGAGGAACTGAAGCGACAGTATCTCTATATCCTGAACATTTGGGACATATTGAGATTAAAATTACTTCGCAGGATGGACAAGTATCTGCTCAAATCGCTACGAGTACAACAATGGCAAAAGAAGCGCTGGAAGGACAGGTACTTCATCTGAAACAGGTCCTGCAAGAGCATGGTTTACTTGTGCAAAAGCTGGATATCATTCAGCAGCCACAAAAAGTCATGGATTTAAATCAAGCAGGCATGTCTTTTTTTTCTCAAGGGGGCTCCAGTTCTTCCGAGCGGCAAAAGTCGTTTACAGCGGATAAGGATTTATCAAAAAAATCGAATCAAAAAGATAAAGAACTAGAGACGGTAGCTCTTCCTTACGGAGGCGCCCAACAGGTCAGTGCTTCTTCACGCATTGATTTTACCGCCTAGAAAGGAGTCGATCTTTATGAGTAATTGGGTAGATGTTACTTCTGTTTCCCCAAAAACAAACAATAACAACCAGCCTAGTCATCAAAATAACACGTTGGGCAAGGATGATTTTCTTAAAATTCTTACGACACAATTAGCACATCAAGATCCTTCTAGCCCACTTGATGATAAAGAATTTATTTCGCAAATGGCAACATTCAGCTCATTAGAACAAATGACGAATCTAAATACTTCATTCGACAATCTGGCAAATCAGCTGACCAATCGTCAAATGAGCCAATTTGCTGGTGCCATTGGTAAAGAAATAAGTTGGACACCACAAGGTTCAACTACCACTGCTTCAGGAATTGTTGATGGGATCTCCATGCAAGGAGGAAACTATTATTATATTGTTGGTAATAATAAGATTCCTTTTGATCAAGTAACTGAAATCAGGCAAAACGTATCGAATTCAAAAGATGAAATCAATTTATTGGGAAATTAGGAGGTATATAATATGTTAAAGTCTCTATACTCTGGTGTATCTGGAATGAAGGGGTTTCAAACGAAGCTCGATGTTATCGGAAACAATATCTCCAATGTCAATACTGTAGGATTTAAAAAAGGCCGGGTCATGTTTCAAGATCTTATGAGTCAAAATATCGCAGGAGTCACTGCACCTACTAATCAGCATGGAGGTGTGAATCCGAAGCAAATTGGTCTTGGTACTGGTGTAGGGTCTATTGATACGGTATTTACTCCAGGAAGTCCGATGACCACGAATGTCGGGTCTGATTTGGCTATTAATGGAGATGCATTCTTTGTAGTTAAACCGGATCCTAATGGTAACGATTTTTATTTGACAAAAGCGGGTAATTTCAACCGCGATGCGAATGGAATGTTGGTCAATTCCAACGGATATTCTGTTACAGGCGTAGATGGGGCCAAAGATCAAGTTCCAATAGTAATAGACAAAGATGAACATACAAATTTGAAATTCACTTCCTATTCGATTGATTCAAATGGTTACATTAACGTGGTCAGTGAAGATGGAAAAAGCGGAAAATTAGCATGGGATGCGACTAACAAGCAATATTACTTAAACGATGGTTCAGATCCTACAAAGGATACAGAAAATATTTCTTTGGCAACTTCCGTTGTTAACAATCCGGGCGGCTTAATGAAAGTGGGCAATACCATGTTTAAGGCGACAGGAAACTCTGGACCTGCCAATATTGAACGCATCGAAGACAACAAGGGTGGTCAAATGATTGCCGGGGTGCTTGAAATGTCCAATGTTGATTTAACTGATGAATTTACGGAAATGATTGTAGCACAGCGCGGCTTTCAGGCAAATGCTAAAACAATTACAACATCCGATACAATTTTACAAGAAATTATGGATTTGAAACGATAATCATGCAAATGAAAACGATGAGTTTAATTTTTAAATAACTCATGGAAGAGTTAGGGGGATGCCCTTTGGCAGAAGTATTATCGCAACAAGAAATCGATGCCCTTTTATTTGCTTTAAATACCGGCGAACTGCAAGCATCCGATGTATCTATTGAGAAGGAAAAAGTAAAAGTTTATGATTTCAAACGCGCAATGCGCTATTCAAAAGAACAATTACGCAGTATCATGCGAATACATGAGAACTTTGCGCGATTAATGACTTCCTATCTTTCAGCTCAGCTTAGGTCATACGTTCAAATTGAAATCGATCTAGTAGATCAAGTTACCTACCATGAATTTATCGCGTCCATCCCCTCGCGAACGATTTTGAACGTTTTTGATGTGAAGCCGATGGATGGAAAAATGGTCATGGAGGTTAATCCTCAAGTATCCTTCGCAGTACTTGAACGATTGTTAGGTGGCCATGGTGAGAATTATTCCGATCTTAATAATGGATCTTTAACAGAAATCGAAACAGTGCTTCTTCAAAAGATTTTTTCACGTACCTTCGAAATGTATTCGGAAATATGGAAAAACATTGAAAATATTAATGCGAAATGGGAAGCGATTGAAACAAACCCACAATTTCTTCAACTTGCTTCAACAAATGATACTGTTATTATTATTGTTTTTCGCACAACAATTGGAGAGACCACTGGAAGGATGACGCTTTGTCTACCACATTTAATCGTGGAGCCAGTACTGCCCAAATTATCTACCCAACAATGGTTCTCAACCATGGTAAAAGCAAATATCCCTCAACAGGATATGCTTATGCAAAACTTGGACACAGTGCATATTCCCGTGATTGCTGAACTAGGCAGGGCAACTATACCGGTATCCGATCTTATCCATCTGCAGATTGGAGATGTTATTGGAATTGATACAGGTAAAATACAAGTCAAGGTAGATCAATTGACAAGGTTTTTGGGGAACCCTGGCCTTCAAAAAGGACGTTACGCAGTACAAATTGATCAGGTAATCGACACGGAAGGAGATGATCTGTAAATGAGCGAGGGGTTACTTTCTCAAGAGGAGATCAATGCGCTGTTTAATCAAGACACAAAACCAACTTTATCAGTTGACGATTTTTTAAGCTCTATGGAGCAAGATGCACTAGGGGAAATTGGAAATATATCCTTGGGAAGTTCTACAACGGCTCTTTCCACTTTGCTGAACCAAAAAGTTGAAATCACTACGCCTACACTTAGCGTTATTGAGCAAACTAAAATTGAAGAGATGCTAAAAGAAAAGCTTGTTGCCGTGCACGTAGATTATACAGAAGGATTCCGTGGGAAAAATCTGTTAATGATTAAAGAAAATGATGCCAAAATCATTGCTAATTTGATGATGGGCGGTGATGGTACGATGCTTGAACCTGAACTATCAGAGCTTCATCTTAGTGCTGTCCAAGAGGCCATGAATCAAATGATGGGATCGGCTGCAACATCAATGTCAACTTTATTTAACGAAAGAGTGGATATATCACCACCGGATATAGATGTACTTGGTTTTCCTCCAAAAAAATTGGAAGATCTTCATGATGATATCATTTTAGAAATCTCCTTCCGTTTAAAGGTAGGAAATCTGATTGATTCCAATATGATTCAGTTCATTCCTCTTGCTTTTGGAAAAGAAATGATTCAGAAGATCTTATATTCTGGAGATGCTACTCCTGCCTACACCGTTGCGGAAGAAATGATAGTAGCACCAACCGATCAAATTGCTATTCAAAATACCATGATTGATTCGCGAGTTGATCACAAGGCAGTTTCACCTACAACTCAAGCACCAAAAAGTGCAACTCAAGCTTCGGAAAATGCAAATGTACAAAAGGTAGAATATGCTACTTTTTCCCATGCATCTATTCCAAGTTCCGGTTCGAGCAGTATCGATATGTTATATGATATTCCGTTGAATATTACTGTCGAATTAGGACGGACAGAAATGCCGATTCGCAAAATTCTTGAATTAGGACCAGGTGCTGTTATCCAACTGGATAAATTAGCAGGTGAACCTGTGGATATCCTTGCTAATCACAAGCTGATCGCAAAAGGCGAAGTGGTCGTCATTGAAGAGAACTTTGGCGTACGTATTACAGAAATCATCAGTCCGATTGAACGCATATCTAAAATGACGATGTAAAAATGAAAATGGGGGAAGTACAGAATGGCAAAGGTATTAATTGTTGATGATGCAGCATTTATGCGCATGATGCTAAAAGATATATTAAGTAAGAATGGACACGAAGTTGTAGGGGAAGCTGTGAATGGAGCAGATGCTATTGAAAAGTATCAGGAGCTATTGCCTGATATCGTGACAATGGATATAACCATGCCTGAAATGGATGGGATTACTGCAGTAAAAGAAATTAGAGCTGCTCATCCACAAGCTAAAATCATCATGTGTTCCGCAATGGGGCAGCAACCTATGGTATTAGAAGCAATACAATTAGGTGCAAAAGATTTTGTGGTAAAGCCTTTCCAAGCAGAACGAGTCATCGAATCTATCAATAAAGTGTTAGGGAAATAGAAACAAAAGAGGTTTTGCAAATTTGATTGATTCATGCTGAAATCGTCTAGTGATATAATTCACGATGAATTATTTGTATAAGTTATATACTACATATTTTTATATAGTAATTGCGAGAATGGGATGGAATGCTACTCGTCAGTCCATGACACTCTCGCTTTTTTTTCACGTAAAAAAACTGTTTTTTCTAAAAAGAAGCAAGTTTCAATAAAATTATTTGAAAGTAGCTTCTTACAAAATCGATGCTGAAAAGGAGAGAAAGAATGTAATGTTTAGCAAAATTTCAATGCGCTTTAAATTAATCGGCAGTTTTGGCTTTATCCTCCTCCTCATAGGTACAATTTCCATTGCCTCATACCAAAATATTCACGTATTAAGTGAAAATGTAGATGATATAGGAAATTCGCAAGTGCCAAAGCTTGAATTAGTTGGCAGCCTAAAAGGAGAAGTTACAAATATCCAAATGTATGCAACAAAGCATGCTTATGAACTGGACACCGATGAAAAAGTTAATTTAGAGCAGCTTATTACTTACGAGGTTGCAAAAGTAAGAAAAAATATAAAGGAAATCGATAAAATAAACCAGCAAAGTAATAATAAATTTAATAAAAATTTATTAACGGTGTTCAGTAAAAACTTTGAAAACTATGTATCCATTCTCCCAACCTTTTACCAAGAATCCAGAGCGAATCATTTAGAGGCAACACACGAACAGATGAACTTATTATCCGTCATTGGGGGGAAAACGTTAGTCTCACTCGATGACCTTACTAAAGATATTCAAAAAAGCAATACGGTAATCATCAAGGGAGCCAATGATAATTCAACTCTATCCATTTATCAAATTATGATTGTTTCTATTGCTGCAGTTCTTTTTAGTATTATTATTTCGGTCCTTGCGGTTAGACTTATTGGACGTTCTGTTGCAAGAGTGGAAAAAAATGTTGACATCACCACAAATTCCGTTGCTGAAATTAAAAAGTCGATCGATAAAACGGCAAGTAGTTCACAAGAATTAGATGCTTCAATGTATAAGGCAAACGAATCGATTCGTCAACTTGTTTCATCATTTCAAAATGTAGCCGCGAACACCAATGTAACCGCCTCCGGTGTGGACGAAATCTCTGCAGCAATAGAACAAATGAGCGAATCTATTACTCTTGTTTCAGGAAATGCCAATCATTTAACTTCCTCTGCCGAAGAAACATCGTCTGCCATTCATGAGATGATGTCATCTATCGAGCAAGTAGCCCTAAACATTGGAAATGCTGGTGGAAGTGTGGATGAAATCTCTGCAGCAATTGAAGAAATGAGCAAATCTATTAAAGGTGTTAGCCAAAACGCCAATCAATTAACGGAAAAAGCTGACCAAACATCTATGACGGTTGAAGAAATGGTTGCCTCCATCGAACAAGTAGCAGCTAGTGCACAAACAGTAAACCAACTTAGTAACAATGTTAAATGTGATGCCCTTGAAGGAACAGCTTCTTTGAATGAAACATTGAATGGATTAAAGGAAATTTCTCATGTCATTAACCAAGCAAGTGATGTCATGATTAAACTAGGTAAGAGTTCTGAAGAAATCGGAAGCATTATCGAAGTAATAGATGATATTGCAGATCAAACCAATCTATTGGCACTTAATGCTGCAATAGAAGCTGCTCGTGCCGGTGCCCATGGAAAAGGATTTGCAGTAGTGGCGGATGAAGTGCGAAAACTAGCAGAACGTTCCGCCATAGCAACCAAAGAAATCGCTGTTCTAATTAAAGGGATTCAAGCTGAAGCTGCTGTTGCCGTAACAGCTATCCAAGAGGGATCAGCTAAAGCAAAAATCGGAAATCATCTGGCGGAACAAACAAACCAAGCCATTAAGAAAATATTCGAAGGAATAACAAAAGTAACAGATGAAATGAACCAAATTGCTCAAGTAACTGAAGCACAGAGCAAAAATAGTGAATTTATCACCAGAGCTGTAGACGATGTTACGAAGCAGGTAACAGAAATGACATCTTCAACAAAAGAACAATCTATCACTGCAGAAGAAATCGTAAATAGTATTATCAATATAAAAGAACAGGTTCAACAAATTTCAATTGCAACGGCGGAACAAGCAAAAGGTAGCCAAGCGATCGTAGCTGCGGTTGAAAATGTAACCAACCAATCTAGTTTAGTGACAAGGACTACAAATGAACAGGCGATTACGGCTGAAGAAATCGTTCGCAATATTAACGGCATAAAAGAAATGGTTCAACAAATGACTATCGTCTCAAATGACCAAGCAAAATACGGCCAAGAAATAGCACTAGAGGTAGGAAATGTGAGTAAACAAACAGAAGAATTAAATACCAGCATTGAAGCACAAACGAAAGAAGTGGAAGAGGTTGCGCAGGCAATCAAAGAGGTCCACACACAGGTGGTTAAGCTAAAATAATTTTATAAAAGTGGAAAACGCCTTCGCTTGATATGCGGAGGCGTTTTTTATTAGAAATTGTTTGATTAAATAATGTAACAAAGTTATCAAAAAGATGAAAATATATCAAAATAATCCTCTTAAACAATCGAAAACTATGGTAATATAAGGTAGGTTTATAAAATTTTATTAAATCACCGCCAATATCCTAATGTAATATATTGGTATGCGAATGAGCGGGGGAGTTTTTAATGGAATATAATGATTTTTTAGAGATGTTTATCGAAGAATCAAAAGAACACTTGCAGGCAATAAACGATGAATTGTTAAAGCTAGAAACGGATGTAGAAAGTGTAGCTATAGTAAACGAAATCTTTCGGTCAGCCCATACTCTTAAAGGAATGGCTGCTTCAATGGGATTTGAGGATCTTGCTTCATTGACACATGAAATGGAAAATGTATTGGATCTACTACGTAATTCTAAATTAAAGATTACACCCGATATTATGGATGTTATTTTTCAATGTGTAGATTTTATCGAAAAAATGGTAGGTAATATTGAACAAGGTGGCGATGGGAAAGAAAATGTTACGGATATTGTCTACCAATTAGCAAAGATTCAAAATCCATCTATTTCAGAGCAAGCGGCAACTATTGTTACCTCTAAAGATGAGCTTGAGATTGATGAGTATCAATTAACAGTAATCAACGAAGCGAGAAAGACCGGAAATAGCGTTTATCAAATTCAAGTTTTAATAGATGAAAAATGTGTAATGAAAACAGTAAGAGCATTTATGGTATTTCAAGCCGCTGAAGAACTCGGAGAAATAATTAAGAGCAACCCGTCAGTAGAACAAATTGAAGAAGAAAATTTCGCTGATTCTTTTACCCTTTTATTGTTGTCAGAGTGTGACATACAAGAAATACAGACAACCTTGGTCAACATTTCCGAAATAAAAGAAGTCGTAATATCTGAGAAGGACAGCCATGATTTGAAAGTAAGCGACAAAATATTGGCTGTTAACAACGAAAAAAGTGAAATAAACAATAGTTCACAGAGCAAGGAAGTTCCAGACAATAGTAAGAAAAAGCACCGATCAAAATCAATTCGGATTGATATTGATAAGCTGGATCTTTTGATGAACCTATTCAGTGAGTTAATTATTGATAGAGGAAGGCTGGAACAAATTGCTAGTAAATCTCAGCTATCCGAACTAACGGAAACAGTGGAACATATGACGCGGATCTCAACTGATCTACAAGGACTCGTTTTGAATATGCGTATGGTTCCGATTGAGCAAGTTTTTAGCCGCTTCCCGCGAATGATCCGTGACCTGGCCAAAGAATTGAATAAGAAAGTTCAATTGGTGGTAGAAGGTGCCGAAACAGAATTAGATCGAACCGTCATCGATGAAATTGGAGACCCATTAATTCACTTACTAAGGAATGCTTTAGATCATGGGCTTGAGTCAACCGAGGAAAGAATAGCAAGCAACAAAGCCGAAGAAGGAAAGATCTTTTTGAAAGCCTACCATAGTGGTAACCATGTATTTATTGAAGTTTCTGACGATGGTAAAGGGATTAATCGCGAAAAAGTACTAACTAAAGCGATTGAGCGAGGTGTTGTAAAGGAAGAGGAAGCGAATACACTAACCGATCAACAAGTTTATGCATTAATTTTTTCTTCCGGATTTAGTACGGCAGATAAAATATCAGATATTTCTGGCCGTGGTGTTGGCTTAGATGTCGTTAAAACCAAAATTGAATCATTAGGCGGTGTGATTAGTATTGAGTCTGTCCCAGGACACGGCTCGACCTTCCTTATACAATTACCATTAACATTATCTATTATTTATTCAATGTTAGTGAATGTGGGAGAAGAAACTTATGCGATTCCATTTAATTCGATTGTGGAAATTGCAGCTATATCACCGGGGGAGGTTTATACGCTATATGGAAAATCCGTCATTAAGTTCCGTGGACAAGTCGTTCCGTTAGTTTATTTGCAAGAAGCTTTCCAAGTTCCAAATGTCGAGACTAGTGAAAATAAACAAGAGTTATTTATAGTCATAGTTCGAAAGGGAGATAAGACTGTTGGATTAGTGGTTGATTCGGTTTTAGGACAGCAAGAAGTTGTATTGAAATCATTAGGCGGCTTTTTGACAAATTTATTTGCTATTTCAGGGGCGACTATTCTTGGAAATGGAGAAGTTGCGTTAATTATTGATTGCAATCAGTTTATTAACTAGGAAAGGTGGACCGACTCAATGGATACTTTTAAAATTGTTGCCTTTAAATTAGGTGATGAGGAGTATGGAATAAATATCGATTACGTACAATCCATCGAGAGAATCAATCAGTTTACAAGGGTTCCAAATGCCCCTGATTACGTAATAGGTGTGATAAATCTTCGTGGGAACGTCACTCCGATTATTGATTTACGAAGCAGATTAAACCTTGAAAAAACCCGTTTTACTGAAAATACACGGGTCATGATTATCAGGTATGGGGAGATCGAATTAGGATTGACTATAGATCAAACGAGAGATGTTATTGACGTAGAAAAAGAAGAGGTCGAATCGGCCACCAATAGTGGGCTGGATTCTGACTATTTTTCAGGCGTTGCAAAACTGGAGGGGCGCTTGATAATTTTATTAAAAATAGAAGAATTGATGAAAACTGAGACGTTGTAATCCCAAAGTGGTATGCAATTGGTCTAAATAATATAAAGAGTAGGAGGTCGGCGGAATGCCTCAGCTAATAATAGAGGATTTTAAAGTACTCATTTTTAAAGTAGGTCGTGAGGAATATGGGGTCAATATTGATCAAGTAGTATCGATTGAACGAATGCAGGATATTACCCCATATCCGAATAGACTGCCACATGTGTTAGGAGTTACTTCTATTCGGAATGCCGTGACGCCAGTTGTAGACTTGCGTTCAGCGTTAACAGGGAAGTCCCTTGAACCAAGTGATTCGTTAAGAATCATGATAGTTCAAGTGTATGAAAAAGAGATTGGCCTTGTGGTGGATGCTGCAACAGATGTATTGGATATTACTCCTGACACCATTCAGCACCCTAAGCTATTGGAAGAAAAAGATGTTTCATATCTTAAGGGTATATCACAATTGGAGCACAGATTGGTTATTCTCCTAGACATAGAAAAGCTCCTTGAAGATACAACAAATTTAGACGAACTAAAAGAAATAAAAGATACTCTATAACTTTTAAAGCGTACAATCGACTGAAAAAATAAAATAACTATTCATTTACTTAGGCTACATATGAAAGATTCATTTTTTGAAAAAAGTCCAATTCATAGAGAGGTATAAATCATGTTTACGAAATGGTCAAATAAAGTGTCAATGAATTTTAAACAATGGGGTAGTCATATAGTTGTCATTATATTCTTTTTATCTCTTACTTTTGTTGCTCAAAATAATATTAACAATTTAAGTGTCCATCTGCATTTTATAGGTGATAACCAAATACCCAAATCAGATTTAATCGGAAACATAAAAGAAGGTTTCACCACAGTAAGGCTATATACTGTTAAGCAGGCGTTTGAACAAAACCAAACAGAAAAATCAACAATGGAGAAAAAGGTTAATGATAGCATTACGGAAGTAAGAAAGAATATTAAAGAATTGGAAAAATTAAATCTTCCTTCAACAAATAAAAAATTATTGGCACAATTCAGTGCCGATTTTGAGGATTACGTCTCTTCTCTACCGAGTTTCTTTGAAGATTCTAGAAGTAACAATTATGATGCAGTACATACAAAGATGGAAGTAATGGCTTCTTATGCTAATAAAGCAAACAATTCATTAAATGCTTTTACAAAAAATTCCCAAAAAGAAACCAATCAGACTATTAAAGATTACGAAAAGACGTCCTCTGATGCTAAAAACGAAATAATCATAGTTTCCATTGTTGCCGTACTTTTTAGTATGCTTGTCTCCATCCTTATCACGAAACTCATTGGACGATCGGTTAAGGGTGTAGGAAAAAATGTCGACGTTACTACGAATTCTGTAAATGAAATTAAGAAGTCAATTGATAAAACTGCCGTAAGTGCACAAGAATTAGATGCTTCTATGAAAAATGCAAATGATTCCGTTAGTAAACTTGTTGCATCAATTCAACAAGTAGCCGGTGACACCAATGTCACAGCATCTGGAGTAGATGAAATCTCCGCAGCGGTTGAACAAATGAGTGCTTCGATTAATTTGGTTGCTGAAAATGCAAGTAATCTAGAAGCATCAGCAGAGGAAACATCTTCTGCCATTGAAGAAATGATGGCTTCAATTGAACAAGTTGCTGGTAATGCTGGTAGTGTAGGGGCAAGTGTAGAAGAAATTTCTGCCGCGATTGAAGAAATGAGTAAGTCAATCCAAGGTGTTAGCGAAAATGCAAATAGCTTGTCAGCTAATTCTGAACAAACCACGAAAACGGTTGAAGACATGGTTGATTCCATCAAGCAAGTTGCAGACAGCGTACATACCATTAACCAACTTAGTAATTCTGTTCAAAATGATGCGATTGAAGGAACAAAAACTCTGGATGAAACATTGAAAGGGTTTAAAGAAATCTCACAAGTAATTAACCAAGCAAGTGGTGTAATGGTGGGACTAGGAAAAAGTTCAGAAGAAATTGGCAGCATTATTGAAATGATTGATGAAATCGCAGAGCAAACCAATCTCCTAGCACTGAATGCAGCGATTGAAGCCGCTCGTGCCGGAGAACACGGAAAAGGATTCGCAGTAGTAGCGGATGAAGTACGTAAACTCGCTGAACGTTCTGCAAAAGCAACAAAAGAAATTTCCGTCAGAATCAAAGGGATTCAAGATGAAACGGCTGTTGCGGTAACTTCTATTAAAGAAGGCGCTCATAAAGTTGAAATTGGCAACGAACTTGCAGATAAAACAAACAAAGCGATCTTGAAAATTTCTGAAGGTATTTCCAAAGTTACAGCAGAAATGAATCAAATTGCCAAAGTGACTGAAGTTCAAACGAAGAATAGTGAATTATTTGCAGAATCCGTCGAAAATGCTTCAAAGCAAGCAAGAGAAATGGGATATTCAACAAAAGAACAATCCATTACAGCTGAAGAATTACTAAAAGGAATCATCGCTATTAAAGATCAAATTCAGCAAATCATTATTGCCACCGAGGAACAAGCAAATGGCGCTCGTTCCATAGTTGCTGCAGCTGAAAATGTTACAAACCAATCGAACTCAGTGACAAATGCAACGAAAGAACAGTCCCTTTCTTCCGAAGAAATCGTTCGCAATATTAACAATATGAAAGAAATGGTTCAACAAATGAATGTTTCAACAAATGAACAAGCAAGATATGGTCAAGAACTTGCGCAAGAGGTTGAAAATGTTCACAAACAGACTGAAGAATTATATGCCAGCACAGAAATCCAAACGAAAGAAGTAGATGAGGTAGCTACCGCTATTAATAATGTAAAAGCACAAATTACAAAACTAGCCTAATATGAGCATGAAACGCTTTCGTAGAGATACGAGGGCGTTTCAGCAAATTTCGAGGAATGGAATGCTAGACTAGAAACTGTGTTCGAAAAAAAACTTATAATGAAATCTATGAAAAAGTAGGTTATAATGATTACATATTTTGATAGATTTTGATGTTTTTTCATTAGCTAGAATTCATGATGAAGAGGTGAATCCATTTGAAAATACAGGACCAGTTAAGGATCAATATAGCTGATCCTCGTCTCAACACGTCAGAGCGTGCTTCATCAAACTCAGTATCATTTCAAAAAATGATGAATTCCTATTCCAAAGATATCAGCAAAGACCATCTACAACAGCTTATGCAAAAGTTAGATCAACAAGGCCAGCAGTTATGTGATAATCCGACGTTTCAGGAACTTCGCAAATACAAGGATTTAGTTAAACAATTTATGGGCGATGTCACCAAAAATGGTATAGGTTTGATGCAAGCTGAAACATGGGACCCTATGGGGGGAAATAAAACCTTGAAAACCATTCGCGTACTCGACCGTAAATTACTAGATCTAACCAATCATGTATTAAACGAACAAAATTCAAGTCTTTCTCTTTTGGATCGGATCGGTGAAATCAAAGGCTTGTTGGTCAATCTTTATACATAAACAAATACATATGAGAGGAAGAGAATAGGTGCAAACGGGTTTAATCGAAATACTTTTAGGCCTTAATTTGATCGGTGTGCTAATCTTGATCAAACAGGGTTCTTCCAAGCAGGTAAATTCCTCTCAACAGGATGTTTATCAAAACATGATTCAAAATCATGTGAAAATGAAACAGGAACTCTCTGAATTAAGAGGAACAGTGGAGCTATGTGCGATCTCCATTCAACAAAAAAACGCGCGAAAGAAGCTGAATAAAAATACTAGCTTATCGGTAGTTCCTTCTACTAACAAAGCAAATCATGTGAAAAAACTATCCTTAAATGTTCGTTACAAAGAAATATTTGATTTGCATCAACAAGGTTTAACCGCCGAACAAATAGCCAGAAAACTAGAAAAAGGCTATGATGAGGTTTCCTTTATTCTTGAATTGGCATCACAAACACATGCCTAAGAAAGGGGTTTCATAATGTTAAGAGGTTTAGATTCAGCAGCTTCAGGTATGTTTTCCTTGGAACGAAGGCAAGAAGCATTAGCGGATAATCTTGCTAATGTTCAAACAGCGGGGTATAAAAAGGATGATACGACTCTTCGCTCATTCCCGAAGCTATTAATCCAAAGAATTCAGGACTTTAATCAAAATAATGTGATCCCTGTAGCAGGGGCGCCAAGCATCCCTGGCTTTCCTGTTCCAATCGGTGAGCTTTATAACGGTGTCTATGCCCAAGAGAGAGTTCCGAATTTCAGCCAAGTGCCGATCGTAGAAACGGACCAGCCGCTTGACATTGCCATAAATGATCAAGGTATTTCTTCGCAGAACATCAATGGTCACCAGGTGAAACCGGCTGCCTTTTTTGCTGTTCAGCTTCCTGATGGAACGGTAGGCTATACGAGGAATGGAAAATTTGATTTGGATGCAAGTGGACATCTTGTAACGGCGGACGGCTATCAAGTTCTTGGTGCTGACCACAAGCCTGTTCAAATAACCGATAGTATCTCAAAGGCGGACTTGCAAATTAATCAAAATGGTCAAATTATCTCCTACCCAAATGATCCGACTAAAACAAAAATGGTTGGTCAAATTGGGATCGCGGTAGCTCCAAATCCTAACGACCTTACCCGAATGGGGAAAAATGTATACCAATCTCCGAATCCATTGTCGTTTATCCAAGATCCTGGAAGCACGGATCCAGGAGTATCACTTCAGCAAGGTTTTACAGAACAATCGAATGTCGATCCAGGTCAAACAATGTCCGACATGATGATGACCGTTCGTGGTTATGAAGCAAATCAAAAAGTAATTGGAGCATATGATCAATCATTAGAACAATTGTATTCAGTTGGTAAGCTTAACGGATAATCTATAGTAGAACAGGAGAATAACAATTTGAATACGTCATTATACATCTCATCCGGTGCCCTTCAGGCATTCCAGCAAAAACTAGACACAACTGCAAACAATATTGCGAATGTGAACACAACAGGTTTTAAACAGCGAGACCTAAGTTTTTCAGAGCTTCTTGCTTCACAAGTCAACAATCAAACTGTTAAGGATAGAGAAGTGGGCCGACTGACACCTAATGGGCTGCGCGTCGGCTATGGAACACGAACAGGACTCACGCAGCTGAACATGGAGCAAGGTCAACCGCTCCAAACAGGCAACCCTTTTGACTTAATGATTCAAGGAAATGGTTTTTTCCAAATTGGCTATCCGTCTACAAATGAGGTAAGGTACACAAGGGATGGAAATTTCCACTTAAGTGTTGATTCTAATAAACCAGGAAACTATCATTTAGTCAATGCTAACGGGGGTTACCTGTTAGATCAGAACGGTACACCGATCGAATTAAATGATCAAGAAGATGTGAATATTGATTCAAGCGGACAAATTCAACTGAAAAATAAAAATGGTCAAGGCACAACCTTTCTTTCGTCACAGCGAGTAGGCCTTGTTGACATTCAAAATCCGCACGTCCTACAAAATGTTGGGAACAATGAATTTGCGATTGATCCTGCCCAATTATCAAATGGAGCAACTGCCGCTAGCTTTGTGAGAGTCATGCCGTCTGGAGAAGCTAACATTATATCTGGTAGTCTAGAAGGCTCCAATGTCGATTTAACAAAGGAAATGACCAATTTGATGACCTCTCAGCGGAGTTTTCAATTAAACGCCAGAGCAGTTACCTATGCCGATCAAATGAATGGAATAGCGAATAGTATTGTTAAATAGTTGTTCAAGTTAGAGACGATTTATGCGTCTCTTTTTTTTGGCTGTGTTAAAGGTCATTACTGATTTTTGAAACTATGTTGATTGGAGCGGAAGGTGCGAGATTCCTGCGGGAGTACGGGGCTGGGGAGACCCCACAGGCGCATAAGCGCCGAGGAGGCTCCCCGGAACGCCCGCGGAAAGCGAAGCACCTGGAGCGCAAATCAACAGGCAAGTTTAACGCCTTTTGCAAAAAAAGTTGAAAATATACTAAACCAAAATGGGTTAGAACCGATAAATAGAAATAAGAAATAGGTTATAAAACTCTATCAAAATTTCTGGAAATAATTAAACTAATTTTAAGATTCTCCGATAAGAAACAATAGAAAGTAATCTTGGTAAATCATGAAAAAAATTTAAAAAAACAACTAAACAAAGATTTAATCCTTCCGATAATAATAAATACCAAGGATTAACTAATATGTAAAAGAGAAACATCAAAAAAACATTTTCATTGCTAAACCATATTAATTCTTTGAAGCATCAAACATTTAGAGTTTTTGATGATTGTTATCTAATCTTTGGTTGATTAACAGCATTCACAGAATGCAACCTTACTTCGTTTAAAGAGCCTTAGGCTTTTTAATAAATAAATAATTCAATACATATTTAGGGAGGAAACTTATCATGATTATTAATCACAACTTAATGGCTTCTAACTCTTTACGTCAGCTAGGTATCAACAGCAACAACCAATCTAAGTCAATGGAGAAATTATCTTCTGGTCTTCGTATCAACCGTGCTGGCGATGACGCTGCAGGTCTTGCTATCTCTGAAAAAATGCGTGGACAGATCCGTGGTCTAGATCAAGCTAGCCGCAATGCTCAAGATGGAATTTCTTTGATTCAAACTGCTGAAGGTTCTTTAAACGAAACTCATGACATCCTTCAACGTATGCGCGAATTAGCAGTACAATCTTCGAACGATACAAACGTTGCTACTGATAGAACAAGTATTCAATCTGAAATGACTCAGTTGACTAGAGATATTAATCGTATCGCAAATAATACTGAATTTAACACTCAGAAGTTACTTGATGGTAGTAATGCAGCTGGATTTACCTTCCAAGTTGGAGCTAACGAAAAACAAACTATTAATTTAAAAATTAGCGACATGTCCGCAAAGGGATTAACTTTAGATGCTGCTTCTGATGAAACTGCAACTGGTCCTGATGTCACTACTGGTGCAAATGCTGCTGTAGCTATCACAACTATTAATAATGCTATTCAAACAGTTTCTACACAGCGTTCTAATTTAGGTGCTTATCAAAACCGTTTAGAACATACAATCAACAACTTAGGATCATCTTCTGAAAATCTATCAGCTGCAGAATCTCGTATCCGTGACGTAGATATGGCAAAAGAGATGATGAACCAATCTAAGTCTAGCATCCTTTCTCAAGCTGCTCAAGCAATGCTTGCTCAAGCTAACCAACAGCCACAACAAGTTCTTCAATTACTTCGTGGTTAATTATTACTATAATCTCAAATGGGACCTTAGATTTTCTAAGGTCTCTTTCCTTATTATAATTGTTTCTTTCCTAAACTTTATGTACGTCCACACTAATTATTCCAACATTTGTCGAAAGTAGGCGAACTCATCATGAGTAAACAGATACAAACTATTAATAAAAGAATTTTGCTAGTCCCGCAATATATGAGGAATTTCTCCTGTATAGGTCCAGACTGTGAAGATAGCTGCTGTTTTGGCTGGCGTGTGACCATTGATGAAGCTACTTATAAGAAATACAATCGGGTACACGATGCTGAATTGTCCCCTCTCTTTTCAAAAAAAGTGAATCGGGTCCGATCTAATTCAAATCCCAACAACTTTGCTAAAATCAAAATGGAGCAGAATGGCGGGTGTCCCTTTTTATCTGAAGAAAAACTTTGTAATATTCAATTGAAATTGGGAGAGGGATACCTATCTCATACGTGTAGTACATACCCAAGAACCCTAAACCTAGTGAGTGGAATCCTGGAGAGATCATGTACAATGTCCTGCCCTGAAGCTGCTCGGTTAGCATTACTGAATCCAAACGGAATGGAATTTGATGAAGTGGAAGAGATCGTGCATAATGATTCTATCATTTCTAATAAAATCAACACTAAAAATAAATCGAATACAGAGAAAATAGAAAAATATTTTTGGGAACTTCGTATTTTTACCATTCAGGTTTTACAGAATCGTTCTTATGCTCTTTGGGAAAGATTAATACTTTTGGGGATGTTCTATAAAAAGATCGAAGAGTGCATCCAAAACAATCAAGTGGAGAACATTCCACAACAAATCACATTATACACCGAGGTTATTAAACAGGGTTCTTTACGAGAAGGTTTAGTAAATATTCCAACTCAATATAATATACAAATGAAGCTAACAAAGGAATTGACCGATGAACGCTTCAGACAAGGAATAAATAACCAACGCTTTATGGATTGCTTTAATGAAATGATACAAGGGATTCAATATGTGCCTGATGGCAAGATAGAGGACGTAATGGAACACTACACCGCTTCTTGCAATGATTATTATCAGCCCTTTATTAATGAACATGAGTATATTATAGAAAATTACCTTGTTAACTATGTATTTAAGAATTTATTCCCATTTAGTGGATATCAATCAGTCTTTGATGACTATGTTATGCTGGTTGTTCATTACGCTATGATTAAACTACACCTTATTGGTATGGCAGGATTTCACAAAGGACTTAACAAGGATCTAGTGATTTTGCTGATTCAATCTTTTTCAAAAACAATAGAGCACAACAGTATGTTTTTGCGAGGTATCTTTAACCTACTGAAGGATAACGGTTTTACCACGATGGCGTATATGTCTATATTGATTAAAAACTAATTTAAAAATATTAAGTAGTTTATATCGTCTAATTTAAAGATGAAGCGGGTGTCAGGAGAAATGATTGAATAGACTTCTATTTTTCACTTAACTTTTTCTCCACTTTTCCGATAATAGTAATAATTGAATTATATTCAAGTTTCAAGTTGTCCAATATTAGGACAACTTGAGATGGACGTCTGAAAAAGAAAATGGAGGAAATGTTATGCCAGTTACTGGGTCATCACTTACAAGATTATCTGGTCTAGCCTCCGGCTTAGATACAGATTCTATTGTCAAAAAATTAATGGATGCAGAGAAGATTCCACTTAACCAATTAAAACAAAAACAACAAAAAGAGCTCTGGCTTAGTGATAGCTATCGCCAATGGAATTCATCTTTATATTCCTTTAAGACAACTACATTATTCAATATGAAGTTTTCTTCAAACTTTAATACCTTTGATGTAACTTCTGGTCAGCCCAATTCTGTTACTGGTACGGTAGGAGGTGGTACCATCGCCGGAAACTATAACATACAGGTGAAACAATTGGCACAAGCAGCAAGCTTTACGGGAAAAAATATTGCCATCGACCCTACCAAGACCCTTGGCGATACTGCTCAAGGTTCTAGGCAACTTACTGCCGATACATCCATTAATATTACCGTTTATAATGACCCATTAAATCCATCAGCAGGACTAACAGCGGTTCCTATTGGTATCAAAATGACGGACAAAATTGGAGACGTTGTTAGCAAAATTAATAGTGCTTGCGATGCCTCTGGAAATAGCTTAGGTTTGCAAGCGATTTATGATGCTAACTTGCAGCAATTTATCGTAAAAACTAAGAATACTGGGGCAGATGTTAAGATTGACCTTAGTGCAAATACGGCGGATCCTACAAGTGTAGATTTTTTAAATAAATATTTGGGAACCTCTGATTCGGGTTCATTGAATCTTGTAGCAAAGGGGCAAAACGCCGACATCATCTTTAATGGTACTGAGATGACAAATCTTTCTTCCAATAATGCGACCATAATGGGAATTAATTGGTCATTCAAAAGTCCAACGGTAGATGCTAATGGAAACCCCATCACTACAAGTGTGAATGTATCACAGAATATTGACACAGAAGTGAAAAACATTCAAGATTTTATTAGTAAATATAACGATATGTTGGATAAATTAAATACAGCTGTTAGCGAACCTGTATATAAAGATTATCAGCCTCTAACTGATGATCAACGCACTTCGATGTCCGATACACAAATACAGCAATGGGAAACGAAAGCAAAAAGCGGTCTATTGCATGGAGACAGTATTCTTAATGGTTTAATCAACAACATGAGGAATCATATGACAACTATTATTAAAACTGGAAGTCAGTTTAATTCTCTTGCTTCGATTGGAATTGGCTCAAAAAGCTATCAGGATCAAGGGAAACTTTATGTTGATGAAACCAAACTAAGGGCTGCTATTCAAGCGGACCCAGATGGTGTTCAGAAATTATTCACACAAATGGGAACTACTTCTGATGGAACAAATGGATTAATCAATTCCCTTAGTGATGATTTCCAACAAGCTGTACAGAATCTAACCGATAAAGCCGGAAAGATTGGATATCCCCAGAACGATCAAAGTACGATAGGGAAATTACTAGGGGATATACAGACATCAATTACGACCCTAAACGATAGATTAACCCAAAAAGAAAACCAATATTATAAACAGTTTTCCGCAATGGAAACGGCTATGTCGCAATTTAATTCTCAAAGTGCTTGGCTTTCTCAGCAGTTTTCTGGAGGAAAGTAAGCAGTAATGAATCTTAAAAACAAAAGGACCACAGTCATACATACTGTGGTCCACAGATTGTCGAGAAAGGGTTTTTTCTCGGCAATTGTTTATTTTATCGTGAACTAAAATCCCGATTTTTTTAACTAATTGTCAATGCAAGCTAACCTGTTGATTGGAGCGGAAGGCGCGAAGACTCCTGCGGGAGTACGGGGCCGGGGAGACCCCGCAGGCGCCAGAGCGCCGAGGAGGCTCCCCGGCACGCCCGCGGAAAGCGAAGCGCCTGGAGCGCAAATCAACAGACCTATTGAACAGCCTATTTAGTAATGATATTATTATAAATTAACGCGGTTAATTGTTAAAGAAAGTGAATGAAATAAAAGGCTATCGAAAGTTTTTCGACAGCCTGACATACTGAGGTCCTTTTGTATAAATTGAAATAGTTATTAGAAATTTGAAAGATAAGTTGAATATTCTAAACATTGTCTGTTCTCATCCGATAAGAAACATATAGTTTTCAAAGTAAAGGAGGGCAAGGCATGTTAGATCCAGTATCTATTTCTAATAGTCCTATGAAGGATATTCAAGTACATCAAGTAGAAAGCATTCCGAAAATAAAAGAGATTACGCCAGATCAGAAAGATCAGTCCAAACAATCAATGACAAAAGAAAAAACGGAAAAAGTCATCCAAAGTATGAATGACTTTTTAAAAGCATCCAATACCCAATTAGTTTTCAAGTTTCATAACGAATTAAAGGAATACTATGTAGCCATTGTCGATGAATCGACAAATCAAGTGGTAAAAGAAATACCACCAAAGAAATTGTTAGATATTTATGCAGCGATGAAGGAGTATCTTGGTGTACTAGTGGATAAAAAGGTTTAATATTCTCCAATTCCTTTTAAAAACGTTGAGTACCAAAGTATAATAGAATGACATAAGCAGTGGAAATGAAAAAACAATCCTTTCCCCTGCTTTTTATTTTGCTTAAATATTAAACTCTTTTTTTGTTTTACCGATACTATTTAAAAAGGGATAAAAGGAGTTCGGAACGGTCATGCGAATCAATGATGTGAAATATGGTTTATATACGTATCAAAATCAAATCAATCGAAATAAAGAGAAAACGAATTTAAATAAGTCAACTGGCGGGGATGTAGTCAGTATTTCATCAAAAGGACAGGAAATTTCGCAAGCGATGAAATCGGACCAGTTAGGAAGTCAGAACAAAATCGAGCAATTAAAACAACAAATCGCAAACGGAACTTATCATGTCGACAGCCAGAAAATAGCTGGAAAAATGATTGATTTTTGGAAGTAGTAATTCGATGCAGAGGTGAAGAAAATTTGGAACTTCTACTAAAACTCAAACAAATTGTATCAACCATGTTGGATTCTCATCAACAATTACTTCAATTAGCAAAAGAAAAGCAGTCCATTCTTGTTGAAGGAAATGTTTCCGCTTTACAGAACGTGATTGGTCAAGAAATGAAATGTACGGATTTCATTCATGATCTTGAAACATTAAGAGAACAACATATTCGTGAGATATTGGCAGAGAAGGGGTATCACTTGCAATCAATCACGATGGAACAATTTATTCCATTACTGGATGACACAGAAGAGAAGTCTCATCTTACTATGCTGACAGGACAACTTAGAAAATGTGTAGCTGAAATCTCAAGGTTGAATCAGAACAATCAAGAGCTTATTCAGATGACATTGTCTTATATCCAGTATTCCTTGAATATTCTTATGCCAAAGGAGCCTGAGATCGGATACGGGCAGAAATCAAAGGCTTCATCGATCATGTTTCTAGATGCAAAAGCGTAGTTTCAATATATGGAGGGAAGATCATGAGTTCAACATTTATGGGATTGGAATTAGGGAAAAGGGGCCTTTTTGCTCAACAAGCTGCCCTAAATACAACGGGACATAATATTGCCAATGCCAATACAGATGGATATTCGCGTCAACGGGCGGAAATGGTATCGACTCCAGCAATACCGTATCCAGGAATGAGTAATGACAGATCTCCTGCACAAATGGGTACAGGCGTCGAAGTAAATAAATTAGTGCGTCTTAGAGAAGGTTTTTTGGACACTCAATTTCGTGAACGAAATAAAGATTTAGGCTATTATACAGCAAAATCCGACACCTATACAAAAATCGAAGAAATATTAAATGAACCATCGGATACGGGAATTGCCAATGCCATGGATCAATTTTGGCAAAGCTGGCAGGAACTCGCCAAAAACTCTGATAGTGCTGCCGCTCGTGCGGTTGTTCGGCAAAGAGGGGTAGCAGTCGCAGAATCTTTCCAATTTGCGAAGGATTCCTTAAAACAAATACAAGCTGATTCAAATAATGTTATTTCGGTTGATGTGAATAATATCAACTCCCTTACAAAACAAATTGCGGATCTTAACGATCAAATATCCCGACTTACCCCAAACAACTACCAGCCAAATGATTTGTATGACAAACGCGATGTATTACTTGATCAACTGTCAAAATTGGTTAATATCGATACAAAGCCATCAACAAATGGTATGGTGGATGTATTTGTAAGTGGACAGCCATTAATTCAAGGGAAAACAGCTAATGCGGTTACCTATCCTTCTAATGGTGGGGGGCCTGATCAAATTTCGATTGATCCTGGACAAAAACCTGTAAGTTTACAATCAGGAGAGTTGCTTGGCAGAATCGAAGCAGCCAACCATATTGTTCCGAATTTATTAGACAATATTAAACAGTTGCAGGATGAGTTTTCGAAACAGGTCAATGCCATTCATTCCAGCGGATATAATTTAGACGATATTGCGAACATAAAAAATAACCCAACCGCTTCGCCGGATAAATTGGATTTTTTCACAACAAATGCTAACGGCGATTGGGTAGTGAACCCAGACATTATGCAATCCTTAAACAAAATCGCTGCGGGAACTACTGCTTCTGTTGGGGACGGAACGAATGCCCAAGCTATTTCGGATTTAAAAAATAAAGTTTTTAGCATCAATAATAGTACTTCAACGCTCGGAGATTTTTATCAAAATATTATTGGACAGCTTGGCGTTGATTCACAGCAAGCGCAAAATATGCAGGGGAATACACAAACACTAGTCAATCAGGTGGATAGCCGCCGTCAATCAGTATCAGGAGTTTCATTGGATGAAGAAATGACCAATATGATTCGCTTTCAGCAAGCCTATAATGCTGCAGCCCGCGTTGTGACGGTAATGGACCAAGTTTTGGATAAAGTTATTAATGGAATGGGTGCAGTCCGCTAAAGAAAAATAAAAAAACTGTATAAATAGAGGTGATCATATGACTGTTCGTGTTACGCAAAACATGATGATTTCAAATTTATTATCCAATTTACAAACCAATTATCGCGCGATGGATAAAACTCAACAGCAATTAGCTACAGGGAAAAAAATTAACAGACCATCTGATAATCCTGTTACAGCTGTAAGATCGATGTACTATCAAACCACATTAAATGAGATTGATCAATATAAACGAAATGTGTCGGATGGATCAAACTGGTTGCAGGCAACAGATGAAGGTTTGGATCAGGTCACCCAAGTGATACAACGGGTTCGCGAACTGACCGTTCAAGCATCGAATTCAAACGACCAAAATTCAAAAAATGCGATTGTAGCTGAAATTTCACAACTGAAAGATCAGCTTGGACAAGTGGCAAATACCGAGCTAGCCGGAAAATATATCTTTGCCGGAACAGATAATAAGCAACCTCCTTACGATGCTACTGTTACAGCTCCAAACAATCCATTTACGAATACAAATGGACAATCTATCAATTACCAGGTTGGAAAGGGTTCATCCGTTCCGATCAATATTACCGGTGTAAGTATATTCAACTATAATGGTGGCATGTTCAAATTGCTTGATAATGTCATGTCAGATATCCAATCTGGAAATAATCCTACTAATCAATTGAACAACATCGATGCCCAGATTGATAATGTCCTAACAAACCGTTCGGAATTGGGAGCTCGGATGAACCGAATGGATTTAAGCAGTTCAAGATTAGACGGTTTGGAACAATCTGCCACTAATATCTTGGCAAATGAAGAAGATGTCGACATTCCTGAGGCGTACACGAGATTCTCAGAACAACAAAATGTGTACCGTTCGGCATTATCGGTAGGAGCAAGAATTATTCAACCAAGTTTAGTTGATTTCTTACGGTAATTCTATTAAATTAGTACATAGGCAGTGTTTTCTTTCATAATAAACGAGAAAACTCTTTGAAGCGTACTCAATATTAATTGTTGGCAAGTGCAATATGGTGACACCTTAAGAACTGCATCGTAAAACGTGCAGTTTTTTTACTTGATTCTCAATAGCTCTTTATCCCTAATACGAAAGTAGGAATTGTCTATGTATCCCAAAGTGAATCAGAATATTATGATTGAGTTAACTAATAGCGACCAATCATGTAAGTCGATTGTAGCGGAAATTAGAGAAAATGAGATTTTAATCGGTGTTCCATTGGATAGAAGGATGGTCGGTCTGTTACTAGAGGGAACAAAAATCAATGTCCATTATTTAACAGACGAAAATCAATATATGTTCCATACTGAAATAATTGCAAAAACAAAGGATATTATTCCCTTATTTCGGATTGTAAAACCGAAAGAAAACGAAATTATTAGAGTTCAACGAAGAGAAAATTTCCGAATGCCTACCAATTTACGTTTTCACTTTAGAGAGCACGAATTTTACACGATCAATATTAGTGCAGGCGGTATGTTATTTTCATGTCAATCGAGTGTTGAATTACAGGTGGGGTATGAAATATCGGGGACTTTGTTTGTTCCCAATCAACAAAATAAAGTAGTTTACCGTATTAACATACAAGGTGAAATCAAAAGAATAGACTCAAGTACGATCGAAGATAGAAAAAATGTTGCCATAGAATTTACAGTCATGAACCAGCGCGATCAAATGAAAATCACTCAATATTGTTTTGAAAAGCAGCTACAAAATCGATTAAGTTAGTATGACTTTAGACCTATCGTAAATCGAAATAAAATGTAAAACCCCTCTTTAAGTCATTAGAAGAGGGGTTTTCTACTAAAAAAATAAGGAAAAAAGCCTATTTTATTTCCAAAAATTTTTAAATAATAGTTTACAAAAAATTACAAAGAATATATAATATACTTGTATGCAACATCTTAAAAAGAAATCATTTTTTTAAAATAACCCCTAAAAAAATTTACTTGAGTACGAATCCTTTATTTGAACCAATTATTTTTTGACTTGCAATCAAAATTATTTTGACATCATTAATCTGTTTGAAAATAGACGAAAATGGATGGGAAACGAATTCAATCCATTTCACTCTTATATAAGGAGGAATTCTTGTGAGTTTTAAAACAGCACTATTCGAGATGAAAGAGGTCATCACGAATCAAACACTTGGACAGTCAGAAGAGGGGTTTATTCGAGACCTGGAAGCTAAAAACAATTTAAGCAGTGGAACATTGGTTTTTTATTTTAATTTTTTTATGATGTTAAAACTTCAACACAACCAATCCAATGATCCATCCAAAAAAACGAATCGCAAATGGTCAAAAAGTGAAATTGAATTTTTGTATCAATATATTAAGGAACGGCAACAAGAAGGGGCTTTAAATATAACTGAAATATTAGAAGAATGTGCTCAATTATTAGACCGTGGTTATCAGTCGGTTAACTATAAATATTATTCCCTCTTAAAGCAAGGAGAGAAAAAAGAAAATACTGAACAAAAAAACTCTCTTTTAATTACTAGTATTGAAGAGAAGGAAGTACCGGTGATTGCGACTTCAGTAATACACGATCCTTTACAAGTGCCGAAAGTCCCGCAAGTCACGCAAGAAAAAGCTACTCAGGATGGGGACTTACTTGATATTTTGTCGGGGTTAATTAGCAATGTTCAACAACTTCAAGGGTTGAATGTCACCGACCTTTTTAGAAATTTGTATCAACTAACTAGTTTAGCTGTTCAAAATCAAGCGGCCCTTCAACAAATGGAGAGTAAGAAATCGGAAATCAATCTTGAAAAAGAAGCACTTCGTGAAAAATTAATGAATAAAGAACAGCAATTAATGACTGAGAGAAAGCGCAATGATGAATTGCAAGTAGAGGTTGCTAAGCTTGCAAAAGAAATTAATGCCTTTAATCAGTTAGGAGATGCAGCAAAAATTCAACATCTTAAAGCATATAATCAAAGACTTAATTATATTATTGATAGGTCCGGAATCGTTCTGCAGGTAGGTAGTTAATTGTACCTATAAATATTTTTCATAAATGACTTAACTTTCTCTGCGTTTATCCGAAAATAATAACAATATAGGATTTAGAGGGGGAGTCGGTTTATGGTTTTGAGAAATCCATATCAAACCTATCAAAAACAAGCAATTGCAACTTCAAGTCCCGAAGAATTGACGTTAAAGCTATACCAAGGTATGGTCAAGTTCATCCGATTATCAAAGATGGCACTTCAAAATAATAATATGGAAGAATGTCATCGTTATATTCTAAGAGCCCAGGATATTTTAAATGAATTAATGGTTACATTGAACAAAGAATACGCAGTTTCAGATTCTTTGCTTCCCATGTACGATTACATGAACAGACGTTTAATTGAAGCAAATCTGAAAAAAAATATTGAGCAATTAGAAGAAGTGGAAGGATTCGCCGTAGAGTTATCTGAAACATGGTCAACTGCCATGAAATTAAATAAAAAGTAAAGATTAGGGTCTAGGATCATGATAGATAAATTGATTAGACAAATATACGAAATCACAGTAAAGATGAAAGATGCTTTACAAGAAGAAAAATATGAGATATTCGAAAAATTGTTAAATGATCGGAATGTCCTGATGATACAGGTGGATTCCATAAAGGAAGAGCAACAGCATTTCGAATATTCAACTTTTGCAAAACGATTGTTGAAAGACATGATTGATCTCGATCATTTGATGGCTCCAATATTGAATGATAATATCTTAAAAGCGCAAAACAATCTGAATCAAATCAAAAAGATTCACCTCGTAACACAAAAATACCAGCCATATTTTAAACAAACAAATGGAGCTTTTGTTGATTCAAAAAAATGAAAAATGCGCGACTACGCCTAAAATATTGCGTAGTCGCGCATTTTTTTTGGATTTGAAAGAATTTTATCTTCGTGAATCCGCAGAAAATTTTTTCGGTTAAATTAAATAGATTATCATTTACAATATTCTTGTAAAGTTTTGTAACGTTTTGTAACATTTTGGAGTTTTGTAACATTTTTTATTCTTTTTCTCTGTTATGATTATGTTGATTCGGAAAAAATCATGTAGGTATTAGCATCTTAAGTTTGTGAAAAGGAAGATATTGATGATGCCACAACGCCCATTGAGAGATCAAAGTATGAATTGCAAAATTTATAATTTTATGGAAATGAAAAAAAGAAAACCATTTTATAAGAATCCCATTAAATTAACGGTTGGTAGTCCCATTAACAAAACGTTTATCATGCTAAAAAATGTAGTTTTCATGGAAAGGCAAATTCTTGCATTGAAGCAAGAACTGGATTCAAATACGATTATTTTAGTTGAGGCAACTATTAAAAGTGGACAATTAGTACATATATCCAGGCTTCCCGAAGAATTTTGGGGAGATGTTAGCAGTATTTTAGAAATACCTATATCATAATTTTTCGTTTGATAATATCTTCCATTTATGCATTTTAAAGGTTAATATTATATACGTGATTACGTTTTTATTCGCTTAATCACGCCTATTTTAATGCTTTATAGTGATATTTGTTATTGTGTTTTTGATTGATTTGGATAAAATTGTTACAAAAAAACAAAATTTTTGAAGGGATAGATTTCGTTGATAATTGGAGATGATTGGTTTACTAGGTCAATGCTTATAAATACGCTGAGTAGAGCTGATCAATCGCAAACCGTGAAGAATGCTTCATCAGGTGAAAATCTTTTTGCAGCGGTTCTAAATCAACTATTGATGGAACAGGATTTGCAATCCGCTGTTAAGCCAACGTCCAATTCTTTTTCACCAAATTTAGGGATGGCGTTGAACTCTTCTACCGATAAGCAAAATAACCCCTTAAGCACGGATGATCCGTTACGATTTAGGGCGATTGACCCAGAAAAAATAAATAAAGTTTTGGGTGGAAAATTAAAAGGAATGGGGGAAGTTTTTGTTCGTGCAGGAAAACAATTTAATATCGATCCTGCTATGCTTGCTGCTGTTGCCCAACATGAAACAGGAAATGGAAAATCCCGAGCAGCCAATGAAAAAAATAATATTGCCGGTATGATGGGCATTAATGGTTTAAAATCTTATCCATCAATTGAAGATAGTATTATGGATATGGCGCGTAATTTAAGCAAGAACTATCTTGGTGCAGGCTTATCGAGCATTGCGAAGATTGGTGCGAAGTATGCTCCTATTGGAGCTGATAATGATCCTACTGGTCTAAACAATCATTGGGTAACCGGAGTTACAAAATATTTTGATCAGTTTAAGGTTTAATGAATCAAACATGAAATGTGTACTTTTTGCTTTAAAATAGTACTTTACACCCAGTATTTCAGACGCGAAAATTGTAGATTTTTCCTCTTCTTTTATAGTATATTGAAAAAGGTTGCAAAACTTTTTGATATTTATCAAAAATAATAAAAATTTTTATTAGCGGAAAGGGAGGATCATCTTGAATAATATCGGCATCCTACAATCGGCATTAGATGCTTCCAGTTTACGCCAGCAGGTTATATCCAATAATATTGCGAATGCAGAAACTCCTGGATTTAAAGGAAAACAAGTCGTGTTTGAGGATTTATTGAAACAGCACTTATCCAATCAATCAAATTTTGTGGGGAATCGAACTGACCCTCGTCATATCGTGATTGGTGACGCTACTCTCGCTCCGACACCCCAAATCGTTGAAAATACTGATACGGTCATGCAAAACAACGGGAATAACGTTGATATTGACAAAGAGATGACGAACTTATCAAAAAATGCTTTATGGTACTATTCGGTGACACAGCAGCTTGATAGTCAGTTTCAACAATTATCGGTAGCGGTTACAGGAAGGAGTTAAGGAAGATGTTTGATTCATTAAATATTAGTTCATCGGCCTTAACCGCACAAAGGCTGCGAATGGATGTCGTCTCCTCTAATATTGCGAACGCTCAAACAACAAGGGCGCAATTGGTTAATGGCAAATGGGAACCTTATCGCCGTAAAATGGTTACGATGGAACCAAGGGGAAATTCTTTTGATCAAGTATTACAAGGAGAAATGCAAAAACAATCACCATCACAAACCGGGCTGCAAGGGGTAAGGGTGACTGGAATTGTAGATGATCCAACACCGTATAATATGGTTTACGATCCAAGTAATCCTGATGCAGATAGTAATGGGTATGTGGCGATGCCAAATGTAGACACATCAAAGGAAATGGTTGACTTGCTCTCGGCCTCAAGAGCATATGAAGCAAATGTTACGTCCTTTAATACTGGAAAATCAATGATGTTAAAAGCATTAGATCTTAGTCGTTAGGAGGAACATAGATGAACGTTTCAAACGTTGGTTCAATCAAAATAAATCAAAATCCATTTCAAAAAGTAGAATCGAATCAAACAAACACCTCGTTTTCAAATATGCTCCAAGGATACTTAGATAATGTAGACTCAACCGTTAAACAGGCTGACGACCTTTCAACCAAAGTTGCGACCGGCCAAATTGACAACGTACATGATGCGGTGATTGCTTCACAGAAGGCGAAACTGGCATTGGAACTTACCGTCACGGTGAGAGATAAGGCTGTTGAAGCATACCAAGATATCATGCGAATGCAAATATAGATAATGATAGAAAGCTGGACAAGGTGAGAAATGAAACGATCATGGACAGATCAACTCAAACAAACAAAAGAACTCTTCAGTAAATACTGGATTGAGCGCAGCTCGAAACAAAAATGGCTTATAATAGGGACGTTTGTATTCCTTGTTGCTGCCCTTTCTATCTTCGTTTTTATGTCGTCTCGACCGCAATATGTGCCTTTGTATACCGGGCAATTATCTCAGCGGGAAGTAGGCGACATAAAAGCTGAACTGGATAAAGAAGGGAATAAAAATTATAAGATATCCGATAATGGAACGATGTTGCTTGTACCTAAAAAGGATGCAGCTAATTTAGTGGTTAGTCTTGCTTCTAAGGGTTATCCAAAAGACAACACGATTAATTATGACGTATTTAGCCAAAATCTTTCTTTTGGGGCAACAGATCGTCAATATGACGTACTTGAACGTGAAGCCATGCAAAATCAAGTGGCTAATGTGCTTAAACATGTAGATGGAATAAAAAACGCAGAAGTGATTTTAACATTGCCTCAAAATTCCGTCTTTATTAAGCAGGATCAGCAACAAAAAGCTACCGCTTCTGTGATGGTACAAGTTGCGCCAGGAACACAATTAAATTCACAGCAAATTCGTGCGCTATACACTTTAGTATCAAAAAGTGTACCGAATCTACCGATGGAAAACATCACGATCATGAACCAGTATAGTGAGACATTGGCACTACAAGATTCAAGTGATGGGGATCAATCTCTTAGTCAATATGACCAACAGCGAAAAATCCAACAGAACATCCAACAAGATATTCAGCAAAGTATTCAAAGTTTACTAGGAACGGTCCTTGGTACTGATAAAGTATATGTGCAAACTCTAGTAAAAATGAATTTTGATAAAGTCAAGACAGAAGAAAAATTAGTAAAGCCAACGGATAAAAATAATAACGGAATCGTTATAAGCTCGGATAAAAGCGCTACTACATACGATGGAAATGGGGCCAGTGCCGGTGGAGTTACTGGAACCGGTGCTACCGATGTTCCTGGATATCCAGGAAGTACCTCAGGTGGTAATGGTCATTACGAACAAACGCAAGACAAGGTGAATTATGAGGTAAATCGAATTAATAACGAAATCATCAAAAGCCCATATCAAATAGATGACATAACCATTAATGTTGGTGTGGAACCAGACTCTTCTTCTAATAAGCTATCAAAAGCAACGGAAGATAATGTTCGAAACATTGTTTCGAATACAGTACAGACCGCACTCGGTCATCCGAATTTATCTCAAAAAGAGATAGATGACCGCATTACGATCTTTCCGCATCAATTTGCGAATAATACCGCTTTTAAAAACCAATCTTCGAATAATGGGCTCTATATTGGTTTAGGAGTAGCAGCAGGTGCTTTACTGATAGGTGGATTGATATGGTGGCTTGTTCGAAGAAAGAAACAAAATCAACTAGAGGTGGAACAGGCAGACTCTATTCCACATCCTGCTGAAGTAACAGAGTATTTTGAAGAGCAGGATATGAGTGTAGAAAGCCAATTAAAAAAATTGGTTGAACAAAGACCGGAAGACTTCTCGAAAATTATTAGGACATGGCTTCATGATGAGGAGGTGTAATTTCTATGGCATCAGCATTAAAGTTGAATGGGAGACAAAAAGCAGCGATTTTGCTTATTTCGATGGGGAAAGAGGTGTCTGCCAAGGTTTTCAATCATTTACCAACTGAGGAAATTGATGTGCTGACACTTGCTATTGCCAATATAAATAAAGTAAATCCAGTTGAAAAAGAAGAAGTATTGAAGGAATTTCATGAAATGTGTATTGCTCAAGACTATCTGGCAATGGGTGGGATCAGTTTTGCTCAGGATGTATTAGAATCCGCTCTAGGCAGGGACCGTGCTAAATTAATTATTCAACGTTTAACGGCACATCTACAGGTTAAACCATTTGATTTTGCACGTCGAATTGATGCAATGGAAATCTATCACTTTCTGCAAAATGAACACCCTCAAACGATTGCGTTGGTATTAGCCCATTTAGATCCGCAACAATCGTCTATGATTCTTTCATCATTACCTGGTGACCTTCAATCCGATGTAGCGAGACGAATTGCCTTGTTGGAACAAACGTCACCAGATGTCATTAATGAAGTGGAAAGTATTTTAGAAAGAAAGTTAACGGCAACCATTCGTCAGGATTATAGTGTGGTTGGTGGAATAGAATCGATTGTAAGCATCCTAAATGGTGTTGACCGTGGCACTGAAAAATCAATCCTTGAACACTTAGCAAGTAAAGATAATGACTTGGTAGAGGAAATCAAAAAACGGATGTTTACTTTTGAGGATATCATTAGTCTTGATCGTCGAGCTATTCAGCGTGTTATTCAGGAAGTGGAAAATCAAGACTTACTACTGTCCTTAAAAGCTTCTAGCGATGAAGTCAAGAAAGTCATTTATGAGAACATGTCACAGCGTATGGTTGAAGAGTTCGAAGAAGAATTGAAGTATCTTGGACCCGTCAGAGTTAAAGATGTCGAAGAAGCACAAGGAAGAATTGTATCGATTATTCGCCGCTTAGAGGATTCTGGAGAGATTGTCATTGCTCGAGGTGTAAATGATGATATCTTATTCTAAAGTTTTTAAGTCGTCAAATCTCTCTTTAGTTGATGAAGTAAAGGTTATTACTCAGCCTCCAATTTCATTTCACTCAAATGAAGATGAAAGGAAATCTGAAGCTGTTCATAGGGAAGTTGATATTCCTGAAATTCGACAAGTACTTTACGAGGCTCAAGTTCAAGCACAAGCCATTATCGACAAGGCTGAGAAAAATGCCTGTTTAATAGAAGCAGCTGCCCAAGATCAAATCAACCAGATTTGGGATGAAAACAAGAAAAAGCTAGAGACTATGGCACTTGAGGCAAAACAGGAAGGGTTTACCGAAGGATTTGCGAACGGGAAGCAAGAAGCTGTTAGCCAAATTCAGCAAGAATATCAAGGGAAATTAGAACAGGTTCAACACTTGTTACATCAAGCTTATGAACAAAAGGAAGTCATTATAAGCGAAGCAGAGCCATTTTTACTAGAGTTAAGTTTTGCCATCGCTTCCCAAATTTTAAAACAAGAATTAGCGTGTTATCCTGGTAAGTTTGTCGAGTTAATCAAGCAGAACATCCTTCGTTTTAAAGAAAAAGAGTTTATCACTGTTTGCGTTCATCCTGATGATTTTGATTTTATTCATTCACAGCGCGCCCATCTTGTGGCCGTTGTGAATGGTGAAACCGAAATCAAAATCATTCCGGATCATTCCGTTACCCCAAAAGGTTGTATTATTCGCACCGCATATGGAAGCGTAGATGCTAGTATTGATACCCAAATCGAAGAGATCAAAAAGGTAATCCTAGAGGCGGGGGGGGAGGTTGAAAGTGTTCCTGTCAACTGAAAACTATGTAAAACTGATTCGCAGTATCGATCCAGTAAGAGTGAACGGGAAAATCACGCAAATCATCGGGCTTACGATTGAATCTCAAGGCCCCGATGTTAGAATAGGTGAACTATGTTCCATCTACCCCGCTCAGTCGCAAACTCCCATTCAGGCTGAGGTTGTGGGGATCAAAGAAAACAAAGTGCTGCTCATGCCTCTTGGGGAGGTTCAATCGATCGGTCCCGGCTGTGATGTGGTCGCAAGCGGTAAACCCATAACGGTTAAGGCAGGCAGTCAATTGCTCGGTAGGGTTCTTGATGGCCTGGGCCAACCCATTGATGGAATGCCACTTCCACTTGGTTTAGAGGAAGTACCCACGTACTCTAAACCACCGAACCCACTCAGTAGACCAAGGATTCTTTCTCCCTTGAGAGTTGGGGTTCGCACAATTGATGGCTTACTGACGATGGGAAAAGGACAAAGGATCGGGATTTTTGCGGGAAGTGGGGTCGGAAAAAGCACGCTGCTCGGAATGATCTCCCGAAACACGACTGCTGATGTTAATGTCATTGCCTTGATTGGTGAGCGTGGTCGTGAAGTGAACGATTTTTTAGAGCAAAATTTAGGAGAAGAAGGACTGAAAAAATCTGTTGTTATTGTAGCGACATCGGATCAGCCGGCTCTTATTCGCATAAAAGGGGCCCTGACAGCTACTTCTATTGCAGAGTATTTTCGCAATCAAGGTAAAAACGTATTACTTGTCATGGACTCTGTGACTCGTTTTGCGATGGCACAAAGAGAGATTGGCTTAGCAATTGGTGAGCCCCCTACGACGAAAGGCTATACTCCCTCCGTTTTTGCGATGCTTCCACAGTTATTAGAGCGTGCAGGAACAGGGCCAAAGGGCTCGATTTCGGCTATTTACACGGTACTTGTGGATGGCGACGATATGAACGAACCAATAGCAGACGCGGTAAGAGGAATCTTAGATGGACATATTGTTTTAAACAGATCCATTGCAGGGAAGGGAATTTTTCCAGCCATTGATGTTTTAAATAGTGCCAGCCGGGTAATGACCGAGATTACTTCGGATGAACATTTGAGTTCCGTTCACACCTTTAAAAAATTGTTGGCTTCTTATAATGAGGCTGAAGACTTAATCAATATTGGTGCGTACAAAAAAGGCTCGAATCGGGATATTGATTTAGCTATTCGGTTAAAACCACAAATGGATCAATTTTTACGACAAGGTATTTTTGAAGCTTCTAAGCTAGAAGATGCAAAATCTTTCTTAATTTCACAATTTGGAGCGATGATTCGATGAAATTTGATTTTTCTTTTCAAAAAGTTCTTGATGTCAAAGAAAAAGAGAAGGAAATAGCCGAGCAGGAATATGGAACAATGAAGCTTCGTCAGTTAGAACTCGAGGACCAAATGGATGGGCTAGAATCAGAAAAAGATAAAGCATTTGACTTATATAATCATGTGAATCGAAAAACCGTTTGGGAGCTTATAGAGGTCCAGAAGGAAATTGAACATGTAAATCTGAAAATGGAACAATTGAAACATCAATCCCAGCGAATTCAACATGAAGTGGAACAAAAACACCAAGTGCTCATAGAAAAAACGCAAGAAGCAAAAATGTGGAACCAATGGAAGGCGAAATCAAAACAAGTTTTTTTAAAGCAGATGGAACGGCAGGAACAGGCTATGCTCGATGAAATGGCTGTCTTACGCTATTCCAGAAGAATATGAGGAGAAATCAAATGGAAGAGAAACATCGTGGGAAGCTAGGAACGATTTTACTTTACGGAATTCCTAGCATCATGACAGTTATTTTGGTCTTGTTAATCATGAATATCATGGGTGTTCCGATTGGAAAGACCTTTCAAGATTTGGGAAGGAAAATCCCAATCATTAACCATATGATCCCTGCCCCAGCTGCTTCTGAGGCAGTAAATACAAATGACTCAGGCAATTTGCAACAGAAGTATGAAAAAAGTCAGTCCGACTTATCAGCATCGGATCGAAAATTGTCTGATGTTAACAAACAGCTAAGCGACACTCAAAAAGAGTTGGTTCAGGTAAAACTGAATAATCAAGAATTGCAAAAGCAACTTGATACAAAACAAACGAACCAAACACAGGATCAAATGAAGCAAGTTGCGGGGCTTTATGCCACAATGCCGCCTTCAAAAGCGTCTGCCATGATCCAGACGATGTCGCTTGAGGATGCTTCATTAACGCTTTCACAGCTGAATGCCAATCAGCAAAGCAGTATTTTATCAAGTATGAGGGATGCCAAGAAAGCAGCGCAAATTACCCTTTTGTTAAATGAAATCCCAACACTTACGGCAACGGATCAAGCAATGCTTAAACAACAAGTTCATGACTTGGCACTGCAGCAGGAGAATCCAACGCAAACTATGGCAGATACTCTTTCAGGGATGCCAGCCGCCCAATCTGCAGGTATTATTCAATCTATGATGGGGACAAATTCGCAAGTTGCGATGGACCTTTTGAGGAATACCACGACAAGCAGTCGTTCACAAATTTTAGCCGAAATTGAGAATAAAAATCCCAATCTGGCCGCTCAAATCACCGCCAATTTAAACAAGCAGAAATAACTCCAAGGAAGGAGAACATCATGAAACGTTTCATATTCTTTTTCGTTTTATTGTTATATATATTTTCTTTTCAGCCCACTACTCTTGCCGCGGGCTTTTCTTCAGCGAGCGACCATTCCGTTTATGACGCTATCCACAATGGTGCGGACAAAACGCCGTCCCCGCCATCGACAAAAGGAGTGGATAGCGCCTCATCCTCTCTTTTTCCCTTATTGATGAAATTTATTTTCTCATTTATTTTAATTATCGTGTTATTGATTTTATTGTTACGTTTTTTATCGAAACGAAACCGTCTCTTACAATCGAATGGATCGTTTATCTCTTTAGGAAGTTATATGCTAGGGAATAACCGTTCTTTGCAAGTCTTACTCATTGGACAAACCATTTATATCTTGGGGGTTGGCGAGACTGTTTCCTTGATCCGCACGATTAACCAAGGGGAAGAATATCAACATTTACTCGAGAGCTTTGAAAATCAGCCTGAAGGATTTTCCCCCAAGTGGGATCTTAAGGATACTGGGAAAATATGGAGTTCTGTTTTACAAAAACAAATGCAAAAAATGCGTCACAAAAATGAGGAGGAATAGGAAGTATGTTTCGCAAATTGGCTTTTCTCGTTCCTCTGTTTACATTAGGGATCTTTTCGATTGCCCATGCGGCAGGGACTACTGATACATTGTTGCCTGGTATTGATTTGGGGTCAAATGATCCTCAAAATGTTTCGAATACGGTGCGAATTATTATATTGATAACCGTGCTGTCGATAGCACCTGCCATTCTTGTTTTAATGACTTGCTTTACTCGCATCATTGTCGTGTTAGGGTTTGTTCGCAGCGCTCTCGGAACCCAGCAAATTCCGCCAAATCAAGTCATCATTGGTTTGTCGCTATTTTTAACTTTTTTTGTTATGGGACCAACGTTTTCCAAAATAAATCAAGATGCCTTTCAACCCTTTATGGCAGGAAACATGTCTCAGCAACAGGCATACACAACCGCAAGCTCGGAATTGAAAGAATTTATGGCAAAACAGACGCGTGAAAAAGATTTGGCGCTGTTTATGGATTACGCTGGAATAAAAAAGCCTGATCAGGTAAAGGACATACCATTACGAGCCTTAGTTCCGGCTTATGCCATAAGTGAATTAAAGACCGCTTTTCAAATGGGATTTATGATTTTTATTCCTTTCTTGGTCATCGATATGATTGTATCAAGTGTGTTGATGTCGATGGGAATGATGATGCTTCCGCCAGTGATGATTTCGCTGCCGTTTAAGATTCTATTATTTATTTTAGTCGATGGTTGGGATTTAATTGTGAAATCATTGCTGATGAGTTTTTAAGAAGGAAGGTTACATAATGTCTACTGAACTGGTTTTACGACTTGCCCAAAATTCTATGTACACGATTCTCATTGTAATTGCACCAGTGTGTGGTGTGGCTTTATTGGTAGGTTTATTGATTAGTATTTTTCAAGCTACAACCCAAATCCAAGAACAGACGCTAGCATTTGTCCCCAAAATTGTGGCCGTATTATTAACTCTTTTATTTTTCGGTGGATGGATGCTTCAGCATGTGGTTGATTTTACCCAAAGTTTGTGGGGAAATCTTTCGAAATTTGTGGGGTAAATGATGAGTATGCCTATTTTTGATCATTTTTCCTGGTGGACCTTTTTACTTGTCTTGGTGCGGATCACTACATTTATGTTAACTGCGCCGTTATTTTCTGGCCGCCAAATACCAAACACTTTCAAAATAGGTTTTAGTGTGGTACTTAGCATTTTATGTGTCGGCGTTATAAAGGATCCTATCCAATCTGTATCAATGGGAGAATTGGTCTTGTTAATACTGAAGGAGTTTTTGGTTGGAATTGTGTTGGGAATGGTTGGTACCATCCTGCTCTATTCAGTCCAAATAGCAGGATCGCTGATGGACATGCAAATTGGATTTTCCATGGCCAATCTATTTGATCCAACCTTCGGGACAAATACACAGCTAACCGGTCAATTTCAAAATATTTTAGCGCTCTTATTCTTATTTTCTACGAATGCACATCATCTTTTAATCCAGGGGATCTTAGCCAGTTTTGATTGGATCTCACTTCAGGCAGCGGTACCTGCCTTGATGGACGGCCGGTTGTCGACCTATATACTGAAATGTGTTGAGCAAATGTTTATGATTGGTTTTATGATGTCAGCTCCTATTATCGGAACATTGTTTATTGTTGACGTTGCGTTAGGGGTTGTTGCCCGGACTGTACCACAGATTAATATTTTTGTTGTGGCACCACCTCTCAAAATTTTGATTAATTTCTTGATTTATATTTTGGTATTGCCTAGTTTCTTTTACTTGTTGAAAGTTCTATTCGAAACTATGTTTGATTCGATGTCATCAATTTTGAAAATAATGGGGGCGTAAGCATGTCTGGAGAAAAAACAGAAAAAGCCACCCCCCATAAACGGCGGGAAGCAAGAAAAAAAGGGCAGGTTGCCAAGAGCGCCGAAGTTTCATCTTCTTTGACATTGCTGCTTTGCTTCGCTTTCTTCATGATCGCTGGAAAGAGCATTGTTGAAGGCTGCATGGAAATCTATCGCCGCTGTTTTCAGGAATATATGCTTTGGGATATTTCCTACCATAGCCTCCAGTTAATGTTTAAACAGATATTATGGGAGGCTGCGAAATTGCTAGGTCCCTTTTTTGCCATCGTTTTGGTGGTGGGGCTTTTCGCAAACTTTTTGCAGGTCGGCTTTAATTTTAATATTGGTTTGTTAAAAATGAATTTTGGAAAACTTAATCCGATTCAAGGAGCCAAAAATATTTTCTCCATCCGATCGTTGGTAGAGTTAGTAAAGGCTTTATTGAAAATTACGATTACGTCTGGCATTGCTTTTGCGGTGATTTGGAACCAGAAAACGGAACTTTTCTCCATTGGGCAAAAAAGCATTTATGATGCTGCGAGATTGATAGGTTCTTTGATCCTTCAACTAGGGCTGACAGTGGCTGGTTGTTTAGTCGTCCTTGCGGCAGCTGATTTTTTTTATCAGCGATTTGAATTTGAAAAAAAACTCCGGATGTCCAAACAGGAAATTAAAGAGGAATACAAAAAGATGGAAGGAGACCCGGTGGTAAAAGGAAAGAGAAGAGCTCAACAAAGGAAGTTATCGATGAGTCGAATGATGCAGGAGCTGCCAAAAGCGGACGTTGTCATAACGAACCCGACACATTTTGCTGTGGCCATTCGTTATGATGTAGAATCAATGGATGCTCCCGAAGTGATTGCAAAAGGAAAAGATCATATTGCTTTAAAAATAAAAGAAATCGCAGCCGAAAATAAAATTATGACTGTAGAAAATAAGCCATTGGCCAGGGCCTTATTTGCCTCAGTAGAAATCGGGGATACCATTCCTGAAGAGTTGTTCAATGCAGTAGCAGAAATTTTAGCTTATGTTTATTATCAAGAAGGCCGTTTTAAGGGGAGGATGGCATGAAGGCAAAAGATGTTTCCGTATTGTTTGTTGTCATATTGATTGTCGCGATGATGATCATTCCAATGCCCACATTCATATTGGATTTTCTCTTAATCTGTAATATTAGCGTGTCACTGATGATTTTGTTAGTAGCCATGAATACGAAAGAGCCGTTGGAATTTTCTATTTTTCCAACTGCGTTGCTGCTCACAACATTATTCCGTTTAGCCCTTAATGTATCGACTACTCGCTCGATTCTATCAAATGCAGACGGCGGTAAAGTCATTGATACATTTGGATCCTTTGTTATTGGAGGAAATCCTGTTGTTGGTTTTGTCGTCTTCTTAATCCTTGTTGTCATTCAATTTATCGTGATAACAAAGGGATCGGAAAGGGTAGCAGAAGTGGCAGCCCGGTTTACGTTGGATGCGATGCCTGGTAAGCAAATGAGTATTGATGCAGATATGAATGCCGGGTTAATTAGCGAGCAAGATGCGCGGCTACGACGTAAGAAAATCGAACAGGAAGCTGATTTTTACGGCGCCATGGATGGTGCAAGTAAGTTTGTTAAAGGAGATGCCATTGCAGGGATTATTATCCTTATTATCAATGTCATCGGCGGTTTCGCTATTGGGATAGGGATCCATAAAATGGGTTTTGCAGAAGCAGCTAGCACATTTACATTGTTATCTGTCGGTGATGGATTAGTAAGCCAGGTTCCTGCCTTGCTCATTTCCACAGCGACAGGTATAACCGTAACACGTGCAGCATCGGACGGTAATTTAGGTTCCGATATCATGAAACAAATTTTTAATTACCCGAAGCTTCTGTATATTGTAGCAGGAACGATTTTGTTACTAGGGATCTTTACACCGATTGGACTTTTTATCACGGTTCCTGTTGCAGCAGCCTTGTCCATTGGTGCCTATACGATGCAAAGCGCTATGAAAAAAGAAGAGACACGTATTGAACAGGTAGAAATGGAAGGAAAAGAAGAAGATATCGGCAGTCCGGAAAAAGTGCTCAATCTTCTTCAGCTTGATACGTTGGAGCTAGAGATTGGGTACGGATTGATTCCACTTGCTGATAAAAATCAGGGTGGAGATATACTCGATCGGATTGTCATGATCCGCAGGCAATTTGCGATTGAATTAGGATTGATATTACCAACGATCAGGATTCGTGACAATTTACAGTTGCCACCCAACCAATATGTATTAAAATTCCGTGGAAGTCGGATTGCTTCCGGGGAAGTATATCTTGATCATTTTCTTGCCATGAATCAAGGACCAGAAGATAGTTCAATAGAGGGTATTCAGGTCGTTGAGCCTGCTTTTGGATTGCCAGCAGTTTGGGTAAATGTGGATGAGAAACAAAAGGCTGAGCTCTTGGGCTATATGATTGTCGACCCGCCATCGGTGATTGCCACGCATTTAACAGAGGTATTAAAACGGTATGCGCACCAGTTATTGCGGAGAGAAGAGACAAAAGAATTAATCGAAAACTTGAAAACAACTCATCCGAATCTGGTCGAGGAACTTGTCCCGGGATTATTATCGAATGGAGATATTCAAAAAGTATTACAGAATCTGCTGCGTGAACAAATATCGATACGCGATCTTGCTATGATATTTGAAACACTTGCCGATTTCGCTGCCTATACGAAAGATCCGAAAGTGTTAACGGAATACGTTCGCCAATCGTTAACCCGACAAATAACGGAGCAATATGCAGAGAATGGAGTCATCCATGTGTTGACGGCAGGGGCTAAATTAGAAAAAGGTATTTCCGATTCAATCCAACAAACGGAGGCAGGCGGATATTACCTTTCTATGGATCCGAACATATCAAGAAAGATTACTGAAACATTACAGGAGCAGATTGAACACGTCATGAATGCAGGCGGGCAGCCGATTTTCTTAACCTCACCTAACATTCGAATGTATTTAAAACAGTTTGTTGATAAAATCTTGCCGACAGTGCCTGTTCTGGCATACACTGAGCTCGAGCCTACTATTGAGATCCAAAGTATAGGAGTTGTTAACATATGATAACGAAAAAAATTATCGCGGATTCTATGCCACAAGCATTAAAAATGGTACGGGAACAATTAGGTGATAATGCCATCATCGTGAATACGAGGATGGTTAAAATAGGCGGAATGTTCGGCTTATTTGCGAAACAAAAATATGAGGTAACAGCCTATTCGGTGGAAAAGGAAGGTACTCGAAAGGAACCTAAATTTGCGTTAGAACTAAAAGAGAAGAGCGAAAAATATATTCAGAATCAGAACAATCAGGTCCCCCCTTTTGATGAGGGGGAAAGTGATTCATCTGTCCTCTATAAAAAACCAAAAAATTTATATCAGTTTTACTCTCAACAAACAGCTGAAAAGGAAGAAATTGTTTCTTCACCTGTAAAGCAAGAATCTTTTTCTTCACCCATTAATCAAGTAGAAAAAGAAAGTCCAGTACTTGATGAGCTTCAGCATTTACGAAAAATGATGATGTCCTTCATGATGAACGATAAACAAAGCAATGCTTTGCCTCCTGAATTGGTCAAACGGATGGACCATTTGCGAAAACAGGGGGTAAATGAGGAAGTTGTTGAATTTATTTTACATAGACTGATTAAAAAATATGAAACTATGACTGGCTTGGATGATGACATCATTAAAAACGAAATGATCTGTATTGTTCAAGAGATTCTCGATAAGAGGGTTTTAACATCGAACACCATCGATGAAGAGACCCGGATGATTAATGTAATTGGGCCAACTGGTGTTGGAAAAACCACCACGATCGCTAAGCTCGCCACCGAACAGGTGTTAAAACAAAAACGTAGAGTGGCCATGATCACTTCAGACGTCTATCGGGTTGCTGCTGTGGAGCAACTAAAGACGTATGCTGGAATTTTGAATGTTCCGATCGAAGTGGTCCGATCTGCTGAAGAATTAAAGGTCGTCCTTAAAAAACTAGAACATTATGACCTTATCTATATGGATACGACAGGACGTAATTATAAAGAGATTGAGTACCGGAATTCGATAAATGAATTTTTGAATCAATCACTTAAGAGTGATAATTATTTGGTTTTAAGCATGACCACAAAATTTGAAGATATGAAAATTTTGTTAGATAAGTTTTTGGAAAGCTCAATACAGAAACTAATCTTAACGAAATATGACGAAACTAGCAGTTACGGCTCCATTCTTAATATTGCTTTTCACTATCCATACCAATTAGCGTATATCACAAATGGACAAAGTGTTCCTGAAGATATTACAACAATCGATGCAGCTCATCTAGCGAGATACTTAATAGGAGAGGAAATCGAAAATGGATCAAGCTCAAACGCTAAGAGACTATATGCATCGATTTCATGATCAGCAGGAACAAAAACCATTATCTCGTATCATTACCATCACAAGTGGAAAGGGTGGGGTCGGCAAATCCAACTTTTCACTTAATTTTGCATTAGCCTTAAAAGAGTTCGGAAAAAAAGTGGTCATCTTGGATCTGGATTTATCCACGGCCAATATTAATATACTAATGGGCATCAGGCCGCGTTACAGTTTGGCAGATGTCCTTTACCAAAGGAAATCGATTTGGGACGTCATCGAACAAGGTACTTTTGGCATCGAATATATTGCAGGCGGTCTGGAAATGGAAGATCTATCAAAAATAGATCAAACAAAGGTTTTACTTTTTTTGAGTCAGCTTCAAGAACTGCAAACCTATGCTGATTTCATTTTACTGGACACCGGTGCTGGTATATCTAAGGAGCTTGTTGATTTCATTTTAGCATCTGATGAAACCATTTTGGTTACGACACCAGAGCCAACTTCCATTGCCGATTCTTATGCTGTAATGAAAACGGTTCTTCGCTATACGAGTCAAACTCCAACATTTTTTTTGGTGGTGAACCGGGCCCGATCTTATCTAGAAGCGGTTGAAACATCAAGAGCGATGAAAAATGCATCTAGTAAATTTCTCAAAATGCCTTTGAAAACACTTGGTTTTCTGATGGAGGATGAACATATTTATAAGTCCGTCAAATCGCAAATGCCTTTTTTAATTGCGTATCCCAAATGTTCCGCATCAAAAAGTATCAAAGAAATCGCATATTCTTATTTACCTGATGTCAATCGGACTTCTTCCGTTTCAACAAAAGGACTACATGGCTTTTTTGAAAAAATCTTATCACTTGGCAAATCGTCGTAAGGGGATGACCATATGGCCAGAAAATGGAGCATGAACATAATCTTAGGAGTAGCGGCGTTCCTTCTTACCTATAGTTTTTCGATCGTCAACAATACATGGCCAGATTCCTTGTTTAGAGCTGGAATCGGTTTTGTTCTCTTCTTTGGTTTCGGCTTTTTCTTCCGCTTTTTTATACAGCAAATATCGTCAAAAAAAGATTCAGAACATGACCAGAAAAAAACGGTTGCACAGAAGAATCCAAAAATAGTACAAAATGAAGATGGGCCAATGAAAGAAGCACCATTTCAAGCAATTTCGTTAACAAAATTGCATGATGAGTTGGGAACACAAGACCCTGAAAAAATCGCACAGACGATCCATACATGGACAAAGGAAAACCAGGGGGGATAATCGTTGAGAGCAGCAGTCAAAAAAAATATTCCGCATGATTATTTATGGAGGACTTATCAGGAGAAGGGCGATTTTTTATCACAGGAAAATTTGGTGAAACAATATGCTTATTTGGTCGAGCAAATGGCTAATCGATTAAGCATGAGTATTCCACAGAGGATTATTCCAAAAGAAGACTTGGTTGGGCTAGGTTATATTGGTCTAATTGAAGCAATCAGAAAATTCGACTATAACAAAGGCTATCAATTCGAAACATTTGGATTATGGCGTATAAAAGGAGCCATGCTAGATGGGATTCGACAAATGGATTGGGTGCCGCGCGGAATTCGGGAGAAAGCAAAGAAGGTAAATACTGCCTTTCGCGATTTAGAACAAACTTTCATGAGATCACCTACAGAAGACGAGATAAGCAAATATTTGAATTTACCTCTTGATGAAGTGGATCAGAGCATGGCTGCACTATCGTTGTCATCCCTGCTCTCACTTAATGACCCAGTGAATGCAAATGAAGAGGAGGGAAAGCAGCAGAGCCGTTTAGATCAAATTAAGGATGAAAATTTACTCTCTCATGAACGCCAATTGCAGATGGTGGAATTTCAAAAAATGCTAGCCATTTGTATAGATAAGCTTTCTGAAAAAGAAAGATTGGTCATTTCATTATTTTACTATGAAGGACTTAGTCAGGTGGAGATAGCAGACGTCCTGAATCTCACAAAAGGCCGTATTTCCCAAATCCATTCCATGGCCATACTTCATTTGCGACAAAGACTTGAGTCGAAGGGATTTTCCTTTGATTCGTTCGTTTAAGAAGTTTTTGATTAATAAAGTAAAATCGAATACCCCCTAAGAATATATACCTATTATTGTCTCTCAGAAGGGAGACTTTTTTATTTTGTCATTGTTGATTTTTGAAACAATGTTGATTGGAGCGGAAGGCGCGAGACTCCTCGAAAATGCTATCGCATTTCCTTCGTGCGTGGGCGGATTCAAGGATGTAATTCAATGTCCTGCGGGAGTACGGGGCAGGGGAGACCCCACAGGCGCTTAAGCGCCGAGGAGGCTCCCCGGAACGCCCGCGGAAAGCGAAGCGCCTGAAGCGCAAATCAACAGGCAAGTTTAACACAGCATTAATTTTAATAGTTTACCGTTTTTTTAAGAAATAGTAGGCAAAAAGATTTTATAAAAGTATAATAATTTTTGTGGCAAAAAATTGAGATGCGTATCGACAGAATCTACTTGAGGATGCTAGGAACATTTTCATACTGCCAAAGTCTATTTATATAATTTCCATTATGTTTTTTGGGGTGTTAAAATGATTCAAATTTTACTTGTTGATGATCATCCTTTAGTGGGAGAAGGAACAAAGTTAATAATTAATCATGAATTCGATATGGAAGCCCATTTTGAGTCTTCAGGTTTAAAGGCTTTAGAACGATTGAAAACGCAGTCATTTGATGTTATGCTTTTCGATCTCCATATGCCGGAGCAGGACGGATTTGAATTAACGAAAAAAGTTTTAGAGATTGATCCAAACGCAAAAATTTTAATTTTTACAGAATATGAAATGTTTCCGAATCTAGATTTGTTCATGGAGTCCGGTGCTGTGGGCTTTATCTCCAAGGCAGCAACGAAGGATCAGTTAATTAGGGCAATACGATGCGCTTTAAATCAAGAGATTGTGATCCCCATCTCCTTTTTACAAGAAATCTATCATAGAACGGTCCATTCTTCCCAACGAGAGATTGCGAAAGAATCCATCTCCCTTAGTGAAAAAGAGAAGAAAATCATACAAGAATTAGTAAAAGGTAAAACAAATAAGGAGATTTCTCAAGAATTGTTTATGGGCCAACGGTCATTGGAGTATAGTTTAACTAGCATTTTCCATAAATTAGGCGTGCAAACAAGAATTGAAGCCGTTGTTAAAGTAAAGGAAATAGGCTTACTTGATCATTAGGAGGACGAGGAGGAGCGTAATGAATAGATGTGGCTGGGTAAATCAGGACCCGCTTTATCTTGGTTATCATGACAATGAATGGGGTGTTCCGGTGTATGATGACCGCTTGCTTTTTGAGTATTTGAATCTTGAAGGAGCACAGGCAGGCTTAAGTTGGTACACGATTTTAAAAAAGAGGGAACATTATAGGAAAGCATTTGATAATTTTGATGCAAAGAAAATTGTGACATACGATGTAAAGAAAATGGAAGCACTTTTACATAATGAAGGAATTGTTAGAAACAGGCTTAAAATACATGCGGTTGTAACTAATGCAAAAGCTTTTTTAAACATAGTAGAGGAATATGGCTCCTTTAGTACGTATATTTGGTCTTTTGTTGGCGGAAGTCCTATCCAAAATCATTTTAAAGATGGTACAGAAGTTCCTGTTAGAACGGAAATTAGCGATCGTCTTAGCAAGGATTTAAAGAAACGTGGCTTTAAATTTGTCGGCTCAACAATTTGTTATGCTTTTATGCAGGCAACAGGTATGGTGAATGACCATATCGTAACGTGCCATTGCTATCAAAAGCACATATCGAAGTAGTATAGATTCTTGGCAAGATGGCGATCATTTCTAAAGGAAATATCGTCCTTTTTTTATGGGCAAAGGAATAAAGTCAATTGTTAGTTCACATTTCCTTCATTGACAGTGCAATACCCTAATGCAATACTTAAATTGTAGATTATGTTTTGTTTTCGTTGCAAAGAAAAAAGAACCGAAAGCGGTGAAATGGTATGAAAGTAAAAGATTTCATGATTAAAGAGGTCATTACAGTCTTACCGGAAGCGTCAATTAAAGAAGTAATGAAAACATTTGTAGAGAAGAAAATAGGCGGTGTGCCCATTGTGGACTCAGGTGGAAAGCTCCTCGGTATCGTAACTGATGGAGATATTCTCCGAGCAATCAAACCAGTAGATCAACATATCCAAAATTATTTTACCTATAGCATTCTTATTGAGGAAATAAATTTAGAGAGCCGCATGAGCGAAATGAAGAATCTCTCCATTATAAAGATCGCAAAGACAAGAAACATTGTCACCATACATCCTGAAGACGAATTAAAAAAAGTTGTTCAACTTTTGTCCAAACATCATTTTAAAAAATTACCTGTTGTCGATGATGAAAATCGGGTGGTAGGAGTCCTCAGTAGAGGAGACGTCATTCGTAAAATACAGATGACCATTCTTGAGGGGTGGGAATAAGTAAATCGTAAGGCGTTGGACTTTATTGAAGTCCAAATAATATAAAAGAGAAGCCCATCATTTTGATGGGCTTTTTCATATATACAAGTTGTAAAAGCAAGGAAGAAATACCTTACTGTGTTGGTCTTGGTCTTTCAAGAAGGAAATCGGAAGTAGGTAGAGAAATAATCTTGCCGCCAATTTGGACATGAACGGTATCGTTGAAAATGGCTTTTACAATTCCTTTTAATGAAATCGTAGAATTAACAGAGATTTTTTTTGATTCAGTTTGGTCAGCCAAATTAATCAACACCTTTCAAAATATTATTGAACATATTATACAGGAAAGAAAACGAATATTTCCAGTACGAAGTTTTCAAAAACTGGACTTTTTTACACTATATTATTCGTAAATATCTTTTTAAGTCCTTCAATGAATAAAATTTTTTTAGTGAAATATTGAAAGGGTAAATGTGAAGCCTTGGTAAGTATCAAACGTATTCATTGATCTGTATATATGAAGCTGAATTGTAGTTCAAGTAAAATAGAAATGATATGATTGACTTGAGATGATCACATGCCAGAGCAAGTGTTAATTCGATTACATACGTAAAAAGAATTTAAAAGGTTAAATAAAGTGAGGGTGCAGCAATTTGAGTATAGAAAATATTTTTGAAATAAAAGAAATGAAAGATATGAAGGTCGAATTGATGAGGTTCATGATGGCCTATAAATTTGCGTTAGATGAAATGAATACTAAAATTAATATCCTTAAAGAAGAATTTAATTATATCCACGACTATAATCCAATTGAACATGTGAAATCCCGTTTAAAGACACCGGAAAGTATTATCCAGAAAGTGTATCGCAAGGGATACGACTTTAATTTACATTCGATTAAAGAAAATGTCCGTGATATCGCCGGAATCAGAATAACTTGCTCTTTTCAGTCCGATATTTACGAATTAAGCAGAATGATTGCCAATCAAAAGGATGTAACAGTTGTCGATTATAAGGATTATATAAAAAATCCAAAGCCAAATGGGTATCAAAGCCTCCATTTTATTGTGCAAATTCCAATCTTTATGTCGGACCGTGAGGAATTAACTTATGTTGAGGTTCAAATTCGTACGATTGCCATGGACTTTTGGGCCAGCCTTGAACACAAAATCTTTTATAAATACAATAAAGAAGTACCAGAGCATATGATTGCAGAACTAAAGGAAGCGTCCGTCATGGCAGACAAGTTGGATCGGAAAATGGAGAGGCTTCATAAAGAGATTTCAGAAATAAAGCAAGCTGAAAGAAACAAAGATGAACGCTTGCTGCTAGATTTATCAAACGGGAATTTTACTTTTCCCTTTCTCGAAAATTTTATCCAAAAGACGATGGATGATAAAAAATAGAATATGTTGAAGAGGATGTCCCAAAACAAAGTGTTAGCCTCGTCTCCCTACAATTTATAGCTGAAATTGCTTATCTATCCGGCTATATTTTGAGTGTTGAGAGAGAGGTTAGAAGCTTTTGGGACATTCTTTTTTATTTTTAGCTTAGCTAATTGTTGATGTTGTTTTGTAAAAAGTTAGGATTAACATCAATTTATTTGGTATTGATCACCGAAAAGATCTATGGTGACTGAAATTATGTTAATTATTAAGTGTCGTTTTAAACTTATATGTGCCATTTGATCCCGAGCACCCATTTTTACCATAGAAAAGAGCTTCGAAAATAAACTTCGAAGCTCATTTTTTGGATTTTCACCTAGAAAAAACGGATATGTGCCATTTTTGATTTATATGTGCCGATTTACAAATATATGTGTCATTTTAGGATTATATGTGCCGTTTTTCGAATATATGTGCCATTTGATCCCGAGCACCCATTTTTACCATTGAAAAGAGCTCCAAATATAATTCCGAAGTTCTTTTTTGGATATCCACCTAGAAAAAAACGGATATGTGCCATTTTTGATTTATATGTGTTGTTTTACAAATATATGTGCCATTTTACAAATATATGTCCCGTTTACCGAATAACCATGGTCGGTTTTAGTAAAAATTTATAAATGACCTTTAACAGAGCCTTTTTTTTAAAAAATTTTTATTTTCCTTTGACAATATACCATAGAGGGGTATAGTATATAAAGTATAAGATATCTTATCAAGAGATTGTTTGTGAAGTGGGGGAGAATGATGAGCTCTTTTACAAAAGAAGTACAATTGCCAATTACAGGGATGACCTGCGCGGCATGTTCAGCTCGAATTGAAAAAGGGTTGAAAAAGATGGGAGGTGTTCAAGCAGCGAATGTAAACTTAGCTCTTGAAAAAGCTACAGTCCAATATAATCCTGAAGAAACAGATGTTGAAAATTTTATTAAAAAGATAAAGGACCTTGGATATGATATTCAATCAGAGAAAGTAGAACTTTCCATAATAGGGATGACGTGTGCAGCATGTGCCGCCCGTATCGAAAAAGGTCTTAAGAAACTGGACGGAGTCAATCAAGCTTTTGTTAACCTGGCACTTGAAACAGCGAATATAGAATACGTTCCAACACAAGTTACGGTTCAGGATATGGTTAAACAGGTTGAAAAGATAGGCTATCAGGCAAAGATGAAGCAAGATTTTTTAGAGGATCATGCTAATTACAAGGAAAGGGAAATAGAAAAACAAAAAGGTAAATTTGTTTTTTCATTAATCTTATCCATTCCATTATTATGGGCAATGGTCAGCCATTTTGCCTTTACATCTTTTATCTATTTGCCTGAAATGTTCATGAATCCATGGGTGCAGCTGGCTCTGGCCACACCGGTTCAATTTGTGGTTGGAAAACAGTTTTATGTTGGCGCATACAAAGCCCTACGAAATGGTAGCGCCAATATGGACGTATTAGTAGCGCTTGGTACGTCAGCTGCTTATTTTTACAGCTTGTATTTGACAATTGCCTCTATCGGATCTGGACATCACACCGTTAATCTCTACTTTGAAACAAGTGCTGTCCTGATCACCTTGATCATTTTAGGAAAATTATTTGAAGCCCGTGCTAAGGGCCGTTCCTCTGACGCCATCAAGAAATTAATGGGGCTTCAGGCCAAAACAGCAACGGTTTTAAGGGCTGGAATAGAGGTGGAAGTGCCGTTAGAGGAAGTGGTTGTCGGGGATATACTACTGGTGAAGCCAGGAGAAAAGGTGCCGGTGGACGGTGAAATAATCGAAGGACGTTCAGCACTGGATGAATCAATGATAACAGGTGAGAGTGTACCGGTTGATAAGTCACTTGGGGAACCTGTAATTGGTGCCACCATCAATAAGAATGGTTTTTTAAAAATCAAAGCCACAAAAGTCGGCAAGGATACAGCTTTAGCGCAAATCATAAAAGTAGTCGAAGAAGCGCAAGGCTCTAAGGCGCCCATTCAAAGATTGGCTGATCAAATATCTGGAATATTCGTACCAATTGTCGTTGGAATAGCCGTGGTCACTTTTTTGATCTGGTATTTTTGGGTCAGCCCAGGAGAGTTTGCAGGAGCTTTGGAAAAAATGATTGCTGTTCTCGTCATCGCTTGTCCTTGTGCTCTTGGATTGGCAACACCTACATCGATTATGGCTGGGTCAGGTCGTGCAGCTGAATATGGAATTTTGTTTAAAGGCGGAGAACATCTTGAAGTGACCCATCGAATTACCACGATCCTTCTAGATAAAACCGGTACAGTTACAAATGGTAAACCGGTGTTAACGGATGTAATCGTTGAAGGAAATTTTTCGAAAGATGAATTTTTACAAATGGTTGGTTCTGCTGAAAAACAATCTGAGCACCCGCTTGCTGAAGCGATTGTAGCTGGTATACAACAAAAAGGCTATAGATTAGTAGATGTTTTTGGTTTTGAAGCCATACCTGGATATGGTATTAGAGCAACCGTCAACGGGAAAGTTGTTTTAATTGGAACACGAAAATTAATGAGAAAATTTCAAGTTCCATTTGATTTTTCCGAAGAGAAAATGGTGGCACTTGAAGAAAATGGGAAAACGGCTATGCTCGTTGCGATTGATGGCGTTTTCGCTGGAATCGTAGCTGTGGCGGATACCGTAAAAGAAACATCGAAGGCGGCCATTAAGAAATTAAAAGAGATGGGTCTTGAAGTCATCATGATAACAGGTGACAACACTAGGACCGCTCATGCCATCGCAGACGAAGTGGGAGTTAATGTCTTCATTGCTGAAGTTTTACCAGAAGGAAAAGCAGATGAAGTGAAAAAGCTGCAGCTTGAAGGAAAACGAGTGGCAATGGTTGGTGATGGAATAAATGATGCACCTGCACTTGCGGTCGCCGATATTGGCATGGCAATCGGGACAGGTACAGATGTAGCGATGGAAGCAGCAGATATAACGCTGATGAGAGGCGATTTAAACAGTATCGCCGATGCGGTGGTGATGAGTAAGAAGACAATTCATAATATTAAACAAAATTTATTCTGGGCATTTGGCTACAATGCATTAGGAATTCCGGTTGCTGCATTAGGTTTTCTCGCCCCATGGCTTGCAGGGGCGGCAATGGCATTTAGCTCTGTATCGGTAGTGTTAAATGCACTCAGACTTCAAAGAGTCAAGCTTCATAATCAGTAAGGGAGGCGCTGGTGATGAAAAAATGGGCCATAGGAGCCATCCTCTATTTGTTCGTCGTGATGGGTGGCTATACCTTTTATGATTTTTTCTTTATGAAATAGTGAGCAAGAAAAATAAGAGAAAATGATAATAAAATCATATCTGGCACATATCGAGTTACAATACCTGGGTATGCTATAATAGCAATAAAAAGGAGGCGGTCCATGCATGTCGTTTGACGACTCAAAGGAAGAAGCAGTCGAGGTTTCATGCCATTCCGATGGAGGCAACAGCCGCAAAAGCCATCATTCCGATAAGGTGAAAAACAATTTAATTACAAGACTAAACCGGATTGAAGGACAGATCCGCGGAATAAAAGGATTAATTGAAAAAGATACGTATTGTGATGATGTCATCACGCAAATTTCTGCCACGCAATCGGCGCTAAATAGTGTGGCAAAAATCTTGCTCGAAGGACATATGAAAAGCTGTGTTGTTGAAAGAATCCAAGAAGGCGATATGGAAGTATTAGATGAAATTCTTATTACCATTCAAAAATTAATGAAAAAATAATGGGGGAATAGATCATGGAAAATATTACATTAAATGTAAAAGGGATGTCTTGCCAACATTGTGTGAAAGCAGTTGAGGGCAGTGTCGGACAACTTCAAGGAGTAAAAAAAGTGTCAGTCAAGCTAGATAAAGGATTAGTGGATGTTGAATTTGACCCGACAATTATGTCACTCGAGACGATTAAAGAAACCATTGATGATCAAGGCTATGATGTAGAATAAAGTGAAACTTCCATCAGTGGAGGCTCTTTCATCCCCCTACTGATGGTTAGTCCCGTTCTACTATCTCTAATATCAAGGCTAACGCCTTGATAAAGAGATAGTACGAACCCGATTGGTTCAACTAGGCCGCTGAAGGACGCAGCGGCAAGTTTCACTGTATCTCACCAATTGGGCTTTTACGGGAAGTTATCCCCCACCTATCTTCTTCGTTTCTCTCAATCTTGAGGTTGGGGCTTTTACTGCCCGTTAATGCGGGATAAAGTGGTTTGCACTCAGTATAATTTTACTGAGTGCATTTTTAGTTAACTTACAAATTAATAAAAGAGAGGTCTTACATTTTGCCTTGGACATCCTCTTTTTTAAATGTTTGTAATGGGGTGTTAGTTTCAGGTACGCGGAGCAGGATGACGCCCCCAATGATGAACAAAATGATTAGACTAAATACGCCGCTATTTGTATTGTGAGTGATTTGGGCAGTAACGCCGACCAATAATGGACCGAGGATGGCGGCAAATTTATAAAAGATATTATAAAAACCAAAGAATTCATTCGAATTTTCTTTCGGGACAAGTCTTGCAAAATAAGCACGGCTTAATGCCTGAATACCGCCTTGGGATGATGCTACTAGCATGGCAAGAATCCAGAAATCGAAGGTAGTTTTTAAAAAATAGGCATAGGAGCAAATGACTATATATATACCAATTCCAACTAAGAGCATTGTTTTACTATTAAATTTTTCCGCCAGTTTGCCGTAGATCATCGCGAAAGGTGCAGCCACAACTTGGGTTGCAAACAAGATGATCAGCAAGTTCGTTGAACTGATTCCAAGGTCGGTTCCATAGACAGTAGACATTGAAATAACAGTATCTACACCGTCGATATAAAAGAAATATGCCAGCAGAAAAAGAAATAACGCTCGGTATGCTTTAATGTGTTTAATAGTTTGGAACATCCGTTTAAAACTGGAGGAAACTGGATTTGGTACATGTTCAACATAGTATTTTTGCTCGACATTTTTAAGCATTGGGATGGTGAACAATCCCCACCAGAGAGCGGTAATCGCAAACGCAGCCTGGCTTGCTGCAGATACTGATAATGGAATGATATGCTGCTGAGACAAAATAATAAGAGCAATACTTATGACAAAAGGAATGGTACTGCCAATATAGCCCATCGCAAAACCGTGTGATGATATTCGGTTCATTCTTTCTTCTGACGTAACATCAACGAGGAAGGCATCGTAGAAAATATTTGCCCCGGCAAAGCCTATGACAGTGGCCATATAACAGATTAATAGTAGAAGCCATTGCTGATTGGGCACAATCGCTAACAAAAAGGTAAATACAATCCCTAGAGCAAAGAAAAAGGTGAAAAAACGTTTTTTAAAGCCTTTGTAATCACCAATCGTCCCTAAAATCGGTGCGCAAATGGAAACGAGGAGGGTGGCGAAGGAATTCGCATAACCCCAATAAGCCGTAGATGTTGTTGCTGCAAGTCCTGCGGCATTTGCTGAGGCTTTAAAATACAATGGAAAGACGGCTGTAGTGATTAAAATAGAGTAAGCAGAGTTTGCCCAATCATAAAAAACCCAGCTATTTTCTTGCTTCGACAATTTTTTCATGCTTTTCCCCCTTTTTTACGAGACTTTCATTAATGATGCCTATCATATTAAAGCGCTAATAATTCCTCGATTATTCTTCCATCGGTATTACCGAGACTTAATCCTAGCAGTCTTGCAAACGTTGGTCCTTCATCAACAAGGCGGATGGATGGGTGGGTACCTGGTAGTATTCCCTTGCCTGAAGCCATCAAAATAGTATGGTAGTTTTCTTTTTCAGGTGAGTAACCATGGGTTGCGAGGGTAAATTTCTTATCTGAGGTTACATCATTTTCCGTTATGGTTTTACAATATTCCCCCAAATAATCCTCTAAAAAGTAATAGCCTTTTTTGGCTTCAAGCATAAAGGCGCAATTACCGTCAGCTCCTTTTTCAGAGGCTTCTGCTCCAGTTAATACCTTTTCAATTCCGGAATTGGGATCTTGAAGCAATGAATTTACAAGATTAGCAACTTTATTTATAGATTCTTCATCGTGATCATTTTTTACATAAATATATGCAGAGCCATCGCAGCTTTTACAATAGGCGTGCCAATTCACGATTTTTCCTTTGTTGTTTGTTTTAATTAGCTTCTGCTTGCGCAAGAGAACATTTGGATTTATGGCTTTCGTTTCATCGAGTGCACTGTGGTCGCCCAAGACGACGATCGTTGATTTTTCATAAATAGAACATTCTTGTAAAGCCTCGATAATTCTTCCTAGTCGAAAATTGTGGCGCAAGATGGCATCGGTTGCTTCTATCGAAGAAAATCCGTGAAAATGCCGCTGGGTATCCAAATCGGTAAAGTGCACGAGCAATAGATTAGGTTTCTTTGTTTTGATCGTATGGACAGTGGATTCCAAGACAAAGTCATCGAGCTCAGGCTGACTAAGTCCGTTACGGATATGTCCAAACTTTTTATGTAACTCCCATTGATAGCGTGGACTTCCGCTCAACAGGGAGACGAGAATTTGATTTTGCCACGGACGGTTTGCAAAAATTTCAGGCATATTATAATCGATCTTTGCCCTGCCGGTAACAGGCCAAAGAAGTGCCGCTGTTGTCATATTGGCTTTTTTTGCTTCATCATAAAGAGTCGTTCCTTGAATTGAGTCGCGAAACCAATGCCAGTCAGGAGAAGATCTTCCGGGTTGCAAGTGGGTATTATTGATGACTCCGTGCCGATTAGGGAAATTTCCTGTCACAATGGTAGCATGACAAGGGTAAGTAACAGACGGATAAATGCTTTCGACATTTCGGACAAGGGCACCATTTTGCAGGATTGTTTGAAAATGGGGCAAGGTCTCTATTATTGGAAAATCTGAGGATGATAGACAATCGAACGAAATGATGATCAAGTGGTCTGTAAGACGATTCATGTATGGACCTCCAGTAATTGGTCTCTCAATAATCCAATTGTACTATAAGAAAAACGAAATGGAAGAAGTAGACAATAATATTTACGTAATCTTAAGAAAATTACCAATTGGGTGTCCACATTTGTTTTCAGGCACCAAAAACTGTCCACCCCAGGCGTACAAATTTCCACGAGTGGTGCCTGACACCAATTTTAGGTCACAACTTTTGACAGCAATTTCGACACTTTCTTAATAGAATCCGGCAAGCTTTTTTGCGTAGAGCATGTTTGTTTTTAATGCATTATAATAAAGTTCGGGATAGCCAGCGATCAGTGCGATTTCGTAAGAGGGGTTACAGTGATGGATATCATATACCTGAATTCTTCCTCTTTCGTCAACCATCATATTGATGGAGGCGGTCGCAAAATGGTCACCGGACTTCTCGATTACCTTCACAACGTCGAGTGCAATATGCAAAATCTCATTAAGAATCATCTCGGATATCAGATCACTAAACTTTAACCCATTTTTTAAAGTATCCTTGTCTATTTTAAAGATAGGGGAATGTTTTTCGGATAAAGTTGCCTGTTTTCCGAAAATTCCAGCACTCTCCCATTCACCATCTTGATTTTTAACAAGGTGTGCCTGTAGATGAATGGCTTGAATTATGTTTACATTGAGAAATTCCTGGATGATGAATTTACCTTCCTTAAAATGTTTGGAAAAAAATTCATAGGATTGGTCTTTTTTAACACAATTTATTTTAGTTGTTTTTCCATTTTTCATATTTTTGGCGACGATGTAAAAGCCCTCTCTTGAAAACGTAAAGGCAGTTGAGCTTTTTGTCATATAAATCGATTTGACAACAGCAAAGGGATTCTTTTTCAAAAATGAAAATAGTTGCTCGGGATTTTCGTAGATTAAGGAAGAGGGCAAATAATGTTTGATTTCAATAGAATCAACCAATCTCTGATACATTTTCCAGCGATTCAAATCAAAATTATTATAAACATTATCGCCAATGACAGATTGAAAATGTTGAATCCATTTGTTGCTTACCGATCCGGTCATGACAATAATAGACGATGGATAAGGGTAGGTCCCCTCCTCCCAACTTTTTGAGCGTGGATTATACATGTAGCCAGTAAGGGTATGGTTGACTTTATCGATATTTTCAATACAAAAAACGAATATCGCTCCTTTAATATCGCGATAATGAAGTAAGTAGTCATCTAGGTCAATCAGCTTTTGGTTAATTGATTTTTTATTATAACCTGCAAGGATCCCAATGAAGGGACCGATTTGAATTTCATTTTTTGTTTTCTGGACTTCTAAGCGACAACCTGATGGTAGGCTTAACTTGTCCATTAAATCGCCAGAAATACCTGCCTCATTTAATTGTAGATAAGAAGATGGATAGATCTTCGCCATAGAGGTCAGATTTCCAAATTTAATCAATCTTTCTGTTGGATGGACAATTCCAAGCGTTTTTGCCATCCGTGGATGGAGGCTTAAACACCCTTCCCTGGTTATTTCATTGGTAAACATGATCTTAATCTCCATTTCAAGCCCCCTAATCAATTTTTTAGGTTAAGCTATTTTATGAATAATTTTCGATATTGTTTGGGGGAAATAATTAATGGGTCAAATATTTCTCAGGAAAGCGCAAGATTAGACAATTTCTATGTTCTTTCGAGGCTGCTATTTACTCTTAACACTATATCTTTTATGATAAAATTACATATTTACAGCAAGAGTGTCCACTGGTGACGTACAAATGTCCACGAGTGGTGCCTGACACCTAAAAAAGGACACCAACCAAGGGGGTGGTAATAATGGAAGGGAAATGGTTGATAGCGGATCGGGATTTGAATGAGAGGGAAGGGTTGAAGTGGTTGTTGAAGTCGTCTTCGATTCCGGTTACTAGCATTTTTTTGGCTTCGAATTATCAGGAGTTTCTTTTGTTGTTTGAGCAGGAGGCGCCTGATGTGGTCTTGATGGAGCTCGATATGATTAGTGGGGATGATTGGTCATCTTTTCGGGAACGGATGCAAATATTTGCCCCGATTCTACTTTTAACGAGTGCTGAGGCAACCTTTGAAAAGGCCCGGCTTGCGATCGATGTTCAGGCGTTGGATCTAATGATTAAGCCGTTTTCGACAACAAAGGTTAAAGAAGCCCTGCAAAAAGCTTCTCGAAAGGTTGGAGTGCATACCGGCGCCCAAAGAATCCATTATCAATCCCGATTTAAAGACATTGCCTATGAATCTTTATTTCTATCACAGCCTAATGAAACGGAAGACTACCTATTAGCCGCCTTTAAAACCGAGAGTACAGGAACGATAAGTCTGCTTTATTCGTTTCTTTCAGAATATCCATTTAAAGACCTGAACGGTGTTTTTGCTTTGAGTGACATGGTAGTTCTAATCTTCAAGGAAAACTGTATAAATATCACCGAACAATGCCAAAAAGCGATGCGTAAATGGGAAGAGGAATTTTCGGAGCCGCTGGCTATTGTTGCCCATAAAGGAAAGCTACAACTTCACGAAAAATATTTGGAAACCAAGAAAATGCTAGAGTTTACTTATTATAAGGGCTATCGGCAATTAGTGGAATTCCAGTACCAGAAAGACTGGAACCATATCGATCCCTTTTTAGACCCTCCGGAGCAGCGGATCTGGATCGACATGCTGGCCAATTTTGATTTAGAAAAAATTAAAAAATGGCTATACGACGAATTTCTCCAGTTGCATGATCCCTATCCTGACCCGGGATTAATCAGAATTCGGTTAACAAGTATACTCGCGCAAATAAGAAGGTTTATGAAAACCTTTAATTTAAATGAAGAAATAGCGATTGAAAAGGAGTACCGCTATATTTTTAATTCGATCTTATATGATACGGTTCTTTACCGAACTGTGCAAAATCTTATTTTGTTTATTCAAAAAATCTTTCAAGCGGCCGAAGCGAGTTCAAAAAAATTTAAACAAGATCCAATAGAGCGTGGAATCTCCTATATGGAGGGTAATTTTTCAAAAAATAATCTCAGGTTGGAAGACGTTGCCCAATATGTTGATCGTAATCCTTCCTATCTCAGTCATCTATTCTTTTCAAAAATAGGAAAAGGTTTTACGGAAGTTCTAGTTGGTATCCGAATGAAGGAAGCAAAGCGTCTGTTATTCGAAACTAACAAACCAATCAAGGAAATTGCGGTACTCGTCGGCTATCACAATTCCAATTATTTTAGTAAGAGTTTTAAAGAAATAACCGGGATGTCACCTAGGGAGTTTCGCGCCCATCTACAGACTCAGTCATAAGACTAAGTCTGTTTTATTACAATCAAAAGAAAATGTAGTTTTTCCAAAAATAATTTAGTTTTATCGAATATCATTCTAAAAAAATCGAACTATCCAAATAAATTTTATCTTACATCTAATTTTTTCTTCGTATTTTTCTGAAGATTTTAATTTTAAAATAAAAACAGAAAAACATTTTAAGGAGTGAGTTAGGTGGAAGCAAAAACATCTAGGGTTGTAAAAAATTATAAGGGTACTCAATTACATGCAAAGGGCTGGATTCAAGAAGCGGCACTTCGTATGCTGATGAATAATCTTGATCAAGAAGTAGCGGAAAGACCGGAGGATTTGGTTGTTTACGGTGGGATCGGCAAGGCTGCACGGAACTGGGAGTCTTATGACGCAATTGTGAAAACGCTTTTAGAGCTGGAAGAGAATGAAACTCTTTTAATCCAATCTGGAAAACCGGTAGCTGTTTGGAAATCTCATAAGGATGCCCCACGCGTTCTGCTTGCCAATTCAAACCTAGTTCCTGCTTGGGCTAATTGGGAGCATTTCCATGAGCTTGATAAAAAGGGATTAATCATGTACGGACAAATGACTGCCGGAAGCTGGATTTACATCGGAAGCCAGGGAATTGTCCAAGGAACATACGAGACCTTTGCTGAGCTTGCTCGCCAAGAATTCGGCGGTACATTAAAGCATACCATCACCTTAACGGCTGGACTTGGTGGAATGGGAGGCGCACAGCCGCTATCCGTAACGATGAATGATGGGGTTTGTATCGCGATTGATGTGGATGAATGGAGAATAGATCGTCGGATTGAAACAAAATACCTTGATGTTAAGTCAAAAGACCTTGACGAAGCACTAAAAATTGCTCATGAAGCAAAGGTTGCGGGGAAACCATTATCCATTGGTTTATTAGGAAATGCAGCTGAAATTTTACCATTGATGATTGAAAAAGGCTTTAACCCAGATGTCCTAACAGACCAAACATCTGCACATGATCCACTAAACGGATATGTACCTGTTGGTTACACTTTGGAAGAAGCTGCTAAACTAAGAAAAGATGATCCGGAACTATATGTGAAGTTATCAAAACAAAGCATGGCTACACATGTAAAAGCGATGCTTACCATGCAGCAAAAAGGCGCTGTAACATTTGACTACGGTAACAATATTCGTCAGGTAGCAAAAGATGAAGGCGTTGAAGATGCCTTTGATTTCCCTGGTTTTGTTCCAGCTTACATCCGTCCATTATTCTGCGAAGGAAAGGGACCTTTCCGCTGGGCTGCACTATCAGGTGATCCGGAAGATATTCGTAAAATTGACGAAGCATTACTTCGTGAGTTTAAAGATGACGAGCATCTGTGCAAATGGGTGCGCATGGCTCAAGAAAAAATTGCTTTCCAAGGACTTCCTGCACGTATTTGCTGGCTAGGATACGGAGATCGTGCTCGTTTCGGCAAAGTGATTAATGACATGGTAGCCTCCGGTGAAGTATCTGCGCCAATTGTTATTGGCCGTGACCACTTAGATGCAGGTTCTGTTGCGTCACCAAACCGTGAAACAGAGGCAATGAGAGACGGCAGTGATGCAGTTTCTGACTGGCCGATTTTAAATGCATTGATTAATGCTGTTGGCGGAGCTAGCTGGGTTTCATTACACCACGGCGGCGGTGTTGGTATGGGGTATTCCCAACACTCCGGGATGGTAATTGTTGCTGATGGAACGAAAGATGCTGAAGTACGCTTGCAGCGTGTATTAACAACAGACCCAGGTATGGGAGTTGTCCGTCATGCCGATGCCGGCTATGAGTTAGCGATAAAGACAGCGAAAGAAAAGGGCATTAAGATGCCAATGCTGCAACAAGACTAAGCTTCGGAGGGATGAAAAATAATGAGTAAATCAATTTTTATCAGAAATGCCTCTCAGCTTGTCACTTTACAAGGGAGCTCAAATGCTCCCCTTGTAAAAGAGGCGATGTCTGAGCTAGGTATTATCGAAAATGGCAGTATTTGGCTCGAAGATGGAGTCATTCAGGCCGTCGGATTAGATGAAGAGCTTGCTTTAATGTATAAAGATCGGCTTGGAGATGCAGAAATCATTGATGCGAGTGGAAAGCTTGTCACTCCAGGGCTTGTTGATCCGCATACCCATCTCGTTTTTGGAGGCAGTCGTGAACAGGAGTTTAATATGCGCCTGCAAGGTGCTACCTATATGGAGATTATGAATACAGGCGGCGGCATTCACTCAACGACACGGCAGACGAAAGCAGCTACCCACGAAGAGCTTTTTCAAGAAAGCTATGAGCGGTTAAACCAATTCCTGCTCCACGGTGTCACTACGGTTGAAGCGAAAAGTGGCTATGGGATGGACTGGGATACCGAAGTAAAGCAGCTTGAAGTCGCTCGCCAGTTGAATGAAAAGCATGTCGTAGATGTTGTTAGGACATTTATGGGTGCGCATGCAGTTCCAAAAGAGTATAAGGAGAATCCGGATGAATTTGTTCGGGTGCTGATTGAGGAAATGATTCCAAAGGTTGCGGAAATGGGCCTTGCGGAATTCAATGATGTTTTTTGTGAAAAAGGCGTCTTTACACCAGAGCAATCCCGGCAGATTCTTGAAGCCGGTAAACGTTATGGACTAACCCCTAAGATTCACGCCGATGAAATTGAACCATATGAAGGAGCGGAGCTTGCGGCAGAGGTAGGAGCCATCTCGGCAGATCATTTGTTAAAGGCATCGGAAAAAGGCATGAAAGCAATGGCTGAAAAAGGAGTCGTCGGCGTATTGCTTCCAGGGACAGCTTACTTTTTAATGGCAGAATCGGCGAATGGCCGAAAGATGATTGATTTAGGCGTACCAGTGGCATTGTCGACAGATTGCAACCCAGGCTCATCACCAACTGTTTCCTTACCGTTCATTATGAATCTTGGCTGCTTGAAAATGCGGATGACACCGGCAGAGGTAATCACAGCAGCAACGATCAATGCGGCACATGCGATTAATCGTGGTCGTGAGATTGGTAGCTTAGAGGTTGGAAAAAAAGCAGATGTAACAATCTTTAAGGTTGAAAACTATATGAAGCTTCAATATTCCTATGGAGTGAATCATACACACACAGTTGTGAAGAATGGTCAGGTAGTGGTCAGGGGAGGTCATTTGGTTGAAGAGCTTTCTTTTTCCAAAAATTAATCCTTCTAGCTTTACGTGGGTACGACCAGAAGGTGGAGTGATTTCAAAGGTTCATGAATGGATTGAGCCCCTCACAGATTATGAAAAAAGTAAAGATGCTGAAGTTGTAGTTGTCGGTGTACCACTATCACGTTCGTCGATTAGTGCTTCAGGCGCATCAGAATTCCCGGATGCCTTTAGGCGTGCATGGAAGGGCTTCACTACCTATAATTTGGACCATGATATCGATTTAGCAGATATTAGTGCAATAGATGTAGGAGATGTTCCTTTGCATGTTACGGATATTCGTAAATGTCATGATAACATCATTGAAGCGTCTGCTGCTCTCCATACCTCCTTTCTTAATGCTAAGGTTTGTGCTATTGGCGGGGATCATTCGATCACAGCGATGATGGTGAAAGGGCTGCATCAAGCGAAACCAAACGAACGAATTGGAATCTTGCAGTTTGACACCCATTTTGATCTCCGCGATTTAACGGATAACGGTCCATCTAACGGAACACCGATGCGAAACCTTATTGAAAGTGGTGTTGTTAAGGGGTCGGATATGTACAATATCGGGTTACATGGATTTTTTAACACCAAGGATTTAAAGCAATACGCGGATGAAAAAGGCGTCAACTATATCACACTATCAAATGCGCGTAAGAAAGGGATCGAAGAAACGGTCAATCAGTGTTTAGATGAGCTTTCTACGAAAGTGGACACAATCTATTTAACCGTTGATATGGATTGCCTTGATATTGCCCATGCCCCAGGGGTACCAGCTTCAACCCCAGGCGGGATGACAACAGCAGAACTACTCGACGGGGTGCTAGCAGCAGGTTGCCATCCAAAAGTAAAAGCGATGGACATCGTTTGTCTCGACCCATTAAAGGATTACCAAGTCCAGCCTACTGTAAAGCTAGGCACGCATGTCTTTCTAACGTTTGTATCAGGAGTAATGCTAAGGTAAGCAAACTGATTGATGAATGTGTCCCAAAAGTATAACTTTTTGGGGCACTACTTTTTGGTACATAAAAAATAAGAAAATCGTTCTATTTGGTATATTTTCACCACAACACAATTACGTGAGAAGTAACTCACGCCCTAAATCTTAAAACTAACGACATATTTTTTTGCATTCACGACTCAATTTTGGAGACTTACGACGTATTTTCGATAACTTACAACATTTTTTGGAACTAATTGGTAATAATGCCCTAAATCTTAAAACTAACGACACATTTTTTTGCATTTACGACCTATTTTTGGAGACTTACGACGTATTTTCGATAACTTACAACAATTTTTTGGGACTAAATGGTAATAACGCCCTAATTCTGAAAACTAACGACATATTTTTTTGCATTTACGACCCAATTTTGGAGACTTACGACGTATTTTCGTTTACTTACTACATTTTTTGAGAAAAATTGGTAATCACACACTAATTATGAAAACTAATTCTCTTTTTTGTGTGTTCACTTTTTAGAATAATTTAAAATGGTCATCAAATATCGGTACATTATTTTATGTGAAAACTTGAAGTGAATTAATGAAGCCAAGAGCATTATTGTTTGGAATTGTGAACATCTATGATATTTTGTATATGGAGAATATTTATTAATAAATTGGAGTGAAATCAACCATGAATAAGCAAGTAATTGTCTATACAGCAGACGGTTGTATTGAATGCTCCCTGGTCAAACAGATGTTGACGGAAGAGGGCATCGAATTTGAGACAAGGGACCTGTTAGCCAACCCAGAATATCAAGAAGAAGTGGAAAAGTATGGGTTTTTAGGGATTCCTGTAACCGTAGTTGGCGATCGAGCTGTAAAAGGCTTTACCAATGAATTAAGAGAACTTATCGAGTTAGCGACCTCGAAAAATTAGGGCTGACGAAAAAAGAGGGTGTAAAATTAAAAAGGTTTTACACTCTTTATTTTTGCAAAAGACTATATTACTATAATTTTCTAAATGGATGTAAATCTCCAAATTCTAACAAGACATTTTTCTTTACATCGTAGTTTTATAGGTTTATTATGAACTTAATTTAATACATGCGATACCTACTAGGGGTGCCCAATTGCCGGGCTGAGAGAAAACTTAAAAGTTTTTAACCCTTTGGACCTGATCTGGATAATACCAGCGTAGGCAAGTAGTCAAAGGATATTTTATTGCCTTTCTTACTCAACCAGGTCTAATTTAGATCTGGTTTTTTATTTTTATCTAAGGGGAGATTGAAATGGAAAAAACAAACCTGCACGAAACTTTACAAAAAGTGAGAGAGAGAAATCCGCTAGTACATAACATCACAAATGTGGTAGTAACGAATTTTACGGCAAACGGACTGCTTGCATTAGGTGCCTCTCCGGTCATGGCTTACGCAGCTGAAGAAGTGGCGGATATGGCTAAGATTGCTAGTTCATTAGTTTTAAATATTGGGACGTTAAACTCTCAGACCGTGGAATCTATGATCATAGCTGGAAAATCAGCCAATGACAATAATGTTCCTGTCATTTTTGACCCGGTTGGCGCTGGGGCTACTCTTTACCGAACTGAAACTTCACAAAGAATCATGAAAGAAGTTAAGGTCTCCATCATCAGGGGGAATGCTGCCGAAATCGCCAATGTCGTAGGTGAGAAATGGGAAATTAAGGGCGTAGATGCAGGTGAGACAAAAGGAAATGTCGTTGACCTCGCCAAAACAGCTGCCCAAAAAATGAATTGCGTTGTAGTTATTACAGGAAAAGAGGATGTCATAACAGATGGGGAAACAACGTATGTAGTGGCTAACGGACATCCGATTTTAACTAAGGTGACAGGCACCGGCTGTTTATTAACCTCTGTCATTGGAGCTTTTGCAGGAGTAGAGAAGGATTTACTTCAGGCTGCCGTTGCTGCTTTAACATACTATGGAATCGCGGCCGAAAAAGCTGTCAAACAAACGGCGGAACAAGGTCCTGGCAGCTTCCAAATCGAATTTTTGAACCAATTATCACTGGTTTCTGAAGTAGATATCAATCAGTTCAGTTCAGTCAGGAGAGGGTAACCATGATAAAAAAAGCTTTAACGATCGCAGGTTCTGACAGCGGCGGAGGAGCAGGGATTCAAGCTGACTTAAAGACGTTTCAAGAACTAGAGGTTTTTGGGATGTCGGCATTGACGGCGGTTACCGCTCAAAATACATTAGGAGTTCACGGTGTGTATCCGATGACAGCAGAAGCAGTCGCAAAACAAATCCAAGCCATCGGTGATGATATCGGTGCGGACGCGTTAAAAACAGGAATGCTTTTTAATGCTGAAATCATCCAAGTTGTTGCGGAAAATCTTCAAAAATTTGCTTGGGAAAATGTCGTAGTCGATCCAGTGATGATTGCAAAAGGGGGAGCTCCTTTGCTGCTGGAGGAAGCGGTTACCGCTTTGAAAAAATATTTACTGCCGCTTGCTAAAGTCATTACGCCGAACATTCCGGAAGCGGAAGTGTTGACTGGGCTTGTGATTCGGACTATTGAGGATAAAAAGGACGCAGCTAAAAGTCTGTTTAACCTCGGGGTGAAAAATATCGTTATTAAAGGCGGTCATGATGACGACACGTCTGAATCTGCTGATTTATTTTTCGATGGAAAAGAATTCTACACTTTTACAAGTAAGCGAATTCCTACGAAAAACACACATGGAACAGGCTGCACCTTTTCAGCAGCGCTGACTGCAGAGTTGGCAAAGGGGGCAACCGTTTATGACGCGGTTGTCACTGCCAAGGATTTTATTCAGGCAGCGATTGAAGACCAATTAGAAATCGGTCAAGGGCATGGTCCAACCAACCATTGGGCTTATCGAAAAAGAGAGTTGGCTAGAAAATGACAAATTTACAAGAGGCTTTAAAAGTTTATTTTATTATGGGGAGTACGAATTGCTTGGAGGAACCTGCTGAAGTATTAAAAAAAGCAATTGCGGGTGGAATAACATTTTTTCAATTCCGCGAAAAGGGTGAAGGTGCTCTAAACGGGGCTAAAAAATATGCACTCGCCAAGAAGCTTCAAGGAATGTGTAAAGAGCATCAAATCCCTTTTCTCGTTAACGATGATATTGAGTTGGCACTCGAACTTAATGCTGATGGTGTTCATATTGGTCAGGAGGATGAGCCGGTTAGCGTAGTACGTGAAAAAATCGGCGATAAAATTCTTGGTGTATCCGTTCACACGTTTGATGAGGCAACATCTGCACTGAAGGATGGTGCTGATTATTTTGGCATTGGACCTATTTTTCCGACAAAAACGAAGGAGGATGCAAAGCCATCTAGAGGGACGGTTCTTATTGAAGCATTACGGGAAAATGGTATTAACATTCCTATCGTCGGCATTGGCGGGATCAACAGTGAAAATGCCCAATCCGTTATCGCGGCGGGTGCCGACGGTGTTTCAGTGATAACGGCGATCAGTCATGCGGAGTCACCTAAAGAAGCTACTAGGGCTTTAAAAATAAGTGTAGATGGTAAAAGGTGAAATATGAACAAAACATATAAATTAACCTTGACCGCAATGATGATTGCAATTGGCACCATCTCAAGCAATTTGTTTTATATTCCGATTGGATTTACGAAGGTATTTCCTGTTCAGCACTTTTTGAACGTCATTTCAGCGGTGCTGCTAGGTCCTTATTATGCTGTAGCTCAGGCTTTTTGTGTTTCTCTGCTAAGAAACATGATGGGAACTGGTTCGATTTTTGCTTTTCCGGGAAGTATGGTCGGAGCACTGTTGGCCTCTCTGTTATATTGGAAAACTAAAAAAATATATTTTGCTTTTATCGGTGAGGTAGTGGGGACGGGAATCATCGGCGCCATTCTTTGCTATCCGTTAGCAACCCTTTTCCTTGGTCAAAAAGCGACTCTTTTTGGATTTATTCCATTATTTATTTTTAGCTCGTTTGCCGGAGCGTTGCTAGGTTTTGTCATTCTTACTGTTTTTTTAAGAAAGAAAGCCATAATTCTCGAAAACTAAGTAAGTATTTGGGGATTGAGTGGGGTAGATCTCTGAAGTTGATGGACCCACGAAATTCTCCGTTTTATTCTTTTTCCCTAAATTAACCGAGAGGAGAAAGCAAATGGCTGTAGATTTTGATATCATTTCACAAGAAGTAGAGGCTCGAGAAAAGGAGCTAATCGAATTATTGAGCAAACTGATTTCGTATCCGACTGTAAGTCCTCCAGCCCGCAATACGAATGAGGTGCAGGAATTTATAAAAGAGTATTTGGAAGAATTGGGATTTAGTACGGATAAGTGGGATGTGTATCCGGGAGACCCTAATGTAGTAGGTGTCTTAACCGGAGGCGACTCTCGTAATTTTAATAGTTTGATCATAAATGGTCATGTTGATGTTGCTGAAGTGGGCGATGATAAAGAATGGAGTTTTTCACCATTTAAAGCTGTAATGAAGGATCCCTATATTTATGGTCGTGGAGTAGCCGATATGAAGGGCGGAATAGCGGCTTCCCTAATCGCTATTAAACTGTTAAAAGATCTCGGCGTTACCCTTCGAGGGGATCTGCAATTTCAATCGGTCATTGGCGAGGAAGTTGGCGAGGCTGGGACACAGGCATGTGTGGAAAGAGGGTACACAGCTGACTATGCCGTGGTTGTCGATACGAGCGACTTACATATTCAAGGTCAAGGTGGGGTCATCACAGGTTGGATTACGATTCAAAGCAGAGAGACCTTTCACGATGGACTTCGGAGGAAGATGATTCACGCTGGTGGCGGGGTAAAAGGAGCCAGTGCGATTGAAAAAATGATGAAGATTATTGCGGGACTGCAGGAATTGGAACGCCATTGGGCTGTCACAAAGAGGTATGAGGGTTTTCCTCCAGGAACCAATACGATTAATCCAGCGGTAATTGAAGGTGGCAGACATGCTGCATTTATTGCCGATCGGTGTGCTCTTTGGGTGACCGTTCATTTTTATCCAAATGAAGATTATGAAGATGTCATAAAGGAAATCGAACAGCATATCACTGCTGTTGCAAAAGCGGATCCGTGGCTTAAGGAGAATCCACCACAATTTGTCTGGGGCGGAAAATCGATGATCGAAGACCGTGGCGAAATTTTTCCTTCATTAGAAATTGACTCGAATCATCCAGGGACAAAGGCTTTAGTCCAATCTTATGAAAAATCGTTGTCCCATCAGCCGGTAATCGGCATGTCCACCTCAGTTAACGATTCAGGCTGGCTTGGACGCGCTGGTATTCCAACCGCCACTTTTGGTCCGGGAAAATTAGAGGATGCGCATGCTGTGGATGAAAAGGTTGAGATTCGTCAACTGCTTGATTTTACAAAGGTTTTAGCTGGATTTATTGCCGATTGGTGCAACACGAGGAAGGGAGAGAAACAATAATGAAATTTTCTCAAAGGCTTTTTCAAAAAGTAAAGGACATCTGGGAAAAGACTCATCAGCATCCATTCGTCGTTGGGATTGGTACTGGCAATTTGGCTGTTGAATCCTTCATTCGTTACATGAAACAGGACTACGTGTTTTTAATCGATTATTCTAAGCTGTTTGCCTTCGGTACTGTTAAGGCAAGGGACCTCGAGACGATGGCAGCTTTTGCAAAGCTTTTAGATGAGACATTACATGGGGAAATGGACCTGCACCGCCAGTATGCTGCTAGGTTTGAAATTACCCGCCTCGAGCTTGAAGAAACGAAGCCGACACCGATCAATTTAGCTTATACCAGGTATATGCTGAATGTGGCCCAGAATGGGTCACTAGAGGAACTAATCTCAGCGCTGCTACCATGTATGTGGAGTTATTGGGAGATTGGAAAAATGCTGGAGGAAAAATATCCTGGAGCGAGTGACCATCCATTTTATGGAGAATGGATTAAAATGTATTCCTCCGATGAATTCGGCTCTTTAGCGGAATGGCTTATTAATTTGTTAGATCAATTGACTGATGGAAAATCAGAGCGGGAGTTAAGTGTTTTAGAGGATCACTTCCTGACCACTTCTCGTTTCGAGTATATGTTTTGGGATATGGTCCATGAAGGAGGAGATTGGCCTGTCTGATTCAACAATGCTCTCAGTTGAAGAATTAACATATGCTTTTGATGGAAAAAAATCGATTTTTCATAGCTTATCAATTGATGTAAGGCCGGGTGAATTTGTTTCAGTCATTGGTCCGAGTGGATCTGGGAAGAGTACGCTTTTTAAATTGATCACTGGATTGTTGGAGCCGGACCATGGGGAAATTCAAATCATGGGTGAAAGGACTGAACAAAGATTAGGTAAAGTGGGGTATATGCCACAAAAGGATTTGTTGATCCCTTGGAAAACCGTTTTGGAAAATGTTGTCCTGCCCCTTGAAGTGAGAAAAGAAAGCAAGCATCAGAAGCTGGCGGAAATTCGCGAATGGTTATCACGTTTTGGGTTAGCGGATTATGAAAAAGCTTATCCACATGAATTATCCGGGGGAATGAGGCAGCGAGCCGCTTTTTTAAGAACCATCATGACGGGAAAAGACCTATTACTGTTAGATGAACCGTTTGGGGCACTCGATTCTTTAACGAAGCGGAATATGCACAGCTGGTTATTAGGGCTGTGGGGGGAACTGCAAAAGACCGTTTTGTTCATTACTCATGATTTAGAAGAGGCTATCTTGTTAAGCGACCGGATTTATTTACTTAAGGATGAGGGCGTTCACGAAATGAGGGTGAACCTTCCAAGACCAAGAAGTTCGGAATTAATCTATCAGCCAGAGTTTATGGCAATGAGAAAAGAACTGGAGTGGCTGATTCATCATGAAAGTTAAATGGAAAAAATGGACAGGAGACTATGGCCTATTTATACTCGTTGCCATTCTCCTTGTCAGCATATGGGAATGGGTAGTAAGACAAGGTCTGATTCCTTCCTTTATATTACCTGCGCCATCGGCGATTTGGAATTCGCTGTTGCAAAACTGGCAGCTTTTGTTTGAGGTTCATTTGCCTGCCACCCTAAAGGAAGTTTTGATCGGATTTGGGCTGTCGCTTGTTGGCGGTCTCCTGCTGGGGGTGGGAATGCACTTTTTCCGCACGCTCGAAAAAGTCCTTTATCCGTTTCTAGTTATCTCCCAAACGATACCGTTAATTGCAATATCTCCTATTTTTATTATGTGGTTTGGGTATTCAATTTGGAGCAAGGTGGCCGTTACGATTTTAACAGCCTTTTTTCCCATTGTTGTGAGTACATATGATGGGTTAAAAACGGGGGGATCGGAATACGAGGAATTGCTGCTTACGATGGGGGCAAACCGCTGGACAATTTTTAAAAAAATAAAGGTACCGCTGGCATTGCCATCGATCTTTTCCGGTTTGAAAATGTCAGTTGTATACTGTGTTGTTGGTGCAACGATAGGGGAATGGCTTGGGGCAAGTGAAGGATTGGGGTACTTCAGTAGACGCATGTCAGGAAACTTGCAGGCTGATGCCGTGTTTGCCGCTATTTTGTTGCTTTCTTTATTAGGGATTGTGTTATTTCTGCTGATAAGTTTAATAGAAAAACAGTTTTTAAAATATAGAATGAGATAAAGGGATGGGATTTTAGTGAAAAAATGGCTTTTGGTAATGAGTAGTTTATTTTTACTATTATTAACTGCGTGTGATGGGGGAACAAGTAAATCTGCGAGTTCAGATGGAAAACTACAAAAAGTGAATATAATGCTGGACTGGTATCCGAACGCAGTTCACTCGTTTCTTTATACAGCACAAGAAAAGGGCTATTTTAAAAAGCAAGGCTTGGATGTTAATATTCAAATGCCTGCGGATACAAATGACCCGCTTAAACTTGTAGCGGCAGGTAAAATTGATATGGCGCTTAGCTATCAACCGGAGGTATTAGTGGCCCGCGGTGAGAATATTCCAGTCCGTTCGTTTGCCGCAATCGTTCGCCATCCACTTAATCATTTGATGTTCCCAGCGGATAGTTCAATTCATTCTCCAAAGGATTTAGCTGGAAAAACGGTAGGCTATCCATCTATTCCACTGGATGAGGCGATTATTAATACGATGGTGAAAACGGATGGCGGTGATCCACAGAAAGTGAAAATGGTCGATGTGGGCTGGGATTTGATTCCGGCAATGGCAACGAAAAAAACCGATGCTTTGATCGGGGGATATATCAATCACGAGAAGCTATTGCTTGATAAAGAGGGTCACCCAATGCGTACCTTAAATCCTACTGACTATGGCGTTCCGGATTATTATGAATTAGTGATGGTGGGCAGTGAAAAAGGATTGAAGGAAAAACCTGATGTGTATAAGAAGTTTATGGCAGCCGTTAGGGAGGGCCAAAAGTATGTGGCCGCCAATCCTGAGGAAGGACTGTCAATATTAATGAAGCACGAGGACAAATCGTCACCTCTTGACAAGGATGTCGAAACAAAAAGCTTACAAATCCTCCTCCCATTAATGGATGCAAAAGACAAACCATTCGGCTACCAAGACCCTGAGTCCTGGAATAAAGTTGCCAAGTGGCTAAAAGATAGCAAAGTCATAAACCAAAACGTTAATCCGCAAGACGCGTTTATTAACCTTTAATATTGATTGGGTGTCAGGCACCATCGTGCCTGACACCCATAAGTAAAAGCTAGGCTGCGGCCTAGCTTTTTGATAGTTCAAGTTTTTTATTTTTCATAAATCTTACGTACATTAGTAAGAAAACTAAGGAGCTTAAAAATCTTAGGACAGTGGATATTCCCATGGCTGATTGCATTCCGTTTTGATCTAACAGCCATATCCCGATTTGTGGTGCGATAAAGGCCATAAACGATAAGAGTACATTATAGGAGGTAATGCAATACGTTCTTTTTTCCACGGGGGATTGCTCTAACAAAAGGTTGAATAAAAGTAGTGTCGTACCTGAAACAAAAAATCCCGAACTCATGGAAACAACGGTTAAATAATAGAGATTGGTGGATAGTACATTCAAAATCGGAGCAGTCGACATTCCAAGTGCTACCCAAAAGAAAATGAGGGTATTTGATTTTTGCTCGGCCCATTTTTTCCATAACGGAAAGGAAAAGATCTGTACCAATTGATTGGCGACGGAAAAAATACTAATCCAAAGGATAGTAGCATGAGCATATCTGACATTATAAATATTGAAGAGACCCCAAGCCATCTGCCATGTGAAGTTAAAACATAATGCCGCAATCAGGAACCATCTATACCCATGATCCTTAAAAATTGACCAATCCATAAAAGCATTCCTTTGGGCTATATCTGTTTTTGGATGAACCGTTTCTTTATGCTTCATTAAAAATAATACTTCAAGAAGTCCAAAAATAAATGCCATGATAAATAAAATCTGATAGGCTGCTGCGTTGTTTGTCTGCTGTTTCATCACAATCCCAATGAGTAGCATCGAAATCATTCCAACAATGGTTAATAACCGATTTCGGTCGCTGAAAAATGTCCCTCTTCGTTCTTCGGAAATCATGCCGCTAATCAGTGTTTGCCAGCCAATATTTGAGATGGTTCCTGGCACGTTCATTAGGGCAACGATCATTAAAAAAATCCAAGATTGGTAGGAAGATTGAAAATAAATCACCCCAGCTAGAAGTACAAACAATACCCTTGCCGCAAAAACGGACATAGCAACTGTTTTCTTTTGTCGTTCTAATCGATTTAATAGAATTGCTGTCGGAATTGTCATGATTAATGCGACCAAAGGTGGAAGGGAACTTATTAAGCCAACCTGATAATTGGTAGCATTAAGAATGGAGATGGCGAAAATCGGAAAATAATTGCCTGCAAGGTTGACAGCGATGATAGACACCATTCCATGATAGATACTTATTTTTTCATTATATGTACGCATGTGTCTTCACCATTTCCCCCATATTAATATACAAAGTTATTATACATGCAAAATACTTCGAATTACCAAATAATTTTAAAAAATTTATTGGAAGGGAGAGGTGCTTTTTATGCCATTGCAGGAACATGCTATAATTAAATAACTTACATAAGGAAGGACGTGAAAACATGGCCGTTAAGCAATCCCATATGACGGGAATTAATGAACCGCAATATATTCCTCCACAAGGAGATTACGAAACCTTTCGTGATGAAAATCATTTTAAGGAGAAGCTGAAGGAATGGGGGTTATCTTCAGCTAAAAAGGAATTTTGGTACAAGGATCGATCCAACCAGCTCCTTGTTACAATTAAAGGATATGAAACCTACGGCAAAACTGATCAATTTAACACTGTTGTGATTGAATTTCACGATGGAAAATTAAGTTGCATTCATCCCGCTTATTTAAAAGAAATGCAGCAATCAAGCTTTGGAAAGGAAAGCTTGATTGGGGTAGAGGAAGTAGGGAACGGTACCGACTCCACTGCAGTTGAGGAGCATTCAAAGGCTAACGAAGTAACAGAAGTGGAAACGAAAACGGAGCCGTCCAGCGATAAGAAAGCGGACGAAAAACCTGTCCGATCAAAAGAATCAAAACCAAAGAAAGAAAAAGCGGCAAAACTTGAACTTCCTGCGGATAAAGTGCATTTTACAGCAAGTGTCAAACAGTTTGCACTTACTTATAATGCTTTTAACGAGGAAAATGACGAAGTGGTTGTTCTTGAAAATGTTCAAATTGCGCAGGAGAATCCAATTGATCTTGGTCTAGCTTGGTGCAGCCACAGCAAAACTTTGAAAAAGCTCGAACTCGCACCAGGAGAATCCTTGGAATTCGACGGAAAAGTCGTAGCCAAGAAGCTAGCAAAGGGAAAAGACGTTGAGGAAGAATTTCTCGTCGATGTTCCTGTGCTATATAAAATCAACAATCCATCCAAAATAATCAAAAAGTAAATGGGGCCTACAAGGTCCCATTTGTTTTACACTGAATTCAAACTATGTCCACTCCACACGTACATTTATCCACGGACGGTGCCTGACAATATGAGTTATGTAAACTAGGTGCCTGACAACATCAGTATTGGAGTGATTGGTATTCCGGTCTGGTTATGAGGTTCATGAGGTAGGCTGAGTTTTTGGAGTCGGGTTTTCTTTTTTTGTTTAGGAAGTCAATGATAGTGTTGGCGGTTCGGATGCCTACTCCGTGGCCGTAGTATTGGTCGTCTCCAAAGTAGATGACATTTTCTGCTCTCCAATGCGGTTGTTTTGGGTCAAAATCAGGATTATTGAAATGAAGGACATCGCCTGGTAAAAAATCATCCCCATACTTTTGATGTACAGGCAGGTCTTCATCAAATTGCCAGTCCATTAAATAGAGGTTGGCAAACAGATGGTCAAACTTTTTACTCCCAATGGAATAAAGGGTCGCAATATAGAGGACAATAGCAATCGCAGTGGAGCATTCAAATGCATATAAGGTGCCATTTTTAAGGATGTCAAGAATGGCAGCTGAAGGAGTACTATCCTTTTTTAAAAGAAAGCCCCCATTACTCAAACGGTCCCAATACTCTTTATTACAGAAGGCATAAGCAAACGTCGTAAACTTTGCACCGCTATCATTAAGTTCTCTTGCTGCCTTCATGGTATTCATTCTAAAAGTAAGTTCAAATTTTAATTGATTAACTGTAAGGTAATGATAGTTTTTCTGATAGGCTGCCTTTTGTTTAATGATGGCTTTCTCTTCTTTATTTGACATCTCTTGAAAAAGTTTATCTGGCTCAACAGTTTGACCATTAATCAATATCATTTTTTTCCTCCTGTGTGGGAAAATCAACTCCTCTTAAAAAAATATGAAACATTGAAATTGAATATTTATGTATTTTTAAAAAAAGCTCTGTTAAACTTGTTTGTTGATTTCCACTCCAGGCGCTCGCTTTCCGCGGGCGGTTCGGGAGCCTCCTCGGCGCAAGCGCCTGCGGGGTCTCCCTTGATCCGTTTATCCCGCAGGAGTCTCGCGCCTTCCGCTCCAATCAACATATTGGCAAAATCAACAATGTGATTTAACACAGCCAAAAAAACAAAAGCACCTCCAAAAGAGGTGCAGTCGATAATGAAAACCTATTACTATCTCAATATTTCGCGATCACGGGAGACTCGTGACTTCAGTAACCTCCATCCGGTTAAAAAAGCACAGACTAAACAAATGGATGCTGAGCCAATGAAAACAACATGCATACCGTCTAGAAAAATATCAGGGCGATTAGGGATAAGCCCAGTTACCCGATAGCCGGCTTTTGCACTCATGACTCCGAACAAAGTGGTTGTAGCAACGGAAATTCCTACTACCATCCCGACATTTCGAACAAGAGAATTAACACTCCCGACAACTCCCAGCATTGATCTTGGGGCGGTTGACATAACCAAAGAATTATTTGGCGATTGGAAAAGACCGCTTCCTAAACCTAGCATGGCGACGAGAACTCCTACAAAGGTAATCGAACTTCCGTCATGAAGCGTAGCAAGTCCAAATTGTGCCAGGACCATCACGAGTAAACCAATAAATGTTAATAATTCTTGACCGATTTTATCTGATAATGCTCCGCTTAATGGGGCAACAATCGCCATGGTGATCGGAAATAGCATAAGGAGAAATCCCGCACTTAGAGGCGAAAGGTGCAAAATATCTTGGGTATAAAATGGAGCGATAATATTAAAACAGAAATTCGCTACAAACACGAGAAAACCAACCAAAATACTTAACGAAAACAATGGATTTTTGAATAACGAAAGATGCAGCATTGGTTCTGATTTTTGTGATTCTACCCGCAAAAATACGATAAAACAAATGAGAGCTAGCGCAAAAGCGGACAGAATTCGGATATCACTGTAGCCAACTTGTTGTCCCAGCAAGAGCCCTGAAAACAATGAGATGACAGAGATTGAGAATAATAGACTTCCAGCAATGTCGAACTTTACATGTAAAAAGGTGAGATCCTTCGGCAATATTCTCCAAGCAAAGGCGATGGCAATGAGCCCGATAGGGACATTGACCCAAAAGATATAATTCCAACCGAAAGCGGAAACTAGTAGGCCACCAAGACTCGGCCCGGCAATGGCTCCGAGAGAAACAAAGGTCCCGACAAGCCCAAGTGCTTTTCCACGCTCATGAGCAGGGAAAATATCGGTTACAATTCCTTGACTGTTGGCCATGGTCATGGAAGCACCAAGAGCTTGAACAATTCGAAAAAGAACAAGCCATGACAAGGAAGTACTAAATCCACATAAAAGAGAACCAATCAAAAAAATGACCGTTCCGATTTTAAAAATTTTTATTTTACCAAACATATCTCCTAATTTACCAAAAAACAAAATAAGTGTACAAATAGCAATTAAGTAGCTGCTGACCACCCATTCTGTTTTTGCAATCGGTAAATGGAGATATTTGGATATTTCAGGAAGGGCAATATTCACAATACTCGAATCAAGTGTGGACATAAAAACAAACAAATTGAGAATGACCAAAATAGTCCAGCGTTTTTGCTGAACATAGGGGTCTTCTTGGTACGTTTTTGCTTGAGAATTCAAGAGTAACACCTCATTTAATGTTAATAGTTGCGGGTGCAACTATTCTGCTAGGAACAGTCTAATCGAATTTTGTTGCACGCGCAACTATTATTGATTAAAATTTTTTTAGGACCGATAAAAAGGAGCCATGGATATGGATAGAAAACCGATTGCCAAATTGCTATCTTGTATGAACCGTCAGATTCAAAAAAACTTAACCAAAGAACTAAAACCATATCAATTAAGCGGCGGTGGACAGTCTAGCTTTTTGATTGAAATCTTGAATCGCCCGGGAATTAATCAAGATCAATTGACGACTGAATTGAAATTCGATAAAGCTACAACGGCGCGGGCGGTAAAGCATCTTGAAAATACAGGATACATCGTGCGTAAAATAGCTGAAAACGATCGCCGTTCTTATCGTCTTTATCCAACACAAAAAGGAGTGGATTTCCATCCAATCCTGCTGGGGATATTGGAATCTGTTAACAATCAGCTCACCCGGCAACTCACACAAGGAGAACAAGAGCAATTAATCTCTTTGCTGAAAAAATTAAATGTAGATGGCGGGGAAATATAGCTAAAAACCATTTTAAAAAAATTGTTAAACATTTGTGAACAGAACAGGTGTTTTGTTTATTGATATAGAATGATTACTATATAAAAGAATTTAGGAGGGATCAGCTTGTCTTTTTCGTTTATTCATGCTGCGGATATTCATTTAGATAGTCCGTTAACGGGTTTGGAGCAATATGAGGGGGCGCCAGTGGATAAAATCCGCAGTGCAACCCGGGATGCGTTTAAGAATTTAATAGATACCGCGATCGAAAATCGAGTTTCCTTCATTATTATTGCCGGAGATTTATATGATGGGGACTGGAAGGATTACAATACCGGATTATTTTTCGCCAGCCAAATGGTCCGCCTACAAAAGGAAAATATTCAAGTGTTCCTTATCCGTGGGAATCACGATGCTGCTAGTTTAATATCAAAGGAATTAAAGCTTCCTGATAATGTGACCGAGTTCTCTACTAAACATGCAGAAACCCATACCCTCGACGACCTCGGTGTAGCGATACATGGACAAGGGTTTGCCTCCCGATCAGTCGAAGAAAATCTTGTGAAAAACTATCCGTCACGAAAAGAGGGTTATTTTAATATCGGGATCCTCCACACGAGCGCCAATGGCCGGGAAGGACATGAAACGTATGCGCCATGCTCGATTGATGATATGAAGGAAAAGGGGTATGACTACTGGGCATTAGGCCATATCCACAAACGCGAGCTGCTACATGAAGCCGAACCTGTCATTTTATTCCCTGGAAACATCCAAGGCAGGCATATTAAAGAATCAGGCGATAAAGGCTGTACGCTTATCACGGTGGAGGACGGTGCGATCCATTCTTTAATCCACCTATCACTTGATGTATTGCGGTGGGAGCTATGTGAATTGGATGCAAGCAGGAGCGAAAGCGTTGATAATTTACTCGATGAAGCCCGTGAATTGTTAGAAAAGAAATATCAAGAAGTCCAAGGCCGATTTTTAGCGGTAAGATTTCGTATCTACGGGACAACGAAAATCCACCAGGAACTGATTGTTGATAAAGATCATTTAATCAATAATATAAGATCGCTAGCGTTAGAGATTGGGCTCGGTGATATTTGGGTTGAAAAAATCAAAATGGAAACCTCCCGCCTGATCAATATTGAAGAATTAAAGGCCCAGCACACACCGGTTGCTGTCATTTTAGATTATATCAAGGATGTTGCCGAAAATGATGAAATATTGCAGGAATTGCTTTCTGAATTTCAGGATATTCAACAAGCCCTGCCATATGAATTACGAAACGCAGCAGAAGGCTTTAATTTTAACGATACGGAATTAATTAAAAAACGTTTAGCGGATGTCGAGGACTTAATTCTTTATTATTTAACCAAAACGGAGGTGAATGCATAATGAGATTTGATCACTTGAATATTCGAGCGTTTGGCCATTTTACCGATTATGAGCTATTATTTGATCCGTCCAAAAACTTTCATTTAATTTACGGACCAAACGAAGCAGGAAAGAGTACGACCTTACGTTCCATAACTCATTTTTTATACGGATTCCCAGTTCAAACAAATGATGCTTTTCTCCATAGTAATACAAAACTCCGTATTGAAGGTCTACTTAAAAAAGCGAATGGTCAAGAACTCTTTTTCGCACGGCGGAAAGGGAATAAAAACACGGTGCTTGATGGCAATGAAAAGCCTCTGAACGAAGAGTTGGTGAACGAATTTTTAAATGGCATCACGAAAGAGCATTTTTTAAATATGTTTGCCCTAGACCATGTCCGACTTCGTGAAGGCGGCGACAGCTTGCTGCAAAGCGGTGGTAATTTAGGGGAAAGCCTATTTTCCGCTGCCTCTGGCATTAGCATGCTTCGCAAGGTATTTGAGGATTTAGAGAAAAAATCAGGTGAAATTTATAAAAAGAAAGCTCAAACACCAAGGCTAAATAAACTACTTAAAGAGGAAAAAGAACTAGCGAAAGATATTGCCAATTGCCAATTAAAAATTCAAGCATGGAAAGACCTTGAAAGAACTTTTACCGAAAGTAAAAAAAAGATCGAAGACATTCATCAACAAATCAAGGCATTAAGAAGCGAACAGGAAAAGCTGAAACGGATAAAGGAAGCACTACCGAAAATGGCAAAGCTCAGGGAAGTAACGAAAAAGCTTGTAGAGCTTGGTGAAGTTCCCAATGTACCTGAAAATCTAGAAGGGCTTCGGGAGGCTGCACAATCCAAACAAAACAATGCCCAAAATTACAAGCAGAGGGCGAAACAAGACTTAGTCGAACTTGAAGACAAATTAATGAAAATCAAGATTCCGGAAGGTTTGATTGAACAAGCTTCCTTAATTAACGATCTTTATCTTGACCTAAAAAATTATCAAGATAATCTTAAAAAGCTCCCATTAATCCAAGGGGAATACAAGCTCCTTGAAGAACGAGTCCTGTCATTCATGAAAGAAATTGATTCTCTTCAAGCTGGATTAGATAACATTGATTTATTTCGTTTGTCAGCAGAGAAAAAGGAAACGATTCGCGCCCTTTGTAAAGACCAACCATTACTTGAACAAAAATTTGAAAATAATAAAAGTGCTTTAAGAGCACTTGACGATGAACTTCAACTGAAACAGGAGGAATTAGCTAAAATTACTGATCTTCCAGATATTCATGAACTCGAGAATGTCATTGATATCGTAAAGCGTGCGGGCGATATTGAGGGAAATATCCAGAAGCTAGAAATACAAATTGAAGAAAAGAAAAATCAAATAAACGAAAAGATGAGACATTTACCTTTATGGACAGGAACGTACCAGGAGTTAGTTGAACTGCAAATCCCTAGATTAATGGAAACCGTAAAGAAATTTGAAAAGGAACGGATTGACTTTTTAAACAGCTTACAAACGACACAAAAACAAATAAAATTTCAAAAAGATGAAATTGAAAAACATTATGAGCGAATCGCTGAGCTGGAGGAACTGGCTGAAATTCCGTCAGACGACAACTTACAGCGTGTACGGGAACATCGTGACAAAGGCTGGAAGCTGATTCGGACAAAGCTTCAGGAAGGAAGCTTGGATGAACAAGCAGAAGCTTTTACAAAAGGACAAGCTATTGAAACTGTTTATGAAGATAGTGTCCGAAATGCTGACCATGTTGCCGATAAGATGAGAATCGAAGCGGAGAAGGTCGGAATCAAGAATAAGCTTTTAACCGACATAGAAAAGTTTAAAAAGAATATTGCTGATTTAGAATCAGTAGAATTAGTCACTGAAGAAGAGTTAGATAAGTGGGAAGAGAAGTGGAAAGCTCTTTGGAGACCTGCAGGAATTAATCCATTGTCACCGGAAGAGATGCGAGAATGGTTAGAAAAGCATACTCAATTGAAAGAATTGGTCCAAAATCTGAAGAATGATGAATCAACTCTTCAGAGTAGCTTTGAAAAGAAGCTTCATATGAAGCAAGCTTTAATGAACGTTATGTCTAAATTTGTAGTAGCAAAAGACAATCAATCACTAGATGAATTGTTAATGATTGCTGAAAGGTACCAAAAGAAAATTAATGGAGATATCAATAATCAAAATAATCTTCAGGATGGTTTTAAAGAAATTAAGCGCAAAATGGAAAACTTAACGACAGTGAAAACAGAAATCAAAGAAAAAATGAACCGTTGGGAGTTCGAGTGGGCAAAAGCGATTGAGGGCACCCATATTTCAGAAACAACCCGCCCAACTGTTGCTGAAAGTTTACTAAATAAATATGAGGAAACAATTAAGGCGTATGACGAATTACAAAAGGTAGTGAACGAACAAATATCGCTTAGAGAACAAATCTCCTATTTTGAAAATCGGGTAAAAGAATTACTTCAAGTAGCACCCGTTCAATATGATGAACAACATTTCGATTTGGTTGTAAATCGACTGAATGCTGATTTACAACAGGCCACACGAGACAATGATTTATTCACTTCATTAAGTGAACAGTGTGAAAATCTTAAAGCAAGAATTAAAAAAGCTGTTAGTGAATGGAATGAAGCTGAAGAAACCCTTAACGGCCTGTTCAAGCTTGCTCAATGTGATTCGATTGTAGAATTAGAACAGATTGAAAGAAATGTTCAAACGAAGAAAGAATATGAAAGCAAAATAATAGAAATTGAGGAAGACCTGCTAACTCACGGAAACGGACGATCTCTCCAAGATATTATGGAAGAAGCCAAGCAAATTGAGCATGATAGTATTGAATTGGATTTAGAAGAAATTAAACGTAAGCTAGAGGATTTGGAACCGCAACGTTCTCAGCTTGAACAAGAACATGGGGTTGTGAAAAAAGAATATGAAGAAAAAATCCTCGGAAACAATACGGCCTCTGTTTTGGGTGAGCAAAAGAAAGAAAGCCTATTAGCACAGCTTTCGAATTTAACTGAACAATATATTCAGGTCAAGCTCGCAACTGCACTTTTGCAAAAAGGGATTGAGCATTATCGGAATCAAAATCAGGACCCAATCCTTCGCCGGGCAAGTGAGATTTTTTCAAGATTAACACTGCAATCTTTTGCTGGGCTATCCGTCGATTATGATGAAAAAGATCAGCCCGTCTTAATGGGAGTCCGAGATCATGGTGATAAGGTTTCTATTAATGGGATGAGTGACGGTACAACCGACCAACTCTATTTATCACTTCGGATTGCTAGCATTGAAAGATACGCAAATGAAAATGAGCCGATTCCATTAATCGTTGATGATATTTTGGTGCACTTCGACGATACACGTTCTAAAGAAACACTCAAGATTTTACTAGAATTATCAAAACAGACTCAAATAATCTTCTTTACTCACCATGCACGATTAGTGGAAATCATGAAGGAAATAGCTACAGATTCTACCTATCAGATAACCGAAATTAATAGTAATGTTCCGTTAAATGTTTAAAGGATTACAAATACCGGATGGAACTGCCATCCGGTTTTTTTCTTGCCCGAGTGTCCGCCTGAGGTGGATATTTTGGGCGTTTTGTATACGAAGGGTGTCAGGCACCACAAAGTGGTGCCTGACACCCTTCGATGGTCACTATACAAAATTTGGTGTATAATTGAGTTTCTGTTAATATTTTAAATTTTTTCTAGGGGTACTCTTCATGGAACAGACTTTTACGATAAAGGAAAAGACTAAAAGAATTTTTGTTTTGCTGATTCCTATTTTAATTACACAGCTTGGTATGTTTTCGATGGTGTTTTTCAATACGATAATGTCAGGAAAATATCAATCTTCCGCTTTGGCAGGAGTTGCGATTGGGTCTTCGATTTGGAGTCCGATTTTTACAGGATTGAGCGGAATTCTGCTTGCCGTCTCGCCGATTGTAGCGCAGCGCTTAGGTGAAAAAAAGAGTAGTGAAGTAGCTTCTGTTGTGAAGCATGGAATATATATATCATTCTTTATAACGCTTATTATTATTATTGTAGGATTCTTCTGTCTGGAACCTTTATTAATTAAAATGAATCTCCCGAATAGTGTTCACCAGACAGCCTATCATTATCTTGTTGGTTTAAGCTTTGGAATTCTCCCGCTTTTTGCTTTTAACGTTCTGCGGTCGTTTATTTATGCCTTAGGCAGAACCCGTGTTGTGATGATCATCATGATTTTGTCGCTACCTATTAATCTATTTTTGAACTATGTATTGATTTTCGGGAATTGGGGATTTCCGGAGCTTGGTGGAGCAGGGGCTGGATATGCAACGTCCATCACTTATTGGGTAATTGTTGTCATGACTTTCATTATTGTGAAAACACAACAACCATTTTCTTCATTTTCGGTGTTTGCCAATTTACAAGAATTTTCGTTTGGAAAATGTAAAGAAATTTTAAAAATTGGTGTTCCAATGGGACTCTCTACATTCTTTGAAACGAGTATGTTTGCGGTTGTAACTATTTTAATCAGCAAGTATAGTGTTACAACCATTGCGGCCTATCAATCGGCGTTAAACATTGTTACTTTTCTCTATATGATACCAATTAGTATTTCGATGGCTCAAACAGTACTAGTCGGATATGAAGTGGGAGGAAAGCGTTATAAAGATGCAAGACAATATAGCTGGTTAGGAATTGTTCTGGCTGTGCTAATTGCTCTTGTTATCGGGGTATTCGTTGTAGTATTCCGAAATCAAGTTGCTGGATTTTATTCAAATGAAGCGGCTGTCATTAACATGACTGCAAACTTTTTAATATTTGCTTTGTTTTTCCATATTTCAGATGCCATTCAGGCAACGGCGCAAGCCGCATTAAGAGGTTACAAAGATGTAAATCTCGCCTTTATCATGACATTAGTGGCCTACTGGGTGATTTGTCTTCCTGTTGGATATTTACTAGCCAATAATACTAGTCTTGGAGTAATAGGATACTGGATTGGACTTACCGTCGGCTTACTTGCAGCAGGAATCGCCTTATCAGCAAGGCTCATCTATATTCAAAAAAGAAAATTCGTAGAAAATGGTGCCTGATACCACACAAAACCCAAAGTTCGAGTCAACTTTGGGTTTTGTTTCGCCATCCTATCTTCGTTCACTATTGCTGCTTTCGTGTTCTTCATGCTCCATACCATCATCACCCGGGTTAAACCCAAATGGGCCCCTTGGCATAGGCGCCGATCGGAAAATTGCTACTATTTTGTCGATTCTTATAATCAAATTAACATGGCGTATTCTGCCTCTACTCTCCACGATAATGATATCTCTGCCCACTTCGATAAGTCTTCCATTAAAATTTCCTTGAACCGTAATAACCTCAACTTCTTTTTTTAATAGTTCATGGGCAATTTGATGAAAGGTTCTTTCATGTATTTTTTCTGACATTTTCATCTTCCTCCTTTCACCTACAGTAAATGCAATAATTAAAATATTGTCATGGGCGAATTAAATTTTTTTAGATTCCTATCACAGTTCAACAAGAGGACGTAAGCAAAATAATAAAAGCAGAACATTCCAAAAAATGTACAGGGTTAAATCAAATAGTTGGTATAATATTTTTGTAGATCTTGCAAATCTTAAACACGAAAAATGGGGGTATCGACCATGAGAACGGAAACAGAAATGTTTGATTTAATCCTAAATACCGCTAAAAACGACGAGCGGATCCGAGCTGTATTACTAAATGGTTCCCGAGCAAATCCAAATGTCAAAAAAGATATTTTTCAAGATTACGATATTGTCTATATAGTTAGGGATATAGCATCATTTACTACGGATCATAGCTGGGTTGATCATTTTGGGGCGCGAATCATGATGCAGATGCCGGAGGATAAAGAGCTGCCACCTGCCGAAAAAAACGGCCATTTTGTCTATCTTATGTGGTTTAAGGATGGGAACCGGATTGACCTTACTTTGATTCCGTTCGAAAAAATGGATGAATTGATGAAAGAGGATAGCCTTACCCAATTGCTTTTAGATAAAGACAGTTTAATTAGTAAGCTTCCTGCTTCAAGCGATAAAGATTACTTAATCAAGAGGCCATCCGAAAAGGAATTTCAGGATTTGTGTAATGAATTTTGGTGGATTTGTATGAATATTAGTAAAGGGCTTTGGCGTGAAGAACTAACATACGCTATGTTTATGTACGAACAAATAAATCGAAACGTACTCATTCAAATGATCGAATGGGATGTCGGCATAAAAACAAATTTCACAAAAAGTGCGGGGAAATTCGGAAAGTACCTTCAAGAATTTCTTGAGGAAGACGAATGGAATGCGTTTGTTGCAACCTATTCAGATGGAAAGTTTGAAAACATCTGGAATGCGCTTTTTAACATGATTGATTTGTTTCGAAAAATAGCCCTTAGAGTAGCAAGACATTTTGAATTAGAATATCCGTTTGAAGACGACAAAAATGTTACTGATTTTCTCATACATATAAAATACCTGCCAAACGATGCAAAAGAAATTTATTAATTTTCGTCAGCTTACCTCGTTTTTAATAGCCAATTAAAAAAGAAAGCAACCGAGCGTTGCTTTTGAAACCATATAAATAATCGGAAAGACAGGACTTGAACCTGCGACCCCCAGTACCCCATACTGGTGCTCTACCAAGCTGAGCTACTTCCCGGATAAAACAGCTTTCTTGTTCAACAATATATAAAAATTTACAATTACCTACAACTGTATTAATAGGGATTTTACCTTTATTTTTAAAAAATTTCCACTTTTGCTGTGATTGTGGTGTAACATCTATTAAATGTTCTAGAAGGGATATACTGTTTGGAGAATGACAAAACAATTAAAATACATATAATATCGAAAAACCAAAAAAATTTATTGACCCCGTATCTTTTTATTACCTCTAAAACGTTTATAAGGTAGAGAGTGCAAAGGAGTGAAAAAGATGTCAAACAAGCTAAGTCCATACAACTTGGAAAACCCCCAGGAGGAAGAGAAGGGTGCACACGAATTTTGGAAGGAATATTATCCAAAGCTTCAGCGATATTGTCACTTTCTTACCCAAAATCCTTGGGATGGAGACGACATCGCTCAGGAGACCTTTCTGAAGGCATTAAAGTATTCCCCTCCTCAGCAAAAGATGACTAGTGCTTTGTTAAATAAGATTGCCTATCATCATTGGGTGGACCTTCTTCGAAAAAGAAAAAATGAATCGATTGAATCCGATCCTGCACCCCAGGAATTAATGAATCAAGCAGATGATATTGCAAATTCTGTTGAATTACTACTAAAGCAATTTACACCAAAGCAGGCTGTTATCTTTTTGCTGAAAGAGGCATTTCAATATAAAACGAAGGAAATCGCAGCTATTTTAGATACAACTGAAGTAGCTGTGAAGGCAAATCTGCATCGCGCGAAAAAAAGACTGGAAAAAGAAGCCTTGTCTGTTGCTTCATTTTGGGATGAAGAAGAGCGAGAGCAGCTTTCAGAGCTTTTTTATGAAGCATTGAAAAATCAAGATCCAACCGTCCTGATTGAATCAATTCCATCGATAAAAAGTGTTATCGAAGTTCCTAAGCTCGTTTCAAAAACTTATTCTCCTTCAAGCACTCTCTGTATGGCCGCATAGCCAATTAAGCTTTCAAGGAGGATTATTGAATGAGCACCATTCCCTATGTGATTGAACAAAGCAATCGCGGTGAACGTTCTTATGATATTTATTCACGCCTGCTAAAGGACAGAATTATTATCATTGGCGATGAAATAAACGATCAAGTCGCCAACAGCGTCGTTGCTCAGTTGTTATTTTTAGCGGCAGATGCACCGGAAAAAGAGATTTCCCTCTATATCAACAGTCCAGGAGGGTCAACTTCAGCGGGATTTTCCATCTTTGATACGATGCAATACATTAAGTCTGATGTTAGGACGATTTGCACAGGCATGGCAGCATCTTTTGGGGCCATGCTACTGCTCGCGGGGACAAAGGGAAAACGTTACGCCCTGCCAAATAGTGAAATTATGATCCATCAACCACTAGGCGGAGCAAGAGGGCAGGCTACTGAAATCGAAATATCAGCCCGTAGAATCCTTAAGCTAAGAGAGCATATCAATCAAATTATTTCGGAGCGTACTGGACAGCCGATTGAAAAAGTCGCGAAGGATACCGATCGAGATTATTTTATGAGTGCTGAAGAAGCGAAAGAATACGGGATTATTGATGAGATTCTTTATCCAAAATAATAGCGAGGCCATGTCGATTATTGCGGCATGGTCTTTTTGTTTGTCGGTAATTTTTTAATGAAAAACAAAAAATATTTATTGAAAAACGATAAATTTGTGATAAATTTAAATCAGAAATAATTTTGTTGGAGTTGATGTGAATGAAAGAATCCATCGTTATTAAAATGGTTTCCGGGCTGATTACTTTATTTATTGTCATGATGCTGATTGCATTTTTTACAATCCCCTTTTTGGTTAACTGGTATAACGAGTTAACGGGTGAAGTTGGTGCTCAGTTGGTCTGGGTCAATTTGTTCTTATATGTAACAGCCATTCCTTTTGCGGTATTGCTAGTCATGGCAAAAAAATTATGTTTGAACATCCTGAAAAACACTCCTTTTTCAGGAAGTACAGTTCAAGCTTTAAACATCATCAGTATTTGTGCCTTTGTTGACTTTTTTCTTTATACCATTGGGACCATGACGATATTTCAAAACCTGTTATCCTTCACATTGATGATTGCAGCTTTTATGGTTGGAATTGTGAGTCTGGTTTTATCGATCTTGGCGAAGCGGGCTCAGGAAATAAAAGATGAAAACGATCTAACCGTTTGAGGTGTAAATTATGCCGATAATTGTGAATGTTGATGTGATGCTAGCGAAACGAAAAATGAGTTCTTCAGAGCTGGCCGAAAAAGTAGGTATTACTCTGGCGAACCTTTCTATCCTCAAGAACAATAAGGCGAAAGCCATTCGATTTTCAACTCTTGAGGCATTATGTAGAGCGCTGGATTGTCAGCCTGCCGATATTTTGGAGTATTTACCAGAAGAGCATAATTGAAATGGAGGAAAAAATTTATGAAATTGGGGAAAAAATTCATTTTAATGTGGGTTATTGCTATGTTTTTCATTACCCTCACTTGTTCAGTTGCTTATCTTGTTACCCAACAATCATTAAGACTAGGTGCCAATGCTGTTCCTGCTCAATTAGCAATGGATACAGCCATTAAACTACAGGAAGGACAAAGCCCTGAAGCCTCAGTTCCCAAAAATAAGGTGGATGCATCACAAAGTGGTGATGGTTTTGTGATGATTTTCGATAAAAATAAAAATCTCGTTGCAACATCAGGATTGATGAAAACTCAAGAGCCAAAGTATCCAAAGGGTGTCTTAGATAATGTTTCGAAAAAGGATGAAGACCGAGTCACTTGGCAAACACAGGACGAACTCCGCTTTGCAACCGTTGCGATCAAATCGAATCAATACTATATTGTAGGGGCAAGTTCACTCTTAGAAACTGAAAATCTCATATCTCATATTTCCAAGTTGGTCATGTATATTTGGCTAGCCTGCCTTGTAGGCTCGGTTATCGCTATGCTTGTTATTTTTACTTTTATAAAAAAATCTTTAACTCCGAAGCTATCTTAATAACAAAAAAGATTAGTGAAAATGATGGAGTAATAGTTTATACAAAAATCCCAAATCCCAGCAGGTGTAGGGTTTTACTTTTGGAATTTTCCAAAGTGATGTGAATAATTATAATCCCTTTTCCCCCTCCTTAAATGGAGGGGCTTTTATAAAACAAAAATTTACGGAGTGATCCATGTGAACGTATATTGTAAAAGTGGAATAAATCAAATGAAAGTGGCGGTAAAGACGATCATCGAGATCATTAACAAAATGGACGAAAAGGACTTAATAAAAAGACCTTTCCCAAATAAACGTTCAATAGGAGAGTTATTAGAACACATAGCTCTTATTTGTAAAGCGGACTTGCTTATTTCTGAAGGGGCTTCACAAGAAGAAATGAATCAGTTTTATTCAACAAATCATTTGAAAAATCTTAATGAAATAAAAGAAGCATTGCTAACTCATTTTCACAATTTAGAAAAAGTATTTATGAGTTTCACGGAAGAAGAACTCCAGCAGGTTACCACTTCTTATTGGGGTGTAAGTTACAATCGCTTTGAATGGTTGTTAGAAATGATGGCACATATGTATCATCACAGAGGGCAATTGCACTCCATGCTCGTTCATTGTTACGAAAAGGATCTAAATATACCATTGTTTGAATAAGTTTTTAAATGAAAACATGCTATAGTGCATGAATTTTCTAGGTTCTAAAAATATTTGTTATTATTAGAAAAAACATTCTTAACAATGGGATCAATGTCGAGGTGAGTGGTTTGGCACAATTATTTCATTATCATTGGTGGACTGAAAAACTAGAAGCAATGGAGACGTTTTACAGTGAGTTAGGATTTACGGTTAATCAAAGAATAGGAAGATTTAATGGCGAGATGATGCCATTTAATCAGCCTCTAACTTGGGACGATTTTAGAGATCAAAAGATTATGTTTAAAATTATTGAAATGAGAAAAGGGAAGACAAATGTTACTTTTGGTCTTGGAAAAAGTGATATTTTGGATCATATTGGTTTTATTGTTAATGAAAAAGAATATCAAGAAATCCTAACAAATGCGAGATTATTAGATTGGAAAATAAATGAAAATAGTAGAAGAACATTTATCTCAACACCTTGGAAATTCAGAATAGAATTACAAAAAAGGCTCGAGGTGGTGAATGATGATGAAGATCCTATCATCAGGAAAATGGTTTTACATGTACCATTTAAGGTTCTTCCTGAAATAATGGCTGAAGTCCTCGGATTACCCGAAGTAGTAAAAACGACAAATCAAGTCAACATAAAATCTCCTGAATACGAGCTTGTTTTCATAAGTGATCATAATACAGTTTTAAATACAGTCGAATTTAGTTCGAACCAAACCTTTGAAGTGGTTGACCCTGTTTCAACAAAGCTTAAAACTATTTTATAGACTGCTGGATTAATTTAAAACTTTGAAATGAAGGTATTTTTTAGTTTTTGAAGAATATACCATATTAGTAAGTTCAAACAAAAGGGAGGAAAATCCAGTGCACGCTTCATTTTTCGAATATCATTTGTGGGCAAATAAGCTTGTTTATAAACATTTAAAAGATTTACCTGAGGATGTTTGTTTTCAAGAAGTTCAAAGTGTATTTCCGACGTTGTATGATACTCTTCTTCACATGTATCAAAGTGATTTTGTTTATTTAAATGTGATTAAAGGGGAAAGTTTTGAAAAAATCGTCGCTGCTGTTAATCAATTAAAAGAAGAAAATCCGGAAAGAAGTCTCGAGACGTTGGAGAAAAGTCACGATCAATTAGGTGACAAATACAGAGAGTTTATCAATACCCTTGAGAACTTGCACGCTAATATCAGTGTCTCCCATCCAAGTTTTGGTACACTAACGACAAGCTACCAAGAACTTCTTCAGCACGTTGTAAATCACGGTACATACCATCGTGGAAACATCACAGCTATAATGAGACAGATAGGCTATAAGGGCGTTCCAACAGATTACATTTTTTATTTGTATGAAACGCAGAAATGATTAGCCTGTGGTTGAGAGAATCTCGAGCTGCTTCTTGAGCAGCTTTTTTTTGGACGAAAAGGGCGGTTTAAATAATTGGGGATATTACAAGTTAAATAGCACACAAAATCGCACAGTAATTAGTACTGTGTTTTTTTGTATGAAATTAATTTAGCACAGTCGAATGACCGTGCTGATTTTGTGTTTAATATATTTTCCTCATCAACTAAAACCCCATTCGTTGAACAAGAACTATCTTTTAATAGCAATACAGACGTTAATTTAATTGATTGTTTGAGGATAGCACACTATAAAAGACTTCACTGGAACTCAAATAACTATTAATTCTAATAAGTCAATAAACAAAAATTTAACAAATTATTAATAGGTTTAAAATAAATATTTAAGAACATCACATTATAATTTTTTTGTATAAAGCAATTATTTAAACTAAACTAGGAGGTGCTTTTTTTGACGCAAAATTTAGTCGAAGCACAAAACCAAAACAAAATGAAAATTTTACTTAGCAAGGTACCAGAAGTTACTATTTGGTTCTGGATTATAAAAATTTTATGTACAACTGTCGGTGAAACATTTGCTGACTTCATCAATTTCAACCTTGGACTTGGTTTAACTGTTACTACCATAATTATGGGAGTTGCGTTTTTCATCGTATTGTATTTCCAATTCAGAGCAACTAAATATGTTCCAGCCATATATTGGCTAACGGTTGTACTTATAAGCGTATTTGGAACGTTGGTAACGGATAATATGACAGACGGTATGGGAATACCTCTTGAGGTTAGTACAGTAGTTTTCTCCGTGCTACTAGGATTAACTTTTCTTTTTTGGTATCTTAGTGAAAAAACACTCTCGATTCACTCTATTTTTACAAGAAAAAGAGAAGTTTTCTACTGGCTTACTATTCTTTTCACATTTGCACTTGGAACAGCAGTCGGTGATTTATATTCCGAACAACTCGGTTTTGGTTATCTTAAAACAGGAATAACAGTCATTATTATAATAGCTTGTGTATTTTCAGCACATAAATTTTTGAAACTTGATGGGGTATTAGCGTTTTGGATTGCGTATATTCTTACTCGTCCACTCGGAGCATCAATAGGAGATTACCTATCTCAACCAAAAGTTAATGGTGGGTTAGGTTTGGGGACAACCGTTACTAGTGTCATTTTTCTTATAGCTATTTTAGCGATCATCGTTTATCTAGCTGTTTCAAAAATTGATATAAATGCTAAAAGTGAAACAGTAGAAACAAACCAAGCAAATGGAAGCAAGAAAAATGTATTGACACAAACCATAGTAGTACTGTGTATTTTCTTAGTTGTGGGTATAGGTAGTTATACTTGGCGCAGTGATAATATAGCAGCGCAAAGCAATTCTTCACAAGCTACATTAGGTGGACAATTAACAGATTTTATAACCATTGAAAATAATATGCTAAAAGATGTAAACTCAAATAACTTTACTTCTGCTAAAAGAAGTGCTGACGATTTGGAACATCAATGGGACTCATCGGAAGCTAAGCTTAGAAAAATAGATGGTACAACATGGACAAAAATTGATGGAACGCTTGATGTTGTATTATCATCAGTTCGTTCATCAAACCCTGATGCAAGCAAGTGCCAATCTGCACTTAACAATTCACTTAATGTCCTAAACGGAGCAAATAATCAAGCATCGAAAACCGCTTCTTCACAAACTTCCTTATCTGGGCAATTAACAGATTTTGTTACTATTGAAAATAATATGCTAAACGATGTAAACTCAAAAAACTTTACTTCTGCGAAAAAAAGTGCTGACGATTTAGAACATCAATGGGACTCATCGGAAGCTAAGCTTAGAAAAATAGATGGCACAACATGGACAAAAATTGATGGAACGCTTGACGTTGTATTATCATCAGTCCGTTCATCAAACCCTGATGCAAGTAAGTGCCAATCTGCACTTAACAATTCACTTAATGTCCTAAACGGAGCAAATAAATAAAATCTTAGGAATCGCTTATCGCGATTCCTTTTTTTGTGTTGGAGGTAAGGTCTTATTATTGAGCTTTAATCAGATAAAATATGCTATAAAAAGTAAAGGATTATTTGACTTTAAATAGAATTATACTTAGTAAAAAAATAATTTGGGGGAATTATGCAAAAAAAACTTGAACCTATAGAAGCAGCGAAACAGTTTGTAAATAAATATTTTCCAAGTTGTCAAGGTGCATTGCTTGCTGGAAGTGTCGTAAGAGGTGAAGCCACAGAAACTTCTGACCTTGACATCATTATTTTTGATGAAAATATTTTATCTTCCTTTAGGCAATCTATCATTGATTTTAACTGGGCAATTGAGGTATTTGTTCACAATTTATCATCTTATAAAGATTTTTTTGAAAGTGACTATCAAAAGGCCAGACCTTCTTTGCAAAGAATGGTTTCAGAGGGTTTAATAATAAAAGATAATGGAGTAATTGAGAAGGTTAAAGATGAAGCTGATAAAATTTTAAGAGAAGGACCTGAAAAATGGTCATTTGAAGTAATAAAAATAAAACGATATTTTATTACTGACGCTCTTGATGATTTTATTGGTTCAAATAACCGTGCAGAGGAACTTATGATAGCAAACACTTTGGCTGACCTTGTTCAAGAGTTTATTTTAAGAACAAACGGATGCTGGATTGGTTCTTCTAAGTGGGTAATTCGAGAATTAAAAAAATTCAATCCTGATTTTACAACCCATTTTGTTAATGCTTTTGATACATTTTATAAGATTGGTGATAAAACAAAAGTTATAAAGTTAGTAGATGAAATTTTAGAGCCATTTGGAGGACGCTTATTTGATGGATTTTCATTAGGTACTGTAAATGAGCAAAATAACATCAAAGGGTGATTAACAAAATGGAATTTGATATTCCTAAAGTAAGACATAGAGAATTGACACTAAATGATGCAGAAGACCGTTATCAATGGTGTCTAGGTGGGAAGTAATAAAACATCTAAATATGCCTGACAAAACCACTCCCTTTAGCAAAGAAGAAACAATAAAATGGATTGAAATGTGCATAAATAAAACAACCGTTATGAGCAAAAAGCAATTATTGACCAACAAGGAAATCATATAGGGTGGGTTGATTTAAAAAATATTGATAAAATAAATAAACACGCTGAATTAGGAATTGCTATAGGGGATAAAAGTTATTGGGGTAAAGGCTATGGATTAGTGGCTATGCAAGAAATGCTTGATTATGGTTTTAATCAATTAGGTTTGAATAAAATTTGGCTTAGATTAGAAGTTGATAATGAAAAAGCTATTAAATCTTATAAAAGAATTGGATATATTGAAGAAGGTATTTTAAGACAAGATAGGCTTCGGAAAGGTGTATTCGTTGACCGATTGAGAATGAGTATTTTGAAGGAAGAGTATATAAATATTATGAAAGGTATGACCCGCTAAAGTCATACCTTTTTTGTTGCTAATTTAAAAGCAATTTTAGAAATTAATGTTATTTTATTTTTCACCACATTATCTGAACTACTTATTACTAAATACAGCCCTTTTAATATGTCTAATTCTTCAAGTTCTGATTAAGCTGAGTAGCCGCGAACAATGCTTTTTGATCGTGAAGAATATCCCCTGGTTTGTTTCCTTCGCCGATGACATATCCACCAAAATCCATCCCCATGAAATCAAAGATATGTTGGAATTGTTGAATCATGGGAAGCCCTTTAATGCCAGGATTATCTCCTCCAACTGCAATCACAAATGCTTTTTTTGCCGCCATTTGTTTTTTAAAATCTGGATATTTTGCATCCCGTAATGTCTGTGACCAACGATCGATAAAATTTTTCATGGTTCCAGACATACTATACCAGTAAATTGGTGTGGAAAAAATTAAAATATCATGCGGCAGAATACGATCAATGATTGCGTTGTAATCATCATTTTTTTCCTGAAATCCTTCAGGCGCATGGCGCATGTCATCAATTGGTTGGATATTGTAATCCCTTAAATAAATTTTTTCGACCTCTATACCTTGTATGGAATGATCTGTTAATACCTCGTTATTTCCATTTGGTCGTGTTCCTCCATAGATAACTGCTATTGTCATAAGTAAATTCTCCTTTTGAACGAATTTTTGCTGATGCCTATAATTTTATAAAAAGTTAATTGGAATATCAAAAAAAAAGCACCTTTAAGGAGTTTTAACAAAGTTTACAAATGATTAACATGACATTAAATGGTATGTCATGTATATTTTTCATTAGATGAATGACATGTCATTTAATTATGGATGGGTGTTAAAAAATGAATTTTGATCAAAAAAAAATGGAGGTCATACGATTTTTAATTCTTGCAGCTCAACGGGAGGGGGAACGCATTCTCCAAGACTTAACGAAATCAATTGGCATTACGCCTGCTCAATCGGAAGTGATACATATTCTGGATTTATATGAACCCATGTCCCTTAAAGAGTTAGGTTCACTTCTCATTTGTGAGTCAGGCAGCCCATCAAGACTTGTTAGCACCTTGGTTCAGCGTGGTTTTGTTATTCGCAAAGAAAATAGGGAAGACCGAAGATATGTTAGCTTGCAGCTTTCTCCTCTTGGAAAAGAAAAAGCGAAGGAAATCAAATCTGTCGATGAAAAAATGTACGAGGCAATGGTACCGAATTTTGACTCTAGGAAAATGTCTGCTCTTTATGATGCATTAGTGGATGTATTTAAAGATCATCCGTCGGCTGAAGCGTTGAAGAAAAGAAAATTAATTTAAATCTTTTTTTCCAAAATAATAATTGAAGCGAATTTAAAACAGAGAGCTATGGAAAACACACAATCTGCTGATTCTGTTGTCCAAAAATCCAATCTATTAATCTATTATTTTCCAATGTTGAATTATTATTCATATTTTAAGGAAATGAGGGACCTGGATGAGCACTCTAATTATTTACGCACACCCTAACAAGAAAAGTTTCAATCATGCCATTTTGGAAAATGTCATGAAAGGATTAAAGGATGCCAATCGCCAATTTGATGTGATTGATTTATATACAGAAAAATTTGATCCTATTTTAGTCATCGATGAGGAGCACAAAAGAAGAGACTTAATCAACGATCCTTATACGGCCGAATATCGAAATAAGATTGAAGAGGCTGACAAGTTAATATTAATCTACCCCATCTGGTGGTTTGGCGTTCCGGCAATTTTAAAAGGCTTTTTTGATCGAGTCTTTGTTTCGGGATTTGCATTTAAATATGACGGAAAGCTGCCGCAGGGTTTATTGAAAAATAAATCCGCTTGGGTAATTTACACCCTTGACTCTCCTTCTTTTTATATCGACTGGTTAAGAAGAAATGCAGAATGGACTGTGGTGCGAGATTCAATTTTAAAGTTTTGCGGCATTAAAAAGATAAAAAGAACTCGCTTAACTTCCTTGAAATACTCAACAAATGAAAAACGCCAGCAATGGCTTCAAAAAATCTATCAAATGGCAAAGAATATTTAAACATGTAGACATCAATTTTGTTAAATGATAGTACACACAGTAGAAAAAAACTTAATCAATGCCTGTTTTTCTTTTTACAACTGATTTCGGGCGTTGACCAGCTTAGTCAACGCCCGTTTTGTTCAATTTCATAGGATTTCGGTCGTTGACAGGCCCGATCAACGCCCGTTTTGTTCAATTTTAAGCAGTTATGGTCGTTGATCAGCTCGATCAACGCCCATTTTGTTCAATTTCCACCGATTTCGGTCGTTGACCAATGTAGTCAACGCTCATTTTGTTCATTTTCATAGGATTCCGGTCGTTGACAAGCCCCATCAACGCCCGTTTTGTTCAATTTTAAGCAGTTCTGGTCGTTGACCAGCTCGATCAACGCCCATTTTGTTCACTTTCAACCGATTTCGGTCGTTGACCAATGTAGTCAACGCTCATTTTGTTCATTTTCATAGGATTCCGGTCGTTGACAGGCCCGATCAACGCCCGTTTTGTTCAATTCCACCTGAAAAAGGTTGTTGATCCCTCACTTAATAGAAAGGTTAATTGGCATTCTTCCTTAAAACATCTTGTTTGTATATAAAAAAAATCCAACTTTAGAGGAATTCGGAACCTGATCAGAGAATTAATTCCAATTGGGTAAAATGTGAGGAACTCTATTACTTAATTCGTAATCGAAAGGAATGAAAAAAATGAGACAAATCATTGCGCTTGGCGGTGGGGGATTTTCAATGGAGCCGAAAAATCCATTATTAGATACATATATTTTAAGACAATCGAATAAAATCAAACCTAAAATTTGTTTTGTACCGACAGCCAGCGGAGACGCAGAAGGATATGTTTCGAATTTTTATCATTTTTTTGAATATCACTTATGCGAACCTTCACATCTTTCATTATTTAAGCCGCCTACCCGGGATTTAGAGGAATTTGTACTTGAAAAAGATATTATTTATGTGGGTGGAGGAAATACAAAAAATCTTTTAACACTTTGGAAAGAGTGGGGACTAGATCAAATTTTGCGAAAAGCGTGGGATCAAGGAATTATTTTAGCAGGAATTAGTGCTGGGTCTATTTGTTGGTTTGAAGAAGGGCTAACAGATTCCTATGGCGACCAACTTGAACCAATTCAGGCTTTAGGGTTCATTAAAGGTAGCAATTGTCCCCATTATGATGGTGATGCGGATCGAAGACCGACATTTCATAATTGTATTAAGTCTAATAGATTACAATCTGGAATTGCAACAGATGATGGGACAGCAGTACACTTCATCGATCAAGAAATACATAAGGTCATTAGTTCACGGCCAAATGCGAAGGCGTATGCAGTCTCTTTTGATAAAAAGTTAATCGAAACAGAGCTTAAAACAGAGTTTTTGGGTTCAGTTTGAGGTTGAAAGAAAGAGTAAATTCCTTTTATTTGTATAAAGTTCTGTTGTCCATTTTAGTTATGAGATAAATTCAAGCATCAGATTTTAATAAGGGGGAAGATTTAATGGTATTGGAAGCTGTTATACTTCAGGTTAAACCTGGTATGGAAAAAGAATATGAAGAGGCTTTTCAAAGGGCTTCTAAAATCATTTCGTCGATGAAAGGATATATTTCACACGAATTACAACGATGTATAGAAGAAAAAGGAAGATATTTGCTTTTGGTGAAATGGGATACACTAGAATCTCATACAGTTGGTTTTAGACAATCTAAAGAATACCAAGAATGGAAACAGCAATTACATCATTTTTACGACCCATTTCCGATTGTTGAACATTTTGAGATAGTAGATTTAGTTTAAAGATTCTGGATACGTGATTCCCATTTGTTATTTGCTATTTTTAACAAATTTTAACTCCTGTTTTGAAACTCACTTTTATAAAAACAATATGATTTTTACCATGAGGAAAAGGTTAAATTGGTGGATTTGATAGAAAAATATTATCTTTATTTTTAGTTGAGGTGGATACCTTGTGACGAAACTTCAAGAAATAGTGAGTAAATTAAATGAAGAGTTTGATATAAAAACATTAGGAAAGGACCCTTCATTTAGCCGTTTTATTCCCAGTGTTTTCGATCCTTTACTCTATGATTGAAAATCTGTTTTTGAAAAAGAATTTGTTGAGTTATTCAATGGACTCATGATAAAAGGCGCTTCTAAAGTGGAGAGAATTTTCCTAGCTGTTTTTCCTACAGACCACGATTTAGAAAGATTTATAGTAGTAGGCAACAGCGGAGACCTATTGTTCATGCATCATCCCATTTTAATGGAATGTGGTGACCCGAAAGGTAAATGGGGGAAAGGGTTTGTCCCTATTAAGGAAAAATACATTAAACAAATGAAAGAAAAAATATTATCAGTTTATACCTGCCATGCACCATTGGATTTGCATAGACATTTAAGTACAAATATGGCGATAGCCAATAAATTAAGAGCGAAACTGATTGAAACGCATAATGAAGTGGTTATCTATTGTACTATCGAAAAAACCAATACGAATGAACTTGTCTCTACATTGAAGGAAATCTTTGATATTCCTTATGTTGATTTTGAAGGTCAAAATCTAAGTAATATTCAAAAAATTGCGATTGTTGCTGGCTGTGGGGATGTTGTTGAATGGATGAAGGAAGCAGAAGATCATGGTTTTCAAGCCTATATTACCGGAGAAATCCATTGCCATATTGATAACGATTATGGCAAACAAAAATAAAAGAAAATGATGGACTATGTAGTAAATACCTTGATGTCACTAATAGGTGTTTCCCACTTGGCTTCGGAATATCTTGTTCATAAAACACTGATGAAGGATTGGTTTGAAAAAAACTTTGATATTCAGACTTTCTTAATTCCGCAGGAAAGATGGTGGTTATAGGTGGGGGAGAACATCAAGCTTGAGACAAATCGTTGTATACTTTCTAAACTGCAACAGATAGATTATGAGGATATCAAGAAGCTATATGTTAATGAAAAGGTAAGAAAATATCTCGGTGGAATACGGGACGAAGTGATAATCAAGGAAAGTTTTTGTAGGGTGATGAAGCCGCTAAAAGGTTCATATTACTGGGGAGTTAGAGAAAAGCACACCAATAAGTTTTTGGGAATGTTTTCCTTGGATTCTCATCATGATGGTATAAGCAAAGAGGTATCCTATCAGTTACTTCCCCAGTGGTGGGGAGCAGGATATGCAACGGAAATACTTAAAGCGGTTATTGATTATGCCTTTAATACACTACAGTTAACAGAAGTAATTGCTGAGACACAAACAGCTAATGGAGCTTCTTGCAGATTATTAGAACGAGTAGGAATGAAATATAAACAATCCGTACATAGATTTGGTACAGAACAGGCGATTTATAGTATTAGTTCTACTCTAAAATAACAGTTGTCTTTTTGGAAAATTAAGCAATATATAGATGATGTTAATGGGGGATCTACATTGATAACGATTGCTCTACAGGAAGAGTCTGCTGAAATTTTAGAGATTGATAGAGAAGTAATTGGGAATTATAGCAGAAAAAAGTATCTCCAGGAAGCAATTATGGAAAATAAGTGTTTGGTTGCAAAAGATAATTCCTCCATAGTAGGTTTCTTAATTTATGATACTCATTTCTTTGAATGCAGTTTTATTTCGCTTCTCATTGTTCATCCCAGTGAGAGACAAAAAGGATATGCGAAATTATTGATGAAATATTTTGAAACATTTCCCCTACCCAGAAAATTTTTTCTTCAAACAATAAATCTAATGAAAAGATGCATAGTTTATTCTCATCAATCGGATACATCAAGAGTGGTTTTGTAGAAAATTTAGATGAGGATGACACCGAAATCATATATTACAAAAAACTCTATTAAAAACTGAGAAAGAAGGTATGGAAATGAAATATCGGATTGAGCAATTCGATGAATTTTCCATAATTGGCATTAAATATTGTGTCAAAACTAAAAATGCTTTTAACGAAGTGCCAGAAATTTGGGCTGAGGCAAAAGAAAAAGGCATATTTGAACAACTGTGGCAGATCCGTAAAACTGCCCATAAAATAAGAGGAATTTTAGGGGTGTGCGCAAACGGGGATTTTGGTAAAAATGAAGAATTTGATTACATATTAGCGATAGTTTCAGAACAAAGTGCTTCTGGAGAGATGATAAAAATGGATTTTCCAGAATCTTCATGGGCTGTTTTCGAAGTACAGGAACCTGAAGGAATTCAACAAATATGGGAAAGACTAATGGACTGGATTTCCAGCTCAGATTATGAACTTGCAAATTTGCCGGCAATTGAATGCTATTTACCCATTGAGGAAAATAAAAATGAATTATGGGTGCCAATACATAAAAAAACGACTATCTAATTTATATCTGATTGGAAACGTGGCTTTACTTTAACAAAGGGTAAAGCTTTTTATTTATAATTAATATTACAAAAATTATAAGTTTTGACGAGGTGGTTTAATGTTCGATCAATCCCCTTATCGATGCCGAGTAGAATGGGGAAAACGAGGGGCAAGAGAGGCAGCTGAACGCGGTGATATTTTGATCATTGTTGATGTCCTTAGTTTTTCTTCTACAGTAATAACGGCTTTAAATTATGGCGCAATTATATACCCTTATCCACCATATTTAGATGGAAAAAATTACGCAAAAAAGGTGGGGGCAGAATATATTTTAGGAAGAAGGGAAGCTACAGAAATGGGGAAACCTACTTTATCCCCCGTATCTTTTCAGAAAGAACATGCGAAGAAGAAGTACGTTTTGTCTTCCCTTAATGGTGCATTTTGCACTTGGATTGCCTCAGAGGTTCCTGCACTTTTAATTGGTTCTTTGCTTAATGCAGCGTCAGTTGCATCTACAGCAAATCAAATTAGTTGCATAACCAAAGCAAATATAACGGTAGTTCCTTGTGGTGAGCAATGGAGTGATGGAAGAGAAAATGAAGACAGCTTACGTCCGGCAATGGAAGATTATTTAGGGGCAGGGGCAATTTTATCAAACCTAGAGGGAAGTAAATCGCCTGAGGCAGAGGTTTGTATGGCTGCCTTCCAAAATTCAGAAGGAAAACTGGAGGACTGGATATGGGATTGCGGGAGTGGTCGAGAATTACGAGAAAAAGGTTTTGAAGCGGATGTAAGACATTGCTGTCGCTTAAATGTATACCAAACCGTTCCTATATTACAAAAAGATCATTTTGTTGCTGCAGAGGGAAATGTTTGAATTCGTGATAGATTTAACGAAGTGCATATAAAATGGAAGGGGTCAAAAGTACCGCCAATTTTTGGAAAGAATAAAATTCTTGAGATAAATGCTAGGTGATTGGAATTTTACTAGATGTTACAAACGATCAAGTGATTTACTAAAGGAGTGGTTCAAATGTTGATTGATGAACGCCATATTCGTTATCAAAGAAGTTCCGAGGTAAATGAGAGTTTCATTCATCAAGCATTTCTAAAAGGGTTTTCAGATTATATCGTCAAAATGGAGATATCTGAAGAAGATTTTTTGAAACGCTTTTTTGGACCGGAAGGAAATAAAGCTGAAACTTCCTTCATTGCCTTTTATAAGGAGGAACCAGCAGGAGTTATTCTAGGTGGCATAAAAAATTATGAGACCATCAAAACGATGAGGTGCGGGGCATTGGCGATCAGCCCTGAATATAGAGGAACGGGAATAAGCCAAAGGCTATTTGAACTACATAAAGACGAGGCCATTAAACATGGTTGTAAACAGCTTTTTCTTGAAGTCATTGTTGGTAATGATCGAGCTATCAACTTTTACAAGAAGTTGGGATATGAAAAGATATACGATCTCGTTTATTTTACAAATGAGGATTTATCTCAATTTAAAAATGCGAATACAGTATGTGACATTAAAAAAATCAATTTTGAAGATTTCCAATCTAGAGTTGCGAATTGGAGTTATCATATAAACTGGCAAAATGATATTGATTATTTAAAGGAAATTCCAACAATCCATTACTATGTTGCCTTTCAAAATGGAGGTGTGGCAGGGTACTTAGCTATAAATCCAATTGGAAACATTCATTTTTTAATGATTGATAAAAATTTCCGTGGCAAAGGGATTGGAAGGCAGCTTTTGAAAACCGCCTCGACCGAACTTTCCTTAACGAAAATGTCTACAGGCTTCCCAAATAATAGTTTACTAGAAGGGTTTTTGAAAAAACTAGGCTTTACAAAAGGTACATTGGCACAGTATGAGATGTATAGGATCTTGTAGGAAAAGGAGAACTACCAATGGTAGGTCTAAGTGTTTTAATGACGGAATCAGTTTAGGAGGTGTTTTGCATAGTGAAAATCACGGAAATTAATTCAATAAATGAACATCTTTATGAGTTATCTGAACTTTTGATCCAGGTGGTGGAAGATGGTGCATCCATTGGCTTTCTCCCATCATTGACACTTTCGGAAGCAATAGAATATTGGGAAAATGTATTAACACCTAATGTGATTTTATATGTTGCTAAAATAAATGAGCAGATTGTAGGAAGTGCCCAATTACATAACCAAATGGGAGGCATAGAGCTGAAATTGCAAAATTAATGGCAGACCCTAATTGGAGAAACAAAGGGATTGGCCGTTCTCTTATGCAAAAAGCTGAAGAAAGGGCACAGGCTGAGGGTAGGTCATATTAGTTCTCGATACTAAAGAAGGGAATCCATCCAATTATCTATATTGTTTATTAGGGTTTTATCACGCAGGGGGTATTCCGAATTATGCAAAATCTGCTGATGGGGAATTACATTCAACCAACATCTATTATAAAGAGCTAATTTAATTTTACGTTGAGGAGGTCTACGTGCAAGAAAAAGCAAAAAGCCGATTAATCATGCACGTAGAAGAAGTCTACGTAAATGAAAAAGCTAAAAAACCAAAAAACCTTCCACGTAGAATCAGTCTACGTAAACGAAATAGCAAAAAACTCAAGAAACCTTCCAGGTAGAAGAAGTCTACGTGAACAAAAAAGAAAAAAACTCAAGAAACCGTCCACGTAGAAATGCTCTACGTGCACGAGAAATCAAAATAACCAAGCAACCCTCCACGTAAAAACGAATCCATCAACAAATCAATTCAGGCGGCTGCAAAACAAATTCATTTTGTGAAAGACGAATCCTTTTCATAAAAATGGTAATCTTATAAATGTCCGTTCCAAGTAGAAGTTAGGACAAGTTGGGATGATGACCAATTACAAAATCATTCCGATTTAAGGATATCGATTTCAAGGAATCGGATAATGCTATTAACAGTACCTCTATATAACACTACCGAGGTGACAAGCTTCATGCCCATGTTGGATTTGAATGGCAGCCGTCTTTATTATTCTGTATTGGGTGAGGGGACACCTATTGTGTTCATCCATCCCCCTTTAATCTCAAGTGTAGTTTTTAAAAGCCAAATCGATGAATTATCAAAGTTATATAAAGTCATTACGTTTGACATTCGTGGCCACGGTCGGAGCTCGTACTCAGCCATTCCCATTAGCTATGCATTGATTTGTTATGATATTATACAACTCTTGGATCATTTACAGATTGAAAAAGCTTTCATTTGTGGGTATTCAACTGGTGGCTCCATCGTTTTGGAATTTTTGTTGACCAATAAAGAGAGGGCATTAGGTGGTATATCAGTAAGTGGCATGTCTGAGGTAAGTGATCTATATAATAAATGCAGGATTTCAATGGGAAAATGGCTTTCGAGAAAATGGATGATTCGGTTCCTAACCATATCAATGTGCTTGGGGAATTCGCAGAAAATAGAAATCTTCAAGAACCTGTATCAGGAAGCACGAAAAGGGGATGCCCGAAATATCAAGCAATATTTTCGCCAAAGTCTACAATATAGCTGTACCAACCGGCTGAATACTATCGAAGCACCAATATTGCTGATCTATGGTGCAAAGGATAAATCGTTTCAAAAATATGCAAAGCTTTTGCATGAAAAATTACCGAAGAACGAATTGAAGTTCATTGACCAAAAGCATCAAATCCCAACCAAATCACCCCAAAAGCTTAATCAATTTATACGGGAGTTTATTCAAAACAAAAGGGTAGTCCACAAATAATTGGAACTACCCTTTCGTTTATTAATCTTTATAAGACGAACAAACACATAAAACTCGATTTACGATCGGATTGAACGTCGATTTTACCAGGTTAACTACTGAAGCAATGACACTTCCAAGAATAGCACTCCCTAAAATATCAGAAGGATAATGTTGACCCATCCAAATGCGCGAAAATCCGGATAACATGGCTAATATCCACATAAAAAAACCAATCGAGCGCTGATAAAAAAGAACTGAAGTAGCTACTGCAAATGCGATGGTTGTATGCTTACTTGGGAAAGATGCATTTCTTTTTGAAGGAACTGGTGGCAGCAAACGGACACTGTGTTTTAAAAATGGACGAGGGCTATAATTAAAAATTTTGATGAAAAAAGTTAAAACATAGGCACATATTAAGGAAATGATTGCATATGATGTAACTTTTTTATAAGCATGATTTCGGAACCATAAGTAAATGAGTAAGATCAAATACACGTACCGAGCTTTCTTCGAAATGGTTACCATCACGTAATCCAGTAGTCGTGAATTTCCTGCAAGTTGATTTATTGCTCTAAACAATGTGTAGTTCATATCAAACGACCCCTTCACAGCTAAATTTCATTGCTATTATTTCCTTGAATGGAGTAAATATGCTAATAGAAAGGTGAATTAGATGAAGCAACTTCGGCTAAATCATCTAATAAATGGGCACTTGTTTTAGTAAACACCTATAAAAAAAGAAAGCAATCCACAATTGCTTTCTCAAAACACCAATTAAACTGTTAATTCCCTATGTTGCTTTACTTTCTCACTTTTTTCCTTAATAAGGAAACTACCTATCAAACCGAACAAGGAGAAAATGACCGGAATGATAAAACCGTATTGATATCCGGAAACCGAATGAAAATGGTCTAATATTTTTCCAAAAATAGTTGGTAAAAGGACTGCACTTAAAAATCCCCCGGTATTTGCAAAGCCTGAGACAACTCCGACCACTTTCATTGGAAATGACTGGCGAACGACTGCAAAGGTTAAGGCACTTGCTCCATTTCCAAAACCAAGGAGAAAGAAAAGAATGATGACCATATTAAATGGTGGCTTTCCACCATAGAATAGAAAGGTCACCCAACTTATAAAAACGATCAGATGGGCTACGACATAAGGACGTTTAAGGGAATCTAAACGACTCGAAATCCAACTAGTTAGCGGTGCACCAATGATGGCTCCGAAAAGGCCAATCATAATTAGTTCGCTTGCATGAGAACGTGACATGTCATATACATTCATCCCATAGGGCACTGCCCATGAACCGATAAAACCAACATATGTACCCATAATACCAAAATGGCATAAGAAGGTTGCCCATGCTTGACGGTCTGTGAAAATGCTACGCAACAAGTAATTGTTATTTTCGTGTACATGGTCTCTTTTTATAGTGTTAGAGTTAAATGACATTTTCTTTGGTATTTTCACGAGCACAAAATAAAGACAAGCTCCAAAGATACATAAAAGAATGCCGACTGTAAAAAACGGTACTCTCCAACCAGCTATGTCAATCCATGCAGAAAAGGGAACGGTTGCCATCAAGAAACCAAGACTCCCGGTCATCCCTGCAAGACCTAGTAGACTAACAAATTCTTTAACTTTGAACCATTGACCGATGATCAGAACCAAATTAACCCAAATGGTTGCATCACCCATCCCCACTAACAATCTTGCCAGCAGCAATACCATTTCATTTGGGGCAAGACTATAAATGAATGTACCGAGACCATTCAAAAGGGCACCAAAAATAAGGAAGAGATTAGGGCCGAAACGGTCAGATAAAATTCCAATTGGAATTTGTAAGCTTGCATACGCTAAAAACTGAATGCTAGCCAGTAATCCAATGGTCGATGCTGACACATGGAAATCCTTCATTAATTGATCGGAAATTAATCCGGGGGCAGTTCTTTGACTTACGACGAATAAATAAGTTATTAAAACCGAAGCAAAAACAACCCATCTATATTTGCTATTTTGTTTCTCCAAAATATCTCTACTCCTGTTTGTTCATATTTCTAATATAGTATACTCTATATTTTTACTATATTGGTGTTCGAAATCCCCTGATGGCGCTTACAATTTGAAATATAATAATTAATTAAATTTGTTATGAACAAATGAAGACAAATTATTTAGTAAGTTGACCAAAAAAGAAGACCATGGCACAAATGCCAAGGCCTACGTGACAATTCTAGAAATTTTATGAGTATTCCAGCTTGTATTGCCGATCCAGGATTTTGTATAGGTTCGTTATTCATGTATTAATTATACCTCCCAATCGTGATATAGTAGCTGTTTACGGTAATTGTATCGTTTTGATATGCTCAAAATTTCGAATAATGGCTTCCCCTTCAGCTGTGACTAATACCGCTTTGTTATTTCGAACCTTTTGAAGAAAGCCAATTTTTTCGGGATTGTCACCACCATCTAAGATCACAAGCTTATTTTCAAATTTCTTCAACTGCTCTTCAAATGACCTCGCTAATGGAGACGTTACAGGATTAAGGGGTAAATATTCATTCGAAAGAGAATACGGGGTAGTGTTTGGTGGATATGGAATTATCCATTTTACATGCTTCATGGAAACAAAAATTGTTTTGTATATAGGGGAGTGAAAGACAAAATAGTCGTTCATGATACTAGTAAAATAGCCATGAATCGCTTTATTTCCCGTTACGTAAACTTGGACAAACATACCTTTAGCGATCGTTAATACTTTTCGCAAGGATATGACTTCTGAAGATATTGGTGTTTCTGCAGGAGGTTCATAAGAAGTATCATTTTCTCTAATGGTTTCTTTTAATCTTTGAATATGACCAAATGGGATATAGAAAAAGGTATTGGTGGTGCCTTTATATAAAACAATGATGTCCAACCCATAATCAATGAGGATTCCATGGTGAAAGATGTCTCCTGATATTTCAACCTCGATATATTTACCAATTAAATCTGTAAAATCGATTAACATTTTTATTCTCCTTTTTTCTATTGTTGAAGAACTCCGCCAAATAGCCAATAAACCCAGTAAAATAAGGTAATGTAAACAATACCGCAGGTGAAATGACAGCTGCATTGATTTTTATATACTTAGACCAAGTGATTCGTAATTTCCCAATGCATCTACATTAACGTAGCCAGTGTACCCATTTGGAGTACGACCTTACCTCCACTATTTAAACATCCGCTCATGTTCCTACATCCCATCTATCCCTCTTGTCAGCTTGTACTTTATCTATATGTGTCCGTCTAAGACTTGCCTGGGTTTGTACCCGATTAGCCAATTTTTAGCTAGAATCTATAAGCAATATCAAAGGGTATTTGCCATGCTTATCCATGCTTTGAATGAAAAAGATGATGTCCTTTAATGGTCTATCCTCTGGATTAACACTTAACGAATTGGACCATATTTTCGGCTGAAGGGTCTGATACTTGTTTTTGGACATTCTCAGCTCTTCATGGAAACTTTGGTGATTAATTCCTTTCGATTATTTTTCAAGTTTTCTTACAAATATTTAATTGACATCAATTTAGTTTTTGTTATATTATCTAACGTAACATGTTATAAAACCTAACATAAGAAAAGGGTGATGATTGATTGTGAAAAAAATTGAAGCGATCATAAGACCTGAAAAGTTAACGGAAACCATTAAAGGATTAAAAAATATCGGTATTACAGGCTTTACGGTATCCCAAGTAGTTGGTCGGGGAAGGCAGAAGGATACTCAAGGCGTTTATCGTGGAAAAAATTACAAAGTAACTCTGCATCCAAAAGTGAAATTGGAAATCGTCCTATCGGATTATATGGTGGAGCGGACCATTAAGGCGATTGTCGAATGTGCCCAGACTGGAGAAGATGGAGATGGAAAAATTTACATTTATCCGATTTTAGAGGCGTACAACATTCGAACGGGCTTAACTGACTTTGATATTGATGATTTAGTGAACAAGGAGGGCTGACTTTCATGAAGATGATCTATTTAAATTCAGTTTGGGTGGTATTGGCTGCCGCTATGGTCCTGTTCATGGAAGGGGGATTTAGTTTACTAGAAGCTGGCTTAGTTCGAACAAAGAACGCCGTCAATGTTACGATGAAGATATTTGTTGATTTAACCATCGGAGCGCTAGCTTTTTGGCTGATTGGATTTGGGGTTATGTTTGGAGAGGATTTCCACGGATTATTCGGTACCACATTATTTGGTCATCCTGAAAATATCCATCTCTTAATGCAATTGCCAAGTGCTGCCTTTGTCCTGTTTCAAATGGGATTCGCAGTAGCCTGCATTTCGATTGTTTCGGGAGCGGTTGCTGAACGGATGAACTTTAAAGCCTATATATTAACTGCAGCCCTTATTTGCATGGTGTTTTATCCTCTCTCAGGCCACTGGATCTGGAGCAGCAATGGCTGGCTGGCGAAACTGGGAATGAAGGATTTTGCTGGTTCAGCAGCCATTCATGCGGTAGGTGGATTTGCCGCATTGGCAATGGCAAAAATACTCGGACCGAGAAAAGGGAGATTTAATTCCGATGGCAGTACGAATGTATTTGCACCAAGTAACATACCATTGGCTTCAGCTGGGACGTTTATATTGTGGTTCGGCTGGTTTGCCTTTAACACGGGCAGTACTTTAGATGCTTCTAATCAAGCGTTTGCCTCGATTGCCATTAATACAATGTTAGCCGGAGCAAGCGGAGGAACGTCTGCACTGTTTTTAACAATGAAGAAATTCGGAAAAACTGACCCAAGTATGATGATTAACGGAGTATTATCAGGTCTCGTTGCCGTGACAGCCGGATGCGCCTTTGTTTCCGAATGGAGCGCTATCATCATAGGCGCTATCAGCGGAGTGATTGTGATCTATGCAACGCTATTGGTGGACAATTTGAAAGTAGATGACCCAGTGGGGGCGGTGGCCGTTCATGGTTTTAATGGAGTGTTTGGCACCATTGCTGTGGGTTTGTTTGATAAGTCCCAAGGTCTTTTAACCACCGGGCATTTCTCACTATTTTTTGTGCAGGTTTTAGGAGCGGCAGTCGTAGTTATTTGGGGGCTTGTTGGCGGTACGATAATGGCAAAGGTTTGTGAACGAACAGTGGGCTTGCGCGCTAGTGAACGGGAGGAAGACGAGGGGTTAGATATGTCCTACCACGGGATTCCAGCATATAATGAACTAGAACGCTTCGCAGATTTACCATCAAGCTTGTATAATTTTGAAGAAACGACAGGGATCACGGTTGCTCCAGCCCCCGCTAAAAAATCTATTTAAATGTAATTTTGTTAAGATTCTAAAAAGATCTGATTTCCTTGATATTTTATTAAGTATTAGAAAAACGAGGATATCAATGATTAAAACAATAACTCTTATATAATATTATAGTTTTTATAAGAGTAAGATCTAAAAAAATAGATACAAGCAAAAACATTGCTTGTATCTATTTTTTTGTACAACATATGTCCTCATTTACCACAACATTTGTATTGGCTCTTATAAGCCATTTAATGATTTCATCGACCTTGTAAGCTTAAAAGTAAGCGTAAAAATATAAGGGCTATTACACTTATTTTGCTCAATGTTTCACAATATGTTCATGGACTATTAAATTGAAAACGCTTATATTTATAGTGTAGATAGAAAATATATTAAAAGTAAATTTACACTACAATAGGAGGGGAAATGACCTATGCCGATGACAACCTTTAAAGCTGCTGCTCATTTACAGAAGGGTGTTCAAGTCAAAGCTAAATCTCGTAATTTTGAGGTAACTATTGATGAGCCAAAGGAATTAGGCGGAACGGATACTGGTATGAATCCTGTGGAGTTGGCTTTGGCAGCATTAGGTGCTTGCCAAGCCATCGTAGCTCGTGTGTATGCTAGAAAGTTCAAAATAGAATTTGATGATCTATGGATTGATCTGGAAGGTGATCTTGACACAGATGGCTTTTTGAATAAATCTGATGTTCGTCGCGGTTATTCTGATATTCGTTTTAACTTTCATATTGCAACGGATGCACCTAGAGAAAAAGTTGAAGAGTTTGTAGCGTTTATTGAAAAGACATGCCCGGTTGGAGATACCATCGCGAACCCAGTGAACATAAAATTAAATGAGATTATTTTAGAACCAAGAAAGGCCTATGTGTGAAAATAAAAAACTAATTTCCGATTTTTGGGGTCAGTCCCCCGCTACTTTAACGGAGCGGGGGACTGACCCTTTTTATCCCGTCTTGTGCTTGTCGCCGTTAGTCGGGCACCACGCGCGCATAAAATTTTAGACTTCGAGAATTGTCTAGCTCCAGCGCCTAGCCCTACCAAACTTATGTTCTGTATTATAACAAAAGCATATGTGGGTTAAAAGCGGTATTTTATGGAACTGTTGTTGTTGCACATGAGGTCATAAAGAGGGCTAATTCATAAAAAAATGGTACACCACTTTATTTCTGTGATGTACCAATAATCATATAACCTATAATATTATATGTATTTGATTGATACTGTAAGGATTTTATGCATTCTTATTACTCAGACTTACAGTATAGGTGAGCAGATCTTTTTGTTTTTTTGGAATTTCTCTGTTAAACTATGAAATTTTAAAAGAAAACCATAAGTGTACCACCAAATGCTCCTGCTAATACGATAATCCAAGGAGGCAGCTTCCAAAACACTAGCATACTAAATAAAATAGCCGCTAAAGCAAAATCAACAGGTGATAAGATGGAACTCGTCCATATCGGATTATAGAATGCTGATATTAAGATCCCAACCACAGCAGCATTTACCCCCATTAAAGCTCCCTTAATTTTTGGATTGTGTCGTAAAGAATTCCAAAAGGGTAAGGTTCCAAAGATTAATAGGATCGCAGGTAAGAAGATGGCCGCGGTTGCAACGATGCCTCCTAACCTGCCATGCATTACTGCACCAAGATAGGCAGCAAAGGTAAATAACGGACCTGGTACTGCTTGGGCAGCTCCGTAACCAGCTAAAAAAGTCTCTTTGCTTACCCAGCCAGTAGGGACAAATTCTCGTTCAAGTAATGGTAAAACGACATGGCCGCCGCCAAAAACTAATGAACCTGATCGATAAAAGCTGTCGAACATGGCTATCCAGCTAGAAGAGGTCATTTGTCTCAAAATAGGTAAAAAAATCAGTAAGCCGAAAAATAATGCTAAGCAAAAAATAGCGAATCGTCGGGAAATAGGAAATTGGACTTTAGAATCAACATTTTCTGATTGATGTTTATATAGAAAAAAACCAATGATTGCTGAAATAACAATTACACCTACTTGTGTGAAAGCGGTTTGCCACAAAAGCGTACCCACCAGAGCAAATAAAGCAATCGCTTTTCTATTTAAATCAGGTGTAAGCTTTTGAGCCATACTTATAATCGCCTGGGCTACAACTGCTGCTGCCACGATTTTTAAACCATGGATCCAACTGGCATGGGTAAGATCAAACTGATGAAGTAGCAAAGCAAATAAGATAAGGGCGACCACAGAAGGAAAGGTAAATCCAATAAAAGCAACGATTCCACCTAGGGCGCCTGAGCGCATCACGCCAATCCCAATCCCTACTTGGCTGCTGGCCGGACCAGGTAAGAACTGACATAACGCAACTAAATCAGCATAGCTTTTTTCATCCATCCATTTTCTTTTCCTGACGTACTCCTCATGAAAATAGCCTAAATGGGCGATAGGCCCACCGAACGAAGTGAACCCAAGCTTCGTTGAAACGAAAAAGATTTCTAACAGAGTTTGAATCATCCTATCACCATTTCCATTACATATTCGATTACAAAACAGTTTCACCTATAGATAAGACCTTCAATTGTTCCACCGGAAGCTTTCGCTTTTCCCATTCACTAAGTAAACGCTCCAAGGCTTCAGGTCCGGTATCATCTGCCAAACGATAGGCACCGTAATGCATCGGAACAAATACCTGTCCCTTTAATTCTAGGAACGCTTTCACACTGTCCTCCGGTGAAATATGGGAAACAGCCATAAACCATTCCGGTTCGTAAGCGCCAATTGGCATAAACACCACATCAATCTGAAATCGTTCACCAATTTCTTTAAATCCCGGAAAATAGCCCGTATCGCCGACAAAATAAAACGTTTCCTCTTTATTTTGAAAAATAAACCCACCCCAATGTGAAGTATTCATATCATTTAGGGTCCTTCTCGTCCAATGCTGGGCAGGGACAAAATGAATGCGGATTCCTCTATGTTCAATATTTTCCCACCAATTCATCTCTGTCACCTTTTGAAATCCCTTTTTTAAAAATAGAGACTTCAAACCGATAGGCACAAAATAATGTGGGTTTCCATTTAATTTTTTCAAGGTAGGGAAGTCCAAATGGTCGTAGTGTCCATGAGAAATGACAACGACATCAATTTCCGGCATTTCAGCAAGAGGAATTCCAGGTTCTGTTAATCGTTTTTGCAATCCCATCCGTTTTGCCCAAACAGGGTCTGTTAATATATTTAGTCCGTTCATTTGTATAAAGAAGGTAGAATGTCCAATCCATGTATACGATGTGAGGTGCTTGTTTTCGAGAATCTCGTTTATCTTCTTATGTATGGCATGAGGAATATTAATTGATAAGTCTTTTACTTTGCTTCGTCTTTCTTTGTTCCATTTCAGCAAATCCTTGAATGTATTGTTGTTTTCAACATTGTTTAGATTAGAATACCTTTTTTTCATATACTCCCCCTAATCGTTACTGAATTTATTATAACAATATGGATGTGGTGCATCAAAAATGAGTAAAGGTTTGTAAAATTGGAAATCTTTAAGAAAAGTGGTGAATTGAAAAGAATGTTTACAAAAAGTTTATCGTAAAAATGTTATGTAAACTTAAAACCTCTTTTATAGTTTTTCTTTCATGATAGGGTCGATGTGATCCTGATCAAATCGCACTTTGTAGGTACAATTACCCCAATAAAAATAAATAGAGGATACTAGAATTTCAAATTATTACGTGGATTCGTTAGTTCTTTTTAATACAAAAATAAGCTAAAAATGCAGGAATACTAGAAAATTACCCCAATTTACAAAGGATAAAATTAGGAGTTATGATAATGCTAGTTTAAATATTTTTTATTTTCTAAAAATAAATTAATAGAATCTAATATATTTTCTTCATCTTACGAAGATCAAAAATGAATGGAGAGGTGTGGTCTAGTGAAGAAAGTACTAAAAAACATAGTGATCGTACTCCTTCTTTTTGGATCTATATTTGCTTTTGGCGGCTTCTTGTCCTTCCTACATTCAAAGGGGGATATTGAAAAAGTTCCAAGTATTTTTGGATTAAAGCCGCTTACCATTTTGTCGAACTCCATGCATCCAGCGTTTAATGCGGGAGACATCGTTTTGATCAATGTAAATATGGAACCTAGTGTTCACGAGATTATTACCTTTAAACATCCAGATGGAATGTTAATAACACATCGAATCATTGAAAAAGAGAAAAGAGGAGGGAAAATTTTCTTTAAGACAAAGGGGGATAACAACAACGTTGCGGATGAGATAGCTGTTCCGCGGTCAAGTGTCGTTGGGGTAGAGCAATTTGTGATCCCAAAGGCAGGCTATATTGCAAAGTTTGTTTCGGGACCTCTAGGATTTTTCCTATTGATTGTCATGCCACTTTTACTTGTAGTAATCTATGAAATTTTCAAATGGATGGGATTAGTTGGAAATGAAAAAGAACGATTAGAAGGTTAATGGATTCACGGAAGGAGTGAGGACGGATGCCAACCTAGTCCATTCATAATTTATTCGTCTAAATATACTTTAGGGAGAGAAAAATATGAGAAAATGGCAAAAGACTTTAATTGGATCCGCCTTAGCTGGAACACTTGTTGTTGGTGCTGGAATTGGTACATACTCTTGGTTTACAGCTGAGAGTAAATCAGCAGGTACGATTGTAAATGGAACATTTTCATTAGGTGAATTGCAGCCACTTTTTAATCATGATCAATTTGCACCTTCTCAATTATTATTCAGCGATTGGAATACCATTAAAAATACTGGGAGCATGGATCAAGTTTTGAGAGCTACATACTCTCATAAAATTGATCATGCGAACGTGAACATTAATAAATACAAAGTAGGGTATATTGCACTTAAATATAAAGAAAAACCAAATGGCGATGTTCTAAAAGATTATAAATATAAATTAGATGCTCTCCTAAACGGTACGACAAATCCTATTAGTAGTTTTGCTAAAGCTGACCCTTCTAATTACGAAGTAGAGACAGGGGTATTATCTGATAGTGAAGTACAAAGCTTAATGAAGGCAGAGGGAGATAAGTCGAGTAAAGTAATTACACTGGGTGATGGAAAGAAATTCTGGAAATTGAAAACAGATGAATATATCGACATCATCTTTGGTGTCAAACTAAGTGAAAATGCAGGAAATGACTACCAAGGTGTGAAATACGATGCAGAATTCAAAGTTGAAGCGAAACAAACAGATAATGGGGCTAAATATCAATCCGAATTATAGGTAGTTAAAGGAGATAATAAGGGCAGTTGTATGATCCTACAACTGTCTTTGTTCCTTAGGAGGATATATGAATAGAAAATTTACAGGTCGATTAATTCTAGCAGTTGCATTTATTTGTACTATTCTTTTTATCCAATCAATCCCGACATCATTTGCATGGTATCAAGCAAGTTCAAATGCACATGGACAAATTGTAAATGCCATGACATCTGATTTAATGAATATTAACTTAGGAAAAGTAGAATACAAGCAAAATGGTAAGATTAGTGTGAGTGTAACCGTAAAAAATATCTCTCCTGTTTCCATTCCATTGAAGGTAGAGTGGTTACTAAACAATGAGGTGATCAACACTTCATCGACTCAACTAAAGCAAAAAAGTAGTTTTGTATCAAAGCTAGATGATGTCCAATTTCCTTCATCATCTCAAAATAGCCTCAAATGTAGGATTGTTGGTTTCAATGAAGGATATATTTCTGAAACAATGTCGATCCCACTTGATCAAGGAATTGCCAGCGAGGGTGCAAATAATAATGAATCCAAGCCTTAAGACATTATTCTTAATGTAGGATCTAATCTAAAGTGTACATAATTTAATTAATTCGATTGTATAAATAATATTGCTCGGAACCATTTTTACATCAGTCATAAAATCTAATCCAAAAGGGAAGCCTTGAATTAACCTATGTAAGGAAGGATGATATGGCTATGAGAAGGTGGTATCATTATTTAATATATAGTTGTCTTTTGTTTCTAATAGGCTGTGGAGTGAACGATACTCAAGAACACCAGACAATAGGGGAACATAGAGTAAACAAGGGGGAAGAGGTCATGACAAGAAATATTTATATTGACCCGGAAATTGATCTGAATAGTGCAAAAATGGTGGAAATCATTATTCACTTTAAAACGGAACCAGCTAAGGTTGCGGTTGCCATTGCTGAAATGAGTGGGATCCCCCTTTCTTTGGATAAAGCTAAGCAGGATGTAGAAGATAGTCATTCTCGCTTTCAAGCAGATGTTCAAAAGTATTTAGGTCAAAAACAAATTCCTTATTCCATTACCCACACCTATAAAACTGCATTAAACGGTGTAGCAATGAAGCTTCCCGGAAATGAAATAAAAACATTATTACAATCTGGAGAAATTGCTGCTATTTATCTAAATAAGGAAATTCAGCTAAATCCACCACCACAGCCTGAATAAAAAGACTAAGCAAACGACAAAAAGCGGTCTACATTACATAGTCCGCTTCATCCTTTTTTCATTTCATAGGTGTCTACATAAGTGTTTCTACTATCATAACGAAACTATAGCAAAACGTGATAGAGGACAAAGATCAAATTTTTATTAAGGATTGTGCAACGGTAATCGCTTTATCGATTTGCTGTGTATGAGAGTAATGAGAAAAAAGCCTTTTTTCATATTGCTCAGATAACCAAAATTGTCCATTTTGTTTAAAAAAAGGAATAGCTATTTCATTAATATATGGATAAAGGGAGATATGATCCTCTATTTCATAGTAAAGCAAAGTAAATAAAATGGAATAAAGAGGTTCATTTGAATGTTTCGCAAGCGACATCCCCTCGTCAACAAGCTTCATTAATTTGTTTTTTTCTAACAGATCCCCTTCATTGCTACTACGAATATAACCCGAAAATGATAATAAAAAAAATGAAGAGTTTTTCTCCCAAGACTGCATTGCTTTATAATAGATTTGTTGTGCCTCAATTAGCTCCCCACGACGATAATGATTATATGCCCAATTATGAAGTAGTTTTGCCTTTTTATCATGAAAATGAAAAGTTTCACATGTTTGAATTAAAGATTCATACTTAGCGATCGTGTCCTGAAAATTTAAATACTCGTTGTCACCTATTTGAACTAGCATCACTGTTTCTGTATCGATAACCCGAACAAAATTATTCATGGATTTAAAGTATTCTAGTACTTTCTCGGCATAATAATACGCCAAAATTTTTGAGTCTATAGAATGATAGGCAAAGGCTAAATTATAGTAATATTCAAGGTTATGATAGTGGTCCGTATTAATCGTTTTTAGGACGTCGATTGCTTGAAAATAATCCTTTTTCAAAATGTAATAGATTCCTAAAACATGCTTTAATAAGTTTATTTCATATAAGGGTAATTTTGACTGGTTTTTTTGAATTGGTAAGATTAACTTTTTGGCTTGCTCTACATTACCTTGTAAAAGATAATATCTTGCTTTTAAGAGATGAAACTGGTCTTGATAATCAGATGCATAGAGGATGGAACATTCTTCAAGCTCATTGATCGTCGCTTCAGCCTCTTCTAGTTTTTGCATGATGATGGAATTATGTAACCGGTGAAGATGTTTTTCAATCCCTTTTAGACGCTCTACCTCTTCCTGAATATTAATCCCTAGCCTTTTGGCTAAAAGGGTGGTGATTTCGGAAGAATATTCCGTTATCCCGCGTTCAATTTTACTAACATGTGTAACAGAGCAAATACCATTACCAAGTTGTTCTTGGGTTAGATTTGCTTTTTCACGAAAAAACTTAATGATTTTCCCCACATTCATATTCCCCACCATCCTTTTCTCTAAAAATTCCCTATTTCGAATCACGTCTATTCATGTAGTTATAAATCTTACTATGTATATTATCAGAATATTCAAGTGGATAAAGAAGAATCTTGTCGAGTGACTTATCCTTTTAAAAAAAACTCATATAATACTATTTTTTGTATTTGTGTTGGAAATTTATTCCTGTTTTTTAGTTTTAGAGTATCATTTTAGTGGAAAAACCCCAATTTTTTTTGACGAATTCCTCCGTTTTTCCTTAAAAAGTTTGAAGAAAAGGTCGATTTTTGGGAAATTCTTCAATATCTAGTAATAATGGCCTACGAAAAAACCCCAATAGCTGATTAATAGTAAAATTATTATAATACTTATTGTAATATTCCTAATTTTTAGTCTAATAGAAAGGAGTTTTTTTACTATTGTTATTAACTATATAGAAAGAAGGATGCAGATGAAAAAGAAATCTTTATTTAAACGTTCACTAGCCATTACCTTAACAGCAGGTTTGTTGTTATCACCTGTTAACCCGTATTTCACTCCGAAAGCAACAGCTACTAGCTTCAAATCAGAAGACATCCTTGCCTCGCTTACACCAGAACAAAGAAAAGCCTTAAATCAAATAGAAATGACTGATCAAAAAGGTCTGCAAGGATTCAGTAAAGATGAGTTAAAAAGCGATAATGAGATCGATGTTATCGTTCAATTCCAATCGAAACCTGGAAATGTAGCGGTATTAGATGCTGAGGTCAAGGGACAAAAGCTTTCGAAACAACAAGCAGATGACCAAGTGACAAAGGAACATGCTCAATTTGAAAAGGACATTCAGTCACTTCTTCCATCTAGTAATCTTAAGAGCAAGACGGTAGATCATAAAATTACCTCCGATTATAAAAGCGCTTACAATGGGGTAGCGATGAAACTACCAGCAAATCAAGTTGAAACACTTTTAAAATCCGAAGTGGTAAAAGCCATTTATAAAAATGAGGAAATTAAGACTGATCCGATTGCTTTAGGAGATGAGAATGGATCAAGTAGTAGCTCTGGTACTTCGGTTGAAAGTCTATCCTACTTAAAAGTTGATAAGCTTCACCAAGAAGGGATAACAGGAAAAGGTATTAAAGTGGGTATAATTGATACAGGTATTGACTACAATCATCCGGACCTAAAAAAGGTTTTTAAGGGCGGGTATGACTTCGTTGATAAGGATAATGATCCAATGGAGACGACTTACGCTGACTGGCAAAAATCTAAAAAACCAGAATTTCAAAATGGCTCCGCCTACTACACTTCACACGGAACTCATGTGGCCGGAACGATAGCTGGACAAGCAACCAATAAGGATATTTCTGTAAAAGGAGTAGCTCCTGATGTGGATCTTTATTCGTATCGTGTTCTTGGTCCATATGGCAGCGGTACTTCTGATAATGTCATTGCAGCCATTGAAAAATCGGTGGATGATGGCATGGATGTCATCAACCTATCGCTCGGAGCATCGGTAAATAATCCATATTATCCGACAAGTACAGCGATCAACTATGCGGTCCTTAGCGGGGTAACAGCAGTAGTAGCTGCAGGTAATAGCGGTCCTGGTGATTATACGGTAGGTTCACCTGGTTCAGCAGCACTTGCGTTGACTGTTGGGGCAAGTGATGTACCTATGAACATTTCTACTTTTAAAGGGAAGATTGGCACGGAAAATGGGATTGACCTAGTCGGCATGGCACGTCACTTTTCAGATCAATTAAAGGATTGGGAAGGAAAATCCTTGCAAGTAGTCGATGTTGGATTAGGGTATAGCAATGATTATAATGGTAAGGATGTTAACGGAAAAATTGCCCTTGTGGCCCGCGGAGAAATTGCCTTAGCAGACAAAGTGAGCACAGCGAAACAAAAAGGTGCTGCTGCCGTACTCCTTTATAACAATGTCGATGGACAAATCAATGTCAATCTTGGTGAATCAACTACATTTGTACCGGCCTTTTCGATAACAAAGGATGCAGGAGATAAGATTAAAGCACAGCTTCAAGCAGGTCAAACAACCTTTACATTCTCCAATTTTGCGGTTACGCAAACACAAGGTGATCATTTAGCAGACTTCAGTTCACGAGGCCCAGTAAGACAGACGTATGGCATGAAGCCAGAAGTAACAGCGCCAGGAGTTAGTGTTCTCTCTACTGTACCTTCTTATATGGTAGACCCTAAGAATCCAGGAAACTATCAATATGCTTACGCTCGCTATTCTGGAACATCGATGGCTACACCATTTACGACAGGTGTCGTAGCGTTAATGCTTCAAGCAAATCGAAAATTAAAACCAGAAGATATCAAAACAGTGCTAATGAATACAGCCGATCCTCTCAATGGAGACTATAGCGTTTTTGAAGTGGGTGCAGGAAGAGTCAATCCATATAAAGCTGTGCATGATGGAGCAAGCTTCCAAATTATCGACAAAACCCTTATTCCTGGTGCAGAAAATTTAGTGGAAGTAAAAAACTTAACGGGCGGACTTAGCTTTGATCATGAATTGGTCGATAAAAATTATCTAATCAAAAAGTCGATTAATGTAAAAAACAATGAGAATAACAATAAATTATTTTCAGTTTCGATCAGTGAAGGAAAAGGTTCCAATAGTTTGAAACAAAATGGTATCGTGCTAACGATTCCCAACAAAATTGATGTAAGGGGCAATGAAGAGAAAAAAGTGTCCGTAAATCTGCTTATTCACAACAAGGCAAAGGCGGGCTTTTATACAGGATATATTACGCTGACAAATAAAGCGAATTCATCCGAACAGTATCGGATTCCGTTCAACTTCCGCATGCTGCAAGAAGGATTTAATAAAGTGGATATTTTAAATCCGGAATATTCACCAGGATATTTAAACGAAAGTAGCTGGGATCCATATCGTCAGGTTTTTGTACTTGCTACGATTAACTTAAGTGCCCCAATGGATAAAATGGATGTCGTCCTTCAAGATGCGAAAACAGGGAATGATCTTGGACTTATTGGAACCGCTAATTTGAAAAATCTTTCTGATAGTTACGATTATGGAACATTAGCTTATAGGGATGTCTATTATAAATTTACCGGTGATCCTAAACAACCTATTTCATCAGAACCAAGCAATGCCCCAGAGGGTCATTACAAAATAAAATACATCGCTACAGGTCTCTCAGGAAAGGTGATTACGGAAACACGAGATCTATGGATTTATCTCGATCCACCGAACTTTACAAGTTCACTGGATGGAAATTCGCCATTTATTGAATACAAACCAGGTCAAAAGACGTACCCATTTGAAATTCAAATCACCGACCCATTGGTAAATGAAATGAAGAAAAACGGAGTCAATGTCGATCAGTCATCGAACTTTGTGAATTATTACTGGGGTGATTGGGGTTTTCCTGGTACTGTTCATATGGATAAAGACGGAAAGTTTGTTGAAGAAATTGCTATGGATGAATCCGTCCCTGCCCTTCAGTTTAGGATGGATGGATATAATATGGCAGGAAACAAACAACTTACAAAGCAATATTGGTTTGTAAAAGAAGGTACACCTGTTACTTATCTTACGAGTGACCGTACTTCAGCCAAAACGGGTGAAACTGTCAAAGCTCAATTAGTTTTAGATAATTTAAAGGATGTATCCAAGGCGGAATGGACCTTAACGGATCCTTATAGAATGAACGCTTTACAAATTGTTGATGCCAAGCTTTCAGATACACTCGTTGGAAAAGCTAACCTAAATGTTCAGGATAATAATATAACCGTTCAATTTAATGAACCAAGTGGGGAATTGGATCATAAGGCAGTAGTTGATGTTACATTAAAGGTATTAGATAATAAATTTAACACTTTCGGGTATATCACTCCGACTGTGAAAGTAACGGATGCAAATAATCAAAACATTTCGGTGCAAGCTGCAAATTTCTTAATGAAACTATACCCGCAGTTTAACAGGGTAACTGGTTATGTAACACCAAAGGGATTTTATATTGGAGATCCTAATAATGGTGGCACCATGGCCAAAAAAGATTGGTCAAAAGTGGGGGCTAGCGTTAAGCTGATCGATTCGAACGGAAAAGAGTTTGATGGTTCTGCCTCCATCAATAATAGCGCAATGTATACGTTCGAGAAGGTGCCTTTAAGTAAGGATCCATATACAGTTGAAATGAGGGTTCCGGGCCATTTTGTAACAAAGAAAAAAGTAACTTTAGGTTTTGTACACAATGACACATTATTCGGAAAATCTCAATCTATTACATCTCTAGATATTACTGCAGGTGATGTGAACCAGGATGGCGTGATCGATATCCTTGATGCGATTGAAATTCAAAAAGCATGGAAAACCAACAACCGGGCAGCTGATATCAACTTTGATGGAGTAGTCGATGAAAAAGATATGAAATTTGTACAACAAAATTATCTCAAGCAAAACCCGTCTCTCGAAAATGCTCCACAGCCACAGACTAGTTATGATGGGAAGACACTAGAAATGATCTTAGCTGAATTGGGTATTAAACCATAACGAATAGAAACTCCATTTAAACCACTTGATTTCTGAATGATTCAGAATCAAGTGGTTTTTTTTCGGATTGTCTAGCTCCAGCCCCTAGGGGCTCGGGGTCATAAGCCAATCCAAAGAAGGTTAAAAACCAACCTTCAAGCCGGCTCGTATTATGCCTGTTGCCCCTGATCAAGGCGCTTCTGCTTTTCTTAATTATTCCAATACATAACCCCTAATTTCAGAGAAGGAGTCAACCGTTTTTCCCTTTATAAATAAGAAGAAATAAAATACAAGTTTAGAAATTTTCTAACATTTGGTCATAAAGACCTATCAAAAAACCCCAATAGCTGATTTTTAGTAAAGTTATTATACTATTTATTGTAATATTCTAAATTTTACATAAAAGAGAGGAGGTTCTTTCTAGTTTAATTAACTTTATAGAAAGAAGGGGTGCAGATGAAAAAGAAATCATTTTTTAAACGTTCAGTAGCTATTACCTTAACGGCTGGTTTGTTGTTATCACCTTTTAACCCGTATTTCACTCCGAAAGCATCAGCTACTAGCTTAAAATCAGAAGACATCCTTGCCTCGCTTACACCAGAACAAAGAAAAGCCTTAAATCAATTGGAAATGTCAGATAAAAATGGACTCCAAGGTTTCAGTAAAGAGGAGTTAAAAAGCGAGAATGAGATGGATGTTATCGTTCAATTCCACTCGAAACCAGGGAAGGTGGCCGTATTAGATGCGGAGGTAAAAGGAAAGAAGCTTACGAAACAACAAGCAGATGAACAAGTGACAAAGGAACATGCTCAATTTGAAAAGGACATTCAGTCTCTTCTTCCAACTAGTAATCTTAAAAGTAAAAAGGTAGATCACAAAATCACCTCCGATTATAAAACCGTTTACAATGGGGTAGCGATGAAACTGCCAGCAAATCAAGTAGAAACACTCTTAAAATCCGAAGTGGTAAAAGCCGTTTACAAAAATGAGGAAATTAAGACTGATCCGATTGCTTTAGGAGATGAGAATGGATCAGGCAGTAGCCCTGGTACATCGGTTGAAAGTCTCTCCTATTTAAAAGTTGATAAGCTTCACAAAGAAGGGATAACAGGAAAAGGCATTAAAGTGGGTATAATTGATACAGGTATTGACTACAATCATCCGGATTTAAAAAAGGTTTATAAGGGCGGGTACGACTTCGTTGATAAGGATAATGATCCAATGGAGACGACTTATTCTGACTGGCAAAAAACTAAATATCCAGAATTTCAAAATGGCTCCGCCTACTACACTTCACACGGAACTCATGTGGCAGGAACGATTGCTGGACAAGCAACGAATAAAGATATTTCCGTAAAAGGCGTGGCCCCGGATGTGGATTTATATGCATATCGAGTACTCGGTCCATATGGCAGTGGAACTTCAGATAATGTCATTGCTGCTATCGAAAAATCGGTGGACGACGGCATGGATGTCATCAACCTTTCGCTCGGAGCGGGGATAAATGATCCATATTTTCCGACAAGTACGGCGATCAATTATGCGGTCCTAAGCGGGGTTACAGCAGTAGTGGCGGCAGGTAATAGCGGCCCTAAAGATTATACGGTAGGATCACCTGGTACAGCCGCGCTTGCATTGACTGTTGGGGCAAGTGATGTTCCGATGACTATCTCTATATTCAAGGGGAAGATTGGCACGGAAAATGGGATTGACCTAATCGGCATGGCACGTCACTTTTCAGATCAATTAAAGGATTGGGAAGGAAAATCCTTGCAAGTAGTCGATGTCGGCTTAGGGTATAGCAATGATTATACTAATAAGGATGTAAACGGAAAAATTGCTCTTGTAGCCCGGGGAGAATTCGCCTTAGCAGACAAAGTCAGCACAGCGAAACAAAAAGGAGCTGCAGCAGTACTCCTTTATAATAATGTTGCAGGACAAATCGATGTCAATCTAGGTGAAGCAACTACCTTTGTACCGGCATTTTCGATAACAAAGGATGCAGGAGAAAAGATTAAAGCACAGATTCAAGCCGGTCAAACATCCTTTACGTTCTCCAATTATACGGTTACGCAAACAAAAGGTGATCGTTTAGCAGACTTCAGTTCACGAGGTCCAGTAAGACAAACGTATGGCATGAAGCCAGAATTTACAGCGCCAGGAGTTAGTGTTCTCTCCACTGTACCTTCTTATATGGTTGATCCTAAGAATCTAGGAGACTATCGATATGCCTACGCTCGTTATTCCGGAACATCAATGGCTACACCATTTACGACAGGTGTCGCAGCGTTAATGCTTCAAGCAAATCGAAAGTTAAAACCAGAAGATATTAAAACAGTGCTAATGAATACAGCCGATTCCCTAAATGGTGATTATAGTGTCTTTGAAGTCGGCGCGGGTAGAATCAATCCATATAAAGCTGTGCATAATGGTGCAAGCTTCCAAATTATTGATAAGACCCTTATTCCTGGTGCAGAAGATTTAGTGCAAGTAAAAGCTTTAACGGGCGGACTTAGCTTTGATCATGAATACGTAGATAAAAATCTTCTCATCACAAAATCCATTAATGTAAAAAACAATGAAAATGGCAATAAATCATTTTCTGTTTCAATCAGTGAAGGAAAAGGTTCCAATAGTTTGAAACAAAATGGTATCGTGCTAACGATTGCCAACAAAATTGATGTAAAGGGCAAAGAAGAGAAAAAAGTGTCCGCAAGTCTTCTCGTTCACAACAAGGCAAAGGCGGGCTTTTATACAGGGAATATTACGCTGACGAATACAGCGAATTCATCCGAGCAGTATCGGATTCCGTTCAGCTTCCGCATGTTGGAAGAAGGATTTAATAAAGTGGATATTTTAAATCCGGCCTATTCTCCAGGTTATTTAAACTCAAATGACTGGGATCCAAATCGTGAAGTTTTTGTACTTACTACGTTTAACTTAAGTGCGCCAATGGAAAAAATGGATGTCGTCCTCCAAGATGCGAAAACAGGGAATGACCTTGGACTTATTGGAACTGTAAATTTGAAAGGTGCTTACGATAATTACGATTACGGATTAATAACATTTACCGGGGGTTACTATAAATTTACTGGTGACTCTAAACAACCTGTTTCATCAGAACTAAGCTATGCCCAAGAAGGTCATTACAAAATAAAATACATCGGAACGGGTCTCTCTGGAAAGGTGAAAACAGAAACACGAGATCTATGGATTTATCTCGATCCACCTAGCTTTATAAGTTCACTGGATGGGAATTCGCCATTTATTGAATACAAGCCAGGTCAAAAGACGTACCCATTTGACATTCAAATCACTGATCCATTGGTAAATGAGATGAAGAATAATGGAGTAAATGTCGATCAGTCATCCAACTTTATGGTTTATTATTGGGGCAATTCGGGTTTTCCTTCTTATCCTCTTAATATGGATAAGGATGGAAAATTTGTTGAAGAAATTGCGATGGATGAATCCGTTCCTGCTCTTCATTTTAGGATGAATGGATATAATATGGCAGGAAACAAAGCACCTGAAAAGGAATATTGGTTTGTAAAAGAAGGAACACCAGTTACTTATCTTACGAGTGAGCTTAATTCGGCCAAAACGGGTGAAACGGTAAAAGCCCAATTAGTATTAGATAATCTAAAGGATGTATCAAAGGCGGAATGGACTTTTAAGGACTTTTATGGAATTAAAACCCTTCAACTTGTTGATGCTAAGCTTTCAGATACGCTTACTGGAAAAGCTACCCTAAATATGACCGATAATAATGTAACTGTTCAATTTAATGAACCAAGTGGGGAATTGGATCACCAGACAATAGTTGACGTAACATTTAAGGTACAAGATAAAGAATTTTATACTTTCGGGAAAATCACTCCGACTGTGAAAGTAACGGATGCAAATAATCAAAACATTTCGGTGCAAGCTGCAGATTTCTCAATAACAGTAAACCCACAGTTTAACAGGGTAACGGGTTATGTAACACCAAAGGGATTTTATATTGGCGACCCTGACCACGGCGGGTACCCTGCCAATAAGGATTGGTCAAAGGTAGGAGGGACCGTTAAGCTGATCGATTCTGACGGTAAAGAGTTTGATGTTACATCCTCCATCAAAAATAGCGGAATGTATACGATTGAGAATTTGCCATTAAGTAAGGACCAATACACAGTTGAAATGAAGGTTCCTGGCCATTTCTTGACAAAGAAAAAAGTAACAATAGGCTTTGAGCACAACGGTACATTATTCGGACAAAATAAATTTATCTCAGCTCTTGATATTACTGCTGGTGATGTGAACCAGGACGGCGTGATCGATATCCTTGATGCTATTGAAATTCAAAAAGCATGGAAAACCAACAATCGTGCAGCTGATATCAACTTTGATGGAGTAGTCGATGAAAAAGATATGAAATTTGTTCAACAAAATTTTCTCAAGCAAAACCCATCTGTAGAAAATGCTCCACAGCCAAAGAAAAGTTATAATGGCAAGACGCTAGAAATGATCCTAGCAGAATTGGGTATTACTCCATAGTCGATAGAAACAAATTGAAAACCACTTGTTTTCACTTTACTTATAGTGATCAAGTGGTTTTTTCTATATTAATCCGATAATCAGATACTTACGGATCTGATTTATACAACATTTTAATAAAAAGGGGTTAGAATCCCTATAAGCGACCGTTTTTTGGATTTCCCTCTGGTTTCGGTAGCTTAGAACCTTTATAAGCGACCGTTTTTTGGATTTTCCACTGGTTTCGGTAGCTTAGAACCCCTATAAGCGACCATTTTTTTGATTTCCCTCTGGTTTTGGTAGCTAAGAACCCTTATAAGTGACCGTTTTTAAGATTTCCCTCTGGTTTTGGTAGCTAAGAACCCCTATAAGCGACCGTTTTTTAGATTTCCCTCTGGTTTCGGTAGCTTAGAACCCTTATAAGCGACCGTTTTTTAGATTTCATTCTGATTTTGGTAGCTAAGAACCCTTATAAGCGACCGTTTTTTTGATTTCCCTCTGGTTTTGGTAGCTTAGAGCCCTATAAGCGACCGTTTTTTGGATTTCTCTCTGGTTTCGGTAGCTAAGAACCCTTATAAGCGACCGTTTTTTCGATTTCATTCTGATTTTGGTAGCTAAGAACCCTTATAAGCGACCGTTTTTTGGATTTCCCTCTGGTTTTGGTAGGTTAGAACCTCTATAAGCGACCGTTTTTTGGATTTCATTCAGATTTCGGTAGCTAAGAACCCTTATAAGCGACCGTTTTTTGGATTTCCCTCAGATTTCGGTAGCTTAGAACCCCTATAAGCGACCGTTTTTTTTATTTCATTCTGATTTTGGTCGCTTAGACCCTTTTTCTTTGCCATTATGGTTGTCTTTCTTTTTTATTGAAGATAAAACTGTAAACTGAACCCATGCGTCCCTGTTTTTTATGTCCCGAATCCATTGATAAACATTTTGTAACCCTAAGAAAACCGAAACACATACCCCGCTAATTAAAACAAAGAGTGCAAAATATTCAACTGGATTATAGGTCATTATGTGGCTCCATTTAATTTTTCCGTCAAAATCACTGATGACAAAACTCATTCCAAACATTTGGCCAATGACAGAATAGAGAGTTAGGATTAAGAGCAACAGACTATCTTTTTTGGAATTTGCATTTTCCTGATATTTGAACAAACTATACAGTGTTTGTTTGGCATCCTTATATAATAATTCGATATTGAACGTTGTCCTTAAGATGTTATAAATTTCTCGCCCTTGGGATTGTGACGCTATTTCCGTAAAATAGTAATTGGCCGTAAAAGAATTAATGGAATAAATCAATTTTTCCATCTTCTTTGTATCTTGTTCGAGATATAATTTGGCAAAGGAATGGGTGACCTTTAACAAAACTATTTTATGAAAGAGATTAAGTAACAGCCCATAATAGTATTCTCCGTATACTTTACTTGCTAGCTGTGAAACCACACTTTTATTCTGATTTGTTAAACATCCAAAGCTATGTTCTTCCATCGTAAAAAAAGTATGAGGGGCCCAGCGATGAAAGCCGTGCTCCATTAAATAGTTATCTATATATGGGAGATTATTGGCACTAACATAAGGACTTCCATCAGGTGTCAGCCCACTGAGGCTAATGCTACGATATACATCAACAGAATCAATGGTCATGTTTTCTTCTAAAGAGATCAAGGATTGCACATACATTCTAGCATCTTCAAAAAATGGAAAGGTTTCAAAGTACGTATTTTCTAGGTTTTTCATCCCAAAGAAGTCTTCCAAACCATAAAATAGAGTATCAAAAATAAAATGTTTGATTTTCTTCTCTATTTTCCCTTCCCATTCTATTTGGGTATGTAAATCTTGCTTATTTCTCGGCTCAATTACTCGGAAACGGGCTGCAAACTCAATTGCATCGGATAATGACGTATTATTTACTTCAGTGCGAATCGTCAGAAACCCCAGTTCAAAAGGACATAACGTGATGTCAATAGAGTGTATTTGAAACGGAATGTGAATGTGATCTGTAGTAAAATTACCCTTGATGTTAAGGGGTTTAGAGTATCTTTGAATTCCTTTTTCATATTCAGAATCTGGAAACAGAATAGTCTTGGTAAAAGGAAGATAAAAATCTCTCATGCAACGGTGGGAAACATGATATTGTCCATAATACGAATTCTCGTCTTCTTCATGATCCAATTGAAAGTGTTTAAAATGATGTTTCTGTAAAAAGTGAAAGATATGTTGTTCGCTCTCATGGTAAAACGAAAAAGGTAAAATAAATTGAAAAAGGGCAACTTCCACGTTTTTTTCTTTAATATTTATTTCCTGCATCGGTTGGTGTTCCTTTCATTATACCTGTCTAACACCAACATGCCCGAATCTGTTGAAAACTAAACAAAATAAAGAAAATCATCTATTGAACTTAAAAATGAAAAAAGGTAAATAAAATTGGTTTATCTATACCCTATTGGATGCACCACCAAATATGACAAGCATATGATATAAAAAGGTGGTGATACACAATGGGTTTTACACTTTCAGATTGGTTGGTCTATACCATGATGGCTGTATTTGGACTTATGATAATTGATTTTGTTATTGCATTTATAAAAACTTTCTGGAAAGGCTCTTTCAATCTAACATTTATGTTAGATTACTTGAAGGATGTTCTATTCTACGTCGCGCCACTATACATTATCGTAACATTAAGTTCCATTGATCCGACAGGATGGATCATGAAAGTATTTTATATTATTCTAGGTATCGCAGTATCTCTAAAATATCTAATGGATATCGTAAAAAAATTTAAATAATAAGTTCAGGGCCTTCCGTAATTGGAAGGCTTTTTTCATTAGAAAGAATATTGATTTAGTGAGCTGTCTAGCTCAATAAGAGTGCGACAAAGGCACATACGTTTTTTTTTGAATTAGTTAGATAATATGTCCTTCATTAAGATTAGAATTTAATTAAAAATTTCATATTGGCTGGGACAGCAACATTTTCAAGGAAACTAATAGGCTTATTTTTCATAAAATATTCTAAATTTTATAAGGTGGTGTGGCCGTGAATAAATATCGATGGATTAAGTGGCGTAAAGTGATCCTCTGGGTCTTTGTGATTGCCATTCTGGGTGATGTCTTGTTTACTGGAGGGCAAACAGTTTGGAATGTCGCCATGACCATTCTTAGTCTTGGGCTGCAACTGCTCTTCGCCATGATGTTCATGATTATTCAGTTTGTTGCACTCTTCTGGTTTTTGGCCCGTGGGCGAACGTATTGGATATTGCCGGGTGAGACCGGCTCTACATGGGATGATTATCGGGGTAATCCTGAGATTGTTGAGAATGCAAAACGGATCGTCACGCTTTTAAAGGGTGTAAAAGAATTCAAGGAGATGGGGGGCGAGGCAATTCGAGGGTTGTTGCTCTGTGGGCCGCCTGGTACTGGTAAGTCTTATCTTGCACAAGTAATTGCTAATGAAGCACAAGTACCGTTTGCGTATGCCTCTGCACCAAGTTTTCAAAATATGTTTTTTGGTGTCGGTAACTTAAAGGTAATGGGTCTCTACAAAAAAGCCCGTAAGTTAGCGAAAATTTATGGAGCTTGTATCATCTTCATAGACGAAATCGATGCCATTGGTATGAGTCGGCAAGCAGGTGGAGCAGGTGGCGGAATGATGGGCGGACTTATGGGCATGGGGGGATCGGGCCTCCTAAACGAGCTGCTCCTGCAAATGGATCCCCCGAACATGGATACCAATTGGTTTGCCAAGCTACTTCGTTCACTAGGGTTACGGCGCAAAAAGGCTGAGAGGCCTGCCGTGCTGACAATCGGAGCGACGAACCTGCCAGATGTACTGGACCAAGCACTCCTTCGGCCCGGTCGTTTCGATAGGAAGCTTTGGGTAGACACTCCTGACTATGATGGAAGGGTAGACGTTTTTCAATACTATCTCCAGAAAGTGAAACGAGACCCAAATTTAACTCCTGAGCGTGCAGCCCTTGACACGATTGGTTACAGCCCTGCACAAATCAAACACATCGTGAATGAATCTGTTGTCATTGCACACCAGCGGGGAGCAATCGAATCCAATTACGAGGACTTCCGAGCCGCGATGGAAACATATGAATGGGGTCTCAAACAGCCGCTTCTCTCCATGAGTGAGGATGAAAAAAGAAATATTGCGTACCATGAAGCGGGTCATGCGGTGGCTCAATTCTTATTAAAACCACATGAACGCGTTTGGAAGGTAACGATCATTCGCCGCGGGGACGCACTCGGTCTCGCTGCCACAAAGCCGACACATGAGCGGTATAACCGGAGTGACAGTGAAATTTTAGCAGAAATTCAGGTTTGTCTCGCCGCCAGGGCAGTGGAAGAAGAATTTTTAGGGAAAAAGTTAAATGGTGTCACATCTGACCTGAAACATGCGACACAGTTAGCGGGAGCCTATCTTGGAGCGGTAGGTATGGGAGATGATCTGTTCAGCTGGCTTTCTGTAGGCTCTTCAGCCGACGGACTCAAGGCACTCCGTTCAGAAATTAACACGCTGCTTAAGGATGAAATGGCCAAAGTCAAAGTATTAGTATTAAAGCATGCGGACTTCGTTCATGCCATTGCCGAGAATCTCCTGAAACAGGGCGATCTAACAGGAGAGGAAATCGAGAAGATTTTTGAACAGTTGTATGGACAAAGTAAACTAGAGTTGCCTGAGGATCAGACGGAATAACATATGAATAACTTTTAAATCATACCGTAAAGAGAAGGAGTCGTTTTGATTCCTTCTCTTTGGGCTTACCGGCAATTAGAGAGGTCTATGCCGGATTTGTGATGGATATGCGCGAAAAAACAAATTTATGCGCGAATAGCAGCTTCCAAGGTTGGGTACAGGAACTGAACAGTAATCGAAGTTGATTAGAAAAATGAAGTAAGGTACCTGATCGAGATTAGTGATTGAAAAATTAACAAGGAAGGTAATTTTTCAAGATTTACGATCGCTGAATTTGAGAGGAAGAGAAGTTTTTAATCAATTTCTGTAGGTTTATATGCCCTTCTCTTAATTTAATTGTTTCATCAATAATTAGTTGGAATCCTTCCAAATCTTTTTCAGTAGCATTTAATAAGGATTTCGGTAAAACTTCGACGATTTGTTGTAGGGTAAAATCCTTTGTCATGGATAACAACGACCACCTTTCAACTTATTTGTTAAACATATATTTTTGTCATTGGGTTGCATTTTTCCTGCTAACACCTTAAAAAACTTATCTACATATATCATCAGACCATTTTAAGAAAAGTCATCATTTTTCTTTTGTTTCCACATTACGACAGCATTCAATCTAGGATTCTTGTATCGATGAAGAATACTAGACGTTTTCTTCATAGGAAAAAAATTAAATGAGTTACATTTTTTAAGACCCTAAGCTCTGTTTGGGCACCAATAACGCTTAATGGAGGAAAAGGAAAATGTGTGGATTTTTTGGATTTCTTCCAAACTTGGATATAAAAACATATGATTATTCAAAAATGGAGGAAGCAACGAATATCATTCATCATCGTGGACCAGATGATGATGGATTTTATGCAAATGAACATGTTTTTTTAGGTTTTCGAAGACTGAGTATTATTGACCTTGATAATGGACATCAACCTCTATCCTATTTAAATGACCGTTATTGGATTGTATTTAATGGCGAAATATATAATTATTTAGAAATGAAAGAGGAACTGTTGAAAAGAAACTATGAATTTAAAACCAACTCGGACACAGAAGTAGTTTTAGCAGCCTATCACCTATATAAAGAAGAAGTAGTGCATCATTTGAGGGGAATGTATGCTTTTTTAATTTGGGACAATATAGAACTGTCACTGTATGGTGCGAGGGATCATTTTGGGATAAAGCCTTTATATTATGCTGAAACGGAGAAGGGCGTATTATTCGGTAGTGAAAAGAAAAGTATCGAATTCGTCCATCGGGACATTCAAACCCTGTCCTTCGACAATAAGGCACTTCAACATTATACAACTTTTCAGTTCCCCCCGGAGCCATTCACCATGCATAGGGAAATAAAAAAAGTTTTGCCTGGCTATTATTTTAAAATAAAAAGAAGTGAAAAATTATTATTCACACAATATTTCAAATCACATTTTATCCCTCAAAAAGCGGATTTTGAATCACTCAAAAATGAAGTGTTAAAAACATTAAGAAATTCAGTTCGGATCCATATGAGAAGCGATGTACCTGTTGGGAGTTTTTTATCAGGTGGAATTGATTCAAGTGTAATTGTTGCGTTAGCTAAAGAAGTGAATCCACAGATTAAAACATTTACGGTTGGTTTTGAAAGAGACGGGTATAGTGAAATTGACTTAGCTAAAGAAACAGCCCGATATATCGGTGTGGAAAATATCCATAAAGTGATTACTCCAGATGAATTTTTAGAGGAATTGCCGAAAATCGTATGGCATATGGATGAGCCAGTTGCTGATCCTGCTTCTATCCCACTTTATTTTGTTGCAAAGGAAGCAAAAAAACATGTAACAGTTGTGTTAAGCGGAGAAGGAGCAGATGAATTATTCGGTGGTTACGCTATTTATCGAGAGCCATTTGCACTGGAAAAGTTTAATCGACTTCCTGAAATGTTGAAAAGGCTGTTATTGCTTTTAGGGAGGATAATCCCTAATGGAGTAAAAGGAAAAAGTTACTTAGAGCGAGCCAGTCAAACGATCGAAAAACGCTACAATGGTAACGCTAAAATTTATCTAGAAAAAGAAAAACAACATTTGCTATATCGTTATGATAAAGAAATACCATTCTACACTTTTACAAGTCCATTTTATAATGAAATTAAAGCTTATGATGACCCAACCAAAATGCAATATATTGATATGCATACATGGTTACGTGGTGATATTCTTATTAAAGCAGATCGGATGACGATGGCAAATTCAGTAGAATTACGTGTTCCGTTCATAGATAAGGAAGTATTTGCTGTAGCATCTAGAATACCAACTGAATATAAATTAGCAAACGGAACAACAAAATACATTTTAAGACAGGCGGCAAAAGAGATTGTCCCAGAAAGTGTTATGAAACGAAAAAAATTGGGGTTTCCAGTGCCCATTCGACATTGGATAAAGGATGAATGGTACGATTGGATTGAAAATTTCCTTCAAGAAGAAAAAGAAAATCCTTATATCAATACCTTTTATGTTGCAAAATTATTAAAAGACCATAAGAAGGGTAAAGGGGATTTCTCAAGGAAAATTTGGACCGTAATTATTTTTTTGCTTTGGTATAATTTATATGAAAAAGGCACGACAATTGAAGCCCTCCAAGCAAGGATTATAGGCAGTTACAGACATCAAAGATCATTTGAGGGGTAGGCAGAAAGGGTATTGAACCAACTTAAAAAAACTAGGTAACCCGAATTTTGGACACTAATTATTTGTGTTTAAAATTCGGGTGTTTCTTTTCATTTGTTAGGATTGACTTTTATTTGAGTATAATTTATATTTAATTACGAAATATATTTAAGCGAACTTAAATATTAAATAGTATTATAAATTTATCTATTGTAAATATTAAGGAGGTTTAAATAATGAAAGAGGTAATTCCATATTTTGATCGGATACAAAATTCTCTTCGAATAGTTATCAACAAAATGCAGCCAAAATTATTGGAAAGCATGAAAGCACTTGGAGTGACATCTACGCAACTTTTTGTTCTTGGTTATTTAAAAAAACAAGGAAGCTGTAAGGTTACCCAATTAGCGGAAATGATGGATGTGAAACCAAGTGCGGTTACACTTTTAGTAGATAGGCTTGAGGAAAATGGATTAGTTCTTCGAGAACATGATAAAAAAGATAGAAGGGTCGTCAATATCAGTCTCACCGAACATGGAGATGAAAAATTGAAGAAAGTTATGGAAGAAAGAAAAGCTATCGGAGAACAATATCTTTCTCATTTGACCGAAGAAGAACTTTTGGTTATGGCAACACTTACTGAAAAACTTGCACAGGTTGTAAATGTGGAAAATTAAAAAAGTTTATATGGATAATAATCTAATTAACTTTTGGCAAACAACCTTTTGCTTATTTGTGTAAATGAATTTAAGGAGAATACAACATGAATACAGAAACACACACAAACAATAAACGTACGATAATATTGATTGGGCTTATCATTGCAATGTTCTTTTCAGCGCTTGATGGTACGATTGTAGGAACTGCGATGCCCAAAATAGTAGGAGATCTTGGCGGATTAAGCATGATGACATGGCTGACTACAGCGTATTTGCTCACATCGACCACAGTTGTTCCGATTGCTGGAAAGTTGGCTGACTTATTAGGGCGAAAAACTGTATATGTTGCTGGACTTATTATTTTTATGGCTGCTTCTGCACTATGCGGTATGGCAAATAATATGACAGAGTTAATTATTTATCGTGGTATACAAGGAATCGGTGGCGGTATCATGATGCCAATGGCGATGATTGTCATCGGGGATTTATTTACTGGTAAGGAACGCGCCAAATTTCAAGGTGTATTCGGAGCAATCTATGGGCTTGCTTCAGTGATTGGTCCTCAAATTGGCGGATGGATTGTAGACTCCTTGAACTGGAAATGGGTATTTTACATTAACCTTCCTGTTGGTATTTTGGCTACCATCTTCATTGCGATTGGGTTACAAGGGCGTAAGAATACAGGACCTATTTATTTTGATATTACAGGCATGTTTACGATGATTGTTGGAGTAGTAAGCTTACTTCTTGCTCTTAGCTTTGGCGGTAAAGACTATGCTTGGGATTCATGGCAAATTCTTGGATTATTCGCCCTAGCTGTAATCGGTTTAGTGAGTTTCGTTATTGTCGAAACCAAAGCCAAAGAGCCGATTTTGCCGATGTACTTATTTAAAAATAGAACCTTCTTGTTCTTGAATTTAGTTGGATTCTTTATGACAATTGGAATGTTTGGTGCAATTACATTTGTTCCATTCTTTATGCAAGGAATTTTAGGGGTTAGTGCAACTCAATCAGGAACCATTATGACACCAATGATGATTTCCATGATCATCACCAGCATTATTGGAGGTCAGGTTGTCTACAAAGTTGGTATCAAGCCGCAAATTATGACAGGCATGTTAATCATGGCAGGTGGACTCTTTTTATTAACAACTGTAGATATGGGTACGAGTAAATTAGTCGCCACATCTTATATGGCAGTTATTGGTTTAGGATTAGGATTGGTTATGCCAACGATTACCTTAGCTTTACAAGAAACCTTTTCAAAACAAGAACTAAGTGTCGTTACCTCTTCGAACCAATTCTTCCGTTCTATTGGGGGAACATTTGGGATTACGATTTTAGGTGCTGTCATGAATAGCAGATCAGGAACGCTTCTAACGGACAATCTCGTTCCATTCTTAAATTCATTGCCCGCACAAGCTGGACCATTGGTATCAAAACTTAAAGATATGATTGCAACAAATCCTCAAGGTCTGTACCAAATGCTGTTTAACCATGAAACAATGAATAAAATGCCATCTTTTCTAACAGACAAAATGGTACCTATTTTAAAAACGTCCTTAATGGATTCTTTACACAGTGTATTCTTCGTTGGATTAGGATTCGCGGTGATTGGAGCTGTTTGTACGTTATTCATAAAGCAAATCAAATTATCCGGCAAAAAAACAGCTAGAAAGCCAGATGAAGGAGAAAAGGGAGATATAAAAATAGTAACCTCCCCATCCAAATAGCCTGCAACGAAAAGTACAATAGACAACTTCCGGACTTTTAAATAATTCTACTCAAAGTTTTGAGTAACATTTTCAAATTTGGCATGTTAATAGTTGTAGTAAATAACCCAATTTCTCCTTTTAATTTTGAGAAATTGGGTTTTTAATTACATCTAAAAACTTTTTGAATGTTGTATGTGAAGAATACACTTAAAGTAACCCTCGTTTTAATTTAAGGCTATGTTAATGGTCATTGTTGATTTTTGAAACTATGTTGATAGGAGCGGAAGGGGCGAGATCCTCAAAAATGCTATCGCATTTCCATCGTGCGGTGTTGATTAAAGGATGCTGATTCAACGTCCTGCGGGAATACGGGGCAGGGGAGACCCCACAGGCGCTTAAGCGCCGAGGAGGCTCCCCGGAACGCCCGCGGATGCTCGCTTCTTGAGCGCAAATCAACAGGCAAGTTTAATACAGCCAAATTTAATAAGAATATAATAGAAAAGCTTAGAGAATTGACCTATAAGCATTTTTTGATTCGGGTGTATATCTTGAGAAGGAAATATCCAATAATGATTGAGTTCAGGACAAAAAGCCCTCGATGAATAGCATTTTCAAAAAGAATTGAAGATACAAATATATGAAAATGCTAGTATTTCAAAAATGTATGTCAGAATTCCTAACATAATTGTTGAAGGGAAAAGGGGGTTTGGATAGGATTTAAAAGTAGATAAATAGAGAAGACTAAGGAGAGGTGACATATGGAGATTAAACTAGATGATTTAAGTGGAAATGAAGTGGCTGAATTGATCAAACAGCATCTTCAAGGTATGGCATTGAATTCGCCACCTGAGAGTATCCATGCACTGAATCTTGAACAATTGAGAAGAACTGAAATTACATTTTGGAGTGCATGGGAAGGGAAGGAATTAGCTGGAATTGGTGCACTTAAAGAACTTGATGGTCAACATGGAGAGATAAAATCAATGCGTACCTCTTCAATACATTTAAGAAAAGGTGTGGCTAAGCGACTCCTTCAACACATCTTGGAGGAAGCTAAGAGGCGCGGTTATCAGAGACTAAGTTTGGAGACAGGTTCAATGGAAGCTTTTGAACCAGCAAGAAGACTATATGCAAGTTTCGGTTTTCAATATTGTAAGCCGTTTGACGGTTACATAGAGGACGCAAATAGCGTATTTATGACAATGGAATTATGAGTCAAAATCAATCGATAACTATTCGATGGATAATGAGGTTTGTGTCCCTGATTTAATTTCGAGAGTATAATTTCTAGAATCAGCGGCAGGAAAAAAGAGGGAAGTTGGATTTCTTCCAATTACTATATTTATAGATTGGAGTGGTTGATTAGTTGACCACTCCAATTTTTTTCTAAAAAAAACACTTAAATTATTTGAAGAGATGAAAATAGAAAACAGGAATGTCACAAAGTTGACAAGCATAAAAATAAATCGTAATCATTTCGTTTTAAAGGAGCTATATTATGATAAATTCATCTCCAACAAAGGACACCTTCGTCTATGGTTTATTTCTATTTATTGTTTATCTCTTTTTCTTTGGCAATGATCCACCCCTTCAATTCATAGGTGTCATTTTTCAAGGTGAATGGAGGACGATATTTGTTGTTTTTCTTGGTATATTACTTGAAGCACTTCCTTTTATCGTTATTGGAGCATTAATGGCATCGGTGATCCAAATATTAATAACCGAAGAAATCATACAGAGATTTATCCCCAAAAGGCCAATCCCAGCAATGATTATAGCATTAATTTTATCTGCCATGATCCCTGTGTGTGAATGTGCTATCATTCCTGTGGTCAGGAGATTGATTCAAAAAGGTGTGCCAGTGCATGCTGGTATAGTACTTCTTATATGTGCACCCATTATGAATTTTGTTGTATTCGGCTCCACATTTTATGCCTTTCAAAGGCAGCCTGACATTTTTTACGGGCGAATTATTTTATGTGTAATGACAGCTCTAATCGCGGGAACGGTCATTTATGTTTGGTTTAACAATAAAAATATTTTGAAGTTAAATAAGGGAGATTTGACACAACATAGGTCATTTAATCAAAACAGAGGAACTTCAAAATTAAAGGGAGTATTACATCATACTTGCAAAGAATTTTTTGCCGTGGGTAAGGTTTTTATCATTGGTGCTTCTATTGCAAGCATTGCTCAGGTGTATGTCCCTCAATCTATGTTGATTGAAACGGCAAAAGAACCTATAAAATCAACGATTATGATGATGGGTATTGCTTTTATTCTATCACTTTGTTCAGAGGCGGATGCATTCGTTGCAGCTTCTCTAGGACATGCATTTCTTCCAAGTGCGATATTAGGTTTTTTAGTTTATGGTCCAATTTTGGATATAAAGAATGTATTTTTAATGTTATCTTCCTTCAAAGTTCGGTTTGTACTACTATTTTTTCTTGTCATAACGATAACAGTCTTTAGCCTTTCATTACTGGCAGGATACACAATTATGAGGGGGTAGAAAATGAAAGAAAAGCAGGTTCCTATTTGGAAATTCAGCAACGAATTAGAGGGAATTATATTAATCGGTTTTAGTTTAGTGATTTTTAAGCTTTATATATCAAAAAAAATATTGATAATTCTTGAACCCGAGATGCTTCCTTTCTTGTTGTTTGCGATGGTGAGTCTTTTTATAATCGGTTTTTTTCGTATTTTGAACAGCGATTTAAATGGGGCGGACTGTGACTGTGAAGTTTGTGACCCATCTTCATCAATGGGCATAATCATCATGAAATCTTCTTTATTTATCTTAGTAATCATACTATCTTTTGTTGTAAATGATTTTATTGATACTGTTCAAGTCCCTTTCAAATAGTATGAAACAAAAAAGCTAATTCCATATTTTTAACACAATGAACTTGCTCATTGTATAAAAAAATGGTAAAGTTGCAATTATCACATCATAAATCGTAATAATTACGATTTAATTAGGTGGGGTGTATGTTTCATGACATTCAATTCGTCATTAGTATGATGGTTTACAAGTTCATACATAAGAAAATCAACGTATTTTTCTTCAAAGTCGTATTTGGGGGAAAAGCAATTAGAATATGATGGGAGGGATTAGATTGTGATTCTTTCTGATAAGACAATCTTTAAGAAGTTAAAAGAGCAGGAGCTAGTGATTGAGCCCTTTTCAACATCACAACTACAGCCTGCATCTGTTGATTTAAGGTTAGGAAATCATTTTTTAATGGTGGATGAACATGCTGTTCCATTTATTTCACTTGATCAGCCAGCTGAATATAAAGAAATTTGCATGGATATAATCATTATCCCTCCTCAATCCTTTGTGTTAGGGACTACTCTTGAGTGTATCAGCCTCCCTAATGATATGACAGCTTTTGTAGAAGGAAGAAGCTCAATTGGAAGATTAGGCTTGTTTATTCAAAACGCTGGATGGGTGGATCCAGGGTTTGAAGGGCATATCACTCTAGAACTTTATAATTCAAACCGTGTTCCGATCGAGCTAAAGGCAGGGAGGCGAATATGTCAGTTGGTCCTGGCAACTTTAGATCAAGAAACTACTCCATATATGGGAAAATACTGTTGTCAAAACAAGGCCACTGAAAGCAGAGTCTATCTAGATGAAGAGACTGAGGAATTGATTTCGAGGTCCAAACATAAGGTAAAAGAATTTGATTAACTTCTGTATATTTTTTGTATTAAACACGTGATGATATAAATATATTATTCAAAACGTAATGATTACTATTATCATAAAAGAGTTCTAAGAATTTGGCTGTGTTTAAGGTCATTGTTGTTTTTTAACACTGTTGATTGGAGCGGAAGGCGCGAGACTCCTGCGGGAGTACGGGGCAGGGGAGACCCCGCAGGCGTCAAAGCGTCGAGGAGGCTCCCCGGAACGCCCGCGGAAAGCGAAGCGCCTGGAGCGCAAATCAACAACCAAGTTTAACAGAGCCAAGAATTTAAACGAAATTAGAGGATCCATTGTAAAAATCTTAATGATTGAGAGGGAATGTCAATGACTAAAAAAATACCTGTGACGGTTTTTAGCGGATATTTAGGAGCAGGAAAAACTACACTTTTAAATCATATTTTGCAAAATCGCCAAGGGCTTAAGGTAGCAGTTATTATGAACGATATGAGTGAAGTAAATATCGATGCTGAATTAGTAAAACAGGGGGGGAATCTTTCTAAAACAGATGAAAAGCTGGTAGAAATGTCAAACGGCTGTATTTGCTGTACGTTAAGGGAAGATTTATTAATTGAAGTAGAAAAGCTTGCTAATCGGGGAAATATTGATTATATCGTCATTGAGTCTACTGGTATTAGTGAGCCAATTCCAGTTGCTCAAACTTTTTCTTATATTGATGAAGAACTCGGAATTGATCTAACGCGTTTTTGTCGATTAGACACCATGGTAACAGTCGTAGATGCTAATCGATTTTGGAAGGATTTCCAGTCAGGGGATCGTTTATTAGACAGAAAGGAAGCGTTAGGAGAAAAGGATACTCGTGAAATTTCAGATCTTCTCATTGACCAAATTGAATTCTGTGATGTCCTTGTCTTAAATAAGTGTGATTTAGTGTCTGAAGAAGAGCTGTTAAAATTGGAAAATGTATTAAAAACTCTGCAGCCAAACGCGAAATTAATTCGAACGGTAAAAGGTACAATGGATCCTCAAGCAATTTTAAACACTGGATTATTTAATTTTGAGAAAGCGAGCTCCTCCGCTGGATGGCTTAAAGAATTAACTCAGGGTCATCATCAGCATACACCAGAGACTGAAGAATATGGTATTTCTTCCTTTGTTTATTCAAGACGTTTGCCTTTTCATTCTGAGCGTCTTAACAATTGGGTTCACTCTATTCCGGAGAATATTGTAAGGGCAAAGGGAATTGCTTGGTGTGCCACTAGAAATAACTTGGCCCTTTTAATGTCACAGGCAGGACCTTCTGTTAGCATTGAACCTATTTCTTATTGGGTGGCATCGTTACCGAAAGTAGAACAGCAACAAATATTGAGACAAAATCCACATTTATTAGACGAGTGGGATGTGGAATTTGGAGATCGGCATTCGAAATTAGTCTTTATAGGTGTGGATTTACAGCCCGATGAAATCATTGAGGAATTAGATAAATGCTTACTAACCGACTCTGAATTTGATGAAGACTGGTCTGCATTTCCTGATCCATTTTGTTGGAATTTACAAAGATCTTAACAAGAGGGCGTAAAGGGATTGATTTATTCAGGAAACACCATTCTCACAAAAATTAAATCTGTTGGGAAAATCGAAAGGAGATTATTGATTATGCAAAGTCAAAAAAGTGGTAAATTATCAATTACTACGGTTTAAATCGTAATTAATACGATTTATGGAGGTTGGGTTTATGTATAAATGGATCATTGTCGGTGAGGGCATTCAGGGAATGACGATGGCTACCTTTTTGCTTAAGCGACAAAAAGTGGATATTAATCAGCTTGCAATAATCGATCCATACCAGGAGCCATTGTCAAGGTGGAAGCATAACACGAATATTATCTCTATGCCGTATTTGCGTTCTCCTTCTGTTCATCATATTGACATCGAACCGTTTAGTTTACAGTCATATGTCAAAACAAATACGTTTGAATGGAACACTGCTTTTTATGGGCAATATAAACGTCCTTCTCTTCAAGTGTTTAATGAGCATTGTGATCACCTTATGAATAACCTGTTCATAAAACAGGCATGGATTCAAGGGAGAGTGGACCATGCTGAACAAACTCCAGATGGATGGAGAGTTCAATTGCGAGATGGGCGATTAGTGAAGGGACAAAACCTGTTATTGGCGATAGGTGTTAGTGAACAACCGATTTGGCCTAATTGGGCTGAAGATTTAAATAGGGAAAATGAGTCTTCTATCTATCATGTTTTTGATTCTAACCTTCCTAGCTTCGATTACTTTAAACGTCCAATAACCATTATTGGCGGAGGTATTACAGCAGCACATCTAGCTTTGAAGCTAAGTTCTATTTTTCCAAACGAAGTAACCATTCTAAAGCGGCATCGATTTCGTATACATGATTTTGATAGTAATCCTGCATGGTTGGGACCAAAAAATCAGTTGTCATTTCGAAAAGAAAAAAGCTATTCAAGTAGGCGGGACAAAATAAGGAATGCACGAAATAAAGGTTCTATTCCACAAGACTTATATGTAAAACTGTTATCTTGCATTCGAAAAGGTAAATTACATATTGTGGATGGGGAGGTGGAGAACGGTACAGTCAGCAACGATCAGGTTTTGTTATTTGATCAAGGAAACCAGTTTATTCATAAAGCAGGTACGATATTATTAGCTACTGGCTTTCAACCAGGATTGCCAGGGAAGGAGTGGTTAGAGCCTATGATTCAGAAATACAAATTACCATGTGCTGAATGTGGGTATTCAATCGTTTCGTTTCGAATTCATTAAGGTGGGGACCGAATCTTTATGTGACTGGCGCTTTGGCAGAACTTGAAATGGGACCAATTGCTCGCAATATCTCTGGAGCACGTCAGGCTGCGGATCGGATTGTGAGTAGTTTATCGTGACGTAATACTGAAAGAGTTAAAATAATTTGGAATGCGAGGGGAATACAATGAAAAAAATACCTACTTATATTATTTCAGGATTTTTGGGAAGTGGAAAAACAACACTACTGCAAAATATACTTAAGTATTGTAAATCTCAACAAATAAAAGCTGCCATTCTATTAAATGAACTAGGGAGTGTGAATGTAGAAAAACATTTGTTTGAAGATGAGAATGTATATGAGTTATTAGATGGATGTATCTGTTGTTCCATTCAAGAGGATTTAAAAACAACATTGACCTCTCTTTTAGCAGTTCACCCTGAAAAACCTCTAGATGCATTATTTATTGAAGGTACCGGTGTTGCGAATCCCTTAGAAATTGTAGAAGTATTGGCTAGTCTCCCTTATGTGCATTCTTTTGATGTTCAATCCGTCATAAGTATGATTGATGCAAGTTCATACTTAGAGAATCAAGGTATTTTTACTATAAAAACAGTTCGTGACTTACTGAAAAATCAAATTAAGGGTGCTACAACTGTTATTCTCAATAAAGTGGATCTAGTTAATGAAAAACAATTACAAAAAATAGAATCTAAACTAACGATGGTACTAGATACATATACGCAAGTATTGAAGAGTTCTTATGGAAAAGTTGATATAGTAGAATTATTACAAAAACGGTCAAACACAACAGTCGTTTCACATAAACATCAAACCGGTTGTTGTGATGACCATGCACATTCTACTTGTCAGCATGACCATAAACACCATCATGATCATGTTCAGCATGCCAGCATTAAAACGTTAACGATTCAAGATGTTCCTTCTGTAACTAAAAGACAACTAAAAAAATGGTTAAAGTCATTACCAGAAGGAATTATGCGTGGAAAAGGATACATATTTTTAAAAGAAAAGCAGGGTTTGTATCCCTTTCAATATAGTTCTAATCAAATGTATATAGGTGATTTTCCGCAAAAATATGCTACAGATCCTTGCATAGTCTTAATTGGGAAAGATATTGATATTGCGACTATTCAAGACTCTTATACTTCACAATTTTCCTTATCCTAACTATGTCTGGAATAGGTAAGTGCCTGATATTAATTACTTTCTGCATTATTAAAGTCTCCGAAAGAGAGAAGGAGTCGATTAGATTCCTTCTCTTTTTGGTTTAACGCCAATAGGAGAGAGATATGCGCGAATTGAAGAGGGATAAGCGCGAATCGGGGAGGGATATGCGCGGATTGGAGAGGGATATGCGCGAATCGGAGGGGGATATACGCGAATCGGGGAGGGATATGCGCGAATTGGAGAGGGATATGCGCGAATCGGAGAAGGATAACCGCGAATTGAAGTAGGCTATCACCCAAATAGAAAAGAGCTACCCGACAATTGCAGGTAGCTACCCAAAAAGAAGAAAATACGAACGGTCTTTATAAAATAGTTTCATAGCTAAAATCAGTAAATGATTCCGAACGAATGACCTTTTCATGAAAGGTTAAAGATGCCGTTACTTGATTGGGAATGACAATACAATTCATCCCAGCCTCCACTGCAGCTAGTGCACCGTTAGCTGAATCTTCAATGGCCAATGCCTCATGTGGTTCCACTTGCAACTCTTCTAATGCCTTCAAATAAAGAGCAGGATCGGGCTTCACTTTGGTAACATCTTCCTTTGTCATAACGACAGAGAAATAATCCCAAAGCTCAAATTGGCGCAGGAATCCTTCGACCCACTCCCTCGATGAGCTGGACGCGAGGCCGATCTCGATCCCGATCTCCTTCGCTTCATCCAATTTCTCCTTTACGCCCTCACGAACATTTAAAATGCTTTTCTTTTCCATAAAACGTTCATGTGCCAATTTTTTAATTTCCTCACGATTTACCTTACTTCCAATTTGTTGCTCTATGTATTTAAACATAGCATCATCAGTAGTGCCAATACATTTAACCAATTCCTCAAGTGGTACATCTATAGCAAACTTTTCCTTCGTTAACTCTTGAAAAATCTCAACCCAAATGGTTTCCGTATCAATAATCGTTCCGTCAAAATCAAAGATCACGGCTTTAATTGTCATAATTCTCTCCCATAGTTTTTCCTTCATTATACGATGATACCTCGTATTTTTGCCAATGAAAACCATTTCAAATACCAATGTGCAATTAATAGAGTCTTAGAAGATACCATCTATCTTTGTGTAATAGAAATATATGCAAGAATAAAAATTTTCCAAAAATTGATTGACACCTGTTTATCCAAAGCGATATATTATGAATGGAAATTGAATATGACTCTGTTAGGTGAGGCTCCTGTATAGAGAAACGCTACTGCCCAAAAACGTCGAGAGACGCCAATGGGTCAACTAGAAAGGTCGGAATGAAGGCCTTTTTTAACGTAGCTGGTTTGTACCTATGCTATACAGTGCTAAAGCTCAACGAGGGAGAGGTGCGATTACACCTGATAAGAACTGCTTAAAATAAGTGGTTTTATTAGTGTATGGTTAATTATGTAATGAGACCTTTACTCGTTGACGAGTAAAGGTCTATTTTAATTGTAATGATTCACCTTTCACTCAAATCCAACATAGCATGTACAAGAAAAATGATACGGAAAAGGAGGTGGGGGAACGATGTCACTTGGTGACCCAAGCCCGATACCCTTATGTTTTTGGTTTAAATTAAATCATGTAGGTAGGAAACGACTTGTTCCTCCCTCTCTAAAAAATAGTTAGTCGAGAAACAACGAATTTCCTCCTGCATGTAAAAAGGAGGAAACTACCGATGTTACAAGCAAAAAAACAACCTAAAAATGTCCAAATGGACAATTATCAAGCAAATAAAGGGACTTCAAATCGAAACAAACAAGCTTTTCGTAATCAAGAAGTGATGAAGCAAAATAATGCAATATTAGTGGAAGTTGCATCAAGAGATGTTCGATCAGCCTTAGCCTTTTTAGCAACAACTCCAAACGGAATATCTGAAAAAGAAGCTGAAAGACGTATTGATACACATGGAAGAAATGAAGTGGCACATGAAAAGCCACCAGCATGGTATCTTCAATTGTTGCTTTCATTTAAAAATCCCTTTATTTTCGTATTACTGGCTTTAGGAACTTTATCCTTCTTCACATACGATATGCAAGGAACAATTGTTGTAACTGTTATGGTTGTCTTAAGTGCTACCATTCGTTTTTTACAAGAATTTCGTTCTCAACAAGCAGCAGAAAAATTAAAAGCAATGGTTCGTACGACCGCTACTGTTTCGAGAACAAAAGAATTCTCAAATGAAAAAATGGATACCAACACAAACTTGGCGCGAGAAATTCCTATTGAAGAACTTGTACCGGGGGATATTATTTTGCTATCCGCTGGTGATATTGTACCAGCTGATGTGCGGATTCTCTCAGCTAAAGATTTATTTGTAAACCAATCAGCTCTTACTGGGGAAGCTTTACCAGTAGAAAAATACGAGAATCGTCGTCAGACTTTTGTTCACGCGAAAAGAAATGAAGACCCACTTGAAATGGATAACTTATGCTTTATGGGAACAAATATCGTAAGTGGCAGTGCAACGGCTGTCGTTGTATCAACTGGTGCCAATAGCTATTTTGGCTCATTGGCAAAGAGCGTAGTTGGGAAACGTCCAGAAACAAGCTTTGATAAAGGAGTTAATAAAGTAAGCTGGCTTTTAATAAAATTTATGCTTGTCATGGCTCCTGTCGTTTTTATAATCAATGGAATCTCAAAAGGGGATTGGAATGAAGCATTCTTCTTTGCGATTGCAGTTGCAGTAGGATTAACACCGGAAATGCTTCCGATGATTGTAACGGCAAATTTAGCTAGAGGCGCTGTGAAGATGTCTAAAAAGAAAGTAATCGTCAAGCAGCTAAATTCGATTCAAAACCTTGGGGCAATGAATGTTCTCTGCACTGACAAAACAGGAACATTGACAGAGGATAAAGTGGTATTAGTCCGTCATCTTGATCCAACTGGTACGGAGAATAAAAGCGTCTTACAATTAGCTTATCTTAATAGTTCCTTTCAAACAGGATTAAAAAATCTTATTGATAAAGCGATTATTAAACACACGGAGGAAAAACACCAATTAAATACATTAGATTTTCAGAAGGTGGATGAAATTCCATTTGACTTTACTCGACGTCGTATGTCCGTCATTGTTAAGGATCCGCGTGATATGAATCTAATGGTTTGTAAAGGTGCTGTGGAAGAAATTTTATCTATTTGTACGCATTTGGATATTAATGATGAAATAATTCCACTTACGAAAGTAGAAAAAGTAAAAATCAAGGATCTTAGTGAACAATTAAATGAAGACGGCATGCGTGTCATTGCAGTGGCTTATAAGCTTGAGGCATCTCATAACGATAAAGCCTATTCTATTCAAGATGAATCTGATTTAATTCTTGCTGGATATATTGGATTTTTAGATCCGCCAAAACCATCTGTAGCATCTGCAATTCAAACATTACAACAACAAGGTGTTCAGGTTAAGATTTTAACTGGAGACAATGACATTGTTACACGTAAAATATGTAAAGAAGTCAGATTGGATATCGGAAAGCCTGTATTAGGGTACGAAATTGATGATTTATCTGATAAGGATTTAGCAAGCTTGGCCGAAAGTACTACTGTTTTTGCAAAATTAAATCCAATGCAAAAATCACGTGTCATTAAAGCGCTACAAGCCAATGGTCATACAGTTGGTTATATGGGGGATGGGATTAATGATGCGGTTGCATTGCGTGATGCCGATGTTGGTATATCTGTTGATACGGCAACTGATATTGCGAAAGAATCATCAGATATTATTTTACTAGAAAAAAGTTTAGGTGTTCTTGAACGAGGAATTATTGAGGGACGGACAACGTTTGGGAATATTTTGAAATACATTAAGATGACAGCAAGTTCTAACTTTGGAAACGTCTTTAGTGTATTAGTTGCGAGTGCCTTTATTCCATTTCTCCCCATGCTGGCTATTCACTTATTGATACAAAACTTGTTATATGACCTATCGCAGCTTTCTATTCCGTGGGATAAGATGGATAAAGAGTTCTTAGAAAAGCCTAGAAAATGGGACACCTCAAATTTACGGAATTTCATTATCTTAATTGGTCCAATTAGCTCCATTTTTGATATTACTACATTTATTGTTATGTGGAATGTATTTGGAGCTAATTCCGTTGCCAAACAATCCTTGTTCCAATCAGGTTGGTTTGTAGTTGGACTACTAACCCAAACATTGATTGTGCATATGATTCGTACCCAAAAGATCCCATTTATTCAAAGTACAGCTTCAGTACCAGTTGTATTATTAACAGCAGTTATTATGGCCATTGGTATTTACATTCCATTTTCTCCACTTGGGTCAGCAGTAGGTCTACAGCCACTACCACTAAGCTATTTCCCATGGTTGGTTGGAATCTTAATTGGGTATGCCTTATTGACTCAATTTCTTAAGCAGTTTTATATTAAAAGATTTAATAGTTGGTTATAATACCTCTTTTGTCTGAATGTACAACGGGTTTATTTAGCAGAAAGAAGAGGATTTCCCAAAAGGTCTGTCACTTTGTTTTGGAATATCCTCTTATATACATTGGAGGTATTAGAAAATGGTATGGCAAGATATAGTAGTCCGTTTGTTTGTTGCGATTTTGGCAGGAGCTTGTATTGGATTGGAGCGCCAATGGCGGAACCGAATGGCAGGTTTAAGAACAAATGCACTTGTTTCATTAGGAGCATGTTTATTCGTCTTATTATCTGTCATGACTCCAGGAGAACAGAGTCCCACACGTATTGCTGCGCAGGTAGTAAGTGGAATTGGTTTTCTAGGAGGAGGAGTCATAATTCGAGAAGGCTTTAGTATTCGTGGATTAAATACAGCCGCTACCTTATGGTACGCTGCTGCAGTAGGTACTCTTATTGGTGCTGGGTTTTTAGACGCAGGTATTATTGCGGCATTTGGAGTTGTGATTGTGCATATTTTACTCCGCCCTATGGCATTATTTATGAATACCAAAGCACGAGTTCAAATGGCAGAAGATATTAATTTTATGTTATCAGCAACTTGCTTTGATAAGGATGAGTCACATATTAGAGTTTTGTTAATGCATATGGTTCATACCGAGGGAATTGGTTTAAATGAATTATTTAGTGAAGACATTGAAGAAGGAAAAAAAGTGATTGTCCGGGCATTTTTACATTGTGATCCCAAAAAAGCTACGATTATGGAAAAAATAGTGAGTCGGTTAAGTTTAGAGGCTGGTGTAACAGCTGTAGGATGGAAATCCATTGTAGAACAAGAAGCCGATTGATTAGTATGGTAATTGCCAAGAATTAAAAAATAGGTCATTTCTGAAGATACAATATCAGAAATTGACCTATTTTTGTTGTTGAAATGAAATGATCGAGCAAACTTTTATTCTATTTTTCAACTTCGATTCCAATTTAAGAAAGCAACCTAGCTAAACCGAATGCTACCGCAGCTGCTAAGCCACCAACAACCGCAGTTTGGATGGCACTTTTCCATGGCTTCGCGCCAGTAAATCTGCCTTTTACGTATCCAAAAACTAGTAGAGCTAATAAGGTGACGATAACAGATACTTTTAAAGCTGAAGCAGGGTGGTGGATAAAAAAGTAAGGCATTAAAGGGATTAACCCCCCAACAATATAGGAAATAGCAATTGTAATGGCACTGTTTCTTGCCCTGCTTGGTTCCTGTTTCTCTAAACCGAGCTCGAACCTCATCATGAAATCAACCCATTGATCGGGATTTTTTCTCATCGTCGAGGTAATGGATTTGACTTGTTCTTCTTCAAGTCCGTATCCTCTAAATATTTCAGCTACTTCTTCTTCTTCTCTATCAGGAACTTCTACTACCTCAAGTTGTTCACGCTTTAGTTCATTTTCATAATGTTCATCGTCTGTCTTACCAGCTAAGTATCCTCCAAGCCCCATCGCGATTGATCCAGCAGCGATTTCGGCAGAGCCTGCCGTTAATATTAAAGTAGTGGTGTCAACTGCTCCTGATAAACCTGCAGCCAGTGCAAATGGAACCGTCAAACCGTCAGACATACCAATGACAATATCACGAACAAAATCTGAACCCATGAAATGCTTCTCAACATGATTATGTTGTGGCATTATTTACACCCCTAAATTTTCAATGAAATATTTACCTTTAATCTAGCACTATAAATTTAGAATTTCAACGCAGTGATATAAGACTTTTAAAAAAACTGAGTAACAATTTTTCTGCGAGAATAAGTTAATATAAAAATCTATGCTTGAATCTACTCGAATTATTGGAAAATTCACATAAATAAAGTATAATTAATCGAGTAAGTAGAGAAGGAGATGAGCTGAGAATGACGAGTTTGAGTACAGAGAATAAAGGTTATTTTGGGGAATTTGGTGGTAGTTTTATTCCTGAGGACCTTCAGGAAGTAATGGATCATTTAGAAGAACAATTTTTACGGTATAAGGATGATCCGGAATTTCAGGAAGAATTTAAATATTATTTAAAGCAATATGTCGGACGGGAAAACCCGCTCACTTTGGCTGAAAACTTAACGCGGAAAATAGGCGGGGCGAAAATTTACTTGAAACGGGAAGATTTAAACCATACAGGTGCACATAAAATCAACAATGCTATTGGGCAGATCCTCCTTGCGAAAAGGATGGGGGCAAAAAGAATCATTGCCGAAACAGGAGCCGGGCAGCACGGGGTAGCGACCGCGACAGCCTGTGCCATGTTCGATATGGATTGTGTGATTTACATGGGAAAAGTGGATACGGAGCGTCAGGCACTAAATGTTTTCCGCATGGAATTACTGGGTGCAAAGGTTGTTCCCGTGGAAAAAGGTCAGGGCCGCCTAAAGGATGCGGTTGACGAAGCTTTGGGAGATTTGGTGCAAAACTATAAAAATACTTTTTACCTGCTTGGCTCTGCAGTTGGGCCGCATCCATATCCAACGATGGTTAAGCATTTCCAGTCGGTCATCAGCGAAGAGTCAAAACGCCAAATCCTTGAGCAGGAAGGGAAGTTACCTACTGCAGTCATTGCTTGTGCTGGCGGGGGAAGCAATGCCATTGGGGCATTTGCTCACTATATCGATGAAAAAGATGTGCGGCTGATTGGGGTTGAACCGAAGGAAGCCCCTACTTTAACTGAAGGTGTGCCTGCCGTCATCCATGGATTTAAATGTCTCACCTTGCTTGATGAGAAAGGTGATCCGAAGCCAACCTATTCGATTGCTGCCGGTCTCGATTACCCGGGTGTCGGTCCTGAACACAGCCACCTAAAGGTTAGCGGCCGAGCTGAATATGTGACAGTTACAGGACAGGAAGCTTTAGAAGCTTTCCAGCTTTTGTCTAAAACAGAAGGAATCATCCCAGCTTTGGAAAGCTCTCATGCCGTGGCCCATGCGATAAGCTTGGCAAAAGAGTTATCTAAAGATGATATTTTGATTGTTAATTTGTCAGGTCGTGGGGATAAGGATGTAGAGCAAGTATTTAAAATGTTAAAAAATAACTAACATAAACCTAATTTTTAAACTTTTACCCGAATTTCGGACACACATCATTAAGTGTTTGAAATTCGGGTTTTTATGTTCCATTTATTTGCTGATGATAAAACCTACATAAAGTGAAACTTCCATCATTGGGGTGGCTTCATCCCCCAATGATAGTTAGTTGAACCAATCGGTCTTTTACGGGCAGTAAGACCCTACCTATCTTCTTCGCTTCTCTCTCAATCTTGAGGTGGGGTCTTACTGCCCGTTAATGCGGGATAAATAACATGAGCAGCTATCAGCAGCTGCTCATTTTTAAAATTTAATAGTTTTCCTTTTGGAATTGAATCATAAACTCTCTGAATGCCTGACACCCTTTAATTGGGACGGCATTGTATGCTGACACGCGGCATCCGCCAATCGAGCGGTGCCCGTTTACTCCTATAAATCCTTCTTGTTTTGCTTTTTCCAAGAAACTCTTTTCTAATTCCGGTGTTTTTAAGTTAAAGGTGATGTTCATAAGAGAGCGGTAATCTTGTTCAGCGTGACCAAGGTAGAAACCGTTACTTGTATCAATGACGTCATAAATAAGTTTCGCTTTTTTCTCATTCAAATCAGCAATCACATCTAGTCCGCCCAGCTCCTTTGCCCAGTTTAGAACCTCACTTAGCATATAAATACCAAAGGTAGGAGGTGTGTTATATAAGGAATTATTCTTCGCATGCGTGCTGTATTTTAGCATGGTTGGGATTTGTGTGTTCGCTTGTTCAAGAAAATCCTTGCGAATAATGACCACAGTTACCCCGGACGGGCCGAGGTTTTTTTGAGCACCAGCGTATATGAGTGCAAAATTGTTAACATCAATCGGCTTAGAAAGAATATCACTTGACATGTCTGCAATTAACGGAACTCCTCCTGTGTTAGGGAACTCCTTCCATTGTGTGCCGTAAATTGTATTGTTGGAGGTAATATGCAAATAGGCATCATCTGTATGATATTGTAATTCCTTAAGCTTAGGGATGCTTCGATAATTTCCGTCTTTCGTGGAGGCTGCATAATACACTTCACCCAATAATTTTGCCTCACTGAATGCCTTCTCAGACCAAGACCCAGTCATCACATAAGCAGCTTTTTTCTCTGCCTGTAAAAAATTCATCGGAATCATTGAAAATTGAAGACTAGCTCCTCCCTGTAGAAAAAGGACTTTATAATCATCCGGAATAGACAATAATTCTCTTAAACTGTCAATCGCGTGATTATGTACCTCCTCATAGGCTTTGCTGCGGTGGCTAAGCTCCATAACAGACATTCCAGTACGGCGAAAATCTAGCAATTCTTCCTGCGCTTTCTCTAATACGGAAAGGGGCAGAGCGGATGGCCCAGCATTAAAATTATAAGCACGATTTACTTGTAGTTTCACTTTTCTCACTCCCAAATTTAATATATTTGAATATAACATATTTTTCAAAATAATGTACCTTTTCAAAAAAATAAAGGAGTTTTTTTCGTATTTGGTATCCTAATAGAGTGTAAAAGGCCATAAACTAAAGGAATCCCACCAATGAAAGAATTAGTGGGATTCCATTTAGTTTATGTTTTGTTCAATCCGTATTTTCTCGAGTAATGCTCGGCAGCCATCTGAAATAAGCGTATAGGTTTCTTCAAAATCACCTGTGTAATATGGATCAGGGACATCTTTATTGTGTTCAGTTAGGTCTAACAGTCGGATAATTTTAGGATGATTAGGCTTACCAGTTATCTCGTAAATATTCTTAGTATTGCTTTCGTCCATACCGATAATGTAGTCGAACTTTTCAAAGTCTTCCTTCGCTAATTGGCGACCGACAAGTCCATCAGGTGAGATGTTATATTTTTTTAAAATAGCAAGAGTTCCTTTATGTGGAGGAGACCCAATATGCCATGAGCTTGTTGCCGCGGAATCAACCGCTACTTTGTTCGTTAAATTTTCCTTTTTCAGTAAGTCGCGAAACAAAGCTTCAGCCATCGGGGAACGACAAATGTTTCCAAGGCATACAAATAAAACGTTGATCATGTCTTTAACTCCTTTTATGTAATCTATTAAGTAGTTTACTTAATATGAATGATTTTAGTAAAGTAGAATGCTGCATAAATTGAAGAATTGGATTAAAGCTGTGGGAATGTAAGATGTACCCTATAGAGTAGACACTTTAAAAAGTCTTCCTTTAAGGAAGGGGTTCTGTTTTCGAGTATAAAATATTAAAAACATTAGAAATGGGTTACTTATTAAAAAGGGATTTTGGTGTACCAAATTGCACTTTAAAAAGTACTGTTACATAAATAAGGCCTTCCCCAAATGGGAAAGACCTGTGCGGATATTCCATTACATATTTTCCTTAACCTTCGAGATAGAGGTTTCCTGAGTTACATTACCTTTTCGTTTAAGTTTATTCCAACCAACGGTTACTCCCTTCATTGCCGAGAAGATGGATTTTATCACGACATAAGTCATAAGCTGCTTGTACAAGATTCGTTGTAGAAACAAGGAACCAAGTGGTTTAGGATCTTCTTTCTCCAATTTGAACGCATAAAGGGAAGTTACGAAATCTAGCATGTAAAACAGTATATATCCAATGGCTGCTTTTCCAGGGTGCTCACCAAAAAGGGCTATAACGAACAATATATCTGCAATTGGGGATATCGTTTGATAAATATATTGGAAAAGCCACATGTTTGGAAGACCGATATATCCTAATGATTTATGTTTTTTATTGAATAAAGCATCCCGATGTTTCCATAAGCATTGTAAAGTACCAAAAACCCATCGGTAACGTTGCTTTGCCAGACTTTTAATATCTTCTGGCACTTCTGTAAAAGCATAAGCCTTTTCTTCAAATTCAATCTTTTTCCCTTGGCGTAAAAGAGTAAGAGTGATATCGGTATCTTCCGCCAGTGTATCCTCTTTAAAGTATCCCGCATCTTCTACCGCCGTCTTTCTCCATGCACCGATCGCACCTGGTACAACGGTAATACAATTGAGGGCGGCAAAGGCCCGTCTCTCTAAGTTAAAGCCTGTAACATATTCGATATGCTGCCAGTTTGTGAGGAGGTTCCCCTTATTGCCGACCTTAACATTACCTGAAACAGCAGCAACATTTTCATTTTTAAAATGGTTAACGAGCAGAGAGATTGCATTTTCAGCAATAAGTGTATCAGCGTCAAGTGCAACCACGATTTCCCCTTGTGCTTCTTTAAAACCAAGATTTACAGCAGAAGATTTTCCTCCATTGGTTTTTTTAATTAATCTGATGAGAGGATTATCTGGATAAGTTTCTTGAACAACATCAGCAGTATGATCCTTTGATCCATCGTCGATAATTAGTACCTCAAAATTCCGATAATCGCTGGATAAGATAGAATCAATCGTTTTGCAAATTACTTTTTCCTCGTTATAGGCAGCAATCACGACACTTACAAAGGGTGTAAAGCCAGGGTCAATCAGAGTCTGTTTATAACTTTTTACTTGCTTTCTAGAAAGGAAAACAAAGAGCACCAGGCGCAGGATTCCTAAAATGATAGCTGAGTAGAACAGAAAGCTTAAACCTAAACGCCAGCCTTGTAAGACCTTAAATACAGCCTTGTCATAGACAAAATAAGTGCTGTCCTGATTAGCAGGGGGCATAATCTGACTATCACTTTTTCCTATAAGATGACCAACGGTGGTAAAGGTGTAGCCGCGCTTTTTAAGTTCTTTAATAATAATAGGCAAGGCTTTTACCGTGTTGGAGCGGTCACCACCGGCATCATGGAGCAAAATCACATTTCCATTTGGCAGTTGGTCCAATACCCGCTTCACAATTTCATTACTAGAAGGTTTTTGCCAATCATTAGGGTCTATTAATTCACCGACCATGGTGTAACCCATATCCTGTGCCCGCAAGATCGGCAGTAGTTCGCTCCTCGTGTTCGGTTCCGCATCTGCCACATAAGGAGGACGGAAAAGATTCATTGAATGACCCGTAATTTCCTCAAATAAACGCTGATTAGCATTTAGCTCCATTTTCGTTTGAAATGGTGTGGTGGATGCAATATCAGGATGGGTAAAGGTATGGCTCCCTATTTCATGACCTTCCTTATACATCCTTTCAATCAGTTCAGGATGCAGTTCAGCATTCCTTCCAACCATAAAGAAGGTCCCTTTTATATGATTCTTGTCCAAAATGTCCAATATTTGTGGAGTATAGATTGGATCAGGTCCGTCATCAAAGGTAAGGGCGACTTCCTTTGTTTTCGGTTTACCATAACGAACCACTTCAAAAGGCTTTGGCAATGTTGTATAGGTTTCTTCTTGGATAATACCATTTGAATTGGATTGAATCGTTCTTTTACCGTTTTCTGGTTGAGAAACGATTTTTAATATCTCTCCAGCACCTGTATAGTGAACAAGTTCAGGACTGACCAAGGTTTTCATGGCATTTGCTGGATTTTGTATTTCCTGTGGTTTATTAATGAAATTCCAGATAGAAGGATCTTCAGAACCAAGACGCCAAATCGCTATTCCTTTTGATCCACTATCTATCGCTACCTTCATTTGATTATAAAATGTAGCTGCATCTAAAAACCAAACAATATGTTTCTTTCCGTCTATTTTGTAGCGCAAATAAGGGTTGCCTGCTTGCTTATTCCAATAAATTTGGAGGTTCGTACCAATACCTAAGTTCAGGATATCCCCGAACGTCATCGTATCTGCGGGCTGATTAGAGTTTTCTTCCCAGTCGTAACCGTAGCTTCCTAAACTCAGAATCAATTTTTGGGATGGAATATGAAGCTGGTTTAAGCTTTCTTTTACCCAATCAGATGGAGCGACGGGTCCCGGTTTAGTCAGGGAGGTGTGCTGGTCATATAGCATGACAATCATCCTATCAACATCAGTTGCTAAAGAAGCATAGTTATAACTATTGTTCATTGGCGGGATATCCATTGTTACCATAAGACCATGCTGATGAAATTGCTCTGATAACTTACCCATAAATTGAGTGAAATTAGCTTTATCATTTTCATTGATATTTTCAAAGTCAACGTTGATACCGTCAAAGTTATTTGTTCTCACATAAGCCAACAAATTTTTAATAAAAAGATCTTCAGCACCGGGAGTAGTAAATACCCGGTGAAGAGTTTCTGAATCCCATTTATTATTAATATAATTATTAACTAATGGGAGAATCTTGATATGATGTGCCTTTGCCTCCAAAGAAATAGAAGAGTCAGTGCTCGATTTAAAGGTAAGCTCGGGAGTAAGCTGCAGCCACTCAGGTATTAAAGTTGTGATAGAATTGATATTTTTTTTAAAAGAAGTTTTGCTGTTTACATCCCAATTAACGTAAAAACCGAAAACTTCTTGTTTGCCTGCCATTTGATTATTGTTCCGTTGACCATTATCTTTTTGAATAAGAGGGGAAGGATTGATATTTTGAAGTTGTGAAGCAAGTTGTTCTTCACTTAAACGTTGATTAATTGGATCGATCCCACTCGATGCTGCCCTTTTATTCAATTGCAGGCCGGGTAACACCGGGTCTGTATTAAGGCTTTCAATAAAAATAATGGATACTAAAACAATAAATATAGTAAATCCTGCACTTATTCGTTTAATAATTGACCAACGCCGTTTGGCTGGGTCAAGAAAAACATGTTCTTGCTTTCGCTCCTTTTTTTTAAGCCCTAAATTGTAAAACCAATGGAAGAAAAAATAACAGACAAGACCGATTCCTCCCCCAAGAATTCCTATTGCAATGCTTGGTGAAAAATGCATTTTATGATTGATGGTAGAAAATAACCAGGAATTCATACTAGCCAGTGTTGGAAAGTGTTCTTCCAATACATGTAAATTCAGGAAGGGCAAATGACGAATCATAGGAATAAAAATCGGAATTAGCGTTCCAAGGAATAAGGCAACAATATTAAGACGAAACAAAAGCGAAAGAACGAGCAATAATGGAATTCTTAAACTATATAAAGGCAAAAAGCTCAGGAAAAAACCAAGTGAACTCGCAACAGCTCCTCCACTTCCCGTGACAGGTGCAAACCATGATCTAACAATCCACCTAAAAACTCGATTCACTAAGATGCCTCCTTATAGGTGTATATGTCGAAAAATGTATAATTGAATTTTAATAGTTTGATTTTATATTATTAAAATTTGTAAAAGTATTACATTCCGGTGATGGAAACCTTTAACTGGAAAGTCTAACATGAATAGCCTATATCAAGCGTACCGATTTTTATTCGACAAAAAATGAATAACCACAAAAAGGTTAGTTAATCATTTTTGAATTTTGGGGGTAGGCTGAAAATTTTTTAATGGTATCGGAGTACATTTTTGGTGTTTATTATCACTTTTGATTGAGCAGCTATGAGAGAGGCGTTGTGAAAAACTACTTTTCTTTTTTGTATAGACAATTATAGGGTAAGTCACCTTTTCTTTATGGAGACAAAGCAAACGAGAGTAATCGACAGGGCAGAAAAAGTGAGAAAATACCCCCATAACCATTTAGAGGTAGACGAAATCTTGTATTGTAATTGTGCACAAATAGATACGAGGGGAAAAATATGAACAAATCAACTAAAGGAGCCCTAACTATGGTGTTAGTGGGAGCCCTTACGTTTTCTGCGGCCAACGCCTTGTTAGCCGATCATTCTTTTAAACGATTGTCGAAAGGGCATGTATCATCCAATTCAGAACACAAAAAAATAGCGGATAATATCAATCAAACAGATAAATCGGTGAAAGATCGAACATTAATAACGGATGTAATAGATGCTCAACCCACGCTTTCTAATAATATTACTACTCCCCAAGCGACATTGAAAAATGGAAACAAGAGTGATCAAGACACAGCCATGATTCAAAAGAATCCGACGACAATTAGTGCTACTTCAAGGACTGCCAGTACACCTGCACCTGCAGCTGTACCTGTTACTAAAACATTACCTGTAACTAGCACAGCACCTGTAACTAGCACAGCACCTGTAACCAGCACAACACCTGTAACTAGCACAACACCTGTAACTAACGTGGCACCTGCTAGAAACACTAAGTCGAATTCAAAAACCACTGCAGCGGCAACGAAAAGCAAGAAATCAGCTTCCGCGACTGCACCGACGACCCCAACGATGACAACCAACCATGGAAAACAAGTTTCTCAGGCCGCAAAATACAAAGCTGCGAGCCGTTAAGGATAAAAAAAAGTAATGCTATAAAAAGGATCGCCAAGAAAAGGCGATCCTTTTTCATTATCTGAAGGGACTGTAGTTTTTATCTTGCTTTTTGTACTTTCTATTTCATCTCTTTTATTTAAATGCCGAAAAAATTATCCAGGTAGTTTAAAATTAGTCCTATATCATCAGTATAATTTTATAAAAAAGTGTCACATTTTTTAGATTCCATCATATATTAACTTCTGTGTGAGAAATGAGTTAGGAAGGAAGAGCGAAGGATGAATTTTGAGAAAATGATTACGATTAGCAATAAAGACAATAAAGATGGTTTTAAGATCATTGAAGTCAATGTATCATATCCAGTTGAAAGTATTTATTCTGTATGTACTCCTGTTAAAAAGCAATAGTGAGTTTAAAAAATTATTGATAAAGTAAAAGAGACTGACTAATGATGGTTTATTTGTGAACATGATTAGTCAGTGTCTTGAAGGGGATATAGAGATACTTTGACCTGGAAGACGCATCTTCCGTAGAAGGGCTCTAGATTCCTGAAAAATTGAAATTTGCCTAATTTGGGGAAAGTAGAAGGGCCCTAGATTCCCGAAAAAATGAAATTTACCTAATTTGGGGAAAGTAGAAGGGCTCTAGATTCCCGAAAAATTGAAATTTGCCTAATTTGGGGAAAGTAGAAGGGCTCTAGATTCCCGAAAAAATGAAATTTGCCTAATTTGGGGAAAGTAGAAGGGCTCTAGATTCCCGAAAAAATGAAATTTGCCTAATTTGGGGAAAGTAGAAAGGCTCTAGATTCCCGAAAAAATGAAATTTGTCTATTTAGGGGAAAGTAGAAGGCCTTTAGTTTCCCGAAAAAATGAAATTTATCTATTTAGGGGAAAGTAGAAGGGCTCTAGATTCCCGAAAAAATGAAATTTGTCTATTTAGGGGAAAGTAGAAGGGCTCTAGTTTTTCGAAAAAATGAAATTTGCCTATTTAGGGGAAAGTAGAAGGCTTTTAGTTTCCCGAAAAAATGAAATTTATCTATTTTGGGGAAAGTAGAAGGGCTCTAGATTCCCGAAAAAATGAAATTTGCCTAATTTGGGGAAAGTAGAAGGGCTTTAGATTCCCGAAAAAATGAAATTTGTCTATTTAGGGGAAAGTAGAAGGGCTCTAGTTTCCTGAAAAAATGAAAACCCTAATTTGGGGAAAGTAGAAGACCACTAGTTTCCCGTTAAAATGATTTTTTCCTGATATCAGTAATGTAAAAGAATATCCCAATAATCCTAATTTTGTTTAAACATTAAGTGAATCCATAAAGAACTCGATCTTCAGCTTTCCATAGTGAAGATCGGGTTTTTTGTATTTCTGAATTTTTAGCGTATGATATGCGTGTTTTTATGTCGGAACCCCATTGCCATCAAGTTAAGAAATTCTTTGTTACCCAAACAAAAAAATGAGATGAACCCTTATAAAGATGTATTCTAAAAGTTGATTCTGCAAGTTTAATTTGTTTCAGAGGGAAGTCGATATACAATTTTTATAAATTTTTAAAGGGAGTGTTCACTCCCTTTAATTTAAAATCAACTACATAGTTTGCTCTGATTAAAGACTAGCCTGCTCAAGCACCCCTAGTATAGATAGTAACTTTTGCTTCGTATCGAGATCTGTAATAACGCCTTCTTTATTTAATTTCAAACCGATGTGTGGGATCATCATCGTTCCACCTTCTACAATCGCGGCATTGATCATTTTTAGGGTAAGCAGAAGTGAAGCATGCGCTTTATCACCGCCCATAGGGGATGGTGACGCACTGATTAGCGCTGTAGGTTTATTCATAAACTCGCCTGAGGATACGATCCAGTCCAGTACATTTTTTTAAACGCCAGGCACACCGTTTCCATATTCCGGTGTACATATAAGCACACCGTCTGCCTCCTTAAGCTGTGTCCTCAGATCCCCAACAGAAAGAGGCCCATCGTCGACATCGATATCAGGGTTAAAATGCGGAAGGTCACCCAACCCGCCATAGATGGTAAATTCCATGTTTTCTGGGATAATGCGATAATGGCTTTCATTAATGCTGTATTGGAGGACTTTTGACGAAGACTCCCCGATATAGCCAATATTTTAACGGTTTTTTCCATTTTAAATTCCCCTTTCCTAATATAGATATTGCAAGAAAAATGATATTCATTGAGAAATAAGGCTATGATTGATTGCAACTTGAATCAATATTACCATAGTCATCCAATGCAGATAGAACATTTTGCATCATAATCGTATTGATTTTTAAAAAGGAGCAACTAAGATATTTTCAACTTAATAGAGGGCACAACCATGATTATAAAGTCAATCTAACAATGTGTTCCTTACCCAAAACCGCTATCCTTTTACATCATTAAAAAAGGGTAGCGTTTTTTATTTAAGCTACGGAAACTGTCCACTTTGTCGCGAATTCTTATCTAAGCTTTTCACTGGAACGGAATAATTGTTGGGGAAAAAATGGGCATCTTGTCGTAATTTGCAATTAAATGACATGTTTTGGTATTATGCCGTTTGAGTAAGGGCAACATATTTATTACTTATGTGAATAACACAACTTACATCGAAGGGGAAATGAAAGTGAATAAATGGATTCGATATAGTAAATTTTCTATCTTGAGTTTGTTGGGCACAGTGCTTTTGGCTGGTTGTGACAGGAGTAAATACATTGTTCTTGACCCAAAAGGACCTGTTGGTCAACATGAGTTAAATTTGATTATTATATCTACCATTTTATGTGCAATTGTTATCATTCCTGTTTTGGTCATCTTTGTTTATATTTTAATTCGTTATAAAGATAGGCCAGGAAACAATGCACCATATCAACCTGAATGGGATGATAGCAAAGTGCTGGAAGTGGTTTGGTGGGGAATTCCAATTGTGATTGTAGCGATTCTTGGTTTTTACACAGCTCAAACTGCTATTAAGGTATCCAAGCCTCCTGTAAAGGATGTTAAACCGGTTGTTGTTCAAGTAACTTCAATGGATTGGAAATGGTTGTTCACGTATCCTGGTCAAAAGGTCGCGACGGTCAACTATGCGGTCATTCCTGCAGGGGTTCCCATTCAATTCGTTTTAACCTCTGATGCGCCGATGAATTCATTCTGGGTACCACAGCTTGGAGGTCAAGAATATACGATGCCTGGTATGTCAATGGGATTGTGGCTTCAGGCAAATAAAGTAGGGAATTATTTCGGTTCCGGTGCTAATTTTACCGGAACAGGATTTGCCCATATGCACTTTAGGGTAAAAGCTGTAAGTCAAGCGGATTTCAATAAATGGGCAGCTGATTTGAAGAAAAATTCTCTTCCTCTTACAAACGCTGGCTATAAAGAATTGTCAAAACCAAGCAATGTGAAAGAATTAAGCTTTTCTTCCTTTCCTAAGAATTTATATGAAAACATCGTAAATAAAAATGGCGGAACCTATTACCACCATATGCACCATATGGGTGAAGACATGCCTATGCAAAAAACAAAATGATTAAACAGGAGGAAATGATTCCATGAATACATCGCATTTTTTTGTAACTGGCGACCCAATGATTTATGGCGCAGATGTTTCCATTGTTTTGGCAGTGGTGGCGATTGTAGTCTCCCTTACTTATTTAAAAAAATGGGGCTGGCTGTGGAGAGAATGGCTTACAACTGTTGACCATAAAAAAATTGGTATTATGTACCTTTTAGCTGCTTTGCTGATGCTCTTCCGCGGTGGGGTAGATGCAATTTTAATGCGTTTACAGCTGGCAGTTCCAAATAACCGTTTTTTAGCTTCTGACCACTATAATGAAATTTTCACAACGCATGGAGTCATCATGATTTTATTTATGGCAATGCCTTTTATGTTTGCCTTATTTAATATCGTTGTTCCGTTGCAAATTGGTGCCCGTGATGTTGCCTATCCATTATTAAATGCAGTTAGTTTTTGGTTGTTTTTTATTGGTGCCATGCTCTTTAATATCTCCTTTGTGATTGGTGGATCCCCAAGTTCAGGCTGGTTATCGTATCCTCCTTTATCTGAAAAAATGTTTAGCCCAGGTCCGGGGCAAAACTTCTGGATTTGGGGCATCCAAATTTCCGGTATCGGCAGTTTGGCAACTGGGATTAACTTTGTCGTAACGATTTTAAAAATGCGCGCCCCATCCATGCGCTTAAGGGATATGCCATTATTTACATGGTCCGTTTTATCTTCATCGATTGCCATTTTAGGTGCATTTCCTATCCTTACCGTTGCATTAATCATGTTAACGATCGACCGATTACTTGGAGGACACTTCTTTACCATAACGGCAGGCGGTAACCCAATGATGTATATCAACTTAATTTGGATGTGGGGTCACCCTGAAGTTTACATCGTTGTCTTACCTGCTTTCGGGGTATTCTCTGAGGTCGTAGCAACATTCTCTAAAAAACGGATCTTTGGCTACGCCTCCATGGTCTATTCGATGATTGCAATCGCCGTAGTTTCTTACTATACATGGGTACATCACTTTTTTACAATGGGTGCCGGAGTTGATGTGAATATTGTCTTTGCTATTTGTACGATGATCATCGCCATTCCAACTGGTGTGAAAGTTTTCAACTGGCTGTTTACGATGTACCGTGGCCGTGTGACGATTTCGCAACCCATGCTTTGGATGGTTGCGTTTGTTCCATGTTTCCTTGTCGGCGGTGCAACTGGGGTTATGCTTGCGGCAGCACCTGCAGACTATCAATATCACAATAGTTACTTCTTGATTGCCCACTTCCACCAAGTGTTAATCGGTGGTGTTGTGTTCGGTTATCTAGCAGGTATGTACTATTGGTTCCCAAAAATTTTTGGATTTGAATTAAATGAAACGCTCGGAAGATGGGGTTTCTGGTTATGGCAAATCGGTTTCTATGTATGCTTTATGCCGCAATATGCTCTTGGCTTTATGGGGATGACTCGACGTCTTTATACGTATAACCAATCTGCTGGTTGGGATATGGGCTGGGCTCCGCTCAACTTCATCTCTTCTATTGGTGCGTTCTTGATGGGGATTGCCTTCATCATCCAAGTTTGGCAAATTCTTTATAGCATTAAATATGGTAAACGTGATGTAACAGGAGATGCTTGGAATGGTCGTACATTAGAATGGTCGATTCCTTCTCCAGCACCATTATACAACTTTGCTATCATACCTGAAGTTAAAGGCCGTGATGCTTGGTGGTATAAAAAAGAAGAAATGCGGCAAGAAGGATATAAAGAAGAAACACCAAAATACGAACCGATTCATATGCCGAAAAATTCCGGTATTCCTTTTATCATGTCATCGTTATTCTTTATTGCCGGATTTGGATTTACGTTCGAATGGTATTGGATGGGATTTGCAGGATTGATCGGGGTTGCAGTCACTTTATTTGTACGATCATTCCAATATGATACGGATTATTATATTCAAGCTGATGAAGTTGAACGAACGGAAAAAGCTTTAAGGAATCCAACTTCGATTTAACGAACTGTAAATTTGGAGGTAGTAAGTATGTCACAGAGCGTAACGGACCATGGTCACGACCATGGCCATGTAGACCTAGAGGAATTAAAGGTTTTAGGCTTTTGGATTTTCCTTGTAACCGACTGTCTCTTATTTGGCACATTTTTCTCTGCTTATGCTGTTTTAAATACCCATACAAATGGAGGGTTTACTGGGAAAGATTTTGATATCCCTGGCTTTATTACCGAAACATTCATCTTGTTAATTAGTTCATTTACAAGTGGATTAGCGGTATTAGCCATGCATAAAGGTAATAAAAAAGGTTTAATTGGCTGGTTAATTGTGACAGCAGCCTTAGGGGCAACGTTCGTTGGTTTTGAAATCAATGAATTTACGACCATGGTTGCTGAAGGAGCACCCATTACAAGAAGTGCTTTCCTTACATCCTTTTTCTCACTTGTGGGAACACATGGAGTGCACGTTTCATTTGGGATTATGTGGATGATTGCGTTGATCATTCAGCTTTCTCGTCGGGGAATCACCCCAGTGACTAAACGGAAAATCTCCATTATTAGTTTGTACTGGCACTTTTTAGATGCCGTTTGGATTTTCATCTTTACCGTTGTCTATTTAATGGGGGTGATGTAAATGTCCAATCACGAACACGCTGAACATGCTGGATCTATCAAAGCGTACGTCATTGGTTTCATTTTATCGATTATTTTGACGATCATCCCGCTTGTTCTTGTATTGAATCATATGATGGGAAAAACAGCACTTACTGTCAGTATTTTGATTGCAGCCGTTTTGCAATTTGTCATTCAGCTATTTTTCTTCATGCACATTGGTGCAGGAGAAGGACCTAGATATAATGTCGTAGCATTAGTTCTAGGTTTGGTTTTCGTTGTTACAATCGTTATCGGAGCACTTTGGATTATGGAATTTAACTCTGTGGTTCAATAGAAACTTGATGGGGCTGTCCCAAAAGGATGTCAGGCACCACGGTGCCTGACACCTAATTTAGCACAAAGGAGTGAGGAATCTGTGGCAGTTGTACGTGAAATGCATTCACCAACGCGATTAAATCGGTTGACGCAAGCCATTTCTGCCTATATAGATGTAACGAAACCTAAAATATTAATGATGCTTAGTTTTACTTCCCTATGTGCTGCATTTGTTGCACAAAGAGGAATACCTTCGATGTTTGTCCTTTTGGCGATGCTTTTGAGTGCTTCGCTATCTGCTGGAGGAGCAGCGGCTATCAACATGTGGTATGACCGAGATATTGATGTTTTGATGAAGCGGACAGCAAACCGTCCCATTCCCGCAGGGCTGATCAATCCCTCATCTGTTTTAAGGTTTGGCATTTTATTAGGTGTTCTATCTGTTGTCATCGCTTTTTTCTTTGTAAATCCTCTCACAGCTTTATTAAATGCTGCAGGGTATTTTTATTATGCCGTTGTTTATACGATGTGGTTAAAACGTCGTACACCTCAAAATATTGTCATTGGCGGAGGGGCTGGCGCGTTTCCTATTTTAATTGGATGGGCTTCCGTCACTGGTAGTTTAAATGTTACGGCATGGTTAATGTTTATGGTGATTTTTCTATGGACTCCGCCGCACTCTTGGGCGCTAGCCTTATACAAGAATGACGAATTTACAAAGGCTGGTATTCCGATGATGCCTGTCGTAAAAGGGCCTCGTTCAACGAAAATGCAAAGTCTTATTTATATGGCTCTTTTATTTCTTTGTTCCATCGTCCTATACATAAGTGGAAATTTTAATACCTTTTACCTTGCTGGCGCCATCATTTTTAACAGTGCTTTTCTTTATTGCACATGGAGAATGTGGAAAGAGGAGGACCATATATTTATTTGGGCAAAACGGACGTTTCTTTGCTCGCTGTTCTATATATTAGGTTTGTTTTCGACGATGGTGATTGGGATCATCTAGAAGGAAAATTGTGTTTGAAAAAGTGGAAGATAGGGATAGGAATAATTGGAAGGTGAAATATTACCATTAAGGGTAGAAGTTTAAGAAGGGGTGAAAAGATGGATTACGGACTTTTTCTTATACTTGGATTGTTTGGTGTGACTTTTATTATAACCACCGTAATGTTTAGTAAATCGATGAAAAAATAAAGGATAAGAAAAATATACTCTTACGTAGATTATGGCTAAAGGGCTTTGCTGGATTAACAAGCAAAGCCCTTTTTTACTCTAGTTTTTCAATTTTCAGATGCAGTCTCGAGACTTTGATACTTGGGAATGGAACATTTTTATCCCGCATTAACGGGTAGTATGATCCCCACCTTAAAATAGGTAGGGGATAACTGCCCGTAAAAGCCCGATTGGTTCAACTAACCATCAGAGAGGGATGAAGAAAACCCCCACTGATGGAAGTTTCACTTTATCCCGCATTAACGGGCAGTATGATCCCTACCCTAAAATAGGTAGGGGATAACTGCCCGTAAAAGCCCGAATGGTTCAACTAACCATCAACGAGGGATGAAGAAAACCCCCACTGATGGAAGTTTCACTTTATCCCGCATTAACGGGCAGTATGATCCCCACCCTAAAATAGGTGGGGGATAACTGCCCGTAAAAGCCCGATTGGTTCAACTAACCATCAGTGGGGGATAAAGCTCCCCCCACTGATGGAAGTTTCACTTTATTCCGTCATCATTTTATAATACATAAATGAGGATATCCCGAGCGCTGCAGCAAATAAGCCGATATAGGTAACAGTATAATAAATCGCTTCCGCATTCATTTTTATCACCCTTTTATAAAACGATTTTAAACCCTGAACTTTTCTACAATAGGACGAGAAACCAGCTTCTAGAGTAGGATAGAGGCTGGTTACCATTCAGTATGAGGTGAAATGTAAGTAGTTATTCAATTTACATGGCAATCAATTTTTTTCTTAGATGGATAAGAATTTTAACTTCGAGAATTGTCTAGCTCCATAAGAGTAAGCTTCGAAAGCGATACCTCGCACGCCGAAAAACGTAAGTTTTTCGGCGGAGCGCCTAGCCCCTCGAGGTCATAAGCCACTCCCAAAACGAAGGCAAAAAGCGCCTTCTTTTTGGGAGCGTCTTATGCTTGTCGGGGCTGACCAAGGCGCTTCCGCTTTTCTTATGATTATCTTTTGGTTGAATGATCTCTGCTTTGGACAGAACCAATAATGGCACCTAATATAAAGGTGAATCCAGCGGCAGTAAAAAACCCAAGTGCGAGGTTAAAATGAAAATTTTCATCCATTGTCCACGGTATTCCATCAGCTGTCCATGGGTGTCCAGTGAAAAATTCATAAACCAGAATCAGAATTCCGATAACCAACTCCACAATTGTCAATCTTACGCTTAAGCTTCCCATATGATTTCCTCCTTCATTTTGAGCATTGAATCATACTCTTTAAATGTTCTTTTATTTATCCTTGATGCTGATTTCTTCGCGGTGCATCATAACTATTCTGATGAAATGACTGAAACGCCCAAAATGGGAGCAATGGTTTTAAGATTATTTCGATTTTCTTTGATGAGTTCTGTAATTTTGGATTGATCCTTGTTTGAAATGGCCTCTTGTAGCTCATCGTATTTTCTGTCCATTTTTTCCGCATAGGTTTTGCCCTTTTTTGCTGCTAATGGAGGAAGAATAGCGTCGTGAAATTCATCATAAAGGTTATTTGTTAGAGTGGTTGCAGACTCATAATCGCCATTTGCTACATATTTCTCAATGGCAGTAAATCCATAAAGCAAATCTGAGAAGGGGGCAGTTAAAGAACGTTGAGAGTTACTTATTTTTTGAGCTTGAATATTGTTTTGACTGTTGTTTAGTGCGTCTCCACAACCAGCAAGACTTAGTGCTAATAGTGTTCCCATCATGGCGATAATTATTTTTTTGCTCATTTTTTTACCCCTTTTTTTTAAAATTACGGAGAGTAACTAGTCCTGTTTCTTATTATTCCCATAAAATAACTTTTTTAATAAGCTAAAAAAAAGATGAATAACATGAATTTTTAATAAGAAACTTGACTATGATAAAAGTTTTGGTTAAAATTATTATCCCAAGTTTCCATAATTCAATTGGGAGGTGACTGGTTTATAGGATGAGTGCCAAAGATCAAGCGTCAGTCCGTGACCATAAAGATTATCAAACAGAAGTGGAGCGTTTAGAGTTTACAAAGGAATATATCCGGACAGTTTTGGATATTTCTAAGGGGAATAAAGAATTTTTTGTTGATAATATGAAACAGGCGTTTGCTAATCTAGACTCTAAAGAAAGTAGCGGAAGTTACTTGGACCTCCTCGCGAATGCAAGTTTTCTGGAATTAGCTGAAAGTGAACTGAAAAGGTTGGAAAGCGTGATTGGCAAACCTTATTTTTCAAGGATTGATTTTACGAACGATAGCATTGAAAAAGAAGAAATTTTGTACATTGGCAAGGTATCATTGTTTGACCGTGTGACACAACAGCCCATTATCGTGGATTGGAGGTCACCAATTGCCAATGTGTACTATGACGGTCGACTAGGGAATGTTTCTTATGAAGCGTATGGGGAAACACAAACCGGTTACTTATCATTAAAAAGGCAGTATGAAATTATCGATGGATTATTAAAAGAAATTAGAGACATCGATTTAACCACACACGATGAACTTTTGCAGAAATCATTGTCAGGTAAAGCGGACAATCGTTTAACAGAAATCGTTTCTACCATTCAAAATGAACAAAATGAAGTGATCCGAGCATCACTGAAACACCCTATTATCGTTCAAGGGGCCGCGGGAAGCGGGAAGACAACCATCGCACTCCATAGAATATCCTACTTTCTCTATTCCTTAGGTTATCAATTTCCTCCAGAAAAATTAATGATTCTCGCACCAAACCGACTGTTTATTGATTATATATCAGCCGTCTTACCTGAACTTGGGGTCAACAAAATTAATCAAACGACCTTTATTGATTTTATGAGAAGCTCCTTAGAGCAGAAAATAAAACTATTTTCACCTAATTCTAAGCTGATGAAACTAATTGAAGGGAAAGGAAAATCCAAGTCCATTCAATGGGTGTCCAGTTATAAGGGTTCGCTCGAATTTAAGGAACTAATCGATTGTTATATAAAAGACTTGGAAATCAAACTTGCCCCTGAAGCTGATTTTATTGTTGAAAAATCTATTCTCCTAAAGGGGAAAAAACTCAGTAGACTATTTTTAAAAGAATATACTTACTTACCAATCTATAAAAGACTGGGAAAAATCAAATCCTTGTTAGAAGATGATTTGAAAAGGAAGAAATCGATCATACTAACAAAACTCAACACTAAATATGAAGAAACTTTAGATCGGGCTCTTTATAGCAGGCGGTTGGATCCGGAAAAAAGAAAACAAAGAGTAGTTGACCTCATGGACATGAAAAAGGAAAGAACCGCTAAGGTAGAGAAGGAATCGAAGACTGCTGTAAAAAAATATATGGATGCGTTTATCATGAAAGATATTTTTACCTTGTACAAGGAACTGATGACTTCTCCTGAAATGATGAAAAAATATTCTACTTCTCTTTCAGATCAAGAATGTAAGGTTTTAAGTAAGTTTTGTCAGCGGATTTTTGAGAGAGGCTCTTACGAACTGGAGGATTTAGCTCCGTTATTTTATTTGAAGGCTAAATTAGAAGGCATTGATGAAAAATATAAAATGCGAAGTATCTTCATTGATGAAGCCCAGGATTACAGTTATTTTCAATTTGCAGCATTAAAAGAAGGCTGTGGAACAGACTTGTTTACCATCGTGGGAGATTTAGCGCAGGGTATTCATTCCTATCGTGGATTAAATAGTTGGGCACCTGTATTGAACAATATTTTCCCAAATGCGAACTACCAAACCTTACAAAAAAGCTACCGGACAACCGTTGAAATTATGAATTTGGCAAATGATATCCTGAAGCTGATCGATCAAGACTTGCCAAAAGTAGAACCCGTCATTAGACATGGTCAAAAGCCTCGTTATAATACGATTGACCCTGCTAATCTCGAAAAGGTAAAACTACAGCTAGAAAAAGATATTGTCTCACTCAAAGAGGAAGAGCTTAACTCCATTGCATTAATTGGACGTACCGACAGAGAATGTCAAAGAATCCAGCAACTTCTTGAAGGAAGTCATCTTCCCATTCAGTACCTAGAAGAGAAAGAAGACATGAGGAAGGGACATGTGGTGATTATACCTTCTTATTTATCGAAAGGGCTGGAGTTTGATGCCGTTTTACTTGTATGTATGGAAGAACCATACAAACAAGTAGACCTGGACATCAAATTGTTGTACGTGTCGATGACAAGACCAATGCATCGATTGTATTTATACGGTAAGGACCCGTCCGACTTTTTATTAAATGAAACCACGGGTACGGTTCTAACGGGTTCCGTTGACGGGGAGACTTAGATAAAGCGGTTTGAAGGGAACATAACAACGCTTTGGAAATTACTCTAAAGGGTTCCGTGTTCGGGTGCTTTCTTGAAAAATGACATAAGAAAAGACGAGTGAATTAGCACACGTCTTTTTCTTTATTTTGTTTTGAACATTTATGATGAGTTTTGACATTACAATTGGCATCATTACAAGTTCATTGTACGTCAGTTTCTCTTATTTTATCTCTTTTATGGTGCTTGCCGTTTACTTTTCATCTCTTTCACGATGCTTCCAGCTAACTCACAAACAAACGGTTCCGGATCATTCTCGGCCATAGTCTGTAATTTTTCCTGCACTTCCAGAGATCTAAACTGCTGCGCCGATTTCAGCACAACTTTACGGATCCCCGCATCCGGATCCTTACTCAATAAATCAAGTAACCTTTCAGCTTGCACCTCTGGAAGGTTACGGATTCCTGAGGCAGCTGCCACTCGTAGCACTGGCTCGTTTCTTGCCACGGCCATTTCCAACACAGTCGTAGATTGTTCTGTGTTAATCAGGCTTGCCAGGTAGGTAGCTTTTGATGCCAGCCCCAGGTCTTGGCCTTGCACCAATTCCATTAAAAATGGGATAGCTGCAGTGCCAAGTTTTTTCGCGTTTTCATAGTCCACTTCCTCAGCATCCAACCGGGCGCGAACGTCTGTCATCGTAATCACTATAGTTACCTCCTTAGGTTTCAAATGTCAATGTGCTCGCCCTCATTGTATTTACTTCCGTGGAAATCAGATCAGGCGGAGGATTAGTAATATTCGCTGTACCATTTCCAGTCATCAAACGATTATTATCGGAAACATGTTTCAGGCCTAGGACGTGCCCAACTTCGTGTGCTATTGTCCACACGGTGGCGATTTGAGCGACCACTGCTCCGGGCTGTCCCGGAGGGTACGCAGCGCAGCCGTTGTACGGTGGATTCGTTGAGAGCACAAAGTACACCACCACATCGCTGCCCCAAGCATTATTGCGGTTGGCGAAGAGCTGAGTTTGCTCCGGCGTAACTGTGCCCATGGTACACCCCCCAACGTCCACGGTGTTGAGCGTAGGCAGGTTGAGGGTCTCGGTACTGACTCGGTGTACGCGGATCCCCACTGACTCGTAGACTTGCTGCATTGCAACAATCATACGGTCAATCGAGATGGTAGGGTTGGTAAGAATCTTGATGTGGAGGCGTACGGTTTGCTCTCCAAGTTCGAAGCGATTATCACCGGTGTTGAGTAGCCAATTCCCGAAACGAGTGCCGTTCGGCTTCATCATCGGTACATTGATCGTGTTCCCTTCAAAACGAAAGATGCCAATCCCCCATGGGCTAGTGACCAGGATGTCTATCTTTCCATCACCGGTGAAATCTGCTAGGTTGTCAAAATGGTTATCAGCGGTGTTGAGCAACCATCCGCCGAAACGAGTGCCGTTCGGTGCTAACATCGCCACGTTGAACGTGTTTCCCGCCAGTTTAAGAATACCAATCCCCCATGGACTGGAGATAAACAATTCAGCCTTCCCATCCCCGTCAAAATCCGCTGCGGGTCCCACTCGATTGTCGAGTGTGTTAAGCAACCATCCACCGAAACGAGTGCCGTTAGGTGCCATCATAGGAGAAATGAGTGTATTTCCTGATAGTTTAAGAATACCAATCCCCCATGGGCTGGATATCACAATCTCATCCTTGCCGTCGCCGTCAAGATCCGCAAGTGTATGTAAATGATTGTCACCGGTGTTGAGCAGCCATCCACCTAATCTCGTCCCGTTTGGTGCCGCCATGAGCGAAATGAGTGTATTTCCTGATAGTTTAAGAATACCAATCCCCCACGGGCTAGTAACCAAAATTTCCGTTTTTCCGTCGCCGTCAACATCTCCCACAGGGCTAAAACGGTTGTCAGCGGTGCTGAGTTGCCAGCTGCCAAATCGTGTCCCATTCTCCGCCATCATAAGTACAGTAAACGTATTCCCTGAGAGCTTGAAAATACCAATCCCCCACGGGCTAGTAACCAAAATTTCTGTTTTTCCGTCGCCGTCAAAGTCACCCACTGGTCCAAAACGGTTATCAGTTGTGTTAAGAAGCCATCCGCCGAAGCGGGTCCCATTTGGTGCTATCATGGGGGAGGAAAGAGTATTTCCGGATTGTTTCAAAACACCTATCCCCCACGGACTTGTGACTAGTAACTCGGTTTTGCCGTCACCATCAAAATCTGCCATCAGGTCAAACCGGTTATCCGCAGTATTTAGAAGCCAGTCGCCAAATCGTGTTCCGTTCGGTGCCATCGTAGGGGCGGAAAGGGTATTTCCAGAGAGTTTCAAAATACCGATGCCCCACGGACTTGTGACCGGAATTTCTGCGATCCCGTCACCATCAAAATCACTCTTCTTTATTGCCATAGCCTTAGTCTCCTTCCTGTGCTAACGATTAAAGAAGGACCACAATTAACTGTCCATCTAAATAGCCTGATTCATTCTCCAAGACACCTTTCCTTTTCCAGAACCTGACCAAAGACCACTCACATTCAGTTTGTCTTACAGAAATCTATGTCTCCTATTAATCTCTTTGAAATTTCCAATAATTAATCTATGTTTGAAAAGCAATTATATTCTGCCTAAGTTTATAATTTACATTCATTTTACTTTTTCAGGATAATCGGTATTGACCTTGTCGCAGGAAGGATGATGAATATGATATTAATAGAATATAGTGGTAAATAAATTATTCCTCTTCAAAAAATATTAAAGTAAATAACTAACAAAATAGGTTACTTCCATAAGGCCGGAAGGGTTAACACTCAAAGTGGAAGAGCTTAACTCCATTGCATTAATTGGACGTACCGACAGAGAATGTCAAAGAATCCAGCAAATACTTGAAGGAAGTCATCTTCCCATTCAGTACTTAGAAGAGAAAGAAGACATGAGAAAGGGACATGTGGTGATTATACCTTCTTATTTATCAAAAGGGCTGGAGTTTGATGCCGTTTTACTTGTATGTATGGAAGAACCATACAAACAAGTAGACCTGGACATCAAATTGTTGTACGTGTCGATGACAAGACCAATGCATCGATTGTATTTATACGGTAAGGACCCGTCCGACTTTTTATTAAATGAAACCGCGGGTACGGTTCTAACGGGTTCCGTTGACGGAGAGACTTAGACTAGAGTCACAGTAAAATTAGTAATTGAATTAACACAATAATCGTCAAAAAAATGCTCAGGGCATAAAACTTCTGAGCATTTTTCTATTTTTTGGCTTTTTGAACTAAAGCCCCATTAAAATTATTTGTTTATCTTATACTAAGGACCAAATAACAGTGTACCACCAATCATATAAATAAATGGAAATAGGAATAAAACTAAATTTGCGATAATGACACTAAGCGTCAAAGCACTTTTTTGGATTCGGTAGGCTTTTGAAGCAAAAAAAAGACCAATAGAACAAAAAATTAAAGGGAAAAATACAGGCAGTCCTTGTATTTTTTCAAAAGTAATAATATCAAAGAAAAAGTTTACGATGAATATTAGTGGAATAAAGAATAACAAATAAGCAATCATTACAAACTTTTCGTGCATATTTTAATCTCCTTATGAAGAATTCGGTTTCTTTTATATTAACATAAAATAGGAACAAATGGTTTAATATCCCATTTTACAACTGACTTGCTCCGTTTGCGAGTATTCGTGAGAAAATCCTATTAAACTAAGGGGATTGGCTGCCAATAGTACTCTTTGTTATCAAACTGTTCTTTTCTATTAACTGAACTGTAAACAAGCCATGATATAGTATAGCTGTATCCCTAGCAGAAGTCCGGCTTCTTAATAATAGGAATGCCGGGCTTTTTTAACCTGTCAGACAGAACAGCACCCCTACTGATGACCATTACTAGAAGCCAATTTGAATAGTAAACGAAAAAATCAATAGAAAGAGGAATATGTAAATGGATTTTTGCACAAATTGTGGTGAAAAGTTAAATGAATCTAGTCGATTCTATACTAATTGCGGTTCAAGGGGGCAAAAGCAATGAAAAACATGACTTCGGCTCCAAAAACGCGCATTGAAAAAAGGAAAGGTCGTTGGAAAACAATAGTATTAAGTAATAAGAGATTAGTGGTAGGGGTTGGATCAATTATTAGTTTGTTACTCGGTTTAAGTGTTGCTTACATAATCATGAACGATTTTAATAAGCATGAACCTAAAACGGAGGTAGCAGCTACCAAAACGATTGATCATTCTAAAAAGAATAATTCGGAAAATACCGTAAAACCACATAATAGTAACGATTCAACGGAAAAAAACAGTAACGATTCAACGGAAACAAACAGCAAGGAAAGTTCAAATATTTCCTCTTCAGATTATATTTTGCCTGATAGTGATAAGAAGGTTCTGAGTGAAGGAGACATTGCTACTCTTACAAAAGAGCAACTGCGTTTAGCTAGAAATGAGATCTTCGCACGTCATGGGTATGTATTTAAATCGGAGGATTTGCAAAAATATTTTTCAAGTAAATCATGGTATAATGCAGACCCTTCCTATAATAGAACTTTAAATGAAGCAGAAAAAGAGAATGTAAACCTTATACAGGCGAGGGAGGATAGTCTGTAATAGGAACCTTTTTTAAAATATTTGGCTCTAGAGCGATATTCAATTGGTGATAATAAGATTTCTGAAGAAAAATGGAAAAGCCATCACAACCCACAAGTCCCATAATTTATCTATTATCAACTTGACTGAATTCAATATCAAATCAGCAATTTCAATTTCATCTTTATACATACTAAACATTTTGAAGAAGATTATTCGAGGATCTATTTAGATCCTTTTTTTTGCACACATAAAGAACGTTTGTTCGTATATAATAAGTATGAGGTGACTTATATGGCGATTCGAGACAGGGGTAAAAAGAAATGGCAGTTCGCGTTTGGTATGCCTGAGCTAATTAAGAGGCAGCGTGATATGTGGCATGATAGTGATCGGATTGTAAAGCCGATTATCGATGTACATGAGCTCGAGGAGTTTGATCAGCGAATTTGTTACGCAATGGAGTTCAACTTGAATGTAAAACTAACGCTATGGTCGGATGGATTCACAAAGGATATTAAAGGTCGAGTACATTACGTGGATCCTCTTACGCATCAGCTACGCATTGAAATTGAACCTGGCAAATTCCACAATATTGATTTGGAGGATGTGGTAGGCGTGATTGTAGTTGAATAGGCTTCTTTAGAAGGAGTCTCTTGAGCAAATGATTTGTAATTCATTAGATACAGAAACTGACATACAAAAACGCTATCCTTTCTTATGATTCTATAGAAAGAATAGCGCATTTTTCATTTTTGGGGGTATTTTGTTGTACTAGCTTGATAGCAATATGGTGCCCCTATTAGGTCTTTAAAAGTTGAAAGAAATGGATGTGATAAAAGTGTTAGTCGGTATCCTGTCTATATATAATTCGATACTTTTTGAACAAGATACTGTATTGTGGATTCCATTTTCGAATCATCGATATCGTCCTTATATTTATGATGAATGACTTGTTGCTTTTTAAGAATGTAATAATCAAAAAGTGCTTGATATAAAGTCATATTGTTTCGAATTAAGATGGTAGGTTCAAAGAGCTTCCGCAGTAGTACATCGTCTTGGATAAGGATGAGCGCAGGGTTTATTGTGTTGAACACTTCTTGTTTTATATGTTCTTCGTAGAATTTTTTTAATTTATTATTTCGTTCGTTTTGAGCTTGTATGATTTGCTCATATAATACAGGAGCATTATGTTTTAAATCTAATATAAAAGTATCAGAAATGTAAAAAGCAATGAGTAATGACTGCTCAAATGTTTTTTGAAATCGCTCCCCAAACGGGACTGTTTCCTCAAAAATGGTTTGATCAATACTAGTTATATATTCGGCATAAATCTTGACGATGTATTGGATAATCTCATCTTTTGATGAGAAATATTTGTACATAGTTGCTTTGCTAATATCCATATAACGAGCAATATCATCTGTTCGTAACGGGCTTATACCTTGTTTTTTTACAATCGGTAATATTTTAAAAATGAGCTTTTTTCTCATTTCTGTTTGATTATCAATATTGTTATTTAACATAACAACCCTCCTTGCGATTCATTTTATTATAAGGTAATTAATGAATTTATACAAATTGAACTAATTGAACTAAAAAGATAAAAATGGTTTACTTGTTTTAAGGTGTATGTTATTCTCTTTTTACATCCTCTTTTTGAAAGAAGGCGAATTTATGAAAAAGAAGCAACTAGGTTCACAAGGTTTAGAAGTAGCGCAATTGGGATTAGGTTGTATGGGAATGTCTGAATTTTATGGTCAAATAGATGAGATAGAGGCGACAAAAACAATTCATCGTGCTCTTGAACTTGGAATTACAATGTTCGATACAGCGGATATTTATGGATATGACGATGAGGGAATGGGAACAAATGAAAAACTAGTAGGGAAAGCGTTACAAGGAGTTCGGCATGATGTGAAAATTGCAACGAAGTTTGGAGCGCTACGAAATGAAACAAAATCACTTGGATACAACGGTTCCCCTCAATATGTAAAGGAAGCATGTGAAGCCAGTTTAAGAAGATTAGGAACAGACTACATCGACTTATATTATTTACATCGCGTTGATCCAAATACACCAATTGAAGAAACTGTAGGTGCGATGGCAAAGTTAGTGCAAGAAGGAAAAGTGCGTTATATTGGACTATCTGAAGTAACGGTTGAACAATTAAAAACAGCTCATGCAATTCATCCCATTTCAGCTGTTCAAACAGAATATTCCCTTTGGTCTCGCGACCCAGAGAAAGATATTTTACAGGTTTGTCGAAACTTAGGCGTTGGATTTGTTCCGTATAGTCCACTTGGTCGTGGATTTTTAACGGGGAATTTAACAAGTCGTGATCAATTAACACCTGATGATTGGAGATATTATAATCCACGTTTTTCAGAAGAAGCGTTCGCTTCTAATATGAATATTGTCGAAGGAATTAAACAACTTGCGCTAAAGAAAGAATGCACGCCTGCACAATTAGCACTTGCTTGGGTTGTTGCACAAGGTGAAGGAATCGTACCAATTCCAGGTACAAAGCGAGTGAAGTATTTGGAACAAAATATAGCAGCTCTTGAAATTACTTTTGCAAAAGAAGAACTAGCATATTTAAATACGATTGCGCCAATTGGTGGTACGCTTGGTAATCGATATTAAGATTGATAATCATATGAAAAATCAAATGGAGAAACGTATGACATCGAATTAAAAAATATGATTTATTCATATATAACGAGGATAGGAAACTAGTTTTTGAAAATAGATAGAGAACAAGAAAATAATTATATATACCCAATTTGAAGTTTTAAATCTAAATCATAAAGGAGCGTAAAAGACATGGACAAATTTAAAGACATTCAAAATAATCATTTAGCATTAACACAATACCATCGTTGGTATCAAGTATATGAAGTCCCACTTAACAAAGCACGTATTGATAATCAGTTAGATATTTTAGCGGAAGAAGTTGAAATTTCATCGCAAGCTGGAACGGCGAAAGGGAAAAAGGGGATTGAAGATCGATTAAAAATGTTTGAAGGTTGGCAAAATGCGCATCATGTGGAAAACACATCAATCAAACAGTTAAGCGACGAAGAGCTTTCGTTAGAAGCCGATATTCTTTATCAAAATATACGCCCAGATGATAGTAGATACAGCTATAAAATTCATTATTCAACAATCCTGAAACTGAGAGAGAATGACTTGCCACTTTTTACAAAGGTCCATTTAGAGCCAATCGGTAATGTTGAAAATCCACAATTTACATCTGCTTATGCTGACAATAGAGCAAAATCATTTATGCATTATTGGTTATATATAATGGAAACAGCAGCTATGAACAGTGACAAATTCAAAGAACTACTGGCAGAACAATTTGAGTTGAATTTAAGTACAGGTGCTAAAATCGATACATTAAAAGGATTTAACGATTGGTTGGCAACCGTTTCGAATCAAGTGAAACAAAGCGGACATTATCCGAAAAATATCTCAGTTACAGAAAATGAGGATCATACGATAAATGTTTCCGTAGATTTTGAATGGGAAGGTATTTCTGTTGAGAATAAACTGATGATTGCAGAAACACATCATGAATGGATACTTGAAAATAATTTAGATGAGCGATTTGCTCGTATGAAAATGATGAAAGTAATTCAAACAAAGCCATTTCAAACAGTAGAATAATTTAAAATATAATTTTTTCTTATATGGCTGTTAGTTCAATAAATAGAAGGAATATTTAAATGTTAAATTAAAATAGGGTTATTTTATAAAAGACTATTTTAGCAATAGCTTAAAGGGAGAGATTACTGACTGTGAAGGCTGTCCCAAAAGGTGACAGACACCACTATATGTACAAAGTTCAAGATAATTTTTCCGCAATGTTGAATGAAGCGGAAGGCGCTCGACTCCTGCCGGAGTACGGGGCAGGGGAGACCCCGCAGGCGCATTAGCGCCGAGGAGGCTCCCCGGACCGCCACTAGAGCGGAAATCAACAGACAAAGTTTTACAGACCATTAGGAATGATCGTCATTTGGCGATCATTTTTTGGTAAGCTGAGATAATCTATTTTTCGCATTGGTGATATATGGTGTCAAGAGGATAGATAAAGAAAATAGAATCTCGCTGTAACCCTAAAGAAACCTACTAATTCCCAATGATTCTGCACTTGAAATTCATGAAAAATTCATATAAAATTATTCTTTTGATGGAATTATCTAAAAGGATACCGCTTCTTTTTCCTTTCTTAACAATGAAAAAACATTTTAACACTTTATTCTGGGATAACAACAAGAGAAATCAAAGGTTATTTAGGGGGAGAAAATCTATTGAAAATGCAACAAGTTCTACAAAATATGGTTGGCGCAACAAATGATTTCCTTTGGTCAAAATTACTAATTATTATGCTTATTTCTTGCGGGATTTATTTCACATTTAAATCGAAATTTGTACAGTTTCGAATGTTAAAGGAAATGGTCCGTGTTTTAATGGAAGGGAGAAATGGTTCTAAAGACAGCATTTCCCCATTTCAAGCATTCTGTATAGGTATGGCTGCTCGTGTTGGAACGGGTAATATCACAGGAATTGCGATTGCGATTGCATTAGGCGGTCCCGGAGCGGTATTCTGGATGTGGCTTATTGCTGTTATTAGCTCAGCGTCCAGCTTTATTGAAAGTACGTTAGCGCAAGTATATAAAGTAAAAGATAAAAATGGTTTCCGCGGCGGCCCATCCTATTATATGCAAAAAGGATTAAATAAACGTTGGATGGGAGTATTATTCTCCATTTTAATTACGGTTTCTTTCGGACTTATATTCAATTCTGTACAATCAAATACCGTTACATTGGCTTTTGAGAACTCATTTGGTACAAATCGTTTAACTTTAGGGATTATCATGGCACTTGCTTTCGCTGTAATTATCTTTGGCGGTGTGACCCGGATTGCAAAAATGGCTGAATACAAGGTTATGATTCTAGCAGTTTTATACATTGGTGTTGCATTATTCATCATAGCTACGAATATAACAAAAATGCCGGAAGTTCTTTCTCTTATTGTGAAAAACGCGTTCGGCTTTCAACAGATAGCAGGCGGTTCAATCGGAGCTGCGATTATGAATGGTGTTAAACGTGGTTTATTCTCGAATGAAGCTGGTATGGGGAGTGCGCCAAACGTTGCCGCAACGGCAACAACAAGTCATCCGGTGAAACAAGGACTTATTCAAGCATTAGGCGTATTAACGGATACACTGATCATCTGTACAAGTACAGCATTTATTATTTTACTTTCTGATGCTTACAAACAACCAGGGCTAAGTGGTATAGCACTTACACAAGCAGCATTAAGTGAACACCTTGGTTCCTGGGCATCAGGCTGTCTTGCTATCTTTGTTTTCCTATTTGGATTCGGTGCGTTAATTGGTAACTATTATTATGGGGAAACAAATATTCGATTTTTAAGCAAAAGTAAAGTATGGTTGATGATATACCGATTTAGCGTGATAGCCATGATTGTATTCGGTTCGATTGCAAAGGTCCAGCTTGTATGGGATCTAGCGGATTTATTTATGGGCTTTATGTGTATTATCAACTTGATTGCTATTACATTTCTTTCAAAAATTGCCTTTGCTGCGTTACAGGATTACATGAAACAGAAAAAAGCTGGTAAAGATCCTGTTTTTTATAAGGATAGCATTAAAGGTATTGAAAACATTGAAGGTTGGGAGTATTCACAGGATTCTTCAACTTTAAAAAAGGCAAATAACATGTAATAAAAAAAGATATTCAGACTGCAATATGTCTGAATATCTTTTTTTGGGATATATATCTTCAACTAAAAGCCAAATTCAACAATGGATAAACTAAATTACTTGAATCATTTCCACTCTGTTTCCAAACGGGTCTCTGAACTCAAAACGTTTAAAGCCTGGTATTGGTACTGCTTCAATTATTTGAATGTTATTTTGTTCTAATACATTTCTCCAGAATGATAGATCTTCTACTTGATAAGCTATATGAGCTTTTGTAGTTAATCGGTCAAAACCATCTTCTGTCCCTACATGTACGTCTCTATCTCCGACTTCTAACCAGAATCCTCCACGCCCCTTTAATGATTCGGGTTTTTCTTTCTCAGGTAGACCGAGAATTCCACAATAAAAATTTTTGCCCTCTTCTTCAGCACCTTTTGGAATAGTAATCTGAACGTGATGTAAACCAAGAATCATAGAATCCCCACCTATTATTTTTAATCGAAATTTGGAACATTTTTCTGGAATACCAATTACTTTTGATAATGTAAATCCTCTTGTTTTTATTTTATTTTCTTCAATGCGATAAGTAAAATATTTATTTATTATATTGTTTGATAAGTATTGCTTATGGATAATAACGGTTCAGGTCCAAGAAGGAATATTTAAATATAACGTTGAATTTAGCTATGATAATGGAATTGATCAAAATTGTTTAGTCATTGAATGTAAGGAGGAAGAGCTAATGAAAAAAAGCAGTATTATTTTCTTTGAAAGAAAATTTCCAAGTGCAAACATGGTCCTTATTAAGGATCAGCTCCCGATCCTTATTGATACTGGTTTTGGAAGTGATGTGAAAGATACAGAGCGATTAATTAAAGAAGTAGGTGTTTCACCAGAAGAATTACACCTTATTGTGAATACGCACTATCATAGTGACCATGTAGGAGGCAATTTTTATCTTCAAAAAAATTATAGTGTTTCGATTTCTGCTCATAAATGGGAAGCCGATTTAATTAATTCTTGTGACCCTGAAGCTTGTAGTGCAGAATGGTTAGATCAGCCTGTAGAACCATATCGAGTTGATAGAAAGCTCTCAGATAACGATGAGATTAGTACAGGAAGTAGGACCTTAAAAGTCTTATACACACCGGGACATACGTTAGGGCATATTTCCTTATATGAACCCGAAGAAGAGATATTAATTTGCGGGGATCTCTTTCACAAAAATGATATCGGATGGTTAAATATCTTTCGAGAGGGTGTGTCATCGATCCAACGATCTATAGAAAGTCTAGATCGGTTGTCCATGCTTCGGATCGGGCAGGCATATTCAGGACATGGACCTCAATTGGAGAATCCGCTTGCTGCCATTGATGCAGCAAGGCAACGGTTTGAAAAGTGGCTCAGGATGCCAGAAAAAATTTCATGGCATGCCTGCAAGAGGATTTTTTCATTCACATTAATCATGAAAAACGGATTGGCAAAAGAAGAAATGGATAACTACCTACTAAAGTGTGGTTGGTTCCAAGATTTTGCACGCTACTCTTTCCAGCTTCATCCTGAAGAGTTTATTCAAATCCTGCTCGATGAAATGATTCGTTCCGGAGCAGCAAGCTGGCAGAATAATTATTTAATCGCCACCACCCCATACCAAGCACCACAAAAGAAATGGATGAATCGGAACATAAAGCCGAAAGATTGGAAACCTCAAGATTTTCTCATCTAACTAAAAGCCCAGCTTAAAAGTAAAAAATTCCGGGGGAGATTTATAGCCCATTAAAAGTAGGCGATAAAATTTCGTTTGAACGGACTTTTTCAGTAAGGGATGTTGAATTATTTACAGAGATTTCAAGAGATGAAGGGATTCATCATAGAACCCCAGATGAACGGGAAGACTTGTATTTCAAGGCTTATTTTAAATAATCTTCAACTTTTACGAATTTATATCCGCGTTTTTGAAGGATAGGGATTGCATCCTTAAGACCTTCAAAAGTTTCTCCCTCTGGATGATTCATATGCATGATGACAATAGATCCAGGCTTAGCGGATAGAAGGGCATTTTTTACCTGCTGGCGATTAAAGGTAGCTCCCGCATCTCCTAAGATGTCATAGTTCAAAGGTTTTTGACCTAACTCATAAACAATCTTTACAGCTACATCATCAAAGAAGGCAGTCCCCGGGCGGAAAAACTTAGGTGTCCGACCTGTCAGCTTTGCAATCTTTAACTTGTTCATATAGACTTCATCCACGACTTCGGCAGGGCTTGAAGTACCTTTAATGCCCCATGCAGACTTACCACTCACAGATAATGGTTTATGAAGATATCCATGGTTCTCGATTTCAAATTGCGGAATTTTAGACAATTCCATAAAGCGTCCATAGTTCGCATCAATCCATCTTGCATTAATAAACAAGGTAGCAGGAATATGATGTTGCCGTAAGTAATAAATTAACTCAGCATCATAACCGCTTCCTTTAGGACCACCGCAAGCATCAAAGGTTAAGGCAATGACTTTTTCGTGTGTATTTAAACGGGTGATCACACCTGGGATTTTTTCTCCCCAAAGTTTCGGCTTTTGACCCGCATACTTCTTTTGAATATGGGCTTTCATTTTGTCAAAATCAGTTTCGGCTTTTACCATTGTAGAGTCGAAAGTGCTTAACACAAAAAACAAAAAAAGAGGAATCACTATTACTTTTGACCTCATTATGAAACATCCTTTCAGTGAACTTCCTCTTTATTTTTTTGTTATAACCTTCGTGAAAAACGTGGAAAATCCCACCTATAAAGGAGGGTGCTTCCAACTTAGTAAGTGGTTATAGTTTGACCATTTTTATTAATAAAATCAACATCATATCCCTTTTTTAAGTAGCAACGGAATAAATGTTTCATGACATTTCAGATGCAATATCATTGAATGTAATTTACCACCTAAAGGAGCAGGAGTAGAAGAAGGTATATGTATTTGAATATTGAATAATTATTAATATATGAAAAATATAAAAATTCAGATTTTAGTTAATACTACAAAGGAGTAATTAATTTGAGTGAACTTAAACTGATTAATACTTACAGAAGCGAGCTTCAAAATTATTCATTGGAACAGCTAAGATATATATCGGAAGAAGGGGTTTGGTCTATTGGGCAAATGTATGACCATTTAATTCTTGTTGCCCGTGAGTATCTTGATAATATGGAAACATGTGCTACCTTAAAAGATAAACAACCCCTTGGAAAAACGGAGTTTGGTGAGTATTTATATAAGATCGGAGGGTTTCCACCAATTAAAATAAAATTACCGGATGAACTAAATACCTCACCTAATAATTCGGATAGCAAGGACGACCTTATTAGCAGAATGGATCAGGTAATTCTAAGGTTGAGCCAATGGGAATCGAAAGTGGATAATATAAACGCTAATTATAAAGTAGAGCATGGAGGGTTCGGCTGGCTGAATGCAAGCGAATGGTATGAATTGGTTGGTATGCATTTTCGTCATCACTTGCGCCAAAAGGATGAGTTAGAACAAAGGCTTGTTAAGTAAACGGGGTGCAAGAGTTTAAGATCAAGCTGCCAGTAACGGCAGCTTTTTTTCTTGCACTAATAGACAGTTTAGTTGGAGAAAAGGACTTATTTAGTGGTACATAGAATAATAATTGATGTGGGTTATTAACAAAAAAATCCAGGAGGAACGGAGAGAAAATTTTGCCATTATTACAAAATATCATTTCCATAACTGTTATAGTCTTGATAGTTACTGGAATTTTATCGATTTTTTCTATGAAAAAAGAAAAGTTGGATAAAGGATTTACATTTAATTATTTTAAATTAAGTTATCGAAGAAAAATGATTCGTACACTTTGGATGCTCCCTATTGTGTTTATATCACTAGTTGCTATTAATTGGTACGCAGATTTGAGTTTTAATGAAAATCTTATTATTTCAATTATCTTTTTAACTCTTTTCTTAATACAGTTGGCTTATAACTATAATAAATGGAAGAAATATGAAAGGTAATAAAATCTAAATAAATCATTGTGAAGTAAAACACTTAAAGTAACGGGTTCGGTGATCCAAGAAGGATTAACGCTTATTTTAAGAATTAACGCTTATTTTTGTGGAACTTCAGAGTGCTATTGCTATTATGGCAGCTAGTAATGTATTGGGGGTAAGTCCAAAAAACGGCATGATAGATAGAAAAAAAGTTAAGAGGGGTTTGGAAACAATTCGAGGGTTGAGGGGCTATCTGGGAAAATACAAATAGTTCAGCAATCGGTCCTGTTGAGGAACGTTTTCAATAAAATTGGATATTTCTGTTGAAATAAACTATAGAACGAGGTTGTGAAATTTCTCACTTATACTAACGGGGCAGGTTAGTTGAACAATCGTCATTAGCTTTTTTTCAACAATCGGGCCATTTAATGGAATAAGGGGTTTACCTACGAAAAATCGAATATTCCCTTACAGAGCTCGGAAAATCTCTAGAACCCATTTTATCGGAGCTTTGTAAAAGGGGTGGTAACTATGCGAAACTATGACTAGTTTTGTATAGGATTACAAGAATAGAAGAGAATCGCTATATATCTCCATCAAATTCTTATAAAACTTTTATCATAAAAAAACTTAAATATCCCCTCAATTTAATTTCTTCTCATGTCCAACTAAAACAAAAATAAAATGTTTTGTTTTTTTTTGTTTGTTTTACTTTTTTTACGTGGGCTTTACTTATTATTTATATTTTGTTAATATGTCCCATTTACAATTAGGTATGTACTTATAAAGTCTCATTAAAATAGGAGGATAAATAATTGTTATAAACAAGCTAACTTAATAGTATTTTCTGAACATCGTCGAAATGAACTGATGTATCTTCCTGAAGTTGAAATGGTTAATAATTTATGATGAAAAGAGGATCAACATTATGAAAAACGATAAATCACAGAAAAAAAATAAAAATAGTGGTGTTTTTGAAAAAGAAATGAATCGACGAGATTTTTTACAGGGGACAACGAAAACAGCTGGACTTGCCCTCGGCTTCTCGCTTTTTCCGTTTGGTGGTCTTCAATTGAATGGAGGGCAAACAGCCCTTGCTGCAGCCAATAGTAATGTCATCACGATATCGAATCTTGAACAAGGGACAGGCTTGTTCAAAGTTAACTTCCAAGGTACAGGATGGGAACATTGGTCCTCGCACTCTGTTAACAATAAAACAGGCGCCTACTTTGAATTTGAATTTATAGGAGATCAATTCCGTCTACTGGGAGAAAAAGATGCCGGAGACGGGATTGCCGCTATCTCTATTGACGGGGGACCGGAACAAAAAGCAGACTTGTATGCACCTAGTAGACAAACAGGTGTTTATTATGAAAGCCCTGAACTTGAAGCGGGGAAACATAAAGTAAAAGTAACTGTTACCGGCGCGAAGAACGCAGCGGCAAGCAATTCGTTTGTCAGCTTAAGTCAAATTGAAGTGAACATTCCTGCAGATATTTCTTTCATCCACTTAGTCCAAGCCGATGTTCAGCTGGCTGGATTTATTGAGGAGGGTACCCATACTCCTGTCATGATTCGATTGAATGAAGTATACAGCGATTTTGTACCGAAAAGCATGAACATTCATTTTGATACATCCATTCTCAAGGTTAAAGATTTGACAGGAATGCAAGAGGGATTGCAAGCACAGATGACGGAAGTCTCCAAAAATAAAATCGTAGTCAACTTCACAACTGGAAATCCTTTAAAACAACGAAAGACGGTCAATCTTGCGAAACTAAACGTACAAGCGAAAGGTAAAGTAGGTAAAACTGGCAGCATCACGATTAAAGACCTTGTTGTAGCGGATGCCAATGGTCAGGAAACTGTTATTTCGGAATTGAAAGTGGACATTTCCATCACGAGAAAATCCATCATGACTTTCAACGTCATTAGCGATACTCAAGGGGATACCGTGGATTTTGATACCGCATTGAAGCAAATGAATATCATCAACCCTTATTCCAAAGCGCTGGTTATTAACGGTGATATTACAAACTACGGCGATCCCAAAGAATTTGACGCGGTACGCAATATAATACATAACAATGCAGTTCCTTTCAATATCATTCCTTCCATCGGAAATCATGATTTGTACAGAAGACAGGATAGCGTAGAGGTCAGGTTTCAGCGTTTTTATGATTTTGCTGGAGTGGACAAGCCATACTATGAGCGTAAAGTTCAAGGTATTCCATTTTTAGTGTTGGGTGTCGAAAACAATGCAAATTTCTCCCCAGACCTTGAATATATGAGCGATGATCAATTGAATTGGTTGCGCGATCGATTGGAAAAGTATTCGAAAGAAGCCAAACCGGTTTTTATCGCGTCCCACCATGTCCTTCGCGACACCGTCTCGGGCTCGCACAAAACGTATTTGGGAGACTATCCGCGGCAAGCAGAGCTTATGGATATTCTCGGGGATTACCCGAATATATTCGTGTTTACGGGCCATTCACACTGGTCTTTGGATTTGCCAGATTGGGCGGTAAATGTTAAAGTACCGGGCGGTAATAAGAAAGGCATTACAGTCGTTAACTGCGGTGGCATTCAAACCGGATGGATGCCGACGAATCCGGAACCCGGAGAAATGATTTCCCCAGAAGGCGGCGCTTTTAATCAAGGCTTGCAAATACATGTATTTGAGGATGAAGTTGTCATCAAAGGCCGGAATTTTAGAACCAACAGTTGGATGCAGGAGTACATTGTGCAAATCGATAAATAACAGTTTGAAAAATGTTATTTGAATAGGAGGAAATTAGAATGTTACAAAACATAGGGATTCCTGGTTTGATTTTAATACTTGTGCTTGCGTTAATAATTTTCGGACCCTCCAAGCTACCGGAAGTTGGACGGGCTTTTGGACGCACGTTAACTGAATTCAAGAGTGCAGCCAAGGGGTTAGTATCTGATGCAGATAAAGAGGAAGAGAAAAAGGAAGAAAAAAAAGCCTGAATTAAAGGCGGTTGAAAAGAAGCAGGAGAAATCAGCAGTTTCATAATCATATATAGACGAGGCAACTCGTCTATTTCTTTTTTTCCAAGATTGTTTATAAGATAAAGCTAATAAGTAATTACTTCAATATAGGATATATCCCAAAGAACTAAGAAAATATATAATAAAGCATTTTAATAATGAAAAGTCTCCAGTTTATTTAGGGGATATTAATTGAGACCATATTCAACAAAACGGGCGCAATTCTGCAGCAAGAATTACGCTCTTTCTTTATGTTAAGGGCCAGATTGTTGAGCAACACCTTTTAAAATAAAACTGGATATCTATGTTTCATTTTAGAAAAGATTGTGAAAAAACGTACTTAAAGTAACTGGCAGTTTAGTTCAAGTAGGAATCGATATAATTTTTGTCGCAGGTTACTATAATACGAACGATAAAAATAACTATAGACGGTCTGTATTCTGAATATTTATAAAACAATAGATTTAGTTTATAATTCAGCTATAATAAATTTTTTTAAAAGGGATTTTTATGGAGCTAATTACAGGTAAGGTCATAATAATATCTCTATTTTTATTAATAATCACAATGATTGAGACATTAGCTTATTCAACAAGGATTTCGGGAGTAAGGGTAAAATTAATTGCAACTGCATTATTTTTGTTTGGTACATTGGTAATTGTCTCAAGGTTTTCCACTATGATACAACAACCTCTAACAGCAAAGCTTATTGCATATGTACCCGAAAATTCAAACCCATTAAACTACATAGAGGGACAGTATAGAATTTTGATTTGGGTAACAACTTTTGGAGTATTGTTTGGAATACTTCTTTTTCCGACATTCATAAATATCTTTTCACGAGCCATTATTCAATTATCAAATCAAAGTGGTTCAGTCATTGCACTATTTATTAAGCATTTTAACCGAAAAGGCTTTAAAAAAGTTTTTATGTGCTTCAGACTACCAAGATTGACATATCTGAAGGGTATTACCTTAAAAACAATACCAAAAAGGCTCTTTGTAATTAATGTTATCATTTCTGCTGTATTTACTATTGGGGTTCTTTCTTCTATATATGCTTCAATGTTAGTTCCGAAGTATTCGCAAGCTGCATTAATGTCATCTGGGATAATAAATGGTATAGCAACTATTTTATTGACATTGTTTATAGACCCTAAAGCTTCCGTGTTAGCTGATAGAGTAATGAAAAAACAATCGGATTATATTTACTTAAAAAGTTATTCATTGACTATGATTAGTTCTAAATTCTTAGGAACAATTGCGGCTCAGCTGCTGTTTATACCTGCGGCATATTATGTGGCTTGGTTTGCTAAGTGGATTTAATGGATGCTTGTTCAACTATCGGGTAGCGTTAGTTGAAAATCGTGGCTGTCATCGGGGCAGCTTTTCTTTTTGTACTAACAGGCAGTTTAGTTTAATAAAGAGAAAAATTGTTATTTATAAATATTTTAGAATTGATTGAATAATCGCTTGTTCTCAATCGATGCTACTTATGATACATTTAGATTAACAGAATTTAACATTTAATTATACAACCCTACAATTAGAGAAAGTTAGATTAAGGAGGAGAATTGTGCCTTTAGAAAACGGTGATGTAGCTTTAGTTGTTTATGTTGTATTTATGATAATTTCTTTGATTATTAGTTATGTTTTTGGTTCAACAATGATTAAAAAGACAGGGGTATTTGGTGTACATACATTTATTGCCAGCGCGCTTAACTTTTTATTGGGATTTTTTGCGATTTTAGGTTGGTTTAACTTTTCTTGGCATATAAATGAATTTATGTTTTTTGGAGGGCTATTATTAGGAATAGTTATGTTGTTTATAAGTGAACTAACTTTAATTTTAGTTTTAATAATTAAGCGAAAAAAGATGATACAAATATACAATGCAAATGTAAAAACCAATAGTTAATTTTCCCCAACAATATTTAAACCATCACAAGTATTAAAAGGAACTCCTGTATACTGGGAGTTCCAAGAAACATCTTTTTTTATTGTGAAGGATTGTACTTAAAGTAAACCAGCTAATAGTTTGTCAACATTTTTTATTAAAAACTTAAAATGTTTCATGATATACTAAAAATGTGCATGCCAAATAACCTTCCTAAATTCTACTTTTGGAAGGTTTTGTATTGATTAGTTTTCCAAGTAAGCTTGAACCTGACTTTCACCTTTAGCTACATCCAGACCTACGACTGGATTCATTTTTAAATCTCCTCCTCCAATAATGAAATTCACCGGTACCCCTAATCCTTCTTGCAGTATCATAGCTTCGCTTGTTATACGAGATCAATGTCCCAACCAGCCTCAAACATGTTCCTACAAGTAGGGGGCGAACTGTTTACTTTACGGGATCTAAGCCCCACGGGTGCTTACGTTCTACCCCGGCTACCGTAATAATAAAACCATATAAAAAATGGTCAACCAGAAATATCTGGTGACCTTATAATACGAACGGGTGCTTGAGTTTAATAAAGAGTTGCTGAGGCAACTCTTTTTCTTCTTCCGCTAACGTGGCAGGTTAGTATAATAGCGGTTGGAAAATATTTGTATACAACAGAAGAAGCTATATGTTACAATTGGTGTAAATTTACACTTCGCGGTTATGGTTGGAAAATATAAGTGACGTTTGTAGGCGGATATTTTTTATTTTCTTTTATATCGAAAAGGGCAAAAAGAATATAGTTATAAAGGTTAAGAAATCGATGCTAAAAAACGCCTTCTGATTATCATAAAAGGAATATATGTTGTTTTGTTTAATGTTTATAGGAGTATTTCATTATAATGATATGAATGTAAAATTACCAATAAATAGTAGATTATTATTTTTAACGAAAGAGGTGAAATATGAGAAAAAAAGTAATTAGTATCATAATTATCTGCTTATACTGCTTTCCGTTTGTTTATTATTCTATGTATCAAGATATTACTAATCGCTCATTGTATGGATATTTGATTTTAATTGTAGGAACTTCGGTACTTTCTTTCCTTAGTGATTTTTTTGGCAATTTCAAGCTTATTATTATTGGAAATTTAGTGTCCATAATCATTTCGTTCTGTTTTATTCATTGGATGGGATTCGATGGAAGACCGTATGGATGGGCTGATGACTATTTTAAGCCGTTTGGGGTAAATCTATCTTTGTTTGTGTTTAGTTTGCTAAATTTGATTCCTCAACTACTTGCAATGTTCATAGCAAAATGGATAAAACCAAATAGAAAAAAAACACTCAATTGAATCAAAGCTTATCCTTAGTTTATATCGCTGTTTTATTAAAAAAGCTTGTCAATAATAAGTAAATAATCTTAATGTTTGTTCTGCTAACGGGTAGCGTTAGTTTAAGTACAATTAAGTGATCTTAGGATTCAGACATATCATTTTTATTCCATTAAAGGGTAGCTTAAGGTAAAGAATTAGGGTTCCTTGCAAACAATTTCAAAGAATGCTATTCTAAATATGAATTATTTTTGTTCGGTGTAAAGGATAGCATTAGTAAAACTTTTCGTCTTGATGATCACTGAGAGCAAGGATAGTATGGGTGACTGGAAGGATGTTATTTATTGCAATATGCTTGGTTAATAACCGAGTAAAATGATTAAAACTAACCAGATAGGTAACTCAATCTAGAATAATAATGGGGTGATTTTATGAGTAAAGCTAAAGGAAAAGGTGGAACAGGGAGAGGAACGGACAAGAAGGGGTGGAATCGTTGGCAAGCTAGTTCAAACAAAAAAAAGAGTGCAAAACCTTATATAAGTAAAGGTACAAAAAAAACGGATGTTGAAAATGACCCTACGAGCAATAGTTAAAGTCACTTAACCGAAATATAGCGAATACTGAATAAATACAATTATTTAATGAACCAACGTGTGCGAGCTCCTTTAAAGGAGTTCGCTTTTTTCTTTTTCAGCTAACGGGCAGGTTACTTCAAGAAGGAATAACAGTTTTATGTAAAGAATTTATAATAAAAGTTAGTTGTAAATTGTTTAAAGGAGATTAATTATGAACCCCATTAAAGCTCAAATTAAAGAACAAATAGTCGAATTTCCAGAATACCTATCTCCATTAAAAGTACATTCCTTAAAGTATCTAAAATACTCGTCTTGTATAGACTTGAACGACACCATACAGATAGCCCACGAACCTTGGAATGGTGTCTATAGTTTTGCAATCCGTCTTTTTACACCTGCCAAGAAAAGTTGGATAAGCAACTATCAGAAGAAATTTGGACTTGTTATACCTAAATTCTACAAAGATTTTTTACTCATTACCAATGGATGCAGTTTTTATGGATTAGACCTATTTGGTTTGCCTCCCTCTATACAAAATGAAAATGTATTAAACCGTACAGACCCTGAACCACTTGATTTATCTACAGCTAATGTATATTGGAAAAATGGTTATATAAATACACAAGAGTTTTTTCATTTTGGCGGAAGACAATTTAGTGATGACGAAAATATCGGTTATTTTATAGAAGGTAAAAATAAAATCCACGCTATAAAAAAAGATGGCGAAATACTTTTTAGTAGGGATACCTTTACAGATTTCTTAAAAGATGAATTGGAAATTTCTGAGTCAATTATGAAAGAAGATATTCCAGAGGATTGGTGGAGTTAATTGACATTTCTTCTTCAACTAATATTATGTATTTTTTATAAGGAGTTAAATTGATGCAATCTTGTATTTCAATTGGAAAAATAACTGTTAACCTCCCTGACCATAGTTCAAAAGAATTTTTTATCTTTGAGGACTTAGCATCATTATTTAATTTGGAATCTAATTATGAAGCTGAAAGTTTTATAAAAGAGAGAATAAAAGAAAACGGTATTACGAAGAAGGTTGATATTGATTCAGAAAGCGACTTTGTTTCAATACGAACTAGAAATGCCAGTGTAATTTTAGATATTGCAATCCTGATTAATGAAATTGCAAATGTACCAATCAATAAGGAATTATTAAAAGAATTAAATGAGAAACTAATGGCTTTTAAGCCACCAAAGAAACAGCAATGGGGAATAGGTGATATTTTTTCAATTCCTTTATCAGACAATACCTATTATTTTGGACAAATTATTTGTGTCGATATTGAAACACCAGTCTGTATTATCTTTAACTTAAACAAAAATCACTTTAGTCTTGTTGAAATTACAGAATTAATATCGGCGGAAGTATTAGGTGCGTTAGGTTTCATTTCCGACAGAATCAATAATTTTACCTTTAAGGTAATTAATAATTTACCTTTACTAAGGCAAGTTGACGATAAGGTTAAAAGAAATCCTTTAATATATTCTCAATATAGCAGTATTGCTATTATAAATTTTTGTGAAGAAATTAAAAGGAGTGGAACAAGCTCTACATATTGGGGATTAATTGATAATAAAAACTACCTCAAAAAATTGAATTGTGAATAATTACACTTAAAGTAACGGGTGCAATAGTTCAACAAGTTATGATCGATTTTAGGACTAAATACATATTTTCGTTATTCCATTAAAGGGCGCGATTGCTGAACAGTGAGCAGTCGCTTTTTTACTAGGCGAATCCGAATAGTTCTATTAATGATTGAATTAAGAAACCTAGCTAATCTCTAATGTGAAGGTAGCTAGGTTTTTTAAGTTAGATGTGCAAAATAACACTTAAAATATACGCAAATTATTGATCAAAGTGACAAGTCTATTGACATTTTCCAATTGAGTGTACCTTATTGATAAGACTACGATTGTAATGTGTCAATGGAATTTTATTACACCGTAAATAAGAACAATAAAGTTTAGTAGAAAGCAGTGTAATACAATCTTGTGAGTAGTGTTTAGTTTTATCTCAGACGTAGAATCGTTCTTCACATATTTTCCTTCACCGAAAAAACCGAGAGAAGGATTATTTTTTACTTTTATAGCGTAGCGCTGAATATACCATACTGATACTAGGTATATTTATCATTTCAAGATTTTCCTTTTGTAGTTTCACTGTCTTCTATTATTCAATAAAATTTAAGATATCTAGTTCGATTACTAGGATGATTTACGAAATCATATTTAATATGAAGGTACTTCATTTTATTTCCGTTTCATTGATGTGCGCATCTAGGAACGGTTTATAGTTCGGTTCCTTCAGCTTTCCTTTTTTATACAAACAGATACCGATGATGAAGTATAACACGAGTAACGGTGTTCCGATATAGAATGAAAATCTAGTATCAGGACTGACCACTGTGTAAATTGCAATGGCAACTAAAACAATTAAGCAGATGATCGTCGGAATCGGGTAAATCCCCATTTTGAACTTTAGTTTCTCTACATCTCCACCATGTGCCACCAGCCATTTTCTGAACTTATAGTGGGATAGAAAACTACCGAACCAGAGAAGCATCCCATTAAAACCTGCAATAGAAGTCAGCCAAACGAATACTTTATCCGGTGAAACGAAGTTGGTAATCAGGGAAACTTGGCCAAGGAATAAAACAAGAAGAACGGCATTCACCGGGATACCCCGTTTATTTACTTTTCCCAATGCCTTCGGTGCTTTACCTTCTTTTGACAACGCTACTAGCGTTCTGCTGAGTGAATAGATCACAGAATTTGCACAAGAAGCCAATGAAGTCAAAATAACGATATTCATTATCACAGCTGCTCCCGGGATTCCAGCCATTCCTAAAAGCCCTGCATAACCATTATTTAAAACGCTAACATTATTATAAGGAACAACCAATCCGATGATGGCTACGGAACCAACGTAAAAAATTAATATACGGAAGAAAATTGAATTAATTGCTTTGGGCACATTCTTCTGAGGGTTTTCTGTTTCTCCTGCTGCTGTAACAACCGTTTCAACACCCAGATAGGACCATATGACTCCTGTCATCATCAATATTACGCCTATGAAGCCGTTAGGAAACACCGACTTAGAGTTCCAGTTAGATAGTCCGATGAATCCTTGGTGACCAATCACTCCAAAGATCATTAGAACACCAACGATTAAGAAGACGATAATCGCAGCAACCTTGATACCTGCAAACCAATATTCAGCTTCTCCATATGATTTTACATCGATTAAGTTCAGGCCTAGAATCAATAAGGAAATGATGATACAAAATACGATAGGAGGAATACTAGAGAAGAATTGATTTAAAATCATAGAGCCTCCTACTATTTCTGCCCCAAGACCAAGGGTTGCGTTAATGATTAAATTCCATCCTACTATGAAGCCAAAAACCGGATGTACAAATAGACCCGAATAAGTCGTATAAGCACCAGGAATCGGCATGAAAGTTGACATTTCGCCAAGACCCTTCATTAAAAAAAACACTAAAATTCCAATAACTAAATACGCTATTGGAGCGCCAAGAGCACCTGCTTTTGACACTACATTTCCAGAAGCAAGGAACAGCCCTGTTCCAATTGCTCCGCCAATAGAAAGCATTGTAATATGTCGGCTTTTCAGGCCACGTTTCAAGTCATTAGTGTGATTTTCCAAAATTTTATACCCCCCTTATTCTTGATGATTTGTTATGGTTTTATTGGTTGTCTCATTTACTTGTTAATCGGCCAAACAACCTGTTGAAATGACTGTCATTAAGGTCATAAAGACGATAATGTACTGACAAACCAACGTTTCTCCAAATTTATTCCCCCTTTGAAATTTAAGTTTTTTGTAAATAGTCGGCTCTAAATAACTCTTCCTCCTTTCGAAAAGAGTTATTATTATAATAATAATGAGTATTCATAAAACTGTTCTTGCGATATTTTTACTAATATTTTAAATATTTCTACTACTCGATCCGATGTTCTAGATATACCGGTAAACGACGTTAAATGATTCCTTATCGCGTGCAGAAAAACCTGGCTGCCATATTGATTTGCATTTTGCATGACCCGGATTATTTGGGGATTTTTACAATAAAACGTTTACTCTCTTTCACACAGGAAGCCAGATGGCAAGGAAGAGTGTCCATCAGTCATGCGTATTGTCTGGGAGAGGTTTCTCCGGAAGCAATTGAAGAATAAAAAATCCACTAGAAGGAAATTTAGGCTTATTATGAAGAATTTTCACCTGTTTTAAGGTGGAAAAGATATGAAAAGATTTAAGACCAGAACGCCTTCAAGGCGTTTTTGTTGCCTTAAGGCACAATGGCTTACTAGGGTATGGAAATACGCATTGATAGAAGTGGAAAATAAAGGGGGCTGTTCTTTGTTCTAGTCTGCTATTGATATTGAGTAGGATTTATGCCGTTCCACCACCTTTAAAAAAATCATAGATTGTTATAAAACAATTTAAGGTGGTGAGAAGTATGAAGACGAAATTGACGGGGCGAATTGTGCTCCCTAATGACCCAGAGTATCCAAGAGCTCGGATAAATTATAATCTAAATCTCTCTAAGTTTCCTGGTGCAATTGTTTTTTGCCAAAATGAAACGGATATCGTTAATGCATTAAAGTGGGTTAGAGAAAATAACGTTCCTTTTCGAGTAAGAAGTGGCAGACATAGTTACGAAAACTTCTCTCTATTAAATCGTGGGCTAGTTATAGATACAAGCGACATGGATCAAATATCTGTAAATGTCAATGACCGAACAGCTTCGATTCAAGCAGGCTCCAATTTAGGACATGTATACACCACGTTATGGGATTACAGTATGGCCATTCCAGGTGGTACAGAGTTTAGTGTTGGTCTTTCTGGATTAACATTAGGCGGGGGATTTGGGATGTTATCAAGAATTTTTGGACTCACATGTGATAACCTCATTAGCCTTCGAATTGCTATTCCAAAAGGGGAAAAAGGTGCACAAATTGTTGAAGCTAGTAAAGAAAAAAATTCTGACTTATATTGGGCATGTTGTGGAGGTGGCGGTGGTAACTTTGGTATTGTGACCCAATTTAAATTTCGCGTACATCCAATTTCTACTGTATCCATCTTCACGGTAGAGTGGGACTGGGAGCAATTAGAAGAAGCATTCCAAGCTTGGCAAGATTGGGCGCCATTTACGGATCCAAAATTAACCTCCCAAATAGAATTACATGCAAAATGTAAAAATTTAATCATTGCAGAAGGGCAATATATAGGTTCATCGGACAAACTAAAAAAATTAATTAGACCACTCGTGAAACATACAAAACCTAGAAAAATAGAAATCAATAACGTGCCATTTATTAAAGCTGTTGAACATTTTAATGATCCGTCCGGCAATATTCCTTCTTTATTTAAACGATCAGGTTCATTTATTTATGAAGCCCTTCCTCCAAAAGCTATTTGTATTATGAAACAATTTCTAGCGAAAGCACCAAACGAAGAAGCCTCCATTTGGCAACAGTCATTGGGTGGTGCTGTTAAAGACATTTCTCCAAAAGAAACAGCCTATTATCATAGGAATGCGATAATTGCACAAGAATATTTAACAAAGTGGACCAAAGAAGTAGAAGCAAGAGAAAATATTAAGTGGACTGAAGAATTGAGAGTCGCATTAAAACCATTTATTAAGGGTGATTATGTCAACTGGCCAGATCTTTTTATAAAAAAATGGCCAGAGTCTTATTATGGGGAGAATTTTAATAGGCTAAGAAAAGTTAAATCAGAAGTAGATCCTCATAATGTATTTCGTTTTAAGCAAAGTATTCCGCCATTTGATTTTAGTGAGGGCTATTTTTTATCTTAAAGCATAAGAGGTTAAACATCTTAATAATTATTTTCTCAGTTTCACTCGTTACGGTTAACCCTATAGTAAGCAAGATTATTAAATAAGACTTTCTTTAACAATCGGGCATTTTCCTATAATAAGGAAAAGTGCCCTAATTAAATTTAAAGCCAAATTCACGTATTCTGTAAGGGTGAAGAGATTGTGAAATCTTCCACTTAAACTACCATGAAAATAAACTTCTCTAACTATTAATAAAAGACAATACCAAAGAAGACACGTCTCATGTGTCAAAAAAAAATGGAGAGAGCCACAATTCATTAATCTATGGATTGATTGACTGGATTAAGAACTAGTATGGACAGTTCAATATATTTCTCTGTGGTGAAGAGGTGATTTCCAGCTTCATGGATGGCTAACGGGTAGCTTTAAGTTCAACAAAAATTAAATGATTTTAGGGCTAAAACATATTTTCATTATTCCATTAAAGGGCGCAATTTTGGTCACTAACTTCATTTTCTATTATGAAAATATTTATTTGCACTTTTCGATCCAATACTTCTGATGGATTAATTCCCCATTTAGTTTCTCCATTAATTATATTATATACATGAATAAGAATACGATATGCTAGTACCGCTGATTGTCCAACATAAATTGGAATGGGATGGGTTATAAAAAGGGTTTCCCAAGTGATATTTTATTCATTGGGAACCCCTTAATCTTTATTTTAAAACACTTTCGTAGTCCAATCCTCACAATTCCAAATATCGGTCGCAATTTCACGATAGAAATCAGGTTCGTGGGATACCATCAAAATACTTCCGCGATATGCCTTTAAAGCACGCTTCAATTCTTCTTTTGCGTCCACATCCAAGTGATTGGTAGGTTCGTCTAAAATTAATAAATTTGTTTCTGTGTTTAAAATTTTACACAATCGAACTTTGGCTTTTTCTCCACCAGAAAGGACTTCGATTTTACTTTCAATATGTTTCGTCGTTAATCCACATTTTGCAAGAGCAGCACGGACTTCAGCCTGATTCATACTTGGGAACTCGCTCCAAATCTCTTCAATACAAGTGTTGTAGTTGGCCTGTTTAACTTCCTGCTCGAAGTAACCAATGTATTGATACTCACCACGTTCCACTTTACCCGAAATTGGATTAATCAACCCAAGAATACTTTTTAAAAGAGTAGACTTACCAATACCGTTTGCACCCACGAATGCAATTTTTTGTCCGCGTTCCATTTTCAAATTTAGAGGACGAGAAAGTGGTTCATTGTAACCAATAACAAGATCTTCAGTCGTGAAAATCCAACGACTAGCTGCACGAGCTTCTTTGAAAATAAACTCTGGTTTCGGCTTCTCTTTCCCCAATTCAATAACTTCCATTTTGTCGAGCTTCTTCTGACGAGACATCGCCATATTACGAGTCGCAACACTTGCCTTGTTACGAGCAACGAAATCTTTCAAATCAGCTATTTCTTGTTGTTGACGCTTGTAAGCGGACTCTAGCTGTTGCTTCTTCATTTCATATATTTTTAAGAAGTTATCATAGTCACCAACATAGCGATTCAACTCTTGGTTTTCCATGTGATAGATCAAGTTAACAACATTGTTCAAGAATGGAATATCATGTGAAATCAAGATAAATGCATTCTCATATTCCTGTAAATAGCGCTTCAACCATTCGATATGTTGTTCATCCAAATAGTTCGTAGGCTCGTCTAGTAATAGGATTTCAGGCTTTTCTAGCAAAAGCTTAGCTAGTAAAACTTTCGTACGTTGCCCACCGCTAAGATCATCTACATCTCGATCGAGTCCAACATCGTCTAATCCTAGACCACGAGCAACTTCCTCAACTTTTGAATTAATTCGATAGAAATCATTACTATCTAAAGTTTCTTGTAGCTCTCCAACTTCTGCAAGTAATGCATCGATATCAGCACCTTCATCACCCATTTTTGCATAAAGTTCATTGATCTCTGATTCAGCATCAAAAAGATATTGAAAAGCAGTACTCAAAGCGTCACGCATCGTAGTACCTTTTTGAAGTACAGCATGCTGATCTAAATAACCAACACGAACTTTTCGTGACCACTCAACTTTCCCCTCGTCGGGTTGCAACTTCCCAGTAACAATATTCATGAAAGTAGACTTACCCTCACCATTTGCCCCAACTAGTCCAACGTGCTCTCCTTTTAAAAGCCGAAAAGACACATTATTAAAAATCGCACGATCACCGAAACCGTGACTTAAATTTTGTACGTTTAATACGCTCATTTTTTTAACTCCTTATCTAATGTCACATGTGGATATCTTACTAGATTTTGGCTGCTTTTTCTATCTTGAGGTTATTTTTTTGTGGAAAATGTAATTTGATTTTTGGGCTAAATTGAAGTCTGCCCATCTTAATAAAATGAGATTATTGAATAATATTTTCTTGGGCGTATAACAATTGGGTAAGAGTCTATTATACAACCGAATCAGGAGGTAAGAAAAGAATTATTCTCATGTGGAAATAACTGTAGAATATGGAATTGGTTGAGTTCTAAACTAAAGTTTTATTAAAACAAGTGTAAACTCATCAACATCCCACGTGTTGCCGCATACACTCCGCACATATGGAGTGTGTAGCATTCAAAAAGGCGAATAAAGAGAACGATTATATAAAGTAAAATAATTAATGTTCGGAATGGGCGGCATGATGTGATGACCGCTCAATCCCATGATATATAAGGGTTTTGAAGTGATTTGCTAACAAAATGCTAACATAATGAAAAATAAAAGAGGCTTCTCATAAGTTTATCAAACTTGAGGGAAGCTTCTTTTTTTTTGCCAATTTGAAAGAGCATTTTATGTGAAACTAAATAAACACTTAAAAATATCATGAATATTTTTTGTGTTTCTGTAAAAATTTGAAATCTTATACTTCTCGATATAACATTAATTATAAGAGAAAAAATGAAACTGATAATTTGTTGTTATTTACTTAATAAGTGAATATATCTTTAAAGAGGAGGGCTTCCTTTGCCTTATGAAACTGGTGGTAGAGCTGATAAGTTTGGAAATAGATATGAAGGTAGATGGGTGGTTAAACAATTACTTAGACTAATAAAAGAGGAAATATCATCTATTATTCTGGAAGGCGTTGGAAAAGAAGAAGAGGGCATTGATCTATGGATTAGAAACAATGATGAAAGTAAAATATGCTCGCAATGCAAGGGGAGAAATGCAAGCAAAGAGTATTGGACTATAGGTGATTTAGGTGCAAAAGGAATTTTTCAAAAAGCAAAAAAGCAATTAGACTCCAGTGATAAAATTAATTATCAATTTGTTTCAGCAGTTAATTGTATGATGTTGAATGATATTACTAATCGGGCAAGAAATTCTAATGGAAACCCTAGAGATTTTTATGAATATCAAATAAAGAATAGTACAGAAGTGCATAAAGAATATAGAAAAATATGTGAGTATCTTGGGCTGGATCATAATTCTGTTCAAGACAATGAACAAGCGTTTCATTATTTAAAAAGAATGTATGTTATCCACTACTCCGATGATTTAGAAACAAAAACAACCTTGAAGGAAACTATAAAGTATCTTTTTATAGGTAATGCCGAAACTATTTATAATCTATTATTGAACTACCCGATAGAAAATGATTTATTAGGAAAAGAAATATCATCTTATATGATAATAAACTTTTTAGAAAGTCAACCTGACATTTTATTTAGACAATTACATAAAGACGAACGGATTATGCCAAGAATTGAATACCTGAATACTGAATTTGATTCTGCTTTCGTTAAAATTAATAACTCTCTCATTCATAGGCAGGAAAGTGAAAAGTGTTATAAAGAACTTTTAAATGGAAATTCAGTAATTATACATGGGAAAGCAGGAAGCGGAAAAAGCGGATGTGTTATTGAATTAAGAAATAGGCTAAAAGAAAAAAATATAGTTCATCTTGCATTAAGACTAGATCGGCGTGTTCCAGAATATTCTTCTAATAATTACGGAGATCAATTAGGTTTATCTGCATCACCAGTATTTTGTATTGATGCAGTTTCGAAGGATAAAGAAGCTGTTTTGATTTTAGATCAACTTGATGCAATCCGATGGACGAATAACCACTCAAGTTCTGCACTAGAAGTCTGTAAAGAAATGATAGCAGAAGTAAACAATATCAATAAGGAAAGAGATAGAAAAATAACGTTAGTTTTTATATGCAGAACGTTTGATTTCCAAAATGAAAATGGTATAAAGCAATTGTTTTCAAAAATGAACACCAATAACAAAGAAGACACATGGAAAGAAATAATAATGAGTGATCTGGATAATGAAAACGTAAAAGAAGTTGTAGGAGAAACATATAATAACTTATCAACGAAACTTAGAACGTTGTTAAAAACACCTAGCAATCTATATATTTGGTCAAATTTAGAAGAAAAAAGGAAGTCTAATACATACATATCATCTAGTGATTTAATAAAACAATGGTGGACACAATTAAGTATTAATTGTGAAATTATGGGTGTTTCTATTAATTATTTAAATGAACTAAAAGATAATATTAAATCAAATTGATAATTTAGGAAAGCTAATGATTCCCGTACAGATGGTAAATCATTGCTCAAAGGTTGCAATTGAACAATTACTATCCAATGGACTATTGTTTTCAGATGGTAAGAGAATTGGTTTTGTTCATCAAAGCTTTTATGACTATTTCTTGGTTGAAAAAATGATTCAACAAATATTTGAAGGTAATTCCATTATTAGTATACTTGGCTCTCCTTCTAAACAGACTCCATCTAAAAGGTATCAACTTCAGATGTTATTAGAGAATTTACTAGACTTTGATATAGATGACTTTGTAGATGTGGGTATTGAACTAATACATAGTGTGAATATACGCTTTTACATGAAATATGTCTTTTTAGAAGTACTGGGACAGGCAGAATCAATCAATTCAAAAGTGGAGGTATTCTTACAAGAATATATTAACTCAGAGTATTGGAGAAATCATTTATTGGATGCTGTTTTCATTAATCACCCTATTTTTATAAAGTTTTTAATTCGAGAAGGTTACATTAATACTTGGCTTGATTGTGAACAAGATAGGGAGTTAGCATTGTTGCTACTTAGATCTGTTAACTCTGATTTACCATATGAAGTGGCTTCATTGCTTTATCCTTTAGCATTCAAAAACCCTGAATTGGATAATAAAATTTACAATGTGCTATGTTGGAATATTGCAGATGATTCTGATGAAATGTTCGATTTTAGATTGGAAATATTAAAGTTTAGGCCACAACTATGGAATGCGTACATTTCTTGGGAAAGACTTGCTAAAGATGCTCCTAGCAGAGCGTTATGTTTAATTGATTTAATCGTTAAAAATGTCAATAATCAGGCTATTGAAAATAGACAGGATTTGGATGATAAGGCAATAAAAATCCTTGCTGAAATTGCAAAGGATCGACCGTACCAAGTCTGGAAGGACTTTATGCTGTATATTGCAGAAACTACTAAAAATACAACTTCAATCTATGACAAAAAAATAGATTTTTGGATATCCAAACAATATATGGGTCAATTGTATGGAAGAGCTTATGTAGAGATGGTTAAGGCTTCAGGAAAAGAATTAATTAAAATTGATGCGAAGAATCTATTGAAGAGTTGTGAAAAATATTATGACTATTCTTCACTTATAATAAATGAGATTTTATTATGCCTTATGGAAAGCCTGCCGGTTGATTGCTCTGATTATGCGATTAGCTGGTTGATTGATAATCCACATACGAGATTTTTCAATTACACAGGGGACTCTGACGAATACTTATATACAGCTAAAAAAGTAATAGAAAAACACTCTAAAACATGCTCAGATGAAGTGTTTGAAAGCTTAGAACATAGTCTTTACTATTATCATGAAGAAGATGAGTTAGGGATAGCAAAACGTAGATTTGAGTTTAATAGAGAAAATAGGATAGAACAGAATAAATTGATAGTTCATTGGCCATATTGGGGCGAAGTACAAAATTATTTAATTCCAGCACTCGACCAAGATAGGATATCAAGAAAAACTTCCGAACTGGAAAGAATTCTAAATCGGAAATTTAATGGTCAACATTTTAGGCATAAAAGGAATAATGTTACAGGGGGAGTTGTTGGTTCGACTATTGGGTCTAAAGCTGAAAAAATCAGTGATAAACAATGGTTAAAGATTATTGAGAAAAAAGATTATCAAAAAGAAAAATGGGCCTTAAAAGATGGACCTATTTTAGAATCTTCACCATGGCAATTTTCAAGAGATATTATAAGAGTTGGAGAAAAAGATCCAAATAGAATCGCTAACTTAGCCTTAAAGTTTCCGAAAGATATTGATAATCACTATATCAGTGCTGTTTTGGATATAATAGGTAAAAAAGAATTAGATAAGGATATGAATAAAAACGGAGATTGGAAACCTGTTAATCTCCATCTAGCACAGAGATTATATAAAAAATGGGTTAACAATGAGGATATAAATGTTGCAGCGTCTTTTTGTAGAGGGATTAGAGAGAGAGCTGGAGAACTATGGGACAAGGAGATTTTAAACGAAATATCAAATATAGCAATGAACCATCCGAATCCAGAGCAGGGTGAGTTCAATGTAGTGTCCTCAGAAGATAAAGAAGGAAACACGATTAATTCTCTCTTTACAAATTCAATGAATTGTGTAAGAGGTTGCGCTACTGAGGCAATAGCTTCTTTACTCTGGGAAGATAAAGATAGATATGATTATTTTAAAGATGCTGTAGATTCTATTGTTAACGATAAGAATCTAGCGGTAAATATGTCAGCAATAGAGTGTATTATACCGATTATGAACTTTGATAAGGAACAAGCTGTAAAGTGGTTCTTTCAATTGGCCAACAAAGATCTAAGAATTGCTGCTCATCCATATGCTTATAACTTGTTCTATCATTTATATAATGATTATTCAAGAACAATTAAAGAGTTAGTTCTTGAAATGTATAATTCAGAGTTTGAAGACGTGGCTAAAGTAGGTGCCAATCACATAGCCAATATGTATGTATTATATGGAAGCTTTGGGGATATTCTTTTTAAGAATATTATTAAATCTAAGGAGCAAAAAGAAGGAATCGTTAAGGTTGCATGTGATCTTATTGGTTATCAAGAACATCATGAAAAGTGTAAAAAAATAATTGTACATTTTTTAGATGAGGAAAAAGATGATGATCTTACTTTTTCTTATTCTCAATTATTATATAAAGAAAAGCTAAATATAAATGAGGATGAAGAGTTTATTTTAAAATTAGTAACTTCTAAATCTACTAGAAGAATGGTGCGTCGCTTTGTATATTTTATAAATGAAAATGATGTACCAATCATAATATTCAAAGAAGTTATATTCGGTATGTGCCAAAATATAATTCAAAACTCTCAAAAAGAAGTTAAAGATGTTGGAAGTGAACTATATGGTATAGCTCCGGAATTATCGAAATTAATTGCTTTTCTCTATGATAGAACCCAAGATGATTTCGAAGTTAATCAGCGTTGTTTAGATATGTGGGATGAAATGTTCGAAAATCGAATTGGAACTATGCGTGAATTAACGAGTACAATTATGGATATGTGAGCTAGGCACAGAACTTCAAAGGTAAATAAAATTATAGGTGATTACATTAAACTTTTACTGTGTCTAGAGTGTAATGATATTTTTAATCTTGATTTAAAAGCGAAGGAATGCGGATGCGGTAAGACAAAGATCAATATATTGATAATCTTAATGCTGTATTTGAAGGAAAGTATTCATTGCCTATAGAGAGAAGTAATCCAATTTTAAAATAGGAGTAAATGAACCAGTTAAATATGGGTAAAGAGTTTACTGCATTTACAACACCTAAAAATTGCCCGGCTTTTATTAAGAAAGGCTAAGGAGTAAAAATGAACTCCTTTCTTAAAGCAACGTCTATGAGATAGGTAGCATTTCTCTATTTAAAGTTTAATGATTTACTCCACTATACAATTAATTGTATAGTGGTAACCTCTTTTACAGTCAGTAGTGGAACTTTCATAAAGGAGTGATAAAGGTGGCTGAGTATGGGGAGTCTATAGTTAAGAGGTTTTAAGAGAATAAAGGGCTGAAAGTAAATAAGATAGAAGAAGGAGACGAACAAACTCCTGATTTTGAAGTGTTCAAAGATTTTCAAAGAATATTATTTTGCGAAGAGAAAACACTTGAATACGATGATTTTATTGGAGCGAAAAATGATTCAACTTATAATGCAATCTCTAGACATTTGCATAAAGCCGTAAAGCAATTCAAAAGTGTAAATCCTAATCATGAAGTGCCGAATGTCTTAGCAATTGTTAATTTAGATACCTTAAAGGATATGCATGATTTATTCATTACTTTAACAGGCTTTGCTTTGTTAGATAATGGGAGTTATCTGAAAATACGCAGAGTAGGTCATCGTACTATTGAAGATATTAGCCATGTTGATTTAATTTTGTGGTTTGATAAGGATCAATTTATTAATTATCTTTGGAAAGATGATATAGATAATGAAACAAGAAAAAATCTAGAAAAGTTATTATAAGGTGAGCTTGGAAAAATCGAATGATACCGAAGCGGTTGTAACCATAAAATTTGCTCAATAACTAATTTTAAACAATATAGCGTTAGCGAATTGCTAACATTTTGCTAACGCCTTCCCAACGCACTCCCATATAAAACGGTAAACCCTCGTTAAAGATGTTACAGTATGAAACATCCAAAATGTTGATTTACCGCACTTTTTGCACTCAATGTTAACAATATTACACTCTAGCAACCTACTGGCGGCATGATGTAATAAACATGGAAAGGTGAACACGGCTACATCAATCCGTAAGTTTATTTTTCTACAAGTCGAGTACAGGAACCACAGATACTTTAACTAGTAAGAATTGACCACATACTTACTTCTGAATTAATTGCAGATCAATTGCACAAAAATTGCACAGACTTAATTTTCTCAGTTGTTTTTAATTGATTTTGATTTTCTAAACAATCCCATAAACGTTGATTTAGCAATACTCTTTTAACTGTATTTATTTTAATTTAACCATATTTTTTTGCATCACCTTTTTGACAGGGAAGGGGTCGGGGGTTCAAGTCCCTAACAGGTCATACGTTTACCAAAAAAAACGCCACTTTCTTATGACAAAGGAAAGTGGCGTTTTGCTTTTTAAAAAAATTAGTGGATGATAAGATTTCTAGCTAAGTGGATGGTGATTAATTAATTTATTTTTTTTATACTAGAACTAATTAAAGGGAATTGGATTTTAGATATAAAGCATACAGTAAGATTTTGGCATCGTTACTTCTTTTTCCTAATTCGTTTATTGAATAAAAAAAAAACGTCTTTGAGGTGTTTTCATGAATATTATGTATGCTTTGGTGATCATTATCATAATAATTTCAATTGTTTCAACTCTATTTTTAACTGGCAAGGGCGACGACGACTATAGTACCAAAGTAAAGAGAAATACGAAAAATTTAACTTTAATCTATGCTGTGATAATTATTCTATCTTTATTTGTACTTGGAATATATATTAGTTTTTTTGCTTAGATCTTTTTATGCTATTTTTGAAAATATAACTTCAACTGTAACTAAGGCTGTAATAAAAAAAGAAACGTTAATTTTTACGTTTCTTTTTTAATCCATTATTGCCATCTTGCATCTTTTGCTAACTCTGTTATGGCCCATATGATGTTAAACATAAACATTGCTATAAATATTGGTATAATGATAAGTAAATTTTTACCGTAACGTTCCTTTAACATTCCTACAAAATATCCGCTAAAGAATAAAACAACCATTGAAGCAACAAGTACCAGCATTAGGACTAATTTCATGTTTATCACCTATCTCCACAATATCATTTATAGATCCTCATAATTTATTAAATCTAGTATTAAAGAAAAATGATAATATGTAAGGATTATCATTTAAGGAAATTAATATCAATTTTAGTTTATATTATTAAAATTAAAAAACAACATCCAATTTTAAAATAATTTCACCATCCACTTTTTATAGTTTTGAATAATTTCTAAGTAAAAAAAATACCGAAGTAATACTTCGGTAAAAAAACAAAAATTCATGTGCATGTATTCTTTAGGTCTTCCATTCCTTTCTTTAGTCTTAAGATCCCTTCTTTTATCAAATGAGTTTCTACTCTTCCAAATGTTAGTCTAATATAACCAGTTAGGGAGCTAATCAGGCTTCCTGGAACGAAGGCTACGCCATTTCGTATGGATGTTTCAAGTAATTTATATTCGTTGATGTCATTGCTAAGTAAACGGCACCATAGATGGATACCGCCATCTGGTATCTGAAATTCAAGCTGGTTTGAAAGCTCTTCTTGCAAAACAGTGGTTAATATATTTCTTTTTTCTAAGAGTTTAAGATTTAAATTTTTAAGATTTGACGCAAAAGATTCAGATCCAAGGTATTCTGCTGCAATCCATTGGGGGAAAATACTGTGTCCGAAATCCATTTGCTGTTTTGCATCGGCCAAACGTTGAATGACATTATCGGGTCCAACGACCCACCCTATGCGAAGTCCTGACGCTGCTATTTTTGAAAAAGAGCTTATGTACAATACATTTCCACTATCATCTAGAGATTTAAGAGTAGAAGTATCAATATGATCTGAAAATGAAATTAAGCTGTAGGGATCATCCTCTACAACTGGAATCCCGAATTCTTGGCTAATAGCTAAGACCCTTTTTTTTCTTTCCAAAGATAGTACCGTTCCAGTTGGATTCTGAAATATAGGGTTAAGAAAGACCATTTTAATTTTATGTTTTTTATACAAATACAATATATCTTCAGGATTCAAGCCATCTTTTCCTACCGGCAGTTTAAAGGTTTTTAAACCAGCCGCTCGAAACGTCGGTAAAGAATGCGCATATGATGGATCTTCGTACGCGATCGCATCACCTTCGTTTAACAAACATTGAATGATAAGATGGAGGGCTTGTTGGGCACCAGAAGTAACGAGGACAGACTGACTGGAGCATTTTATATCCCTATATTCCTTTAAATGATGAACAATTTGCTCACGAAGATTCAAGTTACCTAGGGGGTGCTCATATCCCAGAGATTGATGGAATTCATGTTTAGAGAGGATATCTCGAAAAACATCATAGGGCATCAAATCATGAGCTAATTCACCGCTTGCAAAGTTAATCAGATTTTTATTAAGGACTTCTTCACGAATATGTTGAAAAAGCGGGAGATTAGGCAAAAAAGATCCACGTTCGACATAAAGATCCCAGTTGGGGATTCGTGAGCGTGATAACCTCCACATGTCTTTATTGACATGTGTACCACTACCTTTGATGCGTTCTACCATCCCATTTGAATATAAAACATCGTACGCGGAAATAATGGTTCCTCTATTTACATTTAACTCTTTTGCTAATCTTCGTTCAGAAGGGAGAACCGTACCTGGAGGATATTCTCCATAAACAATTCTTTTTTGGATATAATTAGCGATTTGTTGGTATATAGGGATATCGCTTTGTTTATCTGGTTTCCATTCCATCGATTTCACCCTTTCATTGAGCATACATTTAAAATTAAAAACGTTTTCATGATATTGTCAAGAAATTATAGAACACCTTGGCGATTGGGGGACATGGGAGTTCCCCAGTTGAATACTTGCTTTATCATTTAGAGAACTAAGTCCATATAAGCGGTCATACGTTATCCTAACATCCGATGGGTGTTGGGTTTTTTTATCAAAAATTTACCAAAATGGTATTGCGTGAACGATACAAATGTTTTATATTGGAAAATGACAGTGATGTCATTGTTATTTTAATTGTTGGAGGTATAAACTTTGACACCTAAAATTTCCGAAAGTGAGAAAGAAAAACGTCGAATGCACATCATCCAGTCTGCAGGTGAAGTGTTTAAACGTAAAGGTTACGTCAACTCAACCATGCAGGATATTGTCGATGAAACTGAAATGAGCCGCGGCTGGGTTTATCTTTATTTTTCAAGTAAAGATGAAATCATGAAGGTAATCCTTGCCGAAAATGACAAAGAAACAGAAGCACAAATAAAAAACTTATTAACAAGTGGTCTTTCCGTATGGAAAGGGTTATGCGGTCTAATTGACATGATGGAACAGCAATTAAGTAATGCTTCTGATGAATTACCAATTGTGATCTACGAATATTTTATCAGTGGGTGGAAAGAGCAGGAACGACGATCCATGCTGGAAGAGCATTATAAAAAACAACAAGCCTATCTCGTTCATTATTTACAAAAGGGCGTTGAAGACGGAGAGTTTAATCCAAGAGTTGATTTGGATGTTATTAACAAAATGATTACCTCTTATTTTGAGGGGGTATTGCTTCACACGAAAGCCGCAGGAATCGGGAATGTCCGAGTGAAAGAGCAGCTAAGACTTTTCAAATCCATTTTAAAAGAAGTATTACAAGTTCATGATTTGGAAGGGGAATCTTAATGGCTATTTTTAAAAATCCGTTGTTTACCAAAATATTTTTAGCTTCTTTTGCTTCACAACTTGGTTCGACTCTTGGCAACGTTGCCTTTGCCTTTTATTTATTAGATCATTTTAGCAAGCAGCCTTTTTTGGCGACTGTGGCAGAATTAATGTACTCCCTTCCTATTCTTTTTGTATTCTTTATTGTCGGTGTGGCGGCAGACAGGCTAGACAGGAAAAAAATTGCTGTTAACTCTGACTGGATTCGTGCCGGTTTAACTGTCTTGTTATTAGCTGCTATTTACTTCAACCTTTTATGGTTGGTTTTTGTGCTGTTATTTGTTCGTAGTGCAGTATCAAAATTCTTCGCTCCGGCTGAAATGAGTATTATTCAGGGAATTCTCGACAAAGAGCAGTATATGCAGGCATCTGGGCTTAATCAAACTGTGATGGGACTGTTTATGCTGTTTGGTATGGGGCTAGGGGCCCTCTCCTATCATTATATTGGGATCATCGGGACTATCATGATTGACGGTGTAAGTTTTATCGTATCTGCCTTTTTGATTCGCAGCTGTGTCCTGCCAGCAGAGGTTAGACTTCCGAATGGAAAAACAAATATAAGAAATATTAATATCTCAACCGTTCTAGCTGATTTTAAAGAAGGATTAAAGTACATTCTTGATAATAAGCTATTAAAATCGATTGTTTCTGGATTTTTAGTGTTTGGATTCATAAATGGTGCATTTGCCGTTATACCGCTTTTTACGATGAAATACAAACTTACACCCGGCCATTATGAGCAGTTCGTTTCCTTGTTTTCAATTTTTTTAGGAATTGGATTTGTGGTTGGAAGCGGGATTGGAAGTAAGCTGGTCCATAATTTTAAGGCTTATAGAGTTATGATTGGCGGGATATTCCTAAGTGGTGCATTTACATTCGTATTGGGGACGTTAGAAAATGTATGGATCTATCTCTCATTAACATTCATTATGGGGATTATCTTAGCGCCAGTGAATGTAGCGTTATCGGGCTGGATGACTGAGTTAGTTGATCCAAAGCTTATGGGGAGAGTTTCAGGATGGGTGGATCCATTGATGATGCTGGCCCATTCTGTTTCTCTAGGAATCATCGCCGTCATTTTCCCGACTTATGTAAATGTAGACGCGATCTATTTCGTTATCGGTTTTCTTTTGTTAGCTGTTGGAGGCTATTACCTTTTTGTTTTGCCAAAGCTGGTTAAAAAACATGTAAAAACTGCGGGAAACAATGCACTTTCACAATAAAACAGCATACTCTCACCTAAGGAATTTGCACCGTATGTTACTATAAAGCTCAAAAATGTTTTTAACGATGATTCTCCAGATGTTGCAGATGCAATCGCTGGAATTAGTAAACCGGTTAATATGGTACCGCTTCAAAACTGAATAATTTTGTAATAGAAATTGAGGCACTACTTTATGTTAAGCGTGCTAGAGGGTATACTTGAACAATAATATGTAACTATTAATTTTTGAAAGGGAGGAGTTTTTTTGAAATATATAAGTATGGCTAACACCGATATTAAGTCCTCTAATATTATTATGGGGAATATGCGGTTAACACAACTTTCTTTAACTGAAGCTGAAAGATTAATTCGGACGGCCATGGACGAGGGCATTAATTTCTTTGACCATGCTGATATCTATGACAGGGGAAGATGTGAAGAAATTTTTTCAGAAGCGATTCAAATGAATCCAACTATCCGTGAAAATATGATTATCCAAAGTAAATGTGGTATTCGCTCACCGGAAAACTATTATGATTTTTCAAAAGAGCATATCCTTTGGTCAGTTGAAAACATCTTAAAGCGTTTAAAAACTGATTATCTTGATATTCTTCTACTCCATCGTCCAGATCCCCTAATGGATCCTGAAGAAGTGGCTGAGGCATTTTCAGAGTTGCAGACAAGCGGAAAAGTAAGGTGTTTTGGTGTATCAAACTTTAATCCTACTCAAATTGATTTGTTGCAGAAATACGTTCCACAAAAATTAGTGGTTAACCAGCTTCAGTTTAGCATTTGTCATACTCCAATGATTGACTCAGGAATCTCTTTAAATATGAAGATTGATCAGGCTGTGAACCGCGACAGCAGCATTTTGGAATATTGCCGCTTGAATGATATCACCTTGCAAGCATGGTCCCCGTTCCAGCACGGGTTCTTTGAAGGGCCATTCCTTGGTGATTTAGAGCGTTTTCCTGAGTTAAACCAAGTAATTGACTCAATTGCCGAAAAATACGGTGTAACGAACACGGCAATTGCGGTTGCATGGATTACACGTCACCCGGCCAATATCCAGGTTGTACTTGGAACGACAAATTCCGAGCGGATGAAGGATGCAAGTAAAGGTTCTGACATCAAATTATCAAGGGAAGAATGGTATCAAATTTATAAGGCTGCTGGCAATATCGTGCCATAGTCATCATATATTTCAGTTGGGAGACAATAAGCCGTTGTCTCCTGTTTTTTTTTCCTTACTATTTATAAAAAAATTTTTTAAGACCTATTGACCTTCACGTTACGTTAAGGTGTATCGTTTGGATAGGGGGTGAGACGAATGGAATATACAGTGCAAAAGCTTGGGAAGTTAGCAGGGATAAGCACGAGAACACTTAGGTATTATGATGAAATTGGAATTCTTAAGCCGGCAAGAATCAATTCATCAGGATATCGGATTTATGGTAAGAAAGAAGTTGATAAACTACAGCAAATCCTTTTTTTTCGGGAATTAGGTGTCAGTTTAGATAACATCAAGAATATTGTAACTGCACCTTCCTTCGATGGGGCTGCCGCACTTAGAGAACATCGTGAAAAACTCCTGGAAAAAAGAGCTCAATTAAATTCATTAATCGCCAATGTTGAAAAAACCATTGCGGTTACAGAAGGGAGAATGAAAATGTCTGATTCTGAGAAATTTGCAGGCTTTAAACAGAAAATGATAGATGAGAATGAGAAAAAATATGGGAATGAAATTCGTGATAAGTTTGGAGAGGAAGCGGTAGATCAGTCAAATGCAAAGCTTATGAATATGACGGAAGAAGAATACAACGCAGTGACAAAACTAGAGCAGCAAGTAAAGGAGACGTTTGCTCTAGCCTTTGCCACTGGTGATCCGTCAGGTGAGTTGGCTCAAAAAGCAGCTGATTTTCATAAAAAATGGATTACCTTTTATTGGAACAAATACTCGAAGGAAGCCCATGCTGGTTTAGCCCAAATGTACGTGGATGATGAAAGATTTAAGGCCTATTATGATAAAGACCAGCCAGGGACAGCAGAATTTATAAGAGATGCCATTCGGATCTACACTGGCGTGAAGGAATAAAATTGCGATATTGAAAAAGGAAAAAGCGATTGGTTGTCCAGTCGCTTTTCTCTTTTTTTATAAAAAATAGTAGTCTCTATAGCAATTCTATAAAAAAGTGAAGTATTTTTATTAAGAAGAGTAAATTTTTTAAACGTGGAGTGAATCAAATTGAAAGAAAAGACTTATGATGCCATGCTGAATATTAATACAAGGGGTGAGCAAAGAGGATTTAATAAATCTTTGCATTATCACCGTTACGAACCAACGCCATATAGCGCATTGGATACACTTTTTAAATGGTATGAATTAAAGAGCAGCGATCGGATTGTTGACTATGGGTGTGGCAAAGGACGTTTAGTGTTCTATATCCATCATTTATGTGGGGCAACAGTTGTTGGTGTTGAAATGAATGAATCTCTCTACAAAGAGGCAATCGAAAATCGAGACAGATATTTACGAAAAAATAAAAAGGCTAAAGATAAAATTCATTTCCATTGTTGTTTAGCTGAAGAATATAAAATCAATTCCTTAGATAATCGATTCTATTTTTTTAATCCATTTTCGATTCAAATTTTTATAACCATCATAAATAATATCTTACTATCAGTAGAAAAATCTAAGCGTGAAATAGAAGTGGTACTTTATTATCCATCGGAAGATTATATCGATTTCTTAGAAAACAAGACCCCTTTTGAATTGAAGCAGGAAATGACATTGCCAGAATTAACTGAACATAATCCCTTTGAAAGGTTTTTGATTTATCGACTAGCCATTTAGAAAAATCTCTACTTTGGTGCCTGACACCAAGAAATAACACCCAGAAAAGTTCATGGAAAAAAGACACAGAAAAATGAAACTTTTTCCATAAAATAGACGTATTGTTATGTGTAATATTTTACATAAATAGAAAATGGGGTGTTGAGTAATGGAAGTTCAAACAGAATTAAACACAAAGGATCAAAAGCCATCTTTATTGGGAATGTTCACGAGCCCGGGAGTGCAGTTTGAAAGGATTAGGCAGAAGCCAAAACTTTGGGTGCCATTATTGATTGTGAGCATCCTATATATCATTGGAATGTTATTAATGGCAAGAATGTTAGATGCCTCGACATTAATTGATCAGGGGGTACCAAAAGACCAAATAGACTTAGTTTTAACAATTACAAAGGTAACGGTTGTAATAGCTGGTCTCCTCTCGCCTATTATCAGTGCTATTGTTGGCAGTGCGATTCTTTTAGCTATTTCTAAGTTTGTCAATTCATCTGTAACTTTTAAACAATTATTATCAATGAATGTTTATATCATGATAATCGGCGCGGTTGGTCTCGTGTTAAATATGGCGATAAGGAACGCAATTGGTGGAGACCCTTATGTAAATGTTACTAGTTTGGCAGGTTTGTTTAATCAGGGGAAAGGTGTGCTAAGTTCCTTAGATGTTTTCGGTATTTGGGGGATGGTATTGACAGCGATTGGGCTTCAAAAAACAGCACAATTTTCTAAAGGAGCGGCATGGACGGTTGCCATTCTATTCTTTATCGTTATGCTAGGATTTGGATTAATTGCAACTCTATTTCAAGGAGCGCCGAAATTATAATGGAAAAGAAAAAGAAAAAGAAAGCTTGGCTGATGGCTGGTGTAATCATTTTGGTTGTTATTATGATTTCAGTAAGTGTTTTTCGGCAGGTTTCGGCAAAAGCTCCTTCTGTTAAAACTGTAAAAACATCTGAAGAGGAAATTTCCTCCCTTTTGATGATTCCAGGTGCGATTAAGCTTCAAGAGGAACAAATCGTCTATCCTTCTCCTGATAAAGGAGAACTAAAGGAAATACTTGTTCAAGAAGGCCAGACAGTTAAAAAAGGAACGGTGCTGGCAAAACTTCAAAATGCCCAGCTAGAACTTGAGACAGAGCAAAATAAATTGGCACTAGAATCGGCAAATTTAAAAATTGACCAAATTAATCAAAAAATGAAGCAGTTTAAAGATAAAGAAAAAGCGTTAATTGACCAGATTGGGAAAGAGGAGGCAAAGAAACAGTTAGATCCGGAACATGAGCAGCTTGATATGGAACAGAAAATGGCTAATCTTGATTTAAAGCAAGCGATGCTGCAAAAGGATATGATTTCAAAACGCCAAAGTGAATTAGAGATTAAGAGTTTACTAGATGGCATCGTTTTATCAGTGAAGAAGCCAGGTGAATCCTCGGTCACAGCCGCTAATGCTGAACCGATTGTCCATATTGGAAAGCTTGATGGAATGGTCGCCAGTGGACTTTTGTCTGAATTCGATACGTTAAAAGTGAAGAGTGGGCAGAAGGTAATCGTTCGTTCAGATGCTGTTCCGGGTACAGAATGGCAGGGAGAAATTATGAATGTTGCCCTTATTCCACAACAGAATCAAACCGCTATTCAAAATGGAAACCAGGCAGTTCAGTATCCCGTCGCAATAAAAATTACTGGAGATACAAATTCATTAAAACCAGGTTTTCAAGTGATCATGGAAATTGAAACGGATAAAAAGGTAGCGATTGTTCTTCCAATCGATGCTGTCCATGATGACGGCGATAAGCCATTTGTCTATCTCATCAAAAATGGAAAAGCATATAAACAGGATGTAAAAACAGGCATCACTTCCGGGAAGAAAATTGAAATCCTCCAAGGAGTTTCAAAAGGAGAAAATGTCATCATACATGGTCCGAATTCAATCAAAGATGGCATGGAAGTGACAGAACAATGATTAGGCTAGAATCCGTTACAAAAGCTTTTGTACTTGGGAGAGATAATGTAAAGGTACTAAATGATATTTCTCTTTCTATTGAAGAGGGGGAATTTGCCGCCATCATGGGTCCGTCAGGGTCAGGTAAATCAACCTTAATGAATATTATTGGCTGCTTAGATAAACCGACAACTGGTACTTACTTTATTGAGGGTGAAAATGTCTCCAATTATAGTGATAAAGAGTTGGCACATGTTAGAAATAAAGCGATTGGCTTTGTTTTTCAGCAATTTCATTTGCTCCCCCGTTTAACGGCACTAAAAAATGTTGAGCTTCCCATGATTTACGCCGGGATTTCTAAACAAGAGCGTCGAATGAGGGCAGAAGAAGCTTTAAGAAAAGTGGGGCTTGAGGATCGGATGGATCATCTCCCCAATGCATTATCAGGTGGACAAAAGCAGCGTGTGGCGATTGCTAGAGCGATTGTCAATAAACCTAAGCTGATTTTAGCAGATGAGCCAACAGGTGCCCTTGATTCGAAAACAAGCATGGACATTATGGAGCAATTCAGAGAGCTTAATAAGGAAGGTGTCACGATCATCGTCGTTACACATGAGCCTGAGGTGGCTGAATATGCTAACAGAACGATTATGGTTAGAGATGGGATGATCCAGGCCTCTGCTACCTTTAATGGGGGGCGGATATCATGAGTTTTTTGGAAAATTTTATTATGTCATTAAGTTCTTTAAAAGCCCACAAGCTAAGGAGTATATTGACAATGCTTGGGATTATTATCGGTGTCGGTGCTGTTATCATTGTGGTGGCGATTGGTCAGGGTGGCGAGGCCATGTTAAAATCACAAATTACTGGACCAGGAAATACGATCCAAGTGTTTTATCAGCCTTCCGATGAAGAAGTACGGGCTAACCCCAACATATATCAGCAAGCTGCTTTTAAACAGGAAGATATTCGTGCATTGGAACAAATACCGGAAATTAAAAGAATTGTCGCATCGAGTACGCAGCTTTCATCCGCTAGGTATCAAAAAGAAACGGCAGATATATCAACAACTGGTATTAATCAAGCTTACTTACAAGTGAATGAATTGAAGGTGTCAATGGGGCGGAATTTTTCAACCTCAGATTTTCTCGGTGGTAGACGAGTCGCACTTATAAGCGATAAATTGAAAGAGAAGTTATTTAAAGGAGAAAATCCGGTTGGGAAAATTATCACGGTTGCCAATCAGCCGCTAGAAATTATTGGCGTATTAGATAAGCCAAAAGGACTTCTTTCCTTTGGATCAATGGAAATTTATCTTCCGTTCCAAGCCTGGAGAAATATCTTCAGTAAAAATGATTTCACTCAAGTAACCATACAAGTAGCATCGGCTGAAGATATCCAGACCGCTGGAAAAAAGGCGGCCAAGCTTTTAAACAAAATGCATAATACCAAAAAGTCCTATCAGGTGCTCAATATGGAAGAGATTGCTGCCGGAATCGGCCAGGTTACCAAAATCATGACCCTTATTATTGGAAGTATTGCTGGAATCTCTTTATTTGTAGGTGGTATTGGTGTTATGAATATTATGCTTGTATCGGTGACTGAAAGAACGAGGGAAATCGGTATCCGAATGGCTCTAGGTGCAACAAGAGGGCAAGTATTGACCCAATTTTTAATCGAATCGATGACATTGACGCTAATTGGAGGCATTCTAGGTATTTTTCTGGGTTGGGGAGCAGCGCAAATTGTAAGCTTCTTTGCCGGCTGGCCGTCTTTAGTTTCATGGCAGGTAGTACTTGGCGGTGTCCTGTTTTCGATGGTGATCGGAGTTCTGTTTGGACTACTTCCAGCAAATAAAGCCTCTAAGCTTGACCCGATAGAATCATTGCGATACGAATAAAGTATGGGTGCAAATAAACAAGCAAATTGATGAACATTTTAAGAATTCGACTCCATTTGTTTGATCGTCATTGTAAAGAGTGAGAAGGTTAATAAAAATTACTCCATTAGGGGATAGGTGAAGATGATCAAGAAAAGGATTCGCCATATTCAACGCTACCGAGACATTGTTTACGCCTTCACCAAATATGGATTTGGGTATGTCATGAAAGAATTGGGACTTCTTGACCTGTTGGCAGTTCCAAAGAGAATCTTTGTCGAAGGAAATGAGACGATTCATACGAGAACCACAGGTGAACGAATAAGGATGTTCTTGGAGGAGCTCGGACCTACTTTTGTAAAAATAGGTCAGATTGCTAGTACGAGACCTGATATCTTTCCACCTGAAGTCATTCACGAGCTTGTGAAGCTTCAGGACCGTGTGTCACTGTTTACTTTTGAGGATGTAAAAAGAATTATTGAAGAGGAATTAGCGGAACCTTTGGAGAACTCCTTCGCAGAATTTTGTGAAGTACCTTTAGCGGCTGCCTCAATTGGCCAAGTTCACACAGCGATTTTGCAGACAGGCGAACGGGTTGCTGTTAAGATTCAACGTCCTAATATTCGAAATGTAATTGAAACGGATTTAGAAATTCTTCAAGATTTGGTTAGGTTGGCGGAAAATCGTATAGATTGGGTAGAAAGATATCAAATTCGTGATGTGGTGGACGAATTTGCCAAATCTCTTCTGGAAGAATTGGATTTTAACAATGAAGGTCGCAATTCAGAAAAGATTGCCAAACAATTTAAAAATGATTCAACCATTGTAATTCCAAAAATTTATTGGGATTATACAACTTCGAAAATTTTGACCATGGAATTCATCGAAGGAACAAAATTAACTGAGATAGAAACCCTAGAACAGGATGGATATGACTGTAAAGTTTTAGGGGAAAGGGTTGTCAATGCCATTTTCCAGCAAATTTTAATCGCTGGCTTCTTTCATGGTGACCCCCACCCGGGAAATATTTTAGCACTTCCTGGGAATGTCATAGCTTTCATGGATTTCGGAATTGTTGGCCGGCTAACTACGGAAATGAAATCGCATGTTGCCTCATTTGTCATTGCCCTGATGCGCCAAAATACTGATGAGGTTGTTAGAGCGATTTCTAGAATGGGGTTGGTGCCGGACAATGTCAACCGCAAACAGTTAAGATCTGATGTTGAGCAGTTAAGGGAAAAGTATAGCAGTGTTCCCTTTAGTGAAATGAGTCTGGGGGAGGCGGTTACTGATTTATTTTCTGTCGCTTATCGGCATAGAATACAGATTCCAACCGATCTAACAATATTGGGGAAAACACTTCTCACGATCGAAGGATTTGTCAAAAAGCTCGATCCCGAATTAAGTATTATTAAAGTGGCTGAACCCTTTGGCCGGCAGTTATTAATGGAGCGAATGCATCCTAAATATGTTGCGGATAAGGTATGGAGTCAATTCAACGAATATGAGGAAATCCTTGAAGAGCTACCGGAGACGGTAAAAGATTTTACCTCCGTCATGAAAAAAGGAAAGATGAGAATTGAAATAACGACCCCGGAACTAGAAATCTTTTTGAAGAAAATAAATAAAATCAGTAATCGACTATCTTTTAGCATCGTCTTGCTATCGCTTAGTATCATTTTGGTTGGCCTTATCATTGGAACTACGATAGCAGGCCATCCATCTATCTTGTTGACCAAATTTCCGGCAGTTGAAATTGGATTCGGGATCGCAACAGTCGTGGTCCTCTGGCTACTATACTCTATCATTAAAACAGGTCGGTTTTGAAAAAAGAACCGCTGGTATACATACTCCATGTAACCAGCGGTTCTTTTTTGTGTCTTTTTTATGGTGCCTGACACCCAATAAGCGAGTTGTTAAACTTCAAACAATTTATTTTTCTCTTTCTTAGGGTTTTATGAAAAGTAAGAAATATTACGACAATATTCGTCCTAATTTTTCAAACTGTGTTATAGAGCTGATATTAAGTGGTCATTATTTTTGCTAGGGTTTTAAGGGTTTTTAATCATTTTCCACCTGAAGGACTACGTGTGTTTGTGGAAATTTGTCGAAAAGGAAAGATTTACAAATCCCATTTTTAATATAATAATTATATTAATATTCTAACTATTGGAATTAATATTGACTTTTTTAAAAATTGTGTGAATTTTCCTTTGATTGTCTTGAAGATTCCCAATAACTATGTTTAGATTAACCTACTAACTGGTTAGTTAAGGGGAATTTTAATGGAGTCCAACCACGATGATCCCGTATCTTACTACAAAAAATTAGAAGCAGAAATAAATAGGACAATCCATTCCAGTACGAATAGTCGAGAGTTTATATTAGCTTTTGGAAAGGCAATGGACTCTCATTTACGTCAAGCACGGATTCGGAGAAGATTTTCAACTAGATCATTAAACCGTTTAGACCTTCCCAATAAGGATGAAATAGCTACACTTTCTGTAAGAATCGTAGACTATGAGGAAAAGCTTGATTTGCTTGATGAGGCAATCTATGAACTGGGCAAAAAGCAGCAAGAAAATAGAGATTTATTAAAAAGAGTTCGAAAATCATCAGAAGAATTGCTAGCCATTTTGAAAGATGAAAATTTCTGAGTTACATATCCAGTAAAATAACCATCTGGAAAAGAGTTATTGGGTTTAAGGCAATTATTTAACATAAATTTAAATTATGGAGGAGAAAAATTATGTCTGAGAATAAGAAAAAAGAACAAGTAGTCGAAAACCAAGAAACCGAGGTTAGCCAAGAAGAGCAGCTATCCAGTTTAGATCTCGTTTGGAAATTTGGATTTGATCAGTTGGATGGATGGGCAGAACAGTTAAATCGAATGGATGACCTTTTCCTTGGAGCAGTATATAACTATGTGGACAGGGTTAAAAACAATCAGGAAAATTTAAAAGTGATTTCTGAGCAGTTTAACAAGGAGCTTAAGGACTGGGAAAAATCAGCACGAGAAGAATTACTTGTAACAACGACCACGCTGCAACGTTTTTTCCCTATTAATTCATATGAAGAAATCAATCAGGTAGTAGATGATATTCAAAATAAAACCACTACTTTATTATTAACGCCTGTTCAATCGTTAACGGGCGAACAAGGCCTTGATAATTATTTGGAAACAGTCGAGAAATATATTTCCTTTAGAAAAGAGAGCAGAGGAAAATTTATTGATAGTGTTAAAAACACAACTAATGTGTTATACGAAAATCAAAAATTATTTGTGAATCTATTTGCAAAGCAAGTGAAAACGGCCATTTTTCCATTTCAAAAGTATTTAAAGAACCTAACCGAGGTAACAAATTCATAACGAGGTGAAAGTAAATGGCAGATAAGACATCTTATGATCCATATGACACCTTGCATAAATTTAGTTTATTGTTGGAAAAACAAATGAATGATTTTATTTACCTTTGGAAGGAAAACAATGAATTTGTCAAAATGTCCAATTTTGGGTCGGAAATTCATTCCCGTTATCTAGAGACATTGAAAAAGAATCAGGAGGCACTAGCCAGTGTCCTAAATTTGCCAACAAAAAGTGACGTAACGAATGTGTCGAACCTAACCACTCAGGTGGAAGAAAAAATTGAAGCCCTTGAAGAGCAAATTTGGGGGCTTCATGATTCCATGAATGCTCAAAGCAAAGAGATTGAAAGTGTTGTAAAAGTCTCTAAGGAAATTATTAAACTAACAAAGCAATTAAAAACAGAGTTAGTAAAAACGAAAAAAGAGCAGGTCGATGCAAAGTCCTTGTATACAGAGCTTCAAGAAGTGAAATTGGAGCTAATGAAATTAAATGATTTTAGAGATGAATTTAACAGCTTTTTAAAAATGAACAAAACAGCTGAGCAAGAGTTGAGTAGTGGAAGTTACTCTAAATAATTTTTAATGGAGGGAGGAACGTGGCACCAGAAAAAAATCCCTCTTTTGATTTTGAAAAAGAAACAAACCGTTGGAAGAATATTGTGAATGTATTGATGGAACCTGAACCGAAGATAGGTCAGACTCCAAGAAATGAAGTATGGAAAAAGAACAAATCGGTATTATGGCATTACCCTGCTAAGCAGAAAAAGTATGAAATCCCATTATTTTTTGTATACTCGTTATTTAATAAATCATACATTTTAGATATAGCCCCAAAGACTAGTGTCATAGAGGGTTTAACGAATTTGGGTTATGAAGTGTATCTATTAGATTGGGGTATACCAGGGTATGAGGATAAAAAAATTGGTCTTGATACATATATAGAGAAATATTTAAGAACCGCCGTTAAGCGGGCAATTCGCCATTCTGGAGCGGACGAAATCACATTAATTGGGTATTGCTTAGGTGGGACAATCGCTTCCATCTATGCAGCGATTGCAGAAGAGCCGATTAAAAATTTGGTTGTTGCTACTGTTCCAATTGATTTCCAACCATTTATTGGACCTGATAAATGGGCAGAAGGCTTGAGAAATGGCGATGTTAACATTGACCAATTTATCGATGTATATGGAAATGTCCCACCGCAATTTGTGGCAGGTATGTTCAGGGCAATGGGATCACCTATTTATTTTACGCATTATACGACGCTTCTGCATCGAGCGGATGATTCCACTTATGTAGAGAAGTGGAGGCGGATGAATAAATGGACCCTTGACCAAGTTCCTTTTGCCGGTGAGGCTTTTCGACAATTAGCTAAAGACCTATTTATAGGTAACAAGCTAGTTAAAGGGGAATTGTGGATTGGTAATAAAAGGGCCGATTTAAAAAATATTAAGGCCAATTTATATGTGATTTCAGGTTCTAGAGATAATTTGGTTTTAGAAGAACAGAGTAAGCCTATAATGGATTTAGTATCGAGTGAGGATAAAACGTATACCGTTGTGGAATCAGGGCATGTTGGTTTAGCCTTATCCGGATTGTTATCGAAAATTGTGAATCAATGGGCTGCAAGTCGTTCAAATCCACTTTAAAATGATCGTGAAAAAAGTATGAAGGGAAGGGAATGCTCCTTCCCTTTTAACTTGCTGTTTTGTGTTTATTTAAAAAGCTGCGAAGGGCTTGGTTGAAATCCTCCTTCACTTCTAATTTGGCAATATGGCCGCTGTTTCTAAAAATAACTAATTCGGAATGGCGAATTTGTTTGTGCATTAAGTATTGAATCCATACAGGAGTGACTGAATCATATAGTCCTCCAATGATTAAGGTTGGGACATTAATCTTAGAAAGTAAAAGAATATTATTGACCTTAAGACATGCTTCCATCGATTTGAAATAAAATTCTCTGTTTGGCCGGTAAAATTGATAAAACATTTCGAGATTTTCTTTTGACCAAGAATAAAGGCAAACCTTTGCTGCCTTTTCTTTAAGATCTTTTGGAATTTTATTTTCTCCGCAGGTTTTTCTATATTTTAAAAAGAACCTTCCCAACCTATTTGGAGCATAATGGGAAGTGCTGACAAGCATTAATGAACGGCACATTTCCGGAGTCTGACGATAAATTTCTTGGGCGACCATTCCTCCCATCGACAATCCACAAATATGAGCACTTTTAATACCAAGGTCTTTCAACAGGCTAATCACATCATGAGCGAAATTTTTTATGGAGATTTCTCCAGAAGAAAGGTACTCTCCATGACCACGTAAATCAGGAATAATCAGATCATACTGGTCGGCAAATTCAAATTGATTTGACCATCCCTCTTTTACTTCTCCAAGGCCGTGAATAAAAACTAATGGTTCGCCCTTGCCAAATCGTAAATAAGGAATCCCATTACAGCTTTTGAATGATTGCCTCAACACCCATCCCTCCGAGTAGTTATTTTGTATAACCATTTTTCCATAAAATAGAGCTTTCAGATATCGGAAAATTCTGATTATTATATAATATACAATCGTTTTTTCAAATATTACCCCTATATGTAAATTACACATAAGAGAGAGCAAATTGGGGATGCTAAAAACCTTTAAAAAATGAAGACTAAAAAACCCTTTGTAACAATGCTCCATATCGTTACAAAGGGTTATTTTAATCATCCGATTGTGGTGTCAGGCACCCACTTTAGTGAGGAAGCTGCGAAGTACTTTGTTGAATGCGTCTTTTGCTTCCAGTTTTGTAAAGTGTCCTGAATTTCTGAATATGACAAATTCTGAGTGGGGGATTTGTTTGTGCATATGGTGTTGGATCCAAACGGGCAAAATTGAATCATATTGGCCTCCAATAATTAATGTTGGAACTTTTATTTTTGGAAGTAAGCATAGGTTATTGACTTCAATACATGCTTCCAAGGATTTCAGAAAATAGTCCTTATTTGGCTTGTAAAATTGATAAAACCAGTCAATGTTTTCCTTTTTCCAAGAATAAAGGCAAATACGAGCTGCTAATTCCTTTTGGATATATGGAAGATTAGAATTTAATCCGCCTCTTTGGTATTTAAAAAAAATTTTTCCTAAACTTTTTGGCATAAAGTGAAAGGTACTGACGAGAATTAGCGAGCGGCACATTTTAGGGGCTTGACGATAAATTTCTTGAGCTACTGCTCCACCCATTGATAAACCACAAATGTGTGCGCTTTCAATTCCAAGTTCCGTCAATAATTGAATAATGTCACGAGCAAAATTGGGGATCGAAATCTCCCCATCCGTTAAATATTCCCCGTGCCCTCTTAAATCAGGAATAATCAAATCATACTGGTCGGCAAATTCAAATTGATTGGCCCAACTCTCCTTTACTTCTCCAAGACCATGAATAAATACTAATGGATCACCCACACCAAGACGTAAAAATGGAATTCCACTACAAGTTTTTGATAATGCCGTCAAGATAAACTCCTCCAGAAACTTATATATAATAAACTATGTTTGCCTAATTTATTGTGTTTAAACATTTAAAAAAATAAGAATTTATTATATGGTGGAATTTTCCTGAAAAAATTTTCAGGTATCAAGTTAACATAACATGTGGTGTCAGGCACCAAATTTTTTTCATATGACATTTATCATGTTTTGTATATGACAGGTATGTCTGCCACTATTTTGTTCTTTCATCTATAATTTCGGTAGTTTATATGAGGAAGTGAATGTCAAAATGAATAAAGAATTGCAAAAAAACTTACGGAATCAAGTGGCTCCCTATGAAAAATCTAATACGATGAAAAGTATCTGGCAGTTGATTAATTCGATTGTGCCGTTTATTTTTTTATGGTTTCTTTGCTTTAAGAGCTTGTCCATTTCCTATTTTTTAACCTTGGGGCTAGCAGTATTAGCAGGTGGATTTTTAGTTCGGATCTTTATTATTTTTCATGACTGCTGCCATCACTCTTTTTTTAAAAATCGCCGGGCAAATAAAATTGTTGGAACCATCACGGGAATTATAACGTTGTTTCCATATAATCGCTGGCAGCATGAGCATTCCGTTCATCATGCAACAAGTAGTAACTTAGATAAGCGCGGCACCGGTGACCTTTGGATGCTTACACTTGATGAATATAAAGCTGCATCCTTTTGGAAACGCTTAGCATATCGTCTATATCGTAATCCGTTTATTATGTTTGGCGTAGGTCCAATTTATGTTTTTCTACTTCAAAATCGTTTTAACAGAAAAGCAGCGAGACTGAAGGAACGCCTAAATACCTATCTTACAAATATTTCAATTTTAGCTTTGTACTGGCTGCTCTGTTGGGAGATTGGCTGGCAGTCCTTCCTTTTAGTTGAAGGTCCGATTTTTTTAATCTCTGGCTCTATTGGAATCTGGCTTTTTTACGTACAGCACACTTTTGAAGATTCTTATTTTGAAGAAGATGCTGAGTGGGAATACGTGAAAGCAGCCGTGGAAGGGAGTTCTTATTATAAGCTACCAAAGCTGCTCCAATGGTTGACGGGAAATATCGGCTACCATCATATTCATCATTTGAGCCCAAGGGTTCCAAATTATAAACTTGAGGAAGTTCACAATAATACGCTCCCATTACAGAACGTACCAACCGTTACCTTGACAACAAGTATTAGTTCGTTGAAATTCCACCTTTGGGACGAGGCTCGAAAAAAATTTATTGGATTTAAAGATGTTTCAAACTGATATGTAGCACCCATAAATGGTAAAATAAAAAGTATGAAATGAAGGGTAAAAGAGGGTTCATTATGATTAAAAGGTATTTTACATTCGAGAAAAATAACGGGATTGCTCCATATCTTTGGACCGTTCTTTGTATCTTACCGTTTTATTTTATTTTCCAATCTCGTTCAACGATTGAAATAATTGCCGGGATTCTCGTTACCTTAATATTTTTTATTCTGTATCGAATTGCCTTTATTTCTAAAGGTTGGCCGGTCTATTTGTGGACGTTGATTCTGATTGCCCTTTCCATTACAGCGACCAGCCTTTTTAGCTACGTATATTTTGCTTTTTTTCTTGCCTATTTTATTGGGAATATAAAAGAACGTATTCCTTTTCTTATCTTGTATTTTATCCATTTAATTAGCACTTCGATTTCAATTAACTTCAGTTTCGTCATGCAGAAAGAGTTATTTTTAAAGCAATTGCCTTTCGTGATAGTCATTTGGATTAGTGTCATCCTTCTTCCGTTTAGTATCTTTAATCGGAAGGAGAGAGGGCAGCTTGAGGAGAAGCTTGAGGATGCCAATAAGCGCATTGCAGAGCTTGTCAAGCTGGAAGAGCGGCAGCGGATTGCCCGTGACCTTCATGATACCCTTGGACAAAAGCTTTCACTTATTGGTTTGAAAACGGATTTGGCAAGGAAATTAATTTCGAAAGATCAAGAGCAGGCTCGCAATGAATTAAAGGATGTTCAGCAGACTGCTAGAACAGCATTAAGTGAAGTAAGAAAAATTGTATCTTCTATGCGTGGAGTTCGTTTGCATGAAGAACTCTTACGCGTAAAACAAATTTTAAAGGCTGCCCAAATTAACTTTACCGTTGCAAAAGAATTTTCACTTGAGAATGTTTCCTTGTTAACAGAGAATATTTTAAGTATGTGTATGAAAGAAGCAGTAAATAATGTAGTAAAACATAGTGGGGCCACCAATTGTTTTATCTCAATTGAACAAACATGGAAGGAAATCGTATTGACTATTCACGATGACGGAATTTTTAAGGGTTCAAGGGAAGTTGCTACTGAGGGAAATGGATTAATTGGAATGAAAGAGCGACTTGAATTTATTAACGGAAGCCTTGATCTTTCTTTAAAGGAAGGAACGACGTTGACGATTAGGGTGCCAAATGATGTGAAGCCGAGATAAAAGGGGAGCGGTGGAATGATAAAAATTGTAATTGCAGAAGATCAGCAAATGCTTTTGGGTGCATTTGGGTCGCTTTTAAATTTAGAAGATGATATGGAAGTGGTGGGCAAAGCTGCGAATGGAGAAGAAGCCATTGCTCTTGTAAAAAAATTCAAACCAGATGTCTGTATCATGGATATTGAAATGCCGGGAAAAAGCGGACTTGAAGCGGCTGAAGAGATTAAGGAACTTGACTGTAAAGTAATTATTTTAACTACCTTCGCTCGAACTGGCTATTTTCAGCGGGCATTAAAAGCAGGTGTAAGGGGCTATTTGCTCAAAGATAGTCCAAGTGAAGAGCTTGCCAGTTCCATTCGTAGTGTGATGTCAGGCAGACGAATTTATGCACCAGAACTTATGGACGATGTGTTTGGTGAAGAAAATCCTCTTACTGACAGGGAAATAGAAGTACTTGAACTTGTTGCGGATGGAAAAAACACCCAAGAGATAGCTGATGAACTCAAGCTAAAAACAGGAACAGTGCGAAACTATATCTCAACTATATTAGACAAGCTGAACGTCAAAAACCGAATTGAAGCTATCACCCAATCCAAAGAAAAAGGATGGTTTAAATAGTATTGCCACTTTTTATGGTGCCTGACACCATTCTCGAATGTACTGGTAAATTTCAGTTGGGCGTTCTTCAGGGACTGCGTGGCCGGTTTCTTTTAATACAATGAGCTTTGAATTGGTTAAGTCTTTGTTTAGTTTTTCCCCGATATGGAGTGGTATTGATTTGTCATGGTCACCCCATAGTAATAGGCATGGTGTTTTGATTTGATTAAGTACTTTAGGAGGCAGGTCATCCTCACGGTGGCGAATCATCCTAGTCAGGGCTACGAAAATTTCATTCTGTAAGAAGGGCTGTAAATATCCATTTATCATGTCTTCATTAATTAAGTCGTGATTATAGAGGGTTTCTTGAAGATTTTTCTTTACTCCAGTCCTAGCAAACCAATATTTCACAATATGATGGAAATATGGAATGTAACTTAATAAAATAAGCGGTAGTTTTGATCGTTTTAAATAGGAGGAGGTACAAACCAAGATGGCCTCGTCAGCAAGCTCCGGCACCATATGGAGGATATTTAGAACAATTTGCCCGCCCATCGAATGACCAATGAAGGTCATTTTTTTTAACTTGAAATATTCAGTCAGCTTGATCACGGTTTGAGCTAAATTCTTATAGGAATAGGTGTAATGATGGCTCTTTCCACTTTTTCCGAAAGGTGGAAGGTCGATAGACAATACTTGGTAATCCTTTTTCAACAATGGAATCAAATGGCGATATGTAAAAGTAGAAGAAAGAAAACCGTGTATTAGGACAATCGTTTTTTCAGATGCTTTGTTTGGATAATATTCATAATAAACATCGATTCCATTAATTGGTTGATGTCCAATAGATGCGGCTTGTTCCATTTGCCACTGCCTCCTCATGTTCAAAATTGTTGAATTTAATGTTCCCCAAAAAATACTACCTACACCCCTCAGTGAAAAAGTCAAAATAATAAAAATAACAGCTTGAGTTATGATAGACTGCACAGAAGTAAAAAAATATTATAATTTTCAAAATAAAATGTTTGAATTTTTAAAAAATTAACTGTATAATAATAAAAAACTATAAGGAGTTGATTTCCGATGGAAAAGAAATTACTTAATTCACCCCAACAGCCACATGATTACACAGATTCTGAAATTGCTGAGATGGTATTAAAGCATGCCTTTCTCCAGTTTAAAAGGGAGAAAATCCTAAAGGAAATCGACCACACTCTTCAAGAAGGAAATAAGTCATTATTTCTTCAGCTAACAGAAGAATTAAGAAAGATTTCTTAAATTAATACTAACATCCTACCTTTCCAAAAGAGGATGTCTCAAACAAAGTGTCAGATCCTTCAACCTACAATATATAGCAGTACATTGCAAAATAGGCAGCTATATATTAAGAGGGGTCAGCCACTTTAGGGGCATCCTCTTTCTTTTGTCCACTGGATTTACTGCATTTATTCCCATATTCATTTGTCAAACTACCTTTAACATTTCCTTCAATTTCTTTATAATGAAAATTAACCAAAAATTAGTGTCCGCGCCAGGTGTACAATTGTCTTTTAGTGGTGCCTGACACCCAATTTTTTTTGAAGAGGTGAATGTTGTTGCGTGAGAGGATTTTGGAGGAGATTTGCAGGATTGAGGATGTATATGATGTGAAGGTTTGTTTTGCGGTGGAGTCGGGTAGCAGGGCTTGGGGGTTGCCTTCGAAGGATAGTGATTATGATGTTCGATTTATTTATTTGCACCGAAGGGATTGGTATTTGTCGATTGATGAGAAAAGGGACGTTATTGAGCTCCCTATCAGTGACCTTCTTGATATAAATGGCTGGGATGTGAGAAAGGCACTTAAGCTGTTTCGGAAATCGAATCCGCCCTTAATGGAGTGGCTCCATTCAGGGATCGTATATTACAAGGCATTTTCATTAGTGGATAAAATGAAAGCTATTCAAGATAACGTGTTTATCCCAAAGTCAGCTCTCTATCATTATTTGCATATGGCAACGGGAAATTACCGCAACTATCTTCAGGCCGAGCAAGTAAAAATAAAGAAATACTTTTATGTGCTTAGGCCGATATTAGCCTGCAACTGGATTGAAAAATATAACAAGGTTCCGCCAATCATATTTCAGGAATTGGTAGATGATATTCTTCCAAATGGATTATTAAAAAAAGAAATCCTTACGCTTTTAGAAAGAAAAATTAACGGTGAGGAGCTAAACCGAGAATCCCGAATACCAGTTATTAACGAGTTCGTAGAGAATGAAATAAACCGACTCCAGGAATATCTCAAAACAATAGAAGTAAAGAAAGAAGATGCTACCCCACAATTAGACCTTATATTTAGACAAACATTGGACGAGGTTTGGTCTTGACCTTCTATTTCATCATTTATTAAAAGTTACTTCTATCTATCAATTGCATTGCATAACTTTTGATAGAAGGAGGTAACGGACTATGAAAAAAAATAACCAATTTAGTTTAATCGTACAAGTCAATGGGGCAATGATTTCAGTTATCTTGGTTTTTATATTAATTTCGAGCATCACCACTTTTTTGTCTGTGAGTATGACTTCTGATACTGTGGGACAAGTCCTTGAAACTTCGGATTTAAATAAATTATTCTTGTATTTCTTCGGGACAGAGAATATGTATTTTACACAGAATAACAAGGAAGTTAAAGATATTCCACTAACAAAAGTCGGCTTTCAAATTGCGACCAATCTAAAAATAAATGATGCGAAAACGTTCTTTGAGAGAGAACTCCCTGGTTTCTCTGAATTTAATACCAATATTCAAGTGGCAGGACAAGGGACGGATATTACCACCGTGCCAATAGAATCATCGCCTCCGATGGAATTATTATTAAAACAGAAAGATGCCGTTCCAAGCGACGGAAATCAAACACCGCCTTCTAATCAGACCACTGATGGGAAGAAAATAGTCTATATATATCATACGCATAGCTGGGAATCTTATCTTCCACTGCTGCAACAGGCTTCCACTCCAGACGATGCAGTAAGTTCAAATAATGCCTTAAACGTGGTTGGTGTTGGTGATATGCTAGTAAAGGACCTAGCTGCTAAAGGGATTGGCTCAGAGCATAGTACAATTGATGCCGCCGAGAAGCTTCATGAAAAAGGATGGACATCGAATAATGCCTATCAATATTCAAGGGGGCTTGTTCAAGAGGCTTTGGCAACTGACCAAGATTTAAAATTCATGATTGATATTCATCGAGATTCGCAAAGAAAGACATTAACGACAACAACAATTGATCAAAAAAGCTATGCTAGGTTGGATTTTATTGTTGGTGAAGCAAATCCAAATTTTAAACAGAATCTTCAGCTGGCAAAAGATCTTCATGCTTTAGCTGAAAAAAAATATCCCGGCTTAAGCCGCGGGATCTTTTCGAAAAATAAGAGTACGGGAAATGGGGTTTATAATCAAGATCTCTCACCAAGAGCGATTTTAATAGAAGTAGGCGGGGTTGATAATAACTTAGAAGAACTACAAAATGCGATGGAAGCGTTCGCGGATATCTTAAGTGAATACTATTGGGAAAAGAAAAACGCAAAGGCATTTTAATAAAAGGCTGTGTTAAAGGTCATTGTTGATTTTTGAAACTATGTTGATTGGAGCGGAAGGCGCGAGATCCTCGAAAAGCTATCGCATTTCCTTCGTGCGGTGTGGATTCAAGGATGCTAATTCAACGTCCTGCGGGAGTACGGGGCAGGGGAGGCTCCCCGGAACGCCCGCGGATGCTCGCTTCTTGAGCGTAAATCAACAGGCAAGTTTAACACAGCCTAATAAAAAACGGATGTAAGGATGTCCCAAACAAAGTGTTGGGACAACCTCATTATCCGTTATTCGCCTTCCAATTTAACTACTTTTTTCTACCATATAGCCCCATTGATCGGAATCAATGACCTTTAAATGGTTTGAACTAATTAATTGCTGACTAAACAATTTTTTCGGTACTAAAAGCAAGTCCTTATCTTTCTGTAAGAATTGCTCAAAATCCCCATTGTTGACATGTAAATTATCAGATAGCTCTGCGGTCAATACATCACTTTGTGCCCAGCTTACCTTTTTTGATGGCTGGTAAATATATAAGCTGTCACCTTCTGTACTTTTCTTATTCGTTATCATTTCAATTAAACTTAGCTTATTGTTGGTTGGCGGATTGTTTAAATAGGTGCAAATTTCTATCTCGTAAAAAATAGATACAGAAAGAATGGCTCCGACCAAAATAACTTTTGTAATCCACTTTCCTTTTAAGATTAATTTACTAGCTAGGGCTCCCGTAATGATTGCTAAAGCGGGATATATCGGCAATATATACCATCTTACTTTTGTTTTTGCAAAAGTAAAAAGGATAAATGGTATCAAAACCCACAAACATAAACCAATTAACTCATTCCTTTTCTCAGAAGCAATGATCTTTTTAAATGGAAAATTTCGATTGAAAAGAAATAATAAGCCTAATATGCAAATGACATAAATCCAATTGATGAAATACCTGGATATGATTGAAACATAATAAAAAACTCCACCTATATGCCCCTCAATAGGAGTAGATGACCTATGCAATAAGTCATACATGATCATCCCTTTAAAAAATGTTACACCATCATACTGGTAGCGAATGAATCCCCAGATAAGAATGGGTAGAATCATACATATTCCTAATGAAATCCAGTTTCTAAGAGTTAGAAGTTTATATTTACCAGTTAAAAAGAGATAAAGCCCAATTATGATTGCAATATTGCCAGCATGCCAGCTTTTTGTTAAAAACGCGAATGCAAATGCCAGTCCTGAAACATATAGCAATATATTATTTTGCTCCCATAAAAGTAGTGATAATATTGCAATGGTAAATAGAAAAATAAAAAGAGAATCTGCATCTCCTGTTCTTGCACTATGATTGGTAATATATTGTGTAGATGTCAACAGAACAACCGTTGAAATAATGGATGCTAATTTTCCGTGCTTTTTGTATCCATATGCTGCGACCATTATAATGGTCAGAAATGCAAAAATGGCTGAAAAAATTCTCAATCCAAGTGCATTGAAACCTGCGATCTTATATCCTGCAATAATTGTCCAAAAACTAAGGGGAGGCTTTAAATTCCAATAATCCGGATTACCTCTATACGTATTTACTATATAGTTATGATTTCTAACCATCTCATACGCACTTACTCCGTGCCTAGCCTCATCCCAACTGTAAATAGGAAATTTCCCTAATTGATAAAAGAGGTTAAATGCAGCTATAGCTAACAAAATTAGCATGACAGAAAAATAAATGATATGAGATTTATTATGATGTAAACGATCCATAAGCGACTCCTTTTTTCCACGTTGTTACGATTTTATTTCCTTATTAATGCATCCCTCTATTATAAAAGAAAATACTATTAAATTTTACAAGTCTCAATGATTTTATATATAAAAATAATGTTATAAAAATATTAAATAATTATTAAGAAGAAAATTTTTATTAAAAATGACGATAAAACTCCTTTATGGGGATCAGGTCGAAAAAGGGGTTTGAGTGGTATTATGTTGGCTTTTTTGATACGATAAAAAAGTCTGTGAAGTATCTCTTCCCAAGCTTACTCTTATAGAGTTGGATAATTCTCGGAGTTAAATGATAAAAATTTTTATACTATTAAAAAGCAACAAAACACCTATGTCCAACTTTTTTTGGAAAAAGATTAAGAATTGTAATAAGAATCGAGGAAATTATGGTTAAAGCGACATTGTTCAAACGAGAAAAGACATATATAGTTATTGCACTTATAATCATTGCTATTTGGGTTGCACCTTACTTTATACTTGGACAAAACGCACATATGAGAATTTTAGACAATTTAGATTCCAATGTTGCTTGGTACAAGGTGCTAAATGATAGTGGTCAGCTCTTTGGTTCTATCAATGCGAATATTCCCCAAATCATTAATGGCCATTTATCGCGAAATGCGTTTTACTCTCAATATTATGGGATTGTTGAATTATTCCGGTTTTTCCCGGCAGAAATCGCCTATGGACTGAATCAAGCGATTTGTCGCTTTATCGCCTTTTTGGGAATGTATTTATTATTAAAAAAATATGTGATAAAAGAAGAAAATCAAGGGATCATTCGGATTGGCGCTGCCTTAACCTTTGCCTTGACTCCTTTTTGGGCCAATGGGATGTTAAGTACGTTAGGAATGCCACTCGCTTTATGGGCTTTTTTAAATATTCAAAAGGGTGAACAAACCTGGGTTAGTCTCATTACTTTAACTCTTTTGCCTTTTTATTCAACATTTATGCTAGGCTTTTTCTTTTTTTTAAGTGCAATGGGGGTCTATTGGCTTATTGCTATGATCAAAACGAAAAAGCCACAATGGCGTCTATTCTTTTCGATTGCTTACATGACCATAATTTATTTAGCGATTGAATATCGGGAACTTGCATCGCTAATTTTCAGCCACGAGAAAACTAATCGAACAGAGTTTATGGAATCAACGAATAACTTAGCAGAAACGATCCGGTTAATTTTTAAAAATTATATTCAGGGACACTATCAGGATCAAACTGTATATCAGTATGTGATCTTGCCAACTTCTATTATTGCTCTTATTGTTGTCATACTTAAAAAAACCTGGAAGCAAGAAAAACTATTTTTGGGACTCCATCTAGCTAACTTCTTATTATCAGTCTGGTATGCCTTTTGGTTTTATGAGGGCTGGGTGCCGTTGAAGCAAAAATTTAGCATTTTAAATACCTTTAATTTTTCCCGCTATCATTATTTAAGGCCAATGATTATTTATGTTTTATTTGCGGTCTCATTGCAAATATTGTGGCGCTTAAATAAAAAATGGCGGATGCTAGCCATTCTACTGGTTGTTTTACAAATAGGTTTCCTCATACCAACAAATGAACAAATTGCGTATCGGGATTCACCTTCATTCGGCCAGTTTTATGCAGTAAATGAATTTAATGACATCAAAAAGTTTATCGGAAAACCTGTTCAAGACTATCGGGTGGTCAGCATTGGGATCCATCCAGCGGTTGCACAATACAACGGGATGTATACCTTAGACACTTATAACAATTTTTATCCTTTGTCCTATAAGCATCAATTTCGAAAAATAATTGCACCGGAACTGGATAAAGATAGCACCTTAAAAAGCTATTTTGATAACTGGGGCGGACGCTGCTATATTTTTTCTAGTGAATTAGGCGAGCATTACCTCTTTTCCAAAGACACAACAAAGGTTATTCACCACTTGGATATTAATACCGAAGCCTTAAAGCAAATGGGCGGTGATTATATCCTTTCTGCTGTGCCAATCTTAAATGCTAAGGAAGAGCACCTGGATTTACAAAAGGTTTTTGATTCGAAGGATGCATATTGGCGAATCTATTTATATAAAGTAATGTAATCATCGAAAGGGGGGACTTGTAATAAAGTCCTTCTTTTTTTGTTGGCTGTGTTAAACTTACCTGTTGATTTGCGCTCAAGAAGCGAGCATCCGCGGGTGTTCCGGTGAGCCTCCTCGGCGCTTAAGCGCCTGTGGGGTCTCCCCTGCCCCGTACTCCCGCAGGACGTTGAATAAGCATCTTTGAATCTACACCGTACGAAGGAATGCGATAGCATTTTCGAGGATCTCGCACCTTCCGCTCCAATCAACATAGTTTCAAAAATCAACAATGACCTTTAACACAGCCTTTTTGTTAATAGCTGTGTTAATTTGTGTGAATAGATGTGGAATTTTATCATTTATTCACAAATTGTTCATAAATTCATATTGTAAACGCTTTTTTCTTCTATTAACATTGTGTTTGTAGGGAAAAAGATTGAGAACATGGAGGATAAAATGTTACCAATTGAACGGCAGAAGCAATTGTTATCGTGGTTAAAGGAAGAAGGGGCTTTATCCATTTCAGAAATTAGTAAACGGTTACAGGTTTCCGAAATGACTATTTATCGGGATATAAAGCCACTATTAACAGAAAACAAAATAATTAAAACTTCAGGTGGTATTACACTAGCGTCAATTAATAATATTCCATCATCAGGTTGTACATATTGTTTTAAGGAATCAAACAGTCGCCACCCTGTTCAAATCATTACAAACGATTTAAAGGTTGAGCAGCTATGCTGCCCCCATTGCGGTTTACTTAGATATAAGGATATTGAAACCGATGTTTCGCAAATCATCTGTCGTGATTTTCTGTACAATTCCACGATTAGTGCCAAAATGGCTTTTTTCTTATTTGATTCTGATTTCAATTTAAATTGTTGCCAGCCGCAAGCTTTAGCTTTCGGATCAAGAAAGCAAGCGGAACAATTTCAGAAGGGGTTTGGTGGAGTCATATTGCGTTTTGAAGAAGCAGTAGAAGAAGTAGAGAAAAGAATGAAGGGTGATTTAGGATGCCATTGCAACAAATAGTTGCAGCAATTTGACACCCTGAAGGAAGTGCTACATTGAAAAAAATAAAGAAAACCAGCTCATTCTTAATAATTCTCTACTTATTTCTTACTGTATTTCCGAATGTTTCTTCAGCCCACGCCTATATTATCGAGTCGACACCAGCGGAAAATGAGACATTAAAAACGGCACCAAACGAAGTCAAGATTCAGTTTGATGAATCGATTCAACCAAAGTTCAATTCCATCATCGTTACAGATTCAAATGGGAAACAGGTAGATAAAAAGAATGGTGCGATTGATTCGAAAAAGCCCTCTATTTTAAAGGCAAGTTTAAAGAAAAACCTTCCAGGGGGAACATATCGGATTCGCTGGAAAGTCATTTCAAATGATGGGCATCCTGTTCAAGGAGTAATTCCCTTTCAAATAGGTACAGGTACAGTTCAAAACCCATCATCTGTTACAGAAACAAAAGGCTATACTCCACATCTAGATCTTGTTATTATCCGTTGGCTGCAATATCTAGGTATTGCCTGCTATGTCGGGTTGTCCTTTTTTTATTTAGTTGTAGCACCAAAAGAAGTAGTAGAAGTTCGTTCAATTGAAAAAACTTTGTTTAAGTTCATTTGGTCAGGCTATGCTCTCTTGTTGCTCAGTAACCTATTTAGTTTGCCGCTACAGGCAACGATTCTTTTAGGTTCAAGTTGGAGTGAGGTTTTTTCATCTGATGCATTAGGTCAAGTGTTAGCCTATACATTGTTTGGTAAGATGTGGATCATCCAAATGGGAATTCTACTAACCCTTGCTTTCACGACTTACTTTTTGACCAAGGCGGATGCTAGAAAACAACTTTTTTCATGGGCTTGTTTCATTCTTGGATTTGGAATGGTAGTGACAAAAGCATTTACAAGTCATGCCGCATCTCAAGCTAACCAGTTTTTATCCATCTCGATGGATGCACTACATTTGCTGGCAGCATCTGTCTGGATCGGCTGCTTGATAGGTCTTGTTGTCTTATTGCCATTGCTGAAGAATAGTGAAATGAAGCAATCATATGTAAATACCTTTCAACGGTTTTCCAATTGGGGAATCTCCTTGGTGCTCCTCTTAACTGCTACTGGAATATTTAATGGTTTTCAATACATCCCAACAATTTCTTCTATTTTTCATACGGATTATGGGAGAGTTTTATTAGCAAAAGTTATCTTGTTTATCATCATGCTCATATTTGCTGCCGTTAATAATTTTAAAGGGAAAAAGGCGAAGGAAAAAGGGGTGGTCTCTTCATTATGGGGTGAATTGATAGTTGGAATGGTTATTATAGTTATGACTGTTATATTAACCAACCTGCCAACAGCAATGTCCGCACCCGGGCCCTTTAATGAGAAGAAAACAGTGAATCATGGAAATAGCATTTCCTTTCAGGTAGGGCCAAATGTAATTGGAGAAAATAACTATGAAATAACATTGAAAAATCGTAAAGGAGAGCCGCTTAAAGATATTGCCCAAATTACGCTAACCTTTACTCATAATGATATGAATATGGGGGAAGACACCATTACCTTAGCCAAAACTGCTGATGGGCAGTACACAGCAAAAGGGATGAATTTCAATATGGCGGGTAAATGGAATGTGCATGTTCACGTTTTAACGAAGAATCTGGAAAACATCGATACCGATTTTCAATGTATTGTAGGAAGTCGATAAAAAATAATTTACGAGGAGAATTAACATGAGAAAAAAATTGTTTAAGATATCAAGAATTTTTATTCCGACAATGATTGCATTATTTTTCTTTTCTACGATCGCGAGCGCACATGTTACTGTTGTACCAAAAACTTCGGCAACAGGGGCATGGGAAACGTATACGATTAAGGTTCCGGTCGAAAAAGAGATGGCAACAACCAAGATTACGGTGAAGGTACCTGCTGGTTTTGAAGTTGAATCCTATCAGCCAGTTCCAGGTTGGAATTTTTCGGAAGAAAAGGATGCAAGCGGGAAAGCAAAATCCTTTACTTTTACAGCAACGGGCGAAGGGATTCTTCCCGGACAATTTCAGCAATTTGTTATTGTCGCTAAAAATCCGGATAAGGCCACAAAGGCTGCTTGGGACGCTTATCAATATTACAAAGATGGGAGTATAGTCGAATGGACAGGGAACGAGGGAGCGGATACTCCACATGCCATTACTAATATTGTAACTGCGTCTACAACAGCTGCAGACCATGACCATATGAAGACTGAAAATACAAAAACTGTTGAAACAGGGAAAACGACAAATGCCAGTTCACTGCCACTCATCCTTTCCATTGTTTCTGTCTTACTTTCACTAATTGCTTTAATTCTTGCAGCGCGTAAAAAATAAATAATTAAGCAAATGGAAGCAGAAGAAAGCATTCTTCTGTTTTCTTTTTTTTCTATAAGTATTCTTTAAGTTAGATGATAAATTTTTTATAATTTTCCTTATCATGGAATAAGACTAAAATAAGGATGGCAAGAAAAAGGGGGTACATTTAAATGAAAAACAAGCTATCCTATTTAATTGGTTCGATGATGAGTAATTTTGGAGACGGGATCCAACAAATTGCCATTATGTGGTACATTTATCATCTAACAGGAAAAGCTCTATCAATTGGCTTTATGATAGCAATCTACTATTTGCCAAGCATTTTATTAACACCGTTTGTTTCTGTCTATGTTGATCATCATAAATCAAAAAATATGGTCATTACCACTGATATATTTCGTTTCCTGATTGTATTGGGTATGTCGATATTACTATTATTAAAGATTGAATCAACATTTCTCGTATATTTTTTGCAGTTTTTATTAGCTGTCTGCTACACCATCTATAAGCCTGCTGAGCAATCCTTTATTAAAGAATCTTTTTATGATCAGGAAATTCCTTATGTGATCTCCAAATCCTCTTCGCTTAATGAAGTGGCTCTGATCGTTGGATCAGCCGTTTCGGGAGTTTTCTTAATTAAGCTCTCATTAGCGGCTAGCATCTTAATAAATTCGCTTTCCTTTCTTGTACCCGCCTTTCTATTTATGTTTATTAAAAGCAGAAATGAAAAAACGGTAAGGCAAACCAAAATTCATTATGTTTCAGAACTGATCTCTGGCTGGAATTTTATCAACCAACGTGATGGAATGAAATACCTTTTGTTTCTATCCATCTTAAATAGTATTAGCATCCAAATGACAACAACCATTCTTCTGCCACTAGCGAATGACTTTAAAGGAGGCAGTGCGCTTTATTCGTTTTTTGATATATCCTTTGCAATTGGGGGAATTGTGGCAGGATTCATTATTCCCTTCTTTTTAAAAAAGTTTAAACAGCAAGCCATAATTTTTACAATGACAGGGATGGCGGTATCATCAATATTGTTGCGTTTTAACCGCTCTGAAATGACTGCTGCCATTTTGATTTTCTTTCTTGGCTTGTTTACAATGTCTCACTTAGTCTTAACTCAAACCTTCATTCAATTAAATTCTCCGAAAGAGTATATTGGTAGAGTAGTAGGTTTAAGAACCATCCTTGCTTCGTTAGTAAAAATTTCAGCGGCACTTTCTACAGGAATTCTTATTTCAATGGTAGGTATTACCAATATTTTTCTGCTTTTTTCCCTGGTCATCATTGCATGCTTTTTCACGTTGAAGGGATTAAAAAAGGTCAAATTACCGGAATTAATATCATAGATCAGGTAAACAAAATGATGAACAGAATATTTCAATTTGCGATAAAATCATTTAATTAGTCCACAATAAATAACAACGGTTTTTATTCTTTATTTAAACTTCTATATGTACCTTTTTAATCATATATTTTTGTAAAAGACCTTCATTAGAGTGAAGGTCTTTTACTATGAAAAGGAAAGAAGGAAGTAAATATGCCTAGTGGTATGCATCAAGAAGTGCTGAAAATCCCCATTGAAGTGATATGGAACTTTATGAAGGAAATGGATAACTGGTCCCCGCTTGTTCCCGGTTATGTTCATCACGAGAAATTAAATAATCGTCAGTCAAAATGGGAATTTGAAAGTGACTTTGGCATATTAAAAAAAAGGGTCAGTTTTTTGGTTGACATAAAAGAATGGAAGCCGCCCACAAAGGTTGGATTCGATTTAAAGGGAGAAAAGTATGTTGGAGAAGGGTATTTTGAAGCATTGGCTATTAATCGGAACAAAACAAGACTAATCGGATTCCTGGATGTCAATGCAATTGGTGCAATGGAAGGGATGAAAAACTCTGTTTTAAAAAACTCCGTCCCAAAATGGGTCGAAGAAATGGCTCTTGGTATCGCATCAAAGTTAGAGGTGTAAAATAAATAAATTTTAAGAAAAAGTTAAGCATCTGATGCTATAGTACCTATATTAATATACATAATGGAAATAGGGTGAGGATGGATGCTTACAAAGATGTCAAAAAGTAATGGAGCAAAGCTAGTTCTTGTTGTTTCTATGGTTGGGTTGGGGTCATTCGTTAATATGCCTGCTCCTATAATGGCGATGGAAAATCAAACTGGGCTTTCCTCTACAACAAATGATGTTCAGCAAACAAATACTTTATCTAAGTTAGAAGTGGATGGAGTTCAGCTTAATCAAGATCTATCACCAGGAGTATATGACTATTCTGCTAGTGTAAATAACTCGATTCAAAGTGTAACCCTAAATGTGGGGAGCGATAATCCGGATGCAATCATCACGGTTACGGTTAATAATCAAACTATAACAAATGCAAATGGGACTGTCGGGCCCTTTTCGCTTCAAACAGGCGATAATAAATTTTTGATAACAGTGGATGATAAAATCCATACTCCGAATACGTATACACTTACTATTACCAGAAAACAAAATGCAAATAATTTGCTGCAAAACATTACTCTTTCAAATGGAGAATTATCGCCTCAATTTTCATCAGATATTACAGAGTACACTGTTGATGTTGCAAATGAAGTGAATTCCTTAACAGTCAGCCCCCAAGCTTGTGATAATACAGAATCGATAAAAATAAATGATTCTATATGGAAGAATGATGGTATTTCCGTTCAGTTACCGGTGGGGAAATCAGACATCGTTATAATGGTTACAGCAGAAAACGGTGATGTGAAAGCGTATACGCTTCATATTACAAGGGAGGCAGAACAAGCTTACAAGCCACCGGTTACACCACCGAAGCCTAGGCCAAATGAAACACCAACGAAGCCTAGTTCAAATGGAAATGGAGCTAATCCTAAAAAACATTCAGGGCAGCCACAAAGCAAATTAAGTCAAAACTCTACCAGTACCCATGCGCAACAGAATAAAGGGGCCATTCAAAATACAAGTACGGCAATACTCTCTTCATTAACTGTTTCTGAAGGTACATGGGTAAGCAGCTTTTCATCTGATAAGTTTACGTATCATATTGCTGTATCAAGCGATGTCACATCTGTGACAATAAATCCAACTGCTACATACAGCAGTGCTTCAATTATATTGGATGGCAGCAATGTTAACACCATTCAGTTAACCAGAAATCCAACTATTGTTCCCATTGTTGTAACAAACGGTGAAGATCGGAAAACGTATGTACTTGTGTTCGACAAACCTGTGCAGCCAACGACAACAACCGAGACTTCCCAAATATCGACAGATACAACAGTGAATACAACAACAAATAAACCAACGTCTTTAACAGCAACCCAACCATATTCTAACTTAAAGCCAAATAAAGGAAATAGTAAAACATCCACTTCTTTTTGGCAAAGAATACTCGACTTTTTTAAAATGATTTTTTAGAAAAGGAAACCTGCTATTTAAGCAGGTTTTCTTTATTTTTATAGCTATTTTAAAGCTCATTGTTGATTTTGCCACTATGTTGATTGGAGCGGAAGGCGCGAGATTCTCGAAAATGCTATCGTATTTCCTTCGTGCGGTGTAGATTCAAAGATGCTTATTCAACGTCCTGCGGGAGTACGGGGCAGGGGAGACCCCACAGGCGCTTAAGCGCCGAGGAGGCTCCCCGGAACGCCCGCGGATGCTCGCTTCTTGAGCGGAAATCAACAGGCAAGTTTAACAGAGACATTTTTATAGAAAAAAGTTAGTTTAATATTGAGCATGTTTATGAAAGTTATGTTATATTTATAAATAAAAATTTAGTGAATCTTTAGATTAAGGGAAGTGACAGAATGACAACGGATATGAAAACAAATGACAGCAGCCTTCCATTACGTCGGGATGTAAAATTACTCGGTCAGATGCTTGGTGAGATTCTTGTGAATCATGGAGGAAAAGAGCTATTTGATAAAGTCGAACAAATACGGATCATGTGCAAATCGCTGAGAACCCAGTTTGATCAAGAGACCTATGTAAAATTACAAGAAGAAATAACAGGACTTAGTTCACCAATGCGTAAGCAGATTATTCGTGCATTTTCAATGTATTTCCACTTAATTAATGCTGCAGAGCAAAATCACAGGATCAGAAGAAGGAGACAATATCAGCTGCAAGATGAAAGTATTGTTCAGCCTACTTCGATTGAGAGTGCCATTCTGTCATTAAAAGAAAACCGTATCAATGAAGACATGATTCAAGATGTACTTAATACATTGTCGCTCGAGCTCGTCATAACAGCTCATCCAACTGAAGCTACGAAGCGTTCTATACTTGAAATTCAATCGCGAATCGCAGTGATTTTAAAAAATCTGGATCATCCATTACTAACCAACAGAGAACGAAAAAAACTTGAAGAAAGCTTATTTAATGAAGTAACGATTCTTTGGCAAACCGATGAATTGCGGCATCACAAACCTTCCGTTATGGATGAGGTTCGTAATGGTTTATATTATTTTGATCAAACACTTTTTGAAGTACTGCCCGAAATCCATCGGGAATTGGAAGCCTGTTTAGAAAAGTATTATCCACAAACTGCCTGGGAAGTCCCTAATTTTCTTCGATTTGGTTCATGGATTGGCGGTGACAGGGACGGGAATCCGAACGTTACCCATGATGTGACATGGGAGACTTTATACAGACAAAGAAAACTCGTTTTAAAAAAATACAAAGAAGTTTTAGTAGATTTAATGAAGCGTTATAGTCATTCAACAACAAGGGTAGAAGTGAGCGAAGAGCTCCTGCAATTGCTTGAGGAAGAAGAGGACCGATATTTAAGTGATGAAAAAAAATGGCCTGTCGAAACAGAGGTTTATCGACGAATTTTTGCCATCATTATTGAGAGGGTCATTCAAGTAGGTAAATCAGATATTGGCTATAAATCAGCAGATGAATTATTAGAAGATCTCTATGTCATTCATAGGAGCTTAAAAAAGCATCATCCTGCTCAGCATGAATTAAAAACGATCCAAAGACTGATTCGTCAAGTCCAATTATTTGGTTTCCATTTAGCAACGCTTGATATTCGAAATCACAGTGGCGAACATGAGGCAGCTATTACAGAAATCCTTAGGAAAGTTGGGATTTCAGACAATTATGCTGAATTAGCAGAAGAAGAAAAAATGAATATTTTACAAAATATTCTTATGGATCCAAGACCGCTTCTCTTGTTGCATGAGGATTATTCAGAAGAAACACAGGAAATGATTAAGGTTTTCCAAATGATTAAAAAGGCCCATGAAGAATTTGGAAAACGTTCCATTTCCGTCTATCTTGTCAGCATGACGAAATCGCCGAGCGATCTCCTAGAGGTGCTAGTGTTGGCAAAGGAGGCTGGAATTTATCGTCTTCATGTGGATGGAACATTGGAAAGTCATCTAAATATCGCACCTCTACTTGAAACAATTGATGACTTAACTGCTGGTCCTAAAATAATGAAGACTCTTTTCGAAATGCCGCTATACCGAAAGCATTTAATGCAAATGGGTGATCAGCAGGAAATTATGCTCGGTTATTCTGACGGAAGCAAGGACGGTGGCACGTTAACTGCTAACTGGAAGCTATATAAAGCCCAGGTTGAAATTCATGAAATGGCAAAAAGTTATCAAATTGGACTTAAATTTTTCCATGGCCGCGGCGGTTCCTTAGGGCGCGGCGGCGGTCCACTAAATAAGAGCTTATTATCGCAGCCTGCTGAAACAGTAGGGGACGGTGTGAAAATTACGGAGCAAGGAGAGGTACTATCTGCCCGTTACTTACTTGAGGATATCGCTTATCGTAGCTTAGAGCAGGCCACCTCCACCTTGCTTGAAACAGCAGCATATGTTTCGAAAGAAGCAGATCAAGGACATTTGCGTGATGATTCCTGGGTGAAAGCAATCGAGAAGATCTCTGAAGAAGCATATAAAAAATATCAATCACTCGTTTTTGACGACCCTGATTTTCTCTCTTACTTCCACGATGCAACACCTTTAAAGGAGATAGGAGAATTAAATATCGGATCGAGGCCGATGAGCAGAAAAAACAAAGGAAGATTTGAAGATTTACGGGCAATTCCATGGGTTTTTGCCTGGACTCAATGTCGACAGCTTCTTCCTGCATGGTATGCAGCAGGCACTGGCTTGACAGCCTTTGCGGATATTGATGAGGAGAATCTACTGCTCTTGCAGAATATGTATGAGAAATGGCCGTTTTTCCAGTCAACGATTGATAATCTACAAATGGCTCTTATGAAGGCGGACATTACAACAGCTAAAGAATACTTAACACTAGTAGAAGATCAAATGGCTGCTAAACGAATTTTTGCAAATATTCTAGAAGAGTATGAAAGAACAAAAGCAATTCTTCTTAAAATAACAGGTGACAAAGAATTACTCGACCATACACCTAACATCCAAGATTCGGTGCATCGAAGGAATCCATATGTTGATCCATTAAACTTTTTACAAGTTGAGTTAATTAAAGAATTAAGGTTGAAGGACGAGCCTAATGAAGAACTGTTAACACAAGTATTGCTGACAATTAGCGGTATCTCAGCAGGACTCAGAAACACGGGTTGATAAGAAAAGCGGAAGCGCCTTCGGAACAAGCACAGCTTGTTCCTGCGAAGGTTATTCAAGGAAGATTTCCTTTATGCTCAGCCCCGACAAGCATAAGACGCTTCCAAAAAGAAGGCGCTTTTTGCCTTCATTTTGGAAGTGGCTTATGACCTCGAGGGGCTAGGCGCTGGAGCTGGACAATTCTCCAAGTTCATTAATATAAATTCTGATAATATAAAAGGCCATAAACCATCTTCAAGGTTTATGGCTTTTTCTACTGGATAAGAAAGATACAATTTGACTTCGAGAATTGTCTAGCTCCATAAGAGTAAGCTTCGGAAGCGATACCTCGCACGCCGAAAAACGTGAGTTTTTCGGCGGAGGCGCCCAGCGCCTAGTGTACTTCGCTCTTCTCCCTACGATAAGTCAACATCGGATCGCGAAGTGCTCCTGCGCCATAGCATATTCGAGGAAGCAGATGTTCAGCTCGTCGCAAAGCCTGGTGATGTATAATCACAGATGTAATTCTTGAAGTTTTTCAATGTAGCTGCTTCGCTCTCCGTGTTGTCTAGCTTCAGCGCCTAGGGGCTCGGGGTCATAAGCCAATCCGTCATGAAGGTTAAAAACCAACCTTCAAGCCGGCTCGTCTTATGCCTGTCGCCCCTGAGCAAGGCGCTTCCGCTTTTCTATTTTCCTTTATCTCAGTCGAAGCGCTCCAGTCCATACGGCGCTAAACGGGCACCTTCCGCTTTTCTACTTTTTGAACATTTTATGAAATGAATGAATATTCATTCGTTTTTAGGTGAAATTCGACAAATTCTGAAACCTCCACCGTGATATATTTTAGCCAGAATAACGTAAAAGGAGTGAAAATCAGAACAAGCCACTATCTGGGTGATTAAAAAATCGTTTGGAGGGAGATTAAATGGCAGTAAGAGAAAAAGGGATGCAAGAGAAGCAGCAGGTTCTAGCAATGATTGATATATTGGCTGCTAATGGAGAAAGGGCGTACGATCAATTTCGTTGCTATAACCAAGAAATGGTAGACGAAATTGTCAAGCAAATGGCTTTATGTGCATTAAACAATCACAAATATCTTGCCAAGCTTGCAGTAAAAGAAACGCAAAGAGGAGTATATGAAGACAAGGTCTTCAAAAATATGTTTGCAACAGAAATGATCTACAACAATATTCGCGACATGAAAACCGTTGGGGTAATAAGCGAAAATGAGCAGGAGGGCATGGTGGAAATAGCCGAACCGGTTGGTGTCATTGCTGGCATCATCCCAATAACTAATCCAACCTCTACTGTGATTTTTAAATCGCTGATTTCTATGAAAACAAGAAATCCTATCATTTTTGCCTTTCCGCAGTTTGGACAAAACTGCTGTACTGAGACTGCAAAGCTGCTTAAGGAAGCCGCCATCAAGGCTGGTGCCCCTGAAAATTGCATCCAGTGGATTGAAACACCTTCCCATGAAGCGTTTCAGGCCTTGATGAGCCATCCGAAGATTTCACTCATCCTTGCAACTGGCGGACCCAATTTAGTTAAAGCAGCATATAGTTCAGGAAAACCGGCAATTGGCGTCGGGGCGGGAAATGTTCCTTGCTATATTGAAAAATCTGCAGATCTCAAACGTGCTGTGAATGATGTCATATTATCGAAGACATTTGACAATGGTATGATCTGCGCTTCAGAACAAGCTCTTATCATCGATGAAGAGATTTATGATGAAGTGAGAAAGGAAATGATTGCTAACCACTGCTATTTCCTTAATGAAGAAGAACAACATATGGTCGAAAAGGTTGCAATCTACGAAAAAAATAAATCGATCAATGCCATGATTGTCGGCTTGCCCGCATATTTGATAGCGAAAATGGCTGGAGTGAATGTACCCGTAAATACCAAAATTTTAGTGGCTGAATTAAAGGGAGTAGGTCCGAAATATCCATTATCCTGTGAAAAACTAAGTCCAATTTTGGCATGTTATAAGGTTAATAGCTTTGCTGAAGGGCTAAGGATTGCAGAGGAAACGCTTGAGTACGGTGGGCTGGGACATTCGGCAGCTATTCATACAAAAAATCAAGACATAATTGATGTGTTCGCACTCCGAATGAAGGCCGGCAGAATCATTGTCAATACTCCATCTACCCATGGGGCGATTGGTGATATTTATAATACTTCATTGCCTTCCTTAACAATTGGATGTGGTACTTATGGGGGGAACTCTCTGTCGCAAAATGTGGGAGCAGCAAATCTGCTCAATATCAAGAAAGTAGCTAAACGAAGAACAATCACCCAGTGGTTTAAGGTTCCATCACAGATCTTCTTTGAGAAAAACTCGATTCACGTTTTAGCTGCTATACCCGATATCACAAAAGCAGTTATTGTAACGAGCTCAAGCGCAGTGAAAAATGGCTATGTTGATGCAATAAAATATCACCTTAACAAACACCCTAGGAAAATCCAAACAGAGGTTTTGACAGATATTGAACCGGAGCCTAGCCTTGAAACGGTAATGACTGGTGCAGAAAGAATGAGAAAATTCCTGCCGGATTGCATTATTGCATTGGGTGGCGGTTCCGTCATGGATGCAGCTAAAGCCATGTGGCTCTTTTATGAGCATCCGGATGTGGATTTTCATAGTTTAACCCAAAAGTTCTTTGATCCAAATAGACGGGTAGTAAAATTCCCTATTCTAAGAGGAAAGGCTAAATTTGTGGCCATTCCGACTACCTCAGGGACAGGGGCTGAGGTAACAGCCTTCTCAGTTATATCTGATAAAAAAGCGAATATAAAATATCCACTTGCTGATTTTCAGCTGACACCAGATATCGCCATCATTGATTCGCAGTTTGTGATGACAGTACCTAGGAATGTCACGGCCGATACCGGTATGGACGTTCTTACACATGCTATTGAAGCATATGTGTCGGTGCTAGCGAATGATTTTACTGATGGCTTAGCATTAAAAGCTATTCAGCTTGTATTTGAGTATTTACCAAGAGCTTATCGTGATGGTAATGATGAACTTGCTCGTGAAAAAATGCATAATGCTTCAACAATTGCGGGTATGGCTTTTGCCAACTCATTCTTAGGCATTAACCATAGTCTTGCCCATGTACTGGGTGCGGAATTTAATATTGCGCACGGTCGTGCTAACGCCATCTTGCTTCCTCATGTCATCCGCTACAATGCGAAGAGACCGAATAAACTTATGACGTTCCCTAAATACGAGAAATTTATTGCGGATGAGCGTTATGCAGAAATTTCTAGAATGCTCGGCCTTCCCGCTCAGACTACTGAAGAGGGTGTTGAAAGCTTAATACAAGCCATTATCAAGCTCGGTCAAACACTAGATATTCCACAGAGCATTGAAGAAATAGGCATCTCTGAATCTGAATTCATGAGTAAAGTCGATCTTCTCGCTGAGCGTGCGTTTGACGATCAGGATACAATCGCAAATCCAAAGCTTCCGCTTGTCACAGAGCTAGCTTCCATTTACCTTCAAGCATATAAAGGTGTTTAATTTTTTGCGGGAATCGATTTTGGATTTAAAAATCGATTTCCAAACAATAAATAACGAATAATTGTCATGATTAGCATTTACGCAAACCGAACGAATTTGGCAGAAAGAAAAGGGAGGAGTATAAAGTGAGTTATTTACAAAAGCCATGGTTAAAGTATTATGATTCGAGGATCGATGAACAGGTTTCGGTGAACTATGACTCTCTATTTGACCTTTTAAAACAGGCTTCAAACATTCATTCTGAAAAACCTGCCCTTACTTTTTTAGGAAGGTCTTGGACCTACAAAGAAACAAAAACGATTTCCGAATGGTTTGCAGCATCTCTCTACCGGGTTGGATTTAAAAAGGGTGATCGGATTGCAATTATGCTGCCGAACTGCCCACACTATATTTTTAGTTTATTTGCTGCTTTTAGGTTAGGCGGTATCGCTGTTCAAGTTAATCCAATGTATGTTGAAAGAGAAATTGAATATGTCCTTAACGATTCTGAAGCGGAATATATGATTGTTTTTGAAGCACTCTACCCTCGGGTAAAAAAAGTACAGCCGCATACCTCACTAAAAAAGATTTTCGTTGTTGGTTTTGGCGGAAGTAAGACACAGCTTGCTGAAGGAGATATATACTTTGATGAATTTCTAACACATGACAATATTATTCCTGAAATGCCAATTGACATTAACGAAGATGTAGCGATTTTACAATACACTGGGGGAACAACGGGAGTTGCGAAAGGTGTTATGCTCACACATCAAAATCTTCTCGCTAATATTAATCAGGTATGTGACTTTACCTATAACGCAGTCGATGAGAAGCCTGAAAATTTAAAAATCATCAGTGTCTTGCCTATGTTTCATGTGTACGGACTTTCATGCAATGCCCTCTCGGCAATTAGGATAGGCGGCAATCAGCTTATTTTACCTCGTTTCGATGTAAATGAAGTGATTGAGCTGATTAAGCAGGAAAAACCTTTTCAAATGACGGCTGTCCCGACGATGTTTTTTGCTTTAAATAGTCATCCTAATTTAGAAGAAAGCCTGATAGATGAAATCTTTTATTTGAACAGTGGTGGTGCTCCACTGCCTGTGGAATTAATTAAATTATTTGAAAAGAGAGTCCGTGTAAGATTAAATGATGGCTATGGTCTTTCTGAAACAGCACCGTCAGCGATCTCAACACCACCATTTTTACCACGTAAATTAGGAAGTGTTGGTATTCCACTCCCTGGTACAGAAGCAAGAATTGTTAAAGAAACTGCGGAGGGATACGTGGATGTACCTGTCGGTGAAGCTGGCGAATTAATCCTTCGCGGTCCGCAGGTAATGAAAGGATACTGGAAGCGTCCCTCAGAAACGATGGAGGTTTTAAAGGAAGACGGTTGGCTCTTTACTGGAGATATCGCCAAAATGGATGAAGATGGATACTTTTATATTCTTGACCGAAAAAAAGATATTATCATTTCGAACGGTTACAATGTTTACCCGCGTGAGGTTGAAGAAATATTATACCAGCATGAAGCTGTCGAAGAAGCAATTGTTATTGGAATTCCAGATTCCTATAGAGGGGAAACCGTAAAGGCCTTTATTAAATTAAAGCAAGGAGCAGTGGTTTCATCAGAAAAATTAATTGAGTTTTCGAAAATCTATCTTGCTCCTTATAAGGTTCCAAAAGCAATTGAGATACTAGATGAACTTCCTAAATCCTCAGTAGGAAAATTACTGCGAAGAATGTTAAGAGAAAAAGAGGTTCATAAACTAGGGATATAGAATACTTTGTAACAAGGGAGTATTTCCCAATCATCATCATAGATTCCTTCATTAACCTCCACCAAGAAACCATCAAGAAAACTACCAATACTTACCCTTCTAACCAATCTATTAAAAGTTAATTTAGACATTCTGCTACATCTATTCAGAAGGAGGAGAAAGAATGGCCGACAAAAAAGAAAAGGAAACTGTAAAGGAACTAAAAGAAGTTGTTGAACCTGTATTTGGGAAAGAAGAAAAAGTGAAATCCGAGTCAAAGGCAGCAGAAGATGTTCTTGAGAAAGCTCTGGAACAAAACGAGGAGCAGATTTCCGGCTTAGACATGCTTTGGCGAAACGCATTTCAAGAGCTGGACGAATGGGCTGCACATGCTGAATTCCGGGATGAGGTCTTTTTAAAAGAGACAATGTTTTTTGTTGATAGCATAAAACGGAACCAAGGAAACCTTAAAGCAGTCTCAGAGCAATTTTACAAAGAACTTTTAGAGTGGGAGAAGGCGGCGCGTGAAGAATTCTTAATGTCAACCACCACTCTGCAGCATTTCTTCCCAATCAAGTCATATGAAGAAATAAATGAGCAAATTGACAATTTTCAAAAGAGAAATTTGTCAATTATTAATGCACCTTATCAGGCTATAGCCAATTTCGACGCTATGGATAAATATCTTCAAATCGTTGAACGATACATTTCTTTACGGAAAAGAGGCAGGCTGCAATACCTTAAAACGATTAAACATGCAGGGGATCTAGTATATGAAAACCAAAAAGGCTTTGTAAATTTATTTAGTAGACAAATTAAAACACTCATGTTTCCCCTCAATAAATATTTAGAAAAAGCAGAAGAGATTTCAAAATCTTAATTCTATTGGAGTGATGGTAGGATGACAAAAGATAAAACGTATGATCCATTTGAAGGATTCAAGCAATTGAGTGAAATATGTGAAAAACAAGTCAATGGACTTTTGTACATGCTGACAGATAATAAAGAATTCGTGCGGACGGCAAATATGGGTATAGAAGCGCATTCTCGTTATATGGAGCTTTTAAGAAAAAACCAAGAAATTCTTGCTGGATTCTTGAATATTCCAACGAAGAAAGATGTCGCTAACGCGGCAAAGCTTGTCGTCCAGGCTGAGGGAAAAATCGATACCCTTGAAGAACAAATTTGGGCTCTTCAAGATCATTCCAGCGCTTTAAATAATGAAAATTTTAAAATTTTTCAAGAAATGGTGAGTATTGTTAAACAAATCAAGGCGGAATTCCATAAGACAGAGCAAGAACTTGCAGAAACTAAAAGATTAGTAAAAGATCTTCATGAAATTCGGGAAGCAATTGTTGAAATAAGATTGATGCAGGTTAATCTCCAGGAATTACGTAAGGAAGTTGAAGAAATGAAAGAATTACAGGCAAAAGTAGATGAAGCAGATGCAACTGGATCACAATTACTTCAGTTAGAGGTACAAGGAATTAAACAAGGAATTAGTCAATTATCTGATATAAAAAAAGAGATTTCTTCATTAAAAACCTTGGTGAAAAAAGAAAAAGAAAAAGAAAAAGATATTGCGCTCACTGGGGCAGGAACTTCGAAATGATGGGGGTAATTGACAATGTCTACTAAGCAGAAGGGGAGTAATTTTATTCCATTCTTTGACCTTGAAAAAGAAACAATCAGATGGAACCAACTTTATAAAGTTTTTAGCGAACCTAAACCAGATATAGTTCCGACATATAGAGAACTTGTCTGGAAGAAAAATAAAACAAGCCTTTGGTATCACCCAGCAAAAGAGAAAAAATATGATATTCCTGTCTTCGTTGTCTATTCGCTTTTAAATAAAGCGTATATTTTAGACGTTGGTGAAGGGAGTAGTGTTATTGGCGGTCTAACCGAAAGAGGATATGATGTATATCTTATTGATTGGGGTTCACCCGGCTATGAGGACAAAGATATTAATTTAGATAGCTACATTCTTGATTATTTAGAAAATGCCGTAAAACGAGCCTTAAGACATTCGGGAGTAAAGGAAATTTCCATGCTCGGATATTGTTTAGGAGGGACTATATCAGCAATTTTTGCCTCCATCACACAATTGCCCATTAAGAATTTAATTCTTGCAGCAGTACCGATTGATTTTAGTATTGGGATTGTTCCTCATAAATGGCTGGAAGGATTACAAACAGGACAGTTAAGCTTCGACAGATTTTCTGATGTTTACGGTGTAATCCCATCTGAATATATGTACCTAATGTTTAGAGTGCTATCACCAATGTATGCCAGCCCATGGATCAACTTGATTACCCGTGCAAACGATCCAAAATATGTTAGTAAATGGAGAAGTATGGATAAGTGGACAAAAGATACCGCCTCGTTTGCAGGAGCAGCCTTTAAGCAATTGCTGAATGATTTATATAAGGATAACAAACTGCTGAAGGGTGAATTAAAGATTGGCGGAAAACTGGTAGATTTGAAAAACATCAAATGCAGTCTATTTGTCTTCTCAACTTCAAGAGATACACTAATACTAGAAAAGCAATCCCTACCGGTAATGGACCTTGTTTCAAGCGAGGATAAGACGTATCAGGTATTTGAGGGAGGGCATGTTTCTCTTGCCTTAACCGGTATGTTTTCTGTCTTTGCTGATCAATGGCTTTGCCATCGTTCACAAGAAATTCAAAAAGTTCTATCATAATGTTACTAAGTAAATAATAGAAATAGTAGCGGGAAGGCTTAGAATCCTACCCGCTACTAAATTTTATAAGAAAAGCATAATATTTTGACATTGAGAATTGTCCAGCTCCTTACGAGTAACATTAGGAACGATACCTCGCATGCCGTAAAACGTGAGACTCTCGGCAAAGGCGCCATTCGCTTTTCTTATACTGCCGTTTGTTGTCGATTAAGGAAATTTCGAAGCACAAGGTTAAACCGGTCATTTGCTTCAAGCTTTGCAATATGTCCAGTATTCCTCATTATGATAAATTCGGAATGGGGGATAAGTCTATGCATCCAAAACTGTATCCAAACAGGAACTACAGCATCATATTGACCGCCAATAATAAGGGTAGGAACTTTTATTGCTGGTAATAGTGACAAGTTGTTCACTTCGAAACATGATTTTAAGGATAATAAAAAGGAATTTTGTTTTGGTCTGAAGTATAGACTGAATTTTTCTATGTTCTCGTCTTTCCAAGAGTAAAGTGATATCCGAGCTACTTCATTTAGTTGGCGTTTAGGGGTTTCGAGTGACAAATATCTCCTTTTACGGTTTTTAAACAAAAGATTCTTTAGGGATTGGGGGAAATAATGGAATGTACTGACTAACATTAGCGATCGACAAAGGTCGGGTGCTTGGCGATAAATTTCTTGTGCAACAGCGCCGCCCATAGAGAGGCCAAGTATATGAGCGTTTTCAATTTGTAACTCTTGCAATAAACTGATGACGTCCGAAGCAAAGTTTTCAATAGAGATCCCATCCATTTTTGTGCTTTCACCGTGACCACGTAAATCAGGAATAATCAATTCGTATTGATCAGCTAATTCATATTGATTGTGCCATCCTTCCTTTACTTCACCTAAGCCATGGATGAGGACTAATGGTTCCCCAGCACCAAAATGTAAATAATAAACTCCAGATTTACTAACTCTAGCTTTTTCCATTTTACACCACCTTATTTTTTTTTTAGTTTATAACCAAGATTAATAAGTTGTAAACTGTTGACTGAATATTTTATATATATTTATTTTACAGATTGACACAAAATTACTCATAGGTGTAAAATACATATAGGTGAGGTGATAAAGATATGGTAAATCAAGACAATCATTCGGTTAATCCATCAAAAAATTTTTTACTGCCATTTATTTTATTGCTTCTTAGCAGGATGTCGCTCCATGGATATGAACTAAGCCAGAAGTTACAGGCATTCGGATTTAAGACTGTCGATCAAGGGAATTTATACAGAATGTTAAGACAGTTAGAAAAAGATGAGTATGTATCATCTGAATGGGATACTAATGGCAGCGGTCCGGCAAAAAGAAGGTATTCAATTACAAAAGCTGGCATTACATACTTAAAGGGCTATGCTAACCAGCTAGAAACGTATCAATCATTGTTGAATCAATTTTTCAACATGTATTCCAGTTTTTTGGAGCTCTATATTCCGTCTTTTCAAAAGAGGGATTCGATAGAGGAAAAAAATATGAAGAAAGAAAAGAGGAGGAAAGACAATGGCACAAAAGAAGATTGAAGCCATTCAAGCTGTAGAAGATAAAGTCACTTCAGCAGAAGAGAATACACCTGAAGGTTTGTTCGTTGACACATTTTGGAATCAGTATGAGCTAAGACGTGAGCGTGCGCTCGAGCTTCAAGAGAAACGAGAGGATGCTTATCTTAATGCAGTTAGAGAAGTAATTAAGTTCAACAAGCAATACAGAGAGTCACTAGGAAAAATGTATGTGCAGACAAAAAAGACAAATAAAGATCTTTTTTCAGAATTAGTTCATCAATTTAATTCCCGTAAAGATAATATGAAAGAAGAAGTAAAAATCGTGGAAGAACAGGCAAGTGACCGTGAAGAGCTTAAAAAGCAGCTTAAAGAAGTCACTGGTCAGTTAGAGCAACTGGCTCTCACACCGATTAAATCTATTTTCGAGATCGTTGACCAGTTTGAGGATAATTTTGAGGAAAACGCAGAATCTAGTATTGCCTTTGCTCGCGACAGTCGTAATGCTTGGCTTCAAGTGAGAAAACAATATGTAACAATTGCTAAAAGAACCCACCATAATCTTGTTGAAAGAGGTACAAACAGTCTTAAAGAGCTTATAAAAGTGTAAGAACAGATATCATTTTCATAAGGAGAAAGGACAACATTGAATAAGACAGCAGGTAACTTTATAAGTGTAACCAATGGTTAAAAACCACAAACTCTTAATTGACCAAGAGGATGTGGTTTTTTCTTTTTCCATTCATAAATGACATTTATACTAAGTTGAATTAATTATTTCATGCTTAAAGGGCAAACTTTTTGCTAAATACATGAAGAAATTCATTTTTGAAATATAAATGTAATATAACAATAACTTAAATGACAAATTTAGATGATATACTACTAATTGCAACAAAATTAAGAAGTTATTGTCTAATGTTTATGACAATTGACTTATTTACATAACGTAACGAAGAAGAATTTTTGAAATATAAATGTAATATACCTATAACTTAAATGACAAATTTAGATGATATACTACTAATTGCAACAAAATAAGAAGTTATTGTCTAATGTTTATGACAATTGACTTATTTACATAAGGCAACGAAGAAGGACTTTTGAAATATAAATGTAATATAACCATAACGTAAATGACAAATTTAGATGATATACTACTAATTGCAACAAAATAAGATGTTATTGTCTAATGCTTATGACAATTGACTTATTTACATAAGACAACGAAGAAGAATTTGATTAGAATACATAGAATTTTGTCATATTTGCAAGAAACGGTAGTAAAAAAATACTAGTTAAAAATACTTGTAGAGAAAGCGGGAACCCTACATGAAATTGAAATTAACTGCAGTAAGTACGACTATTATGTTAGGACTTGGAAGCGCTTTTGCGATTCCATCTGTAAAAGCTGAAACAAATCAAAGTTCAGTTCAATCGGGAATTAACAATGCTAATTCAGCCATTTCTCAGTATCAAAGCCAACTTGATCAATTGAACGCAGAAGTTGCAAGAGCTGACCAAGCATATAATGATAATGAAAAAGTGATTGCAGACACGCAAAAGAAGATAACTGATACAGAGGCCCAGGTAGCGCAGCTGAATCAACAGATTTCAACAATACAGGACCGGATTACTAAACGTAATGATATTTTAAAAAAACGAGCACAATCCATTCAAGAAAGCGGCGGAACGGTAAGTTATCTTGATGTATTGATGGGATCTTCAAGCTTCGGTGATTTTATTGACCGTGTTGGGGCTGTATCAACAATGGTGCAAGCAGACCAGGATATCATCAAGCAACAAATGGCAGATAAACAAGAAGTTGAGAAGAAACAAGAAGTGGTTGGTAAGGAGCTAGCGAGCCTTAAGAGCATGAAAACCGACCTTGAAGGTATGCAACAGCAAATTTTACAACAAAAAGCCCAAAATGATGCTTTAAAAGCAGACCTACAAAATAAACAGACAGATAAGATTGCTGAAAGAGCTCAACTCCAACAGCAACAACGTGATCTTGCGGCTCAAGCAATCAAAGCAGCGCAAGCTCCTCAAGCGAAATCAAACAATTCGAATTCTGGAAATATTAATCTTTCTGTGCCAAAAGTAAGCGGCTCAATAAATGATGTGATTTCAGCAGGATATAAATTAATTGGAAATTCTACCTATGTTTTTGGTGGCGGAAGAACCCAATCTGATATTGCAAATGGAAGATTCGATTGTTCCGGATTCGTTCATTGGGCATTTGCGCAGGCGGGGTATAATATTGGTTCAAGTACGGATGCATTAGTTAATAGCGGTTCTAGGGTTTCACCGAGTGATATGAGACCTGGAGATCTAGTCTTTTTTGATACATATAAAAGAGACGGGCATGTCGGCATTTATTTAGGCGGCGGTAATTTCATAGGATGTCAAAATAGTACTGGTGTAGCTGTTGCGAATTTAACATCTGGTTATTGGAAAGGTGTATTTAATGGTCATGTCGTAAGGATCATTAATTAATAATAAAAAGCGAGGATTCTTTAAGAATCCTCGCTTTTTTTTTTCGTCCAGTCATTCTTTTAAAATCTATGAGAGTTAGACATTTATTCATATGAAAATAAAAAGAAATTTTAATAGATTAATAATATCTTAATATTTCCTTAACAAAAATATGGAGACATTGTATTTATTTGTCATTATAATTGGTTTGTAATATACAAAAAAGTAAATAGGGGGTAAGTATGGAGATGAATAGTAAGTTGTGGAAAAAATATGTTGCTACTATTTTAACTGCATTTTTATTGTTGTTTAATGCAAATAGTAGTCTTCTAGTAGCAGCAGCAAGCAACACTTCAAGTGCTGATTCTGTTAATGTAAGCGCTTCTGCAGTGACATTACCGAATGGAACAGGAAAAAAGGTGTTGTTTGATAATACACATGGTCAAACAGCAGGTGCGGCAGACTGGGTAATTGACGGTGGATTTTCAGACTTCGCTAACGGCTTAAGAACTGATGGATTTACTGTAGAACAACTCGAGCGCCAAATACCTTATACATTTGGTGAGCAAGCTGTTACATATGACAAGCTTAAGAATTATGATGTATTTATTATTGGGGAAGCTAATATTCCTTATAAGAAATCAGAACAAGATGCCATGCTTCAATACGTGAATAACGGTGGAAGTATTTTCTTTATTGCTGATCATTACAATGCTGACCGTAACAAAAACCGTTGGGATGCCTCAGAGGTCTTTAATGGATACCGTAGAGGTGCATTTGATAATCCTGCAAAAGGAATGAATACTGAAGAAGCAAGCTCTCCTGCAATGCAAGGCTTACAAAGCTCTGATTGGTTAGGGACAAACTTTGGAATCCGTTTCCGTTACAATGCACTTGGCGATGCCAATGCAACTGATCTTGTTGCAGTGGATCAATCTTTTGGTATTACACAAGGTGTAAAAGCAGTCGCAATGCATGCTGGATCTACACTTGCTGTATTAGATCCAAAGAAAGCGAAAGGTATCGTATATATTCCTACAAATGTACCATCTTGGGCATCTGCAGTTGACCAAGGTGTATATAATGGAGGAGGTCGTGCCGAAGGCCCGTTTGCTGCGATATCTAAGCTTGGAGCAGGTAAAGCGGCTTTTATTGGAGACTCTTCACCAGTAGAAGATGCTACTCCTAAATATTTACGAGAAGAAAATGGAAAAGCGAAAACCACATATGATGGTTATAAAGAAGTAAACGATAGCACGTTTTTAGTACAAACAGTTGAATGGTTAGCAATGAAAGAAAGCTATACGAGCTTAGATCAAGTTCCAGGCTTGCAATTAGATGAGCCAACAAAGCAGTTGCCTATGGAGGAACCAGCTGCTTCCACTGAACCACAGCCAGAGCCATGGGCAAAGCCAGATGCAGGATATAAATGGTATGATCCAACAACCTTCAAACCAGGATCATACGGAGCTTCTACAATAACAAATCCAGACCCGGGAAAAGCAGTGTATAAATTTGTTCACCAAGCAACATTGCCGAGCCAACAGGAGTTCCAGATTCGAGTAACTGTTGACCAGCTTCAACCTGGACAAACTGTTACTGCCTTAAAAGCAGGTATATACCTTGCTGGCGGAGAGCAAATTGCTAGATTTAAAAACGATAACGGCACATGGTCTGATTATGGCTATAGCCCTGATATTAATGTTACAGCAGATGTTACAGGTCACGCATCTAAAGATCTAACAGTCCAAATTAAACCTGGTAAACAAGGTGCAGCCAGTTTACGTTTAAAACAAGGTACAAATAATATCATTACAGAGAGTGTGAATATAGCGAATGTTCCAGCTGAACCATTACCAGGTGACAAGCCGCCGGTTCCTGGGATAGTCTCAATCCAAAACGCACGTCAAGCTCAAGATGAGACACTTGTTACAGTAGAGGGTGTTATTACTTCTGAGCCGGGAGCTTTTGGTGGTCAAGGATTTTATCTTCAAGATGGAACAGCAGGTATTTATGTATTCCAAAGTGCAGTGGGATATCACGTAGGGGATAATATTTCTATAACAGCGACTAAAACAACGTATAATAGTGAAGTTGAGCTTACCAATCCAGTAGTAGTAGAGAAAAAGGGAACCGCGGATATACCAGGATCCCAAATACAAACTGCTATAAACGATGAAAATCAAGGTCGTATAATTAAATTAGAGAATGTTACTATTCAAAACATTACATCAGTAAACCCAACTGGATCTTTTGAATTTGATGCTGCAGGACAAAATGGGACAACTCATGTCCGTGTTGATGCAAGAACCGGGATCACCTTGGATGCATTTAAACAACAGTATCATGAAGGTAGTAAAGTACACATTACTGGAATTTCATCTATCTTTAAAGGTACTTATCAGTTGAAACCGTTATCGATGAATCATTTCGAACCTGCTGAAGCAGCTGATGTGTCTGCACCTATATCTTCTGTTACAGTAGATGGGGTCTATGGAGAAAATAACTATAATGCAAAAGATGTAACCCTTACTTTCACAGCAAATGACGGTGAAGGTTCCGGAGTAGCCAAAACAGAATATCGGCTAAACGGTGGAGAGTGGACGACAGTAGATGGAAATGTGACTGTTTCTACAGAAGGCCAAAATTCAATTGAATACCGTTCTATCGATAAAGCAGGGAATATTGAAGAAACCAAAACAATCCAAGTTTGGATTGATAAACAAGCTCCGTTAACTTCTCTGAACATAGATGGTGAATCTGGAGAAAATAACTATAATACAAAAGATGTAACCCTTACTTTCACGGCGAATGACGGTGAAGGTTCAGGAGTTGCCAAAACAGAATACCGTTTTAACGGTGGAGAGTGGACGACAGTAGATGGAAATGTGACAATCTCTACAGAAGGTAAAAACGTGATTGACTATCGTTCTACAGATAAAGCAGGTAATGTAGAAGAAGTACAAAATATTCTAGTGTGGATTGATAAACATGCTCCACAAACAACTGCTCATGTTGACGGTGTATCCGGTGAAAATAACTACAATGTAAAAGTTGCAACACTGACATTCACAGCGAATGACGGTAAAGGTTCCGGAGTAGCCAAAACAGAATATCGCCTAAATGGTGGAGAGTGGAATACAGTAAATGGTAATGTGACAATCTCAACAGAAGGCAAAAATGTGGTTGAATATCGTTCCATTGATAATGCTGGTAATGTGGAAGTAGTCCAATCGATTCAATTATGGATTGTAAAACAAGCTATACAAATTACAATTAGTGGTCCTTTATCCTTCTATCAAACAGATGAAATAATTCCAGCATCTGTAAAGATAGAATCTTATGTAAGTAGTTTAAAATCTGTAACGTATAAGCTAGACGGGCTTTCTATCGAAGGGTTGGACAAAGTTTCTCCAATTACTTTATTACCTGGAAAGCATACTTTAGTAGTAACAGCAGAAGATAAGCTTGGAAACAAAGAACAACAAACGTTTACATTTGAAACCTTAATTGACATTCAGCATTTAGATGAGCTTATATCTGTTGGATACAACAAAGACTTTATTACATCAAAAGGCACAGCGCAGAGCTTGCTTGCAAAAGTAGAAGCAATTCAAAAAGCCAAAAATAAAAATGAGCAACGCAACCAAATTAAAGCTCTGGAAAATGAAGTTAATGCAAAAGTAGGTAAGTCTATTACGAATAGCTTTGGATTATTGATTCTTATGGATTTACAAAGTATTACTTCTACTGAATTACAATAATAAAGAAAAGATCGTCTGATTTAACGAGACGATCTTTTGTGCGTTTGGCAGCGCTTCGCTCTAATGGGGTGAGGTTAGTCACCTCCTCCTTTTCTATTGAGCTATTAAATGATCTAGAAGTGACTTCATTTGCCCATGGTTTGAACTTACCTCATTAGTAATCGTCCCCATTTATGTTCCAGCGGAAGGAAAAATTATTGGCGGTGTTGTTTTAGATAAAGGTCCAAATAATTATTGTACCTTAGATACAAGCCTATATCCGGCACTAATGAAATTCGGTCAAAGCTCAGGCGAACTATTATCCAAATTTATTGAGGCAGCCATAAAAAAATATGAGGTAACTGAGGATAGTTCGCTTTCCCTATCGCCAAGAGAAATTGAAATTATTAAGCTTTTAGCTGACGGTGCTTCGACAGCGGAAGCGGCACTAAAGCTATATTTAAGTAAATATACCGTAAGAGATTATATTTCAAATATTATGAAAAGACTCAACGCCCAAAACCGACGGAGGTGGCTGTAAAAGCAATCCGGATGGGGATTATTAAATAGAAGTAAGAAAAAATAGAGAATAGGTTTATGAAACAAAATCATACAGCAAGTTTTGGGCTTATCTTAAAAAGATAGGCTTATTCTTTTTTTCAAAAGCAATGGATTTGGATATGTGTCTATTGCACATTTTTATCTGGGTGAATAGGATATATAGAATTTAGCAAAGGAGGTAATTAAGAATGACTGGTGTAGCTGGAGGCTTTGGGGCTGGATTTGCTCTAATCGTCGTATTATTCATTTTATTAATTATCGTTGGAGCTGCTTGGTGTATTTAAGAAATCATATAAAGTAAACAGGAGGGAATAGAATGTTCGGATATGGTGGTTACGGCTTTGGAGGCTGTGGATACGGAGGCTGTGGTTTCGGTGGTTGTGGCAGTTTTGTTTTAATCGTGGTTTTATTTATCCTGCTGATTATTGTAGGTGCCGCTTGTTTTTATTAAAATTGCTCCGTAAGAAAAGCGGAAGATCCCGTTTAGTGAATTCCAATGATCTAAATTCTTATAAAATAGGAAAGGCAAGGAAAGTCCTTGCCTTTCAAGGTTTAATGAACCCCCATTGGTGTTCCCCAAACAAGATCCTCTACTTCCTGGCCTTCAATTGTTTCTTTCTTTAATAAAAGGTCGACTAATTGTAGATACTGAGAGTGATGTTTACTGATCAAGCTTTCCGTTTTTTCAATGGCATTTGAAAAAAGTTCCTGCATTTTAGCCTCTTTATCTTGTTTGTTGAAGGTTAGAGTGAAACCATCCTGCAGCATTCCAATATCAACCATTTGCTCAATGATATGCTTTGCCTGCTGAACATCACCGCTTACACCAATACTATGTTCACCAAGCATCAATCTTTCGGCAACTCCCCCTGCAAGAACCATGGAAACGCGGTCCAACAAGTCACTTGTTGTCGATAAATGTAGCTCTTTTGGGATTGGTGCGACATAGCCAAGAGCCTCTCCACGAGGGATAATGGTTGCCTTTCGAACCGAACCAGGCTTTGTCAATGAGGCAATCAGGGCATGTCCGGCTTCATGTATTGCAACTCTTCTTTTTGTTTCTTTGTCCTTTAATGTACGCGAGGTACTTCCTAAAATGGTTCGGTCAAGAGCATAATCAAGGTCGTCCTTTTGAATGAGCCCTCGGCCCATTCTGACAGCCCTCCTGCTTGCTGTTTCAAAGAGAGACTGGAGCTCTGCACCTGAAAATCCAGATGTACTATCAGCAAGCGTATCTAATGAAGCATACACTTCATCCGCTAAAACTTTGCCTTTAATATGAATATCGATAATCTCTCTTCTTCCCTTTGTATCTGGAAGCGGGACATGGAATGAGAAATCAATTCGTCCTGGACGAATGAATGCTTCGTCCAGCATATCTTTCCTATTTGTTGCGGCAATAAAGAGGATGCCGTCATTGGAATGACCGCCATCAAGCTGGACAAGTAGCTCAGTTAATGTTTTTTCTGCTTCCTCACCGCCATGAGGTTTCCTTCTTCCTGCTAATGCATCGACCTCGTCGATAAAAATAACGGCAGATTTCTGCTTTCGTGCTGATTGGAATAATGATCGAACCCGGCTTGCTCCGACGCCAACAAAAAGTTCATTAAAAGCAGAACCGCTCGCTGAGAAGAAGGCGGCATTTAATTCCCGTGCAATTGCCTGAGCAAGTAAGGTTTTCCCCGTACCTGGAGGACCATAAAATAAAATCCCCTTTGGTGGTTTAACCCCCATTTTCATCGCCCGTTCAGGTTCTTTTAGCGTTGATAATGTTTGAAGAATTTCATCCTTCATTTCTTCAGAAAGCCCACCAACATCGTTTAAGGTAATGGAAGGGCGAGGCTGTTCATTTGCTACACTGCCTTTCATGGAGTTTGAGAGACCAAATCCGCCCTTTGTTTTTTGCAGGGTGAATGCTACCCCAAAAAGCACAATTATGACACCGCCCAAAATCCATTTACCATAAGCACTGCTAGTTGAATAGGAATAATGAATATTATATTTTTCAACAAGCTTGTTAAGCATTTGACTATTCGGTGGAACATTAGCGACATATTTATCTTTTCCTGCTTGTAAATGAATCGTACCATCGGATTGCTCTGTTAACGAAACCGGATTTCCGTGTTGATTTTGAATGATTTCTTCTATCGACGAAAATGGAATCGCTGTTTCTTTATTTGTTGTTTCCATTATCCAAATTGATCCTGATATTACTATAATGAACGCTACGACCAGCGGTAATAATTTTGAAACAATTTTTTTACTTTGATTCAATGATTTTCATCTCCTTCAACAGAGTCATATTCTATTATAAAAGGATTTTATAAAAATGGAGATGGGAATCGGTGGGAATTTACCTAATACTTACAGTTTTTGATTTTCAAAGCCGCTTCCTGAAGAAGAATTGTTGGTAAAGAAAAAATGAAAGATTGCAAAGTTACCGTTAGAAAGATAAGATAAAAGTTATGGACAAAATTAATAATTGTCAAAAGAGAGGAAGACAAAATGGGTAACAATTTTAAACAAGAAGTATTAACGCGTCGGACTTTTGCGATTATTTCCCACCCGGATGCCGGTAAGACAACACTGACCGAAAAATTATTATTGTTTGGAGGAGCGATTCGAGACGCTGGGACAGTAAAAGCAAAAAAAACAGGGAAATATGCGACAAGTGACTGGATGGAAATTGAGAAGCAACGGGGAATTTCCGTTACCTCCAGTGTCATGCAATTTGACTATGATGGCTTTCGTGTCAATATTTTGGATACTCCTGGACACCAGGACTTTAGTGAAGATACGTATCGGACTCTGATGGCCGTCGACAGTGCGGTAATGATTATCGACTCAGCAAAAGGGATTGAAGAACAAACCCTTAAGCTTTTTAAAGTATGCCGGATGAGGGGTATACCGATTTTTACTTTTATGAATAAGCTCGATCGTCAAGGTAAATCACCACTAGAGCTTCTTGCAGAATTGGAAGAGGTTCTTGGTATTGAATCATACCCAATGAATTGGCCAATTGGGATGGGAAAAGAATTTTTAGGCATTTACGACCGCTTTCATAATCGGGTAGAACAATTCCGTGTTTCAGAAGAGAATCGTTTTATTCCATTAAATGAAGATGGTGAAATTGTTGGAGACCATCCTATCAAGACTTCAGGACTTTACGAGCAAACTTTAGAGGAAATTATGCTCTTAAATGAAGCAGGTAATGAGTTTTCTGCGGAAAGAGTCGCACAAGGTAATTTAACACCAGTATTCTTTGGCAGTGCCTTAACAAATTTTGGGGTTCAAACCTTCCTTGAATCGTACTTGCAATTTGCTCCACCGCCCAAACCTCGCCAATCGTCTAATGGTGAAATTGACCCATTATCTGAGAATTTTTCAGGGTTTGTCTTTAAAATACAGGCAAACATGAATCCTGCCCACCGCGATCGGATTGCCTTTATCAGAATTTGTTCTGGAAAATTCGAACGCGGAATGACTGTAAATTTGCCTCGTTTAGGTAAGCAGTTAAAGTTAAGCCAATCAACCTCCTTTATGGCGGAAGAACGGAATACTGTTGAAGAAGCGGTGAGCGGGGATATTATTGGTCTTTATGATACAGGCACCTATCAAATTGGTGACACTCTGACAACAGGAAAAGAACAATTCCAATATGAGAGATTACCACAATTTACACCTGAGCTATTTGTCAGGGTATCAGCAAAAAATGTTATGAAACAAAAATCCTTTTATAAAGGAATTCAGCAGCTTGTTCAAGAAGGCGCCATTCAGCTTTTAAAAACAGTCAGAATGGAAGAATATTTATTAGGAGCTGTTGGCCAGCTCCAGTTCGAAGTATTTGAACATCGGATGAAAAATGAGTATAACGCCGAAGTTTTGATGGAGAGATTGGGTTCAAAAATTGCCAGATGGGTTGAAGGCGATATGGTTGATGAAAACCTGTCAAGTTCAAGAAGTCTTCTTGTCAAAGATCGGTACGATCATTATGTCTTTTTATTCGAAAATGATTTTGCGCTTAGATGGTTCCAAGAAAAAAATCCATCAGTAAAACTTTATAATCCGATGGATCAGAATGATTAGTTAAGTAGATGCGACTCGAGAGCCAGTCGCTTGAGCTTGGTATATTGTTAGATGAGGAGGGTGTCCCAAAAGTATAACTTTTAGGAACACCCTCTTTTTATTAATGGTCTGTTAAACTTTGTCTGGTGATTTCCGCTCTAGTGGCGGTACGGGGAGCCTCCTCGGCGCTATTGCGCCTGCGGGGTCTCCCCTGCCCCATACTCCCGCAGGACATTGAATTACATCCTTGAATCCGCCCACGCACGAAGGAAATGCGATAGTATTTTCGAGGAGTCGAACGCCTTCCGCTCCAATCACCATAGCGGAAAAATTATCATGAACTTTGTAAATATAGTGGTGCCTGTCACCTTTGGGACAGATTCTTTTTGTTTTGCTTTTATTAAATATATATAAATTTTTCTTTACAAAATTTTTTTAAACCCCCACAAACATTTTCTCAACAAGCGTAACTATGTAGTGAATAAACAATTAAACAATAAATTAAGAAAAGATATACTTTTTTGGATATCTTTCTCTGGGTAATGTTTTTACCCTCGAAACCCCAAACAAATATACGTATGGTATAATTGGGTTTGTTGAGAGGTGAGGCTAATGCTAAGTTTATTGTTTATGAAACACAAGAAAAAGAGAACGTTGGAAGATTCGGTTAGATTAATTCAAAATGGTGATAAGTTTCTGCTTAACGAAATTATCGATTCTTACAAACCATTTATTGCGAGAACTGTATCTTCTGTATGTAAAAGATATATTTATGAATCTGACGATGAGTTTAGCATTGGTCTTATTGCGTTTAATGAAGCAATTGAAAAATATTCACCTGAACGAGGAAGTTCATTGTTAAGTTTTTCTGAGGTGTTAATAAAGAGGCGGGTTATTGATTATATTCGCAAACAATCGAAAAACCAGCACATCAGCTTAGACCTAACCAGTTCCTACGAAGAAGAATCACCAGGAACCGTCATTGTAAATGAACTTTCCCTCGATGAATATCATAAAAAAACGGATGAACAGTTAAGAAAAGAGGAAATCTTTCATTTTCAAACATTATTAAAGACGTTTGATTTGAGCTTTAGTGATTTAGTCGAAAATTCTCCAAAGCATCAAGATGCGAGAAAAAATGCGATCACAGCGGCAAAGATGTTGGTAGAGAACGAAGAACTTAAAGAATCTCTATTCGAAAAAAAGCGATTGCCGATAAAACAATTAGAAAGGAAGGTGAATGTCAGCAGAAAAACTATTGAGCGGAACCGGAAATATATTATAGCAATAGCATTAATTTTATCTAGTGATTATGTCTATATGAAAGAGTATATAAAGGGGGTGCTGGAGGAATGAAAAAGGGAATTGTAATGGAGATTGACGATGCATTTTTGACGCTTTTAACCCCTGAAGGCGAATTTTTGCGGACACGGAATCAAAAAAGGCAATACATAATTGGTGAGGAAATTACCTTTTTTCCGATTAGCAGTGATAACGCTTCAAGGTCCATTATAATGAGGAACCTATTAAAGAGAAAAACGATTTGGGCCATTTGTGTTATGACAGCATTATTCATCTTTCTTGGTTCAATGATTCCTATGAATCAAGACAATAAAGCATATGCCTATATGTCAATTGATGTAAATCCAAGTATTGAGCTTGGCATTAATAAAAAAATGCAGGTCGTAGAATTAAATGGTTTTAATAAAGAGGGAAAAAAAATAATTTCTGCTATAACAAACTGGAAGAATAAAGATGTATCACAATTAGCAAAAATCATACTTAACGAAATGAAAAAAGAGGGTTACTTAAAATCGAATCAACCAATCATCATTTCGACTGTTCGCACGAATGGATCTGAACAACAGGTAGAAGCGAAACTGAATGAAAATCTAAATGAGATTAAAGCAAAGGCAAACGAAGAAAGGTTGGAAGTAACCTTATACAAAGGAACGGAAGAGGAAAGGGAAAAGGCTCACCATTTAGGGATTACAACCGGTAAATATTATGAAAACCAAATGGAGTCTAACTTAACAGAACAAAGAAAAGACAATTCTAAGCAGGAACTAGAGAATAAAAATCTTACTCCTACTCAACCATCTGAGTTAATACTTCCTCCAGGACAAGTGAAGAAACAATCGGAAAATAATACACCTAGAGCGGATGAACCAGTAAATAACGGTGTGAAGAACAATGAAAAACATGGTGACGATAATTTTATTCCACCGGGGCAGTTAAAAAAAATGGATGAAGATCAAACTAATCAAAATTACGGACAAATGAAAAAGCAGGAAGAATTTAAGGAAAATCCTAAACAAAATTACGGACAAAAGAAAAAGCAAGAAGAAATTAATCAAAATCAAAATCATAAACCTAAGCATGATGATTAACATCATGAAAAGTAAAAAGTCCGGCAAAAGCCGGACTTTTTTCGCCATTATATTTATTTATTCATGTCTTGACTTCCAGACATTTGGGCTTGCGCCTGTTTTACAAGCCTTTTTGTAATCTCTCCGCCGACAGACCCATTGGCCCTTGATACTGTATCAGAACCCAATTGTACGCCAAATTCCTGGGCAATCTCATATTTTACTTGCTCTAAATATTGTTCAATACCCGGAACTAATAATTTATTGCTACTCCTAGCCATATTTTCAACTCCTTAAAATCGATAACAGAGAATGTTTTGATCCCTGTAGAATTATTATTTATTTTGTTCATGTATTTCATTAGTGGTAATGTTTATCGGGTATGGATATTGCTAAGAAGATTGATCAATCACTTCCATGACTGACATCCTTTGAGGGATGCATAAATGGAACGCCTTGAGGTTTCCGCTTGCTTTCAATTAGTTCACGGTTTTCCTCCGTATTCCAGCCAATATCATTTGTGGGGTGCACCCACTCATCACCAGACATGATAGCAGGGTCAGTATCACTAGACCAGTTTTCTAAAGGAGAATTATCAGATCCATAGATGCTATCACCTATTATCACGCCATGTTTATTTACAAACGGAGGTTCTATTTTCATTCCGGTATCCTTAAAGTCAGGTGAGTTAATCTGGTGTGGAAGAGTTTGATCAATACTCATATTTTCTTGAGGTTGTTGATTTTTATCCATTTACATGTCACTCCTGTTTTTCCTTATTTTCTTCTAATAATGTAAATTTATTTATGAAAAATAAGGAAACGCATGAATAACCTTAATTTGTTTAAAAATAAGGCTGTGTTAAAGGTCATTGTTGATTTTTAACACTATGTTGATTGGAGCGGAAGGCGCGAGACTCCTGCGGGAGTACGTGGCAGGGGAGACCCCACAGGCGCTTAAGCGCCGAGGAGGCTCCCCGAAACGCCCGCAGAAAGCGAAGCGCCTGAAGCGCAAATCAACAAGCAAATTTAACACAGCCAAAAATAAAATTGTAAGCTTATTTAAAAGGGAGGATAATTAAAATGGCAAAGCGTAAAGCTGAATTTGATGCTGTGGAAAAATATTCGAAGACACCTCATAAAAACAACCAGGAAAGTGAGTTTTCAGCAGAATTTGCTGACAATGATAATTCAATTAGGGGAGCTAATCGCAATTCAAAACTTGGGAAAAAAGGGCGAAGTTAATGAAAGAAAGACGTAAAATTCCACCTCGCATTCCAAGCGAGGAATTCAGTGTTGAACTCGGTAACGTGAACGGGGTAAAGCTTTATGATTTTCCATTAAAAGAAAAAAATAAGAAAGCAGCCAATAAAAAAGAAAAATAAGGATGTCCTAAAACAAAGAATTGAGGCTGTCTCAAAAGGTGACAGGCACCACAATATGTACAAAGTTCAAGATGATTTTTCCGCAATGTTGTGGAGCTCCTGCGGGAGTACGGGGCAGGGAGACCCCGCAGGCATGGGTAGCGCCGAGGAGGCTCCCAGTACCGCCCGCGGATGCTCGCTTCTTAAGCAGAAATCAACAGACAAGTTTAACAGACCATTAATAAAAAGGGGGTGCCCCTAAAAGTTATACTTTTGGGACACCCTCTACCTTTTTGGACATCATTTAGTCATTTATATCTCAGGAAAAGAATAAATAAGCGTCCGTTCATTGGTTGGATCAAAAAAAGCTAGTAAACAAGTTGGTTGTTTTATTATTTGACCTGTTGCTAAATATGCTGTTAAATCAAAGGTTAACTCTTCAAGCATGGTATGTTTATACAAATCCTTTTCATCAAGATTTAGCTCGATGAAAGATTGTCCAAGTAAAGAAGGATGTTCCGAGATTCGTTTATAGATTTGTGTACGATTTGCTTTATTGAAACTTACTTCCCACCATGGCTTTCTTGGCTTGTATTTGTGATTTTTTAAATAGTCATATTTCATTAAACCAACGATTGTTTCAAGATGATTTTCAGCTACCTTCTCAAGAAAGGAATACAATCTACGGAATAGGTCCTCAAGCTGATGCCCAATTCTTGACCACCCCTGCTCATCCCAGTAAGAACCGAATTGCTGAAAGAAATCAAATGGAGAAGGAAAAACATTCGTTACCAAATACTCAACAGTCATGTCCATGCGGTGATCATTCCAATATTTCTCCAGCACATCTTCAACTTGCTTAATTCTGGCAATATCATCAAAAGATAACACGTTATTACCTAGAATTTCGTATGGTGTGTGCTCCATGAATATATATTGGTGATCTGCAGCATGGTGCCTGACACCTGTACCGCGGAGCATTTTCAAGAATCCTAATTGTAGCTCTTCCGGTCTTAATTCAAAAACGTCATTAAAGGTTTTACGAAAAGATGCGTAATCCTCTTCAGGCAGTCCGGCAATTAAGTCGAGATGCTGGTCAATCTTTCCGCCTTCTTTGACCATTGTAACTGTCCTCGTCAGCTTAGAGAAATTTTGCTTCCGTTGAACAAGTTCATTTGTATAGTCATTTGTTGATTGGACACCGATTTCAAACCGGAAAAGTCCTTTTGGTGCCTCTTTATTAAGGAAATCAATGACTTCAGGACGCATGATATCAGCTGTTATTTCAAACTGAAAGACAACCCCTGGTTTATGTTCATCAATCAAGAAGCGGAACATGTCCATTGCGTAGCTTCTACTTATATTGAACGTTCGGTCCACAAATTTGATGGTTTTGGCACCATGCTCCATTAAGTAGCGAATATCTTCTTTTATTTTTTCTCTGTCAAAATAACGAACCCCAACCTCAATCGAAGATAGGCAAAACTGGCAGCTAAATGGGCAGCCACGACTTGTTTCAATATAGGTGACCCTCTTACCTAAATGTGGAACGTCCTCAGGAAACCGGTAAGGTGACGGAAGGTCCTTAAGGTCGAGCTTATTCATTTGTGGAGTGATGACGATTTTGTCATCATTTCGATAAGCAATACCAGGAACATTTCGAAACTGTCCTGTCGATTCAATTTCATTTAGCAGCTGTTTAAAGGTTTTTTCACCTTCCCCGATAATGATGAAATCAACTTCAGGTATTTTTTCCATCCATTCGGCCGTATCATACGTAACCTCTGGCCCACCTAAAACAATGAATATAGAGGGGTCAATTTTTTTCAGCATTTTTATGACCTTAATTGTTTCTTCAATATTCCAGATGTAGCAGCTAAATCCTATCACAGATGGTTTTTGTTGATAAAGATCGGTAACAATGTTCAGAACCGGATCCTTAATCGTATATTCTTTAATCTGTATATTAAATTCTGGAGCTGCGTAAGCCTTTAGATAACGTATAGCCAAATTTGTATGAATGTATTTGGCATTAAGAGTTGAACAAATTACCTTCATGATAGATCTCCTTTAACTAAATAAAACAATATTTAATTATAGCCTAATAAATATGAAAATACTATAAGTGGTAATAATTGATTACTCATCATATTTTTTCTTTGATTAAAATGGTCTGCTATGAAAAAATTAGCAGACCTTTTTATTTCTGTTATAATACAAACCTTGGCCTGTTATATAATTAAAAAACCCTTAAAAAGTCATATAAATAAACGATTTTTTCTTGTAATAAAAATGTGTTATAAATTTTTTTCTTAGATGTATAACATTTGTCACAGATTAATAAAAGTTTTAGTCCTAAAATAATGACGGGGGAGTTCATCTGTTTGTTTTTTGAAATTTGAGAACGATCTATTACAAGCACCTAAAAGAAAAGTGCTTATGCTTTTAAATTTGGGAGGGAGAAATATGTCTATTTTACCTAAAACAAATGAATTAGGATTCTTTGAAATCCGTTTAGAGTCAATTGGCGGACTAGGAGCAAATTTGGCAGGGAAAATGCTAGCTGAAGCTGGTGTATTAAGCTTAGGGCTTAAAGGCTCCAATTTTTCATCATATGGTTCGGAGAAAAAAGGATCCCCAGTAAAAAGCTTTATTCGCTTTTGTGAACCGGAAGTAGAAATTAGAGATCATAGTCCCATTGAACAACCGCATGTGGTTGGTGTTTTTCATGAAGCGTTATATAAAACTGTTAATGTTGTCAGTGGCCTAAAAGCTGATGGCATCGTATTAGTTAATACCACTAGAGAATTTGACGACGTTAAGAAGGATTTACAATTAGAATATGGTACCCTTGCAATTGTTGATGCTTTAGGGATCGCGGTAGAGGAAAAAACAAAAGTAAACACTGCGATGCTCGGTGCATTATACCGAATTTGTGATTTTCTTGACCCTGAATCGATGAGAGACGTTATTCGAAAAACATTTTCGAAGAAATATCCTCAACTGGTTGAACCAAATATACGGACGTTTGACCGTGGATATAATGCGGTTCAATTTAAAACCTATTCCGTTCCAGAAGGAGCAGAGGGAAAATCCTTCTCGATTCCACTTCCACAACTAGGTTACATGACACAAGAACTAGGTGGAGTTATTACCACACAGGCAAATAGTATTTTAAAGGATTTAAGCGGATCACGGCAAGGATTCCTTCCAGAATTCCAACAAGAAAAATGTATTAATTGTGCAGCATGTGATAATGTTTGTCCGGATTTCTGTTTTGTTTGGGATGAAGGAGAAGACAAGAAGGGCAGAAAACAAATGTTCCTTAAAGGAATCGATTACCAGTACTGTAAAGGCTGCCTTAAATGTGTGGAAGCGTGTCCAACTAGTGCTTTAGGAGACATGCGGGAAATGATCGGCTATGCCGATGAGCATCGTGTGAAACAAAATTTTCCTTACGTAACAGGGGGTAGTTACTAATGGCGATTTTAGAAGAAAAATTAACATCACAAGGTGTAGCTGAACAGGTGTCAACTTTTGAATCAGGTAATGAAATGGCTGCAATGGCTGCAGCACAAATCAATTACCATATCATGGGGTATTTCCCTATTACACCGTCTACTGAGGTAGCCCAATACCTGGACATGATGAAATCAAGGGGCGAACATGATATAAAGCTGATACCAGCGGATGGTGAGCATGGTTCTGCAGGGATTTGCTATGGTGCAGCAGCTACTGGTGCGCGAGTATTTAATGCAACGAGTGCAAACGGGTTTTTATATATGATTGAACAGCTTCCTGTACAAGCAGGAACTCGTTTTCCGATGGTCTTGAACCTTGTTACACGGGCCGTTAGTGGGCCGCTTGATATCAGGGGAGATCATTCCGACCTTTACTATGGGCTAAATACTGGGTGGGTTATTCTGACAGCAAAAACACCTCAAGCGGTTTATGATATGAATATTATGGCACTTAAAATTGCGGAGCACTCTAAAGTTCGTCTTCCTGTAATCGTTGCCTATGATGGATTCTGGACATCTCACCAAAAACGTCGTGTTGAGTACTTTAAAGATCGCAAAGATGTTCAAAAATTTGTTGGTGAATGCCCTACAGACTACAATTTTATTAGAGATCCGCAAAAACCGGTAACCATCGGTGCACATATGAATGGTAATGATCTTCTCAATAACCACTTCCAGCAGTCAGAAGCAATATACAATGCTGGTGAGGTATATAAAGAAGTTGCTGCTGAATATGCAAAATTATCAGGCCGGGAATATCCTGTTCTAGACTTATATAAGATGGAGGATGCAGAAGTTGCCTTATTCCTGCTAAACTCTGCTGCTGAATCAGCTAAGGATGTAGTGGACCAGTTGCGTGCAAAGGGAATTAAGGCCGGTGTAATCAGTCCTAATATTCTACGTCCATTCCCTGCTAAGGAAATTCGCGAAGCACTTAATAATGTGAAGTCATTATTAGTTGGTGAGCGCGCAGATTCCTATGGTGCACATGGTCCTAACTTAACACACGAAGTTAAATCCGCCTTACAAGAAGACTTTGATAATCGAACCATTGTTTTAAGTCGAGTATTCGGTGTTGGTGGCAAAGATTTTTATGCTAGCGATGCTGAAAACTTCTTCAAAATGGCGATTGATGCCATGGAAAAAGGCTATGCAGAAAAGTCATTTGACTATTATGGACATATTCCTGGTAACCCTGAAAAAATTCTTAAGCCTGTCATTGAGCCACAGCATGGTGAGGATTATAAATCTGGTTTAATTGAAGTGAAAATGGATGAGGAAACCAATAAGCTAAAAGTGAAAATTCCACCGCTACGTGCCTTAACGGGTAAGCCAAAACGTATTGCTTCTGGTCATGGGGCATGCCCAGGATGTGGTATTTTTGCTGGTCTTGAATTATTTTTTAAAGGGATAGAAGGCGATATTGTTACGCTCTTCCAAACAGGCTGTGCTTATGTGACAACAACTGCCTATCCTCACAGCTCTCATAAACAGACAATGATGCACAACTTATTCCAAAATGGTGCTGCAACACTGTCTGGTACGGTTGAAGCATTTATGGAATTAAAACGCCGAGGTGAAATTCAAATTTCAGACGATGCCACGTTTGTCATGGTTACTGGCGATGGCGGGATGGATATCGGCATGGGATCTGCCATCGGAACAGCACTTCGCGGTCATAAATTAATTATGCTTGAATATGATAATGAGGGCTATATGAATACAGGCTCTCAAATGTCCTATTCTACGCCTATTGGACATATGACAAGCACTTCCGGGGTAGGTAAAGTACAAAGAGGGAAAACCTTCCACCATAAGGATACAGCACAAATAATGGCGGCAACGAATATTCCATATGTGTTTACTGGTTCTGAAGCTTTCCCGCAGGACTTAATTAAAAAAGGTGCAAAAGCACAGTGGTATGCGCAAAATGTCGGAACTGTTTACGGAAAACTTTTAATTTCTTGCCCGTTAAACTGGAAATCTGATGATCGGTACGGAACAAAAATTGTCGAGGAAGCTGTAAATTCCTGCTTCTTCCCGCTTTATGAAGTGGAACAAGGTATAACCACTATTACCTACAATCCGGAAGATAAAAACAAGCGCGTTCCAGTTTCTGATTGGCTTAAATACATGGGTAAAGCAAAACATCTTTTAAAAGAAGATAACAAGCCACTTTTAGAAGAATTTGAAACGGAAGTTGAAAAAAGATGGCAACGGCTTAAAGCTAAGCATGAAAACCCAATGTTATAATCTCATTGATTAAAAAATGCAAGCGAACCTATATTATTTTTAGGTACCGGGTATTGGCGTTAGATCATTTTCGAAATCCTATGAAATAAATTATGAAAGTATTAAAAGGCAAAGCACTTAGCTTTGCCTTTTTTCTGCATTTTTTTTAAAATTCGACAGATAGTTTTATTAATTAAAAGGAATATTCTTAAATTATGTAGAATATAGACTTAATATAGTGTTTGATAATAGGGGTTCGTGGGGTGGCTATTTGTGAAAAGGCAAATCAATCAGGATGAGGAGATACCTATCCATAATGGTTCCATTGAATTAAATGAAGGACAAAGCAATTTGGACAAGGATATAAAAGAGTCATTGCTAATAGATGTTTTTCAGCATGCAATGGATGCCATGATTATATACAATAAGGATGGGAGAATCATTGAAGCAAACACCGCGTTTTGCTCCATTATGAAGGAAGAGAGAGTCCATATCCTCGGTAAAACACTTGAAGAAATTCAACTTCAACAAATCCTTGACGAAGTTAACCATATAGGAACAGAGAAAAGACACATTGTGATTCGTCTTAAAAATGGAGAAGAAAAACATCTTGAATTTTCTGCAAAAATAAATTCTCTTGCTGGATATGTTATCACTATATTCCGTGATAATAGTGAACGATATCAAATGGAGAAAGACTTACATGTGAGTGAACAAAAATTCAGAAGGATTTTTGAAGATTCTATAAACTGTCTGGCCCTATGGAATGATCAATTGCGAATTGTTGATATTAATAGCACAGGAGAAAAAATGTTTGGTCTTTCAAAGGAGAAACTAAAGGGCCAATTATTATTTGAGGTGATAGGGAACCAAAAGGAGAACAAAAGTAAAATACTTCACCACATTTCTCAAGTTCTTCAATTTGGGAACCACACTACAACAGTTTCATTTGAAACAAATACTGGAGAAAAAAGACAGTTTGAATTTTCTTCGAAACGTGAAATTGTTGAAGGCTTGAATTTCACTATAATTGAGGATATCTCTGAAAAAATAGAAATGCAGGAACAGCTGAGGAAGTCAGATCGCTTAAATGTAATTGGTGAACTGGCGGCAGGAATTGCCCATGAGATTCGCAATCCGATGACGTCACTGAAGGGTTTTATTCAATTGCTTGAAAACAGTATCAAAGCTGAACATGCCTTGTACTATCAAGTAATAACATCTGAATTGGCAAGAATCGATTCGATCATAAACGAGTTTTTAATTCTTGCAAAGCCTCAAGTTATTCGTTTTCAAGAAATGGACATTAATCAGATTATGAAAGAAACGGTTGACCTTTTAAATGCCCAAGCTGTCCTTTATAATGTCCAATTTAAGATTCATTATGATAGCTCCTTACCATCTATTTATTGTGAACCTAATCAATTAAAAAAGGTCTTTATTAATATAATAAAAAACGCTATTGAAGTGATGCCGAATGGTGGAAATATCACGATAACGACGAAAAGAATGGAGAGTAATCAAGTGCATATTTCCATTCAAGATGAAGGTGAAGGGATTTCAAAGGACAGGGTTAAGAAACTGGGAGAACCGTTTTATACAACTAAAGAACGTGGAACCGGCCTTGGCTTAATGGTAAGCTATAAAATCATTGAAGAACATCAAGGATTGATTCAAATTGAAAGTGAGCTTGGAAAAGGTTCGATTTTTCATATTTTTTTACCGCTTGACCTAAAGCAAAGAATGAAATAACCACAATAAAAGGATGTCCTAAGGGTCTGATCCTTTGTTTGGGACATCCTCACAGGAGACCTATTCTAGAAATTTAATTATAAAACCCTGGTTTTCGATCATCGAAAACTGGAATGTTCTTGCGAATATCTTTGACGCGATCCAAATCAATTTCTGTAGAGAGAATCCCTTCATGTTCATCAGCCTCAGCTAGCACTTCCCCCCAAGGATCAATGATCAATGAATGGCCGGCAAATTGATTATTTGGGTCTGAGCCGGACCGATTACATGCGATCACATAGCATTGATTTTCAATCGCTCTAGCGATTAACAGCGCTTTCCAGTGAGGAAGTCGAGGAGCAGGCCATTCTGCCACCACAAACAATGCTTCAGCACCCTCAGCTGTGTGTGAACGAATCCATTCTGGAAAACGAATATCATAACAAATTACTCCGGCAAACTGATGATTTTCTAATTCAAATAGACCTTTTTCATTGCCGGCTTCAAGATATAAATGCTCATCCATAAGTCTAAAAAGGTGCAACTTATTGTATTGGTGCACAAGTTTACCATCTTTGCTTATAACTAGAAGGGTATTTTTTACACCTGTTTCATCCTGATTGGCTACAGATCCGCCAACGAAATGTACATGAAAGTTCTTTGCAGCGGATTTAAGAAATTTTATTGTTTCGATTGCGTTTTTATCTGAAATTTTTTCTAACCGTGTCAAGTCGTAACCGGTTGTCCATAGTTCAGGAAGGACTACGATATCGGGTTTTTGCTCCATTGCTTTCTTAAGTAGTTTAGTAGCATTTTCGTAATTTTTAATTGGGTCACCAAAGGCAATATCCATTTGTAGACATGCGATTTTTAGTTTCACCTAACTTCCCCCTTTTTAATTTCAGATTTTTCTTTACAAGCTTTTATAAAAGTTATATCATTTGTGACTAGAATTTCAACTATAAATGAATTAACTCATCACTAGTACTTAAAATATTCCCCTGATGAAATGAAATCAAGATAAGAGGTAATCTCTGTCATCAATAAAACATTGTCGGAAAAACATGAAGGAATAATAAAAACAATGTCGAAATACGCAATAAATAGAATGTTTTGTCTACTTTTGCGAAGGTATTTACTTTATTCTAAATTCTTGTCATAATTCTTCAAGTAGTCTATTTTTAATGATTTAAAGGGAAAGTGTAGGGGAATAAAATTGTATAAATATAGTAATCATTATCGTACTGAGGTGCTGGAGGAAATAAAAGAAAAAAGAGAATTAATGATCAGCTGTGCAAATCAACTTGGCTTTACTAATGAAAAAACCATTCAATACAGTCAAGAACTTGATGAATTAATTAATGAATACCAAAGGCTTTTTAAGCATTCTCCAAGGGAAAATGAAGAAGTAAAATTTGCTTTTAAACAAATGATTATGGTTTGGCCTAAGGCATTCCTTGAATTATGAAAGAATCTATTAAAAAAGCTTAAATATATGCCTCGGTCCAAAGTACCAAAATAATGGCCTTCCTTTTAATGATAGATTATAAAGCAGAAAAAATACCGGAAGGCCTCAGTAGCATAAACTCCCATGATTACCTCAATTCTATTAGATCCATTTCTACAATCAAACGTTTTCTACAAATTTAGACAATACTGTGATTTTTATCATTGTTTATATCAAAATATTTCATATAGTTATAATTAGACACATGAAAACCACAAATTACACCACGACATTCAATCTTCTATAAAAAGAGCACATCAAAAAGTATTCTTGGTTGGTAATATGCTTATATTGCGATACATATATCGTATTGATAAGCATTTTTATACCTAAAAGTTAAAACGCTTTCAATAATCAGTTTTATATGGAGGAGGAAAAAACCTACATGCACATTGTCGTATGTGTCAAACAAGTACCTGATACCAAAATCATTAAAATTAATCCCAAAACAAACACACTCGACCGAAGAAGTGCTCCTGCAATTTTAAATCCCTATGATGGTCATGCAGTCCAGGAAGCTGTAAAAATCAAAGAAAAAACCGGTGGGACAATTTCGGTATTGTCAATGGGACCGCCACAAGCAACTGCGGTAATAAAAAAGAGCATTGAGATCGGCGCAGATAGGGGGTATTTAATATCGGACCGTGCCTTTGCCGGTGCGGATACACTTGCTACAAGCTATGCCCTATCAAAGGCTTTAGAAAGAATTAATAAGGAACTCCCAGTAGATATGGTCATATGCGGAAAGCATGCCATTGATGGAGATACAGGGCAGGTTGGACCTGGAATCGCAAGAAGAATGGATATTCCGCCTGTTACAAGTGTAATCGAAGTAGCAGAAGTGAATGAGAAAGAAAAAACCGTGTTAATCAAACGGAAATTAACAAACGGGTATGAGCTTATCCAAGCAGAGCTACCATGCTTGTTGACAGTGGAAAAAGAAATTAATGATATTGAATATTCACCGATGACCAATATGATAAAGGCAGCACGGTATGAACCTATCATTTGGTCAGTTAATGATTTAGAAAATGTCGAGCGTACACAGCTAGGATTAAAAGGTTCACCGACGATTGTTGGAAAAATGTTTACACCTCCACGGCCAGAGGGTGGAAAAAAACTCGAGGGTTCTGCTGATGAGCAAGTGAATCAGCTAATGGAAATGTTAATGGAGAAAAAGGACTTGTTCACAATAAAGTCAGCGAAATAAAGTAAGCCTAATCTTATCTTTATCCGCAGGGAGGGGTATACATGAATCTTGAAGAATACCGTGGAGTCTGGGTGTTCATTGAACAAAATGACGGTAAAATCGAAGGAGTTTCATTAGAGTTATTAGGAGCAGGCAGAAAGCTTGCTGATAAATTACAGGTTCCATTAGCTGGATTCATACTTGGAGATGGGATAAAAACACTCGCTAACCAAGTGATAGCATACGGTGCAGATGAAATCTATTGCATTGACCATCCAGTATTAAAAACATATCGGACAGAATCATATATGAAGGGCGTTATCGAGATCGCTGAAAAATACAAACCAGAAATCATTCTATACGGGGCAACACCTAATGGAAAAGACTTGGCAAGTGCTGTTGCGACTGATTTAAATACCGGACTGACAGCGGATACGACGATGCTCGATGTTGATACAGATAACCGCTTGCTCGAGGCTAGCCGTCCTGCATTCGGTGGTAATATTATGGCGACGATTCTATGTAAAAAACATCGTCCGCAGATGGCAACCGTCAGGCCGAAGGTAATGAAGGCACTCGAACCAGATGCAGGAAGACTTGGAAAAATAATCGAAGAAAAAATATCATTGCAAGAAGAAGATATGCGCACAAAAGTGCTAAAAATTGTGAATGACGTAACAAAAAAAGCTAATTTGGCAGATGCCCATGTGATTGTTTGTGGTGGGAAAGGTATGGGAGATATTCAAAACTTCCAGCTTATCCATGAATTTGCAGAAGTCATTGGAGCAACTGTTGGCGGTACACGCGATGTGGTTGAAGCAGGGTGGCTGCCACATGAACAACAGATTGGTCAAACGGGCGAAACCGTTACACCAAAAATTTATTTTGCGATTGCCTTATCTGGGGCTATTCAGCATGTCGTTGGCATGAAAAACTCCGATTTAATTATCGCCATCAATAAAGATCCAAATGCACCCATCTTTGACGTTGCCACATATGGCATCGTAGGAGATGCACTAGAAATTGTACCTAAATTAATTGAGCAATTTAAAGAGGTACGGAATGAAAAGGGCGGTGAAGTGAGCTATGCCTGAAAAATTTGATGTTATTGTCGTTGGAGCAGGACCTGCAGGAACAGCATGTGCCCTTACTTGTGCCAAAAATGGTCTAAATGTTTTACTCATTGAAAGAGGAGAATACCCAGGTGCCAAGAATGTTATGGGCGGGGTTTTATATCGCAAGCAAATGGAGGAGCTAATACCTGAATTTTGGAAGGAAGCACCATTAGAGAGACCAGTCATTGAGCAGCGTTTCTGGATGATGGACCAGGAATCGGTTGTCCAATTCGGCTACAAGGGTATGGAATGGGCAGTTGAACCATATAATAATTTCACCGTATTAAGAGCCCAATTTGACCAATGGTTTGCCCAAAAAGCGGTTGAGGCTGGTGCTCTTCTCATTAACGAAACCGTTGTTAAAGAGTGTATTGTGGAAAACGGAAAGGTTGTTGGTGTTCGGACCGACCGCCCTGATGGTGATGTTTACGCAGATGTCGTTGTATTAGCAGATGGTGTTAACTCACTGCTCTCTAAACAGTTAGGCTTCCATAAAGAATTTCGTCCGGACGAAGTGGCATTAACAGTCATGGAAGTTATTAATCTACCAAAAGAAAAAATTAATGATCGCTTTAATTTAGAAGAGAATCAAGGCTGTACGATTGAAATTTTTGGGGATTCCACAAAAGGAAATCTAGGAACCGCGTTCCTTTATACCAATAAGGACAGCTTAAATATCGGGGTTGGTACAACCCTCTCCAGCATGATTAAGGCAAAGCTAAAGCCATATGATTTACTCGACTATTTGAAAAATCACCCGATGGTAAGACCATATCTTGCTGGCGGTGAATCTGCAGAGTACCTTGCTCACCTTATTCCGGAAGGGGGATTCCGCTCCGTACCAAAGGTTGCAGGAAATGGTGTCATGGTAGTTGGTGATGCTGCACAGCTTGTTAATGCTATTCATCGTGAAGGTTCGAACATGGCAATGCACTCCGGAAAATTGGCTGCAGAAGCAATTGTTCAAGCGCAGCGCCGTGGCGACTATAGTGAATCAAGCTTAAATAGCTACCGTGAAGCACTATATAATAGTTTCATTATTAAAGATTTAGAGAAATATAAGGATGCTGCCCATACGTTTGAGAAGTATCCACAATACTTTAAAGAATATGTACCGCTGATGAATCAGGCTATGAGTAAATTCTTTACAGTGGATGGAACACCAAAACGTGAAAAACAAAAACAAATCATGAAGAGTGTGACAGCTGAAAGAGGAACGATCAAAGTATTGCAAGATATTTATCGTGCTTGGAAGGCGGTGAAATAATGTCAACGAAGAATCTTGAGGAAAAGCAGTATCTTCTCCGCTTTAAGTGTGATACGAAATCTCACTTAACTGTTCTTGACCATGACATTTGCATGACGAAATGCCCCGATAAAATTTGCACGGTATTTTGCCCAGCCGAAGTGTATAAATGGGAAGGAACGCGGATGCAGGTAGGCTACGAAGGCTGTCATGAATGTGGAAGCTGCCGTATCGGCTGCCCATACCAAAACATCAAATGGGAATATCCAAAAGGCGGACATGGGATTGTGTTCCGACTTGCATAAAAATAAAAATAAAGCTCTCCGCTAAACTAAGCTAGATTAATAGGAAAAGGTGCTGTTTGCTATAAAGCCTACAGCACCTTTTTGCTTTGACAGAATGCTTCGTTATAGAATTCATACTATTGAAATAGATTTCCAGTCTTAAAAAATTATTCTAACTAAAAAATAGTGTCATAAATACTATATGTATATTTTTTCACATGAAAATGTAAAAAGAAGGTGAAGCAGAAGGTAAGGATTATAAGGGGATTAGCTTATTTTCTCTAGTACTGTAGCAGAGGAAAGTTGATCTTTTTTGCTGGATTTGACAAGCGATGAGGCTAGTGCGTTAGCCCAATCCATTAATGCCATATTGGCTGAACAATAATATGGTTTTTTCCAATTGAAATCTCCTTCGCTGGTAGCGGGATAAACGCTCACTTTCCAATGAAAGTATATTTTTGATTGTGGGAGCTGTACCCCTTCAACGGCTATAAGCCAATGAGTACATGAAGAGTCAGGGTCATAAGCATCGGTTTCTTTTAATGACATTAGGTCGTTAGCTTCGATAGGTACTAAGGCTTTTTGATAAAAGTCGTGGTAATTTGGGGTTTTCATCTTATTTGCCCTCCCTAATAAATGTTCTATCTTCATTATATGAAACTTTTAAACATTTTTTGAGTAATAAATGTTAAATTTTTACGAAAAATAAAAGAGGTTCCATGGATATCACAAAATGAAAAAGGAAAATGTGATTCGAGTCACTTCAATAAGGACCTTTTCTATATATACTAATATAAAAATAAACTATTGAGGTGAAGGATAATGAGTGGCTGCATGAGCGCAATGGGAGGTATGCCTCCAGTAGAACTTAGTAATGGACTTAAACAATTAAAAAGTGAACACCCGCCATTATTGACTCAATTAGAAAACTTATTCCAGCTGACACAGCTAATTGACCAAGAAATGGACACAGAAAAGAATTTTAATGAATTAATAATGAAAGTTGAGTATTTTAAAGCAGAGCTTGACCCTCATTCGGAAAGGGAAGAGGGTGTTCTATTCCCGATGATGGGTGTACACATCGGTACAACCTCAGGGCCAATTGCCGTAATGGAATACGAACACGATCAGGCCAAATCCCAAATTAAAGCATTCCTTGATAAATCGGTAAATGGAGAACTTACAGTTGAAGAAATGAAACAATCAGCAGAATTAATTAAAAATGCCTATTTCATTCTTTCAGATCATTTCTCAAAAGAAGAAAATGTCTTGTTCCCGATGGCAGAAAGAATGCTATCTAATGAAGAAAAGGAAGAATTATTTCAAAAAATTCAACAGATTAAATAAAAGGATGGGTCAAGACCCATCCTTTTATTTATTCATTTCACTTACTCTTTGGTCTGAAGGGAGGAAGAAAGCAATTAAACCTAACAATGGAAGCGCGCCAATGCCCATAACCATTGTTTGTAAGCCAATTGCGTCTGCAATGTAGCCCAATCCGACCGAGCCGATTGCCCCCATTCCAAATGCAAGTCCTACCGTTAATCCAGACATTAAACCGATTTTTCCCGGAACTAATTCCTGTGCATAAACAACCGTTACCGAAAAACTTGTCATCAGAATAAAACCGGAGATAAGCAAGAAAATAAATGCAACCGTAGAAGGCACAAAAGGAATCAGAATCGAAAAAGGCACTGTCGCTAACATGGAAAAGGAGATAATTTTCTTTTTTCCAAAGCGGTCGGCAAGCGGACCGCCAAAAAATGTTCCAAATGCTCCGGAAACCAGAAAGGCAAATAAGAAAATCTGAGATTCCTTGATCGAAAATGAGTATTCCTTAATTGCATAAAAGGAATAAAAATTAGTCATTCCAGAAATATACCAAGATCGAGCAAAAATTAATAATAAGATAAAGATTAATGCCTTTGTTACATCTCTTGAAAAACCATTGCCTGTGTCGGATGAATTCTTTTTCTTATTGATTGGTGATGTTAATAACCTCTGGTGGTACCAATTGGCAATATAGATTAATAAAATGACAGCTGCAGCTGCAACAAGTGAAAACCAAGATGCACCGATTTGACCTAATGGAACTAGAATCAGTGCAGTAATAAGAGGTGCTAATGCCTGACCAGTGTTTCCACCCACCTGGTAAATCGATTGGGCAAGTCCTCGTTTGCTTCCTGCAGCCATGTAGGCTACCCTTGAACCTTCTGGATGAAACACGGCTGAACCGAGGCCAATGAAAATAACAGCCAAAACAACCCATCCAAATCCTGGTGCGAACCCTAAGCCAAGAACACCCCCTAATGTGAAGGTAAGCCCAATTGGTAATGCGAAAGGCATTGGTTTTTTATCGGTAAAACTGCCAATGACCGGCTGCATAATGGATGATACCATATTTAAGGAAAAGGCAATGATTCCAAGCTGAGTATAGGATAGCCCCATTGACTTTTCCAAAATTGGAAACATGGCGGGCACCACGGATTGTATAGCATCATTAAATAAGTGGCACAACCCGATCATCAAAAGAATTTTAAACATAGTTGATTCAGAGGCATTTGGAGTCTTTGTAGACAAAACTGCTTGTTGTCCCATAACATTCTCCTTTTTCTTAAAAGTAGCTAATATTTTATATTCATATATTACAAAACTTTTAAACAAAATAGGAATATTTATTTCTAATTTCGTAATATTTAAATTAAAAATAGAAAAATAAAAGGAATATTATGGGTTGAATAACAAAACGAGTCTTAGACTCATCAGATTGTAGAGAAAGGGTATTTTTCTCGGCAATTTTTTTTGTCGCGAACTAAAATCCCGATTTATATTAACTAAGTGTCAATGCTACCTAGCCTGTTGATTGGAGCGGAAGGCGCTCGACTCCTCGAAAATGCTATCGCATTTCCTTCGTGCGTTGGCGGATTCAAGGATGTAATTCAATGTCCTGCGGGAGTAAGGGGCAGGGGAGACCCCGCAGGCGCTAAAGCGCCGAGGAGGCTCCCCGGCACGCCCGCGGAAAGCGAAGCGCCTGGAGCGCAAATCAACAGACCTATTGAACAGCCTATTTATTAATAATATTATAATAAATTAACGCGGTGAATTGTTGAAAAAAGTGAATGAAATAAAAGGCTATCGAAAGTTTTTCGACAGCCTGACGAGTCTTAGACTCGTTTGTTTTTAACAATCGGTAAAGTGATTCCTACTTCAGTACCAACCGATTCAGTGCTATTAATATTGATTTCACCATTAAAAGATTGGATGATTCTTTTACAAATCACTAGACCCAACCCGGTTCCTGTTTCTTTTGATGTATAAAAGGGACGGAAGATCTTATCAAGATTATCCTTTGAGATACCTTTGCCATTATCGATTACTTGCAGCTTGCAATAATTGTCAAGTAGATGTAGGTTAACCTGTAAAATTCCATTGCTACTCATAGATTCAAAGGCGTTTCTTGTCACATTCAAAATCACTTGTTTCATTTGGTCTTTCACACAGTTAACCATCACCGGCTCATTTGGAATTTGCCAATGACACTCTATATTAAAAGTGTTCCCTTCAGAAATAATCAGCGGTTTGAGTTCATGAAGGGTTGCGGCGATGTCTACCTTTTCATTTAATTGGACAGTAGGTTTGCCAAGTATTAAAAATTCACTAACAATTTCATTAATTCGTTTTAACTCTGAGTTAATGATCTCAAAATAGTATTGATCCTCTGGGGCAGGATATTTTTCACTGAGGAGCTGGATTAATCCTTTTACACCTGTAAGTGGATTACGAATTTCATGTGCTGTACTCGCCGCCAAGGTCCCCACCAATTCTAATTTTTGAATTTCATTTTCTTTTCTCTCTTTAACCGTATTTTTTCTTAGTAAGATATATTCAATCATCAAAAATAGAATATGTGTCAAGATAAGTACTAGAAAAATAGCTTTTCCAAAGGTACTTCTAAGCTCTTGGGTATTTTGATCTGAAACTTTAACTTTTATAGTCCATGGTAGTCGATCTAGAGTTTTAGTTACCCAATTTTCCTTATTATTGAGATCATTTTTGCTAGTATTTATTTCGAGAACAGGGTGATTATCCTCATTTAATATATAAAGCTTGGTATCAGGAGTAAATACTCTCATCAAGTTGATCATATAATCAGTACGCAAATAGGCTACAAGAATGCCTTCCAATTGATTGTTCTCATCTAGGACAGGTGTAGCCAATCCTAAAATTTTTTGATTGTTTGGGAGGACCTCTTGATGATTGGAAATGACGGTATCTTTCGTTTTCATTATTTCTTGAATATAGTCCCGACTGCTGAAATCCGCATATATTTGGAAAGATTCAGAGCTAGAAAGAAGTTTTCCGTGAGAATCAAGTAAATATAGTCCACCGTAACGTGGATCACTATGATTTACTTTTTGAAGTAATGGTTCTATTGTTTGCAGATTATTCATGTTTTCTACAGCGGAAAGTGATACCACTTTTAGACTTGTGATGGTTTCACCGATGAATTGGTCCCAATTCTTTTGATACATTGATGCAATCCATTTGGCGTCAGTGTTTTTCTTGATATTAGTTTCTTTTAAGATATGATAATAGTAATAAAATCCAAAACTAATAATAGGTAGGATCACAATCAATACATATAATAAAACATCTTTTTTGTGAATTTTCATGGGGGTACCTCAACCATTCCCTGATACTTACCATATTAGATGTATTTATTATACCATCAGTTCAACTTTTTGATAAACAATCCTGTTCCAAAGGTAAATTGACACTAATTAAAAAGTTTTTTATAATAATTTTGAAATTGAGATAATATTACTAGGAAAAGTTAAACCTATAAAGGATGTTATTAAATGGAAAATGAATCAGTTGCAAAGTCTTTAAAGTTATTTATTGTCTTGTCGAGAGCGTATAAGGCAATTAATGAGCACGTTAATAAAGTTATCCAAGCCAATGGATTAAATCCGACAGAATTTGCTGTTTTAGAGCTTTTATATCATAAAGGTGACCAACCAATGCAACAAATTGGCGGTAAAATACTTTTGGCGAGCGGCAGCATCACGTATGTCGTTGATAAGCTTGAACAAAAAGGAATGTTGAAGCGGATTGCTTGCCCGAACGATAGAAGGGTAACTTATGCTCAAATTACAGACGAAGGGAAAAGTTTTATTCAAGAAATTTTTCCTGAACATGCCCGTCAAATTCATGATTTGATGTCAAGTTTGTCGGATACAGAAAAGGATGAGGCGATTCATTTGTTAAAAAAATTGGGTCTGCCTGCAGGAAAATTTTAATACGGCCATTGCCGTATTTTTTTTTATTAAAGGAATATACATAAATGGTGTCGAAATAATTTTATGGAATACAATTTCAAAATAAAGGGGATGTTCCAGTGAGCTTTGAAAACTATACATATAAGCGTCCGAATCTCGATGAGGTCAAAGTAACATTTGATGGCCTGCTTAAGAATTTCAAATATGCAGCAACCGTTGAAGAACAAACAATGGCAATAAACGAAATTAATAAATTAAGAAATGAAATTGGGACCTTGTTTACTCTAGCCTCGATTCGTCACTCTATTGATACGAACGATGAGTTTTATAAAGCAGAGCAAGATTATATGGATGAAATCCAACCTGAGGTTGAAGGTTTAGTGTCGATGTATTATCAGGCAATTGTGGAGTCAAGGTTCCGTACGGAATTAGAAGATAAGTGGGGGAAACAGCTTTTTGCTTTGGCTGAAGGGCAGTTGAAAACTTTTAAACCAGAAATTGTTCCGCTATTGCAAAAGGAAAATCGCTTATCAACGGAGTATACAAAGCTCCTTGCCTCAGCCAAAATCGATTTTGAAGGAGAAGAACGGACATTAGCCCAACTAGATCCTTTCACCGAAGACACAAATCGTGTCATGAGAAAAAAAGCCAGTGAAGCAAAATTCGCTTTCTTTGCTCAACATGAAGAAGAACTAGATCGAATTTATGATGAGCTTGTTAAGGTAAGAACTGAAATTGCGCGAAATCTTGGTTATAAAAATTTTGTGGAGCTTGGCTATTACCGGATGATGAGAACGGATTACAATGCTGAAATGGTGGCAAAGTTCCGTGAACAGGTAATGGATTTTATAGTACCTATTGCAACAAAACTAAAGGCTCGTCAACAGGAGCGAATTGCTGTAGAAAAATTAAAATATTATGATGAAAATTTTATTTTTGAGACAGGAAATGCCGTTCCAAAAGGAAGCCCTGAATGGATTATTGAAAATGGACGAAAAATGTATGAAGACCTTTCAGAGGAAACCGGAGCCTTTTTCCGTTTTATGCAAGAGAATAACCTGATGGATTTAGTAGCGAAAAAAGGAAAAGCAGGTGGAGGATATTGCACCTATATCGAGGATTATAAATCGCCATTTATCTTTTCCAATTTTAATGGAACGTCAGGGGATATTGATGTACTGACACATGAGGCAGGACATGCCTTCCAGGTTTACTCCAGCCGTCACTTTGAAGTTCCGGAATATTACTGGCCAACCTATGAAGCGGCTGAAATTCATTCAATGAGCATGGAGTTTTTTACTTGGCCTTGGATGGAATTTTTCTTTAAAGAAGATACGGATAAATACAAGTTTTCTCACTTAAGTAGTGCTTTATTATTCCTGCCATATGGGGTCTCAGTTGATGAATTCCAGCATTGGGTCTATGAGAATCCGGATGCTTCTCCTAAAGATAGGAAACATAAGTGGCGTGAAATTGAGAAAAAGTATATGCCACATAAAGATTATGATGGCAATGAATATTTAGAAAATGGTGGCTTTTGGCAGCGCCAAGGTCATATATACAATTCACCTTTTTATTATATTGACTATACCCTTGCACAGATTTGTGCGTTCCAATTCTGGAAACGTTCAAGAGAAAACAAGGAAGATGCATGGAAGGATTATGTCAAACTATGTAAGCTTGGTGGAAGTATGTCATTTACTAAGCTAGTAGAAGCGGCAAACCTTATTTCACCTTTTGAAGACGGCTGTGTCGAGTCAGTCGTTGGGGAAATTGAAGCATGGTTAAATTCTGTTGAAGATAAGAAGTTATAAAAGGAAAGAGGCTGTCCCAAAAGGTGACTGCCACACTATATGTACAAAGTTCATGATAATTTTTCCGCTATGTTGATTGGTGCGGAAGGCGCTCGACTCCTCGAAAATGCTATCGCATTTCGTTCGTGCGTGGGCGGATTCAAGGATGTATTTCAATGTCCTGCGGGAGTACTGGGCAGGGGAGACCCCACAGGCGCAATAGCGCCGAGGAGGCTCCCCGGACCGCCACTAGAGCGGAAATCAACAGACAAGTTTAACAACCATTATTAAAAAAGAGGGTACCCCTAAAAGTTATACTTTTGGGACAGCCGCTTGATAAAAGAAAAAGCGAAGCCTCAAAATGGCTTCGCTTTTGTCTGCTTATCTAGCAGTCATATCATGAGCAACTACATTCAATTGATTTTCCATCAAAGTAACAGTCAATTTTTTCACTTCCGGCTCTTCCAAAATAAAATCAGCAATTTTATCTTCAAGCTGTTCTTGAATGACTCTGCGTAATGGACGTGCCCCAAAGGCAGGGTTGTAGCCAAGCTCCGCTAATTTTTCTTTTGCATCTGTTGTAATAGTGATAATAATATTTTGCTCCGTTAATGATGCTTGGAGCTCAGTGAGCATTAAATCAACAATGTGAAAAATATGTTCCTTGTCTAGCGCTAAAAATTCTATAATATTATCAAAGCGGTTTAAGAATTCTGGTTTGAAGAAGCTGCCAAGTGAGTCAAGAATGTTTGCTTCTTCTATTGCTTCATTTGCTCCAAAGCCGACATGAATAGGTTTAAAACCGCTCCCAGCATTGCTCGTCATAATAATCACAGTGTCCTTAAAGCTTACGATTCTTCCTTGACTATCAGTGAGACGACCATCTTCAAGAATTTGCAGGAACATATGCTGTACGTCAGGATGTGCTTTTTCAATTTCATCCAACAAAATAATACTATAAGGATTTCTACGCACTTTTTCGGTAAGCTGTCCTGCTTCATCGTGGCCGACATATCCAGGAGGTGATCCGATTAATTTTGACACACTATGTTTTTCCATATACTCACTCATGTCGAGACGGATCATCGCATCCTTAGAGCCAAATAACTCCTCAGCAAGTGTTTTCGATAATTCCGTTTTACCGACACCAGTTGGTCCGACAAATAGGAAGGAACCAATCGGCCGATTCTTTGATTTGAGGCCAGCGCGGCTGCGCCTGATAGCTTTTGCTACTTTTTTCACAGCCTTTTCTTGACCAATCACCTTTTTATTAAGATTCTCTTCTAAATGCTTCATCTTATGCTGTTCATCTTCTTGAAGCTTACCGACAGGAATCCCTGTTTTTTGTTCGATTATTTCTTGAATGTGGCCGACCTCAACAAGCGGTCTTTCAGTCCCAGTTACTTTGTTTAATGCCTTTTCAAGCTTTGATTCTTCATCTCTTAGAGTAGCAGCCATTTCGTAATTTTCCTTTTTGAGTGCTTCTTCTTTTTCAACTGCAATCTCTTTTAAGCGGGATTCAATTTGCTCATTGCTCTTATAGTCGGATGAAAGATTTAGTTTTGATCCCGCTTCATCGAGCAAGTCGATTGCCTTGTCGGGCAGGAACCGGTCTTGAATGTATCGATTTGACAAGTTCACACAGGCGGTAATAGCATCATCAGAATAAGTTACTTGATGATAATCTTCGTATTTCTTTTGAATTCCTTTTAAAATCGCAATTGCTGCTTCAGCGGTTGGTTCAAGAACAGAAATGGGCTGAAAACGGCGTTCTAATGCAGAATCTTTTTCTATTTGCCGATATTCTTTTAGGGTTGTGGCACCAATCACTTGTATATCTCCGCGGGCAAGTGCAGGCTTTAATATGTTTCCAGCGTCCATCGAGCCTTCAGCAGAACCAGCTCCAACGAGAAGATGGATCTCATCAATAAATAGAATAATATTTTTACGGTTTTGTAATTCTGAAATTAATTGCTTCATTCTTTCTTCAAATTGTCCGCGAATACCCGTATTAGCAACGAGTGAAGCAACATCGAGCAAGTAAACTTCTTTTGTTTTTAATTTGTTTGGTACTTCCCCTTCAGCGATTTTTAAGGCGAGACCTTCGGCAATTGCAGTTTTACCGACACCAGGTTCACCGATGAGGACAGGATTGTTTTTGTTTCTTCTGTTTAATATTTCAATGACGCGTGCAATTTCTTCATCTCTACCTATTACAGGGTCAATAAGGCCAGCTTTGGCCATGGTGCTTAAGTTACGCCCGAATTGGTCAATAAAACCTCCACGGGAATGTTTTTTTTCAGGCTGTGAAAAGTGCTGTCCATTCACATCTTGACCTTCCATTGAGTTATTTCCAAAAAAGAGTTCTTCAAATGGGAAGCTGGTAAAACCATTCATATTTGGTCCAAAGCTTGCTACAATGGCCTCTTTTTCCATTGTAAAGCATTGATGGCAGAGTTTTATTTCTTGATGTTGACCATTCCTATTCATATTTAACTGTACATTCGCTTGATTTTGTTGACATCGTTGACAAAGCATGAACAAAACCTCCTCAACATATTAGTTTTGACTTTGACTATCTTTGACCTATTGATCATAGTATACTCTGACCTTTTTTGACTTTCAAGTATTTAATCCTAGTAATGGTTCCCATTTAGAAAAAAAGCTCGTCTTTGTTTGTCAGGTTATTCATATATTGGTGTTGAGGGGGAGATGATGTGAAAAAGAATTGGGCAGCAGCATTTCAAATAGCGGCAGTCTATGTTGGGACTGTTGTCGGGGCAGGATTCGCTACAGGAAAAGAAATCGTTGAATTTTTTTCACGATTTGGCTTCTTTGGTTTTATAGGTATATTAATGAGTGGTTATCTCTTTATATTTTTTGGCTCTAAATTAATGAGGATGGCTGCACATATTAATGCAAAATCCTATCAAGAGTTCAATAGCTATTTATTTGGAAAATGGGCAGGAAGAGGAATCAATTTTTTTATGCTTTTTATGCTTCTTGGAGTTAGTTCGGTCATGCTTGCAGGAGCAGGTGCGGTTTTTGATGAACAGTTGGGGCTTCCAAAAAACATCGGTGTATTCTTAACCATCTTTTTATCTTTTCTTGTTATGCTCGTCGGAACAAAAGGATTATTTGCGGTAAATACGTTTGTTGTTCCTATCATGATTAGTTTTAGTTTATTATTAATGATTTTTTCTGTTCGATCACCTCATTTTTTAGTGCAATTATTATTTATTCCTCATGCAGATGATGGCTGGAAAAGTGTTGTGGCGCCATTTTCCTATGCTGCATTAAATCTTGGATTAGCACAAGCTGTCTTGGTGCCAATCGCTTCTGAGATTAAAGACGATTGGACCATTAAATGGGGAGGGGTGATTGGTGGAGCTGCATTGACCTTAATCCTCTTGTCAAGTCACTTTACACTAATAATGCTTCCAAACCTTGAAATGTACGAAATTCCAATGGCAATCATAATGAAGAATTTAGCTCCATTTTTTTATTGGATTTTTGTACTTGTTATATATGGGGAAATCTTTACGTCTGTGATTGGGAATGTCTTTGGTCTTGATCGACAAGTGCAACAATTTAAAAAGGTTCCAACAACTGTGTCAATTACAGCCATTTTCTTTGTTTGCTACATCATAAGCCTCGTTGATTATGGTAAGCTCCTATCCTATTTATATCCTCTTTTTGGGTATATTTGTCTTGTTTTTTTAATTTTATTATGGATGAAGCCATTTTCACCTAAAGAAAATTAAAAAAAAGAATGTCCCAAAACAAGGTGACAGACCCCTCAACACTCAATATATCTAAATTTCACTTTATAAGCGACTATAGATTGAGTGCTAAGCGAGAGGGTAGACCCTTTTGGGACATCCTTTCTATTTTAATGGCATGATGATAAAAAGTAAGATGTCGAACACAATATGAGAAACAATTATAAGAGGCATACTTCTTTTCCACCAATAAAGCGCACCCCAGAATAGTCCAGCGGCGAATGTGGAAAGTATTAATAAAAAGGATCCTGAATAAATATTGACAGAAGCGTACAATAAAGAAGCGATTACGATACTGCTTAACGGTCCTAATATGGACAATCTTTTTTGTACAAACCCCCGCCAAAAAAGTTCTTCTCCTGGTGCAGCTATTAAAACAAGAGCTAAATACTGCCAATATTGCGAAGGAGCATACCAGTTATACAGATTTCTAACACTGTGTCTAAAGGCAGGTTGCAGGATTCCAATGGCATGGTAACCAAGCCAAAAAATCAGATAAAGCAGGCAACCTGAAACTACTCCAAATAGGATGTATTGAAAAAAGGAAGCACGATCTTCAACCTCACCTTGGAGCATAGAAAATGTGATTAACACAAGAACTGACCCAGAAAAGATATACCAAAATATTGATTTATCTTGAAAGGAAAAATTCAGGAGTAAATGAGCAATGATGATACCAAAAATAAGACGTAAGTCAAAAAGACGTTTCATGACTATGGTAATCTCCTTTCCAAATAACAGAATCATTTTAGCAAAAAAGATTACCGAAAGGAAATAACTTTCATCAATTTCTCATCCAATTCCAATGATAAGAAAGGTCCTTTTTGAAAATGATAGTAAATGAAAGGAGTGTAGGAAATGAGCAAATCTAAAAGTGAACAGGAACGTGAATGGACTGTAAGAAAACAAGATCAAAATCCTCATGGGAAAGTGAAATCTTTAAAGCAGATATCAAAAGATGTTATGAAAACTGAATGAGTATGTGGATGGTAATTCTTTTACCTTTTAATTCCTTTAAGAGCGGAAAATAAAGAAAAGGCAGCCAATGACTGCCTTTTCAATTATTCTCTTTAATATTAAAAAGCGCTTTCTTTAACAATCTTATAGTTTTTATGATTGACTACTGTACGTTGATCTAATTCTAAGTCTCGGTAATTATCCATATATGTTAGGTCGACGATCACTGAATTTTCATTTACTTTCTCTACAATTCCCTGTAATCCTCCTCGGAATTCGATGATATTGCCCACTTCTGCTATCTTCATCATGTTCCTCTCCTTTAACTACCTTATCTTTACAATCCATTTAAATAACAGTTTGCACTACTTTTCCAATTTCGTAAAGGATTTTATTTGACAATTTCGTTAATAATTATCTAATTAATTACAAATTCAGAATATAAAGATATGTCAAATAAGTCATAAATAATATTTAAAAATAAAATTTCCTTGGAAATTCCGACAAAAGTTGACTCTGATCAACTAAGTGAATATAAAATATAGGTAGTAAAGGTGGTGGAGATCATGAAGGAAGAATATGTGAATGATATTTTGGAACGATTAAAAAACGGTAGTTTATCAGAGCATTATGTTAGCAAGGAAGACTTTATGGATTTTCGAACTGTTTTAGTAAAAAGAAAAGATTTTAAGCATTTTCGAGGAATTGGTCAAAGAGGTGGAAATGTACTGTATCAATACATGGAAACTCCTCGGAGTTAAGAAAACAATAGGATGTCCCAACAAAGTGTCAAAATCCTTGGGACATCCTCTTGTTTATCTATCTGATTTAAGAGAGGTTCTTTTTGCTAATAAAGTGTGAGTTTTCTTATTGTATGAAATAACTGAAAGTGGTATCCTATCATTTGTGTGAAAATATACACAAATAATTGATGCTGATTTTTTATTAAATTTTTCAAGTCTTTTTTAGGAAAATTATAATGAAGAAGAGTAAAATATTCATCTATTCTATTAGCGTGTTAGTTGACTAAAAAGGACAAATTGTATAAATTAATGACATCAAGTATCAATTTTACAAAATTACATATTTACAAAGGAGATTGATTTTATTATGGCTGAGAAGCAATTTAAAGTAATCGCAGAAACTGGAATTCACGCTCGACCTGCTACTTTGTTAGTTCAAACAGCTAGCAAATTTGATTCAGAAATCAACTTAGAATATAAAGGTAAAAAAGTAAATTTAAAATCCATCATGGGTGTAATGTCTTTAGGTGTTGGTCAGGGTGCTGATATTAAAATCACAACTGAAGGCAGCGACGCTGAAGATGCACTAAGAAGCCTTGAAGAAACGTTAACAAAAGAAGGATTGGCTGAATAATGACTTTTTTACATGGAATTGCAGCCTCAAACGGAATTGCTATCGCAAAGGCATACCGGCTTGTTGAGCCCGATTTATCTTTTGAAAAGAAAACCATTGAGGAACCTACTACAGAGGTTGAACGTTTCCGAAAGGCATTAATGCAATCTAATACAGAGCTTGAAGGAATTCGCGACCGTGCTAAGGTTGATCTTGGTGCAGATAAAGCGGCCATTTTTGAAGCCCATCTTCTTGTTTTGAATGATCCTGAGTTAACTGGACCAATTGAAGATAAAATTAAGTCAGAAAACGTGAATGCTGAAGCTGCACTGAAAGAAACGGCAGACATGTTTGTGCTGATGTTTGAACAAATGGATAATGAATATATGAGAGAACGCGCAGCAGATATCCGTGATGTAACGAAACGTGTTCTTTCACATTTATTAGATGTTGAAATCGTAAACCCAAGTATGATTGCTGAAGAGGTTATTATTGTTGCTGAGGATTTAACTCCTTCTGATACAGCCGGGTTGAATCGACAGTTTGTAAAAGGCTTTACAACAAATATTGGCGGACGAACATCGCACTCGGCAATAATGGCACGTTCGTTGGAAATTCCTGCTGTTGTTGGTACAAAAACTGCTACAGAGGAAATCCATAACGGCGATTTAGTAATTGTTGATGGACTTAAAGGTGAGGTTCACATAAACCCGACTCCAGAACTTGTCGAACAATACCGGAAAATCTCAAAAGAGTTCGAAGCGCAAAAAGCTGAATGGGCTAAACTTGTGAATGAAAAAACAGTTTCTGCTGATGGACATCACGTTGAATTAGCTGCTAATATCGGAACTCCTAATGATTTGAAAGGAGTTATCGCAAACGGCGGTGAAGCTGTCGGACTCTATCGTACTGAGTTTCTCTACATGGGAAGAGAACAGCTTCCAACAGAGGAAGAGCAGTTTGAGGCATATAAAGCAGTTTTAGAAGGAATGGAAGGAAAACCTGTCGTTGTTCGTACATTAGATATCGGCGGTGACAAAGAACTTCCTTATTTAGAATTACCAAAAGAAATGAATCCTTTTTTAGGCTTCCGAGCCATTCGTTTATGTTTAGAAGAGCAAGGGATTTTCCGAACGCAGCTTCGTGCACTGTTACGTGCCAGCATTTATGGTAATTTAAAAATTATGTTCCCGATGATTGCAACCTTGGATGAATTCCGTGACGCGAAAGCGATCTTAGAGGAAGAAAAGCAAAAGCTTCTATCAGAAGGGCAAAAAGTTGCTGACAAAATTGAGCTCGGTATTATGGTAGAAATCCCATCTACTGCAATCCTTGCTGATCAATTTGCTAAAGAGGTTGATTTCTTCAGTATCGGTACAAATGATTTGATTCAGTATACCATGGCGGCTGATCGGATGAACCAGCGTGTATCCTACCTCTATCAGCCATATAGCCCATCTATTTTGCGATTAGTAAAAATGGTTATAGATGCTGCCCACGCTGAAGGTAAATGGGCTGGCATGTGCGGCGAAATGGCGGGAGACGAAATAGCAATTCCAGTTCTGCTTGGTTTAGGTCTGGATGAATTCTCGATGAGTGCCACATCCATTTTGAAAGCTCGTTCCTTAATTCGTAAATTGAATAAGGCCGATATGGAAAAGCTGACCCAAAAAGTATTGAACATGCAAACAACTTCACAAGTCATCGAAGCTGTAAAGAATGCAACTAATTAATATTTCACCTAATGAACCGACTGTATATGCAGTCGGTTTTTATTTAAGCATTTTTATTTTTCCTACTATTATGATTCTTTAAATTTTAGCTGTGTTAAAGGTCATTGTTGATTTTTGAAACTATGTTGATTGGAGCGCAAGGCGTGAGATCCTCGAAAATGCTATCGTATTTCCTTCGTACGGTGTTGATTCAAGGATGCTAATTCAACGTCCTGCGGGAGTACGGGGCAGGGGAGACCCCACAGGCGCTTAAGCGCCTGGAGCGCAAATTAACAGGCAAGTATACAGCCTTAATTTTACATTTAAAAAGAGAATTCCTTATTCTTTTTAGTTGTATGAAATTAAAATAAATAAATGAGTAAAAATTGCATATGATAGCAAGTGGAGGTGATAGGAATGACGGAACAAAAACCTGTCCATTATGATGGTAGTTCTCAACTTGGTCAAGCAATAAATGAATCAGTGGTTACTGAACCATTCCAAATGACTGATGAAATGAGAATCAACATTGGTAGAAATCCATACTCAATGGAAAATAATAATTAAGTGGTTTCTTGGGGTTTGTCAAAGGCAGGCAAATCCATTTTTTTATACAAAAGCCAAAGCATATTTATTTTTTAGAATTTTGATTTGGGATATAATTATTAAAACAATACAACTTGAAAGGTGATTAGACACATGGCACAAGTACTATATATTACAGCCCACCCGCATAATGAAACCCAATCGTACAGTATGGCAGTAGGAAAAGCTTTTATTGATACATATAAAGAAGCGCATCCAAACGATACTATTGTTCATCTCGATTTATACAAAGAAAACATCCCACATATCGATGCTGATGTTTTTAGCGGATGGGGGAAACTTCAATCCGGACAATCATTCGACGCTTTATCAGCTGAAGAGCAAGCAAAGGTTATACGTCTTAATGAATTAAGTGATCAATTTGTTTCTGCTGATAAATATGTTTTTGTCACACCATTGTGGAATTTATCCTATCCACCAGTTATGAAAGCTTATATTGATTCTGTTGCAGTTGCTGGCAAAACCTTTAAGTATACAGAAAAAGGACCAATTGGTTTACTAGCTGATAAAAAAGCACTGCACATCCAAGCACGTGGTGGTTTTTACTCAGAAGGACCTGCAGCACAAATTGAAATGGGGCATCGCCACCTAACGGTCATGATGAATTTCTTTGGAATTCCTACAGTTGAAGGGCTCTTTGTTGAAGGTCATAATGCTATGCCGGATAAGGCTCAAGAAATTAAAGAAAACGCGATTGCTAGAGCAAAAGACCTTGCTCACACCTTTTAGATTTTCAATTTAATTAGAGGGAAGACAGTTTTCAAACTGTCTTCTTTTTTTGCTTTTCCTGTATAATATTATCAGAATAAAAAAGGAGGTTGGTACATATGGATTTGAATCTAAGTGGGAAAACGGCGATGATTTCCGCTTCAAGTCAAGGATTAGGATTTGCCATTGCGAATCAGCTTGTTAAGGAAGGCGTTAATGTCATGCTTTCTGGCCGGGATGAGGAAAAGTTAAAGAAGAAGGCAAGTGAGCTTGAGGCCATTGATAAAGGAAAAGTAGCGTTTAAAAAAACAGATATTACAAACGCTGATGAAATAAAGCAACTAGTGTCATTTACTGCCGAAACATTCGGCGGCATCCAACTCCTTGTTAATAATGCAGGTGGACCTCCGGCCGGTTCTTTTGAAGAGTTAACGGATGAAGAGTGGCAGGCATCATTTGAATTAAATCTGTTGTCTTACGTCCGTTTAATTCGTGCGGCATTGCCTTACTTAAAACAGAATGGTGGAAAAATACTAAATATCGCCTCATCGTCCATAAAAGAACCGATACCAGGATTGATTCTTTCAAATACTTTCAGAACAGGAATAATCGGATTATCGAAAACCCTTGCTTCTGAACTAGCTCCCTATCATATTTTAATTAATACAATTGCACCAGGACGAATATCAACAGACCGGGTCAAACATTTGGACCAAATAAATGCTGAGAAGCAAGGTGTTGAAATTACAAAAATTGAATCACAAATGAAAGCAGCTATTCCACTCGGGAGATACGGGACGCCAGAAGAATTTGCAAATGTTGCTGCCTTTCTTCTTTCAGATGCTAACACATATATGACCGGTAATTCGTTTTTAGTAGACGGCGGCATGGTTAAATCTATTTAATAGTAGGAGGTGTTAAAGGTCATTGTTGATTTTTGAAACTATGTTGATTGGAGCGGAAGGCGCAAGATCCTCGAAAATGCTATCGCATTTCCTTCGTGTGGTGTAGATTCAAAGATGCTGATTCAACGTCCTGCGGGATTATGGGACAGGGGAGACCCCACAGGCTCTTAAGGACCTAGGAGGCTCCCCGGAACGCCCGCGGATGCTCGCTTCTTGAGCGCAAATCAACAGGCAAATTTAACACAGCGTAAAAGAAAATAAGAAAAACATGAGAGGATGTTTACTTTGTTAACTCCAGAAAATACAGTCATTGGCTTTATTGGAACAGGCGTTATGGGTAAAAGTATGGCTGGACATTTATTAAAGGCAGGCTTCCCTTTAGTTATTTATTCAAGAACAAAAGAAAAAGCACAAGAATTAATCAAAGAGGGAGCGACATGGGCCGACACACCAAAAGAAGTGGCACTTGCAGCAAATGTCATTTTTACCATGGTTGGCTATCCCAGTGATGTTGAAGAGGTGTACTTAGGGGATCATGGTTTAATAGAAAATGCGAAACCAGGGAGTTATCTAATTGATATGACCACATCTTCACCATCCCTTGCGGTGAAAATTTATGACGAGGCGAAAAAGAAGGAAATTTACGCAATCGATGCACCTGTTTCAGGTGGCGATGTTGGTGCAAGAGAAGCAAAGCTATCGATTATGGTAGGCGGTGATCAGGAAGCATTTGAAGCACTATGTCCCATCCTAAATATTTTAGGAACAAACCTTGTTTATCAAGGCAAGGCGGGAGCAGGGCAACATACAAAAATGGTTAATCAAATTGCGATTGCCTCCAATATGATTGGCGTTAGCGAAGCGATTATATATGCTGAAAAAGCAGGCTTAAATCCTGAGAATGTTCTTAAAAGTATTACGGCTGGAGCAGCTGGAAGCTGGTCATTGAGTAATTTGGCACCAAGAATGTTAAAAGGTGATTTTGAACCTGGTTTTTACATAAAGCATTTTATTAAGGATATGAGAATCGCTTTAGAAGAAGCGGAGCGGATGGAAATGGATGTTCCTGGACTCTCATTAGCGAAATCCTTATACGATCAGCTAGCGGTTAATGGTGAAGAAAACAGCGGTACACAGGCACTTTATAAATATTGGAAGTCTGAATAGAAACGAATAAATTCCTTTCCAAACAAGAAACTAATATTAATTCTTGATTGGAGGACTTAAAGAATGGCTAAACGCTCTAAAAAAAATGACCCTCAGCAAAAAAATAAAAAAGGCTTTGATGCTTCGAAGCTAAATGCGGAATTTGCCCACGAGATGGGCTCAGCAGATACAAACAAAATTCATAAAGATAAAGCTAAAAAGGAAAAGGCACCTAAAAATAACGGTAAATTTAATGGATAAAATGGAATGAGGATGTTGCAAAAGGGTTTGACTCTTTTGCAACATCCTCATTTTTATTTGAATTTATTTAAGAATTGTTCGAGACGATCTAGACCTGCTTTCAAAATGACCTGAGAACAAGCATAGGATAAACGGAAATAGCCCTCTCCATATTCGGAAAATGCACTTCCGGGGACGACTGCAACTTTTGCATCATGAACAAGTTTTAGGGAAAACTCAAAACTATTAAGTCCGATGAAGTTTGGAATTTTGACAAAGAAGTAGAAGGCCCCATCTGGCTTGACAGCATCAAGTCCCATGGAGTATAAGCGTTGATAAACATAATCCCTTCTGAATTTATATTCCGCTTTCATTAGCAGGGCATCATCTATTCCAGCCGTTAACGCCTCTACAGCTGCTTTTTGAGCGATAGAGTTAGCACAGGATACATTATATTGATGAACCTTTAAAATGTGCTTTGTGATGCTTTCAGGAGCAAATAAAAAGCCAATTCTCCATCCTGTCATCGAGTGCGATTTTGATAATCCATTAATGACAATTGTTTGCTCCTTTAGGAAGGATGCAATAGACGTATGTTCTTGATTAAAGGTAAGTTCGCTGTAAATTTCGTCAGCAAGGATCAATATGTCTCGACCTTTTATGTGTTCAGCAATTTCCTTCAACTCCGATTTATTCAGACTTACCCCCGTTGGATTTGAAGGATAAGGAAGAATGATACAGCGTGTTTTTTCAGTTAAAAAGGGTTTAATCATTTCCAAAGTAAACCGGAATTGATTATTTCGAGTATCAATGTGAACGGGAAGTGCTCCACACATCCGAATAATCGGTTCATAGCCAGGATAAATAGGTCCCGGCAAGATCACTTCGGTTCCCTCTTCTAGGATAGTGCGTAACGTGACATCAATCGCTTCACTTGCTCCAGTTGTAACGATGACTTCTGAAGTAGGGTTATAATGTAACCCATATTTTTTTTTCACAAAATCAGCAGCTGCTTTCCGCAATTCAAGAGTACCAGCATTATGTGTATAAGATGTAAAGTTTTCTTCTATTGCTGTGACACCTGCTCTTTTTACATGTTCAGGTGTTGGAAAATCAGGCTGTCCAATTGTAAGTGAAATGACATCGTCTATATGGGAAACCAGGTTGGAAAACTTTCGAATTCCGGATATCTCTATGCTTTTTACCTTATCATTTATTAAATGCTCCAATCTTTTTTCTCCTTTCCTTAGTCCTTACTTTTGGTTATGTAATGTAAAATATACTATCATTTACAAGAAAATGAAGGTAGTGATTTAAAAAAACAGCCTGATTATTCTTTCAGGCTGTTTTTTAAGTAAGTAGAAAAGACAAATAATTATGAATATCTATCACCTAATTTTTTAAAGATAGGTTTTTGATAGGTGCGTTTATTTTTCGTATGTGTCGAAGTTGACTGCTGTATTTCTGTTAATCCAGTATAGGACTGTAGGATTGATTTTGCATGATTTAAGGAAAGTGATGCTTTTGGATTTCTCATACTTCCATCCAATCGCCCTAAATGTGGGAGCTCCGAAAAATCAGTTTTGGTTGGAGGAATATGAAACGTATAATTTCCACATTCGACAAGTACATCGGATTGCTGCTGGCTATTTCTTGGATGCTCTGAAAAATGGAGTCCAATTTTTTGGGCTTTACCTTCCACAATCAATTTTTTTAACGATTCATGCTTAAGTTTGTATAAGTATTTGGGGTTTGTTGCTGTTTTTGCATGACGATTCACAATAAAGACAGCTTGAGAGAGGTTTTCGATGGTAAGAGTTAAACTTGTAGAGGGACTGTTTTGTTCGGGCCTCAATATTCTTTCTCCTTTCTATCATTAAAAACATTTTTATTATATCATTATTTCAGCAATTTAGAAATATTATTTCCCGTGTTACTAGGAAACAAATTTTTGAAGTAAAAGACAAAAAAGAGGATGTCCCAAATCGGTCTGACACTTTGTGTGGGACATCCTTTGCTTCAAATTCCGAGGCGCCTTTCGAATTTCTTATTGTCTAGCTCCAGCCCCTGATCATAAAGGAAATCTCCCTGGAATAACCTTCGTAGGAACAAGCTGTGCTTGTTCCGAAGGCGCTTCCGCTTCTACTATGTCTTCAATGTAAAAACTGTTAATTCTGGTTTAGCCAAAAAGCGAAAAGGGAGACGGGTTGTGCCAATTCCCCTATTTACATACAAGGATAATTGTTGATCCTGACCAATTCGGTAAAGCCCTTCGGTGTATTTTCTTCCAAATGGTGGTGTAACGAGAGCTCCAATAAAGGGGAGTTTCACCTGTCCCCCATGACTATGTCCGCTCAATTGCCATTGTACGGGATACTGGGAAATAGTTTCCGCAAGATCTGGCGCATGTGATAGAACGATTTTAAAGCTATTGACTGGTACACCTTTTAATGCTAATGCCATATTGGGGCGTCCTAACATCGCATCATCAATTCCTACTAAATAAATGTGGCTTCCATCTCTTAGTTTTATAGCCTTTGATTCATTTAAAAGAAGATCAAAATTTGCTGTCTCCATGATATTTCGATAAAGGTTAGAACCATAGCCCCCATGATCGTGATTCCCATAAATGCAATATTTTCCAAGAGGGGCATGTAATTGTTGGAGTAGAGGCACCAAATTATTAATTTCAGTAAATTTATTTGGCCTGTCCATTAAATCACCGGTAAATAAAATAACATCTGGTCTAAGTTCATTAATCTTTTTTACTAGTTTTTTAAATTGCCTGAGATTATACTGAAATCCAAGATGAGTATCACTAAACTGAACTATTTTTATTCCTTCAAAACTTTTTGGAATGAACGGATGTTGAACTTCCTGTGTGTTTATATCAAGTAGACTAGGCTCAATTTGCTTAGCATAAACATAACCGCCTGAACCAATTCCAAAGAGGGTTAGGAATGCACCAAATGCTCCTTTAACAAACCTTCTCCTCGTCATTTGTTTTACCATATTTATAACCAACCTATCTCCTTTTTTAACTCCTTAATCCTAACAAACAATCTATCTAAAAAAAAGTGTCTTTTAGACATTTTATATTCCAATTTGTCCAAAAAAATGCATAGAAGCAGCCAAAAGGCTGCTTATTATTCGTAACTTACGGCACGTGAGCCTAACGCCTTCCAAGAAGAGACAAATTGCTCTTTTTCTACCTTGACTTGTTTTTTGATTGTTAGTGGGTCATTTAGGTATACAAAATTATTGTCATATCCTACTAAAACTACAGCATGTAGATCAAACGGTACTCTCACCACTTGATGCCCATGATTCCAAGCTACCCAACGCTTAGGTAGACCATAATCAAGTGTTGTCCAAACAACGATAGGATATCCGGCAGACACATGTTCTTCTATCTTCTCAAAAGGCTGATTTGTTAAGTTTACTGCCCTGCCGGGAAGCTTTTGATTAATCAAATGAATCATCGGTTTGTCATAAACCGTTGTTCCGGTTAATCTGCCTGTCATATCACCAACAAATCCATTTTCGGGGTTTCCCCAATGTAAAATATCACCATTGGACTTTCGGATAAGGGGATAATCCTCTTTCTGGATTAAACGATATAGCTCCATTTTATCTGTTTTAACCCCTGCATAATGGAGTACCATCGCAAGACTAGTTACTTCACATCCATATTTTAATTCAGGGTTTTGATTGATGACTGTAACATCGAGCAGAGTTTCCTGTTTTTTAGGGGAAATCCTAATAGGGTTTCTTGTGGTGCTCTCAGTTACGGGCTGATTGATGCTTTTCTCTATGGCTTGGAGCAGTAAAATATGGTAATTTTCATAGTTCGCTAAAGGTGTAGCCATTGTATTTGTTTGTGAATATGATGGTTCCTTAGCTGAAACGTTAATTGGGGTTAAATCAAAATTATTACATCCAAACAGTGGAAGGATCGAGGCTAATAAGTAAAATTTTCTCAAAACGTATCCTCCTAACAAATGGACTTATCAATAGGATTTGCTTGTTATGGTTGTCCTATGATGATATCCTTTTGGCAACGTACGTGAAAGTCAGTTTAAACATATTGTATTAGTGGATATGGTATAATGAGTAAAACTTTTTTGGGGGTACTTTAATGGATGCTTTAGATATCCTGTCGGATCTTGAAAATGTGATTCCTTTTTTTCAGCCGATTTTTAGTGCCGATGAACAACGTCTTATCGCATATGAAGTTTTGGGAAGATATAAGTCGGGAGAGAACATAATCAGTTTAGGACCGTTTTTCCAGGATGATCAAATCCCTGATGAATATAAGTTTGAAGTGGATTTATTGATCGTGAAAAAGGCTCTTAATAAGGTAATCCATTTTAATGAGGATGTCAGTATTTTTATAAATCGAAATGCTGAATTATTAATGTATAGTCATGGTGAGCCCTTTTTGCAGGAATTAATGACTTTTGAAAAAAAGGGGTTTGATTTAAAAAGGATTGTTCTCGATGTTTCAGATCGAAATTATCAAGGAGATATAGATCAATTAGATCATTTATTGCACTATTACCGGACATATGGTATTAAAGTTGCAATTGCAAGCATCGATAGTGAAAGTCATTATTTTGAAAGAATTGGACAACTTAAACCGGATATTTTGAAAATTAATTTACAAGCGTTAAAATCGACTACCGGCGGAAAAAACTTCAATGATGTGTTATATACTTTGTCATTATTGGCTAGGAAAATTGGGGCGACCCTTTTATTCGAAAATATCGAAATGAGTTATCAATTACAATTTGCTTGGAAAAATGGAGGGAGATTCTACCAGGGACATTATCTCTATCCTCCTACAGAGGAGTTTATCCAGCACGATTTTTTAAAGTACCGATTAAAGGAAAAATTCCATGATTTTATTTCATATGAAAAGAGAAAATTAGAGGCAGTTTATACAACGGCTGCATATTTCCATATGAAGATACAGGAGATTGTTCTAAAAAATAGGAATTCTGGATATGAAGCGCTTTTTCGAGTGTTGGTGAAGGAAATGGATCAAATTGCTTTTCGAATGTATGTATGCGATGAAGATGGATTTCAAAAATCGGCCAATATTTTTAAATTAAATACCGATTGGGTCACTCAAACGGAATATAAAGGGAAAAATTGGAGCTGGCGCCCGTATTTCTTAGAAAATATTATCAAAATGAGAAATGAACGGAAAGGAATCTTGTCCGATTTATATAGTGATATTGAAACGGGTGAAACAATTCGAACCTTTTCTTTTCCAATGAATGGGAGTGAGTATTTGTTTATCGATATCTCCTATCATTATTTATTCGAACATGAACAATTACTATAAAAAACAGACAATTTGCAGATTCTAAAGGTAAAAAAGTACCAGAATAGATTGGTGAATATCGTGGGATTTTATAGGTAACTTTTTATCCAAAGGAGTTTTGCACATGAATTTTTTTGTCAATGTCCTTTCGATTGATTTCCTTTCGATTGTAATTATCGGCATTCTTGCTGTTTCGTTGATAATCACTTGGTCTGTTACTAGACAACAAAAAATGGTGAACGGGAATTTTGATACGAAAATTGCTGAGCCTTTTCAGAAAAATATCTATACAAGAAATCCCATTTTCTTATCTTATGGAATTTTCTTTGCATTGGTCTTATTCATCATCCTCTTTTTTGCCATCACTTTTTATAAATAGATCTCATATTTTGAGACCTATTTATATTTGTAAATAAAAAATCACTAATTTTTATCATTTTTCTTGGACAAATGGATGGCATTATTTTATTCTTAGAATATTGGCATGAAAAATACCGGCTGTAAAATCCCGGAATTGAATATTTAGGATATAAACATGTCAATTGAGAAACCTAACAGTAGAATGTTTGCTTTTGTGGAAAGGAGATAAGCGTATGTCACAGCTTCAAGGGATATTAACTCGGTTAAAAAATCTACAGGAACAATCTAATAGTGGAGAACCGGCCCAACGTTATTTCGAGGTAAATGGGGAAAGAAAATGTCAGGTAACATTTCATCCCAAAACTGAAACCTTTGAATTAGAAGTATATAACGACAAAGAAAAGCCAAAGCGATATCAATTTGATAATATTGATATGATAACAATTGAAATTTTTGATTTAATCCAATAGGAGCCAATTTTGGTTCCTTTCTTTTTCTTTTTACTTTATGGCTGTGTTAAAGGTCATTGTTGATTTTTAAACAATGTTGATTGGAGCGGAAGGCTCCTCGAAAATGCTAATGCATTTCCTTCGTGCGGTGATGATTCATGGAAGCAGATTCAACGTCCTGCGGGAGTACGGGGCAGGGGAGACCCCGCAGGCGCTTAAGCGCCGAGGAGGCTCCCCGGAACGCCCGCGGATGCTCGCTTCTTGAGCGTAAATCAACAGGCAAGTTTAACACAGCCTATTTTATAAAAGAAATACAGTTATTTGAAAACTATGATAAAATAAATCATGTAGTAAACTAAGATTGAGGAGTTTTCTGTTATGATTAGCATTAACAGTGGGGAGTTTTTAGAATTAACCATTAAGGATTTAATGGTATCCTCAGAACGCGTTGCCCATGTCCAAGTTGGCAATAATCTTGAGCACGCATTATTAGTATTAACAAAAAGTGGTTACACGGCAATTCCAGTTCTTGATCCCCATTACCGGCTCCACGGGTTAATCAGTACCCCCATTATTATGGATTCCATCCTGGGACTGGAAAGAATTGAATTTGAAAAACTTGAGGAAAAACGAGTCGAAGAAGTTATGAAAAAGGATATTCCAAGTATCAAAATATCTGCTTCATTATTAAAATGCCTTGGTTTGCTTGTTGATCATCCATTTATTTGCATCGAAACCGAGGATGGCTTTTTTGACGGAATTTTACCAAGAAGTACAGTTTTAAACCAATTAAATAACATTGTAAAAAGGTTCAAGCAAACAAAATGAGGATGTCCCTAAGTGTATGACCTCTCGCTTATCAATCAATTTATAGTCGCTTAATAAACAATGGGCAGCTATAAATTGTAGGGTGAGGGGTCTGATACTTTGTTAATGGGCATCCTCATTTTATTTGATCATTTGAAGTGAAATAAAGGACGATTGCATTTATAATATAAGAAAAATAATAAAGAGGGATGAACTTGTCCTCATTGTCTGAATTTCAATTATTATCAGTTTTAGCACAGGAAATGAATATGCGTAAAGCATCAGAACGGTTATTTGTTTCGCAGCCGGCATTGTCGCAGCGATTGCAAACAATTGAGAAAGAATGGGGAACAAAATTATTTATCCGCTCCCAAAAAGGGCTGGCCCTTACACCAGCCGGTGAGCACGTGATTCAATTTGTTAATGATGTCCTCAATAAACAAGAAAAGGTTAGGGAAACCATCCACGCCCTTCAAGATGGTGTTTCTGGAACATTAAAAATTGCTGTAGCATCGATCGTGGGTCAAAACTGGCTTCCTCAGGTCTTAAAGAAATTTATCGATACATATCCACAAGCGAAAATTTCTCTAGTAACAGGCTGGAGTAGTGAGATATTAAAATGTTTATATGATGATCAGGTACATATTGGAATTATTAGAGGAACACCAGATTGGAAAGGTTTAAAAATTCATCTTTTTAGCGATCAATTATTATTAGTCGATCGAGAAATAACTAGACCTGAACAAGTATTAGAGACAGAACGCCCTTTTATCCAATTTAAAAGTGATTCGAATTATTATCAAGAAATTCAAGATTGGTGGATGCGTAATTTTAAAACTTATCCAAAAAAGACCATCGTCGTTGACCAAATTGAAACATGTAAGCAAATGACATTTAATGGCATTGGTTATTCGATTTTACCTGCAATTACCTTAAATCATACAGAGAAGAACCTTTTTAAGATTCCACTTGTTGATGAGAACGGGGAACCCCTAAAACGTGATACTTGGTTATTAGGATATGAGTCGGCGTTTCAATTAAAGCAGGTCAGTGCGTTTGTGGAATTAATAAAAGAATATATTAGTGAATTCCATTCATAGAAAAATTCTTGTCATTGATTGGCTTGTTTGTTACATTATTTTTTAAAGATATGAAAAAATTTGACTTCGAGAATTGTCCAGTACCAGCGCATTTCTAATTAGGGAGGGAAAATGATGGATGCACATGAGATTATTTCTTTTATCGCAAATAGTAAAAAATCGACACCAGTAAAGGTTTATGTAAAAGGTGATTTAGCTGAAATTGATTTTGGTAGTAATACTAAGACCTTCATTAACGGGAATACTGGGGTTGTTTTCGGTGAATGGTCTGAGATCGAAGCAATCTTAGAGGTACATAAAGATAAGATTGAGGATAAGGTAGTTGAGAGTGATCGTCGTAATTCAGCAATTCCATTATTAGATACAAAGGCCACCAATGCTCGAATTGAACCCGGTGTAATTATTCGCGACCAAGTCGAAATTGGGGATAATGCAGTCATCATGATGGGAGCTGTTATCAATATCGGAGCGGTAATCGGTGAAAAAACGATGATTGATATGGGTGTAGTATTGGGTGGAAGAGCAACCGTCGGGAAGAATTGCCACATCGGTGCCGGTACTGTTTTAGCGGGTGTCATCGAACCGCCATCTGCACAGCCAGTTATTATTGAGGATGATGTTCTAATAGGTGCAAATGCCGTTGTACTTGAAGGTGTGAGAGTTGGAAAAGGGTCTGTTGTTGCTGCAGGTGCCGTCGTTACGAAAGACGTTGCTCCTTATACAGTAGTGGCTGGAACTCCAGCAAGAAAAATTAAAGATATTGATGAGAAAACTAAATCGAAAACGGAAATTATGCAGGAATTGCGTCAATTATAAAATGAGTAAAGCGTGGATGATGTTCCACGCTTCTTTTATAGAATGCTATGTTAAAGGTCAATGTTGATTTTTGAAACTATGTTGATTGGAGCGGAAGGTGCGAGATCCTCGAAAATGCTATCGCATTTCCTTCGTGTGGTGTTGATTCAAGGATGCTAATTCAACGTCCTGCGGGAGTACGGGGCCGGGGAGACCACACAGGCGCTTAAGCGCCGAGTAGGATCCCTGGAACGCCCGCGGATGCTCGCTTCTTGAGCGTAAATCAACAGGGAAGTTTAACAAAGCCTTGTAGAAAGGGGTACTAGAAGATGAATCCATTTGTAAAGATCCGTCGTGAGCTTCATCAAATTCCAGAATTGGGTTTTCAAGAGTTTAAAACTCAAGCATATCTACTAAGTTACATAGAATCCCTTCCCCAAGAACGGATGACCATAAAAAAATGGGAGACTGGTTTGTTTGTAAAAATTCATGGTTTACATCCAGAAAAAACAATAGGTTATAGAACAGACATAGATGGCTTACCGATTGTGGAGGAAACGAATCTTTCCTTTTCTTCTACCCATGAGGCGCAAATGCATGCTTGCGGTCATGATTTTCATATGAGTATTACCCTTGGAATATTAACCTATTTCGTCGAACAGCCTATCAATGATGATCTTCTATTTATTTTTCAGCCTGCCGAGGAAGGACCGGGTGGGGCAGAACCAATGTTAAAATCGGAAATGATGCGAGAATGGAAGCCAGATATAATTTTTGCCCTGCATATTGCCCCAGAGTATCCGGTTGGTACCATATCCTTAAAGGAAGGTTTGTTATTTGCGAACACTTCAGAGTTGTTTATCGACTTAAAAGGAAAAGGTGGACACGCCGCATACCCTCATCAAACGAATGATATGATTATTGCCGCTTGTAACTTAGTAAACCAACTCCAAACCATCATATCAAGAAATGTGAATCCTCTAGATAGTGCGGTCATCACGATTGGAAAAATAACCGGAGGCACAGTTCAAAATATTATTGCAGAAAGAGCGCGACTTGAAGGAACCATTCGAACCTTAACATCGGATTCGATGACGAAGGTAAAGCAGCGTATCAAAGCTCTCGTAAATGGAATTGAAACAGGCTTTGAATGCGAAGCTAAAATCGACTTTGGTGCAATGTATTATCAAGTGTATAACGATGAAAAACTAGCAAGAGATTTTATTGAATTTGTAAGGAATGAAACGAAATACGAGGTGATTGAATGCAGGGAGGCTATGACTGGCGAGGATTTTGGTTATATGCTTGCAGAAATCCCCGGATTCATGTTTTGGCTTGGGGTAGACTCACTCTACGGCTTACACCATGCCAAGTTAAACCCGAATGAGGATGCCATCAGCGTGGCCATTGATATAATTACTAGTTATATTACCATTATAGGAAACAACTGAAAGTCGTTTTATTTTATTCTTTGTTTCAATCATGCTAAACTAATAGCAAATTAAGGTATTATTTTTGCAAAAACAATAGGTTTATTCATATTGTCATTAGGGTAAAGCTATTAAGAGGAGTTTTCTTAGTTATAATTAATATTAAATTAAATTAATTATAATTTAATGTTGACTCTAATTTATAATTGATTTATAATAAAAATTGTCGAACGATAGCAATTAATCATTGCTATAAAAACAATTAATTCACTTTTATGGAGGGATTCATTATGCCAGAACGTATGGTAGGGAAACAAGCTCCACGCTTTGAAATGGAAGCTGTAATGCCGAACAAAGAAATTGGAAAAGTAAGTCTAGAAGAAAATATGAAAAACGATAAATGGACAGTATTGTTCTTTTATCCAATGGATTTTACCTTTGTATGTCCAACTGAAATAGTTGCTATTTCTGAACGCTATGAAGAATTTGACGATCTTGATGCAGTCGTAATTGGCGCGTCTACAGACACAGTTTATACACACCTTGCTTGGATTAATACTGACCGTAAAGAAAATGGATTGGGTCAATTGAAATATCCATTAGCAGCTGATACCAACCATGTTGTTTCACGCGAATATGGTGTTTTAATTGAAGAGGAAGGAATTGCCCTTCGCGGTTTATACATCATCAATCCTGAAGGCGAATTAATGTACGCTGTTGTTCACCACAATAATATCGGTCGTGAAGTAGATGAAGTTTTACGTGTTCTTCAAGCTTTACAAACCGGCGGTCTTTGCCCTGCAAACTGGAAGCCAGGACAAGCACTTTTAGAAGAATAAATCCAAAAAGCAGCTGTAGCCGAAGTGACCTCAGGTGGGCTAGGTACTATAGCTGGACCATATTTAAACTTGTAATGTGAGACCTAACCTTTTTATTAGAGTTAGGTCTTTTTTAAAAAGGAGGTAATCCAATGAAATTACGTGAGCCAATGCCGGAATTAATCGGTGCAACAGAATGGTTAAACGGAGAGGTAACAAAATCTGATTTAATTGGCGAAAAACCTACGCTGATTCATTTCTGGTCAATCAGCTGTCATTTATGCAAAGAGGCCATGCCGCAGGTAAATCAATTTCGAGATGATTTTAAAGATAAATTAAATGTTGTGGCTGTTCATATGCCAAGATCAGAGAATGACTTGAATATTGATGAAATTAAGCAAGTGGCTGCTGAACATGGAATTACACAACCTATTTTTGTTGACAGCAACCATAAATTGACGGATGCCTTTCAAAATCAATATGTTCCTGCATATTATGTATTTGACCGCAATGGCATGCTTCGCCACTTCCAGGCAGGAGGAAGCGGCATGAAAATGCTTGAAAAACGGGTTAACAGGGTCTTAGATGAACTAGAAAAAACAGAATAAGTTAAAGAATAACGAGACTGTTCAAACAAATGAGCAGTCTTTTTTATTAGTTATAAATAAAGATTCCATATTTCTTGTAACTTTACCATTTTTTTCTCGTCGGTATTTGAAACAGGTAATTTCTTTTGAGTACTACGATAGAAAAAAGGGGTGTCGAGAAATTTGAAAAAGCTAATATTTGTCTTTCCAATTCTTATTTTTTGCTCCATTTTGTTTCTTTTTGGCTGTAGTTCGAACAGTAAAAGCGATGGGGCCAAAATGAGTGATTTAAGGAATACGGCTGATTCTGCTAAAAGTGAAAAATCTGTAGCTATTTCCAGTGATTCAACTAAAAATGATAAAAAAACTGCTGAGAAAATAGATGTTCCTCATCAAAAGGTTATATATCAAGCTGATTTACAGCTTAGGGTAAAAAATTTTGAAAAAACGGTTCAAAATCTTGAAGAAAAAGTGAATCATTTTGGGGGCTATATTGCAGAATCTGATGTGACCAAAGAAGGTAAAGAGCAATTACGTGGTAGAATGAAAATCCGAATTCCTCAAACGAATTTTCAGGATTTTTTACATGAGGCACAAGGGCAGGCTACCGAGGTTATTCAAAGAAATATAACAGGTCAGGATGTAACCGAGGAATATGTCGACTTAGAATCGAGGTTAAAATCAAAGACGGTGGTTGCCGAAAGATTAACTTCTTTTATGAAAAGTGCCGAAAAAACAGAAGATTTATTGAAAATTTCCAAAGATTTAGCTTCTGTTCAGGAGGAAATTGAAACAATTGAAGGAAGAATGAAGTTTCTCGATAATCAAACATCCCTATCTACGATCACGATTACCCTTTATGAAAACAAAGTTATTATTCCTGAAATTGATAATGATAAATTGAATACTTGGGAAAAGACAAAAAAGCAGTTTATGAAAAGTGTCAATATACTTCTAGTAGCATTATCTGACCTGACTGTGTTTCTTTTTGGAAATTTGCCGATTCTCATTATTTTATTATTATTCGGTCTAGCAATTTTCCTTACTATTAAAAAAATCAGAAAAGGTAAACATCGAGAATAAAAGTTTTAATCGAGAGTATTCAATCTATGATAAAATGATATGAAAAAAGAACAGTTATTTCTGGGGGGAGTAATCGTGAAGAAGAATTTTGCTGTCATAGGTCTTGGTAGATTTGGGGGAAGTATATGCCGTACTCTTGCCAATCAGGGAATTGAAGTATTAGCGATTGATAAAAATGAGGAGCGCGTAAATGAATTTTCAATGATTGCCTCCCATGCGGTAGTGGGTGATTCAACTGACGAGACTGTTTTGAAAAGTATCGGAATCCGTAATTTTGATCATGTTATTGTGGCAATCGGGGATGATATTCAATCCAGTATTTTAACCACTCTAATTTTAAAGGAATTAGGGGTGCCTATTATAACGGCTAAGGCTCAAAACGATTATCATGAAAAAGTTCTCCGAAAGATAGGTGCCGACCGGGTTGTTCACCCAGAAAGAGACATGGGGGAAAGAATTGCGAACAATATGGCATCAAACAGTGTACTTGATTATCTTGAGTTATCTGCAGAACATAGCATTGTTGAGATTGTAGCGAACGGAAAAATTGGCGGCAATACCATTATTGATTTAGATATTCGCAAGAAATATGGCTTGAATATTGTTGCAATTAAAAGAGGAGAAGAATTAATTGTGTCGCCACAGGCAAAAGAAACCATTCATCATAATGACATATTGATTGTTATCGGTAACGATAGTGACATCGATCGCTTTGAAAAAAAGGTAATGTAATATAGAAAAGCGAAAGCGCCTGTGCAAGGCGCTTTCGCTTTTCTTATACTTCCATAATAATCGGTAAGATCATTGGCTTACGCTTTGTTTTTTCATAAAGGAAAGGTGCCAGCGTGTCTGTAATTTCATTTTTGATTTCCGACCATTGGCTTGTTTTTCGTTCCATCACTTTATTTAAATGCTTTGTAATTAAATTTTGAGCGTCATTGATTAAATCACCTGATTCTCTCATGTAAACAAAACCTCTTGAAATCAGGTCAGGCCCTGAAGCTATTTTGAATTCCTTCATGTTAATGCTAACAACAACAACCACTAGCCCTTCTTCTGAAAGAATTCTGCGATCACGTAAGACAATGTTTCCAATGTCCCCAACACCGCTTCCATCAATATAAACAGAACCAGATGGGATTTTTCCCGCTACTTGAGCAGTATTTTCAGAGAGTGCCAATACTTCACCATTATCCATAATAAAACAATTTTCCTCTTCAACACCACAGTCAACTGCAAGCTTAGCATGCATTCTTTGCATCCGATATTCGCCATGAATAGGCATAAAGAATTTCGGTCGGATTAACCGTAGCATTAGCTTTTGCTCTTCCTGACCGCCATGACCAGAAGTATGAATATTACTTAGCTTACCATGAATAACTTCTGCACCTGCTCGGAATAAGGCGTTAATGGTTCGGCTGACACTAATGGTATTGCCCGGAATAGGAGAAGAAGAAAACACAACGGTATCTCCCGGAATAATTTGAATTTGGCGATGTGTTCCATTTGCAATCCTCGAAAGAGCTGCCATTGGTTCACCTTGACTGCCTGTACAAAGAATAGTTACCTTATCAGCGGGCAAGCGATTAATTTGCTGTGCATCAATAAAGGTTTCCTTTGGTGCACTAATATAGCCCAAATCTAATCCGATATTGATGGCGGCTTCCATGCTACGACCAAACACAGCGATTTTCCGTCCGTTGGACACAGCTGCTTCGACAACTTGCTGTAGTCTATGAATATTCGATGCAAACGTTGCGAAAATAACCCGGCCTTCCACTTTTCGGAAAATATCATGAATACTTTCGCCAACTCGACGTTCCGACATCGTAAATTCAGGTATTTCACTATTTGTGCTATCTGATAGTAAACATAAGACGCCTTCTTTACCGATTTCGGCCATTTTTGTTAAATTAGCAGGTTCACCAACTGGGGTAAAATCGAATTTAAAGTCGCCTGTATGAACAATTTGACCCGGAGGGGTTTTTACAACAATTCCATAAGAATCAGGAATACTGTGGGTAGTACGGAAAAAGGAAACTGATGTTTTACGGAATTTAATTACATCATCTTCTTTTATGTCAATCAGCTTGGTATTTCTTAATAAACCATGTTCCTCCAGTTTATTCTTAATTAAACCAAGAGCCAATTTCCCACCATATATCGGAATATTAATTTGTTTTAACAAATAAGGGATACCGCCAATATGGTCCTCATGACCATGGGTTACAAATAAACCTTTTATTTTTTCCTCATTTTTTACTAAATACGTATAATCAGGAATGACATAATCAATACCTAAAAGTTCGTCTTCAGGGAACTTTATTCCCGCATCAATTAAAATAATTTCATCCTGAAATTGAACTGCATAGGTGTTTTTGCCAATTTCCCCTAAACCACCTAAGGCAAAAACAGCAGTTTGGTCATTTTTTACAAATTTCATAAATTATCAAATCTCCAATACTTTATAGTCTTCATTTTGTTGTTCATATTGTAAATACGCTCCTTTTACAGGTTGTACATATTCAATATTATATCCGCGGTCTGCAAGTTTTGACCGGACATCCCTTTCTGATTCTCCAGTAAGATATAATGATTTTGTCTTTTCCCTAACAGGTACTTCTTTAATGCTTTCTTGATAATAAACCTTATATATCATATCAAATCGCTCCTTAATTAAAAATAACTTATTCTATTATATAAAATAATTACAACTTTTTCATTGATTTTCGTTTCATTCCTTAAAATGAAAGAAGTGTCGAGAAGTAAAAAGTATGTAAAAAGGGGTCACTGCTTACAAATTTACAATAAGGAAGGAGCCCTTCGCAAGTTTGAAGGGCTCGAAATTTTTAGGCAATGGATTTTTTACGTAATAAATCTTTCCACTGTTTTAAAAGCTTCTTTCTAAGCTTCTTTAACATAGTGGATCATCTCCTTACTTCTTATTTTAAACCATCCTTGTCCAATGTAAAGAAAACCATGACAGATTAAAGAAGATTTTTTAAAAATAATATTTTTTTTTTACTATTATTATATGATGAAAATGTCGATTCTTTCATGGATAATGATGGAATTCTGATGACGGAATGGTTGTTTGACAAAAATTCACGTAAGGTTTAGTGTTTTAACATGCATTTTCGTAGAGGAAAGTGATAAAATTGTTCAAACTTTTTCATACGAAAAGATAAAGGAGTTTTTGCACGATGAAAAAAATTGTTTTTTTTGATATAGATGGAACATTACTTGATCATGAAAAAAAACTGCCCAATAGTACAAAAGAAGCAATCCGATTATTAAAGGAAAATGGGGTATTTACAGCTATTGCTACTGGACGGGCCCCATTTATGTTTGAAGGCTTACGGAAGGAGCTTGAAATAGACTCTTATGTAAGCTTTAATGGACAATTTGTTGTTTTTGAAAATCAAGTCATTTTTGAAAATCCCCTTCAAGAGGAGGACCTAAAAAGGTTCTTGAGTGAAACGAAAAAAAATAATCATCCGCTGATTTTTATGAATGATCAAACAATGAAAGCATCTGTCAATTATCATTCATTTATTGAAACTAGTATGGGAAGCTTAAAGTTTCCGCATCCTGATCATGATGTAAACTTTTTTATGAATAGAAATATATATCAAAGCTTGCTTTTTTGTCAGGAACAAGAGGAAAAAATCTATTTTAACGACTTTCCAAATTTCAATTTTATAAGATGGCATCCATATTCTGTCGATATTCTTCCGCAAGGGGGTTCAAAGACAGCAGGTATCAAGAAAATGATTGAGCGATTAGGTTTCGATTTAGAGGATGTTTTTGCTTTTGGGGATGGTTTAAATGATTTAGAAATGTTACAGGCAGTTGGAACTGGCGTTGCGATGGGAAATAGTGTTCCTGAAGCAAAAGAAGAAGCGGATTTGATCACAACAGATGTTTCCGAAGACGGCATATGGAATGGATTAAAAGAGCTACAGCTTATTTAAAAAAAGAGGCTGTCCCAAATGGTATCAGGCACCACTATATGTACAAAGTTCATGATAATTTTTCCGCAATGTTGATTTGAGCGGAAGGCGTTCGACTCCTCGACAATGCTATCGCATTTCCTTCGTGCGTGGGCGGATTCGAGGATGTAATTCAATGTCCTGCGGGAGTACGGGGCAGGGGAGACCCCGCAGGTGCGGGTAGCGCCGAGGAGGCTCCTCGGACCGCCCTCGGATGCTCGCTTCTTGAGCGGAAATCAACAGACAAGTTTAACAGACCATTAATAAAAAGGGGGTGCCCCTAAAAGTCATCATACTTTTGGGACACCCCCTTTCCGCTTTTCTTATTGTCCAGCTCCAGCGCCTAGCCCCTCGGGTCATAAGCCACTCCCAAAATGAAGGCAAAAAGCGCCTTCTTTTTGGAATCGTCTTATGCCTGTCAGGGCTGACCAAGGCGCTTCCTCTTTTCTTATTGTCCAGCTCCAGGAGCCTTCCGCTTTTCTTATTGTCCAGCTACAGCGCCTAGCCCCTCGGGTCATAAGCCACTCCCAAAATGAAGGCAAAAAGCGCCTTCTTTTTGGAATCGTCTTATGCCTGTCGGGGCTGACCAAGGCGCTTCCGCTTTTCTTATTACTTCTCTATTTCAATTGCCCCTTCAATCGGTTTAAGAGGGTCTTTCTTATTGATATGATCATAAAACATGATTCCGTTTAAATGATCGATTTCATGCTGGAAGCAAATCGAGGGGAGTCCTTTTAAGCGAAGCTTAACCTCTTCACCATTGACATCATACCCCTTTACTGTAACTCGAGCATACCTTGGTACGTAGCCTGGAAAGGCTTCATCTACAGAAAGGCAACCTTCCCCTGAAGATAGGTAAGCTTGTTCTACTGAATGACTAACAATTTTAGGGTTAAACAAAGCGTAACTAAATAAATTTCCTTTATCATCTTGTAAATGGACAGCAATCATCCGTTTTGAAACATTTATTTGCGGTGCTGCAAGGCCGATTCCTGCACGAAGTCCGTGTTGAGAGGCGATTTCAGGGTTCTGACTGTTTTTTACGTATTCTAAAAGGCTTATTAATATTTGTTTGTCTTCTTCAGATGGAGGCATTGCAACTTCCTCCGCCACCATTCTGAGTGTTGGGTGACCGTCCCGAATAATATCGTCCATTAATAACATGATTTATTCACTCCTGTATTAACTAAGAAAATGTTCATAATAAACAGTCTATCAAACATTTTATAAAAAGTTAACCATTCAGTTCATTAAAGATGCTATTATAAAAGCGTAGTGTATGATTTTGGAAAAAAGAAATCTTCTGATCTTTTTTGAATAGATTAAGGGCGCAATGATCCTTTATCAATCATTTACCGAGATATAAAGAATAGGGGGTCTTCAATTGAAGTTAAAAAGCGAAAAACGTTTTATATACATCTTTTTTGCTTCAGCATTGTTGCTTTCAGGGTGCTTTAATCAGGAGACAGCTGTCGATAAAATATATAAACTTTTAGAGAATGTTGTTTCTTCTGAAAAGGTATTTGAAGAACAGCAGGAGCCACTTATTACATTAGAAAAGAAAGAAAAGGATAATTATGATCAAATCATTGGCCTTGGTATGAAACAATATGACCAGATTGTCAAGCTTTCTGATGAGGCAATAAAAATGGCAGATGAACGAAAAGGGTATATGGAGAAAGAAACAAAAAGTTTAAAGGAGTCGGAAAAAAAATTTAACAAAGTAAAAGACCTGATTCCTGACATAAAAGATCCTGAACTTACGAAGTTAGCTAATGAACTTTATGATGTTATGCAAAAAAGATATCAAGCACATGATGAACTATATAATGAATACGTCGAAGGAATAAAAAATGATAAAGAATTATATCTAATGTTTAAAGATAAAAATCTGTCAATTGCTGACCTTGAAGCCCAAGTAAATAAGGTGAATCAAACATACGAGAAAATTTTTACTGCCAATAATCAATTTAATCAACTAACAGATGAATACAACGCAAAGAAAAAAATGTTTTATCAAAAGGCAGGGATCAATTCAAAATAACAAAATGCACATACAAAGAAATCGGCTATAATAGGTCGATTTCTTTTTCTTTACTATAACAAAAACGAATCTTCATGAATTTTATATAACAGTTTTTATAAAAAATATAATACAGTTCCTAAATGTTTATATTATATTATTAATATGAAAATGATGAAAAATTATTATGCATAGTATTTGACGTGTAATTATTGTTGATGTAAACTAAATTTTGCAATTGTTTATTGTATCATTTTTACTACATAAACAACTGATACAGGATTGTGTGTTGGTAGAATTAAGATTTTCGTGTAATCTATTCAATTTTGTGAAAAGCTATGAATAATATGCTTAACATCACTAGCTAACATACCAAATGAGTGTATTCTGTTACCCAATTTCACTATGTATTATGGGTAAAATGTTTAATGGAATTTATTTTAAATATTATGTTTTGAAAAGAAAGGAAGAGGTGACTTTAGATGGCATCTAAACTTAAGAACGCCCCGCTCGATGCAAAAAAAGCACTCGAGGAAGTAGAAGGACAATTTCAAACGCTGCAAATTTTAAATGAAGAAGGCGAAGTTGTAAATGAAGCAGCGATGCCAAATTTAACGGATGAGCAGCTTCAAGAATTAATGCGTCGAATGGTTTACACACGTATTCTTGACCAAAGGTCAATTTCGTTAAATCGCCAAGGGAGACTTGGTTTCTATGCTCCAACAGCCGGACAGGAAGCATCTCAGTTAGCTTCCCAATTTGCACTTGAAAAAGAAGACTTTATCCTTCCGGGTTATCGTGATGTTCCACAATTGATTTGGCATGGTTTACCACTTTATCAAGCCTTTTTATTCTCTCGCGGACACTTCCAAGGTAATCAAATTCCTGAGGGTGTAAACGTTTTATCACCACAAATCATTATCGGTGCTCAATATGTCCAAACAGCTGGTGTTGCATTAGGGATGAAAAAGAAGGGTGCTAAATCTGTTGCCATTACTTATACAGGTGACGGCGGTGCATCTCAAGGGGATTTCTATGAAGGAATTAACTTTGCCGGTGCATTTAAAGCACCTGCCATCTTTATTGTGCAAAATAACCGCTTTGCTATTTCAACTCCAGTTGAAAAGCAATCCGCTGCTAAGACGGTAGCACAAAAAGCAGTAGCCGCTGGGATTCCTGGTATTCAAGTTGACGGAATGGATCCATTAGCTGTTTATGCTGCGGTACATGATGCACGTGAACGTGCCATTAATGGAGAAGGACCTACCTTAATCGAAACATTAACTTATCGTTACGGCCCACATACAATGGCTGGTGATGACCCAACACGTTATCGTACAGCAGAACTTGATAACGAATGGGAAAAGAAAGATCCACTTGTACGTTTCCGTAAGTTCCTTGAAAAGAAAGGACTTTGGAATGAAGAAAAAGAAAACCAAGTAATTGACCAGGCAAAAGAAGACATTAAAGAAGCCATTAAAAAAGCGGACGCGGCTCCAAAGCAAAAGGTAACGGATTTAATGTCAATTATGTTCGAAGAAATGCCATTTAACCTTAAAGAACAATATGAAATTTATCAAGCAAAGGAGTCGAAGTAAGTCATGGCTCAAATGACAATGATACAAGCGATTACTGATGCACTACGTACAGAGTTGCGTAATGATCCAAATACGTTAATTTTCGGTGAAGACGTTGGAGTAAATGGCGGTGTATTCCGTGCAACAGAAGGACTTTTAAAAGAATTCGGCGAAGACCGGGTTTTTGATACTCCCTTAGCAGAATCTGGTATTGGTGGTTTATCAATAGGTTTAGCATTACAAGGGTTCCGTCCAATTCCTGAAATTCAATTCTTTGGCTTTGTTTTTGAAGTAATGGATTCTATTGCAGGTCAAATGTCACGTATGCGCTACCGTTCTGGTGGCCGTTACAATATGCCAATTACTGTCCGTTCTCCTTTTGGAGGCGGGGTTCATACTCCTGAGCTACACTCTGATAGCTTAGAAGGATTAATGGCACAAACTCCTGGATTAAAAGTAGTTGTGCCTTCGACACCTTACGATGCAAAAGGATTATTAATTTCATCTATTCGTGATAACGATCCAGTCGTTTTCCTTGAGCATTTAAAATTATATCGTGCTTTCCGCCAAGAAGTTCCTGAAGGTGAATACACCATTCCAATTGGTAAAGCTGACGTAAAACGTGAAGGTACTGATTTATCCATTATTACTTACGGTGCAATGGTTCATGAATCATTAAAAGCAGCTGAAGAGCTTGAAAAAGAGGGTTATTCAGTTGAAGTTGTTGACTTGCGTACCATTAGTCCACTTGATATTGAAACCATTATTGCATCAGTTGAAAAAACTGGTCGTGCAATGGTTGTTCAAGAAGCTCAAAAGCAGGCTGGTGTCGCTGCAAACGTTGTAGCAGAGATTAATGACCGTGCAATTCTAAGCCTTGAAGCACCTGTTTTACGCGTAACAGCTGCAGATACAATTTATCCATTCTCTCAAGCAGAAACAGCTTGGCTTCCGAACTATAAAGATGTAATAGAAACAGCTAAAAAAGTATTAACATTCTAAAAACTAGTTGGGAAATAGTTTAGGCTGTTTCCCTGTTAAATTTCGATAGATTTTGCAGGTAGACCTGAATAATAGGAGGATGAATCGAAGTGTCATTTCAATTTAAGATGCCTGACATTGGTGAAGGAATTCACGAGGGTGAAATTGTAAAATGGTTTATCAAGCCCGGAGATAAAGTTCAAGAAGATGATGTTCTTTGCGAAATTCAAAATGATAAAGCAGTAGTTGAAATTCCTTCCCCTGTTGAAGGGACAGTTCTTGAAGTATTAGTAGGAGAGGGTACTGTAGCAACTGTAGGACAAGTTCTTGTTACATTTGATGCACCTGGATACGAGAACCTTCAATTTAAAGGGGATCATGGTGAAGAAGCGCCAAAGCAGGAAGAAAAGGCAGCTCCTGCTCCAGAAGCAAAGCAAGATCCAGTTCCACAAGCAGCAGCAGTTAGTGCACAACCGCAGGATCCAAACCGCCGCGTTATTGCTATGCCATCTGTCCGTAAATATGCACGTGAAAAAGGAATCGATATTCGATTAGTTGCCGGTACTGGTGAAAATGGCCGTGTGTTGAAAAATGATATTGATGCATTTTTAACAGGTGGAGCTCAGGCTGCCGCACCTCAAGCAGAACCTACAGCAGAAGCACCACAAGCGGAAGCGCCAAAAGCAGCAGCTCCAATTCCTCAAGGGGAATATCCAGAAACACGTGAGAAAATGAGCGGTATTAGGAAAGCAATTGCAAAAGCAATGGTTAATTCGAAGCACACAGCTCCTCACGTAACTTTAATGGATGAAGTAGATGTAACTAAGCTAGTCGCGCATCGTAAAAAATTCAAAGAAGTGGCTGCTGCAAAAGGCATCAAGCTTACTTTCTTGCCATATATCGTAAAAGCATTAACAAGTGCTCTTAGAGAGTATCCTGTATTTAATACTTCCCTTGATGATGCAACAAGTGAGATTATTCATAAGCATTATTTTAATATAGGAATTGCTGCTGATACGGAAAAAGGTTTGTTAGTTCCGGTTGTTAAGGATGCAGACCGTAAGTCAGTATTCAGTATTTCAAATGAAATTAATGAACTTGCAACAAAAGCTCGTGATGGTAAATTAGCCCCTAACGAAATGAAGGGCGCGTCTTGTACAATTTCAAATATTGGTTCCGCAGGCGGCCAATGGTTTACTCCTGTCATTAACCACCCAGAAGTAGCTATTTTAGGTGTAGGGCGTATTGCTGAAAAACCAATTGTAAGAGACGGAGAAATTGTTGCTGCTCCAGTTTTAGCATTATCTTTAAGCTTTGACCACCGTATGATTGACGGTGCAACAGCACAAAATGCATTGAACCATATTAAACGTTTATTGAACGATCCAGAACTTTTGTTAATGGAGGCGTAGAAAATGGTAGTTGGAGATTTCCCAATTGAAACAGATACTATAGTCATCGGTGCTGGTCCTGGAGGCTACGTGGCAGCAATTCGTGCTGCCCAGCTGGGACAAAAAGTGACGATTGTTGAGAAGGAATATGTTGGAGGCGTTTGTTTAAATGTCGGCTGTATTCCTTCCAAAGCGTTAATTGCAGCAGGTCACCGTTATGAAACAGCGATGCACTCTGATGCATTCGGTATTACAGCCGAAAATGTAAAAGTTGATTTTTCAAAGGTTCAACAATTTAAAGCTGGAGTCGTGAACAAATTAACTAGTGGCGTTGAAGGTCTATTAAAAGGAAATAAAGTGAACATCGTTCGTGGTGAAGCTTATTTTGTGGATGCCAATACACTTCGTGTAATGGATGAAACATCAGCGCAAACATACATTTTTAAAAATGCCATTATTGCAACGGGATCACGTCCGATTGAGCTACCTTCATTTAAATATTCAAAACGTGTTCTTAATTCTACCGGAGCCCTTAACCTAAATGAAATTCCAGAAAAAATCGTTGTCATTGGCGGCGGTGTAATCGGGATTGAACTTGGAGGCGCATATGCAAACTTTGGCTGCCAAGTAACCATTTTAGAAGGTGCGGAAGAAATATTAGGTATGGGTGTATTTGATAAGCAAATGGCTTCTCTTGTTAAGCGCACAATGAAGAAAAAAGGTGCAGAATTCTATACAAAAGCATTGGCTAAAGGTGTAGAAGAAACAGAAAACGGTGTAGTGGTAACTTTCGAAACAAAAGGCGAAGAAAAGAAACTAGAAGCAGATTATGTATTTGTAATGGTTGGTCGCCGTCCTAACACTGATGAAATGGGTTTAGAACAAGTTGGTGTAAAATTAAGTGACCGTGGGCTTATTGAAATCGATAAACAATGCCGTACCAATATTAGCAATATCTACGCAATTGGTGATATTGTCCAAGGTCCTCAATTAGCACATAAGGCATCTTATGAAGCAAAAATTGCTGCAGAGGCGATCGCTGGACACACTTCTGAAATCGATTATTTAGGAATTCCTGCAGTTGTATTCTCTGACCCTGAGTTAGCGTCAGTAGGATATACAGAGGAACAAGCTAAAAAAGAAGGCATTGAAGTAACGGCAGCTAAATTCCCATTTGCTGCAAATGGTCGTGCACTCTCACTTGATAGCTCTGATGGTTTCTTAAAACTAATTACTCGTAAAGAAGATGGACTTATTATCGGTGCTCAAATTGCTGGTGCAAGTGCATCAGATATGATTGCTGAACTAGGTCTTGCCATTGAAGCTGGAATGACAGCAGAAGACCTTGCAATGACCATTCATGCTCATCCAACTCTTGGTGAAATTACAATGGAAGCTGCAGAGGTAGCTTTAGGAAGTCCAATCCATATTTTAAAATAAGCTAAACTAAAATCCTTTCCGTATTGGGAAGGATTTTTTCTGTCTTTATTCATGTGTTTTTGCAAGTAATAATGTGGGAAATAATAAAATATCATTTACTTTTATTTCATATACTTTAAACATGATAAAATATTTATTCAAAGATGGTATGAGTGGTGAGAAAAATGAGGGTCTATATGGTGATAATTCTTCAATTTATTATTTGGAGCGGCTATACCTTTATTGAATGGTTATCTAAACATGATCAATTAGTATATAAAGTCATGATGTTTTTTGTATTTTTTTACTTAGCATTTTTAGTTGGGAACTATATTACAAAATCAACACGAAAAACGCTATTTATTACTGCTTTTAGCCTCGTTATTTATACTTCTCTTCATTATACACTAGCTCTTATTATTCACTAAAAAAGCCCAAAATTGGGGTTCAGGCTGTCGAAAAACTTTCGAAAGCCTTATATTTCATTCACTTTCTTTAAGAATTAACCGCGTTAATTTATTTTAATATTATTAATATATAGGCTTTTCAATAGGTCTGTTGATTTGCGCTTCAGGCGCTTCGCTTTCCGCGGGCGTGCAGGGGAGCCTCCTCGGCGCTTTGGATCCTGCAGGGTCTCCCCTGCCCCGTACTCCCGCAGGACATTGAATTACATCCATGAATCCGCCCACGCACGAAGGAAATGCGATAGCATTTTCGAGGAGTCGAGCGCCTTTTGCTCCAATCTACAGGCTAGCATTGACAATTAGTTAATAAAAATCGGGATTTTAGTTCGCTACAAAATAAAAAATTGCCGAGAAAAATACCCTTTCTCGACAATCTGAAAGCGCTAGTAAGGGGCTTTTTTAAAGTTTTATTTCCTTGGATAATAATACATAACTCTACCATTAAAAAGGTGAAGCTCTCCTTGAAGCTTTTTGGCAAGGAATTTGCAAAATTCATTGGCTTTACCCTTATCCCCGAAAGTTGATTGCTCAGGGAGAGTGACTTGAATGTAAGTCTGTTCTCTTTCATCGCCATTTTCATCGCGAATTGTTTCACGGTCTGCTCCAATTAAAATAGCTGAATAGCGTTCATGATTGGAAAATAAATAAAACCATCTTCCTTTTCCTTCTTCTTTTTCTTTAATTTCATAAGGAAACGCTGAGTCTTCATAATTCCAATCTACTTGATTTCCCGTTTTACCGGTAATTTCCTTATAATAGTGAAATAATTCTTTTACTTCATCAATTGTCACTGTTTCTTTTGCAGATGAAGGTACAAGCTTAATATAGGCGCTATTAGCCATCATCAATCCCCCGTCCCATATGATATGCTCTTATATTCTAGCATTGAATAAAATATACTGACAACAGTTTGCTTGTTATTTCAGCGAAAATGAATTATAATAATATTCTAAACATTTAAATAAAAAGGAGGGATCCTATGGAATTATTTGAAAAGCTTTATGATGAACACGAAAATGTAAAGGTGAGATTCATTGGCTTTACAACTGAGCACACCCGTTATGATTTTGGGATTATCTACACAAATATGTTTTTTGGAAAACCTCTAGTCGTCTGCATGCAGACTGGCCGTTCAACACTCCTCGATCCAAAAGAAATTGAAGATACTGAATACCTACAGACCGTATTCCGAATCCCTAATAAGCAGCAAGCAGCAGATTTAGCTGAGTTTTTTAGCGGAATGCTTCCTTCCATTCCTTTTATTACCGAGTATGAATAACATCGCCAAAAAGGTCCAAACGGGCCTTTTTTGTTGTTAATATTTTTTAAATGTGTCATACAAATTAGGCTTGAAAAAATAAATGTGATACATTATTATAATGTTAAGGATAATTTAAACGCTTTCATTTTAAAATATGAAAAGGGGATTGAACACATGGGCACTCTCGTTTGTCAAACATGTAATTCAACAATTGATCATTTTGAAGACGAAAAGGTAACGGTGTTATATTCTAAATGTAATTGCTGTAACGATCATAAACACGAAGAAGAATAAAAGATAAAATGAAACAGGATTCCGCAGTCGGAATCCTGTATTTTTATTTGTTATTTTATTGCCTTATACTCTTTAATAACATGAATGGATTTCATTTCATCATCTTCCGGTCCTTGGACAGGGAGTCCTGCTTCAAGGTTCTTACGGATGTAATGGAGGTTTTCTTTTGTGATGATCTCACCTGGAATAAAAATCGGGATACCCGGTGGATAGACCATGACAAACTCTGCAATAATTCTTCCTTCAGATTCTTCAAAAGGAATAACTTCTGTTTCAGCATAGAAAGCGTCTCTTGGAGTTAAGGCAAGAATAGGAATTTCAGGAAGAAGAACTTTAACTGGTTCAATTTTTTCGGCTCGATGTTCACACTCATTGGCAAGTTCTTTTAATGCCTGTATTAAAAGATCTCCTTCTACTTTTGTATCCCCAATGGTAACAATACAAAGAATGTTATAGAGATCAGATAATTCTACTTCAATATTGTGTTTTTCTCTTAACCACTTTTCTACTTCATACCCTGTTAACCCTAAATCCTTAATGGAAATAATTAATTTAGTTGGATCGTAATCAAAAGTCGCTTCGGACCCAAGTATTTCTTCCCCTACACAATATAAATGATCGATTTCGTTAATTTTTTTTCGGATGGATTGAGCTAACTGGATCGTATTATCAAGTAATTCTCTTCCCTTAGTAACTAATTGCTTACGTGATACATCAAGTGAAGCCAATAATAAATAGGATGTAGAGGTTGTTGTTAGCATGCTTAGAATGGACTGAACATGTTTAGCGGAAACAAGTCCTTCTTTTACATTTAAAATGGAGCTTTGCGTCATCGAACCACCAAGCTTATGGACGCTAGTTGCTGCCATATCAGCACCTGCCTGCATCGCTGATAATGGAAGTTCATCATGGAAATGAATATGAACACCATGAGCTTCATCGACTAATACCGGAATATGATGAGAATGAGCAATTTCAACAATTTTTTTCAAATCTGCTGAAATTCCGAAATACGTTGGGTTGATAACGAGAACACCTTTGGCATCCGGATGTTGTTTGAGAGCTCTTTCAACCGCATCTGGCGTGATTCCATGAGAAATCCCAAGCTTTTCATCAATTTCCGGATGAATAAAGACTGGGATGGCTCCTGAAAAAATAATTGCCGACATGACAGATTTATGAACATTTCTTGGTACAATTATTTTATCTTCAGGTCCACATACAGCCATAATCATGGCCATAATGGCACCGCTTGTCCCTTGAACTGAAAAGAAAGTGCGATCTGCACCAAAAGCCTCAGCAGCAAGGTCTTGAGCTTGTTTAATCATTCCTTTTGGAGCATGAAGATCGTCGAGCGGTCCAATATTGATTAAGTCAATAGAAAGGGCATTATCTCCAATAAAATGACGAAATTCAGGATCAATCCCCGCTCCTTTTTTATGACCGGGAATATGGAATTGAATCGGGTTTCTGTTTGCATGTGCAACTAATCCGCTAAAAAGCGGTGTCTGATTTTGGGACAATTTATTACCACACCTCTTTACATGGAAAATACTCATATCTATAAAAACATAAAACAAATGAATTATAGCATTTATACATTGGCTTGCATAGAAATTTATTATGTTTTTGCTTGGTCCAAGTTATTTTTTCTTTAAAACAGGAAAATTAACCTTTTTAAGCGAAGTAAAAAGATAAAACAATTAAGAGGAGGCTTTATTTTGAACTGGAAAACTCGAATTACCGAAATTCTTAATATTCAATATCCTATCATACAAGGTGGATTGGCTCATCTTGCTTATTCTAAGCTGGCTGCTGCTGTTTCTAATGCAGGGGGGCTTGGTCAAATTACAGCAATGTCCCTCGAACACCCTGATGACCTACGTAAAGAGATTCGTCATGTTAAACAGCTGACGAAGAATCCATTTGGTGTTAATTTTGCAATCGGTCAGCATGGCAGACCATTTCAAGAGTTTTTGGAGGTGGCAATCGAGGAAGAGGTACCTGTTGTTACCATGACAGGAGGAAATCCTGCTCCCATTTTTGAACAATTAAAAGGAACCACCATAAAAAAGCTTGTTCTAGTTGCCGCAAGGAGACAAGCGATTAAAGCAGAAGAACTTGGTGCTGATGCGGTAATGGTTGTTGGACAGGAGGGCGGAGGGCACCTAGGTAGGGATGATGTCGGTACTTTTGTATTAATCCCTCAAGTGGTTGACTCTGTTTCAATCCCGGTCGTTGCCTCAGGGGGAATTGGTGATGGAAGAGGGCTGATGGCGGCGCTTAGTCTAGGTGCTGAAGGAATCGAAATGGGGACAAGATTTATTGCCACGAAGGAATGCGAACATGCGAGTGAAGTATATAAAAAAGCGCTAGTTGAGGGATCAGAAGCTGATACGGTAGTGATAAAACGTTCACTTGGAATGCCAGCGAGGGCACTTGCTAATCGTTGGACAGAAAAAATTCTCGAAATCGAGAAAAATAATGGAAATTACGAACAACTTAAAGATTTTATTAGTGGAAAAGCGAACAAGCGATATATATATAATGGGTTTGACGAAGAAGGCTTTGGATGGGCAGGACAAGTGACGGGATTAATAAAGGATGTTCCAACGGTTGAAGAGCTATTTAAACGAATGATAAGTGATGCTGAACAAATCCGTGAAAAATGGGGAAAATAAAGGTATTCTATATATTAAGGAAAGGCTTTGTAAAGGTTATTGTTGATTTTTGAAACTATGTTGATTGGAGCGCAAATCAACAGGCAAGTTTAACACAGCCTAAGGAAATAATAAAGCAGGTGAAAACATGGAATACCAATATCCGATTGATTATAGCTGGTCTACCCAAGAAGTCGTTGATGTCATTCAGTTTTTTGAAGCGATTGAAAGAGCCAATGAAACGGGAATCGAACGTGATGAACTGATGAACTCTTATCGCCGTTTTAAAGAAATTGTTCCCAGCAAAGCAGAAGAAAAAACGATTTGTGGAGAATTTGAGGAAATCAGTGGTTATTCAGCTTACCGGACAATAAAAAAGGCAAAAGATGCAGCTTCAGGTGAAAGAATCTTATTGAAATAAACAAAAAAGAGGATGTCCCAGGGGGTTTGACCCTTTAAGGACATTCTCCTATTTATAATTATTAATAATTTTATATAAGTCCGATACTTTCGAAAATACTTCCTCTATTTGTTCAAGAAGTCCATTCTCCCCCAAATGAATTACTGTATCTCTGTCGATGCTAAATAACTTTTTCGATTTCATTTTTGCCTTTCCCCTTATTCCGTAATTTTTCTTTATTTAACCGTAACATAAATAAAAATGAATTTTAGGAAAAATTAGAAATCTTTCGAATACTCTTTGGGGTGCATTTTATTATACCAAGACGCTTTTTTGTTGCAACGACATTTTGTAAAGCGGGAATAATGTTTTGAATGTATCTTCCACAAGCGACATGAAGGCGTCACCGTCGGACAATAACGGATCATTTGCGGCAATATGTCGCCCAACAAGAAATTCCGCCTTCTTGACGTCACGGAAGCGTTCAAGGGTGTCTTTCATGTTGATATCGTTCATTGAAGCCGATTCCTTTTTCATATGATCGAGTGAAACAACATAATCGGCGGGAATAGTCGCCTTGACTGTTTTCAAATTCTTCAAAAATGTCTTGGCCATTTCCGTCTTGTTTGGTAGTTCGTAAATGAACGCAAGCCAAATGAAAACATGGTCGTCGAACAATCCGACTTGGAAATGCGGGTGTTGCTTATAACCCCGTTTGTTTGCGGCGATAGCCAACCAAGTATCTTGCGGGGCGTTGACGGTTCGGCGGGCGTGTTTCGCAATATGTAAAAACATTTCATTTCCTGCTAATGTTGAAAGTTCGTCCGTCAACAATTGACCGATTGCACGGAACTTTGGTCGAATCCGTTCTTCAATCGCTTCCATTCTTGCCTCTAATCCATCTATCATAAATACATCAAAATCCTCTTTCGTAAAGCCAGTGAAACTCATCTAATCACTCCCATTAAACCTTTGTCAAATATTGTAGCATATCGAAAAGATTTCAAAAAATTTGTTGCTTAATTAGGTTTAAGCACAAATTTGTTACATCCCTCCAGCATAACTCATACTATACAATAAAAAAATAATCTGAAATATTAATAAATTAACGGTGTGGAAGGAGAAGAGAATGGTGAAACAGCTAATGAATACAACATTAAAAAAACCAGGTGATAAAGAAAAAACAGCTGTATTAAGGCTAGAAATGGATTACGAATTGGCGACATTATTTGAAGCAATTGAAGAAAACAACGATAAAAAAATGAAAGATTGTAAACATAAGCTAGAAAAAATTCGTCAAGAATTAATTCGACTAAAAGCTCTTTGATAAAGAGGAAACTTTTTTTCTAAGGGGAAAAAATAAGAAATGAACCGAAAAAGTTTGGATAGGATACTTATTTAAGGCGAACTCCGATTACAGATGATAGGGGTTCGTTTATTATTGTGGTGATACAAGGGAAAGCAAAAAGTTGAAGATTAGAATGATTTCAGATAAGCTAAAAATACACTTAAATGATGATAAATTTACATAGACTAAAATGGATAAGGAAATATTTTTTTGGAGGAAAACGATGAATTGGGAAAAAATTGATCGACTTGCAAAGGAATGGGTTATGGAGGCAGGAAAAAGTATTCGTTCATCCTTTGATAAGACATTAAATATTCAAACAAAATCAAACCCGAAAGATCTTGTAACCGATATGGATAAGGAGATTGAACAATTTTTTATTCGAAAAATAAGAGGCATTTTTCCCGAGCATAGAATTTTAGGTGAAGAAGGTTTTGGTGACGAATTTGAGAACCTTCACGGGATTGTTTGGCTTATTGATCCGATTGACGGGACGATGAATTTTATTCATCAACAGCGGAATTTCGCAATTTCTGTCGGTGTTTATGAAAATGGAATTGGAAAAATCGGTCTTGTTTACGATGTTGCGCATGATGAGCTTTATCATGCTTTTCGTGGCAAGGGTGCATTTATGAATGAGAAGCAGCTGCCCACCTTAAAAGAAACGACTGTAAAAGAGTCCATTATTGGCTTAAATGCGACATGGGTAATGGAAAACCGGAGAATTGATCATAATCTTCTTATTCCGCTTGTAAGGGAAGCGCTCGGGACAAGGTCTTACGGCACAGCAACCCTTGAAATGGTCTATGTTGCAACAGGAAGAATGGATGCATATTTATCAATGAGACTATCACCGTGGGATTATGCTGCCGGAGCTGTCATTGTCGAAGAACTAGGGGGCAAGGTGACAAATTTACGAGGTGAGACATTGAATTATCTTTCAATGGATTCCTTGCTAGTTGCAAAACCTGGTTTACATCAGACAATATTAAAAGATTATTTAAAAGATGGAAAATGGTAAAAGAGGATGTCTCAAAAAAAGGGTCAGACCCCTCAATCTACAAGGAGGGGTCTGACCCTCTTTTTTATATTTGCCCATTCTCACGCATTTTTCTTTTTGTTTTAAAGCCCATTCCCATAACAAGAACGACCAGTAAGATTGAACCCATTACCCCTATTACACTTTTTTCACTAATTGCTACTCCAATTCCCATAATACTTGCTGTTGCAAGTACGGCATACATAACAAAAATCCATTTAATTTGCTTCATATGATTGTCCCCTTTGTATTTGCGAAATGATGTTTACATGTCTACAATAAAAACATTATATTTATTTTACATAAAATCTTTATAGGTTTCCACTTTAATTATGGTATAATATTTTAGTTGTTCTTGGGAAATTAAAAATAGCTATATTTTCTATAAATTAGGAGTGAATACATTGAAAAAACGAGAAGGCATTCGAAATATTGCTATCATCGCACACGTTGACCATGGTAAAACCACATTGGTGGACCAATTATTAAAACAATCTGGAACTTTCCGTTCCAACGAGCATGTTGAAGAACGTGCCATGGATTCAAATGATTTAGAAAGAGAACGTGGAATTACCATTTTGGCGAAGAATACCGGAATTCAATATAAAGACACTAAAATAAATATATTAGATACTCCGGGTCACGCTGATTTTGGCGGCGAAGTAGAGCGGATTATGAAAATGGTTGATGGTGTTTTATTAGTCGTGGATGCATATGAAGGTTGTATGCCTCAAACTCGGTTTGTTCTAAAGAAAGCGTTGGAACAAAATTTAACGCCAATTGTAGTCGTCAATAAAATTGACCGCGATTTTGCTCGTCCTGCAGAAGTAATTGATGAAGTCATTGATTTGTTTATCGAGCTTGATGCAACGGAAGAACAGTTAGAGTTTCCTGTAATTTATGCTTCTGCTATTAATGGTACTGCAAGTACTGATGCGGAAAAGCAGGATGAAAATATGCAATGCTTATACGATGCTATTGTTGAGCATATCCCAGCTCCAATTGATAACAGCGATGAACCGTTGCAATTCCAAGTAGCTTTGCTTGATTATAACGATTATGTTGGCAGAATTGGGATTGGTAGAGTTTTCCGCGGAACAATGAATGTTGGCCAGCAGGTAGCTCTTATGAAGGTAGATGGTTCTGTTAAACAATTCCGTGTAACTAAAATCTTAGGGTTTTTTGGATTAAAACGTATGGAAGTTCAAGAAGCGAAGGCGGGAGATTTGGTAGCCGTTTCCGGCATGGAAGATATTAATGTTGGGGAGACCGTTTGCCCTGTTGAACATCAAGAAGCCCTACCTATTTTACGGATTGATGAACCAACGCTACAAATGACTTTCGCTGTAAACAACAGTCCATTTGCAGGAAAAGAAGGTAAATATTTAACTTCCAGAAAAATTGAAGAGCGTTTATTATCTCAATTACAAACCGATGTCAGCTTACGAGTTGAAAATACCGAATCGCCAGATGCTTGGATCGTCTCAGGCCGCGGAGAGCTCCATCTTTCAATTTTAATTGAAAACATGCGCCGAGAAGGCTACGAGCTTCAGGTTTCTAAACCGGAAGTAATCGTAAAAGAAATTGATGGTGTCCGCTGTGAGCCAGTTGAACGTGTCCAAATTGATGTCCCTGAAGAACATACTGGTTCAGTAATGGAGTCAATTGGTGCACGTAAGGGCGAAATGCTGGATATGATCAATAACGGTACAGGCCAAGTTCGTTTGATTTTTAATGTACCTGCCCGTGGCTTAATTGGATATACTACAGAATTTTTAACGTTAACTCGTGGATATGGTATAATAAATCATACATTTGACAGCTATCAACCGATGGCAGCTGGGCAAGTCGGAGGCAGACGTCAAGGTGTCCTTGTTTCAATGGAATCTGGAAAGGCTTCAACGTATGGAATTATGCAGGTAGAAGATCGTGGCACTATTTTTGTTGATCCTGGTACAGAAATTTACGAGGGCATGATTGTTGGTGAGCACACCCGTGAAAATGATCTCTCGGTTAATATTACAAAGGTAAAACAAGCAACCAACGTTCGTTCTGCAAATAAAGACCAAACATCTGTGATTAAGAAGCCGCGCATTATGACGTTAGAAGAGTCATTAGAGTATTTGAACGAAGATGAATTTTGCGAAGTAACGCCTGAATCCATTCGCCTCCGTAAAAAGATACTCGATAAAGGTGAACGTGAGAAATCGGCTAAAAAGAAAAAGTATGCTGAACAGAGCTAATAAGAAAAGCGCAAGCGCCCTGGTCAGCGGCGTATGGCCTGGAGCGCTCCAACTGAGATAAAGGAAACACGAAGAGCTGGAGGCGATTCGATGTTGACTTATCGTAGGGCGGAGAGCGAAGGACACTAGCCGCTAGGGCGCTGGAGCTAGACAATTCTTGAAGTCAATTTTTGTACTTTCTTATCTTTTTAAAAAGGAGTGCACGCTGTGGAGGAATTAAAATCATTCTCCCCAAGCTTAAGATTTTTCATTGAGCTTACGGGTAGTATTAAAACAGGCGTTATATTACAATATTTCTTTATCGTCATTCTGACCATTATTGTATATAGATTAGGCTTTGCTAAAAAGCTGCCTCTTTTAAAAAACATTGTGATTTATACTTGTCTCATTATTGGCTGTTTGCTTTTACTAGTATTCTCATACGGATTACCAATTGCAGAAGGATTAGGGGTGGCTGCCATTATATTAATTGCCTATAAAATCCGCCTGCATCAATCGAAAAGGCAGCAATCTGAAGCAAAATAACGGGGGATATAGAGATGAAATCCTTACACGATGCACTATATAATTGGCTTACGATCAAAACTGTGTATGACGCTCGTCCTGATGACACAGCGGCTAAGGAGACCAAAGAACTTTTTGATGGGATCTTAGCAGATGAATATCATGTAACGAATATTGAGGTCACAAAAGATGATATGATGTACTATATTTCGTATCATCATGAGGACGAGACAAAAAAAACGCGTTTTCCTCGAGAATACATTGAGGTTACGCTAAACCAAATTAATCAGAATCCAGAGAGATATCAAAACTATCCCACTGAAGAATAAAGAAAAGCGGAAGCCCTGAACAAGGCGCTTCCGCTTTTCTTTTTGTCTAGCTCCAGCGCCTAGCCCCTCGAGGTCATAAGCCACTTCCAAAATGAAGGCAAAAAACGCCTTCCTTTTGGAACCGTCTTATGCTTGTCGGGGCAGAGCAAGGCGCTTCTGCTTTTCTTTTTGTCTAGCTTCAGCGCCTAGGGGCTCGGGTCATAAGCCAATCCGTCATGAAGGTTAAAATCAACCTTCACGCCGGCTCGTCTTATGCCGGTCGCCCCTGGTCAAGGCGCTTGCGCTTTTCTTTTTGTCTAGCTCCAGCGCCTAGCCCCTCGAGGTCATAAGCCACTTCCAAAATGAAGGCAAAAAACGCCTTCCTTTTGGAACCGTCTTATGCTTGTCGGGGCAGAGCAAGGCGCTTCTGCTTTTCTTTTTGTCTAGCTTCAGCACCTAGGGGCTCGGGTCATAAGCCAATCCGTCGTGAAGGTTAAAATCAACCTTCACGCCGGCTCGTCTTATGCCGGTCGCCCCTGGTCAAGGCGCTGCCGCTTTTCTTTTTGTCTAGCTCCAGCGCGCCCCTCGGGGTCATAAGCCACTTCCAAAATGAAGGCAAAAAACGCCTTCCTTTTGGAACCGTCTTATGCTTGTCGGGGCTGAGCAAGGCGCTGCCGCTTTTCTTTTTACCAATCTTCTTTTTCGTCAATGGGGCGATACAAGCGAAAATTTCCCGATTCTATCCTGGCATTGGTTCTGTCTGAAATTCTTTTATGGCAATCATTACACATAAATGTGTGGATCGGTCGATTGCGAAGCCGCTTTGCTATTAAGGATTCATCGTCAATCGATTCAATTTTATCGCAGATTACACATTTTACTCTCACTATATGACACCTCATATGTATTTGTTTTATTTAGAAGAAAATATACAAGTAGTATATCATGGAAGAAGGATAGTAGTTAAATCAATTCTGGTTAAGTTGCTGAAAATAAGGGATAGTAGTAATATGAGAATATCTGTTTGAATACAGGGAATAAGAAAAGCGGAAGCGACTTGGTCAGCTCAGATGGGCTAGGCCTTGAAGCCGGACAAAGAAAATCAAAGGGGGTTTAACAATGGCAAATCAAGTAGAACCAAAATTAATTAAGCCTTTGTATGATGAACTTCAAAAAGAAAGATTTGTGATATTAGCAACAATAGATCATGAAACAGGAGGGCCGAACGTCAGTGCCATCTCTTGGGTATTCGCAAAAGACGAGAGTACTGTTTATTTTGCTATTGATAACCGCTCAAGAATACTCGAGAATATTAAAAATAATAATTTAGCTGTCATCAATATGATTGCAAATGAATCTACATATTCTATTTATGGTGAGGCTCATGTCAAAGAAGAGCGAATAAAGGATGTACCGCTTAAACTTGCCTTGGTTGAAATTTCTATCAAAGAGGTTAGGGATGTTATGTTTTACGGGTCAAAAATTATCACCGAGCCGCAGTATGATAAAACTTATGATAAAGTTGCAGCGGAGAGATTAGATAAACAGGTAATGGAAGCAATGAAAAAAGCTTAGTCACTAAGCTTTTTTTCATGGTTTCTTATTTTTATTTTGATAATTAGATTGTTCCTCTTGTTTTTTGTCTAGGTTCTTCTGTTCGTTAGGAGAAAGCTTTTCATTAGGCTTATCGGTTGCGTTTTTCGGATTAGGAGTGATTAAATCGCCAGGAATTTCTGGCATCAGCCGTCCGGTAACATCCGCCAATTCCTCCATAATTCCCTGAATAGGCCTTCCTTTATTAATATCTGCAGAAATTTCTTTCAATCTCTGGGTTGTGTCAACGTCTGCAACGACCACTGCCTTAGCGCCATAAGGGTCCTTTTTTAGACTTTCCGCCACAGAATATTTAATCGATCCTACCTGTGATCGATCAAGCTTAGAATTCACATCTATGCCCACAATTGCATATTGACCGATTACTACCGCCGTTGCATCATGAACATTTGGAATACTTGTTGCTAGATGAACTAGTCGCTTGGAGATTTCCTGTCCTGTTTTTCTGTCAACCTCTTTTATATTACTGTTTTTGACATTGATTAATGATTGACGATCATTTGTTTGAATATTTTGATTCGTACTGCACCCCGTTATGATGATAAGGATTGCCGTCAACTGCAGCAGTTTCTTCATTTGAAAATCGACCTCCAGGAAGCAAAATTCAACAATAAGCTTTTATTTCCAATGGGTTAGATGTCTTCATTTTATTGTGCGGAAATCCTTCTATCTTTATTCTGATTCACATATATTTTACCAATGTCTTACCCAGGAAAAGAGTTTGTTTGCATACCTAACAAAACAACACTAATTGAAGCGGGAGGCGACCCTTTGAGTAAAATATACGTGCTGGATACAAACGTTCTGCTCCAAGATCCCTATTCTATTTTCTCATTTGATGATAATGAAGTTGTCATTCCTGCGGTTGTTCTCGAAGAGGTGGATTCCAAGAAACGATACATGGATGAAGTCGGGAGAAATGCAAGGCATGTATCAAGACTAATCGATGGACTCAGGGCATCAGGTAAGCTTCATGAAAAAATTCCTCTTGAAAGAGGGGGGACGATTAGAATTGAATTAAATCATCGTTCTTTTCATGAGCTGCAAGAAATTTTTATTGAAAAAACAAATGATAATCGAATTCTTGCAGTAGCAAAGAATTTATCATTAGAGGAACAAACGAAGGAAAACGGTAAACCTGTGATTCTCGTCAGCAAGGATGCATTAGTGAGGGTAAAAGCAGATGCCATCGGATTAAATGCAGAGGATTTTTTAAATGATCGTGTAGTCGAAACAGATCATATTTATACCGGTTTTAATGAAGTTTTTATTCCCATTGAATTCTTAGGCCGATTTTATGAAAAAGCAGAGCTTTCGCTTTCAGAAATTGCCAATCACCCATTTTACCCTAATCAATTTTTAATTATGAAGGATATACTAGGCAGTTCTGCCTCAGCAATTGGTTTAGTTGATAAAACGAGTAAAAAAGTAATGAAACTATCGATCAATCAAGAGCATGTTTGGGGGATTCACTCAAGAAATGTTCAACAGACGATGGCGATTGAGCTATTGCTTAACAAGAATATCCCCCTAGTAACTTTGATTGGAAAGGCGGGTACGGGGAAAACGCTGTTAGCACTAGCTTCTGGCTTGATGCAAACGGAAGATTTAAGGGAATATAAAAAGCTTTTGGTTGCACGTCCAATCGTTCCTGTTGGTAAAGATTTAGGGTTTCTACCTGGAGAAAAGCAGGAAAAGCTCAGACCGTGGATGCAGCCTATTTATGATAATCTTGAATATCTTTTTAATACGAAAAAGCCAGGAGAACTTGATGCGATTTTAGCAGGGATGGGTTCGATTGAGGTTGAAGCATTAACCTATATTCGCGGTAGAAGCTTGCCAAAGCAATATATTATCATTGATGAAGCGCAAAATTTAACAAAGCATGAAGTTAAGACGATTTTAACCCGTGTAGGGGAGGGAAGTAAAATAGTGTTGATGGGGGACCCCGAACAGATTGACCATCCATATTTAGATGCCTACAATAACGGTTTAACATATGTGGTGGAAAAATTTAAAGACCAAACTATTTCTGGGCATATCAAGCTAATGAAAGGAGAGAGGTCAGGCTTGGCGAGGTTGGCAGCCGATTTGTTATGATGGAAAACGAAACGGATGCCAGTGGCACCCGTTTTCGCTTATTTTATTTGAAATCCTGTCACATTTTTAATCGGATTTTCTTGGTTTGTCCCATCGCCAAAATAAACATAAACAGGTCCATCGCTAGTCAGCGGCTTTCCTTTATTGGAAAAACCTAAAATTAGTTCATAAGCATCTTGAAGAGGCAATTCAAAATTTCCATTTGAACTAGTGATGACAAAAATTTCCGCATCACTAAGTGGTTGGGAATTATCCAAAAAAGGCTTAATTGGAATTCCGAACGTGCCAGTTAAAACCTTTTCCTTTTCAAATTTCTTTTCAGTTTTTAAGGTAGGTGGGAAGATTGCACCCTCCATAATTTCTCGATCCCAATGTTTTGAAACATTCTTTTTGTATTCTTCCAATTCGTTCACCGAGTCTTTTCTTTCAGAAAAATAAGTCGTTAAATCGAGTCGGCGATCATCGAAAATCCATGTACCAGGATCTAGTGTAATCGGAAATTTTACCTTTCCGGTTATTAATAGAATATTTTCCATAAACCATACCCCCATTCACTACACGAATTAAAGTATAACCTTTTTTATAAAGAAAGTCATATCCAAAGGAAAGCACTGCTGTAAATCCTTTATTATTCTTGCAATTTTCACTTTTAAACGTTAAAATTTAAAGATAAATGGGTAATCGCTCTGAAATGGGGGGATCAACGTTGGCGTCTGATATGATCGTGAATCATCCAGAAAAAGCTTTAGCCTTATTACAGGCTGATGCTGAAAAGATATTAAAGCTTATTAAAGTGCAAATGGACAATCTCACGATGCCTCAATGCCCTCTTTATGAAGAGGTGTTGGATACACAGATGTTCGGTCTATCGAGGGAAATTGATTTTGCAGTTCGATTAGGCTTAATTGAAGCTATTGTTGGGAAAGAGATTTTAGATAAATTAGAGAGAGAATTATCAGCTCTACATGATGCATCCTTAAGAAAATAGCCATCTTAAGAACTCAAACAATAGAAGCAATTTGTTTGAGTTCTTTTTTTTACTCATAGGCTGTTTTAAAGGTCATGGTTGATTTTTGAAACTATGTTGATTGGAGCGGAAGGCGCGAGATCCTCGAAAATGCTATCGCATTTCCTTCGTGCGGTGTAGATTCAAAGATACTGATTCAACGTCCTGCAGGAGGCTCCCCGGAACGCCCGCGGAAAGCGAAGCGTCTGAAGCGCAAATCAACAGGCAAGTTTAACACAGCCTACTCATAAAAAAGTCTGAAATAGAAATTTTGTCAAGTAATTAGCTGCATTATATATTATAATTTGATATATATATCAATTTCGAAAATGAGGAAGTATGGAATGGTAAAGAAAATATTAAAATCGTATGATTATACATTAGTCATTGCAATGCTCCTTCTATCTGCTTTTGGATTAGTGATGGTTTATAGCGCTAGTATGGCATATGCTGTTCAGAGGTATCACGTTTCTAGCGATTTTTTTTACCAAAGGCAAAAAATATTTATGTTAATATCACTATTCATTTTTATTATTGCTGCGATCGTTCCATATAAAATTATGAAGTTTACGAAATTTTTTTTAGCACCCTTAGTTATTCTTTCTATACTTTCACTGGTAGGGCTGTTTTTCTTCGGAAATGTTGCCGGCAACGCCGAAAGCTGGTACCAAGTTGGCCCACTTAAACTTCAGCCAGCTGAGTTTGTAAAGCTTTGTGTGATTATTTATTTATCTGCTGTCTACGCTAAAAAGCAGTCATATATTAATCGATTTAATACAGGCGTTTTGCCCCCGCTCATCTATTTGATTATCGTGTGTGCTTTAATTATCAAGCAACCCGACTTTGGAACGGCAGCTATTATCGCATTAATAGCTGGGACGATTATTATTTCTTCAGGAATGAATTATAAAACGATGACAAAATTAGTGGTTTTCGGTCTATTATTATCATTGCCACTACTTTTTGTTATGAAAGGAAAACTACTAACCTCAAAACAAATGGACCGGATTGCTGTTATAAAAGACCCGTTTGCTACTGCGCAACACGAAGGTTTTCACCTTGCTAACTCATACATAGCTATTGGCAATGGAGGAGTGCACGGCTTAGGACTTGGAAAAAGTGTTCAAAAGTTAGGGTACCTGCCTGAATCTCATACCGATTTTATCATGGCAGTTATTGCAGAAGAATTAGGCATTTGGGGGGTTGCCTTTGTCATTGTTCTATTGGCCTATATTGTTTTAAGGGGGATATATATTGGTCTACAATGTAAAGACCCGTTTGGCAGCTTGCTTGCTATTGGAATTTCAAGTATGATTGGAATCCAGAGTTTTATTAATCTTGGAGGTGTATCTGGCTTCATTCCCCTAACAGGTGTACCACTTCCATTTATCAGTTATGGAGGCTCATCATTATTAATGTTGGCCGTTGCAATGGGTATACTCGTTAACGTTTCGATGTTCGTAAAATATGAAAAAAAATATAAAGATAACAAGGAACAGAAAGTTCAAAACGGCGTAGGACGAAAAGGAAAGGTTACATATATATAAAAAAAGTTGCCGAATCATGACGGCAACTTTTTTTGCTTTCTTCTCGTTCTTGAGTATAAGAGTAAGAAATAACTTAAAACCCCGAACAAACAAGTAATAAAGAAAGCGTGAAGAAGAGCAATAAACAGATTTAGCCTGCTGAAAATAATCAATACGCCTGCTAAGAGCTGCATGGAAACAAGGATAAAGGAGATTATCCATCCCCAATAAAGGATCTTTTGATTTTTATAGTATTTTATAGCGAGAAAAGTAATATAACCAATCCAAATAAAGATTAATTCTGCCGCTGTTCTGTGTCCCATTTGCACCCATTCATACATATTGCTAGGAAGAGCCGGAGCGTCATTTATGCAAAGCGGCCAATCCCGGCAAACGAGACTTGATTTTGTGTGACGAACAAGTGCCCCTGTGTAGATTACTATATAACTGTATATGGAGACGGAAACAATATGAAACCCCATTCTTTTATCGATGACCAGTTTGTCAGCTTCAAACTTCTTATCTACTTCAAAAATTAACAATGTGAGCAAAAAAACGGCAGCAAACGAAATTAAAGATATTCCAAAGTGAAGTGCCAGAATAAAGCTTGACTGACCCCATTTAACTGCAGCGGCTCCAATTAAACCTTGCAGGAGCAAAAAGAAAAACGAAAGAAATGATAGGAATTTGGTTTCTCTGATATGGCCAATCACTTTCCATGTCCAAACTGATAAAACCAGCACCATAACACCCACTAAACCTGAAACTAGCCTATGTGCAAGCTCTATAACTAATTGAGGTGTTATATGAGTTGGTAGAAATTGTCCGTGACATAATGGCCAGGATCTACCGCAGCCCATTCCTGATCCTGTTTTGGTAACAAGAGCACCGCCTAATAATACAAAAATCATTCCAATTGTGGTTGCTACTGCTAACCACTTTAAAGAACGTCGCAATACCTTCACCTTCTTAACAATAGTTCAATAATTTGTAAATTGGGTAATATTTACATTATGTAGAGTATAAGGAAACTCTTTTCCATCATAACCAATTACAGTTAAAAAGAACAGAATTACAACTAAATATTTTATAATACTTATTTCAAATTTATGATTGAGAATGAATAATGTTTATTTTTCTCTATTATTATAGTGAAAACCGTTGAAACTTAACTGGAAGTTTGTTAGAAATAAAGTATGAACTATCCAATTAGAATAATTATTTTTTATAAGTAAGTATTTTTCGCTAAAAATTCGCTTATTTTCAACGTTTAAGCTAAAAAAAATTAAATTCAAGGAAAATAGGATAATTAGAAAATGTAAGTGTACCAACAAAATAGGTTTTTCTTCACAAATTAGTCAAAAATTATTCAGAAAAAGTTCACAAAAATGTCAAGAAGTGTGATTTAATATACAGAGAAAGTGTTTTTTAATTCGAAATATTATAAAATATAATTAGCGTTTTGAGATATTTTATGTTTCGTATCTGCTTTGAAAAATTGTTAGGAGGAGAATAGATGTCCAACTCAAAATCTTATGGAGAAACAGCCATTGAAAATAATGCTTCTGTCCTGCATTCTGATATAGAAAAAACATCGATCTGGAAAGACTTCACGGCCCTCATAAAAATCGGAATTGTAAATTCAAATCTTATCACAACGTTTACGGGGCTATGGCTTGCGCTTCATTTTACGGGCCAGAGTTTCCTTAATAATCTAGATATTGTGTTTTTTACCATTGTTGGATCGTCGTTAATTATAGCGGGGTCTTGCGCTATAAATAATTATGTTGACCGAGACATTGATCATTTAATGGAGAGGACAAAATCAAGGCCGACGGTAACAGGAAAAGTGAGTCTGGGGAAAGTTCTTGCCTTAGGTATTACCCTGATTAGTCTAGGTACACTGTGTTTATTCTTTACGACAATAACTGCAACAGTAATAGGACTGCTTGGAGTTTTTACCTACGTCGTCCTTTATACATTATGGTCAAAACGTCAATTAGTTTCTAACACGATAATCGGGAGTATTTCCGGTGCGGTTCCACCTTTAATTGGTTGGGCAGCGGTTGATGCTAAACTCGGAATTATGGCATGGTCATTGTTTGTTTTGATGTTTATTTGGCAACCTCCACATTTTTATGCTCTTGCAATGAGAAGGGCAAAAGAATATAAAGCTGCAGGGATCCCAATGCTTCCAGTCGTTAAGGGCTTTAAAACAACAAAAAAACATATACTTGTCTGGGTGGCTGCACTATTACCTATTCCATTCTTTCTACACTCACTTGGAATCCCATTTCTAATTCTTGCTTCCGTTTTAAATATCGGTTGGCTAGTCTTAGGGATTTATGGATATAAGATCAAAGATGATATGAAATGGGCAAAACTAATGTTCGTGTACTCATTGCAATACTTAACGATTATTTTTGTAGCCATGGTCGTTGTTACATTAGTCTAGTTTTGCCAGCGTTTTCTTTTGCATTTTAGGGAATGGGTGTACCTAATACTTTAAAGGAGGTTGCGAGTAGAAACGCAATTTCCTTTCAATGTAAAAGAAACCGCATACATACTTCTTTTGATCAAACATATTTTTATAAAGAATCTTTAGCGAAAGAGGGGTTTGATTAAGCTATGAAAAGGCTTCCAAAATGGCGCTTGATGTCGTTATTTACGATTTTGGCGCTGGTTCTTTCCGGATGTGGTGAACCGTATCTATCCGCTTTAAAGCCTGCCGGTGAAGTTGCTGACATGCAATATTACTTAATGAAGTTAAGTACATTAATCATGGTTGGAGTTATTCTAGTTGTCCTCATTATCTTTGTTTTGGTCTTTATTCGTTTTAGAAGAAAAGATGATAAAATACCAAAACAAGTAGAAGGCAGTCATACATTAGAGATTATCTGGACTGCTATTCCAATTCTTCTCCTATTAATATTGGCTGTTCCAACAGTAGCTACTACATTTAAGCTTGCAGATGTTTCTAAGATGGATAGTAAAAATGCGTTAGTTGTTAATGTACGCTCTCATTTATACTGGTGGGATTTTGAGTATCCTAAGCAAGGAATTGTGACAAGCCAGGAGCTTGTTGTCCCTACAAATGAAAAGGTTTACTTTAACCTAAAATCAATGGATATCAAGCACGCCTTCTGGATTCCCGCTGTTGGCGGAAAAATGGATACGAATACAGACAACATAAATAAATTCTGGTTGGAGTTTGATGACAAGCGTGCAAATGAGGCAGGAAATCTATTTTATGGTAAATGTGCGGAGCTATGCGGACCTTCCCACGCATTAATGGATTTTAAAGTAAAAGCTATTAATCGTGATAAATTCGATAGCTGGGTTACAGCCATGAAAAACGTAAAGACCCCAGAAAAACCTGATTCAGCTTTGGCTCAGCAAGGACAAGAAATCTTTAACAAAAGCTGTATTGGCTGCCATGCTGTGACACCTGCTAATAAAATGCCGGATACTGCTCGTCTTGCACCAAACTTAACGGATTTTGGTGACCGTTCACGTGTTGCAGGGATTTTACCACACACAAAAGAAGATTTAAAGAATTGGATCAAAAATCCTGAAGCCTATAAGCCTGCTAATCAGATGACAGGAAAATATGGGCAGCTAACTGATGATCAAATAAATGCGGTAGCTGAATACTTAATGAGTTTAAAGGTTCAGCAATAAAAGGGGAATTGGTTGAAAGGGAGGTAAAATTGTGAGTACCTATACTCAAAAAAAGGGTTTTGGCGGGACGTTATGGGACTATTTAACAACTGTTGACCATAAAAAAATTGCCATTCTCTATCTGGTTGCAGGTGGATTATTCTTCCTAATAGGTGGACTAGAGGCGGTTTTTATTCGCATCCAGCTTGCAGTACCAAACAATGATTTTGTAAGTGCTGGAGCTTATAATGAAATTTTAACGATGCACGGAACGACGATGATATTCTTGGCAGCCATGCCGCTACTTTTTGCATTTATGAATGCGGTCATGCCTTTGCAAATAGGTGCCCGTGACGTAGCGTTTCCATTTGTCAACGCTTTAGGGTTCTGGCTATTCTTTTTTGGCGGAATATTCTTAAATCTTTCGTGGCTTTTAGGAGGGGCACCTGATTCAGGTTGGACCAATTACGCATCCCTTGCCCTTCATTCTAAAGGACACGGGGTTGACTTCTATCTCTTAGGGCTTCAAATTTCTGGTTTAGGAACGTTAATTGGTGGTATTAATTTTTTAGTTACTATTATTAATATGCGTGCACCTGGTATGACTTATATGAGGATGCCATTGTTTACATGGACAACATTTGTAACCTCAGCTCTTATATTATTTGCGTTTCCTCCATTAACTGTCGGTCTAGTCTTGATGATGTTTGATCGTTTGTTTGGAGCAAAATTCTTTGAAGTAGCAATGGGCGGAAATACGATTATTTGGGAACATCTCTTCTGGATCTTTGGTCACCCAGAAGTATACATCTTAATACTCCCAGCATTCGGTATTTTTTCAGAAATCTTTTCGATTTTTTCAAGAAAACGTCTTTTTGGTTACTCATCGATGGTTTTCGCGACCGTGTTAATTGGTTTCTTAGGATTCATGGTTTGGGCGCACCACATGTTCACTGATGGATTAGGTCCAGTGGCCAATGCAATTTTTGCTGTTGCTACAATGGCGATTGGTGTTCCAACTGGTATAAAAATCTTTAACTGGCTGTTTACGATGTGGGGTGGTAGTGTTAAATTTACAACACCGATGCATTGGGCATTTGCTTTTATTCCTTCGTTCGTTGCTGGAGGGGTAACAGGAATTATGCTTGCAACCGCTGCTGCAGACTATCAATATCATGATACTTATTTCGTTGTGGCCCACTTCCACTATGTAATCGTAGGTGGTGTAGTGTTTGCTATTTTTGCTGGAACTCATCTTTATTGGCCAAAAATGTTTGGAACTATGTTAAATGAAACCTTAGGAAAAATCACTTTCTGGTTTTTCTTCATTGGTTTCCACATGACATTCTTCATCCAGCACTTCTTAGGGTTATGGGGAATGCCACGTCGTGTATTTACATTTTTACCAGGCCAGGGCTTTGAAACCGCCAATATGGTAAGCTCGATTGGTGCTGCGTTTATGTCAGTTGGTGTCATTGTTCTATTAATCAACATTATTATGACATCAGTGAAAAATGTTAAGGTCGGTAATGATCCTTGGGGAGACGGAAGAACTCTTGAGTGGTCCATTTCTTCACCACCTCCATTTTACAACTTTAAGCAGCTTCCGCTTGTTCGCGGTTTAGATGCTTATTGGTTAGAAAAAATGGCAGGTAAGAAAGGGATGACACCAGCAGAGCCGCTTGGTGATATTCATATGCCAAACTCATCAATCCTGCCGTTTACCATATCATTAGGATTATTCATTGCAGCATTTGGAGCTATGTATCATGTAAATGGTAAGCCTTGGGCACTGCCTGTATTGATTATTGGTCTTCTGGTTACATTAGGTTCGATGTTCACTCGTTCAGTAAAAGATGATCATGGTTTCCACATCCATAAGGAAGAATTATTGGAAGATGATAAGGGGGTTAAGGCATAATGCACGCTGAAGAAAAATTTACCTATGAAACATGGCCTGCAGAGCCTGAAAAATCCACCCTTGAGGCAAAAAATAAATTTTTAGGATTTTGGTTTTTCTTAGGGGGAGAGACAGTTCTGTTTGCTTCTCTCTTCGCCACCTACATTGCATTGAAAGATAAGGTTCCAAATCCAAGTCAGCATTTGGCAAAGGATTTGTTCGAACTACCACTTACATTTGTTGCAACGATGCTGCTATTAACAAGTTCGTTAACAAGTGTATACGCTATGTATCATATGAAAAATTATGCTTTCAAAAAAATGATGCTATGGCTGGGAATAACTGCATTATTAGGTGCAGGATTTTTAGGGCTTGAGGTTTATGAGTTTAACCATTATGTTCATTTAGGCCATACTTTTACAAGCAGTGCCTTTGGTTCTGCATTCTATACACTCGTTGGTTTCCACGGAGGCCACGTTGCGTTTGGGTTATTATGGTGTTTAACCTTAATGATCCGCAATTCAAAACGGGGTTTAAACCTTTACAACGCTCCAAAGTTCTATTTATTTAGTTTATATTGGCACTTTATTGATGTTGTTTGGGTGTTCATCTTTACTGTAGTCTATTTAATGGGAATGGTGGGATAAACTGATGGCAAATTCACATGTGAATTCAGGCGACCCAAAAGTTGACATTGAATATCGTCGGAAAAAGAGTGCAGAGGAAATGAGATATCAAATTGTTTCCTTTACCTTGATGATTTTCTTAACATTTATTGCTTTTGCGGCAGTAGCCATGAAAGGATTTACTGTATGGTTTACTGTACCATTTATTATCCTTTTAGCTGTTGTCCAAGTAATTTTTCAGCTTTACTATTTCATGCATATGAGTCATAAAGGTCATGAAGCCCCAGCATTGTTTTTATATTCAGGATTATTCGTTGGATTAGTTACCATTTTGGCTTTTTCTACCATTATCTGGTGGTAAATAGTAACTGGTTCAGTTGAATCCAGTAAAAAAAGAAAATCGGCCGTAAGCCGATTTTCCTTTTTTAAGGGTAAATTGAGAGTTATTTCATTATTTGGATTACGATTCCAACCTGGAGCATAATTATATTAGCAAAAAATAATGAGGTGATTTCGGTGCTTTCGTTAGATATTTTTGGATTTGAAGCACTTTGGAGCCCGTACTTTCTACTTATTTTAATTGGACTAACAGCAGGTTATTTTGTCCTTACTACAAAATACAGAAGCTTGTTTCCTGATAGTGAACCATTAACAAAAAAACAAATTTTTTTATTTATTTTATCAATGGTGCTTATTTATATCATTAAAGGTTCACCAATTGATTTAATGGCACACCTAATGTTTTATGTTCATATGATTCAAATGGCTTCATTGGTATTAATAGTTCCGCCGATATTCATAGTCGCAGTCCCGACATGGGTTTGGCGAAAAATTTTCTATTTTGGATTTTTTACTAAACCACTTATCGCATTGATTCTTTTTAACGGTCTGTTTTCGTTATATCATGTTCCAATGATCTTTGACCATGTTATGCAAAATACTTGGCTCCATGCTGGTTTTTCGATTTTATTGTTCATTCTTGCCATCTTCATGTGGTGGCCGTTAGTCAATCTTCTGCCAGAACAGCAGACATTGAACGGACTAAAAAAAGTAGGGTATATCTTTGCGGATGGAATATTGTTAACCCCTGCGTGTGCTTTAATTATTTTTGCCAGTGATCCTATGTATGCCACTTATTCTGACCCAAATGCTTGGGGACAGGCCATGAGCTTGTGCGTAGGTTCTTCAACCTTCTCCAGCTTAAAATTAAGCGGCCCTGAACTGTTTAGTTCTATGTCATTGATTCATGATCAACAGCTTGGCGGGGTATTAATGAAGATAATCCAAGAATTAATTTATGGTATTATGCTAGGGAAAGTATTTTTTGAATGGTATCGTAAGGACCAGGCTGAGTCAGAACAAATGAACCAGCTTTTAAATTCATCCCCTGTTAAATAATCTCCCATTAAGGTGGGGGATTTTTTATGGAAAGCTTAAGTAATCCTTATTCATTGAAAAAATAGAGGTGTTACATTAAAATTAGTATAGAATAAATGAGAAGTGAGGACATATGAATGCATTCTTTACCTGTTTTACCAACAATCAGTACCTCTTTCATTGTTTTAAGCGCTATAACAGTTGCAATTGGCTGGTGGCAAATAAAACAAAGGAAAATTGAAGCACACAGGAAGACCATGTTTACTGCTGGTATTTTTGCTCTTACCTTTTTTATTATTTACGCAACGAGAACTGTTTTTATAGGAAATACATCGTTTGGCGGTCCAAATAATATTAAAATTTATTATACTATCTTTTTAGTTTTTCATATTACCCTAGCAACGGTGGGGGCGATTTTTGGCCTTGCTTCATTAAATTCTGGATATAGAAATAACCTCTCCCTTCATCGCAGACTTGGTCCTATTACAAGTTTCATATGGTTCTTTACAGCGATAACAGGTATAGTAGTATATTTGCTGCTCTATGTTATTTATCAGGGCGGAGAAACAACCTCAATGATTAAAGCCATTTTAGGTTTTTAAAATATAGGCAGTGATAAAGGTCATTGTTGATTTTTGAAACTATGTTGATTGGAGCGGAAGGCGCGAGATCCTCGAAAATGCTATCGCATTTCCTTCGTGCGATGTTGATTCAAGGATGCTAATTCAACGTACGGGGCAGGGGAGACCCCACAGGCACTTAAGCGCCGAGGAGGCTCCCCGGAACGCCCGCGGATGCTCGCTTCTTGAGCGCAAATCAACAGGCAAGTTTAACACAGCCAAAATAAAAAGGCGCAGATGTATAAAAATATATACATTTGCGCTTTTTAATTGTTTAGTAGAGATTATCCTTATTTTTTAGCAAATTTATTGATTTCCGCAGTAACCTCTTCAATAATTTTTTTACATTGATTAACAAGTGATGATGGAAAAACTTCGCCTTCACCATATTCTACACCATGTGGATAATAGTGTTTTCCTAATAGTGGCGTCATTAATTGAATGATTGCATTAAAGGTATCGACATCTCCTTCTACCGCATACCCTTGGACACGAAGATAGAATGTTCCTTCTTTCATTTCAAACTTGCGATCGTATGTAACTCGTTCGTAGTCCCATTGACCTGCACGAATTAAACCATGATCTTCCATTACTTCATCTAACCGGTTTAAGTCTGCTTTAATTTTCTCCATTCCCATGTTCTCAAATTTCAAATTGGATCCCTCCTGAAAACATTGCCAATACCTACATTATTTGGCTTTAGTGTAAGATTAATTCAATTTAATAATAGTTGAAATTGTCGCAACTTGCAATGAATACATTCAACTTAGACTAGAAACGAAATTCTGATATTTTGTTCAAATATGGTGTATAAATATCCTGCTATTTAGGGATTATAAATGTTGATGGTGTTTTAATTAATTCATGAGTAAGGTGGTAATAGTATGGAAAGAATTCGTGACATTATGACAGATGAAGTAGAGTGCTGTACGTTACTAGACAATGTGTATGAAGTAGCTGCCAAAATGAAGGAATTAAATGTAGGTGCAATTCCGATTGTTGATCAAAAGAAACTAGTAGGTATGATCACGGATCGTGATATCGTTATTAGAGGTATTGCTGAAAGACACCCACCATCTTCAAAAGTAGAAGATATTATGAGCAACAATCTGATCACCATTTCTCCTGACGCATCTAGCGGAGAGGCAGTAAAGCTTATGGCAGAACATCAAATTCGGCGTTTACCTGTTGTTGAAGGAGATGAGTTAATAGGAATTGTTTCACTAGGCGATTTTGCAATAAGGGAGTTAACAGACGACCAAGCAAAACAAGCTCTAACGGAAATTTCCGAATCTAATTATAATGGAGTACAACATTAGACCTCGCCCACCGGCGAGTTTTCTTTTTGAATAAGATAATATTTCATTGGACTTCGAGAATTGTCCAGCTCCATAAGAGTAAGCTTTGGAAGCGATACCTCGCACGCCGAAAAACGTGAGCTTTTCGGCGGAGCGCCTAGGGGCTCGGGGTCATAAGCCAATCCGTCCTGAAGGTTAAAAAATATCCTTCACGCCGGATCGTCTTATTCCTGTCTCCCCTGAACAAGGCGCTTCCACTTTTATTATTTCTCGGATTGTTATTGCATTACTTAAAAAGCTATAGATGATATAATTATACTAATGAAACAAATACAGAAATAAAAGTTATAGAGAGGGTGAATGCCTCTGAGAACATTATTTAGAGTCCTTATTCTTTCTGCGGTTCTCCTTATTATAGGTTTTTATTCTAATATAGATGGAAAAGATGATAATAAAGTTTTAATAAAAGAAAATCATAGTTCAGAAATGAAACAAAGCATACCAAAATTACCACAAAAAAGTGATGGTAAACCATCCACTGAAAAACCAAAAGAAGGATTGGCATTGTTCATTGGACAAGATGTATCTTATTTAGAAAAACAACTAGGACAACCACAGCGAATTGACGAATCTTTGTATGATTATCAATGGTATATTTATAACGAAGACTATTCCCACTATTTCCAGGTTGGAGTTGAGAATAATCGTGTTGTGACGGTCTATGCAATGGGAGATAATTTAGATATTGCTCCTTTCGAAATAGGACAACCGGTTGAGGAAATATTTAATACTCAATATATTGACACGAATTTCAATATTGAGCTAAATGGAAACTCCTATCGATTTGAATTAAGTGACACCGATTTAAATCTTCGTCCAATTGTTCAATTGGGTGATGTTTATGCACAGCTTTATATCGATAAATTTACTGGAAATCTTTCAAGTGTCCGTTTCCTTGATGGGGAAACACTCGTTAAAGAAAAACCTTATGAGCTTGTATATAGTGGTCAATTACTTGAGCCGGCTATTCCAAGTGAAGATAAGTGGAGAATGATAGAGAGCGGTACAGAACAGGAAATTTTTGATTTAACCAATGTATTACGAACTAGAAACAATTTACCGCCGTTACTCTGGGATGATACAACAGCCAAGGTTGCATATGAACACAGTAAAGATATGGCTGAAAATAATGAGATTGCCCATACATCAAAGAAATATGGTAGCCTGGCAGATCGATTAAAGGCTGCAAAGGTGTCTTACCAGACTGCAGGTGAGAATATCGCCGCTAATTATACCGATGGCCCAGCTGTGGTTGAAGGTTGGTTAAATAGTAAAGCACATAGAGACGCCATTTTAAATAAAAACTTTACCCATCTTGGAGTGGGGGTATATCAGAAATATTATACGCAAAATTTTATCCAAAAATTTGAACCATAATGGAAAAAGAGACATATTTGTCTCTTTTTTCATATTCATGGAGTCTTAATACCGCTGACCATCATGTTCCTATGCCTCATTTATTTTTCTATCGATAATGAAAAAAGTACCTGTTGCATAAGCAATTTTTCTTCCGTCACTCCGATAAACTTCTCCAGATATGACCATCGTTTTGCTTCCCTGATGAATAATTTCAGCTTTACAACGAAGATTTTCTCCAATACCCGGGGCTATATAATGAATATTTAGCTGATTTGTCACGGCGCCATAGCCTTCTGGAAGAAGATAATTTGCCAGTGTACCCATTGCTGTATCCAATAGTGTTGCCGTAATTCCACCATGAACAATTTCTAAAGAATTATTGAGAACTGGATTTATCGGAATGGTGATTTCACAGGAATTTTTATCAAATTTCCTTTCCATATGAAGCAATCCATCAATAAAATAACCGTTGTTCCCTAAGAGTTTATTTTGCATTCCTTCTAAAACGAAGGAAAGAGCAAGTAAATCTGATTCTGAACTATGGTTAATACAAGTATTTAATAAATGAACTAACTTGTCTTTCATCATGCGTCCCTCCTTCATCGTATTCAACTATTTGTCATCATATCTCTACATAAAACATTTTAATTTTTGTAAAGGCTTTTCACAAATCAAAATTTAAAACATATTGTGATATTGGAGAGTAATCTGGGTAGAGGTGAGTAAAATGGCGCCAAAAAAATTGCATCCTTCCGTGATCAAGTTTAAAGAATTTGTTAAAAGCAATCCGAAGCTTATACAAGAGGTGCGCAAGGGAAATGCTACCTGGCAGGAGTTATACGAAGATTGGTATTTACTTGGAGAAGATGATAAGCGCTGGGAGACATTGGGTTCAGATAAAACAGGATCAGAAACTGAAAATAGCACCGAAACAAAAGGTGATTGGAAGTCCAATCTTGTAGGTATGGTAAAGAATATGGATGCAAATCAAATGCAACAGCACATTAATAACTTAAGTCAAGCGATTGGAGCAATTCAAGGGGTTTTATCACAATTTCAAGGGGGCAATCCAGGGTCCAATCCTGCAAAACCTCCTGAAGGCCCAGTACATCCTTTTTCATTTCGTAAAGATTAATCAAGGAGCTTATGCATATGCGGAAAGAGGTTCTTGAATATTTAGAACGCCAAAGGGATTTAAAACAATTTGTCCGTGAACAGCCAAAATGGTATCGCAAGCTTTCTAGAAATCCTTATGATCTAGAATCACTCGAAATTGAGTCGCTAAATTATTATAAAAGGACAATACCTCATCAAATTGAAAAGTTTTCTAATGGTGTGCAAATGGCTCAGATGATGTTTCATATGTTTCAGACCATGAAAAATCAAAGTTAGCAAAGGACCACAATTAAAAATGTGGCCCTTTTATTTTGTTAGGTTTTAAGACTAAAAAAAGAGAGGAGGCGAACAATAGAAAAAAGGAGTGAATCGTTTTGAAATCATTTTTTTTATTAAAAGTCATACTTCTCGGATCATTTATAGGATACCAAAAGGATTTGTCGAAGCTTGAAACAAAACCCAATATCATTTTGATTGAACAACCAATTACTGAATCGGCAGTTGCAATACCGAATAATAATATAGCTTCGCAAGAAATACCTTCTCTTTTTGTCCATCATCAAACGAGGGGGAATGATGTATTTGTTGAATGCATTTTAACAGGAATTAGTTTTCGCCAATATGACCATTCCAAAGAAAAAGTTGGAAAGGTGTTGGTTTCTATTGATGGCAAAAAGAAGCAAGAAGTGACTACTGCAGCGTTTATCATTAAAGGAATATCACCAGGAAATCATAAACTAAAGCTAGAAGTAGTGAACTTAAAGAATGAACCATATGGGTTAGAAAAGGAATTTTTAGTAGATATACCTAAATAAGACCTTCGCTTTCTCCATTCAAGCATGTTAAAATGGTGATTGGAGGTGAGCGAATTTGCTTGCTACATCAGAAAGAGTTGAATTATTGGAAAAAGCAGATGTCTTAGCCAAAATGATAATGGATTCGGAAATAGCTGAACAATATCAGATGTGCTTATATAAATTACAACACAATAAGGAATCACAGCGAAAAATAAATCGTTTTGTCAGTCTAAAAGAACAGTATGAAGAGGTTCAACGATTTGGAAGATACCATCCTGATTATAAGAGAGTCATGGGCCAAATACGTGAAGTCAAAAGAGAAATGGATTTAGACTCACATGTGGCTGACTTCAAATTAGCTGAAAATGACTTACAAACCTTGTTAGATGAAATCAGCTTATTAGTGGCAGGTGCAGTTTCCGAGCAAATTAAGGTTCCTACCGGTAACCCGTTTTTTGACAACCATAAAAATCATTCTGGTGGTTGTGGAAGCGGTGGCAGCTGTGGATGTAGCTAAAGAGGACTTTCCAAACAAAGTCTCAGGCCCTTTAGGAACATCCTCTTTCTTTTTTATCACCAAATAGATGGAATGACTGTAAATTTTAAATTGAAAAAGAATGTTTTTTTATGCTAGACTTAAAAAAATGATGGTTTGTTGAAGGGGAAAAAAGTATGTTTGTTCAGAGGCAAGGTTTGGTTGTTTGGCTTTACTCGTTAAAACAAGCCAAAATGTTAAGGCGATTTGGTAATGTACATTATGTCTCTAAAAAGTTAAAATATGTAGTCTTGTACTGTAATCAAGAGGAGTTAGACGGAATTATAGAGAAGTTAACATCTTTTTCATTTGTAAAGAAGGTTGAACCTTCCTATAAGCCTTTCTTAAAGATTGAATATGAGAACTCCGTACCAGATAAAGCAAAGGAATATGATTACAAAATGGGTATTTAAAAGGTAAGGGACAGAACTGTTCCTTACTTTTTCTATTTGTTATATGAAAGATTTTGTTTAAAGAGCATTGTTGATTTTGAACCTATGTTGATTTGAGCGGAAGGCGCGAGATCCTCGAAAATGCTATCGCATTTCCTTCGTGCGGTGTAGATTCAAAGATGCTGATTCAACGTCCTGCGGGAGTACGGGGCAGGAGAGACCCCACAGTCGCTAAGCGCCGAGGAGGCTCACCGGAACGCCCGCGGATGCTCGCTTCTTGAGCGCAAATCAACTGCCAAGTTTAACACAGCTATATGAAAAGAAAAAACCCTGCAGATTAAATCTGCAGGGTCCTTCTACATCCTAATTTAGGATAGAAGGCAAAGGGAGAGGAGAAACCGGAGGAAGAACTTATGGGGAAACGTAAGTCTTCTCCGCGGTTGGCAACAACATCCTCGAATTGATGTTGTTACTAACATTATCTCCATTAAAAAATGGCTTATACGTCAAATATATAAATTTTCAAATGGAATTAGCACCAATAAATTGGGAGTTCTTTTTTCCTCTATTATCGGAATTAATATCATTGAACTTCGAGAATTGCCCAGATCAAGGCGCCTTCCGCTTTTCTTATTGTCCAACTCCAACGCCTAGGGGATCGGGGTCATAAGCCAATCCGTCATGAAGGTTAAAAACCAACCTTCAAGCCGGCTCGTCTTATGCCTGTCGCCCCTGATCAAGGCGCTTCCGCTTTTCTTATTGTCCAGCTCCAGCGCCTAGCCCCTCGAGGTCATAAGCCACTTCCAAAAAGAAGGCAAAAAACGCCTTCCTTTTGGAACCGTCTTATGCTTGTCGGGGCTGATCAAGGCGCTTCCGCTTTTCTATTTGGCTAGTTTTTTGAATTATGATAGGATAATGAAAGAAAAAACTTATTTTTTGAAAATATGATTGTGGTGATGTAATTGAGAGTAGTTTCAGGCATATGTAAAGGAAGGCCCCTTAAAGCAGTTCCCGGAAGTACAACCAGACCTACGACAGATAAGGTGAAAGAAGCATTATTCAATATGATTGGACCTTACTTTAATGGGGGGATTGGGCTCGATCTTTTTGCCGGAAGCGGCGGTTTAGGGATAGAGGCGCTTAGCAGAGGCTTGGACAAAGCTATTTTTATTGATCGGGAGAAAGTAGCCATTCAGACAATCCATGATAATTTAAAGGCATGTAAATTTGAAGATAAGGCTGAGGTTTATCGTAATGATGCGGAGAGAGCTTTAAAAGCACTTATTAAGAGGGAAATATCTTTTGACTACATTTTTTTAGATCCACCGTACAAAAAACAGCAGCTAATTAGCTTAATGGAACAAATGGATGAACAGAAGCTTATAAAAAACGGTGGTGTAATTATCTGCGAACACAGTCATGATGTGGTTTTGCCTCAATCTGTGGGAAAATGTACTCAAATCAAACATGAAAAGTATGGGATCATCGCTATTACGATTTATTCAAAAAATAGTGATGAATAAGGAGGAATCTTTTTGGGGAGTATAGCCGTTTGTCCGGGAAGTTTTGATCCAATAACATATGGCCATTTAGATATCATAAAAAGAGGGGCCAAGGTTTTCGATATGGTCTATGTTGTGGTCTTAAACAATTCTGCAAAACACCCGCTTTTTACGGTTGAAGAGAGAATGGATCTTATCAAAGAAGTAATAAAGGATCTTCCAAACGTAAGAGTGGATCAATTTTCAGGGTTACTTGTTGATTATGCAAAATCTGTTAATGCGAATGCAATTATTCGTGGTTTAAGGGCTGTATCAGATTTTGAATATGAAATGCAAATTACTTCGATGAACAGGGTACTTAACGAGAATATTGAAACCTTTTTTATCATGACTAATAATCAGTATTCCTTTTTAAGCTCAAGTATTGTAAAGGAAGTTGCCAAATACAATGGGAAAATATCAGAGCTTGTCCCACCACTTGTAGAAAAGGAATTACATAAAAAATTTTATAGAGAATAAAAATTAAAAAAGAGGATGTCCCATCTTAACAGGTTCGGTTATGAAGTACAATATTCAAATTAGCGGATAAAAACACAGTAAAAATTACAAGCTAATTAACACAATAATCGGTATTAAAAATGCTCAGGGCATAAAATTTCTGAGCATTTTTCTATATCGCTTTTTAACTAAAGCTCGTCGTTAGTTATTTAATCATCTATTAATTTTCGAACGGTTTTCAGTAAAAAATGTAGTTGAAAAGGTAAAAAACTTCCCCTATTAAAAAAGGAAAAGATAATCATAATTATTTTTTTATATAATGAAGCATAGCAAGTTGACCTAATTTTTCTACTTTGGTTAGTGTGTATTTTAGAGTAATATCATCTCCGTTATAAAGGGAGATTCCTTTCCCTAAAATAATAGGTGCAATAGCTAGTTGGAATTCATCAATTAAATTTTCTTTAAAAAATTCACGAGCTAAGTTTCCTCCACCAATTAACCATATATCTTTACCAGGCTCTTGTTTTATATTTTTAATGAAAGTTTTGACATCTTCATCAATAAATGAAGCAAATTCATCTGTTCCACTAACAGATTTAGAAAATATATAATTTTTATAATCACTATAAGGATAATTCATATCAAATCCACGAATGACATCATAAGTTCCTTTTCCCATAACAACAGTATCAATTCTTTCTAGCAGTGAATTATAGCCAGAATCTCCTTCTACTTCTGTTGATTCTAGCCACTCTAATGTACCATCATCATTTGCAATATAGCCATCAATTGAAGTACCAATGTATAAAATAATGTTACGCTGTTTTTTCATATAAATCTCCATTCCTTTGTCGGATGATAAAATTAGTATAACTATTAATTACGACAAAACTTGTCATAATTTAAAAAGGACGATTACACGTCAAAAGTAAAAAGACTTTTAAGTATCAGAATACTTCGTTAGTTGCTAAAAAATTTACGCTACTCTTCAATACAATTAGCATCTATTTTAGCACGATTTTGGGAGTTAATCTGTTGGATAACAGACAGTTGCTAATTAAGTTACTAATTTGAGTGCTAATCCACTTGTTAAAATGGAATAAATCCTTATATATCAACAAATAAAAGAAGTCCAATTCATATGCGAATTGGACTTCTAATCGTATTGTGTTTTTTAATTTTGTACTTCAAATCCGAACCCGTTAGTCCCATATCCTCTTTTTTAATTTTTTCGGATTTTATACAATAAGATCAGCGCATTACCGGCGAGAGCAAAAATGGTGATCAATGGTCCTATTTCAATCATTTTATGATAAAACGAATCCAGCCAAGCTCCATTTCCGAAGAATCCGACGGGCAGAGCATTCGATGTATGTTCTGTACTAAAAAAACGGATATAAACAGGTTTCCAAAGTAAAAAGACGAGCAGACTTGCAACAATTCCATGGATTATTCTTGCTAAAAAAAATGGCTTAAAGCGGATATCAGTTTGCGCGAGGATACTAGCGACCTGTGCTTGGACACTAAAACCACTAAAGGCAAGGATAAAGCTTGTAATCACTGTTTTTTGCAATAATGTTGCTACTTGGACATCACTAGTAAGCTGACTTCCAAGGGTAATTTCAAATAATCCTGAAATAAAAGGAATACTTAACATGACTGGGAACGATAAGAATGATAACGATACTTCAACTGCTTTAGCGAGTATTGCAGTTATATGTAAATGATAAAGGATTTTGTTGACAACAGAAAAAAGAATAATGAAGCCACCAACCATTAATAATGTTTGAATTGATGAATTAACCGCATCACCAAGTAGTTTACCTATTGGACGATTGTCCTTTATTCGGGTTTGATGCAATGACGACATGGCTGCACGAATTTTGAACTTTTTTTCATTGGAAATATTTCTATTTGGTTTTTCATTACCATAAAATCGCATGATGATTCCAACGCAAATATTCCCTAGATAGTGGGCTAATGCAAGGATGACTCCTAATTTTGGGTTTTGGAAAAACCCAACAGATACAGCACTAAAGATAAATAAAGGATTTGAGGAATTCGTGAAAGAAACGAGTCGTTCTGCTTCAATTTGAGATAATTGACCTTCCTGACGTAATCGGGCAGTAAATTTAGCGCCTGCCGGGAAACCGGACGCCATTCCCATCGCCCATACAAATCCTCCGACACCGGGTACCCTAAATAAAGGTCTCATAATCGGTTCTAAGAGCGCACCAATAAATTTGACCACACCAAAGCCAATTAACATTTCTGAAACAATATAAAAAGGTAACAGGGATGGGAACACGATTGTCCACCACATATTTAGTCCGCGGGTTGATGCTTCAAACGACTCTCGCGGGAAGAATATTAGGGAAGCTGCTAAACCTGTAACCGCTATGGATAAAAAAATGGTTTTTAGTTTGGACCGAAACAACCATGCGTACCTCCTTCCGAGAGGATTACTTATTGTGTAATAAATATCCGAAATGTTAGAATAGGAATTATTCTTTGACCTAATATCTTATTTCCAGCCTTAGCACCGCTGGTCAAGGCGCTTCGGCATTTCTGGTTTGTCCAGCCTCATATAACTCAAATATACTCATAGAACGTTAATTTAGACCATAAGATTGAACAGATTCATATTAAGGGTAGGCTTTGTTAAAGCTCATTGATGATTCTTCCACTATATTGATTGGAGCGGAAGGCACGAGACTCCTGCGGGAGTACGGGGCAGGGGAGACCCCGCAGGCGCTAAAGCGCCGAGGAGACTCCCCGAACCGCCCGCGGAAAGCGAAGTGCCTGGAGCGGAAATCAACAGGCAAGATTAATATAGTCTAAGGGTAAATATTCTATTTGGTTTTGATCAGGAGGTTAGAGTTCATGGAGCAGCCTAAAATAGGGTTGGCACTAGGTTCAGGCGGTGCAAGGGGGTTTGCTCATTTAGGAGTAATTAAAGTGTTAAAGGACGAGGGGATACCCATTCATTTGATTGCAGGAAGCAGCATGGGTGCTCTAGTTGGTAGCTTTTATGCGACAGGGATTGAAATAAATCGTTTATATAAACTGTCTACTGCATTTAAAAGAAAATACTTTTTAGATTTTACAGTTCCTAAGATGGGGTTAATTACTGGAAAAAGGGTAAAAGAATTCATTAAGATATTCACCCATGGGAAAAATATCGAGGAGTTATCCATTCCGCTTGGTGTTGTGGCAACTGATCTGCTCACAGGAGAAAGAGTTGTTTTTAAATCCGGACCTATTTCAGATGCTGTAAGGGCAAGTATATCTATTCCTGGAATTTTTGTACCTGTAAAATATCGAGGAAGACTGTTAGTAGATGGGGGCGTTTCCGATCGTGTACCTGTCTCAGTTGCGAAGGAAATGGGGGCTGATATCATCATTGCAGTTGATGTTTCTATGGTAAAGAAAAATGCTGATATCAGCTCTATTTACGATGTTATTATGCAGAGCATAGACATTATGCAAACAGAAATTATTAATATCCGCGATGTTACTGCAGCTGATATCATGTTGCGCCCGTCAGTTGAGCAATATAGCTCTCGAGCCTTTACGAATATTGCAGAAATCATTTCTCTGGGAGAAGAAGAAACCAAAAAACATGTAATGCAAATAAAAAAAGTCATTGAGAATTGGAAGGGCTGAACGTTTGGATGCGTAAAAAAGTATATATTACTTCGTTAATTTTGATTGTGATGATCCTGATTGGTATGTATTATCCATTGCCCTATTATGTAACGGAGCCTGGAATGGCCAAAGACCTAGAGCCGATTATAAAGGTTGACAATGGCTATAAGGAAAAAGGAAATTTTATGCTGACAACCGTTAGAATGGGAAGAGCAAATATATATTCGTATATTGGTGCAAAGCTTTCTAAATATGATGAACTGAACTCGGTAGACGAGGTTTTGGGTAAACAAGTAACAGAGGAAGAATACAATGCGGAGCAGCTTTATTTAATGCAGGGGGCGAAATTAAATGCGATTGAGGTTGCATATCGTAAAGCAGGGCTCCCGGTTCAATACAAATATAAAGGGATTTATGTGATTCACGTTGTTCCTGGAATGCCGGCTGATGGAAAGCTCCAAGCAGGAGATCGAATTTATAAAGTAGATGGACAGCAGCTAGCTTCTTCTCAAGAGTTTATTGATTTAGTTGGAAAAAAACACGCCGGTGATCAAGTGACCTTAACTTTCTTAAGAAATAACAAAACACAAACGGTTCAGTTAAAGGTTCAGCCATTTAAAAATGAACCGAATCGAGTTGGAATTGGTATCTCTTTAGTTGATGACAAGGAAATCTTGGTTGACCCAGAAGTTTCTGTCAAAACAGATGAGATTGGCGGACCTTCAGCTGGTCTGATGTTTTCTTTAGAGATTTATAATCAATTAAACAAAGAAGACTATACTAAAGGATATCAAATTGCAGGAACTGGTACGATTGACCCTGATGGGACTGTGGGACCAATCGGTGGAATTGAGCAAAAAATAGTTGCTGCAGATAAAGCTGGTGCAGAAATATTTTTTGCTCCAAATGTAAAAGGGGGTAAGGATTCAAACTATCCTGCCGCTGTTAAAACTGCACGTGATATTCATACGAAAATGAAAATTGTCCCAGTCGATACCTTTGATGATGCAATCAACTATCTTAACAAACTGCCTAATAAATAAGAAAAGCGGGAGCGCCTTGGTCAGCATGCCTGCACCGCTGAATAATCATCTTTGCAGGCATGCGACGAGCTGAACATTAACTTCCTCGAATAAGCTGTGGCGCAGGAGCAGCGACAGGAGCTAGGCGCTGAAGCTAGACCATAAAGAAAAAGATGGTGCGGATGCATCATCTTTTTTTATATGATCAGAATTTATATCATTGGACTTCGAGAATTGTCCAGCTTCAGCGCCCTAGCGGCTAATGTCCTTCGCTCTCCGCCCTACGATAAGTCAACATCGAATCGCCTACTGCTCTTCGTGTTGTCTAGCTTCAGCGCCTAGGGGCTTGGGTCATAAGCCAATCCGTCATGAAGGTAAAAACCAACCTTCAAGCCGGCTCGTCTTATGCCTGTCGCCCCTGATCAAGGCGCTTCCGCTTTTCTATTTTCCTTTATCTCAGTTGGAGCGCTCCACAAGGAAAGCTTCGGCAGCATTAGCATCGCACGAAGAAAAAGCGTTAGCTTTTTCGAGGAGGCCATACGCCGCTGAACAGGGCGCTTACGCTTTTCTTAGTCTAAATATATTGGTGGCTGTTGAAATTCTTTCTTAACCATTTCTAATCGAAGATGGTTTGGAACACCAAAAGAATAGATTCGAGCGGCCTTAATATCAAGTGAAATTTCCTTTTCTTTAAAAGAAGATAATTTAGAGACGAGTGGCAGACTGAAATGGGCTTTTCTTTTATTTAAGTACTCTTTCCCCTTTTGTGTCATTCCTAAAAGCCTTAAATAAGTGGCCTTTTCCGTATTTGCCGTCATTTCCGTTTTCCTTGCATTCGTAAGTATATGGGTACACATCCGTTGAAGTCTCGTCCAGGTATATCGCTTTGTTTTTATTTTTTCCATAAATTCCTTAAAGTTCTGAGACTCTATTGCCGCTGCAATCAGCCTGTTTTCTATACCTTCTTCGATCTCATAAATCTCTTTTAATTCATACGGGCTTGATTGAAGAAGGCGGAATTGTAAAAAGCCCCAATAATTTTCCCATTGATGAAAATCACTATAATAATGATAATATTCCTCTAATAATTGGCTAGTGTGCTCAGGAACATATTGTTCAATTAAGCTGTTATCATTTTCAGTTGTGAAAAGGGCCTTCCGAATACTAGTAGCACTTGCTATGGTTGCGGATGCAAAATGGTCATCATGATAATCTGCATTTTTTCGTGTAATCGTTATCGGTTGTAGTGAGCTTTTCAGTTTCTTGATCGCTTTTATGTATTCAATTCCGAGGATATTATTAGGTTTAGACAAATCTAAATACATTCGAGAATCAGTTAATTGTTGAAAAGCTAATGATAATGCTTTTGGATAACTCACTCCTGTAGTGACAAACTGTTTTACTTTTTCATCAAATGCTTTTTTCTCTAATTCCAAGTAATCAATGGTTCGATGGAACAAGCTAATATCGCCGCTTTCACTACCAAAGCATAGAAAATCGCAGCCGGTAGCATCTAAAATAGAAACGGCACCATTTGCAAACGTTTCTGCTTTTTGGACAGCAAATTGATATGGGAGTTCAAAGACAATGTCAACCCCATTAAGCAATGCCATCCTTGTTCGCTGCCATTTTGAAACAAGGGCGGGTTCCCCTCTTTGCAAAAAGTTTCCACTCATAACCGCTATAACAATTTCCGCTTTTGTTGCATCTTTAGCTGCTTGTAAATGATAGGCATGCCCGTTATGAAAGGGGTTGTACTCAACAATCAATCCAACAGCTTTCATTTTTTTTCTCCTTATGTTTTAATTATAGGATATGTTAAAGCTCATTGTTGATTTTGTCACTATGTTGATTGGAGCGGAAATCAACAGGCAAGTTTAACAGAGCCTAATGAAAAGAAAATTACTATCATTATAGCAATTATATTTAAAGAATATAATGGTGATTGTATTATTTGTAAATGGTTAAACTAGTACATATAAGCTTTTGAGCAAGAATTCTTTTTATCTAATCAGTTTTAGGTGTAAAGAAAAAACATTGACAAATATATAATCGAAAGCTATAATTACCTTTGTTGCCTTGGGGTGATTTTATTGAAATGGACATTAAGTCAATTACAAAAATATCGAAACAAGGATTTTTTAGTTGATGATATTATTCGGGTTGATGAGATAAAAGAGTATGATTCGACAATCCGAGATGTGTCTCCGATGCATATTACTGGTCGGGGTGATATTGATTCAACTAAAGTGACATTCCATTTAAAAATAGAAGGTCATTTAATCCTTCCTTGTTCTCGTACCTTAGTTGATGTTAAACTTCCAATTAATGTCGAAATAACTGAAACATTCCTCTTTCAAGGATCAGAATATGATGTTGAAGAGGAAGCAAATCGAGTAAAGGGCGATCTGATTGATTTAACGCCAATCATTCAAGAAATCCTTTTACTTGAAGTTCCAATGCAAGTATTTTGCGACGATACGGATAGTGAAGATGCTGCACCACAATTCGGTAAGGATTGGGAAGTTGTTCACGAACAAGAACAATCGAAAAAAATTGATCCTCGTCTGGCAGGGCTTGCAAAATTTTTTGATGAAAACGATTCTTCATCTGAATAATCGGCAAAAACAAGGAGCAAAATGAAGAACCAGCATTCCTGGCCTTCATTACTTTCTTAATACTCTTTAAGGAGGTGGGAAGAATGGCTGTACCTTTTAGAAGAACTTCTAAAACTGCAAAAAGAAAGCGTCGTACTCATTTTAAATTAAACGTTCCTGGTATGGTAGCATGCCCAAACTGTGGTGAAATGAAACTTGCTCACCGCGTATGTAAAGCTTGTGGAACATACAAAGGTAAAGAAGTAGTTAACGACTAATTTCTAATTAGGATAGAAAGCACAAGGAGCATTTTGCCCTTGTGCTTTTGTCGTTTCAACAATTTAATTTTTCATACATACTATCAATTCAGTCATAAATATAAAAAGAAAGGAAGAGAAGCTTTGACGTATAAGATTGAAAAACGTGACCAACCGTATTTATTATTTACGATCAATAGAAGTGAAAAAAGGAATGCCATAAACTATGAAGTGATGGAAGGTTTATTAGAGGCAATCGAGCTTGCAGAGAATTCAGATATAAAAGCTTTAGTCATTACAGGAACAGGAAATCATGCTTTTTGTTCAGGCGGCGATCTATCTGTTTTTCATCTGCTCCAAACAAAGGAAGAAGCCTATCCGATGCTTTCAAAAATGTCGCATATTTTATATGCCTTATTAACATTGTCTAAACCAACATTGGCTCTAATCAATGGAACGGCTATTGGCGGTGGATGTGAATTGGCAGCAGCATGTGATTTTCGGTTGGCCCGCAGTGGAATAAAAGCTGGGTTTGTTCAAGGAAAACAGGCTATTACAACGGGATGGGGTGGCGGCTCTATTTTAGCGGAAAAACTCCCAGCTCCGAGTACGATGAAGTTACTGATGGAAGCTGAGCTGCAAACGGCAGAGTATTTACAGGAAATAGGCTTTATTGATTCGATATTCAATCAAGAACCTCTAAAAGCCTGCGAAACTTTCTTAGAAAAAATTTTAACTACTGATACAATGGTTATTCAGGCTTATAAAAGGATTTGGATTAGAAAGTGGGAAGAAACAAATCTACGTGAAAGAATCGAAAAGGAAGTCCTAAATTGCTCCTCTCTTTGGGAAAGGGAAGCACACCACGCATATGTAAAAGCCTTTATTCAGAAAAAAGAGAATAAAGATTAAATCTGGGTTGTGAGATAAGTCTATCTTTTCTAGTAGATGCATATGTATGAATAAAAACACTAGGAGGGAAAAACATATGTCACCTACTCGCCAAGATGCATGGTCCCAGGATGAGGATTTATTGCTTGCCGAAGTTGTCTTAAGACATATTCGAGAAGGGGGAACGCAGCTGCAGGCATTTGAGGAGGTAGGGAAACAACTTTCCCGTACTTCAGCAGCATGCGGCTTTCGCTGGAACTCGTTTGTAAGGAAGCAATATAAAACTGGCATAGAGCTAGCAAAGAAACAAAGGAAGGAATTAAAAAAACATACAGTCCAGACCGAGGATGTTGATGTATTGAAAATGGCAAGTCTAGACGAAACAGAATTTGCCTCTAGTGAAAAACAAGATGGAGCAATCAGTTTTCAGTCGGTCATCCAATTTTTAGAGCAACTTTATAAAAAAGCAGAATCCACAAATAGTATGGAAGAAGACAGAGAAAAGACTTTTGAAAAAATCAAAGAGTTAGAAAAGAAAACGTTTTATTTGGCAGCAGAAAATGAAAAACTTTCAAAGAATTTAAAGGCAATTGAAGAAGATTACCGTTCGCTAATTGAAATTATGGAACGAGCAAGAAAAATGGTGGTTCTTCAAGATGAGGAACGCCAGCAGAAAGTAAAATTTCAGATGGATAAAAACGGAAATCTTGAAAGGGTCGAAAAATAAAAGAATGACCCAAAACGATTTGACTCTTTGTTTTAGGTCATTCTCTTCAAATAAACTCAGGGTTTAAATTATGGAATTGACTATCTCCAGCGCCAAGGGGCTTAAGGTCATAAGCCCCTTGGCGCTTTTACTTTTCTATTAATGCTGCTGTGCTTCAACACCTTCTGGATACCAGACAAGTGGATTTTCTCCGCGGTCGCGTTCCATTTCATAATCGACCTTGGAAAAGTTCATTTTTTCCCAGAAACCATGTGATTGAACTCTAGGGTTCGTTTTAATCGGCAAACCAAAGCTCTTGGCAAAATCAACGAGTTGTTTACCATAGCCTTTTCCTTGGTAATCAGATAATACTTCAAGCTTCCATAGTTCTAGATAATTTTGTGGAGGATAAAAATAGCGATCGAATTTGGCGTCAATTTGATATAAGCTCATACGTGCAATAAGTTTGTCACCGAAATAAATACCGTAAAATGGAGAAACATTATGATCCTCAACGATATTTGCTTGAAAATCTTCCAGCATGGATAATTCTTGAAGCCCGTATTCTTTAAACTTCTTAAATTCTTCTAATGTTTTAAAATTGATTTTTAGTTTTTCTACTTTTAACCCCATATCGTAACCTCCTAAAATAATAAATGGAAAAATAGTATATATGGTTTTTATCCAAAATATGATAAGAAAAATAATTTTTTAATTATTCTAAACGAATTACTACTATTATTATATAACAAAAGAATAAAAATTTCTTCAAATAAAGACTAATAACTGTTTTCAAAAATTGCAGGAATATAAAGAAAGTTGTAGAAATTATATTAGTGATGGCATCAAAGGGGATAAGAAAGGCGTATGGTGTCTGAAGCTATACAATTAGAAAGGGGAAATAAGGTGCAAAAAATTTTAATTGCCAACAGAGGAGAAATCGCTCTTCGCATTATTACCACATGCCGTAAAATGGGCATTGAAACAATTGCTATTTATTCCGAAGCTGATAAAGATATGCCGTTTGTTAAGGCTGCATCGAAAGCATTTTGTGTAGGTGAAGCTCCAGTCAACAAATCCTATCTTCAAACTGATAAGATTTTAGAAATTGCCAAAAGGGAATGTGTGGATGCTATTCATCCAGGTTATGGGTTTTTATCAGAAAACTACGAGTTTGCTGAAAGCGCTTCAAAAGCTGGGATTATCTTCATTGGCCCAGACTCGGAGACGATAAAATTGATGGGTGATAAAATCGCTTCACGAAAAACGATGGAACAAGCGGGAATTCCTGTTGTACCAGGAAGCTCCACCGGTCTAAAGACAATAGAGGACGCCTGCTCTCTCGCAAAGACTATTGGATACCCTGTCATGCTCAAAGCAAGCGGCGGAGGTGGCGGTATTGGTATGGTCCTTTGTGAAAATGAGCAAGCGCTCGTTAGGTCGTTTGCTACAACAAAGTCGAGAGCCCTTGCCTATTTTGGTAGTGATGAGGTTTTTCTAGAAAAATATATTGCCGATGCTAGACATATAGAGGTTCAAATTTTTGGCGACCAACATGGAAACATGGTTCATCTGTTTGAAAGAGATTGTTCCATTCAACGAAGACATCAAAAGGTGATAGAAGAGTCTCCCTCTCCGTTCCTTTCCGAAGAAATTCGAAAGAAGATGTATGATACTGCTGTTAAAGCTGCTCAAGCAGTCCATTATACGAATGCAGGGACGATTGAATTTATTGTCGATGAAAATGGGGATTTTTATTTCCTTGAAATGAATACAAGGCTTCAAGTAGAACATCCTGTCACAGAAACAATCACGGGTCTTGATTTAGTAAAATGGCAAATTCTTGTTGCAAGTGGAGAACAATTACCACTGTTGCAAGAAGAAATTCAATCGACAGGGCATGCGATTGAATTTCGTTTATATGCTGAAGACCCGGAGAGGTTTCTCCCATCACCAGGAAAAATTACCAAGCTAAATTGGGGTGGACACTCAGGTGTTCGAATTGATTCAGGCTACGAAGAAGGAGGTACTGTTACCCCCTACTATGATCCAATGATTGCAAAGGTGATTTTTGCCGGTGACACTCGGAATGCTGCCCTAAGATCTGCAACAACGTTTTTTAAAGAAGTACAAATTGAAGGCATAAAAACCAATCTGCCCCTTTTCTTACAAGTTCTCGCGGCAGAGGATTTCCAAAAAGGTCATTATACAACAAGTTTCTTAACAAAAAAATTAGTGAAATAAGGAGAGAGGAATAATGAAAGAGATCACAGCTCCAATGGCAGGAACGGTATTAAATATTTTTGTCGAAAATGGTGACGAAATTGCAATAGGACGAGAAGTGGTTATGATCGAGTCGATGAAAATGGAAATTCCAATTGAAAGTACTTCGGAAGGGGTTGTCAAAGTAGTAAAAGTGAACATCGGAGATTTTGTCAATGAAGGCGATATTTTAATCGAACTTGTATAGACGGGGAGGAACAGAAGTGGTATTAGGAAAAACTTTAAATGATCAGTTAAATGAAAATAGAAAAACGATTGAAGCAGGTGGACATCCGAAATATCATGAAAAGTTAAACGAACAGAATAAACTGTTTGTTCGTGACCGCCTTGCCTTATTATTTGATGATGGTAAATATGAAGAGGATGGTAAATTCGCTAATTTCAAAGCGGGTGATTTACCCGCCGATGGAGTGGTCACTGCAATTGGTAAAATTAATGGTCAAACCGTTTGCGTCATGGCGAATGATTCTACCATTAAAGCGGGTTCTTGGGGAGCAAGAACGGTTGAAAAAATTATCCGCATTCAAGAGACAGCTGAAAAACTAAAGGTGCCATTACTTTATCTAGTCGATTCTGCGGGGGCAAGAATTACTGATCAATTAGACATGTTCCCCAATCGACGCGGAGCAGGTCGGATTTTTTATAATCAAGTGAAGCTTTCTGGAATGATTCCCCAAGTATGTATTCTATTTGGACCGTCTGCAGCCGGCGGTGCATACATCCCGGCCTTTTGCGATCTTGTCATTATGGTTGATAAAAATGCTTCCATGTACCTAGGTTCACCGCGAATGGCGGAAAAGGTGATTGGGGAAAAGGTTACCCTTGAAGAAATGGGCGGGGCTCGGATGCATTGTTCGGTTAGCGGCTGTGGTGATGTACTTGCTTTTAGTGAAGAAGAGGCAATCCAATCGGCAAAAAAATATTTAAGCTATTTTCCGGCGAATTTTAAAGAAAAGACCAAACTCATTAGCGGGATGGATGCTAAGCAAGGTCGTGAATTAGAAGCTATTATACCTGAAAATCAAAACGCTCCCTTTGATATGTATGAATGTATTGATGCCTTAATCGATCAAAACAGTTTTTTTGAAGTAAAGAAATTATTTGCATCGGAATTGATTACCGGATTTGCTAGAATGGAAGGCAGAGCAGTTGGAATAATTGCCAATCAGCCAAAAGTCAAAGGAGGCGTTCTGTTTGTTGATTCTGCCGATAAAGCGGCAAAATTCATTCAGCTTTGTGATGCCTTTCATATACCGTTATTGTTCCTTGCAGATGTGCCAGGGTTCATGATTGGCACAAAAGTGGAACGGGCCGGTATTATCCGACATGGAGCCAAATTAATAGCTGCAATGAGTTCGGCTACAGTACCGAAAATTTCCGTTATTGTGAGAAAAGCATACGGTGCTGGTCTTTATGCAATGGCAGGTCCTGCGTTTGAACCAGACTGCTGCATCGCTTTGCCCACTGCTCAAATTGCTGTAATGGGCCCTGAAGCAGCCGTAAATGCTGTTTATTCAAATAAAATTAATGAAATCACGGACCCAAAAGAAAAGATTGCATTTGTTCAAGAGAAGCATCAGGAATACAAAGAGCACATCGATATTTACAAGCTTGCTTCCGAACTCATCGTTGATGAGATTGTCGCACCGTCTGAGCTTAGGAAGGTGTTAATTGAACGTTTTAGCTATTATGAAACAAAAGAAATGAACTTTAGTGTACGTAAACATCCGGTTTATCCTGTCTAAAAAATTCTGAGGATGTCCCTAAAGGTGACAGACACTACTATATGTATAAGTTCATGATAATTTTTCTGCTTTGATGATTGGAGCTGAAGGCGCTCGACTCCTCAAAAATGCTATCGCATTTCCTTCGTGCGTGGGCGGTTTCAAGGATGTAATTCAATGTCCTGCGGGAGTACGGGTCCGGGAGAGACCCCGCAGGCGCAGTAGAGCCGAGGAGGCTCCCAGGACCGCCACTAGAGCGGAAATCAACAGACAAGTTTAACAGACCATTAATAAAAAGGGTGTGCCCCTAAAAGTTATGATACTTTTGGGACATGCTCTTTTTTCTTCGTTATGATCCTTACAAAAAACAGTTCATCTCTGCTAATATAATAGATAAACAAGAAAAAAATGAGGGATTCTAATGCAAATTGGCATAATAGGTGCTGGTGCTATTGGATTGTTGTATGCTTCTTACCTATATAATTATTTTTCGGTAACGATATATACAAGGACAATTGAGCAGGCAGACGAGATAAATAAACACGGCCTAATCCTTCAGAAAGAATCAAAACAAAGAATTTCATTTGTAAAGTCGATGCCTATTTCAAAATGGAATGGAACAGAGGATGTAACAATAATTGCTGTAAAACAATACCAGCTAAATGCTGTTGTTGATAAAATCAAGCAGCTAATGATTGTGCCTAAAAACCTTTTATTTCTACAAAATGGTATGGGTCATTTAAAGTTACTTGAAAAGATCCCTGCAGAAAATATTTTTGTAGGATCTGTGGAGCACGGTGCGATGAAAGTAAATATGAATACGGTTTGTCATAACGGAGAAGGTGTGACGAAGGTTGCTGTTTTTAAGGGAGATCCAACTGCCCTTCATGTTCTTGCAACAGCACTTCCATCTGATTTCCTAATGAATGAACATGATGATTTTTACGAAATGCTTTTACATAAATTAATCATTAATGCCATTATTAATCCGTTAACAGCTATTCTCCAGGTAGAAAATGGTCAATTGCTTGAGAATCCATATTATTACAAGGCAGCGAGAAACTTATTTGCTGAAGTTGCTGCTATTGTTAATTTGAAGCATGCTGAACAACATTTCGAGCAAATTTGTCATATTTGCAGGCAAACAGCTGCTAACCGTTCATCAATGCTGAAAGATGTTGAAGCTAACAGAAAAACAGAAATAGATGCCATATTAGGCTTTTTATTAGAGGAAGCAACTAAAAATGGAAAAAAGGCACCTCTAATCGAAACTCTATATGATTTAGTAAAAGGGAAAGAAAATGGTTGGAGGGAATGTTAGTTTTTTTAGGCTATTTTAAATGTCATTGTTGATTTTTGAAACTATGTTGATTGGAGCGGAAGGCGCGAGACTCCTGCGGGAGTACGGGGCAGGGGAGACCCCACAGGCGCTTCAGCGCCGAGGAGGCTCCTCGGAACGCCCGCGGAAAGCGAAGTGCCTGGAGCGCAAAACAACAGGCAAGTTTAACACAGCCTTTATTTATTATTTTCCTTTTTAAGTCATATATTTCTATTATGTTTTTATGGATTAATTGAAAATGCATTGAGTTTTCCCTTTTGTAAATGAAAATTTCATTTTTTTAGGCAAAGTTTTTTTGAAAATTAACGGATAATGCTATACTTTTTAACGAATGATTAGGTTTTAACCAGAAGGGGAGTACTTAAATGGAGATTTTAAATCTCTCTTTACCAGCAACAAATCGATTTGCTTCGGATTATTTAGCACAATCAGATGATATTCAGTCATTTTTCCATTATCGCTTCAATGATGCATCTGAAGATCAAAAAAGATTAGCGGAACTAAATAATCGAGTGATTCCAAGAAAGGAAGTTGCTGCCTATATTAATACTTTTATGAAGCGCTTCCCATCATCGAATGCGGTTGAAAGGTCGATTGCTAAACTAAAACAAAATAATAGTGTGGTTGTGATTGGTGGTCAACAAGCTGGCATCCTCACCGGTCCGCTTTATTCGATTCATAAAGTAATTTCTATTATCAAATTAGCTGAACAAAAGGAAAGAGAGCTTGGTGTTCCTGTGGTTCCTGTTTTTTGGATTGCTGGGGAAGACCATGATTTTCAAGAGGTAAATCATGTATTTGTCCCAGTGGAGGAAAGAGCAGATAAATGGATTTATCCTGAGAAAATGCTGCAAAAGAAAATGGTGTCTGATGTAAAGATAAATAAAGATCTTTGCTTACAATGGGTGCACAATATCATTAAGAATTTTGGAGAGACGGAACATACAAAGAATTTACTCGAGTTTGCAGAAGAACAATTAAAAAGTTCAACTTCATTCGTTGATTTCTTTGCAAACATTATTATGAGTCTTTTTAAGGAATATGGGCTGTTATTGGTTGATTCTGGGGATGCCTCCTTCCGTCAGCTTCAAACAGAATTCTTAACCACCCAAATTCTTCACCACCGCTCGATTACTTTTTCGCTACTAGAGCAGCAAAAAGAAATTCGCAAAAAAAGTTTTCCAATTGCAATTGAGGCTAATGAACGGGCAGCGAATTTATTTTATTACGATCAAAGAGCCGGTGAGCGGCTATTGCTTGAAATAGATGAAACGGAACGTTTTGTGGGGAAAAATGGCGCAATAGCCTTTACTAGAGATGAACTTGTGGAAATGGCGAGAGAGCATCCTGAAAAATTGAGCAACAATGTGGTGACGAGGCCCATTATGCAAGAATGGCTGTTTCCAACACTTGCTTTTATCGCAGGTCCCGGTGAAATAGCCTATTGGGCAGAGCTGAAACTTGTTTTTGAGCATTTTCAAATGAAAATGCCTCCCATCGTTCCACGACTAAATATTACCTTCCTTGACCAATCTGTTGAAACAGACTTGTGCGAATTACATTTAAATCTACAAACTGTATTAAGTGAGGGGACAAATCTAGAAATAGAAAAGTTCCTTGAAACGATAAAAGACAGAGAAGTAGATGAAATGTTTTCTTCAACAAAGGAACAATTATTAGCTCAATATCAGTTAATCGAAGCTAAGACAACTCAGCTTGCTAAAGGTCTTCTTCCATTGTTAAAGAAAAATGAGGCGTACGTACTAAAGGAAATCGACTTCATGCAGAATAAGCTAGAAGAAGCAGTAAAAAAGAAACATGATGTCATTTTAAAGAAATATGCTCGCGTTAATCTTGCTTTAAGACCTGATGGATTTCCACAGGAAAGAATTTGGAATATCTTCTATTACTTAAACCTATTCGGACTAGGATTTATAAAGGATTTAATGGACCATTACTATGAATTTGACGGCCAACATAAGGTCATCAAACTATAGAGGAACTTCACATTTTTATGTGAGGTTTCTTTTTTTTTATAAAAATAAACATGTAACATGAAATTAATATGAAATAGTAAAAAAATAGGTGGTGGAAAGTGGGGGAATGTGGTACATTTTTATTAGAAAGTGGGGGTCGCGGGTATGTTCATGGGCGAATACCATCATAGCATTGATAATAAAGGCCGTTTGATTGTGCCCTCCAAATTCCGTGAAGAACTTGGCGACATGTTTATTATTACTCGGGGATTGGATCAATGTTTATTTGGTTACCCTTTATCAGAATGGCAGCTTTTAGAAGATAAATTAAAAGGACTGCCGTTAACCAAAAAGGATGCCCGTGCATTTACAAGATTCTTCTTTTCTGGAGCAACAGAAAGCGAACTTGATAAACAGGGAAGAATCAATATCCCAACCCCATTACTGACATATGCAAAATTGGATAAAGAATGTGTGATTTTGGGTGTTTCCAATCGAATTGAAATTTGGAGCAAGCAGATTTGGGAAGAATATTTTACACAGTCGGAAGAATCTTTTGCTGAAATTGCAGAAAATATGATTGGGTTTGATATATAATGGGGAAGTTATTCTGAAATAACACTCTATTATTTATCGTTCGATTGGAAAAAGAGGTGGTTACAACATGTTTGAACATACAACAGTTTTGTTAAAGGAAGCTGTAGAAGGGTTAAATATTAAACCAGACGGTATTTATGTTGACTGTACGTTGGGTGGAGCCGGACATAGCTCCGTCATTCTGTCGAAGTTAGGGACGAATGGAAGGCTAATCGCCTTTGACCAAGACGAAACAGCTATCGCTAATGCAAGAGAGAAATTATCCGCCTATCACGATAAACTGACAATTATTAAAAGCAATTTTTTATATTTAAAAGAAGAGCTTGAAAATGTAGGTTTGGATAAAGTTGATGGAATCCTTTATGATTTAGGTGTTTCATCCCCTCAATTGGATACTCCTGAAAGAGGCTTTAGTTATCATCATGATGCACCATTAGATATGAGAATGGACCATGATTCCCCTATTTCAGCCTATGATGTCGTTAATCATTGGTCATATGAAGATTTAGTTCGTATTTTTTTCCGTTATGGTGAGGAGAAATTTTCTAAACAAATTGCCCGGAAAATTGAGGCGGCTAGAGATTCAAAGCCAATTGAAACAACCTTTGAGTTAGTAGAATTGATTAAGGAAGCCATTCCTGCTCCTGCGAGGAGAAAAGGCGGACATCCTGCAAAGCGAATTTTTCAAGCGATTAGAATTGCTGTCAATGATGAATTATCAGTATTTGAGCAGTCATTAACGCAAGCGATTGATTTATTAAATCCAGAAGGCAGAATTAGCGTAATTACTTTTCACTCCTTAGAGGACCGAATTTGCAAGGCATCCTTCAAAAAGGCAAGTGAATCACCTGATTTACCTCCAGGAATACCGATTATACCGGTTGAATATCAACCAATTTTAAAGTTAATTACACGAAAACCGATTCTTCCATCAGAAGAAGAATTAGCAATGAATAACCGAGCACGTTCTGCAAAGCTTCGCATTGCAGAAAAAATATAAGAAAACAGAAACTTCTAATACTAGAGTAAGATAAGAAAATTTTCGGGAGGGGAAAAGTTTGAGTAATCTTGCCAGGAAGTATCAAGAACAGCAACAGGTAAAACCTGCTATTCAAGAGCATCAACATGTTAAGACAAAAAAGTATTGGCTAACACCGGGGGAAAAAATGATTAGTCTAGTATTTGCTGGACTTGTTTGCTTCGGGGCAGTTCATATCATTTCAACTCAATCACAAATTTATAAGGTAAATAAGGACGTTCAAGATGTCCAAACCTCAATAAAAGAGCAAAAAAAGGTCAATAGTGATTTGCAGGTACAAGTTAGTGAATTGAGTAATTATCAACGAATTTGGGATAAAGCGAAGAAGATGGGACTTCAACTAAACGAAAATAATGTCAAGGTTGTGCAACAGAAATGATTAAGAAACAGCCATATATGAATTTCGGAGCAGCGTGCTTGTTTTTAATATTCAGCCTGCTCTTTTTTGTTTTAATCTTAAGGTATTTTTCTATTCAAATCACGGGAGAGGTAAACGGGCAAAACCTTGTCGCCAAGGCACAGCAAAAGTATAGTAGACAAGGGGTTTTGGAAGCGAAAAGAGGAGACATCTTAGATCGTAATGGTGGGGTGATTGCTGAGGATACTGCCTCCTACAAAATGGTTGCTATATTAGATAAAAAGGCGACCACTAATCCTAAAGACCCGAAAAATGTCGTTGACCCGGAAATGACAGCACAAAAGCTCTCCCAGTACATTAATATGAGTGAAGAAGATATTTATAAGAGATTAACGAAAAAAGGTGCTTTCCAGGTTGAATTTGGGCAAGCAGGAAGTAACATTGATCCTTCAACGAAGGATAAGATTGATAAATTAAAACTCCCTGGTATTACTTTTGTCCGAGATACTAAACGCTTTTATCCTAACGGTATTTTTGCATCCCATGTAGTTGGATACACCGACCGTGTTGAACAAAAAGATGGGACTCATCAAACGGTCGGAAAAATGGGAATTGAGAAGTCACTTAACTCTGAGCTAACCGGAAAAGATGGAAAAATTAATTATGAGAGTGACCTATGGGGCTATTTATTGCCCGATAAAAAGGAAAAAATTACGCCAGCAAAGAATGGAAATGATGTTTATTTAACCATTGATCAGAAGATTCAAACCTTTGTTGAAGATGCCATGAATAATGTTGCGAATGAATATAAGCCTAAAAAAATTATTGCGATTGTTGCGGACCCGAAGACTGGTGAAATTTTAGCAATGGGTCAACGACCATCGTTTAATCCAGAAACAAAGCAAGGAATTACCGATAGCTGGCATAATGAGGCGATTGAAAATTCTTTTGAGCCTGGTTCAACCATGAAAATTTTTACATTATCTGCAGCCCTTCAGGAAAATGTATTAAACCTAAATGACACGTACACGTCCGGTTCATATAAAGTAACAGACAATGCTCCTGTTATTCATGACTGGAATACATCAGGCTGGGGGAACATTACTTATCTTGAAGGTGTACAGCGCTCATCCAATGTCGCGTTTGCTAAGATTGCAAATGAAAAACTTGGCTTTGATAAATTTCGGCAGTATTTAAGTAAATTTGGGTTTGATAAACCAACAGGGATTGATCTCCCAAATGAAGCCTCTGGTAAAATTCTCTTTCAATATCCAATTGAGAAGGCAACTACTGCGTTTGGTCAGGGAACAGCGATTACACCTATTCAGCAAGTTCAAGCAGCCACGGCCGTTGCAAATGACGGTAAAATGATGAAGCCCCATGTTGTCGATAAAATTGTTGACCACGATACTGGGAAAATTATCGAGCAAAAAGAACCTGAAGTAGCTGGAACGCCGATTTCCGCTGAAACAGCTAAAAAGGTTCGTGATGTTCTTGAAACGGTTGTTACTTCGCCGAAAGGTACAGGTTATAGCCATTATCAAATTGACGGTTACAGTGTAGCCGGAAAAACAGGGACGGCGCAAATACCTGGTCCTAATGGCGCTTATTTAACAGGTCCGTCAGATTATGTATTTTCATTTTTAGGAATGGCTCCAAAAGATGACCCGAAATTAATTGTCTATGTTGCCGTTCAACAACCTCAAATCGATAATTATGAAAAAGGTGCCATCCCTGTTTCAGAGATTTTTAAACCTGTTATGAAAAACAGTCTTCAATATTTGAACATCCAACCATCAACGCAAAAAACCGCAGCGGTGAGTAAGCTGCCGAATCTATCTGGGAAATCCGTATCTGATGCAGAAAAAAGCTTAAAAGATAAAGGATTTGACACTGTGGTTCTCGGAAATGGTCAAAAAATTGTCGCACAGCTTCCAAAAGCAGGTACCAGCACGCTCGATGGTGAGAAAGTGATTATTCAAACGGATGGGGATATCCCTGCCCCTGATTTTACTGGCTGGTCATTAAGGGATGTTATGAAGGTAGCAAATATGGCTGGGCTAAAAATAACTTCAAATGGCAGCGGCTATGTCGCTTCTCAAAATATTAAGGCTGGAGCGATATTAAGGAATGGCGATAACTTAATCGTTGACTTAAAACCGCCTGAGGATCTGTGGAATCAAGCAGCACAGGCCCAAGACCAAAATGCCAATACAAATAATGGGGCAAATGGAAGTAATGGAAGTAATGGTAATGATGGAAGTAATGGTTCAGAAAGTAATGGAGATAAACCAAAGAATCAGTGATTATAGAAGGTGAATAGGAGGATGTCTCAAAAGGGATTAACACTTTTGAGATATCCTCTTTTTGTCGTTTTAGCGGTCTAAATAAAAAAGTACAAGCATATAAATGAACGGACTAGGCAAAGGAGGCTCGTTCACAATATGCGTGTTTCGAATGTAACTGTCCGTAAACGGTTAATGATTGCATTGTTTGTTGGCGTTTTAATCTTCCTCGTGATCGATGTTCGGCTAGGGTATGTACAGTTCTTTCTCGGGAATTGGTTGACTACTGGAGCTAAGGGTTCCTGGAGCAGAAATATACCATTTGAACCAGAACGCGGAAAAATCGTTGACCGAAATGGTGTCCCGTTAGCTACAAATATCAGCACTCCCACAGTATATGTTGTTCCAAGACAAATAAAAGACCCAGCTGTAACCGCAGAAAAGCTAGCCTCCGTATTGGGAATGACTAAGGAAAAAGCCTATCGCGATATTACCCAAAAAGAGAGAATGGTCAGGATTAAAGAAGGAAGAAAAATTTCCCATGAAAAGGCGAAGGAAGTCAGAGAGCTAGGCCTTGAGGGAGTTTATATTGGCGAAGATTCAAAAAGATATTACCCCTTTGGAAGCTATCTGTCACACGTTTTAGGCTTTGCCGGAGTGGATAACCAGGGCTTGATGGGGCTCGAAAAATATTATGATAAAGAATTAAGTGGTAAAGGAGGTTCGGTTAAATTTTACGCAGATGCGAAAGGGAAGCGAATGAATAATATGCCGGATGATTACGAGCCTCCTGTTAATGGATTAGATTTAAAGCTAACAATTGATACTAAAATACAAACGATTGTGGAGAGAGAACTTGATATCGCACAATCAACTTATAATCCAGATGGACTCATTGCGATTGCCATGAATCCAAACAATGGTGAAATTCTAGCGATGTCGAGCAGGCCAACCTTTGATCCATCTAATTTTAGAAATGTGCCGCAAGAGGTATATAACCGCAATCTTCCGGTTTGGTCGACCTATGAGCCAGGTTCTACTTTTAAAATTATTACCCTTGCAGCAGCATTAGAAGAAAAAAAAGTGAACTTAGAAAAAGACCAATTCTTTGACCCGGGCTATGTTAAGGTTGGTGGTGCAACACTTAAATGCTGGAAAAGAGGCGGTCATGGCAGTGAAACCTTTTTACAGGTTGTTCAAAACTCCTGTAATCCTGGTTTCGTAGAATTAGGTCAAAGGCTTGGCAAAGACTTATTGTTCAAATATATTAAGGATTTTGGTTTTGGTCAAAAAACGGGAATCGATTTACAAGGTGAAGGAACAGGAATTTTATTTAATTTAAACAAGGTGGGTCCTGTTGAACTAGCCACAACAGCGTTTGGACAAGGGGTGTCTGTTACACCAATTCAACAAGTAACGGCCGTAGCGGCAGCGGTAAATGGGGGAATCCTTTATAAGCCATATATTGCTAAGGAGTTGGTGGACCCGGTTACAAAGGAAGTGGTTATGAGAAACTCCCCTGTTGAGAAGAGAAGAGTCATTTCAGAGGCAACTTCAAAGGAAATACGCTATGCTCTTGAAAGCGTGGTTGCCCAAGGGACTGGCGGCAAGGCGTTTGTTGATTCCTATCGAATCGGAGGAAAAACTGGAACTGCCCAAAAAGCCCAGGGCGGCAGGTATTTAGAAAATAACTTTATTGTTTCTTTTATCGGGTTTGCTCCAGCTGATGATCCGCAAATTGTCGTATATGTTGCTGTGGATAATCCAAAAGGTGTAACAGCATTCGGTGGAACAGTGTCAGCTCCGATTGTCGGAAATATAATGAAGGATAGCTTAAGAGCAATGGGTGTGGAGCCAAGGAAAGATCAAATCGAAAAGAAAATGACTTGGCAGGATACTCCATTAATCGAACTACCTGATTTTTCAGGTTTTACTCGAAGTCAACTTATGGGAGAAGATGTGAATCTTCAAATTGATGCTTACGGAGAAGGTGATGTCGTTGTAAGGCAATCTCCAGATCCAGGAACGAGAGTAAAAGAAGGATCAAAGATTAAACTTTATTTTGGGAAAAAAGATAATTAAATCGGGATCGGCGGCTGGAATGATTTTCCTCCGCCTCATTTTTCTTATAACGGAAAAGCAACATGGTAAAAAGTTTTAATATCATGTAAAATAAGGTGGAACTTTCACCAGAATACTTTTGCATGACATATATATGATAAAAATATGTAATGTCAAGAGAGGGTTGAGAGAAAATGAAACTACAAGAACTGCTCGAACATTTGCATCCATTAGTTCCTTTTCGTGGAGAAAATCCAGAAATCACCTCGATTGAAAATGATAGCAGAAAAGTACAGACAGGAAGCTTATTTATTTGTATAAATGGATTCACAGTGGACGGACACGATTTTGCTGAATCTGCCGTTCAAAAAGGGGCTGCAGCTATATTAGCTGAGCGCTCGCTGTCCCTTTCTGTACCTGTTATTATTGTGAAAGACACGGTAAGGGCTATGGCTGTCCTAGCAGATGCTTTTTACGCGCATCCAACCAGAAATCTTAGGTTAATTGGGATAACGGGGACAAATGGAAAAACATCAACTAGTCATTTGCTTGAAAAAATATTTTTTGAAGCAAATAAAAAGACAGGCCTAATCGGAACGATGTTTACAAAGGTTGCTGATGAAATCATCGAAACGAAAAACACGACTCCTGATAGTTTGACACTTCAAAGAATCTTTCATCAAATGATTCAACGTGAAGTTCAATTTGCTGTCATGGAGGTTTCTTCGCATGCATTGGATATTGGGAGAGTGCATGGTTGTGATTATGATATTGCTGTCTTTACCAATTTGACGCAGGACCATCTCGATTATCATAAAACAATGGAGGAATATATGAAGGCGAAGGGGCTATTGTTTTCCCGCCTTGGAAATACGTTTAACCCAACCAGGCCTAGGTTTGCTGTTCTAAATAATGATGATCCTGTCTCGATTTTATATCAAAAATCGACTGTCGCCCATGTCGTTACATATGGAATTGATCATGAAGCAGATATTATGGCAAGAAATATCGAGATGAACTCTTCGGGTACTGCCTGTGATTTAGTTGTTCAGGGAAATATTTATCCATTAAAGCTTCGACTAATTGGAAAATTCAGTGTTTATAATGTTTTAGCAAGCATTGCTGCTGCATTGGTGTCAGGCATTCCAATTAACAACATCATTCAATCTGTTGAAAATGTAATAGGAGTAGCTGGAAGGTTTGAACTTGTAGATGCCGGCCAAAATTACACGGTTGTTGTTGATTATGCTCACACACCAGATGGCCTGGAAAATGTCCTAAAAACCATTCAACAGTTTGCAAAAAAACGAATTTTTGTCATAATTGGTTGTGGTGGTGACAGAGATCGGTCTAAACGGCCATTGATGGCACAAATTGCTTGTAAATATGGAACTGATGTAATTTTTACTTCCGATAACCCAAGAAGTGAGGATCCTTCAGCGATCTTAAAGGATATGGAAGCTGGTGTGTATGACGAAAAGTATTTAGTGAAACTAGACAGAAAAGAGGCCATATGGGCAGCTATCGAGCAGGCTTCTTGTGATGATGCGATTTTAATAGCCGGTAAAGGGCATGAAACCTATCAGATCATTGGAGATGATGTTTTCGATTTTGATGATCGAATCGTCGTAAGGGAAGCAATCGAGGAGAGATTAAAATGTATTTAGATTTAAAAGACTTGGCATTTTTGTTTAATGATCACAGGGGTGCACAAGTTGACCTTTCGGTGTTTACATTTACGGATGATTCGAAGTGCAGACAGCCGAAGGGCGTTTATATACCATTAAGCGGAGAATCAGATGGCGGGGAATTACAAGAGGCGATTGCCAATGGAGCAATCGCCGCTATTTGGGATAAGGGAAAAAAACTCCCAAGATATACTCCTAATCATTTCCCATTGTTTTTTACTTCCAACCTGGTAGAAGCGCTGCAAATGGTTGTACAATTTTATCTTGAAAAATTAAGTGGGGAAGAGACTAAGGAAATGGAAACAACTAAATTTGTTCTTAATAAAAATGATTTATCATATGATATAGCGGTAATGCTGGAAAAAATTTCAGATAGAAGCAATTTGGAGAATATGGGAAGGGGGGAATAAAAATGTTGGAGCAAGTTATCTTATTCTCAATCATTATGGGTTTTTTAATTACTGTATTATTATCTCCACTTTTTATTCCTTTCTTAAGAAGGTTAAAATTTGGACAAAGCATCCGTGAGGAAGGACCAAAATCCCACCTAAAGAAAACTGGTACACCGACGATGGGCGGGATTATGATATTATTTTCTATTATTATTACAACACTAGTAATGACAGGGAAATTTTCAGAACCAGGTGTAAAAACCTATTTACTGTTGCTAGTTACAGTTGGATTTGGGCTGCTTGGGTTTTTAGATGATTTTATAAAAGTTGTTTTGAAGCGGAATCTTGGATTAACCTCAAAGCAAAAGCTCTTAGGGCAAATTATTATTTCTGTCATTTTTTATCTAGTCTATAAACATAATGGGTATCCGACTGAAATCAAACTGCCTTTTACATCGCAATCAATTGATTTTGGGTGGTTATTTGTGTTTTTTATTATCTTTTGGCTCGTTGGCTTTTCCAATGCGGTTAACTTAACAGATGGGTTAGATGGACTATTATCAGGTACCGCGGCGATTGCTTTTGGTGCGTATGCTGTTCTCGCCTGGAATCAATCCGAAATGGAAATAGCAATCTTTTCGGTGGCGGTTGTCGGGGCCGTCTTAGGTTTTCTCGTCTTTAACGCACATCCGGCAAAGGTATTCATGGGAGACACGGGATCGTTGGCACTTGGTGGCGCCATTGCCGCTATTTCGATTTTGACGAAGCTTGAATTTTTACTTCTTCTAATTGGTGCAGTATTTGTAATGGAAACATTATCTGTTATTTTGCAGGTTATTTCTTTCAAAACGACAGGAAAACGAATCTTTAAAATGAGTCCATTACATCATCATTATGAACTTTCTGGTTGGTCAGAATGGCGGGTCGTTGTGACGTTTTGGAGTGTAGGATTAATATGCGCAATACTTGGAATTTATATCGAGGTGTGGTTGTAAGTGAAAAAAATAGAAACGTATCTTCATAAAAAAATACTCGTTTTGGGTTTGGCAAAAAGCGGAGTAACTGCCGCAAGTCTATTACATAAGCTTGGTGCATTTGTTACTGTTAATGATAAAAAACCATTGTCCGAAAACCCAGCAGCACAGGGACTATTAGAACAGGGTATTAAGGTTATTTGCGGTGAGCATCCTATTGAGCTTCTTGATGAAGGCTTTGAACTGATTGTAAAAAATCCTGGAATTCCTTATACCAATCCAATGATAGAAGGGGCTTTTGAAAAAGGGATCCCTGTTATCACGGAAGTGGAGCTTGCCTATCAAATAGCAGAAGCTCCTTTTGTCGGAATTACTGGAACAAATGGTAAAACAACAACAACAACCTTAGTTTTTGAAATGTTGAAGAAAGGAAACAAACAGCCGTTAATCGCAGGTAATATTGGAACTGTCGCTTCTGGTGTAGCGGAAACAGCAACAAAAGACAATGCGATTGTTATTGAGCTGTCATCATTTCAATTAATGGGGATTGAAACCTTTAATCCGAAAATTGCAATTATAACAAACCTATATGATGCTCATTTGGATTACCATGGTACAAGGAAAAACTACTTTGAGGCAAAATCCAATATTACGAAAAATCAAACAGACGATGAATATTTAATCATCAATGCAGATCAGGAAGAAACGTTTGATATTGCGCGCAACTCGAAGGCTACCATTGTCCCTTTTTCAACGAAGAAGCAGGTTTTAAATGGCGCAGATATTCGTAATGGTTGGATATGCTTTGATGGCGAAAGAGTAATGGAAATCAAAGACATAGCCTTACCAGGAACCCATAATCTAGAAAATATCCTTTCAGCAATGGCTGCCAGCAAGCTTTCAGGTGTTGAAAATACCGCCATTCAAGAAGTCCTAAGAACATTTACTGGTGTCAGGCACCGCCTGCAATTCGTGGAAGAAATAAACGGTATTAAAGTATATAACGATTCTAAAGCAACCAATATTTTAGCAACGGTTAAAGCTTTGACAGCGTTTGATACACCTATCGTTTTACTAGCGGGTGGACTCGACCGTGGCAATGAATTTGATGAACTGATACCGTATTTCAAGAATGTGAAGGCACTCATTACATTTGGCGAAACAGCGCCAAAACTTGAAAGAGTCGCAAGAGAGGCAGGAATAAAAAATATCAAGCGAGTCGATAATGTTGAAAAGGCTGTGCCTGAAGCTTACCGATATTCAGAATCAGGTGATATTATTTTATTGTCTCCCGCTTGTGCCAGTTGGGATCAATATATAAGTTTTGAAATCAGGGGAGACATTTTTATCGAGGCCGTGCATAAGCTTAAGTAAGGGTTTGTCCCAAGAAAAGCGGAAGCGCCTTCGGAACAAGCACAGCTTGTTCCTGCGGAGCATTTCAAGGAAGTTTTCCTTAATGCTCAGCCCCGACAAGCATAAGACGCTCCCAAAAAGAAGGCGCTTTTTGCCCTCATTTTGGGAGTGGCTTATGACCTCGAGGGCTAGGTGCTGAAGCTGGACAATTATTGTAGTCTTCCACCACAAACCCTAAAACTTGTAGTTTTGAGGTGGGTAGAAAGTGCCGACAAAGAGAACCACTCCTGATTTAATTTTGATGATTATTACATTTACACTGCTTGCAGTAGGCTTGATTATGGTGTATAGCGCAAGTGCTGTATGGGCCGAGCATAAATTCCAAGACTCCTTTTTCTTTGCTAAAAGGCAAATCCTATTTGCAGGAGTTGGAATTGTTGCGATGTTTTTTATAATGAATATTAACTATTGGACATGGAGAACTTGGTCGAAAACAATTATAATTGTTTGTTTTGTTTTATTAGTACTCGTCCTCATCCCTGGAATTGGAAATGTCCGTAACGGTTCGAGAAGTTGGATAGGGGTGGGGGCTTTCTCCATACAGCCTTCTGAATTCATGAAACTGGCAATGATAGCCTTTTTAGCAAAATATCTTTCTGAAAATCAAAAATTAATTACCTCATTCCGTAAAGGTCTGATCCCATCTTTAGGACTAGTATTTATCGCCTTTGCCATGATTATGCTTCAGCCTGATTTAGGGACTGGAACCGTTATGATTGGAACTTGTGTAGTCATGATTTTTATTGCTGGAGCTAGGATTTTCCATTTTGCTTTATTAGGTTTGCTGGGAGTTATGGGGTTTGTCGGGTTGGTCGTGTCAGCACCCTATCGTTTGCAACGGATTACTTCCTATTTAGATCCATGGTCAGACCCGCTTGGTAGCGGATTTCAAATTATTCAATCCCTATATGCGATTGGTCCAGGTGGATTATTTGGACTTGGTCTAGGTCAAAGCAGACAAAAATTTTTCTATTTGCCCGAACCGCAAACTGATTTTATTTTTGCCATTTTATCTGAGGAATTAGGATTTATTGGTGGGACGTTTATCTTGCTCTTGTTTTCGCTCTTATTATGGCGAGGGATTCGCATTGCGCTCGGCGCACCGGACCTTTATGGCAGCTTTCTTGCTGTTGGGATCATTGCGATGATTGCGATTCAAGTTATGATAAATATCGGTGTTGTCACAGGGTTGATGCCAGTTACAGGAATTACTTTGCCATTTTTAAGCTATGGTGGTTCGTCCTTAACATTAATGTTAATGGCAATCGGTGTTTTACTAAATATTAGTCGATATTCACGTTATTAGTTTACCCTGTTGCGTTAGCAGGGTATTTTTTTTATTTGACGATTGTATAGATATCTTTTCATTTCTATAACAATCTTTTCTATATACTTGATTCAGTTTATTTTTATAGTAAGATAGTGTAATCGGAGGGAAAGGTAAACTTTCTCATCGAATTTATTAGGAGTGTGTAAAAACATGAAAATTGTGGTAAGCGGCGGTGGAACTGGCGGACATATATACCCTGCGCTAGCACTAATAAGAGAAATTCAAAAGGAAACGAAGGATGCTGAATTTTTATACATAGGAACAAAAAATGGCTTAGAAAGTAATCTGGTACCAAGAGAGAATATTCCTTTTAAATCCATTTATATAACAGGATTTAAACGAAAGCTCTCATTTGAGAATGTAAAAACAGTATATAGATTTTTAAAAGGTGTAAACGATTGTAAAAAAATATTAAAAGAATTCAAGCCTGATATCGTAATTGGAACGGGCGGGTATGTATGTGGGCCTGTTGTTTATGCAGCAGCAAAATTAAAAATTCCAACCATTATACACGAACAAAATAGTGTGCCCGGTCTGACCAATAAATTTTTAAGCCGTTATGTCAAAAAAATTGCTGTTTGTTTTGAAGAGGCAAAGGAATACTTTCCAAAAGAAAAAGTGGAATTTACCGGTAATCCCCGAGCATCTGAAGTAATTGGCAAGGATGGTATTCAGGGCAGACTTTCTGCAGGTTTAAGTACAACGATGCCCGCTGTTTTAATATTTGGCGGAAGCAGGGGAGCAAAGCCAATCAATGAGGCCGTAATAAAATCATTGTCAGAATTTGGTGCGAAACCTTATCAAGTTTTATATATTACGGGAGAAGTTCATTTTGAAGATGTTAAAAAAGAAGTGGAATTAGTAGGAAATCCAAAAAATGTTGTCATTAAGCCGTTTATTCATAATATGCCTGAAGTATTGGCGGGAATCGATTTAGTTGTATCAAGGGCTGGTGCAACAACATTGGCGGAATTAACATCCCTTGGTATTCCAAGTATACTAATTCCAAGTCCGTATGTGACAAATAATCATCAGGAAAAAAATGCAAGATCGCTAAGTAATAATGGTGCAGCGACATTATTACTGGAAAAGGATTTGATCAGCAAGAGCCTAGTTAACCACATTGATCAAATTCTATTAGATCAAGAAAAACTTAAAGAAATGAAATTAAAAGCAAAAAGCATGGGTATTCCCGATGCTGCGAGAAGGCTCTATAAGCTTATGGAACTGCTTGTCAAGGGAAATCAGAAGTAGCCCATATAAATATTCAGCATAAATTAAAATGATAAGACAGTAATTGAAAGTAAGGTGATTTGAATGGATGAAATATTTTCAGAGTTACAAGCTTTAAATATCGGTAAAATAAAAAAAAATGAACCTCTTGCCAATCATACCACGATTAAAATAGGCGGACCTGCTGACCTTTATATTGAGCCATCGTCTGTGATTCATTTAAAAATGGTCATGGAAGTAATTAGAAAACACCGCATTAACTGGCGGGCAATTGGCAGAGGCTCAAACTTGCTAGTCTCTGACAAAGGCATTGAAGGTGCAGTCATTAAGCTCGGTTCAGGCTTAGATACCCTAACAATAAATGGTACAGAAATTACCGTTGGGGGAGGCTATTCACTCGTAAGCCTTTCCACTTTAATTAGTAAAAAAGGGTTGACTGGTCTGGAATTTGCCAGTGGTATTCCCGGGTCAGTCGGCGGTGCTGTTTATATGAACGCTGGTGCCCATGGTTCAGATATTAGTAAAATCTTAAAACGTGCTCATATATTATTTGAGGATGGATCATTTGAATGGCTATCAAATGAAGAAATGGAGTTTACCTACAGGACATCTGTGTTACAAATAAAACGCCCAGGGATTGTTGTGGAAGCGGTTTTTGAGCTTGCAGCGGGTGACAGGGATGAAATTGTTTCACAAATGCAAAAGAACAAAGATTACCGAAAGGAAACGCAACCGTGGAACTTTCCTTGTGCAGGAAGTATATTTCGGAATCCCCTACCTCACTATGCCGGTAAATTAATTGAAGTGGCAGGGCTGAAGGGTTTCAGTATTGGTGGTGCAAAAATATCCGATATGCATGGGAATTTTATCGTTAATGCAGGTAATGCCACAGCAGGAGATGTTCTTGCGTTAATCGAACATGTAAAGGATACCATCTACCAATTATATGAAATTAAAATAGAAACAGAAGTAGAAATAATCGGAAGAAAGTAGTAATAAACCTCTTACGAATGACAAATATTGTGATATAATTACTCATTATAATTAGGCGAAAAAACTACTGAAAATATAATGACGGCATGCCTTACGTGCTGTTGTTTTCTCTTTGCATGAGCCCTGAGCATAGCGGCAACTATTTTTTTGGGGGGAAAGGGATGGAAAAAAGCAAGATTGTTGCTCTTGAAGATCGGATTCCGAAGCTAAAAGAGCAAAGAAAGCGAAAGGCAAATAGAAGGCTAATATTCTTGCTCTCTTTGTTTTTTGCAATAATTTTAGTTGTCGCTTATGCACAATCACCTTTAAGTCACGTCAAGAACATTGTTGTGAAAGGCAATAAAATTTATTCGAGCACTGAATTAATTAGTCAATCCGGCATTTCAACGAACACCAACATTTGGAAGGTAAAAACAGAAGATGTTACGTCGCATTTAAAAAGTTTATCTGAAATAAAAAAAGCAAGTGTCAATATTAAATGGCCAAATACGATTATCATTCAAGTACAAGAACATAAAAGAGTTGCCTATCTTCAAACAGATAATGCCTATTATCCAGTATTGGAAAATGGAAAAATTCTTAAAGATAGAAAAATAGCTGAACTTCCTGCAAATTCCCCTATTTTATTCGACTTTAAAGATGGGCCTGTACTAAATGATATGGTAACGGGGCTTGAAAACCTGCCTGATGAAATTCTTAATTCCATTTCTGAAATTCACTATTCTCCGACAAAAACAGATCAAAATCATATCATTTTATTTATGAATGACGGTTTTGAGGTTAGTGCTACTTTAAGGAGTTTTTCAGAAAAAATGGCCAATTACCCTTCGATCATTAGCCAATTAGATCCTAGTAAAAAAGGAATGATTGATTTAGAGGTCGGTTCGTTCTTTAAGGCATTCGATCAGCAAGGGGAGGATAAAACCGTTGAAAAAGCTAAGAGTGCAGGGTAATCAGGTTATATTATCACTTGTTTGCCTTGTACTCGGTTATATAATGTCTTTTTCCTATCACCTGACGCAATTAGAGAACAAAAAGGAACAATCTGGAATAACAGGTGATCAATGGGAAAGGACGCTTGATTTAAGAAATCAACTCATTGCTCAAGAAGAGACAAACCGCAAGCTTCAAAAAGAATTAATCCAAAAGCAGGGAAAAGTAAAAGAAAATGAAAAAAATCTCTCGAAAGAAACACAAGTCTATTTTAACCTTGCTGAGGATGCTGATAAGTACCGGATGTTCCTTGGAAAAGCAAAGGTAAAAGGAAAAGGAATAAAAATTACCCTTGCCGATGGTGCTTATGATCCAAAGAAAGATAATGTTAATAACTATCTCGTCCATGAATCACATGTCTTTAAAGTGGTGACCGAGCTGTATATTTCAGGGGCTGAAGTGGTTGCCATCAACGGGCAGCGGCTTACGAGTCATTCTTACATAGTTTGCAATGGTCCCGTTATTACAGTTGATGGTATAGAGCATCCCGCTCCATTTGTCATAACGGCCATCGGTGATCCAGACGTTTTATCTGCAGCCGTGACTTTAAATGGCGGGGTTAAGGATCAACTCGTAAATGATCATATTGTTTTTACACTCGAAAAACAAAATGAAATAACCCTAAATCCAATTTTAAGCAGCTAATGAATTCTGTCCACAAGAAGATTTCTTGAAGGGGATAGGTGGAAACGGTGGACAAGCCAAATAAAAAGACAAGTTTTACTTTGATTGCAGCCATTATCGGCTTCATGATTGCGATTCAATTTCAAACGGTTAAAAAACCGATTGAAAGGGATACACGCGATATTTGGCAGCTGCGAGATGCTTTATTAAAAGAAAAGGAATTACAGTCCAATTTATTGACTGAAATCCGTTCAAATGAAAAAAAACTAGCAGCCTATGATTCAAAACGAAAACAGAGCAAAGAACAGGCACTGCGGGATACATTGCAAGAGTTGAAACAAGAAGCGGGTTTGACAGAAGTAACGGCTCCGGGAATTATTCTGAAAATAGAGCCAGTTTATGAAGAAATCCAATTAGGGAAACCCGTAACGAAAGTGGTGTCTCCTGAACTTTTAAAAAGATTATTAAACGAGCTAAACATGTATGGTGCAAAATATGTGTCTATTGATGGAAGAAGAATAATTAATACCACAGTGATACGCGATATAAACTCAGAAACGAAAATCGATGGGCATGTGATTCGAAGTATGCCGTTTGAAGTGAGAGCAGCTGTTGATAATATGAAAGCTGCTGAAAAATTATTTAATCGAATGCAGGTCTCAAAATCGACCGAAGAATTTTTCATAGAAAATCTTAGACTTACCGTTACATCTCCGAATCCAGCGGTTACTGTTCCCGCTTATGATAATCCAATACGGATTAAGGAAATGGAGACCGTAGAAGAAGGAGGAAGTTCATAATGTGGCTTCCGATTATGGGGTTGATCGTTGGGATTATTCTCGGGCTTTTAACAGACATTCGAATTCCAGAGGAATACTCACATTATTTATCAATAGCTGTTTTAGCCGCTTTTGATACATTGTTTGGAGGAATCAGGGCCCACTTGCAAAATATTTATGATGAGAAAGTATTTGTATCGGGATTCTTTTTTAATATTTTACTAGCCGCAGGTTTAGCTTTTCTAGGAGTTCATCTTGGTGTAGACTTATATCTAGCAGCCATATTTGCTTTTGGGGTCAGATTATTCCAAAATATTGCTGTTATTAGAAGGATATTATTGACAAAATGGTCAACAAAAAAGGAAAAATTAGAAAAAAATTGATTTTTTTAAAGGGAATCATTTTAAAGTGACGAATACTTTTATATGATGAATACGTAAGAAATTTATCTGAATAAAAAATATATTGTTGTTCGACTTAAGGAGTTTTAAAAGGAGGTGCCAAAGAATGAACAGCAATGAAATATATGTAAGTCTTGACATCGGTACGTCCAGTGTAAAAGTAATCATTGGTGAAATGGTCAATGACTCATTGAATATTATTGGTGTCGGGAATGTGAAATCGGAAGGATTAAGAAAAGGATCCATCGTTGATATGGAGGACACCGTTCATTCGATTAAAAGGGCGATTGAGCAGGCGGAACGAATGATAGGTTTGGAAATTCGGAAGGTTCATGTCGGTGTTAGCGGAAATCATGTATCGCTTCAGCCATGTCGTGGTGTTGTTGCTGTTTCCAGCCAAAATCGAGAAATTACAAATGAAGATGTACTTCGCGTTATTGAAGCAGCATACGTTGGAGCAATTCCACCTGAAAGAGAAAAAATTGGAGTCATTCAAAAACAGTTTATCTTAGACGGAAAAGATGAAATTAATGACCCTCGGGGTATGATTGGTGTTCGCTTGGAAGTAGAAGGTACGCTTATAACTGGAACGACAACAGTTTTAATTAATACTTTACGCTGTGTTGAACGTGCTGGACTTGAGATTCTGGACATTATTATGCAACCTCTTGCTGCCGGTGAGTACGCCCTATCGAAAGATGAAAAAAACCTTGGTGTTGCCCTCATTGATCTGGGTGGCGGCTCAACAACACTTGCCGTTTTTGAAAATGGCTATTTATCGGCATCCAGCGTTATTCCTGTTGGAGGAGACCATATAACAAAAGATTTATCTGTAGGTTTGCGTACTTCCACAGAGGATGCTGAAAACCTTAAAGTTAAATATGGACATGCCTTTTATGATGAAGCATCAGAGGATGTCGTCTTTAGTGTACCCATTATCGGAAGTGATCAACACCAACAATTTAATCAGCTTGAAATATCTGATATTATAGAAGCTAGATTAGAAGAAATTTTTGAACTTGTTTTACATGAAATGAAACGATATGGCGTAACCGATATGCCGGGAGGGTATGTTCTAACCGGCGGTGTTGCCAATATGCAAGGTGTGTTAGAGCTTGCACAAGTGATTTTGCAAAACAGAGTACGGGTTGCTGTTCCTGATTATATTGGAGTAAGAGAACCTCAATATACAACTGGGGTAGGGATCATCAAATATGCTTATAAGAGTACTAGATTGCCAGGAGGCAGTTTCAGTGGGCAAGCATCGATTTCTGAGCCAATTGAAAAAACTGTGCCTAAAGTGCAGCAACAGCAACAGCAACATCAACAGCCAAAATCTAAAGTAGAAAAACATCCGGAAGAAAAGATGTCATCAAAAGTAAAAAAATTCCTTGGTTACTTTTTCGAGTAGGCATTACGAAAAGGAATATCGATGAATTAGGAGGATTTGTCATGTTAGAATTTGATACAAATTTAGATTCTCTTGCAACCATAAAAGTAATCGGGGTTGGCGGTGGAGGTAATAACGCTGTAAATCGTATGATTGAGCATGGCGTTCAAGGCGTTGAGTTTATCGCAGTGAATACAGATGCTCAAGCATTGAATCTTTCAAAAGCTGAAGTAAAAATGCAAATTGGAGCTAAATTAACCCGCGGTCTTGGGGCAGGAGCAAATCCTGAAGTTGGAAAAAAGGCTGCAGAAGAGAGTAAAGAACAAATTGAGGAGGCATTGAGCGGCGCAGACATGGTGTTTGTAACTGCCGGAATGGGAGGCGGAACAGGTACTGGTGCAGCTCCTGTAATCGCTCAAATTGCTCGTGATTTAGGGGCATTGACAGTTGGAGTGGTTACCCGTCCTTTTACATTTGAGGGGAGAAAGCGTGCGAATCAAGCATCAGGAGGCATCGGTTCTATGAAGGAAGCGGTGGATACCCTTATTGTCATACCAAACGACCGTCTCCTTGAGATTGTAGATAAAAGTACTCCAATGCTCGAAGCCTTCCGCGAGGCAGATAATGTTCTCCGTCAAGGTGTACAAGGGATTTCTGACTTAATCGCTACCCCTGGGTTAATTAACCTAGACTTTGCAGATGTGAAAACCATTATGTCGAATAAAGGCTCTGCCTTAATGGGAATTGGAGTTGCCGCAGGAGATAATCGGGCTGCCGAAGCAGCTAAGAAAGCAATCAATTCGCCATTATTAGAAACATCAATCGATGGTGCACAAGGTGTATTGATGAATATTACCGGAGGAACGAATCTAAGTCTTTACGAGGTTCAAGAAGCTGCAGATATCGTTGCCACCGCAACTGACCAAGAAGTAAATATGATTTTCGGTTCCGTTATTAATGAAAATTTAAAGGACGAAATCATTGTTACGGTTATTGCTACAGGGTTTAATGAGGAGGTACCTCAGCCAAAGGCTGCACGACCTCAAATTGGACAAGCAAAACCTACAATTAACAATATAAAGCGGGAGCCAAAGCGTGAAGAATTACACCAAGAGCCTACCCGTACTTCAAATGTAAATCAAGAAGAAGCATTGGATATACCAACCTTCTTGCGTAACCGAAAAAAACGATAAATTCAAAATAGTGAAAAGAGGATGTCCCTAAAGGGTATCCTCTTTTCTTTTGGCTATGTTAATGCTCATTGTTGATTTTGCCACCATGTTGATTGAAGCGGAAGGCGCTCGATCCTCGAAAATACTATCGCATTTCCTTCGTACGGTGTTGATTCAAAGATGATGATTCAACGTCCTGCGGGAGTACGGGGCAGGGGAGACACCGCAGGCACAATAGCGCCGAGGAGGCTCCCCGAACCGCCCGCGGATGCTCGCTTCTTGAGCGGAAATTAACAGACAATTTTAACAGAGCCTTCTTTTTTTATACCCTTCCATGATCAAGTATCCATTTGTAAGAATGGTCATCTACTGACCTATTTGACAAATTCCGTTTCGAATAGTGAAAATTTCTGTTTTTTTGTTTACAGAAAGTGACACACTTCAGCCTAACCTCTAAGATATACTTTTTCGTATACAGATAGAGTAGAAAACCATAATCGTAGAAATGAATTGCGCTAACTCGAAAAGGAGGAAGCTTATTGACCGTTTATTTAGATGTAATTTGGGCTCTTAATCTGTTATTTGATAGCCTTCTCCTTTATTTAACTGCGATTTTCTTAAAAAGAAGGATACGGATTTGGCGGTTACTAGCTGGAGGGTTTATTGGGTCAATCATTATCTTATTATGGTTTACTCCATTAAATACCTATTCTAACCATCCTCTTTCAAAACTTTTTTGTTCTGTCTTGATGGTGCTTGCAGTGTTTGGATATAAGCGGTTTTCCTACTTTATAAAAGGGTTAATGACTCTATATGTCGCAACCTTTTTAATCGGCGGGGCTTTGATTGGAACCCATTATTTTATCCAATATGATTCAAACATGACCTTGGAGTTTCTTAAGTCACTTTCAAACGGATTTGGTGACCCGATAACCTGGCTTTTCGTACTGATTGGGTTTCCAATTGCCTGGCACTTCTCGAAAAAAAATGTAGAGAATTTTGAGATGGCCAAAATTCAATTTGATCAGATCGTGAAGGTACAGGTGACAATTGAGGAAATAACTTTTTCTTGCAAAGGATTGGTAGATAGCGGAAATCAATTGTATGATCCACTTTCGAAGCTTCCTGTTATGATTGTTTCCATTCGCAACCTGATTGAGGAAATGCCTGAACCAATCATAAAAATAGCAAACGACCATGAGGCCCTTTTAATGGGAAATACAGAATTACCTTTGGAATGGCAAAATAGACTGAGAGTTGTTCCATGCCGGGTCGTTGGACAAGAGAATCAACTCGTTGTCACCGTTAAGCCGGATTCTATTTACATTCATCAAAACGGTGATCAGTACTTATGTGAGAAGGGTCTTATTTCTTTTACCATGCAGCAGCTTTCAGCCGATGATGCCTTTGAGTCTATCGTACATCCGAAAATGTTAACCGGAAAAAAGCAGCTTAGTGAAACAGTGAAGGTAAGTTAATATTACTATACTCAGAAAAACATATTTTTAGAAGGAGGAACTTACATGAAAAAATGGAGACTTCGCTTATCCTATTACTGGTATAAAATACTGATGAAATTGGGTCTAAAAACAGATGAAATCTACTATATTGGCGGAAGCGAAGCATTGCCTCCTCCTTTAAGTAAAGACGAAGAGGAAATGTTATTAAAAAAATTACCAGGCGGGGATAAGGCGGCTAGGTCAATATTAATTGAAAGAAACCTAAGATTAGTGGTTTATATTGCTAGAAAATTTGAGAATACCGGGATTAATATAGAAGATTTAATCAGTATTGGGACAATTGGGTTAATCAAGGCGGTCAATACGTTTAATCCAGAAAAGAAAATTAAACTGGCAACATATGCGTCAAGATGTATTGAAAATGAAATTCTCATGTATTTAAGAAGAAATAATAAAATTCGTTCCGAAGTATCATTTGATGAGCCCTTAAACATTGACTGGGATGGAAATGAGCTATTATTATCCGATGTTTTGGGAACCGATGATGATATTATCACGAAGGATCTTGAAGCAAATGTAGACCGAAAGCTGTTGACAAAAGCATTGCATCAGCTCTCGGACAGGGAAAAGCAAATAATGGAGCTCCGTTTTGGATTAACGAATGGCGAAGAAAAAACACAAAAGGATGTTGCTGATATGCTTGGAATTTCTCAGTCCTACATATCTAGATTAGAAAAAAGAATTATTAAAAGATTACGAAAGGAATTCAATAAAATGGTTTAAAAGGAATTTTTTTTATAGTATAAAACGTGATTTTATCGCATTTTTCGACTTTAAGAGCTTACTCACCTTAAGGGTTGGGTGCATATTTTTCCTGCTCAAGGAGATACTTATTTTTGAACAGCAGCTCCTATGAGGAGGGAAAGATTTGACTCGAAATAAAGTTGAAATTTGCGGTGTTGATACATCAAAACTTCCAGTATTAAAAAACGAAGAAATGAGATTACTCTTCAAGCAAATGCAAGAGGGCGATATTACGGCTCGCGAAAGATTAGTAAACGGAAATTTACGTCTAGTCCTAAGCGTCATACAGCGCTTTAACAACCGAGGTGAATTTGTTGATGATCTTTTTCAGGTTGGCTGTATCGGACTTATGAAATCAATTGATAATTTTGATTTAAATCAAAACGTAAAGTTTTCCACTTATGCCGTACCGATGATTATTGGAGAAATTAGACGATATTTACGTGACAATAACCCGATTCGCGTATCGCGATCATTGAGGGATATCGCTTATAAGGCCCTTCAGGTTAGGGAACGATTGATGAGTGAGACATCAAGGGAACCTACGGCCGAGGAGATTGCAAAAGTATTAGAAGTTCCTCATGAAGAAATCGTGTTTGCCTTAGATGCTATTCAAGACCCTGTATCCTTATTTGAACCAATTTATAATGATGGAGGCGACCCAATTTATGTAATGGACCAATTGAGCGATGAGCGAAATAAGGACATTCATTGGATAGAGGAAATTGCCTTGAAAGAAGGGATGAGGCGTTTAAATGATCGTGAAAAATTAATTTTACGAAAGCGATTTTTTCAAGGCAAAACGCAAATGGAAGTGGCAGACGAAATTGGAATTTCCCAAGCACAAGTATCTCGTTTAGAGAAAGCAGCCATTCGGCAAATGAATAAAAATATCCAGAGCTAAAAGAAAAGCGGAAGCGCCTTGTTTAGCTCCGACAGGCATAAGACGATTCCAAAAAGAAGGCGCTTTTTGTGCCTTCATTTTGGAAGTGGCTTATGACCCGAGGAGCTAGGCGCTGGAGCTGGACAAAAAGAAAAGCGGAAGCGCCTTGTTCAGGGGCGACAGGCATAAGACGAGCCGGCTTGAAGGTTGTTCTTTAACCTTCAGGACGGATTGGCTTATGACCCCGAGCCCCTAAGCGCTGAAGCTGGACAATTCTCGAAGTTAAAAGTTTCATATCAAATAACAAAGCTGTCCGATGGGCAGTTCAGATTGTCGAGAAAGGGTATTTTTCTCGGCAATTTTTTATGTGAACTAAAATCCCGATTTTTAATAACTAATTGTCAATGCTAGCTAGCCTGTTGATTGGAGCGGAAGGCGCGAAGACTCCTGCGGGAGTACGGGGCAGGGGAGACCCCGCAGGCGCCAAAGCGCCGAGGAGGCTCCCCGGCACGCCCGCGGAAAGCGAAGCGCCTGGAGCGCAAATCAACTGACCTATTGAACAGCCTATATAAATATATTAATAATATTATAATAAATTAACGCGGTGTATTGTTAAAGAAGGTGAATGAAATAAAAGGCTATCGAAAGTTTCTCGACAGCCTGAGCTGCCTTAACGGGCAGCTTTATTTTTTTATTTTATAGATATATTTAAATGTCCAATCATATATTTTTTATAGTATCTAAATGGGAGTGAGCGATAATGGTAAAAATCTCAGAATTTCAAATAAAAGACGTTGTCAATGTAGCTGATGGAAAAAGGTTGGGGAATATTGGAGATATCGAAATAAATTTATCGACAGGCAAAATTGAAGCGGTCGTCATTTCTGGAAGTGGAAGAGTCCTAGGCATTTTTGGGAAGGAGAATGAAGTGGTCATTCCTTGGAAAAATATTATAAAAATAGGTCAAGATGTAATCTTGGTCAGATATAAAGGCATCGAGGCACAACTGCATGAAGAGGCGGAAGTATAAAGCAAGCCGTTTGGCGGTGACCATTTATTCAATTCATGTTAAACTAAAGAAAAACAAAAAGAGGTATGGAAAAATGGAACCATTTGTTGTACAAAATAAGTCCATTTTGACAATTGAAAACTGGATGAATCAATTCCCAGAATTAGTTGCCGGTATTACGACTAGAAATGGTGGATATAGCAAAGGAATTTATAGAGAGCTTAACCTTGGTTTCCATGTTGGGGATGATGCTCAAGATGTTTGTGCCAATAGAATAAAAACAGCAGACCTTCTCGATTTTTCGTTAAATCGGTGGATAGGGGCTGAACAAATCCATGATTGTATCATACAAAAAGTGACGAAGGATGATTGTGGTAAGGGTGCCATTTCATACACAGATGCCTTTAAAGGTACTGACGGTTTTTATACGGATGAGTCAGGCATCCTACTAACACTTTGTTTTGCTGACTGCGTCCCGCTCTTTTTCATCGCACCAGAAAAAAAAATGATTGGTACAGCTCATGCTGGATGGAAAGGGACAGTCAAAACAATAGCTAAACAAATGGTAGAAACGTGGAGGAATGAAGGCATTCATCCAGAGCAAATTTTTGTGACAATTGGTCCGTCTATTTGTGGGAAATGCTATATTGTAAATGATTACGTAATTAACTTTGTTAAAAATTTACTAGAAGAAGTGGAAGAAAAACCATATAATTTAATAAAAGAAGGACAGTATTCTTTAGATTTGCGTGAAATGAATAGGCTTATTCTAAGGAAAGCTGGAGTGCCTGATCAAAATATAACGATGACCAGCTATTGTTCTAGCTGTAATGAGCAATTTTTTTCTCATCGTCGTGACCAAGGCCAAACTGGAAGAATGTTAAGTTTTATTGGATGGAAGGAGACTGCTTTTTCGTTATGAAGGTAGCAATAAATCTTGAAAATATAAGACAACAAATTAATGATGCTTGCAAAAAATCAAATCGTAATCCGAATGAAGTCACAATTATCGCGGTAACAAAATATGTTAGTACTTCAAGGGCAAAGGAAGCTCTTGATGCAGGAATTGAAAATCTCGGGGAAAACCGAGATGAAGGAATACTTGAAAAATGGAGTGTTTTAGGGGACAAGCCTGTCTGGCATTTTATCGGAACGCTTCAGACACGAAAGGTAAAAAATATTATCGATAAAGTAGACTATATTCACTCCATTGATCGACTTTCTTTAGTGGAAGAAATCAACAAACGAGCGACCAAAAAAATAAAATGTCTTGTTCAGGTAAATGTTTCCGGAGAAGAGTCTAAACATGGTTTAGAATCAGAAAATGTTCTCGATTTTATTAAACAGCTACAAGAATTTGAGAACATTAGTGTTGAAGGACTAATGACCATGGCCCCGTTAACAGAAGATGAGAGGGCACTTCGTGACTGTTTTAGGAAATTACGGGAACTACGGGATCAAGTTCAAGCATTTCAATTCGATTTTGCCCCATGTAGTGAGCTCTCAATGGGAATGAGTAATGATTTTTCCATTGCAATTGAAGAAGGGGCAACAATGGTTAGAATAGGAACGGCACTTGTCGGCGATGATGAATAGGAGGTAATTCTATGACAATTAAATCAAAACTAAAAAATTTTTTCTTTCTAGACGATGAAATTGAAAACCATGAAAATGAGCCTGAAGAAGAAGTCGTTCGTATAAAACCGCAAAAACAACCGGTTAAGAACCAAAACGTAGTAAGTCTTCAATCGGTAACGAATTCATCAAAGGTTATATTGGTTGAACCAGGCACCTATTCAGAATCGACCGAAATTGCTGATCAAATTAAAAATCGTCGTGCCGTTGTGGTGAATCTGCAGCGCATTGATAAAGACCAGGGAAGGCAAATTGTTGACTTTTTAAGTGGTGTCGTCTATGCAATTGGCGGTGAAATTCAAAAAATTGGTTCTAATATTTTTTTATGCACTCCTGATAATGTTGAGGTATCAGGTAATATTTCTGAGCTTCTTCAAGAACAAAATAATATAGATTCGAGGTTGTAAGGAAATGCATATGGTTATTTATTTGTTACAACAATTAATCAGTATTTACTCATGGGCTTTGATTATTTATATTTTGATGTCATGGTTCCCAAATGCCAGAGATACATTTATCGGCCGGTTTTTGGCTAGAATTTGCGAGCCTTATTTAGAACCGTTCAGAAAAATAATTCCTCCATTAGGAATGATTGATATTTCGCCTATTGTTGCATTTCTTGTTCTTAATTTTGCTTCAAGGGGCTTATATGGGATTGCCGGTTGGCTATAAGGATTCTAACAATTAGGTTGTGTTAACATTAATGAACATTTATCAACATTTTAGACCAGAGGAAAGGGAGTTTATCGACCAGGTACTACAATGGAAGAGCTATGTGGAATCAACATATGCTCTTAAGTTGACCGATTTCCTTGATCCAAGAGAGCAGTATATTCTAAAAGCATTAATCGGTGAAAATGGAGAGATAAAATATAAACTACTTGGCGGCAGTCAAGACGCAGAAAGAAAAAGAGCGCTAATTCTACCCGAGTATTTGACGGGAAATGAAGAAGATTTCCAAATTACTCTCCTCGAAATTGATTATCCTAAGAAATTTGTGACAATTGAACATCCTCAAGTTTTAGGGTCCCTTATGTCGCTTGGGTTAAAGCGGGGGAAATTTGGAGATATCCTCATCAAAGATGGCAGAATTCAATTTTTTGCCGCCAAGGAAGTTTGTGATTATATAAAAAATAATCTTGAATCCATTGGCAGGACTAGCGTTAAAATAACGGAAATCAATTTAAATTCGAGCATACGCTCTGATGTTTTATGGACGGATGAACATGTAACCGTTTCTTCTTTACGACTTGATACGATTGTTTCCAATATTCATCATCTGTCCAGACAGAAATCTCAATTGTTCATTGGACAGGGACTCGTAAAAGTAAATTGGACATTGGTCGAAAATTCTGCTTTTGAAGTTGGTGAAGGAGACTTAATTTCTGTCCGTGGCTATGGCAGAGCAAAAATAATGTCGATTGAAGGAAAGACGAAAAAAGAAAAATGGAGAATTCAGGTAGGAAAACAAAAATAATTTATTTTAAAGAAGGATTTTCGAAAAGCTTGTCGAATTGTTTTTTATACATATATTGATTAGTAGATTAGATATTATGGAGGTGGCAATATGCCGTTAACGCCGTTAGATATTCACAACAAAGAATTCAATAAAGGTTTTCGGGGTTACGATGAAGATGAAGTAAATGAATTCCTTGACCAAGTCATTAAGGATTACGAGCTTGTACTTAGAGAGAAAAAAGAATTAGAAGAACGTTTGAATGATATGAAAGAGCGGCTCGGACATTTTAACAATATTGAAGAGACATTAAATAAATCAATCGTAATTGCTCAGGAAGCTGGCGAAGAAGTCAAACGACATGCACAAAAGGAAGCAAAGCTTATTATTAAGGAAGCGGAAAAAAATGCTGATCGGATCGTGAACGAATCACTTTCAAAGGCAAGGAAAATTGCAATTGAAATCCAGGATTTAAAGAAGCAGTCAAAAGTTTTCCGCACTCGATTTAAGATGTTGATTGAAGCCCAATTAGATATGTTGAATACAGATGACTGGGACCATTTACTAGAATATGAAATCGATGCAACTGAATTAAAACTCCACGAGGAAGAGGATTCCTTAGCTTGACGAATGTGACGTGAATCGCATATAATTTGTTAACAAGTAAAATAGAATGGACATGGCGTTGATAGGGAGAGTACAATTTTCTTTTGCTTTTATTAGCGAATCGAGGATGGTGAAAGCTCGGTAAAGTGATAAATTGGAAAATCACCCTTGAGTTCCAGGTCGAACTCACTTTTTGTGATAGTAGGCTTATGGCGGATCATTCACGTTACGAATGCTAAGAGGATGGTACGAAGCTTCGTACTTTTCTATTAGGGTGGTACCGCGGGAATAAACCTTCTCGTCCCTATTTTGGGACGAGAAGGTTTTTTTATGGAAAAATGTCTAATCTGATTTGTACTATTAGAAATAATGGAGGAAGAAAAGATGGAATTTAAAGATACATTATTAATGCCAAAAACGGAATTTCCGATGCGTGGCAATCTCCCACAAAAAGAACCAGATATTCAGGCAAAGTGGGAAAAAATGAATATTTATCAAAGGGTACAAGAAAGGACGAAGGGTAGACCAATCTTTGTCCTTCATGATGGACCTCCATACGCAAACGGGGATATTCATATGGGCCATGCGTTAAATAAAATCCTCAAGGATATGATTGTCCGCTATAAATCAATGAGCGGCTTCCATGCACCGTATGTACCAGGATGGGACACTCACGGACTGCCGATTGAACAGGCATTAACCAATAAGGGTGTAAAACGCAAAGAAATGTCAGTTGCAGAATTCCGTGAGCTATGTACTAAATATGCGCTTGAACAAGTTGATAACCAGCGTTCGCAATTTAAACGTCTCGGAGTTCGGGCAGACTGGGAAAATCCATACATTACCCTTAAGCCTGAATATGAAGCCCAACAAATTAAGGTTTTTGGTGAAATGGCTAAAAAAGGCTATATTTATAAAGGTCTTAAGCCTGTTTATTGGTCTCCATCAAGTGAATCTGCGCTTGCTGAAGCAGAGATTGAGTATCAAGATAAGCGGTCAGCGTCAATTTATGTAGCCTTTAAGGTTAAAGATGGAAAAGATGTGCTTGATTCCGACACGCACATTATCATTTGGACAACAACCCCTTGGACTATTCCTGCAAACCTTGGTATTTCTGTCCATCCTGACTTAACGTATGTTGTCGTATCCGTAGAGGGGAAAAAGTATTTAGTTGCTGAAGCCCTTTTAGAAACAGCTGCTAAAGAAATTGGTTGGCAAGACCCTTCTGTAGTCCAAAAAGTAAAAGGAACTGAATTGGAATACGTCGTTGCGTCCCACCCGATATATGGTCGTGATTCGCTAGTGATGCTCGGTGAGCACGTAACAACTGATGCGGGAACAGGTTGTGTTCACACAGCACCAGGACACGGTGAAGATGACTTTTATGTTGGGCAAAAATATGGTTTAGATGTCCTTTGCCCTGTTGATGACAAAGGCGTTATGACAAGCGAAGCGCCAGGCTTCGAAGGATTATTTTACGATAATGCAAACAAACCGATTGTCGGGAGTTTAGAAGAAGCAGGAGCACTATTAAAGCTGTCGTTCATTACTCACTCTTATCCGCATGATTGGAGAACGAAAAAACCAGTCATCTATCGTGCGACTGCTCAATGGTTTGCTTCCATTAAAGATTTTCGAAATGATTTGCTCGAAGCGGTAAAGGGAACAAAATGGGTACCAGCATGGGGAGAAACTCGTTTGTTTAATATGGTTCGTGACCGTGGAGACTGGTGTATTTCAAGGCAACGAGTTTGGGGTGTACCAATTCCGGTCTTTTATGCTGAAAATGGTGAAGAAATTATTACGGATGAAACCATTGAACATGTTTCAGCCTTATTCCGTGAATTTGGTTCAAATATTTGGTTTGAACGTGACGTAAAGGATTTATTACCTGAAGGGTTCACCCATCCAGGAAGTCCAAATGGGACCTTTACAAAAGAAACTGACATCATGGACGTTTGGTTTGACTCCGGTTCTTCTCATCAAGCAGTACTCCTTGAAAGGGATGAATTAGTCCGACCTGCGGATCTTTATCTTGAAGGCTCTGACCAATACCGTGGTTGGTTTAACTCTTCCTTATCGACAGCCGTTGCGGTTACTGGAAAAGCACCGTATAAAGGAGTATTAAGTCATGGCTTTGCCCTTGACGGTGATGGAAGAAAAATGAGTAAATCGTTAGGTAATGTTGTCGTTCCTGCGAAGGTTATGAATCAACTTGGTGCAGATATTTTACGCCTTTGGGTAGCATCTGTTGACTATCAGGCTGATGTGCGCGTTTCCGATGCCATCCTGAAACAGGTTGCTGAAGTGTATCGTAAGATTCGCAACACCTTCCGTTTCTTATTAGGGAACTTGGCAGATTTTAATCCGAAGGAAAATAGGGTTCCGTATGAAAGCTTGCGGGAAGTCGATCAATTCATGCTCTTGAAATTGAATAAGCTGATTAAGCATGTACGAAATGCGTATGAAAACTATGAGTTTGCTTCTATTTATCATGCTGTTAACAATTTCTGTACACTAGATTTAAGCTCTTTTTATCTTGATTTCGCTAAAGATATCCTATATATTGAGGCAAGTGATCACCCTGATCGTCGAGCTATTCAAACAGTTATGTATGATTGTTTGCTTGCTTTAACGAAGCTGGTATCGCCAATCCTTTCACACACTGCAGATGAAGTTTGGAAATTTATACCTTCGGTTGAAGAAGAAAGCGTACAGCTTACTGACATGCCGGAATATCAAGTGCTGGCAAATGCTATGGGATTGGAAGAAAAGTGGAATGCTTTTCTCGAACTTCGCGATGATGTTCTAAAAGCACTCGAAGAAGCACGAAATCAAAAGGTAATTGGTAAATCTTTAACTGCAAAAGTTACTTTATATGTTAATGAAAAAACAAAAGAATTATTAGATTCCATTCATGAGAATGTAAAGCAGCTCTTTATTGTTTCAGGTTTTGAAGTAGTCGGTTCTTATGAGGAAGCACCGGAAAATGCCTTGAAACTAGATACTGCCGCCATTGTTATTACAAAAGCAGAAGGAGAAACATGCGAAAGATGCTGGATTGTCACTCCTGAAGTGGGTCAAGACCCTGACCATAATACTCTCTGCCATCGTTGTGCGGAAGTTATAAAAGAACACTATCCTGATTTAGCCTAATACTGAAAAGAGGATGTCCCTAAAGGGTCCGACCTCTCGATTAACACTCAATATATAGCCGCTTTTTTTAAAAGTAGCTATAAATTGAAGGTTGATGGGTCTGACACTTTGTTTTAGGACATCCTCTTATTTATTTCCACCTCCGTTAATTGTTGTTGATGTTGTCAAATGTTTTTTCGAGTCAGATAAAGGACTGCGGAAATAATAAGACAAAATCATTACGGAGGTAACAACTTATGAATGCCATGCAGGAAAAGCTGTTTTTGGAACTCCGTCATACACAAGCTGAAATTGAAAACTCATTAAAAAAGGAACAAAATCCAGATTGGTTCATCCGTATTTTAGAAGACGAACTTACAGACATTAAAATCGCTATCAAAAAAATGAGTGATGGAAGCTTTGGTAAATGTGAAATTTCTGGGGAAATCATGCCAATTGATTTAATAAAAAACATTCCGACTCTTAAGTCTATAAACGATTCAAAAAAATTAAATAGCTTCTATCGTAAGGCAATTAATCCTTTTATCGTTCACCTTACATTGTCCTTTCTTAGTATAATATGCTAAAATGCTAAGGAAGTAAGTATTGGCAGATATGGGGGTATGTTAGTGTTTTATTATTTAATTGCTTTATTTGTTGTTTTATTGGATCAATTTACAAAATGGCTAATTGTGAGCAGAATGAATTTCGGTGACAGTATTCCCATTATTGATAATGTGTTATATATTACCTCCCATCGTAATAGTGGGGCTGCCTGGGGAATATTACAGGGACGAATGTGGCTTTTTTATATTATTACAATAGTTGTCATTGTAGCAATTATTTATTACATTCAAAAATCTGCAAAGGGTAATTGGTTGTTAGGGGTTTCTTTGGCATTGATGCTTGGAGGAGCCATTGGTAACTTTATCGACCGTGTCATCCGTAAGCAGGTTGTGGATTTTATTCATACTTTTATTTTTGGCTATAACTTTCCTGTATTTAATATTGCCGATTCGGCATTATGCATTGGTGTCATTTTATTAATGATCCTAATGATTCGTGATGAGAGGAAAATGAAGGAGAAATCATATGGAGAAAATGGAACACACCATTCTTGAGGATCAAAATGGCGATCGAATCGATAAAGTCATTTCAACTTTAGATGAAGAATGGTCAAGAACACAAGTACAGCAATGGATTAAAGATGGTCATGTACTTGTTAATGGTCAAAAAATCAAAACCAATTATAAGTGCAGCTTGAATGATCAAATCGAGATCATTATACCTGAACCAGAGGAGCTGGACGTGGTCCCAGAAGACCTTAACCTAGACATATATTTTGAAGATTCAGATGTATTGGTCGTCAATAAACCAAAAGGCATGGTTGTACACCCTGCACCTGGACATATTACAGGGACCCTTGTCAATGGATTAATGGCACATTGCAAAGATTTATCGGGGATAAATGGGGTTTTAAGACCAGGTATTGTTCATCGGATTGATAAGGATACCTCAGGTCTTTTAATGGTGGCTAAAAATGATATGGCCCATGAAAGTCTTGTCAATCAGCTAGTTGAAAAAACAGTAACAAGAAAATATAAAGCGATTGTCCATGGCGTTATACCCCATGAATTTGGCACGATTGATGCACCACTTGGCAGAGACCCTAAAGATCGACAAAGTATGACTGTTGTGGATAATGGAAAGCATGCGGTCACCCATTTTAATGTGATAGAGCGATTTAAAGATTTTACGTTTATTGAGTGTCAATTAGAAACAGGCAGGACCCACCAAATTCGTGTGCATATGAAATATATAGGCTACCCGCTTGCAGGTGATCCGAAATATGGACCGAAAAAAACGTTTGATATTGGCGGACAGGCACTTCATGCAGGAATCCTTGGATTTGATCACCCAAGAACAAAGGAATATTTACAATTCGAGGCCCCGCTCCCTGCAGAATTTGAAAGTTTGCTCGATCAACTTCGAAATAATCGTTGACATGACCTTTAAAGTAATGTAAGATGTCTATAGTTTAATGAGCCTTTAAATCAGTCCCGTGAGGCTGAGAAGGAAACGGATAAAAACAATGGTGATTAAATAGCCATTCGTTTATGAATATTCCTTTTCTGCCTCTCGCTACGGTGAGAGGTTTTTATTTTTCAAAAAGAGGTGGTAGTATGACGCAAAAGGCACTTGTTTTGGATGAACAAGCGATCAGCCGTGCCTTAACAAGGATTGCTCATCAAATCATTGAAAAGAATAAAGGAATAGAGGATTGCCTACTAGTTGGCATTCGCACAAGGGGTATTTACCTGGCAAAGCGTCTTGCGGCAAAAATCGAAGAGATTGAAGGGAGTCCCATCCCGGTTGGTGAATTGGATATTACCTTGTATCGAGACGATTTAACGAAGAAAACGGAAAATCAAGAACCGCTTGTTAAAGGATCAGATATTCCAGTGGACAGTAACGATAAAAAGGTAATTTTGGTGGATGATGTTTTATATACTGGAAGAACTGTAAGGGCAGGCTTGGATGCACTTATGGATCTAGGGCGCCCTTCAGCAATACAGCTTGCTGTGTTGGTGGACCGAGGTCATCGTGAATTGCCGATCCGAGCAGATTATGTAGGTAAAAATATTCCAACCTCAAACTTAGAAAAAATTGTCGTTGAATTAGCAGAAGTAGATCAAGTTGATCGAGTAAGTATTTATGACAAGTAAATAGCAACCCTTTTAAATGCGGTCCTGTGAGGCTGACAAAGGGGAAAAAGCCGAAAGTATACTTTTACGGCGTCTTCATTTCCACTTTGTACCGTCACGAACAAAGTGGTTTTTTTATAGAGAAATAATAATATATTCAATGCGGAGGAGAAAAGAATGAGCAGTAAACCAATCTTAGACGTAAATGACATTCCAAAACCTGGCCAATGGCTGACACTTAGCCTGCAGCATCTATTTGCCATGTTTGGTGCTACAATCCTTGTTCCATATCTTGTTGGATTAAGCCCTGCACTTGCGTTGATTTCCAGTGGACTTGGAACCTTGGCATTTTTGTTCCTTACCAAAATGAAAGTTCCAGCCTATCTAGGGTCGTCATTTGCTTACATTGCCCCGATCATTGCGGCCAAGTCAGCTGGAGGTCCGGGTGCGGCGATGTTAGGAACCTTCATTGCAGGATTGGTTTATGTGATAGTTGCCCTTGTAATAAAAATGGCAGGATACCGTTGGATAATGAAATTGCTTCCCCCTGTTGTTGTAGGACCGGTTATCATTGTCATCGGTTTAGCCCTTTCAGGAACGGCAGTTGGGATGGCCATGAATAACGCTGCTGGAAAATATAGCTTGCTTCATTTCTCAGTAGCATTAGTAACGCTCGCAGCAACCATTATTTTCTCTATCTATCTAAGAGGAATGTTAAGTATCATCCCGATATTAGCAGGGATAGTGATTGGTTATATCTATGCATTAATCGTGGGAATCGTCGATTTCCAGCCAGTTTTAAAAGCACACTGGTTCGAAATGCCGCAATTTATTATTCCATTTGTTAGCTATAAAGTGAAATTTTCCTGGGATATAGTTCTCCTAATGGCACCGGTTGCGGTTGTAACGATTTCAGAACATATCGGACACCAAATGGTTCTCAGTAAGGTTGTAGGACGTGATTATATTAAAGATCCGGGTCTTCACCGTTCTATCCTGGGCGATGGAACAGCGACACTAATTTCGTCGTTGATCGGCGGACCTCCTAAAACAACCTATGGTGAAAATATCGGAGTTTTGGCCATTACCAGAGTTTATAGTGTTTATGTTATTGCAGGAGCAGCCATTTTCGCGATCGTCTTTGGATTTATTGGCAAAATAACTGCGCTGATTCATTCCATCCCAACTCCTGTTATGGGTGGTGTCTCGATTCTACTCTTCGGAATTATTGCATCATCAGGATTAAGGATGCTGGTCGATAGTAAAATTGATTTTGGAGACAAACGAAATCTAGTGATCTCATCAGTCATCCTCGTCATCGGGATTGGCGGGGCATTTATTAAAGTATCTGATAAATTTCAAATTCAAGGCATGGCCTTGGCAGCCATTTTCGGTGTATTGCTAAACCTTATTCTTCCCGGAAAACCGCAGGTGGATGAAAATATGTTTAATATAGAAGAATCTGCCGAAAATCACAAAACTGCATAGTCAATATGAACCTTTTAAATAAAGTCCAGAGAGGCTTAGAAGGGTGTAGTACATGAAAACAGGAATGGAGTAAGGTAAGTCCATACCTGATTTCGAAAGTACAAATTTTTTGCACCCTGATCATTTGGTCAGGGTATTTTTTTAGCCAAAAGACGAAAGGACGGGATGAAAAGATGGAAAAACACTTACTAACCACAAACGAATTAAAGGTGGAAGACATTCATCAAATATTATCGGATGCACAAAAATTTGCTGATGGAATGGTTTGGAAGCCTGAAAGACAAATGTTTGCTGCCAACCTATTTTTCGAGGCGAGCACAAGAACTAAGAGCAGCTTTGAAGTGGCAGAAAGAAGATTAGGGTTAGAGGTGATCCCGTTTGAAGTATCAACATCAAGTGTCCAAAAAGGCGAGACTCTATACGATACTGTAAGAACTTTAGAGTCAATCGGTGTAAATCTAATAGTGATTCGTCATCAGCAGGATCGTTATTTTGATGAGTTAATTGGAAGTGTTAATACACCAATCATCAATGGGGGAGATGGCTGTGGGCATCATCCAACCCAGTCTCTTCTAGACCTGATGACCATCTATCAAGAGTTTGGAAGATTCCAAGGCTTAAAGATTGCCATTATTGGAGACATCTGCCATAGCAGAGTAGCACGTTCAAATGCAGATGCCCTAACAAGGCTCGGGGCAGAAGTAATTTTTTCTGGACCTGAAGAATGGTTTGAAAGTAATAGCTTGGATGCTTCGAAATTCATGCCTGTTGATTACGCGATCCAACAAGCTGATGTTGTGATGCTCCTCCGTGTTCAACATGAACGTCATGAACAAAAAGGAAGCTTTACGGCAAATGAGTATCATTCACAATTTGGTCTAACAGTAGAAAGAGAAAAAATGATGAAGGCTGGAAGTATTATCATGCACCCAGCCCCGGTTAACCGGGATGTTGAGATTGCCGATAGCCTTGTGGAATGCAATAGATCAAGGATTTTCAAACAAATGGAAAATGGAGTATTTGTCCGTATGGCTGTACTAAAGAGGTCGATTGAAATTCTTCAAGGAGGAAATAGAAATGAAAATACTTATACAGAACGCAAATTACTTAACGTCTAATGGTGAAATAAAAAAGTCTGATATATTACTTGAAAATGGATTTATCGCAAAAATCGAAGCAGGAATGGACACAAATGTTGATCGAATCATTGATGCAGCCAATTACTTCGTTTCTCCAGGATTTATTGACCTACATGTCCATCTTCGCGAGCCTGGCGGTGAAAGGAAGGAAACAATTGCCACAGGTACAATGGCTGCTGCAAGAGGAGGTTTTACAACGGTTGCTGCTATGCCAAACACGAGACCGGTGCCTGACACCACAGAGCAAATGAGATGGCTGCAAAATAGAATCCAGCAAACGGCAAGTGTTCGTGTTTTGCCATATGCATCGATTACTGTTAGAGAGCTGGGGCAAGAATTGACCGATTTCGTAGGACTAAAAAATGCTGGTGCCTTCGCATTTACGGATGACGGTGTTGGCGTCCAGTCCGCTGCGATGATGCTTTCTGCGATGCGAAAAGCAGCAGAGGCCAATATGGCGATTGTTGCCCACTGTGAAGAAAACACCTTAATTAATAAAGGTTGTGTCCACGAAGGGTCATTTTCCAAAAACAATGAACTGAATGGAATTCCATCGGTTTGTGAATCGGTGCAAATTGCCAGAGATGTCCTGCTCGCTGAAGCTGCAGGCTGTCACTATCATGTCTGTCATATCAGCACTAAGGAATCCGTTCGCGTTGTTCGGGATGCAAAACGGGCGGGAATTAATGTCACTGCCGAAGTAACACCACATCATTTATTATTATCTCAAGATGATATTAAAGGACTTGACACCAATTATAAGATGAACCCGCCACTTAGAGATGCTGCTGACAGGACTGCGTTGATAGAAGGACTTCTCGATGGAACGATTGATTTTATCGCAACTGATCACGCACCGCATACAGCTGAAGAAAAAGCAGAGGGAATGGTACTCGCGCCTTTCGGAATTGTTGGTTTAGAGACAGCCTTCTCACTACTTTATACACATTTTGTTTTGAAAAACATCATTACACTTGAAGAATTAATTGCCTATTTAACGACGAAGCCGGCTGAAGCGTTTGGACTTCCATTTGGAAAAATCGAAGTGGGGGCACCTGCAGACATAGTCCTGTTGAATTTAGAGGAAGAACATGTAATCAATCCGGATGAGTTTGCGTCAAAAGGGAAAAACACCCCGTTTGCAGGCTGGGCGTGCAAAGGCTGGCCAGTGCTTACAATAGCTGAAGGAAAAATAGTTTGGGAAAAAGGATGTGTAACAGCATGAAAAAACAGCTTATTTTAGAGGACGGAACCATTTTTATCGGGGAAGGGTTCGGCAGTAACTCAGATACGATTGGTGAAATTGTGTTTAATACTGGTATGACCGGTTATCAGGAAATCCTTTCCGATCCATCCTATTGTGGGCAAATCGTTACGCTAACTTACCCATTAATCGGTAACTACGGGATTAACCGTGATGATTTTGAATCGATTTATCCGGCTGTAAAAGGGTTCATTGTGAAAGAGGTTTGTGATTTTCCTTCGAACTGGAGAAGCGAATTTTCCATGAATGAATACTTTCAAATGAAGAATATTCCTGGGATTGCTGGGATTGATACACGTAAGTTAACAAGAATGATTCGCCAGTATGGGACATTAAAGGGAGCGATCTGCAGTATTGAAGAAAATGCGGATGAGGTAATAAACAAATTACGTACAAACTCTCTCCCAACGGATCAAGTAAAGCAAGTATCTACGAAAAATCCTTATCCGAGCCCAGGTCGAGGAAAAAGAGTAGTCCTCGTGGATTTTGGAATGAAACATGGGATTTTACGGGAATTAAACCAACGCGATTGTGATGTAATTGTGGTTCCTTACCACACTACTTCGGAAGAAATTCTTCAATTACGACCTGATGGGATCATGCTATCGAATGGACCTGGAGATCCAAAAGATGTTCCAGAGGCAATAGAAATGATTAAAGGAGTTTTAGGTCAAGTTCCACTGTTTGGTATTTGTCTAGGACATCAGTTGTTTGCTCTTGCCTGCGGAGCAGACACGGCGAAAATGAAATTTGGTCACCGCGGATCGAATCATCCGGTGAAGGATTTGGCAACAGGCAAAATTGCTATTACTTCTCAAAACCATGGATATACAGTTGAGGAAGCATCCATTAAAAATACACGACTAGAAGTAACCCATATCGCTTTAAATGATGGAACAGTAGAAGGTTTGAAACATTTAGATTATCCTGCTTTTACCGTTCAATATCATCCGGAGGCATCGCCTGGACCGGAAGATGCAAATGGATTATTTGAGCAGTTTCTTGCGCTGATGGAAGCAAACAAACAGGAGGTTACAGCACATGCCTAAACGTAAAGATATCAAATCCATTTTAGTGATTGGTTCAGGACCGATTGTCATCGGGCAAGCAGCAGAATTTGACTATGCAGGAGCTCAAGCTTGTATAGCCCTTAGAGAAGAAGGTTATCGTGTCATCCTTGTAAATTCCAACCCGGCAACGATTATGACCGATACAGAAATGGCCGATGCTGTTTATATCGAACCATTAACCGTTGAGTTCGTCAGCCGGATTATACGTAAGGAACGTCCGGATGCGCTTCTGGCAACACTAGGCGGTCAAACGGGTCTTAATTTAGCTGTTGAGTTATCAGAATCAGGCGTTTTGGAAGAGTGCGGTGTTGAAATCCTTGGCACCAAGCTCACAGCTATTCAGCAGGCGGAAGACCGCGAATTATTCCGCAGTTTAATGAACGATTTAAACGAACCCGTTCCAGATAGCGAAATTATCCATGAATTAGATGAAGCAAAAGCTTTTGTTGAAAAAATCGGTTTTCCGGTTATTGTCCGCCCAGCCTTTACCCTTGGCGGAACAGGTGGAGGGATTTGTCATAATCCCAAAGAACTTGAGGAAATCGTAACTAGTGGTTTAAAAAACAGTCCGGTACATCAATGTTTGCTGGAAAAAAGTATCGCTGGCTACAAAGAAATTGAATACGAAGTCATGCGGGATGCGAATGATAATGCAATCGTAGTATGTAATATGGAAAACATTGATCCGGTTGGCGTACATACCGGAGATTCAATTGTTGTGGCTCCAAGTCAGACCTTAAGTGATCGAGAATATCAGCTTCTTAGGAATGTATCTTTAAAAATAATCCGTGCTCTTAAGATTGAAGGAGGCTGTAACGTTCAGCTTGCTCTAGATCCTTATAGCTTTAACTACTATATTATCGAAGTGAATCCGAGGGTTAGTCGCTCCTCAGCATTAGCATCAAAAGCAACTGGCTATCCGATTGCTAAGCTTGCAGCGAAAATTGCGGTTGGGCTAACGCTCGATGAAATGCTGAATCCAGTAACGGGCAAAACGTATGCTAGCTTTGAGCCGGCACTTGATTATGTTGTAACAAAAATTCCAAGATGGCCGTTTGATAAGTTTGAATCAGGGAACCGTTCACTTGGTACCCAAATGAAAGCGACAGGCGAAGTAATGGCAATCGGCCGCTCGTTTGAAGAATCGTTGTTAAAAGCGATCCGCTCGCTTGAGGCGGGGGTCTACCATTTTGAATTGAATGGTGCAGAGGACATCACTGACGAATTACTTGAGAAACGGATTCGTAAAGCGGGAGATGAAAGGCTGTTCTACATCTCTGAAGGATTGAAGCGTGGAATCACCATTGATACCATTCATCAATGGAGTAAAATTGATCTGTTTTTCTTAAAGAAAATGGAAGGGATTATTGCGCTTGAAGCAAAGCTTAGTGCCAATCCATACGATAAAGAAATCCTAAAGGAAGCAAAACAAAAGGGATTTATAGATGAGAAGATTGCGGAGCTATGGAATCGCACAGAAGCAGAAATCTATCATCTGCGTAAGGATGCAGGTATTGTTCCAGTATATAAAATGGTTGATACATGTGCGTCAGAATTTGAATCAGAAACACCTTATTATTACGGAACATATGAAGAGGAAAATGAATCCGTAGTGACAGGAAGAAAAAGTGTGATTGTTCTCGGATCTGGCCCGATCCGAATTGGTCAAGGAATTGAGTTTGATTATGCAACTGTCCATTCTGTTAAAGCGATCAAAGAAGCAGGTTATGAAGCCATCGTAGTCAATAACAATCCGGAAACTGTATCTACCGATTTCAGTATATCCGACAAGCTCTACTTCGAACCGTTGACGGTGGAGGATGTGATGAGCATCATCGACTTGGAACATCCAATCGGAGTAGTCGTCCAGTTTGGGGGACAAACAGCGATCAACCTAGCTGCCAAGTTAGAGAAAAATGGTGTTAAAATCCTAGGAACAAGTCTAGAGGATTTAGACAGAGCAGAAAATAGGGATAAATTTGAACATGCATTGAAACAGCTTGATATTCCACAGCCACTTGGCAAAACGGCATTATCGGTAGAGGAAGCAATAGGAATAGCTAATGAAATTGGCTACCCGGTATTGGTTCGCCCTTCCTATGTCCTAGGCGGCCGGGCAATGGAAATTGTTTACCGCAAAGAAGAATTGCTTCATTACATGAAAAATGCGGTGAAAATCAATCCTGATCATCCAGTCTTGATTGACCGTTATCTAACAGGAAAAGAGATTGAAGTAGATGCCATTTGTGATGGAGAAAACGTTTTGATTCCAGGAATTATGGAGCATATTGAGCGTGCAGGTGTCCATTCAGGCGATTCCATTGCTGTATATCCTGCGCAAACTCTGTCAAAAGATGTGATCAACACGCTCGTTGATTATACTGAAAAACTGGCAAAAGGCCTAAATATTATTGGTTTGTTGAATATTCAATATGTATTATCCGGTGGACAAGTATTTGTTCTAGAAGTGAACCCGCGCTCAAGCCGCACTGTACCATTCTTAAGTAAAATTACAAACGTACCGATGGCAAAAATTGCGACAAAAGCAATTTTAGGTGTTTCCATTATCGAGCAAGGATACACTCCGGGGCTTGTTCCAGAAAAAGAAGGCGTGTATGTGAAGGTTCCAGTATTCTCTTTTGCTAAGCTGAAAGATGTTGATATTACATTAGGACCAGAAATGAAATCAACAGGTGAGGTAATGGGTAAGGATGCGACCCTTGAAAAAGCTCTCTATAAAGGATTAGTAGCTTCCGGGATGAATATTCAAAAGTTTGGTACTGTCTTGTTTACTGTATCCGATAAAGATAAACAAGAAGCACTAAAGCTTGCAAAAAGATTTGCGAATATTGGCTACCAGCTTATGGCTACGAGCGGAACAGCAGCTATCATGGAGTCAGCAGGACTTCCAGTTAAGGTGGTTGAAAAAATCGGGTCGGAAGGTAAGAACTTGTTAGAGGTTATTCATCGTGGTGAAACTCAATTTATTATCAATACATTAACAAAAGGAAAGCAACCAGAGCGGGATGGTTTTAGAATCCGTCGCGAGGCTGTTGAAAATGGTATTCCTTGTTTAACTTCACTAGATACAGCAGATGCCATTTTGAAAGTGATTGAGTCAATGAATTTCTCTGCAGAAGCAATGGCTGGACAGGAAAAGGAGGTTGTCTTTGCATGATCAGAAAAGAGTTATGCAAAATCATCAGCCAAAATGAAATAGCAGAGGATATTTACGAACTTACAGTGGAAGCAAAGTTAGTAAACGAAATAAGCGAACCGGGTCAATTCGTGCATATTCGGGTCTCAAATAGAGACCCGCTTTTGCGAAGACCGATTAGCATTTCCTCGTATGATAAAGAGTTAGGGCAATTTACCATGATTTATCGCGCGGAAGGAATAGGGACTTCACAACTTGCACAATTAGAAGATGGTATGGAGCTTGATATTCTCGGACCATTAGGAAACGGCTTTCCTGTGAATGAGGTAAAGGCAGGGGAGACCGCTTTGCTTGTAGGCGGCGGAATTGGTGTACCACCACTCTATGAACTTTCTGATCAATTGACAACAAAAGGGGTAAAGGTCATTCACATCCTCGGTTTCCAAACGAAATCAGCCGTATTTTACGAACAGGAATTTTTGAAGAATGGCGAAACATATATAACAACTGTGGATGGTTCATATGGCTCAAAGGGCTTTGTCACAGATGTGATGAAAGATTTAGCGTTTGATTGTATTTACACTTGTGGGCCAACACCAATGCTTCGGGCGATTGAAGGAATGTTTGCTGATAAGAAAGTGTTTCTGTCATTAGAGGAGCGCATGGGCTGTGGTGTTGGAGCCTGCTTTGCATGTGTATGCAAAAGCGGTGATTCGTATAAAAAAGTTTGTAGTGATGGACCAGTTTTTCGTGCCGGGGAGGTGTTGATATGAGCCGTTTGAACATAGAGCTGCCAGGCTTATCATTGAAAAATCCAATCATGCCAGCCTCCGGATGCTTCGGGTTTGGCAGGGAATACAGCCAGTTTTATAATTTAAGCACTCTTGGTGCGATCATGATTAAGGCAACGACAGTAGAGCCGAGGTTTGGAAACCCAACACCACGTGTGGCGGAAACATCTGCCGGGATGCTGAATGCGATTGGTCTGCAAAACCCAGGTCTTAAAAAAGTTCTTGGAGAAGAGCTACCATGGCTCGCCCAATACGATGTTCCGATTATCGCGAATGTGGCCGGTTCTTTAGAAGAGGATTATGTCGCCGTTGCTAAACAAATCTCTACAGCGCCAAACGTCCATGCGCTTGAATTAAATATCTCCTGTCCAAATGTAAAAACAGGCGGTATTGCATTTGGTACTATTCCTGAGATTGCTCGAGCTTTGACTCGAAAGGTGAAGGAAGTATCAGAGGTTCCTGTTTATGTGAAGCTTTCACCAAATGTCACCAATATCGTCGAAATGGCCAAGGCTGTTGAAGATGGAGGAGCAGATGGTTTAACAATGATCAACACACTTGTTGGTATGAGGCTTGATATAAAGACTGGTAAACCGATCTTAGCAAACCGTACAGGGGGACTTTCGGGTCCTGCCATTAAACCAGTTGCAATCAGAATGATTTATGATGTCAGTCAAGCAGTTTCGATTCCTATTATCGGGATGGGCGGCATTCAGTCTGCAGAAGATGTGATTGAATTCTTTTATGCCGGTGCCAGTGCAGTTGCCGTGGGAACAGCGAATTTTGTAGATCCGTTTGTTTGCCCTACTATTATTGAAGAATTACCGATTTTGTTGGATAAATTAGGTTATGAGCATATCAGTGAATGCATAGGAAGGAGCTGGAAGTAGCATGGAGAATTCGCTCATCATCGCGCTAGATTTTGCAAGCGGAAATGAAGTGAAGCATTTTTTAAAGCCATTTACGGGAAAACAGCTGTTTGTAAAAGTCGGTATGGAGCTATTTTACCAGGAAGGCCCTTCGATCATTCAAATGTTAAAAGAATCGGGACATCGAATATTTTTAGATTTAAAGCTACACGATATCCCAAATACTGTTAAAAGTGCCATGAAAGGTCTTGCCTCGCTCGAATGTGACCTAGTTAATGTGCATGCTGCAGGCGGGAAAGAAATGATGCAGGCTGCTATAGAGGGACTTGAGGCCGGCACAGGAGCTGGAAGGAAACGCCCTGCATGCATCGCCGTTACCCAGCTTACCAGCACTTCGGAAAAATCAATGCAAAAAGAACAGCTCATCCCGGTTTCATTGCAAGAATCCGTTCTACATTATGCCGCACTTACAAAAGAGGCGGGATTGGACGGTGTCGTTTGCTCGGCATGGGAAGCAGTCTCGATCCGGGAAAAACTAGGTTCTGACTTTTACACCATCACTCCGGGAATTCGAATGGAGACAGACCAAGTGGGAGACCAAAAGAGAGTGGCCACTCCAGAATTTGCAAGAAAGGCAGGGGTGACCTCAATCGTGGTAGGGCGCTCCATTACGAGATCTGCCGACCCTCTTAAAAGCTATGAAAAATGGATGGAAGTATGGAAGGGAGTAGAATGATGAAACATTTAATTGCAGAAAAATTATTAGACATCAAAGCGGTAGGGTTAAAGCCACAAGATCCATTTACGTGGACTTCCGGACTTCGTTCCCCGATTTATTGCGATAATCGCCTTACATTATCCTATCCTGCAGTTAGAAAAGAAATTGCTCGTGGCATGCAAAAGCTAATAGTTGAAAACTTTCCAAATGCAGAAGTACTTGCTGGAACCGCAACTGCCGGGATCCCACATGCTGCTTGGGTGAGTGAACTCATGGATTTACCGATGTGCTATGTCCGCTCTAAAGCAAAGGGGCATGGGAAAGGAAATCAGATAGAGGGAAAAGTGGAGAACGGGCAAAAGGTTGTCGTTGTTGAGGATTTAATTTCGACCGGAGGCAGTGTGATCACCGCTGTTCAAGCACTAAGAGAAGCAGGATGTGATGTGCTTGGCGTGGTATCGATTTTTACGTATGGACTTGAAAAAGGTAAAGAAGCATTTGCACAAGAAGAGATTAAGAGTCATTCGTTAACTGATTTTCCGACTTTAGTAAAGGTCGCCATAGAAAAAGGTTATATCAATGAAAATGACCAAGAAAGTTTACTCTCTTGGAGCAATAATCCACTTGAATGGAGTAAGCGGTTCGAGTAAAAAAAGGGTGTCAGGCACCAAAAATGGTGCCTGACACTTTTTTTATGCGTATTTGCAATTTTTGGTCACTAATTTTCAAAATAGTGCACAAGATTGCTCTTTTTTGATTAATTTTTCTTTAACTTTAACACGATCTCCTCATCCGGTGTGATATAAACCGTTTGTTGGTTTTCATAAATCACATATCCCGGTTTTGCACCGCTTGGTTTCTTAACAAAACGAACCTTTGTAAAATCAACAGGAACGGAGCTTGAATTTCTAGCTTTGCTGAAATACGCCGCTAAAGCGGCAGCTTCGCGAATGGTCTCATCCGATGGTTCCTTACTTCTAATCACGACATGTGAACCAGGAATGTCCTTCGTGTGTAGCCAGATTTCATCCCTTGCCGCCAGTTTATTCGTTAAATAATCATTTTGTTTATTATTTTTTCCAACAATAATATCGGTACCATCTGACGATTGAAAAAGATCGAGAACCGGTTTTGCATTTTGCGGTTTTTTCCCATTTCTTCTTTGACGTTCACGAATATAACCACCTTCGACTAATTCCTCGCGAATTTCTTGAAGATCCTTCGGTGCTGCAGATTGTACCTGCTGCAAGAGGTTATCAAAATATGCTGCCTCTTCTCGCGCTTTTTCAATTTGCTCGATTACAACAGAAATGGAATTTTTCGCTTTCTGGTATCTTGAAAAATACTTTTGAGCATTTTCCGAAGGTGTTTTTCGAGGGTCTAGTTCAATCACTACCGTCCGGCCTTCCTCGTCATAATAATCGAGCACTTCTATTTCTTTCATCCCTTTTTTTGCTGCATAAAGATTGGCGGTTAACAACTCGCCATAGCGCTGAAACTGCTCTGCCTTTTCAGCATCAATTAAAGTAGTTTGCAATTTTTCAATTTTCTTTTCATTTTTTTCTTTCTCATTCACAATCAACCGTTCAATATCGTGTCCCTGTTGTTTAACTCGGTCCCGCTCTGCTTTGCCAAAGTAAAAACGGTCGAGCATTTCGCTAAGTGTGAAGAAGCTTTTGACTTCACCTTTTAAATGATCAAGTGGAAAAAGATAAAAGTTTTCTTTTCCGTTATTTATCATAATGGAAGGAACAAGCTCTACAGCGTCTATTTTATTTACCAATCCAATAAATGTATTTGGTAGAGTTGTTCGATTAGCAATCCCACTTTGAAAAATGACTTCTTTTGCAAAAAGAGGGGAAATACCTGCAAATTCGTCGACTAGCTGGCGGTCAAGTTTACCGCTGTTAAAATCTATTTTTCTTAGAATATCTTCTTCACTGGCCTTAAATGGATTCACCTTGTGCTGCTCTGGCGGATATACGTAAGGCTGCCCTGGTAAAATAGCTCTGTGGCTGTTAATAGCAAAAGAAACATGCTTAATACTGTCGAGGATGATGTTCCTCGTTTTATCTACTAAAACGATATTGCTATGCCTTCCCATGATTTCAACGATTAGCTGTTTGTAGCTAATATCACCTAGTTCATTTCGTCCCTTTATTTCAAATATAATTAACCGATCCGTCTCAACCTGGTATAAATCCTCTAAAATATGGCCTTCAATATGTTTCCGAAGCAGCATACAAAACATTGGCGGTTCACTTGGGTTATCATACGCCTCATTTGTTAGTTGTACCCTTGCATAACTGGGATGTGCTGATAATAAAAGTTTATGATTCACACCGTTAGCACGTATTGTTAAAATCACTTCATTTTTATAGGGCTGATGAACTTTATTTATTCGTCCGCCTTTTAGTGAGCGGGAAAGCTCATCTGTCATTGCTTTTGTAAATAAACCATCAAACGACATAAAAAAACATCCTTTTCTAAAAGCTTTATATTCATTATATCCTACCAATTTATCATCTGTCTTATTTTATCCTGTACTAATAAACCTAGCATTTTTTTGGACAGGTCTGAATAAGCTTTCTTGAGAGTGAGTATTAAAGGGGGAAGTGAGATGGTCGGATGAAATTCCATGAGATGGAGATCAAACAAGTAGAAAAGGCACTAGAAACCGACTTTTCTTCTGGATTAAGCACGGAAGAGGTAAAAATTAGGATATCAAAGAATGGGCTTAATGAATTAGATGAAGGAGAAAAGCAGTCCGCTTTACTCTTATTTTTTAGTCAATTTAAAGATTTCATGGTCTTGGTTCTCCTCGCAGCCACCCTAATATCAGGGCTGTTAGGTGAATATATTGATGCAATAGCGATTATTGCAATCGTCCTCATTAATGGATGCCTGGGATTTTTTCAAGAGCGAAGAGCAGAGAAATCACTTCAAGCTTTAAAGGAACTATCAGCCCCTCATGTAATGATAGTAAGAGACGGAGAATGGATGAAAATACCTTCGAGAGAAATTGTCATCGGTGACGTATTAAAGTTTACAAGTGGCGACCGAATTGGTGCAGATGTCAGGGTGATCGACTCAAGGAGCTTAGAAGTTGAAGAGTCAGCTCTAACAGGAGAATCTGTACCCGTTGCAAAACATACTGAATGTTTACAGCATCCGAATCCAGGGATTGGCGATATGGAAAATATCGCCTTTATGGGAACGATGGTCACAAGGGGGAGCGGTGTGGGTGTCGTTATTGCCACTGGGATGAAAACAGCAATGGGGCAAATCGCGGATTTACTTCAAAAGGCTGAAGTACAAGATACACCGCTGCAGCGCCGTTTAGAACAGCTCGGAAAAATCTTAATTACAGTTGCGCTTTTTTTAACAATACTTGTAGTTGTCGTTGGAGTTATCCAGGGACATGAAATATATGAAATGTTCTTAGCGGGGGTTTCTCTCGCGGTTGCAGCTATACCTGAGGGCTTGCCGGCCATCGTAACGGTTGCCTTATCACTTGGTGTTCAGAAAATGATTAAGAAAAATGCGATTGTCAGGAAGCTGCCTGCAGTTGAAACCCTTGGCTGTGCGTCCGTTATTTGCTCCGATAAAACCGGGACAATGACTCAAAACAAAATGACCGTTACCCATTTATGGAGCGGTAGTCATACGTGGATCGTTGACGGAGTCGGCTATGAACCAAATGGAAAGTTTTATGAAGATAACAAATTAGTTCAACCGAAAGATGAAAAAGCGATGCAGCAAATGCTTATTTTTGGGATGCTATGCAATCATTCTGAATTACACATGAAAAAGGAAGAAATCGTATTAGACGGGGATCCGACAGAAGGCGCACTTCTTGTAAGTGCCATGAAGGCGGGCTATAAGCGCTCAAACCTGTTGAAAGAGTTCACTATTATGAAGGAATTCCCGTTTGATTCGACGAGAAAAATGATGAGTATGCATGTAAAAGATAAGCAAGGTAGACATTTTATTGTGACAAAGGGTGCACCAGATGTCATTCTTGGCAAAAGTGAATCCATTCTTTGGGATGAGAAAATATTGCATTTAGGTCATGAAATACAGGGTAAGGTACAGAATGAGATCAATATGCTGGCAGCAAAGGCCTTAAGAACAATTGCAATTGCCTATAAACCAGTGAAGGGGACCACTGTGATCTTAAGCGAGCAAGAGGCAGAAAAAAATTTAATTTTTATCGGTATCCAGGGAATAATAGACCCGCCAAGACCTGAAGTAAAAGAGGCGGTAAAAGAGTGTAAGCAAGCGGGTATTAAAACCGTCATGATTACCGGGGATCATGTGATTACTGCCAAGGCGATTGCTGCACAATTAGGTATCTTAACCAATAGGAGCAGAGTAGTAGATGGCAATACCCTATCCAAAATGTCTGTTGAGGAATTAGAAGATGTGGTGGAAGATGTTTCTGTTTTTGCTAGAGTTTCCCCAGAGCATAAGCTGAAAATAGTAAAAGCACTGCAAAATAATGGGCATGTCGTCGCCATGACGGGTGATGGTGTAAACGATGCACCTGCCATCAAAGCGGCAGATATTGGAGTGGCGATGGGAATCACCGGGACAGATGTGGCCAAAGAGGCATCCGCCCTAATCCTGTTGGATGATAATTTTGCTACGATTAAAGGAGCTATTAAAGAAGGAAGAAATATATATGAAAATATACGTAAATTCGTCCGCTATCTGCTTGCTTCTAATGTTGGTGAAATTCTCGTCATGCTGTTTGCAATGATTTTAGGGCTGCCTTTACCATTAATACCTATCCAAATTCTTTGGGTGAATTTAGTAACTGACGGTTTACCAGCAATGGCCCTCGGACTTGACCGACCTGAAGAGAACGTCATGAAACGTCCCCCTCGCAGTCCAAATGAAGGCATTTTTTCCCGGGGATTAGGTTGGAAGGTTGTATCCCGAGGATTTCTGATCGGACTTGTAACATTACTAGCATTTATTATTGTTTATCATAATGATAAAACACAACTGCAATATGCTCAAACAGTGGCCTTTGCAACACTTGTGATGGCACAGCTTATCCATGTCTTTGACTGCCGTAGTGAAAAATCAGTATTATCTAGAAATCCATTTGGAAATTCATATCTTGTCTGGTCAGTAATCTCTTCTATTGCTTTAATGCTTGTAGCCATTTACTATCCACCACTATGGCCAATCTTCCACACTCTGCCCATTTCAGCACGTGACTGGCTGTTAATTGTAGGAATGGCATCGATACCAACTTTTTTACTTGCAGGCTCATTTTTATTAAGAAAAACAAAATAAAGTATGTTATAATCCAAAAGGTAGTTAGACTTTCGTCAATTACCTTTTTATTTTTTATTATTGACCGATTAGCAGAACGGAAGTGAAAATGATGGTTATAAGTATGACGGGTTTTGGTAGAGCAAAAATAGAGTCAGACTCTTTTACTGTAATTATTGAAGTAAAAACGGTAAACCATCGTTTTAACGAAATGAATATTCGTTTGCCTAGACAGCTTATAAAAATAGAAGATAAAATAAGGAAAAAATTAAATCAACATATCCGTCGTGGCAGGGTTGAGGTTTTTGTAAGTATTGAAGGAGAAAGTCCTGTCATTCGGAAAGTCCATGTTGATTGGCAGCTAATTGAAGAATATTATCAGTTCATTATTAAAGCCCAGGAAAAATATCATCTTGATGGAACGATAACACTTCAAGACCTGCTTAATCGCAGTGAACTTATACATATTGAAGAAAATGAAGCAGGCAATGAAGAATTGGAGAATTTAGTACTAACTGCAGTAGAGGAAGCTGCTCTTTCATTAAAACAAATGAGAGTAGTGGAAGGGGAAGAGCTTGAAAAGGATTTACTTGCATCCATATCACAAATAAATAAACATATACTTGAGCTGACAGGGCATGCACCGCTTGTTGCCCAATTATATAAAGAAAGATTAACAAAGAAATTGAATGAGTTTTTACTTGGGCAACTAGATGAGTCAAGAATATTGACTGAAGTAGCTATTTTTGCCGATAAGGCGGATATAAATGAAGAAATAACTAGATTAAAAAGCCATATCAACCAGTTCATCCAAACACTGGACCATACTGAACCGATAGGAAGAAAGCTTGATTTTCTTGTTCAGGAAATGAATAGAGAGGTAAACACGATTGGATCAAAAGCAAATGATTCCAATATTGCTAAAAATGTCGTAGAAATTAAAAGTTTACTTGAGAAATTGAAGGAACAGGTGCAAAATATCGAATAGGTTGTGGTTTAGAAAAGGTTTGATACGGTCAAACTAGATTATTGATGAAATGGATGATAGTCATGTCGATAAAATTGATTAATATTGGCTTTGGAAATATTGTTTCTGCTAATCGCATTATTTCAATTGTCAGCCCTGAATCTGCTCCGATAAAAAGAATTATCCAAGATGCTCGGGATCGGGGGTCATTAATTGATGCAACGTACGGGAGACGTACACGTGCAGTCATAGTAATGGATAGTGATCATGTCATTTTATCTGCTGTCCAGCCTGAAACGGTTGCCCATCGATTTGCTGACCGTGAAGAGATTATTGATGAAGGGTAGGATTTTTTAAATGCAAGAAAAGGGATTGCTTATTGTCCTTTCCGGCCCATCTGGGGTTGGAAAAGGAACGGTTCGAAAAGAGATATTTTCCCATCCGGATACAGCATTTGAATACTCCATTTCGATGACCACTCGTTCACCTCGAGAGGGAGAAGTAGATGGAGTTGATTATTTTTTCAAATCTCGAGCAGAATTTGAAGAATTAATTCAGCAAGGGAAGCTTTTAGAGTATGCAGAATTCGTAGGGAATTACTACGGAACTCCTGTTGATTATGTAAGAAAAACCTTAGATGAAGGCAAAGATGTCTTCTTAGAAATTGAAGTAAAAGGGGCCAAGCAGGTTCGCGAAAAGTTTCCTGAAGGCTTATTTATCTTCCTTATGCCACCAAGTCTTTCAGAATTAAAGAATCGGATTGTGACAAGAGGGACAGAAACAGAGGAAATTATCCATAACCGGATGCTGACTGCTCGGGAAGAAATCGAAATGATGGAATTATATGACTACGTTGTAGAAAATGATCAAGTCGAACTCGCCTGTGAGCGTGTAAAGGCCATTGTCATGGCAGAACACTGTCGTAGAGTACGCGTTGAACATCGCTATAAAAAATTGCTGGAGGTTGAATAATATGTTATATCCTTCGATTGACTCATTACTTGAGAAAATTGACTCAAAATATTCACTTGTATCTGTTGCGGCAAAACGTGCCCGCTTGATGCAGCAGGACCATGATGAGAGGCTCCCTAAATATGTTTCTTTTAAATATGTTGGTAAAGCATTAGAAGAAATTCATAGCGGTGAACTCACGTACCGTATTTCGAAAAGAGACTCACAAGCAGAGTAACTAAAATGAATGATGAAAGAAGGACTGACAATTTGGTCAGCCTTTTTTATTTAAGGCTGTGTTGAAGGTCAATGTTGATTATTGAAACTATGTTGATTGGAGCGGAAGGCGCGAGATCCTCGAAAATGCTATCGCATTTCCTTCGCGCGGTGTAGATTCGAAGAAGCTAATTCAACGTCCTGCGGGAGTATGGGGCAGGGGAGACCCCACAGGCGCTTAAGCGCCGAGGAGGCTCCCCGGAACGCCCGCGGATGCTCGCTTCTTGAGCGCAAATCAACAGGCAAGTTTAACACAGCCTTTTATAAAGAATGTATATATGTAAAACATTAACTGAAAAAGATGAAAAATTGGTTCTATTCTAGCATAATAAAAGGAAGAATGAGTGAACTAGAAGTGGGGGTTCAAAATGTTAAAGGATAAAAGAATTCTATTATGTGTTACAGGGGGCATTGCGGTATATAAGGCTGCAGCACTGACAAGCAAGCTTGTCCAGGCGGGTGCTCATGTTAAGGTACTATTAAGCGATTCTGCAGCAAAATTTGTTACCCCATTGACCTTTCAAGCTTTATCCCGTAATGAAGTATATACAGATACATTCGATGAAAAAGATCCAAGTGTCGTTGCCCATATCAACATCGCAGATTGGCCAGACCTTGTTCTGGTTGCACCGGCAACAGCAAATACGATCGCAAAGCTTACTTATGGCATTGCTGATAATATGATTACAACGACTTTACTTGCTACAACTGCACCTATTTGGATTGCTCCGGCAATGAACGTACACATGTATGACCATCCAACTGTAAAAAAGAATCTTGCAATTTTAGCCGAATATGGCTATCAATTTATTGAACCAAGTGAAGGGTATCTGGCCTGTGGATATGTAGGAAAGGGCCGTTTAGAGGAACCAGAAAAAATCATAGAAGTAATAGAACACTTTTTTCAGTCAAAAAGCTTAGAGCTAAAAGGTAAAACAGTTGTCATCACAGCTGGACCAACACGGGAAAAAATTGACCCAGTTCGGTTTATTTCTAACCATTCAACTGGAAAAATGGGCTACGCCCTTGCCGAAAAAGCGAAAGCTTCTGGAGCCCGTGTTGTGTTAATAACAGGACCAGTTCAATTAACGGCACCAACCGGAGTTGAGGTTGTGAAGGTTGAAAGTGCTGAGGAGATGTATAACGCCGTCCTACAATTTTTTGCTTCAGCTGATGTCGTGATTAAAACGGCAGCGGTAGCCGATTACCGTCCGAAAACAGCCTATGATCATAAGGTGAAAAAACAATCTGGAGATACCTTTATTGAACTAGAACGAACAAAAGATATTTTACTTGAGCTAGGTGCAAGGAAAGGTAAACAAATACTTGTTGGATTTGCGGCGGAAACCGACAATGTTGAAGAATATGCGAAAAAGAAGCTGCTGGCGAAAAACGCCGATATGATTGTAGCCAACAATGTGAAAACTGAAGGGGCAGGCTTTGGCACCGATACAAACATCGTGACAATTTATAAACGGAATGGAGAAGCAGTCCCTTTACCGCTTATGTCAAAACACGAAGTGGCAGACAAGATTTTACATGAAATTTCTGTTCTATTAAAGGATTTGGAAAAAAATGAAAATCGCTAGTGTGATTGTCGATGTGCCTGCGAAACAAACGGATAAAACTTTTGATTACCTGATTCCTGAACAATGGTCGGATATTATTCAACCTGGTACGAGAGTGGTAATACCATTTGGTCCGAGAAATATTCAAGGATTTGTAACCGAAATCAAAAGTGAATCTGACTTTAACAATTTAAAAGCGATTATAGAGCCGATGGACCTTGAGCCCGTCCTCAATCATGAATTGTTAAACCTTGGAGACTGGTTAACTGAACATACCCTTTGTTTTAAAATTTCTGCCTATCAAGTGATGCTCCCAGCGGCATTAAAGGCGAAGTATGAGAAGAAAATAAAGATCTCTTCTGGGGCGGCTGTTAATGATTTAGCTCCTATCCTTCATCCATTTTTTCAGAAGGGTAGGACTCTTTCCTGGGATGAGGCATTGCAATTTGGGATTGTTCCTGCACTTAAAAAGGAGACGGAAAATGGACTGCTAGAAGTTCATTATGAGGTTAAGGAAAGAATAAAGAAAAAGAAGTTAAAGTTTGTCCGTCCACTTCTTTCCGCAGCCGAATTAACGGCGGAAATAGCGAAAATGACTGGTAGGCAGGTGAAGCAAAAGGAGGTTTTAACTTATTTTGTCCTTTATCATGAACCTGTTGAATTGAAGAAGCTGCTTTCAGACCTATCGATTTCGGCTTCAACGGTTAAGTCCTTAGTTGAAAAAAAAATCCTTATTGAAGAAGACATGGAGGTTTATCGCGATCCTTACCTCAATCGAACGTTTGAGCGAACAAAGCCGTTACCATTGTCAGAAGCACAGAAAGCAGCCATTTCACCTATTCTTCATTCCATTGAAAAGGGAGAGCATGAAGTATTTTTGCTCTATGGTGTAACCGGAAGCGGCAAAACGGAAATCTATTTGCAATCCATCCAAAACGTGATTGAAAAAGGACAAGAAGCTATTGTCTTAGTACCGGAAATTTCCTTAACACCACAAATGGTAAATCGGTTTAAAGGAAGGTTCGGCGACCTTGTAGCCGTATTGCACAGTGGTCTTTCTGCAGGTGAAAAATACGATGAATGGAGAAAGATTCATCGAGGAGAAGTGAAGGTGGTCGTTGGTGCCCGGTCAGCCATTTTTGCTCCATTTGAAAATTTGGGAATTATTATTATTGATGAAGAGCATGAAACAAGCTATAAACAAGAGGAAATGCCTCGCTATCATGCTAGGGATGTAGCGATTGAACGAGCAAGAAACTATAACTGTTCGGTAGTACTAGGAAGTGCGACCCCTTCTCTTGAGTCTTTTGCAAGGGCACAAAAGAAGGTTTATCACTTGCTGACGCTTCCTACCCGAATGAATAACCAAGCCCTTCCTTCTGTTGAAATTATTGATATGCGAGAAGAGCTGCGCGAAGGAAACCGCTCAATGTTCTCAAGAAAATTGTTTGAAAAGCTTAAGGAGAGAATCGAGCGGCAAGAGCAGTCTGTTTTATTTTTAAATAAACGTGGCCATTCTTCGTTCGTTATGTGCCGTGACTGTGGCTATGTGATGAATTGTCCCAATTGCGATATATCCTTAACCTATCACCGGGCAGGCGGACAAATGAAATGCCATTATTGTGGCTATGAATCGTTGGTTCCAAAACGTTGCCCTGAGTGTTCCAGTGAATATATCCGTTATTTTGGCACTGGGACACAAAAGGTGGAGGATGAGCTTGGAAAAATCCTGCCTGAAGCAAGAGTGATCCGAATGGACGTAGATACTACTGGAAGAAAAGGATCACATGAACGGCTATTGAAGGAATTTCAGGAAGGAAAAGCAGATATCCTTTTAGGAACACAAATGATTGCAAAAGGACTTGATTTTCCCAATATAACGTTGGTAGGTGTACTCTCTGCCGATACTATGCTTCATTTGCCCGATTTCCGCTCTTCTGAAAAAACCTTTCAGCTATTAACACAAGTAAGTGGGCGGGCAGGTCGGCATGAATTGCCCGGTGAGGTTATTATCCAAACCTATTCCCCTGAGCATTACAGTGTTGAATTGGCTGGCACGCAGGATTATGACCTTTTTTATAATCGTGAGATGATGGTTCGTAAAACCCATCGTTATCCGCCATTTTATTATTTATCCCTGATTACTGTAAGCCATGAAGAATTATTAAAGGCTGTAAAGGAAACGGAAAAAATAGTCGCATTTATTCGGTCACAATTATCAAATGAAACTGTCATTCTTGGGCCTTCGGCTTCACCAATCCCAAGGATTAATAATAGATACCGGTATCAATGTTTGATAAAATACAAGCGGGAACCGAATCTGATAAGGACACTGAAGACCATTCTTGATCAGTATCAAAAAGATACAAAAAGCGGCTTGCAAGTATCTATTGATGTAAATCCATTTATTTTAATGTAATTTTCTTATATTATAATAATTTATTCATTTGACTTCGAGAATTGTCCAGCTCTAGCGCCTAGGGGCTCGGGGTCATAAGCCAATCCGTCCTGAAGGTTAAAAAACAACCTTCAAGCCGGCTCGTCTTATGCCAGTCGCCCCTGACCAAGGCGCTTCCGCTTTTCTGTTTATCCAGCTCCATAAGAGTAAGCTTCGAAAGCGGTACTTCGCACGCCGAAAAACGTGAGTTTTTCGGAGGAGCGTCTAGCCCTGAACGCTGCTCCTGCGCCACAGGTTATTCAAGGAAGTTATGTTCAGCTCGTCGCATGCCTGCAAAGAAGATTATTCAGAGATGCAGGCAGGCTGACCAAGGCGCTTACGCTTTATTTCTTTATCATAAAAGCTTAATAGATTATGATTAGTTTTTTTGGGTGAAAATGAATAGTAAAAAAATGATGCTATTAAAAATATAACTGGCATAAATGGGGGAAAAGTTTTGGCAATTAGAAAGATCGTTTACTACCCTGCTGATATTTTAGAGCAGTCTTGCAGGGAAGTAACAAAGTTTGATCGTAAGCTTGGAAAACTGCTTGATGATATGTACGATACGATGATTGAATTTGATGGGGTCGGCTTAGCGGCACCGCAAATCGGCATCCCTGAACGAATTGCCCTTGTCGATATTGATGATGAATCGGGCACAATTGAAATGATTAATCCACGTATCCTAGAAACATCCGGAGAACAAACAGGTCCGGAAGGGTGTTTAAGCTTCCCTGATCTATACGGAGAAGTCACAAGACCTAATTATGTGAAAATAGAAGCCTACAACCGAAAAGGTAAGAAGTATATCCTTGAAGCGGAAGAATTCTTAGCAAGAGCAATTCAACACGAAATTGATCATCTTGATGGAATTCTATTCACGTCAAAAGTAAATAGATACCTTGAACCGGAAGAATTAAAAGGAGAGGAAAATGAATGACAAAAATTATTTTTATGGGGACACCCGATTTTTCAGTTCCAATATTACGGCAAATCATCGAAGATGGCTATGATGTAATCGGAGTAGTTACTCAGCCTGATCGTCCGGTTGGCAGAAAAAAGGTTTTAACTCCTCCTCCGGTTAAGGTTGAAGCTGTAAAACATGGTATCCCAGTTTATCAGCCGGAAAAAATCCGTGAAAAAGGGGAACTTGAAAAAATTCTTGCGTTACATCCGGATATAATTGTCACCGCTGCGTATGGCCAAATACTACCGAAGGAATTGTTAGATGCTCCTAAATACGGCTGTATTAATGTTCATGCTTCTTTGCTCCCAGAGTTGCGCGGCGGCGCACCGATTCACTATGCGATCATGCAAGGGAAAAAGAAAACGGGTGTTACAATCATGTATATGGTTGAAAAATTAGATGCAGGTGATATGCTAACGAATGTTGAAGTAGCGATCACGGATGAGGATAATGTCGGTACCATGCATGATAAATTAAGTCTAGCTGGTGCAAACCTGTTAAAAGATACCTTGCCGCTTTTGTTGGAGGGAAAACTTACACCGATACCGCAAAATCATGACAAAGCAACATTTGCAGCAAACATTAAACGGGAACAAGAAAAAATCGATTGGATGAAAACCGGTGAGGAAATATTCAATCATATTCGCGGATTAAATCCGTGGCCGGTTGCATTTACAACAATAGGCGGACAGGTTATGAAGGTTTGGCAAGCTGAAAAAGTCCCCGGCTTGAAAAATGAGGTGCCTGGTACCATCTTTAAAATTGAACCAGATGGTTTTATCGTTGGTACAGGGAATGATACTGCTATAAAGATTACAGAACTGCAGCCATCAGGCAAGACGAAGATGATGAGTGAGGAATTTTTAAGGGGCTCTGGTTCAAAAATGACAATAGGATGCAAATTAGGAGACTAACATGAATTCATCAAGGAAAAATGTCCGTGAAACTGCCATGGATCTTCTTGAATCGATTGAAAAAAATCAATCTTACAGCAACTTATTGCTGCATCATTCGATTGAAAAAAATCAATTACCTAAAAAAGATATTGGCTTACTGACAGAATTAACATATGGTACGCTGCAAAGACGACTGGCCCTTGATTATTTTTTAAAACCATTCATTAATAATACAAAAAAATTGGAAAGCTGGGTACTCCACTTACTTAGACTTACTCTTTATCAAATGGTGTACCTTGATAAAATCCCCGATAGAGCAGCGATTTTCGAAGCAGTTGAAATTGCAAAAAAACGCGGTCACAAAGGGATTGCTAGCCTTGTGAACGGAGTTTTAAGAAGTATTCAAAGAGAGGGACTGCCATCTTTGGAGGAAATAGTTGATCCGATCGAAAGGCTGTCGATCGAAACAAGCCACCCAGAGTGGCTTGTAAATAGATGGGTCAGCCAATTTGGTTTTGCAAGAACGAAAGAAATGGTTGAAATGAATGTAACGGCTCCTCTGCAAACAGCTAGAGCCAATCTCACGAAGACAACGAGAGATGATTGTATCGCCCTTCTTGAGGAAGAAGGTTTTCAAATCGAAAAAAGTCCTATTATTCCAGAGGCCATTCGTTCATTAAAAGGGAATTTAGCCAATTCCCAAGCCTTTAAACAAGGATTTTTGACAATTCAGGATGAAAGCTCGATGCTCGTTTCTTACGCACTAGGTGTAAAAGAACATGAAAAAGTACTCGATGCTTGTGCAGCTCCTGGCGGAAAAAGCACCCATATCGCTGAAAAAATGGGCAATTCAGGTGAAGTGATATCGCTTGATTTGCATGAACACAAAGTAAAATTAATCAATGACAATGCTCGTCGACTAGGACTAAAAACTATCCAAACGTTTGCGATGGATGCAAGAATCTCAGGAGAAAAGTTTAGTCAAGAATCATTTGACCGGATATTACTTGATGCTCCGTGCTCGGGACTTGGTGTAATGAGACGAAAGCCTGATTTGAAATATACTAAACATGAAGAAGATATTACTCGCTTAAGCGGTATTCAACATAAGCTGCTAACAGCTGTTGCGCCATTACTAAAAAAAGGTGGAATTCTTGTCTACAGTACTTGTACTGTTGATAAAGAGGAAAACGAAAAGACAGTACAATTGTTTTTGCAAGAGAATCCTCAATTTGAAGGGGATGACTTGTTTAAAAATCGCATGCCTGAGGCGGTTCAGCCTCTCATTACAGGTTTTGATCTGCAAATTTTTCCTCAGGACTTTGGATCTGACGGTTTTTATATGGCAGTATTAAGAAAAGCGTAAGCGCCTTGTCAGGAGCTGAGCAAGATAATAGAAAGAAGGTGTTAATGTTGGAGCAATTAAATACAACTGAGACGAAGTCAGAAAATGATTCTAAGAAAACATCCATTTATTCATTGCAGCTGCAACAATTAAAAGATTGGTTATCAGAAAATGGTGAAAAGCCATTTCGGGCCGAACAAATTTATGATTGGCTTTATAAAAAAAGAATTTCTACCTTTGAAGAAATGAGTAATTTATCTAAAAGCTTACGTGACAAATTATCCAATCATTTTGAATTAACAACCTTAAAAACAGTAATAAAGCAAACCTCTTCAGACGGAACCATCAAATTTCTATTTGAGCTATTTGATGGCTATTCAATTGAAACAGTTTTGATGAGGCATGATTACGGTAACTCTGTTTGCGTTACTACACAGGTTGGCTGCCGGATTGGCTGCACGTTTTGTGCTTCAACTCTTGGGGGGTTAAAAAGACACCTTGAAGCTGGTGAAATTGTGGCACAGGTTGTGACGGTGCAGCAAGCCCTTGATGAAACGGATGAACGTGTCAGCTCAGTCGTCATCATGGGAATTGGTGAACCTTTTGATAATTACGACAATATGCTGTCATTTTTAAAAATCATTAACTATGATACAGGACTTAATATTGGTGCTCGGCATATCACAGTATCGACAAGTGGAATCGTTCCCAAAATCTATCAATTTGCCGATGAAAATATGCAAATTAATTTCGCTATATCCCTTCATGCTCCGAATACAGAATTAAGATCAAGGTTAATGCCAATCAATAAAGCTTATAAACTTGATGACTTAATGAAAGCAGTAAGGTATTATATCGATAAGACGGGGCGTCGAATAAGCTTTGAATATGGTCTTTTCGGTGGAGTGAATGATTCTGTTGAACATGCCGAGGAATTAGCAGTATTGCTAAAGGGATTGAAATGTCATGTGAACTTAATCCCTGTGAATTATGTCCCTGAACGGGATTATGTACGAACACCAAAAGACAAAATTTTTGCGTTCGAAAAAGCCCTTAAAAAACACGGAATTAATGTAACAATTCGCCGAGAGCACGGCCATGACATCGATGCAGCATGTGGACAACTTCGTGCAAAGGAGCGGAAAGAAGAGACGAGGTGACAAAAGTGAAGACTATATTTAAATCGGACTGTGGGAGAATCCGCTTAAATAACGAGGATAATGGGGGAATTTTTGTTAACCGGGACGGACATTGCCTTGCCATCGTAGCTGATGGCATGGGTGGTCACCGTGCCGGTGAAGTAGCGAGTGGTATGACGATTGCACACCTACAAGAAAAGTGGGAGCAAACAGAAGGACTTACGACAGCTGATGAAGCAGAAAAATGGCTGAAAGACAATATTTATGAAGTAAATAGCTTGTTATTAGAACATTCCCTCAATAACAGTGAATGCGAAGGAATGGGAACAACCATTGAAGCCGTGATTGTCACCAATCAATTTACCACCATTGCGCACGTCGGTGATAGCCGCTGTTACATATTAAATGATACCGGATTTCATCAATTAACAGAAGATCACACGCTTGTTAATGAATTAGTCCGAACGGGACAAATTTCAAAAGAAGATGCAGAGCACCATCCTAGAAAAAATGTTATTTTACGGGCAATTGGGACAGAAGTAGACATCAAAATTGATGTCAAAACCATTATGCTTGAATCTGGGGATTACCTTCTTTTGTGTTCTGACGGACTTTCAAACAAGGTCACTGAGAAAGAAATGATGGCAATCCTAACAAATGATTCATCGCTTGAGGAAAAAGCAACCTTATTAATTAAAATAGCAAATGAAAATGGGGGCGAAGACAATATCACCCTAATCATCATAGAATTCGATGATGAAATTGAAAGAGGGTGAACACTGTGATAATTGGGAAAAGAATAAGCGACCGCTATAAAATCCTCGATATACTAGGCGGAGGCGGGATGGCAAATGTCTACTTGGCCCATGATATGATTTTGGATCGGGATGTTGCCGTTAAAATGCTACGCCTCGACTTTGCAGATGATGAGGAATTTATCAGGAGGTTCCATCGAGAAGCACAATCTGCTACGAGCTTGGCTCACCCGAATATCGTAAATATTTATGATGTTGGCGAAGAAAATGACCTTTATTATATTGTATTGGAATATGTTGAGGGTCAAACATTAAAACAGTACATACAACAAAATTCACCAATAAGGGTTGAACAAGTGGTTGAGATCATGAAGCAGTTAACTTCTGCTATTTCCCATGCCCATCAAAACCATATTATCCACCGCGATATTAAGCCACATAATATTTTGATTGACTTAAATGGAAATGTGAAAATCACCGATTTTGGAATCGCGATGGCACTAAGTGCAACAAGCATTACGCAAACTAATTCTGTTCTGGGCTCAGTCCATTATTTATCTCCTGAACAAGCACGAGGCGGCATGGCCACTAGGAAGTCGGATATTTATTCATTGGGAATTGTCATGTTCGAGTTATTAACAGGGAGACTACCTTTTTCAGGGGAATCTGCTGTTTCGATTGCTTTAAAGCATCTCCAATCGGAAACGCCTTCTGTTAGAAGATGGAATCCGAATGTTCCGCAAAGTGTTGAAAATATTGTACTAAAAGCAACTGCTAAAGATCCGTTCCATCGCTATAATAATGTCGATGAAATGGAAGAGGATTTAAGAACAGCCCTTGATCCAGAAAGATTACATGAGCCCAAATTTACTATTCCAGATGACGATGAGGCGACAAAGGCTATTCCCGTTATAACTGATGACCACATCAATAAGAATCTTGATGAAACATTAGTGCATAGTAATGATAAAAATAATAATGACAAAAAGAGTTCTCCCAAAAAGGAAAAAACTAAACCAAAACGGAAAAAGTGGCCGATTGTTTTAGTTTCTACTTTTATATTATTAGTGATTCTTGCCATATCAACTTTTACAGTTTTTCCAGGTTTATTTTCAGTTAAAAATGTTAAAATTCCTGATGTGAGCGGTATGACCGTAGACGATGCTATTTCAAAGCTCAAATTAAAAGGTATTCAACCTGGAAAAAAAATTGAGATGTCAGATGATACTGTAAAAAAAGATCATGTAATCAAGACAGATCCTGTAGCCGGGAACATCGTTAAAGAAAATACAAAAATAAATCTCTATGTTAGTAGCGGAAAAGAAAAAGTTGAAATATCTGATTATGTGGGGCGCCTATATGATGATGTATTTCCCTTATTGGTCAATCAAAATTTTAAAGACATAAAGAAGGAAGAAGTAAATGATGATAGTGACCCTGGAACGATTATCAGCCAAAATCCAGCTGGTGGTCAAAAAATCGTTCCGGAGGATACAGTATTAGAGTTTAAAGTGAGTAAAGGCCCTACAAAAATTGTTCTAAAGGATCTCACACAATATAGTGTGAAAAGTGCTCAGGATTATGTAGCTTCTGTTGGTCTCACTTTAGATACTTCACAACAGCAATATAGTGATACAATTCCAACAGGTAATGTCATTTCCCAAACTCCAGCTGCAGGAACTGAAATGAAAAAGGGAGATCAGATTTCTGTCATCATTTCTAAAGGAAAGCAGGATTTTCCACCTAAAGAAGTGATCCAGGATATAACGATACCTTACGATCCAACAGCAGCAGCAGCGAATCCAGACCATAAACAATTGGTGCAAATTTACATTGATGATATGAATCATACCATGACAAACCCTGCGGATACTTTTTATATAACTGATAATAAAAAATATCAAATCAAGCTTTTGATTCCATATGGTAAAAAAGCTGGTTACAGAGTTCAAGTGGACCAAAAGGTTGTAATGGATGAAACAAAGAATTATTCTGACAGTTAAAAGAATAGGCTGTGTAAAAGGGCATTGTTGATTTTTGAAACTATCTTGATTGGAGCGGAAGGCGCGAGATCCTCGAAAATGCTATCGCATTTCCTTCGTGCGGTGTTGATTCAAAGATGCTGATTCAACGTCCTGCGGGAGTACAGGGCGGGGAGACCCCACAGGCGCTAAGCGCCGAGGAGGCTCCCCGGAACGCCCGCGGAAAGCGAAGCGCCTGGAGCTCTAATCAACAGCCAAGTTTATGCACAGCCAAAGAAAAAGATCAGTTCAATCGATTTTTTATGCTTTAATGTAAGGAGTGAAGCTATGCCTGAAGGAAAAATAATAAAAGCATTAAGTGGATTTTATTATGTGCTTCATAACGGAGAGACAATTCAGTGTCGTGGTAGAGGGATTTTTCGAAAAAATAAAATAACTCCGCTTGTTGGCGATGAGGTGGTTTTCCAGGCTGAAAATGACTTAGAAGGGTATATATTAGAAATAAAGGAACGCAAAAATGAACTGGTCCGTCCGCCTATAGCTAATGTTGACCAAGCCATCCTAGTTTTTTCAGCAGTTGAACCTGATTTCAGTACATTGCTATTAGATCGTTTTCTTGTATTGATAGAATTCAATCATATTAAGCCCCTTATTTGTATTACGAAAATCGATTTAACCAATCATGACCAATTGGTTGCGATTTCAGAGTACAGTGAGCAGTATCGAAAAGCAGGTTATGAGGTCGTGTTAACCTCATCAGAAACGGCTACAGGAATCGAACAACTGTACCCGCATATAGAAAATAGAATATCTGTCTTCGCAGGGCAATCGGGTGTAGGAAAGTCCTCTCTATTGAATGCAATTCGCCCTGATTTAGAATTGAAAACAAGTGGCATTTCCACGCATTTAGGGAGAGGGAAGCATACGACTCGTCATGTTGAATTAATTAGTATCGGAAACGGTCTTGTTGCCGATACTCCTGGCTTTAGTTCATTGGAATTTACTAATTTAGAAGCGGAAGATTTAACATTTTGTTTTCCGGAAATGACGAAAGCTAGTGAAAACTGTAAATTTCGCGGCTGCCTGCACCTAAGTGAGCCAAAATGTGGTGTTAAAGCAGCTTTAGAGGCCGGGGAAATTCCAAAGTACCGATATGAACATTATTTAGATTTTTTACAGGAAATTAAGGATAGAAAGCCGAGGTATTAAATATGGTAAAAATTGCACCTTCCATACTTTCAGCCGATTTCGCAAAATTGGGGAGTGAGATTGTAGAAGTAGAAAAAGGAGGCGCGGATTATATACATGTCGATGTAATGGACGGTCATTTTGTACCGAATATTACGATAGGTCCACTTATTGTTGAAGCAATTCGTCCGATCACCAAATTGCCTCTTGATGTGCATCTGATGATTGAGAATCCAGACCATTATATTGAAGCATTCGCAAAAGCAGGCGCTGATATTATAACCGTGCACGTTGAAGCATGCCGTCATCTTCACCGGACCATTCAACTTATTAAATCATTTGGAGTGAAAGCAGGAGTGGTGTTAAATCCTGCTACTCCAGTTGATACAATCCAGCATATTATTGCTGATGTAGAAATGGTTTTATTAATGTCAGTAAATCCTGGTTTTGGAGGTCAAAAATTCATTCCAGAGGCACTGCCAAAAATAAAAGCGGTAAAGGAAATGGCTGAGAATAAAGGGTTAGACATTGAAATAGAAATCGATGGCGGCGTCAATCCGGAAACAGCTAAGCATTGCATAGAAGCAGGTGCGACCGTTTTAGTGGCAGGTTCTGCCATTTATAACCAAGAGGATTATGCAAAAGCCATTTCGTTAATCAGAGGATAGAGATAAGAGGTTGTCCCAAAAGGTGTCAGGCACCACTATATGTGCAAAGGTCATGATAAATTTTCCGCTATGTTGATTGGAGCGGAAGGCGTTCGACTCCTCGAAAATGCTATCGCATTTCCTTCGTGCGTGGGCGGATTCAAGGATGTAATTCAATGTCCTGCGGGAGTACGGGGCAGGGGAGACCCCGCAGGCGCAATAGCGCCGAGGAGGCTCCCCGTACCGCCACTAGAGCGGAAATCAACAGCCAAGTTTAACAGACCATTAATAAAAAGAGGGTGCCCTTAAAGTTTATACTTTTAGGACACCCTCTTTCCTATAAAGAAAGGAGTATTTTATGATCATCAATATTGTTGCAGGAGGACCAGAGGATCTGCTGCCGAATTTAAACGATTACAATGAAGATCAAGCTAGCTGGGTAGGCGTAGATAGAGGTGTTTTCAATTTATTAAAAAGAGGTATTAAACCAACGATTGCCTTTGGAGACTTTGATTCCGTAACAATAGAAGAATTAAAATTTATTGAAAGTCAAGTTAAAGAGCTGAAACGGTATCAGCCTGAAAAGAATGAAACTGACATGGAATTAGCCTTAAATTGGGCAACGGAACAAAAACCTGAAGCCATCCGCTTATTCGGTGCGTCAGGAGGAAGACTGGATCATTTTCTTGCCAATGTTCAATTATTGATTCCTCAACTTTTGAAAAAATTCCCTATCGATATCAGTCTGATCGACCGCTCTAACCTGCTTTATTTAAAGGCTCCTGGAAAACATAAAATAACAAAAATGAAAAACCAAAAATATATATCGTTTATACCGATTATTAAGGAAGTCCCGGATCTCACACTCGAAGGATTTAAATATCCATTAAAAAATCGTCATATTTCCATTGGTTCCACATTATGTATTAGTAATGAACTTATAAGTGATTATGGTACTTTTTCATTTTCCGAAGGCATATTATTAGTGATAAGAAGTCGCGATTAATAAGTTTTATCATTAACTGATTTTGTTCGTTTGAATATGATGGTATGGGAAAACAAAAAAGTGGATATGTGTGAAAGACGGTGAGGAGGGGCATTATGAAATTCTATACAATTAAACTGCCGAGATTTTTAGGTGGTCTTGTCCGAGCGATGATAGGGGTTTTTAAGAAGGGCGAATAAATATTAGCCCCAACATAATGTAAATGTTCATTTAATGGCACCCGAAATGAGGGTGCTTTTTATTTTCGTATAATTGGGAAAGAATAAGAATAAATGAAAAGTAAACATCCTCAAAAAAAGCCTGTGTTAAAGGTCATTGTTGATTTTTGAAACTATGTTAATTGGAGCGGAAGGCGCGAGATTCTCGAAAATGCTATCGCATTTCCTTCGTGCGGTGTAGATTCAAAGATGCTGATTCAACGTCCTGCGGGAGTACGGGGCAGGGGAAACCCCACAGGCGCTTAAGTGCCGAGGAGGCTCCCCGGAACGCCCGCGGATGCTGCAAATCAACTGGCAAGTTTAACACAGCCAAAAAAAAGAAAAGAGCACCCAATTTTGAGTGCTCGAGTCATTTAAACGCGTTCTACTTTACCAGATCTTAACGCTCTTGCAGAAACCCAAACACGTTTAGGTTTACCATCTACAAGAATACGTACTTTTTGAAGGTTTGCACCCCATGTACGCTTGCTTGCGATCATAGAGCGAGAACGTGAATTACCAGTTGTCGTTTTTTTACCAGTTATAACACATTTACGTGGCATATTGATTTCCCTCCTTAACTACCAAAAGCTTTATGCTGCATTTTTCATTAAATTCAGATGGTACATCTGTAAAGAAAAATGGCATGGCCATATTTCTGCTTAAAGATACCTTAATAATTTATCATACAAGTTAATGGAATGCAATAGGTGGAATAAAAGCTTTCAAGAAAAATACCTTGACATCAGTTAATGGTGTTCAAATAGTATACAAACAAGTATGACTTTCTTATTTGTCAAGACTATAGTAAAATGACTGTAGTCAAGGAGCATATTCCAAAGGGGGAACGATTCATGTCCATTGAATTAAAAACAAAGTACGGACAAATTGATATTTCGAACGAAGTAATCGCTACCATCGCTGGAGGAGCAGCAATCGATTGTTATGGAATTGTCGGTATGGCTTCTAAAAATCAAATAAAAGACGGTCTAACAGAAATTTTACGTCGGGAAAATTTCACCCGCGGAGTCATTGTCCGCCAAGAAAATGAAGCAATACATATTGATATGTATATAATCGTCAGCTATGGAACGAAAATTTCCGAGGTTGCTCACAATGTGCAATCAAAGGTAAAATACACACTCGATAAGACTGTTGGACTTGCCGTTGACTCAGTAAATATTTACGTTCAAGGTGTTCGTGTGACGAACCCGTAGTAAGGAGGAAGGCTCGTGTCAATTAGAGCATTAGATGGAAAACGTTTTGCAGATATGGTGATTCAGGGGGCGAATCATTTATCTGCAAATGCCAAATTGGTGGATGCGTTAAACGTTTTTCCTGTACCGGATGGTGATACCGGAACAAATATGAATTTATCCATGACTTCCGGGGCAAAGGAAGTAAAAAATAATATTAACGAACATATCGGTAAAGTTGGAGTGGCCTTATCAAAAGGTTTACTTATGGGGGCGCGCGGAAATTCAGGTGTCATTCTTTCCCAGTTGTTCCGCGGCTTTGCTAAATCGATAGAAAATAAGGCTTCCATTAATGCGAAGGATTTCGCTTCAGCATTTGAATTTGGAGTTGAAACCGCTTATAAAGCTGTAATGAAACCTGTGGAAGGCACCATTTTAACTGTTGCGAAGGATGCATCCAAAAAAGGTGTTCAAACGGCCCAACAATCAGATGATCTTATTGAAATTATGGAAGAAATAGTAAAGGAAGCGAAAGCCTCCTTAAAGAGGACACCTGACTTACTGCCTGTTTTAAAAGAGGTAGGCGTTGTGGATAGCGGTGGACAAGGTCTTGTATTTGTTTATGAGGGCTTCTTAGCTGAATTAAAAGGTGAAAAGCTACCTGATTCACCTGCTTACCTTCCTACAATGGATGAATTAGTAAGTGCAGAGCATCATAAAAATGTCCAGGGCCATATCCATACTGAAGATATTGTATTTGGATATTGCACGGAATTTATGGTGAAGTTTGAACAAGATAAAATTGCCAAGCATCCCTTTAAAGAGGAAGTATTCCGGAATGACCTAAGTGGATTTGGAGATTCTCTACTTGTGATTGCGGATGAAGATGTGGTTAAGGTTCATATTCACTCAGAACAGCCTGGCAATGTCTTAACATATGGCCAGCGGTATGGCAGCTTAATCAATATGAAAATTGAAAACATGCGCCAGCAGCATTCAAATATTGTCGGAGAAACAAAGACGCCATTAGTTACCGATTTGAAGGAACGTCCTAATGAAAAGCAGGAATATGGAATTGTCACTGTGTCAATGGGACCAGGAATTGCTAATTTATTTAAAAGTATCGGGGCGCAAGCAGTCATTGAAGGCGGGCAGACAATGAATCCGAGCACAGAGGATATCATTAAAGCAGTCAAAGAAGTAAATGCCAAAAAGGTATTTATTTTGCCAAATAACAAAAACATTATTATGGCAGCAAACCAAGCAGCGGAAGTAACGGAAGATGAGGAAATTTATGTTATCCCCTCTAAAACGGTTCCGCAAGGTTTATCTGCACTATTGGCATTTAATCCGGCTGGAGATGTTCAAGCGAATAAAACTGCCATGATCGAAGCATTAAACAATGTGAAAACAGGGCAAATCACCTTTGCGGTTCGTGACACCCAAATTGATGGTTTGGAAATCGAGAAAGATGATTTCATGGGGATTGCCGAAGGGAAAATTGTTATTAAAGATAAAGATATGATAAAAGCTGCAAAAGATTTACTTTTAAAAATGCTCGATGAGGATTCTGAAATTTTAACAATCCTTTATGGCGAGGACGTTTCAGATGAAGAAGTAAAGACAGTTGCTCAATTTGTTGAAGAAAACTTTACTGATGTTGAAGTTGAAATACATAATGGACAGCAGCCATTATATTCTTTTATCTTTGCAATTGAATAAGGAATAGATAAAATAGAAGGGTAAGACCCTTCTTTTTTTTATTATCATTAGAAAGGGAGAGAAGACTTGTGAAGTATAGAAGCGTGTTTGATATAATCGGTCCAGTAATGATTGGACCATCCAGCTCTCATACCGCTGGCGCTCTAAGGATTGGAAAAGTAGCAAGAAGTTTGTTTGGTAGGGAACCAAAATGGGCCAACATCTCTTTATACGGCTCTTTTGCCCAAACCTATAAGGGACACGGGACAGATGTTGCCATCGTTGGTGGTATATTAGATTTTGAAACCGATGACACTAGAATTATAAATGCGCTTGATCTTGCTGAGGAACGTGGCATTAAGATTCGTTTTATTGAAGAGGATGCCATCACCGATCACCCGAATACAGCTAGAATTATGATTGGGGACCATAATGGTGAGCTTGAACTAGTCGGCATCTCCATTGGCGGCGGTAAAATTGAAATAACTGAGTTAAACGGTTTTGAACTAAAACTATCAGGGAACCATCCTGCAATTTTAGTCATGCATAATGATCGTTTTGGTGCAATCGCAAGTGTTGCTAATATTCTTGCTCAACACGAAATTAATATTGGTCACATGGAGGTTTCCCGAAAGGAAATAGGAAAGCTCGCTCTTATGACGATAGAGGTCGACCAAAATATCGATGACAGCATAATAAAGGCGCTTGAGCATCTTCCGAATATACTAAAAGTAACGAAGATAGTGGATTAATAAGAAAAGCGAGTGATCGCTTCTGAAACTTACACTTATGGAGCTAGGCAGTTCTCACAGTTCTGATAAATTATGTAAACAATGAGGAGGAAAACCGTGTTTCGCAACGTAGCTGAGTTAATTGAACTCGCCAACAGTCAAAATAAAAAAATTTCCGAAATTATGATAGAACAAGAAATGAATGTAACCGGTCGTTCCCGCGAAGAAATTATTGCTTTCATGGACCGTAATCTTACAGTTATGGAAGAGGCAGTCGAACGTGGGATTAAGGGGGTTAAATCTCATTCTGGATTGACAGGAGGAGACGCTGTCCTCCTGCAAAACTATATTGAAAAAGGAGAGTTTTTAACCGGAGAAACGATCCTTGATGCTGTAAGCAAAGCAGTTGCGACAAATGAAGTAAACGCAGCTATGGGAACTATTTGTGCCACCCCTACAGCAGGTTCTGCGGGCGTAGTTCCCGGAACATTATTCGCTCTAAAAAATAAGCTTAATCCGTCAAGGGAGAAAATGGTTTCTTTCCTGTTTACTGCCGGAGCATTTGGATTTGTAGTGGCAAATAATGCCTCCATTTCAGGGGCTGCCGGGGGCTGCCAAGCTGAGGTTGGATCCGCTGCGGGAATGGCGGCAGCGGCAATCGTGGAAATGGCTGGAGGAACACCTGAACAATGTGCCGAGGCAATGGCCATTACGTTAAAAAATATGCTTGGGCTAGTCTGTGATCCAGTTGCCGGACTTGTAGAAGTCCCTTGTGTAAAGAGAAATGCAATGGGTGCCGCGAATGCAATGGTTGCGGCAGATATGGCCTTAGCAGGGGTAACAAGTCGTATACCATGTGATGAAGTAATTGAGGCAATGTTTAAAATCGGTCAAGCAATGCCTACAGCTTTAAAAGAAACAGCACAGGGAGGGTTGGCGGCTACACCGACAGGTCGTGAGTATGAGGCGAAAATCTTCGGTATACCGCTCAAGAAATAGTGAATCCAAATCTTAACCAATCCGTTATGGCTTTAAAAGGGATCGGAGAAGAAACGGCTCAAAACCTAGCGGAAATGAAAATCTTTTCAATTAATGATTTATTAGAATATTTTCCGTATCGATATGATGATTATTCTTTGCGAGATCTTGCAGAGGTACAGCATGATGAGAAAGTGACGGTGGAAGGGAAGGTTCATAGTGAGCCTTCTCTAAGTTTTTATGGACGCAAGAAATCAAAGCTCATGATTCGTCTTTTCGTCGGTCGCTATTTAATTAAAGTCGTCTTTTTTAATCAGCCATATTTAAAAAATAAATTAATTGTCAATGAAACGATAACAGTAACCGGGAAATGGGATGCCCATCGACAGACGATTACTGCAAGTGAAATGCAATCAGGCCCTAATGGTAAAATAAAGGACTTTGAACCGGTCTATTCACTAAGAGGAAAAATCACAAATAAAGGAATGCGAAAATTTATATACCTGGCGTTTCAACAATATGGCCAATCCATTGAAGAAAACATGCCAATATCTCTTTTACAAACATATAAGTTATTAAATCGTAAAGATGCGTTACAGGTAATGCATTTTCCGAAAAACGCTGAAGATGTAAAGCATGCTAGACGACGCTTTGTTTATGAAGAGTTTCTATTGTTTCAATTGAAAATGCAGGCGTTACGAAAATTTGAACGCGAGCACAACCCGGGAATCAGCCAGGATTATAATTTATCAAAAGTAAAGGAATTTATTAAGTGTCTCCCCTTCCCGTTAACAACTGCGCAAAAACGAGTCGTGAACGAGATCATGACTGATCTAAAAGCATCAACACGAATGAATCGTCTACTGCAAGGTGATGTAGGCTCCGGTAAGACAGTGGTTGCCGCAATTGGTTTATACGCTAGCGTAACCGCCGGTTTTCAAGGGGCGCTAATGGTTCCAACTGAAATTCTCGCTGAACAGCATGCACAATCACTCAACGACCTACTCGCTCCCTTTCAGGTCCGCTGTGAGCTGTTAACAAGCGCTGTCAAAGGGAAAAGAAGGAGAGAAATCCTAGCAGACCTGAGCAATGGAGAGATTGATATATTAATAGGAACACACGCCCTGATCCAGGATGAGGTTTCATTTCAAAAATTAGGCTTTGTGATTACCGATGAACAGCATCGCTTTGGTGTTGAGCAGCGAAGAGTATTACGAGAAAAAGGTGAGAATCCGGACGTTTTGTTTATGACGGCAACACCAATTCCAAGAACGCTTGCTATTACGGTTTTTGGCGAAATGGATGTTTCGATAATTGATGAAATGCCAGCAGGGAGAAAATCGATTGAAACGTATTGGGCGAAACCGGAAATGCTTGACCGTGTTCTTTCATTTGTGGAAAAAGAATTGGCCAAAAGCCATCAGGCATATGTCATTTGCCCGTTAATAGAGGAATCGGATAAGCTTGATGTTCAAAATGCAATTGATGTGCATACTACTCTATCGCATTATTTTCAAAATCGCTTTAAAGTCGGATTGATGCATGGCCGTTTAAGCTCAGATGAAAAGGACGCGGTGATGAAAGCATTTAGCGTGAATGATATTCAAGTTCTGGTTTCAACCACAGTCGTAGAGGTCGGTGTGAATGTCCCTAATGCAACCATCATGGTCATTTATGATGCCGAAAGGTTTGGCTTGTCACAGCTTCACCAGCTGCGTGGACGGGTCGGCAGGGGAAGTGATCAGTCATATTGTATTTTGCTCGCTGCGCCAAAGTCTGAAGTAGGACAAGAAAGAATGAGAATTATGACGGAAACAAATGATGGTTTTGTTTTAAGTGAAAAGGATTTAGAACTTAGAGGACCAGGTGACTTTTTTGGAAAAAAACAAAGCGGTATTCCGGAATTTCGGGTAGCGGACATGGTTCATGACTATCGTACTTTAGAAGTAGCAAGAAACGATGCTGCTAGACTTATTCAATCAAAAGCCTTTTGGACTTCTCCAGAATATGAATACTTAAAACGACAGCTTGAAGAAACAGGAGTTCTTGAGGGTGAAAAATTGGATTAAAATAGTTCAATTTCTTTAAGGTGCAAATTTTTAGGACTATCTACAAATTCGGAGAGGTATCTACGAAATTCGGCCTACAATCTACAATTTTGGGATTAGTTGGTAAGCTCGAGCTTCTCCAGTCAACTTTCAAAAAAATTAGAAAAAGCAGGTTGTAAAGAATAATTCTTGCAATCTGCTTTTTCTAATTTTATACTACTATTAGTACCTAGTCATAAGAGCTCGGATGGTGTGAATAAAATGAGAAGAACCAAAAAAGAACGCCAACAATTGTTATCAACAACAATTAAAGAAAATCCCTTTATTACGGATGAAGAGCTAGCAGAAAAATTTCAAGTAAGTGTTCAAACCATTCGGCTAGACCGGTTAGAATTGTCGATTCCTGAATTGCGTGAACGAATTAAAAATGTTGCCGAGAAGCGATATGAAGATGAAGTTCGTTCCTTGCCGCTTGAAGAAGTGATTGGTGAAATCATTGATATTGAACTTGATCAAAGTGCGATTTCCATTTTTGACGTAAAGGAAGAGCATGTTTTCAAAAGAAACAAAATTGCTCGGGGGCATCATGTTTTTGCACAGGCGAACTCTCTTGCTGTAGCTGTTATTAATGATGAATTAGCATTAACTGCAAAGGCCAATATCCAATTTAAGCGTTCTGTTAAACAAAATGAACGGGTAATAGCGAAAGCAAGAGTTTTGAAAATTGATAAGGAACACGGACGAACCTTTGTTGAAGTTAACAGCTCAGTCAACAATGAACTAGTTTTTACCGGAGAATTTGAAATGTATCGTTCGAAAAATCAATAAAGGATGATCCGAAATGAAAATTGCAATAGATGCAATGGGCGGTGACAACGCACCAAAGGAAATAGTACTTGGTGCCATGAAAGCAGTCCAAGAATTTTCCAACCTACATATAACCCTTGTCGGGGATGAAAAGCAAATAAAAGAATATTTAACTTCTGATGAACGAATCACTATTCTACATACGACGGAAGTCATTCTTGGAACAGATGAACCAGTAAGAGCAGTCCGCCGTAAAAAAAATGCCTCGATGGTTCTTGCCGCACAGCAAGCAGCTGACGGGTCTGTTGATGCTTGTATTTCTGCAGGGAATACTGGTGCATTAATGGCTGCTGGACTTTTTGTTGTAGGAAGAATTGAAGGGATTGATCGTCCTGCTTTAGCTCCTACTCTGCCAACATTAGGAGGGGAAGGCTTTCTTCTGCTTGATGTGGGAGCTAACGCCGATGCTAAACCAGAGCATTTACTTCAATATGCCATTATGGGTTCTATCTACAGCGAAAAAGTAAGAGGGGTAACAAGACCTCGAGTTGGACTACTAAACATCGGAACGGAAGAGAAGAAAGGAAATGAATTAACAAAGCATTCCTTTGACCTTCTAAAAAATGCCGATTTAAATTTCATCGGAAATGTGGAAGCTCGTGACTTACTTGAAGGAGTCGCAGATGTGGTCGTGACCGATGGGTTTACCGGAAACATGGTATTAAAAACGATTGAGGGAACTGCACTTTCCATGTTTAAAATGTTAAAGACTACATTAATGAGCAGTTTAAAAAGTAAATTGGCCGCTGCTGTTTTAAAACCGAATTTAATGAGCTTGAAAAATACATTGGATTATTCAGAATATGGTGGGGCTGCTTTATTTGGGTTAAAGTCCCCTGTCATCAAAGCACATGGCTCATCGAATAGCCGGGCTATTTTTAGTGCCATTAGGCAAACAAAAGACATGGTTGAAAAAGGTGTAGTCGGACAAATCCAAAAAACGGTCGAAGAGTCAAGTAATTCTAAAATTGAGAGCTAAAGAAGGAGAGTTGAAATGAGTAAGGTAGCATTTGTTTTTCCAGGGCAAGGTTCACAGGTTACGGGAATGGGAAAAGTGTTGGCAGATCAGCATCCTGAGGTTATGGATTATTTCAGCAAAGCAGACCAAACCTTGAAATATCAATTAAGTGAACTTATTTTTGAAGGGCCTCAAGAAGAGTTAACGAAAACGGTTAATGCCCAACCAGCCTTGCTAACGACTAGCATTGCCATTTTAGACTATTTTCAAAGGTCAGGAATTAAAGCCGATTATGTTGCAGGTCATAGTTTAGGGGAATATACCGCTCTAGTCGCAGCACGTGCATTAACCTTTGAAGAAGGTGTTTATGCTGTCCGCAAAAGAGGAGAGTTTATGGAGAAGGCTGTTCCAAATGGTGAAGGGACAATGGCGGCTGTTTTAGGGCTTGACCGAAAAAGCCTATCTGAGGCAACACAATCGGTCGATGAATCAGGCTTTCCTGTATCTCTGGCAAATTTAAACTGCCCTGGGCAAATCGTGATTTCAGGCTCAAGAAAAGGAGTTGAATTGGCAGGAGAAAAGGCCAAAGAAAGTGGTGCAAAACGCGTCATTCCTTTAGTAGTTAGTGGTCCATTTCATTCATCATTAATGAAACCAGCTTCAACTGAATTACGAGCCGTGTTAGATGGACTCGACATGAAAGATGCAGCCATTCCAGTTATCGCCAATGTATCTGCAGATGTTATGAGTTTGGCAGTTGAAATTAAAGAAAAACTAATCGAACAACTCTATAGCCCTGTATTATGGGAGGATTCAGTCCAAAAAATGATTGATTTGGGCGTGGATACCTTTATTGAAATTGGACCTGGAAAAGTACTTTCTGGTTTAATTAAAAAAATTGATCGCTCAGTGAAAGTGTATTCCGTTTCGGATGAGGAAAGCTGTCAAACAGTGATTAATGCCTTAAAGGAGGAAAAATTATGAATTTAGAAGGAAAAGCCGCTCTGGTTACTGGTGCTTCAAGAGGAATTGGCAGAGAAATCGCCCTTGAACTAGCTAGACAGGGAGCAAACGTAGCTGTTAATTTTGCCGGTAGTGAAGCAAAAGCAAATGAGGTTGTGGATGAAATAAAAGCCCTTGGCCGGGATGCCTTTACGGTGAAATGTGATGTTTCAGATTCTGACCAAGTAGCAGAAATGATTAAGGCTGCCGTTGATCGTTTTGGTAAGCTGGATATCCTTGTTAATAACGCTGGTATTACAAGGGATAACCTATTAATGAGAATGAAAGAGGAAGAATGGGACGAAGTCATTAATATTAATCTTAAGGGCGTATTCCTTTGTACGAAAGCGGTAACTAGACAGATGATGAAGCAGCGCTATGGAAGGATTATTAATATTGCTTCAATTGTCGGTGTAAGTGGAAATCCGGGGCAGGCTAATTATGTCGCAGCAAAAGCGGGTGTCATCGGATTGACGAAAACAACAGCCAAGGAACTTGCTTCTCGTAATATTACGGTAAATGCAATTGCTCCAGGCTTCATTACAACCGATATGACAGATAAGTTAACTGAGGAAATAAAAGCAGAGATGTTAAAACAGATTCCTTTGGCCCGATTAGGAGAGCCTAAAGATATTGCAAAAGTAACTGCATTTCTAGCATCTGATGACTCTGCATATATGACTGGTCAGACGCTCCATATTGACGGCGGCATGGTAATGTAAAAAAGAAAAGCGGAAGCGCCTTGATCAGCCCCGACAGGCATAAGACGCTTCCAAAAAGAAGGCGCTTTTTGCCTTCGTTTTGGAAGTGGCTTATGACCCCGAGGGGCTAGGCGCTGGAGCTGGACAAATGAAAAGCGGAAGCGCCTTGTGACACCGAGCCTATGGCGCCTGGAGCTAGACAAAAAAAGCGGAAGTGTCTTAACAAGGTACTGACAAAAATTTTTTCTTTCATTTCTTATTTGGATGTAATACACTATAATAGCTTGAGGGGAGGTGAACAAGCATGGCAGATGTATTAGAACGTGTTACAAAGATCATCGTTGACCGTTTAGGAGTAGACGAGTCGCAAGTTACGCTTGAGGCTTCTTTTAAGGATGATCTTGGCGCTGATTCCCTTGACGTAGTTGAACTAGTAATGGAATTAGAAGATGAGTTCGATATGGAAATTTCTGACGATGATGCTGAAAAAATCGGCTCGGTTGGTGATGCTGTTAACTACATAAATAGCAAAAGATAATCGTTGGATTTCTTGGAAGCTCCGTTTTCAAACGGAGCTTTCTTCTGTACTATAGAACATGAGGCATGAAGAGGAGAGACGCCTCTTAGCATTTTGAATGATATTATCTAAACAGATCTCAAAGAAATGTGTAAATTTAATGCAAGGTGGAGACTTTCATGCGCAAAAATGGAAAAGAAAAGAATGTTCGCGCAAAAGAAAATCAATTTAAGGATTTTCAAGAAAATATTGGAATTTCGTTCGAAGATGAAAGATTATTAAAGCAAGCTTTCACTCATTCATCCTATGTGAATGAGCATCGCAGAAAGCCGTCTGAAGATAATGAACGGCTAGAATTTTTAGGAGATGCTGTACTCGAGTTGACTGTATCTCAATTCCTTTTTAAAAAATATCCATTGATGAGCGAAGGAGAACTTACGAAACTCAGAGCAGCCATTGTCTGTGAGCCTTCACTCGTTACCCTAGCAAATGAGCTTTCCTTTGGGAGTTTAATTTTGTTAGGGAAGGGAGAGGAAATGACCGGTGGAAGAGAACGTCCGGCACTACTAGCTGACGTTTTTGAGGCCTTCATCGGTGCATTATTTTTGGATAAAGGAATTGAAGTTGTTATTGGTCTTCTTGAAAAAGTGGTTTTTCCAAAAATAAACGCAGGTGCTTTTTCTCATGTGATGGATTTTAAAAGCCAATTGCAAGAATTAATTCAGCGTAATGGTACAGGTGTAATTGAATACCGTGTCCTTCAAGAAAAAGGACCAGCTCACAATAAGGAATTTGTCTCTAGAGTTTCCTTGAATGGTAATGAGTTAGGGATCGGGACCGGAAAATCCAAAAAAGAAGCAGAACAACATGCCGCCCAAATGGCGCTTGCGGTATTAAAAGAAAAAACAACTCTGTAAAGACATAAACGGCCGCCGGCAAGGGAGGATAATGGAATGTATTTAAAACGGTTAGATATCATTGGTTTTAAATCCTTCGCCGATCGTATCGGAGTGGATTTTGTTCCAGGAGTTACGGCTGTTGTCGGCCCAAATGGAAGTGGAAAAAGCAATATCACTGATGCCATTCGCTGGGTATTAGGAGAACAATCAGCTAAATCGTTAAGAGGCTCCAAAATGGAAGATATTATTTTTGCCGGGAGCGATACAAGAAAAGCTCTTAATTTTGCTGAAGTTTCCTTGACCTTGGATAATGAAGAACAGGGACTTGCGATTGATTATAACGAGGTAAGTGTAACTCGGAGGGTTTCTCGATCGGGTGATAGTGATTTTTTCATCAATAAACAGCCCTGCCGACTTAAAGATATCGTTGATTTATTTATGGATTCCGGTCTTGGTAAAGAAGCTTTTTCGATTATTAGCCAAGGAAAAGTGGAAGAAATATTAAATAGTAAAGCAGAAGATCGAAGGACGATTTTTGAGGAAGCCGCAGGGGTATTGAAGTATAAAAACCGTAAGAGGCAAGCAGAAGGAAAGCTTACGGAGACTCAGGATAACTTAAATCGTGTCAATGATATTATTCATGAATTAGAAAGCCAAGTGGAGCCATTAAAAATTCAAGCTTCCATCGCTAAGGACTACTTAGAGAAAAAAGATGAACTAGAAAAAATTGAAGTTTCGCTAACGGTATATGAAATTGAAGACCTTCATCATAAATGGGAACGGTTTTCCAAACAGCTTCTAGAACATCAACAAGAGGAATTAAAGCTTTCTGCAGAGATGCAGAAAAAGGAAGCAAAAATGGAAGAAACAAGGGATCACCTGACTGCATTAGATGAGTCAATCTCAAGCTTGCAGAATGTTTTACTCCATGCCACTGAAGAGCTTGAAAAATTAGAAGGAAGAAAAGAGGTATTGAAAGAACGGAAGAAAAATGCCTCACAAAATAAAGAACAGCTTGAGAAAAATATCCAGGAAATAACCGAAAAAATAAGTCTTTTAAAAAAGAATAGTGGAGTACAGGAAGAAGCTGTTAGGGTTCTTAACGTACAATCAAAGGAACTACAAAGGGTTTTAAAAGAAAAGCAGGAAAAAATGCTGCTATTCGCAGAAAATATTGACGAAAAAATAGAAGCATTAAAAAGTGAATATTTTGATCTTTTAAACGAACAAACGAGTGCGAAAAACGAAATTAAGTATATTGATCAGCAGTTTGAAGTGCACGAAAAAAAGAGCAATCGCCTTGATGCAGAAAATGATAAATTCCTAAAAGAGCGCCAAATTGCCCAAACTAAAAAGATTGAGGTTCTTTCAGCGTTAGAGGATATTCAAAGGAAACTAGCGGATCAGGTTGCCGTTTATCGCAATGAAGAACGTAAGCGAGAGACGGTCAAAACGAATTATCAAAAGCAAGAAAAGACTTTATATGATGCATATCAAATTTTACAAAAAGCAAAGTCAAGAAAAGAAATGTTAGAAGAAATGGAAGAAGAGTTTTCTGGCTTTTTTCAAGGTGTCAAAGAAGTATTAAAGGCTCGGGGAAAAAATCTTAATGGAATCGAAGGGGCCGTTGCTGAACTGGTGTCAGTCCCGAAAGAGTACGATCTCGCATTTGAAACCGCGCTTGGTGGGGCGCTTCAGCACATTGTTGTAGATCATGAGCAAAACGCAAGAGCAGCCATTCAATTTTTAAAACAGAATGGCTATGGCCGGGCCACTTTTTTGCCGTTAAGTGTTATCAAAGGAAGAACATTATCAGCTGCGCAGCTTTCTTCCATACAACATCATCCTTCCTTGATCGGCCCTGCCAGCAGTCTTGTAAGTTTTGAAAAAAAGTATGAAGACGTCATCAGCAATTTGCTTGGCAATGTTGTGATTGCAAAGGATCTAAAGGGCGCTAATGAACTTGCTAAGCTTCTTCAATACCGCTGCCGTATCGTTACAGTTGATGGGGATATCGTTAATCCTGGCGGCTCTATGACGGGAGGGGCAGTGAAACAAAAAACATCATCGCTGTTATCCCGTAAAACAGAACTTGAGGACTTAAAGGGAAAACTAGTGATCATGGATGAAAAAACAACTAGTTTAGAAAACCTTGTTAAAACATTAAAGAAAGAAGTCCAAGAAGTAGAACTCCAGATTGAAGGAATGCGAAAAGATGGAGAGAACCATAGATTGAATGAACAGTCATTAAAAGGCGATCTCCGTGAAGCAGAGCTAGAGGAAAAAACAATTAATGACCGGTTGGCCATTTATGATCTGGAAAATGCGCAGTTTAAAGAGGAGCAAGGGGCTTTAACCAGTAGAAGAAATGAATTATTTGCTTCATTAGATTCCTACAAAGAAAAGATCGCTACTCTTGAGAATCAGATGGCAATCCTCACCGAACAAAAGACTCATAATTTATCTTCGAAGGAAATGCTAATCAATCAAATTAATGATGTAAAGGTTGAACTTGCTGCGAAAAATGAGCAATTCGTTAATGCAAAAGAGCGATTAGTCCAGACAAAAGAAGATTTGAATGAGAGCGAACGGAAGCTGGCGTATTACAACGAGGACCTACAACTATTATCCTCCGAAATGACGAACAGTTCTTCAGGGGAGGAACAGCTGGAAGTAGCTGTTAAGCGGAAGCAGCAGGATAAAGATGAAACCATTCAACTGATCTCCTCAAGAAGGCAAGAACGTTTAGAACTGGCACAAACGCTGGAAGATATGGAAGTAGACGCAAAAGAAATAAAGCGAGTTCATAAAGGTATGGTTGAAGTTTTAAAGGATGAAGAAGTGAAAATCAACCGCTTGGATGTTGAGCTAGAAAATCGTTTAGCCCACCTGAGAGAAGAATATTTGTTATCCTTTGAGGCAGCAAAAGAGCAATATCCCCTAACGATCCCGATTGAAGAAGCCAAGAAAAAAGTAAAGCTGATTAAATTAGCAATTGAAGAACTTGGTAATGTTAATCTTGGTGCAATAGAGGAGTATGAGCGTGTTTCCGAACGTTATGAATTTTTGAGTGAACAAAAAACCGATTTACAAGAGGCTAAGGATACCCTCTTCCAAGTCATTGAAGAGATGGACGTTGAAATGAAAAGACGCTTTAAACAAACTTTTGAAGGAATTCGCACCCATTTCGAACCCGTTTTTCGTGCTCTTTTCGGCGGCGGCAGAGCGGATTTACGTCTGACAGAACCAGAGGACTTACTAAAAACAGGTGTGGAAATTGTCGCCCAGCCTCCTGGCAAAAAGCTGCAAAATTTAGCGCTTTTATCAGGGGGAGAACGGGCATTGACGGCGATTGCACTGCTCTTTTCTATTTTAAAAATACGTCCGGTACCGTTCTGTATTTTAGATGAGGTAGAAGCTGCTCTCGATGAAGCTAATGTCTATCGCTTCAGCCAATATTTAAAACGATACAGTTCAGAAACTCAATTTATTGTGATTACCCATCGAAAAGGAACAATGGAAGAAGCAGATGTATTATATGGCGTCACGATGCAGGAATCCGGTGTCTCAAAACTTGTATCAGTGCGATTAGAAGATACGAAGGAACTGGTTGAGTCCTAATAAAGGAAGTGAAATAAATGAGCTTTTTCAAAAAATTAAAAGAAAAAATTACGAAGCAAACAGATTCAGTGACGGAGAAGTTTAAGGATGGCCTGTCGAAAACGAGGAGCAATTTTTCAGAAAAAGTAAACAATCTTGTTGCCCGTTATCGGAAGGTGGATGAAGACTTTTTTGAAGAGCTTGAAGAAATCTTGATTCAAGCGGATGTCGGCTTTGATACGGTAATGAAGCTTATTGATGAGCTGAAGTTGGAAGTAAAACGACGCAATATCCAGGATCCTGCAGAGGTGCAAAGTGTAATTTCCGAGAAGCTTGTGGATATTTATAATGCCGGTGAAGAGCTAACTTCAAATTTGAATTTGCAAACGGACGAGCTTACGGTTATTTTATTTGTTGGGGTTAACGGTGTCGGAAAAACGACAACAATTGGTAAACTTGGGCATAAGTTTAAGAGTGAAGGGAAAAAAGTGCTGATGGCAGCCGGTGACACCTTCCGTGCCGGGGCAATCGAGCAGCTCGAGGTTTGGGGTGAAAGAGTCGGTGTAGAAGTCATTAAGCAGGCTGAAGGATCCGACCCAGCAGCTGTCATGTTTGATGCGATACAAGCAGCGAAAGCCCGTAAAGCGGATATATTATTGTGTGATACAGCAGGAAGGCTGCAAAATAAAGTAAACCTAATGAAAGAGCTGGAAAAAGTAAAACGTGTCATCGAGAGAGAAGTGCCTGGGGCACCGCACGAGGTTCTGCTAGTTCTTGATGCAACAACCGGACAAAATGCTCTGATTCAGGCAAAAACCTTTAAGGAAGTAACAAATGTCAGCGGCATCGTACTGTCTAAATTAGACGGTACAGCAAAAGGTGGTATTGTTTTGGCAATCCGTAATGAATTAAAAATCCCAGTGAAGTTTGTCGGCCTTGGAGAAAAAATGGATGACCTCCAAGAATTCAATGCTGAACAATATGTTTACGGTTTATTTGCAGACCAGGTGGAAAAATCAGAATAATTAGTTGTATAAAAGCAGTATTTGTTCAAAAGTACTGCTTTTCTTTTTTAATGGCTGTGTTAAAGGTCATTGTTGATTTTTGAAACAATGTTGATTGGAGCGGAAGGCGCGAGATCCTCGAAAATGCTATCGCATTTCCTTCGTGCGGTGTAGATTCAATGATGCTGATTCAACGTCCTGCGGGAGTACGGGGCAGGGGAGACCCCACAGGCGCTTAAGCGCCTAGGAGGCTCCCCGGCACGCCCGCGGATGCTCGCTTCTTGAGCGCAAATCAACAGGCAAGTTTAAAACGCCTTTTTAATTTAGAAACCTATCAAAATACGAAACACTTATTGATGTTAAGGCATTATCTTGACATAAGGTTTCCTGCTGTGTAAACTACTTTTGTAAAGGCTTTTCACTTAACAAGAAGGGAGCTCATGGCATGCTTGAGAAGACAACTCGAATGAACTATCTTTATGATTTTTACTTTTCGTTGTTAACGCCAAAGCAGCAGAGCTATATGTCCCTCTATTATTTAGACGATTACTCTCTAGGGGAAATTGCCGAAGAGTATGAGGTTAGCCGCCAAGCCGTTTATGATAACATAAAGCGGACGGAAGCAATGCTGGAGGAATATGAGGAAAAGCTGCTATTATTTCAAAAGTTTCAAGAGCGAACTAGGCTCCTAAACCAATTAAAAAAATCACTTAATGAAGATTGTTCAAAGCAGGTAATATTGGAAGCTATTGAGGAGCTTGCGAAATTAGATTAGATTTGGAGGCGGCATGAATGGCATTTGAAGGATTAGCCGACCGACTGCAGAGTACCATACAAAAAATCCGTGGCAAAGGAAAGGTCTCTGAAACGGATGTAAAAGAAATGATGCGTGAAGTTCGCCTTGCTCTTCTCGAAGCAGACGTTAACTTCAAAGTTGTCAAAGATTTCGTAAAGAAAGTCAGTGAACGCGCCGTTGGACAGGAAGTTTTAAAAAGTTTAACTCCTGGACAGCAGATTATTAAAATCGTTAATGAGGAATTAACAGCATTAATGGGCGGTGAACAAAGCAAAATTGCTGTCTCGAATCGTCCACCGACAGTCATTATGATGGTCGGCCTGCAGGGTGCCGGTAAAACGACTACAACAGGAAAGCTTGCTAATCTGCTTCGCAAGAAGTATAACCGCAAACCATTGCTAGTTGCTGCTGATATTTATCGCCCAGCTGCAATCAAGCAGCTACAAACACTTGGAAAACAATTGGATATGCCTGTTTTCTCACTTGGAGACCAAGTAAGTCCGGTTGAAATTGCCAAGCAGGCGATTGCCAAAGCAAAAGAAGAACATCAAGATTATGTCCTAATCGATACCGCTGGCCGACTTCATGTCGATGAAGCATTGATGGATGAGTTAAAGGACATTAAAGAGTTAACTAAACCTGATGAAATCTTCCTCGTTGTCGATGCGATGACAGGTCAGGATGCTGTCAATGTCGCACAAAGCTTTAATGAACAGCTTGGTTTAACCGGTGTTGTATTGACAAAGCTTGATGGTGATACCCGCGGCGGTGCTGCTCTTTCCATTCGTGCTGTAACTCAAACACCAATTAAATTCGTTGGTCTTGGGGAGAAAATGGATGCGATTGAGCCCTTTCACCCTGAAAGGATGGCATCTAGGATTCTAGGCATGGGTGATGTGCTTACCTTAATTGAAAAAGCCCAAGCCAATGTGGATGAGGAAAAAGCAAAAGAGCTGGAGCAGAAAATGCGGACAGCTACCTTTACGCTTGATGACTTTTTAGATCAACTTGGTCAGGTTCGTAAATTAGGACCGCTTGACGAATTGTTAAAAATGATGCCAGGGGCAAATAAAATCAAAGGTTTGAATAATCTGCAAGTCGACGAAAAACAAATTGCTCACGTTGAGGCCATCATTCGTTCCATGACGAAGGAAGAGAAGATTCATCCGGAAATCATGAACTCGAATCGCAAACGGAGGATTGCTAAAGGAAGCGGACGTACTGTTCCTGAGGTAAACCGTTTACTTAAGCAGTTTGAGGATATGAAAAAAATGATGAAGCAAATGACTGGCATGCAACAAAAAGGAAAGAAAAAGGGCGGTTTCAAGTTTCCGTTTAAGCCTTTTTAATTTTTTTGATTCTGTAAAGAGAAAAACCTTTACAAACCAAATACTTTTCTGTAATATTATTTCTTGTGTAAAACATTTCGGAGGTGCTTATTAAAAATGGCAGTAAAAATTCGTTTAAAACGTATGGGAGCTAAGAAAACTCCTTTCTATCGTATTGTAGTAGCAGATTCTCGTTCACCACGTGATGGACGTTACATTGAAATCGTTGGAACATACAATCCAGTTGCACAACCAGCTTTGCTTGATATCAATGAAGAATTGGCTCTTAAATGGTTACAAGACGGAGCAAAACCATCTGATACAGTTCGTAATCTTTTCTCAAGCCAAGGCATCATGGAAAAATTCCATAATGCAAAATTAAGCAAGTAATCGTAACGGATAATGAAACAACTAATCGAAACGATTGTTAAGCCCATTGTTGATTTTCCCGATGAGGTTCATGTCGATGTTGTAGAAAATACTTCAACCATCACATATCAACTTTCCGTTAATAAGGCGGATATGGGAAAAGTAATCGGCAAGCAAGGGCGAGTTGCAAAGGCCATTAGGACTGTTGTCTATGCAGCAGGATCATCACAACAGAAAAAGATTTTTCTAGAAATTGGTGAATAGCTTTTTGCATCAAATTAAAGCTTCAGCGCCCGTTTAGTGAGTTTCACTAAACGGGCGCTGAATCTAGACATCTAGATGAAAGGGAGGGATCAACAGTCCTCCCTTTTTTGTTATAAGAAAAGCTTTAAGTTAAGAAGGAGGCAATCTTATGCAAATCATTCAAAATGTTGTGGTGAAGCAGATATTAACAGAAAATAGCAGAAAAAAACTATTAGAAAAATATCATTCCCAAATGCAGCAGCTTCAAAAAGAGTGCAGCCAGCTTCAATTTGAACTGAAACGATTGGAAAAGTCCAAAACCTTTTCACCCACAGCACTAAAAAAAAATTTCGAAAAGGAAATCCAATCCCGCAAAGAAAAAGAAAAACTCCTTGAGTTTCAAATTGAACAATTACATATGCTACCATTAGGCAGTGAACTTAAGGAAAAGGAAGTCCAAGCCCTTGTTGAAATAAAGGTTGGTGACCTTTGGGACGAAAAAATAGGGAAACCCTCAATTATCATAAAGGACGGCATTATAGAAGATATAAGAAGGTGAAAAGTGAAATGGAAAAATGGTTTAATGTCGGGAAAATTGTCAATACCCATGGAATAAAAGGAGAAGTTCGTGTTATATCGAGAACTGATTTCCCGGAAGCGCGATATAAAGTAGGAAACGTTTTATACTTGTTTTTGCCGAAATCTACCACACCTATTGAATTAACGATTAAAAGCCACCGAACCCATAAAAATTTTGAACTATTAACATTTGAAGGCTTCGAAAACATTAATGATGTTGAAAAGTTTCGTGATGGGATATTGAAGGTACCCGAATCACAGCTTGGTGAATTGAATGAGGATGAATATTATTATCATGAAATAATCGGCTGCATGGTTTTTACTATGAATGGGGATGAAATCGGAAAAATTACCGAAATTCTGACTCCGGGAGCAAATGATGTATGGGTCGTAAAAGGCAAGGGAGGCAAGGAGGTTTTGATTCCTTATATTTACGATGTTGTTAAAAAAGTAGATGTAAAAGAAAAAACCGTTTTCATAGAGCCGATGGAAGGGCTGCTTTCATGATGAAAATTGATGTGCTTACATTGTTCCCAGAAATGTTTTCAGGTGTACTCGGACAATCAATTTTGCATAAAGCCGCTGAAAAGTCAGCTGTGTCATATGGTGTAATTAATTTTCGCGACTATGCCGATAACAAGCATAATTCTGTCGATGACTATCCCTATGGCGGCGGTGCGGGAATGGTATTAATGCCACAGCCGATATTTGATGCTGTGGATGATCTTAAAGCAAAAGCTACATCTGGTAAAACAAGGGTCATTCTACTTTGCCCGCAAGGTGAACGCTATGATCAAAGGAAAGCTGAGGAATTGGCAAAAGAAGATCATCTGATTTTTATATGTGGTCATTATGAGGGATATGATGAGCGGATTCGTGAGCATGTGGTGACGGATGAAATATCGATAGGTGATTATGTTTTAACAGGCGGTGAACTAGGGGCTATGGTGGTTATTGATAGCATTGTCCGCCTTTTGCCTGAGGTGTTAGGAAACGAAGAGTCCCACATGAAGGATTCCTTTAGTACGGGGCTGCTTGAGCATCCTCATTACACTAGACCTGCTGATTTTCGTAGCTGGAAGGTTCCCGAAGTCCTGTTATCAGGGAATCACAAATTGATTGAAGAGTGGCGGAATAAAGAAGCATTGAGGCGGACACTAGTTAGACGCCCTGACCTTTTTGAGAAAATTGAATTAACAAAAAGCCAACAAAAATGGCTAGAAGAAGTAAAAAAAGAATACGAGTAGCTATTGCTTATTGTACACTATTTATGTTAAGATACATCTTGTGACTTAAGCTGATATTGTTTCAGATAGGGTCTTATAACGATGTTCCGCTGCAATTTCAAGTTAATAGTTTGTATGAGCATCTGTTGGAAGGAGTTGAAAACGATGCATAAATTAATTGAGGAAATCACAAAAGAACAACTTCGTTCTGATCTTCCAGCTTTCCGTCCTGGTGATACAGTACGTGTTCACGTTAAAGTTATCGAGGGTACTCGTGAGCGGATTCAGTTATTCGAAGGTGTTGTGATTAAGCGTCGTGGTGGTGGAATTAGCGAAACTTTTACAGTACGTAAGATTTCTTACGGTGTTGGCGTTGAGCGTGCATTCCCATTACACACACCAAAAATTGCGAAGCTTGAAGTAATTCGCCGCGGTAAAGTCCGCCGTGCTAAGCTTTACTACTTACGTGAACTTCGCGGTAAAAAAGCAAGAATCAAAGAAATTCGATAAACAAAAGGGGGCTTGCATTGCAAGCCCTTTTTTTAAACGAAAAGAAACCATTTACATCAATAATTATCCAGTTCCAGTACCTGGTAAAGAACGCTTTCACAATTAAAAATATTAAAGTTTAATTAAAAAATCATCTCCCATCGTGTTAAATCGGTTGAAGTTATGTAAAATAAGCTCAATAAAACTTTTTTTAGTGATTGGTGGGTATTTGAATGACAAAAAAGAAAAATGAACTTTGGGAATGGACGAAAGCACTGTTAATTGCCGTTATCCTCGCTGCAGTTATTCGTTATTTCCTATTTGCTCCAATCGTGGTTGATGGGCTATCCATGATGCCAACATTAAAGAATCAGGATAGAATGATTGTCAATAAATTGTCTTATGAAATTGGCAAGCCTCAACGATTTGATATTATCGTTTTCCATGCACCAGAAAACAAAGATTACATAAAGCGGGTTATTGGTCTTCCAGGTGATAAAATTGAGTATAAAAATGATACATTATATGTCAATGGTAAAGCGTATAAAGAACCATATTTAGATGAGTATAAAAAACAAGTAACAGATGGACCGCTAACAGATCCGTTTACCTTAGATGAAACAGCAGTGGGACAAAAGACAGTTCCTAAAGGGGAATTGTTTGTTATGGGTGATAACCGCCGCTTTAGTAAGGACAGCCGACATATCGGCGCCGTTCCGATGAATAAAGTCATCGGTAAGGCAACCGTCGTATATTGGCCGTTAAAGGATGCCCATTTTGTTAAATTGAAATAGAGTTTGGAGGTGGCACTTTGACGATTCAATGGTTTCCAGGCCATATGGCAAAGGCTCGCAGAGAGGTCACAGAAAAATTAAAGCTTGTAGATATTATCTTTGAATTAGTTGATGCACGTATTCCATACTCTTCCAGAAATCCGATGATAGACGAAATTATTCAGCACAAGCCAAGACTGGTTTTATTAAACAAAGCTGATATGGCGGATAGAGAAGTGACCAAACAATGGATTGCCTTCTTTAAAGAAAAAGGAATCAGAGCGTTAGCTATTAATTCTCAGGCTGGAGAAGGAATGAAAGAAATTGTTCAGGCTTCTCATGAAATTTTAAAGGAAAAATTAGATCGCCTAAGAGCAAAAGGAGTCCGGCCAAGGGCGATTCGTGCCATGATTGTTGGGATTCCAAATGCCGGTAAATCCACTTTAATTAATCGCTTGGCGAAAAAAAACATTGCTAAGACAGGGAACACTCCTGGTGTGACGAAAGCTCAGCAATGGATTAAAGTAGGAAAAGAGTTGGAGCTATTGGATACCCCTGGGATTCTTTGGCCGAAGTTTGAAGACCAAGAAGTGGGAATGAAGCTGGCGATCACTGGGGCAATTAAGGATACCCTATTAAACCTTCAGGATTTAACAGTATATTCGTTAAGGTTTTTGGAAAAAGCCTATCCTGAACGGCTTAAAGAGCGATATCAGCTCGATAATTTACCGGATGATGTTGTCGCCATATTTGACCACATTGGAAAGCTGAGAGGCTGTTTAATGGGCGGTGGATTGATCGACTACGATAAAGTAGCTGAATTGGTAATCCGTGAAATTAGACTTGAAAAATTCGGTCCGCTTTCCTTCGAGCGGCCGCAAGATATGCAAATTGAAGAGAATAATGTGTAAGCTCTCCTTTGGAGGGCTTTATTTTTCTATAGGCTATGTTAAAGAACATTGCTGATTTTGCCACTATGTTGATTGGAGCGGAAGGTGCGAGATCCTCGAAAATGCTATCGCATTTCCTTCGTGCGGTGTTGATTCAAAGATGCTGATTCAACGTCCTGCGGGAGTACGGGGCAGGGGAGACCCCGGAGGCGCTACAGCGGCGAGGAGGCTCCCCGGACAGCCCGCGGATGCTCGCTTCTTGAGCGGAAATCAACAGCCATGTTTAACATAGCCTTTAAATAAAACTTAGGTGAATGATATGAAAAAGCAAACAATCAAACAAATTGAAAATCAGTTATCGACAATTTCGGATGAGTCCCACCCTTTCTTGCAAGAAGTTGTAAAGGATGAAAGAAAAGGTGTTCAAAATCTATTAGCCAAATGGAAAAAAGAAAAAGAGCGGGAAAGGTTCTATGAGGCTAAATTTATCGACATGACACAATATGAGAGAAAATATCGAGCACAAGGATTTCAGTGGATCGCAGGTATTGACGAAGTTGGCAGAGGGCCACTTGCGGGTCCGGTAGTTGCTTCCGCTGTTATTTTGCCAGAGGATTTTTTCTTACCCGGGATTGATGATTCAAAAAAGCTGTCTGAAAAAAAACGAGAAGAATATGCTGAAAAGATTAAATCAGAGGCAATAGCTTTTAGCATTTCTATGATAGATCCAGAAGAAATTGACAGAATAAATATTTATGAGGCCACAAAAAAAGCAATGCTATCAGCAATAGCCTCCCTAGATATTAAACCTGATTTATTATTAATTGACGCCATGAAGCTTGAAACGCCTTATGAATCTGAATCAATTATCAAAGGGGATGCCAAAAGTGTTTCTATTGCAGCTGCTTCCATTGTAGCAAAAGTTGCAAGAGACCGTTTAATGATGGAAATATCTGCATCTTATCCTGTTTATCACTTCGAGCAAAACATGGGATACGGCACGAAGGAACATATAAAAGCCATTGAAGAGCATGGAATAACTCCGTATCATCGAAAAAGTTTTGCACCAATTAAAGATTTATATTAGAGTAAAATTCTTAATGGAAATCAGACGGTATCAGTCTGTTCGGATTGTCGAGAAAGGGTATTTTTCTCGGCAATTTTTTATTTTGTCAGAATCTATATACCAAATTTATTGATTGTCCATGCAAATGGGCCAGTTGATTTCCGCTCCGGGCACTCGCTTTCCGCGGGGAGGTCCTGGAGCCTCCTCGGCGCTATGGCGCCTGTGGGGTCTCCAGTGACCTCTCTATCCCGCAGGAGTCGAGTGCCCTCCGCTCCAATCAACAGGGAGGTAAATCAACCTAAAGTATTGCAACCACTTCCACTTCTTGTTTTGTAAACTTGTGTTTATTTGCATTTGCTTTTAAATGAGTTGAATCCGTAAATAAAACACGACCACCGACCATCTTGTGATTGATTGCCTGAAGAACAATTTCATCAAAAATTTCCTGAAAGATATCAGTGTCTTTAAAACGATGTTGCCGATTCCAACTAATTGTAGAGTGATGGGGAACCGGATCATGGAATTTCAAACCTAAGAACCAGCGGTAGGCAATGTTCATTTTTATTTCCCTTTCTAGTAGTCTCTCAGAACGAATGCCGTAAAGATAACCAATAAACATCATTTTAAAAAGAATAAGGGGATTAGTAGGGCGACTGTTGTCATCGCTAAAAAAAGGGCGAACTTTTTAAGAAAGAAAAATCAATATATTTATCGATCAAACGGAGGAGATGTTCGTCAGGAACTAATTCATCAATAGACACAAATTCATATTCACTTTGGCTAGACTCTTTTGGATTAAACATTGATTTCACAACGTCTTTTTAATATTTATTAGTTGAGTTGAAGGTCTTATTGAAACACTCTGTTGATTGGCGCGGAAGGCACGAAGACTCCTGCGGGAGTACGGGGCAGGGGAGACCCCGCAGGAGCAAAGCGACGAGGAGGTTCCCCGGCACGCCCGCGGAAAGCGAAGTGCCTGGAGCGTCAATTAACAGACAAGTTGAAAGCCGATATATACTAATAATATTATAACAAATTAACGCGGTTGATTGTTAAAGTAATTGAATAAAATAAGAGGATGCCGAGGGTTTTTCGACAGCCTGAACAGATGGTATCAGTCTGTTTTTATTATTTTTAAAAAATAATAACCTTATAAAAACCGAATAAAAAGGCTAAAAATCAAGTCGAAATTTAAAAGGAATATAATTTTTTTGCATAATGGTGGACAAGAAAAGTATCTACATATAAAATGAAAGCGCAGTCTAATTTTTAAGAGTTCGATAGGAGGATGGGAAATGAATATCCATGAGTATCAAGGAAAAGAGATCCTCAGAAAATACGGGGTTAATGTTCCAAATGGAAAAGTTGCATTCACGGTTGAAGAAGCTGTGGAGGCTGCTAAATCTCTTGGAACACAAGTATGTGTAGTAAAAGCGCAAATCCATGCAGGCGGAAGGGGTAAAGCCGGCGGTGTAAAAGTTGCGAAAAACCTAGATGAGGTTCGTACATATGCTAACGAAATTTTAGGAAAAACATTGGTTACACACCAAACAGGTCCTGAAGGAAAACAAGTGAAGCGCCTTTTAATTGAAGAAGGCTGCGACATCAAAAAAGAATATTATGTTGGTTTAGTTTTAGACCGTGCTACTTCTCGTGTCGTGTTAATGGCCTCAGAAGAAGGTGGAACAGAAATCGAAGAAGTTGCAGCGAAAACACCGGAGAAGATTTTTAAAGAAGTAATCGATCCGGCAATTGGCTTACAACCATTCCAAGCACGTCGTATTGCTTTCAACATAAATATTCCAAATGAACTAGTAAATCAAGCGGTAAAATTCATGATGGGTCTTTATACAGCATTTATTGAAAAGGACTGTTCTATTGCTGAAATTAATCCATTAGTAGTTACTGGTGACGGTAAAGTTATGGCGTTGGATGCTAAGTTAAACTTTGATTCAAATGCTTTATATCGTCAAAAAGATGTAGTAGAGTATCGTGACCTAGAGGAAGAGGATCCGAAAGAAATTGAAGCCTCAAAATATGATTTAAGCTATATCACATTAGATGGAAACATCGGCTGTATGGTTAACGGTGCTGGGCTTGCGATGGCAACAATGGATATCGTTAAGCATTACAGCGGGGATCCGGCAAACTTCCTTGATGTTGGGGGCGGTGCCACAGCTGAAAAGGTAACGGAAGCGTTTAAAATAATCCTTTCTGATTCACACGTAAAAGGGATTTTTGTCAATATTTTTGGCGGAATCATGAAATGTGATGTCATTGCTGAGGGTGTAGTAGAAGCAGCAAAACAAGTCGGACTTACCATTCCACTTGTTGTTCGTTTAGAAGGAACAAATGTTGACTTAGGTAAGAAGATCCTTGCTGAGTCAGGTCTAAACATTGTTGCAGCAGAATCTATGGCTGATGGCGCACAAAAAATCGTTTCATTGGTGAAATAGGATCCATAGAAAGGGGAATTAACGTGAGCGTTTTTATTAATAAAGATACGAAAGTTATTGTTCAAGGGATTACAGGTGGAACAGCCCGCTTTCATACGAAACAAATGCTTGAATACGGCACGAAAATCGTTGGTGGGACCTCTCCTGGTAAAGGTGGTCAAGAAGTAGAAGGAGTACCTGTTTTCAACACAGTGAAGGAAGCTGTAGAATCAACTGGTGCTAATGCTTCTGTAATTTATGTTCCTGCTCCATTTGCAGCTGATTCCATTATTGAAGCTGTTGATGCTGAATTAGATTTGGTTATTTGTATTACAGAACATATTCCTGTATTGGATATGGTAAAGGTAAAACGTTACATGGAAGGCAAGAAAACTCGTTTGGTCGGTCCAAACTGCCCAGGAGTTATTACCGCTGATGAATGTAAAATTGGGATAATGCCTGGCTATATTCATACTAAAGGCCATGTCGGCGTAGTTTCTCGTTCAGGAACATTAACATACGAAGCTGTACACCAATTAACACAAGCTGGTCTTGGTCAAACAACGGCTGTTGGTATTGGTGGGGACCCAGTTAACGGAACCAACTTCATTGATGTTTTAAAGGCGTTTAATGAAGATCCAGAAACATATGCAGTGATCATGATTGGTGAAATCGGCGGTACTGCTGAAGAAGAAGCTGCTCAATGGGTGAAAGCCAATATGACGAAGCCTGTTGTCGGCTTTATTGGAGGACGTACGGCACCTCCTGGAAAGCGTATGGGCCATGCTGGAGCCATTATCTCAGGTGGTAAAGGGACAGCTGATGAAAAAATCCGCGTAATGAATGAATGCGGCATTAAAGTGGCTGAAACACCGTCCGTTATGGGTGAAACATTAATCGAAGTATTGAAAGAGCAAGGCTTATACGAAAAGTGTAAAACCCACTAGAAAAGTGGAAGAAAGACAATTATCAAAATGTAAATAACATCTAAGATGCTATACAGATAGTCCCTCATGACCTGAGGGACTATTTCTGCATATTAAAAAGGCTGCGTTAAAGGTCATTGTTGATTTTCGAAACAATGTTGATTGAAGCGTAAGGCACGAGATTCCTCGAAAATGCTATCGCATTTCCTTCGTGCGGTGTTGATTCAAAGATGCCGATTCAACGTCCTGCGGGAATACGGGGCAGGGGAGACCCCTACAGGCGCTTAGCGCCGAGGAGGCTCCCCGGAACGCCCGCGGAAAGCGAAGTGCCTGAAGCGCAAATCAACAGGCAAGTTTAAAGCTATTAAAAAAATTAGTAGGAGGAAAATATATGGATGATTTCAAAGAAAAATTAATACATTTGCTGCATTATCCGAATATCACATGGAACAAGGTTTTTCAAATTCTGAAGAAGGATCCGATGCTTTCTACCCTTTACAGTCTTTTTCCTGATTCCATCGACAAGGATCCAATCTTTCCTCTCAATGACTTCACACCAACTCCTAGTGTTACTCTTCAGTCTGATATCATCCATGAACAAATCCGACAATATGAAACAAATGAAATTAATGTTATTTCCATTTTTGATAAGGAATATCCAAGTCTATTAAAAGAAATTTACCAGCCGCCTTGGGCATTATTTGCAAAGGGAGACCTTTCTCTCCTAAAAAAAGACCCGATGCTTGCTGTTGTAGGTTCACGCCAAGCTACCCAGTATGGAAAAAATGCGATTAGGTTCATCTTTCCAGAATTAATTCAAAAAGGGGTTCTCATTGTAAGCGGTCTAGCAAAGGGCATTGATACTCTCGCTCATGAATACGCCATTAAAAATGGAGGAAACACCATTGCTGTAATCGCGGGTGGGTTATATCATATCTATCCTAAGGAAAATATGAGTTTAGCAATAGAAATGATGAAAACACAGCTAATCCTCTCGGAATATCCCCCTGATACAAAGCCCCTTAAATGGCATTTTCCTGCAAGGAATCGAATTATTAGCGGTCTAGCAAAGGGCACCTTAATCATTGAAGCAAAACGAAAAAGCGGCTCCTTGATTACAGCAAATTATGCCGTAAACGAAGGAAGGGAGGTTTTTTCGTTACCGGGAAGCATTTTTAATCCCTATTCAGTTGGTGCAAACGAGATCATCCAACAAGGTGCAAAATTAGTGACAAGTGCAGAAGATATCCTAGTTGAAATTAGATTGTAAACATAGGTAAGATTGAATAACGGTATTAAATTCCTGTGTTTTTTTCAGTCTTTTATTGAATAAATTAAGAAATTAGAAAAAAAAGGTTGAAATTATTTGAAAGATGTTATACATTTTGCAACAGATGTTCGAAAAAAAGAATATATGAATGTATGCTCAAATATTACTTATTAAAAACGAGAAAAAAATTTTGGGATAATGCACTTTTGTAAGTATTTTCTCTGCTCCATGTTGAAATAACTGGAATTTAAGGAAAACTTCTCAAATTGAAAGCGGCTAGAATTGGGCTTTTGCCTGCATTAAGGCGCTTCCATCACTTTTATATCCCTCTTAAGGAGGATTATTGAATGTCAGAGTTTCTAGTAATCGTCGAATCGCCTGCAAAAGCAAAAACGATTGAACGATATTTAGGGAATAAATATAAAGTAAAAGCATCTATGGGTCATGTTCGGGATCTGCCTCGAAGTCAAACGGGTGTAGACGTTGAACATGGTTTTGAACCTAAATATATTACCATTCGCGGTAAAGGTCCTGTTTTAAAGGAATTAAAAACGGCTGCTAAAAAAGCAAAAAAAGTCTTTCTCGCAGCTGACCCTGATCGTGAGGGGGAAGCTATTGCTTGGCATCTTGCCCATAGCCTTGATGTTGATATCCAATCAGACTGTAGAGTAGTGTTTAATGAAATCACGAAGGATGCCATTAAAGAATCATTTAAGCATCCGCGTCCAATAAACATGAATTTGGTTGACTCACAGCAAGCCCGCCGGGTTCTAGACCGCCTTGTCGGCTACAATATTAGTCCACTTCTTTGGAAAAAAGTAAAGAAAGGATTAAGTGCTGGGCGTGTTCAATCGGTTTCTGTTCGGTTAATCATCGACCGTGAAAAAGAAATACAAGATTTTACTCCGGAGGAATATTGGACACTTGAAGGAGAATTTCTAAAGGGGAAGAACCAATTTAGTGCTAATTTTCATTCTTTTATCGATGTGGGCAAAACAGAACTAAAGTCGGAACAGGATGTTAAAAATGTGTTAAAGCAGATGAAAGGAAATAAGTTTAAGGTTATTTCCGTTTCTAAAAAGGAACGAAAAAGAAATCCTGCTCCAGCCTTTATAACGTCTTCCTTACAGCAGGAAGCAGCAAGAAAGCTGAATTTCCGTGCCAAAAAAACGATGATGCTTGCTCAGCAGCTTTATGAAGGCATCGAACTTGGAAAAGAGGGAACGGTCGGTCTCATTACTTATATGAGAACAGATTCCACCCGTATATCTGAGATTGCTCAAGTGGAGGCTGCTAATTATATTCGTGAAGAGTATGGTGAAGATTACACAAAAGAGGAACAAAGAAAAGAAAAAAAACAATCGAATGCTCAAGATGCACATGAAGCGATTCGCCCCACTAGCACATTACGTGAACCTAATCATATAAAAGAGTTTTTATCTAGAGATCAATTTCGTCTATATAAATTAATTTGGGAGCGTTTTTTAGCAAGTCAAATGGCACAGGCTGTAATGGATACAATGAGTGTAGATTTGCAGAATGGGAATGTCTTATTCCGGGCAACAGGCTCCAAAGTTAAATTTCCTGGATTTATGAAGCTTTATGTTGAGGGCTCTGATGATCAGGTAGAAGAAAAAGAGAAAATGCTCCCTGATTTAAAAGAAGGAGACGAAGTGCTTAAGAAGGATATGGATCCAAAGCAGCATTTTACTCAACCACCTCCGAGATACACTGAGGCCCGACTAGTTAAAACATTAGAGGAATTAGGTATCGGTCGTCCGTCAACCTATGCCCCTACATTGGATACGATTCAGAAGCGAGGTTATGTTGCACTTGATAACAAGCGCTTCGTTCCAACGGAGTTAGGAGAAATCGTCCATGAATTAATGTTTGAGTTCTTTCCAGATATCCTCGACGTGGAATTTACAGCAAAAATGGAACGGGATTTAGATAATGTAGAAGAGGGTAAAGTTGCCTGGGCCGACATCATTGATGAATTCTATCGAGATTTCGAAAAGCATTTAGAAATAGCCGAGAAAGAGATGCAAACGGTGCAAATTAAGGATGAGCCTGCGGGAGAGGATTGCGAAAACTGCGGAAGCCCGATGGTATTTAAAATGGGTCGATTTGGAAAATTTATGGCATGCAGCAATTTTCCGGATTGTCGAAATACAAAACCAATTGTAAAAGAAATCGGTGTTACTTGTCCTAAATGTAAGGAAGGTCAAATCATTGAACGAAAAAGCAAGAAAAAAAGACTTTTTTACGGTTGCAACCGTTTTCCAGAATGTGATTTCATTTCTTGGGATAAACCATTACCAAGAAGTTGTCCGAAGTGTGAAGGGCTGCTTGTAGAAAAGAAATTAAAAAAAGGTATTCAAGTTCAGTGTATTGAATGTGATTACAAGGAAGAGCAGCAAAGTTAGAGGGTGGGCTAAGCTCACTCTTTTCATTTGTCTAGCTCCAGCGCCTAGGGGCTCGGGGTCATAAGCCAATCCGTCCTGAAGGTTAAAAAGCAACCTTCACGCCGGCTCGGCTTATGCCTGTCGCCCCTGACCAAGGCGCTTCCGCTTTTCTTATTGTCTAGCTCCAGTGCCTAGGGGCTCGGGGTCATAAGCCAATCCGTCAAGAAGGTTAAAGAATAACCTTCATGCCGGATTGGCTTATGCCTGTCACCCCTGACCAAGGCGCTTCCGCTTTTCTTATTGTCTAGCTCCAGCGCCTAGGGGCTCGGGGTCATAAGCCAATCCGTCAAGAAGGTTATAGAACAACCTTCATGCCGGATTGGCTTATGCCTGTCACCCCTGATCAAGGCGCTTCCGCTTTTCATTTGGTTAAAAGGTATAGTACAATGCAAGATGGACTTAAAAATGGGAAAGGTAAACATAGATTGCACTGAAACTTTAAATTTGAAAAAATAGAGAGGAAAGATATACAATGAGTGACGTTACCATTAACGTAATTGGTGCTGGTTTGGCGGGTAGCGAAGCTGCTTGGCAGATTGCTAAACGCGGTGTGAAAGTGCGCCTTTATGAGATGAGACCAGTAAAACAAACACCTGCTCATCATACAGATCAATTTGCTGAATTGGTGTGCAGTAATTCACTTCGTGCAAACACATTAACAAACGCTGTAGGTGTGTTAAAGGAAGAAATGCGGCTACTTGACTCTGTTATTATTGCTTCGGCTGATGCTTGTTCTGTACCGGCAGGAGGAGCTCTTGCTGTAGATCGCCATGAATTTGCTGCAAAAGTTACTGATTTAGTAAAAAATCATGAAAATGTTACCGTTATGAATGAAGAGGTTAGCGATATTCCAGATGGTCCTACCGTCATTGCAACAGGCCCGTTAACGAGTCCGGCATTATCAGAAAGGCTGAAGACCTTAACGGGTGAAGATTATCTTTATTTTTATGATGCTGCAGCACCGATCATTGAGAAAGAGAGTATTGACATGGATAAAGTCTACTTGAAATCTCGATATGATAAAGGTGAAGCGGCCTACCTAAACTGTCCTATGACGGAGGAAGAATTTAACCGTTTTTATGATGCCTTAATTAGTGCAGAAACAGTACCATTAAAAGAATTCGAAAAAGAAGTATTTTTTGAAGGTTGTATGCCGATTGAAGTGATGGCAGCTCGGGGAAAGAAAACGATGCTATTTGGTCCATTAAAGCCTGTTGGATTAGAAGACCCAAAGACAGGAAAACGACCATATGCTGTTGTCCAGCTTAGGCAGGACGATGCTGCAGGCACGCTCTTTAATCTTGTCGGCTTTCAGACTCATTTAAAATGGGGAGCTCAAAAGGAAGTATTTCAATTAATTCCTGGGCTTGAAAATGCAGAAATTATCCGTTATGGGGTAATGCACAGGAATACTTTTATCAATTCTCCCAAGGTACTAAAACCAACATATCAATTTAATAAGCGGGAAGATTTATTTTTTGCTGGCCAAATGACAGGTGTTGAAGGGTATGTGGAATCAGCAGCCAGTGGGTTAATCGCGGGCATGAATGCTGCACGGCTCGTTCAAGGACTCCAACCAGTAGAATTTCCTGCTGAAACTGCAATGGGAAGCATGGCTCGTTATATTACAACTGCAAACGCTAAAAATTTTCAACCGATGAATGCGAATTTCGGACTATTTCCAGACCTACCTATCCGAATAAAAGGAAAACAGGAAAGGAATTTGGAACACGCTAATCGAGCTTTAGAAACAATTCAGAACTTTATGAAGTTTTTGTAAATTCCATTGCAAGGGCTATAGAAGTATGTTACGATTTAGTAACGATTGTGAATTGATTTGTATGATAAATGTGAATAATTTATTAAAATTAGTTATTCACTGTTTACAAATGGTGAGGAATTACTCAAAATACACTTGAACATTACCAACATGATATCAGTGATTTCTTTATAAGTATCTTAACAAATAATTACAATTGGAAAAGATTCATGTGTAGTTGGATAAAACAAACCTTGATTTCAATATACGAGATAAAGTTATTTAAAAAAATACCAACCTAACAAGTTACATACGAACGCGAAAGCAAACGTATATGTCTTATATTCGAAGGGCATAAATGTATATGGTTTTTTCATAGGTTTTAAATAGTTCTAACAAGAATCGTGAAAGATACGAAGCGTCATTGATTGTCTAAGTAGAAAACTCCCAGAAGGAGGGACCATTTTATGGATCAATTCCATGCTACCACGATATTTGCGATTCAACATAATGGAGAATGTGCTATGTCTGGGGACGGGCAAGTAACATTCGGTAACGCTGTTGTGATGAAACACACTGCAAGAAAAGTAAGAAAGATATTTAATGGGAAAGTATTGGCTGGATTTGCCGGCTCTGTTGCTGATGCATTTACCTTATTCGAACTTTTTGAGGGAAAATTAGAGGAATACAATGGAAATCTCCAAAGGGCAGCAGTTGAGCTCGCCAAAGAATGGCGAAACGACAAAATGCTTAGGAAACTTGAGGCGATGTTGATCGTAATGAATCGTGAATATTTACTTCTTGTTTCAGGTACTGGAGAAGTCATTGAACCAGATGACGGAATTCTTGCGATTGGTTCTGGTGGTAATTATGCATTAGCCGCAGGGCGTTCTCTTAAAAAATTCGCTGGTGACCATTTATCTGCGAAGGAAATTGCCAAAGCCTCTTTGGAAATAGCTGCTGAAATATGTGTTTATACGAACCAAAACATTATTGTGGAAGAGCTATAACCGAAAGGAGAGAGATAGACATGGGAAGAACAACGAATCTAACCCCACGCCAAATTGTTGAAAGACTTGACCAATATATCATTGGGCAAAAGGATGCAAAAAAGGCAGTGGCAGTAGCACTAAGGAATCGTTATAGACGAGATTTACTAAATGAGAAGCTTCGGGATGAAATCATTCCTAAAAATATCTTGATGATAGGCCCAACAGGTGTCGGTAAAACAGAAATCGCTAGAAGAATTGCCAAAATAGTTGGAGCACCATTTATAAAGGTTGAAGCGACTAAATTCACAGAGGTTGGATATGTCGGCCGTGATGTAGAATCAATGGTGCGTGATCTTGTAGAAACCTCAGTTAGACTCGTGAAAGAGGAACGAATGTTAAGTGTGAAGGAACGAGCTGAAGAGAATGCGAATGCTAGGCTTGTGGATTTATTAGTTCCATCGTCTAAAAAGGCTAATAATTATAAAAATCCGCTAGAAATGCTGTTTGGAGGCGGAGGTTCTTCAAATGAACAAGAGCCGCAGCAAGAAGATTATTCTGCAACTGAGAAACGAAAAGTTCTCAAGGAAAGGCTCGCGCTTGGAGAGCTTGAAAATGAAATAGTATCAATTGAAGTGGAAGAGCAAACGCCGTCAATGTTTGATCTCCTTCAAGGTTCCGGCATCGAACAAATGGGAATGAATATGCAGGATGCTCTGAGTAACTTGATGCCAAAAAAACGGAAGAAAAGGAAACTAACCGTTCGTGAAGCAAGAAAGGTTCTAACGAATGAAGAAGCCCAGAAGCTCATTGATATGGATGAGGTTACACAAGAAGCAATTTTTCGAGCTGAACAAAACGGAATCATTTTTATCGATGAAATTGATAAAATTGCGAGTAAAAATTCCGGCGGTTCTTCAGCGGATGTATCTCGTGAAGGAGTCCAGAGAGATATCTTACCTGTAGTCGAGGGCTCTACGGTTGTAACAAAATACGGCTCCATCAAAACGGACCATGTTTTATTTATTGCCGCAGGTGCATTTCATATGGCTAAACCTTCAGACTTAATTCCTGAGCTTCAAGGCCGATTCCCAATTCGTGTAGAATTAACTAAATTAACGATTGAGGATTTCTATCGAATTTTAGTGGAACCGGATAATGCCTTAATTAAACAATATCAGGCATTATTAGGAACAGAAGGTATACAAATTGAATTTTCTGACGAAGCTATTCGTAGAATAGCTGAAATCGCTTTTGAAGTGAATCAAAATACCGATAATATTGGGGCTAGAAGACTTCATACCATTTTGGAAAAGCTTTTAGAGGATTTATCCTTCGAAGCGCCCGACATTTCAATGGAGAAAATCACTATTACACCACAATATGTGGATGATAAGCTTGGTGCTATTTCCAAAAATAAAGATTTAAGCCAGTTCATTTTATAGGAATGATGTTTGTTGTAAATAAATAATAAACATTCAGTCTAGATATAGTTAATACGTCTTAACGATCGTATTAACAAAATGGCTATGTTAAACTCATTGTTGATTTTGCCGATATGTTGATTGAAGCAAGCTCCTGGAGCGGAAATCAACAAGCAAGTTTACAGGGCCAACATAATAATAAAATTTAATAATGGTTGTAGCTAATTAGGAGGAAGAAACACATGGATTTACTTACAAAAACTAGAAAAATTAATGCATTATTGCAAAAAGCAGCTGGAAAACCGGTCAATTTTAAAGAAATGGCTGAAACATCAAGTGAAATTATTGAAGCCAATGTTTTCATCGTAAGTCGTCGTGGTAAGCTTTTAGGCTTTTCTGTTTATCAGCAAATTGAAAACGAGCGTATGAAGAAAATGTTAGAAGATCGTCAATTCCCGGAGGAGTATACACAAGGATTGTTTAATATCCGTGAAACTTCATCTAATATTGGTGTGGAAAGTGAGTACACTGCGTTCCCAGTTGAAAATAGTGATCTATTTAGTGAAGGTCTAACAACAATTGTTCCAATTATTGGCGGAGGGGAACGTCTTGGTACATTAATTCTTGCAAGATTGCACGATAAATTCCAGGATGATGATTTGATTCTTGCTGAATATGGTGCGACTGTTGTCGGAATGGAAATTTTGCGTGAAAAAGCTGAGGAAATTGAAGAAGAAGCTAGAAGCAAAGCAGTCGTACAAATGGCGATCAGTTCCTTATCATATAGTGAACTTGAAGCGATTGAGCACATTTTTGAAGAACTAAACGGCCATGAAGGATTATTAGTTGCATCGAAAATTGCTGACCGTGTTGGAATTACTCGTTCTGTCATCGTAAACGCATTAAGAAAGCTTGAAAGCGCAGGCGTTATCGAGTCACGTTCCTTAGGCATGAAAGGAACATATATTAAAGTATTAAACGATAAATTCCTCCTTGAGCTTGATAAGTTAAGATCTAAATAAATGGATTAAGAGGATGTCTCAAACAAAGGGTCAGAACCCTCAACCTACAATATATAGTTGAACTTCGCTTAATAAGCGACGATATATTGAATGTTGAGCGAGAGGTAGACCCTTTTGGGATATCCTCTTATTTTTATTAACGAGAAACTTGATTGTTTATTCGACATGTGCTATATTATGACATGGTGTTAATACACACGCTTATAGATTTAAACAGACGGTGCTGTTATTCAACAGTTTCTGTTTAAAAATGAAATAAGCGGAGGAAAAACAAAACCACTAGGAGGAAAGAAACATGTCAGTTATTTCAATGAAACAATTGCTTGAAGCTGGTGTACATTTCGGACACCAAACTCGCCGTTGGAACCCAAAAATGAAGAAATATATCTTCACAGAGCGTAACGGCATCTACATTATCGACCTTCAAAAGACAGTTAAGAAGGTAGAAGAAGCTTATAACTGGGTAAAAGAACTTGCTGGTAACGGCGGAACAGTTCTTTTCGTTGGTACTAAGAAACAAGCTCAAGATTCTGTGAAGGATGAAGCAGAACGTTCTGGTCAATACTTTGTGAACCAACGCTGGTTAGGTGGAACATTAACAAACTTTGAAACAATCCAAAAGCGTATCGGCCGCTTGAAAGATATTGAAAGAATGGCTGAAGATGGCACTTTTGATGTATTACCTAAAAAAGAAGTTGTTCAATTGAAGAAAGAACAAGAACGTCTTGAAAAGTTCCTTGGCGGAATTAAAGATATGAAACAACTTCCAGATGCTCTTTTCATTGTAGACCCACGTAAAGAGCGCATTGCAGTTGCAGAAGCGAAAAAATTAAACATTCCTATCGTTGGAATCGTTGATACAAACTGTGATCCAGATGAAATCGACGTTGTCATCCCAGCTAACGACGATGCCATCCGCGCTGTAAAATTATTAACTGGTAAAATGGCAGATGCCATCCTTGAAGCTAAACAAGGCGAAGAAGCTTTACCAACTGCATAATTGGTAATCTAGACATTAAAAGGTGATAAGAGGGAGCCCCTTTATCACCTTTTTTTAAGGAAGATTATCGGATTAACTTAAACCAGATTGGCTAAGATATGGATACATAGTAAAATAAAGGAGGAATATTTAGAATGGCAAATATTACTGCTCAAATGGTAAAAGAATTGCGTGAGAAAACAGGTGCTGGAATGATGGATTGTAAAAAGGCACTGACAGAAACCGCTGGTGACATGGAGAAAGCTATTGATTTTTTACGTGAAAAAGGGATTGCTAAAGCTGCGAAGAAAGCAGATCGTATCGCTGCTGAAGGGATCACTAACATTTTAACTGAAGGCAACGATGCAGTTATTCTTGAAGTAAACTCTGAAACTGATTTTGTTGCGAAGAATGAAGGCTTCCAAACACTTGTTAAAGAGCTTTCTGCACACCTTCTAAAAAATAAACCTGCAAATGTAGAAACTGCACTTTCTCAAACAATGGAAAACGGTGCTACTGTTGAGGAGCATATTAATTCTGCTATTGCAAAAATTGGTGAAAAATTATCCCTTCGTCGTTTTGAAGTATTATCAAAAACTGATAACGATGCATTTGGTGCTTACCTACATATGGGCGGCCGCATTGGAGTATTAACAGTTATTGAAGGCACCACTGATGCTGATGCAGCGAAGGATGTTTCTATGCATATTGCTGCACTTAACCCTAAATACGTTTCTCGTGACCAAGTGTCTCAAGAAGAAGTTGAGCATGAGCGTCAAGTTCTTACTCAACAAGCACTTAATGAAGGCAAGCCTGCCAATATCGTTGAAAAAATGGTTGAAGGCCGCCTTAGCAAATATTTTGAAGATGTTTGTGTTCTTGATCAAGCATTCGTTAAAAATCCTGATCAAAAAGTTCGCCAATTCGTTCAATCTAAGGGTGGAACGATCCGTGAATTCGTACGTTATGAAGTTGGCGAAGGGTTAGAGAAGCGTGAAGAAAACTTCGCTGAAGAAGTTATGAATCAAATTAAAAAATAATAGTCAAATATTCTCGGGCTTAAAAACATTTTAGTCTATTCCCACATTGCTAAAAGGGAATGCTACTGTCATAAGCTTATAAATAGGGGACACAGCGTGTTCCCTATTTTTAAAGGCTAATAACTATACATAACCATATTCGGAGGTTTATATGAGCGATCCTAAGTACAAACGCGTAGTATTAAAATTAAGCGGAGAGGCACTTGCAGGTGAATCAAGCTTTGGAATTAAACCTGCCGTTATTAAATCAATTGCTAGTCAGGTAAAGGAAATTGCTGAACTTGGAGTAGAGGTGGCCGTTGTTGTAGGCGGAGGTAATATTTGGCGAGGGAAAATCGGCAGTGAAATGGGAATGGACCGTGCTACTGCTGATTATATGGGGATGCTTGCCACAGTTATGAATTCATTAGCTCTTCAAGACAGTTTGGAGCAATTAGGGATTGAATCACGAGTACAAACTTCAATAGAAATGCGCCAGGTCGCTGAACCATATATAAGACGTCGTGCTATCAGACACTTGGAGAAGAAACGTGTCGTGATTTTTGCGGCCGGTACGGGTAATCCATATTTCTCAACCGATACAACAGCTGCTCTGAGAGCGGCAGAAATTGATGCTGAAGTCATCTTAATGGCAAAAAATAATGTTGATGGCGTCTATTCTGCAGACCCGAAAGTTGATGAAAATGCAACAAAATATGAGGAATTATCATATTTAGATGTGCTGAAAGAAGGATTGGCTGTAATGGATTCAACTGCTTCTTCCTTATGTATGGATAATGATATTCCACTTATTGTATTCTCTATTATGGAACAAGGTAATATTAAACGCGCGATTATGGGCGAAAAAATTGGAACAATTGTGAGGGGGAAAAACTAATGCCAAAACAAGTTATTACTAATACGAAAGATCGAATGACGAAAGCCATTCAGTCCTATACACGTGAGCTTGCTAGTATCCGTGCCGGAAGGGCAAGTGCTTCTCTGTTAGACCGGATTACAGTTGATTATTATGGTGCGCCAACTCCGGTCAATCAGGTAGCCGGTATTTCTACACCTGAAGCAAGACTTCTTCTCATCCAGCCATATGATAAGTCGATTCTTGGTGATATCGAAAAAGCCATCCTTAAATCCGATCTAGGATTAAATCCATCAAATGATGGAATGGTTATTCGTATCGCTATTCCACAATTAACAGAGGAACGTCGCAAAGAACTAGTAAAAGTTGTGAAAAAGGAATCAGAAGAAGCAAAAGTGGCAATCCGCAATATTCGTCGTGATGCTAACGATGATTTGAAAAAGTTAGAGAAAAATGGTGAAATTACGGAAGATGAGCATCGAGGATATTCAACTGATATACAAAAAATAACAGATGAAAATATTAATAAAATCGATCAAATTACAAAAGACAAAGAAAAAGAAATTTTAGAAGTATAAATTTGACCCTCTTTTTAGGGGGTTTTTTCACTATTTATATATTTTTCCATTATTCTTAATTCCTTTTATTTTACATACGTTATTTATTAGAGATATCTTGTTGCTTTTTTGGTATGATAAAGGCATATGACAAAATAGATAAGATCAAGTATCGGAGTCCAAGATTAACTTAATTTGAAGGAGCAAGAGCATGTTTAATAAGATAAAGCTTTGGAAGAACCAAAATAACTCTACTTCACTCCGAGAAAAAATAGAGGAAATAAAAAAATTGCCAATTCCCGAACATGTTGCGATTATTATGGATGGCAACGGAAGGTGGGCTAAGAAAAGAGCTTTACCTCGCATTGCCGGTCATCACGAGGGAATGAAAGTCGTCCGTAAAACAACGAGATTAGCAAATAATTTAGGTATAAAAACCCTAACATTATATGCTTTTTCAACCGAGAATTGGAAACGTCCTAAAAATGAAGTGGAATTCATCATGAAATTACCTGAAGAATTTTTAGGTACTTTCTTGCCAGAATTAATTGAAGAAAATGTTCAAGTTAAAATGATGGGATATAAAGACCAGCTCCCATTACATACATTACACGCGATCGAAAAGGCAATGGAAGAAACAAAAAACAATACTGGCTTGGTTCTAAATTTCGCTTTAAATTATGGAAGCAGGGCTGAGATTGTTGATGCTGTCAAGCAAGTTTTAATGGATTGCAAAAATGGTATACTAAAGGAAAGTGATGTAGACGAAAGTGTCTTTTCATCCTATCTTATGACTTCAAGTTTAAACGATCCGGACCTATTAATCCGGACAAGCGGTGAAATCCGTTTAAGCAATTTTATGCTTTGGCAATTAGCTTATTCGGAGTTTTGGTTTACCGAAGTATTATGGCCTGATTTTAATGAAGAACATTTGTTAGAAGCAATCCAAGTGTTCCAAAATCGCCAGCGCCGCTTTGGAGGAATATAAACTTTATGTCATTTTAAAAATTCTCTCTAGAACATAAAGGTGTTGAAACAAACAGATGAAGCAAAGAATTATTACAGGGGTCGTAGCTGCTGCTTTATTTTTACCATTTGTCTTCTTTGGTGGCTTGCCTTTTGTATTATTAACGTATTTTTTAGCAAGCGTTGGATTATATGAATTATTAAAAATGAAAAAACTTACTATTTTTTCAGTTAATGGTTTATTATCTCTCTTATTTCTCTGGGTCATTTTGCTCCCTAAACAATATCAGGAAGTTTTTGTGACCTTTCATTATTCAAAAGCAGAATTTGGGATTGGGCTTATTCTTTTATTATTAGCTTTAACAGTCATCACCAAGAATCGTTTTACGTTTGAAGATGTTGGTTTCTCGATTCTTTCGGCAATATATGTTGGTATTGGTTTTTATTTCTTCATGGAAACCCGCTCGGCAGGCCTCGTTTATATTTTTTACTCCATATTTATTATGTGGGCAACCGATTCCGGAGCATATTTTATTGGAAAAGCAATTGGAAAAAGAAAACTATGGCCTGAAATCAGCCCAAATAAAACAGTTGAAGGTTCAATCGGTGGGGTTGTTTGTGCATTAGTGGTAGCTGTCTTGTTTGTTCTATTTTCAAACATCCATGCCACCATTGTTCCACTAATGGCAATTACTGTTGTTTTATCTGTTTTTGGACAAATTGGCGATCTAGTGGAGTCAGCGTTTAAGAGACATTTTAATGTAAAAGACTCAGGTACTATATTGCCAGGTCATGGTGGAATCCTTGACCGCTTCGATAGCCTCTTATTTGTATGGCCATTATTGCACTTTTTTCATCTTTGGTAATTTATAGTCTAGGATAGTGCTTGGCCAACCAAGGCGGTTACGCTTCATTATTTAGGAGATGACATTTTGAAAACGATTAGTTTAATGGGGGCAACTGGTTCCATCGGCACCCAAACATTAGATATTATCCGTGAGCATCATGAAGAATTTAAATTAGCTGCACTCTCTGTAGGAAAAAATATTGAATTAGCAAGAAAAATAATAATTGAATTTCAGCCCGAGCTTGTTTCTGTACAAGACTATCATGATTATAATACATTAAAGACAGAATTTCCGGGAGTAAAGTTCACATTTGGTGAGGAAGGGCTTATCGAGACTGCTGTATATGAAAAGTCAGACATACTTGTCAACGCTGTTCTTGGGAGCGTTGGATTAAACCCGACACTTCAGGCAATTGAGAAAGGAAAAATCATCGCCATTGCGAACAAAGAAACACTCGTAACTGCTGGTCATCTTGTTGTTGAGGCAGCAAAAAGGAACCATGTCCCACTGCTGCCGGTTGATAGTGAACACTCCGCAATTTTCCAGGCATTACAAGGTGAAAAAGAGAAAAACATTGAAAGATTAATCTTAACAGCATCAGGTGGTAGTTTCAGAGATCGTACCCGGGAAGAGTTAGTCAATGTTACGGTTGAAGAAGCGTTACAACATCCAAATTGGTCTATGGGAGCAAAAATTACGATTGACTCAGCGACGATGATGAATAAAGGCCTAGAAGTAATTGAAGCTCATTGGCTTTTTAATATGCCATATGAAAAAATTGATGTACTGATGCATAAAGAAAGCATCATTCATTCAATGATTGAATTTCATGATAGTAGTATTATGGCTCAATTAGGAACCCCTGATATGAGAGTTCCAATTCAATTTGCCCTTACTTATCCAGATCGGATGCCACTTCCATCAGCTAATCGGTTGAACTTGGCCCAAGTTGGGAAATTGCACTTTCAGGAAATGGATGTTGAGAGGTTCCGCTGCTTAAAGCTAGCTTATGAAGCAGGAAAAATTGGAGGAACAATGCCAACTGTATTAAATGCAGCCAATGAGGTTGCAGTAGCAGCGTTTTTAGAAGGTAAAATTCACTTTTTGCAGATTGACGATTTGATTGAGAAAGCCTTAAGTATCCATCAAATGATTGATCATCCAAGCTTAACAACGATTCAAGAGGTTGATAAAGAAACGAGACAGTATGTAAGTTCACTTTTATAAGAAAAGCGGAAGCGTCTCGTTCAGCCCCGACAAGCTTAAGACGCTCCCAAACCGAAGATGTTTTTTGTCTTCGATTTGGGAGAGGCTTAAGACCTCGAGGAGCTAAGCACTAGAGCTAGACATTTCTAAAAAATATATACCTTCTTATCCTTTAAGAAAAGGTGGTTTTATTATTGAGCACAGTTATAGCTTTTATTGTGATTTTTGGCGCACTCGTCTTTTTTCACGAATTAGGTCATTTAATTTTTGCGAAAAGGGCAGGAATTTTATGCCGTGAGTTTGCAATTGGATTTGGTCCAAAAGTTTTCTCTCATAAGAAGGGAGAAACTGTCTATACGATTCGATTGCTTCCAATTGGTGGATTTGTTCGCATGGCGGGAGAAGACCCAGAAATGGTTGAAATCAAACCAGGGTATCGAATCGGTCTTTTGTTTGATGACGATAACAATGTAAATAAAATCATTTTAAATAATAAGGAAAAATTTCCGAATTGCCGTATCGTCGAAGTAGAGTATGCTGATATCGAACGTGAATTAATTATTAAAGGGTTTCCGGATGATGATGGCGACAATTTGCAATCATTTACCATTAATCCAAAAGCAGTTATTGTGGAAAATGGGAGTGAAACTCAACTTGCACCCTATGATCGCCAATTTGCCTCAAAAACGTTGGGACAGAGAGCGATGGCTATTTTTGCAGGACCAATGATGAATTTCCTTCTTGCTATCGTCATTTTTATGATTATTGCAATCCTGCAGGGTGTTCCAACAAATGATCCGGTTTTAGGGGAACTTACCCCAGACGGAGCTGCAAAAGCAGCAGGGCTTCATAAAGGAGATATTGTTCAAAGTATTAATGGTACAGAAATATCCAGTTGGTCTGATGTTGTCGATGTAATTAGAAAACATCCAAATGAGAAGCTTACATTTACATTAACCCGTGACGGAAAAGAAAAGGAAATTCCGGTAACGCCAGTTGAAAAAACAGTTGATGGAAAGAAAATTGGGGTTATTGGTGTATATAGTCCAGTTGAAAAATCTCCTGTTCAAGCCATTAAGTCAGGGTTTACAGAAACGTTTTTCTGGATACAGCAAATTTTTGTTATGCTTGGAAAATTAGTTACCGGACAGTTTTCCATTAATGCCTTATCTGGCCCAGTTGGCATATATGTTTCTACTGAGGAAGTAGCCAAATCAGGGATTTTCTATTTAATGAAATGGGCAGGTATTTTAAGTATTAACTTAGGAATTATGAATTTGTTGCCAATCCCTGCATTAGATGGAGGCAGACTCATGTTTTTTGCGGTTGAAGCAGTTAGAGGAAAACCAATTGACCGTCAAAAAGAGGGGATGGTTCATTTTATCGGATTCGCCCTTTTGATGCTGCTCATGCTTGTTGTAACATGGAACGACATTCAAAGATTTTTCTTAAAATAGCAGGATGAGAATAACTAATTTTGAAAGGGGCTGCCAAGCAGCCTCTTTCTTTTTTTCTAGATAGAGGAAATCATTTTCTGTCGAATAAAGCCGAATCATTTCGGATGTTGTGATATAATTACTTTTTGAAATAGATAAAGATAGAGATTTTTTAAAGATGGGAGAGGGTAAGATGAGCGAACATGCCTCAGGCAATAAAGAGCGATTCCAACTCTTGCTCCAGCAGCTAGAATTGATCGATGATGCTGTAGTAGTTCATTTTCATAATGCACAAATTGAAAGGTTACTGGTTGAAAAGAAAGCACGTAAGTGGCATTTTCATTTTTCTTTTGAAAAAATCCTTCCATTCCATGTTTATGGTCTATTTTCTTCTCAGTTAGAGCGAAAGTTTTCAAATATCGCAAACGTAACCTTTGAAATAAATGTAATCAATCCATTAATTACACCTGAATTATTACTAGAATATTGGAATTATTGCATTCAACAAATTGATGGAATTTCACCACCAATTTTGAAGTTGTTAAATGAGCAAATCCCAAATATTAGTGGAAATAAAATAACCGTCATGGTTAGGAATGAAGCAGAGGGTCTAACATTAAAACGGAAATACGGTTCATTGATCGGAAACATATATCAATCTTTTGGATTTCCGTTACTGGCTATTGAAGCTGAGATACAAGAGAATGAAAAGAACGAAGAATACCAGCAATTTTTACTGGCTAAACAAAAGGAAGACCAAGAACGTGGACTTCAAGCTCTTGTAGAATTACAGAAAAAAGAAGCAGAAAAAGATCAGCCATCAGCTGATGTACCGAATGGTCCACTTACAATTGGTCTTACCATTAAGGATGATCATGAACTGCGCAGCTTGATTGACATAGTTGACGAAGAAAGAAGAGTAGCTGCACAGGGGTATATTTTCGACGCAGAAACAAAAGAGCTGCGTAGTGGACGCACACTTTTAACCTTTAAAATTACTGATTACACTAGCTCCATTATGGTCAAAATGTTTTCGCGGGATAAGGAGGATGCGGCCCTGTTCCAGCATGTGAAAAAAGGAATGTGGGTAAAGGTAAGAGGAAGCATCCAGAACGATACGTTTGTCCGAGACTTGATTATGATGGGAAACGATATTAATGAAATCAAACCGATCGGGCGTAAAGATACAGCACCGGAAAATGAAAAACGGGTCGAACTTCATCTCCATTCACCAATGAGTCAAATGGATGCTGTTACTCCAGTAAGTACCTTGATTGCACAGGCGAAAAAATGGGGTCATAAAGCCATTGCCATTACGGACCATGCTGGGGCGCAATCATTTCCTGAGGCCTATAGTGCAGGAAAGAAAAATGATATTAAAATTCTCTTTGGAGTGGAAGCAAACCTCATAGACGACGGTGTTCCGATTGCCTATAATTCTGCACACCGGCTTCTTTCAGAAGATACCTTTGTTGTTTTCGACGTGGAGACAACGGGGCTTTCTGCAGTGTATGATACCATCATCGAGCTTGCTGCCGTTAAGATAAGGGATGGGGAAATCATTGACCGCTTTGAATCATTTGCCAACCCTCATCATCGCCTTTCCGCAACAACCATCAACTTAACCGGAATTACGGATGATATGGTGGAGAATGCACCTGAAGTAGAAGAGGTGTTAAAGAAATTCTGTGATTGGGCAGAGGATGCAGTCCTAGTTGCCCATAATGCCTCCTTTGACATGGGTTTTCTTAATGTCGGTTATCAGCAAATGGGGTTTGATAAGGCGAAAAATCCGGTTATTGATACCCTTGAACTCGGCCGTTTTCTATATCCAGAATTAAAAAACCATCGCTTAAATACATTATCTAAGAAATTTGATATTGAATTAACTCAGCACCACCGAGCAATCTATGATGCGGAAGCGACCGGTTATCTCCTAATGAAAATGTTAAAGGATGCCCTTGAAAAAGGGGTTGAATACCATGATCAATTAAACGACAATATGGGCAAAGGAAATGCCTATCAACGGGCAAGACCTTTTCATTGTACTCTTTTAGCTCAGAATGAGATTGGATTGAAAAACCTTTTTAAGTTGGTATCTATTGCGCACATTGAATATTTCTATCGAGTTCCAAGAATTCCGCGCTCTGTTCTTGAAAAATATCGGGAGGGAATCCTTGTTGGATCGGCCTGTGATAAAGGTGAAGTATTTGAAAGAATGATGCAAAAATCTCCAGAGGAAGTAGAAGAGGCCGCAAGGTTCTACGATTATCTTGAGATTATGCCAAAACAGGTGTATGCGCCATTGATCGAGATGGAGCTTGTCCGAAACGAAAAGGCACTTGAAGATATTATAGGAAAAATCGTAAAGCTTGGAGAAAAATTGGGTCTTCCTGTTGTTGCAACCGGCAATGTCCACTATTTACAAGAAAATGATGCAATTTACCGAAAAATTTTAATCAGCTCCCAAGGTGGGGCCAATCCTTTAAATCGTCATAAATTACCGGATGTTCACTTCCGGACAACGAATGAGATGCTGGATGCTTTTTCCTTTCTTGGTAAAGAAAAAGCAAAGGAAGTGGTTGTGACCAATACAAATAAAATTGCGGATATGATCGAGGTCATTAAACCGATAAAGGACGATTTGTATACACCACGAATTGAAGGCGCCGAAGACGAAATGAAGAAGATGAGTTATGAAATGGCGCATAGTATTTATGGAGACCCACTTCCGGAAATTGTGGAAGCCCGTCTTGAAAAAGAGCTAAAGAGCATCATTGGTCACGGATTTGCCGTCATTTATTTGATTTCGCATAAGCTTGTAAAAAAATCGCTTGATGATGGCTACCTTGTAGGGTCAAGGGGCTCTGTTGGTTCATCATTAGTTGCAACAATGACAGAGATAACAGAAGTAAATCCACTGCCGCCACATTATATTTGTCCATCATGCAAGCATTCAGAGTTTTTTAATGATGGTTCAGTTGGCTCCGGCTTTGATTTACCTGATAAAGACTGCCCAAAATGCGGGGAGAAATATCGAAAAGATGGCCATGATATTCCGTTTGAAACCTTTCTTGGCTTCAAAGGGGATAAGGTGCCTGATATTGACTTAAACTTCTCTGGTGAATACCAACCACGTGCACATAACTATACGAAAGTACTTTTCGGAGAAGATTATGTTTATCGTGCCGGAACCATTGGCACTGTTGCAGACAAAACGGCTTTTGGATATGTCAAAGCCTATCAGCAGGACCATAATCTTCACATGCGGGGAGCCGAGGTAGAGCGGCTTGCTTCCGGTTGTACAGGGGTAAAAAGGACGACCGGACAACACCCGGGTGGAATTATCGTTATCCCTGATTATATGGATGTTTATGATTTTTCACCTATTCAATTTCCTGCAGATGATAAAACGTCCGAATGGAAGACAACCCATTTTGATTTCCACTCCATCCATGATAATGTCTTAAAGCTGGATATTCTCGGACACGACGATCCGACGGTTATCAGGATGCTGCAGGACCTTAGCGGCATTGATCCAAAAACCATTCCGACTGATGACCCTGAAGTTATGAAGATTTTCAGCGGGACAGAATCATTGGGGGTAACCGAAGAGCAAATTATGTGTAAAACTGGGACTCTTGGTATTCCTGAATTCGGTACACGTTTTGTAAGACAAATGCTTGAAGATACAAAACCAACGACATTTTCTGAGCTCGTTCAAATTTCGGGTTTGTCCCATGGTACAGATGTATGGCTGGGAAATGCCCAAGAATTAATTCATAATCAAATTTGTAATTTAAGTGAAGTAATTGGCTGTCGTGACGACATCATGGTTTACCTTATTTACCAAGGTCTGGAACCATCCTTTGCATTTAAAATTATGGAATCAGTACGTAAGGGAAAAGGGTTAACCGAAGAAATGGAAGCAGAAATGCGAAAAAATGAAGTACCGGAATGGTATATTGATTCATGCAAAAAAATCAAATATATGTTTCCAAAAGCGCATGCTGCAGCCTATGTTTTAATGGCAGTGCGGATTGCTTATTTTAAAGTGAATCTTCCACTACTATATTACGCAGCGTATTTCACTGTCCGTGCAGAAGATTTTGATATAGAAGCGATGTCGCGCGGTTCAGAGTCAATAAGGGCAATAATTGAAGAAATAAATGCAAAAGGTCTTGAAGCTTCTAATAAGGAGAAGAGTCTATTAACTGTTCTAGAACTGGCACTTGAAATGACAGAGAGAGGATTTACGTTCCAAAAAATTGATATTTATAAGTCCGCAGCTTCAGAATTTATCATTGAAGGTAATTCGTTAATCCCACCATTTACTTCAATACCTGGCCTTGGGACAAACGTTGCTCTTAACATCGTAAGAGCAAGGGAAGAAGGCGAGTTCCTATCTAAAGAAGATATGCAGCAGCGGGGGAAGGTTTCTAAGACAATCCTTGAATATTTAGACAAACAAGGCTGTCTAGGGTCTCTTCCTGAACAAAACCAGCTAAGCCTCTTTTAATTCTTAATACCTTGATTTAAAGCGAAACGGGTTTGCATAAATATCACGGTTATGGTATAGTTTTATTGGAAATACTAAGAAATACTCTCGTGTTCAAGAGTGGGGAAACCCACTCTTTCGTCTTGTTGTAATTCTTTTATAAAAGGTTATGTTAAAGCTCATTGTTGATTTTGCCACTATGTTGGTTGGAGCGGAAGGCGCTCCCCGCAGGCGCAGGTAGCGCCGAGGAGGCTCCCCGGACAGCCCGCGGATGCTCGCTTCTTGAGCGGAAATCAACTGGCAAGTTTAACAGAGCCTTATCTAAAGTAAATTCCAAGAACTACATACATTATGGGTGAAAAATCTTCTTAAGGAGGGTAAGCATGAGCAAGGTAACGGAAATAGTGGAAGAGCTGGCGATGCCAATTATCGGGGAGCTTGGTCTAGAACTGATTGAAATTGAGTATGTAAAAGAAGGAAAAAGCTGGTTTCTGCGCGTATATATCGATAAAGAAAACGGTGTTGATATAGAGGATTGCGGACTTGTAAGTGAACGGCTCAGTGAAAAACTCGATGAGGTTGACCCGATTCCCCATAATTATTTTCTTGAAGTGTCATCACCAGGTGCTGAGCGTCCATTAAAAAAAGACAAGGATTTTCAAATGTCGATTGGAAAAAATGTTTTTATTAAAACATATGAACCCATTAATGGTGAAAAAAGCTTTGAAGGAAAATTGCTGGATTTTAACGGGCAGACATTGACAATTGAAATAAAAGTAAAGACACAAAAGAAAACGCTAGAGATTCCATATGAAAAAGTAGCTGGTGCCAGGCTTGCTGTTACTTTTTCTTAATAGAAATATAACCTGAAAAAAAGTTAGGGGGATAAGTTAAAATGAGCAGCGAATTGTTAGATGCTCTAAACATCCTGGAAAAAGAAAAAGGCATTTCAAGAGATGTTTTAATCGATGCTATTGAGGCAGCATTAGTATCGGCATACCGCCGGAATTTCAACCAAGCACAAAATGTTCGAATTGATTTAAATTTAGAAACAGGTTCGATGCGCGTATTTGCAAGAAAAGAAGTAGTAGATCAAGTATTTGATCCTCGCCTAGAGATTTCATTAGAAGATGCTAGAAGGATTAATCCTAACTACCAGGTAGAAGATGTTGTCGAGATGGAAGTTACTCCAAAAGATTTTGGAAGAATTGCGGCGCAGACGGCAAAACAAGTCGTAACCCAACGTGTTAGAGAAGCAGAAAGAGGAATCATATATTCTGAATTTATCGATCGCGAAGAAGATATTATGACTGGAATTGTGCAAAGGCTTGATTCTAAATTTATTTACGTAAGCCTGGGGAAAATTGAAGCATTGCTTCCAGTAAATGAACAAATGCCAAATGAACGGTACAAACCGCATGATCGAATCAAAGTTTTTATTACGAAAGTAGAAAAAACAACAAAAGGACCACAAATTTTTGTTTCGCGTACCCATCCTGGCCTTTTAAAAAGATTGTTTGAAATTGAAGTTCCTGAAATTTATGACGGAACAGTAGAAATTAAATCAGTCGCCAGGGAAGCAGGTGACCGTTCGAAAATTTCCGTTCATTCCGATAATCCTGAAGTTGACCCGGTAGGATCATGCGTGGGCCCTAAAGGTACTCGAGTACAAGCAATTGTCAATGAATTAAAAGGTGAAAAAATAGATATTGTGAAATGGTCTGAAGATCCAGTCGTGTTTGTTGCTAATTCGTTAAGTCCTTCAAAAGTATTGGACGTCATCGTTAGTGAAAATGAAAAAGCAACTACCGTAGTCGTTCCAGATTATCAATTATCTTTAGCCATTGGGAAACGCGGTCAAAACGCTCGCCTTGCCGCAAAACTAAGTGCCTGGAAAATCGATATTAAATCCGAAACAGAAGCACGAGAAATAGGAATTTATCCTCGTGAAGAAATGATTAAGCTCTTTGATGATCAGGATAAAGATGATTTCGAGTATGATGAAGAAATGGAATAAAAGGGGTGAATGATCGTGAACACTCGTAAAAAAGTTCCTATGCGCAAGTGTGTAGCTACCGGTGAAATGAAACCGAAAAAAGAACTCGTTCGCATCGTTCGCACAAAAGAAGGAGAGGTATCCATTGACCTGACCGGAAAAAAATCAGGTCGTGGTGCCTACCTATCAAAGGACAAGGAAGTTGTTCTTCTAGCAAAGAAAAAAAACATTTTATCCAATCATTTAGAGGTTGCGATTAATGAAACGTTATATGAGGAGCTCTTGCAGCTTATTGAAAAGGAGAACTGATGACAATCCTAATGAATACAAATCAATGGATGTCAATACTTGGCTTGGCCAATCGAGCACGCAAAATCACATCGGGTGAGGAGTTAACCGTAAAGGAGATTCGGGCGCGGAAAGCAAAACTTATATTATTATCCGCAGACGCATCTGCCAATACGACAAAGAAAATTACAGATAAATGTAAATCGTATGAAATTCCATATAAATTAGTGGAAAATCGATTTCTTCTTGGCCAAGCAATTGGTAAAGAAGCCCGCGTTGTTGTAGCTGTAATGGATGTTGGATTCGCCAAAAAATTAGGTACGTTGCTCGATTAATTCTAGCGGGGGTGAAAACATGAGTAAAGTACGTGTTTATGAATATGCAAAAAAACATAACATTTCAAGTAAGGATGTTATCACAAAATTAAAAGAAATGAATATAGAGGTTTCTAACCATATGGCAACATTAGAAGATGCAGATATCGTTAAACTTGACGCAACCTATAATAAAAAAGAAGACAGCACACAACAGAAACAGGTAAAACCACAGCAGCAGCAAAATCGCCAAAACCAGAGACCTTCGGTGCCAAATCAAGGCAAAAAACCACAAGTTCAGGTTAAAACGACTCCAAAAGCATTTGAGGATGACGATGATAAAAATGCTGCTCCTAGCAAAGTGAAAGTAGTCTCTCCTCCAAAAACGATTGAAGGCAAAAAGAAAAATGAGGAATATCAATCAAAAGAAAATAAAGTCTTCAATTCTGGAAAAGGTAATAAAAAACCTTTTAATAATAATCAAAATCGCAATAATAATAATAAAAAGAAGAATCATCATACTCCAGTTCAGCAAGTACAACCGCAGAAGAAAAAAGAGCGGGAGCTTCCTGCAAAAATCACATTCAGTGAATCTTTAACTGTTGCCGAGCTAGCTAAAAAACTCTATCGTGAGCCTTCAGAAATCATCAAGAAGCTCTTCTTACTTGGTGTAATGGCGACGATCAATCAAGCTTTAGATAAAGATGCTATTGAGCTAATAGCGGGTGAATATGGGGTAGAAGTAGAAGAAGAAATTAAGGTAGATGCAACTGACCTTGAAGTTTATTTTACAGAAGATCCCTCGGAAAATCTTGTAGAAAGACCCGCTGTCGTTACGATTATGGGGCATGTTGACCATGGGAAAACAACTTTGCTAGACTCAATTCGGAACACAAAAGTGACAGAAGGCGAAGCAGGCGGAATTACCCAACATATTGGTGCCTATCAAGTGGTAGAAAACGGAAAGAAAATTACATTCCTTGATACACCAGGGCACGCCGCTTTTACGACCATGCGTGCACGCGGTGCGAAAATCACGGATATCACCATTCTTGTTGTAGCAGCAGATGATGGTGTTATGCCGCAGACGGTTGAGGCTATTAACCATGCAAAGGCAGCAGAAGTTCCGATTATCGTTGCAGTTAATAAAATGGATAAAGAAGCAGCAAATGTTGATCGTGTTATGCAAGAATTAACTGAGCATGGACTTGTGTCAGAAGCATGGGGCGGGGATACGATTTTTGTGCCGCTATCCGCGAAAACTGGAGAAGGTATTGATAATCTTCTAGAAATGATTCTCCTCGTTAGTGAAGTGGAAGAATTTAAAGCAAATCCAAAACGGAATGCGATGGGTACTGTTATAGAAGCGCAGCTAGATAAAGGGCGCGGTTCGGTTGCAACCCTGCTAATTCAAAATGGTACATTAAAAATCGGTGACCCTATTGTTGTCGGCAATACACACGGTCGTGTTCGTGCCATGGTAAATGACAAAGGCCGCCGTGTGAAGGATGCTGGTCCTTCTACGCCGGTAGAAATTACTGGGCTCAGTGATGTACCCCAAGCCGGAGACCGTTTTGTTGTCTTTGAAGATGAGAAAACAGCTCGTCAAGTTGGTGAAGCACGTGCTAAGCTGGCTTTGGCAGCACAACGTGGAGAAAAATCACGAGTCAGTCTTGAAAATCTATTTGAACAATTGAAACAAGGCGAAATGAAGGATTTGAATGTCATCATTAAAGCGGATGTTCAAGGTTCTGCAGAAGCAGTTGCAGCTTCTTTAATGAAAATAGATGTTGAGGGAGTCAATATTAAAATCATCCATAGTGGTGCAGGTGCGATCAATGAGTCGGATATTACACTTGCAGCGGCCTCAAATGCCATTGTTATTGGTTTTAATGTACGCCCAGATGCAAATGCAAAGCGTGCGACCGAAGCTGAAAAGGTCGATGTACGACTCCACCGTATTATCTACAAAGTAATTGAAGAAATGGAAGCTGCGATGAAAGGGATGCTTGATCCGGAATTTGAAGAAAAAATTATCGGTCAAGCTGAGGTTCGACAAACTTTCAAAGTTTCTAAAGTGGGAACTATTGCAGGTTCTTATGTAACAGATGGAAAAATTACCCGTGATAGCGGCATCCGTGTCATTCGTGATGGAGTGGTAATTTTTGAAGGACAAATCGATGCTTTAAAACGCTTTAAAGATGATGCTAAAGAAGTTTCCCAAGGGTACGAATGTGGGATCACGGTTAAAAACTTTAATGATGTTAAAGAAGGAGATGTCATTGAAGCATATGTAATGGAAGAAGTGGAGCGTAAATGATCATCGGCTCTGCCGAAGTAGAATGTATCATTTACGATGCCCATTCATTAAAGGAGAAACGATCAGTACTGCAGCGAATCTTGACGCGGTTAAAACAAAAATATAATGTCTCTGTAGCTGAAGTTGGGTTCCAGGACATTTGGCAAAGAACAAAAATAGCCATTGTTGCTGTTTCTTTGGCCCAAGTTTCGACTGAACGGGAGCTGCAAAATGTCTTGAAATTTATTGACTCGTTTCCCGAAATCGAAAGAACGATCACCCATATTGAATGGCTTTAAGTTAAGAGGTGAATGTGATGAGCCACAGAGCAAATCGTGTTGGAGAGCAAATGAAAAAAGAACTAAGTGACATCATTGGTCGTAAGATTAAGGATCCTAGAATCGGCTTTGTGACAGTTACAGACGTTCAAGTAACAGGAGATCTGCAACAAGCAAAAGTTTATATATCGGTTTTAGGTGATGATGAACAAAGGGAGAATACCTTAAAAGGGTTAGCTAAAGCAAAAGGCTTTATTCGGTCAGAAATCGGCCAGCGTATTCGCCTGCGCAAAACCCCAGAAATCATCTTTGAATTTGATGAGTCAATTGATTACGGGAATCGAATTGAAACCCTTCTTCATCAATTACAACCGGTAGAAAAACCAGTGGAAAAGAAGGAAGAAGAGTGAAGCTGAAAAAATGGATAGACAAATGTCTATCCTTTTTTACATAATGTAGGAACGGAGCGAAAAAGGTGGAAGGAATCTTACCATTGTTTAAGCCAGCTGGGTTGACGAGTCATGATTGTGTTTTTAAATTACGAAAAATATTAAAGACAAAAAAAGTGGGACATACTGGCACCCTTGATCCTGATGTCACCGGAGTCCTCCCCATCTGTATTGGAAAAGCGACGAAGGTTGCTGAGTATATTACTGATGCCGGGAAAGTATACGTGGGAGAAGTAACCATTGGCTTTTCAACAACAACAGAGGATGCATCAGGAGAGATAGTAGAAAAGAAAACCGTCAATAGAACGATTAAAAGAGAAGAAATCTTAAATGTTTTAGATGAGTTGACAGGTGAAATTAACCAAACTCCTCCAATGTATTCAGCAGTAAAAGTAAACGGTGTAAGATTATACGAATATGCACGAAAAGGAATAGAAGTTGATAGACCGACAAGAAAAGTGACCATCTATTCGATTGACCTGCTTGATACTTGTAATGAATATATTGGTGATACCATTTCCTTCCGATTTAAAGTTAGCTGCAGTAAAGGAACATATATTAGGACATTAGCAGTGATGATTGGCGAGAGCTTAGGATATCCTGCTCACATGTCAAATTTAAAAAGAGTTCAATCTGCTTCCTTTACAATCGAGGACTGCTTGACATTTGAAGAAATCGAAAAATTAATGGAAAACGGTACTGTGGGAAAGGTACTGAGACCATTAGAATCTGCACTTTCTCATTTGCCGAAATATATAATTAATGATAAAGTAGCAGAGAAAGTGAAAAATGGTGCATTATTAAAATTACCGGAGCATTTGAAAAATTATAACGGTCCTATTGCTGCTGAAACAGAAGAAGGACTTGTTATTGCAATTTATGCAAGGCACCCTTTGAAACCAGATCTAATGAAACCGGTAAAAGTATTGCGAAATGACTAAATATGGTACGGAATAGAAAAGGTGAGTTTCGTTGGAAATTAAGAAGTTAAATTTTCCCCACATGATGGACAAAAATGATTTCCCTCCGCTTTCAATGGCATTAGGCTATTTTGACGGAGTTCACTGTGGACATCAACAAGTTATATTAGAAGCGAAAAAACAGGCGGAAGAAAATGGACTTTATTCTGCTGTAATGACTTTTGATCCACATCCATCTGTGGTTCTCGGGAAAAATGAAAAGCATATTCAGTATATTACTCCTTTAGAAGAAAAAATAGAAATCATTGAAGAACTTGGAATCGATTATCTTTTTATCGTTCATTTTACTACTGAATTTGCCAATCTAGTTCCACAAGAGTTTATCGATCAATACGTAATTGGGTTAAATGTAAAACATGTTGTGGCCGGTTTTGATTATACATACGGACGAATGGGGAAGGGAACAATGGAAACCATACCCTTTCATTCGAGAAATCAATTTACCTTTTCAGTTATTCCTAAATTAACCAAAAATCACGAAAAGGTTAGTTCAACTCGTATTCGTCATTTATTAAAGGAAGGCAGGACTGTTGAGATCCCTCAATTGCTAGGGAGATTCTATACGACGTCCGGGATAGTCATACATGGCGACAAACGCGGTCGAACGATTGGATTTCCGACGGCGAATATCGCGATGGACGATGATTATATTCTTCCACCTCTTGGTGTCTACGCTGTAAAAATAGAGGTAGATGGAACTTGGTTTCAAGGTATCTGTAATGTAGGATTTAAGCCCACCTTTAAGATGGAAGCTAGTAAGCCATCTGTCGAAGTTCATATACTCCATTTTGAAAACGACATTTATGGACAAAAAGTCAAAATTGAATGGCAGCTTTACTTGCGCAAAGAACAAAAATTTACTGGTGTTGCTGAACTCGTAAACCAACTTGAACAAGATAAACAGCATGCAATTCAGTACTTTCAAAGAAATCGACATACTTCCTGTTAATGACTTGCATTTTGACGAGAAAAGTTGTATTCTTATAAGCGTATTCTAAATAACCTTTGCTTGGCAAGTCGAGTCACCGACGCTTGCTCAGTAACAGGGGATTTGTAATTTTAGGAGGTGAATCTGGATGGCAATCACAAAAGAACGCAAAAACGAAGTCATCAATGAGTATAAAACTCATGAAGGTGACACTGGATCTGCAGAGGTTCAAATCGCTGTCCTTACTGAATCAATCAACAAATTGAATGAGCACTTACGTACTCATAAGAAGGACCATCACTCACGTCGTGGTTTGTTAAAAATGGTTGGTAAGCGCCGTAATTTATTAACTTACCTTCGTAACAAAGACGTTCAACGTTACCGTGAATTAATCAATAAGCTTGGTCTTCGTCGTTAGTCTTGGAAAAGCGGGATTTTTCCCGCTTTTTTGTTAGGTTTTTATAGTAATTCAATTCACTATACATATATTAAGTCACGTAAAATGGTGCATACTACTAGTATGTTTTGAAATTTTATAATAAGCTTTTTAGCTTTTTTTATATTTGATAAAGATGATTACAGCGAAATTATTCGCATCATCCTCTAAAGTGATTCAAGTAGAGAGGGGTAAAAATATGGACCAATTGAAGCACGTATATTCCATAGAATGGGCTGGCCGTAAGTTGACTGTCGAAATAGGGCAATTGGCTAAACAAGCAAATGGTGCGGTTCTAGTCCGCTATGGTGATACAGCAGTATTAAGCACGGCTACTGCATCTAAGGAACCAAAAAATCTTGACTTTTTTCCATTAACCGTAAACTATGAGGAACGGTTATATGCTGTAGGAAAAATCCCAGGTGGTTTTATTAAGAGGGAAGGACGCCCTAGTGAAAAAGCCATTTTAGCAAGTCGTTTGATTGATCGTCCGATCCGACCGCTTTTTGCCGATGGATTCCGTAACGATGTTCAAGTAATTAGTATCGTAATGAGTGTGGACCAAAATTGTTCGACGGAAATGGCCGCGATGTTCGGGTCTTCTTTAGCACTAAGTGTTTCCGACATTCCATTTGAAGGTCCAATTGCTGGTGTCGTTGTAGGCAGAGTAGAAGGCGAGTTTGTCATTAATCCAACTGTAGAACAGGCAGAACAAAGCGATATCCATCTCACTGTTGCTGGAACAAAAGATGCAATAAACATGGTAGAAGCTGGTGCTAATGAGGTACCAGAAGAAACGATGCTTGAAGCTATTATGTTTGGCCATGAAGAAATTAAGCGCTTGATCGAATTCCAAGAAAAGATTGTGGCCGAAATCGGTAAGGAAAAAAAGCAGGTGACCCTGTATGAAATTGATCAAGAATTAGAAGCAGATGTAAGAGAAATGTGCGAGACGGACATGATTAAGGCAATTCAAGTGCAAGAAAAGCATGCCCGTGAAGATGCTATAAAAGAAGTAAAAAATCAAGTTTTGGCGAAATACGAAGAGCAAGAAGCAACTGAAGATGACTTAAAACAGATTAAGCAAATATTAGACAAGATTGTTAAAGGCGAAGTCCGTCGATTAATTACTGTAGAAAAAATCCGTCCTGATGGTCGGAAAATTGATGAAATTCGTCCTTTATCTTCACAAGTGGGTCTCTTGCCGCGGACACACGGTTCAGGTTTGTTTACACGTGGACAAACTCAAGCATTGAGCATTTGTACGCTTGGTGCAATGGGTGACGTGCAAATTCTTGATGGGCTTGGTATTGAAGAAGAAAAACGCTTTATGCATCATTATAACTTTCCTTCTTTCAGTGTAGGTGAAACTGGACCAATAAGAGGACCAGGACGCCGTGAAATTGGACATGGAGCCCTTGGTGAACGTGCTTTAGAACCGATTATTCCATCTGAAAAAGATTTTCCTTATACGATTCGACTTGTTTCAGAAGTTCTTGAATCTAATGGTTCTACTTCACAGGCAAGTATTTGTGGAAGCACCCTTGCGATGATGGATGCAGGTGTACCAATTAAAGCACCAGTGGCAGGGATTGCCATGGGGCTTGTTAAATCAGGGGAACATTATACAGTGTTATCTGATATTCAAGGCATGGAAGACCATCTTGGCGATATGGATTTCAAAGTAGCTGGAACATCAAAAGGAGTTACAGCCCTGCAAATGGACATTAAAATTGAAGGCCTTTCTCGAGAAATCTTAGAAGAAGCCCTTCAACAAGCGAAAGTAGGAAGAATGCATATTTTAGATTCTATGCTTTCGACTATTTCTGAGCCAAGAGAGGAATTATCTCCATTTGCTCCAAAAATTTTAACAATGACAATCAACCCAGACAAGATTCGAGATGTTATTGGACCTAGTGGAAAACAAATCAATAAAATCATTGAAGAAACTGGCGTTAAGATTGATATCGAACAGGATGGTACCATTTTCATTGCATCAACGAATCAAGAAATGAATCAAAAGGCAAAGACAATCATCGAAGATATTGTTCGTGAAGTTGTAGTTGGGCAACTATATCTAGGTAAGGTAAAACGAATTGAAAAATTCGGTGCCTTTGTTGAAATTTTCGCAGGAAAAGATGGCCTTGTTCATATTTCCGAGCTTGCTGAAGAGCGGGTAGGAAAAGTGGAGGATGTTGTGAAAATCGGTGATGAAATTTTGGTAAAAGTTACCGAAATAGATAAACAAGGTCGTGTGAACTTATCGCGTAAAGCTGTATTAAAAGAACAGCAAGAAAACACAGAACAAAAACAGTAGTAGAATGCATTAACCTTGGGTGCATGAAAATGTAAAAGTCAGGGAAAGCCCTGACTTTTTTTGCCCGTTCTACCTTGTCCCCTTTAAACATAATCTTTAAAGAAGGGGGTGGGGTAGATGAAAAAGGTTAGTATTTTGATCCTTATTGGTTTGGCTGCATGGATTTCAGTCAATAATCCGATTGTAAGTCCTTATGTTGCCTCTTTAAAGAACGGAGCTCTTCCAGTATACAAAGAGAAAGATACGCTCTATCAAAGCATCGTAAAAAATGCTTCTACATATGAAATACCACCCCAAGACGCTAAAATAGACAAGGTTTGGAAAGCGATTCCTGGATATAATGGTCTTAAGGTTAATGTGGATGCATCTTATAAAAAAATGAAACAAAACGGGAAGTTTGATGAACGCAACCTAGTATTTTCACAAATTAAACCAAAAGTGCATCTAAAGGATTTACCACCATCACCTATTTATAAAGGGAATCCTGATAAGCCAATGGTAAGCTTTATTATTAACGTAGCGTGGGGAAATGAATATTTGTCGGAGATGCTGGCAACCTTGAAAAAACACCATGTTACCGCTAGTTTTTTTCTCGAAGGAAACTGGGTTAAGAATAATCCTGAGCTTGCAAAAATGATTGTCAGCGCTGGTCACGAGGTTGGAAACCATTCTTACTCCCATCCAGATATGACTAGACTGACCGCTACGCAGGCAAGAGAGCAAATGCTGAAAACAAACGATGTCATCGAAGCAGCTACAGGACAAAAATGTCAATGGTTTGCACCGCCAAGCGGGGGGTATCGTGATGAGACCGTCCAAATTGCAGCTGAATTAAAAATGAATACTGTCATGTGGACTGTAGATACAATCGATTGGCAGAAACCATCTCCTGAAGTCATAATAAAACGTGTGATTTCAAAAATTGATAAGGGTTCCATTGTGCTAATGCATCCGACGGATTCAACTGCCAAGGCACTTGATCGTTTAATTACTTTAATTGAACAGAAGAACTTAACGATCAGTACCGTCAGCGAATTAATGAACGAAGAAAGAGTTTTGAAATAAATAATAGCTAGGTTACCTAATAATTGGAGAAAATAAAAAGGAGAAGAAACTTGTCGCTTTTTATGTATCCGCTTTATTTACAGGAGGAGTTCAATGATTAATAAATATACATGCCAAAATGGAGTAAGAATTGTATTAGAACATATTCCTACCGTACGTTCTGTTGCCATTGGTGTTTGGATTGGAACAGGATCTCGTAATGAAAACCCACAAAATAATGGAATTTCCCATTTTCTCGAACATATGTTATTTAAAGGCACAACAACAAGGTCAGCGAAAGACATAGCAGAATCATTTGATAGTATCGGCGGCCAAGTGAATGCTTTTACCTCAAAAGAATATACATGCTATTATGCCAAAGTCCTCGATACCCATTCGCAATTTGCATTAGATGTTTTAGCTGATATGTTCTTTCATTCCACCTTTGTTGAAGAGGAACTGAAGAAAGAAAAGAACGTAGTCCTAGAAGAAATAAAAATGTATGAGGATACTCCCGATGATATCGTTCATGATTTACTGAGCAGAGCAGTTTACGGGGATCATCCTCTAGGATATCCAATCCTTGGATCAGAAGAAACACTGAATACATTTACTGGGGAAAAACTTCATCAATATACTCATGACCGTTACACACCTGAAAATGTCGTCATTTCCATTGCCGGTAATATATCCGAATCGTTTATAAAAGAAGTAGAAAAATATTTTGGTTCTTATCAGGCAGGCACTCATGAAAGGCATGACCATGTACCTGTTTTTCACGCCAATCGAATTACCAGGAAAAAAGAAACAGAGCAGGCGCATCTTTGCGTTGGTTTTGAAGGATTAAAGGTTGGTCATGAAGACATTTACAGTTTAATCACTTTAAATAATATTTTGGGTGGCAGCATGAGCTCAAGATTATTTCAAGAAGTTCGTGAACAAAGAGGTCTAGCGTATTCCGTTTTTTCTTACCATTCAGCATATCAAGACAACGGGATTGTAACCATCTATGGTGGAACGGGTGCAAAGCAGCTTGATGTATTATTTGAAACCATCCAAGAAACCCTTAATAAATTAAAGCAGGATGGGATTACTGAGAAAGAACTGACAAACAGTAAAGAACAATTAAAAGGAAGCTTGATGTTAAGTTTAGAGAGTACCAACAGCAGAATGAGCCGTAATGGTAAAAATGAGCTTCTTTTAAAACGTCATCGTTCTTTAGATGAAATTATTGAACAAATTGATCTAGTGACAAAGCAAAGTGTCGATGATATGACACGAAGTATTTTTTCAGACAAATATTCCGTTTCATTAATCAGCCCGAATGGAGAACTTCCTAAAGGGTTAAAATAAACCCACTTCAAAAACAGTTCGTCTTCAGAACTGTTTTTTCATTGTCCAGCAAAATAGCCTCCCTTTTGGGAGTGTCATGATTCACGGTGCTAAGCAACATGCTCCTCTGAGGCTGTCCAAAAAGGAGACGTACACCACTATATTTACAAAGTTCATAATAATTTTTCCGCTTTGTTGTTTGGAGCGGAAGGCGCTCGACTCCTGTGGGAGTACGGGGCAGGGGAGACCCCGCAGGCGCAGGTAGCGCCGAGGAGGCTCCCCGGACCGCCCACGGAAAGCGAGCGCCTGGAGCGGAAATCAACAGACAAAGTTTAACAGACCATTAATAAAAAAGGGGTGTCCCTAAAAGTTATAATTTAGGGACACCCTCGTGGGCGCTTCCGCTTTTCTTAGTCTAATTTATCATCCTTTTTTATAAACTAGTAAAAAAGAGTAGGGAAGGGTGAATGACTAAAATGAGGTTAAGTGAATTAAGTGGAAAAGAAATAGTGGATGTAAAAAAAGCTGAACGGCTTGGGGTACTTGGTCAAACGGACCTTGAGATCAATGAAGCAACGGGACAAATCCAAGCACTTCTAATCCCTTCATTAAAATGGTTTGGTTTACGAAAACAGGGGGAAGTGGTACGAGTACCATGGCAGCATATTAAAAAAATAGGTTCAGATATGATTATCATTGATGTTCCTGAAGAGAATGACAATTAGTTTGAAAGTGAAAGCCCAAGTAATCGGATGTTTGCTTGGGCTTTTTTTATTGAATGAAAGGTGGAAAACTCACCTATTTGCACAATCATACATAAGATGGTGAAGTGAAAAGCTGAAATAAATTTCCTGCATGGATTTTTCAAAAAGAAGGTGAATGTTTTCATGCTGACAGGGATGCAAATAGCCGTGATTGGTGGAGATGCCAGACAGCTTGAAATTATCCGAAAGTTAACGGAATTAGATGCCAGATTATCGTTAATTGGATTCGAACAGCTTGACCACGCCTTCACAGGTGCTGTCAAGGAAAAGCTAGATGAAATTGACTTTTCAAATTTGGATGCTCTTATATTACCGGTTGCCGGTACAAATTTGGAAGGGCAGGTAGAGACGATATTTTCGAATGAAAAGGTGACCTTAACAGAGGAAATCCTTTCGAAAACTCCTGAACATTGTACGATCTATTCAGGTATAAGCAACACCTTTTTGAATAGTATTATCAAGCAATCTAAGAGAACGCTTGTTCAGTTGTTTTCAAGGGACGATGTTGCCATTTATAATTCCATTCCAACTGTCGAAGGAACCATCATGATGGCTATCCAGCATACTGACTTTACCATTCACGGATCTAATATAACCATTCTAGGTTTAGGCAGGTGTGGAATGAGCACAGCAAGGGCTTTCCATGCACTTGGCGCTAAGGTGAAAGTCGGAGCTAGAAAAAGTGAGCATCTTGCAAGAATAACCGAAATGGGGTTAACTCCCTTTCATTTGAACAATATTGAAAAAGAAGTAATCGGCACAGATATTTTAATAAATACGATTCCACACTTAATCGTAAGTGCATCCGTCATTTCAAAGCTGCCTGCACACACCCTTATTATCGATATTGCCTCGAAACCGGGAGGAACGGATTTTCGTTACGCTGAAAAAAGGGGAATAAAAGCTTTACTAGCTCCAAGTTTGCCGGGAATTGTAGCTCCCAAGACAGCAGGCCTAATACTAGCGGATGTTCTCTCACAGCTGCTCCAGGATGAGCTCCAAAATCGAAAGGGGAAAGTGAAATGAGTTTAAAGGGGAAGAGAATTGGGTTCGGATTAACAGGTTCACATTGCACATATGATGCTGTTTTTCCAGAGATAGAAAAGCTAGTTCAATCAGGGGTTGAGGTCATTCCCATCGTAACCTTTACCGTCAAAAATACAGAAACTCGCTTTGGAAAAGGTGAAGACTGGGTACAAAGAATAGAGGATTTAACCGGTCATAAGGTAATTGACTCCATTGTTAAAGCAGAGCCTCTTGGACCCAAAATACCTCTTGATTGCATGGTAATTGCTCCTTTAACAGGAGTATCGATGAGTAAATTTGCCAATGCCATGAATGATAGCCCAGTTTTAATGGCTGCAAAAGCAACGCTCCGAAATCTAAAGCCCATTGTCCTTGGAATTTCTACAAATGATGCATTGGGCTTAAATGGGGTAAATCTCATGCGATTAATGGCAACAAAAAATATTTATTTTATTCCTTTTGGGCAAGATGATCCATTTAAGAAACCAAATTCAATGGTTGCCAGAATGACTCTCCTATCGGAAACCGTTGATGCCGCAATGAATGGAATACAAATTCAACCGGTTTTGGTGGAACGGTACCAGAATGTTGACTAATTTCTCCCCTTTCCATAAAAGAGGTTATTTCTTTCAATTAATATGGTAAAATGTAATAATCATTCATAAGAAAGAGTTATTATTCACTGCTGATGAATCATCGAATGATCATATTTCTTCAAGGGATGGAAATAGAAGAAAAATATTCGCAATATTTCTAAGAATGCGAATGGGTGAATAATTCTTATTAGTTATTGAACAGAAAATAACCAATATTTTTTGAGTAAAGGGGAAATAAAAAATGAGTCAACAAAATGGTTTTAACGTTGCAGTTGTGGGGGCAACAGGAGCAGTTGGTCAGCAGATGATCCAAACATTGGTTAAAGAAAAATTTCCAATCAAGAAGCTTACACTCTTGTCATCCTCCCGTTCTGCAGGAAAAATAGTGATCGTTAATGGTGAGGAACATACCGTTCTAGAAGCAAAGCCGGAAAGCTTTGAAGGTGTCGATATCGCTTTATTTAGTGCAGGGGGCAATGTATCGAAGGAACTTGCTCCTGAAGCTGTTAAACGTGGTGCGATTGTCGTCGATAATACAAGTGCTTTTCGCATGGATCCAGAAACTCCGTTAGTGGTACCAGAGGTAAACGAAGGAGATTTACATCTTCATAATGGAATTATTGCGAACCCAAATTGCTCCACAATTCAAATGGTAGTGGCTTTAGAACCAATAAGAAAGCACTTTGGTCTAAAAAAAGTGATTGTATCAACCTATCAAGCAGTTTCTGGTGCAGGGGCTTCTGCTATAGAGGAACTAATGGAGCAAACAAAATCAATTTTAAATAATGAAGCCGTTGAACCTAAAATTTTGCCGGTTAAAAGCGATAACAACCATTATCAAATTGCCTTTAATGCGATTCCGCAAATTGATAAATTCCAAGAAAACGGCTATACGTATGAAGAAATGAAAATGATTAACGAAACGAAAAAAATTATGCATATACCAAAACTTCAGGTCTCAGCTACGTGTGTTCGTTTGCCGGTTGCAGTTAGCCACTCCGAGTCAGTTTATTTTGAAATTGAAGCCGATGATGTAAGTGCAAATGATATCAAAGCTTTGTTAAAAGATGCCCCAGGTGTCATTTTACAGGATGACCCAGAAAATCAAATCTATCCAATGCCAGCAAATTGTGTCGGAAGTAATGACGTCTTTGTCGGCCGCATTCGCAATGACCTAGATGAAAAAAGAGGGTTCCATATGTGGGTTGTTTCCGACAATTTATTAAAGGGTGCAGCATGGAACTCAGTTCAGATTGCAGAAAGGCTAGTGAAATTAGGATTAGTAGGAGAAAGAGAATAATACTTTCACCAAAAGGCAGGTTTTGCTTACACAATGAAAATGATTGTCCAAAAATTTGGTGGAACCTCAGTCAAGGATGAGATAAGCAGGAGACATGCTCTAGGGCATATTGAAAGAGCACTAGTTGACGGCTATAAGGTAGTAGTCGTTGTCTCGGCAATGGGCAGAAAAGGAGATCCATATGCTACTGACACTTTATTATCATTAATAGGTGGTAACCAAAGTAAAGTTTCAAAGCGGGAATATGATCTCCTATTATCTTGTGGTGAAGTGATTTCCAGCGTCGTTTTTGCAAATATGTTGGTGGAAAGCGGAATAAAAGCTGTTTCCCTAACGGGTGCTCAAGCCGGTTTCCGTACGAACAACGACCATACAAATGCAAAAATCCTAGAAATGCAAGTTGATCGGTTGTTAACAGAACTGGAGAAGCACGATGTTGTCGTAGTGGCCGGCTTTCAAGGGGCTGCTAAAAACGGTGATATAACAACCATTGGAAGAGGTGGAAGTGATACATCGGCTGCTGCAATCGGTGCTGCTCTTAATGCTGAATGGATTGATATTTTTACAGATGTGGATGGAATTATGACAGCTGATCCACGAATTGCGGAAAATGCCAGACCACTTTCTGTTGTCACCTATACCGAAGTGTGTAATATGGCTTATCAAGGTGCAAAGGTGATTCACCCTAGAGCGGTTGAAATTGCAATGCATGCGAAAGTTCCGATTCGAATCCGTTCCACCTATTCAGAAAGCCATGGAACGTTAGTGACAACATCAAATAAAGATAATCGCGGGAGTGATATCCGGGAGCAAATGGTGACGGGGATCGCCTATGTTTCTAATGTTACACAAATAAAGGTTTTTGCCAAAAAAGATCAATATTATTTACAAGCTGAAGTTTTTAAGGCAATGGCAAACGAAAGTATTAGTGTTGATTTCATTAATATTTCTCCTAATAGTGTCATTTATACTGTAACGGAAGAAATGACAGATCAGGCAATTCAAGTTTTAAAAGAGCTAGGGCATGACCCTGTTGTAGAACGACAATGCGCAAAGGTTTCGATTGTGGGTGCGGGAATAGCAGGGGTCCCTGGAGTTACGTCAAAAATTGTTACCGCCTTATCTGAAAAAGGAATTCGCATTTTACAATCTGCTGACAGTCATACAACGATTTGGGTACTTGTAAAACAAGATGACTTAGTTCAGGCAGTGAATACACTACATGATGCTTTTCAGCTAGAGCAAGAAATATATGAATGTAAGAATATAGAGCAAATGAACGGTGAAGAGGTTTAATGATTTTTTAAAATTAATATGTTTGAAACCATTAAGGCTGTTAGTTTTGAAAGGAGAAGGAAAATGGTTCTTTTTGGGCGTGTAGCTACAGCAATGGTAACCCCCTTTGATAAAAAAGGCCATGTTGACTTTGCTAAGACTACTCAACTAATAAATTTTCTTATTGAAAATGGAACAGATTCCCTTGTGGTAGCTGGAACAACAGGTGAATCTCCAACCTTAACGAAAGAGGAAAAGCTCGCATTATTCAGTCATGTTGTCAAGATAGTAAATAAGAGAATCCCAGTTATTGCAGGAACAGGCAGCAATAATACTTATGCATCCATTGAATTAACAAAAAAAGCGGAGCAGCTTGGTGTAGATGCTATCATGGTAGTAGCACCTTATTATAACAAACCAAATCAAGAAGGTTTATACCAGCACTTCAAGACGATTGCTGAAGCAACCTCGCTACCCGTCATGATCTATAATATTCCCGGTCGATCGGCTGTTAACATTCTACCGGATACAATCATTCGCCTTTCATTGATTGATAATATTATCGCTGTAAAAGAGGCGAGCGGGGACTTAAATGCGATGACGACCATCATTTCAAACACATCTGAAGACTTTCATTTATACAGTGGTGATGACAGTATGACGCTTCCGATTTTATCCATCGGCGGTGCTGGGGTTGTGTCTGTTGCTTCACATGTAGTAGGAAATAAAATGCAAGAAATGGTTCATGCCTTTTTCGAAGGTGATAATAGCAAAGCAGCAAAATTACATCAACAGCTCCTCCCCATCATGCAAGGCTTATTTGCAGCCCCAAGTCCGGCACCTGTAAAAACTGCCCTGCAAATTAAGGGCTTAGATGTTGGTTCAGTCAGACTTCCACTAGTTGCTCTAAATGAACATGAGCGTATAGCTCTCTTATCCCTTTTTGATAATATTTAATTATTTCCAACCAGCCAATCGATAATTGACTATCGGTTGGCTATTTTTAGTTGTAAAGGTTTTCTAATTTCAAGTATAATAATCATAACTGATTTCGATCGGCCCATCATCAAGGTAGGAGGATTTGCGAATTGATAACAAAAAAAAATAATTCCATTAAGGTCATTGCACTTGGTGGTATTGGAGAAATCGGAAAGAATATGCACCTTGTCGAAGTGGATAAGGACATATTCGTGATCGATGCCGGCTTAATGTTCCCCGAGGAAGAAATGCTCGGTATCGATATCGTCATTCCTGATATTACCTATTTAATTGAGAACAAAGACAGAGTAAAAGCAATTTTTCTTTCCCACGGTCATGAGGACCATTTTGGTGCATTAGCCTATGTCTTGCGTCAAGTCGATGCACCTGTTTACGGAACAAAATTAACCCTTGCCCTAGCAAATGCCAAGCTTAAAGAACAGGAATATCAAGGTAAAGTAAACTTTAATGAAATTGACTCATCTACGATTGTTGAAATGGAAACGGTTAATGTTAGTTTTTTTAGAACAAATCACAGTATACCTGATTCTGTTGGTATTTGCATTCATACTTCCGAAGGAATTATTGTTTATACGGGAGACTTTAAATTTGACCAAGGGGCAACAAAGTTATATAAACCAGAAATCGGGAAAATGGCAGCTATTGGGGAGGAAGGAGTCTTATGCTTGCTTTCCGATAGTACCGAAGCTGAAAAACCTGGTTACACTACGTCAGAAGCAACAGTTGAACGGGAAATGTCAAATGCATTTTACAATGCTCCCGGAAGAATCATTGCTGCATGCTTTGCTTCTGATATCAATAGAATTCAGCATATTTTTAATGCCTCTGCAGAGAACAACCGAAAAGTAGCGGTCGTAGGCAAAAGCCTTGAACAAATCTATCATATTGCCCTTGATTTAGGCTATTTAGAAGTAGCAGAGGACTTAATTATTCCTATTAGTAACTTAAAAGACTACCAAGACCATGAAATTGTGATATTAATGACTGGAAGTCAAGGTGAACCGATTGAGGCTCTACAAAAAATGACCAAGCATACTCATAAGCTTGTTAATATTCAACCTGGTGATACAGTGTTAATTGCAGCCTCACCACTTAGAGGAAGTGAACTGTTTTTATCCAAAACAGTTGATATGCTCTTTAGGGCTGGTGCGAATGTTGTTTCAGGGAAAAGAGCCCTTCATGTATCAAGCCATGGTAGTCAAGAAGAGCTAAAATTTATGATCAATCTTATGAACCCAAAATACCTAATTCCCGTTCATGGTGAATACAGGATGTTAAAAGCTCATCGGAAGATCGCGATGGAATGTGGCATGAAGGATCACCAAATTATCATCGCAGATCGAGGTGAAGTGGTAGAGGCAAAGGAAGGGAAATTATCGATTGTTGGGAAAGTGCCTTCCGGAAATGTACTAATAGATGGAATTGGTGTTGGTGATGTCGGTAATATTGTCTTACGTGACCGCAAGCTATTATCACAGGATGGAATTTTAATCGTGGTTGTGACGTTAGCCAAGCAAGATAAAAAAATTGCTGCAGGGCCCGAAATAATATCACGAGGTTTTGTATATGTTCGAGAATCAGAAAAGTTAATGGAAGATTCAACTAAATTAGTTCGTGATATTGTCGAACGAATTATTTCTAAAGATAGCTTTGAATGGGCAAGTTTAAAGCAGGAAATTAGAGACGAATTAAATCGCTATTTATATGAAAAAACGAAAAGAAGACCAATGATTCTTCCTATCATAATGGAAATATAATTTGGTAAAAAGAGGATGTCTCAAAAGGGTCTTACCTCTCGCTCATTACTTAAAATATAGCCGAGTTCAGCTATATATTGTAGGTCGAGGGGTCTGACACTTTGTTATGGGACATCCTCTTTTTAACTTATTGGCATGAAATCATTTCCTGAGTTCATACTAAAATTATCATGCTTGAAGGGAGTATTAGGATGGATAGAGATTTACGACAATATGAATCCGAAAATCAAGAAGAGCAGGAGCCTCAAAAAGAGGAAAAACCTGCCTCACCTTTACTAGAAAAGATCCAGCAGCTTGGGCAAACGAACGTCCCTCAGCTTTCAAACGATTCCAGAATTCACTGTTTAACGATAATTGGGCAAATTGAGGGGCACTTAGCTCTACCGCCGCAAAATAAAACAACGAAATACGAACACATAATTCCTCAGCTAGTGGCAATTGAACAAAACCCAAAAATTGAAGGGGTATTAATTATTTTAAATACAGTGGGCGGTGACGTTGAAGCTGGTCTTGCTATTTCAGAAATGCTCGCAACAATTTCAAAACCGACTGTCTCTATCGTATTAGGAGGGGGGCATTCAATTGGTGTTCCCATAGCGGTTTCATGTGATTATTCCTTTATAGCCGAAACTGCTACTATGACCATTCATCCAATTAGATTAACTGGTCTAGTGATAGGAGTTCCGCAAACGTTTGAATATTTAGATAAAATGCAGGAACGTGTCGTTAGTTTTGTAACAAAGCATTCAAACATTACAGAAGAAACGTTTAAGGAATTAATGTTTGCGAAAGGAAATTTAACACGAGATATCGGAACGAATGTCATTGGTATAGATGCTGTTAAAAGTGGATTGATTGATGAAGTGGGCGGAATTGGGCAGGCAATGAAAAAATTAAATGAATTGATTGATCTCCAAAATGAAAAGAATGAGGGAGTCATCCAATGATTCTTTATACCATGATGCCACATGAGCTAATTTTTCCTTATGAAGGAGATGCCCAAAGTAGACAAATCATGATCAACTATGAAGGAATCCCACTTTTAGTTGAACAAACCAGTCAGCAAAACCTACAAATTATTAGGGTTTTAAGCAGCGACCCACAACATTTTATGGACGAGCGCTTCTATCCGGGCTCAAAAATTTCTTTTACGAACATAGAAGGTTTGTCCTCATTCTAATAAGAGATTATGGTATAATCAGGATACAAAGATAGAAGCAGCCAACAAGGCTGCTTTCTTCCTTTATACCCCTAAATTACTATTATTTTCAATATTACAACATTTATATAAAGGTGATCTAATGGCAAAAAAGAAGAGAAGAACAACAAAAAAGAGAGATATAAACCTAAAAAAGAATATTAAATATGAAATAACAGCACTAGTATTATTATTTTTAACGATAATAGGAATGGCAAAAATAGCACCAGTTGGAATTGGAATTGCGTTATTTTTCCGTTTTTTTATGGGTCAATGGTATATGCTAGGATTAATCGGGCTTCTTCTATTCAGTATATATTTAATGTGGAAACGAGAAATCCCATATTTCTTTCACACTAAATTAGTTGGCTGCTATTTAATTATTGCATCAATCCTAGTATTGAGTCATGAAAATGATTATCAATTACTTACAAATCAAGGGACATTTAAAAATCCAAGTATTATCAAAAATACATGGGAAGCCTTTTGGATGGAGACTAAAGGTGAAACAAGTACAACTGACCCTGGAGGAGGAATGATTGGGGCAGTTTTATATGCCTTTTTTCATTACTTTTTTGCAGATACAGGAACAAAAATATTAACTTTTATTTTAATCATAATAGGTACTATTTTAATAACAGGAAAGTCTTTTGGGGATTTCATTGGAAATATTATTCTTCGTATTTTTGATTTTTCAAAGGGTCAATGGGAAGCGTTTAAGCTGGATGTAGCCGAGTGGAAACAAAAAAAGCAAGAGCGGCGAACAGAAAAAAAGAATCAACGTGAGCAAACTAGTGAAAACCGTGCAAGTAAAAACAGACCTACCATAAAATTACAAGCCCAAAATGAAGTAGAAGAGGTTTCAGTACCTGAACCAATCATTTCGAGCTTTGCCGATCGTGTATATGGAGGAGAAAACCAAATCGATAAAAAGCAGCATCAAAGGACAAAAGAAAATGTTCACGTTTCGGACGTGGAAGAGGAGGACACCCCTCCGATTACCTTTACTGAGGTAGAGAACGTTGCTTATGAACTACCTCCTCTGAAGCTGTTAAAATTGCCGAAAAAAGCAGACCAGAGTGGGGAATATGAACTGATTAATAAGAATGCGGCTAAGCTTGAGAGAACCTTTCAAAGCTTTGGTGTAAAAGCAAGGGTTACCCAAGTTCATTTAGGACCGGCTGTAACAAAATATGAAGTACATCCAGATGTGGGAGTAAAGGTAAGTAAAATTGTCAGTTTAAGTGACGATTTAGCTTTGGCACTTGCTGCCAAGGATATTCGAATTGAGGCTCCGATTCCGGGCAAATCAGCAATAGGAATAGAGGTACCAAACTCTGAAGTGGCAGTTGTTTCCCTCCGAGAAGTATTAGAAGCGACCCATAACAATAAACCTGACTCAAAGCTACTTATTGGTCTAGGGAGGGATATAACAGGAGAGGCGGTACTAGCTGAACTAAACAAAATGCCACACTTACTTGTTGCCGGCGCAACCGGTAGCGGAAAAAGTGTCTGCATCAATGGAATCATTACCAGTATTTTAATGCGAGCAAAACCACATGAAGTAAAATTAATGATGATTGACCCCAAAATGGTCGAATTAAATGTTTATAACGGTATTCCCCATTTATTAGCCCCTGTTGTGACCGAGCCAAAGAAAGCATCACAAGCTTTAAAGAAGGTTGTTAATGAAATGGAAAGGCGTTATGAATTATTTTCCCATACAGGTACCCGGAACATTGAAGGCTATAATGATCATATTAAAAAGCATAATTTTGAGGAAAATGATAAGCAGCCACTTTTACCATATATTGTAGTGATTGTTGACGAGTTAGCTGACTTGATGATGGTTGCTTCATCTGATGTGGAGGATTCGATTACTCGTCTTGCCCAAATGGCTCGTGCTGCCGGCATTCATTTAATCATTGCTACACAAAGGCCATCGGTTGATGTCATCACGGGTGTAATCAAAGCGAATATTCCTTCACGTATCGCTTTTGCTGTATCAAGTGCCACAGATTCAAGAACTATCTTAGATATGGGGGGAGCTGAAAAGCTGCTTGGCAGGGGGGATATGTTGTTCTTGCCTGTAGGAGCTTCAAAACCAATCCGTGTTCAGGGGGCATTTTTGTCGGATGAAGAGGTTGAGGACACCGTTGATTTTGTTATTTCCCAGCAAAAAGCACAGTATCAAGAAGAAATGATTCCGGATGAGATCCCTGAATCAATGAGCGAGGTTAATGATGAATTATATGAAGAAGCTGTAGATTTAGTGCTTGAAATGCAAACAGCATCGGTTTCCATGCTACAGCGTCGCTTCAGGATCGGGTATACAAGGGCAGCACGCTTGATAGACGAGATGGAGTCCCGAGGAATCGTCGGTCCTTATGAAGGAAGTAAGCCTCGAGTCGTTTTGCAATCTAAACCAAAAGGAGAAGAGATTTCCTGATCTGTACAAAAATAGGTGTCTTTTCAGGATGAAATATTTGGAAAGACATACCTTTGTAACAGATGGATAATCCTTCTTTTTTACCATTTAACCCCTGTAAAAATACCTAAATATTAGCATTTACAAGGCGATTTATTGGCTTTTTTATGACTATTTTCATCTTCCAGACCTTTTTTCGACAAAATCTAGAATACCCTATTTATTTATCTCGAAAAAAATGATATATTATTTTCGATTAGTAGGAATGATAATACATCAGATGTCTGATGTCTTAAGAAAAGGCTGGAGGAACCTGCATGTCAATTAAGTCAGATAGCCGACACTTGTACTTACAAGTGATTGATCGGTTGAAACAAGATTTTGAACAAGGAATTTATAAAGAAAAAGAAAAATTACCATCCGAGTTCGATCTTGCCAAACATCTTGGAGTAAGTAGGGCTACTCTTCGGGAAGCATTACGGATTCTTGAAGAGGAAAATGTTATTATCAGACGCCATGGGGTTGGAACATTTGTTAATGCAAAACCTCTTTTTACTTCAGGAATTGAGCAACTGAATAGTGTTACTGAAATGATTAAGCAAGTCGGGATGAAGCCAGGAACCATTTTCTTAAGTTCATCGACACAAAGTCCAACCGAGGAGGATGTTCGGCGTTTCTCATGTTCTAATGAAGAGGAAATTTTTGTGATGGAAAGGGTTAGAACCGCTAATGGCGAACCAGTTGTCTATTGTATCGACAAAATCCCTGAGAACATTTTGCCAAATAAGTTTTCTCATGGTGAAGAATCAATTTTCAACATATTGGATGCCGAGGCTAACCGAAGAATTACATACGCGATTGCTCAAATTGAGCCAATTGGCTATCATGAAAAAATTTCCCCGATTTTAGAATGTGATCCGGAGACAGCGTTGCTTGTTCTAAAACAAATGCATTTCGATGAAATGGATGAACCAATCCTTTATTCGGTAAATTATTTTAAAGCGGATAAGTTTAGTTTTCATGTATTGAGGAAAAGAATTTAATTTTTTTAATCGTTTATGAAAACGCAATCAGTTCCGCAATTAAAAACATTCCTGCAATATCAAACAACATTCATAGGGGGTACAAACCTTGAAAAAGCGTAAAATTGGAGTAGCACTATCCTTGGTACTTGCTGCTGGAACACTTTTAGGTGCATGTGGAAAAGCTACGGATAACACTAAAAAAGGAACAACCGGTGGAGACAAAAAAGCATTTTCTGTGGGTATGGTAACTGATGTCGGTGGTATTGATGACAAATCCTTTAACCAATCTGCATGGAAAGGTCTTCAAGAATTCGGTAAAGATAACAATATGAAAAAAGGTACAGGCGGATATGATTACCTTCAATCACAATCTGACGCTGACTATGCTACTAACTTAAATACATTGACACATCAAAACTTTGACCTTATTTATGGAATCGGTTTCATGATGTCAAAAGATGTTGATAAGATTGCAAAACAACAACCAAAAAATCACTATGCCATCGTAGACGATGTTGTAAATGAACCGAACGTTGCTAGTATCATGTTCAAAGAAAATGAATCGTCCTTCCTAGCAGGTGTTGCAGCTGGTCTGACTACAAAATCAAACAAAATTGGTTTTATTGGCGGGATGGAAAGTGCAGTTATCGAACGCTTTGAATCAGGGTTCACTGCTGGTGTAAAAGCTGCTAATCCAAATGCTAATGTAGATGTTCAATATGCAGCAAGCTTTACTGATGCAGCAAAAGGGCAAGCTATTGCTTCAAGAATGTATTCTACGGGTGAGGATGTAATTTTCGCTGCTGCAGGTGCAACTGGTAATGGATTATTTAAAGAAGCCCGTGACCGTAAAGCTAAAAATCCTGATCAAAATTTCTGGGCAATTGGCGTAGACTCTGACCAAAGTGCAGAAGGTGTTGTGACTGCTGGTGGTAAACAAACGAATGTTGTCATTACATCTTCTATGAAGCGTGTAGATAATGCTGTAAAAGACCTTTCAACAAAAGCAATGAATGGTAATTTCCCAGGTGGAAAAACAACTACTTACGGTTTAGCTGAAGATGGTGTTGGTATTGCACCAATTAACAATGATGATCCTGCAAAAGCTGCAATTGATAAAGCAGTTAGTGATTGGTCAGCTAAAATTAAATCTGGTTCTTTAAAAGTCCCAGCTACTCGTGCTGAATTAAAAACTTTTAGTGTAAAATAATTGACAACAACTCTTAGAGGAGGTAAGGGCAATTGTTGCCCCTCCTCCTTATTTAAGAAGATAAAATCCTAATTGAAAAGCAGAAAACCTTCTACTTTTCACTTAAGATTTTAGATAAAAAGAGTTGCTTTTTTTTTAGGCTTCGTAAGGTCTGACATCTTACTACTTATAAGTTATTTTTTACCTTTTTAAAGGAAGTGAAAAAGATGGAATATGTAATCGAGATGCTGAATATCCGAAAAGAATTTGGAAACTTTGTTGCGAATGATAACATCACTCTTCAAGTAAAAAAAGGAGAAATCCATGCTTTACTTGGGGAAAACGGTGCGGGAAAATCTACCTTGATGAATGTTTTGTTTGGATTGTATCAGCCGGAACAAGGTGAAATTCGTGTAAACGGGAAACCAGAAAAGATTTCAAACCCTAATATTGCCAATGGATTAGGAATCGGAATGGTCCACCAGCATTTTATGCTAATTGATAAGTTCACCGTAACAGAAAATATTATCCTTGGTAAAGAAATCACTTCTGGCGGACGAATCGATTTGAAAAAAGCAGAAAAAGTAGTTCGAGATATTTCCGAGCGTTACGGGTTAGCGGTAGATCCAAAAGCTAAAATTTCCGATATCTCTGTTGGAATGCAGCAACGGGTAGAAATATTAAAAACGTTATACCGTGGAGCAGAAATTTTAATTTTTGACGAACCCACAGCTGTTTTAACACCTCAAGAGATTGAAGAACTGATGCAAATAATGAAAACGCTTATTAAAGAGGGTAAATCCATTATCCTTATTACCCATAAACTGAAAGAAATTATGGAAGTTGCTGACCGTTGTACTGTCATTCGGAAAGGAAAAGGAATTGGGACAGTCAATATCAGTGAGACGAATCCAAATGAACTTGCCAATTTAATGGTTGGTCGTGAAGTTGTCTTTAAAACCGAGAAGAAGCCTTCTAATCCAAAGCAAGAAGTATTAGAAGTTAAAGATTTGGTTGTTAAAGATGCCCGCGGAGTAACCGTTGTCAATGGTTTAGACTTAACTGTTCGTGCCGGAGAAATTGTTGGAATTGCTGGAATCGATGGCAATGGTCAATCCGAATTTATTGAAGCGATTACCGGTTTACGCAAAGCGGAAAAAGGTAGTATTAAAGTAAATAGTAAAGAACTTTTTGGCCTAACACCAAGAAAAATCACTGAATCTGGAGTGGGTCATATTCCTCAGGACCGACATAAGCACGGATTAGTATTGAATTATCCACTTGCAGAGAATATGGTATTGCAAACCTATTATAAAAAACCTTTTTCGAAAAATGGAATTTTAAATTTCAATGAAATTAATAAGAAAGCAAGAAGTTTAATAACTGAATTTGATGTGCGTACGCCAAGTGAATATGCATTAGCTCGGGCATTATCAGGTGGAAATCAGCAAAAAGCTATCATTGGACGTGAGGTTGATCGAAATCCGGACTTGCTTATTGCTGCACAGCCAACACGAGGTTTGGATGTTGGTGCTATCGAATATATTCACAAACGGTTAATTGAGCAGCGCGACCATGGAAAAGCAGTATTGCTTGTTTCGTTTGAACTTGACGAAATCATGAATGTCAGCGATCGCATTGCGGTTATTTATGAAGGGAAAATTGTCGCTGTGCTAAATCCAAAAGAAACAACGGAGCAAGAACTCGGACTGTTAATGGCTGGATCGAGTAGAAAAGAAGCGGGGGAAGAAACACATGTCTAAACGCTTTCGTAATATTTTAATACCTGTTATTGCTTTGTTACTGGGTATCATAGTAGGGACCATTATAATGGTTGCCACAGGTTATAATGCGGCAGCTGCCTTTAGTGCATTGATTGCCGGTTCATTTGGAAGTCCTTATTATATAGGTGAAGTAATTAGGCAAGTGACACCGTATATTTTAGCTGGTTTAGCTGTTGCCTTTGCATTTAGAGTAGGATTGTTTAATATCGGGGTTGAAGGTCAATTTATGGTTGGCTGGCTTGCTTCTGTATGGGTGGGTCTTGCTTTCCACTTACCAAAATTTATTCATCTGCCGCTTGCCATATTGGCTTCAATCGTAGCAGGTGCACTTTGGGCCTTTATCCCTGGTTTGCTAAAAGCACGTTTTCGGGTTCACGAAGTAATTGTTACGATCATGATGAACTACATTGCTTTGAATGTAGTGAACTATATTATCCAAAACGTTCTTACCAATGGAAAAGAAAGAACGGCCAATATTCCAGATTCAGCGTCACTCGCATCTCCTTGGCTACAAAGCTTAACACAGTATTCACGTCTTCACTGGGGGATTGTTATTGCAATTATTTGTTGTTTTATTATGTGGTTCCTCTTGGAGAAAACGACAAGAGGGTATGAATTGCGAGCTGTAGGATATAATCAGGATGCTGCCCATTATGCTGGGATGAGCGTTAATAAAAATATCATTTTATCCATGGTAATCTCCGGTGCATTTGCTGGATTGGCAGGCGCAATGGAGGGCTTAGGAACATTTGGCTATATCGCAATGAAAAGTTCATTTACCGGAGTTGGTTTTAACGGGATTGCAGTTGCATTATTAGGTGGAAATTCTGCGCTTGGCGTATTCTTTGCAGCATTATTATTTGGATCATTAGAAGTGGGTGCATTAAACATGCCACTTCAAGCAGGTGTTCCAAATGAACTTGTTGATATTATCATTGCTCTAATTGTTTTCTTTGTGGCTTCAAGTTATATCATTCGCTGGTTTATTGAACGCATTAGTAGTAAAAAGGAGGCGAAGTAAATGAGCTTAATGCAGATATTAATGATCATTATTCCTTCAACTTTACTTTGGGCTGCTCCACTGGTTTTCACTTCGCTGGGGGGAGTTTTCTCCGAACGTTCTGGGGTTGTTAATATTGGTCTAGAAGGATTAATGTGGATTGGCGCATTTACTTCAATTGTTTTTAATTTAACGTTTGTTAATGTCTTCGGAAATGCAACTCCATGGGTAGCCCTATTGGTTGCTATGATTGCTGGTGCGATCTTTTCGCTTTTACATGCGGTTGCATCGATTACATTTAGAGCTGACCATACCGTATCCGGTGTAGCGATCAACTTATTAGCGTCTGGATTAACCTTATTCTTAGTAAAATTCATCTATAATAAAGGTGAAACGGATATTATTCAAAAAGGTTTTAGTAAAATTGATATTCCAGTATTGAAAGATATTCCTGTTATTGGACAAATATTTTTTCAAAATACTTACTGGGTTTCTTATATTGCCATTATTGTTGCATTCATTGTTTGGTATATTATCTACAAAACACCGTTTGGCTTACGCCTTCGTTCTGTAGGTGAACATCCAATGGCAGCGGATACAATGGGGATTAATGTTACAAAAATGCGTTATATCGGTGTCATTCTTTCGGGAGCATTTGGAGGAATCGGTGGTGCAGTTTATGCTCAAGCAATCTCCTCAAACTTTAGCCATTCAACTATCAGCGGTCAAGGCTTTATGGCATTAGCAGCTATGATCTTTGGTAAATGGCATCCGCTTGGAGCAATGGGTGCAGCAGTCTTCTTTGGTTTTGCTCAAAGTTTAAGTATCATTGGATCTAGTTTGCCATTCTTAAAGGACATTCCAAGCGTGTATTTATTGATTGCACCATATGTGTTAACGATCTTAGCTTTAACAGGCTTTATCGGCCGTGCAGAGGCTCCTAAAGCAGATGGTGTTCACTATATTAAAGGAAGTCGCTAAAAAGAAAAGCGGAAGCGCCTTGGTCAGGGGCGACAGGCATAAGACGAGCCGGCGTGAAGGTTGCTCTTTAACCTTCAGGACGGATTGGCTTATGACCCCGAGCCCCTAGGCGCTGGAGCTGGACAAAAAGAAAAGTGCAAGGCGTCTATTTATTAACCCTCGGTTTACCATAATCGAGGGTTTTTTAATTTTTCGACGTCTATTGCTTGTAATGTCCAAGCGGGTCAAATTATAGTAAGAATAGAGAATTTATGCAATGGGAAAGATAGATAGAAAACTGTTTACATAAATAACAATTACCCATTCAAAAAGGAGGAAAGAAAATGAATATTACCGACGAAAAAGTGACAGAATTGCCAGGTTTTAAACTCCATGTTGTAGAAACGTCCAAATATAAAACCAATACCCTTGTTTGGAAAATGAAAGCCCCGTTAACAAAAGAGAATGTTACTCGAAGAGCACTTCTTCCACAAGTTTTGCAAAGTAGTTCAGCAAAGTATCCAACAACTACTGTACTTCGTTCCTACTTAGATGAATTATACGGAGCAACCCTTTTCGTTGACCTCGCCAAAAAAGGAGAATACCATATCATGAGCTTCTCACTTGAAATTGCCAATGAGAAGTTTCTAAGTGACCCCGCTCCCCTGTTAAAAAAAGGTTTTGAGTTATTAGCAGAAATTATAACCAATCCAAATATTGAAGAAAAGGGGTTTAACTCTGAAACCGTTGAGAAAGAGAAACGGACATTAAAGCAGCGAATTCAATCCGTTTTTGATGATAAAATGCGCTACTCAAACGTCCGTCTCCTTGAAGAAATGTGCAAAGGGGAGCCCTATGCCTTGCAAGTAAACGGCGAAGCTGAGGATGTTGATGCCATCACGCCAGAAAATTTATATGAATATTATCAAAAGGCCTTTTTAGAAGATGAAATGGACCTCTATGTGATCGGTGATGTGAAGGCAGAAGAGGTTAAACAGTATGTTTCACAATTGTTGAAGTTTGAAAAACGTTCACCAATGCGGAATGAAGCCGTCGAGGTAAGAAAGAAAGAACAGGTTCTTGAAGTGAAAGAAAATCAGGATGTTAAACAAGGAAAATTGAATATGGGCTACCGGACCAATATCGTCTATGGTGATCCTGACTATTTTACCCTTCAAGTGTTCAATGGAATATTCGGAGGTTTTTCACACTCTAAATTGTTTATCAATGTAAGGGAAAAAGCCAGCCTTGCATACTATGCTGCAAGCCGTCTTGAAAGTCATAAGGGCTTGATGATGGTAATGTCTGGGATTGATTTAAAAAACTATGATCAAGCATTGAGGATAATTAATGAACAAATGGAAGCAATGAAAAAAGGCGATTTTACTGATGAGGAATTGGAGCAGACAAAAGCGGTCATTCAGAATCAAATTCTTGAAACGATTGATACTGCTAGAGGTCTAATCGAAATTCTCTATCATAACGTGGTAGCGCTTACTGACATTCCACTACAAACGTGGATTGATGAGATGCAAAAGACTTCAAAGGAAGAAATTGTTGCAGTAGCTAAAAAGATTGAGCTTGATACGATTTATTTCTTAACCGGAAAGGAGGCAGCGAAATAATGGAAAAAATTACTTTTGACCAGCTTCAAGAAGAGCTCTTTCATGAAAAACTGCCAAATGGGCTGAATGTTTATATTTTACCGAAAAAAGGATTTAACAAAACCTACGCAACGTTTACAACCAAATACGGTTCTGTTGATAATTACTTTATGCCGCTTGAGAAGGATGAATATGTTAAAGTTCCAGATGGGATTGCCCATTTTTTAGAGCATAAGCTATTTGAAAAAGCAGATGGAGATGTTTTTCAACAATTTAGCCGACAAGGTGCTTCTGCGAATGCTTTTACATCTTTTACAAGGACAGCCTATTTATTTTCAAGTACAACCGATGTAGAAAAAAACTTAGAAACCCTTATCGATTTTGTCCAAGACCCTTATTTCTCCGATAAAACCGTTGAAAAGGAAAAGGGGATTATCGGTCAGGAAATAACGATGTATGATGATAACCCTGATTGGCGCCTTTACTTTGGTCTGATCCAAAACTTGTATCAGAACCATCCAGTTAAAATTGACATCGCCGGGACAATCGAGTCAATATCGCATATTACAAAAGAATGGCTTTATGAGTGTTATAACACTTTCTATCATCCTAGCAACATGTTATTGTTTATTGTTGGCCCTATTAACCCTGAAGCCATCATGAATCAAGTTAGAGAAAACCAATCAAAAAAAGAATATAAAGACCAGCCTGAAATTAAGCGGCAATTTGATGAGGAGCCTCCGCATGCAGCTGAAAAAAAACAGGTGCTTGAAATGAATGTGCAAACATCCAAATGCTTAGTAGGAATAAAAGCATTACATGTGGATCAAAGCGGAGAAAAAATGCTAAAGAATGAATTAACGATGAATATCCTACTTGATATACTATTTGGAAAAAGCTCAGAGAACTACGATCAGCTATACAAAGAAGGCCTTGTAGATGAAACTTTTTCATCTGACTATACCCAAGAACTGGGATTTGGTTTTGCGATGATTGGCGGCGATACAAGGGATGCAGACAAATTAGCTGACACACTGAAAAAAATGCTTTTTGAAGCGAAGAACGGAAATTCAATATCCGAAGAGAAATTAGAAGGAGCAAAAAGGAAAAAAATTGGCGCTTTCTTACGAGCCATCAATTCTCCGGAATACATTGCGAATCAATTTACTCGATATGCTTTTAATGAAATGAATCTGTTTGATGTCGTTCCAACGCTTGAGGGGATCACGTTAAAGGACGTCCAAGCGCTTGCAGCCGAGGTTATTTCAGAAGAGCGCTTTTCGGTATGTCAGGTGGTACCAAAGAAAAATTAGGTTAAAGCGCTCTTTTAGGGCGCTTTTTCGCATGGCTGTGTTAAAGGTCATTGTTGATTTTTGAAACTATGTTGATTGGAGCGGAAGGCGCGAGATCCTCGAAAATGCTAATGCATTTCCTTCGTGCGGTGTAGATTCAAAGATGCTGATTCAAAGTCCTGCGGGAGTACGGGGCAGGGGAGACCCCGCAGGCGCTTAATCGCCGAGGAGGCTCCCCGGAACGCCCGCGGATGCTCGCTTCTTGAGCACAAATCAACAGGCAAGTTTAACACAGCCTTTCGCATAGATAATAGATAAACGGAAGAGTGAATGTATATGAATAAATATGTTTTGATAACGGGAGCGAGCGGTGGAATCGGACAAGCGGTGGCTTATACCCTAGCAAAAAAAGGCTATAATTTATACCTACACTACAATCAGAATGAACAGTCTGTCAAAGAATTAAAGGAAAAGCTTAATCAGTTCGGGGGAGAATATTTACCCGTTCATGCAGATTTAACGACCTTTGATGGTTACAAAAGTATTTGTTCTCAAATTTTTTCTCTTGATGAAATCATCCATTGCGGTGGAACAAGTCAATACGGCTTGTTTGTTGACTTAGAGCAAGCCGAGGCAGAATCCTTGTTAAATCTGCATGTTTTAAGCCCATTGATGCTGACAAAAGAATTATTACCCAAGTTGCTGAGCAAACGGTCAGGAAATATTATTGTTATTTCTTCCATTTGGGGACAGACGGGGGCCGCTTGTGAGGTTGCTTATTCGACAGTAAAAGGGGCGCAAATTGCCTTTGTAAAGGCATTGAGTAAGGAAGTCGCATTAAATGGAATTCGTGTGAATGGAATTGCACCTGGAGCAATCAAAACCCCAATGATGCAAGGCTTTACAACAGAAGACATTGAAAATATCGAGAGTGATATTCCAATGGGCAGACTAGGAAGGCCGGCCGAAATTGCGGGAGCAGTAGCATTTTTATTATCTGATGAAGCTACCTATATAACAGGCCAGATTCTCGGTATTAATGGCGGTTGGTATACATGAAAAAACTTTTTACATGAATATTTTCATCTGAGTTTCACATAATAAATTTGTACTATTTTTTACAGGAGGGATAAAAATGACTATGATGGAAAACTGGAAACAGTGGGAAGATTTCCTTGCTGATCGCCTTCATCATGCACAAACTGAGGGAATGAGTGAGGGAGCTATTAACAACCTTGCGTTTCAAATCGGAGATTACTTAGCAAGCAATGTTGATCCCAAAAACGAACAACAAAGGGTTTTATCAGATCTTTGGTCAGTGGCAAGCCCACAAGAGCAGCAAGCCATTGCCAGTGTCATGGTTAAGCTTATTCAAAATAATGGAGCACGTTAAAGGAGAGGATGAATTCCTCTTCTTTTTTAGTGATTAGATTAATAGTCGTTCTCTGTGTTTTTTCTTTCATCTTCCATCAAAATCATATATTATAGGTGTAGAAAAGAATGCTGTGGTTTATGTCGAATTTTCTTGTTATCTAATTCATATGATCAAGGCACTGCCAAATTCCTTTCCAACCGAGGAGGTTTTAAGCTTGAAAAAAGAATGGTATTTAGAATATGAGATTACAAAAAACCGTCCCGGTTTATTGGGAGATATTTCATCCCTCTTGGGTATGCTCGCTATCAATATTATTACGATAAATGGCGTGGATGAAGGCAGACGTGGCTTACTAATATTAGTAAAAAACGATGACCAAATAAAACGACTTGAGTCAATTTTACATACTATGGACACAATAAAAGTAATCAAGCTGCGTGAACCAAAATTGCGTGATCGGTTAGCCGTCAGACACGGACGGTACATCCAAAGAGATGCCGATGATAAAAAAACTTTTCGGTTTGTAAGAGATGAGCTTGGAGTTTTAGTTGATTTTATGGCAGAATTGTTTAAGCAAGAAGGACATCGACTCATAGGAATCCGGGGAATGCCTCGGGTAGGGAAAACGGAATCAATTGTTGCTTCTAGTGTTTGTGCAAATAAACGTTGGTTATTTGTTTCTTCAACTCTTTTAAAACAAACGATTCGGAATCAACTAATCGAAGATGAATACAATGCAGATAACTTATTTATCCTTGATGGAATCGTTTCGACAAAAAGAGCGAATGAACGACACCGCCAGCTGGTACGTGAAATTATGCGTCTGCCTGCTGTTAAGGTGGTAGAACATCCTGATATATTTGTGCAAAATACTGAATATACTCTCGATGATTTCGATTATATTATTGAGTTAAGAAATGACCCAGATGAGATCATAACCTATGAGGTTGTAGATCAAAATAATTTATTCACAGGGTCTAACTTTGGAGATTTTGATTTTTAATATTGGAAGGTGTTTTTAAGTGACTGAATTAGGGAATCGACTAAAAGAAGCCCGACAAGAAAAAAGATTAAGCTTGGATGATTTGCAATCCATTACCAAAATACAAAAGCGATATTTAATGGGGATTGAAGAAGGTAATTATTCAAGTATGCCAGGAAATTTTTATGTTCGCGCTTTTATTAAACAGTATGCCGAGGCGTTGGAACTGAATCCTGATGAATTATTTGAAGCTTATAAGAGTGAAATTCCATCTACTTATTCTGATGATTTACCTGAGCAATTATCACGAGTACAAACTCAGAGAACAATTTCAGATGGAAGCTCGAAAGTCTTTGATTTACTTCCGAAAATTCTCATCGCTGTTTTTGTAATTGGGGCTGCAAGTCTAATATATTTCTTGGTCATTAATTATGGGAAAAAGTCGAGCCAATCAATTAATCAAGACACTGCTCAAACTAAAATAGTTCAGTCAGAACAATTGCAAAAAGCAAAAACGAAAAATAAAGATAACAACACAAAGAAAAATAATGATAAAAAAGATAATGCAAAAGTCGATAATCCCCCACCACCGCCGGAATTAACGCCTCCACCACAAGAATTAGCTGTTGTGTCAAACAGTGGGATTAATGCAACCTATTCGCTAAAAAATGCGGATAAGTTTCAAGTAAAAGTGGTTTCTAAAGGTGAAACATGGGTTAGTATCAAAAATGGCCAGGGGAAATCCTATTTTCAAGGGACGCTTTCAACCAATGGGACTCCAGACCAAACTGTAGATTTATCATCTGATAGTGAAGCTGTCATTGTAGTCGGCAGAGCGGTTGATACTGATATTTATATTAATGATCAAAAGCTTGAGTACGCTATTTCACCGACTGATGCAGTTCGTCAGAACATTACGATTCAATATGTTCCGAAGAACAAATAGTCATCTTTTGATGGCTATTTTTCGCTTTTAAAATTAATTGGAGGATTTAAAGATGAATATACCAAATAGAATCACGGTTTCAAGGATATTATTAATTCCTATATTCTTGATAATCATGCTTGCTCCCTTTCACTGGGGAAACATGCATATACTCGGGGTCGACCTTCCTGTTACCCATTTTGTAGGGGCGATGATCTTTATTTTAGCTTCTGCTACGGATTGGGTTGACGGTTATTATGCTCGTAAGCATAATCTTGTAACCAATATGGGGAAATTTCTTGATCCGCTTGCAGACAAGCTTCTTGTCTCAGCGGCTCTAATCGTTTTAGTGGAGCTTGGATATGCTCCATCTTGGATTGTTATTATTATTATTAGTAGGGAGTTTGCCGTAACCGGTCTTCGGCTGTTGCTCGCCGGTGAGGGAGAAGTAGTGGCCGCCAATATGCTAGGAAAAATAAAAACTTGGACGCAAATTGTCGCCATTTCAGCACTTTTGTTACATAATATTATTTTTCAAATGATTTCTTTTCCTTTTGATATCGTTGCCCTATGGGTGGCATTAATATTCACGATTTGGTCTGGATGGGATTACTTTGCTAAGAACTCTCACGTTTTTAAAAACTCAAAATAGAATTTTGATTTTGAAAAAAAGGGGCAATGGAGCATGAATGCAGAAATTATTGCCGTTGGTTCAGAGTTGCTGCTCGGCCAAATTGTCAATACAAATGCTCGTTTTTTATCTGAGCAATTAGCCGGGTTAGGCATAAATGTATTTTTTCATACGGTTGTAGGTGATAATCCTGAACGCTTAGAAGCAGCAATTGGAACTGCTGAAAAACGCTCAGAACTCATCATATTTACCGGTGGGTTAGGACCGACGAAGGATGATTTGACGAAAGAAACGATTGCTAAGCATATTAGTAAAAAACTTGTCATGGACAAACAGGCATTAGACTCGATTGAACTTTATTTTAAACGGACAAACCGGGTTATGACGGAAAACAATCGTAAGCAGGCACTTGTACTTGAAGGGTCTCATGTTCTACCTAATGACCATGGAATGGCACCGGGAATGATGATCGAGGCAAGCGGTCATATTTATATGCTGTTACCTGGCCCGCCAAAAGAAATGGAGCCTATGTTTTTAAATTATGGTTGTCAGGCACTCTCAGGTATAAATGGATCAAATGAGCAAATATTTTCACGGGTGTTACGATACTTTGGTATTGGCGAAGCAGCATTAGAAACGGAAATCCTTGATTTAATCGACAACCAGAGCAATCCCACCATCGCACCGCTTGCGGGCGACGGAGAAGTGACACTAAGGATTACTGCCAAACATGCTAATAATGCCATTGCCTCATCCATGCTTGATGAAGTAGAAAAGGTAATTAATAATCGCGTAGGCGAGTACTTCTACGGCTATGATCAAACTTCACTGTTAGCGGAACTAACGAAGTACTTAAAAGATAATAAATTGACGATTTCAGCCGCTGAAAGCTTAACAGGTGGTATGTTCCAACAGGAATTAACCTCCATTCCTGGCGCAAGTTCAGTTATAAAGGGTGGAGTTGTCTGTTATGCAACTGAAATCAAGCAACAAATTTTACAGGTGAAACAAGCAACAATTGAAAATCATGGGGTTGTGAGTGAACAATGCGCCTTGGAATTGGCGGAAAATGTTGCTCGACTATTTTCAACGGATATTGGAATTAGCTATACGGGTGTTGCTGGTCCCGAAGAACTTGAGGGAAAGCCTGTTGGAACTGTTTTTATTGGAATCGCGGTCAAAGGAAGACCGACGATTGTTGAAAAATTGAATCTTGGCGGCTCACGCGAAGCAAACCGTGTCCGTTCTATCAAATATGGATGTTATTATTTACTCCGCTATTTAAAAGAATCACAGAATGCTAACTAGGCTTTCTGTGATTTTTTTATTTTTAATGAAAAAGGGTATAATTCGCCACCTCGTCTTCTTTTAAACTACTGAGAACTTAGATTCAAGATTTTTACTAAGCCACAGAAAAGCAAGATTTTTGATGCGATATTACTTACTGGTTTTCGCAAATAAAGTTAGAGTTTTCACAAATGAAATCGAGAATTTCGCAAATGAAACCGAGGTTTTCGCAAATGAAACTGTATTTTTCGCAAATGGAACCGAGATTTTCACAAAAGAAACTGGTTTTCGCAAATGAAACCAGAGTTTTCGCAAATGAAATCGAGAATTCCGCAAATGAAACCGAGGTTTTCGTAAATGAAACTGAAGATTTTTCGCATTTGAAGCTGCATTTTTTTATTTCTCTCTGATTTTTCTAGTTTACTCGCCGATTTTACCTTAATACTCGCAACTTTTATGTATTTACTAGCTAACCCTATATCTGGTAGTCAATTTAATAAAAACCTAAGGAAAATATCTGATAAATTTGGATAATATCTTTTTGAGGTACATAAAAATTAGATGCATGACAAAATGAAGGGTCAAAAACACATTTTCGCTTCATATTTAACCCAGAAAAAGGTCGAATGAATGTTCGTCTTTTTACTCGACAAATACCATAAAACACGATATATTAAGTGTAGGTAATGTTTAAATAGAATTAGCAATAAATTAATGTTTTTATAAATTATGAGGAGGAAATGGTAGTGAGTGATCGTAAAGCTGCTTTAGAGATGGCTCTAAAGCAAATTGAAAAGCAATTTGGTAAAGGCTCCATCATGAAGATGGGCGAGAAAACCGAAACAAGAATTTCAACCATTCCGAGCGGATCATTAGCTCTTGATGCAGCACTTGGTGTAGGAGGATATCCACGAGGTCGGATTATTGAGATTTATGGTCCTGAAAGCTCAGGTAAAACAACCGTAGCATTACACGCAATTGCTGAAGTTCAAGCAGCTGGAGGACAAGCAGCGTTTATAGACGCGGAGCATGCCCTGGATCCTGCTTATGCACAAAAATTAGGCGTTAATATTGATGAATTATTATTATCTCAGCCTGACACCGGTGAACAAGCACTTGAAATTGCCGAAGCCCTGGTTCGAAGCGGTGCTGTTGATATCATTGTAATCGACTCTGTTGCAGCATTAGTTCCAAAAGCGGAAATTGAAGGTGAAATGGGAGACACTCACGTTGGTTTACAAGCACGTTTGATGTCTCAAGCACTTCGTAAATTATCAGGTGCCATCAACAAATCCAAAACAATTGCTGTATTCATTAACCAAATTCGTGAGAAGGTCGGAGTCATGTTCGGTAACCCCGAAACAACTCCAGGCGGTCGCGCCCTAAAGTTTTACTCAACAATCCGTCTTGAAGTCCGCCGTGCAGAAACGTTAAAGCAAGGAAATGACATGGTGGGTAATAAAACCAAAATCAAAGTAGTAAAAAATAAAGTTGCACCTCCATTCCGTGCAGCTGAAGTTGACATTATGTATGGTGAAGGAATATCTAAAGAAGGCGAAATCATTGATCTTGGCTCTGAATTGGATATCGTTCAAAAGAGCGGTTCTTGGTATTCTTATAATAACGAAAGACTTGGCCAAGGACGTGAAAATGCGAAGCTATTCTTAAAAGAAAATCCAGAACTTCGCCTTGAAATCCAGAAAAAAATCCGAGATCATTATGGTTTAGATGCTGAAAAAACAATCACAGAATCGGATGATGACGATCAAATCGAATTACTGGACTAATTCAGACTTGAGCGAAACTCCAAGGGGTTTCGCTCTTTTTAACAAGAGCGTAATTATTCATATAATATAATTTTTATGTGCAGTGATTTTTGAATGGGTAAACAATAAATATGAACGTAATTGAAATATTCAAAACGTTAAAAGGACTTACCCTTGACAATGAATATTCTCACCTTTACAATTAACATGTATATTTTACATTATTGGAAATATTACATTGCGAAAAAGCCTAGTGCTTGCTGTATGTTGAGTCTAAACAATGTACATGCCGACACTTAAAAAAAGTTACAAAAGTTCATAGCAAAAGGGGGTGTAACGATGGACCTAATTACTATCATCTCCATTTTGCTTGGCCTATTCGTCGGTGCCGTTGTTGGCTATTTTGTTCATAAATCCATTGCTGATGCAAAGGTAACTGGGGCAAAGAATGCTGCAGAGCAGATTCTTGAAGATGCGAAGCGTGATGCGGATTCATTAAAGAAAGAAGCCTTGTTAGAGGCAAAGGATGAAATTCACAAGCTTCGAACAGATGCGGAGCGTGAGGTTCGTGAACGAAGAAATGAAATGCAAAAACAAGAAAACCGTTTACTGCAAAGAGAAGAGAATTTAGACCGAAAAGATGAAACGTTAAACAAGCGTGAAAATCTTTTAGAGAAGAAGGATGATTCTCTAAACCAAAGACAACAGCATATTGAAGAGATGGAAAGCAAAGTGGACGAGTTGGTACGAACACAACAAGCCGAACTCGAACGAATTTCAAGTTTAACTCGAGATGAAGCGAAAGCTATTATTTTAGAGCGGACAGAGCAGGAGCTTAGCGTTGAAACTGCTGTTATGATCAAGGAAAGTGAAATTCGTGTGAAAGAGGAAGCTGACAAGAAAGCGAAAGAAATTCTGTCACTGGCCATCCAGCGTTGCGCTGCTGACCATGTTGCGGAAACAACTGTCTCTGTTGTCAACCTTCCAAATGATGAGATGAAAGGTCGGATTATTGGCCGAGAAGGACGTAATATCCGTACTCTTGAAACATTAACAGGAATTGATTTGATTATCGATGATACTCCTGAAGCTGTTATTCTATCAGGCTTTGATCCTATTCGTCGTGAAACGGCTCGCTTAGCACTTGAAAAGCTTGTCCAAGATGGACGGATTCACCCGGCACGGATTGAGGAAATGGTGGAAAAATCTCGCCGTGAAGTGGATGAGTATATTCGTGAGGTTGGCGAACAAACTACATTTGAGGTTGGTGTTCATGGACTTCATCCTGATCTCATCAAAATTCTTGGTCGCTTGAAATTCCGAACAAGTTACGGCCAGAATGTCTTAAAGCATTCTATGGAGGTAGCACAACTATCAGGACTTTTAGCGGCTGAACTTGGTGAGGATGAAACACTAGCTCGACGTGCTGGTTTGCTTCATGACATAGGAAAGGCGATTGACCATGAAGTAGAAGGCAGCCACGTTGAAATTGGGGTAGAACTGGCAACAAAGTATAAAGAGCACCCAGTCGTCATCAACAGTATTGCATCACATCATGGTGACACCGAGCCTACATCTATTATCTCGGTTCTTGTAGCTGCTGCTGATGCCTTGTCGGCTGCGAGACCTGGTGCACGTAGTGAAACCCTTGAAAACTACATCCGCCGCCTTGAAAAGCTGGAGGAGATTTCTGAGTCATATGAGGGCGTTGAAAAATCTTTTGCGATTCAAGCTGGACGTGAAGTTCGAATTATTGTTAGACCTGATGCGATTGATGATTTAGCAGCACATCGATTAGCTCGCGATATTCGTAAGCGAATTGAGGAAGAGCTTGATTATCCAGGACATATCAAAGTGACAGTCATCCGTGAAACACGGGCTGTAGAATACGCAAAATAAAGCGGTGCGAATGCGCCGCTTTTATTCATTCCTAAGCAAAAAAGGTTCATTTAGTTTACATTGTGATACAATTTAAACAAAAAATTTTATATGTGAAAGGGTTAAAAAATGCATTTACTATTTATAGGCGATGTTGTTGGTTCGCCAGGAAGAGATATGGTAAAGGAATATTTACCAAAATTAAAAGAAAAATACCGCCCACAATTAACCATCATCAATGGCGAAAATGCTGCTGGAGGCAGAGGGATTACCGAAAAAATTTACAGGGGATTTTTAGAGAATGGTGCACAGGCCGTCACGTTAGGAAACCATGCTTGGGATAATCGTGAGATATTTGAATTTATTGACGAAGCAAAATATTTAATCCGTCCAGCCAATTTTCCGAAAGACACGCCTGGAAAAGGGATTGTTTTTCTAAAATTGAATGAGATCGAAGTTGCAGTTATTAATTTGCAAGGAAGAACTTTTATGAACCCGCTTGACTGCCCTTTTCAAAAGGCAGACGAATTAGTCTCCCTTGCCCAGGCTAGAACACCATTTATTTTTGTGGATTTTCATGCTGAAGTAACGAGTGAAAAGCAAGCGATGGGTTGGTTTCTCGATGGAAGAGTTTCTGCCGTTGTTGGTACGCATACCCATGTGCAAACGGCAGACAACCGAATCCTCCCTGGTGGAACTGGTTATTTGACGGATGTGGGAATGACAGGTCCATACGACGGAATACTGGGGATGGAAAGAGAAGCCGTTATTAAAAAGTTTCTGACGAGCCTACCTGTTCGCTTTGAAGTGCCAAATGACGGACGAGCCCAGTTAAGTGCTGTTTTATTTGAACTAGATCGTAAAACAGGTCATACGAAAAAAATAGAACGTATTTTAATTAATGAAGATCACCCTTTTTATTCCTAGTTACCTACTTCTTTTTTTAATCGATTCCATTACGTTTTTTTGTCCAAGCCGGAATATGTCTTTTATCGATTGAATATAGTAGCAGTGGAATGTTATAACCTGATTGGTTCATGAAACTGCTCATGCGGGATCGGGAAAAAACAAGGGGGAGCTAGGGATGGAAATATTAAAAGTTTCAGCAAAATCTAATCCTAATTCTGTTGCTGGTGCGCTTGCCGGAGTTCTGCGTGAAAGAGGTGCAGCGGAGATACAGGCGATTGGGGCAGGTGCATTAAATCAAGCCGTTAAGGCAGTAGCGATTGCTCGAGGATTTGTGGCACCTAGCGGAGTCGATTTGATCTGCATCCCGGCATTTACTGATATCTTAATTGACGGTGAAGAGCGCACAGCTATAAAACTAATCGTAGAACCACGGTAAAAAGAAAAGCGGAGGCGGCTTGGTCAGGGGCGACAGGCACAAGACGAGCCGGCGTGAAGGTTGCTTTTTAACCTTCAGGACGGATTGGCTTATGACCCGAGCCCCTAATCGCTGGTGCTGGACAAAAAGAAAAGCAGAAGCGCCTTGGTCATGGGTGAAAGGCACAAGACGAGCTGGCAAGAAGGTGCTTTTTATCTTCTTGTCCGGATTGGCTTGGACAGTTCAAGATTTCATTTTCCATTTATCCTGCTTGTATTTAGCAAGCAGGTATTTTGTTGGATTTTTCTCACAATATAAAATATATAAAATATTATCTTAATATAAATTCTTACTCAAATACTTTCTACAGTTAAATAGCTTTAAAATGCAGTTTCAGCATGATTATACTTTTTTTAGAATAAAAGGAAATAGTTTATATCTAATAATAAAAAAATATTCATATTTTCGACATATTTTAGGTCTAAAGGGTTGCATTTTTCGATTCATAGGTCTAGAATTGAAAGCGTTTAGTACGTCTCTAAGAAATCACTTTTAGTCCTTAAGTGTGTAATAAATAGACTAATTTCTAGTGATTTACTTGGAAATGTGCTACACTCTTAGATGAATCAATCTACTTAATTTTTACATATCCAAAAGGGGTGTAAGTTAATGATCAATCAACTTTCATGGAAAGTTGGCGGACAACAAGGGGAAGGTATTGAAAGTACCGGTGAAATCTTTGCTATTGCATTGAATCGCCTAGGATATTACTTGTATGGTTATCGTCACTTTTCATCACGTATTAAGGGCGGTCATACAAATAACAAAATACGAGTTAGCACAACAGAAGTTCGTTCTATTTCTGACGATCTTGATATCCTTGTTGCATTTGACCAAGAAACCATCGACTTAAATTACAAAGAGTTGCATAGTAAAGGGTTCATCCTAGCAGATTCCAAATTTAATCCAAAAAAACCTGAAGATTCTGCAGCTTCAATGTATGCGGTTCCTTTTACTGAAATCGCTACTGAATTAGGTACATCGCTTATGAAAAACATGGTGGCGATCGGTGCGACTTCAGCTGTTTTAGACCTAGATATTCATGTTTTTGAAGCAGTTGTTCGTGAGATTTTCGGTAAAAAAGGTGAACAAGTTGTTGCGAAAAACATGGATGCCATCAAAGCTGGCTTCGACTACACGAAACAAAATATGGCTGGCAATGTTCCAACCATGCACCTTGAAAAAGCAGATGGAAAACATCGTATGTATATGATCGGAAATGATGCAATTGCTTTAGGAGCACTTGCTGGCGGATGCCGTTTTATGGCTGCATATCCAATCACACCTGCTTCTGACATTATGGAGTATTTAATTAAAAAACTACCAGCACTTGGTGGAGCTGTTATTCAAACAGAAGATGAAATTGCTGCATGTACAATGACAATTGGAGCAGCTTATGGTGGAGTTCGTGCCCTAACTGCTTCATCTGGTCCTGGATTATCATTGAAGATGGAAGCAATTGGTTTAGCAGGTATTACAGAAACTCCACTCGTTATTGTGGATACTCAACGTGGTGGCCCTTCTACAGGATTGCCAACGAAGCAAGAACAATCAGACTTAATGGCGATGATTTATGGTACACACGGTGAAATTCCAAAAATCGTTTTAGCGCCAAGTACTGTTGAAGAAGCTTTCTATGATACAGCTGAAGCATTTAATCTTGCTGAAGAATATCAATGTCCTGTTATTGTGTTATCTGACCTTCAATTATCGCTTGGAAAACAGACAGTTAATCCACTTGATGCTTCTAAGGTAGAAATTCGTCGTGGAAAACTTGTAACAGAAGAGCTTCCAGAGATTGAAAATAAAGGCTATTTCAAACGCTATGAAGTGACTGAAGACGGTGTTTCACCTCGTACTATTCCTGGAATGAAAAATGGTATTCACCATGTAACTGGGGTAGAACATGCTGAAAATGGAAAACCATCTGAATCTTCATCTAACCGTATTGCACAAATGGATAAGCGTATGGGTAAAATTGAAAATATTCATTTCAATACACCTGTCTATAAAAACGCGCCACATGAGGATGCTGATATTCTTGTCGTTGGTTTTAACTCAACCCGCGGTGCAATTGAAGAAGCGATGGGACGATTACAAAAAGACGGCATGAAAGTGAACCATGCACATGTTCGTTTAATCCATCCTTTCCCAACAGACGAACTACTTCCACTTGTTCGTTCTGCTAAAAAGGTATTAGTAGTTGAAAACAATGCAACAGGCCAATTAGCTAATATAATGAAAATGAATGTTGGGCATGCTGAAAAAATTACAAAATATGTAAAATACGATGGAAATCCATTCCTTCCACACGACGTTTATTCAAAATGCAAGGAGTTGTTCTAAATGGCCACATTTAAAGACTTTAGAAATGATGTAAAACCTAACTGGTGTCCTGGCTGTGGCGACTTCTCCGTGCAAGCAGCTATGCAACGTGCGGCAGCAAATGTCGGCTTAGTACCGGAAAATCTGGCCGTTATTTCAGGGATTGGCTGTTCAGGTCGTATCTCAGGTTATATTAATGCATACGGATTTCATGGAATCCATGGCCGTTCACTTCCGATTGCTCAAGGTGTAAAAATGGCTAATCGTGATTTAACTGTTATCGCTTCAGGCGGTGACGGTGATGGTTATGCAATCGGTATGGCTCATACTGTCCATGCAATTCGTCGTAATATCGACATCACATACGTGGTTATGGATAACCAAATCTACGGATTAACAAAAGGGCAAACTTCACCACGTTCTGCAGTTGGCTTTAAAACAAAATCAACACCAATGGGTTCAATTGAACAAGCGATTTCTCCAATGGAATTGGCATTAACAGTTGGTGCAACATTTGTGGCTCAAAGCTTCTCGACTGACCTAAAAGACTTAACTGCCTTGATTGAAGCAGGTATTAAGCATAAAGGGTTCTCGTTAATAAACGTATTTAGCCCTTGTGTTACTTATAATAAAGTAAATACCTATGACTGGTTTAAAGAAAATCTAACAAAACTCAGTGATATCGAAGGCTATGACGCTTCAAACCGCGAAATGGCGATGCAAACATTAATGAAACACAATGGTCTTGTAACAGGACTTATTTACCAAAATACTGAGCGTCAATCATATCAAGAATTGATCCATGGTTATTCTGAAGCTCCATTAACAAAAGCAGACCTTAACCTAGATCAAGCGCATTTTGATAAATTAGTTGCTGAATTTATGTAATTTGTAAAGCGAAGGCAAGTAAGAAGCTGGAGCTGGACAGTTTTCGAATTTCAGGTATTATCCCGTGGAAGGTGCTTCCACGGGATTTTCTATTGTTTTCAGCGACTATAACCTTTATACTTTAATAATGTGCAGCTCATGCCTCTTAAAAGGTAAAAAATAGCATTATTGATTTTAATAGACGTTAAGTGATATGAAATGAAAGGAGATTTTCCACAAATGAATGAAAAACAACGATTAGAAAGTCAGCAAGTTCAAACTGCTAATTCTTCGGACAAAAAATCCGTCAAGGATTACAGCAAGTACTTTGAACAAGTAATTACTGCACCTTCCTTAAAAGATGCAAAAAAACGTGGAAAAGAAGAAGTAAAGTACCAACATGATTTTGCCATTCCTGAAGAATTTAAGGGGATGGGTCAAGGCCGAAAGTTTTACATTCGCACTTACGGATGTCAAATGAATGAACATGATACTGAAGTTATGGCGGGTATCTTTTTAGCTCTAGGCTACGAGCCAACTGAAAATACAGAAGAAGCAAACGTGATTCTATTGAATACGTGTGCCATTCGTGAAAATGCCGAGAACAAAGTATTCGGTGAACTTGGTCACCTTAAGGCATTGAAAATGGAAAAACCTGATCTGCTTCTCGGCGTGTGCGGATGTATGTCTCAAGAAGAATCTGTCGTCAATAAAATTTTAAAAACATACCAACAAGTTGATATGATCTTTGGAACCCATAATATTCACCGTTTACCAAATATTTTACATGAAGCCTACATGTCAAAAGAAATGGTTGTGGAAGTCTGGTCTAAAGAAGGTGACGTAATTGAAAACCTTCCAAAAGTCCGCAGAGGCAGCATAAAGGCTTGGGTTAATATTATGTACGGCTGCGATAAGTTTTGTACGTATTGTATCGTTCCATATACTCGCGGGAAAGAAAGAAGCCGTCGTCCTGAAGAGATCATTCAAGAAGTACGCCACTTGGCTGCACAAGGCTATCAAGAAATTACCCTTCTTGGGCAAAATGTTAATGCCTATGGAAAAGATTTTGAAGACATGAAGTACGGACTTGGTGACTTAATGGATGAAATTCGTAAAATTGATATCCCTCGAATTCGCTTTACGACAAGTCATCCACGTGACTTCGATGATCATCTGATTGAAGTGCTGGCGAATGGTGGAAACCTAATGAAGCATATCCACTTACCGGTACAATCAGGTTCAACGGATGTGCTAAAAATAATGGCCCGCAAATATACAAGGGAACAATATTTAGAGCTGGTACGCAAAATTAAAGCGGCAATACCGGATGTTGCTTTAACAACAGACATTATTGTCGGATATCCAAACGAAACAGATGAACAATTTGAAGAAACTATGTCTCTTTATCGTGAGGTAGGATATGAGCTTGCTTATACGTTCATTTACTCTCCGCGTGAAGGCACTCCAGCTGCAAAAATGCAAGACAACGTCCCAATGGAAGTAAAGAAGGAGCGTTTGCAACGACTCAACAAACTCGTAAATGACCTATCTGCAGAGGCTATGAAAAAATATGAGGGTCAGATCGTTAAGGTTCTTGTTGAAGGGGAAAGTAAGAACAATCCTGACGTCCTTGCAGGATATACAGATAAGAACAAGCTTGTTAACTTTGTTGGTCCTAAATCAGCTATTGGCAAAATTGTCAAAGTGAAGATTAAGGAAGCAAAAACATGGTCATTAAATGGAGAAATGATGGAAGAACTAGAAGCGATTGAGGTGAATTAATGGTGGGGAAGTATACAAAAGATGAGATCGTTGCACGTGCTAAGGATTTAGCGCGAATGATTGCAGAAACGGACGAAGTTGATTTTTTCAAAAGAGCGGAAGCTCAAATTCATGAAAACGAAAAGGTTCGTTCATTGATTTCGGATATTAAGGGCCTGCAAAAGCAAGCTGTAAACCTTCAGCATTACGGAAAACCAGAGGCTTTAAAAAAGGTGGAGGACAAAATTGCTTCCATTGAACAGGATTTAGATGATATCCCTGTTGTCCAGGAATTTAAACAATCACAAATAGAAGTCAACGATTTGCTACAGTTAATTGCCTCAGCTATTTCCAATACCGTCACCAACGAAATTATTACTTCTACCGGCGGGGATTTATTATATGGTGAAACTGGCGCAAGCATGAAGCATAGTGACAGTGAATGCAAAGGTCACGACCATTAATTTTTTGCCAGGCTAATAGCCTGGCTTTTCCTTTATAAACATCCATTCTAACTCGACATCCCTCTTCATACTATTAAATGAGAACAATACATATTTCCCCAAATAGTAAAGTCATGTTATACCTGCACAGACACAAAAATTCCCGCATAAAATGAATTATGACTAAACTTTTAACCAGTATTCGTAAAAATATATCGCACACTAGTCTAAGAAAAAGCATAGGATGAAATGAAACTGAATGAGGAGGGTTCGCGCGAAATGGGAGAATATAGAGAGATAATAACGAAGGCCGTCGTAGCGAAAGGACGCAAATTCACGCAGTCCAATCATACAATTAGCCCGGCGCATTGTCCAACAAGTATTCTTGGATGTTGGATTATCAATCATAAATACAACGCAAAAAAAGTCGGCAAGACAGTAGAGATACACGGCTCCTATGACATCAACGTTTGGTACTCTTATAATGACAACACGAAAACAGAAGTGGTAACTGAACGTGTTCAATATACAGATGTCATAAAGTTAAAATATCGCGACCATGACGCCCTTGATGACAATGAAATTGTTGCTCGGGTGCTACAGCAGCCCAACTGTGTCGAAGCAGTGATTTCCCCTAATGGCAATCGAATTATGGTCCATGTAGAAAGGGAATTCCTTGTCGAGGTCATAGGCGAAACAAAGGTTTGTGTTCGCATTAATCCTGAAGGATGCAAAGACGAGGATGAAGATTGGGGAGCGGATGTTGACGACGAGGAATTCGAAGAACTGAATCCGGATTTCTTAGTTGGTGCAGAAGAGGAATAAAGATACTAGGAAGGTCACTTCCTAGTTTTTTCTTTGTAAAGCTGAATTATAGGGAAGGAAAAACAGCATGATAATAGCAGGGGGTGCTTCTAATGGAACCAACACAGCCGGGTAATAAAAAGATAACTGATTTTAACTCATTAAACGACCGAATGATTGCGGAAAGCCCATCTGGACCTATGATCGTAATAAAAACGAATCTCGATTCAAAGGATTCAACGGAAAACAACCCGTATTATCATGACAAAGAAACAAAAGACCCGAAAAAGTTCCGTGATTATTTCGAAGAGTAAAACCGCCAGAATTAGTTTTTCTGGCGGTTTTCCCATTCATATTTTAATAAAGATAAAACATAGGTATCATGAAATTGATTATTTTGCTGGATATAACCCCGGAGTAGTCCTTCTTTTTCAAAGCCTATTTTCATTAATAACTTCAAGGATGGTTCGTTTTCCGGGTAAACCACTGCTCCAATTCGATTTAAATCTATGATTTCAAAACTAAACCGCAAAACTTCTTTAATTGCCTCGGAAATGTAACCTTTTCTCCAATATGCAGGGTGCAGTTCATAACCGATTTCGGCACGTTTATTATTCATTTGCAGCGCATTCAAACCAATTGTACCAATAAACTTCTGATTTTCCTTTAAAATGATTCCCCAACGAATACCGCGTTTTTCGTAAAAGTTTTTGTGAAACATGTCTATTAATCTTGAAGCCTCTCCAAGGTAGGTAAAACGATCAGTGCCGTAATATCTGGTTACCTCCTCTAAAGATAAAATCTCATAAAGACTGTCAACATGGTTATGGTTAATTTCAACCAATTTTAGTCTATTGGTTATTAAGCTTGGAAATGCCATGGTATCCTTCTCCCCCTTAAAAAGAAACTCTATAAGTATCAGTTTACACAGCTAGTAAAAAAAAGGAAAGAACTCTCATAAAATTTAGCAAAAGGTTTAAATAGTTTGAGTGCTGGTGAAGGATGCAAATTGATCAATTTATAGACTAAAAGATATAGGATCTATCGGAAGCTAAAAAAGAGGCTATCCCAAAAGGTGAAAGGCACCACTATATTACAAAGTTAATGATAATTTTTCCTCTATGTTGATTGGAGTGGAAGGCGCTCGACTCCTGCAGGAGACCCCGCAGGCGCAATAGCGCCGAGGAGGCTCCCCGGGCCGCCCCTAGAGCGGAAATCAACAGACAAAGTTTAACAGACCATTAATAAAAAGGGGGGTGCTCGTAAAAGTTATTCTTTTAGGACACCCTCTGATTCGTTTATTTTGATTGGTTATTTAAACGTTCAACCTCTCCGTCAATCCTTTTTAAGTCGATACGTTCATATAATGGGTTCACATGGTTAATCACTTTTTCTTTTACGTGGATTGGTGTCCATGTAAATTCATTTAGTCTCAAGATGTTTTTTAAAGCGTCACTTGAAAACGGTAGAAATGGAGATAAGAGTTGGGCAAGGTTAACGATGATTGTTGCACTAGTCAGCAATGTATTATTGCAGCCTAATTTATTTTCATTAAATTGTTTCCATGGCTGCTGTTCATCAAAATATTTATTTGCTGCCCTAATGAAAGAAAAGATTTCTTCGAGCCCTCCTTTAAAATGGGCATTTTCGATTAGATTCCCTACTTTTTCATATAATTGGGTGAGTTTTTCTTCGATAAGAGGATCTAACACTCCGGTTGGAATTTCTCCGTAATAGCTCTTCTCAATAAATTTCAATGTGCGATTAACAAAATTACCATATGCGCCAAGTAACTCACTGTTATGACTGTAGATAAATTCCCGCCAGGAAAAATCAGTATCTCGGTTTTCTGGCGCATTAATGGTTAAAAAGTAACGGATGGAATCAGGATGATAGCTTTCTAACAGATCTGGCACCCAAACCGCCCAATTACGGCTCGTTGAAAGCTTCTTTTTTTCCACAGTTAAATATTCATTTGAAACAATATGCTGTGGAAGTGCAGGATTGTCAATACCCATTAAAATCGCTGGCCAAATAATCGTATGAAAGGGGATATTATCCTTTCCATGAACATAATACGTTTTTGTCTTCTCATTCCAAAAAAGTGAGTCATCATTATTCGTGTCTTTAGCCCATTGTTTGCTAGCTGAATAATAACCTGAAACTGCTTCAATCCAAACATAAATTTTCTTTTCCTCATAACCTCTGACTGGGACACTGACGCCAATAGGTAAATCCCTTGAAACTGCACGATCATGTAAGCCTTCCTTTACATAACGCTCAGTTAGTAGGATGGCATTGTCTCGCCATCCATTCGATGTTTTGGAATCAGCGATATATTTTTCAAGATCTGCTTGTAGGTGGCTTAATGCTAAATAAAAGTGCTCCGTTTTTCGTATTGTTGGAGTGTGCCCACAAAGCTTACATGATCTATTAATTAAATCGATAGGATCTAATATTTTGGTGCAATCATCACATTGGTCACCGCGGGCCGGCTGGCCGCAATTCGGACAGTTGCCTTCCACATAACGGTCTGGAAGAAATTGCTCACAAGTTTCGCAATACGTTTGCTCCACTTCCTTTTTGTAAATAAAACCCTTTGTAAGTAAATCTAAGAAAATTTGTTGAACCACTTGATGATGGTTTGGTGTGTCAGTATGTGTATAACAATCGTAGGTAAATCCTAATTTCGTAAAGCATTCAGTAAACTCCTTATGGTAGCGGTTCGCTATTTCTTTAGGTGAAGAACCTTCCTGTTTTGCGCGAATGGCGATAGGGGTGCCATTACAGTCGCTTCCTGAAACATATAGTACCTTTTCTCCTTTTTGACGATAATAACGGGCCAAAATGTCTCCTGGTAATAAGCTTGAAATGTGGCCAAGATGTAAGGAACCATTGGCATATGGCCAAGCGCCTCCAATAAAAATACTCATGATTTTTTCCTCCTGTTTTGAAAAAATAAAAAACCCCGCCCCTATCTAAAATTAGATAAGGACGGGGTTGAAATTCCGTGGTACCACCTTAATTTACTGCTGGTTTACACCATGCAGCCTCTCTCAAGTACGGAGTCATTAAAAAGACTCTTATACTGTGGTTTTGATAACAAGTACCAACACTTGTCGCAGCCTACTTGTATGTTCAGTGCGCAGCTCGGAGGCCATTTTCGAACGGGCATTTTTGCTTCTTTTCAGCTACCGAAGCTCTCTGTAAAAAATACGGACGTTCTACTTTTTCTCGTCAAAGCCTTTTTTATTAATTTTCTAACATTATAATATAATTTTCTAAAAAGTAAAGGGGCGTAGCAAAAAATATCTTTATAGTTTTCAAAGGGGGAGGAAGCGGTTAAGCCAAGGAGCATTTATTGGTTTAGGGCTTAATATCCTGTTGTTTACTGCATGTTTTGGAATCCTCATGCGATGATAAAATACTTAGGGGGTTAATCTGACAACGCTTTTATGGCTGGTCCCAAGTGTTTTTATTCTCCACGATTTTGAAACAAGCTAAAGGATAAAAAAACAACGGCATTTAAGTAAAGTGCCGTTGTTCTTGCAATCTATTTTTCTATTCTTGCATCATTTTAGCAAACATATATGATATTACTCCCATAGCCACTACAAACAATCCTAATATTGTAAAAAGTCCGTAATTCATTTTTTCACCCCTTATCTAAACAATCGAAATGTTAAACTTACCATTTTAATAATTTTCGATGATTTTGTCGAAACAGATAATAGTTATTATATCACAAATAGTAGAAACCTGGTTATAAGTACTGGAAAAACTGACACAAAATTGACACAAAATTGACAACTTATTTTATCCCAACTATTAGAGTGATTACTGATAATAATGACGAAAAGGAGCCCGAACAGTTCAGGCTCCTTTTCGTTATTAGCGAATTATGGTTTTCCGAATATCAATAGTATTTCCATTAAAGGCATTACCGTTATAAATTCATGCCGAAGATCATTTCCACGGTATACCATTGTCATAATAAAAGATCAAATAGGCAATATTATGTATGGCATATCTAGGTAATAGAGAATGAATACGATAAGTGCGGGAATCAAACAAAAGAAATAACGAAAAAGAAGAAAGTTGGTGAGATAAAAGATGTTCCGTCCACAATTAATTCCTATCTTGTCAATCTAGAAGGTTGACCCTGCCATTGCAAAATAGTTTGCGTTTCCAATCAGTCTTCTATTTACCTATTTTTAGGGTTTAATAGCTCTACATATTTATTTTGCAAGACGGTTTAACACAAGTTGTACGGCAATTGTATCGTCCAAATAACCAATTGGATAAATATAATCAGGGATAACGTCTGTAGATAAAATAAAATATAACAACGCACTTCCAATTATGGCCCGTTCAGAACTTAAAGATGTAGGGTCACAATATTGATTATACAATTGCTTTAACTGTTCTATAAATGGTCCCACACTACCTACTTGCTCTATTTTCTTCGTAAAATCCTCAAATATAATCCGATGTCCCTCTTCTGTTTGTGCATATTGTTCGAACTTGGCTAATTCATTTTCGACATGAGCCAAGGTAAATTGTGTATCAACAAGTTTAAAAGATTGAAGGATTTCTTGAAGGGTATCAACTGAGTATTGAATATCTGATTTTAATTCTTCTTGTCCTCCACCCATATCATAACCAGCAGCAACAACTAATTTTTCAAGTGGAGTGTTTAGGTGATAAGCAAATTGTTGTAGGTGATTCAATTTAGCTTTTTGTTTACCATTTACAATTCGTGAGATGGTTGCAGTATCGATTCCAGTCAATACGCTAAGTTTACGCATAGACAGCGAATGTTTCTTTAATAACATTTTTAACAGTAAACCAAGATTGTGATCTTTATTTTTCTCAAGCACCCTTGTTCACCCCTTTCTAATTACTATTAGTTCAATTTGTTTGAGTTTTATCAACAATATATGCAAGGGGTAAGCAAATCTCCTCAGCATTTTGTATTAATAAACGGACATTTTTTGTTGAAAAGGTATTGAAATAAAAATATATTGTTTTATTTTCAACACGTGTTAATAGCCTACGCACATTCCTCAACACAAGAATACAGTGATGTTGAAGAAAAAATAACGAGTGTTGAGAAAAGATCAACGAAACATAGATGATAAAGTCGTTTTGTCAAACAAATTATCATAGGGGTAAATGGAGATATCATCTATTTTCAACATAGTGTGATCTGAACAAATACGATTAATTAAGGAAGTGAATGGAAATGTATTATTGTGTTGAATGTTCCAAACTTCACAATATAAGTGGTGTTGAAGGTGAGATTTTTGAGAATGGATTTTATATCGACCCATTCTTAGTAAAAAAAATTCATTTAGGGATGTGTGGTGGTATCGACAATATAGGAAGTAATAAGAGAAAAACAACGGAAACTACAATTCCGAGTGGATTGCTTAAATTAGAAAGAATGATAGATGAAGACCTATCCATCATGATTAATGAAAAATAGCAACAATTTCATGGAAAAACTAATAAAGGAGAGAAAAAATGGTGAATAGGATAAAATCGGGAAAACCAAGAGATAAAACGTCTTTATTTGTACGCAAATTCCAATTCGGTTATAAGATGTTTTGGGTTGTTATATTGGCTAAATCTGCTTCAAAATATGTCTGCTAAATTAAGATTGTTATAGGAAAAAGTCTTCCTGAGTTAGGTTGAGAGAGGATGTTTGCGAATATAAAAGCTGTTCCTTCTTAATCGTACTATATTCTATTTTAGATGTTGGATGTGTTAAAGGTCATTGTTGATTTTTGAAACTATGTTGATTGGAGAGGAAGGCGCGAGACTCTTCGAAAATACTATCGCATTTCCTTCGTGCGTGGGCGCGGATTCAAGGATGTAATTCAATGTCCTGCGAGATTACGGGGCAGGGGAGCCCGCGGAAGCTCGCTTCTTGAGCGCAAATCAACAGGCAAGTTTAACACAGCTTAGATGTTAAAAAGTGTTGCTTTATTCTCAATACGTGACAATATCCCATGCACATTCTTCAACACCTAGAAATAAAGTAGAAATGAATTAAAAATAAAATGATGTTTGGGACGTGAAAATATATGAGTGAAATACAGTCAACATCAGTCACTTCAGAAGTAAGTAAATCTAAGTTTCAATCTATTGTGACAAAAAATAAAACAGGATGGAAACGCCGCTTACTAGTCATTTGGGCTCTTGCGGGACCAGGTATAATCGCTGCAATGGCTGATAACGATGCAGGAGGAGTTATTTCTTACGCTGTTACAGGGGCACAATTTGGGATCGGGCTATTTATTCCTTTAGTGATTTGCCTCGCACCTCTGACCTATACAATACAAGAGATGAGCATGCGCCTTAGTGCTGTAACTCAAGAAGGCTTTTCAAGATTGGCCTTACAACGTTACGGGAAATTCTGGGGTTACTATCACATTAGTACTCTTGCTTTTGAAAATCTACTAACACTGATTACCGAATTCATTGGGATGACGGCGGGACTAGTATTGTTAGGTATTCCACTTTTGCTCAGTACCTTGATTTGTTTAGTGCTTATCGTTGCTTTCGTTGTATTTACCGGATACTGGACAAAAGAAAGAATCGCGCTGTTTGTAGGACTGCTCAACGTTATCTTTTTAGTGGTTGCAGGTATGACGCATCCAAGTTTTGCAGCGATCGGGCATGCTTTTTCATCTTGGAATGTTCCTCATCTACTACAAGGCGGTGTAATTTGGTATGTGATCGCAACGATCGGGAATGCGATCGCCCCTTGGATGATCTTCTTTCAAGGAAGTGGAACGATTGATAAGGGAGTTACAGCACAAGAAATGCGTTTAAGCCGAATTGACACAGCAATTGGCTGTATCATTCAGGTTATTATCGCAGCTGGTATTATTCTCTGTGGTGCGGCACTCTTTGGACACGTAGAAAATATTGATGGTGCAGGTCCATCCGACATCATCACTTCACTTGATCACGTAGTAGGGAGGTGGCCAGCAATCCTCTTTGGGCTGGGGTTGTTCAATGCAGGCTTCTTGGCATCCATTACAATATCCCTGTCTTCTTCCTGGAGCATCGCTGAATTATTTGGATGGTCTAAAAGCCTCAATGATAAGATTTGGGAGGCACCGAAATTTTACGCTATCTATATCGGCAGTCTAGTCATTGCAGCATTCGCCATTTTGATACCCAATTTGCCCTTAAACTTCATCTCAGTCATTACTCAGGTTATCGGTGGTATCCTTATGGCACCACTACTTATTTTCTTGGTATTAATGACGAGTGACAAAAAATTGATGGGAGAATACAGAAGCAAGTTATTCGGTAGAATATGGGGATGGACTATGGTTGCCTTGCTAATAGGGCTGACTATCGCTACTTTTTGGCAGACGTTCACTAATTTTTTAGGGAATTAAATCAAATCATATAAACAAAGGAGCTGTCGTTGGCAGCTCCTTTGTTTATGATAGTTTATCTTCATTTCATTTTTGGCAAACACCAAACAGTTTTTTTTAACCAAAATAAAAAAACCTGAATGTGATAATTCGTGAAAAAAAATTTATTTTCTTTATGTAAATATATTGATAAAAGAAATTTTTTTTCATATAATTTAACTATACTTTGAAAGTGCTTTCATCTATTATTTCTAAATATGGGAAGTCCTACTATAGGAATGTACTTTTTTTATTTGGGAAAATAGACAGACTGTCTTAAACTATTTTGAGAGGGCTTTCACCAAAAGGGGAAGGTGAATAATTTTATGTATCACTTAATTATTACTCTATTAGCAATTATTATCGTCATATTAGGAGTTTCGTGGTTTAAATGGCATGCTTTTATAAGCTTGACAGTAGCAAGTTTATTCCTAGCTATTTTTTCTGGGTTATCATTGGATAAAATTGTTGGTGCATATGAAACGGGAGTCGGTGGGGTTTTAGGCCATCTCGTTGGAATATTAGCATTGGGAACCATCTTAGGTAAGATGATGGCGGAATCTGGTGCGGGGTTACAAGTTGCAAATTTCTTTGTAAAAACCTTTGGTGTCAAAAGGCTCCCATGGGCCATGATGATGGCTGGTTTTATAATCGGTCTTCCTGTATTTTTTGAAGTAGGTATTTTAATTGTCCTGCCTTTAGTAATCTCGCTTCAAAAAACAACTAAACAAAACATTTTACTAATCGCATTACCGGCAATCGCAGGCTTATCGATTGTTCATGGTTTAGTACCGCCACATCCTGGGGCAATTGCCGCAATCGGAATCTATAAAGCTAACTTAGGGAAAGTTCTTTTGTACTCTATTATTATTGCTATTCCGTCTGTAATAATCGCTGGTCCATTATTTGCTAAATGGATTCATAAACGTGTCATTCCTGAAGGGGAACCTCAGTTAATCAAAATTAATATGTCAGCAAAAAAAATGCCGGGGACAGGAATATCATTTTTTATTATTTTACTTCCAGTTATCTTAATGATTTTTTCAGCCATCGCACCTTATACGGCTTTTCCAGATAGTGCAAAAAAATTATTTGTATTTATTGGAAGTCCACTTATTGCACTTCTCATTTCGTGCTTTGCAGCCTTTTATTTTCTTGGTATTCGTCAAGGTATTGATAAAAAAGGTATTAAAAGTCTTGTCGAGGAATCCATTCTTCCTGTCGGATCCATCATTTTAATTATCGGTGCCGGCGGTGGGTTTAAACAAATTTTGATTGCTAGTGGTGTAGCTACAACAATTGCGGATATATCACAACATTTGTCTTTATCACCACTTGTTTTAGCTTTTTGTATTGCTGGATTAATTCGGATTGCCACAGGCTCTGCTACAGTGGCTTTAACGACAGCTGCAGGAATCGTTGCACCTATCGTTCAACATATGTCAGGTGTAAACTTGGAGTTGCTTGTAATTGTTACAGGAGCAGGATCATTAATGTGCTCACATGTTAATGATGCAGGCTTCTGGATGGTTAAAGAATACCTAGGCTTAAGCGTAAAAGAAACATTTAAAACGTGGACTGTATTGGAAACAATTCTATCCTTTGTTGCATTTGGTTTGGCTTTAATCCTCAATATGTTTGTGTAAATAATAGAACTCCCTCATGAACATGAGGGAGTTCTTATGTATTGTCATTCCTAAATGGTAAAATGGATTTCAGTTGATTATTTATAAAGATTTTTTATTTTTTTGATGGATAATATTTAAACATAATGCATCGATCAAGCAAATTTGGGCAATGTATGAGGAATACTCTGCAGGTGAATATTCTGTCCCTTCAGCATCGGTAAAAAGAGCAATATCCACGTTTAAACTAATGGGTGATTTAGGAAAAGCAGTAATCCCAATCGTTTTGGCACCGGTTTCATTTGCAGCTTTTAAAATATTTAATGTTTCTTTGTTTGATCCAGAGTAGGATATGAAAAGTGCAAGATCATCCTTTGTTAATTGTGAGGCAGACATTAATTGAGAATGGGTGTCAATAAAGGAAAAAGCCCTTATTCCAACACTCTTAAACTTTTGGACGGTTCCCATAGCGATCATCGCTGATCCACAAGTTCCGTAAATTTCGACTCGTTTGGCATCGAGAATACTATCAATTGCTTTTTTTATAGAATGGCTGTCAATCATTTGAAGAGTATTTTGCAATGTTTTTATATTGGCACTAAAAATTTTTTCAGTAAGTGTCTTTTCGCTATCTTTGGGGATTGGCCCATCTTGGATGGTCCGATTTTGGAGCATTAATTCGGATGCTAGAGCAATTTTCATTGCTTGAAAGCCTTTAAAACCAATCCGCTTAGAAAATCGAAATACCGTTGCATCTGCTATATTTAAATCATTTGCAACTTCATTAATGGCCTGGTGTATAACCAATTCAGGCTTCTCTAAAATATAATCAGCAATTTTTTTTTCTTTTTCGCTAAATTTATGGTAAGAAGAACGAATGGTTCCTAAGCAATTAAGTGGCATTCCAGACTTTCCTTTCATAATTGAACTAAATAGAGTATAGCATAAATAAGGAATGAAAAATATTTTCTTATGCAATCGTTTGCAGATTAAAAAAAATTTCGTATAATAATAGATGGATGAAAAAAAATTTCATCTAATTCAAACACAATCGGTTCCTTTTAGTAATATATAATTCAAGACCCAAGATTTATCAAAAGATTAATGAAAAAACATTTCATGTTGGATTTCATTTTAACATCATAGGGTTTTTCGAGGAGGAAGTAGTATGAAATCAAAATATGTAATTGGCGTAGATATTGGAACAACAAGTGCGAAGTCTGTTCTTTATTCTAAAGATGGAACTGTCATTTCGAATAATGGGATTGAATATCCGTTATTTTCGCCAACTCCTGAAACGGCGGAACAAAATCCGGAAGAAATATTTAATGCAGTGATCAACACTGTGAAGAAAACAATGCAAGAAAGCCAAGTTGATCCTAAAGATATTCTTTGTGTATCTTTTAGCTCTGCTATGCACAGTGTCATAGCGGTAGATAAAGAGGGAAAGCCTCTGACAGAATGCATTACATGGGCTGATAATAGAAGCTCTGATTGGGTTGAAAAAATAAAATCAGAAATGAATGGACACGAAATTTACCTGAGAACAGGAACACCCATTCATCCGATGTCCCCACTTGCAAAGTTAGTTTGGCTTCGTAATGATTATTCAGATCTTTTTTCAAAAACCTATAAATTTATTTCTATAAAAGAATATATTTTTTATAAACTCTTTGGAAAATATGTCGTTGATTTTTCAATTGCTTCTTCAACAGGCTTATTTAATATCTATTCTTTATCATGGGATGAGGAATCTCTAAAAGTTGCTGGAGTTACTCCAGATCAGTTATCGGAACCTGTTCCAACCACATATAGATTATCCGGAATGGATAAAAACTTAGCAAAAGAGATGAACTTGCTAACCTCGACACCATTTGTTGTAGGGGCAGGTGATGGCGTGTTATCTAATTTAGGTGTAGATGCCATTGAACCAGGGGTTGTAGCTGTTACAATCGGGACAAGCGGAGCGATTCGTGCGGTGGTGGACCGCCCAATAACAGATCCAAAAGGGAGAATTTTTTGCTATGCATTAACGGAAAACCATTGGGTAATTGGGGGACCTGTAAACAATGGCGGTATGATTTTTCGCTGGGCTAGGGAACAATTTGGAGAAATAGAAGCTGCGGCTGCAAAACGGTTAGGAAAAGATCCATATGACGTGTTGACTGAAATAGCTGACCGAGTAACCCCTGGAGCTGATGGATTGTTGTTTCATCCTTACTTAGCAGGTGAGAGAGCCCCTTTATGGAATTCAAATGCACGAGGCTCATTTTTTGGACTAGGGATGCATCACAAAAAAGAACACCTTATACGCGCAGTCCTCGAGGGAGTCATTTTTAATTTATACACAGTTCTCTTAGCTTTGACTGAATTGATAGGAGAGCCAAAGAAAATCCACGCAACGGGCGGTTTTGCGAGGTCTGAACTTTGGCGGCAGATGATGGCAGATATCTTTAATCAGGACGTTTATATTCCTGAAAGCTTTGAAAGTTCATGTCTAGGGGCTGCAATTTTAGGCTTATATAGCCTAGGAGAAATTGATTCGTTAAATGTTGTGTCTGAGATGGTAGGAGCCACATTCCACCATACGCCAAATAGTGAAAATGTATCGATTTATGAAGACTTAACTCCAATCTATATCCGAATTTCTAGACTTTTACAAGAGGAATATGAAAGCATCGCTGCTTTCCAGAAGAAATGGGTATAAGGATTGGTATCAAAAAGAAGATGAGAAAAAGGGAACATTGCTAGGCATTGTTCCCTTTTTCTTATGCAAACCTTAAATAGGCTGCCAAAATACGGCAGCCTATTCTTTTTTTAATCTTCCTGCTTTTTTTGCAGCATCCTTTAAGATTACTTCGATTTGGGCGTTAACACTTCTGAGTTCATCTTCCGCCCATTTTTCCAGCACTTCGTATAATTTTGGGTCGATTCGAAGCGGAAATGCTTTTCTTTTACTCATCTACTACACAACCTTAATAGATGGTTCCTGTATTGATAATTGGCTGTGTTCCTTTCTCTGAAACAATTGCGACCATTAGGTTATTGACCATCTGTGCTTTTTTCTCTTCATCTAATTCCACAATGTCTTGTTCGGTAAGCTGGTCAATTGCGGCTTTTACAAGTCCTACTGCACCGTCAACAATAACTTTACGAGCAGATAGAACAGCCTGCGCTTGTTGTCTTTGAAGCATTGCAGCAGCAATTTCTGAAGAATATGCGAGATGCATAATCCGCGCTTCAATGACATCTACTCCAGCTACATCAAGTCGTTTTTGTAAATCATAAACAAGTTTCTCTGCTATTTCATCACTATTTTGACGAAGGGTCAGTGCATTTTCAGTGTTTTCAAGCGTATCATATGCATAGTTGCTAGCAATATGACGAATACCCGTTTCACTTTGTATTTGAATAAATTTTACATAGTTTTCAACATCAAACAATGCTTTTGCAGAATCACTTACTTTATAAACAACAACGGCTGCAATTTCAATTGGATTTCCTTCTAAATCATTTACTTTTAACTTTTCGCTGTTAAAGTTCGTCACACGTAATGAAACTTTTCGTTTGAAAGTAAATGGGATGGTTGCCCATAACCCTTGTTCACGGATGACACCGAGATATGTACCAAAGAACGTTAATACTTTTGCTTCGTTCGGTTGAACAACAGTTAAACTTGTTGTAATAATAAAGCCTAAAAGTAAGACCACGATACCGGCTATTATTAAAGGAATTGATGTATCGCCAATGATTAATATGAATCCAAAAACGATACACAATAGTGCAAGGACAAGTGCTGCAAAACCGTTCATTTTAAAAATTGCTTTTTCTTTCATGTTAACCCCTCCCTATAGTAAAAGTGATATAAAAATGATATCACATTTTATCATAATGCATTTAGTATAAAAAGTAAAATATTTATTATTTTACCAACCGATAAAGAGTTATTTATGAATAAAAACCCTAGTTCCAATTTGAACTCTAGATAAATCAATCCATCTCGCTCATGTGCATGTTTACATAGATGTTTCCGTGGGCTTTGCACTGTATAAATTGATGTAGATCCCTTCTGCGTAGGGATTTTCCTGGATTTTAAGTCAAAAAATCGATGTAGAAGCTTTCTACGTAGGTGTTTCTCGAATTATTAAGCACAAACATCGATGTAGAAGCTTCTACGTAGGTGTTTCTCGAATTATTAAGCACAAACATCGATGTAGAAGCTTTCTAAGTAGGAATTTCGCCAGATTTTAAGCCCAAACATAGATGTAGAGGCCTTCTACATAGGTGTTCTACCGGATTTTAAGCACAAATTCCGATGCAGAAGACTTCTACGTAGGTGTTTCCCTGGATTTTAAGCACAAACACCGATGTAGAAGCCTACTACGTAGGCGTTACCCTGAATTTTAAGTCAAAACACTGATGTAAAAGCTTTTTACGTAGGTGTTTCCTCGGATTTTAAGCCAAAGCACCGATGTAGAAGCCTACTACATAAGGGTTTCCCTGAATTTTTATCAAAAAAGTCGACGTAGCTTCCTTTTGCGTCGCATTTTACTCCAATTACGACATATTTTCAGCTATTTATTACCTATTTTTTGATTCTTACGACATAACTCCGGACACTTACTACCTATTTTTCAAAACTTACGACATTCCCTGGATATTAATTGGAAATTCCTCAGACTTGAATGACATTATTACGGAATATCCTCCAAAGGAAGCAAAAGAACCGTCCCAGCACTTCCACCCGCGCTTCCCTACAAATCAAGCACTTGGTATGCCGGCTTTAGTTGGATTTCTGATGTTAATAGGTATTGTTATCACAAATGCGATTGTCTTGATGGAGCGAGTGAAGCAGAATGAGAAGAAGGGCATAGAGGTCAAAGCAGCCTTACTTAAAGCTGGAAAAACCCGTCTTCGTCCGATTCTCATGACGGCTCCCGCAACAATCGGTGCATTATTACCATTGGCCCTATCAAGTGAAGGTGGATTAATTTCAAGATCACTAGCGATTGTTGTTATTTCAGGGTTGTTGACTCTACTCTATTAACCTTGGTGATTGTACCGACTACTTATCATGTAATGAAATCGGTAAAAGGGCGATTCTCTAAGAAGACTACTGATAAGATAACTAAAAAGGAAACAGCGTGAGTGGGTTTAAATTAGGTATCCACAAAAATTAGGGTGTTTAGTATTATTAGACGAATTAGTATAATTCCACCTAACTAAATTAGTTGGGTGGTTTTTTGTTATCGTTTTGCACCATAAAAACGGCAAATTGAACGACTAATAGCAGAGGGAAGACCCATCCCCATTTTAGCTTTAGTTGTGCTAGTGCCATCAAGTTGCCTTTTAGAAGAAATCCTACTAAAAACGATATGATAATGCCGTCAATTACCATAGATGTTACCACCTTATGCAGAATATATAGCCAATAAAAAAGTGCAATAATTCCATTATAGTAAAATATTCCCATAATAATATAATTAAAGTTTATCAAAGAAGGCGAGGAAAAATAGGAATTATTCCCTAAATCGTTTTATTAGAAAAATGAATGTAGGAAAAAGGGCACTCTTAGATGTTTGCCAGTGAAAATAGATGTTTGGACTCTATTCATATCTAAACATTAGTGTTCATTTCAACACATTTCTCGTGGATTTGGATGGGAAGTGACGTATATATCAAGGATTACAGTCATTTTCATTAATCGTTTGGTTGAAAGGGAAATTTGTAGAGAATGGTCAAGTGATGTCTAATTATAGAGAGTAAATAAAGAGAAATTGATTAGTTAGTTATGCCTATTTTTCTCTTAATATTTCCAATAGTCTTCTGTAATAATAAGTCTTTCGATTCATTTTGAATATTCGTAAATTTCAGAATAAATGTTTACTAATTTAGAAATGAATTGTAGTATATTAATATACCATAAATTGTTTGTTTATTATAAATATTCCAAAGTTGACTTTTTTTACAATTTGGTTGGTTACATACTTATTAAAAACAACAGAGAGAAGGATTGGTATGATTCGATTTGATTCTGTAAACAAGTTTTATGGAGACTTTCATGTTCTCAAAAAAATTAATCTAGAAATTAATAAAGGTGAAGTAGTTGTTGTCATAGGTCCTTCTGGATCGGGGAAAAGTACGCTGCTTCGCTGTATTAATCGGCTGGAAACCATCTCTGATGGGGAATTAACTGTTAACGGGTTGAAGGTAAATGACATAAAAACAAATATCAATCAGTTAAGGCGAAATATCGGGATGGTATTTCAGCATTTTCACTTATATCCGCATAAAACCGTTCTTCAAAACATTACGACTGCACCTTTGATGGTATTAAAACAATCAAAAGAGGAAGCGGAGAAAGTAGCAAGATATTATCTTGAAAAAGTAGGCATACCCGATAAGGCAAACGCATATCCATCTCAATTATCAGGGGGCCAGCAGCAAAGGGTTGCGATTGCAAGGGGACTTGCCATGAATCCTGAAATTATGCTGTTTGATGAGCCTACTTCTGCTTTGGATCCTGAAATGATTGGCGAAGTGCTGGATGTTATGAAAACTCTAGCAAAGGAAGGGATGACGATGGTCGTCGTTACCCATGAAATGGGATTTGCAAAAGAAGTTGCTGATCGCATTATATTTATGGATCACGGGCAAATACTTGAACAGGGAAATCCGGCTGATTTTTACATGAATCCAAAGGAAGAAAGAACGCGCCTATTTCTCAGCCGTATATTAAATCATTAAAAACTAAGGGGGATTTATATGTTTAAGAGTAAAACAAGTAAGATTGCCGGCATTTTATTATTATCGGCTTCCATGCTTCTTTCAGCGTGCGGCAAAGGGGGAGAAAAAGAAACAGCAGGTACAGCAAAAAATGCTTTAGAACAAATTAAAGCAAAAGATAAAATTGTGATCGGTGTAAAATATGATACAAGATTATTTGGACTTAAGAACCCAGCTTCCGGCGAAGTAGAAGGTTTTGATATTGATATTTCAAAAGAGTTGGCAAAAGACATCCTTGGTGACGAGAAAAAGGTTGAGTTTAAAGAGGTTACTTCCAAAACCCGTATCCCGATGTTAAACAATGGCGATATTGATGCGATCGTTGCAACAATGACGATTTCAGAGGAACGTAAAAAAGAGGTTGATTTCTCAGATGTCTACTTTGAAGCAGGACAATCACTGCTTGTCAAAAAGGGAAGCCTGATCAAAGGACTTAAAGATTTGAAAAAGGGTACGAAGGTTCTTGCAGTTAAAGGCTCAACATCCGCAATAAATATTCGTGAAAAAGCCCCAGACGCAACTGTATTAGAATTTGAAAACTATACGGAAGCCTTCACAGCGTTAAAATCCGGTCAGGGCGATGCCTTAACAACAGATGACTCCATTCTATACGGAATGGCTGACCAAGATTCAAACTACGAGTTGGTTGGTGGTACTTTTACGGAAGAGCCATACGGAATTGCGGTTAAAAAGGGAAATAAAGAATTAGTTGACGCGATTAATAGCGCTTTAAAGAAGATGAAAGATAACGGAAAGTACGATGAAATTCACAAAAAATGGATCAAATCTCACTAACAGCTACTGATATCAGGATGGGCAGACCATGCTCATCCTGATCACTTCTTAAGAAAAGGGGGGAGATCTATATGCTTGATTTTTCAATACTGATAAATAACTTGGATACATATTTAGAAGGATTTAAGAACACAGTGCTGGCAAGTATCATTGCCCTGATAGGGAGCTTTATTATTGGTGTGATTGTAGCAGTTATGAGAATCGCACCAATTAAACCTTTAAATTGGATTGGTGGCGCATATGTTGAGTTTATCAGAAATATTCCTCTTCTAATCATAGCCTTCTTTTTTTATATCGGTCTTCCTGCAATCGGTGTAACGTTATCTGGATTTGTGGCAGGTACGATTGCCCTTGCCATTTATACGGCTTCATTTATTGCGGAAGCGATTCGAGCTGGAATACAATCTGTACCGAAAGGACAAATGGAGGCAGCAAGATCATCAGGTCTCACCTATTTGCAGGCGATGTGGATAATTATTTTGCCTCAAGCGATAAAAATAGTTATTCCTCCAATTGGCAACCAGTTTATTAATCTTGTAAAAAACTCCGCTATTTTAGGAATGATTGCTGGTTTAGATTTAATGTACTTCGGTGATCTTGTATCCTCCCATACATTCGTTACATTTGATGTATATATTTTTGTAGGGATGTTTTATCTTGTGTTAACAATACCATTAAGTCTGGGCGTAGGTTATCTGGAAAAACGCTTGGCTAGAAGCCATTAAGGAGGGGAATTATGGATATTGCAGGAGCTCTCTCAGTCGATCATTTAAAATTCCTCGCTGATGGTTTTAAGGTGACGCTTTACATTGCATTTGTTTCTATTGTACTAAGCTTTATTATTGGAATCGTGTTAGGGACCTTACGATATGCAAAAATTCCGTTCCTATCGAAGGTCGTGGCACTGATTGTTGAAACGATTCGGAATCTGCCGCTGTTGCTTATTATTTTCTTTACCTTTTTTGCCCTGCCGGAAGTAGGAATTAAGCCAAGCATCACGGTTGCGGCGATATCGGCATTGACTGTATTTGAATCAGTGATGCTGGCTGAGATTGTAAGAAGCGGCTTGAATTCAATTGATAAAGGACAAATTGAAGCTGCCCGGTCATCAGGGTTAACGTATACCCAGACATTATGGCATATTGTCATGCCGCAAGCCCTAAGGCGAATGGTTCCACCGATTGTCAGCCAATTTATCTCTTTATTAAAGGATACTTCACTGTGCGTGATTATTGCTTTACCGGAATTCATGCATAATGCCCAAATCCTCTATGCCCAAAACGTTAATTACATTGTTCCAATCTTTATTGTAGTTGCTTTAATGTACTTTATTGTTAACTATTGCTTGTCATTAATTGCTCGCAGACTTGAAAGCAGGCAAGTATAAAGGAAGCAAGGTGACGGTTCTTAAATGGACGAGATCGGAAGTTTTGTGCGGAAAAAGGCACAGCTAGTGGACGGCAGCTAGTTGTGCCTTAGTTCTGTTTCTGCCCTCTTACCGATCAAATACAGCGAATCACTGCCCGATAAGCCTGACTTTTTTCAATAGATTTATGCCAATCTACTATTTTTGAATTGTTGGGTTTTACCTGCTAGATACACCCCTTACTACGACAAATTTCTTTTCCGATTGGCATTAATAATCCTTATTAATCGGCACTTTAACGCAATATTAATCAATCGATTGATTAGTATAGTATACAAGGAATTAAGTCGAATGGATGTCGCTTAATGGAACTAGTAAATGATTTTTCATAAAAAACAGAATGTCAAATACTTACAACTCGAAAAGGGATTATAATAATTTTAGGGAGTTTAACGATTATCACGTTTGTAGAGTCTGAATTTTTCTAAGTGTACAAGTGGGATGTAAAGGGGAAAGCTGTTTTTTCATTTAATGAACAATATCTACTTTTAAGTGTCATCAAAGGTGATGGTATTCTTGTTCATAGTGGAGAGCAATACTCACTGAAAAAAGGAACGCATTTAATTATTCCAGTGGGATTAGGTGAATTTGAAGTAGATGGGGACTGTGAATTGATGGTTGTTTCCCATCCGTAATGATCGGAAACATTTAAAAAGGGACTTAAATGTAAATTTATGAGAACAACAAGCCTGTTGTACAAGTGGCTAGAGGAGTAGGGTTAACGAAAATACATTCAAGCGATCCTTCAGCATGTTGGATTTTGGCCATATTCTATTTTTAGCCTCTAACATTGGTTCCTTTTTAAAAGAGTAGGTTTAGAGATAACAATTGACAATCTCTTCAGGCGTTTTAATGGTTAAATTCGAGTCTTAAATCCAACCACCATTGCAAAAAAAAGATAACCTTTTTTTATAGGTCTAAAACGTGGCTATGGAATCATTCCCTACTCGGTTGGAGGCAAAATTTGTTGAAGATTAATGGGTGTTTTTTCAAGAAAACCACCCAGAGTCTAGCAAAGGGTGGTTTACGCTTGGGAAGGGTTCAGAAATTATTAATAGGATTTAATGAGAATATTGTTTTATATTTAAAAGGTAAGCGTCAAATAAGCCCCATCTGATATTCAGGTGTGGCTTATTTGGCGCTTTAATTTTTTTATTTATATAACAGATTAGTACATATCGGAGAGTTACTTAGAGTTACATCGATCACACCTTTGAAAAGAGGGTGTATACAAGTGAATTTTGATAAAAACCATTGATTTATCAAGGTTTTATCTTAAATTAAATTTAGTGGTATTAAGTTTTTAAGTTAAATTGAGTTTTTCTGCAATTTTCGACAGGGTGTGTTAACGGTTTAGGTCTCTAATAATGTTTTCCTACAAGGTGTGTAATTTTAATAAAGTCTGTAAAGTTTCCCTTTTATAAAAACAACTGGTTGTGTGCTTAGTTTGGGTTTGATTTTTTTGGAACACCTTCAAAAACAGAGCTGATACGTTAGATATTATGCAAACGTAAGATCTTGACATAATATCGCTGCTCTCTTGAAAGTTTCGACATTAATGGTGATAACCATTGTCGAATTTCGTATCATGCGGTATTGGCCCATCCAAGGAATCCAGATAGGAAACAGCTTGTTTGAAGTTCATTAAGAACAAGTGAGCTAAGTCCATGGAGAATCCATTTCGGACCACAACGCGCATAATCGTGACATCTTCCATGTCCGGTGGTAAAGGATAAGCCGGCACTTGCCAGCCAAATGTACGCAATTGGCGAGATAAGTCATAAAGATTCCAGTTTGATGTGTAGCCTTCTTTCTGTCGCCATGATAATACCGGAATATCCGTGCCGTCAGTAAATAGTTCAAAAGGTCCCATGTCATGAATGGCTTTACTGAGGAATAGCGCCACTTCCTGAGATTCCTTTTGCACCGCATAGTATCCTTCTTTGCCTAAACGCAAATAGTTATAATATTGCAGGAGTACTTGTGCACCAGGCCTGGAGAAATTCAGGGCAAACGTCGGCATGTTCCCTCCTAAATAGGAAACCCGAAAGATGAGATCCTCAGGGAGGTCCTCAGTCTCACGCCAAATGACCCATCCTATACCTGGGTAAACTAATCCATATTTATGTCCGGAAACATTGATGGACTTCACCCTGGTCAACTGAAAATCCCAGACTAAGTCCGGCTGAAGGAACGGTGCAATAAATCCTCCTGAAGCAGCATCTACATGTATTGGAATGTCAATTTCCGTTCTGGCCTGAAACTCATCTAAGGCTTTCGCAATAGCGGCGACCGGTTCGTAAAGGCCTGTGTAGGTCACCCCAAGAACCGGCACTACACCGATTGTATTTTCATCCACGACAGCGAGTACCCCCTCGGGATCCAGATAAGGATGTTCCGGGTTTATATTCACATAACGCGGCTCAACGTCCCAATAGTTTGCGAATTTTTCCCACACGACCTGAACAGCGGAACTAAATACAATATTTGGCCGGTCAATCGGCTTCCCTTGTTTCTTACGCGCGTTCTGCCAGCGCCTCTTTAACGCAAGACCCCCGAGCATACACGCTTCCGACGATCCCGTTGTCGAAACACCTGCCGTATTTTGCGGGGAGGGCGAATGCCATAGATCGGCTAAAATTCGAACACACCTTTCCTCTATCGCCGCTGTCTGCGGGTATTCGTCCTTATCAATCATGTTCTTTTCGACTGATTTGGCATATAGCCGATCTGCGAAGGGTTCCATCCAAGTAGTAACGAATGTTGCCAGATTGAGACGGGCATTGCCATCCAGAGCAATTTCATCGTGGATAATTTGATACGCAGTTTCTGGTAACATACCTTGTTCACGCATCCGAAAACGTGGAACGGTCTCTGCTCCTTTGCGGGAGAAGAGAGGATTTACAGAAAATTCGGTAGGCAACATCCTTTGTGTGATTTGCTCGCGGCGTGGTTGCCATTGTTTCATATACGATCAACTCCTTTTCGTAATTAGACTTCTTAAGTTGTTTTGTGAATAAATGCCATAAAATATTCATAACGCAGTGATATGTCAATAGATGAAAAATAAATTGTTTGATGAAAATAAATACAGAATCATTTATTGTTCTGATAATAAACCACTGATAATGAATATTCATTGGTTTTTTGTATAGAACATATAAAGATAAAACATTAGGAGAGATAAGAATGAACCGTGAACTGGATTATGATAGTGAATATGAAAGTGGAGATGAATTATCTGAAAAGTCACTAGAACAAGTTTTACAGATGTCTTTGCAAAGAGAAAATGAAATGATGAGAACATACTTAATCACAGCAGAACGAGTCCATAACAATGATGAATTACAAAACCAATTACGAAATTTTGCTGAAGGTAATGCTAAACGTTCCCGACAATTAATAGATGTATTAAATAAAAATTTATAGGTCTAACTAAAAGGTTAATTTATCTCACTTAGTAAACCCCGTAGAATCTTTAGAATTCTATGGGGGAATCAAATATAGTTCAATAATTTCACTATGTAAAATATACGTTCTCAATATTTTTTACTCCAATTTGCTATTGAGGTTTAATAATCTAAGTACTATAATAATGTTATAAAATTCATTGATGTTAGGTAATGATATGTTGCCATAACATCCTGTTTTTTTTTATTTATTATATGTGATGAGATGGATTGCTAGTAGAATAATCTGCTTTGTAATTAGCCCGTCATAAAATAAGCTGTGTATCGTATATACACACTTTATTTTATGATGGGCTTTTTGTTTTTTAAAGGCGAGGTTTTAATGCTGGTAACTCATTAATGATATTGGATCAAAAATGTAAGGACGCGGTGTTAAATGAAGCAAACAGTTGAGAAAAGGGGAATTATTCGATACTCAAACGGCCAAATTGAAGATGCTGAAGACATAATTGTTACCGAGCTTCCTGTTACTGTAAAAATAAATGGTCAAGAATTTGTTACGATGGTTTGTACACCAGAATACATTGAAGATATGGTCATCGGTTACTTAGCATCTGAAGGACTAATACGAAAATATGAGGAAATCAAAGAAATTTGGGTTCAAGAAAAAGAAGGATATGTACATGTGAAAATAGACAAGCTGAACCCTTATTATAAAAATTTCCAGAACAAACGATACATTACATCATGCTGTGGAATGAGTAGACAAGGTTTTGTGTTTGTAAATGATGCATTAACTGCAAAAAAGATGAAAGGAATCCGTGTCAAGCTTTCCGTAGATGAGTGTTTTCGTTTGATGAATAATTTGCAAAATTCAGCAACTATTTTCCATGACACAGGAGGAGTTCATAATGCTGCATTATGTGATTTAAATGGATTTATTCTTAACCGGATGGACATTGGAAGACATAATGCTTTAGATAAAATTTATGGCTATTGTTTAAAAAATGATATCACGATTGAAGATAAAATTATTGTCTTTAGCGGACGAATATCCTCAGAAATTTTATTAAAAGTGGCGAAAATTGGTTGTGAAGTAGTTCTTTCAAAATCTGCACCTACTGAATTGGCATTAAAGCTGGCAGAAGAATTAGGGATCACAACAGTTGGTTTTATTCGTAATCAATCATTGAACATTTATACAGTTCCAGAAAGAATTCAACAAAATTACTAAGTAATAAAATTTCAGTTTAAGGTAGTAGATTGTCTACCATAGAGAGGAGAGTTGGAAAACGTGGAAAATGGTGTGTTGGACAAATTACAACGTCCGTTGAGAGATCTACGTCTATCTGTAACCGATCGTTGTAATTTTCGATGTCGTTATTGTATGCCTGAAGAAATATTTGGACCCAACTTTCCTTTTTTATCACCTGATAAAATTTTATCATTAAATGAATTGGTGAGGTTGACTCGTATATTTGTTTCGTTAGGAGTTAGAAAAATTCGTATTACAGGAGGAGAACCATTATTACGTAAGGATCTTCCTGAATTGATTTATCGTCTAAATATGATTAATGGCGTAGAAGACATTGCTATTACAACGAATGGATCACTTCTTAAGAAATTTGCACCTGAATTATTTAATGCCGGGTTAAAACGGGTAAATGTTAGTCTTGATTCCTTAGATGATGCTCGTTTTTTGCAGTTAAATGGAAATAGAAGTAGGGTTAAGAATGTTTTAGAAGGAATTCAGGCAGCTTCTAACGCTGGACTAAAAGTGAAAGTGAACATGGTTGTTCAAAAAGGGAAAAATGATCAAGATATTGTTCCAATGGCGAGATATTTTAAAGAAAATAAACATACAATTCGCTTTATTGAATATATGGATGTAGGAAATTCAAATGGATGGAGAATGGAAGAAGTAATCACTAAACAAGAGATTCTAAATAGAATTGGAGAAGTTATGCCGCTAGAACCAATTCAGCCAAATTATATAGGAGAGGTGGCAACTAGATATCGCTATCTAGACGATGATCAAGAAATCGGAATTATTTCATCAGTTACCGAACCTTTTTGTTCCGCCTGCTCAAGAGCTCGAGTCTCTGCTGAAGGAAAATTATATACATGTTTATTTGCGTCAAAGGGATATGATCTTAGTCATTTCCTCCGCTCAGAAATGTCGGATGAAGAAATCGCTGATACTATTAAAAACATTTGGAATAATCGAGGTGATCGTTATTCTGATGAAAGAGGAGAGGGCAATATTTCGAAAAATCGACCCAAAATAGAAATGTCTCATATCGGAGGCTAGGATAAAAAATGAGTGGAGAGTTTTGATAGAAAAACGAACATTTATTTTTGTAGTTAAAAAGTTTCTATTTTTCTAATACTATTTATATTTTCAAATGTGTTTATAGGAAATTTGTTATTGAGATAGAGTTTTTTAGGTATTATAATAAAAACATAAACATAAAAAATCATAGATGTTTGGTAATGACAAATTGCCAAAATATCCTGTTTTTTTAGTATATGTGGTGAGACGGATTACTAGTAGGATAAAACTGCTTAGTTATTAGCCCGCCATAAAATAGATTGTGTGTTAAATTTACACAGTCTATTTTATGGCGGGCTTTTTTGTTTTTTAGAAAAGGGGAGTTTACAATGGCAGAAATAGTCCAAGTGAAAATTAATGGACAGCAATATGAAGTAGAACAGGGTACTAGAATTCTTGACTTCTTATTAAAAAAAGGGATAGAGCATCCACATATCTGTTATTCAGAAGTATTGGGTCCCATTCAAACCTGTGATACTTGTATGTGTGAAATTGATGGAAAAATAATGAGAGCATGTTCAACGGAAGTTGAGAATGGCATGAATATTTTGACTTCATCAGAAAGGGCCAAAAATGCACAAACAGAAGCAATGGATCGCATTTTGGAGAATCACTTACTGTATTGTACGGTTTGTGACAATAACAATGGAAATTGCCGAGTTCATAACACAGCAGAGTTGTTGGAAATTGAACATCAAACTCGCCCATTCAGAGAAAAAGGATATGAGGTGGACATGTCTCATCCTTTTTACAGATACGACCCGAACCAATGTATCCTTTGCGGACGTTGCGTCGAAGTGTGTCAAGACCTACAGGTGAATGAAACTTTATCTATCGAATGGGAACGTGAAATCCCACGCGTAGTGTGGGATAACGGTAAATCTATCAATGAATCTTCTTGTGTTTCTTGTGGACAGTGCGCCACTGTTTGTCCTTGTAATGCTTTAATGGAAAAGTCAATGTTGGGGGAAGCGGGGCTAATGACGGCTATTCCGAAGGATTTGTTAAACCCTATGGTGGATCTTATTAAAGAAGTAGAACCAGATTATAAAACAATTTTTGCCTTATCAGAAGTAGAGGCAGCTGCTCGTGATAAACGTACGAAAAAAACAAAAACAGTTTGTACATTTTGTGGTGTGGGATGTTCGTTCGAAGTATGGACAAAAGGACGTAAGATCTTAAAAGTTGAACCAACTGAAAATAGTCCAGTAAATAGTGTTTCAACTTGTGTGAAAGGAAAATTCGGATGGGACTTTGTAAATAGTGATCAACGCCTTACAACTCCTTTAATTCGAAAAGGCGATGCATTTGTACCTGCTACCTGGGATGAAGCACTTACATTAATCGCAGAAAAAATGAGTGCCATCAAAGAAATGTACGGAGGAGATGCACTTGGCTTTGTTAGTTCATCAAAAACAACTAACGAAGAATCATATCTCATGCAAAAATTAGCTCGCCAAGTGTTTGGAACAAACAACGTAGACAATTGTTCTCGTTATTGTCAATCTCCTGCGACCGATGGACTACTGTCCACTGTTGGGTATGGTGGAGATTCAGGTACAATTAAAGATATTGAAAGTGCAGGGCTAATTATCACTGTTGGGGCAAACCCAACGGAAGGACATCCAGTATTAGCAACACGGGTGAAACGTGCGAAGAAATTACGGGGTCAAAAATTGATTGTTTCAGATCTCCGTAAAACTGAACTTGCAGAGCGTTCTGATTTATTTTTACATCCAAAACAAGGAACAGACTTCGTTTGGTTGACCGCTGTTGCAAAATATATGATTGACCAAGGATGGCATGATGAAAAATTCATTCAATCACGTGTAAATAACTACAAAGAATACCTGGAACTACTCAATAAATATACACTTGATTATGCAGAAAAAGTGACAGGTCTTCCAAAAGAACAATTGATCAAAACGGCAAAAATGATTAATGAATCAAAAGGAACATGTATTTTATGGGGAATGGGTGTAACACAAAACATAGCTGGATCCCATACCTCAGGCGCTATCGCAAACCTTCTTCTTGTTACAGGTAATTTTGGTCGTACTGGGACAGGGGCATACCCACTTCGTGGTCACAATAACGTACAAGGTTCTTGTGATATGGGGTCACTTCCACAATGGCTTCCAGGTAATCAGCCTTTATCAGACAACAATGCACGAGCAAAATTTGAAGAAGCATATGGAGTAAAAATCTCTGACAAACCAGGGCTAACAAACATCGATATGTTGGAAGCTGCAGAAGAAGGCAAACTAAAAGCCATGTATCTTATGGGGGAAGAGATGGCATGGGTGGATTCTAATTCCAATCATGTGCATGATACGCTTAGCAAGTTAGAATTCTTTGTTGTACAAGACATTTTCTTAACAAAAACGGCACAGTTCGCGGATGTTGTGTTACCAGCGGCTCCATCTCTTGAAAAAGATGGAACATTCACTAATACAGAGCGACGTATCCAACGTCTGTACCAAGCACTCGAGCCACTTGGGGAATCAAAACCAGATTGGTGGATTATCCAACAAATTGCTAAGTACATGGGTGTAAATTGGAACTATAAACATCCAAGCGAAATCATGGACGAAATTGCAAATCTTTGCCCAACATTTGCAGGTGTATCATACGAGAGACTTGAGGGATGGAACAGTTTAATATGGCCAGTACAAAAGGACGGTACAGATGAGCCACTTCTTTATATTAAACGATTTAACTTTCCTGACGGAAAAGCAAGATTTTCTCTGACAGAATATGTTCCTCCTATTGAATTCATACAAGAATTCGATCTAACATTGAACAATGGACGATTATTGGAGCATTTTCACGAAGGGAATTTGACGAATAAATCAAAAGGAATCCAGTATAAACTTCCTGAAGTTTTCGTAGAAGTTTCACCGAAACTCGCCCTAGAGCGTAATGTAGAAGACGGAACGTTAGTTCGTCTAGTTTCTCCTTATGGAGCAATTAAACTTCGAGCGGTCGTTACGGATCGAGTACAAGGAAAAGAATTATATGTTCCAATGCACTCAGTAAGCCATGAAAATGCAATTAATCTTTTAACTGGAAGTGTCGGAGATGTTCGAACACAAACCCCAGCATACAAACAGATAAAGGTAAAAATGGAGGTAATCGAGAAAAAAGGAAACAGTCCTCTTCCACTATATAACCCTCGTTACGCAAAACGTAACCCGCAGCTAGGTGTTCAAGTGGAACGTAAGTGGGCACGTAAAGACTATGTGCAAATTGCAGACTTGAATGTACCTGGAGGTAAAAATAATGGCAAAACCAATTACGAAAATAGATGAACCAATCCTTACTGAAAAAGAAAATCAAGATCAAACAATTCAAATTGTTTTACGAGATCTATCCCAAAATGTCGATGGGATAAAAGAAACTATTAAACTTCTCCAAGAACTCCACGAAAGTGGAATCCTTGGAGCCATTACTAATCTTATTGAAGCAAAAGAGAAGGTGGCCAAAATTGCAGTGGGACAAATGTTGCGCCCTCCTGTAACAAACGCTATCAACAATGCAATGGCAGCGGCCGGAGCATTAACAGAGTTAAATCCTGAAACAACACAAAAACTGGTCGGTGGCCTTACTAAAGGACTTCAAAAAGCAGAGGAAGGGTTTCGGTCGAACAAAAAAGTTGGTATTTTCGATTTAGTAAAACTCATGAGAGACCCTGATATTAATCGTGTTATGAGTTTTTCCCTTGATTTATTAAAGGGGTTCGGCGAAGGTTTAAAGGATTAACCTACGGAGCTGCACCATATAAAATTGATAAGATAATTTGCCTTGATTAGGGATAAATTTAATTCAGGTCAATTAGGTATGATAAAAAAGGAGGATATGATGCTTGGGTCAGAATGGTTAAAGACAAGGAAGAGGATGATAAAACTATATCAAATAGTATTGAATTTATCTTTGGTTATTCTTAGTTTGATTCTTATTTATTGTCTTTTTAAAGAACTTTTCTATATATTAAATGATGCATCTAGGGGAAATTTAGATGTTCATGAAATTTTCGGTAAAGTTCTAATATTTTTCTTATATTTTGGATTCATTTCCATGATTGTTAAGTACTTTAGTGAAAATTACCATTTTCCTTTAAGGTATCTTCTATATATTGGAATTACTGCGACGATTCGTTATGTTATTGTGAATAATGGTGATACGATGCGAGATTTATGGTCAGCTGGTGTGATTTTTGTATTAATTATAAGTTATCAATTGTTACCTCCCCCGGAAACAAATAAGGATTAATTATTTAGGAAGGAGAATTTGAATGAAAAAAAATATGGAACATCAATTCAATATGTTACTTCGTGAAATACGCAAAGAATATGTTGGGAATGGACCAAAAGAAATTACTACACGTTTTGTAGGTGAATGGGTAATTAGTGAAATGAAAGGTAATCTGACTAATGTAGAAAAATTTATGATTAGTTCGACAGAGGGACAACGAATGGTTCATGAAGCACGAACTAAATTAGTAAAGCAAATCTATAAGGATCCTGTGGTGTTGAATAAAATTGAGGGACTGATGAATGCAAAAATAGTAAGTATCTTTACAGATATTGATATAGACCTTGATACTGCAATGACGATTTATGTGTTTGATAAAAATATTCAGGACTAATCAATAGATGGTAGTGATAATAAAATGACTATTTTTTAAGGTTTAACCGTATTGAGAAGTATTTTTGATAAGCACAAGTCTATTGATTAAACAGTGGAAATAATTTAGATGGAATAAGTCACTGTCTTCAGTAGAACAAAATAGTCGTAGATTATAGATTCAGCATTTATGTAAAGATATCTACCTTGCACAAAAAGGGGAATTGTTGTAATTCGTAAATTTGGTTGGGGAAGATGTTATGGATATTAAGAAAATGATAGATGCAATCGAGAAAACTGAAATTGATTCAGAATTTTATGTTTCCAAAATAAATAGGAATCTAATAAATCTTTATAACAATAAAGAAATTGGTTATTACACCGAGATTTTAAACGATATGTTATTGTTAGCAGTTTATCTTAAATATGATTTAATTTTAAAATATTTTGGGACGGTTCCTATTGTCTCAACGGATGAAAGGATTCAATTTCAGAGAATATTTAAGTGTATAGGCACTAGGAACAGCAATAAAGATTGGTTTTTAAATTTATTTCCTTTATTTTTAGGACTTGCTTCTATTTTTAGATTTGATATGAGTGAAATTGAAAAGATTTTCTTTGAAAAGAAAGGATTATGAATGAATTGGGGCTTGGTGGTCTTCCTCTACTGGGGAGGAAGAACCGGTCTGCCAAAAGCAGAGTTCGATGAAGATATGGTAGAAACAGTTGAATCAGCCTAAATTAAGTCATAACGAAACTTTTGCTACTTGTGGTTAACAAAAGACATTTAATAATTTTCAAACTTTAGCAGCATTTGTTTGAATCAACAAAAGGGAAAGGAAAAATTTAAATTTTTACATAAGTTAAAATATTTTATATAATGTTAATACTAGATTTGCTAAACAAAGTTTTGAAGAATTATTTGAAAGCGCTATTAAATATTTGATTGAAGTAGTTTTTAAGCGTATAAAATTAAAAAACTTTGTTTGTTTTTATTAAATATCAAGAAAAACTATGATAAGGAGGGGTTTAATTTATTTTCAATTAAATGTATACGCTTACTGAGCTATTATTCTAGTTTAATTGTTCACAGTTGAAAATTAGGGGTACGAATTAAGGAGGATAAAGGATGGGTAAAAACACTAGGGGTAAAGAACTTCAACGCGGCTTGGAGGAAAGGCATATCACTTTGATGTCTTTAGGAGCTGCCATTGGCGTCGGATTGTTTCTTGGTTCAGCTTCTGCTATAAAAATAGCGGGCCCCGGTATTTTGGTTGGATATGCATTTGCCGGACTTATTATGTTTTTTATAATGAGGGCACTTGGAGAAATGGCCATCCAAAAACCTGTTGCCGGTTCATTTAGTCAATACGCCCATGATTATTTAGGACCGCTTGCCGGTTACATATCAGGCTGGACCTATTGGTTTGTATGGATCGCAACCTGTATGGCGGAAATTACAGCTGTTGGAATTTATATGCAATACTGGTTTCCGACGGTTCCAGGCTGGATTTGGTCATTGACTGCACTTTTAGTGATGGCATTAGTTAATTTTCTGGCAGTAAAAGCCTATGGTGAATTGGAATTTTGGTTTGCACTTATCAAAATTGTAACCATTATTTGCATGATTGTTATTGGGGCGGGGATGATTTTCTTTGGGATTGGAAATAGGGGTATCGCTACAGGCATTCACAACCTCTGGAGCCACGGCGGTTTCTTCCCGCACGGGATAAAGGGGATTTTAATGTCCTTACAAATGGTTATGTTTGCCTATCTGGGTATCGAAATGATCGGCGTAACAGCCGGAGAGGTTAGAAACCCGGAGAAAAACATTTCTAAAGCCATTGATAATGTATTTTGGCGCATTCTTATTTTTTATGTAGGAGCCTTATTGGTTATCATGTCCATTTATCCATGGAATGAACTTGGATTAAAGGGAAGTCCATTTGTTCTGACCTTTAAACAAATTGGAATCCCAGCGGCTCCTGGCATTATCAACTTTGTTGTTCTAACCGCTGCTCTGTCATCATGTAACAGCGGAATTTTTAGTACGTCACGGATGCTGTTTAACCTTGCGGAAAATGGAAAAGCACCAAAAAAATTGGGCAAGGTGACAAAAAGCAGTGTTCCGGGTCTTGCGGTTATAGCATCAGCAGCCGTTTTATTGATAGGTGTTTTCTTAAATTATATCGTCCCTGCAAAAGTATTTACATGGGTTACGAGCATTGCGACGTTTGGAGCTATTTGGACATGGGGGATTATTTTATTATCCCAAATTCGTTACCGCAAAAACTTAAATCCGGAAGAGAGAAAAGCATTAAAATATAAAGCTCCATTATTTCCTTACTCTTCCTATGTATCACTCGCATTTTTAGCTTTTGTTCTTGTCGTGATGGCTTTTAGTCCAGATACAAGAATAGCCTTATTCATCGGACCACTTTGGATTATCTTCTTAATTGCTGTTTACTATATGAAAGGATTTCATAAGAGTGATGCAATTCAAGAATTAGAAAGTAATTTGGGGTAACTATACAAATAAACACAAAAGAAGGACAAGTTCTCCCCAGAACATGTCTTTCTTATTTAAGCCCCTCTAAATTTTTGAGGGGCTTCAATTCATTTTCGGCAAACACTAAAAAACCAATATAAAACAAAAATAAAAAACCTTGAATAATCAAGGCTTTTATTTTATGACCTACAGTGGTTTCGTAAGTCCTACGGATAATTGATGAATTGACGAATCGTAATCGTATCAGCAGTTATTTCATTGACCTTTGTTGTATCATTGTCCAACCATTGACGAAAGTAACTGAATATTTCATGGTAACCTTTGATTGTTCCTGGACGTAATCCTTCTGCCGTTTTAGCTCGAATGAAAATGTCAATAGCCTCCAAAAGTGAATATAAGACATCCCTAAGCTGTGGGACATCAGGCGTGTCTTTAATAACCAAATCAGCAATAAGAGTGCCAAAAGGAATTTGAATTCTTTCTTTTCTTAAAATGTTAATGACTGAACCGTTAAAGTTTGGGTGAATCGACAAGATTACATCTGGTTTTACTTCATCCAACAAAACCATAAAATCGTCTTTAATCAGATTTTCTACACCTTTGTCTATCACATAAGAATTCATTGCAGAAACTTGCCATATTGCATTCCATAATTGGGCAGAATATCTTGTAATTGGACCATAAGATTTACCAATATTTAATAATGCTGATCCCCCCAATGCGAACCCATCAACAACATGTATTTCTATTTGCTCGTTTTCACTAACTTTTTCTTGTAATGATTCAGCAATGCTTTTATGCCCATGACCTGTGTGTTCAGAAGAAATTATTAGGATTTTTTTTCACAGTACATATCTTTCCTCCACAAACCGATGATTTGTATTTAACACTCGTTAAAAATGATTTAGCCATTTTAGTTTTATAAATTCTTAGTGTAGATTAGGAACATTTTACAATACATTTTCTCCAATAATAGTTATATAAGTATAAATATTCATAAACTGCAATCATTTGGTTTTTAATCTTAAAATTACTTTTTTAGGGTATATGAAGGGATTTTATTTATGGAAATAAGTTTTGTAATAACACCAATTTTAATCTTGTGTGGAATTATCAATATTTTGCTGGCAGTAGTTATTGTATTTTTTGAAAGAAGGGATATTGGGTCAACGTGGGCTTGGTTAATTGTTCTATTATTTATTCCAGTTGGCGGCTTCCTTATGTATTTGTTTCTTGGGAGGCAATTAAAGCAAAAGAACTTTTTTAACTTGTGTTCGGAAGAAAGAGGATACTTTAATTCGGATGTAAATGTACAAATACATCAGTTAATGAGCTGTCAATTTTATCATAACGACATTCTTAAAAAGTACTCAGAATTGCTTTTAATGAATTTAAGGTCTAACAATGCATTTATCACGACGAATAATGAAATTACTATTTTTAGAAATGGACAGGAAAAATTCGATTCTTTATTTCATGACATTCGAATGGCGAAAAAGGAAATTAATATACAATATTACATTATACAGCGCGATTCCTTAGGGAAAAAACTAAGGGATACATTGACACAAAAAACTAGAGAAGGTGTTAAAGTTCGTGTACTCTATGATGAAATTGGATCTAAATGGATTTCTCCTTCATTCTTTCATGAGTTGATTTCAAATGGGGGAGAAGTGGCTGCTTTTTTTCCTTCCTTTCTTAAATTAATCAATTTCCGGATTAATAACCGCAATCACAGGAAACTTTGCATTATTGATAGTAAAATTGCCTACATTGGCGGCTTTAATGTGGGAAATGAGTATTTAGGACTAAATAAAAAGCTTGGCAATTGGCGCGACACACATTTTAAAGTAAGAGGAGAAGCAGTCAACCATATTGAAGGAAGATTTATATTAGATTGGAATCATGCTACGAAGCAAAAGCTCAAACCGAAGCAATTTCTAATTCACTCAGAATTACATGAAGGGCGCAGTCCCGTTCAGATTGTTGCGAGTGGCCCAAATTCGGAAACGGAGCATATAAAAAATATGTTTATTAAGCTTATTTTGTCTGCCAATAAAAGTGTTTACATTCAAACCCCCTATTTTGTTCCAGATACAAGTTTTATGGATGCCTGCAAAATGGCACTTCTCGCTGGAGTTGATTTACGGATTATGATACCTGATAAAGCAGATGCACCCTTCGTATACTGGGCATCATGGGCTTACGTAGGAGAGTTGTTAAAATACGGTGCTAAAATATTACTATATAAAAATGGATTTATGCATGCAAAAACAATGGTGGTTGATCAAGAAGTAGCCACTGTAGGAACAGCCAACATAGACACACGTAGTTTCAGATTAAATTTCGAAGTCAATGCCATTGTATACGACCAAAAAGTGGCTAAACAACTTTACGATTTGTTCATTCAAGATGGTAAAGTCAGCTTGGAATTAACGATGGAAAGATACTGTAAAAGGTCCATCCCTATCAAATGTAAAGAAGCTGTATCCCGCCTGCTTTCACCCATACTTTAAGAAACTGCAGGTTAATTTTATGGAATCCAGCTGTTAATTATTCATATCCAAGGTACAAACGTAAAATCGTAAGTTCACATACCTTTCATAAAGGCTTGGATTTTTATTGAATCTGTTTTTGCCTTCACATAAAGGACTATCTGTTAGAAACTCATTGACTATAGTCTGCCAGACAGTAACTAATACAACTTTTAAGTTTGATTTATTACTTTTACCTCCTCTATTTAATGTGAAATAACCTATGTTCTATCTTAGGGACACTTTTGTGTCTCATATTTACTATGATTTAACAAAATATTAAATAATGGGGGATTTCTTGAGTGAGAAGTTTAAAGGACAGATTGATTAATGACCCCTTTTATATAAAAGTATTTGCTTTCTTTGACAGTGGGTTTTTGTCTCATTTGGTAGCAACATATCTGTGATAAATATCGGTAGGTTATATAGTTTAGATATTATGATTTCCTATGTGATCCATACATAATCGGTTATTCTTATAAAAGAAACGATTCTTCTATCAGCAGGATGCTAGATTAATCGAATCCCTACGATCAGTTTTAATTCGATCACCTGGTTTCTTTGGAATTAAAGATGGTGCGATCACTTCACATTCAATTCCTAGACTAAGAAAATGCCGATATAAAGCGTAGCCAGTTGGTCCAGTTTCATAACACACTCGAAGATTATCCTTTTCTCCAAACTTTTTTACTAACTTTCTAATTGATTCCACTGTGTTAGGAATCATTCCCCAATACCTTGGATCATCTCGACCTTCATCTGCAATGGCAACGGCAATCTTTTCTTTTGAAACGTCTAACTCTACATATTTTTTGGTCCTTCATAATAACTAGCTCATTTCGTAATGTAGCTCTGATTTGGTTTGTTTTTTCCAGTAAACAGTGTAACCAAATAAACCTACGGTGTTACGAGTAAGGAGCTAGTTTCGTTCATGATAACTTAAACTATCGTAGCAGTAAAAGAAGTATTAATATTTGTAGCTTGTTGTTTGTGGTAAAATATACCTGAATGATGAGGAAGGTTAGTTTTGAATAAGGAGAGGGATTACAGTGGGGAAAACATTGAAAAAAGTTGTAGATAGGATCTGAAAGAACTGGTGAGTAATTGGAAGCCGTAAGTTAATTGTTTAGAGCGGAATCAGAAAGACCCTGATAAAGTATTGGAGACCTTTATGAAACTTGAAGATGTTGTATACATATAAAACCAATAAAAACTAATCTAAACGCTCTGAAACAAAATTCATGCGTATTATTCTTATATCATATATGGGGTATCTAGGTACCAGCTTACTATAATTTACTGTATTTTCAATCCAGGAGATTCTTGGTAGAAGTATTACTTCTAATGAAAAAAATTATGTGCTAACATGGAGTTACAAGAGATTTTTCTTTAAGTGTAAAATAAAACTCACCAACATCTCATGTGTTGCCACATACACTCTAGACATTGTGAAGCGGTCGCGTGGTTAGAATTGGTATAATAGAAAAGCAGATGATATAGAAAAAATCTATATCATCTGCTTTTTTGTTTATAAAAATACCATTCAGGACCGATTTTAGTTAAAATAAACATTGACGATTTTCACAATAGTTTTTCACAAATTATAAATGTCCAAATGTACTTGTGTTTGATAATAAGTTAGTAAGCATGATATAAGTGTAAAAGAAGTGGAACATTTGGCTTTATATTTTTTGACTGAGAGTTTGAAGTTGTATCCATAGTGAGAGGATTTGAGTTTGAAATGATAGATAATTTTTGGCGTGATTTACCACGACCATTTTTTGTACTTGCACCAATGGAAGATGTGACAGATGTTGTTTTTCGTCACGTAGTAAGTGAAGCAGGTCGACCGGATGTATTTTTCACAGAGTTTACAAACTCGGATAGCTATTGTCATCCAGAGGGTATGAAAAGTGTGCGTGGCCGTTTGATTTTTACAGAAGATGAACAGCCAATGGTGGCACATATTTGGGGGGATAATCCCGAATACTTCCGTCAAATGAGTATTGGCCTGGCAGAGCTAGGATTTAAAGGCATCGATATTAATATGGGCTGCCCTGTACCGAATGTGGCATCGAGAGGGAAAGGTAGTGGCCTTATTCTGCGTCCAGACGTTGCGGTAGAACTTATTCAAGCAGCAAAAGCGGGTGGACTGCCTGTCAGCGTGAAAACACGACTTGGCTATAAGGATGTAAATGAGTGGGAGGAGTGGCTAACGCATATTTTAAAACAGGATATTGCGAACCTTTCTATTCATTTACGTACAAGAAAGGAAATGAGCGAAGTAGATGCGCATTGGGAGCTAATTCCGGAAATCAAAAAATTACGTGACCGTATCGCACCAAATACGCTACTAACAATCAATGGAGACATTCCTGACCGTCAAACTGGGCTGCAGCTTGCTGAACAATATGGTATTGATGGCGTTATGATCGGGCGAGGTATTTTTAAAAATCCTTTTGCTTTTGAAAAAGAGCCAAAAGAGCATAGCAGTAAAGAATACCTTGATCTTTTAAGACTACAGCTTGATCTTCAAGATCAATATGCGGAAGCACTGACACGTTCAATCACAGGGCTTCATCGCTTTTTCAAAATTTATGTCAAAGGATTCCGTGGAGCAGGTGAATTAAGAAATCAATTGATGAACACGAAATCAACAGATGAAGTGCGTGCATTGCTTGATAACTTTGGAAAAGAATGTTGATGGGACGGGGACAGTGAAATGATGTAACTTTCAAAAAGTTAGAGAAAAAATGAATCACATCAACTCATCTGTACTTATTTTATTCAGTATCTGACCCGACCTGCTGCAATCCCATAACTACACCGGTGGAGAGTTGTCCTCCTCCAATCCCTGCAGCACCACTTACAGTTACCATCCCGCCACAAAGTACAGTGACCATTTACTGATCCCCGCCAACACCTTGGACGCCGCCAGTACCGGTATTTGAAGTGCGTGTGACATTCTTGCGCCGATTCCTTTTTCCGCCAAGCCCTTGCCGTGTCAATGTATTTGGGATCAACGGTGCTGGTTTTCCGCAGATTGGAAACACGATATTCCATAATCTGATGGTTCCACCGTTTTCTATTTGATTACTGGAAAATTTACAGAAGGGAAGGCGATTGCTTCATGCAGTCGTCCTTTCTTTTTCCGACTTGGGATTTATCCAAATGTAACAAAATAGATACTATGTTACTTTCGTTTCCCCTTAAATACTAAACCGTATTAAGATCACATGGAATGTTCCTTAACGAAAAATAAGTTACATTCGAAATGGCTATTAGTACGTTATAAGTTGCTTTAGCTATGTCTACTTTGCCCCTGGTTGCAGCAACGCTGGTACTGGGCCTACACCGATGAAAAGTGATCAAAGGTTACGTTCAAAGTTTGTGGTTAGAATCTCCCAACCCTTTCTTGTTAGACTAATTCCTGCCCTGCCTCTTTTTGTTTGCAAATACCCCCGGCTTTTTAGAAAATTTAATCGGTGCCTTACCTGTGCCTCAGTTAATTTCATTTCGACTTCTTGGCTCTTTTCAGAAATAATCCTTCTTCCGATTACCTTTCCATTTTCTTCATAATTCATGATGAGGTTAAGGATGAAAAGTGATTCTTCATCGATAGCGATTGAACCTGAATTAAAGGGTGATATACGCTCTATTGGGTCACTATTTGTTTCCCTTTGTGGAGACTTTTGAAAATAATGTTGATTAGGCAAATCATTCTTCGTTATTTGGTTTCCAGTACGAACAGCAAGCATATAATCTATGGTATTTTTTAGTTCTCTTACATTTCCATACCATGGATACCCTTGAAGTTCTTCAATTAATTCTTGTTCAATTTTGACCTTACGGTCCGATAGCGCAACAAAATGTTTAGCCAATAATTCAATGTCATGTCGACGAGCCCTTAATTCGGGAAGGTGTATAAAGAGTACCTTAAGCCTATGGTATAAGTCCTCTCTAAACACATTTTCTCGAATCATTTTCAGTAGATCCTTATTGGTAGCTGCGATAATCCGAACGTCTATGGGGATAATTTGGCTTCCACCAACACGCATGATTTCTTTTTCCTGCAATACTCGAAGTAGTCGTGCTTGAAGTTTAAGACTAATATCTCCAATCTCATCCAAAAAAATAGTGCCACCATTTGCTTGCTCAAACAAGCCCATTTTTCCGCCCTTTTTTGCTCCGGTAAACGCTCCGTCCTCATAACCGAACAGTTCGCTCTCGACTAAATCATCCGATAAAGCACTAAAGTTAACGGCAAGAAAAGGGCCACTATTTCGAAGAGAAGCATTATGAATAGCGCTAGCAAATAACTCTTTTCCGGTACCACTTTCACCTTCAATTAAAACAGTTAAATCAGTCTTAGCTAACCTTTTGGCAATTTGTTTCGTTTCTTGGATGGTGGAGCTAATCCCAACGATATCATGAAAGTTATATTTTGCTACGTATCCTTTTTTAACAAATTCTTTTCTCAATTTACGTTCAATCCCAATGGTCTTAAGGGCATTTCTAAAAGTAACAATAATCGATTGATCATTAATATGCAGACGTTCCACTATCACGTCCAAGCCGTTTACAACAAATATACTGCTTTCTTGTTGCCTATTTGAAAGGATAAAAGTTACCAAATCAATATTATCAATAATGGAATCAATAGGTTGACCAATGGCGTTTTTGCTTTCTATTTTAAGCATATTTTCCAGGATTTCATTAAAAACAACGATCCTTCCTTTATTATCAATAGCTAGTATCCCATCACCAACACCATCAATAACTTGGTGAAGTTGTCGATGAGCTTTAGCTAGATTCTTCGTTAAATCTACTATTTTTCGATAGTACCTCTCAGAAACATGGTTACCGTATTCCTCCATTAAATGGAATCGCTCCAGAATGGACATGATCGTAGTAATATCTATTAGTCTATGACCAATATTAATCACCTTTTCTACAAAGTTGGGTATAATTTTAAGTTCGCCAGGTGTGATTGCAAGATTGATCATTTGTATATTAGTTTTTCCGGGATAGTATGGGATATATTCAATATGGTTCAGCCCCAATTGACGCATGGTTTCAATCGATTCATATACTGTTTCAGGATTATCATTCACATATAAAGCTTGTGTTCCTTCTGGCAAAAATAAAAGTTGATCCACGTTTTCATAATTTAATGTTCGTTTTGCTATTATTACTTCGCAGTTTTCCCCAATAAAGTCTATGACCGTTTCTATAGTAAATTTATTAGGTAAAACGATTAATGTTGAATGAAATACTTTTGGAATACTTTCTTCTACAGAAAAGCTTTCAATATCTATGAGATTACTTACCATCTCCGCTAGTTGTTGATGCAGGGCTTTTCGTGTTTCTTTTAAAACGGTAATCAATACAATGTGGTTGTTTTCAAATTTGTTCATAGAACACCTCTTTAGTTGAATTTAATTGGTCTAAAGTTGGTTATTCAATTTGGTTATTATATAACCAATTAATAACCAATTATAATACATATCAACATTGCAAGCACTGGTAAAACAACAAAATATTTAAAACAATGGAAATAATCATTTGAATTTAAATGTTGGCACGATATTTGCTTGTATAAATAGTGTGTAAAGAAATGATGAAATTAGTAGAGTAGTAAAACACACATTCGATTATTTACCATTTTCTAGAAAAAAGGGGGATAAGAATATAAAATCACACAGAGAAAGACAACGAAACCATTTAACATATGAGGTGAGAGGAAATGAAACCACTAATTGGCGTTACCGGGTATTATCTTGACCATAGCGAGATAGGGAAGGAAGGCTTACGGGGGCTACCAGGTCAAGATATGGCTATCTTTTCTTATGACTACATCCGTTCACTTCAACGGGCGGGAGCAACGGTTGTTCTACTTCCAATCGAAGAAGCTGATCAAATCGATTCCACGCTTAACCAATTAGATGGATTGTTATTGGCTGGTGGCGCGGATATCAATCCACTTCATTACGGTGATATTCCCAAAGCGTATTTAGGCACTGTAGAGGAAGAGCGAGATACCTTTGAATTAAACCTGGCAAGACAGGCTTTAGAAAGAGATATTCCTATTCTAGGAATCTGTCGAGGATTACAGGTGTTGAATGTTGCATCTGGTGGGTCTCTTTATCAAGACTTAGAACATGAGATGGGCCCTGAACATTTCCATGTTCGGGAACAGTTTCGTAAATGGCAAGGCTCCCATTCCATAAATCTTCTTGAAGGGAGAAAAATTTATGAGGCTATTGGCCAAAAATCCTTAATGGTTAATTCTTTTCATCATCAAGCAGTGAAAACGCTGGGAAGAGATTTTGAGGTGAGTGCTTGGTCGTTTGATGGTGTGATAGAGGCCATTGAATCCAAAGCTCATCATTATGTAACAGCTGTCCAGTGGCATCCAGAAATGATGTCGGAAAGGGATGTTCTACAGCAGCGTTTATTTAACCACTTTGTGAATGAAATTAGTAAAAAGGTGGTTAGATCCTAGAGTGTTATAAGTAAACGAATCGATGGCATTCAGTTACCTCTTAAAGATTTAAAGAGTTATTTGTAATATGACAGTCTGGTACGCTCGGCAGTTGAGGTAACCAGACTATCAGTTGCCAAAAATTTATTTGAAAAGGGGATCGGTATATGAGTCAAATGTCAGAAAAAGTAATTTCAGTCGGGTCAGGAGAAAAAAAGGAAAAAAGAGAATGGAAAATAAACGTATTTGCACTGTTACTTGTCTTTTTAGTCATTGCAACCTTTATTACACATATAATGCCAGCTGGAGAATATGCACATATTGAAAAAAATGGGCATACAACGGTAAATCCAAATTCATTCAGATGGATTGCATCAGCGCCGCTTGGATTCTTTGATATGGTAAAAGCTATTCCTACAGGGATGGTAGAAGCGGCTAATATTATCTTTTTTGTGCTTATTATCGGAGGATTTTTTGGTGTATTAAAGGCGTCAGGTACGGTTGAGGCTCTTGTTTCAACGATGGCAAAAAAACTCGCTAACCGTGAAAAGTTGATGATTCCTATTATAATGCTATTCTTTGCACTTGGAGGATCATTAATGGGGATGGCTGAGGAAACATTAGCTTATGTACCTCTGTTTATTCCAATGGCTCTTGCACTTGGATTTGATACTATAACAGGAACTGCGATGGTATTGGTAGGGGCGTCCGTCGGATTTACAACCGCAATTATGAATCCGTTTACAGTGGGGATGGCACAAGGAATAGCAGGTCTTCCTATGTATTCCGGGATGGGTTTCCGCCTGGTTTTATTCGTAGTCATGTATCTTATTGCTGTTACATTTGTCTATCGTCATGCTATGAAAGTAAAGAGAAATCCACCAACTGGAATTTTTGGAAAATTCAATATAAACAAATCAGACACCCTATTAACATCGAAAGTAGAGTTAACAACAAGACATAAATGGATATTAACAGCATTTTTTATTAATTATGTTATTCTTGTATTCGGTGTTATTAAGTATGAATGGTATATAACAGAAATTGCATCCTTATTTATTATCTTAACTATAATAATTGCAATCCTTGGCAAGATATCTATTGAAGATACCGTAGAATCTTTTACACAGGGATCGGCATCTTTAGTCAGCGGAGCTTTAATCATTGGTGTATCGCGCGCCATTCTGGTCGTATTGAATCAAGGACATATTATAGATCCCCTACTTCACCAAGTATCGGAAGGAATGAAACATATTCCTGCTTTTTTAAGTGTTGTCGGAATGTACAACTTCCAAGCGGCTATTCATTTCATTTTAGCATCAGGTAGTGGTCATGCGATGTTGACAATGCCTATTATGGCACCGCTTTCAGATTTATTACACATTACACGCCAAACAGCAGTATTATCCTTTTCATTCGCGGATGGTATTGGAAATATTATTTTTCCTACAGGTGGTACGCTAATGGCTGGGTTGGCAATTGCAGGAATTTCCTGGACAAAGTGGGCAAAGTGGATTCTCCCTTTGATTCTAATTGAATACGCAATCGGTTTAATAGCGGTTATAATTGCTCATCTTATCGGTTATGGTCCATTCTAAAATAGGACGGATAGTTTTTATAGTGGGGACACCGACTAAGATAAAGGATGTATATAAAAATAATTGGGATTATAAAAATTAATTTATTTGGATCGGTAGAAGGAAGATAAAATTTTGACTGATGCTACTTGGACATTAATATTTAAGCAATGTTCTTCCACAAAACCAGCTAATAGTTGTCAACATTTTTCAATAAAAAAATGAAAAATTAGATGATATACTAAAAATGAGAATGCCTAATAACCTTCCTGATTTTCATTATTGGAAGGTTTTGTTTTATGTTGTTAAATATAGTTTTTAAGCCAACTCTTGGAAAGCAGTTTTGTTCTTTAATAGTGCATAAATCAAGTGTAAAAGCTTATTAACACAAGCAATTATCGCTACTCTATAAGGTTTACCTTCATCGCGTTTTTTATCGTAAAACTCTCTTAATTTTTTGTTTCGAGGTATAACGGTATCGTTCGTCTTTTGTTTACGGGCATCTCGAATTCCACAGTACACAGCCATATATAATGCTTGCCTTAACCTTCTAGATCCTCTTTTCGTTATGCGATTGTTGGTCGCTGTAAACCTTCCAGAAGAGTAAACACTAGGATCTATTCCTGCAAAGGCAACTAACTTTTTAGGATGATTAAACCGATCTATTTCTCCAATTTCGGAAATGATTGTTGCCGCAATCTTTTCTCCGATACCAGGGATAGACTGGATAATCTTATATTCTTCAATTTCTTTAGCGAGGGCATCTATTTCAGTTTCTAGTTGTGATAGATGCTCTTGATATTGAAGAATAATGGTAATAAACATTTTTAGGTTAAAAATATGGCTTTCATACAAATTGTTTTGAAATGGATTTCTTACTGCAGCCTCAATAAGCTTTTGTGCTTTTTCTTTTGCCCACTTTTCTGAACGTCTTGTACATAACGATACAATCTTGTCAGTTAATACGGATTCGGTAGTATTTAGTACATGTTCAGAAGTAGGAAATAAGGAAAGAGTCTGTAAAGACACTTTTGAATATAAATTACCAAAGACACCTCTATATTCAGGGAATATTTGATCTAGCACTGTTTGAAGCTGTACCTTGGTTTGTGCAGAGATACCTGAAATTGTCTCTTGTTGCCTTGTAAGATTACGAAGGTTTAAGAGCTGAATACCTCTTTTTTTATACGGCTCAACTTCTTCTTTGTAGTATAGTTCGCAAAGAAGATAGGCATCGACAGCGTCTGTTTTTACCTTTCTTAAACTTGCACTCCTTGCTCGATGAGAGATAAGGGGATTCACAATAATATACACATATTGCTGTTCCTCCAAAAATTGAATAACAGGAGAGTGGTAATGTCCTGTTGATTCTAAGATAACCGAAGGTTGATTACCATCAGCTACTCTTTCAATCTCTTTTAAGAATCCTAATAAATTCTCAAAGCCCTCCACTGTATGTTTTACACTAAAACTTTTACGAAAAGGTTGTCCCTTATCCAAGAATGCTTGTACCTGACTTTCCCCTTTAGAAACATCCAGACCTACTAATGGATTCATCATCATCTCCTCCTTAGAAATTAATATTAGTCGGTTGTCCCTAGAGCTGCTTGTACTGTCATAGGTTCGCTTGTTAAACGGGATCATTGTCCCAACCAGCCTGAAACATGCTTATACAAGTAGGGAGTGAACAGTTTTGCGGACGGGATCGAGTCCCACGGGCGCTACGTTCTACTCCGACTACCGCTATAATAAAACCAAATAAAAAAAGTTCAACCAGTAAAAACTGGCTAAACTTATATTACGATCGGGCGCAATTCTGTATTAAGAATTGTGCTCTTTCTTTAGGTTAAGGGCCATTTAATTGAACAAGACTTTTTAAAAATATTAAATGGATATTTATATTAATATCAATATTGTTAAGTAATTTTTAGAAAGAGGATGATCATCTATAATGATTAAAAAAATATACGAAACTCACTTGCAAGTGAAGAATTTAAATGCTGCAATCAACTTTTATCAATAAAAATTAGAGCTCATATTGAGGCATGCAACTGAAAAAAATGCCTTCTTTTGGATTGGGGAACCAGGCTATCAAATGTTAGGGTTATGGCAGGTTCAGGTTTCAAGTGAAATCGAAAAAAGACACTTTGCTTTTGAAGTAGAATTGGATTTCTTGGTTCATTCTATTCAATGGTTGAAGGAAGGGAGTACCAAACTCCATACTACCCATCTTTAAGGCATATTGCTTTTCGAGTAACTTATCAAGATTTAAAAATGAAATGGCTTGTATCCATACAAGTTAAAGCAGTACCATTTGGAGGCAGAACATCAATTGAGCCTTTTGTAAGACCCAATCAAGGAAATGCTTCAGTCTACTTTAATGATCCGGATGGTAATAGTTTAGAATTGATGTGTAATGTAAACGCTACAGTAGCGACGAGGACGACAATGTGAACGTACAGTTTCTTAGCGACTTGTCGCTTAGAAACTGTGTGAAGCTTGCGAACCAAAAGACCGCTCTTTGGCTTTTGGTGGTCCAGCTACAGTGGCGAGGACTGTGCTTTTGCTATTATATGTTTACCATATCTACCGATTAAAAAACCTCTTAAAAGTAAGCGTCGAACTTACTTTTAAGAGGTTTTTGCAGTAAAAGCTGTAAGGGAATTTTTAACTATGCTGTCCGCTTGGCACTATGCTGTCCGCTCGGCACGTCAAACTTGTAAGACATTGCCCCGTAAAGCGTCCAACCAAATAAGGTTACGATTGAACCAAGTACAATCGCTGTTGTTCCTGCTTGTGAAATCGCATAAAGGGTGTAAACACCTGCGGCAAAAGCAACGATTGCTACAAGTTTTTCTTTTGCTGGACTGCTTGTTCCATCGATACGCATCATGGTCTTTAAAGAACCCATTGATAGTAGATAAGGAATACAGTTGGTAATAACCGCTAAGTTGACCAATATAGCAAATTGCGCAGATAAACTTGGGCTAATTGAACTAAAGGCTAGCAAGGTTTGCAAGAGAGTAAAGATAATTAAACCTGCAAGTGGTGTTCCATTGCCAATCGTCTTATTAAAGATTTGTGGATAATAACCTTCTTGAGCAGAGGAACGGAAAACCTCAGCCATGGTAAATTGCCAAGTTAAAAGCGAACCAAAGCAAGAAATAACGAATAAGCTCATCACTAAATGACCGATTGTTGGGTTAAACATGTGAGCAAACACTAAGCCAAATGGTGCAGTTGAGTTAGCTAAGTCAAGGTTTGGCACGATTCCTTGGACGATATTGGTTGATAAAATATAAAGGAAAGCAGCGCCAATCGTTCCTCCTAATACAGCGATTGGGACATTCTTCTTAGGATTTTCTACTTTATCCATATTAGCTGAAGCAGACTCAAGTCCGAGAAAAGCCCAAAGTGTAATTGAAACTGATTTTCCTAGACCAGCAAATGCGGTGTAATGATGTGGATTCCATGCAGACATATAGCGTGCTCCACTAAACCAAAACCAACCAAATAAGATAATAAAGAATAAAGGAATAAGAACTCCTAGCACCGTAAAACTTGAGATACGACCCGTAATCTTAGCTCCGCCAAAGTTTAGGATAGTCGATAGCCATAAGACAATAATCGTCCAAATAACGACACCCATTGGAGATAAATGCCAACCAAAAAAGCCAGCTAGATAACCCACACAAGAAATGGCAATCGCTACATTGGAGATAACACCAGAAACCCCATAGGCATAGTTGGACATAAAAGCTCCTGCCTTACCAAATGAATATTCTGAGTATCCTCCCATTCCCCCATGTTTGCGACTATAAATACCAGCTTGAGCAAAACCATAAGCCAAAAGCATGGCACCAAATGCTGTAACAAACCAAGATAGAATCGAAATGGTACCAATCTGTGCTAAGTTTGTTGGTAACATTATGATTCCTGAACCCATCATGTTAATTGCAGTCACCACTGTTAACTGCAAAACACCCATTTTTTTCTCTTTCATCATTAACGCCTCTTTTCAATTTCACGTTGTTCTTTTTTAACAGCATCAAATACATAGCCAGAAGCAATGATTCGACCGTTTTCTTCACTGAAGTAAACCCCTTGAATTTCAGGAGCAAAGCCTGGGAAGCGATTGATTCCTTCTTCTAGAATCAAGAAGTATTGGCAAACCGCATCATTCCATACTTCACCTGGTACCACACAAAGAATACCTGGAGGATAAGGAAGTGCGCCTTCTAGAGCAATTTCTCCTTGAATCTTAGAAATGGGCACTAGTTTGGTATTGTTACGCTTCAATTCTTCATTAGCCGCAAATGGTGTCATCGCTTGTTCTGGTAGGTATTCGTGTTTAAACATTTTCTTTTGATAGTCTTTACAATTTCTATCTTTATAAAAATCATGCATTTCTTGAGCAAGCTTGCGAACTGTATAACCTTCATAGCGTGCTTGGTGTGTTTCATACAAGCGTGGAAGAACTTTTGCTAATGGTGCATCTGCTTCGACTAATTTTTCAAATTTCAAGATTTGCGTAATCAAGTTGCCAATCTTGGTCGTGTCCTCTGCTGGTGTCATCAAGAATTCAATCGCGTTCAGATCACTCTTTTCAGGAATAATGCCATGTTCACGTAGATAATTTGCCAAGATAATTGCAGGAATCCCAAAATCTTCATAACTATCTGTTTCTGTATTAATGCCAGGAGTGGTTAGCAAGAATTTATTTGGATCGACAAAGTATTGATTCTTACTGTATCCATCAAAACCATGCCAGTTTTCTTCAGGATTAAAACGCCAGTAATCAACATCTTTGGCAATTTCTTCAGAAGGAGCTTCTTGCCAAGCTTTACCATGAACAATCGGTGGTAAGAAGGGACGAATCATCTTGGCTTTTTCTAGCAATTCTTTTCTAGCGTCAACCAAGATAACCATTAAATCTTCCCATAACTTCTTCCCAACTTCCCCTTCTTGCATCTGAGCGTTAACATCCAAGCTAGCAAATAGAGGATAAAAAGGTGAAGTAGAAGAATATTTCATATAAGAATTATTCATCCGTTTATGATCAATATAACGGTCTTGTCCTTTGATGTGCTTATCTTTTTTATGAATTTGGGAAGCTTGTGAGAAACCTGCTTGCCCTTTATGAGTAGATTGAACCACAAAAATGCCTGGGGCTTCTGGTCCTAAGTCCACAAGTAGCGGAGAAGAAGATTTCATCATTGGAATAAATTGTTCATAACCAACCCATGCTGAGTCAAAAAGAATGTAGTCACATAAATGACCAATACGCTCGATTACTTGTTTGGCATTATAGATATTGCCGTCATAAGTTCCTAGCTGAATAACCGCTAAACGAAAAGGTCGTTTCCACTCTGCTCTTTCAGGGTCAATTTTACGAACCTGTTCTCTAATATATTCTTCTTCAAAGTTACTATCGTAAATTCCACCAATAAAGCCATAAGAATCACGGTTCGTTTCAAGATAAACCGGACGACCACCATTCATAATCAAGGCAGAATTATAGACAGACTTATGATTATTACGGTCAAAAAGAACCAAATCATCATGTGAGATAGCTGCACTAATCGTAATATTGTTGGAAGTAGTTGAACCATTCATGACAAAATAAGTCTTATCCGCATTAAATACTTTGGCCGCATGTTTTTCTGCCTCCATGGCAGGTCCTTCGTGAATCAGTAAATCACCTAAAGCTACTTCACTACAAGCAAAGTCTGCACGAAAGATATTCTCTCCAAAGAAATCATAAAACTGACGACCCGCTGGATGTTTACGAAAATATTGTCCACCTTGATGTCCCGGTGTTTCGAATTGAAGAGAACCACGACCGACCGCTTCTTGCAAACCTTTAAAGAAAGGAGGAATCGCACGTTCTTCATATTCTTTTGAGGCATGTTCTACTTCTCTTGAGTAAAGATTTTTATCAAAGCTATTATGCGAATCTATTAAATGATCAACATAATCGATTTGATTCATATCAAATTTTGAGGCATCATCTGTTACAACAAAGCAAGGAATGCCAAACTTTGTTTCTTCGGCTTCTTTAGCAATCTCTAATTGGCTATCCATTACGACTAATGCAGAAATATCTGTCCAATCATGGACTTTTGTTGCATCAACCATTCTTTTTGAAACATGAATAAATTCGGCAGCTTCTGGTGCTATCGCTAGTTTGAATGACATTTTTATTTCCCCTATCATCAAATAAAATATATTTTTTATTGTTATTTTAAAAGTGAAGATGCGCATCATTCGCGCTTATCATAGCACCATTACTCCTTGCTGTAAACGCTTCCAAATTTTTATATCGTGTAAAAAAACAATCGAAAAACTCCTGACTTTTTTGTTATTTTTATCCTTCTTTTTTATACAATATAAAAAAATAATCCAAAAAAAATTTTTTTAATATTATTTTATTACCTGCTAGACAAGTGGAAAACACTTCCTTCAACTAGTGAATGTCTGAAAAATCAGTCTATTCTATACAGACTTTTATCCCAACCTCCTTCTAAAACTAAATGAGTAGACTCCCAAATTTCATAGAGTAAAGCAAATGTATTACAAAGATGTCGCTGCAATGTTTAAAAAGGGGATGACAAAACAGCAAATCCTTGATTACTACGTTAAAGAACTAGGAGTTCACGCTTTACAAATACCGCCAAAAAAGGTTTTTATCTAACTCTTTGGGTTACTCCTTTTCTTTTATTATTTATAATTTCTTTTCTTATGTATTTCATCATAAAGAAGTGAAAAAGAATAACATTGTATCTATTATCGGAAAAGGATCATTTGGTAAAGGAAATGAAGATGATGATATATATCTAGCACTCATCGAAAAGGAAAGAAAAAGACTAATTTAAATGCGGCAGTTCTATACGGGGAAACTGGTCATGAACGAAAATCAACATTTTAAATTGAGGTAACAGTACAATAATTTGGCGACTACAATATGTCTACTTTTATTGTATCCTCTGTGAATCAGGAGACGTATCCGTCTGAACGTTTTCTGATTCTTTTTTATTTGAATATACTAATTTTGAGAAAATGGGGTGAAAGAAAAAATCTTTTAAGGGCATCATGCACCTAAAATGATACATCCTCTTAAAACGTTTGAAATATGTTCACGATTTGTATATTTAGTTATCATTACTTTACTATATTATGTTAATGAAAATACATTGAAAGCGAGCTTGGGATATGAGTAAAGATATGAGACTGCAGCAGATTAAACAACTAATAATAGCTCGTAAATACTCACTAGTTTAGGAGGAAAAAATGGCTAGGAATACAGAACAAAAGATTATTGATGCCTTTTTAAATATTGCTAACTCTGAAAAGACTGAATTTAGTAATATTACTGTAAAAATGATTGCTCAAAAAGCACATATCACAAGTCCAACCTTCTACAATCACTTTAACTCGATTGCTCATCTCATCGAGGTCATCCGAGAAGATGCTGCCAAACCTTTATTAGAGATACTAGAAACGTACAAAGAAGTTGGCGAACAGTCTCCTTTTGAGATTATTGCCAAAGAAATTCTACCGATTCTTTATCAAAATCGCACTAGAATACGGATTATTTGTATCGCACCAGCCGATTTTAACTGGCATCTATTTTTAGAAAATCGTTATACAGAGTGGTTTTTACCTTACTGCAAAGGGATTCGAGAAATTGATTTTAGCGAGGAATGGTTGGCAAGATTCTTTGCCAAAACGATCGTGACAATCACTACGTTATGGCTGGCTGACCCAATTCCTGAGCCTCCTAAACTCTTTCAAGGAAAATTTCTCGCCTTAATGGATACACATTCTAAAATAATTTCAGGACAAAGAGCATCGTAAGGAACTTCTTATTGGTTAAGTTACAAGAAGTTATTTCATCTAAGAGAGGATTGTGAAGTTTTTCGCAAAAAACCAACAGCTTGATAACTTATAAAGTAACCTGTTCATCTAAGATAAAATGGAATCTAGTCTAAAAAAAACTCTCCTCAAGTACCTTTCTCAGAACTTGAGGAGAGTTTTTTGTTAATCTTATAAATCTTGTCTTTTTAGTATACTCATACCAATTACTACAAAAATGACAATTTGTAGTAAGGACAAAAGAATAGACATCAGAATATTACCATTTCTCAAATATGAAGGGGAGCATATCATCATCCATTGTTTTTCTATTGCTAAATTAGGTACTAAATAGGTTGCGAATTAAAGTTTTCTACTCGAAAGTTGAACCTGTTTATTTTCGGGGGCTTCTTTTCATTTTCGGCAATCACTAAAAAGTCATAAAAACAAAAATAAAAAAGCCTTGAATTATCAAGGCTTTTGAGCGTCCCAGAGAGGATTCAAACCTCCGACCTACAGTTTAGGAAACTATCCGATATGTCAACGATATGTCAACGTATTGTCATTACGGTGATTGACGTGGTTTGTATGACTGACAGTGTGAGCGTAAGTCCTACGGCTTTAAATTTATTAACCTACAATCACAATTTTGCCAAATTGACAAAATAATGTCAATGAATTTCTTTGTAAGTAATATAATAGTCAGCCGACTTGTCCTTTATAAACTAATATTTTCTTGACGGTAGTGATTCCTGTTAAATCGTGTTTTTTGTAAACGAAAACTTACGCCGCCTAAATGGAGGGCGTTTTTTAATTTGCTCGACTAAACTAACGGGCAGTTTAGCAGAATTATGCAAAAGTTTATATTTGCCATTCCGACTTATCGTACCTTCGACGATGTTGTCTATGGGTCCAATAAATATTTCGTATTCCTTTTAAATCCTCCTTATTTGGTAGATTTACGTCATGAATTACGTGTGAAAAAAATTACCAAAAATGGTAGTATATAAATAAGTGATTGTGATTTTCTGTTTCTCCACTTCTTGACTGAAAATGAGAAGAGAATCTGCCATTTATCTATCTTTTTAAACAAAGGAGTTTATTCTTGAGTATATATAATTTATTATTTGAGCAAATTTTAAACTTTTTCACCTGGTCTTCAAAAAAGGAAGATTATTTAATAGCAAATAACAAGAAGATATATTTATGTTTATTTAGGCTAATGATAATTGGTCCAGTTTATATGGTCTCAATTTTTGCTTTAGTATCTCTTTTTGGAAAAACGGATTTTCATAATAAAGAAACTATGGTTGTGTTCTATCTCTCTATAATTCTGCTTTTGCCTTTATTATTATTACTATTATTAAATATCCGACGAGAAGAGAATATTAGCGACAAAATATTAAAATTTGTTCTAACTTTCTTAATCACAAAAGATAGCATAGGTGTTGATTTTCTTCCTATAAAAGCTGTATTACATGCGGTTGGTGGACTAGCTTATATTTTATTATCCACAGTGTTATCATTGTATGTAATTCATTTTTCATTAAACAGAAATTTATTGGAGTATATTAGTCAAGAAGGACATGAAAAGAGCTTATTGGTATCCTTAGTTATATTACACTCCTCCATTTACTTTTTTATATTAATCTATGGATCCCCAGAAGAAACTAAAAAACAAAAGTTTAAAAAGGTAAGAAGGAAATTTATTTTATGGCTTTTTTCAATGGTAATTACAATTGGATATGTTGTGATATCTATTTTTAAGGGTTATTCGACATTACATCCAGTTTATTTTATTTTTATTATATTAATTGCTATGGAAAGAACCATAGCCAATTATAAAGCTTTAACGGAACTTTTGTCTTCGCTAGGTTTTTATGAAGAATGTTTAAAAGGGTTTAAAGGAAAAAAACGTCGCTCCTGTAGATCGCGCCGCACTGGTAGAACCGGCCGTACAAGAACCAATCGCACGAGAACTGGACGCACTGGCCGCTCCCGCAGATCAGGCCGCACTGGCAGAACTAACATATAATCACAGAAAATAATTTACGGCTTTGCGTAAGGGTGCTTAACTTAGTAAATAATCGTAAAGAATTTCATTTCGTATAGTTTTTCGAAAAAAAAAGGAAAATTAACTGAACACTATTTTGAAGCTCAATTTCCTCTATTGTAGGTGAAGTGGTCAAAGGGTAACAAAGAAACGTATTGAGAGACGTAAAAAATTTATCCAAGTTCAGTGGTGTTTGAGAGCTATTTCAAGCTTCGTTTTGATCAAGATGATCATGTGAAAAAAAGTATTTAAAAAATGCTGCGTTGAATTCTTTTAGTTAGTTTGCTAGTAGGAGGTCATAATCTTCTTGTTCAATTAGGGAGGCTATTGTTAAAGAAAAATTGGACCTATTTAGGTTCTTTTTTTTACGAAAATAACAAACGTATGTTCGTTTATGGTGAATATGAGATGATGAACTATGGCAATACGTTATCGCGGTAAAATTAAATGGCAACCTGCATCATTTATACCGTTAGCATTCGAAATGCAACGCTCTATGTATAAGGATCAAGAACGTAAGCCTAAGCCGATAATCGATGCATATGGAGGGGAGGAGTTTGCGCCTTCTAAGCCCCCTAAATTGAATTTAGTCACCTCGTCAGAATCTAATCTCTTAAGAGCCATCGTAGGAGTTTTAATCTCTAGTACTCGGCAAGCAACTTTAGCAGCAAACCAAGGTTCACCGTGTTTAATAATCAACCTAAGTTCGTTCATTCCAAAGCTGAAAGTTTGTACCTTGTTATCATTTGTCATCATTGTCATTGGGTTTCGACTTAAAGTATCCGTTAACGGATTGTTTGTTTTTCAACGTCGTATAAGTGCCGTGTTTACGTACTGACGGAAGTACTTCATCGAAAACCCACGCCTCAAACTTTTCAGCAGCCAGAAGTTTTGATCTAGCGATTAATCTATATAAGTTACCTTCACTGATGCATTTCTTTTGTTGTTTACCACCGGATGTAAGGACGTCCCGAATCGTTACCCCCTCTTCACGGCAATGGTCTCGCACTGCTTTCTGTGGGTTTGAATAACCTAATGTTAATGCAGATTCAGTTGCCGGAAATTCTACTTTGTCACTGTCAACAACAACTAATAACCAAGGCGACACACCGTAGTGGACGTGAGTTGCACGGATTTTTGGAAGTCGGTACTAGGTACGATACTTGGTTCAATAGAATGGTTGGATATGGTTTTACTGAAGGAGAAGACTTTATTCCTGTCTTGGAAAAAGTAGATGCTCAAAAAAGAGCACGTACTTAGACGCAGCTAGATCACCACATGAAACTGGATATGGCGAAAGAAATTTCAATGATCCAGCGTACTGTCCGAGGCAAGCAAGCACATCAATACTTCATTGAAGTTGAAAAAGCGTACAAAGCTGCGCAGCCGAAGTTACCATCAAATTACAAAGAAGCGTAACTAGCGTTGGTGGAGATAATTAACTTTGTAATTGTTTTTCTTTCAATGTATATAGCCTTAATATCCTGTAATAAGTGCATAATAATTTATCTATTTATTCAATTTAGCAATCGTTAAGGTTGCGTTTTTTTTTTGAAAAAATTTTTTATTCGTGCGTTACAACGAGGTACCATCTCCGGACTATTACTTTGAGACTAGTTAAGGTGGTGAGAAGAATGGTTAAAGCTAAAACGATCAATAACTTAAAGAATTCAAAAAAATTTATAAAAAAGTGATACGCAAATCGATTTGGTCCTAACTGTTATTTATGTAGAAACGATATAGGAGGTGAGAAGAAAGGATGGTTACAGCTGTAACGATTAAAGTCGTCAAAGCGTTCCTGGATCTTACGCAGGGCGAATTAGCGAAGCGGATGGGAGTTAGCGTCAGTTTGGTATCAGCGGTTGAACAAGGAACAAAACCGATTACAGCCGATTTTGCAAAGAAGTTCAAACGAGCTGTTGGAATTACGGATACGATTTTAAGCGATATTCAATATCTACAGACCAAGTTATCAGAATAGGACGATTCAAGAAATGGAGGAAAACAGATGGACACAATAGATAGATTAGAGAAACGTCTTCAGGCAGTAAAGGAAAATTTGAAGATAAGCGAAATGGACAAAAAGGATATCGATATCGCTTTTGAGAATTGGATGGTCGAAAAGATTCAAAACAAACAAAATGAAAAATGGAAAACGGCTGAATGATAGTACAAAAACATTATGGAGGAAATTAATATGGCAAACGAAGTGATGACATTTAACTTTGGAATGGATGAAGTAAGAACGGTAGGTATTGATGGTGAGCCTTGGTTCGTGGCTAAAAATGTTTGTGAGGTGTTTGGAGATTCAAATTACAGGCGTTCAATTTCACGTTTAGATGAAGATGAAAAGGGTGTGTCACCTTTTTACACTTCGAAAGGAAAACAAAATTTTACCGTTGTGAACGAAACGGGCCTTTATTCGTTATTATTCCATATGCAACCACAGAAGAAAAAGACAATGACCGAAGAGCAATTTCAAGAAAGAGTGAATTCCATAAGAAACTTCAAACGTTGGATCACTCATGAAGTGCTACCGTCGATTCGGAAACATGGTGCATACACGACTGATTATGTTTTAGCTAAAACTTTAGATGACCCAGAATATTTGATTGGTCTTATAAGAGAATTAAAGAATGTGAAATAGAATTGTGGACAGTCAGACGAAAAAGATATTGGAACAAAATCACAGGTTGGGGGAAATGAAAATGAGAAATAGACGAAAAGAATTACCCAAAAAGGAAATTCAAAAGGTACAAAATCGATATGCCACTGAACAATGTTCGCAAAAGCAGTTAGCGGAGGATTTCGGTGTATCTGTGGGTTACATCAAGAAGATACTTAAGGAAGTCGTTAAGTGGGAACTTGCAGATCAAGAACGATTTTGGTCAAAAGTAGATACTAGTGGTGGTGAAAACGCTTGTTGGGAATGGCTTGGCACAAAGGATCGATATGGATATGGTAGGTTTTGGTTTAACGGAAAAATGGAAAAAGCGCATCGCCTTGCTTACCAATTTACGATGGGTTTAATACCCGAAGGTCAAGTCATTAGGCATAAAATATGTCGTAACTCAGCCTGTTGTAATCCAAATCACCTTCTACCAGGAACCGATGTAGACAATCAGTTGGATAAGATGGAGGATGGGACGAATTGGAGGAAATTATCCTACATGAAAGTTTTAGAAGCAATATTTCTTCGTGATATTGGATGGAGTAATAAGGAAATTGCAGAGTATTTAGGAGTTAAAACAATTACTTACCGTTTAAGTCAATTGGATGATATTGAGACACAGCAAACGTACCAGGAACGAGCAAAAGGAATTTTTGATAAAGAAGATGCTAAGAATAATCCGCCTATAGAGATAATTATCGATAGGATAATTGAATAATATTGTTAGCTTTATAGGATGGTTTCTCTGTTTTTATTATTTTAAAGAAACTGAGGGCCTCCTTTTTTTGTTTCAACAAAATACTAAAATTAACTGGAGGAAGATTTAAATGATTAATAGTAATATTGTTCAATACCATCCTGTTACTGGTGAAATTTTACGGACATTCGATTCAGATAAACACTATATAAGAGCAAAGACATCTGATGATGCATATAAACAATATATTTCTCAAGACAATCGCCATTTCTCGTTTGCAGACATGGATACCACCAAATTCATTATTTCCAACATCTCAACCGTTCATTGCGGTTACCTATTGATTCTTCAATGTTACATGGAGTATGGAACAGGTAAGTTAAAACTTGCTAGAAAAGAAATGCCAAAAGCGGTTGGAATGTCGGAATCCACTTTCATAAGGTTCTGGAAGGTAATGCTTAACTACGGAATTATCACTGAAAAAAATGGGGAATTCTACGTGAATCCCTATTTTCATTTCCGTCAACAACCGCAGCATAATCGAGTAATCAAGTTATTTTTCACACCGCTTAAACAATTAATAGGTAAGTTAACAGCATCAGAACTTGGGTTTCTTTACAAGCTGTTACCTTACGTCCATTACGACACTAATATGATTTGCGTTGATCCGTTTACAGAGCCGGAGGACATTCAGTTCCTGAATAAAACTCAGATAGCGTTACTGGTCGGAATGGACGAAAAGAAAACGTCCAAACTGTTGGAAAAACTACGAAAAATAGGCGTTGTTGCCGAAACAATTCGCCAGGATGACAAACGTGACCGTATTTTTACTATGAATCCTTACGTGTTCTATCGTAAGAAGGGATACCCAGACGATACCTTACGTGGATTGTTCTCTTCAACGTCTTATTGTAAATAAGAAATGGGTGTCTTTTTTGACAGTAAAATGGCGAAATAGGTGTCCTTTTTGACACTATGAAAAAGTACCTTGACGCTTAGAGTCACAACGGTTTAAGGCGCTTTGATGTCAAAATTACTTCTTTATCTTAGACAGTACGTATTTATTATTCTAGCAGAGATTAATTAAAAAAAGTGAAAACGTAAATAAACCTCCACCTAAAGGCGTAGGTGATGTACCAAAGCTTATCAGCTTCAGTAACATCTAACAATACAAACGGTGTACGTTATGTGAAGACTGCACTAAGCAGGATTCAACTGAGCGTTAGCGAGGTTTATTACGCTTAAACGATTATACGTTTTACCTTAACACAACAAATACGATAATTACGTTATTGGACAGACTGTAGTGTAACCGATGAATACGTTACAACAAAGGATTTAGCAAAGTTAATCGAAGTAACCATTGACGTGTCTGTGAACGTAGATATCACGGTACGGAATCCGTGAGAGGCGTTTGTATGGTCGTTTGAATAAGGCAGAATAGGGTTTAATTACGTTTAATGGACGACTTGGATTAGTTTTAACGAAATACGCCTGGTACAGCAAGACCGAAAATGACCGTTCTGAAAACCTCGGGGTCAACGGCTGACCTGTTCGACAATCTAGATGTACCAGGGTATTTGGAAGTAATTATAAACGAAATTGTAAGGTTAGTATACTTGACGTTATGACATTTGGAACAGTCACTAATCGTCAAAACTTCGAGGGGGCACCTTTATTTGCTTTAGTGTGATAAAATGTTGGTAATACTAGATTTTGGTAGATTTAGAACACTTTATTGTGCTAAAGAAATGACATAAGTAAAATGTTTGATCGCCCTTTATTATAGAAAATGTTCGTGTAAATATTATGCCGAATCATTAGAGTTCAAACTAAACTTAGCTCGTATTCGCAGAAATTTGGTAAGTTTACCATTTAGATATTTTAAACTCAATAATAACATAGACACACAAAAAAAGGCCTTAAAAGGGCCAAATTTAGTAATTCGTCTCATTAACTCGGTAATTTATGATGCATCCTGATCTTTATCAGTAAGGTCATATTTTTGTTCGATGTAATTCATCTCTTCAGTTATTTGTTTAATATCCAAAGTCTGCAATTCATTTTGTTGTTTATCTAAATAAAAAAAACCAATCCCTATTAATAATGAACAAATTAATATTATCCAATTAGAATTCATTATCCAACTAGCTACGTTCGTAATATTATATAAGGCCACCAAGGAAAGAATTGCAGAAATACTACCACCCAATAACACAAGACTTATATCTTTGTATGATCTTCTTTCTGATTTTTCGCATCTTGAAATCATGTCCTTAATTTTCTTCCAATCTTGCTCTTGGACAGGAAAAACTTTTTGTTTTTTTGGTTTATATGATATGTATTCTTGATTAAATGTTATTTCTTCACTCATTTTCTTAAACCCCAACTTTATCTTTTGAATTATCAATTATGCCAAGTATTAGAGGATTTACAAAATGAGTATTTCCGCAATTACTACAAGAAACTTACAGGAAAAATACTTCCGCTGCCGATAATTATATCACCGCCATGGAATTCCCTCATTTCAAATATACTATTTGATAATGCCCAATTTTTTTCCCCACACATTAGACATGATCTATTTTTCCACACAGAATTTAGTTTAATTAACAGTTGGTTTTGTTGGTCAGCTGTTAATGCCATACTATACTCCCCCCACTAATTTACTTTGATACAATATAAAGGTAATAATAAAAAAGTTAGAAATCAACTGTTTTATTTTGAAAAATAGAGAAATATTAAATTTATTACTAAAACAATTGCAAAGCCCAATAAAAAAAGTAAAATTTTCCTTTGCATTTGATTCCCCTCTTTTGTTTAATACATTTTAAAGTTCTAACTTCCTTACACAATCAAATATAGTTTTATTTAATATATATTTTTTTGTTCATTAAAATATTAATTTTTTATTTTTCGTTACCAGAAGAAATATCTAGACAGTGTTTGTTAAAGTATACAAATACGAACGCTTTTGAAACAGCCGTCAAACTCGCATTCTACCGTTTTTTAACATGTTCGCAAAAGACTAAAAGTAAATTTACGAATATTCGTTTATTATATATACATTTACGAACACATCCGCTATACTAAAGGAAAATATATACAGGTATCGAGAGGTGAACGTAAAATGGAGAATAGGAAATTTGGATACATTCGTGTAAGTAGTCGGGATCAGAACGAAGCACGGCAGCTGCAGTCAATGAAAGAAGTAGGGATAAGCAACAGAGATATATTTATCGATAAGCAGAGCGGAACGGATTTCAATCGAGATCAGTATCAATCGCTAAAGCACCATTTACGATCGGGTGACATTCTATACATTCACTCTTTAGATCGATTTGGCCGGAATAAGGAAGAAATTTTAAACGAATGGACCGATATTACCAAAAGTATTAAAGCAGATATCGTGGTTCTAGATATGCCCTTACTGGATACTTCGAAATATCAGGACAGTATTGGTACGTTTATCTCCGACTTAGTACTACAGATCCTATCGTGGTTAGCTGAAGAGGAACGGGAGCGGATCAAGAAGCGCCAACGAGAAGGAATTGACGTTGCTTTGCAGAATGGTGTGCAGTTTGGTAGACCTAAAGCTGAAATAACAGATGCATTTATCACTGTTTATAAGGAATGGAAAGCAGACCGGATTACAGCAACAGAGGCGATGAGAAGAGCGGATATGAAACGGACCACGTTCTATAAGTTAGTGAAAGAATATGAGACGCAACAGGCGAACTGATGACAGTTCGCTTTTATTTTTTACTGGTCAGCTTGTGGGGCTACCCCATCACGAACAAATGGGGCATTTCATATCGTCGTTTGCCTGGTGTTACGCACAGATAAACGCCAAATCTCAAAACCCTCACGAGCGGAACGGCCCCCAGTTTCTATAAAATCAGTTAGTTTATGCAACCAAATTCGTTTTTAAAAATTTTTTTATAATTGAAAACCTCGGGGGATTATACGTTTTCAAGCGAAAGTAAAACATTATGAATACATTTATTTAGTGTTTTATACAATATGAGAATATGTAGGCCCATGGAGAACTTCTTTAATAGTGCTGCTACTCGCATTGAATTTTTTGGTTAATTCTGCATAAGTTACACCTTTCTTTTTACAATTTCGAATCTCCCGAACTTCCTCATCTGTAAATCGCAAATTAAAATGCCTAAAATGAATTGTTTGATAGTCAACTCCAAGTTTTTCGAGAATATCAATGGCAAACAATCTTTGTTCTTCATTTTGCCGTGTGATATTCGTAATTTTTTTTTGCGCTACTCCGATTAAAAACATTTGATCATCTTCGAAGATGGTAATTCCTTTTTCGACACAATTACTGAAAAAACTCAGTTTGACATTAAAAAATCCTCCATTATTTCTAGCTTTACTTATAAATCCTTTGAATCGATTTTTATTTCTTTCTAAATAGCTTTTTAAATTCAATAATGACCCGTCTTCATTTATACATGCTTCGCATGCCTCAAATAAGTATTCGATAGGAACATTGGTAGACTCTTTATTTGGTTGGAAATTATTTTGTTTTAAAAAAACTTCATAACTTTTAAAGCGCTTCAAAATAGCTACCCGTAAATTATTAGTTAAATCCCAGAACAATGGAGTAGTTTTTCCGTCTATTGAATATTTTAAGAATTCTTCGAGTAACTGTTCATTACTCAACATGGTTGGGGGGATCATGACTTCTTGTTCCAGTTCTTTGAGTTTCATTTTTAAAATCGGTCCTAAAATTCGTTTCAATTCTGATTGGATTTGGTCGTAAGTTGCTCGTTCAAACATGCTTCGTTTCAATGAGACTAACTGGATTTCTTTTTCATGTTCCTTATACAACTCCATCTTCCTAGCCTTTTTCTCAACATATTCTTCAGCAACAATACCGCCGCTTGTCTCATCATATCCCCATAATTCCAAATGGATAGTGAGACCTTCTTCTGTATAAAAAGTAAAATCACTCCTATGACCATTGTTAATAAATGGCCTCTGCTCCCGTTTATATGGAACATTATTATGAATCAAAAACTGTGCAACCATCCATTCATAACTGGACTTATTAGGCCAACCTCGGTCATCAATTAAATACGTAGAATCGTTTATACCCATCCTTTGACGAACAGCATGAATACCGCCCAATTTATCTAGTTTAGCAGTGTTCATACCTTTAAGCATACATGCCTCTTCATAAGTAGGAAATCGTTTATGTTCTTCCATGAATTCCAAAATGGCTGCTTTTACCTCTTCAAATTGTTCGTTCTGTCGGTGTTCACTGTTCATTTCTTTTCTACTCAAACCAAGAAGAGGATTATTCCTCAAATCTTGTTCTTCATAACCAAGTCTTATAGCCATTTCAATTATGTCAAATTCTTGATGTCTTTGGAAAATATTTAATATTCGGTTGCCTTTAGTCTTATTTTTCATTTGATGCAAATTTCCATTTTCATTTAAGTAAGATTTCAGCAACTTCATAACATTTTCTTCAAAATGAAAATAAAATGGATTTTTTTCATTCAATTCGCCACGTTGTTGTCTGTAGCTTGCCATATCAAATCGTTTTTTGAAGTTGCATTTAGGCTTATTACACGCATAAGTTTTTACGGGACTAGAAAGTGCCTGACGATAATAATCTCCATAAGTGAACTCTGGAGGGGTTTCATCCCCGCAATAATCGCACTTCGCTTTGACATTTATAGTAGAATTGTTGGGTAAATCAAAGACTGATACGGAAAATGTATCTCCTATTTTTGTAAAGATATAGTTTTTTGATAGGTAATGTTGTTTGTTTCTATTGTTCCATATTATCTCAACTGTTTGGGTTATCATCATTACTATCACCTTTTTTATTTAATTTTGAATTGCATACCTGTAACGGACATCAAATTCTACTGCTTATTGATTCTTTCACATTTTTTAGTTCTCTCTTTTTGAATAAAACCTCATTTCTTTTAAACATTGATAACACCGAGACCCCCTTTTAAAATTGGATAATGTTATTTCCCCAATATGTCCATTTGGGCAAACGAACTTTACTTTTTTCCTACTATTTATATATTCGGAAAAAAGTAGATAACCTTGACTGCTAAATATGTTTTTTACGGTTTCAAACGATAAACGATTCTTTTCAGATAGCCTTTGAGCTGAACATTTTGGACATCGCCTTCCTTTTTTTATGTTGTTCAATGATATAGTGAAGTGATTACCACAGTGACATAGGCATGATAGAGGGGTTAAAGCGTTCACATAATCCTCTGATAGGAGCATCAAGCCGATTGATTCAATGTAACTTTTAACTTCATCATAGTCTAATTTCTTAGTCAAACCCTGCATCACCTCCATAACATCATTTCCATTTAAACAATTAATTAAACTAATCTTATTAATTTTTTGTTATATTAGGAGTATAGATACCAATTAAAGGAAGGTTGAGAGTATGGCAAGTTATCTGATTGGTTACGTAGACCCTGAAAAAAATAATAGCCATGAAGATCCAATGTTTCAGGAGTTAACTTATGGAGATTTAAAATTAAATGGGGAGAAACTTTTAGGTGTTAATAAGGGTGATTATCTATTTTTTCATAAAACTATTTACGACAAGCGGTATATAACAGCCTATTATTTTGTTGAAGAAGTACACCTTGTGAAAAACTTATTAGATGACCCTTTAATTATTGACAAATATAATAACCCACATCTTAAGAAAAAGATAAGTGATTTAAATATAAATGAAACAATTGTATTTGGAAATCCTATTCGTTCTAAGGTATTAGAGATACCTCTTGAGTTAAATGAAGGTTTGTTAAAACAACTCTCAAGACCAGCTAAACTTAACGCGGATCAAACAACCCTAGCAGCTATTTCTTCTGCACTTAGAACTTGGAAAGAATTAAATGTAAGCGACATAACGCTTTTATTAGTTTTAATAAAGGGAAATGAAAAGAAAGGAAGGTTGAATAATAGGCTATTGTCGACAGAGGAAGTTTTTCATGTGCTTGAAAGAGATATAGAAAAATATATTGCAAGCAATCCTGAAATATTAGGTGAGGGACTTAAGCTTTTAAAGCAGCAACATGTATTTTCTGATGAATCTAGACTAGATTTGCTCCTAAAGGATACTTTGAATGACGAAATTATTGTTGTTGAAATTAAAAAGGACAGAATTGGGCGTGAAGTCAAACAACAATTAAAACATTATATGAGGTTATGCGAGGATGAATTAGGTTACTCAAATATAAAAGGTTTAGTTGTATGTCCAGGAATACTTCCATATTTTGAAGATGAATTGCTTACTGCCAAAAAGGAAAATATTTTCGTCAAAATATTTGGGTGGAAGTTGGACGTGATTTAATCGGAAATTTACCATATTCGACCTTTTTGACAAAAATTAATGTTATAAACAGAGGTGCAGGGATGAGGGGTTATATTGGTGTTACTTCAAGGGAATGGTTTACGTATTTATCTGGTTTGGATAACCTTACTGAAGTAAACTTTACCCGTAAAAATACTAATAACTTTAACGTGCTTACACAGGGGGAGCCGTTCTTTTTTCTAGTTAAAAATGAATTGGGGGTATCTGGGGAAAGAGCGGTGATGGGTAGAGCTATATTTGAAAGATTTGAGAAATTAACAGTTGATGAAGGTTGGGATAAATATGGAAAAGCTAACGGTGACGGAAGCAAGGAAAGATTTATTGCTAGAAGACAAGATATGTTTGGAAATAATGTAGATTTAAGTGAAATAGGTTGTATTATCTTATCTGATTTTCAATCGTTTAATAACCCTGTATATTTAAGTGATATAGGTGTACTATTTAAAAATAGCATTGTTTCAGGAAAAGGTATAACTGATACTGAAGTAACTGCAATTCTAGAATATGGATTTACTACCGTTGGAAATGTAATGAGAAAACTTAACGAAGCTGATCGTATAGGTTTTACTGATGATGAAGAAGGATTCCCAGAAGGTAAATTAAAATTAAAACAGCATTTAGCTAGGGAACGAAACCCCGAGGTTATTAAACTAGCTATGGAACGTTTTCTACAAAGGCACGGAAAATTAATATGTGAAGTTTGCAAATTTGATTTTAAAGCACGTTATGGAGAAATTGGTGATGGTTACATAGAAGGTCATCATACAAAACCTATTTCCGAAATGGGAGAAGACGAGGAAACAAAAGTAGAAGACATTGCCCTTGTTTGTTCTAATTGTCACAGTATGTTGCACCGAAAAAGACCGTGGCTTTCTGTTAATCAATTAAAGGAATTATTTGTTTAATAAGTTAAACAACAGGCGACCCAGTAAACGGTTCGCTTTTCGTTTTGTCTCCAAAGGTAAAATTGTGATCCAGCTAAGAGGGCTACCCTATCACAAAAAAACACCCCCAAGCTATATCAACAGGTACCTAGTGGTGGACGAACGTGAAAACGAAATCTCAAAACCCTGATAATGGCTTACCAAATTTAAGGTATAAATGACCTAAGTTTATTTTGGATACGATCAAACGGTAACGATAGAGGAAGCCAAAGACCTTTGGTATTGCTTAATTTACAAAAACACAAAAACGTTACCGTATAACTCTACTTATACAGTAACGTTTATAACATCTTTAGAAAGTTAGTTAACATAGCTAATAATCAATCGGGTTAGCCTTTTTGTTGTTTCAATAAAAGTCGAGAAACGAATAAAAGCAGGAGAATAATCGTTAACACACTCATTTGCAACCAATAACCTACAACTAAGAATTTAATAGTCGCTCCTATTTTGGCGAACGCTTTTGGAAATGCCGCAACTAAAAAGGTTAAAACTACTCCAATCCAACCAAAACGTTGTTGCAAAAAGTTCCAGATTTTCATATACAACACCTCAAATTTTATGATAATGACCTATTGGAAATAGGTTTGATTATTGCTTGTACCCATTGTATTTCATCCCTATATATATGACGAGGCATACAATAAGAAAAAAATGGCCTTGAAATGTTGATTTTATAGGCATTTACCCTCAATGGACTCTTTATAAAAGTTGTAAAATAACCAACATTAAGTTGTCCTTTATTCAACAAAATATTAAAATATTGATAATAAGACAATAAAAGTTGCAATAATGACAACAAAAGGAGCGTTGATAATGGCCAGAAGAAGTGAAAAGGTGGTTTATTGGGGGGCCTTCATTTTGGAATGGTTCCAACACTTACAAGATCCAGAATTCCGTGGTTCAGATTATAAAATCCTATTTTTCCTGTGTGGACAAATGAAGTACGATGACAACATAGCTTATATAAAACAGAAACAAATTGCTGAAAGCCTAAGCATTGACAAAGGAGGTGTCTCCAAATCAATTAAAAGGTTATGTGAAAAACAATTTATAGCTAAATGTCCAAATGGTTTTATGGTCAACCCACATCTTTTTTATGTTGGAAACTCAGATACTAGATTTAATAATCGAGAGGATTTTGATCGGTTGGTAACAGAGAATGGTTTAGAACCACGCTTCTACTTAAATGAAGATGACCGGATCCTTGAATTATACGGGGAGGCCACTGGATCATAAACGGAAGAGGCATTTCATATGGGGTTTGCCTAGCGTAATGCACGCATGGTTGTTAAAATCTCGAAACCTTGAACAATTAACTAGAGAGAAGTCACCTATCCTGATTAAATCGATTTTATCTTAAGTAAAAAATCCTTTTTTAACTCGGAAATTTCGGGGGCCTACAATCAGTGGGCTCTTTTTTATTGTTTGTGGCGGTAAAACGATCAATGAACACGACGAGAAAGTACTATCAAACATACGGTTCTCATACAGGGCAGGAAAAAATAATGCTAATAGCGAAATGGTTAGATTATGTCAAGATAAGTTTAACGTAAGAGGTGCACTAAACAGGTCAGCCTGTATGAACAAAAGTACGAGCTGCTATGCAATAAAGCGAAAAAAGCTTCAAATGAAATTCGCTAACTCGTTGTAATTAATCTCGATCTGGCTTATAGACATATAAATAATAGTAATATCTACATATTACAAAACATCGGAGGTATATAATGAGAAAGATGTATTTTAGAAGGAAAAACATAAAACAAAGTTTTCAGAAATGCAACATTTCTAGACCAACTAAATATCGTCCTAATTACGAAATGGAAAATATGAAGTGGGAGTTTCATAAGTATGATCACGATCCTTTTCCTTCTGTTCCGCACGGACATTGTCTAAATAGAAGAGACTTAAAGCTTCATGAAAATGGTGACATCTATCAAGGTAAAGATGTTTGGGGTAGACTCAATAAAAGGGATTACGATAGATTGAGGAAAGATCCCAGATTTATAAGGCTAGCATTGGCAGCAAAAAAGTTTCATGGTATGGATGTAAATGGAAATAATAACAGAAATGTCAGGAGAAGAAATATGAGTCGTCGTTTTTTAAACGAGGTATTAGTTTTTGAAGGTAGAATAGAACAATACTAATCCAAACAGAAAAATTGTTTTGAGTGAATAGAGCGGTCTTTTCTGGGGGCCATCCTATCACAAACAACGATCCCATATGTATATTGATATGTGCCTGGTGTAACGCACACATTAACGTTAAATCTCGAAACCTTGGCGAGCCAAACTCCTACCGTTTCTATGAAATCAATCTGTCTATGCAGCCAAATTCGTTTTAAAAAATTTTTTCAGAAACGGATATCTCGGGGAGCATCTATTACATAAAAATTCTATTGGGTGTATTATAAATTTAGTAAGTAATTTATCTGAAATTTTATAATTACAAGGAGGTTATCATGAGTAACAATTCAATTGAATGTTTTTTAAACAATCTTGAAAAAGAAAGAAACAAAATATCTGAATATGAAATAGCAACATTAATTAAAAATACTTTTGAAAAAACTGAAGATACTTTCACTGTTAAATGTGAAGCGATGGCTTTTGATTTTTCTGATGATTACACTGATAAGGATAGTGGGTGGGGAACCTATTATGGTCCTAAATTTATTTTCAGTAATGAAGACGGAACTGTTACTGTATACCCAAGCATTAGTGAAGTTGACAGTTATATGATTCAATATTGGGAGCAAAGAGCTGAGAACGCACACAATCCGATCTTTAAGTCCAGATATGCTGACTTGGTTTGGGAGTTTTCGAGACAAATAACGGGTAAGAACCCAAGTCACTCAATAGCCCATATAGTTATTGACAATAATATAAGAATAGCAGAGGAAGAACTATACATTTATGAAATAAATGTCATCAAAAAATTAGAAAGAGCTTTAGATTTAGCTGTAAGTTTAAAGGATTCTAGGAGAATTGAAGAAGTAAAACAAACTATATTTAAAACCGAGCAAAATATTGCGATTGATGAGAAACCAGGATTATGGGGTTTTTCTTATGATTTATTGTACAAAAAATATAAATTAAATTTAAGTAATGATGAAATTAATAGAATAATAGAGGAATTGGAAGGCCGAGTTGAGAGACTTGTTAATAATAAGACCCCAGACCCTTGGAGTGTTGAAGCAGCTGTTATTAGATTAGGAAGTTTTTATCTAAGGCAAAATAATAAGAGTGATGTAAGAAGAGTATTGTTTGTCTTAAAAAACGAATATGAAAAACAATTTATCAATGCAGCTCCAATGCAAATTCAAGGTTGGTTAGAACATTTACATGAGCTTTTTCAACAATTTCAATTAAGCGATGATGCTATAGAAATAAGAAAAGAGTTAGTTAAAATCGGCCCTAAAGTTAAAGGCAATTTAAAAACTATCTCCACTTCAATAAAAATAACGGAGGAGCAAATTCAACAATTTACAAGTAACTTTGTTAAGGGTGATATTAAAGTAGATTCAGCAAAAATTGCCGGATATTTTATCCCACGAAAAGACCAGGCCAAAGAACAATTGGTAGATGTATCTAAAAAATATCCAATTTCATTTTCCTTTTCAACATCACTTATGGATAGCGAGGGTAGAACCGTAGCTACAATAGGGCCATTAGAGGAGGATTTGGAAGGTAACATTATTCACCTAATTACGCAAAATCTGTCCATACAATCTATTTTTCTGAGAAGGGTAATAGAAAGGTTTCAGGAATATCATGAGTTGAAATCTGAATCGTTGCTTGCGTTATTAATGGAATCTCCAGTATTTGATGAAGAAAGAAGGGAGCTTATTCTTAAAGGTCTGGAATTTTACTTTGAAAAGGATTTCATTTCATCAATGCATATATTAATTCCCCAAATCGAGAATGCATTTCGAAGATTAATAACCCTAACTGGTGGAACTGTACTTAAACCATCAAAGAACGGCGGTTTCCGGGTGAAATTATTCGGTGATATTCTAAATGATTCGATTATTGAAAGCGTGTTTGGCGAAGATGCTAAACTATACTTTAAAGTTTTATTTACGGATTCAAGAGGATTTAATCTGAGGAATTCTATCTGTCACGGATTAAGCAGTTTAAATACTTTTAACCAGTCAAACGCAGATTTGGTAATCCATGTCCTTTTTTGTTTATCTCAAATTAGAGAAGCATAAAAAGCCAATTAAATGGCAACGGCTGAAATCAATCTCGTCAATCTATCATCGTGGTTATTGGATGATAAAAAAAACATCCAACAGGAAGGTTTTTTCTAGTAGTACTAAGGGTGCTTTAGTTTAACAAGCGGATCGTCAAAATGGCGGTCTTTTTTCTTTTTTGTCCACTTTCCACCCTCTTTCATATCTAAATATAATTATTTCATTTACCAAGTTTTCCAAAAAAACCACCCGCAGATGATTTTTTCACCAGGCATAAGTCAATGTATAGCAAACCTATTTTAGCATTTCCAATAAGCATGTATTACATGAAACGAATCGATGAATAAAAAAAGCACTTCCGAAATGATGCTTTAATTAACGATGCCTATGCGGTTTTGTTTTTATAATGTATCCTGAGTACATTATTTTATGTAGTTCGTCGGCTCCTGGACGTTTTAACACTTTAGTAGCGTACTCTCGATCAATATTCAAATTTTTAGTTACCTTTTCAATGCTATTCGTTTATGTGTATTCCTTAATTATCGCCCGGTCCAACGTATCTGCTTCGTAAGACTCCACTAAATCTACATAATGCTGCAATCGTTTAATTTCAGCTTTTGCTCAATGAACAGTAAACAACCTAGTCATCATACACCTCTCTCTTTATCGAGGTATTCGACAAAAGGACGTTTATCCCTTTCGACAAGTTGGTGAACAAGTTAATAGGATTGAAATTAAACACATTTCATTAGCTTTACAATGCTTCTTTGTTGTAATTATTTACTAAGTAATCCTATAATTGTTAAGGGATTTATAACAAAATGGAGTGAGGTAATCAAATTTGGCTGAAAGTCGAACAGTACCACCTAGCAAAAAGAGAAAACTAATTAAAGAGGCAGGGAATAAATGCGCAAACCCTGGATGTCCTGTTACATACAGATATGAAATTCATCATATTAAAGATTGGGCTGTTTATAAAGTTCATAACGCAGATGATATGATAGCAATTTGTCCTACTTGTCATTCATATGTACACCATGGTCGATTAGAAATAAGTGATGAAAAGTTATATGAATGGAAAAAAATAAAGAGAATCCAAGATACAAACGAAAAAACCGATCAAATTTTTATTGAGAAAGGTACGCAATCCTCAATGGTAATCGGTCCATTAACAATCAAATCTAAACACGGAGCAATCCCATTTCGTATGTTAGATCAACTTATAGAATATAGGATTGAAAATGGTAATTTATATTTCTTAAACATAAAACTAAAAAGATCGGATGGAAAAGACTTCTTTACTGCTACACATAATATACTTGAAAGTGATTTACCTGAAGGAGTTAGTTACGATTACTATGCAGGAAAAGTCCTAATAAAAGCAGATGTTGAAGATGGCTTTCTTCCTGGCTGGGCTATTAAGGAAATCAGACGATTTGATCCTAAATTTGCAACAAATGAAATTACGGTCCTTGATATGGAAGTTATTGATCAAGGGGTTGTTAAGATTGCAGGATTAGTAATGGTTGCTGGCGATGCTGCGTTAGTTGTTGATAAGGAGGAAATATATTATGTTGTAAAAGGTAAAGTTAGACCTTGGATCTTTTCGGAAACCATTGGCAAAATTCCTTTTTTTCCTAGAGTAGTTGATTATGATGGAAGTAATAACAATACAATCCCATACATTGATTTTAATCCTCTAAATACAAAGTCCATTAAGGATAAATAATCAGCTGTTTGACCCTCTAAGTAAATAGAGCGTTCCTTGCATTTCAATTAATATAATATTCTGATTCTGATAGAATAGCAGTGAGGTGTTTAATATGTTTATATCTCCAATGCTATTGCATAAAACGGATAAACCGTTCGATTCCGATGATTACATTACGGAACTAAAATTGGACGGCATCCGTGTCATATTTCTGTTGATAAAGATGAAAAAGTCAGTTTGTATTCACGGCATAAGAACGAAATTACTTCGAAATTCCCCGAACTTCACAACCTAGGTATTTCTGCAGGAACCGTTCTTGACGGCGAGTTAATCGTAAGTGATAAACAGGGTAAACCTGACTTTGAAGCCTTAATGAGTCGGTTTATGAGTTCTATGGATAAGACACCGATTACCTATGTCGCCTTTGATGTTTTGGGACAAGAAGGTAAATAGATCACAAATATGCCTTTGCTTGAGCGAAAGGAATTACTTGAGGACATTGTGCCAGTAGATCGTTAATCACTAAGACGCAATTCGTTGAAGGGCACGGTGAAGCTTATTTTGTCGCTATAAAGGCACAAGCCCTTGAGGGCATAGTCTTAAAGCGTAAGGATTCACGGTATGAAGTCGGTAAACGATCACATTCGTGGCTGAAGGTGGTCAACTATCATTATGCGGACGTGTTCGTCGTTGGATATCGTAAAACAGATTTCGGGTGGCTGTTAACGTTCGAAGATGGGAACTATGCAGGAGTAATGGAACTCGGTGTGCAGCCGTTTGCTAGAAGGCATTTACGCTAAGCCAGTGATACGAGAAGAGAAGGATTTCGCCTTTATAGAACCGGTTAAGTGTCGTGTGAAATATCGTAAGTTATTACGTCTTCCAAGTTTCGTAGAGTTTTTCTAGTGATATAACAAAAGTAAAAAGCCGCCCAAATGGACGGCCCCACCTATATTCTGATACCATTCCGTTTTATAATGTTACGTAATGGAGAAAATTTATTGTGTTGCTCTCGAATATGCTCACTATCCATTTGTACGTATTTACGGGTCGTCTTTATGTCAGCATGATCCAAAATTCGTTGTAACGTAAAGATGTCACCGCCGTTCAATACATAATTTCGAGCAAAGGTATGACGAAACATATGTGGGTGCAATTTTGGAATGTTTAGTTTTGGTTTAAGTCGATTTAATCTACGCCTAAATGCATCTGCCGTGAAGTCTTCACCAAATGCGTTCATGAATATTTTACAGTCTTCTCCAAAATATTGCTGTGTCTCGTCTAATAGTTGTCGCAATCTTTTCGCAACCTCACGACTAATTGGAATCTCACGGGACTTTCGATTCTTAGCGATTTGGGAAAGGACTGTAATTGACAATTCCTTGAAGTTCACTTGATCCGCCGTTAAGGATAGTGCTTCATTAATTCTAAGACCAGTATCCAGCAACAATAATATCAGCGTTTTATCACGCCACTGAGCGAACTGTCTATCGTCATAAGAGGCGAGAATAGCGTCAATCTGTTTGTCTGGTATACCTGGTACCTCTTCGTGGGCATCGTCTCGAACTTGCGATATATTCTTCATAGGATTAATCGGAATAATACCTTCGTTAAAAAGAAATCGAAACAGCGTGCTTAAACCACGAATACGAATGTTAATCGTATAAACCGATAATCTCTTACCATTTCGCTTTCGTTTCGGATCTTCAGCATAAGGAGTTCTTTCAGTTCTTAGATAATTAATGTAATTACGAATGGTGTCTGCAGAGATTTCGTGGATATACATAATGTCATCGTCTAACCATTGTCGGAAATAACGGAAAATCTCGTGGTACCCTTTAATAGTTCCGGGTCGGACACCTTCAGCCGTTTTAGCTCGTATAAACATTTGTAATGCTTCATCAATGGTATATAGGACATTACTAATCTGTCGGTCCTGAGACGAAGCTTTAGGACCTCTTTCACTGATAAATTTACGTTTCATGCGATTTCTAAATCCTCCTTAGATGCCGCCGAGGTGTCCTACAGTTACCGAAATAAGTCCTACAGTCATAAAAACCACGTCCTACAGCTAACGAAAAAAAACGCTATGTCACGTTATTGTCCCGTTTGATTGAACGGTAAACAATTCGATAACATAGCGTTTTCTTTAAATAGCGTCCCAGAGAGGATTCGAACCTCCGACCTACAGTTTAGGAAACTGTTGCTCTATCCTGCTGAGCTACTGGGACATATAAATAAAAGGGACGATTATTATTATAATAAGATTTTCTAGAAACGTCAATAATAAATTCCATCCAATATGCACTTAAATGAAGATCGGGTGCCTGACACCCGGAGTTTGTGATATAATGGGATGTCGAAGATAATCGAAATGTTGAATATTTGGAGGTCATTATGATTGCTGCTTATACGCCGATGATACAGCAATATTTACAAGTAAAGGCAGATTATCAAGATGCCTTTTTATTTTTTCGCTTGGGCGATTTTTACGAAATGTTTTTTGACGATGCCATTAAAGCATCGCAAGAATTGGAGATCACTTTAACAAGCAGGGATGGCGGCGCGGAGGAACGGATTCCGATGTGCGGAGTTCCGTACCATGCCGCTGCAAATTATATAGAACAATTAATTAGCAAAGGCTACAAGGTTGCCATTTGCGAGCAAATGGAAGATGCAAAACAGACAAAAGGGATGGTTCGTCGCGAAGTCGTTCAGCTCATCACACCTGGAACTGTAATGGACGGCAAAGGGTTAACGGACAAAGAGAATAACTATATTGCCTCGATTACTGCCTTTGACGATCATACATTTGGTTTCTCCTATACGGACATCTCTACAGGTGAAAGCCGTGTCACCTTACTTTCCAATCATTTTGATGATGTATTGAATGAACTAGCTGTTTTAAGTGCCAAGGAAGTAGTAGTCGCAAGCAGCTTTGACGGTGAATTGCAAAAGAAAATGCGGGAACGCGATATTCTGACCATTTCTTTTGAAGATAATAGTTCACTAGAAATGAATTTTTCTCATTTACTTCAAGATATAAATCAGGAGAAATTAAAGCAAACGGTAGCAAGACTATTTAACTATTTATACCGTTCTCAAAAAAGGAGTCTTGACCACCTTCAGCCAGTAACAACCTACCAAATTCATCAATTTATGAAAATTGATTACTTTTCAAAGCGAAATCTCGAACTATCGGAAACCATTCGCTCGAAGGGGAAAAAAGGCTCGTTATTATGGCTGCTAGATGACACGATGACGGCAATGGGCGGTAGAATGCTAAAAGCTTGGATTGACCGTCCGTTGATTGACCAAGCCGCAATTGAGCACCGTCACAACCTGGTCGAGGTCCTGTTGCAGTCTTACTTCGAACGCCAAGAATTGCGGGAAAAGTTAAAAGAAGTATATGACTTAGAACGATTAGCGGGGCGTGTCGCTTTTGGCAACGTCAATGCCCGTGATTTAGTTCAATTAAATCGTTCTTTAATGCAAGTGCCTTTTTTAAAACAAATCCTCCAAGGTATTCAAAATGTAGAAATGGAAAAAATTGTGGAGTTGCTTGATCCTTGTGAAGAGGTAACAGACTTATTAGAGCAGGCGATTGTTGAGAATCCACCGCTTTCCCTAAAAGAAGGCAACATCATCCGCGATGGCTACAATGCCCAGCTAGATCAATATCGCGATGCGAGCAGAAACGGGAAAACATGGATTGCCCAATTGGAGCGGGAGGAGCGTGAGAAAACCGGGATAAAATCACTTAAGGTGGGTTATAACCGTGTTTTTGGCTATTATATTGAAGTCACGAGAGCAAACCTTCATCTCTTAGAAGAGGGGCAGTATGAGCGGAAACAAACCCTAACGAATGCGGAACGGTTTATTACCCCGGAATTAAAAGAGAAAGAAGCGCTTATTTTACAAGCTGAAGAAAAATGTGGTGAGCTGGAATATGAGCTGTTTACCGAAATTCGTGAAATTGTAAAAGAATATATTCCGCGTCTGCAAGCCTTAGCCAAAGTCGTAAGTGAACTTGATGTCCTTCAGTCTTTTGCAGAAGTGAGTGAAGCACGCCATTATGTGAAGCCACAATTCTCTTTAGACCGTCGCGTTGCCGTTAAGGATGGCAGACATCCTGTAGTTGAAAAGGTATTGAATTCCCAGGAATATGTCCCGAACGACTGTTTAATGGATCAAGACCGAGAAGTTCTGTTGATTACGGGTCCGAACATGTCCGGGAAGAGTACTTACATGCGCCAAATTGCCCTGACCGCGATTTTAGCACAGATTGGCTGTTATGTTCCTGCCTCTGAAGCGGTTCTGCCTATCTTTGACCAAGTATTCACACGGATTGGTGCAGCGGATGATCTGATTTCAGGACAAAGTACGTTCATGGTGGAAATGCTCGAAGCAAAGAATGCCATTGCCAATGCAACGCAAAACAGTTTGATTTTATTTGATGAAATCGGCCGTGGAACATCCACTTACGATGGAATGGCACTGGCACAGGCAATCATTGAATATATTCATAATCGAATCGGGGCAAAGACACTTTTTTCCACACATTATCACGAACTCACCGTTTTGGATGAAGAGTTGTCAAAGCTGAAGAACGTTCATGTCAGTGCGATTGAACATCAAGGAAAAGTTGTTTTTCTTCATAAAATTAAAGAAGGACCGGCTGACAAGAGCTACGGGATTCATGTGGCACAGCTGGCAGAGCTTCCCGTGGAATTGATTAACCGGGCGAATGAGATATTAGCTGAATTGGAACAGCCAAGTGCTCAGCCTTCTCCAGTAATAAAAAAAGAGGAGCAGCTAGCACCAGTAATAAAAGATGAAAATCAATCGGAGCAGCCTGCACAGCTATCATTCTTTGATGAACCGAAGGAACCAAAGAAACAAGAGCATTCCCAAAAAGAAAAACGAGTTTTGGAGAAAATAAAAGAACTAGATTTATTAGATATCACACCACTTCAGGCCATTAATTTATTGTACGAGCTACAGAAAAAGTTAAAATAGGTTGTGAACAAAAATGGGAAAAATCATCCAATTAGATGATATCTTATCCAATAAGATTGCTGCAGGCGAGGTTGTCGAACGTCCTGCATCTGTCGTGAAAGAGCTTGTCGAAAATGCGATTGATGCCGGCAGCACCATCATTGAAATAGAGGTACAAGAAGCGGGACTTGAGAAAATTAGGATTATTGATAATGGTAATGGGATTGAAGAGGACGATGTTTTACTAGCATTTCAGCGTCATGCGACAAGTAAAATCAAGGATGAAAATGATTTGTTTCGAATTCGTACTCTTGGTTTTCGTGGTGAGGCCCTTCCAAGTATCGCTTCTGTTTCCCGGCTGGAGATGAAGACTTCAACGGGTGAAGGTGCTGGCAATCGAGTAGTGATTGAAGGTGGAAAGGTTGAGGTATATGAAAAGGCCTCAGCACGACGGGGAACGGATATCACAATTACGGATTTATTTTTCAACACACCTGCCCGTTTGAAGTACATGAAGACCATTCACACCGAGCTCGGGAATATTTCCGATGTCGTCAACCGCCTTGCTCTCTCTCACCCGGAAATTGCCTTTCGCTTAATTCATAATGAACGGAAGCTCCTGCAAACCACGGGTAATGGGGATGTACGGCAAGTTTTGGCTTCAATTTACGGAATCGGGATTGCCAAGCAGCTTGTGCCGATTACAGGGCGTTCCCTTGATTATCGAATTAGTGGATTTGCCTCAATGCCTGAAGTAACAAGGGCATCCCGAAATTACATCTCGACGATGATTAATGGACGGTTCATTAAAAACTATCCGCTGGCAAAAGCAATTCAGGAAGGCTATCATACACTGTTGCCTATCGGAAGGTTTCCTATTGTTCTTCTTAATGTTGAAATGGATCCGATTTTGGTGGATGTGAACGTCCATCCTTCGAAAATGGAAGTTCGTATCAGTAAAGAAGCGGAGCTAAACGAGCTTGTCACCAATATTATTAAAGAAACATTCAAATCAAAAATCTTGATTCCCACAGGCTATACGGCTGTGAAAAAAGAAGAACCGAAATCTGAACAAACTTCCTTGGTCCTTGATGAAGGAACATCAGCTTATAAAAAAGAACTCGAACCGGTGAAAATAATTCAAGAAAATCCGGTTAATTTGGATCAGATTGAGTATCCCGTTCATAGGACATATGAACCCGTAACCCAGCCTACGAATCATTCATTTAGTCTTTCTAGTCATGAACCGGTTATTGAGGAAGAAGAGGATCCTAGCCCATTTATTGAGGTTGATGAGGTTCCAGTTCAAACCGATAGCAGGGTGCCAAGGATGTACCCGATTGGTCAAATGCACGGGACGTATATTTTTGCTCAAAATGAAAATGGTCTCTATATCATTGACCAACATGCCGCTCAAGAACGGCTTAAATACGAATACTTCCGTGAAAAGGTTGGTCAAGTTGCTGCCGAATTGCAGGAAATGCTCGTCCCTATAACATTTGAGTATTCAACAGATGAGTTTGTTAAAATTAATGAGTATCGGAATGAACTCGAAAAAGTGGGCGTTTTTCTTGAAGAGTTTGGCGTAAATAGCTTTATCGTCCGTTCTCATCCACAATGGCTCCCTAAAGGGGAAGAGAAGGAATGCATTGAAGAGATGATTGAACAGCTTCTTTCGATGAAGAAGGTGGATATTAAAAAATTGCGTGAGGAAGCGGCCATTATGATGAGCTGTAAAGCCTCGATTAAAGCAAACCGTCATTTACGGAATGATGAAATTCAGGCACTTCTAGATGATCTCAGGAAAGCATCCGACCCATTTACCTGCCCGCATGGTAGACCGATAATCGTGCACTATTCTACTTATGATATGGAGAAGATGTTTAAGCGAGTAATGTAATAAAAAAAGAATAGTTTTATTACACAGTTATTAAAATTTACATTAACAAATCAAAAATAAGGCTGTCGAACTAGTTTCGACAGCCTTATTTTCATTTTTCAATGGCATTTCAGCAGTTGGTCTAGAGCTATTTGCCATTTACTCGCAAGAATTTGAAGTTTACTCGCGACTTTTCTAAATTTACTCGCCAGTCTGAACAGAAACAATACTATTTCATTGTTGGTAGTAATTTATTCATAAAAGGGAGGGCTCTCCCGGTACCGATTGCTACAGATTCAAGAGGGCTATCGGCCAATTGAACTGGAACAAAGATTTCGTGACTTAACCACTCCTCCATGCCTTTCATTAAAGATCCTCCGCCTGTTAAGATGACGCCACGATCGACGATATCTCCACTGAGTTCCGCTGGACAATCCTCAAGAGTTGCACGGATAGCTTCTAATATTTGCAATAATGACTCTTTCATGGCATCTCGAATTTCATACGATGATAAGGAAATGGTTTTTGGTAACCCTGTTACAAGATCACGACCGCGAACGTCCATTAAAAGCTCCTCATGATCCACAAGTGCATATCCAATTTCCATTTTGATATTTTCTGCCGTTCTTTCGCCAATAAGGATATTGTATTGTTTGCGAACATATGAAATTATTTCATCATCAAGGCGGTCACCACCGATTTTAATGGAGTGACAGGCAACTACCCCACCAAACGAGATGATTGCGACCTCGGTATTACCACCACCGATGTCCACAACGACGTTTGCAACAGGCTCATCTACAGGTAATCCTGCTCCAATTGCCGCTGCTACCGGTTCTTCAATAAGTTGGATTTTTTTCGCACCTGCATTCTGGACAGCATCTTGAATAGCTCTTCTTTCGACACTAGTTGAACCAGATGGAATACTTACGATCACATTCGGTTTTCGTAATGTAAAGCCACCTTTTTTTGATGCCTTACGCATCATGTGCTTTAACATTTCTGTAGTGATATTGAAATCAGCAATTACTCCACCTTTTAGCGGACGAATAACAATCATTTTCTCAGGGGTTTTTCCGATCATTTCCTTTGCTTCGGTTCCTACAGCGACAATATTATTTGTGACGGTATCAATGGCAACAACGGAAGGTTCGTTGAGAGCAATTCCCTTATTTTTACTATAAACTAGTATATTTGCAGTACCTAAATCAATACCAATTTCAAAATTTGAAATCATCTTTTTCACCTTTTTCACTTTTTTTCTACAAAATATGATACGAATAAGACTAACACGAAATTGGGGGTAAATGGGGATTGTAAATGAACCGTTACCGGATTGTAACCTTTTGTGATGAAGTTATCTTTTTGTAATGTTTTATGAAAAATGTTCCAACAGTAAATTTCTTCTTGAGAAAATGCATAGAAAGGGAGTTTTTTGATTATACTTGTTTGATGTTCAACTGCTTAGTATATTTATGTTACGATGTAGGTAGGAAAAGTGTCTTTAACATGAAAAAAGGAATAAGGCAGTGTGAAAAGATTGGATTCAAAACAAAAATTATTAGTGATTATCGGCCCAACTGCAGTTGGTAAAACCAAGTTGAGCATCGAACTGGCAAAAAGGTTTAATGGTGAAATCATCAGCGGGGATTCCATGCAGATCTATCGAGGAATGGATATCGGGACTGCAAAAATTAAGAAAAATGAAATGGGAGGGATTCCCCATCATTTGCTTGATATTCGCGATCCTGAAGAAAAATTTTCTGTTGCTGAATTTCAACAGCTTGTTCGGTCAAAAATAAGTGAGATTGCAAAAAAGGGCAAACTTCCCATGATTGTCGGTGGAACAGGGCTTTATATCCAGTCGGTTCTCTATGATTATCAATTTTCGGATGCACCAGCAGATGAAGGATTCCGCAAAGAATTGGAAGAAAAGGTAAAGGAGAGAGGAAGTCAGATCCTTCACCAGGAGTTAGTGGAGATTGATCCCGAGAGTGCGTCACATATCCATCCGAATAACGCGAGAAGGGTCATTCGAGCACTTGAAATTTATCATTGCACTGGTAAAACCATGAGTGAATATCAAGAAAAGCAACAACCTGACCTGCTATATGATACAGCTCTTGTTGGCTTAACGATGGAAAGGGAATTGCTTTATGAACGGATTAATCTACGCGTCGAAATGATGTTGGAAGAGGGGCTTTTAGACGAGGTAAAAAGACTTTATCAGCAGAACTTGCGTGATTGTCAATCGATTCAGGCCATCGGCTACAAGGAAATTTATGAATACTTAGATGGGCTGGTGGCACTTGAGCAAGCGGTAGATCAACTAAAACAAAATTCACGACGTTATGCAAAAAGACAATTTACTTGGTTTAAAAACAAAATGGATGTAAAATGGTTTGATATGACGGATGTGATGAATTTCTCAAAAAAAATAAAGGAAATTTCGCATTATGTTGAAGGAAAGCTACAAGTAAAATCGAATACATATTAGTAGAGATAAAAGAGGAGGATTTACAAATGAAAACCACAGTTAATATTCAAGACCAATTTTTAAATCAATGTCGTAAAGACAACATCAATGTCACGGTATTTTTACTAAACGGATTCCAATTAAGAGGCCAAATTAAAGGCTTTGATAATTTTACAGTTCTGTTTGAATCAGAAGGAAAGCAGCAATTGGTTTATAAGCACGCTATTTCAACATTTGCCCCACAAAGAAACGTACATCTTGAGTTAGATGCACAATAGAATATTTCAAATTTAGAGTCCATGTTCACATGGGCTCTTATTATTTTTTGGAAAAAACTTTTTAATGAAATTCAGCTTGGTTGAATAGATATAGATGGAAGGATTATTTCTTAATAACATGCAAAAATTGACAGTGAGTGAAGTTTTTTTAAATAATCTAGGCATTTGTAACATATAAAGCTACCTAACGTATACTGTTTGCAGATTGTGAGGTGAACGCTTTGGATCAACCGATGCGAATGAAAAGTAATGGCCAAATCAGTATTGTCCTTAGCACTCAAAAGAAAAAGACTTTTTCAAAAGAACTGCGTGATACTCCAGTTGTTCCAAAGGCAATTCCCCCTGAGCATACCGCTTTAAAGGAAATAGAAGATGAGCTTGGGGCCTTGGTAGGTATGGAAGAAATGAAACGAATGATAAAAGAAATTTATGCTTGGATTTATGTGAATAAAAAGCGAGACGAACTGGGATTGAAGGCAAGAAAACAAGCCCTCCATATGATGTTTAAAGGGAATCCTGGAACAGGAAAAACAACAGTTGCCAGATTGATTGGAAAGCTGTTTTTAAAAATGAATGTGCTTACAAAGGGTCACCTTATCGAAGCGGAGAGAGCGGATCTTGTCGGAGAATATATTGGCCATACCGCCCAAAAAACGAGAGACCTTATCAAACGCGCACATGGCGGGATATTATTTATTGACGAAGCCTATTCCTTAGGACGTGGTGGAGAAAAAGACTTTGGGAAAGAAGCGATTGATACGCTCGTGAAGCATATGGAGGATAAGCAGCATGAGTTTATTCTCATTCTTGCAGGGTATTCACAGGAAATGGATTATTTTTTAACGTTAAATCCCGGACTACATTCGCGTTTTCCTTTAGTGTTAGATTTCCCTGATTATAACATTGAAGAGTTAATGGAAATTTCTAATCGTATGATGGTGGAAAGAGAGTACACCTTTAGTCATGAAGCAGAAAAAAAATTAAAAGAACATTTAATTTGGGTAAAAGCTGTGTTAAGCCCCATGAGCTTTTCAAATGGGAGATACGTTCGTAATATTATTGAAAAAGCAATTCGCTCCCAAGCGATGAGACTACTCATGCTAAATAGTTATGATCGCCATGAATTAATGACGATCAGAAGCAACGATTTGGTGTTTGAAGAAGACCAAGAATAATAAAAGTGCATGGCTCACGAAGCTGGACAATTCTCGAAATCGAAATGAGAAGATCTCATTTTAAATAAAAAATCGGCGGATGCAGCGATCCGCCGATTTTTAGTAGGTTGGAATTTTCCTAATGGGCAATTTCCAATCAAATGTATAGGAAAGGACTCGTAATCCGGTCACAATCACAAATAATACATATAATTCCCAGGAGCTAACGGCAATTTTTAGTCCAATGGCCAGGCCGGCAAGAATGGCCCATACCGCATAAATTTCGGATCGAAGGACAATGGGTTTTCTTCCTGCTAAAAGGTCACGAATGATCCCGCCGCCGATTCCAGTTAAAACAGCTGCAACGATTACAGCACTTAAAGGGTGTCCCATTTTTGAAGCGTATATCGCCCCTTGAATCGCAAAGGCTGATAAACCGATGGCATCAGAAAAGTTCCCCCATTTTTGCCATTGCTTAAGCATATTCGTTGGGAACAAGAATACGGCAGTGATGGACAACAAGGCAATTTCGAACAAAAGACCTTGATCCCAAAGGGCAGAAACAGGAACTCCAATTAAGAGGTTGCGAATTGCTCCACCACCAAAAGCAGTAACAATTCCTAAAATGTAAACACCTAAAATATCATATTCTTCTTCCATGGCAACAATTGCTCCGCTGAGAGCGAAAGCAACTGTCCCAATCATACTTAGAACTTCCCATGTCATAATGCCTTGATTTCCCCCTGAAATTCTCTTTATAAGTAAAAATATTTTAATCAAACAGTATGATTTTAACACGTAAAAGCGAAAATTCAACTTGTATTTTAAAAATTAGAGGTTCATTAATTTTTTTGTTATGATGGATTTATAGTGATACGGAAGGAAGGATGATTGTTGGATCATAAAGAGACGGTAGAAAAAGCAATACTCGTCGGCTGTCAAACAAATGACGAGGAAAACGCACGATTTCATTATTCGATGGAGGAATTAGGTTCCTTAACAGAAACTGCACAAGGCCAAGTAGTGATGTCTGTCGTCCAAAAGCGGGAGCGTATCCATCCAGCGACATATTTAGGGAAAGGAAAAGTACAGGAACTTAGTGCTTTAGTAGAAGAACTTGAAGCCGATCTTGTTATTTTTAATGACGAGTTGTCCCCAAGTCAAAAAAGGAACCTTTCCTCTGAAATAAAGGCGCGAATTATTGACCGAACGCAGCTAATCCTCGACATCTTTGCTCAACGAGCACGTTCAAAAGAAGGAAAGCTTCAGGTGGAGCTGGCACAGCTACAATACATGCTTCCTCGTTTGGCAGGGCAAGGAACTGAGTTATCCAGGCTAGGTGGCGGGATTGGAACGAGAGGACCCGGGGAAACAAAGTTGGAATCGGACCGCCGTCATATACGCCGCAGAATTGACGATATAAAGGAGCAGTTGTCTGTCATTGTTCAGCATCGTGATCGCTACCGAGAAAGAAGAAAGAAAAATAAAGCCTTTCAGGTAGCCATTGTCGGTTATACTAATGCCGGAAAATCAACGCTTTTTAATCGACTTTCTGAAGCAGAATCATACGAGGAAAATCAATTGTTTGCAACCTTGGACCCGATGACGCGAAAAATTATTTTACCAAGTGGTTTCATCGCCTTAATTACCGATACAGTTGGATTTATTCAAGATCTCCCGACATCGCTGATTGCGGCATTCCGGTCAACGCTAGAAGAGGTAAAGGAAGCCGATTTGCTTCTGCATGTTGTAGATATGTCGAATCCGGACTATTTTCATCATGAAAAAACCGTCCAAAAACTATTGGATGATCTGGATGTGAAGGACATACCGCAAATAACGGTTTACAATAAAAAAGATATTGTGCATCCGGATTTTGTTCCAACTGCCAATAGTCCGACTGCATTTATTAGTGCATTTGATAAAGAGGACCGTTTTGACTTAAAGAAAAAGATAGAGGACAATATCATCGAAATGATGGTACCATACCAAGTAGAAGTTCCTTCAACAGAAGGAAAATTACTTTCGCAATTAAAAAATGAGACAATCGTTAGAGAACTGTACTTTGATGAAGAAAGTGGACGTTATCGATGCAGGGGATTTTCAATGCAAGATCGTCAAATTACAGGACAATTATTGAAATTCAAAATCTAGATAGGAGTTCATCATGTTTCAACAATTAAAAAGTGGGGAAATGCTTCAACCGATCGTTAATAAAGTGGAAAGTCAGATTACTGTGGTTCATAAAGCAATTGATGAAAGAGCAGAGAAAAATCAATTTCGAGTATTGCAAAGCTTTCAAAAACATAGAGTCAGCGATTCTCATTTTAATCTCTCAACAGGTTATGGGTATGATGATATTGGAAGAGACACGCTTGGAAAGATCTATGCAGACGTCTTTGGGGGAGAAGAAGGACTAGTTCGTCCGCAAATCATTTCCGGCACCCATGCTATTTCAACAGTTTTATTTGGTGTCCTTCGCCCAGGAGATGAATTATTATATATTACCGGGAAACCATATGATACGCTTGAAGAAATTGTCGGGATTCGCGGCGATGGAGTAGGATCATTAAAAGAATTTGGGATTTCATATGAAAGTGTCGAATTAACATCCGAAGGTGCAGTGGACTGGAAAACTGTGGCTGCAAAAATAAAACCGAATACAAAAATGATTGGGATTCAACGTTCCAAAGGTTATGCCTCTAGGCCATCCTTCACTATTTCTGATATAAAAGAAATGATTACTTTTGTTAAAGAAATGAAAGAAGATTGTGTTGTGTTTGTTGACAACTGCTACGGAGAGTTTACTGAGGAGATGGAGCCTTGTCATGTGGGAGCAGATTTAATGGCAGGCTCACTTATTAAAAATCCAGGCGGCGGAATTGCAAAAACAGGCGGATACATTGTCGGAAAGAAAAAGTGGGTAGAAGCATGTTCCTACCGGATGACTTGTCCAGGAATTGGTGCTGAGGCTGGGGCGTCACTATATAGCCTTCTTGAAATGTATCAAGGTTTCTTCTTGGCGCCGCATGTAGTCGCACAATCGTTAAAGGGAGCGGTATTTACAGCAGCAATGCTTGAGAAATTAGGGATGAACTCCGCGCCGAGCTGGGATGCAAAACGGACAGATTTAATCCAAGCGGTGCAGTTTGACGATCCTGATAAAATGATTGCATTCTGCCAGGCCATCCAATTTGCTTCCCCGATTAATTCGTATGTTACCCCGTATCCAAGCTATATGCCAGGCTATGAGGATGATGTAATTATGGCTGCCGGCACTTTTATTCAAGGGGCGAGCATTGAGCTTACAGCGGATGGTCCGTTAAGACCTCCTTATACAGTTTATGTGCAGGGGGGATTGACGTATGCGCATGTAAAAATGGCGGTGTGTATCGCAATCGACCACTTAGTCCAAAAAGGACTATTGGAGTTAAATTAGGTGAAAATACAAGGAGGACAGTTCAAAAACTGGACCTCCTTTTTTAATTATTTTTACATGTTAGAAAATCTAACATGATGTTGACATATTATCTTACACCGAATATAATAACGATATGAATTAATTAAAGGAGGAGAAATTGGGTGAGTGGTAAGGAAATTCGCCGATCAATGCCATTGTTTCCAATCGGAACTGTTATGCAGTTAACAGAACTTTCAGCAAGGCAAATTCGTTATTATGAAGAACACCAATTGATTTCTCCGGCAAGAACCGATGGAAACAGGCGATTATTTAGTTTAAATGATATTGATAAGCTTTTAGAAATCAAGGATTTAATTGATCAAGGTGTCAATATGGCTGGAATTAAACAATTGTTCTCAGTCAAAGAGCAACAAGCTGTTGTGCTTGAAAAGCAGTCAGAAAAAGCCAAGCCCGAGTTAACAGATGAACAACTTAGAAATTTGCTTCGAAATGAAATTATGCATTCGGGCAGACTGAATCGTTCAACATTAAGACAAGGCGATATGTCACGATTTTTCCATTAATTTTCTACATTATAGGAGGAGTAACAATGGCAAAGTACACAAGAGAAGATATTCAACACATGGCGAAAGAAGAAAACGTAAAATTTATTCGTCTTCAATTCACTGATATTCTTGGAACAATCAAAAATGTGGAAATTCCAGTCAGTCAATTAGAGAAGGCGTTAGATAACAAAATGATGTTTGACGGATCCTCTATCGAAGGATTTGTCCGTATCGAAGAATCTGATATGTACTTATTCCCTGATTTAAACACTTGGGTCGTGTTCCCTTGGACAGCTGAAAAAGGAAAAGTAGCACGCTTAATTTGTGATATCTATAATGCTGAAGGCACCCCATTTGATGGTGATCCTCGTAATAATTTAAAACGTGTCTTACAAGAAATGAAAGATTTAGGCTTCACAGATTTCAATCTTGGACCTGAGCCAGAATTCTTCCTATTTAAATTGGATCAAAAAGGCGAGCCAACATTAGAATTGAATGACCAAGGCGGTTATTTTGATTTAGCACCTACAGATTTAGGGGAAAACTGCCGTCGTGACATCGTGCTTGAATTAGAAGAAATGGGCTTTGAAATTGAGGCATCTCACCACGAGGTAGCTCCTGGTCAACATGAAATTGACTTTAAGTATGCTGATGCATTAACAGCATGTGATCAAATTCAAACATTTAAGCTTGTCGTAAAAACGATTGCTCGTAAACACGGTTTACATGCAACCTTTATGCCAAAACCACTTTTCGGTGTGAATGGTTCTGGTATGCACTGCAATCTTTCATTATTCAAAAACGGGCAAAATGCTTTCTTTGAACCAACAGGCGACCTACAGCTTAGTGAAACAGCACGCCATTTTATTGCCGGAGTATTAAAGCATGCTCCTAACTTTACAGCTGTAACGAACCCAACTGTAAACTCTTATAAGCGTCTAGTTCCAGGCTATGAAGCTCCTTGCTATGTGGCATGGTCTGCAAGAAATCGTTCACCATTAATTCGTATCCCAGCATCTCGCGGATTAAGCACACGTGTTGAAGTTAGAAGTGTTGACCCAGCTGCAAATCCATATCTTGCAATGGCTGTTCTATTAAAAGCAGGATTAGATGGAGTTAAAAATCAATTGACTCCTCCAGCTCCAGTAGACCGTAACATTTATGTTATGAGCAAAGACGAAAGATTAGAAGAGGGAATCATTGATCTTCCTGCAACTCTTGCACAAGCATTAGAAAATTTAAAATCAGACGAAGTAATCGTGGCTGGTCTTGGCGAGCACATTTTCGAACACTTCGTTGAAGCAAAAGAAATTGAATGGGATATGTTCCGTACAGTTGTTCACCAATGGGAACGTGATCAATATATGAGTATGTATTAATTTGTGAAAGCCTCGGCGCTATATGCGTCGGGCTTTTTTTTTTTGAAGCTGAAGCTCGAAGCTGTTACCCTTTTTTGATATTTGAGCACCTTTTTTTACGATTCATTATTGGAAATTAATACACTTTTTATATAAATTATGTATATTATAGAAAATGACGGAATATGTTATGGGAGCAATTTCACTTTCTTGTTCTCCATCTGAACGGATTGTAGAAAAATATTGTTGGTAGAAGGACTTTGTTTAACATCATGGATGAAATTGTTTATGTAATCTGGGTTGTATTAGGAGAAGAAAAATTAAAAATTAGAAAAGGATTGCTGAATATGAAATTTAAATTTATGCTAGCACTTGTATTATCTATGATTTTAATAGTACCAAATTTTGTTGAGGCAAAAGGATTCAGTGGAGGATCACATTCATCAGTTAGTGGAGGATCACATTCATCAGGTAGTGGAGGATCAAGGTCATCTGGTGTTAGTGGCGGTTCTTCATCTAAAAGTTCATCAACTTCTACAGGTCGGTCAATTTCTGGAGGTACTTCAACTAAGTCATCAACCAATAAATCTTCATCAGGTTCTTTCTCGGGTAGAACATCTACTGTAGTAACTGGCAAGACTTATACCGGTAGTCCGACTAAAAGTTACTACAACGGTCGATCTGTAACTGTGAACCATTATTACCATGTAGGTTATTCTCCTTTTAGTTGGTTTGGGTATTATCATGGTTTTACCGCAGGAATGTTTTGGGGAAGTATGTTTCATCCATGGGGTGGAACCTTTTATGTTGGCGGTCAATATACGAATTATGGCTCTTCTCCTATAGCATGGGTTATAGATATAATTGTATTACTTATTTTAATTTGGATAGTTACAGTAATTATTAAAGCCAAAGCAAATAGGAAAGTATTTACTAGGAGGTTTTAAGAATGAGATTAAGACTAAATGAACAAGAAATTATTGATGGTATTTGTGTTTTTATTTCAAATAAAGTTAGAAGTAACCCTGAAGCAGTGGATGTTAAAGAAATCAGTGTTCTGACTAATGGGGACTTTGTTGCAAAAGCTGTATGCAATAGCCAAACTTTTAGTCTAGATTCAGAAGATGTTCTTGAGGGGATTTTTCAATTCTTAGAAGAGTACCATAGTTTTAATCGTCCGGTTATGCATGGACATATCGAATTTACTAAAGGAGAAGGTTTCTGGGCAGAAGTTATTGTAAATGAGTAAGAATACGCTAAATAGGCACTTTTTAAACGGGTCATAGCGAGCACATTTTCGAACACATCTTTAAAGCGAAAGAAATTGAATGGGATATGTTCCGTACCGTTTTTCACCAATAGGAACGCGATCAATATATGAGCATGTATTAATTTGTGAAAGCCTTGGCGCTCTAAGCGTCGGGCTTTTTTATTTTGTGGGAATTTTTTTCTAACGGCAAAATCGCCTTTTCAATTGCTTAATCGTTACTAACACTATTTACTAGATTGTATTTCCTATCATGAGATTAGTGATTGTGGAAGTAAAAAGGAAAAATCTACTTTTTGAAGAATATCTAAATTTAAAAAGAGTACGGTATTTAGACTTTTATTGCTCTTCTTAATCGCAAAAATAGTTTGATATTCTACGGGAAGAAGCACACACCATATCGGACAAGTTCTCATAAATTAATAGTAGACAGGATTAAAAATTGAAAGTTTAAAAACAAATTGACGCATTAACAAGTTTAAGTATAAAACGAAGAAATTAATCTTAACACATTGTTTTTAGAGCCTCCTGTGGCTCTTTTTTTAATTGATATAAAAGGGGGGATTTACTTGAAAACAAAAGATATTTTACCCGGAGATGTGCTGTTTGTGTGGGGGAACGGGCCTATCGATGATGCAATCGAGATTATCACGCAAGGACCCTCTCACTGTGCGATCTTCCTTGATAGTGATACCCTAGCCGAAGCACAAGCAGGTAGAAAAACCGGTAAAGCCTATTTATCTAATTATCTAGCAGGGAATGTAAGAAAGCTTGAGGTTTGGCGAGATGAAACACTTAAAGATGATGAGAGAAAAAGAATAGTAGATTATGCAATAAAGTCTTTTGGGATTGAATACGACTACTTGGCTATTCTTGCAGAACTTGCTCGCTTCGAATTAAACATCGCCTTTGATCATTATCGTGAGGGGAAGAGGCGAATCTGTTCGTCGTATGTAAATGATTGTGGAAAGTCTGTTGGGCGAAATTGGGCAAAAATTTCTTACACCCCGGCACCAGTTGACTTACTGAGAGGCGGTAAACTCACTCGGAAAGGGGTTTTGAAAAATGGGTAATGAACTAATGGTAGCAGAACATTTGGCAAAATCCTTATCAACATATGAAACACTTTATAATTTCAGAAAAAGATGAAAAAACACCCAGTTTGTTTGGTAAAAACAACTGGGTGTAAATTCATGATTTTGTAATATTAATGAATATGTCGATAAACGCCAATTACTTTTCCGAGGATCGACACATTATTTAAAATGATAGGTTCCATGGTGGAGTTTTCTGGTTGCAAGCGAATGAAATCTTTTTCCTTAAAAAACCTTTTACAGGTAGCTTCATCTTCCTCTGTCATGGCAACAACAATATCCCCGTTATTTGCGGTTTGCTGCTGCTTGACAATAACATAATCTCCGTCGAGAATTCCAGCTTCTATCATACTCTCACCCATGATTTCCAGCATAAATACATGCTCATCAGAAGGTGCTAGTCTTTCTGGAAGTGGAAAATATTCTTCTACGTTTTCGATTGCTGTAATTGGAAGGCCAGCTGTGACTTTACCAACTACAGGAACATTTACCACATTATTTCTCGGTATACCAACTGTTTCATCTACTTCTAAAATTTCAATGGCTCTTGGTTTAGTAGGATCGCGTCGAATGAGTCCTTTACTCTCTAACCTTGCTAAGTGGCCGTGTACAGTTGAGCTTGATGCTAGTCCTACTGCTTCGCCGATTTCACGCACGGATGGTGGATATCCCTTCCGTTTAACCTCACCTTTAATAAAATCGAGAATATCTTGCTGCCGCTTCGATATCTTCGCCATGATTTCGTCCACCTCGTTCTTGTATATTGTTGTAATTATTATAACATGTTCATATTTTTAATACAAACATAAGTTCGAAAAATGTGTTGACAACAAACAAATGTTCGGAATATAATCAAGATAAATAGAAACGAACATACATTCCTAAGAGGTGTTAATTATGAAAAAAGTATGGAAACGCAACTCTTATGCTATTATTCTTGTAATACTAAGTATCTCGTTGGCGACTATATTATCAATGCAATCAAATGATAGTCATTTTATAAAGGTTACGGTATCAGAAGGAGATTCTCTTTGGAAAATCTCTCAGCAATTTTCCGGCCAGCACTCGATGTCGAACACTCAATTTGTCAGTTGGGTTAAAAACCATAATAATATAGATGAAGATCACATTTATCCGGGTGAAAAAATTGTGATTCCAGTCAGTGATAAAGCACCATCACTTACAGAATTTGCAAGTGGTGCCGACAAATAGAAGGCGAGAATAATTGAAGATGAAAGCTATCATATACTGTCGTGTCAGTACAACGAAAGAAACTCAAGAAACCTCTCTGAAGCGACAAGAAGAAGAACTATTACAGCTAGCAATACAGCACCAATTCGAAGTAGTTTCCATCATTAAGGAACAAGCAAGTGGCTATGACCTTGAACGGGACGGTATTTTACAATTATTAGAACAAATAAAACAAGACCAAGTTCAAGCAGTATTAATCCAAGATGAGACTAGGCTTGGAAGAGGTAACGCAAAAATTGCTCTTTTGCATTGCATCATAAAAGAAGGAATCAAACTATATAGCATTTCACATAATGGAGAATTACAACTGTCTGAATCTGATTCAATGGTGTTACAGATTGTCGGGATGGTCGAGGAATACCAGCGAAAGCTTCATAATGTGAAAATTAAACGTGGAATGAAAAGAGCTGTTGAATTGGGATATAGGCCCGAGAAGAATTTAAAGAACCTTGGGGAGCATTCGGGGAGAGAAAAGATAGAAGTCCCTATAAAAGAAATCGTTAGGCTAAGAAAAAATGAATTAACCTTTTCTGAAATAGCTGCTACTTTAAGGGGATTTGGCTTTAACGTTTCGAAAGCAACGGTTCATAGAAGGTATCAAGAATATATCGAGTCACAAGATGAAGCATAGACCTTTCAACTTGTCAGACGACCTTTTTTTTAGTAAATTTGAAGTCATGTACGAAATTTACTGAAAGGAAGGTTTTTAATGCTCTCAAAAGAAAAAATGGCAAGAATAAATGAACTTGCAAAGAAATCAAAAACATTGGGATTAACTGATTCTGAGGCAAAGGAACAATCTAAATTGAGAAGTGAGTATTTAGCAACTTTCCGTGCACAAATGCTAGACACTTTAACCAATACAAAAATTATTGATCCAGAGGGTAATGATGTAACACCAGAAAAAATTAAAGCTAGGAAAAAAAATATGCTTCATTAATTAGGAATGCATTTATTTTTACACCTATTGACATATTCTCTATTTTTTTGTGTCAAAATAAGAAAATATTATGGATATCTGATGTTATTTAGTTGTTAATTGTTGAAATAAAAACAAGGGAAATATATTATAAGTGATGTATTTATTATCCTCGTGATAAGAAAGGATGTATTTCATGTTTAAAAATATTGATGATTTATCTGTTACTTCTATTCGTACACTTGCCATTGATGCAATCGAGAAAGCAAATTCCGGACATCCTGGTATGCCGATGGGTGCTGCACCAATGACGTATACGTTATGGACTCGTTTTATGAACCATAACCCAAAAAATCCACAATGGTTTAACCGCGACCGTTTTGTCTTATCAGCAGGTCATGGTTCCGCCTTGTTATATAGCATGCTTCATTTATCTGGTTACAACGTAACGATGGAAGATTTAAAGCAATTCCGTCAATGGGGAAGTAAGACTCCTGGGCATCCTGAGTATGGCCATACAGAAGGTGTCGAAGCAACAACAGGGCCTCTTGGGCAAGGGATTGCTATGGCAGTTGGTATGGCTATGGCTGAACGTCATTTAGCAGCTGAATACAATAAAGATCAATTTGAACTAGTAAACCATTATACATATGGTATCTGTGGTGATGGTGATTTAATGGAAGGTGTTTCTGCGGAGGCTGCTTCATTAGCTGGACATCTAAAATTAGGTCGTTTAGTTGTTTTATATGATTCTAATGATATTTCTCTTGATGGTGACTTAAATAAATCCTTCTCCGAAAGTGTTAAGGACCGATTCTTAGCATATGGCTGGCAATATCTCCGTGTTGAAGATGGTAATAATCTTGAAGAAATCGCAACGGCTCTTGAAGAAGCAAGAAAAGACCTTGATAGACCTACGATGATTGAGGTAAGAACGGTTATTGGATATGGTTCACCAAATCGTGCAGGAACTTCAGGCGTTCATGGTGCACCTCTTGGAAAAGAAGAATTACGCTTAACAAAAGAAGCATATAAATGGACTTTTGAAGAAGATTTCTATGTTCCTCAAGAAGTGTATGGAAATTTCCAACAGCTCGTTGTTGAAAACGGTGAGAAAAAGGAAAAAGAATGGAATGACATTTTTTCACAATATAAAAATGAATATCCTGAATTAGCAGCACAATTTGAGAATGCTACAAAAAATGAACTTCCTGTAGGTTGGGACAAAGATGTACCTGTATACAGTGAAGGAAAAGGCATGGCATCTCGTGCATCATCTGCTGAGGTATTAAATGGCATTGCTAAAAATTTACCATTCTTTATCGGTGGATCTGCAGACCTTGCCGGCTCCAATAAGACATTGATTAAAGGTGTAAAAGATTATATGCCAGGTTCATACGAAGGTCGTAATATCTGGTTTGGCGTTCGTGAATTTGCGATGGGTGCTGCGATGAATGGAATGGCACTCCATGGAGGAGTAAAAGTATTTGGCGGAACCTTCTTTGTTTTCTCCGATTACTTACGTCCTGCAATTCGTCTTGCTGCTTTAATGGGATTACCTGTAACCTATGTATTTACTCATGACAGTATCGCTGTAGGGGAAGACGGACCTACCCACGAACCAATTGAACAGTTAGCAGCATTACGGGCGATGCCAGGTCTTTCAGTTATCCGACCTGCTGACAGTAACGAAACAGCAGCAGCATGGAAGCTTGCAGTAGAATCAACCAATAAGCCTACTGCCCTTATCTTAACTCGTCAAGATTTACCGACCATGAAAGATACTGACAAAAATGCATATAATGGAGTTTCAAAAGGTGCTTATGTCATTTCACCAGCTGGTAAAGAAACACCTGAAGCATTACTTCTTGCAACTGGTTCTGAAGTAGGACTTGCTGTTGAAGCACAGAAATCCCTTGCTAGTGAAGGAATCGAAGTTTCTGTTGTAAGTATGCCATCTTGGGATCGTTTTGAAGAGCAATCGCAAGAATACAAAGATTCGATCCTGCCGAAAAATGTGAAAAAGCGTCTAGGTCTTGAAGTTGGCTCATCACTTGGCTGGCATAAGTTTGTCGGGGATGAAGGCGATGTTTTAGCGATTGACAGATTCGGAGCATCTGCACCAGGTGAAAAAATTATGGAAGAATACGGGTTCAGCGTGAACAACGTAGTAGCACGTGTTAAAGCTCTTTTGAAAAAATAATAATGGATTTGTCTTGAGAGAACGGTTATATCAGCCGTTCTCTTTTTATTTGATATTATCGAAATGAATGGCAAATTCACGAAGTTAGGAATTTTTTTGGGGAAAGTAAAATAGAATTTTAAAAAGAAAGCAAACAATCGACAAAACTAGTGAAAGTTTTTGCCATGATAAGACATATGTTTTAAAATTGTTTCTTTATAATTGTAAAAAGGGTTTCGACGAAGGAGAGATACGTGGTGAGAAACTACCAACTCTATCTAATAGAAGATGAATTTGCCGCCCATTACTTCGGAAGAGAGCGCATGTTTTTGCAGCTTTTTGAGGATTATGAAAGAGCAAACGGAGAACTCGAATTTATTATAAAAAAACAAATTTCCTATATAACCAAAAAGCTTGAGGTGTTAAAGTTCCATCAACTGATCCAAAAACAACTTGGCATAGTGAAGGGCTTTAAACCTGAAAATGGTGCATATTTAATCGAATTAAGCGGAAAACTAAGTACGGCAAAATTAGAAGTTTTTCAGGACTTACTTACAGTAAAGGCTCGTGGAACCTATGAAGCAGAGACGATATTTTTTGAAGTCCTCCGGAAGGTTGAAGCATCATTTTTAGCTTTGGATCTTGAACATCAACTAGTTGGCTGGCTAAAACCAATTAAAGAAAGAAAATTTATCTAATTCAAAATGAATGATATTGTAATATCTTGTTTATTTTAGTACACTGTAGTATGGTAGACAACACGAAGGAGTGAAGTTTTAATGATGTATTTTCTAGTTGGTATACTAGCATTAGCAGCTGGTGTAGCACTAGGGTTTTTCATTGCTCGTAAATACATGATGAGCTATTTAAAGAAAAATCCCCCAGTTAATGAACAAATGCTTAAAATGATGATGATGCAAATGGGTATGAAACCTTCTCAGAAGAAAATCAACCAAATGATGAACGCCATGAATAAGCAGCAGGGCAAGTAAAACCCTGATAAATCAATGGTTTGATCAAGATTTAAAGCGTTAATAGGACAAGTTTTCATTAACGTTTTGTTATAGAGTGAATTTTTAACACATTTTGTCCTATCCTTGTTTTATCTTTCATCAAACTAATCCGAAACCACTTTTTCTATTGGAAACTAAACCAAAGAAAAGTGGTTTTTTGTGTTATAAGAGAATTTTTTTAGAAGTGTGCATGTACCATTGCATTGCCTAAGTATTAACACCAAAGTCAATGAGAATGTTAGAGAAACATAAATTTGGGTTTAGAAAACTTAATCAACATCACAATGTGTGAATTTTTGTGTTTTTTAAAAATAATACAGGAGTTTTATTATTTTCCCAGAATTAATAAATGTTGATATACATAATCATTAGGGGTGAATGAAATGATAAAAGAATTAGTAGAAGAGAAAGAATGGCTTGAAGCATTTCCAGTTATGAACGAATTAAGAACCCATCTAAACGAGAGTACGTATCTTGAAATTCTTCATAGTATGAGGGAAGAAGGATATAAGCTATTTGCTTTATATCACAATGAACAAGTAGTTGCGGTTACAGGTGTAGCAATTCGAACAAATTTTTATTATGGTAAACATGTATTTGTTTATGAATTGGTTACTCAATCTTCACAGCGTTCTAAGGGATATGGTGAAAAATTACTTTCGTATATACATCAATACGCTATTCACAACGGGTGTGGAATTGTGAATTTAGAATCAGCGCTATTTCGTTCAGACGCACACAGATTTTATGAAACAAAAATGGGGTATGAGAAATTTTGTTACTCTTTCAAAAAAGTACTTTAGTACTACCTTATCGCTATCATTCAATCCAAATAGATCGGAAGGAGCACTCATATAGATTGAGTGCTTATTTTTATCCATTATTTTTAATTATTTCCTAATCTTTATTATTTTGAGAATATTTGATAAAATGTAACTTCAGGTGAAATAAATTAGAGATATAAAGCCAAGGCAGTTGTGTTAGGGGGGATTTAAGTGCGGGTTTTTTTAGATTTAGGTTGGTTTTTTAAACAGGAGAAAAAAGCGTACATATTTGGCGTTTTCATCCTTTTGGTAGTGGCGTTCTTGCAGCTAGTGCCACCAAAGATTATTGGGGCGGTGGCCGATCATATTAAAGGGGGAACGGTAACAAAAGGCTTGCTAATCGAATGGGGGATGATCCTCGTCTTCGTCGCGGTTACCATGTATGTTCTTCGCTATTATTGGCGAATCATGATTTTTGGTTCATCAGTCAAGCTTAGCAAAATCCTTCGGAACCGTTTATATCATCATTTTACAAATATGTCACCCGCCTTTTATCAGAAAAGCCGAATCGGTGACTTGATGGCCCATGCAACGAACGATTTGCAGGCAATCCAGCAAACCGCGGGCGCAGGAGTTTTGACATTAGTAGATTCCCTTTCCACTGGTGGATTTGTCATCATTGCAATGGCTCTAACAATCAGCTGGAAATTGACATTAATATGCCTCATTCCAATGCCATTTATGGCGATTTTGACAAGTTGGTTTGGGACGATGCTTCATAAAAGCTTTTATAAAGCACAGGAGGCTTTTTCTTCATTAAATGATAAAACACAGGAAAGTATTTCAGGGATAAAGGTCATAAAGACTTTTGGTCAGGAAAAGGAAGAGATCGAGGACTTCCGTAAGCAATCAGAAGATGTGGTTCAAAAAAATATCGTCGTGGCAAAAATAGATTCTTTGTATGACCCAACCATTTCGATTATTGTCGGCATTTCTTTTTTCTTAGCGATAGTGTTTGGAGCAAAATATGTGCTAGCTGGAGAATTAACCATCGGGCAATTAATATCTTTTACTACCTATTTAGGTCTGTTAATCTGGCCCATGCTCGCATTTGGATGGCTGTTCAATATTGTTGAGCGGGGTCGTGCCTCATATGATCGGGTTAAAACACTTCTTAGTGTAAAAGTAGATATCAGTGACGACAATCAGGCAATAAACGTTGTACCACAAGGTGATATCAAGTATGAAATTAATGAATTTACTTATCCGGATGAGACAGAACCCATTCTGAAGAATATTTCATTTAAACTGCATAAAGGAGAAACTCTCGGAGTTGTAGGGAAAACAGGTTCCGGAAAAACCACTCTTATAAAGCTTTTGCTCCGCGAGTTTGAAGGGTATAACGGGCACATTCTTTTTGGGGGTAGAACTCTTCAAGAATATAAACTTGAAAAATTACGGGAAGCAATTGGATACGTTCCTCAAGACCATTTTTTATTTTCATCAACAATAGCTGAAAATATCTCCTTTACAAATCCTTGTGCAGACAGAAATGAAATTGAAGAGGCAGCGAGGTTGGCAAATATTCACGAAGATATCAAACAGTTTACCTATGGTTATGAAACGATTGTAGGGGAACGTGGTGTGTCCTTATCGGGCGGACAGAAGCAAAGAATTTCAATTGCCCGGGCATTATTAATGGATCCAGAAGTATTAGTTCTTGATGACTCTTTGTCAGCGGTTGATGCCAAAACGGAAGAAGCGATCCTTTCGGCATTAAGGCAAAACCGCGAGGGTAAGACGACCATCATTACTTCCCATCGCTTAAGTGCAATTCAACACGCAAATCTCATTATTGTTCTTGAGGATGGCTGGATTAAGGAACGGGGCACTCATGATGAGTTGATGGCACATGACGGATGGTATAAAGAAATGTATCTACGTCAGCAGCTTGAAGAACTTGTTGAGCATGGGGGGCATTAAGATGGAAAAAATAGATGTTTTATCAGAGAAGGAGCAGCGAAAAGTTCTTTTTCGCCTCTTATCTTATACAAAACCGCATACTAAAACTATAGCACTTGCGTTTATTTTATTGATTTTAACAACCGTAGGCGATATTTTTTTACCGATTCTTGTGAAAACTTTTATCGATGATTATTTAACACCGCGAAAGCTAATCTTCCAGCAACTTTTCATACTTGGTTCGGTATACATGGGAATTCAAGTCGTTAAAGCTGTCCTTTTGTTTTTCCAATTAGTGCTTTTTCAAGGAATTGCCTTGAAAATTATTCAACAGCTTCGAATCGATGTTTTTTCAAAAGTACAGGCACTGGGTTTAAAATTTTTTGATAAAACACCGGCTGGCAGCATTGTTTCCAGAGTGACAAACGATACTGAAGCAATTAAGGATATGTTTGTAACAGTCATTGCTACCTTTATTCAAAGCGGATTTCTGCTTGTGGGTATTTTTATTGCGATGTTTATATTAAATGCTAAGCTTGCCTTGTTATGTGTCATCATTATCCCGCTTATTTTATTTGTTATGACCCTTTATCGAAAATTAAGCTCTCGTTTTTATCTTGATATGCGTGAAAGGCTTAGTCAGTTGAATGCAAAATTAAGCGAATCCCTGCAAGGCATGGCGATCGTGCAAATGTTTCGCCAAGAAAAGCGACTCCGTCAAGAATTTGGAGAGATTAATGATCAGCATTTCAAAGCGGGAATGAAAAATATAAAAATTGATGGATTACTTTTACGGCCTGCTATTGATCTTATTTATATTTTTGCGCTGATTATCGTCCTAAGTTATTTTGGCATTACATCATTCCAGAATTCTATACAAATTGGGGTATTATACGCGTTTGTTAATTATTTAGACCGATTTTTTGAACCAGTCGTTAATATGATGATGAGGCTATCACTTTACCAGCAAGCCATTGTCGCAGGCTCAAGAGTTTTCAAATTGTTGGATAACGAGGAGTTGGCACCTAAACAAGCGGATAGGCCAAATGTAATTAAAAAAGGGAAAATTGAGTTTAAGAATGTAAGCTTTTCATATGATGGAAAAAGAGATGTACTAAAAAATATTTCTTTTACAGCTAACCCAGGGGAAACAGTAGCACTCGTCGGTCATACTGGAAGTGGAAAAAGCTCCATTATCAATTTATTAATGCGCTTCTATGAATATAATCGAGGAGACATTTTAATTGATGGTGATTCAATCCGCAGCTTTACAAAACAAGAGCTCCGCGAAAAACTGGGCCTTGTCCTACAAGATCCGTTTTTGTTCTATGGAACTGTAAAAGATAATATCCGACTTCATAACGATACACTCACTGATGAACAAATAAGAGAGGCAGCAGAGTTTGTTCAAGCAAATGTTTTTATTGAAAGGCTAGAGGATGGCTATGACGATAAGGTGGTCGAACGCGGAGCTACTTTTTCAAGCGGGCAGCGGCAATTGATAGCGTTTGCGAGAACGATTGCGGCAAACCCAAAAATCCTTATCCTTGATGAGGCTACAGCCAATATCGATACGGAAACGGAAGAGTCTATTCAAACCGCTCTTGCAAGAATGCGAAGAGGTCGGACTACAATAGCTATCGCCCACAGACTATCAACGATTCAAGATGCTGATTCCATTCTTGTCCTGCATCAAGGTGAAATTGTTGAGAGTGGAACCCATCAAGAGCTGCTTGCGCAAGGCGGCTTATACTATAAAATGTTTTTATTGCAAAATGGTACTTTTGAAAGACTAGAGAATGTTGTGAATAAATAAGAAAAAGCCTGGTTTCGTACCAGGCTCGTTTATATTATTATGAATAGGATGTTGTTGGGATTTTTTTTAAGTAGATGCGATTATATTCATTTATAAGATGATCAAGTTCTTGGCTATAGCGTATAGCATCGGAGGAACTCAAGCCCTTATTGATTGCGACTTGAATTAATTCAGCTCGTTTATTTTCAATTAATGCGATAAATTCTTGTTTGATCACGGCCGATGTCCTTTCCGGAGAAACTCCTAATGAAAATTAGTAATTCCTAATACATTTTACTAGTATAACCTATGATGGGAATTAATTCAAAGTAAAGTGTAAAAAATTATCCAATCCACCAACTATTTTTTGAATAAATGACAAGAATTTGAAAATAAAATGGGTTTCTAATGTAAAGACACAAAATATTCATGATAATCATTATCTTTTAGGCTTGTGTTTTGTTAGAATGAAGAGGTATCGACTATAGTGGGAGTGTTAATATGTCTGATGTAAATGTTTTTGTAGCAGCCGGTGCTGGATTCATGAGTTTTATTTCACCCTGCTGTTTACCGCTTTATCCCGCCTTTCTTTCATACATAACAGGAATGTCGGTTGGAGAACTGAGAAGTGATAATGCCATGCTCCAAAAACGGAGCCTGTTGCATACGCTGTTTTTCCTCATCGGTTTTTCCGTCATTTTCATCGCCATCGGATTTGGAACTTCGTTTATCGGCAGTTTTTTTCGAGAATACAAAGATTTAATTCGTCAGCTAGGCGCTATTTTTATTATTTTCTTTGGATTAGTGATTGTAGGAATCATAAAACCAGATTTTATGATGAGGGAACACCGTTTTGAATTTAAGAATCGGCCTTCAGGATATATTGGCTCCATTTTAATTGGTATGGCATTTGCAGCCGGCTGGACACCGTGTACGGGCCCTATTCTAGGAATCGTAATCGGATTAGCTGCAACCCACCCTGGTTCAGGCGTTTTATATATGACTGCCTATTCACTAGGATTTGCTGTTCCATTTTTCATCCTATCGTTCTTTGTGGGGCGGATGAAATGGATTAAGAAGCATAGTGCAATGATTATGAAAATCGGCGGTTATATCATGATAATCATGGGATTTATCCTCTTTTTCGACTGGATGACAAAAATTATCGCTGTTTTCCAAGGATTATTTGGCAATTTTTCAGGATTCTAAATTCTCCTATAGCTCATTTCAAATATTCTGAGGATGCTAGATTTTTAGATCAAAGATTATTGAAAAATATAACCGTTTCAGGAATTCTCTGAAACGGTTTTTACTTTTTTTTCGTATTTTTGGTAGGTTGCTTTGAATAGAATATTAATGGAAATAAAAAATGTTCATTAAACGATTATTAATTTTTTTCAATTTGAAGCAATTGATATATAATGAGGTATAAAAATAAACAAGTAAGGATGAATGTCATAATGGATAAGGTTATTATTTCTTCTGTTATTGCAGCCGCTATGGCTATAATGGTTATGATCGTCCGTCTAAAAGCGGCAAAGAAACCAACGAATGCGAAAAAAATTATGTTACCACCCCTTTTTATGTCTACAGGGGCATGCATGTACTTTATACCACAATTTCAATTAACGCCTGGTGAAATTATTGAGGCAGTGGTTGTCGGAATGTTTTTTTCCATTTTTCTCATAAAAACCTCAAAGTTTGAAATTCGTGATGAGGACATTTATTTGAAGCGGTCAAAGGCATTTATTTTTATCTTAATTGGCCTTTTAGTCATCAGAATTGCCATGAAATTTTTCATGAGTGCGACGATCAATGTTTCGCAATTAGGCGGAATGTTCTTCCTATTAGCTTTTTTTATGATCCTCCCATGGCGCGTGGCCATGTATACCGATTATCGGAAGTTATATAAACAGCTTCATGGAGCATGAGAATAAGACACTGACCTAGGTAATTAGCGGGTCGGTGTTTTTTCTATGTAATTTAATAATCTAGCAGTAAAAGTTATATTTTTGTCTTAAGTTTACCTGTTTTAGAAGGGAATAATTGTTGGCGAACTATTTTATCTGCGTAAATTCCCAAGATATCTGCGAAAAATCTATTTTATCTGCGATTCTGGGTCGATTATCTGCGAAAAATGAAATATATCTGCGAATCTACTTTCATATAATAAAAACCGTCCAAATTGAAGACGGTTAAAATAGGTGCTCATAAGGGGCAACATCAATTTTATTATCAAATAGCTTTTTCCGTAAAAATTTATGATCTCTCTTTGGCGTTGCTTGAATATAGCCGCGAATGACGAGTCCTTCGGAAATCTCCTGGGCATTTTCTTTTAGGGCTAGTTCACCAATTTTTCCGGCAATTTTATGCTTCGCCACATCGCGGAAAAGCTCAGGTACAGGGCTGACCAGGTCGTTAAGAAGCGCTTTCGTTTCATCGGTCCAAAGATACAATGATTCATTGACATAATGCTCTTCCCAATCCATCACAGATTTTCCGTCTTCCTTCGGCATCTTCTTCAAAAACTTTCGAAACATAAAATATCCGCCAATCCCAAACGAAAAAATTAGGAAGAAGATCCAAAATAGGATAAACCATAAAAACCAACCATGAAGCATGCGTTTCACCTACAAAGTCTATTATTTCCTTTTATTATAGACTTTTGATATAAAAGAAGACAAGTCATGCTGACAATTTCATCCTGCAAGGATTTAAAGCATTTTAAAAAGGGAAAAAGCTTGACAAAAAGATGACAATCAAGCCGTTTCTATTGATTCCTATTTTCCAATGTAATATGATTACTAATGATATACTTGTGCCACGGCGAATTCAGCCGCCATCACATAAGCCTTCTTCCCAATCACGGGGCTGAATGGGGTACTGGTGTCCCCCACAGTCTTCAAAACTGCTTGAGACCTGCGTGCCAGGTCTGGTGGGTTCGATTCCCACGCAGTCCCGCCATAGTATCCTAAACAATTTGAGTAAACTTAGTTTAACCATTGATACAACAACGTTATCGGATCTTTTGGATTTTGGCAGAATCCTAAAGAAATCGATAGATTTTGAAAAAATTTTGCATTTATTTTGCACTAAAAAGTTCTTGCATGGTCACGTCTACTTGGCGTGACTCTTTTTGTTCCATCTCGTCTAAAATATGAGAATAGGTCTGTAAAGTTGTTACAATATCGCCGTGTCCAAGACGGCGAGAGATATATTTTATATTTACACCTTTAAACAGAAGCATGGAGGCGTGAGTGTGCCTTAAGCCGTGGCATGTTATTTGTTTGGCTCCAACTTCTCGACAAAGAGCCTTAAGTGTTTTATTTACAGCATTATTCGTGACCAACTCAAATTTAGAATTAATAAAACATAAATTCTTTTCGTTTCTCATACCTGTTTCTGCAGCCGCGACATTCTGTTCGTGTTTTAAACTACTAAGGATATTGCAAGTACTTTTATCTATTGTGATTGTCCGCTTTGAAGCATAGTTTTTTGTATCGCTAAAATCATTTTTGTATTTTGCATCCCAAGTTTTGTTGATCGTGATTGCTTGATTCTCAAAGTCCACACAATCCCAAGTCATCCCTAAAATCTCCGAAAATCTTGCTCCAGTTGCAATCGCAAATAGAATGATATATCGTGAAACGTACCTTAATTTTAGGTTTTTCTTTGTATTTGTTGTAAGGTGTTTTAGTTCTTCGAAATTAAGGTATTTTAATACCTCTGCTTTTTCTTCTTTGTGTCCTTTTATAATCACTTTATATGTCGGGTCCTTTATGATAATGCCATCCTCGATTGCGTCTTTTAAGCATGTTTTGACGTATAAATGCCTTTTTCTAATGGTCTCAGTAGCATAATGGGGCTCTAATTCATTGATAAATCGCTGATACATATCCCTGGTGAGATCTTTCATTCGTACACCGGCAAAATGTAACTCTACAAGTTTTACTGAACGTTCAATATCTGATTCGTGCTTAGGACTGTATTTACCTTTCTTATAAATCTCAAACCAATTACGTATATATTCGGCAAACAGTTGATCAACTGCAGAAATGTCTTGGCCTACGTGTAATTTCTTTTCTAGTTCTGCAGCAGCAAGTTCGCACTCACGCTTAGTTCTAAAACATCCTTGTGTTTTTGTTTTATATTTATCGCCTTCTTTATAAGATACTCTATATCGCCAGCCGTTCTTAAGTTTCTGGATACTGGCCATCATAATTACTCCTTTCGTTAAAAAGATAGGCGGGAGCTACCCGCCTTTGAAGATTAAATTGCTAACGTTAGAAATTTAATACTACTTTTTTAAGTTTTCCCACAATCCTGATCAGTTTATTTTGTTCGGGATTGTATATGATCGGAGCATACTTTGGATTTTCAGATTGCAAGATGATTGAGTTATCTGTTTTATAAACTCTTTTTAAAAGCGCTTCTTCTTCGATAACAACAGCAGCTATTTCACCATTCTCGACATCTTCTTGTTTTCTGATTAAAAGTAAGTCGTCTTCTTGAATTCGCGCACCAATCATGCTATCACCTTTTGCTCGTAGATAGAAATACTCTCCACCATTTAACCAATCTTTAGGAGTGGTTTCATAAACACCAGTCTGTTCATACACCACAGTACCTGTCCCGCAACTAATATTTCCGTAAATCGGGAGCAAAACTGATTCTCCCGTTTCGCCTAAGTCTTCTACGTCAAAGAAATATGTAATTGGGACTTTAAACAGATCAGCAAGAATTGTTATTTTATCCATTAAAGGCCTATTGTGGTTTCCCTCCCAAGCTGATACTGCTGTTGGTGCTACATTTAATTTCTTTGCAAGATCCGCTTGAGTCATACGATGCTGCTTTCGTAATTCCTTTATTTTGTCTCCGACTTTCATCTTTATCTCACCTCCTTATATTGATTAGTATACACTATTTCTGTAGTTTTATGCAGTTTTTCTGTATATAAATAGTTGATATTTTGATATTTTTTCAGATTTTCTGTATTTTCGGCTTGCAAGTACAGAAAATCTGTAGTAAGTTTAAACCAAGAAGGAGGTGGTGGTGTGAAATACACCATTGAACAAGCAAGAATATTAGGTGGATTTACCCAAGTTGAAATGGCAAAAAAACTTAGTATGTCAGAAAAAACCTATATTCAGTATGAAAAGTATCGAAAAGTGTTTCGGATGGATGTTGCTTTGAAATTTGTATCGTTAACAAAAGTAAGAATTGGTGACATTATTTTTTTTGAGGGACAACTACAGAAAATCTGTAGTTAAGAGATTGCTATGAATAAGAAAATATGGTGGACCATGAAGGATCTGGAGCAGGCAACCGGCTACTCAGATGACTGGCTTAAAGAAAATGTCCTGCTCCGACCTTGTTACAAGAAAATTCTCGATTTGGAAAACGGCGGTTTTGTTTACTATCCCGAAAAACGTGGAGAAAAATGGATGTTTATTGCTGCTAGAATGCAAGAGTTTTTGGAAAAGTATTTTGTACAAATTTTTGGGAGGTAATTATTTTGGCGCAATCTTTTCCAGTCCAATTAATAAAGAATCGTTACTGGGCATCGCTTTATCATCTGTTTCAAAATCATTGGAAACTAAAAAGCGTGTTTACCACCAAGTATTTTGATTTGAATGCCGAAACAGTGAAATTCCAAGCCTTAAAAAGAAACGCAGCACCTTGGTCTAGTTCAGAAAAAATTATGTTAAATCTTGCTCTTCATCTTTTCAACGAGCGGAACAAATTTAATTTATCGGACCTCGATTATTTGGATGATTACAATCGGAAGCTTGCATTTGAAGCTATGAAAATACGTTTCGGTTCTTAAAGCCTAATCAGGCTTCTCTTTTTAGTCAAATGGCGAAATATGATGAACAAATTAAAGTATAAAAATTTAGTATATGCATAGGGAGTTGAGGAAATGAATCAACTACAAATTATTGAAAGAGAAGGTATTAGAGTTTTAACAACTCAACAGTTGGCAGAAGCATATGGATCTGATTCCAAAATTATCAATCGAAATTTTCAACGCAATTCTGACCGATATGTCCAAGGTAAGCATTTTTACGCTTTATCAGGAGAAGGTTTACGAGAATTCAAAGGGTCACGTCAATTTGACGACAGCCTAAAGTTTGCTTCAATTCTTTATCTTTGGACAGAAAATGGTGCTTGGCTTCACGCAAAGTCGTTAAATACTGATGAAGCTTGGAAGGCCTATGCCACATTAGTCGATGATTATTACACTATAAAACAGCAAGTGAAGGTTTTATCCGAAAGAGAACAACTAGTAGCAGCTATGAAACTTTCAATCGAAACATCAGAAGAAATTGTGGTTATAAGGGAAGAAGTGAAAGAAGTTCGTGGGATGGTCGAGAACCAGATAACACTAGATTATGGAGAACAGCGAAGAATCCAAAAAGGTATATCTAAAAAGGTTTACGAACTTGAAAGCGACCCAAACGTTATACAACAGCTTTTTCGTGAACTTCATAGAGAAATCCACGACCGTTTTGCCGTTACTAGCTACAAGGACATAAAGCGCAAGGATATGCTTTCTGCTGTTCGATACATTGAGGCATGGGTGCCGAGGAGAGTGTCGTAATGAGTTTAGATACGATATTCATAATTTATTGTTATGGATTAACCACATTTATCTTAGGTGCTTTGATCGGACATATGGGAGCGAAAAAAGAAAATAAAAAATCCTGATGCTGCAACATCAGGTCCGTTAAAAATATATTCTTATCGCTATTCTATCACGATTTTGAAAGATTTAGAACAGGGAAGTGAAAAAATGGCTAAATTTAGATACGTTCATACCGAATTTTGGCAGGATGCAAAGGTACTGGAAGAAATGACACCGGAGGATAAATACTTCTATCTTTACCTTTTAACAAATCCTAATACCACGCAAATCGGTGTCTATCAAATAACAAAAAAACAAATGGCTTTCGACTTAGGTTATTCATCCGAGTCGATAAATAGCCTTTTAGATCGTTTTATCAATAATCATAAAATCGTTAAATACAATGCTGAAACAAGAGAGTTAGCCATATTGAATTGGGGAAAATACAACCTTAATAATACTGGAAAACCTGTCTTAGATTGTATCAAAAAGGAATTGACAGATGTTAAAGACAAGACTCTTTTGTGGGAAGTTATGAATCAAATATCAAATGAAACAGTATTAAATGAGTTTTCTCAAGCTGTTTACGACACGTACCACGACTCGTCGACGACACGTGGGGAAAAAGAAAAAGAAAAAGAAGAAGAAAAAGAAGAAGAAAAGATATATATACCTTTTTCCGAAATCGTTTCTTATCTCAATGAAAAAGCAAACACAAACTACAAGTATTCATCTAAGAAAACAAAAGACCTAATTAAAGCTCGGTGGAATGACGGATTTATTTTTGATGACTTTAAAACAGTCATTGATAAAAAAGTATCAGAATGGCTTAGAGATAAAGAAATGTGCAAATACCTTCGACCAGAAACGTTATTCGGAAATAAATTCGAAGGTTATCTTAACCAAAAGAGTTACGGTAAACGCTCGTTATTTGATCAGGGCGAAGAAAGTAAAAAGAGACAATCCTCTATTAAGCCTTTGACTCAATACGAACTTGAGGAAATGAAACGATTGGAGGAGGAGCTACCATTCTAGCACTCAGTCAATTATTAGGTAATGGACGGATGGAGAATTTACTTTTTAACATCCGTCCTGATCTAAAAGGAAAAACGGATGAAGTTAAAATCAAGAAGTTTAAATGCTCTCAATGCGGTGAAATGACAATTGACGGATGGGAATATCGAATAGGTGAAATTGTTGAGTGTTTAACAGCAGCTCAGCGTTGCAATGGATGCGGAACGAAGGAATTAAGTCACCAAGTAACAGAAGAATTGTTCCAAAAACGTATTGATGCTCTTATCTCCAATTGGTATTTCATTTCTGAAAAAGAGACGGCCGGATTTAAGAATTATAACTCAATAAGTAAATGCACAACTGAAGCCAAGCAAAAGGCGATTAATTACACGCAAGCTTTTAGTCAGAATTCGCTTAATGACGAAAAAAACCTTTTAATCATGGGGTCTACTGGTACAGGAAAGACCCATATTTCAAAGGCGATTGCAAGGACGTTAAAGGCAAGAGGTATCAAAGTTGGGTTTATTACATCAGTTGATTTATTTAACAAATTTAAAGCAACCTTTGATTCCGGATCATCTGAACGTATTTTCGTAGAAATGAAAAAGCTGGATTTACTCATCATTGATGATATAGGTGTCGAAACTACAAAAATTGATGATGTTAATTGGTCGGTAAGAACATGGAAAGAAATCCTCGATGCCAGGTTAGGACAAGCCAATGTTTGGACAACCAATTTGGATGAGGAAAATTTGAGTAAAGTTGTCGGGCAAAGGGCTTTTTCACGAATGTACGAAGGAACTAGATTTATAGATTTATTCACCGATGATTACCGCAAAACGAAAACGGTTAAATGAGGTGTAATATGTGCCAAATATGCAACGGAACTCGTAAAGTCCACGAGATTAATAGTTTTGGCTATCGGACAAGTTGTTGTCCGGAATGTGGACCGATGGAAACGGAATTATGGCTAGAACAGCAAAAGGCTCGTAAAGATTGGATTGCGGAAATGAGAAAGAAAGGTGGTTCGACTTATGGCAAATCAAGATCAGTTGCTGCGAAAAGTTAATCAACTTCTTGGTAAAGATTACACTTTCGAAAGACAGATTGTTACCATTGAGGATTTAGTGGAAATGGTCGAACAATATAAGCTGCAAGAAACCATCCTTTTAGAACGGCTTAAGAAACAAACTTTGCAAATTAAGGAAATGAAGCAGAATAGCCGTTTAACTAGGTTTTATGAAATGGCGGAAGAAAATTTGAAAATGGCTCAAGAACTAGCCCAGTTGAAAGGAGAAGTAACCGTATGAGCGTGACAAATGTTAAACCAGTGCTACACTGCCCAAAATGTAAAACTGTCGGTCATATCATTAAGCATAAGGGTTCAATGGTTCACCTTGATTGTCCGAAGTGCTCAAGGAAATGGCAAACTTATTCTGAAACGTGTCCTAAATGCCATAAACCTAATGGATTTGCGGTGCCGGGGTTGTGTGGGTCTTGTTATTCGGAAAAGAGGTGCGAGTGATTTGAAAATTCCTTGGCATAAACGAGTTTACGCATTGTATAAGGGCGATCAATTTATCTCGGAAGGAACGATTAGAGAGATTAGCAGAGAAACAAATAAAACAGTTGATTTCCTAAAATATATGACTTATCCGGTTTATCAAAGAAGATGTGGTAAAGGTAAAAAACGGTTAATGATGATTTCTTTAGATGATTAGTATTATACACAAAATGCGGCATAAAGGAGGCTTTTAATTTTGCTTTATTATTTAGGAATATGCCTTATCATTTGGCTTTCAGTAGGTTTTATTTTTGGTTTGAAATTTATCTTTATCGATAAGAAATTTACACAAGAAAACATTGAAGAACGAAGAAAAAATATGTCATTAGATGAAGATGACGATAAATACAATCTATTTGTCAAAAACAAATATACTTTCTTAGCAATGACAACACTTGCAGGATTTATTCCTTTAGTAGCTGATATTTACGGTTCTATCAAATATAGGTAATGTCGTATTTCGAATATATAACTCTCGGTTAAAACCCATCTGAGAACGGCTCATTAAATCAAAAAAATGGAGTGAGTTGGATGAACAGAACAAAGAAGTGTGTTGAATGTGGAAGCTACGTTCCACCATATCAAAATTTTTTCTGTGAGGAGTGCTGGGAGAAAGCACTTAATGAAAAACTTAAAGAAGATGAAAAGAAAAAAGGTGTGAAACATGGGGCAAAAGCATGAAAAATTTATTTTTATCCTTCCAAATGCGAAGTTGGACTACACACCTAAAGAAATTGAAACATTCGTCAGTATGTGGAACGATGGACAGCCTATAAGCGCGATCGCTGAAAAGCTTTATATCCAAAAATATGAGGTCGGATTACTGGTAATGCATTGTAATCTTGAGGGATTTATTCAACATCGTTACGGTGGATTGCGAGGAACAAAACCGCATAAGTGGATAAATCGGCATAAGGGGGTAGTCAAGTGATACCTTACATCACAAAAGGCGATCTAACTAAACTTTCACCGAAAAAACAGAAGAAAATCTGTGGATGCGTTACTCTTTGCACGGATTTTTACACATTTACAACTGATGATGAGGATTTTACATTATGTGCCGGTGATACACGACAATTAGCCTTTGAGATTTTGGAGAAACAAGGGCTAGTTACTCAAAAGTTAGCTTTCCCAACAAGCAAATGGGGATGGACCACAGATCAAGAGGAGTTTGTGAAAAAGTATCTTAAGGACAAAAACGCTTATTACAACGGCAAGATTAAATACGGAACCTATTCGCTCATTGGGGAAATGCTCGGTAAAACAAGAGATCAGGTGAAAAATAAAATTCAGCATATGCAAAAGGAAGGGAAACTATGAATCTAAAAAAAATGTTATCCATGCAGAAAGTGCTAGACGCTCGAATTATTAAAGCGAAAGGATTGGAAGGTCAGGATCTTTTTCCGAATACGATTTTAGCTTTGATTGTTGAACTAAGTGAATTCGCCAATGAAGGACGATGGTTTAAGCATTGGAGTAAAGATCAAGAGCCGAGAACTAATGTTCAATGTGATTATACTTTAGATGATGAGCCTATTTATCGAAATTTAGTTTTAGAAGAATTCGTCGATGGCGTTCATTTTTTCTTATCACTTGCCATTCAAAAAGGATGGGAAGAAGCACTTAATATTTTTGAAGAACAGCTTGATCCTGATTATTTTGAAGGTAATTTAACAGCATGGTTTTTAGAAATGGTTCACTTTTTAAACAAAGCTTATATGGAAAAATATTCAGATAAAGACATGTTTGCAGGATACCAAAGAAATGCTTATTTCTTCCGGATAGCATGGATACTGTTTTTAAATTTAGGAATCAATTGTTTTGGTTTTACTATCGAGCAGATTGAGCAAGCCTATTGTGATAAAAATGCAGTCAATCACGAACGGCAGAATGGCGGATATTGATGAATAAACGCATGCAAAAGAAGGTTGAGAAGCAACAAAAGCAACAACTATCAGCAATATTGGACAAGCTTATCACGTTAGTGAGGAGTGATAAATGTTGGCTATTAATAAAACAAAACAAAAGCGCCGATTACGGAAGGTAATCAAGCAGCGACAAAAGGATATGATTAAAAAGGCATGGCGGCAGTTATTCGTGTAGTCTGGTGTGCTTAATGAGTAGCATGCTTAAAAAGTTGAAAAAGGGGAAGGTCAAGCCTTCTCCCTTTGATCCTTTAGATAAGGAAGTATTGAGGGCATATAACCGAGGTTTTGAAATCGGAGCAAAACAGCAAAGAGAATCCGATATTAAATGTTTAATTGATTTGTTGGATAGGGTTGAGGAGATACACGGAATTGGTGAGAAAACGGCGGATAAAATCAGGGAAATGTTTTTGATTAGGTTTGGGAAATAAAAAAATCCCCGGGCGAAGTCCTCCCAGACCGTTCCCGGGGTAGCAATAATATCAAGTTGGGGACTGAAAAGGGCTAAGAAAGGTCCCCAATATGTAGACTAGCAATCTTTTAAACTTTTGTAAATATATGTAACAAATTATACAAGATTAGGAGGGTAGATTATTGCAAAACCCAACTTCTTGGTGGAGCAGTCCTCCAAACAGCATTGACCATGCAGACATCGGATATATAAAAGGTCGTTACGGAAATGTAAGAACAAAACGGCATGAGGAATTTATTAAGAAACGTTTCAAAGAGGAAATGAAACGGTTTATAGAGTATCAAGAAAACCGTTTTAAGAAAATCAGTTAGTACGCACTTTGTACCTGTAGGTGATTTTAATGGTGATTGAATATGTATGCACGAATGAAGAATGTGGCCACACGTTTCTAGACGTCGTGGTCATCACCTTCTGCAAGTGTCCAATATGTAACGCTGAGACCGAACCAATCGATTGGAACGGCTTAGAGGATGATATTACGCACCAAAGAAAGGATAAACATGAAACTATTAATTGAATTAGCAAAACCATTCGGACTAGTACTACTTGCAGCATTTATTTTATGGCTAAACAGCCAATGTCAGTAATGATTTAGGAGTGGAGTTCATGAGCAAAGTACACGTTTGGTACATGACTGTAGAGGAACGGCTTGAATACATCGAAAAGCATCCAATCAGGCCAACGGAAAAACCTCAAGGTGCTGCATTCGATAATATCTATATTGATTATAAGTGGCGAGGAAAGAAAGCTGCTCAAGCAAGAAAAAAATAAAAGCCAGGAATTCTCCCGGCCTGATAAAATTCATGACAATACATTTTATCATAAGGGAGGATTCAAAGTGAAACAATTATTTATGCTACCTGAATTAGATAGAGAGAAGACTAAAGAAGCTGTAGAGAAAGCATTAGAAAATTATAAGTTGTTTTTACTTTCTATTCCAGATGAAAAGATACCCAAAGTCACTGCAAATTACTCGTTCGAAGTTCCTCCTACATTCGGCAATGGTTTTCACTCTTCGACAGAGGACACAGCAATTGAAAAGGTAGACAAGGAAAGAGAAAGAGAGAAATACATTAACTGGGTTAGAAAAGCAGTTAATAAGCTTAATTTTAAAGAACGTGAAATGATCATTAAAAGATATTTAAGTGATGAAGAAATATATGATTATGAGATTTATAACGAAATGGGCATGTCAGAAAGGAAATTTTATAGATTTAAAGCACGTGCTTTTTATAAATTAGCCTTTGCTCTTAAGGTTGAGGTGTACTCGGTAACTGATGATGAATTTAATAAACAAATCGTGAGGGTTGAACTATGAATTTCGTGCAGCCAATAAGAGACCCTGACATGATATTTGAAATCAAACGTCATCTTAAAGTACAAAATGAACGAAATTATATGCTCTTTGTTACCGGAATCAATTCTGGTCTTAGAATATCTGACATATTGCCACTTAGGGTAGTTGATGCAAAGAAACCATATTTTAATATCGTTGAAATGAAAACAAATAAGAAAAAGCGGATAGATATGACACCGCAACTGCAGCGAGAATTCAAAAAATATATTGAAGGCAAAGAAGACCATGAATACTTATTTAAAAGCAGAGAGGGACTTAATAAACCCATTGGGAGAAGCATGGCATATAAGATATTAAGAAAAGCAGCTGAACATGTTAGCTTAGATGATATTGGAACACATACTTTAAGAAAAACATTCGGATATCACTTGTATAAACAGACTGGAGACGTAGCACTTCTCCAAAAGATTCTAAACCATTCAGATCCAGCATTCACATTAAGATACATTGGAATTGATCAGGATGCAATGAATAAAGCAATAAAAGAATTTAAAATATAGCTCACCTTTCAAATGAAGGTGAGTTTTTTATTGCTTTTATAGGACAGTTATCCATATTATAGAAATGTGTAACTCATTTTATTGAAGTGTCACAAAAATAAGTGTATCAAGGCTTTCAGCAGTTGGACGAGTTCCACACAATATAAGATATGGATAATTAAAAAATATAAATATTTAAATAAGGGAGTATTAACAATGTCAAAATCAGAGTTAATTGAAAAGTTAAAAAAGGATTTGTTAGATACAGGATTTCCACTTGAATTAAGTATTTCAAATACATTAAAAAGAAATGGATGGGGAGTAATTCATAATTCCTATTATATTGATAGAGATGACCAAAAGGGTAGAGAGATAGATTTAATTGCAAGAACCTTTCAATACAAGGAAATTGATGAAGAGAAATTCCAGGAGATAGCTTTTTCACTCATTATTGAGATAAAAAAGGCTGTTAAGAAGCCTTGGGTAATATTTACAACTGAAAAGAGGGGGCTCTTGGAAGATTTTTATCGATTAAAATATGTTTCTTCTGGTTTCAACATTGAAACATACCGTTTGAACGAAGTATTGTTTTCCAATGGACCAAAAGTTAATGAAACTCTTGGAAGGAATTTTTATGAAGGGTTTTCCGGAAATGGAGCAAGAGATGATATTTATAAAGCATTAACCGGAACAGTTAAAGCACTTGAACATTTTAAAGAGGTAAGTGTCTATAAGACTGAAGCTGCTGGGAGGTTAATGGAAATATTTGAATCATTAGTAATAATTGAAGGAAAGTTATATGAAGCTTTTCTTGATGAAGATGGGGAACTACAGGTTGAAGAGAGACAATATATTCAATCGACTTTTAATTATCTATCCCCGAATTATAATACAGGAGATGGAAATATTGTTAGTATAATTACTATTGACTATTTAAAGGATTTATTATTGGATAGAAGAAATAGACTTGAAGATATTTTTAGGGGATATCTTAAAATGTAAAAATCGGCAAAAAAGTGGCAGAAATACGGCAGAATTAAAGCAGAATGTTTTGTTTTAGACATGATATATTAGTAGTATGAAAATTTATTTATTGACAGTATTAGCGTCTACCTAAAAGGAAAGGCGCTTTTTTTATTTATTGATACTCCACAACTGGTTACGGGAGAAAACTTGGCTAATCATGATTTTAACTGTTTTAGCTTTCCCTCCTTTCGCTAAGTGACCTTGCTGCTAAGGTGTGGATCGACACGGCTTGCCATCTGCTGAAGTGAATGTAGTAAAAAATTTAAAATTCTTGCAGGAGAATTTTCCTTTTTGTAGAATGTAGTTATTAACAGTATAAGTATTCAAAATGACTGTTAATAAAATGGAATAAGAAGCATATAATCCAGTAACCAAATAAACTGTTGCATTTTAATTACAAAATATTTACTATTAAACTTGTACTTTTATGGTAAAGGAAGATTAAAATGCCACTGGTTATATTGAGATTAATTTTTATACTTGTATCTTTAATTTATTTAAGTGAAATACCATCAGCTGAAAAAGTGTTTTTTAATGCAAGATTTGCATTCAATGCCATGCTTTTTATTGATGCTATTAACCTTTTTAAGGCCAATGAAGGCTTTGAAAAATATTATGCCGCTTTTGGAATAGGAATACTGGGATTAATTACATTTATCGACTGGTTAGGTGTTATGGACATTATTGTCCTACATGCTGGTAAAATTGGACCTAGTGAAAAATTTACATTATTACATTGGGTACCTAGTATTACAGTTGATAAATATATTCAAACTTTCTCCTTTTTCACTCTTTTCTTTTCAGCAGCTGAACTAGTTTTGATTTTTTTCCGAAACAAATCTAGAAATAAAGTTGCATCAAAAGGAACGGTATTGGATACTTAGGAGGTGTTTTTATGTTATTGTTAAATCATTTGCCTTTAATGTTTAGTGCAATTGTATTGGGAGCAGCGTTTGCACTAGTAGCAAAAGTGTTGTATACACATAAAGATACAAAATTGTCTTTATTGCTTTTATTAAGTGGACTACTTATTATATTAGTTCCTTTTATGTTATTTAAGGTCATTAAAAAGCATCGAACATTGCTTTTACAGCAGGTAAATAAAAACGATAAATTAAATGAAAAGCAGAAAAAACAAGTTAAGAAAAATATTTCTTCAGATGGAAAATTGTTCACTTATGTTATTAGATTTACTTTTTATAACTATCGTGAAATTATGAATTGCCTAATTACTATAAATGGTGGACAAAAGAAAGATGAAATGAAAATAGTTGAAAATACTGAAATGAAGAGAAAAATGAATAGTGAAAATGAGTCAATAAAAGATTCTGCAGAATCCGTTTTAATGAATTTCTTAAAACCCTTAGAATCTTTCGTTAGCAAGCGTGTGGCTTTAAATAATCGAATAGCTTAACCATTTGATAGCAAGCATCCTTTCGAGGGTGCTTTTTATTTTGCCTAAGATGTTATGAAACTCGCTGATCATTTATCTAAAAAACAGTAAAGACAGTTGAATAAAATAAAGTCACTTAAGTATACAGGTGGTTTTGTTAAATCTGTGAAGCAAAATGTTGGTGGAAATGAAGACTCTCAGTATATAAGTAGGAAAGATATTGAGGAATTGATGAGAATGAACCGTAATATTTATAAGATAAATGGAGTGATTAGGAGGAAATGAGTTTTATGTTGTTATATGGAAAATAATCATTTATATTGAAAAGGGTGATTATTATGAGAAATACAAAAGAGATTAGGTTTAAGGATAGAATATTGAATCAACAATATAAATATGAAAAATTAAGGAAACATGCTTATAAAGAATTAAAAGTGTTAGAAGAGCATTTTAGTAAGAGACAAGTAGATAAAGGGAAAATATATTCCGATATACTTATACATTTACAAGCCTATCAAAAAGAAATTTCTTACAATGGACTTAGAGGTGTAACATTAGGGATACTGACTACAATCCTTGTTTATATTTTTAACACCGGAGTAATAGCCCAACTTCTTAAAATTAAAATATCAATGAATCATTGGGTAGCTGAAGCTATAGGGCTGATATTTGGAACGATAATACTAGGACTATATTTTTTATGTATGTATTTTCTTGGAGCAGGACATTTTTTTATTGAAGATATAAAAAGAAGAAAGCAAATTTATGTAAACGAATATTTGATTAAGATTGTGGAAGAGAAGATTGAGGCAATTAAAAATAATATGAAATAGAAATTTGAAGCGCCTAATTAAATGGTGCTTTTTGTTAAAAAAACGAAGGAAAATATCTCCTTTTGTAGAATTGTAAGGTGAAAGTAAGTAAATGTTGAAAACGGGAAAAAGCAAGATCTTATTTACAACAATTTATTATCAGTTCCAGGTACTGGAGATATTATTGAAGATCCAGTACCTGGAGGAAAAAATTTTAAAGTTGAATCAGTAGTACATCAAAATATATTTAATGATCCTGGAGATCACTTCATCATTGTGAATCTAGTAAAATTGTAAAAAAGGCATTCTTCGGGGTGTTTTTTCTATTGTCACAAAAGATTAACAAATATTAACAGGTTGTTCTTTTGTTTAGTCGAATACCTTCTTTAAGGGAGGAGATTCGATGAAACCAATCACATTAAAGAAAGCAAAAGAGGAGATTAAAAAGCTCCAGCATTATGTTTATTTAGTTGAGTCCTATCATGCTGATACATTAGAAAAGAGCATTATAAAAGAGTATGCAATTACTAATAGCATACAGCAGGTCAGTAATAACTTGGGCATTGATCGTGAGTTCGTTACAAAGGTAATCAAAGGCAGAGGAAAAGATGAACTTCATAAACAAATGCGATCTTTCTATATGTTAAAAACTAGATCTAGTAGACGATGACATTTAGCATCCGAATATGGGTGCTTTTTTGTTTGATAATATTGCAGGAAATTATCTCCTTTTGTCGAAATAAGTAGACGAGAGGAGGTGATCGGAATGCCATTAGAAATCAATGAAAGAAAGCAACTAAGAAGCCAATTAATGATTGAATTATATAATCATTATTTTGAAAGCGGTGGAAAATCTTTTCATACTACAAGAGAAGAACTTGTAGAAGATAGAGAAAAAGATTTAGCCTATAACTATTTAATAGAAAAAGGTTTTATTTCAGCAGATAGACAAGGTAATCTTAGACCAACGACAAATGGAATAGACTATGTTGAAAAGTAATCAATACTAAGCATCCTTTCGAGGGTGCTTTTTTATATGTTTGGGGGAACGGTCATGAATAAATGTAAGACGTGTGTCTGGGCTGATTAGCGGAGTGGTACAAAGATTTTCTGTCCGTTCCCTTCTTGTGTCAAGAAGCAACTGAGTAAGGAGCTGCTGCTGAATGGCAGAGTATAAAACGTATGAACAAAAGATGCGATTCTATAAGTCTTCCGAGTGGCAATCACTAAGGCAGCAGGCATTGGAACGTGATATCTACGAATGCCAAGAATGCAAGCGGCAAAGCGGTAAGGTAAAAACAAAACAGCGTCTCGATGTGGACCATATCAAAGATTTTGGTTCACAAATTATTATGATTAATGTGGATCAACCTGGGTGGATTAAAGAGTTAGATGGAGAGGATAGACAAGAACTTTTAGTAGTTAATAAGTACATAACTCACAGTACTAATAATTATGGACATGAAGGACTAGTTAATATTAATGACATAGTGGATAGAGCCATTGATAACAAAGGTTATTTAATTATCTTTGTAAAAAATAACGCGGTTGGATATCAAAGATAATTAAATACTTATTTAAGCATCCGAATAATTTCGGGTGTTTTTTATTTTATCTTAAAAGAGGAAATGAAAAAGTCTCTTCTGCTAGTGAAAGCAGAGGAGACAACCAATCTACCAACTATTTGAATTTGAAAATCTGCCCAATTTATTAAGAATATCTTCTGAAACAAGTTCTTGAAGATCTTTAGCAGATTTACGCTCACAAACCTCTGCAATAGCATAGTATTTTGCGAATAAAGATTCGATTTCCTCTTGACTATCAAATCCATAAGTATTCCTATGGATATTCAATAAATCAATGGCAGCGTCAAATTTATTACGTTGAATCGGGGTTGGACTAACTTTAATATTATTATCGGCCATATGTGTCACCTCCTATTATGTTAAAATTCGACAAATAACAATAAAAACCTGTATTATTTTTAAAATTTATTAAAGAAGGTGATGTTTTGGAATTATGATGCCTGAGTACAAAACAAAAGAACAGAAAGTAAAATTCTATAAATCAGATAAGTGGCAGGCTTTAAGGCAGCAAGCATTAGAACGCGACAATTATGAATGCCAGGAATGCAAACGCCAGGGAAGAGTCTATACGGATTATCATAACCCAGATAAGCACAAGCGTCTCGATGTGGATCACATCAAGGAGATTGAGACTCATCCAGAGTTAGCACTAGAGCTCGATAACCTACAAGTCCTTTGTGTTTGGCACCATAACGTGAAACACGAACGATTTGCAAAAAAGGAAAACAAATGGAATGACGAAAAATGGTGAAAAAACAAGAAATACCCCCCGCCCAATATTTTTAGCTTTTTTATCGCTATTAAGGAGCGGTCGAGGGGTCGTTTTTCCAGATTCATGATGCTGTTCTCATGAATCTATTTAATTGGAAATCATTTACAAATAGGAGGGAGGAGATCAAATGGCCAAAGTTAAGCGTGAAACTCTTAGAAAAAGAATTGAAAAAGATTTAACTTCCCAGCTTAAAGAAAAAACTATAGTCGGAAAACATTTTGAAGATCTGGTGCAAGACTATCTTTCACTATGGGATTTAAAATGCGAGCTTATAGATGACATCCAAGATATCGGGATTAAGGTTTCCGGCATGCACGGCCCAAAATCGAATCCCTCCATAAACGACTTGCATAAAACAAATGATCGAATGATTAAAATCTTAGACGCACTCGGTTTGAAAGCATCACCGATAGAAGAGCCACTGGAAAAGGAAAAGCCTGGCGCTAGTGACTTGATATGATTTCAAACAAGTATGTGGATGATTACATCCAGCTCTATGAAACAGGAAAGATAAAACTCAATAAAGAGCGGGTTCTGTTAATTAAGTATCTTAAAAAGAATGTTCTTTCCAGAGGCGATTTATATTTTGACGAAAAAATGCATGAGAATTATATAAAGTTTACAGAGAAATGGTATTTCATTATGGAACCATTTCAAAAATTTGTAACAGCATTTGTCTTTCTTTTTTACAAGAAAGATAACTCAGTTTTTTATGAACAGTTTTTAATACTAATGGCCAGGGGTGCTGGTAAGAATGGGCTTATTTCTACCTTATGTCATTTTTTTATCAGCCTGCTACATGGCATTCCAAAATACAATATTTCAATTGTGGCCAACAGCGAGCTTCAGGCAAAAACATCTTTTCGAGAAGTGTATGATTCCATCGAAGGCAAAGAAGTTTTGGAGAAGATGTTTTATCGTACAAAGGTTGAAATTCTTGGCAATGATACGAAAAGTATTTTACAGTATCACACATCTAACGCGGGCACCAAGGACGGTCTCCGAGATGGTTGTGTGATTTACGATGAAATACACCAATACGAAAACTTTGATGTGGTAAATGTATTCTCTAGTGGACTTGGTAAAGTGCCGAATGCTAGGGAATTTTTTATTGGTACTGAAGGGTATGTTCGTGAAGGCTTTTTAGACAAAATGAAAGAACGGGCAATGAACATCCTGGAAGGAAAAGACCTAGATGATCCGTTATTCCCCTTTATCTGCAAAATCGATGATCCAAAGGAAATGGATAATCCAGAAATGTGGGAAAAAGCCAATCCAATGTTCAGTGAACCACGAAGTACGTATGCAGCAGGTTTGTTTAAAAAGGTTCTTGCTCAGTTTAAGCAGCTGGCGAATAACCCAGGCAATCGCGAAGAGTTTATAACAAAACGTATGAACCTGCCGGAAGTAGACCTGGCAAAATCGGTGGCCACCTGGGACGATATCTTAGCAACTGACAGACCGGTGCCAGATTTAAAACATCGGACCTGCGTTGGCGGGCTGGACTTCGCAAGTATTAAAGACTTCGCAGCTGTGGGATTGCTCTTTAAAGTTGACGAGGAGTATATCTGGAAAACCCACTCCTTTGTCCGTAAAGGCTTCTTAGACACTGTAAAGCTAAAAGTGCCTATCAAGCAATGGGAAAAAGACGGGCTTCTCACCATTGTTGATGAACCGGTAATTGACGTGAGGCATATTGTTAACTGGTTTGTAGAAATGAGGGAGCAATACGGACTAACAAAGATTGTTGCCGATACATTCCGTTTAGACCTGGTTAAAACTGCATTAGAGGCAGAAGGCTTTGAACTAGTTTTCATTCGAAACCCAAGGGCAATCCATTCACTCTTAGCTCCAAGGGTAGAGACGATGTTTGCTAAGCATAAAATTATTTTCGGCGATAACCAACTGATGCGGTGGTACACAAATAACGTATACGTCCAGACAAAGAAAGACGGTAATAAAGAATACCTCAAGAAAGATGAATTCCGCAGGAAAACAGACGGATTCCAGGCATTTATCCACGCTTTATTCGAAGCCGATAATGTTCTGCAGGACGATGTGGACTTTTTCTTAGATGACATTGATTTTTAATGAAAGGCGGTGAGATATTTGGGATTTTTAGATCTTATTAAAAGCAGAAATAAAGAATTAGAGTACTTGATGGATTTTGATCTTATCGAGGATACTTCGAAAAAAATCCACATGAAAAAACTTGCTATCCAAATTTGTGTGGATATGATCGCCAGGACCATAAGCCAATCTGATTTTCGTGTAAAAAACGGCAAAGAAATTATCAAAGACGAATTGTATTACCGATTGAACGTCAGACCAAATCAAAATCAAACAGCCTCAACTTTTTGGCAGCAGCTTGTTCATAAGTTGATAAAAGAAAATCAGGTCCTTGTTGTAAAAACAGATACAGATGATCTGTTAATTGCTGACTCTTTTACTCGTACAGAATACGCAGTATTTGAGGATAGCTTTAGTGATGTAACGGTTAAAAATTATACTTTTAACCGGACTTATAAAATGAGCGAAGTTATTTATTTGCAATATACAAACGAGAAACTTACTACTCTACTAGATGGGCTATACACAGATTACGGAGAACTATTTGGAAGAATTGTAGAATTTCAGAAAAGGAAAAATCAGATTCGTGGTCTTGTTGATATAGAAGCCATTCACGACAAAAGCGAAGAAAGCCAAGCCAAGCTACAAAATTACATCAATAAGATTTATAAAGCATTTGCTGAAAAGTCTATTGCAATTGTTCCGCAACAAAAAGGTTTTAAGTTAGAGGAATCAAAACAACCACAACAAACTCATCCAGTGGACGAAGTAAACAAAGTAACAGATGGCTTTTTGTACCAGGTTGCAAATTCTCTTGGTATTCCCATCGCGATGTTAAAAGGTGAAATGGCGGATGTAGAAAAGCAAACAAGGAATTATATGAATTTCTGCATTGATCCATTTTTGAAAAAGATTAGAGACGAGGGCAATGCTAAATTCATAGATAAAGCCGATTTCTTAAAGGGAAAACGGATGGAAATTAAGCGTATTTCCTACAACAATATTTTTGATGTTGCGACTGCCGTTGATAAATTACGTGCTGCTGGGATATTTAACGGAAACGAATTACGCGAAGAATTGGGAGCTGATCGAGTTGATAATCCACTTATGGACGAGTACTTTATCACTAAAAACTACCAAACGGTAGAAGAAGCGCTTAAAGGAGGTGAGAAACCGTGAAGCATAAGGTAAATGTTAAAGGGGTTATTATTTCCGATGACGAAAAGTGGATTTATGATTTATTCGAAATGGATGCAACAAGCCCTAAAGATATTTCGAAATCATTGGAAGATGCAAAAGGTGCAGATCTAGAGGTAATAATTAATAGTGGTGGCGGTTCTGTTCAGGCTGGATCAGAAATCTACACAACCCTAAAAGATTATCCTGGTAATGTAGAAAGTAAGATAGTAGGATTAGCGGCATCAGCGGCAAGCGTAATTGCCATGGCTGGAAAGGTTAAAATGTCTCCAACCGCGCAAATGATGATCCATAATGCGAGTAGTCGTAATCAGGGAGATTATCGAAGCATGGATAAGGCTTCCGAAATGTTGAAAGTTGTAAACAAAACCATTGCTAACGCTTATCGAATTAAAAGTGGCATGAGCGAAGAAGAACTTTTAACACTGATGGATAATGAAACCTGGTTGACTCCTCAAGATGCTTTGGATAAAGGTTTGATTGATGAGATCATGTTTGAAGATACGCAAATTAAATTGTCTGCGAATGTGGGAATTGAAAATATGATTCCGCAAAAAGTAATTGATGGAATTCGAAATGGTTTGCTGAAAAATAATCAAACAACTGCAGGACTAGATAGTAATCAGATTATGAAACAAGCATTTGACGAATTCAAAAATGATTTCACAGCCACTGTTCAAGAATTAATTAAAAACGAATTAAAACCAAAAGAGCCAACTCCGAAGCCTGTTCAACCTAAACAGAATCTGAGTAAGCTCTTTTTAAATTTAGGAGGTAAATAAATATGACGATTAAATTTAACAATTTCGAATCGAAAAAATTAGCATTTGCGAAGGCTACACAGGAGGGAACCCCTGAGGAACAATCGGCTGCATTAAATGCTATGATTGAGGCGCTTGCAAATGATGTACAAGCTGACATTCTGAATCAAGTCAATGAATCTATCTTGGACCGTTCTATCATGCAAGCACGAGGCTCCAATGTCCTTACTAGCGAAGAAATGAAATTCTTTAATGCTGTTGTTCAAACTGGCGGTTTTAAAGATACAGAAACGCTGCCAAAGACGACACAAGAGCGTGTTTTCGATGACCTTGTGGCAGCACACCCACTATTGCAACATATCGGCCTGGAAAACTTAGGAGCCGTTACAGAATTTATCTATGGTGATCCAAGTGGCGCAGCAGTATGGGGTCCATTGTTTGGAGACATCAAAGGACAGCTTAATGCAACGTTCCGTAAAGAATCTATCATTCAACTAAAATTAACAGCATTTATTCCATTAGCAAATGACATGCTTAAGCTTGGTCCTGTGTGGGTTGAGCAATATGTTCGTACTATGATGGTCGAAGCAATGGCGGTAGGATTAGAGCGCGGATTTGTTGCTGGTACAGGTAAAGATGAGCCTATCGGTTTATTAAAAGATCCAAGCGGTAACGTAGTTGGCGGAGTGTATCCAGATAAAGCATCTGCCGGCAAATTAACATTCAAGCCGGGAGAAACAACAATTAATGAATTAACAGGTATAGTTAAACTGCTTGCAAAGAAAACGAAAGCGGACGGAAAGGATGCCGACAGACCTAAAACAATAGCAGGAAAAGTAGTTATGGTGACAAATCCGTTTGACACATTCGATATTCAAGGGAAATCGACAATTCAAAATGCTGCCGGAATTTATGTGACCAGCTTGCCATTTAATCCGATCACAAGTGAGTCAGTGTTTGTTCCACAGGGCAAGATATTATTCTTTGTCAAAGGTGAATACATCGCAGCTATGGGTGGTACAGATCCAATCAAAAAGTTTGACCAAACTTTAGCAATGGAAGATGCTACTCTTTATATCGCTAAACAATATGCTACAGGTAAACCAAAAGACAAGTATGCATCCCAAGTTTACGATTTACAATTAGGAGTGCCAGCACCTTAATTTGAAAGGAGAATAACGGTAAATGGCATACAAGGTAGTAAATGAATTTATCGATACGCATGATAACAACACACATTATCTAGTTGGTGAAGAGTATCCGAAAACAGGATCAAAGCCAACTAAAAAGCGTATCGAGGAACTATCGAAACCACATCCTGAATACAAATGCGTATTCATCGAAGAAGTGAAAGCAGAAAAGAAGGCCAAGGAGTGATGTAGATGAGCATCACTGATGAAATCTTAAAAGAATTTAAAGAGAGGATGCACTTAGGTGATTATGAAGATGAAAACCTAAGACGCATCCTTTCTGCGTCTATTAAGGCATTAAAGAAGGCTTGTGGAGATTATGATATAAACACCGATGAAGAGTTTAAAGAGCTCGTTTTTGAGCGTTCCAGGTATGTCTATAACGATGCTTTAGAGTATTTTAACGATAATTTTTTAAGCCAAATCAATAGTTTGGGAATTGCTAAAGCACTGGAGGCTGATACAGGTGCAACCATTTAAATATAAGCCGAATTTGAATTCTGGTTTATTCAGACATCGTATCAGCATCCTAAGACCTCCGGATCCTGAAAAAGATGTGGACGAAGCCGGGCAACCGTTAGATGAATGGATTCCTGTAGCTGAAACATGGGCAGACATCTTTCAATTGCGTGGTCGTGAATTGTTTTCGGCCCAACAAGTGAATGCCGAGGTTACAACACGGATTACTATCCGATACAGAACAGGGATTGACCGCACAATGAAAGCTGTTTATGAAGGGAAAGTATTTGAATTTCTTTATGTGATCGATAAAGACTACGCTAAAAAAGAACTTCAAATCATGTGCAAGGAGCGGCAATAATGGCTAGACAGATGCGATTAAATAACCGTATGCGCGTCAGGGTAGAAGGTATTGATGATATAGTCAGAGCTCTCCAGCGGGCAGATGAGGAATTAAAAAAGGAACTTCATGATTTAATATCAGAGTGCGCTGAAATCGTTTTTCGTGAAGCTGATGCACGAGTACCCATTAAGTCTAGTAAGTCAAGGAATACTTTACGAATCGAAATAGGAGAGGGCAAGAGAGGTTATTACGCTAATGTCGTTGTCGGGAACGGTACCGGTAAAGCAGATCCATACTACATCACTTTTTACGAGCTTGGCACGTCACGACAACCACCTAGACCGTTTATGCGCCCATCTCTCGATAAGAGTAAGTCGAAAATAAGAACACGGCTTATAGAAGGCTTAAGAGCAGCTATTGAAAGGCAAGGAAGGTGATAGCTTGCTAGAGACAGATTTAGTTAATTATCTTAAAACCTATCAGCCATTAAATGATTTAATTGCAGGAAGAATTTATCCAGGTGTCCTTCCGGAGAATGGCACAAAGCCAGCGGTTGCGTATAACGAAGTTTCGGCACCTGGACATCATGATATAGATGTATCATTCCCTCGTTTTCAATTCTCTTGTTTTTCTCCTAAATATATAGAGGCAAAGCAAGTCAGAAAAGAAATTGAAAATGCTTTAAAAAGATTCAGGGGTATGATGGGTAACACACGAGTGATTCAAGGTGTTGTCGCAGGTAAATACGAATTATATGAAAATGATACAAAACTTCACAACGCTATAATTGATATAAAAATTATTTATTGGGAGTGAATTAAATGAGTAGAAACATGACGTCCGTGCAACAAAGAAACACGATTCGTTTCGGTTCTGCAAAATTTGAAGTCGGTGAAAGCATAGATAAATTAGTCGATCTCGGAGCTATGCGCGGCGTACAATTTGAAGAGTCGTGGAAAGAGATGCAGGTTAAATCAGACAATGCTGGCATCATTGTTGCGGGAATCGCCGAACACCAAGCAAAGATATCTGGTGATTTAATGGAAATCAATCTGAAAACATTAGCACTTATCAGAGGTGGTATTGATAAGTTAGAAGCAGTACCGGCCGCAGAAGGCAAAAAAGCAGCAGTTAAGTTATTAACAGGTGGACTTAGCACATTTAAGCCTCGAGTTGCTAGAATCACTAACTTAAATGAAGCTGGCGAAGAATTCCGTATTACAATTTTCAAAGCAAACTCAGCAGCAGGTTTAAGTATTAAATTTCCGGAAGCTGACGCAGAAGATCCTGCAATGACACCTATCGAAATGACAGGTACACCAGATACATCAAAAGTTGTCGGCGAACAGCTATTTGAAATCTATGACGAGCAAGGCGTTGTACCAATCGTTTAAGCACTTCTTTTCATGGAAGTGCTTTTTTATTTATGAAAGGGTGAAAAATAATGGCTCAAGAAATTCTTGACTTAGATAAATTGATTCCTGAACAGCGTATTATTCGACTGGCGGGGAAAGAAATTGATGTTTCCAAAATTCCCTCTCGTGTTACTTTAGAAATCGCTGAGAAGTCAGATGTCTTAAAATCAGGATCAAATGAAAGTTTCCCACTACTTCTAGATATGATTGTGAAAATCTGTAAGCCGTCACAGCCTGACATTAACAGTGACTGGCTAATTGATCATACAAGTCTAGATCAATTGTTATCAATGATTGAGTTTATCTTAAAACCGATTCAGGACAGGGCCAAAGGAAACGGAAAAAACGAGGAAAGCCCAAGCCAATAGAGCTTGGGCGTATTTTTGCTAGAGTAGGAAGCATGTTTGCATGGGCAACACCAGAATACATGTTGGACCGTATGAGTTTAGATCAAATTTTTATGTATTACGATTACGGTCTTGAACAAAAAGAAATAGAATCAAACATTTTGGTCAACCGTATTGCGGTCGGCTTATTTGGCGTTGAGGACAAACAAAAAACGCAAAAAAAAGACTAAAACAACACGCCTGACAAAGAGGCTTTTTATAAACAGTATGGCGATAAAATCAAGCGTCCCGAGAAGGGAGGTAGAGCATGAGCCTGTTAGGAAACTTGACCGTTGGGATTTTAGGTAATATGAACGGTTTATCAGATACTTTTACAGATGCACAAAGACAATTACGTGATTTTGGACGCAATATGGAAAACATAGGAGGCAACCTTTCAAAAGCCGGTGAATCAATTACTAAAATTGCCGGGCCAGCTTTTGCTGCATTAGGTGGAGCTATTGGATTTACTGCAAAAAAGGCTATGGATTTTGAGTCTCAAATGTCTTCCGTTAAATCTGTAATGTCACCAGATGAAGTAATGAAATTCAGTAGAGCACTTGAGGAATTGGCCTTAAAAATGGGAGCAGAAACGAAATACTCCTCACTTGAGGCTGCACAGGGTATTGAGGAGTTAATTAAAGCTGGTGTAAGCCTTGACGATATCATCAATGGTGGTCTTAAGGGTACATTATCATTGGCTGTTGCTGGTGAACTTGAACTAGCAGACGCAGCTGAAATTGCGTCAACTGCATTGAATGCATTTAAAAATGACAATATATCTGTCTCAAGAGCGGCGGATTTGCTGGCTGGTGCAGCTAATGCATCAGCAACATCTGTATCTGAAATGAAATTCAGTTTAGCGATGGTTTCTGCTGTTGCAAGCGGTGTGGGATTATCATTTGAGGATACAACCACGGCATTAGCTACTTTTGCTCAGAACGGTTTAAAAGGATCGGATGCAGGAACATCTTTAAAAACCATGCTGTTGAGATTATCTCCGACAACGAAGGAAGCGGCAGCAGCATTTGAACAATTGGGATTGTCCACATACAATACGTCAGCTGGTTATAAATACTTAGTTGATAAAGGTATAACGCCAGCATCAAGAAGCGTTGAAGATATTCAAAAAGGGTTGGAAAAATTAACTAAGGAAGAGTTAGGATCTGCAGCAAGTAAAAAGGATCTTAAGGAACGATATAAAGAAAACTTAAATGCATCGGGTCTTATGTCCAGTGCTTTTTATGATGAATCTGGATCGTTAAAATCAATGGCTCAGATTGCCGAAATACTTAAAACATCCATGGCAGGGCTTAATGATGAACAACGTCAAAATTACTTAAATACAATGTTTGGGACAGATGCAATCAGGGCAGCAAATATCTTATTTAAAGAAGGCGCTAACGGTATCACTAGCATGGCTGATGCTATGAATAAGATTTCAGCAGATGATGTAGCAGCAACAAAACTTGATAATGTTAAAGGACGAATTGAAATCCTAAAAGGAACAATCGAAACCGCAGCTATAGCCATCGGAAAATCATTTTTACCGATAATTGATAAAGTGGTCGGAGCCATTCAAAAAATGGTGAATTGGTTTAATAATCTATCACCAGAAATGGCTGATTTAATTGCCAAAGTACTATTGGTATCTGCCGCAATCACGGGGCTTGCTACAGCGTTTGGCATAGTACTAATTGTTGTTGGTGGTGTTATATCGAGCGTTGGTACAATCGCAACAGCATTTGCATCACTTAGCGCTTCTATAGCTGCAGCAGGTGGAATTATGGCTATAATCACGGGACCAATTGGCTTAACAATAGCTGCAATTGTAGCATTAGGAGCCGCATTAATCGCCCTTTGGAATAACAGTGAAACATTCCGAAATTCAGTGACCACTATCTTTAATAATATTAAAAATGTTGCAGTACAAGCTTTCGGAATCATTGCTAGTTTCATAGGTGAAAAAATTGCTCAAATAAAGCAATTTTGGGATGAAAACGGAACTCTATTTTTGCAAGCTGTAGAGAATGTTTTTAACGGCATAATGGCTGTCGTAAACTTCGTTATGCCCGCGATTAAATTCATCATCGAAATGGTTTGGACAGCCATTAAACAGGTAATCGGTGGTGCTTTAGAAATCATCATGGGCTTGATGAAAGTGTTTGCTGGCTTATTTACAGGCGATTTCGGTAAAATGTGGGAGGGCATTAAGCAGATATTTTTTGGAGCAATAGACTTTATTATCGGCATGATGACACTCTCATTTGTTGGAGGTCTTAAGAATTTATTATTTGATTTAGTGAAATCTGGATTGGGCCTTGTAAAAGGTATGGCGGATGGAATAGTAAATTTCTTTAGCAACTTTTCAACAATCGGGCAAAATCTTGCAAAAGGTTTTGTAGACGGAGTAGTTAATTTCTTCCGAAACCTGGTAGACTCGGTAATTACACTATTTGATTTATTCAGAGCCCGTGGAGCATCAAGTTGGGAGGCATTTAAAGGTGTTTTATTGTCAATTCTAAACTCTTTAAAAGCCGGAATAACAGCTATTTGGGACTTTATAGTTAGCTTCTTAACTAATGGAGCATCTATGATATGGAACGGTGTAACAGCTGCGTTCAGAGGTATGCTAAACGGTATCAGCTCTATTTTTGGATCAGTAAGAGGCACCATAGAAAATATTTGGGGCGGAGTAATGGGCTTTTTCCGTGGAATTGACCTATTCCAGATAGGAAAAAACATCATACAAGGTCTAATAAATGGATTAGGTTCGATGACATCAGCTGTGTGGGAAAAGGCTAAATCCATCGCTAATGGCATTGGAAATTCAATTAAAAACGCCCTTGGTATCCATTCTCCTTCACGTCTGGCAATCCAGTTAATGGAGTTTTTCGGAGACGGTATGGTAATAGGGATGGACAACTCAGTTTCCGATATAATGGGCGCGGCTAGTAATCTAGCAAATGCTGCTATACCAGATTTTCCACAAATTAATACAGGTTTAAATATTGGTGGTAGAGGAAATGATAAAGGACCTCTTGTAGATGCTTCTCCATTTTCAATAACAATCAATCCTGCACCGGTTATAATGGACGGCCAACAAATTGCAGAAGTGCAGTTTAATCACATAGATAATATGCAAGCTGCAAAATTTAATCAGAATTTACGTTTAAATGGGGTGAGGAGATGATCTTTGTTTACGATGATTCTGGAAATAAAATTGATTATGGACAATACGGTTTAACTTGCTACAGTTTTATCCCAGAATCACTTTCACCCCGATTTTCAAGTGAAGAAATAGAAAATGTTGATGGTTCAATCCTTCTTGGAACAACAATAAATGCTAGAAAACTATATGTTGAGTTTTTATTTAATGCAAAAGATCATATTGATTATCAGCTTTTAAGGGATGAAATTTTTAAGTTTTTCAATCCTAAAAAGGATTTATACATTATTGATACACGTTTGCCAGGTAAACGATGGAAAGCAAGAAACTCAACGACTTTTAAGCCTGAGTATCTCACTCCTACAGTTGGAGGATTTGGTTTAGAATTCATTGCTTTTGGTGTATATGCTGAATCAATCGGATCTTCACTCGACCCAAAAACATTTGACGTTGAAAAATGGCAGATTGGCCAAGGGCTAACAGATGATAATAATAAATACATTCATTCAACCAATTCATTTTCCATATTCAATGCAGGTGAAATTGCTATTAATCCACGAAAGCGCCCAGTAGTTATTACCTTTAAGGGTGCATCTACTAATCTACAAATTAAAAATAAAACAACAGGAGATACGTGGACTTATACGGGATCATCAAATCCAAGTGACGTAATCAAACTAGACGGAATTCGTTCAACAAAAAATGGATTGAGTATTTTCAGAGATACAAACCACAAATTAATAACGCTGGCTACAGGAAATAACGATTTTCAATTAACCGGAACAAGCGGGAGCTTCGAAATCTCATTCGACTTTCGCTTTTATTATGTATAAGGTAGGAGCGGTGCATTAATGGGGAAATATAGAGTATTTGGATCATTATTTGACCGCATATTCCGTAACGATTTAAACGCAAATTTTGATGATATTGATAAGGATATTACAGATATTATGAAGCGATTAACTGCACTTGAACAAGGTGGAAATGTCGTGCCAGTTGTGCCAGCGGACGTAACAGGTTTAGCGGTTAGCAACCTTTCTTTTACTACCTTAACCCTTACTTGGTCAGCAAGCATGGGGGCTACTTCATATGATATTTACAAAAATGGAGTTCTTTTAACCAATGTGTCAGCGCCGACTTTCAACGTGACATCTTTAACATCAAATACACTATACACGTTTAAAGTCGTAGCAAAAAATAGCGTTGGATCGGCACCGGGAACGGGTTCGGGAGCTTCGATTAGTACCACTACGCTAGGGTCATCGCAGGCAGCACCTAATCCTGTTACTAATTTACAAGTCGGAACGGTCACATCTAACTCCATTTCGGTTACGTGGACAGCGCCGAGCGGTGGAACAGCGGTAGCAAACTATGAAGTGGCTTATTCATCCGATGGAGGTTCGACTTATACGGTGGCAAGCTCGGCAGTCAATCCTGGTTCCACTTCTTACACGGTAAATGGATTGAATCCAAGCAAAGCTTATATTGTGCGTGTGGTTGCCCTTGACGCATCTTCAAACCGTTCATCAGCCGTGACGGTCAATGCGACAACCTCTTCGATTGGCCTACCGAATGATGTAACAAATTTAAACGTCACAAATATAACACAAACTAGTTTAACCCTTAATTGGACTGCATCTAATGGGACAAGTTATGACATTTATAAAGATGGAGTTAAAATTGGAAATACAACACAAACTTCATATAACGTAACAGGTTTGTCATCCGGTATTCAATACACATTTAAAGTAAAGGCAATAAATGCAAGTGGAGAATCCGCAGGGGTAACTGTTACGGCAAGAACGACAGGAAACATCACTATTGCTGATATGAAATTACCATTTGTTGTTGCTCATGGTGGCGGAGAAAGAATCTATCCTGAGCACACATTATATGCTTATCAGAATGTATTCAATGATGGATGTAAGTATATTGAACAGGATGTCCAAATACTCGGTGATGGAACTGTGGCATGTATTCATGACAATACTGTTGATGTGGTAACAACTGGTTCTGGACCAGTTACAAGTTTTAATGAGACTACATTTAGACAATTAATATTTGATAATAATAAATTCTTTCCAACAGCGCCTGGCTATCCAGTTGTAAATATGTCTACTTTAGAAGATGTTTTTAAAACATTTAATGCGTCAATTTTGTACGTTATAGAAATCAAATCTAATTCAGATGTTGACAATATTTTAGCATTAGCAAACAAATACCAATTACAAGACAATATTGTTTGGCAAACGATGGTTCCTACTGCAATGGAATATGCAATACAAAAAGGTGCTAAGATGACAATGGTTGGTTGTGATCCAGGCACACTTGATCTTAATTATTTAAAATCAATAGGTGTTAAGTATACTGGATATAATACGAATCAATTAACTGATGAATTAATTGGTCAAATGAAATCAATGGGCTTTGGAGTTGCTACATTTACACTGAATGGAAATCTACCTAAATCACAAACTGACCGACAAGCATGGAAAGGTTGGTTAGATCGAGGTGTTGATTTTACTTTTTCTGACGAGCCTGTTTATTTGAGTGGAAACGATTCTCATGTAAAATTAAAAGACACATTTGATACTCAAAGATGGTATCACGGCATGATTCCGTTCTATTATGATAAATCTCCTACTGTCCCGTATTATCGTGGGAAATTTTCAGGCGGGAATAAGTGGGGTTTACGGACTGTTGACTATCTAGGAACAATGTTTGTTCATCAAGGTTGGGGAAGTCCAGTTCAAGCAGGTAACTACAAAATTAAATTTGACCTGACCTATCCAGCAGCTCCACCGAGCGATACAGGCGCATGGGGAACTATCGTATTTGAATCTCCTATTGATAATTTTAACAATGTAAATCCAACATCATTTGGTTATCAGTGTGCATTACGTTGGAATGGTCAATTGATGCTTTGGTTGAAAAATGGTACTTCTACAACCGTATTGGGAAGTGTTTCAACGCCTCAAATGGTTGCAGGTCAGAAAGCAACAATCGAGATAGAAGTCACACCAACTGCCATTTATGCAAGACGATTAGACACAACTCCAACATACGAAACTACAGCTAATGATGTAACACACAGGGGATCACATTATTTCTTCTTTGGATCATATGAAATAGATGCTGATTTTAGCAATGCAACAATAACCCATACTGATGCAGTGATACCAATTGATGTTACTGGTTTAAATTCTACAAAAGTACAAGCAACAGGATTAACATTAAACTGGACAAAATCAGCAAATGCAGGTTCCTATGATGTATACCAAGATGGGGCAAAAATAGGAAGCACCACAGAAAGTATATTTTATGTTCGTGGATTAAAACCATCAACGAATTACAATTTCAAAGTTATAGCAAAGAATAGTAAAGGCTCATCTGCAGGATCAGGAAGTGGAGCAAATGGCACATTAAGTACCTCTCCGAAAGAAGTAGCAAATCCATTGGCTAATGGTATTGGATCAACAACTTTAACGTTAAAATGGGATGCGTCAACAGGGGCAACTAGTTATGATGTTTACAATGGTTCAACACTACTAGGGAATGTAACATCACCTACGTACAATGTTACGGGATTGACTGCTAATACATCTTATAAGTTCTATATTTATTCAAAAAATGCAGCCGGAAAGTCATTTGGTGTTCCGGTTACTGTCACGACCACATCTTAACGCCTTTGGACTATAAGATGCATATAGGATAACTTTGGTATACTTATATATATATAAAAGGAGGTATATCAAATGATTGAAATTATTATTGACCATTCTTATGAAGATGATTATTTTATGATTTCTAACATTGATGTGAAAATTAAAGATGTAGCAGAAAAAGAAAGAGTAGAAAAACTGGTTAAGCAGTCTGGGTTAGAAGGACAGTTAGTAACCCCTGATAGAGATCTAATTGAACGAATAGCTAAGATATTAGACGTAAGGGAAGAATTGATTGATATTGATACAAATGAAATAGATTTAATGTAGAATTGGACCATAAGACGAAGTAAGAGCTCAAAAAAATGAGCTCTTTTTTATTTGAAAGAAAGGCGGTGAAAACTTGCTCATTATTACAGATATCGTAGGAAATACGGAAGCCCTAATAGGCTATAAAGGATTGAAACGATTTAGGAGTGTCAGCGGTGAAAAAACCCTGGCATTTTTAATTTTCCCGACAGAGCAAAATGCACATTCATTTGATATGGTCCAAGAGGAATCAATTATTGAATTTAAAGGCGAAACATATCGAATCAAACAAATGAATGAGAAGAACAAGGGTCAAACTTTTCACAAAGAAGTCGTAGCCATCCACACTTTTTTTGATTTAATTGATGAGCATCAATATGATACACATAACGGATCTATGACATTTGATGCGGCACTCCAATTTGTATTTGCTGGTACAGGATATACATGGGCTGTTTTAGATACTTTTTACGCTGAGAGTTTTGAGAACTTTGGAAATGACAATCGGCTTTCTTTATTTCAAAAAGTTTTAAAAAGGTACGGTGCTGAGTTTACGATTAACGGTACTTTTTTAACATTAAAAAGAAAAATCGGCAACGCAACAGACTTCCAATTTCGTTACAGCTACAATGTTAAGACAATTAATCGATCTGTAGATACCAATAACCTATCTACTTATATAAAAGGTTTTGGGAAACAAAACGAGGACGGTAGTTATGTTGTCAAGTCTGAATACACCAGTCCAAACGCTGCTATATTCGGCATTAGACATGCCAAGCCCGTTTATGATGAGCGTTATACAACGCTTGAAGGTTTAAATGAGCGCTTAGTAGCGGAATTAATAGACACTCCAGAAGTCTCGATTACCCTTGATTTTGCCGACCTTAGAATGGTTGGTTTTCCTTATGATGTCCCTGGTGAGGGTGACGATGTTTTCTTAATCTATGAGCCTATGAATCTTGATTTAGAAACGCGGATCATTGACATCACAGAGGCATTTTCGGAGTTTAGTGATTATCCGGTAAAAACTGATGTTACACTTGCCAACTTTCGTAACAATATGACTGACCAATTCGTAGAGTTTAGCCGTACCCAGAAAACTGTAACTGAAATCATAGAAGGTAATAGAAAGTTACCTTACAGGGTGCTTGATGATGCGGTTAAGAGAGCAACAGAGGCATTGCAGAGTGCCCAAACTGAAGTAGAGTTTAATAATGGCTTTATACTGAGATCAAAGGAAAACCCAAATTATCTTGTATTGGTGAATAGCGCAGGCATAGGAGTAAGTTTAGATGGTGGGAAAACATTCAGAACTGCCATGACTGCAGAGGGGTTTGTTGCGGACCTGATAACGTCAGGTACTATGCTTTTTGACCGATTGTATGGTGGGACTGCAGTATTAGGTGGTCCGAATAGCGGGAATGGGTCGATGATCGTACAGGACGCGACTGGAGCAATACACACTACGATCGACGGCAATGGCGTAAATACGAATAAGGTAACTATCAGGAGGCCTGATGGATTCCATTTAATTAACAATGGAATGGCGAACTTTGACTTTGGTGTAATGACACATGACCCTCCTTTCATGTATAACACTTTTATGTCTGGTTACTGGTATGGGACAAAAAGTCCTGATTGGGCTACATGCAATTACTATACGTTTAGACATGCCGCAAGATACTTGAAATTTGGAATGTCTGTTGCTATGGAGGCAGGTAGTGGCCAAGTGTCGATACATGATACTAGCGGAAAGATTTTATGGTATCTTCACCATTCTTATACACTCAGCAATGAATATTATTTAGAAGCTACAATTGATTTAGGCGTACCAACAGGAGCAATGAAAAACGTATTCCTTAGAATATCGACTGATGATGGTAAATACGGTTCATACGTGAGGGTGCTAAGTAGATGGTTGGAGGGGTGATAACTTGTTTATTTATGTAAATGTAGATGTGGAAGGAAATATCACAAATGCTATAGCAGGAGAGAGAATCATACCCGATAAGGAGTATGATTTTTTCTTTTTAAGGGATGAGATAACAGCATCAAATATTATGAAATTTAAAGTAGTTTTGAACGGTTTTAAAGCCGATCTTGTCTTGAAAGAAGGTGAGGAAATTGGGGGAGGAGAAATACCACAACCAAATCCGCCTACTCTAGAAAGTTTGGCGGAAGAAAGCAAAATGAATTCAATGGCTATTATGGAATTAGCAGAAATAATATTAGGAGGAATTTAAATGTCAGCATTAGCGATGTTATATGCAACTTATATCGTCAAGGGAGATAAGCAATATAAAGATGTACCGGAGTTATTAAAGCCACAGGTTAAGCAAATATTAGAAGATCAAGGATTGGGATATTTAACTCAATAAAATATGTGTAATCAAGAGGGGCTTAATAGCTCCTCTTTTAATTTTGATTCCAGGAGAGTGAGTTATGTTTAGTAATGTAAATGATGTTTTTCAAAAAATGGTAGCAAATAAAAGCCTTATGTTAGGGTCAATTACCGGTGTGATTGGGGCTTTCTTTGATGCAGTGTTTCAGGCTAAAGGGTTTATATTGATGCATGTGTATATTGCTTCAGCATTAGCGATCATCGTTTTTCTTGATTACCTTGTGGGAGTTAGAGTGGCCAAGAAAAATGACAAATACCAAAGTAACATCGGAATTGACGCTGTAATCAGAGATGGGATTATCTTTCTTATCGTGGTTGTTGGATGGATATTTGATCAGTTGTTAGGTACCGGTGCTTTTGTTTTTGCTGTTTTAGCGTTTGCTTTTATTTATCATAACTTACAATCATTTGCTGCGAATCTTTATGTGCTTGGATGGGACAAATATTTTCCGATGTGGCTGTTTAAAATACTAGAGTCTGAGATTAATGCAAAAATAAAAAAATATAACAAAGGAGAGGATAATTAATGAAAATCATGCTTGATGCAGGTCACGCTGGTTTCGGGGTCACACCTGGTAAACGTGTACCCGATGGATCCATGTACGAGTGGGATTTTAACGCTGCTGTTGTCAAATACATGATGGAAATGCTATCAAACTATGAGGACGTTCAGGTTTATAGAGCAGATGATCCAACAGGAAAAACGGATGTACCTTTACAAGTCCGTACCGATAAAGCTAATCAATTAAAAGTTGACTTGTTTTTCTCTAACCATGCCAATGCTGATGGAGATACTTGGAGCGTTGCAAATGGTGTTGAAACTTACGTCTGGATCAGAAACAACGAATTGTCTCTTAAACTAGCAAGAGTGGTACAAGCTAATCTTGTCAAAGCAACTGGATTAAGGGATAGAGGTGTGAAAACGGCAGATTTCCACGTTTTACGAGAAACCACCATGACAGCTGTACTTGTAGAACACGCCTTTATGTCAAACAGAGCTGAAGCTGAAAAGCTTAAATCTGATGAATTCAGGAGACTTTGTGCTTCATCTAATGTGGAATCTATCGTAAGTGTGTACGGACTAAAGAAAAAATCAAGAAATATCTTTTTTTACACAGGCGGCTATGCTGGTAATGACTTAGTTAAAGTTCTTGATTTGTGTTGTTCTTGGGGTTGGTGGTTTGATCCAACCAGAAAAGATGATGGTACTTTAATGTTTAAGATTGGTGGATTTGCGGAAGGTTCAGAAGCATCCAGAACTATGGAAAATTTCCTTAAATCAAATGGTTATTGGTATCAAATTCAGTAATAATATAAGCCCCTTCTCAATCAGAGGGGCTTAATCTTTCATTTAATTAATATTCAGTGTTTTATAAATAAGCCATAAAGTATCATAACAATTATAATTAGTGTCATTATTCCTTTTGCTATATCCCTATGTTTTTGTAAAAACTTCCCGAATATTAATAGAGGAATAATAACAATTACAAATAACACAAGCGTATTAAAATCATCATGAGTCCAATGTCCATAACCTAGATACATGATTAATCTCCTAATAGAATTTAAATAAATCCATCTTTCTCTAAATTTTTAAATTCACTAGATTTCTTTCATTTTTATACAAGATTATCATCTTGTAACATTTCATCATAAATACGGACAATTAATTTAAAGAATCCATTATTTACACCAAAATACTTAAAGAATTTTAGCTTAATTTCTTTGATTTCTTCTTCATCGTCAAACCAAATAGACATACGACCACCAAGATACTCACCAATTTCTTGCTCTATAAATTTTTGCTCCTCAACAGAAAATCCTTTTGGATATTCGTCAAAATTAATCAACCAACTATATAACAATTCAGTATTATTAGGTATATTTTCTTCTAGAGTAAAATCATAATCTCTTTCATCAATATTTATATATCTATCTAAATCATTTAAAATTATTTCTAATATAATATATGTGCTTACTTTGCCAATACCGAAATTCATTTTTTTCTCTCCTTAATTTAAAGCGATTCTTTTATTTATTAAATTTTCCACTGTTCACTTCTTCAAGAATCTTATAATATACATTTGCTACTGTTTCATAGTGCTTTTGAGATTCTTCCACTTTACCATCTCTAAATTTATCTGCTTCACCTTGATGATAATTAAACATATCCAATAAATGAACAATTAATTTTTCTTTATTCATTATTTCTTCTCCTTGTCTATTGAAAGATTGCCTCCCATTAAAGCCCATTTTTAATAATCTTTTCTTCGCTTTTAACTGAGCATCTTGTAAACTTTTTCCCTTTTCGATAACCGCTCTGTTTTCGGATTTAGCTAAAACTTTTACACGTTGATTTTCTAAATAGTAAACACGATAAAAGATACCGTTTTCTTCGAATGAGTAATCTTCAATCATTTTCATTTTGTTCACAACCTTTCTGATACTGGATAAATTCACCAGTTATTCGAGAAGTCCTTGTGAAAGTTATGTGAATAAAAAGCCTAAACAAAAATGCCTGAACAAAAGGACCCTTTTTCATAATAATTGTTTCCGTTTTGAGGTGCTTTTCTGAAATTAAAAGCTGAAATGTCAAACTTTTTGACGTAACCATTGGTATTTAAAAACGCAGAAACTCGCCGTAATATTGGCGAGTTTTCTTCATTGTGGCGATCAGGTTCCTTGTTCAATTAAAGCACCTTTTAGCCGTTGTTTTAATTCTAATTCTTGGGTTTTATCCCCTCTACTTTTTACTACACCAAAAGTTTAAATTTTGTTAAACATATTATTTAGACATTGAATATAAGGACGCAATTACATTCTTTGTAAAACTGTTTCCTAAAACATCCTCTAATAATTGATGGAACTCATCTTCATTATTAATCGATAGAGTAGTACTAATATTTAGGGCCTCTGAGATATTTTCATCTAATTCAACAATCAGTGGGAAAAATGTAATATTATAAAATAAGGTAAATAATTCAAATACATACTTTTCCATCATCTTACTTCTTATTGAAAATATTGTAGCAAATTGTTTATTTGGTTCTCCTATAAGAGGTATTGGTTCTCTATTTTTTAAATCAGCAAAAATTAAATTATTAGTTGCATTAAGTAAATAACCTGATTGTTCTTTCAGAATGTCTAAAGGATTTCGTTTTTCTTCTAATTCAGATAAATCTCCCCAAAAGTTTTTACCCATTTATAATGTCTCCTTTAATTTGAAATATAAGGGTAAATGATCGCTTACTAATATTTTATTTTCTTCAATTAAATCTTTACCCTTAATCTTTGTTTTAATTTCAATATTATCAACAACATCCATTAAACAAGGTCTATATAAAACTTGGTCAAATATATTCCAATATAGTCCATATGTATGCGTTGGGGTTGTATAGTATGTACCTGGAACTCCATTATTTCCTCCAAAGTATTTCCACATTGGATTATAAAACATCTTATATACTTCTTCATCCACTGTACGCTTATTTTTTTTTGCTTCATGAACAGTCGGGAAAGCGTGAAAACTCCCACCTTGTAGCATACCTTTTTCAAAAGGATTCATATTAAAATCTCCAGCTAATAAAGTATAGTCTGATTTATTTTCACTTTCCTTAGCCTCAATCATATTGATCATCCTTCCCACTTTAGAAGTATAATCATTTTCATCTTTCATGGATTTACTGAAAATGTGAGTAAATCCAAACATAATCTTTCCAACATTTGAATGCTGAATTCTAAATAAAAGGTAGTGTCTTTTATCTACAATTCTTTCAATTGAACCTGGTGGAAATGTTGTTAAAACTGTAATTCTACTTCCTAAATTTTCCAATTCATAAATATCATATTTTTTGCTAATAAACATTCTTTTCAAATCATCCATATCATCTTCATATTCAGCCAATGCTAATATATCAATTTGATTTTCTAATACTATATCCACAATGTAACTATTTAGTTTGTCTAAATTAACGTTCCAAAATAAACAATTCATAAGTTCACCTAAAGTTTGTTAATCTTCTATTTATTGTATTATTTCTTACCTTAAAATTAAAGTGATTTCGTAACTTAAAGGTATCTCCATCATTCACCATGTACTGTAGGGTTTGGGAAATAACTAAGGCAATATCACCAGCTTCTAAAATAATCATTTCTCGCTGAGTTTGTACAAGAGTGTCATGGAAGTATTTTGAAATTGCTATAAATGCTTTTTTAATTTCCTCTTTACCTCGATTAATCCAATCTACTCAAATGCTAAAAAGGTAAATCTTCACTTTCAGCAAATTTTTTCCTTAATTCCTGTTCTTCTAAATCCTTAACCAAATCAGTTATATCTTCTCCGTCAGAAGTGACTTTTTCTAACTTAGCATGGTAAGACGATTCTTTTTGAATCTGCTTCCAATATTCTAAAGCTATTTGTTCTGGTTTTCTACCGCGCAATGGAAATGATCCACTCTGTAGCATCTTTCCTCCAGTGCCTAAGTAATGTATGTTTATTACAGCGTTCATGATTTTTACTCTCCAAAATTTATTGTAATTCTTTTTTCAACGCTGGATGCATCCAATATTGGTCAGCAATTTTTTCAAAATTATTATAGTCGAAGTTTTTCCATTCGATTTTATCAAATGTTTCTTTTTTTAGCTGTATCTTTATTACATTTTCGTCTGTTTCTTTTCCATATGTATCGACTAAAGGAAATTTCCAAAAAAGAGTTGCTTCTGACACCTCTTTATTTTTAAATATCTCCTTAAAAGCATCGCTACTCTTCATTAGCATTCCTTTGACAGTCATTTTAGAAGACAAGTTTTCATCGCCTGCTAATGTAAGCAGCACAATTTTATCGTTTGGTTCATCTGTGCCGAGATTATCATTTACCTGTAATTCCACAATTCTCTTCTTCTTCATGTTTGTGTCTTTACCGAGTTTCTTATTAATATCTTGCGTTACTTTTTCATCCAACGTTAATTCCTTTTTTGGTTCCTCTTTCGGTTTAGCAGCTGTTTGAGTTGCCTTTTTATCTTCTTTTGATTCGACTGGCTTCCCGTTTTCATTCTGACCGCACCCATTTAACAATACAGCAATTAATAAAACAAACAAAACCCTTTTCAATTTTCTTCCTCCGCTTCAAAAATATCATCCACTTTCACATTCAAAATGTTTGCTAATTTAAAAGCCTTTTCGATTGGAGGGGATGAGCGACCACTAATCCAATTTGAAAGTTGTGTTGGTGAGATTTCTAATTCTTTTGCTATGTATTTTTTCTTATATCCAGCTGCATCAATTAATTCTCCAATTCGATTTTTCATCCGCAAACACCTCTATATGTATATTCTAACAAACATTGTAAATTCCTTTGTAAATTTAATTTCGAGAAAAATCAAAATCAAATTTAAAGGACAGGCAATATATAGGCAAGTGCCTAATACACTGTATCAGACAGTGACAAAGGAGGGCAGATAAATGGACCCGATTACTTTTGGTATGGTGGCAATTGGAGTAGCTGGCGGTAGTTTGTGTTTAGTAACTATCATGGAGCATTTAGGAATTAGTATCAATGAGACTGCTATAAAGCTAGCTTTAGAGACAACAAAATTTGGCGGGATACTTTATCTATTGCAGCATTTAAGTAAGCTTTTCTTTTAAAATGTGGAGCAGCCTTCACCGATGGATACGGAGTAGACAGCGGGGAAGGAAGAATACGATAAGTATTCTTAGTTTCTCGGGAAGTGACATTTAAAAACCTTTTAGAACGGTTGATGTAATAATAAGTGACCATGACAAGGACCAGGATAGAAAATGCCAAAGAGACTGACCAATACAAAGAAGGAGGCACTGACATGTTGGAATGGTTTATACCGCCTGTCCTATTCGGAGCTGCAGCGCTTGTACCAAATAAACGCTTGGCAAACTGGGAGCTGACTAATAAACACTTGTACCATCACTCCTGGATCATACCGATCGGTAAAAAGCGCAACGTCATGTACCATAATTTTGAACACTATCCGCATTTGCTTGTGGGTGGAACAACCAGGTTTGGTAAGACAGTATTTTTAAAAAGCACTTTTGTATCAATTCTTATGACCAATCCTGATCGAGTACGATTCATAATTTTGGACCTTAAGGGCGGTTTAGAGTTTTGGAAATATAGAAACCTTCCTCAAGTATTAACCGTTGCCCCGGATTTACTGGAAGCTGCAAAAGCTCTTGATCATGTTTACAAATTAATAAAATTAGACGAAGAACGATTCAGGAAAAACGGTTGGAGCAATATAACCGATACACCATTAAAAGAGCGCACCTTTATTATCGTGGATGAAGGGGCGGAGTTATCGCCTAAGTTAGTAAGTAAGGATTTTAAAAAATACGCAGAACTATGCCAGGTCTATCTTGGTGAGATTGCCAGGATCGGGGGCGGATTAGGGTACCGTCTTATTTATGCAACCCAATACCCTACAGCTGAAGCAGTACCGCAACAGGTAAAGATGAACATGGTGGCTAGATTAGCTTTTAGAATCGCTGATAACATAGGGAGCAGAGTAATTTTAGGTGAGACAGGGGCAGAAGAATTGGAGCCAGTTCCAGGGCGAGCCATTTACAAATTAGCAGAAAAACACAAGATCCAGTGTCCTTATATTAGCGATAAGACGATTGGAGGGTATTTGAATGAACTTGGAAAGGACAGAACAGATATTACAAGTAATTGATCAGCTTGGGGTAGTAAGTGTTAAGCAGCTGCATGAGATATTACGGATCGGCACTTACCGACATACTTGCAGGGTTGTAGGTCAATTGGAACCGTATCTTAATGTATCTAGGTCTCAGCAAAAAATCGTTTACCTTAACAAAGAAGGTCGCCAGCTGATCGGTTCTGAAAAAGAAGTAAAGAAATCTATTTTGTTTGACCACATGCTGCTGACTAACCAGGCTTATATTTACTATAATTGTCCAGCAGACTGGAAACGTGAATATGCTATCGAAACGTCACAGGAGCCTGGATACGGATTTGCAATACAAGTTAAAGGGCTAATAGTAGCGACCAAAAAGAAAATCATACCTGATGCTCTCTTTACTAGAGACGGCTATGTATACTTAATTGAGATCGACAACACTAGGGCGATGCAGGACAATCGAAAAAAGGTTAATAAGTATAAGGAATTATGGCCTGAAATTAAAAAGCAATTCGGAGTTCAGCCGAAGCTTTGTGTTTTCACAATGGGCGATAAACGAAAAAAGGAGTTTGCACACATGTGCGAGAAACTCCCTTGTGAAGTGAAGATGTTTAGTGAAATATGAACGAAAAATAATTTTGCATTTATTTTGCACTTAAAAATAGGATACATATGGCGAACGTAGTCATATCAACACTTATAAAGGTTGAGTTAGACAGCCACGCAGTCCCGCCAACACAGTTATACCAAGGTTTCTAACGAATTCCTTTTGTAGAACAGCCAGAGAATACTGGTCTTTTTTTATGGCCAAGTGGCTAAAAAGTGCCATTTTCAACTTTGTACCCTTGAAGTTATTTTATTAAAGCAATTTATCTAAATAGTCCACTGCAATGGCTTCAATTGAATCCGTAAAAATTATGTATAGAATTATCAAATATCATAATTTAATTATTAGACAATCAACCGAAATAGATTGAAAAAATACATATTATTATGGATAGGCATTAAATTAGCATCTCCTTTAATATTGAATGCTCCACTACACTTTTGGATTCCATCGGGGCGTATAACACCTATTATTCACTGGCGCGTTAAAAATCAATCTTTTGCGGACATTAGCCTCTTAGCAAACCATTTATTTTAATAGAACAACTTTCCAGGATATAGTTCTCTACTAAATTTAACTAATAACACAAAACCTTCCGATATTAGATTAACGGAAGGTTATTTGGCATTCTAAAGGCTACATTTGGCAGTCTATTTCTATAAAGAAAACACAATGTTTAATTAAAGAATAAATCCTTTCTTTAGCATAAAGAATTTTGAAATTAAAAAACCAAAAGTTATGTTAATCCAAAGAAAATGATTTTTTTCCTACGATATAAAATTTCCCGTTTTCTTTCTTGAAAAATTACTTAAAGAAGATGTTGAATTATACAGTGAACACATATAGTAAGAAGTGGTCAGCGATTGGGAAGGTGCCAAACAACACAGTTAAATGATGCTGTAAATAGAATTACAATTGCATTAATATACCTTTTGAATTATCTAACACAAGAATCCGAAGTAATAGAAACAAGAGAGTGCTAATTTTTAATCAAATTTCTAAAATGAAAAGTCCTTTCTTTTTTTGCCCTGTGTTTTTTATAAGAATATTTTTAGTATCTTTGCTAAAAATACTTGTTGTATTAATTAGACTACTTTTATAGGAGGAGAATTAAATGTTAAAACATGTTCTATTATTAACTTTTGTCTTTTTTTTTATAATGAGTTACCATTCTTTCCCAGCGTTTGCCTTGGACAAAGATTCAACTCAAATACAAGTAAAAGCTGAAGGAGTGATACACAATATTAATGTGGCTGACATTCCTGGCTTTAAAGAGTATCTCGCTGAATTGTCTCCGAAATTGCAAGAATTAGAAAAGAAAAACTTACGGGCATGGGTACCGGAGAATAGTAATCAAGATACCCTAATCATCGGTTATGCTTGTGGAATCAAATCTTGTAATCTTAGCGCACTCCAAAAGAAATCTGGGACAGGAAAATGGGGAGGGGTTTTACTGGAAAAGAGAGCGACTTACCAAGAATCTGTTATGTCACCAAAGAAAAAAAAGTTGGCAATAGTAACTTCACAACAAGTAGGTCATCGAAAAACAAAAAATACAATTTACTCTTTAAAAGTTGACCCTAAAGCTACAAAAATTTTTACAAAGATTAAAACGGTTAGTCCAAAGGAGATTGGTAATGGAAAGTATACTCACCCATTTCATAATTTGCGTTTCCATGATGAAAAAAACTTTTCAGTCACTCCCATAGTGCAAGGACCTCCAAGTACTGAGGAACCAGAACTAGGACCACAACCAATACACGGAGTGATGGGTGATTAATTTGAAATAAAATAGATAGGAGGGTATTTCTTATGAAAAGAAAAGTATACATATGTTTATTACTGTTACTATTATTTCCAATATCCACATCTGCTCAAATGTTAGATGCCGAGTCTCTTCCTAATAACCTTAGAGAGGACTTGTTACTCAACACTGGTTTTTTTGAAGGTGAGCAGGCATATTCAACAGTAGCTGGCAATTTTGATGGTCAAGGAATCTCATTTGGAATTTTACAATTTAATTTGGGACAAAACACATTGGAACCTCTATTGGAAGAATATATACGAAATTACCCTAGAGATTTTGAAACCATTTTTGGTGAAGAGAAGTCCCAGACTTTAAAACAAATATTAAAAGAGTCACACAATACCCAAAGGAAGTGGGCCACCACAATCTCAATCCCAGGTCAAGCCCATAAACTTAAACCAGACTGGCAGCAGGCTTTCGAGCAGATGGGGAAGACAAAGGAAAATCAACAAATTCAGAGAAAGTATGCCCTCGTTTATATTGAATTAGCTTTAGGTATCTCGCAGCAATTAGGAATCAAAAGTACACAGGGATTGGCCTTTAGTTTCGATCAGATAGTTAATGATGGAAGTTTTCCTCAATATAAAGATGTTAAAAAGGAAGTTGGGGCAAGAGGAAACATTGATGATAAAGAAAGATTACAAATTATATTACGATTCATTAAAAAAGGAGTACAGTATGAGCGGAGGGATTTAATATTCAGAGGATCTGGATTATATTTTGGTAGGGATTATAAGATTAATAATTACGGGCAACTATCTTATAGAAATAATTGGCGATAGAATACTTATGCTTTTAAAAATGTATGAAGCAAAGCTATGGCCAACATTAGGTTCGACTTTTCATATTTAGGAATTATTAGTCATCTAAATAGTTAATATTATCCCTCTTTTGTAGACATATGAAAAATAAACGGTACTGTCTACCACAGGAGGGGATTTTTTATGGAGAAAAAATTAAGTTTAATCGATAAAATGATTAATTTAAGGATGTGGTTGTAATGAGTTTTAGCTGAAAAATATGGTATTCCTCATGAAAACCCATTAAAAAATCAAATCCTAAATATTTAAAATGCAAATAAGGAATTCAAGAAGCATTAGGTAGGAGACTCTGTTTTTTAATAAAAGATACTGCTAAAAATAAAAAGGCCTTAGGTGATATTGAGCGTGGGGAGTGTTCAAAATATATAACTTTATGAGACCAAATATTTTCTAGATAAATCTTCCAAAATATAAAGTTTTGCATTTTTTTAAATAGCTAAGCTAATTAAACAATGAGGACGGATCTGCATTAGAGATAACTGCAATCGCTAATGTGAATCCCTATTGACAATATGATAGACCTATATGTCTCAATACATGTATACTAATGTGAATTTGACCAAGGTACAAGTGAATTATTTAGACTAACACTAGTGACATTTCCTGATAAGAATTCATTAAATGTTGATTTGGCGGGAATTCATCTTGTTAATGAACATTGCAAGATACCTTAGTGAAGACATCGGGTCTTCAAAACTGCTTGAGACCTGCGTGCTAGGTCTGGTGGGTTCGATTCCCACGCAGTACCGCCAAAAAAGTCAGTGCTATCAGGGCTTCATATGGTTTTCTAACAGAGATTTAAACCGTGATTTGACCGTTGATTTACTTACCAACATACACCAGTATTACTTCTGAAAGTTACATAAAACTAGGTACTTTTTCATTGAGTACTAGTCCGTTAAATCCACTATTTCGTTAAGAAAGGTGGATTTTTTTATACCTATTAATCGGAAAATGAATAGAGAGGGTGTGATGCAGGTACTGTGTCCACAAAACCAGCCCTTTGCAGTTATTTTCAAAATTTAATATCAATTACTGTAACAAGTGGGAAAATATTTTTCTTATATAACATAGTTTTATAGTAAAATAATAAAGAATTTTAATAGGAAGGAAACAACTAGAATGACATATAAAATGATTGTCCTAGACTTAGATGATACACTGCTTCGTGATGATTTGACCATCTCCCCACGGACAAAGCAATCTCTGATGGAAGCGCAGGAAGCCGGTGTAAAAGTAGTGCTGGCTTCTGGACGGCCAACAAGCGCAATGCTACCCATTGCCGAAGAGCTGCATTTGAAAGAATACGGCAGCTTTATTCTTTCATTTAATGGAGGAAAAATCATCAATTGCCAAACAGGAGATGAATGGTTTAGCTCAACATTGCCAAAAGAGATAGTTCATCAATTATACGAAATCAGCCGCCGTGAAAATGTGTGGATTCATACATATGTCGGCGAGACGATTGTTACGGAAGAACCAAATCAGTATACAGATATTGAAGGGGAACTGACAAAGCTTCAAATAAAAGTGGTCGACAGTTTTGTCGATGCAGTGAGAGATCCTGTTGTCAAGGTATTAATGCTTAAAGAACCTGAGATTCTTGCAAAAGTGGAAAAGAAGCTGCAAAAGGAATTTGCAGGAAGCTTAAGTATTATGCGTTCAAAACCGTTCTTTCTGGAGTTTACTGAATCAGGTGTAACAAAAGGGACAAGCTTAAATAGCCTCATACAACAGCTTGGCATTATCCGGGATGAAGTCATTGCGATTGGCGACGGCAATAATGATCTATCGATGATCCAATTTGCCGGCCTTGGAGTTGCGATGGGTAATGCATCTGAAGCGATAAAAGCCCAGGCTGATTTTATAACAGATACCAATATGAACGACGGCGTTGCTAAAGTTGTTGAAGAGTTTATCTTAAAAACAGAACTAGTTAGAATTCAATAAATATAAAAATGGTCAACCAGAAATCCGGCTAACCTTATATTACGAACGGGTGCTATTGTTAATCAATATCTCTTCTACTAAAATTAACAATTAGGTAAACACTAACTACATCGCCGTTGTCTGCTATCACCACTTAAGCCATGTGGAGTGTACCTCGCAATTCATTTTAAAGAAGGGCAACTAATCCTCTTCGGGGAGTTGCCTATTTCCTTTTTTGATATCCTATTTACGACGAGGTAGTATTAGATTAATCAAATGTGCTGGTAGTTTTGTTGAGACTGAAATAGGATGATATCTATCTATGGTATAAGCAGCAATAATATAGCTTGTTTGGACGGGTTTGAAGTATGTGGGTTATAAAATTAAAAGCATGGAAACTCTAACTACATCTGCGTATTACTATCGCTTTAATACTAAAACACAGGTCGAGGCAGATACAAAGATTGGAATAAGTTAGATTAAAATAATAGTCCCTGTTGCTTCGAGGGACAGGCACTAATTTTAAATATAGGAGGTCTATTGTGGATAATAACGATATATTAATTCGATTGAGATATGCAATGGAAATAAAAAATAAAGAAATGGCAGAGATATTTAAACTTGGCGGCGTGGATGTAACAGTACCAGAAGTAATAAAGATTCTCACAAAATCAGACGAGTATGATGCAGAAAGTGACGATCAAATAAAATGTAATAACAGTATGTTAGATTCATTTTTAAATGGTTTTATTATTTTTAAAAGAGGAAAACAAGAGCCCAAACCAGGACAGCCTGATACGCCAGAACCGTCTATAAAGAAAAGTGCAAACATTAATAATCTCCTGTTGAAGAAAGTAAAAATAGCATTAGCATTAACTACTGAGGATATGCTGGATATTTTCGAAAAAGTAGGAATCACGGTTTCAAAAGGAGAACTTAGTGCTTTCTTAAGAAAAGTTGGGCATAAGAATTATAAAGAGTGCGGAGATAAATACGCCAGGAATTTTTTAAAAGGGTTGGCTGTAAAATACAGGGGATAATGCATTAAAGAATCTTATAGGTGATGACATGATACATACCTACTTAGGTGAGACAATACGTTTTGAGATCAAGTACAAAAACCGTACCTCAATAGGAATTACGATAGATAGTTATGGAAATATTGAATTCCAGGCTCCAAAAGGGACACCTGATGAAAAAGTACTTCAATTATTAGAGGAAAAATGGGATCTTATTCAGCAAAAATTAAAAGAAATGAAGGATAGGCTGCTGGGACCACAGAAAAAGGTCTATGAGTATGGTGAGAGTTTTCTTTATTTAGGAAACACCTATCCCATACAGATCTTTCAAGATATAAATATAGCGCAAGAACATGTCGAGTTTAAAGAAGAAAAGCTACATATATATGTAAAGCAGCCTGACACTGAAAAAATAAAACAAGCTTTAAAACGATTTTATTACCAGCAGTGTAAGGCTTTAGTGGAGAGGAGCATATCCTCGTATCAGAGCCTTTTTAAAACAAAACCACGTTCTTTTCGTATCACGGATAGCAAAACTACATGGGGAACCTGTGATTCAAAACAGCAGTTAACATTCAATTGGAGACTGGCAATGGCACCAAGAGAGGTGATCGACTATGTAGTCGTTCACGAAATGTGCCATATGGTTCATCTGAACCATGACCGATCCTTCTGGCGCCTTGTTGGTAAAATAATGCCTGATTATAAGGAAAAGGAAAACTGGTTGACTTTATCAAGCTGGAAAATGACTGTTTAGCAGTTCTATTACCAGTTTATATTTTTAAAACTACAAATCACAAGCAAACACTAGGAAGTAAGGAAGCTTGATATATCAATATTTCCGAGTGCATAAAGATAAAGGAAAAAGCTGTCCCCTACAACATCGTAAGGACAGCTTTTCTAAACTTTAGCCAACAATTTGCGGTTTGGTCCTGAGAATAGTAATATCATTTTTTTCGTCTATGTGGCTTATTATCTTGTATTAGCCTTTTTTTATCAACCGATAATCAGAGGGTGAACAACCCATAACTTTTTTAAAGATTCTCGAAAAATAATAAGGATCCATCCCAAGTGAAACAGCAATTTGTTTAACGGTTTGATTAGTTAGATCTAGCATTTGTCCCGCCCGATTCATTTTCAATCGAAGGAAATAATCAATTGGTGGGAAACTTGTTTCCTGTTTAAAAAGGTGAATTAAATGTTGCTTTGATAAACCAGCAAATTGTGCAAGCTCTGGGAGCTTAATCGTACCGTTAATGTTATCATTCATGTAATTTATGGCTTTTTCAAGATAGAGCTTTCTTCTTTCCTCTTTCTCTGTAAGTACGCTTGACATACCAAGCGTGCTCAAAAGATATTTTATAGTTTGCGAAACACTTATATGATGCATTGGAGAGTAAAGTTTATTTAAGAGAGTATCGTAACATTGATTAAATAACTCTACAAATTTCACAAAACCACTTATTGGAATTTGTAAAAGACCTTCATCTAATCTAAACCATTCAACCAATTCTTTAACTTGACATCCTTTTATATGGAACCAATAAATACTCCATGGATTCTGCTCAGCTGCACCGTATGAGTGTGGAGTTCCTGCTGGTATGACAATCAGCATATTTGCTTTAAGCCTTAGCGGTTCAGCTCCATTAAGTTCCACCCAGCCCTCGCCATCCGCACAACAGATAAGAATAGTTGTGTCACAACCATCTCTCCGTTCACGATAATGATATTTTGCATGGGGGAAGTAACCGATATCTGTTACATACAAACTTTGAAGCAAAGGATTTTCAATCATTTCCATGATTATATATTCTGGTAGGACCAGGAGCTTTTCTGATTCAAACCCTTCCTGTTTCTTTACAGTATCCACTAAAAAACCACTCCATTTACTGCAAAAAATGCTTTTATATTTCCAAATCTAATTTTTATTTATTTTAGTAGTTAATCAGAATATTGTCCATCATAAACAGAATTTCTTTAATTGTTAGATCCCTTTTAACCTTGTATTGTTGAAGTACAAGCAATAAAAAGGAGTGAGTCCATTGAAAAGTATGGAACAAAAAGTACGTATTTGGGAGGAAAGCAGAGAGATTCCTACATACGGTGTCGGAGAGCCTGAAAAAAACCCAATGTTTCTTGAAAAAAGAGTTTACCAGGGAAGTTCAGGAAAGGTTTATCCATATCCAGTAATTGATAAAATTCACGATAATAAAACATTACAAACCTACAAACTGGTTATTTTAGAAAACGAATATATTCATATTGAAGTCATGCCAGAAATAGGAGGGCGTATTTACAGGGCACTTGATAAAACAAATAATTATGATTTTGTCTATTACAATCGTGTCATTAAACCAGCCCTTGTTGGCCTGGCAGGTCCATGGATTTCTGGTGGTATTGAATTCAACTGGCCACAGCATCATCGTCCAAATACTTTCGGCCCTGTGGAATATAAGACTTCCGAAAATGAGGACGGCAGTGCAACAGTTTGGGTAAGCGAAATTGATCGTATGTATGGTACAAAGGTAACAGCTGGTTTTACTTTATATCCAGGTAAAGCATACTTGGAAATCAACGTCCAATTATATAATCGGACAGCCGAGCCCCAAACATTTTTATGGTGGGCAAATCCAGCAGTAGCCGTGAATGATTATACGCAATCTGTCTTTCCACCGGATGTTCATGCTGTTTTTGATCATGGCAAGCGAGATGTTTCAAGGTTTCCGATTGCTACAGGAACCTATTATAAGATGGATTATTCTGAGGGAGTCGATATTTCACGCTATAAAAATATCCCTGTTCCAACCTCTTATATGGCTTACAAATCAGATTACAACTTTGTGGGTGGATATGACCATGGTGTACAGGCAGGATTACTTCATGTTGCGAATCATCACATTTCTCCCGGGAAAAAACAATGGACATGGGGGAATGGTGATTTTGGGCAAGCCTGGGATCGCAATTTAACAGATGAAGATGGGCCATACATTGAATTGATGACAGGGGTGTATACCGACAATCAACCAGATTTCTCTTGGCTGCAGCCATATGAGGAAAAAACCTTCACCCAATACTTCATGCCGTATAAAAATATTGGTGTTGTAAAAAATGCTTCCATTAATGCAGCTGTGAACTTGGAAGTGGATGAGTTGTCTAACGAAGCTTCTATTTGTGTTTATACTACAGCAGTATTTGAAGGGGCTACCATAGAACTGAAAGGGAATGGACACTATTATCTAAAGGAAACAGTTAATTTGTCGCCTGTTAATACATTTCAAACTGTCATTACACTTGAAAATGAAGAACAGGAACATGATCTGCAAGTTACAGTCAGAGACAAAAAAGGGACTATATTAATTTCCTATCAGCCCGAGAAGAATAAAATAGAGGAAATACCTGATGCGGCAAAACCTCTACCTCTTCCAGAGGAATTAAAAACGACAGAAGAATTATTTCTTGCAGGGTTACATTTAGAACAATATCGCCATGCTACATTTGAACCTGAAGCCTATTACTTAGAGGGGTTAAAGCGTGATTCCAAGGATAGTCGATTAAATGTCGCATATGGCACGTTATTATTACGTAGAGGTTTATTTGCAGTAAGTGAAAAATACTTTCGAACTGCAATTAGTTCATTAACTTGGAGAAATCCCAATCCATATGACTCTGAAGCTTATTATCAACTGGGGGTATCCTTAAAGCTGCAAGGTAAGCTAAAGGAAGCATTCTCAGCATTTTATAAGTCTGTCTGGTCCTCAGCATGGCAGGATAGTGGTTACTTTTCATTGGCACAAATTGCTGTTGTGAATAGATCCTTATTAGAGGCATTAGAGCTTATAGAAAAATCACTTAACCGCAATGTTCGAAACTTTAAAGGGCGTCATTTAAAAACGGCTATTCTTCGTAAGCTCAAACGTTTTAATGAAGCGAAAGATTTTGCTGAAGAAACTCTACGCATGGATATTGCAGATTTTGGAGCTTATAACGAGCTTTACTTAGTGTTGTTGGAACTTGGCAAAACAGAGGAAGCGTTTGTTACTTTAGACGAACTTCGGAAATTAATGCGGGACGATGTTCATAATTATCTTCATTTAGCAGCTGATTATGAAAGCTGCGGGCTCTATGAAGAAGCAATTCAAGTACTGAACCGTCTTGTTCCCGATGAGTTTAGTGATGTTTATCCACTTCTTCATTACACAATGGGCTATTTATACTCCAAAATGAATCAATTTGAAAAGGCAAGTGTCTATCGTAAAGCAGGGAATGCAGCATCGTCGGATTATTGTTTCCCTAATAGTCTGTTTGAATTGATTGTCTTAGAAGATGCTATTTGCGCTAATCCAAGGGACGAAAAAGCAAATTATTATTTAGGTAATCTATATTATGATAAAAAACGATACAAAGAAGCAATTGTATTGTGGGAAAAGTCCAGGAAAGAGAATCCTGACTTTGCTACAGTTCATCGTAACTTGGCACTTGCTTATTATAATCAATTACAGGATTATAAGAGGGCACTTGCTTCGTTAAAAACAGCATTTGCCTGCAATAAGTTAGATGCTCGAGTATTGTATGAATTAGATCAATTATACAAAAAGTTGGGATATGCTCCTGAAAAGCGTTTCGAGCATTTGCATTCTAACTTCCATTTAGTTGAAGCTAGGGATGACTTGTATCTTGAATACGTTACACTTTTAAATACTTTAGGGCAATTCCGGAAATCCATTGAATTTCTTAGTAATCGTATTTTTCATCCATGGGAAGGTGGAGAAGGAAAAGTTACTGGTCAATATGTATTTGCACAAATTGAACTTGGAAAGCAATACCTTTCAGAGATGAATTGTGAAGAAGCAATTCAAACCTTGAAAAAAGCCTTGGTTTATCCACACAACTTGGGAGAAGGTAAACTTCAGGGGTCTCAAGATAATAACATCCATTATTATCTTGGGTGTGCTTATGAGGGAATAGGGGATTTCGAGAACTCACAGGCTTACTTCTCCCTTGCCTCTCAAGGATTAGAGGAACCCGCAAGTGCGATGTATTACAATGACGCACCACCAGATACGATATTTTATCAAGGATTATCTATGCTGAAGTTGAAAAATGATAAAGAAGCGAAACGTCGATTTAATAAATTAATAGATTATGGTGAAAACCATTTGTTTGACGATCCAAAAATAGATTATTTTGCTGTATCGCTTCCAGACTTTCTTGTGTTTGAAGATGACCTTAAAAAAAGAAATGAAATTCATTGTCGTTACATGATGGCTCTAGGTCTAATTGGTTTAAATAAGTACGAACAAGCAAATGCACAGTTAAAAATGGTACTGAGTCTTGACCCGAATCATCAAGGTGCCAGAGTGCATCAAGCATATTGTCCCCTGAAATAATCAATAGAAGAAATTTGTAAGGCACAATTATTAATAAAAATAAAAAAAGGAAAAGACGTATATTTTTTATTTTCCCAATAATATACCTTTCATAAAAGGAGTCTTTACGATGAAGTTACTAGGGGAAATAGTATTTCGACCATCAATGTCCATATCCTGTATATTAGAACCAGGACAGGTCCTAAACCAAATGGTAAATAGGTGGGCATCATGACTTGGGAAAAAAGTAAGAAAGGCGAATATGAATATTGGATTGGAAAAACCGAAAGATTGTGCATCCAAATTATTCCTGAATTAGGAAGCAAAATAATTTCCTTGAAGGATCGGTTGACAGGGAGAGAGTGGCTGTGGAGAGGTGAACGTCCTTTGGGAGTACCCGGTTATGGTCTTCCTTTTAATAGAGGAGATGGGGCAGGCTGGGATGAGATGTTCCCTAGTATAAATCCCTGCTTGTATTCTAAAGGCCCGTGGAGTGGAATAGAGGTGCCGGACCATGGAGAAGTATGGTCAATTCCATGGGAAGCGGAGATGGGGACTAATGGGTTAAGTTGCTCCGTTAATGGAATACGTTTTCCTTATTATTTAGAAAAGCGATTTTCTTTTCCTACTCCCCAAGTGATAAGGATGGATTATTTCTTACATAATCTCTCCCCCTTTCCATTTTTCTTCTTATGGGCAGCCCACCCTTTGTTTAACATTAAAGAAGGAATGGAGATTCTAGTTCCAGATGACCTTTCCGAAGTAATGGTTTCTTATTCTTTTAGTAATAGACTTGGTAAATTTGGAGATGTGGTTGATTGGCCGATTGCAGAATCTAAAAATGGACATATTTGTCTAAATAAAGTTGAATGGAAGAATTCGAAAGTAGCAGAAAAATTTTATTTTAATTCAAAGTTATCCAAAGGATGGGCATCTCTTCGGGATAGCGAAACAGGGGAAAGATTGACGTTCCATTTTCCGGTAGACCGAGTTCCCTATTTGGCCATTTGGGCAAACTATGGTGGATTTGATGGAAACTATCAAGTGGCCATTGAGCCATCGACTGGGTTTCTTGATGATCTGAGTTATGCGATAGGTGAAAATAAAATTTCCAAAGTTGAAGGTCATTCGACTTATTGCTGGTTTTTGGAGGTAGCAATAGAATCGGAGGAAAAGTGATTGGTTTTGTCACAAAGAGCAAACTTATTATCGTTGATAAAGCAAATCTGGGGAGGGGCTTCAAAGGTTTACTGGTTGATGTGTACCGGCCGATTCTAATTGGCGGAGGCAGGGACAACAATATACTCAGAAATGTCATCCTATAAGGAAATCCATCTGGATTGATGACCGCGCTTTACAGATAAAACTAGATAGTTTGTAGAAGTCAATAAAACATCCTCTCTTTGGTTACGAGTGTCGTGACCACATTTTACCAAGAAGGGATGTTTTTTTGTTGTTTTACAATAATTTTTTGAAAGAATATAGATGAACAATCGAGCAATGATTTTTATATTTAAGGTGGAAATTTAACTACCTAATTTGTTATAATTGAATGAATAGTGTGACTTTTTAGCGAAATTGCAGAGGGGCGACAAACTTGAATTTATTAAAAAAATACATGACTAAAAAGTACTTAATGAAGATGTCCATATCAATTTTGCTATTATTATTCGTTTTCTTACTTATTTCATCTATGCTTATGATATATACATCACATAAAACGACCTTACAGATGCAAAAAGAGATGAACAATAAAGTTATAAATCAGCTGTTTTACAACATAAATTATATGAATGAGATTACACAAAATTTGATGTTATCATTATATTTTAATAACGATGTGATTTCGTTAATGAATAGTAGAGAGATTGAAATATATGAATTATATCCAAAATTGGATGAATTAAGGAAGATTGTAAATACATATTCGTTTGTAGATTCCATTGTTATCTATAATAATAATAATAAGTGTTATTATTCAACTAATTATAAGACTTCCTGCCATGAGGATGGGGTTAACCAAGAAATTGATCGCTATATAAAAAATATTGGGACTATTCCTAAATTAAAATTGGTTCCCATAATGAAAGATAATAATAAAAGCATCAAGGATGACCGTTTAGACTATTTCTCAATGTTTTTTTATGGGGCATATGATACTTCCGTACAAGCTAGCACAATTATTATTAATATTAAGCCAGAATGGCTATTTGATAATGTAAACAGTTTAAATCACCTTATAAAGTATGAGGGCAGCAGCATCCTGCTAATGGATTCAAATTATAGTTTTTTAAACAAGCAGAACGAAAGTGATCAGCAGTTAAATCAATTAGAGAAATTGATGAAAAGCCAGGATAATAAAAAAGAAGGAACATTCATTGCTAAGATTGATAAGAAAAAAAAACTTATAAGCTATAAAAAGTCAACAAATAATGATTGGACCATCATAAATATTTTGCCATATGATAAAGTAATGACCAATGTTAATCAGTTGCAAAATATGATGATTGTTGTAACCGTTTGCATATTAATAGTAGCTATGATTGTGGCCCTTGTACTTGCTTATAATCTTTATAAACCGATTTTAACTATAATGAATAAAATTACCAACTCCTCACATACCGAACATTCTGTTGGTTTAATAGATGAATTGGCTTATATGAATAATCATTTTATGAGCATATCGGAAAACATTGCAAGGTTAAAAAAAGACAATCAAAGTAATAAAAATATCATCAAAAATTACTTATTGAGAAAGTTTATTATAAATAGTTCTAAATCGGAGCTTTCTGAGTTAAAAGAACAACAAAAACATTTAAATTTACAGATTCATTTTGAGAGTAAGTTGCTGTTATGTATATTAACAATTGACAACTATCATTCATATATAGAGACATATAGCGATGAGGAGCAGAAAGAAAACGAATTTATAATTGTCAATATTGCTCATGAAATTGTTTCTAACAACTTTAAAAATGAAATCTTTCATATGAGAAACAATCATTTTGTCATGGTAATAAATATGAACCTTGATGGCAACGATAATGAAATAATCATGGAAAAGTTTCGGGAAATTCAACAAACGATAAACCAAATTTTTGGTATTTCCATTTCGGCAACGGTAAGTGGTCCTATCGAACATTATGAACATCTAGCAAAAAGCTATTCAAAAACATATGATTATTCGATGTACAGACTGATCCATGGACATGGGAAAATTATTACTCCTGAGATGGTTGAAGAAAATGTTAATAATTTTGATTGTTTATTTCCGGTTGAAACGGAGCGTAAGTTTATTGAGGGGATTAAAACAAACGATAGACATATTGTAGATGAACAATTAGATGGTTTGTTTTCTTATATGAAGCATTTAAGCTACCATAATATTATTTATTTTCTCACTCACATAATTGCTGTTATCCAGAGGGTAATTATGGAAATTAATCAAAATACGATCCATCCGATTACTGTTGATTTGAAATTATACGATAGAAATCTTTTAGATTTGGAAACGTTAGATGAAATATACGAAATGATTAATAGGCTTTTAGATGAAGTGATTGAACATAGAAAAAGCATTGTTAATATGGATACGAATGATTTGATAGTCAACACAATTAAGGAGATTGTTGGAGAGAATTATAAAGACATGAACTTAAGCTTAAAAGGAATTTCAGACATGTTAAGGTTATCACCAACACATGCAAATAGAATTTTTAAGCAAAAGGAATCGTTGTCGATAGGAGAATATATTAAAGAAGTCAGGCTAAACTGCTCAATTGAGCTTCTTATTAAGAAAAAATATACAGTTAATGAAATCATGGATGAGGTAGGGTTTGGAAATCAAAGTTACTTCTTTAGAGTATTCAAGAAAAAGTTTGGTACAACACCAAAAGAGTACCAACGTTCCAAGCTTTTAAGAGATTTGTAAGAAAGAGCAGGGGTTGCTGAAAAGTCTAAAGAACGACTTTTCGGCAACCCCGATTTTTGTTTATAAGTTTTTTTACCCTACTATTTTCGTAAAAATTTGTCCAGCTGTTTCTGACCTTCTGCAACTACTTTATCAATTCCAGCCTCTTTTAGTTTATCACGAAACTCTTTCAATTTAGATTTAGGATCAACTGTTCCTGTGACAAGTCCCGGTAAATATTGGTCAATTACAGTTTGAAGATTTGCGATCTCAGCAGTGACCGGTTCCGCAACAAATTTGAACCCTAAAATTGGTGAAGGAATGGCAGTTTTGTTCATTTCAAGTGTCTGTTCATTGACTTTTGGATCTTCACCCTCTTTCAGAAAACTGTTAAATGTATTCCCAAATACCCAATTTGCATTCGGATTATACCCAGCATCCGGATTAATTTTTATCATATTGTCAGATATCTTTGTATAGTTCTTTCCTTCTACACCATAGCAAATTAGGTTATAAAGCTGTTTGTCTGTATTTAAAAGGTTAATAAACTTCATCGCTGCTTCTGGATTATGTGACTTTTGGTTAATAGCCAACATCGTAGTAATGATACTATTTGTTAGGACATGTGGCTTGGTGACTGCTGCTTGAATAATATCTTGCCCACCATTTGCATTTTTCTGTGCAATTTCAGCACCTGGCTTTAATACATTGTGAATTTGTACAGCAACATTTCCTGTTTTTAGAAGATCATTAACGTTTTTAATTGTTGCTGCATCTTGATTAATGTAGCCTTTTTTATACCAATCTCTTACCATTTCAAGATATTGTTCAAACTCTGGGGTTTCATACATGTTTAATATTTTTGTAGGGTCATTATAGTTAATAACTAACAATTTGTCCTGAATCTTTTCGAGATTATAAGCCAGCAGTAAATGATCCCAGTTACCAATACTGGACATAGCTAATGGAACGACTTCTTTCGATTCCCCCTGCTTTATGCTTGCTAACAAAGGCTCAATATCCTTAATGGTTTTGATCGAACTAGGATCAAAATGATATTTATCGGCAAAACGTTTTTGAATATAAAATCCTACTTTTTGAGTTTCGATTTGATAGTTTGGAATCGCATACATTTTTCCGTTGATTTTCGTTGCATCCATTACATATTGAGGAAGTGTATTTTTAACTTCAGGTGCATATTTTTTAATCAAATCATCTAATGGAAGAAAAGCGCCTTTTGCCTGATTTGTTACATAATCAAAATTCCAATTAGATGTCCAGATAATATCTGCATCTCCACCTGAAGCAAGAACTACATTCATTTTTTGTGTATAGTCACTAAATGTTTGTGGTTTTAAATGGACAGTCGCATTAATTTTTCCTTTGGTAATTTTGTTTATTTCTGCTTCAACGGTGCTTACATCCGCTGGTATTTGAGCAAGAGGGTAGTAAAATGTAAGTTCAACGGGCTTAGAAGCATTGTTATTGTTAGAATTTTTAACGCTAGCTTGCCCATTGGTATTATTGCTGCAAGCAGATGTAATAAAAATAAAGAAGATTGTAATGATGGTAAATAGGATGCGCTTCGTCTTTTTCCCTTTTTGCATTTGATTGACCTCCAATTAATTATTCTCTCCTGATTAAAGCGTTTTCAAAAATTCAAGTAAATGAATTAAAACGTTTTTCGTGATCCCTCCTCTACTTATTTTAAGGTAGCATGTATTGCTCGTGACTCTCATTTAATAATGTCATACCTGCATTGCATAGGAAATTGTACAATTGGATAATTACTATATTTTAAACTGTATTATTTAAACAAAACTATACACACTCTTAAAACTTATCATTCCTAATTTTTAGTCATTTATCTTTTGCTTCTTTGTGGAACATGTACAGGTAATATCTCAATATTTACACTATTTATTATACAAAAATCAAATCTTTACAGTAGTGAAACGAATGGAAGTGTGAGAACGTAATGGTAAGTTTCATATTACAGTAAAAGGGAGGCTTTGATACAATGCCAGATTTGCAAAATTATCAGACTTACTTTCATTTATTATCGAATGAATGTGAAATGGAATCGATCTTGCAATCATTTATCGAGCGTCAGCGTGCGTTTTTAAAAGATAAAGAAATTGGCAGCTGGAAAGACATAAATGTGGTAGATGAAGATTATTTAGTTTTTGCGGAAGACCGTGTAAGACAATTTGCCCAGTTCCAAAACGATCAGGGTGCGATTATTGATCCATATGACCAAAACGAACGTGAATATTCTACCGCTTCATATGTTAAAGCAGGATCCATCTTATTAAAAGAAGAACGCTGTAACGATTTGAAGGAATCCATTTTCAAAGCAATGGACTGGTCATGTTACTGTTTAGGGACAAATAAAGTGCCTGATGACCATTCAGACTTTACTACCCATATGTTAATGAAAGCACTACGAAATTTGACTTCTTTTGCAAGTGAAAAGCAGATTGAAAAATGGAAATCATATTTACGAAACATTGAACCGGAAGAAACCTATACCCAAGTAGAACGAAATTATCCTGTTGATCAAACAAGAAATTGGACAACGTATGCAATGCATGGGGAAATGATGCGTTACCGAGATAAATTAACTGATTATACTACATTTATTGAGAAATATTTGCCCGCACAACTCAAAAGATTTACCAGCGAAGGGCTCTATCGAGATCCCAATCTACCAGCAGCATATGATCTGGCTGCAAGAGATCAACTAAATGGACTATTGGAGGAAGGGTATAACGGAATTCATGCTGCACTATTAAATAAGCTACTTAGAAGAGGAGCAAAAACCATGTTGCTGATGCAATCCTCCACAGGTGAAGTGAGCTTTGGGGGAAGAAGTAATCAGTTAATTTGGAATGAACTGACATTCTCTCATATTTGTGAGAGTGAGGCCAGTATGTATCAAAGATTTGGAAATCCAGAATGGGCCAGTATTTTTAAGAGAGCAGCACATAGAGCATTTAATTCAATATCAAGATGGATAAATGAAGTGGAAGAATTTAAATTGTTTAAAAATTCATTTCCAACAGAGAAACGAGAGGGATGGGAGTTCTATGCATTTTATTCCACGTATAGTCTATACGCGGCGCAAATAGCAGCTTCCTGTTATGAAGCGGCAAACCATCAGATTGAGGAAGCACCTGCTCCATGTGATATAGGGGGGTATATTGTATCCATTCCATCCTTTCATCGCATTTTTACAACCTCTGGTTATGAATTAGGAAATTATCATCTAGGTTTTGATACAAATGCACAAATGGGGCATGATGCGACAGGGTTAGTTCGTTTTCATAAAAAGAATATTCCTAGTGAACTTGCGCTCTCAGTTGGAATCCCAACAAAGACATTGGAAATTCCATGGTATTTTTTTTCGGCAAGGTCACAAATTCCTTCCCCAAAATATCCAGTTGCGATCGGTCCGATGTGGTGTGATGAACATGGAACATGGCACCGCCTGGCAAATTACGGAAGGAGAAACCATGAAATTTTCCATCGTATTAATGAAAAAGGGGAACCATTGAACGGAGAAAGACAATTCTGGAAAACCTCTGTAGAGGATGTTGTTCATACAAAAGACTCTCTCGAATTTTCCATTCGTTATTTCGTGAACTCTGATGATGGAAGAAAGATAGAAAGGGAAGAAATTACAGTGTCAGGTGCAAATATGGAGGAAACACAGCAACGTGCATTAGCTGATATACTACCACGCCCCGAAAATGACAGCTGTATCGAAATTAAAGAAACGTATTGTATAAGGTCGGAGGGTGTAACGATAACATGGACTTTAACTCCTTCAAAAAGCGGCGAATTGACTGCAATAGGTATCACGGTTCCACTGCTTGTTACAAATGGAAAAGTAAATTCTCAAATTAACCAAGCAGCAAATAGGGTATCGGTTTCCTACTTAGACCATCAATATATTGTTGAGGATCAAAGTAACAATCCATTTGCTGAACTACGAATATATCCTGGGTTAATGCCCAATCGGAATGGCTATTATAGAACGGCACAATTTACTAGCTTGAATTCAGATAGTATTCGGTTACATTTCCAACTTGTTTAGCGACAGGATCATTTATAGCAAATAGAGGTGATTATATGCAATCAAAACCATTAATAAATAATGTATCTAAAAATATACAGAAATCTCATAAAAAAAACAAAATGACTGAATGGAAATATTTTAAAAAAAATAAAGAGCTTTTTATCCTCTCATTGCCAGGTGTCATTTATACTTTTATTTTTGCTTATCTTCCATTACTATTTCTTGTCGTTGCATTTAAGCGCTTTCGTTTTGACTTGGGAATCTTAGGGAGCCCATGGGTCGGTTTAGATAATTTTAAATTTTTCTTTACCTCGCAAGCTGCTGCGATCATAACAAGAAATACGGTTCTTTATAATCTAACATTTATTGTTTTGACCACTGTCATATCGGTTACTTTAGCAATTTTACTGAACGAAATGACAAGTAAGTGGCTAAAAATTCATCAGACTCTTTTGTTTCTTCCCTATTTTTTATCTTGGGTCGTTGTTGGATATATTACGCAGGCATTTTTAGATAGTAAGAGTGGTTTAATCAACCAACTCTTTGAAACATATGGGTTTTCCCCGGTTAACTGGTATCAAGAAGCAAAATATTGGCCGTTTATCATTATTCTAGTTCATTTATGGAAGCATATTGGTTTTGCGACGCTTGTTTATTATGGAGGTTTGATGGGCATTGATTCAACCTATTATGAAGCAGCAAAGATAGACGGTGCCTCCAAATGGCAAATGATCAAAAAGATTACTATTCCTTTGTTAATGCCGCTGATTATTATTTTATTTATTGTGGATATGGGGAAGATCTTCCGCGCGGAATTTGGTTTGTTTTATTTTGTCCCGAATGATGTTAGCTTCCTGTATTCCAGCACAGATGTAATTGATACGTATGTTTATCGTTCGCTGCGTGTTGTCGGAGATTTAGGTATGGCTACAGCCGTCGGTTTATATCAATCCATTATTGGATTAATTTTGGTAGTTTCGACTAATTATATTATCAGAAAAATAAATAAGGACCATGCACTATGGTGAATAGGGAGGAAGCATGATGGAACAGAAACGATTACTTTCCAGGTTCGCCATAAATTGCCTATTTTTATGTATTTCCGCGGCAATGATATTGCCATTTATTCTCGTTATCTCGATTTCTATAACGGATGAAAAGTCGCTGCTAAAGAATGGATACCAATTCATACCGAAAGATTTTAGTTTACTGGCGTATGAAGTTATTTTTAAGTCACCTTATCAATTAATTACTTCTTACGGTGTAACCATTTTTGTCACAGTTATTGGTACAATTTTGAGTTTATTAATCACAACCTTAATAGCCTATACCATTTCTCGTCGTGATTACCGATATCGACGTATGACAACGGTTTATCTAATGTTTACCATGCTTTTTAGCGGCGGGATCATTCCGATGTATATATTAATGACGCAATATTTACACTTAGGAAACACCATTTGGGCATTGATTTTACCGTATTTGCTAAATCCATTTTATGTTTTAATCATGAAAGGATTTTTGGATAGAATTCCTTTTGAAGTGATCCAATCAGCTAAGATTGATGGAGCGAGTGAATGGCAGATTTTTATAAGAATTATTATTCCATTATCGACTCCAGCATTGGCGACAGTGGGATTATTTACTTCTTTCCTTTATTGGAATGATTGGTGGCTCGGATTATTATTTATAGATAATCAGAATTTAACGCCATTGCAACTCTTATTATATCGAATAATGAATACGATAGACTTTTTAGCGAACAATGCTGATACAGCAAATGTAAGTATTGATTTAAGTAAATTTCCATCCCATTCAGTGCGAATGGCAATGGCTGTTTTAGCTGCCGGACCAATGATGTTCGTTTTTCCATTCTTCAAAAGATTCTTTGTTAAAGGAATTACGGTCGGCTCGGTGAAAGAATAATGGATATGAAACCAAGAATCTTGTCTGACCATTACAGCAGTTCTTCATTGTAAAGCGGCAATAGGATTTTCCGGTTAATAACAAATACTTAGTCCGGAAAATCTCCTAATAAGAAAGCGGGGAGCAGGGAATGAAAATTATAGATGTTAAAGCATATGGTTTACATCATCCGGTAGAAAATCCTTTCAAGTGGCGAAAGGGTCTTCCTGGTTCCGGGGAAATTAGAGAACAGGGAATACTTCGAATTATCACAGATGAGGGCATTGAGGGCGTGGCGGTTACGCAGCGTGCCGGAATGACGGTTGATTACGTAACAAGGTGTTTTAAGCAACTATTAATTGGAAAAAATCCCTTGTTAAAAGAGAAAATTTGGCATGAGATATGGGAAATGGATCGTTTAGAAGAATTTCAAATTATGTTTATGGGACTTGTTGATATGGCATTGTGGGATATTACGGCGAAGAAGGCAGGGATGCCGCTCTATCATTTGCTCGGGGGGAATTCAGATCGTGTACAAGCCTATGCTTCAACGGTTACCTATGATACCACAGAACAGTTTCTAACCATTGCTGATTATTGTATCGATCGGGGGTACAAGGCTATTAAACTCCATGCCTGGGGAGATGCGCGTAAAGATGCAAAGTTATGTCAGAATTTAAGAAAACATGTAGGTAATGACATTAAGTTAATGTATGACGGCTCGGCAGGTTTTAATTTGCATGATGCTATCTATTTAGGAAAGGCACTAGAAGAAGCAGATTATTATTGGTATGAAGAGCCAATGAGAGAGTCTAGTATTTGGAATTATAAGAAGCTTTGTGATGAATTATCCATTCCAGTTTTAGCTGCTGAAACATCTGATGGATGTCACTATAATGCAGCAGATTTTATCGTTAATGGCGCATGTGACATGATCAGGACAGGAACCCTTCTTAAAGGGGGAATTACCGGGTCTATGCGTATCGCTCACTTGGCAGACAGCTTTAATATGAAAGCGGAAATACATGGAGGAGATCAAGCCAATGTTCATTTAGCTTGCGGAATTTCGAACTGTTCATTTTTTGAAGTGCTTGTTTTTGGAACTGATCCTGTCGATTTTGGTTATCCAGTTGAGCCTGACGGTTTTATTACTGCACCGCAAGAACCTGGGATTGGCTATATATTTGACTGGAACGAGATTGAGAAAAAAGCGGTTTATAAAGTTTAATGACAGGCTGGTGGACCAATATGGAATATACAGTTTTGGGAAGAACGGGATTTAAAGTTTCAAAATTAGGCTTAGGCGGAGCACCACTTGGCGGGGATTTTGGAGAAACGTCTGATGAAATTGTGTTTAATGTGATCCAGACAGCATTGGATCTTGGCATTAATTTTATTGATACTGCCCCGTTATACGGAAAGGGAGAAAGTGAACGCCGAATAGGAAAAGCTTTAAAGGGAAAACGGGATCAAGTGATTCTGGCGACCAAAGCTGTGATGAGAGGCGACCCATATACGTATGAAAACACCATAAAATCAGTCGAAGAAAGCCTAAAGCGGTTGCAAACAGATTGGATTGATCTCATTCAACTGCATGAAGCTGATATGACAACATTCGAGGAGGCAATGGATGGTACCATTAGGGCATTTTCCAAACTCAAGGAAGAAGGAAAAGTGCGAGCCATAGGTGTAAACGCCGGAAATGTTGATTTACTAATTCCTTATATTAAAACAGGGATCGTTGATACGGTTCAAACTTTTGGACGCTATATGCTGATTGATTATTCTGCAAAAGATAGCTTATTTCCCATCGCAAAAGAGTGGAACGTTGCGGTTATTAACGGAAGTGTCCTAGGAATGGGAATATTGGCAGATGCCCCGGCTCCTTTTATAAAAAAGAATCAGAAATTATTAGAGGAAGCGGAGCGCAGAAAAGAAAAACTTTCATTTTTGCGAAAATCAGGGCCAAAGGGACTGGCAGAGCCAGCTATGCGGTTTAGCTTAACTTGTCCTGATATTGCTGTGACATTAACGGGCACCACGTCCACAATGTCTCTTAAACGGAATGTTAGTTATTGTGACGGAAGAGGATTTACCGAAGATGAAAACCAAAAAATATTTCAGTTATTTGAAGGGAAAAAGCTATTTGACGCATATTAATTTTTCCCTTAAGGGTAAAAAAATAACATAACAATTTCTTAAGCGGGGAGGGCTATACCATGTTTATCGATAGTCATGTTCATTTTTGGAATTTGTCCCGTGGCGATTATGTTTGGATAAATCCTAATGACTCCGTTCTTTATAATAATTATTTACCGCCAGATCTACTGCAGCACCAAATTGGGAATTATGTTGATGGTGTTGTTGCTGTACAAGCTGCCAACACGGTTGAAGAAACTGATTTCTTATTAAGTATTGCAGAAGAATATTCCATTATTAAAGGAGTAATCGGCTGGCTTGATGTTACATCAGAGCATTTTCCCAATTTATATGAACGTTTACACAATAATAAGCTTTTTAAAGGGATTCGTTACCCATTAAATACTTATGATACAAATAAATGGAGAATTGATCCAATTGTTGTTCGTAATCTCCAATTGCTGGAAAAGGATGATTATATTGTTGATTTGTTAATTAATCCCAAAAATATCCCATATATTCTTAGATTGCTTGAATATTTGCCAGAATTAAAAGTGACCATAAATCATTTAGGCGCTCCGCCAATAAATCAAAGGATTCAGCCGTGGATGGAAATGATGACAGAGATATCGAAGCATAAACAGGCAACCTGCAAGCTTTCCGGAATGATCACTTTAGGCAAGGGATGTGATTGGTCGGTATTCAAACCTATTATTGCCCATCTTTTTGCAAACTTCGGGATAGATCGCCTTATGTTTGGCAGTGATTGGCCTGTTTGCTTATTAGGTGGCAACTATAAAGAAACGATTGATCTATTTTATCATGTCTTACCAGAAAAATTGCATAGTGATCAAATCCGCAAGCTTATCCGGGAGAATGCCATTCGACATTATCATCTAAGCATGTGATTGCCAATTTTAAGTTGTAAATAAGGAGAACAAAAACCATGCGTAAAGGGATACGGAATAACAAGGTAGAGTTTCAATATGCAAGCAGATTCCTAGAAACAGAAATTAAAGAAGCGATTTTCTCTCAAGCTGCTGATCGAATTGCAGACAGAATGAAAAAAAATCTTAATCGATTTAAAGGACACTTCCCGGGAGATGAATCCAAAAACGGAATATATGATAAGTTACCACAAGTAAAAAAAGGAACATGGGGAGCTGGTTACTGGGTTGGCATTCATTGGCTTCTTTATGCTTTAACAAATGATGATGTCTTTAAAGAAACGGCATTTGATTATACGACTATTTTTGAAAAAACACTTACAAAAGAACATTATGATTCGACACACTGTGTTGGTTGTGAAGCAGACCCAGCACTGGTATGGGGCTATCGTTTTACAGGGGAGAGCCATCTCAAAGAGCTTGCTGTAAAGGCAGGAGAAATCATGTTAGATCGCTATGTTCCAAATCCAGGATTTGTTCATATGGCTGGAAAAATGGACGATCCTTACGAAGGGCGCCGCGTTATAATTGACAGTTTTACGGTTATACCGATATTGTACTTTGCGAGTGAATTTAGTGGAAACCCTGTATTCACTGAAGCGGCTATTCGAAATGGCTATACACTGCTTCGCTATAACATACGCGACAATGGTTCTATTATTCAGTTAACAGAGTTTGATAAAAGAGACGGAAAATATATTCAACATTTGCCTCATCAAGGATTCGATTTACACTCTACTTGGAGCAGAGGCTCAGGGTGGGCATCATGGGGCTTGCCGGATTTATATCGGTACACAGGTGACGAAGAGGTTTTCTATGCTGCCGAGATGGTAAATCAATTCTTTTTAAGTAACTTGCCTTCTGATTGCCTTCCTAATTGGGATTTAAATTTTATTGCAGGAAATAATGAACCGCGAGATAGTTCAGCCGCTGCGCTTGTATCAGTAGGTTTGCAAAAATTACTAAAAGTAAAGCCTGATTGTTCAAATGCATTACTATATCAAAAAGCAAATGACATTCTGTTGGCTCAATTAATTGAAACATGCTGGGAAGAAGATAATCAAATTGAAGGGTTACTAGCCCACGTATGTGCCAATCGCCCGCGAAACCGGAACATTGATGATTATACAACGTGGGGAGATTATTATTTTGTTGAAGCATTGTATTACCGATTAGGAGGAAAGTATTTTTAAGCAAACTGCTGTTTTAAAGGTTATTAGATGATGCTTATTAGAATAGTAGAGGGAGGGAATGAAAGAAAATGAGATTGAGGGATAAAGTGGTCCTTATAACAGGTGCAGGATCTGGAATTGGAAAATGTACAGCATTGCTTTTTGCAAAAGAAGGCGCAATCGTAATTGTAAATGATGTGGATCCCGAAAACGGCAAAAAAACGGTGGCAGAAATTTACGAAGCAAATGGTGAAGCCTGCTTTATTCATGCGGATGTAACAGATGCTGAGTCTGTCAAAGCAATGGTTGAGGAAGCCATTAATAAATTTGGAAGAATAGATGTTCTATTTAATAATGCTGGTATTAGTGGTGTTGGCAAACTTCATGAAATAGATCTGGAAGCTTGGAGTAAAACACTGAATGTAAACATTAACGGCGTCATGTTGCCAAGCAAATATGTTTTGCCATATATGATGAAGGAGCGGAAAGGGTCCATTATTAATATGTCTTCATGTATTGCTGAAATGGGACTAGCTAATCGTGCTTCCTATTCTACGACAAAAGGAGCGATATTAGCACTAACAAAATCGATGCAGGTAGATTATGCTGCTTATAATATTCGTGTAAATGCTATTTTACCAGGGACCATCCTTACTCCTTTTGTAGAAAACTATTTAAAACAATCGTATGAGAACCCCGAAGCCGCAATTGAACAGATCAAAAAACGCCAATTAAGTGGGGAATTAGGAAAGCCTGAGGATGTGGCATATGCTGCACTTTTCCTAGCATCAGATGAATCGAAGTTTATGATGGGCTCTCCGCTTTATATTGATGGCGGCGTTGTTTTTGGGAAGGATGCATAAACAAAGGAGGATAAGTATTCTATGAAACTTTTAACCTTTATAAAAGACGGTAAGCAAACTTTAGGTGTAAAAATGGAGAATGGAATTGTCGATCTTAAATCGGCATTATATGAAAGACCAAATGAACATGTAAGAACAAATATCATGGAAGTAATAGCAGGCGGCAGGGAGGCTATTTCTGCAATTGCAAACTATATTAATCATCTTCCAACATCAATTGAAGCATCTTATATCAAACATGAAGAAGAAATTCAATGGGGACCTTGTGTCACACAACCAAACAAAATTATTTGTGTAGGATTAAATTATCGAAAACATGCTGATGAAACAAATGCATCCTATCCAGAAGTACCTATTTTATTTAATAAATTTAATAATACGTTAACTGGTCACAAATGTGAAATAGCTGTCCCACAAGTGACCGAAAAGCTAGATTACGAAGTTGAACTTGGAGTCGTTATTGGAAAAGAAGCAAAAAACGTAAGTAAAGAAGATGCTTTAGACCATGTTTTTGGCTATTGTACGGTAAATGATTTATCAGCACGCGATTTACAATTGAAAACACCACAATGGCTGCTCGGAAAAACATGCGATGACTTTAGTCCAATCGGTCCTTACTTAGTGACAGCTGATGAAGTTGGCGATCCAAACAAGTTACAATTAAAAACATATGTAAATGGAGAAGTACGTCAAGATTCCAATACGTCTGATATGATTTTTTATGTAGATGAAATTGTCAGCTATATTTCACAGCATATGACTCTTTCACCTGGTGATGTGATCCTGACTGGAACCCCAGAAGGAGTAGTCTTAGGGTACCCATTAGAAAAACAAGTGTACTTGAAGCCGGGTGATGAGGTAACGGTTGAAATTGAAAAATTAGGCTCGCTAACCAATACATTTATTGAAGAAAAATCATTATAGGGTTTACTATTTTGTGGAAACGATTGAATAATAAATTTATTTGAAAAGAGGAAAAAGATGGAGATGATGAATGGAAGGATTTATAAAGTAATGGAATTTATTAAGAATGCTTTCTTGCTGAATATCCTTTGGCTGGTAATGTGTCTGCCAATCCTAACTGTTTTCCCTGCGACAACAGCGATGTTCGGTGTCGTACGAGCGTGGCAAAAACAAGGCGATATTCAAATATTTTCTGACTTTTTTCGTATTTTTAGAGAAAATTTTAAACAAAGCTTACTGATAGGTTTTTTGTGGATGTTTCTTGCTGGTTTACTTTTAGGAGACTTTATTATCATTAATCACTTGAATGCCAATATGAAATACACTTTATTTCCATTCTTTCTCTTTTTGGGGATATTATACTTATTTGTATCTATCTATATCTTCCCTGTAATGGTTCATTACCAAGTATCTTGGAAAAACGCCATAAAGAATGCGCTGTTATTTTCGGTAAGTTACTTGCACTATTCAATCTTGTCTATTCTTATCATTATAGGGGCTTTTGCTTTGTGTTTCTATATTCCTGCTGCAATGATGCTGAGTTTCAGCATAGGTGCCTATCTGATCTACTCTATAGTTAGCAGAGGATTTCACATTGAAAAAAAGGTTCATATTTCATAATTGATAGATTTATATTTTATTTTTCAGTGAAGGAGGCTCCAATGAACAAGTATAATGTTTTAAGCAAAATAGTAGAGTGTGGTGTAGTCGCGGTTATTAGAGCGGATTCCAAAGAAGAAGCTATTGAAATTTCTGAATCTTGTGTAAAAGGAGGGATTAAAGGCATTGAGGTTGCCTTTACCATTCCTGAGGCAGATCTGGTACTTAAAGAATTAACCTCTCTCTTTGCTGACAACCGAGAGGTGGTACTTGGAGCGGGGACTGTTCTCGATGCTTCAACAGCGAGAATGGCCATTTTAGCTGGAGCACAATTTATTGTTAGTCCTTGCTTTGATGGAGAGACAGCAAAGCTATGCAATTTATATCAAGTTCCCTATATGCCAGGCTGCATGACGATTACGGAAATGAAACATGCTTTAGCGCATGGTGTTGATATTATCAAATTGTTTCCTAGTAATGTGTATGACCCCAAATTTATAAAAACAGTAAAAGCACCTCTTCCACAGGTAAATATTATGCCGACAGGGGGAGTAAACCTGGATAATGTGGCCCAATGGATTAAAAATGGAAGTGTTGCCGTTGGGGTAAGCGGCAATCTTGTCGCACCTGCTAAAACAGGAGATTACGAAAAAATTACTGAGTACGCAAGCAAATATATTAAAAAAGTTAAAGAAGCAAGAGAGGCATTGGGATGAAAAAAATTGTCACACTTGGAGAAATCATGCTTCGCCTCTCTACAGCTGAAGGGGTTCGGCTTAACCAATCGAATCAGTTTACAGTCCATTATGGAGGTGCAGAAGCGAATGTTGCGGTTTCTTTATCTCACTTCGGCTACCAAGCTTTTTTTGTAAGCAAGGTTCCAGCGAATCCATTAGGAAGTGCAGTAGAACGGCACTTGAAATCCCATGGAGTCCGCACAGATTACCTGTTAAAAGGCGGGGAGCGTCTAGGAGCCTACTATTTAGAAGCGGGAGTGGGCGAAAGAAGTACCCAGGTAGCCTATGATCGAAAAAACTCCAGCTTTTCAAAGCTTGAAGCGGAAGAAGTAGTTATTGAAGAAATCTTGCGAGGAGCTTCGTTATTTCATATTTCTGGCATTACTCTTGCTTTATCCACTTCATTAAGGGAACTTGTTTTCCTTTTTTTGAAGAAGGCAAAGAAGATGGGAATTAAAACAAGTTTTGATTTTAATTACCGTGCTAAGCTTTGGACCCAACAAGAGGCTTCTGAAGTGATCAAACTATTGCTGCCGTATATTGATATTTGTTCCTGCGGGGAATTAGACGCGGTTCACTTACTTGGACTTGATTTAGTTGGCGGTTCATTACCTCAAGAGGAAAGACTGAAATGTTACTATCAGAAAATCATGAAAATGTATCCGAATATTCAATATATGTGTTCTACTTTTCGGACAGTGATAAATGCTTCTAATAATAGACTGCTGGGCAACTTGTATGTAAATGGGGAGCTATACCAATCAAAAGTTCATTGTCTGGAACCGATAGTTGATCGTGTTGGAGGGGGTGATTCGTTTATAGCTGGAATTTTGTCGGGCATCTTGGATGGGCTCCCTACTGAACGGATCATTTCTTTTGCTACAGCAGCCTCAGCATTAAAACATACCGTTCATGGAGATTGTAATCCATTTTCGAAGGAAGAGGTTCTTCAATTTACAGATACTGAACCCGGTAAAATCAAACGTTAAAATATGTAATCATAAAGGAGAAATGAATAATGGAAACACGTTATGCACACCATCCTGAAGATATAAAAAAATACACAACAGATGAATTGAGAAGGGAATTTCTTGTAGAAACTCTGTTTGAAGCTGGGCATGTTCATGTAACGTATACCCATGTTGACCGTATGATCTTCGGTGGGGTAACTCCGGCTGAAAAAGAGTTAACGATCAAGCTTGATAAAGAATTAGGAGTGGAGTATTTCTTAGAACGCCGTGAGCTTGGAATCATTAACATCGGCGGCGAAGGTTCCGTTGTTTTAGACGGAATGGAGTATGACATGAAGCAGCGGGACGGTCTTTATGTTGGAAAAGGAACAAGGATTGTCTTATTTCGTTCCAAGGATGCCAGTAATCCCGCAAAATTTTATATCAATTCTACTCCTGCACACAATACTTATCCAACAGTAAAAATTAATATGAACAAAATTGAACCTCTGCAAATGGGTGCTCCTGAAACATTAAATGAGCGGAAAATCTATCAATACGTTCATCCAAATGTTTGTGAGAGTTGCCAGCTGCAAATGGGGTTGACGATGCTTGCACCAGGAAGCGTATGGAATACGATGCCTTGTCATACTCACGAGAGACGGATGGAAGTATATTTATACTTTGATATGGAACCCGATACCCGTGTTTTTCATTTTATGGGAAAACCAGATGAAACAAGACATTTAGTGATGAAAAATGAACAAGCTGCGATTTCACCTAGCTGGTCGATTCATACAGGAACAGCAACCAGTAACTATACCTTTATTTGGGGGATGTGTGGTGAAAATATTACGTATAGTGACATGGACCATGTAAAGATGGAAGAATTGCGCTAGTTTTTAAAACTGGCAGAGCGGTTATTAATTGATAATAAGCATTTTCTAAATTTATTTAATGGGAGGTTAATAGATTGACCAGTAATCTCATAGCTTTTTCACTTGACTATTTCAGTCTTGCCGGTAAGGTAGCCATTGTCACTGGGGCCAATAAAGGGTTGGGGCAGGCGTATGCTGTTGCACTTGCTAAGGCCGGTGCCGACCTTTTTGTAGTTTCAAGGGGTGAAAATTTGGATGAAACAAGAGCATTAATAGAAGAGACAGGGAAGAGGATCGAGTTTTTTCAGGCAGATTTAAGCAACAGGGAATCGGTAAAACAGGTGACAGCAGCTTGTCTGAAAGCATATGGAAAGATTGATATTTTGGTAAACAATGCCGGTACCATCCGCCGCTCTCCATTATTAGAGTACACGGAAGAAGACTGGGATGCGGTCATAGAGATTAACTTGAATTCTTTATTTTTGTTAAGCCAGGAAGCGGCCAAAGTGATGGTTGAGCAAAAGAGTGGAAAAATCATCAATATTGCCTCCATGCTTTCTTTTCAGGGCGGTAAATTTGTACCGCCATACACTGCTAGTAAACATGCAGTAGCTGGTCTTACCAAAGCATTTGCAAACGAATTAGCAGAACATAATGTTCAAATCAATGCCATTGCACCAGGATATATTGCAACGGATAATACAGCTCCTATCCGTGCAGATGAGAAGCGGAATGCTGAAATCTTGTCTCGTATTCCGGCAGGCCGCTGGGCAGACCCATCTGATTTGATGGGTGTGGTGGTATTTTTATCTAGTAGAGCTTCCGATTATATGAACGGCCATGTTTTAGCCATCGATGGAGGCTGGTTGGCGCGATAAATTTATATTAGCATTCTATAAATATCAACTACCGATGCCCAATAGAGCAAATGAAAAACGCTGTCCACCTCATTTGGGCGGACCGGGGGTAGTATGGTTCCTTAAGAAATATTTAAGGGGGTTAACTATGATTAAAAAAACCGTTAAATTGGTAAAAAAGAATATAGCCATACTCTTGGCATTGCTGATGATATTTACGTCATTCATATCAATACCGGCAGTACCAGCTATGGCAGCTACAACCAACTACTATGTTGACGAATCAAATGGAAACGATGCCAATAATGGACAAAGTCCAAGTACTGCTTTCAAGACAATTCAAAAAGCGGCGGATGTTGCAGTGTCGGGAGATACTGTAAATATCCTTGCAGGCGTGTATAGGGAAGATGTAACACCTAAGGCTGACAATGTTACATATACCAATTATCAAGGTGCCAATGTAACAATATCCGGCTGTAATCTTATTACCGGGTGGACTCCTGATACTGATACCAACTACTCTTCATTAGGTGTTTATGTTGCACCTATGAATTGGGATATGTATAACGGCGCCGGTAACATCATATTCAGCGATGGCCAATTAATGAAAGAGGCAAGCTGGCCGGACATACCGGTTTCAGGTTTACTTACTAAGACAAATTATGAAAAGTATACCACAGTGGTGCCAACTCCGGTAACTGGCCCAATGACCTCCTTTAATGATAACAACTTAAAGAACGCCGTATTTGCTGACAATGCACTGGCAGGAGCCATGCTTTGGACTGTATCAGGAAACGGTTATTCAAGCTTAACTGCAGCTATTACAGGTAATACATCTACAGTAACTACAGGTACAGTTACTATTAACTGGCCTTTTACTGCAACGGGATATAATCCTACTATTGGCAATTCCGTATATTATATAACCAGGATTAAGGCAGTATTGAATACCGCAACTGAGTGGTACAAGGATGTTACCAATCAAAAATTGTATTTCATCACACCGGATAAGAGTGACCCTAATGGTCATGTTGTTGAAGCAAAAGCAAGAGATTACGCATTTGAATTATCTGGAAGGTCAAATGTAACAATAAAAGGAATCAACTTAAGAGCTGCCGGTGTAAACTTTGCGAACTCCCACTATTGTACATTGCAGGGTGCTGATGTCCAAGCTGTTGACAACAACGAACCTGTTGGAATTAACTACAACGAAGGTTACACTAAAGGGTTAACTCTGGACGGTGACCACAATACAATCAGAGACTGCGAAGTACACAATATGTATGGTGCAGGTATAGTATTTAGTGGACATGATAATAATGCCATAAATAATTATGTGCATGATGTTGATTTTAACCACAATTATGCCGATGGCATAAGAATATTCGGCTATAATCAGCTTATCAGCAACAATACTATTTCAAATTGCGCACGTGCTGGAATAGGTGGTACTTTCACCAGCTCAGTAATACAATATAATGATATAAACAACTGTATGAAGCTATCAAGTGATGGAGGAGCAGTATACTTAGTTGATAGTGATTATGGCGGAAGTGAAATACACAACAACATAGTTCATGATATAGCTAGTCCAGGGGGCTTAGGTGGCAGCGGTATATATACTGATAACTCAACCCATAATTTAGCTATTTATAACAACATCGTTTATAATTGCGCTGGTACTTCTGCAGCGCTGGAAAACGGTCCAAATGAATATCAGCTTTGGGAAAATAATACGATTAAAGGTAATGTGACTGAGTATACTAATCCTGGCCCGTTAGATTACGTTGATTCTACTGGTACAAAGGTTATAAATGAAATTGCCGGTGGAACTGAAGCTACTAATTCAACTGAAGTAACTTCCAAAAACTTGGCAAATTTTCCAGCAACTGGTTGGAAAGCGCCAACAGCAACTCCTCCGGACTTTAGCTTGACAGCTACTTCACCGGCCCTTGGTAAAGGCAAAGTTATACCCGGTGTAACCGATGGGTATACAGGCGCAGCACCTAATATTGGGGCAGTTGGAAATGGGCCTGATTGGACAAAGTCAGTGGGTTGTAACCTTAGTAATCCATCTTCTGTAAATGCTGCATTCCAGTTAAATTCATCAATTCCTTATAAAAACCTTGTTAAAAATCCCGGTTTTGAACAAGGTAACGGACCAAAAGATTTGGGACTGACTGGAGCGGGATTTGCAGGCCCGGGTTCACTAGCTGGTTGGACAGTTGATAGTGGTTCTCCTTATATAAATACACAAAATGCATGGGATTACAAAATTACGTCCCTAAACAGATTTAACAGTAACTCAGCAGTTCTTCCTGCAGGAGCTAAAATAGAGCAGACTATAACAGGCCTTAAGCCAAATACTTCGTATACAATGACTTCCTGGGGAAGAATTAATGGCAAATTATATCAAGCAGAAAATGCTGACGCTAAATCAAATGCATCGGATTTCGATACATTGAATTATAGAGTTGAAACAGGATTAACAAATGTAAATAGTGTTTCTGCAGCTCCTTTTCCGTATCTTGAATTTGATAATATAAATTTCGGTGTTCCAGGGGACCTGGACAATTCCATATCTATCGGTACTTACGGTAAGACTACAGCAAGTACTATAGAGGTACATCTTGATAGTCCAACTGGCACATTGATGTCTAATTTTAATGGCGCAACATATCAAAGTAAAACTACTCAATGGATGTATACGGATTTTACACTAACAGGAGTGCCAACAGACGGAGCAAATCATAAATTATACTTTGTGTTTAAAGGTGCAGGAAAATCTGGATATCTTGACGGCTTCAAGCTGTATAATTCAGCTCCTCCGACCACTGAAGATATTACTTTTGGAGTAACAGGTTATGGCGGACATGACCTTACAGCAACTGTAACTGGCACTAATGGGGTTGGTTATGTTAATTCATCAGGTCAATTGCAGCAAAAGACTATTAAATTCGTAACTGGACCAAATTCTACAAGTGCAACTATATATGCAAGCAAGGCTGGCGGTAGTTTGTTAGGCTATGTTGATGCCTTTGGATTAGCTGAGGATATACTGCAAGATCCATTTGGTCCTGGATCTACATTAACCCAATATAAGGATGGTTTTGAAGATCCTACTTTCTCTTCATGGTCGTGGGGATACGGAGCACCGGCTCTAAGCAGCACTGTTTTCAATGAAGGCATTCACAGTTATCAAGTAGGAGGACAGGACCAGGGAGCTATCTACAAGGTATTTGGTTCAACATACAGTAAGGTTGCAACAATAGATTTTTACGATAACTTTTCATATAACAATAATATTAGCGCACATGTGGATCAAAGTGGAAGCACAAATTTCGGAAACCAGTCCTCTATGTACGGAATGGGCGTCATTACAGCTAATTCCATACAGAATTATTCCTATAATCTAGGAAGCACTACATGGAAGACATCATCAGTCAAACGTACCAAGGGTTGGCATACCCTGACCTTTGACTATTCGTCGGGAAAAGGACTGAACATGTATATTGACAATACATTAGTTGCATCCACTAGTAGTATTACAGGATTTAACACCATAGCAATGGGTGACTTCTTTGCTGATGGAATACAAGGCAAAGGCTATTTTGACAATGTACGTATAACCAACGGATTGCTCATTTCTCCATCAGGAGCCACATTGCCCCAAATCACCGCCCCTAGCAGCCTGACAGTCGGTACTGAAACTATCAGTGATACCACAGCGGCGGTGAACTTAAGTGTGAGTGCTGCCAGTAGTATACCTAATGCCGCAAATCCAGTGGCTCTGAGTATGACTGTGGACGGAACAACACCTTTCAGCTCGGGTAGCAAGCTCAGTACCGGTTTTCATACAATCACCGTTAAGGCTGATGATACCTCAAATGGCGGCAGCATTGCCATCAAGAACATATGGATTAACGTCGTACAGACGGCAGTTTTTGACAACTTTGAGAGTTATACAGGTTCCATTTTGTCTGGAAGCACTTGGGTGGATGGGTCTAATACAGCTGGTCACCAAACCCCATCAGTAGCTACAAGTGGCAGTTATGATGGTAATAGAGCATTCAAGTATCAAGCAAGCTCGACTGCTAATGCTACAAATGCGAATATAGATGCTATGAAGCTTGCCAGCGGTATTCCTACAGGTGGTCTGATGGGCAAAACAGTATCGGTATGGTTCTACGATCCATATAATACTAGTGCCAAGCGTGTAGATCAAGTATTGGCTATATATGGAGCAAATAATACCTTTTTCCTTGGAACCGCGTATGATGCGGCTAGTGGAACTACAAATGGATCGTCCGATTATTATTGTTTCAGATCAACAGCCCTTGGAACTACTTATGGTACAAAATTTTTACCTATAAATAACACTACAGCAGGATTACCAGTTACTGTTGGTTTAATTCCAAGGAGCACGGGATGGCATCAATTTAAGATTGACTTTTCTACTACTGCCACAGATGGTAACGTAAATCTATATGTAGACAATCAACTTTTGTATACTTCACCTAATAATCAAAACGATTCATTGTTTTTGAATGGAGGAAGCAGCGGACAAATAGCATTAGGTAGTTTTTGGACAAATGGTATGGACACAACTCCAACTTATTACTGGGATAACTTTAAAATTACAGGTTTAGCTGATACAGCAGGCCCAAGTATAACAGCATCTGGCAATACAAGCACATACCTAAATGGTTCAAATGGTGTAACCATTGACAGCGGTATCAATTTCTCTGATGTTGACACAGCGGCTATACCGGCTACTGCAGAGGTTCAAAAGGCTTTATGCCGACAGAGGATATATTGTCCTTCACTGGTTATGCAAATACCGGCGATATAGCTGGCACTTATGATAGTACTACAGGATTAATGACCCTGACATCTGCCGCCGGTGCCACAAAAGCGCAGTGGCAGGCAGCGTTGCAGTCGGTACAGTATCGGAACACAAGTGCAACACCCACAGGTTTAAGCCGCACAATCAGCGTAATAGGATTTGATGGCATCAATATGGGACAGGCTACTGCAATAGACGTACTTCTTCAAGGTTCAAATAACCCGCCGGTGTTGGCGAATACCAATGTGAAAGTAAATACTGGTGTAACAAATGCAATTAGTGATTCAAGTTTTGGTTTTACTGATCCGGACGGCAACATTATGACAGATGTTCGTATTGACAGTTTACCGACTAATGGAGTATTGAAACTTAACGGTACGGCAGTATCTGCAGGAGATGTAATACCATCCAATAAGCTGATGAATCTAACTTACACACCGAATAGCGATTATTACGGACCGGATTCTTTTACTTGGAACGGTTCCGATGGAACTGTTTATGCCGCAAATAATGCTACCATCAGCATTAAGGTAAATAACAATGATGCAACTTTAAGTGGAATTACAGTAGGAGGAACCGCAATAAATGGCTTTGCACCAACAACTACAGACTACACTGCATTATTGCCGGCAGGAACAACAACAGTTCCGGTAGTAACTGCAACAACAACTGATAATAATGCTACAGAAGTAATAACAAATGCAGCAACACTATCAGGAACAACCACCATAGTTGTAACTGCAGAAGATGGAACAACAACAAATACCTACACAATAAACTTTACAGTTGCAAAGAGTACAGATGCAACCTTAAGTTCAATTACGGTAGGCGGAACACCAATAACCGGCTTTGCAGCGGGAACAACAGAATACAATCTTACATTACCGGCAGGAACAACCATCGTTCCAACGATAGCTGCAACTACAACAGATAGTAATGCAAGTGCATTGGTAACATCTGCAATAACATTACCAGGTACTACAACTATTAAAGTAACGGCTGAGAATGGAACTTCCACAAAGACATACAATGTTAACTTTACAGTTGATAAATTGAATGCTGTAACCATAGCTGCTGATAAAACAGAGCTAGGCATGACAAACAAAGGAAAGATTAGTATATCAGGAAAGCTTGACAGTGGTATAGATGCAGATTTAACAAAAGCTGACATTCAGTATGTAAGCAGTAATCCAGAGGTAGCATCTGTAGATAACAACGGAGTAATAACACCTAATAAAGAAGGAAATGCAGTTATTACTGCAATTGTTAATCTATATGGTACAATAATACGATCAAATAACATCCCAATTGTAGTAGATTATACAGCACCGGTAACTTCCACGAAGGTAATTGGAAACGGGTCGAATGATTGGTATAATTCGACTGTTACTGTTACTTTAACTTCAAGTGATAACTTGTCCGGCGTTGACAGGACAGAATACAGAATAGGCGAGAGCGGAGATTGGATTCCTTATAATAAGCCATTTGACATAAATAAAGAGGGAGTTTATACGCTGGAATATCGCTCGATAGACAGAGCAGGTAATATTGAAGAGACAAAGCAGCAGTTTATAAAAATTGATAAAACTATGCCGTATTTTAATCTTATGGTAAATGGTAATAACCTAAATGATGGAGCGTCCTTTGATGACTATTTACCACTTTCCTTTAAAGTATCAGATGATTTATCTGGAATTGCTTCAGCAAAAATTAATATAGGCGGTGAGGTCTATACTGTTGACACTAAAACACAGCAGAGCGTAGATATTGACATGGCAGGGAAACTAGGAAGTTTTACAGCTCTAGTTACACTAGAGGATGTAGCTGGCAACAAGCTAGAAACTACGCTTAGCTTTAATGTCACAACAAGTATTGACTCAATGATGCAGTTGGTAAACGGCTATATTAATTCAGGCGACCTCTACGGTCCGATAATACCACAGCTTACAAATGATCTTAATCAGGTTCAGCATCAGCTAGATATTGGCCGACTTGATCATGCAGCTAAGCATTTACAGGATTTTGCAGACCACCTTAATAATAAAGCATTAAGTAATTGCAGCAGTGAAAAAGCTAAAACTGTTTTGAATGCAGATGCTCAAAAAATATTAAATAACTAAACGAATCCTTCCATTTCGATTGCAGCCAGATTTAGAGATTAAACTAATATAAAGATTTGGTAATAATTTGTCACCAGCTTATGCTGGTGTTTTTTTTACGGTACAAGAAATAGAGAACAAGAACAATTAAAGGAACAACACAAATTTAGAGAAAATAAAACAATCCATCAAGGAAATGAAGAAGCGATGTGCAGACGCAGGGATTTAGAAAAATCTTCGGTTATACTACTGGATACAGATAAACTTTTTAAAAGTAGGAAATTCGACTCGTTTTTCTTTTCGACAAACAAAATGTGCCAATTTGTGTGGTATTATTTATTTAGAATGTCTAATTCAATTTCAAGATGGAAGGCAAGGAAAAGGGGAAAATTATGAAAAAGAAATCACTCAAATATTCAGTGGTAGCGGTTGCTGTTTTATCTACTGTCATGCAAACAACTCCGTCTTTTGCAAGTCCAATAGATTCAAAAATTTCACAAACGCAAGGGGCTATTTCACAGACGCAAGGACAAATCAATGACTTAGAAACGAAGATTCAAAAATTGGACAACCAAATTATCATCGGAATGGATAAAGCCCAAAAATTAAACGATGAAATTAAAAAACAACAAGGGCAAATCGATAAGACAAAGGTTGAAATTGATAAAGCACAAAAAGACTTTGATATTCGCAAAGACTACTATTTTTCAAGACTAAGAAGTTTACAGTCACAGCAATCGACTCTTAGTACATACGCAGAAGTTTTACTCTCGTCTAATAATATATCCGAATTTTTCACTCGTTCTTTTGCTGTTACACAAATTCTTCAAAGCGATTCCGACTTAATGTCGGAACTCAATAAAAAAGAACAAGCATTAAAAGATGCCAAGGAACAATTAAATACTGAATTAGACAATTTAAAAAAGACTCAGAATGAATTAGCGTCCGAGCAAAAGAATATTGAAGCGAATAAACAAGAAATAGAACAGGCATTGGCTCAATCGAAAAATACCTTACAACAGCAACAAGGTCAATTGGCACAACAGCAGGATCAGCAAAAAGCAGAACAATTAGCAATCGAAAAAGCCCAAGAACAAGCACGACAGTTGGCTCAACAACAAGCTGAAGAATTGGCTAGACAAAAAGCACAACAACAGCAACAGGCTCAACAACCAACTTCGGGAAACAGCACATCCAAGCCACCAACGGGCGGAAACAATAATAACAATAATAATAATAATACGTCCTCTGCAACGGCAAGTCAGGTAATTGCGATTGCCAAACAATATTTAGGTGTTCCTTATGTTTGGGGCGGGACATCACCGAGCGGATTTGATTGTTCAGGTTTAATGGGATACGTGTATCGTCAGGTTGGTATTAATCTTCCTAGGGTAGCACAAGACCAACAAAACGTTGGTAAAAGAATTTCTCCTTATGACGTACAGCCTGGTGATTTAGTATTCAATGGTGAACCTGCATACCATGTCGTCATGTATATTGGAAACGGGCAGATTATCCAAGCTCCTCAAACGGGGGATGTGGTGAAAATTTCTCCTTACAATCCTGCTAATTTCACTAGTGCTTCTAGGGTGCTGAAATAGTAATAAACTGTAAAAATATTAAAACGTAATCTGATAATCTAACTAAGAAACGGAAAACACTTCCGTTTCTTTTCTTTTTTCTTTCCTTTCCTTTTCTCCATAAGTGATATAGTACTGCCTGTAGTTTTAATTTAAATGAATATTTGACTATAGAAAAATTGCACCTCCAATTGTTAGGTGTGTCCAACAATTGGGGTGCAGTTCAAAATACTAACGGACGCTAGTGCGCCTTCAATAAAATTGAATGAATAAACATAGTGGCGATCATATAGCAACCCATTCTAATATGAGTTAGCAATAAACCTACATTGAAATGTCATTGCGCTCGTTTTGTACATTTTTCGGTATTGCATCATTATACGGCATATTGCTATGTCCATAGCTACGATGAATCATCATATACAGTATACCAACAACAATAACTACAACTCCTGAAACGAGGACGATATAGTTATCAAACCAAGGTGCATCTGGCGTTCTTGGCCAACACATGTTGATTATTGCGATGATGCCGTAGACAAGTGCACCGATATTGACAGGCAGGCCCCACTTGCCCAATTGGTACTTGCCACTTGGCTTCCATCCTTTTAGTCTAGCTCGAAGTGCAGCAAGGACAACCATTTGGAATCCAATATAAATGCCAAGCGACGCAAAACTGATTATTTTTGTAAGCGCATCTGTAGACACTTTTGAGCCAAGCACAATGATTGCTGGAACAATAGCTGCAAGAAGCAGCGAATAAGGTGGAATGTGACGAGCAGATGAAAACTTTTTTAAGAATCGGCTTCCTATAATCATGTCATCACGCCCATAAGAATAGGCAAGTCTGCTGGCTGCCGCCTGTAAACTTATTGCACATGAAATGAAAGAAATCAACACAATACCCAGTACAATCTTCGCGCCAACAACACCAAAAGCATCTTTTAATAATGTATCAACAGGTGATGCGTCCTTACCAGCGATCACTGCTGGAATATCGGCAACTGATAGTACTAAAGCAAGACAAACAAAAGTGGCTGCAGCACCGCCAATGTAAATCGTTCGGCGCATTGCCTTTGGGATCAGAACGCCTGGATTCGGTACTTCTTCCGCAACATCACCACAAGCTTCGAACCCAAAATATAGAAAAGTACCAATTAATCCAGCTGCAGCAAACGCATAAAAGTAATTATGGCTGCCTTGAGCACCAAAAGAATCAAAGAGCACACTAAGACCATGATGCCTTTGTGTAATAAGCAGCCAACCACCAACTGCAAGTGCACCAATAATCTCAGCTGTAAAACCAATTAAAGCTGCAGCTGAGAGAGCCTTTGTGCCAAGAAAATTGATGATCGTCGATAGTGCAATAATGATAATTGCACAAATAATGGTAGAGTCCACTGATTCTTTAAAACCTAAAATCTGTGCCAAAAAAGGTCCAGCTCCATATACAACACTGGCAATCGTTACAAACAAAGCTATTAAATAAACCCAGCCAGTCATCCACGCATACTTCCGCCCCCATAATCTTCGGGCCCAAGGGTAAACGCCTCCTGCGACTGGGAATTGTGCAACTATCTCACTAAAGACAAGTGCGACAAGTAATTGTCCAAGGCCACAGATGATAAGGCTCCAAATCATTGGTGGGCCGCCTTGCGCAAGTGCGTAGGCAAATACTGTGTAAACACCTACAACAGGAGAAAGATAGGTGAATCCAAGGGAAAAGTTTGCCCACGGACTCATGTCGCGTTTAAATTCTGATTCGTATCCTAGCGACGCCAGATGTGCAGCATCACTATCATGATGTTCTGACGCAGGTCTGTTGAGATTTTCTTGCATGTATATTATCCTCCTTAAAATAGTAGTTATATTCTTGCGTTAACACAGAATTACGGTAATATTCAGTGAAATTTACATAGATAGATATATATTTCAATTATGATATTTATTTATTGTTTGGAAAACCAGCCTGTTGGTCCTACAGCAAGATTGATGTTAATTTGTTTAACTTCTTGGAATTCGTCTAATCCAAATGTTCCAAGGCTTGAACCAATACCACTTTGTTTATGCCCGTGCCATGGAGCTTCATTATAAGTTGGTCCATAAGTGTTAATCCAAGTAATACCAGCACGTACTTGTTTAATCACTCGCATTGCTTTTGCACCATCTGAAGTGAATACGCCGCCGGCAAGACCATATATAGTGTCATTTGCGAGATTAATCGCTTCCTCTTCATCTTTGAACTTTTGAATAACGGCAACAGGGCCGAAGATTTCTTCTTTTACGATACGCATCTCTGGAGTTACATCAATGAATACTGTTGGTTCAACAAAGAATCCTTTATCTAAACCATTTTCAGTAATACGATTTCCACCGCAAGCCAATGTTGCGCCTTCTGTTTTACCGATTTGAATATAATCTAGAATTGTATTAAGTTGTGCTTGACTTACAATTGCACCCATTTCGGATCCTTCTTCTAATCCTGGTCCTACTTTAATATTTTTGGCTCGTCTTACGAACTCTTCAATGAATTGATCATAAATGCTTTCTTCCACAATAATTCGGCTTCCAGCAGAACATACTTGACCAGAGCCATAGAAAATACCTACTAAACTATTATCAACAGCAGCTTCAAAATCAGCATCAGCAAATATAATATTTGGGGACTTTCCACCTAGTTCAAGGGAGATTTTTTTCATATTGCCTGCAGCGTTACGCATAATGCTTCTTCCCACCTCAGTGCTCCCTGTAAAAGAAACCATATCTACCTCATGGCTGCTTGCAATTACATCACCAATTACTGAACCTTTTCCTAATACCAAATTCACTACGCCTTTTGGGACACCAACTTCATCAATAATTTCAACTAATTTCGTCGCTGTTATTGGAGTTACTTCAGCTGGTTTATACACAATCGTATTTCCGGCCGCTAATGCAGGAGCAAATTTCCAAACACTCATTAGGAATGGGAAATTCCAAGGAACAATTAACCCTGTAACGCCAATTGGTTCACGTACGACCATTGCTTGCATTGGATCCGCAACATGATATGTTTCTCCATCTGGAGTTCTAATTAGACCTGCATAATAGCGGAAACAAGATGCAGCATCGTGTATATCAATATCAGCCTCGGCTTTGATTTTTCCATTATCTTTTACTTCAAGTTCTACTAGTTCATCGTGTTTTTCATCAATTTTATCAGCAATTTTCAAAAGGTAATTCGCACGTTCTTGTGCACTTAACTTTGACCAAACACCACTTTCAAAGGTTTCTTTAGCCGCTTTAATTGCTTCTTCTGTTTCTTCAATTGTTGCTCTAGGAGCTATGGCAATTAATTCACCATTTGCCGGATTAATAACCTTATTGGTTTCTGGATTAGTAGAAAGTCTCCATTCACCATTAATAAACATCTTTAATTCTAATACTTGAGTGGTTGTTGTCATAAGAATAGCCTCCTATTATTTTATATTTGAGTATATTATATTGGGCCGCAATGCATTAATTAGCAGACCATAGAATCTATGAACTTTAAAATAATTTTTCGAATGAATAATTGAAAAATAATATTATTTCACTAAATATTAATGCAATTCTTGTGCCAAATTTAATGTCGTTTGTTCTCTATATATTCTCAATTTATATTATATTGCGAATATTTCATTTAAAAAATAACCATCCAATATTGAAAACATAATATGTTCACTTATTTTTGTTAAATTATAATTTCAAAATTGAAATTTCTATTCAAATATGAAATAATTTTTCTAACTAGTCTGATTGTTTTAGCTACGAATAAGGGAGTGTAATATGGGTGGGGTCCAACAATTTATCTAATGAACAACTACTTCAAGCTTATCAATCGAGTATTCTATCTATTTACGACGAAATTATTGTAACAAATTCACAGGGAACTGTTTTACATCGAAGTGGAGAACTGAAAAACTTTTGGTCAACAAACTCTACCTCTTTTAAAGGAAGGTTTACTGAACTAGAGGAAATTGCATTCTTTGGTGATCCCATTTTACTATTATTAAATAGAGAGGTACATTCTCTTCAATTAAAGGCTTGGAATGGCAGTAGTATTCTAATAACCGTGTTTCCATTAAATAGTGAGGAATTAATGATATGGGGATTAAAAAGTATTTCCAATCATTTAATAGAGTCAACAGAAATACCCGATGAAACGGAAACAAAACACACTCCTTCACTGGTGGTACATAGTCAAAAAATGAAAGATGTATTTAACATAATAGATATGGTTTCAAAAGTTTCAACAACAGTTCTTTTATTAGGGGAATCTGGTGTAGGAAAAGAAATGGTTGCTAAAACGATTCATCAATTAGGAAAAAGAAGGACTAAATCTTTTATTGCAGTTAACTGTGGTGCAATTCCGGAAAATTTATTAGAAAGTGAATTATTTGGTTATGTCGGTGGAGCATTTAGTGGTGCAAACAAAAATGGTGCTCCCGGAAAATTTGAACAAGCAAATAAAGGGATTATTTTCCTCGATGAAATTGCTGAATTGCCACTGAACTTGCAGGTAAAGTTACTTCGGATTTTACAGGAAAAAGAAGTCACCCCTTTAGGTAGTTCAAAACGGATTCATATTGACGTCCAAATCATAGCTGCAACGAATCAATCATTAGAAAAAATGGTCAGAGATGGACGATTCAGAGAAGACTTATATTATCGTTTAAATGTAGTACCAATTGAAATCCCTTCGTTACGGGAAAGAGTAGAAGAGATTCCGTACCTAACCTATCACTTCATAGCAAAGTATAATACGTTGTATAATAGAAACATCAATATTTTACCAGATGCTATTGATTTATTTTGTATTTACGATTGGCCGGGAAATGTTCGGCAATTAGAGAATACGATTGAAAGAATAGTTGTGACTAGTAGAGAATTGAACGTAGACTCAAGCTTAGTTTACAATTACATTCCATGGAAAAAGGATGTTGTTAAGGAACCTCCTATTATTGATCACATTATTCCGCTGCAAGAAGCAGTTGATATGATTGAAGAACAGTTAATTAAAATGGCTATGGAAAAATATAAATCGGTTAAACTTGCATCAAAAGCACTGGATCTAAGTCAACCTACAATGAGTAGAAAATATAAAAAAATTCGTGAAAAAATTCAACAAGAAACTCTCTCTCCTTCATATAAAAGATACATTTTGGAGCAACATCTAAATAAACAATTACGATCAATGGCTATTGTTACAGCTGCTGTCATTCATCCAGAAGAAATCTCTGAATTAGTGAATCATCCTGTTTCACCATCCAACCCAACTTTTAAGAAGCTTCAGAAAAAATTAACGAAAATAAGAGAACAAGAAGGAATCATTGAGTGGGTCTACATTTTTAAAGCTTTAGATAATAACAAAATGCTTACTATTGTAGCAAGTGATGATTTCGTGATTCCAACTGGGAATATATATGAAGGTCCGCCTGAAAATATGGAAGTAGCATTTGAGGCAATGAATGGAGAAGCAGGAGTCACCCCTTTATATAAAGATATTTACGGAGAATGGAAAACCAGTTTTGCTCCCTTAATGGATCATAACGGAAAAGTTTTGGCCATTATTGGATTTGACCATACTAGATCTTATATCGAAACAGAGTTAAAGAAAATAGAGAATATGTTAAAAACGAATTAAGAGATGATTCGGAATTATATGCAATCTATATTTTAAAAGATTATTAACGTATGGGTATAGGGAAGCGACTTGTTAAGTCAGTTGTTAATCATTTATCTCTACAATACTGTTCAATGCTTGTTTAGGTTTTAGCTGATAATGTATCCTGTTATTAATATTACAGGTTGGCTGTTTGGGTATTGTTTAACATACAATTCATATTTAAGGGGGGAATATGTCGATGTCGTTGATATTATTAATTGGTCTGCTTGGAATATTCCTTGTACTATTATTTAAAAACCCAATCATAGGTTTGATCGGGGAAAATAATAACCTTATTATTAAACTAAGAAATGCCAAATGGTTTCAAAATCCTTGGTTTTCTGGAGCATTCCTATTCGTTATAAATGCTGTTTTATTTTTTTTAACAGTTCTTGTCCTCTATGTATTGATGTATTTCTTTATTCCATTCGTTCATTTAATTGTGATGTTTATTGCAGTAATTGGCAGTATTTTTACCTGGATAATCATCAATAGGGCTTGGCAAGGTACGAAAAGAAATCGTTTGAAAATGGGGGCTATTGGAAGCGGCTTTTATCTATTCTTAACACTAATTTTTGTCTATAGGTTAGTGACACTGAAACCATCTTATCCAGGTGACGATACTTTTATGGGAGCAATTGGATTATTTTTCTCAATAATAGTAACGGTTGTGGCATTTGTGACCTGTTTGTTTATTACTGGATTTACCAGAAAGAACCTTTTATGAAAAGCTGTGTTAAAGGTCATTGTTGATTTTTGAAACAATGTTGATTGGAGCGGAAGGCGCGAGACTCCTGCGGGAGTACGGGGCAGGGGAGACCCCACAGGCGCATAAGCGACGAGGAGGCTCCCCGGAACGCCCGCGGAAAGCGAAGCGCCTGGAGCGCAAATCAACAGACAAGTTTAACACAGCCTTATGAAATAAAACTGGGGACCTTTCCGGTTTCTTTTAAAAAGAAAAAAAGTTTGAGTGGGTCTACATTTTTAAAGCTTTAGATAATAACAAAATGCTGACAATTGTAGCAAGTGATGAATTCGTGATTCCAACTGGAAATTTATATGAAGGACCGCTTGAAATGGTGGAAGTAGCATTTGAGGCTATGAATGGAGAAGCAGGAGTAACCCCTTTATATAAAGATATTTACGGAGAATGGAAAACGAGTTTTGCTCCCTTAATGGATCATAACGGAAAAGTTTTGGCCATTATTGGGTTTGACCATACTAGATCTTATATCGAAACAGAGTTAAAGAAAATAGAGAATATGTTAAAAAAAACGAATTAGGAGATTTTATTAACATTTTAGTTAACAAAAATGTTTTCTATTTCATTATTTTGAACGTGTTAATGTATTTTTTTACAAAAACCCTTGAACAATTCAGAAGATTCTTATAAAATAAATCTTAACTTCATCCTATTCGCCTTTTCGGTGGAAGGTAGTGAAGATATCTTTTAAAAATCAAATTAAATTTGACTGTTAATTTTCCACTCCCAGCCTTAGCCGGTTGGTTCAAATGGAATCGTAAAGCCAGTCCATACCACTTTTGTGTGTATTTGGGCTGGCTTTTTATGTTTACCGAACTTATGGACACTTTAATTTATTTAGATTAAAAAACTTTATCCATCCTACTTCCTCATTGAAGCCACAGCATGAATCAGGGGTGAGCAAATGCAAAAGCTAGCTTTTACTAACTCCTTTTCATCCTTAGGTAACGAACCGGCAATTCTTCTTGCTTCAAAACTAGCAAAAATCACACCGGGTGACCTAAATGCTGTTTTCTTTACTTCTGGCGGCACTAAATCCAATGACACCACATACAAACTAGTAAGGTATTATAGGAAATTAAAAGGCTATGACTTGGAACTGATTATTCATTATGTAAGAGATTCATATTGCCTATATAAATCTTTTAATGCAGCAATCAGCGCATTATTTGCCTTACCTAAATAGTAATTTTTTAACTGATCAAGAGGGATTTCGATTCCATTGCGTAAGCTATACCCTTTTAGGACCCTGGAGATATAATCCCTGCCATGTTCAGTAGCTAATGTACAGGAAGCATCCACAATTACTCCATATTGTTTATCAATTTCTGCAGTAATTGTTAAAGTTTCAAAAACATTACTGGCAGCCATACCTGTTGGCAGCTTAGCATGACCGGCGATAAATATGGTATTCATCTTATCTATCTCCCGAATAGTTTTTATTTTTAGAATAATACAATAAGGAGGTGATGTAAAATAGTAAGTCTTTAAAGAAAACTATCATTTAAGTTAAAACTATTGGAAACGGTTGCAGTGATTTTTGGAAAACAGGATTAACAAACAAAATGCTAATTCATATTTATATTCTACATAATTATTGAAATTAGGGAGGTAACGACATTGAAACAGATTAGACTTGCCATTGATGTTGGTGGAACATTCACAGACGTATTTGTTTTTGATGAAAATACAAGGAATATTTCAGTCACTAAAACTTCTTCTACCCCATCCAATCCGGAACAGGGAATATTAGATGGTATTGAAAAAGCCCAAGTAAAATGCGAAAACATAAAGGTCTTTTCTCATGGGACCACAGTTGGTACCAACGCTTTAATTGAAAGAAAACTTCCTAAGACTGCTCTAGTTACAACAAAAGGGTTCCGAGATGTCCCAGAGATCCGCCGAGGAACAAAACTAGATTTATGGGATGCTTATAAGGATACTGCAAAACCATATATTCAACGCCGGGATCGTTTTGAAATTAATGAAAGGATTGATTTTAACGGGAATGTTTTAATAGCGGTTGACCCTGAGGAAGTTCGTCTGCTTGCCCAAAAATTAAAAAAGCGCGGAACTGAATCTATTGCTGTTTGCTTCATGAATTCCTATGTAAATTGTGAAAATGAAAAATTAGTGAAAGAGATCCTTCAAGAAGAATTGCCAAATGTTTATGTTTGTGCCTCTAGTGAAGTTTTACCAGAAATCTTTGAACATGAGCGGATGAGTACAACGATTGTAAATGCAGTTTTAGGACCTATTATTAGTAAATATATTAGTACATTAGAAGGAGAGATGGAACAAAAAGGTTATATGGATGATATTCTTGTGCTCCATTCCGGCGGTGGAGTTATGACTTCAAGCACTGTTCCCCGTTATGCAGCAAGGATTGCGAGCTCCGGCATTGCAGCCGGTGCAATTGCCAGTAAGCATATTGCAAAGCTATGCGGTTTTAATAACGCCATCGGTCTTGATATGGGAGGGACAAGTACTGATATTTCTCTCATGTACGATGGGGATATAAGAATCACGAAGGATTGGTTTATCGAATATGGCTACCCAATTGGTTTTCCAAGTATTGAAATCTTAACGATTGGTGCTGGCGGCGGTAGTATAGCTTGGAAGGATGAGGGAGGTTCCCTGCGTAATGGTCCACAAAGTGCAGGTGCTGTCCCGGGGCCAGCTTGTTACATGCGTGGCGGTGAAGAACCTACTAACTCTGATGCCAATTTAGTTCTGGGACGGCTTGGGGCAAATCTATTAGATGGAAGCATGCAGTTGGATGAAGAGAGAGCCCTTCAAGCTGTTAATAAAATCGCAAAAGAGTTTAATTATTCAACTCTTGAAGCAGCCAATGCAATTATCGAATTAGCCAATGCGAATATGTGTGATGCAATAAGATTAATTTCGGTAAGACGCGGTTATGATCCAAGAGAATTTGCCCTAGTTGCCTTCGGCGGGGCAGGTCCATTACATGGTGCATATTTAGCGAAGGAAATGGAAATCCCGACTGTTATCGTTCCTCCTCACCCAGGTGTTGCTGCAGCGATGGGATGTCTGCTAGTGGATGTACGCCACGATTTATCGAAGACATACGTGAAAAAATTTGATCAGGTGTCATCAGAAGAATTAGACATTGAATTTTCCGAATTGGAAAAAGAAGCAGATCAGCTGCTGGATGATGAAGGAGTAGCAAAGGAAAACTCCACACTTATGCGTTATATCGAAATGAGATATAGCGGTCAGTGGAGATCTTTAGCGATCCCAATCAGTTCAAAGGCTCCTTCATTAGTCGAAACACTAGAAGCTTTCCACCAGGAGCATGAACGTGAATATGCGTTTTCTAATCGAAATCAGTCTGTTGAAATCTATGGCCTACAATTAACGGCGATCGGAACTGTTCCAAAGCCGGAGTTTCCTAAATATGGGCCATCAGGCAGTTTAGCGGATGCCCTTAAAGAGATAAGAGAAGTTTACTTTGATAACGAATTCGTTCCAACTAAAGTTTATGATCGTGAAAGAATCCCTGTTACTTCTGAAATTCATGGTCCTGCTATCGTCGAACAGCTTGATGCAACAACGGTAATTCCACCAGAGTTTACTGCTGTTGTTGATGAGTATAAAAATATCATTATAACTGTTAACAAATAAGGAAGAGGTGAAAAAGAGCATGAGCAAAATTCAAACGGCTAGTCATGTCCAAACCAATCGGTTAGATCCCGTTACATTTGAGGTTTTAAAAAATGGATTTGTTAACCTTGTAGACCAAATGGCAGAACAAATTTTAAGAACTTGCTATTCCTTTGTTATTTACAGCAGAGATTTTAGCTGTGCCCTTTGTGATGCAGACGGGAATACGGTGATGCAAGGAACACAGGACATTTCTGTACATGTGGGGACATTGCATTTAACAGCAAAGGCTGTTTTAGAGGATTTTAAAGATGATATCCACCCTGGGGATGTCTTCCTTGTCAATGACCCGTACCGTGGCGGAACCCATTTTAATGATACTCGAGTTATCTTACCTGTATTTTATGAAGGAAAATTAATCGCACTCATGCAAACGAATGGTCACTGGGCAGATATGGGCGGATCAACGCCGGGTTCTTTCGATATTACCGCAAAAGAACACTTTGGTGAAGGAGTTCGGATTCCGCCGGTAAGGATTTATAGCAAGGGCACCTATTTAAAAGATGTAGTAAATGTATTGGTTGCCAATATGCGTGTTCCAGAGGAACGAGTCGGTGATTTATGTGCCCAAGTCGAGGCTGCCAAGGTCGGGCAGACTCAATTGCTGGATATCGTCAATAAATATGGAATTGATACTACATTGATTGCATTTGAAGAAGTGCAAAATTATGTTGAAAGGTTGGCAAAAGCGAAAATTGCTTCTTTAGATAAGAGGACGTGGGAGACTGTTGATTTCATTGACATGGATCCAGAACTAGGGGACGGACTTATTCCAATCCGTGTTAAAATGACCATTTCTGATGAGGAAATTGTGTATGATTTGACTGGTTCACATGAATATATTAGCTGTTTCTTAAATGCTGGATTTGGTGCCTCATTATCTGCTGTCTATGCGGGTACTAAAACCTTTTTCCCAGAAATTCCGTTGAATTCAGGTTTTTATCGAGTGGTCAAAGTGAAATTGCCTGAAAATTCCGTTGTTAATGCTCCGGCTCCTATAGCTGTAACTGGTTTTTGTTCGGGTGCATATGAAAAAATTATGAATGCTTGCTTCGAATTGTGGTCCTATATTTTTCCAGAAAGAGCATTAGCATGTTCCTTTAATCTTGAGTATTTATTAATCGGCGGATGGGATCAAAGAACGGAACAAAAAAATTACTTTATGTGGTATGACTGGATGGCAGGAGGTCATGGTGGCCGTTCAGGATTAGACGGAGCCAATGCAACATCCCCGGTGTTTGGCGTAGGCTTAAGTGTACAGCCATGTGAAGGACAGGAAAGACTGTCGCCAGTTATAACCACAAAGCATCAAATAATTACTGATTCAGGCGGACCCGGAAAATACCGCGGCGGATGTGGCGTTGAAAAAGGTGGTGTCCTAACAAAATTAAACAACTCGGTCATGTCCTATTGCTGTGATCGTGCCCGTTCTGTAACCTGGGGGATATTTGGAGGACTACCATCTTCACCACATGGAGCATGGTTAAATCCTGGACAAGAAAATGAACGATATTTAGGGGCCATTTTTTCAAACGTAAAGGTAAAGAGTGGTGACTCGTTTACAAGACCTTCAGCAGGAGGTGGAGGTTTAGGGGATCCTCTTGTTAGAGAACCAGAGGCAGTCCTTGAAGATGTGATTGATGAATACGTTTCGATCGAAAGAGCAAAGAAAGATTACGGAGTCATAATTAAAGAAATTGACAGAGACCTTGATCTATTTGAAATTGATTACGAAGCAACAAATGCAGAGAGGAATCAAATTAGAAGAGAACGGAAGCATTGGTTAGAGGTTGATCCAATGGTGGTGGAAGAAAAATACCTTAATGGTGAAATCGATAAGTTAGATGTAATCCGTCGGTATGGCGTGATTATAGATTATGGAACCAATAAAGCACTATTAAATTCGACAGCACAATATAGAGAATCTATGAGAAAACGTTCACTTGCTTTTTGGGAGTAAGTTATGAGGCTGACTCAAAAATACTGTTTTTAAATCTAAAATGGTATTTTGTGTGAGTCAGCCTTCTTTTTGTTTTCTGAATAATCAGTATTGTTGGTAAGCATAGAAATTGCATTTCTATTTTAAAAAATAATGAGAGGAAAGTGATATATGGAAAAACCAGTTCAATTACAAAGGTCTTTAAATTTCTTTCATTTAGTTTTATTGGGGCTGGCGTATATGGCTCCATTAACCGTCTTTTCCACATTTGGAATCGTGGAATCGATTTCAAAGGGGGTAACACCATCCGTTTACATACTTGCACTCTTCGCGATGCTGTTTACGGCTTATAGCTATGGCCGGATGGGTAAAGCGTACCCGATTGCAGGTTCAGCCTATTCTTATACCCAAAAATCAATCAATTCACACCTTGGTTTCATGGTGGGCTGGGCCATACTAATGGATTATATGTTTATTCCTATGATTAATTTTCTTGTTATGGGCCTCTATTTAACACAATATTTCCCATCCATTCCATTTAGCGTTTGGATCATCGCCATGATTCTGATTGTCACGATTCTCAATGTCATCGGAATGAAGGTTACCGTGACTATGAATATGATTCTTCTTGGATTTCAATACCTCGTGCTGATTTTCTTTATTATTTTAAGTGTAAAAGCTCTTCTTCATGGAACCGGTCAAGGAACAATCTTTTCTATTAACCCATTTATGAATTCACACACTTCTTTAGTCGCTATTTTTTCAGGAGCATCGATTCTTTGTTTATCCTTTTTAGGCTTTGATGCCCTCACAACTTTTGCCGAAGAAACGATTAAACCTGAAAGAACCATTCCCAAAGCCATCATCTTTGTTACACTTTTTGCCGGCATAACGTTTATCCTTATTTCTTATATTTCGCATCTGGTTCATCCGGATTTTACTTCCTATCAAAACCTTGATACAGCAGCGATAGAGGTAATAAAAATAATCGGTGGTACATTTTTTAATGCCCTTTTCATTGCTGCTATGATTGTATGCTGTTTCACTTCCGCTATGGCATCACATGCAAGCGTTTCTAGAATTCTTTACGCGATGGGGAGAGATTCTGTTATTCCAAAGAAATTTTTTGCTTATATCCATCCGAAGTTTCGAACACCTGTGAATAATATCATCCTTGTTGGGGTCATTGCCTTGGCATCCCTATTTACAGACCTTGTTACAGTTACATCATTTATAAATTTCGGTGCCTTAATTGCCTTTACGTTTGTTAACCTAAGCGTGATCGCCCATTATTTTATAAAAGGAAAACAAAGGTCGTTTAAAGGTACGGTTCTATATCTCATTCTTCCATTGATTGGGGCAATTATATCAATCAAATTGTGGAGTGGCTTAGATGGTAACTCCATGATGCTTGGAGGAATATGGGTGGCTGTAGGCCTTATCTATTTGGCATATAAAACCAAAATGTTCCGGGTCCAGCCACCGCAAATCGATTTTGACGATTCAAGTAACGAATTATCTTTGTAAGGAGAGGATACCATTGACATTCATTGCAGACATTGTGATTAGTGGAAACGCCGTTTTAATCGGGGAGGCAGACACCCCAGAACCTGCGGCTATTTTAATAAAAGAAAATAAAATTGCTGAAGTTACAGCAATAGAAGATTGTAAAAAGTATACGGATGAAAAAACGAAAATCTATCATTTTGAGGACCAACTGATTATGCCGGGTTTTCATGACTTTCACATTCATTTATTAATGGGCGGGCTGTTGAATGATAGTGTCCGGCTTCATTCTGCAAGGTCGGCAAAAGAGGCGGCCCAAATGGTCAAAAAATATGCCGATGCAAAACCGTACGAACCATTCGTCATCGGGTGCAGTTGGGAACAAAATCAATGGGAGGAAGGCGAGCCGCATCGCTGCTATTTGGATGAACTCATTCCGGACCGCCCCGTTCTCTTGTATCAGGCGGAGTTTCATAGTGCTTGGGTTAATTCTAAAGCATTGGAGCTGGCAGGGATTAACCGAGATACGGAAAATCCAGCATACGGAGAAATTGTCAAGGATGAGCATGGCGAGCCGACAGGGCTATTATTGGAGCATGCTGTGGGTCTGGTTACAAGTGTGCTGCCTATTAGTCTTGAAATAAAGGAAAAATTACTTGATAACTTCTTAAAAGAAGCAGCTAAAAACGGGGTCACGTCTGTCCATGACCTTTTAAGGATTCCAGACATGAGTGTCGAGGAGGCCGAGCTTTATGCCGATTATGAGGAAGCCGGCAAGCTGACGACAAGAGTTCATTTCGTCGCTCCATTGAATGGCGACCTGGAGTTAGCCAAGAGTTTACGAGACAAATATAAAAGTAATATGGTTCAATTTTGCGGCTTCAAGCAGTTTGCCGATGGTGTGACCACCAGTTTTACTGCCTACTTGCTCGAACCGTATTCCAACAATCTGTCTACAAAGGGAGGGACCGTGTTCCCGGAGGAAACGATCAAAAAATGGACAGTTGAGGCAGATCGGGAAGGATTCAGGGTCCGTTTCCATTGTATTGGAGATGGGGCGGTTCACTTGGCACTGGATGCATTTGAAAAGGCACAACAGGAAAATGGGGTCAGGGATTCGCGGCACTCGATTGAACATGTCGAAATGATTCATCCAAACGATATTGACCGGTTTGGCCAATTGGGGGTCCTTGCCTCAGTTCAACCGGAGCATATCAATGTCACGACAAGAGATGTCTACGAGGAACTCATCGGTGAAGAGCGAATGAAATATAACTATTTACTGAAAACCATGATAGATCGAGGCACAACCATGGTATTTGGCACAGACTATCCTGTCGTCGGGCTAAGCCCGCTGCCCGGAATTTATCGTGCAGTAACAAGGTTAGACGATGAAGGAGTTGTATGGGATGGAAACGAGCGCATTTCCTTAAAAGATGCCTTGTATGCTTATACAGCTGCACCAGCCTACGGTTCATTTCGCGAACAGGAACTAGGAACAATTAAAGCCGGAAAATTGGCGGATATCATTGTCCTTGATCGAAATTTATTTGACGTTCCTTACGAGGAAATTAAAAATACAAAGGTTGTTTTCACGATGGTAGACGGAAAAGTGGTTCATGAAATTGTTGAGGAATTCTCCTTATGAGCAAGGTGAAAATCGGTTTAATTCAACTGACGTGGCTGGAGATTGATCAAAAAAGTTCAGTTAATGAACAATAGTTAGGATGAGGGAAAATGAATAGGAATGTGATCATGATCAATAGAAATCGTTTAAAGGAACTTTTAGATAAAGAACTGCAGCTCTTCGAAGAAACTCACCCTCGTTCCAAGGAATTATTCGAGCGTGCCAAGAAAAGTTTAATCGATGGAGTACCGATGAACTGGATGGTCAAATGGGCTGGGAGCTACCCCGTTTTTGTGAAAAGTGGCCATGGTGCTCATTTTACCGATGTAGACGACCATCGGTATATTGATTTCTGTTTAGGTGACACAGGCTCTATGACAGGTCATGCCCCTGAAAGTGCCATTTCTGCTATTAAAGAGAGAATAGATAACGGCGTTACTTTTATGTTACCGACAGAAGATTCAGTCTGGGTAGGAGAAGAGCTTTCTCGCCGGTTTGGTCTACCTTACTGGCAAGTAGCGATTTCAGCAACAGACGCGAACCGTTTTGCCCTACGTTTAGCCCGACATCTCACCAAACGAAAGTATATATTGGTATTCAATTATAGTTATCATGGGACGGTTGATGAAGCCTTCATTACATTGCAAGATGGTGTGCCTATTCCTAGACATGGGAATATCGGTCCACAAACCGATGTTACTCAAACATCCAAGGTCGTAGAATTTAATGATATTGAAGCATTAGAGAAAGCTCTGGCTCCCGGGGATGTCGCTGCCGTTCTTGCCGAGCCAGCTATGACCAATATAGGTATTATTCATCCTGATCCTGGGTACCTAGAAGCTTTACGAGAAATTACTCGTCGTACGGGTACTATATTGATTTATGATGAAACGCATACGATGAGTGCTGGTCCTGGAGGTTATACTGGAACCTATGGGCTCAAACCGGATATGTTAACAGTTGGGAAAGCAATTGGTGCAGGGATTCCAACAGCTGTGTACGGTTTCAGTGAAGAACTAGCTCAGCGAATCCGTGGTACGATAGACATTGAGGGTGCCGATGTCGGCGGTATTGGAGGCACTCTAGCAGGGAATGCCCTATCAATGGCCGCAATGCGTGCAACCTTGGAAAATGTTCTTACAGCGGAAGCCTATGATCGAAATATTTCTCTAGCCAAACGTTTTTGTGATGGTGTGGAGTCGGTGATTAAAGAACATAACCTCCCTTGGATTGTTAAGCGTCTCGGTTGCCGTACAGAGTATTGGTTCCGTGACACTCCACCAAAAAACGGTGGGGAAGCCGCTTCAGCAGCTGATTATGAACTGGATCGCTACATGCACCTGTATGCTCTAAATCGAGGAATTTTAATGACTCCTTTCCACAACATGGCACTGATTTCTTCCCAGACAACAGTTGAAGATATTGATCGTCATACAAAAGTATTCCGTGAAAGTGTGGAATCACTTCTTGGAGCACGAGTATAATTTAACTATGATTATGTAACGGTAGCAGTTGGTTAAGTAAAGCAAAACATAGCTAAAAAATTAAGAAAAAGCCGACTTTTCACCCCAATAATACGTGAATGAATGTCGGCTTTTTTTATAGGTGTATTCAGTAAATGAAAAATTCGGCAGATTTTCAGTGCCCTCGAGTATTCTTAGGGCATTCTTATCCATTATTGTTTTTTATATTCTCCGATTGTTTTAATTGCAGCATTCACAAATTCCGAATTTACAACCTTATCTGCTGAAATGGGCTTCTTAATAGTACCTTGTTGTACATACCAGTCCTCATCAGATTGTATTGCCTTTGGATCAACGTAACCGTTTGGATCAAGGAGAGGCATATTCATTTGGTCAAGTTGGTCAACAGGTGTCTTCATGTACTCAGACATAATCTTTGCAATTTTGTCTTTATTTTCGCTTCCATTAATGAATGCGTTATCGTATGCCCTTACTCCTTTTAAATAAGCTGTCATAAAATGAGTAGCCAGGTCTTTTTTCTTAGCGAAATCTGGACTATACATGATAACACCAGTCTCTTCGTTAGGTGCATATTCCTGTGGATCTTTGAATGGAACTAAAATATTTTGCTTAATACCTACACTAATATTTGGTTCAATTTGCACTGCACCATCTATTGCCTTGTTTGCCATAGCAATGTTAAAGTCATTAAAATCATCTACAACCTTAAGGGTAATATCTTTTTCCGTAAGTCCACCTTTTTCTAACACTTTATCCAGTACCAATTGATTAATGTTTCCTTTGGAGGCAATTGCCAGCGTAAGACCCTTCAGTTGGGAATAATCCTTCACTTTATCAGCTACATCTTTTCGTAAAACAAATTCAAAAAAGCCCTTCCCTGGTTGATTCCTTCCCTGGTCAGCAACGATACTTACATTCAACCCTTGTTGAACTGAATTAAATATTGATGCTGAAATTAAACCAGAAGCTACATCCACTTGATTAGAAGTAAGACCTGTCATGGAATCTGCGCCAGAAGCAAAGGTCACTGGTTCAAACTTGATTCCTTCTTCCTTAAAGTAACCTAGTTTATCAGCTAAGACAAGACCAGCCATTGCTGGAGAGGGATCATCCATCGCTACTTTCACAGTTTGTAATTGATTTGAGTTGGCATTCCCTTGACTCGTAGCATTTGCGGAGGTTTTCGAGGAAGAACTTACTCCACAACCAGCTAATAACGAGGTAATGATCATTCCTGAAGCTAAGATATTTACAATATTTTTGCGATTCATTTGCAATCTCTCCTTCATAATCTATTTCATTTATTTTGGTTGTTCATTACTTCAATTTTTTTGGAATCACATTACTTCACTTTTCAACAGACCCCAAATTTCTCCAAATAACTGTTGAAATCTCTCACTTTGACGAACCTTTTCGATGGTTCTAGGTCGTGGAATATCTACTAAAAAACTTGCTGATATGGTTCCAGGATGAGAACTCATGACAAAAACACGATCAGATAAAAAAATGGCTTCATCGATGCTATGGGTAATAAACACTACCGTTTTGTTTGTTTCTTCCCAGATCCGTAAAAGTTCTTTTTGTAATTTGAATCTATTTTGCTCGTCTAAGTTCGAAAAGGGCTCGTCCATCAAAAGAATTTCTGGGTCGATGGCAAAAGCTCTAGCAATGCTGACACGCTGTTTCATTCCTCCAGATAATTGGTGGGGATAAGATTCTGCGAACTTAGCTAAACCAATTTTTTCAATATAATGATCCGTTATTTTTTTGATCTCTTTTCTTGGCAATTTTCGTATCTTAAGCCCATAGGCAATATTTTTTCGAACGGTCATCCAGGGAAAGATGGAGTCTTCCTGAAAAACTGTTGATTTTAAAGGCTTTTCAGAATCTTTATGTATGATCGACACGGTACCAGTAGATTTTTCTTCAAACCCTCCTAAGATTCGTAAAAGAGTCGTTTTACCACAACCACTAGGACCGACTATACAAACAAATTCACCCTGTTTAATCTCTAAAGATACGTTTTCAATAGCAATTACATTTTTCCGTGGACTTTCAAATTCTTTCCCCAATGAATCTATTTTTATCTTGTAATCTGCTTGATCCATACTCATGCAATACCTCCTAAGAGTGTTGATAGTAAACTATCTAATGTATGTATCTCAACTCTTCCAAGGCACGATCTTGGCCTCTATTTCATCTAAAAGCAGGTTAGAAAAGTACCCGATTAATGCCATCAATATAAAACCCACATACATATCCTTTATTTGAAAGATACTGTAGGAAATCCATATTCTGTAACCAATGCCTCCTGTGGCCCCTTCCATCTCAGCAGTCATCAGAAACAGTAGTGACATTCCAAGACCTAATTTTAAGCCAGTAAAAATCATTGGCAATGATCCTGGTAATGCAATGGTAGTGTAATACTCTAATCGTGAAGCCCCAAAATCCTTTGCTACATCCATATACCTCTTATCAAGCTGTAAAACACCTGTAACGGTGCTAATCAAAACAGGAAAAAATACACCAATCATGATCACAACATATTTTTCAGTTTCACCTAAACCAAAAATCAGCATGATTAAAGGCATAAGTGCAAGTTTAGGAATTGGATAAGTGGAGGAAATAATAGGGTCCAAAACATAACGTACTGGCTTAAAGAGCCCCATACTGAGCCCTAATAAAATACCTGGTATGGCTCCTCCTATGAAACCGATCAGTATCCGAGTAAGGCTGATTGTTACATCGTTAAGCAACTGACCAGATAAAATATCTTCATAGCCTTGTATCATTATTGAAGTAGGAGTAGGGAAAAAACGGCTATCTAATAACCCGATTAACACAAAAATTTGCCAAACTAAAAGTAGAATTATAGGAGTGACAACTGCCAGGAGTCGACGACGCCAAGCATTCTTTCCATATTTAAATGTAAAGTGTTTTTTAGTTTTTAAAGTCGTTTTGCTGAATGTTGATGTTTCCATAAACCCTCCTATACTGTTGTATCGATGTTTTATTGAATTTAAGTTTAAGGTGTGGAGTGAGGAGAAATATTTTTTATATTAACAATTAGCTACCATATATAATTTTTAACTAATTATGAGTTTACATTACCTCTGAAAAGTTATTGTAAATCCAACGTTAAGGTTTGGTAATAAATTGTTAAACAAGTATTAAAAGGGAAGAGATTTACAGGATTATAGGAGAGAAATGCTATAAAATTTGTATTTTCCTAGCAACTCGAAAAAAAGCGTAAAAGAATTTTCCTAAGTATAAAAGCTATCTCAAAAGAGGCAGCTATTTCTTATAATTTATTTGATGTCACTTTAAATGCTTCAAACTTCAATATTATAGGACAAAAAAAGGCGGCACAAAGTCGCCTTTTTTATGTGAAATTTTACCATATGTGAATAATCTATATTAAGATACAAGTGCAATACATTCTATTTACCGAGAGGATGATGATGATGGCAAAAAAATCAAAAAATAACAAAAAACAAAAATCCGTAGCCTCGAAGAATGGCAATGGCAAAAGCGATAATGCAAAAAAAGCTAACCAAAAGAATAAGAAAAAATAGACTGAACTATAAATTCAATCGCACTGTGAACATTATTTTCACAGTGTGTTTTTAGTACGTACTTCTTTAGAATGAAATAAAAAATAAAGGAATTTATTTCGATTTTGTGGAATTTAAATAAAGATTCGTTTAATAGAAGTTCAATCTTACACAATGGACTTTACGGAGTGATTATTTTGAAAGCAAAGCCAAGTGACTCTACTTCTCAAAAAATAACTGTCAAAGAACGGCTTATTAGATTACAAGATTTACTAAAAAAATATACTGATGAGGACAATGAATTAACCTTAAAACAAATTCTTGATAAATTTTATGAGGAATATGACGTTAACGTTGGAATAAAGGCAATTAGATCCGATTTGAAGGAGTTAGAAGAATCTAAATTATTTGATGTGACGATAAATCAAGAAAAAGACGGTGTTGAAAAATACTACAGCCACCAGAATCGATTGTTCGAAATATACGAATTGCGTATGCTAATAGATGCAGTTTCTGCTGCAAAGTTTATCTCTAAGGCGGAGACGGAAAATCTAATAAGTAAGATTGAAAAATTAACAAGTGAAAACCAAGCAAAACAACTAAAAAATAGGATTCTCGTTTCTGAAAGCGTAAAAAGTGAAGATCATAAAATAAAATACACGATTCATGAATTACATACGGCTATTTCAAATTCTCAAATAATACAATTTAAGTATGGAAAATACGATCTAAATAAAAAGTTCCAGTTTAATCGAAATGGAGAGTTTTACAGGGTAAAGCCATATGCTCTAGTTTGGAATAATGACTATTATTATTTGATCGGAGAATATTTGCCAAATACGGAAATCCGCCACTACAGAGTGGATCGAATGAGAGATGTTACTTCTTGTAACGAAACCTTTGTTTGTGATCCTTTTTTTAATATAACAAAGTATACCGAAAAGCTTTTTCACATGTATTCGGGAGAAGAGTCACTGATTGAAATTGAATTTGATGCACATTTAATCAATGTAGTGATTGATCGCTTCGGACGTGAGGTTGCTGTTCGTCCGATTGGGGAAGACACATTTCGCATTTCGACACAAGCTATCATAAGTGACGGATTAGTTCGTTGGCTGCTTACATGGGGGAGTGATGCCAAAGTGTTAACCCCTCTATCCCTTGTTGAGAGAATGAGAGAAGAATCGGAAAAATTTTATAAAAAATACCATTAACACTTGCTGAGGGGCAAGTGTTTTTACCTTTCCCTAAAATAGGTAAGGTTCAATTAAGAAAAGGTATATAATGGGATTATCGATCTAGAAGATCGAAGGAGTTGTAAAAATAGAATTGTTAATCAAATGGGTTAATATTTTCCGCTATTTAAAAGTATCCGGGTGATTAATTAAAGGAGAAAGTAACCCTTGTATATATTCAAATTTTTAAGAGATACTTTGCTAATCTTTAAATTTAGGCAATAGGATTATTAACATAGGAGGGGACTTATGAAATCGCTAGTGAAGAAATTGCATTCTATTATGACAGACTACCCTTTTCAAGAAAAAGTGATAATCGTTGACCAATACTCGATAGGTGAGCAAATCATCGAAGCTTATGTCAAACGTGGATTTTTAGCCATTAATTTAAAATATAAAACAGTCGTTGATTTGGCATTGGAAATCCTTGAGAATCATTCAAAGGAACCTTATAAAGTAATCGATGCGACCGTAGGTTCACAGCTTTCCTATTTAGTCCTTTCTAAATTAAAGGAAAATGGGCTGCTCAACTACTTTGATCAGATGGAAATAACCGCTTCATTTAGCCGTACAATGTTTCAAACGATTCATACCTTACGAATGGCCGGATACACCAGTCATTCTCTAACTCCTGACATGTTTCTAACCGAAAAAAAAGGACAAGATATACAGCAAATCCTTACAAACTATGAGGATCACTTACAAAAGCATCAATTAATCGATCAAGCTGAGTTGTTACGCATGGCATTTCAATATGCAGAAACAAATAGTCAGACCATCAATATTCTTCAATCCAATCTTTCTTTATCCTATTTAGAGGAAAAATTATTAAATAAAATACTTCCTGAAACAACTGTAAAATTGCCTCTCCAGCCCGTTAACGGTATAAAAATACCTGAACGGACAGGCATTCGTTCCATTCTTTGGGGTAAACCTGTTCCATTGAGCTATTTATACGACTTAGACAACGCAAAGGAATCAGCACATATTTCTTTATTAACGGCAAAAACAGAAGAATTAGAGATCAAAAATATTTTTCAAAAAATAAAATGCTCTCAATCTCTGCTTGACGAAAATATCATTTATTATACAAGTGGAGAAAAATATATAACCCTCTTATATCACTTTTCGCAAAAATGGGATATTCCCGTTACGTTTGGAGAAGGGATCCCAATTGCATTTAGCCGGCCAGGACGGCTCGCAGCAGGAATTTTACAATGGATAAAATCAAATTATCGTGTAACTGCCTTTCTTGATTTGATCAATCAAGGATTGCTGGAGTTAAAAGAAGGAGCACCTTCTAATACTAGAATAACTCGGATGCTACGCAATGCCCAGATTGGCTGGGGGAAAGAACGCTATGTTACTCAATTAAACGAGCTAATTCACTCTCTCCTCGAGAAGGCAGGTAAGCAAGAAGATGAAGAGAGAAAAGCCAATTATAAAAATCGTGCTAACCAAGTGTCATGGGTGATGAATTGGTTAAAGACTTTAACAAGTAAGCTTCCTAACAATGAAGAACATATGAATTATAAAGCGGCCCTCATAGGCCTGTCGTTTATGATTAAAAACTTTTGTAAAACGACTTCTGCTCTTGATGAACTAGCAAAGATTGCGCTGCTTGATGAAATCGATAAAGTTCTGCTGTATTCGGATGAAACCTATCCACGGTATTCTATTTTCGATAAATTGGAGGATTTACTGCTTTCTTTACGAGTACTTCGTTCCAATCCAAAGTCAGGCCATTTGCATGTTTCTTCCTATCAAAATGGAATCTACCAATCACGATCGAATATTTTTATCGTTGGATTGGACAACAGAAAGTTTCCCGGCGGGTCTAGTGAAGACCCATTACTTCTTGATATGGAACGAAAAAAAATTGGAAATAGCTTGCCGTTTATACAAGAAAGCGGCCAGGAAAAGCTATATACGATGTTACAGCTCCTTGCCCAATGCGAAGGGAATGTAACCGTAAGTTATTGTAATTTTGATGTGAATGAGAATAGAGCTGTAAGTCCTGCTTATTTATTTTTACAATGCTACCGGATGAAAATAGGAAAGCCTGATGCGGAATTTAAAGATGTAAAACAACTTCCTTCCCCACTAGTTGCAGTAGAGGCTTTTGATGAACGGGATTACTGGAACCAGCATCTTGTTCAAAATAACCATATCGCAATCAGTAGAGATATGTATGAACATTATTCTAATCTAGCACATGGTCTACAAGCAGAGAAGAACCGTCTTCAAGAGCAATTTACAGAATATGATGGACTTGTATCCATTGATCCAAGACTTTTTGACCCTCGTCGAAATGAAGAAAAAATTATGACTGCAAGTAAGTTAGAGACACTCGCAGCATGTCCTTTTTCTTATTTCCTGGGAGAGGTACTTGGAGTGAAGCCTATAGAGGAGATTGCTTTTGACCCTTATAAGTGGTTAGATGCAGCTACAAGAGGGAGCCTGCTGCACAAAACTTTTGAAACTTTTTATCAGGAACTGCAAAAGGAAAACAATAGTAAGCCAAATGAAAATCATGAAGAATTACTTATTGGAATTGCCATGGAATTAATCAATAAGCAAAAAGAGATTCTTCCACCTCCTAATGATCGTATTTTTCAATTGGAAGTGAATGATATCATTGCATGCTGCCGAGTTTTCCTAAAAGAGGAAGAAACTCATTGTCAAACGTACAGGCCAATTTATTTTGAATACACATTTGGTGCTGGGGAAAATAAGCCTGCGGAAATTACATTACCATCTGGAAAAACGATTAAGGTGTCGGGAAAAATTGATCGGGTGGATGAAACGTCAGCTGGTAAGTACCATATTATCGATTACAAAACAGGAAGCACATACAATTATGGAAGTAACAAAATCTTTAAGGGTGGCCGGCAGCTGCAGCATCTGCTCTATGCGCTTGCAATTGAACAGCATTTACAATTGGAAGCCGGGGTCGTTGAAGAAAGTGCTTATTACTTCCCTACTGTTAAAGGACTTGGAGAACGTTTTGTCCGAAATCAAGACTCAACAGTCCGAACAAATGGATTGGATATCCTTGAAAGATTGATCGATGTTCTCGCCAATGGATCTTTTACGATGACGGATGATCAAGATGATTGTAAGTTTTGTGAGTACAATACGGTCTGCCGAAGAAGTTTTTACACCGAAGACATCTTTGAAGTAAAACAAATGGACAAGAATTATGAAGCATTACGTCGTTTTAAAGGGGTGAGGGCATATGAATAATATAGTAATCGATCAAGGAGCAAGGGATAAAATCAAATATGAGCTTGGCATCAACCTCCTCGTGGAAGCAGGTGCCGGATCTGGAAAAACAACAAGTTTAGTCGAGAGGATGGTCCAGCTTATTTGTACCCGGACTTGTACAATTGACCAAATCGTCGCCATAACATTCACAAAAAAAGCGGCTGATGAGCTGAAGGTTCGTTTTCAGTCAAAGCTGGAAAAGACGTGGAAAGAAGAACAAAATGACGATGTGAAATATTATCTTTCCGAGGCCATACAAAACATCGAGCGCTGCTTCTTAGGAACGGTCCACTCGTTTTGTGCAAAGCTTTTGCGGGAAAGACCGATTGAAGCTAATTTGGATTTGGCGTTTACAGAATTAGAAGAAGCGGCAGACACTGAGTTATTAGAAGAAGCGTGGCATATATTCCTGCAGAAATTGCAGAATGAACAATCTTCTCTACTAGAGGAAATGAATCAGCTAGGTTTTTCCGTTGCAAATTTGTTTGAAAATCTATGTCAGATGAAAGAATATCCTGATGTTGAATGGGTTCATGATAACACTGCAGAAAAGCCGGAATTGGTATCTGCTTACCACTCATTAATGGCGGTTATGAATGAAGCGAAAGGTTCCATTTCAAAGCGGGAACCAGAAAGAGGATACGATTCTTTGCAAACGGCCATTATTAACGCCAACAAGAAAAATCGTTTCCTCAACCCATCAAAAGATAAAGAGATTATATCTTTATTTGAGCTATTCGATAAAAATTTAAAACCAACGCTTAATCGCTGGAATACAAATGAGGATGCTAAGTATTATGAAGAAAAAATTAATGAAGTAGTGGATAAGTACATTAAACCGCTTCTGCAGGAATGGAAAGAATATTGTCATCCTAAGGTTGTTTCTTTTTTACAAGAAGGAATGCAAACCTACATCCAATTAAAAAAAGAACGTTCTCTCTTAAACTTTCAGGATTTGCTGCTTAATGCCGCCAACCTTTTGCGGGAAAATGCGGAGGTACGTCAATATTTCCAAACTAAATATAGATGTCTGCTTGTGGACGAATTTCAAGATACGGACCCTATTCAGGCAGAAATCATGTTCTATTTAACGAGTGAAGATCCAGCTGAAAAGATTTGGACCAAGTGTAAACCAAAAAATGGTTCATTATTTGTGGTTGGTGATCCTAAGCAGGCAATCTATCGGTTTCGCCGTGCTGACATTGATACATACAATCGTGTCAAGAAGTTAATTGAAGAGCATGGTGGAAAAGTATTGCAGCTCACGATGAACTTTCGAACCGTCGATGCTGTGACAGAAGAGTTGAACAAAGTGTTTCATTCTCATTTACCAGAAGCAGCGACCTTATATCAGGCGGCTTATCATCCGCTCCATTCTTTTAATAAGGTGAATGGTGCGGCCTTGGCTGGGATCAAAAAACTTACTGTACCTGCTGAAGTAACAAAGAAAGACGATATTATCGATATTGATTCGGAACAAATTGCTTCCGCTATTGGACAGCTAATCTCTCAAGGTTATAATCCTCGTGATTTTATGGTTCTGACAAGGTATACGGAAGGGATTGCTATCTACGCTGAGAAAATTGAGGCTAATGGTATTCCAGTCAGCATCAGCGGTGAGGTTATTATAGGAGAAATGAGAGAATTTCAGGAGCTTTGTATTCTCTTACAAACCTTTATTGATCCAACCGATGAAGTCAGCCTGCTTGCGACATTGCGCGGTATCTTTTTCGGAATCAGTGATGATGAACTCTTTCAATGGAAAATGAATGGAGGCGTATTTTCTCTATACAGTGAAATCCCTGCAACCTTAAGTGTAAAGGTTAGAGATAAATTGGAATCGGCAATCTCCAAGCTTAGAGAATATCAAAAATGGGTGCGCGTTTATTCGCCGACCATTGCCATTGAAAAAATTACTGAAGATACTGGATTATATATTTTACTTATACAAAACCAACGAAACAAACAAATATATAAGAGTTTGCTCCAGATCTTTGAAGGGCTTCGAAAGCGTGAAATGGATGGACAATCAACCTATAAGCAGGTGTTTGAACTTTTAACTGAGATGGTGTATAACAAAACGACTGTAATCAATATCGAAGAAGAAGCTGACGCCGTTAGGGTAATGAATGTTCATAAAGCAAAAGGGCTGGAAGCAAAAATTGTTTTTCTAGCTCACCCTTTTAAGCTTGTTGACCCTGAATCGTTTTTATCAAAACATATTAAACGCGAAGGTTATACTTCGAAAGGCTATTTTTCCTTTACAGTAAAAAAAGGTTTTCAATCTAAAGATATAGCACTGCCTAAAGATTGGGCTGACTACAAAAAGGAGGAACTGCAATATTTGAATGCTGAAGAGCTTCGTATTCTTTACGTAGCTGCAACCCGTCCTGAAATGGCCTTAATCATTAGCTCTAGTGCAAAGAGTGATAAGAAAAATCCTTGGAATCTTTTGTTTGAGATTGAAAATATTGAAGAATTTCCTATCCAAGAGATTGATATGGAAGTAGTCGTGCGGGAATTAGAAGAAGTAAATAAAACAAACTACCAATCCCAAACCAGTGAACTGCAAGCTTGGGTTGAAGGACGGAAAGAAAAGTCATATGATTATTGGTCACCGACAAAGGAAAAAGATTATTCCAAAGTGGTAACCATCGAAAGAGAAGAAGGTGGCGGAAAGAACTGGGGAACCATCATTCACCAAGTATATGAGAAAGTGGTAAAAGGGAATGATGTAACGAACTATATACCATCTTTACTTAATCAATTCGATTTTCCATTAGAGAAAGAAACCGAAGTAAGGCAGGCAATTGATGCTTTGAAACGCTCGGATTTTTGGAGTGAGCTTCCTTCTGCAGAACTGGTCTTAACAGAAGTTCCGTTTACGATCACTGTCTCTAAGGATAATCATCTTTATGAATGGATTGATTCATCTGGTAATTCGAGTCATCCTTATATTGTTAAAGGCGTGATTGATCTTATCTATAATATAAACGGAGTCTGGAAAATCGTTGATTACAAGACAGATAATCCTGCCGACCCGGAACACTTCAAACTGTTAGCAGATTTTTATCATGACCAAATCTCATTTTATAAACTTGCTTGGGAAGAGATGACGGGAGAAAAAGTAGTAAGCGAGAAACTTTTCTTTGTTAAGGAAAATATTTAATCAGAATTAAAATGGGCTGCTCAAACTGCTGGGTAGCTTTTTTTCATGTTTGGCAACAGGTGTGTGTACGTATCCATCGTGATCCCAAGTGTAGTAGACCTAAACTATTAATCACCATACTTATCGTACCTTTTGATGGAATTATATTGAAAAAATTGTTGCCCAACTTTAAACTTTGTAGCTACTGAAACTACTATGTGGGTTTTAGTTTGCCGAAGGATATTATCGATAGTTTTAAAGAAAAGAATACGATATCATCATTAATACGAGTTTTTGGCTATGGTACGAAAGACTACAATCTATGCAAAAACAGCATTTTTTTAAAAGGCTGTGTTAAAGGACATTTTTGATTTTTGAAACTAAGTTGATTGGAGCGGAAGGCGCGAGACTCCTGCGGGAGTACGGTGCAGGGGAGACCCCACAGGCGCTTAGCGCCGAGGAGGCTCCCCGGAACGCCCGCGGAAAGCGAAGCGCCTGGAGCGCAAATCAACAGGCAAGTTTAACACAGCCTTTTTTAAAGTAAGAAGCTGTTTATGAATCTAGATTTTTTAATAGCTCAAATAGCATTCGATTTGAAATAAAATTTCACTATATTTTTAAAAAATTTAAAATTAATTCTTAAGACATATGACTTTATGTCTGTTTAGACGACCTAAAATAAGGGTGATGGGCCTTAAGTGGTATAGACGACTGTGAGTTAAAACAAGTATGCTTTTACTATAAAATGTAAGCGTTACCAAAATATTATTCATACATAAGAAAAACGCTAACAATTAATCTACTATTTTTAAAGGGAGGCACGTAAATGAAGAGAAAAACCTTTATCATCACTTCTATTTGCTCTGTTTTTTTAGGAACCTCAACCGTTTTTGCAACAGGAGATTCACCTTATATGCCAACTATTGAAAAACAAGGAAAACATGCTTCTTCATCTCAGAAACCTCATCCCGTCTTCACATGGAATTCAACTGTTATCCCAACATCAAGTGTTCTTCATCCAGGCTCAGCACGAGGAGCGGGTATGGTCGAGGCACCTCTCCAACAAATTGATCAGATTATGAACCAAGCAATATCAAATAAGGTTATGCCCGGTGCTGTCGCATTTGTGGCAAGAGGCGGCAAAATTGTAAAGCAAACTGCCTATGGTTATTCAGCCAAATATGTGGATGGTTCTTTTACGGAAATGGAACATCCGATTCCGATGCAGGAGAATACCATTTTTGACTTAGCTTCTATTAGTAAAATTTTCACTTCAACAGCTGCGATGATTCTTTATGAACAAGGCTTGTTTCAATTAGATGACCCAGTGGCCAAATATATACCTGAATTTGCTCAAAACGGCAAGGAAAACGTGACAATTCGTCAATTATTAACCCATACGTCTGGTTTCACCGCTTGGATTCCTTTGTATACACAAGGAACTTCTCGCGATGACAGACTTCGAATTGTTTTTAAACAGCCGTTAAAAAATCCGCCTGGGACCCATTACGAATATAGCGATTTAAACATGATTACGATTGGAGCATTAGTAGAGCGCCTGTCAGGTAAGCGGGAGGATGTGTTTGTAAAAGAGCACATTACCAAGCCGCTTGGGATGAAGGATACGATGTACAATCCACCAGCCTCCTTGAAAAACCGGATTGCTGCTACCGAGTTCCAATCTACTCCTAACCGCGGGCTTGTTTGGGGTCAGGTACATGATGAAAATGCTTGGTCACTAGATGGGGTTGCTGGTCATGCTGGTGTATTCTCCACAGCAGAAGATTTAGCAAAGCTTGCACAGGTATTCTTAAACGGTGGTTCCTATGGTGGAGAAAGAATTTTGAAGCCGGAAACCGTGAAGTTGCTGCTTGAAAATCAAAATACCAAATTTCCGGGAGATGACCATGGGCTAGGCTGGGAGCTTGGCCAAGGATGGTATATGGATGCACTTTCAGAAGGGACTTTGTCGTTCGGTCATACTGGCTACACCGGTACTTCAATTGTAGTTAGTCCAAACAATAAAACTATAGCGATTTTACTTACAAACCGGGTGCACCCATCTAGAAACACCGTTTCAACAAATCAAACAAGACGAATATTTGCGAGAATGGTAGCGGATTCCATCCCTGTATCGATTCCAAACAAAGAGACGGCTTGGTTTGCAGGTTACGGTGATAATCTTAATCGAGTAATGGACACCGACCTTTCCTTGACTACTGACAGCAAGCTGAGCTTCGATACGTGGTATATGCTCGAAAATGAATCTGACTATGGATATGTCGAGGTCTACCTAAACGGTACATGGCAAAAGCTAACCGAGTTTACTGGAACAAGCGATGGCTGGGAAAAGAAAGAGCTTGATTTACCGAAGGACGCAACCAAGCTTCGTTTTGTCTATAAAACCGACTCGACTGTAAACAATCGCGGCTGGTATGTTTTACATCCAAAATTAAATGGAGAACCGTTAACGTTTACCAATAATGAATGGCAATTACGAGATTATTAATTAGAAGTGTCAAATAGGGAGAGGATAATAAGGGTTAATTTTATAGGCTATGTTAAAGCTCATTGTTGATTTTGACACTTTGTTGATTGGAGAGGAAGGCGCTCGACTCCTGCGGGAGTACGGGGCAGGGGAGACCCCGCAGGCGCGGGTAGCGCCGAGGAGGCTCCCCGAACCGCCCGCGGAAAGCGAGCGCCTGGAGCGGAAATCAACAGCCAAGTTTAACAGAGCCATTTTATAAAAAGCTAACAGCATCATCTATGTCTGCTCTCTAAGGTATGTTTGATTTGACAAAACTCGGAAAATTAGCATAACAAAAGGAGGCGCTTTTGTGATGAAAAAATGGCTTTCAGGTATTCTAACGCTAGTTTTAATCCTTTCTACTGTAACAGCAGCCGTTGCAAAAAATGATAAAGAGAAAAAGAATGAGAAGTTCCGTTTAGGTGTAGAAGTTCTTTTACAAGATAAAATTGACTTAATTAAGGGCAAGCGCGTAGGCTTGATTACTAACCCAACAGGGGTCGACCAGCACCTTAATAGTATCGTAGATTTGCTTTATAAAAATCCTAATGTAAAATTAACGGCTTTATACGGCCCTGAACACGGTGTCCGCGGAAGCGCTCAAGCCGGATCATATGTTGACAAGTATATAGATGAAAAAACAGGTTTACCGGTATACAGTCTATATGGCCCTACAAAAAAACCGACACCAGAAATGCTTAAGGATGTGGATGTGCTTTTATTCGACATCCAGGATGTAGGGGCTCGTTTCTACACCTACATTTACACGATGGCACTTGCGATGGAAGCAGCGAAAGAGAACAATATTCCAATTATCGTTCTGGACCGTCCGAATCCGATAACAGGTACAAAGGTAGAAGGACCAGTTCTTGAAGATAAGTACTCTTCCTTCGTTGGTGAATATCCAATTCCTGTCCGCCACGGCATGACAGTTGGAGAACTTGCTAAGCTATTTAACAAGGAATTCAACATTGGAGCGAATTTAACAGTGGTAAAAATGGATGGCTGGAAACGGAATATGTATTACGACGATACATCCTTACAGTTCGTCATGCCATCACCAAATATGCCGACTTTAAATACAGCGCTAGTTTATCCAGGTGCTTGTTTAATTGAAGGAACCAACATTTCAGAAGGTCGCGGAACTACTAGACCTTTTGAATTAATCGGTGCGCCGTTCATTAATGGTGACGATTTAGCAGAAAAGCTGAACTCCTACCATTTACCGGGTGTTACATTCCGATCTGCATCTAATGTTCCAACATTCTCTAAGTTCGCAAACCAGTTGACAAACGGTATTCAAATCCATGTCACCGATCGTGATGCGTACAATTCGTTCGAGACAGGACTTTATATTGTAAAAACGATTCATGACATGTATCCGAACCAATTCCAATTCCGTACACCAAGCAGTAACGGCATTTCCTACTTTGATAACCTCGTTGGAAATGGTTCTATTCGTGCGGACATCGAAGCAGGCAAATCCGTCAAGGAAATGGAAGCAGAATGGAAGCCGAACCTAGACAAATTTATGGATATACGTGACAAATACTTACTATATTAATCTGCATATAAAATGGGTGGTGCCTGACACCGCCTATTTTTATTACCTTTAAATTTGCGAGGGTGAAATGGTAATTCTGTTGATTTTTTAATAGGTTTTAATATTGCTAGCAAAAAAAATAATTTCTAAATAATTATATTTTTAGAATTATTTGATAAAAAAGAAAATTTAATTTATAATTGTGAAAAAATATATATTAATAGAAAGGGAAGTTGGGATGAAATTATATATTTCGGTTGATATGGAAGGAATCACGGGTTTAGTTGACCACACTCATGTTGATTCAAATAAACATAATTATGAACGAAGCCGTATAATTATGACGGATGAAGCCAATCATGTCATCACCTCAGCATTTAACGCAGGTTGTAAGGAAGTTGTCGTAAATGATAGCCATTCTAAAATGAACAATCTTTTAATTGAAAGGCTCCACCCGGAGACACAGCTAATTACTGGTGATGTGAAGCCATTTTCAATGGTTCAAGGATTGGATGAATCCTTTTGTGGTGCGGTATTTGTTGGCTACCATGCCCGCGCCGCATTAAAAGGAGTGATGTCCCACTCGATGATCTTTGGTTTCCGCAATATATACATCAATGATGTCGCAGTAGGGGAACTAGGTTTTAATGCTTATGTCGCAGGATATTATGATGTTCCTCTATTAATGGTAGCAGGTGATGACTATACTGCATTTGAGGCTGAACAGCTAATTCCAAATGTGACTACGGCTGTTGTAAAGGAATCGATATCAAGATCTGCAGCCATATCGTTAACACCGGCAAAAGCAGGGCAGCTTCTCAGTGAAAAAACAACATTAGCTCTAAAAAATAGAAACCAAGTGAAGCCACTCACACCTCCAGACAGACCACTTCTAAGAATTGAATTTACCAACTACGGTGAAGCAGAATGGGCCAATTTAATGCCTGGTACAGAAATTATTCCAGGAACGACCATTGTCCAATTTCAGGCGAAAAACATTTTAGAAGCCTATCAAGCCATGCTGGTAATGAGCGAATTAGCGATGAGAACAACATTCTGTTAGGAAGTGGTCAAGGATGAAGAATTATTTTTTTAAACGATTAACAGCGATGATTATTACATTATGGCTCATCATTACTGGAACATTTTTCTTAATGCATTCGGTTCCGGGATCACCATTCAATGAGGAAAGAACCACCAATGAAACTGTACAAAAGAACCTCGAATCCTACTTTCATCTAGATCAACCTCTTATCGTCCAATATGGAAATTACTTAAAACAACTTTTAAAATTGGATCTCGGTCCATCTATTAAACAATCATCACAAACCGTTAACGATATGCTAGGAAGAGGATTTCCAATTTCATTTGAACTGGGATTTTATACTCTTCTTGTTGCTATTGTCTCAGGGATTTTACTTGGTGTGTTTGCGGCCCTTCGCCATAACGGACTTATCGACTATGTTGCAATGAGTGTCGCGGTCCTTGGAATTTCAATACCGAACTTTGTTATGGCAACTTTTTTAATAGAAGAACTAGCTGTTCGATTTCCTATTTTTCCAGTAGCAACCTGGACAAGCCCGAAACATATGGTATTGCCGATTTTGGCGCTGGCAACAGGACCAATGGCAATTATTGCCCGCTTAACTCGAACGAGTATGCTTGAAGTATTAACACAGGATTACATCAAAACAGCGAAAGCAAAGGGGTTATCTCCTGTTAAGATTGTTTTCAAGCATGCCTTACGAAATGCCTTGCTTCCAGTGGTTACGGTACTAGGATCATTGGCAGCCAGCATTTTAACAGGGACCTTTGTGATTGAAAAAATATTTGCTATTCCTGGAATGGGCAAATACTTCGTTGACAGCATTAATAACCGTGATTATCCCGTCATCATGGGGACAACGGTGTTTTATAGTGGTATTTTAATTCTTATGCTTTTGTTAGTCGATCTAGCCTACGGGGTGCTTGATCCCAGAATAAAACTCCATAAAAAGGAGGCGAAATAATGGAATTGTTGAAACAAGAAGATAACCGGAATATTTCGCCCGATGTTCCTGATGAATGGTTTGTCCCTTTAGCACGAACCCAAACAGAAGCACAAGCAGTTGTTAGACCTAGTTTGTCGTATTGGAAGGATTCTTGGCTGAGACTTTTAAAAAATAAATTGGCGCTGTCAGGAATGGTCTTCTTGTTTTTACTATTCTTATTGGCTATTTTTGGTCCAATGATTTCGCCTCACTCGGTTGAAACTCAAAAGTTAACTTTGCAGAATCTGCCGCCATCCAAGACGTTTTGGTTTGGGACAGATGAATTAGGAAGAGATGTTTTTACCCGCACTTGCTATGGAGCACGTATTTCTTTATTTGTTGGCTTGGTTGCTGCTCTTATTGATTTTCTAATAGGAGTTGTCTATGGAGGGATTGCTGGCTATAAGGGCGGCAAAATCGATAATTTGATGATGAGATTTGTGGAAATTTTATATGGTCTTCCTTATTTACTAGTAGTTATTTTAGTTATGGTCGTGATAGGTCCGGGCTTAACAACGATTATACTGGCTCTTTCCATTACAGGTTGGGTGGGAATGGCAAGGATTGTTCGTGGCCAGGTATTGCAAATTAAAAACTATGAATTTGTTTTAGCCTCTAAAACATTTGGGACGTCAACGGCTAGAATAATTCGTAAAAATCTACTGCCAAATACGATGGGACCAATTATTGTTCAAATGACATTGACTATTCCATCAGCTATATTTGCAGAGGCTTTTTTAAGCTTCATCGGTCTTGGGATTCAAGCACCGCATGCGAGCTGGGGAGTAATGGCAAGTGACGCTTTGTCTACCATTCTATCGGGATACTGGTGGCGTTTGTTCTTCCCAACCTTATTCATATCTTTAACCATGTTCGCATTTAATGTTTTGGGTGATGGCTTACAGGATGCCCTCGACCCTAAGTTGAGGAGGTAGATTCGTGGAAAAAATTCTTCAGGTTAAGGAACTTCAAGTATCCTTTTCAACATATGGCGGTGAAGTAAAAGCGGTTCGCGGGGTTAGCTTTGATTTACATAAAGGAGAAACATTAGCGATAGTTGGAGAGTCAGGATGTGGGAAAAGTGTTACCTCCCAGAGCATTATGAGATTGATTCCAAATCCACCTGGAAAAATTATTTCCGGTGAAATCCTTTTTAAAGGGGAAGATTTAATCCAGTTAAATGAATCTGAACTTAGGAAAATTCGCGGTGCTAATATTTCGATGATTTTTCAGGATCCGATGACTGCATTAAATCCGACACTTTCGATTGGTGAACAAATTATGGAAGGGATTATCCAACATAAAAAACTATCGAGGGCCGAGGCAAAAAAAGCAGCTGTTGAAATGCTTACTCTTGTTGGAATTCCAAGTCCTGAACTACGGTTAAAGCAATACCCTCATCAATTTAGCGGGGGAATGCGCCAGCGGATCGTGATTGCCATGGCCCTTGTTTGTCAGCCGGATGTATTAATTGCTGATGAACCGACAACTGCTCTTGATGTAACGATCCAAGCACAAATTTTGGAGTTATTTCGCGAAATTCAAATGAAAACTGGCGTCTCGATTATTCTCATTACTCATGATTTGGGAGTAGTTGCACAGGTTGCGGACCGAATTGCGGTCATGTATGCAGGGAGAATCGTTGAATTAGGGTCAAGGAGAGAAATTTTTTATCGACCACAACATCCATATACAAAGGGCTTGCTCCAGTCTGTACCAAGGTTGGACATGGAGAGGGATGAGTTAGTTCCTATACCAGGAACACCTCCAGATTTATTTTCCCCACCGGTTGGATGTGCCTTTACAGCACGTTGTCCATATGCGATGGAAGTTTGTGATAGAGCATATCCGTTTAGAACGCAACTCAGCAATCATCATTATGTCGATTGTTGGCTGCAGGACGAGCGGGCACAAGTATTGGTTTCAACATTTGTTTAAATATGATAAATAGACGAGGGGGAAAAACATGAAAAAGCTTGTAACGATGGTGGTTTCTGTCTTCATGTTATTTACTGTATCGGCTTGTACAGCAAATACAAATGCTGGGACTGAAACGGCAAAGGATAATGAAAAAGGTAAGTCCAAAGTAGAAAAAGTTCTTAACCTCAACAATGAGCAAGAGCCAACGTCCTTTGATCCGCCAATAGGATTTGATGCAGTATCTTGGAATGCCTTGAACAATATCATGGAAGGTTTAACTCGCTTGGATGAGACTAATCAACCAAAAGCTGCGACAGCAAAAAGCTGGGATGTTTCGAAGGACGGTAAAACCTATACGTTTCATATCCGTTCAGATGCAAAATGGTCAAATGGAGACGATGTAACAGCAAGTGATTTCGTATATTCTTGGAAACGTCTTTTGAATCCGGAGACAAGTTCTCCCGCAGCATTCTTGGGGTACTTAATTGAAGGTGGAGAAGCATATAACAAAGGAAAAGGTACTGCAGATGAAGTAAAAGTAAAAGCTGTCGATAAAAAGACATTTGAAGTCACATTGACAAGCCCACAGTCTTATTTCTTAAGCGTTATTTCGAATCCGTGTTTTTTCCCAATCAATGAAAAAGTGGCCACATCTAATCCTAAATGGTTTGCTGAAGCGAAAACATTCGTCGGTAATGGTCCATTCACGTTAGCAGAATGGAATCATAATAGTGATTTTACCTTTACAAAAAATGAGAAATATTGGGATGCAAAAAGTGTGAAATTGGATAAGGTCCATTGGGCAATGGTAAATGACCGAAATACAGAATATCAAATGTACAAAACGGGTGAGCTGGACACTTCAAGCGTACCTTCTGAACTTGCCGATCAGTTGTTAAAAGAAGGGGACGTAAAAGTTGAAGATCAAGCAGGTGAATATTTCTACCGTTTTAATTTAACAAAAGCACCGTTTCAAAATGTGAATATCCGTAAAGCTTTTGCGCTTGCTGTTAACCAGAAGCAATTGGTAGACCTTGTGGTAAAAAATAAAGTAAAGCCTGCATATGGCTTTGTCTCCTATGGATTTAAAGATCCATCTGGAAATGATTTCCGTGAAAAAAGCGGTGATTTAATTAAAACAGATGTTGCAAAAGCAAAAGAGCTTTTGAAAAAAGGAATGGAAGAGGAACATTACACAACTCTACCACCGGTTACATTAACGTATAGCACGAATGATGTACACAAGAAGATGGCTGAAGCCCTACAGCAAATGTTTAAGGAAAATTTAGGTGTTGATGTGAAATTGGCCAATATGGAAAGCAGCGTATTTGCGGCCGATCAAAAAGCATTAAAATTCCAATTTTCACGCAGCTCATTCCTTGCTGACTATGCAGACCCGATCAACTTCCTGGAAAACTTTATTACAGGTTCGCCAATGAACCGCACCGGCTGGAGTAATGCTGAATTTGATCAATTGATTAAAGATGCTAAAAATGAAAAAAATGATAAAAAACGTTATGAAATGATGTACAAAGCAGAAAAGATATTCTTAGATGCCGCACCAATTATTCCAATTCACTTCTATAACCAAGTGAACTTACAAAATAAGAATGTAATAGGAATCGTTCGCCACCCAGTCGGTTATTTAGAATTAAAATGGGCAGATAAGAAATAATAGCGGAAAGGTCTTGATCAGCACTGACTAATACTAGCCATTTGCTTACAAAGGATGTGCTTTTTTCTTAATTTATTATTTTAGGGATGTTCGTTGAACATCCCTTTTGTCCTAGAAACATAGACTAAAGGAAGATGTTGGAAGAGGTGCTTATTATGAACGCTGTAAAACCATATCGTCTTCAGCAAGGGGACAAGGTAGGTGTGATTGCTCCAGCAAGCCCGCCGAACCAAGAAAATCTTGAGCGCGGCATCGCTTATTTGGAGGATTTAGGACTAAGGGTTAAAGTGGGGAAAAATGTTTCTCGTATAAATGGCTATTTAGCAGGCCTAGATCAAGAACGACTTGACGATTTGCATGAAATGTTCCAAGACCCCGAGGTAAAAGCCGTGATTTGTGCGTGCGGAGGCTATGGAACCGGAAGAATTGCTGAGCAAATTGACTATGAATTGATTAAATGTAATCCTAAAATCTTTTGGGGATATAGTGATATTACGTTTTTACATACGGCTATTCGGCAAAAAACGGGGCTTATCACATTCCATGGACCGATGCTAGGTTCAGATATTGGGAAATCTGATACCCACTCATTGTCTAAAGAAGGATTTAAGCAATTGTTTGAACCGTCTGCTTTCGTTTATACGGATCAAGTTTCACCATTGGAAACTCTAGTTGAGGGTGAGGCAAGCGGGGAACTTGTTGGTGGAAATTTATCTCTTTTAGTCAGTACACTCGGCACGAATTTTGAAATCGATACTAAGAGTAAGCTGCTGCTCATTGAAGATATTAATGAAGAACCTCGTTCCGTTGATCGGATGCTCAATCAACTTTATATGGCTGGAAAGCTTAAGGATGCCAACGGAATTCTTGTTGGCGATTTTTGTAATTGCATAGCAAAAAGGGATCTTACATTAGCCTTGGATGAAGTCATCGCCTACTATGTAAAGCTTGCCAATAAACCGGCATTAAAGGGATTTCTAATGGGTCACTGCAATCCTAATATTTCGATTCCATTAGGTGTACCTGCAAAGTTGAATACTCTTGAAAATAGACTAATTGTCGATAGCGGCATCGTGTAAAGGATGGGGAAATCATGATTATTGAGCAAATTGAAACATTTAGAGTCGCCGTTCCGCTCGTAAAGCCGTTTAAAACGGCACTCAGAACTGTTACCACAGCTGAATCTATTTTTGTAAAAATAACCTGCGATAACGGCTTCGTCGGCTGGGGTGAAGCACCTCCAACCGTTGTGATTACAGGCGATAGCCTTTCGAGTATTGAATCGGCGATTCACCATGTGATTAAGCCATTTTTAATAAAGAAAAGTTTGTTAAACTATGAAATTATTTTTCAAGGACTTAAGACACTTTTGGTTGGAAACTCTAGCCCTAAAGCTGCTGTGGATATGGCCCTTTATGATTGCTTATCGCAATTTTGTAAGCTGCCACTCTATCAATTTCTCGGCGGTCATAAAAAGGTATTGGAAACTGATTTTACAGTCAGTGTGAACGACCCCGTTGAAATGGGGGATGACGCGGTTTCCTATATCCAGAAAGGATTTAATGTTCTTAAGGTCAAGGTAGGTAAGGATGATATTGCTACAGATATAGAACGAATTCAGGAGATTCGAAAAAGGGTAGGGAAGGATATAAAAATCCGATTAGATGCGAATCAAGGCTGGACAGAGAAGGAAGCGATCCGTGCGATTCGTAAAATGGAAGACAGTGATTTACGGATAGAACTAGTGGAACAACCTGTAAAAGCAGACAATATTGATGGACTAAAACAGGTAACGGATGCAGTTGACACGCCGATTATGGCGGATGAAAGTGTGTTTAACCCAATGCAGACCTTTCAAGTTTTAAAAACGAGAAGTGCCGATTTAATTAATATTAAGTTGATGAAGGCAGGTGGAATTTATCAAGCTCAGATCATCAATCAACTCGCTGAAACTTGCGGTGTTGAGTGTATGGTCGGCAGTATGATTGAAACCCGTCTTGGTATAACGGCTGCTGCTCACTTTGCCGCAAGTAAGCAAAACATCACTCGTTTTGACTTTGATGCACCGCTCATGTTAGCGAAAGAAATTGTAGAAGGTGGAATACAATATAATAATAGATTTATTACTCTATCAGAGGCGCCGGGCCTTGGGATAAAGCATATTAACGTTGAAGGAGGGGTATTAGTTGGATAAGTGGATTGTAAATGTTCCAGTAGCAACCGTCTGGACGTCTTTTGATTCAGCTCGAGAAATGGACAAGGATGCTGTTTCCAACCCTGTTCATATCGACTCGTGGCTAGAAGGATTAACTTATGATTCAAGGCTTGAATTATGTAATCAAAACCTTGTTCAAACCCAGCTTTTATATGGTGAAGAGGTTGTGGTTTTGGAGGAAAATGCAGATTGTGCATATGTAATCATTCCTAGTCAGACGACTTCCAAGGATGACCGTGGATATCCAGGCTGGGTACCAAAATCACAATTGACAGCATCGCCTGATGATTGGAATCTAGCAGAAGGCACGGTCGCCGTTATTATGAGCCCAAAAGCCCAGTTGTATAGGGAGAATAACCAAATTCCTTGGGTTCTTTCCTATCAAACAGCTTTGCCCTATCTACATGAAGAACAAGGGAAGGTTTTCATAAAAACCCCTGATGGTACAGGTGTACTAGATTTGGTGGATGTTGTTATCTTAGATTCTCCAGCAAGAGGAAATGGTCGGTCAATTGTTTCCGAAGGTGAAAAGTTTCTTCATTTACCCTATTTGTGGGGCGGTATGAGCAGCTTTGGCTATGATTGTTCAGGGTTCGCCTATTCAATGTGTAAGGCAAATGGGTATGTGATTCCGCGTGATGCCCAAGATCAAGCGGCTGCTGGGAAAGAAATTGAACTAGCAAAAATCGAACCAGGGGATTTGTTGTTTTTTGCCTATGAAGAAGGAAAAGGGAGAGTCCATCACGTAGGTATTTATTATGGGGATGGAAAATTACTTCACTCTCCAAAAACAGGAAAAACGGTTGAAATTATTCCTTTAGAAGGAACCATATACGAGCGTGAACTATGTGCTGCAAGGCGCTACTGGGTTGAGACGGAGGTATATAATCATGGAAAAACTACTCCAAGTAAACAATCTGAAAAAGTATTTTAACATTGGCAGAGGTGAAATATTAAAAGCCGTTGATGGAGTAACGTTTCACATTAATAAAGGTGAAACGTTTGGAATTGTAGGTGAGTCTGGATGCGGTAAGTCAACAGCAGGGAGGACGATTATCGGTCTTTATGACAGAACAGATGGGGAGGTTGTTTATAAAGGGAAAAATATCCACAGTATGGTTTCGAAAGAGCGATTTGCTTTTCATAGGCAATTGCAGATGATCTTCCAAGACCCATATGCATCCTTAAACCCAAGGTCAACGGTTCGAGAAATCATATCTGAACCAATGGAAGTTCACAGTTTATATCCAAATAAGCAAGAACGATTAAACCGCGTCTATCAATTATTAGAGGATGTCGGGTTAAATCGAGATCATGCAAACCGCTATCCACATGAATTTAGCGGCGGGCAGCGCCAGCGGATTGGGATTGCCCGCGCACTTGCCTTAGATCCAGAGTTTATTATTGCAGACGAGCCGATTTCTGCCCTAGATGTATCCGTTCAGGCACAGGTGGTTAATCTACTAAAACGCTTGCAAAAAGAAAAAGGATTAACGTACTTATTTATTGCACATGACCTTTCGATGGTGAAGCAAATAAGTGACCGCATCGGAGTCATGTATTTGGGTCAGTTGGTTGAATTAACCGGAAGCAATGCGTTATATAAACAGCCGAGGCATCCATATACTCAGGCCTTGCTTTCTGCCATACCGATTCCAGACCCAGACATTGAGGACAAACGCGAAAGGATCATATTAAAAGGGGAGATTCCAAGCCCTATTAATCCACCAAGCGGCTGTGTATTTCGAAACCGCTGTCCAATGGCGATGGATATTTGCGGTATGGACAAGCCCATCTGGCAGGAAGTCGACAAGGACCACTATGTTGCTTGTCATTTATATGATAAGAAAAAAACCGGTGATCATGATTATTCACAGGTTGCCGTTACGAGGTAATCGATGGATAGGTTAAAGTATAATATGGAAGAAGAACTCCACGGCTTTAATGGTCGTGTCGGTTTGGCAATCGAAATAGAGGGCGAGAGCTTTTATTTTAATAGTGAGAAAATATTTCCTTCAGCAAGTGTGATCAAGATTCCTATTTTAATAGAAGGACTTAGGCAGAGTGAGATAGGAAAAATAAACTTAGAAGAATTAATATCCATTCCTAATAGAGCCGGAGGATCAGGAGTATTACAGATTCTTTCTAGTAATGTAATGATGACCGTTAAAGATTTAATGACCTTAATGATCATTGTCTCTGATAATACAGCCACCAATTTGTTAATTGATTTATTGGGAATAGAAGCAATTAATGGTTCCATGAAAAATATGGGACTTCAAGATACAGTGTTAAGCAGGAAAATGATGGACTTTGAGGCAATTGAACATGGTTTAGATAACTATACCAGTCCTAGGGATATGATTAGTTGTTTAAAAGTTGTCAATGAAGGGACTTATTTATCCGAGGCAAGCAGGAAAATCGCTTTAGAAATCATGAAATATCAACAATTTCAAGATAAGCTCCCAGGTATGATAGACCTTGATAGGATGTTTGTAGCCAATAAAACAGGCAGCTTTCCGAGAGTTGAACATGATTGTGCAATCTTCAAGTATAAGGGAAGAACTGCTTATGCTGCTGTTTTGCTGGACAATCTTGATGACATTTTTGTTGGAAAACAGAAAATAAGTAGAATAGGTAAGCACATTTATAATTATTTGTTGGAAGAATCAAGATGACTGTTCGGGTGTCAGGCACCATTATAGGTGCCTGACACCCGTTTTATATTTCAATAAAATATACTATTAATAATTTATTGGCTGTGTTAAAGGGCATTGTTGATTTTGAACTTTTGTTGATTGGAGAGGAAGGCGCGAGATCCTCGAAAATGCTATCGCATTTCCTTCGTGCGGTGTGAATTCAAAGATGCTGATTCAACGTCCTGCGGGAGTACGGGGCAGGGGAGACCCCACAGGCGCTAAGCGCCGAGGAGGCTCTCCGGAACGCCCGCGGATGCTCGCTTCTTGAGCGCAAATCAACAGCCAAGTTTAACACAGCCAATTTATTAAAATATTTAACTACTTAATAAGCTGCTCAAACTACTGGGCAGCTTCTTTGTGCATGCAAAGAAAGGTTATTCCCAAACAACAAATTAGATATGAACTTACTACAAATTACTGAGATCCTATTAAAATCTTAGACATGCATACATAATTATCTGAATATTATAAAATAAAAAGGAAAGGAGGATAAAATGGAACCGATTCTACGTATAGAGAATGTATCATTTTCCTATAAAATCAATGAAAAAACTACAGTTTCAGTTCTTAAAGATGTTTCCTTTTCTGTTTTCCCGGGGGAATATGTCGCAATCATCGGGCACAATGGTTCAGGTAAATCCACACTTTCCAAGCATTTAAACGGGATATTAACGCCAGAGTCAGGGGATGTTTGGGTTCACAATCTGAATACAAAAGAACTAATAAACAAAAGGGAGATTCGCAAAGCGGTCGGCATGGTGTTTCAGCATCCTGACAATCAAATTGTCGCGACGATTGTTGAGGAGGATGTAGCCTTTGGCCTTGAAAATATTGGCGTGCCAAGGGATGAAATGCAGAAGAGGATCGATGATGCATTGAATGTGGTGAAAATGTCGGAATTCAGAAAACGTCCCCCGCATCATTTATCAGGGGGACAAAAGCAAAGGGTTGCGATTGCAGGAGTTCTAGCAATGCACCCTGATTGTATCGTATTTGATGAGGCTACCAGCATGTTAGATAGTTTTGGCAGGAAAGAAGTTTTCCAGTTGATGCGGAAAATGAACAGCATGGGGATGACAATCATTACAGTCACCCATCGGATGTCTGAGGCAGCAGAAGCAAACCGCATTATCGTTGTGGAAGACGGCAAAATCGTTATGGATGGGGCGCCGTATGAAATTTTCAAATATAAAGAGAAGCTAGAGCAGCTTCAATTAGATATACCAACTATTAGCCAATTGGCAGAAATCATTCACAATCATCATTCCGATTTCTCTAAGGATATGATCCACGAAGACGAGCTGATTAATGAAGTAAAAAGATTAACTAATGGAATAAGTGAGAAGGTGAGATATGCCGAATCGTAACATGATGATTGAAGTTGAGAACCTTTCCCATACGTACATGAAAGGAACACCAATGGAGCATGTAGCTTTGAAGGGAGCAGGTATGTATGCATATGAGGGCGATTGTATCGCCATTATCGGTCACACCGGTTCGGGAAAATCAACTCTGATTCAGCATTTCAATGGGTTGATAAGACCTGAAACTGGCAAGGTAATCATCGATGGAGAGGACTTATCAAAGAAAAAGCTTGATTTGAAAGCGTTGCGGCGAAAGGTCGGGCTTGTTTTTCAAAACCCTGAAGATCAAATTTTTGAAAAATTAATTGGAGACGATATTGCCTATGGACCGTTTAAACTTGGATTGCCAGTAAAGGAGGTGAGGGAGAGTGTAAAATGGGCAATGGACGTTGTTGGTTTGGATTTTTCGAGGATGAAGGACAGGCAGACGTTTGCATTGAGTGGTGGTCAGAAGCGTAAAGTTGCACTCGCTGGCATTTTAGCCTTAAAACCAAAGATTTTAGTGCTCGATGAACCAACGGCAGGTTTAGACCCAAGATCAAGGAATGAATTGCTAGACAAGATTAAGTTTTTAAACAAGGAAGAGAAACTGACCGTGGTATTTGTTTCCCACAATATGGAGGAAGTCGCCTATTTAGCTGATCGAGTCTATGTGATGGCTGATGGAACCGATGTGTTAAACGGCACGCCGAAGGAGATTTTTACGGATAAAGAAAAGCTGAAGCGCTACCAAATCGGAACCCCTGAAACGGTACAGGTCCTCTATCGGCTCACCAACCTTGGATTCAATGTAAATACTGCTGCCTTTACCATCAATGAAGCGTCAAACGAAATTATTAAGGTACTTGCCGGAAAGGAGGAGGGTACCCGTTATGTCTAATGAATTTGAATTGTCCCGCAATATAACCATTGGTCAGTATGTGCCAACTGGATCATTTATTCATCGCTTGGATCCAAGAATTAAGCTGCTTGCATTTGTTTTGCTCGTTTTAGCGATTGCGCTAAATACGAGTTATATAGGTAATGCCATTGGACTTTTGGTATCGGTTTATTTATTTTGGGTCTCAAAAATACCGATCAGCTACGGGTTGTCCGGTGTGAAACCAGCTATTCCATTTATCATCATTCTGGCTATTCTTCAGCTCTTATTTCAAGGACAAATTTTTTCAAATGGAACGGTATACGTTGATTATGGTTTTGTCTTGATTACTAGTGAAAGTATTCGCTTAGTGGTTGTCTCGGCCGTTCGGTTTATTGAAATTATCTTCTTAAGCAGCGTTCTCACCCTATCAACTTCAACCACAGAGTTAACTCATGCCATTCAAAGTCTGTTAAGTCCTTTAAAAAAAATCAAATTTCCTGTCTACGAAATTTCATTGATTACCACCATCTCGATTCGATTCGTCCCAACTTTTGCAATGGAAATGGAAAAAATGATGAAGGCTCAGGCCTCAAGGGGAGCGGACTTTGGTTCAGGAAGCTGGTGGCGGATCATCCAAAGAACAAAGGATATGTTTCCAATCATCATCCCATTGTTCAATATTGCATTATCAAGAGCAGAGGACCTGATTCTAGCAATGGAATCACGCTGCTACACCCCTGGAGATGACAGAAGTACGTTTTCCCACTATAAAGCACTCAAGAAAGATTATTTCGTATTATTGATTGGACTTTTATTATCCTTATTACTGCTTTTTTATCGGTTTCCTTTTTAATTAGTCTATGTTAAAGGGCATTGTTGATTTTGAACCTATGTTGATTGGAGCGGAAGGCGCGAGATCCTCGAAAATGCTAACGAATTTCCTTCGTGCAGTGATGATTCATGGAAGCATATTCAACGTCCTGCGGGAGTACTGGGAAGGGGAGACCCCACAGTCGTTAAGCGCCGAGGAGGCTCCCCGGAACGCCCGCGGATGCTCGCTTCTTGAGCGCAAATAAACAGCCAAGTTTAACACAGCCTTTAATTAAAATGTCTCAAAAAAAGATGTTTTGATTTTTTGTAAAACAAATAATTTAAAAAGGGGAGATATGGAATGAAAAAGTCACTAACGGTTCGTGATATTGTGATTGCTGGCGTTTTGGGTGCAGTGGCCATTCTTTTAGGTGTGACAAGACTCGGTTATATTCCTGTGCCAACGGCTGCCGGAAATGCAACAATCATGCACATCCCGGCAATTATTGGCGGAATCATGCAAGGACCTTTAGTTGGTTTAATTGTCGGTGCGATCTTTGGTATTTCGTCATTTTTAAATGCCACGGTTCCACTATTTAAAGATCCCTTAGTTGCCATTCTGCCGCGGCTTTTTATCGGGGTTGTGGCTTGGCTGGTGTATGCAGGTCTACATCGAAAAAATGAATATCTGGCTGTAGCTGTATCAGCGTTTTTAGGAACATTGACCAATACGGTTCTTGTTTTAACGATGGCGGTTGTAAGGCATTATTTAACTGCTGGTGTAGCATGGACAGTTGGAGTCACAAACGGAATTCCAGAAGCAATTGTCGGAACGATCGTTACATTAGCCGTTGTGTTAGCTTGGAAACAGATTGGAAATAGCAAAAAGTCAAAAATCTCAGAGGACGAATAATGTCTGGATTTATTACAGATGTACCTGGAGTTAAGGTTGGGAATAGAGAAGATCAGAATGCATTAACAGGTTGTACGGCGATTCTGTTCGAAGAGGGTGCGGTTGCGGGAGTAGACGTGAGAGGGTCTGCTCCCGGAACCCGGGAAACGGATCTTTTAAACCCTATTAATCTGGTAGAAAAAGTACATGCGATCTGTTTGAGTGGTGGAAGCGCCTATGGTTTAGATGCTTCTTCTGGAGTGATGCAATTTTTAGAAGAGCAGGGAATTGGCCTGGATGTTGGTGTTGCTAAAATTCCGATTGTCCCGGCTGCAGTGTTATTTGATCTTGTGGTAGGGGATCCGAAAATCAGACCCGACAAACAAATGGGATATGAAGCAGCAAAAACAGCAACAAACGAGAAGTTTCCCACTGGAAATGTCGGTGCAGGTTGTGGTGCAACTGTTGGAAAACTAGCTGGGCTAGAATTTTGTATGAAGGGCGGGTTAGGCAGTGCATCACTCCGCCTGGAAAATGGGGTCGTGATTGGTGCGATTGTTGCTGTTAATCCAGCGGGGGATGTCCGCGATCCTTCTACCGGAAAAATGCTAGCAGGACCCTATGTAAAAGAAACAGGCATCATCCTTGATAGCTTGAAGTTATTAGAACAGAACTATCAACCGACTATTCCAAGGGGCACAAATACAACAATTGGTGTTGTAGCTGTAAATGCGGAATTAACAAAAGCAGAAGCGACGAAGGTTGCGCAAATGGCACAGGACGCCTACGCCAGGACCATTTATCCTTCGCATACGTTGTATGACGGGGATACCGTGTTTGCTGCTGCGACTGGTGGAATAAGAATGTCAGTGGATGTTATAGGTGGTTTAGCAGCCAAGGTTATGGAACAGGCGATTCTAAATGCCGTCCATTCTGCTGAAAGTATCTTGGGAATCACCGCTTATCAGGATTTAGGGAATTTTTTGTAAAATGGAGGGGTTGCAGTGTCTTTACTTGTCAGTGATTATGTCGATGATAAAGAAGTAATTAATCTAACGCAATCATTAGTTCGGATACCGAGCGTTTACCGTCCAAATGACCCCGAGGGGAATGAACTTAGAGCTGCGCAGTTCGTATATGAGTATTTGAAAAACTTGGGTCTAGAAGTCTATATCGAAGAAGTGGTGAAGGGGCGTCCGAATGTCATCGGAATTCTCGATTCTGGAAGGCCGGGGAAAACCATCCTTTTTGAAGGCCATACCGATGTGGTAACCGAAGGGGACCATAGTGCATGGAGCTATGATCCATTCGGAGCTGTGATTGAGGGCGGCAGAATGTATGGAAGAGGAACGAATGATACAAAAGGAAACCTCTCAGCCGCTATCGCAGCGGTCCATGCCATCAAAAAAAGCAAACTAAAATGGAATGGGAAAATCATTCTATGTATTCCATGCGATGAAGAGGGGTTAATGATTGGGATCAAGCACTTCATCAAGCGGGGCTGGGCCCAAGGGGTAGATGGCGCAATCATTTGCGAGCCGGAGGAAAATCAAATCTGTATCACACAAAAAGGTGCAATGAGGGCAGTACTTCGGACCTTCGGAAAAATGGCACATGGTGCGATGCCGCTGACTGGAATAAATCCCAATACGAGAATGGCGCAAATCATTTGTGAGCTTATGGCTCTTGAGGATTTCGAGAAAAAACGAGTGGGGGAGCATCATTATTTAGGGTGGCCGAGCATTACCCCGACGATTATTTTAGGTCCTGAAAAGGGAGATCCACAAATCAATGTCATTCCCGACAATTGTATGACCACATTAGATATTCGGACAGTTCCGGGGCAAAATCACGATCAGCTAAGAGTGAATATGGAAAATATTTTAACACAACTTGGTTCGAAGGATCCTGATTTTAAAGCTACGTTAGAGGTGATTGAAAGCCGACCGTGGACAGAGACAAGCTTGGATGACCCTATTGTCAAGGCAAGTATAGAATCGTACCGTACTGTTATTGGAAAAGAGCCTATATATAACGGAGTGCCTGGTGCAACGGACGGTACATTTTTGCATTTAGCAGGGATTCCGATTGTTACGACGGGGGCAGGAGACCGTCATATTCCACACCAAATCAATGAATATATCGATTTGGACGAACTAGTAGAAGCATCGAGGATTTATGCGCAAACCGCTTTGTTCTTTTTAAATGATTAGAAATGTTATAGTTTTTTGTTGATTTTTTTAATAAAAAAAGAAATACCCTTTATGGACATGTTAACCCAATAGGGTAGGCTTAATGGTGCCAAATACAGAAATAAAAAAGGAAAAAGTGAAGTCAATAGGGCTCATTAACGCCAAAAACAGAACAGGAAAAGGGAAAAGTGAAGCTAATAAGGCTCATTAACGCCAAAAACAGAACAGGAAAAGGAAAAAGTGACGGTAATAGGGCTTATTAACGTCAAAAACAGAACAGGAAAAGGGAAAAGTGAAGCTAATAGGGCTCATTAACGACAAAAACAGAACTGGAAAAGGAAAAAGTGACGGTAATAGGGCTCATTAACGTCCAAAACAGAACAGGAAAAGGGAAAAGTGAAGCTAATAGGGCTCATTAACGCCAAAAACAGAATAGGAAAAGGAAAAAGTGACGCTAATAGTGCTCATTAACGCCAAAAACAGAACAGGAAAAGGGAAAAGTGACGCTAATAGGGCTTATTAACGTCAAAAACAAAACAGGAAAAGGGAAAAGTGACGCTAATAGGGCTCATTAACGTCAAAAATAGAACAGGAAGAGGAAAAAGTGACGCTAATAGTGCTCATTGACGACAAAAATAGAACTAGAAAAAGGAAAAAGTGTCATGAATAAAAGAAAATAGTAAATGTTACTGTATTTTTTATTTATTTACTATTGAATGACCAAATATAAACTAATGTAATCTACTTTTTGACCTAGACAAATGATTAGAAGGATCTGAGCCTATACCCCCATTTTTAAAAGTATTTCTCATAGAATGAATGAACAGTCGCAAATTGGAGGAAAAAAAATGACGAAGGAAGTACCTGTATATCACCTATTTATTGACGGTGAATGGGTGGAGACTGAAGAATATACTGAAGTACATGACAAATATACTGGCGAATCAATTGCCAAAATTGCCAAGGCGAAGAAGGAACATGTCACCCTAGCGGTTACTGCTGCCCAGAAAGCGTTTAAGGAAAATAAATTAACTGCTTATGAGCGATATGAAATTCTATTAAAAACTGCTGAGCTTATGGAACAAAGACGGGAAATGCTAGAACACTCATTGGTCCAAGAAGTTGGTAAAACTGTTAAAGATGCTAGAGGAGAATTGGACCGCGCGATTAGTACCTTCCGAATCTCTGCAGAAGAGGGAAAAAGAATTGCGGGCGAAATGGTTCCCTTACAAGGTGTACCTGGATCAGAGAATCGGCTCGGTTTCACGATTCGCGTCCCAAAAGGGGTTATCGGTGCGATTACTCCATTTAACTATCCATTATTATTAGGGGCTCACAAAATTGCTCCAGCACTCGCGGCAGGAAATACAGTTGTGTTAAAGCCTGCAACCGTTACACCGATTGCTTCCTTCCATTTATTAAACCTACTACACGAAGCAGGACTCCCTAAAGGATACCTTCAAATAATCACAGGATCTGGTAATAAAGTTGGTGACTGGCTGCTCTCTGATGAAAGAATTGCCATGTACACCTTTACTGGCTCAAGTGAAGTCGGTGCTGCTATTAAAGCAAAAAGCGGAATGAGGCCAGTCGCCTTAGAGCTTGGAAATAATTCACCAAACATTGTTCATGAAGATGCGGATTTATTATTGGCTGCAGAACAGACAGCGCACCGAAGCTTTCATAATGCAGGCCAGGCATGTATTGCTGTCCAACTAATTTATGTTCACGAAAAAGTAGCGTATGATTTTATGGATCTTTATTTAAATATTGTAAAACAGTTAAAAGTAGGGGATCCGAAAGATGTTGAAACAGATGTCGGCCCCATGATTGATGAGCGAGAGGCACGCCGATCAGAAGAGTGGGTCCAAGAGGCTGTTGCAGCTGGTGCAACTCTACTTTTAGGAGGAAAGCGAGATGGTGCTCTCTTTTATCCAACTGTTTTAACAAATGTCACCCATGAGATGAAGGTGGTGTGCAGGGAGGTTTTTGCTCCGATTGTTACGATCATTCAGTATAGTAATATCGATGAAGCGATTCATTTAGCCAATAAATCGGATTACGGTCTTCAAGCTGGAATTTTTACAAAAGATATGAATCTAGCATTAAAAGCTTCACGAGAATTAGAATACGGTGGAGTGATTGTCAACGATGTGTCTACATACAGGAATGATGTAATGCCATATGGTGGTGTGAAAAAAAGCGGTCTTGGAAAAGAAGGTCCTCGATATGCGATTGAAGAAATGACTGAAGTGCGAATGGTTGTGTTGAACCTGGGATAAGGAGGGGAAATTTGTGCTGTTACAAAACCAAATTGCCATCATTACGGGTGCCGGATCAGGAATGGGAAGAGCCATGGCATTATCCTTTGCGAATGAAGGAGCAACCGTTGCGGTGGCTGATATCAATATCGAGGCTGCGGCGGAAACAGTCAGTCTAATCCAAGCGAAAAATGGAATGGCAATTGCCATTGGAGTGGATGTAAGCAATGCTCAATCGGTAAAAAAACTCATTAACACAGTTGCAGAAAGAGAAGGGAAAATCGATATTATCATCAATTGCGCCGGGCTCCCGCAAGCTTTTACCCCGATCGAAGATCTAGAGGAAGAACAATGGGATCGACTCCTAAACGTGAACACAAAGTCTGTTTTTCTAACAGCAAAATATGCTGTTCCCTTTATGAAAAAGCAAAAACAAGGGGTGATCTTAAGTATTTCCTCCATTGCTTCCGAAAGAGCCCGTCCGGGTCTAAATGCTTACTGCGCCTCGAAAGGTGCGGTGGCAGTGCTGACAAAAGCCCTCGCCATCGAGCTTGCTCCATTTGGAATTAGAGTAAATGCGATTAACCCAGGCCCAACCAATACCGAAATGCTCGGTAAATTCATCCCTGATCATGAAGGGGAGCTGGAGCAACAGAAGCAGGAAGTTTTTATTAGTAGCATACCGCTCGGGAAACTAATCGAACCAGAAGATATCGCCCAATCAGCCTTATACCTCTGTTCGCCACTCTCAGAAAAAGTAACAGGAACGATCCTCAATGTTGATGGGGGAAGAGGAATATAAAAAAGTGCCTACTCCTAAGTGATTTAAGGAGTAGGTATTTTTAAAATATAAGGTCTATTTTGACATTTAAAGTAAAAAATCTAATTAGTGGATTTGAAGGAATAATTATTCTATCATAATATTGTCTGTAAAATTTATGTAATACAGGAAAGGAGTAACCTTAGGCAGAAGAGATATTATTTATTGAAAGATTATTTGCCATTGTTAAGTAAATTACTTAGGTATATAAAAAAAATCTATTTAATTAAGAAGAATCTAATTGCATGGAAGGAAGTGATGGAAAAATAATTTAGTAGGCTTTTTAGAATAACATATTTTTACATAATTAATTTTTTTATTGCATCCCAAATTTCCATATCATCGAGAGGTTATCAAAATGTTAGAAATTCAAAAATTATTTCCAAGTGTAAATGGGGATTCATTAAAAAGAGAGGAATTTTTATCGTATATTAGAGATTTACTTACAAAAATTGATGAATTAAAGGATGAAAATAAACTTTCTTTAGGTGAAATGCCAAATTACAACAAAGATTTTTACAATCAAAAGGTAGTTACATCTACAGTGCCACAACAGGGAATAGGAATAGAAGAAATCATTACATCTTTAGTTAATTTAGCTAAGGGTCAAAGAATTGTGAACAGTTGTTATGTAGCAAATGCAGCCCCACTACCAAATACAGCTAGTATCATAGGGAATTTACTCATGACTTTATTAAATGGTAATAATATCTGGGATATTGAAGGATCAGCAGCAGCTTCAGCAGAAGTAGAAATAGTAAGTTCCCTCTCTAAAATAGTGGGGTATGATGAAATGATTAGCTCAGGTTACACGACTTGGGGAGGACAAGGAGCAGTTTTTAATTCATTAAGAATTGCTATTGCAAAAAAGTATCCAAACGCAAATAGAGATGGTGTACCAAACAATTTGTATGCTTTTTGTTCTGAGTTATCTCATTTCAGCTTATATAAATCAATGGAAGCAACAGGGATTGGTACAAGCCATCTAATTAGAGTAAAAGTAAATGAAGATGATTCCATGAACCTTGAGGATTTACATAATAAGATGGTTGAAGTGATAGAAAATGGTGGAGTCCCGATTTATGTATTAGCTACTATGGGAACTACAGATTCATTTGGTATAGATGATATAAAAGAAATTAAAAATATCTTGAAACAATTAGAAGTGAACTATCATTTAGAAGATATTTATTTACACGCTGATACCGCAATGGGTGGTATGTTTACATTTTTTAATGATTACAATTTCCATGAAAACCCACTAGGTTTTGAGGAAGAAGTGCTTGAAGTATTAATGGATTATCATACAAAGTTTAAATATGTTTCTTTATCTGATAGTATGGTTTTTGATTTTCATAAACTAGGTCAAACCCCATACACAACAAGCCTTTTCCTCATTAAAGATAAGTTAAATTTAAAGTACGTTGATTTAGATGCTGAAGAAACGCCATACATAGGTGACCGGGGTTTTGGAAGCTACCACACAAGTTATACACTTGAATGTTCTAGAATGGGAAGTTCAATCCCAATTTATGCATCATTATTAACATTTGGTGTAGAAGGATATCAAAAAATCCTCGCAAATTATTTAAGAGTTAATATAGCTTTTAGGAAAGCATTAAAGGAATCATTCCCTGATGTTGTAATAACAAATGAAGTTTCTCCAGTTACAACTTTTAGATTCTATGAAAAAGAAAATAACTGGCCGAATGAATTATTTGGGAGAATAAGTTCAAAAGAAATAATTGCAACAAATGAGTACAATGAAAATATTTCTGACAACATTGGAAATAATCGAAATATCGTTTACTTTGGAAGTACAAAAAAACAGAAGCTTGTATTTGCTTCAGATTCAAACGAAGCGATACCATTATTTGTTCATAAATTTTATTGTATTTCCCCATATACAACTGTCGAGAAGGTACCGGATTACATCAATTTTCTAAAGGTTTTCAAAAATAAGACTTTACAGTACTCCTAAAAGCAATGTCATTAGAAGAAACCCTCAAAATTTCACATAAAAAATCCAAGATGAAAATTATTATTCATCTTGGATTTATTTGTACGATCCGATTGAATGATGGAAAGAACAAATATCCAATAAAAACCCCAAGCAAATTCAAGATCAGATCGTCGATATCCATGCTTCCCCGATGGGTAAAAAACTGTAAAATTTCAATTAAAGCAATAGCAACGATTGGTATAAAAATAAGTTTCAAGACAGATTTTGATATTTGATCATCAGAAAAATCCCATATGGAATGAACAAACCAATATTTGCTGATAGATTATAAAAGGATATTAACCAATTGACCTTACCTGAGAAATAGAATGAGATGGTTGAAAAGGGAATCAGGTTCCATGATTGATAGCTTTGGTCGTTTGGCCGAAAGAATAGCAAAACCAAAATGGCGATGGTATACAGTCCTAACACACCTAAAAACAGTCCGTAAGGAAAACGAAAGCTTTGCTTACGAATCAATAAAACAAAAAAGAAAAAACAGATCAGAATGCAAAAAAATACAACCGCTAGAACGATTGGGTTAAGGTAAGTGACAAATTTATTAGGACTGGTGAGAGAATAAGAAACAGGCCTATTGAAAAAAATAGAGAAATAAATAATGATTTTTTCAACGTAAAACACACCTCAATTTTTTCGTAAATCCATTATAACCTTTATTATTTTTAAACTTCCATTTAATTTGAATCTTTATTTTTATGTACTTACTCTATCAGGTATAATATTGCTATCTTAATAGTTGAGAGGGAATAGTTATGCCAACATTATCAGAAGCTTTTGTGGACTCTTTAGCACCTAACGCGGCAGCGGTGAAAAACGGCTGGGGGTTAGTGAAGAAAAATCAATTTATCACTTTATATAAAAGTGAAGATGGTTCCGTTTTGTTTGGGGAATGTAAGGGAAGCGGGAAAAATAATTATTTAACATCTGTAGACTTTTTCAATGAAACACCTGTAGCCCGCTGTACTTGTCCTAGCCGTCAGTTTCCTTGCAAGCACTCGCTTGGGCTCATGTACTGTTTTGTCCAAGGTGCTGATTTTTCCATAGCTCCGATACCAGAAGAGATTGTTGAAAAACGCGAGAAATCTGCCCAACGCCTGGAAAAAAAGAAAGAGCAAAAAAGCATTCCTAAGAAGGTCAATAAAACGGCATTAGCAAAAAAAATAACAGCCCAGATCGAAGGTCTCTCTGTACTTGAGCGCCAGATTCATCACTTATTACGTTCTGGTCTTGCGACAATTGATGCAAAAAAACTTAAAGACCTAGAAGATATAGCTAAACAACTAGGTAATTATTATTTAAAAGAGGTTCAACACGACCTTCGGGAAATGATTTTATTATGGCATGAGGATTTACCTGAGGATCCATTATATTCGCTCGCCTTCGAACAAATCCAGCAACTTTATGTACTATGTAAAAAAGGTAAGCAGCATTTAACAAAAAGACTTGAAGACCAAGAGCTCCTTCCGGAAGTAGAGACAGATATAGAAGAAAGACTAGGTCATATTTGGCAGTTAGCTGATTTACGTGATCGCCATTTGTCAATTCCTAATGTCAAATTGGTCCAACTATCATTCTATTCCACCAAAAGTGGTGCACGTAAGGAGTTTATCGAAGAAGGAATCTGGCTGGATCTAAATAAGGGATCCCTTTATTACACAAAAAATTTCCGTCCATTTAGAGCAGTGAAACAAATCAAGGAAGGAAACTCGATTTTTTCTATTGTCAGCATGAATGAATTGTTCGTGTATCCTGGTGAAGGAACCCCACGTATCCGCTTCGAGGAGTACCAGTTTGAAAAAATAGAAGACCTTAAGCATATCAAAACCCTAGCGAAGCAAAATGTAGAGGAAGTCGTTAAAAAAGTGAGAAATCAGTTAAGGCAGTCTCTAGCAGATAAGCAACCAATTGAATTTTTAGCTTTTTCTAAGCTTGGGAAGGTGAATGGAAAATGGATGTTAGAGGGGATGGATGGTAGTAGGCTTACACTCTCAGACGAATTCGGAAAAAATCCCACCACAATGCCATTATTAGATTTACTTTCGAATAAAGACCTTGAAAACAATGCCATGCTAGTTCGATTCCACCATGACCTTGAAAATGGGATATTAGCAGCTAAGCCTTTAACGATTGTCACGTCGAACCGTATGATCCGTTTACTAGGATAAACAGAGGAGAAAGAACATGAGTATACCTGTATTAAATGAGTTATATGAAGATGTTAAGCGGCTCACAATTGCCGGAAGTGATCTAGCGCTCGGGGATATGAGTCTAAGGAAAAAACTGCCTGTTCTCGTAAAGATGGGCGAAAGGGCTCCCGTTTTTACAAGACTAGCCCTTTTAACAGAAAAACTAATTAATGGAGATGATTCCTCTTCAGAACACTTAATGGACCTCTCGCTGCTCCTTTCCTCCGTTTTGTATACAATGGGAAAAACGGGCGATGAGGGGGAAATGATAAACGAAACAGCACAAGGCGAATACCCAACTGAGCTTTCCTATCTAACGTTAAAGCCGATCATTGAAGCATTAACAACGAAAGGTTCAGGACGTGCTGAAGTGATTGAGAAGGCCTATCAAACTGAAAAAATATTTGATTTGCGATTGGTCCATCCGCTCGTAAATGCTCTTGATGACAGTTACCAAGAGATTGCTGATTTCGTTGCCTTACATATATTGCCCGTGTATGGTAAGGATCTTTTGCCAATCCTTCAATCGTCATTTTCCATGAAGGGGAAAAAAGGGGATGGTCGTAGATTAAAGGTCATAAGCCGTATACTCGGGGAAGAAGGATTGCCTTTCTATTTAGATTGTGTATCTAATGGATCTGAGCAGGTACGAATTGCTGCCATTGAAATTTTGACACCATATGATGAGGCAGAAGAAATTCTTTTGGAATATTCCAATGCCAAGAAACTAGAAATAAGGAGAGCTGCCTATCAGGCATTGGTAAAGCGAGAAAGTGAAAAAGCAGTACAATGTTTAATGAAGGCATTAGAAAGTAAGGATTGTGATCTCATCCTGGAAATTGCAGTGAACAACAGCTCAGCCATCCTAAAGGAAGCATTGCTGGAGTTTGCAAGAACACAATACGACGAATTCCTCCAAACGAAAAAACAGGAAAAGGGAAATCTTCTTCTTTCTGTTTTATATTGTTTTTACCCAGTACATAATCAGCGTATATCTGACTTTCTCCGTGAGATTATCGCGAACATTGATATTCCGCCAAACATAGCCAGAGCAGCAGTCGTGTATCAATTTAGTGAAGAAAAAGAAACGCTGGAATATATTGAGTCTATCCACCGAATGCCGCGCCGCTCCGGGCTTGTTGACTTGTCTTTGCTGGCAAGCTTAATCATTCGATCAAAAGAAGAAATATATGATCTTTATTCGCGATATGTAAAGCGATCACGTAAGGATCCATCAGGCCAAGTACTGCTGGAAATGATGGAGCGTATGATTTTCTTTACCCTCGACTTAAGAGCATTTGATGATAAGTTTCATAAGATTGAATACCAGTATGAAACTGCAGGTCACGAATTCGATAATAATAAGTTTCTTAGTTTGGAATGGGATGAAAGATGGGTGGAGCTGCTCATTTCGCTTGATGAAGAGGATCTTGTCTATCGTCTGCCAAAAAGAGTCATAAGTAAAAAACATATCCAATATCTTTTAGACAAGATCGCTTTGAATCCTTATTTTTCAAGTAAACGTGGGATGGCGGTAATGACTTCACTGATCCAAATCGGCTACGAAAATGTATTTGACGTTATGGTCGATACCCTGAAAAAAACAGATGTAAACATGAAATCGGTCCGATTCCATTTTAGAATAATTGCCGATAATCTAGGTTTATTTACTTTACTCCCCAAAAATGTAACCGAAGAATTAAAGCAAATAACAGAACAAGATATTACAGAACCAATTATAAAAGACAAGTTACATGAAATAATCAATTTTTTAAATTCTAAGGGGGAAGATTTATAGTGGAGTTATTGCGTTTAGCGGCTGAAAAGTTGTATGAAGATGAATTAACAGAAATAAAAAAGCATGACAAAGGAATTATCCCTGTTGGATGGCAAATGTCGCCTCGTGCAGTATTTACATTTATCGCAGGTGGTAAGGTCGGAACTATGAATATCACCTCAAAATATCTAGGCAATAATCGTTTGATTGAGATGGCAATTGCCTCTTTAATGACTGATAGAGCTCTCCTACTAATTGGAGAGCCGGGGACGGCGAAATCATTACTTTCTGAATTGCTTACAGCAGCGATTCATGGTGATTCTGGAAAAATTATTCAAGGAACAGCAGGTACAACTGAAGATCAAGTAAGGTACTCATGGAATTATGCCATGCTTCTTGCTAATGGACCAACTCGAGAGGCACTTGTTAAAAGCCCCATCTTTAGGGCAATGGAAACGGGTGTAATTGCCAGGTTTGAGGAGATCTCCCGTTGTTCGTCAGAAGTTCAAGATGCACTGATTTCGATTTTATCTGAAAAAAACATTTCCATACCGGAACTGGATGAGGATATTTCTGCTGTCAGAGGATTTTCAGTTATTGGGACGGCAAACACAAGAGACAGGGGAGTTAATGAAATGTCTGCAGCTTTAAAGAGACGTTTTAATATATTAATATTACCGACTCCAGCAGATATGGAAACTGAAATAAATATTGTCAGAAAACGGGTTGGTGAACTTTCTACTCAGCACAACCTTCAAGCAGAACTACCTGCTGATGATGTCGTAGAAAAAGTGGTGACCATTTTCCGTGAGCTTCGATCCGGCATGACATTGGATCGTAAAGAAAAACTTAAATCACCAAGAGGAGTCATTTCAACTGCAGAAGCGATTTCACTACTTACTAATAGTATGGCACTTTCCGGCAGCTTTGGCACAGGTCAAATTACGGACAATGATTTAGCAGCAGGCCTTCAGGGAACGATTGTGAAAGAAGATGGGAAGGATCAACTGGTTTGGAAGGAATATTTAGAGAACGTCATGAAGAAAAAAGGAACTGAGTGGCGAAATCTATATCATGCCTGTAGTGAGCTGAATGGTCGATGAAGCCACACATCTTTGGTGTCCGCCATTTGTCACCTGTTGCAGCTTATCATTTAGAAACTCTTTTAGAGCAAATCAAACCAACTGCAGTTTTAATTGAAGGTCCTTCAGATATGTCAGGATTAATTCCTGATATTACAAGGCAAAAAACGAAGCCCCCGATTGCAATGATGGCCTATACTACAGAATTACCGATTAACACAATTGTTTATCCATTAGCAGAATATTCTCCTGAATTCAGGTCTATGCTTTGGGCTGAACAAAATGATTCACACGTAGAATTTATTGATCTGCCAAGTGGAATTTCAATCCTATTTGACCGTAGTCAGGAAGATGAAGATATTGAAAAAAAACCTATCAACATTTATGAAAGAATTGCCAGCCTCTCAGATGAATCTGATTATGAAACCTTTTGGGAGCGTTCATTTGAACAAATCTTTTCTTTAGATAATTATCGAGCAGCAATGGATGCATTTGCCCTCCAACTCAGAGAGCTGGAACAACATACAGGCCGCTCCTCTGAATGGGAGTATAACCAAATAAGAGAATCCTATATGAGGAAACAAATTAATCGAATTATAAATGAAGGGCATCAACCGGATAAGGTAGTTGTTATAACCGGTGCATTTCATGTACCGGCGCTTTTGGCAGATTCCTTTCCAGATGTGGATGTAAGTGCCTTGCCTAAAAGAGATGTCAGCTTAACGTTAATGCCGTACTCGAACTTCAAATTATCCTCCCAATCCGGTTATGGTGCAGGGAATCATGCACCTGCATATTTTCATATGATGTGGAATTGTTTAAAAGATCTAAACAGAGAAAAGCTTACAGCTTATTACCTTACAAACATTGTTTCAACATTGCGAGCATCAGGGACCTATCGTTCAACGGCAGAAGTGATTGAAGCCACCAGACTTGCGTCTGCCCTTGCATCGATTCGAAATAGTATCCCTACATTAAAGGACTTACGCGATGCTGCAACCGTTTGCCTTGGAAATGGTGATTTTTCGGTAATTGTGGACGCTTGTACTTTAATAGAAATTGGAACGGAAATTGGAGAGTTGCCGGACGGTGTATCACAGACATCTATTCAGGAAGATTTTATTCGTCAGTTAAAAAGTTTAAAGTTGGTTAAATACAGGACTAGTGAGGTCAAACCGATTCAATTAGATTTGCGAGAAAACAGGCGGGTGAAAAGCAAAGATGCTGCCTTTTTAGATTTACATCGCTCATTCTTTTTCCATCGACTTCAAGTGTTAGGTATTCAATTTGCAATGCCCGTGGTATATACACAAGAGCATGCTTCTTGGGCAGAAATTTGGAATGTAACATATAATCCTGAAGTGGAAATTCAACTTATTGAATCAACATTGTTAGGAGAAACTATTGAACTGGCTACTGCCTATCAATTGAAAAAAGAACTAAGTAAATGCCAAAATATCGGTGATGCGGCTCGTTTAGTTCGTGCAAGCTATATGTGTGGAATGGTCGAAATGATGGAGGAAGCACGGAATACAGTTGCATTTTTGAGCACAGATTCAGCAGATTTTGTGGAAAATACCCATGCAGTCGATGAGCTTTGCCGAATTGTCCTTTTTGGGAATGTAAGAGGATTAGATACAAAAACACTTATTCCTTTAGTCGAACGGCTGTTTTTGCGCGGAACCCTGCTATTATTGGAAGCTGCTTCCTGCAATAATGACCGCGCAAAAGAGGTTATGGTTGGAATACAGGTAATGAACGAAACAGCAACAGCTCTTTATGAATATGTTAATGAAACGCTTTGGTATGGAATGCTGACAGAATTATATCAACATGATGACCGAAATCCGCTCCTTTCAGGATATAGCTGTGGGATTCTCCTTGAAAAAAATAAGATTGATTCTCGTTCACTTGAAGAAGAAGTCTCTAGGTGCCTTTCTCCTGGTATCTCCCCTGATCTTGGTGCTGGCTGGTTTGAGGGCCTTTGTTTGAGCAATAAATATGCTCTTTTATCAAGGACTTACCTTTGGGGAAAACTGGACCTTTATATTACGACATTAAGCGATGAGGAATTCCGTCGGGCACTAGTATTCCTGCGTCGTTCTTTCAGTAATTTTTCCTCGTCCGATCGATCGAAGGTGGCTGAAATACTCGGAGGAATTTGGGGATATGATGAATTGCAGGTCAGCGAATATTTAAATGATACGTTAACTACAACGGAAGAAACAATCATAGATGAATTAAATGAATTCGATTTTGGGGATATTTAAACATGAGTATAAATGAGAAAATGAAGCGCTGGAGATTGGTATTGGGGCAAGTGACTGAAACACAATTCACAGGTGGAGCCTCCTTACTTTCACAAGAAGAATTGCTAATGGATGAAGCACTTGCCGCTATTTATGACCAACAGATAGGGGCCGAAATTGGACAAAGAGGCGGTTATAATTTGTCAAAATGGATCGGTGATGTTCGTACTTTATTTCCTGATGATGTGGTCTCAGTGATACAGGGGGATGCCATCGACCGTAAGGGCTTGTCACAGTTATTGTTTGAACCGGAAACACTCAGGAACATCAAGCCGAGTATTGAGATGGTTGCAACATTAATATCCTTAAAAGGGAAAATTCCAGAACGGACAAAAGAGACAGCCCGTGAGCTGGTGAAGGTGGTCGTGGATGAAATTAAACTTAAGCTTGAAAATGATGTCCAGAGAGCAGTAAAGGGAGCAATTAACAGGAAAAAACGTTCGCTTCAATCAGCTGGCGCAAAAAGCATCGATTGGATGTACACAATTAAAAGGAACTTAAAGCATTACGATCAAGAACGGAAAATCATGATTCCTGAACGATTTTATTTTTATGACCAAAAGAGAAAAAGCAATCAATGGCATATCATTCTTGATATTGATCAAAGCGGTTCGATGGCGGAATCGGTGATTTACGCATCGATTATCGGCTCTATTTTTGCCAGTATACCTGCATTGAAAACACATGTTGTAGTCTTTGATAATGAGATTGTGGATTTATCAGAGCAATGTAAGGACGATCCTGTAGACATGTTGTTTGGAATCCAGCTTGGCGGCGGTACAGACATTAATAAATCGATTAGCTATTGCAAGCAATTCATTACAGATCCTACAAAGACAATCTTTATTTTAATTTCCGATTTGTTTGAAGGTGGGAATCAAGCCGGGATGCTTCGACGAATGAAAGAAATGCGTGAATCAGGTGTTAAAGTAATAGCCTTACTGGCCCTTTCTGATCACGGAGTACCGGGATATGATGAAAACAACGCAAGAAGGCTAGCGTCCATGGACATCCCATGCTTCGGATGCACTCCTAATCATCTTCCTGAATTGTTAGAAGATGTCTTAATGGGAAAAGATTTAAGCAATTGGGGAACAAAGTCAAAAAACAAAGGAAGTTCTTGATTTTAACAAACAAATCGGTCTACTATTAAATCAGTGGGAACACAAAACTAGAGCTTAGAAATTGAGGGACGGCATATTGAAAAAATTCCAAAACTGGCTAATACTAATACTGTTGATTTTAACGATTATTTTTGTTTCTTCCAAGATCACTTTCTTATTCGAACCTATCGGAATCTTCATTTCAACCTTATTCTTTCCGATTCTCATCGCGGGTTTCTTATTTTTTTTATTAAATCCTATAGTTGATTATCTTCAACGCAAAAAAGTGCCAAGAATTATTGCTATTTTATTGATTTATGTTGCAGCTGTGTTACTGATAGTTTTAGCAATTGGAAACTTAATTCCGACAATTAGTAAGCAGTTTGCTGCTTTAACCCTGGCGATTCCAGGATATGCTAATGAAACAATTAATTTTTTTAACAATCTAACTCATACAACACAATTTCAATGGGTAACAGGTGCACAAATAAATCTTCTCGGTACAATCGAACATAAGCTGATTAGCTATGCTAATAATTTTCCAGAGATGATTACAGCAAGCCTAACGAATATATTTGGTGTGATTGCCAACATAACGGTCATTCTGGCAACCGTTCCTTTTTTACTGTTTTACATGTTAAAGGACGGTCATAAGTTTCCGATTGCCTTATCTAAATTTTTCCCATCTACTTTCAAGGATGAGGGTTTGAACATTTTAAAAGAGACAGGGGAAACGATTTCTTCCTATATTCACGGACAAGTAGCAGTTGCGTTGACTGTTGGAATAATGGTGCTTATTGGATATTTTATTATAAATTTACCATTTGCACTAGTAATGGGTTTAGTAGTTACAGTTACCTACTTTATTCCTTATATCGGTTTGTTTCTTGGTGCAACACCGGCTGTGATCGTAGCATTTTTTGATTCGCCAACCAAAGTCTTGTTAGTATTGCTTGTAATTATTATTTCGCAGCAGATTGAAAGTAATCTTTTATCACCGCTTATTCTTGGAAAAAGTCTTGATATTCATCCTGCTACCATTATCATATTACTTCTTGCGGCCGGAAATCTTGCCGGAGTCTTAGGAATGATTTTAGCCGTGCCATCATATGCAGTCGTAAAAACCATCGTCTTAAACGCAATTAAAATTCTAAAGGCCAGAAAAAAGGCAAGTATATCGACTGATTGAAAAAGGGAAGATGGAAAGGTAAACTTTCCATCACATCCCCACTTTTAATTGATTTAGTATAGCTTGTATTTAATACCCGCGGTTCCGATCAACAATTCCTTGTAATCGCTGATTATTTACGTATCTATTTAAATTATCAATAAAAAATTGACTAACCCCCTCTACTGTGCTAGGTCCTGACAGATGTGAAGTGACATAAACATTTGGCATAGAATAGAAGGGATGGTTCTTTGCCAGTGGTTCTGACTCAAATACATCCAGAACTGCAGCACGTAGATGACCTGATTGCATGACAGAGATTAAATCTGTTTCATCAATCAATGCTCCGCGACCGACATTAACAAGACAGGAATCCTGTTTCATTGCTAAAAGCATTTCTCGGTTAAGGACTTGATAAGTATCCACTGTTAACGGAAGCGTAAGGACTAAATAATCAAGTTCTTTCACAAATTCTCGCCATTTGTCTGAGGTAAAATGGCAATCCACAATCTGAGCATTTTTTTCACTAAAACTTAAACCATAAACATTCATATTAAATGCTCGGGCTTTCCGCACAATTTCCTCTCCAATGGATCCGATTCCCGCTACGCCGAGTGTTTTTCCTGCAAGAGATTCAGAAATGAAGGAATCCCAGCGATGTTCTATTTGTGATTGTCTCATACGTGGAACATCTTTCACTATGTATAAGAGATACGTAAAAACATATTCCGATATAAATGCTCCGAACTGATCGACAATACGTGTTAGGATTATGTTCTCAGGGATGGATTGATCTGAGATAAGATCATCTACTCCGGCTCCAGTCGATTGAAACCATCTGACCGATGAAGAAATTGATTGACTGAGTAGTTTAGTCGGAAATTTCCATCCCAAAATAATTTCCGTATCGGGTAAATATCTTTCTGCTTCCTCAAGAGACTCGGCGTACTTTACGGATGTAAAACCATAATCTTGGATAAACTGAGCATAAGCTTTTGCCTGCTTTGGACTATAAACAAGTATATTAGGGTTGGGTGTACTCATCGATTTTCTCCTTATTTGCGATTTTGAAGTAGTCAATCCTTAAAAATTTATAAATAAATGGGAAAGTTTTAATTAAATTGGTTTCCAAATGATACTTAGTCACTTATTATTAAATTATAGTATTAATAACAGTAGGAGTCGAGTTGCTCTATAGCATAGATAAATATACAAAAGGGGGTTATTTGATTTGAGAAAAAAAGAAAAAAAACAACAAAAGTATAATTTTTTTCAACGAATTGGTCGCGCCTTTAAGTTGAATTTTATAAAGCTTGTTCGGTCCCCAGGAGGGGCCAGAAAGGTATCAATGGGTTTTGCTATTGGCTTTGGCTTGGAAATGGTAGTTATTTCATCCGCATCACTTATTTATATTTTGTTTATACCTATTGTTCGTTTAGCCAAGGGATCATTGCCAGCTGCTATCATTGGAAATGTCGTTGCAAAAGCATCGTTTCTCCCTGTAATCCTTTTACCATTAGCTCGAAAAATTGGTTATTTGATTTTTCCAATGAAAGTTAAAGAAGGGCACAACACAACTTTTTCTTTTCATGATTTAATGCATGGTGATTTCCATCAATTAGTAAGCATTTTGCATGGAGGAATCCACATGTTAATTGGAATGGCCATATTCGGTGTTGTGTTGGGGACTATTTCTTACTTTGTTGTTTATTATTTCTACGAAAAGGAAAAAGAGAAAAAGCTTATGAAAATGAGACATAAACAATCTATCCGTAAAAATAATTTCAATAATAATCTCATATAAGTTGTAAATTCCACCTAAAATGAATATAATATTTTCGTAAACCGTACGACGTTTTCTTCATGTGTACGGTTTTATTTCTTTTTTTGCCTTTTCTTTTATTTTTTATGGTAAATTGGTAAGATAGACATTAGAAAATGATTGGATTATAAACAAAAGTGGGAAAACCCATATCGTAGTGAGCAAGAAGTTTGAGGAGAGGAACCAAAATGAATTTTGCATATCAAAAAGTTCGAAATATCTTTAATAAGAATATAAGTTTTTTCTTTTTAGCTGTTTTCTTCCTTTGGATAAAAACATATTTAGCTCAATTAACACAGTTTAAATTGGGTGTTGATGGTCCTTTTCAAGAGTTTTTATTATTCATCAATCCTTTGGGATCATCTTTACTTTTTTTGGGGATTGCCCTCTTTTTTAAGGGAAGAAAAAAATATACTTGGCTAATGATTATTTATTTTCTTATGTCCCTACTTTTATATAGCAATATTTTATATTATCGATTCTTTAATGATTTTATTACGTTACCAACTTTAACACAGACATCAAATTTTGGTGATGTGAGCAGTAGTGTCGTTTCCTTATTAAAACCATATGATTTTTTATTCTTCATAGATTTTATAATCTTGATTGTTTTATACAAATATCGTTTTTCTAAAATGGAAGATTTTAATTGGGATCGTCGAAAAATGTCTGCTTTGTTTTCATTAACATTGGCCATTACTTGTACAAATATTGGGCTAGCAGAAATTGACCGACCAGAATTATTAACAAGAGGTTTTGATCGAAATTATATTGTGAAATATTTAGGAATGTACAATTATGCTATTTACGATACGATTCAAAGTACAAAAGCATCTACCGAAAGGGTTTTGGCCAATAGTAATGATATTACGGAAGTTCTAAATTATACAAAATCTAATTACGCTGAGCCGAATCCAGAATATTTTGGTGCTGCGAAGGGCATGAATGTCATCTATTATCATTTGGAATCATTCCAAAATTTCCTGATCAATTACAAATTACATGGGGAAGAGGTAACTCCGTTTTTAGATTCTTTGACAAAGGATCCAAACACCATGTATTTTGATAATTTTTTCCATCAAACTGCTCATGGTAAGACATCTGATGCTGAATTTATGTTAGAAAATTCATTATATGGATTACCCCAAGGTTCAGCTTTTGTCACTAAAAGTTTAAACACGTACCAGGCTGCTCCTGCGATTCTAGATCAACATGGCTATACGACTGCCGTGTTCCATGGGAATACAGGAAGTTTTTGGAATCGGAATGAAATGTATAAGTCATTAGGATATGATAAGTTTTTTGATTCAAGTTATTATAATATGAATCCTGAAGATCTTGCTCAATATGGGCTAATGGATAAGCCGTTTATTAAGCAAACAATCCCAATGCTTCAGACATTACCACAGCCATTTTATACCAAGTTGATTACGGTATCGAATCATTTTCCGTATACAATTGATAAAAAAGATACGACGATTGCACCGGATAATACGGGTGTACCATCTGTCGATAGGTACTTCCAAACCGCTCGTTATGCAGATGAAGCATTAAGGCAGTTCTTTGCTTATTTAAAAAGTTCGGGATTGTATGACCACACTGTAGTCATTATTTACGGGGATCATTATGGAATTTCAAGAGACAATGATAGTCAAATGTCACAAGTAATCGGAAAACAAATTACACCTTTTGATGATGCTGGTCTGCAACGTGTACCTTTATTCATTCACGTTCCGGGTATGAATGGTGGAGTTAACCACGAATATGGCGGTCAAATCGATGTACTTCCGACTCTTCTACACTTGCTAGGGATTGACACAAAAAATTATGTGCAATTTGGAACAGATTTACTTTCTAACCAGCATGAGCAATTAGTACCTTTCCGTAATGGTGACTTTGTAAGTCCAACAATCTCATCAGTTGGCGGGAAATACTATGATTCCACTACGGGATTGGAATTACCAACCGATAGAATGGCAGAAGCTAACAAAGATCAACAAATCGTTGATGAAAAATTATCTTTATCGGATAAAGTAGTCAATGAAGATTTATTACGTTTTTACACACCTAAAGGTTTTACTCCGGTAGATCGAACAAAATACAACTACCAAAAAACGCAAAATAGCCAAACAAATCAGTAAAGTTGTTACAAGGAAGAGGATGTTCCAACAAGGTCTGACCTCGCTTAACACTCAATATATAGTGGCTTATTAAACTAAGTTCAACTATAAAATTGGAGGTTAAAGGGGGATGGCACTTTGTTTTGGACATCCTCTTTTGTCTGGTTAAACACCTAGACTTTCACTCACTATTTTCACAGGACTAATCATTTACACATAAGATACCTTACAATAAAAGATTGAACGGGAGGAATCACAGTGCCCTCAGTCATCAATTTAGGTATTATGAATATTAATTCTCCCCAACCAAGTGCTGCAATCTTTGTCGGTGAATCGATTGTTACAGGGATGGATGCCAACAGGAAATACAATTTGGGATTTGGGGGTCTTTATGGAGTTTTTAATGTTGTTGCAGGGAATATAAGTAACATTAACGACAGCTTTGAAGTGGTTGACGGTGCCATTTTTGACCAAGATTTTAAACCGAATTTTGGGAATAATATCTAGAAGAATACAAAAAGAAAAACCCTTATTAATTAAGGGTTTTCTGATGATTTTTCGTTCTTGCTTTTTTGTCCCAACGGTTTCTTTTTCATAGGCTCATGCTCACAGTTTGTTAATGAAGCGCTTGTATGTGAAAGGTTGTTTCGATCTCCATGAATGTTACCTAAGCCTTGGTTATGTCTTTTGCTGCTTTTAAAGTCTTCGATAAAATTATTTCCAATGCTAAAGCAAGAGGCTCCCTCGATACTCCCGATTTTAATCGTTCCAATATGAAAGGTTGGAGATAAAATGGGGGAAGACATTAATGATCATCCTTCCATTTTTCTTTGTTTTTAACCCAATAATTTTGGCTAACGATATTTTCGTCCCCAGACAAGACTCCGACTACTTCGTTAATAACACTTTCTTTTCGGAATTTTTTATGAGTATTTTTTTTACCAATGAAAATACCGGAAGAATTACTCATTCTACCTACTGATATTTCTTCAAAAGTAATATTGATCATTTGCTGTTCCCCTTTATTATTTCTAGTATCTTATTCAAACATTGGGCGAATGACACAATCTTTGCAAATTTCGTTAGGCATATATCACAACCTTGCTACTAGGAACATAATGTAAAATAACTAGTGCTATATGATTTAAGATTAAACGAAATAGTGGTGAGAAAAGAATGTTAAATCCTTCACAATTTATTTTTAATGGAGATATAAATGTCCAAACAATGCAGAGACAATGTGGCATTTTTATCGGGGAACGAAACAATGCCATTGGTTGGAGTGCCCACGGCAAAGAAAATAGTGTAATAGGAGGTATTAGTGGCAGGTCTAATCTTCTTCTCCACAATGTTTCGATATTGAATGACCCTGACTTTATTGATACACCGATTGATGACCGAGATGTTAATATTTGTTTTGATAATTTAAGTGATGAAGATCAAACAACAAACCTCACACTTGAACAAATAAATGTCAACACAATGTTTCAAAATAGTTCAGTATTCTTAGGAAACTCCCATGTAACAGGGATTGATGGAAATGAAAAAGTGAATTATTCTCAAGGCAGTCTATTTGGAAATCATAATCAATTGTTAAACAATTTTAATTTAAATAATGACCAAGATGTGATTGATGGTATCATGGAAGATCAGGATATCAAAATTACTAATATTAATAAACAATAAAATATTAGAAATGGTTGCGAAACCGGTAACCTTTCGAGGTGTTTTCCATTTGATTAGACGTGGCTGTTTCAGACATGGCTTCTTTTTTTCCCTTTTCTTTATCTATCTTTTGAACAAGGTTGCTGGCTAGGTCTTCGGTTGTATGGATATTGTTTCCAATGATTAATTTCCCGCTTAATTCATCAATTTCAATATTGTCTAACCTGAAGATAATGTTCTCAAGATGATGTATTTGTACATGATCAAAGTGAATGTTTTTTTCATTATTTTCTTTTTGTTGTTTTTCCAACAGTTCAATAATTTTATCTAGCTTTGTAATAATAAGAGGAGTAATTGTATTTTCTTTTTCTTTCTGCCTTTTTCTAAAAGAAAAAAAATTAAACATAAATTCTCCCCCGATAGCGGGGATCGAATAAGGGCTAAAAAAAGAATGAAGAGCCCGTTTACTTCCCGCGTTTCTAACTAACAAAAAGCATCTTATTAAACCATTTTATGCTAAGAAAATTGAAGTTATTATTGGTACCTGACACCCCAAAAATACATTTGTGTGATTCTTTAACGACATGTATAAACGGTCGTTTTTTTTTTTGCTGTTTTAAAGGTCATTGTTGATTTTTAAAACTATGTTGATTGGAGCGGAAGGCGCGAGATCCTCGAAAATGCTATCGCATTTCCTTCGTGCGGTGTACCTTTTTTTGTTTTTTTCCATCAAAGTGGTCACTCCTCTGACACTCCCCATGCCTGAAGGCAGGGGGTTCTATTTCATACCAACTTTAGCTCTCCAAACCTAATGCGAAAAGAAAGAGGCTTGGCATCACCTTTGCCTAATGAAACTTTTTAGGTCGAAACCGTTCTGACGAACTTCGTTCGTGTGGTTGGATTTCCTTCCATCTCACAGCTTATTGACCCACGGAGCGTGTCTACACCGTTGTTAATTATTTTAGACTCCAAACGCAGAAATTAATTTCCGTTCTTTCTTCATTTCTTTTAAATCACTGACGCAAGTTTCTAACAAGGGTTTGATTTTATCCCATTCCTTGTTGGCTTCTTTTTATGGGACTTGGTAACGTGTTTAGCTAAAAAAGCACTAAACAAATCGCGTTGGGCGTGGATTCCGCATTCACAGACATGCCATCTGTCCTTCAATCGCTTTTTCTTTATTGTTCCACATAAACAGGTTTGAGATAGTTTGGTAGAGTAAGTGAAAAATTCCTGTACGGTTCCGCCATAAGCCATCATTTTCCGCTTTAACATTTTGACAAACATACTCGGGGCTTTTCTTCCCACGCTCTTGCCATAGAGTTTTTGAAAGGCTTTATACGACAACTTTTCTAGTTTTACGGTATTCGCCCTTTCAATGACTCGGTTAGTTTCCCATCATTGAAGCATTTTTCGGGTCTCCGCTAACCTCCGTTCCATTTCTGCCAACTCTTTTTTTATCTTGATATAGCGTTTGGAGTTTTTCCATACCTTTTTGCCTTTCTTAATGGTTCCATCCACATTGTAATGTTGCGGATTGTTGGCTTTTCGCTGACGTTCTAGCCTTCGTTGAATTACCCGTTTTTCCTTATCTATCTTTACCACCTTTTCACAGAACTCTTTCAATTCCGCTTTTGTGTCCGATACCATGGCAATCGTGGAAGGACCAATATCCATTCCCATTGTCTCGTCTCCCATTTTGACCTTCTGATAGGGGTATCCTTCTAAAATTAGCTGAACATAAAAGTGTGGATTTCCTTTGATGATTTTAGAAATGATCCGGCAAAATTTCACTCGATGCTGTAAAGCATGTTGAAGCCATTTATCCTTCGGGTTAATTAGGCATTTTAACGTCATATCCCCGATGAATACATACCCATTGGAATAGGTAAGAAAGGTTTCATTGTTTTTTCCTTCAAAAGAAACAAACTCACCTTTTGGCTTGAAAAAGACCCGTTTCGCCTGCTTTAAAGCTACTTTTTGTACCGCTTTAAAGGCTCTTGTCGCTATTTTTTGGCAAACATGCGTACCAAGATGTTCGACTATAAACTTTGAATCATTCTTCGTTTTAATTCCAAAAGATTGTATAGCCGAATCTTTAAATCCAAAGGTTTCATTTAAAAATTTAAATTGAGAAGAACGCTGTGTTTAAAACGCTTTGTTTTCGGGAGTTGAACTGTTTCTCGGTAGAGGGTCGTGTGTTGAAGGCGGTGAAGTCGTTTTATCCCTTCTCCTAAACAAGCATTATACAATTGCCTTGCACAATCGGATAGCATCAGAAGATGTTTTACTTGTTTAGGAGGGGTTTTTAAGCGAATCGTAGCGGTAAAAGTAGGGGTGGATTCTCGTTTTTCTTCTTCTGACATATCCTTTTAAACTCCTTTCTGATTTTCAATGTATTGTTTCACTACATCCAAAGTAGTTCCACCAACGGTGGAAACAAAATAACTGTTTGTCCAAAGAGAAGGAATACGGCTTTTTAGCCAAGGAAATTCTTTGCGAAGAATACGGGAAGAAACCCCTTTTAAATGGCGAACCAATTTGTTGATACCAAATTGAGGGTCTACCTCGACTAAAAGGTGAACGTGGTCGGGCATGACTTCTAATTCGATAATCTCCGCTTTCACCCCATTGGCTACTTCTAATAGAATAGATTTGAGTCTTTCATCTACTCCATCAACTAAAACATTTCTCCGATACTTTGGACACCATACAACATGATATTTACAGGAATAAACGACATTGTTATTTGATTTGTACTTCATATAACTTTTCATAGTTAAATCATACCATAAAACTAAATCTAATCAACTATTTTTGGTAAAAAATGCCCTATCCCCACGACTGAAATCGGGGGCTTGCGGGCTAGTTTGAATTATGGTCACAATATTGTCACCTAAACCACCGACCATGTCCTTTTGACCCCCTTTTTCCCTATATAAAAGGTGAAAGGGCGGTGCATTTATATGAATTTAAAATCGGGCGAAATTGAACGTTTTGAAGAGTTTTCTCAGTTTGCAAGTCTTAATGAATTTAACCATCATTTGGAAATGTGGTTGTCAGCGTATAAGCATGATCTTTCTAAAAGTGAATTGGTTGGCTTAAAACGGCTGGTACGGTTTTCGGCAAAGATTCCTGGTGTTTGCAATGCCAAAATTGGCACGGTATTAAAAGCTATTCATGAAGACTATAACGACCATGGCATTTCACGCTCAACCTTTAAGAGAATGGTGCAAAAGGCTATCACTTTAGGTATCATCACAGTTCATGAAACGGAAAGAAAAAATGGCTCTCAGTCTAGCAATCTTTATGTCTTTAATCGTTTTTCAAACTATGAACCACCTAAACAAGAAAAATTGAACCACCCTAAAGAAACTAGTATTCCTTCTAAAACTAAAGATCAAAAGATAAATAAACGTACAGAAGAATCGTCCAATCTAGATTTCAATTTTGTAAGTGACCGTGTACCTCAACCCTTTGTACAGCTAGTGAAGGTTTTCTTTTCAGAAGCAAAGACGATTGAAGAATACTGGAGAATGACGCAAATCGCTGCCTATCGAAATAATTTTGAAAAAGAAACAGAAAAAGTCCTAGTCATTGCGATGGCAGCCTTTAGGCAGTTAATTCGAAAGCTAAAAACGACACAGGTAGTGAGGAACCAAATTGCTTACTTCTATGGGATTTTAGATCAAAAATTTGAGGAGCTGTTTGTGAAAGATTTAGTTGAAATGGAAGAGTAGGAATGTTTTTCACGGTGAATATCAGAGCATACCCACTTCTACAATGAAACGACGGCTATCAGCATGTATATACTTTATTGCGACTTAATCGAACGTTTGTTTAAATTTCCTGTCAGCTTTATCAAATCAACCTTTCTCGACGAAAACAGCTGCATGAATTGTCTGTTGATGCGGTATTCATTTTGACTATTCGTCAAGAAGAGTTTTTATCTCTCAAAACAAACTTCTTTCTACCCATTTCGGGGGCTTTCATCATTAATCAAACGTTTGTTTAAAATAACTGGATTTCCTTTTATAGCAATGAAAATCTTACAAAGCTTATGAAAAAATTGCTGAAAAACGGCTTAAAAAAACCTATGAATTCGCTTTTTCACAAATAATTCAAAAATAAAACATATATACCCTACACCCCATGTTAAGAATGTGATAATTTGTAATTATAGGTAATATTACTCAGTTATCAATCTGTCCTTCGCATGACAGATGTGCGTCCAAAATCCACTGCATGAATCACTTTTTCCATAGATTGCATGGATCCTCAGAATCACTCTAAACTATCCAACACCAAAGGATAAAATCAACGTCTTTGACCCGGCCTCAATATGGATTTATTTGCTCATTTTTCCTATCTTCTTAGTTTACCAATATGACCTTAGTATTTAACGAAATAGCTTGTTTGGAAAACAGCCTATTTCTTTAAATAAACCATTTTTAAAAAAGGAAGTGGTGAAAAATTCAACTATTAATCTGAGATGATCTGTCCCACACGTACTAGTAAAAGAATTAAAGGAGTTGAAACATTTGAAGGTTAAAGAAAATTATATTATCCATCCTGATTTTATGTATATTTTTGGTGTATTTGATCGAAATGCAAAGCTGTGCACAATCGTCAGGGAATTAAATCGAACGTTTATTGTTGACAAATCTCCTTTAGAAATCCTAAATGACAGTATCCGCTGTATCGGTTTTGATTTAAGAGGAGCCATGAAAACAGCCCAATTGTTCCTTGGTAATAAACATATGTGTCCAGTCATGATTAACCCCATACATAAGATTTGTGTTTTTCCAAATAAATCCGCTAAGCATCCTGATGCCATGTGGTTTAATCCTACTCATATCATAAGAACAAACACTTTACGTCGAAATACCAAGGTAGAGTTCTCGAATGGATTGGTCATTATCGTTCCTTCGAAGCTTTATTCTTTTAATCATAAACTGCAAACTGCAGATCAATATATGAAAATGACAAACAGGATTACCAATAATCCCCCAACCATCAAGAAAGGTCCTAAAAAAGGCGCATGATTCTTGCATACATACTTCAAGAATGCTATGAAGCGATTGTTAACTGAATCTAGGTTTTCAGCCGAAAGAAAGCACTTTACCACAAAAAGGTAAGTGCTCTTTTTTGTTATGCCCCCATATAGAAGTAGTTACGACACAGGCTCGGCCGTCATTTGCCTCCAACATCTTCCACACGATCGATTCACTATAGCTTTCAGCCCTATGAATATGCAATATTCATCAGATTTCTACTTTATCCCGTTATAATCAAACGTTTGTTTAGTTTTCCTGTTTGCCTTATCAAATAAGCCTTTTTCGTCGAAAACGACTGCACGAATTGTCAGTTGATGCGGTATTCATCTGGTCCATTCTTCATGAACCCACAAGATGGTTTTTTATCTGCCAAAGTATTCTATTTTTCTACTCGTTTCGGAGGTTTTCATTGTAAATCAAACGATTGATTAAAACTGCGAGATTTCCCTTTATAGCAATGAAAATCTGACCCCATCACATAAAAAAATAGTGGAAAGTTGTCTAGAAAATCTTAAGGTTCCGCCCCACATCTCTTATAAAAATGAATTCATGGCATTCTTCTGCTCTTTTCAGGCTTTTTCCCTTTTAATCAAACGTTTGATTAAATCGAACTATTCCCCTTATCAATATTGGGTTTCCCCTTTAAAAAGTGGAAAAAAATTGTCCAATAGCTCGGTTACTATGAAAACACATTAGAGCTATATCTTTGTAAATCCAAACTATGTATTTAATAAAAAAAATCCTCTATGCCTAAACATAAAGGATTTCAATTTTGATAGACTGAAAGTTAAAGCTTATTAAATTCCAACTAAATTGGAGGTTTAGGACTAGAGTTGACTAATCCACGAATTTATTATTTTTTCAGGTTCCGATTCGCGATTATGTGTGCGAAACGATTATTTCACATTGACCATTTATTTCGAATCCTCCAAAGCCGACAGGGATAATAAGATGTGTACCTTTTTTCACTCCATATGACTCCCCATTATGAACAAGCGATCCTTCTCCTTCTATCACACTGAGGAGCAAATACTTGTCATCAAAAGAAAAGACAGCCTTCCCTTGAACATCCCATTTATAGACTGAGAAAAACTCAGATTTCACAAATGTGGTAATCTTTACATTGTCCTTTTTCTCCACAGAAGGAGTAACCATTGTATCTTGATGTGGCACATTTGTTACTTCGATTGCCTTCTCCAAGTGAAGCTCGCGAAGGTTCCCTTCAGCATCTCGACGGTCATAATCATATACACGATAAGTTGTGTCCGAACTTTGTTGCGTTTCTAATACAAGGGTGCCTTCACATAATGCATGAATTGTTCCGCTAGGTACGTAGAAAAAGTCACCTGGCTTAATTTTGACTCGGCGAAGCAACTCACTCCATTTGCCGGCATTCATTTGCTCAATCATTTCCTCTTTAGTAAGAGCGTTGTGACCAAAAATCATATCTGCATCTTCTTTACAATCAATGATATACCAGCACTCGGTCTTTCCTAATTCCCCATTCTCATGTGCCATCGCATAGGAATCATCTGGATGAACCTGAACCGATAAATCCATATTCGCATCTAGTATTTTAGTTAACAAAGGAAAGACCTTTTCCTTCGGATGACCAAATAGCTCCGGATGTTTTGTCCATAGCTCGTCCAAGGATATACCAGAAAATGATCCGTTTTCAATCACAGAAGGCCCATTAGGATGGGCAGAGATTGCCCAACATTCACCTGTTTGATTTGATGGAATTGGATATTCAAATTCTTCCCTAAGGGTTGTTCCACCCCAAATTCTTTCTTTAAAAACTGGCTTTAAAAATAACGGATTCAAAATCCTTACCTCCTCCTGTTGTTTTATCATTGATTCGCTTCTTCCCATGCTTGGTAGGCTAAAATTAGTGAACCAGTAATTCCTGCATCATTTCCTAAACCAGGGCTCACGATATAATCCGAAATCTTCGGTAAGGAAACATAATCGTTCAGAAAATCCTCCAAATATGTATAAATAGAAGTGAAAACCTGTTTCTGGTTCATGACTCCTCCACCCAGAATAATCCTTTTGGGTGAAAGAATCAAAATATATTGCATAAGTGCTTGTGCAAGATAATATCCCTCTAGGTCCCACACTTCCCTTCGATCAGCCAGATTAATCACCTTATCACCCCAACGCTCTTCGATAGAGGGTCCGGCAGCCAGTCCTTCCAAGCAATCATGATGAAAGGGGCATTTTCCTTGATAATGATCATCTGGATGGCGTCGAACAAGAATATGGCCCATTTCAGGATGTGACAACCCTTGTAGGAGCTTTCCTTGAAGAACCGCACCTGCACCAATTCCCGTCCCAACAGTAATATATAAACAGCTATCTAATCCCCTTGCTGCACCATGAGTTATTTCTCCTAAGGCCGCAGCATTCACATCTGTATTAAAACCAATAGGTACTGGAAAGGCCTCTTTTAAAGTCTGAATCAGCGGATAATTCCTCCAAGCGGTTTTCGGTGTAGATGTAATATAGCCATAGGTCTGACTATCTCGATTCACATCAACTGGTCCAAACGAGCCAATACCTAGGGCGTCAAGCCGATGCTGTTGAAAAAACGCAATTACTTTCGCCAGCGTTTCCCCAGGTTCCGTCGTTGGGATTTGAATTCGCTCCGCTATATTCCCTTTTTCATCCCCGATAGCACAAACAAATTTTGTCCCCCCTGTTTCAATCGCACCTAGCATTACTGTTCCCTCCAATAAAATTACAATTTACTATAAAGGTATCACCTTTAAAAGGATCTTCAAAGAAACAAACAAAAAAAATAAGAGAATATAGGAAAAATGTCACACTCCTCCTCATTCTCCTCCCTAAATGATATGATAATACTATCAACTGGTGTCAGGCATCCATAAAGATAGAAAGGTGAAAGTTATGAACGATCGCCAAAAAGCAATGCTGAAAATTTTACTAGAGTCCGATTTAGACTATATGTCCTCTCAAAATATCGCTGATTTGTTAGGTTGCTCCGAAAAGACAGTGCGAAATGATTCAAAAGCACTTGATGAATGGTTAAGTGAGCATTCACATGCAACACTTTCCCGTAAGCCGAACATTGGGTTTCGCTTAGAAATCAGTGACTCCGAGAGAAATTCACTATTAAACTCCCTATATCAGTTACAATTCGTTGACCAGGAAGTGGAGGAAAAAGACCGCTTGGCACGAATTCTCGAAATACTTTTAGTTGAAAAGAAAACGGTTACTCTCCAAAAACTTGCCGAGCTATTTTATGTCAATAAAGCGATTATTAAAAAAGACCTTGAAAAGATCGAGGCCTTTCTTGAACAATCAAACCTAAACGTAACAACAAAGCGGAAATCAGGTGTGGAAGTAGATGGAAATGAACAAAACTGGCGCTTGGCCATCTCAAGAATTCCTGCCTTTATTGGTGCAGAGCCACACACCCGCTTGGACTTTTTCAAATACTTATTTATCCAACAAGAAATAAAAGCAGTACAGCAATCATTAGAAGAATCCAATAAGACCTTATCCAATCCTTATACTGATGAAACAATCATGAATCTGACCATCCATATTCTTATTTCCATCAAACGTCTGAAATTAGGTCACTCGATTCCTCTAGCAACTGCAGAAGTCACAGATTTGAAAAAGACAAAGGAATTTCAGTATGCACTCAATGTAATGAAGAGACTGAGCCCTATGTTTTCCATTAGGTTTCCGGAAAATGAAATCGCTTATATTGCGCTTCACTTTATGGGGGGAAGGGTACAAAAAGCAATTCAAGAAAAGAACAATCCAGAGATTTCTTTTCTTGTTCAAAGAATTGTTAGTAGAATTTCAATGATCGTGCATGTTGATTTTACCCAGGATCAAGAGTTATTTTTAGGACTACAGGTCCATCTACAATCATCCATGAACCGAATTAAGCATGGGCTAAGTGTAACCAATCCTATCTTAGATGAAATCAAGCGGATGTTTCCCTATCTCTTTGATACGATCATGAACGAATTGTTCCAACTTAATAAGGAAATTGGCACTCAAATTCCAGAAGAAGAGGCGGCCTATCTAACCCTTCATTTTCAAGCGTCGGTGGAAAGGCTACAGAAGAAAAGTGGCCAGAACAAGAAGGTCATTATTGTTTGCCCAATGGGAATCGGAGCATCTGTCCTGCTTCGGACGAAATTGGAAAGGAAATTTCATTCGTTAGATATTATCGATACGGTATCATCGAAAAATATCCAACAGTATTTGCAGCAAAAAATTGATTTCATCATATCGACTGTACCGATTCCAAATCCTCCTGTACCTGTCATCGTCGTTACACCATTACTGTCCGCCGAGGAGGAGAATAGACTTCAGTCCTTTATTGAAGGACACAATAACGAAAAGGCTGACCGCACAGGAAAAGACAGTTTTCCTCAGTTACAAGCTCTTTTAAACGAAAATCTAATTCTTCTTAATTTAGATTTTGAGCACCGCTTTGAAGTGCTCGAAGCATTAGCCGCAAAACTCACCCAAGAAGGGTACGTTGAAAAAGCTTGTATCGAATCAGCAGTGATTAGGGAAAGACACTCTTCTACGTCCATTGGCGGTGGCATTGCCATTCCTCATGGCGATCCTTCATTAATAAAAAAGTCAGCTATTGCCGTTGGTGTATTAAAGAAGCCGCTGCTTTGGGGAAAAGAATACGTCTCCCTTGTACTTTTTTTGGCCACAAAACAGGGAGAATACCGAAACACAAAAGAATTGTTCAAAGAAATTGGCCAATTATGTGATCAGCCTTTAACCGTCAATACATTAACAAAACAGAAAACAGCTAAGGAATTTATGCACTCTTTAGGCTAATTCGTACCGTTCAACCACTATTTGGTTGGATGGTTTCTTTTTTAAAAGGCTGTGCTAAACTTGGCTGTTGATTTACGCTTAAGAAGCGAGCATCCGCGGGCGGTTCGGGAGCCTCCTCGGCGCAGTGCACCTGTGGAGTCTCCCTTGACCCGTTTCTCCCGCAGGACGTTGAATTAGCATCCTTGAATCAACACCGCACGAAGGAAATGCGATAGTATTTTCGAGGATCTCGCGCCTTCCGCTCCTATCAACATGGTGGTATGGATCGGCCCAATAAAGAGATCAGTCCTGCTGAGGTGATACAGCTGGTTGATTACTTTAGAACTCATCCAATCCTTCTTGTTTAAGTATCGCCCCCGTTTAGTTGAATAAAGATTACAACCAATAATTAATATAGTTATGCCAATGATTATTGCCATTTTTAAGGATTCCTTAAAGCTATATTCATTAAAAGAATCCCAATAACACTCCAACAACAGAAATTCCAACAAGGAGTAATAGTACCTTCGTCGTACTCATTTTCCTCTTCGAAATAAGATACCAGCTTAACATAACAGCTAATAAAGATAATAATCCTGGGAAAAAGCCATCAAATGTTTTTTGAAGATCTAGCACTGCTTTACCATTAGGAATCTTAATGGCGGTTGTTACGTGTACAAAGGATGCAGCAAGAGCACCGATCACCATAATTCCAAGTGTATTAAAAGAGTCTCTTAATTTTTTCGATCCCGCGCCAATAATAGTATCGATGGAATTAATACCGAATTTATACCCACTCATATACATGAAGTACGATAGAGATAACATAATGAATGAATACCCAAAAATATATAATAATACACCTATAGGACTACCTTGATTAGAAATAGCCATGGCAATCGTTAACAGTATCGGAATTAGAATACCTTGGATTGTGGAGTCACCAATCCCAGATAACGGACCCATGATACTTGTTTTAACGGTGTGAATCATGTCATCATCAATTTGTTTTCCATTTGCTCGTTCCTCTTCCATAGAGGTTACAATTCCATTTACAAGACTCCCTACCTGAGGTTCAACGTTATAAAAAACCGAATGTCTCTTTAAAGCTTCTTGATATTCTTCCGGTTTGTTTTTATACAATTTTTTAAGAACAGGTATCATCGAGTGTGCAAATCCGTGTGCTTCTAATTTTTCGAAACTCATTGAAGAAAGATGGTACATAGCCCAAGAACGCCAACCTCTACGCAAATCCTTTTTCTCTAATTTCGGCATTTTAGATCACCTCATCTTCTAATTCTACGGAAGTTTCTCCCGCATTGTGTTTAGTTAAATACACAATATAAGCTACTAAAGAAGCAATAACCGTAAGTGCTATCATACTTTTTGAAATAAAACTAATAAATACAAATCCTGTTAGGAAGAAAATGAAATGTGCTTTTTCTCTGATTAATAGATTCATTAACAAGGCGATTCCTAGAGCAGGAAGTAGACCGCCAAGTACACCCATCATCTTTGTAATTTGTACAGGAATAATAGCCAATGTATGTGCGACAAAACCTTGTCCTAAATATATTGCTAGAGTAACGGGTATAACTCGTAAAAGAAATGCAACAATTTGTGGAAAGACTGCATTGTTTAAAACAATTCCTTTATCATCTCCATTATTAGCTGCTCGTTCTGCTCGTCGATTCCAGTATGAATTGGTTACCATCATAAAATTAAAAAGAATAAGACCAAGTGCGCCAATTCCAACAGAAAGAGTTACGGTAACCCCTGGTGTAGCATGCGCTAACATTCCAAGTGCAATACCACCATATGAGGCGTAGGTAATCTCCATATTTTGCGTTCCACCTGTAGAAATTGTAGCAATAAATGCGGCTTGGACAGCTACACCTAAAATCACACCAGTAGTTACATCACCTAAAATAATTCCGATAATCAACCCGGCAACGAGTGGTCTTCCTACCACATAATAACCGCCTGTAACCCCCATAAGCCACGGTGAGGAAACAGATCCTAAGTAACAGAAAATACCAATTAATAATGCCTGAATAAACAATGTCACATCCATCTATTTCTCCTCCCTTGTATATAGCGTTTTCAATTTTTCCCACTTAACAGGTGTTTCTTCTGGAACTAATTGAAACGTGATATTAATTCCTTTATTTTGAAGAAAATCAAATGCCTCCTTTTCTTCTTCCGTAATAGAAACATTTTTTCCAATCGTTTTCGTAGTACCTCTTGCACTCATTGGCCCCACATTCAATTCAGTACCAAAATCACCGCCAAGTTCGTTTATTTTTTTTAGTGTAACTGGTGATTTAACAATTACAAAATAACTATTTTTAGCTTGTTTTGCTTTATTAACTTTTTCAACACCTTCTTCAGCTGTGTAAATCCCTACCTTTATATTACTTGGAGCTGCATGCATAAAAATTCCCTTTTGTAACGGATCACTTGCAATCTTATCATCGATAACCAAAATTCCATTACATGGTTTCAACTTCGACCATCTTGCTACAATTTGCCCGTGAATTACTCGATCATCAATTCTTACAAAAGATATTGGCATACCATTTCCTCCTCAAATTATCTAAGTAGTAAACAATTAGTTTGATATTGATTGTTGACCTGTTTCAATCGCAAGCTTATGCAATTCATCTAAACTTACTGACTGAAGCTGAATATATACTTCTACAAACATCGGCAAATTGACACCTGCCACAACTTTTACCACATCTTGATTTAGAAGGAAATGCTTCATTGACTCATTGTATGGTGACCCTCCTTTTAAATCACATAGTATTAGTATTTCATCATAATTATTTTTCAAGTCAGTTATAAGCTTGTCCATGGATTCAGAAAACTTCGTTATCCCTTCTCCATCTAAAGATAGGCTAAATGTATTTTCTAAATGTCCAACCATCATTTCTGCTGTTTCTAATAAACCTTTACATAAAGTTCCATGGGTCGTAACAACAATCGCTTTCATCTCTATTCCCACTCCTTTAAGATTCTTAAACTCTAACAAATGCTTGTATGACTCCTATTGTCTTTCCTTCTGCTCTCCCATAAGGACGAATTGTATATTCTTTTACATTTTCAGGGATAAAGAAAGTTTCTGCATAATGAACAATGAATGGTTCAAAATTATCAGTTGGGCTTTCAATAATGGCTTCTTCACCTTCCACAAGATTCAATACGTGTACACTACCATTTGTTTGATGGCTTGTCATTTTCGAAAACCAATGTCTTCTTGTTTCGATAAATTCTCGTTCGTGCAGCCCTGTTCTTTCTTCAATCCAGTGCTCTTCTTCTTTTATTGCTTCAATTCGATTAATCAAGTTTTCTTCTACCCATTTTGTGTCTCTATTCCACTGGATGACTTTCTCTCCATGCTCTATGTGAACTGGCCTTGGTAAACCGTCTAATCCGACTCGATCCCAATCCCATAGCTTAAAGGTAAAGATGTAAGGGGTTGCACTAATCTCTAAAACCATACAATTTTCCCCAGAGCAATGAATGGTTCCTGCAGGAATTAAAAAGTGATCATGTTTTCTAGCAGGGAATTTATTCACGTATTTTTCAGCTCTAAAAGACTCTAGCCCTTCGTTTGCTTTTCGCAAATCTTCAAACATCTCTTCTTTATTAACATTTTCTTTTACACCTAGATATACTGTCGCATCTTCTTTTGCATCTAGAATATAATAGCTTTCATCTTGCGTATAATGCATACCAAAGTTTTCTTGGATATATTCTGTTAAAGGATGAACTTGTAAGCTTAATTTTTGCCCTTCTACTGTATCTAAGAAGTCAAATCGAATTGGAAATTCTGTTCCGAAACGAGCATGCACCTTATCTCCAAGAAGTTCAACCGGATGCCTGAATACGAGATTAATTGCTGGTACTTCAATTTTCACATCATTATAACGAAGGTAAAGACTGTTTTCTTCAGGAACACCGTCGAAGCTCCATGCAAAATTTTCTTGATTTCGATCTAGGTTACAAACTTCTTTCATCCATTGTCCGCCCCATACACCTGGATCAAAGTAGGGTACAACACGAAATGGTTGTGTAACTATTTGTTGAAGTCCATTTAAATAAGCATGACCACTAATCATTTTCGGATCATTTTTTTCATTTGTATCTAACAAGTAATCGATTTCTGTAAATAACTCTTTTTTATGTCGGTCAGCAAAACGCCATTCTACAAAATATCCACGCTTATATTTCCGTAGGGTGTCCTCATCAAAATTCTTCATTTTCCAGTTACCTAATTCTTTTGACCGATAACGTTGTTGAATTTCCCATCTTGCTAAGTCAGCATAGATTAGAACATTTGGATTGCAAATAAGTCGGGCACCAACCCCATATACAACAATTAAACCGCTTTCAATTTTAGCAATGCTTGCTCTTGCATTATCAACGAGAGTTGGATCAAAAAACTCACTTAATTTATGACTGCTCATTACACCAAAAACTCGGTCATCTGTTAAATTTCGCTGAATCATCTCGGTAATTTTTTCTCCTGAAAAAGCAAGATCATCTGAATGAATAATGAGATCAGGGCGAAGTGGTAAAATAAGACCTTCTAAAATCTCTTGATACCGAACCCCAGGGTAACAATCAACCATGAGCACTACATTACTGTTTTGAATATCATTTATTGATTTAGAAATCTCATTTTGTATATCCTTATATCCTTGCCACGCACTATTTTCTTTCCCTAGAATCCTAATTTCTGGAAATTTATCATAGTTTGACATATCAAATCTCCTAATCATAGTTATAATGTTATGACTATAAACGTTAATGTCATAATGTTATGACATTAACTTGATTTCATATTATCATAGGGATATAAGAATAACAATCATTTTTTTATTTTAGAATTAAATCAATATAATAGCGATAACTGTCACCAATATAATAGCATTCCGTATACTCTTCAAAATCACCTTTATGGTTTTTAGCGTTTCTTACCCTTTTTAAAATAGGCGTATCTTCAGAAGTATCTAACCATTTTTGCACTTCCTTATCAGGTCTAACTGCTTCCAAATATTCTTTTATGTTTGTTAAAATAATGCCATTTTCCTTTAATTTTTCATATAAAGAGCCATAATATTCATTTGACTGAAGAGATAAATTGGGTTTATATGTCAAATATGTTTTAAAGAAAACTGGTTTTTTATTTACCAATCCTCTTATACGCTTAAGTTCAATCACTTCATCTCCTAATTTAATATTTAATTGTTTTGCTAAAAATTGATCTGCCTTTACTTTTTTCACCTCCGCATGTATAGTACTCACTTTTTTTCCTGACTCATTCATTTCATAAGTAAAACTTTTCACATAAGTAAAATAATCTTTGTCGGATCCTTTTTGCTGATAATCAAGGACAAACGTTCCTTTTGGGCGCTGCCTAATAAGATATTCTTCCCAGACTAACTCATTTATAGCTTCTCTTACAGTTATTCGGCTAACGTCATATAATTCACAAAGTTCCAGTTCAGATGGTATTTTATCTCCTGGCTTCCAATCGCCTTCTTCAATTTTTCTTTTTAACTCTGTTTTAATTTGAAGATAAAGTGGAGCAGCATCTCTATCCGTATTAAGTTTGTTTACCATTATTTTCCCCTTTCGATTAACATAATAATGTTATATCAGTTCTATTTTACATAATTGCATTATTTATATACAAACATTTTTTCCTAACATGTTCCGGCTGAGTTGCCTTGTATAATTAAAAAAGAATCTTCACTAGTCATGTCCATGTTGATTAGACACTTCTTTGGTACTATGCCACCACTTTTACTAATAAAACGAATGACCCTTCATCGTAAGCGGTTTCAATTGTTTATTTAATATATTTAGATTATGAATTAATCCCTTTTCGAGTGTGTAAGCTTCCTCTCTCCTGTAGTTATTAATAATAGTGTAACAAATAGCAGTGAGTATTAGGAAAATAATTTCTTTGAGCCAAGAGAGTACCCAACAATGAGCTTTAACACAGCCTTTTAAAAAGTTTTTTCCGTATATTGCGGTAAAAATTCAGCCTTTTTGAAAGCGATTTCAATTGTATAACTAATATATAGACAATTAAATTTGCTCAGGGGAGATGAAATATATGAAGCTATTAGCGATTACGTCCTGTCCAAACGGGATCGCTCATACGTATATGGCAGCTGAAAACCTCCAAAAAGCTGCGGAGAAGCTAGGCCATCAAATGAAAGTAGAAACACAAGGTTCAATCGGAATTGAAAATGAACTAACAGCACAAGAAATTCAAGAAGCGGATGGAATCATCATCGCTGCCGACAAAAGTGTAGACAAATCTCGATTTGTTGGTAAAAAACTACTTGTCACAGGTGTTCAAGACGGGATTCGAAAACCAGAAGAACTAATCGAATACGTTCTCTCCGGCGACGTTCCTGTTCATCAAGAAGATTTAAAATCTGTTGCTGAATATAAACAAGAAATGAAAGACAAGCAAAACCCGATTTACCGTCACTTAATGAATGGTGTATCTTACATGATTCCCTTCGTCGTGGTTGGGGGTATATTAATTGCCCTTGCACTAGGTCTTGGCGGTCATCCAACGGCAAAAGGAATGCAGGTCGATCCAAACTCGATTTGGAATTCCATCCTCAACGTTGGTGCAGCATCATTCGGATTTATGGTTCCAATATTAGCAGGATTTATCGCAATGAGTATTGCGGACCGTCCTGGTTTAGTACCTGGTATGGTCGGCGGCTGGATTGCAGCTCACGGGGAATTTTATCATAGTACAGCAGGTGCAGGATTCCTAGGCGGGATTATTGCCGGTTTTCTTGCAGGATATTTGGCAAAATGGATCAAGACATGGAAAGTTCCAAAAATGGTTCAGCCAATTATGCCAATCTTAATTATTCCAATTTTAGCAACTACCGTAGTGGCAGCGATTTTCATCTTTATCATAGGACAGCCGGTTGCCGCTGTATTCACAGGCTTAACAAACTTCTTAAACGGTATGCAAGGTGCAAGCTCGATTTTATTAGCCTTAATCTTGGGAGCAATGATTGCCTTTGATATGGGTGGTCCAGTTAATAAAGTTGCATTCTTATTCGGTTCTGCTATGATAGCTTCTGGAAACTATACGATCATGGGACCTATTGCAGCAGCAATCTGTATCCCACCAATCGGTATGGGTCTTGCAACTCTTCTTAATAAGAAAAAATACGAAGAAGCAGAAAGAGAAGCAGGAAAAGCAGCATTTTTCATGGGCTTATTCGGGATCACAGAAGGTGCGATCCCATTCGCAGCAAAAGATCCAATTCGTGTTATTCCAAGTATCATGGTTGGTTCAATGGTCGGTGCGGTCATTGCGATGATTGGTCATGTTGGCGACCACGTTCCTCACGGCGGCTTGATTGTTGCAGCCTTAGGAGCTATTGATCATGTTGTAATGTTCATATTAGCAATTATTGTTGGGATCTTCATAACTGCCTTCATGGTAAATGCTTTGAAAAAGAATGTGGAGTGACGAAAGTGAAACTTACAGATTTACTCAGCCTCGATTTTATTGAAACAGATATCAAAGGAACAACGAAAGAATCTGTCATAGATGAAATGATTGGAAAGTTAGACCAAGGTGGAGCTATTAACTCCAAACGGAAATTTAAGAAGGCCATTCTTAGCCGCGAAAAAGAAAGCTCTACAGGAATCGGATTTTCCATTGCCATCCCGCATGGAAAATCGAAAGCCGTAACAAAACCTGCTGTTGTCTTTGGCCTGAAAAATGAAGGCGTGGATTGGAACAGCTATGACGGAACGCTCGCAAAATTAATCTTCATGATCGCAGTTCCAGAAGAAGCTGCTGGCAACGAACATTTAAAAATTCTTCAAATGCTTTCACGTAAGCTTATGAATGAAGAGTACAGAGACCAACTACTCTCCATTACATCAAAAGAACAAGCCTACAATTTGCTAAGCCAAATTGAACAAAACTAAGAAGAGCAGTTTGCTCTTCTTTTTTCATTTCGTTTTTCAAGTGGTGCCTGACACCAAATCGATTAAGAGCTTACCCAATTAACCTATGTCTCCAAAACTGGAAATGGCTTCATCTTCAAAATCTACATAAATAGAAAAGGAAAATCGTATGCGGACAAGAACGAAAAGTTATGGGGATGATTTAGAAATAAGAGAAATAACCGTAAACAAAGCACTCACTATCACAATCGAAATATTTAAAGTTCCAGAAGGTTTTAAAAGCTTTGCAAGAAATTCGTATATCCACCACGATCACCTATTAGGGGCAGGTTTACATGAAGATAAAGAAGGGAGTGTAGAATTTGCCATAAAGGAACTGTAAGAATTAATGGAGGATGCTGACAAGGAAAACCCTCTTGATAAACTTTAAAATTAGACAATCTTCATCAAACTTCACCCGCATCTTGATTTAATTAAACGTTTGATTAGTTTTCCTGTCAGCCTTATCAAATTAGCCTTTTCGGTCTAAAACGGCGGCATGAATTGTCAGCTGATGCGTTATTCAACTGACCAATTCGTCAGAAATTCGCAGGATGGGTTTTTATTTGTCAAAGCACACTATTTTTCTACTGATTTCGGGGCGTTTCATTGTTAAATAAACGTTTGATTAAAACAGCATGATTTCCCTTTATGGCAACGAAAGTCTGACCCCTATCGCATGAAAATATGGTTGAAAGATGTCTGGAAATCGAAAAATATTCGCCCCTTTTCTCTTATAAAAATCATTCCATGACACTTTTCACCTTTTTTCTGGCATTTTCCAATTTAATCAATCGTTTGTTTAAATTGGAGCTTACCTCTTATGATAAAGCGTTGTCTCCTTCAAAGAGGCTAAATAATTGTCTGATTGTGTCACCTATAAACTAAACAAGTGAACCCTTTACACTATTGATCGTTTCTCTCCCCATCGAATCATAAATGATGTTCGCCTTCTTAGCACTAGTAAGGTCATAACAATTTCTTCCGTCTAGAATGATAGGATTTCTCATTAGTTGTCTATATTTTGAAAGGCCAAATTCTTTGACTTCATCCCATTCCGTAAATATAAAACATAGATCTGCATCCTTAAGGGTTTCTTCTATGGTAAAACAATAAGTTACACCCTCTGGATATTTCTTTTGGAAGTTTTTCATGCCAACAGGATCCCAAGCTTTAATATTCGCTCCATCCTCAAGCATGATAGGAATATTTACTAGTGATGGTGCCTCCCTTAGATCATCTGTTCCAGGTTTAAAGGTTAATCCCAAGACAGCAACATTCAACCCTTTTAAACTATTAAAATATTTCCGGGATTTCTTAATCAATTTGATTTTTTGATTTTCGTTAACATCAATCGCTGCCTTAATGGTTTTTAACTCATTATCATGGAAATTTGCCAACCAGTGCAGTGCTTTTGTATCTTTAGGAAAGCAAGATCCCCCGTAACCGATCCCCGCGTTTAAAAATCGATTTCCAATTCGGTTGTCGTACCCCATTCCAAGTGCCACATCATCAATATCTGCACCAATAATTTCACAGAGGTTTGCAATTTCATTAATAAAAGAAATTTTCAGCGCTAAAAAGTCATTGGATGCATATTTTATCATTTCTGCACTTTTCCTGTTCGTAACTAAAACCGGCGCATCAAAGCCCTTATAAACCTCTTGTAATATTTCACCTGCAATAGAATCTTCTACTCCAATGACAATCCTAGAAGGATTTAAGGTATCTTTTAGGGCGGTGCCTTGGGCTAAAAACTCTGGATTTGAAGCAAGATGAACCTTTACATTGTGAGCAAGGTTTGATTTAATCAATTCTTCGATCTTATCATTTGTTCCAACAGGTACAGTAGATTTAACAACGACAACACAATCTTTCTCAATGCTTTCAGCAATTTCTGTTGCTGCTGAATAGACATAATTTAAATTAGCAGAACCATCATGTTTCTCCGGAGTCCCTACTCCTATAAAAATTACATCTGCATCTTTATACGCTTCTTTATAATTCGTTGTAAAGTTCAACTTCTTCCTATTTTTGATCATTAATTCTTCCAAGCCAGGTTCAAAAATAGGTGAAATTCCAGACCTCATTAAATCAACTTTCCGTTCTTCTATATCTACACAAGAAACTGAAAACCCTTTTTCAGCAAGACAAACACCTGTTACTAAACCGACATAACCAGTTCCTGCTACCGCAATTTTCACTTTCATACCACCTCATATGAGAATATAGAAAAACTAAATCTACAACTTTGAGGGAATATACACTTTTCTATTGATATATTAATCAATTCCATCGCGATATTTTATGCTTGGTTACATAAATTTAGAAGAATGCTCGTTTATCTTAAGTTTAGATGGTACAAACAGATGGGTAAATCTAGAACATAAAAAAACAAGCCGCTTAAAAATCACGACTTGATTTTTCCTTTTTCCTTCCCTCAAACGCCTTAAACTTTAGCTGAGTGGTGATAAAACCCTAATTCCCGTTAAATTAGGATACATCTTCTCCTCCTAATACATTAGGCTGCGTTTGAGCAACAAGTGATCCTGAGGCATCATGAATATCCTGCCCTTCAAACACATTTGATTGTGTATGTGCAATAACAGATCCTGAAGGGTCATGAATATACAAGCTTCACCAGATTTCTAGCTTATACCGAAATAAATTATTGGTTTGTCACAAAATTTTACTAACTAATTTTAAAAATTTTGTGACGAACCTCGAATCATCTCCATAATAGTTGTTGACCATTCCATTACTCAAATTGGCCTGTGTAACGTTTTAAAATGAAATGAGGAAAAGCTTCGATTGAACCCAGCAATACCAGAGATTACTTACAAAGAATACAACAGAGATAAATACATTGTGCTGCAGCTATAATATACCTTTCTATGTTTTACTCAACAAAGTTGTTTTAAAAAAGAGAATTCACTCGTTTTCCACAAATAAACTTCCATCACCATGTCCTTTTTGACCATAAAATCCATATATTAATAGTGAAAGCTTTCCTTATTCCGGTTCACCACAAACCCTAAGAGAAGCCAAAAATAAGGGGCAACGGAAATGACACTGATATTAAAGAATGCCTGAACCAAGTATCCAATGATCGCTGCTAGTAACCCATAGGAGGCAAGCTGCTGTTGTACATCTAATTCTTCCGCCTTCCTAAACCCTTTGAACAAAATGAGGGATAAAATAAGCAAGTAGATGAGTAATGCCGGTACCCCCATTGTAAGGGCAATTTGCAAATAGTCATTATTCTCATCATAAACTTTGTCATTCCCAAAATACTTTTTTGTTTGGCTGGAATCCTTTGGAAAAACCTGTTCAAATGTATTCGGACCAGTTCCTAGCCAAAAATGGTTTGCAATCAGGGGCATGGAGACTTGCCAAATATACCAACGTGATGCGCCTGCCGAACCAGCATTTTGGTTTTTAACAATCTTTTGAACATCCTTTGTGATGGAAAGCGCCCGAGAAGCATTATTTTGGTGCGAAAACGAACTAGAGACAGTAAAGATTAAACAAAACGCAACGATCATCAAGGCCAGCGTTTTAACTAGCTGCTTCCTCTTCCGAACGACCCAAATAGCAATAATAAAAAAGCCAATAGCCACACCTATCCAAGCACTTCTTGTTTGTGATTCAAGTAGTGACAAAAGCTGTGTGCAAAGAATTATAAAATAAAGGACACTTCTCTTGCTCTTTAGAGTCAAAAGGAATGCTGTAAACGTTATTGGAATGACCAATGTGAGATAGGAACCAAAATAATCCGGATTATCAAAAAAGGAAAAAGTCCTTCGACCAAACTGCATGACAGCATCCTGTGGCAAAAAGGCTAGATGATGAAACTGCAAAATGCTATAAACTGCAGCCAGGAATGAACTAAAAATAATCAACTGACAAAGCCTTTCCATATGTCTAGGCTCTAAGCGGGAGGCCAAGCAAAATAAGAGGAAACAAGAGAGCATAATCAGTATTCCTTGGTGCTCTGTTCCATCCCCCACTAGAGATTTCTTAACGGAGAAAAGCGTGGAACACGCTATTAAAATCAAAAATATAACCATCAAACTTTCCGGAGTAGTTATTTTCCAGACGAACCTATCATCCCTTGCCACCCTCAAAGAAATGGCTAATAGAGCTAGCAGGAACATACACCCTATGAAATAATAGGCTTTTGCATTGGCATAGTAGTAGTTATCACCCCATGGATAAATGAGAATGATATATAAGCTAAAAAAGCTGTACAATATGAAAATATATGTTTTTTCAATCCACTTAATCATAATTATCCTCAATCGATTTAATCTTATTGTTTTATCCTTAGAATTAGACAATCTTTATCAGATTTCTACCACATCCAGATTTAATCAAACGTTTGCTTAGTTCTCCAGTCACCTTTATCAAATAAACCTTTTTGGTCGAAAACGGCTGCATGAATTGTCAGTTGATGTGGTATTCATCTGAAACATTCGTCATAAACAAACAGGATGAGTTTTTATCTATCAAAGCATATTTTTCTACACTTTCCGGGGCGTTTTATTGTTAATTAAACGTTTTATTAAAACAGCGAGATTTCCCATAATGGCAACGAAATCTAACTCCATCGGCTGGAAAAATAGCGGAAAGTTGTTTAGAAAATCCTAAGGATTCGCTCTTATTTTCTTATAAAAAAATTGATAACATTTTTCTTCTCTTTTGTGGCTTTTTCCCTTCTAATCAAACTTTTGATTAAATCGAACTATTCCCTTTATCAATAAAGGGTTTCCCCCTTAAAAAGTGGAAAATAATTGTCGAAGGCTAAATAGTATTTAATAAAGATAGAGAAAAAAAATTATAAAGGCAGAAGACCCATGACCTTCTGCCTTTGTTAAAATATTTTCCGATTCATTAAATCCCTTATGTCTATTAATCCCCATACCCATTCGGATTCATCCTCTGCCATCTCCAGGAATACCGGCACATGTCTTCAATTCCTCTTTCAGCAGTCCAGCCTAGTTCATTCTGTGCTTCCGAAGGATCGGCATAGCAGATGGCTATATCTCCAGGTCGTCTATCTACAACATTAAACCTTTCCGAAAGCTGAAACAAGCTGCAGTACACTATAACCAGTTCCTGTTCCTAGATTATAGGTTCCCACACCATTAGAGAACATTAATTTCTCCAATGCTTTTAAGTGGTCATTGGCGAGAGTCAACTACGTGAATATAATCTCTTACACCTGTCCCATCAACAGTAGGATAATCATTGCCAAACACTTACAACTCTGCTAACTTTCCAACTGCGACCTGAGTAATAAATGGCATCAGATTAATAGGGATACCATTATACCCTAGTAGATTAATATTTTTTTAAATTCATGCACCATCACTTTTTATCACACAGTGATAACCATTGAATTTGTAAAAGTAATTTCAACACCAAATTGTATTGACATGCCCTTTAGATTTTAGATTTTTTTATCGGTAAAGATCACATGATCCATCTTGTGATTACTAGTTTTTACATTATTCTTTCATACTTTATTTAGATTGCTTAGATTTTTTTGTTATAATAATAATTATTTTTTCTAATATTCCCCTAATTTCATAAAAATTCAGCAGGATTATAAGCATCAGTAAGACAATCTGAAATAAATTTCCTAGCTTAATATTTAAATACAATATACCAATTTGAACATATACAAAAAATAAAGTTAAGAACAATTTCCTCTTATTTAACTTTATATTTACAAACTCTCTTGTATCTTTAATCCTTAATAGCCATATTACCGCAAAGCTAATCATAGTTCCTATAGCAGCACCATTGATACCAATGGTAGGTACTAATAATAAATTTACAACGATATTTAATATTGCACCAATCACAGATGTCTTAAAAATACCAGATGTTTTTTTTGTAGCGATATAATTTGTACCTAAAAATCCAGAAAAACTTGAAAATACTACACCTAATAGCAAGAACGGTACATATTTCCAAGCGATAAAATAACTATTTGCAACGAATACTCCCATTATTAATTTTAAAAATACCAGTAATAGCGAGGTTGTTACTAGCATAGCTATTGAAAACACATTAAAAACATTTGAAAAGAAATGAGATTTTTCCTTTGAATTAGCTTCTTCAATAGCTGACATTTGCCATGCTTGAAAAAAAATAGAATTAACTATATTTAATATGCTCGGTATTTTATTAGCAACAGCATAAATTCCATTTGCGCTTATTCCTAATAGATATGTAATAATATACCTATCTGATAAACTCATAATCCACCACATTAAAGCATTAGGGATTAATGGTATACTATAGTGTAACATCTCTTTCATTAATTTAATATTTACTTTTTTAATGATAAAATCATGGTGAACTTTGCCGCTAATAATAACAAATATAGTACTAATAATATTAGCTAAAATAATAGAAATTAAATACCCTACAATCCCCATCTTGAAAATCATAAGGAGCGCTATATTAAAAATTAAAACAGTAAATACATTAAAGATTCCACTAAGAGCAAATAGCCTAATCATTCCCTTTGCTCTAATATATTGTGTCAAAATAGTATTAATTGACTGAACTAATAATAATAGATAAAAATAATGTATATAATCATCAAAAGGTAATAAAATGATCAACACAGGATAAAATAAAGATATTAAAAAAAAACCAATTAATACTATGAATAGAGAATTAATTAATACTTCTTTTTTATCATGGCTTTTATCCATTACGAATCTTAAAACCGCATCAAAAATACTCAGGGTGACAATCGGCATTAAGAAACTAATAGTAGTTGTTAGCAAGTCCACCATGCCAAATTCACTTGGAGTTAGATAGTATGTGTAAAGAGGGACTAAAAAGAATGTAATTAATTTAGTTCCCAAGTTTCCTACTGCAAATATAAGTGAATTAGTAACCAATTTTTTATACATATTCATTTTTTACAACCTTACTGAAAATTAATTTCATTTTTCTCTTTAATCATCAGTGCGATAAAAAGCAAGATGAAATTCCACAATTAAATCTAAATTTTATACAATGTTATTATTTATAATACTGAGCATTCTTTTATTCCTTAATTAAGTAATGCACTAACTAAAAAATTAATAGAATCATATAATTTTTTGTAAAGCATTAATAAATTCCATTTTTAATTTTTCATCCACATTAAGATTTCCCATATTAAGGTAATTATTAATTACATTACTCAGATTTTCACTATCATTTTCTGCATAATAAATAAAATCTATATCATTAAACCATTTAATCCCCTCAGATATTTTATGATCTAATGACTTAAATACTATACAAGGTGTCTTTGTTATAAAAGAAAATATGACTCCATGGAATCTATCTGTAATAACCAATTTACTACTACCAAATGCCTTTAGAATTTTTTCAAACTCAAATATTCTATTTTTTTCATTTACTCTTTTGTTTATAATGGTATCTTTAAAAACTAAATTTTCTTCCAAATTTTCCAAAATTCCCCTTAGTTTATTAACCCTAGAATCGTCAATTACTTTTTCCTTATCACTTCTTAATGCTAGAAGTACCCCACTTCTCAAAGGACTCTTATTATAATAATCCGATAAGTATAAAACACTATCTGGTGATAATATTACATTATTATTAGGAAATATACTTTGGGCAGTTTCAAAGCTTTTACTTTCTCTACAAACAATATACAAATTTTTATGGTTATTATATATTTTCTTTGTCTTTTCAATTTCAATTTTTCCAAAATTGTCTTCAGAAAAAGAGATGCTTTGTGGCATGATAATTATTTTATTCTTTTCGAATCTTTCAATAACATCTCTTCTTAAATTCTCTTCGTTAATATATAAATTTCCTAAGTTACCGCCACCATGCAAAAATATAATGTCACCATCATTTGAAATACTGGAAATACGTTTTTTTATATACATGTACTCCAGATACGAAAACTCAATAACTTCTTTATTTTTATAATGATCTATTAAGAATTTCTTTATTGCGATTGCTATTGCTTGATCACCTAAATTTCCATGTTCAGGAGATAGTAAATATATAATTTTTTCAACTTCTTTATACTTTTTAAGTTTATTAATTTTTCGTAATGCACTAATTTTCACTAAATTGTTTAAAATGCTCCTAATTAACATGTTCCAAACTCTCCTATTTAACCTACTGAATTGAAGATGATATTTAACTAACTAATCAAATATAGATAATTTATAAGGCATTTGCCCCTGTGAAGAAATATTAAGTCCTGTATAAAATAAATATAAACCTAATAATACAATTACAAATTTAATAATTATCGATAGGGTCTTTGTTTTACTCATCATAGAAAATAAAATGATTTGATAGACAGTTGCATATGATGCTATTCTTCCAGCAAACATATAAATATACCCCAATATGGACATTAATTGACCTATCAAACAAATAAAAATAATTTGTTTTTGGAAATTACTATCACTAAATTTATACTCCTTTTTCAAATAAAGAAATAACGAAAAAATAATTATACCTAAATTTACGATAAACGATAATCCAAAGTTTATATTTTTAGATCCAAAGGAAATATTGCTATTTAAATAATAACTATAATTTCCAATAAAAGTCTTCATTCCAAAGAGTGCCAGGGGTATCGTTATTAAAAATGTAAGAATTATATTAAAAGATAGCTTTTTTTTGATAAAAAGGTGAATGGGTATGAAAACTAAAGAAATAATAGCAGAATAATGAATAGTTGACGCAATGATAACAAAAATTAAAAATAGTACATATCTTGATTTAAGTAAATATCTGATTGCGAAGAATATTATTGCAATTGCTAACCATTGTCTTAAAATATTGTAAGTCTCAAAGTAAAACATTGTAATGTAACAAAAAATAGAAAGCGAAAAACTAATTTTTTCTCTAAAAAACCAAAGCGTTCTTATTATTAAGCTATTTGTAATTAAGGAGATAAGCAAAAGTACATAGTGTGGCTCTTTTACTAGAAACATTAAAATTTTTATCAGAATCTGAAATCCGATTTCGAAATAGCGATAATATAATTCACCTGAGTAGGTTGAAGAAGTGCTCTCTATTATTCGTATATATTGCATAGTATCTAATCCAACCATCGAGCTCCTTAAACCAGCTGTAATCGACAATATTAACACAATTATTCCAATCATGATATTTGCCGATACTCTTTTTGCAACAATCTGTGCTAAAAAAGCAAATAATACACTAAATATTAAAATAAATGTATAAAATATTGTAGAGTAGGGATAGGATGCGATGTAACTCAATAGAAATTCTCTCCTAACAAAAAATGAACAAAATATTTTTATTTACGTATCTTAGTTACTAATTCTGAATATAACTTTGGACTAATACAGAAAATAAAAGATTTTATTTTATTTCTTTTTGAATTTTTCATAACAAAAGATTTATTTATATATTTATTATCTTCCTCAAATAACTTTCCTTTTCTAAATGCAAATAAGTAAAGTGATACTAAATAATCATTTAGCAATATTTTCAGTTCTTCATCATCTATCTTTTCGTATAAATTATATAATTCTTTAACTGTAGATATTATATGTTTTGCATTACGTTTAAATTTTTTGGTATTAGTTATTGACTCATCTCTAATAATATAATAATAAAAGCGTATATCAGATACTAAAACCTTATTCGCTAACAATAGAACTCGGGGTGTCCATTGTTCATCCTCATGTAATAATCCCTTTTTAAAGAATAACTCATTCTCAAGTAAAAATTTTCTATTATATAAATTACACCAAACCGCCATTTTAACAATTCCATGTTTAAAACCGATTTTAAGAAATTCTTTACCTTTTAAACATTGGTTTGTTTTAAAACCACGACTATTAGAGTAATCAGTAGTTGATCCTTCTTCAATTTTCATTGCAGCTCCAATAATAACATCATACGAATTTTCTATTATATGTTTATAAAAATACTCACACGTCTTTTTATTGATATAATCATCAGAATCTACAAATAAAATATAATCACCTTTTGCTATTTTCAAGCCAACATTTCTTGAATCTGATAAACCAGTATTATTCTTATGAATAACATTTATTCGATTATCTCTTAATGCATAATTATCACATATCTTTGGACAATTATCTGGGCTTCCATCGTCAACTAAAATAATCTCAATGTTTTTCATCGTTTGATTTATTAAACTCTCTACACACTTATCTAAGTATCGTTCTACATTATATATAGGCACTATTATTGATATTAATGGTCTACCCATTTATATCACCTTTCTTCCTTAAATCATTGTATTTCTACACCTCTAAATAATAGGTATCGGGATTTTCAATATTAAACGGTTCATTCGCCCACATAATTGTCACCATATCTGTTTCACCTAAATTTTCAATATTATGTGTATAACCTATTGGGATGTCCACCACTTCTAGCTTATTACCGCTTACATGGTATTCAATTACCCTATCTGAGCCTATCTTTCTAAAACGAATTACTCCTTTTCCACTTACCACTAGAAACTTCTCATTTTTTGTATGATGCCAATGGTTGCCCTTGGTTATACCAGGTTTAGATATATTTACAGAAACCTGACCTCTATCTGGAGTCTTGATAAATTCTGTGAAAGAACCTCTTTGGTCTACATTCATCTTAAGTTCATAACTAAATTGATTTTCTGGTAAATAACTTAGATATGTACTATACAATTTTTTCGTAAATTCATTTGACATATCTGAAATAGAGCGTTCTTCACGACTTTTTTTGAATGAATAAATCAATTTAACGATTTCCCCAAGAGTGATAGTGTGAACTACTGGAACTTCACAAAAGGTACAAACCAAGTTTTTATTTCCGTGTAAAGCATTGATCATTTCTTCTACTACATCATCAATATATACTAAATTCATCTTAACACCAGGATCATTTACACTGATCGGTAATTCATTCGCAATATTATAGCAGAAAGTAGCTACTACACTATTGTAATTAGGTCTACACCATTTACCAAATACATTTGGGAATCGATAAATTAAAATCTTCGCTCCAGTTTTTTTATTATATTCAAACAGTAAATCTTCCCCTGCCTTTTTACTCTTTCCATAAGGATTATCAAGCATTGCTTGAATTGATGAAGAAAATAGTACTGGACATTTATTCTCATTCTTTTTTAACGAATTTAACAATCTGCTAGTTAACCCATAGTTTCCTCGAGTAAATTCTTCTACATCTTGTGGCCGATTTACTCCAGCAAGGTGAAATACAAAATCACAATCTTTAGTACATAAATCTAATTTCTCCAATTCATCATTTCTGTCAAAAGTTACGACGTCAATATTTTTCATTTGTTGTAAAGTTATAATCAAATTTTTAGCAATAAAGCCTCTAGATCCTGTAATCAAAACTTTCATACGTCTAGCCTCCTATTTTGACCACTTCTTTTTGTTTCATTTTTGCCTCCCATTTAACTAACTCTTCGTTGATTTCATCAAGCATTAATAGTCGATCTTTAATTTCTTCAACCGAAAGAATCTTTGTATTATTTGAGTTATACTCGTCCGTTAAAGATATCCTATGCGATCCCTTTTCAAGATATTTTTCATAATTCAAATCTCTATTATCAGCAGGAACTTTATAAAAATCCCCCATATCTATTGCCTTAGCTGCCTCCTCTTTAGTAAGAAGGACTTCATACATCTTTTCACCGTGCCGGGTTCCTATAACTTTAATTTCATTATCCGCATTAAATAGTTCTTTAAGAGCTTGGGCTAAATCACCAATATAACAAGAAGGAGACTTCTGTACCATGATATCTCCTGTTTCAGCATTTTCAAATGCATACAATACTAATTCAACGGCTTCGTTAAGACTCATAATAAACCTTGTCATTTTACTGTCAGTTACCGTTAAAGGTTCCCCGCTTTTTATTTGTTGTATAAATAGAGGAATTACAGACCCTCTTGATGCCATTACATTTCCATATCTTGTCCCACAAATTATTGTTTTATCAGGAGAAACAGTTCTTGACTTTGCAATAAATGTTTTTTCCATCAAAGCTTTTGAAATCCCCATTGCATTAACTGGATACGCTGCTTTATCTGTTGAAAGACAAATAACTTTTTTAACTCCTGCTTCGATAGCTGCTGTTAACATATTCTCAGTTCCCATTACATTAGTTTTTACAGCTTCAATAGGGAAAAACTCACAGGATGGAACCTGCTTAAGTGCTGCTGCATGAAAAATATAATCTACATCATGCATTGCATTCTTTAAGCTACTCAAATCTCTTACATCACCAATATAATATTTAATTTTGTCATTTTGATAATGCCTACGCATATCATCCTGCTTTTTTTCATCTCTAGAAAGAATTCTTATTTCTTTAATATTTATATCAGTATTTAAAAATCTTTCGAGAACTACATTTCCAAAAGAACCTGTGCCACCTGTTATTAATAAGGTTTTTCCGTTAAACATCTTAATTAACCCTCTTTCCATTAATTATCCTTTCAATGGTTTTAACTCCGTCATTGTATTGTATAATTATGTTATTTAAGGCATTATCACAGCAATTTTCAAAGCTTAACCAATCTATAGATCTATAATACTCATATATTTCATCAGCAAAGTTTGGTGAGTCTGGATTAAGTGCTATCCCTACCTTATTTTTTTTCAATTGATCACCCATAAATGAACCTTCATTACAAAGCTGAGGAATATAAAAAGTTAATCCATCGTAATACTTATTTCCCATAGCATTAGTTGTCTTTATATCATTTTCATAAATGTTATGTACCAGATCCGTATTTTTAATGAAATCATATTTATTTTCAGGCTTATATTCGCCTTGAAAGAAAATATTCTTAATTTTACTTTCTACACAATATTGTTTCAGGAATTGTCCAGTTTTTTGTTCGCGTCCATGATAATGAAGTTCAAACCTTCTATCATTTGCTAACTTTTTAATTATGGTCATATTTATTTCCTTATGCCTGATAAATCCCCAAAACCTAAGCCTAATAGGACTAATATCTCTGTTTTTATTTTTCCTAATTTCACGATTTTCTAAATCACTTATTACAATATTATGAGATGTATAGAGATTATCTATTAAAGGCAAATATTTCCTATATGCATCTGAACTAACAAATGTCGCAGAGGCATTTGTTATTAATTTGTGAATTATTTTTTTATAAAAGGTAAAATTTTCATAAGTGAAGTCCCTATAATCAAGTACATATTTTTTCTTGTACTTTCTTGTTAATACATCAGATAGTAATACTCCTGGGGTAGAGTGTAATACCACAATCAGATCAAAACTATGTTTCTTTAATATTTGTTTTGCGTACTTACGATACTCTAGAAAACTACCAATTTTATTTCTTAAAGGGACACTATCTTCTTGATATCGGTCAAATATATGAGTGACTATCCCCTTAGGACTTTCTGAATCAGGATTATTATCTCTTTTCCAATATAGAAGATGTACTTCACAGTTATACTTTTTGAGCTGCTCAATGTAAAAATGCATATAAGGCATGTATGAAATTTTAGTAAATCCAAGAACAAGAACCTTCATTATTTATTCCCTTCTACTCTTACCATTGTTTCAAATAGTTCTATAAATTTTTTAGTATTTACACTTCTAGAATAATATTTCTTTCCAAAATCATGTCCATTTTTTGCTATTGAATCACGCTTTTCTTTATGATTATATAAATCTAGAATTGCATCTGCCACTGCTCTTGGATTATCGTTAGGAGCTGAGATTCCCATTTCATTTTCATTAAACATTCTATAATAATCAGATTCTTCATCCACTGAATTCACGATAGCACGGTTGCATGCCATTAATAATCCAGCTTTACTTGGCACAGAGTTTCCGATAATACCCTTTTTCAAAGGAATCAAACAAATTGTACAGGTACTATAAACATCTGAAACCATCCCTTGTGGTTCAAGTGGATAAAAAATAATATTTTCTAACCCTCGTTTCTCCTTTTCTTTAACAAAAGCATCCTTTTGACTACCCTGCCCTATCATTTGAAACTGAATATCTTTATATTCCTTCAGTAGTTCAGCGACATCCAAAACCATCTTGTAATCAAAAACGTATCCCATCGTGCCTGCATACTGCACATAGAACTTATCTCTTGAAAGATTATATTTTTGGACAAACCTATTATCTTCCCAAGACACTTCTTTAACAGAACGGTCATCAAACCAATTAACAATGGGATAAATCTTGTCATTTGGTACTCCTTGCTCAACTACCTTTGTTTTCATATCTTCGGAAATTACTGTTAAAACATTGCTATTTTTGTAGGCCAGTTTTTGGATCTTGTAGAATATGCTAGCGATAAACTTATTTGAAAGAACTCCACTATTAACAGCACTACCAGGCCACATATCTTGAACACTATATAAAATAGGTTTTTTCAAAAATATCCTAAGTAATAAAATTGAAAAAATAACAGTCGGGCAAGATTGGACAAAAACAGCATCAACATCTTTCATTTGTTTCCAGATTTTAAAACATCTAAAAGCATATGATGATTCTTCAAGATACCTACGAACAAATGAGCTTTTCTCAATAATCTTTCTATCAACTATATTTACACTTAAATGTTCTTGATTTTTCAATGTGTCAGGAAGATCATCATTTATCTGTGTTCTTCTACTTTGAATAAGAGTAACTTTGAAATTATTTTCCAGCATATCTTCTATCAAAGAACTAATCAAATGATTAGAAGGTCCTGGTGTATCAAATCCTTCAGTGCATATGAATAAAATATTCTTCATACCTCTCTCCCTTTTACACAAACCATGGTGCTGTTATTTTTATATGTATTTAGATATTGATTAGGCTTACTTTATCATCCACCTAATTCCACAAATGATAAACTTGATGGCATCCAACTTGCTTACATCCAACTTTATGATAAAAGTTAATCGCACCAATATTTCTTACTTGCGTACCAACTTTTATTTTGTTACAACCATTTTGGTATGCTGCATATTCTACTGTTTTAAATAAGCTTGTACCCGTACCCCCTCTAGTAGTAGTACTTGATACAGCAATAAGCTCTATAACGCAAGCATTATTTGAATAAGAATGCAGTAAAAAACCGTTTATTTCACCTTGCTCATCCTTGGATAATGCATAGTACTTATCTGGCTTATTAAAAGAGTTAATAAGCCATTGATGATAAACTTTGTCACCGCCACGTTTTAAGAGCTCACGATCCTCTATAAACTTTGAATACTTAAAATCTGCCATTTCAATGACATGTCCATTTCTCTCTAGTGCCTGATGAACTGAAATATTTTTTGGAATCTCATACGCACCTTCAAGTTTCTTCACAAATTGAATATTCACATCTGCCAAAAATGCCGTAGTATCCTTTCCTAACAACTGTGCATTAAAAGGATTGGAGTCACGATTTTCGATTGAAATAAACTGATATTCTTGAAATCTAACTTTCAATTCATTCCATTCATCTAATGAAAGTGGCTTAGTTAAAACTGCTTTAGCGCATGAGACACCAAAAAACTCTGTATCCCACTTTAATTCGTAGAAGGTTACTGCACTTTCTATGCTTTTTCCTATCATAAGCAAATCCTCCTCCTACATTCCTATATCATTAATTTTTTTCACTTTTGTCTCATTGTCCGTTACGAATACATCCTCCCGCTTCAAAACGGATTTAGCTGTTTTAAAAAATATTCTTATATCAAGCCACCATGAGAGGTGGTCAATATAGTAAATGTCATTTTGGATTCTTTCTTTCCAAGGAACGGTATTTCTAAAGTAAGCTTGGTTATATCCAGTAACACCCGGTCTAATTTCTAGCTTTCGCTCTTCTTCGTTCTCATATAATTCACGGTGTTCAGGCAAATCTGGTCTCGGACCGATGATACTCATGTCACCTATAATGATATTTAATATCTGCGGTGTTTCATCAAGACTTGTTTTTCGAATAAACTTTCCGATCTTAGTTAGCCTCGGATCATCCTCTGAATTAAATGTTGAACCATCCTCATTCCTTAAGTCTGGTGCATTCATTTTCATCGATCGGAATTTATACATCTTAAATACTTTTCCGTCTTTACCCAAACGTTGAGCATTATAGAAAATGGATCCTTTGTCTTGAAAATAAATAATGGGTCCAATAATGGCTAAGACAATAAACCATAATGGAAGGACTAAGATAGCTATTATGAGATCGAATGCTCTTTTAAAGAAACTCTTATACATTTCTATCACCCAACATGAGAATCATCGCTTACGACTTCTTTCAATACTCTATCTAAACTCTTTATTACATACTCTACATCTTCATCACTTAACATAGTGTGTAGTGGCAATGTAATCTCATTCCTATACATATCAAAAGCATTTGGATAATCTTTTATATCAAAACCTAATTTCTTATAAGCCGTATGCATTGGCAGTGGCTTATAATGAACATTTGTTGCAATACCTAACTCTGCCATTTTTTCGATAACTTTATTACGGTATTCTTCATCTTTATCTAGAAGTCGAACTAAGTATAAATGTCCACTTGATGAGAAGTTATCTCCGTAATGTTTTAAAACATCAACTTCACAATCAATCAAACCGCTATTATACTTTTCGATGATTTGTCTTCTTCTTTCCAAAATTAATGGATATCTTTCCATTTGCCCCAAACCGATTGATGCAACAATATCCGTCATATTACATTTATAGGCAGGTGAAACTATATCATATTCCCATGCACCTAGTTTTGTCTTAGCAAGCGCGTCCTTTGATTGACCATGTAGAGAGAGAAGCATATATTGTTTATAAATATACTCATTCTCTATTCCTGGAATATCACGCCATGTTACTGCTCCACCTTCGCCAGTTGTGAAGTTTTTGACAGCATGAAATGAAAAACTAGTGAAATCCGCCACTTCCCCACTTTGTTTTCCTTTATAGGTTGCACCAAAGGAGTGTGCCGCGTCAGCTAAAACTACTACTCTCCCAAACGCCTCTTGTAATTCATTGTTCGGATGAAAGTTACTTCTTCTCCGTTCCACAATTTCAAAGATCTTGTCATAATCACACATCACTCCAGCTAAATCCACTGGAATAATTACCTTTGTGTTTGGTGTAATTGCCTTTTCCAGCTGTTCATAGTCCATTTGAAAAGAATTTTCTGCCGTATCGACAAGAATAATTTTCGCCCCAACATGATCGATCACACTTGCAGAGGCAGTATAGGTATAAGCGGATGTTATTACTTCATCACCTGGTCCAACTCCTAAGACCCTCAAAGTAAGTTCCATAGCAGCCGTTGCTGAATTTAAACAAACCGCCATTGAAGTATTGGTGAACTCTGCTATTTTCTTTTCTAATAGTTTTGTTTTTGGACCCGTTGTGATCCATCCAGATTTTAATGTATCTACAACCTCGTTAATTTCAATGTCAGTAATATCTGGTGGAGAGAATGGTATATTCCTTCTTCCCTCAGTTAGTATCGAAGGAGAAATTGGTTTACTCATTAAGTAATCATCCTTTTGATAAGTAATTAGTATTCTAATCTAACGGACTAGTTCTTTTTCCAATAACGTGGAAAGGTATGTTAATAATTCCTCTTTTAACTCTTTGTGCTGCAGTGCAAACTCAACCGTAGTCTTCACATACCCAATCTTCTCACCAACATCAAATCGCTTACCCTCAAAATCATAAGCAAATACCCGCTGGATCTGATTCAACTTCTGAATCGCATCTGTCAACTGAATCTCTCCGCCAGCCCCGGTTTCCTGTTGTTCCAAGAGCATAAAAATTTCTGGTGTTAGAATATATCTACCCATGATCGCAAGATTGGAAGGGGCTGTTCCTTTTGCCGGCTTTTCGACAAAGTTCTCTACCTGATACCTTCTTCCTACTTGAATCGATGGCTCCACAATCCCATAACGATGGGTTTCATCATCAGGAACCGATTGAACCCCAATGACGGATGAACGAGTTTCTTCATATACATCGATCAGTTGTTTCAAACAAGGTGTTTCACTTTGAACAACATCATCGCCGAGAAGAACCGCAAATGGTTCGTTACCAATAAAGTTCCGGGCACACCAGACGGCATGTCCCAAACCTTTTGGTTCTTTCTGGCGAATATAGTGAATATCAACTAGATTGGAAGAATATTGGACCTTCTCCAATAAATCTAGCTTGCCTTTTTCTAATAGATTTTGTTCCAGCTCTGGTGCTAAATCGAAATGGTCTTCGATGGCTCGTTTCCCTTTACCGGTGACGATGATAATATCTTCAATTCCTGATGCAATCGCTTCTTCGACAATATATTGGATCGTTGGTTTGTCGACAATCGGCAGCATTTCTTTCGGCATCGCTTTCGTTGCCGGAAGGAATCTTGTTCCTAATCCTGCTGCAGGGATAATCGCTTTTTTAACTTTTTTCATTCTTTATTCCACCTTTATAAAAACGACTAGTAGACAAAAGACGTCTACTTTATCGGATTATTTTTTTATGTATTAATTGGTTACTGCTTAAATATTGTTCAGTTGTTTCAAGTAATGTGTTACGCTTCAAAACATCCTGACCAAAAATAGATTTGCAAAAACTACGGTTCAATTACTAAACCTTTGATTCTATTTTCCGAAAATAATTAATATAAGAAAAAAAATCTATTTATACCATTTTTTAAAAACGAAAATCAGACAATAAACTTCTACTAGTAACGAACTTTATTATGTATATTAATTTGCTATTTCCATTAAAGAAGAGTAATCGTACTGATTATTGGCAACATCAATCAGCGTCTCATGCAATTCATTCTCAGACAGATCCAATAATCGAGCAATTAGCTTGCTTAATACTTCGGTTTGAATGACTCTGGCTTTTCCAATATGGATGCTTGGGAAAACCTGCTCAGGATGGATTTCATTTTCATTTAAAAGCTCTTCGTACATCTTCTCGCCGGGTCGCAGTCCCGTAAAGTTGATTCCGATTTCTTCTATCGTATAGCCTGAGAGCTTGATCAAGTTTTTCGCTAAATCGACTATTTTCACCGGCTCGCCCATATCGAGCACAAAAATCTCGCCACCTCTTGCTAATGCACCTGATTGGATAACGAGGCGTGAGGCTTCAGGGATCGTCATAAAATAACGCGTCATCTCTTCATGGGTAACGGTCACCGGTCCACCCGCCATGATTTGTTTCTTAAATAACGGAATCACGCTTCCGCGGCTGCCAAGGACATTTCCGAACCGAACAGCGACAAACTTTGTTTTACTTGTTTGTGCTAAGCTTTGAATAATCAATTCGGCAAATCGCTTCGTTGACCCCATCACATTGGTGGGATTGACCGCTTTATCCGAGGAAATCAGCACAAATGTCCCAACACCAAAGGTATCCGCCGCTTCCGCCACATTTTTCGTTCCGAAAATATTATTCTTAACTGCTTCTTTCGGATTGTACTCCATTAAAGGGACATGTTTATGGGCTGCTGCATGGTAGACGACATCTGGTCGATGCTCTTCCATCACTTCAAACATTCTTCCCCGGTCTTGAACATCGCCGATGACCGGAACAATTTCGATTTCGTTTTGGCACTGTTTGCGGAGTTCCATATTAATATGGTAGATACTGTTTTCCCCATGGCCGACTAAAACCATTTTTCGTGGATGAAACGTAGAAATCTGTCGGCAAATTTCCGAACCGATGGATCCACCCGCCCCTGTGACTAATACAGTTTTTCCAGCTATGTATTCTGAAATACTCGCAATATCTAACTCTACCGGTTCTCTTCCTAGTAAATCCTCGACCTGCACATCACGGAATTGATTGACCGACACTTTCCCTGTCATCAGATCCTCGAGCTTCGGAATGATTTGCGTTTTGACTTTTGTTTTGGAGCATTCATCAAAAATTCGGTTCAACCCTTTTGGCTTCAAAGAGGGAATAGCAATCACGATATAGTCAATATTGAGGGTTGTGACCGCCTCCTGAATTTGCTGGGTACTCCCGACAATTGGGATATTCAGATAGTGCAGCTTGTGCTTAAATGGGTCATCATCGATAAATGCAATAGGACGAAGCTCTGCCTTCGCATTTGTCACTAATTGACGAGCTACCATTCTGCCGGCAGCACCCGCTCCTATAATAAGCGTTCTCTTTTTGCTCGTATCCTGCTTTAAATAACTATCCCGGAACAGCCTCCAAACAATTCTAGAACCACCTATCAAGATGACATAAATCATCCAAGTCGTCAGTAATGCTCCCAAATAAATCGTCAAATGGCCTATGTACTGTATAAGGGCAGTGATTAGGACTGAAAAAGTAATAGCTTTCACAATCGAAACTAACTCGCCGACACTTGCATATTCCCATGCCTTGTTATACAGCCGGTAAAAGCTCGCAAAGAAATGATAGCTGGCTAAAAGGGCGAACAAACACAGAGCCATTTCCTCCCAATCAGGATCAGGGATAGAGGGCTGTAACGGAAAATAAGCTAAGTAATAAGCGCAAAAAATCAGTAAGGAATCTAATATTCCTAATGTAAAAAGGCGAGCTTTATATGACAATTCATCATTCCCCCACATTATCTCTCTATAAACATGTTCAAATATACTTGTACCTTTAAAGTATTTTGACAAAAAAATAAATACCTAATGGAAACTCATGTGTCGTGACACCTGTACTTTCATTAGATATTTAAGGTTTTTATAAATTGGGCATCTAACCCATCCTCACATCATGCTCTCGACGACCTGCATCTAAGGTCCCGAAAGCGGGACCCACAGCATGATCGAGTGCCCCCATGGATAACGGACAGGAAGCCTCGCCGTTCAAGTTCACTACTTGAATAGATGTATCATACAACTTTTGGGAAAAACTTAGCTGCTTTGACTAGAATAGTTTGAAGAATTTCTTTTTTTGAATTCGCTCAGGTACTTCCTTATATAGATGACCGCCTTCTAACACAATTTCTGCATTTTCTTGGAAGATATACAGCATTTCATTGCCATACTTCTTTTGAACGATATCAAACGCTTCTCGCATTCGACAGGTTCGATTGCTCGTATTATGAGCATCTGAGGCAATAAAATGAGTCAAGTTAGCCTCGATTAATTGCTGGGAGAATTGCTTGATTTTTTTTCCAAAATCACCACAGAGGCTAGCAGCCGTGATCTGCGTGAACGCCCCCTTCTCCACAAGGCGGTAGAGGAGATTCGGATGTTCGATCACTTCCTGGTTGCGCTCCGGATGCACAATAATCGGAATCAGTCCATTTAACTGCATGTCGTAAAAAAGTTTTTCCGTGTAGCGTGGGACTTGGCTGGATGGAAATTCAACTAGTACATATGGACTATCATTGATCGGCAGAATCTCCCCAGTAAGAAAGTCTTCGACCAACTCTCCATATACCCGCACTTCCTGTCCGGGAATAATCTTTACATTCAGTTGTTCTTGAAGGAGGGCTTGGTTTAATTCCTCGACTCGTTTAAGAATACTGTTCCTTCGGTTTTCGTATTGATTATTCATATGATGCGGTGTTGCGACGATGGTGTGTACTCCTTGTTCGACAGCTTTCTTGGCCATTCTGATGCTTTCTGACAAATTTGGTGCCCCGTCGTCAATTCCAGGCAGGATGTGACAATGTAAATCGATCATTTTCGCTACACTCTCTCCGAAATAGGATAATTTTCATAGGACTTTCAGATTATAACACAAAGAAAATGGCAAAAGGTGTCGAAATTTGTCACTTGTTCCCATAATAATAATAATAATCATTTTTTTGTAGTTCTTTATGGTTTAAAACGACCCCAAGCAGCTTGCTTTTCACATTTTCAAGCATTTCTTTGCCTTTTACGGCATGCTCTCGTACGGTTTTTTCACTATACACCACCAAAATGGCACCATCACACTGATTTGCCAGAATTTGTGGATCAGCGACCGCTAACAATGGCGGCGTATCGAAAATAATATAGTCGAATACGGTTTTTACATCGGCGATAAATTGTTCCATCGATTTGGAACTTAACAGCTCTGATGGATTAGGGGGAATTGGCCCGCTTGGTAACACATATAAATCCTTTTCTTCTGTTTTTACTATTGCACTGGTAAGGTCAGCTTGTTTGGTCAAAACCGTTGAAAAACCAATGTGAGTGTTGATCCCAAACGTATGGTGAACGGTTGGCTTACGTAGGTCGGCATCCACAATTAATACTTTTTTTCCAAGCTGCGCAAATACTACTGCTAAATTGGCAGCTGTCGTCGACTTCCCTTCTCCTGGGCCGGATGACGTTACCATAATGGTTTTCAGTTCCTGATCAACGGAGGAGAATTGGATATTAGTCCGAACCGTTCGATATTGCTCCGCAATCGGTGATTTTGGATCGAGTATGGTCACGAGCTTCCGTCTTGAACTTGTTTTCGTCGTTTTTTTCTTAAGAGTCAATAGTCTCACCCCTTCTTGTTGACATTCTTGATGCGCGCTGTCTTCTTAACTCTTCTATTTTTTGATCGTCAATATGAGCAATAGTCCCTAGAATCGGTAGCCCGAGTGTTTTTTCTACATCTTGTTCGTTTTTAATGGTGTTATTGAAGTATTCGAGCAAGAAAGCGATCCCGATACCTGCCATTAATCCAACAACAACAGCGATCGCGACGTTCATTGCTTTTTTCGGCTTAATCGGTGACGGATTGTCGCCAACATTGGCCTTTGCTAGAATGCTAACGTTATCGACCTTCATGATTGTTGAAATTTGCGATTGAAAAACCGCTGCTATCTTGTTGGCAATATCTGCTGCCATTTTTGGATCCGAGTCCTGAACGGATATATTGATAACCTGAGAGTCCTTTTCGCTTGCAACGGTAATCTTTTTATTCAGTTGTACGGTGGTCAGCTTTAAATGAAGATCTTCTGCCACTTTATCAAGGATTGCCGGGCTTTTAATAATGACATTGTATGTATTGATCAATTGAAGGTTTGTCTGCACCTCATTGGGAGTGTACATCGTTTGGTTATTTTTCGATTGATTGACCAGAATTTGCGTCGAGGCTTGATATATAGGGGTGATGAAAAAGTAACTGACAACCCCGCTTGCTATCGCGGCAACTAATGTAATCGATAGGATTAACGTGAACCTTTTTTTTAAGGTTTCAAGTAGATCTTTTAAACTAATCGTTTCTTCCATTTTGTCCTCCTGTACTACTAAATGTATGTCAAAACATGTTTAGTATAGCATAATTTGTCGTATGTTTTGGTATATTGTCTTATAAAAACCAACATATTCTATTAAACCTCTCTAAGTAAGAAATTTGAAGTGTTTTTTTTTGGTTTTTTGGAATTTTTTTAGAAAACAGAATAAAAGACCTATGTCTTTGGAATCTAAACAACTTTGCCATTTTTCCGATAACAATATTGCTACATTTTGTAAAAACAAGCGGATAAATGTGGTAAAATAGAGAAAAAATAGTCTGGGGTGATTGTTAATGAAGAAAAAAGTCGTATCTGCGGTGGCAACCGTTGCAATCCTATCGTCTACATATGCAGGAGCGGCTTCCGCCAGCACTTACACGGTTCAAAAAGGGGACACGCTCTCGCAGATTGCGAAGAATTTTCAAACAAGTGTCCAAGATATTAAGAAACTGAACAACCTTGGATCCGACCTTATCCGCGTCAACCAGGTTCTTCAAATCGGTTCAAGTTCTACGCCGGGACTAGTTCCTCCGGCAGCTCCGCCAGCAGTTCCGCCAGCGGCTTCGGCTGCCTCCGTTTATACGATCGTAAGCGGGGACACGCTTAGTGGCATCGCCTATAAATTCGGGATTAAGCTCTCGGATTTAATGCAGTGGAACAACCTGAACAGCTCGCTTATTTTTCCAGGAACTCAGCTGAAGGTAGCGAATAATGGCGATGCACCGCCGGCAGTCCCTACGAGTCCTGGTGGATCTGGTGGGTCTAGTGCATCTGACTCATCTGGTACGGTGGCGAATTATGTCATCCAAAGCGGCGATACTCTCGGGGCACTCGCTCTCAAGTTCGGCTGTACGGTTAATGATTTGAAGCAGCAAAACCAACTGATCTCTGACATGATTTATGTGGGTCAAACGTTAAAGGTTTCGGGAGGAAGCGTTCCAGTGACAGCACCGCCGACACCTGCTCCGCCTGCTCCACCTGCCGCTCCTTCTGAGGTGACGAATTATGTTGTTCAAAATGGTGACACCCTCGGAAGAATTGCCGCCCAGTTCGGTGTTACTGTCAGCAGCATTAAAAGGCAGAACAACCTGGTCTCCGATCTCATCTACGTCGGGCAAAAATTGCAGATTGCAGGTCAGTCCGTTCCAACTACAGGGCAGCCTGGTACCTCCAACCTGGCGACAGATGTCATTCGTGAAGCAAAAGCCGTCATGGGCGTCCCTTATGTTTGGGGCGGTAGCAGCATGAAAGGCTTTGATTGCAGCGGTTTCATTTATTATGTGTTCAACAAGGCTGGTTTTTCGACAAGCCGCACAACTGCGGAAGGCTTCTACAGCCGCTCCCATTATGTCGACCAGCCGCAGCCTGGGGATCTTGTCTTTTTCCAAAATACATATAAAAAGGGCATCTCCCACGTGGGCATTTACCTTGGTGACAACCAATTCATCCACGCCGATGAAAACCGTGGCATTGCCATCTCGAGCTTAACCGGCTATTTCAAAAATCATTTTGAAGGATTTAAGCGCTTTTACTAAACACCTTGCTAAGCAAGGTGTTTTTTTCATAGATTCACCCTCCTCGAACAACAGTTTTTTGGGTATAATTAAGGAATATGGATTTTTTTAAAAGTGGCGTAGCCATATTGTTTTTTCATTCTACTATTTAAAAAGGGGGCTTCTCGCTTGGAGTTAATACATAGCCTTTCCGATGATATAAAAGAACTCTTAAACCCATCGTCTACCGAAGATGCGCGGCTCGTTCAAAAGGGGTTAATGCTGTACCGGCAGGGGATGGTGCATCAGTTACATATAAACGAATATTTGGCTACAGCTGTCGTCCAAGATGTGACCCCGTGCAAGGTTGAGCTTGACCTCAACTTCTTGGGCTTGAGCGAGTGCTCGTGCCCTGCTGAAGACTTATGCCGGCACAAGATAGCGGTTTTTTTCGCGGCTTTTTCGACTGTAGGCAGTGTGACCAAGTGGCTTGAGGAGTGGCGCGAACCGATGATGGAAAAAAAGTCACTCACGAGCTTAGGCATCCAGAAAGCAAAGGATTTGATCAAGGCAAATGGAGTGTTGAAGCCGGATTATGAGGGCTGGGTCCGTTCTTTCGAGGACAGCTTTGATACGCTAGTGCAGACGAAAAAGACGATGAGCCCGTTTGTCGTGGCTGATTTATTTGAGATTTACGAGCGGCGACTTTCTGCCAGTGCACCGCTTGAGCAGGAATGGCGTATGCTCTATGAGCTCATCGCGACGGTTGTTTCATTTCGCAAGCTTGCCGTTTTGAGTGAGCAGGCTGGGCATACGGAGGACATGGTGAAGCGGTCTTACCTTCACCTGTTCCATCAAATGATCGATGATGTCGAGGATTTGGTAGCGAAAATCGGCGTGCAATCGCTGCCGTTTGATTTTGATGCATTTATTTTAAAATTAAAGGATGATACGTTTACCTTGCTGACGTGCGTCAGTGGATTGGAGCAAGAGCGGATTTCCTTCTATCGCCTGTTGTGGTCAGGGTTGTTTCGCAACAAGACTTGGCGCGCTGAAGAGACCGAAAAGATTCGCCTCGGCCTGAAGGATTTGCGGGAGGGTGAGAATCCGGTGCCGCTATTGATTGCCAGCATTCATTTGCATTATTTACAGGGTGACGACGAGTCGGCGCTGAATTTGCTTAGGCAGATCGAGGATGACATTGCGACCCCTTTTATGCTTCATTGGATTGACCAGTTGACACAGTTAAAAGCCTGGAAACGCGTCGGGACAATGATTGAATTATTTTTACAAAAAATCAGAGGGTATTTGGATGAGCTCCGGAGCTACCACTCGTGCACGGGCTTTACTAGGGAGGCGCTGAAGACGATAGCGCCGTATTGTGTCGAAACGAACCGCACCGACTTGTTCGAGCGCGCGTTGTTGCAGACGCTGCCTTACAGCTTTGCCGATTATGAATACATGCTCTTTGAACGCGGCCACTACGAACGCTGGGGTGAGCTCCAAGCATTCGTGGGGCTAAACTATGCCGATCTTCCGTCGAGCAAAGTGAAAATCGTCGAAAAAGAACAGCCTGAGGTGCTGCTCGGCATCCTCCACCAAACAGTCCAAGCTGAAATCGACCAAAAAAACCGCCCAAGCTACAAACTGGCCGTCCGCCACCTGAAAAAACTGCGCACACTATATAAAAAAATGAAGCGCCAGGACGACTGGCACTACTTCCTTAACACCTTGCTCGACCGAACCAAACGCCTCCGGGCCTTCCACGAAGAATGCCAGCGCGGGAAGCTGATCGAGGGGTAGATTGGATTGGGTGTTGTAGATTGGGTGTCAGGCACCGCTCGTGGACATTTGTACGCCCTGGGTGGACAGTTGTGATTAGTTGTGACATTAGTGGTGCCTGACACCCTTTTTGTAGACAAAAGCATAGTTTTTTCGGCAATGAGGCTTATTGACGACACTTTTGGAGATTCTCGGTTATGTTTTGTCGACAATGACGCTTATTAACGACATTTTTGGAGATTCTAAGCTCTGTTTTGGCGCCAATGACGCTTATTAGTTACATTTTTAGAGGCACTAAGCTCTGTTTTGACGCTAATAAGGCTTATTAGTTACATTGTTAGAGACTCTAAGCTCTGTTTTGACACTAATAACGCTTATTAATTACATTTTTAGAGACTCTGAGCTCTGTTTTGACGCTAATAAGACTTATTAGTTACATTTTTTGAAACTCTAAGCTCTGTTTTGACGCCAATAACGTTTATTAGTTACATTTTTAGAGACTCTAAGCTCTGTTTTAGCGCTAATAACTCAATTCTATGATTCCACTTCATTTCGCGTACCGTACCATAAATAATGATAAGTTTTTGAAAGAATTCGAGGCTTTTGCCTCAAAGGAGCATATAAATTGATGCTTAAAAATAGATTTATTAAATTGCTGACAACTAAATTAGAGGATGGTCGCTATTTGCTGACGGCGCAAGACGAACAGGATCAGGTAATGGCTACTTCTGTCTGGAAAAATCTTGTGTTTAGCCGCCATGAGGAGAGTTTTTTCGGGACTCTTCTTGAGAGCGAGATCGCGAACGGGATAGAGGGGGTGCCGCTGAGTGGCTGGCAGCTTGTTTCCCTTTTTGCCAAGGAGTCGTTCAACCGCTTCATCGATTGGGATTGGAGCGAGCAGTCGGAAGTTTGCCTTGCTGCAGCACATGCCCTTTATGAAAGCATTTTGGAAAAAGAGTGGCTCCCCGACTTCTCGGTATGGGAGCACGGTGAATTCCGCTGGCAGCTTCCGGATCGAGTAAAGGATGAGTTCGCTTCGCCCTTTTGGGAACAGCTAGTAAACGGTCATCCCACTATTGATTTCATCTCCGATTTATACAACGGCGCACTCGATGGTTATTTGACGAGAAATGCTTCAATGCAAGAGCTGTTCGGACCGAAGCTGGACCTTTTGAAAAAGCAGAATATTTCTGGCGGGGATCTTGCCCGTTATTTTGACGAGGAAAGCTGGCTGGAATGGGTCGGAATCAAGGAAAGCGATACACCATTTACGATTGGGCTACATCTTGAGGAACCGGTAGATGGTGAAGGACTTTGGAGCCTGGATTTATTTTTGCGCAGTAAAAAAAATCCCGATGAAATGGTTGGATTGGATGGCGTATTAAAGGTTCCGGTAAAATGGCAGCCATATTTAGAAAAGGTGGATCGGGAAAAGAGCCGCTTCGTTCGACTGATTCCATGGTTGGGTGAGGATCATGACGAGGACGGTCCCGTTCTCATCAAAAACCACTTGACCGAGGATGAAGCGTGGATGTTTTTAACCGAGGCCAGTGAAACCTTGGTTGCGCTTGATGTCGAAATCCTTCTCCCTTCCTGGTGGCAGGCGATGAAAAATGCCAACTTGCGAGTTAAGGCGTCGGTGAAAGGATCATCGAGCCATCGTCCATCGTTTGTCGGTCTTGATGCGATGCTGGACTTTAACTGGCGGTTTTCGATGAACGGTGTCGATCTGTCCGAAGATGAATTCGCCAAGCTCGTCGAAGAAAAAAGACGGCTCGTTTATATCCGAGGTCGTTGGGTAAAGCTTGATCCGCAATTCATTCGGCAAATTCAAGATTTAATGAAGCGAGCCGAAAAGGAAGGTCTGCATGTCCGTGACCTACTTGAGCAAGAGATGGTGGAGTCCGGCGCCGCTTCCGAGGACGAATTGGAAAATCCAAAAGCATTTGCACGGATTCAAATTGAGTTGAACCGCCAATGGAAGCAAATGGTCAAGCAGCTCTCTGATTCGAACGAAATTCCAGAACAACCGGTGCCTGCGGGATTAAATGGCGAGCTCCGCCCCTACCAGCAACTCGGAATGAGCTGGCTTTGGTTCCTAAGACAGTACGGTTTCGGCGCCTGCCTAGCCGACGATATGGGTCTCGGCAAAACCGTCCAGCTCATAACCTATCTGTTGAAGGTGAAGGAAGGCGATGTGGTGCCTGACAACACGAGTTATGTAAACCAGGTGCCTGACACCAAAAGTGGCACCAAAAAAGGTCATCGCAAGAAGGATGAAGGGGCTTCCCCTGCTCCTGCACTGGTTCCCGTCAAGGTTCCGACGAAGGCTGCATTGATCATTTGCCCGACTTCGGTTCTAGGGAACTGGCAGAAGGAGTTGGAGCGCTTTGCTCCTGAGATGAAGGTGTATTTGCATTATGGCTCCAACCGCCTGAAGGAAGAGGCGTTTACGGAGAAAGCTAAGGATGTCGATGTCGTGCTCACTTCTTATGGACTGAGCCATCTGGATTCCACTGAGTTCCAATCACTGCTTTGGAGCTCGATTGCGATTGACGAGGCCCAAAATATCAAGAATGCCCAAACAAAGCAATCGAAGGCTGTTCGCCAGCTAAGGGGCCGCCATCACATCGCCTTAACGGGAACGCCGATGGAAAACCGTCTCTCCGAGCTGTGGTCGATTTTTGATTTTACCAATCACGGCTATCTTGGCAGCTTGGGACAATTTCAAAAAAGATACGTTATTCCGATTGAAAAGGATGAGAAGAAGGAAAAAGTGCAGCAGCTTCAGGGGCTAATCCGGCCATTCCTGCTCCGCCGCACGAAAAAGGATGAAGAGGTTGCCCTCAACCTCCCTGATAAGCAGGAACAAAAGGAATACTGCCCACTAACGGCCGAGCAGGCTTCACTTTACGAGCAGCTGATTCACGATACGTTTGCTGAGATTGAAAAACTAACCGGTTTTGAACGCAAAGGATTAATTTTACAAATGCTAAGCCGCTTAAAACAGCTCTGTAACCACCCCGCTCTTTATTTAAAAGAAAATGGGGCGACCCGGCACCTCCTTGATCGCTCTAATAAACTGGAGAAGCTGGTTGACTTAGTAGATGCCGTTTTAGAACAGGGCGAAAGCTGTCTCATTTTCACACAATATATTGAAATGGGTGAAATGATTAGAACAACGTTGAAAAAGAAGTTTGGGGTTGAAGTGCCATTTTTGAATGGAAGCGTACCGAAAGCACAGCGCGATTCGATGATTGATCGGTTCCAGAACCAGGAATTCCCTGTATTCTTACTTTCGTTGAAAGCCGGCGGCACCGGTCTGAACCTGACCGCTGCGAACCACGTCATCCACTACGACCGCTGGTGGAATCCTGCCGTCGAAAACCAAGCAACCGATCGCGCCTATCGTATCGGTCAGCAACGATTTGTCCACGTGCACAAACTTATCTGCACCGGCACATTGGAGGAAAAAATCGACGCCATGCTCGAGAAAAAACAACACCTGAACGACCAAATCATCCAAAGCGAAAACTGGATCACCGAACTCTCCACCGACGAACTGCGAGACCTGGTGCACTTGGGGTGAGATTGGGTGTCAGGCACCGTCCGTGGACATTTGTCTTTCTCCAGTGGACAGTCGAAAATGTTGGAACTCGCCAATTGTAAAGAATTGCCCGCCTCACGAACGAGGCGGGCTGATTTTTGCTTTTTGATGGGTGGATTTAAGGTTTGAGAGGTAAAAATGGTTTATGTGCCGTTTTGGCCTAGATATGTGCCGTTTTAAAATTATTTGTGCCGTTTTGTCCAGGATATTTTTCATATCAGTCTACGAAAAAAGAGACCCAACACGTTCATGTCAGGTCTCCTCGCTATTTTTATAGTAAACTACTAATTTAAAACAACTACTTTCACCGTTTTTCTACCCCATGCATTTGAGGCAGCCGTTGAAGGCATTAGGACATCGATTCGGTTGCCGACAATGGCACCGCCAGTGTCACCAGCAATCGCTACTCCATAGCCCTCTACCCATACTTTTTTTCCTAATGGAATGACAGACGGGTCAACAGCAATTAGTTTCATATTAGGATTATCTTTGATGTTGTAGCCTAATCTTGTGATGATGCCACCATCTTCCCAGCTGTAGGCAGTTGCCGTGACATAAAATTCTTGGCCGCCTCCGGATGGTTGTTGTGGTGCGGATGGCTGATTTGCACCTGCTCCTGCTTGAGCCGCAGCTCTTGCTGCTGCTTGTTGTTGAAGAATCTGATCTTGTGCAGCTTTGATCTGTGCTTGAATATTAGCCTTTTGTTGGGAATCAGCTGTAATTTGCTGATCAATTTGACTGCTTTGCTGCTGTAATGTGTTTAAGTCTGCTTGTTTCTTTTGCAGATTTTGATCAAGATCAGCTTGCTGCTTTGCAAGCGATTTTTGCTCTGCTAGTGCAACTTGTTCTTGTTTATCAATCTCTTTTTTATCTACTTCAATTTGGTTTAGGTCATCCTGCTGAGCATTTAGAATATCCTTGTCCGCACCAAACAGTGTGCTCACTGCACTAGCGCGTTGAATAAAATCGTCAAGATTTTTCGCATCCATAAATACGCTGATAACTAATCCGATTTTATCATCACGCTGCTGGAGCGCCACAAGTCTCTTCTTCATGACATCCTTACGAGCAAGAATTTTATCTTCAAGAGTGACAATCTCTTCTTTCTTCTGTTCAATCAGACGGTTAGTATCGGCAATTTTCTGCTCGGTTTTTGCCATCGCGTCTTTGTTTTGTGAAATATATGTAGAAATCGACTGCATTTCTTGTTGAACACTGTCCATCTCATTTTTCACAGCTTGCTTTTCATTTGCTTTCTGATTAAGTTGTTGCTGGAGATTTTGTAGGGCATCTGTGTTTGATTGTGCATGCGTTTCCAAAGAAAAAGGTACACATAACATCAATGTAAACATGACGATTGTAATTCGTTTTAAAAATGTCATACTTTTTTCCCCCTTCTTCAGGAAGTTTAACAAAAGAATATGCCAGCTATGTTACAAAATCATTAAATCTCCTTCTCAATTTGTCATAAAGGAAGAAATTTTGCCAAATTATAACGATTTTACAGAGGTGTCAGGCACCAAAGTGGTACTGAAGTATCAGCGAAGTGAACCTTTAGTACTTAGTACTTGATTTTTTTGCTCGCTTTTCTTGCCATAATCTGCTGCTTTTTTTGTGGTTTTCTCTGGCCGTTGGCTAGGTAGGCAACTTTTTACCTTCTTTAACAGCAAAATGTTTAAAGATATCGAGTGCTTCATCGTCAGTTAGGTGCAGGTCTTTCGACATAATTTGAAAGGAGCTGTGCTGGTAGGTGAGATGAATGTTTCTCTCGCTAAATTGAATTAACACTTTTGCGTTGGTACCAAAGGGGATGGACTGGTAGAGTAGAGGCCATTTTACCTTTAGAATAGAAGTAATAAGAATTATTACATTGCTATAACAACAAAAAATCGCAAACCATTTGGTATGCGATCTAATACGCTAATTTATATTCTACTGCCAATGTTTCTCCAAAAACTCATAGCGTGACAACCCAACCTAGTGTTCCATAAATGAATTATTTATGATCTCTCCTAGGCTATTCTCTTTTATTTGTGAGCTTTTTACATACCTCTTAATGACATTAAGGTCTTTAATTCCAGCAAGTCTTGAAACAACATCTAAATCAACCCTGGAATCCACAAGCCTTTGACAGAACGTATGTCTTAATTTATTGGGATTGACATTATATTTCTTAAGCATATATTGAACAGTTCTCTCGGTAATCCGTTCACCTAATTTTGTAATGAATATTGCTTCCTTAGATGAATGAGACTTTAGATAATCTTCTAAACGAGTCTTAGCATCATTTGAAAGAGGGATTGTGCGTCTCTCTTCACCTTTTTCTACGATTAATTCATTTTTAAAAAAATTAACACTAGAACGATTTAAGCTGCATAGTTCGGAAACACGTAGACCTGTATGCAAAAGTAAATACACGATCGCGATATCTCTGAGATTTCCATCGTCTTTAACCTGAGTTAAAAGCAGCTCATACTGGTCTGAAGACAACACCTCAATATCTTCTTTTGTAACTGGCTCTAACTTTATCCCGAAAATCAAATCTGGTTTCTCTAAAAATTTAGCAAACGTACGTATAGCACCTGCTGTCTTATCGATAGTTGCCACACTTTTCTGCTTCTGTTCTAAAAATGAGATATATGCTTGGATATCATCCTTTGTTAAATGGTTAATATCCGATTTTTTCTCTTGAAGCCACTCTTGAAACCTTTCCAAGTCCCTCTTGTAGGTTGTAATCGTGTTAGGAGATTTCTTTTGTTCCTTCAGCCAATGACAAAAATCATGAATCAGCGGAATAGCTTCAATAGAGTTATTTCTCAATTTATTAATCCCCCTATTATCATTGTCCATTCCATTATATTACCAATAAAATTGGAAGTAAACTTCTGCGCATTTAACGGTTTTTATTATCCGATAGGATTACATAGACCCAATGTAGAATTATTACTATACACGAATAGCATGTGTGAATTTATTTTCTCAATGGAAATAGGTTGCAGCAATATTGTGGTCAACGATAATGTTGAAGTAATAGTTACTATATGGGAGATGATTACATGAGAGAATCGTTAGATATCTGGGTTGAAATGTTAATCGAACATTTTGAAATAAACACTATAGAAAACGAGTTTTTTAGGATGAAGTACTTAAAGATTTCAATTGAAGAAGAAGGTTTGTTTGATGATATTCCACTCCTGGCCAAAGAAATAAAGCGTCAACGAGGTGAAATACTTATTGAACCAATGAAGACGATTAATCCAGAAGCGGTGAAACAATTAGAATTGTGGTTAGAATTTGTTTAACATCGTTGCTAAGATGAAGATGGACATAACGCGATCCACCAGCCCTCTTTTAAAAATTAGGATTTTCCTTAATCGTATGTTACACTTTGTATACCATTTGATTTACTGTTTTCATGTTCCCTATTCATTCGTGAATGGGGTTCTTTTTTTTAAGCATAAAAAAACAGACTCCAAAATGGAGTCCATCTGTTGTTTTTAATTAAGCTTTACGAACGTTAGCAGCTTGTGGTCCACGGTTACCTTGTTCAACGTCAAAAGTAACTGATTGACCTTCTTCAAGAGATTTGAAACCTTCGCCTTGGATAGCTGAGAAATGAACGAATACGTCTTCTCCACCTTCACGCTCGATGAATCCGAAGCCTTTTTCGCTGTTAAACCATTTTACTTTACCGTTTTCCATTTTTGTTGCCTCCTAGTGTGTAGATACACACAATGTAATACTATCCTTGCTCTCAGTGATCATCAAGACGAAAAGTTTAAACTAATACAAATCCTTTACACCGAACAAAAATAATTCATATTTAGAATAGCATTTTTCAAAATTGTTTGCAAGAACCCCTAAAAATTTAACTATTGCACCCTGTAAATTCTTCTAAAGCATGTATGGCAAACCTCGCATTGGGATAAGTAATCGAGCCGCCACCAATCACACCAATTTTGAGGGTTTCCATGATTTCATCGATGGTTGCCCGGCATTTTAACAGCCTTCCATGTGATAGCAAATGCATTCATCGCAGCGGCTGACTATTGATATGGCTAATCCCATAATGGTGTACTTACCCTAACTGGCGTTTAAATTGTTTACTGGCGAAGATGTAAGCGATGACCATGATGCCGACGCACCAGGCAAGCGCGATCCAGATATCGTTGCCAACCGACCCTCCATACAAGAGGGCACGAATCGCATTCACGATTGAAGTCACGGGCTGGTTCTCAGCGAACGCACGGACAATTTTAGGCATGGTTTCGGTGGGAACAAAGGCCGAACTGATAAACGGCAGGAAAATCAGCGGGTACGAGTAGGCTGTCGCCCCTTCCATAGACTTCGCTGTCAATCCGGGAATGATCGCTAGCCATGTCAGAGCCAGAGTAAACAGCCCGAGTATCCCAGCTACCGCGAGCCAATCCAGGATACCAGCGTTAGAACGGAAGCCCATCAAGAGCGCGACAAGGAAAACCACCACGAGAGTAAGCGCATTGGAAACAAGCGATGTCAACACGTGAGCCCACAATACCGACGAGCGCTTGATGGGCATGGTAATGAAACGCGCCATCAGCCCGCTCTTTACATCCGTAAACAGCCGCACGGAAGTGTAAGCGACTCCGGATGCGATGGCCATCAGCAAGATTCCCGGCAATAAATAATTGACGTAGTTGTCCGTTCCTGTCTTTATGGCGCCGCCAAATACGTAGACAAACAGCAGCATCATCATAATCGGCGTAATCGCCACCGTGATAATCGTATCCGGGCTGCGCATGATGTTGCGCATTAAACGCCCTAGTAATACCCCTGTTTTGCTTTTCATTTACATCTCCTCCTTTTTGCCGATGATCGCGAGGAAAATTTCCTCCAATGTCGGCTGCTTCTCGATGTACTCCACTTTTGCTGGCGGGAACATCTCTTTGAGTTCGGTAAGGGTACCGGTCGTGATGATTTTTCCGCCATGCAGGATAGCGATACGGTCCGCCATTTGTTCGGCTTCCTCCAAGTACTGGGTCGTCAGCAAGATGGTCGTGCCGCCGCCTGCAAGCTCCTTGACGGTATTCCAGACTTCAATCCGCGCTTCTGGGTCAAGCCCTGTTGTCGGTTCGTCGAGAAAAATGACTGCTGGCTTCCCGATCAGGCTCATGGCGATGTCAAGCCGGCGCTTCATCCCGCCGGAATATTGGTCCGCCCTGCGGTTGGCCGCATCGGTCAGGCTGAATCTTGCAAGCAGATTGTCGGCGACTTGAACGGGATTGGAAACTCCCCGCAACTTGGCGATCATTATCAGGTTTTCCCGCCCGGTGAGCATTCCGTCTAAAGCTGCGAACTGCCCTGTCAGGCTGATGCTCTGGCGAACATGATCCGGTTGACGCTGGACGTCAAAGCCGCAAATACTTACTTCTCCGCCGTCGTGTTTCATCAGCGTCGAGAGGATGTTGACCGTCGTCGTCTTGCCCGCTCCATTTGAGCCCAGCAGTGCGAAAATTTCGCCACGCCGCACCTCAAAATCCACCCCCTTTAAGACTTCCTTGTCATTAAAGGATTTTTTTAACCCTTTTACAGAAATCGCTGCATTGCTCATACTATTTTCCTCCTTATTAAAAGTTCCTTGCGGAGCTAGATTGCCTAAACTCTACTATTTAGTCTCACTGATAATACGTACCACTTATTACTAAGCTAAAAATATAACTGAATAACGAAGGTGGCAATTCATATTTGTAACCAGCTATTCAGTCAGTATTATTTAATGAGTTTATTTTTTCCCAGTCGCTTCAAGATACTCTGATTCAAATCTTCACGATACTTGGCGAAATAGGTTTTAGCGTTTGCCACTAGTTCGTCGGCAAAGGACGCCACATCGTCCCCAGTGATTTCCAGCACTTGTCTGCCTTCCGCTGCACCGGCTTCGAACAAATCGATTAATTCATACTGTATGTGCAGCATATCCATCCCGTTGCCCGCTGTGAATTTCCACATGTAGTTTTGAATTTCCTTAAATACAAACTGGTAGTCCTCTGGCAGGGCTTCAACCCGTGCCATCATCATCTTGTATTCTTTTTTATCACCAATCATTTTTTTGAACATTTCCATCATGTTATTTTTCCTCCTTTTTTTATAAAGCTGAACAAGACACTCCAAAAATATCGGACGTAATATTTTATGAAGCTAGATTGATTTTAAGACGTTGATTTTTGATGATACAAAATCCCATTTTTCCCAAAACAATTCAAGTTCCTGGCGGCCAGCCTCATTAAGTGAGTAAAACTTGCGGGGCGGCCCCATATCTGACGGTTTCTTTTCTATGCTCACAAGTTTTTTCTTTTCTAATCGCACGAGGATGGTGTAGACCGTCCCTTCCACGACTTCGGTAAACCCAAGCTCGTTCAGGCGGCGGGTAATCTCGTAGCCATAGGTTTCATGGCGGCTGATGATTTCCAGCACGCAGCCTTCCAGCGAACCCTTCAGCATTTCAGTTAAATTTTCCATGTTCAGAGTCACCTCTATTCTGTCTGACTTATATTCAGTATAACATAGTACTGAGGTAAATTTTTACCGAATAGCTTTCGGGAAATCCAACTATTCAGTATTACTCATTACAAGTATATTGTAACACCGAGTAGCGTTGGGTGTCAACTATTTTTCTTAAAAATTTACCATGTTCAGAACCACCTCTATTTTGTCTGACTTATATTCAGTATAACATAGTACCGAGGTAAATTTTTACTGAATAGCTTTTGGGAAATCACGCTATTCAGTATTACTTATTATAAGTACATCGTAACACCGAGTAGCCAGGGTGTCAACTATTTTTCTTAAAAATATTTCGATACCAATATTAACGTCTATGCAACACCTTCACAAATTGAAACGGTATCTATTTCGTTTAAAGGAAATAAATAGTACAAAGGTTTGGAAAAATATTCATATGTCTTGAAAATCACCTTAATTCCTTCATCCAGTAATGGAAAAATCTTTGTAACTGACACTTAATACTTTGCGGTCGAGTCATCTCGTCGAACAATGAAGAATCTTCCTAAAGAATATCCACCAGTTGAATTGATTAAGTACGAACACAGTAAGCCTCCCCAAAATACAAAATGAGATCGAGAACACTTAATGTGTTCTTTTTCTTTTAAACCATATTGAACCTGACCCTTTACTTCAATAAGAAAAAGCATCCCTTATTAGAGGAATGGACCCGTTAGCACAACAATAAATAATAATTCTTGATTATTCTGAGATAAAATATTTTTCTCTGAAAATTGGACTAAGTTCACTCCATACATCGAATTTATTACTATCTAAATCATAAAAAACAAAATTCCTTCCAGAGTGACCTCTGTTTTCAATATCTCCAACTCTAATCCCTTTACCTATAAAATCCTTATGTATTGTTTCTAAAGCATCTAAACCATTCACTTCAAATGTTAAAGAAAAACGTTCCTCACCATAAATATCAATGAAATTGGAACTTTGATGTTCTTTTGATTTAACAAGAAAAATGCTTTGGTTTGCAAGATTTAAAATCGCTTTATCTTCATCTTTATAGCTTAATTCTGCATCTAATTTATTTACATACCATACAGATGAAAGTTCCACATTAGTTACTGGAATATATGTGGTTCCGACCCTTAATAATTTCTCACTCATTTAAAATTTCCTCCTAAATTCTGATAAGTAAACAATTCCCTTTCTATATACCTTTCTCCTTTAAAAGATTTCATAATTGAACTAACCTAAACCTTTAGCTCAAGAAGAAAAAAAGCGATTGCCTTTATTCCACAATCGCACCCGTTCGTACATTTTTCCACAATCTTACTTTCTATAAATGAAAGAGGTGCCATAACAACTTAAACTTATATGGAAGAGGCAAAAGCATTACCAGATGTAATATTGGAAAGAATAAATGGGAAAAACGAGATGATGAGGTGTTGTTATGGAACATAAAGTTCTGCTAAGGAATGAATGGATCGAAGCTAGGAAAGAACTGCTACAGAAAGAAAAGGAATTTACGAAGTTGCTGGATGAACTCACGCAGCAGAGACGAGATTTGCCGTGGGAAGCTGTCAGCAAGTCATACACATTTGAAGGTCCACACGGTAAGATGTCACTAGCAGACTTATTTGATGGAAGAAGTCAGTTGATTGTATACCATTTCATGTTCGATCCTAGTTGGAATCAAGGCTGCAAACATTGTTCTTTTTGGGCAGATCACTACAGTGGGATGATTCCACACTTATATCACCGCGATGTTACTTTTGTCTGTATTTCCCGTGCACCGTTAGAAAAACTGGAAGCATTCAAAAAACGAATGGAGTGGACATTTCCTTGGTATTCATCGGGACATACGGATTTTAATTATGATTTTCAAGCATCTTTTACCGAAGAAGAAGTAGAGAAAAAGCAAGCATTTTACAACTATACACTGCAGAATCCTATGAGTACTGATAGGGAGGGCGTAAGCGTTTTTTACAAAGATGAAGAAGGAAAAATATTTCATACTTACTCGACTTACGCTCGTGGCATTGACATGATGAATATCACATACCAGTTTCTCGATTTGGTTCCAAAAGGTCGACAGGACGATCGTGGACTTCGGCATCGTGATCAATATGTTGCAAAAATATAAAACCAGGCGGGGATAAACCTCGCATTTTTTATTTATAGACACATGCGCTCACGTACGGTAAAACCTTCCTCATTCCAATAAAAATATTCGCTATCTATAAAGTTTGGACGTGCCATGTTCATATGCGCCGCTCCCTTTCGTATTTTAGTCCATTATACAACGAAAAGAAGAGGCAGCTTTAGAAAAAAAGAGCGCCTAAGCGCCCCAAAGTTTCTTTATGAATGGTCTTAAGAACTGTCGTTAGTTCTCTACAACTTCTGCTTTATCAAGATGTAGGTATTGACTAGTAACCGCCAAATTACTATGCCCTAATGTCTTTGATATGTAAACAATATTTGCACCTTTTTTAATAAACCTATCGCTGTAATTGTAAGTACCACTTACTTTTTCGTCATAAAAAAATAAGCCTCCTATGCCGTTAAATTTATCAAGCGGTCGTTCATCGGGTGCATATCCGAATTTGACCGTTTCATTTAACTTCATAAAACGCTTATCTGGCGGGCTTTATCGCTCTGTTTTTATACGCGCCTTAGAGGATTCGAACCTCTGACCGTACGCTTAGAAGGCGTATGCTCTATCCAGCTGAGCTAAAGGCGCATGATATCTATGGCGGAGAAGGGTTATATGGACCCTCGTGCCGGTTATCCGACCTATTACTTCCCCATAAACATAAAAATGGCTCCGCAGGTAGGACTCGAACCTACGACCGATCGGTTAACAGCCGATTGCTCTACCACTGAGCTACTGCGGAACAGAAAATAGATTAATATGGTGGGCCTAAATGGACTCGAACCATCGACCTCACGCTTATCAGGCGTGCGCTCTAACCAGCTGAGCTATAGGCCCATATTGGAGCGGGTGATGAGAATCGAACTCACAACAACAGCTTGGAAGGCTGTGGTTTTACCACTAAACTACACCCGCATTTAATTGGAGGCAGCACCCGGATTTGAACCGGGGGTAAAGGTGTTGCAGACCTGTGCCTTACCACTTGGCTATGCTGCCATGACTGGGCTAGCTGGATTTGAACCAACGAATGACGGAGTCAAAGTCCGTTGCCTTACCGCTTGGCTATAGCCCAATAATAATAAAATAAATGGGGCGGCTGATGGGAATCGAACCCACGAATGTCGGAACCACAATCCGATGCGTTAACCACTTCGCCACAACCGCCATAATGGTGGAGGGGGACGGATTCGAACCGCCGAACCCTGAGGGAGCGGATTTACAGTCCGCCGCGTTTAGCCACTTCGCTACCCCTCCACTAAATAACTCATTAAATTTAAAGGTGGCTCAGGACGGAATCGAACCGCCGACACAAGGATTTTCAGTCCTTTGCTCTACCGACTGAGCTACTGAGCCACAAAAAATATATCTATATCAACAGTAGAGTTAGCCTACTGGATAAAAATGGCGGTCCGGACGGGACTCGAACCCGCGACCTCCTGCGTGACAGGCAGGCATTCTAACCAACTGAACTACCGGACCATATTGCGGGGGCAGGATTTGAACCTACGACCTTCGGGTTATGAGCCCGACGAGCTACCAGACTGCTCCACCCCGCGACGATTATAATATTACTTTTTAATTAATGGAGGAGGAAGAGGGATTCGAACCCCCGCGCGGTTTGACCCGCCTGTCGGTTTTCAAGACCGATCCCTTCAGCCAGACTTGGGTATTCCTCCATATTAAAGTGGACCCTGTAGGACTCGAACCTACGACCGGACGGTTATGAGCCGTCTGCTCTAACCAACTGAGCTAAGGGTCCATTAATACCAACTTTAACGTTAGTATTAATTGTTTATTATAGCGGCGGAGGGGATCGAACCCCCGACCTTACGGGTATGAACCGTACGCTCTAGCCAGCTGAGCTACACCGCCAAATATATAATTAAATTATGGTGGAGCCTAGCGGGATCGAACCGCTGACCTCCTGCGTGCAAAGCAGGCGCTCTCCCAGCTGAGCTAAGGCCCCAAAAGATATTGAGAATGGTCGGGAAGACAGGATTCGAACCTGCGACCCCTTGGTCCCAAACCAAGTGCTCTACCAAGCTGAGCTACTTCCCGAAATATGGCGCGCCCGAAAGGAGTCGAACCCATAACCTTCTGATCCGTAGTCAGACGCTCTATCCAATTGAGCTACGGGCGCAATATTTTATTAAAATGGTGCCGAGGACCGGAATCGAACCGGTACGGTAGTCACCTACCGCAGGATTTTAAGTCCTGTGCGTCTGCCAGTTCCGCCACCCCGGCAAAATTGGAGCGGAAGACGGGATTCGAACCCGCGACCCCCACCTTGGCAAGGTGGTGTTCTACCACTGAACTACTTCCGCATATTAAATGGTGCGGGTGAAGGGAGTCGAACCCCCACGCCTTGCGGCGCCAGATCCTAAGTCTGGTGCGTCTGCCAATTCCGCCACACCCGCATATTCATTTAAAATGGTGAGCCATGAAGGACTCGAACCTTCGACCCTCTGATTAAAAGTCAGATGCTCTACCGACTGAGCTACTGCCGAGGACCGGAATCGAACCGGTACGGTAGTCACCTACCGCAGGATTTTAAGTCCTGTGCGTCTGCCAGTTCCGCCACCCCGGCAACATTGGAGCGGAAGACGGGATTCGAACCCGCGACCCCCACCTTGGCAAGGTGGTGTTCTACCACTGAACTACTTCCGCGTAATCACTTAAATGGTGCGGGTGAAGGGAGTCGAACCCCCACGCCTTGCGGCGCCAGATCCTAAGTCTGGTGCGTCTGCCAATTCCGCCACACCCGCATATTCGTTTAAAATGGTGAGCCATGAAGGACTCGAACCTTCGACCCTCTGATTAAAAGTCAGATGCTCTACCAACTGAGCTAATGGCTCAAACAAAAAAATGGTGCCGGCTAGAGGACTTGAACCCCCAACCTACTGATTACAAGTCAGTTGCTCTACCAATTGAGCTAAACCGGCATTGTAAAAAATTATGGTGGAGGATGACGGGATCGAACCGCCGACCCTCTGCTTGTAAGGCAGATGCTCTCCCAGCTGAGCTAATCCTCCATATATAACAGCCTGGCAACGTCTTACTCTCACAGGGGGATAGCCCCCAACTACCATCAGCGCTGAGAAGCTTAACTTCCGTGTTCGGTATGGGAACGGGTGTGACCTTCTCGCTATCGCCACCAGACTATTTACTT